>NZ_CP036491.1:0-4502190 GCF_004328515.1 Bacteroides sp. A1C1
TGGTGTTTGTATTCATGTGCAGCGTTCATCTAAAGGAGATGCCAGTGGTAGCCAATTTATCTTTCAGATGGTAAGCGGAAGGCTCACGTATATCAGAGAAGGCTATAGCAATGGGAATGCCATCCTTTATACTGATTGGAGGCAAATATAAATTACCTATAATAGAGCTATTTATTCATTCTACTTTTTCTGCCTTATCTTCTGCCCCTTAAATGTGAGAATATTATGGCAGATGATATTAGAGAGAATGCAATGGCTGGTGGAACACCAGCACGGCTGCGTGGATTGGCGGCGAATGGTAACAGTATTAGTCCGACGTTGGAAGAGGTAGCAAGCGCAATGCCAGTAGCAACTATGGAAGAGAAAGGGATGGCAAGCGCTGGACAAGGAATAGTCGAATATAGTATTGTAGGGGAAGGCAGTGTAGATATTCCTCTTCCTTATTATGGAATATTTCTATTTGTCAGCGAGGAACTTGATGGCTCCAGTCTCCTATTCCATTTAGCTTATTATAAAAAAGATTTTAAAGCCGTTATTGATTCGTCCAACATCGTAGGGAATTTATTTAATATAGAGCAAATAAAAGACGGCAGTAAAACCATAAGAGTTACAAATTTAAGAAGTAGTGTTCAAAGATTTTCCATAAATAGATTATAGCCAACCAGCATTATGTTTCTCTGCCGTGTTCTTTGCCCCTTAAATGTATTAAGTATGGCAGATGATATTAGAGAGAATGCGATGAGTGGTGGAACACCTACAAGATTACGTGGACTGGCGGCAAACTGCAACAGTATATCACCAACATTGGAAGAGGTAATGAACGCAATGGGAATATATACCTATAGCTTTACATTGGCGGCAAAAGAGGAAAAAGACCTTGGAAATCTTGGAACTGGTGTGTATTTCCTAACATCTCCAACAGCATCACGAACTGCTATTTATAGCGTTGGAGCGTATCAGAAATGTTTTGTATCAGATGGAGGGAACAATTTATTCTGTGATTATACTGATGGGACTAAGAGTGTTGTTTTTGGGCGAAAGGAAGTAAATGGAAGCTTTTACATAAAGAATAATAGAGATATTGAAGCAACATTTAGATTGAAGGTGATTAAAGTATAATTTATTACTCATAGGTAATACTAATTATTATTACCCGTTCCGGCCATCTCGGTCAGAACGGGAATCACCTAAAACATTATTTGTCATGTACATTATATCTTTGAGATGAAAGTAAAATGAGCCAATAATGTACAGACAAATCAGCAGCTTTGTCATGCATTCTATTCTCGCGAACAAAATACACTTCTGTGCTTATTTATTACAAGAGTGTACAAAAATATAGCTTTTGCGCAAAATACACAAATGACCCAGAAGATTGGGAGTATAATACAAGTCCTTTATCAAGGATAATTCATCAAAGAACATCTATGACATATTTAATTCAATAGGAAGACAAAAATAAGATTCTTATAATCTTGTTATTAGAATTATTTTGTATAACGATATTATGTTCGTCTTGCCTATAAACATTGACCATTCCTTCTTGGTCCTTTACCTCTGAGAATGCTCCTTGTTTACTCAATACAGTAATATTGTTGGCAAATACCCCCATTATATGCGATCCGGAAGCAGAATCTCCTACCATGAATATGGAATATGAAGACTTTACTACTAATATATCTCCTTTAGAAGCCGTCCATACCTTGTGATATATACAACTCATTTTAGGAAGGGCATTTTCCACCTCTGCCAATGTCGGTGATATACTGTTGCCGTTTGCATCCAGTCCACGCAACCGTGCTGGAGTGCCACCACTCATTGCATTTTCTTTAATATCTTCTGCCATAACTATTGCATATTTAATGGGCATAATTTCCGGATGGAAATATTACCCGATTTAACATTTTAATAATTAACTCGTTTTGTAAATTATAAATCAAATTTTTCCGTAATATTTGAAGAACTCAAAAGGCGTTCTCACATCAAGATAACCGTCTACCTCTTCGTTAGCTTCCGCTTCCATTTCAAACGCGGAATTTCCGTAAGCCTTATCACCTACATTCACCCAGCACCGGTTACGGCATAAGTGATACACGTAGGAAATCACATACTCCAACCCATACTGGAGGTAGAACCACAACGGGCAAAGTAGATATACCCAGATACTGAACCCGGTAAACAGCATGATTACCGTCAGCAGCACAGCCGAAGCAATCATACATTCTTCCCATTGGCGCACATGAATCGCCTCATGGTTAAGTGTACTCTGCTTCATCTCCTCCTTGCTTTTCTTCGTAAAGACGAAGCATCCCAATGTGATGGTGCTGTAGCCCTGCCACAGCAGCCATTTTGCAATTTTGCTTTCATAAAACACTTTCATAACACTGATATTTTAAGTTTTCGATTCCGCTTTTCCTGATATTAGAACCCATTTCACCTCATCCTTTACTCCATCAGAGTATGTCGCTACGGCCTTGAATTGAGCAAGGGAAAGCGACGGGACAACTATTTTAGAATAGTATTCTCCGTCTATGATAAAGCTGCCTCCACCTGCGACTTTTATGCTTGCAGGTCCCCCGAGACGGGTATAGACGGCCCCGTTATACAGCATGCACTCTCCACCTTCATATTCTGCCGCATTCGGCAGGTATATTGTTTCCTCTTGCGTTGGAAGTGAGAATATCCGGGATATTTCAAAGTTCAACCCGGTATTGAAATCCAGGTAGTATTCATACGAATCGGATTTCGACTCCAGAAGTTTCAGCTTTCGGAAGATTGAGGCGTCCTGGAACACATTACCATTGGCATCCCATCGGATATTGCCTCCGGCCAGGAATCCAATGCCACCATTCTCCCCGTCAATCTGGCACATGGCTTTACCGGTTTTATCCCTTGCCAGCACATTCTGCACCACCAAATCATCCACATAGATTTCATCGGCACGTATCTTTCTTATTAAAGCCATATCCATAGCCACAAACATATACTGCTGTGCTGCCTCCCAATTAGCATCACCGTCTATCGAGGTAGGTGCGACAGTGACCGACGTACCGTAAGCCCGTACCCGAAACGGAATGGTACGATTGTTGAATGTGGCCAGTACGATGTCATGGTAATCTTCATTCCAGACATATGTGTTGCCTTTGGCGAAAAAACCTCTCGGACGCGGCTCGCTGGCGTCTCGTCCGCTTGCTCCGTCATAGCTGACACCCACTGATATCTCCGCAATGAAACTGTCATTCCATGCCGAAGCGTCCGCCTGGCTCTGATAACAGCGAACCGAGAAAGTGGAATACCCAGCCGAAGCGTTGACCGTAATCTCGGAAGCCCTCGAAGGCCCTGCGATGGCGCTCCATATCCCGTTGCTGTAGCCTCTCGCTGCCAAATATCCGTCCGGATAAGTCAATGTGGCGCTACCAAGCGTCCGCTTGGCATAGACGCGGAAAGCCGAAGGAACAAGCGACCCGGCACTGCTCACCCGTATATTGCTGCATGTACTGATGAGATAGACCATGCCGCCGTCTGATGTCAGTTGTTCCCATTCGTCGGTGTTCACTTCTTCGGTAATAATATAACCGTAGGACTTGCCGCCGTTCTGGGTCTGAGTGATTCGCCTCCCGTCATGAGTTGTCTGAGTCCATAGAGGTGGATTCGAAGTATCAACCTTGGAGAGCCATGACCGGCCACCCATCGTGCAGATGGTGAGCTTTTTGAATGGAGTATTAGCCGTGCGCCACTCACCGCCAGCCTTGACTGATTCGCCGTCGCCGCCAGGTTTTCCAGGATTACCGTCGTTACCGTCCACAACCATGGGTATAGTTTCCCGGTCCACGACCTGCCCACCCACGTAGAACACGAACTGCAGCTGCGTCGTGAAGTTCTTCGGGGAAATGGCCGTGCCGTTCTGTATCTCGACCTCCGAACCACCGTCCTTACTGTATTTCAGCACACCGTCAGTCGTAACAGCTGTACTGCCACCGACCGACTTGGTACGTGTACATGACACGCTTGCCACACTGTAGGTACCATCCTTCCGCTTGCTTACCGATGAGACGGAAGGCACCAGTCTATAGAGCACCGCATCACTGCCCGGATTACCGGCACGCACCCCGGCAATGGTGAATACCAGCTCACGGCTTATATCCGTATCCTGTACCGTAGCCGTAACGGTTATCCTGACCTCTGAACGTGCAGGCATCGAAATGCCGGAAGCCACGGTAAACGCTATCACACCCGTATTGACATTGTAGCTCTCCGTGACACCGGCAGGGGTCACGCATGAGATGGACTTGAGCTGTAGTTTCTTCGTACCATACCACATGCCGACGGTTGTATTGAGCACGGACTGCGAAACAGTCTTTCCTTCGTATGTCAAGGCAATGCTCTCCATCTCGTTGTCGAAATCGGCTACAATGGCCGACTCGCCGTCAAAGCCCCATTTGGCCCAGATGGCTGCCGGTGAAAACGCGCTCCATACACCGTCCTTCTTAGTCCGGCAGCAAGCCCACTCGTATGGCAGGGATTCGGAAACCCCAATCGGGTCATCATGCCAGCCGGACGGCACGTAGTCATCCACCTGCGAGGTGGCTGGCGTAGGAGGCGTCACATTCTCTGTCGTATGCTTGAATATCCACTCATAGCCTTTTCCATCCTTACCATCCTGGCCGTTCTCTACCAGCAGCTCATATTCAGCGGTATTCAAGTCCCCGGTAATGGTATAACCGTAGGACTTGCCACCGTTCTGCGTCTGCAGGATACGGCGCCCCTCATTAGTTGTCTGAGTCCACATCGGAGGATTGTCGGTACCATCAGGAGCGACACATAAAAAGACACGTCCGGCCATCTTGGTAATACCCATGTAAGGTATATGCTTTCCGGTTTCCCATTCACCGCAATTGGTGATGCTTGTACCGTCTGCACCCTTACTGCCAGTCACACAGATGGCGTTCGTTGTGGTGGAAGTATCGTCAGTAAAGACTATCTTTGTCCGGGTCCAGATATACCATCCGTTTTTCCATGCCGGAGAGGTAGTCTGCCACTCGCCTCCGGTTGTGGTGGCCGATGAAGAGGAAAGGTAGTATTCTTCGGTAATGGACTTGATGCCCTTGCCGTCAGCTCCCTGCCCACCACTGATACAAGCCGCTTGTGTGTACTTGACTTCGCCATCAGAATAGACAATCTTCGTCCGCGACCAGATATACTTGCCGGCTTCCCATTCTGGGGAGGTAGTCTGCCAACCGTCCACCGGGGCAATGACATTCGACACCGATATCGCGTATTCCACATCGGTAGACTTGATGCCCTTGCCGCTTTCTCCCTTTGCCGCATATTTCAGCCAGTCGGCATTGCCGTCTGCCGGTTCTGTAGACGTGCCTTTCTCATTGACACATATCCATGAACTGCCGTTATGCGTCACCTCATCGTAATAGGCATACTTCTCACCCTTTTTCCACGTCCCCTTGAACAATGGCACCCGAAACGCCTCTCCGGTAATGTCATCCACCTGGAATATCTTGCCGGACATGATGACGTGGCGAAAAACAGCCGAGTAGTTGTCAGCCGGTATGCCGTGAACTGTTCTGCCTTTCTTCTTGCCAACCCATGCGACTTCCTGGGCAGGTTCGACATCCCAGGTATTGGCGTGGTCAAAGAAAGTGATGCAGTTGTTGCCGCCCACCGTATCGATAAGGATGTACGTCTGCCGTTCCGGGTCCGTAAAGTTACCCGTCTGGGCGAGTACCATAGATTCCCCCGGCTTCCAGTCAGTACCCGGCTTCGGCGTCATGACGAATGTCTTGGCTGTATAGTCGGCAGAAGTCACCCGGAACTTCATCTCCTCGAACCCCTGCAGCTTGCCTTCGGCGTTCTTGGTGACGAAGTAAGTAGTAAGTATATCATCCACAAACTGGCTCAGCCCGTCGGCATCCGTCAAGTCTGGAGTTATGGTATAGCTGCCGTCACCGTTGTCGCTCCATTCCTTGACCGTACATCCGCCTCCGGGAGAGGCGCACATCCTGCCTTTAAAATAGGTCACACGGTTATAGGCTGCTTCCGGAAAAAACACACGCTTGCGGAAAATGCCCTCTTCCATTTCAAGGATGCCATTCTTATCGATACACCCTCCGGAAATGCCGGTGAGGAATTCGCCGAACTTGGCACAATCTCCGAAGGTAATCGGAAAAGGAGTACCATCAGCCTTGTTTTTGTGAAGAAAAATATCCTCCATTCCCTCAACAGAACCAGCTTTATCCGCATAGCCAGCCTTTATCTTTTGACCATTTACCAGCAGATAATCTTCAATATATGAAAGCAATTCAAGCAAATCATAGTTACGATGTTTATGACCGACACCACCGCCAGAACCAAATATGCGAGAAAAAAAGTCTGCGAGGTAATACCCAATTGCAGCTACATTAGTAGTTGACCATTCCTCTGAATATGGATTTTGTATGGGAAATAAGGCCCCCTCGGAAAGTGGTAAGCGGGGAAATTCAGCAAGCCGAGGGGGCACTGTAAAAGAACCGACTTCAGGTACGGTAATGTTGAGAACGTCTGTAGGGACATCGGTTCGGGGAAGATTTAGTAATGGACGAGCGTCGGCATACTTGAATGTGAACGTATAATTGCTTGGAAGTTCGCGGTCTGTATAGCTGACATTGCTGTCTGTTACAACTATCCGGCGCAAATAATTACCGGCGTACAGATACTTGCCATTTGACGGGAAGAAATCAAGCAGCCATTTGCGCTCATCTCCATTCAGGTAACCAGTATTTTTTTGAAACTTCCTCTCCGTGTCTACACGGTATTCTGAAAAAATTTCGTCAATTTCAGCAATATTATGCGTGTGTTCGCCATTGAATACAGTGTTACCATATGCTCGGAATGTATCGACACCTCCCAAAGAGTTTTCAAACAATATCCACTGTTCCTGCTCCGACTTCATGTTCTCAGCATAATACCGCTGGATATATGTGAGGCGTTGTCCGGATGTGCCCTCAACCCATACATCGTAATATGCAGGTAATTTATGTTCCAGCCATCCCGCAACGACAGAGTATTGTAGAGGCATGGTATAAGCTATACCTGGCATCAATTCTGTAACAGTATAATCAGTCTGAGATTTAACAGTTCCAGACTCATCAGTAAAGTATGCGCGGAGTTTGACTGTACCGGCAACCACAGCATAGTAGGTCAGGAACTCCGGAGAATAATAAGTGACCGGCTTTACATTCGGCTGCCAGGTGAGGAAATTCTGTGTCAGAAAATTGGTGGGAGAGTCAGTCAAGCGGTCCACTCCAGAGCGGATAACGCGAAAGGTGATTTCGGTGGAGTCGATGACTGCTGTGAAATCGGCAACCAGGTTGGTTTGCTGATATACCTCTCCGATGTCTTTCAAGCTGTATGACAAAAACGAGTGTACAATTTCATGTATATCTATCTCCATCACTCCGTTTTCGTCAGGAGCATATACCTGAGACACCAGTTCTTTGTCGCCGGCCTTCAGAGTGAATGTCGTCTGCCGGGAAGAGCCGATGATGAAATTTTTCAGGTTCATCGAGAGCGACAGCATGTCGGGCTGTTGGATGATATTCATTTTACATTCTGTTTTTGGTGCGAATTTATGTGGATTGATTGCATGCAGAAAGGACAACGAATCATCAACCGCCTTAATCTGTAATCAATTGGGGAGTCATGTAAACGGACACTCTTCTATAACAGATTTCACCTTCTCCCCGGCGCGGATAATACATATAGCTGTAGTAGTCCGTCCGCTTGTGGTACTGTCCGCCTGCGGCATATTGTTTCTCGGTGGGCGGTGCAAGATAAACGATGGTCATGTCCACCAGCGCTCCCACCTCGAAGCCTGCTGCTGTCCATTCGTCTTCTGTCATTTCGGATAGCGTGCAGTTTACCTTCCACTTGTAGGCAGGCATCTTCATCCGTTCGCTCTCGTCCATGGCCATGGTTACGGGCTCCTGGAGCTGCGTAGTGAGCAACGTTGTATCCATTGGCATATTGTTGCCTCCGAGAGTGTACTTCAGCACGTCGATGAGGTATTCCGAACCGCCCAGTGCCACTTTCCGGTAGACGGGGAGGGATTGCTTCATTGTATTCGTCATCAGTAGCGGAACTGTTACCTTGTGCAGGGCATTGCGCAGCAAGGTGTCGAAGTCTCGCCAGAATTTTTCATAGATACCGATAGGGCCGTTGTACAGAAGGGAGTAGCCACGCGCGGCATCGTGGTTTGCCCCGACGGGCAGTCCGGTACTGTTATTCAAGGCGAAAGCCAGCATGGGATTCTGGTCATGGGAGGTTTCGGTCAGGTAGGGATCGCTTGTCGCTTCCTCACTTCCCTCACTTTTCGTACTTTCGTCCGCTACCCGGATAGTACTGTTGAGCATCCTTCCTTCTCCGATATAGGGGGCAGTTACGGAATTCCCGTATTCTCTTCCGTTGATAGTGCCCTGCACGAAAAACATCAGACTGTCGAAACAGAACTGACTGTCGGGCACCTCCACTTCATAGTCATCCAGTCCTTCTTCTCCGGCATAGAACGGCAGGTTTCCGTCGGACACTACCCTGATAACGCCCTCCCTGCCATAGCCCATCCTTACGTATCTGCCGGATGCCATGTCATAGTAGGCCGTGGGGTATTTGCGCTCCAGCTCGGTGGTGCTGTCAAGAGTGCTTCCATTGCTGAGGGAGCTCTTTGACGATAGCTTCAGCTGACGGGCTGTCTCGTAATTGATTTCCGGTTGTCCGGCCAGACAAGCCGTCAAGTCTGTCGGGTTGCGTGCGGCTATCATGTCTTTGAAAAACTCTATGCGGACGGTCTTGGCCACTTCGTCTGGAACAAACTCGCAACAGAACTTCTTACGGAAGACTTCGAGCAGGGTGGAGCATAGGCAGTCGGGCACCAGGTGGGCCAGCAGGATGGTGCCGTTCACCAGCGCATCGGCAGTATTGTTGATGAACACCATGCTTTTGAAAGGCTCGGTCTCGGTGAAAAAATTCGGTTGCAAGGTATAGCCGAAATAGGAGAAGATACGTTCCAGTAGGTAGGTGGCACGGATGAAGGGCGTAATGTAGTAACCGGGATCAAGTGTGATTATACGGCTGTCCACCTTCTCTGTACGGGCATATGAGTTGTATAAGCCTTGTTTCCTTGTGACTCTGGGACGGACCTGCATCGGCCTTCCATTCTCGTCCATTACGCAGGTGACGTTCACTCCGCGTTTTTCCCCGTCCAGCTCGATGATGACGGGGAAGAGGGTGAAATGCGGATTGGTGTTGTCGAGCAACGAACGGCACCAGTTGATACCCTGCTCTACGGTTTCTACTCCGGGTACGGTCTCGCTGCCGAAAACGGCCGGTACGGCAACTTTCTCGATGCGCGAAAGGAAACTGCCCTCGTTCATGTAGAATGTCATCGTTATCTTCTCTTTCCGCTTGGCACCGAGTATGGCTTGCCGGGCGGTCACACAGTAGTCACCGTCTCGGATGCTGCATGTGATGTCTGTCTGCGGCTTTTTACGGTTGGCCACCATATCGGGGTAACCGGTCAGTTCCCGGTTCAGGTCTGTATCCGGGAGATCCACCGGAAGTGACTGCTCACCATAATCATTGAAGAACAGATTCGGACGTTCGATTTCAATTTGCGTGTCAGGTGCCAGTTGATAGGCTTTTCCTGAAGAATGTACTATTTTCATGATGAAATGTTATTTGCTTCCTATTTTACGCGAACGGTTCCGCAATTCCTGCTTGCGTTCAAGTTCAGATAGAGTGACGGATGCCGGGATGCCTTCTTCATCAATACGGATGATTGCATTGGCCAGGCGTTCCATCAGTCTTGGAGGCAGAGAGGTTCCTGACGGCGCAGGCGGTACCGGCACTGCAGATTTCTGGGCATCAATGGCGCCACCGGATGAATAACCGGCCATTCGAGCACGGATTGCCTGGTTAAGGTCAAGTGTCCTTATGGTACCGGCCTGCTGGGACTTGTCCAGTATGTCAAGTATCGGTGCGACGGTAGGGTTGCTTACAGCTGCATTGCTGGCCACCCATTCTTTGGATTGTCCGGAAGGCCCTTCACCTACTATGACAGTAGGACGGTCAATGAATCCCCGTGCATCAGGGTCGTAGTCGGCATCGGGAAAGAGCTTTCCATCTTGGGCGCGCCGGACATCAATCTTGCCTCCGGACTGGCGACCAGTGGCAACGCGTGCGCCGATACCGGAACTGCCGGAATTACTGCCGGAAAGAGTCAGATTCTTGACTTTTTCCCGTTCCGCATTGGCTGCGGCCAACTGGACAGCTCCGGTGGCAGCCATTACCCCTGCTGCAATCGGTCCGGCAATCGGTCCCAGTTGGGCTAAAGCCATCATTATGGCCATCGCAGTATTGGCAATAATCTGGGAAGCCTTTACTGCAAACTGAACATCTGCATACTTTTTTTCAATATCCAGCTTCTTCTGGGCTTTTTCCTGCTCCAGACGTTCTATTTCTTCGGCATTTCCTTGCGCAGCCTCTATCTCTGCATCATATTTTGCCTCTACATTATCTATTTCAATCCGCTTGAAAGTATTGAAGGAATTGCTCAGCCCACCCAAGACAGAATTTACAATACCCTGGATACTTTGGAGCATCCCCTCGAAATTGGCGTTACTGATTGCCTCCTTCAAATTTTCTATATTATTGTATATATCCGTGAACTGTTGGGAAATATCATTACCTTGTAATGCCCTCAACTCTTCAGATGTTTTCTTGGCGAGTCTTATCTTTTCTTCCTTGTACAGTCTGTCCTGATTCAGCTTGGCCTGATTATATATTTCTGTTACGGCTGCTTCGTCCTCCCCGTGTTGTCGGGCATACACCAGTGAAGCCTGGTAGTATGCTTTCAGCATCTGTAGTCTGGTTTGGTATTCTGTCTCCAGTCGTGCTTCGGGGGTGGTCGGTGTATGTTCTGCCATTTCCCGGATAGCTTCCATGTTGTCCCGGTAAGTCTGCTCTGCTTTCAGACGCGCTTCGAACGATTTTTGTTCTGCTTGTTCCACACGCCTGGCTGCATTTTTCACCGCTTGCCCTTTCAGTTCCCCATTTTTCAATTCCAGCTTCTCTGCTTTGCTGGCGTATTCTTTCTCAATGGCAAGACGACGGTCTGCCAAGTTGCTGCCAAGTGTGGTCATCCATACAGCATACTGTTTTTCCGTCATCTGCTGTCTTGCCAGTAACAGTTTTTGTACATTCATTACGGCGGTAATCTTCCGTTCCTCGTCCGTTAATTCTTGGTCACGCAAAACCGCGAGGTCTGCCAAGACTTTCTTCTCGGTTTCAACTTGTTCTTTCAGTGCCTTGTCAGCCTTCTTCTTGGTCGCGTCAGAATCTTCTGCCGGAAAACGTTTGTTGTATATTTCTTGGGCTATTTCCACATACTCACCGGCTGCATCCTTATTGTTCTTTATCCAGGCTTGCAACTGAACCTTCTCCATCTTGTTGAAGTTCTGGCGTGCTTCTGCAAGCTTCTGCTGGTTCTTGACGGTTTCTTCAATAGTCTGGCCGTTCAGTTGTTTCAATTTCTCTTCGGCTCCCAAAAGCATGTTGCTGTAATTCTCAATCTCTTCAGCTGTTGCTTTTTTCATTGTGTCCGATTTATCTATCGTTATGATGGGAGAAGCAAACATACCCTGCCCAACCATGTTGGTCTTCCCATAGGTGTACTGTTCTTGTAACTCCTTTATTTTTTTCCGATAGTTTTCTATTTGTTTTGTGATTTCTTTTATCGCTTTCTGATTTTCAAATTTGAGCAAGGCACGTTGTTTTATGAGAAATTCTTCGACCTTTTCTCCAGAGATGGCAATTGCACGTCCATACTCATCGAAAGCGGAAACAGCGCCGGGTACCATATTCTTTATTTGGGCTATGACATTGGCCAACTCTTTCTGTTCCTCAGCGGAACGGGAGGACTTGCCGGTCAGTTCCTCGTACCGGTTCAACAGTCCCGGCAATGCGCTCTCAAGCTGTACCATCTTGTCGAAATGGTTCTCGTAAGTTTCCGTATAAGTGGTGAACATTTCCCCAAGTTTAGTGAAGAATCCATTGGCATACTTCAACATGGATTTCCAGAACGGCTCCAGTTTTTTTCCCACTTTATTGAAAAAGGCATCCATTGTGTCTCCAAGGTTGGACTGGATTCCTTCAAGTTCCTGCATCTGCACGGCCATGGAACCGGCAATGCCGTCGACACGACCGAGAGAAAGAAGATAATCCTTGATGGCATCCTCAGAATTGCGTACTTCGGTAGTCACTCCCCGGAAAGAGAACTTTGTAGTCTCCCCGGATTTGGAAGCCTTGATACCGAACTCCTTCAGACGTTCGTTCTCCCCGGTCATCGCATCAAGTATAGCCTCAATGAGCTGATCGACGGACTTTCCTTGGGAAGCGGCAAGGTCTCCCATGTTGACAAGCTCCTGGCTGGTAGGCTTGACCCCACGATTAACCAGCTTGATATATGCTTCAGTCCATTCCTGCAAGGACGATGGGGTGTCTGCTGCCAATTGCTGAAGCATCTTCATGGCATCATTGGCCTTCTTCTGCGACTGGAAAGTATTCCGAAGGACTGCCTCGTATTTGGCGAATTCCTTGCGTGTCTCGTATGCCTGGCTATGGACATCCTTAAGCCATCCGACAACCTTAACGGCAATGAAAGCCTTGGCTGCCATTTTTAACTTGGACATCCAATTCACGCTGTTGCCGAACTCATTGTTCATGTTGTTACCTGCACTGCGTAACTCGCTCATACGGGCACGGACTTCTCTGAGACGGGTATTGAGCTTGGCATATTCTTCCGGATTCGCAGATTCAGTCATATCATCCAAAGTAGCGGAAAGCTCCTTAGCTTCTTTCTTGAGCTGTCTCATGGTGAGATCGTTGACTTTCAAGTTACGGGTCAGCAGACTTATTTTCTCATTGTTTTTGGAAATTTTGGCAGTATAGTCTTTGCACTCTTTCGCAAGGTTCTGATAGTCTTTCGTGTTCTTTTTGCCTTGGGCTTCGAGCTCCACCATAGCCTTGCGGCGTTCGGCCTCTTCCTTTTTCAAAGCCTTGGTTTCCTTGGTCAGTGTATGCAGCTCTTCCTGAAGCTTGGAACTGTCACCTGAGATTATGAGTTTGATTTCGTCTTCGGATAAATGCTTTTTTGCCATAATGTTACCAATTTGAAGTATTTTCGTATTGAAGTGCCTGCTCCAGTTCCTTGCGAATATTGGTACGAACTTCTTCCGTGAAACCGTACTTTATTTCCGGGAATGTCTCATGATACAGCACTCCCCAGACCACCCGGTTATAAAGAGCAAGATTACGGCGAATATGACGGGAAATACGGTCACTGGCTCCACGGCGGTAATGGATGTCAAGGAAGCGGAGATATGGGAATATACGCAGATAATAGGCTTGTTCCGTATCTGATTCCTGGGCAATGAACGGACGTTTCTGAAGATGTGCCACCAGGTCACCGGACTGTGAGTTGAGATATGTACGCACAACTTTTTCTTGTGTCTCATAAATAAGGTTGATGCCTTGAGACATTATATCATGGACAAAACGTTCTCTGATAAGCTGGTCTGTAATCATATTCACTGTTATTTCCAGCGAAGATAGAATAGGGGAGGGGGTACGGAAAGGACATAAAACGAAGGGGCAACTATTCATCACGAACAATTACCCCCTATATGACAGTAGTATTTAGTTTCTCGCTTGGAGCATCCACCGGAAGTCCAGTCCTGATGAACCAGGACGGTTCTGGTATTTATAACCGGCATCAAGCATGGCTTGATGAACCTGCTCCTTACTAATTTGCGCTCCAGGATCAATACGGCGAATGGCGTCGTAGACTTCATCCGTAGTGAACCAGTGGGTGGCATGGCGTGCATCTGGAGCTGGTTTGAACGATGCGGACAAGGATGCTATATGGATACTGATATCGGTAATTTTCTGTTCTTGCTCTTTATTTTTCATTTTGTCCTCCTTTCTCATTAACATCAAGCGCATGCTGCAGGCAGGAAATGATTTCACGGGCATCCTCCGCAGAGATGTCACACATCACAAAGTTGCCATAATAAGCAAGGCAATATTTATACTCACTTGTTTCAGTTCCTGTGCAAAGACGTTCGGCTTGAACATAAATGTCTTTTTGTGTTATAGACTTGATACGGTTCATTTGGCACCTCCTTTCTGGCACTTCTTTGCCTTATAAACGCACAATGCAGTGACCACAACCAATGGTGGGAACACCATCCCGGCACATGCCCATACGATGGCGCGGAAGTACCAGCGGTCTGCTTCGGTCTTGACTTCGCAGTCGGGAGCCAAAGCACGGTAGTAACGGCGCTGGAGGTTATTGACTTGCTCGGTAAGAGCGTTAACGGATTCGCCCACGGTAGGGATGCCGGAGGCAGGCACGTTGAGAGTGCCGGAAATTTGATTTTTCATATACGAATCGTTTTGTTTGGCATTAATGGCAAGTTCTCGAATACACGAACGGCTGTCATTTTCCCGTTAAAGTCGCCAAACAAAACGATTCGTATTCCCGAAGGGTCCGAAAATGGAAAAGACAGCCGTAAGTTTCGTATATGAATTTGCTAAATACTTAATGTTTAAGCAAATCGATGGACATAAAAAAAGCCCAATTTCGTATTGAGCGTCTACCGGACGCAACGGGATAGATGATACTATCGTTTTATTTGGCACTGCAAATATGGGATTTTTTTTTGAAATAAAAAAGAAAGCTGACGAAATATTGCAATATTTCGTCAGCTCTTAAATATATAAATACTTGTATTACCCTATATAAGTAACTTACCAATTATCATCTTCGCTTTGAATAGTGGCTCCTTCTTTTATAACCTTTTCAACATTAACAAAAATATCAGAACTGATTTTAGCCGCTTGTTCTTTCAGCATTAACCATACTTTATTGTGATACTTCTTTTGCATACCTTTATCAGTATATTCATCTGCCTTAGTAAGAACTCCTAATTGTGCTTTTTTCTGATTTCCTGGTTTGTTATGATGAAAAAAATGAGAAACTTCTACTCTTACCCGTCCATCACGTGCTTGCAACTTTAAATTATAGTCTAACCATCCTTCATACGCAGAAAGCATCATACTGGGAGAATCGAATACAGATGTAGCTTTCCCTATAAGAATTCCTGCGTCTTTATCATCCATTTGAATAACATTTTGGGAATTAGCATAATAAATAGCCATAAAACTACGTAGTGCAGCGTATAGGCTATTTTTGTCTGCATTATTTTCGGATTGAATCACTTTGAAAAATTTTAGTTCTTCGTAATTGTTCTCTTGTGCATGAGTGAATAAGGTCAAGCTCATCAGCACAAATAATAAAAGTGCCTTTTTCATACAGTATGAATATTAAGTTATAAGTGCAAATATACCCCATTTCTGCACATGTTAAAATTTTCATGTGCAGAAAATGCATTTTTGTTCAATAAAGAAGAAATACATAATATTTTCTTTATGGAATTTGTGCATAAAGAAATATTTATGTATATTTGCATTGTCATTAAAACAAAGAGATATGGAAAAAGAAACAAAAATGCAACTGGTTGCAAAGCTTACCCAGTTAAAATTGTTATCTAAAATGTATGAACACACTTTCAAGAATGCAGGAAACCAAATGAGTAGGCAGAAGATGGATGAACTCTTGGATGCAAAACTGGAAACAGACAAACAGATAGCACTTTTAGAAAAGGTTTTGAAAGAATTGGAAAAATGAAGTTAAACAAGCTCCCCATAAGGGGAGCACAAAACAATAAGCTTATGGCACTTAAAGATGATTTGAAGAAATTGCATGAAATCGCTCACTCCGGCACACCGGATGCCATGGAGAAATATGTTGCTCTCTCTGATGAAATAACCAGTAAATACACAGATCAAAAAGATGTTGATGCAATAGCCGATTTCCTAATCAATGGCTACAAGGAGGTTTCATCAGAAGCTGAAGAATTGAACAACTATATCACATTGAAGCAACAAATAGCTCCCTATACGGAAATCATTCCATTGGGATACATTGCCAAGAAGTATTTCGGTAAAAGTACCGCATGGCTTAGCCAACGTATCAATGGCAGCAAAGTTAGGGGTAAAGTTTATACGCTCAGCAAAAAGGATTTGGAGACATTCAACTTCGCTCTCCAGGATATAAGCAAACAATTAGGTTCACTCTCCATATCTTGAGAGACGTTTTATGACAACTTATCCCCGTAGTATGAACCGCTACGGGGATTTTTCGTTCTACCGACCACATCAATATAAAGAAGGCTTTCACACAAGTTGGAAGCCTTCTTTTGTTTGGAGGGGATTATTCTACTTTCATATACCCGTTGGAAAGCAAATCCTCCAAAAAATGCTCCGGGGTATCAGCTCGGACTACATGCCCCGTCTGGTCATGGAAACGGTCGGCGAAATGGTACATATACTCCTGGTCAGTACATTCGCTGTCGAAACGGCTGCTTTCACGGAGTTTGGTTACAAAGTCTGCAGGGCAGGAGGCGGCAATTATACCGCCATCCTGCAAAGTGTAAGTTGTCATCATATTATGCTAATTTTTTGGTTCTCAATTTGAAAAATACTTTTTGGTCGGCTGTCAGAAAGGGGATATTTGAAAGCGGGCATCCCGAATTCACCATGCCATGTTTTGCAAAGGTAATCATGTTGGCGGCAAACCGTATCCAATTTTCCATCTTTGTGAAATTGGTGGTACCCGAATGCTGGCGAAATTCAACTGTGCGGTGGCGTGCGTAAGCCTCAAGGTTCAATTTGTGGTAGCGGTCGTTTCCGAAGGCTGAACGTAGCTGCATGATGTTCTCTGCCTCCGTTATGCTGCGTTCCGAAATTCCGGTAAGGCATTTGCAATATCTGTTGTTCCGGCGGGTACCCGGCATAAAGGAGTCGATTACCGGTTCGAGGCGGCGGTAAGTTATTGCAAGGTTGCGCCAGGTTTCAATGGTAAAGTCTGCAGCGTCCATGTGTATATGAAGGCCGCAGCTGTCGTTCACCTTCACATTGCAATAATCGAGCACCCAGCATACCTTCTGAAGTTCCTGCAATCCGGCTTCCCCTTCAAGTATCGGGCTTACCAGCTCGAAAGTATCGTTCCCTCTAAGACTTCTGTCTGTAACCAGCTTCCAATGGTCGCGGGTGTTATGGTTGTAACCTTCCACTGCAACTGCAATTCCGGCCTCACGAAGTTCACGGGCAAGAACTCCCTTTTCGCAGTTATATGCCTCTATCTCGATGCCGAAACGTCTGTTGAAAGTATAGTCCAATTCGGGGCAGGCTGCGATGGCCGGTTGCTGGCCGAATCTTCCGGCTTCCAGCATTTTCTTATATACGTTCTGCACGAAACCGTAATTTCCGTTTGTTACCAAATCGGCTACCTGGCGGCGGGTCAGACCTAAAAGAAGGAGCTGCTGTATCTTTGCCGTCTTTGTTATGCTCTGGTTAAGAATGTTTGTAACTTGTTCGTTCATAATGTTTTATCCTTTATTTTTCGTACAGCTAAGGTAACACTATTAACGCGCATAACGTAGTAATATCTTGTTTATTATCAGTGTATTAGCTTTGTTTAGCTTGAGTAAAAAATGATTATTTTTCGTGGTAGGGATGACGGAAAAGAGTAATCAGGAGTAGCTCCTGACCGCGAACTTCGACAGCCCACAGCCAGGATGGAAATAAACAACATGAACAAAAAGTTTCTGAACCATTTAATGGCCCGATATTTGCTACTCACTAAGGGATGGTTTGACATTGAATAAATCGGTTGCTGCAGAACTGAACATGAGTGTCCAACCTATGGATTTGAATTCGGATGAGACAAAAGGGATAATGTCATGATTCTCCGATATCTTATCAAGCCATGGTAAATCCTCAGACCGTGAATCGAGAATAAGCCTTTTCCGAAGTGCCGCAAGGAGAGACAAGGTCATTTCCGAGGCAATGGCCGTCTCAACCATGTCTGCGGAATCCGAAACTTTCATGGCTATGGTAGCTGCAAGTTTCTGGCTGTCAAGAATGGAGTTGTGTGTGTCACGGCTTGATGTGAATTCTCCGAAATCCACGAACAGATAGTTGCCGGTAATATTATCGACGCGCTTCTTTACGTAATCGTATGACTGCCCGAAAACGAGATTCTCAAGTTCGGGCATTATCGGTTCCGGGAGTTTTTTGACATGCCCAAGCAGTTCCGCATATTGGACAAAGTCACTTGAGCCGTTGGCGAACATGGAGACAACCCCTTCCTTTTGGGGAAAACGGGCAAAATATCTGAGTAAATCAAGTATCATAGGATTTCATTTATTATGTGAATTGGAAGTCTGGTTTCTCTCGCAATATCCGCTTTATCCATTTTGGCCGCATGCAGGCTGCGCACCGTATCAATAATTTTTTTCCGGAGGATGGTCAAATACTGGATGACATTCATGTGTTCGATGGTTTCAATATCCCCAAACCCGTCTGAACTCAAGTTGTACAGAGACTCAAGTGCACCCGTGGAAATGGCAGAAACTTTGGTCTCCTCAAGTTCTGTAAGCAACTTGAACTCAGTTTTGGTAAACAGATAATTGATGAAGGCCTGAAAATTGAAGGCTATGGGAATAAGCTCATCCATCGGCAGCCCAGTGAACTTCTGTGCCAACTTATGCGCTCCGGCAGATGAATACCGGTCCGGATAGTAAAGGATAGCGGCCAATAACGGAAGCTGCTCTTTCGGACATACAAGGAGACCACGTGCCTCAATGAACTGGAGTGCCGTAAGCGAGCAAGTAAGACGGTTGAACATGGTTTCTATATTATAGGCAAAAAAAGTTTCATCCTCAAGATGTATCGCCGGAACCAATTGTTTGCAGAAACATGAGTTGACTGCATATTTGTAGTCCAGTCTGTCCAGATACCTGGATATGGTTATTCCATGCAACCGGTGTGGTGGTATCTTCTTACAGAGTCTGTATGTTTCAGAATCCAGTTCTTGGAGTGCTGCATCATTATCCGGATAGACAATTGTGAAGGGAAATGTCACCTGCTCTGCAAGCCAGGCCACATTTGCCCATCCATCCGTATTCCTTATTTTTTGAAGATTCCATCCCATAATCCGGCAAACATAATTCACACGAACCATGCCGACGGATATTTTTCCCTCCGCAAACCTTTGTATATCACGCATGAGTGCTTGGAAGTGATAAGGAGTTAATCCATCCCAGGAATTGGGGATGCTGTATTGCATTCCTTTTGCTATAAAATCTATTGTCAACATGGCATCAGCATTATTATGTCGTCCGGACGGTTAAAGGATGTGTTCGTATCTACAGAGCCGGAACTGTCCGTTGACAAAAGCAGATCTATATTGGCCAGTTCCCGCTTCACCTCTTCAAGCAGAGAAGCGGACAACTCAAGCATGCGGGCTTGCTCATCCTTCCCAGACCTGCTTGCCTTAGACTCGTCAAACAGACTTCTTATTGTCGGTGGAAACTCTATAATGTCAAATCGCCGCAGGGCAATGGCTATGGTCTGCTTGGCGAGGCATCGTTTGAGGAGACGCAGTACCTCTTCCTTTTTCTCTGCCCGCTCAAAATAGGCCGATATCCCGTCATCCAGCGCTTCGCTCTGGATCGGTATAGTCCGGAAAAAAAAACAGATAGGACATGTCTATCGTATACAGCATGTCGAATTCCTCCGTACTCTTTATTTTAAGAACATCAAGCATCTTCTTGTATCTCGTTTCCTTCCAGGAAGGTACAGTTTGACTGTTGTCAAGCAACTGGATGACAGTATCCATGGCATTATAATAGTTCTCGATATACGACCTGCGCATGCTTTCCTGCTCATGCTTGTATATATCGACATCATCCTTACGTTTGGATACAACATCAAAAATGAGCTGTTTGGCCATGGTAAGATTGGCCATCGCAAGACGCAGGGCCTCCTTCAGTTCGCCCTCGTCTGCCGTCAGATCGGTGTAGACATCTTTGGTAAGGATGATAACCATCTGCTTTTTTGCAGAAATGGCAGACGAATTGAGCTGGTCGAAAGTGACATTGCTCTCTGCATAGGGAGCATACTTCCGGAATTCCGAAATGGTGGTAAACAGTTCTTCCAATATTCTCATGACTGTTGCTGATTTAGTCTGTTTTGAGGTGAAACATCTTCCTGGCGTGCCGGGACTTCGCGATAGAATCCAAGACGGTACCCCTGGCTGTATAAATGGGGAAAGTTTATCTGTATGGCCATATTGAACGGTTCGGAGCAGATTTCGTCTTCCGATGTCAGTGACATTATGTATATCAGATAGTTGTAATACGCATCGGCTCCTGATTTGGATATGACTCCGTCCTTGCTGACACTGGATATGGAGGAGTCAAGTCCCACGCTTGACAGCAGCACCTCATCGGCACGTTTGTCATAGGATATCAAGGCATCGATATATTCCTTGTATTTCAAATCAACCGTCTCTATCTTCCAGCGTTCCTCTTCGCCCTGGCTGTTCTTGAAGCTGATTGTCGCATATGCCTTACCCTGGTTGTCTGCACCGGACAGATAGCGGGATATCTTACGTAGTTCAGACTGCAGATACTTTATCAGGGTGGATTCCTTGAATTCCGAACCAATCACGATGCCATTGTACATCAGTTCTTCCTCATTGTTCTTCTTGCGCCGTTTATTCTCGTCGCAGAGTTTGGTTATCTGGATCCTCTTGGACTCAAGCCAGGCATTGGGGATGACAATGTGTATCTTGGCGGCAAGCGAATTACGTAAAAAGGAGTTGATATAATCAGCCGTATCGTTGGAACCCTTGATGTAGGACCTGGTACCGGCATGGGTTTCGTTCACACCGTAGAACTCATCCACGGATTTTTCCCGGTGATGGGAAATGGCCGCAAATCTGTAATTGGCAAGCTCCGAAAAGGAAAACTTCGGATAGATGCGGAAACTGGAGGTGCCATACCCCCAACGCCCTACGGCAATGTAGCGGAAATCCCGGTAGTAGACAACATCTGTCGCCACATCCTTCTTGGTGGTGGCCAGCCTGCAATGTCTGTTCTCCATGGCTTCAAGGCCGGCAACGGGCATCGTCCCTCTTGCTTTTCCCTTTGTGAAGCGCCACTTTACGAAACAGTCCCTGAAATAGTAGTAGTTCTTGATGATTGACTTCGCCACTTCCTTATAACCCGATTCAAGACCGCGCTGTTCCCAACTGTTGAGCCAGTCCATGATTTCCGGACAGTCAACCCACTGTTTCTGAAGTTTCCCGTCCACGATTGCCGGCTTGTACACGGCAAGCCCATGACCATACAGCATGTTGACCTGCTTGGTAATCAATCTCGGCAGAAGCCGGTTCTTCTTTATGTCGGACGCGACTTCCTCGCATTTCATGTTGTTGGAGCCACGGCTGCACACCTGGAATCCCTGGATGCTCTGCCACTGCGTATCCGGAAGACTTCCTCCACTCAGGGGGAACATCGGATCTGGTTCCAGGACTGAAGCCATCGGTCTGTCTCCAATCTGGAAAGATATTACATTGTCATCGTCAAGATAGCAACCGAAGTTGCCTACCATTTTGAGATTGCTTTTACTCATAACCAATCTATTTTATGAAGTTTGAAACCATCTTGAGGAAAGCCCATGTACCTGATGAGAATACGGTAGCACATCTTGGGTTCCCCGTCTGCATCTGTAAACAGAAAGAAGTTGTCACTGTCTATACTGAATCTTTCTTCAGGCAGTTGAGTACGCCATCTGCATCCTTCTTTAACTGTCAATGTGGCTGATGCCTCCCCCTTATGCCTGGAACACGGGAAGAAGGCAATGGTAAAGCAGCCGTCAGGCAGTTTTGATATCTCTTTGGCCCATTGCATCGCTTGAATACCGGTCATTGTCATTTCCATGCCCGAAAGTAGCAGGTTTCTACTGCGGGAAAAAGGACGGAAAGCCCCCTCCGTCATATTTCCGAGGAACCTCGAAGAATGCCTTGCAACTCCAAAACTCAGCGGTGCGTGCTGAACAGCGCCTCACGAAGAAAACGCTTTCCTTTTTTAAAAACATAAAAGTCTGGTTTCTAAATGAAAGGCGTTTGTTTTAATGTCAAACGATACCATTATTGTATCTTTACTGACCATTTTTATAGTGAAAAACAGCCGTTATATAGCCAGATTATCAGGTAAATTGTCCGGCATGGACGATAATTCACTCAACACTTTGTTTCCATAACGCCCGAAAAGAAGATAAATCAGGGCACTGGGAAGCTGCGTTGTCAGTCCGGCCTGGTTCTTGAGAGGCACTTTCTTTTCCGAAGATTTGTCCAGCTCGATGCGGCCTTCCGTTTTTTTCAACGGTGACAGCATAATGGCACTGCAAAGGTTCCTGCACTCGTTCTCGTCTATCAAAATTTCCGGCAAGGCATTGCTCCGGCCTCCAAACATAAGAAGCAACAACTTGAACTGTTGCCAATGATATACGGTGGCCTGCCCTTCGTTCATCAGTTCCACCTCAAAGCCATAACTTTCCAACTCACGCTTCAAGGCACGGCTGTCGGTGGTTATCTGTTCCAGTTCCTCACGGCGTTTGTTCCCGGCACGGTCAGGGTAGAGAATGATACGCTTATTCTGGGAATCAGCACCGAAAAACTCATAGAACTGACGGGCGAGTTCGGGCTGTTCATCCGGGTAACAGCAATAGAGTTCCTTTATAATACGGAGCTGACGGCCGTATTCCTTTTCCTGCCCGACAACAAGGCTGGAAAAGTGGCCGGGGTCATATCCTACCAGTAGCTCGTCACGCTTGTTGTAGTGCTTCAAATAGCGGGCTGTGAGTAGAAAATGTTCCCGCAGGTCAAGTCGTAGAATGGATTCATAGATATAGCTGTCTGCATACTGATGTTTCTCCTTGTTGTAGTTGGCGAAGAACTTGTTGATAACCTCCTTATGGCGGATAGCGCAGATGGAAGTGAGGAATTCGTCCATATCCAAGGTCTCAAGCTGCGTCTTGAAGAACTTCGGACCGAGGATATCCTTGTTGCAGAAGGAACTGGCACGGACGTACAACGTGGCGTTACGGCGCATGTCCGCCAGGCGGGGCTGCCATAAGGATATGATGCGATCCTGTCTGATGATTTCAAGACGGATACGTTCAAGGGTAACGGGATTTGTAGTTTCCCGTTGGGAATTTATAAGTTTGTATTTCTGATAGATAGCTGCATTTACATGAAGCGCAACTGTAGATATTTCCTCCATCAGTTTCGTATCCATATTTTTCTCATATTCCTCGAACCAGTCATCTTCGCCGAGGTCCACACGCGCGGTATCGGATACGCCCGTGATTCCTTGGTAATAAGGTGACCGGCGTATTTCGGCACTGGCACCACGGAGGGAAGGGAACAAGCGGGTTTTCAATTTCTCCCCTTTGTTGTGTTTCATCTCTTCAATGATGGCGTGGACGGCAGAGCGTCCGGCAACGGACTCCGGCTGGTCCGAGCTTACCAACTGGATGTGATGGCCGTCCCGGAAAACGACACTGTGTTTGGGGTAGGATATGGGATATCGGGGCTTGCGGAAATGAGAAGGGAGCTTATTTTCGCCCACCACATAATCGATGCCATACTCCAGCATGGAACGTACCTTCCCACCTACGGTGACTTCCCTGGAGAAATAAGCCTGAAGGTTGGGCCATACGTTCGTCATCAGGGCAACGTAGGTCTTATGTACCAGAAACGACAGCTCGCCTGGCATGTCATTGGCCACACGGATGATACGTGGGCCGGTGATACCTTCCGTCTTGCCACCTGCACGCGCCACTTCGGCAAATATGTTGTTGGCATCGATGACATTGACCAGTATCTGCATCTGGTTCATGTAGTATTCCTCAAACTGGGAAGTGGTTTCAATATCAGTTTCCATCTTACTCTTCATTAAGTTCTTCGTATTCAGCTTCCTCAATATCCGCATCGCGCAGCAGACGCTTCTTCTCGGCTTTCTCGATGGGAAGGTTCTCTATCAAGTTCAGATAGAAGCCTTGATTGTGCTTGGAGGCAATCTCCTTCAGGGAGGCCTTGCTGTATCCCAGGTCTTCCGGAGTAAGTTCGGGAGATATCAGGAAGACGATCCCCAGGTTACGGTCGGCTTCAGCAATCTCGGCGGCACGGCGACGGCACTCCAGGGCGGCGGCATAGCACTTGCCCTGGGTCTTGTAGTCACCGGCAGCCGCACATAGTTTGGCAAGATCCTCGTACTTGTCGGCATAGTTGGACTCCCACACCTTGATGGACACATTGTTGTCGATATTGAAGTAATTGATGGCCGCATAAATGCGTGCCTTACATGTACGTTCATCCACATTAATCTGCTGCTGGGCATTGATGCGCTGGCGCAGCTGCTTGGCGGCACGGGTGATGTTACGCTCGTATTCGTAAATCTCCGCCGCCCATTGCAGCTGCTTGAGGAATAACTGCACATCGGCAGGAATGCCATCACACTTCCCGGTGGTGAGGAATGCGGATATCAAGTCCGGATGTATCTTATCAAGGGTGTCGAGTCTGGTCATATTCCAAAGAGTTGGTTTCTTAAGTCTTTGACTGTCCGTTCCTGCTTACGTGTTTCCAAGGTCTCAATGGCCGACACATCACCGGTCTCGGCTTTCTTGGCAAGTTCGGCATCGATATTGTATTCTCCCAGGGCACAACCGTTACGGTAGGCGTCGTAATATACATCTCCGGGCATCAACAAGCGGACTGTCAGTGCCGTCCTTTCCTTTCCACGCAGGCCGAGAAGCGTACATATACGGTGGGGAGTGTATCCCAAAGCACCGAAAGTACGCACTTGGGATACATATTCATCGCCTATCAGGACGGCTTTATCAGTGTCTGAAGTTAGAGTGAGTTCCTTTTTCATTTCAACAAGGATTGGGTATCTGTAACAGAAAGAATTTCTCCATTCCGGATTAACTGGACGGGCTGCTCAGGGAACATGGCGCGGTACCGGTGAATGGTGGCTGTAACATATTTCGGGTCTATCTCCATAGCATGACAGATACGGTCTATCTGCTGGCATGCCATGAGTGTAGAACCGGATCCGGAGAAGATGTCGAGGACTATCTGACCAGGAGTGCTGGAGTTGGATATTGGATATGCCATAAGGGCTATGGGCTTCATTGTCGGATGTATGGCATTGCGCTGCGGCTTGTCGAAATTCCAGACGGTAGTCTGCTTACGGTCGGAATTCCATTGATGTCCGGCACCCGGTTTCCAGCCATAGAGACAAGGTTCATGCTGCCATTGATAATCCTGGCGTCCCATCACCATAGTATTCTTTACCCAGATGCAGCATTGTGCAATCTTGAATCCCGCTTTCCTGAGAGAAGCCCGGAAATTCTCGCCTTCACTGTCCGCATGGAATATATAGTAGGATCCTCCCGGCTTGAGTACGGCGAACATGACAGAGAACACCTGCCTGAGAAAGGTGGCGAACAAGTCGTTTTCCATGGAATCGTTCTGGATGGTGAGTTCCTCCTCTGTACCGCCTTCATAGTTCACGTTGTACGGTGGATCCGTGACGCACAAGTCCGCATGCTGCCCATCCATCAGCGCCGTGATGTCCGATTTGGAACGGCAATCGCCACACATCAGACGATGGTTACCGAGTAACCATATATCGCCGGGTCTGGCAATTACAGTATCTTCAGATGCAGGAACATTAAAATCGATGGCATCTTCCTGCACATTTTCCGACTCATGTTCTTGGGCAAAAAGGGGGGAAACCTGCCCGAAATCAGTGGTCTTGACCTCATAACCCAGGTTGAAGCGCTGCAGGGTGTCAGAATCTATATTATATTTTTTGAACAGCAGGGTATCCGGATTCCTGGTGGCAAACTCGGAATTATAGGCTGCGATTTCCTCTACCGCTTCCTTCTTGTCTGCCGCAAAAATGGGTTCATAAGGTATTTCCGGTATTGTAAACCCAGACTTGCGCAATGCAAGCAGTGCCTTCCGTCTCTGATGGGCATCGATAATCCAGAGCTTTCCGTCCGGATCCTGCCAGGCTTTGAATGCATACTTGAAACCACGGGTGATGATAAGCATCTGCAGTTTCGATAATTTGTCAGGATCAG
Source organism: Bacteroides sp. A1C1 (assembly GCF_004328515.1). Taxonomy (NCBI): domain Bacteria; kingdom Pseudomonadati; phylum Bacteroidota; class Bacteroidia; order Bacteroidales; family Bacteroidaceae; genus Bacteroides; species Bacteroides sp. A1C1. The sequence continues at coordinate 26,170 of NZ_CP036491.1, forward strand.
ACTTCTTGAAGTCCTCCTGAAGCTCCAAGAACGAATCCAGCGGGGCAGTAGGCAAACCACCCAAATTAAATACTTCTATCAGCTTTTCCATTTTACTTCGAATTGAATTTTTGCAATATTGCTTTGAACAGTGATTCCCGTTCACGGTGACGTCGGAGATTCTCCTTGTCTTGGGTGCGCTTGTTTTGCCTGTCAGCGCGTTTCAGGTAACACTCGTATCTGCGGATATTGTCCGTCACATTCTTATGCAGGCGCAGGAACTCCTGCGGGTCCGTCTGCAGCAGCTTCTCCAGTTGTGCTCTCTCTGACTGGTGGGCTATGAGCGGATGGATGTAGAGGAACTTCCCAGTGTCGTTGAACGATTGCAGCTCATCGAATGCCTGAAGATTACGGATACGCAGTTCCACCATGTCCATGATGTCACGCTTCTGCGGTTTTCTTTCCAGACTTTCGTCGAGCTGCTTCATCTGTTTCCAAGTGACCACACGGTCGTTGTAGATGAGTGTGGCTATTTGGACTTGCGGGTCGAATAGGTTGTCCCAGTCGATTTGCGGGTATTCCTCTTGCTTTTGGACTTTACCGGAACCTTGGCCGGCTCTTTTTTTTTCTCTTCTTCCAGCGCCTGCTCAGTCTCCTGGGCACGGGCTTCCGCTTCATCCCTGGCTTCCTCCGCTTCATCGGCACGCTGTTCGGCTTCTTCAGCACGGGCTTCCGCTTCATCAAGCGCTTGTTTCAACTCTTCTGCCGAGTTGTCAGCCGGAGCTGTTTCAGGCTTTTCCACGTCATCATGTGGACCGGTTCCTTCAGTATGTGTTGTTTCCCCTTTGGGCATTTGCTGTTTTTTTTCGGCCGGTTTTTCCGCAGTAGGGGCTTCTGTTTTCTTTTCTCCGGCATCTTCTGCCTCTTTTGCGATCATAGCCCGGCGATACTCACGTATCTTCTCACGTGTGGCACAATCTAACAGTGCATAAAGGATATCATCGGCATAACGTTTGGGATTGCGTGAGAATGTGGCAAGCTGCGGAAATCCAGGAACTTCTTTAGCCAGTAACTCAAGGTCATATTGTGCCACATCCGGATTCCGGAGAGCCACGAAATGTGTCTTCTTTTCTTTGAAACTATACATAACATACAGATTTAAGTCTTACAAGCCAACACGCTGCCTATAAGGGAATTCTGCTGACTTGTAAGAGGTGTTTTTTACTAAGCTGTCTGCACACGGCTGCCGGATACCTCGACAAGTGTAGAGGCATCAAGCACCATGAAGGTGATGGAAGAACCCGCTTTGGCTGTCCAGGTAGCTCCATCCTCAAGCACAAAGCTGTTGCCGTCGGCAATGGTGGCCGCCTTGTCGGTACCGGTACCCTCAAGTGTGATGTAACGTCCCTTATCATTGGCTGTCAATCCGCTGACAGTGGAAATGGCGTATGTGCCTTCACTGCCATCGGGGATGGTATAACGGTTGTTGGTGGATTTAATGGCAAGTGCCGTTGCGCCAGCCGTGTGAGCCGCTGCCGGAGCACGGACAATATCGCCCGTATACTTGTAGTACTGGTCAATGCTTGTACGTGTGAAGGTATAGGTTACATAACGCCCGTCCTTGTCATTTTTGGACTCGAAGGAGGAGAGTACCATCGGACGGTCATAGTTGCCGAGGATGTACCACTGCGCATCGCCCACTTCCTTGAAAAGGATGATGAACTTGCCTCCGGCATGCTGTTCAATGAAATCGAGCAGCTGGTCACGCATGCCGCCCATGACGGCAACAAAAGTGTTCGTACCGCTGGTGGTAATGTCACCTTTCTCACCGGTTGAAGTGTAGGTGGGAATATCGTGCGCCGCAAAGTACTTCATGTATTGTCCGGCTTTCATCGGGATGGTGCTTATCTCACGCTGCTGGTTTGGAAGCGGAAAGGGTACATCGGAATTTATCTGGTCGACATCCACCAGGTAAATCTTGTAGGCTATATTCGAGCCGTGCGTCTTACGGTCGGATACATCGTCCACGTCACCGATGACCATCATGGCGGCCAGTGTGGTACCGGAAAATCCGTAAATTCCCAGCACAGAACCGGGAGACATGACCATGTCAAGAATAAACACGAGTGCCAGAAGCACCATCAGCGAAAGGAAAAACCGGACCTGCATCTTACGGGCGGCCTGGTTCCCTTTACGGAAAGGATTTGAAATTCTTTTTGCTTTCATACAATTTTAATTTTTAAGTTATAAAAAACGGAGCGGGCTTAAGTGGACCCGCCCCGCGCTACCTGAAAACAATCTGTTCTTATAGACAACCAATTATCTGACTCCAGGAATGTTGGGCTGGAGTGCAGCGTTCACCTTGCGTACACCGCCTACCTGACGTTCCAGTTCCAGGAAGTTACCCTTGCTGTTCAGGATTACCATGATATAGTCACCCTCTTTGGTCGGAGTATAAGCTTCCGTAATGCCGGCAAACTTGTCCGACTTGGCGATGGTAGTGGCATTCTCGGTACTGCCACATTCAATAATGTAGGCTACACCGGCTTTGGCTCCCGTAATGTCCGTAATGGCTTTGGCGGCAGTGTTGGCCGCTGTTATCTGCCAGAATCCCTTTGAAGCATCGACAGTGGTCGCGTCCGCTGCCATATCGACGGCAGGTTTGTTCATGAAGATCTGCTGCCATTCGTAATTGTTGGCCTTCAGTTTTTCCAGGCTGTCAAAACGGCGGCCGGTGAACGAAGCGGCGGTACCTTCTTTCCAGGTGGACCATGCCTTTACCAGTTCCATGTCCTCTTTCACCTTGATAGAGAGCATCTCGCCCGGTACGAATTCCAGGAACTGGAGGTTACCCGGAATATCCATGAACATGAGGGGAAACTGACCGAGGTAAGGCAACCAGATGATACGCATATTCGTGTCAGGTACCACATTGCGGTAACTGTCCGGACCGGAAAAATCAATGTCCTTTCCATATTTGGCGCGGACATTCTTAATCCACCAGGGCAAATGGGTCTTATTCAGATAGAGGACGTGGCGGTCAAGGTCCATGTCTTCCGTGCAGGAAGCCACCACATCGCCGACAAACTCCTGAACGGAATCCAACATGTTGGAAGCCGTGTAGCTGCGATAGGACTCATCGTCATGGGGAAGAATCTTAAACTCATGCATGTAGCGGACCAGCGTGTATATGATTCCGGTCGATGCGTTCAAGTAATTGCCTGCGACACCCGTTTCCGGCTTGACATAGATACCCCGCATACGGCGTTTGTTCTGCTCCACCTGCGCAGTTTCCAATGAGTTCAGGATGCAGAACTCGATCATGGTCCACTTGATAGGATCGGAGCCTTCCTTGTTCAGATAAGCGATGTACATGCGTTCCAGTTCTTTCATCGGACCGAACTTGAGCTTGATCATCGCATCATCCACATGACCCATCTCGTTCTCAAGCTTCATGTCACCCTTCCAGATTTCACCCTGCTGGTAAGCTTGGGAAACTTCGGAGAAGAAGGCATTGAACACGAGGTCATGGTCCTGAATTCCATAGCGGACGGGAAAATACTGCGTGAGGTCGCGGACTGAGAGTACACGGGCAATCAAATAGTCCTGACGCAGAACCACATACTGGTTGCCCACACCGGCTGTATTCACCCCTTCGTAGTTCGTACTGAATTCTCCGGCTGCCAGACGTTTGGCGTCAAGCATGCCGTTTCTGTGCAGATAATCGTAACGCTGCTGCAGTGAACGGGAGAAAGTAACGGCCTGGCGACGGAAAGCGGCCCCTTCAATCTCTTCATTCCATGGACCGTAAGAAGAAGCGGAGGCCGGATTGACAGCAATCTTGTTCCAACGTTCGGACATGGAGAACATCTGGTTTTCGATACCGAAAAGATACCGGGAACGGTCTGCCGGTCCCGTGAACATGATGGAAGCAGCTGTCACTGTCCGGGAAGGGATATCATCCTCCGCGCGGTTGTTCATATTGTCAACCAGGCTCTGCACAGCGGTGGCCAGTTGCACCAGGCCTTCACCGTTGGCTGGCTGTGAAATGGTCTGCACCGGTCCATTCCCACTATTTTCCTCTTCCGTGGTTGTTGAATTGGTTTGTACCGGATTGACGATACTTCCAAGAATGGACTGTACCTGGTCAATCTGTTCCTGGGTGACAGCAACCGTTTGCCGTTGCGCCGCCTGGTCCGCAGCCAAGTCATCCTGAAGGATAGACTGGTACTCCTGATTATAGGAGTTGACTATCTGTCCCCATTCTTCCTGGGTCAGTTGATTGGCTTTCGCTTTGTCCAGCAGATTCAGTTTCTGCAGGACGGTCTGAATTCTTTCCTTTAAATTCATGATAAACAAAAGTTAAGTTATAAATAGTTGAGAGCACTTCTTTTTATATTCTCAATCTCCATATAGCTGCGACCGAGCTCTACAGCCTTGACCACAGCTTCGGGAAAAGTCATGGAGGCGTCAACCAGCCCTTTATCGATGGCATGCGGAGTATCGAACGTTTCACCACGGAATACCGGGTCGTCTTCCGGCAGGCTGCCCAGTTGTGGTCTGGACGCAAGAACGGCGGCAAGGAACTGTTCATTGGGTGGATCCAGTTCTTCTTTGATATACTGTTCCGGGTTCCCTCTGAGCAAGTCATCCGTCTTTTTATTCTTCAGGTCTGATTTCGTGGCTTTGGCCTGGATGAGTTTGAGACCCATCTTTTCGAACCATCCGTCATAGTTACAAGTGGAAATCATGGTTCCTATGCAGCCGATGGTATCATAGGCCGTGAGTGCGGCAATGAAACTGGAATGGCAGGTTATATAATAGCTGGCCGAACAGTTGCACTGCTCCACCAATGTCATGACGGGCTTGCCGAGTGAGCGCATCGTCTCACTGAGTCTGTCCATATACCATGCTTCCCCTCCCGGAGAGTTCACATGCAGGAAATGGCAGGTTATGGCCGGATTGGCTTCTGCCGCAAGCAGGTCCCGTTCGAACTGCTTGGAGGAGAAATACCACTGACAATCTGAGGTGATGAATCCCCAGATACGGTGATAGGCGATACTGCCTTCAGGAAGTTCGTCAGAAGAGAAGTCATCGGTGACGGTTATCCCCTGGAGTTCTGAACGGGCCTTCATTTCCTGCTGAAGAAGTGAAAGGGCCTTTTTCGATGTCTCTTTATATGTGGGAGGATTTTCATTGAAGAAAAAGGATGTCGGCTGCAGACTGTCAGCGGACACCAATGGAAAAGCCTCTATCATGGCAGAAGACAAGCCCTCTGCCGTGATAAGAAGCCGGTGTATATTTAAAGTAAGAAGCTGGCGTAGATAAGTTCTGTTCATTGCGTATCTTTTCAGCGAAGATAGGCAGCCTGCAGAAAGGGGTGAAGGACGCTACAATAGCGGGGAACTGAGCATTTTGCATTCAATTTTCAGAGTCGCCGAATTCAGATTGGGCGATATCGAGACAATGGCGGGTATTTTTTTGTCCCCGATCCGGAAACTCCGGTGCCTGGTGTCAGTGAACTCGACAATGCAGAACCTGCCTGCCAGGAAGTCTTTCATCACTCCGGATGGAGGAAGGCTTATGCTTATATCTTTATTGCAATTGAAACAGCGGCCCGCCTCTGAAGATTCCGGTACCGGAGTAAACTCAAACTCATCGGCCATGAACCGATAGACATCCTGGCGCATGTTACTCACCGGATAGACTTTAATCTGAATGGAAAGTTCTTTCATATTAGGATATTTATTTGTAATTCAACAAGTTCGCCATACATAGGACATTTTGTCCGCCATTTTGGGACAAAACGCATAGTTCGGTCGGTGATTTTTTAGCCGTTTTTTAACTTCTTTTTATATTCGCGGCGTTTTTTCCGCTTGCGGATGTTCTCCCGCCACCGATAGAAGTTCTTCAGCAACGCATCCTCACTGATGCTGTCTATGCAATACGCACATAGGAAATTGTGAACGATATCGAGATTGTTCAACTCATGCCCGTTCAAGTCGTTCTCGTCCATTGCCGTATGAAGTTCCCGGTTGAACATCCTGCGTATTTCCGTTTCTATGATTTTGGCCGACCGTGGAGACAGATAGTTGTATATTTCCGGATCCTTACCGATACGCCTCTCCGGGAGTATGATAGTCAGATTACCGTCATCTATGGGAGACTGGTTCTGATGACGCCGCGACATCAGCGTCCATATCACATGGTACAAGTCCGTATTGTCAGGAATACGGAAAGGTTCATCCGCACCGTTGTTGTACTTTCCACGCAGATATTCAGCCAGGTAAGGTGTAATTGAAATACTCGTCGTAATCATGCTCATTTCCTTAAAAAAATTTTTTGAAACCGTTTTTGTTTATTTTTGCTTCCAACTGTCCTACAGTCCAACAGCATTATTAAAGTTACTGATTATTATTTAGTTATACAAATTTACTATAAAGAAAATACTGTTGGAGGACGTCCAACACGTCCAACAAGCCGCATTTTTTGCCGTTTTTGTTGGACGGAGCCAGTTGGATGGTTGAAAAATGGCAATCCAACACGTCCAACAGCGTCCAACAAGACAGCGCCATTGTAGTATATATATATGATTAAATAGAAAATATATACTACTATACAACAGAGAGTTACATTTTAAAATTCTTTCTCTTGTTGGACTGTTGGACTGTTGGACGCCTCTTTTGAAATATTTTCTTTTCAAAACTCCCTCTATATTGCTTGTCTTTTTATTCCAGGGGGTCCGGGGGATGGAGTAGGGAAGTATCATAAGATACCAGGAGGATGAAACCGAACGAAATGTCCGTAAATCGGAATATAAAAAAGCATTTATTCCCGATGGGGCGGCCACCGGGAATAAAGCATAAAGTTGATGTGAAAGGTGCAAGTCAAGAAAAGTATGCCGGAAGTACCATGGCATCCGGATAACGGTTGATGAACGAAAGCATGTTCCGCTCACGTTTCCGTTCCCGGCACCTCTTATGGTAAGCACGTTTCTCCCGGTATCGTTCCAGCAAATCGACCAGCAAGTGCTCATAGTCTTCAGCACCGACCGTATAGTAGATGCCACTGATATTGAACACACCGGTGATGGCAACACCGTTCTTACGGCGCTTGCCAAGAATACGGATGGAGAAACCTTGCAAATCAATTCCCATACTGTGGAAATACTCGTAAGGGGTGAGTGTGGAGATGTTGATGCCCGTTTCGTGGGCGGACGTTCCGAAACTGTTGTGAGCAGTGATGGAAACTTTTGCATTGTTGTTAGACATGACAATAAGTTTTTTAAATGAAAGTATCCGTGCCTTTCCCGTTGTCTAACACATCTCACAAATGCTGTGGGCGCATTAACGCTCCACACGGGGGTACACGGATACCATATATGGTACACAATATGTCCGGGCATAAAAAATGCCTGCACCGAAAATGCAAGCTTGCTGCCCGCATTTGTGAGAATATGTATGTTAGACATTGCAAACATAGCGATTATTTTTGAATAGTGCGGCATTCTGCCCGGATTATTTTTTAGAAATCTATTTTCAATTGCCTACTCTCAATATCGTAATCATTCATTGTCAATGAACGCAATTGTTTTAGTTTGGCCTCGGCCTCCGAAAGTATATTCTTTGCAGTGCGAAAGTGTTCTTTGGCATCATCTACAATCGAAAGTTGGCGGTCTATCTCAATTTGCTTTTGTTCTACAAATTGGGCACGGGCGGTGAAATGCAGGAACAGGGCATGATAACATTCGTGCTGGTATTTTATTAACGTAGGTTTTGCATCTTCGTTTACATTGGCCGGATTTATTGTAAAAAGCCAACCGAAGATAAATTCCAATGGAAGGCACAACATTTCTCGCTGTTTTCCATCGGCGGCAACCATTACCCTCAGGGTAACAGTTGAAGAGAGAATCGGATGTTCTTTTATCTTGGTCGTCTGTCTCTCGTAAGCAATGCCCAACGCCTCGCAGATAGGGCGGATGGGTACCATTTGTTCGTCACTCGTAGATACTATATCTACATTGTTCACTCTTGCAATAATCTTTGTTTCCATAATCTGTTCGTTTTAAAAGTTGGCAATCTTTTGGTTCTTATTCTCCGGTGACCTTTTCCGTTTCCCTGGTCATTTCTTCAGCTGTGAACGGTAGATTCAACTGGCGGTTGTTCGCCCTCCAGTCCTCGATGGTGAGCTTCATCACCTGATTCAGTTCAGACTTTGCCTCATTCATCAGTTTCTGTGCATCCTTGAAGCGGCGCTGGCACTCCTGGTACTCGGTCACTTTCTTCTCCATGACCTCCTGTTTCTGTTTGAGGAAGGTTTGCGGCTCGGTGAAGTGCTCGAACAATGCTTTGTAGCACTCCGTCTGATAACGCAGGACGGCCTCTCTGGCATTTTCGCTGACTTTGAACGTGTCGATGGAGAAGAGCCAGCCAAAGATGTACATGTAGGGAATGGCATACATATCATACGTCTTTCCATCCTTTCCAGTTGCGTGTATCATACACGCAACTGGACCGAGTATTTCATTCCGTTCGATGCGTTATTTTTGGCCGTTTGCATCAATGCCCAGTGCCTCGCATATCGGTCGGATGGGCACCAGTTGTTCGTCACTCGTAGAGACGATGTCCACATTGTTCACTCTCGTAATAATTTTTGTTTCCATAACTCGTTTTTTAAAGTTTATAATAAAAATCAGAACTTCAGCTCTTGGGGGGCACCGATTGCTCCAATAGGATCATTGTCGGGATTAGCGTCAACACGGGATTCTTCCGAACCGCGTTGCAAATCAATGCTATATAATTCTCTGAAAATTTCGTAGTTGATAGCTATGCAACTGGAATTGGTACACTTCTTCTCAACTTTACGCACCATGTCATTGTTGAGCTTTACCGGAATTCCGGTTTCATTGGGAGTATCTTCCTCGAAACCGCCGCGTGGTACCTCCACGACTTCATACCAGTTGAACCGGCGTGCATGGACAAAGCCCAGGTAACTGGGATGGGAGCGGAGGTTCTGCTCGATGGTCGACTGCGTTGAGTCTTCCTGATTATAAGAAGAACGTGCGTACTGCGTATAGATGGTACTGACGCGTAGGAATAACACACGGGTTCCTGCAGGAATAGGAACCTCCTTTTTTTCTCCTCCGGGCAGCTTGATGGTGATTCGTTCCGGTGTATCAATGGCGAAGTCCCTGCCTTCTCTGATAGCCTTGGTATCAATCATCACATCCATAGCCTTGAAGAATGTGGCCAGCTTATCCGTCTTGGAAATCAGTTCCACCTGAAATTTGATTTTATCGCAGGCTATTTTAAAAAACTCCTCATAGGTGAACGGTAATTTCAATTCTGTATAATCCTCAATCAGTCTGCATGTCGCCAGAAACAATGATGCAGTCTTCATGAGGCGGTCAATCTCACCGGCATTTATCAGCGCCTGCTTCAATTCATCATAGGATTTCTGCTTCAGTGCCCGGAAATGCTGCATTACCAGCGAACGCAGCTGAAGGACTTCAAAGAGGACATTCGACAACCCGATTTTGGCCGGATCCTCTATATCCTTGAGTTTGTTGAAAAGCTCCACTTCCTCTTGGGTTCGGTTTTTCGGTTTGGGGACTTCGCAGACTATAATACGTGACATGAGTGCATTGTCATCACGTTGGGGAGTTTCCTGGCCGCAAATGACAACCGGCGCGTACACCTTGTCGTTTTCTATCTCCTTGCCGGATGTGCCTTTACGCTTCTGTCTTCCATCGCCATCATATACTATTCCTTTAAGTGCCTGGAACTTTATATCTGATATATCCTTATTGTTGTATTCATCAAGGACAACCGGAACATCCCGGAAAGTGCTCATCAATGTGGACATGGCGGCATCGGTACCGATGTTCAGGTTGAAAATCGGTATCTTGGGAGATATGAATAGGGAACGGATGGATATCGCAATCTGTGTTTTTCCGGATGACATCGGTCCCATAAAGAATGGCGCTGTAAACAAACGGTCTATGCAGTGTATATTGCTTCGGAAAGCGCACATGATGGCAAAGAGAATGGCCCATTTCCCGTTGTCGTTGATTTTATATACACGGTCCATCAGTGAGGCCCATTCGTCGAAAGTGCAACGTTTGTCTATAGGGATTTCCTTATAGACAAGCTGTGAAATAAGTTCGTACTTGTCGGACTGCTTGCCGGAACCGGCATATATGGTGGAGAATGCCGGCAGATAATAATTCCGGCCATTGTGAGTGACCACTCCAAGCTCATTTACCGCATCAAATCTCGGTATTCCGTCAACAACATGGAAGATGCCGTTGGCGAAGGCAAAAAACTGCTGGTCTTCCCGTCGGGAAAAACCGTCTTCTTGCTGGTTCCCGTATGTGGAAACCTCTGTGCAAGTAACATAATGTCTGCTCATATATTCACGTATTTTAGTCCAATGTTTCTCTTCACCATTGGTGAAGTTGACTGCTTCCAGCATAATCAGCTTCTCCTCAATAGTGCTTTTCTTGGCCAGGATTTTGGAATTCACCTCAATGTAAAGCGGTGTCTTGTAATAACGGCGGTTTATTCTAAGGACACGCTTGTTTTCCTCGTCGTTGTCCGAGTAAATATGCAAAAGTGGAATCATATAGAAATCACCTACCATGGTATGGCCGGACTTCTCATTCTTGAAAAGGTAGCATACCGGTTCCCCCTGCTTGTTTAACTTCGGATAGTAATTGCATTGCTGGAACATCTGCAGATATTCCGGATTGTCCTGGACATAACGGGGAAGTTCGTCCGGGTCATAATTCTCTTCAGTATAGTCATCGTCCGTCCGTTGTGCATTGATGGCCATGCGTGACTTGCGTTTGGCCAGATAGGGCTTGAGTATTTCATTCAGGGCTTGCTTGGTCAGACCCAGGCAATTCTGAAAGTAGGTAAAGTTGATGATGCGTACCGAATCTTCCGCGTAGCTGATTATTTCGGCACAACGTTCGATATAGGGAGCACGCTCGCCATTATAGGTCTTAAAAAAAGATTTGTGCAGGAATACATAGAATTTCGCGAAATTGAAAGTCTCGATGATATCGTTTGCCTCCCCGTCCATATTTTCCTCGTCGTCACTTCCTTCCTCATCATTATCATCCTGGACATCCCGTTCGACCGTTATGGTGATATTGGAGAGCCCGGCACGGAAAATGGCGGATAATCCGGCAAGGTAACCGGATTCCGTACCGTCCTTTGCAATGGTAAGGCCATCGCTGTCAGAGGTGAACATCTGGCTTGCCTGACGCAACTGCTGTATGTCGTTCATTCCAGGAATGCCATGGACGTATGCTATGGGGGCATCTCCATACAAGGTGAGGAACTCCTGATAATTCGATGTCAGGATGCAAGGCTCATTCCCGCTACGTGCCTCCGCAATCATATCGATACCATATATACCGGGAGCCATCTTGTCTTTCTCCTTGATGGAAGCTGTCTTCCGCTGCCGCAAGATGGAATTCACTTTCCGCTGGATGACTTCCGTGTTGCTGCCGAAAATCCCGGCCATTATCTCTATGCACTTGAGAAGAAGCGTTTCCGAAGGGATGACAGATATGAGGGTTGAAAGCCGTTGCATTGCCTCTTCCTCTCTGTTTGGGTCGGTTCCGGGATTCTTGCCTCGTAAGGAGATGGCAAAATATTGAAGGAAATTCTGTTCCCGGTTTGCAAGCCATTTTCCGGTTTCAAGTTTCTGCTCCTGGGCAATATTATCAGGATCTTTCCCTTCAGGAAGCGGAACTGCACTGACCTGGAAACCCGCACGCAGGAAAGCCTCACAGTTGGCCAGTGACGCTTTCAGCCCGGCTGCATCCGCATCATATACAAGTATCACGCGATGGGTGAACCGGCCAAGCAGCTGTATCTGTTCCGGAGTCAGTGCAGTTCCGCTGGTGGCAACGGTATTGCAGACACCGAACTTGTGCATGGACATGGCATCGAACTGGCCTTCGACTATATACGCACAATCATACCTTGCAATGGCAGTACGTGCCTGGTACAGACCGAAAAGGTGAGTGCCTTTCTTGAACAACGGCGTGTCCCCGGTATTGACGTACTTGCCGGTGTTTTCCTGCGGGGTCAGCCAGCGTCCGGTATATCCGTTTATGTTGCCCTTGATGTCAAAATAGGGAAACATGATGCGGTCCTTGAAAGTGTCGAAGGTGAAGTTCTTCTCGCTTCTCTTCAGGATGTCCGTCTCAAGCAGCTTCTGTTCGGAAAATCCGGCTGCAAGCATCTCCTTTTTAGCCAGGTTGCCTGCCGGGGCATATCCAATTCTGAAATCCTTCAAGACTTTGTCATCCAGGCTGAACCCTCTGTCATGCAGATAAAGTTGCGCCTCCGGAAGATGCTTCTCGAAAAAGAATGCGGCGCCTTTCATCGCTATACGCTGCGCTTCACGTTCTTTTACCCTGGCCGTTTCCTCGTCGGACATCACCCGTTCAGGGAGAGAGATTCCCGCACGGCCAGCCAGCCAGGTGACAGCCTCGTTGAATGACATGTTCTCATGATCCTGGACAAACTGGATGACATCCCCTCCCTTGCCGCAGACGAAACACCTGTATGTCTGTCTTGACGGACTGACGGTCATCGACGGATGCCGGTCTGGATGAAACGGGCAGATCCCTATATAATTGATACCTCTCTTGTGAAGGGATACAAACTGGCCAATCACGTCCGTAATCTCGTTGGCATCCTTTATTCTCTGTTTTAATTCGTCATCAATCATTGTTCTTCAAATATGCAAAGTTGACGCGCTGCGAATGCCTCCTCCAGTGTTATGCCGAAATACTTCGACAACGCGATATATTCTTCTTGGTTTATATTTTTTCGGCCATAGAAAATATCCCACCAGCGCATCTGGTTGATGCCTACCTCCTGGTAGAAGGCACGGTTGGGCATGAAATTTTCCGGATGCCGGAATTTCAGTCGGAGAATCTCCTGCACCAGATTCCGCTTGACTGTTTGTCCCACTACAATATGCTTCCGGTGCATATATAACTGTACAGCCAATGCGGATCTTCCCAAATGCTCCGCCATTTGTTCCAATGTTTTCTTATTGACATTTTCCCGGACGTATCTGTCCTCATCGGGTTGCCATCTTCCATTGTTCATAGCTTTCTTTCCTCCATATCTGTGTATAGTCTTCATTGAATTCGTATTCAGAGTGCCCGGTAATATAGCAGCAACAGAATTTGATAAATAGTTCCTGCTGCTCCGGTATGACCGAGCCCCCGATATCATAGTAATGCATGACCTTGAGCTTGTCGAGGGCACTATATACCCTCGTCTCAAACTCAAGAAAAGCGTCGACGCCAAGCTTCTCCAAGAAACGGTCTATCCAATCAAGATTTTCCATTCTATATTTCAATAGGCTTTCCATATCATCAAGGACGTTATCCGCTCCTACAGTTCCCGCGTTTCCTTCAGGCTCCCAATGAACAAGTTCATCAGTCTCGCATATAGTCCGGAAGCTTCCTTCAGATTATCCGGATTCTTGCCGGTAAGATGCACCTTCATATTATCCTTGGAGTAGTCATGGCATATAGCCAAGTGCAGCTCCCGGTTCCGGTCATCAACTACCGAGACCTTCACTTCCTCCACCACACTCCCCAGTTCTGAGGCATCCAACCACAAATATGACTTTTCATCTGTCTTCAGATGGCAGTACCGATGTACCTTGCCACCTTTACGAATTAACTCCACTTCGACGATTGTCGCTACTTGATTGGTACGCAGGATGCGTACCTTCTGACCTTTCTTCATTGACCTGATTCTTGTTATTAGATTGTTATAACTCTTTAAATTCCTGCTCCATCCGGCACTTTCTTACGTAAAGTCCATCAATAATGTACTGGGTACAATACTTGGGAAGGGGGATGGCAATAATGTCACGAGTACCCCTATCGGCATCGCGATACACACAACATTCCCTGCTGCTTTTTAGAATTGACTCAAGAAGAGAATTACACTTTTCAATCTCTTCCTTAATGGCTTTGGCCCTTTCAAATGATTCATTTTCCATAATATTCAAAAATAATGGTGTGATGTACATAGGGGTGGGAATTGTTGCTTGGTAGAATACCCCATCAGCTCCAGGTTAAAGATGTCCTCTCCGATTTCTTTCCACGCCGAATATACACCATACATACATTCACGCGCATAGAAAGGCGGCTTGTAGGGGTCGCATACACAGATTATCTGCACATGTGATTTTCTGTTGTATGATACCAGCTTCGTTCTGGAACTGTCGAATAAATCTCCAACGACATGTTGGCCAGGGCGGATATTGTAACAGTAACTGTTGTCCTGATACACGTCAAGGGTCTCCCAAAGATATGTCGGGAAATCTGTCATTTTCAAATCTCTCATATTACCGCATATTAGATAAACAACCAATTGCAAATCCTATTATCCCAATATTTATCATCAAGACGATAATATCAAAGAGAAAGAGAATTCGGTAAGATCCGGATGCTTTCCGCATTGCCCAGACACATAGTATCAAGACTGCCACTATCACAATTAGTGATATCCACAAAAAAACAATCACATTACTCATCACTGTCCTATTTTTGCAAATTGATCTATCTTATCTGCCAAGGTATAATAGCCCATCACCTTTTCATAGGATATGATGCAGACAATGCTGTCGCTGTCATGCTCCACAAGAATAGTCCACTGTCCACCCTTGGCATTCTCATATACCTCGAGCCGAACCGGACGGCTGCGTGGGTATTTCTCATTCATAACCTTAATCTGGTGCTCGATGTCACACTTCAGTGCATCCAAAGAACATTCGTCAGCAATCAGATGTCGGTCAAACTGTTGCACGTATATCTGTAATGCCCTGCCTTTTTTGTTGACACTGGCATAAGTCTTGATGTTGTCTATAAAGTATCTCATAGCATTCAGATCTTATGTATTTACCAAGTATTGCTCCATAAGTTCGGGGATATCTTCTATCATCTTCAGCATGCACTCATGCGGTGCATCGAGAAATGAAATAACAAGGATACTAAGGTCCTGGTCTATCTGCCGAACTTCGTCTACCTGCAGGTAGTCCAGCGCATCAACGGCATCGACGAAAGGAAGATGGCTCTTGAGTGCAAAGCCACAGTTACATATTACTCTGCCCGAAGCCGTCGGACGTGGAATCCATATCCTGAACTGTCCGTCAGGAGTGGAAATGGAGGAAAAACCTTTGTTATTATTCATATCTTCTGTTTATTAAGTTAGTAAATCATCGTCTCATATAGGGGAATCGAACCCCAGTCGCGGCAAATCTTAAGTATACCGCTACCATTTGAATGCAGTATGAGGGGCCGGACTATCTTCGCAGACCGCCACAGCCATAGAATACACATTAAACACAGATGGCACACCTCACGGTGGGCTTATTTCATTTGATTCCGATGCCAGTAGGAAATCATCTCACCCACATTGCGAACCTTGATTTTTGCCTTGATATTCTCCCGATGGCGGTTAACCGTACAAGGCGAGATATGTAGCTCTGCCGCAATTTCATCAGTTTGGCAGTTGGAGGCAATGAGCCGGAATACATCCATCTCGCGATCGGTCAGTGCTGTATCAAGCTCCGGTCTGCATATCACCCCTTCATGTTCACATTCACCCCGTAACGGGCATTTGACCTCCTCGAATACAAACTGTCCATCCTTGTTAATGTCAAGATTGTACTGGTCATACTCTCCGAAATTGCATCGGATGAAACGATGAACTACCCGGAATTCATAATGCCAACGATTCATCGTGCTGGCTGAATAGAGCTGCATCAGCCGGGCATGTGCTTTCGGATATCTGTCCCTGATGACAGCAAGCATGTGTTCGATAGTCGGGCGGTCAGCCTCCTTGAGAACAACAGCCGGCTGCCCGAACTCTTTCATCATCACATCACCTTCAGGGGTGTTGTAGAATTCAATATTGGAGATAAATGCTACCATATAATTTGAGTTGCTACACGTCCTTTTCTAATTTCATACCCAACACCTAACAAAGCTCTTTCATATTCAGGTTTTAAATGTCTGCTACTTATGAGGTATCTTGTTTTTCCGCTGCGTACCGCCGCCTCTACTCCAGACATTATACGTTTGAACTCTTTGGGTATCGTTTCCATCATCTTCTCATGTGCAGAAATCATTTGCTTGGATTTTTAATTTTGTTGAATTATGAAAATGTTCTCATATAGTTCTCTTTCCAAAGGTTTGAAGGAGTCTTTTCTTAATTTGTCATAGAATGTAATCAATGACATACCGCTTCTTTTTAGGAACTCGTTACGGAGCTTCAGTCTTGTGGCTTTTTCCATTTGGTCGTAATGGTTCTTAGGTACCATTTTTGATGTTTTTTCGTTCATAATCTTAAATATTACAATTCTTATTCTGAAATTTATAATGCAAATATAGAAATGAATTTTCAATATATGAAATTTATAATTGAATATTTTGAAATTTTGTTTCAAAACAAGTTATAACATATTGATAATCAATAGATATATTTGAGATATGAAAAAGAAAAGTGAATTTCCAATACACCCAGTCATAGATAAGATACGTAAAATCATATCAGATAGAGGTTTAACACAAGGTGCTGCTGCTGAATATGCAGGTACGTCTGCTTCTCAATTCAGTAAAATATTAAGCGGTGAGGTGCAGTTGAGTTTATGGCAACTTTCAAAATTTGCAAGTGCCTTGAATATGGATATAGTAGATGTTTTCACTTATCCACAGAAGTACACCTCTGACGGAAAGACATCCGAAGATGTAGAAGCTATTCTTCAGATAAAATTAAAAAAAGATCGGAAAGACCAAGTGCTTAAATTGGTTTTTGGTGATAACAACTTAGAAATACTAAATAAGTAATGAGAACAATAGAAATATTTTCTGTTTACAAAATTGATAGTTTCATAAAGAAATGGCGTAAGGCATTCCCAACTTTATCTATTCAGAAGGTGGATGAACCAACCTCTAATTGTTATGTACTATTTAAATATGATACTAATAAAACTATGAGATTTCCTTTTGAAGCTATACATGGAGCACATAAAGGGTTCATAGAAGGTTGGATAAAGGAATGCAATCCCCAGAAAATACTTCAGCCAGAAGAGCTTGAACATGAATTGCGAAAAATAGAAAAAGAAAATAATGATGATATACACTAATAGACAATAATAGAAGAATATACAGTTATACAGTTTTATACGCAACGGATTGTCAGCATCTTATTGTCAGTAGTGAAATTCCCGCTACCCCGACAGAAATTAAATAAGCTACTGATTTTTTCAGTAGCTTATTTTTGTATATACCCTCTTTTCCATTTATCCAAATAGCAACGTAAAGCAACTCCCTTTTCCCACAGCAGACTGCACCGTAATATTGCCGCCATGCCGATTCATCACTTGTTTACATAAACTGAGCCCGATGCCTGAGCCGGAAGGCTTGGTGGTGAAGAACGGTACAAAAATCTTATCCTGCACTTCCGGTAAGATACCTTCGCCATTGTCGCTGACAGTAATAAGGCATTGCCACGAGAGGGCGGGTAGCATCTTCACTTCTATCAGGGGATGTTCCTTCCTGCTACATGCTTCTTTGGCGTTTTTAATCAGATTAATCAGTACTTGTTCTATCTGTGTCCGGTCTATTTGGAGTATGCGGTCGGTCTCCGGAAGCTCTATCCGGATATACTCTTCCGAAAACAGCTTCTGCAAATCCTGCAGCAATTCGTGGACAGCAACCGGACGACGAACGGGGGCGGGAAGTCTTGTCAGCTTCCGGTAATTCTCCACAAACTCCAGCAAACCCTTGCTACGACGGTGGATAGTCTGCATTCCCTGCCGCATGACGGGGTAGTTCTTTTCCGACACTTCCCGTTCGCTCAAGGTCTCGGAGAGGGAGATGATAGGAGTAATCGAATTCATTATTTCGTGCGTCAGCACACGTATCAGCTTTTGCCACGCTTCCATCTCATTGCGTTCCAGCACGCGGGTACGGAAATTCCTCATCGCTTCTGAAAGCTCATCCACCATATCCTCCATAGACCGGTTCTTGTAGGGAGAACGGAACGACAGCATCATGTCGTCATAGCGCAGGCTCTCTGCCAGATGGCGCATCATACGCACTTGCATCATCTGCAGGCGGTACAGATGAACGGCAATCGCCAGCAATATCAAAAAAGCCATCAGCGTACTGAACCACAGTCCGGCATCCACCAGCAG
This sequence comes from Bacteroides sp. A1C1, assembly GCF_004328515.1. NCBI lineage: Bacteria > Pseudomonadati > Bacteroidota > Bacteroidia > Bacteroidales > Bacteroidaceae > Bacteroides > Bacteroides sp. A1C1. The sequence goes on from NZ_CP036491.1 coordinate 44,398, forward strand.
ATAAACGCCGACCGAAAGGAAGGCTATGCCGATGATGTGCAGTGCCACAATCAATGAATATCGTTTCATAAGCCCAGTTTTTCAAGTTTCCGGTACAAGGCGAAGCGGGTAATGCCCAAGTATTCGGCGGCACGGGTCACATTTCCTTCACTGAGCCGCATGGCACGTTCCACAGCCTGCCGTTCCAATTGCTCCAAGTTGAGGACTTCTTCTTCCTTCTTCTGACGGGAAACAGAAGCTTGGAACATGAAGTTTTCCGGACGAAGCAAAGAGCCGCCTCCCAGTATCACGGCACGTTCCATGGTATGCTGCAACTCACGTACATTACCCGGCCAGGCATATTTCAGCAACTTGTTTTTCGCCTCGCGGGTCAGCCCGCGCATCTCTTTCTGATATTTGCGGGCATACCGTTGCAGGAAATACTCTGCCAGCAAGAGGATGTCGTTTCCGCGTTCCCGCAGAGGGGGGATATGGAGTTCGATGGTGTTGATGCGATACAGCAGGTCTTGGCGGAAGTCTCCTTCGTCCACCAGTCGACGGATGTCTGCATTGGTGGCGCAGATGAGCCGCACATCAATGGGCGTAGCCTGCGTACTTCCCAAACGACTGATACAACGCTTTTCGATGGCAGTCAGCAGTTTGGCCTGCATGGGCAGGGAAAGGTTACCTATTTCATCCAGAAAAAGCGTACCGCCGGTTGCCACTTCCATACGTCCGGCTTTCGCCTTCCGTGCATCGGTGAATGCGCCTTTCTCGTAGCCGAACAACTCGCTTTCGAACAACTGTTCGGGAATACTGCCGAGGTCTATCGTAACAAACGGCTTTCCATAGCGGGGAGAATTGCGGTAAAGCAGGCGGGCAATCACATCCTTTCCGGTTCCATTCTCACCCAATATAAGTATGTTGGCATCCGTATCGCGCAACTTCTCCACAGTAGAGAAGACTTGCTGCATGACAGGAGAATCACCGATAATAATCTCTTCGGAGCCTCCTGCTGTGACATTGCTCAGAACTTCCACCTGCTCTTTCAGCAGATTTATCTCGGTCCGCGAACGACGCAGCTTCATGCCCGAAGAAAGGGTGGCCAGCAACTTCTCCTTCTCCCACGGCTTGGGAATGAAATCCGTAGCCCCCGCTTTGATGGCACGCACCGCCTTGTCCGTATCCGCGTAGGCAGTCATGAAGATGACCACTGCTTGCGGGTCGATACTCAGAATCTGCTTCAAGCTGTCGAAACCTTCCTGACCACTGATGGCATCACGGCTGAAATTCATATCCAGCAGAATAATGTCCGGACGGAAAGTGGTCATAAAATGCTCGATGCGGTCGGGAGTCACTGCCACTTTTATCTTCTCGGCGTAGGGTTCGAGAAGAAGGTTCAGTGCAAAAAGGACATCCTCGTTATCATCTACAATCAATATTTTACCAAACTGCTCCATATCTGTTTTCTTTTCGTGCAGGCAAGGCCTACACAATCCCACATCTCTTGTATGGGCAAAGATAAGTATAATATCCATGTGTTGTGCGTGCATTATCGCACTATTTTTGTGCGCAACTGCACACGTTTGGAAAGCTTCGAACCACAACAAACACTTATAATACAATAACTTATACTTATGGCATAGAATTTGAACTTTATAGAGTAAAGAAAACAACTATGCACCGGAATATATTTTTATTGCTTATTACATTCAGTCTGATGTCGAGTGCCGTTGCCCAAGAGCACACGCTGGAGCTGACTTTGGAAGAAACCATCGAGCAGGCCCGCCAGCAGTCGCCCGACGCCCAAAATGCCCGCCATAGCTTCCGTTCCGCTTATTGGAACTACAAATACTACTGTGCCAACTACCTGCCGACGCTCAAGCTTACTTCCAATCCCTATCTGGACCGTGCCATCAACAAAGTGACCCAAAGCGATGGCAACGTCAAGTTCATAGAGCAGAACCTGCTGAGCACTGACCTGACACTGAGTCTGACACAAAACGTGCCGTGGACCGGAGGAACCTTTTTCATTGAAACGGCTGCGCAGCGTCTCGACCTTTTCAGCAGTGACACCTATTCCTGGCAGACTTCACCCGTCAACATCGGATACAGCCAGTCCTTGTTTGGCTACAACAGCCTGAAGTGGGATCGGCGCATCGAACCTATCCGTTATCGCGAAGCCAAGAAAACCTACGTAGAAACCCTTGAACTTGTTGCCGCCAATGCCACAGAGAAGTTCTTCAACCTGGCCAAAGCACAAAGCAACTACGAAATAGCCAACGCCAACTACGCCAATGCAGACACCTTATATATATATGCGCAAGGACGATATAACATCGGCACCATCAGCGAAAACGAAATGTTGCAACTCGAACTCAACAAACTGACCGAAGAAACCAACTGCATGAATGCCCGCATCGAAGTGGAAAACTGCATGCAGGAACTCCGTTCCTACCTCGGCATCCAAGAAGACCTCCTTATAAAGGTGAGAATAGACAACCGCGTGCCCGACCTGCACATCGACCTGGATGCCGCACTGATGCTTGCCAACGAAAACAGTCCGGAGATACAGAACATGCTGCGCCGCAAGGTGGAAAGCGAGAGTGCCGTGTCTCGCGCCAAGGCCAATGCCGGACTGAAAGCAGACATCTACCTGCGCTTCGGCTTGACGCAAACTGCCGACAAGCTGAAAGATGCCTACCGGAATCCACTGGACCAGCAGTACGTCAGCCTGGGCATTACCCTCCCAATCCTGGACTGGGGGCGCGGAAGGGGACAAGTACGCGTGGCCCGTTCCAACCGAGACCTTGTCTACACGCAGGTAGAGCAAGACAAGACGGATTTCGACTTGAACGTACGGAAACTCGTGAAGCAATTCAACCTGCAGGCACAACGGGTAAACATAGCCGCCCGCACGGACCATACAGCCCAACGACGCGCCGAAGTAGCCCGAAAACTCTATCTGCTCGGAAAGTCCTCGGTACTCGACCTCAATGCATCCATCACGGAAAAAGATACGGCCCGGAGAAGCTATATAACGGCTTTGTACAACTATTGGAGTCTGTACTATACACTGAGAAGCATCACGCTATATGACTTTGAAAAAGAGAGGCCACTGGCAGAAGACTTGGAAAGGGTTACTAATGAAGAATCTATACAATAATAGAATCGTGGAATAGTTTTAGTAAAAGCTGGCCGGAGATTTACTAAAACTCCGGTGACGATTTACTAAATCTCCGGTGAAGTTTTAGTAAAACTCGGAACCCTTATTCAGAAGTACTTCTGAAGGGAGTATCTGAAAAGTAAAAAAAGAGTATATAAAATATTGCATTATGGATATAAAACTTGAAAAGAAACCCTGGTACATCCGTTACCGCTACTATCTGGCGGGAGGCGTTGCCTTCCTTACCTTCCTGATTTATGTAGTCACCCTTTCGCTGGGTCCCAGCAAACTGCGCATCGAGCAAGACAACATACAGATAGCCGAAGTCAAGAACGGCAAATTTATGGAATATGTAGATGTGGAGGGAGTGATTCAGCCCATCCTTACCATCAAGGTCAATGCACGTGAAGCCGGAAGCGTGGAACGCATCATAGGAGAGGAGGGGAGCCTGCTCCGGCAAGGAGACACCATCCTCGTCATGGAAAACCCCGACCTGCTGCGCAGTATCGAAGACCAGCGCGACGACTGGGAAAAGCAGCTTATCACCTACCGCGAAAAAGAGATTGAAATGGAGCAGAAAAGCCTGAACCTGCAACAACAAGCCCTGCAGACCGATTATGACCTCAACCGCCTGCGCAAGAGTTTTGCCCTTGACAAGGAGGAGTACCGCATGGGCATCAAGAGCAAGGCGCAGCTCGAAGTTTCCGAGGACGAATACAACTATAAAGTGAAAAATGCCCATCTTCAAAGGGAAAGCCTTCGTCATGACTCTGCCGTCACCGTCATCCGCAAAGACCTCATCAGGAACGACCGTGAACGGGAACGGAAGAAGTATGAACGCGCCTGCGAACGGCTCGGCAACCTGGTGGTGAAAGCTCCCGTCGCCGGCCAGCTCAGTTTTGTCAAGGTGACTCCGGGACAGCAGGTCGCTTCCGGTGAAAGCATTGCGGAAATCAAGGTGCTGGACCAATATAAAGTGCATACTTCCCTGAGCGAATACTACATCGACCGCATTATCACCGGATTGCCTGCCACCATCAATTATCAGGGAAGAAAATACCCGTTGCGCATCACGAAAGTGGTTCCCGAAGTCAAAGACCGCACGTTCGACGTAGACCTCGTCTTCACCGGTGACATGCCCGACAACGTACGTGTAGGCAAAAGCTTCCGGGTACAGATAGAACTCGGCCAGCCGGAGGAGGCGCTCGTCATTCCGCGCGGCAACTTCTACCAGAGTACCGGAGGACAATGGATTTACAAACTGAACGCCGCAAAGACAAAAGCCGTGCGCGTGCCGCTTGGCATCGGTCGCCAAAATCCGCAACAATACGAGATTACGGAAGGTTTGCAGCCCGGAGATTGGGTAATTACAACGGGATATGATACCTTTGGCGAGGCGGAAGAATTGATAATGAAATAAAACGACGCACTATGAGACAAATAATCTTAGCCGTCATTTCTTTGTTCGGCATCTTCTCCATATCTTCTTCCACCATCCGGCAAAGAAGGAAGGAGATAGCAGTACGCAAGATTATGGGAGCTAATGTCAATAAAATAATCGGCATGTTCTTCCGCGAATATTTATGGATGGCCTACATCGCAGCGATTGTGGCCTTTCCTTGCACATACGCGGTGATGCATCATTGGCTGGAACAATATGCCTACCACATATCTATTGGCATGGATTTATTCATTGTTTGGTTGGGAATTGTTATAATCATGGTGCTCTTCACGATATTGCAGCAAGTCGTTCAGGCAGCACGGCAGAATCCGGCGGAAGTAATCAAAAGCGAATAATACAATAATAAATACTATTATGATAAGACATTATATTAAAACAGCATTCAGAAACCTATTAAAGTACAAGGCACAGAATATCATCTCTATCATCGGACTGTCGGTAGGCATACTTTGTTTTAGTATCTGCCTATATTGCAGCCGCTATATAAATTCTACCAACAAGTGCTTTACCCACTGGGAACGCATTGCAGACATAAACCTATACACTCCAGCAGAAGAACCTTATTTCGGAACTCCCGCTACGTTGTTTGAGAGTCTGCGCCAATTGCAATTCCAAGAAGTAGAAGCATTTACTTTTGTTGCCTATCCCCACCCACGTAGCTACAATGTGGAAACTATCGACAAGGAAGAACTGCCTTACGAAGATTTATATGCTATGGAAGTAGATACAACCTACCATAGCGTGTTCACCCCGGAAATATTACAAGGTTCATGGACTGTAGCATCGCAAACTCCCAATGCCGTGATACTGACCCGCTCTCTGGCACACAAAATATTTGGTCTCGGAGAGAATCCGATAGGAAAGCGAATGACCTTAGCACAACGGCTTTTCTCTTCACCTGATACCACACCACGAACAGGAGGTACCATCTATACCATACAAGCGATAATAGAAGATATTCCATTGAATACCAGCCTTAGCTTTCTCCAAAAGATTGATATGTTAATCTTGAACGACAGCGAAGGACTTATACAATTCGACGGACGAGACAGTATGACCGGTGGACTTACTTTTGCTCTTCTTCGTCCGGGCAAAACATCCGCGCAACTTGAAGCAAGTTTCCGTGCAATGGACTTGAAGCACACAATATTCAATGAGAAAAATACCGTATCAGCCTCGAATTTCGGAAAACTTTTTCGGGAGAAATCCGTTGCCCCTTACTTTGCCGGAATCACATTCATTGTCGGCCTTTTGATTCTACTGACTGGTCTACTCAACTTTTTTCATTTTTTGACGGGGAGTTATCTGAACCGTTCGCACGAGTTCGGCATTCGTAAAGTGAATGGAAGTAATGGCAACCAACTATTTTGGTTACTTTTTACCCAAGCCATTATCATTTCGTTCATAACCTTCTTATTGACTTTCTGTCTGATAGAAATATTTAACCCCTACCTTTCATTCTCTTTATTTGATTTCACATTAGTCATTGAACGGGACCTATTATTGATACAGACAACAGAATATATGGCAGGCATTATTTTACTATGCTTATTACTCTGCTTGTTTACCGTATGGAGGATGAAGCATGCCTCCATCCAGTCAAGTATTTACAAAAACAAATCCAAACGCCACAAACAGAAGATACGAAATTGTCTTTTGGGTATCCAGTTTTTCATCTGTTGGTTATTCATAGTCTTTACAGTCGCTTTATATTTGCAGGCTGACAAGACCGGTTCCACACTGTTCAACACACTGACAGAAAAAGAAAAGTCCGAAATCATCAGTATTCCTATGGATTACCGTTTTCTAAAAAATGACGAAAAGCTTGCTCTCATAGAGCGCATCAGTCAACATCCGGATATAAAAGATAAAATACTGACAGAAATTAATTATCTGAAAGGTATTTCGGGAACAAGCATGCAGACAGAAAAAGATAACCGGGAAAGTAGCCTTGAAGTCAATATAATGAATGTTCCTAATAACTTTTTCGAATTTATGAATATCCCTATTCTCTCCGGGCATGCCCTGAAGACAAATAGTGACATGGTAGCAGACCGTAAATTGGCAAAACGTATGAAGAAGGATTTACTGGGAACCACCTTGTACAATTATCAAGACAGCTACACGGTATGCGGCATTTGCTCCGATTTTGTAGCCGACACTTACAATCAGAGCCAGGGCTTCGTCTTTCTGCCTTGTGATTTCAAATATTATGTAGGTCATTGCTATTTGAAGTGTGTACCCGGAAAAGCAGAAGAAGTAAAGACTTACGTTAAGAAAATGCTGGAAGAGAATCTTCCACCGAGTATACAATTACACATTTCGACCTTACTGGAAGACATTCACCAAGCACAAGCCATCGAGAACAACATGAAAGGGATAATCTTATTCTTCTCATTTGTCAGCCTTATAATCACTTTATTAGGTGTTTATTCGGCAATCACACTGGATACGGAACGCAGACAAAAGGAAGTGGCAATCCGTAAAGTAAATGGTGCGGGATTGAAACAGATTATCATATTGTTTGCCCGTACGTATATTTATCAGCTTGTACTCTCAGCAGCGCTAGCATTTCCTTTATGTTATGCCATACTGCAGTTATGGAAAAACATGTATATCGTATTCTTTAATGACGGCCCGCTATTTTGGATTTCAATCTTCATAATCGTAGCTGTCATTACTACTCTGACTATTATTTTCCGCATTCTGAAAATAGCAAGGACAAATCCGGCAGAAGTCATTAAAAACGAATAAGAAATGAAATATTTATAAACCATAAAAACCAAGCATTATGATTAAGACAGTAAATCTACAAAAGATTTTCAAGACCGAGGAAGTACAGACTCTGGCTTTGAACGACGTAAACATGGAAGTGAAAGAAGGGGAGTTTGTCGCTATCATGGGACCTTCGGGCTGCGGAAAATCCACCTTACTAAATATCCTCGGTCTGTTGGACAATCCTACATCCGGAGAATATTATTTGAATGGGACGGAAGTATCCAAATATACAGAAGCCCAACGTACCAACTTGCGCAAAGGAGTCATCGGCTTTGTATTCCAAAGCTTCAACCTGATTGATGAGCTGAATGTATACGAGAACATCGAACTGCCGCTACTCTACATGGGCATTCCTGCCGCCGAACGCAAGCGCCGGGTAGAAACCGCCATGGAACGTATGGCAATCATGCACCGCAGTAAGCATTTTCCGCAACAGTTGTCCGGCGGACAACAACAGCGTGTCGCTATCGCACGTGCAGTTGTATCAAATCCTAAGCTGATACTTGCCGATGAGCCTACCGGTAACCTCGATTCAAAGAATGGAAAAGAAGTGATGGAACTGCTGAGTGAGCTGAATAAAGAAGGTACCACAATTGTTATGGTGACACACTCACAGCATGATGCCGGTTTTGCCGGACGCATCATCAATCTGTTTGACGGACAAGTGGTGACAGAAGCCAATTTGTGATAACCCCTGTTTCATTTATGAGTTGACAATGTACGATTGATGCCACTTTTGAATTTACTAAGTGCCTGTCAGCAAGCGGGCGTTTGGCAATACAAATTTCAGTCGTACATCGTCAACCTATAGATTTCCCGAACCTTTTATATACATGATATGAATTCTTACCTTTCCTTAAAATTAGTCATGAGAAGCTGGAAACGCAATAAACTGTTTGTTGCCATTTCCCTTGTCAGTCTGGTCGTCGGTATTGCCTGCACCACTTTGTTGATGGCATTTGTAATACACGAATATAACGTTGAGAACAATAATCCCAACAAAAATCGTATTCTGCGTTTAGTCCAGACTCTACCTTTTGCCCAACAGGCAGTGGAAGGTACATTCATATACGGTGGAACTGTTCCTCAAATAGTATCTCAGTTTCCGGAAATAGAGTCTTACTTACGTACGCAAACATTCAAGAATGTAAGGGTAAAGATTGAAGGACAAGAATTTCAAAGCTGGAGCTTGGTAGCAGCAGATTCAACATTAACGGCTTTTTTCCCTTTCCATAATATAGTAGGGGATGTTCAAGACGCATTACTGAAACCAGGAGACATAGCTGTAAGTGAACTGTTTGCCAAGAAATGTTTCGGTACAACAGATTGTATAGGAAAAAATGTAGATATACTATTGAGCGAAATAGGTATCAGACGCATCGTTGCCGTATTCAGCCAACCGGAGCAAAGCATGATGCAGACAGACATACTCCTACCATTGGAAGCTACCGAAAGCTCTGATTGTATGCTATTGCTGAAAGAAGGTACGGATATAAAGAAATTCCGCCAACGTTTCGGAGAAACAGAACTGCCCACTTTGTTGGGAAACGGACATCTTCGTACCCAAACATTGCAAGAATCTTATTTCGACGCTACGGTAAAAGACAGTAATCAAGTTATCAAACATCAGCAGAGCACCTTATTGGGTGTAGGGCTGTTGTCCGCATTACTGATTCTATTCATCGGTTGTTTCAACTTTATAAATCTGAGTTTCTCCCGTTTGTTGCGTCAAGTGCACATGCTTCACATTGAATCCATAATGGGAGCCACAAGATCACAAATGCGCCAACAACTGTTCTTGGATACTTTTCTGATGGTTCTTGTCGCTTTCCTTTTATCTTTATTGTTGATGAATGACTTATTGCCTGCATTTAATCATATGGTTTCTGCCAAACTGACAATGGAATATTTGTTCTCATGGCAAGTGTTCCCTCTTATCTTGTTGTTTATCATAATATTGTCTGTCATACCGGCAAGTTATATGAGTCATAGGTTGCATTCCATATCCGAAACTAATTACCGTCATTTCTTTACCGGACGCAAAAAACGTTTCATTGTGGCCTTATTGGTAACCATACAATTCATCATCTCCATTGGCTTGATGAGTACATTCATGATTATCCGTTCACAGATGTATCTGATTAAGCAGGAAGAAAAGCACTATGAGAATATTATTAATGTATATACAGATGCCAATGCACAACCGACGCTAAAGACCCGGATAGATGAGGTGAAGAATATAGAAGGGGTAGAAGCGGTAATAACCTCCAATACCGGAATATATCCGATGAGTTTAGGAATCCCGGGCAAGGATGATTCCGGTGACAATCTGCTCATGTTGGAATTATACGAGGATTGTCCGGAATTCCTAACAATGCATCATATTGAACTGCAAGACTCCCTGCAAATATTCCATCTAATGTCCCGTACTCCACAACCTGCACTAATCAATGAAACATTCGTGGATTTATTGGTGCCCGAAGGAGAAAATCCTATCGGACAGCCCATTTCCAAGTATGTACACGAAAGAGAAGAACTTACAAAAGGTACAATTATCGGTATAGTAAAGGATTTCAAAAAGTACTCCATGACAGACCAAGTGGCTCCCTTACGAATACTCCTTTATGATACTCCACAAGATAATTTCTCAACTCTAGTTATAAAGGTAAAAGCCGGATATAAAGATAAAGTCATTAATTGCCTAAGAGAATCATACGAAAAGAAAAATCCAGGCATTCCTTTGAAATATGATGATATGTATCAGAAATTTATGTCCTACAATCAGGACATAACACACTTCTCGCATATCTTATTCATGTACGCCTGTGTCAGTATATTCCTTACTCTTTTCGGATTATTTGGCATCACACATTATGCCGTCTCACAGCGTAAACGTGAAATAAGCATCCGTAAAATTCACGGTGCATCCGCCCGTCAGATTCTATGGCTTATCAATTATCCGTTCCTTAGCTATGTAGGCATCGCATTCGTCGTAGCCGTCCCTGTCATTTATCTCTTTATGACATATTGGCTACAGCAATTTGCATACCATGCCACTCCAAACGCCTTTCACTTTCTGCTACCCTTGCTTTTTACTATAGGCATCACCTGCTTTACGATATGCCTGAATGGATATCGGGTAGCTGTCACCTCATTTCATCCGCGCCGCAATAGCCAGTAATACCCCAAGCACCACACCCAATATCGCAGCAAACAGCACCCGCATTTCTCCTGGCAGGAGGAATGTAATGGTGTGTGCCGGATACCAGAAAAAGGGAATTGTTTTCTTGAAGACAAAATTCCATTGTGCATCCCAATTCAGATGCGTAATGATGCGGGTCATCGGGATAGGGGTGAGGAGGCTGCGAAGAGAGCCGCCCCAATCCAGAATATGTGTATCCGTAATCTTATGGAATGTCATGAATACCGGAGCAAATATAGTGTTCATGGCAACTGAAATAGCAAAAGCTATCCATAATTTATCAAAGCAAAACTCCCCGTTTATGATAGCAGCGGCATTTGCCATTCCCATATATTCCATAAATTGCGGTACACCTTTGGAGAAGATAATCATGGCCGCGTTGATTCCCATTCCCAACAGTCCCCACACTACGGCACGCGGCAGTACACCAAATCCTTTTCGGTTATAGACTCCGGCACTGATACGAAGCCCCAGCATCTCACCCAGTGTAGCAAGAATTCCGAATTTAATGAAACTCATTACCATTCCATGTGCAGCGTTGAAAGACTTATACCAATCGTAAACGGGTTCACTCACAAAGAATGGCAGGAATATTATCACCAGAACAAAAATAAAGAGGAAGTCTTGCTTTTTCATACAAAAGTCATGTTTTTCATAAATAATGTGGCAAACATACTAAAATTATTCTGATTTAAAAGCAAATAAGCAAATAAAAGGTGTTTTGCCAAACAGAACAAAGTGTTTCCCTTAACCGAACAGTCTGTTTCATTAAAGGGAACACTTTGTTTCCCTTAAAAGAACATTTCGTTTCATCATATAAAAACACTTTGTTTTCTGTAGCTAAAACAAAGTGTTCAGCACTGTGAACTAACGAATTATCCCTATCAGCTTCCCCAGAAGCCTATATCATAGTCTCGGCACAAAAAAAGTGGGATTCAGAGAAACCTCTGATCCCACTTCATCATAGTAAGCAACGGATAGTTATTTCTTATCTTTCATATATTCATCCGCTTTCTCCTTGGCACGTGCCACGCGCTTGGCTGTATCCGGATGAGAAGAGAACATCTTCTGGAACTTAGATTCCTTCGGTGCTTCCGCTGAAAGTTCAAGCAATTTGTTCAAAGCATTGTACATGGCATACGGATCGAGATTATTCTTGATGCAGAATTCAAAGCCATAATCATCCGCTTCTGTCTCCTGCTTCTGGGAGTATTGAGCACCTGCCAATGCCTCGGCCATGGCACCCAGTTCAGAATCACTCAATTTGGATACTGTAGAACTTGCCGCACCGGCAGCATTCTTCACAGCCGAACGGAGGTAAGCATTCTTCATCGCATCTTTGGAATCCGTATGGATGACGTGACCTATCTCATGACCGACAACTGCCATCACTTCATCATCCGTCATGATGTCCATCAGTCCGGCGCAGATGCGTACACTGCCATCACCACACGCAAAGGCATTCACATCTATTACCTCGTAAACACCGAAGTTCACCTTCAAGCCGTCCACTTCCTTGATATTTCCAGTCAGCTTCTCCAGACGCTTGCCGTAATCCGTATCGGGCTTTGTCAGCGGATTGTGTGTATCCATCCATTCCATATATTCCTTGCTCATCGCTGCAATGTCAGCATCGGACAATGAAATGGCCTTGACGGCATCTGTACCGGCTTGGACAACTTTGGTCACATTGATTTTCTTTCCACCAATTTTGAACTGCGCATAGGCAGTGGTGGTACAACTCATTCCGCATACTACAGCAGCAATGATGAAGAAGTTCTTTTTCATATACTTTACGATTTAATCTTAGCCCTATTCCGTTTCGTATTAAACAAAAAGCCGCCTAATCATTATTAAACGGCTTTCCTAATATCTGTTTGAATCAGTTTACTTGATAATATCCAGTGCCTTGAAGCATTTGGTCAACTTCTCTACAGCGTAATCCACTTGTTCTACGGTGTGGGTAGCCATCAACGCTACGCGCACCAGCGTATCTTGTGGGGCACACGCGGGCGGAATAACCGGGTTGATGAAGATACCTTCGTCAAAAGCCAGCTTCGTTACTATAAATGTCTTCTCTGTATCACGCACATAGAGAGGAATGATAGGAGATTCTGTCTCACCGATTTCGAAGCCTGCATCGCGGAACTTCTTCAAGGCATAGTTAGTGATGTCCCACAGACGTTGGATGCGTTCAGGTTCGGACTTGATGATGTGAAGCGCCTCGCGGGCTGCAGCCGTAGCAGCAGGCGTACTACTTGCCTGGAATATATAGGAACGGGCATTGTGGCGCAGCCAATTGATTACCGCCTTGTCTCCGGCCACAAAACCACCGATGGAAGCCAACGACTTGCTGAATGTACCCATAATCAGGTCTACATCTTCGGTAACACCGAAATGGTCGCACACACCACGGCCTTGTTTTCCGAATACACCCAAGCCGTGAGCTTCGTCCACGTAAATGCTGGCATTGTATTTCTTCTTCAGGCGGACAATTTCGGGCAGATTGGCCAAGTCACCTTCCATGGAAAATACTCCATCCACAACAATCAGCTTTACAGCATCCGGTTCGCATTTCTGGAGTTCTTTTTCCAAAGCCTCCATATCGTTATGCTTGTACTTCAACTGAGTGGCAAATGCAAGACGGCGGCCATCTACAATGGAAGCGTGGTCACGGTCATCACAAATAATATAATCCCCACGGCCTACAACGGCAGGAATAATACCTTCGTTTACAGTAAATCCGGTAGAAAAACAGAGTGCTTCATCTTTTCCTACGAATTCAGCCAATTCCTTCTCCAGTTCAACATGTATATCGAGTGTTCCGTTCAGAAAGCGGGAACCTGCACAACCGGTGCCATATTTTTCTGTGGCAGCTATCGAGGCATCAATGATACGCTTGTCATATGTCAGTCCCATATATGCATTAGAGCCGAACATCAGAACCTTTTTACCATCCATCATTACCTCTGTATCCTGATGGCTGTTAATTGTGCGGAAATAAGGATATACGCCTTTTGCCATAAACTGCTGCGGCAGGTCGTATTTCGCAAATTTGTCTTGTAGTAAACCCATGAAATATCTTTTATATAATGAATATTTAATTCTATTAAATACAAGTCTTAAAAAACAGGGGGCAAAGATAGCAAAATATGTCGGTATATGTTCTATTTACATTAAAAAAACTACTTATACTTATTTTAAAAAGAATTATGTGGTTAATTTTTCAGATATTTATATTACTTTTGCCAGTTGGAAAACCTGCATAGCAACAACCCTTGCATGAACGAAAACAAGAAGAAAATAGCATTCATCATAAACCCCATATCCGGCACTCAGAGTAAGGAGCAGATACTGAAGTGGCTCGATGAAAAACTGGATAAGGAAAGGTATGCACAAGAAGTGATTTATACCGAACGGGCAGGCCATGCCGTAGAGATAGCGGCACAGAAGGCACAAGAAGATGCACATGCCGTCATCGCCATAGGAGGAGACGGCACCATCAATGAGATAGCCCGCTCACTGGTACATACAAAAACCGCTTTGGGCATCATTCCCTGCGGTTCCGGCAACGGACTTGCCCGCCATCTGCAGATTCCGATGGAGCCGAAAAAGGCCATCGACATCATCAATGACGGACTGATAGACATCATTGACTACGGAAAAATCAACGATGTGCCTTTCTTCTGCACCTGCGGCGTGGGATTCGACGCATTTGTAAGCCTGCAATTCTCCAAGGCGGGAAGGAGAGGACCACTCACTTATCTGGAAAAGACTCTGCTCGAAAGCCTGAAGTACCGTCCGGAAACCTATGAACTGGAAATGGACGGCAGCACCCTGCGATACAAGGCGTTCCTGATAGCCTGCGGAAACGCATCGCAATATGGAAACAATGCGTATATTGCCCCACAAGCCACCTTGAACGACGGACTGCTGGACGTCACCATACTCGAGCCGTTCACTGTGCTCGATGTACCGTCGCTCTCTTTCCAGCTCTTCAACAAGACCATTGACCAGAACAGCCGGATTAAGACGTTCCGTTGCCAGACACTCCGTATTCACCGTTCTAAACCGGGGGTAGTCCACTTTGACGGCGACCCGATGATGATGGGAGAGAATGTAGATGTAAAGATTATGAAGAAAGGACTGCAGGTCATTGTTCCCCGGGATGCGGAAAAAGACACTTCGAATGTCTTGCAGCGGGCACAAGACTATATCAACGGACTGAAACAGATTAATGATGCTTTTGTGGAAGACATCGCCCATAAAAACAAGATGATACTGGATAAAGGCAAAAGGCAATTCAAGAAACTGACGAAAATGTGATGTTGTAAAAAGGCACTTATAAGGAGTTTCTGAAAATAACTTTCCCCTTTTGATGCGCCATATAATATGTTTTATGTATTTTTGCATGTTCAAAATAGTAAATAAGTAAATCGTCAAACAGTAAATAAAAAGATGTATAGATCACACACCTGCGGAGAACTCCGTATCTCCGATGTTAACAAGCAAGTGACGCTGGCAGGTTGGGTACAGCGCAGCCGTAAGATGGGAGGCATGACTTTCATTGACCTCCGCGACCGTTACGGAATTACCCAATTAGTGTTCAACGAAGAGGTGAATGCCGAACTTTGCGAGCGTGCCAACCGCTTGGGCCGTGAATTCGTAATCCAGGTTAAAGGTACCGTAAACGAACGTTTCAGTAAAAACCAGCATATCCCGACGGGAGACATTGAAATCATCGTATCGGAACTGGATGTTCTGAACTCATCGCTGACCCCTCCCTTCACCATCGAGGAAAATACGGACGGTGGCGACGATATCCGCATGAAGTACCGTTATCTAGACCTGCGCCGTGTCAATGTACGCAGCAATCTGGAACTTCGCCATAAAATGACAATTGAAGTACGCAAATACCTGGACAGCCAGGGATTCATCGAAGTGGAAACTCCGATTCTGGTAGGCTCCACACCCGAAGGTGCACGCGATTTCGTCGTTCCTTCACGCATGAACCCGGGACAATTCTATGCCTTACCTCAAAGCCCGCAGACACTGAAACAGTTGTTGATGGTTTCCGGTTTCGACCGTTACTTCCAGATAGCCAAATGCTTCCGTGACGAAGACCTGCGTGCCGACCGCCAGCCGGAATTCACACAGATTGACTGCGAAATGTCTTTTGTGGAGCAGGATGACGTCATCAACCTCTTCGAAGGCATGGCCAAATATCTGTTCAAGGAAATCCGTGGCGTAGAGATGAACGAGCCGTTCATGCGCATGCCATGGGCAGACGCCATGAAATATTACGGCAGCGACAAGCCCGACCTCCGTTTCGGCATGAAGTTCGTGGAACTGATGGACATCATGAAGGGACACGGATTCCCGGTATTCGACAATGCCGCCTACATCGGCGGTATCTGCGCAGAAGGCGCCGCACACTATACCCGCAAACAGCTGGATGCACTGACCGAATTCGTGAAAAGACCGCAAATCGGTGCCAAAGGTATGGTATACGCGCGCGTAGAGGCAGACGGCAACGTAAAATCAAGTGTCGACAAGTTCTATGCGCAGGAAGTATTGCAGGAGATGAAGGCTGCCTTCAACGCCAAGCCGGGTGACCTGATTCTGATTCTGAGCGGTGACGACGCCATGAAGACCCGCAAGCAACTGAACGAGTTGCGCCTTGAAATGGGTAACCAACTGGGATTGCGCGACAAGAACAAGTTCGTCTGTCTTTGGGTGGTTGACTTCCCGATGTTTGAGTGGAGCGATGAAGAAGGCCGCCTGATGGCTATGCACCACCCGTTCACCCATCCGAAAGACGAAGATATTCCTTTGCTGGATACAGACCCGGCAGCTGTCCGTGCAGATGCATACGACATGGTGTGCAACGGTATTGAAGTGGGTGGAGGTTCCATCCGTATCCACGATGCACAGTTGCAGGCCAAAATGTTCGAGATTCTCGGATTCACTCCCGAGAAGGCTCAGGAGCAGTTCGGCTTCCTGATGAATGCCTTCAAATACGGTGCACCTCCTCACGGTGGTCTGGCATACGGTCTGGACCGTTGGGTCAGCATCTTCGCAGGTCTCGACAGTATCCGCGACTGCATTGCATTCCCCAAGAACAACAGTGGACGCGATGTAATGCTGGATGCACCTTCGGCTATTGACCAGAAGCAGCTGGATGAACTGAATCTGATTGTTGAAGTGAAAGAGTAAAAGCAGGTACGGAGTAGGAGAGTGAAAGAGTCTGCACGCATTTTTCGTTTTGCGGTAATCGGCACGCTGAATGCCTTGATTATGGCTGTTACCGTTTGGGTAATGATGGACGAACTGGACATCAACTATATGCTCTCCAATGTAACCGCATATATACTTGCACAGATACACAACTTCATCTGGTGCAAGTACTGGATATTCCCTACAGAAAAAAAGAGCAACACTTGGCGACAAGTGCTGCTCTTTTCTATAGCTTTCGGAATGGCTTACGGAGCGCAATTCCTTTTCCTCATAGGGCTGGTGGAGGGACTGGACTGCAACGAATACCTTGCCCAGTTCCTGGGATTATTCATCTACGGAAGTGTCAATTTCCTAATGAACAAACGGGTGACATTCCGTTAGTTCTCCCCCAGAGATCCCCGTCGTTATCAGTCAAGAAATCGTTTTGTCAATCCGGCATAGGCATCAATTCTGCGGTCGCGCAGGAAAGGCCACCAACGGCGTACATTTTCCGAACGTTCCAAGTCCACCTCTACAACGATATTTTCCGGCCGTTCGTTTCCTGCTTGGGCCAGGAACTCGCCTTGCGGTCCGGCCACAAAACTATTTCCCCAAAACAAGATACCATTGGTCTGCATGGAAGGATCCGGCTCATGTCCCACGCGATTCACTGAAACCACCGGCAAGCCGTTGGCCACAGCATGTCCACGCTGGGAGATAATCCAAGCATTGAGCTGACGCGCCTTTTCATCATCCGTATCACTGCTTTCCCAACCGATAGCCGTAGGATATATCAGTATTTCAGCTCCCTTCAGTGCCATCAGACGCGCTGCTTCCGGATACCACTGGTCCCAGCATACCAAAACTCCCAATTTGCCCAAAGATGTCTGAATAGGTTCGAAGCCTATATCACCGGGAGTAAAATAGAATTTCTCATAATAGGCGGGGTCATCAGGAATATGCATCTTCCGGTATTTCCCGGCAATGCTGCCGTCACGTTCAAAAACAACCGCTGT
The DNA here is from genome assembly GCF_004328515.1 of Bacteroides sp. A1C1. NCBI lineage: Bacteria > Pseudomonadati > Bacteroidota > Bacteroidia > Bacteroidales > Bacteroidaceae > Bacteroides > Bacteroides sp. A1C1. Next base: position 62,217 of record NZ_CP036491.1, read on the forward strand.
GTTATGATACAATCCGGGAGCGCGTTTCTCGAACAGAGAAGTGACCAGCACAATATCGTTGGCAGCAGCCAACTCTGAATAGAATCCCGTAGAAGGACCGGGAATCGGTTCTGCCAAGTCGAACAACTGCGTGTTTTCCGTCTGACAGAAATACAGAGAGTTATGCAGCTCCTGCAAAACAACTAATTGAGCCCCATGCGCCGCACATGCCTCTATACTTTTGGCCAAATTCATTAAATTAGTCCTGAGGTCCTTGGTATTGGCCTGCTGGATAATACCTACTTTTATTTTTCTTGTCATCTTATTCTATGGTTTATTGTTTTACTATGTATAATCGACATTACTTCAACACCCCTACGGGATATTGCATGGTAACACAATGCAAAGAGCCGTGTTGCTTAATCAAAGCACGGCAATCTATCCCGATAATTTCATAACCGGGAAAAGCCTCCCGCAACACTTCCCCCGCGCGGGCATCATTCTCCGGCTGGCGATAGGTGGGGTAAAGCACTGCATCATTCAGAATCAAGAAATTAGCGTAAGTGGCAGGAAGCCGTTCCCCTTCCTCTTCTATCTTATCGGCCATGGGCAAAGCCAGCAAACGGTAAGGTTCCCCCTTCAACGTACGGAAAGTCTTCAGTTGCTCCTCCATGCGATGCAGTTCTTCGTAATGCTCATCATCCGCATCCTTGCATTGTACATAGGCTATCGTGTCGGCAGGGCAGAAACGGGCCAGCGTGTCTATATGACTGTCCGTATCGTCACCTGCCAAATAACCGTGGTCCAGCCAAAGAACACGTTGCAGGTGAAAAACGGAACGAAGATATTCCTCAATTTCCACCCGGTTCATCTGTCCGTTCCGGTTAGGCGAAAGCAGGCATTCGGAGGTGGTGAGCAACGTACCCATGCCGTCACTTTCGATGGAACCGCCTTCAAGGACAAACCCCAAGCGATTTACATACTTTCCTTTCATCACTTCCGACTCCACCGCACGACGCGTAATCAAATTATCCTTATCGGATGCAAACTTCAATCCCCACCCGTTGAACTTAAAGTCGAGCAGAGATACACCGTCAGCATCCAGTAGGGTGATGGCTCCATGGTCGCGTGCCCAAGTATCATTCGTCTCACACTTCAGGAAACGGACATTTTCCATATTCACCCTGCCGAGAATCTGTTTCTTCACCTCATCCGGTTCTGGGGTTACAATCAGCAATGTCTCCCGGGCGGCTATTTCGTGGGCAATGGCTACAAAACATTCCTGCACTTCGTCCAACATATAGGTCCAGTCTGTACCCGCATGGGGCCATGTAAGCTGTATGCCGCTTTGCAAAGCCCATTCGGCAGGCAAGTGGGGAGCACGTGTCTCTACCTGAAAAGTCATATTCTTGCCAAAACGCACCTGACAGTCCTTCTCTGCGGCACCACCCAGCGGCAGTCCTACAAAATATCCCATATTATTTATCTTTTCTAATTCGTTACTTTTTAAGTTAGCAGAGAGAGGGAGAATAAACCTTAGGTTTAGAATTGCCAAACCTCTACTTCAGACTTCTAAACCTCTACTCTATGATTGTAAACCTCTACTCGTCAATTATCACTTATCTTCCTTCGGTTTCCGGTCGAAGAATGGATTCTTGGAGGATGCACTCACCGGAATGGCAAAGACAGTCTTGCATCCTTTCAGCCAATCCAAACGCTGAGCGGCAAGTCCGGCAGAAAACATGACACGGGTATCCACCCTCAAATCGGCAGCCATGGCACAAGCCGAACCTACAGCTATCCCTACATCCACCGTATTCAAAGCACAAGGTACTCCCTCCGGACGACCGGCACAAGTGGGAAAACCGCAGTGTCCGCAATTCAAACCTTGCGTCTGCTCGCGCGTACCTATTATAATTACACATTCAGCCTGCAAAATGTTGTCCGCATCACGGAGAAAGAACTTCATACCGTGCTCTTCAACCATAGCGACCATCTTTTCAGACAGCTTCTTAATGTCTTCACCCGTAACCAGCGCAGCTTCAATCACATCAATACCTTTTCCTTTCGGTGCCGTGCGCGCAGCAGTCAGCATTTGCCTTGCCACGTCAAGCACATGTTCGTGGCGGCAATCCCGTTCATTCTGTATCATAGTCTTTCTTTCCTGAATTAATTAGTGCGTCAAAGATAGCACAAATATTTTTTTGCACTATCTTTGCGATACAGAAAGATTAAAGGAACACCATGCTGCAAATAGAAAATGCCAGTATCGCCTACGGCAACGATATACTTTTCTCGGGTTTCAACCTGCAATTGGAAAGGGGAGAGATAGCCAGTATCTCCGGCCCTTCGGGATGCGGAAAGTCGTCACTGCTGAATGCCATACTTGGATTTACTCCGTTAAAAGAAGGACGCATCGTCTTGAACGGCATTCTGCTGGATAAAGGAAACGTCGACGTTGTCCGTAAGCAGACTGCATGGATTCCACAAGAACTGGCATTGCCGCTGGAATGGGTAAAGGACATGGTACAATTGCCCTTCGGTTTAAAGGCAAACCGGGGTACACCCTTTTCTGAAACCCGCTTATTTGCATGTTTCGAGGATTTGGGTCTGGAGCGGGAGTTATATTACAAACGGGTAAACGAAATATCCGGAGGCCAACGCCAACGGATGATGATAGCCGTAGCCTCAATGATTGGCAAGCCACTGACCATTGTCGATGAGCCGACTTCCGCTCTCGACTCCGGTTCCGCGGAAAAAGTACTTTCTTTCTTCCGCAGGCAGACAGAAAAGGGAAATACCATACTGACCGTATCCCATGACAAAAGATTTGCCGACGGATGCGACCGACATATAATCATGAAATAACATACACACTATTGGGAACCATAGATATATCATACCTCAGCCTGGGCATCGGATTATTGCTATTATTAATACCGTTGTTTTACATATGGAAGTTCAAGACCGGACTGTTGCGCGCTACTGTGATAGGTACGGCACGCATGATTGTCCAGTTGTTCTTCATCGGCATATACTTGAACTACCTCTTCTTATGGGATAACCCGTGGATAAACTTTCTATGGGTAATTGTCATGATATTCGTAGCATCGCAGACGGCATTGGCACGAACGCAATTGAAGAGGAAGATTCTGTTCCTGCCCATATCCGCAGGTTTCTTATGCAGTGTAGTATGTGTAGGCTTGTACTTTATCGGAATAGTACTGAGAGTGGAAAACGTATTCAGCGCCCGGTATTTCATCCCTATTTTCGGCATACTGATGGGCAACATGCTATCCAGTAACGTCATAGCCCTCAATACCTATTATAGCGGATTGAAACGAGAACAACAGCTTTACCGATATCTTCTCGGCAATGGTGCTACAAGAGCAGAAGCACAGGCACCTTTCATCCGCCAAGCCATCATCAAATCCTTCAGTCCGCTGATTGCCAATATATCCGTGATGGGGCTGGTTGCTTTTCCGGGAACCATGATTGGCCAGATATTGGGTGGCAGCAGCCCGAATGTAGCCATCAAATATCAGATGATGATTATGGTCATCACCTTTACCGCCTCCATGCTGTCACTGATGATTACAATCTCTCTGGCTTCCTGCAAGTCGTTCGACGCCTACGGCAAGCTACTGCCGGTGATGGTGGAGAAGAAGGGAAAAAAGGAGCAAAAATAACCACATCATACCCGCAAAGAGTTCAATTGCATATAAATATACAGTCTACAAGACTTTTTTAAACTGGAATTCTTTTTAATCCACTGCTTTTTACTATATTTGCAACCAAATTTTCTGTTCACAATGAAAATTAAGGAATTAGTAAGCGCCCTTGAACGGTTCGCGCCTCTGCCATTGCAAGACGGATTTGATAATGCCGGCCTGCAAATCGGATTGACAGATGCGGAAGCAACAGGGGCTTTGTTGTGTCTTGACGTTACTGAAGCCGTACTGGATGAAGCCATTGCATTGGGATATAATGTGGTTATATCACATCACCCTCTCATTTTCAAAGGGTATAAGTCCATCACGGGCAGGGATTATGTGGAACGTTGTATCTTGAAAGCCATCAAGAATGACATCGTTGTTTATGCTGCGCACACTAACCTTGATAATGCGCCGGGAGGAGTGAACTTCAAGATTGCCGAGAAAATCGGTTTGAAGAATGTCCGTATTCTGGAAGCCAAAGAAAATGCGCTGGTGAAGCTGACCGCATTTGTACCGACCGCCCAAGCGGAAGACGTGAGAAAAGCCTTGTTCGACGCCGGATGCGGCAATATCGGCAACTATGATTCGTGCAGTTATAATCTGGAAGGCGAGGGGACATTCCGAGCCCGAAAAGGCGCCAATCCATACTGTGGAGCGATAGGGGAGCTGCATACCGAGCGTGAAGTACGTATTGAGACAATCATACCCGCCTACAAAAAAGCGGAGGCTGTCAAGGCACTGCTTGCGGCACACCCGTATGAAGAACCGGCCTATGATATTTATCCCTTGCAAAACTCATGGGTACAAGCCGGAGCTGGTGTCATTGGCGAACTGGAAGTACCGGAGACAGAACTTGAATTCCTGAAACGGATAAAGAAAACCTTCGAAGTAGGGTGTCTCAGACATAACAAACTCCTCGGACGGGAAATACAGACTGTTGCATTATGTGGCGGCGCCGGCGCTTTCCTAATGCCGCTTGCCATCCGCAACCGTGCAGATGTCTTTATCACCGGCGAGATAAAATACCATGACTATTTCGGACATGATACCGATATATTATTGGCTGAAATAGGGCATTATGAAAGTGAGCAATATACGAAAGAAATATTTTATACAATAATCCGGGATTTGTTTCCTCATTTTGAGGTCCAGATGACCAAGGTAAATACAAACCCCATAAAATACATGTAAGTAAAATGGCTAAAGAAGCAAAAAAAGATCCTCAGGAATTAACCGTAGAACAGAAGTTGAAAGCTTTGTTCCAATTGCAGACAATGCTGTCCAAAATCGATGAAATCAAGACGTTGAGAGGTGAACTTCCACTGGAAGTACAAGACTTGGAAGACGAAATAGCCGGTCTGAGTACCCGTATAGACAGAATCAAGGCAGAAGTATCCGAGTTGAAATCCTCCATCGCAGGAAAGAAAGTTGAAATTGAAACCGCAAAGGCTTCTGTAGCTAAATATAAAGACCAGCAGGACAACGTACGCAACAACCGCGAATATGACTTCTTGAGCAAGGAAATCGAATTCCAGACATTGGAAATCGAACTCTGCGAAAAGCGTATCAAGGAATTTGCCGCACAAGAGGAAGAAAAATCTCAGGAAGTAGCAGAAAGCACTGCTGCGCTGGAAGAAAGACAAAAAGACCTCGACGTAAAGAAGAGCGAACTGGACGAAATCATCTCCGAGACTAAGCAAGAGGAAGAGAAGCTGAGAGACAAGGCCAAAGAACTGGAAACAAAGATTGAACCCCGTCTGCTTCAGTCCTTCAAACGTATCCGTAAGAATTCACGCAATGGACTGGGTATCGTATACGTACAGCGTGATGCTTGCGGTGGTTGCTTCAACAAGATTCCGCCTCAGAGACAATTGGACATCCGCTCACGCAAGAAAATCATCGTTTGCGAATATTGCGGCCGTATCATGATTGACCCGGAATTGGCAGGCATAACTCCCGAACAGAAAGTGGAAGTTGTAAAGGAAAAGCCAGTAAGAGCCAAAAGAAAAATCGTACATATCGGCTCAGATAATTAAAAATAGAACATTTTTATATATAAAACGGCAATAGTCAAGACCTCTATTGCCGTTTTTTTGTTAAATAAGCTCATAAAGCTCTATAGTTAAAGAAAAAAGGTGTAGTTTTGCTCATCAAAAAATTAATAGAATTAAATAAAAAAGCATGAGACTAAACAAATTATTCATACTTTATTCACTTTTAGGAATATTGATGGCATCGTGCATAAAAGATGAAGCACCGAATGCTGAAGCTGATATAACAGGTATTTCTTTTGAAGATAATATTCTGGCAAGTACACATTTCAACTTGAACCCATCTTATGATGATAATCTACAAGCATATCCTATATCGGTAAAAGTAAAAGAAGGGACTCCTTTGAATAGACTATCCCCACTTTTTGAGTTGACACCGGGTGCTACCATTAGTCCGGAAAGTGGGAGTGAACATGATTTCTCCAACGGAAAAAGAGTGAAATATACTGTAACTTCCGAGAACAAGGCTTGGCAGCGAGTATATTCCATTGGTGTACGCGAGCAATCAATATCAGACATCCCAAACGAATTCCATTTTGAAGATGTAAGACTTATCAAAGGTCTTCTATCAGTAGATGAAAAAAAATACTATTATCAGGAATTTTATGAGGAACAAGATGGATTGGAACTGACATGGGCCAGTGGAAATGAAGGATTCAACTGGGCAGCCAGCAAATCACTGACTGAAGATTATCCCACTGTGCAATATGCCGAAGGTAAAGAAGGAAAGTGCGTTAAATTAGAGACTCGGCTCACCGGTTCACTAGGAGCATTGGTAAAAATGCCGATAGCTGCAGGCAACTTATTTATTGGTGAGTTCGATATGACAAATGCGTTATCCAAACCATTGGAAGCTACACGTTTTGGTATTCCTTTCTGCTACAAACCTGCCCGCTTGAAAGGTTGGTACAAGTATAAGACCGGTGAACGGTTTTATGAAAACGGCAAATACACTGATCGTAAAGACATGATGAACATTTACGCCATTTTTTATGAAGGAAAAAATTATGATGAGCAAGGAAACGCCACTGAAATCACGTTAGATGGTAATTTGCCAAACCAAGATTACGAACATTCAAATATGGTGGCTTTGGCTTTAATGCCTAATCCGCACGAAACTGATAAATGGGAATATTTTGATATACCTTTTGATTATCAAAGGTATGGCAAAACGATTGACAATGCCAAATTAGCAAAGGGAGAATATAAAATCAGTATCATTTTCGCTTCCAGTAAAGACGGTGCAACTTTTGAAGGTGCTCCCGGAAGTACGCTCTTAGTGGACGAAGTAGAACTGACTTACGAATAAAAAACATATAGAATCGGACTACAACATGATAAAGAAAATAGTAGCATTCATCGCATTGGTAGGTTGCATGCAAACTGCCTTATACGCGCAGGAGAATCAGAACCGTACACTTATAAACGCTGCTCTTCACGGATGGGAATATGAGATAAGGGCCGGTGTCAGCATCGGTGGTACTTCTCCGCTTCCATTGCCCGTAGAAATACGGAGCATTGATGCTTACAATCCTACCTTAGCCCTTATGCTGGAAGGAAATACCATCAAGTGGTTGGGAAAAACAAAGAAATGGGGGGTAATAACCGGTGTAAGACTGGAAACCAAAAATATGATTACCAAAGCGACAGTAAAGAACTATGGCATGGAAATCATAGGAAATGACGGTAACCGCTTGAAAGGCAATTGGACGGGAGGAGTGAAAACCAAAGTACGCAATGCCTACATTACCGTCCCCGTGCTTGGAGCATATAAAATCAACTCACGATTGCGTGCCAAAGCAGGTGTATATGTGTCATACTTGATGGATGAGGAATTCTCCGGATACGTATACGAAGGCTATCTGCGTGAAGGTAATCCTACCGGTAAGAGAGTGAACTTCTCCGACGGTGCCATTGCCACTTACGACTTTTCGGATGACTTGCGCAAGTTTGCCTGGGGCGTGCAAGCTGGTGTAGACTGGCGTGCCTTCAAACATCTGAGTGTATTTGCCGACCTTACATGGGGATTGAATGATATTTTCAAGAAAGATTTCAATACCATTACCTTTGCCATGTATCCCATCTACTTGAATGTAGGATTCGGGTATGCTTTCTGATAACACTCAGTACACCTGATAAGATACTCATAAACAAATAAAGGTTTAGGTTGTTATCAATCCCATAAAAAGATAACCACCTAAACCTTTATTTATGAATATAAAAGCTTGGAGCACTGCGTTGCTCATATTATGCCTATGTCCTGCGGCTATAGCACAGAAAGCCAACCGCTATCTTGAGAAGCCACTCCCACAAGGCTGGGGAAGGGACGTCTCCCATGCCATTCCCGGAGATGACAATCTGTTCAGCGAACAGATACCACCCATTGACGACAAGTGGTGGAAAGCATTCGATGACCCGATGCTGGATTCACTGATTACGGTAGCCTCCACTCAAAACTATTCCGTACTTTCTGCCATGGACCGTATGGATATGGCCAAAGCCAACCTGCGGATAGAACGCGGCGGCTTTTTCCCTTCCATCTCATTGGACGGAGGATGGGCGCGGCAGCAAAGCAGCGGCAATGTCAACGCACTTCCGCAATCCATTACCGGTGCATACAGCGCCTCGCTCAACGCCAGTTGGGAGCTGGACGTATTCGGAAGTATCCGCCAACGGGTAAAGGCGCAGCGGGAAACCTTCATGGCAAGCAAGGAGGAATACACCTCCGTCATGGTATCCCTCTGTGCCCAGATAGCTTCCGCCTACATCGAACTCCGCGAACTGCAGCAAGAACTAAGTGTAGTGACCCACAATTGCCATACCCAGGCAGCCGTACTCAACATCACCGAAGTACGCTACAAAACCGGACTGGTATCCAAGCTGGATGTCTCGCAAGCCAAATCCGTGTTTTACAGTACCAAAGCCTCCATCCCGCAACTGGAGGCAGGCATCAACCAATACATCACAACGCTCGCAATCTTACTCGGTACTTATCCCCAACATATCCGCCCCATACTGGAAAAACCGGGTAAACTGCCCGACTACATGGAACCTATAGGTATCGGCATTCCTGCCGACCTGCTGCTTCGCCGCCCCGATATACGGCAAGCCGAACGCCAAGTCAACGCACAAGCGGCAATGCTTGGCGCATCCCAAAGAGACTGGCTGCCGCAAGTGTTCCTGAAAGGTTCCATCGGCTATTCCTCCCATGACTTGAAGGACTTGACTAAACGGAACAGTATGACATTTGAAATTGCTCCAAGCATCAGCTGGACCTTATTCAGCGGTACCAAACTGGTGAACGCCACCCGTCTGGCACGTGCCCAGCTCGATGAATCCATTCACCAGTTCAACCAGACAGTGCTTACCGCCGTGCAGGAAACAGATAATGCCATGAACTCCTACCGCAACTCCATCCAACAGATTGTTGCCATGCGCGAAGTATGCAACCAGGGAGAAGAAACGCTAAAGCTCTCCCTCGATTTGTACAAACAAGGGCTTACTCCCTTCCAGAACGTACTGGACGCACTACGCTCACTCCTGACATACGAAAATCAACTGGTGCAGGCACAAGGCAGCTCCTTGCTGCATCTGATAGCCTTATACCAGGCATTGGGAGGCGGATATGAAATGAATCAGAAATAAGAATATAAACTAAACCGAACCGTATATGAAAAATCAAATGTACATCACCCTGCTCATCCTGCCATTGCTGGCAACGGGATGCGGGGGAAGGAAAGAAACGGCACAAACGATGCCCATTCCCGAGATAAGCGTGGCCCTTCCGACAGTGCAGAACATCACGCTGACAAAAGAATATCCGGGCTACCTGACTTCTGAAAAGACCGTAGACCTGGTAGGCAGAGTCAGCGGAACCTTACAGACCATCGCTTACGCTCCCGGCAGCCGGGTACGCCAGGGACAAGTGCTTTTTGTCATCGAACCGACAGTCTATCAAGACAATGTGCGGCAGGCAGAAGCAGAACTCAACACTGCCCGCGCCAACCTGGAATACGCCCAAAACAACTACACACGTATGCAGGAGGCCGTGAAAAGCGATGCTGTAAGCCGTATACAAGTGCTGCAAGCACAATCCAACGTGGCAACCTCGCAGGCTGCAGTGAGCAATGCGGAAGCAGCCCTGAACACGGCACGCACCAATCTGAGCTACTGCACCGTCCGTGCCCCCTTCGACGGCACTGTAAGCCGTAACCTGGTGGATGCCGGAAGCTATGTAGGCGGCAGCGTGCAGCCCGTCACACTGGCAACCATCTACAAGGACGACCATCTGTACACCTACTTCAACGTGGCAGACAACCAATGGCTCTCCATGCTGATGCAGCAAGGGGACAGCATTCCCCGGCAAGTAACCGTCAGCCTGGGCAAAGACGGGCTTCTCACTTATCCTGCACAACTGGATTATCTTTCGCCCAACGTAGACTTGAACACCGGAACTCTGAACATCCGCGCCCGTCTCGACAATCCTAAAGGACTTCTGAAAAGCGGCCTCTACGTCAGCATCATCTTGCCCTACGGAGAGCAACAGCAGGCCATCCTGCTGCCGGATGTCTCCATCGGCACCGACCAGCTGGGGAAATACATATACGTAGTCAACGATTCGAATATAGTGCGCTACCGCCATATAGAAACCGGACAACTGATAGGGGACAGCCTACGCCAGATAAGGGCAGGCATCACTCCCCGGGAACGCTACGTCACCAAAGCGCTGATGAAGGTAAGGGATGGAATGAAAGTACATCCCATCGACAACTAATATGAATTGATTAATACCAAAGCCTATGTTTTCAAAATTCTTCATAGACCGTCCTATCTTTGCTACCGTATTGGCGCTGCTCATCGTCGTAGCAGGACTGGTCACACTGGGTATCCTGCCCATTGCCCAATATCCGGACATCACACCACCCACCGTGCAGGTCAGTGCCGTATATCCCGGAGCCAATGCGCAGACGGTGGCACAAACCGTCGGCATCCCCATCGAGCAGCAAGTCAACGGAGTGGACGGAATGCTTTACATGTCCTCCAACTCCAGCTCATCGGGCGCTTACTCTCTTACCATTACTTTTGCCGTAGGCACAGACATTGATATGGCTACCGTGCAGGTCCAGAACCGGGTAAGCGTGGCCCAGTCGTCACTACCTACTCCCGTTGTGGTGCAAGGCGTCACTGTACAGAAACAGTCATCGAACATCGTGATGTTCCTCACGATGACGTCGGACAGCAAAGACTACGACGGACTTTACCTCAGCAACTATGCCAAGCTGAATCTCGTAGACCAGTTAACACGCGTGCCCGGTGTAGGCGCCGTCAATGTGATGGGAGCAGGGGACTACTCCATGCGTATCTGGCTCGACCCTGCCGCCATGCGCATCCGCTATCTTTCGCCGGCCGATGTATACCAAGCTATCCAATCACAGAATGTGGAGGTCAGCGCAGGTAACGTAGGGCAACCCATCGGCACAGACAATAAAAATGCCTATCAATACAGCCTGACCGTAAAAGGGCGCCTTACCTCACCCGAAGAGTTCGGCAACATTATCCTGCGTACCGAAACCGGAGGGAAGATACTCCGTCTGCGCGACGTGGCGCATATCGACCTGGGCTCGGCCTCTTACAGCGTAGTATCCCAACTGGACGGGAAACCCACCGCTGCCATCGCTATCTATCAGCAACCTGGCAGCAACTCGCTGGACGTTTCCAAAGGAGTAAAGGCAAAAATGCAGGAACTCTCGCAAAATTTCCCTGCAGGCATACAATACAATGTAACCCTGGACACTACGGATGTCATTCATGCTTCCATAGACGAAGTGATGGTGACGTTCCTTGAAACAACCCTGCTGGTAGTTCTCGTCATCTTCCTGTTCCTGCAGAACTGGCGGGCGGTCGTCATTCCCTGCATCACTATTCCGGTATCACTCATCGGCACACTGGCCGTCATGTCCTTGTTCGGCTTCTCCATCAATACGCTGACACTATTCGGACTGATACTTGCCGTGGCCATCGTGGTGGATGATGCCATTGTGGTGGTGGAGAACTCCACGCGTCTGCTGGACACGGGGCGCTACACCTCCCGCCAGGCTGTGACCGAAGCGATGGGAGAGATTACCGGACCTATTGTCGGGGTAGTGCTGGTGCTGCTTGCCGTATTTATCCCGACAACGCTCGTCAGTGGCATTTCGGGGCAACTGTACAAACAGTTCGCCCTGACCATTGCAGCCAGCACCGTACTAAGCGGATTCAACTCACTGACCCTTACTCCGGCGCTCTGTGCCTTGATGCTGCAACCTACCCGGCCTTCCAAGAATCCCTTGTATCGAGGATTCAATCGTCTGTACGACAAGACACAAGGAGTCTACGACCGGATAGTGGAGTATCTGCTCCGGCGTCCCGGCGCTTCCATCGTTTCGTATGCGGTGTTCACACTGATTGCCGTCCTGCTGTTTGTCAAATGGCCGTCCACGTTTGTTCCGGAAGAAGATGACGGCTATTTCCTCGCAGTCGTACAACTTCCCCCTGCATCGAGTCTGGAGCGTACCCAAGCCGTAGGGAAACAAATAAATAAGATTCTCGATTCTTACCCCGAAGTAAAGGACTACATCGGCATATCCGGCTTCTCCGTGATGGGAGGAGGGGAACAGAGCAATGCGGCCACCTACTTCATCGTACTGCAGAACTGGAATGAACGCAAGGGAAAGGAACATACGGCTGAAGCCGTAGTGCAACGCTTCAATATGGAAGTGTATGGCATCCAGGAAGCAGAGATATTTGCCATGGTTCCGCCTGCCATCCCCGGGCTGGGAGCCACCGGAGGCCTGCAACTCCAATTGGAAGACCGCCACAACCTCGGTGCCACCGAGATGCAACGTGCCGTAGAGACCTTGATGGAGCACTACCACAATTATCCGGCATTGGCATCGGTCAGCAGCCAGTACCAAGCCAATGTCCCGCAATATTTCCTGAATATCGACCGCGACAAGGTGCAACTGATGGGCATTCCGCTGAACAGCGTATTCACTGCCCTGGGCTACTATATGGGAGAGGCCTACGTCAATGATTATGTGCAGTTCGGCCACATCTACCAAGTGAAGCTGGGAGCAGGTGACCATGCCCAGCGTGTCATCGACGATGTCCTGAAACTGAGCGTTCCCAATGCATCGGGCGAAATGGTACCTTTCTCCTCCTTCACCCGAGTGGAAGAACAGCTTGGCATGGACCAGATAAACCGCTACAACATGTACTCCACAGCAGCCGTGACTTGCAATGTGGCTCCGGGCAGCAGTTCGGGAGAGGGTATCCGGCAAATGGAAAGTCTAATCAAGGAGCATCTTGGAGACGAGTTCGGATATGAATGGACTTCGGTGGCCTATCAGGAGACACAGGCGGGAACCACTACAACCGTCGTATTCGTCATGGCACTGTTGGTTGCCTTCCTTGTGCTTGCCGCACAATACGAAAGCTGGACCAGTCCGGTAGCTGCCGTAATGGGACTTCCGGTGGCGCTGCTCGGTGCCATGCTGGGATGCTATGTCATGGGAACTCCGGTCAGCATCTACACACAAATCGGTATCATCCTACTGGTTGCCTTGTCTGCCAAAAACGGTATTCTGATTGTGGAGTTTGCACGTGACTTCCGTGCACAAGGCAATTCAATCCGTGATGCGGCATTTCAGGCAGGGCATATCCGTCTGCGGCCTATTCTGATGACATCGCTTGCATTTGTATTCGGGGTTATGCCGCTGCTTTTTGCAACCGGAGCAGGGGCGGGAAGCCGTGTAGCACTGGGAGCTGCCGTAGTATTTGGTATGGCGCTGAACACATTGCTCGCCACAGTCTATATCCCGAATTTCTACGAATTGATGCAGAAGTTGCAGGAGAAGTTCAGTAAGAAACAATAGGGATACAAGTTATGGATTATGGGTTATAAGCTATCACACTTATAACCCATAATCCATAACTCATTTTAGCAACTTGCTGCTAAAAGTTGTATCTTTGCGTGCGAATTGCCTCTTAAAGAAATTGAAGTTATGAAAGCATATTTCATCGCCATACTTACCTTATTCACTTGTATGGCTACCGTCGTCCGGGCGCAGCAAATGTCTGAACTTGAAAACCGGATTGACAGTCTTCTCAATGGCAAGAAAGCCACCGTTGGTATAGCCGTATGGACAGACAAAGGAGACATGCTCCGGTATAACGACCATGTACACTTCCCCTTGCTCAGTGTATTCAAATTCCATGTGGCACTGGCCGTACTGGACAAGATGGATAAGCAAAGCATCAGCCTGGACAGCATTGTTTCCATAAAGGCATCCCAAATGCTGCCCAATACCTACAGCCCCCTGCGGAAGAAGCTTCCCGACCAGGATTTCACGATTACGCTTAGGGAGCTGATGCAATACAGCATTTCCCAAAGCGACAACAATGCCTGCGACATCTTGATAGAATATGCAGGAGGTATTAAACATATCAATGACTATATCCGCCGGTTGGGTATCGACTCCTTCAACCTCTCGGAAACAGAAGACGACATGCACTCCAGCTTCGAGGCTGTATACCGCAACTGGAGTACTCCTTCCGCTATGGCCCGACTACTGAGAACGGCCGATGAAAAAGAGTTGTTCTCCAACAAGGAGCTGAAAGACTTCTTGTGGCAGACCATGATAGATACTGAAACCGGTGCTAACAAATTGAAAGGTATGTTGCCAGCCAAAACCGTGGTAGGACACAAGACCGGTTCTTCCGACCGCAATGCCGACAGCATGAAAACTGCAGATAATGATGCCGGGCTCGTTATTCTTCCCGACGGTCGGAAATACTACATTGCCACCTTCATCATGGACTCATACGAGACGGATGAGGACAATGCAGACATCATCGCCCGCATATCACGCATGGTATATGATGCGATGAGATGAGAAAGGCAAGAAGGCTATCGGTAGCTCCTCCTATAAATCTTGATACTCGGGTATATCCTGCAGAAAAGTATAGCTGTTATGCTCGTAATCTATGCGGCAACAATAATGCTGAAGCCCGTTGCTGACAATCAGATAATCCACTTTCAGCACCATGTTGTAACGGGTAATCTGGTCGAAAACCTTTTGGGTGATTTCTATTTCGGGCGCCTTGTATTCCACAATCATCCGGGCGGTAAGGTCGCGCCGATAGAGCACTGTATCACAGCGTTTCTTTGTACCGTTCAGCTGTACCTGCACCTCATTTGCCATAAGCGCCTGCGGATACCCCTTGTGAGCAAGAAGAAAGTGGACGAAGTGCTGCCGCACCCATTCTTCGGGCGTCAAAGCAACATAACGACGACGGATTACATCGAAAATAACATTTTTTCCGTTCCTTGCGGCAATTTTAGCATCGAATGCTGGTAGGTTTAACGATAACATTTACTACATTTGTAAGTTAAATAATGGTTCCCGTCTTTCGGGAACACAAATTTAATGAAATCTTATGAAAACAAAAGAAGAAATCGTAGCCAATTGGCTGCCCCGTTACACAAAGCGTAACCTGGAGGATTTTGGAGAGTACATTCTGTTGACCAACTTCAACAAGTATGTAGAGATTTTCGCAGAAAAGTTCAATGTTCCCATTCTCGGTAAAGATGCCAATATGACATCTGCCAGCGCAGAAGGAATGACCATCATCAATTTCGGTATGGGAAGCCCTAATGCCGCCATTATCATGGACTTGCTGAGCGCCATCAAGCCCAAGGCATGTCTGTTCCTAGGCAAGTGTGGCGGCATAGACAAGAAAAATAGAATAGGGGACCTCATCCTCCCCATAGCCGCCATCCGCGGCGAAGGTACTTCCAACGACTACTTCCCGCCCGAAGTCCCGTCACTCCCGGCATTTATGCTGCAACGCGCCGTTTCTTCCGCCATCCGCGACTATGCCCGCGACTACTGGACCGGTACCGTATACACCACCAACCGCCGCATTTGGGAACATGACGAGGGGTTCAAGGAATATCTGAAGAAAACCCGTGCCATGGCTGTCGATATGGAAACGGCAACCTTATTCAGTTGTGGTTTTGCCAATCATATTCCTACGGGAGCCCTTCTGCTGGTTTCGGACCAACCGATGATTCCGGAAGGTGTAAAAACCGACAAGAGCGACAACATGGTTACCCAGAACTATGTAAATGAGCATGTTGAAATCGGAATTGCATCCCTGCGCATGATTATTGATGAGAAGAAAACCGTAAAACACTTGAAGTTCGACTGGTAATCCTCTTTACGGGACATACCCTCGTAACACTTACTTTATATGGCAAAACAAGAAACGACCTGTGATGATATTCTAAAAGAGTTGAGAGCCAAACAATACCGCCCCGTCTACTATCTCATGGGCGAGGAATCGTATTACATAGACCTCATCTCCGACTATATTGTAGACAATGTTCTCACTGACACCGAAAAGGAATTTAACCTGACCGTAGTCTACGGTGCAGATGTGGATATAGCCACTGTCATCAATGCGGCCAAGCGCTATCCGATGATGTCCGAACGCCAGGTCGTAGTCGTAAAGGAAGCGCAGGCCATCCGCAACATGGAAGAGCTTTCATACTACCTGCAAAAGCCGCTGAACTCCACCATTCTTGTTCTATGCCACAAACATGGGGTGCTGGACAGAAGAAAAAAGCTGGTGGCCGAAATAGAGAAGGTGGGGGTTCTATTTGAATCCAAGAAGGTAAAGGATGCCCAGTTACCGGCATTCATCACCTCATACATGAAGCGCAAAGGTGTAGATTTGGATCCCAAAGCTACCTCCATGCTTGCCGATTTCGTAGGTACGGACCTCAGCCGCCTTACGGGAGAACTAGAAAAACTGATTATAACTCTTCCAAAAGGTCAGACACGCGTCACCCCCGAACAGATAGAACGCAACATCGGAATCAGCAAAGATTATAATAACTTTGAACTTCGCAGTGCCATCGTAGAAAAAGACATACTAAAGGCCAATAAAATAATAAAATATTTTGAAGAAAATCCGAAAACGAATCCTATCCAGATGACTTTATCTTTACTTTTCGGCTTCTTCTCCAACTTAATGTTGGCTTACTATGCGCCCGAAAAGACGGAGCAGGGTATTGCCAGTTTCATAGGATTAAAGACTCCCTGGCAGTCGCGCGAATACCTAAGTGCCATGCGTCGTTACAGCGGAGTAAAGACCATGCAGATAATCGGGGAGATTCGATATGCAGATGCCAAATCCAAAGGAGTAGGAAATTCCTCCCTAAGCGATGGAGATATCCTCCGGGAATTGGTCTTTAAGATTCTACATTAACTTCCATACAGTATACTTTTCCATAAAAGGGAAAAAGCATAAAACAGACTGATTTGATATCATTATGTCATTTTTAGGGGGATTTATCCCCCTTTTTTCTATTTTACTCCTTAGCATAGACTATAAAATAGAAGATAATACTCATATTTACAGCAAATTACGTCCATTTATAAGCTCTGAGAATCGCGTTTTTATAACGAATCGACCAATTATACAGAAATAAAGCAAGGATTTAAGTCTTGAAGACTAGAAAATAAATAAAGCATCTTATTCTCTTATTTATGTCACATTTTTTCTCCTTTAGTAAAAAGAAGAGATGGAGCAATTCAGCTTTAAATCGTCATATAAGAAATCTGCTACACTTTTCAAGAGTACAATAGTTGTAATACACAACTAGGATAATTGACTATTGTGAATTCAACACATTACATATATATCTATATGACGAGTGTATTATAACATATGTAATATTACATCTGAAAAAACAAATGCAATAAGCGACATTCAACATCGTAAACTATTAGTTTACAAAAATGATAGAGTAGGGGTTAACCCATGTAGTTACAAGCAATAAATAGATGTATATAAATTATATACAATGATTAATCAAATTATTAGATTATATTTTATATAAAATAAACGACAAACAAATGTAATATAGTATTTATTATCAGAAATCACAAATATAATACACTAATAATTAGATAAATATACCATTTTATTAAACTTAAAATAAATACCTATTTTACCCATGATTTGTATTATAGCATTTGTAATGATGAATATTGTAATAATAACATTTCATTTGTAAATCATAAAATATCACATTTTTAATTTGCTTTTGTGATGTCATTTTTTTACTTTTGTAATCCAATAAATAGCATGTACAATTGTAATAACACATAAACCATGAGTATAAAAGATAGGTTCAAAATGGTTATGGACCGGGAGAAACTGACAGCAGGAGCTTTTGCCGAGAGTATTGGCGTGGCCCAAGCCACCATTTCCCACATCTTGGGTCCGCGTAACAAATATCCAAGTACGGAAGTTATTCTCCGATTACATCAACGCTACAATGATATAAACTTGGAGTGGCTGCTTACCGGAAAAGGTAATATGAGTAATAATCCGGATTCACCCGAAAACGATGGATTCGACTATCCTTTATTCGCTGAGAATCCGGAAAACCTGACCAAAGGGCCGGATGAAACTGAAAATCGCAAGGAAATTGCATTAGAAACATCTCTAAAAGCACCTAAAGAGATTGTAAGACAAGAGATTATCTACAAAGAAAGACCTCCCAGAAAAATCACTGAAATAAGAATTTTCTTTGATGACAATACCTACGAGACTTTCAAACCGGAAAATTAAGGAATGAGAATGGAAATAGACTAACGCCCCGGCATAAAAAAGAAACGGGTTCGTTTTATTCTGCACTCGGTTTACACTATCTTTGCACCCGAAAGAAAAACATCCCTCTTTATAGATATGAAAAAGTATATTTTAGATCTGACAGTGACAGAGAACCTCCGCTTGCATGCCAACTATGTGTTGTTGAAGCTGACTTCTCCGTCCCCACTTCCGGAAATGCTTCCGGGACAATTTGCAGAGATTCGTGTGGACGGTTCGCCTGCCACTTTTTTGCGCCGCCCCATCTCCATCAATTATGTAGATAGACAACGGAACGAAGTATGGTTCTTAATCCAACTCGTAGGTGACGGAACCAAGCGATTAGGCGAAGCAAAAGCAGGCGACATAATCAATGTAGTGCTTCCGCTGGGAAACTGCTTCACAATGCCTGAAAAGCCCTCAGACAAGCTCTTATTGGTAGGTGGAGGTGTAGGTACAGCTCCTATGTTATATTTAGGCGAACAGCTCGCCAAGAGAGGCTGCAAGCCAACCTTCCTGCTGGGTGCCAGAAGTGACAAAGATTTGCTTCAATTGGAACAGTTTGCCGCCTATGGCGAGGTGTATACCACCACCGAAGATGGCAGCCACGGAGAGAAGGGATACGTAACGCAACACTCCATATTAAATAAGGTGTGCTTTGAGCAGATATATACTTGCGGCCCCAAACCGATGATGATGGCAGTAGCAAAGTATGCCAAAAGTAAAGGCATCAGTTGCGAAGTATCTCTGGAGAATATGATGGCGTGTGGCATAGGCGCTTGTCTATGCTGTGTGGAAAATACCACGGAAGGCCATTTGTGTGTATGTAAAGAAGGTCCGGTTTTTAATATAAACAAACTATTATGGCAGATTTAAATGTAAATATCGGTGAATTACAAATGAATAATCCGGTGATGACTGCGTCCGGAACATTCGGATATGGTGAAGAATTCGCCGATTTCATCGAACTATCGCGAATAGGTGGTATAATTGTAAAGGGAACTACCCTTCACAAACGTGAAGGCAATCCATATCCGCGCATGGCAGAGACTCCTTCGGGAATGTTAAACGCTGTGGGACTGCAAAATAAGGGTGTACATTACTTTGTTGAACACATCTATCCCCGCATCAAGGACATTCAGACCAACATGATTGTAAATGTTTCGGGTTCTGCCATCGAAGACTATGCCGAAACAGCCGCAACCATTAATGAACTTGACAAAATTCCTGCCATAGAGTTGAACATCTCTTGCCCCAATGTGAAGCAAGGAGGAATGGCATTCGGTGTTACCGCCAAAGGAGCAGAAGAAGTGGTGAAAGCCGTGCGCTCAGTTTACAAAAAGACACTTATCGTAAAGCTCTCACCGAACGTTACCGACATCACCGAAATAGCCCGCGCAGCCGAAAATGGCGGTGCAGACAGCGTTTCCCTTATCAATACCCTGCTAGGAATGGCTATAGACGCG
Organism: Bacteroides sp. A1C1; assembly: GCF_004328515.1. Taxonomy (NCBI): domain Bacteria; kingdom Pseudomonadati; phylum Bacteroidota; class Bacteroidia; order Bacteroidales; family Bacteroidaceae; genus Bacteroides; species Bacteroides sp. A1C1. Next base: position 82,131 of record NZ_CP036491.1, read on the forward strand.
GAACGCAGGCGTCCGATACTCTCCACTGTAACCGGTGGTATGTCTGGTGCAGCTGTGAAACCCATTGCCTTACGTATGGTATGGCAAGTGGCCAAGGCGGTAAAAATCCCCGTCATAGGCTTGGGAGGTATCATGAACTGGAAAGATGCTGTGGAATTCATGCTTGCAGGTGCCTCCGCCATCCAGATTGGTACGGCAAACTTCATTGATCCGGCGGTTACGGTGAAAGTGGTAGAAGGAATAAATGACTATCTCGACAGACACGGTTATCAGTCTGTAAAGGACATTATCGGTGCACTTGAGGTATAAAGAATAACAAGAGATTGCCATTCGCAATATATATTCACAAAAAAGGACATTCATTGACGAATGTCCTTTTTCTTTTTATTTACATCAGTAAACTTACTCTCCCAACAAATCTGGGCGCAGTCTACGGGTTCTTTCTAATGACTGTTGCAGCTCCCATTCCTTTATCTTGGCCTCGTGTCCAGAAAGTAAAATATCCGGAACCTTCCATCCATTGTAATCAGCGGGACGCGTATAGACCGGTGCAGCCAGCAGATTGTCCTGAAAGGAATCTGAAAGTGCAGACTGCTCATCGGAAATCACTCCCGGAATGATACGGACGATGGCATCTGCCATGACAGCAGCCGCCAGTTCTCCGCCAGTCAACACATAGTCGCCGATACTGATTTCCTTGGTGATGAGATGCTCGCGAATCCGGTAATCTATCCCTTTGAAATGCCCGCAGAGAATGATGAGATTCTGGGCAAGGGAAAGAGTATTTGCCATCGGCTGATTGAACTGCTCACCATCGGGGGTGGTAAAGATAACCTCGTCGTAATCCCGCTCAGCCTTCAAAGCGTTGATACACCGCTCTATCGGCTCTATTTTCATGACCATTCCGGCAAAGCCACCAAACGGATAATCGTCTACACGACGGTACTTATCTTCCGTATAATCACGAAGATTATGGATATGTATCTCTGCAAGCCCTTTATTTTGAGCACGTTTCATGATGGAGCAGTTGAAGAATCCCTCAATCATCTCCGGCAAAACTGTGATAATGTCAATGCGCATATAACTTTATTTTAGCTATTTCAAGCTGCAAAAGTACAAATATTCGGGGAGAAACCCGTATTTTTGCGTTCAAACAATCCGAAAACCCTATGACTGTAAAAGAAAAAATAGACCAGCTCCGTGCGGAATTACACCAGCACAACTACAATTATTATGTGCTGAATGCTCCTGAAATATCCGACAAGGAGTTTGACGACCTGATGCGCGAGCTACAAGATTTAGAGAAAGAACATCCTGAATACCAAGATGATAATTCGCCCACGATGCGCGTAGGAAGTGATTTAAATAAGAACTTCACACAAGTGGCACACAAATATCCCATGCTTTCATTGGGAAACACCTATTCCGAAAACGAAGTGACCGACTTTTACGAACGGGTAAAAAAAGCGTTGAACGAGGAGTTTGAAATCTGCTGCGAGCTGAAGTATGACGGTACTTCCATCTCACTGACTTACGAGGATGGCAAACTGGTGCGTGCCGTCACCCGTGGCGACGGCGAAAAGGGCGATGATGTGACGGACAATGTAAAGACAATCCGGACGATTCCGCTGGTCCTCCATGGGAATTATCCTAAGTCATTCGAAATCAGAGGGGAAATCCTGATGCCCTGGGTGGTTTTCGAAGAACTGAACCGGGAAAAGGAAGCACGTGAGGAACCGCTTTTCGCCAATCCGCGCAACGCTGCTTCCGGTACCTTGAAATTGCAGAATTCCGCCATCGTAGCATCCAGAAAGCTGGATGCTTATCTCTACTATCTATTGGGAGAAGAATTGCCCTGCGACGGCCATTACGAAAACCTGCAAGCTGCCGCCAGCTGGGGATTTAAAACATCAGAGCACGCCAGAAAAGCCCACAGCCTGGAGGAAGTCTTCGAGTACATCAATTACTGGGACACGGAACGTAAGAACCTCCCGGTGGCTACTGATGGTATTGTACTAAAAGTCAACAGCTTGAGGCAGCAGAAGAATTTAGGATTCACAGCCAAGTCTCCCCGATGGGCCATCGCATATAAATTCCAGGCAGAACGGGCACTAACACGCTTGGACAAGGTTACCTACCAGGTAGGACGCACTGGTGCAGTGACTCCGGTTGCCAATCTGGACCCCGTACAACTGTCCGGCACCATTGTGAAACGTGCCTCCCTGCACAATGCAGATATTATCGAGGGGTTGGATCTGCATATAGGCGACATGGTGTATGTGGAAAAAGGCGGTGAAATCATCCCCAAAATAACCGGTGTCGATAAGGATGCCCGCAGTATGCTTATCGGTGAAAAAGTGAAATTCATCACCCATTGTCCCGAATGCGGCAGCAAACTGATACGTTTTGAAGGAGAAGCAGCCCACTATTGCCCCAATGAAACCGCTTGTCCTCCGCAGATTAAAGGGAAGATAGAGCATTTCATCAGCCGCAAAGCCATGAATATAGACGGACTGGGACCTGAAACTGTAGATATGTTCTACCGATTGGGACTGATAAAGGATACTGCAGATTTATACCGGCTCAAAACCGACGACATCAAGAACCTGGAACGGATGGGCGAAAAATCGGCAGAAAACATAGTCAACGGTATTGCGGCAAGTAAAGAAGTGCCATTCGAAAGAGTGCTCTTTGCACTGGGCATACGCTTCGTGGGAGAAACGGTTGCCAAGAAAATAGCCAAGTCCTTTACGGACATCGAAGAGCTGGAAAACGCAGACCTCGAAAAGCTGAAAAACATCGATGAAATCGGTGAAAAAATAGCGCAGAGCATTATAACTTACTTCTCCAATCCTACCAACAGAGAGCTGGTGGAACGGCTGAAATCGAACGGTCTGCAACTCCACCGGACAGAAGAAGACCTCAGCGGATACACCGACAAACTGGCGGGCCAGTCCATCGTCATCAGCGGCGTATTCACCCACCACTCACGGGACGAATACAAAGAGATGATTGAAAAGAACGGTGGAAAAAACGTCGGAAGTATCTCCTCCAAAACCAGCTTTATCCTGGCCGGAGAAAATATGGGACCTGCCAAACTGGAGAAAGCGCAGAAACTGGGAATAAAGATTATGAGCGAAGATGAGTTTTTGTCATTGATATCCTAACAAATTTCCACAAAAAACTTTTTTATGGCTTATATTTGTAGGGTAAATCGAAAAAATTCGTACTTTTGCGAGTCATTTAATTAGAGATTACTTTATAATACTCATGATACAGACAAGATTGAAAGGAATGGGGGTAGCGCTGATTACTCCATTTAAAGAGGATGAAAGCGTTGACTACGATGCGTTGATGCGTTTGGTAGACTATCAACTTCAAAACAATACCGACTTTTTATGTGTGCTCGGCACCACGGCAGAAACTCCGACTCTGACTGAAGAAGAGAAAAAGAAAATCAAGAAAATGGTCATAGAACGGGTGAACGGAAGAATTCCTATCCTGCTGGGCGTAGGTGGAAACAACACCCGGGCCATAGTGGAAACACTGAAAAATGACGATTTCACCGGAGTAGATGCCATTCTATCCGTCGTTCCATATTACAACAAGCCATCGCAAGAAGGTATATATCAGCATTATAAGGCCATTTCTGAAGCAACGGATTTACCGATTGTGCTTTATAATGTCCCCGGTCGTACCGGCGTGAACATGAAGGCGGAAACAACCCTGCGCATTGCACGTGATTTCAAGAATGTGATAGCCGTCAAAGAAGCTTCGGGCGACATCACGCAGATGGACGACATCATCAAAAACAAACCGGCCAATTTCGACGTTATTTCGGGCGATGACGGCATCACCTTCCCTCTGATTACTTTGGGGGCCGTCGGCATCATCTCGGTCATTGGAAACGCGTTCCCGCGTGAGTTCAGCCGTATGGTACGTCTGGCACTGCAAGGGGACTATGCCAATGCATTGACCATTCACCACAAATTTGCCGAATTATTCAAGCTTCTGTTTGTAGACGGCAACCCTGCCGGAGTAAAAGCCATGCTGAACGCAATGGGAATGATTGAGAACAAGCTCCGCCTGCCATTGGTACCGACCAGAATCACCACCTTCGAAGCCATGCGCAAGATTCTGGATGAATTGAACATCAAATGCTAAGGTCTTATACCGCCCCTATAGGATATTAATTTCCAGTATACAACATATTAATATCAGCTATGCAAGGAGTTAATTTTGTGGAAACACGGAATTAACTCCTTCTTTTTTTCCTATGTGACTATATTTATCAGTACAATAATCCCAAAACAGTCTACTGATTACGTTATAAAGCAAAAAGACATCTGGTTAAATCGAGAAAAAGACGTCTCTAGCTCAATCAAGACAAGACTATTATTTCAGCTAATCTATTAGTTCACAATACTGAACACTTTGTTTCAGCAGAGAAAAACACTTTGTTTTTATATGATGGAACAAAGTGTTCTGTCAAGGGAAACAAAGTGTTCTCCATAATGAAACAAAGTGTTTAGTTAAGGGAAACAGTTTGTTTTACTTAGCAAAACACGCGCCAGTGCCATACAAAGGGAGAACATCAACTATATCCCATAGCTGTAAAAACAAAGGATCTCCGCAAGAAAACTTGCGGAGATCCTTTGTGATCGCGACAGGATTCAAACCTGTAACCGGCTGATCCGTAGTCAGCTACTCTATTCAGTTGAGCTACGCGACCCTTAAAAAAAATTATGAAAACTTGTGACCGCGACAGGATTCAAACCTGTAACCGGCTGATCCGTAGTCAGCTACTCTATTCAGTTGAGCTACGCGGCCTCTTTGTTTAACGGGTGCAAAGATACGTACTTTTTCCGAATTAGCAAACAATATACAAACTTTTTTTGAAGAAATTTATTCGACAAAGCGATAATTAAACAACTGCCAGCCGATTGTCATCCCCACATTCCACTCCCTTCTCGGTGAGCTATAATGATTTACATAAGCAGAGATGGCTCCGAAGGGCAAATGACAAATAACAGAAACTTCTCCCATATACTCAAAGCGGGAGAATGCTTTTCCATAATACGCTTTATTCAATGCATTCTTTTTTATCGGAAAAATCGGCGTAAAGCCATAAAATTCTGTCCGAAACTGGAACATATCATTCAAAACATATATCGGTTTGATGCCGGCAGCCACATATTGGTTGGCACGAAAAGCTTCATTGTACATCAGTTTACTATGTGGAGTCGGTGCAAATTCTCCTGCCTGCATCATAGTTGCCGTATAATTCTCAGAAAAATTTTTCGACGAATACAGTGCTTCTGCCATCCATCCCAAGGTGAACTTCGGTCCCATTGTGTGATATGCCTCCTTCATATAAGAAATTTGCAACCATGATTGCCGTTCTTGCGGGGAAGGACTGTACCCTTCTTGCGGATTCCCAGGTTCAAATCTTTCCCTCCCGGTAAAGACCTGGGCTATCAGCTTCTCCAAATAACCTTTTGTCGCGTATTGCCGCGTATTTAGGGTACTCCCATAGAAACCGATGGAACCTCCCAAAAGTTTGTATGTACTTCTGTCCGAACGGTCCTTATCGAAATCTATTACGCTGGATTGAAAATAGTTATCTTCCAGTTGGCCATACCCCAGACTGAACTCCGCACGCTTATTGGCCAGAAACGGCAAGGCAACCATCAACTTCACAAAGCGCTCATCTTTTGAATTGAATGAAGGCTTGTCATTCTTGGAAAACAACTTATCCTTCTTGTAGTAATCGAAGGTACTGATTGAAGCAATAAAACGAAAGGATGTAGGTATGCGGGTAGGCAAATCAATCTTACCCATCAACTGTGCATTATTATAAATCTTACCCAACTGACCGTCAAAAGTTATTTCCTTGGAATAATAATTCAAGTTCTGATATCCTACTCCCAAATAGATTTGGTTTGAGCTCGTGGTAGAGACACTGCCCCCCAGACGCACGGAAAAATTATCCTCCATCTTCACCTTCAAATGCAGCTGATATAAATCGGCTTCCGAATCATACACTGCGTGAGGAACTATTTCCGAAATCATATTATCTGCCAGCAAACGGAAATACCCGCGCTTCAAGTCTTCATAAGTAAAGACTTCATGCTCCTCATCATGGAATTCTTTTTTGATGTAGGCTTGCTGTTGGGCATTCGCCCCTTCAATAATAATATCCCGGAAACGGAATTGAGGTAGGTTACTCCGGAAGACAAGGCGCCTCAAACGCACATTATCAGCATTCACCCTACGGTGAACACGGCTTTTGATGGAATCCATCATATTAAGAGTACGGTTGTAGCCTATATCGTGCAATTCCTGCAGACGGTCAAAATCCAGCAGGTTGACATCATCGTACTTGAAGGTCATGACTATACCCAATGAGTCCGGAATGGAATAATCGGTCTTCTGCATAATCATATTCTCCAATTGGCTCATCAGGTCATTCTCCTTCGGCTTACCGGGATTTGCCGCCACCACACTGCCAATAATGACATCCGGATGAAAATCTTCCCGCATCACATCCGTAGGGAAATTATTATAAATACCGCCATCATAAGCAAGTGTACTGTCTATTTCTATCGGTTTAAAGACAAATGGAAAGCTCATGGAAGCACGTACCGCATCTCCCAAATCCCCTTTACCCAATACCAATGGCTTTTTATTGTACACATCGGATGCTATACAGCGAAAAGGGACAAACAGATTGTTGAAATTACCGCCACATGCAGCTGTAGCGCGTGCAAACAATTCCACAAATACCAAATTCATCTGTATAGGGTTGACCATGCTTGTAGGAAGTATCTGGGGCTTTATATGCAGCGAGTCCCTAAAAGCGAAACGGATATTGAAAAATTCCGGTGAAGGACGATTCTTTTTAAAATAATACTCGTATTTGGGCTCCACTTTACCCGAATACCAACGCTTAAAGTCGGGAGAGCGCAACAGCGCCTCCATATCGTCCGGAGAATACCCCATAGCATACAGCGAACCGATGATAGCTCCCATAGAGGTTCCGGTTATATAATCAATGGGTATATTATTCTCTTCCAAAGCCCGGATAATGCCAATATGAGTCATGCCTTTTGCTCCACCGCCACTCAATACAAGCCCCACTTTCTGAGCTTGTAAAATAAAGGTACATAGAAGAAACGACAAAAACAATAAAACTCTTTTCATAACTATGCGATTCCGAGTAAGATAAATGTTCATTGCCCCAAATATAAACAATAGTTTCTAAAAATGCCGTATTCAACGGAGAAAATCACTTTATAATTGGTGAAAATGAATAAAAAAGGGTATTGCGACTCTGAAGAATCACAATACCCTTGCATATATTAAATGCAAATTTAAAGGGACTTATTTTATCAGGTCAATGCTTCTCTTGACAAAGTTGTTCAAAGCTTCACCTTTCAACATACCATTCTGCAACAGTGCCAAATCTATCAGCTGACGGACAACCTTATTCTTGGCTGCATAATCGGCAAAGACACCTTCTTTCTGCGTTTTCAGTTCATTCCACTTCTTATCCAGCTCACTTACCTTATCTTTTTCGGCAGTCGGTATATCCTCATCTTTCTTTCCTTCCTGCTTCTTTTTCAACTCATTACGTTGCTTGTTCACTTCATCCATCTCTGCCTGAACTGGAGCAACGGCAGCAGCACATTCCTTGTCCTCATCTGCCAGCACTTCCTTCACCAGCTTATGGTCTGAATTCAATACTAGGTTAAACATATCCGGCATTTCGCCATAGAAGCTCATTCCAGCCTGAATATTGGCCATTTCCTTCATACGGCGCATGTATTCGCTCTGAGTTATCATGATAGGAGTGGCGTTTTCGCCCAAAGCCTGCGCCGTGATGTTAAACTCCGTCTTATCCATCTTGGGCAACTGGCTCTTGAAGATGGAAGAAAGAACTTCCTGCTTGCCGGCTTCCAACGCTTCATTCTTCTTGTCTTCCTTGACAATCAGATTATCAATAATATCGCTGTCTACACGAGTGAAGCGAACCTTTTCGAACTTCTGTTCCAACATGCTCACCACCGCAATGTCCAGCTGTCCATCCATCAACAGCACATTGTATCCTTTATTCGTAGCGGCCTCTATATAGCTGTATTGTTCATCTTTATTGTTGGCATACAGATAAATCAGATTTCCATCCTTATCCGTCTGGTTATCTTTAATCAACGTCTTATACTCTTCGAAAGTATAATATTTGCTGTCTGTATCGGTGAAAAGGGCAAAATCCTTGGCTCTATCATAGAAATCTTCCTGCGTAAGCATTCCGTAGTTGATGAAGATTTTCAAGTCATTCCACTTTTCCTCAAACTGTTTACGGTCATTCTTGAAGATAGACTGCAAACGGTCTGACACCTTCTTCGTGATATATGTAGAAATCTTCTTCACGTTGGCATCGCTCTGCAGATAAGAACGGGAAACGTTCAATGGAATGTCCGGTGAATCGAGCACACCATGCAGCAGGGTCAAGAAATCAGGAACAATACCTTCCACCGAATCCGTTACATATACCTGGTTACAGTAGAGCTGAATCTTATTCTTGTTCAACTCAATGTTGCTTTTCACTTTAGGGAAGTACAGAATACCGGTAAGGTGGAACGGATAATCCACATTCAGATGAATCCAGAATAAAGGTTCGTCGGACATAGGATAAAGGTCACGGTAGAACTTCTTATAATCTTCATCTTTCAATTCGCTGGGTTTCAGCGTCCACAACGGGTTGGAATCATTGATGATATTATCCTCGGCAGTTTCAACCTGCTTGCCGTCTTTCCATTCTTTCTTCTTGCCGAATGCAACCGGAATAGGGAGGAAACTGCAATACTTCTTCAACAAAGAGGAGATGCGTGCTTCTTCAAGGAATTCCTTGCAGTCATCGTCTATGTAAAGAACGATATCCGTACCACGTTCTGCCTTATCAGTGTCTTCAATCGTAAACTCCGGACTGCCATCGCATGTCCACTTTACAGCCTGGGTGCCTTCCCGATAGGATTTAGTGATGATTTCGACTTTCTTGGCAACCATAAAAGCCGAATAGAAACCCAATCCGAAATGGCCGATGATGGCGTTGGCATCGTTTTTATATTTCTCAAGGAAGTCATTGGCGCCAGAGAAAGCTATCTGGTTAATATACTTGTCTATTTCTTCAGCCGTAAGACCTATACCATGGTCGGACACTGTAATAGTATCTTTTCCCAGCGAAACACGTACGGTTAAATCGCCAACTTCACCCTTGAACTCACCGATAGAGGAGAGTGTTTTCAGCTTCTGTGTAGCATCAACCGCGTTAGAAACCAACTCACGGAGAAAAATTTCATGATCACTATACAAGAACTTTTTAATGACGGGGAAGATATTCTCAGTAGTTACCCCAATATTACCTTTTTGCATACTACATTTATATTTTTTAGATTTATATTTTTAATTATTCCGGCAGATATAGCACAAAAAAAATGCCAGCCCATAAGGACTGACATTTTGACGGTTTTTATAAAGAACAGCTTATGCCTTCTTGATGCTCAACTCGTCTTTTTCTTTGTCTACTGATACGTTTACCGTATCACCCGGCTGTAACTCCGCCGCCACTATCAGCTCGGAAAGTCCATCCTCCAAGTGGTTCTGAATAGCACGCTTCAATGGACGCGCACCAAACTGTACATCGTACCCTTTCGAAGCAAGGAATGTCTTTGCATCATCCTCCACAACCAGCTTGTAACCAATTGCTTCAACCCGTTCGTACAAGCCTTTCAGCTCAATGTCCACAATCTTTGTGATGGCCTCCAAGGAGAGCTGGTCGAAAGTAATGATTTCATCCAAACGATTCAAGAATTCGGGAGCAAAGGTCTTGTTCAGAGCCTTTTGTATCACGCTGCGCGAATGTTCATTGTCATCCGTGCGGTTTTGCGCCGTAAAACCTACGCCACGGCCAAATTCCTTCAACTGTCGCGTACCGATATTGGAGGTCATAATGATAACCGTATTCTTGAAATCAATGGTTCTGCCATAATTGTCAGTCAAACGACCTTCATCCAGTACCTGAAGCAAGATGTTGAACACATCCGGATGAGCTTTCTCAATCTCATCCAGCAAGACAATGGAATACGGCTTGCGACGAACCTTTTCGGTCAACTGGCCGCCTTCCTCATAGCCCACATATCCCGGAGCGGCACCAATCATACGAGATACGGTGTATTTCTCCATATACTCGCTCATATCGATACGTATCAAGGCATCGGCAGAGCCAAACATATATTTTGCCAATTGCTTTGCCAAATGCGTCTTACCCACACCAGTAGGGCCAAGGAACATAAAGGTTCCGATGGGATGGTTCGGGTCTTTCAACCCTACACGGCTACGCAAGATTGCTTTGGTAAGTTTCTCTATCGCAGCATCTTGAGCTATCACCTTCGCCTGTAGTTCTTCCTTCATTCCGGCCAGTTTAAGTCCTTCTGCCTGCGCCATGCGCTGTACGGGTACACCGGACATCATCGAAATAACATTGGCTATTTCCTCTTCGCCTACCATTTGGCGGTCATCCTTCAAACGGGCTTCCCACTCGACCTTCATCTCCTCCAAGCGGACAGAAAGTTCCTTCTCACGGTCACGGTAGCTAGCAGCCAGCTCAAAATTCTGTGATTTTACAGCTTCAGCCTTCAAGCCACGTGCCTCTTCAATCAGCTTTTCCTGCTCCTCAATTTCTTTCGGAACATTAATATTCGTCAAATGCACACGCGACCCCGCCTCGTCCAAAGCATCAATAGCTTTATCCGGGAAGTTGCGGTCGGTTATATAGCGTGCTGACAACTTGACACATGCTTCCAAGGCTTCATCCGTGTAGCTCACGTTATGATGGTCTTCATACTTCTCCTTGATATTCTTCAATATCTGAAGCGTTTCTTCAGCTGTGGTAGGCTCTACAATCACCTTTTGGAAACGACGTTCCAAAGCACCGTCTTTCTCAATATTCTTTCTGTATTCATCGAGAGTGGTAGCTCCAATACACTGGATTTCACCACGCGCTAAAGCCGGTTTCAGCATATTGGCAGCATCCATGGAACCGGCAGCAGCACCAGCACCTACAATCGTATGGATTTCATCGATGAAAAGGATGACATTCGGATTTTTCTGCAACTCATTGATAATAGAGCGGATACGTTCCTCAAACTGACCACGATATTTTGTTCCCGCCACCACAGAGGCCATATCAAGCATCACCACGCGCTTTTCAAACAAAATGCGCGAAACTTTCTTTTGCACAATACGCAATGCCAAACCCTCTACAATGGCAGATTTTCCGACTCCTGGTTCACCGATAAGCACCGGATTGTTCTTCTTGCGGCGGCTCAAGATTTGCGCCAGACGTTCAATCTCGCGTTCGCGACCCACAACCGGGTCCAGCTTGCCTTCTTCGGCAGCACGGGTCATGTCTACGCCGAAATTGTCCAGCACGGGGGTATCATTGGACGGCTTTCTGGATGCAGTCTGTGCAGCCGAAGCCGAACCAGCCCCTCCAGTACGGGAGGAGCGAGACATACTCATGTCTTCTTCATCCTCTTCATCATCCTCAGCGAATCCCATTCCCGCATTCGGATTGGTCGATTTCATCGAAAGCTGTTCAAATACAGCCTGATAATCCACCCGGTGTTCTTCCAAAACAGTTGCAGCAAGATTGTCTCCGTCTTTCAAGATAGCCAGCAATACATGTTCCGTATCGGCAGTTGCACTTTTCAGCAAACGCGCTTCAAGCATACACATCTTCAATATCTTAGCCGTCATCGGGGACAAGGGCACTTCAGCGTCCGGCAAGAGAGTATCGTCCTCGGCATCTTTCAGGAAACCCTCCAGGCGACTTTTTACTCGTTTTAAATCTATATCAAGTTTCAACAATATTTCAATAGCTTTTCCTCCGCCATCACGCAACATGCCGAGCAGAAGGTGTTCCGGACCAATATAACGATTTCTCAATCGATTGGCTTCTTCCTTGCTATAAGTAATTATGTCTGAAACTCTTTGTGAAAATTGATTGTTCATATTTTATAATTCTCCTCAATTAAAAAGGTTATCCACGACAAAGATACGCATTTATTAATTCAACGTATCATATTTAACTGATTTAATAGTATACAAATCCCGTGCCACAAATTTCAAATCTGTTTTTCCATTTTATACCTTATATATTAATGGCAACTTGGGGAGGAAAGGAGGGAGTACTTCTATATTTATGCCGCAGGCAACAAAGTTTATGGAGGAAAACTTTTGTATATCGTAAAAAAGCAGTACTTTAGCGTGGTTTTTCACGAACCCGAAAATGTATAATTAATAATCTTTTTAAATGCTTGAACAAGACAGAATTATAAAGATTAACATCGAGGAGGAAATGAAGTCATCGTACATTGACTACTCTATGTCGGTCATTGTCTCACGTGCCCTTCCGGATGTTAGAGATGGTTTTAAACCCGTTCACCGAAGAATTCTTTTCGGAATGATGGGATTGGGAAATACCTCCGACAAACCTTATAAAAAATCAGCCAGAGTTGTAGGTGAAGTATTAGGTAAATATCACCCTCATGGCGACTCGTCCGTTTACGGAGCTCTTGTACGTATGGCTCAGCCTTGGGCAATGCGTTACATGTTGGTAGACGGACAAGGTAATTACGGTTCAGTAGACGGTGACAGCGCTGCTGCCATGCGTTATACCGAGTGTCGTTTGCGAAAAATTGGTGAAGACATGATGACAGACCTTGAAAAAGAGACTGTTGACATGCAGAACAATTTCGATGACTCTTTGCAAGAGCCTACCGTCATGCCGGCCCGTATTCCAAATCTTTTGGTAAATGGTGCATCTGGTATTGCTGTAGGTATGGCTACCAATATGCCGACTCATAATCTATCTGAGGTTATTGACGCTTGTATTGCATACATCGAAAATAATGACATCGATATAGAAGAGTTGATGACGTATGTTAAAGCTCCCGACTTCCCGACCGGAGGCTATATATACGGTATGAACGGTGTTCGCGAAGCCTATCTCACGGGACGCGGACGTGTCATAATGCGTGCTAGAGCCGAAATTGAGACTGGTTCGACGCACGATAAAATCGTTGTGACAGAAATTCCCTATGGCGTCAACAAAGCTGAATTGATTAAGAATATAGCCGATTTGGCCAACGAAAAGAAAATTGAAGGTATTGCCAATGCTAATGACGAATCCGACCGTGAAGGTATGCGTATCGTTATTGATGTAAAACGTGATGCAAATGCCAGCGTTGTACTCAACAAGCTCTACAAGATGACAATGCTGCAGACATCTTTTGGTGTGAACAATGTTGCATTGGTACATGGCCGTCCACGTCTGTTGAATCTAAAAGATTTGATAAAATACTTCGTTGAGCACAGACACGACGTAGTCATCCGCCGTACTCAGTACGATTTGCGCAAGGCCAAAGAACGTGCACATATTCTGGAAGGATTAATCATTGCATCTGATAATATCGACGAAGTAATTAAGATTATCCGTGCTGCCAAAACACCGAATGATGCGATATCTGGTTTGATGGAGCGATTCCAACTCAGTGAAATTCAGTCACGTGCTATTGTTGAAATGCGTTTGCGCCAGCTCACAGGCCTGATGCAAGACCAACTGCACGCCGAATATGAGGAAATTCAGAAGCAGATTGCTTATTTGGAAGAGATCCTTGTCAATGACGAACTCTGCCGCAAAGTCATTAAAGATGAACTGATTGAAGTAAAAGAGAAGTATGGTGACGAACGTCGCTCAGAAATCGTCTACTCATCAGAAGAATTCAATCCGGAAGACTTCTATGCAGATGATGAAATGATTATCACCATCTCACACATGGGATACATCAAGCGTACACCGCTGAGCGAATTCCGTGCGCAAAACCGTGGTGGGGTAGGCTCCAAAGGTACCGAAACCCGCGATGCAGACTTTGTAGAGCATATTTATCCTGCAACCATGCATAATACCATGATGTTCTTTACACAGAAAGGTAAATGTTACTGGCTGAAGGTATACGAAATCCCTGAAGGTACTAAGAATTCGAAAGGTCGCGCCATCCAGAATTTGTTGAATATCGACTCTGACGATGCTGTAAACGCCTATTTGCGCGTGAAGAACCTGAACGACCAAGAGTTTATCAACAGCCATTATGTATTGTTCTGTACCAAAAATGGTGTCATTAAGAAAACATTGCTTGAGCAGTATTCACGCCCTCGCCAAAATGGTGTAAATGCTATCACTATCCGTGAAGACGACCGTGTAATCGAAGTGCGTATGACAAACGGCGACAATGAAATCATCATTGCCAACCGTAACGGACGTGCCATTCGTTTCCATGAAAGTGCTGTGCGTGTTATGGGACGTACTGCCACCGGTGTACGTGGCATGACATTGGATGAGGACGGTCAAGACGAAGTAGTAGGTATGATATGCATCAAAGATCCTGAGGCGGAAACAATTATGGTTGTATCGGAACAAGGATATGGCAAACGTTCGGATATTGAAGATTATCGCAAAACCAATCGTGGAGGTAAAGGTGTGAAAACAATGAATATCACCGATAAAACGGGTAAATTAGTAACGATCAAGTCTGTTACAGATGAAAATGACTTGATGATTATTAATAAATCCGGTATTACCATCCGTCTGAAAGTTGCCGATGTTCGTATCATGGGACGTGCTACACAAGGTGTACGCCTAATCAACCTTGAGAAACGTAATGACGAAATTGGCTCTGTATGCAAAGTCACTTCAGAAAATGAAGAGGAACTTATAGAGGAGGGGGAAGAAAATACCCTTGAAAGCCCTCAGAACGAGGTAAACAGGGAAAATGAAGAATAGACATAATATTAATTTAAATTTTCTACAATCATGAAAAGAGTATTATTTTCAATGGTTTTACTACTTGCCGCAAGTTTTACTTTCGCCCAAGAAAAGAACGTAAAAGAGGCTAAAAGTATTGCTAACGGAGTAAATCCTGACTTTGCCAAAGCAGAGGAACTGATAAATCAAGCTTTAACTAATCCCGAAACAAAGGACAATGCCGAAACGTGGGATGTAGCAGGTCTTATCCAAAGAAAAAGAAGTGAGAAAGAAATGGAAAATGCCTATCTGAGAAAACCTTATGACACTCTTCAGGTATATAATAGTGCATTAAACATGTGTAAATTCTACTTCAAATGTGACGAATTAGCACAAATTCCCAATGAAAAGGGCAAAATCAAGAATAAATATAGAAAATCTAATTCTGCTACAATTTTAGCAGAACGCGGTAATCTGATCAATGGCGGCATCCAATTCTTTAATTTGGCCTCACAAAAAGAAGGCGATGCAGCCAAGGAAGACAATAAAAAAGCGTTGGATTTCTTTGCAACCTACATTGATATTGCTATCAACCCGATGTTTGAAAAGGAAAATCTGTTACAAACAGATACTGTATTACCTCAAATAGCATATTATGCAAGTTTAGCAGCTGCTAAGATGGAAGATTATCCTAGTATTTTGAAGTATGCTCCTTATGCACAAGACGATAAAGAAGTTGGGAAATACGCTATGGAATTTATCTCTACTGCATTGAAAGCCGAAGGTGATACTGTTAAATGGATTGCTTCTTTGAAAGAAGGTATCCAGAAATATCCTGAACATTCATTCTTCTTCGGTCATTTGATTGATTATTATAGCAATAACAACAAATATGACGAGGCTATGCAGTTTGCTGATGATATGTTGGCTAAAGATCCTAACAATACATTCTATTTGTATGTAAAAGGCTACCTTTATCACAATATGAAGGACTATGATAAAGCTATTGAATTCTATAAGAAAACTATAGAAGTAGATCCTAATTATGCAGAAGCATACTCTAATTTAGGTTTAATTTACTGCTTACAAGCACAAGATTTCTCAGAAAAAGCAACTACAGATATTAATGATCCTAAGTATAAAGAAGACCAAGCTACTCTGAAGACTTTCTATGAAAAGGCAAAACCTTATTATGAAAAGGCAAGAGAACTGAAACCTGATCAAAAAGATTTATGGTTAAATGGTCTATATAGAGTGTATTATAATTTGCAGATGGGCCCTGAATTCGAAGAAATTGAAAAGTTGATGTAATACTTTCTTTCAGAATAATAAAAGCCTAATTAAATTATTAATTAGGCTTTTATTATTCTGAAAGAAAGTAAAGAATATTATTTCTTAAGTGAGAGAGAAGAAGAACTAAAATTAGATTAATTATCCCGGCATTATATTAAACATAATCCTGATATTGATCAAACTATATATATCCAATTCAACACCTACGTATTCGGTCTTCCGTAAATTACCAACAATGGTGTATCAGAATGGAAAATCATCTTTCTGGCAATACCAGGATTAAATAAGCGCGAAAATATATTTCTTTTATAAGAAGTTAATGTCATAATATCAATATGATTACTCTTGATATAACTGTCTAAACTACTAAGCAGATTATCATTCTTTACCACATCATAGTGTATTTCCAATTGTGGATATTGTTTTTGAAAATATTCCTTAATACCAGCCAGTTTTATTTCATTCCATGTATTCTGAACATCAGAAAGATGTATCAGAGACACTGAAAACTTAAATGATTTCAGATTATTTATTAGCGAATCAAAAGCTATTAAATCACGTTGATCAAAATTAGTAATAAATGCAATACGCTTAGCCTCAGAAAATTGCTTGAATGGAGTATTTTCAGGAATGGCCAATACCGGTACACGGCTACGTTCAATCACTTCAGCTGTTACACTGCCAATCAAATCAATATCCTTCTGATTTCTACCACGAGTTCCCATTATGATAATGCGTGGCCGATATTCCTTGGTATAGCGGAGTACCTCTTCTTCAGGAATACCTTCACGCAAAACACAAGTATATTTAATATCTGGAAACTCGCCGGAAGCTACCTTCTCTTTTACTTTATCAGATAATTCATTCAAATCAGCATGAACTTTTTGTAAGATACTCCTTACATTCTCCTCATCACTTAGCTGATAGTTAAATACATCTCCGTATGGCAAAGAAGTTGCATATATAGGAGTAAAATAAACATGTAGCAAAACAACTTCTGCACCTATATTCTGAGCGAAATTGAAACCGAACTCGCAAGCCTTCAAAGAATAATTGGAAAAATCCACTGGAATTAGCACTTTATTACTAATCTTCTCCAGTTTAGGTGACTTCCCCCCCACTACCTCTTCAGATAACCATGCAGAACTTTCAGTAATTTTCAGAGCATGGGGTAAGTCACTCTCCTTAATACGCACACGTACACCAGAAGAAACAACTGGTTGTATCTGGTTTACATTGTGGATATAAGTCTCAATACCTTCATTTTCAAGAACATTCTTCAATATTTGAGCTTTCGCGTACGTTAAGATTGCCAAAGTAACTAATTTATCTTCCATATATCATTGATTTTGAGATTAAAACAAATAAGAAATCCCAATTGTTGTCAGCAATTGGGATTCTTCTAACTTTCTCTTCTTAAGCTCGAACAGCTTCTTCAGTCTTACCTGCCATTTCATCTAAAATTTTTAAAGCTCGCTCTAAAACAGTAGTATCATCAATCATAACCAATCCACCATCTGGTCCAGGTTCCAAGTGAATCCCAACACTTTTCCCCTCCTTAAAATTGTGTCCACCGAAAAAATTTCTTACAGTGTCAACATTCAGTCCAAGTTCATCGGCTATTCTATGCATACTACCACTAGGCAATGAGTCTTTAATCTTACGTAATTCATTAAATGTTATTGTTCTCATATTCATAAATTTAATGGTTAATACTCTGTATTTTTTATTATCACGCTATAAACTTAAGGAAAAAAAAGGATAAAACAAACTATTTCTTTATCTTTTTTCAAAAAGAATATTGCCTCTCCAAAAAATAATCATTTTTTAAGTATACACATTACTGTCCCATTAAAATCTAAAAGAGTTCTTTGAAATATTTGAAATTTAGTTAGTTACAGCTATTCTCCGAGCGAACGGACTTGAATTTGTAGCTTTGCATCAGATTAATCCGATGGCATATGTTCCAAGACAAATACGTTTTCGCTCAATTGGCTTCATTTCTGAATCGAAGTAAGTTTAACCGCATAGTCACCAAGTATGATGGCGATAAATATGTGAAGCACTTCACCTGCTGGAATCAACTACTTGCTTTGATATTTGGCCAACTTTCTAATCGTGAAAGTCTGCGAGATTTGATAGTTGCTCTTGAAGCTCATCATTCCAAATGTTATCATTTAGGAATGGGTAAAAATGTATCAAAGTCATCGCTGGCAAGAGCAAATCAAGATAGAGACTATCACATCTTTGAAGAATATGCTTACTACCTAGTTAGCGAAGCACGACAAAAGTGTGCTAATCATATTTTCAAACTTGGCGGTAACGTTTATGCTTTCGATTCGACAACTATTGACCTGTGCCTTTCAGTCTTTTGGTGGGCAAAATTCCGCAAAAAGAAAGGTGGTACTAAAGTGCATACATTATATGATGTGGAAACACAGATTCCTGCATTCTTTCATATCACGGAAGCATCCGTACACGATTCTAAAGTCATGATTGAAATTCCTTATGAACCAAGCTCTTATTACATCTTTGACCGCGGTTATAGCAACTTCAAAATGCTGTATAAAATTCATCAAATTGAAGCCTACTTTGTTGTCAGAGCAAAAAAGAATCTCGGGTACAAATCCATCCAATGGAAACGTAGGCTGCCTAAGAATGTGCTTTCAGACGCGAGTGTACTTCTGACAGGATTCTATCCTAAACAATATTACCCAGAGCCACTTAGGCTGGTTAAATATTGGGATGAAGAACAAGAACGAGAATTTATATTCATAACCAATGCGATGCATATATCTGCGCTTCAAGTTGCTGAACTTTATAAAAATCGCTGGCAGGTAGAGCTGTTTTTCAAATGGCTCAAGCAGCACCTTAAAATCAAAAGATTTTGGGGAACTACAGAGAATGCTGTTCGAATACAGATATATGCTGCTATATGCGCTTACTGTTTGGTGGCAATCATTCAACACGATATGCAACTGGACAGAAGTACATATGAAGTGTTACAAATACTGAGCATCTCATTGACTGATAAGACTTATCTGAGAGACCTCTTTAATAAAACTAAATTTCAAAATGACAAAGAACGATTCGGACCAAATGGGCCAAGTTTGTTTAATTTTTAATTCGTCCCAATTTTAATGGGACACTAATGAAGTATACAGAATTATAAATACGAAGAAAAAGCTCCTAAAAACATACAGAAACAGCTCGTATAAAGCAGAATTATCGGGCTTATACGAGCTGTTTTTAGAATATAGGGAAAATTTAAATACCTTCTATGGCGGAAGCTGGAACCCACCCTACTTTACCGTCTTCCAAACGAATTTCTTTCCATTCACGCATAGAGTTGTCTTTTATTTCAACTTTACGTCCCTCATGAAGAATGAACAGACTTGTACCACTTTCACTGGGAGTACTACGCACTGTGACACTAGGTGCTAACACTATAGCTTCACTACGTTCCATCAGTTCGCCTTTCTGCTGAGCAGCAAACACATTACTCAATATAACAAGAGCCAGAAATACTATTCCTGCAATAAATCCCACTTTCTTCCCCATAATCTGTTTTGAAAAGAAAAAGAGATAGAATGAAACGAGTAATAGTACAAAGAACACAATCCCCAACTTAGCCCATGCATCTACACTAAGACAATTAATCAACGATTTAGTCCAAGATACAAAGAAAACCTCAGGAACTGGGATTACCTTATCGATTGTCTTAGAACGTGCTATTTCCAAATTTGCACGAATATCAGCATTACCAGGTTCCAACAACAAGGCACGCTCATAATTCAATATAGCTTTTGCTATATCATCTGCCTTATAATAACTGTTGCCAAGATTATAATAGACCTCTGCAGCCTCTCCCTTCTTTAACAGATTCTCATATATTTGAATGGCAGAAGCATAATCATTCCGTATATAGGCGCTGTCACCTTCAGCCTTTGTCACATTGCTTTCTTGTCTTGCAGCAGAGAATTCCGCATGTGAACCGACGGATGTAGAGTCACTACCAGTCTGTAATGTATCTACAGATGCAGGATTCTGCCCATAGGCAGTAATTGCCATCACTAGACTAAGAGTAAAAAACAATATTCTATTCATTACCATTTCCTCCTGATTAATGTTTTATCGAGTTTTCCATTTTGCTGATAACTTCCAAAGAAGCTGAATATACCTTATCCATAGCCTGGTTATCATCACCCGGAGCAAAGCGGGCAAACTCACAGTTGTTCAATGCATCGAGGAATTCCTTTATCAACGCATCATTCACACCATAATTACGAAGTTCCTCTTCGATATTATCCTTAGACAAACGGGATACCGGAATGTTCAGTTTATCACTGATATACCCCCAAAGAGCCTTCAAAACCTCATCATAAAATGCGTCTTTCTTATTCTCGGCCAATAATTTACCAGCTTGTTTCATACGTTTCACCGCCACTTTATTGGCTTTCTTAGTACGCATCTTTGCTACATTTGCATTGGCTGCTATTTGCTTACGATAGATGATAAAGAATGTAATGAATGCAATACCCGGTATCAAATAAAGCAACCAATACGTCAACGAACCGAAGAAGAAATCACCTTTGGGAGACAAAGTGACATTATTCTGCTTGATAAAACGAATATCCTCGTTTAATACTTTCAAGTCTTCCTTGCTTGTAAAGTTTGCAATGGTCTGAGCTGCATTACCTGCTCCCTTTTCCACATGCAATTCATACTCTTCCGTAGTCAGCGTTTTATACGAACGGGAATTAATATCAAAATAACTGAACTTTACGGCAGGAATCTTATAAGTTCCCGCATTACGGGGAATTGCCAGATACTCAATGACCTTACTACCGGAGAGGCCCGAATTTGTCAGACGGAATTTATTGTCCACCTTCGGATCATATACCTCAAAATCCTCGGGGAATTTGACTTCCGGATTAGAAAGCAACTTCAGATTGCCGGTACCAGAGATGACAAGTTTGACAGTAACGGCATCATTGGTCTTGACATTTGTACTATTGATAGAAGAAGTTATATTGAACTCTCCCACTCCTCCAGAAAAATCAGCTGGCTTACCTACTGGCAAGGGTTTTACGTCAATCGTCAATTGCGGAGTCAAAATTGTCTTTTTAACTTCTACGTAATTGCTTCCTCCATTGAAAAATGCCTCGAACGGATCAGCAACTTGTGTAGCCTTTGCAATGGAAGCGTCAAAGCGTGCAGCATCAATCGTCAACTTACCGGCTTGTTGTGGGAACAACACAAACTGACGATAGATTGTAGACTGATAATTTCTACCTTTATAATGCTCCAATCCCCATCTTCTGTCATTAGGAAGTTCCACTTCCTGAGAATGGAATCCTTTGAAGTCGGGCAACTTCACATTGTCAAACATACGCAAGTCCACCAAGGTATATATCTTATATGTCAATAGGAATGCTTCTTGTTCATACACCGTCGTCTTACTGGCAGTAGCTGTAATAAACAAATCACTATTCGATACAGATGTCCCGGAAGAAGCGCGGCTGGCAGTGCCACTGCTCTGTCCGCCACCATTTCCTGAGGATGCTCCATTGGTAGCCTGATCTGCCGGAAGAACCCTTACTCGTACAGAATTAGAAACCATTTGGTTACCATCAGCAGTGATAGTGGCTCCTGGAATGGTAAAATCACCTTCTGCAGTCGCCATTAAAATATAAGTGAATGTAATACTGCTGGTTGAAGTCGTCTGCCCATTAATCATCTGCACGCTACTCTGTTGCGAGCGGCTGGGCCCCATCAACACATCAAATCCCTTCATAGAAGGAGCACGAAAATCCCTTACCTTTTGTGTAGTCACCGTATACGACAGTCTGAACTGGTCTCCTACCGCCACAGCGTCAGGAGCAGACGCAGTAAACGATACCTTGCCATCGGCAAAGGCATTCATACTGGCTGCAATCAGTGCTATCCATAAGAAAACTATTTTTCTCATATATTATTCCTATTATGTTTGTTACCAATCTTTTTCCAGACGACCTCCTTGAAGTACCTGCTGCTTTTTCACTTTATCCTGCACATCCTTCTCGTCTTGCATGACAGAGTTCAACAGCTGTTCGGCATTTTCCTTAGACATCTCATTATCTTTCTTTTCCGGCTGAGAAGGTTGTTGTTGTTGCTGGTCTTGATTCTGTTGCTGGTCTTTCTGCTGATCCTGCTGTTTATCCTGCTCCTTCTGTTGGTCCTGTTTATCCTGATCTTGATTCTGATCCTGGTTCTGCTGCTGGTCTTGCAACTGTTTCTGTGCCAAAGCAAGGTTATAGCGCGTTTCATCATCTTTCGGATTATTGCGTAACGACTCCTTATAGGCTTCTACCGCCTTTGCATAATCCTTCTGAGAATGAAAGATGACTCCCATATTATGATAAATCTGTGCCAAGTTCGATTTGTCCTTTTCTATCTTGGTAGCTCCCACATATTGCTCCATCGCTTCCTGCAGCTTGTTCTGCTGGGTCAATGTATTTCCCAAGTTGAACATGGAAACCGTTGACTTCGGGTTTACCTCCAAAGCCTTCCGATAGTTCACTTCTGCATCCACATATACGCTATCCTTAAAAAAACGGTTTCCCTTACGGATATAATCGCGTTCCGCCTTCTGTGCAGAAGCTGAAGCTGCCACTAACAGCAGCAAAACTATTCCAATATATTTTTTCTGTAACATACGCATCATTTCTTATTAGAGAATAAATGAATGTTGCGGAACAGAGGATTCTTGCGCTCCAATATCAACATCTCAGCCAGTAACAACAGCAGAATAATCCATGCCACTGCCTGAAACTGTTCATTGAATTCCGTGTACACCTGTGTTTCCACATCTGCCTTTGCCATCTTATTGATTTCCTGACTAATCGCTTTCTGTGCACCATTGGTATTGTCTACGCGCACATAAATACCATTTCCCGCCTGAGCAATTTCCTGACACATCTGCTCATTCAAGCGAGTAACGATTACATTACCTTCACGGTCACGACGATAATCATTAGTACCCTCTATTGGAATGGGGGCACCCTCGGGCATACCTACCCCTAATACATTGACCTGGATACCTTTCTCTGCAGCAGCCTTAGCAGCTTCTACGGCACCACCTTCATGGTTTTCACCGTCGGTGATGACAATAACAGTACGTCCCACCCCTTCTTGAGGTGTAAAACTCCGGGCAGCCAGATTTATTGCAGCTCCAATTGCCGTACCCTGCTTGGAAATCAGCGAAGGGTCGATGGACTCCAAAAACATCTTGGCGGAAATATAATCACTCGTAATAGGCAACTGGGTAAATGCGTCACCCGCAAAAACAATCATACCGACCTTGTCATTCTGCATCTTATCTACCAACTGTGCCACCAGCCGTTTTGCCTTCTGCAAGCGGCTTGGCTGTACGTCTTGTGCCAGCATGGAATTGGATATATCCAACGCAATCATCACTTCCACTCCCTGACGTTTTACCGTCTCCAGTTTGGAACCAAACTGCGGACGTGCCAACAGTACCGTGAACAACCCGATAGCCGCAAAAACCAACCAAAACTTCACATCCGGACGGTATTTGGAAACATCCGGCATTAGCTGTGCCATCAGTATAGGGTCACCAAACTTACGAATGGCTTTCCTCCTCCGATAATTGGAGTACAAGTAGAAGGCCGCCAATAAAGGCAGCAACAGCAACAAGTACAAATATGCAGGTTCTTCAAATCGAAACATCTTTTTATTTACAATTTAGCAATTTACAATTTACAATTTGGCTACGCAATGACTGATACACTAAAAGACATTCTCCTTTTTACGGTATCTTCTTCAATATAGAGTTGCGTAACAGTACCTCCAGTAATACGCACAAGAAAGCAGCCAACGCAAACCAGCGGTACTCTTCCTGGCGCTTGCTGTATTCTTTTACATTCAATTTTGTTTTCTCCAGCTTGTCTATCTCCTCATACACTTCCTTCAACTTCGAGTTGCTGGTGGCACGGAAATAGTTACCTTCCGTTGTTCCAGCAATCTGTGTCAAAGTCTTTTCATCAATTTCGACGGGCATATTGACATATTGCACTGTTCCACCTACCGGATAAGGATAAGGAGCCATACCATTGGTTCCTACCCCAATAGTATAAACGCGAATGCCAAAGCTCTTGGCTATTTCAGCAGCTGTCAAAGGAGAAATATCACCTTTATTATTGACACCGTCCGTCAGCAGAATAATGACTTTCGACTTTGCCTTGCTATCCTTCAAACGGGTAACGGCATTGGCAATCCCCATACCGATTGCCGTTCCGTCTTCAATCAGCCCGCACTTCATATCTTTAAGCAAGTTCAACAATACGGCATGGTCTACTGTCAATGGACATTGCGTAAAGCTTTCTCCAGCAAACAAAGTTATACCTATATTATCATTCGGACGTCCGTTAATAAACTCTGCCGCTACATCCTTCGCCGCTTCCAACCGGTTAGGTTTCAGGTCTTCGGCCAGCATACTGGTAGAAACGTCCATGGCAAGCATGATATCAATACCCTCAATCTCACTGTTCTGCCAGCTATCGGTGGTTTGCGGACGTGCCAAAACAAGAATAATCAGTATCAAGGCAATTATCCGCAATACAAACGGTACATGCAGCAAGTAGTTCTTATAGCTTTTAGGGGTATGGGCATACACACGGGCATCCGAAATCTGAAGCGTAGCTTCACTATTCTTCCGCTTCATAATATACCATACTATATAAGGTATAAGCAACAGCAGCAAAAATAAATATTCAATATTGGCAAAAACCATATTTATGTACGATTTAACGATTTACAATTCAGCTTCGCTCCAAACATCCCTCATTTTTCACTCATGTATATCCGATTGAAGTCACTTTTTCAGTATTAAGCAAAATAATTATACAACTCCAATCCAATATATATCAAGGAACTGACAAGGGCTACAGCCAACACTACAATACCCGCTCCCAGCAAAATCTTGGTACGCAAAGAACGTTTCTCGATAATGGTAATCTCCGTAGGCTGCGGTTTAGCATTCTCCTCTTCTTTCTCCTTGGTTTCATTAATAAAGTCAATGGCATTAATCAGGTTAGCGTCATTTTCGTTCACCAATGGATTATGCTTGGCAAATTTCACCAAATCAGCAGTCTGGAACAATTCACGCAAATCTGATAGAGCTTCCTTATCTTTCATTTCCAGCAACTTATCTATGATTTCCGTAGAAGTCATTTCCAAAGCATTGAAACCAAAACGGTCTTTTATATATGTACGAAGAGCATCAGTCAATTCCGTATAATATTCCTTCGGCTCCCCTTTCTGCCATACCTTCTCATTCTTGATACGTTCTATCTCCTGCATAGCCAACTGATGGGGAGGCAACTTAGGTTCTACCTTCACCTTACGGATAATAGGCTTATTGTCGAAGAAACGCATCATCAGATAGACAAGCAATATCCCTATCGGGATAATCAGCGCACCACAAGCCATAAGACCATACCAGTCTTCCCAAGCAAAAGGCGCTTGCATCACTGTTTTGGGACCGAAAAACTGTTCCGGATTCTCCGGATCTAACGGGACATTCACCGAATATACTTTCAATGCCAACGCTTTGGAGCGATACTTCTCATTATCCACCGTCACTTCCATAGGCGGCAGATAATAAAGAGCCGAATCAAAAGAGGTAACTGTATACTCTTGAGTTATCAATGCACGCCGGCCATCATTCAGCAATTGCGTATCCGGTTTGGCCACATCAATAATTTCAACCCCATTCACCAGCGTATCGGTATATACCGGGAATATGGCACGCTTATCGGCATCTAGAGATACTTGAAGTTTTATCTTTGCCTGCTCTCCAATAAGAATCTGCAAAGAGTCAATCGTAGCATCTACCGTTACCGACTGGGCTACTACCCTTCCCGACCATGCTATTAATAACGCTATCAGAAATAAATATCTTTTCATTTTCCGATTAATTTCGTTTCGCAAACAAATTCATCAATGCCTTGACATAATCCTGGTCGGTACGTACCGACACATTGTCGACATTACTCTTGGTAAACGTTTCATTCAATTCCGCCTGCTTGTTCACCCACCAATCATGATGGGCACGGCGCACGGCACGCGAGGAGGTGTCAATCCACTGCTCATGTCCCGTCTCGGCATCCCTAATCTTCATCAGTCCCACGGGAGGCAATTCTTCCACACGACGGTCGTACACCTGAACGGCAACCAGGTCATGCTTACGATTGGCAATGGTCATGGCGTTCTTGAAACTTTCCTGGTCGATGAAGTCGGACAAGACAAATGCCGTGCAACGGCGTTTCATTACGTTTGTCAGATACTCCAAGCCCAGACGAATGTTCGTCCTCCGGCTTTCCGCATGAAAATCTATCAGTTCGCGGATGATGTAAAGTATATGCTTACGTCCCTTCTTGGGCGGAATAAACTTCTCAATCCGGTCCGAAAAGAAGATGACACCAATCTTGTCATTATTCTGAATGGCAGAGAATGCCAGTGTGGCGGCAATTTCCGTCACCATATCCTTCTTCATCTGCTTTACCGTACCGAATTCCAAACTACCGGAAACATCTACCAACAACATCACTGTCAATTCGCGCTCCTCCTCAAACACCTTGACGTAAGGCTTGTTGAAGCGGGCGGTCACATTCCAGTCAATGTCGCGTATGTCGTCGCCAAACTGATACTCGCGCACTTCGGAGAATGCCATACCTCTACCCTTGAAGGCAGAGTGATACTGCCCGGCAAAGATATTGTTGGACAGTCCGCGCGTCTTTATCTCAATCTGACGGACTTTCTTCAAAAGTTCTGTTGTTTCCATTGATTTATTTTAATAATCTCATTTAAGCACACAAGCGCAATTTAGTTTATAACAGAAACTTCCCTATGAAAAGGGGTGAAGTTTTCGGTACTCAACCCTAAGGTTTACGACGCTAACCTCAGGTATTGGATTGTAAACCTCAAGTTTACGAAAACCTCTATTATGCGTTAGGGCACTTCAACCTTGTTCAGTATCTTGCTGACGATTTCATCAGATGTCATATTGCTGGCTTCCGCCTCGTAAGTCAAGCCGATACGGTGGCGAAGTACGTCGTGTGCCACAGCGCGCACATCCTCCGGAATGACATAACCGCGACGCTTGATGAACGCGTAGCTACGGGCAGCCAGGGCCAAGTTGATGGAGGCACGGGGCGAACCGCCGAAACCAATCATGTCTTTCAGCTCTTTCAAATCGTATTTTTCCGGATAACGAGTAGCAAATACAATATCGACAATATATTTTTCGATTTTCTCATCCAGATATACCTGGCGAACCACCTTGCGGGCTTCGATAATCTCGTCAGCCTTCAAGATTGGCTTCACGTTGAACTTCTCTCCATTGATATTCTGGCGAATAATCAGTTTCTCCTCTTCCTGCTTCGGATAGTCAATTACAACTTTCAGCATGAAACGGTCCACTTGCGCTTCGGGCAGCGGATAAGTACCTTCCTGCTCAATAGGATTCTGCGTGGCAAGCACCAAAAATGGTTTGGGCAACCCGAAAGTTTCATTGCCGATAGTAACTTGACGTTCCTGCATGGCTTCCAGCAAAGCACTCTGTACTTTGGCGGGAGCACGGTTGATTTCATCAGCCAAAACAAAATTTGCGAAGACCGGACCTTTTTTTACTTGGAACGTTTCATCCTTCTGGCTGTAAACCATTGTACCTATTACGTCGGCAGGCAACAAGTCTGGCGTAAACTGAATGCGGCTGTATTGCGCATCAATCAACGAAGCAAGCGTCTTGATAGCTAAAGTCTTTGCCAAACCGGGCACACCTTCCAACAACACGTGTCCATCGGACAACAAACCAATTAACAACGACTCTACCAGATGCTTTTGTCCTACAATGACCTGGTCCATACCTGTGGTAAGATTGGTAACGAAAGCACTTTGTCTTTCAATCCGCTCATTCAGTTCGCGGATGTCAATTGTTTCAGCCATAAATCATTCTATTTTTTTAATGTTTAATTTCCTCATTTATCCGGTTTTGAACCGGTAATTATTTTTTTCGCTCCCAAAAGTACGGGAATAAATTAACCATACCAACTAATTTTTATTAAAAAACTATGCGAAACCTTTAGATTAAACAACTTTCATAGAGTTTAGTATTTAACAAAAAAAGAAGCAGTAATTTTTTACTGCTTCTTGGCCAATTTTGGTATCTTGATAGTAGTACCATAAGGCACATTATCCGGATTCTTGATTACACCGGGATTATGCTTCACGATATAAGGCCAAAGAGCTTTTGTTCCATAAAAACGAAGCGCTACCCTAGTCAGCGTTTCCCCTTCCTTGATGGTATAAGTGGTTTCTGTTCCCACAATCGTATACCCCACAGAATCCGGTTCAAACGGTACAACTGTCTTTTTTTGCTCTTTTTTAGGAGTGGGAGACTGTACTTGTACATTTTCCTTTGGAGTTTTTTTAAGCGTAGGAGTTGTTGCAGCAACAGTTTCTGCCACAGTATCTATCCGAGCAGGAGCTACAACATCTTTTGAAACAATACTGTCTGTCAAGGCAATATTGTCTTGACCGGCAGGAACCTCCACCTTTTCAGTAACAGATTCCCTCACATCCGAGTCTGCAACTTCTTCTACAAGAGGCTTTGCAGTAAGTGCGTCAAGCAAGTCCGGATAATACATGAAAGCTACGGCACCACCACACAGCAACACTACAAAAACAACGATGCCTATAAAATATTTCATAGTCGAAGAATCTGCCATATCTTTTATCACTGGCTCAGACGGTTCCGGCTCAACAGCAACTATATTTTCAGGCATTGCTTCAGGTTCCGTTTTTTCCGGTTTCTCCTCTTCAACTGCCGGTTCGGGCTCAATTAACGGCTCTTCTATTACAGTTTCCACCAAAGGTTCTTCTATCGTAGCTTCTTCCACTAAGGTAACCTTCTCCTCCACCTCTTGTTCCAGAGTTTTGATTTCAGTATCTTCATCATCTTCACTGTCATTTTCCTGCAGGGTATCCTCAAGTACCGTAGCGTCATTCAAAACTACAGTTTCAAAATGCGAAAATGGTCTATTGATAATATCTTTCAAAGCCGGTTCCGGTGTAAACGACACTTTTGTATGCCCTTGTATCTCAAACCTTTCCCCCGTATTCACATTAACGCTTTCACGACTCCCGACATCTATCAGCTTGAAAGTCCCCAAACCTCGTATCTTCACATATTTGTCCTTCTCCAAAGACTCCTCAATCAGCTGGAAGAATTCTTTCACAAAACTATCCGCATTCTTCTTGCTCATGCCATGCCTTTCAGCCAGCGTGTCAATCAGGTCTTGTATGTTCAGTTTCTCGTTCATAATACGGGAGATTTTTTAAAAGCCGGTTACTTAAACTTATCCTTTAACAATGTACTCGGCTTATAGGTCAACACCAATTTGGGAGGCACCAGCATACGTTGCTTTGTAGTCGGATTCACAGATATACGCTCTGCCTTCTTTTTCACTTCGAATGTACCGAACCCTTGTATAGAGATAATATTCCCCTCCTCCAACTGCCGTGTCATATCTGCCAGCAATGAAGCAACCAGCTCAGAAGTATCTTTCAATGTGTACCCTAACCTCCGCGACAATTCAGAAGTAAACTCTTTGTTATTCAAAATGTAAGCCTTTAAATTGAACTACGGTGCTATATTAGCAAATCTTCTTCACATATGCAAGAAGATAAGGAAAAATCTTTAAATTATTCGTCCAAAAAGGTCGAAATCATCGGAATTTACTATCTCTACGTGGTAAAAGTTACCTATATGCAACGCCCTGTCTCCACGCTCAATCAAAACCTCAGGATCCACTTCGGGAGAATCAAATTCTGTACGTCCAATATAATATTCGCCTTCCAGCCGGTCAATGATTACTTTCATCTGCCTGCCTACTTTCTCCGCACTCAACTCCCCTGAAATGCCTTGTTGAATAGACATTAACTCATCCAAGCGCGCTTGTTTCACTTCCTGGGGAATAGAATCCTCATATTCAGCAGCGGCATACGTCCCTTCTTCTTCCGAATACGCAAAAGCCCCCATTCTATCGAAACGCACTTTACGGACAAACTCTTTCAGCTCCTCAAAATCGGCTTCAGTTTCTCCTGGATGCCCCACCATCAGTGTAGTACGGAGATGAATACCGGGAACCTCCTCACGGAATTGTTCTATCAGCTTATACGTCTCATCCTTCGTCACATGGCGACGCATCTTTTGCAGCATATTGTCACTGATATGTTGCAGGGCAATATCCATATATTTGCATACATTGTCACGCTCGCGCATCACACGGAATAAATCAGCCGGAAAATGTGCCGGATAGGCATAATGCAAGCGTATCCACTCCACTCCGGGAATATCCGAAATCCGCTCAACAAGCTCGGGCAACATTTGCTTCTTATATAAATCTACTCCGTAATAGGTCAACTCCTGGGCTATAACCTGGAATTCCTTTACACCCCGTGCAACTAAATACTTCACCTCGTCAAGTATCTCCTCCATCGGGCGCGACACATGCCGTCCCGTAATGATGGGAATAGCGCAATAAGAACATTTACGGTCACACCCTTCGGATATCTTCAAATAGGCATAATGCTTGGGAGTGGTCAATGTGCGCTCTATGTGCAGCTCGTCATGATAGGCCTTTCCCAAATCCTGCAACAACTCTCTCCAATTGAATTTACCATAGAATTTATCCACCTGGGGAATTTCAACGGCCAATTCCTTCAGATAACGTTCCGAAAGGCAACCCATTACATAAAGCTTCTCCAAGTTTCCTTCCTCCTTGGCCTGCGCAAATTCCAGAATCATATTAATGGATTCCTCCTTGGCGTCACCGATGAAACCGCAAGTATTGATTACGGCAATCTGTCCCTTCGGTCTTTCCGCATCATGTGTCACATGGAATCCCACTTCCTCCAACTGACGCATCAAATGTTCCGAATCCACCAGGTTTTTAGAACATCCTAAAGTGATGATATCTATAGTCTTCCGTTTCATGCATTCTCCCCGAACAGTGAATCAACAAATTCCTTTTTACGGAACACCTGCAAATCTTCCATTCCTTCACCCAATCCAATATATTTAACCGGAATTTTAAACTGGTCTGAAATGCCGATGACTACGCCACCCTTGGCTGTTCCGTCCAACTTTGTAACAGCCATTGCCGTAACCTCCGTTGCCAGAGTGAACTGCTTGGCTTGCTCGAATGCATTCTGCCCGGTTGAGCCATCCAACACAAGCAACACCTCATTCGGAGCATCAGGGACAACCTTCTTCATCACATTCTTGATTTTCGTCAGTTCATTCATCAAACCGACTTTATTATGAAGGCGTCCTGCCGTATCTATAATTACCACATCGGCATTATTAGCAGTTGCGGAACTCAGTGTGTCAAAAGCGACAGAAGCCGGGTCAGCACCCATTTTCTGCTTCACAACAGGCACACCTACCCGTTCACCCCATATCACCAACTGCTCCACAGCAGCAGCACGGAAAGTATCGGCAGCACCCAGATAAACAGACTTTCCGGCTTTCTTGAACTGATAAGCCAGTTTGCCAATCGTAGTAGTCTTCCCTACACCATTGACGCCCACTACCATAATGACGTATGGTTTCTTCGCAATCGGTGCTTCAAAGTCATCCACATCCTCCGAATTATTCTCTGTAAGCAACGCTGCGATTTCATCACGTAAAATATGATTCAGCTCAGTGGCATTCATATATTTGTCGGCTGCTGCACGCTTTTCGATACGTTCAATAATTTTCAGTGTCGTTTCCACGCCCACATCCGAAGTTATCAACACCTCTTCCAGATTATCCAATACTTCATCATCAACTTTTGACTTTCCTGCCACGGCACGCGCAATCTTGCCAAATACACTTTCTTTGGTCTTAGATAATCCTTTATCTAATGTTTCCTTTTTTTCCTTGGAGAAAAAACTAAAAAATCCCATACACTAATTATTTTTATGCAACCTGTTTTCGCATTCCCTGCAAAGATATAACAAAACTGACGAATATTAAAAACTTCGTCCTCTTTTTAAAAAGAAATCCCCTTACCGGAAATACCGACAAGGGGATCTTTATAAGTCATTAGCGCTTTACAGCCACTGTATTTATCTTATTTCTTAAAGAAGTTCTGAACATCTTCATTACGGACCATCTGTTCATCAAAGATGTAAGCACCAGTCTTAGGAGACTTCACCATTTTGATAACCTTTGTATAAGAACGTCCTTCTTTGCTTCCTTCGTGCAAGGTTGCTACCGCTTTCTTTGCCATAAGTTATAGATTTATTATTTAATTTCTTTATGTACTGTCACTCTCTTCAGAATCGGGTTGTATTTCTTCAACTCCAATCTCTCTGTGGTATTCTTTCTGTTCTTCGTCGTAATATAACGAGAAGTACCCGGCATACCGCTATCCTTGTGTTCTGTGCATTCCAGAATCACCTGTACTCTGTTACCTTTTGCTTTCTTTGCCATAATCAGTATTCTCCTCTACTTTAGCCAATAACTTTAATGCTTTTCCAATCACAATAACCTTTAGCTACCGCATCTTTCAAAGCAGCGTCCAGTCCTTTCTTATTAATAATGCGCAAACCATTAGCGCAAATGCTAAGGCTGATCCAGCAATCTTGCTCTACATAGTAGAACTTCTTGTTAAACAAGTTCAAATCAAAGGTTCTCTTCGTTCTTCTCTTTGAGTGTGAAACATTGTTGCCAATCATGGCCTTCTTTCCGGTAATTTGACAAATCTTTGACATTTCTATCTTAATTTTATAGTTTTCTTTTTTGCCTATTTCAAACAGAGCGCAAAGTAAGCACTTTTATCGTTACCAAACAAGTTTTTCTTAAAATAATTCACTGTACGATAGCATTTTTTCCTCATTTCAGCTTCTCATAAAGCAACAAAAGGGCATTTTGAATTGTTTTTTCCACATTTCCCTTTCTTCCCTCGTCTCCCTCCTGCTTCATGGTAACGATTTCATTTTTATAGGCAACAGCTATCCACACCGTACCCACCGGTTTTTCCGAAGTCCCACCTCCAGGACCTGCAATACCGGAAGTAGCCACTGCACAATCTGTTTTCAGCGTTTTCATCGCACCTTTCACCATTTCTGTAACAGTTTCACGACTTACTGCTCCATATTTTTCCAATGTTTCGGCAGATACATGCAACAAAGACATCTTTATTTCATTGGAATACGCCACTATACTACCATTAAAGTATTCCGAACTGCCAGGAACGGAAGTTATCAGAGCGGCAATTCCTCCACCCGTACAACTTTCTGCGGTGGAAAGGGACAATTTCTTTGCTTTCAGCAGCTCTCCTACCTTTTCTTCCAGCTTCATACCTTATTATATATATTATCTTAAAGTTACCCGTGAATAAGCAGGTGCTTCCATCGGACAAAAATCTTTATCCATATACTTGAAATATCCGGTAATGGCAATCATGGCAGCGTTATCCGTTGTGTAGCTGAACTTCGGAATAAATATTTTCCAACCATACTTCCCGGCATGCTCACGGAAAGCATTACGCAATCCATTATTGGCAGAAACACCTCCGGCAACAGCCACTTCCTTTATTTTATATTGCTTGGCGGCTTTGCGCAACTTATCCATCAAGATATCTACGACGGTAGCTTCCAGCGATGCCGCCAAATCCGTCTTGTGATGTTCGATGAAATCAGGGTCGTCCTTCATCCAGTCGCGCAGAGAGTAAAGGAACGAGGTCTTAAGTCCGCTAAAACTATAATCCAACCCTGGAATATGCGGTTTGCTGAACGAGAAGGCTTTAGGATTACCTTGCCGAGCCAGCTTGTCAATAATTGGACCACCCGGATATCCTAATCCCATCACCTTTGAGCATTTGTCAATGGCTTCACCGGCGGCATCATCAATAGTCTGCCCCAAAATTTCCATATCGTTATAGGCTTTCACCAAGATAATCTGTGAGTTTCCACCGGAAACCAGCAAGCAGAGGAAAGGAAATCCCGGCTGCACATTATCTTCACCTTCTACTTTAATAAAATGAGCTAACACATGACCAGTCAAATGATTAACATCAATCATTGGAATACCTAATGAACGGGCGAACCCTTTGGCGAAAGATACCCCCACCAACAATGATCCCATCAATCCCGGTCCACGCGTAAAGGCCACAGCACTCAATTCCTCTTTGGTTATTCCGGCGCGTTTCAATGCCTCATGCACTACCGGAACTATATTTTGTTGGTGCGCGCGGGAAGCCAGTTCAGGCACTACCCCACCGTATGCTTCATGCACAGCTTGGCTGGCCACCACATTCGAAAGCAGATAACCATCTTTGATGACAGCTGCAGAAGTGTCATCACAAGAAGATTCTATTCCCAAGATTATTGTACTCATAATGTTTATTTACGTTTAAACGCTGCAAAAATAGTGATAAAAGTACGATTCATAACGTATTATTTCATATTTTTGTTGGCTGATTATAAAAATTAACCGCCTATCAGAAAGCTAAAAAAAACAGTACGCTGGGTACTCGGTATTGTATTGGGATTGTACATTGGTACCATATTGTTGCTGAACATTCCATCTGTTCAGCGACAAATGTCTGTATTTGTTGCCAATGAACTGGCTTCCATACTGGACAGCAAGATTTCCATCGGGCGAATAAACATAGGATTGTTGAACCGCATCATCATCGACGACCTGCTCCTGAACGACCAATCCGGCAAGGAAATGCTGAAAGTGACCCGTCTTTCTGCCAAATTCGATATTCTCCCCCTATTCAGCGGCAAAATATCCATTAGTAACATACAATTGTTCGGCTTTAACATCAATCTAAGCAAGCAGACTCCCAAGGATAAACCTAATTTTCAGTTTGTACTCGACGCATTCGCATCCAAAGATACAGTTCAAAAGAAAAACAACCTGGATCTCCGTATCAATTCCTTACTGATACGCCGCGGAAAGGTT
The DNA here is from genome assembly GCF_004328515.1 of Bacteroides sp. A1C1. Taxonomy (NCBI): domain Bacteria; kingdom Pseudomonadati; phylum Bacteroidota; class Bacteroidia; order Bacteroidales; family Bacteroidaceae; genus Bacteroides; species Bacteroides sp. A1C1. The sequence continues at coordinate 117,314 of NZ_CP036491.1, forward strand.
TCGTATGATGTGCTGTCCGAGAAAGAGACTCCGGGAAAATTCAATCCACAGCATCTCCGTTTACGTAACATTATTGCAAACATCTCCCTAAAAGCATTACAAAATGATTCTATCAATGCCGCCATCAAGCGTCTGAGCATCGAAGAAGAACATTCCGGATTTGAATTGAAGAAACTAAGTCTAAAGGTTATCGGCAATGACCAACGGATGAAAATCGAAAATTTCGCTATCGACCTCCCCAACACCTCTTTGGCAATGGATACTATACACATGGATTATGACAGTCTGGGGGCGTTTGACAATCTTGCCCAAGATGTCCGTTTCTCATTCCATTTGCTGCCCTCTCAAATCGCCTTGCAGGATTTATCGGCTTTTGTTCCGGCTTTTGGTTCTTTCAAGGAAAAATTGCAAGTAGAGGTACAGACGGACGGCACCATCAATCAACTGAATTGCCCGCACCTTTCCGTCTCTGTCGGAAATCATTTTTATCTGAGGGGAGACGTATCTCTACAAGACCTTTCCCATCCGGAAAATGCTTATGTATTCGGTAATTTGTCCAATTTGTACGCAGACCCGGAAGGAATTGCCTTCTTTGTCCGGAATTTCAGCAAGAACTACAATGGAGTACCTCCCGTCCTGCAACACTTAGGAACGGTTTCCTTCCGTGGAGAAGTCTCGGGCTACTTCACAGACCTCGTAACTTACGGACAAGTACGCACTGACATCGGAACCATCCAAACTGACGTAAAACTAAGTTCTAACAAAGATAAAGGTTATTTTGCCTATTCCGGTGCAGTGAAAACCAAAGAGTTTGAGCTGGGCAAGATGCTGGGCAACAAGAAACTGGGTAAAGTAACTTTCAATCTAGATGTCAACAGCAACCATTACGAAAACCAATACCCGTCCGTACTGCTGAAAGGGCTGGTTGCCTCCATTGATTACAGCGACTACAATTACGAAAATATCACCCTAGATGGAGAATACAAGCAGGGAGGCTTCACGGGAAAAGTCGCCTTGGATGACACCAATGGTTCTGTTATTTTGAACGGCACCATCAATACCGCCAGTCGGGTACCGACTTTCAACTTTCAGGCAAGCATCGACAAATTTCGTCCTCATGCCCTACATCTTACACCCAACTATGAAGATACGGAAATATCAGTCAAAGTCAAGGCAGACTTCACCGGCGGTTCCATTGACGAGATGAACGGTGAAATCAACGTTGACAGCTTACTATTCGCAGCTCCGGAAACACAATACTTCCTGGACAATCTGAAGATATCTGCCATAAGAGAAAGCGAAGGCCAGAAACGGCTGACCATCCAATCCAACTTTCTCCAAGGTAGCATAGAAGGTGACTACTCTTATCGTACCCTGCCTGCCAGTGTACTGAATATCATGCGACGTTATATCCCCGCCTTGATTCTGCCAGACAAGAAACCCATAGAGACAGAGAACAATTTCCATTTTGACATGCACATTTACAATACGGAACTGTTCTCCACCGTCTTTCAGATTCCGGTAAAAGTATATACCCATTCCACCATTAAGGGATACTTCAATGACAAGGCACAGCGGCTCCGCGTAGAAGGCTATTTTCCCCGTCTCCGTTATGGAAACAAATTCATCGAATCCGGAATGTTCCTTTGCGAGAATCCCGGTGACCAGTTCCATACACGCCTACGCTTCAGCAACCGCAAATCAAACGGCGCTGTCAATATAGCTTTAGAAGCGCAAGCCCGGAACAATAACATACAGACCACGCTGAATTGGGGTAACAGTAGCACTGTAACCTACAGCGGGAAACTCGCCGCCGTCGCCCACTTCATCCGTGAACAGAACGAAGCGAATGAAAGCAAGAGGAAACTTCCCCCCTTAAAAACCGTCATTGATGTCCAGCCCACCAACGTGATACTGAACGATACGCTGTGGGATATACATCCTTCCCAAGTAGTACTCGACTCCGGCAAAGTGTATGTCAATGATTTCTACTTCAGCCATAAAGACCGGCACTTGCGTATCAATGGTATCGTTTCACCACAACCCGAAGATACAGTACGTCTGGATTTGAAGGAAATCAACATCGGTTATGTGTTCGACATTGCAGACCTCGGAGTCAATTTCAAAGGAGAAGCCACCGGTCCGGCTTTCGCCAGCGGAGTATTGGAAAACCCCGTCATGAGCACCGACTTGTTTATCCGCAACCTCGGATTGAACGAAGGCTTGCTGGGTGATGCCAACATACACGGAGAATGGCACCACGACGTGAAGGGCATCTATCTGGATGCCCATATCCGGGAGAAAGATATTGCCAAAAGCCATGTGTATGGCTATATCTATCCTTTGAAGCCCACTAGTTCATTGGATCTCCAAATTGAAGCGGACGGTACCAACTTGAAGTTTATACATCATTATATGAGTAGCATCACGCCCGAATTCAACGGACGTGCTACCGGCCATGTACATTTCTATGGCAAATTCAAGGCTCTCACCATGGAAGGGCGTGTATTCGGCGATGCTTCTATGAAGGTAGACGTGCTCAACACCACTTTCTCCGTCAAAGACAGCATCTACATCGAGCCCGGCGGGTTGACCTTCCGCAACAACCGCATTTTCGACACGCAAGGGCATCAAGGAAGTATGAGCGGCTATCTGCACTATCAGCATTTTAAGAACCTGGAGTACCGTTTCAATTTCAATGTCAACGACATGCTGGTGATGAATACCAAAGAATCACCGGACTATCCCTTCTACGGCACCGTCTACGGTACGGGAAATGCCACTATTGCCGGTAATGCCCAAGATGGCGTTAACATTGATGTTGCAATGACTACCAATCGCAACACTACCTTTACCTATATAAAAGATAACGTATCTACAGCAGTCAGCAACCAGTTCATCAAATTTGTGGACAAGACACCACGCCGTGCCGTACAAGACTCTATCCGCCTTTCCGACTACGAAATTGCCCAAAAGGAAATCGAGGAAGAAAGAGAGAGCGACACTGATATCCGGCTGAATCTCTTGATAGACGCCACTCCCGACGCTACCATGAAGATTATCATGGACCCTATCGCTGGCGACTATATCAGTGGACGGGGAACTGGAAATATCCGTACTGAGTTCTTCAATAAAGGAGATGTAAAGATGTTTGGCAGTTACCGGATAAGCCAGGGAGTCTATAAATTCAGTCTGCAAGAGGTTATCCGAAAGGACTTTATTATCAGGGATGGAAGTTCCATTACATTCAACGGCTCGCCACTGGATGCCACTCTGGACATAAAAGCAGGTTATACGGTCAACTCAGCATCCTTAAATGACCTAATGCCCAACGAGGCAACCTCCGGCTACATCAGCCAGACAAATGTAAAAGTGAACTGTATGATGGACCTTACCGGACAATTGACCTCACCTGATGTAAAATTCGACATCGAACTGCCCAACGAACGCGATGAAGTGCAGGCCATTGTCCGTAACTATATTCCTACCGACGAGCAAATGAACATGCAGATACTCTATCTGTTGGCTATCGGCAAGTTCTATACCCCGGAAAACTTAGGAGCCACCCAGAATTCGAATATGATGTCCAGTGTTGTTTCATCCACCCTTTCCGGACAGTTGAATAACGCTTTATCGAACATTCTCGATGTCAATAACTGGAACTTCGGCACCAATTTCAGTACCGGTGAAAGAGGCTGGACAGACATGGAGTTCGAGACTATGCTTTCAGGACAATTATTGAATAACCGACTACTTATCAATGGTAATTTTGGTTATCGTGATAATCCGATAGCAAATACCAATTTTGTGGGAGACTTTGAAGCGGAATGGCTCGTCAACCGTTCCGGAGACATCCGCCTGAAAGCGTACAACGAAACGAACGACCGCTACTACACCCGGACAAATCTGACAACACAAGGTATTGGTATTATCTTCAAAAAGGATTTCAACAAATGGAGTGAGCTCCTTTTCTGGAACAGATGGAAACTCAAGCGGCTGAGAAAGGAACAAGAAATAAAACAAGATACCCTATCCACTGATAAAATAAACACAGAACAGCAGATGCCCGAGGCACAATCAAAACGGAAAAGGGAGCAAAAGTAAGATTGACGTTCTTACTGTCCACATTGAAGGTTTTAGAATAAGCAAATAGGCTCGAATACAGCATTTAAATAGCTACACCCTTTGTACCTAAAGGTGTAGCCATCACTCTACGATAGTATAGGCATTCAAGGCAAAGGGTGTAGCCATAAAAATACATCAGAAAGGCAATGGCCCGTCCGACCCCACACCTCCAAACGGGTTGTCCGTCTGTGGCGGAAAATCAGCAGCCGATGGAGGTGGCGGTGTTGCCGTACTTCCGATAGGCGCATTCATACGTGAACCAAATGTAGCTCCTCCACCCTCCGTCGGAGGTGGAATAACCATATCATCCTCGGGATTCTGGAAACGGGTGTACTGTCCGATAAACCTCAGACGCACATCCCCCACGGCACCGTTACGGTGCTTTGCTATGATGATTTCCGCCATACCGCGCAAGTCACTGCCATCGGCAGAAGTATAAATCTTGTAATATTCGGGACGGTGGATGAAGCACACCATATCGGCATCCTGCTCGATGGCACCGGATTCACGAAGGTCGCTCAACTGGGGACGCTTGCCTTCCTCGCCTTCACGGTTCTCCACACCACGGTTCAACTGCGACAGAGCGATGATAGGAATGTTCAGCTCCTTGGCCAAACCTTTCAATGAACGCGAAATGGTACTAACTTCTTCCTGACGGCTGCCGAAAGACATTCCGCTTGCATTCATCAGCTGAAGGTAGTCGATGATGATAATCTTCACTCCGTGCTCACGTACCAGACGCCGTGCCTTCGTACGGAGTTCGAATACCGACAAAGAAGGCGTATCATCCACATAAAGCGGAGCATCCAGCAAGTCACGCAGTTTGTAATCCAATTGCTGCCATTCATAGTCCGCCAACTGACCACTCTTGATTTTCTCACTCGGAATCTCGCACACGTTGGATATCAAACGATTCACCAGCTGCACGTTACTCATTTCAAGCGAGAACAGCGCTACGGGATTGCGGAAATTCACGGCAATGTTTTTCGCCATGGAAAGTACGAACGCCGTTTTACCCATAGCAGGACGGGCTGCAATAATGATGAGGTCGGACTTCTGCCATCCGGAAGTCATCTTGTCCAGCTTGGTATACCCACTTTCCAAGCCACTCAAACCATCGGTACGGGCAGCAGCTTTCTGAATCAAATCATAGGCTTCGGCAATGACAGGATTAATTTGTGTATAATCCTTCTTCATGTTCTGCTGGGAAATCTCGAACAGTTTTCCTTCGGCCTCCTGCATCAAATCGTCCACATCCAGCGTCTCGTCGAAAGCCTTGCTCTGGATATTACTGGTAAAAGTAATCAATTCACGTGCCAAAGCTTTCTGCGCAATGATACGTGCATGATATTCGATGTGTGCAGAAGATGCCACCTTACTGCTAAGTTGGGTAATATAGAACGGGCCGCCCACTTCCTCCAATTCTCCCCGCTTTGAAAGCTGCTCCTTCACGGTGAGGATATCGACCGGCTTCTGATTCACGGCCAAATCGGTAATAGCGGAATATATCAGCTGATGTCTATGCTCATAGAATGACTCCGGACGAAGAATTTCACTTACCAGCGAATAAGCGTCCTTCTCAATCATCAAGGCTCCCAAGACTGCTTCTTCCAGCTCCGGCGCTTGCGGCTGGATACGTCCGTAGTCTGTTACGGGCTGTGGTGCCTTTCCTTTCGGAGTACGGGATGTTCTTCTTTGTTCTGCCACTTTAAGAATTAATAATTGAAAATTAAAAATTAAATGAACTTCCCTTTTAGAAAGGGGAAGCAAAGATAATGCAAACCGAATACATAACTTTCATGCTTGCATGAAAAAGTTATGTTGAGGTGCAGCCTATCTTCGCTCGTATGGCAAAGATAAGCGAATTTATTTATAAGCGGTAAATAAATCATTGCTAAGTTTTCAATCTACTATGAACAGAAATCACTAACTTTGTCTTCGGAAGCTGCACTTCATAGCTTCCCCTTTTAATTTTAAATTATTAATTCTTAATTTTCAACGCCATGCTGACTTTTCCAAATGCCAAAATAAACCTGGGACTGAATATCACAGAGAAGCGTCCGGACGGATACCATAATCTGGAAACCATTTTCTATCCGGTTCCCATAGAAGATGCTTTGGAAATAAATATCTTGAACGAAGGAAACCGAAAGTTCCGTCTGCATCAGGCAGGTCTGGAAATTGAGGGAGAAGCAGAGAGCAACCTGGTAGTGAAAGCCTACAAGTTGCTGGACGACCAATTCAACCTTCCTCCGGTAGACATCCATCTCTTCAAGCATATTCCCTCGGGAGCCGGACTGGGTGGCGGTTCGGCCGACGCAGCCTTCATGCTGAAGCTTCTGAATAATAAGTTTGAACTCGGACTGCCGGATGACACTCTGGAAGAGTATGCCGCCAAGCTGGGTGCCGATTGTGCCTTCTTCATCAAAAACCGTCCGACTTACGCAGAAGGTATCGGAAACATATTTTCTCCCCTTCCCCTCTCACTGAAAGGATATCGGATATGGTTGGTGAAGCCGGACATTTTCGTCTCTACACGGGATGCCTTTGCAAAAATAAAACCGCATCATCCGGAAATGTCTCTGAAAGAAATTGCCCAACTTCCCGTTGAAGAATGGAACGGACGAATGGTCAATGACTTTGAAGAAAGCGTATTCCCCCAATTTCCCACTATCGGAGAAATCAAGGAAGAGATGTATCGGCAAGGAGCTGTATATGCCTCCATGAGTGGTTCGGGGTCATCTGTTTACGGATTATTCAAGGAAGATGCCGTATTGCCGGAAGTGGATTTCGGAGAAAAAGCTTTTGTATACAAAGGCCGGTTCACTGATGTTTAAAAATGCATCAACCAATATACTGATTTCCGGAAACAAAAACACAACAAGGTTGTTCTTACAGAAAACTCAAAACAACCTTGATTATGAAAAAGTTCAAATTCGGTATTCTGGCAGGACTACTTGTCTTGCTGTCAGTGTCCGCTTTTGCGGAAGGACGTCTTCCCGTAAATATACAAACAGCTTTTCAAAAGCTCTATCCTCAAGCAACGGATGTGGAATGGGAGCAAATGGCCAGTTGCTACGTGGCAGAATTTATTGCAGATGGTCAGGAAGTTGATGTCTGGTTCAATAAACAAGCGGAGTGGGTCATGACTGAAACGGATGTAGAGTCACTGGAAAAAGTGCCGGCTCCCGTGGCAGAAGCATTCATGAGCAGTACAATGGCCGGCATGAAGTTAAGGGACGTAAGAATCATCACCTTTCCCAAACATCCCACAGTGATTATAATTGAGGTGGAACAATACAATTCCGATGAAGAATTCCAACTGTTCTATGCTCCGGATGGAAAACTATTACAAAGCCTCGATGTAACAGAACTTGGAGGAGAGATCTATCCCGGACTCTTTTTCAATGATTAATACTGACGATTGGTGATTTGTCGATGGTATCCATTCATCAACAAATCACCAATCATTCATCACCAATCATTAATATACCTCTACCCTATCAGCAATACGCTTCGCTTTGTCGCGCAACGTGTCAAGATCACTGTCAAGAGGTGCATAACACAGCACTACACCCATACGGCGGTTTACGCGGGTAGTAGGCTTGCCAAAAATACGCAGATAAGTATCCTCTTCTTTTGTAACCTCTTCCATGCCACGATAATTGGGACGTTCCTGACTGGCTATCGGAGAGAGGATGACAGCACTGGCTCCTATACGCTCCTGCTTGATGCCAGGGATAGGCAGACCAAGCACCGCACGACAGTGCAATTCAAACTCATTCAGATTCTGGGTTCCGGCCAGGGTTACCATACCCGTATCGTGCGGACGTGGAGAAAGTTCGGAGAAATAGACACCGTTCTCATGGCTGAGAAAGAATTCCACTCCCCACAATCCGGCACCGGTCAAGGCACGGGTCACTTTCTCTGCCATATCCTGCGCCTCCCTTAGATGGGCAGGGTCAATATGGGCAGGCTGGAAGCTTTCACGATAGTCCCCACCCTTCTGTACATGGCCGATAGGCGGGCAGAACAAGGTCGGGCCATTCTTCTGCGTTACGGTGAGCAATGTTATCTCACTGTCGAACTTGATGAATTCCTCAATGATAAGTTCTTTTATGTCTCCACGGCTACCATTACAGCCATATTCCCAAGCATGCTCCAATTCGTCGGCACTCTTTACGAGAGACTGGCCTTTGCCGGAAGAGGACATCAGCGGTTTCACCACGCATGGGAAACCTATCTTTTCAGCTGCAATTTTCAGTTCATCCAGAGATTTGGCATAAAAATATTTAGCTGTTTTCAGTCCCAACTCTTTAGCTGCAAGGTCGCGTATAGCCTTACGGTTCATAGTAAAGTTCACAGCGCGTGCACTGGGCACCACTTGAATGCCTTCTTTCTCGAAATCGTACAGACGTTCCGTACGGATAGCCTCGATTTCCGGAACAATGATATCCGGCTGGTGTTTGCGTACCACGCGTTCCAAAGCATCTCCATCAAGCATGCTGAATACTTCACATTCATCTGCCACTTGCATGGCAGGCGCTCCGGCATACGAATCGCAGGCGATAATATACTGACCTTTGCGTTGGGCGGAAATTACAAACTCCTTGCCCAGTTCACCAGAACCCAACAATAAAATCTTTTTCATCCTATCTATTTATTTACTATTTGACAATTTTCAATTTACTATTCAACACTATACAATCAGACGATTTACTATTCACCATCCGCTACCCGATTACAGCACAGCCAATAGTAAATAGTAAATCGTCTAATAGTAAATTCCTTTATTGGTGCTGTTCTCTCAACAAATCATTCACCGTCTTTACCGGATTGAATGTAGTCAGAGGCACTTCTACAAATACAGTATTCCAATCACTCATGGCGCCGTTCCACAAACCGGGAAGTTCAAGCGCCTTCAGGTCCTTGCCGTTCTTGGACTTATAGGAGATGAACCCCGTGGCTTTATCCACATACTTCACAAGATTGAACTTATGTCCTTTATAGTCACGTACAGCGCAAACCAAATCCACCGGATTGAAATGGGTACCCTTTTCAAACATTTCCTTCTTTTCCGGATCGTCCATATCAATCTGCGAACTTTCCAGAATCTGCAGAGAGATAGTGCCGTCACTGTTGTATGCCAAGAACGGACCTCCACCTGGTTCGCCTACGTTCTTCACCATACCGCAGACGCGCATCGGACGGTTCAGTTTTTCTTTCAGGTATATCACCAGTTCGGCATCTTCCAGATTCTTCGTCTCCGGGTTCTTGCAATAGAGTTGCTTCTGCAGGAATTGCAGGATTTCAAGAATTTGTTCGTGTGTATATTTCCCGCTTTCAAGCAACTGCAAATAGGCAAATACCTTCTGCTGCAAAGCTACCAGTACACCGGCAATCAGCTTTTTATATAATACGGTGTCACCCTTCAGTTTGTCGGGTACCACATTGTCGATATTCTTTATGAAGATAATATCCGCATCAAGGTCGTTCAAGTTTTCAATTAATGCACCATGACCGCCCGGACGGAACAAAAGTTTACCATTGTCACGGAACGGTTTGTTTTCCATATCGGCAGCAATGGTATCAGTACTCGGTTTCTGTTCCGAAAAGGTGATGTTATAATCCACCCCGTACTTCTTAGCATAAGCGGCAGCCTTTTCGTCCACCAAAGCCTTGAATAAGGCACGGTGTTCGGGCGAAACCGTGAAATGTACATTCACTTTACCATTTTTATTGACAGCATACAAGGCCCCTTCTACCAAATGTTCTTCCAACGGCGTACGGCTACCGTCTTCATACTTATGGAACTTCAGCAGTCCTTTGGGCAGCGCACCATAATTCAGTCCGGCCCCTTCGAGCAAGGCTGCAACAACCGCCTTGTAGTTTCCGGCAGCAAGCAGAGCCGATATATCCTTTCCGGCAGTTCTCCGGCAAGCGATATTCAGGTCGTCATAGAAGGCAAACTTCTCTATCTTCTCAAAGAAAGTCTTTTCAAAGCCTGTCTGGGGGGCATCATAATCTGCTCCAAGAAACTCAAACAAGTTTTTGAACATACGGCTAGCAGCACCCGAAGCCGGTACAAACTTCACTACCACCTTATCGGTCTGTGTATATGCCTCCCAAGCGTCCAGGTATTTCTTCTGTTCATCCGTATCCGGAGCCAATATCCCCTTCTCTACAGAAGCAGCGGCAGACAGTTTCAAGTATGGAAAACCCTTTTCAAAACAAGCCAACTGTTCGGCTATTTGTTCTTCGGAGATGCCTTTATTTTCGAGCAACTCTTTGTCTTGCGGTGTTATCATAATATCTTGTTTTATTAATTCATGCCCAAAAATACAAAAAAAGCAGAACTGCCGTCAAGAAAATGAAGAAAAAACTTACCTTTGAAGCATAAAATACGGACGATTATGGAAACTGATGAATTTTTCACTACTAAAGAGAAAGATTTACTCTTCTCGCTCTACCGCAAACTGTTGCAACTTTCCGGAGAAACCCTCCAGAAGGGGGACTGCAAAAAGCTGAAAACACATCTTGTCAACACTATACAGAACAACCGTATCCAGCGTGATATATTCGGTTTGAATCCCGTCATCAAAGATATGCAAACGGCTGTCATCGTAGCGGAAGAAATTGGCATGAAGCGCGCCTCCATTCTGGGACTCATGCTGCACGACTCCGTGCGCTGCGGTACTTGCACCGCCCAAGAAGTAGAGCAAATTTATGGCGAGGACGTGGCAGGCATCATCCGGGGATTGATACGTGTAAACGAACTTTATTCCAAAAGCCCTACCATCGAGTCCGAGAATTTCCGCAACTTGTTGCTGACTTTCGCCGAGGACATGCGTGTCATTCTCATTATGATTGCCGACCGCGTAAACATCATGCGGCAGATAAAAGATTGCAAGAACGATGAAGCCCGCCGGCAGGTAGCCAACGAAGCGGCCTATCTCTATGCGCCCCTTGCCCATAAGCTGGGTCTGTATAAATTGAAGTCGGAACTGGAAGACCTCTCGCTGAAATATACCGAAAAAGAGGTTTACTATCATATCAAGGACAAGCTGAACGAGACAAAGGCATCACGCGACAAGTACATCGCCTCTTTCATTGCACCGGTACAAAAGAAACTGGAAGACGCCGGACTAAAGTTCCACATTAAAGGACGCACCAAGTCCATCCACTCCATCTACCAAAAAATGAAGAAGCAGAAATGCCCCTTCGAAGGCGTGTATGACTTGTTTGCCATCCGCATCATTCTGGACTCTTGCCTGGACAAGGAGAAACTGGAATGTTGGCAGGCCTACTCCATCGTAACAGATATGTACCAGCCTAACCCGAAACGGCTACGCGACTGGCTGTCCGTACCTAAAAGCAACGGATATGAGTCACTGCACATCACCGTGATGGGTCCCGAAGGCAAATGGGTGGAAGTACAAATACGTACCGAACGCATGGATGATATTGCCGAACGAGGCCTGGCCGCCCATTGGCGATACAAAGGAGTGAAAGGTGAATCTGGTCTTGACGAATGGCTGACTTCCGTACGCGAAGCCTTAGAGAGCTCGGACAGCAACGGACTGGAAACGATGGACCAGTTCAAACTGGATTTGTACGAAGACGAGGTATTTGTATTTACCCCGAAAGGCGATTTGTTCAAACTTGCTAAAGGCTCCACCGTGCTCGATTTTGCTTTTCATATTCACAGCAAACTAGGTTGCAAATGCATCGGTGCCAAAGTGAACGGCAAAAATGTACAGTTGAAGCAAATGCTGCATAGCGGTGACCAAGTAGAGATAATGACATCGAATACGCAGACACCCAAGCAGGACTGGCTGAACATCGTAACCACCTCTAAGGCGCGTACCAAAATACGCCAGGCGTTGAAGGAAATGGCTGCACGCCAGCACGCCTTCGCCAAGGAAACCCTGGAACGCAAGTTCAAGAACCGGAAAATAGAGTATGATGAAGGAACCATGATGCGCCTCATCAAGCGCCTCGGCTTCAAGGTAGTGACAGACTTCTACCAGGCTATTGCCGATGAAGTGCTGGATGTCAACGAGATTATAGACAAATATCTTGAACAGCAAAAACGGGAAAACGACACACGTGACGATATTGTCTACCGCAGTGCTGAAGGCTATAACCTTCAACAAGGCATACCGGAAGAGATAGGTACTAAAGAAGATGTACTGGTCATTGACCAAAATCTGAAAGGATTAGATTTCAAGTTGGCACGCTGCTGCAATCCCATCTATGGAGATGATGTATTCGGCTTTGTCAGTGTAACGGGAGGTATCAAGATACACCGTTGCGATTGTCCCAATGCCAGTGATTTGCACTCACGTTTCGGCTACCGTATCGTGAAAGCACGCTGGGCCGGAAAGTCACAAGGTACACAGTACCCCATCACCCTGCGCGTAGTGGGACACGATGACATCGGCATCGTGACCAACATCACTTCCATCATTTCCAAAGAAACGGGTATTACCTTGAGAAGCATCGGTATTGACTCGCATGACGGGCTGTTTTCCGGAACGCTGACCATCATGGTAAACGACACGGGACATTTGGAAGCACTTGTCAAAAAACTAAGGACGGTAAAGGGAGTGAAACAAGTTTCAAGGAATTAAATGACAACTATAATCCATGAAGTACGACTTTAAAAAGCAGTTGCGCAGTTTCGGATATGCCTGGAAAGGTATCCGGTGCTGCATAGGAAAAGAACAGAACCTGAGCTTCCATCTGATTGCCACAGTGGTTACGGTGATTGCCGGATTCTTATTGGAGATTACCCGGATCGATTGGATGATTGTTATTCTTTGCATCGGAGTGGTGATAGCAGCTGAACTGTTCAATAGCGCCATTGAAAAGCTGGTCGACCTGGTTTCTCCGGAACGACATCCCATTGCAGGGCAAGTAAAAGACATAGCCGCCGGAGCAGTATTGGTATGTGCTGCAACGGCGGCCATTATAGGATTGATTGTATTTATCCCTTACCTCACCCGCTTCTTCTTATAATAAGGATAGGTCAGCAGCACAAAGAAAAATACGGCAAGCATAGCAGCAACAGATGCCACATGGTATATCTGTACTCTGTCCATCAGGTGGCAAGCCACAGCCATGCCCACCAGCAGCCCTGCTTCCATAAACAAATGGCAAGTGGTGTTTGCCGTTCCACGCTGGCAGTGGTGCGACAATTTGACAAACATCTTCATGAACGGGACTGTAATGAACACCAGTACAGCCAATGCCGCCAATGACCAATAATCGCCCACAAACATCAGCGGTAGCAATGCTCCCGGTACAAAAGCAATCAGCAGCATATTGATGGCAGGTACCCATGCACGCGGCAATAAGAAACGGTCCATATTGCACAGCGACACGCCTATCGGAGCACGGAAAGCCACATATACCCTCGATGCGAAAAATATGCTGGCCAGTCCGACCGCTACGGACAGATAGGTCACCATACGGAAACCATACATCTTATACATTCCAATGCCCAACATAACACCCACCAGCATGCCCAAGCATGCAGCCCATGCATATACCATGTTTCCTGCACTGCGGCGTGTGGAAGTCGTTATGTCGATGGCCACCGTAATGCCCGCTGTGGTTGCCAGCCCGAAACATACTCCCTGCACAGCGGCAAGCAGCAGAAATTTCGTATAACCATCCACAAAGGCATATCCCAGAACAGCCGCCAGCATAATGAGTGTGGAGTAAAGGAGCACGTGCTTCCTTTTATATTCATCGACCAGATAGGCATGAAAAGGACCGACAGCAAACATGGCCACCGCAAAAACCAGAAACATGCTGCCCGCCTGTCCGACGGAAACACCCAACTGCTCTCCCATCACAAAAGGGAGCAAAGGAAAAAGCATATAGACGGATATGTACAGCAACAGATTTGCCGTACACATCCGCCAAAAATTGAGTGTCATAAGTTTGTTAGTACTGTTCTTTCTCATTCGGGAAATCTAAGTTCTTCACATCAGATACATAACGGCTGATGGCATCCGTCATCACTGTATGCAGGTCAGCATAGCGACGCAAGAAACGAGGACGGAAACCGTTATTCATACCCAGCATATCCTGAACCACCAACACCTGGCCGTCCACATCGCCACCGGCACCGATGCCGATAACGGGTATAGTCAACTCACTGGCCACTCGGGCAGCCAATGCGGCGGGAATCTTCTCCAATACCAGTCCGAAGCATCCGGCTTCTTCCAACAAATGCGCATCGCGTACCAGTTTCTCGGCTTCAGCATCATCCTTGGCACGGACAGTATATGTTCCATACTTATTGATGGATTGGGGCATCAGTCCGAGATGTCCCATGATAGGAATACCGGCGCTAAGGATACGTTTCACCGTACCGATGATTTCCTCGCCTCCCTCCAGTTTGAGGGCGTCGGCATGGCTTTCTTTCATAATACGGATAGCGGAAGCCAATCCCTCCAGTTCGTTGCCCTGATAAGAGCCGAAAGGCATGTCGACGATGACCATAGCACGCTTCACACCGCGAACCACGGATTTGCCATGATAAATCATCTGGTCGAGCGTGATGGGAAGCGTGGTGACATTGCCTGCCATTACATTGGAAGCGGAATCTCCCACCAGAATCACGTCTACACCGGCACCGTCTACAATCTGCGCCATAGTATAGTCATAAGATGTCAACATTGATATCTTTTCGCCTCTTTGCTTCATTTCAACAAGGCGATGTGTAGTCACTTTACGAGTGTCGTCTGAAATATAACCCATGATAATATTTACAATTTGGCAATTTACAATTACTCAATTTAATTTTCGGCGCAAAGGTAATCCTTTTTCTGATTACTTGTACAATTGAGTTAATTTATCGTAAGTGAATCCCTGAAAGTCATCCAATACATAATGACACAACGGAGCTATGTCTTCACGGGAATTGGTGGTTGCCAACCCTATAACGGTAGCTCCTGAAGCCATGCCGGCTTTCAGCCCGTTGAAAGAATCCTCGAATACATATGTGGTGTCGGGAGTTGTGCCGAAAACCTCCATACCCAACAGAAAACAATCCGGTGCAGGCTTGGAAGCCGTAAACATCTCGGCCGTAAGGATACGGTCGAAAAGAGTCTTTATTTCGGGATGAACCCGATAGACAGCTGCCATCTTCGCTTCGTTGGAGCTGGTCACTACGGCAGTCTTCACCCCATTCCGGTGTAGGTCGGCAATGAAGTCAAGCACTCCGGGAATAAAGTCGAATGACATTTCCTGTTCAAAGCGGTTCAGCCGTTCGGTAATTTCGGCCTGTTCCTTCACCATGCCCGGAAAAAAGGTGTCATAAATATAGACCAGCGTCTGGCCCTTCACTTTACCTTCAATATCATCCATACCCAAATACTGCTTTCCCATTTCATGCCAGAAGTGACTGTACTGTGTCTCCGTGTCTACCACCACGCCGTCGAAATCAAAAAGTACGGCGGTTGCTTTTGTTGTGTCCATAAACTTTCTTTTACCTAAATCTGTTAATACCAAAACACTATAGTGCACAAAGGTGAGAATAATCTGCGAACCAAACAAATATTTCTTATCTTTGCACTCCTTAATTGACTCATATCAAATGAACAACCCGCATATATTAGGAACCGAGCGCATTGGCAAACTGCTTGTGCAGTATTCCATTCCGGCCATTATAGGCATGACGATTACTTCGTTGTACAACATCATCGACAGCATTTTCATTGGCCATGGCGTAGGTCCCATGGGCATTGCCGGACTTGCCATCACCTTCCCTCTGATGAATCTGGTCGTAGCTTTCTGTACGATGGTATCGGCAGGCGGCTCTACCATTTCATCCATCCGGCTGGGACAGAAAGACCTGGACGGAGCTACCGAAGTCCTGGGAAACACACTGATGTTCTGCCTGGTCAATGCATTCATATTCGGCGGCATCTCATTCATATTCCTGGATGATATTCTGCGCTTCTTCGGTGCCAGCAATGATACGTTGCCATATGCCCGCGACTTCATGCAGGTGATATTACTGGGTACCCCCGTCACTTATACCATGATTGGCCTGAACAATATCATGCGTGCCACGGGATATCCCAAGAAAGCGATGCTTACGTCTATGGTAACGGTAGTCTGTAACATAATCCTCGCTCCCATTTTCATCTTCCAATTTGACTGGGGAATACGGGGAGCTGCAACGGCAACGGTCATCTCGCAGTTCATCGGCATGGTGTGGGTAGTAAGCCATTTCCTGCAAAAGACAAGTGTGGTACGTCTGCAACGGGGGTTCTGGAAGATGAAAAAACGCATCATCAGCAGTATATTATCCATCGGTATGTCACCGTTCCTAATGAATGTTACGGCATGTGTCATTGTGATTATCGTAAACAACAGCCTCCAACAGTACGGAGGCGATATGGCCATCGGGGCATATGGCATTATCAACCGGCTGCTGGTACTCTATGTAATGATTGTATTGGGGTTGACGATGGGAATGCAACCGATTGTAGGCTATAACTTCGGTGCGCAAAAACACGACCGTGTGAAGGCTACCCTGCGTCTGACCATCATTGCCGGAGTATGTATCACCAGTACAGGTTTCCTTATCTGCGAATTGTTCCCCCATGCCATATCTGCCATCTTTACCAGTGATGAAGAGTTGATAGATATTGCTTCCAGAGGCGTGCGCATTGCCGTAGCCATATTCCCGCTGGTAGGCGCACAGATTGTCATCGGCAATTTCTTCCAAAGCATCGGGAAAGCGAAAATCAGTATCTTCTTATCGCTGACACGCCAATTACTGTATCTGTTGCCGGGACTACTGATATTCCCGCATTACTTTGGGCTGGACGGCATCTGGATATGTATGCCGGTATCGGACTTCTTTGCTTTTGTAACGGCTGTTATAGCTTTATGGATATATAATACCCGATTATCTGTCAAGAGTAGATTTACGAAAGATTAACGGTGGATCCCGGAAAACACATCATCCATACACCCCAAACGCATGATGTGTTTACCTTGAGCAGGCCATCCAAGTGGGAAAATATCTTATTCACTCTTGATGCTCTTTACCGGATTTTCGTTGGCAACATGCCATGATTTCATCACTACACATCCCACGATAAATGCAAGCAACAAAAAGCCGATACTGATATATCCGACGATAGGCAGTAGTACCACATCACTAAACTGACTGATCCAGATTTGCCCTACCTCATAAGCTCCAAGTGTTCCAAGCACTACAGACGGTATGGCAATCCAAAGCACATCACGCGACAGCAATCGCAATATACCGGATGTTTCCGCTCCATTCACCTTACGAATGGCAATCTCTTTGGAACGTAAACGTATTTCATCATCCACATATCCCACCAGCCCCATTAAAATGATAAAAAGAATGGTGAAAGATGCCCATAAAGTGACATCGCGGAAGACACGTACAGATTCGGCATAATTGCCCAACATTTGCTCCATAGAACGGAACACAAGGTCATCTTGTGGATATAGACGGCTCATTTCCTCATTCAGTCGGCGCAGGTTGTCATCAAACGGTTCTTTAAGACGGGCTTCCAGACAAAATGCGGTACCTTCAAACCATTCTATCATAACGGCTTCACTGTCGTTGGTACAGCCGACAAATGCAAAACTATCCAACAAACCTACCACCGTACCATAATCATTCACCTGCTTGCCAATGGGGCTGTCCGTCCAATGCATTTTCTCACAGAACGTGCTGTTGACCAGCAGTTGGTGTTTCCCTGTGAGGTTATGTCCCTCTTTCAATTTCAAACCGATAAAAGGCAAGTAGTCACTATCGAACCACGAATTACGCGGATAGAACATCTCGTTGCCTTGAGCGTCAAGTATCGGGCGATTGGCTCCAAAGCCCGTTATAGAGCGTTCGGCCGAGGCAACCGCCTCTACATAGGGCAAGTTACGAAGTTGTGTACGTAACAGATCAGCATTCACTTTTCTCTGGAAGATAGACACTACACGTTCCGGTCGCCAACCACGGTCGCGCCCTACCATATAGCGGTATTGCAAGAACACCATCAGCATCATACCTATAATGAATGCTGCACCCATAAACTGTACGAAGAGCAATACCCGCTTCCATCCCCTGCGGCCGGAAGTGTAACGCCTGAATACTTGCGTCACGGGAATACGGGCAAAGAGCATGGCAGGTAAGCATCCTCCAAAAACAAACAAGACCGCCACTACCGCCAAAGGCGCATATAAATGCTGCCAATCGAACAATACGGCAAGAGGGACTGCCGCCAAC
Organism: Bacteroides sp. A1C1; assembly: GCF_004328515.1. Classification (NCBI taxonomy): domain Bacteria; kingdom Pseudomonadati; phylum Bacteroidota; class Bacteroidia; order Bacteroidales; family Bacteroidaceae; genus Bacteroides; species Bacteroides sp. A1C1. The sequence continues at coordinate 135,726 of NZ_CP036491.1, forward strand.
TCCTCCATCCGCTCATGGAAGACATAAACCAATATTCCGACTACCAACAATGCCGCACTTATTACTATCGCCGTTTCCACCAGAAACATACAGAAGATACTGCCACCTGATGCACCACTACATTTATGTACGCCTATCGCTTTGGCACGTTGTGTCAACGAAGAAATGGAAATCAATACATAATTCAACGTCGTGGTGAAAAGTAACACAGCACCCAAGAAAAACATAATCCAAACCATTTTGCGGACTTGCGCTTCACCCAGATGCACACTGCGGATAGGTACAATATGGACCGACAGTTCCAGCCCGCTATCCGATGGCAAGTGCCGTGCGACAGCCGCTGATATCCGTTCGTTCAACCAATCGGCATCTTGCGGACTGCGTAACCGAACGAAACCGTCATAATTCCCACCACTCTGCCATCCCATTCCCCACTGCGTGTACTTCTCTATATTCGAGAAAGACACAACTGCTTCGGGACGCTTATACAAAGAAGTATTCAAAGGAACATCCCGAAAAATACCTTTAACAAGCAAAGTAGCTTCATGCCCCCAGAAATCGTATGACACAGTCTTACCTATGGGATTTTCATCACCAAATACCTGCCGTACTGCCGTTTCTGAAAGGAAAACTACATCTGGATTCGCTAAATCCTGCGGATTTCCTTTTACTACATCCAAACCGAGAACAGAAAAATAGAGCGTATCAGCAATCACTGTCTTCAATTCCAACGGACGGTTACCCAACTTATAATCGTCATCGAATAGTGAACAACTGACCGTAGCCCCTTGCACCTTATCTGAAAATTCTTCAGCTATAATGCCAGGAATCGGAATAATGGTGTAGAAACTCTCTCCTCCTTCCAATACACCATTCTTCATCCAACCCGTCTTCACAATATAAAGGTTATCCGGATCATGATAAAAGCTATCAAAATTCAACTCGAATGCAATCCGCGCAAATAGGAATACGGACATCAACAGTCCCAATGCTAACGATACGATTTTAATGGCATTGGTCCCCTGTCTATGCAATAAACTTTGCAATGTATAATAAATGTGACTACTCATCATAATTTCCTGAAGTTATTCTTTATTCACTCTTGATACTGTCTACCGGATTCTCATTGGCAATCTGCCATGCCTTGAATACTACACAACCGATGATGAGCAATAGTACAATGCATGCAATAAGCAAGAATCCGCAGATACCAAAATCCACTCCCTCCACAAACTGCTCTATCCAGACACCGCCTATATACCAGGCTCCCAGCCCTCCAAGAAAAACGGCCGGCAAGGATATCCAGAATATATCCTTCGAGAAAAGCCGGAGAATGGATGACGCTTCCGCACCATTCACTTTACGGATGGCAATTTCCTTGCTGCGGCGTTGTATCTCGTCATTGATGTAGCCAATCAACCCCATTAACGTAACAAAAAGGATGGTTATGGCAGCCAGTAAAGCTGCATTACGGAAATCCGTGACGGTACTGTTCTGGTCGTCAATGACCTTTTGGAACGAGGAAAATACAATGTCACGGGTGGGAAACAGCTTTTCCATGTCTTCATTCAAACGCTTGAGGTTATCGTCAAAAGGCTCTTTCAGACGTAATTGGATGTTTCCGGAAAATCGGTCAAGATAAGTTGCATACATAGGTTGCACCGCCACATAAGCGGCATTGGATGTGGCAAAGTCTTTCAGTACACCTACAATATTGCCCGCTATGCGATCGCCGTTGCGCACTTGCCTGCCTATCGGTTTATCTTCCCAATGCATCATTTTCAAAAATGTTTCATTGACCAATATCTGCCCAGGAGCATCCATATTCTTGCCTTCCGCAAATTCCAACTTCATAAACGGGGCATAGTCCTTGCCAAATTCCACCCAACGCATGCTCATCCACTGCCCGTTATCAGTCGTAACCCCTTCTCCGCTCAATCCATCTGTAAGAAGATTACTGCTACAAGCTCCATCTTCCACATAAGGCAAAGAAAGCATCACACTACGATTGGCATCGCTTTCCGCATCCGAGTCAAAGGATACGCCCGAAGCATAAGCCACCCGGTGGTAATCGAATCCACGTTCTTTATTGGTGATGTAATGGCTCTGCATAAGCACCAGCCCCAACAAGCCGAAAATAAAGGAGGTACCGGCAAACTGCACAAACAAGAGCGGACGTTTCCAGCCTTTCTTGCCTTCGGTGTACCGGCGGAAAACCTGCGTCACCGGAATGCGGGCAAAAAGCTGCCCGGGCAACATGCCGCCTATCATAAACAAAATGACTATCACTGAAAGCGGTGCCCAAATGTTTTCCCAAGAGAAAAGACCGGCAAGACTAACGTCGAGCATGTCCTCCAACGGCTCACGGAAATTAAATAGAAGCAGCGCTACAAGCAGCAAGGAAAAAAGCATGATGACTCCGGTCTCCCATAAGAACATACCGAAAATAGTTCCCGTATTTGCCCCACTACATTTATGTACGCCTATAGCTTTGGCACGACGGTTCATGGCTGAGATGGAAATAAGCACATAATTCATCGCCACAATAAAAAGTATGGCGGTTCCCAGCGTCAACAGAATCCATACCATACGCATGGTACTGATACCAAATTCCATACGGTAGTCCTTTATCGGAACCAGACTGATAAACACATCATCGCTCTTGCGCACCTGCTCGGCAAGTTTCTCTATTCGGGTGTTCACATCGTCCAGTTGCACCCCCGGGCGCAGACGGACAAAGGACATATAGCTGTCTCCACCTCCCCATCCCCAGTATCCCCAATGATGCTTGAAGGAGGTAGCCAAAGACATCACGACACCACTTCCATAGAAACTGGAGTTTTCGGGAAAATCCTCAAAAATGCCCTTCACGGTCATTGGCATCTGTTTGTTATAGACCACCGTCTGCCCGATGGGATTCTTATCGGCAAACATGCTGCCGGCCAGCTCCCTGCTGATGAAGACTACCTCCGGATTATTCAGCTCGCGAGGGTCTCCACTGACAACATCAATGCCCATAGTGGCAAAGAAACAAGAATCGGCCGTCATGGCATTGGTCTGGAAACGGCGTTCATTGGCAAACCAAGCCGAATTGCTCCACCATTGCTGAGTGACGGTAACACTCTCCACCTCGTCAGGCAGGTTTTCGGCAATAGTACCAGCCACCGGTCCAAGAGTTATGTGCGAAGGATGATACTCGTTGTTGTAATACCATACTGTTTTGACAAGACACAAACGTTCATGGTCCTTGTAGCAGGTATCATAATTGAGCTCGAATGCCTGACGGGAAAAAATGAGGATACTGACTGCCAACCCCAGTCCCAGAGAAACAATCTTGATGAGGTTGGAGCCTTTTCCTCGTATCAATGTCTGGAGAGTGTAATATAGTTGTCTCATGGAAGTTGTTTTAAAAGTCCGTTACAAATCCTGCGCTGCCACACTTGCCACCACACTACCGTCGAAAAGATGTATCGTGCGGTGTGCAAACGAGGCGTCGTGCTGGCTGTGGGTCACCATAATAATCGTAGTACCCTCTTTATTCAGTTCTGTCAACAGATTCATCACCTCAGCTCCGTTCTTGGAGTCCAAGTTACCGGTAGGCTCATCGGCGAGTATCAGCTTGGGATTGGTTACGACCGCACGGGCTATCGCCACACGTTGCTGCTGACCGCCGGAAAGCTGTTGCGGGAAGTGTTTGGCACGGTGGCTGATGTTCATTCTTTTCAGTATATCCTCTACCATACGCTTACGTTCACCCGCCTTTACGCCAAGATACGTAAGGGGAAGTTCCACATTCTCGTAGACGTTCAGTTCGTCTATCAAGTTGAAGCTCTGGAACACGAATCCCAGTTTCCCCTTACGTACGCGTGTACGTTCCTTTTCTTTCAAGTCCGCCACTTCCTGGCCGAGTAACTTGTAACTGCCCTCAGTAGGATTGTCCAGCAGTCCCAGAATATTCAGCAAGGTGGATTTGCCGCAACCGGACGGCCCCATAATGGCTACAAACTCTCCCTCCTTTACATCGAGGTTTACGTGATTCAATGCTACCGTCTCTACTTCCGAAGTACGGAATACTTTGCTGATGTTGTTAATCTCAATCATGATATTTAATGTTTTAATATTGTTTTATTCGCTCTTAATACTATTCACCGGATTCTCGTTCGCTATCCGCCAGGACTTCCAAAGTACGCAGGCTACGATAATCACCAAATTGACCATCACTACCAGTACGTATACTGCCCAACTGATGGGAATACGCTCCGCAAACTGTTCCATCCACATTCCGTTGACATACCATGCCAATACCGTACCGATGACAACTGCCGGAGCCGCCACCACAAGTATATCCCTCGACAGCATTTCCAAGATACCGGAAGCCTCTGCCCCGTTCACTTTACGGATGGCAATCTCCTTACTGCGGCGGCGCACCTCGTCGGTAGTATACCCAATCAGCCCCATCAGCATGATGAAGAACATGGTCACTGCCGCCATCAAAGTGGCATTGCGGAATACACGGACAGAATTATAGCTGTTCTCTATCCTTTTCTCATAACCGGTAAAGTCAATGGTCTGGTCATGGAAAGCCTCGGCTACATCGTGGTTCAACTTCTGCAGATTTTCGGTAAAGGGTTCTTTCAAACGAACATGTACCGTTCCATAAAAATTCTTGTTCCCACGGGCTATGAAAGGCATCTTCTCGGTTCTGAAACTCTCTATCTGGAAATCCTTCAACTGCCCTACGACCTTGAATGTATTCCCTTCGGTATATACCGTACGGCCCACGACGTCGTCTCCCCAACGCATCATCTCGGCAAAGGTCTCGTTCACCACGACTTCCTCTTTATCGCGCGCCATACGTCCCGTCTTCATAGTCATGCCCATCAAAGCAGGAAAGTCCTCGCGCATGAAATAAGAAGAACGGCAAGAGAAAAGTGCCTGCCCGCTCTCACTATGAATCATCGAACCGCTATATCCGCTAATGGGCGTACTGTTGGCACTGGACACCGCTTCCACGTAGGGCAATCCTTTGAAGAACTGATAAGCCGCGTCACGCGTCGCTTCATTATCCCAGTAGGCATTGCCTATGGCTATCTGCTTGGGATTATACCCCATATCCTTTTTCAGTACATACTGATATTGCGACATCACCACACACATCAATCCACTGATGAATGCCACGCCTGCAAACTGGACAAACAGCAACGGACGCTTCCAGCCCTTCTTCCCCTCGGTATAGCGGCGGAACACCTGCGATACGGGAATACGCGCAAAGAGCCGACCCGGCAACACGCCTCCCACTATAAACAGCAGAAGCACTACCGACAACGGTACCCAGATACGCTCCGGAGCCAACAAGGTGGAGAGCTTTACAACGACCGTGTCTTCCACAAAATCGCGGAAGTTGAGCATTATCAACGCCATCAGCAGCAATGCCGCCACAATGATGATACCCGTTTCCAGCAAAAACATGCTGAAAACCGTGCCACCGCTCGCACCGCTGCATTTATGTACGCCTACCGACTTGGCGCGGTAGCTCAAAGAGGAAATGGAAATCAGCACATAGTTCAACGCCGCAATGAAAAGAATGGCAAAACCAAGAATGCTCATGATGACACGCATCCGCTGCACATCATCATAATTGCGGTATGTATCACGGATGGGCTGCACAAAAGCCGTGTAACCGTACTCTTTCTTATCTTCTGCCGGGCGATATTTGTCTATCATGGCATCAATACGCGCATTGACAACAGATTTGTCGGCACCGGGACGGAAACGGATAAACTCTACCCAACTGTCTCCCCCGCTCCACGAGTAGTTATTCCAGTTGCGGCTCCACAAGGTAGGCATCGAGATAACCGCTTCCGGATTGATTGTGGCGTTCTCAGGCAAATTGGCATAGATTCCCTTCACCGTCAGGTCAAACTGATGGTCATAATTAAGCGTTTTCCCTATAGGATTCTCCTCACCGAACACTTTCCTTGCAAAGCGTTCACTCAAGAAAATAATATCCTTCTGCACCAAGTCCTTTTCGGGATTCCCGTTCAGGACGTCGATACCCATGGTACGGAAGAACAGCGAATCGGCTGCAATCTTCCTGTCATCAAGACGCACGCTTCCATTGTAAAGGGGAGCAGATACCATAGACGTGCTCAAACTTACCGCCGACTCCACCTCTTTGGGGAAGTTCTCCAAAATGGCCCCTGCCACGGGACCGCAATTCCACTCCTGAGGCTCAAACTTCTCTCCTTTCACCGAGAATATCGACCATACCTGATACAAGTTATCATAATCCTTGAAGCAAGTGTCAAAACTCTGTTCATATGCCACGCGGGAGAAAAGCAGAATACTCATCGTCAATCCCAATCCCAAAGAAATGACCTTGATGATATTCGAACCGCGTCCCCGCAGTAAAGTCTGAATTACATAATAGATTTGTTTCATTCCGTTTATCGTTTATTAGATTTATTTTCTTGCTTTTCATATTGCAGAAAGCGTGCCAAAGAATGCACAAATCTGATTATCAATGCATATTGCATTTCAGAAGAAGACAAAGGTGTCTAATTTTTAGACACTCCCGTCTAAAAATTAGACAGAGGCCGAATCTCTGTTCAGCCTCATAGAACAAAAAAAAGGGAAATTAGAAAAGAATCCATAAGAATGAAAACTTTACCTTTGCCCACAGTTTTCTAAAGATAGAGTATAAACGTAAAATGAAGCACCTGCACATGAAATTCCCCAAACTCTTATATCCTTCATTCCTATGCCTGCTTATAGCCGGCTGCGACATGATAGATTATCACCCTTACGATGTACACATCAGCGGTGAAACCGATGTCAATGCCCACAACATTGCCCAAATAGAGCAGAACTGCCAGAACAAGACAACAATCCGGTTCGTAACAATGGGTGACTCCCAGCGCTGGTACGACGAGACCGCCGATTTTGTAAGCCACCTCAACAAGCGGGACGACATAGATTTCGTCATTCATGGCGGAGACGTCAGTGACTTCGGTGTAACAGACGAGTTCCTTTGGCAACGGGACATTATGAACAAACTCAAGATACCCTATGTGGTACTTCTCGGCAATCACGACTGCCTGGGCACGGGCGAAGAGACTTATCGTGCAATATTCGGAGACCCCAATTTCTCCTTCATTGCAGGACGGGTAAAGTTTGTCTGCCTGAATACCAACGCCATCGAATTTGACTACTCCCGCCCCATTCCCGACTTCGAGTTTCTTGCCGCACAGATACGCGACCATGAAGAGGAATTCGATAAAACCGTTGTGTCCATGCATATACGCCCGTTCTGCAACGAGTTCAACAATAATGTGGCACACGTATTCCAGCGTTACATCAAGGAATTTCCCGGACTGCAGTTCTGTACATCCGCACACGAACACCATCGCTTCGAGAAAGACCTCTTTGAAGATGGGATAATGTATTACATGAGCGACTGCATGAAGAACCGCAATTACTATATATTCACCATAACCCCCGACGGATATGAACGCGAAGTGGCATATTATTAATCATCTGGCATGCGCCGTCGTCTTCTTGTCGGTATGCTCTTTTTCTGCTTTTTCACAAGAGAGAGATACCATCTTCATCATAGAACACGATACCGTATGGATGGACCTGCAACCGGATGCCGTCATTGAAAGCCAGACCAGAGAGAACCGTTATGACCGCCGCGTACACCGCTACCGCAGGCATTGGGAGGCCTTGATTCCGACGCACACCAAAATTCAGTTTGCCGGCAATATGGGGTTGCTGTCATTCGGTACCGGATGGGATTACGGCAGAAGAAACCAATGGGAAACAGACGTATTCTTCGGAGTATTGCCCAAATATGACTCCAAACGTACCAAGCTGACATTCACCGTCAAGCAGAACTACCTTCCCTGGAGCCTGCAAATAAAACAGAGCCGTTTTTCTGTAGAACCGCTGGCTTGCGGTATGTATCTGAACACGGTATTCGGCGATGAATTCTGGGTCAATGAACCGGAACGCTACCCTAAAGGATATTATGGTTTCTCCTCCAAGGTACGCATCCATGCATTCTTAGGACAGCGCATCACTTACGACATCGACCCGCAACGACGGTTCACGGCCAAGGAAATCACTTTCTTCTATGAAATAAGTACATGTGACCTATATGTAGTCAGCGCTTTCACCAACAAATATCTGAAACCCAAGGATTATCTGAGCTTGTCGTTTGGCATCAAACTGCAACTGCTATAAGTTCTTTTTTCAGTACCGCCATGAACTCTTACTGAAGTTGCTGCCAACTAATTTCTGTTTTACTTAAATCTATCCGTCCCACAATCGTTATATTATCGTCCGACAGTTGTTGAATTATCGTCCGACAGCTGTCGGACGATAATTCAACAACTGTCGGACGATTAATTCTTAGTAAGCAAAAATATAAAATAAAGCGGCATAAGGATTTGCTAAATGAGAAGGAGAATCTTAATACTTTGAAAACTGAGAGATTTACCGAATATAATACAGATAAATCATTAACTTTGCCTGCAGAAAACAGAAATAGTTTATGGCAAAAAAAAATGGAAACATCCTGATTGTCGATGATAACCGAGGCGTACTTACCGCCTTGCAGCTTTTGTTGAAGCCATATTTTGAAGGGATAATCACACTTCCCTCTCCCGTAACCCTGCCCAGCGTATTGCGGGAAAGGTCATGGCAAGTGGTTCTTCTTGACATGAACTTCACCTCGGGCATCAATACCGGCAACGAGGGACTATACTGGCTCCATGAAATAAAGAAGCTATGTCCCACCCTGCCCGTAGTGCTGTTTACCGCTTATGCCGACATTGACCTTGCCGTACGGGGAATCAAGGAAGGAGCCACAGACTTCGTCGTGAAACCCTGGAACAATCAGAAACTGGTGGAAACCTTACTGAATGCCGTATCAGCTTCTGAAACAAAATCTCCGGCCAACGGCCCAAATGCCAGACGTACGGCAGAAAACAACCACCCGCTTGCGGATATCCGCAACATGTATTGGGGAAACAGCTCCGCCATGCAGCAACTTCGCCTCTTGGTGGAAAAAGTGGCCTCTACCGATGCCAATATTCTTATTACGGGCGAGAACGGCACCGGTAAAGAGATGCTGGCACGCGAAATCCACTCCCTTTCACCGCGCAACCGGCAGGACATGGTAAGTGTGGATATGGGTGCAGTCACCGAAAGCCTTTTCGAAAGCGAACTGTTCGGCCACGTGAAAGGCTCTTTCACCGATGCCCATGCCGACCGTGCCGGCAAGTTCGAAGCAGCCAGCCACAGCACCCTCTTTCTCGATGAAATAGGCAATCTCCCCTACCATCTGCAAGCCAAACTGCTGACCGCCATCCAACGCCGCAGCATTGTCCGTGTAGGCAGCAACACTCCCATTCCCGTAGACATACGGCTGATTTGCGCTACAAACCGCAATCTGCCCGAGATGGTGGCAAAAGGCGAATTTCGCGAGGACCTGCTATACCGCATCAACACGATACATCTTGAGATACCCTCGTTGCGCGAGCGGCCCGAAGACATCATCCCCCTTGCAGAACTTTTCATCGCCCGCTTCTGCAAGCAATATGACAAGCCCCCCGTCAAGCTGACGGACGGCGCCTGCGAGAAGCTTACGCTCCACCCCTGGTACGGCAATATCCGCGAACTGGAACATGCCATCGAAAAAGCCATTATCATCTGTGACAACGAAACCCTTCCTGCAGAACTGTTCCAGCTGGCACGGCGAACCGGCACTCCCGAAGCAACCGCATCCACGCTCGAAGAAATGGAAATGCAGATGATACGGAAGACGCTCGACAAATGCAGCGGAAATCTCTCTGCCGTCGCCGCACAGCTGGGTATCACCCGCCAGACGTTGTACAACAAAATGAAGAAGTATGGCCTTTAATTATTCATTCCGCGTTGCCGTCAGTCTGGCAGTAGCACTCCTTGCAGGGGTGATGTGGACTGTAGACGTATTTTGGGGCGCGTTCTGCACTGCGCTGCTTCCCATAGCCCTGTACTGGCAGCAAAGGCTATACCGCCATCATGTGCGGAAGGTGCTTTTCATGCTCGACGCCATCGAAAACAACGACAATGCCATCCACTTCTCCGAAACGGAAAACACTGCCGACGCACGCCTCGTGAACCGTGCATTGAACCGGGTTGCCCATATACTTTATAATGTGAAAAGTGAAACAGCCCAGCAAGAAAAGTACTACGAACTCATTCTGGACTGCGTGAATACCGGTATCCTTGTCCTGAACGACAATGGTGCCGTATATCAAAAAAACAGTGAAGCCCTCCGTTTGCTGGGCCTCAATGTCTTTACCCACGTCAGCCAGCTGAACCGCGTGGATCCGCGTCTTTCGTCCCTTCTTGCCAATTGCCGCCCGGGAGACAAATTGCAAATGCCTTTCAACAACGAACGAGGCACTGTAAACATGTCTGTCCGCGTCAGCGACATTACAGTCCGTAAAGAGCATCTTCGCATCCTCGCCTTGAACGACATCAACAACGAGCTGGATGAAAAGGAAATAGATTCCTGGATTAGGCTTACCCGCGTACTGACGCACGAAATAATGAACGCCGTCACTCCCATAACCTCCCTGAGCGATACACTGCTGGGACTGACCGAGGCACAAGCCTCCAAAGAAGAAATCAGAAACGGCCTGCAGACTATCAGCAGCACGGGCAAGGGCCTGCTCTCTTTTGTGGAATCATACCGGAAATTCACCCGTATTCCCACCCCCGAACCATCCTTGTTCTATGTAAAAAGTTTTATCGAGCGGATGGTCGAACTCGCCCGTCACCAGCACCCCGATGTCCGGGTCACCTTTCATACGGACATCGCGCCAAGCGACCTTATTCTATATGCCGATGAGAACCTGGTATCACAAGTAGTCATCAACTTACTGAAAAATGCCATACAAGCCATCGAATCGGATAAAAATACAGATAAAGAAGGACATATCAACATACGTGCCTACTGCAATGAAGCGGAAGCCATACTGATAGAAATTTCCAACAACGGACCTGCCATTCCCAATGACATTGCCGAACACATATTTATCCCCTTCTTTACGACCAAAGAGGGTGGAAGCGGTATTGGATTGAGTATTTCCCGGCAAATAATGAGGCTTTCCGGTGGAAATTTATCCTTATTGCCCAGTAAAGAAACCACCTTTATTTTAAAGTTCAATTGAACTATTTTAGATTTGTATTTGTTAAACACAATGCATATCTTTGTACTATTAGACATAAGAAACATCACATTTCAAACTATATAGCATAGAATTTATGATATTTACAGCAGGAAACATACTACTTATAGGTTCCATATTACTTTTCGTCAGCATCATTGTCGGCAAGACCGGCTACCGTTTCGGAGTGCCTGCGTTATTGCTTTTTCTTGTCGTCGGCATGCTGTTCGGCAGTGACGGATTGGGATTGCAGTTCCACAACGCCAAGGAAGCACAGTTCATCGGCATGGTTGCACTCAGCATCATTCTGTTCTCCGGTGGCATGGACACCAAGTTTACGGAGATAAAGCCCATATTGACTCCCGGCATTGTTTTGTCAACTGCAGGAGTGCTGCTCACGGCCCTCTTTACCGGATTATTTATCTGGTGGCTGTCCGGCATGAGCTGGACCAACATCCACCTGCCGTTGATAACCTCCCTTTTGCTTGCATCCACCATGTCATCTACCGACTCAGCCTCTGTATTCGCCATTCTGCGTTCACAAAAAATGAACCTGAAGCATAATCTGCGCCCCATGCTGGAACTGGAAAGCGGTAGTAACGACCCGATGGCATATATGCTGACAATCGTGCTGATTCAATTCATCCAGTCCTCCGGAATGGGAGTTCCCCAGATATTAGGCTCTTTTGCCATACAGTTCATTGTCGGTGCCGCAACCGGTTATTTCCTCGGAAAGCTGGCTATCCTTATGCTGAACCGGCTGAATATAGACAACCAGGCACTCTATCCTATCCTGTTGCTGTCCTTTGTATTCTTCACTTTCTCCATCACCGACCTGCTGAAAGGCAACGGTTACCTGGCCGTGTATATCGCCGGAATGATGGTAGGCAATAACAAAATCATGCACCGGAAAGAGATTTATACTTTTATGGATGGACTGACCTGGCTTTTCCAAATCATCATGTTCCTCTGCCTCGGTCTGCTCGTCAACCCCCATGAGATGCTGGAAGTGGCAGTCGTGGCATTGCTCATCGGCGTCTTCATGATTGTTGTGGGACGTCCTCTCAGCGTTTTTCTCTGCCTGCTGCCTTTTGGCAAGAGAATCACCCTCAAGTCACGGCTATTCGTATCGTGGGTAGGATTACGTGGCGCAGTACCCATTATCTTTGCCACCTATCCCGTGGTGGCTAATGTGCCCGGTGCCCATGTCATCTTCAACATCGTATTTTTCATAACCATCGTCTCACTGATCATCCAGGGTACCACAGTCTCCTGGGTAGCCCGGCTGCTGGGCCTCTCCACCCCGCTGGAAAAGACCGGAAATGATTTCGGAGTTGAGCTGCCCGAAGAGATTGACTCCAACCTGCACGACATGACCATTACACAAGAAATGCTGGAGCAGGCAGACACCCTGAAAGACATGAACCTGCCCAAAGGCACACTGGTGATGATTGTAAAACGTGGCGATGAGTACCTCATTCCGAACGGAACATTAAAACTTCATGCCGGTGACAAGCTGCTTCTTATTTCGGAAAATAGCAAGGAATAAGAATTACAGATAAGTTTCTATCCGTTTCAGGGCAAGAAAAAAGTGGAAACTATTTGCTTTGCATCACTATAAGACCTATCTTTGCGCAGTTTTAACTAAAGTGTGCAACAGCTGAATGGAACAAGAACAAGGGTTCATCGATTATATAGAACAAAGCATTATTAAAAACTGGGATCGCAACGCCCTGACAGACTACAAAGGAATTACACTGCAATACAAAGATGTAGCACGGAAAATAGCCAAATTCCATATCGTATTGGAAAGCGCCGGCATTAGGCCCGGTGACAAGATTGCCGTTTGCGGACGTAACAGTGCACATTGGGCAGTCGCTTTTCTGGCGACAGTTACCTATGGAGCTGTCATCGTTCCCATTCTGCATGAGTTCAAGGCCGACAATATCCACAACATCGTCAACCATTCCGAAGCCAAGCTGCTGTTTGTCGGCGACCGGGCATGGGAAAACCTCAATGAAGAGGCAATGCCCCTGCTGATGGGTATCGTACTGCTGACGGACTTCACTCCGGTAGTTTGCCGCAACGAGCAGCTGATGGAGGCTTTCGAACATCGCAACGTCCTCTATGGCACACGTTTCCCCAAGAATTTCCGCCCCGAGCATATCAGCTACCGCAAGGAGGAATCACCCGAAGAACTGGCTGTCATAAACTATACTTCGGGCACCACGGGATATTCCAAAGGGGTCATGCTCCCCTATCGCAGCCTTTGGTCCAATGTTGCATATTGCCATGAGATGCTCCCCGTACGTCCGGGCGACCATATTGTATCCATGCTGCCTCTGGGACATGTATTTGGTATGGTGTACGATTTTCTATACGGTTTTTCCGCAGGCGCCCATCTGTATTTCCTTACCCGTATGCCGTCTCCCAAGATTATTGCACAGTCATTCTCCGAAATCAGGCCACGGGTCATTTCGTGTGTACCGCTCATCGTAGAAAAGATTATCAAGAAGGATATCCTGCCCCGGATAGACAATAAAATAGGCAAGCTGCTATTGCGGATGCCCATTGTCAACGATAAAATCAAGGCTGACATGCGCAAAAAGGCAATGGAAGTATTCGGCAGTAATTTCGATGAAATAATCATCGGAGGGGCACCGTTCAATGCCGAAGTGGAACGCTTCCTGAAGCAGATAGGCTTCCCCTATACCATTGCATACGGAATGACGGAATGCGGCCCCATCATTTGTTCCAGCCGCTGGGAAACATTGAAACTGGCCTCTTGTGGCAAGGCAACCACCCGCATGGAAGTAAAGATAGACTCTCCCGACCCTCAGAACGTGGCAGGAGAAATAATCTGTAAAGGTGCCAATCTGATGCTGGGCTATTACAAAAATGCCGAAGCGACTTCCCAAATCATCGATGTAAACGGCTGGCTGCACACCGGCGACCTTGCAACGATGGATGCCGAAGGATATGTCACTGTCCGCGGACGTAGCAAGAACATGTTGCTCACAGCCAGCGGCCAGAACATCTATCCCGAAGAGATTGAAAGCAAACTGAATAACATGCCCTATGTGTCCGAATCACTGATCGTATTGCAGAACGACAAGCTCGTGGCTCTTATCTATCCGGACTTTGACGATGCATTCGCCCACGGTATGGAACAATCGGACATCGAAAAGGTTATGGAGAACAATCGGAATGAATTGAATCTGCAATTACCGGCCTACAGCCAGATTACAAAAGTCAAGATACACTTCGAGGAGTTCGAGAAAACAGCAAAGAAGAGCATTAAAAGATTTATGTATCAGGAAGCAAAAGGGTAAGGGGAATGTATCAAAACCTTCTTTAACGCTTTATTTTAGGTGCGGATAACGCAGATTTTACGGATTCAGTTTATTGAATCTGCGTTATTCCGCGTAATCCGCGCCTAATATTATAACATTATAAAAGTCTTCATGTGCTTTTGACACATTCGCATCCTTTTTGTTAACAAAAATAGAAGCAAAGGAATAAACAGCTAATAAGTGTTATAAAACATACTTTTTTAGTTGGATAATTTGCAGATTTATCAGAAGTCCGTATCTTTGAAATGTGTTTTTCATAGTATTAGATTTAAGGTTAACAAAGGTTGGAGTACAGCGGTACTCCTTTTTTTATGCCCGTAAATCAGATATTCCCGGAAAGCCTCTTCAGTCCCTTCAATACAGATTTATCTTTCACCTCCATGATGCTGATGGCATAGCCACCACCGGAGGCAGCTTTCAGTTTCAAGACCGTTTTGGGAGAAACGATACCTTTACGGATAACATAAGCTTGCGGATTTGTTTTATAATCGGCATCTTTTGCATCGGCATAGACGGTTGCAATATACTGCTTGTCTGCATCCAGGAAGTCCAGTTTCAGAGTTGAAGCATGTCCGTGCTCACTGCTGGTGCAACCGATAAACCAGTCATTCGTACCTTTTGCCTTACGGGCAACAGTGATGTAACGTCCCGGCTCAGCTTCCAGATAGCGGCTGTCGTCCCAATCCACAGCCACATCTTTGATGAACTGGAAAGCGTCCATGAAACGCTCATAATTCTCAGGAAGGTCGGCAGCCATTTGTAGAGGGCTGTACATAGTGACATAAAGTGCCAGCTGACGCGTCAAGGTAGTATTGACATGCGTATGGCTGTTCGGATTCAACTTATTGATGTCCATTTCAAAGATACCGGGCGTATAGTCCATCGGACCACCCTGCAAACGGGTAAACGGAAGTACCGTTGTGTGGAAGGGCTTGTTACCGGCAAAAGCCTCGTACTCCGTGCCTCGGGCAGATTCATTGCCTATCAGATTGGGATAGGTACGGCATAAACCGGTTGGACGTACCGCTTCATGGGCATTGACCATTATCTTGTGTTTGGCAGCTTCGGTCACGGCGTATAGGTAATGGTTGTTCATCCATTGTCCATAGTGATGCTCGCCACGGGGAATCATATTGCCTACGTAGCCACTCTTTACCGAATTATATCCATATTTATTCATCAGACGGTAGGCAGCTTCCATGTGCCGCTCATAGTTACGGACGGAAGCCGATGTTTCATGGTGCATCATCAGACGGACGCCCTTGGAATGGGCATATTCATTCAGATACTTGATGTCAAAATCGGGATAAGGAGTCACGAAATCGAAAACATAATCCTTGGAATTACCGAACCAGTCTTCCCAACCCGTATTCCAACCCTCCACCAATACCTGGTCAAAACCGTGTTCGGCAGCAAAGTCTATGTACTTCTTCACATTAGCCGTGTTGGCCGGATGAATGCCGTTCGGTTTCACCTTGGAATAGTCCGTATCATCCAGTTTCACAGAAGGGAGGTCAAAAGTATATGCCCAGGGCTTTCCCCCTGCAATCATTTCCCACCATACGCCGACATATTTCACCGGCTTAATCCAGGAGGTATCATCATACTTGCAAGGCTCATTCAGATTGAGAATCAAATTGGAGGCCAGTATCTCGCGGGCATCATCACTGACCATGACCGTACGCCAGGGAGTATGGCAGGGAGACTGCATATACCCTTTATTTCCTTGGGCATCCGGAGTCAGCCAGGATTCAAAAACGAGGTTCTTGTCATCCAGGTTGAGATGCATGCAAGAGTAGTCTACCAAGGCTGCCTCGTGCAGGTTAAGGTACACTCCATCAGCTGTTTTAAGCTGTATGGAAGTCTGGACACCCGTCGGCGAAAAGACAGTTTGTGACGCATTGTCACTCACAGCTCCCTGCAGCAGTCCACGGATTTCAGAGAGTTTGGACTCCGTGTAATCATATTCCTGGGTATCATAATCTCCCGGAATCCACCAGGCAGTATGGTCGCCGGTCATGGCAAACCGGGAATGCTCTTCCTTTATCACAAAATAAACCAGATTCTTCTGTTGCGGAAACTCATAACGGAATCCCACGCCGTCATCATATACCCGAAAACGGATATTCATAAAACGAGTGGTAGACGGTTGTTCAAGTTCTACCAGCAATTCGTTGTAGTGGTTGCGGATATCTTTTGTTTCCCCCCACACCGGTTGCCAGGTTTCATCGAAAGTGGAAGTAGAAGTCTTTACTACTTTGAAACCATCCATCAGGCTGGTAGCTCCTTTCAGTTCCAATCCCAACGTACTGGGATTGATGACGGGAGTCCCTTTATAATCTACCTGATAGGCTGGTCTCCCGTCTTTTGTCAGTTCAAAATCCAGCTTCACCATGCCCGAAGGGGATGAAATGCCTTCAGCATTCCCCGCCAGGGCAGAAAAAAGCAAAGCTGCGCTAAGTACAAATTTCTTCATAATAATGATATGTTTTTTGTGTTAATAGACAAACTCAATGATATGTTCCTTTCCATCATCCGGCAACCTCAGCAGGCAGGTCCCCTGCTTCTTGTCGGGACACCAGGCAGTTATCGTAAACTCTGTCTCCCAATTTTCTTCCAGCTTTCCGACATTCGTTTTCTTGATTTTCTGACCGTCCAGCAAAGCTGTTTTCGGCATCTGTTCCGTATAGATGCAGAACATCAGGTTTCGTTGGCCGGGTAAGCTATATTTCTCACCGGTCCGTGTACCTACTTTCAGCGTATAGCCTGTGTCGGTAGTCTGGCAAGTAATAGGAGTGCGCATGAACTCTCCACGCAAATATCCTAAATCAGTTCCTGCATCTTCATAAAGCGAGAAGGTAGTTTCACTGCCCGCTGCAGCAGGAAATATCTCAAACGTAACCGGATAGACCGGTTTCTCATCCGTATAGTTCATGACCGGCATTTGAGGTATGATACTTCCCTGCTTTACAAACATAGGAATAGTATTGAGGGGAGCATCCACCGTCATCCATTGCTCACCGCTATATGCTGTGTGTTTGTTGTTGTAGTCAATCCAAGTTCCTTCAGGAAGATACACATTCTTGTTTCGCGCTCCTTTCTTTACCACCGGAGCAACCAGCAGTTCGCTGCCAAACATGAACTGGGCATCCGTAGAGAACGTTTCCATATCTGCCGGATATTCCAGAAACATCGGTCGCATGAGAGGCAACCCCGTTTCGTGTGCTTCGCGGGCATACGTATAGATATAAGGCAAAAGACGATACTTCAATTCGATGGCTGCCTTGGCATTCTTCTCGGCCTCTTCGCCGAACAGCCACGGCTCCACAGCCACGTTGCCCTCATGATGAATGCGGCTCAGGGGATTGAAAGCGCCCATCTGTATCCACCGCGTATAAAGTTCAGCCATCGCAGGATAATCCTCTATATCTCCGCAATAACCGGTAATGTCACAAGTAGTAAAAGGAATAATTCCCAAACCGGCAGACAACAGTACCGGAATCTGATTGGCCATCTGTCCCCAACCCTGCGTCACGTCATCACCGTTTCCACAGTCACCGGTCCAGCCGAAAGTATAGCGTTGCAAGCCCGCAAAAGCGGCACGTGTCATCTGGAATACGCGACGGTCAGGATTCCTTTTCTCAAACTGCTCCTTCACCACCTTATCCCACGTAAGGCCATAAACATTGTGAATCTCATCATGCATGCCCAAATGGTGTTTCATCACCAGGCGTTCCGTCTGCTCCTCATTGCTCCAGGCAGGTTCACCCATATCAGTCCAGAAACCGACAATACCATCATCAATGGGCTTCTGCTGATAAGCTCCCCACCAGTCTGCCACAGCAGGAAGGGTGAAGTCCACTACGCCACAATTACCACCCCAGGGCCAGGGCATGTCATAACTCCTGCCGTTGGTGGAGTCCTTTACCAGATACCCTAACCTATCGGCTTCCTCCCATTGCCGCTTATTGGCTTGTGAAATGACCGGATCTTGCGAAACCACCACCTTGAAGCCCATATCCTTGAGGTCTGCAAGCATCTTTTTCGGATTCTCGTAGTTCCCTTTCCGCCACTCAAAATCCTGCAAATACTGTGTCCAGCCTATGTCCTGGTAAATAACATCACAAGGAATTCCGCGCTTACGATAGCCTTCAGCTATTTCATAAGACAATTTCTCGCTCGTCAGCAGTCCCCGGCATTGTGCAAAGCCCAATGCCCATTTAGGAGGCATTATGGGTTTTCCCGTCAGGTCGACATATTGTTTCATGATTTCCTTATAATCCTTCCCGAAGATGAAATAATAAATCATCTCTCCCCCAGGAGCCTCGAAACTGTAGTAATCGCGGCTTTCCGTACCAAACTTAAATTCGGTCTTATACGTATTGTCCAGGAAAATACCATAACGATAACTGCTCATAAAGAACGGAATACTCTTGTAGAGCGGGTCCTCAACGGTACTATAACAAGGCTTGTCACTGTTCCACATCTTGTAGGCTTCGCCGCGACGGTCCAGCTTGCCGGTCTTTTCTCCCAAGCCGAAGAAGTGTTCGTCACGACGGAGGGTCTTGTATTCCAATTTGCGCTGCCCGTTACTGATATGCCCCTTATCGGCATAATCACTGAACAGCAGTTTCTGATACTTGTCGAATATCTGTAAGTTAAACGGAGACTTGTTTACCCGGATACGGAGTTTAGGGGTAAAAATCTCGTAGCAGGCATTCTGTTCGTCCACATGGACGGTACCGACATCCTCCAGGTCCTCATTGACGACGGCAAAGGAAGGATTATTCCGCTGGAAACTACCGTCGGGAGAAAACCATATACGTACCGTAGACTGACTACACAGACGTAATTGTATGGCAGAACTGTCATTTAAATAGAAGGTCACACTCCGGTCGTCACTGGTATAGGAAGTGCAGTCTCCGGTGCGGTTCTGTGCATTCGCATATACTGAAAATGCACAGACGGCAAAAAATAAAAATATATATTTCTTCATTACTATAATTTGTTTGTTCCTTTATTGGATATTCTTATTCCATCACAAGCATGCTCCAGTACTTCAGCAAGGGCAAGGTAAAGGTAACCGTGCCGTCCTTCTGTTCGAATGCCAGTTCCTGCGAAGCACCGGCATGGAAATCGGGCGATGCAACCCATATCTTGTTCACTTTACCGGAAACATTCATCTTCAACGGCACGTCGGACACCAGACGCGGTTCGGGCATTGTTCCGTTCAGATCCCTCCAGCTTAAGTTATCCGCATTGAGGAAGTTGAGCAGATGAATGACTTGCCTGCCATTTACATTCTTGGCATATACAGTGATGGCAGACTTCTGCGGCGGCCATGCATTCAGAGAAAGATTCCGCGCAGCATCCGTACAGTTCAGAGAAACGGAAATCTCCGCCTCCGTATCTTTATCACGAAGCAGGTTCTGATAAGCCGTCATAAAGTCATAATAACGAATCATGGCTATTTTCAGTACATCGTTCATCTGCAAAGCCGTGCTTGGAAAGTACTCGCGGCATAGCATGTGGTCACCCAATTCCAAATGAGAGCCTCCCAAAGCAAATATCACAGCATCCGTCAGCAGCACACCCGGTGTATTGAACTCACCGGTACTGCTACCTGCCTTGTCATAGTTCATATATGCGGCAAACACCGTTTTCAAGGCATGGTTGCCATACTGGTCGTTCGCTTTGATAATGGTGTGCAGATCCTTGAAGCCTGCCTCATCGCCCCATACTTCATTATAAAGGAAATCCACTTTACCCGTACCAGCTATCTGGGAAGCTCCATAGCTGGAGACGGCATTCATCACCAAACGCTTGTCCGGATGCTTCTGTTTCATGGCTTCGATGAACGAGGCATATCCCTTAGGCAGATTTACCTTATTGCCATCATAGTCATAGCGGTCACCCCGGTTTCCCAGTTGGTCTATCTGATAACCGTCAAAGTCCAGATTGGCATAAACATCATCGTTTCTCTGGGCAATATATGCCTGCCATTCCGTATTGGCGGGATTGAGCAGGAAGATATTACTTTTCCAACTGGAGGGCAAGTCATGCGAATCCTTATCCATGCGTCCCGTGTTCTTGAATATGTACCATTCTTCCTTTACCCCGTCGGAAACGGCATCGTCCAAAGCTCCGAAACATAGATTGTAGAACATGGACTTCATGCCCAGGCTGTGTTGTGTAGAGATATACTTCTTCACTACCTCGGTATAGACCTCCCGGTTGGCAATGTCCTTATAGACCTCGTCCAGATGCTCACGCGTACCGCCCAACGGCCAATGATGCTTGTTGTGCCAATCCTGAAACTGTACCCCGTTAATGTGGCAACGGTTCAGGAAAGCCATCTCCTTCTCTATCACTCCATCCACCTTTTTCGAAGCATCAAAAGTGGCAACGAAACCATAACGTGGAAAACGTGTCCAGTCACTGGATACATCTACGGCAATAGTACCAAGAATAACCTCTGTTCCATTCTCTTTCGTACGGTACACATCCACCAGATAACCGGTATAATCGGTTGCCGGAGCAGTCCAAGTCCAAGTAGTACCGGCAGCAGCCTGCTCCGATACAACCTTGTCCATTGTCCGGTAGCGGATTTTAGCTCCGGCAGGAAGGGCGTCAGCTGTAAAAGAAACACTCTCGCCCGGCCGGTAACATGCCTTGTCGGTAGTGAGGTTGACCGTCAAGTCCGAGGTGACTGGGGTTACTTCCGTAACCCCTCCACTCTCTCCGCCTCCACCGGTACCGCTGCCGGTATCATCCTTGCTGCATGCAACCAGCAGCAAGGCTACCAGTGTTGTATAAACTATCTTCTTCATCTATTGTAGATACCTATTGTTTCACGATTGAAATTGTCTCTTCCAGCTGATTCAAAGTAATCAGATAGGAACCTGCTGTCGTAATCTTCCACTTCTGGTCGATGCCGCCTACCATCACGTCCAGATATTGCGCTTTGAACGCTTCGTCTGATTTATCAAGGAAAAGCATCGGTTCTGTTTCTCCTGCAGGCTGTTTGTCTGCTACAGCCGGCATGAACCAGGCTCCATTCCAATCTTCCTGCTTATCACAAGTAAATTTCAACTCACCGGCATTCAGCGTACCTTTCCAAGTAAACACATACGGATTATCCGTTGTCTGCATCGGCGTAGCATCACCAATCGTCCAACCGGCCGGAGTAGCATCACCTACCATATAAATCATCTCATACGGAGTAAATTCGCTCATCATCATGCGTTCCTTACCACTACGGATATCCATGCAAATCTTGTAGGCCTTGCCGCATTCCCCGTCTTTCAGCACCCATTTATTGTCCGGGTCGAACCCTTTCACAAACACCACTTCTGTATCGGTATAAGCAGCATCGGCATTCTTGGCCTTATACATGTTCTCCCAACTTCCATCGGAGGTTCCGAACTTGAATTCCCCTCCTTTGCCCACTTCAAAGAACTTGCCGAAGCGGAACAAGTATGGGTCGAGCACATCTTGTTTCATCTTCACGAATCCCCAATCCGTAGCGTTACCCACAAAATAAAGCTGGTCGTAGGCAGGTGCCAACGTCTCTGTCTGGGTCAATGTAAGAACACCGGTAAACAGATTGGCCTCGACGATGTAATTATGGTCTTCTTCGACAACAAAAGGTTCATCCGGCTGGTCATCACTGCTACGAAGAACCAGCAATCCATCTGTTCCTTTGTTGTAAGAGGGCAGGAATGAGCCTAAGGTCGTGATGAACTTAAATTCACCGGCCACAAGCCGGCCCGTCCATGTAAAGATACCATTGTCCTTGCGGGTCATCTCTGTCGCATCATCGGCACTCCAGCCGCCCGGAGTGGCACTACCTATCAGATAAAGGGTGGATGTGAGCGGTTTATAGGCTGTAACACTGAAAGCAGTGGTAGACACCTGTTTTTCGTCCCGTTCCGTTACAGTAGCTGTCAAGCGCGCTTCCAACGAAATGTTCTCCCCGGCAGTTGCCCCAAAATGGTTGCGCAGGATGTCATTCAATTCCTCTACGCTCTTTTTCCATGAGTATTCTTGTACGGCATTCTCCACAGCTACATAAGAATCTGCAAAATCACTGCCGGTCTTGGCCAATTCCAGCGTATAAGAAATTTTATTACCCGTCCCATAATTGGTTCCCGTAGTCCAGGAAAGCTCCAGGGCATCATCGGCATGTGCCTGCTCATTCAAAACAACTTCCGTCTTGCTGGCCGTCAGTACAAGTTCATTCTGTCCTTTATCCAATTCCATGTAATCATCATCTACACAAGCAGATAAGGCTGCACAGCCCAGTAAGGCAAATACAAGGTGTGAAATATATTTCTTCATATTCTTCTGATTAAATTAATTAATAACCCGGGTTCTGCACCATTAAGGTATTAGCATCCATCTCCGTCTGCGGAATAGGGAACAGCAAGCGGTTCTTGTTCACGTTGCTCTTTCCAATGGACTGCAGGAATTTAATGGCATACTCTCCATTGTTGACACGAATCATGTCGAACCAGCGATGCCCTTCGAAAGCTAGTTCCATGCGGCGCTCATGAATAATCTTTTCACGCATGGTTTCCTGTGACAAGCCCGAAACCTCCGGCAGTCCGGCACGCTTACGTACAATATTCAAAGGCACGGCAGCCTGGTCAGAGCGTCCCATTTCATTCAAAGCTTCGGCCTTCTTCAGCAGGACGTCCGCATAACGATAAATCACGAAGTTGGCAGGATTGGTATTGTATTCCGGAGAAACCGTTTTCGACACCAGGAACTTGCGTACATTGTATCCCGTATTGGAATAAGAGCTTTTGTAAGCCTTACCGTCAAAATCCGGACATCCGGCATAAAGCACGGTCAAATCCTTACGTTTGTCACCGCTCTCATATTGACCCACAAATTCTTCTGTAGGCTGGTTCCAGCCATAACTGCCGGCAACAAAGTCCGAATTACGGGGACCCATGAAAGTAGAAAGCCAGGAAGACTGCGGATTGTTTCCCCAAAAATCATATTCCGTATTGCCCGAATACTGGACCTCGAACAAAGATTCCGGCCCGTTATTGACCAATGCATCGAAATTGTCCTCATACTTGCAGGAAGAAAGGTCATACCCCAAATTTGTTATCTCATCACACAAATCAGACACCTCTTGATAATATTCCGTATGATTAGGAGCCAGCGTCAGATAAATATCTGCCAACATGGCCAAAGCTGCATCTTTGCAGGCACGTCCCACGTTCTCGTCGTCGTAAGAAGACTTGGCAGGAAGCAGGTCAACCGCATTCTTACAATCGGAAATTATCTGGGCATAAGTCTCTTCGACTGTAGCGCGTGCAATGTCTGTCGGTTCTCCCGGATTATAAGGAGCCAAACGCAGTGGAACACCACCGTACAGACGTACCAATACATAGTAATAATGTGCACGGAGAAAATAAGCCTCTCCCAGACAGCGGTTCTTGATTTTCTCCGACACGGCTTCAGCCTCCAGAAGACTATTCAACACAATGTTGCATTGTCCTATCCCCACCCAGGGAGAACGCCACATGTACAATGCCATGCCATTGTCGCTCTGCGTTATGAAGTTAGAAGCTTGTATCGTTTCAAGGCCGTCGGTACCGCCACCGGCACCCACCAGACTGTTACCCGCCACAATATCCAGTGTCCAGATACGCTGGTTGTACATATTGGAAGACTGAAGGGTGCGATAGCAGGCATTGGTCAGAGCAATGGCCACATCATCGGTCACCGTCGTTTCCGGGTCAACCGTATTTTTAGGAGACTTGTCCAGAAAGTCGCTGCAGGAAGCCAGCAGCAATACTGCCAGCATATATAGTAAATTTGTTATCTTTTTCATATCCGAGTCAATCATTAAAAGTTAAAGTTTAATCCTAAGCTGAACGTACGGGAAATGGGGTAACGGTTCTGGTCTATTCCGTTAATACCCACTTCGGGGTCGAAACCGGAATATCCGGTGATGGTAGCCACATTCTCACAAGATAGGGAAAGGCGTGCATTCTCAATCTGGGCTTTCTGTAACCACTGCTTCGGGAAAGTGTATGAGAGTGTGATATTCTTCAAACGCAGATAAGAACCATTCTCCACAAAGCGGTCTGACACGCGTGTATTCTGATTGGGGTCGCCGAACACGGCACGCGGCATCGAATTGCTGGTCCCCTCTCCTTGCCAACGCTTCAGTACGTCGGTAGTCTGGTTATAGGCAGCTGCCATACCGGTATTGTCGATATTGTTGGCATTGTATATCTTATTTCCGGCTATACCTTGTAAGAAAACAGAAAGTTCGAAACCCTTATAGGAAAGGCTATTGTTCATGGAGAACAGCCAACTTGGGTTCGGGTTACCGATGACGGTACGGTCACTATCATTGATGACACCATCGTTGTTCAAATCCCTGAAACGGATATCACCCGGCTCAGCTCCCGGCTGCACGGCATGTGTATTCACTTCAGACTGGTTCTGGAAGATTCCGTCCGTAACATAGCCGTAGAAGACATTAATGGGATAGTCCTTTGCCAGCATCGTTACATAGGAGTTATTGATTTGGTTAATGTAATAAGGAACGTCGCTGTTCAAATCCTTAATTTTATTCTTGTTGTAAGTGGCGGTCAGGTTCGTTTCCCATCCCAGTTCACCGGTAAGATTGATGGTATGCAGACTCATTTCAATACCTTGATTACGTACTTTTCCGGCATTGGTATACGTGGTTGTAGTATCTTCAAATCCCGATGTGATGGGGATAGACGCCTTTACCAGCATGTCTCTCGTCTCCTTCAGATAAGCATCGAACGAGAACATAACGCGTGAATTGAACAGTGAGGCATCAAAACCGATGTTGGTTTGTGCCACCTCTTCCCAATGGATATACGGGTTGGCGAGAGTAGAAGAAACCAGCGCTGTCTGATTGCCGCTCGAAATGCCGAAAGGATATACACTGGTATTGTAGGATGCCAGATAGCTGTAGTTTCCAACACTTGCCTGGCTACCGGTCACACCGTATCCCGCACGCACTTTCAAGTCATTGATATAGTCGTTTTTTGGAAACCACTTTTCCTGAGAGGCACGCCATGCCACAGATACGGAAGGGAAAGTACCCCAGCGATGTTTCTTACCGAAACGGCTGGAACCGTCACGACGAATGGTTGCAGTCAGCAAATAGCGGTCTTCGTAAGAGTAGTTGACACGTGCCATGTAAGAGAGCAATGCCCACTCTGTCTCGTTTCCACCGATGGCATACATTTCCTCGCCATTATCCATTTCGTGCACATTGTCGAACATAAACACATTCTTCTGCGCATTCAGGTAGTCGTTGGTGTTCCATTGGGCAGACATACCGGCCATCAATCCCACACGATGTTTTTCTGCAAAAGTATGGTCGAATAGGAAATAGTTGTCCCACAAATAAGTGAACGACTTGTTATCGCTCTTATAACGTGAAGTCTCCTCTGTGGGAGTGGGTTTCCAGTTATACTTGGGGGTAAAGTTGTCTATGAACCAGAATTTGGCATCGTAGCCGAAAGTACTTTTAAACTTAAGCCATTTGGTAAAAGTAAGTTCTGCCGTCAAGTTGGCCAGGAAGTTATATCCATCAGTCTGACTCTTGTTCAGTTCCGTCGGTCCAATGGGGTTGCGCGTGCTGCCATACCATTCCGAGTTACCATCAGGACCACTCCAACTGCCATCTTCATTCTTCACCGGATAAATGGGGAGCGCTTTCAGCGCGTCACCTATATTATAGCTGCCCGACTTCTTCGTATCGGCACTGAACGTAATGTTATTGGAGAACTTCAACCATTTCAAGACTTGCGCATCACTGTTGGACTGGAATGTGAAGCGACGGTAATTCACACTCTTCACGATACCGGACTGATCCAGAAAACCACCGGACACATAATAATGGGATTTCTCGTTACCGCCGGAATAACTTACCGTATAGTTCTGCATCACACCCGTACGGAGCAATTCATCCACCCAGTCGGTACCTGCACCCAATTCAGAAGGATTGGCCCATTCCGGATTAGGATTGCGTCCACTGTTCACCATCATGTCATTACTCAACTCGGCATACTGCGCCGCGTTCAATAAAGAAGGTACGTTCGTAGCATTCTGGAAAGAGTAATTGGCAGATACAGCAAGTTTTCCTTTTCCTTCCGTACCGCGTTTGGTGGTAATCATCACAACTCCATTAGCTCCCCGGGAACCGTAGATGGCTGTGGCCGAAGCATCCTTCAATACATCCAAACGTTCCACATCGGCCATATTTAAGGAAGACAAGCCCAAGTCGGTAGGCACTCCGTCAATCACGACCAGCGGGTCGCAGTTGTTGATAGAACCCAAACCACGAATCTTGATGGATACATTGTCTCCCGGTTTACCGGCATCTACAATCTGCACACCTGAGATTTTTCCCTGGATGGCTTGTCCCAAATTGGATACGGGGGAATCCTTGATATCCTTGTTACCGATGGAGGACACTGCTCCTGTAAGGTCGCTTTTCTTCATGGTGCCATACCCTATCACCACCACTTCATCCAGCATTTCGGCATCTTCAGACAAAACTACCTGAAGCTGTTTCTGTCCCTTCACCTGCACCTCTTGAGTCTTATAGCCTACAAATGAAACGACAAGAGTACCGTTCGGAGACATGTTCAAAGAGAAATCACCGTCAATACCGGTTATTGTCCCATTTGTGGTTCCTTTTTCCATTACACTGGCGCCAATAACCGTTTCACCGGTCTGGTCTTTCACTACACCTTGTACTGTAATTTGCTGTGCGAACATGCACATCGGAAGTAACATTCCTATCAGACAAACCATCATCCGTAGCCTGCTGATTGGCATTTTGTACTTTTGCATAATATAAGAATTTAAAGTTAATAATAAAAACATAAATCACATGTGTCACTCTTTCCGAAGAGGAACAATGCAAATGTATCAGATAAGAGAAGCCAATAGTGGAGGAAAGAGTAAAAAAGTAGTGGTTTACATCATTCAAAAAGGCTTAAACCACTATATACCAATAATATATAAAATTATTGCCCAACTAAAAAAGTAGTGAAAATATAAGCGTAAAAGAGACACTTCCAAGCTTCAAAACCCCTATTCTCAGTTCTTCGACTTGCCAATTGTCATCACTTCCTGTTCCAACAAGTCGCGGTCACCGGCAGCCTTGTTGCGAACCTTCGTACGATAGTTATAAATGGTGGTAACAGAATACCGAAGGAACTGGGCTATCTTCACGCTGTCAGTAATGCCCAAACGTATCAATGCAAAGATGCGCAACTCTGTATTCATCCGTTCGCCGGCTTTCAAGGATATTTGCTCATCATCGGCAAGCAGGGCATTGAAGTCTTCTACAAAAGTAGGAAACAGCTGCAGGAAGGTATTATCAAAGTTGGTATAGAATTCCTTTAATTCCCCCTCTATGAATTTAGAAGACTTGATGTTCTTGTAGAGTTCCTCCACATTTCCGGTAGCGGCAATCTTTCCCAGCGACCGGCGGTAATTGTCCATCTTTTCCAAATAGACCGAGCACTGGTCCATATAACGGCCGATATACTCCTCCTTCAGATAGGAATTTTCGGCAATGCTGTGGTTGGCCTCCTTGAGTTGTGCATTGGAAAGGTGAAGCTCATCATTCAGCTCCTTCAACCGTTTGTTGGTGTCAATCACTTCCCTACGGGCGGCAGCCACTTTCTTCATCTGCTTGTATACATAAAATATGGCAAGTAACAGAAAAAGTGAAAGCAGGCTGATAGATACCAGTGCCCATTTCATCTGCTCCTGCTGCTTCTCCGTCTTTTGCTGGTAAGCATCATTAATGATGGGAAAGATTTCCAGAATCTCCAGCTTGCGCAACCGGGCATTGCAGGCGGCTGCATCTTCCATACATATCTTTACATAAGAATAGGCACGCTCGATGTCTCCTTCCTGGTAAAGCAGTACGGCGAGCTTGCGTAAAGAGATATATTCACGGACAGCGGTTTTCATATCCGCCATAGCAGAAACAATCAGGTATTCCTTTTCCTTCTCTTTGTCCCCTTTCAGCCGGTAAGACTCTGATAAAGTATAGGCACAAATCGCAACGTCGTGTTCATAGTCCTTCTGCAGCGCCAGATAATCCGTCAGCAAACGGATGGCCTTGTCATATTCATTGCGTACATTATACTGGTCGGACTGAATCAAGGTATGTATCAGAAGATTATCTTTATTGACCAACAGCAACGAATCACGATATTTGTCCGTAAGCTCCGTATAAAGCTTCTTTTCATATGCCGTCACGGCATAATCGGCCATAAGGCCATAGACCGTACGGTAGATATGGTAATAATATGGATGGATATCCACCGACAATCGGTCTATATGGATATTCCGCATCAAATCCATAACTTCCTTATACATACCGGTCATTCCCAAAACATCTGCTTTATTCATGCGGGCATTGTCTATGTATTCCCGGTTTCCAAGACGTATGGCTATCTGTTCCCTTTCCTCGGCCATGTGCAATGCAGAATCCGTATTGAACGAACGGTACTCATCCAGCAATGTGCCAAGAATGGCAAAACGTTCTTCATCCGGTATCTGCCGATGCAACTGTCTTTTCAATTCCGCCAGTTTCAGCTCCTTCTGCTCCATATATATGGGACGCTCCTTTATCGCCTGGTCCAGTTTCAGCAGCAAAGAATCCGCCCGGCTGCTGTCTGCAGCATGAAGGCGGCACATACAGATGGTGCAAAGACACAAGAATATGATTATATTTTTCATCCGGCTTTCCGATTAGTTAAAGGCAATACTTTTTGAGAATCCTCATGCAAAAGTAATTAAAATACCATAAAAACCTATTCTACTATCATTAAAAGCTCGAAAGCAGAGTGATAAAAAGGCATACTGCAAGCAAAAGAATCAAAATATTGAATTACCTTTACGGAAAATCCAAAGAAAGACCATATCATAAATATCATCCGAGCATCATGGATATACACACATTTATTGCCAATTATCAAGAAGCTTTCGGCCAACATGCCGAACTCCCCATCGCCTTTTGGTATTCAGACCGAATGGAGGCATCTACAGAGAAAGTAACCGGTTGTCTCTTCAAATGCATGAAACAAGTCAGAGACGGCAAAACCGTCAGTCTCAGCAACGAAACAATCACCTGCGGAGGAGGCAAGTTCTATACCGGATTTACAGAAATGCCCGAGCGCGTCCCGGGTTTTGTCTCCTTGAAAGAGAAATACAAGAAGACTCCCGAAATGGTGGTAGATTTTGTCAATGAGCTACAGATTCCCAGAACTGACAAAGCCTATCTGCATTTTGCCCGCATAGACAAGATACCTTCCTTTGACGAGGTGGAAGGCGTGCTGTTCCTGCCCACACCCGATATTCTATCCGGACTGGCAACATGGGCTTCTTTTGACAACAATGCATTGGATGCCGTGGCAGCCCCATTCGGCTCCGGCTGTTGCTCCGTCATTACTCAAACCATCATTGAAAACCGGAAACAAGGGAAACGCACTTTCCTGGGATTCTTCGACCCCTCCGTCCGCCCATACTTCGAAGCGGACTTATTGAGCTTCACTATCCCCATGTCCCGGTTCAAGGAGATGTATCACACCATGCGTGAAAGCTGTCTGTTCGATACACATGCCTGGGGAAAAATCAAGGAAAGGATACAGCTTTCCCAATCAAGAGACGTACATATCCTCCCCTCTCCCATCTCCTTCCCCATCCTTCCGGACATTTATCTGCAGGAAATCAGAATGGAAGATGCCGCAGCCATCTACTATGCCATCGACACACACCGAGATTACTTAAGAACATGGCTGCCATTTGTGGATAATATGCGCACAACAGCTGATGAAGAAGCTTTTTTACGTCAGGTACTATCTGCTCCTGCCGAACGAAATGAACCTATATTCGGTATTTGGAACCAGCAGCATGAAATCTGCGGACTGATAGGTTTCCATTTCTCCGATTTCGACAACCACCGTACAGAACTCGGCTATTGGCTACTGCCGGAATACCAGCACCGGGGCATCATTACTGAAAGTGTCCGCAAGCTGTGTCTGTGGGCCGTACAAGAAAAAAAGATAAAGCGGATACAAATTCGCTGTGCCGTGGGTAATGCAGCCAGTAACGCGATACCGGTTCGCCTCGGTTTCATCCATGAGGGAACAGAACGTTGCGGAGAACTGCTGGCTTCTGGAGAATATACAGATATACATATATACAGCATCTTGAAAGAAGAAGTGCTAGCCAACCTCAAACAATAAAATATCAAATATATATCAACTATTGAAATTATACATGGAACAACAACCTCATCTCAATGACCACAACAAGCAGGAGTACCCTCCTATGCATACAACGGAGCACATCATCAACCAGACCATGATAAGGTTATTCGGTTGCGGCCGCTCCATATCAGCACACATAGAACGGAAGAAGAGCAAGCTGGACTATCGTCTTGCCGCCTGCCCCACGGAAGAAGAAATAAAGAAGCTGGAAGAGGCCGTAAACGAGGTAATCGCCCGACATCTGCCCGTCACAACAGCATTCATTACGCAAGAGGAAGCTCAAGGACGCTTCGACTTGGAACGCCTGCCCGATGATGCTTCGGAAACGGTACGTGTCGTGAAAGTAGGCGATTACGACGAATGTCTCTGCATTGGAGTACATGTAGAAAACACATCAGAAATCGGAACTTTTAAAATCATCAGCCACGATTGGGACGAAGAAGCCAAGCGTTGGAGAATGCGTTTTAAATTAGTCTGAAAAACTATCAAAATTAAATAAATAAGATAACAAAATGGCATTAAATAGGCAAATAAGTCAGTTTTTCAATGACAAATAGTCAATAAAGTCAGTAAAAACCGGTTGGCATAAGGTTTGCAATATTATTAGCGAACGACGGTTCAAGAAACGGACGGTGAAAAACCCAAAAGGCAGACACCCGAAGACAAAGAACCGGAGTTCAAAACTAAATAGCATGTTTAACTTAAACAATAGGAGACTATAACTATGATGCCTGTAAGAAGAAACCAAAATTGGTTACCGAGTATTTTTAATGATTTCTTTGACAATGATTGGATGGTAAAAGCAAATGCCACCGCCCCTGCCATCAACGTATTCGAAACAGAAAAAGAGTACAAAGTTGAATTGGCTGCTCCCGGTATGACAAAAGAAGACTTCAACGTTCACATCGATGAAGAAAACAATCTGGTCATCAGCATGGAAAAGAAAACTGAAAGTAAGGAAGAGAACAACAAGGACGAAAAGAAGGAAGGCCGCTACTTGCGCCGCGAATTCTCATACACCAAGTTCCAGCAAACCATGATTCTTCCGGACGATGTCGATAAGGAAAAGATTGGTGCCCATGTAGAAAACGGCGTGTTGAACATTACATTGCCTAAATTTACGGAAGCAGAAAAAGAAAAGGCCAAGAAATTCATTGACGTAAAATAACGCCCGGTCATTAAAGAAAATCTCCCGCTGCACAAGATAATGCAACGGGAGATTTTTTATATCCATATCTATAGGAATTATTTCTTTTTCCCTTTCAGGAAACGGTCTGTAAGCCACCTGCGCACCGGTTCATCATAGAGTTTCAAACAAGCATAAGCAAGGACAACGGCTCCCACGAAAGTAAGTATCATATAAGGGATACCTTCTGCCATTGTAGCGTTATTGTTGCATACCCAAGCCGTATAAGTATATACCAGTGGATAATGGGTGATATAAATCGGATAGGAAATGTCTCCCAGGAACTTGCATACGGCAGTAGAGCGCTTACCGGTCACCTTGCCGCCCGCTCCCATTGAAACAATGACCGGGAAGATGCAGATAATACAGAAAGCCTCGTAAAGCCCGTTCATCCAGTAGCCGTCCTCACCTCCGATACGGGGAATGGAAAGAACCACCACAATCAGCAGGCTACACCACCAGAAAGCACGCTTTTCAAGCCGTATCAGCCAGCCGAGGCGTGACAGAAGCAATCCGCCGAAAAACGGATACATCAGCCGGACCATGCCCACATACTGCTGTTCCCAGTTCAAGGCCCAACCACCCACAATATCACCAGCAGGAGCAGTCAGACAACGGTACACCGTAAAACACCCTGCCACAAATACCAGCACCGATAAGGCCACCTTATTGAACTTGCGTACAAACAACGCATACAGAATATTACCGATATATTCATAATAGAGCGACCATGCCGGACCATTCAACGGATGCATTTCCGTCCAGCCACGAATGTCGAACTTCAGCGGAAGGGGAAGCAAAGTACAGCCTAGTAACATTACCAGCAGCATGGTTCCAACAGACGTATTCTCGATAGGTGGAAAACAAGGCGACTCTTGAAAATAGAAAAAGGCAGCGCCCACAATGCTTCCCATAATCACCATAGGATGCAGGCGAATGATACGGCGTTTGAAGAAAGTGCCCACGGTCATCCGGTTCCAACGGTCATCATAAGCATAACCGATAACAAAACCGGAGAGCATGAAAAAGAAATCCACTGCCAGATAGCCATGATTGATAATTTGAGTAAGATGACTGCCGCCTGCATGTGCTTCAAAAAGATGGAAGATAATAACCATGACAGCCGCCACGCCGCGCAGTCCGTCAAGAATCTCATAATGCGGTTTCGAGGCAAGATAAGTAGTCTGTGTATTCATTTTGGTATAAGATATTTATTAATTTGCGCGCAAAGATAAGAGTTTTTTCCAATAAGGGAACTGATAAATATCATATAAACTCTATCAATTAATTAACAAGTATAACAGCTATTAGATATATATCACTACTAGCCCCCTTTCCACACAAAAAACAGCTTTCATTATCCATAATAAAAGGGCTACACCTTTTCCTCCTCATGGTGTAGCCTTAAACACAAAAGGGTGTAGCTATCCAAGGCAAATGGTGTAGCCTTTCTTCAAGAAAAAAAGCCAAATGGGATGCTAATATAGAAAAATCAGTTAACTGCTTTTCCTATAACTTTTTACCGCCCACAGATTGAAGACCAATGCAAAGACCAACAAGGCTCCCAACTGCGGAAACAGTTCGGCAAATCCGCCGCCACGGAGATGATGGTACGCATCACCTCCACAAAATAGCGCAGCGGATTGATGCGGGTAATCCATTGCGCCCATTCGGGCATACTGTGGATGGGAGTGAAAAGACCGCTCATCAGGATAAGGATAAGCATGAAGAACCACATGACGAACATGGCCTGCTGCAACGTTGCCGAATGATTGGATATGACCAGCCCGAACCCCGACACCACCGGCAGAAACACCAGAGCCATGCCATAGATAGTGAGGAAATGCCCCGCCGGCAGAATGCCGTAAAGCAGCCATGCCAGCACGAAACAGATGGTGAGCACCACCAGGCCTATCAGCCAGTAAGGTATCAGCTTGGCGGCAATGAAGGTGAACTTGCGGACGGGAGTGACATTTATCTGCTCGATGGTGCCCGCCTCCTTCTCGCCCACCACATTGAGGGCGGGGAGAAAACCGCAAATCATGGTCAGCAGCATCACCATAAGGGCGGGAACCATGAAAAGCTTATAGTTCAGAGTGGGATTGTAAAGGTTTTGTGTAGCGATATCCACCCGGGGAAGCGACTTCCCGGCAAGCCCTTGCGAAGACGACTCCGAACCCAGTTCACGGGTATAGTCACTGATGATGGAAGACAAGTAGGAACCTCCCAGACTGCCCTTCGTACCGTTCACGGCATTGGCCGCCACCAGCAGACGGGGCGCCTCTCCCTTCACCCAATCCTTTTCGAAATCGCGGGGAATCTCCAGCACGACATCCGCCGAACCGGCTTCAATGGCGAGCAAAGCCTCATCGTATGTATCGGAAAGCGCTGTCAGGCGGAAATAAGTGGATACGCCGATTTTATCTACCAGACGGCGGGACAAGACGCTGTGGTCATTGTCCACTATATTCAGATTGATGTTCTTTATCTCCAGATTGGCGGCCCAGGGCATCAGTATCATAATCATGCACGGGAAAATGAAAATCAGCTTGGGCAGGAAGGAGTTGCGGAACAACTGCTTGAATTCCTTTTCAATGAGAAACTTTATCATAAGACGATATTTTAAAGATTTTAGACATAAGAACAAAAGAACAGATTTCCCGTATCCTTTTGTCCTTATGTTCTTCTGCCTGAATAATTAATATAAAATTCATATCCGCTCTTTACTCAAGCCGATGCTTGAATTTCTTGAAACTCACCGTTATCAGCAATACCGCCATCGTGGCAAGTATGCCGACCTCCATCAGCACAAGCGAAACATCCACTCCCTCAATCATCAGCTTACGCACCGCCTGGATATACCAGCGTGCAGGAAGCACAGCTGAAATGGCCTGCAAGATAACGGGCATACTCTCAATGGGGAATATCATGCCCGAAAGCAACATGGTGGGCATCATCAGCATCAGTCCGGACACCAGCATAGCGGCAACCTGCGTCCGGGTGACCGTGGAAATCAGCAGCCCCAGCGCCAGGGAGACAAAGATGAATAGCAGCGACACCACCACCAGCCAGAACAAGCTGCCCGCCACGGGAACATCGAGCACATAGACCGAAAGCAGAAGAATGGTGGTCAAGTTGACAAACGACAGCACAAAATAGGGCACCGCCTTTGCCAGAATGATGAAAAGCGGTTTGACGGGAGAAACCAGCAGGACCTCCATCGTCCCCGTCTCCTTCTCGCGCACAATGGAGATGGAGGTCATCATGGCGCAAATCAGCATCAGAATAAGCCCCATGACACCCGGCACGAAGTTGTAGGCACTCTTCATCTGCGGATTGTACAGCAGCTTGAGCTGGGGTACGATGGCAGCGGCATGCACTCCCGGCGGAAGCATCTCCTGCCCGGCAGAGGAAATGATGTTTGCGGCATAGCCTGCCTGCATAGTCGCCATATTGGGGTCTGTGGCGTCGGAGACAAGCTGCACGCGCGCCTCGCCGGTATAAAGCTTGTCCGAGAAACGCTCGCTGAAAACAAGCGCCATGTCAATCTCCCCTCTTCCGAAAGAAGCCTCCATATCGGCGGGAGAATGCAGGCGGCAGATGACGGTGAAGTATTCGCTTGCATCCATGCGGTCGATGATACGGCGGGTAACTACGTCATTCGACGGGTCGAGCACCGCCACACGCACGTTCTTCACCTCGGTGGTGATGGCAAAACCGAAAAGGATTATCTGCACGATGGGCATGCCCAGCAGAATCAGCATCGTGCGCCGGTCGCGGAAGATATGGAAGAACTCTTTTCGGATGAAAGATATGAATTGTTTCATTGTCTATATTTATATTTAGGCTCGGATAACGCGGATTTCACGGATTCTCAGTCGGCGGTTCGCACGGCTTGGCGAGCCAGTTGTTGGAATACATCGTCCATTGTAGTGGCATTGAACTGCCGTTTCAGCTCCCCGGGAGTGTCGAGTGCACGGATGACGCCATCTACCATGATGGAGATGCGGTCGCAATACTCTGCCTCGTCCATAAAGTGGGTGGTGACAAAGACGGTGATGCCCTCGTCGGCAGCCTGGTAAATCAGTTCCCAGAACTGGCGGCGCGTGGCGGGGTCTACCCCACCCGTAGGCTCATCCAGAAAGACAATCTTGGGACGGTGGAAGATGGAGACGGAGAAGGCCAGCTTCTGCTTCCAGCCCAGTGGAAGGCTTTTCACCAGTGTGTCACGTTCCTTTTCCAACCCGAGGCGGAGGAGCAGCTCCTCCGTTTTAGGAGCAATCTCCGCTTCGGGGATGCCGTAGATACCGGCAAAGAGGCGGATATTCTCCCACACCTTGAGGTCTTCGTAAAGGGAAAATTTCTGGCTCATGTAGCCGATGTTCTTCTTCACTTCTTCGGGTTGGGAAGCCACATCGAAGCCTGCCACGCACGCCTTGCCGCCGGTGGGACGACTAAGCCCCGTAAGCATGCGCATGGCGGTGGTCTTGCCTGCCCCGTTGGCTCCCAGGAAACCGAAAATCTCGCCCCGATGGACTTGGAAGGAGATGTGGTCTACGGCGGTAAAATTGCCGAAACGCTTGGTCAACCCTTCCACTTCAATCACATTGTTTTCGTGGTTTTCCACCCGTTCGTGCTGCAAGCCCGGAGGGCAGAGGATGCCCGCAAAACGTGTCAGGATGCGGTCAGGGGTATCGACGCCTTTTATCTCCCCTTCGTTGATGAAGGCGATGCGGTCGCATTGGCGCGCTTCGTCGATGATGGGGGTGGAAGCAATGATGGTGATACCCTGCTCCTTCAGCCGGCAGAGCATTCCCCAGAATTCCTTGCGGGACACGGGGTCGACGCCCGTAGTGGGTTCGTCCAGGAAGAGGACATCCGGTTTATGGATAAGAGCACAGCTAAGGGCGAGTTTCTGCTTCATGCCGCCGGACAACGCTCCGGCGCGGCGCTTGCGGAAAGGTTCTATCTGCCGGTAAATGTCGCGCACCAAATCATAATTCTCCTCGATGGCGGTGTGGAAAACGGTGGCGAAGAAATTGAGATTCTCCTCTACCGTCAAGTCCGGATAGAGGGAGAAGCGTCCGGGCATATACCCCACCCGCCTGCGGATGGCTTTGTAGTCCTTCACCACATCCAGGCCGCAGACCGAAGCCGAGCCTCCGTCGGCAAGCAGCAAGGTGGTGAGGATGCGGAAAAGCGATGTCTTGCCCGCACCGTCCGGCCCGATGATGCCGAAAAGCTCACCGGGAGCTACTGACAGAGAGACACCCCGCAGGGCTTCCACGCTGCCGTAACGTTTGGAGATATTAGTTAAAGTTACAGCCTCCATACATTCCTATTTTCAGCATCCCGTCATTCTTCACGGCAATCTTTACGGCATAGACCAGATTGGCGCGCTCGTCTTTCGTCAAGATAGTTTTTGGAGTAAATTCGGAGGTATCGGAAATCCAGGTGACAACGCCAGGATATTCTTGGCGCACATCCTTGCCATAATCCGCATAAACCTTCACTTGCTGCCCCAGCTTGATTTCGGCAAGCTGTTCGGAGGTGATGTAGGCACGGAGGTAAATCTGCTCCATATCCGCCACTTTGAAAAGAGGGGTACCGGGAGCAGCCAGCTCTCCGGCTTCGGCATATTTGGCAAGGACGGTTCCCGTCAGCGGAGAGGTGATGTGGCATTTGCGCAGCTGGTCTTCTATCTGCGCCACCTGGATGCCGACGGAGGAACTTTGCCAAGTGAGGCTGCGGTCGCTGTTGCGCAGGGTGGAGTTCTGGGCGTCGAGCTGCTTGCGGAGGACTTCGAGAAGGGACTCGGCATCATCGAGCTGCTTCTGGTTGGCGGCACCCACACGGAGCAGGTTGGACACACGATCGCGTTCGCGCCGTGCCTGCACAATCTGTTCCTGAGTGGCGGCTACTTGTTTCAGGATATCGGGCCGCTGGCCTTCCACGGACTTGACACTGGCCTCCAACTGGAGTTTCTTCAGATAGAGTTGGACGGTATCTATAATGCCTACTTCCTGCCCGTCTTTCAGTGTCGTGCCTTCCTCGATGTCGAAACTCAGCAGTCTTCCGGACGCCTCGGCAGAAACGATGACTTCGGTAGCCTCGAACGTTCCCGTCGCATCATATTTCGGAGCACCGCCGGTGCAGGCGGCAAGGAGAAATAAAAAAGGAAATAATTTCAATGATTTCATACTATTTCAAGTTATAAATTACGGATTATAGTCACTAATTGTTCAGCGTATATTTCAGCTGCCAGATGTTCATCAGCAACTGCACCTCATGCAATGCCTTAGTCTGTCGTGCCATACTTTCGTTGGTAATCTCCCGCAGCATATCGGTCACGGTCATTGTCCCGTTCTGTACCTTGGCCTCGGCTGCACGGCGGATATTCCCACGCAGACGGATAATCTCGTCATCATCCACCATCTGGCGGCGCATGGATACAATGCCCGCATCCTGCTGCGTAGCCTGCAGGCGAATGTTGAAAAGGAACACATCCCGGCCGGTCTCTATCTGTTGGCGGGTATTGTCTATCCTGCGGCGGTCGTTCTTCAACGTATACAGACTGCCGAAATTCCAGGACATGCGCACCCCCGCCATGTAATAGGCGTTGAATTCATCTTTCAGCATATTCAACCCCGGATTGCCGTATGCCCCTTGTACAAAAAGGCCGAAACGCGGCATCAACCGGGTGTTCAAGGCTGCCTCCTGCTGGCGGAGTTGCTCTCCCTGCGCATCGTACCAACGAAGTTCGGGACGGTTGTTCATCTGCCGGTCTATGTTTTCTTCGGCAGCCGGTTTCAATAAAACCGTTTCGGAAGAGAGATCCTTGCCCGTAAAGGCAGCAAGCATGCTGAGGTATGCACGACGGGTGGTCTCCAATTCCACACGGTGCTGCCTGGTGTTCAGTTGCTCTACGCTGACTGCATCCAGGTCGCTCGGGGTGGCGATGCCATTGGCTATATAGTCGGCTACCTGCTTGTGGGTTCTGCCCAAATCTTCTTGCAAGAGGCTGTTCTGTTTCAGCTGTTCGTCCAGCAGCAGGATGCCGAAAAAGAGCTGGTTCACCCGGTCAGTCAAGGCATACATGTCTACATGCTGTTTTTCCAGTTCCACTTCCGAGGCGGCACGCGTCAATCGTTTTCTGGAACGTATATCCCCACCATCCCAGAGGGTCTGCTGCACTTCGAGCATCACCTGGTACTGGTCTTTCGAAGCAGTCTTGATGTCGAGATTAGGGATTTCGACCGGTAGCCGGGTGATGTCACTCTGGTACGTGACCTTGCCGGATAGGGAGAACTGGGGCAAGTAACCTTTTCCGGCATTAGAGAGGTCGTACTCGCGTGCCTTTTCTATCAGTCCATATTGCCTGACCAACGGATAATTGTCCTGCGCCCGGCGCTGACACTCCTCCAACGTGAGCTGGGCATGTGCCAGCATGGCGGCAAGAGAAAGGGTAAAAAAGAAAACGGTTCGTTTCATATCCATTCTGTTTCTTGTTTATTCTACATGGTTTTGTTCTATACACATGCAAAGATAAAGGCATAATCCTATACCCTTACAATCCATTTGTGCGCAAAGATGTTCTAATAGTACGACATTTCGTAGGAAAAGGCAAATAATAGGAACACTTTATTATCTTTGCGGTGGAAATATACATTATTCATAACGGGAAAGATATGGAAAAGAACAAACCGATAAGCGTCGCATTCGAGGACATCCGCAACAATCCGGATTTTATAGAACATTCTGAATACAGATTTATAAATGGTGATTTGGGAATGGTTATCAGTTTCTTTGCCATGGGCTCTAGACTATTCCGTACCGGGCAACCTTACCGTGCCAAAGAAGGGAGGATTATACGTATCATGCAGGGCAGTGGCCGGATATCTATCAATCTTATCGAATACGAAGCCACAGCCCATGATATTATTATCATTCCCGACAACTCGCTGATAGAGATACTGGAAATCAGTCCCGACTATGAATTCCAAGTCCTCATGCCTACCGCCCATTTTCTGCCTGTGATACAGAATTCCATTCTTACGGAAGCTTACACACGAAACGGGATTCTCTTTTCATGCAACAACACGGAATGGACACGCATCAGCCACTTTTTCTCTTTATTATGGGACATACTTCATTGTTCGCCTTACCGCCGCGAAACCGTACAGCACTTGATTGTCTCACTTCTCTATAACCTTAAGTATATCCACGAGCACACATGCAAGTCAACTCCGGCACGTCTTTCACGCCAGGAAGAGCTATTCCGCCGCTTCATCGCTTTGGTGAACCAACACAGTAAGCACGAACGCAGCGTCAACTTCTATGCCGACAAGCTATGCCTGACACCGCACTATCTGAGTTCGGTGATACGTGAAACAAGCGGGCAAACCGTGATGCAATGGATTAATCAAGCAGTTATCCTCGAAGCCAAAGTATTGCTGAAACACAGTAATCTACTGGTGTTTCAAATATCAGACGAACTGAACTTTCCCAATCCGTCGTTCTTCTCGAAGTTCTTCAAACGCATGACGGGGATGACACCGGCAGAATACCAGAAACAAATCTGACCTTAAAACAGCTGTACTACACGAGAATTCGGCAATCCATCGCAGGAGTCTGCTTCCAATGCCAGCAGCCCTTGTTTTGCTGCCAGTCCACCGGCATAGCCTATCAGTTGACGGTTGCTGCCCACCACACGATGGCAGGGAATGAATATGGAGAGGGCATTCGCCCCATTGGCAGCCGCTACAGCCCGTACAGCCTTCGGGTTGCCCAACTTTCGGGACAGCTCGCCGTAGGACACCGTTTTCCCGTAAGGAATATTCAGCAACTCCTGCCATACCGTTTTCTGGAAATCCGTCCCTGCCAACAGTAACGGCATGTCGAACGCCGTCCGCTTACGGGCAAAATATTCATCCAACTGAATGATTGCCGTTGAAATAACTTCCGAAGTGCCCTCCTCATAAACGGCATGCAGCGTATTCCGCATCCGCCTGCCGATTTTCTCCTTGCGCTTTTCGCTTACCCAGTCGCACAGACAAAGTTTGTCTCCTAAAGAGCCGAGCATCAACTCGCCATAAGGAGACCGATAATGCTGAATCCGAATTGTTTCCATAAACTTGCTTTTTTGTATATTTGCACTTCCGATGCTTCCGACAAAAATAGATATTTATATCCGGATGTACAAGATAGAACATATTATAATACATTCCGACCTTTTCCATTTGACAGTATCGGGGTATATTTGTAAATATATAAAAACATATGATTAAATAATATACAATGAAACAGTTCTATTGGCTTATAGTAGGCATTTCCCTACTCTCACTGGCTTCCTGCAAGGGAAAGGTCAAGATGGCAAGAGACTGCCAGACAGTGAAAATAGATACAGTTATTTCAGCAGACGAACAGACCTATCTGCAATATCCAGGCAAAGTGAAAGCAGCACAGGATATCAGCCTTGCTTTCAGAGTCAGCGGAACCATCCAGAAAATATATGTGGAGAACGGTGCACGCGTAAGTCAGGGACAACTGCTCGCCGAACTCGACCCGACAGACTATCAGGTGCAGTTGGATGCCACAGAAGCCGAATATAAACAGATAAAGGCGGATGCCAAACGGGTGATGTCACTTTACAAAGACTCCGTCACTACTTCCAGCGCCAACGACAAGGCGGTATATGGATTAAAGCAGATTGCAGCCAAATACCGGCACCACAAGGACCAGCTCAACTACACCAAGCTCTACGCCCCCTTCAACGGCTTTGTACAGAAACGTCTTTTTGAGGCGCACGAAACGATAGGCGCCGGTATGCCTGTTCTCTCCATAATCAGCAGCAGTATGCCCGAAGTGGAAATCAATCTTCCGGCAGCGGAATACATCCGGCGCGGACAGTTCCACAGCTATTACTGTTCATTCGATGTCTATCCAGGCAAGACCTACCGGCTGAAACTGATAAGCATCACTCCCAAAGCCAATGCCAACCAGCTCTATACCGTACGCCTGCAACTGCTTGCCGACAAGCAGCAGCCCGTACCCTCTCCGGGCATGAATACGATGGTTACCATCCAGTACGACGAAGAGAATTCATGCCAACTGTCCGTTCCGAGCGGCGCCGTACTGCAAATAGACGGAAAAGCGCAGGTATTTGTCTACAACCCGTCCGACAACCGGATTACCGCCCGCGAAGTGACCCTCCTTCGCCTGACAAGCAACGGTCGCAGCCTCATCAGCTCCAACCATCTGAAACCGGGCGAACTGGTCGTGTCTTCCGGAGTCCACCACATCAAAGACGGAGAAACCGTAAAACCGCTCGCCGGAACCAGCGGAACAAATATTGGAGGACTATTGTAACCACTAATCCCTAAAAAACTATGGATATAAGTAAATGGGCATTTCAGAACCGTAATCTGATATACTTCCTAGTAGCTGTCCTGCTGCTGGGAGGAGCTTATTCCAGCTATGAGATGAGCAAACTGGAAGATCCGGAAATAAAGGTGAAACTCGCCATGGTAGTGACACCCTATCCGGGAGCCTCGGCTCATCAAGTGGAACTGGAAGTGACGGATGTACTGGAAAAGAGCATCCGCAGCATGGGCCACATAGACAATGTGGAAAGCTACTCCTACAACGACCTTTCACTGATACAGATAGAGTTGACAACAACCACCCGAGACGATGAGGTGGAACAATGCTGGGACATGCTACGCCGCAAAGTGAACGATGCCCGTGCCTCACTGCCCGACGGGGCCGGTACACCTATCGTCAAAGATGATTTCGGGAATGTATATGGTATGTTCTACGCACTGACCGGCGACGGCTTGTCCGATCGGCAATTGTCCGACTATGCGGAACTCGTGAAGCGGGAAATCAGCGACATGGAAGGAATTGACCGGGTGGAACTCTACGGAAAACGCTCCGAGTGCATCAACATCTCCCTGCTGCAAGACCGCATGGCAAATTTGGGTGTGAAACCAGCTGAGGTGCTTGCCACCCTGAACGGGCAGAACAAGACCACTTACAGCGGCTATTACGACAATGGTGACCACCGCATCCGTGTAACTGTAAGCGACAAATTCAAGACTGTGGAGGACATCGGCAACATGCTTATACAAGGACATGACGACGACCAGCTCCGCATGCGCGACATCGCACAGATAGAAAAAGGATACGAAGAGCCTACCCGCAACGAAATGTTCTTCGACAGCGAACGGGCACAAGGTATCCTGATTGCCGCCTCCAGCGGAACAGACATTGTGAAAGTAGGCGCTGAAGTAGAAAAGAGGTTAGCACAGCTCAAAGAAACCCGTCTGCCTGCAGGCGTAGACTGCCATAAGGTTTTCTACCAGCCGGAACGCGTCGGCGCTTCATTGGGGACATTCATCATCAACCTGATAGAGTCTGTCATCATCGTAGTGCTCATTCTGATGGTGGCTATGGGATTCAAAAGTGGGGTCATTATCGGAATCAGTCTGGTGGTCACCGTCTTCGGTTCATTTATGTTTCTATATACGGCAGGCGGAACAATGCAGCGTGTATCACTGGCCGCATTTGTCCTCGCAATGGGTATGTTGGTAGACAATGCCATCGTCATCATTGACGGCATACTGGTAGACCTGAAAGCCGGAAAAAAACGGATGGAAGCCATGACAGCCATAGGGAGACAGACAGCCATGCCGCTGCTGGGAGCTACGCTGATAGCCATCATAGCTTTTCTGCCCATCTTCATGTCGCCCGACACGGCAGGGGTCTACACACGTGACCTTTTCATCGTCCTGGCAGTGTCTTTGCTGTTAAGCTGGGTACTGGCGTTGGTTCATGTACCACTGATGGCCAATCGGTATCTGCATCCTGCCGTCGAAACCAACGCCACAGGAGCGAGAGAATACAAAGGACGCACTTATGCTGTCTTGCG
This sequence comes from Bacteroides sp. A1C1, assembly GCF_004328515.1. Lineage (NCBI taxonomy): Bacteria > Pseudomonadati > Bacteroidota > Bacteroidia > Bacteroidales > Bacteroidaceae > Bacteroides > Bacteroides sp. A1C1. The sequence goes on from NZ_CP036491.1 coordinate 179,720, forward strand.
CGCCGCCCTGCGGATGGGACTGGCACACCGCTGGAGCTTTGTGTTGACAATGCTCGTCCTGCTCGGACTGTCTGCCTTCGGCTACCAGTACATGCGCCAGGGATTCTTCCCCGACATGGTTTACGACCAACTATATATGGAATATAAACTGCCCGAAGGCAATAACTCCACACAAGTGGTTCAAGACCTCCGGGAGATAGAAACATACCTGAAAACACGCAAGGAAGTGACGCACGTCACCACTTCCATAGGCGGTACACCGGGACGCTACAATCTGGTAAGGAGCATCGCCAACCCGTCTTTGGCATACGGCGAACTGATTATAGATTTCACTTCTCCCGAAGAGCTGGTAGACAACATGGACGAGATACAAAGTTACCTGACGCATCATTATCCCAATGCCTACGTCAAGATGAAGCGCTACAACCTGATGTTCAAAAAATATCCTATCGAAGTCCAGTTCATGGGACCGGACCCTGCCGTACTGCACCGGTTGGCAGACAGCGCCCGCAGTATCATGGAAAACACACCGGAGATATGCCTCATCACCACCGATTGGGAACCGCAGGTTCCGGTACTCTCCATCGAGTACGACCAAGCCGCCGCCCGTACTTTGGGGTTGAGCCGCAATGACGTAAGCTTGTCACTGCTCTCGGCCAATGGAGGTATCCCCATCGGATTCTTCTACGAAGGCATCCATCGGGACAATATCTACCTGAAATGCCTGGACGAGGAAGGACAACCGATAGAGGACCTCTCCAATACGCAAGTGTTCTCCTCGCTGCCATCGCTGAACGGACTGCTGAACGAAGAAACAATGGTAAAGCTGAAAGCCGGTACCCTCTCCAAAGAAGAGCTGGTGGAAAGTCTGATGGGCAGCACTCCACTGAAACAAATCAGCAAAAGTATCGACATACGCTGGGAAGACCCGGTAGTGCCGCGCTACAACGGACAACGGAGCCAACGCGTGCAATGCTCTCCCACACCGGGTATAGAGACGGAAAAGGCAAGGCAGGCCATCGCACGGCAGATTGAAAGGATAGAGCTTCCCGAGGGATACACACTGCAGTGGCAGGGTGAGAAAAGCGCCAGTGACCAGTCCATGAAGTATCTGTTCAAGAACTTCCCACTGGCCATCATCCTGATGATTGCCATTCTGATCATGCTGTTCAAGGATTACCGTAAACCGCTTATCATCTTCTGCTGCATTCCGATGGTTGTGGTAGGCGTGGCAGCAGTGATGCTGCTTACGGGAAAGACATTCAATTTCGTGGCAATCGTAGGGACACTGGGATTGATAGGGATGCTCATCAAGAACGGCATCGTACTGATGGATGAAATAACCTTGCAGATTAATCAGGGAGTGGAACCGATGAAAGCCTTGATAGACAGTTCACAGAGTCGTTTGCGCCCGGTATCTATGGCGGCGCTGACTACAATTCTGGGCATGATACCGTTACTGCCCGATGCCATGTTCGGCTCGCTGGCAGCTTCCATTATGGGCGGGCTGACATTCGGCACACTGATAACGTTGCTGTTCATACCGGTACTGTATGCGTTGTTTTTCCATATTAATACACAAGACTGACAAGGAGACAAGGGAAAAAAAGACGGCACATTTTTTCTTCTCTCCCTTGTCCTTCTGTTTTTCTGTCCGAAAAATATTTATCATTTATATTCCGCCCACGACTTGATGGTCAAATCATCCGGCGTCATCGTGCAGAATGCATTGATGAACGCACTTGCCAGACGGGCATTCGTTATCAAAGGAATATTGAGGTCGATGGCGGCACGGCGTATCTTGTAGCCGTTATCCAACTCGCCTGCGGTGAGGTTCTTCGGAATATTGACCACCATGTCTATCTCCTTGCGGTGCAGCATGTCAAGTGCCTGCGGCTGGCGTTCGGGTTCGCTGGGCCAGTAGACGCGCGTATTCTCCACACCGTTCTCCGTAAGGAAGTTGCTGGAACCACCCGTGGCAAATATCTTATACCCCTTCTTCTGAAGCATACGCGCGGCAGAAAGCATGTCCACTTTCTGCTTCGGAGTACCGGTAGAAAGCAGGATGTTCTTCTCCGGAATGCGGTAGCCCACGGAGAGCATCGCCTTGAGAATGGCGCAGGAAGTATCGCTGCCGATGCAACCCACCTCGCCCGTGCTTGCCATATCCACACCCAGTACCGGGTCGGCCTTCTGCAGACGGTTGAAGGAGAACTGGCTCGCCTTGATGCCTACATAATCCAAATCGAACAGATTCTTGTCCGGCTTCTGTACCGGAATGCCGAGCATCACCTTCGTGGCAAGTTCAATAAGGTTTATCTTCAGCACCTTGCTGACAAACGGAAACGAACGGCTGGCGCGGAGGTTGCACTCAATCACCTTAATGTCGTTCTCGCGTGCCAGATACTGGATATTGAACGGACCGGAGATGTTCAGCTCACGGGCAATCTCGCGGCTGATGCGCTTGATGCGGCGCACTGTCTCCACATACAACTTTTGTGGCGGGAACTGGATAGTGGCGTCACCGGAATGCACTCCGGCAAACTCGATATGCTCACTGATGGCGTACGCGATAATCTCTCCATCTTGCGCCACAGCATCCATCTCCACCTCCTTGGCATGCTCAATGAACTGGCTCACCACTACGGGATGTTTCTTGCTGACATTCGCCGCCAGCTTCAGGAAGCGTTCCAGCTCCTCCCGGTTGGAACAGACGTTCATCGCAGCGCCGGACAATACGTAGGAAGGACGGACCAATACCGGGAAGCCCACCTTATCCACAAAGGCGTTGATGTCCTCCAGGGAGGTCAGCGCCCGCCATTCGGGTTGGTCTACACCAATGCGGTCGAGCATGGCGGAGAACTTGTCACGGTCTTCGGCATTGTCGATGCTCCTGGCGCTTGTACCGAGAATAGGTACCTTCTGCGCATCGAGGCGCAGGGCAAGGTTATTCGGTATCTGACCACCGGTAGAGACAATCACCCCGTGGGGATTCTCCAGTTCGAGAATATCCATCACACGCTCGAAGGTGAGCTCGTCGAAGTAAAGACGGTCGCACATGTCATAGTCCGTAGACACGGTTTCGGGGTTGTAGTTTATCATGACACTGCGGTAGCCTTCCTGACGGATGGTGTTCAGGGCCTGCACGCCGCACCAGTCGAACTCTACGGAAGAACCGATGCGGTAGGCGCCGGAGCCCAATACGACAATGGACTTGCGGTCGCCGAGGTAACGGACATCATTTGCCGTGCCGCTATACGTCAGGTAGAGATAGTTGGTCTGTGCGGGATATTCGGCGGCAAGGGTATCTATCTGCTTCACTACGGGCAGAATGCCTGCACTCTTGCGGAAATTGCGGACGGCAAGGATGGCTTCTTCGCCGTCCATTGCTTGTTCCAAGCCGAGGGCACGGGCTATCTGAAAATCAGAGAAGCCTTGTACTTTAGCTTTACGCAATAAGTCCACGGGAATCATTGGCAACTCTCCATCAGCCATAAAAGAGTGCAGTTCCCTGCTGGTATCCATGATGTTCATCAGCTTCTCCAGGAACCAACGGTCTATCTTGGTCAATGCGTGCACCTGATCCACCGTATACCCGGCACGGAAGGCTTTGGAGATGACAAAGATACGTTTGTCGGTAGGTTCGCGCAGAGCCTTGTCCAAATCGGCAATCACCAGTTCCTTGTTCTCCACAAAGCCGTGCATGCCCTGGCCTATCATACGTAAGCCTTTCTGAATAGCTTCTTCGAAAGTACGCCCGATAGCCATTACCTCGCCTACCGACTTCATGCTCGAACCCAGTTCCTTGTCCACTCCATGGAACTTGCCCAAATCCCAACGCGGTATCTTGCAAACCACATAGTCCAGAGCAGGTTCGAAGAAAGCGCTTGTGGTCTTTGTTACGGAGTTGTTCAAGTCGAACAAACCATAGCCCAAGCCGAGTTTTGCCGCCACAAATGCCAACGGATAACCCGTTGCTTTAGAGGCCAATGCAGAGGAACGGCTCAAGCGTGCATTCACCTCGATTACCCGGTAGTCCTCGCTCATCGGGTCGTAGGCATACTGCACGTTACACTCTCCCACAATACCGATGTGACGGATAATGCGGATAGCGAGTTCACGCAATTTATGATAGTCCGTATTGCTCAACGTCTGTGACGGGGCAATAACGATGGACTCGCCCGTATGGATGCCCAGGGGGTCGAAGTTCTCCATGTTACAGACCGTGATGCAGTTGTCGAAGCGGTCGCGCACCACCTCGTATTCCACTTCCTTCCATCCCTTCAGCGATTTTTCCACCAACACCTGCGGGGAGAAGGAGAAGGCTTTCTCTACCAGCACATTCAGCTCTTCTTCATTGTCGCAGAAGCCCGAACCCAGTCCGCCAAGCGCGTATGCGGCACGGACAATGACCGGATATCCCAGTTCCCGGGCTGCGCGACGGGCATCTGCCGCATTCTCCACAGCTTCGCTCTTGATGGTCTTTACATCAATCTCATTCAGTTTCTGCACAAAGATTTCACGGTCCTCCGTGTCAATGATAGCCTGTACGGGAGTGCCGAGAACCGTCACGCCGTACTTCTCGAAAATCTTGTCCTTGTAGAGGGAAACACCGCAGTTCAGTGCCGTCTGTCCGCCAAAAGCAAGCATGATTCCGTCTGGGCGCTCCTTCTCTATCACCTTCTCCACGAAGTAAGGAGTGACGGGCAGGAAGTAAATCTGGTCGGCAACGCCCTCCGAGGTCTGTACCGTGGCAATGTTCGGATTGATGAGAACCGTGTAGATACCTTCCTCCTTCAATGCCTTGAGCGCCTGCGAACCGGAGTAGTCAAACTCTCCTGCCTCACCGATTTTCAGTGCACCGGAGCCAAGCAGCAGGACTTTCTTTATATTGTTTTCTTTCATTTGCATATCTGTTTATTAAAAATGTAATAGTAGTAATAAAACCTTATCTTTCTCTTACCTTACACAATCAGTCACTAATTGAATGACATTCAGTATAGGACTGAAAGGTATTCACTCTGGGACTGAATGACATTCAGTATGGGACTCATTACACCGTCTTTTACATACTGATTATCAAGAGATTACGAACACAACCATTCTTGATAAAATTCTCTTACTAAAGCAACTTCACAAAGTCATCAAAAAGAAACTCCGTATCCGTCGGCCCGCTGGCAGCTTCGGGATGAAACTGTGCGGAGAACCAGGGATTGCGTTTGTGGCGGATTCCTTCATTAGAACCATCGTTCATATTGATGAAAAGCGGTTCCCAGTCTTCTGTCAGCGTATTGTTGTCTACGGCATACCCATGATTCTGTGAGGTGATGAAGCAACGTTCCGTACCCACCATACGCACCGGTTGGTTATGGCTGCGGTGGCCGTATTTCAATTTGTATATCTTGGCGCCCCCAGCTTTGGAAAGCAACTGGTTTCCCATACAGATGCCGAAGATGGGCAGTTTCTCGTTCTGCATTGCCTTGCGGATATTCTGTACGGCAGCATCGCAGGTATCAGGGTCGCCGGGGCCGTTGGAGATGAACAGCCCGTCGAACTCCATCCCGGTATAATCATAGTCCCAGGGAACGCGAATCACTTCCACATCACGTTTCAGCAGGCAGCGGATGATGTTATGCTTGACGCCGCAATCCACAAGGAGCACTTTCTTCTTACCGGTTCCTTCGTTGTAACGGATAACCTCCTTGCAGCTGACTTTATCCACATAATTCACATCGGCATAAGAGGCCTCAGGCATTTCATCCGATTCATCATCAAAGGCGATACGTCCCATCATCACCCCATGCTCGCGAAGCACCTTTGTCAGTTCGCGGGTATCGATGCCCGTGATGCCCGGAATCTGTTCGCGTTTCAGCCAGTCACCGAGACTTTCCACCGCATTCCAATGGCTATAATTTTCGCTATAATCGCTTACAATAATGGCTTCGGCATGGATATGCTCGCTCTCCATAAAAGTGGCAAGCCCATTCGGTTCGAGAGTAAAAGGCGGCACACCGTAATTGCCCACCAACGGATAGGTGAGCGTCATCAGCTGTCCGACATACGAAGGGTCGGTCAGACTTTCGGGATAACCCGTCATGGCTGTATTGAAGACCACCTCTCCCGCTACCGGTTTTTCAAAGCCGAACGACTTGCCGTGGAAGCGGCTCCCGTCGTCGAGGATTAGAGTTACATTTCTCATTGATTCAATTAAAATTGATAAACTTGTTCTATATAATCAATAAATGCCTTATTCAGCAGCTTCACACCGCCCGGCGTAGGATAATCGCCGCTGAAGTACCAGTCACCCGGATGCTTGGGGCAGGCCTCATGCAGCCCCTCGAGAGGCTGGTAGACGATCTGCACTTTGGCTTTCGTTCCTTTCGGAGTGAGAAGCTCCACCATCTTGGCAGAGATTTCCTCGTCAGTGAAAGGAGCATAAATCTCCTTCACGTAATTCACCATCTGTTCTTTGGGCAGGCCTACCTGCTCCTTGGACTTGCGGTAGGCGGCGGCAATTACATCCCGCATCTCACGCTCCTTCAGCAGTTCCACAGCAGCTTTGAAGGCGATGAATTCACTCATCTTAGCCATATCGATGCCATAGTAGTCGGGATAGCGCACCTGCGGTGAAGAGCTTACAATGACTATCTTCTTCGGCCCCAGACGGTCGAGGATACCAATGATGCTCTGCTTCAGGGTGGTTCCGCGCACTATCGAGTCGTCGATGATGACCAGATTATCCACTCCCGGAACAAGGCTTCCGTAAGTGATGTCGTACACATGGGCGGCAAGGTCGTTCCGGCTGTTTCCTTCGGCAATGAAGGTACGCAGCTTGATGTCCTTGATTGCCACTTTCTCGCTCCGTATGCGCCGCGACAAGATATGCTCCAGCTCGTCGTGGCTGGGACTATGCCCCAAGGCGGCAATCTGCTGCACCTTCTCCTCGTTGAGGTAGTCGTCCAGTCCCTGCAACATGCCGTAGAAGGCGACTTCCGCCGTATTGGGTATGAAGGAGAAGACAGTATGGTCCACATCGTTGTCAATGGCTTTCAATATGTTGGGTACAAGTTTCTCACCCAGCAGTTTACGTTCCCGGTAAATGTCCACATCACTGCCCCGGCTAAAATAGATGCGCTCGAAGGAACAAGGCTTCACCTCGCGCGGCTTATTGATTTGCACGGTGCGCACCTTGCCGGCCTTGTTGATAAACATGGCTTGTCCGGGTTGCAGCTCCTTGATGGATTCGACAGGAACATTAAGGGCTGTCTGTATCACGGGACGTTCGCTGGCAAGCACCGCTATCTCGTCGTCCTGATACCAGAAGGCTGTACGGATGCCCCATGGGTCGCGTACGGCGAAAGTCTCTCCGCTGCCGGTAAGTCCGCACATCACGTATCCTCCGTCCCACTCCTTGCTCGAAGTGCGCAGCACGTTGGCAAGGTCGATGTGGTTTTCTATATAACGGGTAATGTCCATGCCTGCCAGCCCTTCCGCTTCGGCAAGGTTGAAGAGGCGTTCCACTTCGCGGTCGAGGCGATGTCCCAACTGCTCCAGCATGATGTAGGTATCGGCATATTTGCGCGGATGCTGGCCGATGGCGGTAATGCGTGCGAAGATTTCATCCACATTCGTCATGTTGAAGTTGCCGCAGAGGGCAAGATTCTTGGCACGCCAGTTGTTTCTCCGGAGGAACGGGTGCACGTACGAGATGCCGGACTTTCCGGTAGTGGAGTAACGCAGGTGTCCCATATAGACCTCCCCTGCAAAGGGCAGCACACGCTTGGCATAGTCCGCATCGTGCAGCTGTTCCTTGGTCAAGTCCTTGAAGTTGCCCTGCACCGTACCGAAAATTTCGGTAATGGCGCCCGAACCGAGCGCACGTTCACGGAACATATATTCCTCACCGGGATTGGCTTCCAGTTTCACGCAGGCCAGTCCGGCACCTTCCTGCCCACGGTTGTGTTGTTTCTCCATCAGGAGATAGAGCTTGTTGAGTCCGTACATCCATGTTCCGTACTTCTCTTCATAGTACTCCAAAGGTTTCAGCAGGCGTATCATGGCGACGCCGCATTCATGCTTCAGTTGTTCCATCTATTTATTTACTATTTACCATTTACAATGTACAATTTTAAGTGTACAATTTTCTTTTCCTTATTATAGCATACAATTACCATTTACATTTACCCCTCCCAAGCGCAGCCCCATTGTACATTGTAAATGGTAAATTGTACATGTCCTCATTCTACAGTCACCGACTTAGCAAGGTTCCTCGGCTGGTCCACATCCATTCCCTTGCACACGGCAATGTGATAGGCAAGCAGTTGCAGAGGTACCGTAGTTATTAACGGATCAAGGCACTCCATTGTTTCGGGAAGCTCGATGCAAGTGTCGGCTATTTTACTGATGACCGTATCTCCCTTTGTCACAATGGCGATAACCCTGCCTTTACGCGCCTTTATTTCCTGGATATTGCTCAGCACCTTTTCATAAAGCCCATTCCGGGTGGCAATGACCACTACCGGCATTTCGGCATCCACCAGGGCAATGGGGCCGTGCTTCATTTCGGCGGCAGGATAGCCCTCGGCATGGATATACGAAATCTCCTTCAACTTCAAGGCGCCTTCCAAGGCTACGGGATAACTGTATCCGCGTCCCAGATAGATAAAGTTGTGTGCATAGGTGAATATCTTGGAAAGTTCCGCTATACGGTCGTTCAGTTTCAAGACCTCCTTCATCTTGTCGGGGATATGTCCCAATTCCTTGACAATTGCCAGGTATTGCCCTTCGTCCATCGTCTTTTTCTCTTTGGCAAGTGTCAGGGCCAGCATGGTAAGCACCGTTACCTGCCCGGTGAAGGCTTTGGTGGATGCCACCCCTATTTCCGGTCCCACGTGGATATAGGAACCCGTATGCGTGGCACGGGGAATACTGGAACCGACGGCATTGCAGATGCCGTATATAAATGCCCCACGGTTTCTGGCAAGCTCCACGGCAGCCAGCGTATCGGCCGTTTCACCGCTTTGCGAGATGGCAATCACCACATCGTTGCTGTCAATCACCGGGTCGCGGTAACGGAACTCACTGGCATACTCCACCTCCACCGGAATACGGCAGAAGCTTTCAATCAAATGCTTGCCGATGAGGGCGGCATGCCATGACGTACCGCATGCCACGATGACGAAGCGTTTGGCCGCCAGCAGACGTTCCTTATAATCAATCACTGCAGAAAGAACCACGTTCGTACCCTCCACATTGATACGCCCGCGCATGCAGTCGTGAATGCAGCCGGGCTGTTCGAAGATTTCCTTCAGCATGAAGTGCGGATAACCGCCCTTCTCCAGCTGGCCGAGATTGAGCGCTACCGTCTTTACCTCGTGCGGACATTCCACATTCTTCAGGTTAACAACCTTCAGCTTCTCTCCCCGGCAGATGAGGGCAATCTCTTCATCTTCCAGATACACCACCTTGTCCGTGTATTCCACAATCGGCGTGGCATCCGAAGCCAGGAAAAACTCTCCTTCACCGATGCCCACCACCAACGGACTGCTCTTGCGTGCAGCGATTATCCCATCCGGATTGTCCTTGTCGAGCACCGCAATGGCATACGCCCCAATCACTTCCTGCAAGGCAAGTTGCACCGCCGTCAGCAGGTCAATATGGTTTGTCACCTGAATGTATTCGATGAGCTGTATCAGCACCTCGGTATCAGTGCTGCTTTTAAATACATAACCTTTGGCTTGAAGTTTTTCTTTAAGGACGGCGTAGTTTTCAATGATGCCGTTATGGATGAGGGCGAGGCGTTCGGAAGAGGAATAATGGGGATGGGCATTGACGGAACAAGGTTCTCCATGAGTAGCCCAACGTGTATGTGCAATACCAATGTTACCGGAAATATCTTTTTGAGCAACGAAAGTTTCAAGTTCCGAAACCTTACCTTTCGCTTTGTACACGTTCAACTGTCGGTTATCACTGATTAATGCTACCCCTGCACTATCATATCCACGGTACTCCAACCGCTTCAGACCCTTGATAAGAATGGGGTAGGCTTTCCTTTGACCTATATAGCCTACTATTCCACACATAATGTATCAGTATTTGATTTTGCGCTGCAAATATACATATTCTTAAGAACATAAAGTTAATCTTTCCACTATTTATTTATCAAAAGAATAGAAAAAAGTTGTTTTTACATCAAAAAGTTAAAGAAAGTGTTATTTTAAAAGCAAAAGGCTTAATTTATAAATCCAAATCAAACCGTCTGATTTTGATTTAGGATTAAAAGAAAACAGAGGGTGTTTTCTATCAATTCATAACTTCATCTTCTATCGCAGGAATTTTGCAAGAAAGAAGGCAGGAACACATATTAGCATTTTGCAATTAATACCATATATTTGCCAAACATTTTGAAACCACAAACAATATTATACAGCAATAAAGAAAGCTTATAATCATGAAACAAGAACTTTTTAACAACAAAACAAAAGCAGAGGATTACCAGCGACAGCCCAAACAGTTGGGCTTGTATGAGGCATCCCATGAGCACGATGCCTGCGGAGTAGGCATGCTGGTCAATATCCAGGGAGGAAAATCACATGAACTGGTAGAATCGGCATTGAAGGTACTGGAAAACATGCGCCACCGTGGAGCGGAAGGGGCGGACAACAAAACCGGAGACGGTGCCGGCATCATGCTGCAGATACCGCACGAATTCATTCTGTTGCAGGGCATTCCCGTTCCCGAGAAAGGGAAATACGGCACCGGCCTGCTTTTCCTTCCCAAAGACGGAAAAGACCAGGCTGTCATCTTGAGCGTCATTATCGAAGAGATTGAAAAGGAGGGATTGACCCTGATGCATCTGCGCAACGTGCCCACTTGCCCCGAAATATTGGGAGAAGCGGCTCTTGCCAACGAACCGGACATCAAGCAAATTTTCATCACCGGATTTACGGAAAGCGAAACTGCCGACCGCAAACTCTATATAATAAGGAAAAGGATAGAGAACAGAATACGCAAGTCGAACATCCCCACCCGCGAGGATTTCTACATCGTCTCGCTCTCTACGAAGAACATCGTCTACAAGGGCATGCTCTCTTCCTTGCAGTTGCGCAACTACTTCCCCGACCTCACCAACAGCTACTTCACCAGCGGACTGGCATTGGTGCACTCCCGTTTCAGCACCAACACTTTCCCCACCTGGGGACTGGCACAGCCTTTCCGCCTGCTGGCACACAACGGCGAAATCAATACCATCCGCGGCAACCGCGGCTGGATGGAAGCCCGTGAGAGTGTACTCTCCTCTCCCGCCTTGGGAGACATCCGGGAGATACGCCCCATCGTGCAACCGGGCATGAGCGACAGTGCCTCGCTGGACAATGTACTCGAGTTTCTCCTCATGTCAGGCCTGAGCCTGCCCCATGCCATGGCCATGCTTGTGCCGGAATCTTTCAACGAAAAGAATCCCATCAGCGAAGATTTGAAAGCTTTCTATGAATACCACTCCATCTTGATGGAGCCGTGGGACGGACCGGCGGCACTGCTTTTCAGCGACGGGCGCTATGCAGGCGGCATGCTCGACAGAAACGGACTGCGCCCTGCACGCTACCTGATTACGCAGGGCGGCATGATGGTAGTGGCCAGCGAAGTCGGCGTGATGGATTTCGAGCCGGGAGACATCAAGGAAAAAGGACGCCTGCAACCGGGCAAGATACTGCTTATAGACACCGAGAAAGGCGAAATATATTATGACGGCGAACTGAAGAAACAACTTGCCGAAGCCAAACCATACCGCACTTGGCTGGCCGGCAACCGCATCGAGCTGGACGAACTGAAAAGCGGTCGCAAAGTCTCCCATAGCGTGGAGAACTACGACAGCATGCTGCGCATCTTCGGCTACTCCAAAGAAGACGTGGAACGGCTGATTGTCCCGATGTGTACCACCGGTGCCGAACCCATCAACTCCATGGGCAATGACACCCCGCTGGCAGTACTCTCGGACAAGCCGCAACTACTGTACAACTATTTCCGCCAGCAGTTTGCCCAAGTCACCAACCCTCCTATCGACCCGATACGCGAAGAACTGGTAATGTCGCTGACCGAATACATCGGAGCCGTAGGCATGAACATACTGACACCCAGCGAAAACCATTGCAAGATGGTGAGGTTGAACCATCCCATCCTGAACAACGCCCAGCTGGATATTCTCTGCAACATCCGGTACAAAGGCTTCAAGACCGTGAAACTGCCCCTGCTCTTCGAAGTGGCAAAAGGGTGCCAGGGATTGCAGGAAGCATTGGCAACCCTCTGCAAGCAGGCGGAAGAATCCGTCAACGAAGGAGTGAACTACATCGTGCTTTCCGACCGCGACGTAGACGCCGCCCATGCCGCCATTCCGTCACTGCTTGCCGTGTCGGCGGTACACCACCATCTTATCTCCGTGGGCAAACGGGTGCAGACGGCACTGATTGTAGAAAGCGGCGAAATCCGCGAAGTGATGCACGCCGCACTGCTGCTGGGTTTCGGAGCCAGCGCACTGAATCCGTATATGGCTTTTGCCGTCATCGACAAACTGGTGAACGAAAAGGAAATACAGCTCGACTACGCCACTGCCGAAAAGAAATATATCAAGTCCGTCTGCAAAGGCTTGTTCAAGATTATGAGCAAGATGGGCATCAGCACCATCCGTTCTTACCGGGGCGCGAAAATTTTCGAGGCCGTAGGACTGAGCGAGGAGTTGAGCAATGCCTACTTTGGCGGACTGAGTTCACGCATCGGAGGCATACGCCTGGATGAAGTGGCACGCGACGCCATCGCCTTCCACAAGGAAGGGATGGAGGTTCTTAAAAAGAAGGGGGAAGCGGAGCTATTGCCGAACCGCGGACTGTATGCCTTCCGCAAGGATGGTGAGAAGCACGCCTGGAACCCGGAAACCATCAGCACACTGCAACTTGCCACACGCCTGGGAAGCTATAAGAAATTCAAGGAGTTCACTGCCATGGTAGACAGCAAGGAATCTCCCATCTTCCTACGCGATTTCCTCGACTTCCGCCGCGCTCCTATCAGCATAGACCGGGTGGAACCGGTAGAGAACATCGTACAGCGCTTTGTCACCGGCGCCATGTCCTACGGCTCCATCAGCCGCGAAGCCCACGAAGCCATGGCTATTGCCATGAACAAGCTGCATGGCCGGAGCAATACGGGCGAAGGAGGCGAAGACCGGGCACGCTTCATACCGCGCGAAGACGGCACCAGTCTGCGCAGCGCCATCAAGCAGGTGGCCTCAGGACGTTTCGGTGTCACCGCAGAATATCTGGTGAATGCGGACGAAATACAGATAAAGATTGCCCAAGGCGCCAAGCCGGGCGAAGGCGGACAGCTGCCGGGCTTCAAAGTGGATGAAGTGATTGCCAAGACACGCCACTCCATTCCGGGCATCTCGCTGATTTCCCCCCCGCCCCACCACGACATTTACTCCATCGAAGACCTGGCACAGCTCATCTTCGACCTGAAGAACGTGAACCCACGGGCAAAAATCAGCGTGAAGCTGGTGGCAGAAAGCGGTGTGGGCACCATTGCCGCCGGTGTGGCAAAGGCAAAGGCCGATTTGATAGTCATCTCGGGTGCAGAGGGCGGTACGGGAGCCTCTCCTGCATCATCCATCCGCTATGCCGGCATCTCGCCCGAACTCGGTTTGAGCGAAACGCAACAGACACTGGTGCTGAACGGCCTGCGCGGACAAGTGATGCTGCAAGTGGACGGACAGCTCAAAACAGGCCGCGACATCATACTGATGGCAATGCTCGGAGCCGAAGAATTCGGCTTCGCCACCAGTGCCCTGATTGTACTGGGTTGCGTAATGATGCGCAAATGTCACCAGAACACCTGCCCCGTAGGGGTGGCGACACAGAACGAAGAACTGCGCAAGCGCTTCCGCGGACGCAGCGAGTATCTGGTGAACTTCTTCACTTTCCTGGCCCAAGAGGTACGCGAATACCTGGCGGAAATCGGGGTGGAACGCCTGGACGACATCATTGGACGTACAGACCTTATCGTCCGCAAGCCGGATGACGGAATCAGGAAACATCAGTTGATAAGCTTCGACAAACTACTGGCACGCGTAGACAATGAAGCCGCCATCCGCCACGTCACCGACCAACAGCATGGCATCGACCATGTGAAAGATGTAGAGATGCTACATGCCGCCGCCGAAGCCGTAGAGAACCAGAAAGAAATCTCGCTGGAGTACACCATCGCCAATACCGACCGTGCCTGCGGCGCCATGCTCTCTGGTGTCATTGCCGCAAAATACGGAGAAAAAGGGCTGCCCGAACATACGCTGAACGTGAAGTTCAAAGGCTCTGCCGGGCAGAGTTTCGGGGCATTCCTTGTCCCGGGTGTCAACTTCAAGCTGGAAGGCGAGGCCAACGATTATCTGGGCAAAGGTCTGAGTGGCGGACGCATCGCTGTCCTGCCTCCGGTACGGAGCAACTTCGAGGCAGAGAAAAACACGATTGCAGGCAACACCCTGCTTTACGGCGCCACAAGCGGTGAAGTTTACATCAACGGCCGTGCAGGCGAGCGCTTTGCCGTCCGCAACTCCGGTGCCACAGCCGTAGTGGAGGGTGTAGGCGACCACTGCTGCGAGTATATGACCGGCGGGCGCGTGGTAGTACTCGGACAGACGGGACGCAACTTTGCCGCAGGCATGTCCGGCGGTGTGGCCTACGTATGGAACCGGGACGGCAACTTCGACTATTTCTGCAATATGGAAATGGTGGAACTGAGCCTCATCGAAGAGGCCTCCTACCGCAAGGAACTGCACGAGCTCATCTGCCAGCACTACCTGTACACCGGTTCCAAACTGGCACGCACCATGCTCGATGACTGGCCACGCTATGCCGACCAGTTCATCCAGGTAGTCCCTATCGAATACAAAAAAGTGCTGCAAGAGGAGCAGATGCAGAAATTGCAACAGAAGATTGCAGAAATGCAACGCGATTATTGAATCGCGAATTAATAATGAAAGAATGAAAGACTGAGGAAATTCCCCTTTCATTCTTTAATTCTTTAACTTTTTAATTTGTTCATCATGGGAGATCCAAAAGCATTCCTCAATATCCCCCGCCAAGAGGCGGGTTACCGTCCGATACACGAACGTATCACAGACTTCAGCCAAGTGGAACAGACACTGAACAGCCACGACCGCAAGCTCCAGGCCTCGCGCTGTATGGACTGCGGCGTACCCTTCTGCCACTGGGCATGTCCGCTGGGCAATAAAGACCCGGAATTCCAAGACGCGCTCTACCGGGGCAAATGGCGCGAAGCCTATCAAATACTGAACAGTACGAATGATTTTCCGGAATTTACGGGACGCATCTGCCCTGCCCTTTGCGAGAAGTCGTGCGTACTGAAACTCTCGTGCAACGAACCGGTCACTATCCGCGAGAACGAAGCCGCCATTGCCGAGGCTGCTTTTCGCGAGGGCTACATCACCCCCCTCCAGCCCGAACGCAACGGAAAGAGAGTAGCCGTCATCGGCGCCGGCCCTGCCGGATTGAGCGTTGCCGTACGGCTGAACGCCAAAGGTTACGAAGTTACCCTATTCGACAGCAAACCGATGCCGGGAGGACTGTTGCGTTACGGCATCCCCAACTTCAAACTGGACAAAGCCGTCATCGACCGCCGCATGAAAATCCTCAAGGCCGAAGGAATCTTGTTCAAGATGGGAGTCCATGTCGATGTGCAGAAACTGCCCGTCGGATTCGATGCCTACGCCATTTGTACCGGTACGCCCACCGCCCGCGACCTCTCCATTCCGGGCAGGGAGCTGAAAGGCATCTACTTTGCCCTCGACATGCTGGCACAGCAGAACCATATTCTGGATGGAGATACCTTCCCGAAAGACCAGCTCGTCAACGCCCGCGGCAAACGGGTACTCGTCATCGGCGGCGGCGATACCGGGTCCGACTGTATAGGCACCAGCATTCGCCAGGGAGCCGTCAGCGTAACCCAGATTGAAATTATGCCCCAACCGCCCATAGGACACAACCCGGATACTCCCTGGCCGCAATGGCCCGTCGTACTGAAAACCACCAGCAGCCACGAAGAAGGCTGTACCCGTCGATGGTCCCTCGCCTCTACCCGGTTCATCGGGAAGAATGGCAAGGTATGCGGTGTGGAAGTGGAAGAAGTGGAGTGGCTTCCGGCAACAGACGGTAACCGCCCTACCATGAAATCTACGGGTAAGAAAGAGGTCATCGAAGCCGATATGGTGCTTCTTGCCATGGGTTTCCTCAAGCCCGAGCAACCGAAGTTTGCAGAAAACGTATTCGTGGCAGGCGATGCCGCCCACGGCGCCAGCCTCGTGGTACGTGCCTTGGCCGACGGACGACGAGTGGCAACAGAAATAGATCGTTACCTCGAACCTCTAAAAGAAAACAAGAAATGATTTCCCTTTCTTTAATTTTTAACCTTTAATTTTTAATTCTCATGTGTGGAATAGCAGGAATCTTCAACATACAGTCTCAAACTCCTGAATTGAGAAACAAAGCGCTACGGATGGCGCAGAAAATCCGTCATCGCGGACCGGACTGGAGTGGTATCTACGTAGGCGGCTCCGCCATCCTCGCCCACGAACGCCTCTCCATTGTCGACCCGGAATCCGGCGGACAACCCTTATATTCACCCGACCACAAGCAGGTGCTTGCCGTCAATGGCGAGATTTACAACCATCGCGACATCCGTGCCCGCTATGCCGGAAAATACGCCTTCCAGACAGGTTCCGACTGCGAAGTCATCCTTGCCCTTTACAAAGACAAAGGCATCCGCTTCCTCGAAGAGCTGAACGGCATCTTCGCCTTCGCCCTCTATGATGAAGAAACGGACGATTACCTCATCGCTCGCGACCCCATCGGCGTAATCCCCCTTTATATAGGACGCGACAAGGATGGACACATCTACTTCGGCAGTGAGCTGAAAGCCCTTGAGGGTTTCTGCGACGAGTATGAGCCTTTCCTTCCCGGCCACTACTACCGTGGGCGCGAGGGCAAGATGCACCGCTGGTACACCCGCGACTGGATGGACTATGCCGCTGTGAAGGACAACTACACTCCTGCCGCCGAACGCAATGCCGCGCCGGCTTCGATAGGCCGGACAGCCTACAGCACACAAGTCACGGCTGTGCACGACGCCCTTGAAGCCGCCGTACAGCGCCAGTTGATGTCCGACGTCCCCTACGGTGTCCTGCTCAGTGGCGGACTCGATTCTTCCGTCATCTCTGCCATCGCCAAGAAATATGCCGCCAAACGCATCGAGACAGACAACAAGGCAGATGCCTGGTGGCCGCAGCTCCATTCCTTCGCCGTCGGCTTGAAGGGTGCTCCCGACTTGATTAAAGCCCGCGAAGTGGCCCGTCATATCGGTACCGTGCATCACGAGATAAACTATACCGTTCAGGAAGGCCTCGATGCTGTCCGCGACGTCATCTATTTCATTGAGACTTACGACATAACCACTGTCCGCGCCTCCACCCCCATGTATCTGCTGGCACGTGTCATCAAAAGCATGGGCATCAAGATGGTACTCAGCGGCGAAGGTGCGGACGAGGTGTTCGGCGGTTACCTTTACTTCCACAAGGCGCCCACACCGCAAGCCTTTCACGAAGAAACCGTGCGCAAGCTCTCCAAACTGCATCTGTACGACTGCCTCCGTGCCAACAAAAGCCTTGCAGCCTGGGGAGTGGAAGGACGTGTCCCCTTCCTCGACAAAGAATTCCTGGATGTTGCCATGCGCATCAATCCGGCAGTCAAGATGTGCCCCGGCAAGGAGATAGAAAAGAAAGTAGTCCGCGAAGCCTTTGCCGACATGCTCCCACAGAACGTTGCCTGGCGGCAGAAAGAACAGTTCTCCGACGGTGTGGGCTACAGTTGGATTGATACGCTGAAAGCCGTCACTGCCGCTGCCGTCAGCGACGAACAGATGGCACATGCCGCCGAACGCTTCCCAGTACATACCCCGCAAAACAAGGAAGAGTACTATTATCGCACCATCTTCGAAGAGCATTTCCCCAGTGAAAGCGCGGCCCGAAGCGTTCCCAGCGTGCCCAGTGTGGCATGCTCCACCGCCGAAGCGCTGGCATGGGACGTCTCTTTCCAAGGAAAGAACGACCCCAGCGGACGGGCTGTAGCGGGGGTACACGAAGAAGCATACAAGGATTAAAAAAAGAGCTGCCGACAGATTTCCTGCCAGCAGCTCTTCTCATTTTTTATTTATCAAATCCTATCGGACTAAAACATCATTGTCTGTCCACCAATCACACCTGCCACAGCACTCGCTACGGCAATAATAAGTTTCAAAATCACATTCCACGTTTTCTTCATAAAGATTATCCATTATCTGATTAATAATTCATAGCTACTGTTATCCCAGTGGATTCTCACCTTGGTCTCCATCCGAATCCGAGCCTCCTCCTTCCGAACCGGAGCCGCCATCTGTAGAAGTCTTCCCCTTAAGATAATCATCCAAACTCACCAAATCCAGCCTCTCTCCAGCGCGGGTAGCAGCCTTCGATATCTTCAGTTCCCTATTCGCCTGAAAACAGATACGGACGCTCTCCACACTCTTGGCTGTCACGTCATCAGCCTTTTCCTCACCTTTCGATTTGGCTGCCAGTATAAAAACACCCAGCCCGGCTATATTAACCGTCTTTCCTTCCAGCAACTGCTCTTTCAGCTTTTCCACAAAGTTCTGCATCGTACTCTTGATGTCACCGATAGACAGAGAAGAGCGGTCCTGCATCTTCTGTGCAATAAACGCCAAATCCACGCTTTGCCCCAATGTTACCAACTGCGGATAATACTTCTTGGGAGAGTTTTCAACCCTGGGGTCCGACGGTCTCTCCACCGTCCTGAAAATTACACTCATACTTTTTTTTCTTTAGAGATTTAAATTCGTTTTCCTATTCACACGTTTCGTTGATCAACGATGCAAAGGTGAGGATTAAAAACTATGTAGCCAAAGAAAAAAGGTGCTTGGGAGTAGTTTTTCTGAGAAAAGTGATAAAGTGCTATAAATCAACAAAAAATATTTCTACAATATACAATTCTTCATTTCATCTACTATGTATCTCACATCCTCATCCATCACATAAGGACCGCTCGGCAAGCAAAGACCACGCTTGAACAAGCCCTCACTGACACCATTCACATAGGCAGGATTAGCCGCATAAACCGGCTGGAGATGCATGGGCTTCCATAAGGGACGGCTCTCGATACCGGCTTTATCCAAACAAACACGCATGGCCTCCACATTACGGTTAGGCTCACAAGAAGTATGGGCATTCACTGACTCATGAGTAACACCCGC
Source organism: Bacteroides sp. A1C1 (assembly GCF_004328515.1). Lineage (NCBI taxonomy): Bacteria > Pseudomonadati > Bacteroidota > Bacteroidia > Bacteroidales > Bacteroidaceae > Bacteroides > Bacteroides sp. A1C1. The sequence continues at coordinate 199,079 of NZ_CP036491.1, forward strand.
AGCACCACCAACGGCACCTTTCACTGTCTCACGGTAGGCATCCTCCTCACCTCTCACATGCAGATTCCCGTCAAGCAGTACCGTGTTCAGCCAATAGTTGCTGTCATAACGTCCGGAAGGATTCTCATGAAGCGTGATTCCCTCCACATCGGCCAACAGCTCACGATACAGACCGCACAGATGCTTATGGTGTGCTATGTGCTCATCCACCACCGTCATCTGGCCGCGACCGATACCCGCACAAATGTTACTCATGCGATAGTTATAGCCTATCTTCTCATGCTGATAATAAGGATAAGCCTCACGTGCCTGTGTGGCATAGAACATAACCTCCTTCTTTGCCTCCGCATCCGGACAAATCAAGGCACCGCCACCGCTGGTGGTTATCATCTTGTTGCCATTGAAAGACAGCACACCATATTTGCCAAACGTACCACAAACCCGTCCTTTGTACCTACTGCCGAAACCTTCCGCAGCATCCTCAATCACCGGAATGCCATACTTCTCCGCCACAGCCATTATTTCATCCAACTTGGCTGGCATACCATATAGATAAACCGGGACAATAGCCTTTGGTTTCTTACCAGTTTTAGCGATGCGGTCTTTGATTGCCGCTTCCAGCAGCTGCGGATCCATATTCCAGGTATCCCCTTCTGAGTCCACAAACACAGGAGTAGCACCCAGATAAGTCATAGGATGGCTCGATGCGCAAAACGTAAAACTCTGCACCATCACTTCATCACCCTGTCCCACTCCACAAGCCACCAAAGCCAAGTGTACAGCAGCCGTACCGGCAGACAAAGCCACCACATGCTTATTCTCACCTACAAAAGCCTCCAAATCCTGTTCAAAGCCGCTTACGTTCGGACCGAGTGGAACCACCCAGTTCGTATCGAAAGCTTCTTGTATGAAGCCCATCTCCTTGCCGCTCATGTGAGCGAGGCAAAGATAAATTCTCTTATCCATAAAATATATGTGATTATTCTAATGATTCGATTTCCTCACGTAGTGGGGAATAAAAAGGAAAGAAAGGATTTTATAAATCTTTCCCAAGCACTGTGTAAATGATGATTTTGATGTCATTCCAAAAAGACCAACTATCCAAATATTCAATATTTATCCGCACTTTGTCCGGAAACAAAAACTCATCATTATATTTTTGAGGTTCCTTCTGTTCTGCCAATAATTCTTCCTCGTTCCGATACTTTAAACTTGCGGGGCCGGTAATGCCGGGTTTTAAGAGAAGTATTCTCCGATGCTCCCCCTCAAGCCTATCAGCATAACCGGGAACATCGGGACGAGGGCCAACGAAACTCATGTCACCAATCAACACATTCCATAACTCCGGCAATTCATCCAATTTATATTTCCGGAGTACTGCTCCTAACGGAGTGATACGACTCTCTCCTTTTACAGAAATGGAACTTCCAGAATGGGCGACAGTCATTGAACGGAACTTATACATCGTAAACAACCGCCCATATTGTCCAACTCTTTTCTGTTTAAATATGACAGGACCTCCGGGCATCTTGATACGAATCAAAATGCTGATTATAATTAAAACCGGGAATAAAAAGATTAAACCGAAGAGTGATGCACCACGGTCAAAGAGAGATTTGATAAACATTCAATCTTGTAAAATTATCTTAAAAACTTATAAGCAAATTGAGTTACATGAGGGATAGGAATAATAAATATAACAAAACGAGCACAAGCAAATATATAATTCACATATGATAAGTTCAGTTTTCTAATAACAAGACATCTATTTTTCAAATCAGATAGACTTTTTGATAAACCATTTCTTCTTAAATAAAAATCCTTATTTACACGTACCCGTACCAACACTTCATCTATATTGGCAAACTTACATCCTGATAAAAAACCATTTAGCCAAAATATTGTATCTTCATCTTTATCCGTATCAACGGGATATAAACCTGCTTTATGAAAATAAGATTTTCTAAAAATAACACTCATATGTGCCAATGGGTTTCTTTTCCCAAAGAAACATTTCATTTCATCATGTGATAGAGGATATCTTATAACCCCTATAGATTTTTTGTTTTCATCCATTTCTTCAATATGTCCTCCACATATATCTATATTTTTATGATTGTTCATATAGATTATTTGTTTTTCAAATCTATTTGAAAGACAAATATCATCAGCATCCATACGGAGAACGTAATCATACCCTTTAGATAGTACAATAGTTAACAACTCATTCAATGAATATGCCAACCCATAATTTTCATCTCTACCATAAACATGAAACCGACTATCATTTAACTCCATGAAGAAGTGTTCTATACCACTTTCAACAACTCCATCATATTGAACATAAACATGAAAATCCTTAAATGTTTGTTTTAGCAAACTGTCAACACATTGTGCTACATATATCAATTTATCATTTTTATAAATCGACATTATTACTGCTACCATTATTTATAATATAACGAGTTAATACCTTACATGAATTTTGCATCGGAATATCTCCCCAAAATATTTTTTTTATTCTGTTTTGTTCAGTAGTCAAACTATTACCATAATTCCAATCAGATAATATTTCCATTAATGAATCAAAACTATAGGCTCGAACACCTGGAGTATAATCATCAAAATCAAAAGCCAAATCCCTACATTGACAAATATATTTTTCATAATCAAAAGGGAATAAAACAATACCTTTATCCAATAACAAATAATCGTAAAAAATAGAAGAATAGTCTGTTATTAGTAAATCCGTAAATGGTAATATTGGATAAACATCTACATCCTTATCTAAGAAACGAATGTTAGAAAATATACTTGAAACATTAGATACTACAGTGGCAGGATGTAACTTAAATAAAAAAAGTTCATCACGTTTCTCCAAAAAATCATTCAATAAATCCAAATTAATACCTGAGGCTAACATAAAATCAGATTGGTCATCTCTGAAAGTTGGCATATAAATAATAGTATGGGAAAATTCTTGTATATCCTTTATCAGCCTATTAACTCCTTGCGGTTCATATTCTTCTACATATTTCTTTATTAAATTTGCATTTAAAAAGAATAACTCACATCTAGGATATCCCAAATTAAGACATTTACGTATATCTATTTGAAAGCATTTAGAAAAATGCATTGACATAAACACTGAAGTAGAAAGGAATAAATCAGGCTTACGAAATAAATAAGGAAATAAAATACGATTAAATATATTTTTTACATATATCTTAGAATCAATGCCAACAGTTGTTGCAAACTCAATTTTTTTTATTCCAACACCGTGCCATAGATTTACAGCAAAGCATCCTCCCGAAGTCCAATAATTAATATCTGATAAATGAGAAGAAAAAATATAATAGTAGGATGTCAAACAATGATATAGCCCATATAAACTCCATCTATAATATGCATTAATACCTTTTTCTCTTAATAACAATATTTCCGATTTATTAGAAGATATCCAAATAGGAATTACTGTTTTCTCATATTTATATAAATATCTATATAAATATTTCACATTGTCCGTAAAACCCACTTTATATCCCAAAACCCATTTTCTCTTACTTCTTGGAATTAAGTATGAAAGTAACAATAATGGATATCCTAGAAATAAGGAAATTAAACGATATATTATATCAGTATAATTTCTATTACTAAATACCCATTTTATAAAATGAAGATTATTCATAGTCAGTCTGTTTTACGTCTGACATCTATAACTTGTCCCGTCAATCCAGAAAGTAATGTCATTATTGAAGTTTCTGCAACAAATTGGGGACTTAATAAACTATTTTCCGGTTCTATACCAAAGTTTTGGATACGCATAGGTGTTTTAGTTCTTTCCGGATTAATACAATTAATCTTTATATTATAACTTTTCCATTCTTCAGATAAAGCCTGAACTAAATTCACAATTGCAGCTTTTGAAGATGAATATAGGCTATACATCGCTCTGCCTCGTGTATATGAACTGGAAGTAAATAGTAATAAACCTCCATGAGACTTCGCTAAATATGAGAATGATTCCTTCGCTACATTTATCGCTCCCAAATAATTTACACGTATTAAATTTAAAATATCATCATATTTCATTGTCATCAAAGGAATTTTCAATAATATACCTGCTGTATTTATAACGAAATCAATCTTTTTCTCAATCAGATATACTTTTTCCAAAGCTTCTTTTACTAATGATGCATCAGCAACATCTGTTCCAGTCTCACTTCGACTAAACGAATAAACCTTAGCTTTCAATCCGGTACACAGTTCTGCAATACTATGTCCTATACCATAACTTCCCCCAAAAATGACTATAACTTTATGCTCTAATGCGGTTTCTTGTCCATATAAAGAAACATCACTTACAGATTTTAATTGAAAAAGCTTATCCAACAAAAACAAATCTTCTTTATGCGTTAACTTCATATTAAATTTCTCTCCCGGTACAACTCCTATTGGTATATCAGGCATATATTTTAAAACAACCCCACAATCATCGGTTGTTTTAAAATTAGGATCTACCAATGCACGTTTATATGCTTCCCTAATAACGGATAATTTAAATGCTTGTGGGGTCTGTCCATTGTATAAAAATTGTCGGTTAGGAATATCCTCTATTTCATGCGTATTCAGATTCATTTTGATAATGGTATCTGTTGCAGGAATTGCAACATCAACAGCTCCATACTTACCCAACATAGTAATACAATCTGATATTATTCTTTTAGTAACTAAGGGACGTACACTATCATGAAATATTAAATTAATATCATTCTCTGTAGAAGCATAGGCATTTATAGCTGACAAACTTGAATAATAACGTTCACTTCCTCCTTGTAGAATTCGTCCTACTTTCTTAAAATTATTAATGCAACACAATTCCTCCACTTTTTCAAGATAATTAGGGTGTACCACAATTGCAATTTCATCAATAAGCGGATGGTTATCAAATACAGAAATGGTATGTTCTAAAACTGTTTTTCCCGAAACTTTAAAAAATTGTTTAGGCATTGTCCCTCCCATACGAGTTCCGACACCACCTGCTAAAATTACAGCAACATTTCTCATGCTAATTTCTTTATTCTAACTAATAATCCAATTAAAAAATAGTAAACATAAAACATTCTTACCTGTAACCAAGACAAAATCCTCCTCTTAAACCCTATTACATGGCAAGTACTACAATATAATAAAACTGATTTGTACCTGGAGTCTTGAGTTATAATTCGAGTTATTGAAATAGCTTTCTTATTGAATATGGCTATTCGAGGATATTTATAACTCACTGCATTAGAAACCCAATCATAAATAATCCAATAAAAAACATCTTTAATAACTGGATATTTATATTTTTCATATATCACAAATAATTCATTAACAGTAAACAAAATATCCAAATCCTTTTCTTTTATAGTATTAATAATACTATCGTTACGTCCTATATAATAATTATATAACAATTCATTTAACACATAAACTCGTGCCCCTTGTATCATACATTGGAAATTGAACAACAAATCTTCATAAACAATTCCCGATTTAAAGTTCAACCCTCTTTGTCGTAAAAATGATAATTTATATAATCTGTTACAGGCTGATGCGCTAAAGCGATTATTCAGCTTAGCCTGGACCAAATATTCCTTACCATCTAACAGATTATTTCCCCAATACGCAGGATCTCTAACTTTTTCTATGCAATCCTTTATCAAATATCGACCAAAAACCACTATATCAACCTCAAATCTCTCTATTACTTGCGATAACTCATAACATGTATTAGGCTCTATAGAATCATCACTATCTAAAAATAAAACATATTCTCCTGATGCTATATTTAATCCTGTATTACGAGCTTCACTTAAACCTTTATTTTTCTGATATATATATTTAATTCTTTCATCAAATAAATAACTTTTTATGATATTATCACTATTATCCGTCGAACCATCGTTTACCAATATAATTTCAATGTCCTGAAAAGACTGTTTCATGACACTATCTAAACATCTGTTCAAATATTTTTCAACATTATATATAGGAATGATAATTGAAATAAGCATAAAACTAAATGAATTTTATTTTAAGTTTCGGAACATATAGAATTAAACTATAAAAAAATAAGAATATCAAAATATTTATCAATGAAGGGAAAAATGAAGCACGAGGCATATACACTATATTAGGAACTAATATAAAAGCCAAAAACATGATAACACGAGTATTACGAACACTTTTCTCAAAATAACGAATAATATATCCAGCTAAAAAACTCATTAGTAGAAATCCGATTAATCCCAAATCCCAAAACTCTCCGAGAAAACTAGAACCAACTCCCTCTCCCCCCAAGTATGCATCCGGTGCTAAAAAATAAGTCAATCGATGTCCTAAACTATTAGTTTGCTCCACAAATTCCATAGATTGACCTTCAAAAGTTGATGTTAAGGATAAAGGATACAAAATATATGGTAATCCAGTATTTACAAATGTTGATTTATAAAATATCATATATGCAAATACTAATAACGAAACCCCTTGTTGAGAAAAAAACATCATAAATAAATCAGAATCATAACCAGTATCAACGTCCCCCCTCCGGAACTCCAATAATACTTGTGACAGAATAATACACACGATTGAAATCAATAATAATTTGCCTATTTTTTGTTTTTGTTGTTCAGAATAAAATGAATAATAATACCATAATAAAAATATAATAGGTAAAAATAGTTTAGAACGTCCACCCTTTAAAACATCTGCAATTCTTAAAGCAAAGAAAATTGACGATATGATAAAGAACTTCTTTTTAGAAGGTTTCGATGCTAAAAATAAGCAATATGAAAATTCAAAAATAGATATTGCTCCCGTCGTCCATATTGGATATTTCAAATTTGCAATAGTTCCATCATATACAGCTAAATATCCATGCTCCAACACAGCTTTAAACTGAATCAAATATTTAATAAAAGTACCTGGAACGGAGAATAGAAATAAGAAAGTAGATATTTTATCTAGATACCTCGAATATTCAAAATTTATCTTTCTATAAGACAAATATTTTCTACCCATCAAGCATCCAAGATGCATAAATAGCAATGAAAATGTTAACAATATTAATATTTGAAACTGTACGTTTATAGGGAAAATGAAATCATTATATTTATCTGCCCATGTCCAATTAAACAAACCATAAATATCCAAGAATATACGCGAATAAATAAACACACATAGCATATATAGAAAAAGAACATACAAATTGAATGTTCCACTTTCATGTATCGCAGAAAAAAGTGACCACAAAAAAATGAGTAACAATTCATATTGTAGTATATTAATTGTTACATCATTATATCCAAATCCAATACAAAATAAAAATTGGAGAAAATAGCAAATAATAATAAAAATCTGTATTACTTGAAAAATGGAATATTTCCACGTAAAACTTATCATCTAAATAAAGTATTAACTTTACATATTTGCTGATTCAAATCAAAATCAGATAATCTATGCCTTAATTTAGTGGATATCAACAAAGAATGTTCTGACGCTTTACAAATTGCTTCCGAAAAAGAATTTATATCCAATGAAGCCACATATCCAAACTCTCCATTACACAATACTTCTTCAGCACCTACACAAGGAGAGGAAACAATATTTCTTTCTAAAATTAAAGCTTCTATTATTACAGTCGGTAATCCTTCATATAGGGAAGATAAAACAAATACGTCACAGGATTTTATTAAAGGATATGGATTTTCTTTAAACCCTAAAAAATGTACATAATCTTGCAATCCCATATCATCTCTCAGTTTTTCCAACTCAACTTGTAAAGGCCCCACACCTAAAATCCATAATGTAAAATTTCCCTTGTTCAACAATAAAGGCATACACTCAATCAAAAATCGATGATTTTTACCTTTGTCAATCCTACCTACAGCCAATAAATTTATTCTATCCCGACTAAATGGTACATTAATATGTACATTTGATTTTTGTATAATATCAGAAATATCAATAGGATTATATAAAACAATCGATTTATTTTTGACAGCAGGGCATAAATTTATCAATGTCTTTTGACAAGCTTTAGAAACACATACTATTTGATTTAAAGAAGGAAGGTCACGAAAATATCTCCGCTTATTAGTTGTTTTACAGTAGGTATGCTTTATTAAATCTGTATGTAGCCAAGCCACTCTTTGCGCAGTAGCAGGAGCTTTAAATAAAATTCTGGTAGCAGTATCCTCTCTAAAAGCAATATAACAATCGTATAGTTTCCTTATATGAAAGATATAGAACAAGCTAGGAAACGTTAGTAAAATACGTCTCTTAATTTTATTTATTAGCAGATTTGAATCCCCCAAAGCAGAATATAAACATATATTCCGAGGAACACTATCAAGATAAACACCCTCTCTATTTATTAAAAAAAGATCTACATTATATTTTTTTGCATCAAGATGTTGAAGTATTGTTATCAATATCCTTTCTGCTCCACCACCTTTCAAATTATCTATAATGAATAAAAGATTTTTTTTCATGACCTACTTTTATCTTTAATATATAATAAAATTCCTAAGAAACAGGCTATTATAAAAGTCCATCTTCTATTTATAGCTTCTTTATATATATTCCTAAAACTTTTTCCTGCAAATAGACTATAACGCACATAACTTGCAGCATTAATAACATAGTTAGTAAATGATAAATTAAAATAATTCCTCTCATTTATATACAGAGCATAACCATTAGGATTTCTTAAACACAGATGTCTGTATTTGCTAGACAGACCATCTCTTTGATAATCTTTTATTTCTAAACTTCGCTTAATACAACATATTTTATATCGCAAAGAAATTCTATTTAAAACCAATGCTTCTGTTACAAAGAATTCATTCTCAAATTCAGGGAATGGATATTCTTTCAAAATACGAGTATAATAAATTAACCCTTTATCTCCTTTTACTGACAATGAATTGTAAAGGTTATAATGTGAAACAACCAACTCGTCTACAGGTAGCGAAGTTCCTATTAGATTTCCATGTAAATCTAAAGAATTACATGAAAATCCTGCTATCCAAGGATTATCCTTATGTATCAAATGATATGAATAAATTATTTCTAGTGCAGTTTCAATATAATAATCGTCAGAATCTAAACAAATAAAGATTTCCCCTTTAGCTATCTGCACTGCTCTATTAAATGCACGATGCTTTCCCCCATTCTCCTGCTTCAAATATACAATGGAAATTTTATTTGTATTTATCCATTTCTGAACTATTTCTTCTGTATTATCTGTGGAACCATCATCCACAATAATCCATTCAAAACTACGTAATGTTTGTTTACACAAATATTCATAGGTACGTCCTATAGTATTCGCTCTATTGTAAGTCGGAGTAAATACACTAAAGAGAAATTCCATATTTTTCCATTAAACAATTAACATCTGAAAAAAGTAAACTATTACTTCTTATCCATTCCTCATCCATATTCCACCACTTTAATTTTAACAAAAAATCTATTTGATTCTGCTCAAAGCGCATTCTAATACATTTAGCCGGTACTCCACCATAAATTGAATAAGGCGGTATATCTTTAGTTACAATAGAATTTGCTCCTATTACTGCACCATCACCAATTGTAACTCCATTTACAATAGTCACATTAGCACCAATCCATACATCATTTCCAATAGTAACTATAGCAAACTGGTCATACCTATCTTCTAAAAGGAACTTTCCTTTTAAAAATAACCTCGGAGAAGTCGTAACGTTCTTTTCTACTGGATGATTACCCAAGCCAGCTACGACATTAGGACCTATTGAACAAAACTTTCCTATATGGCAACAATGTATAATAGAGTTATAATTTACATATGAATAATCTCCAATAATAGAATTACTGAAAATAACGCGAGCTGAAAAAGAACAATCACAGCCTATAACAGTATTTCCTAATAATTGTACATCTCGTCCTATATTGACAGTCCTTCTCCTAAAGAGTCTCATAAACCGATTTATGAAATTCATCATATTATACCATATTTTTTACAATAATACCATCTCTGTAAAGTTTCAAAGAAAACAGATATTACCAATGATATAGATAAAGTATATATATTTAAACAATCAATAATTCCCAAAAACATTATTACGAACAAATACACGAACATACTATAAAACATATTGACAATAACATCTTTTACATGATTGTGACTTATTAATATAACAGTTCCAAGAAAATAACTTAAATGGCGATATATAAACAGAGTTCCCAACATCCAATACACAGGAATTGCCATTAGCATATCATTATTAAAAAATAAAAGAATAAATGATTTCAAAGAACATCCAACAATAAAATATAATAAAACTCCTATTACAGTAGTATATATTAAAAGTTTACGGGCAAATATTTTATTAGCATTTTTATTATAATATGGAAATACAACATTACTTATTGTATAAAATATAGTAGATAATACATTTACTATTTTTTCTACAAAATCATAATAAGCAACTTCTCCCATTCCCAAAACGCTACCAATAACTATAGTATTAGTCCTATCTTTCACTATACCTGTTATTGACGTTAAGAGAAGTTTGGTTGAATCTTTTGTATGATAAAATATAGTCGCTAAAGACTGCCATCTAAACTTAATTTTAAATTTATATATTAGTATATATATGGCTATAAGAGATGTAATAATAGCTCCAATGCCATTTATAAGTGGAACCAATAAATAATCTTGCGGTGTAGTGACCCATATAAATATCAATAGAATAAACACTACACGTCCTATGAAAGAAAAAATTGCAATATATTTCATTTTTTCTATACCTTGAAAAAACCATATAGGAAATAAACATTCATAAATACATTGCCACATTGAAAAAATATATAATAATTTATATTCTCGAATTTCAGGAAAAAGAAATATTAAAAATAAGAATCCAAATACTATAATTAAAAGCAAGGTTTTTACAATATATACCACACTAACTATTTCGTTTATCTTCTTTGAATCTTCTCTATTAATGCTAATATATTTCGTAGCTGAGATATTAAATCCCCAGTTTACAAATATTGCTAAATAACTAACTATTGCCTGAGAATATATGATTACACCATATAAATTTTTTCCTAAAGTATTAATTAAATAAGGATATGTAACAAGTGGTATCAATAAATTACATATCTGTAATAAAGTTAGATAGCCAAAATTTTCAATTAAGGTTTTATACCTATATATATAGTCAGATATATTTTTCACTTTGCAAATTAACATCATCGTAAGCACTCAATCACTTTGGACTCTTCTGAAAATAAGTAAGCAGTCATTTTAGACCTGAAAAGGTTTAAAAGTAAGCACTCAATACCTTTTTCCCTACTGAAAATCAGCGAGAAAGGGAATTGGTCTTATTATATTTGACTTCGATTTAACTTAATTCAAACCGAAATGCCTGATGGAATCAGCATTTCGTAGTTCTTGTTTCCTGACAATAGTTCACGGAATACATGTATAAGATATCCCTTGATATCCGAGAGGTACATCTTGGCCGTTTCGATAATGGTATAGAAAGTCATTGCCACATTGACACCCTCCTCACTGCTGAAGTGAAGAGAATTATTTCGCGATACGGCAAAGGGACGTATCGCACGTTCCGCCACCATGTTGTCTATCGTGTAGTCGCCCCAGTGGCGATATTTAAGCAGGTCATCCCAGCCGTTCAACATATAAGCCAAAGCTGTCTCCATCATTTTACCGTAGTGACAGCGTTTATCCTGCTGAAGTTCCAATACCTGTTTCCTCAAGCCTTTCAATATCTCACTGACATCGGATTTATTTCTTCTTTTCCTTATCTCCCCGAGAGTGAGCCGACGCATCAAACATTCAGCCTCTATCAGATACAACCGCCCAATTTGTTCCACAAACCATGCCGCCTCTTCGTCTTTGGCGATGTCTGCAGCAAGTTTGAACTTTGCCCGGACATGAGAGATGAACTTGGAAACTCCCTCCTTTTGATAGCGTTTCCATAAATTCTTGAAATCCGTGCTGCTTGCCATAAGCATTCGTTTTATCTTTATGGCACAAAAATCTAGCATACGGGGCGGTAAAGCAAATAAACAATTGAGTGCTTACCGTCCATATGGGTAAGCAATAATACGTTATTTTTTGAATCCGGCACCAACTCTCCCTATCCAAAAAGCGATGCAACGCCATCCGCATCCGGATTTCCTTTACCGAAGGTATCAGCTGGCCGGCATTTATATAATTCATAAACTGAGGGACGAGGTCCGAAAGGGAATCTCGTACAGAGTCAGGCATCAGCATGTGCCATTCACCTTTAACATCATCCTCATATGTCAGCACAAGACCGAACTTCTAGAGTTTATAGGGAGTTTTGCGTATTGCGTACCACGTATGCATTGGCACCGACCGTGACAAACTCCTCAAGCAACTGATGTTCCGCCTTGCAAAGAGAATTGCAGATGGCAGCAAGGCTGATATTAGAACCGTATTCCTTATTTTTGATGGTAACCATATTTCCAATTTTAGAAAACAAAATCTTCCACAATATACCTGTCTACATTACGCCTTTCCTTGCTGAAATTCACCCCCACTTTGACAAGACGCCTCCCGTCCAACCTATAAGGAATCAGATACCCTTTTTCATCAATCTGCCGTAAAGCCTCCTCGGCACTGCCGTTCAGTTTAAACTCAAAAACATAAATGGTATCTTTCGTCTTCACCACGGCATCGGCACGACCGTGGGCACTACGGATTTCCGTCTCAACAAATTGTCCCATCAAAGTGAAAACCACATAAAAGACAGCCTGGTAGTGACGTTCCGTATTATCGCTCAAATCGTATGGCATACCGGCAAAAAACACCCGGAGACGTTCCATGAAAGCATCCACATCACCGGAACGGAGTTCACGCATAAACTTGGCTATGTGGAAACCGGTTTCATCATCGGTCACTTCCGTATAATAAGGTACCAGAAAATTCAAGAAACCATAGCGTACCTCATCATTGGGAAAACCCAAAGTGTACAATAAAACATCCCTGTCGTAGTCTTTGATGGTCAGATAACCACTCTGGTAAATCATGGGAAGCGGGTTCTTTACTTCTGCACGATACTCAAAAAAAGCAGAAGCCGTCACTTCAACTCCCTCAATCAAAAGGCGCAAATCATAATCACTCTTTTTCAACAAGTTAGCCAAGTAGGTAGGAGTACCGGTCTGAAACCAGAAATTATCCAAAATCTTCGACTTGCATGCATTCAACACACTGAAAGGATTAAAAACCCCTTCACAATGAGGGTAAAAATGATAACCGTCATACAGCTTCGTCATCCGCTCCAAAGTTGTATCGAAGTCCATCCCATTGGAAACACCCAAACGTTCTATCTCCGGAGTAAACGTTGTGAGCAGTTCTTCCTTAGTAATACCACATAAAGAAGAATAGTCGGGCCATGTACTGATGTCCTGCAACTGATTTAAATCACTGAACACGCTAATCTGCGCAAACTTCGTCACACCCGTCAAAAAAACAAAGCGGAGATAACGGTCGGCACTTTTCAGTACCCCATAAAAGGCTTTCAATATCCGACGATACTCTTCCGTTAACTTTTCATCCGAAAGAGCTTGAAGCAAAGGCTTATCGTATTCATCAATCAACACTACCACTTGCTTACCCGTCTGGGCATACGCCTGCTCTATCACATAGGCAAAACGCTCTTCGGGACTACGCTCCTGCTTTTCCGCACCATATTTCAATTCCCACTTTTCCAGATATTGATTAAGCATGGCTACCAAATCTCCGGCTGTTTCATATTTACGTGCATTCAAGTCCAGATGCAATACAGGGTATTCCTCCCACCGGGTTTCCTGTTTTTCGATGGCAAGCCCGTGAAACAAATCTTTACGTCCTTGAAAGTAAGCTTCGAAGGTAGATATAAGCAAACTCTTACCGAAACGGCGAGGACGGCTCAAAAAATAGGGAGTGGAATTGGATGCTATCTTATAGACCATTGCTGTTTTGTCTACATAAAGATAATTTTCTTCACGCAGCTTTTCAAAAGTCTGTATACCAATTGGCAGTTTACGCATCTGTTCCATCTTATTTCTCTTTTTTAGAAGCTATATGCAAATATACGTTTTTTCTTCAAAGAGAAATCCTATTTATACATTTTTATTCCATTTCCTCCCATGGATAAGGATTATCCACCACATTCTGAAACTCGTCAACTGCTTCCTGCTGCTCGGCAGTCAGTGATGCAACACTCCAAGAAGCAATGATAGAACGGCCTTCGTCGGCCAAAGGCTCATCGAAAACCTCTCCATAACAAGCCGTAAGCAAGCGGAGTTTCAGCAAAGAGGAAGGAAGGGAATCAAGGGTATCCCAGCAACGCCTCAATACCTCCTGCACATGCTGTAGTTTTTCACCATGGTCAATGAACGAGGCACTATACCCCTTCAAGAGAGCAAGACAGACATTTGCCTGCTCCTCCACCGTGGTGCCCCAGGTGCCGGAATTATACAAAGTTGTGGTCAAGCGATAGACTTCGCTGTTACGACGAGACAAATCATCGCTATAGATAGGACTACCGTCCATACCCAAATACATCAGATCGTGCGCGGCACGCTGAAGGAGGAGTGCTTCTTCTAAAAGAGACATGAGTAGTAATTATAAATTAAAGACTAGCGGATTACTTCAATGAGGTCTGGATGGATGGTCGCCATGGCAACGGCAATGATACCTTGTATAGCAATCACTACGCGACGATCACGGGCACCTTTTACTTTTAGAAAAACACCTTCTTGACCCTCGAAGTCGCCACCGGTGATACGGACTTTCGTACCTTTGGAGAGATTCAGTTCTTCGGGTTGGAAATAGAGAAGATGGTCATTGTAGGTACCGGCGACGGCTATGAAACGCTGCATATCATGGTCGGGAATGACTATTTTCCGACCGCTACGGGTATCGGTGATATATTGCAAATAAGTAATTTGAGATTTAAATCGCTGTACTTCGGAAGGACGTGCATGGACAAAAACCAGGTTACGGATGACGGGAACCAAAGCACGGACTTTCCTGCCCCTACGGATACTTATCTTATATTGCATGGGAATGAAACAGCCAAGATTTGCCTTTTCGAGAAGATGCATAGCCTCAAGCTCCCTGCGGTATGTGGCACGCATGGCAAACCAAACTTCGGTCTCTTTATCCATTTCTATTCTTGCTAATTTTACTTAGAAAAAGGTATTCCTTGGGGGCTTTGAACTACTATTACAGAACTGTAGTTCAATCACTTGCGAGCATTTTATGGGAAGTTTGACAAGCACTATGCTCTTCTTGTCAACAGATTCTCTGCGGTTGTTCATTACCTTTTGGTAAGAGACTATAAACGAACGTATTAGAAACAAAAAAGCGTTTTTTAATCGTACGTTTAAAAAACACCTATTTCGAACTTATACAAGACATACTCAAAGAGCTAAAAATAAGAAGATTTTAACTGATTACATATATTGCATATACTACTGAAATTCAATGCAATATACTTATCATTATTTATTATTAGGAACATTTTTCTATCAAACATTTTGCCATTACAAAAAACGTCTCTATCTTTGCGTTCATTAAACGTACGTTTTTAAAACAGCATATCATCTTATATATCAACCATTTACAACTCACCCTTCACATTTCCCTCCAAAATCCCCTTATTTCTCCCTCACTTTTTATACTTTCGCATTTTTTAACCAGAATAAAAAACAGTTAAACGAACGAAGAATTACACAAATGAAAGAACTCAAAAAAAGAAGCATCTCAACAGTAACGAACAGAGAAGCATGTCGTATCAATCTGATACACAGAAAATAAAAGTAACAAAAGTCAAAGAGCACTGCTCCATAGTGAACGAAAATCTATTGTCAGAACGGGTTTACTACGGAGACCAGACCCATGTTTATGTAGGTTACTTAAGAGCCTTTAAATCAGGCTATTTTGAAGGAACAAATATCAAGAAAATTACAGATATAGCCAAACTATTCGTTGCTTCCGAAAACTTCACAAAGAGAACCAGAGGAGAGCAAAAGCCTTTGACTTACAGTACGATAATCACCGAATTGGAGAAGGTATGGGCCATCATAAAACAGGAAGACACCACACTGATTGACCCATACGGATATGATGTAAGGATAAATCACTGATAGTTCAGTACCTGGAAAGGCAGTAATTTTGCCGCCGTCAGCAACCGGACAGAAGGGCTACACCTTTCTTGTCGGATGGTGTAGCCTCAACAAGGCAAGGGCGTAGCCATCCGTACTGAAAGGAGTAGCCCTTTTTCATTGCTGATTATCATACA
Organism: Bacteroides sp. A1C1; assembly: GCF_004328515.1. NCBI lineage: Bacteria > Pseudomonadati > Bacteroidota > Bacteroidia > Bacteroidales > Bacteroidaceae > Bacteroides > Bacteroides sp. A1C1. The sequence continues at coordinate 215,452 of NZ_CP036491.1, forward strand.
TTTACTAACCCTAAAAACATAAAAAATGGGAAAAGAAAAAACTGAATTTGAGGAGAAATTTGTATCCAAAACAGAAAAAGCAAAAAAGCTATGGGAAAAACGGATTACGGAAAACACGACATTGAGCATGGAGTCTGTACAATGGATGGCACAACGCATAAATTCCCTATTGGAATACATGCGATACGGATATGCATTGATAGCCTACCGAAAGCAGGACGGCAGCTTCTACATGGGAAGAGGAACCCTTGTTTCCTACGAAAGCGACTTCAAAAAGAAACATGACATGACAAGCATTAAAGCTCACGTAGCCTATTGGGACGCGGAACAACAAGGCTGGCGGACTTTTCTGATTGAGAACTTTATGGAATGGAGACCGATAGTAAACTAACAAAAAAACACCAATATCAAAAGCTATGGAGGCTTATTTACTACATGATGCCAATGCCGGCAGCAACCTAAAATTAATGATTATGATACAAGAAGAAGGTATGAAAGGATATGGCATTTACTGGACAGTGCTCGAATTCCTCAGATTGCAGAACGAATATAAAGCCAGCCTGAAAGTGATTCCCATACTGGCACAAAAAGCAAGGGTGACAACTGCCACACTGAAGCGAATCATCTATGACTATGCGCTGTTCGAGGTGAACGAGACAAGCTTCTCATCCCCCGGACTAAGCCGCCGCATGGAGCCATGGGACGCCCAACAAGAAGCTAAAAAGGAAGCCGGACGTCGCGGTGGACTGGTTAACCAGCAGAGAATCAGGGATGCCAAGACAAGCAGCGCTTTAGCAAATAAACTAAATAAAGAGAATAAAGAAAACCCCTCTCTATCTCCCCAAGGGGAGACGGGAAGAAGGAAGGAGGAGATTCTTCTGACTCCACCGGAGTACACGCTCAACAGACAGACGCATAATTACCAAGGCCTAATGGAAGAACTGGCAAGGCAGAAAGTAACCGACATCCACGATTTGAATGCCATCCTGAGACTGACGGATTTTGGAAAACTGGGAGGGAAAATCTGGAAAATCCTATATGAGTTGAACAGCTCACCCCAACTGAAAGCCCGCATCGTGATGCCCGGAAAGTATATACTGAAATTACTCAGGGGTTAGATTTAATAAAAGAAATATAATACTTATCTTTGTGTCCATAACAAAACACCCTAATCATTATGAATCTGAAAAAACTATTTTTTGCTTCCGCCCTGCTCTTTGCTGCATGCGGCACTATCCAGGCCCAGGAAGTCATTGCCCACCGTGGTTTCTGGACTACGGACGGCTCGGCCCAGAACTCCCTTGCCGCACTTGTAAAGGCTGATTCTATCCACTGCTACGGCTCCGAGTTCGACGTTTGGCTCACCACAGACAATCAGCTGGTTGTCAATCATGACGCCACCTTTAAAGGCGTAACTATGCAAGATGCCACAGCCAAGGTATGCACCGCCGTACAACTGGACAACGGCGAACAACTCCCTACCCTGCAACAGTATCTGGACAAGGCAAAAAGCCTGAAAACCCGCCTTATCCTCGAACTGAAAGCCCACAAGACCCCCGAACAGGAAACACGAGCCGTAGAGGGTATCGTAAAAATGATAAAGGACAAAGGACTGGAGGACCGTACGGAATATATCACCTTCTCCCAACATGCCACCAAGGAGTTTATCCGTCTGGCACCCAAAGGCACCCCCGTCTACTACCTGACCGGTGACCTTACCCCCAAGGAGTTGAAAGCATGGGGTTGTGCCGGTCCCGACTATCACTTCAGTGTCTTCCAAAAACATCCTGAATGGATAAAGGAATGCCACGACCTCGGCATGAAAGTAAACGCCTGGACCGTAAACGAAGCCAAAGACATGGAATGGCTCATCAGCCAAGGAGTAGATTTCATCACAACCAATGAACCGGTAGTGCTGGAAGAAATTTTAAAGAAAAAATAGCCGCTCCTTATACATTTAGAAACAAAAACCAAACAAACCGCTTCATTATGTCCGCAATGGAGCGGTTTCTTGTTTTCAAAAAGATAGCAATTAGTCTTATAAAAAATCTTTTTTCTTATTTTGAATCAAACTAAACTTTCACATGGATTACAATTTATATAAAAACAAAGCCATATGCTTTTAAATTGAAAGCCTGACAGTAGATATTCTCATTGAATGAAAGTTTCGCTAAAAAATAATAGAAAATAGACATGCTTTACAGTTAATTATAAAACAAAACGTCGTATATTTGCATCGAAATAAAACAAAAGGATATATTAACCAACCAATAAAGGATAAAATGACAAGAGCCATAAAATTCACCAAGATGCACGGTGCCGGAAACGACTACATTTATGTAGATACGACCCAATATCCTATCAGCCATCCGGAAGAGCTTGCGAGGGCATGGAGTGCACCGCATACGGGAATTGGAAGTGACGGTCTGGTACTTATCGGTTCTTCGGACAAGGCCGATTTCAGCATGCGGATATTCAATGCCGACGGCTCGGAAGCCCGGATGTGCGGCAACGCAAGCCGCTGCATCGGAAAATATCTTTTTGACTACGGACTGACCTCCAAAACAGAAATCGCACTCGATACACTGTCAGGTATAAGGATGCTAAACCTGCACTTGGCAGACGGAAAGGTCAACTCTGTAACCGTAGACATGGGCATACCTGCCGACGAACCGGCAGACTACGACGGCAAAGGAGCCAAACCGATGAAAGAACAGCCCATCGAAATGGACGGAGAACGATATGTAGGGACCACCGTATCCATGGGAAACCCGCATCTGGTAATCTTTGTCAATGATATTGAAGCCATCGACCTTACAGTCATCGGTCCCAAACTGGAGAATCACCCTCTCTTCCCCGGACGCATCAATGTAGAATTTGCCCAGATATTGGGAGAAGGAAAAATAAGGATGCGTGTCTGGGAACGAGGCTCGGGCATCACCCAAGCCTGCGGAACCGGAGCTTGTGCCACCGCCGTGGCAGCCTTCCTCACCGGACGCGCAGGAAGGGAATCCATCATCATCATGGACGGAGGCTCACTCACCATCCGATGGGACATCGCCACCAGGCATGTACTGATGACGGGAGAAGCCACCAAAGTATTCGACGGCAAAATTGAATTAATTGACTAACCACCAACTATCAACCAAGAAAAGATTATGGCATTAGTAAACGAACATTTTTTAAAGCTACCGGGCAGTTATCTGTTTTCAGACATAGCCAAGAAGGTAAATACTTTCAGGATAACACATCCCAAGCAAGAGGTCATCCGTCTGGGTATCGGAGACGTTACCCGGCCACTGCCACCGGTCTGCATCGAAGCGATGCACAAGGCAGTGGAGGAGATGGCTGACGCACGGACATTCCGTGGATATGGTCCCGAGCAGGGATACGACTTCCTGATAGAAGCCATCATCAAGCACGATTACCTTCCGCGAGGCATCCACTTCGGTCCTACGGAAATCTTCGTGAACGACGGAGCAAAGAGCGACACGGGAAACATCGGCGACATTCTCCGCCACGACAACAGCGTGGGAGTGACCGACCCGATTTATCCGGTCTATATAGACAGTAACGTGATGTGCGGACGTGCCGGAGTACTGGAGGAAAACGGCCAGTGGAGCAACGTCACCTACATGCCTTGTACCGCCGAGAACGACTTCATCCCGGAGATTCCGGACAAGCGCATCGACATCGTCTACCTCTGCTACCCCAACAACCCCACGGGCACCACCCTGACCAAGCCCGAGCTGAAGAAATGGGTGGACTATGCGCTCGCCAACGACACGCTGATTCTGTTCGATGCCGCCTACGAAGCCTTCATCCGCGAAGACGACGTGCCCCACTCCATCTATGAGATAAAGGGAGCGAAGAAATGCGCCATCGAGTTCCGCAGCTTCTCGAAGACTGCCGGATTCACGGGAGTACGCTGTGGCTACACCGTTGTGCCGAAAGAACTCACTGCCGCCACGCTGGAAGGCGAACGCATCCCGCTGAACAAGCTCTGGAACCGCCGCCAATCTACCAAGTTCAACGGCACCAGCTACATCACCCAGCGAGCGGCGGAAGCCATCTACACACCGGAGGGACAGCGGCAGATAAAGGAAACGATAGATTATTATATGGACAATGCCCGGACCATGAAGCAGGGCCTTGAAGCGGCCGGGCTGAAAGTCTACGGCGGTGTGAACGCTCCTTACATCTGGCTGAAAACACCCGACGGAACAAGTTCCTGGCGGTTCTTCGAACAGATGCTGTACGAAGCCAATGTAGTGGGCACACCGGGTGTAGGTTTCGGCCCCAGCGGTGAAGGATATATCCGGCTGACGGCCTTCGGCAAACATGAAGATTGCGTGGAAGCCATGAAGCGCATCCGGAAGTGGCTGAAATAAAAAAACAATTGAATTAGCGAGGTACTTGTTATAATCGAGTCGGACTGATCATCCGGAATTTTTCTAAACTTAAAGGTAAAAAGGTATGAAAACAAGAAGTGTAAAATGGGTAATAATGGCAATGGCGCTATTATCAATGGCAATGCCTTTCACGGCAAAGGCTCAGGATAAAGTGGAAGCGTCGGTAGGCGTCGACCTCGTAAGCGGTTACGTGTGGCGTGGCCAGGATTTGGGAGGGGTAAGCCTCCAGCCGAGCGCATCCATCGCCTACAAAGGTTTCTCTCTGGGAGCTTGGGGCTCCGTAGGCATCGAGAGTTCGGACACGAAAGAGTTCGACCTCATACTGGGATATTCAACCGGAGGTTTCAGCGTATCAGTGACGGACTACTGGTACAATGTGACCGGAGATGGGGTGACAGCCAAATACTTCCAGTACGGCGCACACAATGCTGCCAACTCACATCTGTTCGAAGCGCAAATCGGCTATGATTTCGGCCCCGTAGCCGTAAACTGGTACACCAACTTTGCAGGCGACGACGGTGTTGACAAAGACGGTGACCGTGCTTATTCATCCTACATCTCCGTAGCAGCTCCCTTCACACTGGGCGGACTGGACTGGACGGCCGAGATAGGCGCTACCCCTTGGGCCACGGACTTCTATGGAGCCAACGGATTTGCCGTATGCGACGTCAGCCTGGGAGTATCAAAAGACATCAAAATCACCGATTCCTTCTCCCTCCCGTTGTTTGCCAAAGCAACCTGGAATCCAAGGTCTGAAGGTGCATACTTTGTAGTCGGACTAAGCTTCTAAAAGCAAAGAACTATGATTTACACACGCCGAAAGGCAAATAGTAAATACAGTCTCTACAGACTGCGTATGGCCCTTGCCATATCGCTGGTATTCTTCATGCAGCCGGGCTTTGCACTGGTCGAAGCCGGTTTTGCAAGAGTAAAAAATACGGCCAATATCCAGATGAAGAACTTCGTTGACTTCATGTTTGGCTGTCTGCTCCACTGGTTCATCAGTTTCGGACTGATGTTCGGTGCAGGCGGATTCATAGGAATGCCCCATTTCTTCGACCTCTCGTTCTACGACGGAGGCGGGCTTCCCACGGAAGGTTTCCTGGTATTCCAGACTGTATTCTACGCTAATGATTTTATGTTTTATTAAACCAACAATTACAACTCTAAGGTATTATGTCAAAATTGAGATTCAGAGTAGTAGAAACGGCGTTTAAGAAGAAACCCGTTGCAGTGGCAGTTCCGGCGGAACGTCCGTCAGAGTATTTTGCCAAGTATGTATTCAACAAGGAGAAGATGTTCCGCTATCTGCCGAGCAAGGTGTATGCCAAACTGACGGATGTGATTGACAACGGAGCTCCGCTGGACCGCAGCATAGCCGACGAGGTTGCCGCAGGTATGAAGAAATGGGCGGTTGAAATGGGGGCGACCCACTATACGCACTGGTTTCATCCGCTGACCGAAGGTACTGCCGAAAAGCACGATGCTTTTGTGGAACACGACGGCAAAGGCGGCGTGATGGAGGAATTCACCGGCAAACTGCTCGTGCAGCAGGAACCGGACGCTTCCAGTTTCCCGAACGGCGGTATCCGCAATACGTTCGAGGCACGTGGCTACTCGGCATGGGACCCCTCCTCCCCGGCATTCATCGTAGACGACACGCTCTGCATCCCGACTATTTTCATCGCCTATACCGGTGAGTCTCTGGACTACAAGGCACCGTTGCTGAAAGCCCTGCGTGCCGTAGACAAGGCTGCCGTCGACGTATGCCACTATTTCAATCCGGAAGTAAAGAAAGTGGTTGCCTATCTGGGCTGGGAGCAGGAATATTTTCTGGTTGACGAAGGGTTGTACGCCGCACGCCCCGACCTGCTGATGACCGGACGCACGCTGATGGGCCATGACAGCGCCAAGAACCAGCAGTTGGAAGACCACTACTTCGGGGCTATCCCCAGCCGTGTGGCCGCTTTCATGAAGGAACTGGAAATCGAAGCGCTGAAACTCGGCATCCCCGTCAAGACCCGTCACAACGAAGTGGCTCCCAACCAGTTCGAGCTGGCTCCCGTCTTCGAGGAATGCAACCTGGCGGTAGACCACAACATGCTCATCATGGCCTTGATGCGTAAAGTGGCACGTAACCACGGTTTCCGCGTACTGCTGCACGAAAAGCCCTTCAAGGGTGTCAACGGTAGCGGCAAGCATAATAACTGGTCGCTGGGTACGGACACCGGTATCCTGCTCCACGCACCCGGCAAACTGCCCGAAGAGAACCTGCGTTTCATCACCTTCGTAGTGAATACGCTGATGGCCGTATACCGTCACAACGGATTGCTGAAAGCCTCCATCTCCAGTGCGACGAACGCCCACCGGCTGGGTGCCAACGAAGCGCCTCCGGCCATCATCTCTTCCTTCCTGGGCAAGCAGTTGAGCCAGGTGCTGGAACACATCGAAGAGAGCACCAAGGACGACCTCGTCAGCCTCAGCGGCAAGCAAGGCATGAAGCTGGACATCCCGCAGATTCCGGAACTGATGATAGACAATACCGACCGCAACCGCACCAGCCCGTTCGCCTTCACCGGCAACCGCTTCGAGTTCCGCGCCGTGGGTTCCGAGGCCAACTGCGCCAGTGCCATGATTGCGCTGAACTCCGCCCTTGCCGAGCAGTTGGTGGAATTCAAGAAAGATGTGGACGAACTGATTGAAAAGGGGGAGCCGAAAATCTCCGCCATCCTCGAAGTCATCCGCCGGTACATCAAAGTCTGCAAACCCATCCACTTTGACGGCAACGGTTACAGCGATGAATGGAAAGCCGAAGCAGCCCGCCGCGGTCTGGACTGCGAGACAAGTGTTCCCGTCATTTTCGACAACTACCTGAAACCGGAGAGCATCCGGATGTTCGAGTCCATCGGTGTCATGACGAAGAAGGAACTGGAAGCCCGTAACGAGGTGAAATGGGAAATGTACACCAAGAAAATACAGATTGAAGCCCGCGTGCTCGGAGATTTGGCCATGAACCACATTATCCCCGTAGCTACACAGTATCAGTCGGATTTGATTGACAACGTCTACAAGATGAAAGACCTGTTCCCCGCAGAGAAGGCTGCAAAACTGTCTGCCAAGAATCTGGAACTCATCGAAGAGATTGCCGACCGTACCGCCTTCATCAAGGAGCATGTGGATGCCATGATCGAGGCGCGCAAAGTGGCCAACAAAATTGAGAGTGAACGTGAAAAAGCCATCGCCTACCACGACAACATCGTACCGATGATGGAGGAAATCCGTTACCACATCGACAAGCTGGAACTCATCGTCGACAATCAGATGTGGACGTTGCCCAAATATCGCGAGTTACTGTTTATAAGATGAAAAATGAAGGATGAAGGATGAATCCTTAATCCCTATCTCATTCTTTTGTTGGTTGTTTTAAGTTTGCAGGGGGGAGAGGTGCCGCGAGGCAGTTCTCTCTCTTTTTTCGTCCATGCCAACTGTTGGCGGTAAGCGGGAAATAACCTATCTTTGTCCGTCAGATAAAACAATCCTGTCATCATGAAGAATTTACGTAACTGCTATGCAGCGTTCCTGCTGTTTGCCTTGCTGTTCGTTGCGGCTGCCGCCCCGGCACAAACCGATCTGCAGCAAAAACTGGGTCGGATTTCCGCCATTACGGAAACCCGTCCGTTGGAGTCCACCCGGTTCTCCGAGAAGTATGTAACCTATTTCACCCAGCCGTTGGACCACCGTCGTCCCGAAAAGGGCAGTTTCCGCCAGCGTGTGATTGTCTCCCACGTCGGCTTCGACCGTCCCACGGTGATTGTAACCGAAGGCTATGGAGCCGCCTATGCCCTCAACCCCAAGTATCGCGAGGAACTTTCAGAGTTGCTCGATGCCAACATGATTTTTGTGGAATACCGTTATTTCCTGGAATCCACCCCTGAGCCCAAAGACTGGCAATACCTCACCGCCGAGAATTCCGCAGACGACCTGCACGCCGTCCGCAACGCCTTTAAAAGCATCTATCCCGGCAAATGGATTGCGACCGGCATCAGCAAGGGCGGGCAGACTACCCTGCTCTACCGCACGTTCTATCCGGACGACGTGGATATTTCCGTGCCTTATGTAGCTCCGCTCTGCTACGGGGTGGAAGACGGACGCCACGAGCCTTTCCTCAGGAAAGTGTCTACTCCGGAGGACCGCAAACGGATTGAGGACTTCCAGTTGGAAGTGTTGAAACGGAAAGCCGCACTGCTCCCCCGCTTTGAGAAATATTGCAATGAAAAAGGACTCAAGTTCCGTGCGCCCGTTGAAGAGATATACGACTATTGCGTGCTGGAGTATTCTTTTGCCCTTTGGCAGTGGGGAACTCCCGTCAGCAGCATCCCTGCCACCACGGCCTCGGACGATGAGATATTTGCCCATCTGCTCAACATCAGTAATCCCGACTACTTCATTGCCGACAGTCCCACAGCCTCATTCTTCGTGCAGGCCGCCCGCGAACTGGGCTATTACGGCTACGATACGAAGCCTTTCAAGAAGTATCTTTCCATCCAATCGAGCAAGGATTACCTGCATCGTCTGATGCTTCCCGAAGAGCTGAAAGACATGCCCTTCGACAAGACCCTAAGCAAGAAAATCACGAAGTTCCTAAAAGAGAATGACCCGAAAATGATATTCATCTACGGACAGAACGACCCGTGGACAGCTGCCGGAGTGACCTGGCTGAAAGGAAAGAAAAACATCCATGTATTCGTAGAGCCCGGCGGAAGCCATCGGGCACGCATCGGCACACTGCCCGAAGAGGAAAAGAAGCAAGTGATGGAGCTGATAAATGAATGGTTGAAACAATAAAAACGGATGGTCCGTGTGGCATGAACAGACCATCCGTTTACTCCTGACAGACCATCTGTTCTACCTCAACAGATGGTCTGTTTTTTTATTCTATAATTTGTGCATCCTCAATATCGTCCACTGCCTTTACTGAAGCATCCGGTGTCTTCGGGCGGCGACGCGTAAACTTGAACCAGTTCAGCAGTTCCGAAGCCGCATAGACCAGACTGCTGATACCGATAATGATAAATGCCGTGGAGCGTACTCCCGTAGGATTGAACAGCGCAACCAAGCCGGCAAGCAGAATCAATACCGGAACCACATAAAAACCTCCCGGTACCGGCATCCAGCGACGGGCAGCGGAAAGCGAGGCAATCTGTTGCACTCCTCCCATCACCAGGATAAATCCCAATACAAATGTCAGCAAATCGGCAAAGAAACCGGGCATGATAATCAGCCACAAGCCAAACAGCAGGCTGCCCACTCCCTCGATAGGGAAACGGCTGCGCATCTCCGTGCTCTGTGCAAAGTAGCCTATGATGCTGATAAGCGAAGGCACCAGGAAAATGACACCTATCGTAATCACAAAGTAATCACCCGCCTGGTCGGGAAACATCACCAGCACCAAACCGATAACCAGCGCACATATAGCACGCAAAAATGAATAACTTAATCCTTTCATGAGTCTATGTTTTTTTGCGAAGATACATCTTTATCCGAATAACTCCACACGAAAATCCCGAAAAATCAGTTTACATTCAGCCAGGCATTCATATCTTCGGCCACAAAAAGCCAGTATAATAACAACAGTACAGCAATAACCACGCCTATGGCAACTAAATGTTTTCTATTCATAGTTTGTTCCTTTCTTTTTTTGAATGAATATTCGTTTTTACTACACTTATAAGAACAATATTTCAAGAAAAATGTTCTTATCCAGAAAAAAAGTCATATTTATTTTGGCAGTTAAAACAAAGTGCTTATATTTGTCGCGAAAACGAAGACAGGCTGCACCTCAGCATAAAAAATGAACAAGTTCATTTTATTATACATTCGGTTTGCACTGTCTTTGCCCCCGATAAAACAAAAAAAGTCAATGAAAACAATGTTAGTAAATACATATTGGTGGTGGCACCCGTTACAACTCCGACAGTCGTAAGGGAGCAGCGCTCGTATGTATATATGTAATATATAGTAAAAAACAAAAAGAGCCCTGTCGCACCAAGCGACGGGGCTTTTTTCGTTTAAGCAATAATGCGTTTTGATTTCTGAAATAGTAAATAGTAAATCGTCAAATAGTAAATAACATGATGAATTTCTTAGTTGACAAAGAAGGTTATTACGGAGAGTTCGGCGGGGCATACGTTCCCGAAATCCTCCACAAATGTGTAGAAGAGTTGCAGAACACCTACCTCAAGGTGCTGCAAAGTGAGGACTTCAAGCGTGAATACGACCAGTTGCTGCGCGACTACGTGGGACGCCCTTCCCCACTCTACTTGGCACACCGCTTGTCCGAGAAGTACGGTTGCCGGATTTACCTCAAGCGTGAAGACCTGAACCACACCGGTGCCCACAAAATCAACAACAGCATCGGGCAGGTGTTGCTGGCACGCCGCATGGGCAAGCGCCGCATCATCGCCGAAACCGGAGCCGGACAGCACGGTGTGGCCACAGCCACCGTCTGCGCCTTGATGAACATGGAATGCATCGTCTACATGGGTAAGACCGACGTAGAGCGCCAGCGCGTCAATGTGGAGAAGATGAAGATGCTCGGCGCCACCGTCGTTCCCGTCACCAGTGGCAATATGACGTTGAAGGACGCCACCAACGAAGCCATCCGCGACTGGTGCTGTCATCCCTCGGACACCTACTACGTGATAGGTTCCACCGTCGGCCCGCATCCGTACCCCGACATGGTGGCACGCCTGCAGTCCGTCATCAGCGAAGAAATCAGGAAGCAGCTCCTTGAACACGAGGGACGCGAATGCCCCGACTACCTCATCGCCTGCGTAGGTGGAGGAAGCAATGCAGCCGGCACCATCTATCACTACGTCAACGACCCGCACGTGCAAATCGTCCTCGCCGAAGCCGGCGGAAAAGGCATTGAAACGGGAATGACAGCCGCCACCATCGCCCTCGGCAAGATGGGCATCATCCACGGCTCGCGCACCTACGTCATCCAGAACGAGGACGGACAGATAGAAGAGCCCTATTCCATCTCTGCCGGACTGGACTATCCGGGCATCGGCCCCATGCACGCCAACCTTGCCAAGCAGAAACGTGCCATCGTCCTCGCCGTCAACGACGATGAAGCCATCCGCGCCGCCTACGAACTGACCCGGCTCGAAGGCATCATCCCCGCATTGGAAAGTGCCCACGCACTGGGTGCGCTGGAGAAGATGAGGTTCAAGCCGACGGACGTGGTGGTGCTGACGGTGTCGGGACGGGGGGATAAGGATATAGAGACGTATTTGAGTGATGAGTTATAAGTGATAAGTGATGAGCTATTTGAAAATACGAGATGCAATGAAATAAAATACAAGATACAATGAAACAATATGATTATAAAACAGTCAGCCGCACCATGCTCGGTGACTTGCATACGCCGGTGAGCACGTATCTGAAGGTGCGTGACATCTTTCCGCAGAGCGCACTTATGGAGAGTTCCGACTATCACGGCAGTGAGAACAACCGTTCGTTCATCGCTCTGTGTCCGCTGGCTAGTGTCAGCATAGACCACGGCACGGCTATCTTCCGCCTGCCGGACGACAGCCGCGAAGAGCATCCCATAACCGATGCATACCGGGTGGAGAATGCCTTGAACGATTTCCGCGCCCGCTTCCGCGTGGAGGGCGAATACAGCAATTACTGCGGACTCTACGGATACACCTCCTTCAATGCTGTCCGCTACTTCGAGAATATCCCCGTGAAGGACAGCCGCGAAGCTACCAACGATGCGCCGGACATGCTGTACATATTATATAAGTACCTCATCGTCTTCAACGACTTCAAGAATGAGATGCTGCTCCTCGAGATGCTGGCGCCCGGCGAGACCAGCGGACTGGACCAGGTACAGAAGGCCATCCATAACCGCAACTACACCGCCTACGATTTCCGCGCCATCGGCCCCACCACCTCTCCGCTTACGGACGAGGAGCACAAGGCGAATATCCGCCGGGGCATCGCCCACTGTCTGCGCGGCGACGTTTTCCAGATAGTCCTCTCCCGCCGGTTCGAGCAGCGTTTCACAGGCGATGACTTCAAGCTCTACCGTGCCCTGCGCAGCATCAACCCTTCTCCCTATCTGTTCTATTTCGACTTCGGAGGCTTCCGCATTTTCGGCTCGTCCCCCGAAACCCATTGCCGCATCGAAGGCCGCCATGCCTATATCGACCCCATTGCCGGAACCACGAAGCGCACCGGCGATGCAGAGCAGGATGCCCTCAATGCCCGGTACCTGCACGACGACCCCAAAGAGAACGCCGAACACGTGATGCTGGTGGACCTTGCCCGCAACGACCTCTCCCGCAACTGCCACGATGTAAAGGTGGATTTCTATAAGGAGATGCAGTATTACAGCCATGTCATCCACCTCGTCAGCCGTGTCAGCGGAACGCTCCGCGAAGAGGCCGACCCCGTCAAGGCCTTCATCGACACCTTCCCTGCCGGTACCCTGAGCGGCGCCCCCAAGGTACGCGCCATGCAACTCATCAGCCAGCTGGAACCGCACAACCGTGGAGCCTACGGCGGCTGCATCGGTTTCATCGGACTGAACGGCTCGCTGAACCAGGCGATTACGATTCGTACTTTTGTCAGCCGCAACGGTGTCCTCTGGTTCCAGGCAGGCGGCGGCATCGTAGCCAAGAGCAACGACGAGTACGAACTGCAAGAAGTGAACAACAAGCTCGGCGCACTGAAAAAGGCGATTGAGATGGCGGAAAAAATGTGAGTTTATGTACGATTTGACGATTTACGATGTACGATTTGCCATGCGGCGTACATTGCGCAGCCAAATCGTACATCGTAAATAAAGTAACTTCAATCGTACATCGTAAATCGTCAAATAGTAAATAAAATAGATTGTAAATACAAAAGATGAAAACAGTTATCATAGACAATTACGACTCCTTCACCTACAACCTTGCCCATCTGGTGAAAGAGCTTGGCGCAGAAACGGATGTGCTGCGCAACGATAAATTCCGGCTCGAAGAATTGGAGCCATACGATAAAATCATCCTCTCACCCGGCCCCGGTGTCCCCGAGGAAGCCGGACTGTTGCTGGATGTCATCCGCACCTATGCCGGACGGAAACCCATACTCGGTGTCTGTCTGGGCGAACAAGCCATCGGACAAGCGTTCGGTGGAAAGCTGGTCAATCTGGAAGAGGTGTTCCATGGGGTACAGACGGAGATAAGGAGGAAGGAGGAAAGACTAGGGACAAGGGATGAAGGATTAGGGGGAAAGGATTATGAAGGTATTTCTCTCGAAGAAGACTATATCTTCTGCGGTTTACCCAATAGGATTCCCGTCGGACGATACCACTCCTGGGTAGTGGATACGAAGGAGTTTCCCGACGAACTTGCCATTACCGCCATCAGCCCCGAAGGACAAATCATGGCGCTGAAACATCGGGAATATGACATACACGGCATCCAGTTCCATCCTGAATCGGTACTGACACCCGACGGAAAAACAATCGTAAAAAACTGGCTTTTCAAATGAGGCACTTCAGAAAAAGAGTAAATTCAATCGTCAAATCCTAAATCGTCAAATCGTAAATAAAAAGATGAAAGCAATACTCACCCGTCTCTTCAACCACGAAGAGCTCACGTCGGAGGAGACCAAACAAATCCTCCTCAACATCACCAAGGAAATGTATCCTGAGGCGCAGATAGCAGCCTTGCTCACTGCCTTCCAGATGCGGAGCATCACTGTGGACGAGCTTATCGGTTTCCGCGAAGCACTGATGGAGACACGCCTTCCCATCGACTTCGCCCCCTATCGCCCCATCGACATTGTAGGTACGGGCGGCGACGGAAAGAACACCTTCAACATCTCCACCTGCGCTTGCTTCGTAGTGGCGGGAGCCGGCTACAAGGTTGCCAAGCACGGCAACTACGGAGCCACTTCCGTGAGCGGAGCCAGCAATGTCATCGAGCAGCACGGCGTACGCTTCACCAACAACCCCGACACGCTGAAACGCAGCATGGAGGAGTGCAACATCGCCTACCTTCATGCCCAACTTTTCAACCCGGCGATGAAGTTTGTCGGTCCCGTACGCAAGACGCTGGGAGTACGCACCTTGTTCAATCTGCTCGGCCCACTGGTGAATCCATGCTGCCCGGCATACCAGCTGCTCGGTGTGGCAGACCTCTCGCAGATGCGCCTATACACCAACGTATTCTATAAGCTCGGCATTGACTTTGCCGTAGTCAACAGCCTCGACAGCTACGACGAAATCTCCCTGACGGACGAGTTCAAGGTGATGACCCGCAACTACGAGCGCATCTACCGTCCGCAGGCCCTCGGCTTCAAAGATGCCCGTCCCGAAGAACTCTTCGGTGGCGCATGCAAGGAAGATGCCGCCCGCATCTTCGACAATATCCTTACGGGGCATGCCACACCTGCACAAACGCAATGCGTCATTGTCAACGCCGCCTTTGCCATCCAGGTGATGGAGCCGCAGAAAGAGATTGAAGAGTGCATCGCCATCGCACGCGAATCACTGGATAGCGGACGGGCGCTGGCTACACTGAAAAAATTTATCGAGATTAATAAATGAAGCAATGAAAGATATACTGTCCGAAATCATCGCCCATAAGCAAACAGAGATTGAACTGCAGAAGCAAACCGTCTCTCCGAAGCAGTTGCAGGAGCAAGCCGAAGTCATCATCCGGGAGAATGCGGTCCACCGCCGCAGCATGAAGCAGGCCCTTGCCGCTTCTTCTACAGGAATCATCTCCGAGTTCAAACGCTGTTCACCCTCCAAAGGCTGGATAAACGAGGCTGCCCAAGCAGAGGAAATACCCGCCTCCTACGAAGCCGCCGGCGCCGCCGCCCTCTCCATCCTGACGGATGAGAAGTTCTTCGGCGGTACGCTGCGCGACATCCGCACGGTCCGTCCGCTCGTCCGCATCCCCATTCTGCGCAAGGACTTCATCATCGACGAGTACCAGCTTCTGCAAGCCTGCATCGTAGGTGCCGACGCCGTACTGCTCATTGCCGCCTGCCTCAGTCCGGAGCAGTGCAGCACCCTCACCGCCCAAGCCCACGAACTCGGGCTGGAGGTATTGCTCGAAATCCACAGCCCTTCGGAACTCTCCTATATAAATAAGGAGGTCGACATGGTGGGTGTCAACAACCGCAACCTCGGCTCTTTCGTCACCGATGTGGAAAACTCCTTCCGGATAGCCCGGCAACTGCGCGAAGCCACCCACGGACCGGCATCCCCGCTCCTTGTCTCCGAAAGCGGCATCTCCGACCCCGAAACCATCTGCCGCCTGCGTGCCGCCGGCTTCCGCGGTTTCCTCATCGGCGAAACCTTCATGAAAACAGCCAACCCGGGCGAAACCCTGAAAAAGTTCATCCAAGACAGTCTCTTAATTAATAATTGAAAGTTGAAAGTTGATAATTGTAAATACAAAAGTCTCTCATACAGCGTTACATCGCGCAGCCAAATAGTAAATAGTAAATCGTAAATAGTAAATCGTAAATAAAATGTCTCCTCTCATCAAAGTATGCGGAATGACCGAAGCAGAAAACATCCGCAATGTAGAACTGCAAGGTGCAGATATGATTGGTTTTATCTTCTACCCCAAATCTCCCCGTTGTCTGTGCCAGATGCCCGGGTATCTGCCAGCCTGCGCCAAGCGCGTCGGCGTCTTTGTCAACGAAAGTAAGGAAAACATCCTGATGTATACCGACCGTTTCGGCCTTGACTACATCCAGCTGCATGGCAATGAAGCTCCCGAGTACTGCCGTTCCCTGCGCAATGCAGGCCTGCACCTCATCAAGGCTTTCTCTATCTTGCTGCCCAAGGACCTGCTTTCCGTATCTGCCTACAATGGTCTGTGCGACTATTACCTCTTCGACACCAAGACCCCGCAGTACGGCGGTTCCGGCAACCAGTTCGACTGGAACCTCCTGCACCGCTACAACGGTCCCACCCCGTTCCTGCTCAGCGGCGGCATCAACCCCTACAGCGTAAAAGCCCTCCGGGAGTTCCGCCACCCCTATTTCGCAGGTATCGATATCAACAGCCGTTTCGAAACGGCACCGGGAATAAAGGATGTGGAACGCATCTCAAACTTCCTGAAAGAACTCGATGGGTTTACTATTTGACGATTTACGATTTACCATGTACAATGTACAATTTGCCATGCGGCGTACATTGTGCAGCCAAATAGTAAATAGTAAATTGTAAAATTGTAAATCGTAACATGCAGCATATATTGCGCAGCCAAATAGTAAATAGTAAATTGTAAAATTGTAAATAGTATGTTGAACCGCATTAACCAACTTTTCCAGGACAGCCCCAAGAATCTGCTGTCCATTTACTTTTGTGCAGGCTGTCCCAACCTCGACGGTACTGCCGACGTTATCCGTGCCCTCGAAAGAAACGGAGTCAGCATGATTGAAATCGGAATTCCGTTCAGTGACCCCATGGCCGACGGCATTGTCATCCAGAATGCCGCCACCCGCGCCCTGCACAACGGCATGTCCCTCCGTCTGCTTTTCGAACAATTGCGCGACATCCGTCGCGATGTCCGCATCCCGCTTGTCCTTATGGGATACCTCAATCCCATCATGCAGTTCGGCTTCGAAGCCTTCTGCCAGAAGTGCGTGGAATGCGGCATCGACGGCGTCATCATTCCCGACCTCCCTTTCCGCGATTACGAAAAGAGTTACAAAGCCATCGCCTCGAAGTATGACATCCGTGTCATCATGCTCATCACCCCCGAAACCAGCGAAGCCCGCGTCCGCGAAATAGACGCCCACACCGACGGCTTCATCTATCTGGTGTCCAGTGCCGCCACCACCGGTGCCCAGAAAGACTTCGACACCCGGAAGCAAGCCTACTTTAAGAAGATAAAAGATATGAACCTGCGCAATCCACGCATGGTAGGCTTCGGCATCAGCAACAAGCAGACATTCGATGCCGCCTGCACCCATTCATCCGGTGCCATCATCGGCAGCCGCTTCGTCACGTTGCTCAACGAGAAGGAAGGAGATGCGGAAAAAGCTATCAGGCAGTTGAAAGAAGAGGTAAGAAAGTTATGAGTGATATCACTCATGACTTTTTTCGCTATCTTTGTACCCCAAAAAGAACCCAAATACGAAATTTATGAAAGTCGATTGCCCTTCCGTACTATTGATTTACACTGGTGGAACTATCGGAATGATAGAAAATCCCGAGACCGGTGCGCTTGAGAACTTCAACTTCGACCAACTGCTGCAGCATGTCCCCGAACTGAAGCGCTTCAACTACCGCATCTCTTCCTATCAGTTCGACCCGCCTATCGACTCTTCCGATATGGAACCTTCCCTCTGGGCAAAGATTGTAAAAATCATCAACTACAACTACGACAATTTCGACGGCTTCGTCATCCTGCACGGTACCGATACGATGGCCTATACAGCCTCCGCACTCAGCTTCATGCTCGAGAACCTTTCCAAGCCGGTCATCCTCACCGGTTCCCAGCTTCCCATCGGCACCCTGCGCACCGACGGGAAAGAGAACCTCATCACCGCCATTGAAATAGCCGCCGCCAAGCATCCGGACGGTACTCCTATCGTCCCCGAAGTGTGCATCTTCTTCGAGAACGAGCTGATGCGGGGCAACCGTACCACCAAAATCAATGCCGAGAATTTCAATGCTTTCCGCTCCTTCAACTATCCCGCACTGGCAAAGGCAGGCATCCATATCCGTTATAACGAGCACCTCATCCACCGTCCCGACCCGTCACGCCCCATGAAGCCGCACTACCTTTTCGACACCAATGTCGTAGTGCTCACCCTCTTTCCCGGCATCCAGGAAAGCATCATCAACTCCGTGCTTCATGTTCCCGGCCTGAAAGCTGTTGTCCTCAAGACCTTCGGTTCCGGCAATGCCCCCCAGAAAGAATGGTTCATCCGCCAGCTGAAAGAAGCCAGCGAACGTGGCATTGTCATCGTCAACATCACCCAATGCCAAAGTGGCGCCGTCGAGATGGGACGTTACGAAACCGGTCTGCAACTTCTCCAGGCAGGTGTCATCAGCGGCTATGACAGTACCCCCGAATGTGCCGTCACCAAACTCATGTTCCTCCTGGGACACGGACTGGACCAAGCCGAAATCCGCCACCGCATGAATTCCGACCTGGCAGGAGAAATCACCAAGATTCAGTAAAGCAGCAACACAGAGGGTATATAGTTATATTGACAATTTTCAAAATAAACTTGTTTTATCTATTCGCACAAAAGCGTTAAAAAGGGTTAATCACCATGCTTTTATCCCCCATTAATAAAGCTTATTAGTTTAAATAAACGTACTTTTGCTTACAATCAAGCAAAACAAATATAAAATATGGGAGAAAATACCCTATACAAACGCTTTCTGCCACTTGTTATTCTTACAGTAGGCATACTGCTGCAGGGTTGTAAAGACGATGTTTTTAACCCCGAAAAAGTGAAAGCAGCCTATCAAGACAGGTTTCCGGTCAAGAACATAGACCCGGCTATGGATTGGAAAATGACTCAGCAGGTCCGGGTCAATGTTTCTGTATCCGAAGATACCGGCATCGACTATACCATACGTATTTACGACAAGAACCCCTTAATCAGCCGGTCATCTGCCAAACTGCTGGCAGAAGGCACCGCCAATAATACAACAGTATTTACTACCGTCATGGACTGCCCTTCTGTACTGACGAGCGCTTTTGTGTGCCGCACCGATACACACAGCCGCAACATAGTAAAATATGTATCCATCCAAAACGGTCAGCTCCATGCCGCTTTCGGCAATTCCCTTGCAACTACACGTACCGCATGGACGCGCAGTGTCAGCATCGAGACCTATTCACCGGAAAAGTCTGAGGCGGAAATCACCGCAATGCTATCAAGCGCCGAAGAAATAAGGCCGAATACCGATTTTCAAAACGGAAAAGCCTACAAAATCTCCAAAGACAATATATATAGGAATAAAATCAGCAAGGACGGCATGGGAAGTGACAATCCGGCCATCATCATCATTGAAGGCAGCTGGGAACCCAATGGAAACAACATGACCGTTGAACGAGGCTTCGAATTCTATGTGATTGACGGAGGGGAAATCGTGATACCGGACGAGCACACCTTCACTTTAGTGCAATCCAGCCGGTTTATCGTCTACGCGGGTGGAACCATCAAAGGGAACGACATCGAATTGACCAATGCATCCGGAGGCAGCTACAACTACAATGCCGGCACCATAGAAATAGATGATTTCCATGTCAGCCAGGGAGGAGTATTCTATAATTGCGGTACCGTACGTGTCGATGAAATGAATTTCGACAGCGGATGCAAATTCATCAACCAGGGCAAAGCCTACATCGGGAAAACCCACAGCAACATCACTATAGACAACGGATGCTATCTATATACGGAAGAATTTGTAGGCACACTGAACATGGGAGACACCTCTTCTGCAGAGATAGAGGATTTCGGGGACCATAGCAACAATTACAACACCAGAATCACAATGGGTGACAACTCCATGATAACCGTACTTGATGAAGCAGAATTGTCACAAGCACAATTTATGGGCTCAAACAATGAATATGCACTGGTAAAAATCAATAAAGTTGAAGATATAGGGAATTTTTCCAGCCAGGGAAACATTCATTATGAAGTGAAAGAAATTGACGATGATATCACTGAGGACATCTGGTGGGAAGCCAAATTCCTTGATGCCATCAAGAATACCGAAGGAACCATATCCAAATGGGGAGAATCCCCCATCACCATTCCCGCCGGAGACTGCACGGGCGAAGGCAATACTCCGAACGAGTCCGGCTCAGAGCCCCCTACAGACCCAGTCTCCTATACGTACGTATTCGAAGACAACTTCCCGTTGGTAGGCGACTATGACTTCAACGACGTGGTCTTGGACGTGGAGACCTACTATCACCGCGAGAAAAAGACGAACCACATCAAGCGCATACAGCTCGACGTGACCCTTGCTGCGGCAGGAGCAAGCAAGCCGTTGGGCGTAGGGCTCCGGATTACCGGAATCAATAAATCCGATATCCGGGAAATCAAGACCGGAGGCGACGATTCGCGTTTCCAGGAGTCATTCAACAGCTCGTACAACAAATTCAGGTACAATAACGCTACTTATATGGAAGATTCCGATCCGAATGTCATAATCCCCATCGCAGGCGAAGTACACAATGTATTTGGAGTTGAATCGGGTAAGATGGTAAATACCGGCATTGGAGTGACCGCCAAAGAGTATACTTATAAAGTCATTATTGAACTGGCAGACCAAAACCGGACAGAACCCCTATTCTCAAAAGACAATCTGGACTTCTTCATCTGTTATCAATATAAAAGCATGGAACAACGCATGGAAGTTCATCTTTACGAATTTTGGGGATATGGCGCCACTGCCGCCGGAACCATACAGCAAGAGAATCTTGACTTAGCAGGCAACAACACATGGGCAATCTGCGTGCCGTATGGCTTCCGCTATCCCAAGGAAACCATCAATATTTCACGCACTGATATCCCCGAAGCAAGCGCATATCCGGAATTCATCTATTGGGCCCAAGACAGAACCCAGTATACGGAATGGTACGAACACCCGGTAGAAGAAAATGTATATAGATAAATATAGCAAACAATTATCATAAGCAATGAAACAAATATTATTTGTAGATGACAAACCTGCCATAGGCAAGGTACTCTCGGTCTATTTAGGAAAAGAAAATGAGCTGGTCTATTTCGAAGATCCCGTCAGAGCCATAGAATGGCTGAATGAGGGGAACGAGCCCGCTCTCATCATTTCGGACATACGCATGCCCAAAATGACCGGAGGTGAATTTCTGGCATATCTGAAAGGCAATTCACTGTTCAAGGACATTCCGGTTGTGATGCTTTCCAGTGAGGAAAGTACCACCGAGCGCATCAACCTGCTCGAAGCAGGAGCCGAGGATTTCATACTGAAACCTTTCAATCCTATGGAGCTGAAGGCCCGCATCAAGAAATTTCTCTAAACAACAAAATCAATGGATATGTTATATTATATCTACATAGGTAGCAACCGCGTCACCATCGGCCACTTGAGCAAAATTGCGGGAGGCATGTTCATGGCTGTTTCATCCTGCAACAAAGCGGCGAAAGTCATCGACGGTATCCGCGAACGGTACAACACATCCATTCTTTACGAAGAAAGTACCCCTCAAAAGGACAGCCAGGACATCACTTTCCTGCACAAGCGCTTCCCCCGTGTCTACATCATCCTCATCACCGAAGGGTTGCAGAAGGAACACCGCAAGCTCTATCTGCAGGCAGGTGTCAACAACACCCTTTCCCCTATGGCCAGCGAAGAGAGCCTCCAGCAAATGACGAAATTCCTCCGGTTGCGCAAGGAGCACAAACTGCAGGAATTCAGCCAGTCACACCGTAAGATATTCAACACCTTCCACCTGCCTATGTGGAAACGTATCTTCGATATACTGTTTGCGTGTGCAGTGCTCGTTGTGCTTTCTCCGCTACTCATTGCCACAGCCATAGCCATCCGCATGGAGAGTAAAGGCAAAGTGATTTACAAATCCCAGCGTGTAGGCAGCAACTACCAGATATTCAACTTCTTGAAGTTCCGCTCCATGTACACCAATGCAGACAAGCGCCTGAAAGAACTGAATGCCCTCAACCAATATAAGATAGAGGAAGAGCTTACGGACGAGCAGCCCGATATCCGCTTCGACGACCTGACCGGCACTTCCGAAGAGGAGGCTACCCTGCTGATTTCGGACGATTTTGTCATCTCCGAAGAAGATTTCCTTAAAAAGAAGGCCCAAGAAAAACAGAATACGTTTGTCAAGATAGAGAACGATCCCCGTGTCACCCGCGTAGGCCGTTTCATCCGCAAGTACAGCATTGACGAACTGCCGCAGCTGTTCAACGTCCTCAAAGGAGACATGAGCATCGTGGGCAACCGCCCGCTCCCCCTCTACGAAGCCGAGCTGCTGACCAGCGACGCATATATCGAACGCTTCATGGCCCCTGCCGGACTGACAGGACTGTGGCAAGTGGAGAAACGAGGTGGCGCCGGGAAGATGTCGGCCGAAGAACGCAAACAACTGGACATTAAATACGCCAAAGAATTCTCATTCTGGCTGGACATGAAGATACTGTGCAAAACGCTGACGGCATTTGTACAAAAAGAGAATGTATAAAATAAAGATAACAGGAATTATATGGCTTTAGAGACAATAAAAAGATATATCAGTTCCATCATTTACAGTGTAATCCTCTTAGGATTGTTGGGGGTGTCTTTGTCTGTGGCTGCGCAGCAGGAGTTGACACGGGAGGAGCGCATCAAGATATTGGAACAGCTCAAAATGGAGGACAAAAAAATAGAAGTCAACACATTGGGTTTAATCAGTTCGAAGACATCAATAGATATTGAGAATTTAGAGTTGCCTCCTCTATCCGTCTTTCTTGATGCAGTAACAGAGAATGCGTCAGTAAAAAGAGCCCAATCCCAAGTAGAGCAAGTCAAGAACCAATATCGCCTGGAAAAAAGGAATTGGTGGAACTACTTCAGGCTGAACGGTAACTATTCTTACGGACGCTACAACATCATAGGCAATGCCAGTGACGAGTTCACCCCTATGTACCAGACAACGATGTCAAGTGCCCAGCACAACTTCAATGTCGGGGCCAGCGTCGGTGTCAGCCTGGGTGATCTATTCAACCGTCCGTTGAAACTGAAAGATTATCGCTACCAGATAGAACAATTGCAATATGTACAAGAAGATGTCATGGAAGAACGGAGACTAAAGGTCTTGGAAGCCTACAATGCAGTTACCGAACAATTAGCCACCATCAAAGCCAAAGCAGAAACGGCTGCCTTGTATAATGCACAAATGAAAATATCTGAAAATAATTTCATACAAGGAGCCATCGACATCATTGCACTTTCTTTAGAGCGTGCGCGCCGCACCGGTGCCGTGACCACGTATGAGCAGAGTCGTGTAGCTTTACACAATTCAATTGTATTATTGGAAATGTTGACTAATGTAAAAGTTATAACAGACAAGTAAACTAATTATGAATATAGTACAATTTTTGGCAAGCTTCTTTTACCGCATCCGTTATTGGTTATTGTGGGGAAGTCTTCTTGTTACGGCATTGGTCATATACTTTACCCAATTTTTACCATACAGTTATACGGTAAACAGTAGTTTATATGCAGGCGTAACCAATAGTACCAATTTGGATGGAAGCCAGCTTATCAACATCAACAGTACTTTCGACAATATCATTAATATTGGCAAGTCCAAAAACACTTTGGCAAAGGTTTCCGTTCGACTGCTTGCAACCAATCTTGTACACGGTGATGAATGGAAAGACAATATGTACATTCAAGCCAAACATTACAGACAACTTGTCCAAATCCTTCCAAAAGAAGTATTGGCTTTGGTAGACCGTTCCTCTTTGGATAAAACCGTAACTAATTTAATGAATTACAGAAAGGAGAACAGTAGCAATTTTGTCTATTCCATATTCAACCGCCCTTATCCGTTTTATAGCTATAACGCATTAAATTCAATCACCATTAAACGATTGGGTACCAGTGACCTGATAGAATTGGTATATACCTCCTCCGATCCCGGTATTACGCAAAACACCCTCAAGATATTGGAAGATGAACTGTTAAAGGCTTATGAGCAACTCCGGTTCAGTGCCACAAACAGTGCTATCGCCTATTTTGAAGAACAAGTGCGAATAGCCAAAAAAGCACTTACTGCAGAAGAAGATGATTTGACAGACTATAGTGTTCAAAAACAAGTCATCAACTACGACGAACAATCCAAGGCATTGGCTTTGACCAAATATGCGACAGACGACCGTATGGAAGCAGTGCAACGAAATTATGGAAGTGCAGTAGCCTTGCGCCAAATGTTAGAGAATAAAATGGACATACGGGCCAAGATTATACGCACAAATACGAATTTATTACAAGAGTTGGAAAAAGTCAGCACCTTGAACCAAAGCATTCTCGAACAAGAAATTTTTACCACAGAACAAAGTCAGAAGAAAAGTGATAAACTTCAAAGAGAAAAAGATGCTCTGCAAAAGGCAGAAGAAAAAATAAGCCATCTCTCCGATAATTTAAACGAGTATGGTTTCTCCAAGGAGGGTGTAGGCATTCGAGAAATGGTGACAGAATGGCTGACGGCATGCATCAATGAGGCGAAAGCCAAAGCTGAAGTGAAAGTATTGGTTGACCGCCAACGGGACATTATCGGCCAATACCGGGAATTCTCACCCGTAGGCACTCAAATCAAGCGAAAAGAACGTGCCGTAGGCATTGCCGAAGACAATTACCGCCGACAAATAGGAGGCCTTGCTGAAGCACACCTCCGTTTGCAGAATATCAAGATGACAACTGCCAACCTGCAGGTCATAGCATCACCCGAGTATCCGCTGACAGACAATGGCAGAAAAAGAATTATCTACGTCCTTGCGGCATTCTTCGGCAGTTTAATATTCATAAGCGGTTACTTCCTGCTGATTGAATTGTTAGACCGCACTCTCCGAGACCCTGACCGCAGCAAACGTCTGACCGGACTATCTGTCATTGCAGCATTCAACGGTGTAAGCAACTTAAAATTCCGTGGATTCCTCAAGGCTTGCAACCGGCTTGCCGCAGCCTACAGTTGCCGACAATTCAACAACTACTTACATCCGGATCGTCCCACCGTCATAAACCTGCTCAGCATGGAGAAACGTGAAGGGAAATCATTCCTTGCCAAATATTTCATCGATTACTGGGAAACTGAGGGTATGAAAGTGCGCCTTGTAAAATACGACCACGATTTCGACACCCAAAACAAGGGATATGTACAAGCTCAAGAATTGTCTGACTTCTGGGCTTTAAATGAAGCAGAAGAAATACCGGACATTATTTTAGTGGAATATCCTGCTGTCAGTACCGCCACTTTACCTATGTCGGTATTGAAAAAAGCAGATTTCAATTTGCTGATAGCCAACGCTGCCCGATTGTGGGGCAGAGATGACGACACCCGATTGAAACCGTTAAAGGAAGAATTGGAAGGAACTCCTCTATTTATGTATCTCAACAATGCAGACCGCGAAGTGGTTGAAAGCTTTACCGGAGAATTACCTCCTCATACTCCGGTCCACAGTTTCTTCAGCCGGTTGGCACAATTAGGTTTAACATCAAAATCAGCAGCTGTCAAATAAATGCAAACGGATATCAAAGGACATAGCATATCTCCCTTGGCGGTAACATTATTAGTGTTCATCATCGGACTGGGTGCACTCATCTATAGCATATTATTCAGTACTTGGGATATCATTGCATACGTTTGCCTTTCCCCTTTCTTCTTGATAATAGCAATACAAGCATTAAGAAACCCTTTTGCCGGTGTATGTTTCCTATTCACATTCAATTACTTTTTCATTCCCTGGTACAGATACACGCAAGGTAGTGGGTTGAGTGTCTGGTATGATGTTGCAACCGTCACCCTGCTTATAACACTTTTGATATATTC
Organism: Bacteroides sp. A1C1; assembly: GCF_004328515.1. Taxonomy (NCBI): domain Bacteria; kingdom Pseudomonadati; phylum Bacteroidota; class Bacteroidia; order Bacteroidales; family Bacteroidaceae; genus Bacteroides; species Bacteroides sp. A1C1. The sequence continues at coordinate 241,454 of NZ_CP036491.1, forward strand.
CTATCATCAACAAGGTAAGATTGCATGGAAATACACCAAAAATATTCTGACGTTTGGAGGTTGCATATGGGCCATATATACTGCGGCTGAAATCATAAACCCAACAGCTCTCACGGAAGCTTGGATTTACTCTCGTGGAATCATATACAGCACCCTTGTCATGTCATTAATTGGCGTTTTAACAATGACCTCCTATAAGCGATTGCGCATCATTATGCTTTTTCTGTCCATATTCACATTGACAGCCGTAGCCAAAACTGTTTACCAGAAATATGTAGGTTTTGATGAGACAGAAACAACCATGCTGATTGAAACGGAAATGTACAAGACACACCTTTTATCCAATGTCACCCGATATTTTTCCTTTTTCACAGATGCTGGAAATTTCGGTTCCAACATGGGTTTTGCTGCCATTCTGTTCGGTATCTCGGCTATCTTCGTGAAAGAACGTTTCATAAGACTCTATTATATAATTATTGCCCTTTGTTCCATATATGCCTTGTTCATTTCCGGAACTCGCGGTGCACTGTTTGTCCCCATCGGAGGAAGCATATTGTTTACTTTCCTCAGTAAAAATATCAAGCTCATGGGAGCTACAGTCATATTCGGCTTATTTTTTTATATCTTTTTCGCCCATACCTATATCGGTGAAAGTAACTCTTCAATCAGACGCATGCGCACAGCTTTCAGACCTACAGAAGATGCCTCATACACTGTCCGCAAAGAAAACCAAAAAAGATTGGCTGAATATCTAAAATACAAACCTTTCGGAGAAGGACTCGGTTTGGGAGGGGTAGAAGCCAGAAAATATGGTTCCCGTCTCACAACACTCATTCCCCATGATTCTTTTTATGTCAAGATATGGATGGAAACCGGTATTGTAGGATTAGTGCTTTTTCTTACCATATATGTCAGTACATTGTTAAGAGGTTGCTATCTTATCATGTTTCGGATTAAGAATAACGAGCTACGTGGAATACTCACGGCCATTGCTTGCGGCATTTTCGGACTAATGATAAGCGCCTATGGAAATGCTTTTTTCTTCCAATTCCCTACAGGATTCATGGTTATTTTATTTTTGTCAGTCCTGATTAATGGGGAGCATATCGACCAACTGCTGACCCAACAAAAAATGAAAAAGAAATAGAAAATATTAAATAGAAAACATATATGAACGACATTTTTTCCATATTCAATCCCGACTGGTGGATGGACGAGAACAACAATGCCTTGCAAATGACAGACGCGGTTCTTTTCTTATTGCTGGGCATCCCCGTAGCCTACTTGTTTATCTATGCATTGGCCTCCTTGCGGAAATACAAGAATCCCTATCCACCGTCCCCCAAGCAACATCGTTTCCTGGTCCTCTTTGTTGTGTTGAAAAACGGCAAGGAAGTGATAGAGTCCATCAATCATTTCCTTGATACGCAGATGTATCCGAGAGAAAAATACGACATCGCAGTAGCTGCCACACAACTGTCCGAAGAAGACTTAGTTACGCTGCTCCAGATGTCGGTCAATATTGTCGTGCCCGATAAAGAGCATTGCACAAAGATATATGCCATACAGCAGGTTATGGAGCGTTATTCTCCTCATGAGTACGATGCCATCACCATATTCAATTCAGACAACAAAGTTGTTCCTAACGCATTGGAGCTTTTCAACAACGCCTACTACTCCGGATGCGATGCCATCCAAGCCCACCGCATGACGGAAAACCTGAATACCAACATCGCCGTATTAAACGCCACCAGCGAAGAAATCAACAACCACCTCTTCCGCAAGGCACATACGGCACTGGGATTCTCCTCCGCCCTCATCGGTTCGGGCATGATGTTTGATTTTGAGATGTTTCAGGAAATCGCTCCCAGATTATCAGGAAGCGATTTGGCCAAAGCTACAGAAATGGAACTCTTGAAGGAAAACATATATACCGAATACATGGAAGAAATAGTCTGCTATTGCAAAAAGACGGACGATACATCGGGGTACAGCAAAGAACGCCAACGCTGGTTGGGCTCACAGTATCGCAGCTCCATACTGGCATTGCAACAATTTCCGATAGCCTTCTTACAAGGAAAGTGGGATTTATGCGAAAAATTATTCCAATGGCTACTTCCATCCCGTTTTCTGCTCATCTTATATATCACGATATGTGCCGTGGCAATAACATTCCTGGAGTGGCCGCTTGCTACAAAATGGTATGCACTTTTAGCCGTTTTATTCATCACTTTTTTGATGGCCATGCCCGAAGGGGAAATCAGCCGCAAATTCCGGAGCGCTTTCTGGTCTCTGCCCATATTGGTAGTCACCTCTTCCATGAGCCACATCACAAGAATCTTTAAACGGAAAAAGAAAAGAAAGGCAGCAAAATGAGAATCGCCATCGAAGCCCAACGCATTTTCCGCAAAGACAAGCATGGTATGGACTTTGTCATCCTGGAGACACTGAAAGAACTGCAAAAGCGGAAAGACAGTAATGAATATTACGTATTCGTTGCTCCGGGGGAGGACCGGTGCCTGGAAGAATCGGAAAACCTCCATATCATTGAGCTTTGCTGCCCTACTTATCCACTGTGGGAGCAGATAGCATTGCCCCAGGCCGCCAGGAAGCTGAAAGCGGACTTGCTGCATTGTACATCGAACACAGCCCCGCTATGGTGTCCCATCCCTTTGGTGCTGACGCTTCATGACATTATCTATCTGGAGCCGCGTCAGCATCGCAGTCCTTCCTTCTATCAGGAAATGGGATGGCATTACCGTCGCCTGATTGTTCCCCGCATCCTGAAGAAAGCAAGAAAGATTATTACAGTTTCGCAGTTCGAGTGTACCCGCATACAGGAAGCTTTGCAGCTTCCCAAAGAAGTCATTAAAGCCGTGTACAACGGCTACAGCGCTTACTTTACGATGCAGGAAACACCCGATAAGAGTATTGTGCAGAAATACATACCGCATCCGGACTTTCTTTTCTTTCTTGGAAATACAGACCCCAAAAAGAATGCGGCGCGTACCCTGAAAGCATACGCGTTATATCTGCAAGCATCCCAAACGAAACGCCCCCTTCTCATTGCCGATTTAAAAGAAGAATATATCGACCAGCTTCTTCAGCAAGAAGGAATCACCGGGATAAAAAAACATCTGTATTATCCAGGATATATCGGCAACAAAGATTTAGTAACCCTTTATAATGCAGCATTTGCATTCCTCTATCCTTCCTTGCGTGAAAGTTTCGGAATTCCTATGCTGGAGGCTATGGCTTGCGGTACTCCTGTAGTGACGAGCAACGTTTCGGCAATGCCCGAAGTTGCCGGTAAAGGTGCCATTTTAGTCGACCCTCAAAAACCGCAAAAAATAGCAGATGCCTTGCTACGTCTGGAGAATGATGCAACATTCTATCAGCAACAAGTAAATTACAGTCTGGAACGTGTAAAACTGTTCTCCTGGAAACACACAGCAGAAGAATATGTAAAGATATATCACAGTATTCACCAGTAATCGGCAAACATCATGAGAGACTTCATCATCACCAGCCTGCAAACATGGGACATCGAAATAGGTAGTACCATCAAGAATACTGCATTGGAAATTTCAAAGCAGAACCGGGTGCTCTACATAAACACTCCGATGGACATTTCCATCCGGCTGAGAGGGGACAGACAATCTCCGTCTTACATCCGGCGCATGGCTGTCATCAAGGGAGAGACTTCACCGCTCCGGCAAATCAACGCCAACATGTGGATACTGGACTGTCCTTTCACAGTGCTCTCGGCCAATTTCCTGCCCGCATCGCTTTTCAATATCGTCAACAGAAAAAACAATGCCCGCATAGCCCGATGGATTGTAGAGCAGGCCACCGCACTCGGCTTCAAGAATTACATTCACCTCATTGATACAGACATTTACCGCAGCCGCTATCTGAAGGAGTATATTCATCCGGCTGTCAGCATCTATTATCGGCGCGACTACGTCATAGGCGAAGCTTACTGGCGCAGGCACGGCACCCGTCTTGAGCCGGAATTAGCAGCCTCTGCAGACATTGTTCTGGCAAACTCCACCCGTTTTGCCGCAGAGTTGCAAGCCTACAATCCCCATACCTACCCCATCGAAACCGGAGTAAACCTGACGCTATACGACCCCGCCAAAGAGTACGGAACACCCGATGATGTACAAAATATTCCACATCCTATCATCGGATATATGGGTACGATAAACAGTACCCGCCTTGACGGAGAACTGCTTTATCAGATAATAAGTCAGCGTCCCGATTATAGTTTTGTGTTCACCGGCCCGGAAGATGACATTTTCCGTCGGGACCGTATCCATAGTTTGAAAAATGCCTATTTCACCGGACAAAAAAAAGTGGACGAATTACCGGCCTACATAGCTGCCTACGATGTCTGCATCAATCCGCAAATGGTGAACAAGATTACCAACGGCAACTATCCGTTGAAAATAGACGAATATCTGGCTATGGGTAAACCCACTGTCGCAACCAGTACCCACACCATGCGCAACATATTTACAGGTCACACGCACCTGGCCATCAACCCGGAGGAATGGCTTGCGGCCATAGACCGTGCTGTGACCGAAGCTGACGACAAAGAACTGGCCAAACAGCGCATAGCCTTTGCCGAGACCCACAGTTGGGGGCATAGCGTGAAGAAAATCTATGAAATAATCGACTCATTCCTAAAGAAGAAAACTACATGAACTATCGTAACATAGACGACTTGAACCATTGCATCCTGCAACATCTCAGCATTCTGCCACGGGATTTCGACCTCATTGTCGGTGTACCCCGCAGTGGCATGTTTCCCGCCAACCTGCTGGCACTCTATCTGAACCTGCCCGTCACGGACATTGATTCTTTCCGCAACGGGCATATTTATCAGACCGGAGAACGGGGGAAAACTTTCAACATGACCCACATACACAAAGTACTGGTTGTGGACGACAGCATAGCCACGGGAAAAGCTGTGAAGAAATGCCGCGAGCTCCTGAAGGACATAGAACATTTATACAACATCAAATACTGTGCCATTTATGCAGTTCCACTACACACTCATTCTGTTGATTATTTTTTCGAAATAGTCGATTATCCCCGTTTCTTCCAATGGAACATCATGAACCACTCTATTCTGCAAAAAACGTGCATGGACATCGACGGTGTGCTTTGCGCAGACCCCACTCCGGAAGAGAACGATGACGGCGAGAAGTACCGTCATTTCCTGCTGAACGCTCTTCCGCTATTCATTCCCAAAGTCACCATTGGCACACTGGTCACTTCACGCTTGGAGAAATACCGTCCGGAGACGGAAGCCTGGCTCCAGAAGAACCATGTGAAATACAATAAGCTCGTCATGCTGGACCTGCCGGATATGGCTGCACGCCAACGGGCGAATTGCCACGCCTCCTTCAAAGCCAAAGAATACGGTTCATCCACCGACTACATGCTGTTTGTAGAAAGCTCTATGCCGCAGGCTGCGGAAATCAACCGCCTGACCAAGAAACCGGTGCTTTGTACAGAAACTTTCCAGATGATTTATGAATCCAAATCACTATACTATAATCTGAAGTCGGGAGAAACATTCCCGTGGCTACGGCGTTTTATGATAAGGGTGCGCAACAGACTGAGAGCATTATCTCCTTCCAAGAAATAGCATTCGCAGCATTTTGGAACAGTTAAACAGTTTGTCTACTAATACCGGCCCGATTGTTGCAATAAAAGTTGCAGACAGCAATATGGGGACAATCGCATCAATCCCCATCATTTTCAGTATAATCCGCCCACCGGAAGTACCGAAACCATGAAAAAGATAAATACTGTACGCATAGCCGCCTATCCAGACAAAAAAACGGTTGTGCCACTTCAATGCCAGCAGCAGGAACAAGGTGGGAATCAACGTCACGGGATAAAGCAACATGCTCAAAGAGGCGTATTTACCGGGATAGAACCACACTATCTGTATCAAGACAATCCCCCATAGCGCCACGGCAAGCAAGACACGCCTGACAGCCAGACGACTGTAGAGCGACACAGCAAAACGGCAGGCAGCCACGCCGACAAAGAAATAGGGCAACTGTCCCAAAGCGCCCTTGAAACTGAACAGGTCGGGAACCTCATGCAGAATCCATACATCATTTATCCTACTGAAAATCAGCGCCACAATGCAACAAACAGCCCACTTGCCCGGAGTGTCCATCCACTTCCGGCTGTCCATCCACCATTGCACTACAAAAATCAAGAACAACGACGGCAGATACCAATATATGGTATAAGGGAATACATAAATGCGCCACATTTGGCTAAGCTCCCCTTTATTATTAGTGCCCGGCATCAGATACTGTACCAGAAAATACAACGTGCCCACCGCCGCCATCGGCACCAGCAGACGCAAAGCTTTCTTCCGGACAAAACTTCCAAAACCGGAAGATGCAGAGAAAGGCTTCAACGCATAAACCCAGCCGGCAATAGCCGTAAACAACGGCATCTGAATATAATCTATCCATACGTAAAGATAACGCAATGGATGTGGAAAATCAAATTTCATGCCCCCACCAGGTCCGGAACCGATGACATGCCCCACCACTACCAATAAAATAGCGATACCACGCAAAGTTTCAATAGATAAGTTTTTTTCCTGATTCACCATGAAACAAATATAGTGCATTTGTTCGAAAGAACAGAATTAAAGAACGTGAAAAAAGAACGGATTTAAAGAACCGCCTTATGTATCTCTTAAAGGTCTTGCAGAATAATACAAAAGTAATTTCCGTTTACCGAAAGCTGAGATTTGGGATAACACGTGAGCATATTAACTATCTTCCATTATAAATTCAAGCATAGAGTATGAGGAAAACAAGAGATGTACACACAAGAGTAAGTGTCTGTTTTACTAAATATAATTAATTGTTAAAACAACAATGAATTAAAAAAAAAGTTATAGATTTAAATCGTCAAACAATATCAATTTAAATTATGATTGCAAATTTAGATTGCATCAGTTAATAATTTTCTAAAACTTTTTTTATAATGGGGACAAATGTTTTTTTAAAAGCCGGTTTGCGGAATTCAGATAGCAAACGTTTTTTTAAAATTCTTTGGGTGGTTATACTTGCGTTATATCCTTGGTTATTGTCTGCACAGACGTTTGCTAAGGCAAAGAAGGCAGTATATGTAATTGTTGACGGAATTCCTGCCGACCAGATTGAAAGGCTTCATACACCGGCTATATTCGATATTGCTTCAAAAGGCGCTTACAGTCGGGCATATACCGGAGGAGAAATTGGTGGATATTCACAGACGGCGACAATCTCAGCTATTGGCTATACCAATCTGCTGACAGCAACTTGGTTTAATAAGCATAACGTAGGAGGCAATTCCGACCTGAAACCGAATTACAATTACTGGACGATCTTTCGGATTGCCAAAGAGCAACCCCAAAAATATAAAACGGCTATCTATTCCAGTTGGACGAATAACCGGACAGTTTTGATTGGGGAGGGGAAAAAGGAAACAAACTATCTCAAGATTGATTATGTAAAAGACGGTTACGATTTGGACAGCATCCGTTTTCCGAAAAAAGAGAAGGATTTGCATATTTTCGATATAGACGAACAAATTTCGAAAGATGCAGCTGAAGGTATCCGCACAGATGCGCCCGATCTGAGTTGGGTGTATTTATGGTACACTGACGATGCAGGGCATATTGCCGGTAACGGAGCATTTTTCGATGAATATGTGCGTAAAGCAGACGAGCAGGTTGCCCGCATTTGGGAAGCCGTGAAATATAGGGAGGCCAATTTTGATGAAGAATGGATGGTCGTTATTACCACCGATCATGGACGCGGAGAGAATGGACACGACCACGGGGGACAGTCCTGGCGTGAACGTACGACCTGGGTTTCAACGAATGTACCGGTAAACAGTCATTTCACATCCGGCAATTTGGCAATCACCGATATTGCACCTTCCATCTGCCGGTTCATGGACTTTGAGGTTCCACAATCTGTCTTGTGGGAACAAGATGGCATGTCCTTTGTCGGGGATGCTGACATTTACGATTTGCAGACAATGCCTTATGATAATACGGTCGGTTTATCCTGGAAATGTTATTCGGAGAATGTTCCAGTGACCGTTTATGTTGCCGTCACAAATAAATTCAAAGAGGGAGATGAAGACGAATGGATCAAATTGGTGACGCTACCGGCCGGAAAGAGAAGTTACACAGTCGATCTACAAGCTTTGCCAGAATCGAAGTTCTATAAGTTTGTCATCGTTGCTCCTGGTAATCACTTGAATCGTTGGCTAGAAAAATAAGGGCATGCAAAAACCTTTTCTGTCTAAAGGAGCTTACAAGAACCAACAACAAGTCCAATGGGTATTTCAGGAGGTTTCTTATCGTTCCGATACCCAGGTCAGAAATGGATCCGAAGCTGGCTGAGAAGATTGTTGATACAGAGTTGCCCGGAATTACGAACCGGAGAAGGAAATCATAATCCGACTCCGGTTATTTTTTATGTTTCCAAGAGTGGTAATTTCTCCATTCTGGTATTCATTCACGACGAAATGATCACTGACCTCAGACCGAGCACCCCAAGATTTATTCAGTTGTTCAATTGTCCGATTGATTTTTTTGCATTATAAATCAGGTAGCAGGCGAATATTTTTAACGCCAAAGTCCTTACTTTTATCAAAAAATACATATTAAAGATTTTCTTTCATGAAGTAAAAAACTATAGATTCTTTTTTTCCTTATTCATCAAAAACCAGATTTTTCGCTGCCATTCATACACTGCAAATCTCTCATCATCGGAGTCGTCAGTCTTTTCCACATATGTTCTTATACTTGGGGCGGAAGGATATTTGGCCCGGATAATATCATCTATCAGATAGCCGTCCAGCCCCTTGAATTGCTTGAAAAGGAAACTTTTGAACATAAGGTTGATATATATAGGATTATTGCATATATACGTTTTATATGCCTGATATGCTTTAGACTTCATATAGTCTGAAACCCTGCTGCTGAAATTGAGTTTACCAAGCTCTTCTTTTAATGCCTCTTCCAGTTTTTTATACTCAGTAGAGTCCGTTATACTGTACCAATAATGTTCATCGGGTTTAGTTATTAGATCCACCCATGCACTGGCTTCCCAATAATCGGTTACCATTCTTATGGAATCTCTTTGTTCCGGAGACATCGCGTAAAACAAGGAGTCTTTTTCCCAGCCTTCAAAAAGAGCTTCAATAGAATTGATCTTCTCTTGCTTCAGCCGTTCATATATATCCGGCAATTCTTTATCAAGAATGGAAGTTATCTGGAAAGCCCCACTTTCTATTCTACAATTAACACGTGGATTGGTTATGATAGAGTCGTTGAATACAAAAGCGATCTGCCTGCCTATTGCCTTTTCCGTTTCTTTAGCCCATTTGTTCAATTTGTATTTACTGATTTGCCCACTAATCACATTTTTCCCAAAATAGTCCGTTTCCAATCTAAGTGAAATAAAATCTTTTATCGTCACGATAGGTTCTCGGGAGATACTATCTGTTTGTCCGGATAAAATATGATACCAACCATTTTCCCGAAATTTATTTTGGCAAACTGAAAAATATGGAAGGAAAGAAAACAATGCCAATATTCCAAATAATTTTTTACACATAACCTAATGTTTTTTAAATTCTGATTTCAAATACCGTTCTCCTTCGGGTACAATTCTAACAGAGTTCCGGACACATACACTTATTAAGATTCAAAAAATGATGAGAATAACAACGACAGTAATTGTTACAACTATTATTTTTTATGAGTTCCGAGTATTTCATGCTATTCATTGTAGAAATCACTATTAAACCGAAATTCTAAAAGTTTACGCAAATTTAATAATAAAAACAATCAAAAAGCATGATATTTATATATTGTCTAAAAAATGCCCCAAAATCATGCAGTCATGGATTTGGACTTAAAAAAACAATAAGTGGAATGCCAGCTTCAAGAACATCACTATCCTGGTTCCTTCATTAGTGATACAAACTACATTCTTCTCTTATTGTATCAAAGCCATTGCAGAAAAGACATCAGCACACATGCTTTTATCAATTCTAAATATAGGATATAAAATAATATTCAATACCTTTGCAGTATAGGTTAAACTTATTATTCCCGCCAAATACTTTTAGTGTTTAAATCATGAAAAAGAAAATTCTATTCATTCAAACGTTTGGTTTCTTTGCCACTTATCTTTGTCTCGATTTCCTTTTTACAGAAGAAGTTCATATAATTGAAATCTCTTTATCCGCTGTCATGTATTTTGTACTGATGTATTTTCTGAATAGAAATAAGAAGTAAGTTTTTACAATGCGATCCATAGAATAAGGAATCTCCACCTTATTCCAATGGTGCTGTATTATTCCTATAAAACTTCATCCTCTTCTTATTTTTTCATACCTTCGCACCATTTTTTAAGTACAAACGAAAAAACAATGGCAATCATGGAAAAAAATCAATTTAAACGTGACAGATAAATCCTGACCACACGCATGGAATGGCAACACCACTCGCTCCGCGTATTGGTACGTGCTTTGCTGATGGACTATCCGGGAGCAAAAGTAGCGGGACATCACAACCTCAGTCCCGACCATAACAACAACGGAGAAGTGGAACCGATGGAATGGACGAAACAATGCCCGTGTTTTGAGGTGAAAAAAGAGAAGTGGTAACTAAGAAAATGGAGATGGCAAAGCATGACAAAAGCTTTGTCACCTCATTTTTTATTCATACATCTGTTCTAATTAAGCAAAATGCGCATCCAACAAAGTTTAGCCGTATAATATAAATGAGAGAGTAAATCTTTTACTACCTCCAATGATTACTTCTGAGCCCTGAAAATCTTTCGATAAAAATTAAGTTTTGTAAGAATGCTCCGTAACCATGTACGCTTACGCCAACTTCCTTTACTTAAATGAACGGCAATAGTATCATCTGTGACTTGTTTCCAAGCAGCTCCTAATATACGAGAAGGAAGAATGAGCATTCTTTCTTCTAATTGTTGTTCTATTTCATTATTATACTTTAATCCGAATTTTTCAGCAGCCAACGCCAGCACATCTGGTGCTATCTCCTTTGTATACCAACTACCGTCTTCTTGTATAAAATGGCGACCTTCATAGAATTTCATAGCTTCCACTAAATAAGGATGTCCCCTTTCAGCTCCTAATATGGCTGATAACAAACCTAAGCCTGGTACACGTACACCAGGGAAACGATTTGTTCCATCCGGTCCAAGACGTTTACCTGCCATCTCATCTCCCTCTATCATTTCCGGATGATATTCTATAGCAGTAAAAAAGCCATTGGATAATAGTGGATCAAAAGATTTTTTCACCATGACATCGGTATCCATATATATTCCTCCTTCGGTATATAATGCATGTAAACGCACATAATCTGCCACAAAAGCTAAAGCACCTACACTAAAGGCCTCTTTGGTCCATGACAAAGAATTTACATCAAAATCCTTTAAACTCCATAATTTCCATTTATAGTCAGGGAGATTTTTCTTCCATGAATCCATACACACCTGTAAACTATAAGGTATCGGCGTATCATTGAACCAGCAATAATGAATCGTTTTGGGTATCATTTCAAGTCATCTTTAGATTATTTTGCAAAAAGCCTACCACACAAAGATAAAATAAAATTCTAAGAATCAGCATAAGAATAACGAAATAATCGTCCTCTATCCATACACACAGCTTTCCAATATAACGCATCATACACCTTGAAAATTACAAATGAATAAAACGTCCCAACAACGTTCGAATACCCTTTGAAAAGCAATAAAAGAAAATGGTTAAAATCACCAAAAATAACAGTGAAGAAATCAAAGCATAGAAAATCCATTCCAAGTAGCCTTCCATAGGTTCTGATAAAGGTAATAATGAAAGAATGACATCCGCTAATAGCCAAGACAAAGCACACAGACATAAATACAACAAGATATTCTTCCAATAAACACTAACGTTCATTTTAAAACCGTCACGATATAAGAAATAAGGTTTCCAAATGCTTATGACAGTTATGGAACTGGCAACATCCCCCAGTAACACTCCCGGCAACCCCCAATAATACCCGCCAACCAATGCTACCAATATCGTAATTCCAAGTGTAGCAATAGGCGCCCAAGTATCTTGAAAAAGCCCATAACCATAAATAAACTGATCATTCGTGCCACGGAACTGACTAATAAAAAAGTTGGCAAGAATCACTATCAATACAGAATGAGGCAGCACATACTCTGCTCCTAACCATACAATAATAAAAGAATCCATCAAATGATAGAGAGCAAATGTTAAAAAGGAAGCTACCATAAAACGTAAAGAGCTGAGTTCCCAAAATACTTGTTGTATGCGCTTTGAGTCACCTTCGGCAATCAAATTACCCACTCCTGCTCCCGTACTTCCTAAGAAATTATTAACGAGCTGGTTCAATTTCGTCAACAGCAACATGTAATTGCTATAATAGGCTACCAATTTTAAGGAAGTAAACGCGTAAACCAAAAAAGGAAGTAATTGAGACCGCCCCATTCCTGCCAATTGATGTACAAACATTTGGCGTGCCTTGCGTACGATTATCTTATTCTCCGGATATTTTCGACGACCTTCAGCAATACTACACTTCAGCCATGGATATACCCTATTTATCTTCCAGTTAAGTATATATGAATATAAGATGCCAAAAAGTAATTCAATGGCAATCCATAGATAAAAACTACCTATGTAGCAAACAAGCATCATCTGTACCAATATCTTTATAATATTTGCAGTCTGGAAATAGGCCGTTACAACATAATTACGTTGATCGGCTCCTAACAAAGTTTGCCGATAATTAATAAAGTAACTGATGAGGGCAGAAGACAAAAAAGCAAAATAGGCAAAATAGACTACACCTAAATCAATACTGATATTTGCAAATATCAAAGGAAGAAAACAAGCCAATATGAGCCCTACCCCTATAATTATCAATCCGACGTTGCGATAAAGATACCCCAATACAGAAATAATATCTCGTATCTTGTCCTTGTCATCATTAAATAAAGGTTTATAAAGTACAAAACCAATAGATGCCCCAATTCCTAATTCGGCCAAATTCAAGAAACCCAATAAATTTTGTAATGTCCCCATTAGACCCACAAAATCTGCTCCCAACATATCCAAGAATATCTTGCGAGAAAAAAAAGAGATGAATAGGGTAATAAAATAAAAAAGCACATTTACCCGGGCATTCAAATAGCTTTTTTTGAGACGAGACTCTACCATAATTTCAACTTTTCGCAAATATTTTTCATTTTATCCATAAAAACACCCCTAAAGGTACCATACACGATATTCCATTGTTCATTGCATATAAAAATCCACAAGGCTTTGTAATATCCCCGCCTTCCGAAATACTTTCTGCATTGCATCACACGGTAATAGCTGCTCACAAGTCTATCTTCCCGATTTATTTTTCTCAGAAACCGGTTACAGCGACATGCTACCCAAACCCGTGCCAACAAATTGTCGAGCAAAACACTATATTGTAAAGAACCCTCACGTATTGTAGCACAATAAATGGCTACAGAGCATATTGCCACATTCCGAGCGTAATAATCCAAATAATAAGAGAACATTACATCATTTCCAGCCAATGTCTCATCAAATTGGATGGAATGCTTCTGAACTATATTTCTGGAAACCATTTTTGCCCAGGGTACATCATTCCGATATTTTAGTCTCTCCGCATCTATGCTTTCAGTCACATCAAAACCTAAAAAATCAGATTGACGTGAACGCATAGGAACTAAAGTTTCCGAATCTGCACTTGTAGCTCTGAATGTTATCAAATCGTAGTCCGTAGCACAATAACAATCCAGTACCTCTAAAAAACCGGGCAGAAAAAAATCATCAGCATCAGCAAACAGCAGCCACTTGCCTCGAGCATGAAGCAGGCCACAATTACGGGCATATCCAGCTCCCTTCCCTTCTTTGGTGAAAATGATTTCTACATCTTCCCGACTACTTCCCGGAAAGTCCATAAAATCCACGACATCAGAAGAACTGTCATCATCAACCACAATAATTTGGATGTCATCACGGAAAGGAATAGAATCCAAACAGCGCTGCAACAACAACGGAGCATTCTTATGAGGTATAATAATAGTATAAGTATAATCCATACTCCTTACTTTTGACAACAAATCAGTTAATACATATGTTTAGGCCCATAAAACACCGGCCCTATATTCAAACGGAACAAAAGACGAATATAGAAATCATATAATATATAGCAGTTGAATCCTAAAAGAACCTTTCCCAATTTATCTGTCTTAAATACCGGATGATAATATTTCAAAAAAACATCCCTACTTTCTGAAATCATCCTCTTCAGATGCTTTACCCTCATCTCACGCGGGATAGTCCTATCCGGCTGATAATCACTTTTCAAAGCTCTTCGGAATGGAACCAGCATAGAATTAACTGTAACTACCATATCTCCCGCTGGTATTTTCCATACTTTCATCATTTCTGCCAGAAGCTGTTGATATTTCACGAAACAACAGTATTCAGATTCAAATGAATGAATACGGTGGGATAGTGAAAAGGAATGTTTCACGTACACATAATTCTGCATATGGTTCAATACAAGATAATCACAATGCAACAAGTACTGATACATAAACAACAAATCTTCAAGACAATGTATATTCTCATCAAAGCGAATTGAAAATTCTTCTATTATACTCCTTGCATAAATTTTTGACACAGCATATCCCATTTCACAAATATTATTCTCTGCAAAAGATTTACCTATACTGGAGAAAGGCAAATAACGATCCGGCAAAGATAAAGAAGGCAAAGAGGTACCATCAGTTCTCCTACACAACATCCCTTGAATCACTAATCCTCTTCCTGAATAGGCTGCCTGCAAATTATAAAGCCCCAAGCAATAATCAGGCAGTATCCAGTCATCCGGATCTACAAAAACCACATACTTCCCGGTGGCGTGATCCAGCCCTCGGTTTCGTGCAACACTGACTCCAGAGTTCTCCTGATGAAATACTCTGACACGATAATCCTTAGATGCCCATTCGTCACAAATTTCTCCACAACGATCGGGACTACCATCATCAATCAGCAATAGTTCAAAATCCGCAAATGTCTGCGAAAGAATACTGGAAACACAGCGCGACAAATATTGTTCCACTTTATAAATAGGAACAATGACGGATATAATAGGTTCTTCTTTCATCTTGAATTTCTATCTATATTATCATATTTATAGTCAATGCATCCCGAAACTTTTTTTGAACCGGAGAAAACGTAACAAAGAAATCCAGCAATCAAAGAAACCGCCTCCCATGTGGCAAAGAAGATATTTCGCTATGCAATCTGCTTTATAATCTGGCATGAATCTTTCTTCTATCCATTCCTTTTCCTTGGACAATAAATCGTCCAGACAAGCCACCCGCTGCCTGAATGGGTAGCCATTAGTATGGAGGGATAGCAGTACACGCTGAAAAACCAGACTTACGGAGTGCCTCAAATAGCGGGTAAGTTCATCCGACAGGCAACAAACGTCCTCAAATCTTTCCATTCTGCTTCTATAAGCTGAAAAAATATTGTACTCATCGCTGTATGTATTCATACGGGAAGAAAGCGTTTCTGCAGAATAGGCTATCCTATAATTATAGTCCATGAAATTGCAAAGACGGATATAATCTGAAAGCAATATGTAATCTATCATAAAAATCAAATCTTCCATGCAATGGACATTACAATCAAAACATAATTTATTTTCACGAATCAATTCTGCACTATATAGTTTTGAACAAGAAAATCCAAAACGGTCAAGGCCATACTCCGCGAAACCTTCACCTATATTACTTCCTATGAATATTTCTGGAAGTGTAATCTTTCCTATTAACTTACCATCAATTGAATATTTTAAAGCTCCTCCCATCACCAAACCAATACCCGTATCGGGCAGGCTCTTATATAAATGCAACAAATAATCCGTGGAAACCCAATCATCTGAATCCACAAAAACAATATATGTACCCTTAGCATGCTGCAATCCTATATTACGTGCAGCGCTAACGCCACTGTTCTGTTGATGGAACACCCGTATCCTCGTATCCTTTCCGGCATACTCTTCACAAATCTCCCCGCAACGGTCTGGGCTCCCGTCATCTACCAGCAACAGCTCAAAATTCGTAAAGGTCTGTACAAGAATACTGTCAACGCACTGAGGCAAGTACTCTTCTACCTTATAAACGGGGACTATAACGGATATTTCCGGGACATGATTCATATTCGCTCATTTTGTATGCAACACTGCCTTCATTTTTATAGACAACACCAACAAATAGTAGGCTGACTTTACAAAAGCCTTAAAATACAAATAGCCGGCATACGTAGGAAGCACATAATGGATGTTCTGCAACATCAGCTTCCATTCGGGACGCAGGCCCGTCATCTCCAACAAAGACGCATACTTTTTGTTCCTGAATACCAAATAACTCTGATAATGAAAGGATGTGTCTTTCGTGAAATACAGAATACGGTCAAAATATTTTGCCTTCAGAGTCTCAAAAAAAATATATATATCCCGGTTATCCTGCAAACACCGAGAAGACCGGATAAAATCGTAGATATAACCCAGCACCAGCACACGACATTCCAAATTACGCATAGACGGCGCCCGCATGATGGAGTCTGGCTGCATAGAATAATAGTAAGTGGTCTCACCGACGACATACATACTTTGAGCCATACATGCCAACTTAAATGACCATAAATCATCCTCGTGTACAATTCCCTCCTGGAAGTAGAGTTTATGCTGCAAAACGAGGGGACGACTCACCAGTTTGTTCCATGCCATGACATACCATTTTCCCTGCACATAAGTGGAAAGTACAAGAGCATTCCCTTCATAAAACCCGGTGCCTAATGATAAAGGAGGAGCCCAACGTCTGGCACCGGTCACCTCGTAATTGCCTATCACAAAATCCGGTCGCTTCTGCACCGCTGCATCTGCCAAAAGCTCTATTGCATTCGCAGAAATATAGTCGTCGCTATCCAAGAAGTACAGATAATCGCCAACAGACGCTAAAATACCGGTGTTTCTTGCAGCAGAAAGCCCTCTGTTCTCTTCATGTTCCAGACATCTCACCACCGCTCCGCGCGGATGCGAAGCCACCACCCGTCTGACTATCTCCATAGAGTTATCCGGAGTGCAGTCATTCACAAGAATAACTTCCAAATCCGGCCAGGTCTGGTTCAACACAGACAGCAGACACCGTTCTATGTACTTGGCAACATTATAAACCGGAACAATAATGGAAACTTTCATACTTTCAATCATATTTTCAGAATTTCACCTCATGGCCTTCCACAAACTCTTCCCACCACACAACAAGCGTCAACAGATTGAAATATTGCAAAGCCTTGTTCTGCCTATGCCAGAACCAACCGCCCGCCTTCTCTGCAACTTGTTCATAATCTGTAAGAAACTTCTTCACTGCATCACGACGCAGATAGTTGTCCATAATGCCGGAAGCAAGAATGAATTCCTTAAAGAGAGCACGTCGGGCCCTATCACGGAAGAACAGTGGCATAGGTGCAAAACCGCCCTGCTTCTTCTTCAAGGTAATGGCCTCGGGAAGTAAAGGTTTATAATGGTGCTTTAACAGATATTTAGAAACGGAACGACCCCGCGCAATGTCCAGTACACTGCTGCCCCTGCACTTCAACCCTACCGGTAGCTCCTGCAGGAAATGGAAAAGCTCCAGGTCCATAAAAGGATACGTCAGATTGTTACCGAACATGCGTGCCATGCTGGAAGCCTTGAAAAGAATGATACGGTTGATTACAGTCTCCAAATCGGAAAGAATGGCATGCTGCGCGTAAAGATGCTCGAAACTATGGATATCAGGCCGTAGTGATTTTACCGGCTCAAAATCTTCTTCCGGATTTTGCAGAAGGGCACACAAGGCAGAGTCGGAAAAGCCGAAACGCTCCCCTTCCAGAATATGAAGTATCTTATCCAAATGGAAATTGATGCGGGAAAGCTCTCCGCCGGTATCAAAGGTTTCATGCTCCACCAGACGGCTGATGCCACGCAGCAAGGGACGCAATCCTATGCGGGCGGCTAGATAATGCAACGCCACTTCGCGACCGGAAGTACCGAAATACTGGTCACTGCCGTCACCTCCCAGAATCACGTCGGGCTTGTCATCGCCTATCATGCGCATGGCACAATAGTTTACCATCAGCCCGCCTTCCATAAAAGGCTCACCCAGAAAACGGACAATGTCGGGCAAGGCACTGGTTTCCGTACCGTCAATCTCGTACTCATGATGGCGCGTGCCGAAGGTTTCGGACATCAGACGGGCCATGGGCAGCTCCGTCCAGGCATCTCCTTTAAAGCCCACGGAATAGGAGTCAATCTGGCCGTCGTAAATGCTGCGCAGCGCAGCAAGGTTGGACCCGGAATCATAGCCGCCACTCAGCAGGATGCCTACCTTGCGGCTGTCTCCGATACGCCGACGGATGGCTTGCGCATGCAATTCTCCATAACGGCGGGAATAGGCCTCGACATCCGGATTCCGTTCAGTCGCCACCTTGGGTTCATGCTCAAAAACGCTGTCGCGCTTCAGACAATAAATGTCATCTGCCACCTTCTCATATAAGCCGGGATTTCTTTCCTTCAGCGAATCAAACATGGAATGTACGTTCGCTTGTGTCTCTAACTTTACAGAAGCCCAAACCGGCATCAGATAACCAAGCTCTGTCAACATGTAGAACTTTTCGCCGGCACCTAAAGAATGAACATCGAATAGGGCGAAATTATTCTTCTTCAAAATGCCACGCTGAAGGAATGTACTCAATGAAACCAGATTAGGCTCGAAATTTTCTTCCAGTTGGTCCTCTAAAAATTGCCAGGAAGTGGCAAAATTACCATCAATGTGACAATAGACGGGATAATGCGTGCCATGATGGTCGCGCACCACTCCGCATTCATTTTCTGAATAATATACTATGGTGAACGAACCGTCCAGACGTGAAAAGCCATATGCCGGATCGGATAGAAACGCATCGGCAGCAAGCTTGGCATTGGTATCATCCGGAGTTGCCTGCAAGGTGTCCCGATTATACAAAGTTCCGAAAAAGAAAAGTCTCAGATTATAACTTTCAAAAGAAGATTCCGGCTCTTCTCCCTCTACACAGGCTGTACGCCAATCTTCTAAAGTGATTTTTCCGTATATCATTTGTTTGCTTATAGACTTGTTTATTGTGTATCCCTTTCTATTCCACCACCCCATGCCTGGTATGTATAAAGGTCTTGTTTGCTCCCCTCAGCTTGAAGATGTTTCCTGCCATCAGCAGGAATGTATAGGGTATCTTTTGCAGGGCCATTGCCAGGCGGCTGGTGCAGAACCTTTTGGGAACGGCAACGAGCAGTGCGACAGCGAGCAACACCAAGAGCAGCCACCACTTCAGCCCCCATGTCCAGCGATAAACCGTGAACAACACGGAGAAGAGGAACGTGAAGCCCACCAACAGCAGGCGAGGAATGGAAAGCTGCTGGAAAAGCTTGTCGCAGAAGTCCCAGTTACGCGCAACAAGCGCCTTCCACAGAAACTTGGCGAAAGTCTGGCAGTAGTGCCATTGTGCCGACAGCCAGCGGCGGCGCTGACGGGAGAAATCACCGGTGTTCTGTATCTTCTCATCAAATACAAAGGTTTCGGGCAGATAATAAAAGCGCTTGCCGCGATAGAGCAGGGTCAGCTCCAATTCACGGTCGAAACCGCCTACAGCCTTGATGTCAGCCATCGTATCACGGAACAAGTCATAACGGAACGCCATGCCGGAACCGATAAGGGCGGCCGACAAGCCCAGCTTGGCATGCCCCAAACGGAAAATGGTGTTATTGATTTCCTCACTGATGGCATCGAGCAAGGCCATGTCATTGTTCAGGTTCTTTGCACTCCGGTGGGTCTGCACAATCTCGACTTCCGGATTGGCGAAGAGGTCGTTAATATCACTCAGATAATCGTAAGGGATGACATTGTCCGCATCGAGCACCAAAGCGATGTCATAATTATTACCGATGGCAGTCATGGCGGCATTCAGAGATTTGGACTTGGTACTTTTCTCAAAATGCACTTCAACCAGGCGGACAGGAAGCATAGCGAGGGAAGCGTTGGTTTCGGGCTGCATACGGTCCGAAATGACAACCGTATCAAAACAGTCGGCGGGATAATCCTGCTCCAGGCATGAATGAACACACTCGTGTATCACGGCATCTTCGCGATAGGCAGGAATCAATATGGCAAAACGTTTGTGTTCCTTGGCTGGAGGGGGTAGAGGCAGGTCACGTCGGCGTGACGCCAGACTGTAAACCAATAGATACAGTATGTTTATTGCAAACAATATGTACAAAAGCCAATCAAGTATATTCAATATATGTTCCAAATTCAGGGCTATTTAAGCTTTAGAGCTGCTGCTTGTTTTTAATGGGTATCCGACACAAAGATACAAAAAAGAAGTAGAGTTTGGATAAAATATACAAAAAATGCGAAGAATATAGGAATAAAAAAACGAGCAAGCTCTCACGAACCCCTCGCCCCTATAAGAAAAGCCTTTAAGGCTTTTCTTTTAAACTACATCAATGTTACCTAAAAATCAATCTTTCTCTTTACCTAAAAAAATAAAACTTCAATTACCTATTCTGAAAACTTCAAAATCCAATTTTACCTTTACCTAATTTACCTATTTATTCAAAACATTTAGCTTATGAAAAAAATCTATTTTCAATCCTTTTACCTAATAACTAATATCCTTTATTGAAAACTGTTTTATTATTTATCAAATCCAAATGCAGTTTCCCAACTGCACTGCAAAGGTAAGTGTTTTATCCGCGCGCACAAAATGCCGACACATTTTTCGCGCGTTTTATAACATTGTTTTAGAGTTTAAGAGTATAGTTTACACTTATAAACAATTTGTTGTTCATCGGGAGCATACTTTCCAGTAAAAAACAAGCCACCGAAACGCCGAAACGCTTCGATGACTGTCCCCTTTAAACACCTTTAAACAAAATGAATTTCTTATTTATTTCCTCGCTTCAGCAATATAGCCCAAAGCTTCTTTACATTTTTCCGTAACATAAGTCCAGTCTTCAGCAGCGACCTTATCCTTCGGGAAGAGTTTGGAACCCATACCTACGCAGAACACACCCGCCTTAATCCAAGAGGTCAGGTTTTCCTGGGTCGGCTCCACTCCACCGGTCACCATCAGCTTGGACCAAGGCATCGGAGCCAGCAAACCTTTCACAAGTTTGGCACCAAGCACATCGCCCGGGAATATCTTGCAGAGATCGCAACCTGCTTCTTGCGCGAAACCTACTTCTGAAACGCTGCCGCACCCCGGAGTATAAGCTACCAGACGACGGTTACAAATCTTAGCAATCTCCGGGTTGAACAACGGGCCTACAACGAAACATGCCCCCAACTGCAAATACAGCGCCGCAGTAGCAGGGTCGACGATGGAACCTACACCCATAGCCACCTCCGGGCACTCTTTTGCCGCAAACTTCACAACTTCCGCAAACACCTCGTGGGCAAAGTCACCACGGTTCGTAAACTCGAACGCACGAACACCTCCATCGTAACAAGCCTTTACAACTTTCTTTGCAACTTCTGCATCCTTATGATAAAAGACGGGCACCATTCCGGTAGAACCAATCTTATTCAATACTGCGATTTTATCAAATTTACTCATCTTTTTATTTACGATTTGACGATTTACGATTAATATTACTTTATATCTATTCTTTTTATTTACGATTTGACGATTCAAACTTCCTTTGCTAACCGATTTCTTGTAGTGACAATAGAACTCACTATTATTTTATACAATTCATGCGCCTCTTGTTGCAACCCAAGCAGTTTATTAGCAGGAATCATCTCACTTTCAGCAATAATTTCCAACCAGTGTATAGTTTCATCCAGTTCTTCCTCTACCATTTTCAGTTTATTCAGAAAATCCTTATCAGACTTTCCCAAACAAGCTGCCCTATAATTGGCAGCAGGTGAAGTCCCTGAACGTACTATTTGTTTAGCTATAGCCATTGACGAAATCCGATTAGGCATACAATCTACCATCTTGATTATTCTCAAAGAGAACACCTTCAATCGTATTTTCAATTCCTCCGAGTTCACTGTAGAAGTAATTTCAATCGTACATCGTAAATCGTCAAATCGTAAATGAGCTTAGCGTTGTACTCGTCCGCTTGCATCCCCTCCTGCCAGCGCTTCTACCTCTTCGGTAGAAACAAGGTTGAAGTCACCGTTGATAGTATGCTTCAAGGCAGAAGCCGCTACTGCAAATTCGAGGGCGGCACCCTGGTTAAGTTTTGTCAGCAGGCCGTGGATGATACCGCCTGAGAAAGAGTCGCCACCACCTACGCGGTCGATGATAGGATTGATGTCGTAACGCTTTGATTCGTAGAATTCCTCACCGTTGTAAATCATTGCCTTCCAGCCGTTGTGGGTGGCAGAGAAAGACTCGCGCAACGTAGAGATGACATATTTGAAGCCGAATTCCTTCGCCATCGCCTTGAAGATTCCCTTGTAGCCTTCAGCGTCCGTCTTGCCGCCTTCCACGTCTGCATCGGGCTTGAAGCCCAGACAGAGTTCAGCATCTTCTTCATTGCCGATGCAGACATCCACATACTGCATCAAAGGCTTCATGATGGACTGGGCTTTTTCTTTGGTCCAGAGTTTTTTACGGAAATTGAGGTCTACCGACACCATAACGCCGTGACACTTGGCAGCTTCGCAAGCCAAGCGAGTCAGTTCCGCAGCCTTGTCGGAGATGGCGGGAGTGATACCTGACCAATGGAACCAGTCTGCACCTTCCATGATGGCATCGAAATCAAAGTCTGCCGCATCTGCCTCGGCAATGGCAGAGTGTGCACGGTCATAGATTACCTTACTGGGACGCATGGAAGCACCAGTTTCAAGATAGTAGATACCTACACGATCACCACCACGCGCAATGAAATCTGTCTTTACGCCATACTTGCACAATGCGTTGACAGCCGACTGGCCTATTTCATGTTTCGGCAACTTAGTTACAAAATAAGCATCATGCCCGTAGTTGGCACAGCTGACAGCTACGTTGGCCTCGCCACCGCCATATACCACATCAAAAGAGTCGGACTGCACAAAACGGGTATTTCCCGGAGTAGACAGTCTCAGCATTATTTCACCTAATGTAACTACTTTCTTTCCCATAATCTTTCTATATTTTATTTTAATATGAAATTAATTTATTTCCTTTCAATTTATCATTACGAGGTATAAAAAGAACTTAAACACTTGAAAATATGAATAGTAAATCAAAACAACATTCATTCTTCACAGTCTTCGTGTGCGGGCACAAAGATACAACAATTTTTGAAATACAAAAAATTATCATATATTTGTAGCGGAAATATCAAGATTATTATTGTGCACGAGCACAAGACATATACTCTACTTGGTACATTGTAAATTATAAATATAGATGGAAAGAGTCAGAATAAAAGATATCGCCAAGATGGCAGATGTATCAGTGGGAACCGTCGACCGTGTGATTCACGGACGCAGCGGTGTGTCCGAATCCAGCCGGAAACGGGTGGAAGAAATCCTGAAACAGCTGGATTACCAACCAAATATGTATGCCAGTGCACTGGCTTCGAACAAGAAGTACACATTTGCCTGCCTGCTGCCACTGCACGAGAAAGGCGAATACTGGACAGACGTAGAGACAGGCATACACAACGCCGTAGAGACTTATTCTGACTTTAACGTCGCCGTGCACCTCTCCTACTATGACCCGTATGACTATCATTCATTCGCGGAAGCCTCCAGACAGATTCTATCACTGGAGCCGGACGGAGTGATGTTTGCCCCCACCGTTCCGCAATACACCAAGCCCTTTACGGATGAGTTGACGCAACATAATATACCTTATATATATATAGACTCCAATATAAAGGAAGAGCCCGCCCTATCCTTCTACGGGCAGAACTCGCACCAAAGCGGATATTTTGCCGCCCGCATGCTGATGCTGCTTGCCGGAGAAGACGCGCAGGAAATCGTCATCTTCCGCAAAATAAACGAAGGCATCGTTGGGTCGAACCAGCAGGAACGCCGCGAAATAGGTTTCCGCGAATACATGCAGAAGCATCATCCCGCCTGCCGCATCTGGGAACTGGACCTGCATGCCAAGCGCGACAGCGAGGACACACTGATGCTAGACGAGTTCTTCCAAGAGCATCCTACCGTAAAGAACGGAATCACCTTCAACTCCAAAGCATACATCATCGGGGAATACCTGCTGAAGAAGCAGAAAAAAAACTTCAACCTGATGGGCTATGACCTGCTGCAACGCAATGTAGACTGTCTGAAACAAGGAAGCATCTTCTTCCTCATAGCACAACAGCCCACCCTGCAAGGATTCGACGGCATCAAGGCCTTGTGCGAATACCTGATTCTGAAGAAGGAAATCACAAGGGAAAACTTCATGCCAATTGACTTGCTAACGAAGGAGAATATAGAGTTTTATTACAATAAATAGTTGCATGTACAATGTACCATCTACAATGTACAATTCGGGCATGCGGAAGGGGACTAATACTAGCGCAGCGCAGCCAAATTGTACATTGTAGATGGTAAATGGGGAATTTAAAAGATGGAGGCAAAGCACCTGAAAATCAATCCTTCCGACAATGTTGCAGTGGCTATCACAGCACTTCCGGCTGGTGAAAAACTCACGGTGGACGGAAAGGAAATCACCTTGAATGAGGATGTTCTTGCCGGACACAAATTTGCACTGAAAGACTTTGAGGAAGGCGAAAACGTCATTAAATACGGATACCTCATCGGCCATGCCCGGAAAGCGCAGAAGCAGGGAGACTGGATGAATGAAAACAATATCAAGACCAACTTGTCCGGGTTGCTGGAATACACATACAACCCCGTCAATGTAGACCTCAATACTACGGTCCTAAACCTCAATACTGGCGCGCCAAACCTGACCTTTAGAGGGTACAAACGCAAAAACGGAGATGTAGGCGTGCGCAATGAGATATGGATTATTCCGACAGTGGGCTGTGTAAACGGAATCATCAACCAACTTGCCGAAGGCCTGCGCCGCGAAACGGGCGGAAAGGGCGTGGATGCTATCATGGCTTATCCCCATAATTACGGCTGCTCCCAGTTGGGTGACGACCACGAGAATACAAAGAAAATCCTCCGCGACATAGTGCTGCATCCCAATGCGGGAGCCGTACTCGTGGTAGGCCTGGGATGTGAGAATAACCAGCCGGATGTATTCTGCGAGTTTCTGGGAGACTATGACCGGGATCGCGTAAAGTTTATGGTGACCCAGAAAGTGGGTGATGAATACGAAGAAGGCATGGAGCTGCTGCGCGAACTTTATGCCAAAGTCATCCAGGACCAGCGCGAGGATATTCCCTTAAGTGAATTGCGCGTAGGCTTGAAGTGTGGCGGTTCGGACGGTTTCTCCGGCATCACCGCCAATCCGCTACTGGGCATGTTCTCCGACTTCCTGGTAGCACAAGGCGGCACCAGCGTACTGACGGAAGTACCGGAAATGTTCGGTGCAGAAACCATTCTGATGAACCGCTGCCGCACCAAAGAGTTGTTTGAGGACACGGTGAAGCTGATTAATGACTTCAAGGAATATTTCCTCTCACACGGTGAACCGGTAGGCGAAAACCCGTCTCCGGGAAATAAGGCAGGTGGCATCTCTACATTGGAGGACAAGGCCTTGGGATGCACCCAGAAATGCGGCACAAGCTACGTGGAAGGGGTACTTCCATATGGCGAACGCCTGAAAGTAAAGGGACTGAACCTGCTGTCTGCTCCGGGAAACGACCTTGTAGCCGCCACTGCCCTTGCCTCTTGCGGATGCCACATGGTGCTGTTCACCACAGGACGCGGAACGCCCTTCGGAACCTATGTGCCGACCATGAAGATTTCCACCAACTCCACTTTAGCAAAGAACAAACCGGGCTGGATAGACTTCAACGCCGGAGTTATCGTCGAGAACGAACCGATGAAGCAAACCTGCGAACGCTTCATCGAGTATATCATCAAAGTAGCAAGCGGTGAATTCGTGAACAACGAAAAGAAAGGCTACAAGGAAATAGCCATCTTCAAGACCGGAGTAACTTTGTAAATTGAAAATTAAAGACTGATAGATGGAGGGCGGGACAAAACCATTTTGTGCCGCCCTTTGTTTTTGTTACCTTTGCGGCGGAATTGATTTCACCACAGATTACCCCGATTAACATGGAATTGATTGAAAGGTAGAAATCTGTGGTGAACCATCAATCTCAACCAAACAATACAACTATGTCAGCAACAACCGATACAACCCCTAAAACCCAAAGCGGCTGGTGGGCACTCAGCCCGTTGGCGGTGTTCCTTTGCCTCTATCTGGTGACTTCGCTCCTGGTGAACGACTTCTATAAAGTCCCCATCACGGTAGCCTTCCTCGCCTCGTCCTGCTATGCCATCGCCATCACGCGCGGCTTGAATCTGGAACAGCGCATCTACCAGTTTTCCGTGGGCGCCAGTAACAAGAACATCATGCTGATGGTATGGATATTCATCCTTGCAGGAGCATTCGCCCAAAGCGCCAAGCAGATGGGCGCCATTGATGCGACCGTAAATCTGACCCTGCATATACTGCCGGACAACCTGCTGCTGGCGGGCATCTTCATCGCCGCCTGCTTCATCTCCCTCTCGATAGGAACAAGCGTAGGAACTATCGTCGCACTGACTCCCGTAGCCGTGGGGCTGGCGGAAAAGACGGGCATCGACCTGCCCTACATGGTTGCCATCGTGGTGGGAGGCTCGTTCTTCGGAGACAATCTTTCCTTCATATCCGACACCACCATTGCATCGACCAAGACGCAGGACTGCGTGATGAGGGACAAGTTCCGCGTCAACTTTATGATTGTGGTACCGGCAGCACTTATCATACTGGGCATCTATATCTTTCAAGGACTGTCCGTCTCTGCCCCACCACAAGTACAGACCATCGAGTGGATAAAGGTAATCCCCTACCTCATCGTACTGGGTACGGCCGTAGCAGGCGTCAACGTCATGCTGGTACTGCTGCTGGGCATCCTCTCTACCGGAATTATCGGTGTCTATACCGGCACCGCCTTCTTCGACTGGTTCGGAGCCATGGGAACGGGCATCACCGGCATGGGCGAGCTCATCATCATCACCCTGCTGGCCGGAGGCATGCTCGAAACCATCCGCTACAACGGCGGCATCGACTTCATCATCTCCCGGCTGACCCGCCACGTCAGCGGCAAGCGGGGAGCCGAATTCAGCATCGCCGCCCTGGTCAGCATCGCCAATCTCTGCACCGCCAACAACACCATTGCCATCATCACCACCGGCCCCATAGCCAAGGACATCGCCATCCGCTTCCACCTGGACCGCCGGAAAACAGCCAGCATACTGGACACCTTCTCATGCCTTGTGCAAGGTATCATCCCCTACGGAGCACAAATGCTGATAGCCGCCGGACTTGCCGGCATCTCCCCCATCAGCATCATCGGAAACCTATACTACCCCTTCTGCATGGGAGCCTGCGCCATACTCGCCATTCTCCTGAGATACCCCAGGAAATACTCGGGAGAAGGATGAGTGATAAGTGATGAGTGATGAGTGGTGTTGTGTGAACATTTAAAAAAAACACCCTCATGCCAACAAATAACTCATAACTCATAACTCATAACTCAAAATCTTTTCTTACCTTTGCACCCGCTATTACGAGATAGTAGCATAATTCAAATCATTAACTAAAAATATTTTAATTAAATGGCAACAAAAATCAGATTGCAAAGACATGGACGTAAGAGCTACGCTTTTTACTCTATCGTTATTGCAGACGTAAGAGCACCACGTGATGGTAAATTTATTGAGAAGATTGGTACTTACAATCCTAACACCAATCCTGCCACAGTAGATTTGAAGTTCGACCGCGCACTTGACTGGGTGTTGAAGGGTGCACAACCTACTGACACAGTTCGTAACATCCTCTCTCGCGAAGGTGTTTATATGAAGAAGCACTTGCTGGGCGGTGTAGCAAAAGGCGCATTTGGCGAAGCGGAAGCTGACGCTAAGTTCGAAGCTTGGAAGAACAACAAACAAAGCGGTTTGGCTGCTCTGAAGGCTAAGGAAGACGAAGCTAAGAAAGCTGAAGCAAAGGCACGTCTGGAAGCAGAAAAGAAAGTAAACGAAGAAAAAGCAAAAGCATTGGCAGAAAAGAAAGCTGCTGAAGCTGCCGCAAAAGCTGCTGCTGAAGCATCGGCTGAAGAGGCTCCTGCAGAAGAAACCCCTGCTGCTGAAGAAACTGCTGCCGAATAATAGTAAGCACAGCATTATCGCTAAAAATGGGATTAAAACTATAAAAATCCTCTCCGGTTCATATCGGAGGGGATTTTTTATTACTATATTTGCAGCTATAATCATTCATTAAAAAAACAAGCAATGAAAAAGTTTACTTATCTGCTCGCTGTAGCCGCTGTGTTTACGGCTTGTAACAGTGGAAACAACGGTTACACCGTAACCGGAACTGTAGAGGGTGCAGCCGACGGCGACACCGTATATCTGGAAACCGTGGAAGGACGCCAATTCGTCAAATTGGATTCTGCTGTCATCAAAGGTGGAACATTTACCTTCAAGGGCACACAAGATACTGCTGTCAACCGCTACATCTCTTACAAAGCCGAAGGAAAAGACGGCGCAGCCATCGACTTCTTCCTGGAAAACGGCAAGATTATAATCAACTTGTCGCAGGAAAACAACTCTGCCACCGGTACTGCCAACAATGATGCCTACCAGGAAATCAGAGCCCAAATCAACGGTCTGAACAAACAGATGATGAGCATCTACGAATCCATGTCGGACACCACACTGACCGACGAACAGCGTGAAACCAAAGGCAAAGAGATGGAAAATCTGGAAAACAGCATGATATCTGCCATCAAAGCCGGCATCAAAAAGAACATCACCAACCCGGTGGGTGTACTCCTGCTGAAGCAGAACTATTACTACATGGATGTGGCAGACCTCAACCCGCTGATGCCCCAAATCCCCGCAGCTTACGACAACGACGAAGCCATCGTCAAGATAAAGAACAACGTTGAGAAAATGAAAGCCACTGCCGTAGGCCAGAAGTTCACAGACTTCGAGATGCAGACGCCGGAAGGAAAAACGGTAAAACTGTCCGACTACGTAGGCAAGGGCAAAGTTGTCCTTGTTGACTTCTGGGCAAGCTGGTGCGGCCCCTGCCGTCGCGAGATGCCCAACCTGGTGGAAGCTTACGCCAAATACAAGAACAAGAACTTCGAGATTGTAGGCGTATCCCTGGACCAGAGTGCTGACGCATGGAAAGAAGCCATCAAGAAGCTGAACATCACTTGGCCGCAAATGTCCGACCTGAAATACTGGAACTGCGAAGGCGCACAGCTTTATGCCGTAAGCAGCATCCCCCACACTGTGTTGATTGACGGTGAAGGAACTATCCTTGCACGCGGATTGCACGGTGACGAACTTCAGGAAAAGATAGCTGAAGCTGTTAAATAATAAAGCCGGACACACCGGAAGCTAAAGAAGAATGCCACACTTCGCAAAGGCAAATGCTATTGATTGCGCCTTGCGAAGTGTGGCATTTCAATTGATAAAATGTGGCATTTCGGTCAATGAAGTGCGGCATTCGGGATGATGAAGTGCGGCATTTTCAAGAGAAGATGCGTGCCGCCATTTCCATACCCAGCCGTACGGTTTCCCACTGCTTTTCCTCATCGGCCTCCGAAGGGGAAAGAAGCGCATTCGCATCCGGCAGGCACAAAGTAAAACGTTTCAAGGGGATATAGTTCAACACGCTCTCGGTCTTCGCCTGCAATTCATCCAGTTCGTCTTCCTGGGGATAATGGGACAGCACGAAACCGAATACTGCCTCTTTCTCGTGTATAAACCAGAGCAGACGGTTGCGGTCGCACGCGCCACAGTCGTAATTCAAGAAATAGGCATCGGCCCCATGCAGCTGCACCAACATATCCGTAGGTGCATGGAATGCAACATACATCCCTGCTGGACGCTCGCGCAAAACACGGTTATTCAGCCGAACGGTATCTTCCATTATCACCGAATGCACCCCGTCGAACTGGACGTAGCGACAACCGGCATCATAGAGTTGGGTAAGCAAAAGTTTGTAGCAGGAAGCAATATCATCCGTCAAAAGCCGAATGTCGGAATAAACGGTTTCTATCTGAGTCCGCTCCACGCGTTGAATAATCTGGGTCAAGAGTTCTGCCGGCGAGGGGATATGCTGTTTCTTCATCACCTCCCCACCCGCAATGGAATCAAGAAATGCAAATTCTTCCAGAACCGGATGCCGGAGCAAGCCGAGCCGTTCCGTAACCTCCAAAGGAGAACCTTCGGAGAAAAACTGGCCGTCTTTGGAACGGATACCCTCCCAGCTTTCCAAAAAATCACGACTTCGGAAACCACCGTCGGAAACCACCTTCATGCCTCCCTGTTCCAGCCGTTCCACAAGATTGCGCACTGACGCATCTTCAACCGCCTGCAAAGCCTGCCGGCTCACTTGTCCGTTCTGATATTGCTCGCGGGCATCCTTCAATGCACGAGGTACGCAAAAAGCTCCAGCGATGTCTATTTTAAACGGAGGAAATACATTTGCCATATTCATCCTTTCTTTGATTATTAAAATAATGATACTTCAGCCCCTATGCCACGGGCAATAAAGCAATACAATTGAACGGTAACAAGAGACATTATCAAGGATTGAGAACCTTAAATAAACCAATTCGTTACAAATATAACTAAAGAATCCGAAAATCCACAATCCGCTCCAAAGATTTATCTTCATTTGACACTTGAAAATTCAGAGAATGCTCAAGTATACAACAACAGCCTATAACGAACAACTTTAAAAAGTAATTTTTATTCAAAGTTTTCCATTTACAAATAAAACACCACTAATTATCAAACGATTAACACTTTTTAAATCACAAAAAGTTTCCCAAAAAGTAAAACCTATCAATAACTATAATACCTTTGTTTCCGCATTTAAACTAAATAGATAGTCACATTTAAGTATAAAAGGTTATGATACAGACAGTACTCAAGCGCGACGGGCGCGTCGTCGGATTCAACGAAGAAAAAATAGCCACCGCCATCCGGAAAGCCATGTTGCATACAGATAAAGGTGAAGACCTGCAACTGATACACCAGATTACGGACCGCATCTCTTTCAAGGGGGATTCGCAGATGACGGTGGAAGCCATCCAGGATTTGGTGGAAGTGGAGCTGATGAAGAGCAGCCGCAAGGACGTTGCCCAAAAATACATCGCCTACCGCAACCAGCGAAGCATTGCCCGCAAGGCAAAGACGCGCGACATGTTCCTGGAGATTATCAACATCAAGTCCAACGACATCACACGCGAAAATGCCAATATGAATGCTGATACCCCGGCAGGCATGATGATGAAATTTGCCAGCGAAACCACCAAGCCTTTTGTGGACGACTATCTGCTGAGTGAAGAAGTTCTGGATGCCGTCACCCAGAACTATCTGCACATCCATGACAAGGATTATTATCCCACCAAGAGCCTGACATGCGTACAACATCCGCTGGACCATATTCTGAAATACGGCTTCTCTGCCGGACACGGCGAATCGCGCCCGGCCAAACGCATCGAGACTGCCAGTATCCTGGGATGCATCTCGCTGGAAACAGCCCAGAACGAGATGCACGGCGGACAAGCCATCCCTGCATTCGATTTCTACCTTGCCCCCTACGTGCGCAACAGCTTCATCGAGGAAGTCAAGAACCTGGAAGAACTGAATGGAAAAGACTATTCCCATCTCTATCAGAAGGAACTGGCCGACT
Source organism: Bacteroides sp. A1C1 (assembly GCF_004328515.1). NCBI lineage: Bacteria > Pseudomonadati > Bacteroidota > Bacteroidia > Bacteroidales > Bacteroidaceae > Bacteroides > Bacteroides sp. A1C1. Next base: position 273,509 of record NZ_CP036491.1, read on the forward strand.
ATCTGCTACAGCCGTTGGACGGACTGACGGACGAGGACCGCATCGTGCAGCATGCCGTCAACAAGACCGTATCGCGCGTGCACCAGTCCATGGAGGCGTTTATCCATAACATGAACACCATCCACTCACGCGGCGGCAACCAAGTGGTGTTCAGCTCCATCAACTACGGCACAGACACCTCTGCCGAGGGGCGCTGCATCATCCGCGAGCTGCTGAAAAGCACCTATCAGGGGGTAGGAAACGGAGAAACCGCCATCTTCCCCATCCAGATATGGAAAAAGAAACGGGGTGTGAGCTACCTGCCGGAAGACCGCAACTACGACCTCTACCAACTGGCCTGCAAGGTGACGGCACGGCGTTTCTTCCCGAACTTCCTGAACCTGGACGCCACCTTCAACCAAAGCGAGGACTGGAAAGCCGATGACCCGAAACGCTACCAGCACGAAGTTGCTACCATGGGATGCCGTACCCGTGTATTCGAAAACCGTTTCGGACCGAAGACCTCCATCGGACGCGGCAACATCTCTTTCTCTACCATCAATATTGTCCGCATAGGAATCGAGTGTATGAACATAGAAGACAAGGAACAGCGTATCGCCCGGTTCTTTGCCAAGTTGGATGCCATGCTTGAGGTGACCGCACGCCAATTGCACGAACGTATGGAATTCCAAAAGACCGCCTTCGCCAAACAGTTCCCGTTACTGATGTCCGCCTTGTGGATAGGCAGCGAAAAACTGAAACCGAACGACACGATTGCTTCCGTCATCAACCAGGGAACACTGGGAATCGGCTTCATCGGATTGGCAGAATGCCTCGTAGCATTACTCGGAAAACATCACGGCGAATCTGGCGAAGCCCAGGAGCTGGGACTGAAAATCGTGACCTATATGCGCGACCGTGCCAACCAGTTCTCGGAGCAATACCAGCACAACTACAGCGTGCTTGCCACTCCTGCCGAAGGGCTGTCGGGCAAGTTCACCCGCATCGACCGTAAGAAGTTCGGCACGCTGCCGGGCATTACGGACCGTGACTACTACACCAACTCCAACCACGTGCCCGTATACTACAAATGCAGCGCCCGCCACAAAGCGGAAGTGGAGGCTCCTTATCATGAGCTGACCCGCGGCGGACACATCTTCTATGTGGAGATAGACGGTGACGCCACCCACAATCCGGAAGTCATTATGCGTGTAGTGGACATGATGGACCAATACAACATCGGCTACGGTTCGGTAAACCACAACCGTAACCGCTGTCTGGAGTGCGGCCACGAAAACTCCACCCCAAACCTGGAAGAATGCCCGAAGTGCGGCAGCAAGCATATCGACAAGCTGCAACGCATCACCGGCTACCTGGTGGGGACAACCGACCGCTGGAACAATGCCAAGCTGGCAGAGTTGAACGACAGGGTCGTTCATAATTAAAAATTAAAGGGCTGCGCAGTGCAAAGCGGAGCTTCATTTTTAATGGTTGACGTTTAATTTTTAATGATTAATGTTCAGCTTTCTACCTGCGATGTTTAATTTTTAATTTTTAATTCCCTACTCATGCTTTCTATTCTCGACATTTTAGAAGATACCACAGTAGACGGTCCGGGCTTCCGGACCGCCATTTATGCTGCCGGATGCCCCAACGGTTGTCCCGGTTGCCACAATCCGGAGTCGTGGGACATCAACCGCGGGCACTGGATGAGTACGGAAGAGATTCTGGAAAAAGTCCTTGCCGACAACTTTGCAGACGTCACCTTCAGTGGTGGAGACCCGATGTTCCAGCCGGAAGGATTCACCCAACTGGCGCATGCCATCAAGGAGCGGAGCCGGAAAAACATCTGGTGCTATACGGGCTATACTTTCGAAAAGCTACTGCGCAACCCGCGCCAAGCCCAACTGCTGAAGTACATCGACGTACTGGTGGACGGCAAATTCAAGAAAGAACTGAGGGATGAGGAACTCTATTTCCGGGGAAGCCGCAACCAGCGTCTGATTGACGTACAGACATCCCTGCAAAAGGGGGAAACCGTAATTTACCACTATAATCCCCAAAAGGGCATTTAAAAAAGTATCCCGTCATTCTTCGCTTCGCTCCGAATGACGGGATACCTACATCACCATTCTATAAATTTCCCTCTTTCCCTGCGCTTCTGCAGCTCCTCCTGAAGAAAGCGCTGCCTATCCTTGGCGATATACCGGCGGGCAAAAATATTGGGCACCGCTACCCCCAGCGCTATGCAGAGAATAATCAGTGAAGCCGTGATGCCGTTGGAAACAACCGCCGTCACCTCGCCTACCACACCGTGCATATTGATAAGCCCGAAAAGTGCACGATACATCAGCACTCCCGGAATCATCGGGATGACAGAAGGAATCGTCAGTACGTGATTGGGAACATGGAACCAATGCACTGCCTTCACGGCTATCAGGCTGACAACCATGCTGCCCATGAACGAACCTATCACCGGTCCGTAACCCAATTCGAAATTGACAAAGTTACGCGTACAAACGGCAATGATACCGCCCACCGCAACAACCCACAACAAGCGCCGCTGTATGTTGAATATCATGGAAAATCCCATGGCAGCTATCGCCGCCGCAATGGCATACACCAGATAACTGTCATGAGGCACCATACTCAATTCGCTGAACTTCTTGTCAATCACGACATCCTCCACCGTCAGCAGGCGCATGGCTATTACAATGCCGAAGGCCATTGCACAGACCATCAGCACCGTATTCACAGCCCGCACAATGCCCACCTGGATATAATTGTCAATCATATCATCCACAAAGTTTATCAGCGGCACCCCCGGAACGATGAACAGTGCACACGCCAACAACGGATGATAGGGAGTTTCCGAGAGCCCGGCAAACGAAGACACATAGGCCAGACAGGTAGAAATCAATGCGGCAATGGCAATACTCATATAGTGATTGATGCCGAACTCCATGCAACGGGCACGGACGCGGAAACCGGCAAAAGCGCAGATAGAGGTAAACAGAAACGCCATCCAGTCACCACCGAACAGTTTGCAGAAACCTCCGCAGGCAAAGCCGGCACCGATGGCAACAACGTATGGCACATAGTTCCGCTTCTTGTTTTTGATTCTTTCCAGTTCCTCCTCATACTGGTCGAGGGAATAGTCATTCTCAATAGCCCGCCAGGACAGTTTGCTGATTTCGGAAATGGCAGTCATGTTGATGCCATGCTTTTCGCATTTCTGGAATTTGGAGAACGAATGCAGGCCGTCGCTCACATTCACCACCAGCATGGTATAACTTACGTCGATGTGGAGCTTTTCTTCCGGCAGCCCCAGATAGGCGGCAACACGGTTCAGGTTACGAACAACACGGTTTGTATCAGCCGCACTCTCCACCAGCAGCTGTCCGGTACGAAGCAATAAATCGAGTTTCCTGCGCAGCAGGGCAATCTCTTGTTCAGTCAAAGTCTTATCCATGAATCTTTTTACCTATTTTTTTGGAGGCACAAAGATAGGCAAAATGTAGAAAACGATTTCATTCTTTCGGCAGAAAACTCTACCTTTGCAGCCGTTTTTTTAATGGACACAAATGGAAATATTCTGGAATACTATCGCACAATACAACGAGGCCACCTGGTGGACACAGCTCCTCATCACCGCAGCAGGTATCCTGCTCACCACGCAGCTCTACCGGAAACCGACCTTATGGGCAAAACGCTCCATGAAAATCTACATGGTATTTCTGAACGGGTGGATATCCATCGTGTACTACATGATGTATTGCGGAGCGCGCGGACACCACCATATACTCGCCATCTTCTGGGGAGTGATTGCAGTGTTGTGGCTATGGGATTTGTTTACCGGCTACACTCCGTTCGAGCGCAACCCGAAATACAAGGTACTGGTGGGGGTACTCTATGCAATGCCTTTCCTCTACCCGCTCCTTTCGTGGGCACGCGGAATGGAATTTCCCATGATGACCACCACCGTGATGCCCTGCTCGGTAGCAGTTTTCACCATCGGGCTGCTGCTGGCTTTCTCGCGCAGGGTCAACCTGCTCGTCATTCTGTTCCTTTGCCACTGGGCGCTCATCGCCTTTTCCAAAGTCTACATCTACAAGATTCCCGAAGACCTGCTACTGGCAAGCGCCACCGTGCCTGCCATCTATCTGTTCTTCAAGAACTACTTTGAACAGAACTTGCACAAGGAAACCAAGCTGGGCGCACGGCTCATGAACTGTTTCCTTATCCTCATCTGTATAGTGGTCGGGGTACTGCTCAGCATGACGCTGCTCCATGGAATGAGAGGATAAAGAAATAGCGCGCTTCCGCGCGCCAAAATCATTTCTTCTTTCCCTGATTGGCCACAGCCTCCATCAATTTCTTTATCTCCTCGGGATCACCCAAGAAATAGTCTTTCGTCAAGTTCAGCTCATCGTCAAACTCAAAGACGTAGGGCACCGCCGTAGGCAGGTTCAGATGCACAATTTCATCGTCCGAAATATGCTTCAGATGCTTGATAATACCCCGCAGGCTATTGCCATGAGCCACTACCAGCAATTCGTCGGCCGTCTTCAGATTCGGGAAGATGACACATTTCCAGTAAGGCATGATACGCTCAATCGTATCTTTCAACGACTCCGTACGGGGCAGTTCGGCATCGGGCACTTCTTGATAACGGTCCTCAAAACGCGGATTACGCGGGTCATCCTCGGCCAATGCATGCGGAGCCACATCAAAGCTCCGGCGCCATACCAACACCTGCTCGTCACCGTACTTGGCAGCCGTCTCTGCCTTGTTCAGCCCTTGCAACTGGCCGTAGTGTTTCTCATTCAACCTCCACGATTTCTCCACCGGAATCCAGTCCTGGTCGAGGCGGTCCAGCACACAATCCAGTGTCTTCACGGCACGCTTCAGATAGGAAGTATACGCCTTCTTGAAGCGGAATCCCTTTTCTGCCAGCAGCTCACCCGCTCTTACAGCTTCAGCAACGCCTTTCTCTGTCAAATCAACATCCGTCCACCCCGTGAAGCGGTTTTCCTTATTCCATGCACTCTCGCCGTGGCGAAGCAAAACAATCTTTTTCATATAGTCTCCTTTCAGTTTTACCTATAGAACACCCGGCTACCTCCTCTTGTTCATGCAATAGCGGACCACATATACCAAAAGTATCAGAAACGCCACCCACACCATGCTGATGACCGGCAGGTAGCGGTTATACAAATATTCCCCTTCCTTCGGGACACGGTTGAAAGTACAGATTATGCAATTACAGCACGCATCGAGTGCATCATGCGAGAATACCGAAAAAACAATGATAGCCACCCCCGCAAGAAGCATCATCAAAGTCCCCCACACCAGCCACTTACCAGCCACGGAAGGATGGAATTGCGAATGAGTGGAATGTACGAATCTAACCATAAACACTTGTCTATTATTACCGGTACAAATGTCCTTCATTTTTAACAATCCGGCAATACCTACTTTTCATCAAAAAGAGAGTCTGCCATCCCAATTAGTAGGTAGCCACGACCTCTATAAACCACGCCACAAGCTAACCCGAAATGGGGAGCGGCACAACACTAAAAGCCCTACATGTAGGTATTTCACGTTCTCCGGCAAAGCCTTTACTTTGCAGCAAACAATTTAATCACTTTATTTACAATGAAAAAGACTGGTGTTTTTTATGGTTCCAGTACCGGAACCTGCGAAGAGTTGGCTAACCAGATAGCCAAAAAGTTGGGAGTTTCCTCCACCGACGTACATAGTGTTGACAAGATGACCGCCGATAAAATCAAGGAATATGAAGTGCTGGTTCTAGGTACCTCCACTTGGGGAGACGGCGAACTGCAGGACGACTGGTATGACGGCGTAAAAGTACTGAAGAGCACCGACCTTTCCATGAAGCTCGTAGCCCTATTCGGTTGCGGCGACTCCGAATCCTACTGCGACACATTCTGCGACGGCATCGGAGTACTCTACGAGGACTTGAAGGATAGTGGGTGTACCTTCTTGGGCAACAAAGTCAGCACGGACGGGTATTCCTTCTCCTCTTCCATCGCCGTGGTAAACGATGCATTCGTAGGACTTCCCCTCGACGAAGTGAACGAGAGTGACAAAACCGCCGAACGCATTGACGCCTGGACAGCCGAAATAAAAAGCAAGCTCTAGAAAAGAAACAGACCATCCGTTTAAAGTAAACGGATGGTCTGCCTGCATCATGCAGATGATATCTTTCATCTGAACAGACAATGTGTTCTGCCATATCGCAAACACATTATCTGTTTTTTATGCTCTTATACGAACCAGCGAACATAGCAGAAGTCTTGACGGTGAGGCAGGTCTGCATTCTTCGGGAACATACGGTAAGAAACCTTGAAGCTACCCGCATTTTCCAACTTGTGCTTAGCCTGGAATGTATAGAGGGTACCTTCTTTCTTCACTACATTGAACGGTTCTACGGAGTAAACGTGCTGTTTGCCATCCTGAGCCGTATAAGTAGTCACCAGTTCCAGACCGATGGCATCGTTCAAGCCCTTCTCGTCGATAACGTAAGTAATGGTGTATTCCTTACCGCTCTCGATGGAGCCTTTCACCAGGTCTTCAGTCTTTTCGCAAGACACCACTTCAATGCTGTCCCATTTTTCGGCAACTTCTTCCTTCCAGGCAGCTATTTCCTTAGCCTTGGCATAACCGTCGGCAGCCAGCATCTTGAAACGTTTGGCTTCCTTGATGTAGAACTTATCGTAATAGTCATCCAACTGGCGCTTCATTGTATAGTGGGGGGCAATCTGTGCGATGGAGTTTTTGATAGTCTTCACCCAACCTTCAGAATATCCCTTCTTGTTGCGTGCATAGAACAACGGCAGAATTTCCTGCTCAAGAATGCTGTAGATAGTAGCGGCATCGAGTTGGTCCTGATGTTCCTGATTCTGGTAAGTACGCTTTTCGGTCAATGCCCAACCGGCACCTTCGCGATAGCCCTCCAGCCACCAGCCGTCGAGTACGGAGAAGTTTACAACACCGTTCATCAACGCCTTCTCGCCGGAAGTACCGGATGCTTCGAGCGGACGTGTCGGAGTGTTCAGCCAGATATCCACACCTGAAACGAGGCGACGTGCCAACTGCATATCATAATTTTCCAGGAAGATAATCTTACCCAGGAACTCCGGACGGCGGGAAATCTCGATGATTCTCTTAATCAAGCCCTGACCTGCACCATCGTGCGGGTGAGCCTTGCCAGTGAAAAGGAACTGTACCGGATAGTCAGGGTTATTCACGATCTTGGACAGACGATCGAGGTCGGTGAACAGTAAGTGTGCACGCTTGTAGGTGGCGAAACGGCGTCCGAAACCTACCAGCAGGGCATTCGGATTGATTTTGTCCAGCAGGGAAACGATGCGTGAGGGATCACCTTGATTCTTCAACCAAGTTTCACGGTATTGCTTGCGGACATAGTCAATCAGTTTGTTCTTCATCACCATGCGCGTCTTCCAAATTTCTTCGTCGGACACGTTATAGATAGCCTCCCAAATCTTGGGGTTGGACTGGTCGTAGAGGAAGTTTTCATCAAAATGCGCAGCATAGAGATGTTTCCACTCCGTAGCGCTCCAAGTGGGGAAGTGTACACCGTTGGTAACGTAGCCCACATGACTTTCTTCGGGGAAGTAGCCCTTCCAGATGGAAGCGAACATCTCCTGGGAAACCTTCCCGTGCAACCAGCTCACACCGTTCACCTCTTGAGAAGTGTTGCAAGCGAATACAGACATACAGAAACGCTCGCCCTTGTCGCCCGGATTGTTACGTCCGAGGTCCATCAGGTCATCCCAGCTGATACCCATTCTTGAAGGATAGCCGCCCATGTACTTGCCGAAAAGACCTTCGTCGAAGTAGTCGTGACCGGCAGGAACCGGAGTATGTACAGTATAGAGAGAGGAAGCACGTACCAACTCGATAGCCTGGTCGTAAGTCAGACCTTCGGCCACGTAGTCACAGATGCGCTGTACGTTGATCAAAGCAGCATGTCCTTCGTTGCAGTGATAAATATCTTTCTTGATGCCCAGCTTCTTCAGCGTCAGAATACCGCCGATACCCAACAAAATCTCCTGCTTCAGACGGTTTTCCCAGTCACCGCCATACAGTTGGTGAGTGATGGAACGGTCGAACTCACTGTTCATTTCATTGTCTGTATCAAGCAGATAGAGGGAGATGCGTCCTACATTTACTCTCCACACATAAGCATGCACGTAGTAATCCAGATAAGGAACATCCACCACCACTTGTTGTCCATTCTCGTCCAATACACGATCGATGGGTAACTGTCCGAAGTTTTGCGCCTCGTAGTTGGCGATCTGCTGACCGTCCATAGACAAGGTTTGGGTAAAGTAACCATAGCGATACAAGAAACCGACTGCACACAAGTCAACGTTACTGTCGGAAGCCTCTTTCAAATAGTCACCGGCAAGTACGCCCAGACCACCGGAATATATCTTAAGTACGTGGTTCAAACCATACTCCATGCTGAAATAGGCAACAGACGGGCGCTTGCTGTCAGGCGTCACATCCATGTATGTACGGAATTTTGAATATACATCTTCCATTCTGCGCAGAATAACCTTATCGTTGGCAAGCGCTTCAAGTTTGGCATAACTCATACGCTCCAGCAGAAGTACGGGGTTCTGTCCCACTTCTTTCCAAAGGGCAGGTTCAAGATCTCTGAAGAGTTCGGTGGCTTCATAATTCCATGACCACCAAATGTTACGTGCCAGTTCAGACAGTTTCTCCAGTTCGGCAGGAATGTGCGATTTCACATTCACGTCTTTCCAGTTAGGAGTGTTTACATTACTAACTTTAATCTTCATTGTATGATAACTAATTGATTAATAATTCTTTTATCTTAATTGACGCTTCATGGCGTTGCACAGCGCAATATCATAAGCCTCATAGTAATACTTTATAAAATGCTTCCATAAGGCCTGCTCTGCCACCTGACCTGCACGTTTACGGATTTCCTTGATTTCGGCTTCTGTCTTGGTCGAGAACAAGGCTACGGTATCCTTTATGCCGTCTGCCACTTCGGAATAATTGTAATCCGAACGGTGCAGCACCTCCACTCCGTCGTCAATGCCATGCTGATTCTTCAGACTGTTCACCCAAAGTCCAAAACCGGCAAGGTCGGTGGTGATAGTGGGCACGCGGAAAGCCACGCTTTCCAGCGGGGTATATCCCCATGGTTCGTAATAAGACGGATAAACACTAAGATCTTCGCCTAAAATCAAGTCATAATAATGCTTGTTGAGAATACCGTCGTGGCCATCCTGATAGCAGGGTACAAAAATCACTTTCACCTTATCTTCGGGACGATTGCCCATACCGAGGTATTTCAGCATATCCAGCACCTGGTCGTGCGTCATATTGTGCAGCCAGTGAGTGATGAAAGGGCACTGTAACGGCTCGGTAAACTTATCCTTGCTCTTAAGGCGTTTCTGCAAATCCTCGCGGGGGTCTCCCACCCAACTAGGCACGTTGACAAACGCCAATACTTTCTTTTTCAAATCCTTATCCCGGTTCAGCCTATTCAATGATTCCAGGAACACATCAATGCCCTTATTCTTGAACTCATAGCGTCCGCTGGTACCGATAATCAGCGTATCATCACCCAAGTCCTCACCCAGCAGGCAGTTTGCCACACGCAACATGGTGGAACGGGCACGTTTGCGCTTGCCCGTGAAAGTGGCGCCTTTCGGTACAAAATCATCTTCAAAACCGTTCATCAGCACAACGTCCGCAGGCTTGTCAAGCAACTCCTTGCATTCGTTGTTTGTGATTTCGCTCACGGTAGTGAAGCAGTCCACATAATGAGCCGTCTGCTTTTCTATGGAATGCTTAGACTGCATATTCAACTCCTCCGCCATCTGGTCGCCGTTGTAAGCGAAGAGATAATCGTAGAGCGGCTTATTGTTGCCTGCTATGGAACGGCCGATGGACGTGGCATGTGTGGTGAAGATAGTCCCTATCTCGGGAACGGCAGACTGAAGATAGAGGGCGGCCATACCGGTCATCCACTCGTGTGCCTGGAACACCACTTTGTCTGTTTCCGTCAGATTATAGCGGTAGAAACTCTCTATCACCTTTCCGGTAGCGAAAGCAAACATGGATGCTTCGTCATAATCGCCATATCCATGCAGCGAATCCACTTGATAGCGGTTCCACATCTCTGTATAAATCTCATTTTTTTCTGCAAAGAACGGTTGGAAATCAACCAATATAACAATAGGTTCCCCCGGAATGTTCCAGCGTCCTACACGAACAGAGAGATTGTCTTTCAACGCAGCATATTTTTTCCACGCTGCGCAAAGGTTATCAGACTCAATGAACAAAGGGTTCTCTTTTCCCTGCCAGAAATCCGGCCCTATAAAGAATAATCTATCGCGAAATTTAGTCTGTAAAGTATTTGCCCTTGTAGACAAAACCGTATAGATACCGCCTACTTTATTACACACTTCCCAGCTCGCTTCGAAGATGTAATCGGGGGTAAGTAGTTCTTTAGTCATATTATGTTATAATCTCTTTATCTTAATTACGGCTGCAAAAGTACGTATTATTCTTTGAAAAATAGCCTTTTAATCGAAAAAACTGATTAAATATGCATAAACAATCGTTTACGGAATATCATAGTTTAGCCACAAAAGCCTCATGGGTTCGCCCATCCCTGCATTTTTCGTCTAAACTTCCCGAAGTTTAGACGGAGAATCCCTGGAGCTTTCAGTTGAATCCCCAAGGATTTAAACAAAAAGCTCCAGAGATTTCAGTTGTAAATCCCTGGAGCTTATTTTCTTATAATCCGGATTATACCATCAATGCAGCTACCAGCGCCAAAATAGCGTAGAATTCAGGAAGTGCGGCGTAAATCATTGTATTGGTCTGTACGTCGTGTCCTTGTGAGATACCCACGATACCGCTGGCACAAATCTGTCCCTGACGGATAGCGGAGAACAGACATACCAGCCCGACACCCAGTCCGATACCCAGCATCAAAGGGCCGTCCGTAGCAAAATCCCTGCCCATAGACATCAGGAAAGCCACGAAGCCGTAAAGTCCCTGCGTAGCCGGAAGAGCCGACAAAATCATATAACTTGCTGACTTGGAAGGGTCTTTCTTCAAAGCTCCTTCTGCCGCACTACCGGCGATTGTTGTACCGAAGCAACTGCCAATTCCTGCAAGGGCCAACATCAGGCCCAGACCGAGATAACCTAAAATTTCATTCATAATGTTTCTATTTTTATTTGTTTTTTAATTTGTTTATTTCTTTACTACTGTAAAAGGTTTGTAGGCTTCGCCCTTGCCTTCGTAACCGGAATTCTTGAAGTATTCCACGAATGTCAGACGGAGAGGATGGACGAAAGCGCTCAGGCAAGACATGGCGATATTCAGCGTATGCCCGAATATCAGTATCAGTCCGCAGAACAGCCAGCCCAGGGCAGGTCCTGCCGCATCGTTCACCATGAAGGCAAGCTGATTGAACACGCCGCCAAGCATACCGCCTGCCAGACCGAGGGCATAGAGACGGATGTAGGAAAGTATATCGCCCATCAGTCCGGTTGCCATGTTATAGGTGTCCCATACCCCGGCACCGATGTTGACAAATACATTCCGGTGGATGTTGTTCAGCAGGTAGATGCCAATGGCGGAAACACCGCCAATCACGATGAATGCCCATGTAGACACATCTTCCGAAATTATCTTGAAGAAGGAAAGTCCGCCGGTACAGATAAATCCCACTACCAGCAACAGCCATCCCCAGGCACTGAGCGACTCCTTGAAGCCGAAGCGCACGGTCTGCCCCACTGCCTTCACCGTCATGGCAATACAGATATGTACCGCACCGATAATCAGCGCCAGCAGCATTTGTTTGTCATAGGTGGTCTCGCCTATCTTGCCCACAATCATGAATTCCTTCAGTTTGGCGGGTATCTCCAGGTCGAAGAGGCTTACACCGAAGAATGTTCCCAGTATGGCACCGATGACGGCCGTGAATATACCCAGCGTAATCACCAGATTCATCATGCCTTTCATGGACTCGGACATCTTCTTTTTCAGGATGAACCCGAGTGCTATCAGCACCAAGCCGTAGCCCGCGTCTCCCATACAGAAGGCAAAGAAGAGCGAGAAGAACGGCGCAAGTATTGGCGTCGGGTCGAACTCTGCATAGTCGGGCATGCCGTACATTTTTGTAAGCACTTCGTACATGCGTGTATAGGCGTTGTTTTTCAACTTGATGGGAGCGTTGTCCTCGCGTCTGGCCGCCCTTATCTCATAATAAGTGCCGTTTTCATCGAGAAGTTTCCTCACATCCGCCTCGCAGTCTTCGGGAATCCAGCCTTCCATCAGCACTACGGCTCCTTCCGCCATCTGCTCGCTGTTCAGCTTGACTTTCAGCAGGTCTATTTCTCCTTGAAGCTGGAGGTTGTATTTCTCCAACGTACAGTAATTCGCCTTGCAGAAGTCTTTCAGCCCGGCATGTGCCTGCACAAGGGCTTCTTCCGTACCGGCTTTCTTCCGGCTCAGCTCGGAGAGGCTGAGTGAAGGCAGACGGAGCGGTTCCACATCCAGCTCTACCGGCTGGGGAGTGACGGTCACAAAATAAAGATGTCCGCCGTTCTCTTTCACCACGATGGCATTGTAGTCCTCTGCCCACGCTTCGTTATAGTCTTTCTCCGGGCAGGTGTAGAACTGCACGAACCAGCCGGCATCTTCCAGCCGGCGGATGGATTCCCAATCGAAATCACCCCAAGCCTCCATCTGTGCCACGTCCTTGTCAATGGCGGGAATCTGCTGGTTCAAGTCTTGTATACGTGCCTGCAAATCCTCATAGGATTTCACCAAAGCATCGGCAGACAACTCTTTATGCACCTTTTCTTCCGGCTGTTTGTCCGCCAGGGTGTACATGCTCTGAAGCATATTCTTGTAGAGCGTACGCTTCTGCATGAATCGCTGCAAGGTGTCGTCCATCTCGCCGCACTGCCTTTCCACAACGTGCACCACGCCCAGTTCCCGGATCTGTGCCAGAAACGCTTCGTACTCCTTATGATACACAAGGAACGTGAGCTTCTTCATTTTCGTAATCATGCCTCTGCCTCCTTCCTTTTCTCCTGATGGGACTTCATGATTTTCTGCGATGACTTGGAGAGGTTCTCCTCGTCTTCCATAAACCGCTTGATTTTGCGCAGAGCATCCTGATAGCCCGGAATCTGTACTTTCTCAAAAAGATTCACCTTCTGGGTGGTCTTTTTACGCGCATGTTCCAACAAATTCAACTTGGCAACGATAAATTCACGCTCGATGGCAGTATGTGCCAGCGACTTGAGCAGATGTAACCCGTCCGCATACCATTTGGGCGCATTGAACAAGCTGTAGGGACGTATCTCGAAATCTACATTCTCGAGCAATGGCACCCGTACACCGGCAATCTTCTTCACACCGAGATGAACATCGCTGACCTTTATCAATGAAGCGTCGAACTCATTCCAAAGGGCGAACATGGCTTCGTAAGCTTGGATTTCCTTTTCCAACCTCGCATCCAGCGCGGCAGCATCGCCCTTGCAACGCTTCACTTCCATACGCAGGGCACTCTCCTTGTTCTTGATGATGGGGAGTGTACGCACGCGCACCTTCAGTTGCTTTTCCAACTGCTGGAGGGAGGTTTTGTTATATTGAAACTTAATAGCCATTTTATTTACGATTTAACGATTTACGATTAGACGACTGAAGCTACTCAATTTCTCAATTTACAGATTTACAATTTCAGTAATATCAATCGTAAACCGTAAATCGTCTAATCGTACATTTATTTAGTTTGCTTTCGGCCAGAACTGGTCCACAAGCTCTTTCTTGATATTCACCTCTTCCGGACGGAAATACTTGCCGAACAGACTCCATGCCACATCGAGCATCTCTGTGGTATCGAGGTTGACATCGATGGCCAGCAGCTGGTTGGAGTAGTCCTTGGCAAAGGCAAGAGTACGTTCGTCGTAGTTCGTCAGGTCGAAACCGTTTTCAAGCTTGGTTTTGGCGTTGGCGGCATCGGCGTACAGACGTACGGCGGCATTCATCACCTGCGGATGGTCCTTACGTGTCTTTTTGCCCGTAACAAGCTGCTTCAGACGGGACAAGGAACGGAACGGGTCAACGATAACCTTACCGATGTCGCTGTCACGACGGAGGAACAACTGGCCTTCCGTGATATAACCCGTATTGTCGGGCACGGCATGCGTAATGTCGCCACCGGACAGAGTCGTCACCGCAATAATCGTGATGGAACCGCCGCTTGGGAATTGCACCGCCTTTTCGTATATTTTCGCCAAGTCCGAATAAAGGGAACCCGGCATGGAGTCCTTCGAAGGAATCTGGTCCATACGGTTGGACACGATGGCGAGCGCATCGGCGTAGGAAGTCATATCCGTAAGCAGCACCAGCACCTTTTCATTATTGTTCACAGCGAAATACTCGGCTGCCGTCAGTGCCATATCCGGAATCAGCAGACGCTCTACCGGAGGATTCTCGGTGGTATTCATAAAGCTGACGATACGGTCGAGCGCACCGGCATTGGAGAATACGTTCTTGAAGTAGAGGTAGTCATCGTTCGTCATACCCATACCGCCAAGGATAATCTTGTCAGTCTCCGCACGCAGAGCCACATTCGCCATCACCTGGTTGAAGGGCTGGTCGGGGTCGGCAAAGAACGGAATCTTCTGTCCGGACACCAGCGTATTGTTCAGGTCGATGCCTGCAATACCGGTTGCAATCAGTTCCGAAGGCTGCTTACGGCGCACCGGATTCACGGACGGACCGCCAATTTCCACCTCCTCGCCTTCAATGGCCGGACCACCGTCGATGGGGTCGCCAAAGGCGTTGAAGAACCGTCCGGCAAGCTGCTCGCTCACTTTGATTGTAGGAGCCTTGCCCAAGAATACTACCTCTGCATTGGTGGGAATACCTTCCGTACCCTCGAACACCTGCAAAGTCACTTCGTCGCCGGCAATCTTCACCACCTGGGCAAGTTTGCCGTTTACGGTCGCCAACTCGTCATACCCCACTCCGGTTGCCTTCAGCGAACACGTAGCTTTCGTAATCTGAGTAATCTTGGTATATATCTTTTGAAATGCTTTTGTTGCCATCTATTTATTTACAATTTAGCAATTTACTATTTACTATTTAAATCTCTGCCATCCTATTCTACTATTTTCCTATCTACAACCTCCGTACACCTGCATCCGCAAGGCAAATAGTAAATTGTAAACAGTCACATAGTACATCCTTAGGCTTTACGTTCCTCAACCAGTTCCTGCAACTGCTTATGGAACTTCTCGTATTCTTCCGACTTAAACTTCGAGTAGTTCATCTGCTTACAGATGTTAATCATCTTCTTGAAGTAATCCATTACTTCGTTGAAGTTGTCGAACTCAAATTCGGTATGACAGATTTCTATTACCATATTCAGAATCTCCTCCTGACGCTCCATCGGAGTCACGGCATCAACTTCGTCAAAGGCATCCTGCTGCAGGATAACGAAGTCAATCAGTTCCGATTTCCAGAAAGTCACGTGATATTCTACGGGCACGCCGTCGTCACCCAGGATGTTGATTTGCTCGGCAATCTCCTTACCACGCTGCAAACGGGTCTTGATTTCATTCACCTTGCCAATCCAATCACCGTTGATGTGCTTGGTGATATACTCCTCGAATTCAGGGTATTCAATGTATTTGGAATACGAGTCAATCGGATTTACGGCAGGATAACGCTTCTTGTCAGCACGGTCCTGCTCAAGGGCATAGAAGCAGCGAGCCACCTTCTTCGTATTCTCGGTTACCGGCTCCTTCAGGTTACCGCCCGCAGGCGATACCGTACCGATGAAAGTAATGGAACCGGACTCGCCGTTGTTCAGCTTCACATAACCCGCACGGCCGTAGAAGTTGGAGATGATGGAGGACAAGTCCATCGGGAAGGCATCGGGACCGGGCAACTCCTCCATACGGTTGGACATCTCGCGCAATGCCTGCGCCCAACGTGAGGTGGAGTCCGCCATCAGCAGCACCTTCAATCCCATGCTCCGGTAGTATTCCGCAATCGTCATTGCCGTGTAGACAGATGCCTCACGGGCAGCCACCGGCATGTTCGAAGTATTGGCGATGATAATCGTACGTTCCATCAGCTTCCGTCCCGTATGCGGGTCAACCAATTCGGGGAATTCTGTAAAGATTTCCACAACCTCGTTGGCACGCTCACCGCAGGCAGCGATGATTACGATGTCCGCTTCCGCCTGTTTTGAAATGGCATGCTGTAGTACCGTCTTTCCTGTACCGAACGGACCGGGGATAAAGCCCGTACCACCTTCCACAATCGGGTTCACGGTATCGATTACGCGCACACCGGTTTCCAGCAGTTTGAAAGGACGCGGTTTTTCCTTATAGTTGGTCATGGCACGCTTCACGGGCCATTTCTGTATCATGTTCACCCGGATGTCATTGCCTTCGCCATCCGTCAGCACTGCAATGGTATCCTCAATGCTGTAATCACCTTCCTTTGCGATGGATTTCACGGTGCACACACCTTTCTGTTCAAAAGGCACCATGATTTTCAGAGGCTGGAAGTTCTCGTCCACTTGTCCCAGCCAGGCAGCGGCTTCCACTTGGTCGCCCACCTTTGCCAAAGGCACAAAATGCCATTTGCTTCCTTTATCCAGCGGATAGGTATATTGCCCGCGTTTCAGGAAAACGCCATCCATCTTGTCGAGGTCGTTTTGCAGACCGTCGTAGTTCTTCGAAAGCATACCGGGCCCCAGTGTCACTTCGAGCATATGTCCGGTAAACTCGGCTTCGGCCCCCACTTTCAGTCCGCGGGTACTCTCAAATACCTGCACGTAGACCTGGGTACCTACTACCTTAATCACCTCCGCCATCAACTTGTCTCCTCCGGTCGAGATATAACAAATCTCATTCTGCGCTACCGGTCCGTCGACGACGAGGGTCACCATGTTGGCTATTACGCCACTAACAGTTCCTTTTGTTGCCATATATTTTTAGTTGTTTATTTTATCTGAATTCTGCGGGTATCTGCACATCGTCTTTCAAGGCAGCGATAATGCTGCGGAACAGTTGGTTACCCTTCTCTTTATCCAACGAAATCCACCGTTCTATCATCTCCAGCTGTAGCAGGAAGACAAACAGACGTTCCACGGTAAAGTAATCGAAGAATGTGGCCTCCTCCATCCAGTCCCAGCGAAGCTGGTCCAGCTTCTTTTCCCGGTCCACCAGTTCCTCCATCTCACTGATTTTCACCAGCTGCTCCAGATAATCCACCTCAGTACCCAGACCGAAGTCACGGGCATTGGAAGTACGCAGAGCCTCGCACACTTCCGTATCACCCACAATCAGCGGAGCAATGTCCAGCTTGAACTTACGTGCTGTGAGCGCCACCAATATATTATTGAGAGTGAGGTTGAAACCAAACCAGGAAGACACAAACTGATTCTTACATTCCATGGCATAGGCGTAATAGAGCGCTGCCAGGCGGTCTTCATACAAGAAACCGTCCTCGGCAGGCAGGCTGAAGTATTCGGAAATGAACGTGGAGAGATAAGATGGGAATACACTGTCAGAGACTTCGTCGCCATCCTTCAGTCGTGAGATATATTCCGCCAGTTCCTCCGACGAATAGTTTCCGCGCGGGTCGATGGCAGCATCCTTATCCTTCAATAGTTTCAAGACATTCGCATTGTCGAATTTCAGATAAAACAAATCTATCAACTTTTTATCATCTTCCGACAAGGCAGGATATAGTTCCGTCCTGAAATCGGCTACTGTATAGCTCAGTTTACTGTCTTCCAGAGTAAGTTCAGGCAAACCGGCTACCAAGTAATAGTATTTACTCATAATCCTGTGGGAGTTTTTAGAACAGCATTTCCACTAATTGCGGACGCAGGAATTCCTTGAAGTAATTCATAAATTCTTCTTCGCCGAAGTTCACCTTGTACGAACCATCGGCAGGCGATACGGAGAACAAGGTTTTGATGCCATTCACTTGCTCAATCTTCACACCCTTGTCCAGCAGGTCTTTCGCCTTCGCTGCGAAATATTTCGTCAAGCCTTCCGCATCCGCAGTAGAGATAACGATTGGTTCGTTCACACTCCATTTGGACGCCAATGCAACGATGAAGGCATTAAGATAATTCTTGTTTGCAGCAAATGCCTTTACATCGGCATTCACAATGTTGTCCGTCACCAACGTAGCGATTTCGGACTTCAGAGCATTCACAGCCTGACCGGCAAACAACTTTAATTCAGATTTTGTATTCTCTGCCAGTTCATCGGCAGACTTATGGGCGGTAGCCACGATAGAATCCGCTTCCTTACGTGCATCCTCTATAATTCTCTTGGCTTCTTCCTGAGCTTTTGCGATAAGTTTCTGTGCCTCTTCATTTCCTTTCTCTACGCCTTCGCGGTAGATCTTATCGGTCAGCTCTTGAATCTTGTTTTCCATATTTGCAGGAGTTATTATATGATTTATATTACAATATTAATTGCGTGATTTTTTCCCTTCCTATTAGATTCACGCCAAATTTACAAAAATCCATTTGATATTGAATAGAAAGAAAGGAAGAAAAGTTCTTGCTCTTCCAAAAAAAACTCGTTTTACACCAACTTTGTTCTGTAATGATAACAAAAGAATGACAAAAGAAGCAGAAAATACGTCTACAACAACGCATGGCAAGGATTAAGGGGAGCAGTTCCGGAGGTATCTAAAACGAACGAAGCCTCCGTATCCTTATCAGACACGGAGGCTTCTTCTGAAAAACGGCGACTACCTACTCTCCCACTGTTACGCAGTACCATCGGCGTGACCGGGCTTAACTTCTCTGTTCGGAATGGGAAGAGGTGGAACCCCGGTGCTGTAGTCACCTGAATAAGGTAGACATGATGCGAAAAAAGCAAAGCATTCATTTATGGCTGAACGTATATACCTCCATACAAGGCAAGGCAAAAAGTGAACGGGCAATTAGTAACGCTCGGCTATGACATCGCTGCCTGTACACCTGCGTCCTATCAACGTTGTAGTCTACAACGACCCTGAGAAATCTAATCTTGTGGCTGGCTTCGTACTTAGATGCTTTCAGCACTTATCCAATCCCGACTTAGATACCCGGCAATGCACCTGGCGGCACAACCGGTAAACCAGAGGTCAGTCCAACACGGTCCTCTCGTACTAGTGTCAGAGCCACGCAAATTTCATGCGCCCACGATAGATAGAGACCGAACTGTCTCACGACGTTCTGAACCCAGCTCGCGTGCCACTTTAATGGGCGAACAGCCCAACCCTTGGGACCTTCTCCAGCCCCAGGATGTGACGAGCCGACATCGAGGTGCCAAACCCCTCCGTCGATATGAGCTCTTGGGAGGGATCAGCCTGTTATCCCCGGAGTACCTTTTATCCTTTGAGCGATGTCCTTTCCATACAGAAACACCGGATCACTATGCTCTAGTTTCCTACCTGATCGACTTGTGAGTCTCCCAGTCAAGCGCCCTTATGCCATTACACTCTGCCGACGGTTACCAATCGTCGTGAGGGCACCTTTAGAAGCCTCCGTTACGCTTTTGGAGGCGACCACCCCAGTCAAACTACCCACCAAACAGTGTCCCCGCAACAGCGGGTTAGAACTCAAATAATCAAAGGGCCGTATTTCAACAGCGGCTCCACGAACACTGGCGTGCCCGCTTCAAAGCCTCCGGCCTATCCTACACATCAATTACCCAAATTCAATGTTAAGCTATAGTAAAGGTTCACGGGGTCTTTTCGTCCCATCGCGGGTAATCGGCATCTTCACCGATACTACAATTTCACTGAGCTCACGGTTGAGACAGCGTCCAGATCATTACACCATTCGTGCAGGTCGGAACTTACCCGACAAGGAATTTCGCTACCTTAGGACCGTTATAGTTACGGCCGCCGTTTACTGGGGCTTCAATTCAACGCTTCTCTTGCGATGACGTCTCCTCTTAACCTTCCAGCACCGGGCAGGTGTCAGGCTGTATACTTCATCTTTCAATTTTGCACAGCCCTGTGTTTTTGTTAAACAGTTGCCTGGACCTATTCTCTGCGCCTCAATTGCTTGAGGACCCTTTATCCCGAAGTTACAGGGTCAGTTTGCCTAGTTCCTTAACCGTGAATCACTCAAGCGCCTTAGTATATTCAACCCGACTACGTGTGTCCGTTTGCGGTACGGGTACCGTAAGGATTAAGTTTAGCGGATTTTCTTGGAAGTATGATTACACGCACTATTGGATTGTCCAGAAGGACGCTCCATACTGTCAGGTTCGACTCTCATTCCGGATTTGCCTGGAACAATCAACATCTACACCCTTCAACGGACTATTCCGTCAGTCCGCGGCGCTGTCACGACTCCGTCTCCACGTCACTCCTTAAGGTAGTACCGGAATATTAACCGGTTCTGCCATCGGCCTCGCCGTTCGGCTGAGCCTTAGGACCCGACTTACCCTGATCCGATTAGCGTTGATCAGGAAACCTTAGTCTTTCGGCGAGGGGGTTTCTCACCCCCTTTATCGTTACTTATACCTACATTTGCTTTTCCACACGCTCCAGCAAGGCTCACGCCTTACCTTCGACGCTGAGTGGAATGCTCCCCTACCGATGATTTCTCATCCCAAAGCTTCGGTAGAATACTTATGCCCGATTATTATCCACGCCAAACTCCTCGACTAGTGAGCTGTTACGCACTCTTTAAATGAATGGCTGCTTCCAAGCCAACATCCTAGCTGTCTTAGCAATCTGACTTCGTTAGTTCAACTTAGTATTCATTTCGGGACCTTAGCTGTTGGTCCGGATTGTTCTCCTTTAGGACATGGACCTTAGCACCCATGCCCTCACTCCTGACATAGAACTGACACGCATTCGGAGTTTGTCAAGACTTGATAGGCGGTGAAGCCCTCGCATCTTATCAGTCGCTCTACCTCATGTCAGTATAAGTCAAGGCTGCACCTAAATGCATTTCGGGGAGTACGAGCTATCTCCAAGTTTGATTAGCCTTTCACCCCCACCCTCAGGTCATCCAGAAGCTTTTCAACGCTTATTGGTTCGGTCCTCCAGATGGTGTTACCCATCCTTCAACCTGCCCAAGGGTAGATCACTTGGTTTCGCGTCTACTCCTTCCGACTATACGCCCTGTTCAGACTCGCTTTCGCTTCGGCTGCGGATCTGAGATCCTTAACCTCGCCGGAAAAAGTAACTCGTAGGTTCATTATGCAAAAGGCACGCCGTCACACTAAAAGTGCTCCGACCGCTTGTAGGCACATGGTTTCAGGAACTATTTCACTCTTCTGTTCGAAGTGCTTTTCACCTTTCCTTCACAGTACTGGTTCACTATCGGTCTCTCGGGAGTATTTAGCCTTACCGGATGGTCCCGGCAGATTCACGCAGAATTCCTCGTGCTCCGCGCTACTCAGGATACCACTAGGCTTCGGTTGGCTTCGCATACGCAGCTATCATGCTCTATGGCTGTACTTTCCAGAACATTCTGCTCACCAACTTTCTTGCCACAACGTGGTCCTACAACCCCACACATGCCGTAACATGGATGGTTTGGGCTGTTCCCCGTTCGCTCGCCACTACTGGGGGAATCATTATTTATTTTCTTTTCCTGCAGGTACTAAGATGTTTCAGTTCCCTGCGTTAGCCTCCCGCATTGCGGGATGATATCCCTTCAGGATATCGGGTTGTCCCATTCGGAAATCCGCGGATCAAAGGTCATTTGCACCTACCCGCGGCTTATCGCAGCTTATCACGTCCTTCATCGCCTCCGAGAGCCAAGGCATCCGCCATGTGCCCTTACTTACTTTTTGTCTTACCGATCACGTATGGTCGATATATACTTTCAGCTTTCAACTTTACTTTTTTTGGTCACATCATGTCAAAGATCGTTGTCAAGGATTAAGGATTAAAGATAATTCCTAATCTTGAGAAGTGGAGAATAACGGATTCGAACCGTTGACCCCCTGCGTGCAAAGCAGGTGCTCTAGCCAGCTGAGCTAATCCCCCTTCACCATTGATGAAAGACCCGCTAAATCGTAACCGGTCGGTCACCAACTGAGAAGTAGTCCCAGGCAGAGTTGAACTGCCGACCTCTACATTATCAGTGTAGCGCTCTAACCAACTGAGCTATAGGACTGTCAGTCAAACCCTCGCCTTACGGCTCGGCTTCTACTTTTCTCGTATATTTTAATAAACAAGTACGCGCAGTACAAGAGGTTCTTATGGAAGCATAACTTCAAGAACCAACGATCGAGTCGAGACGTCACTCCAGAAAGGAGGTGTTCCAGCCGCACCTTCCGGTACGGCTACCTTGTTACGACTTAGCCCCAATCACCAGTTTTACCCTAGGGCGCTCCTCGCGGTTACGCACTTCAGGTACCCCCGGCTTTCATGGCTTGACGGGCGGTGTGTACAAGGCCCGGGAACGTATTCACCGCGCCGTGGCTGATGCGCGATTACTAGCGAATCCAGCTTCATGGAGTCGGGTTGCAGACTCCAATCCGAACTGAGAGAGGTTTTAGGGATTAGCATCACGTCACCGTGTAGCTGCCTTCTGTACCCCCCATTGTAACACGTGTGTAGCCCCGGACGTAAGGGCCGTGCTGATTTGACGTCATCCCCACCTTCCTCACATCTTACGACGGCAGTCTCGACAGAGTCCCCAGCATAACCTGATGGTAACTATCGATAAGGGTTGCGCTCGTTATGGCACTTAAGCCGACACCTCACGGCACGAGCTGACGACAACCATGCAGCACCTTCACAAATGCCTTGCGGCTGATCTGTTTCCAGAACATTCATTTGCAATTTAAGCCCGGGTAAGGTTCCTCGCGTATCATCGAATTAAACCACATGTTCCTCCGCTTGTGCGGGCCCCCGTCAATTCCTTTGAGTTTCACCGTTGCCGGCGTACTCCCCAGGTGGAATACTTAACGCTTTCGCTTGGCCGCTTACTGTATATCGCAAACAGCGAGTATTCATCGTTTACTGTGTGGACTACCAGGGTATCTAATCCTGTTTGATACCCACACTTTCGAGCATCAGCGTCAGTTACAGTCCAGCAAGCTGCCTTCGCAATCGGAGTTCTTCGTGATATCTAAGCATTTCACCGCTACACCACGAATTCCGCCTGCCTCTACTGTACTCAAGACACCCAGTATCAACTGCAATTTTACGGTTGAGCCGCAAACTTTCACAACTGACTTAAGCATCCGCCTACGCTCCCTTTAAACCCAATAAATCCGGATAACGCTCGGATCCTCCGTATTACCGCGGCTGCTGGCACGGAGTTAGCCGATCCTTATTCATACGGTACATACAAAAAGGCACACGTGCCTAACTTTATTCCCGTATAAAAGAAGTTTACAACCCATAGGGCAGTCATCCTTCACGCTACTTGGCTGGTTCAGACTCTCGTCCATTGACCAATATTCCTCACTGCTGCCTCCCGTAGGAGTTTGGACCGTGTCTCAGTTCCAATGTGGGGGACCTTCCTCTCAGAACCCCTATCCATCGATGGCTTGGTGGGCCGTTACCCCGCCAACAACCTAATGGAACGCATCCCCATCAATGACCGAAATTCTTTAATAGCTGAAAGATGCCTTTCAGATATACCATCGGGTATTAATCTTTCTTTCGAAAGGCTATCCCCGAGTCATCGGCAGGTTGGATACGTGTTACTCACCCGTGCGCCGGTCGCCAGCAAAGAAAGCAAGCTTTCTTCCTGATGCCCCTCGACTTGCATGTGTTAAGCCTGTAGCTAGCGTTCATCCTGAGCCAGGATCAAACTCTTCATTGTAAAAGTATCGTGACTGCGCAAATTAAAAAAATTAATATGCGACAGCTTGTTATCTGTTCAGGACGCTCGAATTCAAAAGTTTATCTTTACCTATATAAAATAAGTATTGACGGTTCTCTTGTTTTACCCAAGGCTTTCCCCATTGATAAGGAAAAACCTTGCTCTTGTACTACTTGTATTGTTTATGTAAATCTGTTCAAAGATCGCTCGTTTCACGATTGCTGTTCTTTTCAGAAAGCGGATGCAAAGGTAAGAACTTTTAAGTATATCCTCCAAATATTTTCGGAAGTTTTTTCTTTTTTTCTGTATTTTCAAATCCTTTAAACAAGGATAAGAAAAGTAAAACAAGAAAAATTCTTTTTCTTTGCGAATCGGACTGCAAAGATAAAGAGAATTATTAATAAGCTCCAAATATTTTTCGAAAAATATTTTTATCTCTCTTTATTTCTCTGTGTCACCTTCCACACTTCTGTCTCAGTATTTCAATCTTACCACTTTCCTTCTCTTGGAAAGCGAGTGCAAAGGTATAGGATTTAACAATACAAGCCAAACATATCTATCATTTTCTTTTAATAAAAATGAAACTTTTTTGTAACTTACTGATTCATAAAAGCATTTCGCATGAACAATTTTGAAGAAAGGAAAAAGAGAGAAAATAACTATACATTATATATATACGTGCGCGAGAAAAGCACAAAGAAAGAGAATAAAAACATTTTATAAGCATGCCGGATTGGGTGGTGGCGGTTCTGTCAGTATAGTCGCCGCATCAAAGCAGGGACATTGTTTCACCCACTCTTCCGGCTCTATCTCCCCGTTATGGTTCAGGTCGGGGCTCAGGTCGCGGTGACCGCAAAGCCGGGAACCGGGATAATCCTTCAGCAGCAGCAACACAAGCACACGCAGGGAGTGCTTTTGGAAAAGGGTGCGTGTATCGGCAGGGCGACCGCACTCGTCAAGACCGCCTTCGTAGCAGACACCGATGCTACCTGCATTCCACCCCCGGACATGGGCACCAGGCAGGGACAAGGGACGCAGGGACTTGATGTCACCGTTCTTGCGGATATAAAAATGATAACCTGCGCCGGAGAAGCCCCGGCGCAGGTGGTCTGTCGTCAAGTCGTGCTCCGTATAGCAGCGGTCGCAGCGGGTGGCGGAACAATGGACGACGATAAGATTGATGAATCTCATGAGAATTAAAAATTAGAAATTAAAAATTAAAAGTGAAGGAAACCCGCTACACTGTCATGGCATGGGCGCTCAGGGCACCAATAAGCGCGGAGGCTACAGCGATTATCACTTTCAGAATCTTATCCCAAACGGATGATTTTGTACTCATAAAATTAAGGATTAATGGTTAAGAATTAATGGTTAAGGATTAGTGATTAAGGATTAATGGCTAATGATTAATGGTTAATCATTAGGGATTGATTAGCGATAAACGATTTGCTTGTGTTCATTAACCCTTAATCACTAACCATTAATCATTCCTTTTTTATCCCAGCGGATTTTCGCCCTGGTCGCCGTCGTCGCCGGAGCCGCCTCCGGAACCACCGCCTTGATTGCCGCCGCCGGAGCCGCCCTCCTCGGGCTTGTCGAGCACAAAGCCCACATTCGCCGGGCTACGGGTCACGGCGGTACTGCCGTTCACCAGCTTCAACTCCTTGTCGGGGATAAAGCGGATATTCACCTTCGAGATATTGCGCACCGTACATTTGTCCGAGGCCTCCATGCCGGGACAGCGGAACGTCATGTGGAAAGTGCCCAGCTGGTTCAGCTTCACCTTGTCGCCGTTGGCAAGGTTGCCTTGAATCTCCTCCACCAGGGCTTCGATGACGTGCTTCACGTCGCCCTTCGTCATGGCACAGTTTTTCTGAATGGAGGCGGCAAGGACATCGATGTCCACGGTGCCGCAGGTCTTGGGTTTCTGACGGAGATAGTACAACATGGGCGAAGCCGGGTTGCTCACGATTTTACGGCGCTGGAAGCGCTCTACAATTACATCCATAAATTTAAAAAGTTAAGGTTTAAGTTAAGAAAAATGAGTTATAAGAGAGAAGTGGGTAAGGGAAGGGATAGGGCGCCCGAATCAATGATTATTCCTTTTCTTAAGCACATTACAAAGATACAACATTAAGAAGCGGAAGTCAAGTGTTTTGCCATTTTTTTTACTACAAAAAACACGGAGACACAGAGTTTTTCAAGCAATAAGAAAAATCTCCGTGTCTTTGTGTCTCTGTATTCTATAAATTTCCATCCATCACTTTGCATTCCTCGTCAGCCACTCCAATGGTGGTATGTAGTCCACCAGTTTTGTCATGCTTTGGTTATGATGGAAATAGACTTCACCGGTTTTGCCATTACGGTGCTTGGCTATGATGACGATACCCAGGCCATCGGTGGGATAAGTACTCTTCTTATCGACGGTCTTGCCGTAGAGGGCAGGGCGGCAAAGCAGCATTACCATATCCGCATCCTGCTCTATGGCGCCGCTCTCGCGCAGGTTGCTCAGGGTGGGGCGATGGTCTATGCTACCGTCGCTCGCCCGGTTCAGCTGACTCAGCAGCAGTACGGGGATATCCAGCTCCTTGGCCAGCAGCTTTGCCTTGCGGCTTGCCTGCGCCACTTCCTGCTCGCGGTTGCGGTTTTTCTGGTCACTCCTCATGTCACATAGTTGCAGATAGTCCACAATCACCATGTCACAGCGATTCTTGCTCTTCAGCAGGCGGGCGGAAGAACGCACGCGGTCCATGCTCGTCATCGGATGGTCGTCTATCAGTATGGGCAACCGCGACAACTCGGCAGACGCCTCATGCACCTGCCTCACCTCGCCGGGTGTGAGCTGACCGCTACGCAGGTGTTGCGGGTCTACCCCCTCCGTAGCTGCAAGCAGCCAGCGGTCTCCCAGGCGCTCGCCTTGCATTTCGAGGCTGAAGACCACCACATGACGCCCCGCCATGGCAGCGGCACGGGCCAGGTGGAGGGCAAAGGCCGTCTTCCCCACCGACGGACGGGCAGCAAGGATGTTCAAGTCGCCGCGCTGCCAGCCCGCCGTAACGTGGTCCAGAGCGTCAAAACCCGTAGGGATACCCGTAATGCCGTTGCATCCGTGCTCCATACGCTGCTCCACCTCGGCCAGCGTGTCGTCCATCAGCCGGTCTATGGAGCGAAGGTGGTCGGCTACGCCGCTCTCGTCCTCCAGCCCCTCCAGCAGTCGATGGGCTTCCACCAGGATGTCGTCAATATCCATCGACTCGTCGGCACTGAACGCCAGCAGTTGCTGGAATCCCGTACGCATGATACGCCGCGTGTGCAATTGCCTAAGGATGAGCGCATGATACTCCAGATGAGCACTGGAGCTGACCTTCGAGCTGATGCGTAACAGTTCGTAAGGCCCGCCCACGGCATCGAGTTTGCCACGGGCTGCCAGTTCGTTCTTCAGCGTGATGGTATCTATGGACTTTGCGCTGCGATACATCGATTGCAGGGCGGCAAAAATTTCCAGATTCTTCTCCTCGTAGAACATCTCGGGACGAAGTTTGTCCGCCACCAGAGGCATGGCAGCGCGCTCTATCATGCAGGCACCGATGACAGCATCTTCGAGGTCACTGTCGTGGGAAAAAGTAGTTTCAGTCATCATATTCATTTTCAAAAGATTTGTCCGCCAGATAGGTGGCGGCTTGTTTACAATATTTTTGGTTGTTCAGATGGTCGTAATATTCGTCGATGTTGTCCAGTGCCCGCTGTTTCTCGCCTGCCGTCAATTTTTTCCATTCGCGACGGGCCCGGCCGATGTTTACCTTGGGATGCTCGGTGATGTCATGAAACTTTTCCCAGAAGATGCAGAAGTCCTCTCCCACCCCAGCCACCGGCGCTGCCTTCTTCTTCCGCGGGGCTGCTTTAGGACGGGCATTGCCAGTAAGGAAATCATAATCGGGGATACGGATGTGCATCACGTAGGGGTTGGCCACCCGCTCCACGATGCCGGCGTCGAACATCTTGTTGAAGAAGTAGCGCGTACGGTTGCGGGGCCACCCCAATATCTCCATCCAGCGGGCCAGGGAAAGTACGGACTCGCCACGTACACAGTCGAAAAGGTGTCCCCTGACGTTGCAGGTCACCGTGCTGTAGTTGACGTGTGTCAGCACAAAGACAAAGGCTTCGAAGGCATCGGCGGCTTTCTCTCCGGTTTTCATATTCATTTGTTCCTCAAACAAGGCTTTGGGGAAGAGGAGATAGCCTTTCTTCAGCATCTCCGTTGTCATGGGGCTCATTTCTTTTTCCATTTTTGTCTATTCTTAATTCGATAATGCGACAAAGGTAAGGGACCAGCCAGGGGGATACAAATAAGCAGTTAGAATCGGCTAAAAATTAATGAAATACATAAGGTGGCGAGAGAGGGGTTCACCTCATCCTCCACCACCCTATATAATAATATACTAAAATAATCAGAATGTATTAGAAATACATTCTCTATTTCGCATATTTTTTAGAGACCAGAAGATACGGATTTTTCACGGTCATATCCTTCACGTGGTCGGGCATCCCCCAGTAGCTCAGGAGGATGCCTATCTGTACGGGGGTGAGGTGGGCAGTCCTGGCGGTATAGCCCTGGTCCGTCAGATCCTTCAGCAGGCAAGCGTGTTCCGCAATGGAACGGCGCAGGGCCTTTACGGCCGAGCAGGCATACGCGTAGTTTGGGTAATAGGCCACTGCCACATCTGCAATGCGATGGCATCCCTCGAGCAGCCATTCAAAACTTTGTTCTTTTATCATTTTGCATATATTTATTAATAAAACATGTTGCAAAGTTAGAATGGGAGGGAAAACTGGGAAAGTTCGAGTGGCAATAAGAAAACTTGCTCAAGAAAAATGAATGTGTCAAAACGGTTGATGACACACCCTCACTGTCTTATTGATAAAAGCAACACTTTCATACTATAATAGGGAAGCACACATTTTGTGTATTTCATGCAACTTATCGGTCAGCGATTTTTCTTTAAGAGAGACAGCCATATTATATCTCGCCTGCCTATTAACGAGAAGTTCCGCACTAATCCCTAAGGCTGCTTCTACCATAAGAGCGAAGTCACTGGTTACATCTCCCTCTCCCTCTTGAAGTACCCCAGCACCGTGGCCGGTGTAAGACAGCAGCGTTCCACGCTTTTCAGGCGGCTCTGAAAAGTATATCGGGAGCATAGCACAAGGCAGAACCAAGTATAGTTCAAGCTACGGTGCAAGCGGTGCTGAAGGTGGTCGAAAAAACGGGAAACACGGGCAAAGAAGCTAGCGATACGCTCGCGGGGGACAAAACGGGAAGGCTGTGCGGCAGCATTGCGGGAGCGCTTGGCGGTACGTTCCATCTGTGCAAGGGTATACTCCAGTTGCTCGATGTCATTGCGGGTGTTCTCCATGGTTTGTTCCAATTTCTCGCGTCGTACCTGCTGCTTGGCATATCGTTCTTTTCTGTCAGCGATTCGATTTTTGAGGTCTTCTGCGGTGAGGTTTATTCCTTTGTTCTGGATTGATTTCATTATAAACGTCTGTTTTATAGTTGTTTGTCTGTATATAAGTTCACGAAAACACATCATCCGTCTGCACCGAATGCATAATGCATAAAGGGCAAACGAATGATATATCAGGAGCAAATGTACGATGAATATTGCAGATAAAGTTCTTAATGACCATTAAGTCTTGTTATAAAACATGATATTATCTACTGCAAATTTGGAGATTATCAGAAAACACGTACCTTTGCAATGTGTTTTTCATAGTATTAGATTTAAGGTTAACAAAAGATTGGCTGTCTGGGATAGATAGCCTTTTTTTATGCCCATACCATTCAATTCATCCAATTAGCCTCAATTTCACTTTATACAACCTTCCAACCCACTAAAGTATTCTTAAGTCCAATTTGCGCGTTTTTTTCATGCATGACCATTACCGTTATGAAATTATTTTTTCTACATTTGCATCTGCTAAAAGGAAACAAAACCGCATCAGGCAGAAAAAACATGAGGAATACATCACCCGCCGCACCTA
This sequence comes from Bacteroides sp. A1C1, assembly GCF_004328515.1. NCBI lineage: Bacteria > Pseudomonadati > Bacteroidota > Bacteroidia > Bacteroidales > Bacteroidaceae > Bacteroides > Bacteroides sp. A1C1. The sequence goes on from NZ_CP036491.1 coordinate 303,423, forward strand.
CCATCCGCTTCCGCCGCTGGAGCAGAAAAGCCTACGCTGCATTTGCCAGCATAGGGCGGTGTGTCACCATCGGTTGCCTGCGCAAAAACGTGGCAGACAGTTCTCTCTCCAAACAGAAAGCTGCAGGAACTGCCGGACATGCCGGATGCAGGGAAGAGAGTGCCTGGAGGGGTAAAACGGAAGGAAGGAAAAGCGACATCGGCATTCCGCTGGGTAGCAGCAGCGCCCTGACAAGTATCCTCACGGAGCTTGGAACGAACCGACACATTCTTTTTGAAACACAAGTCATCCGCCCCTGCGGAAATACGGGCGGACAAGACACACATAGCCTGAAACAAAAGAGAATAAGAGGTACGGATTACTGGAAGCCATGCAGCAGAATGACGAGCTGCACCGCCCCGGCAATCCGTACCTCTGTCTTTATCCATGAACATAACCCAAGAAAGATATGACCCTACAGAAATTAAAGGAACAAGTGCTGCGCGGCAGCCACATCAGTAAGGAAGAAGCCGAATGGCTGGCTGTGCAACCAGACAAGGAAGCGCTATACGAAGCTGCCCACGAGATAACCCGGGCCCGAGCCTCGGAGGAGTTCGACATGTGCTCCATCATTAATGCCAAGTCCGGACGATGCCCGGAAAACTGCAAGTGGTGTGCACAGTCGTCGCACTACAAAACCCAGGCAGACGTGTACGACCTGGTGAATAAAGAAGAATGCCTGCGGCATGCCCTGCATAATGAAGCCCAGGGCGTGGCACGTTTCTCGCTGGTGACCAGTGGACGGAAGCCCTCCTCCAAAAACATGGAGAAACTGTGCGAAGCCGCCCGGCACATGCGCCGGCACTCGTCCATCCAGTTGTGCGCATCACTGGGACTGCTCAACGAAGACGAAATGCGGGCACTGCACGACGCAGGCATCACCCGCTATCACTGCAACCTGGAGACAGCCCCCTCCTACTTTCCCCAACTGTGCAGCACGCACACGCAGGAAGAGAAGCTGCGTACCCTGCAAGCCGCCCGCAACGTAGGCATGGACATCTGCAGCGGCGGCATCATCGGCATGGGCGAGAGCATGGAGCAACGCATCGAATTCGCCTTCACACTGCGCGAGCTGGAAGTACAGTCCATCCCCATCAACCTCCTGAGCCCCATCCCCGGCACACCGCTGGAACGGCAGGCACCACTCAGCGAGGAGGAAATACTGACCACCATCGCCCTCTTCCGCTTCATCAACCCGACAGCTTTCCTCCGCTTTGCCGGAGGACGCTCGCAACTGAGCAAGGAGGCCGTGAAGCAAGCGCTGCACATCGGCATCAACTCCGCCATCGTGGGCGACCTGCTGACAACGCTCGGCTCGAAAGTGTCGGAAGACAAGGTGCTGATAGAAGATGCCGGATACCGGTTCTGCGGCTCGCAGTTCGACAGAGAGCACCTATGGCACCCATATACCTCCACCACCAACCCGCTACCGGTGTATAAGGTGAAGCATGCAGAAGGCGCCACCATCACCCTGGAAAGCGGAGAAACACTCGTAGAGGGAATGTCGTCGTGGTGGTGCGCCGTCCACGGGTACAACCACCCTACGCTGAACCGGGCGGCAGAGGAACAGCTGGGCAAGATGTCGCATGTGATGTTCGGAGGGCTGACACACGACCCTGCCATTGAACTGGGCCAGTTGCTGCTACCGCTTGTCCCGCCGTCCATGCAGAAGATATTCTATGCCGACTCGGGCTCGGTGGCAGTAGAGGTGGCCTTGAAAATGGCCGTGCAGTACTGGTATGGCAAGGGAAAGGCGAAGAAGAACAATTTTGTGACTATCCGTTCGGGCTATCACGGGGATACATGGAATGCCATGTCTGTCTGCGACCCGGTGACGGGCATGCATTCGCTGTTCGGTGCATCATTGCCGGTGCGCTATTTCGTGCCGCAGCCGCGCTCGCGCTTCCACGGCGAATGGGATGAACGGGATACGGTGGAACTGCGGAAACTGGTAGAGGAGCATCACGAGGAACTGGCAGCGCTTATCCTCGAACCTGTGGTGCAGGGCGCTGGCGGCATGTGGTTCTACCACCCCCAGTACCTGCACGAAGCGGCACAGATATGCAAGGAACATGGCCTGCTGCTGATATTCGATGAGATAGCCACGGGCTTCGGACGGACGGGAAAACTCTTTGCCTGGGAGCACGCGGGTGTAGAACCGGACATCATGTGCATAGGAAAGGCCATAACGGGCGGATACATGACGCTGTCTGCCGTACTGACGACGAATGAAGTGGCGGATACCATCTCCAACCATACACCGGAGGTGTTTATGCACGGACCCACCTTTATGGGGAATCCACTGGCATGCGCCGTGGCGTGCGCTTCGGTGAAGCTGCTGACCTCGCCCGAATACGACTGGCAAGGCAAGGTGACTCGCATCAGCCGGCAACTGCAAGAAGAGCTTGAACCGGCACGCCGATTGCCGCAAGTGATGGATGTACGTGTGCTGGGAGCCATCGGGGTGATTGAGACAAAAGAACCCGTAGACATGGCGTGGATGCAAAAACGCTTCGTTGAGGAGGGAATCTGGGTACGCCCGTTCGGAAGATTGGTATACCTGATGCCTCCGTTCATTATAGAGCCGGAACAGCTGAGGAAGCTGACGGGAGGGTTGATGAAAATTATACAGGAAATGAATTGAGAGGATAAAGGGGAAATTATTATATCAAGAATTTATGAACGTAACTAACTATATGCAGCAAGAGCTGCAAACATTGAAAGAACACAGCAACCTGCGCCGCCTGCCGCAACTGACACACGAGGGACGCACGGTTATAGCCGATGGCCGGCATATGCTGAACCTTTCGTCCAACGACTATCTGGGTCTGGCTGCCGACCGCCAGCTAAAGGAAGAATTCCTGCAGACACTAACACCGGACACCTTCTTGCCGACTTCCTCCTCCTCCCGCCTGCTGACGGGGAACTTCGGGATTTACGAAGAACTGGAGACGGAACTCGCCACACTTTTCGGCACAGAGACAGCACTGGTGCTCAATAGCGGCTATCATGCCAATATGGGGATTCTGCCCGCCGTGAGCGATGCACAAACCCTGATACTGGCAGACAAGCTGGTGCATGCCAGCATCATCGACGGCATCCGCCTATCCACCGCACGCTGCATCCGCTTCCGCCACAACGACCTGGTGCAACTGGAACGCCTGCTGGAACAACACCATGCAACATACCGGCAACTTATTATCGTCACAGAAAGCATCTTCAGCATGGACGGTGACCAAGCCGACCTCACGGCATTGGTGCGTTTGAAAAAAAGATACTCCAACGTACTGCTCTATGTGGACGAAGCCCATGCATTCGGCGTAAGGGGACCGCGCGGCCTGGGCTGCGCCGAAGAAACCGGATGCATCCGGGATATAGATTTCCTCGTGGGCACCTTCGGCAAGGCAGCGGCGTCTGCCGGCGCATACATCGCCTGCTGCCGGACGATACGCGAGTATCTCGTCAACCGGATGCGAACCCTCATCTTCACCACGGCATTGCCTCCGACAAGTATTGCCTGGACACTGTTTATCGTGCGGAAACTTGCCGGAATGCAGAACCGCCGCGAGCATCTGGCTAGAATCGGCCGGACGCTGCGCGAAGCATTACAAGCCAAAGGGTACGGATGCCCCAGCGCAAGCCATATCGTCCCTCTGATTATCGGCCCCAGTGCCGACACTGTGCTGTGCGCAGAGTTGCTGCAGAGGCATGGGTTCTATGCACTGCCGGTACGCCCGCCCACGGTGCCCGAAGGAACATCACGCATCCGCTTCTCATTGACAGCGGACATACGGGAAGATGAGATTGGAGAACTGATTCCCCTTATTCCCCTAAAGGAAGAGAAGAATACTAACGCTATACGATTCTAAAAACAGATGAAACAAAGTTACATTATACACGAACATCATCCCCGGCTATTGCTGTTCTTTGCCGGCTGGGGAGCCGATGAGACTCCTTTCAAAATGTATCGTCCGGCAGCCAGCGACTTCATGGTGTGCTATGACTACCGCACACTGGATTTTGACGCCTCCGGACTGGAAGAATACCGCGAAATTAACCTCATCGGCTGGTCTATGGGGGTATGGGCGGCTTCGCAGACCATGCCACAGCTCTCATCGCCAGGTACGTCCGGCGAAGGTATCCATATGGCAAACAGCATCGCCATCAACGGAACACCCTACCCCATAGACCAGCATATGGGTATTCCACCCGCCATCTACCACGGGACATTGGACGGACTGACCGGGGCTTCACTGCACAAATTCCTCCGCCGCATGTGCGCCAACGGAGCAGCCTTCAAAGCTTTCCTGGAAATCACTCCCCGCCGTCCGCTGGAAGAGTTGAGAGATGAGTTGACGGAGATTGAGAAGATGTACCACACACTGCCTGCTGCCACCTTCCACTGGCAGCAGGCAGTAACGGGAGGCAACGACCGCATCATTCCGCCAGCCAACCAGCTGCAAGCCTGGGAAACACTCGGCACCCCCGTGCTGCAAACGGAGGATGCCCACTATCAGGAAGAGTTATTCAGACATTACCTGCAAGACCTATGGACAAGCCACTGAACCCGATGGACAAACAACTGATAGCCTCCCGCTTTGCCAAAGCCCGGAATACCTATACCCGGGAGGCCCGCGTGCAGCAACAAGTCGCCGAGAAGATGATGCAGCTCATAAAGGAACCATACACACGTTTCCACCGTGTCGTAGAGTTTGGCTGCGGAACGGGAAGCTACTCGCGTATCCTCCTCCACACCTTGCAACCGGAAACCCTGCTGCTGAACGACTTGTGCCGGGAAATGGAAGAGTGCGTCAAGGAACTTTGCGACGGCACTACCGTGCAGTTCGTCCCCGGTGATGCCGAAGCCATCGACTTCCCCGGAGAAACCGACCTGATAACCTCGTGCTCCACCCTACAATGGTTCAACGACCCAGGTGCTTTCTTCACCCGCTGCCACCAAGCACTGGTGGCAGACGGCCTGCTTGCCTTCAGCACCTTCGGCGCCACAAACATGCACGAAATACGCCAACTGACTGGGCACGGGCTGGACTATCCCTCCATTAAGGAGCTGCAAGCCCTGCTGTCTCCCGGCTTCGATATTCTCCATGCCGAAGAAGAGGTGATATCCCTGCCCTTCCCCACTCCCCAGGCAGTGCTGAAGCATCTGAAGCAAACCGGAGTCACGGGTACGGAAAAAAGGATGTGGACGCGTGGCCGCCTGCAATCCTTCTGCGAAGAATACACAACCCGGTTCAGTGATGCCGCAGGCAACGTAAGCCTAACCTATCACCCTATTTATATCATCGCACGAAAAAAGACAAAATAATGGAAACAAAAAACATCTACTTCATCAGCGGCATTGATACAGATGCCGGAAAAAGCTATTGCACCGCCTGGTATGCCCGTGAGCTTATGCAACGCGGCCTGCGCGTCATCACCCAAAAGTTCATCCAGACCGGCAACACCGGCCATTCCGAGGACATCGACCTGCACCGCCACCTCACCGGAACCGGCTACCTGCCGGAAGACAAAGAGGGGCTGACCATGCCCGAGATATTCTCCTACCCCTGCTCCCCCCACCTCGCCGCCCGCATAGACAAGCGCCCGATAGACTTCGTGAAAATAGAGCGTGCCACCAGGGAACTTTCCCACCGCTATGATACCGTGCTCGTAGAAGGAGCCGGAGGTCTGATGGTTCCCCTCACCGAAGATTTCCTGACGATAGACTACATTGTGGAAAAGCAGTACCCGCTTATCTTCGTCACCTCCGGAAAGCTGGGCAGCATCAACCACACCCTGCTGAGCTTCGAAGCCATCAAGAACCGGGGCATCGCACTCGATACGGTACTCTACAACCTCTATCCCACCGTGGAGGATAAGACTATCCAGGAAGACACGATGAAATACATCAAGCAGTATTTGTCCAAGCACTTTCCCGGAACAAAGTTTGAGGCAGTGCCGGAAATTGCGTAAATTTGCAGCACATAAACGTCCTACTGCACATGGAAGCATTTACATTAGATTCAACTGAAATTATCGTACTCGCCGTAGCGGGTGGTCTGTTCCTTATTCAAATTATCTACTACCTCTGTCTCTACAACCGTATTCATGCACGCCGCCGTGCCGTGAAGCAGGGAAACATGCACTTCACCCAGGAACTGCCCCCCATATCCGTCATCATCTGCGCCCGCGAGGAATCCGAAAATCTGCGCCGCAACCTGGGCGCCGTGCTGGAGCAGGACTATCCCCTATTTGAAGTCATCGTCATTAACGACGGCAACACTGATGAGAGCGAAGATTACCTGACCATCCTCGAGGAGAAATACCCCCATCTCTACCACAGCTTCGTGCCCGATTCCTCCCGCTACATCAGCCGTAAGAAGCTGGCTGTGACGCTTGGAATCAAGGCCAGCAAATATGAATGGCTGGTGTTTACCAATGCCAACTGCATGCCCCAAAGCAACCAATGGCTGCGACTGATGGCACGCAACTTCACATCACGTACCCAAGTGGTGCTAGGATACAGCGGCTACGAACGCGGCAAAGGCTGGCTGCACAAACGGGTGGCATTCGACAATCTGTTCACTTCCATGCGCTATCTGGGATTTGCCCTGGCAGGCAGCCCCTACATGGGCATCGGGCGTAACCTGGCCTACCGGAAGGAACTCTTCTACCAACAGAAAGGATTCTCCGCACACCTCAACCTGCAACGGGGAGACGACGATTTGTTCATCAACCACGTGGCTACCCCGGAGAACACGCGGGTAGAAACGGATGCCAATGCCATTGTACGCATGCAACCGCTTCTGCGTGCCAAGGACTGGAAAGAAGAGAAAATAGGTTACGCCTCCACAGCACGGCTGTATCATGGGATGCAACGCTGGCTGGCCGGTTTTGAGACCCTGACTCGCCTGGTATTCCACGCATCCTGGATAGCAGCGATATTCATCGGCATTATGCACTTCCACTGGCTGGCAGCAGGCGTCGCTTGTCTTTTGTTCCTGTTCCGTTTCACCCTGCAGGCCGTCATTGTCAACAAGACTGCCCGCGACCTGGAAGAACAACGTAGATATTACTTCACACTACCGGCTTTCGACCTATTGCAGCCGATACAGTCTTTACGTTGGAAATGGTACTGTCTGTTCCGCAAGAAAAGCGATTTTCTGAGAAAGTGATTCTCTTATTCGTAACGGATGGAAGTTGCCGGATGGATGCGTGTAATCAGAAATGAAGGGCCCAACAACATCAGGACTGAAGCCAGCAATGTACCGGCATTCAGTAGCAGGAACAGCCAGATATTGAAAGATACCGGAACAGTAGCCATATAATAGGTCTCAGGGTCGAGCTTGAACAAGCCGGACCAGCGCTGCACAAAATAGAATGCAAGGCCGATTATGTTCCCCCAGAGCATGCCTTTCCCGATGAGGAAGACCGAAAACCAAAGGAAAACTTTACGAATAGTAAAGTTGTTGGCTCCCAAAGACTTCAGCACACCTATCATGGAGGTACGCTCTATGATGATAATCAGCAGGCCGGATACCATGGTGAACCCCGCCACTCCAATCATCAGAATGAGAATGACCCAGATGTTGACATCCAAGATGCCCAGCCAGGCAAAGATTTGAGGATTGAGCTGCTCTACATTGCGGACGCAATACTCGGCGCCATAACGGTCGGGATTCCCGTCCGTATCGGCAGCTACCTCATAGGTGGTTTCTTCCAGCTTGTCATAATCGCGTATTTCCAGCTCCACGCCACTCACCTGGTCTGGCTCCCAGTTGTTCAGGCGATTCACCAGGTAGAGGTCGGTAAGCAGGAATAGGTTGTCGTATTCAGAGAAGTTGGTTTGGTAGATACCTGCAATCTTCAGGCGGCGGGCACGCACATCGTCCTGGATGAAGTAGGTGTCTATCTTGTCACCGAGTTTCAATTGCAGCTTGTTGGCAAGAGACTTTGAGATGACTACGCGGTTGGACGAAGCAGAATCGCTGAATTGCGGAAACTCCCCCTCCAGCAAATGGCGGTGGAAGAAGGTGCTATCATACTCCTGCCCCACACCTTTCAGCACCATTCCCTGAAAGGCATCGGCGGTCTTTATCATCCCCGGCTTGGTGGAGTAGCGTTGTACATGCTTCACTTCGGGATAATCGGAAAGCGCAGCCATCATGCTGTCGCCCACCACCACCGGACGCGTCTCGTATGAGCGTGCAGCATCCAGGTTGCCTATCTGGATATGGGCACCGAAACCCACGATTTTATCCCTTACCTCGCTCTTGAAGCCGACAATGACGGACACGGCAATAATCATCACCGCCAGTCCAAGGGCAATGCCCACCATGGCAATAAGGACAGCCGGACGGGAAACTTGCTTGCCCGGCTCCGAGTTGCGATAAATGCGCAACGCTATAAAGCGAGATAGATTCATGGGCCATTATTTTTTAGGCGCAGATTACACGGAAGATTTGAAACAAACGTCTTTATCTTAAGTTTTCCGTGTAATCCGCGCCTAATGAATTATTTCATTTTATTCGGTTCGCCCCGGATAGGCTTCCAATGCTTTTTGCAGGATAAACAAGGCGCGGTTCAAGTCATCTTTCTTCAGTACGTATGCGATACGCACTTCGTTGCGACCAGAACCCGGCGTAGTATAGAAGCCGGACGCAGGCGCCATGAATACCGTCTGTCCCTCGTATTCAAACTCCGACAGGCACCAGGCACAGAACTTGTCCGAATCATCTACCGGCAGCTTTGCCACCGTATAGAACGCTCCCATCGGAATGGGCGAATATACGCCCGGTATGCGGTTCAATCCGTCAATCAGGCATTTACGGCGTTCTACATATTCATCGTATGTGTCGCGCAGATAATCCTCATCAGCATCCAACGATGCTTCTGCGGCGATCTGGCCAATCAATGGAGGACTGAGACGCGCCTGGCAGAACTTCATGACAGCATCCCGGATTTCCTTGTTCTTCGTTATCAGGGCACCGATGCGGATACCGCACTCCGAATAGCGCTTGGACACGGAATCAATCAGCACCACATTGTTCTCAATGCCTTCCAGATGGCAGGCAGAGATATAGGGAGAACCCGTATAAATAAATTCACGGTACACCTCGTCCGAGAAGAGGAACAAATCGTACTTCTTCACAAGGTCGCGAATCTGGTTCATTTCACGGCGTGTATAGAGGTAACCCGTAGGATTGTTGGGATTGCAAATCAAAATGGCCCGCGTGCGCTCGTTAATCAGCTCTTCGAACTTCTCTACCTTGGGCAACGAGAAACCCTCTTCGATGGTCGTGGCAATGGTGCGTATCTTAGCTCCGGCAGAGATGGCAAACGCCATATAATTAGCATAGGCCGGCTCGGGAACAATGATTTCATCACCCGGATTGAGGCAAGCCAGGAAAGAAAACAAGACCGCCTCCGAGCCGCCGGAAGTGATGATGATGTCGTCTGCAGTCAGATTGATATTGTACTTCGCATAGTAACCCACCAACTTCTCGCGGTAACTGCGATACCCCGCACTGGGACTGTATTCCAGAACTTTCCGGTCGATGTTCCGTATCGCTTCAATCGCGACTTCCGGAGTAGGCAGGTCGGGTTGTCCGATGTTCAGGTGGAATACATGTATGCCCCTCTGCTTGGCAGCATCTGCCAAAGGAGCCAGTTTTCTGATAGGAGATGCGGGCATCTCCATTCCGCGAATAGATATTGTTGGCATGAGGTTATTTACTATTTGACAATTTACAATTTACTATTTAATAGACTATTTATAAGTGATATTGCTATCACTTTATCATTAAAGTTGCAAATGTAGCGAATTATTTGAAACCAAAAGGAAGGCAAGACCATAAAAACTTTAAAAAACTTATCTATCGTAAAAACTCTATGATATGTAAACGGAAACTTGTATCTTTGAAAAAGCAAACGAACCAAGCTGGCTCAATTGTAAATAGTAAATAGTCAAATTGTAAATAACACCATGGTCATCAACCTTATAACTTTTGCTTCCATACTGCATAAACAAGCATCAGTCCGTAGCTCCCACGAAGTGATATTGACTGAATTGGAAAAATACTTTACCGTCAACTTCATTGATTACAAAGATATAGACAAGTTATCACCCGATGACTTCAGTATTATATTCATTGCCACCGGAGGTGTGGAACGGCTGGTAATCCAGCATTTCGAATCCCTTCCCCGCCCCGCCATCCTCCTGGCAGACGGCATGCAGAACTCACTGGCCGCCGCTCTCGAAATATCTTCCTGGCTGCGCGGCCGGGGAATGAAAAGCGAGATTCTTCACGGAGAGCTCCCCGAAACCATCAAGCGTATTTTTGTCCTGCACAGCAATTTCATGGCACAACGCAGCCTTTTCGGCATGCGCATCGGCGTAATGGGCACTCCGTCCAGTTGGCTCATTGCCAGCAATGTGGATTATCTGCTTGCCAAACGCCGCTGGGGTATCGAGTACACAGACGTCTCATTGGACCGCATTTATGAATACTACGGACAGATAACGGACGACGAGGTGGGCGAAGCATGCGCCGGACTGGCAGGAAAAGCGCTTGCCTGCCGAGAGGCAAGCCCCGAAGACATGATAAAGGCCATGCGGCTGTATCGAGCCATCAAGAGGATTGTAGAGGAAGAGCGACTGAGCGCCATTACCCTCAGCTGCTTCCGTCTGATAGACCAAACGGGAACCACCGGCTGCCTTGCCCTTGCCTTGCTGAACGACGAAGGAATCATTGCCGGATGTGAAGGCGATTTGCAATCCGTCTTCACCATGCTGGCCGTAAAAGTGCTGACAGGGAAGAACTCTTTCATGGCCAATCCTTCCATGATAAATGCCCGTACCAATGAAATCATATTGGCACATTGTACCATCGGTATCGCACAAACGGAGCAGTTCATCATACGCAACCATTTTGAGACGGAAATCGGCATCGGTATTCAGGGAATCCTGCCGACAGGAGATGTAACCATCGTGAAATGCGGGAACGAAAGTCTGGACGAATATTACCTGAGCACCGGCACGCTTGTTGAGAATACAAACTACATCAATATGTGCCGCACCCAAGTACGGATAAAAATGAACTCCCCTGCCGACTATTTCCTCAAGACACCGCTGGGCAACCACCACATCATGTTACACGGCAATTACGAGGATATATTGGAGGAGTTTCTGCAAGCCAATGCCTGCAAACGGATTGAATGATTATTCGTTCGCATCCGGTATCACCACCTCGAAACGCGTTCCTTTTCCCAACTCTGAGGAGACCGAGATAGAACCATGCAAGCGGTCTACGATGGTCTGGCAAATGCTCAGCCCCAAACCGGCACCCTGCGTAAAGCTGTCTTCTTTGTAGAAGCGTTCGAAGATATGTTTCTGGGCGTCTTCGGAGATACCGCTTCCCGTGTCTTCGACAAAGATGGTGGTATATCCTTCCCGGTTCGTGACGTAGCCGAAGGTGATGCTGCCCGTTACCGTGAATTTCTTGGCATTGTTTATCAGGTTGTTCACGACCTGCTTCAAGCGGACGGAATCGGTGATGACCAATTTGTCTTCCCCTTCCGGAATCTTTATACGTAGCTCTACATCCCGAGGCATACTCAGACGCTGGGATTCATGGACTTCCTGCATGATGAACGCCAGATTGAATGCTCCGAACTTAAAGTCCATCGTGCCCGATTCTATGCGCGAGAGGTCCAGAATATCGTTTATCAACGCCAACAGCAATGTACAGTTGATGTTGATTGTTTCGACGAACTGCTTTACCTCTTCCGGAGAAAAAGCGTCCAAATCCTTCAACAAATCCGAGAAGCCGACAATGGCATTCAAAGGGGTGCGTATCTCATGGCTCATATTGGCAAGAAACGCAGATTTGAGCTTGTCGGCCTGCAAGGCACGGTCACGTGCGGCAATCAAGGCCTCTTCCGTATCCTTGTAACGCTGGATGCTCTGGCATACTCCCAATACCATGTATGGGGTATCAACCGTCAGTCCGTCATAAGCGGTACTGCGGAACTCCCACCATTCATAGCTCCCATCCGCACTCTTCAACCGGAAACTCATCCGTGAATTGATTTCATTGCCCAACAGAATGGCATCAAAATTCCTGCGCGTATGCAGCAAGTCTTCCGGATGTATAAGGGTGTCCATCTCATCACGTGCCAGCAAGTCCGTATCACCGGTATACCCGAAACGGCGCAGCAATCCACCCGGGAAATGGAAACGGTTCATATGCATGTTGTACTGCCACGGATAAATGGAGCTTTCCTCCACCGCCATATTGAAGAAGCGTCTCTGCATCTCTTCTTCGGAGATATTGCGGCATACAATCGCCATTCCCGTCATCTTTTCATTGGCAAAGATAGGTACTACCTCGCCGGAAACGGGGAAATACGTTCCCTGATGGTTTTCCTGCATGAAGGCTTTCTCCGGAATAGAAATAGGTCTCTTTCCGGTACGTACTTTCTTCAACAAGTCCTGCAAGATGTTTTCTCCATTCATGTAAATCCTGAAAATGGAGCCGGCCATCTGCCCTTCATAGAAACGGGACGTATAGGTTTCGGAAGAAAGTCCCAGCATCTGTAACAACGGACGGTTGACAAAATGGATGCGCAGGTCGGTATCATACGTAATCAAGCCGTCGCGAATGGAACAGAAGATATTGTCGAACTCGTCGCGCTGCTCCACCAGGCGGTGCTGTATCAACAAGCGGGTCTGGGCATGTATGCGCTTACGCGACTCCCTGCGGTTGGCACGGAAAAGCCAGGCAACCAGCAGCACCAATGCCCCGACAATCAGCGAATAGAACAGAATGAACCAGACACGGTAACGCTCCATCAACGGTATATTCAAAATGATGCCCTTGCTCTCCGCACGGTTCGTGTCCACACGGAAAAACTGCAACTGTTTGTAATCGAACAGCAACTTGCCCCCAAAGTCCTTTACTCCCAATGAGGCGGGTGACTTGCCCTTCAAAATACTTGCAGCCTGCCGGCCGGCAGCAAAGGCATCCTCTCCGGGAACGGCATCATACACACACAGCACACCGTTCGTCATAGCCAGGTTCTGGCTGGTAAACACGGGAGCCTTCAACTTCAAGGAAAGAAAAGGAATCCATTTGGGAGCTATAACAATATGCTTGTAGGCATTGTAGTCATAGCAAATGGAAGTGATGATAGAGTTCAAGGACTTGGCCTGCACGTTCAGCACTTTCAACTCATGCTCCGGATAGTTGCTTTTTATGCGTTCCCAAGAGTCTTCCACAGCCCTGACCCCTTTAAGGCTCAGGAAACTGCTGTCGGACAGACAAACCAACTCCCTGCGGGAAGGGAACATACGGACAGCCGCATCCAGCAAGACATCGAAATCCGTTTTCGAAACATAGCCAGAGACGTTGGGCATTCTTTCAAAGACCCTCTCATCCGGGTATTTGATGCCCGAAACCACCACCGGTATCTGATAAGGCAGGGAATCACCGCAATGGGTCAATGTGAAGAAAGCCTCATCGCTGGAAGTCACAATCAAGTCCGTTTTCCGTTGCCTGGCACGCTGGCAAATGCGGCGCATGATGAAACATTCGGAAGCGAAAGACCAGTAATCGGCATTCAGATATTCGGTAATGATATTGGCTCTAACTCCCCCCTTTTTCAGTCCGTTCTCCAGATTTTCTGTCAGGAGGCTGTGCCAAGGAGTATTTTTTGTATAAGACTGTATGAAAAGTACATTGTACGTACGTTCCGCAGCCGAAAGTGTTCCCGACATCAACCACAACAAGCCTGCAAGCAATGGAAAGAAAAGGCGTTTCATCATAATATAGATTTTGTATACTCAACGCAAAAACTCTTATTCGTCACGCAAATATACAAGTTATATTGAGAATGAGTACAGATTACTCAAAAAAAACTCATTCATCATGCAATGCTTCGGCAGGCTGCACCTCCATGGCCCGTGAAGCCGGATACCAGATTCCTGCAATCACCATTAGTGCCATCAATACCCAGACAATAGAAACGCATATGACAAATCTCCCCCAAGTGGCATCCGTGGCTTCTGTAAAAGTGACATCTGCCATAACCATGTTAATACATATTATCAAAGCCGGAATAGAAGCAAGCGCCAACAGCAGCAACCCTTCACCCAGCAATTGCCAACGTATCCTTCCACGGCTGCTGCCCATGGCCATGCGCAAGGCAATCTCGCTGCGACGATGGCGGGTACGGAACCAGAAAGTTCCCATCAGCCCAATGAATACATTGAAAACGAAGAATATCACAATGAGCCTTGCACTACGGATATATGGGGTGATTCCTTCGGCAGCATCCCGTTCTATCTTCTGGTCCTTATAGCTCTGTATGTCGAAAAGATAGAATGGAGCGACCTGCAGCTGCGACGTCATATCCTGATAGAAACAGGCTGCAAAATTATCCGTATCTGCCTCCGGACGTATCCGTAGGGAGATGAACGGAAGGTACTGGGCCTCATAGAACCAACCAGGGAAAGGAGTCAGAACAAAAGGTCCGTAACGGGCGTAATCATCCGTCTTCTGCAAGGCACAGACTGCAGAGACACGGTAACGGAGACCTCCGCTGTAATAATCCAGGAACTCGCGGCCCACCGCCCCAGTACTTGTCTGAAAAAGGCTGTCTGCCAGATCACAGGTCACCACGGCAGGCAAAGGACTGGCAGTGGAATTCCAGTCTACGACATTCCCCTGCAACAACGGAATGCGCATGACGTCGAAATATTCTGGAGACACATAGCGTACTGTAGTCTCGACAACATGTACGCTGTCCGTCGTATACCCCTGGTAAACACGCCCGCGGGTATAGGTATCGGTACCCAACCACATGGCCGCACTCTCCACAGCAGGATATTGCCTGATACGCCGGAGCACCTCCTCCATCGGTTTGAACCAGAAGGTCTGCAGACTGTCTTCCGATGTGCACGGTACTATCTGTGTGGGGTTGCAGGAAATCCTTATCTTATAGACATGCTCCAAATCATACCCCTTAGGCTGCCGTTCTGCATGGGTAAAGCCATAGAGCACATCCACACAATACCACATCAATGTAAATACAATCAACAGCTCGGCAAACAGCCAGCCATTACTGCGGCGCTGGTTCCATATCTGATGTAAAATAGAATGTATCATACTCGTTACTGTTTTTTTAATTGGGATTCGTTTATCCGTTCATTCTCCACCAAGAACCTCGGCTATGGGACGGCGGGTGGCATGCCAGGCCGGAATAAACACAGAAAGCAGGTTGAACAACAGGCACACCACCAATACAGCCACGAAAACCGTGGGACGGAAGAAAAGCCAGACACTTACATCAAAATTCGTTCCGGGAGCGCCATAGCCAAGCATCCAATCCTTACCCAGCCATAGGAATATGCATGAAAAGAGAAAACCGAGCAATGCGCCGGCAAATGCCAAAGCCAGATTCTCACGGAGCAACTGCACCATTAAAGTAGAACAGCTGGCACCGTATGCTTTCCTTACCGCAAGCTCAGCCATGCGACGGGACATTTGCGAAGATATAAGTCCGCTGACATTGATAGCAGGTACAATCAGTAATATCAGACCCAGAATTATGCAGGTTACGGCAGGGCTCATCGTATCATTACGGAAGAACTGCCGTTCCGTATAAGTGCTGAGATCGGGAAGTTCCAGTTTATACTCAGTCAGTGTCTCGTTGAAGCGGGCAAGCGACTGTTCTATCTGCCGCTTGAGCTCCTCTCTACCGACACCGGGCCTGACAAGGGCCACAGCCTCGAAATCTCCCCGTAGCCCTTCACTGCCCAAATCGGAATTCCGGGTGGAATAAGGCATCCACAACTCTCCATAGGCAAATGTGAACAGAGAGCTCACATCTTTGGTGACCCCCACAATGCGTTTAGGGCGAAAGTTAACAAAATAATTCTTGCCAATGGCTGCTTCGGCAGACCCGAAAGCTTCGCGGGCAAGCTGTTCACCTATAACCACAACATCCCGGCAAGCATCGAACTCTTCGGTACTGAAAAGACGACCTGCCACAAGAGGGATGTCGTAGACACGCCAATAGTTCAAATCCACCTGACGAACCGTGCGGCGCATTCCCCGCGCTGGCGACTCCCCACAGTATCTAAGATAGGTAGGTCCCAGATAGGTGACAAGTTCTGCTCCCGGAAGTTCCTTAAAAATAGCGTTGACAGCCCGATAAGACATACCCGTATTGGAATTGCTGCGGTCGGACTTACGGTAAGAATATCCATAAGAAGAATATACCATACTACTGCGGTGCGACTCAGGAGCCAAGTCAGCCGTCTGGATGTCATACACCATGTAAATGACCATGACAAAGGTGATGCTCACTGCCGTACCGATGACGGAAACAGCACTGAAAAAGGGATTCTGGCGGATAAGAGCTAAAATTTGTTTCATAACTTTCTATTCATCATGTAATGCTTCGGCAGGCTGCACCTTCATGGCACCTCTTGCCGGATACCAAATACCTGCAACAATCATGACAGCCATAAGCGACCAGGTTGCCACAACAGCTGCCAGAAAACGCCCTCCGCCGAAAGGAAGTTTCTCAACATCCACCAACTCCGCCATTCCCACATTGAAGGCAATAATGACGGCAGGAACGGCTGCAAGGGTAAGCAGCAATATACCCTCCGACATCAGACGGAGGAAGACACCTTGACGCGAACTTCCCATAGCCATACGGAGTGCCACTTCACGGCGACGCTGCTGTGTACGGAACCAGAAAGTGCCGATAACGCCCAGAAAAATATTCATCAACAGAAAGCCGAGCACACAAAGCTGGGTTTTGGCTTCATTCATGTCCTCACGTTCGCATATCTCGCGCAAATCCTTGAAAGAAGTTACATCGAGCAGATAGAGATTCCCTACTTGATAGAGGCGGTCAGCATCCTCCATAAGCTTCTCCATAAAGCCGGAATCGGCATCAGGACGGACACGAAGACTGAGAGTGATGTATCGTGGATTTCCATATTCTTTCAGTCTGTCAAGGTTAAGATGCAAAGCTGCATAAGTACCTCCCCACTCTGAAGAAGTATAGAAGTGCGACCAACGTACGGGTGTGCCGACAGCCCCTACGCGGCACCGTTCATCACTACCGAAATTCAACAGTGTAAGTTCACGGTCTTGTAAAGAAGCTGCATTGTTCAGGTGCAATTCAGGATAGGCTGCAAAAAGATTGGAAGAAACGACCATATGGTCATCCCGTATGGCAGCGGCCATGTGGGTCAACATCTCCTCATCCGAGCTACCATAACGGAACACACGGAAAAAATCAGGTTCCACCCAAAGCAGATGAACATTCTCCGATATAGTATCCAGCCCCAGATTGAGACCGTTGCTACCGTCATTATAAGGAAAGCAATTCTGAGAAAGTGCCACAGCTTCCACACCTGGACGATGCCTCAAACGTTCGGCAAGTTCCACAAGATGCCGCATATCATCGTCCTTGGTCAAATCGAAATTATAAGCAGTAGACTTGAGAGTAAGCTTACTGACTGCAATATTATAGCAATGTTCCGTATCAAAACCCATCGGGGCATTGTAAACACGAAGAGTAACCAGTGTCCAGTCCACAATGTACCAAAGCACCACAAAGACCAGCAGCAGTTCCGTAAAAAGGAAAAGGCTGGAACGCCATTCATTCTTAATCTGAACCAATATATTCTTCATATGTCATTCCCCCCTCTGATTGATTGCATCCACTATATTCATCCTCGAAGCCCTCCATGCCGGGATACCGGCTGAAAGCAAATTCATCAGCAAACAGAAACCGAAAGCCGACAGAAAAGCCCATGGAGAAAGTAACATGCCAGGTGTCAGTGAAGTGTCTCCATTTAAATAGGCATTGGCGCTATTGCCAAAGAGGAAGCCGTTCAATAAAAAAGTAGCACCGTAACTCAAAGCCAGCCCCAGCATACCCGCCAACAGAGAGAGCAGCAGGTTTTCGAAAAACACCTGTCTTACCAGTTCACTACCCGTAGCACCGAAAGCTTTGCGTACCCCGATTTCACTCATACGCTTCCGCATCCGCGAGAGGGTCATGGAAGAAAGGTTGATGGCAGGCACCAGTAGCAAGATGGTGATGACAAGCGCGTAACGCAAAACAATCCCCTTCATATCCGGCAAATGGTCCCATTTACGATACAGATTGGCAAACACCCCATCGGGTTGGTCACGATAAAAGGTTTCCGCTTCGGATAGACCGGCGTTATACGCAAGGCGCAATCTCTCCGCCTCTTCACGAATAGCCGGAAAATCGGCCGACGAATGTGCTAATATCACAGCCTTCATCTGCCCCATCGTATTTTCCCACCAGGCAAAACCGGCAGCATCGGTCGAATTATAAGGTACCCACACTTGCCCGTATGCTGAAGTGGCAAGCATGGAAACATCGGCCACGACACCTGAAACCCGGTAATCCACATGATTCAGTTGCAATGTCTGCCCCGTTACCTCCGTAGTGCCGAACAACCGACGCGCCACGGTAGCCGAGATAACGGCACAAGGTATTCCGGCATCGCTGTCTGCCTTGCTGAAACCTTTACCACTCAAAAAACGGAAACGGAAGATGTGCCAGAACTGTTCGTCCGTCTGCACCATATCCGCTGTCAGCTTTGCTCCAGCGGGCAACGACACACGCACTTTTTCCGGTAAAGATATAAGCGTGACGGCCTCTGCCGTAGAAAGCTGTTTAAAACATCCCTTACCCGTCTGTACAGACATGTGCCCATATGCCCCATGGTCAGTTCCTTTATACCTTACTGCCATGGTAGAAACATAAAGCGAACGCGAGCGGTTTATCTCCGGCTCACAATCTACCATACGTACTTGCAGGGTGATGACAAGCACCATAATCATGCAAATGGCAAGAGCGGTACCTATCACGGACACCCAAGTGATAATGGGATTCTCCCGCAAATGGTAGAAGGCTTGCTGAAAGTAGAGACGTATCATAAATAATTAAAAATTGAAAATTAAATTATTCGTCGTGCAGAGCTTCGGCGGGCTGTACCTTCATCGCCTTGCGGGCGGGGATGCCGATGCCGATAATAATCATGAGGGCTATCAACACAAAGCTGATCGCGGCACAGAGCAGCAGACGGCCCCACTCCAATGTCGTACCGTTCCTCCAGGAGTTCAATTCCAGATTCGCCAGATTATAGTCGATGAGCAATGCAACAGGAGTGACAATTGCCAACAATAATATCCCTTCACTAAGCAGCCGGATGAAGATGGCACGGTCTGTCGCTCCATGCGCTTTGTGCAGCGCTATTTCCGAACGGCGTTGCTGCGTACGGAACCAGAATGTTCCGAGCAAGCCGAGGAAGATGTTCAGCAGCAGGAATCCCATACCCATCACATAGTTACGGATATCATTGGTCCATGCCTGCTGGAAGTTGCGGCGGATGTCCTTGAAAGAACGTATCTCCGAAATGAAGATGTTTCCTACGCGAAACTGGCTCTCACTGTCTGCCTTCAACCTCTCAATGAAGTCATTGTCCTGCCCTTCACGGACACGGACACAAAGTTCGAGACCGACATAGTAGAAATTCTGCTTCACCATCATGGAATATGAGCTTCGTGCCTGGTCGTAATCGTGATAGCGTACATCTTGCAATGCGGCACCCAGCCGGTAGGTCTTCGTTGTGTCCCCAAAGAGATGGAACCGCTGGCCCACAAAGTCGGTCATCCTACGGTCATACTTACTAAAAAGGTTGTCCGAAGCCATGAAATCCCCGCGTTCCAACATTTCAGCCAATTGTTCGGGTGTCTCGCCACGCGTGCCCCGATAGCGAAATACACGGGGAAAATCCGGTGTCACCAACCTCCGGATAGTCCAACCGGGAGAACGCAACGTATCGTAGCTCACTTCAGCGCTTGAATTGCTTCCATTGTAAGGGTACGAATTCTGTGAAAGGCTCACCGCCTCTATCTCTGGCCGGTGGCGCAGACGCTCCAGCAACTTGGCTATGTCATCGTGGGTCTGCTGAGAGGTATGCCCGGCTATGTAGTCGGGGCTTTTGGGTGTCAGTTCACCCAACTCGATGAGGTAACAATGCTCGATATCAAAGCCTTTCGGCTCCAGGTAGGTAGCGGCGCGAGTATAGAGATAGTCCACCACGTACCACATCACTACGCTCACCACCAGCAGCTCCAGCACCAACCATAGGTTTGAGAGCCATTCATTCTTTATCTGTATAAGAAGTTTCTTAGTCATTTTCTTCAGCGATTAATGTTTAGTGACACGGGATTATTTATGCAAGCGTCCACCCAATGCATTTACAATGCCTACCCTCGATGCACGCCATGCGGGAATACCGGAACTCAATAAGTTCAGCACAAAGCAGAACAGCAGTGCCCAGCCAAAAGTAGAGCCATGCAGCAATATACTTGCATCCACGGCGGGAGGGCTCAGCGTCTGGCTGAATTCCTGGGCAAACAGCAGGGTATTTCCCAAATAAGCAAACACGACGCTCAGTAACAATCCCAGAATCCCTGCCAACAGTGTCACCACCAAATTCTCTGCAATGATTTGCCCCATCAGTTCCAGTCTTGTTGAACCGAATGCCCGGCGTACACCGATCTCAGCCACACGCTGGCGCAAACGGCTCTGTGTCATCGAGCTGAGGTTGATGGCAGGAACAATCAGTAGGATGATGAAGATAATGAGGCGCTGTCTGCGCGCCTGGTCCACGTCCGGTTCGATGTTGGCAGCCATGCCCGCGGCACTCTTCTCCTGGTCGTAGGGACGGTTGCGGTAAATCAACGAATAACCGTTCTCACCGATTATCGTGTTGTACTCCTGACGGCGGCGCTCCGTTTCCTCGCGGATGGCTGGAAAATCTTCGCGGCTTTTTGCCAGGATGGTGACGCTCATCATCCCCATGTGTTCGTCGCTCCAGGTATCCTTCGTTATCTCAGTAGAGGTATAGGGTACCCATACCTGCGCGTAAGCTGTGTTGGCTAAAGTAGAAACATCCTTCACTACGCCGGCCACTGTATAAGGAGCATGGTTCAAGAGGAATTCACGGCCCACGGCCTCCGTTGTCTGGAACAGCCGGCGCGCCACACTTTCCGTAATCACTGCCACGGGCAGTCCGGCGTCGAACGTAGCCCGGTCATAGGCCTTTCCTGCAACAAACGAAAAATCGAATACATGCCAAAAGGTATCATCTGTCTGCAACAAATCGATACCCGTTGCAGGTTGTCCCGGCAGATTCACGGGGGTAGAAACCACCATGCAGGTATAAATCGTTACCGCTTCCGGTGTCTTCAGCGATTTAAAGCACTCGAGCGCCGTCTTTATACCCATCGGTCCGTTGCTGGTTCCATCGCCCCAACTCTTGTTGGTAATGCTCATATAATGGGCGTGCAGAAAGCGGTCACGGTTACTTTCAGGGGCAAACGGGGCCACCTTCACCTGCTGCATCATCACCACCAGCATGATGAGGAAGATGGCAAGTGCCGTACCGGCTATGGTGACGGCACTAATCATCGGTTGCTGCCGCAACTGTGCCCAAGCTTGTGTGAAAAATTGCTTTATCATCTCAACGGCCTATTTTCAAATTATCAGTATTTACCTCGCCTATGCCTCCTTTAGAAATGTCAGCATGCCCGGCAGTTCCACTCAAAGTAATTTCACCGACTCCACCTACTTTGGCAGAGAGATAATCGCAAACTACATGGATGTCGGCACTGCCCACACCACGTAAAGCCACCCTCAGGTCACGGCAAGTCAAATCCTTCACATGTACATCACCCACGCCTTTCACTTCAAACTCCAGCTTATCCAGTTTCAAGGGTTCCTCACAGTTGAATTCACCCACACCGATAAATTCCACCATCTTTAAGTCCGGAGCCGAGAGACGGATGGTAACACCGTCATTTTGGTTGCGCACCTTCTTATCCTTGAAGCCGATGGTGAGATGACCATCCTTCACTGTGCTCTCCGTATTCTTCACGTACTTCTCCCGTCCTTCAATCTGTAGGGAGTAACTGTCGCTCTGTGTGAAATAAACCGTACCCACAGAAGTTATCCTGATGGATGAGAATGCCTCCACCTTACGTACTTCACTCACTTTGTTATCTTGTCCCCATGCACAAATTACGCCTGCAAATGCCAATGCCAATGCGATGATAACACCTATAATATTTGTCTTCATATTCTTGCTTATTTATTACGATGATTACTTACTCAAAAAACAGATAATATATTTAGTACGAACGGATGATATATTTGCCCCAAACAAGTGATGTGTTCGATACAAACAGATGATACGTTCTTTTTTATCATTGATATTATTTTCTTATTCTTCATGTAACGCCTCTGCCGGCTCTATCTTCATGGCTTGCCGGGCCGGATACCAAATACCCATCATCACCATCAGTGCTATCAACAGCCAAGCACCTAATGAGCCTATCAGGAAACGTATCATGCTCCACTCTACCGGCCAGGTCGCAATCAATGCAGTACGTCCAATGGTGAATTCGCCGACACCTACGTTGTAACATACCAGCATAGCAGGCAAAGTAACCAATGCCAACAGCAGTAACCCCTCCCCCATAAGAAGGGAAAAAACCTGATGCTTGGTACTACCCATCGCCAACCGTAAGGCTATTTCCGAGCGACGACGGCGCGTACGAACCCAGAAAGTGCCTATCAGCCCCAAAAAGACATTACCCAAAAGGAACAATACCACTATTGTCTGACTATTCACTTTGTCCGTATCTCCATACATCACTTCAAACTGTGCCTGCATTTGCGTGTAAGGTTCCGCATCGGCAACAAATATATTGTCCGTATCCAGCCTCGGTGCTATCTCGCGGAGAAATTGTTCCCGATAGTCCGGTCCGTCGGCTGCAGGCTTTACACGGAAAACTATCTGTGCCTGCTGACTGCCGAATTCCTCACGCATAAGTTGCTCGCCCAGGCGCATAAAAATCCAATGAGCGTCATTACCATAGCGGTAATCGCGGAAACTGCCGACAATGCCACCTTGAGTAACAGTATTCACAGTATCTCCACGCCATTTCATCGGTGTGTTGAGTGAAAATTCCGGTAGCCGTTCCTTGAAGGCATCGGCAATAGCCTGACTCAACATCACATTATTGATGCCGATAGGCAAAGCGGCAAAAGTCCGTCCTTGTTCCTCCTGCATATGGAAAACCCGGGTATATCCACCGGTAGCATAAATCATACGCCCGTTCTGCCCGATGGTATCTTGTACAGCCAGCGAGTTATAACTATTTGCGCCACTCATAGGCAAACTCCAATAACTCAATGAAGCGGCCTCTACAGTCGGTTCTTGTTCCAGCCTTTTCAGGATATTCAGATACTTGTCGGCATCGAGCAATGCAGTATCACGACTCTCGCCTCCCTGAACCGTAGTAAGACGATAAACATGGTCGATATCATATCCCAACGGACGATAGAAAGTATATTTCATACATCCCAGAGAGTCGCAAAGAAACCACATCACGATGAATACCAAAAAAAGTTCGGCCAAGACCCACCCACTATTGCTCAGGCGTGCCCATATCATGCGTAAGTTGTGTAAAATGAATTTCATAATACTTCTTGTTTTATTTATCGTTCAGTGAATCTACAATTGTCCGTCTTGCTGCCATCCATGCAGGCAGTCCGGCACTAAGCGTATTGATGACCACGCAGAAAGCAAAAGCCAGCAGAAATACCCAGGGACTGAACAATGCCTCCATGCTCAAGCTAAAGTCACCGGCTGTACCGACATTCTGGCTATTGGTAAAAAGCCAGGTACGCATTCCCCATACAGCTACGTAGCTGAACAATAATCCTACCACACCGCCAAGCAGTGTCAGTACCAGGTTCTCATTCAGAATTTGGCGTATCAGTACACCGCGCGTTCCTCCGAAGGCCTTACGTACCCCAAGCTCCGAGGTACGCTGCTGCATCCGGCTGTTACTCAGCCCGCACAAATTGAGCGACGGCACCAACAGAATGATGAACAATGCAATGGCATATTGCAGGTATAGCATCGTCACATCCGGTCCTACGTTAGCCCATACATGGTTCACATGCGCCACGATGTCATCCGGTTGCTCCATGATGTCTATCTGCATATCTCCCAATCCTGCATTGACAGCCTCTATCCGTTTGGCAATACCTTGACTGATAGCCGGAAAATCGTCGGATGTACGTGCCAGCACAGCAATATGAACACTACCACCATAACTCCATACCGAAGTCACTTCCAACTTATCGGCCGGATACATACTCCATACTTGTGCGTAAGCATCCTTTGCGGTGACAGAAACATCCTTTACCACTCCTATCACACGCGCCGGTTCGCGGTTCAACAATAACTGCTGTCCCACCGCATCTGTCGTACCAAACAGTTTCCGTGCCACAGAAGCACAAACCACAACAGCCTTTGTACCTCCTGCACGATCCTCTTCGCCAAAACCGTGTCCTGCCATGAACTGCAGGCTGAATACCTTCCAAAAGCCCTGATCGGTCTGCATAGCATCCACCTTTACCCGGTTGCTACCATCTGTAAGAGACACCAAAGCGGCACTGGCCGGAACAAAAGCAGTACAAGCTTCCACTTCGGATAACGGCTGTATACATTCTTTCATAAATGCCGGTGAAGGAGTATTATAGTTTTGTACCCCCTCCTCTGTCTTGCTGCTTATATGCATGGCAGAAAAGTAAAGGCACCGGCTACGGTTCACTTCCGGTTCCAAATCGGCATACTTCGTTTGCCAAATAATCACAATAGCCATAATCATGGTAATGGCAAACGCCGTACCCAGTATGGAAATTGTACTCAGCAGCGGATTCTGCTTCAAGATAGTAAAAGCTTGTCTTACGGTTTGCATTTCATTTATTGATAGTTGATAATTAATAGTTGATAGTTTCTAAGCAGTAATTATTCCACCTGACGTCCGTCGAAGAAGCGGATGGTACGCGAGGTCTGTTTGGCCTGCTCTTCATTGTGAGTCACCATCACAATGGTACGTCCGTCTTCCTTGTTCAGCTGATGCAACAGCTCCATGACTTCGGCACCCATTTTGGAGTCCAAATTACCGGTAGGCTCATCGGCGAGGATTATCTCCGGATTGCCGATGATGGCGCGGGCAATGGCTACACGCTGGCACTGTCCACCGGAGAGCTGTGTAGGCATGTGGCGCATGCGGTGGCTCAAACCTACCTTCTTCAACACCTCTTCCGCCAGACGACGGCGTTCTTTGGCAGACACCTTTCTATACAGCAAAGGCAGCTCCACATTATCCAATACATTCAGCGAGTTAATCAGATGGAAAGACTGAAACACAAAACCCAGCTTCTGGTTACGGAAAGCAGCCAGCTCCTTGTCCTTCATGCCGTCCACTTTCGTACCGGCTATTTCGATGGTACCGCTGGTGGGTGCATCCAGTAAACCCATAATGTTCAGCAACGTAGATTTTCCGCAACCGGAAGGTCCCATGATACTGAGAAATTCTCCCTTGTTCACTTCGAGGTTTACATTTTCCAATGCCACGGTTTCAATCTCGTTTGTACGATAAATCTTGTTGATGCCAGTTAACTTAATCATAATGGTAAGTATTTAATTGTTATCTGATTCTCCGCAAACACACCTAATATTTTTAGTATATTAGCGCTCAAAAAGCAGGGATTATGAACATATTCAGTTTTACGGCTCATTTCGGTTCGGAGGAAGATTGTCGTTTGCATTTCAAGGAGCAGCGTGATAAGGAAGGGGTTGTCTGCAAGCGATGCGGGGGCACTTCCCATTATTGGTTACAGGGTAAATGGAGTTATGAATGCAAAGGTTGCCGTTTCCGCACCTCGTTGCGCAGCGGTACGATCATGGAGAGCTCCAAGCTGCCGTTTCTGGTGTGGTACAAAACGATGTTCCTGATGAGTTGCACAAAAAAGGGATTCTCCACCAACGAACTCCAGAAGCAATTAGGATTGAAGCGTTACGAACCGGTATGGGCGATGGTACACAAACTCCGCAGGGCGATGGGCAACCGGGATGCAAGGTATACACTGGAAGGGATGATAGAACTGGATGAGGGTTACTTTTCGGTGGCCAGTAAGGAAATCGAGCGAGGCAAGGGTACACGTGGCCGGGGAGCCGAGGGAAAGCAGAACGTTGCGGTGATGGCCGAAAGCACCCCGTTGGAAGATATCGAAACGGGCAAAAAGGAGAAGCATGTGCGTTATTTCAAGGCCAGGGTACTGGATAGCCATCAAAGTGAAGGAATCAACGGCGTGGTCAGGGACTGCATGGAGGATGATGCCATCGTATTTTCGGACAAAAGCACTTCTTACGTTGACATCTCCGATCTGGTGGAATTGCACGTCACCGAGAAATCAGACGCCAAAACCACCAAGGAAACACTCAAATGGGTGCATATCGCAATCAGTAATGCAAAACGGACATTGCTGGGCAACTACCATAAAATCAAAAGGAAATACTTACAGTTGTATCTCAACGAGTTTATTTACAAATTAAACAGACGGTATTTTGGAGACAAACTCTTTGACAGACTAGTAATTGCGAATATAACAGGTGCATAAACGGATAATCAGAATCTTTAAACATCCTAATTAACTACCTGCGGATTTTAGGTATTATTATAGAAGCCCCCATGAATAAATCGCTCATCATTTTCGGCATCGTCAACATAACCTCGGACAGTTTCTCCGATGGAGGCCGGTATCTGGCGCCAGACGCAGCCATTGCGCAGGCGCGTAAGCTGATGGCCGAGGGGGCAGATGTGATCGACCTCGGTCCGGCATCCAGCAATCCCGACGCCGCGCCTGTTTCGTCCGACACAGAAATCGCGCGTATCGCGCCGGTGCTGGACGCGCTCAAGGCAGATGGCATTCCCGTCTCGCTCGACAGTTATCAACCCGCGACGCAAGCCTATGCCTTGTCGCGTGGTGTGGCCTATCTCAATGATATTCGCGGTTTTCCAGACGCTGCGTTCTATCCGCAATTGGCGAAATCATCTGCCAAACTCGTCGTTATGCATTCGGTGCAAGACGGGCAGGCAGATCGGCGCGAGGCACCCGCTGGCGACATCATGGATCACATTGCGGCGTTCTTTGACGCGCGCATCGCGGCGCTGACGGGTGCCGGTATCAAACGCAACCGCCTTGTCCTTGATCCCGGCATGGGGTTTTTTCTGGGGGCTGCTCCCGAAACCTCGCTCTCGGTGCTGGCGCGGTTCGATGAATTGCGGCTGCGCTTCGATTTGCCGGTGCTTCTGTCTGTTTCGCGCAAATCCTTTCTGCGCGCGCTCACAGGCCGTGGTCCGGGGGATGTCGGGGCCGCGACACTCGCTGCAGAGCTTGCCGCCGCCGCAGGTGGAGCTGACTTCATCCGCACACACGAGCCGCGCCCCTTGCGCGACGGGCTGGCGGTATTGGCGGCGCTGAAAGAAACCGCAAGAATTCGTTAACTTTTCGGTGGCCAGTAAGGAAATCGAGCGAGGCAAGGGTACACGTGGCCGGGGAGCCGAGGGAAAGCAGAACGTTGCGGTGATGGCCGAAAGCACCCCGTTGGAAGATATCGAAACGGGCAAAAAGGAGAAGCATGTGCGTTATTTCAAGGCCAGGGTACTGGATAGCCATCAAAGTGAAGGAATCAACGGCGTGGTCAGGGACTGCATGGAGGATGATGCCATCGTATTTTCGGACAAAAGCACTTCTTACGTTGACATCTCCGATCTGGTGGAATTGCACGTCACCGAGAAATCAGACGCCAAAACCACCAAGGAAACACTCAAATGGGTGCATATCGCAATCAGTAATGCAAAACGGACATTGCTGGGCAACTACCATAAAATCAAAAGGAAATACTTACAGTTGTATCTCAACGAGTTTATTTACAAATTAAACAGACGGTATTTTGGAGACAAACTCTTTGACAGACTAGTAATTGCGAATATAACAGGTGCATAAACGGATAATCAGAAATTGTTATTATTCTGTTCTGTTTCTATTCCGCACAATTTCTGCTTCAAGAGGTCAAAAGTTGTACCAAAATCGTTTATTATTGATTATCTGCTATTTATACATGCAGTAAGGTGTCCGAAAATGAACACCTTGTCCGTTTTCATCTATCCGTCACGCAGGGCTTCCGTAGGTGGAATGCGACTGATACTGCGCGCCACAGTTTGTTCTGCTTCAACAGTTCCCAGACTTATTTAAGTAAGACTTTATCATTTCAATTTCAACTTATTCTTGTTCTTATAGTTACTCATATCACTCACCACCACTTCATCACCCGGTTGCAAGCCACTGACCACTTCTACAAACTCAAAGTTGGAATCGCCCAACTGCACCTTGCGCTTTACGATTTCTTTATCGGAATTGCGTACAAAAAGTTCATACTCCCCACGTCCCACATAATAGCTGGCATTGGCTATGCGCATCACGTCTTCCTTCACCGCATTCATCACGTATACATCTGTCTTCAGACCGGAACGGAGACGGCGGTTATTATCTTCATTCAACTGCACGGTAAAGGATATTACACCATTCTTTGAAAGCGGAGTAACACTGCTTACGGAACCTTCCAGCTTTTCGCTGCCAATCTTCACAATGGCCTTGCCGCCGGCAGCCACACGGTCACCGTAAGTATCGGCAATCTCGCCTTCCACCTTGAAGTGGCTCAAGTCGGAGATGACGGCAATCTGGGTCCCTTCAGGAACCTGAGCTCCAATCTGATTGTTGATATAAGTAAGGATGGCCTTCCGGGGCGAACGCACCTGCGCGTCATCGAGCGTACGTTTGGTTTCGGCCAGTGTCTTCTGGAACATGCTGAAATCCAATTCCTGCACTTGGTATTCCGCAGCCAACACTTCCTTCTCGTTGGCATACTGCTGCTGTAATTGCTCGTATTCCAGTTGTGAAACGTTGTAGCTCAGTTCTGCTTGGCGCACTTTGTCAGTGGTGCCGGAACCGAGGCTATCGAGGTACTGCTCGTTGCGCAGCTCCACCTTCATGCGGTCAAGCTTCATGGCGGAGACTTTGATTTTCATCTGAAGGTCGGTCAGCTTGGTCTGGTTGTCGAGTTTCAGTTGTTTCAGCTTGTAGCTGCGCATCTGCTCTTCGTCCAGCATCTTCTTGTAGTCGGTTTCGGCGCTCTGCAAGTCCAGCTTCAGGATGGGGGTACCTACATCCACGCTGTCGCCACCTTTTCTGTACACTTCCAAAATGCGGGTATTGATGGGCGAGTTGATGATTTCCTCGAATGCCGGGACCACCTTGCCGGAGGCGCTGACGCTGACTTCAATCGTACCTTTACCCACTTGGGAGAAAACAAGGTCTTTCTCCTTCACTCCCGTACGCATCAATGAAATGAGTACACTGACCACTACGATACCTGCCACGCCGATAGCACCGTAGCGGATGATTTTCTTATTGCGTTCTTTATTACGCACTTCTTTCGGAATTTCTCTATCCATATCTTTAAATTTTATTGTTTGCGAACATAACGCTTAATATATACTAAATCCATGCCAAAATCATAAACCCCTGAAAGTAAGCGAAAAAAGAAAAAAGAAGGGTGTCCGTTTTCGGACACCCTGTACATTTTCGGATAGCTTCTTTATCTTAATCTCAATCTGTCGCCAATCTCCGGCACGTATTCCGCATCCTTGCGATTCATCTTATAAAGGTTCTTCAGACGAATGCCGTACTTTTGGGAAATGGTATGCATGGAATCACCGTCTTTCACTATGTAGACGGTATGGGGTTTGGCGGCTTTCTTGCGCTTTTCTTTCAAGTAAATAATGTCTCCCGCCTCCAGTGTGTATTCTTTATGGAGGTCGTTGTATTTCACCAGCTTCTTCCAGCTGATGTCAAACTCCTTGCCCAACACCTGGAAGGTGTCTCCGTCGCGCGCCACGACATAAGCTATATCGTTGGCAATGTACACCTGATGCGGATTGGCCAGCCAAGGTTTCTTTTTCAGTTCCTTCTCCCAACTGCGGACATCGCGCTTGCTCATGCCACGGCTGTCGTACTTATACAGTTCATAGTCCTCAATAATGGTTATCAGGCGGTTGGCATACGACGGGTCGGTAGCATAGCCGGCCTTCTTCAAGCCGCGCGCCCAACCCTTATAGTCCGTAATCTTCAGTTTGAAAAGAAAAGCATAACGTGCTCCCCGTTTCAAGAAATCGGAATGGTCTTCATAAGAGTCTTTCGGATTGCGATAAGCGCGGAAACATTCATTGCGGGCATCGTCATCATGCCTCACCGTCCGTCCGCGCCAGTTGCCTCCACACTTGATGCCGAAGTGATTGTTGCTCTTGCGCGCCAGCTCACTGTATCCGGCACCGCTCTCCAACAGCCCTTGGGCCAGCGTGATGCTGGCAGGTATCTTATGACGTTGCATCTGCTCCACGGCAAGGGGAGCATACTGTTTGATATACTCATTGTAGCGGGCATTCCGGCGTTGTGCCTGCACTGTTGTTATGGAAATAAAAAGAAATGCTATGATAGCAGTCAGTCTGAAAATCCGTTTCATGCTTAAAATGTTGAGTTCTGCACAAAAGTCCGTAAAAGAATTGAAATAACCAATCTCTTTCCTATCTTTGTAACATTAATTACAATATAACCCTTTGCCTTATGAAAGAATTAAATATCGAAATCGCCGTCAAGATATACGACTATGAAGAACTGGATGCCGCCGACCGCGAACTGATGGATGCCGCCCGCGAGGCTACCAACCGCAGCTATGCCCCTTACTCCCACTTCTCGGTAGGAGCTGCAGCCAGACTGGCAAACGGTATTGTAGTGACCGGCACCAACCAGGAAAACGCCGCCTATCCTTCCGGGCTGTGTGCAGAACGCACCACCCTATTCTATGCCAACTCCCAACATCCCGACCAGGCAGTGACCACCCTCGCCATTGCCGCACGCAACGAGCACGACGAGTTCCTGGAGTCTCCCATCCCGCCCTGCGGCGCCTGCCGGCAAGTGATGCTCGAAACGGAGAAGCGCTTCAAGCAGCCAATGCGGGTGTTGCTGTATGGCAAAAAGGGAATCTACGAGCTGAAGAATGTGGGAGAATTACTGCCACTCTCGTTCGATGCTTCGGCCATGAAGTAACAGAACCAATAAAGTATTAACATCGTGTCTGCAGGAAGTTAATTTCTTGCAAACACGATATTAACTTCTTGACGACACGATATTAATATCGCAAAAACCTTTGTTATTCAGTGGAAATCATTACCTTTGCACCCACTAACCAATTAATTCCACCGATGAGAATATCCGACTAAAGACAACACATTTCGGTAAACATCACTATCAACATGCTTTTTCAGACTGAACGCTGAGCATCACCTATATAGATGTTTAGCCAATACTGTGTTTGTCTGTACCTCTCCCCTTCGAGAATTTCAATTTCGGGGAATGCTTGCATCTCCCCTATCATTCTTACTTCTAAAAACACAGTAGAAACTTATGAGCTTTATCATTAAAGACCTTAGCTATATCCATACGGATAAAGAAATCTTGTTTTCACACATCCACTTGAGTATCAACTCCGGAGATAAAATAGCCCTGACCGGAAATAACGGTTGCGGCAAGTCTACCCTCATGCGTATTTTGGCAGGAGACTTGTCTCCAAGTTCGGGAACGGTGCTACGCCCCGAACATCTGTACTACGTGCCCCAGCACTTCGGACAATACGACCGGCAAACGATAGCACAAGCTTTGGGAATCAGCCACAAGCTGTCCGCCCTACATGCCATCCTGAGCGGTGACGCTGCCGAAGCACATTTCAATACGCTCAACGATGACTGGACCGTGGAAGAGCGCGCCCAAGCCGCCCTCGACAGTTGGGGACTGGGCGGCATCCCGCTTTCCCGCCCGATGGAAGGACTAAGCGGCGGCGAAAAGACCCGCATCTTCCTGGCAGGCATGGAGCTGCACAACCCGACAGCCATCCTGCTGGACGAACCGACCAACCATCTGGACGCGGACGGACGGGAACGTCTGCATAACCTGCTACGACGAACATCGGCCACCGTACTCGTCATCAGCCACGACCGCACGCTACTGAATCTGCTGCCTGCCATCTGCGAACTCTCCTCCCAGGGTTTGACGTATTACAGCGGAAACTACGACTTCTACAAAGAACAAAAGACCCTGCAACAGAACGCCCTTACCCAACAACTGGAAGAGAAACAGAAAGCCCTGCGCCTTGCCCGCAAAGTGGCACGCGAAGTAGAAGAGCGCAAAGCCAAACAGAATGTGCGGGGAGAAAAAGCCTCCATCAAAAAAGGGATTCCCCGCATCCTAATGGGAGGACTGAAAAACAATGCGGAAAACAGTAGTAGCAGACTCATCAGCATACATGCGGAGAAAGCGGAAAAGCTGCAGACGGAAATGGCAGGTATCAAAAGTTCACTGTCGCAGACGGACAAGCTGAAAACAGACTTCAACGCCTCCCATCTGCATACGGGCAAGATTCTGGTTACGGCAAGGGACATCAACTTCCATTATCCCAACCATACAGCCTCCCCCGCAGAAACACCCCACACGGAGACGACTGCAAAGAGCCTCTGGGCTTCTCCTCTCACCTTCCAGCTAAGAAGCGGCGACCGCCTCAGCTTGAAAGGAAAAAACGGCAGTGGAAAAACAACCCTGCTGAAACTCATCATGGGCGAATTGCACCCCACCGACGGAGTGATGGAGCGTGCCGGCTTCACCTCCGTCTATCTGGACCAGGAATACTCCCTCGTCCGTAATGAGCGCAGCGTACTCCAACAAGCAGAAGCCTTCAACCACCGCCACCTGCCGGAACATGAAGTGAAAACCATCCTCAACCGCTATCTCTTTCCCCGCGACGTGTGGAACAAGCCGTGCAGCAAACTGAGTGGCGGCGAAAAGATGCGTCTTTCCTTCTGCTGCCTGATGATTGCCGACAACACCCCGGACATGTTCATTTTGGACGAACCCACCAACAATCTGGACATCGAGAGCATAGAAATAATAACGGCAACGATACGCAACTACGCCGGCACCGTAATTGCCATCAGCCACGACCGGGAATTTCTGAAAGACACCGGCATCGAACGGGAGATACTTTTGGAATGAATCAGTAATTTAGGTAACAACAACCGTAATTTGTATACTGCTGTTCTCATAAAACCGGCCTATTTTTGTAGCACGTAATCATTTACTAACTAACGAACAACGAATATGAGCAAAAAAGTATTAATCCTCTCCTCCAGTCCCCGCAGGAATGGAAACTCCGACCTCTTGTGCAACGAATTCATGCGCGGTGCCGCAGAAGCCGGACATCAAGTAGAAAAGATTTTCCTGAAAGACAAGCACATCAACTACTGCACGGGATGCAGCATATGCAGCATGTACGGCAAACCCTGCCCGCAAAAGGACGATGCCGCCGAAGTGGTGGAAAAGATGATTGCCGCCGACGTCATCGTCATGGCAACTCCCGTATACTTCTACACCATGAGCGCGCAGATGAAGACACTGATTGACCGTTGTTGTGCACGCTACCTTGAAATAAAGAACAAGGAGTTCTACTTCATCATCGCCGCCGCCGAAGAAAGTGTCCCCATGATGGAACGTACCATTGATGGTTTCCGTGGCTTCCTCGACTGCCTGGAAGAGCCCAAAGAATGCGGCACCATTTATGGCGTGGGTGCCTGGAAGGTAGGCGAGATAAACGACAAGCCTTCCATGCACGAAGCCTACGAGATGGGGAAAAAAGTATAAAGAACGAATACTAAACATTTATGCTACGTACCATCAGACTGACCCTTGCCGTCATCTTCTTCGCATTCATCACGCTGTTGTTCCTCGACTTCACGGGAACACTGCATGCCTGGTTCGGATGGATGGCGAAAATACAATTCCTGCCGGCCGTGCTGGCACTGAACATCGGTGTAGTACTGTTTCTTGCAGTGCTGACCTTGGTATTCGGACGCATCTACTGCTCCGTCATCTGCCCGTTAGGAGTATTCCAGGATATTGTTTCCTGGCTCTCCGCCAAACGGAAGAAGAACCGTTTCCGCTATTCGCCTGTACTGAAATGGCTACGCTACGGTGTGCTGGGAGTATTCGTACTTGCCATTATCGACGGACTGAACTCTTTTGTCGTGCTACTGGCCCCTTACAGCTCATACGGGCGCATCGTTTCCAGCCTTTTCTCCCCGCTCTACCAATGGGCAAACAACGGACTGGCCTACCTGGCCGAACGTGCTGACAGCTATGCCTTCTATGAAACGGATGTATGGATGAAGAGTCTCCCTACCCTGCTGATTGCCACGGTCACTCTGGTGGTCCTCATCGTGCTGGCATGGCGAGGCGGACGTACCTATTGTAACACCATCTGTCCGGTAGGTACAGTGCTTGGCTTCCTCTCGAAGTATTCCTTGCTGAAACCGGTAATTGACACAAAGAAGTGCAACAGTTGTGGACTTTGTGCCCGTAACTGCAAGGCATCGTGCATCAACATCAAGGCACACGAAATAGATTACAGCCGTTGCGTGGCATGTATGGACTGTATCAACAAGTGCAGGAAAGGTGCCATCACTTACACACGCCGCAAGCCGGCCTCCGCTGCAGTCTCTCAGGAAACCTCCGTGGCACCGGAGCAGGTAAACGACGCCCGCCGCGCATTTCTCTCTACAACCGCCGTGTTTGCTGCTACGGCAGCCCTCAAGGCACAAGAGAAGAAAGTGGACGGTGGACTGGCTGTCATCGAGGACAAAAAAATCCCCGAGCGCGCCACTCCCATCACTCCTCCGGGCTCACTGAGCGCCCGCCACTTTGCACAACACTGCACAGCCTGCCAGCTCTGCGTATCGGTATGCCCCAACCAAGTGCTCCGTCCTTCTTCGGACTTGACAAAACTGATGCAGCCGGAAATGTCTTACGAACGCGGTTACTGCCGCCCCGAATGCGCCAAGTGTGCGGAGGTGTGTCCTACCGATGCCATCCATCTGACGAACCTCGCCGAGAAATCGGCCATCCAAATCGGTCATGCCGTATGGATTAAGGAGAATTGCATCTGCATTACAGACAAGATGGAATGTGGGAACTGTGCCCGCCATTGTCCGGCCGGTGCCATACAGATGGTTCCTTCAGACCCGGAAGACGAAGCCTCCATCAAGATACCGGTAGTCAACGCCGAACGCTGCACCGGATGCGGAGCATGCGAGAACCTTTGTCCGTCGCGTCCGTTCAGTGCCATTTATGTGGAAGGCCATGTGATGCACAGAACTGTCTAAAGCAGCTTTATCACCCAAATATCCATTTATAATTTCAGTCCTATCACAATGAAAGAAGACAAGAACAAGATAAACCGCCGCGATTTCTTCAAGCTCGCCGGTGCAGGAACGCTTGCCTCGGCAGCAGCCCTGTACGGCTGTTCGGGCAACAAGAACAACGGGGAGAGCGAATCGGCCGCGCTGGGCGAGATACCAACCGACAAGATGACCTACCGTACCAATCCCAACACGGGCGACCGGGTTTCCCTGCTAGGATACGGATGCATGCGATGGCCCACCCGCAAACGCACCGACGGGAATGGAGACGAAATAGACCAGGAAGCCGTGAACGACCTGATAGACTATGCCATTGCCCACGGAGTGAACTATTTCGACACCTCCCCCGCCTATGTGCAAGGTCTGTCGGAGCGCGCCACGGGCATTGCCTTGAAACGCCATCCACGGGAGAAATTCTTCCTTGCCACAAAGCTGTCCAACTTCAGTCCCAGCACGCACAGCCGCGAAGAGTCCCTTGCCATGTATCACCGCTCCTTCCGCGACCTGCAAGTGGACTACATCGACTACCTCTTGTTGCACGGCATCGGCATGGGCGGCATGGAAGCCCTCCGCTCCCGCTATCTGGACAACGGCATGCTGGACTTCCTGCTGAAAGAGCGTGAAGCCGGACGCATCCGCAACCTCGGATTCTCCTATCATGGAGACATCGAAGTCTTTGACTACCTGCTCTCCCGCCACGACGAACTGAAATGGGACTTCGTACAAATCCAACTGAACTACGTAGACTGGCGGCATGCCAAAGAAGTGAATACCCGCAACACGGATGCCGAATACCTATATGCCGAGCTGGTGAAGCGCAACATTCCCGCCGTTATCATGGAGCCGTTGCTGGGCGGACGCCTATCCCGCCTGAACGACCACTTGATGGCACATCTGAAACAACGCCGCCCGCAGGAGAGCGTGGCTTCCTGGGCCTTCCGATTCGCAGGTACTTTCCCCGATGTGCTGACCGTACTAAGCGGAATGACGTACATGGAGCATCTGCAAGACAACCTGCGTACCTTCTCCCCGCTTGTTCCATGTACGGAAGAGGAGTTTACCCTACTGGAAGATACCGCCCAGCGAATGCTGCAATACCCCACCGTGCCGTGCAACGACTGCAAATACTGTATGCCGTGCCCCTATGGACTGGATATTCCAGCCATCCTGCTGCACTACAACCGCTGCATCAACGAGGGCAACGTGCCGCAGAACAGCCAGGACGAGAATTACCGCGAGGCACGCCGCGCCTTCCTGATAGGCTATGACCGCAGTGTTCCCCGTCTCCGCCAAGCCAACCGCTGCACCGGTTGTGGCCAATGCAACCCACACTGTCCGCAAGGCATCGACATCCCGGCGAAACTGCAGGAGATAGACCGATTTGTGGAAGCGCTGAAGCAGGAAACCCTTTAACGGAGTTATCTTCCACATCCGTTTTCATTTCGAGGATTACCAATCATATACAGATTCATCTTTTTGTATAACTTTGCAGAAAGAACCATAGATAAACGATGAATAAAAAGATTTTAACGGCTATTTTAATAAGTATTGCTCTGCCAGGGAGCATGCTGTCCGCACCTGCCGACAGCCTCCGGCTGAAAAGCTACAAGCTTGATGAAGTCGTAGTGACCGGGACAAGAAATGAAACAGACATCCGCCACCTGCCAATGACCATCTCCGTAGTGGGCCGCCAGCAACTGGAACAGACCTACCAGCCCTCCATCCTGCCTACACTGACCGAGCAGGTGCCCGGACTTTTCACCACAAGCCGCGGCATCATGGGCTACGGCGTATCCACGGGAGCCGCAGGAGGCATGAGCCTGCGCGGTATAGGCGCCGGAGTAAACGCAGCCGGAGGACCTACGACCAGCCTGCTGGTGCTGATAGACGGACATCCGCAATACATGGGCCTGATGGGGCATCCCATCGCCGACGCCTACCAGAGCATGATGGCCGAACGGGTGGAAGTGCTGCGCGGTCCCGCCTCCGTCCTCTATGGGTCCAATGCAATGGGCGGGGTTATCAACATCGTCACCCGCAAGATGCAGGAGGACGGGGTGAAAACCAATGCGCAGATAGGATACGGTTCCTACAATACCCTGCAGACGGAAGTCTCCAACCGCGTGAGGAAAGGGCGTTTCAGCAGCGTGGTGACCGGCTCGTACAACCGTACCGACGGACACCGTGACGACATGGAATTTGAGCAGTATGGCGGCTATGCCAAACTGGGATACGACTTCAGCGACACCTGGAAGCTGTGGGGCGACGTGAACATCACCCGCTTCAACGCCTCCAATCCCGGCGAAGCCGACAATCCGTATATAGACAACGACTCGCGCATCACACGCGGCATGACCTCCTTCGCACTGGAAAATCGTTACGACCGCACTTCCGGCGCCGTGAGCTTCTTCTACAACTGGGGCCGGCACAGGATTAATGACGGCTACCATCCCGGAGGAGAGCCCCAGAAGTCGCACTTCAACTCCAAGGACCGGATGCTGGGCATATCGTGGTATCAAAGCGCCACGCTCTTCACCGGCAACCGCCTGACCGTAGGTTTCGATTACCAGCACTTCGGCGGAGAGTCCTGGAACAAGGTTGTCGCCATCGACGAGGCAAAACCCGGACAGCAGATTGGTGACCGCATCCCCGGTGTGGACAAGCAGATGGATGAATTTGCAGGCTATGTGGATTTCAGGCAGGACATCAACAGCTGGCTTTCACTGGACGCCGGTGTCCGCATAGACCACCATTCGCACGTAGGCACGGAATGGATTCCCCAAGGGGGACTGGCTTTCCATCTGCCCCGGCAGGCGGAACTGAAAGCAATGGTGAGCAAAGGATTCCGTAACCCCACCATCCGGGAGATGTACATGTTCCCTCCACAGAACCCCGATTTGAAAGCGGAGAGCCTGATGAACTATGAACTCTCCTTTACGGGGCAGCTTTTGGGAGGGGCCATGTCCTATGGGGTGAACCTCTACTACATCAACGGGGACAACATCATCATGACAGACCCT
Organism: Bacteroides sp. A1C1; assembly: GCF_004328515.1. Taxonomy (NCBI): domain Bacteria; kingdom Pseudomonadati; phylum Bacteroidota; class Bacteroidia; order Bacteroidales; family Bacteroidaceae; genus Bacteroides; species Bacteroides sp. A1C1. The sequence continues at coordinate 341,833 of NZ_CP036491.1, forward strand.
GCCCTGCGCAAGAACGTCAACTCCGGAGAGATAGAGAACTGGGGCGTGGAAACCAACCTTGGCTACCGCATCAACCGACACTGGCAGATGAATGCCAATTATAGCTGGCTGCACATGGAGAATCCGGTACTGGCGGCTCCCGAACACAAACTCTATGCCGGTACGGACTTTACACAAAGACGCTGGAGCTTGTCTACCGGTATACAATACGTGAAGGGACTCCATACCTCGGTCACCCCGGGCAAGGAGAAGCAGGAAAGCTTCGTACTCTGGAACCTGCGTGCCAACTACCGTCTGTGCAGTTTTGCCGACGTCTTTGTCAAGGGTGAAAACCTGCTGGCACAACGCTATGAAATCAATGCAGGCTTCCCCATGCCGAAAGCCACGGTGATGGGAGGTGTAAACATCAATTTTTAATACTGTCGCGAAGGGATATACTCCGCCCGATAGATGCGGTCGAAGAAAGGTGCCCACTCGTTTTCCGTGATGCCAATCTGCAGGCCATAGAAGTGTGTACCGGCTTCCCGGTAACGGCGAATCTCCTCCATAAGGGCAGGTGAAGAGTGAGGAATCTTGAAGTCGCTGACCCAAAGTACATCGGCATTCATATACTCCTTGCCTTCTTTGAGCAGGCGGAACGTGGCTTCCAGCATGCGGGTGGCATCTGTATCCCCGCAAGCTGTCTTTGAGAAGAATTCGAGCAGCCTTGCCCGCTCTTTCCTTACATCAATCGGATGGATGGAGACGGAAAAGGCTATCAGAAAGCAGTTCCGCCGTTGACGGTCGGCTATCTCCAGGAGCTTTATCAGCAGAGAGTGGGCAATCTTCTCCGGCTTGCCAGCCATGCTTCCCGAGGTGTCCAGACAGACAATCATCGGACCTTTGGGACGGGCGGGCTTGGTTTCGATGCGCCGGGCAGGCTGCATGATTTCCGATTTATAACGGAAGGTCTGGAGCTTGCGAGTAAGGTATTTGTAGACGAACAAATCTTCCAGTTCACTGTCGGCGGAATGGGCAAGCTCAATGGGAAGCAGAGCATTGAGGTCGTTGCCGGTGCTGATGCCCAGGATGTCACATTTGGAGGAGTGCTCCATTTTGTAGACGCTTCCCTCGGCAACGCGGATTTGCTCACGTCCTTCGTTGTCTGCCATACGCCCCATCTTGTGGGCCACTTTCACTATCTCGGGGCAAGAGCGCTGGATGCGCACGATTTTCCGTATACGCTCAAAGTCGACGGTATTCCACAAGCCGCTCATCATGCCCCAGGTCTGGAAGAATTCGTCCTTATCCACGCGGTTCTGGCGGATGTACTCGGGGATGTCTTTCAGATTGGAACGGAGCCTGCGCTCGAGGGCATCTTTGCGGAAAGCAATCTCTTTCTCCTTTTCTTCGTGCATCTTCAGCTGGAAGGCGTCTTCCCAGTCGTCCACCATTTTCTCCCAGACTTCATCGTCCGCATATCCTCCTTCGGTACCGAAGTGGCTGCGATAGAAGCGGGAGTCGAAGCCGTACTCCCGGTATTTGTCGGAAATCTGCTGAAGCAAGGCTTGCCAGCCGTCTTTCCGCTTTGCCATGGACCACTCCAGCACGAGTTTCATCTCATTTCGTTCCGACTGGCTTTTCCGGAGGTTGTACCTCTCCTTCTCCAAATTCAAGTGGATAAACTGAATCATGGTGTCGTAAAAGATACGTGCACAGACCTCATTGCCCAGCACCTGCACCTTGACCATGGAGTCGTTCATCACGGAGAGCAGATAGGCATACAAGGGCTCGGTATCCGTCTCAGCACACTCTCCGGTGGCTACAAAACGGTCCAGTGCCTGCACATAGAAGGCGGTGTCATATCGGGTGGCGGTGGTGTTCATCTTCTTCTTGGTTACTGGAGGATTATTCGTCTCCATATCTCAGTTTGCGCATGTCCACACGCGCCCAGGCTATCTCCTTGCGGACGATGGAGACGTATTGAGCTACGCTCTTTTTATCCTCTTCGGAGACGAAAAGGTTGGCGGACAAATCTCTTACCAGCCGGTCTATGCTGGTGGCGGCGGTATCCAGTTCCGTCTCGTAATCACGGTCGGTGACGGAGAGGTTTCCCAGCCAGAGTTGTTGCTCCTCGCCCCGTTGCAGACGCCGCATGGGGAAGCACACACCGTTGATGTAGAGATGCTTGTCGTCGCGGTAGAGGGTGACGCGTTCGGTGCCTTCCTCTTTCACGGCGCCGGTGTCGGCAAAGGCACGGATGATTGTACGCTTGGGATTGAGGGGGTCGGCATACATTATACCCAAGGTGGGGGCATCTTTGGTGCTATACTCCTTCAGATTTTTGTAGTCCACGATAAAGATGTAGGTGTTGCCCGTACCATGTTTCTCCACCTGGTAGTAGAAGTGGTCCGTTATCTGCAGGTCATCGTCCCTACGGTCGCCGGCAAGGCGGGCTTTGTCGAGGGCTTCGCGCACACGGCTGACTTTCAAATCGGATTTCAGCGAGGAGGCGATACCGGCAATCTGTTTTGTGTGGGACACGAATAAGGCACGGATAACAATGTCACGGATGGCAACGCTCTCATCAGGCTCACTCCATAGGCAGTGGTAGACGGGAAGCAAGTCGGTCATGGAGACTTCCGTGCGGCCGTGGACGAAGGCGGAGGTCTTGAGCAGCTTCACGATGTTCTTCCAGCGGCGATCGCTGACATAGACATTGCGGCGCAGGTCGGAGTCTTGCATCTCTACGCTTGTCAGTCCGTGGCGAATGGCTGTGATGCAGGAAAGAACATCGAGAGGCAAGGTTACGCGGCGTATCTCTGCTTGCCATTCGGCATACTCGCGGTCGGAGATTTGCCATTCGCAGGCAGTCGTTTCCGGATGGTCAGCAGAATCGTCCAGCAGCATTTTGTAGAAAGACTCTTCCTGCTTGACGCAGGTGCAGAGAATGCGGATGAGGAAGCGGTCCCATAGGGCTTCCAGTCCCTCGCCTTGGGCAGGCAGTTCGTTGCTGGCAGCTACGAGCAGTTTGAGGGGGAGATGCAGTTCCTTGTCGCCGTTGCGGAAAAGTTTCTCGTTGATGACGGTCAGCAGAGTGTTCTGTATGGCAGGGCCTGCTTTCCATATTTCGTCCAGAAACACGACATCGGCTGTGGGCAGATAGCCGTCGATGGCACGTTCTTACTTGTCGGATTCTTTCAGTCGGCTAATGCTGACAGGGCCGAATATCTCGTCGGGCGTAGAGAAGCGGGACATCAGGTATTCAAAGGCACGGGCATCTGTAAAAGCCGACTTTAGCCGCCTGGCTACCATTGACTTGGCTACTCCCGGAGGTCCCAGGAGCAGAATGCTCTCGCCTGCCAGAGCTGCCAGCAGGGAGAGGTTTATTTCAGTTTCTTTTTCGTATACTCCCCGGTTCATTTCGGAAAGGAGGAGACGAATGCGTTGGGTTATTTCCACAATATGATTTATTTATAGTCAGTACTCATGTATAAAGAAAAGTGTGTAAAGATACAAAATAGTAGGGAAATCAGAGAGAGTCTTATTAAGATTTAGTATCTTTGAACCATTGGAAACAGCGTCTTCTGTTTGGGCGATAGGTTCGTACCAGTTGTGATTTGCTCTCATTTTAGTATCTTTGAACCATTGGAAACAGCAGTTCGGTAAGATGGATAAGGGCGCGGATAGTTGTGATTTGCTCTCATTTTAGTATCTTTGAACCATTGGAAACAGCTTTGCACGTGTTACAGCAAAACAAATTATAGTTGTGATTTGCTCTCATTTTAGTATCTTTGAACCATTGGAAACAGCTCGTGCTCTATAGCCTTGACCCCCCATCTGGTTGTGATTTGCTCTCATTTTAGTATCTTTGAACCATTGGAAACAGCGTAGAGGACGGTGTGTTGGTTATCACCATTGTTGTGATTTGCTCTCATTTTAGTATCTTTGAACCATTGGAAACAGCATCGAGGAACAAGGGATTTGAAGTGCATCGGTTGTGATTTGCTCTCATTTTAGTATCTTTGAACCATTGGAAACAGCGGCATACGGAGAATATAACCGAGCATGTTGTTGTGATTTGCTCTCATTTTAGTATCTTTGAACCATTGGAAACAGCGCATATACAGTCATCGAAGCCGTTACTCCGTTGTGATTTGCTCTCATTTTAGTATCTTTGAACCATTGGAAACAGCTATTGGAAAGAGATTGAGGAAGATTAACGCGTTGTGATTTGCTCTCATTTTAGTATCTTTGAACCATTGGAAACAGCGGCGCTGTAAACGCAGCAGATAGTAACTGGTTGTGATTTGCTCTCATTTTAGTATCTTTGAACCATTGGAAACAGCAACTGTGCGAGGATTCTGACAACGAGTCAGTTGTGATTTGCTCTCATTTTAGTATCTTTGAACCATTGGAAACAGCTGATTACAAGTAACAATCTAATATTCAAACGATTACACATAGTATTAGAATATAAAAAAAGAATGCTGCTTCTAAAAAAATCCCGCCATTGCGCGGGATTTTTTTAGAATAATTCTAATTGTTGTCCAGGCATATTCACATCCACAGTCTTTTTCCCATAAAAAAGTGCTATATTTCCAAATTGCTTGTCCGTAATGCACATAATTCCGACACTTCCATAGTCCGGTAAGAAAGATTTAACTCTTTTTATATGTACCTCCGCATTCTCACAACTCGCACAATGACGAACATATATAGAGAACTGGAACATCGTAAATCCATCCTTTTGCAGATTTTTTCTAAATTCCGCATACGCCTTTTTATCCTTCTTGGTTTCGGTAGGCAAATCAAACAACACTAATACCCACATAATGCGATATTCACTAAACCGGTCCATCACATCTCTGGATAGGATATTTTACGCAACTCACCACTGAAACATTTATACAGAGAAGCCGTAGTCTGCCCAACAGCTACCATCAACGGACTACGTTTTCCCGAAATAACAGTCTCTAATGTAGGAATTGTCAGTAACCTCGCTTTCAATTCTCTCGTCAATTCAACACAATTCGGTTCTGCTTCCTTGAATATATCATATACCAACCTATCCACATAAGGGCGATAAGGTTCCATTATATCATCTGCCAGACAATAAGCATTATAACGATTATGATGATGTATTCCCAAAGTAGGTAGAAGCCCACTTGTCACCAAAGCACGAGCAACAACTGCCCTCAAAATAGCATACCCATAATTTAACAAATTATTAGGAGGAATACCTTCTCTATCCCTTGTAAAGCCTTCTATTTTAAACAAATTCTTCCAATAATAAGCAGCTGCACGAGCCTCCAAATTATCAGAATCTCCACTCTTTACATCTGCAGCCCACACCTTCATACACTTTATTTCTTCTCCAGCACATTCATGCAATACTACCGTCTGATTCTCTATTTTGGCTTTTATTGTTTGCTGCCAAAGTTGTTTCATCAATGGTAGAGACGCACCAAGTTGATGACGAAACCTTTCATTTTGTGTAGTATTCCCATACAAAGGAAGCATTAAACCAACCGGCATACTTTTAGAATCGCAGGTTATGACTGCACAATTATTCTCAAGCAAAGCTTCCAATACTCCCGAAGTAATGGTTATCTGCTTATTGTCCAACACCACTACTCCAATATCTTCTATTGGCTTAGTCACTTCGGACATTCGTTTGAACCCTTCGGGTAAAGCACTGTTCTTCACCACCTCCGGCAATTTAATCACCAACTGGGCATTTTTTAAAGACAAATAGACCGGATTCCCAAAATAAAGTGTTTTCTTAATCATAGCATATAGACTTTACAAGTTATTCATTCATCATTTTCAAGAAAAGGAAGCTCTAAAGTATCATTCTGTTTATCAGAATCCAACAGAAAATTTTCAGGAGAAACAACACTTCTACCCAACTCTTTTTCAGCTTGTTCACGTGCTACTCCGGCTACATTTCCTCCACGTTGTGCTACTTGCTTACTTTTAGTAAATGTATCTGGTTTTTCTTTCTGAGAAATTTCCGTTGTGACACGTTCTCCAAGCATTGTAAATATCAACTCCAAATCAGACATGTGGTCACGAAGATTCTGATTTTTCTTCGTCAGCCCCTTATATATTTTATAATCCGAAGGAGTCAATCCAAACGTTGCTCTAGATATTTCTGCCGTAAGAATGGCATAATCACTTTTTTCCGTGATTCCCCTTTCTTTCCATTCATCCGTCAAATTCTGACGAATGGCGATTCCTCTCAAACGTTTGTCAATCCAATCTTTTGGATAACCTTTTTGCTCATATAGTTCTTTCATGCGCTCTTGAGCCAATTCCGGATTTTCTATTTCCTGTACACGCTCATAACCTACTTGTGCTAACCAAAGCTTGAAAGGTTCAGCTTTAGGAGAAGGAATAGATTGGATGATGCGGAATAAAGCCTGCACATTTGCCGCCAACGTTTTTCGTTTTTTTCCTGTATCTGTCACCATTTCTACCTGGGGACAAGTTGTCCCCAGGTAAGTAGCCAGTTCTTCATCCCGTTTTCGCATCTTCTTCAGATAATCCGTAGGATTCACACTATCAGTCAATACACCAACTACATCTACAACAGAGAAATACCATTGCTGTTCTTCCTCGTTCCATACGGAACGGATCTTTTTCTCTTGAAACAACTTTATATTATTCATTTACTCTATACTTAACTTCTATAATACGGCCTAACCTATCAACTTTTACTGGAATACAAATATTCTTTATCATTTCACCATCCCATGATTTTTCTGCTTTATTATTAGAACCTAATTCTTTAGTGGAAATAATAGCATTTGATATACTTTGAGGTATAAAAAAGCATTGATTACCAGAAGATGAAACCATCTTATAAATCCTCCCCCTATCTATCGGTTCATTTATCCTACCAAAATCCCGCTCTTCTTCGGTTGGCAGATATACCAAATCATTAGGAGACAGCCAAAACAATAATTTATCTCCCTTTTCATTTCTGTCCGGTACAGGAACAAGCCCTTGTTTCTCACGCTCTATAACCCAATTTAAAGGAATAGTCTCATACGTTCTGTTTCCATCTTCTGTTATGTAAATAGCAAAGAACAAGTTAGTACCTTTAGCAGCTTCCACCCATTTGGCACCTTTATTGCCAAGTACACCGACTTTAAATTTATTTCCACGCGGTTCATACACCCTCACCTTATATATAGGCTGATGTCCTTTACCATCATTCAGTTGTAAAAGATTACGGTTCATTTCTTCTATACCTTCTGCAGAAAAAGCCAACTCCGCCTTTCCTTCTTTCGATTTCAGATGATTCAGGAGTATTTTCTGTATGCCAGTATCCGTCACCGATGCTATCTTCTTCTCATTGAAAGTTGAGTCCAATGATTTACGTACTGCAACTAAAGGTTCAGTAGTATTTTCCGTAAAATAATAAACAGCGACTTTGGCTATATCCAGCTCTTTCCACAAGAAAGCATTCTCTTTGAAATATTTTTCAATTTTCTTCTTATCATACTTATATGATAACAATTCAAGAACCTTATTTTTTACTCTTTTGTCAACAATCATAGAAGGAGTATCCAAAGCGACAGATAGGCGTACCACCTTTACCTTTCTTAAATTTACCGCTCCAAAAACCGTATCTTTGTGCATCGGTTTACGGATAGCCCAACTATCACCGATTTTCTGTTTCTCATAAACACGAGTCCCATTTGCATCAAAATGTTGATAGATATTGGTTGTTTTATTTATTATACGCAAATTCTGTTTCAAGCTAACTATTATCCCACTCAACGCTTCCCTTGCATCTTGCGTAAAAGTAGTCCATGGTTTCTTTATAATCCATCTATAATTACCATTACCATCCCCCCTACTCTTATCACACAACAGTCTCTGCAAATCATAACGGGAAATTTTCGCATTCCGGCTTGCAGACTCATTATTCAGATAGTTTACATGATTCCGTGTAGCACAAGCTATTACTATTGCATCCATAGCATGATGCCGATGGTCTATACGCTTCTTACTGAATCCTTTCTGATATTCAAGGGGCACTGCTGTTTGAAAAACTTTTTTTCCGTCTTTATTCTCCCAATGTCCAAAACACTGGGTTTCGGTCAAAGCATTTAAACGTTCAAAACGAGGACTTACAATACTATTCCAGACGTCATTCATGCCCCAATCCTTTTTCAGCCTGTCCGTCACGTTTCCTGTACAAACTAATATGTTTTTTGAAACAGCCTCCGGTTCATATTCACCGCTATCATTCTTTTCACGAACGATATTCGACAAAAGTCCTTTGACAACCTTACTGATATACCGGCTATCGTTTAATTGGCGTTCAATAAATTGCTCGGGAATATCATCCATCAACAATTTCTTCATTTTTATGCCCGATTTTGCATATTGTTCTTTTACAAAACGTTCGTAACTATCCACAGAAAAGATTTCTACTGTCTTTCCAAAACCCACTTCCACTTTCTGTCCATGATGATTCTTGATAAACTCATATCCCAGTTGATTATCTTTCAACTTGTTCACAGCAGATTCACATATCACTTTGTTAGAGAATGAATCATCAAAATAGCGGGATTGAGGTATAACATGTTCTATCTCATACGCAGCAGTAAATAATTTAGCCAAAGGTATCAGCTCACCGGTATAAGGTGAACGATATTTCTGTTCCAGCCATAATTTATAACGCAAGAATTCTGATTTCGTCGGTAATTTACTGGTATTGAATTTTTTCAATATCACATCTATATCTTCCGGAATCTGTTCTTCCCCCTTTAAAACTGCATCCTCATAAATCCGCAATATTTCTTGTTGACTTGGTGAATAGGGACGGACATTCTCTACCCCATATTCCGGATTCACAAATTCAGCAAGCAATGCCTTTATACGTAAATTGGCATTTTCATTCTCCAGAATCTGAGTAGTCATTCTTTTTCGCTTGTCCGCAGGATTTTTCATCTCGCGTCCTAACTCAATATGGATTTCATCAATTTTCCCAACCTGTTTCCAAATATCCCTGACAACTCTCAATGTCTCGGTTATCACTTGTTCTACGATAGGATTTCGTAGTGAATGTTGCTTAAAAGCAGCCAGATAAGCATCAATATCAGCAGGGGTTTCCCATTTGGTTATTTCTTTATCTTCGGAATGACGATTATACACTACATAACAAGCCAACCACAACGGAAGCCTCTTAAAACAAGATATATCCGACAAGTTCATCGCCTTTTCTCTAACCTTGGCACCTATACTCTCATCACACTCACCTGCTATTATCCTTTCTATTCTTTCCTTGGTTGTACCATCAATCAACGACATATCCCAATACTTTCCGCACCTCATCAAAGGCAACAACTTCTTTATCGCCTTGGCAGAATAAGCGCCATATTCAGACTTGAAAGGAGGAAACTTCTTGAACACTTCCACAAAGGATTCATTCAATCCGTTCTTAACCGCAAAAGTCGCCAATGCTTTCTCTATTTCCTGCTTGTCACTTACAGAATATAAGATATGCCACAAGGCTGTTTCTTTTTCATCAGATAAAAAGTCAATACCAATACCGGCCTTTTCCAAACGGGAAAGAATCGCATGTCTCGTCTCATTACATGGGTAGAACTTATCCTCGACATAATTCCAACGATAATTATTTATTTCCTTTTTCAGTCCAAACGCAGGATATCTCAGAAAAGCTTTCTGATCTATTTCCTTTCGAGAGTTCAGCCAATCAAATAGAGCCACATAATCATCTTCTGTTTTCAAAAACTCCGTTGTCACATCCACATCCAAATATAAAGTTCCATTTACTTCCCTTTCCTTTTGATATACCCGAATATTGGAAAGGAAATGCCATAAACGGAATTCCTGAAAAAGAGGATGTGACTTGGCTATACACTTTAACGGAGCTGTTTTGATTTCACCTGTTTTGCGGTTTACATATTCATTTTCCTCATAAGGGCAATTAGCTATCAATGACTTTTTGGTTTTCAACGGCCTTTGATAAAACAAGACATCATCTATTAACAAATAGATAAAGTCCCGGTTAGCTATATTTCTCCGTTGCACTTCATTACCCGGATACAACGCTTCAATACACCTCATGTATAAATCTCTATCCTGCAATTCTGCATGAAAAGCACATTGCTTCTGCAAAATCAAGTTCAGTTCCTCCTTGTAAAACTTTCGTTCTACTGTTTTCACCAATTTTCCTATTATCTTTTGTTGTGGCTCCTGCAACAAAGCATCATATATATAACTCCCAATCGTTTTATGAGTACCGGCAATGTCCGCTTCGGTCCTTTTCTTTATTAACATCCAATCATCCTCTTTAGGCGCTCTGAAAGAACGCTTCACCTCACCATACTTATCAAGCTTTGGAGTACCGTCCGGATTTAAGTCAGTAGTGACAATAAACTCTTTTACCCGTCCTTCCCAGTCCAATGGGACATTACTGCTTCTACGATATACCCATCCATTCTCCAGATGTACATTATACCATATATCCCGGCCTTTCTTTTCATCAGTCGCTTCCACCGACAAGACTTTCAATGCATAAAATTCAACAGATTTTCCTGCATTGTCTTCCTCCTCTTCTCCTCTAAGCTGATAATAACCACGTTTCTGATTAAAGTTCAAAAGAATCCATGCCAGTTCTTCTTTACTTATCATTTCTGTCAAAGCTTTCTTACGGAGATAATAAACTGTCCAGTCATAAGGGATTTTTTTACCATCAAAAACCAATGAAGGTTGGTGCTTTGCAAAATCCGCCAACATTTCATTAAACGCTGTCTGAAATAAAAAAGAGTATTTTCCCCATCTATCCTTTACCCATGGCAATTTCGGTTCGCTGCCTGACAAGAATTTACCCGTATGCTTTTCAAAATCTATTCCTTTTAAATAGTGTTCCGGCAGGAAGCCAAGAATCTTCAAAACTTTATGCAACCGTTCACGGCGTAGTAATTGTCGCTCTCTCAATCGACGCACCCCTCTAAAACGGGTTCTTTCAGCTGTCTGTGATATAGAATTCCCTTTGTCAAAGTCTCCCAAGATAGCAGCATCCATCGGAATTATTCTACTGCCAGCCATTTCTATCCAAATTTTCTCGGTCTGTTCTTTAATTACAGAGTTTATTACAGCCCATCCTATACTATTGGTTCCCAAATCCAATCCAAGTATCGTTCTCATAGTATTATATTTTGAATATTTTCTTCAAAGGTATTTTTTTTTTCAATATAAGCATTGTATTTCCATATTTATTTTATACATTTGTCATACTAAAATGAAGCAAGTCACAATAAGGATTATTCCGTTGTGAAAACATTAGGTTCCCTCGTCCTTAACGGGGGATTTTTTATTTCCAAAAACTAATTATCATTTCCAATATCCCCCTTTTGCCGAAAACTAAAACTTTCCTCCCCAAACACTACTCTTCGTATCACTATATTTTATACCTTTGTTCACTAAGAAATAATCGTCACATACCCATTTCCGTTTCGTCCGACAGCTGTCGGACGATAATTAAACAACTGTTGGACGATAATGCAACAGTTATCGGACGATTAGTTTTTAGGAAGAAGAAAATTAATCCGCTTAGCGACAAAAATAATTCCCCGAAGCGACGAGAACTGTTTATCGCTATAAACAAAAATAAATATCTTATGAGCGCGTATTACGACCTTTACGAAACGCCTTCGCCCGACGGGAAAGAAGACAAGAAATCACTCCACGCACGTATCTGCCCGAAAAGGACTTATACCCAAAAGGAGTTTGTGGAACATATCGCAACTTTCCAACATCTGCCCAAGAATGTGATAGGGGCAGCATTGGATGCCTGCATTGACGAGTTGTGCGACCTCCTTGCCAACGGAAACATCGTGGAGCTGGGAGAACTCGGATTCTTCAGCACTTCACTGAAATGCTTGCGCGAAACCGACGACGAGAAAAAGAAAATCCGCTCCGAATCCGTCCAATTCCAAAACGTACACCTGCGCATCAGCAGCACGTTCCGCAACAACATCAAGAAGAAAATGACGTTGGAACGTGTACACTCCACTACCAAGAAATCGAAAAAAGTAGTAGAGACCACCGAAGAAACAAGAAAAGCCGAACTGGAACTGTTCCTCAAGCAGAATGTATGCATCAACAAGAACGAATACATCCAATTGAGCGGACTAACCAGACATGCCGCCATAGACGAGCTGAACAAATTCATCCGGCAAGGGTTCCTGCGCCGCCGCGGAATGGGAAGGTCAACGGTCTATGTGCGGCAAGAAAAAGACACAGCAAACGAAATTTAGGGGGGGCGAACACAGAGACACAAAGACATAGAAATTAATGCTTTATCTCTTTGAAAAGAATCTCTGTGCCTTGGTATTTTCGTGTTCATCCCCCCAAATAATAAAACAACAAACAATGGAAAAATCAACAGAACCCCAACCCTGCACTCAGTGGTTCGTCTTCTTCAAAGACCAACTGCTACTGAAAAAAGGATATACAGACAAAGGAGAAATAAAATACAGCGTACCCGTCAGTATAGAGCCTCCTCTGACACCGGAAGCCGGAAGTAATATACACGAAGTGTTCCCCCCCAACGGCAAGCAAGTACGTGCATTTGCCCTGAAACAGCCTGTGACCGAGAGCGACGAATGGGTAATGATAGGCCTGCGCGCATCGTACGACTACATCACCCCGGACGAATACCGTTCCGCAGGAAAGGCCTTCCAGATACTCTATTGGGACGAGCACAGCCGCTTCTGCCCCGTGTGTGGCACCGCCATGGAGCACCAGACCCCCATCATGAAGAAGTGTCCCAACTGCGGCAATGAGATGTACCCTCCCGTTTCCACCGCCATCATCGTACTAATACGCAAAGGAAACGAAATCCTGCTGGTGCATGCACGCAATTTCCGCGGGACCTTCTACGGACTGGTGGCAGGTTTCCTCGAAGCCGGCGAAACACTGGAAGAATGTGTGGAACGGGAAGTTTTTGAGGAAACGGGGCTGAAGGTAAAGAACATCACCTACTTCAGCAACCAGCCCTGGCCCTACCCCAGCGGATTGATGGTGGGTTTCATTGCCGACTACGAAAGCGGAGAGATAAAACTGCAGGAAGATGAGCTGACCGCTGCCGCCTTCTATTCCAAAGACAACCTGCCCGAAATACCACGAAAGCTGAGTATAGCAAGAAGGCTGATAGACTGGTGGATGGAGAACAATTAAAAATTAAAGAATAAAAAAGAGGGGGGAAGAAATTTAAAAAAGCAAATTGCGGAAAACACACACTCACAAACGAACAACTACGAATGAAACGACTCTCATTCACATCAACCAATCGGTGTGTAACCGCAATCTACATATACTAAACTTCCCTGCAAACGTTTTGTTCATCAACCATCGGGTTTAAGTCTTTATTTAAGTTTTCTTTCAACACAGAAGCAAAAAGAAAAGGCGCAGCCCTCACGGGTTACGCCTCTCCAAACACTATATACACATTTTTTCCTCTTTCCTATCAAATGCCGAGTGACTTGCGCACTGCCTCCACTTTCTTTTCAGCTTCGGCATCAGCGCCGGCATAGCATTTCGGACAACCCATCTCGCCCTTCACCTCGATATAGAACTTAATCTTCGGTTCCGTACCGGAAGGACGGACAGAAATCTTCGTGCCGTCTACAGTGAAATATTGAAGTACATTGGAAGTCTCGGGCATATCCAGCTTGCTTACATTACCCCGGACATCGGTAGCCTCCAATGTCTTGTAATCCTTAATCAAGCTGACAGCCGAACCGCCGATTTCCTTCGGAGGATTGGCACGGAAGTTATCCATCATCGCCTTGATTTCTTCGGCACCGCTCTTACCGGGTTTCACCACGTTCACGGTGGTTTCCTTTGAGAATCCGTATTCTACATAGATTTCCATCAATACGTCATAGAGCGTCTTACCCTGGTCTTTGGCCCAAGCACAGATTTCGGCCAGCAAGGAGCAGGCAGAAACCGCATCTTTATCACGGACAAAGTCTTCGGCCAGGAAGCCATAGCTTTCTTCACCACCACCGATATACTGCTGCTTGCCTTCGCTCAGACGGATTTCGCGAGCAATCCACTTGAAGCCGGTGTAGCAGTCGCGCATTTCAATCTTGTTCTTGTCTGCCACAGCCTTGATGAGTTCAGTGGTCACGATGGTCTTCACGATGAAGTCGTTCGGCTGCATCTTGCCCATTGCAATACGGTTCTTGATGATGTAGTACAAGAAAATGAGACAAGTCTGGTTACCATTAATAAGCACCCACTCGCCCTTATCGTCCTTGCAGGCCATACCGACACGGTCGGCATCCGGGTCACTTGCCATCACGATGTCGGCGTCAATCTTCTTGGCGAGCGCAATGGCCATGGAAAGGGCTTCGGCATTTTCGGGGTTCGGAGAAACCACCGTCGGGAAATTGCCGTCCTTCACCATCTGTTCGGGCACGCAGTTGATATTCTCAAATCCCCACTCCTTCAATGAGTCCGGAATGAGCACGCGGCCTGCGCCATGAAGCGGAGTATACACAATGCTGAGGTCTTTCTGGCGACGGATGACTTCGGGGTCGATGGAGATGGAGTGAACCATGTCCAGATAAACCTTATCCACTTCCTTGCCGATAATCTGAATCAAGTCCTTGTTGCCGTTGAACTTGATGTCGGCCACCGTCACCTTATTCACCTCGTCTATGATGGCTGTATCGTGCGGAGCGAGCACCTGCGCACCGTCATCCCAATAAGCCTTGTAGCCGTTGTATTCTCTGGGGTTGTGGCTGGCTGTAATGTTGATACCGCTCTGGCAGCCGAAGTGGCGAATGGCAAATGAAACTTCGGGCGTAGGACGAAGGTCATCAAAAAGATATACCTTGATGCCGTTTGCAGAGAAGATGTCGGCAGAAATCTTTGCGAACTTGTCGCTATTGTTGCGGCAGTCGTGCCCCACAACAACGGAAATATCCTTCTTTCCGGCAAAACATTTGTTCAGATAGTTGGACAAGCCCTGTGTTGCGGCACCTACGGTGTAGATGTTCATGCGGTTTGTACCGGCACCCATGATGCCACGCAGACCACCCGTTCCAAACTCCAGGTCTTTGTAAAAACTGTCTATCAATTCGGTTTTATCTGGATTTTCCAACATGCGTTTCACTTCTGCCTGAGTTTCGGCATCATATGCCGGGGTAAGCCATTTTTCGGCTTTCTCAGTCACCTGCTTAATCAGTTCCTGATTTTCCATAAGACTGTTATTGTTTTAAGGGTTAATATAAACTTTTTTGTAAGACACAAATGTAGAAGAATAAGTTCAAATATCCTAATTTTATTCAGGCATTTTATATCTGTCTCCCGTCTGCTTAACATACTCTTCAAGGAACTCCTTCGGGTATCCCGGGCGGATTACGCCTGCCGGCTGGCCGATGGAATTACGTTCGAATTGACCGTTTTTCATACGTTTGACAACGCCGTCATTATACTTTACGACAAGAAACTCGCCAAGACGTTTCCAAGTATCGAAAGTGCTTTGGGCAGTCATGTTCGTATAGTTGGTAAGGAATGCCTTTGCTTTGGCAGGGTCTTTTTCCAGTAGTTTGGCAGCAGCAGCCTCAACGCCTTCCTGCGCTTCGTTGAAGGTTGTCTCCAACTCTGTCTGAGTGGCACGCACGTCGCCCATCATCAAGTCATAACGGGGATAAACCATATTGGCCACCCAGTTGAAAATCCAGAAAGCGGAGTTCCAGGAGAAAGTGATGTAATCGGCGCCGTCCACACGGGTGTAGCATACGGGAACCTTGTCCGTACAGCAGTATACGGGCGTAAATACCGTCATGTTGGCATCATCTGTGCCGAACCACAATACTCCACCGATAGGATCGGGCAACTCGGAGCGCATCTGTGCCACGAATACGAAACCGCTCTGCTGGGTGGAGATGGGACGTTCATTGAAGTATTCCTGGTCACCCACCTTGAAAGAAAGCGAGGAAAGGCGGTACGGGGTATGATACGGGCCTGCGCCGAAATCTTTGCTGATGTCGAGAGGAGTACCTTCATAATGGTCGCGCATGGCGTTCTTCACATCCTGCACGGAAACCTTGCGGTTGGGCTTCACAAACAGAGGCATCGGAGTGTTCGTCTCACCTAATATATAAGGCAGGAACTCGTTGCCACGGTCGGTAAACATATTGAAATAGCTCCATACACGGGCCTCGCAATAGCGACGGGCACCGAAATCGAGCGGAGCGTAGGCATCGGCAAAGCTGAAATCCTTGTTCACACCGTCAAAATAGCCCTTCTCGCGTGCAAAGGAGATGACGTCGGCGGAGTACATACAGTTCTCCTTGTCGTTCATGTTGAACTGATGAATGCGACTCTGGTTGGCATGAGCAGAGATACAATCATCGGGCACGCGGACAGCCACCCATACGGCACCGCGCACACCGGGTCCCTTGCCAATCATCTCCATAATCCATATTTCGTTGGGGTCGGCAATGGTAAAGGACTCGCCACTGCTGTAATAGCCGTATTCCTGCACCAACTCCGTCATCACCTTAATGGCCTCGCGGGCGGTGCGTGAGCGTTGCAGACCGAGGTAAATCAGGCTGCCATAGTCGATGATGCCGGTGGTATCCACCAGCTCGGGACGTCCGCCGAATGTCGTCTCACCGATAGTGAGCTGGAACTCATTCATATTGCCGATGACATTGTACGTCTGGCGGGCCTGCTCTATCTGCCCGAGGTATTTGCCGGTGTCCCACTCGTGTATGTCAATCAGCGTACCTTTCTTGTGCATACCGGCAGGATAATGATATAACTCGCCGAACAAACCATAAGAATCGGCAGAATAGGAAACAATGGTAGAACCGTCCGCAGAAGCGTTCTTGCCCACGATAAGATTGGTGCAGGCCAGCGCATTCGCCACGGCTGCCACAACAAACAAGACGGAAAGAGTCAGTCTTTTACTTTTCATACTTCTAAATTATAATGTTACTAAATATTTCAGTCTTTACCATACAAAATCAAACTGTTCGGTGGTACGGTTGCCACAGCCATCCGTCACCGTCATCTCCACCACGTGCTTGCCGCCTTTCTCCACATGTTTCGGGTCAAGCTCGCACACCAGGTTACCGCTGATGGAATTGGGCTTTCCAAACAAGGCATACTTCCCGTCAATCGTACCCCGATAGGTATTGATGCCGGTTTCCTTGTCCTTGGCCTTGAAGATGATTTTTCCCGTACGTCCCCATTGGGCTTGGTTCACGGGAGTTATCACCGGCGGAACCGTATCCACCGCCACGGTATAAGTCCCCAAATCCCGTATACGCACTTTCATGACACCATCCTCATACTTACCGCCGATACGGTATTTTCCACCGCGCGCCGTTACGCCCGCCACATAATATTTGGTCACATCCTCTACCGGACGCCGGCGCAAGCCGATACGCAAATCGCAGGCATTGTGCATAGGAATACGGGTATCGTTCAATTGATAGGTGAAAGCTATGTCGCCGCTATCAGCCCGCACGGAATAGTTCAGCAAGACATCATCGTAGAGCATTCCTTTCGGGATGACCAATTCCAGCCCCGGTTCCTGCAGATAGTTCACCTTGTCCCATTTGAGGGCATATTTCTCACGACATTCCACCGGAGCAATTATCGTCTTCTGTCCCTGGACTGTAAAGCGGACTTTAGAGGTATTTCCCAGCGCATCGCTCAGTGTATAGACAAACCGGTAAGGGTGTTCTTCGTTGATGTCCACCAGTCCGCGATTGCCGTTGGATGCCTGTAGCATGCGCAAGTGGTTGCCCGGCTCTATGAAAGACTTCATGTACTGGCCGTGTGTCCACGAATTGATATAGCGGTTCTCCTCATAGGCAAAGCGATCTACCGTACTGCGGAAGACTTCCTCGCCGTCCACTTCGAGAATCACCGCCTTCACACCATATTTATTCTGCACTCCGTCCATATAGTCGTAGGCACGGATACCTGCACCAATCAGTCCCCAGGCGGTAATGGGTTTTGTTGGATGTGCCGGAAAAGCCCGTCGCGTCTGCTTGCCCTCCACCACTCCTTTTCCCGGCTGTGGAAACAGCATGATACCTTCGGCACGCGGGGCAGTCTTGTCTTTCACCTTGTTCATGAAGAAAGGCAACGGGTCTATATATTCGTCCGTAGCCGTCTCTATCATATCCAGATGCAGGTGCGGACCGAAAGAGTAACCGGTGTTTCCGCTTAAAGCTATTATCTGACCGGCCTTCACGGGATATTCATCGGGGTCGGGAGTTATTTCCACCTCCCAGCTTTCTTTTTCATATTGTAAATCTTCTATCCGACGGGCAATGTCACCCACAAAAGCACTCAAATGGCGGTTTATCGTCGAATAGCCGTTGTCATAAGTTACATCGAGCACATAACCTGAGCCGTGGGTGACGCGGATACGCGAAATATATCCGTCTGCCAGAGCGCGTACCGGCTTGCCTATGGTGCCACCTGTCTTGAAATCCAGTCCGCCATGAAAATGGTTGGCACGTATCTCGCCGAAGTTACCGGAGAAAGTGATGGGAAAATCAAAAGGCGGGATGAAGGAAGGCTTGTCTGTATCGGTTTCTTGGGCATAGCCGCTTTGCACACTACCAATAAAGAACAAAAGAGAGAAAAATATAGAATATTTCATATTTTGTACAGTCAATATTATTTTAAATGCATGCAAATATAAAAAGAATAGTTCTCTCTACCTACAGAAAGCTACAATTATCATTGATTAAAACATGCATAAAAATTCTGTTGAAGAACATAGATGCACCGATAACACCCAAGCCGGGAAATCGCTATATTGCGCCATGTTTAACCCCCCAATTAAAACTTTAAGGTTATGATTATCGGAGTACCTAAAGAAATCAAGAACAACGAGAACCGCGTGGGAATGACCCCTGCCGGAGTAGCCGAATTGGTGAAAAAAGGTCATACGGTGTATGTGCAGGCCACAGCAGGCGTAAACAGCGGTTTCTCCGACGATGACTACATCGCCGTAGGTGCAAAGACTTTACCGACCATTGAAGACACGTATGCCGCAGCCGACATGATTGTCAAGGTAAAGGAACCTATTGCACCGGAGTACAAACTGATTAAAAAGGGACAAGTGGTATTCACCTATTTCCACTTTGCAGCCGATAAATTACTAACCGAAGCCATGATTGAAAGCGGTGCCGTCTGCATTGCCTACGAAACCGTGGAAAAAGAAGACCACTCACTTCCGCTACTTACTCCTATGAGTGAGGTGGCAGGACGCATGGCTACACAAGTAGGAGCCCGCTTCCTTGAAAAGCCACAAGGCGGCAAGGGAAAACTGATGGGCGGAGTAACGGGCGTACGTCCCGCACGCGTACTTATCCTTGGAGGTGGTATCGTGGGCACCAATGCCGCACAGATAGCTGCCGGAATGGGTGCCGAGGTACTGATTGCCGACATCAACCTTCCCCGCCTGCGCTACCTGAGTGAAGTGATGCCGAAAAACGTAAAGACACTCTATTCTTCCACCCATAACATCAAGATGGAATTGCCGAACATCGACTTGGTAATCGGTTCCGTCCTCATCCCCGGTGACAAGGCCCCACACCTCATCACCAGCGAAATGCTGAAGATGATGAAACCCGGTACGGTACTCGTAGACGTAGCCATCGACCAGGGCGGTTGTTTCGAAACCTCCCACCCCACCACGCACAGCGACCCTACCTACATTGTGGACGGAATTGTACACTACGCCGTTGCCAATATCCCCGGCGCCGTACCCTTCACCTCCACCATGGCACTGACAAATGCCACCCTGCCCTACACCGTAGCCCTGGCATGCAAAGGCTGGAGACAAGCCTGCAAGGACGACCCGGCTCTGGCGCAGGGATTGAACGTAGTGGAAGGCAAAGTAACATACAAAGCTGTAGCCGACGTCTTCGGGCTGAAATATGAAGCCATTGAGTGATAAGTGATGAGTGATTTGTTGGTGTTTTTCTTTCAGCATGATAGCGCAGCACAATTACCAACAAATCACTCATAACTCCTCCCCAACAAAGAATCCTTCTTCCTCGCATACTCCCACCACATAGCGAGCAGTGTGATGCAGAGGTTGAAAATAAACGGAAATTCCTTGGAATTAGTGTGGAACAAGGTCTGAAAGAAATCTGTAATGAACGGGGACAATAGAATCGCCAGATAATTCATCACCATTACAAAGGCCAGTGCCAAAGTTGTTTTTTCCGGTATGGCCGTATCTACTGTCTCGTCATAAATCAGCGGTTGAATGACACCATATCCCAAACCAACCAACATACATCCCGGTATTATCAGCCATTCTTTAGGCGAAATCCATATCAAGAGCAAACCCACTGCAATGGACAAAAGGCTGTAGAACTTTGTGTGTTTCCCCATCCACTTCACGATATGCCCCAGGAAGAAACCCGGAGCCATAATGGCAAAGAAGAATAAGGAGATCATCAATCCAGAATTTCCGCTGGAGAAGTGATGGGCCTCCATCAAAAAAGGCAAGTCAAAAGTAACCGCCAGCACTACATACGTAGTGACGCCATAAAACAGCATCAACTGTAGCAGATGGCGGATATGGATGCCGTATTTACCGGGAACCGCACGTTTGGATTCCTCCGGAACAACGGCAGCCGTATCTTCTGCTGTCTGCGGCTGACCGGTATCCCCCTTCAAATATCCGACAAGCAGCAGAGAAACCAACGGAAGCAGATATACCACGAAAGGCAAGTGCCAGTTTACCTCTGCCAGACACCCAGTCACCGCCGTTGCCACAACCAGCGTCACATTGGTGATGGCAGAACTGTAACCAAACTGCTTCACCCGATATTCCCCCGTGAAATAACGTGAAACCAGACCGGTGGACAACGGAATAATCACCCCCGAACCGATGCCAAGCAAAGCGCTGACCACCATCAACTGCCACATTTTGTCCGAAAAAAGATAAAGTACCCCACTGGCGGCAAACATCCAAAGTCCCGCTTTCAGCAGACGCACAAAGTCACGTTTCTCGGCCAGCTTGCCCGCCAACAGCACAAAAGGAATTATCAGCAGCGAAGGCAGGGAGGTAAGCATCTGTATATCCAATTCCGTGGCATGTGGAAAAATGGTGGTAAGCTGTCCCAAAATAGGTGACACGGCCAACCCCGGCAAGGAAGTCAATGCAGAGACAGACCAAATGCCGACAAGCGTGATTAGGGGGATTGTACCCCTTCCGGTATTGATTTTCATATAGTAGTATATTAATTAAATGAATAATGTGGGAACAACAAACCCACCTTCAGAATGTTCGTTTTTTAAGATTTTACTACGCTGCCCTTTAATAAACGCCAAATAATGCAAAACCCCGGAACTTTCATCCGCAAACCCCGTTGTTGTGGGATATTCGACGGGGAAAAGCCCCGCCGCCTAAACCTTTAAAAAACTTATTAATATGGAAGATTTGAATTTCAGAAAAGGAGATGCAAAAACTGAAGTATTCGGCTCAAACCGTATGTTACAACCCTCACCCGTAGAAAAGATTCCCGACGGACCTACTACCCCGGAAATCGCCTATCAGATGGTGAAAGACGAGACCTTCGCCCAAACGCAGCCTCGCTTGAATCTGGCTACATTCGTCACTACCTATATGGACGAATATGCCACCAAGCTGATGAACGAAGCCATCAACATCAACTACATCGACGAGACCGAATATCCGCGCATCGCCGTAATGAACGGTAAATGTATCAACATCGTGGCCAACCTCTGGAACTCTCCTGAAAAAGAAACCTGGAAAACCGGCGCACTTGCTATCGGTTCCTCGGAGGCATGTATGCTGGGTGGTGTGGCAGCCTGGTTGCGCTGGCGCAAGAAACGTCAAGCACAAGGCAAACCGTTCGACAAACCCAACTTCGTTATTTCAACCGGTTTCCAGGTGGTATGGGAAAAATTCGCCCAATTGTGGCAGATTGAAATGCGTGAAGTGCCCTTGACACTCGACAAGACCACGCTCGACCCCGAAGAAGCCTTGAAGATGTGTGATGAGAACACCATCTGTATCGTGCCTATCCAAGGTGTTACATGGACAGGACTGAACGATGACGTCGAAGCCCTCGACAAAGCCCTCGATGCCTACAATGCAAAGACCAGCTACGACATTCCTATCCACGTAGATGCCGCCAGCGGCGGTTTCATCCTCCCGTTCCTCTATCCCGAAAAGAAGTGGGACTTCCGTCTGAAGTGGGTACTCTCCATCAGCGTCAGCGGACATAAATTCGGCCTGGTTTATCCGGGGCTGGGTTGGGTTTGCTGGAAAGGCAAGGAATATCTGCCCGAAGAAATGTCATTCAGCGTAAACTACCTCGGTGCCAACATTACTCAGGTAGGCCTGAACTTCTCCCGTCCTGCCGCACAGATTCTGGGTCAATATTACCAGTTCATCCGTTTGGGATTCCAGGGTTACAAGGAAGTACAGTACAACTCCCTGACCATCGCCAAGTATATCCATGACGAAATCGGCAAGATGGCTCCGTTCGTAAACTATTCCGACGAAGTTGTGAACCCGCTGTTCATCTGGTACTTGAAACCGGAATATGCAAAAGCTGCCAAATGGACTCTCTATGACCTGCAGGACAAGCTGTCACAACACGGTTGGATGGTACCCGCCTATACTCTGCCTTCAAAGCTGGAAGACTATGTCGTAATGCGTGTCGTTGTTCGCCAAGGATTCAGCCGCGACATGGCAGACATGCTGCTGGGTGACATCAAGAATGCCATCACGGAGCTGGAGAAACTGGACTACCCGACTCCCACCCGTATGGCGCAGGAAAAGAATCTGCCGGTGGAAGCCAAAATATTCAATCACGGATGCCGTACACATAAAAAGTAACAGCTAATATGGAAAAGAAAATATCAATTTCACAAATAAAGGAGGTTGCCCAAGAAGCCTACAACGAGGTGAAGGGCAGTACGGGAGGCAAGAATGCGGATTATATCCCCTACCTTGCCAACATAGACTCCAAACTGTTCGGACTCAGCATCTGCCTGATGAACGGGCAGACCATCAATATAGGCGATACAGACTATCGTTTCGGTATAGAGTCCGTCTCGAAGGTACACACAGCCATCCTTATCCTGCGCCAATACGGCGCACAGAAAGTGCTGGACATGATAGGTGCCGATGCCACGGGACTACCGTTCAACTCCATCATCGCCATTTTGCTGGAAAACGACCACCCTTCCACTCCGTTAGTAAATGCCGGTGCCATTTCAGCCTGTTCCATGGTGCAGCCAGTAGGAAACTCCGACAAGAAATGGGATGCCATTGTACAGAACATTACCGAGCTATGCGGCTCTGCCCCGCAACTCATCGACGAACTGTACAAATCGGAAACGGCTACCAATTTCAACAACCGCTCCATTGCCTGGTTGCTGAAAAACTACAACCGCATCTACGATGATCCGGATATGGCACTCGACCTCTATACCCGCCAGTGTTCTCTCGGCATCACGGCCCAGCAACTGGGCATTGCCGCAGGAACCATCGCCAATAACGGTGTGAACCCAGTCACCAAACAAACGGTGTTCGAAGCCAGCCTGGCACCGAAAATCACGTCGATGATTTCTACCGTAGGCTTCTACGAACATTCAGGCGACTGGATGTACACCGCCGGCATACCGGCCAAAAGCGGTGTGGGCGGCGGCGTAATGGCCGTATTGCCCGGTGTCATGGGGGTATCGGCCTTCGCTCCTCCCCTGGACGAAGCGGGAAATTCCGTAAAGGCCCAATCGGCAATTAAGTTCATCATGAACAAGCTCGGTCTGGGTGTGTTCAACGGTGATAACGTGACAATTACAGAATAAGATTTTTTAGTTATGAGTTATAAGTGATGAGTTATTTGTTGGTATATGCATCGTAATTAGCAAATAACTTATAACTAATAACTCATAACTTCATAATGGACTTCATCATGAAAATGGCTCTATCAGAATTTGTATTGCGGGAAAAAGGTATTTACGGCATATTACATGTCATCATACTGATACTTTCGTTATTTTTAGTCATCAGTATCTCTGTCGACACGTTCAAGGGGATTCCCTTTTACGAACAGTCAGTCTACATGAAAGTACAGCTGTGGATATGCGCTCTGTTCCTGGCTGATTTTGTGTTGGAATGGTTTCTGGCAGAGAAGAAGGGGCACTATGTAGCCACACATTTCATTTTCCTACTGGTAGCCATACCTTACCAAAATATCATTGCCTATATGGGATGGACTTTCTCACCGGAAATAACCTATATGTTGCGCTTTATCCCATTAGTACGGGGTGGATATGCCATGGCTATCGTAGTGGGTTGGCTGACGTACAACCGTGCATCGGGACTGTTCGTTTCCTATCTTACCATGCTGCTGGCCACCGTCTATTTTTCCAGCCTGGCCTTTTATGTCATGGAGCATGGTCCCAATCCTCTGGTCAAAGGATATGGAGATGCTTTGTGGTGGGCATTTATGGATGTGACGACGGTAGGTTCCAATATCATAGCAGTCACTCCCACCGGACGGGTACTGTCTGTACTGCTGGCTGCGCTGGGCATGATGATGTTCCCTATCTTTACAGTGTATGTAACGAGCCTGGTCGAACGGCGCAATAAGGAAAAAGAAGAGTTCTACAAGAAAGCGGCACAGAAGCCCGCGCCTAAAGCTGATGCTTCCTGAATAGTTAAAACCGGAATTTTCACTTATCCGTTGGGAACAACTCTTCCCAAGTGTTGTTATAGACGCTGATTTTGAATATATTTTTCATCTAAAACCTTAACTTATGGCAAATATTAAACAAACAGTGAAGCTGGGGGTATTTACCCTGGCAATCATGAATGTGACGGCAGTAGTATCCCTACGTGGACTTCCTGCCGAGGCCGTGTACGGAATGAGTTCGGCCTTCTACTACTTATTTGCAGCCATTGTTTTTCTGATTCCGACGTCACTTGTCGCCGCGGAACTGGCTGCCATGTTTCAAGACAAGCAAGGCGGTGTGTTCCGCTGGGTAGGCGAAGCCTACGGAAAAAAGCTGGGCTTCCTTGCCATCTGGGTACAATGGATTGAAAGTACAATCTGGTATCCTACCGTATTGACATTCGGTGCCGTATCCATTGCTTTCATCGGCATGAACGACGTACACGACATGTCACTGGCCAACAACAAATATTACTCGCTCGTCGTTGTCCTCATCATCTACTGGCTAGCCACATTCATCTCCATGAAGGGTATGAGCTGGGTAGGTAAAGTGGCAAAAGTCGGCGGCCTGGTCGGGACCATTATTCCTGCCGCACTGCTGATTATCCTAGGTATCATCTACCTTGCCACCGGCGGACACTCCAACCTGGATTTCCACAGCAGCTTCTTCCCCGACTTGACGAACTTCGACAACGTGGTGCTTGCTGCCAGTATCTTCCTCTTCTATGCCGGTATGGAAATGGGCGGTATTCACGTAAAAGACGTGAACAATCCCTCCAAGAATTATCCGAAGGCAGTGTTCATCGGTGCGGCCATTACGGTTATCATCTTCGTACTCGGTACTTTCTCACTGGGTATCATCATCCCGGCCAAAGACATCAGTCTGACACAGAGTCTGCTTGTAGGCTTCGACAACTACTTCCATTACATCCGTGCTTCCTGGCTGTCACCGATTATTGCCATCGCTTTGGCATTTGGCGTACTGGCAGGTGTATTGACATGGGTTGCCGGTCCGTCCAAAGGTATCTTTGCCGTAGGAAAAGCAGGCTACATGCCTCCGTTCTTCCAAAAGACAAACAAGCTGGGCGTACAGAAGAATATCCTTTATGTACAAGGTGGTGCAGTAACCGTGTTGAGCCTTCTGTTCGTAGTCATGCCTTCCGTACAGAGTTTCTACCAGATTCTGTCACAGTTGACCGTAGTCCTCTATCTTATCATGTATATGCTGATGTTCTCCGGAGCCATCGTGCTGCGTTATAAGATGAAGAAGCTGAACCGTCCGTTCCGTATCGGCAAGAATGGCAACGGATTGATGTGGCTCATCGGTGGTCTTGGTTTCTGCGGATCATTGCTGGCATTCGTACTGAGCTTTATCCCGCCCAGCCAGATTTCAACAGGCAGCAACACAGTATGGTTCTCCGTACTCATCATCGGTGCGCTGATTGTAGTCATTGCCCCATTCATTATTTATGCTTCCAAGAAACCGTCCTGGGTTGACCCGAACAGTAGCTTCGAACCGTTCCATTGGGAAGAACAACCCGCTGTACAGACAACCGGTAAAAGTGTTACAAATATGGCTACCGGTAGCGCCACTACCAGCAACAATGGCACAAGTAATTCTACCACAAGTGGAAATATGGCAAAAGACACAACCAATATCCCCAAAGGATAAAAGGTTATAAGTTGAAACTAAAAAAGGAATATTCCCGGTGATTTCGGGGATATTCCTTTTTTAGTGTTATATGATACCAAAAGACGGGAATAGTCAGAGATCCAATTCCTGCATTCTCTCCCACGCCCTTCTGCTCTCCTCCACCAACTCTTGCATGACCGACGCCACAGACTGCACTCCCTTTCCATGCAGCAAGGCAGATACCTGCCCTATTTCCAGTTCCCCTTCTTCCAAGTCACCCTCAAAAATACCACGTTTGGCACGGCCGCGCCCTAAAAGGATACGAAGTTCTTCCTCTGAAGCTCCCACAGCCTCAGCAGCCTCTACGGCGCTGCGAAAGTTATTGCGCACCAGACGCACCGGAGCCAACTTCTTCAAAAGCAGACGGGTATCCCCTTCTTCCAAATGCAAGCAGTAATCCTTGAACACCTCGCTTGCAGAACTCTCTGCCGTCAAGGCAAAGCGTGTACCAATCTGCACACCTTCCGCACCCAGCACCCGGGCAGCCAACATGGCCTCACCCGTTGCAATGCCACCGGCGGCAATCAGCGGAAGTGTAGTAACTGCACGTACAGCAGGTATCAGGCACAGAGTGGTAGTCTCCTCCCTCCCATTATGCCCACCGGCTTCGAAGCCTTCGGCAACTATTGCATCAACACCCGCCTCTTCAGCCTTCACGGCAAAACGCGAGGACGAAACAACATGCACCACCGTGATGCCACGCTCGTGCAACCAACCGGTCCATTTCTTCGGGCTGCCGGCAGATGTAAATACAATCTTCACTCCCTCGTCGGCCACAATCTGCATTATCTCTTCTATCTGGGGATACATCAAGGGAATGTTCACACCAAAAGCATGATGCGTAGCCTCACGGCATTTCCTGATATGCTCCCGCAACGTTTCGGGATGCATCGAACCTGCGCCGAGCAAGCCCAGCCCTCCCGCATTGCTTACAGCAGCAGCAAGTCTCCAGCCGCTACACCACACCATACCACCTTGAATTATCGGATATCTTATTCCGAATAGAGAAGTCACTCTGTTCATTATTACTTTTTTTAAAGGTTTACTAATGAAAACAAGAAGGGGAGAAAGAAAGTTCAAAATTTGACAAAAAGTGATAAATTACTGTTGTTCCAAAACAGTTATCGAATCTCCATACGCCTTCAATACTTCCAGCGTACGGGCACGGCGCTTGCGACCTTTGAAATTCCAAAACTCACGGGTAAAAGGCGCCATCAGGTCTAAACCGGAAATTCCACCGCCACTGGTACCCTGCCAACCGCCCACAGCCATATTATTGGCCCGCTCCGTCACCCGGTAACGCAAACCGGTTGCTTCAATCTGCTCCACCGTCTCACGCGGACCAGCATCAAACGGATGTTTAGCCCAGTTCGTAGGAATCATCAGAATCTTAAGTGCATAAAATTCGTCTCCCCGCCAAGTATCTTTGTCCACCTTAATCTTTTTCTGGTAAATGGGGTCCCAATTATATTTAGTATTGGCCGTATAAGGGCGTAGGGTAAGCACAACCTTTTTCTCGGGCACTTTCGGTATGACGGGCAGCGAATTATCAAAATCCATCCATGACTTGTCCGTCACCGCTTTCGGAGTACCTAAGGAACTGTTCATTTCAAGTTCCTTCAATACCTCCGGATTCAGCTTCACCTCCCCTTCTCCCTTCAGCAACCGGTTCAGCCTCAACGAGTCTTGAGAAGTCCAATTTTGGGCATAAAAAGGGAAGGCTACTGCACAGAGCAACCCCATTACAAGTATAAATCTCTTCACTTGACAGTTTGATTACTTAATACCTAATCCTTAATCCCTAATCCCTAAAAACATTTCACCACCACATATATCCACTGCCACAAAGTGGTTCGTCATAGCAGGGATCAATCGTCCACATAGTCCGTGGATACTTACGGGTTTCCCACCAACGGCGGTAGCGCGAGGCGGCATCCAGCACCTCTTCGTCCGAAAGGAAGTAAATACCTTCATAATTCTCCGCATCCGTATGCACCATCTTGCATCCCATTGAAGCGTTGTTCCCGAGACGGATAGTCTCTACCGTCCACAAGATGCATTCGCCCAAACGCAACTTACCACCTGCCGAATAGGATACCGGAGCCAAGGGGAAAGAGGGAATAACCGTCAAGTCCTCGGCATACTTCAGCAATTCCTCTATATCTTCGGAAGTGAACTTGGGCATATTACTCAATCCATCCGGACTTTGGGTAGAATATTTACCAGCCTTCAACTGCTTGACAAACAAGTCTACATCCGGATGGTTGTAGTCCAACGTTTCTTTGCTGCAAGAGCCCAAAGAGAGAACAGAAAGAGTAAAGAATATGAGCAGCATAGTCTGCCCGAATATATGTAATTTATTGTATAGAGTCTTCATATTTGTATGGTATTTAAGATTAATAAGTCATGCGCACGCCGCACAACAGATTCAGATTGGTGGGCCGTTCCGTACGCAAGGTTCTTGTCTGCGAGTCCGTATCGAAATGATGGGATACAGACGGCTCTGCAAACAAGGCAAAACGGTCGTTCATTTTATAGCGTACCCCTACTCCGGCAGCAACCGACAACTGTACCGGCTCTGCGCCGAAACCATTGTCCGGAGCACCTGCAATGCATTTCTCGGCTGCTCCGCCTACCATAGCATAGAAATCCACTTTCGGCGTACTGGCCAGCATCATGTTCAGCCTTACCGGAACTTCCAGCGTATGCAACGTATGGTCACCATCCAAGCAATTATACTGAAGACCAGCTTCCAAGGAGAAATGCTTGTTCAAACGACGTTCCACGCTTACCCCGGCCGTGAACGGCATATGAAAATTCCCTTTCGGCAGGGAAATGCCGATGCCTGCTTTCAATGCCCAATTACGGGGCTTGGATGGCGATACAGCCACAGACTTTGCCGGTTCTTCCTCAGAAGATGGCAGCATTCTATCTATATCAGCATCCTTATGGCCAGGATTTGAATGGTAGTTTCCGTTTCCGGCCGGAGTTCCGTTACTGTAATAACCGTTTCCCGGCTGCTGCCGGTTTCCGTACACCCGTTGGGTAATCCGGATGGAAACATGGACAGACACGGATTCATCCTCATCGGCCTGCGCCGTCAATCCTGCCGGAATGCCGTTGGCGGGATGCTGTGTACCGGGCTTTTGTGCCATGGGGTTGGCCTGATGGATAGAGGGAAAACTTTCCTGCACCACATCCCCGTTCAAGTTACCTTCCGGCGTCATGGCCGCCACTTGTGTAAAGGCCTCCTTGATTTCCTCTTTCGGAGAGAAATACCAGAAAGCGGCAGAAGCAGCTCCCAGTACAAATACAACAGAGGCGGCTGCGGCTACGCGGTGAAACCTCGGAGAAAGAAAAAGCTGCCTCCTGCCTTTTGCGGCAACCGGTGACGGCAAGTCACGTTGCAACCCTTCCCAGAAGTCCTCCCGCACTGTCATCTCTGCGCCGGCAAGACGACTGCGGAATAAACCGGTTATTTCATCATTTTCTCTCATATTCAGTATATTCTTTAATTCTTTTTATTAACAAACACTTGGCACGATGCAACTGCGAGGTAGACGAATGCTCTTTGATGTGGAGGATTTCGGCTATTTCCTTGTGCGATTTCTCCTCAAAGACGTATAAGTTGAATACAGTACGGCATCCATCGGGAAGTTCCGCCACGAACGCCATCAGCATTTCTTCGGAAATGCGGCCTCCAGTTTCGGCAATGCCCGCTTCATCCGGAATGTCGGGCAATTGTTCCTCATTCACCACCAGTTGGCTGAAACGTTGCTGTTTCCGCAGGTAGTCTATCGCCTGCGTCACCATTACCCTTGTCACCCAGGTACCCAATGCACATTCGCCACGGAAGGTGAAGTGGGTGAAAATTTTGATGAAGCCATCGTGCAATACGTCATGGGCCGCATCGACATCGCCCGTATAGCGGTAACATACCGCCAGCATCTGCTTGGAGTAGAGGGTGTATAATTCCTTTCGGGCGGAATCCTTTCCTGCCCGGCAGCCCTCAATCAGTTCTATCTCATTTTCCAATGTCAGTGCTCGTTTTACGGACGCCTCTTCGCGTCGTTTGTTAGTTAGACGCAGCATTGCGGAAAATGCTGCTGAATTAATTCTAAAAAGAAGTTAAAGAACGGAGATTATTTATATTTGGCTCTCAAAGCCTGTATTTGCTTGTCCAGCATCTCATCCAATTCATCAAATTCATGCCAATACAGAAAACCGGGAACCATGTTGACGTAATTGATAAATTTCTTATACTGCACAAGAAACAAGGCCTGGTCCCGAAGACTGTCGTCACCATCAAAAACATGCGCCAACTCCCTGGACATGGCAGCACTCATAAGAGCATCTGTTTTCGTTGCATAGTAATCACTGACATCCTTTTGTTTCCTGCCCAACTCAAAATAAGTCTGCAATACATCCTGCAACATACGTTTGTCCGGTATATACTGCATCAATGAAGAACCTTTCAGCACGTCCAGCGCATCTGTCCTATAAGAGAATTCATCCATATTATTGAAAAGCTTGCCATACTTCCACAGAGTATCTATCGGTATCTTGGATACATCCATATCATGTTCCCTCAACAACAGACTCATGTGTATGTCAATATCCAACAAGTGCTTTATATTACGGAGCTCCTGCCTATTATATTCCAACTCTTCCGTTACCAACTGCATCGTAGCACGCACTTCCTTTTGACGGGCATTCTCGGTAATCCGGTCACTTCCCCAGAAAGTGACAATGATACCCGCAGCCACAATACTGAACTGACGGAAATAATCACCTATGTGCCAACTTTTTACCGTATGGTTCAGCCTATTAAAGTTTATCTTTCCCATATCTTTTTATTCTAAATGATACTTCTTTTCAAGCGCTTGTATTGCCTCGTCTATACGTTTTCCCACACGTTCTACATAGTCCGGCGTGAAATAGTTCTGCGCTACCCTGACAAAGTTCCGTACCGACCTGTCCGACAAGTAAATATCCCACGCCTCATATCCTCCACGATTTATCTGGTCCGTCTGTTCGTCAGTCAATGCCAAATGGAAAGGAACCATAATTTCGTCCTTCATATCGTAATAGCCATTCATAGTTGCCTTAAATCCATCCAATACCTCATAGATTCCGGTCAACTGCAACAGTAGCTCTTTATCTGAAATCTTCTGCATCAACATGGAGTTTTTAAGTATATCCAATGCATTCTGACTATAATAAAAACTGCGGATATGCCCCATAAGAAAGCGGAACTGTATCAATGAATCTTCCGGTATCGTCCGATGCTTTAAGTCATGCTCCACCAATAAGCTGGAAAGACGTTCATCCTCTCTAAACTCTGAAACGATACTCTTATAATTTTCCCGGTTACTTTTCAGTTCATCCCTAATCAGCGACATGGTGGCTTGAATATCCTTTTTCTCGGAGTTTTGAGTAACCAACTCACTACCGACAAAAGTAATCAGTACGCCAATCACCACAATGGAAGTCTGCCGGATGTAGTCTCCCACTTGCCAATCTTTGACAGTTGTTTTTACTTTATTCCATGTTATGTTTTTCATATCTTCCTACACTATTATCCATTACTATGAAACACATCATCCGTTATAGCCAAACGCATCATCTATCCGTCCCAAACAGACCACCTGTTTCACCCCAATACACCTTCTGTTTTTCCAAGAGCCACTACTTTGCTAGTTACCAATAGAAAGCCTCTCATAAATCTGCCGTAATGCAGCATTCTTTATGAGAGGCTTTCCTTATTATTCTGCAATAATGCTTTCCGCCTTTATCAACATGCTTTAAAGCTCATGTCCAATCCTTTCACAGAGTGAGTCAAAGCTCCTACGGAAATAAAGTCTACACCGCATTCGGCATAGTCGCGGAGCGTATCAAACGTGATGCCACCGGAAGATTCCGTTTCATAGCGGCCACCTACCATCTCCACAGCTTTCTTTGTCATTGCCGGGGTGAAGTTGTCAAACATGATACGGTCTACGCCACCCAGGTCGAGTACTTGCTGCAATTCGTCGAAGTTGCGCACTTCTATTTCTATCTTGAGGTCCTTACCTTTTTCCTTGCAATATTCCTTCGCACGGTTGATGGCCTTGTCAATGCCTCCCGCAAAGTCCACATGGTTGTCTTTCAGCAAAATCATGTCGAACAAGCCGATACGGTGGTTTACACCGCCACCGATTTTCACCGCCATTTTCTCGAGGATACGCATGCCCGGAGTAGTCTTGCGGGTATCGAGTACACGGGTATTCGTACCTTTCAATTGCTCGGCATACTTATGTGTCATGGTGGCAATGCCACTCATGCGCTGCATGATGTTCAGCATCAGACGCTCCGTTTGCAACAAAGACTGTATCTTGCCTTCCACAATCATGGCCACATCACCCGGCTTTACGGCTGTACCGTCATTAATAAACACTTCCACCTTCATGGTAGGGTCGAAACGACGGAACACCTCCTTGGCTATCTCGATACCGGCCAGTATGCCCGGTTCTTTTATCAGCAGTTTGGACTTGCCCATTGCCGTAGCAGGAATGCATGAAAGGGTTGTATGGTCTCCATCGCCTATATCTTCGGCGAAAGCCAGGTCTATCAGCCTGTCAATCAATTCTTCTTCCTTATTCATCTGTTTTATCTATCCTTATTTGATGTATAACATATTTGTTCTGTACTTTTCTGAAGAAACAATTCACCCGAAAGTTTCCATTTGCGGTCGTCAAGGTACCAATGACGAAACCAGACTCATCACGTTTCCCCTGATGGTTCACATTAAAACTGCCAACCTTGTGGTTGGAGAAGAAAGCAGCCATTGTGCCCTCTGCCGTCCGCTTGTCGGCGTGGGTCGACTTATTCTGAATGATTAAATCGACCTTGTCACCCAGATACTTGTTGAGTTCCTGAGAGCTTCCTTCCTTGAAGGCCCCAATCACTCCCTCGGGAACGTTCTGGGCCAGCAGCACAGACGTCCAAATGAAGAGACCGGTCAACAAAAAGACTACCCGTTTTTTCATTTTCACAAGTATTTATGATAGGCAAAGGTAAGCATTTGTCTCAAAATACAATAAAAAAATGCTAAATTTGTGCGCTAATCAAAACAGAACCAGTATGAAAACTACTCTGCTCGTCGTAGGACGGACTGTAGAACAACACTTTATAACAGCCATCAACGACTATGTGCAACGCACCAAGCGCTATCTCTCATTCGAGATGGAAGTCATCCCCGAACTGAAAAACACCAAAAGCCTCTCTATGGAAGTTCAGAAGGAAAAAGAAGGGGAACTGATACTGAAAGCTCTCCAGCCGGGAGATGTGGTCGTACTGCTGGACGAAGGTGGAAAAGAGATGCGCTCCATAGAGTTTGCAGACTATATGAAGCGCAAGATGAATACCGTAAACAAACGGCTGGTATTTATTATCGGAGGCCCTTACGGATTCTCTCAAAAAGTATACGAAGCGGCACACGAGAAGATGTCCCTCTCACGCATGACCTTTTCCCATCAGATGGTACGCCTCATTTTTGTGGAACAACTCTACAGGGCAATGAACATACTAAATGGGGGGCCGTATCATCATGAATAATTAAAATGCTCGGGCAGCCAGCGTACAATAGAGCGCAACACTATGCGGTGTTCTACGCAAGGTTTGATGTACACTTGTAAAGGTGCTGCCCGTTCAGCTCAATAGCAATACTCACCACATTCTCACAGGTAAACAAGGAGTAAGGCAGAGTGTTCGTCCATCCTCCCACCATATCCATACGTACGGAGCTATGCCCCCCATACTATCTGGAATGGCTTTTCCAATCAAGTTCGTTATTTAAAACAGAGAAAAGAATTGATTAAGAGTTAAGAATTGTCGAAAAAATATTATTAAGGATTCTTAGTAAATTTCTCAGTAATAAAAGATGGAAATACACATGAACAGATACAAACAATTAATAGCGTGCAATACACGATACTAACAACATGTCGTGCAAGAAGTTAACAACGTGTCATACAAAAAATAAATATCGTGTTTGCAGGATATTAACCTCCTGCAAACACGATATTTATTTGCTTTTATACAAAGCTATACGAGGCTGACCACCTGCTGCAACAGCCCCGGCAATTCAAAAGTAGCATTCTTGATATCCGAAATCCGGTTCTTGCCTTCTGTCGTAAGAAAAAAACGCATCTGACGCTTATCTTCCTTACCTATCAGACGGGTAATGAGTTTCTTTTCCTCTACGGAACGAATGACCTTTGAAGTGTTGGAGGCAGACAAACCCAGTGCCTCAGCTATCTTACTGGAGGTAAGCTTAGGAGTATTGAGCAGCGTGCACAACAGCATTCCTTCATTCAGTGACAAATCGTACATCTGCGTAAACTGCACCTCGAATTCGGCAATAGCCCGATAAATATCACGAATTTTACATAAAGTCTCCATATCTTTTTCTCCTATATAAATAAGTTCACATTTGCTTTGTCCGCACGTTCCATATAGGTAGCCACGCCACCGATGGTTACTTCATCCAGAAGTTCTTCGTGCCGGATGCCCATCATATCCATAGACATCTGGCAAGCGATGAATTCCACTCCTTGCGCCAATGCTTGCGAGCGCAACGACTCCAGAGAATCCACACCCTTGCGCTTCATCAGGAAGCGCATCATGCGACTGCCCATGCCAAACATATTCATCTGCGACAACTTCAGTTTCAAAGAACTGGCCGGCAGCATCATGCCGAACATCTTGCCGAAGAAATCTTTCTGCACGCTGGGTTTCTGCACTTTCTTCAAGACGTTCAGTCCCCAGAAGGTGAAGAAAATGGTTACTTTCTGTCCCGTTGCCGCTGCTCCGTTTGCCAAAACGAAGGTTGCCAGCGCTTTGTCCAGGTCGTCACTGAACAGAATCAGCGTCTTTCCCCTCCCCCCGGCTACGGGAGTGTTGGAAGCGGATGTACAAGCCGGAGCGCCTTTTTCGATGACTACCGTATAGCGTCCTTTCTCGTCATGCTTCTCTATCAATTTATTTCCCGTTGTATCGCACCAGGCAGAGGCGTCGCGGGCAAAACCGGCATCGGTAGCCACAATCTCCACACGCTCGCCCACAGCAATGCTATCCATCGCCTTCTTCACCTGCATGATAGGTCCCGGACATTGCAAGCCGCAAGCGTTTATCTTCAACGGTTCCTTTTTGGAGACAGATGCCGCCGCAGGAACATCGTCGTTGTCAGCAGAGGCAGCCGAAGAAGCAGAAGAAGAGTCACCTCCTGCCGGAGCAGATGGAGACGGCAGAGGCGCTGTTGCCATGGAATAGGTCTTATAACCACCTATCAGATTGCGCACATTGCGATAACCGCGTCCCATCAGGATGCGCAGGGACAGATAACCACGCAAACCCACAGCACAGAAAAGCACTACCGGCTTGTCCGTAGGTATCTCTGCCAAATGCTCGCGCATTTCATCCAACGGAATATTAACAGCTCCCGGAATGGTGCCGAAAGAGAACTCCTCGGGCGTACGGGTATCTATCAGCATCACTTTATCCTTCTCTTCCACCAACTCGCGCCAAGAGATGACGGGCATAGCACCGCTAATAATATTCGATGCCACATATCCGCCAATGGCGATGGGGTCTTTGGCTGAGGAGAAAGGAGGTGCATACGTATGCTCCGTCTCCATCAAATCGTAGACTGTGCCACCCTGCTTGATGAGTCCGGCAATCTGGTCGATTCGCTTGTCCACCCCCTCGTAACCGATACATTGCGCGCCATAGAGTTTACCGGTTTTAGGATGGAAAGTCAGTTTCAAAGTCAAAGGCAGGGCATCCGGATAGTAACCGGCGTGAGATGCCGAGTGCGTCACCGAGCTTTGGTATTCCATGCCCCACTGCTTCAAGCGTTTGGCTGCAAGACCCGTAGAAGCTACCGTCATGTCGAATACTTTGGCAATGGAGGTGCCGATAGCTCCTTCGTAGGAGACGGTATTGCCAAACACCATATTATCGGCAACGATACGTCCCTGGCGGTTGGCAGGGTTTGCCAGGTAATTGAGCCACGGCTTTCCGGTCAGCGGATGAGGATATTCGATGGCATCGCCCACGGCATAGATGTCTTTTTCGGAAGTCTCCAAGTGTTCGTCTACCCAGATACCGCCCATCTCGCCCAACTTCAAGCCGGCTTGTTGCGCCAATACAGTGGCAGGACGCACACCGATGGAGAGCAACACCATATCGGCAGGAATGGTCTTTCCGCTTTTCAGGAATACAGTGATTCCGTTGTCCGTACGCTTGAAATGGGTCACGCCTTCTTCCAGATAGAGGGAGACGCCTTTCTGTAACAAATGCTGATGGATGGGTGCCGCCATGGAGAAATCGATAGGCGCCATTACCTGATTACCCATTTCGACTACGGACACATGGACACCTGCATGATGCAGGTTCTCTGCCATCTCCAATCCGATGAAACCGGCACCTACCACCACGGCGCGCTTCACCTGCTTGTCTGAGATATAAGCCTTGATATGGTCGGTATCTTCTACATTGCGCAACGTGAAGATGCCTTCGGAATTAATGCCTTCCAAGGGGGGCTTCACGGGGTTGGCACCGGGAGAAAGCAAAAGTTTGTCATAGCTTTCGTCGTACTCCTTGCCTTCCACATTGCGTATGGTAACGGTCTTGTTTTTGGGATGGATGGCGATTACTTCATTCTGCACACGCACATCAATGCGGAAGCGCTTGCCGAAAGATTCGGGTGTCTGCACCAGCAGCTTCTCGCGCTCTGCTATCACTCCGCCTATATAATAAGGTAAACCACAATTAGCGTACGAGATGTAAGGGCCTTTCTCCAATAAGAGAATTTCAGCCATTTCGTCCACTCTTCTTAGTCGGGCGGCTGCCGTGGCTCCACCTGCTACACCGCCAATGATTACATATTTCATAATTCTTTGTTTTTTTAAGTTTGACGATGCAAAGAAAAGAATTATTTTCAATAAAACATAATTTCCATAAGAAAATATTGTTAAATAACTAATTTTCAACAAGAATAGGCATAAAAAGAAGGGGTAAAAGTACTCTTAATAGATATATTTTAGGCGCGGATTACGCGAAGTTCACGGATTCGATTAACTAATCCGCGTAATTCGCGTAATCCGCGCCTAAAAATAGATTATGAGAAAGCACTCATATACTTTTTCCGGACACAGCCTTATACAATATGTAACTTTGAATAGCCTTACCAACCCAGCTTGGAAAGACCGGCAGACTTATACCAATCCGTGGAACGAAACGCTGCGGCAGCCGCCTGTTTAGACAAAGACGGTATATAATGGGAAACACCGCTTGAACCTTCCATAGAAAACATGCCGGTATAACCAGAATAGTTCTTGGAAGTAGTCTCCCAATAGGGTACTGCCATATCATAAACCTGCTTCCAAGTAGCAAAGCCAGAAGCATCAGTTAACTGTTGCATCAGCTGGACAAAATCATAATAACCAATATTACTACTTTCACGACGTTGGTCGTAATTAAAAACAAGAGAACGCAATTCCTCACTATCAGCATTCTCTGACAAGACTTGCTTGGTAATACTTGCCAAAGACTCTAACACTGAACTCTGTAGCGCACAAACGGAAACACCGCCTGTCCAATTCGTATTGGATATTCCACTCCCTCCATTATAAATTTTCTTGTAAGGCTCGTAATAAGCGGCAGCTACCTTCAACGCCACTTCACCGTCCGAAAACAACGCAGGAACAAGTACATCATAGCGTGCCCCCGGTCCAGGTATTTCTGTAGGTGAACCAATATAATAATCAGTAAAGTTGCGCAAGGCATAAGCCACTTCAATGGACTGCATAAAGCAGGCATCGAACAAGACAAAATCAAAATGAGGAACAGCATCAGCAGACAATATTGTAACCAAATCTTCAATATTCATGTAATGAGTGCCCGAACCTGTGTCTTGCCCTACCCATCTGGTAGAAGGAAGTGGATTAGGAATCCAACCATCTCCATGCGACCAATAAATCAAACCATAGCTTTCAGCTCTGTATTCACTGTTTTTAAAGACATCATTAAAGACTTCCAAAGTCTCAGCCACACCCACAGAATTACGATTTTCATAGGTCTTTACCGTTGTTTCCTGCAATTTACCACCTTCATTTTTCAACTCAATGAGACGTGGAGAAGAATCAGTATCAATATAAACTAATAGGCGCATATTACTACTATTGTTCACTTTTGCCATACCCAATCTCATTTCCTCCAAATCTAATAAGGCTAAAGAAGACAAATTATTAAGTGTACCACGATGATCTGCCGCAAGATATGCCAGTACCGTGCGGCTACCAGCAACGGGAGGTTCCGGTATGGGATCCTCGTTTTCGCATGCTGTCAGTAAAACCGAGCAGCACATCCACAATAGTAGAAAGAGTCTGGATTTCATCATATGTATATTCCCTAAATTATTCCTGCGGTTTTGTAAATGTGAAAGCTTCAGGCTTCACCACCTGCAAAACCATATTCTTACTCTTCTTATACTTACCTTTTACCTTTACAGCCTCTTTTTCCAACTTTTTCCTGTTTTCAGAGAAATAAATCATACAAGTATAGTCCGGCTTCTTCAGATTGTACTCCAGATAGTTCTTGAGCTGGTAAGTGTATAAATCACGCTTGGGCAAGAATCCATTCTTATCCAGCTCTACGCTGTCCAATACCTGGATGTCTGTATAATATACGATGGAGTCATTGAAAGAAGCCGCCACACCAAAAGCATATACAGCCTTTTCCTTATCTTTCATTGTAAAAGCCGAGCACAATGCAAAAACCAAAGCTACGGCACAAAGTATACGAACGTATTTCATTGAGTTATGAGTTATAAGTTATGAATTATCAATGGGGGCAAAGATATAAAAAAAACCGCACGCCTACTAAAGACGTACGGTTTTTTAATTCCTTCTATTTGTCGGAAACTGATATTTCTTATTTATCCCAAATAAGATTTGAGCAATTTACTACGATTACTTTGTCTTAATCTTCTGATTGCTTTTTCCTTAATCTGACGCACACGCTCACGGGTCAAGCCGAATTTGTCGCCGATTTCCTCTAATGTCATTTCCTGCTGTCCGATACCGAAAAACATCTGTATGATTTCTTTTTCCCTATCGGTTAACGTAGAAAGAGCTCTATCAATTTCCCTCGCAAGAGACTCGTTCACCAAAGAGCGGTCGGCCATAGGGGAGTCGTCGTTGACCAGCACATCGAGCAAGCTGTTGTCCTCTCCTTCTACAAAAGGTGCGTCCACCGAAATGTGACGGCCGGACACCTTCAGCGTATCAGAGATTTTGTCAACAGGGATTTCCAGTTCATCGGCAAGCTCTTCAGGAGACGGACGACGTTCGTTTTCCTGCTCGAACTTGGAGAAGGCCTTGCTGATTTTATTCAGCGAGCCTACCTGGTTCAACGGAAGACGTACAATACGCGACTGCTCTGCCAAAGCCTGCAGAATGGACTGACGTATCCACCATACTGCATAACTGATGAACTTGAAACCACGTGTTTCATCGAACTTTTCGGCAGCCTTGATCAGTCCTAAATTACCCTCGTTAATCAAGTCGGGCAAACTCAAACCTTGGTTTTGGTACTGCTTGGCCACAGATACAACGAAACGCAGATTGGCACGTGTCAATTTCTCCAGTGCAACACGGTCACCCTTGCGGATGCGCTGAGCGAGCTCCACTTCCTCTTCAACAGTAATGAGGTCTTCGCGACCGATTTCCTGCAAATACTTGTCAAGAGAAGCGCTCTCTCTGTTAGTGATACTTTTTGTAATTTTAAGTTGTCTCATTCTTATAATACAGATTTGGGTTGCAAAGGTACGACAAATTATTTTGTTACAATAATTTCATCCCAACTTTTTCACCTTATTTATATCTTATCCTATATAACAAAAAGGATGCCGGTATGTATTGTACCGACACCCCCTTTTTCGCTATTGTTAGCTAATATTACAATCTTCTTACCTAACTATCCCTATTTTTTATTCTTGAGTCAAATCAACGGCATACATTGCACGTTTTCCTGACGGGAACATACCGGTGATGAACAAACCTTGCTCAGGAGACTTTCTTGCCTCTTTCATCGCCTTTTCCAAATCGTCCACCGTCTTCATCGGCACTCCGTTGGCTTTCAGAATGATGAAGCCCTTGCGGATACCTGCATCGGCCATCTTGCCATTGGTAACCCCGGTAACTTCCAGACCGTAACCCAGGTTCAACTGCTTCTTCAGCTCGGAAGATACGGGCTTGAAGGCTGCACCCAAGATTTCCATTCCGGCATCCTTCACTACCTTCGTAGTGCCTTGCTCATTCTTCAGCGTGATTTCGAATTCCTTTTCCTTCTTGTCACGAACCACTGTTACCTTCACTTTGTCGCCCGGACGGTGTTTTGCCAGCATTTCCTGCAAATCCGAGAACTTGTGAATCTTCTTGCCGTTCAATGCTATGATTACATCATTTTCCTTCAAGATGCCGGCAGCGGAACCACCTTCAACAACTTCGGCCACATAGATACCCTCTTTCACACCAAGTTCGTCGGCCTTCTTCTTCAGTTCTTCGGTCCAGCGTTCGTCCATCTGCAGGTCTGTGCTCAAATCACTACCCTTGATGCCAAGGAGCGCGCGCTGCACGGTACCAAACTGTTTCAAGTCGGCTACCACCTTTGTCATAATGCTGGTAGGAATGGCAAAACCATAGCCGGAATAAGCACCCGTGGGTGAGTAAAGCATGGCATTGATACCAACCAGCTCGCCTTTGGCATTCACCAACGCACCACCACTATTACCTTGGTTGATGGCAGCATCCGTCTGAATGAAAGACTGGATGTTTGCAGCTTGTCCATTGGAGGCAGAAGAGCCAATGGAACGGGCTTTTGCACTGACGATACCAGCTGTTACGGTAGAGTTCAGGTTGAACGGATTACCTACTGCCAATACCCATTCTCCCACCTTCAACTGGTCGGAGTCACCAACCGGAATT
Organism: Bacteroides sp. A1C1; assembly: GCF_004328515.1. Lineage (NCBI taxonomy): Bacteria > Pseudomonadati > Bacteroidota > Bacteroidia > Bacteroidales > Bacteroidaceae > Bacteroides > Bacteroides sp. A1C1. Next base: position 383,295 of record NZ_CP036491.1, read on the forward strand.
GTCGGGAAGTCATCCCCTTCAATCTTAATCAATGCCAAGTCCGTGCTGGGGTCAGTACCGATGATGCGTCCTTTCAGCTCACGGTCGTCATTCAGTTTCACAGTGATTTCATCAGCACCTTCCACCACGTGATTGTTCGTCACAATATATCCGTCTTTGGAGATGATGACACCCGAACCGAAACCTACACGCGGCTGGGTCTGTATCTGGCGCTGGCGTCCACGACCGTCTCCAAAGAAGAAGTCAAAAATATCCGGCTGTTCTTGTACCGTCTGGGTCTTACTCAACTGAGTGGCACGTATATGCACTACAGCATGGAGCGAACTCTCCGCTGCTTGTGTCAAATCCACAGGCTGGGCATCCGTTGCATGGAAAGCCGCCGGTAGCAGATTATTGGGGTTCTGTTGGAACAACTCGCTGAATGCGGCAGGCTTTTCCTTATTCAGCATCTTATAAGTGGTCAATCCAGCCACTCCAGAGCTCAGGAGCACGATAGCCGCAACTCCAAGGATGTTTTTTGTTGTCTGTTTCATACTATTCTTCCTATTCTTTAAATTGTTAATATTCAAGTTTCGTTTAACATTACGACGTTAAAATAACGACAAAAAACGTTCAGTTATTCCGCTTGTCACTCTTTTTTGTTCTCTTTTAACAGAGGATATTTAGGGCTTAACAGCGGTTAACGGCAAAGACTGACAAATTAGCATTTATGTACGATTGCTGACTGTTAAAGAACTGACAGATAGGGCATAAAAAGACGCATCACCCGTTGCGGCCGAAACGGATGATGCATTTGGGGTAAACAGATGATGCGTTTATACCAAACAGATGATGTGTTCGGGCTGAACGCATCATCTGTTTTTAGAGAGCAGATAGCACCTTAATAATTCAAGTAATCAATGTCCATGTGGTAGTCCCACTGCGGGAAGTAGAGGTTACCTCCCTCCCACTCCACCTCGCCACGCTGGAAGTCGACGGTCTCGCTGCGGGGATACTGCTTTTCGGGCTGTAGCGGCATGCCGTAATCAGTGTTCACAATCATGCGCCAAGAGTCTATACCACCCAGGAAGAAATATTCTTCGTCGGCATTGCGGGCAAAGGCAGGAATGCCGAATGACTGGTCGACAGGCACCCAACCCACACCCTCGAAGTAGACTTCTGCCCAATCGTGCAGATTCCATGCACGGGGATGCATCATAAAGCCGCTCTGGAAATGTGCGGGAATACCACTGATGCGGCAAAGCGTAATGAACAGCAGGCTGACTTGGCCACAGTCTCCGTGACGGTTATCCAACACATATTCCGGGATATTCTCAATGGTGGAATATTCGCGTGCAGAAGCCCACGGGAAGTTGTCATTCACCCAACGGAAGATACGTTTGGCTTTCAGGTAGGGGTTGGTTTCACCTGCTGTCAATTTGGCAGCAAGTTCGCGCAAGCGCGGGGAAAAGACGATATGCTTCTCACGCTCGGCAGTATATTCCTTATAAAGGGCGGTCGTCGTATCATAGGGCTGCACGTCTTCCGGCTTCAGATTATGCCATTCGCCGTTGGCGGTAAACTCAAAGGTTTCGGAGAATACGGTCGGTTCGCCTTCGACAGCACGTTTCTCCATGTACAATGTACTGTGACGGCACTCGGGCGACGAAAAGGTGTATTGCGGTTCGCTGGCCGAAATGAACTTGACATCCTGCTGCCGGGCCTGGTCCTGACGGGGATAGGGTAACCAGCAACGGATGATTTTCCCGGCAGGCACGGCATTGGTATCTACGGTCAACGTGTAGGTGACGCGCATGCGCTTCGGCGCAACAATGGCCTTGCCCTCTTTCTTCACAGCAGAAATGATTTCGGGCAGGTTCTCCATATTCACTTTCTCGCTGCCACTCGGCGAAGTGCCTTCCTTGGCTATCTTGATGTCATAGCAAGTGGAGTCCACACGAAACAGATTAGGTCCGGCATTGCGGAAATAGCGTTTCTCTCCATCCAGCATCATGCACTCCAAAGCTTTGGAGGCTTCCCACTGGCGCATCTGCTCATCGGTCACGTCGGGAATATACTTGCGGATATAGTCCTTCACCTGGGATTCCGTCATACAGAAGTCCGTAAGCAGACGTTGGTGCAGGTCGTCCTCCCAATTGTAGGGCTTGCTCTCGGGCTTCGTGCTGCATGCAGAAGCCATCACAAACAGAGCGACGGTATACAATAGCTTTCTCATAACTTCACCACTCCAATACCCGGCAATTCGGGCAACGTTATCTTACCTTTCACAACCTCCATACCCTTGAAACGGTCATTCGCAATCAACAGACTACCGTCCAAGTCAGCAAAGTCCACTGCCGGAGAGAATTGGGAGGCAGCGGTAATGGCACAAGAGGTCTCGGTCATACAGCCTACCATCACTTTCATGTCCAATGCACGTGCCAAAGTCACCATCTTCCAGGCTTCGCGCATGCCGGTACACTTCATCAGCTTGATGTTGATGCCCGTAAAGGCGCCCTTCAAGCCTGCCACATCCTTCAGACGCTGGATGGACTCATCGGCAAATATGGGTAACGGGCTTTGCTGAGCGACCCATGCGATATCGTCCAATTGTTCCTTGGGCATCGGTTGCTCTATCATGACAATTCCTTTTTCGTGCAGCCAATGTATCATATCGAGCGCATGATGTTTGTCTTTCCAGCCCTGGTTGGCATCAATGGCAATCGGAAGGTCCGTCACCGAACGGATGGTCTCTATCATTTCTTTGTCGTTCTCCCGCCCCAGCTTTACTTTAAGGATATTGAACCGGTCGGCACACTCTTTCGTCTTTTCACGCACCACGTCGGCCGTATCAATACCGATGGTGAAAGTTGTAAAGGGAGTCTTCTCCTTGTCCAACCCCCATATCTTATACCAAGGGGCTTGCAACAGTTTGCCCACAAGGTCGTGCAAGGCGATGTCCACAGCAGTTTTAGCAGCGGAATCCCCTGCCGAGAGGCTGTCTATATAAGCCAGTATATCTTCCAGCTGAAAGGGGTCTGAGAATTGGCCGATGACATCCTGCACCTTCTTCAAAAAAGCTAATACACTGTCCATCGTACCTAGTTCGTGTTGCAGGTACGGGGGCATGGAGGCTTCACCATAACCGATAATGCCATCATATTCTATCTCGACCTGAACGTCGGGAGTGGTAGTACGCGAGTAGGTGGCCACTGTAAAGACATGGCGCAATTTCAGTTCATAGGGGAAGAAACGCAGTTTCATTTTTGGGGTTACACCTGCCCTACTGTTCACGTTGAACAAGGAAGGAGCGTCATTTCCTCCGGCAAATACATGATTGATTGCCATGCCTGAGCCGAGTGCGGCAAAAGCGGCGGTTTTCAGGAAATCTCTTCTGTTTGACATAATTGTGTGTGTATTAAATGTGCCAATATGCTAATGGGCTAATGTGCCAATGGACTGCGCTATGTATATGCTACGTTATGTTTGCACCGTCACGCCGCAGGTCATTGGCATATTGGCACATTAGCACATTATTACATTGAATAAAATGGATTCGTTTCCGTTGTATTGAGCGACGCCTCCTTATTTATATAAGGTAACACGCGCGTAGCGAACAACAGTCTACCGAGGTTGTATTCATCGAACAGCTCGTCGTCGAGGCTGAAGCTATTGACGCGCACATCGCCTTGCGAATGGATGAAACGCTTGTTGCCGATATACATGCCGACATGTACCACACGTTCCTTGCGTTCCGGCGTCGCCTTGCGCCCGAAGAAAATCAAATCGCCCGGCTGGAGGTTACTGAAATCAGGAGCGATATCGATATGCTCGCCCACGTATGCCTGCTGGGAAGCATCCCGCGGAATGATGATGTCGTGCATGAAAAGAACGGTGCGCATGAAGCCGCTACAATCCACCCCTTTGGAGGAAGTGCCAGCCCAAAGATAAGGGATGCCCATCATGCTATGCGCCGTGGCTATAATGCTGGCGGCATCCTGCTTCAAGGTGGCACGCCATTTCTTCTCAGGCATGGAGATGGATTTGGAGATATATCCCTGACGGCCGTCGGGATAAGCCACCTTATAAAAGGCACCTTTTGTCCCCTCCCACTTCAGGCGGTTTCCTGCAGCAACATCAGAGACGGTCTGCGATGCCTGGCTGGGCTGTGAGTAGACAAAGCCATAATGCGAAGTCACCACTATTTTCTCTGCATTGTTCCAAGCGGTCAGCTCTTCCCGCGTGACGGGATGTATGCCTACTCGGTGTACCCATGCAATGTAGTTGTCCGGTGTCTGGATACGGTACCAGCCGTCGCGCTGCAACACCCGCACCGGCATACCCATCAAGCCTTGCGTCATCATTTCTGAAGAGAAATCCGGGGCTACCCGAAGATTGCACACAGACACATTGACAATGCCATACGTCTTGCCTTCAAGTCCGGCCTCATCCGGAAGCACTTGCAGACAATCCATCACCGCATATCCTTTCTTTGCCAAACCATCCAGCAAAGCCGTCTTTGCCTCTGCCGAAGTGGTGACACCACGCAACATCACATTCTTTCCGGAGAAAGAGTAATCCACATCGAACAAAGCCACGCGCTTGTCCGGTGCAAACTTTTGTTTCAAACTGTCAGCGAGTTGCGCCACTTCTGCAGGTATTGTACGGTCACCCACTTCCGAAGCGACAGCAAAAAGCGGGATTAACAGAAATAAAGAAAAAAGAGAGGATAACTTTTTCATTGGCCAAAAGGATTTGGGGGTTATTACTAATAGCAAAGCTACGAATTTATTCCGAAATAGATACATGTTTTTAAGATAATTAAGGGTAAAGAATGAAGAATGAAGGATTCATCCGTACTGCATCCGCACACTGCACAACAAATTCTTCATCCTTCATTCTTCATTCTTCATTAATATTCCGTATCTTTGTACCCTATAAAGCAGTTGGTCGGTCTGTCGCTTGCGCCTCGTGCGTATGAGGAAAGTCCGGGCAACACAGAGCGTCCCACTTCCTAACAGAAAGCTGTCCGTGAGGGTAGAGTAACGTAGAAGAAAATAACCGCCGTCGCCCTTGGGCTACGGTAAGGGTGAGAAGGTGGGGTAAGAGCCTACCAGTCTTGTGGCGACACAAGGGCTGTGCGTCTTGGGAGTTGTAAGGTCATGTAAACCGACGTTATGAGAGTTGCTCGCTCCATGTCGGAGGGTAGACCGCTAAAGCTTGTATGGTGACATGCGGCTCAGATAAATGACAGACACTTCTTTAATGGAGAATGGATAATGAAGAATGGATAATTCCTAATTAGGCTTTTTCAGAAACAGAAGAACAGAACCCGGCTTACAGACTGACTGCTTTTTTATTGACAATGGATAATCGAGATAATAGCATGAACAAGCGTATTGCTGCCCTTTGGAAATTCCTCACCTACGACATCTGGCGTATTACGGAAGATGAAGTCACGCGAACGACCTTTTCCGTATACAATATCATCAAGACGATTTATCTTTGCATCAACCGCTTCACCAAAGACCGGATAGTAAACAAAGCCTCGGCGCTGACTTACAGTACGTTGCTTGCCATCGTGCCTATTCTTGCCATTTTGTTTGCCATAGCCCGCGGTTTCGGATTCGATAATCTGATGGAAAGCCAGATTGTCAACGGTTTCGGCGGTCCTACGGAAACCACGGAAGTCATCCTGCAATTCGTGAATTCGTATTTGTCTCAGACCAAGAGTGGAATATTCATCGGAGTGGGTCTGATTATGTTGCTGTGGACAGTCCTGAATCTAATCAACAATATGGAAATCACCTTCAACCGCATCTGGCAGGTGAAAAAGGCGCGCAGCATGTACCGCAAAATAACGGATTACTTCTCTATGCTTCTGCTGATGCCCATTCTGCTGGTGGTGTCCGGTGGTCTTTCCATCTTCATGAGTACGATGGTGAAGAACCTCGAAGACTTTACCCTGCTGGCTCCCGTCGGCAAGTTTATGGTGCGCCTCATCCCCTTCGTGCTGACCTGGTTCATGTTTACAGCACTGTACGTCTTTATGCCGAATACAAAGGTCAAGCTGAAACACGCACTCATATCCGGTATTCTGGCAGGTACGGCACACCAGGCATTCCAATTCCTTTACATCAGCAGCCAGTTGTGGGTTTCCCGTTACAATGCCATCTATGGTAGTTTTGCCGCCCTTCCGATGTTTCTGCTATGGTTGCAGGTATCCTGGACCATCTGCCTATTCGGTGCCGAACTGACCTACGCCGGACAGAATATCCGGAACTTCAGCTTCGACAAGGATGCGCGCAATATCAGCCGGCGCTACCGCGATTTTATCTCCATCCTGATAATGTCTCTCATAGCCAAGCGCTTTGAACAAGACGCCCAGCCCTATACAGCCGAAGAGATATCCGAAGAGTGCCAGATTCCCATCCGGCTGACACACGAAACCCTTTATGAATTGCAGGAAATCAACCTCCTACATGAAGTGGTGACCGATGAAAAGAGTGAAGACATCGCTTACCAGCCTTCCATGGATATCAACAAAATGAATGTGGCCCTCCTACTGGACAAACTGGACACGCACGGCTCAGAAGATTTCAAAATTGATAAGGAAAATGAATTCAACAACCAATGGGGAGCATTGCTGAAGGCACGGGAGGAATACTACAAGAATGCAAGCAAGGTGCTGCTAAAGGATTTGTAAGCACGCGGAAGTCTTTCCAGAAACTCCGTATCTGCTTTCTTTTTGATTATTTTTTAGACGCGGATGACGCGGATGGGAATATTAAAAAAATCCGCGTCATCTGCGTCATCTGTGTCTAAAAAGTAAATCACCGATATTTCTCAGGCTCCACGGCACGAGTCATATCATAGGCACGGTCACTCTGACGGGATGCCACTAATTGCAGGAAATCGTCCATAGTGCCGTTACCTTATTTATATTGTATCATGCGGCTGATGTACTTACCAATGATATCGAACTCCAGATTCACCACACTGCCCACTTTGAAAGCATGGAAATTGGTATGCTCAAAGGTGTAAGGAATAATGGCCACCTGGAAAGTATCGTCGGTGGGATTGCACACGGTCAGGCTGACACCATTGACCGTTACCGAGCCTTTGTCTACCGTGATGTAGCCGCGCTTTGCCATCTCCTTGTCAAAAGCATACCGGAAAGTAAAGTAATAGCTTCCTTCCGCATCCTTTATATCGATGCAAGTGGCAGTCTGGTCCACATGTCCTTGAACGATATGGCCATCCAGCCGGCCGTTCATCATCATACTACGCTCCACATTCACTTCATCTCCCACCTGCAACAAGCCAAGATTGGAACGGTCCAGCGTTTCCTTCATGGCCGTCACGGTATAGGTATCATCTGTCAGACTGACTACTGTAAGGCAAACACCGTTGTGAGACACACTTTGGTCTATTTTTAATTCACTGACGAATGAACACTTGAAAGTAAAATGTACATTCTCCTGGTCTTTGACCATCGCCACCAATGTGGCACATTCTTCTACTATTCCGGAAAACATGGTTCTATATACTTTTAGGTTATACGCGATTTATTATTAATATGCGCAAAGATACAAAAAGCCCTTCGTATAGGTACAAAAAAAAGGAAGCTTTTCACAAAGCCTCCTTTTTCAGTTTTCAATAGGTATTAGTTTTTTTTTTAAGGTAAAAAGATTGTTTTCAGGATAACGATGCAAATATAGGCGCTTTTCGTGATACTAACCAAATTAAAAAACATGTCTTATAACATCTTTTTGAGAAATCATTTAAGTTTATTATCATTTCAAAGCATTTTTCTACACCTGCAATCGTTTTCAATGGACAAATATAAGGCTATTTTCCATGAAACACTGAAATTATCCTAAAATTTTGTTTATTTCTTATCATTTAAGTAGTGTTCATCTGTCCGCCCGCTATGTTTTAACACTTTTGCGTCGATAAAGAACACTATTTCTTCGGCAATATTCGTGATATGGTCACCGGAACGCTCCAACTTGCGGAACACGCTCACCAGGTTCAGACAAGAAAGTGCACTCTCCGGATGCCGGCTGATGTAGTCGGCAAGGATGGCAGTGGCATCAGCATTGATTTCGTCCAGCATATTGTCCTTGGCAAACACAGCGGTAGCCAATTCCTGGCTCTCCTCCTGAAGTGCCTGCTTGGCAAGCTCGAGCATGGAGAGCACCTGGGCTATCATCTCTTCGAGACGGAGTTGCTTGACCAGCTCAGTATCCAATGCCGGTTCATGGCAGTTGAGGGCAAAGCGGGCGATGCCTTCTGCAAAGTCTCCCAGACGCTCCAGGTTCGTATTGATTTTGAGCATGGCAAGCACAAAGCGCAGGTCGATGGCAACGGGGTTGTAAAGGGCAATGATATCCTCCACGTCGCTGTCTATTTTCAGTTCGAAAGCATTGACGCGACGTTCGCGCACCAATACCTGCTGGGCCAGTTCCCGGTCCAGCGTAAGCACGGCGTCACCTGCACGGTCGAGCTGATTATATACCAGGGTCCACATTTCGTCTATTTCCTTTTTCAGCAAGACGAGTTCAGATTCGATAAACTTCACCATAATGTTTCTATTTTAAGATTACTTTTGTACAACTTATTTTTGCTTGTATGGAACAATCCGCTACCCGAAGCGTCCCGTGATGTAGTTCTGCGTCTCCACCTTATCGGGATTCGTAAATATCTTCCGGGTATCTCCAAACTCCACCATCTGCCCCATATAGAAGAAAGCCGTATTATCACTGACACGCGCTGCCTGCTGCATGTTGTGGGTGACGATGACGATGGTGTACTGCTTCTTCAACTCGTGGATAAGCTCTTCCACCTTGGCAGTGGAGATGGGGTCGAGGGCGGATGCCGGCTCATCCATCAGCAGGACTGAAGGAGACACCGCCATGGCACGGGCTATGCAGAGACGTTGCTGCTGACCGCCGGAGAGGGCGTAGGCGGAGACTTTCAGCTTGTCCTTCACCTCGTCCCAAAGAGCGGCGCCTTTCAGGGTTTCTTCCACCCGCTGACGGATGAAGGCGTTATCGGTGATGCCATTCACACGGAGTCCGTAGGCAACGTTCTCGAAGATGCTTTTTGGGAAAGGATTGGGGCGCTGGAACACCATGCCCACGTTCTTGCGGAGTTCATCCACTTGCACTCCTTTTCCATAGATGTCTTGTCCGTCAATGCGTATCTCGCCGGTCAGACGGGTGTCGGGAATCAAATCGTTCATGCGGTTCAGCAGGCGCAGGAAGGTAGACTTTCCACAGCCCGAGGGGCCGATGAAGGCTATCACAGACTTCTCCTCAATGTCCATGCTGATGCCTTTCAGGGCATGGAAATCGCCATACCAGAAATTCACGTCACGGGTTTCTATCTTGTTCTTCATACCTATTGTATATGTTTTCAATTCGTCTTAATCTTCTTCTCAAAGTATTTCCGCAGGGCGTTTGCCAGCAGGTTCACCAGGAGGATAATGAGTATCAGCACTAGTGCCGTGCCGTAGGCGATGGGAAGCTGCGCTTCCATATCGGTGCCGCTAGTAGAGATGACGTAGAGGTGATAAGGAAGCGCCATGCACTGGTCGAAGATGCTTGCAGGCAACTGTGGCAGGAAGTAGGCGGCACAGGTGAAAAGGATGGGTGCCGTCTCGCCCGAAACACGCCCCAACGCCAGAATCAGTCCGGTGATGATATTGGGCATCCCCATCGGCAGAATGACATGCCAAATGGTCTGAAGCTTGGTAGCTCCCAACGCGCGGCTTCCCTCGCGCATGCTGTCGGGGATGGCTTTCAGCGCTTCTTCCGTGGTGCGGATAACCAAAGGCAGACTTAGCAGACCCAGCGTCAACGAACCTGCCAGGATGCTGTCTCCAAAATCCATATAGTTGACGAACAGCGCCATGCCAAACAGACCGAACACGATGGAAGGGATGCCGCTCAGATTATTCGTCATCATCCGTATGAAGCGTACCACCCAGCCTTTCGGCACATACTCATTCATATAAATGCCACTCATCACTCCCACCGGAAAAGCAAACAAGGCACTGCCCGCCATCAAGCAGAACGTACCTACAATGGCAGGAAGGATTCCGCCGGCAGTCATACCGTTGGCAGGAGCCGTTGTGAGGAACTCCCAATCGATGACTCCTATACCTTTATATATAATGAAACCGAGGATAGCAAAAAGAATCCCCACCACACTCAAGCTCAACAGACGGAACAAGCCAAATGCCACGTTTTGCGAAAGATGCTTTCTATTGACCATATCTACCTTCTTTTATTTTCGTCTTGGCGAAACTGCTTCCACCGTGAAATTTATCAATAAACTGATGAAGAACAGCACGACACCCAGCAAGAACAATGCTTCGTAATGAGGTCCGCCGGCAGGCGCTTCACCTAGTTCGGCGGCAATCGTTGCCGGAATGGTGCGCAGCGGTTCCAGGATGGTATGGGGAATGACGGCGGCGTTGCCCGTCACCATCAGCACAGCCATCGTCTCGCCCACCGCACGGCCGATGCCCAACACCACTCCGGAGGTGATGCCCGAAATGGAGTAAGGAATCACTACCTTATATATAGTCTGCCATTGCGACGCTCCCAGTGCCAGACTGGCTTCACGCATAGCACGAGGGCAGTTTCTCATCGCATCTTCCGTCACCGTAATGATGGTGGGCAGCGCCATAATGGCAAGCACAATACTGCCCGCCAGCCCGCTCTCACCGACCGGCAAGTCGAAGACCTGCTGCAAAAAAGGTACAATGACAATCAAACCGAAAAAGCCGTAAACCACCGACGGTATGCCACTCAGCAACTCAATGATAGGTTTCAGCAGATTCCTTACCCGGGAATTGGCTACCTCCGACATATAGATTGCCACCGACAGACCAAACGGCAGTGCAAAAAGGATGGCAAACAGACTGACCCACAACGTCCCCGTAATGAGCGGCAAAAAGCCGAACTGCGCAGCAGGTGTTGCCGTGGGAAACCATTCAGCACCGGCAAAGACGTCCTTCACCGAGATGGTGTTGTCTTTCAGCAGATGCACCGAGTCCGGACGAACGACGAACTGCTGCGGTACGAAGGCTATAATGCCAGGCGTACGCTCCACCAGCTCCGTAATGCAAGCACCTGCATTTTCATAGGAAGCGCCCAACTGCTCTTCCGTATAATACTGTGTGATGTCCTCCAAACGGAAAAGGCGGATAGGAAGGTCCTCCCCCCCACTTCGTTCCAGTTTGTCAGCTCTTCATCAAAGACATCCTTTATCTGTGCCGGAGTCAGTTCGCTCACCCGGTTCTCCTTATTCAAGGCCAATACATACCCTTCTTCTATCACCTTGCTGCTGAACAAGCCCAGCGCTTCGGAAAAGAGGAACACGACGATAAGTACGATGGTAAGACTCGTCACAAAGCCGCTACAAGCCAGTATACCTTCTACAATCTTCTCAAAAATCTTTTTCATGTTGCCTATTGATTTCTGTATGCAAAGGAACGGGCCGGATGTTAAGGCAGTGTGACTAACGTTTGAAAGAAATGTTTCAAAGGTGTTACAAAACTATTACAACGACTCAAAGCACATTCCATGTAACACATTTGTAATATCCATTACCTTAATTTGCATCATGTGTTTACCCTATTTGCACCATGTGTTTTATGAAGACAAGAAAATTACTCCTACTCCTCGCCCTGGCAGCTGCCACCACTGGCATGCAGGCGCAACGCATCAAAGGCAGCGACACCGTGCTCCCCATAGCGCAGCAGACCGCCGAACGCTTTATGACCCTAAACCCCTCTGCCCGTGTCACCGTGACCGGCGGCGGAACCGGTGTCGGTATTTCAGCCCTGCTGGACCAGACCACGGACATCGCCATGGCTTCCCGCGCCATCAAGTTCAGCGAAAAGATGAAGGCCAAAGCCGCCGGAGAAGACTTGGCAGAAGTTCCCATCGCCTACGATGCCCTTGCCGTAGTGGTCCACCCCTCCAACCCAGTGAAACAACTGACCCGCCAACAACTGGAAGATATCTTCCGGGGCAAAGTCACCAACTGGCAGCAAGTGGGCGGAGACGACCGCAAAATCGTAGTCTACTCCCGCGAGACTTCCTCCGGTACCTACGAGTTCTTCAAGGAAAGCGTACTGAAAAACAAGAACTACATGAGCAGCAGTCTCTCCATGCCTGCCACGGGAGCCATTATCCAATCCGTCAGCCAAACTCGCGGAGCCATCGGATATGTGGGTCTAGCCTATGTATCACCGCGTATCAAGACACTCGCCGTTTCATACGACGGGCAGCATTATGCCGCTCCCACGCTGGAGAATGCCACCAATAAGACTTATCCGATAGTACGCCCGCTATACTATTATTATAACCGAAAAAACGCCTCGGTCGTAGCCCCTCTGCTCGATTTCATCTTGTCTGCCGCAGGACAGAAAATCATCAAAGAGAGCGGATATATCCCGGTACATAAAGAATAAATCTTCATTCTTCATTCTTCATTCTTCATTTTTTTACCCTATCTTTGTCCCCACGATACGAAAATAGTAACATTATGGCAGAAATAAAGAGCGAAGAAACAAGCGAAAAAAAGAGCTTGAACTTCATTGAGCAAATAGTAGAAAACGATTTGAAAGAGGGTAAAAACGGGGGAAAAGTACAGACACGCTTCCCGCCCGAACCAAACGGTTACCTCCACATCGGACACGCCAAGGCCATCTGCCTTGATTTCGGTATTGCCGCCGCACACGGCGGTGTCTGCAACCTGCGTTTCGATGACACCAATCCCACCAAAGAAGATGTGGAATATGTAGAAGCCATCAAGGAAGACATCCAGTGGCTGGGCTACAAATGGGGTAACGAATATTACGCTTCCGACTATTTCCAGCAATTGTGGGACTTCGCTATCCGCCTCATCAAAGAGGGCAAGGCATACATCGACGAACAGACTTCCGAGCAGATTGCCGCCCAGAAAGGAACTCCCACCCAGCCCGGTGTGGAAAGTCCCTACCGCAACCGTCCTATCGAAGAAACACTGGATTTGTTCCAGAAGATGAACAGCGGCGAGATTGAGGAAGGTGCCATGGTGCTCCGTGCCAAGATAGACATGGCAAGCCCCAACATGCACTTCCGCGACCCTATCATCTACCGTGTAGTGAAGCATCCGCACCATCGCACGGGCACCACTTGGAAGGCTTATCCGATGTACGACTTCGCCCACGGGCAAAGCGACTTCTTCGAAGGCGTGACACACTCGCTCTGCACACTGGAGTTTGTGCCCCACCGTCCACTCTACGATCTCTTCGTGGACTGGGTGAAGGAAGGCAAAGACCTCGACGATAACCGCCCCCATCAGTATGAGTTCAACAAACTGAACCTCAGCTATACGCTGATGAGCAAGCGCAACCTGCTGACTCTGGTCAAGGAAGGTCTGGTAAACGGTTGGGACGACCCCCGCATGCCGACCATCTGCGGTTTCCGCCGTAGGGGATACTCTCCGGAGTCCATTCATAAGTTCATCGACAAAATAGGATATACAACCTACGATGCGCTCAATGAATTCGCCCTGCTGGAAAGCGCCGTGCGCGAGGACTTGAACGACCGCGCCACCCGCGTATCTGCCGTACTGAATCCGGTGAAGCTTATCATCACCAACTATCCCGAAGGGCAAGTGGAAGAGATGGAAGCCGTCAACAACCCCGAACATCCCGAAGAAGGCAACCACGTCATCGAATTCAGCCGCGAACTTTGGATGGAGCGCGACGACTTCATGGAAGATGCTCCGAAGAAATATTTCCGCATGACACCGGGACAAGAGGTACGTCTGAAGAACGCGTACATCGTGAAGTGTACCGGCTGCAAGAAGAACGATGCCGGTGAAATCACCGAAGTATATTGCGAATACGACCCCGATACCAAGAGCGGTCTGCCCGGAGCCAACCGTAAGGTGAAAGGCACCATCCACTGGGTAAGTTGTGCCCACTGCCTCGAAGCAGAAGTACGTCTCTACGACCGTCTGTGGAAAGTGGAGAACCCGCGCGACGAGCTTGCCGCCATCCGCGAAGCGAAGAACTGCGACGCACTGACAGCCATGAAAGAGATGATCAACCCCGACTCCCTGAATGTGCTGCCCTGCTGCTACATCGAGAAGTACGCTGCCGGCATGCAGCCCCTCTCCTACCTGCAGTTCCAACGTATCGGTTATTTTAATGTTGACAAAGATTCTACGCCAGAAAAAATGGTATTCAACCGTACTGTAGGTCTGAAAGACGTTTGGGGTAAAATCAATAAATAAGAATATGAGTAAAAAAAACCTGCTGTCCGGAAGAGACAAAGAACTGCAAGAAATGGCAGAACAATATGAAGCTGCCAAAGCAGAGAACAGAACCATCTATCTAGACGCAGACGACTTAGCCGACCTCGCAGACTGGTATGCCGTGCATCATAAATATGCCATGGCTACCGAGGTCGTAGAGTATGGCTTGGGAATACATCCGGATAATACGGCTCTGCTGGTGGAACAGGCATACTTGTTCCTCGACACCCAGCATAAAGAGCAAGCCAAAGATATATTGGAACGGATTGCCGAAGAATCTTCCGAAGTGAAAGTGCTGAAAGCCAACCTACTGTTGGGCGAAGGCAAAGAAGAAGAAGCGGAAGCGATACTCGACAGCATAGACGATAAGGACGACCTGGCCAATATCGTTGATGTATCCTATATGTACATCGACATGGGATTCCCGGAAAAAGCATTGACATGGCTGACGCGCGGACTCGAAAAATATGCCGAAGAAGAAGCCTACCTTGCCGTCACCGGCGATTGTTACTATGCCCAGGGACTGTTTGAAAAAGCCACCTTCTTCTTCAATAAGCTGATTGACAAGAATCCGTATTCGGCTCCTTACTGGTTTGGACTGGCCCGTTGCTACTTTGACCAGCAGATGTTCGACAAAGCAATCGAAGCATGCGACTATGCCACGGTGGCCGATGACGAGTTTGCCGATGCCTACCTAATGAAAGGACATTCCTTCTTCCAATTGGGAAATGAGGAAAGTGCCATGGAGAACTACCTGCAAGCCGAAAAGTTCCATCTCGTCTCCCACGGTTTCATCAACACCTTCATCGGCCTGAACAAAACCTCCAAAGGAGAGTGGAAAGAAGGATACGACTATCTGGAAAAAGCCATAACGGCCGAAGACAGCCATGACTTCGCCTTGCCTTCTCTTTATGCCAATGCAGCCCTATGCCTGCACAAGATGGGAAAGAAACGCAAAGCACACCAGTATTGTAAAAAAGCATACGACCTGGCACCCGAAGAGATAGACCCGTACCTGATTGAGGGACGCATCTACATGGAAGAAGGTGAGTATGAGAAAGGTGTGAAGAGATGGGCCAAAGCCTTAGAGTATGCCCCCTATGCGGATACCTGGCACGAAATAGGCATGTGTAGCATGGAAATAGGACAACTGAGCTATGCCAAGCTGGCCTTTGAACATGTCAAAGAGATGGAGCCGGACTTTGAAGGTATCAACGAAAGGCTGACCTCTCTGTATATGCTGCTCAAAGACAAGGAGAACTTCATGAAGTACAACCAGCTGTGCGAACATCCGTTCAGGCTGGAAGAGTTGGACAAATTGCAACAGATACTACAAGAAGATAACCAGGAAGAGCTGGCCCTAGTGATGAAGAATATTTTCAATGCATTACAATAACAGTAATTATATACCACTAATCTAGCAAATGGAATCAGTAGCCTTTATCCAATGGTGTCTCGACCACCTCAATTACTGGACCATCACTTTATTGATGGCCATTGAAAGTTCGTTTATCCCCTTCCCTTCGGAAGTTGTAGTCCCTCCTGCCGCTTGGAAAGCCGCCAACAATGACAACATGAATATATATCTGGTGGTATTGTTTGCAACCATAGGGGCAAATATCGGAGCCTTGATAAACTACTATCTGGCAAAATGGCTGGGACGCCCCATCATTTACAAGTTTGCCAACAGCCGTTTCGGGCACATGTGCCTCATCGACGAAGCCAAAGTGCAGCATGCGGAAGAATATTTTGACAAGCATGGAGCCGTATCAACCTTTGTCGGCCGCCTGATACCTGCCGTACGCCAGTTGATATCCATCCCTGCCGGTCTGGCACGCATGAAACTGGGAACTTTCTTGCTGTACACTACCCTGGGTGCGGGCCTTTGGAATTCCATCCTGGCTTTCATCGGATATTACTTGTCCACAGTACCCGGCATCGAGAACGAGGAACAGCTGCTTGCCAAAGTAACGGAATACAGCCATGAGATAGGTTATGTATTTATCGGCATCGGTGTACTCATCGTGGCATTCTTCATCTATAAAGGAATGAAGAAGAAATAAAAAAGAAAACGGCATGATAATAAAAAAGCGGTGGACAGCATGATAAATTCTGTCCACCGCTTTTTATTGTTTATCCCAAATCCAAACTTTCTACTTTACAGCTGCAATAGCTTTATCATAATCTGGTTCTTGCGTAATTTCAGGTACCAATTCCGTATAGGCAATCTTACCATCCTTACCGATAACCACTACCGAACGCGCCAATAGACCTGCAAGCGGTCCGTCGGCCATGCGTACCCCGTAGTTTTCATCAAAATCGGAGAAACGGAAATCAGACAAAGGAATCACATTCTCAATACCCTCCGTTGTACAGAAACGTGCATGTGCAAAAGGTAAATCCTTGGAGATTGCCAACACTACCGTATCGGGCAGGCCGGCAGCCAGTTTGTTGAACTTACGTACAGAAGTAGCGCACACACCAGTGTCAAGGCTGGGGAAAATATTCAAAATAACATTCTTCCCGTTCAGTTCCTTCAAAGAGAATGAAGACAAATCTGTTTTTACCAATTCGAAATCGGGGGCAACAGAGCCCACCTTTATAAATTCACCGATAACCTTTACCGGTTGTCCTTTAAATTTTGTTGTAGCCATAGTTTTATCAAATTATATGTATACATAACAAATTACATACAGAAAAAGTTCACCCGAAACTTTTTTCCAGATAAACTGTTATTCTACGGACGAATTAATGATAATCACTTAAAAAATTAAATTCACATGAAAACTATTTTTGACGAACTTCAGCAGGAAGTAAAGAATTGGTGGATTTCACTCATTCTTGGTATTCTTTATGTAATAGTGGCTATAAGCCTGATGTTCTCCCCTCTCAGCGGGTATGCAGTATTGAGCATTCTGTTCAGCGTCTCCATGTTGTTCAGCGGTCTGCTGGAAATATCCTTTGCAGTAAGTAACCGTAGAAGGGTATCCAGTTGGGGATGGTATCTGGCTGGAGGTATCATCGACATGATTCTGGGATTCTACCTGATAACCTACCCAATGCTCAGCATGGAAGTCATTCCATTCATCATTGCCTTCTGGCTGATGTTCCGCGGCTTCTCATCCGTAGGCTATGCCATGGACCTCAAAAGATACGGGACAAGAGACTGGGGATGGTATGTTGCTTTCGGTATTCTTGCCGTCATCTGCTCGCTCATCATCTTGTGGCAACCGGCAGTAGGCGCCCTTTACGCCGTGTACATGATTTCGTTTGCATTCCTGATTATAGGTTTCTTCCGTATCATGCTGTCATTCGAGCTGAAAAACCTGCACAAGCGCGGGAAAGAGTGGAAGGAAAAGAAAGAGAAAGAAGTATCGGCCGAATAAGTAGCCCACACGAAGCGTGTCAAAAGGAATCCCACCTTTGACACCTTCGTTTAGCCGAATTGCTCAATAACGTCTCAGAAAACGGAACATCGTAGTCCGTGACACTCCCATCTGCCGGGCAAGTTCGGCACACGACTCTCCTCTTTGGTGCTCCCTTACAAGTTTCCTCTTGTTCGCATAGAGTATCTTCATCTTGGGTGTGTCCCCTTTCTTCCTGCCCAGATGTTTTCCTTCTTTCCTCCGTCGTTCCAAGGCTTCTTTGGTGCGCATGGAAATCAGATTACGCTCTATCTCGGCCATCAGTCCAAAAGCAAAACCCAGCACTTTACTATTGATGTCATTCTGGAACACATACCCCTCTTTGGTACTGTACAGCACCACTCCCCTTTTGATGCAGGAGTTAAGAATGGTCATTATCTCCAGCAGTGTCCGGCTAAGCCGCGAAATTTCCGTTATAATCAAGGAGTCTCCCGGTTTCATCCGGTCCAACAAGCCCGCCAGTTTACGCTCTTTGCTACTCACTTTTCCGCTGACCGTCTCCATGTACCATCTGTCGATGCTCAACCCATTCTTTTCCGCGAAGCGTATAATTTCCTCGCGCTGATTCTCTAAAAACTGTTTTTCTGTACTTACTCTTAAATAAGCTACTACTGCCATAATTGATAAACGTTTATTGGTTATTATTCACCACCAAAGAACGGTTATTCAAGTAAGAGTGGCAACACACAACTATGACTCTCTATCACAGAGGATCACATTATGGACATCCCCCGAAGTCAGGGAAGACTTCTCGGTAACTATCTCAAATATGCCTATAAACAAAGAAAACAGCCCCACTGAAGCTGTTTTCTGAAATTAGTTCATAAAAAATTGATACTATGTAGTTTCATAGTATACTCTCCTTCATTTCATTCACTATGTATCTCACATCCTCATCCGTCACATAAGGACCACTCGGCAAGCAAAGACCACGTTTGAACAAGCCCTCACTGACACCATTCACATAGGCAGGATTAGCCGAATAAACCGGCTGGAGGTGCATGGGCTTCCATAAGGGACGGCTCTCGATACCGGCTCTGTCCAAGCAAACACGCATGGCCTCTACATTACGGTTAGGCTCACAAGAAGTATGGGCACTCACTGACTCATGCGTAACACCGGCGGCACCACCTACGGCGCCTTTTACTGTCTCACGGTAGGCATCCTCCTCACCTCTCACATGCAGATTCCCGTCAAGCAGTACCGTGTTCAGCCAATAATTGCTGTCATAACGTCCGGAAGGATTCTCATGAAGCGTAATTCCCTCCACATCGGCCAACAACTTACGATACAGACCGCACAGATGCTTATGGTGCGCTATATGCTCATCCACCACCGTCATCTGACCGCGGCCGATTCCCGCACAAATGTTACTCATCCTATAATTATAGCCTATACGCTCATGCTGGTAGTAGGGATAGGACTCACGGGCCTGGGTAGCATAGAACATTATCTCACGCTTATACTCTTCATCAGGGCAAATCAAAGCACCGCCACCGCTGGTGGTTATCATCTTGTTGCCATTGAAAGAAAGCACACCATATTTGCCAAAAGTTCCGAGGACTTGCCCGTCAAACTTGCTTCCAAAGCCTTCGGCGGCATCCTCTATGACCGGAATACCATATTTATCTGCCACTGACATGATTTGGTCTATCCTGTAGGGCATTCCATACAAAGCTACCGGAACAATTGCTTTAGGTTTCCGCCCGGTCTTGTTGATACGCTCCCTGATAGTCTGCTCCAGAAGAACCGGGTCCATGTTCCATGTATCAGCCTCAGAATCCACGAATACCGGAGTAGCACCGAGGTAGGTCACCGGATGGGAAGAGGCACAAAAGGTAAAGCTCTGCACTATCACTTCATCGCCCTGACCAACTCCGCAAGCAAGCAGGGCCAGATGCACAGCGGCAGTACCAGCACTTAAAGCCACCACCTTTTTATCCTGCCCTACAAAACATTCCAAATCCTGCTCGAAGGCATTCACATTCGGTCCGAGAGGAACAACCCAGTTGGTATCAAAGGCTTCTTGTATGAAACCTATCTCCTTGCCGCTCATGTGGGCGAGGCAAAGATATATTCTCTTATCCATAAAATTACGTGATTTACAAAACTATATTCTTGATAATCTTACACCTATTCCCTACAGCCAACACACCATCCGGAATATCCTTTGTAACAACGGAACCAGCACCTATAATACTCCACTTCCCTATCTTAACACCCGGAATAACAACACTGCCGGCACCAATCCATGTCCCCTCGCCAACTTGCACATTGCCACAAAGCGTACAATGGGGAGAAATATGCACATAATCAGCAATCAGACATTCATGATCCACCGAAGCACCGGTATTGATAATACAATGGCTGCCAATACAAGCATCCGACTGCACAATTGCCCCCTGCATAACTACCGAGCCTTCTCTTATCTCAGTTTCTTCAGATATAATTGCAGAAGGATGAAAAGCTTTGCCATATTCAACCTTTAACTCCTTGGCAATCTTCCTGCGAATACCATTATTCCCAATACTGATTATCAATGGTCCGCAGACCTTCGACGGACGTAATACGGGATAGTCAAAAAGACAATGAATTTCCTCATTATCATCAAACAACGCTTCAATCGGTTCATGATTTGCACGCAATATATCAATGATCACTTTGGCATGACCACTGGCACCATATAAATACATGTTTTGATATTAGTTATTTCCAGTAAAGACTTCCATCGTAGCCGAAGTATCAGAGCTGATACCTTCCCTTATAAATACCTTTCTTATTGTCATAAAAACAATTTTCAAATCAAGTAGAAAAGAACAATGATCTACATACCACACATCCAGTTTAAATTTCTTTGACCAACTGATAGCATTGCGCCCGTTAACTTGCGCCCAACCCGTAATCCCCGGACGGACTTCATGACGACGAGCTTGTTCTTTACTATAAAGCGGTAAGTATTGAGGCAATAAAGGACGGGGACCTATCAAAGCCATATCCCCTTTCAATACATTAATCAGTTGTGGAAGCTCATCAATCGAAGTAGAACGTACAAAACTTCCAACTTTTGTCAAACGTACAGCATCAGGCAATAAATTCCCCTCTGCATCCCGTTCATCGGTCATGGTCTTAAACTTGATAACTTTAAAAATCTTTCCATCCTTCCCTGGACGCTCCTGAGTGAAAAAGACCCCGGAGCCCTTATTGGCAAAATGCAACCAAAAAGCGACAAGAAACAGTATCGGCCAAATCAAAGCCAATATGCAAAACACGAGAAGGAAGTCAATCACTCTCTTAAGAAAATGAGAATACATGCTCTAATAATTATGTACCAATATGAAGTCGTATCTAATATCCTTAAAAAAACTATTCTTCGATAACAAGACGATAAAAATCTTCATTTTAAAGAAATTACTTCCTCCAAGAATGAAACGAACTTATCCGCTAATGATTTTCTTGAGAAATTAGCTTCTGCAAATGCCCTAGCCTTCTGCCCGCATTCTGTTCTGTATGTATCATCGTCCAATAAAGAAATCAAGCCTTCGGCAAAAGCATTTGCATCCTTAGGAGGAACAACAATCCCTAACTTATTTTCTTGAATCATATCAGCAAGCCAACCTGGATAATTGTTTAAGACAGCCAATCCTGAAGATATATAATCAAAAAACTTATTAGGTGAAGTTCCATAGTAGAAAGCCGGAACATCAGCTAATACCATCAAACCCAAATCTGCTGATGCAACAACTTTATTTAGTTCCTTCTTAGGCATCGGATTATAAAAACGACAATTATCCAATTGCTCTTTTCGAGCTCGTTCCATCAAATGCGGTTTCATTTTACCGTCTCCTATAAATGCCAACACAATATCCGTCCGTTGCTTTGCCTTCAGCACTGCAGCAGCATCCAACACTGCGTCCAAACCATTGGCAATTCCATGTGCACCAGTAAAAACCGCCACTTTATCTGTTTCGGAAATGCCCTCCAACGAAAGATTATCACGTGAAGATGGCTTGAATATCTCCAAATCACACCCGTTCGGAATCATCGAAATACGCTTGCCTGGCTGGCTCCTTCTTTTAATTCCTTCACAAATTCCAGGAGAAAGACCAACACAAGCATCCGCGCAATGATAACTCAACCACTCCAAAATATTCATCCCCCACAATAAAAAAGGATTCTTCATACCTAAGGCCTTAGGTAATTCAGGCCACAAATCACGAACTTCAAATATAAATTTTTTCTTCCGGAACAACTTCATTACTATGCCTGGAATACCGGCTGTCAAAGGAGTAGAAGTTGCAAACAACAAATCATAATCTTCTTTCAATGCTATTTGAATACCTTTCCATCCAAACTTCACGAAAGTCCATGCTCTTTTGGCGATACCATCCTTATTTGAGTAAGGTAAAGCTATCTGAATCACATCTATACCATCGACCATTCCTCTATGAACATTTTTCATCGTTGTGTTCGGCAAATCTAGCTTGACCGTTTCACCACAAACCACGCAAACAGAATGACCTCTGGCAATCAGATGTTTTGCCAATTCATAAGAACGTGTCCCCCCGCTTGGGTGGGAATGGTAAAATGTTGATGGAAATAAAGCACTTTCATTTTATATAAATTGAAGGATTGTTTTTATCGAGCTATTTTTAGTCTGAAATTCGATTTGCCTACATTTAGTCGTTTGACCATAATAATTAGAACATAATTGTTCTGTATCAATAGTTTCACCGTTTGATTCCAAACTAAGATTATCCTTATTTGTATGCCATAATTGACGCATATTCATATTTTTGGGGTTACCATCTATACAATCTTCTATCTCCCACTTACATGTGTTTTTCCATTTTACAATCTTTCTATAATGTTTTATTTTCTTATTCAGATAAGTAAAACAAGAAACTTTTCCTTCAAATATGTAAGTATCCTCTGTTTCTTTCAACGAACTCCACTCTGCTTGCGACCAATTATACCAAATAAATCGATCTCCTTTCAACATTTGGTCATGTCCTTCAAGCATTATTGTATTATGAGATTCCGTACCCATAAAATATCGAAGTAACTTCTCTGTTGTATTGTATTTATAACTACCCCCATCAAACAAACAATTCTCTCCTTGATACCAAATATCCAAATGCAGATTATCCGCATGCGCAGGTCGGTCCTTATGTCTTCCACATCTGATAAAAGAAAAAGTATCCTTTTCACGAATACAATAATATCCTCCCTTATCAAAAGAAATGCAACCAAACTGTTTTTTTATTGGTGGATACATCTGTCGGTTTGCTTTCCACTCGCACAAATACCATTCTCTATCCTCATATTGCCGATCATACAAATGTTCGGAAGTAAGCAAATAATATAATGCATCGAGTTGAGGACGATAATCACGATAATCGCAATCATTAAGTTTAAAAAACAAAGCTCCATCATTCGAACCATAATTGGATAACCAACCGGTCGAATCATCCTGGCATTGATACAAAAAATTCACAGACTGATAAGCACGTTTATATACTTCATCACAAAACCGCTCCCCATTTCTGTCTGCCAGAGTAATGGCCCATGTCAAAAGCTGAACCACTACCCGATGATAATTCATGCTGAATTGCAAATAAGTACCATCTTCTGCCACTTGGTATTTTATCTCTTCCTCAAACCATTTCTTTCCTTTCTTTTTCCACTCTCCAGATTCTGGAAACTGAGGAAATAACAGACCTACCAGATACAACGCCAACGTTTCTGTTATTGCATGATTATTACGCACTGCAATCCGGGAAAAATTTATATTTGCACGTACATGCTTTATTTGCCAATAAACAGACTGGATGATTAACCTAAAAACATCTTCCGTCAATTCAACCGAATCTTTATAATAATAAAGTGCGAATAACCAATTCAATACACGCAAAGATATTTCCTGACTACATTTATAATTAGGTCCACAATTAAGTGGGTTTTTATGAATCCAGTCCTCTATTTGAGAAAATACAAAAGACGCATGATTTTCACCAGACTTTTGATCATAGAGGATAATGTCATAGAGAAAAGAAAAACGGGACTTTTCCCATACATACTTTATATCCCCTGCTTCAGGCACAATATCCTCTACTGTCGTCCAGTGTACATTCGCATTATATTTATAGTTCGTATCAGGGTTTGTCAGCCAGTCATAATCCGTTCCAAGGTTGTACCAAACGGCAGAAAAGAAGCAATATTCACCGCGCTTCATTCTATTGACTCTCTCTGAAAGTACCCTACTATCAGTATGGGTCAATTTCACGCTCTTTCTACTTGAAAAGAAAAAGGGTTTTGCGTGCTTTCTCCAATCCGCCAATGACAAATATTCTTTATCCTCCCAAGAAATAGGGTATGCTCTTTTCAACATTCCCCCTTTACGGCGTATTTCATACTGGATACGAAACAAAAAGTACTTTATTCCCATGTTATGAAATAACTGAAAATAAAGAAGAAGTTTATTCATAAGGAACACAGAATTATTCAATCTCAATCCACTTGTTCTGCTTCAAGCTATCGATACAAGCAAACGATGCCTTGGCTGTATTTACAATAGAGTCAAATGGAATTAAAGCTTCTCCTCCGTTTTGTATTCTATCATTCAATAAAGCAAATTGGGTAGTATGTCCTTTATCCATGCCTTTTTTCATTTTAGAGAATCCTTTGCAACCATACCCTTTCAGTTCTCTCCAATTGTCAAGAACCAGCGTCTTTTCTTGTGTATAGATTTCTATTCTCTCTTTCGAATAAGACTTGCTACCATTAGCAAAATAGTTTATCACGGCATTCGCCCCATTCTCATATCTTAGCAAAATACTCGCATTATCCGTATTCTCTTCAGGATTTTCCCCCATTGCATTCATACATACGGCAACAACCTTACTGTCTGCGAAAAATGAGCATAAATCAATAAAATGGCAAGCCTCACCAATAATACGTCCTCCTCCCACTTTCAAATCATGCACCCATACTTCAGACGGTATAAATCCGGCATTCATAGTTGCCACAATATTTTTCACTCCGCTTCCGGAAAGCTGTTTCATTTTCACCGCGAAAGGAGAAAAACGTCGGTTATACCCCACAGTCAATGTTACTCCATTCTTTTGTGCTTCCTGATAAGTTTCAGTAATCTCATTCAATTCCGCTTGATTCAAGCACAACGGCTTCTCTACAAATACATGTTTCTTTGCTCGTAATGCATCCAGCACCATTGAAGCATGAAGATTATGCCGGGTTGTAATCATTACCAAATCTACAGCCTCATCTTTCAGGATTTCCTTGTAATCAGAAGTTGCTTTCATGGCACCAGCCTTTTGAGCCAAAACTTTAGCAGACAAACCTTGTGCACTCGCAATGTACCGAATATGCGCTCCTGCTTTCGTCAAAGCAGGTAGCATCGTTGCCGATGTAAAGTTTCCAGCACCGATAATACCTATTTGTCCTTTTGTTACTGAAAAGTCAGCAGAAGCAACCTCAACTATCGTATTTCGTTTTGCATCAACGGGATATTTCAAGATAGAAGCGATAGAACCATGTTTACGCATGTCCCCATATATCTTTTCATAATCTTTCAAATCCACTTCTTCAGTAATCAATGATTTCACATCAATATTCCCCATGGATATTGCCTGCAAAACAGTCTCGAAGTTTCTTTTTTCTGTCCAGCGTACAAAAGGTAACGGATAATCTATTCCTTTATTTTCGTAATCTTCATCATAACGTCCCGGACCATAGGAACAAGAAACTTGGAATGATAACTCCTTTTTATAAAAATCATCCCTACGAATATCCAATCCTATTACACCTACAAGCACAATACGGCCTCTTTTCCTTGACATCTCAGCCGCCTGGTGAATCACTTCATCTGTTTTAGCAGAAGCAGTAATCAATACAGCATCAGCCCCATGTGAATATGTTTCTTCAAGCACATATTTTACAGAATCTGTTCCTTTAGCAGGATTTACCCCTATCACTCCTTTAGTACGGGCCAATTCCACCTTTTCTTCATCAAAATCAATTCCTATGACTCTACACCCATTCGCTTTCAATAATTGCGCTGTTATCAATCCAATCAAACCTAACCCGATTATAACAACAGTTTCTCCCAATTGCGGATTCAGCAAACGAATACCTTGCAAACCTATAGACCCAATTACAGTAAAAGCAGCTTCTTCATCCGAAACATTTTCCGGTATTTTAGCTACCAAGTTTTTAGGTACACAAACATATTCGGCATGTTGTCCATTAGATGCCACACGATCGCCCACCTTAACTTCTGTAACTCCATTTCCTACAGCAACCACTACACCGGAATTACAGTACCCTAAAGGCAACGGTTGTCCCAGTTTATTAAAAACCGCCTCCAATGTAGGTTGCAAACCATCTGTCTTTATCTTATCAAGTACTTGCTTTACTTTATCAGGCTGTTGACGGGCCTTGTCTATCAAATTTGCCTTTCCAAACTCGACAAGCATACGTTCTGTCCCTAAAGAGACTAAAGAACAAGATGTTTTGACTAAAACATAACCCGATTTTACCTGAGGAACCGGTACTTCTTCAAGTACAGTCCTCCCTGATTTCATATCTTGAATGATTTGCTTCATAACTTATATTTTAATGATAATGCTTTTTTCTCTATAAAGACCCAAGAAATAATTGCGATACAAACTGTTATAATCAACGCCATCAACAAGTAAGAAATGTTACCTACAAATTTCATCTGAACAAATACATTTATCACCAACATATGGTATATGTATATACCATATGAAATATCATTCCCATGTAAAACTTTTCCTAATGATATTTTTGAAAAGGCTGCACTAATCGTCAATATACCTAATAACAGATTAGCCAATAACGTAGTCCAATCATCCAAATGATACCCAGGCAAAGCATCAGCAAAATAGCAATATAAACCATAAATTAAAAACCAATAGCATATTTTCCCTTCTATAAACCATTTAATCTTACTCCAATTCAAAAACATCAATCCACCAAAAAGGAAAGCATATAAATAAGGAAAAATCGAAACTTCGATAAGTTTATCCAATATACTTTCTCCACTTTCACAAGCACTTGTCCACAAGAAATTGAACATTGCAGAAAACAAAAATAACGCGATAAACTTCACTTTTATTGATATGTGCTTAAGAAAAAGAAAAAAGACAGGTAATAAAATATAAAATTCTAATTCCACAGGAATCGTCCATAAACTACCATTAGGAGTACCAACTCCAAAATTTCTTAATAAATTAGGTGTGTAATATTGAAATATGGTTATCTGTCCAAAAAACCATGCCCACAAGTCTAAATTTAGAAAAGAAGTAAAACTGATAACTTTGAAAAGCAATAATAAAGCCATTGCTAAAATAAATGCAAACCATAATGCCGGAAAAATCCGAAGGCACCTATTTTTGATATATTGTAAAATATATTTACCCCCCCATAGACTTTTTAATACTACAATTAATATATGAACGGGTTATTAAAAAACCGCTTATTACAAAAAACACCATCACTCCTGGGAAAAACGATATAACATCCAAGATTTCGTCATATCCTAATATCTGTAAATGATTTATCCCATGACCCAACAAGACTTGTAATGCAGCAAAGAGCCTGATTAAATCAAAATTATTTTCACGAGAAATTTCATTCCCATTAATTAATTTCCATCCAATTTCACTATGACTATTTACACTTTTCATAAATTTCCAATAATTGTTCAGGAACTCGATTATCAATACTGATTCCTCCTTCGGAGGAATAATTAGAACCATTATAAAATCCTAAAACTTTTTCCTCCAAATCTTCGTAACTCCTATTTTTAAATAAAACAGCTTCACTAGGCCTTTTGCAAACGTCACTTGCTACAGCCGGAGTACCACAAAACAAAGCCTCCTTAACAGAAATACCTTCTATATCAGTATATGTAGGCCTAATAAACAAATCAGATAATTTCCAAATCTCAAATCCATTAGGTATTTCTCTTTGGACAACTAAAATATTATCGTCAATATTCATTTCTTTTATCGAAGAGAGGCATTTCTGATAATATTCCATATCTCCAATCATTGGTAAACAAAAAACAAGCCCTACATTAATTCCTTTCTCTTTCAAAGATTTCACTAACTGTATCAATAAATCAAAACCATATATATCAATGCCATTTTCATAACGTAGTTTATAAGCATTTGCTGAAAGTAAAAAAGAATGTTGTTTCCTAAAAAACAATATATCCTCACTCAATCCTATATATTCGGCTTGAGTTGGAGGTAAAAAAGCGGGCAATATATGAAAATTATTCCTCGAACAATGAAAATGTGAGCACAATTTCAACAAATAATTATCATCATTCAAAACAACAAAAGCTGCATGCCGAAGAAAGACTTGAATAATTTTCTTTTTTATGAAAGAAGTTTTTTTTATCAAATTTTGATTATGTAATGTAACACCGACTTTATGTCTTCCCCCAAACAATAAAAATAAAGCAAATGCAAAAATATTATTTGAATGAAGATGAATAATCCTTTTCTTTCTAAAAGGTAAAAGAAGAAACTCCATCCAAGGATAAGATACGTGTTTTACATAAGAAATATTAGACACCTGCTTTCCAAAATTACGCAATACAACAGAAGAATCTATTGTATGCAAACTATGAATTAATCTATATATATGAATAGAGACTCCTCCTATAGGAGGAGGATATGTTCCCCAAATTTCAATCTTCATATAACTCATCTAAATGCCCTTTCACGCAATAAATCTTTTTCTTTAGTAAAAATAGTATAATATGGATAATATTTTCTATATTCTGGTACACCTCGAAAAGATGTTGGTGTAAAATAAGAATTGATTGGTAGATATATAAAGATACATATTAAAAACAATAATAGCACTCCACGAAATTTTACAAAATAGCAATGCGATATTATTGCATAAATTGAATTTGTAAGCATCAATAAATAAACTAAAAGAATATAGTTATTAAAACGATAAAAAAATGGAATGCCAGTATTTAAAGTTTCAAATATGAAATACAAAATCCCCAATTGTATTTCCCATTTTCTACAACCATTATAATAACCTTTAATAACTGAAATCCAATAACTAACAGCCAAGACAAAAGAACTTTTAAACAAAAAAGATTTTTCCCATTCTACTTTGTATTTCTCACTCGCTAAGTACGAAGTTGCCTTTTCATCTAAAGCCGCCCATAATGATATATCCATATCTTTAAAAGTATCATGCAAATCGGGTAAAAAAAGAAAAGAGAAAAGAGATAATATGATTAAATATCCCCATATTGCTTTTTTATGAATCGGAAGTAATTTTAAAACAGGTAAGACCAATAAAAAAAAAGCAGATAAATGAAACAAAAAAGAGATACTTACTAATATATAATATTTAAACCACAAATTTCTTTTATACGCTTCTAAACTAAATAAGAAAAAACCAACAGCAAACGACTCTCTCATTACTTCAAAATTTAATTCTGTATACAAGTATACAAAATAAAACAAAGTGGCAGTAAAAATATATTTAGTGTTAAAAACGATTGTTCTACTTATTGCATAATTTATGAATATAGCCTGAACAAATTGAAATACAAAAAAATCATTTGAAAATGATTTTAAAATAGAAATTAAGAATATCCACCCAGGTTGTCTATTGGCATTATCAAATACATAGCTTACTGTCAATTTATTTAAAGGCAAATAATCACCATACTCCGACATATATACTAATATATCAGAACCAACTCTATACTTCAGAACCGAAACACAAGTCAGTAATATAAAAATATATGAAAAGACACCTAATTTGGCGTCAGTTCTACTCAAGAAATCATATCTATATATGCCACATAAAATAATGGCAAATATTATGATATAAACCATTTATTTATAGATTGACAAAAAATGTTCTTCTTGATTACTCCAATAATAATCTGTCGGAACAAAATTTTTCATGTTAAGTAAGGTAATTAGTCCTTTTCTGACTTCATCCACAGTAATACAATCACAACAAAAACCATTTTCTCCATGTTTAACAACCCTTGCAACACCTGCAGTATTATTCGTCAGTACTTTTACCCCTAAATTCAAGTATTCATACAATTTATTACTTGCACAAAAATAACTATTAAAATGTCTTTCATTATAAAAACACACACCAATATCAGAAGAATTTACTGCATGTAATACTTCCTTGTTAGGAATAGCTGGATACATAAAAACTTTTTTCTGAATTTTCAAATCCATTATCAAATTATTTAAGTGTTTTTTATAATTCTCTGTTCCGTTTCCTATAATAAAAAAAAGAATATTATCTATTTCCCTAACAGCCTTAAGAACAAGTTCTATCTCTCTTTCTGGCGTAATTGCACCAAGATATGTAACAACTTGTTTATGATTCACATCAATATTATATTTATTTTTAAAAAAATCTTTTGATAGATCCATCACTCTATTTGGGAAGTTTTCAATCAACATATATTTTGACAATGGTAATTTATATCGAAAATAAAAATAATACAATCTATCAATTTGAGGAACTATTACAAATTTTACTTTACGCAACAATGTCTTTTCTACAACGCTCCAAAAGGATTTGATTATTCCAGAGCGACTTTCTAAATACAATTCGTGAGCATCGTATACAATCTCTATATTTTGTGGTAAAGCATACGCAAACATTAAAGTATTTAAATCATTACAATGCAAAATATCCGGAGAAAGCCTTACAATTTCTTTCCTCATTTTGAAAAAATATATTAATGTAGAAAATAATTTCATTATAGGATTACTACTATAATTCCTACGCAATAATATTATATTAAAGTCATAATTTGATACATTATCATCTACATCAAAATCTGATAAGATCAAGGAAACCTTATATCCAGCCTTACATAACGTAGATATTTCTTTCAATACTCGACCATCATAACGAATATTGCCAATTAATAAAAATAATACATTTTTCATTTTATGCCCAATCTTACAAATAAAAAATTAACTATTGAGAGTCTATCCAAACTAATAAATCTATTTATCAAAATGATGTCCTTTTTATTGTAAACTAAACTTAATAGTACATATAGCAATAAGAATAAAATACCAATAATAACAAGCCCTATATATGAGTTTAATCGCATATAATGTATAAAAACTAATGGGGATAATATCAATGAAATAAATAGAGGAGTACTAAAACTCTTTATATACTGCGAACAAGAAATATTCAATAGAGGTTTGTAAATCAATAGAATTTCAGGAAAAAGATTTATAAAATTTAAGATAAAAATGACAAATACAAAAATTACAAAAGGACTCAAAGAAGCAAAATACAAAACTATCATAGTTACAATAATTCTATAAATTGTCCAATAAAATCCTATATCAGTTCTGCCTGTTGCAACAAGTAAAGCCCCTAGTGGATTTCCAATACTACATATTGAATAGTAAAGGCATAAGATACTGAATACTAATGAATACTCAACATATGAACTACCATATATTACACCCAATACATAAGACGAGCAATAACAAAGAAAAAAATAAATAGGCATATCAATAAAAGATAGCACCCTAATTACGTTAATATATTTTTCTCTAAGTAAAAACTGATTATCTTGGCATAATGCCAAACTAGGTGTTAGCACTTTAGTAACTATTGGATTTATGAATGAATAAACTTTAAATGCGAGTTGCTTACATACAGAATATACTCCCAATATTTCTAATGAATATGCTGTTCCTATAAGGAATATATCCATCTCTCTTGATAGATAATCCAATGTTGAAGAGCCAACTTGATATATCCCTATCTTTAAATAAGGCTTTGTTTCATAGAAATTAAAATGCAATCTTATTATTCTGTCCTTAAAAACAGAATACGACAGATAAATAATAGCTATAAAAAAACCATAAAATAAAGTGGAAAAAACAAGTGCATATACGCCCAAACCAATATACACTAAAACAATAGAAAATATGACCATTAAAACAGATGCAGTCATATCAATTTTTGCAATAACACTGAACTGCATTTGTTTTTGTTGAAAAGTACGTTGAAGTCGAGATATCGATGAAAAAATAACATTCAACGATAACAATGATATAATATTAACCAATTCCGGTTGGTTATAATATATAGCTACCCATGGTGCCAATATGCAAATAATTACAGATATTACAAATCCAGATATAATATTAAACCAATACAATGAACTATATTCATTTTTTGATATATCCTGTTTATGGAGTACTGCAGATGAAATACCCATATCCATAAATATCTCTGTAAATGAAATTACTAAAACAGCTATGGCAATAAGTCCAAAATCTTCTTTCCTCAAAAATCTTGTAAGAATAGATATTTGTCCCAATTTAGCACATGCATTTACTACAGCACTAAGCGAAGTCCATTTAACTCCATTTATTGCACTACCCATATTGACAGAGACAATCAGAAATTTGATTTTATCAAATAATATAAACGTTCCTTAGAATAAATATTATTTAATATTTTACGATTATTTGCAATTTCATTTGATGATAATTGATTAATTATACTACCTACGGTTAATTCATTCAATCCAAATATAACCAACCCTTTATCCTTATAAAATTTCAACAATGGATTCTTTTCATCCAAAAAGACTTTTCCGCCTATAAACAATGCTATAAGAATATTACCAACGGCTTCTTGTCTCCAATTTCCATATATAAAGACATCTGCAGATAGTAAAAATTTATTATATTCTTCCAATGGCATGAAATCACGAATTGCATTGAATTTTCGCCCAAAATATTGTTCTCCAACTTTGGATATATAATTAGCATAATTCATATTACCATAACTCAACGGAACAAATATTTTTTTATCATTCACACCTAACATTTTCAACCTTTCAAAAATTGATAAGTGATTTCCCGTCGGTGATGAAGAATTTCCAATAATAATATTATTTCCTTTCGTTATAGAACAATACAATTCATCAGATAAAATCTCATCAATTGGATAATAAAAGAAATCTTTATATTCTAGATGTGATAATTCCGGATAATACGATAACAATAGTGGATATTCATCATACATACTATCTGGAACAAAATAATGTACTTTCTTGACAGCATGCAATAGTTCGTGTGTTTTTTTGCATAACTTCATTTTATACAACAATTGATACAATCTATATGGAATCTTTTTCGTACTTATCCTCCATAATATTTTTCTGTCTGCATACAATTGATAACCTCTATTCTCTAATAAGCCACTATACAAATCTGCCCCCCATTCAATCCAGTATATTTTCGAATGATTTATTGAATTAACAAATCGAATACTATCTGTAGTGAAAAAATGGATTATTATAGCTGCATATTTATTTACATCACCAATAATATTCCAAAAAATACTACTACCAAATTTCACATAAAACACTTGATTTTTTTTTTGCACATATTGAGGTAAGGATTTCTCGTCATTAAGAAAAACGATAAAAACATTCTCATCAGGAAATACTGAATTAAATGCATCTATACACCTATTTATTACTTTTTCATCTGGAACAATGTGTAGCCGCATAAATTAAGAAAAAAAATCATGTATAAGAGTTATTATTTTAACAATATCATTATCTGTTAAAGAATAGTACAGAGGCAGTCTCAACAAACAATCTGTATACTTATCTGCCATTGGAAGATCAGGAATTTCTTTTGCATGTTTCTTATTAAACTCACTCTTATGAAGACTTAAATAATGAAATACCGCCTGAACATTGTTTTCTTTTAAAAACTCTATTAGTTGACTTCTTATCTCAAAAGAAGGACAGATCACATAAAACATATGTGCATTATTAGTTGCATATTGTGGTACAACAGGTAGCTTTAACTGATACACATTGCGCAAACCCTCATAATATTGATTCCATATATCAATTCTTCTTCTCTGGATTTTTTCTAATTCACACAATTGGGAATATAAAAAAGCAGCAGTATATTCAGATGGTAAAAAAGATGAACCTAAATCCACCCATCCATACTTATTTACTTCCCCTCTGTAAAATTCGGCTCGATTAGTTCCTTTTTCCCATATTATTTCAGAACGGCGGACAAGCCTTTCATCATTAATAATTAACAATCCTCCCTCACCACATTGTATATTCTTTGTTTCATGAAAAGAAAAAGCTGCCATATGAGCTATTCCTCCCAAACTAGTTTTTAAGCCAGTTTTGGGTGATGTAAAATATGAATCAATACCCTGAGCTGCATCTTCAACCACCAATAAATTATATCTACAAGCTATTCCCATAATAGCATCCATATCACAAGAAACTCCTGCATAATGTACAGGTACTATAACTTTTGTTTTCTTTGTTATCAATTTTTCTATAGTAGATGTATCAATATTGGGATTATCTGATTCACTATCAGCATATACTATTTTAGCTCCCTGCCTAACAAAAGCTAAAGCCGATGATACAAAAGTATAAGAAGGAACAATAACTTCATCTCCTTCTTTAATATTAGCTAATATTGCACACATTTCTAATGCATCTGTGCAAGACGATGTCAATAAACATTTTTTAAATCCAAACTTATTTTCAAAAAATTGTTGACATAAATGTGTATAATATCCATTACCACATATTTTTTTTGACTCTATTGCCAATTTTATATTGTGTAATTCCTTACCTGTACAATATGGGATATTAAAAGGTATCATTTTGTAAAAAATTTAGATAAATGCTATTATTCTTTCACAAGCCAATCCATCCCCATAAGGATTCACAGCTTTACTCATCTGGTTATAATAAACTCGATCGTCCAACAATGCAGAAACCTCATTTACAATCTTGTCACAATCTGTTCCTACCAATTTCACAGTTCCGGCTTCCAAAGCTTCTGGACGTTCTGTCGTATCACGCATCACAAGTACTGGTTTACCCAGTCCCGGAGCTTCCTCCTGAATACCACCACTATCAGTCAATACAATAGC
The DNA here is from genome assembly GCF_004328515.1 of Bacteroides sp. A1C1. NCBI lineage: Bacteria > Pseudomonadati > Bacteroidota > Bacteroidia > Bacteroidales > Bacteroidaceae > Bacteroides > Bacteroides sp. A1C1. The sequence goes on from NZ_CP036491.1 coordinate 418,052, forward strand.
AGACTTCTCCATCAGATAAACAAAAGAAAGATACTCTAAAGGCTCTATGAAGAACATATTCCCCAAATTAGACAAATCCTCACCAAATACTTCATGAATGGGTTTGCGAACATTAGGATTCAAATGCATCGGATAGACAAAGTCGACATCCGGATATTGTTTTGTAAGAGCCTGAATAGCCTTACACATAGACATGAATCCGTCACCGAAATTCTCACGACGATGACCTGTTATCAAAACTAATCTCTTTCCATCCTGCAAACGGTTAATGTCATAACCGGAAGTTCTCAAAACACCTTCCAATTCTTCATCAAGTTTTTTATCGCTCTTTATCTTATCCACAACCATGTAGAGTGCATCTATTACCGTATTTCCGGTCACAATAATAGAAGATTCCTTTACCCCTTCATCCAACAGATTCTGTCGGCTTAACGGTGTGGGAGAAAAATGATAAGTAGCAATGCGTCCTGTTATCAGCCGATTCATCTCCTCTGGCCAAGGACTATAAATATTATGAGTACGAAGTCCCGCCTCTACATGCCCCACCGGAATCTGCTGATAAAAAGCAGCCAATGCCGAAGCCGTAGAGGTGGTTGTATCACCATGAACCAAAACAACATCCGGCTGTGCCTCTTTCAAGACATCCCGCATCCCCGTCAAAACACGGGCTGTCACATCATATAAATCCTGCCCTTGTTTCATAATATTCAAATCATAGTCAGGAGTAATATCAAATATATGTAACACTTGATCAAGCATTTCGCGATGCTGACCGGTAACACATACGATTGTCTTGAACTCCTCCGGATATTTCTGAAATTCTTTCACCAGAGGAGCCATCTTTATGGCTTCGGGACGAGTCCCGAAAACCAACATAATCTTCTTCATGCTATAAGGTATTTATTATTTCTTGTAAATTCCGCAAAAGTCAAAAATTACTTTCCGATCATTATATGGCAGGGATTTAAATACAGAATGAGCAACCAGAAAAACGACGATATCAGCCTTCTCATAGGCTTCTTTATAATCTGTAAGTTTAAATACGTTGTGTTCCTGCACATTAGGTTCCACTACTAAAATATCTGCATTATTACAGCTTTGCATCACTTTAGTAGTAATATACTTGGCAGGAGCTTCACGCAAATCATCAATATCGGGTTTAAAAGCCAGCCCCATCATGGCGATAGTGGGCTTACGATGATGTTCCAACTCAAACTTCAACATGGCATTCTGCACCTTCTCTGTACACCAGAATGCTTTATAGTTGTTGATTTCACGGGCGGTAGATATAATCTTAGATTCCATGGGAAATTCTGCCGTAATGAAATAAGGGTCAACCGCGATACAGTGTCCTCCAACACCACAACCAGGTTGAAGGATATTAACACGAGGATGCTTGTTCGCCAATTTTATCAATTCCCAAACATTGATTCCTGCTTTATCACAAATCAAAGAAAGCTCATTAGCAAAAGCTATCTGTACATCACGGGAGGAATTTTCTGTCAATTTACACATTTCTGCCGTTTTGCAGTTGGTGCGATGAAGCATTCCCTGCACAAACCGGCTATAAAATTCGATAGCTTTATCTGTAGAAGCTTCATTCATACCGCCAATGACACGATCATTATGAACCAGTTCATAAATTACATTACCGGGAAGGACACGTTCAGGACAATAGGCTATATAAATTTTATCTTTTAATTCAGGACGTAAATCAAAAATCAACTCAGCCATCTTATCGGTAGTGCCAACTGGTGATGTAGATTCTATGACATACAAATCGCCTTCTTTCAACAAAGGTATCACAGCACGTGTAGCAGCCTCCACATAAGAGATATCGGGTTCATGATTCCCCTTAAAAGGAGTAGGTACAACCATAAAATAGGCATCACTCACTTCTGGAGTAATAGAAGCCTTCAACTGACCGGTAGTAACGACTTCTTGAAGAAGCTCCTGCATACCCGGTTCAATGATATGCAACTTACCTTGATTAGTCATTTCTACAACTTTGGGATTAATATCGACCCCGATAATCTGAATTCCGTGTTTAGCGGCAATAATTGCAGTGGGCAGGCCAATATAACCCAACCCCATAAAACATGCTTTCATATCAATAAAAGTTATCTATTTTTTATGATTTTCTTATTACACCCAAATCCTATTCCACTTCCTCAAACGGATATGGATTCTCTTCGATATTCTTCAATTCTTCGATGATTTCAGTTTGTTCCGAACTCAAATTATCTTTGTTCCAACCTTCAATAATCGCATAGGCTTCTTGAAACAAAACCTCTTCATAAACCTCCCCATATGTATAAGTCAGTAGTCGGACTTTAAGTAAAGAAGCAGGCAACTGCTCCAAAACAAGACAAATCCGATTCAATACCATTTGTTTCTTTTGCTCCTTATCCCCATCATCATAAATGGTAGCATTATACCCCATCAAAAGAGCCAGACACAAATTCGCCTCCTCTTCAACATCGGAACTCTGAGCAGAAAAAAGAGAATCGGACTTAACAAGCACTTCCTTATTCAACCGGCAAAAAGTGTCGGAATAGACCGGCTCACCGTCCATACCAAGATACATCAGCTCATGAGCTGCATGCTGAAGCTCAAGAGCACGGGAAGTTAAATCATTCATTATTATGATATATGATTAAAATATAAGATTATACTTATTTAGAAGTCACCCGATTATTTTCAGATAGGATTTGGGGACTTTGACACTTGCAGTCAAAAGGTCTTTAATGCGGATAACAACGTATGTTTTATTGGCTTCGATGGCAACCTCACCTTCAATACCGCTGAGTTCGCCTTTGATAACTTTTACTTTATGCCCAACAGTCAGAATTTCGCTATCAAGGCTGACACCGTCAGGATTCAAATCCATTACGAACATAAAGTCCTCCATTTGCTTATCCGGTACCACTAGCATGGAATGCGTGGAAAGGTCCTTCATATAAAAAAGGGGGACATTATAGATGTTGGAAATATCGCAGGCTGTCTGCTTGGTGGAATGAACAAATACCAGATTGCGGATTACTGGAACTTCGCTACGCTTACGACGATACTTCAATTGAGAAATGACAAAACGCGTGGGAAGATAATAGTCAAGCTCCAAATGCTCTTCCGATTTAAGTCGGTCCAAAGATTTCCGGACTGTGAATTCCTGCTTGTCACGGGTGCGAGCCGCAAACCAATATTTCTGTTGTTCAGTCACTTAGAAATTTTCTTTCGAATGAATTAGCTCAGTTCCGGGTGCGCTTCGCGGTTTGAACGAGACATTTTCCCACCCAAACCGTATTGTACACTTTTGCAATGATAATAAGCTATTAAAGAAGATATTAGACTCATAGAAGTGTCCAATAAACGTTCGTTTAATGAACGCAAAGATAAGCTGTATTTTTTGAACTAACAAAATGTTTAATAAAAATATTCCCAAAGTGATTTCTGTTTCATATTAATCTATTGAATTTCAGCAGTGTACGTCTAATATTTAACATATTAAAGTTCTGTTCCTTTTTAACTTTTATACCTCTACTTATTTTCTTAAAAATAGACGTTTATTAAACGAACGTTTAAAAAACACCTCATCATTTCCAATATATCATTCTACATTCCAATATCTTACCCTTATAAATGCATTATTGAAGTTTCGTAAATATACCTACTGATAAATGGGAATTTATCGCACAGAACGCAAGTGAAATAAAAGCCCACTTCCATAACCTATGGAGAGAGTGAAAGCCCATGGATTTCTATCTAAAACACAAGCATTACTTTACTTTTCGCCCTTTGTTTGTCCACTGTTGCATAGGGAATTAATAACGCCTAACGGCCATGAACAGCTCTGCTAATGGCCATGAAGCAATCGTTTAACGACCATAAGCAGGGTTGTTCATGGCCGTTAGACGTCACTAACTCCAAGGCTTTTACAGATGAAGTACGTAGCCCGCGCCTATTGCGCACAAGGTGCAAACGTATTGTACAGCAACTTAAAAGGCATTAGACTCCACTATTCATAGTCAGGCAAACTCGAAAATGCAGGAAAACTACACCGACCGATTTATGTAACCCACGCGCGGTATTATGGTAGAGGATAATAAGTTACGGCAAAACTCAGACGTTTTTGGCAGGTGGAAGCAAATTTTGCTTCCACCTTTTCAGGTTGCTTCCACCGCAGGGTAAATGCCGATGGATAGGGAGATACAGGAGGTGGGTGGAAGTGTGGAAGCAAAACAGATGCAAATTTATGTTTCAGCAACACACCTCAAGTTTTAAAAAAGATGTAGTACAAAGGCATAAAATATAATAAGTGTTACAAATACACACTTTATGCCCCGACACTCTTGCAAATGTCGAAAAAGTCCGTACCTTTGCAATGTGTTTTTCATAGTATTAGATTTAAGGTTAACAAAGGTTGGAGTACAGCGGTACTCCTTTTTTTATGCCCATACGTACCGTCCCGGTTCTCCAATAAAATTTTCACGTAAAATGCAAGGCAACTTTTTATATCCATTTAGTTTTTGGCTATCTTTGCACTGCTTTCGGCGGGCATAGGCACGCATAAAGCAGCTTAACTAACAATAAATCAATAATTAAAAACAGAAAATTATGGCAATGCATACATGGTTTGAATGTAAGATCCGTTACGAGAAAACAATGGAAAATGGAATGAACAAGAAGGTGACCGAACCGTACCTGGTAGATGCCCTCAGTTTTACAGAAGCGGAAGCACGCATCATCGAAGAGATGACGCCGTTCATTTCGGGAGAGTTCACCGTATCGGACATCAAACGTGCCAACTATAGCGAATTGTTCCCCAGCGAAGAGGAAGCTGCCGACCGCTGGTTTAAATGTAAACTGGTTTTCATCACACTGGACGAGAAAAGCGGTGCGGAAAAGAAAACCTCTACCCAGGTATTGGTGCAGGCTGCCGACTTGCGTGATGCAGTGAAGAAACTGGATGAGGGCATGAAAGGCACAATGGCCGACTATCAGATAGCATCTGTAGCGGAAACCGCCATTATGGATGTATATCCGTACAGTGCAGAGCCCGACGACAAACCGGAAGTTTAATTTAAGTTATGAGTTATAAGTTATGAATTATTATTGTGACCCATAACTTATAACTCATAACTCATAACTCAAAAAAACGATGATTGCAGAGAATTTAAAACAAGTACTGAGCGAACTGCCTGAAAAGGTACGGCTGGTGGCTGTTTCCAAATTTCACCCCAACGAGGCGATAGAAGAAGCGTATCGTGCCGGCCAGCGTGTGTTCGGAGAAAGTAAGGTGCAGGAAATGACTGCCAAATACGAAAGTCTGCCCAAAGACATAGAATGGCATTTCATCGGGCATCTGCAAACAAACAAAATAAAATATATCGTTCCTTACGTAGCGCTGATTCATGGCATAGACTCCTACAAGCTGTTGGCCGAAGTGAACAAGCAGGCTGCCAAAGCCGGAAAAACCGTCAACTGCCTGCTGCAGCTGCACATTGCCCGGGAAGAGACCAAGTTTGGATTCAGCTTTGACGAATGCCGGGAAATGCTGGCAGCCGGTGAATGGAGAAAGCTCAATCATATCCGGATATGCGGATTGATGGGCATGGCCACAAATACGGACAATGACGAACAAATCAAAACTGAGTTTTGTTCTTTAAGTAGCTTCTTCAATGAAGTGAAAACCAAGTGGTTTGCCGATGCAGAGTCATTCCGGGAATTGTCCATGGGAATGTCTCACGATTACCACGAGGCCATTGCAGCCGGGAGCACCTTAATACGTGTAGGAAGCAAGATTTTTGGAGAAAGAAACTATTAACCATAAAAAATCATTATCATGGCAACATTAGAAACTACTTTTGCAGGGCTGAAACTCAGAAACCCCATTATCGTCAGCAGCTCCGGACTGACAGACAGCGCCGCCAAGAACCAGAAACTATCTGAGGCCGGCGCAGGTGCCATTGTGCTAAAATCACTCTTTGAAGAGCAAATCATGATGGAGGCTGACTGGATGGGAGACCCGAACATGTACCCCGAAGGCAGTGACTACCTTGTAGGATATATCCGCGAACATAAGCTGGGTGAATATCTGAACCTGATTAAGGAAAGCAAAAAGGTTTGCAATATCCCCATCATAGCCAGCATCAACTGCTATCAGAATGCCGACTGGGTGGAATTTGCCGCCAAAATAGAAGAAGCCGGTGCAGACGCACTGGAAATCAATATCCTTGCACTGCAGACGGATGTACAATATGTTTACGGCAGTTTCGAGCAACGCCACATCGACATTCTGAGCCACATCAAGAAGACGGTCAAGATACCCGTCATCATGAAGCTGGGTGACAACCTGACCAACCCGATAGCGCTGATAGACCAGCTGTACGCCAACGGTGCCGCCGCAGTAGTGCTGTTCAACCGCTTCTACCAGCCGGACATCAACATTGAGAAAATGATACAAGTATCCGGTAACGTATTCAGCAATGAAGCCGATTTGTCCAAAGCCCTGCGCTGGATAGGCATCGCTTCGGCAGCCGTAAACAAACTCGATTATGCTGCTTCCGGTGGTATCCACTCGCCCGAAGGCGTTGTCAAGGCAATATTGGCAGGTGCTTCGGCCGTAGAGATATGCAGTGTGCTTTATCAGAATTCAGCTACCATCATTGAAGAATACATCCGCTTCCTCAACTTGTGGATGGACCGCAAAGGTATGGAAACCATCAGCCAGTTCAAAGGTATTCTGAACGTAAACGACCCGAAGGGAGTCAATACTTTCGAACGTACACAGTTCTTGAAATACTTCTCTTCACATGAATGAGACAAAAGGCTGACAAGAAGACAATAAAATTGAAAGGGTGATAACACTACAATGACGTTATCACCCTTTCATTTTATACTATACCGCTATCTTTTTATTTCTTCTTATCCAGCGCCTCAAAGCAGGAATTCTTGCTCACGAATTCCGGAACAATATCCTTCATGGCAGCAACAATTTTCATCTGGTCATAGGTGTAACTTACATCAATCAGCTTCTGGATACGCTCCTTCACCTCGTCATAGTCATACTCACGCACCGTGGCAATCATAATCTTCTCATGATAGGTGGGCTTTGTAAGCTCCTTCACATTCAAGAGTTCCTCGTAGAGCTTCTCGCCATGACGGAGACCGGTAAATTCAATCTTCACATCCGTACGTCCGGAAAGGCTGATCATACGCTTGGCAAGGTCCACAATCTTCACCGGCTTACCCATGTCGAAGATATAGATTTCACCGCCGTTGCCCATACTGCCGGCCTCAAGAACAAGGCGGCAAGCTTCGGGAATGGTCATGAAGTAACGGATTATCTCAGGATGGGTCACTGTCACCGGGCCGCCACGCTGAATCTGGTCGCGGAAACGGGGAATGACAGAACCGTTGGAACCCAGCACATTGCCGAAACGCGTAGTGATGAACTGAGTGGCATGGCCTCCCTCCTTCTGCAACTTCTTCGCAAGAGACTGCACATAAATCTCGCAAATACGCTTGGAACAGCCCATCACGTTTGTAGGGTTAACAGCCTTGTCCGTAGAAATCATCACAAACTTCTCGGCACCGTATTTCACGGCAAGATCGGCAACGGTGCGCGTACCGAATACGTTCACCTGGATGGACTCGGAAACGTTGTCCTCCATCATCGGCACATGCTTGTAGGCGGCCGCATGGAAAATATACTGGGGCTTGAACTCCCTGAAGATATCCTCCATGCGCGTGGCATTGGAGATGTCGGCTATGATGGTCTCGGCATCGATGTCGCGCCAACGGTCCTGAAGTTCCAGACGGATGTCATGCAGAGGAGTCTCGGCTTGGTCCACTAAAATAAGCTTGTAGGGATTGAACGAAGCCACCTGGCGCATGATTTCGCTGCCGATAGAACCGGCGGCGCCCGTAATCATCACACGCTTGCCTTCCAGATGAGAGGCAACCTTATGGATATCTATCTCGATGGGATTGCGCTGAAGCAAGTCCTCAATCTGAATTTCCTTCAGCTGCGTACGGCTCAGCGCCTGACCGTTCCACTCACTCAAGGGGGGTGCGGTCATCAGTTTGATGTTGTGCACCAGCAGGCGGTCAGCCATGTCGGACTTCTTCAGTTCCTCCATCTTGGCGGGAGAAATGATGATGGTCTGCACATCCCGGTCGTTCAGCACATCAATCAGCGTATCGTCGTTAGGGAACACCTTGACACCCATCATCACCTTATTGATAAGTTCAGGTTCGTCCGCAATGAATCCGCGCAGACGGTAGTGGTTGCGCAGATTGACACGCAATGCCTTGGCAATGTTGACCCCGGCTTCCTTGGCACCGTAAATGAACACATTGGCACTATGGGTGCCGTCGAAGTTCAGCGCCTCGAAGAAAGTCTTGACAATCACACGGGAGCATGCCATCATGGCAAAGCTGATGATATAGGACATGAACAGCACGCTGACCGGAGCCAGGTTAAACTCCAAATAGCTTTCCGTCAGGACGCTCGTTATCATCAGCAGTGCATACGACACCGTCAATGACACAAAAATGCGCATGATATCCACAAAGGAGGAAAAGCGCAGTACATTGGAATACGTACGGAAAACACGGAAGAAAATCAGGTTGACAGCAACCGTCCATAAAATGGTCTTGTCAATGGTAGATGATTCCAGAAAAATGCTTCTGAAATCATATCGGAGAGCATAGGCCAACAGACTGGATATGACGATGATAAATACATCAATTAACAGAATAGTCCATATCGGAAGCACTTTCGCGGAAAGATACCGATGAAAAAAATTTCGCTTCATTTCGCTTGACAGTTTTGTTTTAGGCGAGGCAAAGATACACTATTTTAGTCAAAACAGACAATAAATCGATAAAAAAATGTTATAACAATTATTTATCGTCTATAAAGAAACCATCCCACCTCCCCCGTTTTAACAGTCAGAAAGCGGGATAGAAATAGTTTTGCCCCGGAAAATGCGGTATCCGCTACATCAGATTACTTGCCAACTCGCTCAACTGGCTGCGCTCCCCTTTCACCAGATTGACATGGGCAAACAAATTCTGGTCTCTCATGCGGTCTATCATATAGACAAGCCCGTTGGACTGACTGTCCAGATAGGGTTGGTCTATCTGCTGAATATCACCGGTAAACACCATTTTTGTACCTTCGCCGGCACGGGTGATGATGGTCTTAATCTCATGTGGGGTCAGGTTCTGGGCTTCATCGATAATACAGTAGGTTTCGCTCAAGCTGCGCCCACGGATAAAGGCTAATGCCTCGATGACCAATTGTTCACTTTTTTGCATATCCTCCAAGCGTTTCACTTCAGAGGAATTGGCAGCGAACTGATGCTTGATTACATTCAAATTATCGAACAAAGGCTGCATGTAAGGAGCCACTTTCTCATTGGCATCACCAGGAAGGAATCCAAGGTCTTTATTGGATAAGGCCACGATGGGACGTGCCAGAAGAATCTGCTTGTAGTCGGTAAGTTTTCCCAATGCGGCAGCCAGCGCCAACAAAGTCTTGCCGGTTCCCGCCTTACCGGTCAAGGCAACCAGCTTGATGTTCGGGTCGTTCAGCACCTCAAAAGCAAAGCTCTGCTCGGCATTACGCGGTTCAATGCCATAATTCCTTGTCTTGTTGACCCGACAAATCGAATGGGTAAAGGGATTATAACGTGCAAGCACACTGCTGCGGTCACTCTTCAGCACAAAGCATTCGTTGGGGCGAATGATGTCCTTAAAATCGAACTCGTTGATGTCCAGTCCTTCTTTGGAAGAATAAATGCGGTCTATCAGCACAGGGTCAATACCCTCGAACACTTCATTCGACTTTTCGAATATATCCACATTGATTACCTTATCATTGATATAGTCTTCGCACAGCAGACCGATGGAACGCGCCTTCATGCGCAGATTCACGTCTTTCGTGACAAGGATGGTTTTCATTTTAGGCTTTTTGGTGGAAAGCCAGTCCACTACCGACAGAATCTGATGGTCGGGGATGCGTTCGGGAAAGGAATCACGTACTCGGGGAGAGTCCACCATGCCTGCCACCACAAACAGACGGCCCAAGCCCTCTCCCAATGGCGCCCCTTTGGTGAACAGATTGTCATCGGTAATCAAATCTAGCTCACGGACGAACTCACGCGCATTGAAATTAATCTGCTCATTACCTTTCTTGAATTTGTCCAGTTCTTCAAGGACTACGATGGGAAGATAAATGTCATTCTCTTGAAAATTCTTCAAACAATTATAATCGTGAAGAATCACATTCGTATCAATCACAAAATTTTTCTTAGCTCCCATACACGTTAGATTTAAATTGTTAATACCTTTGCATAAGCTTAAGATAAGCTACACTGCAAGCAATTTCAAGCAAGCTTGATTGCGTTCGGTCTGCATTATCTTTGTCGCTTTTAAAGATAACAAATTAATAGGGAGAAAGGATTGCTTCTCCGTTAAATATTATAAAAGATGGATTATCAGGACACTTTAACTTACTTATATAACAGTGTGCCCATGTTTCAGCAAGTGGGCGGCTCAGCATACAAGGAAGGATTGGAAAACACTCTGACCCTGGACGCACACTTCGAACATCCCCACCGCAGTTTCCGCAGCATTCATGTGGCCGGTACCAATGGAAAGGGCTCCTGCTCGCATACGCTTGCCGCCATACTGCAAGAGGCAGGATACAGGGTCGGGCTCTATACCTCGCCCCATCTGGTGGATTTCCGGGAGCGCATCCGGATTAATGGACAGCCTATACCCGAGGAATACGTCATCCGTTTTGTAGAGCAGGAACGTGGCTTCTTCGAACCCCTCCATCCCTCTTTCTTTGAGCTGACCACTGCCATGGCCTTCCGCTACTTTGCCGATGAGAAGGTGGATGTAGCCGTAATCGAGGTGGGACTAGGCGGACGCCTGGACTGTACCAATATCATCCGTCCGGATGTATGCATCATCACCAACATCAGTTTTGACCATACCCAATTCCTGGGGGACACCTTAGCAAAAATCGCAGGAGAGAAGGCAGGAATCATCAAAAGCGGTATCCCCGTTGTAATCGGCGAGACCACTCCCGAAACGAAACCGGTATTTCTGGAAAAAGCACAGACAACGGGTGCTCCCATCTACTTTGCCGAGGAGAATGACCGTGAAGACTATCCCGGAATAGAATACGAACTGAAAGGACTCTACCAGCAGAAAAATGCCCGGACCATCCTCACCGCCCTCCCGCTACTGAAAGAAGCCGGCTACCGGCTGGACGGACAAGCAGTGCGCAGTGGCTTTGCCCGTGTGGTGGAACTGACGGGCTTGATGGGACGCTGGCAAAAACTGCAGGACTCGCCCACCCTGATTTGTGACACCGGCCACAATGTGGGAGGCATCACCTACATTACAGAACAACTGAAACAGCAGGCTTACCGCCAGCTACACATCATCATAGGCATGGTGAATGACAAGGATATACGGGGGGTACTGGCCCTGCTGCCCCGGGAAGCGACCTACTACTTCACCAAAGCCAGCGTGAAGCGAGCATTGCCCGAAAGCGAACTACAGGAGCTTGCCGAAGCAGCAGGTCTGGAAGGACATTGCTATCCTGATGTACCTGCCGCCGTGCGGGCTGCACAAGAAAAAAGCCTCCCGGAAGATTTCATCTTCGTGGGAGGCAGCAGTTTCATTGTGGCCGACTTGTTAGCGAACCGCGATGCACTCAATCTCTACTAAGGCATCTTTGGGCAGCGCCTTCACTGCCACAGCCGAACGTGCCGGGAAAGCACCGTCAAAATAAGTGGCATATACCTTGTTCATATCAGCGAACAAGGACATGTCTGCCAGGAAAACGGTTGTCTTCACAATATTCGCCATGCTCAGACCTGCCTCTTCCAGGATATGCTTTATATTCTCCAAGGACTGGCGGGCTTGCGCTTCCGCACCTTCAGCCATCACTCCGGTAGCTGCGTCAATAGGCAACTGACCTGATACAAATACCATTCCGCCGGCTTCGATAGCCTGGCTATAAGGGCCTATGGCGCCCGGTGCCTTCTGGCTGCAAATCACTTTCTTCATGATTGTCAAAGTTTGTTTTTATTAATAATCGAGTCTATTTTCCTTTTTTGAAATAAAAAAATCCGAAGTATATGCAGTATTCCGGAAATCCACGCATTTTATAAATAAAACAACGTAATTTCACTCATAACCTGTTATACCTAGACTTAACTCATTTAACACGGGGGAGTTCCCCAAAACAGAGGCTCTGCTTGCGAAAGCAGAGCCTTTATTCTATCCCATCCCTTTACTTGCAATGCTTCTCAATCAAAGCATCCACATTGGGGTCACCCAATTCCTTTGCCTTGGCAAAGCTGGCACAAGCTTCCTTATCCTTCTTCATCTGCAGCTGGGCGATACCCATCAGACGATAGGCCTCGGCATAGTTAGGGTCTTTCTCCAAGGCAGTCTTCAGCACATTCAACGCCTCCTCGTAACGTCCCACGCGAAGATTCACCACTGCCAGTTCGGCACGGTAGGTCAAATCCTCCGGATTCAGTTCGATGGCCTTCGCCATATCGTCCAGCGCACGCTGGTACTGCTTGGCCTTCAAGGCAGCCTGCTCACGGTAATAGTAGAACATGTCGTTCACTTTACCGTTCACGGCATTGTAATAGGCGTCATAATCCAACATGGCATTACGCGCCTGGTCTGCATTCATGCGGGCTTGGGCACGCTCCAGCAAGTAAGGGGCAGCTTCCTCCGTATAGGGCTGGGTAAAGCGGGCCACACAGCTGTCCATCAGAGCCAGTACCTCTTCGGCAGGCGCCTGCATCAATTCCTTGGTCTTGGCGGCACTGAAGAAGGTAGCCGGAGAGGCCAGAATGGTCTTGTTCACTTTATCATAGCTGGTAAATGCCGACGGATAGTCCTGCTTGGCAAACTGGATGTCACCCTCCAATTGGACATAAACCGGAAGCTCGTCAATGGCTATCGCTTTCCGTACCTCGCCCAGAGCTTTGTCGAGCGACCAATCCTTATAAACTTTCTCGGGCTTGCCCAATGCATAATTATAGATTATCTTGGCCCGGTTGTAATACACATCATCTTTCTTTGCAGCAACCTCCAAAGCCTTATCCATATCTGCGGCAACCTTATCCATGGAAACATCTTCACGGGACATGAACAGATGCTGGGAAGCACGGCGCAGATAACCGTCGGCACTGGCAGGATATTGTGCAATGAAATCATTCAGAGTCTCCATATACTTCTCCGGAGACAGTTGGGAAGAAGCCATGTAGAGGAATACCAAAGCCTGCTCTTCGGTATCGGGCAATGCCTTCTTGATACCGATGCCCTTCAATGACATATCTCCATAAGACAATGCGGAGATATTCTGCGACATGGCGAAATTGGCATCAATAGCATAGCAGATGGTAGCCGTGTCTTGTCCGGAGGACTTCTGCGCAAGGCCGAAGACCTGCCCGTCCACAGTCATCAGCGGACAACTCACCATCTTGTCCTTCAGACGCATATCGAGCGTATAATAGGAATAGTTGCCGGAAATCTTATCAGCTTCCTTTACTTTCCCGGCAGTGTAGGAACGGTCTTTCTGGGTGGAATAAGGCAGCAGATATACATCCGCACCGGCAGCCGGAGCCACAGCAGCCAAAGTGAGTGCCGTGACTTTCTTTCCGGGGATACCGACACGGAACTTGACAACATCGTACATGTCATCGGCCCCCATAATGGCCTCCACCGGCATCTGTGTCCCGTCCGAGCTCATCACAACGGCGCGCCGGGCACCTTTGAACAAGGTGTAGTCAGAAAGCGCAACGCCATCTTCAGTGACAAAAAAGCCGTTTCCAGTATTCAGTATCTTATCGTTCTGGTCGTAGGTCACCACCGAAAAAACGGCACGTTTGGCTTTGTCTACCCACTTCGGGGCTTGTGCCACACTCCACTGAGCCAATAAACAGAGAGTGAGCATCAACAGCAATTTCTTTTTCATATCTTAGTTGGTTCTTTGTTTTACCGCTTCATAAATCAAAATGCCGGCTGCAACGGAAACATTGAGGGACTCGATGGTTCCCAACATGGGAATCTTCACCCACTCGTCACACAACGCCAGGTTGTCATAGGACACCCCCTTGTCTTCGGCACCCATAATGATGCACATCGGACCGGTATAGTCGGCTTTGGTATAGTCGTAATCGCCTTTCTCCGTGGCTGCCACAATATGGAAACCACTATTCTTGAGGAATTGCAGGGTCTCTTTCAAGCTGTGTTCGCGGCAAACGGGCAAAGTGTGCAAGGCTCCTGCCGAGGTTTTCATGGCGTCTGCGTTGACTGATACACTGTTCCGTGCAGGGATAATCACGGCATCTACCGCCGCACACTCGCAAGTACGGGCAATGGCACCGAAATTGCGGACATCCGTGATGCCGTCGAGCATCACAAACAGAGGATTCTTGCCCTGCTCGAAAAGGAAAGGTACCAAGTCCTCCGTCTTCTGGTAAGTGACTGAAGAGATGAAGGCAATTACTCCCTGGTGATTCTTCCGCGTCACGCGGTTGATGCGTTCCACCGGAACGCGCTGTACCGGTATCAAAGTCCCTTTCAAGACAGCGAACAGCTCTTTTGACAAATCACTCTGAATGTCCTTCTTTACCAATATCTTGTCTATCTCTTTTCCTGCCTGAATGGCTTCTATCACGGCACGAACGCCGAAAATCATTTCACTGTTATCAACCATATATGGGTATTTACTATTTGACGATTTACTATTTACTATTTGATACTTCCAGCAATGCTCTGGCATTGTTCAGTGCGGCTTCGGTCAGCTTAGCACCACTCAGCATATGGGCTATTTCTTCCACACGTTCATCGTCGGTCAGACGACGGATGTGACTGTTTGTTTCCGTCTCGTTGTCCTGCTTGTACACCTTATAATGGGCGCATCCGCGGGCAGCAATCTGGGGCAGATGGGTGATACTGATTACCTGGCGGTCCTGCTCGCCCATCTCCTGCATGATATCCGCCATGCGGTCGGCTATCTCGCCGGAGACTCCGGTATCTATTTCGTCGAATACAATGGTAGGAAGCTTGACGGCACCGGCTATCATTGCTTTGATGGAGAGCATGACGCGGGCTATTTCACCACCCGAAGCAACGGAGGAGACGCTTTGCAATGCCCCGTTCTTATTCGCGGAAAACAAGAAGTTCACAGTATCCGCCCCGTGTATGCCCGGCTCTTTGCGGGCACCTATCTCTACCTGGAAACGGACATTGGGCATGCCCAACGGAACCAGCCGCGCAGCCATCTGCTTCTCCACTTCACGGGCAGCGGCAGTACGCGCCTTGGTGAGGACGGCAGCCTGCTTTTTCACCTTATTATATAAAGCGTCGCAACGCGCTTTCAGTTCCTCGATGTGCTCGTCGGACGAAGTGATAGCGGAGAGTTTGGCGGCGTATTCATCCGTCAACGCCAGAAGTTCACCGACAGTGGAAACGCGGTGCTTCTGTTGGAGCGTATAAATCAAGTTCAGACGTTCGTTCACTTCATCCAGACGTTCGGGGTTGAACTCTATTTCATCCTCCTTACCCGACACTTCCTGCGAAATATCCTTCAACTCGATATAAGTGCTTTCCATGCGTTCGGCAAGTTCCCCGGCAACCGGATAAACCCTCTGCAGGCCAAGCATCGTGTTCAGGCATTCCTTCAGCCCGGACAACAAGCCTCCTTCGTCCGAGTAGAGCGTCTGCCCTACCCGATAGAGTCCGGCCTTTATCTCTTCCGCATGGCTCAGCGTATCTGCCTCTTGCTCCAGCTCCTCCTGCTCACCGGCAGACAAGTGTGCCTCTTCCAACTGTTCCAGTTGGAAACGGATATAGTCTTCGTCCGACTTATCCTGATTGGCACGGGCAACAAGGGCCTCCAAATCCTGCTGTGCCTGCTTCCATGCTCCGAAGATATGCTGGTAAGCAGACAAGGCCTCTTCGTTATGCGACAAGATGTCCAGTACATTCAACTGAAATCCCTCCTTGTTCAGCAAAAGGTTCTGATGCTGGGAATGCACGTCAATCAGCTGTTCTCCCAACTCCTTCATCTGAGCCAATGAAGCAGGCGTGTCATTGATGAATGCCCGGCTCTTGCCCGAAGCGGACACCTCGCGGCGCAGGATGCATTCTTCCTCGTACTCCAACTCATTCTCCCCAAAGAAAGGCTGCATACCGTAAGCGGAAATATCAAAACGGGCCTCGATAATGCACTTCGAAGCTCCTACACGAATGGCTTTCACATCGGCACGCTGTCCCAGCAGCAGACCGATGGCACCCAGAATAATGGATTTTCCAGCACCGGTCTCACCCGTTATCACCGAGAAACCGCTGCTGAAGCTGATATCGAGCTTTTCAATAAGCGCATAATTCTGTATGTAAAGCGAACGCAACATAAGGATATTGACGATTTGACGATTTACTATTTACTATTTAAATCTTTCACCAGACGGTCTACGATGTCGGCAGCCACTTCGGCTTTGGACTTCAAGGGGTAGTCCGTCTTTCCCTGGTGGTCTATGATACTGATTTTATTGGTATCGCAACGAAAACCGGCTCCCTTGTCGTTCAGGGAGTTCAGCACGATGAAGTCCAGATTCTTGCGGTTGAGCTTGTCTTCCGCATTCATCTGCTCGTTATGAGTCTCAAGGGCAAAGCCTACGAGGAGGCGCCGTTGGTGCTCTGTATCGTTCTTCAGATTGCCTAAGAAAGCGGCTATGTCGCGGGTAGGTTTCAAGTTCAAACTCATCTCCCCGGTCTTTTCACGTTTGATTTTCTCATCGGCAACTTGTTCGGGAGTATAGTCTGCCACAGCAGCCGTCAAGATGGCGGCATCGGCATGGACAAAGGCTGCGGATGCAGCATCGAACATCTCCTGCGCCGACTCTACCGCATGGTACTGGTGCATCGGGAAGTAAGTGCCTTGCTGCACCGGACCGGCAATCAGTATCACCTTGGCCCCTCTGGCGGTACATTCATCTGCCAGGGCAAGTCCCATCTTACCGGAAGAATAGTTGCCGATGAAGCGCACCGGGTCTATCTTCTCATAAGTAGGTCCTGCGGTTATCATCACTGTCTTGCCCACCAGGTCGCCCTCTTTGGCAGCAAAGTACATTTCCAGGTGGCGGATGATATTCTCCGGCTCCTCCATACGGCCTTTCCCCACCAGATGGCTGGCGAGTTCTCCCGTAGCAGGTTCTATGATGTGGTTTCCATAAGAGCGGAGTGTATCCAGATTCTTTTGGGTGGAAGGATGGGCATACATGTCCAGGTCCATGGCAGGCGCCACAAACACCGGAGCTTTGGCGGAAAGATAGGTGGTAATCAGCATATTGTCTGCCACGCCATTCGCCATCTTGCCGATGGTGGAAGCCGTAGCCGGGGCTATCAGCATGGCATCTGCCCACAGACCGAGGTCCACATGGCTGTTCCAGGTGCCATCGCGTTGGGCAAAGAACTCACTGATAACCGGTTTGCTGGTCAGGGCAGAGAGCGTGATAGGGGTAATAAATTCTTTTCCGGCAGGCGTAATGACCACCTGCACCTCTGCACCACGCTTAATCAGTCCGCGAATAATATAGCATGCTTTATAGGCGGCAATGCTGCCCGTAATGCCCAATACTATTTTCTTCCCTTTCAGTATATTTGCCATTTATTTCTGAGTCATTTCACGCAGACGTATCTTGGTCAGCGTGGCTTTGGTATTCAGGGTAAAATCACTGTTCAGAATCCAGCTGTAATAGCCGGGATCGCGCTTCAGGACATCGGATACCGACATGCCCTTGTACTTGCCGAAGTTGAATACTTCCACACCTTTGTCATCGTAGACCATACGACCGGCAAAGTCCACATTCTTGTTGAAGCTGGAATAGTCGGCAAGGAAAGCCACGTCATTCTGCAACTCCGGATAGCGGTCCAACTGCGACATCAGCACTTCGTAGGTGGCACGTGTATCAGCCTCTGCCGTATGGGCGTCTTCCAGATTCTTGCCGCAATAGAATTTATAGGCAGCAGACAGCGTGCGTTGCTCCATCTTGTGGAAAATGACCTGCACGTCCACAAACTTGCGGCGGCTCATGTCAATGTCCACACCGGCACGAAGGAACTCTTCCGCCAGGACGGGGATATCAAAACGGTTGGAGTTGAAGCCCGCCAAGTCGCATCCTTCAATGTCATTGGCAATGTTGCGCGCCACTTCCTTGAATGTGGGGCAGTCGGCTATATCGGCATCGTAGATGCCATGAACGGCAGATGCTTCGGCAGGAATGGGCATTTCGGGATTGATACGCATGGTTTTGGACTCCTCATTCCCGTTGGGATATACCTTGAGATAACAGATTTCGACAATTCGGTCTGAGTTGATATTGGTACCCGTAGTCTCCAAATCAAAAAAGACTATCGGATTTTTCAGATTCAATTTCATTGTTTTTTCGTTTTATAAGCTCTGGCTATGAGCTATAAATTATAAGTTTAACTTACAAGCCACGAGCTACAAGTACCGTGCGGCATAATTGCGCAGCCACTTGTAGCTCGTAGCTCATAACCCGATTGCTAATATTCATCAGTCATTCAACATCATCGGCATCAGCAGCATCAGCAGGTCTTCGTTCTCTTCCTGCTCTACCGGAATAATGACACCTGCACGTGAAGGATCTGCCAGTTCGATAACGATTTCATCGGCAGAAATGTTATTCAGAATGTCAATCAGGAAAGTGGACTTGAAACCGATGCTCATCGGATTGCCCGCATACTGGCAAACCAGTGTTTCTTCGGCCGATGTAGAGAAATCGATGTCCTGTGCGGAGATGACAATTAGATTCTCCTGCATGCGCAGCTTGATAAGGCTGCTTGCCTGCGAAGAGAAGATAGACACGCGGCGCAAAGCACCGAGCAGTTGCAGACGGTCTACCGTCACTTTATAAGGGTTGTTCTGCGGAATCACAGAGTTGTAGTTGGGATAGCGCCCTTCAATAAGGCGGCATACCATGCGGTAGCTTTCCAATGTGAACACAGCGTTGCGTTCGTCGAACTCGATAGTCACCATACCTTGTTCCTTCGGTAGCAGGTTCTTCATCAGGGAAGCCGGCTTCTTGGGCAGGATAAAGGCAGCACGCTCGTTGCCCTTGGCGGCCAGTGTCTTGCAGCGCACCAGTTTATGACCGTCCGATGCCACCATCGTGATATCCTCCGTTGTGATATCGAAATAGATACCGTTCATCACAGGACGAAGTTCGTCATCAGCTGTGGCAAACACGGCACGGTTGATGCCACCCAGCAACACTTGTGCATCCATTTCCACACGTACGGCATTGTCACCCAACATGGCGGACTGCGGGAACTCGTCTGCATTCTGCCCCATCAGACTGTATTTACCGTTCTGATACTGTACCGTGATTTCAAGGGAATCCGTATTGATTTCAAAAGTCAACGGTTGTTCGGGAATTTCCTTCAAAGCGTCCAAAAGGGTTTTGGCTGTGACGGCAAAACGGCCGTCCATATCACTTTCATTCACTTCGACTGTAGTGACCATCGTCGTTTCACTGTCGGAAACAGTTGCAGACAAGGTTCCGTCTTGCAGTTCAAAGAGGAAACAATCCAAAATAGGCAACGCATTCTTCGAATTAATCACACGGCTGATAGCCTGCAAATGACTGGAGAGCGCAGTACTCGAAACGATAAATTTCATATCTTCTGTATATTTAAGTTTTTTATTTTGCTAACGTCTTAGAAACCGTTTTTATCTTTTTCAAACTGACGGACAAAGTTAAAAAAAGAATTCCCTACGACAAAGAAATAGCAAGAAAAAACAGCCGAATATTCGTCTCATATTCCTAAAAAATTGTAACTTCGCCGCATCATTTAAAAAGAAAACAATGGAATTTACAGGAAAAATCATCGCTATACTCCAGCCCAGAGGCGGAGTTTCCAAGTCAGGTAACGAATGGAAATCACAAGAATATGTGATTGAAGACCATGGCCAATATCCGCGCAAAATGTGTTTTGACGTATTTGGAGCGGACAAAATCGAACAGTTCAATATTCAGATGGGCGAAGAGCTGACAGTATCTTTTGATGTAGACGCACGCCAATGGCAAGACCGTTGGTTCAACAGTATTCGCGCATGGAAGGTAGAACGCGTAAGCACTGCCGCACCCGCTCCGGGCGCTCCCGTTCCGCCGCCGGCTCCCACTGCCGCACCGGAATTCCTCGCAGGGGATGCAAAGGATGACCTGCCGTTCTAAGAATATGTTATAATTCACCACAGATTGCACAGATTAACACAGTTTATTCTAGAATTTTGATAATCAAGAATTTTTAGCTGTTTTAATCTGTGCAATCTGTGGTGAGTGTGTATTTTGACTTTCCTCGTGCTTATTTTCCCTCAGCACTCTACAGAATGACCGATTAATCACCCTTTATAAAGCAATACGATATTCGGATAAACCACCCCTTCTGTACAAGTGAATTGTACTGCAAGCATGAAATGACGGAAGAAGTTGGATTGACGGAAGAAGAAGTTCGGTATCAGACGCACATACGTTTCAGGCTGGCTCAGCATCATCTCCATATCCACCATCATCACAAAATTATATATGGGTGAAAGACTGCCTATACCCTCTTCGTACACCGGTGTTCCGTCTAACACATCTCCACTCTCCACCGCCTCAATATAGGCCGAAAGGCTCAGTGCATCGGGAGCCAGCAACAGACTACCCCGATAGAAACAGGCAAAGGTATAAAGGGCAGACTCCGTGATGCCCGTCAGCTGAGTGAGCAGCGTGTTACGGGGCAACACATATTTAGGGAACTTCCTTGCTTTGGGATACAACGAATTATTTGAAACCACCTTCGGCATAAGCGGAGCATCCTCTTCCTTGGGGGTACTGTAAAGCAGAGACTGCAAGCGGCGTTCCGCTGCCAGTTCATCCTTGAGAGGGATACACATCACGGCGCAAGGCAGCTTGTCCAACGTGTCTTTAGACTGGAACAAGCAAGACATCACGCTCTCGCCCGCATGCTCATTCAAGTAAGCAATCCACTCCTCGTCGCGCTGCTTGATATAGTCTGAATAGGTGGCCTTGGCATACTCCTGACTGGCAGTAAAGCCAAACCAGGAATTTCTGTCAGACATTGCCCAGCGATCGTAAAAGAAAGTGGAAGACGGAAGCAGAGCCCCGGAAAATCCGTCCTCTACCGGCTGCTGCACCCGCAAGGCATTGATAAACGTCTGTGTGGAATCCGACCCATGGCTGATGCCGGAGCAATAAATGGCATCTTCATTGAACTTCATGTCAAACTCCGCCCAACTGCCCAGCTGCGTCTGCGAACGGATACCGTCCGTAGGCTTCCCCATATCCACTCCTTTCATACGCACATAGACCGTGGCAGCCACGTTACTCTGCTTGCCCGCGTACATAGTGCGGAAAGAAGGGAGGTTCATCAGGGACTTTTTGCTGCGCCGCGCATCAATCACATGTTCTATCAAACGCTTCTGGAAACTTACAACCAGAAAATCGGGAGTGAAGTAGGCAGCCAGGAAACGACCGTCTGCCATGGGATAGATACGTATCTCCTCTCCCTTGTAATCGAAATACTTGGAAGGAAACGAACTGGAGCAGTACTTCTCCACAAAAGATTCCACCAACTCATAATCACCCGAACCCAAACTGCAATACAATACTTGGTTCATCGGTGTATCCGGCTCGTGAAAGCTAATCAGCATCTTGTTCATCTGTTTACTCAGTCCATGCGGAGTATCCTCCACCAAAGTATACAAATACTTCTTCAAGTAAACAAAAAGCTCCGATACGTATAGAAAATGATTGTCTTTGCTGCAATTCAGTTCATTGATATCCTCCACGAGGTCTGCCATACGGTCGGTTTCGAGTATGGCTGTGGCATCTTGCGGCACCAAAGTATAAAGATTGAAATCCTGCCGGTTCTCCACCGAATTCAACCGCAGGAAAGAATACACACCAAAACCGGTACATAGCAGCACTATGGACACAACGACAGCTATCTGTATGAGGAGTCGGAGTTTCATGGCATTTATTCATCAACTTTTGGCAAAAATAGCATTTTCTACTAATAAAACAAAACAAATGTTTCAAAAAGTTTAGAAATCTATTTCAAGTCCATCGTAGGCAAAGTGTACATGGGGTGGCAGCTGCTTTTCGATATCGGCATGAAGCCCTGCATGATGGCTCATATGGATGAAATAGGTCTCTTTGGCACCAATACGTCCGGCAGCCTCCAACGCCTCCGAAATACTCTGGTGCGTAGGATGCGGCTTTGGCCGTAAAGCATTCATTACCAAAACGTCCAAGCCCTTCAATTGTTCATAAGATTCCTCAGGCATCATGTGCATATCCGTGATATATCCCAGCCGGCCGCCAATGCGGTAGCCCAGGATGGGAAGCCTGCCGTGCATCACCCGTAAAGGCAGCACTTCCGTCCGGTTGATGTGGAACACCTGCCCCGCCTCCACTTCCTGCAGATAGATACGCGGAACTCCCGGATATACCTTATCGACAAAGCAGTAAGGCATCCTTGCCCGCAGATGGGCAGCAGTGTAGGCATCGGAATAGATAGGAATATCGGCAAAACGACCGAACGGGCGCAAATCATCCAGACCACCCACATGGTCATAGTGTTCGTGTGTCACCAGTACGCCGTCTATCTTCTCAAAAGAAGAAGCACGCAGCATCTGTTCCCTGAAGTCAGGACCACAATCTATCAATATCACCGCATCATCCGTATGCAGCAGGGATGACGCACGCAAGCGGTTGTCCCGCGGGTCAGTGGAAGTGCAGACCGGACAAGTACAGCCTATCTCAGGCACACCGGTCGAAGTTCCACTTCCTAATATTCTGAGTTTTCCCATTGACTAAATCAAATAAATTTCTAAAATCAGGTTATATACAACAATGTTTGGGTGTGTCAAAACTCTCTTACTATTTTATCAAACAAACTTCCGGGTGAATATCAATGCCGAATTTCTCGCGGACAGAAGCCCGCACGGCATCCGAAAGAGCGACAATATCCGCTCCCGTGGCACCACCCGAGTTCACCAGCACCAACGCCTGCCGGCCGTGCACCGCAGCAGGCCCCAGCGCCTTGCCTTTCCAGCCACACCGGTCTATCATCCAGGCAGCCGGTATCTTTACCCGACCGGCATCCACATCATAGTGGGGCATGTCCGGATATTCCCGTTGCAAAGACTCGAACTGCCGACGCGGCACGATGGGGTTCATAAAAAAACTACCCGCATTGCCCAGCACCTTCGGGTCGGGCAACTTGCTTTGACGGATGTCTATAATCACGCGGCGCAAAATTTCCAGATTCAGCACCGGATATTTCTCCAGCTCCTGCCGGATAGTACCGTAATCCAATGTATAATGTTCCCGTTTACCCAGGCAGAAGTTCACGTAAGTCACAAACACGGTCTTCATCTCCGGTTGCTTAAACAAGCTCTTTCTGTAGGAGTAGCCGCATTCGTCCACCCCGTAGATACGCTTCTCCCTTGCCATGTTTATGGTTTCCACGGATGTTATCAGGTCCTTTACTTCCACACCATAGGCACCGATATTCTGTACTGCGCTCGCCCCCACCTCACCCGGTATCAGCGAAAGGTTCTCGGCACCATACCAATGCCGCTCCACACAGTAGGCCACAAAATCGTCCCATACCACACCGGCGCCCACACGCACCGACACGTGCTCCTCATCCTCTGACGTCACCTCCAGGCCACCGATACGTGAATGCAGCACCGTGCCTTCATAATCCTTAATAAAGAGCAGGTTGCTCCCTCCACCGATATGCAGCCAGGGCGCAACGACCTGTCCTGCTGCAATCAGCTCCCGCAGTTCATCCTCCGAACCGTATTCCAGAAATCTTGCAGCAGTAACATCAATTCCAAATGTATTGGGTATCTTCTTCAAACCTTTCCTCCTTTATTTAAATGCTCGTGTCTTCATATTTGTACAGCTCCCATCCTTTACTGCGTTTGCGGAAATAGAAGATATTGGAGTATCCGTTGCCTATACCATTTACCTTCAGTATTTTGGTATCCGACAAGTCCTCATTCTTCTGTCCGTAATTGATATTAGACAATCTGTCGGTAGGCATTACCGGACGAAAGGCATACCACTGGTCCACATCCAAAGTAGTTTCCAGAATAGAAAACTCGTCATCAGGGTCTATGGTGATGAATTGTAGCGGATGCCTGATATGCTTGCTCTGATAGACACTGTCCGTCACAAAACGGGTATAGAATTCCACGAAGTCCTCATTTTCACCTTTCTCCATCTCGCGCAGGTTAATGGCCTCGAGCATCCACATTCCCCGCTTCCGTTCAAAATAATAACGCTTCACCATACGCGTTTTCAAGAAAATCCACTCCACTTGCACCGATGTCAGCGTAGTATCGCCCACCATGTCCATATCCTCTTCCTTATCAAAAAGCAAGGTGTAATAGTTCTGCTTGGTAAACAGATAATCATGCTTCCAAAACTCTTCCTCTATCTTTGACGGCGTGTCACGATTGTAATAGGGCAAAGGGAATACCGTCCTCTGCCTTTGCAGGGCATCATCCGAAGCATAATTGAAGATAAAATCATCAAACAGCTCGTCTGCCTCCATCGGCTTCGGTTCTTCCTTCACTTCTGCTTCCAGCAGCGTATCGGCCTTGTGACCGGCCGAATCCACCATTTCCGTAATGGTAGCAAAGGGATCCATTTTCGCCTTTTTGTTTCCGCACGAAATCAAAAAGGTGAACAACAAAAATCCCAATAAAAGTTTTTTCATTCTTTACGGACCGCTTACGGTCACTTGTTTAATTTAGCTCTTAATTTCTCAAGCATGTCTACGGTCATGGACTCCAGGTCGTACTGCGGCATCCAGTCCCATTCCTCGCGTGCACAAGAGTCATCCAGAGAGTCGGGCCAGCTGTCGGCAATGGCCTGCTTCAGCGGATCAATCTCGTATGCCATCTCAAAATCAGGCATATGCTTCTTAATTTCCTGATAAATCTGTTCCGGGTCAAAACTCATGGAGGCGATGTTGAAAGCGTTGCGGTGCTTCAGCCTTGCCGGTGCCGCTTCCATCAGCGAGATGGCCGCGTTCAGTGCGTCGGGCATATACATCATATCCATATACGTGCCGGCCTTCACCGGACATACGAATTTTTCTCCCTTCACGGCAGAGTAGAAAATATCCACCGCATAGTCCGTAGTGCCGCCACCCGGAGGGGTCACGTTCGAAATGATTCCCGGAAAACGTACCGAGCGTGTATCCACACCATATTTTGTATAGTAATAGTCACTCAACAATTCAGTCGTCACTTTTGTCACCCCATACATGGTACGCGGACGCTGGATAGTGTCCTGCGGTGTCTTCACATGAGGCGTAGCTTCGCCGAACGAACCGATGGAACTCGGAGTAAACACGGCACAATTGTACTCACGTGCCACTTCCAGTACATTCCACAACCCGTCGATACCGATTTTCCAAGCCATGGCCGGACGGCTTTCGGCAACTACCGAGAGCAAGGCAGCCAGGTTGTAGATAGTATCAATCTTGAACTGACGTGCCACCACCTCGATGGACTGACGGTCTGTCACGTCGGCAATGGCCGAAGGGCCGGATGCTTTCAATTCTCCCTTGGGCATAGCACTCGGAATGTATCCTGCCACAACATGGTCATCGCCATAACGTTTGCGCAACTCCAGCGTGAGTTCCGACCCAATCTGTCCGGTAGCTCCAATTACCAAAATATTCTTCATACGAGTTATTTATAAGGTTTCGTTATTATATATGGTGCAAATATACATACTTTTTTTTCATATTTCTGCCATATTGATATTGTTTATTCCAAGAAAAATGATGTTCTTTGTGGGAAATGTAATGACAACGTATTACCTAAAAAATAAAATGCTATGTACGGTAAAATGAAAGACCATCTCAGCAAGACACTTGCTGAAATAAAAGAAGCCGGACTCTACAAGGAAGAGCGACTGATTGAGAGTGCACAACAAGCTGCCATCAGCGTAAAAGGCAAAGAGGTGCTGAACTTCTGTGCCAACAATTACCTGGGACTGTCCAACCACCCGCGGCTGATTGCCGCCGCCCAGCAGATTATGGAACGCCGCGGATACGGCATGTCGTCCGTACGCTTCATCTGCGGAACACAGGACATCCACAAGGAGCTGGAAGCAGCCATCTCCGACTACTTCAAGACTGAAGACACCATTCTCTACGCCGCTTGTTTCGACGCCAATGGCGGTGTGTTCGAGCCCCTCTTCACCGAGGAAGACGCCATCATCTCGGACTCCCTGAACCATGCTTCCATCATTGACGGCGTACGCCTCTGCAAAGCCAAACGCTATCGCTACGCCAATGCCGACATGGCCGACCTGGAAAGATGCCTGCAGGAAGCCCAGGCACAGCGTTTCCGTATCGTGGTTACAGACGGGGTATTTTCCATGGACGGCAACGTTGCCCCGATGGACCGGATTTGCGACCTTGCCGAGAAATACGACGCGCTGGTCATGGTGGACGAATCACACTCCGCCGGCGTGGTAGGCCCTACGGGACACGGCGTAAGCGAACAATACGGCACCTACGGACGCGTGGACATCTATACCGGAACCTTGGGCAAAGCCTTTGGCGGCGCTTTGGGAGGATTCACTACCGGACGCAAGGAAATCATCGACCTGCTGCGCCAACGCAGCCGTCCGTACCTCTTCTCCAACTCATTGGCTCCGGGCATCATCGGCGCCAGCCTCGAGGTATTCAAGATGCTCAAAGAGAGCAATGCCCTGCATGACAAACTGCTGGAAAACGTGAACTACTTCCGCGACAAGATGACCGCCGCCGGTTTCGACATCAAGCCGACACAAAGCGCCATCTGCGCCGTCATGCTGTATGATGCCAAACTCTCCCAGATTTATGCCACCCGCATGCAGGAAGAAGGCATCTACGTCACCGGCTTCTACTACCCCGTAGTGCCCAAAGACCAGGCACGCATCCGCGTACAAATCTCTGCCGGACACGAAAAGGAGCATCTGGACAAATGTATCGCTGCATTTATTAAGGTGGGGAAAGAGCTGGGAGTGCTGAAATGAGTGATAAGTTATAAGTTATTTGCTTGTGCTTTCCCTTGCGGATATAAGCCCTTCATCAACAAATAACTCACAACTTATAACTCATAACTAAAAAAAATCCCGCGACTAAAATTAGCCGCGGGATTTTTTTTAGTTTCTCTCTTATCTACGTTCTCCCAGTTTTGAGTCAACGAAGAAGATTCCGGCATCACCGGCTTTCTTTATCATATCTACAATGCCGTCGGCAGTAGCTTCTTCTTCTACCTGCTCGCGCACGAATCCCCAAAGGAAGTCTTGTGTAGCCTTATCTTTTTCGGCAGAGGCAACATCTACCAATTCATCAATCATTTTGGAAACACGGCGTTCGTGCTGGGCTACCTGCTCGAACACTTCCAGTGGAGTACCGAAGTCATTGGGAACAACATCAATCTTGTCCAGTTTGGCCTTACCGCCACGCTTGATGATATAAGAAGCCATTTCACAAGCATGAGCTTTTTCTTCAGAAGCCTGCTTCTTCAACCAGGAAGCCATGCCGTTATAACCTTCTTTCTCCATATAGAAAGACATTGCCAGATAAAGGTTGGAAGACCACATCTCAGCCGTAATCTGCTCATTAATTGCATTCTGTAATTTTTCTGTAATCATAATCGTATTTATTTAAATTGAAATCATTACAAAAGTAACAAGAAACCTTAAAAGTTGTTCACGCAATAACATTTTTTATATAAAAACAGAAGCCTTGGTATAATAAATGCTTCGCCATTCATGCAACGCATCTCCAGCCTCTCTATACCAGCTCGTCCGACGTATATCCTTGAGGCAGCTCACGGCAGTTATAGCCCGAAGCCATAATTTCGCCATAAGCCCCTGCCGAACGGAGGGCGATAAGGTCGCCACGCTTCACCCCATTCAAATCAATAGCCTTACCGAATACATCAGAAGACTCGCAGATGGGCCCTACGACATCATAAGCCTGAACCGGCGCATCCGAAGTGATATTCTCTATCTTATGGAACGCTTGGTAGAGTGCCGGACGAATCAAATCCGTCATGCCGGCATCCAGAATGGCAAACTGCTTGTTGGTGCCCTGCTTCACATAAAGCACCTGCGAAATCAATGAACCGCATTGTCCCACTACCGCACGTCCCAGCTCGAAGTGGAGCGTCTGGTGGGGACGGAGTTTCAGATGGCTGTTGTAAGTCTCGAAGTAGCTTTTGAAGTCGGGTATCGGCTGACGGTTGGGGTGACCGTAGTCAATGCCGAGTCCGCCCCCCACATTGACGTGCTCGATGCGGATATGGCGAGCTTCCAGCTTATCCTGCAATTCGTTGACGCGGTTACACAAAGCCACGAAATCGCCCATATCCAATATTTGGGAACCGATGTGGAAATGCAGTCCGATGAATCTCAGGTTCTTCATATTCTGCGCAATGTCTATCACATGGTCCATATCCTGCATGCTGATACCAAACTTGTTTTCGGCCAGCCCAGTGGTAATATTGGCATGGGTATGGGCACCTACATTGGGATTGATACGGAAAGCCACATTGGCCACCTTACCTTTAGCGGCAGCCAGCTCGTTGATAATCTCCAGCTCGGGGACAGACTCCACATTAAAGCAGAAAATGTCATAATCCAGCCCCAGATTGATTTCCCAATCAGCCTTGCCCACCCCTGCAAAAACAATCTTGCCAGTGGGAAAACCTGCCTTGATGGCTGCACGGATTTCACCGCCACTTACACAGTCGGCACCCAAGCCGTTCTCGCGGATAATGGCAAGCACCTTGGGATTGGCATTGGCCTTCACAGCATAATGCACCGAATAGTTGCCATATCGGGCAGCTTCCGTACGGATGCACGAAAGTGTGTCGCGCAAGACCTTTGTGTCGTAGTAATAGAAGGGAGTACGCAATTCGCGGAATTTATGGATAGGGAATGTTCCTTTCATATAATAATCGTAATCTTTGTTTAGTTTAAAAAAAGGAAGATGAAAGAGGTGTCTACAAATAATTTTTCAGACGCAGATGACGCAGATTACACAAATAGGAAGCAAAAAGAATCTGCGTCATCTGTGTAATCTGCGTCTGAAAAATATCAAGAGTTATTCCTCATTGAACAGCGCATCACTGAGTGACTGCAACGCTGCCTTCTTGTCGCACTCGCGGATGAGGAAAGAAATATTATAGTTGCTACCACCGAAAGAAATCATACGTACCGGTATGTCGCGCATGGCATCCAATGCCTTGGCTTCGAAACCGACGTTTTCCCATTCGAGGTCGCCCACCACGCAGATGATGCACATGTCCTTGTCCACCGTCACTGTGCCATACTTCTTCAAGTCATCCAGAATTTCATTGAGATGCTTCACATTATCGATAGATACGGACACACCCACTTCTGAAGTACAAATCATATCGATGGAAGTCTGGTAGCTCTCGAATATCTCGAAAACCTTACGCAAGAATCCGTGAGCAAGCAACATGCGGCTGGATTTTATCTTGATGGCCGTAATGTTGTCCTTGGCAGCCACCGCCTTAATCTTACCCTTCTCCGTATCATTGGAAATCAGCGTACCCGGAGCAGTGGGGTCCATCGTATTGAGCAGACGGACGGGGATATTGGCATACTTGGCAGGCTGGATGCAGGTAGGGTGCAGAATCTTGGCACCGAAGTATGCCAGCTCGGCGGCCTCTTCGAAATGCAGATGACGCACCGGCGCAGTCTTGTCCACAATACGGGGGTCGTTGTTGTGCATGCCGTCGATATCCGTCCAAATCTGGATTTCGGAAGCGTTGATGGCAGCACCAATCAGCGAAGCCGTATAGTCGCTTCCGCCACGCTGCAGATTGTCTATCTCGCCGTAGGCGTTGCGGCAGATGTACCCCTGAGTGATATAAATCTCAGCATCCGGATGCAGTTCCAGCTGAACCTGGAGCTTGTCCTTGATATAGACCGGATCGGGCTCGGCATTCTTGTCCGTACGCATGTATTCTAAAGCCGGAAGCAACACAGACTTCACGCCGCATTCCTGCAGATAGTAGTTCATCATGGCGGTGGAAATCAACTCGCCCTGAGCCAACACCACTTTCTCCTCAAACAGAGTGAAGAGGTCTTTGGTATAAGAACGGATATAGTCAAAATGTGATTTGATGAGTTCCAGGCCTTTCTGTTTATACTCCGGAGTAGCAAAGAGTTCATCAATGTGCTGGCGATATTTACTTTCCAGCTTGTTGATAATCTCGTTGGCACCTTCCGGATTCTTCTTGTACAGATAGTCCGAAATCTCAACCAATGTGTTTGTGGTACCCGACATGGCAGAGAGAACCACAATCTTACGTTCACCATCGGTAATCAATTTGGCCACTTCCTTCATTCGCTGAGCCGAACCTACTGAAGTACCTCCAAACTTTAAAACTTTCATTTTCGTTCCTGTATTAATTAGTTTATAGTTACAAGCTACGAGCTACAAGTAGGCAGCTGCGGAGCTTTATCGTTAATTTCTGTTCTTTATAAGAATCAGTAGTTAGAGATAACTACTTAACTACTAATCATTGGTTATTGCAGGGGCGTATTCTGCTGTAACATCAGTCATCAGATGGTCTGCGCACCGGTACACCTTGCCGGGAAACTCTCGCAGCAGCTGCAGGTTGTGCGTGGTCATCACCACCAGTGCGCCGGCTTCACTGATGCCGTGCAGAAGTTCTGCAATGGCATGTCCGGTTTCCGAATCCAGGTTTCCGGTAGGCTCATCCGCAAGGATTATCTCCGGAGAGTTGAGCACTGCACGCGCAATCACAATGCGCTGTTGCTCACCACCCGACAGTTCATTGGGCAACTTATACCCTTTGTTGCTCATCCCCACCAGGTTCAGCACCTCTTCTATTTTGTCCTTAATCTCCCCTTTGCTCTTCCAACCGGTAGCACGGAGAACAAATTCAAGATTGTCGTACACCGTACGGTCTGTCAGCAACTGGAAGTCCTGGAATACGATTCCCAGTTTGCGGCGCAACTGTGGGATGTGCTTACGCTTAATATGGAGCATGTCATACCCCAATACCTCAGCCTTGCCCGATGCAATATCCAGTTCACCATAGAAAGTCTTGAGCAGGCTCGTCTTGCCAGAACCCACTTTACCTACCAAGTACACGAACTCCCCTTTGTGAAGTTCCAAATTCACACCGTTCAGTACGCACAACTCCTGCTGGTGTATCTCTACGTCCGTATATCTTATCAGCGCCTCGCCCACCCCTATTTTAATTTTTAATTGTTAATTTTTAATTGTTTAGTGTTTCTTCCACGTCGCACTGTGACGTTCCTCCAATTCACGCGCAAGGTCTTCAATGCGGTATCCTTTGGATGTGAGTAGCACGATGAGGTGATACAACAAATCAGCTCCTTCATAAATCAGGCGTTCGTCCGTACCGTTGCAAGCCTCAATGACAGTTTCCACAGCCTCTTCGCCTACCTTCTGTGCCATTTTGTTGACACCGGACTGGAAAAGACTAGTCGTATAGGAACCTTCGGGCATCTCATCATAACGCTTACAGATAAAATCCTGAAGAAGCTTCAAGAACATAACAGGTTGTTCGTTCTTCTCACCCCAGCAAGTATCTGCACCGGTATGGCAAACCGAGCCTACGGGATGTACCTGCACCAGTAACGTATCCCGGTCACAGTCTTCCTTCATGGAAACCACATTCAGGAAGTTACCACTCTCCTCGCCTTTCGTCCAAAGACGGTTCTTGGTACGACTGAAGAAAGTCACCTTTCCGGTTTCCACCGTCTTGTCATAAGCCTCCTTATTCATGAAGCCAAGCATCAGCACCTTAGCGGTATCTGCATCTTGTATAATCGCCGGAACAAGTCCGTTCATCTTGTCAAAATCCATTTTATTTACGATTTAGCTATTTACTATTTACGATTGAATTATTTTAAGTGACTGGAGACTTATGATTTGCTTGAGTAATCCCAATCGTAAATCGTAAATCGTCCAATCGTAAACTCACCTTCATCCTCTCATCGCAATTCCTTGGGCACAAAGGTACGATTTTAATTCGGGAATTTTGATTTCTCCGAAATGAAAAACACTGGCTGCCAGAGCAGCATCTGCTTTTCCCTGCAAAAAGACATCACGAAAATGCTCTTTGACACCTGCTCCCCCCGATGCAATGATAGGGATGGACAAATTGTCGGCAAGGCTGGAAAGCGCTTCATTGGCATAACCAGTCTTGACACCGTCGTGATTCATGCTAGTGAACAATATCTCGCCCGCACCACGTTCCTGGGCTTCTTTTGTCCACGCAAACAGT
Organism: Bacteroides sp. A1C1; assembly: GCF_004328515.1. Taxonomy (NCBI): domain Bacteria; kingdom Pseudomonadati; phylum Bacteroidota; class Bacteroidia; order Bacteroidales; family Bacteroidaceae; genus Bacteroides; species Bacteroides sp. A1C1. The sequence goes on from NZ_CP036491.1 coordinate 450,534, forward strand.
TCCTTATCCGTTTCCACACGGCCACCGTTCAAGTAACACCACCATCCCTTCTCAGTCTGTTTGGCATCAACTGCCAGTACACAAACCTGCGAACCGAAGTTCTTCGCAATCTCGTCTATCAATCCGGGACGGCGGATAGCAGAGGAATTGATGGAGATTTTATCGGCACCTGCATTCAGTAGCCTATCCACGTCACCCAGTTCATGAATGCCTCCACCTACAGTAAAAGGAATACTGATATTCGCAGCTATGCGTTTCACCAATTCTGTGAAAGTCTTACGACCTTCAAAACTGGCTGTGATGTCGAGAAAAACCAGTTCGTCGGCACCCTGCTCACTATAAGCACGCGCCAGTTCTACCGGGTCACCTGCCTGGCGGAGGTTCACAAAATTGACACCTTTCACGGTCTGCCCATCTTTTATGTCGAGGCAAGGAATGATTCTTTTTGCTAACACGGCGGTTTGAGTTATGAGTTATAAGTTATAAGTGATTAATTTTTAATTTTCAATTTTCACCTTTCAACCAACAAAGTTTTCCAGTTCTTTGAAGGTAATGCGACCTTCGTACAGAGCCTTACCGAAAATAACGGCAGGTATACCGGCAGTTTCCAGCTGGCGGATATCATCAGCACAACTTACTCCTCCACTGGCTATCAAATAGAGTTCAGGGCGGTGCTCCAATATCTCCTTATACAGCGCTATCGATGGTCCTTGCAGCATTCCATCACAACTGATATCAGTACAGATAACCTTATGAACCCCCTTCTCCACATAGTCTTTCAAGAACGGAAACAATTCGCAACCACTCTCATCCTTCCAACCATTGACGGCTATTTTATGCTCTTTCACATCAGCGCCAAGAATAATTTTCTCAGAGCCATACATTTGAAGCCATTTGCAGAACAATTCGGGATTCTTCACAGCAATGCTGCCGCCAGTCACCATCTGCGCACCGTTCTCAAAAGCTATCACCAAATCTTCATCACTCTTTACCCCACCTCCAAAATCTATAATAAGAGACGTACGCACAGCTATCTGTTCCAACGTGCGGTAGTTTACCACATGATGGGAAACCGCACCGTCCAAATCGACCACATGAAGTCTGCGGATACCATGAGCCTCCAGTTCCAAGGCCACTTCCACGGGATTTTCATTGTACACCTTCTTGCTGTCATAATTGCCTTGGGAAAGGCGTACACATTTTCCGTCAATAATGTCAATAGCGGGAATCAGTTCTATCATTTCATTTACGATTTGGCGATTTACAGTTCCAGGAAATTCCGCAAAATACGCTCTCCCACACTTCCACTCTTTTCCGGATGGAACTGTGTGGCGTAGTAATTGTCTTTATGCAAAGCGGCACTGAACGGATGAATATAATCCGTCACGGCTGCCGTACAATCACTGACAGGCACATAGAAACTATGTACGAAATAGACAAACTCTTCTTTAGTAAAGCCTTTAAAAAGGCCACTATTTATCCGAGCAATGGTATTCCATCCCATATGAGGCACTTTATCCTCGTGCCTCTGAGAAATGAAACGTTTCACATCAGTATCAAAAATCCCCAGGCAATCCACATCCCCCTCTTCAGAATGACGGCACATCAACTGCATGCCCAGACAAATGCCCAATACCGGCTGGCGTAATTCCTTTATCAACCTATCCATACCACTGGCACGCAAAAAGTCCATAGTGGTTTCCGCCTCTCCCACACCGGGAAAGATAACCTTATCGGCAGCACGTAGCACAGCCTCATCCGCTGTAATCACTGCCTCTACTCCCAGGCGTTTCAAAGCATAATCCACCGAACGGATATTGCCTGCATTATATTTGATAACTGCAACCTTCATTTTTTTATTGAGAATTGACAATTGAAAGGTGATAATTGAAAGGTAATGACTGGTTCCACACCATCAATTATCAACTAATTAAATATTACTGTTTTATTCCTATATGCCAACACCTTGCGTTCAATATGCTTCTGAACAGCACGGGAAAGTACAATCTTTTCCAAGTCCTTGCCCTTGTTCACCAAATCTTGCACAGTGTCCTTGTGTGTAATACGCACCACATCCTGCTCTATGATAGGACCGGCATCCAACTCTGTGGTAACATAGTGGCTGGTGGCTCCAATAATCTTCACTCCACGTTCAAACGCAGCATGATAGGGCTTCGCTCCTACAAATGCCGGAAGGAAAGAATGATGGATATTGATTATCCTATTAGGATAAGCATTTATCATTTGCTCGGAAATGACCTGCATGTAGCGTGCCAGCACTATGAAAGTTATCTTATGTTCTGCCAGTAGCTCCATTTCCTTCTTCTCTTGTTCCTCCTTTGTCTCTTTGGTGATGGGGAAAAGATGGAAAGGAATACCGAAACGCTCTGCCACATGCTGCAAATCAGGATGATTGCTTATGATAAGAGGTATCTCTACGTTCCACTCACCGGCAGTATAACGCGCCAGCAAGTCGAACAAGCAATGGGACATCTTCGAGACAAAAATAGCCATGCGCGGTTTTGTATCGGAGAAATAGAGACGGAAATTCATCTCATACTTCTGTGCATACAAGGTGGCAAAATAATCTTCAATCTTTTCTTGAGGTACCAGAAAATCCTTCAATTCCCATTCTATACGCATGAAAAAGATATTCTCTACATGGTCTACATACTGATCTAGATAGATAATATTACCTTTGTTCACCGTTATAAAGTCTGTTACTTCTGCCAATATGCCAGGTTTGTCAGGGCAGTGCAGCAACAGTTTGGCTGTTTTCATCATCCTAAAATGTTTTTTATCATTTTTCAAATTACAACATTCTCGTTTTGAGTTCGCAAAAATAACGATTTATTGCAAAACAAAGAACTTTTCGAGCAAGAAGTTTAAAACAAGCTCCGAAATGTTTCGTTTTCTCCAGGAGAGATTTTCATATCAAGAACAAAACAGTGCATAAACAAATTTCTAAACAGTTGTTAAATTTACTTTTCTCTCATTTTTACAATCTTCTCAATATGAGGATATAAAGCAAATACAGCACAAAACGCTTGAAAAAAAATTCGTCATAGCTATTGCAGATATCAAAGAAATGCCTACCTTTGCAACCGCAATCGAGAGAGATAGCTACAAAAAAATGAAATAATGGTGCGTTAGTTCAGTTGGTTAGAATACATGCCTGTCACGCATGGGGTCACGGGTTCGAGTCCCGTACGCACCGCGAATAATAAAGTAAACCTCTGAAATTTAATAATTTCAGAGGTTTACTTTATTATTCTTCCGACAAAAATGGGAAGTCGAAATATCCGGTGCACAAGCAACTTTCGGGTTTCAGCCTTCTCAGATTTACATCGCAAGAATAAGAAACTGAGCAGCAATGAATGGATAGATCGCCCCCTGGATAAGGGTAAGACCTGAAGAAGATATAGGCAGAATCCATAATATCCCATACTTTTTATCACGGAGGTTTTATGATAAGGATTTGGGAATTATACATCAAGCTTCTCCACATTACACATAGAACATCAAGGGAAAAAGTACCCACATCCGGAGAGTAAAAGCCACACTTCCGACACTGCATGCAACGGGATTGCCCCCTTAAATGCAGTATTTGTACGAAGAAAGTGAAGAATAAGCCCTAAATCGGTGTTAATAGATATTAGGGTAAAAAAGCATCGTTAAGTTCTTACTATCAGAAATTAAATCTGTAAATGAAAAGAAAAAGTAGTGCTGTCAATTACATCTTTATTTAAAATTGGATGCGGGCTACAACTGCATGTGTAAAATAGGATACTCTTTACCTTCTCCGTCCAAATCGGACCTTTTGTATACGTTAAAGCCTATATATTTATAAAAACCGACAGCTTGAATATTCTGCTCGTTCACATCGACTTTCGTTACCTGCAAATGATTTATGGCATAAGTAACCAGTTTTTTCCCAATTCCTATGCTTCGATAATTATTGTCAATAAACAACATTTCAAGATTTCCTTCTGCAATTCCCATAAATCCGATTAAGATTCCCTCCTGTTCAAATCCGAATAGAGTGACATACTGAAAATATACCGGAAGCTGTTCCTTATAGTATAGAAAATCTTCCTCTTTAAGAAAATCATGTGTACTCAATACTGCACTTTCCCAAATTTCTATCAAACGTGGATAATCCGTAACTTTAATTTTTCTAATCATAATTGTAATTGCTATTTAAAGCCGCAAAGTTCGGAACTTATACATTCAATGCACTGAACCCAGGTTAAAAAATACGTTTACGGATTCTGCTTAGTGCTTGCGGCGTGATACCCAAATAAGAAGCTATATCTTTGAGTGGTATATAGTTTAATGTAATGCCATATTCTTCAATCATCTGTAGATAATACTGTTCAGGAGAATATTTAATCAGGTCGATATTTCTTTTCAAGAGTTTATTCAGTAGTATAGCATTCAAATCTTCAAATACGGTTTTCACCTTAGGAATAGCAGTATACAGTTCATCTACTCGCTTCTTGTCTATTCGGTAAATAACGCTATCTACAATTGTCTGCACATTAAATGCAGATTTTGTTTGTAAGGTAAAAGATATGTTCGACATTGAAAACGTACCTTCTTTACAAAACCAAAAAATCTGCTCTTCCCCTTTATGATTCAAAAGCCAACAACGTAACATCCCATCATAAACGAAATAACTATATCTTTCTATTTCTCCTTCCTTAATCAAAAATGTATCTTTACTAATCAATATCCGCTCAAAATATCGGTCAAATAACTTAGATTCCTCCAAATTAAAAGTATTGATGCTAAAATTAAATTCTTTAAGCAGTTTTTCTAAAAGCATAATATTCACTGACTATAGTTTTTATAAGTTTTGACAGCCGATTTTTATTCCACAATACCAAAATGAACCAGAGCGTTCCGGATACCATGCTCATCCACCGTCTCCGTTATATAATCGGCAACGCTTTTCACAGCCTCGGAAGCTCCTCCCATAGCTATTCCCATCCCGGCTGCACGAATCATGGAAATATCATTCCCGCCATCACCAAAAGCGATGGTTCCTGAAACATCAAATCCATAATAGGAAGCAAACTCATTGATACCCATAGCCTTGCTTACTCCCGCCACATTGACATCCGCAAAGAAAGGGTTCCATCTGGAAACAGAAAGTCCGGGAAGTTGTGCCATAACTTCTTTTTCCATTTCTTCATCACAATATATGCATAACTGACAGCATCCGCCTCCCATAAATTCCTTTTCAATGTCTGCCACCGGCGGTGTAGGGTGGTTGACCAGCCTGGCCAATTCGACGACGGTCGGATTGAGTTCGTTGACAAAAATACCTTTATTCGTTTCGATAGCCAGAGCAAACCCATAATGTTGAGCCAATACCAGTACCCTCTGAAAATCCTTTTCGGGAATCTGTTTACGAGATATAGGAGTGCCATCTCTCAGTACACAATCGGACCCATTCAAAGCTATCACTGCATCGTATGGAATCTCTTCAAGTTCGTGAAGATCGGTAAACGCCCTCCCAGTTGCTATTATGATTTTTATATCGGATTCATGAACTTGCTGCAACGCTTCGATAGCCGACTGCGGAACGCGGTGAGTGTCGAAACTCACCAATGTTCCGTCTACATCTAAAAATATAGCTTTGGTCTCCATTATAAAATATTTTGGTCTAATAAATTATATATATTTCCCTCATCTCAATTTTATGAATATCTATATTCATTCGGTGTAACTCCCGTTGCTTTCTTAAACACCAGACTGAAATATTGCACACTCGGATAGCCCAGCCGACGCGCTACGGCAGCAGGTGTATTACCGCCTTCCGACAACATCTTCCTGGCCGTATACAAGCATTTGAGCTGGAAATGTTCAGCCAATGTCTTGCCGGTTTCAAACCTCAGCAAATCATCAAAGTAAGCCGTCGAAAGATTCAGTCTTTCGGCACAGCACCCGGAAGTGGGCAGCTTCCCCTCCTGCAACTTTCCGGAAGTGATATATTCGTCCAATATCCCTTCCATTTTCCCCAGAATCATCCTGTTCTTATTCTCACGGGTGATAAATTGCCGCTCATAGTAACGTGAGCAATAATCCAGCAGCAATTCGATGTGACGGGACAGAATGGTATTGCTATGCGTATCAATGGAATGATGAAGTTCATCCTCGATATTCTCAAGGCAACACGTCACTTTGGCCATTTCGCGCTGTGACAGATGCAACGCCTCCTCCTTGCGGTAGAAAAAGAAAGTATAGTTGTCGATATGATTCTTTAACGTGGTACAAAGCAATAAATCGGGATGAAATGCCAGCAGCCAGCCTTTGTCCGGAAGCGTATTATTCTTGTTCATCCGGAATATCTCGCCGGGAGTAAGAAATACCATCGTAGCATTGGAATAATCATAATATTTCCGCCCGCAACAGTCGCATCCCCCTTCACAATTCTCTATCAGCAGGATAGCATAGAACTCAAACTTCACGGCATCCTGATACACATTAGGATTTTCCAGATTAATAATGCTTACCTGGGGATGCAGCGTTTTGCATCCCAAACACCGGTTACACTCACATACAGTCTTTATGTCCAATGTATTGTCTTTCATCACCTATAAAGCCATTCTCAATTATTGCAACTTCAGATATCTAAAATCGTTAAGGATATGTTTTCCAAACGTTCACAATATCCCAATTACAAAATTAGAGGAAAATCCGGATACTTTCACTACCCTTATTACGGATTATATAACCTTAGTTACTGTCTTTATATCTGGTTACGTGACTTCATCTCCAGATACTTGTTTATCACATCGACAGAAAGATTCTCCGGTGTAGTCAGTAAAGAACAGATGCCGTGCTGCTTCAAGGTGGAAACAGTCAACCGATTCTCAAATACAAATTTCTCGGCAATGACATGACGGTAATAACCTTCCGTATCTTTTGCAGGCGTGGCGATGTACTCTTCCAAATCGGTATCTTCAAAGAAGATGACAAGCAACCGGTGCTGACGGTTCAACTGCTGTAGATAAGCCAGTTGGCGGTTCAGGCTGCTTATACCGGAAAAGTTGGTGTACAGCACCAAAAGGCTCCGTTTGTTGACATGCTTGTTCAAGTGTACGCACAATGAGGAAAAGTCGGTCTCCCCAAAAGTAGTCTGCTGGCTGTAAAGGTTCTCAAGCAATGTCTTCATTTGCCCGGGTTGCCGGGAGGCGTGGACAAACGTATCAAAATGCTCGTTGAACGTCACCAGTCCGGCTTTATCCTCCTTCCGCATGGCAACGTATGAAAGGACAAGGGAGGCGTTGATTGCATAGTCGAGCAAAGTCATTCCGCGAAATGCCTGCTGCATAACCCGTCCCTTGTCTATTACATTATATATTTGCTGGGAACGTTCGTCCTGATAGACATTGACCATGAGTTCGTGCCGTCGGGCACTCGCCTTCCAGTTTATCGTGCGGTAATCATCCCCTTTCACATACTCCTTTATCTGTTCAAACTCCGTATGATGCCCCACCCTGCGGATGCGCTTTATACCCAACTCGGTCAGGTTGTCACTGATGGCCAGCAACTCATACCGATGAAGCATCAGATAGGACGGATATACCTTGACATCCTGAGGAGCACCGCAAGTATATCTGCGGGAAAGCAGTCCCATCCTGCCTGCCACAAACACCCGAATCCGTCCGAAAGAGTAAATCCCCCGCCGCGTGGGACGCAGATGATAGGTAATCGTCCTGCCCTCACTCGCCCGGAGCTTCATCCTGAAATCAACATTCCGCAACTGAAATACAAAAGGAATCTCATCCACTACTTCCACAGCTACCGGATACGGATAACTGCTCTCCACACGTATGTTCACGGCGTTCTCATCTCCGTTGGAGAAACGAGTAGCACACTGACGGAAAGCCCGGATGCCACGAACGCGATAGAGCATAACCCCATCCACCAGCACCGACAAGGCCAGGACAAACAGCGCCCACTGCCCGATTGTAAAGAACGGAGCAAAAGCATACCCGATACCCATCAGCAGGATAATCAGCACAAGAGTCATATAGAAGCGGCGGCCCAGTCTCATTTCGGAACTTCCACTTTATCAATCAGACGTTGCGTCACTTTTACCGGTGAATAACCTTCCATCTCGGCTTCTGCCGTCAATATCAGGCGGTGCTGAAGTACATACGGAGCAACGAACTTTATGTCCTCCGGTGTCACGAAATCACGTCCTTGCAACAGTGCATACGCCTTCGAAGCCTGCATCATTGCCACAGATGCACGTGGAGAGGCTCCTAAATACACAGCTTTGCTGGTACGCGTCTGTTGCACTATCAGCGCGATGTATTGAAGCAGTGTACGATCCACAAACACCTGCTCCATCAGCCTGCGCAATGACAGCAGTTCTTCCTTTGTAAGGACAGGCGTCAGACTATCCAGCTTCACCAGCGAAGCATTCGTGTGGTGAAGCTCCAGAATATCCACCTCCTCCTCCAACGAAGGGTATCCCATGGTTATCTTCATCAAAAAACGGTCCAATTGCGCTTCGGGCAATTTATAAGTACCCTCCTGCTCCACCGGATTCTGGGTTGCCAGAATCGTATAGAGTTCTCCCATCTGATGCGTGGTGCCGTCAATGCTGACCTGCCGTTCTTCCATAACCTCAAACAAGGCGGCTTGCGTCTTGGCAGGAGCACGGTTTATCTCGTCCACCAGCACGATGTCGGCAAATACCGGTCCTTGATGGAAGTCAAAGTCATTGGTTTTCATGTTGAAGACCGTAGTCCCCAACACGTCACTCGGCATCAAGTCCGGAGTAAACTGAATGCGGCTGAAATCCGCCTTAATCAAACGGGCAACCAGACGGGCAAGCAGCGTCTTTGCCACCCCCGGCACTCCCTCCAGCAACACATGGCCGTTTGCCAGGACAGCCGTCAGTACCAGGTCCACTATCTGCTCCTGCCCCACTATGACCGTAGCAATCCGGTCCTTCAACGCTTGTATCTTCTCGGAAAAGAGAGTCAAGTCCACCCGTTTTTCTGTGTTCTCTTCCATAAATATCTTCTTTATATATGATTGATTATTTCATTCATTTTATCGACAAGCCGTTTCATCTCCTCCTCAGAGATGCTGCGCCCTCCGTACATCACCGGCCTCACCTCGCGGATGAATGCGGCAATTTCCCCCGCTTCCATACCCGTCTTCCGGGCAATCCTGCCGAAAGAGCGCTCATCCTCTGCCACTTCCTCCACATCCACTTGCATTTCCCTCCTCAGTTCCTCCGCAAAATAGAGATATTTCTTGCGGACTAAGTCAGCATGGTCCTTCTTCTGATAATAAAGGGTACCTATCAACTCTGCAAACTCCAAAGACTTATTCTCCGGTTCGCGGATAACGGGAATGGCACGCTGCTTCCTACGGGCTGTAAATATCATAAAGAGCAGGATGGAAACCATACTCAAGTACAATGCCCAGCGAAGCGGAGGCTGCGAAAGGAAATAGCGAAAAGGAGACATCTGTGCCTGGGCTGTTTCTTTCATATAGCCTTCGGTACGGACAATGGGAAATCCACCCATTTGGGACAATATACGAAAAAGATAAGCCGCATTCTTCCCATCCAGCACACCATAGTTCGTAAAAAGCAGGGGAGTGGAAGCCAGTATAACCTCCCCCTTTCCCCAAGAAACTGACATGGCAACTGGATGAGCAGCTTCTCCGGTAACAGTTTTTTCCGCCAACACTTTACAAGAAATGGAATCTGCAAAGAAATAAGACTGGCAAAGTTGGGGATAGAAACAGAAAGTCTGCTGCGGATAAACCGCCGAATCCCCCACCCAGCACAAACTGTCTTTCGAGAGCAATGCAGTGGCATATTTTTTCAAAGCCGACGGACTGAAATAAGAATAGCTGCACTCAAATCCCAGCGTATCTTTCAAAATACGGCTGAAAGAGCTCCCCGCCAGCATAATCCGGTCTCCCCGTCCCGCCATCTTCAACATCGCCTCCACATCTACATCCGTCAGATGCAGGTTATCGGTAACAACCAGTATTCCGCGGCGAAGCGTCGTATCTTCCTGCTCCAGCTCATAAAAAGTCTTTCTCGACAACGAATATCCCTTCGGCAACGATGAAGACACCAGGCTATCGAACACGGCACAGCCGAACGGTTGCTTGTCATAATGGCTGAACGTAGGGTTCCAGACAAACTTCTTCGGCAGACGGCACTCTATCGCAAACATCAACACCAGAAAAGCAATGATACCGGCTATAAACCAATGGTTCCCCTTCATGCCATCCCTCCTTTCTCCACTTCTTTCTGCAAATCCCGCATCGCATGGAACAATGTTTCGGTCGCTTCAAAATTTCCGTAACGTACCCGTAGAAAATGGCTGGTCATTTGGCGGAAAGCTGGCAGACGGACTTCATAGATATATTGTGTAGGCGTTTTATATAACTGCCAGTCTATACGTTTTCCATCGCTGAGCTGTTTCAGCGTCTGCAGATAGAGCAAACGCACCGCCTCCCGATAATCCGTCCGGACAAGCGCATCGGCAATTCCCTCCGCAAAATCCACTCCATAGATGGTATCCTCCCCCACTGTATAGGGCAGGGTACTCTTGCGCGAATGCATGAACAGTTCCGGACGCTTCTTGTACAAAAACCAGATGACCAATACAAGGATAAGAATGGCAATGCATATCAACACGACCTCCGAATATTCTGCCACCAACGTATTCCCGAATATCTTGTCCAGCAGCTTGCCGAACCATCTGCTGAACCACTCAAGTACATTAATTTCGGGAGCTATCAGCTCACGGCTGTAAGCAAACGCCGGGTCGGACTGCCAAACGGCAATCTGTGCAGTATCACAAACCAGTGTATCAGCCGGAACCATATTCATAGTCCGTTATCAGAGTTTATCAAAATTGTCAATATCACTCTCCACCATCACATAATCTATCTTTTCCGAAGCATGACCGTATTGATAAGCCAGTCCCAGCAATGAGAAAATCATGGACATATAAACGCCGAATGCCTGGACCACCGCCAGCAGATAAAGCACAAAGCTATAGGCTGCCGATACAGTGGCACCGCCACCTGCATCAGTCATTGCAAAGATATATTTCACAATGGTCCCGATATACCATGGAATCATCGTCACTCCCTGCAAGATGGCGGCGATGAATCCCATAACAATGGAAATCAGTACGATACCTCCCCAGGTAGCGAAACCCAGTCGGTAGGCCTTCTTCAAGGCATCTATGATATAGATATCTTCGAACAGATAGACTGGAGCCCAAATAGCCAGTGGCACAGACACCACCACAACGAGCAGAACGAACAAGAACGCAAGCGCTATAAACGGAATGATGGTGGCTATAAAACCAACAATAAGCCCTACAAACAGCACCAAAAGCACACTGACAATCATTATCAGAAATACCCTTCTGACATTACGGAACAACAAGGGCTTCAGCATCCCTAACGTCACTCCCTCCAAGCGTTCTTCCCGTTCATTGTAAGTACGGACCAATGCGTAGACCAAAGAGGTCAGCATGACAGTTCCCAGCAGATATAGAACGGCATACAGACTGTAATAAGTCACCAGCGCCATGATGGACGCTCCGACAACAGAAGAGTCGAACGAGCCTCCGGTCATATCACCCAAAACCATTGTACCGCTCATCAGCCCGTTCAGGCTCAGCCCCTGAAGCAGGCAAAGCGGCAACATCAGATATGTAGTGAATTTCATCAACGGCTTCCAGTTCTCTTTGATAAAATCAAAGGTAGCAGTTAGTTTCTCTCCAAAAGAACGTTGTACATACAGTGCGATTTTAGGTTTCTGTGCTTCCATGCTTCTTTCTGTTAGGTAAATAAATATAATAAAAAAAGATAAACGACAAAGAAAGTAGAATAAAGCCGAACCTCAAAGCATCCGAAAGTTCAGTATGACGGGTAACAAATCCTTCTATAAATCCTGCCATGATGAATACGGGTACCGTACCCACCACTATTTTCAGTCCTTTTTTGGCTCCCCGTTTGAAAGATTCCAGCCTTGAATAGGTTCCGGGAAAGAGCCATCCGTTGCCCAGGGCAAGACCGGCGGCACCGGCTACAATAATCGCCCAGATTTCGAGTGTCCCGTGCAGCCAAATGGCAAGGGAGGACTCCCAAAGCAAGTCGTGCTGATAAAAGAAGGTTTGGAAAGCCCCTATCATGATGCCATTGTTAAGGAGCATGTATCCGGTGCCAAAACTGGTCAGCAGCCCCATGGCAAAGCAGTTGAAGGAGACCATGATATTGTTCAGCGTGATACTCAGAAACATGGGGAACTCGGAGGAACCGTTATATACAGCCATGGATTCACCATTAGCGATATTGTTCAAAGTCATATCCACATAAGAGTTTCCTAAAATCAAACGCACAAAATCGGGGTCTCCGGCAGCAGATACCACTCCTATCAATGCGCTGACCACAAATATAATGAAGGAAGCCACTAACTCACGGCGTGCATCGTGCATGGCCGAAGGCACTTCACGGGTCCAGTAGGTGATAATTCTTGACCATTTCTCGCGCTTGTTTCTATAAATGCGGTTGTGCAATGCCGAGGCAAGATTGTTCAGATAGATAGTGATGCGGGAAGCGGGGAAATGCGTTTGGGCAAAAGCCAGGTCTGCCGTAAGCTCCGTATATGCGTCGGCAAGCTCATCGGGAGACAGACTGTCCGCCTGCTCCACTATTTTTTCTGCTTGTTTCCATTTTTCGATGTTCCGCCGGATAAACGTCACTTCTTTCATACCCCATGAATATTTCAGAGAAGTTTTGTCTGAAATCGGTAACAAAAATAAGAGAATAATGATATATTTGCAATGAAATACTAAAAATGTTTTATCAGGAATGGCAGAATCTACAATTATCACCGGGCAGTTTGTCCGCATCAGTCAAACGCCTGCCAGTATCGGTGAACGGCTCATTGCACTGGTCATAGACTATATTCTGCTCGGATTCTATGTATTTTCTACTTTGGCCTTGTTTTCACGGATTCATCTGCCCTCTGATTTCACGATGCTTTTCTTCCTCGCTATCGTCTACCTGCCGGTCTTGTTTTACGCATTTCTCTGCGAAATGTTCAACCAGGGACAAAGTCTCGGCAAGCGGCTGATGAACATCCGTGTCGTAAAAGCAGACGGTTCCACGCCCGGTATAGGCTCGTACCTGCTCCGATGGCTTCTCTTTCCTATCGACGGACCGGTGACCGGTGGCCTGGGACTTCTGGTCGTCCTTTTGACCAAAAACAGCCAGCGAATGGGCGACCTTGCTGCCGGCACCATGGTAATCAAGGAAAAGAATTACCGCAAGATACACGTCAGCCTCGATGAGTTCGACTACCTGACCAAAGACTACCGGCCTACCTATCCACAAGCTTCCGACTTGTCATTGGAGCAAATCAACGTCATTACTCGGACCCTGCAATCGGGTAAGAAAGACCGTACACGACACATTGCCTCCCTTGCGAAAAAAGTGCAGGTACTTCTCTCCATCACTCCTCATGACGGTAACCCGGAAAACTTTCTTCAAACCATTCTCCGGGACTACCAGTATTATGCCTTGGAAGAAATTTAATACAAACTTCCAACAAAACCCAAGAAGTGTTAAGTCTTACGCTTATTTAAGATTCAAGCTGCATCTTTTTGGTTTTTCATTTGTTAATTAACCAGAAGGTCTTAACTAAATAACAAAGAACAATTATGAAACGAATCATTACATTAATCACACTGGTGTTGGTAAGTGCATCGACCCTGATGTATGCACAGAGTAGCAGCGAAACACGCCAAGCAGAGCGTAAAGCCCAACGCGAAGCCCAGAAAGCACGCGAAAAAGCGGAAAATGAAAGGAACTATGCCATTGCCGTCCAGGCATTGAAAGAGGGCAAGTTTGTATTGGAAGCAGACCAGCTGGTGTTCAAGAGAGGACGGAGCGCATTTGTTTCATCGACAACAAACTTCGTTCTGATGGACGGTGAACACGCATCCGTACAAATAGCTGCCAACAATGCCCTTGCAGGCCCCAACGGAATAGGCAGCATCACAGTGGACGGCAGCAGAAAGGAAATGAAAATCACGACCGACAAAAAGGGAAACGTGAATTGCAGCTTCAGCGTACAAGGCATCGGAATATCCGCACAAGTGTATATCACACTGACCAACGGCGGCAATAATGCATCGGCAAGAATCAGCCCGAACTTCAATTCGAATACCCTGACGCTGAACGGAGTCCTGGTTCCATTGTCCCAGTCAAACGTTTACAAAGGGCGGGCTTTATAAAATACCCCTTTTGTCCGTACAAAGTATAAAGAAAAGAAGATATTCATATCGTGTTCGCAGGATACGAATATCGTGTAGACACGATATTAACAGAATGCGATACAAGGAATTAATAAACTGTTATACAGAATATTAATTCCTTGCATCGTACATAAAGGGAGCTAACAGAATGTGGACATTTATTCTTTTATCTGTTGACACGTCGGGCAATAATATACCGAACCACCCATATAAGCCTCTTTTATGATGGTACTGCCACAACGGAGACAAGGATTCTTCCATGTTTTGGCAGAAAGAATGGTTTTGTAACCTCCGGCGTTGCCATAAAGATCTGTTTGCGTATCGCGTCCGCCCTCGGAAGTCATATCCACCAATGTTTTTTTTAGAGCATTAAAAAGAACTTCTTTCTGATTATCCGACAGAAGTAGCACTTTCTGTTTGGGATTTATCCGTGCATTGAACAGAATATCCTGCGTTACGCCATTACCGACACCGGGAATATGCTGATTGGTTGCCAATAGAGCTTTAGCAGAGAGGGTCTTCTTTGCTTCGGCAACGAGTTTCTCAAATTCCGCTTCGGTGTATTTATCGCTCAACGGCGAAATGCTTTCCCGACTCAATTTATAGTACTTATTGTCGATATAGCTATCAGGATAAACATTGATAAAACCATACATTGCAACCGTGAAGACAAGGAATGAATCATCATTAAACGTCAGCAACAACTGGTAATTGGCAGGAATCTCATCTCCCGCACTATAATAACGGACACTGACTCCGTCGCCTATGTTCATGATCACATTATCCGAAAGATTGAAATTGACAAACATGCCATATCCTTCGGATGAAAGGATGGTTTTACCTACGAGCAGTTTACCATACTCCGACGGTTCACCGTTATAGAACGTAAACTTATGCGGTTTGGTGGCATTAAATACCTGCGTGATTGTTTTACCGCTCAAGGCGTTGTTCACTTGTTTGCTCAAGGTGATAACTTCGGGTAATTCTAACATATTATCTTACTTTTATTTTCGATAGGGATATATATTTCCGTTAATAACTCGTCAATAGCCGTGTTGCCAGGTGTATTATAATCAATATCACTCATTATTTTAACCGGACCACTTCCCCTATAATAGGCATCAACACGTTCAATGAGTCTTTCTCTTTCAGATTCATGGCATTCTTCAGCGGTTCGTCCCAGCGGTGTCTAGCCAAAGCATATTTGGAATGATGAACAGTCAGAATCTTTTCCGCATTCAAGTCCCTGGCCGCTTGCCCCAAATATTGGGGCATGGTATGGATATATTTCCAATCTTCGTTATACTGCCCATTCTCCAATATGGCAAGGTCAATGCCAGGATATTGCTTGCCTATTTCGGCAAAATGCGTGTCATATCCGCTATCACCACCCATATAAATCTTCTGCGAAGGGGTTTCGATAAGGAAAGAAGCCCATAATGCCTGATTTGCCTTCAACGAGCGGCCCGAAAAATGCCGGGCGGGCAAGCAATGAAGCAGAAATCCCTTATCCAGTACAGTATCTTCAAACCAATCTAGCTCAACCAGGGATGATTTGTCAAATCCCCAATACTCGAAATGTTCGCCTACCCCCAAAGGACAGACCACCTTGCCTACCCGGTTTTTCAGCTGCATCACCGTCTCATAATCCAGATGGTCCCAATGGTCATGTGATATCACCAGATAGTCAATCTCCGGCATATCGGCAGGCTTGTAGGCATCCGCCCCTTTGAACGGCTTGTTTACAAACGAAACCAGAGAAGCCACACAAAATACGGGGTCTACCAGTATACACTTTCCGTCTACCTGGATAAAATAGGATGAATGTCCGAACCATACCAATACATTCTCGTCCTTGCTTATCTTGCTGAGGTCCGTCTTTATAACCGGAATCTCCGTTTCAGGACGCAAATCGGTTTCTTTCTTAAATAAGAATCCCCAGAAAGCTCCCAAACGTCCCTTTTGGGAAGTCATCATCACCGTACTGTGCAGATTCCGGAATTCTCCGTCTTTGTAATGAGGCGACTTCTTTATCCTCTCCAACCGTTCTCCTTGAGGAGCCCTCCCGAAACTCGGCTGATTGACAAAAACGAATCCCGCTATGACCGCAACAGCCAAATACCCACTATAATGCCAACTATCATACGTACTCTTTTCGTTTTTAATGAATTCATATTCAATGAAGCTACATTTACAGCTGCAAATATAGTCGAATTGTTATTAAATCACTATCTTCGCGCCCAATTTACGGAATCAATACAATAAAGAAATAAAAAGCCAACAAAGAAATGAACACACACAGTCTATGTTGCATCGGTTATATTACCCAAGATAAAGTCGTAACCCCTAAAAATACCATATATATGCCGGGAGGCACCTCCTTCTACTTCGCACATGCCATCAAGCACTTGAATGCTAACGATTTTCTATTGGTAACAGCTTTGGCTGATACTGACATGGGCATTGTGGAAGACATTCGGAAAGAAGGTATTTCCGTCAAAGCCTTGCACAGCACACATTCCGTCTGTTTCGAGAATATTTATGGAGAAAATCAAAACGAACGTACACAACGTGTCACGGCAAAAGCAGACCCTTTCACCGTGGAAGGTTTGAAAGATACCGATGCACGGATTATCCACTTGGGCAGTCTGCTTGCCGACGACTTCTCTTTGGAGGTCATCAAGTTCTTGTCCGGCAAGGGACTCCTCTCGGTAGACGTGCAAGGATTTCTCCGCAAGGTGGAGAATGAAAAGGTGCTGGCCGTAGACTGGCCGGAAAAGAAAGAAGCATTGAAGTATATCCATATCCTGAAAGCCAACGAAGCTGAAATGGAAGTGCTGACCGGATGCAGTGAACCGCACGAAGCTGCATTGCTGATTGCAGACTGGGGCGTGAAGGAAGTGCTGCTGACCCTGGGAGATAAAGGTTCGCTGATTTATGCCCAAGGAGAATTCCACGAAATACCCGCCTACCCTGCCCTGCAGATTACAGATGCAACGGGATGCGGAGACACCTATATGGTAGGATATCTGTATATGCGCGACAAAGGCGCGTCTTATCGAGAAGCCGGATGCTTTGCCGCCGCCATGTGTACCATAAAGCTACAATCGCACGGGCCGTTCTGCGGAACGGAGGAAGCGATAAATAATGTGATAAGAGGATAAGATGATGGGGTGATAGCAGGATATCACCCCATCATCTTATTTACAATCCGAATTTCTTCAAATCATCTTCCACACTACCAATACCTGCAATATGGAACATATCAACCAGTACCTTGACGACATTTGGAGAAAGGAAAGCGGGCAATGTAGGTCCTAAGTGAATATCCTTCACACCGAGGCTCAATAATGCCAATAATACAATAACTGCTTTCTGTTCGTACCACGCTATGTTGTAGACTATGGGAAGTTCATTAATGTCGTTCAGCTGGAATACTTCTTTCAGCTTCATGGCTATTACCGCCAGTGAATAGCTGTCATTGCACTGCCCGGCATCCAATACACGGGGAATGCCGTTGATGTCTCCCAAACCAAGTTTATTATAGCGGTATTTGGCACAACCTGCGGTCAGGATAACGGTATCTTGCGGCAAGGCTTTAGCAAATTCCGTGTAGTAGTCACGGCTCTTCATACGTCCGTCACAACCTGCCATTACGATAAAGCGGCGTATGGCCCCGGTCTTCACGGCATCTACCACCTTGTCTGCCAGTTGCAGCACCTGGTTATGGGCAAAACCGCCGATAATTTCTCCATGCTCTATCTCCACCGGAGGCTGGCATTGTTTGGCAATCTCTATGATTTCAGAAAAGTCTTTCCTACCTTCAGCATCCTTATCAATGTACTTGCAACCCGGATAGCCGGTAGAGTTGGTGGTAAACATACGTTCTTTATACACAGCATTTGCCAGAGGAGGAACGATGCAATTGGTGGTAAACAGAATCGGTCCGTTGAAGGAAGTGAATTCTTCGCGCTGTTTCCACCAGGCATTGCCATAATTGCCTACAAAATGGGAATATTTCTTGAAAGCCGGGTAATAGTGAGCAGGTAACATTTCACCATGTGTATAGACATCTATTCCTGTGCCTTCAGTCTGTTTCAATAATTCTTCCATATCCTTCAAGTCATGGCCGCTAATCAAAATTCCCGGACGGTTCTTCACACCGATATTCACCTTTGTAATTTCAGGATTACCGTAAGTACCAGTATTGGCTGCATCCAATAGAGCCATTGTCTTTACTCCAAACTCACCAGCTTCGAGAACCAGCTTCACCCACTCCTCTGCCGATAGAGACTCAACTGCAATGGTAGCCAGTGCGCGTTGCATGAAAACATGAACCGTATCATCATTGAATCCCAGACGCATGGCATGCTCCAGATAGGCAGCCATACCTTTCAAGCCATAGACAAGCAATTCTTTCAACGAGCGGAGGTCTTCATTCTGTTCACGCAGAACACCTACTGTCTTCGCTTTTCCGGCATAGTCATCACGCGTTCCCTGCCAAGTCAGTTCATCTACTTTGGGTAAGAGCACTTTGTTATGCTTGGCCTCTTGAATCAATCCATTACGCATGGTGATTCCTTTATCTACCCGCTTCAAAATGCTTTCATCATCGAAATTTGCATTCGTAATAGTGCAGAACAGAGCATCCGTCACAAAGATATTCACTTCTTCGGAGACCGGACAATCTGCCTTGCGCAAAACATCGGCAACGACAGAGACACCTCTAACCACAAACAGCAACAAGTCCATAGCTTGAGCCGTATGACTTTCTTTTCCACATACACCTTTCAGTATACAGCCGGTTCCTTTGGCTGTCTCCTGACATTGATAACAAAACATGTTCGGTTCCATATTCTTATTCATTTAAAAGTTTACATCATCTTTCCATAAGATAAGCGGCACCTCAGCAATAAAAATAAGCAAGCTTATTTTCTATTACTTTCGGTTTGCATTATCTTTGTGCAAAGATGAGAGTTCTACAACGCGAAAACTGTCACGAATGTTACATCGAATCACAAAAAAAGTAAAAAAGAGAATGGAAATCCATACATTATTGAAAATGCCTCCTTTTCAAGGCATAACAGAAGAAGAATTATTATCCCTCATCCTGGCACCCGAACATGCACGCAGGCAATACAAACCTGCTGACTTTATTGCCATGCAGGGAGAAGCATACCGTTCTCTATTCATATTGTGCTGCGGCAGTGTGCGTACCCAAATGGTCAGTGCAGAGGGAAAGCAACTCACCATAGAAACGCTGAAAGCCCCGCAACTACTTGCCCCGGCTTTTGTCTTTGCCTCCGAAAACCGCTTCCCGGTAAATATCGAAGCAAAAGAGAAATGTGAGATACTCATCATAAACAAGAATGTCTTCCTGGAATTCCTGCATCGACACCCCACTGTGATGCGCAACTTTCTGCAACTGGTATCGGACAGAACTCTGTTTCTCTCCAAAAAGCTGAATGCCTTTGCCCTGCAAAGCCTAAAATCGCGCATACTGAACTATCTACGCATGCATGGCACGATACTCAACCAGCAGGAAGTGGCACAAATACTGGGAGTGGCTCGTCCCTCGCTAGCACGTGCCTTATCGGAGCTGGCAAGCGAAGGATGCATCCGGATAGAAGAGAAGGAAATGCGGATAAATGAAATCTCCGCCCAAAAGTATTTATAAAAAAACGCCCACAAAACACGCACGCCTGCGCATCTTGCGGACATCTTCATCCTTTTATAAAATTGCCTGCTTTTTCTAAGCAACTTTCTTTAATTGCATGTTCGCTTTCCTACTGCCTTTCCGAACCAATCTGCGAATCCAAAGATAATAGCCCGTCAGCGGCAAGCTGGCCCCTACCAAAGCGGCAAGAAAACTCAATATACGGGTGGTCAGCCCTCCCCAACTGCCTACATGAACGGAGAATATCCAGCCACGGATTTTTCCTGAAGCGTCGGCATCCTTATATAAGGTAGCCCCGGTGATTTCACCGCTACGGGGATTGAACGTATAGCGGTCGGCAGCACGCTGGTTGCCCAACCGATTGAAAGAAACCGTAGCAGAGCCTTTGGACACGGTAATCTGTTTATAATCAGGATTGAGTTCCTTCAGTTCTTCGTAAACCTTCTGCCAGCTTGTAAAAGGAGAGAAAGAATTTCTTTCACGATGCTCACCTCCTGGTCTGCCACCAGACCGGCCTTGAGCCCGTTCTCCTCCCTGGGCAGCAGTTTGTGCCGAAGCACCATGTCCTCCACCCCCTTGCGTGGTTTCCACTCCGAAAACTTTGTAGAAGCCGGTGCGGTACCAGGAGAAAGACCATGACAGTCCCGTAAGCGCCATTACCAACAGAAGAACCAGCGTGTACATACCGCCTGCCACATGCAGGTCATAGCAGAACCGACACCAACCCTTACCGGAAACAATCTTCAAACTGTTCTTCAAAGCCTTTTTTGTACGGGGCCACCAGATGACAATGCCCGATATCAGGACAAAGACAAACATCAGCGTGGCAGTGCCCACAATCATTTTTCCCCAGAAGATGCCTCCATCGGGCTTCATGCTGTCCAGCAACCAGCGATGCAGGCGGAACATGGTCGTGAAAAACGGCGCACGTTCATACTTGCCCTTTATCTCACCCGTATACTGGTCTACATAGACGGAAGCACGACGAGGTTTGGAAAGGTTCACCTGCCAGGCACGCTCCGGAGCAGACGAGGCTGTGACACCCGTCACAAAAACACTATCCGGCAGAGTAGCGGCCACTTTTTCGGCCACCTTGCCCATGGGAAGCGATGCCGGCCCGACTTTCTCCACATAGTAGAGGTCGCGGCGGCAGAGCTCCATCACCTCCGTCTCGAATACCAGCATGGCTCCGGAAAAACAGATAAGGGTAATCAGTAGCCCGAAGGGGACTGAAAGCCATAAATGTATTTTACGAAAAACTTTCTTCATAGGAGCTTTATTCCAGTTTACCTACACCGTTCAGTTGGGTTGCATTGACAACCAGACCCTTGGTAGCTGTTGCATTGGCAGGGTCTACCTTATAGATGGCAGGATAGCCGGAAGAGGTAGTGACTGCCACATATGCGTTGCCATTTTCCATGTACGGGGTATTACCAAAGCCGGAGACATCGCTTGGAAGGCCGTTCACATAAGTCAAAGCTCCGGTGGAGGCATTGAAGACGGCAAGTTGGTTGGCAACCTTGTCTGATGCCGTAATTGCCTTATCATACATCAGCAACAGGAAATAATTACCTGAAATATACCAAGTGCGCAAGAAAGAGGCGCCATTGGCTTTCTCTTCAAGATTATAGTAATAGGCGGCATCAAATTCCTCTGCTTTGGTATCGATGCGTACAACTCCAGCAGGCAATGTAGTCTGCTGACGCGAATCACTCATGGTCTTGGCATAGCTCGGAGAAAATACATATACATAGCCGTCGTCGGCAAGCCAGTTCATCTGGTAGTACTGTGACTTCATGCGTCCGGCAGCATAACTGATTTTGTCTGTAGTGATGACCTTATGAGAATTCAGTGTCTGATCACCAAAGATAGCGATATGGCATTCATTAGGATACTGGGTCCATTGCAATTCGTCCTTCTCATAGGCACCGCTACCCTGCCCGCCGGATTCTGTCTTTATTAAATCCTCATTACCGGAAAGCACCCACTTGTAACTACCGTCTTCATTCTTCTGCATGCAACCATACTGGCTAAGCCCCATGGGAATGGCTGCTGCATAAACCTTACTGCCCACTTGTTCTATACCGGCCAGTGTTACGTATTCACCATTTTCAAGGAAATTTTCGGCAAGAAATGGAGTATCCTTTGTTACCGAGTTCTTTGTATAAGTCTGTTTCTCGACATCCAGATAGGAAATCAAAAAAGATTGGGGAGTATATCCATTTGCATCATTCAGTTCCGTAGGGCCGTCGCCGGTAGAAGTCGTCATTATAAATTGGTCATAATAGCCGTAGGTAGTGAAACGATTGACGTTATACTCCTGGCTACGTTTTTCCAGTTCACCGTTTGTATTCATAATGAACGACTGGGTAGTGCCTGCATTTCCCTGGTGATAATTCAAGGCATACAGATATTTGTTTCCGTAGAACACCCAGTAAGTAGCCCCATCGTTCACAAGGCCATTGCCGGCAGCAGTAATTTCACCGCTTTCCAGTGACTCGGCTGTCAGCAGGACAGGAACGGAGCTACCTGAAACTGTAGCCGTGGCAGCTATCACATAGTTACCCTTTGAACCGGAACCGGAGCCGGAACCCGGTTCGTCTGTGTCTGTACAAGAAATTAAAGCCATTCCGGTCATTGCCATTGCCAAGAGGCCGGACAAAAGATAATTCTTCTTCATTTGTTCTTCTTATTAATTACACCTATTAAAACCATTATATTTATTAATCACCAAAATGTACACGTACCTTGCCATAGAACGCACGCCCGGCTTTCTGAAGACTGAAATTGTCGTACAAATCCTCGTTCGTGAAGTTGCGGCATTCAAACGAGATATTATAGCGGCCATTCTTCAGACTATAGCTCAATGTCAGGTTATGGGAGAACTGGTCGGGTACCATGAAATCCTTGTTCTTGCTACCGATGACCTGCGAATAGTAGGAGAAGCTGTGCATGTACTGGTTGTCGTAAGTCACGGACAGCATATTCCCTTTCTTCCAGAGGTCGCGCCAATAGAAGTTTACGTCAAAATCAGCAAACTGATAGGGCACATTGGGAATGCGTGCCTTGTAACCGAGATTTTCCACAGAGTTGCCGGTACTGCCGATTTGCATCTTCTCATTGTCACGCACATTCATCTGCGTGAAGTTGCCGCCCACACTCAGCCAGCGTCCGAAGCCATAGCGTGCCGATACATTGTATCCCTTCGTCAGCACCTTGCCGTAGTTGGTATAAGTGGCCCCTTCTTTTCCTCCGCTCAAGTCCTGGATATTGCGCTGGATATAATCCTTCGTATTGCGGTATACCACACCGCCTTCCACGTAGACGGAATGTTTTCCAAAACTCCGGGAATAACTCAGGTTCAAGTTGATGTTGTCACTTTTCTCGGGACGGATGCCGATGTCTCCACTCTCCAGATCTTCGTCACCAAACATCTCTTCGATAGTGGGCAGACGGTAAGCTTTTTCATAAGAGAGCTTCGCCTGCAAACCGGGCAGGATGAAGTAGGTTCCGGCAGCACCATATCCCCAAGAGTCTACCGTACGGCTGGTGCGTACATAATTACTACCGGTATCATCCTCGGCCATAGGTCCTGCCACATACTGGCGGTAGTATTTGCCGAATGCCGAGAAGTTCCACTTTTCGGAAGGCATCAGGCGGTATGACAAACCGGAGATATTCTTGCGGGTCTGCTTGGCAATGGCATCCGTCTGTTCTTCCACCGCCAACAGTGAAGTATTATCACGCTGGAATGCACTCAACACATGATTGAAAGTCAGCATGTGGACCCTCGCAATGCGGTAATTCAAGGTCAATGTACCGTTCCAATTGTCATTATCGGCACGGGAATACTGGCGGGACTGTTCGCCGGGGCTGTTCAGCGGATGTTTCTCACCAAGCCAGTTGTATTCGTAGCGGGCAGTATCCACATTCGTAGTGGCATTGCGATTGTAGTTGGCTGTCAGCACCATATCCAGCCCCTTGATTATCAGGTTGCGTTTGCTGTATTCCATCGAAGGCATCAGTGAATGGCCAAAGCGGTGCTTTTCCCCGAAGACTGTCTTCTGGCGTACACCGGTCTGTATGTCCTTGTACATGTGCGAATAGGTGAAACCGAACATCAGCCGGTCTGCCCAACTTTTGTCCACAATACCCGCTTTGGCCACAATGGCTTCGTTGTGGTAAGTATCATTGAAACGCTTCACGCGCACCTTCTCACTTTCGTTGAAACTGCCCGTCTCAAAATCCTTTACCGGCGCATCTACATGATAATCGTTGTCCGAGTAGTTTTGAAAGGCATTGATTTCATAGCTGAAACCGTTCTTGAAAGTCTGTCCGAAGTTAACGTATGAGCGGTGGGTATTGAACGAGCCGTAAGAATAAGAAGCATCCAGGAACCAGTTCCGGCGTTTCTTGTTGGTAACAATATTGATGACACCGCCAATGGCATCCGTACCGAAGCCCACGGGAACTACACCCTTATATACCTCTATACGGTCGGCAAAGCTCACCGGAATATTGTTCAGGCTGAAGGAGCTTCCCACACCTTCCTGCGGCACACCGTCAATGAACACCTTGACGTGCTTTCCGCTAAAACCGTCCAGCATCAACTGCATATCCGAACCTACCCCACCCGACTCACGGAGTTTCATGCCCGGAGCCTTGGTCAAGGCATCGCTCAGATTCTTCGTGGTGTTCTGGAGTTCCTTTGTATCGACTGCCACAGCATTGAATGCCGACCTCTTCACCCGGCTTACTCCGGTAGAAACGATAGTCACCTCGTCCAGCTGTTGCGTTTCGGGAGCGATGGTTATGTTCAGCTTCATCCGCTCATCATTGACCAGTTTCACCTTTTTCTCCACCTTTGTATAACCTACGGCAGACACCACCAGCGTATAGTCGCCGGCAGGCGCCTTGATGTGATAGAGGCCTTCCTGATTCGTGGTTCCTCCATAACTCGTCCCTTTCAGATAAACAGTCGCAAAATCCACCGTTTCTTTTTCCGTAGAAATGATTCTACCAGAAATCATCCCTCCTCTCCTCTGCGCATGTACAGACAGAGAAGCCAACAGAAGGAGAAACAGCAGCGAGAATTTAAATGTATATGCTTTCAATTTTATAATAATTATAATGTTGTTAGTAAACCGGTGCAAAGGTCATTATTAACATCCAGCTGTGCAATCGCTTATTGTAGGTAATTATATGGAGTGGATTTATCGTATATATCATACCATGCAATCACCATTGATAGGTATTATCAATAATAAAACAGATAAAAAAAATGAAAACGAGCTCGGAAGGTGCTGAGGAAATCTCTTAAATAATAAAATCAAAACAGTTTCTTATTCGTCAGCGGCATTTATGCGGATAATCGTAAAAGAGAAAATAAAGATGTAGCAAAACTAATGATAGAGAAGCCTTATATTAGCCGATGAATAAAGACAGACTAACTTCTCATTTACTAAAAACTATTCGTCCGACAACCGTTACATTATCGTCCGACGGCTGTTTAATTATCGTCCGACAGCTGTTGGACGATAATGCAACAACTGTCGGACGAATAAAAATTAGCAAACAAGAAACTAAAGGTCAGTAGACAAGGATATAGAATATAGTGATGCAAAAATTACCTGTCCTAACAGCCCCCCTTCTATTTATAGGAGCCATCAGATACAGCATCTTATTCACGGTTCATCAAACGATGCTCCGCCATCTGCTCGAACTTCGTGCCGGGACGTCCGTAATTGGCATACGGGTAGATAGAGATGCCGCCACGCGGGGTAAAGATACCCGTCACCTCGATATACTTAGGATTCATCAAATGAATGAGGTCTTTCATTATGATGTTCACGCAATCTTCGTGGAAAGCTCCGTGATTGCGGAAACTGAACAGATAGAGCTTCAGGCTCTTGCTCTCCACCATCTTGACATCGGGGATATAGCAAATACGGATTTCCGCAAAGTCCGGTTGTCCCGTGATGGGACAAAGACTGGTGAATTCGGGGCAGTTGAAACGCACCCAGTAGTCATTGCCGGGATGCTTGTTATCAAATGCCTCTAATACTTCGGGAGCATAGTCCTGACGGTATGCTGTCTTTCTCCCCAAAAGGGAAAGTTGGTCTTTCAATTCTGTCATAGCCATATATTTTTAGTGATACAAGTGTGCCTCATTTAGTAGAAGCCAAAAACTTTTCCAATCCTTCTCTGCGCAACGTGCATGCCGGGCAGTGTCCACAACCATCTCCCGGGATACCGTTATAACAAGTCAGCGTTTCGTGGCGTATAAGTTCGAGCACTCCAAGCTCGTCTGCCAGCGCCCAGGTCTCCGCTTTGTCAATCCACATCAGTGGTGTGTGCAGTACGAATTGCTCGTCCATAGCCAGGTTCAGCGTCACGTTAAGCGACTTGATGAAAGCATCCCGGCAATCGGGATAACCGCTGAAATCGGTCTGCGACACCCCCGTCACAATATGATTAATTCCCCGCTCGCGGGCGTAGACGGCGGCTATACTCAGGAAAAACAGATTGCGTCCCGGCACAAAAGTATTCGGAAAGCTGTCTGCCGGCTTCTCCTGGTCCATCTCCATGCCGGCATCTGTCAATGAGTTATGTCCAAGCCGGCCGATAAAGGAAACATCCATTACTTCGAACTCCACACCTGCCTTACGGGCAATGGCCCTCGCCAAGTCCACTTCCTTCTGATGCTTCTGTCCATACAGAAAACTCAGCGCATACACTTTCTTAAATTCACGTTTTGCCCAAAAGAGGCAAGTGGTCGAGTCCTGCCCGCCACTGAATACCACCAAAGCAGTGTCCCTATTCATCTTGTTAAAAGCCTCTCTGTTTCCCTCCCCCGTAGGGAGGGAAACAGAGAGGGCATTGCTTATTATTTGTTTGACATAATAACTGATTTCCCCTCACTACGGGTAAGGGGCTTTAAATATCGCCTATTTTCCATACTTTATAGGAGATGCCTTCATCATAGACATCACTACCGTCTATCCGCTTAATAGCTTTTACCACACGGATAGTCACAGGCAGTATCAATACCTCGTACATGGACTTCAGCAGAATCTGGATACACATCATCACCAGCAACTCCCGCCATGCAATGATTCCTCCGAACGCCACCGGAAAGAAAATCAACGAGTCTGCCGTCTCACCAACCACCGTCGACCAAATGGCACGTGCGGAGAAATTACGCCCGTTGCTTGCCAGTTTCATGCGGCTCATTACGTAGGCATTCAGAAAAGAGCCCACCAAGAATGCCGTCAGACTAGCTATGACAATACGGGGAGCCATTCCAAAGACAAAATTGAAATGCGCGGCACCATCCCAGAAAGGGGCGGCAGGCAATGCCACGGCTATCAGTCCCAGCATTACCACAAAAAAGTTCATGGCAAAACCGCTCCAGATTATCAGACGAGCTTTACGAAAGCCCCAAACCTCGGCAATGCAATCGTTGATAATATAAGAAACAGGAAAGACCAGCAATCCGGCTGTTACGGTAATACCCAAAAACTGGATAACTTTAGTCTCAAGAAGATTGGCTGCAATCAAGCATACATTGAACAGAATGCCCAGCAACATAAAAGGTACAGATACTTTTTGTTTCATACTCCTGTTTTTTACGTGGTGTTCTAGAATACACGACCGTTATTCACGGCATCATACATTTTAAATCCGGTTGCAAAGATACAACAAGTTTTGCAAATTTAAAATATAAAAACTAAAAGCATATAAATCAACATATTAATAAATTATAGTACAAATTCAAAAGCATGCAACCGAATTCATCCTCAAACAAGATTTCATTCACGCAAATTCCTTAAGCATATAAAATAATAGACAACATATTTTAATGCTTAAGATTCTATATTTTAAATAATTAAAATTAGGGTTATATTTGATAACAACAATCCGGAAGCTCTGGAAAACACATTGATATTAACCAAGAATATACCATATTATATATAGTAACCTTAGAAAAACAATGAATGCCTATGATTTACCCGAAAGCCCCAAGACACTATTAGTGTCATCTTCTATTCAACCTATTTATTTTGAGATCCATTAGCTTAAACAAAAAACATCTATTATGAATGAAAATCGTAAACGAGGAACATCGAACAACAAAATCCTCACAGCAATTGCCATCGCCTCCCTATTTATAGGAAGCAGCAAAATCATGGCAATAGAGACCTATTCGGAAAATTCATTCGGAGTGACAGAACAGATGCAGGCACAAACAGCCCGCGGTATCATTGTCGACCAGAATGGAGAGCCTATCATCGGAGCAAGTATCTTGGAAAAAGGTACTACCAATGGAGTTACCACCGACTTATACGGTAAATTCTCGCTAAACGTAAAAAGAGGTGCCACCCTGGTCATTTCCTACATCGGCTATAAGACGCAGGAAGCCAAAGCAGATGCCAACATGAAAATCACCCTTACAGAAGATTCCGAACTACTGGATGAAGTAGTTGTTGTCGGTTACGGTGTACAGAAAAAGAAACTTGTCACCGGCGCCACTGTACAAGTGAAAGGAGAAGACATAGCCAAGCTGAACACTGTGGATGCCCTGGGCGCTTTGCAGAGCCAGTCACCGGGTGTCAACATCACGCAAAACAACGGCTTCCTGGGTTCGGGCTTTAAGGTGAATATCCGCGGTATCGGTACTACCGGAACCTTCTCCCCGCTTTATGTGGTAGATGGAGTTGCCAACGGTAGCATCGACGGGCTGAACCCGAGTGACATTGAATCTTTGGACGTCTTGAAGGATGCCGCTTCCGCCGCCATCTATGGTGCGCGTGCTGCCAACGGCGTTATCCTGATTACCACCAAACGAGGTAAAACCGGCGTTGCCGAAGTCAGTTACGACGGCTATGTCGGCGTGCAGAACCTCTACAAAATCCCTACTATCCTCAATGCCCAAGAGTACATGATGATGCAGGATGAAGGCCGTGTAATGGACGGATTGAGTCCGTACAACTGGGCGACCTATATTCCGGAAAGGGATTTGCAGGCCATACAAAACGGAACATGGAAAGGGACAAACTGGCTGAAGGAAGTACTGAATGAAGATGCATTGGTACAGAACCACGCAGTCAACATCACCGGAGGAACAGACCGTTCCAGATATGCCATAGGTATTTCATACACCAACCAAGAAGCCACCATGGGAGTTCCCGGCGAATTTCCAGAAATGAACCGCTACAACTTCCGCGTCAACTCGGACCACGTAGTCATGAAAAAAGGCAATCTTGACTTCCTGAAAGTGGGCGAAACCATCAACTACAAATATTCGCAAACGCAAGGTTCATTCGGAACCGGCGGCATTTATTGGAACGGAGTGCACAATATGCTCATCATGAGCCCGTTGATGCACCCTTACAATTCAGATGGAGACTACTACCTCTACGCAGACCAGGAAAAGGACAACTACAAATGGGATATCTCCAACGGAGCCAATAAAAACCCGATAGCTTATCTGGACTACTATATGAACCAGAACCTAAGCAAGTCCCATTACATGCAGAGCAGCTTCTATGCAGAACTGCAACCCATCAAGAACCTGCGTATCAAGAGCCAGTTCGGCTACATCATGGGAGCCTCCAGTTATCGTTCCTATTTGCCGAGATTCGATTATCTGAGTGCGTCACTCAACAACGCAGAAGACAAGGTAACCCAATCCATGTCCATGTATAACCGTTGGTCATGGGACAATACAGCCAACTACATCTTCAATATCGATGACCACAACATCGACATCCTGGTAGGTCAGAGTATGGAAAAATGGGGTATGGGAGAAGAAATGAGCGGTTCAGCCATAGGCTCAAACTTCTATGACTTCAAGCACGCTTATTTGTCCAATGTTCCATTGACCGCCAACAGTGTGTCCTCCTTGACTGGCAAGCCTAACGGGGAAGGTTCCATCGCTTCCTTCTTCGGACGCGTCAACTACAACTACCAGGAGAAATACATGGCTTCTGTCATCATGCGTGCGGACGGTTCCTCCACTTTTGCCCGCGGACACCGCTGGGGATACTTCCCTTCAGTATCTGCCGGATGGGTTATCAGCAACGAGTCCTTCATGTCAGGAATCAAATGGCTGGACTTCTTAAAGCTGCGCGCTTCCTGGGGGCAAAACGGTAACTGTAATGTATCCACTTTCCAATATCTTTCACTGATAACTTCCAACAATGGATATGGCGGTTATCCTTTCGGTGACTCCATGGACCTCATCAGTACCGGTTCATACGCCTACCGACTGACCAACCCGGACCTTACCTGGGAAACACAGGAGCAGTTGAATTTCGGTATCGATGCACGCTTCTTGAACAACCGCCTGGGCTTTGAATTCGACTGGTATAACAAAAATACCAGAGACTGGCTGGTTACGGCTCCGGTACTCTCTTCCTTCGGTGCCAATGCAGTGTCCGTCAATGGCGGCAATGTAAAGAACACGGGTATTGAAGTAGGACTCCACTGGAACGACAACATCGGAAAGGATTTCCAATATGGAGCCAACCTGACCCTGGCTCACAACAAGAATGAAGTGACTAAGATTGCCAACAAAGACGGAATCATCCACGGTAGCGGCAGCGTTCTGTGGGAAGGAGCCGAAGAGTGCTTCCGTGCTGAAGTAGGCAAACCCATCGGCTACTTCTACGGCTACAAGAGTAACAGCATATTCCAGAACCAGGAACAGATAGACAACTACAAAGGTCCGAAACTAAATGGCGACAAGACACAGCCGGGTGACGTAATCTGGGCAGACACCGACAATAGCGGTACGCTCGATGCCAATGACCGTACTATGATAGGTAACCCGAATCCCGACCTGACAATGGGACTTTCCCTGAATGCCAGCTGGAAGGCCATTGACTTCTCAATCACTACTTACGGCGCATTCGGCCAGCAGATTCTGAAGTGTTATCGTGACTTCTCCTCCTCACCCTTGAATAACTATACAGCAGAGATATTCCAACGCTGGCACGGCGAAGGTACGTCCGACAAGTTCCCGAGACTGTCCAGCGCTTCCAGCTCCAACTGGAACAGAGTATCAGACATTTATATTGAAGATGGAGACTATCTCAAGATAAAGAACATCACTGTGGGATTCGACTTCAAGAAAGCATTCAAAAAGTTACCGGTACAACAGCTGCGCCTGTATCTGACCGCACAGAACCTCTTTACCTTCACCGGCTATTCCGGTATGGACCCGGAAATCGGTTACGGTGGCGACGATTATGGTTGGGCATCAGGCATCGACCTGGGCTACTACCCCAGTGCACGTACCTATATGATAGGCTTAAATGTAAAATTCTAATTAACCGAAGAAATTATGAAAAAGATATTATTCATAGCATCAGCAATACTGATTCTTCTTTCAGGATGCGAAAACTTCCTCGATTCGGAACTTTTGACCGAAAAGACAACCGCCAACTTCCCGGAGACAGAAAAGGATGCCCAAGAGATGGTGACGGCCATATACGCCCATTTGTTGTTTGAAAGTCCTGAAACCTCTTCCCAGTATTACATTGCCCAGTTGGCAGGTGACGACTGTCTGGGAGGTAACCTCTCCTACTCCAACAACTGTGCCACCAACTTCCTTATGTACAGTGGCAATCTGAATACATTTGCCGGTATTTGGGACCGTTGTTACACCCTCATCAACCGTGCCAACAATGCCATCAACACAATGGACAACGTGAAATCATGGTCCAGCGAGAGCGAACGCAACCGACTTTTCGGTGAATCCTATTTCCTGCGTGCCATGGCATACTATGAGCTGGCACAAGTTTTCGGCGGAGTTCCCTTACGCACCACACTGGAAAGTACCAACCTGCCGCGTGCATCCGTAGACGAAATCTACGCCCAGATTGCAGCAGACTTGAAAAACGCTATCGAAATGATGCCCGCAAAGATTTATCCGAAAGGCTCAGACATGACCGGACACGCTACAAAATATGCCGCCGAAGCCATGATGGCACGTGTATTCCTTTTCTATACCGGACGCTACGAAAAAAACGAGCTTCCCAACGGAACTACCAAAGAGGAGGTCATCTCTTGGATAGATGACTGTGTTAACAACTCCGGTCATAAACTGGTGTCCGACCAACGCAACATTTGGGCCTATACCAACGATGCTACCGAAGACAATACATAGAATGGGGGGGCGAAGGAAGTAAACAAAGTAAGACTCTGGTCACGGACAACGCTACGGTCATCATGGAGTCCAATGCGGACTATTCCATCTACTATATGGGCATTTCCGCCAATCAGATTATCAAGACAGATCCGGTTGTAGTGACTGTGACCAATGTATTCGACGATTGGTCCACTTACTTCACCGGTGCAACCGACAAGAGTGACAAATCTGCCAAGAAGACCTGGAAATTCCGTGAAGTCAGCTGGGGTTCCGTCTGCAATATGGGGGCTCATGGAGGCTGGAAATATACCAGTGCAGGCTATACTCCCGAATCAAATTTTGCCTGGTGGGCCAATGTCACTGCCGCCGAAGCGGGAGACCAGTCCATGGTATTCGAATTCGACGGAAACAAGATGAAAACCTATGATGCCAGCGGAAACCTGAAGGCAGAAGGTACTTTCTCCTTCACACACGAAAAACCGGAAGACGGAGTACTGGGTGAACTGATAACAAGTATCCCCACCATCGGAGGAAATTATGACGACAACGGACAAAGCGTAGGCAGCAACAAATTCTGGCTGCTGACACTGGATGAGAACTATATCACAATCTATCATCCCGGCAAGTATAGCGGTGGTGTGGATTGGGACGACAGCGGCTGGTATGCTTATTTCAAGACTGAAGCAGAAACCGATTCTGAATAATATGCACTCTCTATGAAAAGGAAACTGCTATTTATAATAGCTACTGTCTTTCTAGTAGCTGCATGTCACAATGACGACTACATTCCCGGACTGCCAGCTCCGGGAAATGAAGACAACGAGACCGAAATGGCCGAGCAGGTTGCAGGCCGGGTTGCATTGGGCTACGTCACTTATTATGGCACATCCATACCCGATGCCAAATACCTGACCCACATAAACTACGCTTTTGCAGAATTATATGTTAAAAACGGAATTTATGAAAAGTTTGGCCTGCAAGGTGATAAATCCCGTTTTGATAAGGTAAAGAAAATAAAGAGCCAGTATCCACATGTGAAGATATTACTCTCTTTTACCAATAGCGTTTCCAATTCTGACAATTCCCAGGACGGAGGCTTCTCCGCCCTGGCGAAGAGTCCGGAAATGCGCAAGCAATTCGCACAAGACTGCAAAGCCTTTGTTTCGAGTGAGGGCATAGACGGTATTGACATTGACTGGGAATTTCCCGGTATGACCTTCGGCAGCAATGCCTATGACGAGTTGGTAGATGTGGAGAACTTCACCCTATTGATGAAAGACTTGCGTGCAGAGTTGGGGCAGTCCACCCTATTGACCTATGCAGGTTATTGCATGGACAAGCGTCCCCAAGGCGAAGGCTATAAATATATTGATGTAAAGGCTGTAGACCCGTATGTAGATTTCGTCAATATCATGGCCTATGATCTGGTTGGTGCCCCCCAGCATCAATCAGCATTGAACAAGCCTAGTAATTACTGGGACTGCCAGCGTTCCGTAGACGAATACCTGAATGCAGGTGTATCTGCCGACAAATTAGTGTTGGGAATTCCGTTCTACGGAAGAGCCGATTTCAATGCCGGCGGCAGCATCAATTATCGGGATATTCTCAACCTGAGTAAGGATGACGGCTATGTTATCGAAAATTGGGATGCAGAAGGCAATGTCCCCTATGTCACCAAAAACGGCAGTTTCTACTGTGGTTACGACAATCCCCGCAGTATTGCCACCAAAGGTGAATGGATATTAAAAAACGGCATGAAAGGCATGATGTTCTGGGATTATGAAGGTGACGACACCATGGGAACCCTACGCAAAGCGCTATGGAATGCCGTCATGAAAAAATAAGTAACTTAACACACATCCTCAGGAGGTTATTCCGGAAATTAGGGTAAGGGTAATTTTGCATACGATCTTCATTCAAGGCAAGAATACTGACGGAATAACCTCCTTTCTTCCTCCAAGACTACAAAACCTTTTTTCATTTAAGTTGTTGAAAGCACATTCATCAAAACCTAACTTAAATGAAAACAATCTTAAAAGCAATGTTTCTGTTGTGCGTAACCGGACTTCCCTTGTCCACTATCCATGCACAAAAAAAAGAGATTATCGATGACGAAGCTCCAAACGGCATTGTCATAGTTACCATCGACAAAGCGGGCGACGAGATTATCCGCATCATGAATGAGTCACAATTGCCTTACATCCATGACCCGAAAGCTCCCCGCTTCTTATTGATGGACAAACAAGGCAAATTCGCCCTGGGTATCGGAGGGTATGTCCGTGCCACCGGCGAGTATGATTTTGGAGGTATCGTGGATGACATCGACTTTGTTCCTGCCAACATTCCAAGCAGTAGTAAAATCAAAAATCAATTTCAGATGGATGCCAGTACGGCTACTATCTTTCTGAAATTGGTCGGACACACCCGGCTATTGGGTGACTTCACAGTCTATACTGCTGGAAATTTCCGTGGTGGAGACAAGACATTCCAACTGCGCAATGCCTATCTTTCATTCCGCAATATAACAATAGGATACAATTATGGCGGTTTCATGGACTTAGGCGCCCTCCCTTCCACCATTGACTTTCAAGGTCCCAACGGTGCCACATTCTACCGCGCCACACAATTGTCATATACTTATAAAGGGCTGAAAGACTTTCGTTTCCAAGCTTCCATCGAGGCGCCTGCCGTTGACGGCACAACAAGCAGCCAATTCGAGATTGCCCAGCAACGCATGCCGGACTTCACGGCTTCGGCACAATACAGCTGGAACAGCAGCAGTCATCTGCGTGTAGGAGGTATCATCCGCAGCATGACATATACCAGCACGGAAAGGGACAAGGCTTCCAGCGTCACCGGATACGGTGTACAAGCCTCAACGACCTTCAACCTCGGTAAAAAATGGCAGGCATTCGGGCAAGTCAACTATGGAAAAGGTATCGGGCAATACCTGAACGATATCAGTAATCTGAACGTCGATATTGTCCCCAATCCCGAAAAGGAAGGCAAAATGCAGGCATTGCCCATGCTGGGCTGGTATGCAGGTCTGCAATATAACATATCTCCGAAGATATTCCTCTCAAGTACTTACAGCATGTCCCGCCTTTATTCTGAAGACGGTTATCCCAACGACCTGCCAAGTACCTACCGCTACGGGCAATATTTCGTAGCCAACGTATTCTGGAACGTAACCCCGAACATGCAGGTAGGCGCTGAATATCTGCGTGGCTGGCGCACCAACTTCGACAATTCCACCAACCATGCCAACCGTATGAACCTGCTTGTACAGTATTCTTTCTAATCCAATATAAAATAAGAAAGAAGCCGCCTCAAATCGATATTTGAGACGGCTTCTTAATATATAAAGGTAGGATTGTGAAATCAGAACTTATAGTCAACACCAAGACCAAACACTTTATTAGTACGGCTATAAACATTCTTGGTGGTTTCACTTATCTTCTTTGTATAATCATCATAGTTTGTCCAAAAATAGGCTATATTCATAGTCAAATGCTTTGTCATTTTGATGGCAGCACCAAACCCCAGTGAATAAGAATCACATGAAAAACTTATATCACTCTGAAAATCATCAGCCAAGCCATAATCTGTACGCTGATAACCACCACTGATGGTCAGCTGTTTAGCTATATCCCATTCTGCACCAATCAAAATTTCATGTGTGCCATGCTTCAACGCTTTCTGCTTATCATTGGCCATCCCTGCCGCTTTATCAAAAAAATGGTGATATTCCAGCGTTGCACGAAGCGTAGGAAGGAATTCATAACCAACAGCTGCAGTCAATAATGCAGGGATATCACTCGGAGTATTCACACCATCCTTATAGTCAGCCAAAGGATTCCCTTCATCTCCCATAGCAGTTCCCATCGCACGTACTTCAGCTTTTTTGGTTTTATTTTCGAGATTAAGACTTGTCATAAACTC
Organism: Bacteroides sp. A1C1; assembly: GCF_004328515.1. Lineage (NCBI taxonomy): Bacteria > Pseudomonadati > Bacteroidota > Bacteroidia > Bacteroidales > Bacteroidaceae > Bacteroides > Bacteroides sp. A1C1. Next base: position 486,637 of record NZ_CP036491.1, read on the forward strand.
GTACTTCAACCCAATATTCCATTTGCCCAACTTCACATCAGCTCCCAAGATAGGGGTCAATCCCCAGCCGGTCTGGTCGCAGTCTAAATCGATACCAACCAATTCCATGCCACCATAAGTAGGAATATTACTGTGTGCGGTTGCAGTCAGAAATCCTTCATACCCACCGGTAAAATAATTCATACGTCCACCGGCAAACACACCTAACCAATCATTAACTTGATACGACAACCCCAATTGCACACCATAAATAAACTGGCTTCCATCCATTGCACTATTGATAGAATACATATTGGGAGTGATTTGACCACCCGAAATAGTATGGACTTGTCCCATCACCATTGAATCGAACATACCCAAACCATCATCAAACGATGCCTTACCACCACCACCTACAACAGCAAAGCTACCGGAAATAGTCCAGTCTCCTTTTTTATATGCACCTTGAAAACTAGGAATGAAAGGAGCAGAAGCTTTTCCTTTATAATAACGTGTATTCCCATCTTCAATAAACAAGGGAAATGTCGCCTTTATGTTACGGGTCTGATAAGCACTTTGTCCATTCAAAGACAAATAGAGACCATCTTCCGGCAAGAAGGCCAAACCGGCCGGATTAGAATAGACACCGTCAATATCAATGGAAGCACCACGCGCTAACATTCTAAGAAAAGATACATGCTGATTTGTATTTGTCAGGATACCACCCGCAAAAGTTGGAATTGAAACGATTAGCATCGCAATGCTAATCAACGAAAATTTTCTCATCTAAATCTTTTTTAATTGTTTTCGGGCGCAAAGGTACAATAATATTGCACATGAAAAAGAATTTTGTGCATAAAGTTATCCTAATATAATACTTTAATTGAAATACCAAATAGTTTCTGATGAAACAAATGGAAATAATTATCATTTTATGAATCCTTCCGGCCACTGAACCATATCAACTTTCCACTTGTTATCTCTCTATTATTATGTAACATTTAAAAAACAACAAATCCCATGGCATACACTATTGCATTTTTTGGCAGCAAACCTTATGATGAAGCGTCTTTCAATGAAAAGAACAAGGAATATAGTTTTGAGCTCCGCTACTATAAAGGGCATCTCAACAAGCACAACGTTATTTTAACCCAAGGCGTAGATGCAGTCTGTATCTTCGTGAACGACACGGCCGATGCCGAAGTTATCCGTCTGATGGCGGACAATGGTGTGAAATTATTGGCGTTGCGCTGCGCCGGCTACAACAATGTAGATTTGAAAGCGGCTGCCGACTGTGGCATTAACGTAGTGCGCGTCCCCGCCTATTCCCCTTATGCCGTGGCAGAGTATACCGTTGCCCTAATGTTATCCCTCAACCGTAAAATCCCACGCGCCACCTGGCGGACACGGGACGGAAACTTCTCGCTGCACGGACTTCTGGGCTTCGACATGTACGGAAAGACAGCAGGCATCATCGGTACGGGAAAAATTGCCAAAAAACTGATATGTATCCTGCGCGGATTCGGCATGAATATCCTTGCCTACGACCTCTATCCCGACTATAATTTTGCCCGTGAACACCAAGTGGTATATACCAGCCTGGATGAGCTTTATCACAATTCGGATATCATCTCCCTGCACTGCCCGCTGACTGAGCAGACCAAATATCTCATCAACGACTATTCCATCAGTAAAATGAAGGACGGAGTAATGATTATCAATACCGGACGTGGACAACTCATCCATACCAACGCCCTGATTGAAGGACTGAAAAACAAGAAAATCGGCTCTGCCGGCCTGGATGTGTACGAAGAGGAAAGCGAATATTTCTATGAAGACCAATCGGACAAAATCATCGATGACGATACCCTGGCGCGGCTACTGTCCTTCAATAATGTCATCGTCACTTCGCACCAGGCCTTTTTCACACGCGAGGCACTGGAAAACATTGCTTCGACAACGTTACAGAACATCAAAGATTTTATGAACCATAAGCCACTGGAAAATGAGGTCAAAGCATAGTTCCCACTCATTTACAAATTATTAGACATCGGTTTTAAAACTTTATAACTTTCCAAAGCGTTACTAGTATATAAACCATTTTAGGAAAAGGAATAAATTATGAAAAAAGTTATAGACAAATCAGATAGCAGAGGTCATTCCCTATATGATTGGCTTGACAGCCACCACACCTTCAGTTTTGACGAGTATTACAATCCCCGCCGGATGAATTTCGGCGCCTTGCGTGTACTGAACGACGACCGTGTGGCTCCGGGAAAGGGCTTCGGCACACATCCTCATAAAAATATGGAAATCATCTCCATTCCCTTGAAAGGGAAACTGAAACATGGGGACAGTCATCAGAACAGCCGCGTCATCACTCCGGGAGATATACAAACCATGAGTGCCGGCACCGGCATCTACCACAGCGAAATGAACGGCAGTGACACTGAAGCGGTAGAATTCCTGCAAATCTGGGTGATGCCCGAAAAGCTGAACACACCACCCGCATACCAGGACTTCGACGTACGTCCACTTCTGCGCAAAAATGAAATGGCGCTAATAGTATCCCCTGACGGCGATGCTCCTGCCAGATTGCTACAACAGACCTGGTTCTCTATCGGTGAAATAGAAGCTGGAAAGAAGATTGACTACCACATGCACCAATCGCATTCCGGTGTCTACATCTTCGTAATGGAGGGTGAAGTCAAAGTGGACGGCACAGTGCTCTCACGTCGTGACGGAATGGGAGTGTACGAAACCGGCAGTTTTGAGCTGGAAACACTGAAAGACTCTCACATTCTCTTCATAGAAGTACCGATGTAGCGTACTTTTGCATAAAATAACAGCTTAAACCGGAAGTTTGTGTAGCGTTTTTTGTAATATTGCGCTATAATTCAATCCGTAAATGAAACTTGATTACATCTACCATAGCGGCTTCGCGATTGAAGCGGACGGAGTGACGGTCGTTATCGATTACTATAAAGATTCCTCGGAAGAGGTTTTCAATAAAGGTATCGTGCACGACTATCTCTTGGAAAAGCCGGGCGTACTCTACGTACTATGCTCGCATTTCCATCCCGACCACTTCAATCGCGAAGTTCTTTCATGGAAAAAACTGCGGCCCGACATCCGCTACATATTCTCCAAAGACATCCTAAAGCACCGCCGCGCCTCAGCGGAAGATGCCATCTATATCAATAAGGGCGACACCTACGAAGACGAACATATCCGTATCCAAGCCTTCGGTTCCACCGATGTGGGTATCTCCTTCCTGATAGACCTGCAAGGCAAGCGGCTGTTCCATGCCGGTGACCTGAACAACTGGCACTGGAGCGAGGAATCTACTCCGCAGGAAATACGCAAAGCCGAAGGTGACTTTCTGGCCGAAGTGAGAGAGCTGCAGCAAACTGCACCTGCCATAGATGTAGCCATGTTTCCGGTGGACAGCCGTATCGGAAAAGATTATATGCGTGGAGCAGAACAATTCGTGGAACGAATAAAAATCACTATATTTGTACCGATGCACTTCAGCGAAGATTATCAGGGAGGCAACGCCTTCCGGCAGTTTGCCGAGAGCAAGGGATGCCATTTCCTAAGCATCGCACACCGTGGTGAAAGTTTCGAACTCCCCAACTTGTAGCCCGTAACTCGTAAATTAATAATTAAAACACATACTATTATGAAAAATTTGACACAACTTCTTTTTACACTGTTTTGCCTGTGTCTGCCGGCCATGCTGCAGGCGCAGGATAGGGACGACAGTAAATATCTGGCCGGTGCCGTTCCCGAGGTGGACGGTAAAGTGGTATTCACCAAAGAATTCAGCATCCCCGGCATGTCTCAGGATGAAATCTACGAACGTCTGCTCGGCTGGATGGATGCCCGTCTGAAAGAGAATGAAAATAACAGCCGTGTAGTATTCTCAGACAAAGAGAAAGGACAGATTGTAGGTATCGGGGATGAATGGATTGTATTCAGTTCTACGGCTCTGTCATTAGACCGTACCAAAATCCTTTACCAGCTGACTGTGACCTGCCAACCCGAAAAGAGCGTGCTCGAAGTAGAAAAGATACGGTTTAACTACCGCGAAGGAAAAGAAAAATATACCGCCGAGGAGTGGATTGTAGACAAGTATGCCTTGAACAAGGCGAAGACCAAACTGGTACGCGGACTTGCCAAGTGGCGCAGAAAAACCGTAGACTTCGTTGATGACCTTTGCCTGGGAGCAGCAGAAGCATTGAGCGCCACCACTGCCAAAGCTCCGGTAGAAGAAAAGAAAGAGGTGAAAGCTGTCGTCAATTCCGGTCCGACGGTAATCACCCCGAAGAAACAAGTTACCGTGGAACCTGCCCAGGCTGCTGAAAAGGCATCCGAAGGCATCGTGAAAGATGCCCAAGTCATCGAAGTGCCCCAAGTCAAGAAACCTGCCGCACTGGTTCCTGCCCAAAAGAGCCAGCAGCAAGAATACAAGACCATAGCCCCCGAGCAATTGTCAGCCGATGCCATCCAGACCGGAGCAGGCAAATTGGTTATCGTCATCGGCCAAGAGCCTTTCAACATGACCATGATGACAGCAAACTCCGGAGGTTCTTTGGGCAAAGTCAACGGCAAACCAGTTGTATTCAGCATACTATCGCCCGACCAGCCGTATGAACAAATGGAAAAAGCAGAAAGCTATACCATCCGTTTCTATCCTACGGGACAGACAGAGCCTACGGTCATTCTGGAATGTAAGAAGCTGCCCTCACCGGCAACGATGGAAGGTATGCCACGCACGTATGTAGGCGAAATTCTGAAAGCAATGGTCAAATGACCGCACACGCAGACTATAAATTGTAAATAATCAAATCAGAAATAAACAAATGGAAATAAAAAGTAAATTCGACCATTTTAATATCAATGTCACCAACCTGGAACGTAGCATCGCATTCTACGAAAAGGCACTGGGGCTGAAAGAACATCATAGGAAAGAGTCGTCCGACGGCTCTTTCACTCTGGTCTATCTGACCGACGGCAGTACCGGCTTTCTGCTGGAACTGACCTGCTTGAAGGATCACCCACAAGCCTACGAATTAGGAGAGAACGAGAGTCACCTCTGCTTCCGCGTATCCGGCGATTACGACGCCATACGCCAATACCATAAGGAAAACGGATGGGTATGTTTCGAAAACACAGCAATGGGACTGTACTTTATCAATGACCCGGATGACTATTGGATTGAGGTATTGCCGGAGAAATGATATTCTACTTTATTAAAACAACGAAATATATGAGTATAGAAGAAGCGATGATGGGTGGTATTGTCTTCAAAGGCAAAAAGGACAAACCTAAAGAAGAAAACAAGATAAAGACCAAAGCCAAGAAGAAAACCTACATTACCGGGCAACACGGTTCCGCCTCAGCCAAAATGAAAGCAGAAATCCGCCGCAAACGCGCTAACAGACATAAGAAATGATAAATACAGCCTTATTGCCTGCCGACAAAGACCCGATGGGCGCAGCCATAGCCGATTACTTCAAACGGCATAAAGCCGACCGCCTACGCGTGTTCTCTTCACAATTCGATGAGGACGAAATTCCCGTCGAAGAGCTATTCCGCACAGAAAAGCAAATGCCCTTGCTGGAGCGTACTGCTCTGCAAATGGCAACCGGAAGGATTCTGGATGTGGGTGCCGGCAGCGGTTGCCATAGCCTTGCCCTGCAAGAAGCCGGAAAAGAGGTCCATGCCATCGACATTTCCCCGCTTTCCGTGGAAGTGATGAAGCAGCGAGGTGTGCGTAGCGTGTCACAAACCAATCTGTTCAATGAACACTTTGCCGATGAATACGACACTATCCTGATGCTGATGAATGGTTCCGGCATTATCGGAAAGTTGGAGAATCTGCCTGATTTTTTCCGGAAGATGAAGCTGCTGCTCCGGCCTGGAGGCTGCGTTTTAATGGATTCCAGCAACCTGAGCTATCTGTTCGAAGAGGAAGATGGCAGTATTGTTATCGACCTTGCCGGTGATTACTACGGAGAGGTAGACTTCCAGATGCAATACAAGAATGTCAAAGGAGACTCCTTTGACTGGCTCTACATCGACTTCCAAACCCTGAGCCTTTATGCTGCCGAAAACGGCTTTACTGCAGAACTGGTGAAAGAGGGTACACATTATGACTATCTTGCCAAACTATCCCGACAAGCATAAAATGAAGTGCCCCCTAAAGGTTAGACAAAAACTTTTAGGGGGCACTTCGTTTTTTTATATCTTGCCTATGCCTGCTATTCAGAAAGCATCCCGTCAATCTCCTTCACCAGAGAAGCAAATTCTTCAGGGTTATACAAACGTGTCAGCTTCACAATACGCCCTTCCTTATCAATTAGGACATTGCGTGTGATGCCTGCCTTGCGGAGCGCATACTTCGCAAATATATCCGCTCCCGGGTCCAGACCCAAAGGATAGGTCACTCCGGTTGACTTACCAAAAGCAATCACTTTCTCCAACGGCTCGTCACGGTCAATGCCAATCAGCATAAAATCCGGATTCGACTTATGCTTCAGCCAAATATCCTTCTCAATGAAAGGCATCTCCTTACGGCACACTCCACACCAGCTTGCGGTAAACTGCAACATGACCACCTTCCCACGAAGTTCCGAAAGGGTAATGCTTTTCCCATCCGTCAGCTTCACTGTAAAATCAGGAGCCATCTCCCCTACCTTAACGATGTAGCCGGTACTGTCCGCCACTACATCCTGTGCCTTGCCTGCCATGCTGCACATAGCAAACAGACAGAAAATCAGAAATCCTACTTTTTTCATTTTATTCAATCTTTAATAAGTAAGCTGTAACTATTCAGCGAATGATATTTTATAGAATGGGCAAACAATTCCCTATAACAAAAAACTCCGAAACACTTTTAAAAAGCAGTTTCGGAGTTTTATTCTTCGAGGTACCTGGCAGATTCGAACTGCCGTACACGGTTTTGCAGACCGCTGACTAAGCCACTCATCCAAGGTACCGGTTCTTACAAGAACTCTTTATTTCTTGTTTGCGGATGCAAAGGTAGCACTTTTTTTGAAACTACCAACTATCCGCAACAACTTTTCTTCTTTTTTTTCGTCACTCCACTGCACTCCGCACGCTTCTTATCATACAAATTCTTTAGTTCACAGCCACTTGCACAGCTATCACACGGATTACCATTTTCTTTGACCCGATGAAAAAAAGAATAAATACTCATGCCAATCCGCACAGCGCAGAGCAACAACAATAAGGCTACTACCCACTCCTGCCAACTATTCATCATAAAAACAGACCTCCTATCTGATAAATTGCAAAAGACATCAGCCAGGCCAGCGCAGTAGTATAAAGCCCCGCAAACACGGCCCACTTCCAACTGCCCGACTCCCCTTTAATGGCTGCCAACGTGGCGATGCACGGAAAATAAATCAGCACAAACACCATGTAGCCGAAAGCCACCAGGGGCGTTATTGGAATGCGTTCGCTCAAGCTTACGGCATCTACCTCGGCATCGTCGGCATAAAGCACTCCGAGCGTGCTTACCACCAGTTCCTTGGCGCCCACGCCGGAAAGGATGCCAATACCCAGTTTCCAGTCGAATCCTAACGGTTCGATGACCGGTTCCATGGCTTTACCAATCCGACCGATGTAGGAATTTTCCTGCTGTTCCGTCACACTTTCATATTCATCGTGGTTGGGATAATATCCCAATGCCCAGATAACGATGGATGCCACCATAATGATACCTCCCATCTTGCGGAGATACTGCGCTCCCTTCTCCCACGTATGGCGGAAGATGGCCTTGGACGTCGGCATACGATAAGGCGGCAGCTCCATGACGAACGGTGTATCGTCCCCTTTCACCAGGAAGCGGCAGAAAATGCGTGCCATGAGCACTGCCAACAGAATACCGATGGCATAGATTACCAACAGCACAAAGCTCGCATTGTTCGGGAAGAAGGCGCCTACCAGCAATAAATAGATGGGCAGACGGGCGCTGCACGACATCAGCGGGTTGATGAGCATCGTCACCAGACGACTCTTGCGGTTCTCGATGGTGCGCGAAGCCATGATAGCGGGAACATTGCAGCCAAAGCCCATAATCAGCGGAATGAAGGACTTTCCATGCAGCCCCATTTTATGCATAATCTTATCCATAATGAAAGCGGCACGCGCCATATAGCCCGAGTCCTCCATCAAGGAGATGAAGAAATAGAGCAACAGAATATTCGGCAGGAATACAATGACACCTCCCACACCACCGACAATGCCATCCACCAGAAGGTCCTTCAACGGTCCTTCGGACATGTTGTTGCGTATCAGGTCGCCCAATTCGCCTACCAGCCACTCAATCCCCTGCATAGGATAGTCGCCCAGCACAAAGGTGCCTTCGAACATCAGATAAAGGAAAAGGAAGAAAATGGGATAGCCCCATACGCGGTGGGTAACGATTGAGTCTATGATTTGAGTGGTCCGCGACGTATCCTGATGATTGTCCACATAGGTCTCGCGCAGGGCACCGGCTATAAAACCATACTTGGCGTCGGTGATGGCCTGCTCGCTCTCCTCGTTCATCACCTCGGCAATCCGTGCCTCTTCCCGGTCGCAGACGGCAAGAATTTCCTTTCCGTTGGGCAGCTCCTCCACAATCTTTTTCAAGTCTCCGTCGTTCTCCAGCAGCTTGATGGCAAGGAAACGCGTGGAATATTTGTGACGGATGTTCTCATTGACGCTGATGACGCGCTTCACCTCCTCAATGCTACGCTCCAACTCTGGACCGTGATTGATGTGGATATGGCGGAAAAAGCCGCGCGGCTGTTCCACCTCTTCTTTATGGCTGCCGAAATCATGGTCGGGAACATACTCCTGATGCCAGCTGCGAAGGTCATTCAATATCTCGCTGCGTATCCTTCCTTTATGGTCGAGGAAATCGCACCCTTCGTAAATATTGATAATCACATGAAACAGCTGTTCGATGCCCTTCCCGCTACGGCTGACCGTAGGCAACATCGGGACTCCGAACAACTGGCTGAGCTTTACATAATCCAGCGTATTTCCACTGGCTTCCAGCTCATCGTACATGTTCAGTGCAATCACCATGCGCACGTTCATGTCAATCAGCTGGGTGGTGAGATAAAGATTGCGTTCCAGATTGGAAGAGTCCACAACATTGATAATGATATCCGGCGTTTCATTGATGATGTGCCGACGAACATAGATTTCTTCAGGGGAGTAGGCCGAGAGGGAATAGGTTCCGGGAAGGTCGACAATACGGAAGTGATAGCCCTGGAAGTCAAAATACCCCTCCTTGGCATCTACCGTAACGCCACTGTAATTGCCCACATGCTCGTGCGAGCCGGAAGCGATGTTGAAAAGAGAAGTTTTACCACAGTTGGGATTTCCCACCAAAGCCACATTTATAGTGCGGCGTTTGCCGAGGGCCAGTTGCTTCAGCTCATCTTCGCCCAGATGCATGTTTTCGCCCAGCCCCTCGTGGAAATCGGGCTGCACAGCCTGCTCCTTGGCTTCCTGCTCACTGATAATCTCTATCATCTCAGCCTCCTGCCGACGAAGAGAAATCTCATATCCCATTACTTTGTATTTGATAGGGTCACGTAACGGAGCATTCAGCAAGACCTCCACTGTTTTACCTTTAATAAATCCCATTTCCACAATCCGTTTGCGGAAACCACCGTGTCCCAGCACTTTTACGATTACACCTTTTTCACCGGTATTCAATTCGGACAAACGCATAGTCTTTCTGCCTTTCTTTTCTATTTTGGGGGCAAAGATAATACTTATGTCCGCAAGGCACAAATAATTTAGAATGTTTTTAAATAAGCAGACACGGTTCTTTCCTTTAAAGGTGTTCCCCCCCTTAACTCCTATAAATGAAAGAGCCGTGATAAGCGAAAGAGAAAAGATTGAACCATCATTTAATTCCCCCAAAAGATACTGAACAATAATGCCCAAAAGGCAGAACACTATTTCCAGAGATACTAAATCGTAACTTCACCACATCTTTGTTCTTTTCTTACCACAGTTGTGGTAAGAAAAGAACAAAGATGTGGTATGCATAAAACACAGCTGTGGTAAGATTAGCTTTTAGCAAATACGACCTTAGCCGATAAAGATTCTGAAAATAGATACTTGCAGATGTGGCAATAAAAATCGTTTGCACTATCTTTGCACTACTCTATAGTCGAATAAGTTGAATATGCAGAAGGTAGTACAATACATCGAGCGCCACAAACTCTTCTCGCCGGACGACAAGATACTTGTGGCACTGAGTGGCGGGGCGGACTCCGTGGCGTTACTGCGCCTGCTCCTCAGCCTGGGATACACATGCGAAGCCGCCCATTGCAACTTCCACCTGCGCGGAGCGGAATCCGACCGCGACGAGCACTTTGTACGCCAGCTCTGCCTGGAGCACCGGGTGACGCTGCACACCGTCCATTTCAACACAGAGCGGGAAGCAAAGGAACGGCATATCTCCATCGAAATGGCTGCAAGGGAATTGCGCTACGCGTGGTTTGAAAAAACAAGGGAAGCATGCAGTGCAACCGTCATTGCCGTCGCCCACCATCAGGATGACAGTGTGGAGACATTGCTGCTCAATCTGATTCGCGGTACCGGCATCAACGGATTGCGGGGCATACGCCCCCGAAACGGACATATAGTCCGTCCCTTGCTCTGCCTGGACAGAAAGGAAATCACCGATTATCTGGAAAGTATCGGGCAAGCCTACGTGACAGACAGCACCAATCTGCAGGACGAATATACCCGCAACAAAATACGCTTGAACCTGCTTCCCATGATGCAGGAGATAAACCCCTCCGTCAAGGAAAGCATCCTCAAAACGGCAGAGCATCTGGACGATGCGGCCTCTATATATAATATAGGTATAGAAGAAGCCAAACTGCGGGTCAAGACATCGGAAGGCATAAGTATCAACGCCCTGAAGCAAGAAGCGGCATCGGAAACGGTCTTATTTGAGATCTTGCATCCGCTTGGATTCAACGCCGCACAAGTAAGGGACATCTGCCGGACATTGGACGGACAGCCCGGCAAAGTCTTTACTACCCCCGGCTGGCGTGTTATCAAAGACCGCGGCTCGTTGTTGATAGAACCCGTACAAGAAGCCGTAAAGCCGCTACTGGAAATAAAAGAGCATCCCTATACACCGGATTTCATTATTCCACGCGACAAAGCCACCGCCTGCTTTGATGCCGACAAACTCAAGCATCCCCTCTCGCTGCGCCTTTGCAAGCAGGGAGACAGTTTCGTGCCCTTCGGCATGAAAGGACGGAAGAAGGTAAGCGACTACCTGACCGACCGCAAGTTCTCCCTTCTGCGCAAAGAACGGCAATGGGTACTTTGCTGCGGAGATGACATCATCTGGCTGGTGGGAGAACGGGCGGACAACCGTTTCAGAATAGACGAAAAAACCCGGAAAGTGCTGGTTGTATCAACCACCGGCCAGTAGCCATCACAGAATGATTCTGTCCTCCTTCTGTTTCTTGAAGCAATCGGAAAGCAATACGGCAAACGGCGTGTCATACGTGCGCGCCTTCTGCGGACAGCCTTTCACACAAGCACAACACTTGATGCATTTCTCTGCAACCGTGTTACACTCGTCTCCTTTTATAATGGCTCCTGCAGGACAATGCTTCACGCAATATCCGCAATGCGTACAACGTTCCGCATCCACTTCCGGAGTGCGGGGCATAGGCACCCCACTCTTACGCAACTTGACGACTCTGCGCAAAAAGCGTAGCAACGGGAAGAAAGGCTGGCGCGGGCGCTGGATACGGGCCACATCCACTCCATACAGTTTCTCCATATCTTCGGCTGCCGCAATTTTAGCACGTATCTTTTCACCAAAAAGCTTTGCATACTCCAAATCGTCCGCATCCGGACGTCCGGCCGCTACCGGGTATTTCTCACTGCTATAAGAGTGCTCGCCTACAAACGTAGCGCCTGCAATTACCTTGAAACCCAACTTCGTGACAAAAGCATCCAATTCCACCAAAGCCTTCTCATAGGCCCGGTTGCCGTAAACCACCACAACCACGGCAGGTGCACCGTCAGCACGAAGCTCCTTCATTCGCTCCAATGCCAAAGGAGCCACATGACCGCCATATACGGGCACCGTGATGACCGCCAAAGCATGGGAAGGCACCTCCCTTTTACCCGCCGCTTCCAAGGTGAGGTCCACTTTGGAGACAGACGAAATTCCCGTTCCGTGAACAATTGCCTCTCCCACTTGTTTAGAGGTACAAGTAGGTGAAAAAGTTATCAACTGCACTTCATCTATATTCATAAACCAATCCTTCATGTTGTTGTTAATACAGCAAAGATAAAGTTTTAAATTTAAAAAAAAGATGATTTGTTTATGAAACCAAAAATATTTATTACCTTTGCACCGTTGAAACATTCTGCGACTTCTTGCTGTGGCGAGAATTGTTTATCAGATTTCCGGTTCAATAATAAATATCCCATATAAATCATATATCACAAGGTAAACTTGCCCAAGTTGCTTCCTACAACAACTGCAATTGTGCACTTATGCCTTTCAATAAAAGTAAATTTTAAACCATTCACATATATACTGTATGTATAACATCATTCAACTGAACGACAAAAATTTGTCGGAACTACAAACTATTGCCCAAGAACTGGGTATAAAAAAAACAGACTCACTCAAAAAAGAAGAACTTGTTTACAAGATACTTGACGAACAAGCTATCGCAGGCGCTACCAAGAAAGTTGCCGCCGACAAGCTGAAGGAAGAGCGCAAAGGGGAAAAACAAAAACGCTCGCGCGTCACTGTAAAGACCGTAAAAAAGGAAGGTGCCGACAAAGTGTTCTCAGCCAATAAAAACGGAGACCTCACCAAAGCCAAAACTGAGGAAATACCGGCTGCGAAAGAACAACCCAAAACTGTGGAAGCACCCCAAGAACCGACCATAGAAGCTGCAACGCTGGCGCCAGCCAAAGAAGCCGCCCCCCAAAAACGCAAACCGGGACGTCCCCGCAAGGTAAAGGAAGAGGCTGCCGCACCCCAAGCAACAGAAACCCCGAAGGTTGCCGAACCGGAACTGAACTTCGAGGCTAAAGCTCCGAAAACAGAACCTCAAGCGGAAGCTAAAAAAGTGGAAGCTAAAAAAGCCGTGAAGAATATCGTACCGGACGAAAGCCCTATTCTGGCCGAGGCGGCAGATGACTTCATCCCCATTGAAGACCTCCCCACAGAAAAGATAGAGTTGCCTTCCGAACTTATCGGTAAATTCGAAGCGACCAAAGCAGAAACTCCCGCAACTCCCACTCCTGCCGTTGCCCCTGCCGAACTGCAACCGCAACAGCCACAACGCCCACGCCTCCGTCCCCGTGACAACAACAACCCATATAATAATAACAACAATAATAACCGTACCGGTGGCTATAACCAGCAGCGCCCCGTACAGCAGCGCCCTGCACAACCGTATAACAACGGAGAGAACTATCCCGCCGCTCCGGAACGCAAACCTGTAATAGAACGCGAGAAGGCGTACGAATTCGACGACATCCTCACCGGAACCGGTGTACTGGAAATCATGCAGGATGGCTACGGCTTCCTCCGTTCCTCCGATTACAACTATTTGTCCTCACCGGACGATATTTACGTATCACAATCACAAATCAAATTGTTCGGCCTGAAAACCGGTGATGTGGTAGAAGGCGTAATCCGTCCCCCGAAAGAAGGCGAAAAGTACTTCCCGCTGGTAAAAGTATCCAAAATAAACGGACGTGACCCGGCTTTCGTACGCGACCGCGTACCGTTCGAGCACCTCACCCCCCTCTTCCCGGACGAGAAGTTCAAACTTTGCAAAGGCGGATACTCCGACTCCATGTCTGCCCGTGTCGTAGACTTGTTTGCCCCCATCGGTAAAGGCCAGCGTGCCTTGATTGTGGCACAGCCCAAAACCGGTAAGACCATCTTGATGAAAGACATAGCCAACGCCATTGCCGCCAATCATCCGGAAGTCTACATGATTATGCTGCTCATCGACGAACGCCCGGAGGAAGTTACCGACATGGCTCGCACCGTCAATGCGGAAGTAATCGCCTCTACCTTCGACGAACCGGCAGAACGCCACGTGAAGATTGCCGGCATCGTCCTTGAAAAAGCAAAACGCATGGTGGAATGCGGACACGATGTTGTCATCTTCCTCGACTCCATCACCCGCCTGGCACGTGCCTACAACACCGTATCCCCGGCTTCCGGCAAAGTGCTTTCCGGTGGTGTGGATGCCAACGCATTGCATAAGCCCAAACGCTTCTTCGGTGCAGCACGTAACATCGAGGGCGGTGGTTCACTGACCATCCTTGCCACTGCCTTGATTGACACCGGCTCGAAGATGGACGAGGTTATCTTCGAAGAATTCAAGGGTACGGGTAATATGGAGTTGCAGCTCGACCGCAACTTGTCCAACAAGCGTATCTTCCCGGCTGTCAACATCGTTGCCTCCAGCACCCGCCGCGACGACCTGCTGCAAGACAAGCAGACACTGGACCGCATGTGGATTCTCCGCAAGTACCTTGCCGACATGAATCCGATAGAAGCCATGGACTTCGTAAAAGACCGTCTGGAGAAGACCAAAGACAACGACGAATTCCTGATGAGCATGAACAGTTAACAATAACTGCATACAGATATTGTACAAAAGCTTCCATTTACGTCCATAAACGTAGGTGGAAGCTTTTGTATATCCGTTTTTTCATACATAGAAAATAAGTAAAAAGCCCTCAAAAAACAGAATAATATAGATAATTATCAGTGCCCTGACCGGCACTTCCATTCTTTTCGCCCATCCACTGCAAGTCTTCAATAATATTCTGCTTCAAAAGAAGGCAGTTAAAGGGATTTTTTGTACTTTTGCGCCTCAATAAGAGTAATTTGTAATTTAGTAATTGTAATTAGATACTATGTTCGATAATTTAAGCGAGAGACTTGAAAGGTCGTTTAAAATTTTGAAAGGTGAGGGCAAAATCACCGAAATCAATGTTGCGGAAACCCTGAAAGACGTACGTAAGGCACTTTTGGATGCCGATGTGAACTATAAGGTAGCCAAAAACTTCACCGATACCGTTAAGGAAAAAGCCTTGGGACAAAACGTGCTGACAGCCGTTAAGCCCAGCCAGCTGATGGTAAAAATCGTGCACGATGAACTGACCCAGCTCATGGGCGGCGAGACTTCTGAAATAAACCTCGACTCCAAGCCTGCCATTATCCTAATGTCCGGTTTGCAAGGCTCCGGTAAGACAACTTTCTCCGGAAAGCTGGCCCGCATGCTGAAGAGCAAGAAGAACAAAAAGCCGTTATTGGTGGCTTGTGACGTATACCGTCCTGCTGCCATCGAGCAGTTACGCGTACTGGCTGAACAGATTGGCGTACCTATGTACTCGGAACCGGACAGCAAGAATCCGGTAGCCATTGCCCAAAATGCCATCCAAGAAGCCAAAGCCAAAGGCTACGACCTTGTAATTGTCGATACAGCCGGTCGTTTGGCAGTGGATGAGGAGATGATGAACGAGATTGCCGCCATCAAGAAGGCCATCAATCCGGACGAAATTCTGTTCGTAGTGGATTCAATGACCGGTCAGGATGCAGTGAACACCGCTAAAGAATTCAACGAACGGCTCGACTTCAATGGTGTAGTATTGACCAAACTGGATGGTGATACCCGCGGTGGTGCCGCCCTTTCTATCCGTTCGGTGGTAAACAAGCCCATCAAGTTTGTAGGTACCGGTGAAAAGCTGGATGCCATAGACCAATTCCATCCCTCACGTATGGCCGACCGTATCCTCGGTATGGGTGACATCGTATCTTTGGTGGAACGTGCACAGGAACAATATGACGAGGAAGAAGCCAAACGCCTGCAAAAGAAGATTGCCAAGAACCAGTTCGACTTCAACGACTTCCTGAGCCAGATTGCACAAATCAAGAAAATGGGTAACTTGAAGGAACTTGCCTCCATGATACCGGGCGTAGGCAAAGCCATCAAGGATATAGACATTGACGACAATGCCTTCAAGAGCATTGAAGCCATTATTTACTCCATGACTCCGGAAGAACGCAGTAATCCGGCCATTCTGAACGGTTCACGCCGCCAGCGCATTGCCAAAGGTAGCGGTACGAATATTCAGGAAGTAAACCGCCTGCTGAAACAGTTTGACCAGACCCGCAAGATGATGAAGATGGTCACTGGCAGCAAGATGGGCAAGATGATGCCGAAATTAAAAAGATAAGATAATAGCCTATGACACTGATTGATGGAAAAGCAATTTCAGAGCAAGTAAAGCAAGAGATTGCAGCAGAAGTAGCCGAGATAGTGGCTCGTGGGGGTAAACGCCCGCATCTGGTCGCCATTCTTGTAGGACACGATGGAGGTAGCGAAACCTACGTTGCCGCCAAAGTAAAAGCATGCGAAGTTTGCGGATTCAAGTCCTCCCTTATCCGTTACGAGGCAGACGTTACCGAAGAGGAACTGCTTGCCAAAGTACGCGAATTGAACGAGGATGCAGATGTGGACGGTTTCATTGTACAGCTTCCCTTGCCCAAACATATCTCTGAGCAAAAGGTGATTGAAACCATCGACTACCGTAAGGATGTGGACGGTTTCCATCCCATCAATGTGGGACGGATGTCCATTGGTCTTCCCTGCTATGTATCCGCTACCCCCAACGGTATCCTTGAACTGCTGAAGCGCTATCAGATAGAAACTTCAGGCAAGAAATGCGTGGTATTGGGACGCAGTAACATTGTCGGCAAACCCATGGCTGCCCTGATGATGCAGAAAGCTTATCCCGGCGACGCCACAGTAACCGTATGCCACAGCCGCAGCAAAGACCTGGTAAAGGAATGCCAGGAAGCGGACATCATCATTGCTGCGTTGGGACAACCGAACTTTGTTAAGGCGGAAATGGTCAAGGAAGGTGCTGTCGTTATTGATGTAGGTACTACCCGTGTGCCCGATGCCTCCAAGAAATCCGGGTTCAAGTTGACCGGTGATGTGAAATTCGATGAAGTAGCTCCTAAATGTTCATTCATTACCCCCGTACCGGGAGGCGTAGGTCCGATGACCATCGTTTCCCTTATGAAGAATACATTGCTTGCCGGCAAGAAAGCAATCTACCAATAACAACGTAATGAAAACGCTCGTCGTCTTCATGACTGTCTTACTGTATAGCGTAACCCTTTCCTCTCAGGAAAGGATTACGCTATTATTTGTCGGTGACCTGATGCAGCACCAGGCACAAATAGACGCAGCACATGTATCTGAAGGAAAATATGACTACTCCTCCTGCTTCTCCCTCATAAAAGAGCAAATATCCCAGGCAGACCTCGCCATAGGAAATCTGGAAGTCACATTGGGGGGCAAGCCCTATCGGGGCTATCCTATGTTCAGCGCCCCCGATGAATATCTTCAAGCCATAAAGGACGCCGGATTCGATATTTTACTGACAGCCAACAACCACTGTCTGGACCGTGGGAAAAAGGGGATGGAGCGTACCATACAATTGCTCGACTCCTCCGGTATTCGTTACGCAGGCACCTACAAGAATCTGTCGGAGCGCAGGCAACGCTATCCCCTGTTCATCAACAGAAACGGCTTTCGCATTGCTCTGCTCAACTATACTTACGGCACCAATGGTATCAAGGCTACCTCTCCCAATATCGTAAACTATATTGATAAGAATACCATCCTGCAAGATATCCAAAGTGCCAAGGCACGCCAACCGGATGCCATTATTGCCTGCATGCATTGGGGAAAGGAATATCAGTCCCTTCCCAATCGTGAGCAACGCGAGCTGGCCAACTGGTTGCTCCAACAAGGTGTAACACATATTATCGGTTCACACCCTCACGTCATTCAACCGATGGAACTACGTACCAACGGTACCGAACAGCACATCATAGTCTATTCCTTGGGAAACTTCATTTCCAATATGAGCAAGGCCAACACTGACGGCGGCCTTATCTTCACTTTGCAGTTGGAGAAACATCCTCTCCCCCAACCCATCCGTCCCTCTTACAGCGGTCAGAATCAGACGCCCCTACCAGACTCCAATCCTCTGCCTTTTCCATACTGTCGTGTTTCCTATTGTGGATATAATCTGGTCTGGACCGGCCGGCCGGGACTTACTAAAGAAAAAAATTACATTCTTTATCCTGCCAGTTTTCCTACAGAACATTTAACTCCGGAAGCTCGTAAACACCTGGAAATCTTCGTCAAAAGCTCTCGAAAGCTGCTCCAGCAGCACAATATAGATATCTACGAGAAGAAAAAATAATGCAGAAATCTCAAAAAATTTCGTCTCATTCTTTGCAATATTAAAGATTATCCCTATCTTTGCACCGCATTTAAGAAATGCACTAACATGGTGGCTGTAGTTCAGTTGGTTAGAGCGTCAGATTGTGGTTCTGAATGTCGTGGGTTCGAGTCCCATCTGCCACCCGCAAAGAAGAGGAAATTCGAAAGAATATTCCTCTTTTTTGTTATTGTCCAAACAATTCCCCTCAAAGGGAGGCAACGTGGAATCAATGTAAAAAATTGTAGGGATACTCCTCACAGAGTATCCCTACATCATAGGAAGGAATCAATTACCTAAACCAGTTCTTGTACAAAAGAGTTTACTTTCTCAAAATGTTCAAAATAGCTGGAAACTTATTCCGATATTTTGCATTCTGTATCAATCACACTTAATAGCACTTCCTTCCTTACTTTATCAAGCCAGTGATAAGATAATCCGTTATCACCTTATAGAAATAAGAATACAAAAGAAATATTTCATCTTTCAAAAAACATTCTATACCAACACTCTACTATTTTCGATTTCCGTCATGCAAATATAACCCTTTTTGTTTATACGAAAAGCAAAATCAGTTATCTTTGCAAAGATGAAACTCAATTAAACATGAAAATTCTTTGGATAGACCTCAATAGCTCGTATGCACACTCTTCGTTGGCACTCCCTGCACTGCACGCACAAATAGCAAAAAACAATTCCGTAAAATGGGAAATCGTATCTGCCACCATCAATGAAAACGTAGGAATGATTGTCGACGAAATATACCGGCACCAACCCGACATCATTGCCGCAACAACATGGTTGTTCAACCACGAACAACTGTTGCACATCACGGCGAGATTAA
This sequence comes from Bacteroides sp. A1C1, assembly GCF_004328515.1. Taxonomy (NCBI): domain Bacteria; kingdom Pseudomonadati; phylum Bacteroidota; class Bacteroidia; order Bacteroidales; family Bacteroidaceae; genus Bacteroides; species Bacteroides sp. A1C1. Next base: position 505,820 of record NZ_CP036491.1, read on the forward strand.
AAGCATTGCTTCCCAATAGCTGCTTCATCTTGGGCGGACCTGAATTCTTAGGAAACAATGAAGACTTTCTGCATAAAAACCCTTTCATCGACTGCGTATTCAGGGGAGAGGGAGAAGAAGCATTCCCCCAATGGCTGTCTTGCTGGAACCAGCCGGAAAAATGGAACAGTATTCCGGGACTCTGCTATATGAATCCTCAAAAGCAATATATAGACAACGGCATAGCCCGTGTACTTAACTTTTCACGGCTCGTACCACCGGAAAACAGCTGTTTTTTCAACTGGAGCAAACCATTCGTACAACTGGAGACTACCCGAGGCTGTTTCAACACATGCGCATTCTGCGTCAGCGGTGAAGAAAAACCGGTGCGCACACTGTCCATTGAAAGTATCCGTGAACGCCTTCAAATTATCCACAGCCATGGAATAAAAAACGTACGCGTCCTCGACCGGACCTTTAATTATAATCCGCGCCGTGCTAAAGAATTACTGCAACTTTTCCTGGAATTCAACCCGGACATATGCTTTCACTTAGAAATACACCCTGCACTATTATCCGAAGAGCTGAAAAATGAATTGAAAAAGCTACCTCAAGGATTGCTCCATCTCGAGGCCGGTATTCAAAGCCTGCGCGAACCGGTCCTCCAGAAAAGCCGTCGGATGGGAAGTCTGGAGGATTCACTGCAAGGACTTCGTTTCCTATGTTCCCTACCCAATATGGAAACACACGCCGACCTCATTGCCGGCTTGCCTCTATACCGCCTATCCGAAATATTTGAAGATGTGCGTACACTTGCCGGATACAATGCCGGCGAGATACAGCTTGAATCCCTGAAGTTACTTCCCGGCACAGAAATGAGAAGAAGAGCGGAAGAACTGGGCATCCGATATTCTCCTCTCCCTCCTTATGAAGTGCTTCAAACAAATGAAATCAGCGTCAACGAGCTTCAAACAGCCCGGCAACTGTCACGTCTTCTGGATGGATTCTATAACACAACTGCTTGGCAAGCCATCACCCGCAAGCTGATTCTGGATGACAACGACTTCCTACGTCGCTTTCTGGAATTTTTAATCGATAAAAATCTTATAGACCAGCCCATGAGCCTGGAAAAGCGAGGTCTCGTACTCTATGAATTCTGCAGTATGCATTATCCGGCCTATAAAATCATGGTCACCATTGCCTGGATAGAGGCTGGCATGTCATTAAAGAAAAAACCAGCAGAGAAAGTCAAGACCAAGCGCCAGATGCCACCGGAATATTGGGAAGTCATCTATGGAAACTACAAAGAAAGCCTCCGCTTATGTTTTCTACCCATTGACGACAATACCCAAAATGGTTATTGGTTCGGCTTCGAATCGGAAATACAAAAAGCAGAACCAGTATTCAAAGCCAAAGGAATAATGGAGAGGTGTCAAAATACACAATCACCGCAGATTAACACAGATAAAAGTTCCTGATTATCAGAAATTCTATAGCAATCTGTGTAACCTGCGGTGAGTTATGCCCTCATTTCTTCTCCTATCCGCAGTGGAAATACTTCTCGACCAGTTTCAGCATCTCCTCCGGACTGTCTTGTATCTCTGCACGCAAGGTTCTATCCTCGTAAGAACGCAGTTTAGAGATAACCCCATCAACCATTGCAGGACTGAACACATGGTATTGTTCAAAGACAGCACGCTGTCTTTCCAAGCAATCGGCAGAAGCGGCACAACTATCAGGAAGCTGTTCCAGTTGTTTCAACTTATCTTCATTTTCTTTCTTGTGGATATTTACATTGACATATGTTTTTTCTGCAATTCCTAAAGCATCGTCTATCTCAAATCCATAACGGCAAGCTACAGCAAGTCCGGCAATCAATTGATACAAATCGGCCGAACCGTCAGGCGAACGCATTTCCACCGTCTGTTTCTGTGTAGTATCATAATGACTTGGGGTCTCCAACGGATTTGCCAACATGCACATATCCGTTTTTGCCGACCAGCCCAACGGAACGCGTACCAATACCGAACGGTTGCGGTCGCCCCAGCAAATGTTGGTCGGTGCTTCCTGATGAGGAACCAGACGAAAATAGGAAGTAGGATTTGTATTACCGAAAGCCGTAATGGAAGAAGCCAGCTTCATCATGCCCGCAATGGCCTTACGGGCTGTTTCAGAGAGTGCCCCATCTTTCAGCATCTGGTTCTGCCCGTCCTTCATGACACGCATATGTATATGCAATCCGGAACCGGCTTTTCCTGCCGTGATTTTCGGTGCAAAAGTAATGTTATATCCATACTGGCTAGCCAGATTACGAATAACCCATTTTGCTATCACCAGTTGGTCAGCAGCCTCCTCGGCACGCACCGGCAGGAATTCTATTTCATTCTGCTCATAAATCTTATCGTCCAGCGTAAAATTACCGACTTCAGAATGCCCATACTTTATCTGTCCGCCTGCCTGCGCAATATATGACATACATTCCGTACGGAAATCATTGAACTTGGCATAAGGGGCCGATTCGTGATAACCACGCTGGTCGGTAGCCGGGAACAATCCGTCATTTTCAGAAATGACATAATATTCCAATTCTCCCATAGCCTGAAATTCCATCCCCGTAACCGTAGTGAATGCCTGACATGCCTTACGCAGGGTATATTCCGGAGAACTTTCCAGCGGTTCACCATCCTTATTGAAATAAGAACAGAGCATTGACAGTGTGGGCAATTCAGAAAAAGGGTCTATAAAAGCAGTCCGAAAACGCGGCACTACATACAAATCACTGCTACCGGCCTCTATAAACGGAAACAAGCTGGAACCGTCTACGCGTTCACCACATGTAAGTATGGCATCAAGGTATGCTTCATTATTGATGACAAAGTTCAGTGTCTTCAGTCTCCCGTCTGCCGCAGGATACATGAAGTTCACCATACGAATGTCGTTCTCCTTTATATAGGAAACAATGTCTGCTTTCGTAAACTCGGAAGCCGGTTTTTGAAGGGCAGCCACCAATAGATTGGGGCTCATGGATAATTCCTGGTTCATAATACGCTGATTGTTTTTAGTTTTCTATATGGTTAACAAAACACATGCAATTTTCTGTCACAATAAAAAACTGCTGTTTCGCAAAGATACTAAAAGTTGTATCAGAAAAAAAACAAACAACCTAAATCTTATCAGAGAGCCTCAACCTTTTCCGTCGTATCCCCACTTCACGTAAATAGCCCCCCAAGCAAATCCTGCTCCGAATGCTGTAAAAACCAGTTTATCCCCCTTTTTCAGCTTATCCTCGAAATCCCATACGCACAATGGAAGCGTGCCGGCACTTGTATTTCCATACCGTTCTATATTGACCATTACCTTTTCGGGAGATACTCCCAAGCGTTGCGAAACAGCAGTAATTATACGCATGTTTGCCTGATGGGGAATCACCCAGTCAATGTCCTCCTTCGTCAAGTGATTCCTCTCCATGACCGCCTCACAAGCATCCGCCATATTGGCCACAGCATATTTAAAGACTGTACGTCCTTCCTGATAAATATAATGCATCCGATTGTCCAGTGTATAGTAAGATGGAGCACATACGGAGCCTCCCGCTTTGATATGTAAAAAAGGCAGACCTTTCCCGTCTGTTCTCAATACGGCATCCATTACTCCCATATCCTCCCGGGTGGGTTCCAGCATGAAAGCAGCAGCACCGTCACCAAAAATAGGACAGGTAGCGCGGTCTGTATAATCAATCACCGATGACATCTTATCAGCTCCTACTATGACAACCTTCTTATATTTTCCGGAACGTATGAAATTCGCCCCCGCCTCCATTGCATACAGAAATCCACTGCAAACAGCCTGCATGTCAAAAGCAAAAGCATTGTTCAGGCCCAATTTGTCACATAAGATGGACGCGGTAGAAGGAAAGTGATAATCGGGAGTGGTAGTAGCTACGATAACCAAGTCAATGTCATTCGGGCTGGTCTTTGTGCGCTGCATCAGTTGTTTCACAGCCTTACGAGCCATATATGAAGTTCCAAGCCCCTCCTCATGCAAAATGCGTCTTTCCTTTATACCAATGCGCCCCATAATCCATTCATCATTGGTATCCACCATTTTAGATATTTCATCATTAGTCAAGACATAGTCCGGAACATATCCTCCAACTCCCGTAATCACTGCATTCAAATTCTCCATTAATCCTATCCAGTTTAGTGTAAAATCAGGAATAACCCTATTATAAATATGCTATCAGAATATCACACTTTTTTCAGAATAGTCGTGTGACAATCTTTAATTAATGGGCGCAAATATACGAAAAGAGAATAAAAATCAATGAATCTGACAACAAAAGACATTAACTGTCTACAAATAATAACACTTTAAAACACAACGGGATTCACTACTATCCGAGCCCTGCAGGAATACTTCCGCATAACCTTTCTGCAAATAAAGAACAAAAAATCCGCTACCTGCAACGATGACGCACGATTGGCCGCACAACCGGGCACATTTCCTTTTCCAGCGAATGGAGCATCGCAGGCGGTTGGATGGAAGTTTTGATTACTCACATACTCATAACCGCCATACGTCCAATGCGTGTCTACATTCCCATTATCCGGGTCTGGCATATCCCACAAAGAAACACCAAACCGTGTATACCGGCGGGGAATGGGGAAGAGGAGATAACCTTTCTTCAGTATCTCCGTTGTCATGGGGCTCATTTCTTTTTCCATCTTTGTCTATTCTTAATTCGATAACATGACAAAGGTAAGGGACCAGCCAAGGGGATACAAATAAACAGTTAGAATCGGCTAAAAATTAATGAAATAAATAAGATGGCGGAAGAGGGACTCACCTCATCCTCCACCACCCTATATAATAATATACTAAAATAATCAGAATGTATTAGAAATACATTCTCTATTTTGCATATTTTTATTAATAAAACATGTTGCAAAGTTAGAATGGGAGAGACGTTGGCGGCTGCCATGCCATGAAGGATAGCACCCTCAAAGTTACTTTTCAATTCACTAATGATTTCACCTTTATAGGTAATACAATCCTTTTTAAGACCAAGAACTTTGCCAAACAAGCAATTGTCTTCTTCACCGTATTCCACGCTACCGAAATGTCCTTTGTACTTTAACTGTCCTATACTATTTTGTTATCTTTTGTTCTTTACTTTATTAATATTTCTCAATCAGTCTATTCTCACGAATATAAGTTAGTAATTGTTCATCACATCTCCTTTCATTATATTCGACGGATGCGGCTTATGCATTATATACGAATTTTTCCATCCGAACTAACCAATTTACTTCCTACCCCCAACTCCTCCCCTTCCTCCTTGAAGTAGCCCAGCACCTTGGCTGGCGTGAGACGGCAGCGTTCCACGCTTTTCAAGCGGCTCTGAAAGATGTAGCGGGAGCGCAGCATGAGGTATATAGTTCAAGCTACGGTGCAAGCGGTGCTGAAGGCAGGCTCTGACATCTTCAGCGGAGAGTTTCATTCCTTTGTTTGGGGTTGCTTTCATTGTAATGGTTATTTTAGAATTGACTGTTGATGTGACGGATTTGCAAAACGCATCATCCATCTGTGCCGGATGCATAATGCACACCGGGCAAACGGATGATGCGTTGGGAGCAAATGCACGTTGCGTTTTCGCTGATAAAGCCTTAATGAGCATTAAGGGTTGTTATATAATATAATATTAACCGCTGCCGGTTTGGAGGTTAGCGGAAAACATGTACATTTGTAATGTGTTTTTCATAGTATTAGATTTAAGGTTAACAAAAGATTGGCTGTCTGGGATAGATGGCCTTTTTTATGTTGTTTTCTGACCTGCTTCGTAGGATTAAGTTTTTAATAGATAAATACTTTAAGGCAGGCACAAGGGGATAAAAAAAGTCCCACAAATCATTGGATTTGTGGGACTTGTGTGTTTACTGTCCGTTTTTTCCGGTTAATTCAGCGGAGAGACAGGCTCTCGAACTTATACTTTCACAGAATCTCATAAAACCGCAAACAACTGATAATCAAGTGCAAATTACAATATAGAGTAAAACTAAATGTTTCTAAATGTCTTTTGCTATCTCAATAATTGGGTGTATATTTGGGTGTAGAATTTCAAACGCACCCAATTATGAATATCAAGCGTAACATCATTTTTGCATTGGAGAGCCGGAAAAAGAACGGTGTGCCAATCGTAGAGAACGTACCCATCCGTATGCGTGTCATCTTTGCCAGCCAACACATCGAGTTTACAACGGGCTACCGGATTGACGTAGCCAAATGGGATGCAGACAAGCAGCGGGTAAAGAACGGATGTACCAACAAGCTAAAGCAGAGTGCAGCCGAAATCAATACGGACTTGCTGAAATACTATGCCGAAATCCAGAATATTTTCAAGGAATTTGAGGTGCAGGAGGTTATGCCAACGACCCAACAGTTGAAGGAAGCTTTCAACATGAGAATGAAAGACACCAGCGAAGAACAGCCGGAAGAAGCCCCTGTCAGCTTTTGGGAGGTGTTCGATGAGTTTGTAAAAGAGTGCGGTAACCAGAATAACTGGACGGCATCCACCTATGAAAAATTTGCAGCAGTGAGGAACCACCTCAAAGAGTTCAAGGAGGATGCAACGTTTAACTATTTCAACGAGTTTGGATTGAACGAATACGTCAACTTCCTGCGTGACACTAAGGATATGAGAAACAGCACCATCGGCAAGCAAATGGGATTCCTCAAATGGTTCCTGCGCTGGAGTTTCAAGAAAGGACATCATCAGAACATTGCATACGATACATTCAAACCGAAACTGAAAACCACCTCGAAAAAAGTAATCTTCCTGACTTGGGATGAACTGAACAAGCTGAAAGACTACCAGATACCCAAGGATAAGCAATACCTGGAACGTGTGCGTGACGTTTTCCTGTTCTGCTGCTTTACGAGTTTGCGGTATTCGGATGTTCGCAATCTGAAAAGAAGCGATGTGAAATCCGACCACATCGAAATAACCACAGTCAAGACTGCCGACAGCCTGACGATTGAACTGAACAAATACAGTAAAGCCATACTGGACAAATACAAGGACATCCATTTCGAGAATTACATGGCTCTACCCGTCATCAGCAACCAGAAGATGAACGATTACCTGAAAGAGCTGGGCGAACTGGCAGAAATCAACGAGCCTGTACGCGAAACCTACTACAAGGGAAATGAACGTATTGATGAAGTCACACCCAAATACGCTTTGCTCAGTACCCATGCAGGAAGAAGGACATTCATCTGCAATGCGCTGGCTCTCGGAATCCCGGCACAGGTGGTCATGAAATGGACGGGGCACAGCGACTACAAGGCTATGAAACCCTACATTGACATAGCGGATGATATTAAGGCGAACGCCATGAACAAGTTTAATCAACTATAAAAGTATCAAACAGTTTCATAGATAGTTACCAATGACTATATTTGTAGAAATTATCATCACATTATGAGCAACAAGGAATCCAACATAGAAAAAACGAATTTTGATGCATTCATTCAAGCGGTCGGTTCGGAAATAGAACAGGCACAAGTAAGGCTGATTGTTGCAGCCAATGCACAAATGCTGTTCCATTACTGGAAGGTAGGCAATTACATCCTTTATCACCAGCAGCTACACGGATGGGGAAGCAAAATCATCAAGCAGTTGGCAAAGGCTATCCGACTGCATTACCCTGAGAAGAAAGGCTATTCGGAACGTAACCTTACCTATATGTGTCAGTTTGCAAAAGCATATCCTTTAAGAGCGTTGCAAAGTTTCATAGAAACAGATGCAAGACTGATAGCACCAAACGTGAAGAAAATTGAGGATGAAGTACACTTCTTAAACGATTTTCAATTTACGCAAGAGCCTCTTGCGCAAATTCAATCTGCTGATAACAAAGAAATGATAATCACGCAAGAACCTCTTGCACAAATCCACAATGTTACCAAAACTGTATCTGATATTTACCAAATGGAAATTAAGGATATAGAAAGCGTATTCATGACATCACCTGTTGCAAGAACTAATTGGGCAAGCCATGTGATTATGCTTAACAGTTCACTTCCATTGGGTCTAAGCTACTGGTACATGAAGCAGTCTGTGGAAATGGGATGGAGCAGTAATGTATTGAAATTACAGATTGACAGTGATTTGTATAGCCGACAAATCAGCAACAACAAGGTTAACAATTTCACGACCACACTTCCGGCTCCACAAAGCGACCTTGCCAATTACCTGCTCAAAGACCCGTACATCTTTGATTTGGCAGGAGCCAAAGAAAAAGCAGACGAAAGGGATATTGAAGAACAGCTGGTGAAACACGTTACCCGCTACCTGTTGGAAATGGGCAACGGTTTTGCCTTCGTTGCCCGGCAGAAGCACTTCCAAGTAGGAAACAGCGATTTCTTTGCCGACCTGATTTTATATTCCATTCCGTTGCACGCATATATTGTCATAGAATTGAAAGCCACTCCTTTCAAGCCGGAATATGCCGGACAACTCAACTTTTACATCAACGTGGTGGATGATAAGTTGAGAGGGGAACACGACAACAAGACCATCGGTCTTTTGTTGTGCAGAGGGAAGGACGAAGTGGTTGCCCAGTATGCCCTTTCCGGCTATGACCAGCCCATCGGCATCAGCGATTACCAATTGAGCAAGGCAATTCCCGAGAAATTGAAATCAGCGTTGCCCAGCGTAGAAGAAGTGGAAGAAGAACTGGCTTCTTTCCTTGACAAAGACCCCCAATAATAAGAGTATGCCATGCAGAAAACGATAATAACCCTCATTCCTCAATACGGAGAACTGAACAGAATCTGCAAAGACTGGATTGTAAGCCATACTTTCTCTTTTGAAAAGCAGAAATTCATCGTTGATTTCTACTCGGAATGGAGCGATATAAAGGCTTTTGAGCGAGCTATCCTTGAACTGGTGCTTCATACACCGCCAGAACCATGTGCCCTGCTGCTGAAAAGCCTGAAAAAGGAAGTCAGAGAATACACACGGCTTTATGAAGCTTACCGCCTTCCCCATGATGAGGTGATTATGCGTGTATGCAACCAATACGCAGACAGCTACAAAGAAGCCATCAAGGAAGAGATGGAAGTGGTGAACAGGCTGCGCAAACCGATGAACGAAGCCAACAACCGCTATGATTCCATCGGCTACCGAGAGCATACACCCGAAGAAGAAAAGCTGGCGGAAAGAGAATATGAGCGTTGCAAGGCTGAATATGAAAAGGGGAAAGCCCAGCTGGACCATCTTTATGAGCAGCAAACCCTTCTCTGGAAAGAGGCCCGGCAATACATGAAAAACCGTTGCGATGACATCTACCTGCTTAGCGTACACTTCATGGGCATCCTGACCAAATATGTACCGGACGAAGAAAGCCAACCGAACGAAGCAAACAGGCAGAGCCGTACAGACAGCCAGCCGGAAACTGAAACGGCAACCGCATCGGCTACGGCTACAACAGCCGGATTGCCTGAATATTTCAGCATGAAACTGATTTCCCTCATTCATGAAGTTTGTGCAGGGGAACAGTTTGAAGACATTACCGCACCGGATTTCTATGCCTGCATGAATCTGCATCCCTGCCAATGCGTATTGAAAATAAAGCCAAGGGAAAAGATACGGGTATGCTATCTGATTTCCCTGATGAGGGAGCAGTTGCCGGGGCAGGATAAGGACAAATGGAAGGAAGCCATCCTGAAACACCTAAATATTGATGAAAACTATTACAAGTCCAAGTACAGGGAACCCGTCTCCGATTTACCCAGCATTCCCAATCAAAAGTTCGTCAAAGAAATGGGCGGAATATTCCGATAACCCGTGATATTCCAATATATTTTACGACATGACCACTTATACCACTCAAAATAATTTTTGAGTGGTATTTTTATTTCTTGATATTCAGCGATATAACAGAACAATCCGTATCTATCATCCACATACTTACCACTCAAAACCCTACCTAATTTTGCATCGTTCGAGAACAGAAAAAACAGCCTGTGCGCAGGGCTATTGTCAAACAACTAATCATACGGACGATGAACAACCTCAAAGAACTGTTAGTGAAACCCGTCTGGCAGATGACAGGCGAAGAGTTCCTTTTTCTAAGCAGACACGCTTCGGTACAGGCAGAAGCGCAAACACAGCCGACCACCGACACGGAAAGAAAGTACGTGTACGGCATACTCGGCATAGCCAAGCTTTTCGGGTGCAGCCTGCCCACAGCCAACCGCATCAAGAAAAGCGGAAAGATAGACAAAGCCATTACCCAGATTGGACGCAAGATTATCGTGGATGCGGAACTGGCGCTGGAACTGGCTGGCAAGAAAACCGGAGGACGCAGATAAAGGAGGTGATTATGGACTATATAAAAGAAATATCACCCGAACAAGCCGTTATCCTCTGGCAGGAATCCCGGCTAAGTCTGTCAAGATGTTACGAAAAAGCCCCCGAAATTCTGAAAGTACACGGCTCTGTCATCGGGACGCTGGGCAATTTCAGTACATCCATCGGCAAAGCCAAGAGCAAGAAGACCTTCAATGTATCGGCTATCGTAGCTGCTGCATTGAAGAACGGTACTGTGTTACGATATGCAGCTGAACTGCCCGAGGAAAAGCGGAAAGTGCTTTATATAGATACGGAGCAAAGCCCCTACCACTGCCTGAAAGTGATGAAGCGGATCCTGCGGATGGCAGGATTGCCCGACGACAGGGACAGCGGTTATCTGGAGTTTCTCGCTTTGAGAAAATACACCCCGGAACAGCGCATCAGCATTGTAGAACAGGCTATCTACCACTCACCGGATATTGGGCTGGTCATCATAGACGGCATCCGGGATATGGTGTACGACATCAACAGCCCCGGTGAATCCACCCGCATCATATCCAAGCTGATGCAGTGGACGGACGACAGGCAGATCCATATCCATACGATACTGCATCAGAACAAGGGGGATGAGAACGCAAGAGGGCATATCGGTACGGAACTGAACAACAAGGCGGAAACAGTCCTGCTGGTGGAAAAGGACAAGGGGAACAGCGACATCAGCCATGTTTCCGCCATGCACATCCGGGCGATGGACTTCGAGCCTTTTGCATTCCGCATCAACGACCGAGCCCTGCCCGAACTTGCGGAAGGTTACAAGCTGGAAGCAAGGAAGCCGGGAAGACCTGTGGAGGAAAAGTTTGACCCCCACAAGGATATTAGCGAGCAGCAACACCGCATTGCACTGGAAGCGGTATTCGGGTTGAAAGAGGAATACGGCTACAAGGAACTGGAAGAGGCTTTAATCAAAGTCTATCCCACGGTAGGTATCAAACTGAACCACCAGAAAGCTGTTACCCTTATCACCATGCTGCGCAACAAGCGGATGGTAGTGCAGGAAAACGGCAGGAAGTATTCCTTCAAGCCAGACTTCCACTATTAAACTGAACCGTCTAATCACTTCACTTTATTTCCGTATCCTATATATACGAGAATATCGTGAAGTGATTATATACAGACCGAACTTCACGGAAGAAGTTACGGGCAAAAAGAGAAACAACCGCTTCACTTTATTCCGGGGGTGTATATAATAGGAATAAAGCTAAGCGATGATACAGACCGCATACATTTAAGAGTTGCGGGCAAAAAGAGAAATAATCAACGTACTCACTAAAAACGATTTCCTTATGAACATCGAGACTGCAAAACAAATCAATCTGGCTGACTACCTGCACAGCCTGGGTTATTCACCCGTCAAACAGCAGGGTATCAACCTCTGGTACAAATCTCCCTTGAGGGAAGAAACGGAGGCTTCCTTCAAAGTGAACACCGAACGCAACCAGTGGTACGACTTCGATGCGCCCATATAGGCTACACAATAAATATCTCTATGGCAAGAGATTAGGTTAGAGTTCAACAGACCTATCCTCAACGACTTAGCTGGAGGAGAAATCCAAAGGTGACAAAAGCATGTCGGTAAAGTCATTAGTCAGCTAAATACCAAGCTGCGACTGCATGGCGAGAGGAAAAGACAGACACAAGGATGAAGCCTGATTGGTTGAACGATAGTTCTGCTGCACACGTACCAGCCCCGACGAAAGGTATTTGATTCACGTCGGGCTGAAGCACCCCATGTAAACCGAAATTACAATGGAGCAGGAGCTGGCTTCAGAGCAACCACAATAAGTGGAATAGGAACGTAAGTCGCATCCGACAGTCTGCCGAGCCAAACAGTTATTGTGAAAGCAAATGGGGATTCCCTAAATCAGAATGCCGTAAGGCTATGGGCATAGGACCCTGAATATCTGACATGGGAACGGAGCTTCCGTAGTAGTCCGAGCAAGGGAAAGCCTTGTACATGGCGAAGGGAAGCAGTTAGATAACTTAATACAAATAATGGAAAATGTGTGAGACATTATGAGAAGTCCTGAGCAAGTATTAAAAGCTTTAAACAAGCATGGTAAAGTTTCGGATTACAAGTTCGAAAGGCTGTACCGTATCTTATTCAATGAGGAGATGTTTCATGTTGCTTACCAGCGTATTTACGCCAAACCAGGCAATATGACACCCGGTACGGATGGGAAAACCATCAATCGGATGAGTCTTCAAAGAATAAACAAAGTCATTGCATCTTTGAGAGATGAGTCTTACAAGCCTAATCCGGCAAAAAGGATATACATACCCAAGAAAAACGGTAAGAAAAGACCGCTTGGAATTCCTTCCTTTGAGGACAAACTTGTACAGGAGGTGGTGCGCATGATTCTTGAAGCCGTCTATGAAGAGGTGTTTGCAAACACCTCACATGGATTCAGACCAAACAGAAGCTGCCATACCGCATTGACCCATATCCAAAAGACATTTACAGGTACAAAATGGTTTGTGGAAGGAGACATTAAAGGATTCTTCGACAACATAGACCACAATGTATTGATTGCAACTTTGCGGAAACGGATTGCCGATGATAGATTTCTAAGGCTTATCCGCAAGTTGTTGAATGCGGGATATATTGAAGACTGGAAGTTTCATAATACAAACAAGGGAACTCCACAAGGCGGTAATATCAGTCCTATACTGGCAAACATTTATCTTGATAATTTTGACAAGTATATGGAAGAATACGCCCTACGCTTCAATAAGGGAAAAGAAAGACACATCACCAAAGAATACAAGCAACTTAGCGATAAGATGCAACGCATCCTTAAAAGCATCAAGAACATACAGGATGCAGATGTCAGATTACAGCTTAGGGATGAGTATGAGAAACTGAGACGTGAAAGGCAAAAGATTGAGAGCAGAGACAGTATGGATGAAACATACAGAAGGCTTCGATACGTAAGATACGCAGATGATTTCCTCATTGGTGTTATCGGAAGCAAGGCAGAGTGCGTTAAAATCAAGTCGGACATTACCAAGTATATGGAAGAAAACCTCAAGCTGGAACTGTCACAGGAAAAGACATTGATAACAAACGCACAAAAGCCCGCGAAATTTCTTGGCTTCGATGTTTCAGTCCGTAAGTCTGATGCTATCAAGCGGGACAAGAACAATGTGCCAGCCCGTTATTACAACGGTAAGATAGTCCTAAAGGTCGCCATAGAAACGGTGCGGAACAAACTGGAAGAATACAGCGCCATCAGATACAAGGTAGAAAATGGCCGACAAGTTTGGTTTGCAAAGTTCAGAGGCAATCTTATGAAGAAGAAAATCGAGGACATAGTGGCGGCATATAACTCTGAAATCAGAGGGTTCTACAACTACTACTGCATTGCCAACAACGTGGCATACGCGCTCTCAAAGTTTGGATACATCATGGAGTACAGTATGTACCATACCATTGCAGGAAAAACCAATAGCACTGTAAGCAAAGTCATTGACAAATATAAGGTTGGGAATGACATTATAGTGCCATATCAGGATGCAAAAGGTAAATTACGGTACAGGAAATTCTATAATGAGGGATTCAAACGTAAACCACCAATGTACTATACGGAGGTAAACGACTTATCCTACACAATCGCAATTCCACAGCCGACACTTACTGAGCGATTGGATGCGAGAACATGTGAATTATGTGGAAAAGTCGGACCTGTAGTCATGCGTCATGTCAGAAAGCTAAATCAGCTTAAAGGAAAAACTGAATGTGACAGGCTGATGCTTGAAAAGCATAGGAAGACATTGGTTGTCTGTGAAAAGTGTTATGCCAAAATACACAGCCATGCTAAATAAAGTCATGTTATCAACGGAGAGCCGTATGCGTGGAGACATGCAAGTACGGTTTGGGGGCAGGTACGGGAAAACCTACTGCCGAAAGGCAGTAAGGCGTTCTGTACCGAGCCTACGTTTAGGGAAAGGGGGCGGCATCATTGAACTGGCTGCACACCTGTATGCTACCGACCATGTACCTTACCTGCTGGAGCGGATTGCGGAACAGACACCGCATGTACACCCGGTATCTTTCTCTTTTGGCAAGCAGGACTCTTTCGGTCCGAGCTTCCAGCAGCTGGAGATAGTACCGTTATCATCTCCTGCCCTGCTTGCATACCTGCAGAAAAGAGGAATAAATCTGGAGCTGGCAAAAAGAGAATGTAGCGAAGCCCGTTACACCCACAACGGCAAGCGTTACTTTGCCATCGCCTTCCCTAACGGCTCGGGTGGGTTTGAGGTTCGTAACCCCTATTTCAAGGGCTGCATCGCGCCCAAGGAAATCTCCCACATCAAACAATCGGGGAAAGCAAGGACTTCCTGCTATGTGTTCGAGGGATTCATGGACTATCTTTCCTTTCTGACATTGAGAAAGGAGAGCTGCCCGGATTATCCGGAATTGGACGGGCAGGACTACATTGTATTGAACTCCGTATCGAACGTGAACAAGGCTCTCTATCCGCTGGGCAGCTATGAGCGCATCCACTGCTTTTTCGACAACGACCATGCAGGACTGGAAGCACTCCGGCAAATCCGCATGGAATACGGCAGAGACCGATACATCCGGGACGCTTCGCAGATTTACAGAGGATGCAAGGACTTGAACGAATACTTACAACAGCAGAGAGCCGGAAAGCAGGCGGAAGCCATCCGGATGAAAGCTGAAACAGCAAGCCGACAAAAGGGAAAAGAAGCCACCGGGGAGGAACCAACCAAACGGGGCAGAGGGCTCAGCATGTAGGGACGGGCGCGTGGACTTTTCCATGCTGAAAAAGTCGTAGCTCATTAGGGGATTTTTCGAGCCGCATTACAAGTAACGCTAAAAATCCCCCAATGAGCCAACGGGGTTCCACCCCTCTGGACACCCCCGATGAACGGCTATGCCGCCCCCAAGAGGGGTAAGAAAACAAATGTCTAACGAATCAGAAAGAAAGGAAGAACATGGGATTCGCAGTATTGCATCTTGACAAAGCGCACGGGTCGGACAGCAAGATGTCCGACCACATCGAAAGAAAGACCACCCCGAAGAACGCAGATCCGACACGGACGCATCTCAACCGTGAGCTGATTGAGTTCCCCAGTGGAGTAACCAACCGCAACGAAGCCATCAGCCACAGGCTGAAAAGTGCCGGACTGACACGCAAGATAGGCACCAACCAGGTACGTGCCATCCGCTTCATCCTATCGGGAAGCCCCAAGGACATGAAGCAGATAGAGCAGGCAGGCAAGCTGGATGAATGGTGCAGGGACAGCGTGGAATGGATGAAACGTACCTACGGCAGCGAGAACGTGGTTTCGGCCGTGCTGCACATGGACGAGGAAACACCCCATATCCATGCCACCCTCATCCCTATCGTCCAGACTGAACGCAGAAAGAAGAAGTCAGAAAAGCTGGTGAAGAAAAACTACCGCAAGAAACCGAGCGGTGCAGCACGGCTGTCAGCCAATGACATCATGACCCGGCATAAACTGAAAGCCTATCAGGACGGGTATGCACTGGCTATGGCCAAATACGGATTGAAGCGAGGCATTGTCGGCTCGGAAGCCCGGCATACCACCACCGCCCAATACTACCGTGACCTGCTGAACCAGACAGAGGACATACAGGAAAACATCGGTCTGTTGCTTGCCGAAAAGGAACGGGCGGAAAGCGAGCTGGCTAAAATCAAAAGTGAAGCCAGAACCGAGCAGTTGAAAAACAAGGCTACGGATGCCATGACAGCCATTGCCAGCGGTGTCGGTTCTCTTTTCGGTAGCGGTAAGCTGAAGGAGCTGGAACAAGCCAACGGAAAGCTACAGGGTGAAATAGACAAACGTAACAATCAGATTCGTCTGCTGAACGACCACATGAGGATGCAGGAAGAGCGTCACAGCACAGAGAAACACTGCCAGCAGGAGGTACACCGACAGGAGCTGAACATGAAGGTGAAGAAAATAGAAGAGCTGAATGAAATCATCGGCAAAGCGTTCAAATGGTTCCCCATTATGAGAGAAATGCTGCAAATGGAGAAGTTCTGCAAGTCAGCTGGATTTACACAGGAAATGATAGACGTACTTTTGGCTAAAAGGAAGCCCATCGTTTGCAGTGGCAAGCTGTACTCCACACAGCATAGACAGTCATTCAAAATAAAGGATGCGGTCTGCAAGATTGAGGACGATTTGACCGAAGAACATAAGTTGGTGCTGACCATAAACCGACAGCCCATAGTACAATGGTTTAAGGAACAATGGGAAAAGTTAGAGCAGAATCTGCGTAATTCGGTGCAGAGAGAACAAAAAAACAGAGGATTCAAATTATAAATTCGTTCAACATAAAGCAAAATCTCGATTAAATGACTAATTTTACATTTGTGTAGAATCATCTACCCAAGAATAAAAAATCAAAGAAACGGTATGTTCATCTGATTGCTTAGGATGAAGCATAATTGGCTCACGTTTCTCATCATCCATTTAGCCACTCGAATGGGGCCAATAGAGTATATGATACGAATATGAATAAAATGTTCATGCCTTTTATGGTGCTTGTCTGCCTGCTCTTAACGGCTTGCGACAAGGATGATGTTTTACCAGCAAGACCCATGGAGTGGTCATATGAAATCATTACGCCTGCAAACGTCCAATTTTTAAAATCAACCACAGACGTTTCTCCGTCCTATTTTTTTGAGACGAATGGCAAGGGAGGCAATATGGTAATGACTTGCGAGAATTATGATGTGCTCAACCCCATATCAGGAGATTCTTACGTATACGATTGTGGATGGGCCACCCTCAAGATAGAAGGCAATCAGGTGAAAATTCACTTTCCTCCATCGACTTCTAATGATGTTGCACACGAAGAGATTCAGATTTCAGCCAATGATGGAGAAAGAAAGGTTTATACGCTTATCTGTTTATCCAGAGCTATTAACAATGATGGACCAACAGATCCAGAACAAGAACCTATACCAGAAGAAGCGAAGTTCAAGATGATAATGTCCGAATATACTCCCTTTATGAGGATTGAAAGTCCGCTGCCGGCGCCTCTCGATTTGATTACCTTTCGAATCACGGATATAAACGGTGAATATTCACCCATAGACATCCCTGAGTTCACACACTATTATGATTCTATTGTGTGGAGCGCAGATGATTTTCCTCACACATTCAAAGTGGCTGAAAACAAAGTTTCTGCAGAAAGCGCAGAAACACATATCACTACACAATGGAGTTCGCACTTCTTCAAGAGCGGTACGGTAAAGAGCCATCTGAAAGGCTACCGCGATGGAAAAGTGGAATATGAAACTTCGCATCGCATCACGCTTTATGACCGCGATTTTTTGGGACTTGAATGGGGCGCAATTAATCTACAGAAGCCTACGAATCTGACGGCCTATTGTCTGTTGGATCGAAATTATGAGTACAAGTTGTATGACATTGTTGCCAAGGGCTATAATCCTTATTCTCTATTTGTCCCAGTAAACCATAAATTGCTGCCGGATGCAGACTTTCTGCCGACAACTAAAAAGGCAGTCATGATACTGATGGAAAACAGTATTGGTACTGGAGAAAATGCCAACGGCAAAGAAAGTCTATTCAAATGTCTGCCTGAAAAAGGTGTAGTGGCTGAAAGGTATTGGGAAAACGAAACCACCCGCATGCTGATGTTGCATCAGCTTCCTGATGAGGAGGAATCGGCAGAAGAAAGCTATTATTTGCATATCGAACCTAAATAAGTATTTATGAATAGAGTAATTATCACATTCCTATTTTTTATCGGAATAGCCGTATCATCTTGCACAACCTCTAAAAGCGTTGTGTCGCAAAATGCAGATTTGTCTAAATATGAATATGCCTCAATCATCAACAATGACACCTATCACATTCCTGCCCAACTGATGGAATACGAAATACAGTTGTTTGATGCAGTAGAAGGCTCTCGACTTACGTTGGTCAGTGATATGCGTATAAATGAAATGACTGCAACACAACAGTCAAAACTGCTTATGGTAAAATATGGGGTAGATATTTTAGAAGAAGAATCCATTGTAACTGTGAATTTCATAGATTTCCTCACGGGTCGCCCGATAGCTTCATGTCGTGGTGCATACAGTACATTAGGATTGAGCGTATCTGCAGACATTAGAGGTGCTATAAAACGTGTTGCCAAACAAATTGAAGCCACATTTCCTAAGTAATGCAATGCCACTTAAATAACTAAAGGTTGCCTATCTAATGCATTCGCATGTACATAGGCAACCTTTGATGTATCTTTTTATTTTAAGAAGAAATAGTATCTTGTTTAATAAACCCCAGCAAAAATCCATTTCTTAAATAATACAAAAACACCCAGTTTTACATTCTTGGGTGTAAAACTGGGTGTTTATTTTGCAATTTGCTGATTTTCAGCGTTTATTGCGGAGAGACAGGGATTCGAACCCCGGGTGCCTCGCAGCACAACGGTTTTCAAGACCGCCGCAATCGACCACTCTGCCACCTCTCCAAAACTTCTTTTTCAGAAGTGCTTTTCTTTTAAAGCGGTGCAAAGATACAAATCATTTTTTATTCTACAAACTTTTCTGCACAAAAACAGAGCAATTATACCAAAATTCTTGTTTATACCCACTACGGAACGAACATAACGGCATTTAGGCTGTTTGTTAAAATTTATCAATGGCAAGATAATATTTTATAACTTACTGAATATCAGTATGCTTACAAAGAGTCACATTCAGTATACGATTGAACCCTATTCAGTATACGACTGAATGGCATTCACTATACGACTGAATTAGGTTCAGAATACGACTGTTCTTAAACCTACATTATTTGTAAATAATGCAGATTATTATCCGATTCTTGTTTCTGTTCGTAAACCACATATAAAGAAAGTATTAGCATCTCTACTCCCCCGGACATTCACTACCTAATAATAGTTATTTTATGCTGTTCAACATAAAAAGGGGAATCTCTCTTATAAAATTACGGAATTTATTCAGTATTTTTGCGCGCTCTAAAGGATAACATTATCTAACCTACTAACAAAAACAAATTTTATGGAATTGAACAAAACCTTTACCAATGGGCTTTGGAGCAAAGAAATCAATGTCAGTGATTTCGTCAGTAAAAACATCGCACCCTATACCGGAGATGCATCTTTTCTGCAGGGACCTACCGAACGTACCAAACGTATCTGGGACATCTGTCTGAAAGCTCTCGAAGAAGAAAGAAACAACAATGGCGTCCGTTCACTGGACAATAGCACCGTATCTACCATTACTTCTCATAAAGCCGGATATATTGATAAGGACAATGAACTCATTGTCGGTTTGCAGACCGATGAACTGTTGAAACGTTCCATCAAACCTTTCGGAGGCATCAACGTGGTAGCAAAAGCATGCCGTGAAAACGGAGTGGAAGTGGACGATAAAGTAAAAGACATCTTCACCCATTACCGCAAAACACATAACGACGGCGTATTCGATGTATATACCGAAGAAATCCGTTCCTTCCGCTCATTGGGATTTCTGACCGGTCTTCCCGACAACTATGCCCGCGGACGTATCATCGGTGACTACCGGCGTCTGGCACTCTACGGCATCGACCGACTTATCGAAGCCAAGCAGGAGGACTTGCGTAACCTTACAGGCCCGATGACCGAAGCACGTATCCGCCTGCGCGAAGAAGTGGCAGAACAAATCAGAGCCTTGAAAGATATCAAAGTAATGGGTGAATATTATGGGCTTGACCTCAGCCACCCGGCTACATCTGCCCAAGAAGCCGTGCAATGGGTATACATGGCATATCTTGCTGCCATCAAAGAGCAGGACGGTGCTGCCATGTCACTGGGTAACGTATCTTCTTTCCTCGATATTTTCATCGAATACGATTTGGCTCATGGAAAGATTGACGAGACGTTTGCGCAAGAACTGATAGACCAGTTCGTCATCAAGCTGCGCATGGTACGCCATCTGCGTATGCAATCATACAATGATATCTTTGCCGGTGACCCGACTTGGGTGACCGAAGCCATTGGCGGCCGTTTCAACGACGGACGCGTGAAAGTCACCAAGACTTCTTTCCGCTTTTTGCAGACGCTATACAACCTCGGTCCTTCTCCGGAACCGAACTTGACCGTATTGTGGAGTCCCGAACTGCCGGAAGGTTTCAAGGATTTCTGCGCCAAAGTTTCTGTAGATACCAGCTCCATTCAGTACGAAAACGACAACCTGATGCGTGAAGTGCGCAACTGCGACGACTACGGCATCGCCTGCTGTGTATCCTACCAAGCCATCGGCAAACAAATCCAGTTCTTCGGTGCACGTGCCAACCTTGCCAAGGCCCTGCTGCTTGCCATCAACGGTGGCCGTTGCGAAAACACCGGAACTGTCATGGTGAAAGGTATTCCCGTATTGACCGGCGAAACACTGAAGTTTGAGGAAGTTATGGCCAACTACAAGAAGGTACTGACTGAAATAGCCCGTGTCTACAACGAGGCCATGAATATCATCCACTACATGCATGATAAGTATTATTATGAGAAAGCCCAGATGGCATTCATCGATACCGACCCACGCATCAATCTGGCATACGGTGTCGCCGGCCTTTCCATCGCCATAGACTCACTGTCCGCCATCAAATATGCCAAAGTCACTGCACGCCGCAACGAAATCGGCCTGACCGAAGGTTTCGACACCGAAGGCTCATTCCCCTGCTTCGGCAATAATGACGACCGTGTGGACCACCTGGGAGTAGACCTCGTTTACTATTTCAGCGAAGAACTGAAAAAGCTGCCTGTCTACAAGAATGCCCGTCCCACCCTTTCCTTGCTGACTATCACCTCCAACGTGATGTACGGCAAGAAGACCGGTGCCACTCCGGACGGACGCGCCAAAGGTGTTGCCTTTGCTCCGGGTGCCAACCCAATGCACGGACGTGACAAGAACGGTGCCATCGCTTCCTTGAGCTCCGTAGCCAAATTGCGCTACCGCGACTCGCAGGACGGCATCAGCAATACGTTCTCCATTGTTCCCAAATCACTGGGCCCGACACCGGAAGAACGTGTAGAGAACCTGGTAACCATGATGGACGGCTACTTCACCAAAGGTGCCCACCATTTGAACGTAAACGTACTGAACCGCGAAATGCTGGAAGATGCCATGGAACATCCTGAAAAGTATCCGCAACTCACCATCCGCGTTTCCGGCTATGCCGTGAACTTCGTGAAGTTGAGCCGCGAGCATCAGTTGGAAGTCATCAGCCGTTCATTCCACGAAAGAATGTAATATGATAAATGTACACTCCTACGAAAGTATGGGAACATTCGACGGGCCGGGTCTCCGGCTCGTCGTTTTCCTGCAAGGATGTCCGTTCCGTTGTCTGTATTGTGCCAATCCGGATACGATTGATGTAAAAGGAGGCACTCCCACCACTCCGGAAGAGATTCTGCAAATGGCTATCAGCCAAAAGGCATTCTTCGGGAAGAAAGGAGGTATTACTTTCTCCGGCGGTGAGCCTACCCTGCAAGCAGAAGCGCTGATTCCTCTTTTCAAGGAGCTGAAGGCGAACGGCATCCATATCTGTCTGGACAGTAACGGAGGCATCTGGAATGAAAAGGTGGAAGAGCTCTTTAGTCTGACTGACCTCGTGCTGCTGGACATCAAGCAATTCAATCCCGAACGCCACCGCACGCTAACGGGACGGAGCAACGAACAGACACTCCGCACCGCTGCCTGGCTCGAAGAACATGGGCGCCCCTTTTGGTTGCGCTACGTACTGGTTCCCGGTTACAGCGATTCGGAAGAAGACATCCGCCTACTGGGTGAAAGTTTCGGCAAATACCGGCAGATACAACGGGTGGAAATACTTCCTTATCACCGTCTGGGCGTTCACAAATACGAAGCCATGGGATGGGATTACAAATTGAAAGAAGTAAAGGAAAATACTCCGGAACAACTGGAACAGGCAGAAAAACTGTTCAAAGAGTATTTCACGAATGTGATAACCAACTAAAACAGAAAAGCAAGGCTGTCTGGAATCATATCCGGACAGCCTTGCTTTTCATTTATAGGACAAGAACCCTATTCTTCCAAGTTATAGGTAATCTGCTGTACATCATCACTACTGCCACCCACCATAAAGACGAAATCACCAGGTTCTACCATATAATTCATCTCATTGTCATAGAATCCCAGTGCATCGTCAGTTATCTGAAAAACTACAGTTTTGCTTTCACCCGCATTCAGATGAATTTTCCTGAAGCCCTTCAATTCCTTTATCGGGCGCGTAACAGACGCTACCTTATCCTGCACATACAACTGGACTACTTCCTCTCCTGCACACTTACCGGTATTAGTCACTTTTACCGACACCTCCGTATGGACGCCTGCAGCCTTGCACGGCAGCAGTTTCAAATCAGAATATCCAAAATCCGTATACGAAAGCCCATATCCGAAAGGATAGGCAGGCTCAGTGGAAGCATCGATATAGGATGCCTTATAAGTCTGTTGCAATGCGGTAGGACGACCGGTACTCTTATTCTGGTAATAAATGGGAATCTGCCCTACGTGTGCAGGAAATGTCATGGGCAATTTAGCCGAAGGATTATACTCTCCCCACAACACATTGCATATGGCATTGCCGGCCTCACTCCCCAGCCACCAAGTACACAGTACCGCATCAGCATGTTCCCTTATCTCATTGAAGATTACCGGACGCCCACACATGACAAGAGCAATGACAGGTTTTCCAGTCTTTGCCAGTTCCGACACCAGCTTCTGCTGCCCCTCGGGTATGGCTATATTCACTTTGGAAGCCTTCTCGCCACTCTGACCGAATCTCTCGCCTACCGCCACAACAATGACATCCGAAGCCTCAGCAGCCTGCAATGCTTCCTGCAGTCCAGTCAATTGATTGCTCTTCATATCATAGCCTTCAGCATAGTTCACCTCCAGTCCTTTCCGGACCAGTGCATCATACAAGGTCACCACTTTGCTCCGGTCCGTAGTGGCGGCCCAAGCGCCTGCCATATCGTATTGGGATTTTGAGAGTCCTCCTATCAAGGCTATCTTCCTCGTCTGTGCCGTCAACGGAAGCACGGATTCCCTATTCTCCAGCAATACAACGGAACGCTCGGCCATACGGAGCGAAGCATTGCGGACTTCGGGTGCATTGAGTATTCTGGCTGCTCTTTCCGGATTACAGTAGCGAAAAGGGTCCTCAAACAATCCCAACTCATATTTCTTCTCCAAAATACGCCGTACTGCATCATCAAGCACACTCTCCTTTACTTTCCCTTCTTGAACAAGCTCCTTCAGATAAGTCAAGTAGCAGGTACTTACCATCTCCATGTCCAGACCAGCATTCAGCGCTTTGGCTGCGGCATCTTTCTTGTCAGCAGCATAACGGTGGTTCACCAATTCCTCTACCGAATTATAATCGGACACAACAAATCCCTTAAATCCCCACTGCTCTCTCAATAGCCGGTTGAGCAAGAAATCATTGGCAGTACAAGGAATATTATTAAAATCATTGAAAGCACTCATCACGGTAGCTGCTCCTGCCTTTATGGCCGCCTTATAGGGAGGCATATAAAAATTGGCAAAGTGGCCCATTGACATATCCACACTATTATACTCCTTTCCTGCTATCGGTGCACCATATCCGGCAAAATGTTTCATACATGCCATGACAGTCGTCGTGTCCGCCAAATCGTCTCCTTGCAAGCCTCTGACACGCGCCTCCGCTACCCGAGAACCATAATAAGGGTCCTCACCGGCCCCTTCCATGACGCGTCCCCAACGTGCGTCCCACGAAATATCCACCATCGGGGCAAAAACCCAGTTCAAACCATCGGCGGCACTTTCCAAAGCATTGTAGCGTGCAGCTTCCTCAATCATGGCCAAATCGAAACTTGCAGCCTCAGCAAGCGGAAGCGGAAATCCGGTACGATAGCCGTGGATAACATCCAGTCCGAAAATTAAAGGAATGCGCAAACGCGATTGCAAAGCAAGCTCTTGATAACGGCGTATATCCTTTACTCCTATCACATTCAGCATAGAGCCTATTCTGCCTTGCCGTACGTATTCTTCCTTAGGAATATTTCCACCGTCGGGTCCGGTAAAATTCCCCCGGTAGGTGCATTGTGCAAGCTGGCCTATCTTTTCGTCCAGCGTCATCTGCTTCATCAAGCCTAAGATGAATTTCTCCTTCTCCGTAGTTTGTGCCAAGGTAAAGGTGTTACCAAGTCCCCACAGACAAACCATCAGTATTATTATCTTTTTCATACCACCATTCTTGTTTTGATATTTATTTTATCATAAAACAACAGTTGCCTTCAATGGCAAATCAGCCGAAGAAGGACCTGCCAGAATCTCAAAAGTCCCCTTTTCCACTACAAACCGATGTGATTCCACATCATAGTAGGCAAAGGCTTCCTCATCCAGCAATATCCGAACGCGCTTGGTTTCACCCTTCTTCAAGTAAACCTTATCGTAGCCTTTCAACTCCTTCAATGGACGCGGAACAGAACAATCCACATCCCGCACATATACCTGAGCCGCTTCTGCAGCATCCATCTTTCCGGTATTCTTGATGTCAAAGCTTACTGTAACCCGGTTTCCCCCCGTCTTCTCAACACTCAGATTACTGTATTCAAAACTACTGTATGACAGTCCATACCCGAAAGGATAGAGCGGCTGCTTTCCGTTCCGGTCATATCCCCTATAACCTACGAAAACACCTTCGGCATACTGCACCCGTTTATGAGGTACATTGCGATTGTCATAATAATTACCATATACCGGATTATCTTCCCATTTTTCCTCGATGCTGACCGGCAGTTTGCCACTTGGCGAAAGCTTGCCCGTAATGATTTCGGCAAGGGCCTTTCCACCCTCCTGCCCCGGATACCATGCCATCAAAATAGCTTGTACATTCTGCCCCCAATTGCGGAAATCTATTCCACCTCCGGCATTCACCACCACAGTCACATTATCATGAAGTGAAGCCACTTTATTAATGAGATATTCCTGCCCGTATGACAATGCAAACGGACGGTCGAACCCTTCACCTTCTGTACTGCTGTTGAACCCGGCACATACAACAACATTCCTGGCATGCTTCAGTGAAGAGGCCAAACGCTCCTCATCCATCATTCCTGCCTGGAAACTGACAGTCGCCTCACCCACATTATCAAAATATTCAATACGCAACCGGTATATCTCCCCTGCACTGACCTGCATAAATGCACTGCGGGTACTGAATGAATGGTTCCCCCAATCTCCGGTAATCAGCTTATCGTTTACAAACAGACGGTATCCATCATCGCCAGCCAGCTGGAACTTGACAGTTCCATCCTTGTCAGCCTTGTAAACTCCCGTCCAACGGGCAGAAAACTGATCTACCGGCATGCCGTCGAACGGTGCACCGTATTTCCAGGCATAGTCTATGGCAGGCTCTATGGCAGCCTGAAAGAGCTCTCCGGTAAGATTACGAGTATTATAATATTCGCTCTTAAAACCGTTTTGCGTAAAACTGTCATCCGTATAAATCTGTTGGGACATATCCTTATAAAGAAGGCTGTCAGACAGCAGCTCTATCTGTCTGCCGCCCTTCAACTGAACCATACCGTCATAGAGCGACACTACCGAATAAGGGGTGACAAATCCGCTTCCCCCTCCTGTGGGAATAATATCGGCATTAGGCCCGATTACCAATGTTCTACCGTTCCGGTAAGGCAACGTACCGTTGTCATTTTTCAATAACACTACTCCTTCCCTCGCCAAGTCAAGTGCAATTTCCTTAGACTGTGCATTGTCTTTAGCGATAGATTTATCTTCTCTCGGAGTATCAAGTGCTCCAAAAGCAATCAATGTCTGGAGTATATGCCGGACTTTGGCGTCAATGGTCTCTTCCTTCACGATACCATTCTCTATTGCCGGAATAAGAATCTCCCTGGTCATGAATTTACCGACGGGCATTTCCAAATCCAACCCTCCATTAGCGGCTCCCACACCGGAATATACAGATGTCCAGTCGGACATCAAGATACCTTTAAATCCCCACTGCTTGCGTAATACATCAATGTTCAGCCAGCTGTTTTCGGTGGCATGCACCCCGTTCAGCGGATTATAGCTATCCATGACCGCTCCTACTCCTGCTTCCTGCACAGCTTTTCGGAACGCGGGAAAATAAATTTCCTGCAACGTGCGTTCATCCACATCCGAGCTGGCATGATGTCTGCTCCACTCCTGGTTATTGGCTGCAAAATGCTTCACCGTAGCCATGACTCCCTCTTCCTGCACTCCCAAGATATATTCTTTGGCTGTTTCGCCCATCAGATAAGGGTCTTCACCAAAATACTCATAGTTTCGCCCGCATAGAGGAGAACGGTAGATATTGACTCCGGGCCCCAACAGAATACTTACCCCACGGGCCTTTGCATCCCGGGCCAAACCATGTCCCAGTTCTCTGGCCAACTTACGGTTCCATGTCGAAGCCGACAAGATGCCACAAGGATACAAGGTACTTTGAGTATTGTTACGTATGCCTTGCGGACCATCGGCCATCCTGATTTCGGGTATGCCAAGCCGGGGCACAGCACGGATATAAAAAGATTTGGGACCGGAAATGTAATCGATTTTTTCTTCCAGAGTCATTTGAGAAACCAACTCCCTGGCACGTTGTTCCGCCTGGGGAGTAATACACACTTGTGCTTTTGCCGTGATTGCACAACAAAGCAATAGCCCGCTTAAGGCTACTTTCTTTTTAATCTTCATTTTGTCTATTTTACTACGTGTTTGTTATATTGCCGGGCATGTCCCGACCTACTTTCTTTCTTCTCAATCAATAAAAAACCGTGTCCCTTCATCCACCAACGAAGAAACACGGCCGAAAGTTATTAAGAAAATTCAGAATCTACAAGAAAGTGGACAAAAACATGTCTGTCCTGCCATCAATAAGTAAGACGTATGCCGGCCTGCAACGTAAAGTTACACGGGTTCTCCTTGCGTATAGTCTGTATCGACGAACCGTCATCAAAGAAATAGGATACTCCCGGTTCCACATACAAGCCAACCCTATTGCTTATGTTATACTGGGCACCGACAGCACCCATGACAGAAAGCTGTACCGGTTTCACAGTCTCACTCTCAGTACCAATCTTGCCATACACACATTTTTCAATGGCACCCCCCGCCGAAACATACATCGTAAAGTTCTTTGTATCCACAAAGTTCCAGTTGGCCCGTATCGGAATGCCAATATAATGCAGCTTCTGGCTTATCTTTTCCGAGCTGCCCTCATACCTTACGTCAGAAGCAAGATAGGTATACGTCAGCCCGCTTTCCACAGAGAAACCCTTCGCCAAGTTTTTCCGCACCGAAACACCGAAACTGAGCGGTTGTTTATGGTCTATATCCGCAATCTCCTTTTCGCGTCTTTGCAGATAGGGCATACCATCCTTGAAAACCAGTTCCTGCCCGTCGGGAATGGTAACAATACCATTGGCCGTAGAGGATAAATCTACGTTACCGCCATAAATAGGACTTCCAGGCATGTAGTCCGACATGACATTCGCTTCCCCTTCATTCGCCAATGAAAAACCTCCCGTATTTCCAACGGACAAGCCAACCGCCCATCCTTTAGTATCCCTACCAGAACTGTTTCTTTCCGGAAGATGCAGTTTGTCCCGGCCTGACGGACGATAGCGGTCTTTCCTTGTTCTCTCCGGTTCCTCTGCCTGCATTGTGGTCTCATGGTCCGTATCTTCCATTACCGGCTCTTCCGCCTGCTGCCCAATACCGACAGCCTCATCTGCAGTTTCAACCGGCAACATTTCCTCCTGCCGCTCATCGTCAACCGGTATTCTAATATCTTGTGCAACCAAAGGGCGACTTGCCTCCCTATCCCGTACCGATGCATTTCCATGTGCCCGATAGGCAGGCTCTATGGAATTAGTCTGTACGGTAGGCATCGTCTGTTCCGGCAAGACATCCGGAGCCACAGCCAAAGCAGGCACTGACGTATGCCGCATTTCATTCCCTACCGGACTCTGCAACAGCCACAGACTGACGGACGATACTGCCACCAGCAGCACAGCTGCCGCAGCCACCGCCCAGCGACGGAAAGGCATCATCCTATGCGATCCGGTTATCGGAGTTCCGGAAAGGGACAATTCCTTTTCCAACCGCTCCCATCCGGCAACCGGCAACGGTTCGGAATAGTCTTCCAGCTTATCCTTTATCTTTTTCAACCACAATTCATCTTCCATACGTTCCTTCATTTAATCATTTCTTTTCATCCACTCACGTACTTTTGCCGCTAAAGTCGCTTTAGCACGCGTCAACTGCGAGGCAGAGGATTTTTCATTAATTCCCAATAGTCGAGCAATCTCCTTATGGGATTTCTCTTCAAAAATATATAAGTTGAATACGGTACGATAGCCGGCAGGCAATTCACTGATAAACTGCATCAGTACCTTTTGAGGAATGACATCTATTGACGAACCTTCCGGTTCCTCATAAGCTTCGGGTGCATTCTCCAAGGCCGATGACTGATTCATCACATCATTTTTCCGCAAATACTGCAACACCGTATTCACCATTACGCGTTCCATCCATGCCCGCAGAGAACCCTCTCCCCGCCAAGTGAACTTATCGAAAGAATCAAAAAGTTTCAGAAAACCGTCATGCATCAGGTCTTGGGCAGTCTCCCGGTCACCTGCATAACGGAGGCATACGCTGAGCATGCGTCCCGCATAGCGCTCATACAGTTCTTTGCGGGCAAGATTGTCTCCTTGCCTACAGCGTTCTGCCAATTCCTGTTCTTCCATTCTCTCTTTTAACACGTGTTTACCCTATAAATGCAATCGGCGCAAAAATACTGCATCAGGCAGAGAAGAAAATCATACTTTCATTTCTTTAACAGTATACTACGCAGTATTTAGCTTTTCACCGCATTTTCTGAATGCAAAAATAAGTTTTAAACAGAAAAAGAGCTAAAACCTACCACTTATGAAGAAACTGAGAATGACATTGGCAGCATCCATGCTTTTATTCCTGACTGCCATTGTATTGCAATCATGCCTGGACGATTGGGATGACGAATATGACACTTTGTTCGCCGTAGGTACGGTGAAGGTCATCGAAGGAAAAGACTACTATTTCTCACTGGACGAAGGCAGTAAACTATATCCCAGTGACACAACCTATGTTCACAACTATGCCGTAATAGACGGCCAGAGGGCTTTCATCTACTTCCGCGAACTGGAAGAGAAACTTCCAGGCTACGAATATAATGCCCAAATAAAGCACATCGAAAACATTCTGACCAAAGACATCTACTCCATGCCTGCCGAAAAGGCAGACAGTATCGGAGACGACAACATCAACGCCACGGATTTATGGATTACGGGTGAGTATCTGAACATCAAGTATCAATTCTACCACAGTAACAACGAAGATAAGAAGCACATGCTGAACCTGGTCATCAACGAAGCATCCACCGGCGAGAACGACAAACTGGATTACGTCAATCTCGAATTCCGCCACAATGCCTACAATGACAGCCAGCTCACACTGGGCACCGGACTGGCCTCCTTCAAGCTGGACAATATAGCGGAACAACTGAAAGAGAAAAAAGGACTGAACATCCGCGTCAAAAGTCTATATGACGGTGAACGGTTCATGACCATAGACATTAAAAAAGAAAATAACTAAATCTCCTGAAAACACATTTTTCAACATCTCAATGAGAAGTGGAGTAACATTTCAATATGTTGCTCCGCTTTGTTTTCCATAACTTATCAGAATTCATTGTTCAGGCAAGTCAGCCTCAACGAAGCGTTGAACGCTTCGGCAGACAATCGCGTCCTGACCTGTACCTGCACGCTGCTCTTCGGCTGGACATCAAAATAATTGTCGCTATATACACTTTCATTGTCAGCAACGGACAAGCATACGGCACGGGCAAACTTGTCTGCCGAAACCGTCACTTCATATCCGCCTTCAATGGAACGGACTTCGACCTGCAAATCCACTTTCGGATAATTCATATTCTTCTGCTTGTCCAGACAGTAGTTGTTATGGTACACCCTGCCCGATTTGTCCGTATAGTCTACGCGGACATATACCGTTCCTCTACCTGCCCCCTCCAGCAGCTTGGCAAACGGTGCGGAAAAACAGACACGGCTGTCATTACCGGAAATGCCGACAGATTTGTCCCAGTGATAAACCACGGTTCCGTCGAACCGGCAGACCTGGAGCTGCAGCCGGCCGGAAGTATTCTCCAAGCGGTCGGACACTGCATATACTTTCAAATCATCCCCCTCCACTACCGGAGAAATCAGGATGTCATCATAGACCTTGCGAGTATAATAGTGCTGCGCCTTCCAGCGTCCGTAATAGTCACGGCTCGCCCAGGAAGCTACGGGCCAACAGTCGTTGTGCTGCCAGAAAAGCGTCCCCATATTATACGGCATTTGGCGGCGGTGCGACTCGATGGCCGTCTTGATGGCATCTCCCTGCAGCACATGGTTCATATAAAGGAATGCCCGGAAATCACGCGGTTTTTTATATTCATTCAACAGGTAAGTCTCAATCAGCCCGTTGGCATGGTCGCCACCACGCTGATGGGACATCATCACCTCGGAACGTATATCCCAGTCTTCGGGGTAAGGAGCATAGCGCTTGACGGAGTCGAACTCTGGAAAAGACTGAAAGCCGTACTCGCTGAAAAAGCGGGATTTCTCGCTGTCATAATCAGAAATGGGTGCTTTACCATGCCAGACACTCCAATAGTGGCGGTCCCCGTCAGTAGTACCGGACATCTCTCCCTCGAATGCGAACGGAGAAGAAGGCCAATAGAAGGTTCCGGGTGCATACTCCCTGACCACCCCGGGTAAGGTGACATGATACTGCTGCCGGTACTGTGCCCAAATCTTGTCGGCATATTCCTTGTTCTGCCGTTCTATCTCACGCTTCCAGCCCCAGCCCAGCCAGGCATCCTGGCATTCATTATTTCCACACCACAAAGCAATGCAAGCATGATTGCGCAAACGTTTCACATTGTCCACCGCCTCCTGATGGATATTATCGAGCAGGGCGCCTTCTGCCGGATACATGCTGCAGGCAAACATGAAGTCCTGCCAAATCATAATTCCATGCTCATCACACAAATCATAGAAGACATCGTTCTCATAGATACCTCCGCCCCAGACACGCAACATATTCATGTTTACACCGGCGGCATCGAGAATCGTCTTTTTATAATTCTCGGGAGTGACGCGCGGCAGGAAGTTATCCGAAGGGATGTAATTGGCTCCTTTGGCAAAAACCGGACGCCCGTTCAGCTCTATATAGAAAGTATGCCCGTCCTTATCCGGCTGATGTACCACCTTCAAAGATCGTATGCCCACCCTTTCGGTTTTAGAGTCCAACAATTCCCCACCTGCAATGATATCCGTACGGAAACGATAAAGGAAAGGCTCCCCCAGTCCATTACTCCACCACAACTTCGGCTTGTGAAGGACAAAATCAACGGTCACCCGATTGGTGCCTCGCTTCAAATCCGCTTGCCACTCGCCAAGCACTCTTCCGGTAGCCTCGTCTGTTATCGTGACCAGCACTCCGTCCATATCCTTATCGGCATCCAGCTCCACATGTCCGGCAATCACGGCCCTGCCTGCACCGACTTCCTTCTGCTCGATAAACACATCGTTGATTCTCAAATCGCTCCAAGCCATGATATACACCGGACGCCAGATGCCGGAGGTAACCAGACGCGGCCCCCAGTCCCAGCCATAATGATAACCTGCCTTACGGGCAAAAATGCTTATCTTCTTGTTGAACAAGCCCCCGTTTTCAGACTGGTCATTGGATGCCGGATACTGGTAGGGAAGTGCATCCCATTTGGGGACGTCTATCTTTACCGGCGAATGGAAGTACACCTTCAATATATTATTCTCCTCCCTGATGTACTGCCTAACGGGGATAGACCAGCGGCGAAACATATTGTCCGCTTTCAGTATACATTCATCATTCAAATAAACGTCAGCGTAAGTATCCAGCCCCTCGAACACAAGCTCCATATTCTCTTTCCGCATCATGTCGGCAGCAAGAGTAAAGCAAGTTTCATAAACCCAGTCTTCCTTGTCAATCCATTGCAATCCCCGTTCGTTCAACCGGAAAAACGGGTCTTCAATAATCTTGTTCTGCAGTAAGTCTGTGTGGACTACTCCCGGAACTGTAGCCGGATACCAATTGGTCAGTCTCGCCTGCCGGAATTTCCAGCCTTCATGAAGGTTCTTTACCGCTGTTTTTAGTTTCATACGAGTGTGTTTCATAGTTTTCTTTGACTACTCTAAATTACGGATAGACAAAAATACGACATTCAAAGGATACTTTATAATATCTTCTTAACGAAACATGATACAATCCCGTACACACCTACCGGGTCAGCGTCGCTGCACATCTGCTGCAGTGTGACTGCAAACGTGTTGCAGCGCTACTGCATATATGCTGCAGTGACACTGCATATGTGTTGCAGCGCCACTGCAAAGCTGAATGCAGTAGCACTGCAAAAAGCATGCACTTGCTTTGCAGTGGCAATGCATTATCCCATCGCCTTATTATGAAAGGAGATGTCATCCAGCTTTCATTATCTATAATTAATTTACAAAGGCGTAGTTTCCAAGTCTTTTAAAGCAAACGGAGTACAAGCAAAAAAGGTCTACAAATCTATGATTTGTAGACCTTTACCCGCTAGTTTTTCATCTTATTCAGAACTGTTGCGGAGAGAGGGGGATTCGAACCCCCGATACCCTTTAGGGGTATACACGCTTTCCAGGCGTGCCTCTTCAACCACTCGAGCACCTCTCCTTGTTCGGGGCGCAAAAGTAAGGGAAGTTTTTGGAATTACCAAATGTTCGGGCAAATAATATTAAAAGTCCGTTCAAGCAACCAATGCCGGAACGGACTTTCAACACTCAATAAAACATACTTATCATTACCGTGATCTGACTTCCCGTCTCATGAATATGACATACGAAAGGGCAAAACAGATAACAGTAGCTGCAATCAGTCCGGTGAGCTGCGGCCACACCACCAAAAGACTCTGTCCCAATGGCAGCGGGCTGGGAATGGCCCCCTGAACCTGCTCCATAGTGAGCGGCCCCAAACTTCTGACGGAAGGTATCAGCAGTGTTGTAGTCGCCTCATTGAACAGTTCGCTAGGTGCCAGACGCATCAGACCGAGAATAAATTTCTGGTAACTGACTATCTGATAAGGAGATGCCAGCTGCGAGGGGCTCAATGCCTTGGCAACCAGATTGACAATCATCGTATAGAACACGCTGAAAAACAACCATACCGCCACCGAAGCCAATGCCGAGGTGGCCGCCTGACGGAAGCAAAGCGAAAACAGAATGGCCAGATTCAGCCAGAATGCCACATAGAATACACTGATTATGAGAAAGAATACAATCCTCCAAAATTCTTCTGCTGTGGGAGGAATGCCTATCGCTATCAACCCGCAGCCCATTACGAGAAATCCTAGTACAAACAGCATTATACCTATCACAATCAATGCAGCCACGAACTTGGCATTGATAATGCAATCACGATGAACGGGCTGTGACAGCATACGGCTCAACGTCCCCTTGTTCTGTTCCGAATTTATAGCATCGAATCCCAGCGCAATCCCCAACAACGGCCCCAGAAAGTTGATAAACTGCACAAAAGAAGGCAATGTGCCGTCCGAGGCTGTGAACAACTTCAAGAAAAGGAACGAACCGTCCGGGTCATTGGGCTTGATGGCGGCACCTATGTTGGTAAGCGAGGTATAGAGTGAGCCCATGCACGTAAGCAAAATGATTCCCATCAAGATAATGAACCGCCAACTTTTCACATGGTCGGATATTTCCTTGTTAACGACTACCCAAAAAGGATAATTGACTTTATTCATGCCTTTCCCCTCCTTCCTCCATATAATGGCTATAAATATCAGACAATTCCTGATGCTTGTCCTTCAAATCAGACATATCAATCAAGGTGACCAGCTTCCCACTGTTGAACAGTCCCACGCGGTCGCAAACTTTCTGCACCTGGTCCAGGTGGTGGGAAGAGAACAAGACGGTCAGTCCCTCCTTCCGGCTCAACTGCCTAATGAGCTCGATGAACTCCTGAACACCGGCAGGATCTATTCCCGAAGTAGGTTCATCCAGGATTATAATTTCCGGATTTTTGATAAGCACGTCCGCCAGTCCCAATCGCTGGCGCATACCGCGCGAATATTTCCCGGTCTTCTTTTTCATCTGTCCGGCAAGCCCCACATGCTCCATCAGCTCCAGCGCCCTGACTTTCGCTTCGGCATCCGAAATGCCATTGAGACGCGCAGTATATATAAGGTTTTCCGGACCGGTCATGTCATCATAAAACCCCACATCTTCGGGCAGATAGCCTATCTTCCGCTTTACCTCGATAGGATGCCTGGTAGAGTCGATACCGCAAATCTCCACAGAGCCGGAAGTGGGTTCCGTCAGTCCCAGCATCATCAGGATGGTAGTTGACTTGCCGGCGCCGTTTGGCCCCAATAATCCGAAAATCTCCCCTTTACGGATAGTCAAGCAAATGCGGTCTACGGCAGTGAAGCGCCCATACTGCTTGGTCAAGTCTGTCAATGCAATCACTCGCTCGTCCATGCTCACCTCCTTCCATATTTACGGAACAGATAGCATACGGCACCTATGGCAACGATTATTATCAAAACGCCCACCCATCCCCATATCATCGGGGTTTTCACGGCAATGCGGAATTGGGCGTCTGTATTCACTTCAGGAGTTTTGGCCGTCATGGTAGCCACATAATCTCCGGGCAATGCCTTTTTGGATGCTTTCATGGTAGCTACGACATTGGCCGTTTCCCCCGCCTTCAGCATATCAATCTTCGAAGGCTCAAAAGACACTTCCCAGTCCACGGGCTTATTGGCAGAAAGCTGGATATCTTTCAACAATGAAGAGCCGGTATTCCGGACCACCAACTCGATACGCTTCACATCTCCCGCTGTGATTTCGGTACTCAACAATCCTCTGGGCGTGGACAATTCCATCTCGTAGGAACCCGTGACAACAACTTCCAGCTCCAAGTCGGCAGAAGTCGTACCGGTAGCCGCACGTACCGGAATCTTGTAATTGCCGGCTTCCACATTGGCGGGAGGGACAATCTCTATACTCACATTCTGGCTGCTGTTCGCTTCCACCTGGGCAGAAGTGGCCTGCTTATAGTTGGGCTTGAACACGACACTCCAGCCTCTGGGGGCATTGGCCATCAGCGCATACAGCTGCTGGTCGGCCGTCTGGTTTTTCAAAGTGGCATTGAAGGTAAAGGTGGACTTGGAATTGCCCTGCATATTGGGCTGGTCGGTAGTGAACTCGGTCTGGTAAGTTCCTTTCTGGGCCACGACCACCTCCAGCGGCAGTTTGGTTTCTCCGGCAAATACTGTGAAATGATAACTTCCTTTATTTACTTTTAGAGGAACTTCCACTTTCAAATTGAACGTTTTCTTTTCCTGGGGCAGTACAGAAAGCTGGCTGAGGGTCCAGCCGCCTGACTTGATTTCATGCTTCCAACTGCCCGGCAATCCATTGACCGAGAGATTTGCATTTGTAATCCCGTCCGTATTGTTAATCAAATCAATGCTGTAATCAATGGACGCTCCGGGCGTCACGGAAATTTTTGTGTAAGGAGTGTACAGAATAATGCTTCCAGATTCATCGGCATGTACACGATTTAAGGGAAAAGCTCCCAACAAAATAGCTAACAATAAAATACAATTTGTTCTCATAGTCATAAAAAAGTTCTTATGGTTGTTTTATTATGAATATTTTCCCAATTTGTGCGTTACAAAAATAAAAGATAGCTATATTAGCTGGTGTTAAAAGAAACAAAAGAATATAATTGCGGACACGATATACCCTACAATGACCTGCTTTTCTTATCTTTGCGATTCCTATTGATACAAACGAATACCATACCGACATGAGAATCCCTGAAATACGCTTACAGAACCAGCAACTGTCCACTCCACTCTTCCGCCACCCGAAAGAACTGGTCTCCTGGATGGGCGCCATGCAGGCACAAGACTATACAATGGTGAAATGGGCCGTAGGTATGAGGCTGAAGTCACCGGGAATTCAAGCTGTGGAAAAAGCCCTGCATCAAGGGGAAATACTGAGAACCCACGTAATGCGCCCCACATGGCACCTGGTAGCAGCAGAAGACATTCGTTGGATGCTGAAACTCTCTGCACAACGCATCAAATCTGCCAATGATTCCTATGCAAAAGGGTATGGTCTGGAAATCACGGAACAGCAATATGAAAGAAGCTACACCATACTTGGGAATATCCTCAGCGGGAAGCGAAGCCTGACGAAACAAGAGATTGCGGAACATTTTGAACATTCGGGACTGCTTGCAGACAACTACCACATGACCCGCTTCATGTCGCGTGCCGAAGTCGAAGGCATTGTGTGCAGCGGAGAATGCCGTGGACGGCAACACACCTATGCCCTTCTGGACGAAAGAGTTCCACCTACCCCCGAACTAGCGAAAGAAGAAGCGCTGGCCCGCCTGGCTACAGCCTATTTCCGCAGCCATGCCCCCGCTACCCTGCAAGACTTCTCCTGGTGGTCCGGTTTGCCTTTAACGGAAGCAAGGCAAGCCATTTCTCTGATAGAACCGGAACTGATGTCCGAACAATGGCACAGCCAGACATGGTACATCCATGACTCCTGCCGGACATTAGGAAAGGCGACCGACAGCCTGCACCTTCTTCCCTCCTACGATGAATACCTGATAGGCTACAAGGACCGGACGAACGTCCTACCCAAAGAAGACTATTCCAAAGCTTTCACCAACAACGGATTGTTCTTTCCGGTACTTCTCTATAAGGGGCATGTAGTAGGAAATTGGAACAAGGCGTCCAAGAAAAAAGAAATCTTCCCGGAGCTTTCGCTTTTCCGGAAAGATATCTGCCTGAAAGAGGAATTGCTGAACCAGGCTAAAGAAAGGTATGTCCGGTTCCTAACACATTAAAGGCGGTCATCGAAGATGTTCATTGAAGAATCTCTCTATTTTGCCGAATGGAATTACCTCTATATTGTCATACAAGTCTACATGGTTTGCACCGGGAATAATCAGCAGCTCCTTATTATCACCCTGCAACTTTTTAAAAGCATCTTCACTGAAATAACGTGAATGGGCCTTCTCACCGTGCAGCATCAACACTGCACTACGGATTTCATCACTATATGAAAGGATAGGCATATTGATGAACGAAAGCGGTGAAGTCTTGTTCCATCCGCGGTTAGAATTGAGTGACCGCTTATGATAGCCGCGCGGTGTTTTATAATAGGCATGGTAGTCCTTCACAAATTGTGGAGCATCGGCAGGCAACGGATCTACTACACCTCCTTCAAGAGCAAATGTACCGTTTCTATAATCCTCCGTACGCTGAGCATTAAGCTGGCGCCGCAATTCGTGCCGTGCATCGGCATTCATAGAATCAAAATAACCGTTAGCATTGACCCGGCTCATGTCGTACATGGTTGCCGTAACTGTAGCCTTG
Organism: Bacteroides sp. A1C1; assembly: GCF_004328515.1. Taxonomy (NCBI): domain Bacteria; kingdom Pseudomonadati; phylum Bacteroidota; class Bacteroidia; order Bacteroidales; family Bacteroidaceae; genus Bacteroides; species Bacteroides sp. A1C1. The sequence goes on from NZ_CP036491.1 coordinate 543,828, forward strand.
ATGCGAGTATCGATAGCCGCTGCATTAAGCGCCATGCCTCCCCATCCACAAATACCGAGAATGCCGATGCGCTCTGCATCTACATCGTCACGGGTGGAAAGATAATCGACCGCTGCACTGAAATCTTCCGTATTGATGTCCGGCGAAGCCACATAACGGGGCTGGCCGCTACTTTCCCCCGTATAGGATGGATCGAAAGCAATCGTCAGAAATCCACGTTCTGCCAATGTCTGCGCATACAAGCCCGAAGCTTGTTCCTTCACGGCACCAAACGGGCCACTGATGGCAATGGCAGACAATTTACCCGTCGCATTCTTGGGTACATACAAATCGGCAGTAAGTGTAATGCCGTAACGGTTGTGGAAAGTTATCTTCTTATGGTTTACTTTATCACTCTGTGGAAATGTCTTGTCCCACTCCTGAATCAGATTCAAATTCTCTTCCATAAATTTATTATCATTATTAGGATTATTTTCTGTTGCAGACAAATGTCCCGCAGCACAAAGGCTAATAACCATCGCCGCACATATGTTTTTTACCATGTTCTTCATCTCTACTTCTTTAAGTTTCGGCTGGAAATTCATTTCTTAATCCATTGCTTGACAGTTTCCCGGCTCGCTCCATTCAGCAGCCTGCCTTTTCCCCAGTTTATGCCGGGGTAATTCGTCTGTAATTCCTTTTCTGCATTAAAAATACTGCTGCTTCCCGAAGTGGCGAATGGAATAACCGTTTTACCTGCAAAATCACCGCTTTCTATAAATGTATTGATAATTCTTGGAGCCAAATTCCACCAAATAGGAAAACCGATATAAATAGTATCATACTCCGCGAGACTCCCCAGTTTAGAATACAATGCAGGACGCAATTTGGAATCCGACATTTCCACACTGCTGCGCGAAGCTTTGTCATGCCAGTCCAAATCAGTAGCCGTGTACTTTTTCGCAGGCTGTATTTCGTAGAGAGTCCCATCGACAGTTTCTGCCACCAACTTGGCAGCCCTTGCCGTTGTTCCCGTTGCCGAGAAATAAGCTACCAGTGTCTTACCACCTTTTTTCTGTGCGTTAACAATAATAGACAACAGCATAACTGCCATCATAAACAATACCAATCTTTTCATACGATATATTATTTAGTTGAAACATATAAATCCAATTGTTATAGCGATACAAAAGTAGCGGGTATTATTATTACATAGGTATCCAGATTACTGATTATATAACCCAAATTACTGATAGATGTCCGAGAAGAGAAATAAAAAACCCCGTAAAACCTTGATTTTACGGGATTTGTCATACTTTGAGTCCTTTTTGTCTTTGGAGTTCTGCGGAGAGACAGGGAACGATTAACTTTTAATTTCCCTATTCATTATCAGTATCTTACCAAAAGCCTCTGCTCCTATGACACCGAATAATTCACCGCGTATATGCTGCAACTTTCTTCCTGTTACACTCTTACTTACTTTTACAAAAGTAGCAAAAAAATAGCATAAATACAAATTATCCACTTGATTTAACGAATATAATTTCTATAATTTTCTTCCAATAACAATTGCAATTTAGAAAGAGGATAAAGGAACTTACCCCCTATGACAGTATAAGCTATCCCCCGTTCATCACGTAACTTTTGCAAAGTTCTGTTTGAGATATGCAACATGCCACATATCTGTTCACCGGTCATATAGACCTCACCAGCTATAGGAACAGGCAAATCCTGAAATTCAAGTATCTCTTTTGAGCATTTCTTAAGCATCCTCATCATCATTATGTACTCTTCTGACTGCCTTGTGATTACTCCGTCCATATGTTATCTTTCTTTTTGAATTAATATTTTGGCCAAATCACTCTCTTTATACATATATTTGCCGCCTATACAAGAATATGGAATAATCCCGTACTCCCTATAGCCTTGCAAACTTCGTTTGGAGATATTCAAAGCCAGACAGACCTCCTGGGCATCCAGTCACTTTTCCATTTCAACCGGACCAATTTTCTTTTTAACGGATTCAATCTGGGCGGATAAACTCTCTATTTGCAGTTTTAACTGTAAATACGCATGTTTCTCTATAACAACTAATTCCATAACAATTTGATTTATAATTTCACTATTTACAAAGCAAATAAAAGCATATTTCCACACTTGACAAAACATTCAAAATTAAAGTCATCCGTTGGCGTGCATTGTCACTCCAAATATACCAAATATCCTCATCCGGACAGATAACATATCTAACCATTTCCGTAACCCAGCCATCGGTTTCTACTCCTTCCATATTTTCATTCCATAATTATACCTATTATGACTGCTTATTTCCGCCAAAATGTCATTTACAAAACTGAAAAAATTCAAACTAAGGTTACTGCTACCACAAAATAAAAAGAAAAGGAAGGTGTGTCGTAATGCACGATGCACCTTCTTTCTTGTTTATCACCGATATAAATCGGTTTATTTTCTTCAAGCTGCGATAATTCGAAGATTTCTTTGATTTATGTGTCTCCAGCATCTAAATAAAGCGACAGTAAGCTCATAAAACCATCCTATCAGCCAGTTCATACCTTCTTTTGTCAGTTTTGCACACATCTTTTTTATATTGAAGGCAATGGCTAGGAAGGCAAAGTCCATGAAGACCTTGTCCTTTCCAAAATGTCGGAAACGTTTGTAGTTCATATTGTTTTTAATTTGTCCGAACACGGCTTCCGGTTCTATGCATCTCTGCCCTCTGTGTTTCAGTCCTTTCTCTGAGCAGAGCAGTTCTTTGGCTCTCCGCTTGTATTGTCTAAGCCTATGATTCAGTTCTATCGTCCTGTTTCCTTTTGCTTTAAAACAGCGGCATCGCAGGGGACAGCCTTCACACCTGACAGCTCTGTACCGTGCATTTTCGCTGACATATCCGGATGCGGTTTTCACATTCCTGGTGCCTATCCTCCGCATCCTTTGCCCCATAGGACAGATGCAGAAGTCATGTTCTTCATTGTAGTAGAAGTTTTCGGCCTTGAACGGGTCCGGTTTGAATCTCGGCCGCTGCTCCATGTGGAAATAGTTGTACTTTACGTAGGCTTCCATGCCGTTTTCGGACATGAAGCGGTAATTCTCTTCGGAGCCATAGCCGGAATCAGCAACCACCGTATGGGCCATCCGGTCATACCTGTTTGAAAAAGATTGCAGGAAAGGAATCAGGGTCAGTGTATCCGTAGGGTTCGGGAAGAGTGCAAAATCGGTGATGAACTGATTTTCGGTGCCGATTTGAAGGTTGTAACCGGGCTTCGTCTGTCCGTTGCGCATGGCATCCTCCTTCATTCTCATAAAAGTAGCGTCCTTGTCCGTCTTGGAATAGGAATTCCTCTCTTGCAGTGTTTCCAGATGGCAGTCGTATTCCTGCAGTTTGTCCCTGTGTTCTTCCAGTTCCTTCAGCTGTTTGCGTTTCTTTTTCAGTTCAGTCTTTTCCTCTTTCGCGGATGGCTCGGAAACCTGTTCCAATGCATGACGCAATTCTCCTGCCATTTCAGTCAGCATGGCCGGAGTGAACTCAACCTCCTCATTGTTCTCTGATGACTTCTCCCGGGCAATGACATCGTCTATCTGCCCTAACAGGACATGTATCTTCTTCATCAGGCGTTCACGGTTCCGCTCAACCGTTTTTCGCCAGACGAAAGTGTACTTGTTGGCTTTGGATTCGATCTTTGTCCCGTCAATGTATTCCACATTCAGGCTGATGAAGCCTTTGGAAGAGAGAAGAAGTACGGTTTGCGTAAACACCTCGTTGATTTCCTTCTTCACCCGGTTGCGGAAACGGTTGATGGTAATGAAATCCGGTTTCTCATATCCGGCCAGCCAGATATAATGGATGTCACGGTGAAGAAGCTTTTCAATTTTCCGGCAGGAGTAGATGTTGTTCATATAGGCATACAGAATGACCTTGAGCATCATCTTGGGGTGGTAAGGGCTGCGGCCGCATTCCTTATACAGCTTTCTGAAACTTTCAAGATTCAAGCCCTCAACCAGGGCGTCAACCATGCGCACCGGATCGTTTTCTGCAATATCCTCATCAATTCTTTGAGGAAAAAGAACGGTTTGGTTGGGAATGTAAGGACGAAAATGTATCTTTGTCATAGTGAAATTCTTATGCCTAAAGATACAGAATCTTTAGGTAATAACAAAGCCCCAGCTTGTGAAAGTCGGGGCTTTGTACGTAAAATAATGAAGGTGTGCATTTTGACACACCTTCTTTCCCCTGCCATTTTTTATCACCCTATATCTTTATACCCTTATTTTTTTTCACATGCTCTTTTTCCTTTACGTCTGTTTTCCGCCGTATTTCCGAAAAGTGCTCTTTCAACAATTTCCCTGCCAGTTTCTTCGCCTTCTCCTGCATCACATCATACACATCCCATCTGTTGCGGCCCAGCAGTTTGTTTTCTATCTTCTCGAATTTATCGTAAAAACTGAAGTTGTCCGGGTATTCATCTATCAGTCCGTCTCTCGGATAGCCTTTATCCATGATATACAGCAGTGTCATCCAGTCATAATTATACGGACTCCGAGTAAGGCCCAGCCCCTTTCCGGAATCAGTCAGCCTATAATAGTTCTCCCATGTAGGAGCAAGATCATAACGCTCACTGTCCGTTATACTTTTCAATGCCGATTTGTCCACAAAAGCATCTGCCGGAATCTTCTCCAACGGCAACAAACAGCCGTAATCATCGCAACAGCGGTTTACTTTCCCTTCCATCAATGAAGGCCATCCCCGTAACTCATACACATTCAGATACTTTTCCTCAAAGTCCGGTTCAAAGAAACGCTTCTCTATATTCGTTGCCATAAAATCCCCGTATTGACGGTTTCCTACGTAATCCCTACCGAACAGCAGCACCCCTTTACCCGTCTCAACACCTGTATAATACGTGTTCCCATGCTTCAAATCATCCTGCATCTCCGCTATCACTTCGGGTGGTGCGGACTTTATCTCCCGCCACATCTCCGGTGTAAGTTGTCGGGGATAGTTCTCGTCCCTTGAAAGCGGGTCCATGTACTTTCACAGGCAATACACCACTTCCGACAGAGCCAGGTATCTATGCGGCTTAATCCCATGTCCGTCCATCGCCTTTTCCAGTCTTCGCAGATAATCATCATTATTCCCTTCCCGCAAACGCGGAATAATCCTCATATCAGGCACATTATAGTACATCATGCCCATGGTAGGCATTTCCGTTTCCTTGAGCGCCTTCTCCACATCTCCCAGCATAAACTCCAGAAAACCTTCCTCACCCGTACCTTTCATACTGACATGCACCGGGTTGAGATGTCCGTCCACTGTGACATACACACTGCCACTGTTCGTATTCTCTTTTTCCATTCATCAAAAAATTAAATGTTCATTCCTTGTCCTTTTCTCTTTGCCGGAATCCGCACCCTCATTTCCACGTTCGGGAACCGTACATTATCCGGTCGTGCCACCAGTGACGAGACTATCCGTTCCTGTTCTCCGGTCAGCGGCATAGGCTGCCGTTGCAATTTTCTCAGCCTGTTAAAGTTCCTCAGCGTAGGTGCCATGTCGCAACATGCCACACAAATCCCATATCTCACCATATCCGAAGAAACCGTCTGCCCGTCACCTATTTTTGCCCGGCATGCGGCATTCAGCGGAGCCACCTCATAAAACCTCAAACTCTCAGGTTTCCGCTTGCCGTCAAAAAAACGTTCGGCCAGCCCACTCAGAAACTCATCCAGCATCCTGTCCCCACCGTCTGTCTTGTCAAACAGCAATACCTTCCGCCCGTGTTCCACCGACATGTAGGTGGGAAAAGCAGCCAGCCCGCTGCGTATCACATCCCCGTTCATTCCGAAACGATGTCGCAGCCGCCTGTAATCCTCATTTTCCAGCAAATCCGTATGTTCCGCTGATAATGACAGATGTACAATCCCCCGTTCCTCACAGAATGCCGCATCCCGGAGTCTCACCACCCCCAACGGATATATATTCTCCCGTTCCAGTACAGGACAGAGCTGTTCCAGATAATCCGCATTGTCCGTACCGAATATGGGAGGAATCAGACTTTTGTCTTTAAAGTCGAAACGGAACATTCAGTGGTCGGGAATAAATTCCCGACCGGTCGTATGAGACCGCACGTTGTTACTGATATAACGGGAAAATCCCTCTTCCCCCTGTCCGCGCATACTCAGATACACGGGTCTGTAAAAGGCGTCCAATGTCATATACAGACTGCCGCTTTCCACCGCTTGCTTTTTCTTTTCTTCCATAGATTCTATAGGATTAATTGTTTCTTCTCCTTCTTCTGTGGGGTAATGGAAGCTGCATGCTTCACCTGCCGTTGGCTGTCAGACATCCGCTGTTCAGGAGCTTCCTGCCTGTAGTGTGTTTCCGGTAACCCGCCGGTCTGTTCCTCTTCCGAATGCGGATACGACACCGGATGTGACATTTCCATCCTTTCTATTCGGCTTATCCGTGCGCCCAACCTGAACTCTCCATCCGTAATATGGAACTCCGATTGTAACAAATCCGCCGCCATCTCCTTTGCCTCTTTCTGTAAGGCCGCATAGCCGAAGTCGTGTGCCGACAAAGGCGCGTTCATCCGTGCCCTCATGCTGTCTCCCAGCTTCTCCGCCAGTTCCCTGAACTCATACTCATAGCTGAACGGATGCACCTTGTCTGCCGCAACAATCCCGGCGTACCCGTTTTCCGAAATATACAGCAATGACGCTACATCATAGTTCCGGGGCGAGATACCCAAACCGAATTCTTTTGTCAGCCGGTCGAAGTTATGGAAATCGGGCCGCAGGTCGAACTTTGCCCTGCACACCCCACCGTCCAGCACACTTCTATCCGCAAACTTGTCGGAGGTGAAGTTCACCACCGACCTGCGCAATTGTGCGTCTGTGCTTCGCAAATCCGCTTTGGACAGCTTTTCGATGCAGTTGTCCGCCAGCCCGGCCACCCGTTTGGTAGGCAGGTCAATCTCATATATCCGCAAAGTTTCGGGTACTTTGGTCACGTTGAAGAAGCCGTCGGCCAGATGTTGCAGATAGCTGTTCCGTGCCTTCATACCCTTGGGGGTGTCGGAAAACAGTATCACGCCCTCTTCCGTAACCACCGCATATACCCGGTTTTTCGTCCCGGAAGTTTCCGTTACCGCCGCTTTCCGCCTGTCCGGTTTCCGGGCAATGCGGTTCCAAATATCATTCAGGATTGACATAGCTTGTATTTTTAGACATGATAACCGGCGACAAAGAAAAACATTCAGCCGCCAATCTGCAATACCTCATACATACGAGTCATCCGTTGGCGGCTGTTGGCGTACAACCTTTACGCCAGCCGTGCGTCCAGCATCCGGTTATAACTTTTGCGCAGGGAGTCGATGAACGGAGTGGTGTCCGTACAACGGTCGAACACCTTGCCACGCTTGGTGTACAGCGCATTGATTTTCAGACGGAACACTTCCTCGAAAACGCGGATAACATCCACAATTTTCAAATTCCGGCCTTCAGCCGTACCTATCGCACCGGCTGCCATCAGTGCGGCCACCAGTTCAATCAGGTCGCTGTCCGTACCGTTCCATGTCAGTGTGACGGAACTTTTGCTTCCGCTTCCCCGCACTGCTTCCGCATGGAATCCGGCAGACACAGTACCATGACGAAGCATCTCCTTCAGTATTTCCGCTTCCGCATCCAGCAACGCCAACGTCTTGTCGATAAACACGTCATACAGGATATTGCGGCAATCTTCAGCCATTCCGTTGCAGGCCTGCCGCATAAAGGCCAGCTCTATTTTTGTGTAGTTCAGACAACGTAGCTGTCCCGTCAGGTCCCCTGCCGGTGAAAGCGTAGCAAGGCAGTTCACGAAATCGTCATAGGCAGCCGGCAACTCACCTAGCGCAGGTCCGGCACCGTTTGTATAAGAGGCGAACAGATTAAAAAGAGAGGTTTCCACCAATGTCTTCATCGTATCATGTTTTTAGGTTCCACAATTCAACTCTCCACTCATCCTGCCGGAATAAAGACAAGTGCCATGCCTGAAACAGTACACAGATAAAACATTGGAAATAAACCATATAGAAAGCAGTAAAAATGATGTGTACATAAAAGCATTGTGGATTGGACATGATGTGTCCGAATTTCGGACATATTCTAATCCAGACGATACTTCCTCAGTTTCAGATAAAGCGTGCTCCGGCTGATGCCCAGCAGCCGTGCGGCAGCCTTCCTGTCATTGCCCGTTGCCTCCAATGCTTTCAGAATGGTTGCCCGTTCCATCCGCTCGTCATTAAGTGAATACTCTCCCGGTTGCCTGCCTTTATCGGGAATGTCTATCTCCCCGGTGGTTATCCAGTCATCTTTAGCCAATAAGGTGGCCCGTCTGACAACCATCCTCAGTTCCCGTATGTTTCCCGGCCACGAATAAGATTTCAACCGTTTCTGTACTTCGCGGTCAAAGCCTTTCACTTTCCTTGAGAACTCTTGATTGGCGGCATCCAGCATGAATTCCGCCAACGGGATAATATCCTCAATGCACTCTGCCAGCAATGGTACATGCAACGGAAATTCATTCAGACGATGGAACAGGTCTTCCCGGAAACGTCCTTCGGCTATCGCCTTCTCCAGGTCCTCATTGGTAGCAGCTACCAGACGGATGTCCGTCTGAATCTCCTCTTTACCGCCTACGGGACGGTAGCGTTTTTCCTGCAAGGCACGCAACAGTGCCCTTTGTACTTCGGCATTCAGATTACCCACCTCGTCCAGAAACAGTGTCCCATGGTTGGCGGCGGCAAACATGCCCGTCTTGTTTTCCGTCGCTCCGGTAAAGGCACCCTTCACATGACCGAACAGTTCCGATGCCGCCAGTTCCTTCGGAAGTACCCCGCAATCCACTGCGATGAAAGAAGCATCCGACCGACCGCTCAACACATGTATCTGCCGGGCCACATACTCCTTGCCTGTCCCTGATGCGCCACGTATCAGCACGGCTAACGTATCCACCGGAGCCACCAGCCGGATATGCTCCTGCAATCTCAATGCCAAAGGGCTTTTGCTTGTATAGAATCTTTGTTTTGTATTGCCGTCCCTTCTCTTACGTTCCAATGCTTTCCGGATAATACCAAGTACCTTTTCTGTCTGCACAGGTTTGGGCAGATAGTCCACGGCACCTTTTTTAACCGCTTCCACGGCACCGGGTATATCCCCGTAGCCTGTCATGATGAGGAAAGGAATACGATAGCCATGTGTATTCATCCATTCCAGCAGTTCCATGCCATTGCCGTTGTCGAGACGAAAATCCGATAATACCAGATCCACATCATGGTTGTCCAAAAACTCCTTTGCATTGTCCACGGATAATACATAACGAGCATTGATACCATTTTTCACCAGCCAGTTTGTGGTAGCACGTGCATACACACGGTCATCCTCTACTATCAATACAGTTTCCATATACTCTTTTCTTTATTCTTTTTGCTTTCTCTACAGCATGTTCCACAGCTTTAATCAGTTCCTCTATTCTTTCGTCCGATAAGCCACCCCATTTTTCGGAAGGCATGGAAGCCATTTCCCTCAGTTCACTTTGGGGAATGTTTATACGGATCATTTCCCAAAGCGGCGCGGCTTTGTGTATGATACTTCCCAACTTCTTATAATCTCCCGTGGAAAAAGCGTCCCTTATTCCGGCAAGTTCACCCATGGTATCCTTTATGAACAGGTCCAGCATCTCTTCCACGTTTTCCTCTCCTTCCATGATGGCAGCAAAAGCAGGTCGATCCATCTGTGAAACTGCCGCCAGCAACTCTTCCTCAGAGAAAGGCTTATACAGACAGTCGGCAAAACCTGCGGTAAGATACTCTCCCTTTTTATCGGAACGTGCCGTGATGGCTATGACGGGAATCTCCCATGCCCGGGGAATGTTCGAGGTCCTCAACAGCTCAAGGACCGAGAAGCCATTCGTACCGGGCATCTGTATGTCGGTCAGCAGAAGGTCGTATTTCTGTTTGTTCAGACAATCCATCAACTCCCGGACATCCGAGCAGCAGTCACAGTGAATCTGATTACGGGAAAGCATTTTACTGATGACTCCCAGCTGGATACGGTTGTCATCAATGACCAGCACACGGATATCAACGGGCAATTCACAAACAGGAGAAAACTTCTCTTCCGGACAGACGGGGTGTCCGGCCGGTAGCATAGGCAGGAAAACAGAAAAACGGCTGCCCTCACCGGGTACACTCTCCACTTCCACATGCCCCTGCATCAAGGATACGAGTCGGGCCGTGATTGCCAACCCCAACCCGAAGCCGGGGATATTACGCGCATTGTCGAGCCTTTCGAAAGCTCCGAATATCCGTTTTTTCTCCTCAAGGCCTATTCCCATACCCGTATCCAGGACAGAAATATGAAGATTTCCCGGCCGGTATTCCACCTCAAGAAACACCTTCCCGTGAAATGTGAACTTCAAGGCATTGGACAGCAGGTTGCCGACTATCTGCCGGATATGCGAGCTGTCACAGTTGACCATAACATCCAGACCGGAGAAAGATGCAGTGAACGCAAGTTTTTTCTGCCGGGCGGCAAGACGGTGGCTGTCCGCTATTTCTTCAAACAGAGTTTTCAAGCTGAAGAGTGTGTTTTTGGAGTGCGTCCCACCTTCATCCATCCGGTGATATTCCATCAGCGTGTCTACCAGAGCGAGCATATAATCGGACGAATGCAGGATATTGTCCAGATAACCGACCCTGCAACTACCATCGCTTTCCGAAGACAACTGTTCCGCACAGCCTCTGATAGCTGCCAGCGGAGCACGCAGGTCATGGGCCACTGAGGCCATCAGCTCCTTACGTGAACGGAGCAATTCTCTATTCCGATTGTCGGACTGTTCAAATTCCCTCTCATACCGAAGACGACGGTTCAAATCCCGGTGAATGAGGATATACAATACAATTGCCAGTAAAGAGATAGACAAAGCCAAGCCGGCTACCACATAGTAGGAATTATTCCGTTCAAGGACAAAGGTTCTGTAGCGTGCAGCAAAACGTTCGTTATTCTCCCGTTCAAATTCAGAGACTATGCTGTTCATCCTTTCGTTCAGTTCCATGCCGCCAACGTATAAGCTGTCCATCTGTGCCTGTATTTGCACTAATCTTTCAGCCTGTTCCAAGGACAGAGAGTGGAGCATACATGTTGCCATTCCGATTGAAGGGACAATGAACAAAGAGCAATGCCTACATTCGCCATCTTCCTTCTGTCGCTGACAGGCAAATTTATTCTCTTTTAATGGAAAAATATCCCAAATTCCCTTCTTAGAACTATCTCTCGTACCGGATTTAAACAAGACCATATTCCTCTTTTGCTGCACAGCTTGTCTCCCAGCAGTCAAAATAATGGAAGGGATACTTTCCTGTACAATATCGCCAATACTCTGCAATTCATTGAAAGTATGCATTGTCTTGGAAAGAAGAATTTCTTTATTCCAAAGAAGAAGACACAATGAGTCAATACGGTTTTTTTGTAAGGGAGTATGGACATACTCCTTTAGGAGTTGCAGACTGTCACAAACCCCATATCGTTTATAACTGTAGTTCTTCAAATCGTTGTCATCCCATGTTATGGCAATTTCCGCATGAGTAGAAAGATCCAATAGGCCTATGTAACTTTTTTCTGCTAGACTATGTATCGCTGCCAACTCCTTCTCTTCTTTGCGCAGCATGTGTCTTAGTACCTGTTCCTTGCGGAACTGATAGACAATGAAAGCTAACAGTAAAACTAAAATAGCATAACCGAAGCATATTTTTAACTTTAACCACATAATGATACCGACTGTAAATTTATATAATGTTCACATCAATAAGTGCAATATCTGAAAAGGCAAAATAAAAAACTTATTAGTATATAGTGACACTAATACTAAATCATCTTGTATTGATAAATTGCACTGATAATGTAGTGCTTTTAGCTGATTGACAATCAAATTTTACTATACATTAAAGCTCTTTTTGTTTTTATAATTACACGAACTTTTCAATTTTAACAATATTAAGAAGAGAAATAGAACATATAATTTGTATATAGTGTATCTAAAAGGAAATAAGAACAAATATTCACATTATAAAACGGAATAAAATAAGGTGTTTTTTTTTAAAATCCTAACAGTTTCATCACCGGACTTATAAAATGACCTATTCTGCCGATATAGGAATTTTCCTGTTGTTTCAAGTTTCGGAAGGCAGTCAATTCCTTTATCTTCTGTTCTTTTGTTGAAAAGTCTTTTTCTGTCTGTTCTATCCGGCTGATTTCTTTGTCGAGGGCATCAAGCTTTTCAGAATGATGGGGATAATATCCAAGAAACCATACGATGACAGAAGCTACAAGAATGACACTTCCCCTTTTATGCAGATACTGTTTGGCTTTTTCCCACATATGTATACAGATGGCGCGTGTAGTAGGCATCCGGTAAGGAGGCAGTTTCATTACAAAAGGAACATCCTCGTTCTTGAATAAAAACTTTCTGAACAATCTGGCCATGCATACCGCAGCTGTAATACCTGTAAGGCATAAGACTAAAAGCATGGTTCCCGCATATTCCGCAAAAAAAGTTCTGCATATTAATACATAGAGAGGCAGACGGGCACTGCAACTCATCAGAGGGACAGCCAGCATGGTTATCATGCGGCTACTCCGGCTTTCTATGGTACGGGTAGCCATTACAGCCAATACGTTGCATCCGAATCCCATAATCAGCAGAATGAACGACTTGCCATGCAAGCCCATTTTGTGCATCAATTTGTCCATAATAAATGCTGTCCGTACCATATATCCGAAATCCTCCATCAGTAATATGAAAAAGTACAGAATCAGAATTTGCGGCAGGAACACAATGATACCGCCCACACTGTTTATAATTCCGTTAGTCAGCAAATCCGCCAACGGACCGGGAGCAAAATTCTCCTGTACCAGTTGTTCCATCCAGCTCATCCAGGAGTCGATCCATCCTTTAGGATATTCTCCGATGACAAAAGTGGCTTCGAACATGAGCCATAGGAAGAAAATGAACAGAGAAAAACCAAGCAACTTGCTGGTGGCAATATGGTCAATCAACTTTGTTTTGTCTTTTTTATGCATGGGATTTTCATGATAAGTCTCCCGGAGTGCTCCTGATATAAAGCCATAACGGACATCTGTGAAAGCGGTTTCCGAATCAGTCTGCAACAAATCTTGAATGGTGTTTATAGCCTTTTCCCTCACTGCCATCAGCCGGGAATAATTCCCCCATCTCTTGACCATTCTTTCTATCTCCACATCCTTTTCCAATAGTTTGATGGCAAGGAAACGTTTGGAAAAACGCTCGGCTACGTTCCCGTAGATTTTCAATTCCTTATGCATTCTATCAATTTCCGTTTCCAGCGTATTGCCATAGTTTATGTGTATATGGCGCGTCAGCGGTTCTTTGCCTCATACACTTCTATGATTTTTTTCAGCAAGCTGTCTATGCCGAAACCGGTTTTACCGATAGTGGGTATAATCGGTACACCTATCATCCGTGCCAGAGATACATAGTCGAACCTGTCGCCTTTCTTCTCAAGTTCATCATACATGTTCACGGCAATGACCATGTGGGTATCCATGTCAATCAACTTGCTGGTAAGATATAGATTCCGTTCAAGATTCGATGTGTCAATCACATTGACAACAATGTCTGGCTAGTCCTCTTTCAAGTATTTACGGACATATAGTTCTTCCAGAATATAGGTGGACAAGGAATAAGTTCCCGGAAGATCTATGATTTTAAATGTATATTCGTCCTGGGTGAACACCTCTTCTTTGGCATCTACCGTGACTCCACTGTAATTGCCTACATGCTCATACGCTCCAGATGCAAAATTGAACATAGATGTTTTTCCACAATTCGGATTACCGACCAGTGCGATATTGATAGTTTTCCCTCTGTCTTTAGCAAATCGAATAAAATCTTCGTGTGACAGAGTAGTAAGTGTATTAACCTGTGACTCCGTGTCTGTTATTGTACCATATTCGTGTTGATATTCATTCATGCTTACAACTTCCACCAGCTCTGCATCACTTTTGCTAAGAGAAACATTATAGCCCATCACCTTGTAATAGACAGGATCGCCCAAAGGCGCACTCCGGACAGCCTCCACTTCTTGTCCCTGTACAAATCCCATCTCGATAATGCGCTTTCTGAAAGGCCCTCTACCGAGTACTTTCGTAATGATTCCTTTGTCATCCCTTTTTAAATCAGAAAGTTTCATATCAATATTTTAATGTTTGATTTTTATCTTTTATCGGCAAAGTTAGAGCGGATTATTTGCAATCTTGTTGCATGTTTTTTTGTTGTTTCGATAAAAAACTGTAATTCAATAATTAATGTTATTTCTAAACATATTTGCAACAAGATTGCAAATAAAAAAATGTATTTTTGCAGTGCTAAAACAGATAAAGAATACTGCATGGAAAAGGCGGTATAAAATACCGCCTTTTCCACTTGATAGCTTTACTGATTGTTGAACTTTAAAAATTCATATCCATGTCAATAAAGCAATGTGAAGACAGACTGCTGGACAGGGGACTACGTCCGACCCCGGCAAGAATCCTAACTCTACGTAAATTATCCGAACTGGAATATCCTGTTTCTCTGCTTGAACTTGAGACTATGCTTGACACATTGGACAAGTCTACCATTTCCCGTTCATTGGCTGTACTCCTGAAACGTCATGCCATTCATTCATTTGAAGATGGAAGCGGATCAACCAAATATGAGATTTGCAGAAGTACGGTGGAACATTGTCCTATAGAAGAGCAACATGTACATTTCCATTGTGAAGCTTGCAACAGAACATTCTGTATGAAAGAGCATAAAATCCCAATAATCAGCCTTCCCAATGGCTATGCAATCGAAAACATCAATTATACCATAAAAGGGGTATGTCCTGAATGCCAATGTCAACAACGAAAGGTATTGACAAATTAGGAGAAAGACAATACCACATAGGTGTAAATATTGAGTTTAATATAGAAAGAGACTCCTTATAGTAATTCTTATGGAGTTACTCTTTCTTTATCATCATTGTTGTCAGTGGGCTAAAATTTCGGGCTCTGACTCTGTGATTAAAATGGTATACTCCCATTGTGCAGACGGCAGGCGGTCTTCTGTATAAACAGTCCATCCGTCTGATTGATCCATCACGACTTTCCAAGTACCCATATTAAGCATCGGCTCTATGGTTAATGTCATACCAGGAACCAATAGCATACCTGAGCTCTTTCTACCATAATGCAACACTTCCGGCTCCTCGTGGAACTGTATTCCTACACCATGACCGCAAAAATCACGAACTACAGAAAAGCCATTGCGCTTGGCATGGCACTCTATTACATGACCTACATCACCCAAAAAAGTAAACGCCTGAGCGGCTTGCACTCCCTTTTTCAGACACTCTTCAGTAACACGTACCAGCTTTTCTTTTTCTGAAGAGGTTTTCCCAATAATAAACATCCGTGAAGCGTCTGCATAAAAACCGTTAACTATCGTTGTACAGTCTACGTTTACAATATCACCTTCATGGAGCACCTGATTCTCATTAGGAATGCCGTGGCACACCACTTCATTAACCGAAATACAACAGCTATTCGGAAAACCGTGATACCCCAATGTTGCAGGAATACCCTGGTGATCCATGGTATATTCATACACCAAACGGTCTATTTCTGCGGTACTGATACCTTCCCGAATATTTTCCTCCACACAATCCAATACAGCTGTATTCAACAGTCCACTTTTCCTTATTCCTTCAATTTGTTCCGGCAATTTAATGAGTTTTCGTGAGGGAACCAGTCTGCCTTTTTTTCCCAATACATCACTTTTTTATCAACTTCTGTCAAAGGCATGCCCGGAATGGGATGCCATTGATACTTTGCTTTCTTCATCTTATTTAAATTTTTTAGCCAAAATACGGATTGAATTCAACACAGCTAATAAAGCCACTCCTACATCAGCAAAAACAGCTCCCCATAATGAAGCGTATCCCAAGACCCCTGCCAACAAAATGATAACTTTCATGCTGATAGCCCCAATGATATTCTGCCATACTATACATTGTGTGGCACGTCCTATTTCAATGGCTGTAGCCACCTTCGATGGTTGGTCTGTTTGAATTACCACATCAGCACTTTCAATGGCTGCATCCGACCCTAGACCACCCATGGCAATACCTACATTGCTAAGAGCCAATACAGGTGCATCGTTCATGCCATCGCCTACAAAAGCTACAGTACGAGTAGCATGAAATGACAACTTCTGAATATAGGTAGCTTTGTCTTCAGGTAGCAAGTCACCATGTGCCTGCGGAATTTCCAGTTCGCGAGCCACTTTTTCCACTAATGATTGCTTGTCGCCTGATAGCAGATGGATATCTTTTACGCCTAATTCCTTTAGATGCCGGATAGCTTGTACCGCATCCTCTTTCAATTTGTCAGCCAACCATACAGCTCCGGCATATACTCCGTCTATAGCACATACGACAACCGTCATTTCAGATTCAAGTACCTTAGATGGTACTACCGTCTTCCGCATCAAAAGTAGTCGTGGATTCCCTACCAGTACATTTTTTCCATCAATAATGGTTTCCACACCATATCCAGCTATTTCCTGCATGGATAAGGCCGAATGTAAGGAAATATGCTGCCCCCGCACATACTGCTGAATGGCTTGTGCAATAGGGTGAGTACTCTTCTGTTCAGCCGTTCCGATGATTGCAAGCAATTCCTCTTTCTTCAAGGTAGCAGCTTGGACAGATGCTACTTCAAACTGCCCGGTAGTCAATGTTCCGGTTTTATCAAAAGCAATGCTGTCTAATTTTGTGATAGCATTCAGATAATTACCTCCTTTAAAAAGGATACCCGCACGGGAAGCAGCACCGATTCCACCATAATATCCCAAAGGAATACTGATGATCAAGGCACAAGGACAGGAAATCACCAAGAAAACCAGTGCACGATAAAGCCAGTCGGCAAATACATAATCGAAAGAAGGAGCTAACCATTCCACCACTGCAGGTATTATAACTACCAGTGCCGAAAGGAATAGCACCAAAGGCGTATAAATCCGGGCAAAACGCCGTATGAACAGTTCTGTCGGAGCTTTCCGTGCGGATGCTTCCTGAACCAAAGAGAGAATACGAGCTAATGCACTCTGCTCGTAAGGACGTTTCACTTCTAAATCAACCTTCTGGTTAAAGGCAATCATGCCTGCCAGCACCTCACCGTTTACCTCAATAGAACGAGGCATACTTTCACCTGTCAAAGCCGAAGTATCAAACAGTGCCGATTCGTTTATCAATGTACCGTCCAACGGTATTCTTTCTCCCGGTTTCACCTCGATGCGCTCACCTACCTGCACCTCCTTGGGTGCCACTTCGATAAAAGCTCCATTCCGGAATACCTGGGCACGTTCCGGACGGACATCCAGCAGTTCTCCAATATTCTTAGTAGCACGTTCCACAGCTCCATGCTGCAACATCTCCCCTACTGTATAGAGTAACATTACAGCTACAGCTTCGGGGTATTCACCGATACAGAAAGCTCCGATTGAAGCAATGAGCATCAAAGTGAACTCATTGAAAAAATCCTTGTCACGCATGCTGTGCCAAGCAGCATGCAACACCGGCAAACCTACAGGCATAAAGGCAAACAGATACCACACAGACTGGATTGTACCCTGAAACCAACTTAGCTGGATATAGCTCATCACGATACCTGCCAACAACAACATCCCCGAAACAAGAGAGCTCCATTTACCGGACACTCCATCGGCATGATGATGGGCACAGCAAGAGTCGGCATGAGGTGAAGATACAGATGGGGATACATACTGGGCTTGGCAGCAGGATTCTGCTGCATGTAGTTGTTGAAACGGATTAGAATGTATTGTTTTCATACTGAGATATATTTTTCTTTCACACTGCAAAGGTAGAACATATCTCATACAACTTGGTTGCAAAGCACATATCAGCACCTGAAAGAATAAAGACGGATGCCCTATAAATTAAGAGCATCTGCCTTCTTCTTTAATTACACGGTCACACTACATGCTTACGACTCTGATCCGGTCAGTAAAAGCGGACTAAGCAGCTTTTGCCCCTTCTCCCCATGGATATGACAATCTGCTTATACGCCATATCAGAAACGTCACAGGCAGCATATACTTCCGGAACAGAGAGCCAGTTTGTCCGTGATGATTTCATCCGCATTGTTTACTTGAACAACATCCCGGAAGAAAAAACTTCTATAGAGATCATATTTTTTCTGTTCTTTAATTATATACATTATCTGTAACAAAACACAGAGACATTAAAAAGAAAGAAGAGAAATACACATTAATAAGGTATTTCTCTTCTTGGCACAATCATCTGTGGTTTATTTATGTACGGAAAAAATGACTATTTTCTTTTAGTTACCTTGAGAATGTCCGTCATGGAGAGGGATTTCATAAAAATCTTCTGCCCCGATTTCTTCGATAATATGTGTACCATCTGATGAAATATATCCTACAGATGTAGCATAACGTTCCCAATCGGAAACTAACTCCTTCAGTTTGTCGGTATATTGATGAGACAAATCTTTTTTCTCGGAATAATCACGACTTATATCATACAGCTTCCAGTGCATACCGTCCCCATAAGGAGGAAGTAGAAGGGTCGCTTTCCACTGTCCCTTTATGACTGCCTTGCTTTCTGCCATTTCAAAACAGATGGCCTCGTTATCCGTGCGTGACGGTGTTTCTGATGAGAAAGTAGCACGGAGAGATTTTCCATAAAGTGGTGCAAGCTTCTTGCCCCTGTACACATCCGGTCTGGAAATCCCGACATAATCCAGTACTGTAGGAAACAAATCAGTGACATGCATCAAGTTGCTGGTATCTATCTTGCCTCGCTGTACATCCAGACCAGAAACAATCAATGGTACACAAATACCTCCTTCCGCTGTAGTCATTTTATAATACGCATAGGGCGTGTTGCAAGCCTCCGCCCATGCCTTTCCTAAAGATACATCAGTACATTTGCGATCATGACAGTTTTGTTACGGCCAAGAAAGTATATAACCGCTATGCAGGTTTCTCAAAGGAATGCCATACTCTTATGGTACTCTTCAGAGAACAGATTGAATCGTATAAAGAAAAGATAGGCAAAGGAAAGGCGGAAAGCACTTACCGTGGACTGGTTGCCGACTACAAGAGTCTTTTGCTTTTCATGAAAACCAAAAAGAACATCGAGGATATAGCTATTGACGAGCTTGAAAAGTCGTTCATTGAGGACTATTACACATGGATGCTCGGCACGGCAGGCAATGCGAATGCCACCGCTTTCAACCGTGTCAATACCCTGAAATGGCCGATGTACATCGCGCAGGAAAAGGGTTGGTTGCGAGTCCATCCTTTCACATCCTTCGAGTGCAAGCCGGAATACAAGAAAAGGTCTTTTCTTACTGAAGAGGAATTACAGAGAATCATCCACGTGGAGCTGAAATACAAACGCCAGCGTGCCATGCGAGACATGT
The DNA here is from genome assembly GCF_004328515.1 of Bacteroides sp. A1C1. Lineage (NCBI taxonomy): Bacteria > Pseudomonadati > Bacteroidota > Bacteroidia > Bacteroidales > Bacteroidaceae > Bacteroides > Bacteroides sp. A1C1. The sequence continues at coordinate 563,391 of NZ_CP036491.1, forward strand.
TTCTCTTCATGTGCTTCACCGGTCTTTCCTATGTGGACCTGAAAGCCATAACATACGATAATATCCATACCGACTCCACGGCGGCACATGGCTGATGGGCAACCGTATAAAAACGGGAGTGGCGTATGTCGTAAAATTATTGCCTATTGCTATCGAACTGATTGAAAAATATAGGGGTACGGATGAAAAGAAAGACTCTCCTGAATGTGCCTTTCCGGTAGGTGAATACAATGCCATGCGGCTCAGCCTTGGAATCATAGGCAGGAAATGCAACTGCCGGGTCGAGGTCATCCCGTATCTTGCACGCCACGCATTTGCCGTTCTGGCCATACTCAAGAGGATGCTGCTGTAAACCCTTCAGAAAGTGTTTGGGCATAAGTCCATCACATACGTCCTGCACATCCATTCACTTGTCCGGCGCAGACGGGGCAATCTTTTTCTGGAAGTCGCCCATCTGTACGACCAGCGTGCTGACCAGCTTTCTCAACTCCTAATACGCGCTTGTTTCAATAATTGTCAGTTCCATACTAAAATTCTTTTTAAGATTCTGAATATGCGACAAAGTAACGCACATCCTATATCCTTTCCAAACAGATAATATCAGAGTCTTCCGTTGGCGTGCATTGGCGTATCTAACGTTAAAAGAGAAGGCCCTTCACCTGCATCCATGCGGCAACGGAACTTCCATTCCCTTACTTGTTTTCCATAAATTTATAGGATTAATTTCTGGTGCATAATATTAATAGTCATTATTCTGTCTGTTTTTTTTGCTTGCATAATTGCAGCTAACAGTTATCTATTCCAAAACGCATTGTTATGGAAAATGGCAAGCTGTTTTGGTGGTTTATGGATATTGTGTATGATAATTGCCGTCTTCGTTTGTCGTAAACTTGAATGCTCTAATTAAAACAGTACGGTTGTCATGCTTTGTGTGTTTTATTATAAATATTATGAATTATTTGGAATTGATATGTAATATAGATAATTTTGCAGTCAAGAAATGGTTTCGGGAGGTTTACGTCTTCCGAATGAAAAGGGAACCCGGTGAAAATCCGGGACAGTACCCGCTGCTGTGAGTCCACAAAAACGGACATCGAACTTTTGCCACTGGTGTAATACCGGGAAGGCACGATGACCGGGACGAGTCAGAAGACCTGCCATGACTGGAATGAGATTTACACCTGCGGGATATACGGGTCGTAATCAAATAAGGAATAGCTCATTGGCCATTCAATATTTGAAGACAGACATATTCCCGTTCGTGTAAGTTCGCACGAACGTTTTTTTTGTGTTTGTTAATAATATGTTTACATTAAAATGAGTGACCTATGAAAAGAAAATTACGCTTTCTGGCAGGTGCCTGTCTATTTACCGCAACCGCCTTGTTCTCCGGCTGTAGCTCGGACGATGACTTTTTGATGGAACCGGTTGATTCCGGAACTTCGCAAACCCGTGCTGTGACAAATCCGGACGGTACTTTAACTGTCACTTTCGATGATTTCAATCCCGGCATGTTGGCAGGACCTACCTCGGCCGGAGAAAATCTTTATTCGTACCAAGGGTATCCTCAAGTAACCACCATTTATGACAATACTCCGGAAGAATATCTCTTTCTTTCAATGTTTAATACAGTAGGTGGAAGCACAGAGTATTCCAGCGGCGGCATCGCACTTTCCAACTGGAACATCCGCTCCAATCAATCGGGGAATACCGGAGACTGGTGGTATTCCTATCTGAACCAGTGTTCTGTCTATAACACTGCGGTGGAAGCGGAAGGACAGGATAAGGAAGCCGGGCATAGCGGCTCCAATTTCGGTGTCGTTTACGGATATGTGGATGCTTACAATCAGGCATGGATGGCTAAACCAGAATTTTATTTCAATGTTCCCCGGAAATTGGTCGGCCTGTGGATCTGCAACACCTCATACACTTATGGTGTCATCACTTATGGTAATCAGTTCGGTCCTACGGGGGTAGCGACTCCTCTGAAAGAGATGAAAGGGTATTTCCAAGTGAATCTGGAGTGTTATGATGCGGATGGCGGTCTGATCCGCACTTACAAACGCCTTTTAGCCGATTATCGTGACGGCCAACAACAGGTTGATCCTATCACGACATGGGATTATTGGGAAATCAATGCCGAAGAGGTGCAAAGTGTGAAATTCAACTTCGAGGGTTCGGATTCGGGAGCATACGGTTTGAATACTCCGGCTTATATCTGTATCGATGATATCACCATACAATAAAAAGAATACAGGGATATCCCTTCTGTCGGGGTATCCCTGTTATTTTTCTAAAATCCACACATTATGCATCGTTTTTACTATTTTATTATTTTTGCCTGTATGCTGTTTACCTCCTGCAACAAGGATGAAGTCATTACCGAAGAAGTAGGAGGACAACCTATAATAGAACTTGACAGCGAGACCGGCATTTACACGGTCAAGGTCGGTCATGAATTGACTATCGCCCCGACATACCAGAATGTTGAAGATGCTCTTTTTGCTTGGACGATAGACGGTACGCTGGTTTCTTCGGGTCCGTCTCTTCAACGTACATGGAATGAATGCGGGGATTTTTACGTCAAACTAAGAGTAGACAATGCGGTAAGCTATGCCGAAGAGGAACTGAAAGTAGAAGTGAAAGAACTCACCCCTCCGGTTATCTCACTGGCACTTCCTTCGCAGGGATTAAAAGTCGTCCGGAATACCGATTACACATTTACTCCCGATATTCAGCATTCGGATGTAGAAGGGTTCAAAATCGAATGGGTACGGGAAGGAAAAATCGTTTCCACCGAGAATACTTATACCTTCAATGAAAAAGAACTCGGTGTTTATACGGTGACAATCAACGCTTCCAATATAGATGGGACAACAACAAAGGACGTAAGCGTAGAGGTCGTGGAAACGATGCCCTACGTTGTCAAATTCCCGACCCCGTCTTACCAGCAAACATCCACGGACAGGTACACTTTTGCCGACCGTCCTGTTTTCCTGCGCCCATTGTTGGAGTATTTCGATAATCCCCGTTTTGAGTGGAGTGTGGACGGTCAGGTCATGGAAGGAGAAGTGGAACGCATGTTCAAGTTCACGCCGTCCGCACCCGGAGAATACACCGTCTCCTGTACTGTTTTGGAAGACACACCGACGGAAAAAATAAGTAGGAATATCGACAAAGGAAAGACGGCTGTCACTGCCACTGTAAAAGTCGTCTGTGTGGACAAAAAAGAGCAGGACGGATTCTTGGCTTCGGGAAGTTCCAAGCTCTGGAATAAAGTCTATGAATATACCCCGGCTCCCGGCCAATTTATCAACGAAACGAGCACGATAGGCGGTATGACCGGCAATGAGACATCCCCTGAAGCGGCTGTCGCATGGGCAACACAGCGTCTAAAAGACAAACTGCACGTCTCTTTAGGTTCTTTCGGCGGTTATATCATCGTCGGTTTCGACCACAGTATTCCCAATTCGGGTAACCAATATGATTTCTGTGTTCAGGGGAACGCCTTTGACGGAAGTTCCGAACCGGGTATCGTATGGGTCATGCAGGATATAAACGGAAACGGATTGCCGGATGACGAGTGGTACGAACTGAAAGGATCTGAAGCAGGCAAGGAAGAAACAATACAGAATTTTGAAGTGACCTATTACCGTCCGGAAGGCAAAAAAATGGATGTCCAATGGATCAGTTCCGACGGTAGAAACGGCTGGGTAGACTATCTGTCCGCTTATCATACACAGGACTATTATTATCCGGCTTGGATTTCGGAAAACAGTTATACCCTGACAGGCACTTGTTTGGCCGCCCGCAACACCCAAGATTCACAAACCGGTTATTGGGATAATCAGAGTTATGACTGGGGGTATGTGGATAATTTTGGAAACGACCAGATAGAAGGCGGCAGTACGGTAGATGGAAGCGGGCAAAGGAACGGTTTCAAAATTTCCAATGCCATCCATGCCGATGGAACGGAAGCCAATCTGCAATATATTGATTTTATCAAAGTGCAATGCGGTGTCTTGGCCAAAAGCGGCTGGTTGGGCGAAGTTTCAACGGAAGTATTTTCTTTTGAGGATTTAACAAAATAACAATAAATACAAGTATGAAAAATTATTTTCTTCCCATGCTCCTATCCTTGTTCTTTTTGGGAGCATGTGACAAAAACGATGAAATTATACCTGAAGATGCAGATGAGAATTTCATCACGTCAGTTGTGATGACTGTGGACGGAAAATCGTACACGGCCGATATTACGGACAATACAGTAACGATAACCGTTCCTTATACGGTATCGTTGAACAATGCCGAAGTGGAATTCAAGTACACCACTTCTGCAACAATCATACCTAATCCAAAAACGGTAACGGACTGGGATAACGAACGGACCTTCCGGGTGACATCCTATAACGGAGATGCCCGCGAATATGCCTATAAGGTGGTGAAAAGCGAAATAGAATCTGATGGAGATGTAGAGTTGAAGACCACCGAGGAGGTAGCTTCTTTTGCCGCAACCAAAACAACCGTTGTCAAAGGGAACCTGATTATCGGTTCTGATGCGGAAGAGGCAGAAAAAATCACTGACATATCTGCATTGGCATCTTTGAAAGAGGTTACAGGCAACATTGTCATTCGTAACAGTTACAACGGTGCAGACTTGACAGGGTTGGATAATATCGTTTCAGCCGGAGGTTTGCAGTTAGGTTCGGTCGATGTCGCCTCGAAAGCTACGGAGCTTCACATGATTTCCATGAAAGCTCTGGAAATGCTCTCCGGAGACATATCGGTATATAACGACCAAGTGACTTATGTCCTATTCGAGAAACTGGCAACTATTGAAGGAAGCGTGATGTTCAATGCGCCGTCGTTACAGAGTTTTGAGTTTCCGGTTCTGACCACTGTAGGTCAGGATCTGAATATCCAGGGACTCAATGAAGAAAACAAGGCAGCCGGAACAATCGCTTCTTTAGAATTATCGGAACTGACAAGTGTCGGAGGTGTCTTGTCCGTGAACAATCTTGCCAAACTGACTTCCATGAGCTTCCTTAAGCTGAAAGAGACCGGTGGCTTTGATTTCCACACCGTCCCCGTGATGTTGGAAACCATTAATCTACCGGAAGTCGAGACAGTAAACGGAAGTATTATTATGGAAGCCAACATGGAAACTCCTCCTACCGGTAGTTTTGTTCCCCAACGAAATGACGTGCTTCAGGCTTTCGGTGGAATGGACAAACTGACAACGGTGAAGGGGCAGATAAAGATAAAAAATTTCACGGCGCTCAAGCAGCTTCCTGACTGGAGTAAAATCACCACACTTGGAAGCATTACGTTGGATTATCTTGAAGACGTGAGCGGAACACTGATGTTGCCGAACGCCCGATTTGAAACCTTCGGAGAAACAGCTCCCCAGATTGAAATTATAAACAAGGTGCAGCTCTCCAAAATTGAAACAGCCGAAGATTTGTCAAATGTAAATTTTGTCATCACCAGTCTTACGAATAACAAGTTCCCTGAAATCATGTTCAAGAATATCAAAGACTTCACTTGTAAGCCAACCACTAACAATCCCGATTATACCATATCGACAATTCAACATGTACATGGAAATCTGTATGTGACAGGCCAAATGCGAAGCAAGGCAAAATTCCCTGACTTGGAAATCGTAGACGGATATGGATACATCCAAATGCCTATGATGGGGACTGTTTCAATGCCTGTATTGAAAGAGGTGGGTGGACAATTTTATTTGTCCGGCAATCTAACCAGTTGTGAGTTGCCTTTGTTATCCAAAATCTGTTGCTCAGCCTCTCCTGTATATTATAAAGAGGGAAAAGGTTCTTTAGCAATGACTTTACAAAGTAAATCACTGAATCTTCCGGAATTGCTTCACGTAGGAGGTGAAGGGTTGTTCGTTAATCAAGCAACAGGTATTACTTGTGCTAAGTTACAGACAATAGATGGTACGTTACAGATAAAACAAGCGAAATCTCTTTCTCAGGAAACATTTTCCATGGAGAAGTTGAAGACCTTGCATGGGGTTGTTTTTGACGGTTTGACAAAATTCACCGACTACACTTTCTTCGGTAAGTTCATAGAAAACGGAATGATTACGGAGGAAAGCTGGAGTGTGACGAAATGTGGGTATAACCCAACCTTCCAAAAAATGAGGGACAAACAATATACGCAGCAGGATTAAACCTTATACCTTAACCAGAGTACCCGTAATGATTCGGGTACTCTTTTTTATCTGAATGACAATGAGCAGAACAATACAACGGATTTGCCTTTTTCTTTTCTGCCTGCCAGTTTTCGGCAGTTGCATGAAATGGGATTATGGGGAGATGGAGAATTTCTCGGCATCGGCTTCCGGTCTTTTCATCACCAACGAGGGAAATTTCCAGTACGGCAATGCCTCGCTTTCCTACTATGATCCTGCCACGTGCGAAGTGGAGAATGAAGTGTTTTACCGTGCCAACGGGTTCAAGTTGGGCGATGTGGCCCAATCTATGGTTATCCGGGACGGTATAGGCTGGGTCGTGGTGAACAACTCGCATGTGATTTTCGCCATCGACATCAATACTTTCAAGGAAGTGGGCCGTATCACAGGTTTCACCTCACCCCGGTATATCCATTTCCTGTCGGATGAGAAAGCCTATGTGACGCAAATATGGGACTACCGCATCTTCATCATCAACCCCAAGACATACGAGATTACCGGCTATATCGAATGTCCAGACATGGACATGGAATCGGGTTCCACCGAACAAATGGTGCAATACGGCAAGTACGTCTATGTGAACTGCTGGTCGTACCAGAACCGCATCCTGAAAATCGACACGGAGACGGACAAGGTCGTGGACGAACTGACCATCGGCATACAGCCTACTTCGCTGGTCATGGACAAATACAACAAGATGTGGACCATCACGGATGGCGGTTACGAGGGCAGCCCATACGGCTACGAGGCACCGTCTCTCTACCGTATAGACACCGAGACTTTCACCGTAGAGAAACAGTTCAAGTTCAAGCTGGGCGACTGGCCTTCGGAAGTCCAGCTCAACGGTACACGGGATACGCTTTACTGGATCAATAACGATATTTGGCGAATGCCGGTGGAAGCCGACCGTGTTCCCGTCCGACCTTTTCTGGAGTTTCGGGACACCAAATACTACGGCCTTACGGTCAATCCCAACAACGGGGAAGTATATGTGGCCGACGCTATTGATTACCAGCAGCAAGGTATCGTGTATCGCTATTCGCCGCAAGGTAAGCTGATCGATGAATTTTACGTGGGAATCATTCCGGGAGCTTTCTGCTGGAAATAACGAGGAAGGAGGACAAAAATGAAAAGACATCTTATTCTATTGTTCGTGGGGGTAAGCCTGCCCTTTCTGCTTGCCGCCCAGCAAAAAAATTCCGTCAGCATTACCAAAAGGGTGCTGCGTATTCCGGAGGTTACGGTGGTAGGCAAACGACCGATGAAGGATATAGGCGTGCAACGAACCCGTTTCGATTCCATCGCCATGAAAGAGAACATCGCCTTATCTATGGCCGATGTGCTGACATTCAACTCATCCGTTTTTGTCAAGAACTACGGACGCGCCACGTTATCTACTGTAGCTTTCCGGGGTACCTCTCCCTCGCATACTCAAGTGACGTGGAATGGTATGCGCATCAACAACCCGATGCTGGGCATGACAGATTTTTCCACCATCCCTTCTTACTTTATCGATGATGCCTCGCTGCTGCACGGAACTTCGTCGGTAAACGAAACGGGCGGCGGCTTGGGTGGTCTGGTCAGGCTCTCCACTTCTCCGGCCAACCATGAAGGATTCGGGTTGCAGTACGTGCAGGGAGTGGGGTCGTTCAGCACGTTCGACGAGTTTCTCCGCCTGACCTACGGTAACAAACACTGGCAGTCCTCCACCCGTGTGGTATATTCCTCTTCTCCCAACGACTACAAATACCGAAACCGGGACAAGAAGGAAAACATCTATGACGAGGACAAGAACATCATCGGTTCCTATTATCCGACGGAGCGCAACCGCAGCGGGGCTTATAAGGATCTGCACATTTTGCAGGAAATTTATTATAACACGGGCGAAGGTGACAAGTTCGGGCTAAACGCCTGGTATATCAATTCCAACCGGGAACTGGCGATGCTCACCACGGATTACGGGAACGGCATGGACTTCGAGAACCGCCAAAGGGAGCAGACGTTTCGCAGCGTCCTCTCGTGGGAACGCGTGCGGGAGAAATGGAAGGTCGGTGTAAAAGGTGGCTATATACACACATGGATGGCCTATGATTACAGGCGGGACAAGGGAAACGGCGAAATGGCTTCGATGACCCGCTCGCGCAGTAAGATTAACACGTTCTACGGAAGTGCGGACGGGGATTATGCACCTTCAGAGAAATGGCTGTTCACGGCCGGTGTTTCCGTACACCAACATTTGGTGGAAAGCGCGGACAAAAATATCATCTCGCAGGAAGGTAACAAGGCTGTTGTCGGGTATGACAAGGGACGTGTCGAGTTTTCCGGTTCCGTTTCTGCGAAATGGCGGCCTGTCGATCGTTTTGCCGCCTCGCTTGTTCTTCGCGAGGATATGTTCGGTACGGAATGGGCCCCGGTTATCCCGGCTTTCTTCATCGACGGGGTACTGTCGAAGAAAGGCAATATCGTGGCGAAAGCATCCATCTCCCGAAACTACCGTTTCCCCACGCTGAACGATCTCTATTTTCTGCCGGGCGGTAATCCCGACCTAAAAAGCGAGCACGGCTTCACATACGACGTGGGGTTGTCATTCTCGGTGGGGAAAGAAAATGTATATGCTTTGAGCGGTGGTATCAACTGGTTCGATTCGCACATCGACGACTGGATCATCTGGCTACCCACAACCAAGGGATTCTTCTCTCCCAGAAACCTCAAGAAGGTACATGCTTACGGGGCAGAGACCAACGCCCACCTTGATGTAATGCTCGGAAGGGAATGGAAACTGGATATGAACGGAACTTTCTCGTGGACTCCCTCGATCAACGAGAGCGAACCTATGAGTCCGGCAGACCAATCCGTCGGCAAACAGTTGCCATACGTACCGGAGTTTTCCGCAGCGGTGACCGGATGTCTGTCATGGCGGACATGGAGCCTGCTCTACAAGTGGTGTTATTACAGCCAGCGTTATACCATGTCGAGTAATGATTATACCCTGACGGGCTATCTGCCTCCTTACTTCATGAATAACGTGACACTGGAAAAACAGCTCTCTTTTCGATGGGCCGACCTGTCGCTAAAGGGCAGCATCAACAACCTGTTCGATGAAGAATACCTTTCCGTATTGTCCCGTCCCATGCCGGGCATCAATTTCGAGATATTCATCGGCATAACGCCCAAGTTCGGAAAAAACAAAAATAGTAAACGATAATCTGCATCAATATGAACGCATTAAAGAATTTAAGCCTGATTCTGTTGCTTTCTCTGGCATTTACAGGCTGCCACAACAAAAGTTCAAAACTCAATGATTTCAACCTGCTGCTTTATGCTCCCGAATATGCCTCCGGCTTCGACATCAAAGGGGCGGACGGGAAGGAAAGCGTACTGATAACCGTCAGGAATCCCTGGCAGGGAGCAGACAGCGTAACCACATGGCTGTTTATCGTCCGCAACGGCGAAGAGGTTCCCGAAGGGTTTGCCGGACAGGTACTCGAAGGAGACGCCAAACGCATCGTGGCGATGTCTTCCACTCATATCGCCATGCTTGACGCGATCGGTGAAGTCCAGCGCATAACCGGCGTTTCGGGAATCGACTACATTTCCAACCCCGACATCCAAGCTCGCCGCGACAGTATTGGTGACATCGGCTATGAAGGAAACATCAACTACGAGTTGCTGCTCTCGCTCGATCCCGACCTCGTTCTGCTCTATGGGGTGAACGGCGCAAGCGCAATGGAAAGCAAACTCGAAGAACTCGACATACCGTTCATGTATGTCGGCGATTATCTCGAAGAGTCGCCTCTCGGTAAGGCTGAATGGATGGTAGTGCTTTCTGAAGTCACAGGGAAACGTGAGAAGGGTGAAAAAGCCTTTGCCGCAATCCCGGTCAGATACAACACTTTGAAAAAGAAAGTGGCCGACAGTATCCTTGGCACTCCTTCGGTTATGCTTAATGTCCCTTATGGAGACTCGTGGTTCATGCCTTCAACCCAAAGTTATGTCGCCCGCTTGATTGCCGATGCAGGCGGTCGCTATATCTACCAGAAGAACACGGGAAACGCTTCTATCCCCGTTGACTTGGAAGAAGCATACCTACTCGCGTCGGATGCGGACATGTGGCTGAACGTGGGAATGGCGAACTCCCTTGACGAATTGAAGGCATCATGTCCGAAATTCACCGATACCCGATGTTTCAAAAATGGAGAGGTGTATAATAACAACGCCCGTATCAACACAGCCGGGGGTAACGACTATTACGAGTCTGCTGTCGTGAATCCTGACATCGTGCTCCGCGACCTTGTGAAGATATTCCATCCCGAACTGGCGCAGGAAGAGTGTGTGTATTACAAGCAACTGAAATAGATGCGTTCCCGTTCGACTATATTGTCCTCCATATTGATTACGCTCACGGTCGGTCTTTTTTTACTGGACTTGGCCGTGGGAGCTGTCAATATTCCAATCCGCGATGTATGGGCAGCGCTGACTGGGGGAGATTGTCCCCGTGCCACGGAAAAGATCGTACTCAACATACGCCTCATAAAAGCTATAGTGGCACTGTTGGCCGGGGCTGCCTTATCAGTCAGCGGTCTTCAGATGCAGACCCTCTTCCGTAATCCTCTTGCCGGTCCCTATGTCCTCGGTATCAGTTCCGGTGCAAGTCTCGGTGTGGCACTCGTGGTACTTGCTGGGCTCGGTTCATCAATAGGCATTGCCGGAGCTGCATGGGTGGGTGCGGCTGTCGTATTGCTCGTGATAACTGCCGTTGGACAGCGAATAAAAGACATCATGGTAATCCTGATTCTGGGTATGATGTTCTCATCGGGCGTAGGCGCTGTCGTGCAGATTTTGCAGTATATAGCCAATGACGAGTCTCTAAAAATGTTTGTGATATGGACGATGGGAGCATTAGGGGATGTGACAGCGCAACAACTTGCCATCTTTGTTCCATCAGTATTAGTCGGGTTGTTATTGGCTGTAATAACAATCAAGTCGCTTAATCTTTTGTTGTTTGGAGAAGAGTATGCCATAACGATGGGACTGAATATTCAGCGTTCACGCGGCCTATTGTTTCTCTCGACAACGCTGCTCGCCGGAACGATAACCGCTTTTTGCGGTCCGATAGGTTTCATAGGTCTCGCTATGCCTCATGTCACAAGAATGCTTTTCCAAAATAGCGATCATCGTGTCCTTCTACCCGGAACAATTCTTTCAGGAGCATCGATATTGCTTCTTTGCGACGTCATTTCCAAAATATTCACCTTGCCGATCAACGCCATTACAGCTCTATTGGGAATCCCAATCGTCGTATGGGTGGTTTTACGCAACAAATCCATCACCGCATGATAGAATTACAGCATTTTTCCATAGGTTACAAAGAGAACTCGTTGCTCCACGAGGTAAATGCCACGATAAAAAAAGGTCAATTGACAGCCCTTATCGGAAGAAACGGGACAGGGAAATCGACGCTACTCCGCGCCATAGCCGGTCTGAACCGGTGTTATTCCGGAAAAATCATTCTCGACGGGCACGACATCGCCTGCATGAGAACCGAAGATATGGCAAAAACGCTGGCCGTCGTCACGACCGAGCGCACGCGCATCGCCAACCTGCGGTGCAAAGATGTCGTAGCCATAGGCCGTGCTCCTTATACCAACTGGATAGGCAGGATGCAAGAGGCGGATAAGGAGATAGTCATGCAATCGCTCATCTCGGTGGGAATGGAGGCTTATGCAAACCGCACGATGGATAAAATGTCGGATGGCGAATGCCAGCGTGTGATGATTGCTCGTGCATTGGCACAGGATACTCCTATCATTCTCCTTGATGAACCGACTTCCTTTCTTGACATGCCTAATCGCTACGAACTTGTGGCGTTGCTTCGTAGGCTTGTCCACGACGAGAAAAAATGTATCATGTTCTCGACACATGAACTTGACATCGCGTTGTCCATGTGCGATTCGATAGTATTGTTAGATACCCTGAATTTAAACTGCTTGACCGCGTCTGAAATGCGGAAAAGCGGATACATTGACAGACTTTTCCAAAATGAGAACATTCGTTTTGACTCCTTATGCGGTACAATGATTTTGAAACAATGAGTACATACACTGTAGAAAATTTTACTTCAGACATCACTGTTGAAGGATATATCGCCGAATTCCGTGACGAACCACATTTTCTTGAACTTTGCAAACAATGTACCAATTATGGCAAAAGTTGGGGGTGTCCTCCATTTGATTTTGATACGGAATCGTTTCTCCGGCAATACAAGTATGCACATCTTATGGCAACGAAGATAATCCCTGAAGACAAAGATATTCCGATTGAATATACACAAAAACTCATTTTACCGGAACGAATACGAATCGAGAGCGAATTATTGGATATGGAACGGAAATATGGAGGGCGTTCATTTGCCTATATAGGTAAATGTCTTCACTGCCCCAATAACGAGTGTACGCGTAACTGCGGCACACCATGCCGACACCCGGAAAAAGTGCGTCCGTCACTCGAAGCCTTCGGATTTGACATAGCCAAAACGCTTGCTGAACTTTTTAACATCGAACTTCTTTGGGGAAAGGATGGCAAATTACCTGAATACCTTGTTCTCGTAAGCGGATTTTTTCATAATGAATACGAACTTTGCAACATAGCATACTAATGATTCGGACATGAAACAAACAGACAAACTAACCACATTCGGTTCAATCTGTTTTGTGATTTCAAATGAATTATAGTTAGATATGTAAAAAGCGACGCCGGAGCTTGAAATAAGTAACGATTTATCGGTGTATCCTCCGTTAAACCGTTCATTTTCGGTTAAACGAAAACACAACATGCTGTCCGCTGGAGCGGAGCACGTTTCTTCAATAATTATTGTGTATCATACCGTTGTGTGGCTATTTTCCTGTGGTTTGTGGGGCTTTTCCATCAGATATTTGCCGGCTGTTCTCCTCATTAAAGGATAGATATATCTCCATGACCATGCGACTTACGCCCATAATTCGGGGATAAGGAGGCGAATATACGGAAAATCTGCCCTTTACATGCCCTATTGTCCATTAATGGATTAATACTTCTACACATCTGCAAATGGAGAATGACAGGTCTCGTTTTTTAATTTAATATCTTACTTGAAAAGAAATATAAGATATACCATTCCCCTGATTAAATTCAGTTTTTTTTCTGTGTTATATTACTTGTAAAATTCTATTATACCATTCAAGCAACAGCCCTTGAATCCCGCCGTATTTCAATTCTCTTTTTCCCATATAACGATTTTCCCATTTTTATTTATCCCGTCAGTAGCTCCACCTTGCCGGGTTCAGGGTGCGAAGCTACGGACGGGACCCCTAAAAATCTGCAAGGCCGCTTCGCGCCCTGCGGGTTTTGGCGAAAATTTTTCAATCCGTCCAGCCGGGCGGTTGAAAATTTTTCACCAAAAGCCTTGCATATTTTCTCCCCGTCCGTATCTGCCCCCTGAAACGAGCAAGGTGAAGCCACCGACAAGGCATAAAAAAAAAGTCAATGTTATGAAAAAGAGAATTGAAATACGGCAGGATTGGAAACGAGGCTTCGGCTCCGCTCCAACCGGCATTAAAAATTGGGTGAAGTGGTCGCTGGTCGGTTTCGTGGTCTATGTGGCGGTGCGTTTCGTGTGTGCCTTTTGGGGTGGTATTCTGCCCATGTTGGCAGTTTTGGCGGTGGTGGTTTTCCTCATCCGTGCCGTGTGGTGCATCCTTTGCGTGCTCGCTCTTTTCATCCTTGCGCTTTGCGTGATACTCTGACAGAATATGAATCATTTTAAAATCAAATCATTATGAACAAAGTACATTTATTGGGAGCCAACAGAAGTTACGACAGAGACGTTCAGACCGTTTCAGTCAACCAAGTGGTAGTATTGGATAGCTATGACAGCTATGTTGTGTATGAAGTAACCCGTGACAAGTGGGGAATAACCTATCATCTTGTCAATTTGCGGACATACGAGTTTCATACATCCGACCTTATCCGGCCGTTATCGGAAAAATTCGGAATAGGAATCTATTACGATGATGCGAACCCCAAGTTTTTAGATCCGTTGGAAACAGCCGCTTTACTCACCAAGGCAAAAGAGAAGAAAGCCGAAGAAGAAAAGAAAGCGAAGGAAACAAGAGAGGAATACGGACGTATCGCCAAAATCGGTGCGGAGCGTTTGCGCCCCCTTGTCCCGACGGATGCAAAGGCGGTCATTATCGGCACGTTACGGGTAAACGAGTGCGACAGCTATACGGACTATTATGACTACAGTATAGCAAGAACCGTCATTTTAGGCTTTTCCAAACATACACGCAACCTCTTTTCAGAAATGCGCAAGCATGCCGCCAATTTTGAGGGAACAGCCTATTTGGCGGAATATAACGCAGATTACGAACACCGGGAAAATTACAGCATGGGAGACGGTATGTATCTGGGCAGGAACAAGTACAGCGGTTGGACGGTTGAGAAAGAGCCTATCCACGACCTTGAAAAATTCATAGAACGGTATGCGCACACCGCAGGGGATGAAGCCAACCTTTGTATGAAAGCACCGCAGACGGACAGCGATACGGCAGAACAATCCACAGCAACCGCAGACTTTTCAACCCTCAGTCTTGAAATCGTGGAATACAGCGAGAAGGCGATTGCCGTATTCGGTGACACCAGGCCGATAAAGGACATTCTGAAAGACCTGAACGGTCTGTTCCGTGCGAACCTCACCTATAAGGGCGAAAGGCGTGCAGGGTGGATATATTCCAAGAAGCAGGAAACGAAAGTAAGGGAAGCACTCGCCACGTGCATCCGTGTATGACAGCATGAACGGCAGGGCGGAACAATCCGCCCGCCTATCAACGAACCCATAAAAAAGTAACGACATGAGAACGGAAACAAGAACATACACCCTCTATCGGATAACCGAGTTATCCGAGGAAGCCAAAGAGAAAGCACACACCGAATGGTTGTACAACCGATATTTTTACGGTTGGACACACGAGAACCGTCAGACCCTTAATACCTTTTGCGAACGCTTCGGCATTGTGTGCCGTAATTGGAGATATGACGCATGCAATTACAGCTATGACTACCGCAGCAGGCAGGAAGACTGCATAGACAGGCTAAACGGTTGGCGGTTGGCGGCCTATCTGATGAACAACCATTGGAACGACCTATACACGCCAAAATATTTTTGGAAAGGGACGAAAGGACGAAAAAGCAGGATATTTGTAGATGCCTGTTGTCCCCTTACGGGCTATTATATAGATAACTGTATTCTTGATCCGATTTATCAGTTCTTGAAATCCCCCACCGAAAATATCACGTTTGACTGCCTTATGAACGAATGTCTCGACAGTTTTTTCCGTGCTTGTCGGGATGATATGGAAAGCACCCGGACTTTGGAACACTTCACGGAAGAAAGCAACGCCAACGGTTGGGAATACCTTTCAGACGGAAAACCATTCAATTAATTATCAACATTTAAAACTTATCATTATGAAGACGAACAAGAAAGTACAGACGAACAGCGTACAGAAATCAGAGAAAGAAAATGCAGTAAAGGTGACCGCTTTGGCAATCATCCCGAAACCGATGACACTACTCACACCGCAGGACGTGCCCACGGCTACCGAAGTGACAGAAGCACCCGAAACGGCAACCATTCCCACCGTTACGGAAGAAGCATCGCAGCAGGCCACTTTCAAGACACCGCTTGCAACGGCCACAGCCGAAACAGACCTTGACATCACTACCATACACCCAAGCACGGACAACCACCGCAAGACGTTCAATGACGCATCATTGCAGGAACTTGCGGAAAGCATTCGGGAAGTAGGAATCCTGCAGGCCATTGCAGTACGCCCACGCACGGAAGGCGGTTATGAAATTATATACGGTGAACGCCGTTACCGTGCCTCATTGCTTGCAGGAGCAAAGACCATAAAGGCAACCATATATAACAATGTGACGGACGATGAAGCGGAAGACATGTCGTTAAGCGAGAACTTGCAGCGTGAGCAGGTACGCCCCACTGAAGAAGCAAAAGCGTTCAAGCGGTTGCTTGAAAAGGGCAGATATGACATGTATTCACTGACCGCCCGTTTCGGACGGAGCGAGAAATATATCTATACCCGATTGAAACTGAACGAACTCTATGCGCCTGTCGGTGAACTGTTGGACAATGAAACAATCACTGTCAGCGTAGCCGAGGAGATAAGCACCTATGAGCCCGATATACAAAAGGACGTGTACGAGAAGCACCTCAAAGAGGGGAACGGTGAGGATTGGACGGGATATACATTGAACCTCTTCAAAAGGTACTTTGAAAAATACTATACCACCGACCTTGGGCAATACAAGTTCGACAAGACGGAATGCAATACATGCGTACACAACGCAGCCAATTACAACCTTTTTGCCGAGCATAACGGGTGCGGACACTGCACCAACCGCAAATGTCTGGAGGCCAAGAACGCAGCCCATGTGGCAAAAGAGACGGAGAAACTTTTGAAATCCGATCCGAAGCTGGTTGTCGCACGCCCCTACTACGGAAGCCGTAACGATATGGCACTACAGAAATTGGACAAGAAAGGGCATGAAATCAAGGAACTTGACTACAACGTATCGGCAAGGGAATTCCCCAAAGCACCCGAAGCACCGAAGAAAGAGCAGTTCACCCAAACGAAAGAGTACGAACAGGCGGTGCAGACATTTGAGCGCAGAAACGAGGAATATGCCCGAAAGGTGGAGGAACTTGACCGCATGAAGGAGGAAGGCAGGATAAAGACCTATGTAAAGGTGGGACAGACAGAACCCGAACTCTGCTACGTGGAGATAAACAGAAAGGAAACCGCCCCCGTCACTATCGGGACATTGCAGGAAAGGGACAAGCGTTTCAAACAGCTTTCCATCGAAAAGACCGTTGCCGATACGAAAAAGATTGTCCGTGAGAACGACTATCCCGAAAGCTCGTTCACGCAGTACGAAGACGGTATGGTTTATTTTGCCATGCTTGCCCAACTTCAAAGGAGACATTTCCCGCTTTTCGGCATCAAGGACCAGCCTTTCGCATTGGACGAGAAACAGCGGATGAAAATCGTTGCCAAACTGACGGACACACAAAAAACGGTAATCAAACGGGACTTCATCAGCCACTTCCTTTGTGAGAACGGCCACGGAGACAACAACGCATCCAAGCTGCTGAGGGACTTCGCAAACATGCACTTCCCCGACCAATACGGACTTGTCAAAGCCACCCACGAGGAAGAATATCAGAAACGGCATGAACGTTTGGAGGAAAGGATAAAGGAAATGAAGAAAGCGGAAAAGAAAGCTGCCAGGGAAGCCGAAAAACAGCAGACGACAGAAAAGACGGAAAAGAAGACCACCGCCCCGAAAACAGAGAAGCCCGAAAGCGGAAAAGCCGCCTGACACCAAGCGGAAAGCATGAAGGTGTGTCAAAATGCACACCTTCTGTTTTTTACGCACAAAGCCCCGACTTTCACAAGCTGGGGCTTTGTTATTACCTAAAGATTTTGTATCTTTAAGCATAAGTTCTTTACTATGACAAAGATACATTTTCGTCCTTACAATCCCAACCAAACCGTTCTTTTTCCTCAAAGAATTGATGAGGATATTGCAGAAAACGATCCGGTGCGCATGGTTGACGCCCTGGTTGAGGGCTTGAATCTTGAAAGTTTCAGAAAACTGTATAAGGAATGCGGTCGCAGCCCTTACCACCCCAAGATGATGCTCAAGGTCATTCTGTATGCCTATATGAACAACATCTACTCCTGCC
The DNA here is from genome assembly GCF_004328515.1 of Bacteroides sp. A1C1. Classification (NCBI taxonomy): domain Bacteria; kingdom Pseudomonadati; phylum Bacteroidota; class Bacteroidia; order Bacteroidales; family Bacteroidaceae; genus Bacteroides; species Bacteroides sp. A1C1. The sequence continues at coordinate 581,414 of NZ_CP036491.1, forward strand.
GGAAAATTGAAAAGCTTCTTCACCGTGACATCCATTATATCTGGCTGGCCGGATATGAGAAACCGGATTTCATTACCATCAACCGTTTCCGCAACCGGGTGAAGAAGGAAATTAACGAAGTGTTTACGCAAACCGTACTTCTTCTCTCTTCCAAAGGCTTCATCAGCCTGAATGTGGAATATATTGACGGGACAAAGCTCGAATCCAAAGCCAACAAGTACACTTTCGTCTGGCGAAAAACGGTTGAGCGGAACCGTGAACGCCTGATGAAGAAGATACATGTCCTGTTAGGGCAGATAGACGATGTCATTGCTCAGGAGAAGTCATCAGAGAACAATGAGGAAGTTGAGTTCACTCCGGCCATGCTGACTGAAATGGCAGGAGAATTGCGTCATGCACTGGAACAGGTTTCCGAGCCATCCGCGAAAGAGGAAAAGACTGAACTGAAAAAGAAACGCAAACAGCTGAAGGAACTGGAAGAACACAGGGACAAACTGCAGGAATACGACTGCCATCTGGAAACACTGCAAGAGAGGAATTCCTATTCCAAGACGGACAAGGACGCTACTTTTATGAGAATGAAGGAGGATGCCATGCGCAACGGACAGACGAAGCCCGGTTACAACCTTCAAATCGGCACCGAAAATCAGTTCATCACCGATTTTGCACTCTTCCCGAACCCTACGGATACACTGACCCTGATTCCTTTCCTGCAATCTTTTTCAAACAGGTATGACCGGATGGCCCATACGGTGGTTGCTGATTCCGGCTATGGCTCCGAAGAGAATTACCGCTTCATGTCCGAAAACGGCATGGAAGCCTACGTAAAGTACAACTATTTCCACATGGAGCAGCGGCCGAGATTCAAACCGGCCCCGTTCAAGGCCGAAAACTTCTACTACAATGAAGAACATGACTTCTGCATCTGCCCTATGGGGCAAAGGATGCGGAGGATAGGCACCAGGAATGTGAAAACCGCATCCGGATATGTCAGCGAAAATGCACGGTACAGAGCTGTCAGGTGTGAAGGTTGTCCCCTGCGATGCCGCTGTTTTAAAGCAAAAGGAAACAGGACGATAGAACTGAATCATAGGCTTAGACAATACAAGCGGAGAGCCAAAGAACTGCTCTGCTCAGAGAAAGGACTGAAACACAGAGGGCAGAGATGCATAGAACCGGAGGCCGTGTTCGGACAAATTAAAAACAATATGAACTACAAACGTTTCCGACATTTTGGAAAGGACAAGGTCTTCATGGACTTTGCCTTCCTAGCCATTGCCTTCAATATAAAAAAAATGTGTGCAAAACTGACAAAAGAAGATACGAAATGGCTGATTGGATGGTTTTATGAACTTACTGTCGCTTTATTTAGATGCTGGAGACACATAAATCAAAGAAATCTTCGAATTATCGCAGCTTAAAGAAAATGAACAGATTTGTATAGTGATGAACAAAAAAGAGGTGCATCGTGCATTACGACACACCTTCATCTTTTTCACCGCCCCAAGAGAACAGAGGGCAGGGCCGGACGACCCCACCCACACCGCCACCGTAAAACCTTTTAAAATATTTGCGAATGAAATATATAAGAATGTTCCCGGACGTGGAGTATTCCACCGACAGGGATTTTTTCCTTGAAAATCAGATTGTCTGCATTGTAAGCAGGGAGGGCACGAAGTTTTGCAGCCTGATAGAAAACCGTCTGTTCATGCGTTCCCAAAGCCGCCATATCAGCAAGCGGATGCAGCTGCATATCATGTGTGAAATCCACAAGGAAATCTGCCGCCTTCGCTATGGCGGCGAGCCGGTGGAATGACCTGCCACACCCCACACCTGAATACTTCCTCTCAAAAAAGTCGGGCAATCCCTATGCGGTTGCCCGGCTTTTTTCTATTTTTGCAGGGTTGAATCAAAAAAAGAAGGTTATAAGATTAAAGAATTTGAATGATAACATATTAGAATAGCTTTTAGCTGTTTATTCCCGAACACGAAACGACCAATTTTAATGCAGGAGAATAAACGAGCGGAGTCCTTGTCATATCCATTGGCACGGACTTAACTCGTCTCCTGCGAGGCGCTTGGTCGTGCCTGTGTTCGGACTTGTTAAGTTCCGTGCTTTTTTCGGTACTTAACAGTAATTACGGACAAGGCATTAACAAAAAAACTCATGGAAATATGTATGACAGGAATGTTGCCGTTACAGGCTGTACCATTGAAAAGACAAGCCGATACGACCGGTTCAGGGAAAACAATATCCGTATGGAACTCTACCGTATTATTCTTGCACTTTATGATGAAGGATACCGCATGTTTTCCTGCAATCTGAATACCTATATCGGATTATTGGCGGCAGATACGGCCATCATACTCCGTGAAGCGGACAAATGCCCGGAGATACATCTTTCAGCCGTCATCACCGGTACATGCTATCCGGCAGATACCGACAAAGTGTATTGCGCCTTATATGATGACCTGATAAAGAAGGCGGACAGCAAGGAGACGCTTTCAGAGAAAGACAGCCTCACCGGTGCGCTTGCCGCAAGCCATATCATCTGTTATTACGAGGACTTTTCTTTGGAAATGCAGCGGATACGCATGTCCGCCACTCCTTGTACCAATATCCGCAAAATGATATAGGCATCTATTCTTTATCGCAGGTTACAACAACTTTTCCAGCCGGACAATCCGTTTTTCGGTTGATGGATGCGTGCTCATGATATATTCGGTGAACGAAGGCCGCTCCCCACCCGTTTCCGCCACCTCCAGCCGACGCAGGAACGAGAGCAGGCCCTCCCCACAACCGTAACGTACCGCATACGTGTCGCAACGGTATTCGGCATATTTGTTGATATTCACGTCTGCTATCCGACTGATACCGTAAATCGTATGATGCAACAGTTTATAAAGGCTCCACCAGAGTCTGGCCATCCCCACCACGGCGAAACGGACAGCCGGGACCACGGCGATTATCAGATTGCCTGCCAATCCGAAAAACAGGGCCGGAATCAGGAACAGCCCGTACAGGCAGCGGTAGCCCAGCAACTGCATAGAGAAAAGAAGCACCTGATAGACAAAATCATAATGCGAGATGTGTCCCACCTCATGGCTGATTACCCCTTTGAGTTCCTCGTCCGATGCCGTCTGAAGAATACCACCTGTCAGCCCGATTGTATGGAACCCGAAAGTCACGGCATTCGTACGTGCGTCCCTGTTGCAGTAGATATTCAGCTTCCTCTCCATCCCCATTTCCGAGAGCAGACGTTCCATCCGCATCCGTTCCTCACCGTCCAACGGTTTGTAACCCTCTTTCATCCACATCATTCATACGTTCAATGGTGAAAGGTTTTATAATATGTAAACAAAACAATAATGAAATACAGCTGTTCGTATGAACTGTTTTTTCTTAGGGTATGTTCCATCTTGATTTATAAAAACAGGAAAAGATGAAGAACTGATTGGCTAGATATACGGTCAATTCTTCATCATTAGCTCCGGATGCAATTATGCAGTATCCTTTATTGTCTTTTCAAAATATAATGTTCAGCCAATTCACTGCCGTTGAGCGTTCCCAGACTGTCGGACAACGCGACTGAACCATCGAGAATTTTATAGAATGTCTTCTCCCCGGAAGAAGGAGTTACCAGTTCTATGATGTTTTCACCCACAATGTTATAAATGCCACTTTCTTCAAAGACGCCATCCTTCCTTCCCAAATATTCACTCCGCAGTTCGTAGGTTGTATCACTGTTGATTTTCAGTGTTGTCCTGATACCACTGCAATCGGCGCAGGGTAATGTGCCCTCATAAGTCCCATAAAAATTCTTATTTTTGGTATTGACTGTAGTGGTGGCCATAGTAGCGCTTTCTTTTTCCTGTTGTGTAGTTCTCTTCTGTGATCCGGTACAGCCTGACATTGACGTTATTATGGCTGTTGCTACCAATAAAAGATTGAATCTGTTAAATCTCATAATTCCGAATGTTTAATAAATTAAATATTATAAATCTTTAAATCAATCTGTTGTGGTTATACTCCTTACAAGAGACCTATAGCCAGATAGCCCCTCCTTCAGTATCTCCCGCCTTATAGGTATAAGTTATGAATTCCTCAAGCGCTTCTTTCCATGTAAGGTTGAAGGTTTTCATAATGGAATGCACGGTACGGTTGCTTTCTTCATCAAGACTATCTTCTTCGATTTGGTTAACATCTGCATCCGGTTCTATGTCAAGATATTCATCACGACTCCAGAATACCACTATAGGAATACTTAAGTTGATATCCCATGTGCCACGCTGGATCAATATTCCGGAAGGCTTGTAGAACGGATCAAAAGTACCAGTTTCCGGATTGGTCTTGGATTTGTAACCGTGATAAAGACGAATTTTCAAGTCAAATTCCTTACGATCTTTCAAAAAACGGATGACACCTTTCAACCCGACAGGATTGCTTCCTCCTGTTATTTCAGCCTCCTTGTCATGTCTGGTCTTGTCCCAAGGGGTAGTATCTACATAAAGATAGTCCACTAATTTTTGCGGATCATTGTCATCAGCTTCCGGCTGCCCGTCAAAGGTGGGTTTTACATTTTCTGGTGTAAAGAAATGTTGATGTATTTTATCCTGTCCATTTTCTATAAACTGGTTATTCATCAACTCTCCCTTACTATTGTAGTAATAAATAAACATCAGATAAATAGGGGCTGGAGTAAAGTTGTCTCCATTTTTATATTCTCCGTTTTTCTGTACGTAGAACTTGTTTTGACTGCCTTCGGCAAGTGTCCAGCCCTGGCCGGTCTTCAGTTCGTAGGTTATTTCTTGAATACGTTTCATGTGTCTGGCTGGAGATTCCGGATTCTGATGAGGACCACCGACTTTCTGTATTTCATTCCAATCTGCATGCAAGTGGCATTCCACAAGACGGATTGTCATTTTGGAAGGATCTTCATGCAATTTGTTTTTTGTCTCATTTTCAGGAATCACAGGATCTTTGCTGCATGAATTAAATAATAAGGTAAAAGATGCCCCCATCAGGAGCATTAATGCGATTTTACATACATTTGTTTTCATTTTACTTGTAATTAAATAGGTTTGTTGATTATGTCTCGTTATAAGTCAAAAGCTCCAACTCACTCCGCAACGCACATCGCGCCCCATGTCGTGCGCATAGTAACGCGAACGGTTGGTGTATTCTTTATATTCTTTGTTCAGAATGTTGTCTGCCGATATCATGAACCGTAATATGTGTCCACATCTTACGGGACATTCCAGATCCACATCGGCTCCAAAAAGATGGTATGCCGGAGGAGTGTACGGGATAAGATCCGTATCCGGGTCAAACCGGGTCTGTTTTGCCACGAAACGGTGCCGGACACCCAGACGCAACCGGAAATGCGACCGGGTTCTGTGGTTCCATGAAAGCTCATGGTTGAGACGGAAAGGGGGGATATAGGGAAGATAATTTCCTGTTGTCCGTTCGTTTGCCCGTATAAAGGAGGCGGTCAGATGGTAATCCCATGAATCTGCAGGCATGAAGTGAAAGTCAAAATCCATTCCGCGGAAGAAAGCCGGGGTCTGCCTGTATTGGAATATAGGATATGCCCCTGAAATGACAGTAATGTTCTCTTTTTGGGGCTCATCATAGATATAACCGCTTATCCATTGCAGATAACCGTCCGCATGGACGCTGAACACCTTGCCACTGTAACTGATAGAGGATATCCATTTATAGCTTCTTTCGGAATTCATGACCGAATCCCCTCTGACAAACATTCCTGATCCGAGTTCATTCCCATTGCTGTACAGCTCATACACGTGGGGGGCCCTCCAGGCCATCCCGAAATTGGTGGTAAGTTTCCAGTGTCCGGAAAAAAGGTGATGGGCTCCCAGACTGTATGATATGTTATTGAACTTTCTTGTTCCCCCATAGGGATTTCCAGTCCAGTCATAGCCGCTGGCACGGGTTTCCTGCCCGTCAAAGCGAACACCCGCTTCAACTCCTCCCTTGCTGTAATTATACTTTCCAATGCCATATATTCCTGCCTGTGTCTCCGTGTAATTGGGAATAACAGGAACAACACCTGTCCCTGCCCGGCTGTGATTGTCTATGAACATGATTTGTCCCCCAATCTCCGTTTGCCATGAATTATAATTCCACTTCCACCGGAGGGAGTTTTGAAATGAATACAAGTGCAGGGAAACAGCCGGGATGTCGGATCCCAGGCGGCGGATACGTTTTTCCTGCCGGTCATCCTTCTGCCAGGAACCCTGCCAGTAAAGATTTCCAACATCCCACATGCTGAATCTTATTTTGCCAACGGCTGTCTGATGGGTGACCTCCTGATATGGATATGTGATACTTCGGGCGAAAGGGTCCGTATGCAGGGGACGTCCCAGCCGGATACGTTCCGCCAGCAGATCCTCACTTCCCATCTGGGCACTGAGCATTACCCCCATGCGGTTGTAAAAGCGGCTGTAGAACCCTTCTATTCTTAAACGGCCATGATCATAGCCGAGTGAAGCGGAGGTATGCAATTCCCTGGTTCCGGTATTGTTAAGAAGATAGTTCGCGGTAGAACGGTCTCCTGAATTCGAGCAGGTTCCCTGTACACGCCAGGCAATGTCACGGAGAAAAGGGAAGGTTCCCTCCATCTGTCCGGTAAGGACAAAACGGCGTCCGTTACTGCCATAAAGCATGGATCCCTTTCCTTTTAAGGACTTTGTCCGGAAAGGCAGGGCGGCCTGTTCCATGATAATAATCCCCCCCAAAGCCTCTGAACCGTACCGTACCGCATCGGATCCTTTCACCACCTGGATGGAATTGCTACCGTTCATGTCCACTTCCGGAGCATGATCGGCCCCCCATTGCTGCCCTGTCTGGCGGGTGCCATTGTTGATGATCAATATCCGGTTGCCATACATCCCCTGGATGACGGGTTTGGCTATTGCCGTCCCCGTACTGATAGAGCTTACACCACTGACCTGTTCGAGCAGGGCACCCAGGGAGGTCCCCAACGCATGATTGATTGCAGGGGATGGGATTTGCCCGCTCACTGCATTCCGGGTTATTCCGGAACGTTCACCGATAATGATGACTTCCCCCAATGTCGTCATTTCCGGAGAAAGACGTATCGTATAGGTGTTCTTTCTTTTAAACACATCCTTCAAGGATATATATTGAGATTTATACCCCAGACTCTGTACAAGGACTGTATCTGCGGAATTCCTTGAAGGAATAGTTACCGTTCCTTCGGATAAGCTGACAAGCACCTGCCCGCCGGCTAATACACCGGCTCCTTCAATAGGGTTTCCGTTTTCCCCGTCTATAATCAGCAGGGTCCTGGTTGTGTCTGATCGTTGCCGGTATTCCTGTGCATGCATATGTGCAGAAAATGCCATATACAGACAGGTAAGGAACAGACACACATATCGGAAATATGCATGAAATGTCATATTTTATAAAAGCGTTATAAGTTGTTCAGGATAGTCAATAGGCATAAGAGCCCTTTACATGTCATCACATAGTGCATGTAATCCATAGAGAATTATGACATTCGGACAGGAGGAGCGCGAAGAGACAAAAGGAGAATTGTAGCAGTGACGCCCTGCTCCTCCAAAATAAGATATTTAACAGGCTTTACAGTCAAGGTATGGGTGTACTCCAAACTTTCCGCTTCGGTAAATAAGGATAAAGTGAAAAGACAGATAGCACATTTATCTGCTGAATCGTGATGAGGGAACTGTTGCCCGTCATGAATACATGCACGCTCCTTATGAACATGAAAGGCTTTCACAAAAAAGAAAGGCATCATGCTCAGTAACAGCAGGTATGCTACGGCTGTTCTATTTTTCATTATTCCATCCATATTACAAAGATAGTGGATTATACAGCTTCACACAATACCTACAAATAGGTATTTTTCGTTTTTTTTATATGGTCGGCAACGGCATGGAATATAACCACAGCCGTCATAAGCCTACCATACATTTTATATCCGTTCATCCGGGGGAGACGGTTGCCTCAGTAAAATAATGCCGTTTATTTGATGAATGTTCCATTTCTTAATTCTCTAAAAGCTTCCTCCAGTTCCTCCCGGCTATTCATCACTATGGGACCTCCCCAGACAATAGGTTCTTTCAGGGGAGGAGCCGACAACAAAAGGAAACGTGCGCCTTCCGGTCCGGCTTTCACCTCTACCGGTTCGTCCGTATCTTCTCCAGGAACGGGAACAGAATATAATATGGCACAACCCTTACTTTCCGCAGATTGCTGTCTCACTTCGGGGAAAAGCGAGCCTTCCAGCAAATAGAGAAATAGGTTTTCATCATCGCGTGCTTCGTTGTACTTCCATGAGGCGTCAGCGGGCAAAGTTACATCCAAATATGTTATCTGAACATACGAATTGTCCAGAGTCCCCCGTATCCCCCGGTGGCTGCCTGATAAGATCCGGACGGTTGCCTTGTCGGACATCACCACCGGGATGTCATCCGGAGCAATGTCCCTATATGCCGGTGGAACCATTTTTTTTGCAGCAGGTAAATTGACCCACAGTTGGCATCCGAGCATCCTTTCTGATGGCTGCGGCATCTCCTTGTGGAGTATTCCTGAACCGGCTGTCATCCATTGGCATCCCATGGACTGGATCACCCCTTTGTTTCCCAGGCTGTCCTCATGCTCCATTGTTCCGCTGACAAGATAGGTTATGGTCTCTATTCCGCGATGTGGATGCCAGGGAAATCCCTTTATATAATCCTGCGGATTGGTGGAGTCAAAACCGTCAAGCATCAGAAACGGGTCAAAGTCCACCACCGTCTGCTCTCCCAATATCCGGCGCAGATGTACACCTGCCCCGTCAACAGTCTTTCTTCCTCTCACAATCCGTGTCACTTTTCTTTTTTTCATATTGTTGTCATTTTAATATTAATTGTTTTTCAATCCATGCAAGAATGGTTTGTAGAATATAATTATCCCGAAGCGGATTTTCTCCGGAATATATAATTAAGTTGGTATCGCCAAATATTTCTGATACAGATGCCGTCTGCTTTTGACTATATATCCAATTCACCCTGCCTTGGTGAGAATTCACAGTCGACGACAACATGTACGTTATCCGAGATCATAGTCGGAATATATTTGGAACCTAGTTGGAAGTCCGAGCATCTGATCACACCCTGGAGCCGAAAACCTGCCGTCTCTTTACCGGACACCGGACTTTCCTTTCTGCCAATTAACATCACGTCAAACCGCACCTTTTTAATAATTCCGTGGAGAGTGAGCTCTCCATATATCTCCCCTTTATCTGTACCGAGCATCTTCATTTCCGTACTTTTAAACACCATCATGGGGAATCTCTCCACATCAAAGAAATCGGATGAGCGCAGATGTTTATTTCTGGCTTCCACTCCTGTGCTCACACTTGCCGTCCGGACTTCCACCCGGATATCCGTATTCGTGCAATCACCATTCTTCTGCCTTACGGTAATGTCAAAGTCTGAGAAATATCCGCTGACAAAGGAGAGCCCCGCATGCTTCACTTCAAAACCGATACGGGTATGTTCGGGATCGTCAGTCCACATGACTGTCTGCGCATTGATACTAGCGGCTGTCATAAACAATAGGAACAATAAAATATTTTTCATAAACTGGATATTTCAGGAAGGCGGATGTTATTCTTTTATACAAAGGATAACATCCGTTTTCATTCTTTTATAACTGGATGCTTTTTTTGTCTGTTATACTATTTTTCTTTGAGTGTTTCCACAAAAAAAGATCCGTTATCCAACAGCCCTTGGAAGAAAACAGGAACGGTTTCTTTGCGGTTCCAGTCCCTTTGCAGTTCACAGATATACTGGGTTACGGAAGTCAGCCGAACTCCGGCCTGCTCCATCCGTCTGAGGGCCGTTTCATGAGCCAGCCTGGATGTTCCGCCGACAGCGTCAACAATAGTATATACTTCATAGCCCTCCTTCAAAAGATCCAAGGCTGGAAAACAGAGACAGACCTCTGTCCATAGCGCACAAACCACAAGTTTCTTTCTGCCCAGTGCCTTGACTGCTTCCTGGAACTCCTTGTCTTCCCATGAATTGACAGAAGTCCTGTCAATCTCAGGCTGCCCCGGAAGGGCCTTCTTTATCTGGGGGATAGTAGGCTGGTTAAGACCGGTGGCAACATTCACAGTAGTCAAAATAACAGGGACATTGAACCCTTTGGCCACACGGCAGACATTGGATATATTTTCCACCAGTTCCCGTCTGTCCATGGAAGCTATGGAATGAACCTGTATGGGCTGATAATCGATGACTAACAATGCGGAGTTTTCCGGTGTTAGCAAATGATCCGTTTTGGGATCTCTGATAGGTTTGATACTACTCATTACTTTATATTTTTATAGTTAAACAAATTGAGATAGCGGTATGTAGACCTCCATCTCGTTTATTGGTTGCAAAGTTAGTAAGCTTATGTCTGATTTATCTGTTCTTAAAAGAACGAAACTTAGTCAATTACAACACTTTTTATGCCCCGACATCTCTCTGATGATACCGATGCTATTATTTCCCAACATTGACACGTATATTATATTGTTTCGTATATAGTTTGGCTTTTTTGTATATTTGATCTTTTCTTTGTATCTTGCTGACCTTTCTCATATCCGTCATTGGATGTCAGACTTTTATCCGAGCTTACAGATGAAATGGTCATTTTAGGAAAATATATAGAAATAGTTTGTGCTTATGGAGCATACCAAAGAAACATTGTCGGCCTTGGTGCGGGAAATGCAGTCAGTCACCGCATACAATAGAGGAGTTTATATCCTGAATATTGAGATTTTTTTAGACAAGTACAGTAATAAGATATTGCGTGCCGGGGCTTTCTTTTATATACTGGTGGAAGCCGGAACAGCAGAATTTGTAGTTGACTGTCATTCTTATAATGTAGGAAAGGGGGACATGCTTCTTGTCGCTCCAAGAATGTCTGTAGAGTTAATGAAAAAAAGTTCCGACTTCGGTACATGTGGTCTATGTATGGAGCCTTTCTTTTTTGACTCCCTTTCCATAGGAAACTATGTATACAAACGGCTTTATAACAACAGTCATACGACATATGTCTTACGGCTGGAGGACAGCGATACCGTACATATACGCAAAACGTTAGACCTGATGTCCCACTACCTTACTTCTGACCATCCTGAGGAAATGGCTGGTTCGCTGGTCAATTTCCTGTTGCTGCAAATAACAGAAATCTTTCACAGCCAAAATGTACATCCTGCTGGAAGAGTCAGGCATTCCGATGCTTTGTTCCGCCTTTTCAGAAAATTACTGGCTGAGAATTACAGGAAAGTACATGATCTTCAGTTCTATGCAGACTCCCTTAACGTGTCTCAGACCTACCTGTCAAGAGTGGTACGCCAGATTTCTGGAAAAACAGTGAACAACTATATAACGGAAGCACTTTATAGGGATGCCAGACGTCTGCTGGTTTTTACAGATCTGACTGTAAAGGAGATTGCTGAACAATTAGGCTTTTCAGACCAGTCATCCTTCGGGAAATTCTTCAAGAAGAAATCAGGAACATCCCCTGCAAACTTTCGTGCCGGATATAAGAAACTCCACAATTTGTAAAAATGGATGCTGTATAGTATACGCAAAAGTTGGGGAAGGAAACCAGAAGACCCTGCCACGCAAAGAAATCTCTTTTGGGATATTCTATGGATACGGACCGGAACATGTTGACAAGGGAGAGTACATTCATAATTACCGATATTTTTTTTTGGGGGGGATATAATCAGACTTTCCATTCTAAGTGATAGTTTATGTATTCTCAAGTCTATTAAAGCAGACAATATCTACTATATTTGAGACATATTTTGAAAAGATCTGACTTCATCCGTATTTGCCTTTCATTATTTTACTATTTTCACACCGCTTTAATGTGAATATGTTAAAGTCAGTTTCCTTTCATTTACATTCGGCAAACTGTATGGAAGTATAAATAATATTCTTCCGGGCCTTATATATTGAACTGGTGTGGATTGAAAAGCCCATTGTCATACAGATTGGTATGGATAGAAGTCCGTTCCAAGGAGCCGGGATATCGGCTGGATATATATCAATTTGACTGTAAGCAAAAAAGCATGTACATCAGAATTAAAAATATTTTAATTGTAATGAAACATATATTTTATCATCTGACCGCTGTTATGGTCGTTGTGGTATGGGGAATGACTTTTATTTCCACCAAGGTTCTAATAGTTCATGGTCTGTCTGCTCAGGAGATTTTCCTTTTCCGTTTTTTGCTGGCTTATGCTGCAGTGTGTCCTATCTCTTTCCATCGTTTTTTTGCCCGTAATCTGAAAGATGAGCTATATCTGGTGGGTGGCGGAGTATTGGGTGGCTCCCTGTTCTTCTTTTTACAGAACATAGCTCTGGGGCTGACACAGGCTTCAAATGTATCTTTCATCATATGTATGGCCCCGTTATTGACAGCTGTTCTGACCGTATTGTCCGTTCGGACGGAAAAGGTCTCAAGAGGCTTCATATACGGATCTATTATTGCTCTGTTGGGTGTAGGCTTGCTGATATTCAACGGAAGTTTCATTCTTCGGATATCACCTTTGGGAGATTTACTGACTCTTCTAGCTTCCCTGTCATGGGCGTTTTACAGTCTTGTCATTCGGAGTCTCACCCGAAAATATTCTCCGGCTTTCATCACCAGAAAGATATTTTTCTATGGCATAATAACAATTCTTCCCACTTTCCTTTTTCTGCCCTCATTGACAAATCCTGCTGTATTACTGGACAATGAAGTGTGGAGCAATCTCCTTTTTTTAGGTGTCATAGCCTCGTCTGCCTGTTATCTATTGTGGAACATTGTTGTAAAACAGCTGGGAACGATACAGGCATCCAATTATCTTTATCTGAATCCTCTCGCCACAACGGTCGGAGCGACTATATTCCTACATGAGGAAGTGACTCCTGTTGCGGTAGTCGGGATCGTCTTGATTCTCTCGGGCGTATATCTGGCTACTAAAAACTCCCACCCACTCCCCCAAAGTACTACTTTAAAAAAGTAACCAAATACTCCTTTTTAAGTATTTTTAAATGCCTAACGTGCATTTTCCAGTTTACCTCTTGCAATATTGTACTTTTCTTCCATAGATACATGAATTTTCAATAAATCATCCAATAATGTTTGTTTATCCGTCACTTCCTACCTAATCACAGTCTCACGGTCGACAAAAGCGAGGAGCATACTAATATCCATTGCTTCAAACTTCTTTCTCACCTGAGCTATTCCTTTAAATTTCTCTTTCTGCCACCGAGTCTCTAATTGTTATTTTTTTCTTGTTATATTCTTTTTTCATTATTATGCTCTATTGCTATACTTACAATGAGTTTTGCTGTTTTTCCTTTATTGAAAACATCTGAGAATAGGAAAACAGATCTTTTAAAAGCAATAGAAGATGCTTGATTTGAGGGACATCAATAAATTACAAATAGACTCATATATAACAATAGCAGCTATCAATAGTCCTAATATTTATAATTGCTATTGTTTTACTAGGAATTTATGAAAATACTTTCCTTTGGTGTGCTAATCAGTGCAATGTTAAAGTTTAATAGGAATATACAGAATATCGGTTTCATGCCCTTATAAATTAAAAACAGTTGACAAATATAAAAAGTTAATTTGAATTACCTAGTGGATAAATCAAATTACTGCCATACAATCAAATTTATGGAACAAAGAACGGCAGGATGCCCCACCATTCTTATTTATAATCCACCATACCGTTTTCCGTATCAAATGTCATTGTCAGTTCCCTTTCCTGTCCGAAATTGTCCCGGACAAAGAATTTCAGTTCCGAGCGTCTGGCACTTGTCGAACGGTAAAAGAGGGTGAATATCTGCCTGACCGGATTTTCCCTATCCAGTTCCGGCACTTCCGCCAACGGCCTCACTTCCCGGTTGACGAGTCTTACGCCTTCACTGTCCGTCACCTCTCCCTTGCCTTCCATCTGGATGTAACCGATTTCATACTCCGCCTTTTCATAGTCCCCTTCACGGTCAAGATAAAAGCGTATCTCCACCGTTTCACCCGTTTCAATCTGTTCTTGCAGATACCATGACGAGAGGCTGAAATCATAATCCTGCCGGATGTCTATAGCATCGTTGCAGGAACCGAAGGCCAGCACCGCAAAGAGTGCGCCTATACATATATATAGTACATTTTTCATTTTTAAGTTTCTCCTTTCTCTTTTCATTAGTTAATGATAAGGCGGACTCCCAGTCCTACCTGCGTATGGAAATTACCCGCATCGGTTCCGAACAGGGCCCTTTCCTTGACTTGCAGCAGGAGCATCACCCGGTCGGTCAGATAAGTCTCAAAGGCCGCAGTCAGCCCACCGCCATAGATAAAGCAGTCACCGTTTGTCACCGTCGCCCCGTCAGGAAGCAGGGAGGTTCCCCGGTTGACCGTCTCGAAACCGCCCAATGCCGAGAGTCCGATACGTAGACATACATTCCGGCCCTTGTCCCACAATACGGGAATAAAGTAACCGAGTTCCCCTGCGAACTGCGCTTTGGGTATCGCCTTATTTTCATAGGTGTACTCCTTTATCTGATAATCCAGGCCATACAGCCAATAGGTACGGTTACGGTTGGTATGTGTAAAGGCCAGCGAGGTGAAGTAGTGGCGTTCACCGCCACTCTTCCATAAAAGGAAATGATTCACCCCGCCCGTCGTAAACTGTATGCCCGTCTGCCCCGGCAAGTCACGCTGCGCGTATGCTTCACCCGCAAGGAGCGACAGTACAGCAGCTGTCAATATGAATAATATTCTTTGCATATACATTATATTATATATAGGTTATTATTTCAGGTGCAGCTCACTGATTGGTTTTGCCGCCACAAGGTCTGTATTCTCTATGCGGAACGACTGGTGACGGGCACCACCCTTTTCGTAAATCTCCACTACCAGCAGCTTGTCATCCGGCAGTGTCAGCTTGGGCAACACGAAGATGTTGCGTACCGTGGCCTTACCGTCCACCGTTGTCAGACGGTTGTAAGTCCTTACCGGCTCTATAATATTCTCCTGCATGGCCGTGCGCCTGGTCACCTTCTTGTCGACCACCTTGAAACGGATATGGTCTATGTCGAACGATATGTCCGAAGTGTTGCGCAGGGAAGTATGCAGGTACAGCAGGTCATTGTTGATATAGATTCCTTTGAGCAGGGTCTGTATACCGTACTTCTTGCAGCCGATATGCCTGATGTCCCTTTTGTTCTTCTTATACAGCGTGTACATGATGCGGTTCACCACCAGCGGTGTCTCCCCGCCGAGTTCCTTCAGTTTCACGAACATGCGATCGTCAGCCGCCCCGCCCATCGGGTTCTTCCGCAGCCAGTCTTCCATCTCAATGGAAAGTTGTGCCGGTTCATTCTTATATACCACATTAAAGGAATAGAAGCAGCCGTCAGCCGTAATGACCGAGAAGTTCGTCTCGCCCTCAAAGCCCTTTACGGCAGACTTGATACGTACCACATTCTCCGCCCCCGTAGCTTTGTCGGCAATGATGTCGTAGGAGCCCAAATCCACATATTTCACTTCCGAAGGGAACAGGATATGTACGGTCTTCGAGAAAGTCACCTCGATGAGGTGCGGTGCGATAATCTGATTGGTGGGGAAAATCCTTGTTTCCACGGATTCCTGCGCCTTTACCGACAATACGGTCAAAAGCATTACTAATGATAAAATAATTCTTGTCTTCATCTGATTACTGTTTTTTTGAGATTAATAGAAGTTGATAATTTGCTTTCACGACCACCTTCACCTCACGCATCTTTGTGGCCAGGTATTGCGACCCGCCGCCAAGCACGCCCCTTGTCACGTCCATGACCAGTTGCTGCGAGGCACTGCGTGCGAATGAGATGCTTGTCCCGAAACTGCCCCCGATATTGGCGGCGGCTTCCTTCATGGCGGTACGTTCCGCTGTGTTCGGGACGAAAAGCCCTTCCTGCCCGTCCATATCGTAAGCCACCAGTTCCACCGGCAAGATATTGCCGCCGCTCTCTATGGAGTTTACCGTGACCGCCATCCGTTGCCCCTCGATACGCACCGTGCCATATAGCGGAGTATTGGCAGGCACAGGCACGCCGCCCACTTGCAGCGGTTCCAGCAGCCGGAACTTCAGTCATGCCCCGGTGGTCACCGTCTGGTCTTCAGCCACGCAGGCACGTATCGTATTGGTTCCGGCAGGCTGTCCGGCACCTACCGCCGTGGCAAAACCGTAATTGCGGGGTATCGTGTCGGGAGCCGATGGCGCAGCCAGCGACGAGACCACGCTTTCCGTGGCACGTCCGGCGGCTATGGCGGCAGGGTTGCCGGACGGACCGCCCGACTGTATGCTTTTCACCTGCCCGCCCGCCTGACCGGGAAAATAGCGTGCCGCCATCTCATACGACTTTTCCATCAGTTCCAGCGGATCTTGTCCCTTCCGTTCCCGTTCCAGCTTTTCATTAAGCTCCTTCACCTGCCGTTCCAGATCGCTTACCCTGGGATTGTCTTTCGGTTCCTGATAGAACGAGGCTATCTGTCTTGATATTTGTTGTTGCTGTTGCCGTGACTCCCGGATAGCGTCCTGTTCCGGTGCCGCCTTTTCCGGCTTCAGCCCGTCCGACGTGTCCGGTATCAGGTAATCGCCCGCTATGTCCTGCAAGGTTCTTACCTTTTCCTGCCTGCGCTTCTTCATCCGCTCCAGTTCGTAAGCCTTCTGTTTGTCGGTCATCGTTTCCGGTGCGATAGCGTCGGGTATCGTTGTATTGATGCCAGCCGTCCCTTCCACCGTTTCCGTTGTGTCCGGCTTGAAGATAAACCAGATGAACCCGGCGCAAAGCAGGGACAGAACAGCCGCCACGCCATAGAATTTCAGCTTGTCGGCAGCCTTGCGGCTTAACTGTTTCCCCTTTTCGGGTACGGACTCCGCTTTCCGCATTTCCTTATCCTTTTCTTTCTTATCGGATTGTGTCATTGGATATATTGTTTTTTAATGGTTGGATACTGTCCGTCTGGGGAAACGCAATCCTTTGGAGATGCCGTACCTCAATCGGAAATTTGTCTGTTCCGCAGAAACCGCCCACGATGCAGGCAAGGTCGATGGCGGCGAAGAGTCCGAGCAGGTAAAGGATGATAACCTTTTGCTGCCGGCAGCTCAACCGCAGCCAGCGTCTGCGGAGTCCGGCCATATGGCGGTCTATCCCCGTTCTGAACGGGTGGAAGACCTTTTTTATCCCCTTATCTTTCATACTGTCCGATGTCCCTGTTTTCGATGATGGTAAAACTCTCTATCAGAAAGCCCTGCGGGTTGTTGTCACTCCGGGTGACGTTCCTCAGACGGCAGGTGGTGACAAGCGACCTTTCGGTAACGCTGCTCGAACGGATGATGTGCTGCCGGCAATAAGCCTTCATCCGGTAGGGATAACTGTCGAAGTTTCCCCTTATGCTGTCCACCGTCAGTGTCTGCGAGATGTTTCCCGCTATCATCCGGTTGAAATAGCCTTTTTCCTGCAAGTTCCGGTAGTAGCCGATGGCGCTTTCATCCGAAAGGTAAAGGGCACGCTGCACATTGCTTTCAATGGCGCTCTTGTCCGGTGACAGGGAGAAGAACAGCTCGTGGAAACGCCTGATATGTTCCCTCGCTTCCACCGGACGGTTCTGCTGCACGTCCTGCGAAAGGGCCAGCATCAGTGATTTTCCGCCGTCCAACACATAGATTTTCTGTCGCTGCGCCTCGGCGAAATCATAAGCCTTTCATACGGCAAATACCGTTACTAGCGTACACGCCCCCAGGAATATCATCCCGAACAGCCGTAGCTGCCGGAACGATGTCTCGATGTTTTTTAATGATTTGAATTCCATTTTCTTCTTCTGTTTTTAATGTTGTCGTTATACAATTATTGATGTAAGGTTAGAACATTTTCCTGATACGTCCGGCTATCGCTCCGCCTGCTGCACCACCTACCGCCGCAGCACCGTTACCGGCCATCTTTCCGGCACCGTTTGCCTTCTGCCCGTAAGCTCCGGCACCGCCCGCCTGGATAATCCACGATGAAACGGTGGGGACACAGAAGTAACCGATGATACCTATAATCATGAAAATACAATATACTTTCCCCGACGAGTCCGGTATGAATGCCGGGTCCTGCATATTCTCTATGTCCTGCTGTAACATCAGTATCTGTATGCGTGAGAGGACCGCTCCGAACAGGTCACTCACCGGCAGCCACAGATAGATGCAGATATACCGGGACAGCCAGGTGGTCAGCGTGCTCTGGAATCCGTCATAGACGGCCAGCGCGAAGGAGACAGGTCCCAGGATGGACAGTACGATCAGGAAGAAGGTCCTCAGCGTGTCTATCAGCAGCGAGGCCGCCTGGAAGAAGAGTTCCAGCAGTTCGCGGAACCATCCCCGGATTTTCTCGCCGAGTTCGTATATCTTCTTCTGTCCGTACATGTTTATCATCGTGTCCATGTCCCCCAGCGACCAGCCCAGTTCGTCCAGCCTCTTGTCATACGCCTCGTCGCTCACCAGGAAGGCCTTCGCCGGGTCACGCAGCATCGCCTCGCGTTTCAGCCTGTCTTTCTCTTCCTGGTATTTCCTCATGTCGAAGGTCTGCTGTTCGACCAGTGAGGAAGTCGCTTTGCATACGGGAGAAAGAATCCCGTTGATTGTACCCAGTACCATAGTCGGAAAAAACATGATGCAAAGGCCCAGCACGAAGGGCCGGAACAGGGGGAACACGTCTATCGGCTCGGCCCGGGCAAGGGACTGCCATACCCGGTAGGCCACATAGAACAAGGCACCGAGGCCCGCCACTCCCTTCGCTACCGAAGCCATGTCTTCACACAGCGGCATCATTTCATCATACAGCGAGCGCAGAAGCTCGTGAAGGTTTGTCCAGTCTATTGATAATAATAACATAGTCTTCTTGATTTAACGGATGAATGATTACCAGTAACGCTGCTCGTGTGTCCCGTACAGGGAGAGCACCCGTGCGGCATCCCCCTTTTCCTTGCTCCGCAGGTACGACACGCCGATGTTCTTGCGGGTATAGTACCATGTCAGGTTCTTGTATTCCAGCACCTCGCCGTATATCCGGTTGATGATGTCCAGCCGTTCCTTGTCCGTCATCGAGAGTCCGGTTGCCGTGGTCACTTCCTTCAAGTCCAGCAGCAGGTCGCTGCTTTCCTTGAGCAGTCTGTTGTACCCGAAAGCGATGGCCGATAGCTCTTCCACCGTAAAGTTGGGGTCGCCCGTCATCGTGTTGAAGTTCGTCACGTAGATGTCGCTGATGTCACCCACCAGAAGGATGGTCTGCTGCACCTTGCGAGCGCCCTTTACCAGGTCATGCACCGACTTCAAGGGTAGGCTAAGCATCCAACGCCCTGCCGTATTACTACGGTGGGTTTTCGGAAGCTCGCCCCCAAACCGGACGTACACGTCTCCGCGTATCCGGCTTTCTACTAATAATATCAATCTATTCATTGTTACTGAGTTTTTTGTAACACTTACCACATATGGCAATAGTCTTTCGTTTGCGAGCCATCATTTGTTTTTCGCAGGTAGTTTTCCCTTGAAGATTTTTTAATTTTCTCACATGGTGCATCACTAACTTATCGACTACTCCACATAATTCACATTTTTCCGCTTTCAGCCTATCTATAAGACTTGTGTTTGTAGGATGATATGTGAATTTGGGCAAGTTGTCTAAATCCTTAATGTTCATTGGATTTTTCTTTTTGAACCCACCATGATAAAAGGTCAAGTCTTTGGCAGTACCGTTCTTTAAATAGTATCTAACTGAAAAAAGTCCATTCTTGGTGTACTTTTTTCGGATTTGCGACATCGTTGTCCGATATTTCTGCGCAAATGTTTTGTACATACTATATTTCATGATATACCCAAGTTTTGACAGACTACTACAATTATTAGCCAAACAATAGTAATTGTAAATGCCCTTTATTTCCTTGGTGTACCTGTCAAGTATCTCAAAGTCATTGTTGTTTGAAAGTTTGGGACGGGATTTTGCTTTCCAATACTCCTTGCCGTTGTGTATCTTTATTTCTAAAACACGATATTCGAGCAACTTTTTCTTAAACGTATCCTTTCCAAGTGCCAATTGTATCCTCTTATTGAAGACACGTCTTAGTACTCCGTATTTGCTTCTTTTGGTGTCATTGGATTTCCTTACAAAAATCTCATATCCGAGAAATTTTGCAGCGTTTTCAGCATGGGTGATAAGTGTTTTCTCATCGGACAGTGTAAGAGCCAACTTTTCATAGAGGAAGTTCTTTATGTCCTCTTTGATGATGATAGCATCTTGTTTACTGCCAATGATTCCAATTAGAAAATCATCCGCATATCTCACGTATTTGAGTTTTCTGTAGTTCATATCCATTTCGTCACCATCAGAATACTGCAAACCTTCTTTTTGATAAGCCTTATATTGTCTTATCAATTCTGACCTTTCATTTTTGTCTTTTACCACTTTCAACTTTTTCAGAATACGGTGTCGTTTGCCTTCAAGTGATACTGCCTGTTTGGTTCTTTTCCGTTCTTTCCCCTTATCAAATTTTTCAGTGTATTCCTTCATGAATTTATCCAACTTATCAAGGTATATGTTTGCCAAGATAGGGCTGACAATTCCGCCTTGCGGTGTTCCGCTGTAGGAGTTATGAAAGTTCCAGTCTTCGATATATCCTGCATTCAGAAATTTTCTAATCAAGCGAATAAATCTTTCGTCAGCGATACGTTCTTTCAGAATACCTATCAGTATCTCATGATTGATATTGTCGAAAAATCCCTTAATATCACCTTCTACGAACCATTTCACGCCCGAAAATGTCTTCTGAATATCAGACAAGGCAGTGTGGCAGCTTCTTAGGGGTCGGAAGCCATGCGACGTTTTTTCAAACTGTCTTTCATAGATGGCTTCCAATATCATTCTGACCACTTCCTGCAATAATTTATCGTTAAAAGCTGGTACACCTAATGGACGCATTTTCCCATTTTTCTTTGGGATATACACCCGTTTTGAGGGTTGGGGCTGATAACTCTCATCTTTCAACGATGTTATCAGTTGTTCAATTCGGTTCAGGCTCATTTGGTCAATGGTTTTCCCATCTGCACCTGCTGTCATATTGCCCGGTTTCGCATATATGCGTTGGTAGGCAACGTAATACATTTCCTCATTGAAAAAGATACGGTACAAGCGTTCGAACTTGTAATTCAAATTTTCACTGTGTTCCGTTAGACTGTTTAATACATACTCTGGACTTCTCATAATGTCTCTCACATTTTCCGTTATTTGCATTAAAATTATTAGCTGCTTCCCTTCGTCATGTACAGGGCTTTCCCCTGCTCAGACTACTACGGAAGCTCCGTTGCCTTGTCGGATTTTCATAGGTCTGTACCTAATAGCCTTGCGGCGTTCCGATTTAGGCAATCCCCGTTTACGATATAATAACATGGCTATGATAGATTATCGGATATGACTTCCGCCCGTTACCGCTTACTGCGGTTGTGCCGTAATTTGTTCCTGCCTCTACTACACGACGCTCGCAACAGAGGTATTACGGTATAGCGAGTTAAGTTATCTTTCACTATAAAACATACTGGGTTCACTTGGACTATCATTCAATCAGTTTGGATTTTATCCTCGTATCTATCTGTTTCATCTCACCATTCAGTTGCAATTTGATAACTAATTGACTTATGGCTTTCCAGCGTGCTATACTCCCTGCCGTCCTTTCGTGGGCAGATAAGCTGGTGATGATAGGTAAATATTGGAACACTTACCTAATAGCTTGCCAATGCTATATTTATTATATCGCCTATACGGGCGCACCATCGTAATAAGCCTTCCCTTGCTTATAAATCTTTACAGTCTCCTGAAAATTACTCCACATGTTCTGTGCAGTTGTGGAAGTCTGTACGATTTCATTGGCCGAGTTCACGATACTCTGTGCGAGATTCGTGGGGTCTATCACCGTCCATTGCGCCTTGCTTGTCACTGAAAGGGATGACAATGCCATAAACAAAATTATCGTTCTCTTCTTCATGCCCTATCTCCTTTCTTTAGTCAGTAAATACCGGCTGTCGTCATCACGGGCAAACAGACCGTAACTGCCGAACAGCAACACCTCGCTGCCTGAAAAATACCCGATGCATCCGGCATCCCTGTTCCCGTGCAGGAAAAGATCGTCACCACCGCGCAGCGGGATATTGATTTCAACGTAGGCCCTTTCTCCGGCGAACAGCGTGGCCTTGTATCCCTTGAAGCCGTCCGTCACCCAGTTGGATTTACGGATGGTCAGCGTCGAGCTGCCTTCCCTGTTCATTCAGTGCCCGCAGATGCGGTCATGTTCCAGTTCCTTTCTCATCTCCCCAATCAGGTTCAGCAGGTCCAGATTGGTCAGGGTGGCGTCTCCGAGCGCTTCCCTGCATTGGCTTAATAAATCTTTCTTACTCATTGTGTTTTATGGATTAAAGGATTGTTTGTTTTCCTGCCGCTTGTTTTCGGCAAGCTGTCTGATAGCCAGCTCGATGTTTCCATCCAGCTTTTCCGTAAGCCTGGTAAGTTCCAGTTTTTCAGTCTCTTCTGTGGTGTAGCAAAGGTATTCTTCAGCCGAAACTTCTGTCGCATATACCGCACTTTGTGTACCGCCAAGCCCTATCCAGACCTCTTTATAAAGCCGGTTGGCCGCATTGGCAAGATTGATGGAAAGTATCTGTGAGCGTTCCTTGTCCGTCAGGCCGAGCAGGTTCTGTATCTGGTCGAACTTGTTCTGGTACTTTCGTTGGTCAAGCAGTATCTTGCAGTCCGAATTGTTGATGATTGTCTCCTTTACAACCGGACTCGATATGATGTCGTCCACTTCCTGCGTCACCACAACCGCTTCGCCGAAAAATTTTCTGACCGTCTTAAACAAATATTTAATATAAGAGGCCATACCTTCCTTGGCGATTGCCTTGCCGGGTAGGTCGGGGGCATTACTGCCCCTTTCCCCCCTAAGAACCGTACGTGAAAGTTTCCAATCATACGGCTCAAGCAACTTTAAATTTCTATCTAATAGAAACCAGCTCATTGTTACATCTATTTAAGTTGAATGACTTTTCTTCTGCAACTGTCATGTACCAAGAAATTAACTTTCTTTCCATTGACAATTCTTTCATTAGTTCCCCACGAGTGTTCTTTGTCTATGGGTTCTCCGCATATGGGGCATAAATGATTTTGTTTTTCCCACATATACAGCAATGATTTTCTACCATTAAGCGACTTGAGCATCTTGTAAGTCTTGCGCTTTTCAAAATATTCTTTCCATTCAGGGTCGAGAGGATTGGCTTCACCTTTCACTTTTACGTATCGGGTGATTTTCGTGTCGTACAGTCTTTTGAGGGCAATCTTATCATCCGCTTTACCCCTTTTGAAGTTCGCCACAAAGCACCAGTTACGATTCTTTATTCGTGTAAAGTATCTGCTGGCAATCCAATATTTACCTTTCTTGGGATGTCGTCTCTTGGCCCATTGCCATAGCTTTTCAAATATCAAGTAATCAGCTTTTCTGAATGTGTCCGAAGCCACGCAATTCTTGTAGTAATTCACCCAACCGACTATTACCGGATTCAAAAGTCTTATAAGAGATTCCTGTTTACTACCTTTATTGGAATCAATGATTCCTCTGATTTTCTCCATGAATCCCTTCAGACTCTTTTTGGACGGCTTTATTAGAAGTATTCCATTGTATTTACGGATATTGTACCCGAGAAAATCAAAGCCCTCTTCAATATGGGTTATCTTTGTCTTTTCTTCTGATAGAGTAAGTCCCCGACTTTCAAGGAAGTTCTCCACTAACGGCTTTATTTCCTCCAATGCTTCCCTAGTCCTTCCCGTAATGATAAAATCATCCGCGTATCGAACCATGTGAACCTTTGGATAATATACTTGTCCCTTAACGGATTTCCTATAATACTTTTCTGCGAGCATTGCTTGCAGACCGTCCAATGTCATATTGGCAAGAGTTGGCGAGATAATTCCACCCTGTGGAGTTCCTTCTTCCGTAGGGAATAATTCCTTGTTGAAAACGAAACCGCATTTGAGCCATTTTTTCAGCATGACTTTATCCATTGGAATATTTTCCAACAGCCAGTCATGACTGATATGGTCAAAACAACCTTTGATGTCTCCTTCTAAAATCCATTCGGGAGAAGCTGTCTTGGCAAGGACGCAAAAACATTGTTCTCTTGCATCGCCAGCACTTCTCTCTTTACGGAATCCGTAGGAGTTGCTGTCAGCAGTTGTTTCTGACACAGGTTCCAATGCGAGCAGATACAATGCCTGCATTGCCCTGTCTTTCATCGTCGGAATCCCTAATGGACGCAACTTCCCGTTACTCTTTTTAATATGTATCCTTCTTAGAGGTTGAGGGGTATAGCCTCTTCTTCTTAGCTCGCTGATGGCCTTGAATTTACTGTTGGAAGTTGCCCACACAGCTTTATCAACACCCGCAGTTTTACTGCCTCTGTTCGATGTAACACGTTTTACCGCTAAAGCTTTAGCGTAAAACGAATGCGTCAGCATCCACTGCAAAGCTTTCACCCTGCCGTGTTTGCCTGCTTTCTGAGCTTTTACAATACGTGCTTGTAGCTTATTAACCGCTATTTCGCACTTGTTCCAGTCTATGCTTTCCCAAGTGCTCCACTTTTGGTCAGTAGATGCACACGATGTCTTACTTTCGTTCATTTGCTTTTCTCCTTTAAATAAGTTCTAAAAGTTTCTTGTAAAAAGTCACCTTGCGGAAGTCAGCCCACTTTCGTGTGAGGTGATGTTTCAACCTCTATCCGCTCCATTACAGAATGGCATTCGCTTTTTCCACATTCCTCTGCCCGCATTTCATTCGGCTTTCCTTACGGTTTGCTTACCTGCTGTTATACAGGAGAAATACGGGTTTACCATGTTTCTTGTATATGACAAACGAATGGGTTAGAATCCGTCTATCCGCCGGCAGTCATCATGTTCGTGTAACCTTAGCATGAAGAAGGTTATCCGACTGCGTCCCTTTTGGGTTAGAGCCCAGTATCATTAACAGCTCATTCGAAGTTACGACGTTTATCAACGGTTCACATTACGTTATTCATACCATTCAGCCTAGCTCCCCTGCCACTCGATACTAACGGCAGTTGTCGTTCCCTCGCGGTTCTGACTTCTCCTTTCGGAAGGGCTTCATTGTTGGTTCTGCTATCGCACGACCTCATTGCTTACTATCGCACGTTCCCATAGGCTACTGTTGACGAAACAACAGGTTTAATCGTTCTATTTCCAGCGCGTGGAATGGAATGTTAAACAATCATATACAAGACTTACATGTCGCAGTCATGCTTCCTCAATCAGTATCATCTTGCGGATGCCCTGCAAGCGTCTCATTTTATTAATGAAAGTCTCCATGATAATGATAGTCACCACCGGAAAAAGGACGGGATTATCCTTCACGACATCCAGTTCGAATACGATGAACCGCTTGTTCAGTAAATCCAGTTCCTTGTCCGAGTTCAGCAGATACCCGTATTCGCCGTTCTTGTAATAGGGTTCCAGCACGTTCAGAAAACCGTCCACGTCAAAGTCCTTCTCGCGCACGTTCTTGTCCGCCAGCACCTTGCGGTAGTCTTTCCTTACAAAGTCATAGAACGAGTTGAAGTTCGGCTTTATCTTCCGGTTCTTCTTTATCTTCTCGATATACAGGCTGACTGCGTTCGAGAGCGCCACCTCTTCCGAGCGCCGGGGCGGTTCGTCCTCCCTTTTCCATAAGGTCAGAATCAGCGTCTTGATGCTGTCCCGCTTCTCGATGTCATACCGGTAATCCTCGGTGAAGAACGGATTGAAGGAAATCGGGTCATTTTCCTGGTAAGTGAAATAAACTCCGTCATCCCCGTTCGTCTTCCGGCGGATCAGGTCGCACAGCCCCTTGTATGAATTTCCGGTATCCACCAGCAGGATGTGCGTGCCCTGTTCCCAATACTGCCTCACCATATGGTTGGTGAAAAAGCTCTTTCCGCTGCCCGACGGGCCGAGGATGAACTTGTTCCGGTTGGTCACCACCCCTTTTTTCATGGGCAGGTCGGATATGTCGAGGAAGACGGGCTTTCCCGTCAGCCGGTCCACCATGCGCAGCCCGAAGGGGGAGAGCGAGTTCCGGTAGCAGGTTTCTGCCGTAAAGAAGCATAGTGCCTGTTCGGTGAACGTGTAGAAGCTCTCTTCCGAAGGGAAGTCCGCCTCGTTTCCCGGTATGCCCGCCCAGTAAAGGACCGGCAGGTCGGTGGTATTATGGCGGGGTGTGCATTCCATCAGCGCCAGTGCGCTGCCCACGTCGTTCTTCACCCGCCGCAGCTCATCCCCGTTTTCGGCCCATGCAATCACGTTGCAATGGCAGCGGACGGATTGCAGCCCGTTGGTGTGCGCCACGTTCAGGTATTCGTCCAGCCATTCCTTGTTTATCTGGTTGCTCCGGCTGTAGCGTGAAAGCGACTGCATGTTCTTCGCCGTCTTCTCAAAACGGGCGAGGTTCTCGCTGCTGTCGTCTATGAATATCCACTGGTTGTAGATATGGTCGCAGGGAAGCATGATACCCACGGGCGAGGCATAGCTCAGGCGGCAGTCCGAGCGGTCCGTGGAAAGACGCTCATAGCGTCCGTCGGTCCGTACCCTGCCCGGCAGGTCGTCGAGGTCGGAAAGGGTATGCAGGCAGAGCCGTTTGTCGCCGATACGCATCCCGTCCGGGTTCAGCTGCATGTCCTGCAACATGACGCTTCCGTCCGAAGACAGGGTCAGGTACCTCTCGATGATGCCCGGGCCGTCTTCCGTTCCCGTTATCTCTTCCGTGGACAGCCGCTCCAGCCTGGCAAGGCCGCTGTCATTCACGATACTCTCGAACTGTCCCACCGACTCCATGAAACGCTCCATCGTCTCCCTGTCCTGTATCTCCTTCGGCACCAGAAATTTCCGGCACAGCGTGTTCCAGTTGCTCTGCTGCCGGGAGCGTTCCCTGGTGGTCTTGGTGAGAAACAGGTAGCAGGTGTGGTTGAGGTAGGGCCGTTCGTTGAAGTGGCGTTCAAAACTGCGGGAGAGGAAGCCCGGGCCGTCTTTTCCGATGTCGGGCCTGTATTTCTCCGTGATGAAAATATCCTGCTTGTGGATGATTGAATAGTTCGGCAATACCTTGATTGCCTTGGCTCATGTGGCGTGCATCGCCTCATATTCCGCGGATGATACCGAAAACACTTCCGGCAGTGTCACCCGGAAAGCCACCGTGATGTCGGCGTCCTTGCTGACGATGCAGCCGTGCTCCACCGCCATGACGGGGAATTTGCTTTCCAGTGTGGATGTTGTCAATGTACTTCTCATGATTTACGATTGTTGTTTTTTAATCAGACGTGTGATACGTTTGCGTGAGAGGATTCTCCTGGGATGCTGCCGGGCGGCAAGGAGCTTCATCAGTCCGTGGCTGCCGAAACGCCGGTTCAGCGAAAAGGTCAGCCAGACCACTGCCGTGGCAGCCGATACCCCGAAGCCGATACACGTCCATTGCCCGATGCCCGCCGTGTACATGATGACGAACACCACGAACACGGCAAGCAGCCCGAAAGCAAAAATAAAAAGGTACTGGGCACGGAGCCCTTTGAACTCCACCTCACGGCCCACGCCTTTGTTTATCTCAAAGTCAGACATAAGCTATTGTCTTTTATCTGTTCTTAGAGGAAGAATGACCTCAGGATAGTGGCGGCCACTATCAGGAAAATGCAGGCTCCGAACCATGAGCTGGCGGTTTTCGAGGTGTCGGGGTCGCCCGAACTGAATTTCTGGTAGACCTTGACGCCGCCTATCAGGCCGATAATGGCACCCACCGCGTACACCAGTTTCGTGCCCGGGTCAAAATATCCCGTCACCAACTGCGTGGCTTCCGTGATGCCCGCCTGTCCGTTTCCTTGTGCCATTGCCGCACCCGCTGCCGCCAGTACGGCCAGCATCATAATCAATCTTTTCTGTTTCATTGAATTCCGTGATTTTTAAGTGATTTAAAAAGCCACGGGCTACCCCTTGCACTATCCCCATAAGGCAGCCCGCAGCCGCTTATGGTTTAATGGTTCAGGGGGTAAGTTCCGGCAGGCAATCAGCCGGAGTCAAAATACATCTTTCGCATGGTTACATGATTGAATGGTGAAACTTCATTGTTAATTCTCTCCCGGGATGAGGGTCTGAATCATCCCGAATCGTAATAGCCTTTTGCTCTCATTGTCTTTACTGTCCTTATCGGTTTATTTCAAATATTCCCCACACTTGAATCCCTTGCGGGGCATATAGTTCTCAAAGGAGGAGGATTTGAACAGCCACATCCGGTTCGCCCACCGGGCAAGGTCACGCTCGTACCGCGTAGGCGTCCGTTCATTTCCATAATCCCGGAAAGGGATGACAAAGGGGGTAATTCCCAGTTCCCTGAGTACATTTAACCGGAACAGGTCCTGCTCAATGGTCGAATTGAATCCTATCAGTACGTAACAGGTTATCTTGTAGGG
The DNA here is from genome assembly GCF_004328515.1 of Bacteroides sp. A1C1. NCBI lineage: Bacteria > Pseudomonadati > Bacteroidota > Bacteroidia > Bacteroidales > Bacteroidaceae > Bacteroides > Bacteroides sp. A1C1. Next base: position 610,027 of record NZ_CP036491.1, read on the forward strand.
CTTCACGTGCTTTACCATCTCTTTCAGGCGGTCCCTCAGGTCAAGCTGCGGCAGGTCCCATGCGATATGGATGTTCTGCTTCATCCTGAGCCTGTTCAGGTGCCAGGCCTGTTCCTCGTCCATAATCCTTACGTCCACGCCGTGCAGCTTCACGGGCTGGCCCGCTTTCATCAGATAGCTTACCGCACTCCTTCACTGCGGGTTCGCAAAGAAATTGTTGTCCAGCACCTCAATCCATTTCCCTTTCGGGTTCAGTTCCACCGGTTCCACGGTCTGAATGTATCCTTCTTTCTCACGGACGAGGCAGAAAGGACACTTGCGGATGCAGCCTCTTGAAAAGAACTGGAGCGAAAAAGGGTATTCGGGGTAAATGGAATAGTCCATCATCCGGCTGTTCTCCACTGCTTCGGGAAGCCTGCCGGCTATGTCATACCCGGTGCCGCCCCTTACCACTTCCCCCACATCCAGCAGGTCATAATCATAATCAGGCGTGAAGGTGAATACCTTGCTTGCCAATACCTTGTCATACCGCTGTCGCAGTGCCGCCCATTCCACCCGGTGCCCTTTTGCCTTGTAACAGGCCGAAAGGCGCATCAGTGCGAAATTGGGGAAGTTATGCCCGTCCACATCTACCAGTCCTATGTTCATACAAATAAAATTTAATGGTGAATAGTTCCTGTTGTCTTACCGGGTGAATGCCGCAAGCGGTCTGTCATCCCGAATCGTAATGGCCTTTTGTCATTACCGCTGTCGTTTTATGGATAAGTTAATGGAATGACTGTCTCTCCGGGAGTCGGTACGTTTCCCCCATAAGGGGAAGCCGCCGTTTGTCAACTTGAATCGAAATACGTCATAAACATGGATGATACGTTTTGTTGTTGGTATTCCTGCCGGTTCTCTCTTTTTACAGTGATACGGGCATCAACCCGTATCGAAATAGCCTCTTGCCATTGTTACCTCCTTTTTTAATCGGTTAGTCACTGTCCGGAGCAGCCCCGCCCATTTGCTCGACTTCATCCAGAAATTTGCTGATACGGCTGTCGCTGCCATTGATACTTTCCAGTATCGAGCGTTCAATCTGCGTATCCCTGATATGGTGGATCGCCCTTAAAAGGGACAATCGTCTGTCTGTCGGAATCTCCCTGCCGTTGCAGAGGTCGATGATTAAATCAAGCTCTTCCGGCCCTATGCCGGTTGCCCCGTCCGAATAATCTTCGCGGACACAGTTCAGATCTTCCAGTTCTTCGTTCAACTCGTCGGTATCCACTCCGTCACCGTTTCCTCTCTGTCCGTCATCGCCTTCATGTCCGCCGGAACTCCCGTCCGGGGAAGCCCGCCACTCTTCCACACGCTTGTCCCGGAACAGATCCGGGATGCGCTCCGGCGGCACTTGTGCAGCCTTTGGCGGTGTCGTGTCCCCGTTTCTGCCAGCAAAAGTAGAGGCATTTTCCTTACCTGCAATAGCCCCGGAACCGGTGGCGTTCATTGGCGGCTGCTGGCGTGTCCCATAGCTTTTCGTGACGACAAGGCTGTCCGTTTCCGACTGTTTTTCCACCGTTTTTTCACTGCTTCTCTCCGCAGTCTTTTCTGTGGGCTTCATCGCCGCCTTGACAGGTGGAAGCTCTTTCTCCTGCCTTTTCACGACTGTCGGAATCTCTTTCCTGCCCGTTTTCCCTTTCGCTTGTCCACGTCCCTTCTTCCGTTCCTCCTTCACCGGATCGAACCAGCCTGCCGCACCCCGCAGGGCTTTCGCCATGCGGCGGCGTGCCTTCCCGAAACATATCTCGCCAAGCTGCCCCCTGAACAGGAACTTGTCCATGAACAGATAGGCGAACAGCAGCCAGAACAGAACCGCTCCGGCTTCATAACATAATCGCATATCCATAGCTTAAAAGATTTTGTTGTAACTCTTCTGGCAGTATGCCTTCACCTCATCCGAATGTTTCTCGAAATGTTCCCGCAATACATTGTCAATGTAATTGCCCACCGTCAACTGCCGTTTACCGGCAATGCCGACGATGACCGATATTTTCCGGTGTAGTTCCTTGTCTATATAGACACCCTGCCTGCCTTCGCATTTGTAAGGGGTGAGGAATCTCCTCATAAATTCGGTCTGTGCGGCTTTCAACGTTTTGGATGCGGCCTTTTCCGGCGTCTCTTCCGCTTCAGATTCCGTCTTTGCCTTTTCAGCCGTTTCCCTGTCCGTTTCCTCTTTGGGGGGAATGGACGGTGTTACCTTTTCCGGCGGACTACCCGCCATCAGGCTGCGCAGGTAGGCTTCATCCACCGGATTCTGTCCACTCGTTTTCTTTACCATGACTATACAATTTTGATTGTCCGCATGATTTCATCCATAAGCGCATCAAAGCCGCACTCCTTCGTAAAGCCCGCATCCGGTGCAAACAGGGTGCTCCGGTAAACCGGGCCGCCCGTAGTGGAGAGGTCTTTGGTGAAGTTACTGCGCACGGGGACACGGGTTTGGAGACAGTCCAGTCCCAGGAGGGAGAAACCTTGCTGGTAAATGTCATATAAGACGGTACGTTCCCTCCGGTCCACCATATTCCAGAACATGCACAAGGCTTTCAGATTGGAGATGCCGGTCCTTATCAAGCGGTCATTGACAGTCGTGGCAAAGTTCAGCGTGCTTTCCAGCACAAGGCGGTCTGCCTTTATCGGTACGAACAGATAATCGAGTGCACTGATTGTGGCAATCACCCCGTCACTGCCCATTGTTCCGGGCAGGTCGAACAGCACCACATCATAATGCACGTCTGCCTTTTCCTCAAACGCCCTTCAGTCCGTCATGCAATCCGCCGGGGTACTGCCGATAACAGGGTAAGCCTTCTTCTTCAACCGCCCGGCCTGTTCCACCAGAAGATTCTGATAGACGGGTGTGGTCTTTACCACTTCCATATCCCGTTTTTTCTGTTTGATGATTGAATGCTGCGGATAGTCACAATCCACTATCGCCACATTCAGACCTTTCACATAATGCAGTCACGACGCCGCATAAATCGCAAAGGTTGATTTACCCACGCCGCCCTTCTGGGAGGCGAACGAAACGAACACGGTTTTCTTTCTCTTTTCCATTGTTACTGATTTAAATGAATTAATTGATTTATAGACAGCCAGATGAACAGCCGTCTGTCTTTGGTGCCATCTGTCCGGTTACTCATTCTGTTATCTGTTTGTCCAATTAGCTATATAGTAATTTAATTATGCGGCTACTTGGCTATCCGGCTATCTACTTATATAGCTACTCTATTACATGGCTATTTAATTATGTAGCTATTCAGCTATCTGTCTATTCGGCTATGTAGCTATATAGCTATGTACATATTCGGATAGCTATTCACATATCCGATTGCATAGCCATTTATCCGAATAGCTGTTTATCCGTCTATACATTTATATATATGTATAGCTATATATCCGGATAAATGCCTGTTTGAATATCTACCTGATTGCATATCTGTTTATCCGTTCAAATAGCTATCCGGCTACAAATAAACCTCAAAAAGAGCATCCATGAAGTACCCCCGGCTCCAAAGTCATTCATTGGCGGGTGTTGGCGTGATACGCCATGATGCACGGACAGAAAAAACTATCTACCTTTGTCGCAGGGAGAGCGCAGCCCGTTCTCGGTAAGAGAACGTAAGACAAATCCTTCAGACCTTTAATCCGGCACAGCCGGATTTTAATATGCGTCAGCATATAGCGAGGTGTACTTTCAGCGGTTGAAAATATTTCCAACCGCTGAAAGTCCCGCCCCGAAAGGCCTTTCGGGGATGTCAGTTCTCCCAAGTCGAACTTCCTAAATTATTCATGTTATGAAAGATGAAACAAGAATCCGTAGCGCCGCAGGGCGCAAGGTGCTGGCGGACCCGCGTACGCACCGCTATTATCTCTGTCTCAATGACAGTGAGAACGAGAAGTTTCTCACGATGTTTGAACAGTCCGGCATGAAGAACAAGGCCGAATTTATCTTTGCCCGCATCTTCGGCTGAGAGTTCAAGGTAGTGAGGATTGATAAGGAAGCGCAGGAATATTATGCCCGGCTGACCGCTTTCTATCAGCAGTTCCGCCGTATCGGAAACAACTACAACCAATGTGTAAAGACCATCCATACCATTTATGGGGAAAAGAAATCGCTTGCCTTCCTTTATAAACTGGCCGAAGAAACCCGCAAACTGGAGGAACTCTGCAAACAGATTATCGAACTGACAAAACGGTACGAAAAAGAGTATCTCACTAAAAAGGAATAACATCATGGTGCCGAATATCACATCCGGCAGTTCATTCTATGGAGTGATTGCCTATAATAAGATAAAGGTGGACGAAGGTATGGCAAAGGTATTGTGACATCCCAAAATTGCGGCTGACACTTCGGGCAATGTGCCGATTGAACACTGCGTGCAGGCTTTTGAGCCTTACATCGCACTCAACTCGCACGTCCGGAAACCGGTTATCCACATCTCCCTGAACCCATCCCCGAAAGACATTCTTTCGGAAGAGCAGATGACCGTATTGGCTCAGGAGTTCATGGAAAACTTCGGTTACGGGAACCAGCCCTATATTGCATGGCTGCATGAAGACATAGACCGCAAGCACATGCACATCGTATCGGTACGTATTGATGAAACCGGAGAAAAAATAGACCATAACCGGGAAGCTATCCGGGCACAGAACATCTGCCGTGAAATGGAAGTGAAGTACGGGCTTCATCCCACACTCGGAGAACACGGTGAGAGGGAACTATCATCCCTACAAAAAGTGGACTATGCGAAAGGAGACGTGAAAGCACAGGTAAAGCATACCGCCCGAACCTTGCTGGAATGTTACAACTGTCACTCGCTTGCCGAATATGGCACTCTTCTGAACCTGTATAACGTAACCGTTTATGAAGTCAGGGGAAGTGTGGACGGGAAGGAATACCACGGTATTATGTACGGAGCTTTGGATGATAACGGACAGCAGGTGGGAACACCTTTCAAGTCCAGCAAGTTCGGTAAGGCATTCGGTTATGAAGCACTGCAAAAGAAGTTTGCCGCTTCTACTGAAAAGGTGAAAAGGAACAGCCTTGCCGAAAGGACAAGACAGGAAGTCATTAAAGCCATGCAGGACATCGGCACGAAAGAGGATTTCGCCCGAAAGCTGAAAGAGGCGGATATAGAGACGGTTTACCGTATCAATCCCGAAGGACGTCTGTACGGCATCACTTTCATAGACCATACCAGCCGGACAGTGCTTAACGGCTCGCGTCTGGGCAAGGCCTTTTCAGCCAATGTGTTCAACGAATTGTTCAACAATCCGGATGCGGACCGTACAAGGCTGATACCACCGCCGGAGCAGGATACACCCCGGCCGGAACAAGATACGAAAGAAAGACTGGAAAGGAAGGAATACCGGCAGCAGGAAAATCAAGGCTATCAGAGTGAACTGTCCGGCAGTCTGATTGATACGTCCGCACTCGGTGCCATTGACATTTTCTCCCTACTCATGGAAGATGACCATACGCACGAGTACATCGATCCGGCCTTCCGCTTCGGACGCAGGAAAAAGAAGAAGCGCAGGCGCAAATTATAATATAATTAAGGTATAGAACAAAAAGTCGAATTTTAACAGTTACAATTATGCAGAATGAAGATGATTTAAGAGGTCTTGCCAAAGTCACGGACTTTATGCGGGCCGTCAGTTTTCTATTTTTGGCGATACACATCTATTGGTTTTGTTACGGCTGGCTACACGAAATGGGCTGGACGCTTGATATTGTGGACAGGATACTGTCCAATTTCCAGCGTACCACAGGACTGTTCTCGTCCCTTCTTTACACCAAACTGTTTTGTGTCCTCTTCCTCGGTCTGTCCTGCATGGGCAACCAGGGGGTAAAGAAGCATGAAATCACATGAAGGAAAATAATTATTGCGGCCATAGCGGGTGCCATACTCTTTTTCCTGAACTGGTGGTTACTGTCCATTGACGCATCATCCGGTGTATGCGCCATACTTTATACCGTGACATTGGCCGGCGGTTTCTTCTGCCTGTTGGCATCCGGTTTATGGATTAGCCGTCTGTTGAAGAACAATTTGCTGGAGGACGTTTTCAATACCGAAAATGAATCGTTCATGCAGGAAACCCGCCTTATGGAAAACGAGTATTCCATTAACCTGCCGACCAAATTCTGGTACGGGAGAAAGGAATGGAAAGGCTGGATAAACGTGGTGAATCCTTTCCGGGCCAGCATGATTTTAGGTACACCGGGTAGCGGAAAATCGTATGCCGTGGTCAATAATTACATAAAGCAGGCAATAGAGAAGTCCTATGCTCTTTATATATACGACTTTAAATTTGATGACCTGTCGGTTATTGCCTATAACCACCTGATTAAGTACAGACACCGCTATAAGATACCGCCCAAGTTCTACGTGATAAATTTCGATAACCCACGCAAGAGCCATCGCTGTAACCCGCTGGCACCGGAACTGATGACGGATATTTCAGACGCTTACGAGTCGTCGTACACCATAATGCTTAACCTCAATAAGTCGTGGGTGCAAAAACAAAGGGACTTCTTCGTAGAATCCCCGATTGTATTGTTTACGGCGATAATATGGTTCTTGAAGTTGTATGAAAATGGCAAGTATTGTACGTTCCCTCATGCGATAGAACTATTGAACAAAAGGTACGAGGATGTATTCACCATTCTGACAAGCTATCCCGAACTTGAAAACTATTTGAGCCCGTTTATTGATGCGTGGAAAGGCGGTGCCAGTGAGCAGTTAATGGGACAGATTGCATCTGCCAAAATCCCGCTTTCCCGACTGATAAGCCCGCAACTCTACTGGGTGATGTCCGGCAGTGACTTTACGCTGGATATTAATAATCCCAAAGAGCCTAAGGTTTTATGTGTGGGCAACAATCCCGATAGAATTTCTATTTATGGAGCAGCTTTAGGTCTGTATAACTCCCGTATTGTGAAGTTAATAAACAAGAAGAAGCAAATGAAAAGCTGTGTGATAATTGACGAGTTACCCACCATTTTCTTTAAAGGTCTGGATAATCTGATTGCCACGGCACGAAGTAATAAAGTGGCGGTTGTGTTGGGCTTTCAGGACTTCAGCCAGTTAAAGCGCGATTACGGAGACAAGGAAGCTGCTGTAATCATGTCAACTGTTGGTAATGTTTTCAGCGGCCAGGTGGTAGGTGAAACCGCCAAAACACTGTCGGAGAGGTTCGGAAAAATTCTTCAAAAGCGGGAATCCATGAGCATCAACCGTAACGATACGTCCACTTCCATCAGCACCCAACTGGACAGTCTGATACCTGCCAGCAAAATCAGTACGTTATCGCAAGGTATGTTTGTCGGTGCGGTAGCCGATAACTTCGGTGAGACAATCGAGCAGAAGATTTTCCATGCGCAGATAGTGGTGGACAATGAAGCCGTACAGAAAGAGACGGCGGCCTATCAACCCATTCCCGAAATCAGCAGCTTTCTGGATGAGAACGGCAATGATACAATGGAGCAACAGATACAGGCCAACTACCGGCAAATCAAGCAGGATATTGTGGAACTGGTAGAAAACGAACTGATCCGCATAGAGAATGACCCGGAACTCAAACATCTGTTGGGAGAGAATGGAAATTAAAATTATAATGACATTAATAGGGAATATATCGAATAAGGTTTTTAGGGTACCGATTTTCAACAATCCAGTTCCTTATTCTATATAAATTCTAATATTGAATAAAAAAAGCACTACTTCTTGTTAATGATACTACAAGAATAGTGCTTTTTATCTTATAACGATTTTCAAAATACCTTTTTAAGTTTCTCCCACAATACATTAGGATTAATTCCGACTCCCAAAGGTCCCATGCCTAAATTAATGGAAGAAAGCAGGCTGCTATTTTGTTTATCAATAGACTCTGCAATATGATTAATTGTTCCCATCAGGTCTGTAACATTTACCATTGCACTTTTTTTTATAAAATTCAACAATTCTATAGAAGGTGGTAAAAGCCCTATTGAAATCAATAAACTAATAGCTGTATTAACAATCTCCGTCCCCCATTCTTTCCTAAACTTCGCACTTAAACAAATTTTCCATAGCAATGATTGTGCCTTTAAAGAATAATTGGAAATTTTATCTACATCAGGAGGTAATAGCAAGTATTCGATATAATAATCAACCGTAAATGGCTGCTTGATATGAGTAATGAATTTAATCATTTGTAAGGGGATATTCTCCACCGTTACATCCATATATTGTAGTAAACTGGAACACGATGCAATATTATTCACTACTTCATAAGTATCTATACTCTCATTTGAAAAATTAAATCCATCTTCATTTATTGTACAATATGTAGCAACAACATCAAGACTTTTATCCTTGAATAAAAAAATGCGAATACCTTTTGACCTATAGAAGTAATTCATTCTACCAAAGGCAGAGCCATAAATTCCATCATAAAGTATAATTCCCTTTTGAGGATAAAATGATATATATTTATCTTTCGTTTTCGAGGACTTACTTCTTTCATTTTGAAGCTCCTCTATAGATTGGCTAATGCGTAGTGGTATTTTTTGCATTATGCTATTTTGAGAAGTAAGTAACTCTATAGTTCTATTAAAAGATATAACATCCAATTCCCTATTCATACCTAAAGCTTTAAGAACGGCGGCCACAAGTAATTTTTCTAAAACATCTTTTGTTACCATATGATATAATCTTAAAAATCAATACCTCATATGCAAATATAATCAAACCAAATGAATGATAGATGATTATAATTCATATTTTTAAATAACAGCTATTATTTTCGGAAACGCCATTTTCCGCCAAATCCCGCCATTCCTTTCCGCCATCCCCGGAACTGTAATAACCTATCAATTAAACCTCTACATTCGCACCGACGGGCTAAGGTTTACCCGATATTGATTAATTATTGTATCACTTAAACTATTAATTTTATGGCTAAGAAAAAACAAGAGCAACAAGAGCAGAGTCAGGACGAGCATGTAATGGCAGTCCTTGACAAGAGAACGAACAAGACCGCAGTCATCTCCAAGATGAACGAACAGGACGGCAGCATCGAAGTCGTACCGCCGGACAAAAAGAACAACAACAGTTTTCTCAAACTGGACCGTACCACACCTCTGGAACTGTTCTTCACGAATTTCAAGAACCAGTACCAAAATCCCACAAGCTTCAGTTTCTTCCTTGTACCACTTGCCGTTTTGGACAAGACACTGAACGCGGTCATCCAGATTCGGAAAGGGGAAGACCCCGGACCGGACGGCAAGAAACTGGTAGAAAACAGCGAACTCAACGACGAGGGACGTATCGCCAAACTGGCCCGGCGGTATAAGTTTGATGAGCACCAGCTGCCGTGGAAAGATCTGAACGCACTTGGTCTTGACAAGGAGACTCTGTTCAACAACCATTGCATGGGAGAACTTCTCAAAGGAAGAATCACTTCCACCGCACTGCCCATCAGCAAGGAGATAAACGGAGAAAAGAAAGATTTGGGCGAGGCCTGTTTCATGTGTGTGAAAGGTGCGGACGGCAAAGTGGAACTCAAGACACTCACCCGTCTGGACAAGCCCCAATATGATTTGCCGGTCTATAAAGGCGTATTCACGGATGAAGAGAAGGACAAACTGGCCGAAACGGGTACGTTGGGAGGAATCAAGGAAATGAAGGACACGCTTACCGGAAATGTCTGCAAATGCTATGTCAGTTTCCACGAGTCCACCAACCGCATCATCACCATGCCCGTGGATGCCATCAAAATCCCGGACTACATTTATGGGAAGAGACTGGACGACAAGCAGAAGCAGATACTCGCTTCAGGTGGCGAAGTCCCCATCAATGACATACAGCGCAAGAACGACACCATGCTTTCCGGTGTGGCCTATGTCGATCCGACCATAAGGGACATCGCATTCAAACAGTCCGACAAGCAGCTGAAGGTCAGCGATACGATTCTGGGAGCCAAGATAACCCCCGAACAGAAAAAGATACTGGAGAATCACGGAATGGTATTCATTGAGAACATGCGCAATCCCAAGACCAGACAGCTGTTCTCGGATGATGTGCGTTTCAGCAACAAGAGCAACAACCTGCTCATAGGACGCAATGCCCGTGAATACAAGCCGGCGGTTGAAAACCCCAAAAACGACAGGAAACAAGAAACAAAGCAGACGGCCCGCCATGTCGTATCTCCCAGACCGCAGGCCAGAAAGAACAGCCTCTCGTTCTCGTAATCCGGCAGCAGGCGGAACGTTTACCGAATCCATATACCCGGTTTCCTCTCAGGTTACCGGGTATGTCACAAATTATTTCCCCATTCAAAATCCAATGACAACAGATGATGATTACACAACATGACAACAACGGAGAACTGTCCTGCTTCAAGTCAGCTCTCCTTTTTTATTTGAGAGAAAGCCATCCGCACATGGCCGATGACAAGGCATTCATCCGGGAGCGTGCGGACAGTGCCGCAGAGGCTTACGAACATGCCATACGTGACGGCCTATCCGTCAGGCAGGCTTTGGAACAGGCTGACGCCGTTCTCTATCAGGACTTGCGCTTTTCCCGGTTCGATACGGTTTTCGAGGCCGTATCGGAGTGGTTTCCCGAAGTACGGCCCGAAAGACGGACGGATTTCTGCCTGAAGGTATTGTCGCCCGCAGAGGCGGTATTCGGCAAATATTCCATAGACGACAGGTTTGAATCATCTCCGGCCTGTCATACACTTACCGTTGAACTTACAGGTTTCATACAATCCTATATAGAACAATATGGCATATAACAGACGACAACATCTGGCGGACAACATAGCCGCACTTGAACTGATATTCATGCGTCCGGAGTTCTCTCTTACAGAACAGGGACGCAAGGTCTTGAACGGTTATTCGGGTTTCGGAGGACTGAAGTGCATCCTGAATCCGGCGGAGAAAGATACGGACATAGAAAAATGAAGGTCGGACAAAGAACTGTTTCCCCAGGTCCGGCTGCTGCATGAACTTCTGCGTGAGTATTCCAAAGATGAGAAAGAATACAAGTCATACGTCCAAAGTCTTAAGAATTCCGTCCTTACAGCCTTTTACACACCCGAGCCGGTGGTAACGGCCATGCAGGAAGCCCTGCTGATACCGGAAATCCGCCCGGAACGTTTTCTTGACCCTTCCGCCGGAACGGGCATGTTCATCAGCACTCTGAAGGATGTCCCCGAAATCCATTGCTTCGAGAAGGACAGGCTGACGGGAAGGATACTCTCATCCCTCTATCCGGAAAGCAAGGTGAACATAGAGGGTTTCCAGTCCATACAGCCTTATTATAACGGCTACTTCGATGTTGTTTCTTCCAATATCCCGTTTGGGAATACCAGGATTTATGACCGGGACTTTGACCGGAGTGACGACCCGGTGCGCAAATCCTCACTCGCTGCCGTACACAACTATTTCTTTCTCAAAGGCATGGATACGCTGCGCGAAGGCGGGATACTGGCCTATATCACGACTTCGGGCGTCATGGACTCGCCACAGAACCGTCCCGTCAGGGATTGGCTGGTAAACCATGCCAATCTCGTTTCTACCATCCGTCTGCCGGACAATCTGTTTACCGATGCGGGTACGGAAGTGGGCAGCGACCTGATCGTATTGCAGAAGAATACCCGAAAATCGGAACTGACCGAAAAGGAACGGAACTTTATTGAAACCCGTCTTATATCGGGCAGTATCAATATCAACAACAGCTATGCCGATTTGGACCATATCATCCATACTTCCGTATCCATGGGTAAAAACATGTACGGACAACCGGCCATGAATTTTATCCATGAAGGGGGTATCGGAGCCATTTCCGAACATCTCAGGCTATTATTGGCCCAAGATGTGGGAAACCATCTTGACCGGAAACTTTATGAAGAAAACCTGTCCCGTTCCACCGTTTCCACTGCCCTGAAAACCGGACCGGAAGTTCCACCGGAAACAACAGCAGTGGAGCACCGGCAGGAGATGCAGGAAGAAAGTCTCCTTTCCACCAAGCCTTATGAACCCATGCTTAATCTGTTTGCCGCCTATGCGGACGAGGAGGAAGCGGAGGTGCAGATGATGGAAAGCCGGCCATCACCGGGCCGGACAGCGTCGGCATCCCGCAAAAGAAAAGGAAACGAACCGGAAATGTTCAATCTGTTCTCGCAAGAGAACATGTATGATGAAGCCGTCTCACAAGAAGAAATGACCGGGGAACAGGCGGCAGCGGAAGCGAAATGGCAGGAACGCAGACTACGGTTCGAGGAAGAACGGAAAAAAGAAACGGAACCACGTCCGTTTACCGGAGAAATACGCCCCGAATACAAGAACGGCTCTCTCGTGAAAGCCGGTGAGCAATACGGATATTTGCAGGGATTGGGTACTCCCGAAGTACAGTTCCATCCGCTCAGGCTGACTGTCACACAACAATACCGGGCCGCCTACTATATCCCGCTCCGTGAAGCCTACCACAATCTCTACAATGTGGAAGCCGAAACGGAAACCGAACAGCCGGAACTAAGGGAGGAACTGAACCGGCAGTATGACCGTTTCCACCGCATGTTCAGGGAGCTGAACGGAAAGGACAACGCCAAGTTCCTGCTGTTGGATGCAGGAGGACGGGAAATGCTCTCATTGGAGCGTTCCGTCAACGGGAAGATACAGAAGGCGGACATATTCACCGTGCCCGTATCGTTCAACGCCAATGAAGTGACACATGTGGATACACCGCAGGAAGCCCTTGCGGCATCCCTGAACAAGTTCGGCGAGGTCAATCTGGAATATATGGAGAATCTCTGCGACATCGGCAGGCAGGAACTGCTCGAACAGCTGGAAGAGCGCATCTTCTACAATCCCATGATGAAGAGCCATGAAATCAAGGACCGTTTCATAGCGGGCAATGTGATCGCCAAAGCAGAATGGATAGAGAACCACCTGAGAGACTATCCCGATGACGGAGCGAGCAGAAAATCATTGGAGGCCCTTCGGAAAGCCATACCGGAGCCCATAAGTTTTGAACAGCTTGACTTCAACCTGGGGGAACGGTGGATACCCATGTCCGTATATGAGGAATTCGCCGGATACCTCTTCGAGACAAAGGCCCATATCCACTATACGGAATCCATCGACGAATTCAGCGTAAGCTTCGAGAGCACCAACGCGAACATCACCGACAGATATTATGTGAAAGGGGAAAAGAGAGGCTATTACGGAAACGACCTGCTGAAACATGCGCTGCACAACACCGTACCCGACATAACCAAGACCGTACAGGACAAGGAGGGCAATGACATTAAGGTACGGGATGCGGAGGCCATCCAGCTTGCCGACACCAAAATCAACGAGATACGTTCCGCCTTCACCGGCTGGCTGAATGAACAGCTGCCCGAATTCAAGCAGAACCTTGCGGACATGTACAACCGCAAGTTCAACTGCTATGTACGTCCCGATTACGACGGTTCCCTGCAAAGCTTCCCGTTCCTTGACCTGAAAGGGCTGGGCATACCGTCCCTGTACGACAGCCAGAAAAATGCCGTATGGATGCTGAAGATGAACGGAGGCGGGATAATCGACCATCAGGTAGGTACGGGCAAAACCCTTATCATGTGTATAGCCGCCTTTGAGATGAAACGTCTCGGACTGGCGAACAAGCCGATGATTATCGGACTCAAAAGCAATGTGCATGACATAGCCGACACGTTCAAGAGGGCCTATCCGAATGCCAGAGTGCTGTATCCGGGCAAGGAGGACTTTACGCCGGAGAAGCGTGTCGGAATATTCCATGACATCAAGAACAACAACTGGGACTGCATCATCCTGACACACGACCAGTTCGGGAAAATACCCCAGTCCCCCGAAATACAGCAGGAAATATATACGCAGGAAATAGACAGCATCGAAGAGAATCTCGCCGTATTCGAGCAGCAGGGCAATGAAGTGACCGGCTGGATAAAGAAGGGGCTGGAAAGAAGAAAGGAAAACCTTGAGGCCAAACTTGAAAAGCTGGAACAGGATATAAAGGACCGGACGGATGATGTTACAGATTTCAGGCAGATGGGCATCGACCACCTCTTCGTTGACGAATCGCACAATTTCAAGAACCTGATGTTCAACACACGCCATGCGAGGGTTTCCGGCCTGGGCAATCCCGAAGGAAGCATGAAGGCCATGAACATGCTTTTCGCCATCCGTACCATACAGGAGCGTACGGGCAGGGATTTGGGGGCCACTTTCTTGTCCGGTACGACCATCTCCAACAGCCTGACAGAACTCTATCTCCTTTTCAAGTATCTCCGTCCGAAGGAAATGGAGCGGCAGGGGATTACCTGTTTTGACGGTTGGGCGGCCGTCTATGCGAAGAAAAGCACGGACTTTGAATTTTCAGTGACCAACCAGGTGGTGCAGAAAGAGCGTTTCCGCTATTTTATCAAGGTGCCGGAACTCGCCAATTTTTATGCGGAGATAACCGATTACAAAACGGCCGAGGACGTAGGGGTTGACAGGCCGGAACTCAACGAGCAACTCTATCACATACCGCCCACTCCCCAGCAGGAGATTTTCATTCAAAAACTGATAAAGTTCGCTGAAACCGGGGATGCGACCTACATAGACAGGGAGCCTCTGTCCGAAGCGGAGGAGAAGGCACAGATGCTGATCGCCACCAACTACTCGAACAAGATGTCGCTTGACATGCGGCTGATAGACCAGCAGTACGGCGACAGTCCGGGAAACAAGGCGTCCCATTGCGCGGCCAAGATTGCGGAGTATTACTACAAATATCTTGACCAGAAAGGCACACAGTTCATTTTTTCAGACTTGAGTACCTATAAACCCGACCAGTGGAACATCTACAGTGAGATAAGGCGCAAACTCGTGGAAGACCATAATATCCCGGAAAAGCAGATAAAGTTCATTCAGGAGGCGAACAGCGACAACGCACGCAAGGAACTGTTCAAGGATATGAATTCCGGGCGCATCCGTTTCCTTTTCGGTTCCACACAGAAACTGGGAACGGGTGTCAACGCGCAGGAACGTGCCGTGGCCATCCATCATCTGGACATACCCTGAAGGCCGTCCGATCTGGAGCAGCGCAACGGACGCGCGGTGAGAAAAGGCAATATCATCGCCAAGCAGTACGCCGGCAACAAGGTGGACTGCTATATCTATGCGGTGGAGAAGTCACTGGACAGCTACAAGTTCAACCTGCTGCAAAACAAGCAGGTGTTCATCAACCAGCTCAAAAGCCGCAATCTGGCCGCCCGTACCATTGACGAGGGGGCGATTGACGAAAACGGAGGCGGCAGTTTCAGCGAATACGTGGCCATCCTTTCAGGCAACGACGACCTGCTGGAAAAGGCGAAGCTGGACAAGAAACTGGCGGTCCTCGAAAGCGAGAGGCAGGCATTCCACCGTAACAAGGGAAACGCGAAAGGCAAGCTGAATGAAAGGACTTCGGGAATAGAAAAAAACAATGCCTTTATCGGGCGTTTCACCAGGGACTGGGAATATTTCAACAAGGTGGCCCCCGCAGATGCGAAAACCGGACTCCGTCCCAATCCCCTGAAACTGGACGGTGTGGATTCGGACAACGTGGAGATACTCGGCAACCGGCTTGCCGCAATCAACCGGAATGCCCGGACGGAGGATGACTATATGAAAATCGGGACCCTGTTCGATTTCCGCATCCTTGTCCGTACCGAAAGGACCTGTGAGGGGGACATGCAGGCTTTGCAGAACAAGTTCATGGTCGAGGGGCTGGACGGTATCAAATATACCTACAACAACGGTTATATTGCCAAAGACCCGAAACTGGCCGTCATGAACTTCATCAATGCGCTGGAACGCATTCCCGCCATGATAGAGAAACGGGAGCAGGAAAACGCGGAGCTGTCGAAGGACATCCCGGTCCTTCAGGAGATTGTGGCGGCTTCATGGCCCAAGGATGCGGAAATCAAGCGGCTGAATGAGGAACTTGCCACGCTGAACCGGAAAATACAGCTTACCATAAAACCGGCAGGCGGGCATGAAAGCGGAACGGATGACGGAACGGAAATGAAAGGACAGAAAGCGACAGGCGAAAGTGACGATAAACCGGACCTGCCACGGAAGGCAAGGCATGTACCCCCAATGGAAATTGCCACCCCGTCAAACGGACTGAAAAAAATATCCTAAGTTTGCCGTAAAGAGCCGCTTTTCAGGAAATGACAAAGGTATGGCCGGCACCCGGATAAATCCGGTCTGCCGGCCATACTCTTATCTGTAATGGGAAGAAGGGCACTCCGTCATTCCTCTTCCTCAAAGGAAAGGCTTTCCACCTGTCTGTTAATAACCTTCCAGTCAATGGAATCCTTCAGATTGATTATATCCACAATCGAATAATGCCTGGTCCCGTTCTCCTCTTCCGCAAAACGCAGCCGTCCGCTCAAACGCTGCTTCTCAATCTCTGCCGGATCGAGGTTTATCAGCTCACAAACCTCATCGGGCAGCATGGAGAGTTCTACACAGTTATCCTCACAGATATGTTGCAGCACGGCCAACATGTTGAGGGACTTCTTGTAACTTCTCACGAGTGCGGCGAACGAGCCGCTTTCAACCTTAATCATCTTTCTCATAACCTTTTATTTTTAGAGTGTTCTTCTTTTTCAAGCAGCATGGCACGCAGCACGTCCGAACGGCGATAGTAAATCTTCCCCTTGTCACGGTGGAAAGGCAATGAACCGTCATTGCGGCGTCTTAGAAGTGTCCTGTCGGACATTTTGGTAAGCAGGCGCACGCCTTTTGAATCCAGTATCTCGCTGTCGGGCAAGTTATGTATGGCAGGAGCCAGTAACTTTTCAATGTTGGTTACTTTGGCGAGTATGGTACTGAGCATGTGGGTCATCTGCCCACCAGGTGCAGTTCTTCTGTTATTCATAATGACCTTGTTTTTATTGTTTATGGTGCAATATTACGGAGATATTATAAAGCCATTGGTTACTCAACCGTTGAGCAACCGCCAAAAAAAGACAGAAAACGCCAAGCCGGGACAAAAAATAGCCGGGAGGCAGTGTCTACGGCTATTCTATAACAAGTAGGCATCAATAAGTTATGCCTTCAATTATTAATATGTTAATAATCAGACGCAGCTATATACTTTATTGTACCAACGATTGTGTATAATAAATGGTTGAACTTTAATATGCCAATCCGCTAAAACGCAGATTGGCATTATTAAACCACATCAATCATAATTTTTGAGTAAACTCAAAAAAACTGACAATACGAGTTTTGTTTAGCATTCTCATTTTCCATCTCATTGATAAAAAAGGATTAAAGATTTGACTTACAATCTTTTTAACTACACACATTTAAAGGTGTTCAGCATTTAAAAGAGACTTATAGTGCGAACAGCTATTGTTTTTTTAGTTAACTTTGCATTTTAACCAACTGATAGAATAACAAATAAAGCATGAATGATAATGTATTAACATCTTATTCCTTTCTAGCTGCTTTGTCAGAAAACGAAACTGACATATATAAAACCGTTTATTTACCTCTATTTAAAAGGGCAATATCTTCGTATGCAGCAAAGAAATCTTCTAAGGAATCAAATTCAATTCAAGGCACAGATATTGATATACAGAGTATTATCCTTGAAGAATATGGTATTGAGGTTCCAATTCTTATTGTAAGAAAATTAATAAAAGCAGTAGGCACTTCTTTATCAAAGAAAGAACGTAATATATTCAAATTTGATACTTTTGAAGACGGAAAAGCCTTTCAATTTACTAATTATAATTACTTTTCTACAGAAGAAATTTATGATAGAGAAAGACGCAATGCTCAAGCTCTACAACAGGCTTTTGAAGACTATCTTAAATCAGAGAATTTATCAGAAAAAAACATTCCAAGTTTTTCACAATTCATAGATAAGAATAAATGTAATCTAAGTTCTTTCTTTTCAGGAAAAAACTGTTTAATACATGATGTAGAAGGTTCTTTTATGGCTCATGTTAATTTTCTACAGCATATAGAAGGAGGTTATCACTATCTTTATCAAACTGCTGAACGAATCTATTTAGGTTCTGTTATAGCTTCTTTTCTAGAAACGGGAGTGGATTTAGAATCCAAAATAGATGATAATATTATCTATTACTTAGATACTCAAATCGTTTTAGAAGCATTAGATTTACAGAAGGCAGAAGACACATTACCAACTCAAGAATTATTAAAGCTTATAAGAGCAACAGGAGGTAAAATTAGATTACTCGACATTACAATCAACGAAATTCATAAAATAATCGAATTAGCAATAAATAATTATAGTAAGAGCCATCCTACTACTACTGTAAATGAAGCGTGTGTACGAATTGGTAAAAACAAGACTTGGTTGATAAGTATTAATGGGAAATTGGAATCTTTCATTAAAGCAGAACTGCAAGTAGATATTGATGGTATTTTGGAAACAAAAATGAATCTATATTCCAGATCAGAGGACGTTAATTTATTAAAACAGACACGAATACATAAAAGTACTGCAATTCATGATGTAGCTGCCTATTTACATGTTCGAGATCGTCGAGAGGGTAATATTAGATTATTTCAAAAAGCTAAATATTGGTTTGTTACAGCTAACAAGAAGTTAGCTGATTTCAATATTTCACGCAAGACAAATGGGTTTGTTAATGAAACTATTATGCCTGAAGAACTAACTAGCCTGCTATTCCTTAAAAACCCTCAAAAATTGGCTAAAAAGGTATCTCAAATAGGACTTAACGAACTTATTGCACAGACTCTCTCTGAAGAATATGCAAGTAAAGAGCTTATAAATGAAATTGATATTGCTATTAAAGAATCTGCAGATTTGAGTGCCGAAGATTATAACATATTATTTTCTTCTATTGCTTTGCAATCAACTAATAAAATCCAGAAATTACTTGAGGAAATCAGCGATAAAAGAAAGTTTAATGAAAGTATCCATAATTTAATTGAAAAGGAAAGAACTAAACAAGCTAAGTCAAAAGAGGAAAAAATACAAAGACAAAAGCAGTTTGAAGAAGTAAATCATGAGAAACTATCTTTAGAGGAAAAGTTGAAAAACCTAGAAGCTAAGCTATCGCAAGGGGAAAAGGAGCGGAAAGAACAGCAAGAACGCATTAGGAAAATAGAAGAACAACAAGCTGAATCATTATTAAAGAGAAAAAAAGCTCAACGTAGTTTTTGGTTAGCATTAGGCGGACTAATCCTCTCAGCAGTTATTTTTCTAGTTGCTTTATATTATCCAACATTATTTTCTGGAATGAAAGATTTTATAAAAGGCATAGCTTCTCTGGGGGGAGTATGGGGATTAATTAGTTTAATAATTAACATATGTAAACTTTTTCACAAATAGTATGCTTGAGTAAATCGTCTACGATATGCGTGTATAAAGTATAAGAGGGCATACCAGTTTCCCTGTATGCCCTGAGGCTGTAAACTAAACTGTGTCAGCAAAGACTAAAATATTAACTTTGCTAACACAGTTTAGGGGCATTCAGAAAATGCCTCTAAAAAGTAAGATGTCGTATAAAACTGATAAACGATAATCTTTCCATATGCCATTTTATTGTAATTTTACTGAATGTCTCCTGTTTAATTTACAATCTCCCAGCCAGTCATTATACAGTGACCAAAGTATATAGCTACGCTAATAAATTTGTTTACCAAGACAGCCGGAAGCAACCTCCAGCCATTCTTGAAAGAATAGGCATCCAAAGCTCATGCCTGCCAGTATTCATTCCTAACCTCCTCTCCTTACATTACATGGAAAAATGAAAATCCATTTTTATTTGTGACATTTCACGCATCACCGTACGGTCCAGTACACGTGCATAATGACGGGTCATCTGGACATTGGTATGGCCTAACATCTTAGCAACGCTCTCTATCGAGACACCATTGGCCAGAGCAAATGTGGCAAAAGTATGCCTCGCAACGTGGGTGGTCAATGTTTTTTTTATGCCACAAATATCAGCCAGTTCCTTGAGATAGGCATTCATTTTTTGATTACAAAGCACTGGAAAAAGTACACCATGTTTCCTGCAATATTCATTGGTGGAATATTTCTCCAATATTTTTAACGGAATTTCCATCAATGGGATGTTACACATGATTTTGGTTTTCTGCCTTCCCTTGCGTATCCATCTGACACCGTTCGAGTCCTCCACGATATGCTCCTTTCCCAATCCGTGAATATCCGAGAAGGCCAGACCGGTGAAGCAACAGAACACAAAAATGTCCCGTACCTGACCCAGCCGCGGAATATCAATCTCCTTTGAAATCAGTTTTCGGATTTCCGAATCTTCCAAGAAGTCCGGCTCCACCTTATCCAACGAGAACCTGATTTCCAAAAACGGATCATTCTTCATCCATCCCTTGGCCAAAGCGATACGGATAATCTTCTTGAAGTTCTTCAGATACTTGGTGGCTGTATTATGACAACACTTTTTCGAGGTCTTAAGCCAAAACTCGTAATCCTCAACAAACTGGCGGGAAACTTCATCCAAAAGAATATCTTTCTTATGATATGTCTCCCAGACAAAATCCTGAGTATGCTTCAAGGATGTCTCATAACGCTGCACGGTTGCAGGCGCCATGTCCGTACCGGACAATCGGGCGCATTTATCATTATGTTCACGGAAAACCTCAAACAGGGTACGCTGTACGGGAGCATCCTTACCCAAAAAACGGTCCAGGACACTGCCGGCAGAAACCGCTACACCTTCTATTTCCAGTTCACGCTGAATTTTCATTATCCTCAAACGGATAGAATCAAGATACAGATTCAGTTCCTTGTACTCACGCTTCTTTTCCAGGGCCTTTCCTTTTGCCACACTCCAGAATTCCGGAAGAATTGTTTTCTTCACTGAAGCATCAACCCGAACTCCATTCACTGTAATTCTCATCATTATCGGAGCCTCACCGTTCCGATTCAATTTCGTCCTACGAATGTAGAACAATAGACAAAATGTTGTTCTTTCCATCTTACTTGTTTTTTAATCACAAAACTAAAATTCCAAGAGCAACAAGTCAAGATGCAAAACACTGATAAACAGCGAATTATTCACTTAATAGGTGTACCTGACATTGAAGGAGATCAGGTACACCGAATAGTACACCGAAAGAATGCTTTGATATGCTTATTTTTGCCATGCATCAAAAACAAAAAATCCCCGTAAAGTATTAATTTACAGGGATTTTCTTTGTTTTGCAATTCTTTCCAGCGGAGAGAGAGGCTCTCGAACCTATACATTCAAGAAATATCATAAAATTGCAAATTACTGATAATCACACACAATTTGGAATACATAGTAAATCTAAATCTTTCTGAATATCTTTTGCTATTCCAAATATTGGGTGTATATTTGGGTGTAGAATTTCAAACGCACCCAATTATGAATATCAAACGAAACATCATTTTTGCATTGGAAAGCCGGAAAAAGAACGGTGTGCCAATTGTGGAGAATGTCCCCATCCGTATGCGCGTCATATACGCAAGCCAGCGCATTGAGTTTACAACGGGTTACCGCATCGATGTAGCCAAATGGGATTCCGACAAGCAGCGAGTAAAGAACGGGTGTACCAACAAATTAAAGCAAAGTGCATCTGAAATCAATGCCGATCTGCTGAAATACTATGCCGAAATTCAAAATGTGTTCAAGGAGTTTGAGGTACAGGAAACCATGCCAACTACCCAACAACTAAAGGATGCATTCAACCTGCGGATGAAGAATGCCAACGAAGAACAGCAGGAAGAAGCACAGATAAGTTTTTGGGAGGTGTTCGATGAATTTGTAAAAGAATGCGGCAATCAGAATAACTGGACTGAATCCACATACGAAAAGTTTGCAGCCGTTAAAAATCACCTCAAGGAGTTCAAGGAAGATGTGACCTTTGAATATTTCGATGAGTTCGGATTGAACGAGTATATCAATTTCCTGCGTGACAAAAAAGACATGAGAAACAGTACCATCGGTAAACAAATGGGATTCCTCAAATGGTTCCTGCGATGGAGCTTCAAGAAAGACTATCACCAGAATATAGCATACGATACGTTCAAACCGAAATTGAAAACCACCCCCAAGAAGGTAATCTTCCTGACATGGGAAGAGTTGAACAGACTAAAAGACTATCAGATACCCAAAGACAAACAGTATCTGGAACGTGTCCGGGATGTTTTCCTGTTCTGTTGCTTTACCAGTCTGCGTTATTCAGATGTTCGTAACCTAAAGAGAAGTGATGTCAAGTCCGACCATATAGAAGTCACCACCGTTAAAACGGCAGATAGTCTGAGTATTGAACTGAACAAGTACAGTAAAGCCATACTTGAAAAATACAAGGACATCCATTTTGAAAACCACATGGCATTGCCTGTTATCAGCAATCAGAAAATGAATGATTATCTGAAAGAACTGGGAGAACTGGCAGAAATTAACGAACCTATACGTGAAACCTACTACAAAGGAAATGAACGTATAGATGAAGTTACACCGAAATACGCATTACTCAGCACACATGCAGGAAGAAGGACATTCATCTGTAATGCACTGGCTCTCGGTATTCCTGCACAGGTTGTAATGAAATGGACAGGGCACAGTGATTATAAAGCCATGAAGCCTTACATTGACATAGCAGACGATATTAAGGCCAATGCAATGAACAAGTTTAACCAACTCTAAAAGTATCAGTCAGTTTCACAGATTATCCATTATTAGAGTTATCTTTGTTAAGTAATAGTTAGTGATATGGAAAATAACAACGAACATAATATAAAGAAAGGTCATTTTGATGCCTTTGTCCATGCTGTCGGTTCGGAAATAGAACAGGCACAAGTCCGACTCATTACCGCAGCCAATGCCCAGATGTTGTTCCATTACTGGAAAATGGGGAATTATATACTGTACCACCAACACCTACATGGGTGGGGTGGTAAAATTATCAAAAAATTGGCACAGGCAATCAGATTCAATTATCCTGAAAAGAAGGGATATTCGGAACGTAATCTTACTTATATGTGCCAGTTTGCCCGTTTATATCCGTTAAATGTACTTCGTAGTTTTATTGAAGCAGATTCAATACTGTCGGTCCCAAATATTCAAAACATTACTAATGAAGTCCTTAAGCTCAATAGCGGACAATTTACGCAGGAGCTTACTGCGCAAATACAATCAGCTGATAATCAATCTTTAGAAATTACGCAGGAGGTTCCTGCGCAATTTCAGAATGTAGCAAAAACAGTAGCAACCATCTATAAAATAAAAATAGAGGATATAGAAGATTTATTCTTGGCGTCACCGATTGCAAGAATAAATTGGGCAAGCCATATGGTCATACTCAATAATCCGCTACCATTGGGCGTAAGGTATTGGTATATGAAACAATCTGTAGAAATGGGTTGGAGCAGTAATGTGCTGAAAATGCAGATTGAAAGTAATCTGTATGACAGACAAATCAAGAGTAACAAGGTAAACAACTTCACTGCCACACTTCCGGCACCTCAAAGCGATCTTGCCAATTATCTGTTAAAAGACCCGTATATCTTTGACTTGGCAGGAGCAAAGGAAAAGGCTGACGAAAGGGATATAGAAGAACAGTTGGTAAAGCATGTAACCCGTTACTTGCTGGAAATGGGTAACGGCTTTGCTTTTGTTGCCAGACAAAAACATTTCCAGATTGGGGACAGTGACTTTTTCGCCGACCTGATCCTATATAATATCAAGCTCCATGCCTATGTTGTCGTGGAATTGAAAGCAACGCCATTCAAACCGGAATATGCAGGGCAGTTAAATTTCTATATCAATGTTGTAGATGATAAACTGAGGGGAGAAAATGATAACAAGACCATCGGTCTTTTGCTGTGCAGGGGTAAGGATGAGGTCGTGGCACAATATGCCTTGGCTGGATATGACCAGCCGATAGGTATCAGCGACTATCAATTGAGCAAGGCAGTACCCGAAAATCTGAAATCTGCCCTACCGAGTATAGAAGAAGTGGAAGAAGAACTGACCTTATTCCTTGACAAGGACAAGAACCCATAATATAAAGTATATGGCAGGAAAGATACAGACGATGATTCCCCAATATGGAGAACTCAACAGAATATACAGAGACTATATAGATAATTACGCTTTTTCTTTTGACAGGCAGAAATTCATATCGGATTTCTATCAGGAGTATAATGACATGAAATCCTTTGAAGCCGCTATCCTTGAACTGGTGCTTGACAAGCAAAAAGAGCAATACACCTTGATACTCAACAGCCTGAAAACTGAAATAGAAAAGAGCATACAGGCTTATGAGATACGCCCGTTAAGTGACAGAGCCATAGAACGTGCTTGCTATCAGCACATGGAAAGGTATTCTCAGGAAATTGAAGCCCAGCTGGATGTTACAAGAAGTCTGAGCAAGCCGCTGAATGAAGCCAACAACAGGTATGATTCCATTGGTTACAGGGAGCATACAGCCGAAGAGGAAAAACAGGCAGAGAAAGAATATGAACGCTGCAAGGCTGAATATGACAGGGAAAAAGCCAAACTGAACAAACTCTATGATCAGCAAAAGGCTGCAAGAACAGAGGCATTCCAATACATGAAGAACTGTTGTGCGGACATATACCGTCAAAGCTGCCTTTTTCTGGATATATTGAAGAAATACATTCCTGACGGAAAGCAAGAGAATAAATCAAGCGAGCCAATCAGTCAGCAGGAAACGACAGAAGAACAACAGGAATATTTCAGCATGAAATTACTTTCGCTCATTCATGAGGTGTGCATAGGAGAACAGTTCGAAGAAATTTCCGCACTGGATTTCTATGCCAATATGAATCTTCACCCCTGCAACTGTAAGCTGAAAATAAAACCGAGAGAGAAAATACGTGTATGCTATCTGATATTCCTGATGAGCGAGAAACTCTCCAAACAGGACAGGGACAAATGGAAAGACAGAATACTGAAACTGCTGGATATTGACGACAGCTACTACAAATCCAAGTACAAGGAGCCTGTTTCAGATTTCCCCAGTGACAGCAACCAAAATTTCGCCAAGGAAATGGAACATATATTCAGATAATCCGTAATATATCCTGATACTTTACGAAAGTTCCACTTTTACCACTCAAAATAATTTTTGAGTGGTATTTTTATTTTCTGATATTCAATAAGATACAATGATATTCAGTTTGTACCGTCCCCATCCTTACCACTCATAACCCTACCTAATTTTGCATCGTTCGAGAACAGAAATAACAGCCAGTGCGCAGGGCTGATTGTTTAACGACTAAATAGATTGGACGATGACAAATATCCAAGAATTATTATCAAAACCCGTCTGGCAGATGACAGGCGAAGAATTCATATTCCTGAGTAAGCACGCTTCAGGTCAGGCCGAAGCATTGCCGCAACCCGTTACAGACACGGAAAAGAAGTATGTGTACGGAATACTCGGTATAGCCAAACTGTTCGGGTGCAGTCTGCCCACTGCCAACCGCATAAAGAAAAGCGGTAAGATAGACAAGGCGATTACCCAGATAGGGCGCAAGATTATCGTAGATGCGGAATTGGCTCTTGAGCTTGCCGGGAAGAAAACAGGAGGACGGAAATAATGGGAGGTATGCTTATGGACTATATGAAAGAAATAAAGGAGATTTCGGCAGAACAGGCAATAATCCTTTGGCAAGCTTCACGCCTGAGTCTGTCGAAAATCTACGAAAAAGCACCTGAGATTCTAAAAGTGCAAGGTTCGGTCATTGGTACACTGGGCAATTTCAGTGCATCCATCGGCAAAGCCAAGAGTAAAAAGACTTTCAATGTATCGGCTATCGTAGCCGCCGCATTGAAAAACGGTACGGTACTGCGGTATGTTGCGGAACTACCGGAAGAAAAAAGGAAGATTCTTTATGTGGACACGGAACAAAGCCATTATCACTGTCTGAAAGTCATGAAACGTATTTTACGGCTTGCTGGTCTTCCTGATGACAGGGACAATGAACATCTGGAGTTTCTCGCTTTGAGGAAATACACGCCCGAACAGCGTATCAGGATTGTCGAACAGGCTATCTATAATACACCGGACATAGGGCTTGTAATCATAGACGGCATCCGTGATATGGTATATGACATCAACAGTCCGGGAGAATCGACACGCATTATATCCAAACTGATGCAGTGGACGGATGACAGGCAGATACACATCCATACGATACTCCACCAGAACAAAGGCGATGAAAACGCAAGAGGGCATATCG
The DNA here is from genome assembly GCF_004328515.1 of Bacteroides sp. A1C1. Taxonomy (NCBI): domain Bacteria; kingdom Pseudomonadati; phylum Bacteroidota; class Bacteroidia; order Bacteroidales; family Bacteroidaceae; genus Bacteroides; species Bacteroides sp. A1C1. Next base: position 636,327 of record NZ_CP036491.1, read on the forward strand.
GTACGGAGCTGAACAACAAGGCGGAAACCGTTCTGCTGGTGGAAAAGGACAAGAGCAACGGGGATATAAGCAATGTTTCAGCCATGCACATCCGTGCAATGGATTTCGAGCCTTTCGCTTTCCGTATCAACGACAATGCATTGCCTGAACTCATAGAGGGGTACAGACCCGAAGCGAAGAAACCCGGAAGACCGGAAGAGGAAAAGTTTGACCCTTACAGACATATTAGCGAACAGCAGCACCGCATAGCACTGGAAGCGGCTTTCGGACTGAAAGAGGAATACGGCTACAAGGATCTGGAAACCTCCTTAATCAAGTCATATATGTCGGTAGGTGTAAAACTGAACCATCAAAAAGCGGTATCACTTATCACCATGCTCCGGAACAAACGGATGATAGTACAGGAGAACGGCAGGAAATACACGTTCAAGCCGGACTTTCACTATTAGACCGTATAACCTGTAATCACTTCACTTTATTCGGCAGGTCTATATATTAAGAATAAAGCGAAGCGGTTGTAGGGAATAGAAAAGCGCTTCACTTTATTACCGTATCCTATATATACGAAGATAAAGTGAAGTGATTATACAGACCGTACTTCATAAAAAAGTACGGGCGAAAAGAGAAATAAATATTCCAACCATTATTCAAACACTCATCTTATTATGGATATACAGACAGCAAAACAAATCAGGATAGCGGATTTTCTGTACAGTTTGGGATATTCTCCCGTCAAGCAGCAAGGTATTAACCTATGGTACAAATCCCCGTTACGGGAAGAGACAGAACCCTCGTTCAAAGTAAATACCGAGCGCAACCAATGGTATGATTTCGCAATCGGCAAAGGTGGAAATATCATCGCACTGGCACAGGAACTCTACTGTTCCGACTATGTGCCTTATCTTCTACAGAAAATCGAAGAACAGATACCACACATACGTCCCGTGTCTTTCTCTTTTGGCAAGCAATCATTTTCCGAACCGAGTTTTCAGCAATTGGACATTGTGCTGCTGGCTTCTCCTGCCCTGCTTGCCTACCTACAGGAAAGAGGGATAAACACGGCACTGGCGAAAAGAGAATGTAAGGAAGCCCGTTTCACCCACAACGGCAAACGGTATTTCGCCATTGCCTTTCCGAACATATCAGGCGGATATGAAATTCGCAACCGATATTTCAAGGGATGTATCGCACCAAAAGAAATATCCCATATCAGACAGTCAGGAAAACCAAGGAGTACATGTTACGTTTTTGAGGGATTTATGGATTACCTTTCCTTTCTTACTTTAAGGCTGGAAAGCTGTCCGCAATCACCCGACTTCGACAGACAGGATTACATAGTTCTTAATTCCGTAGCCAATGTTCCCAAGGCACTCTATCCGTTGGGAAGCTATGAGCGCATCCACTGTTTCTTTGACAATGACCGTGCAGGAATGGAAGCAATACAGCAAATCCGAAAGGAGTATGATGCTACCCGGTATATACGTGACGCCTCGCAAATCTACAGTGGATGTAAAGATCTGAACGAATATTTACAGAAACGAATAGCCGATAGGAAAGAGCAAGCGCAATCTGTCGAAAAGAGGAATGATACGCTATCCAAGAAACCGAAAGGCTTCCGGTTATAGCCCACTATAACTACACGCTTCGCTTTCGTAGTTGTGGGCTCTCCCGAGGGGATTAGGGCTTTGCCCTAATGACCCACTCAGGGCGTTTCACCCCTGAGAACCCCGAGCAAAGAGTGACCCTCTCTTTGCAATCTCCGCTTATGGGTTACCCCTAAGAACCCCTCTGCGAAAGCGAGCAAAGTAAATCAATTGTAAACAAAGGAAAGAAGCTATGGCAACAAAATCAAGCATACATATCAAGCCTTGCAACATCGCATCGAGCGAGGCACACAACCGAAGGACTGCCGAGTATATGCGTAATATCGGGGAGTCCAGAATCTATGTCGTTCCCGAACTTTCCACCGATAACGAACAGTGGATAAATCCCGACTTCGGCACTCCCGAACTGCGAACTCATTATGACAATATCAAGCAAATGGTCAAGGAAAAGACCGGACGTGCCATGCAGGAAAAGGAAAGGGAACGCAAGGGAAAGAATGGAAAGATTATCAAGGTGGCGGGATGCTCACCCATCCGTGAAGGAGTATTGCTTATCAGACCGGACACCACACTGGCTGATGTACGCAAATTCGGTGAAGAGTGCCAAAGACGCTGGGGCATCACTCCGCTACAGATTTTCCTGCATAAAGACGAAGGGCATTGGCTGAACGGTCAGCCGGAAGCAGAAGACAAGGAGAGCTTCCAAGTCGGTAACAGATGGTTCAAACCAAATTATCATGCTCATGTCGTATTCGACTGGATGAACCATGAAACTGGAAAGAGCCGAAAGCTCAATGACGAGGATATGGCAACCATGCAGACCCTTGCTTCCGATATTCTCCTGATGGAACGTGGACAGGCAAAAGCTGTCACAGGTAAAGAGCATCTGGAACGAAATGATTTCATCATTGAGAAGCAGAAAGCCGAACTGCAACGTATAGAGGAAACCAAGCGACACAAGGAACAACAAGTAAGCCTTGCCGAACAGGAACTCAAACAGGTAAAAGCAGAGATACGCACGGACAAACTAAAGAAAACAGCCACCAATGCTGCTACCGCCATAGCAAGCGGTGTAGGTTCTCTTTTCGGAAGCGGTAAGCTGAAAGAACTGGAACATCACATCGAGCAGCTACATCAGGAAATTACCAAACGGGACAAAGCTACTGATGAATTAAAAATTCAGATACAACAAATACAGGAACAGCATAGCAGACAAATTCGTAATCTTCAAAGAATACATAATCAAGAACTTGAAGCCAAAGACAAGGAAATATCACGATTGAGCACCTTGCTTGAAAAAGCCCACAAATGGTTTCCCATGTTCAAAGAGATGTTGAGAATGGAAAAATTATGCGCTGTTATCGGGTTTACCAAAGACATGATAGAAAACCTCTTGACAAAGAAAGAATCCATACAATGTAGTGGCAAAATTTATTCCGAAGAACACAGGTGGAAATTTGACATCAAGAATGATATTTTTAGGGTTGAGAAACATCCGATGGATAGTGGTAAGCTTATGCTGACCATAAACCGACAACCCATAGTACAATGGTTTAAGGAACAATGGGAAAAGTTACAGCAGAATCTACGTAACTCGGTGCAGAGAGAGCAAAAATCCAGAGGATTTAGAATATAGAATAGCCTATTATTAATAAAATCAAGTATCTATGCATCCAAACAGATTGTTTTTATTACAGAATCAAAATCCTAAGAATTTATAAAAAATGAAGCCTAAAGAAGTTTTGGAAAAATGGATAGATTGCTTTAACAAAGCAGATGCTTATCATATAGCAGAGCTGTATGCTACTAATGCAGTAAATCATCAAGTCGCAAACGAACCAATAATAGGTAAAGAATCAATCTACAAAATGTTTGTGAATGAATTTGCCACTGCTAAAATGGTTTGTATGGTGGAAAATATTTTTGAAGATGGCGAATGGGCTATCATGGAATGGAAAGACTCTCTTGGACTTCGTGGATGCGGATTTTTTCATGTAAAAGATAACAAAATCGTCTTTCAAAGAGGGTATTGGGATAAACTTTCATTCTTGAAGCAACACAATCTTCCAATTGAATAAGTACTATCAGAATACGGACTGGGAAATTGAAATACCCAGTCCGAGTTATATAATGAATTTTACTTGTTAAACTATTTAAAGTCAGTTGGATAACAAACCATACCTTTCACATTCTCAGTAGCTCCAGGTATTAATTCAGCCACCATGCAATATTCATGAGAGACTTCGAAAGGAAATTCAATTCCTAAATCGATAGCCTTGCGATAGCCAAATCGAGGATAATACTCTTTATGCCCCAATACGACTGCTGTGCCGTAACCCAAAAGTGCTGCCCTCTGATGGGCTTACTGAATCAACATCCCCCCCCAATTCCCTTACGCTGGAATTCCGGCAAGACTGCCAATGGAGCTACACTCAGGGATGTGACAGACTGGGTGTCACTGTCTATCTTTACTTCTGTAAGTAAGATATACCAGACAATTTGTTTTTCTGTCATTTTCTTGTTCTTATCTAATTGTTAGGCTCATTGTTGTTATACATTGTTTAATTATAGATAAATCGTGAATATCCTTCTCTCTTAAATCGTAGCCCGAATGGAATACTTGTTGCCCTTTTGCAGAAATGCAAGGGATGCTTCTGCCTTCAAAGACTGCTGTTCCAAAATAGTCCGGTTGAAATTCATACCAGCCTCCATCCAAGTCGGCTTGTTTGGAAGTGCCGTCCGCATTCAAGACAAAAGGATGGATATCAATATAGCCTAATTCTTTGCTATACAGTTCCACACGGGTGGGCAACCAATTTGTTTCAATTTGATATCCTCTCTCCTGCAAAAGATCAAGGAGTTGGTCTGTATAATTGGCATCAAAATCAATGTCAATATCTCTATGCAAGCGGGTTTGCTGTCCGTACAAGACATCCACTCCCCAGCCTCCATCCAACCAAAACTGCATGTCCAGGCTTTCCAACAAGTCCAAAACTTGAAATAACTCTGTAATCGTAGTGTGTTCTTTCTTTGTCATATAATAATTCTTTAATAAATAATACTATGCGTAATTATCCAACTGCTTGATTGAAGAAATAAAATTTGCACCCACTCCAATCAGAAAGATAACCCATCCGCTGATCATAAAGACGGATGTGATACCCCATGCTTCCACCCAATATCCTGAAGCTACGATACCCAGCATTGATGGAAAGGTACTCAAACTAAAGATGAGAGAAAAAGTCCGTCCAAGCATGTCCGAAGCCAAGTTCTGCTGAATAATAGCGATGAAAAGCGCATGGTAAATGGAATAGGCTATGCCTCCTGTAAATGTTAGGCAAACAAAACCTATAAATGCGCTTGATGGTAAATAACTGGCGCTAATCAGATACAATCCCAATATCACATAAGCCGTATGCATCACTAATGTTTGCTTGCTTTTCAAAGCCTTACAGGCAAGTACTAAACCGCCCAACAATGCCCCTGAGCCCCAACCCATTTCCACAACTCCCATTTGCAAAATGTTTCCGTTGAAATGCAGAAGCGTCATAAAAGGAAATAACGTAAAAACAGGCATAAGGACAAAAGTCACCAGCGTAAAGCATACGAATAAAGGCAAAATGCCCATTGTACGCCGCAAGGTATGCCAACATTCCGTCAGTTCTTTTTTGAAATCTGGAAGAACTTTCGTTTTTTGAAGAGAAGGAATCTGGACACAAAGTAAGGTCAGACAAGCAGCAACAGCTCCGATCACATCTATGAGCAGAATATACTGTATGGGAAGCCAAACAACGAGGCTTGCCCCTACAACGGGAGCTATCACCTCACTGAAGGATTGAATGGAATGGTACAAACCTGATACCCTGACAAGATGGTGCTTGGGAACCAGTAGAGGGATGCTTGCCTGTAAAGCAGGTGCATGAAACGTACTGCCTATTGAACGACAAGCAGTCAATAGATAAAAAAAAGAAAGGTCTTTATAACCCTTGGTTATCACAATAAAAAGACATAGGGTACAGAACGCGATGAACAAGTCCGAATAAAACATCGTTTTCTTTCGATTCCATCTGTCAACATAGACCCCGGCAAACAAGCCTAATACAAATTGTGGTAAAAATCCAGCTAAAATAGCCAGAGATAAAGCTGTCGGGGATTTAAATTCGTTGCTAATCCAAAAAATAATGGAGAAGCCAACAATCGTACTTGTTAAAATAGATATGAGTTGGCCTATTCCTATCACGGCCAAAGTTGATTTCCAATGATTCATTGTGCTAATATTTCATGCGTTTATAGATAAGTACTTTCGTACATTAAGCAAAACGAAATTCTATCCACACAAAAAGCTTGTATTATAATCCACTCCTGACGTTGGAATACAATAACAAATACTTTCAGGACGATGTAAAGTCCTGAAAAATCAAACTGAATGGATAGATAAATATTAGTCTTTTCTCATCGGATTCTTTTAATATCGCTACTCTTTTATTATGTAGTGGTTGTATTATCTTAAATAAAACAAAAACACCGACTTTACATTCTTGGGTGTAAAACTGGGTGTTTGTTTTGCAATCTGCTGATTTTCAGCGTTTGTTGCGGAGAGACAGGGATTCGAACCCCGGGTGCCTCGCAGCACAACGGTTTTCAAGACCGCCGCAATCGACCACTCTGCCACCTCTCCTAAAAACTTCCTCTTCGAGAAGTACTTTTTCCTTAAAGCGGTGCAAAGGTACAAATCATTTTTAATTCTGCAAACTTCCTTTCTCTTTTTTCATGAATTAATAGTACTTTTGCACCATGATATATCCGCAGAACTTTGAACAGAAAATAGGTTTCGACCAAATACGCCAATTGCTGAAAGAAAAATGCCTCAGTACACTTGGCGAAGAACGGGTGATGGACATGGCATTCTCCGACCACTTTGGGGAGGTGGAGGAGCGTTTGGACCAAGTCACTGAATTTGTACGCATACTCCAAGAAGAAGACAACTTCCCGGCACAATACTTTTTTGATGTACGTCCGTCACTGAAACGCATACGCGTGGAAGGCATGTATCTGGATGAACAAGAGCTATTTGACCTGCGCCGTTCACTGGAAACCATACGTGATATTGTACGCTTCCTACAGAAAAGCGACGATGATGAGGAAGAGGGCGCTTCCCCCTACCCTTGTCTGAAAAGACTGGCGGGAGACATCACCGTTTTCCCACAGCTCATAGCAAAAATAAACGGCATCCTCTCCCCTTACGGAAAAATCAAGGACAATGCCTCTACAGAGTTGGCACGCATCCGCCGGGAACTGGCAAGTACTATGGGAAGCATCTCCCGCTCACTGAATAGTATTCTACGAAATGCCCAGTCCGAGGGCGTTGTGGACAAAGACGTAACGCCCACCATGCGTGACGGCCGTCTGGTCATTCCCGTTGCACCGGCACTGAAACGGAAAATACGCGGTATTGTACACGACGAGTCGGCCAGTGGTAAAACCGTATTCATCGAGCCTGCCGAAGTAGTGGAAGCCAACAATCGCATACGAGAACTTGAAGGTGACGAACGCAGAGAAATTATCCGCATCCTGACGGACTTCTCCAACCAGTTGCGTCCCTCCATCTCCGACGTACTGCTATCATATGAGTTCCTTGCCGAAATAGACTTCATACGTGCCAAAGCATTGTTTGCCGAGCAAATATCCGGACTGAAACCGGCTCTCGAAAACAAGCAACTGCTGGACTGGACAATGGCGGTACACCCACTCTTGCAACTTTCTCTCGCCAAACATGGCAAAAAAGTCGTACCGCTTGACATCGAACTGAATGAAAAGCAACGTATCCTCATTATCTCCGGTCCGAACGCAGGCGGCAAGTCCGTCTGCCTAAAGACAGTAGGCTTATTGCAATACATGCTGCAATCCGGACTACTCATCCCGATGCACGAACGCAGTCATGCCGGAATATTCAGCAGCATATTCATTGACATCGGTGACGAGCAGTCCATTGAAGATGATTTGAGTACCTATTCCTCCCACCTTACAAACATGAAAATCATGATGAAAAGTTGCAATGAACGGAGCCTCATCCTGATTGATGAATTCGGTGGTGGAACAGAACCCCAAATAGGAGGCGCCATCGCCGAAGCCGTATTGAAACGCTTCAACCAAAAACAGACGTTCGGTGTCATCACCACACACTATCAGAATCTGAAACATTTTGCCGAAGACCACGAAGGTGTAGTAAACGGCGCCATGCTCTATGACCGCCATCTGATGCAAGCACTGTTCCAGTTGCAGATAGGCAATCCTGGCAGTTCGTTCGCTGTAGAGATTGCCCGCAAGATAGGTCTGCCCGAAGATGTCATCGCCGATGCCTCGGAAATTGTGGGCAGCGAATACATCAATGCCGATAAGTACCTGCAAGACATTGTGCGCGACAAACGCTATTGGGAAGGCAAACGCCAGACAATACGCCAGCGTGAAAAGCACATGGAAGAGACTATCGAGCGTTATCAAACCGAAATCGAAGATTTGCAGAAATCCCGGAAGGAGATTCTGCACAAAGCGAAAGAAGAAGTGGAGCAATTGATGCAGGAAGCCAATGCGCGCATCGAGAACACCATACGCTCCATCAAAGAAGCCCAAGCAGAAAAAGAAAAGACACGCCAGGCCCGCCAGGAATTGACGAACTTCCGCGAATCAATGGAATCGCTTACCAACAAGGAACTGGAAGAAAAAATTGCCCGCAAAATGGAAAAGCTGAAAGAGAAGCAAAACCGGAAAAAAGAAAAGAAAGCAGGCAAAGGAAAAGATGACGGGCTATCCGCCCAGGCTTTGGCAGAACAGCAGGCGCGGAAGGAAGCAGAACGCCTTGCAGCCATCACCCCCGGCTGCAACGTCAGAATAAAGGGACAAACCTCTGTGGGAGAAGTAATGGAAGTGAATGGCAAGAATGCGGTCGTCGCGTTCGGCAGCATCAAAACTACCGTAAAACTAGATAGGCTGGAACGTACCAACGCGCAGCCTAAACAAGCTGATGTGTCCACCAAAAGCACTTTCATCAGTGTCCAAACCCAGGACAGCATGTACGAGAAGAAACTACATTTCAAACAAGACATTGATGTCCGCGGCATGCGTGGCGACGAAGCCTTGCAAGCCGTTACCTATTTCATTGATGATGCCATCCTTGTCGGCATGTCACGCGTGCGTATCCTTCACGGAACTGGAACGGGTATCCTGCGCACGCTTATCCGCCAATATCTGGAAACCGTTCCCGGAGTGCGCCACTTTGCCGACGAACATATACAGTTCGGCGGAGCAGGCATCACCGTTGTGGACTTGAGTTAATGAATAATTGACAGTTGATAACTGATAGTTAAAGCTAAATCATAAATCTGAAATATATGAAATCAATCAAAGAACTCTACCGCATCGGTACCGGTCCATCCAGCAGCCACACTATGGGGCCGCGCAAGGCAGCTCAGATATTCCTGGAAAGGCATCCCGAAGCAGCCGCATTCCAAGTAACCCTGTACGGAAGCCTCGCCGCTACCGGCAAGGGACACATGACCAATGTTGCCATCACCGAGACACTGCAACCCGCAGCACCGGTAGAAATAATCTGGGAACCCAAAATATTCCTGCCCTTCCATCCCAACGGCATGAAATTCGTCTCTTTGGACAGCGAAGGCAAGGAGACCGACCAATGGACCGTATTCAGTGTCGGAGGCGGTGCCCTGGCAGAAGAGAATGACGGAGCATCATCCGTAAACACTCCGGATGTATACAAAATGAACAGTATGACCGAAATACTACAATGGTGTGAACGTACCGGAAAAAGTTACTGGGAGTACGTCAAGGAATGCGAGGAAAGCGACATTTGGGATTACCTGCAGGAGGTATGGAAAACCATGCAGGCTGCCGTAAAACGGGGATTGGATAGTGAAGGAGTCCTGCCTGGCCCTCTGAATCTGCGCCGAAAGGCTTCTACCTATTATATACGTGCCAGTGGCTACAAGGCTTCCCTCCAGTCGCGCGGACTGGTATTTGCCTATGCCTTGGCAGTAAGTGAAGAAAATGCGTCAGGTGGGGTCATTGTCACTGCACCTACCTGCGGTTCGTGTGGCATTGTACCGGCAGTGCTCTATCATCTGCAAAAAAGCCGGGAATTCAGCGACACACGCATACTCCGTGCCCTTGCCACAGCCGGACTGATAGGAAACATCGTGAAGACCAACGCTTCTATTTCGGGAGCGGAAGCCGGATGCCAGGCAGAGGTAGGTGTAGCATGTTCCATGGCATCAGCCGCAGCCAACCAATTGTTTGGAGGTAGTCCGGCACAAATAGAATATGCCGCCGAAATGGGATTGGAACATCATTTGGGTATGACCTGCGACCCGGTTTGCGGACTGGTACAAATCCCGTGCATCGAACGTAATGCCTACGCCGCCGCACGCGCCTTGGATGCCAACCTTTACTCCTCCTTCACCGACGGCATGCACCGCGTGTCATTCGACAAAGTGGTGGAAGTCATGAAAGAAACCGGAAACGACCTGCCCTCCCTCTACAAAGAAACCAGCGAAGGAGGACTGGCGAAGGATTATAAGCCAATGTAGTTAGAGATTAGGGATAAAGGATTAAGGGGTCAATATGATTGCCCCCCCTAATTCTTTATCCCCTCATCCCTAATCAAGTTTTACCGGCCAATGCGTATCATCCCTATTACCGCTCACATCTTTTGTCTGCAGCAGGCCGCCTTCTTCCGAATAGAACAATTGATACTCTGCATTTCCCTTTTCAACTTCAATGACAAACTGCATAGGCACTACCGGATACTCCAAAAGAACAATCTCCTCTATCTTCCAGCCGGCATACTCACTGGCGCTGAAAGAGGTCTGTACTGTTCCCGGAAGATTATTCCAAAGCAATTCGGTTTCCGTCAGTTGCCATTCCGCCTGATTATTGAACCATACATCCTTTTCCTGCCCATCCACTTTACAATCTGCAACGAAATAGCCCCCTTTCTGTTCCCATTCCACATGGATTGCGGAAGGGTATTTGGACTTCAATGCTTGTGACATTGCTTCGGGCACTTTGACATCATCCTTGTCGTCATCATCACTGCATGCACCAAGTGCCAAGGCGGCGATGAACATCATCGCCAACATTTGAATCTTCATTCTCATCATTTCTCTATAAGGTTTAAGTTAATAGCTACCGGAGAATCAGTCGTCCATGCTGACGAACTTTCCCTTTTTGTTGAACTTCAAAGAGTAGTCATTACCTAGTTCAATTTCCACGCCGGTACGTCCGCGTTCGATTTTAGTAATAATCTCTCTCGGGAAGTTAGCCTTCACATACTCCTTTACCGGAACCGGAATCAATGCTTCGGGAACAGCGGACTTCTTGCAATCCACTTCCAACCAATTTCCTTTCTTGTCGAAGTCTATTTCCGTACGGTCTGTCAACAGCACTTCATATTTTTTAGTCTGCAATATTTCACTTTCAATCTTGATGTGTGAAATGTGCGGTTTCGAGAAATACTGGTTGATAAAATTGCGTGCCGTCAGCGGAAGCTGCTTGGTATCCTGAGTGATGACATCACCGGCAAAGGCAAACTGAACAGCTACAAGAGCCAACACAAGAATAGACAATACTTTCTTCATAATCGTTATTTTTTAATGTTACTAATAAATTTCATATTATTCACATTGCAAATAACGGTAGAGAATTAGGAAAGATTTAGGAATAACCGCAGTTAACAGTAAATTTTACTTTCTTTAACCAGACGAAAGGTATGCATACCGTCCTGCCATTCATACGTGAGCTTCAATGAAGACGACAACGCAATGGAACGCGCTATGGCAAGCCCCAGTCCGGTGGAGTCCTTCTTGCCATCCATGCCATGATAGAAACGCCGGAACAACTTCTCTCCATCCAAAGGGGCATCCCCCGTATTCCTGATGACCAGAGAAGCGGGAGTAGTAAACACCTGCAACTCTCCCCCTTCCCTATTGTGCAGCAACGAGTTCTTCACAAGATTGGAAACCAGTATTTGCGCCAGCGAATGGTTGCAACGGATGATAAAAGGCTGCTCCTCCCGTTTTCGTATCAGTCTCACCTGCTTATGTTCATAGATATCCATCAGGTCGGGCAAGAGTTCATCCAATATCTCATCCACCGAGACATCCTCCATCTCGGTATACTGCCCGTTCTCTATACGGGAAAGCAACAGCAGGGACTTGTTCAGTTTTACGGCACGCCCCAGCGTGGCATATATCTCGTCCAGCTGCTCCATTTGCTGTTCCGTCATCCCTTCACTCTCAGCCAGCAGTTCCACTTTTCCCCTCACGATGGCAAGCGGTGTCTGCAACTCATGCGAGGCATTCTCGATGAACTGCTTCTGCTCCTCGTATGCCTTGTAGCTGCGGTTGCCCATATCCAATGCAGCATCGCTCAGCTGGCGGAACTCCCGTATCTTCGTCGGGTTGTCCAATGGAGGCACCTCCTTGCCGGGCTGAATGCAGTGCAGCCAGTCAAGCAACCTATGTAACGGACGGAACACTCTCTTCAGCACCAACTGGATGCCGATGGAAGTACAGATGAGAAACAACAGGAACAGCGCTCCCAGATACCAAAGCATAGCCTCCACCATGTCATCCCGCTCCAAAATGGAAATCATCAGTTTCAACTCATAATATTGCCCGTCGGGCATACGGAAAGCGGTACACATGACACGTACCGGTTCGTCTTCATCCTCCAGTTCGATATAAACCGTAGCATCATAGAACACTTGTCTGTAATGCCGCCCTTCCTCTTCGGATATAGGGGTGAACTTATAGAAAGACATCAACGAGCCTTCCGTTTCGAGTATCGAGGGGTCGTGAAGCGCACTCTCCATCAATATCTCACCGTAATTCTCCAACGTATCGTCCGTCTCATCCACCACCTCGTCAATGATTGCGTAATAGAACAGCACACCCCACACTGCCATCAACAGAAACAGCAGCAATGCAAGTTTGCGGTAGGTGTAGCTCAGCAGCTTCATAGTTCGGAGAGTTTGTAGCCGAATCCATAGACAGCCTTTAATTCTATGGTAGCCTCAGCTTGTTTCAATTTCTTACGCAGATTCTTCACTTGCGAGTAGATAAAATCCAACGAATCCGCCTGGTCTATATTGTCTCCCCACACCGACTCGGCAAGGCTCATTTTATTGATGACCCGGCCGGGGTTGACTACAAAATAATAGAGCAGGTCGAACTCCTTGCGGTTCAGCTGCAAGGGTTTTCCGTTTATCTCTACCTGCCGTTTGTCGGGGTAGAGCAAAAGATTTCCAAGGGTGACGGTCACATCTCCCTTCGCCTGCCGCCGACGTATCAATGACTTGACACGTGCATTGAGTTCTGCCAGATGGAAAGGCTTTGTAAGGTAATCGTCGGCTCCCAGTTCCAGCCCGTCCACCTTGTCGTCCAGCGAGTCTTTGGCCGAGATAATAAGCACACTGTCACTGCGATGCAGCCGTTTCAGCTCACGCAGCAAGTCCAGACCGCTCCCGCCAGGCAACATGATATCCAGCAGAATGCAGTCGTAATCGTAGTCATTGATTTTATCCAATGCCGAAAAATAGTCGGCAGCGGTCTCTACAACAAACTTTTCTTTCAAGAGCGAAGTGCGGATGGTTTCCCGCAAATCTTGCTCATCTTCTACAATCAGGATTTTCATACCGGCAAAGATGGTCTATAAAACTGGAAACAATCTGGAAAACTATCCACTAATCAATGCTGTCTGTCTGATAATCCTCCATCAGTTCTTCTTTTGCCATGGAGATTTTCCCGTCAGCCGTAATGGTCAGTCTGATGGGAACATAAAGGTCGGATTGCGGATAGCAGACGCTGGCCGCGTATATGATTCCTTGCGGAGTGGTCTTGTCATAGACCAGCCCCTCAAGAATAGAGTACTTCATGAACTTGGCATCCACCAACGAAGCAAAATTATCTTTGGTGAACACTTTATCCACCACCTGCTTCCCGCCGCACGTGATGCGCAAGGTGATACGGTTATCCACAAATTTCTCCCCCTGCTCGTTTTTCACTATCGGCAGAGATTCATCCGGCCGGCGCACTACAGAAGACTGATACTCTTTTCCCTTATACGTAAAGGATGTTTTTACATCAGACACCTGCATGCGCTGTGGGCCGGCAATTTCTGTACTATCCTGCATCAATACCTGCGTACCGTCTTTCTTATTCTTGTCTTGCGACGAACAAGCAGTGAAGAAGATGACCGATGCACACACTAAAATATAGACTATATTCTTCATCGTTCTGTTTTTTAGTAGTTGACCGGACAAAAATAGTACAAATTGAATGCAATAGAAAATTTATTTTCTTTTAGATTCCATTTTTGCTTTTCTATCCTGCACTTTCTTGCTGTATGCAGCATATTGTTCTTCCGTCATAATCTTCCGGAGTTGTGAATCATAAGCAATACGGGCAGTCTTCATCTCTTCACGCTTCTTTTCCATCTCCGCTTTTTTCTGCGCGCGTTGCTCATCCGTCAATTGATGGCGCTTGCCATCTCTCTTATGATGCTTGTGTGCTTTGGCACGATGCATCGGCATATCTCCCATTTTCTCAACCAATGCTAGATTTGCCTCCAGCAGTTGTTGTTTCTGCGTATCGTTCAAGGAGTACTCTTTCACCATCCGTTCCGTCATGCGCTCGGCACGGACTTTCGGTTCGGGCATTTTATCACTGTGGCGGGCATGTTGTGCCATTGCCATGCCACCCATCAGGAAGGCGGCCATCCATATCAGAACTATTCTTTTCATCATTTTTCTCTTTTTTTAATTAATACCTTATGTTAGTTATACCTATTGTGTTGCAACGTATCTATGACAAAAACAAAAGCAGGAAGTTTAACCGCAACTTCCCGCTTTAACATAATAAATGAGGTTGAAAAGAATATTAAGGTTCGTCCAAATACTGTACGATAAGGCTCACCTGCTTCGGCATGAATGTCCGTGTCCTTACATTGTAGCCGGTATGCGCCAAGGCTTCATACAGCTCGTGATTCCGTTTTATCCACCGCGTCAGGGTGCGGATGGCACAACGTGCAGTAGCATTGGGGCAATAGAGGCATGCCAAATCTTTCTTTTTATAAGTCGTGATACGAAAGCCATTTTCTGTTTCCATAGCAGTTTGTCTGATTTTTAAATGATTGATGTAAAGATACGATATTCAAAAGGCGAAGTCAAGTATTTCAAGGAGAATATGAACCTTTTTCTGAGAAAGTTCATATTCTCCTTATTTACAGAATGTTTATCCTAACGGATTTTCTCCCTGGTCGCCATCGGAACCGCCGCCATCCGGATTTGGTTTGGAGCTACCCCCACCAGAAACGGTGCCGTTGCCCGACCAATCCATCTTCTCTACACTGGCACGAGTCAGCATATCCTTAAAGTAGAAGCCCGGAGTGAAGATAATCTTGCGGCGATAAATCGTGCTTGCCTTCACATCTTCCAGCTTGTCCTGGCTCTTGGCGTTGATGCCGGGACGGAAACAGCCGAACTCACCCAGCTGTACCGAAAATCCCTTGTTGATATCCATATTCAAGGTGTCGATCAATCCGTCCAGCACCAGCTTCACCACACCGCGAGGCGCCATGCCTATCTTGGAAACCTCGTCGCATAAATCCTTAAAACCTACCACACCCAAAGTTTTCATCTGCGCCACGTACTTTTCCGTTTTTGTCTCGTCAAAACCGAATACTCTCTTTTTTACTTCATAATTCAAAGCCATAGTTTTTTAATTTTAAGTTGATTAATAAAAGTCGGTCTTGTTCGCTCGTCAGTCTGCAAAACCAGTTTCTTTGTGACCACGATGCAAAGATACAACGGGCAGAAAACGGGGTGGTGCTTTAACGGAGGTTTAAGGAGGTTTTCGTAGGATAAAAAAGGATATTGGAGGAGGAGAAAGGAGCTGATAAACAAGGAGTAAAAAAACTTTGAGAAATATTATCGGAGATGCTTCTTTCATTCAGTTTATCAGCTCTAACTTTACCTTTATGGCTGGGGGGTATACTTGATGAATTATTTTTCTTCAGAGACTTGTGCAGGGCTGATGCCAAGAGCTATACGGAAACCGCCATATTCATCACGATACGTTCCCATATCGTAATCAATGTAGGACACACGGCACCCTTTGGCTGTTCCTCCCCAACTTCCACCACGCAGTACATGGCGGAAATAGAGATGTGTCCCCTCAAAAGGCCAGCCCGAATGGACGGACTTGCCATTTTGTTCGTATTCCTTGGTATATAAATCCTCACACCACTCCCACACATTTCCACTCATGTCGTATAGTCCCAATTCATTTGGTTGCTTCATACCAACCGGATGCGTAGTGCCTTTATCTCCGGATTTGTTTTTCTGATAATTGTCAATATACCAGGCAACCTTGTCTATATGATGGCTGCCACTATACTTATATCCTTTGCTCTGCCTGCCGCCACGGGCAGCATATTCCCATTCCACCTCGGTGGGCAGACGAAAAGGTTGCTTCGTGAGGATACTCAATTTGGTGACAAATACCTGTGCATCGTTCCAACTTACACCTTCCACCGGACAATCATCGCATCCGGTATTAAAGGAAGGGTTGTGTTCGCTACCGATTACGGCATTCCACAATCTTTGAGTCACTTCATATTTTCCTATATAGAAAGAATCCACTTTCTCTTCATGTACCGGTTTTTCATTCTCTTCGCAATCCTTTCCCTGCTCCTTTGTACCTCCCATCATGAAGGTTCCGCCTTCCATCAGAACCATTTCAAAGTTTTCACCGTTTACGGTAAAAGTTTTGGTCAGATTTGGTTCTTGTTCGGATTTGTCGGGGGTACATGCCATTGCACAACTCAGCACAAAAGCAAGCATCAGATTGTTTATTCCGTTGATATTAAAAAAAAATTCCGCATAAGCCTTTATCTCTAACTTTAGTAAACTGCTTATTACTATCCTTTAATGGATATTCTATCACAACTCAAATATAAGAAAATTATTTTTTAAATTTATTCCGATACTGAAAAATCATTTTAGATGCTCCCAGTCTAAATACTACAATATGCCTCATTAGCAAAACATGTGCCTGATATGTATCCGTTTACCGGATTAAACTTAAATTCCCAGTTGCCCTATTAACAATTCTCTTTTTCCGCATAGACGCCAATCCCCATATAACACAAATCCAAATAGACAGCATAAAAAAGTTCAGGTTCTTTTCTCTCTGAATTTGCGCTTGCAAACTCCAAACTCTTTTTTCCGAAAAACGGATAGTGGTAGTTTCGTGAGCCGACAGGACATAGGGCAATGCACCTTCCACATGAAATACATTGACTTTCATCTGTCTTTATGGGGTTCTCCAACACAATGGCACATGTCAGGCACTCCTCGACACATTTTTTACAATCAATGCATGTGTCGTCCCCCGTAGGATAAAGCGGAACTTGCAGTATATCCCGATAAAGTCTGCTGCCCCTAATATTTATATCCGGTATCGCACTCGTATCCGTAATGCCCGATAGAAGCTGCCATGACTTGCAACCGAAATCATCGACTATACGGTTGTCTTCCATATCGGGACGTTCGGATGCGACATTTCTGAATACGGAGTGTCGGGCAATGAATGCGGCGGCAGACACGATTCTAAACCCGTTGGCAGTCAGCAAATCTTTAAGCTCGACAAGCATATCTTCATAATCTCTGTTCCCATAGGAGCAAACGATAATGGCAGGAGAACCGTCTCCCTTAACTCGTAAAAGCTGTTGTGAAGCTCTATTTTCTTGAATCCGGCTTTCGTCCAATCCTGCAAATATCTCTTCGACGGATTGGTTCGCGGCCATATTCAACGTATGGTAAATTTCTTCTCCATGTTCTGTAAGCTTTTACGAACTCCATACGATTGTCGTTCGTTGCCTTCTCCCTATATATGTATTCTTTCGCCTCCAGCTTTTTCAATATGCGGGATAACAGCCCTTTATCCATATTGAGCTCACGGGATATGTCCTTTGCATTTCGATTCGGATGCAAATACACATCTTGAATTTTACCTCTTTCTGGCATACACCACACTCGGCCCCATCCCATGCCTCATCAGTACCCCTTCTTCTATAAACCTATTCAAATCGACAACCGCCTGCTTATAACTACGTCCTGCCAGCCGTGCATACTGGGAACGATTGATGCAGGGATATTGCTGCAAATACTCATCCAGCAACTGCCAGCGCTGCTCCACGCCCAACGCCTCATCGGCAGACGAAGCAGGCGCCGATGCCGATTGCGGACAACGCTCCAACTGCATCTTTCCTTTTAAATCTTTATAGAACTCCCTGCCCAGACGGAAATTCAAACCGCGCAAAGCGATGGAAGCGGCACGAAGCTCTTTCTTGTCCGTCGCCTGGCGGGTACAACTCAAAGAGGGGGTGAAGTAACCCAGTTCGCCCAGCTCCACCGTCCAGCCATTGGCAAGGCAGTCGCGCAACTCGTCCATAAAGCCTGCCATCGCTCCTTCCAGCAGGCTGCGGCTGAGACCGGTGAAAAGATGTACACGCTCGATAAATTCCTTGCGGTCGATGGTGCCCTTGGGGACAAAGCGGGCATAAAGGGATTGTTGCTCGCCGGTCTGGCGGACGTCGGGTTTCTCGAAAAGGTCGTAATACGCACTCATATATATTCTGTTTTTAAATGGTTCTGTAATTCCGTTTTTTCTTCTTCCCTGGCATTAAGGAGAAGAAATGCTATTCTTTAATCGTTCCACACGATGGAACGATTTAATAGTAGCATACAAATATACTAATCGAAAGGAGGGAAAGCAAAAAAATTCCCATAAAAAACATATCTTTACGCCGGAAATGAAACATATAAAAAACACACACCAAACTCACTTTAGAGTCATGAAGAAAATATATCCCAAAGAATGGTTGGAACTGCATCCTTACAAGCAGACAAACAGCGTTGACCAGTACTACGTCGGCATTGCAAACGAAATCCACAAAAGACTTTATTCTTCAACGATAGCCGACGCCTTCGAAGAAGAGAAAAACATACGCTATACAAGCCTCTGCCTCGCCGCATGGTTTGAGGACGTCATCTCCCAGACCGGCATCTGGCAGGCATTCACTGCCGAGTGCCGGAAGCGATACGGAAGCTATCTGCCCTTCTACCCCATCAAAGGCGATTATTTTCCGGATGAAATCAATCTGGAGGACATACGCTTTCTGCTTTGGCACCATATACAATATCTATGCCGGGGAATAAGCGCCATCAACCCCGAGAATCCCGGAATAGAGCAGACTGCACAAAAGATATACGGACTGCTTGCAGAGGAATACGAAACCGCTCCCGAAAATGAAAGGATGCAGGAATTTCTATACCACTCTGCCATGGAAGAAGAAGACTTCTTCCGCTACCGGGAGATACTGGATTGGTTTCACTACCAATGCTACTTCAACATCGAAAATGTCGCCCAATACCGGGACGAAGCTGAACGGTTGCTGGATGATGAAAAGATTACTCCCGAAATGGCAGAGACCCTCATATATGCCACACGCACCTCACTGACGTTCAAAGGGCGCCGCAACCTGCTGTCGCTGACCTCACCGGAATGGCTGGCTCTCATCGGAAAAGCCCATCCCGAACATCAGCTTTGGGGCAAGGTGAAGGCACGGGAAAACAGTTGCTATCTGCTGGAGAAAGAAGACGGCGAGTATCTGTATGTCAGAGATTTGTGTAGTGAAGACAAAGGCGAATTCAAGATAACCAAGAAGTCCTTGAACCTCTCAGCTATCCGTAGCAGAGAAGTAGGGAAAAGCACCCTTATCTGCGAACTGATTTATTTTGGCAATGCATGGTGGCAGTGCGGCATGCTTCTCGAAAACAAGTACGACCAGAAAATAGCGGAATATGTGGACGACTTGACGAAACAGAAAGAAAAAACGAATGAAAAGGCTACATTCCATGATTTCATAAAAGCATCCGGCGGGAAATCTTTTGTATTCTGCCAATCGCAAGAGGAAATCTCTGATTTTCTGCTGAACAAAATGGGATACGGCTTGAAAGAAGACCTGAACATACCACGCATACATACAGAAACCGGAGCCATGCTGATGGCCAACCCGCACACCGGCCTACATATCCAATTCAAGCTGTGCGAATGCATCAAATCTCCGGACAACCCCAATTATAATAAGGAGGAAGCAGAGAAAAACGCCATTATGTTCATCGTCAACCCAGACATTATCCCCTACCAATTGAGTTGCATCCTGCAAGACGAAGGCATGCTTCCGGATGCTTATCTGAACAGTTTGCAAGGAAAAGAATACGGGCAAGAGTTCATACGCAAGAATGCACACTTCCTGACTGATTATTTCCATTATCGGTGTCGGGAGAAAGACTTTGATTAGTTGAAAATGGGGGTGAATACCACTTTTGACACATTTCCAACTACCAATTATCATAGTGCTTTCCAGAACTTCTGAAAATCCTTATACCGTCCGTAGCACACTAACTGGTCGCCGGCTTGTATCTGGTCATTTTCCGGCAGTTCGTTCAGTACATTGTGTTCCACATACGAGACGCCCAGGCAATTCTTCAAAGTCTTGGCACGTTTCAAGGCGAGCATCTTCAGGCCAAACTCCTTATCGAGATTCAATTCATTGGCATAATAGCCAATGAACTTGTCCGGAACGGTGAACTTGACTACATAATAATCCGGTGCCACGCGGAATGTCTCCATATCGGCACCGAATTCCAGCAACTGTACCAGTCCGCGTGCGGCATCCTCCTCGGGAGTAAGAATGCGTTCCAGCTCAAAAGCCTCGAGTACGGAACGGTGGACAGCGTCAATGGCGCGGGCATAGATATGCTGCACCTTCTTCTGCTTCAGCAAAGCCACTACACGGATGGATGCACCGAAATTCTCGCCGATGGCAACAATCACCACATCCACACTGTTCAGCGGCAATACGGACAAGGCCTGCTCGTCCGTAGCGTCGATGACAAAGGCTGTGGCAATCTTTTCCTTCAGACTATCCACCCGGCCGACGCTCACGTCCGCACCTATCACTTCGTGCCCCAGTGCAGAAAGCTCTTCTGCCAGCACGTGACCATAATTCCCTAAACCGATAATAATATACTTCATCTTATTTAATTGATTATAATCTGACCACTCGGATACTGATACTTCGTATGCTTCTTCTGCTTGATGATGCCAAGCATCAGCGTAATTAGTCCCACACGCCCCACAAACATCAGCAGTGCCACCAGCAGCTTGCTGTCGTCTCCCAACCGCGGGGTAAGGTTCAAACTGGACCCCACCGTGCTCAATGCCGACACACACTCGAAGGTAATGGCCAAAAGCGACGTACCCGGCTCCAGAATGCTGATGATGAAAATAAACAGCAACAAGACGCCGAACGACATCACCACCGTGGCATTGGAACGACGGATAGAATCGTGTGACAGCTCACGGCCAAACACCTCTACCCGTTCCGTGCCGCGCAACACAGCCACCAGATTCAGCACCACTACCGCAAAGGCATTTACCTTGATACCGCCTGCCGTAGACTGTGAACCGCCTCCCACCCACATCAGAGACAGATATATAAGCAATGTCTGTACCCCCAAGCCTGCCAAGTCCACACTGGTAAAGCCTGCCGTACGGGGACACGTGGCATTGAAAAACGCCTGCGTCCACTTGTCTGCCACCGACATGCCGGCGAAGGAGGCATTCCACTCAAAGACAGCAATGCCCACCGTGCCCAGTACCAGCAGCAGGAAGGTGACTATCAGTACAATCTTTGTATTCAGGTTGTACAGATGGTAAAAACGCTTGCCGTCCCAATGCCACGTACGCAGAAAGTGCCACAGACGACGCAGATGGTAAAGAATAATATCCTTGAAATTCACCAGTATGGGGAAACCGATACCCCCCAAAATAATCAGCAGAGATATATAGATGAAGAACGGATTGTGCCCCGTCATCACCAACGGATTACCCAGATTTCCGGGCAACGTGGAGAATCCCGCATTGCAGAAAGCGGAAATGGCATGAAAAGCGGAAAAGGCCAGCTCTTCTTGAAGGTCCATCCCCATCGTCCCGTGGATGTCTCCCCAGATAGCAAGCATCCCTATTCCTTCAATCACCAGCGTAAAGGCCAGAATATAGACCAGGGTGGAGAGCAAGGAATTCAAGGAATTGGAACTCACCATGTCGCGCACCACCAACTGATTGTACAACGAGGTATTACCCATGAAGAACATGGCAAAGAAGCTCGTCAGTGTCATCACTCCCAGACCGCCTATCTGAATCAGCAGAATGATTACCACAAAACCGGTCGGGGTAAAAGTGGACGCCACATCGACAGACGTCAGCCCCGTGACGCACACCGCACTGGTGGATATGAACAGCGAGTCGACCCACGATATGCCGTTCGTCGTGCAGCGCGGCAACATCAACAGCCCCGTGCCTATCATTATGATTATCAGGAAACTTGCAGCCAGAATAAGCGAAGGGTTCGTACGCCGCCCCAACAACCGTACCAGCCCGTTGGAAAGGCTGAAAAAGGAAAACACCAGCAGCAGGACAAGATGATAGGCCTTGCCATGCAGAAATTCCCAGAACTGCAAGATGGCGCCCTCCTCCTCCGGACGATGGAAAATGACCGGGATAAGGGTCAGATAGAGCAGAATGGTCAGTATCCAGGTGAGCTTACTGAAGGTGCGCCGGGTATCCTTGTATTCCAGCAAAATGCGAAGGGTGACATCTACCAGAAAAACAATCCACACCCCATGGTACAAGCGTTGGAGCTGATGCGCCTCGACCTCTGAAATCGTAAAGCCATGCTCATAGACCACGCCGACAATCAGCAGGATGGAGGCCAAATAAGTGATGGAAGTCATTACTCCCACTGTCATCCGTACGTAAGGGTGAATCCATTTATTTTGATACAAAAGGAATTTATGATAAATCTTCATAAATGCATCGATTAATGAAACGCGGCAAACTTAGACAAATATACCTTGATATACAAAAAACAAAAGGAAAAAGAAATTGGTTCAAAAATAATAGCTACATTTGGGCATTGAATTATTAATAATTTTAACCACTATGAGCAACAAAAAGAAAAGATTCATTCTCCCGGAAGAGGAAATCCCACAGTACTGGTATAACATACAAGCCGATATGGTGAACAAGCCCATGCCACCGCTTCACCCCGGCACCAAGCAACCGCTGAAAGCAGAAGACTTGTATCCTATCTTTGCCGAGGAACTCTGCCGCCAGGAACTGAATCAGACCGACACGTGGATTGAAATCCCCGAAGAGGTCCGCGAAATGTACAAATACTACCGCAGCACTCCGCTGGTGCGCGCTTATGGATTGGAGAAAGCGCTCGGCACACCGGCACATATCTACTTCAAGAACGAGAGCGTCAGCCCGATGGGCTCGCACAAGCTGAACTCCGCCATCCCGCAGGCATACTATTGCAAGCAGGAGGGAGTGACTAACGTGACCACCGAAACCGGTGCCGGACAATGGGGAGCTTCCCTGGCATATGCCGCCCGCCTCTTCGGACTGGAAGCCGCTGTCTATCAGGTAAAAATCAGTTACGAGCAAAAGCCCTACCGCCGCAGCATCATGCAGACATTCGGTGCGCAGGTTACCCCGTCTCCCTCCATGTCTACCCGCGCCGGAAAAGATATACTGACCGCCCATCCCAACTATCAGGGCTCGCTGGGAACAGCCATTTCCGAAGCTATAGAGCTGGCACAGACCACTCCCAACTGCAAATATACCCTCGGCTCCGTATTGAGCCACGTGGCCCTGCACCAGACCGTCATCGGACTGGAAGCCGAAAAGCAGATGGAAATGGCGGGTGAATATCCCGACACCGTCATCGCCTGCTTCGGAGGAGGTTCCAACTTTGGCGGTATCGCCTTCCCCTTCATGCGCCACAACATCCTCGAAGGAAAGAAAACACGCTTTGTCGCCGCCGAACCTGCCTCATGTCCGAAGCTGACACGCGGCAAATTCCAATACGACTTCGGCGACGAGGCCGGATACACTCCGTTGCTGCCCATGTTTACACTGGGACACAACTTTGCCCCTGCCAATATCCATGCCGGCGGCCTACGCTATCACGGTGCAGGTGTCATCGTATCACAACTGCTGAAAGACGGTTATATGGAAGCGGTGGACATCAAGCAGCTCGAATCATTCGACGCCGGTTGTCTGTTTGCGCAAGCAGAGGGCATCATCCCCGCCCCCGAGTCCTGCCATGCCATTGCCGCCACCATCCGCGAAGCGAACAAATGCAAGGAAACGGGTGAAGAGAAGGTGATTCTGTTCAACCTTTCCGGTCACGGACTTATCGACATGGCATCCTACGACAAGTATTTGTCCGGCGATTTAGTGAATTACGAGCTGACGGATGCCGACATCCAGAAGAATCTGGACGAGATAGGCAATCTGGCTTAATAGATATTCGCCATACTGACAAGCGGTTCATAGAGTTTCTCTATGTCCTGCGAGTCCATCTCAATCTGTACCTGGTCCCCCGGAATCAAACGAGTTCCTGCGGGGACCAAGTTTTTTCCATCCCGATGCACATTGATAATGACGCAACGCTCCGGCAGGGAAAGTTCGTCCACCAGTTTCCCATCCAGATAAGAGTCCGTCATAATCTCCACCGAAAGCGTATAGCGCTTCTCCTCCTTAAAATAAGGAGCATGAATCATATCTTCATAGAGGGAGACATTGGAAGGCTTCATTTGCAGCAGTTCCGTAAAATAGTAAGTCAGCCCGCCTACCACCACCGAAGGGTAAAAGACCTCAAAATGCCCCGTAATCTCCGTAATCAGCACAATGGCCGTGAGCGGTGTACGGACCACGGCTACCAAAAATGCCGACATGGAAATAAGCATGACATAACTGACATTCTCTTGCCCGATAATGCCATACCTCACTCCTACCAGACCGACAATCTGCCCCAACAACCCTCCCGTAACCAGCGTCGGAATGAAACTGCCGCCCGGCAATCCGGAAGAGACAGAGAAAACTGAAAAGACAAAATGCAACAACATGACGGCCGTCACCCACATAATCTGCGTACTGCCGTTCTGTGCCTGGGCCAGCAGAAACTGCTCCCCGCCTCCGGTCAGATTGACCTGCATCAGCGAAATGATGTAGGCCACCAGCACCAGATAGAACATCTTGACATACGCCGGAGAATTGACTTTGGCATACACATGCCTGAAAGCATTCATGGTGGAGGAGTAGAACTTCCCGCATACGGAGACAATCACCGCCAATATCAAGAAATACTTCATCTGGACAAAGAAGGCGAAAACCGGTTCCGTTACTTCTATCAGATGGTAAGGATTCACGGGAAAGACCATGCTTGCCACGGCTCCTGCCACAACACCCGCCAGCAAGGTAGTGATGGCCGTCTTAGGGGCATCGAAGCGTTCAATGGATTCTATTACAATGAGCGAGGAAGCCAGTGGCGCTGCAAAAGCCGCAGCGAGCCCCGCTCCCGCCCCGGCTGCCAGCAACTGTTTCTGTTCGCCTTTCAGGATATGGGTCCAGCGAGATACCAGGCTACCCACATAAGAGCCTATCTGCACGGAAGGCCCTTCGCGTCCCAAAGACAGCCCCGCCGAGAAGGACAGAATGCCCCCTACAAACTTGGATACCATCTCGATGAAAGGATGCCGGTAAGTGATGCGCCCGTTAATCACGCCGCGTGTCTGCGGAATACCTCCCCCACCGATAAGCGGCATTTTCCCCACGAGCCACATGACGAAGACGAGAATGCCCCAAGAAAACAGAAAGAGTGGAATGTGCCAGTACCAGGCCGGATGCGAAGCGAAGAAACCACTGCGGAGGTGGAACAGATAATAGAGAAGATAGTGATAGGGTACAGCGACCAGTCCCGTCAGCAAACCGACGAACATGCTGACGAAATACAGCCGGGCATCCACCAGCTTCAACTTCCAGATGTGCCAGCCGCGTACTGTTTTCCAGTTCTTGACCCTCGTCCAAAGACGTTCTGCCTTATCCCATAGTTCCATAACAAAACAACTCCCGTTAACTTGCGCTTTACAACAACAAGCAACGGGAGTTGTTTTATACAGAAACATTATTTACCAAAATCTGTTCTTTGCAGGATTATACTCAAATCCCACGAGCTTCAATTTTCGTACAATGTCCTCTTTCTCTACGTTCATATCCTCGCAGAGCGCGTCCAGCGAAGGATAGAAATCACGCAGTTTCATGTTGATGAAGCTGTACAGCATCACCGGGTCCTCAGGTAATCTCATAGTTACAATCTTTAAATTTAAACTAATACCGGGGACAAAATTACAATAAAAAAACAAAATAGAGATAATTTTAGTGTGGAATATACAACCTACCCACCGCAAACGATTGAGGGCCATGTTTACGGAGCTTCCGTCTGCTCTATCTTCAGGGAGACCTTCTCGATAATCTTGCCAAGCTCCTCTTCCAGCGGAATCACATTAAAGTCGCCCCAGAAATCGGCATCATACTTGAAGTCGGTTTCAGAGAAGACGGTATGCACCGGCAGCCGTTCCGCACGCGGGAAGCGCGTCACGTTCTCCCCGTCAATCCGGCAGGTCACCATCTCGAACCAGGTATACAGAGTGGGATTACTGAAGAGCATGCGTTTTCTCTTCATCTTGAAGTAAAGGTCGCCACGGATGTGGTGGACATAATAGGTACCGTTCCAGGGTTTGTATGAGACGGTATAGACAAGTTTCTCCGTTGTCAGCCTGATTTTCGGAGCCTGGCGTATCACGAAAAGCCGTGTGGCGGCCTTCACATACCGGGGATGAATCTCGAAGCGGGCACGCAGCAAGGCGCTGTTCTCCGAGTCTATATAGAGTTCTCCGCAGAACAAAGGCTCCTTTACCCCACGTTTCTGCTCAAAATAGACGACGTTGGCAGTACGGTCGTCCACCGATACGATGTCGCCCGAAGTATAGGTATAAAGTTCCTCGCCGGATTCCAGCAAGAGGAAGTCTGGAAGATTCTTCATGATGTCCAACTGCAGACATGCTTCCACCCCGGAGCTGATTTTGGCAAGCACACTGTCCGTCTGCTCCCGGTTATCTATCTTGCTCATCTTGAGCAGTTTCACCTGGTCTTTCTGTCCGGGTTCCATCGTCGGTGATTTGTAGACCTTGAAAACGGCCTCCGTCAGGCTCTGGAACTTGTTCTTCAGTTGTACACCTTCCCGGTAGAAGGTGGTCAGATAGACCGGAGAAGTGGAGCAGTTCCTATCCCGGTGCTCTATCATCTCGCGAAGCAGCTTTTTAGGCTCCACCAAGCGGATAAGCACTTCTTGTAAGGAAATGACTTTCGGCTCAAGGCTCAGAACATTGCTGCGTCCTTCCAAAGCAGAGGCTTCCACCGTTTGCCCCACATAACCCAGATGGGAGAAGGAGAGCATGCAGCGCCTCAACGAGTCGGGCAGGTTGAGCCGGAATTCACCGTTCTGGTTGGTAATGTTACCCAGTGAGGTTCCTTGTGCGATGACCGACGCACTGACGACGGGCTCTCCCGTCTCCTTGTCCAACAGGATTCCGGCAATGGTGGAATACGCCGGTCGGGGCGGCAGGAGTACCGTTTCTTCCATACTCTTCCTTTCTGCCGCCCGTGTTATCAATATATGGTTGCCTAATACCTTCAATTCGAGGTTCCGACTGCCGGTTATCCTATGAATGGCCTGTCTCACGGAACACTCCTGCTTCCTGACCCTCACTACTGAGTCGTTATGGATGACCTTGCTGTCATAGATAAACAGATAGCCGGACTGCTCCGAGACTTTCCCCAACAGCGCATAAACCGTTCCCTTCATTCCGGGCAGCCGGACGATGCGGTCCAGCACATCGCCTCCGTCCGCTCTTGCACTGCCTGCCAGGAAGAAAATGAAGAGTGGCAAATGGAGAATGAAGCATTTCATTGAATTCATTGTTCCGACAATATCAGTCTATTGCCCTGACGTGTACACTTCAAGTCGAACGTCCAGCATATCAGCTCGGCCACAGACTCCGGGGAGTTATTCGAAAATTCGACCGTCAGCCGCCGTTTGCCCAGGGTTGGCGACGCGGCTTCTATCTGCCAGCCGGCAGACTCCTTATTGATGGCACGCAGCACATCCTCCAGGCACTCGTCCTTGAAACGGATGTTGCTGGTGTAGCGGTCAAAGAGCTCCGGATTCTCCGTCTCGCTGACGAGCAGACTGCCCCCCTGCAAGATAACCGTTTCTCCCGCCTCTACAAAGACCGTCTGTTCCTCTTGTTTCAGCAGCACCTTCACCTTCCCGCGCTTCACGGACAAGCTGAAGGGGAGCCCTTCATTGCTCCTGACATTGAAAGCCGTGCCCAGTACCTCCACACGCACCCTCGCCGTCTCAATCGTAAAAGCCTGCTCGGGTTTCTTTGCCACATCGAAGAAGGCTTCACCCTGCAGGTTCACTTCCCGCTTGTCTTCCGCAAAATGTTCGGGATACTTCAGCGTGCTTTCCTGCGCCAGATATACCACCGAACCGTCTTCAAGGGTCTTGACCAGTGTGGGCTTCTCCCGGTTCTCCTCCGTCAGCAAGCTACGACTGTCCCCACCTTGTTCCGGTACGGCCCACCATGCGGCAAAACATACGATTCCGGCAATCACGGCTGCCGCAACGCTCCCCCACTTGAGGTAAAGCCTGCGGTGCATTGCCGGAGCATGTTCCGCATCTGCCGGCAGCAGGCAGTCCGTTTCGAAGCGGGCATAAAGCCGTACCCATGCCTCGTCGGTCCTTGTCTTCTTTTTATCTACTTCCATCATTGTGTCCGGATATAATTATCAATTTCATTTCGTAAGGTTCGGAGTACCTTGGTCATTTCCGCTTCCACCGTCTTGACGGACAACGAAAGCGACAAGGCAATCTCTGCATATTTCTTCCCCTCCATGCGGTGCATCCTGAAAATCTGCTGCCGGCGCCGGGGCTGCTTGTCGAGCGTATGCCGGATGAGAGTCCGTAGTTCCTCGTACTCCAAATGCGCGTGGGGGTCGGACGAATAGCCCGGCCCGGACTCCGTACGGACAGATGCCCGATAGCGCTCCTTGACCTCCTGATGCTCACAAAACTGCACGGCTTCATTCCTCACAGAACGGTAGAGATAGCTTTTCACGGACTGGAATACTTGTAACCGCTCCCGGTTCTTCCACAGCACGTAGAACAGCTCCTCCACAATTTCCTCGGCAGACGCCGTATCCCCCGTGATGCCCGCAGCATACCAGCAAAGAGGGGAATAATACCGGCGGAAGATTCCTTCGAACGCCTTTATATCGCCCTCCTTTATTCTGGCCAGTATCATCAGTTCGTCCAGCATACACGGTGTTTTTTCTCGGTTGCTCCAAATATAAGGAAAACTATCAGATAATCAATTGGATTGTTTCCGCAATTTGCTGACTGCATTCTCCAGGGATTCCGTAGGTTCTATGATATTGTAGTTCCTCCAGAAGTCTTCGTTCCAGTACTCATCCACCAGGTCGTAGAATACCTGCTTCCGTTTGAAGGTGTTCTTGTTGGAGATGCCGGAGAGAGGGCTTTCCGTCCTGTCGGTCACCACCATTTCAGAGAAAGCGGTGTAGCTGGAGGAGAACAGCCTTTTTTTCCAGTCGCATTTAAAGCGGATGACATTCCGTATATAGTTCAGGTAAGTCTTGGCCCCCTGCTGCTTGTAGGTCACCAGATAGGTGACTTCCTGCGGGCGGAACCGTAAGCCGACGGGCTTCTTATGCAGAATGGCCTCCACTGCCTTCACCCGATTTGCCATGTCCAGGCCAAACTCGGCACGTGTAAAGGAAAGCCGTTCGTAGTCTATATACAGTTTCCCGATGAACAAGGCATACATCAGGCTGACCCGCGGACGGAAGCTGACCACATACTGCATGCGGTTATCCAAATTGACGGGGTCCTCCATACGGAATTCATAATAGTCCAGATTGTCCGTGCTCAACAGCGCATCGCCATTCTTCACAATGTCCAGATAAAGGGACAAATTGGGACCTCCCACCACTTTCACAGCCAGCGTGTCACTCTGCTTTTGGCTCAGCAGGCGGCGGCCTTTCAGCAGCTGCACCTTGTCGCGGTCTACATCGCGGGAGTTATAATCCGTCTTATAGACATCCATCACTGCCTCGGACACGCTGATATAGCGGCGGCGCTTCTGCACGGTTTCCCGATAGAAGGCGGTCAGCATGTTGTCATTGCCAGAATAATTTACTGGAATTTTCTTGATGGCCTCTTCCACTATGACGCGGGGATTATTGCCATAGACCACAATCTCGCTCAAAAGATTGGGGGCCGGTATCATCCAGATGGTCAGCTCGCCCGTTTTTTCAAGTTCTTCCAGAGAGAGGTGTGTAGTGAGATAGCCGATATGGGAGACTTCCAGTCCACGGAAAGCTTCCGCTTCCGCTACTTTCAAGGAGAATGTGCCGTCGGCATTGGTCACCGTTCCGATATTGTTGCCGACAACAGAGACGTTCACGTTTTCGAGTTTCTTCCTGCTGTCCTTGTTCTTGACCGTACCGGTGATGACGAGCTCGTTCACTGCCGCGTCCTGCGCCATCAACGGGGTGATACCCGAAGATAAGAATGCAAACAAACACCCAAGTGTAAATCCTACAAAGTTTTTCATAAGGCATGTTTTTAAGGGGTTTCTATTAATAAGAGCGGTGAGGAAGATAAAACCCTATAGAATGGAGAGAAAAATACAAAAAAAGTAGCACGTTGATAATCAGAGAGAAATTTTGCCAAGACATTGCCATAGGTTTGGCAAAACTTTGCCATGCCTATGGCAAAAGTTTGCCAACGCGGTGGCAAAGTCTTGCCAATAGTAAGGCAAAAACTTGTCAAGCTGTCGGCAATAGCTTAGTTGAATTGTTGGGGCTTCCGCTGGCTCAGAATAACGTAGATGATGACCGGCGCACCGATAATGGGCGTGACGGCATTCAAGGGAATAATACCCGCTTCGCCGGGCAAGACGCAAATCAGATT
The DNA here is from genome assembly GCF_004328515.1 of Bacteroides sp. A1C1. Taxonomy (NCBI): domain Bacteria; kingdom Pseudomonadati; phylum Bacteroidota; class Bacteroidia; order Bacteroidales; family Bacteroidaceae; genus Bacteroides; species Bacteroides sp. A1C1. The sequence goes on from NZ_CP036491.1 coordinate 667,037, forward strand.
GCAAAGCAGTGCCACTGCACCGCCACTCAGGATGGTGACCGGCAATAGGGAATTGTGATTGGCTGTCCCCAATATCATGCGGGCCACATGCGGCACGGCCAGGCCAATAAAGGCGACCGGACCACAGAAAGCGGTGGTGACAGCCGTCAAGAGCCCGGTGATAATCAAAAGCCAGTTGCGCACACGGCGGATATTGACACCTAGATTTTCGGCATAGCGCTCTCCCAGCAACAAGGCGTTCAGGGACTTTATCAACAATAATGAGCCGAACAGTCCCACAATGGTGACCAGCGCAAAGGCCGGCATCTGCTGTAGGGAAACTCCACCGAAGTTGCCCAGCCCCCATATCATATAGGACTGCACCCCCTCTGCCGTAGCAAAGAAGTTCAGCAGGGCAATGGCCGAAGAAGCGATGTAGCCTATCATGATACCCGTTATCAGCAGCATGATATTGCTCTTTATCAGCGTGGAAAAGAAAAGGATAAGTGCCATAATCAGCATGGCTCCGATAAATGCGCCAAGCAGTACGGAGAAGAAGCCGGACAGACTGAACGCCCCTGCCGTGATGCTGCCGCCAAACAGCAACATGACGAAGGCCACTCCCAGACTTGCCCCGGCGTTGATGCCCAGAATGGATGGTCCTGCCAGCGGATTCTTGAAAGCCGTCTGCAACATCAGTCCACAGACAGCCAATGCGCCACCGCAAAGCAGCGCCGTCAGCGCTTGGGGCAAACGGGATTCCCAAAGAATGAAGCTCCAGCTTGCCTTCTCCCCCTCTCCACCGAGCAGGATACGGAAAACATCGGCAGGCGGAATCGAAACCGACCCCACCAGCAGATTGCCCGCAAAAAGCAATAAGATTACTACTCCCAACCCGATACCATATTTCCAGCCTTTACTCATAGTTACATTATTTAGCACACAGAGACATGGAGGCACAGAGTTTTCTATTACTTTCACAAAAGTTCCGTATCTCTGTGTTCATCACTCCTTCAGTCTGCAAAAATAGCGCAAGCCTCCCAAATCTCCTATTTCGGGATGCAGAATCTGTATCAGATCGGATAACAAATAATCGGGACGGAACGGAGTCTCCTCGTAGAAAGGAACTTTTGCCGTATTACAACCATAGACATTCCGGGTCTTGAAAGCCTTAAAACCGGTGTAGCCGATATAATCCGCCTCCAAATCAGCATAGCTCATGTCGCGGTCGCGGTTGAACTTCACCAGCCAGACGTCGGCATCGCCCGCCTTGTCGAAAACGGTCTCGAAAGCCAGAGGAACAGAGCCGCTGTGGGTATCGTCGGCAAAGGCGTAACGCCCGCAAGCATCCTGAAAAAGCCTTCCTATGGTGCTACGCCCTCCCGGTACGTACCATGCCGAGCCACTTTTCAACTCACTGACAACGGAGAACGAGGTGGATGAAAGTTGCGCACGCATCTTGAGGCGTTGGTAACAACTGTCCACTTCAGCAAAAAGGCTGTCGGCTTGTGGCGCAACCCCGAAGAGCAGTCCGTAGAAACGCATCCACTCGGCACGTCCCAAAGCGGAGGTTTCCATGTAGTCGGCACATTCGATGATGGGAATATCCAGTTTCTCGATACGGCCATAACCGCCACTGTTCTCGAACGGAGACAGAAGGATGGCATCGGGATGCAGGTCGATGATGCGCTCCATATCGGGATTCATACCGTCGCCACAATCGGCGATGGCACCCCGGCGGCAGGCTTCGTGCACGGCGGGTAGTTTGATGTACTTCAAGTCACAGACACCGCCGATGCTACCAAACACACCCAGATTATCCATCAGTCCGCAGTGGACGGAAGAGTAGATGACTGATTTGGAGAGTGGGGTACGTACCACAGTACCTGCCGGAAGATGTGCCGGAAGTTCGCGGTCTTTCGGGACCAGTATATAGGTATGTAGCGTGTGCAACGTATCCCAAGGATTGCGCAAGGTGGCAAGGGTATAGCCGGGATAGGACACTAAGGTAAGATTCTCCGCATAACGTAAGGGAATGGTGTCACCGTTGACCAAAACAGAGGCAGTCTTGCCCCTTCCCCCACAGGAGAAAAGAAGCAAGACTGCGAATATACTGATAAAAAAGCAGCCTCTTTTCATTGATATTAATTAAAGAAGATAGCGGAATTAGGATTGATGCCTCCTGCATCGAACTTCTCGATAAATGTACCGTCTTTCTTGAAACGGTAGATGGTACCGTTCGTTGTGAACTCGGAAGTACCGATATAAATATCACCGTTATTTTCGTTTACTTCCAACATGTACAACGTGCTTGAAGCAAGTTCGGCAGGGGCGTCTTTGAGGAAAGAAGCATTATTCATCTGCCCGGTCTTGATGTTATAAGTAAAGAAAGTGTTGACTGTTGTATATGGTTCAGTATTCCAGTCCGTCATTGAATTCACCAGATATAAGATATCATCAGCAGCACACATACGGGTGGCACTGCCTAATTCCGTCACCTTATTGTTGGCAGCAGGATCTATCATCTGCAATGAATAGCCGACATCGCCATAATTGCCCCATGAAATCAAAAAGACTTTATCATCCTCTTCAATCAAAGCATTGGGGTTCAAACCTACCGTCAACTGCTCTTTCAGCTTGAAAGTGCGCAAATCTATCACCTTTACGTCAGTGTGCCGAGTGCTCCAATCAGCAGTACAGCTATTCGCCACATACAGCATATCCTCGCAGATTGCCACACCTTCCAGATTGTCACCAAGTCCGGTCAATTTATCCACTACCTCCAACGTTTTCGCATTGATTTTAGCCACAGCTCCTCCGTAGAAGGAAGCATAGATATATCCATCCTCAGCGTCTATATAGCGAATACCAGCACTGAGGTCATTATCATCTACAAACGAAACACGTTTCAACTCCACACCTGCAGCATTCAGCTTGGTCAGATAATTGGAACCGCTTACAGCTATATATATTTCATCTTCATACTCAATCATGCTCTGACCAAGGTCACCCAACTTGGCATTGTTTTGGGTCTTGTAGATATCACTGATAAAATCCGCATCCTTATTGGGTGCATAAAAGGCAAGTCCTGCATTGTTGGCTCCTTGAGAGCCTTCGTTCAGAATATAGACACGCGTCTGCGGCAGTGTCACCTTCGACCCGCCGTCATCCAGAGAATCGTCATCGTCGTCACTACAAGATGCCAAAGAGGCACCCAAAGCAAGCATGCAGAGCATACCGAATAATAAACTTCTTACTTTCATAATCACAGTTGTTATTGTTTATAATTAGTTTTTGTTGTTCATAAATAGATTATTCAAAACTTGAAAGTACCCGTCAACCGCCACGAACGGCCCGGCATAGGATAATATTTTATCACGTCATACTGCTCATCGGTCAGATTTATAATCTCGGCCTGCAACAGAAGCCGGCAACCGCCCAAAACAAACTCATGAGAGAGGCTCATCGTATGCTCCAGATAGCCCTCAATCTCATTCTCCGGAATGTTCTGCGACAAATAGTAACGCTTTCCCACTCCTACCGCCGAGTAGCCCACATTCACCCACGGCGTTTCTACAATGGCGGACGCGTTTCCGCTATGAAGAGGAGTATAAGGCAATTGGTCCTTATAGTTCTTCGCGTCGGAATCGGTCAGGTCAATGGCCTTTTGCCATGTATATCCGCCCGACATAATCAGTCTTATTTTCTCCGTCAATGGAACGGTTGCCGCCAAAGTGGCATCCACACCTGCGGCATGCACCTTGCCGTAGTTCGCCATCTTCCACGCATAGGTGGTGGGAAAAGCCACAATCTTATCCGTCACATTATTATAGTAACCGTCAAGCGTAACGGAGATATAATCGAACACAGACAATCCGGATTTGCTCCATGTGATGCCGACATTATATTCGTCTGCCTTCTCGGGTCGCAGATTGCGGTTGCCCAGCCGGTAATAATAGAGGTCGTTGAAAGTGGGCAGACGGAACGTACTCTTATACATCAACCGGAAATACAGCGACTCGTCCTGCCAAGGCTGCATACTGACTGATAAAGAGGGGGCAAAACGATGGAAGTCATCGGGGACCGTACCTTTCTCGGCATGCTCCGAAGTGGCGGTATGCACCAGCGAGGTCGTGGCCGTGAGCCATCCTTGCCGGTAGCGTGCATTGAAGGCACTGATGGAAGTATATCTTGTGGGGAAAGGACATTCCGGCAAACTGTTGCGCAACTTGTTTATCACCCCGTCCTGCGCCAACGAAAGGGTCAAAGCTTCCAAAGGACGGTAGAGAACGGTCGCGGAAATATAATATTCGTCTTGCCGGTGATTTTCCCGATAATATCCGTCGGTATATTCCTTACCCTCATCCTTATATTTGTTCCAGCCATGATTATACTTTGCTTGTGCCTGCAGACTCCATCGGGGCGAAAAATGCTTCCTATAACGTGCCTGCACAAAAGTATTCTCATCCCAAAGCGTTTCATCGGAAAGGGGATTATAGAGCGTAACCGCCCCTGGAAGTCCCCGACGGGAATAGAAGTAGTAACCCTTCACATCCAGTTCACTGTCATCCTTGAAAGTATGATAAAGGGTAGCTTCGCCCTGCCAGGAATAGATGCCGGTGTTGTTACGTTTCTCTTCCGTCACGTATTTTCCATTGACCAGCGTGAAAGGGTAATTACCGTCCGCCCTCATATAAGCGGCATCTACCGCCACGCGTGTACGGCTGCCCAGTTTCTGCCACCAGCGCAACGAGGGGCTGACCATGCCGAACGACCCTCCGCGCACCCGTGCCTGAAAAGCGGCATTGCGCCCGTCATCAAAATGAGGTTTTTCCGTCTCTATGCCCAGCACACCGGCCGACGCATACAAGCGGGCGGACTGCAACAAGTCCTCCGACTGCCCGATGGCGAGCGAAAGCATGGAAACATTGTCCAGCGAAAAACGCCCGATATCTATCTGCCCCGCCTGACAATTGCTCACCGCCACCCCGTCATAACTGACAGCTGTATGGGCTGCTCCCATATTGCGTATGGAAACCGTTTTCAGTCCTCCAATACCTCCATAGTCCTTTACATTGGCTCCGGCAAAACGGCGCACAGCATCTGCCATATTCTGTATTCCCAGCTGGCTGATATCCTGCCGTGACATCGTCTGTATGGGTACGGCAGAAGTCACTTTATTGGGCGACCTGCGTGCTGTCACTGTCACTTTCTCTATCTGATGCACTTTCCCTGTAATCGTATCTCCTCCCACCTCCTGGGCAGAGAGCCGGAATATACTTGCACCCACTGAAACAGCACAGACCAGTAGTACCTTAGTCCTTCCTGACATAGAATAAATGAAGATTATCTTAAACCATTTGCGCACTGCCCACTTTCCTCGAATGGACAATTTTTCGACTTTGTTTTGCAGGTCTTCTGACTCGTTCCCGGTACATCGCCTTCCCGTTCTTTCCGAAGAACAGTGGCACAAGTATGATACACCGAGCATGGAACTCACAGCAGCGGGACTGTTCGGGACTTTCACCCGATTCCCTTTTCATCCGCTTCTCCGGATAGAGAACGCGGAACAAAACGTGGACAAAGATAGGATAAATAAAAGAAGTTTCAGTAAACAATAAAACGAATATTACCGTTTTAACAGTCATTTTTCTAACTTTGTAACATAATAACCCCAAAATCGAGTTGCCATGAAATATAAATTATTGGTTCTTGATGTAGATGGAACGCTACTCAATGATGAAAGAGAAATCAGTAAAAGGACATTAGCTGCTCTGCTAAAGGTCCAGCAGATGGGAGTGCGCATAGTTTTGGCATCCGGTAGGCCGACTTATGGACTGATGCCACTGGCCAAAACCCTCGAACTCGGCAATTATGGAGGGTTTGTTCTCTCCTATAATGGTTGCCAGATAATAAAAGCACAGAACGGAGAAATATTGTTTGAACGACGCATCAATCCGGAAATGCTGCCTTATCTGGAAAAGAAAGCCCGCAAGAACGGCTTTGCCATCTTCACCTACCACGATGATACCCTCATTACGGATAGTCCGGACAATGAATATATAAAGAATGAAGCCCTGCTAAACAATTTGAAGATAATCAGGGAAGATGAATTCTCTACTGCCATAGACTTCGCGCCTTGCAAGTGCATGCTGGTGAGTGATAAGGAAAAAGCTCTGATAGGGCTGGAACAACATTGGGAAAAACGCCTGGCAGGTACTTTGGATGCTTTCCGTTCCGAGCCTTACTTTTTAGAGGTGGTGCCCTGCGGAGTCAATAAAGCGAATACGTTAGGCGCCCTATTAGAGCATTTGGGAGTAACACGGGAAGAAGTCATTGCCGTTGGAGATGGCGTATGCGATGTGACCATGCTCCAATTGGCCGGCATGGGGGTAGCTATGGGACATTCACAAGATTCTGTAAAGGTCTGTGCAGACTATGTGACTGCATCGAATGAAGAAGATGGAGTGGCCCTGGCCGTAGAAAAACTAATATTGGCAGAAGTGCGTGCAGCAGAGGTGCCTCTTGATTTACTGAACGAACGGGCACGACACGCATTGATGGGAAACTTGGGCATTCAATACACATACGCTTCGGATGAGCGCGTAGAAGCAACCATGCCGGTCGACTACCGTACCCGCCAACCCTTCGGCATTCTGCATGGCGGTGCCACCCTTGCCTTGGCAGAAACCGTTGCCGGGCTCGGCTCCATGATTATCTGCGAACCTGATGAGATTGTCGTGGGAATGCAAGTCAGCGGAAATCATATTTCTTCTGCACACGAAGGAGATACCGTAAGGGCAGTAGGCACTATCCTGCACAAAGGACGCTCATCCCATATATGGAATGTGGACGTATTTACTTCCACCAATAAACTGGTTTCCTCTATACGGGTAGTGAATAGTGTGATAAAGAAAAGATAAAATAATAAAAAAACGATACAGACACATAACAAATCCAAGTTGTAAAACTATTTATTATATTGAGATATGTCAATATGGAGCAAGCTTATAGGAATCAAGAAAACCGAGGATAGAAACAATATCATCGGCTATAAAACCACCTCTGTACCATATAATGCCTACAATTATGCCATAGTAGATGTTGAAATAGGCTTGAAAGACCACAGAATCCATGATATAGGAGCCCTCAAGCATGATGACACGACATTTCATAAAACCTCAAAAGAAGAACTATTCATTTTCTTAAACGACATAGACTACATCTGCGGACACAATATCGTTCACCATGATGCTAAATACCTGTTTACGGACAAAATTTGCCGCTGGATTTTAGTTGATACACTTTATGTTTCGCCTTTACTGTTCCCTGAACACCCTTACCACAGGCTTGTGAAAGATGATAAACTGATGAGCGAACAGATGAACAATCCGGTGAACGATTGCAAGAAAGCAAAAGACTTATTACTGGATGAAATAGCATGCTGGCATTCATTACCAAAAGAAAAGCGTATACTATTCGCATCGTTGCTGAAGGACAAGAAAGAATTTGAAGGATTTCTCAATATGGTAAGTGCGGAGTATATTCATAAAGGAATACCTGAACTTATTAAAGAACTTTATGCCGGAAAAATTTGCCAACATGCCGACCTTGACATGCTCACCAATCAATACCCATGCGGATTGGCATACGCTTTGGCTCTGATTGACACCACCGATTACCGCTCCATCACTCCCGGATGGGTACTTTATAATTATCCGGAAGTGGAATTTATCGTAAAACTCTTGCGACACACTACTTGCAAAGAAGGCTGCGACTACTGCCATACGCAATTGGATGTGCTCCATAACCTAAAAATATTTTTCGGATATGAGCGCTTCCGGACATACGAAGGCGAGCCACTGCAAGAACGTGCTGCCCAAGCTGCGGTAAAAGGGGAATCGCTACTGGCGATATTTCCTACCGGCGGCGGCAAATCACTTACTTTCCAATTGCCCGCACTCATGGCTGGGCACTCCGTGCACGGGCTTACGGTAGTCATCTCCCCCTTGCAGTCCTTGATGAAAGACCAGGTAGACAACCTTGCCGACAGAGGCATCACGGATGCCGTAACCATAAATGGGATGTTAGACCCCATCACAAGATCACTGTCCATACAAAGAGTACAAGACGGAGAAGCCTCGTTGTTGTATATCTCTCCCGAAATGCTCCGTTCAAAAACAATCGAGAAAATATTGATGGCGCGCCACGTTGTAAGGTTTGTGATAGACGAAGCGCACTGCTTTTCTTCATGGGGGCAGGATTTCAGGGTTGACTATCTCTACATTGGCAAATTCATCCAAAAATACCAGCAAAAGAAAAAATGCAAAACCCCGATACCTGTATCCTGTTTCACGGCCACGGCAAAACAGAAAGTAATCCAAGACATCTGTGACTATTTCAAGCAGACTTCGGATTTGAACTTGGAATTATTCGCATCAACGGCCTCAAGAACGAATCTGCACTATTCCGTCATACATGTAGAGAATGACAATGATAAATATTTAAAACTGAGAGAACTTGTAGCAGAAGCCGATTGTCCGACAATTGTTTACGTATCACGCACCAAACGGACAAAGGAAGTGGCTGCAAAACTGACTCGCGACGGTTACAAGGCACTCCCTTTCAATGGGAAAATGGAAGCCGATGAAAAAATTGCCAACCAAGATGCTTTTATGAACGATCAGGTACACATCATTGTGGCCACATCCGCATTTGGCATGGGAGTCGACAAGAAAGATGTCGGTCTTGTGGTACATTATGATATTTCCGATTCGCTGGAGAATTATGTTCAAGAAGCAGGCAGAGCAGGTCGTGATCCCGGTCTTAGCGCACGTTGTTATGTGCTTTATAGTGACAATGATTTGGACAAGCATTTTATATTGCTAAACCAAACGAAACTTAGCATTAGCGAAATACAACAGGTATGGAAAGCCGTCAAAGACCTTACCAAATACCGTATGAAAGTCAACTGTTCTGCGTTGGAAATTGCCCGGCAAGCAGGATGGGATGATTCGGTATCTGACATTGAGACCCGTGTACGGACAGCATTAGCAGCTTTGGAACAAAGCGGATACTTGGTAAGAGGAAACAATGTACCTCATGTATATGCCACAGGAATAACAGTAAAGAATATGGACGAAGCTAGAGAACGCATATCAACATCACTACTTTTTGGCAACGATGAAATAGAAAAGGCAGTCCGTATCATCAAGTCATTGATTTCTCAAAAACATATCGCTAAGGCTCAGGACTCGGAAGCAGAATCACGAATCGACTATCTGGCAGATATTTTGGGACTAAGCAAAAGAGATGTTATATCTGTAGTGGAGCGCATGCGACAGGAAGGCATATTGGCAGACAGCAAAGATATATCTGCCTATTTGCAGGATGCAGGTGATTCGGAACGAAAGTCGCAAATGCTCCTCGAACGCTTTGCAAAACTTGAACAATACATTCTCAACCATATTCCCGATGAGTCTTTACGAATATCATACAAGCAACTGAATGAGAATGCCGTAAACGACGGAATCAACACATCCAAAGAAAAAGACATTCGGACGTTACTCTATTTTCTCACCGTCAAGGGATATACGCGTAAAAAAGAAGATGCGGCCCGTAACATGGAGATAAGTCGTCAGGCAGACATGGAATCCACCATCAGGCGATTTGAAAAACGATTGGAAATAAGTCGCTTTGCTGTAGAATGGCTATACAAACTAGCTTTTGATGCAGAAAAAAAGAATGTATCCGACAAAGCCATCCAGTTCTCCATAGTAGAGCTTCTGAACCGAATAAAATCAAGTTCCCAATCTCTTTTTGGTGGACTTGATGACATTCAATTGGAAGACGTGGAGGAAGCACTTCTATATTTATCGAAAATCGGTGCGCTAAAACTTGAAGGCGGCTTTTTGGTACTTTACAACGCCATGAATATCCAAAGAATAAAAGACAATAAGTCGAGATACAAGCAAGACGATTACCGAATGCTGAACGAATTCTACAAACTGAAAATCCAACAAGTGCATATTGTGGGGGAATATGCCAATCTGATGGTGAGAGATTATCATGCAGCCTTGCAATATGTTCAAGACTATTTCCAAATGGACTACAAGAAATTTGTCACAAAATATTTCAAAGGAGACAGAACAAGCGAGATACAACGTAACTTGACGCCACAGAAATACAATCAATTGTTTGGACAATTATCCAAACGGCAAATGGAAATTATTTCCGATAAGGATTCACGTTGTATTGTAGTTGCGGCAGGTCCCGGTAGTGGAAAAACACGAGTGTTAGTCCACAAACTGGCTTCACTCCTACTACTTGAAGACGTAAAACACGAACAGCTACTGATGCTGACATTTTCAAGGGCAGCCGCTACGGAGTTCAAACAACGGCTTATGGAGTTGATAGGCAATGCAGCCCATTTTGTCGAAATAAAAACATTCCACTCCTATTGCTTCGATCTCCTGGGACGGATAGGAAATCTTGAAGATTCAAAGAATGTCGTTTCAAAGGCAGCCGAGATGATATGTCAAGAAGAAGTAGAACCGAACAAAATCGGTAAGACAGTATTGGTTATAGACGAAGCCCAGGACATGGGAACAGAAGAACACGCACTTGTAAAGGCTCTGATGACCAACAATGAAGAAATGCGTGTGATAGCAGTGGGAGACGATGACCAAAACATCTATGAATTCCGAGGTTCCGATTCTGATTATATGTACCGGCTGGCGCAAGAAACCGGAAGTACATTTGTCGAAATGACCGAGAATTACCGCAGTGCTCGCCAGCCGGTTGATTTTGCCAACGGATTCTTAAAAACTATCAATAAAAGAATAAAAAGTACACCTATCATCTCTATGAGAAAAGAGAAAGGTTGGGTGGAAGTGATACGTCATCATTCAACATATATGTATCAGCCGCTTGTCGAAAACTTACTTCAACACAAGGACAAAGGCACTTCGTGTGTACTCACCCAAACAAACGAAGAGGCTGTCATCTTGATAGCCCTCCTGCGAAAACATGGTATAAACAGTAAACTGATACAATCAATGGACGGTTTACGTTTTTGGAACATGGCGGAAATGAGATACTTCCTGAAGTATATAGACAAACGGATAAAAACACCTCTAATCACAGAAGAACTATGGGAAGAAGCCAAACATGCAACCTTTTCTATTTATGACAGAAGTCTAGGTTTGATGTATGTGAAGCGATGTGTGGAACAGTTTGAACAAACCAACAAGACAAAATATTTCAGTGACTTCAAAGAATTTGCATTTGAGTCGTCAGTGGAAGACTTCTGCGACACATCAGGCACCGATGTTGTGGTATCAACCATCCACAAGGCTAAAGGCAGGGAATTTGATGACGTATATATGCTCATATCTGACAGCTATGTAAAGGATATCCATCTGATGCGTCGATACTACGTAGGAATAACTCGTGCAAAAAACAGACTATTCATACATACAAACGGCGATTGCTTCAATCATTTAAGTGTAAACCAATATCTCATTGACCAACGACAATATGATATGCCTGAAGAAATTATACTACAGCTCTCTCACAAAGATGTCAATTTGAGATTCTTCAAAGAACGGAAGCAAGAGGTCTTAGCACTGAGAGGGGGAGATTCATTAATTTACAGTGATTTCTTTTTGTACAGTTCATCGACCGATAAACCTATAGCAAAATTATCATCAAGAATGCAGGGCACGTTATCTGAATGGGAACAAAGAGGTTATAAGGTGAAATCTGCATCTGTACGGTTTGTTGTGGCATGGAAGCCCAAAGATGCACCAAAAGATGAAACGGAAACGGCTGTTCTTTTAGCAGACTTGATACTTTCTTTGTAAGTTAAAGCACTTGAAATTATCATATTATCATTACCTTTGTGATACGAATAATGCAAATACATAACAATACATTGATAACGGAATGCTCAGCTTACGATTTCAAGGAAATGTTGGAACATAAGAAAGTGAAGTCATGGCTTAAATCCGTGTCGGCTTTTGCCAATACGGACGGTGGCAGTTTGTTCTATGGAGTGAATGATGACGGCGTAATTGTAGGGTTGGAGAATCCACAAGCCGATGCTGATTTTATCAGTGAAATGATAAAGGCACGACTTGACCCAGTACCAGAGGTACAACTTATTCCGATTGAACACGAAGGACATACTTTGATTGAAGTGAAAGTAAAGGCAGGAACACTTACACCTTATTATTATTATCAAGACGGAACACGTACAGCTTATACACGAGTTGGCAATGAAAGCGTGGAATGTAATTCTCAACAACTTCTTTCATTGGTATTGAAAGGTACGCACATGACATGGGATTCACTGCCTACCCAAGTGAATGCCAGCAAACATTCTTTCATCATCCTTCCAATACTTTCCGTGAGCAAACCCATCAAGAATGGAATGACAAGTATCTGGAATCATTTGGACTAGTAACTCCTGACGGTAAACTGACTAATGCCGGATTGTTGTTTGTGGATAATTGCACTGTATTTCAATCACGTATTTTCTGTACTCGTTGGACTGGACTCTATAAGGATGATGCCATCAGTTCCGTGGAACATCGGGCTAACCTTGTATTGCTCTTAAAATATGGTATGGACTTCATTAAGAACTATACCATGAGCGGATGGGTAAAGATGCCAAACTATCGCTTGAACCTTCCCGACTATTCCGACCGGGCCATCTTTGAAGGATTGGTAAACCACCTTATCCATTGGGATTACACTGTAATGGGCGGTGAAGTGCATATCAACATTTACGATGACCGAGTAGAACTAGTGTTACCAGGTGCAATACTTGACGGTACACAGATTCAAGACCGAGATATATACAAAGTGCCGTCCATGCGCCGCAACCCCGTCATTGCGGATGTATTTACACAATTGGACTACATGGAGAAACGTGGCTCCGGTTTACGCAAAATGCGGGAACTTACGGAGAAGCTGCCTAATTTCCTGCAAGGCAAAGAACCGCAATATCAAACGGAAGCGATTTCTTTCTACACCACATTCTATAATTTGAACTGGGGCGAAAACGGAAGAATACCTATGGAAGAAGTAGCCAACAGGGTAAACAGTACCCTTGAAAAGTACCTTGAAAACGAAGGAAGTTCGGTGGAAAAGTTCGGTGATACGCAAGAAAGTTCGGAGAAAGGTTCGGAGATTCGAAAAACAAATCTAAAAGTATTGGGAAAACCGCACAAAAGATTATTGATTTCGTCATTTCCGACCCGTCAATGTCTACAGAAACAATGGCCTATAAAATAGGAATAAGCTCCCGAGCCGTAGAAAAACATATTTCCAAGTTACGTTCTATGGGTATTTTGTCTCGTGAAGGAGCAGACCATGATGGCTATTGGCGCATTATTGTTAAACCATAAACTGAATAATAAACCGATGGGAACATCTTTCATACCACTCAGTGCAATAATTGCCGTTTTAATTATCGCCTTTTTGTTTGCCTCCCTACCACATGTAAATCATAAAACGCGATACAGAGTGCTTCATAACGACTTATATAATTTATCAATTTCAGATTTGGGAACATAAACATAGTTACCGATTTGGCGTGTAGGAATAGAATGACGGCGTATGTGCTTAAATACACTGCAGTCATTGATATGGAATTTCTTTGCGATCTCTCCGATGGTGTAACAATCTTTGGGTTCAAAGGACAATGCCTCCTTTTTTCTCTTTCTACTCCCTGCCTTTGTTTTGAAGTGTTCATCCATATACTACCGACTAAGGCGTATCAGACGCTGACCCAAATTGTATGACGGTATCAAGCCTTGCCGTATCATACGATAAAGAACGTCTTTACTAATTCCGTAAATCAGCATAGCTTCCTTTACGGTTAGATACCCCTTACTGGATGGCATTCATCTAATCAGTACTTGACGTATCGCCTCTTTCTCTTTTGCGATTTGCCTTTTCTTATACGCCCTCTTGGAACAAGCCGGACAACAATACTTCGACACTAATGTGGGAGGAGTAAATATTTTACCACACTCCTCGCAACTTCTTTGAATGGTGTAATTTCCTCTTGGCATATTCTTCTCGTTTTAAATGGTTTATATCAATTTAAGTTGTACCTTATCGCCAAATAAGACGTGTCGCAAACATGTCGCAAATAAGAGATAAAAAAGCCCATAGAAAACACATAGCAACCATGAACCCCATAAACGCAAAAAACGTGCAACTCATTGAGCTGCACGCTTTTGCTTATTGTTTATTATCTGTTTCCTTATCGGAATCATTTGACTTCCTCAAAGTCAGCATCCTGCACATTATCGCCATGCTTTGTATTATCCTGAGCACCGCCTTGTTGCCCTGCATTCATATCAGGACCAGCTTGTGCACCACCCTGAGCACCGCTCTGGGCATACATTTCAGCACTTGCAGCCTGGAATGCCGTATTCAATTCGGCCATGGCAGAGTCTACGGTAGCCAGGTCTTGAGCCTTATGGGCATCTTTCAGCTTCTGCAAAGCAGCTTCAATCGGAGCCTTCTTGTCGGCAGGGAGCTTGTCGCCGAGTTCCTTCAACTGATTTTCGGTTTGGAAAATCATAGAATCGGCCTGGTTCAGCTTGTCTACTTTCTCACGCTCTTTCTTATCTGCTTCAGCATTGGCTTCGGCTTCGGCTTTCATCTTTTCGATTTCTTCCTTGCTCAAACCGCTGGAAGCTTCGATACGGATAGCTTGTTCCTTACCGGTAGCCTTATCTTTGGCAGACACCTTCAAGATACCGTTGGCGTCGATATCGAACGTTACCTCAATCTGAGGAATACCGCGACGTGCCGGAGCAATACCTGTCAGGTTGAACTGGCCGATTGACTTGTTCTGCGCAGCCATCGGACGCTCACCCTGCAATACATGGATGGTAACCTCCGTTTGGTTGTCGGCAGCAGTAGAGAATGTCTCGCTCTTCTTGCAGGGGATGGTAGTGTTGGCATCAATCAGCTTCGTCATCACACCGCCCATAGTTTCGATACCCATAGAAAGCGGAGTAACATCCAACAATACAACGCCCTTGATTTCGTCCGTCAAAACGGCACCTTGCACGGCAGCACCTACGGCCACCACCTCATCCGGATTCACACCCTTGGAAGGAACTTTACCGAAGAAATCTTCTACCAACTTCTGTACTGCCGGAATACGTGAAGAACCACCTACAAGGATTACTTCATCGATGTCCGCATTGTTCAGACCAGCATCGCTCATAGCCTTCTTACATGGCTCCAAACAAGCTTGAATCAAGTTGTGAGCCAGAGCCTCGAACTTGGCACGGGTCAACGTCTTCACCAAGTGCTTGGGCACACCGCCTACGGGCATGATGTACGGCAAGTTGATTTCAGTGCTGGTAGAAGAGGACAGCTCAATCTTAGCCTTCTCGGCAGCTTCCTTCAGACGTTGCATAGCCATCGGGTCTTGAGTCAGGTCGGCACCTTCGTCGTTCTTGAACTCCTGAACCAGCCAGTCGATGATTACCTGGTCGAAATCGTCACCACCCAGGTGAGTGTCACCGTTGGTTGACAATACTTCGAACACACCGCCACCGAATTCGAGGATAGAGATATCGAATGTACCACCACCAAGGTCGAATACGGCAACCTTCATGTCCTTGTGAGACTTGTCAATACCGTAAGCAAGAGCTGCGGCAGTCGGCTCGTTCACAATACGCTTCACTTCAAGACCTGCAATCTGTCCGGCTTCCTTTGTAGCCTGGCGTTGGGAGTCGGAGAAGTATGCGGGGACGGTAATTACGGCTTCTGTCACTTCTTGTCCCAGATAATCCTCGGCAGTCTTTTTCATCTTCTGCAGAATCATTGCAGAGATTTCCTGCGGAGTATAGAGACGTCCGTCGATGTCTACACGCGGAGTATTGTTGTCACCCTTTACTACTTTATAAGGCATGCGGCCGATTTCTTTCTGCACCTGGTCCCAGTTTTCGCCCATGAAACGTTTGATGGAGAAAACCGTACGGGTGGGGTTCGTGATAGCCTGACGCTTGGCAGGATCACCGATTTTACGTTCGCCACCATCAACAAATGCTACTACTGAAGGAGTGGTGCGCTTACCTTCACTGTTTGCAATTACTACAGGTTCGTTACCTTCGAATACTGCAACGCAAGAGTTTGTTGTTCCTAAGTCAATACCAATAATTTTTCCCATGATCGTTATTTTTTTATTTGTTATTATTCTGTTTCGACGTCCACCTCAGTGGCAGACGCCAATAAAAAGACAAACGTTGTGCCAAATTGTTCAGAGCAGCCGCAGATTTATACTTGTGGCAGTTTATCTGTCAGTTTGGCAGAATTAAAATCATTTTTTCTGTCGGAAATTACCATTTGTTAATTTCCATTCCATTCAAAAGCTCTACTTTTGTCGCCCGAATCAGAGATAATAAAACATGAACAACATTAATCATTTTCCTTGCATACCTTTAACCGTTCCTCCATGGAGGAAATATTGTTCCACCGTGGAGAAAATATCATTCCACCACGAGGGAAATATCGTTCCACCATGGTGGAACGATTAAGGATTAGTTAACATTGGGCTTAATCGCAGCACGGAAATGATTGTTTTTCACATATAAAGAAATAAATAAGATGAGTATGGAAAAGATGAGAGACAGTATCGACTTCAAGAACACGGACATCAAGACATTGTTCCGCAAACTATTGCTCCCTACTGTACTGGGGATGATTTTCTCCGCACTATTCGTTATCACCGACGGCATCTTTGTCGGAAAAGGAATTGGCAGTGATGCTTTGGCGGCGGTCAACATTGTGGCACCGCTATGGTTGTTCTCTACGGGTGTGGGACTTATGTTCGGAGTCGGTGCCTCTGTGGTGGCCTCCATTCATCTGTCACACGGGAAAGTCAAGGTGGCACGTATCAACATCACACAGTCTGTAGTCATATCTTCCTTGCTGCTGATGTGTACCTCCACCCTATTCTGTTCATTTGCCCCGCAGGTGGTAAAGCTGCTCGGAGGGTCCGAACGGCTCACGCCATTGGCTGTGGAATACATGCTTTGGTTTGTGCCTTTCTCTCTGTTCACAGCATTACTCAATTCGGGTATGTTTTTTCTGAGGCTGGACGGTTCGCCCAACTTTGCCATGATGTGCAATGTGGTGGCTGCAGTTCTGAACATCCTATTGGATTATCTGTTCATCTTCCCCTTTGACTGGGGGATGTTCGGTGCCGCATTGGCAAGTGCTATAGGCACTACGGTAGGCGCATTGATGGTAGTATTCTATCTACTGCGCCGCCGGTGCACACTGCGCTTCCACCCCATTAAGATGAGCCGGAAAAGCATGCAACTGATGCGCCGCAACATTGGCTATATGTGCCGCTTGGGTTCTTCCGCCTTCTTGTGCGAGGTGGCGATTGCCTGCATGATGTTTGTCGGCAACCAGGTGTTCATCCATTATCTGAAGGAAGACGGAGTGGCGGCATTCAGCATCGCCTGCTATTTCTTTCCTATTATATTTATGGTATATAATGCCATTGCGCAGTCGGCACAGCCGATTATCAGTTATAACTACGGCCTGAACGAAAGCCAACGTGTCCGCCGCGCCTACTTGCTGGCATTGAAAACAGCCATAGGCTGCGGTGTATGTTTTGCCCTGGTCACAATATTCTGCAGTCCTGAAATTGTAGGCATGTTCATAGACCGCAGTTATCCGGCTTATGACATAGCGGTAAAAGGGTTGCCTTTGTATGCCACCGGCTTCGTGTTCTTTGCTGTTAACATCGTATCCATCGGCTATTTCCAGAGTGTGGAGCGTGCCAAATGCGCCACAGTTATCACCCTGCTGCGTGGTTTTATTCTGCTGACAGCCTGCTTTTTCGGATTGCCCCTGCTATTGGGAGACCGGGGAATCTGGCTTGCCACCCCTCTTGCAGAAATGCTGACAACCCTCTTTATCCTCGTGATTTACATATCCGGGAAAAGGAAGCATAAAGAAAAATCCGTATCTTTAGACAAGACAGGCTGCACCCCGACATGACTTTTTCATGCAAGCGTAAAAGTTATGTCTTCAGTTTGCACTATCTTTGCGGCATGGAAACTATGACAAAGAAATTCTGCAAGAAGTATAAACTACCGGAAAACACTTTGCACGAACTTCTGTCACACATGGCAGAAGTTCGTTTCAGCAAGGGAGAACTCATTATCAGCGAAGGGGAGAGGAACAGCAATTTCTATCTTTTGAAGAAAGGTATCTGGCGCGCCTACTACCTGACAGAGGGTACGGAAAACTCCCTTTGGTTCGCCGCACCGGGCGACACAGCTTTCTCATCGTGGGGATATGTGGACGGCGAAGTTTCCCCCATCAACATCGAATCAGTGAACGAGAGCATCGCCTATTGTATCAGTAAGCCTGAGCTGGAAGCCCTTTTTTCGTATTCCATAGATATGGCCAACTTCGGCAGAAGAATCTTTGAACGGGAAATTCTGTCGGTAGACAGTTCTACAGTAGCCTACGGTACCCCTCCCACTGCAAAAGAAAGGTACATGACGCTGATGGAAGAGAATCCGGAACTGCTACAGGATGTACCGCTCAAGTATCTGGCTTCTTACCTCTACATCACTCCGCAATCCTTGAGCCGGATACGCGCAGGATTAAAGAAAAAGTAAAAGACTATTTTATATCAAGATACAAAAAAGGCTCCTAGCAGATTATTGCTGTAAGAGCCTTTATTATTTCAACCTATCTTGTCAGTTCTTCACCAACACCATCACCAGGTTATTGTCAGCATCGTACAGCCCGATGCCTCCACCTGCCAGCTTACCAAAAGACTGAACGGAATTTAAGGCTTTCAGCACACGGCCTTCCACCTCCATATCAGGGCATGCCATCATGGTACTGATAACTTGCGGGAAAGAGATTGCCGAAGGATTTTCATCATCAACCTGGAAAGCGCCGTTAATCAAATTGCAACCCGCATTACCGTGCAAGCTCTTTTCTGCAATATTAAATTCAATGAACGGCTGCTTCTCCATTCCATCGGGAATGGCCTCGCCCGCAGCCTCACTAATTATCCACTTTCCTTCCAAATCAGACAACTTGGAAACGGATTCTTTCTTCTGCAACACGACTATGGGACGATTGGAAGCACCGCATAAAGCTATATTTTCCTTTCCCAGCTTCTTATACTTTTTCACTTTGTTCAAAGCCGACAACACATTATTTTCTACAGTCATATCCGGACAAGCCATACGGGTACTTGCTAAAGCGCCAAGGTCAATCGTGCCGGGCTTGGCATTCACGTCAAACGAACCCATCATACGGTTGCAACCACTATTGCCAAATACTTTTCCAGCCTTTGTGTCGAAACCGATATAGGGAAATTCCTGGCCAGGAGCAGGGACTACGGCGGTGCCATTCACTTCAATAATATTCCACTCACCGTTGATAGAAGAAAGAGTTGCGGCATTTTTAGTTGATGCACAAGAAGACAAGCCCATCAATACGCTTGCCATGCATAGGGAAACAAATACTTTTTTCATTTTCGTTGTTTAAGTTAATTTATTCGAGGGGCAAATATATAGAAAATAACCCAAATGCAAGTAATTTATTTAATATTTGAAGCATTTTTCCCAAAGTATTTAGCAGGATTTTAATGTTTATCTAAGAATTAACCCTTATATTTGCTCTCCATATTTTTTATAAACTTAATATAATAATATAGTAGAAAGAAATGGGTAAAGTTCTTATTATCGGTGCAGGCGGTGTAGGTACCGTTGTTGCGCACAAAGTGGCTCAAAATCCTGATGTGTTTACAGAAATCATGATAGCCAGCCGCACCAAGTCTAAATGTGACGCTGTTGTCAAGGCAATCGGTAACCCGAACATCAAAACCGCCCAGGTAGATGCCGACAACGTGGACGAACTGGTAGCACTCTTCAATAGTTTCAAACCCGAAATCGTCATCAACGTAGCCCTCCCCTACCAAGACCTCACCATCATGGAGGCTTGTCTGCAAAGTGGAGTCAACTATCTGGATACTGCCAATTATGAGCCGAAAGATGTTGCCCACTTTGAATACAGTTGGCAATGGGCTTATAAGAAACGCTTCGAAGATGCCGGACTGACCGCCATCCTCGGTTGCGGTTTCGACCCGGGAGTAAGTGGAATATATACGGCATACGCCGCCAAACATCATTTTGACGAAATACAATATCTGGACATTGTAGACTGTAATGCCGGAAATCATCATAAAGCATTCGCCACCAACTTCAATCCGGAAATCAACATCCGTGAGATTACACAGAACGGCCGCTATTATGAAAACGGAGAATGGGTAACAACCAAGCCGCTGGAAATCCACAAAGACCTGACTTATCCGAACATCGGCCCACGCGATTCCTACCTACTTTATCACGAGGAACTGGAGTCTCTGGTAAAGAATTTCCCCACTATCAAGCGTGCACGCTTCTGGATGACGTTTGGCCAGGAATACCTCACACACCTGCGTGTCATCCAAAATATCGGTATGGCCCGCATAGACGAAGTGGAATATAACGGCATGAAGATTGTTCCGCTGCAATTCCTGAAAGCCGTCCTCCCCAACCCGCAAGACCTGGGCGAAAACTACGAAGGCGAAACATCCATCGGCTGCCGCATCCGCGGACTAAAGGATGGCAAAGAGCGTACTTACTATGTATATAACAACTGTAGCCACCAAGAAGCCTATAAGGAAACCGGCATGCAGGGCGTAAGCTATACCACCGGTGTACCTGCCATGATTGGTGCCATGATGTTCCTCAAAGGATTGTGGAAAAAGCCAGGGGTATGGAATGTCGAGGAATTCAATCCGGACCCGTTCATGGAACAGCTCAACAAACAAGGCCTGCCTTGGCATGAGATTATCGACGGAGACTTGGAAGTTTGAAATTAACCATTAATCATTATCCATTAATCACTAATCATTAAACATTAACAAAGTGAATATAGGAGATAAAGCACCCGAAGTATTGGGCATCAACGAAAAAGGTGAAGAAATCCGCTTGAGCGACTATAAGGGAAAGAAGATTGTACTCTACTTCTATCCCAAAGACATGACATCCGGCTGCACGGCACAAGCCTGCAACCTGCGGGATAATTATGCCGACCTGCGCAAAGCCGGTTATGAAGTCATCGGCGTCAGTGTGGACAGCGAAAAGTCACACCAGAAATTTATTGAGAAAAACAATCTGCCTTTTACCCTGATTGCAGACACCGACAAGAAGCTGGTAGAACAATTCGGAGTATGGGGCGAAAAAAGCATGTATGGCCGCAAATATATGGGAACGTTCCGCACAACTTTCATCATTAATGAAGAAGGTATTGTAGAGCGTATCATCACTCCGAAAGAAGTGAAGACCAAAGACCATGCGGCACAAATTTTATAATCATTAAACATTAACAACGTGGCAAAAAAAGACGAACTGAATTTTGAAAATGGCAACAATCTGGCATCAGGTGAAAAGCTGAAAGCCTTGCAGGCTGCCATGGACAAGATAGAAAAGAGCTTTGGCAAAGGCTCTATCATGAAAATGGGTGACGAAAGTGTCGAACAAGTAGAAGTTATTCCCACAGGGTCCATCGGCCTCAATGTAGCTCTTGGCGTGGGAGGATATCCCCGCGGACGTATCATCGAGATTTACGGCCCGGAATCCTCCGGTAAGACAACCCTCGCCATTCATGCCATTGCTGAAGCGCAAAAGGCAGGAGGCATTGCCGCATTCATTGATGCAGAACATGCTTTCGACCGCTTCTATGCGGCAAAACTGGGTGTGGATGTGGACAATCTGCTGATATCACAACCGGACAACGGCGAACAAGCGCTGGAAATCGCAGAGCAACTGATCCGTTCTTCCGCTATTGACATCATTGTAGTGGACTCTGTGGCTGCCTTAACCCCGAAAGCTGAAATTGAAGGCGATATGGGTGACAACAAGGTGGGTCTGCAAGCCCGACTCATGTCACAAGCCTTGCGTAAACTGACGGCAGCTGTCAGCAAAACACGCACCACCTGCATCTTCATCAACCAGTTGCGCGAAAAAATCGGTGTCATGTTCGGCAATCCCGAAACAACTACCGGCGGTAATGCACTGAAGTTCTATGCCTCCGTACGTCTTGACATCCGTGGAAGCCAAGCCATCAAAAACGGCGATGAAGTAATCGGCAAGCAGACCAAAGTGAAAGTTGTAAAGAACAAGGTAGCTCCTCCTTTCCGTAGAGCGGAATTCGACATCATGTTCGGTGAAGGCATCTCCCGTGCAGGCGAAATCATTGACTTGGGTGCAGAGCTTGGCATCATCAAGAAAAGCGGCTCATGGTTCAGCTATAACGAGACGAAAATTGCCCAGGGACGCGACGCCGCCAAGCAGGTCATCCTTGACAATCCGGAACTGGCAGAAGAGCTGGAAGGGCTTATCTTTGCAGAATTGAGAAAAGACAAATAACAAAAAAACTTGCCAATAGAATGTTTTGTTTTTCTATTGGCAAGTTTCCCTAAAAGGGTACCGCTTCCTATTCCATTTTTTCCAAACGTTCTTCCAAAGCCTCCATGCTTTTTTCAAAACGTTTCCAAGTATCGGCATCCATCTGTTCTTTCAGATACTTGTTGTCTTTCAGTTTAGCTACATTTTCCAGCCCTTTCAATGCCAGTTCTTGCGAATGCTTCAATTCTCCAAGCCAATCGCGGTTCTTCAGCTTCTCTATCTCAGCCCAGTTTATATCCGGAAGCTGTATATTCACATTGTTACCATTCCAGCTGGTATTCTGATACATCATGATATTCTGTATATCCTTCAAAGTCATATCACCTTCCAGATAAACAAATTTCAGAGTAGCTGCACCATCTACAATCATAATCAGCTCCTTCACCTTTTCCCCTTTACGGCTCATGTAGAATTCAGAACTGGAGACTGTCCCTTTCTGCTTCATCAGCAATTCATATCTGGAAGACTGCACCAAAGAACGAAGATCCTTACGCATTTCTTTCTTTACATTATTATCCATTGTAGAAAGTACCTGCACAGAGTTCAACTGTCCGGACACTTTCCCAATATAAACATCTTTAGTAAACAAGTTGGGATTCGTTTCTATCATTGCCTTGGATATGTAGACGGACGACACGCCTTTCATATCTCCATACTTGTTGAATAGGTTCTTCTGTGCCTGGCAAAGCAAAGGCAACATCAGCAGTACACCTGCCAAAATAATTTTCATTGTTTTCATATCAGATTATTGTTGAATTTCTTTTCTTACTTCCTGGTTCACCTTCGTTACGTCTATCCGCGTTTCCTCTATCTGCTCAATTCCCTTGTTCAGATTCGCAGACACCTCGATTAAAGTGGCCTGCAATGCCTTATAAGCAGCTTCCGGATCAGAGAAAGTATCCTGAGGTGTAGGAGGACGCATATCCTCTCCCATGTTCGTAATGCCATAACCTACACCTACAAGAACCAGAATGGTGGCAGCAATACCTCCTATCCAGCGCCAATTACGTTTGGCCTTGTTCCGGTGGAAAAAACGTTGTTCCTCTTCAGCCTTTTCATCAATCATCCGGCTCAGTTTATCCTCCAATCCGGCGGGAACATTATCCACCACTTTCCCGGGAAAAAAGCTGAGAAAGAGTTTCTTGTCCTTCTGCAAGTGCTCGGGCACTTCTTCGGTTCTGAAAGCTTCCTTCAACAACTCTTCTTCCTGCTCGTTGGTATTCCCTTCATAAAATTCGGCGAGCAGCCTTTCAATTTCCTCGACTTTCATAGTTACTCCATTTATTAAATTCCTCACGTATCTTTTTTCTTGCCCGGGACAACAGTACACGGACATTGGTAGCATTCAATCCCGTGACCTGCTCTATCTCTTCATAAGAACATCCCTTGACATCACGCAACGTTACTATTTTCTGCTGTTGCACCGGCAGATGGGCAATGATGTGCCTTACCTGCTGCGCTTCATCCCTCACTTCAAAGTTATCTGCTTGAGACACATTATGCACTTCGGCCAACTCCACACTCTGTCTGCTCAAAGTATACTTTCCCGAACGAAGCAAATCAAAGCACATATTTTTCACCAGAGTAACGCTGAATGCTTCCGGATTACTGATAATGGCCAGTCCTTCCCGCTTGTCCCACAACTTCAGATAAGCTTCCTGCACCAAATCTTCAGCATCGGCAGCATTCTCCAATAGTCTATAAGCTATGCAGTACAACTTGCGATGATATGGCAGAAACTCTTTTTTAAAACTTTCAGCGTCCATGGGCTATTTATCAATAGTAGATTCCTGTTTATACCCTTCAGACGTAGGGGGAAAGGATTTTGTTACACGACCAGGAAAAAAAATGGAAAAAAAATGAAAACACCAATAGCACCAGCCCAAGAGTGCGTTTATTTCAAGACATCAGCAATCCGCTTTTTAAGATTCAATTTTGCAATGTCTTCAGGCTTCAGCTCAAGCTCCACCAACACCTTCGCTGTGGAGAGTCTGTATTCCTGCTCTAACGTATCATAATTTATCTGTTCCTTATGAATGGAATACAACAAAGCAAAATCGTAGTTCAAGGCACGTGAGACATTATACAACGTATCCGTATCAATACTTTTTCTCGTAAGCATATAGTCTACACTTTGAGGCTTAACTTTCAGTCTTCGTGCAAGTTCCGCCTTGGTAACCTGCTGTTCAAGCATCACGTTCTTGATTATCTCTCCGATGTATATATTACTTTTTTCCATTTATATGAAGGTACAAATTAATCATTCATATTATAAGGAACACCAATACCAATTTGTCTGTATGTATCGTTCTTTTTATTCATAATTCGTTTGTTTTATCAAATATTTTATGATACTTTTGCAACATATTCATATAAACAAACAAATAATATCTGCTATCATGAATTTACTGACATGTATTCTCATAGCCATCCCTATCGGCATTATTTTTATTATGCTATGGATATACAATGACTACCGGAAATATAAGAAGAAAAATAAGCTGGCCATTTTGCTGTTTCTCCTATTTCCAACCACTTTATCTGCACAATACGTTGATGCAGGATGCCAAGTATCCTTTAAATGGCTGGAGAACCAAAAAGGGAAATTAGAGTATACAAAAGATGGGGTTACTTATAAGTTTATTCCAAACGACTCCCAATGGGAAATTGTAATTCGCAACAACTCTTCAGAAGATATCCGAATAAACTGGGAAAATATGCAATTCATTGTGGACGGAAGAACCTCAGAAGTCAAATACACCATACTTGCAGAAGCGGAAACTCCCTTTGCAATTATAAAAAGCCAGGCAGAAACAAGCCAAAAGATTGGTGTGACAACTTATACGGCAAATAACTCTCAAATATACAACAAGAAAGATATTCGAAAAGGAAGGAATTCCTCCATTACCATTATCCTTCCCATATCTATCGGTAAGCACCCTCAATTCTTCACCTCTTTCGACTTTATCATCAAAAAAGTGAACTAACTATGACTTCTCAAGATATAAAAAAACAGCTGAAAGAACCACATTTCTGGAACATTGTATTAACTGGTCAGCACGCCGAACCGAGAACAAAAGCAATGCTGGAAGCAAAAGGTATCATAACTTGGCTTCCACTTGCTCCGGTCCGGCGTCAATGGGGAAGGATATTAAAAGAAATACACACCCCGGTTATCCCGAAATGTGTATTCGTCTATATATCCAATGAGGAAAGAAATACGTTGCAAAAATCCTACCGACTTCTTCCACCGGAAGTTATACTTCAAGAACTGCCGGACCTATGCAATCAGAACAAGTAGATATATGCCAACGTGCTCACACTAATCACTATCCACAACAAGGTGCCTTGTATCAAGGGCTTGATACCTACTGCCTTCAGTACATCACGTGACAGAGAGGCACCGATAAAGAACAGAGTGATAGTCAGCGTCTTGCGGGCCAAAGAATTGATTCCCTCCCCAATCATGGCACCCGTTTCGGTAGTACCCAGCACATAAGTATTGAAAATCATAGCCAGCACAAAGAAGAAGATGAACCAGGGAATACTGATTTTCTGTCCCTTGCTCTTAAAGATGAACGAAGTTACCAAAGCCAAAGGAATAATCCATAAGGCACGTGTCAGCTTTATAGTCGTTGCCACCTGTAATGCCTCTTCCCCATAGGCGGCACCTGCCCCCACTACCGAACTCGTATCATGTATGGCAATGGCCGCCCATGTGCCGAACTCATGCTGGCTCATGTTCAAAGCGTGGCCTATCATCGGAAAAACAAACAATGCAATGGCATTCAATATAAAGATGGTGCCCAATGCCACAGACATCTCGCTATCCTTTGCCTTCAACACCGGCCCCACAGCCGCAATGGCACTGCCTCCGCAGATAGCCGTACCGGAACTGATAAGATAGGAAGTGTCACGGTCCACTTTCAGGAACTTACGTCCTATGAGCCAGCCTATGAGCAATGTCCCCACTACAGAAATAATCGTGAACTCCATTCCCTCCTTGCCCGAAGCCAGAGAAGCCTGCAGATTCATTCCAAATCCTAACCCTACAACAGAGTATTGCAACAGGTACTTTGAAGTCTTCTTATTGAACTTCGGATGTGCCTGCCCACACAGCAACGCAAAGGCCAACCCCAAGAACAACGCCAACGGCGGAGTGACCCATGCCGAATAGGCATGCATACCGGGCACATAATCCAGCAGCAGAAAGAAGGAGAGGACAACCAGAAGAGATACATAAATAAATTTATTATTACTTTGAAGAAAAGGCATATTAATGCTTTTAGCCAAAACTCGATTTGAAGCCATACTGTTTATTTTACTATTATTACTAATGTTTATTCCTTAATTTTCCGGATGCAAAGGTAGTTCTATTTTAGTACACCCGCCAATCGTTTCTACTTATAGACTATAACTTATTGTTATCGGGACATAAACATATAGTTCATAAAGGCTTGTGACAACCCTCCTTCCTGCCCTTGCAACTGGACAAAGCAGAAGTCGCGAAGCATGGGCATATCCTTTATCTCGACCACGCGGAAAGTGCCTGCCGCCAGTTCCTTGCAGATGGAACGGATAGACACGATTCCCATGCAATCGGAGTTTTCAAGAAAGAGCTTGATGCTTTCGGTACTACCCAGATACATCAGTACATGGAGTGAGGAAAGCTTGACACCGTGCTTCTGGAGTGAGCGTTCTATCACGTCCAGCGTACCAGAACCACGTTCACGAAGCACTAAAGGAATAGCGGGCAAATCCTGGGGAGTAATCTCTTCGGGCAATTGTAAACGGCTTTTGGAATGGACTACCGCTACCAGTTCATCCTCAAGAAAAGTAGTATACTTCAGATTGGGAAGGCGGAAAACCCCTTCCACCAATCCCAAGTCAATGCGGTGTTCCTGCAAAGCGGCTTCTATTTCCCGGGAATTTCCATTGAGCAAGGACAAGTTGACCTGCGGAAACTTGCCGATAAAACTGCCCAGCAACGGAGGAAGCACATACTGCGCAATGGTAGTGCTGGCTCCCAACTTGAGTTCTCCAATATATTCGTTATGTAACAAGTGCATTTCATATTCCAGCCGTTTATAGTCCTCCAATATCCGTTCGCAATGCTCCAAAAGCAGCCGGCCCGACTCGGTCAGACTGATTTTACTTCCCTGCCGGTCGAAAAGCCTCGTCTGGTAAGTGGCCTCCAGCTCCTGGATATGCTTGGTTATAGCCGGCTGACTAACAAACAACTCTTGCGAAGCCTTTGTAAAACTCAAGTTCTTGGCAACAGACTGAAACACTTTTAAACGGAAATCACTCATATACTTCTTATATCCTATAACTCGTCAGACTTGATGCCGAAAGCATGCGCCAAAGAATAAAACACCGGCTCCAGGCGGCAATACACCGGGCTCAGAGGTTCCTCCGTAATGAAATACACAGCTTTGCCCCGTTCTTCTTCATTCTTGTCTTTGAAGAAACCCGCCAGCTTTTCCTCCACTCCATTACCATATACCTGATGGAAAGGCAACAACATCAAACACTTCACATCTGCAGAATCAAGCGCCAGGTTCATCAGGTCAAGAAACAACTCTTCGGTAGAGACTAAACCAGAAGAGGTGACGGAAGAAAATGTAAATTCGCCCAGTGGCGTACGGCATGCCTGGTGATTCAGTCTATTCACATCGGATGGTTCACAACACTTCAGCACGTCCGCTGCAGGAGTATGCACCAACAACACTTCTACCTCATTTTCTTGTTCTCTCAAGCCGGCATCCAATGCCAGATAGCTCAACCATGCCGGCAGGTCAACATCGGGTAGCTTCCTTCCCAACTTACCTTCCAAAAAGTTCTTTGCACCATATACCACTTCATTCAGAAATGCAACATCTATCAATATCACATTTGCCGGAAACTTTATCTTATCCTCCATTATCTCCTATCTTAATACATAATTATACATAATGCTCCTCTGCAAGCGGAGCTCCGAAAACCTACCACACAGAAAGCACAAAACTTTGAAGCAGTAAAAGTACGACAAATTTATCAATAACTTGTATCATCCCAAGCAATTAATCTATATCTCCGAAGCGGAAAGAGAATATCCTTCCCCCACAACACGGAAACCTTGGAGCTGGAACACGAAGACTTAGCTACTAAAACATATAGCCCCTCACTACATAAGATGTGCATCTCGTACTACATGAGATGTACACCTCGTACTACATGAGATGCACATCTCATGCATGACATCCTTATTTGCCCTTCTCTTTAACCAATAGAGTTTAATACGAAAAGGAACTTTGCTCCAACTTCTTATCTAAAGAAGTAGAAAGAAACAAAACGACTGATTTACAGACAATTTGTCATTTTATATATTTTATATGCAGACAATTTGTCCGAAATGTGCCAATGGCAAATCTTTTGCGCCTTCCCAAGTGTTATGAAACTGATAAAATAGAAAGGAGAACAAAATATGAACTTTAACAACTTTACCATTAAAGCGCAAGAAGCAGTGCAGGAGGCTGTGAACCTGGTACAAAGCCGTGGACAGCAGGCCATCGAGCCCGTGCATGTACTTCAAAGCGTGATGAAAGTAGGTGAAAATGTCACCAACTTCATCTTCCAGAAACTGGGCATGAACGGTCAGCAGATAGCACTTGTACTGGACAAGCAAATTGATTCTCTGCCCAAGGTATCCGGCGGAGAGCCATACCTGAGCCGTGAAACGAACGAGGTGTTCCAGAAGGCCACCCAATATTCCAAGGAAATGGGTGATGAATTCGTCTCCCTGGAACCGGTACTGCTGGCTTTGCTGAATGTGAAAAGCACTGCATCCACCATTCTGAAAGATGCCGGGATGACGGAACGCGAACTGCGGGAAGCCATCAACGAACTGCGAAAAGGAGAAAAAGTAACTTCACAATCCAGCGAAGACACTTACCAGTCATTGGAAAAGTACGCTATCAATCTGAACGAAGCAGCCCGCAGCGGCAAACTGGATCCCGTCATCGGCCGTGACGAAGAGATACGGCGTGTCCTGCAGATTCTGAGCCGGCGTACCAAGAACAACCCGATTCTTATCGGTGAACCGGGTACCGGTAAAACAGCTATCGTAGAGGGACTTGCCCACCGTATCTTGCGTGGAGACGTCCCCGAGAACTTGAAGAACAAACAAGTCTACTCCCTGGATATGGGTGCACTGGTGGCGGGCGCTAAATACAAAGGCGAATTTGAAGAACGCCTGAAGGCCGTTATCAACGAAGTGAAGAAGTCCGAAGGAGACATCATCCTCTTCATTGATGAAATCCACACCCTGGTGGGTGCAGGCAAGGGCGAAGGCGCCATGGATGCCGCCAACATCCTGAAACCCGCCCTGGCACGCGGTGAACTGAGGAGCATCGGGGCCACTACCCTCGATGAATATCAGAAGTATTTCGAAAAGGACAAAGCGTTGGAGCGCCGCTTCCAGATTGTCATGGTGAACGAACCGGACACGCTGAGCACCATCTCCATTCTGCGTGGTCTGAAGGAACGTTATGAGAACCATCACCATGTACGGATTAAAGACGATGCCATCATCGCCGCCGTAGAGTTGAGCAACCGCTACATCACCGACCGTTTCTTACCGGACAAGGCTATCGACTTGATGGACGAAGCCGCTGCCAAGCTACGTATGGAAGTCGATTCCGTTCCGGAAGAACTGGACGAAATCTCGCGTAAGATAAAGCAGCTGGAGATTGAACGCGAGGCCATCAAGCGCGAAAACGACAAGCCCAAGCTGGAACAAATCGGCAAAGAACTTGCCGAGCTGAAGGAGCAGGAAAACTCGTACAAGGCGAAATGGCAAAGTGAAAAGACCCTTGTCAACAAAATCCAGCAGAATAAGGTGGAAATAGAGAACCTGAAGTTCGAGGCCGACAAGGCGGAACGGGAAGGCGACTATGGCCGGGTGGCCGAAATCCGTTACGGCAAACTGCAAGCGCTGAACCAGGAGATTGAAGAAACTCAGCAAAAACTGCACGAAATGCAGGGCGACAAGGCCATGATTAAAGAGGAAGTGGACGCTGAAGACATTGCCGACGTAGTATCCCGCTGGACCGGCATACCGGTAAGCAAGATGCTGCAAAGCGAAAAGGACAAACTGTTGCATCTGGAAGCGGAACTGCACCAGCGGGTTATCGGGCAGGACGAAGCCATCGAGGCCGTATCCGATGCCGTACGCCGCAGCCGTACCGGACTGCAAGACCCGAAACGTCCTATCGGCTCATTCCTTTTCCTGGGAACCACCGGTGTAGGTAAGACGGAATTGGCAAAGGCACTGGCGGAGTTCCTCTTTGACGACGAGACGATGATGACCCGTATCGACATGAGCGAGTATCAGGAGAAACACAGCGTTTCCCGTCTGGTAGGAGCGCCTCCGGGATATGTGGGCTACGATGAAGGCGGACAACTGACAGAAGCCGTAAGGCGGAAACCGTATTCTGTCGTCCTGTTCGACGAAATCGAGAAAGCGCATCCGGACGTATTCAACATCTTGCTGCAAGTGCTGGATGACGGACGTCTGACAGACAATAAAGGACGTACGGTCAACTTCAAGAATACGATTATCATCATGACCTCCAACATGGGCAGCGGCTATATCCAAAGCCAGATGGAGAAGCTCAACAGTAGCAATAAGGAGCAAATCGTAGAGGAAACCAAGAAGGAAGTGATGAATATGCTGAAAAAGACCATCCGCCCGGAATTCTTGAACCGTATCGACGAAACCATCATGTTCCTGCCACTGACAGAGCCCGAAATCAAACAGATTGTAATGCTCCAAATCAAGAGTGTGCAGAAGATGCTTTCCGGTAACGGTGTGGAACTTGTTCTGACAAATGCCGCCATAGACTTCCTTGCCAATGCAGGTTATGACCCTGAATTCGGCGCCCGTCCGGTGAAACGTGCCATACAGCACTATTTGCTGAACGATTTGTCGAAGAAGTTGCTGTCCCAGGAAGTAGACCGCAGCAAGCCTATTACAGTGGATGCCAATACCACTGACGACGGACTGGTTTTCAGAAATTAAAAGCAATCCGTATCCCCCCAATAAAAGAGGCGATTCCCGACTATTGAGAATCGCCTCTTTTATTTTGTATTTCAATCCTTCTCCGATTACTCGGCCTTGCTTTCCTCCTTCGTTTCTGCCGCAGGAGTTTCTTCAAAATCCGTCATACCGCTTGCCACCAGCAAATTATACCAAACAATCAATTTCTTGATGTCGGACGGATATACGCGGTCGCGATCGAAGGTAGGCAATACCTCTGCCAGGTAAGCACGCAAATCGTCGGCAGTAGCCTTCTTTAAGTCCATCACTACGGCAGCGCCGTTTTCCTTTTTCTTCATGGAAAGAAGCACTTCCTTCAAAGGAACATCTTCCGTATCTGTATACATGGCGATATCGCCCAAAGAAGTAATCTTCTCATTACCATAGGCAGGAAAACGCTTCTTGTCTGCAAGCGACTCTACAATCAACATATTTTTTCCCTGAGAAACAAGCTTATACAATCCCGGTTTACCGGAAATGGACAAAATAGTCTTCAACATAATATATTCTGTTTTGATGATTAGTAGTTATTTTTTCGGGAGGCAAAGATAATGTAAGCCGAAGACAATACAAAATAAGCTTGCTTATTTTTATTGTTAAGAAGATGCCTATTTTCGTAACAGATAGTGCATTTTTTCAGATAGCGAACCGATTAGCTCTAAAACTTGCGGAATCAATGGAGTTTCGCCATCATTTACAATGACAAAATCTGCATATTTACGCTTTTCTTCGTCATCCATCTGGCTACGGATACGCTTTTCTATCAATTCGCGCGAGGAAGCATCCCGCCAGACGGCACGTGAAATACGCACCTCTTCGGGCGCATAGACCATAACAATAGCATCTACTTCACCTGCAAACCCCGCTTCAACCAAAATGGCCGATTCTATACCGACAATGGAAGAAGCGGCGCGACATTGTGTCCACCGCCTGAAATCCTCCTTTACACGAGGATGCACAATACCGTTGATTTTTTGGGCATGCTCCGGACTGCCAAAAAGATAAGACGCCAACAAAGGCTTGTTCAGTGTACCACCGGCATACACTTCCGCACCAAGCAAGGCAGACAATTCCTCGCGGATAAATGAATCGGATACCATCAGCTTTTTCGTTTCCAAGTCCGAGATATAGACGGGAACACCCAGCACTTCCAACAGTCTGGATACCATACTCTTTCCGCTACCGATACCACCGGTTATACCTATCTTAATCGCCATAATCAGGAGAAATTTGCTCTATCAAAAAATCCACCTGTGCCGGATTGAAGCGCACCTGGCTCACCCCTTTCGGCAGATTCTTGATCTTTACCGTATACTTGTCGGAACCCAGACGAAGCAGTTCCTCATAAGACACGTAAATATGAAAATCATCAGCGTTAATCTGCCTGAAATGACTCAGACCAACCTGAAACGTGACCTGCACCTTAGAAGGGAAAGCGCGCAGCACCTTGTCGGCAGGAAAGTTAACGCCACGCAACGGCACCTCCACTGTCTTTTCTGTATAAATATCCACCGGAAGCATCATCTCAATGGAAGAAGGCACAAACTTCACACCTTTCTGAACACGCAGGGGGATTTGCTGTCTCAAGGTATCCGATATATCTTCCAGCTTCACCGGTTGCGTATAGGCAACAGTAATCGTATCCAGCACGCCTTGCGGCGCATACACCAATACGGAATCGGGACTGAATATCGTATCCGAAAGATAATACTCACGTCCGGCACTCAGCGTGCCGCGCAGCTTCACCGGCACCAGTTTGGAGGCTCCCGTCGAATAGATGTACTCCAATGTATCCGGCTTCATGGAAAGCAGGCGGGTAGAAGCATTCAGCTGGTTCAGCACTTTCTTTTCAAACTGCGGGGGATATATCCTTACTTGATTATCCACACCCGTATAATCGGCATAATCGAGAATAACAGGATAGAAGCTCTTTCCCAACATATAGTTGAGCAGTACCGTTCCCTTATCCTTTACCTTGATGCGGAGTTCTGAAACAGGTTCAGAAGTAATCACCACATTATTGGGTACTCCCTTCAGCCGCACCGGTATAGAGAAGTCCGCCTCATAGTCGTTGTTCAAGGTCTGCAAGAGCCAGAAGCCACCGGCCACAAAGAAGAAAAACAAAAAAATGAAGAACTCTCTGCTTTTATCGCTAAGCAGAAAGTCCTTCACTTCTCTTGATATCTTCAGATATGTACGTTGTATGTTCCTACGTTCAAACATAGGCTCACATTTCTATTATTTAGATGCCTGACTGCTATTCGCATCAGCAGCTGCAGCAAAAATAGAATTCTTGTCTATACGAATCTTAACGTTGGAAGCGATTTCAAGCACCACATCATTGTCGTTGATTTCCTTGATAACACCATGGATGCCACCGGCTGTGATTACTTTCTGATTCACTTGAAGCGATTTACGGAAGTTTGCGATTTCCTTTTGCTTCTTGTTTTGAGGACGAATCATAAAGAAATACATAATAACGAACATGGCTATCAGCATAATCCACATCATGCTACCACCACCAGCAGGCCCTGCAACAGGAGCTTGCAGGAAGAATACAGTCATTAAGTTCATAAATACTCAGTTTTGGTTTCTATTATTAAACAAAGGTATTAGTTTTTCGTTAACTTACCTTCTTTTTTTAATTGATTAACTATTCCGTCCAATGTACCGTTCACGAAGCTGCCGCTTTTGACCGTGCTGTAAACTTTGGCAATATCGACATATTCGTTTAACGAAACACTCACCGGAATGTTCGGGAAACTCAATATTTCGGCCAATGCACACTGCATGATTACAACATCCATAAAGGCTACACGGTCCAAGTCCCAATTACGCGTATTCTCACTGATGAGATGACGGTAATAGTCACAGTTCAAGATGGCACGGCGGAACAAACGGCGTGCAAATTCCTGGTCTTCCTCATCCTTAAACTCTGGTAAAAGCTCCTGGTTGGCACCATTCTTCTCTTCGAAGCGCTTGATGGTTTTCAGCACGAAAGTATCCACAATCTCCTTGTCGTCGTTCCAGTAAAGGCTCTGGTCTTCGAGCACACTGTCCAAGGCTTCGTTGTTGAAAACAAAAGTCTTATACAGTTTTCTCCACAATTCACGATCATATTCGTAAGAATCGTCCGAAGAAGCCATATATTCCTTATATATATCTGATTCCACAATTTTCTCATACAATCCCTTGACGAAGTCTTCATCATTGGCCCACGTGCGCTTTTGGTTGGCGATGAATTCCGTCAATTGTTTGTTCACTTCCAACTGGGCTATAAACTTGTTTTCCACAAATTTCATGTTGGGATACAGCTCCTCGGCAGTGGGAGCCAGCTTAGCTTTTGCCGCATCAATACGTTTTTGTGCGTAGTTCGTCAAAGCTATCATCAGCATCAGCAGGTAGTTGTAGAGGTCGTATGCCTTTGAAAGGCTAAAGAATAATTCTTTCTCCGCTGAGTCTAAATTTTTACTGCCATTCTGATAATAAGCATATACAATCTGTATAATCTTAAGACGAATAAGAACTCTGTTGATCATAATTCTAAAGTAAATACTAGTGTTTTAACAAGGTGCAAAAGTAGGCATTTTTAATGAGTTTACATAAATAAATCACATTTTTTAATGCAGATATTGATTATCCGGTCTTTTTCTTTTGACAGTTTAAAAAAAATCGTCAATTTTGAGCCCGATAAAGAGCTAAAAGCTACGAGATACAAGTTTTAAGGTGATAATATCAAAATTGAGACCTATTATAATATGGAAGACTTTAAGAAGAAAAACGCAGCGGACATGAACGACAAGGAGATTGTATTCTCCCAATCCATCAAAGCAGGTAAGCGCATCTACTATTTAGACGTCAAGAAAAACAGAAAAGACGAAATGTTTCTCGCCATTACGGAAAGCAAGAAAATCGTGATGGGCGAGGGTGACGACTCGCAGGTAAGTTTCGAAAAGCACAAAATCTTTCTATACAAAGAAGATTTTGAAAAGTTCATGAACGGACTCCAGCAGGCCATCGGCTTCATCCAGGAGCAACAGGGTTTCCACACAAGACATACCGCTGACGACGAGGCTGAAACTCCCGAAACACACAAAGAAGAAGTACCACAAGAGGAAAAAGCTTGCCCCCTGGACGGAGAAATCAAAATAGACATTGAATTTTAAGTTATAACCTTTTGATAATTCAAAAAGAAGCTGTATTTTTGCACCGCTTTTTTGCAACATCGTGTGGTAAACCACATCGTGTGATGGTGAATTAAGCAAAAAATTTACTTAATTTAGAGTAACACAATTTTTTTAGAAATGAAATCAATTGAAGTAAAAGGAACTGCAAGAACTATTGCAGAACGTTCTTCGGAACAAGCAAGAGCTTTGAAAGCTATTCGTAAAAACAACGGTGTACCTTGCGTACTTTATGGTGCAGGTGAAAATGTTCACTTCACTGTACCTGCAGAAGGTCTGCGCAATTTGGTTTATACTCCGCACATCTACGTAGTTGACTTGGTGATTGATGGCAAGAAAGTAAACGCTATCATGAAAGATATCCAATTCCACCCCGTAAAGGATACCATCCTACACGTTGACTTCTATCAAATTGACGAGGCTAAGCCTATCGTTATGGAAGTTCCGGTACAGATGGAAGGTTTGGCAGAAGGTGTTAAGGCTGGTGGTAAGCTGGTACTCCAGATGCGTAAACTGAAAGTAAGAGCTTTGTATAACGTAATTCCTGAAAGACTGACTATCAACGTTACTCACTTGGGACTTGGTAAGACTGTTAAAGTTGGCGAATTGCAATACGAAGGATTGGAATTGCTGAATGCCAAAGAAGCTGTTGTATGCGCCGTTAAGCTGACTCGTGCTGCAAGAGGTGCCGCTGCTGCTGCAGGCAACTAATCAATTCTTTCCAAGAAAGACTAAATATTGGGGAACGCGGATTAACGCAGCCAACGCAGATTTCATACTGATTTCCGCGGAAAGTTGCGATAATCCGCGTTCTTTTTCTTACTGCTCTTTCTCCTCTGAAAGGAGAAAGAGAATAGACTTGAAGCACTGACAATGAAATATTTAATTGTAGGATTGGGCAATATCGGCCCCGAATATCACGAAACCCGTCACAACATCGGATTCATGGTAGTAGATACTCTGGCAAAAGCAGCAGGTGCCACTTTTACCGACGGACGTTATGGCTTCACCACAACGCTGTCAGTCAAGGGACGCCAACTATTACTACTGAAGCCTTCCACCTTCATGAACCTCAGCGGTAACGCCGTACGCTACTGGATGCAAAAGGAAAACATTCCATTGGAGAATGTGTTGGTAGTGGTAGATGACCTTGCACTGCCTTTCGGTACACTGCGCCTGAAAGGTAAGGGAAGCGATGCGGGACATAACGGCCTTAAGCATATTGCAGTAACGCTGGGCACCCAGAACTATGCACGCCTGCGTTTTGGAATCGGCAATGACTTTCCCCGTGGCGGACAGATTGACTATGTGCTGGGACATTTTACCGATGAAGATTGGAAAACAATGGGCGAGAGATTGGAAACAGCCGGAGAAATCATCAAAAGTTTCTGTCTGGCGGGAATAGATATCACCATGAATCAATATAACAAGAAATGAACGAAGCCAGAATTGACAAATGGATGTGGGCTGTACGCATCTTCAAAACACGTACCATAGCTGCCGAAGCCTGCAAAAAAGGGCGCATCAGCATCAATGGCGCACTGGCAAAGGCTGCCCGTACGGTGAAACCGGGAGACGTCATCCAAGTGCGCAAGCCCCCCGTCACCTATTCCTTCAAAGTACTGCAACCCATTGAAAAGCGTGTCGGCGCAAAGTTAGTAGCTGAAATGATGGAGAATGTAACGGCTCCGGAACAGTATGAACTGCTGGAAATGAGCCGTGTCAGCGGTTTCGTCAACCGTGCCAAAGGTACTGGACGGCCAACGAAAAAAGACCGCCGGAGCCTGGAAGAATTTACAGAACCGGAATTTCTGGATGATTTCGACTTTGAATTCGATTTCGAGGAAGAGTAAAATAAGGGAAAGATTATGAGCGAGAGAATAATTAAATGGGGATTCATCGGTTGCGGAGAAGTGACCAAATACAAAAGCGGACCGGCATTTCAGAAAATAGAGAACTCCGAAGTTGTGGCCGTCATGAGTCGAAATGGTGACAAGGCCAAGACCTACGCCAAGGAAAGAGGGATTCCCAAATGGTACGACGATGCCCAGGAGCTGATTGACGACGAAGAGGTGAACGCCGTGTACATTGCCACTCCTCCTTCTTCACATGCTACGTACGCCATCATGTCCATGAAGGCAGGTAAACCGGTCTACATAGAGAAGCCGATGGCTGTTACCTACGAAGAGTGCTGCCGCATCAACCGCATTTCCAAAGAAACGGGTGTTCCATGTTTTGTTGCGTATTACCGCCGCTATCTGCCCTACTTCCTAAAGGTAAAGTCACTGGTAGAGGAAGGACATATTGGCAACATCATCAACATTCAAATCCGATTCGCCCAGCCTCCCCGCGACCTCGACCATAACAAGGAAAACCTACCGTGGCGCGTGCAACCGGATATTGCCGGTGGAGGATACTTCTATGACCTTGCACCCCACCAGATAGATTTGTTGCAGGAAATCTTCGGATGTATCCTTGAAGCCAGCGGCTACAAGAGCAACCGTGGCGGACTATATCCAGCCGAGGACACCCTAAGCGCATGTTTCCAGTTTGACAGCGGACTGGTGGGCAGCGGCTCCTGGTGTTTCGTCGCCCACGAATCTGCCCGCGAAGATCGTATAGAAATCATTGGAGACAAAGGCATGATTTGTTTCTCCGTGTTCACCTATGACCCCATTGCGCTGCACACAGAAAGAGGGCGTGAGGAAATCATTGTTGAAAATCCCACTTACGTCCAGCAACCGCTTATCCAGGCAGTGGTAGACCACCTGCTAGGCAAGTCAATCTGCAGCTGTGACGGTGAAAGCGCCACTCTTACCAACTGGGTAATGGACAAAATACTGAACAAACTCTGATTAGCGTTCATGGGGTAAATCTTACCCCATGTCGAAACCTTCGCATTTTCGGCCGACCAGTTTGTACACATCGACACTCTCGCCTACAATCCATACCACATCTCCCTCTACAAAAGGTTCATGCGGGTCGGGAGCATGCAAGGTCTCCCCTCCCCGCTCCACACCGGCAATCAGACAGTGATATTTCTCGCGTATCCCTGCTTCTTTCAAGGTCTTGTTCAGGAAAGGAGACTGCCCGTCCACACAGAATTGGCGTAGAATCATTTCACTCTTCTCTATCACATCCGCATTCATGGCAGACACCTTATCCATCTCCTGACCGAAAATGCTCAATTCCTCATCCGTAGCAATTACTTGTATCTTGTCCTGCGGAAAAAGACGGACAGACGCTCCAGGAATATTAATCCGTTTCTTGCCCCGAAGGATAGAGACCACATGGATACCGTATTTCTTTCCAAAATTCAGCTCTGCCAATGTCCTGCCTGCCCATTCCGATTCGCCGGGAATCTCAAAATCTGTCAGGTGCAAGTCGCGTGACAGCAGACGCCCCGCATACTCCGGTTTCTTCTCTCCCATATACTCGGCACGCATGTCGCGGTACCGCAGATTCTGGAAGAATGTCCTTTCTATCATTATGGACTGCTTCTTCAACTGACGGGAAAGTATCATTAAAGTCACCAGCAACACCGCCACCCCAAATACCAGTCCCACAGACATCTTGAATAAACCGGCTATAACGAACATGACAAACGAAACACCCAACAGCAGGCGCAATACAATGGTAGCCACTAACGGCGCCCGATTTCCACGGTTATCCTTCCATAAAGTCACAAACTCTTCCGAGTGATTCTTTTTAATCATGATAGCACGCAGAAACGGAGCTATACACAGAATGATGATAAAGGCAGCCAACAAAGAGCCCCATACCCCGGGCAGACTGTCGTGCACGAAAGGCACCAGAAAACGGAACGCCAAAGCTATCACCGCCACGCAAATGATGGAATATACAACCGTAATCCTGACCAGTGCAAATATCAGTTTCTTCCACAGACTTTCATGGTTCATGGTCTGCGAACCTGAAGCATAGCGGGTCAAGAACTTTCTCCATTTTTCCGGCAAATGCGTATCCACAAGATTGGAAGCGGGCTCTGCCAAACGAATCATATAAGGAGTAAGGAAAGTAGTGATGACAGACACCGCCACCACAATAGGATACAAAAAATGGCTGGTGACATGCAGCGACACGCCCAGCGAAGCTATAATAAAAGCAAACTCACCGATTTGCGTCAGACTGAAACCGCACTGCATGGCCGTCTTCAGCGGTTGCCCCGCCAGCAGCACCCCCAGCGTCCCGAAGAGGGATTGTCCGAAAATGACCGCCAAAGTAATCACGACAATAGGTCCCGCATACTCCACAATCATAGCCGGGTCTACCATCATGCCGACCGATACGAAAAAGATGGCGCCAAACAAGTCCTTGACCGGCTTCACCAGGCGCTCTATGCTCTCCGCCTCTACCGTTTCGGCGAGAATGGAGCCCATGATAAATGCACCGAAAGCAGCCGAAAATCCCGTATGCGCAGCCATCACCACCATACCGAAACAGAGTCCAAGAGAGACTATCAGCAAAGTTTCCTCGCTCATCAACTTCCGGCACCGCTTCAGCAATCCGGGGATGAGGTAAATACCCACCACGAACCAAAGTATCAGGAAGAACAGCAGTTTGGCAATACTCTCCAGCATCTCCGTACCCTCAAAGTTATGGCTGACTGCCATCGTGGAGAGCATCACCATCAATACGATGGCAAGAATATCCTCCAGAATAAGCACACTGAGCACCAGACCCGTGAACTGCTTCTTGCGCATCCCCAAATCATCAAACGCCTTATAGATAATGGTGGTGGACGACATGGCAATCATACCGCCCAGAAATATGCAGTCCATCCGTTTCCAGCCGAAACCGGTACCTACCGCCACACCCAACAATATCATACAAAAGATGATGGTACACGCAGCAATAATCGCTGCCCCTCCCACCTTCACAATCTTCTTGAAGCTGAATTCCAATCCCAGTGCAAACAACAGGAAGATAACACCTATATCCGCCCAGGTCTGTATATTAGCCGTATCCATCACCGAC
Source organism: Bacteroides sp. A1C1 (assembly GCF_004328515.1). NCBI lineage: Bacteria > Pseudomonadati > Bacteroidota > Bacteroidia > Bacteroidales > Bacteroidaceae > Bacteroides > Bacteroides sp. A1C1. The sequence goes on from NZ_CP036491.1 coordinate 707,803, forward strand.
GGTGTATAAGCCATGTGAGGGCTGGCAAGGAATCCTGCAACTACATATCCTAATACCAATGGTTGCTTCAACTTCTTAAAAAGCAGGGTCATAATCCCCGCACAAATCAATATCAGAGCTAAATCAGCTATAAGGGGAGCCAAGTGTGACATAATTCTTCGTCTGTATACCTTTTTGTTGACAAAGATAGTGAAAAGTTTAATAAGATGGAGGAACAATTCATCCTCTATTTCCTTTTTACAACACTCCTTTCGAGCTTGGCAGCCCAAAGTGATAAATATCCCTCTTCACCGCCATCTTCAGCGCACGTGCCAGCGCCTTGAAGATGCCCTCTATCTTATGATGTTCGTTCTGTCCTTCGGCTTTTACATTGAGATTCATCCGGGCAGCATCGCTCAAGGATTTAAAGAAGTGCAGGAACATTTCCGTAGGCATGTCTCCTACCTTCTCGCGCTCGAACTCGGTATCCCATACAAGCCACGGACGTCCGCCAAAATCGAGACACACCTGGCAAAGACAATCGTCCATAGGAAGAGCATAGCCGTAGCGTTCAATGCCTCGTTTGCTTCCTAAGGCTTGATAAAGGCAGTCGCCCAGGGCAAGGGCAGTATCTTCGATGGTGTGATGCTCGTCCACTTCAAGGTCACCTTTCACATGGATGGTAAGGTCCATACCACCGTGCTTGCCTATCTGTTCCAACATGTGGTCGAAGAAGCCCAGTCCGGTCACGATGTCACAATACCCGTCGCCATCCAGATTCAAAGATACATATATATCTGTCTCCTTGGTAGTGCGACGTACTTCCGCTGTACGCTCACCGGCAAAGAGGAATTCGGCCACCTTATCCCAATCCTTGGTGGCGAGAGCGCAGTAATCTTTAAGTCCGTCACAAGCGGCACTACCACCTTCGGAGATGGGTTTCAATAAAGCCATATCATCTTGCAGAAGAATGGCGCGGCATCCCAAATTCTTTGCCAACTCCACATCCGTAGGCCGGTCACCGATGACGAAACTGTGGGACAAATCGTAGTCCGGGTTATCAAGGTATTTGGTAAGCATCCCGGTACGCGGCTTACGGGTTGGTGCATTGTCATCGGGCATGCTGCGGTCTATGCAGATGTCGTCGAAGGTGATGCCTTCGCCTTCCAATGTCTTCATCATCAGGTTGTGTGCCGGCCAAAAGGTCTCTTCTGGAAAGGAAGTTGTGCCGAGCCCGTCTTGATTGGTCACCATCACAAAATCAAAATCCAGCTTGCTGCGGATGAAGCCAAGATTACGCATCACTTTCGGATAGAACTCCAGCTTCTCCAGGGAGTCCAACTGATAATCAATCGGCGGCTCAATGACTAAAGTTCCGTCACGGTCTATAAAAAGTACTTTCTTCTTCATAAATGCTAAATGCTCAAATCGTAAGAACTTTCAACGCTTCAATCAATTTTTCATTCTCCCCTCTCGTTCCTACCGTCACCCGCAGGCAATTTCCGCAGAGTGACACGGAGTTACGGTTGCGGACAATGATACCCTTACCTACCAGATAATTGTAAATCTTCGCAGCATCCGTCACACGGGCCAGGAAGAAATTGGCATGAGAGGGGAACATCTTCACCGTACATGGCAGTGCGGCGAACTCGGCTTCCAGGTTCTCCCGCTCTTCTTTCAGGGTCTTCACCCAACGTTCTATTTCATAATAGCGGTGAAGCATTTCCACTGCCTGCTTCTGTGTCAACTGGTTCACGTTATAGGGATATTTTATTTTATTGAGGATGCCGATAATCTCCGGTGAGGCAAATGCCATACCTAGACGGATAGCAGCACATCCCCATGCTTTGGAAAAGGTTTGCAGCACAATGAGATTCGGATATTGATTCAAATTTTCAAGGAAGGAAGGTGCCTCGGAGAAGTCATTGTATGCCTCGTCCAGTATCACCAACCCATCAAACCGGCGAATCAGCGTTTCAATTTCGCTACGGAGCAGGTCATTGCCGGTAGGATTGTTGGGAGAACAGATAAAAATCAGTTTAGTATGCTCATCCGCAGCAGCCAGAAGCTTGTCGGCAGAGAACTGGAAATCCTCATCGAGCAGCACTTTGCGGTACTCCACATCATTAACGTCGGCACAGACTTGATACATGCCGTAAGTAGGGTCGATGGCCACTACATTGTCCACACGGGGTTCACAAAAAGCACGGAACACCAAATCGATAGCTTCATCACTGCCATTCCCTAAGAAGATGGAATCGGGACTCACCTTTTTAATTTTAGACAATTCAGTCTTTAACTCCCGCTGCATGGGGTCAGGATAACGGTTGTGCGGCATGTTATAAGGATTCTCGTTTGCATCGAGAAAAACGGATGCCGCAGCACCATTATATTCATCTCGTGCTGAAGAATAAGGCTTCAGACGCCAGATATTCGGACGGGTAAGTTCTTGTAATGTTTTCACCATGTTATTTATGATTTGACAATTTACGATTAAAATTACTTTAAGCCATCAACTCTCAATTTTCAACTTTCAATTTTCATTTCCATTTTCCAACTGCCCCAGTCTCACACTCACAGCATTCTTATGCGCATCCAGCTGTTCATTGGCAGCCATCAGCTCAATGGCAGGGCCGATGATATTCAATCCTTCCGGCTTTATCTCCTGAAAAGTTATCTTGCGGATAAAGCTGTCGAGGCTGACACCGCTGTATGCTTTAGCATAGCCGTTTGTCGGCAAGGTATGGTTTGTGCCCGAAGCATAATCTCCCGCACTCTCCGGAGTAAGAGAACCCAAGAATACAGAACCGACATTCACGATACGTTCTGCCACAGAAAGATAATCCTCGGTTTCTATGATAAGATGTTCGGGAGCATACGCGTTGGTCAGTTCGATGGCTTCTTCCATGCTGTCCACTACAATCAGTTTGCTATTGGCAAGAGACTTTTCGGCAATCTCTTTACGTGGCAGTAAGGCCAGTTGGCATTCCACTTCCACCTTTACAGCTTGTTGCAATTCGACAGAGGTCGTAATTAATATAGCTTGACTGTCCACTCCGTGTTCTGCCTGGCTCAATAAGTCGGCGGCGACAAAAACCGGATTAGCTGTTTCGTCAGCCAGAACTTCTACTTCCGAAGGTCCTGCCGGCATATCTATCGCCACATCACGCAAGCTCACAAGCTGTTTGGCAGCCGTGACATACTGATTTCCCGGACCGAATATCTTGTAAACTTTAGGCACACTTTCCGTTCCGTATGCCATAGCGGCAATGGCTTGTATGCCGCCAGCTTTGAAAATCCGGTTGACACCTGCCACTTTTGCGGCAAACAGCACAGCGGGATGTACCTTTCCGTCACGTCCCGGAGGGGTGCAGAGAACAATTTCCTTGCATCCGGCAATCCTGGCGGGAACGGCTAGCATCAGTACCGTAGAAAACAGCGGAGCCGTTCCTCCGGGGATATACAATCCCACCTTTTCTATAGCAACCGCTTTCTGCCAGCAGGTCACCCCCGGCCGAGTCTGCACTTTCTTGCCCTCAAAGCGTTGTGCCGCGTGGAAAGTCTCAATGTTCTGCTTTGCCAGTCGAATAGCTGCTTTCAAGTCTTCACTCACCAGGTTTTCCGCTTCCTGCTGTTCCTCTTCCGACACAGCCAGCGAAGTCAGCACCACTTTATCAAATTTTTTTTCATAATCCAGTACAGCACAGTCTCCCTCCGCTTTCACACGGTCAATAACGCTCCGCACCGTATCAAACAGATTCTCCGTATTCATCACCGGACGTTTCAGAATCTCTTGCCACTGGAATTTATCGGGATTACTAATCAATATCATAATGACATGTTTTTAAAGATTTATGCATAAGCCATGATATTCTTGGAGGTGTGTCGAGGCTTTAAATTATCATTTTCTCAATCGGCAGCACCAGAATGCCTTCCGCCCCCAACGCTTTCAGCTTTCCAATTATCTCCCAGAAACATTTCTCGTCGAGTACGGTATGTACCGAGCACCAGCCTTCTTGCGCCAACGGCATCACCGTGGGGCTCTTCATGCCCGGAAGTACAGAGACAATCTCATCCAGTTTCTCTTTCGGGGCATTCATCAGCACATATTTCTTATCTTCGGCTGTCTTCACGGCATCCATACGAAACAACAGCTCCCTCAATATCTCTTGCTTTTCCTCGCTCATGTTCTTGTTGCCAATCAGTAGCGCTTCCGACTTCATCACAACCTCCACTTCCTTCAAACGGTTGCTCACCAGCGTAGAACCGGAACTTACAATATCGAAAATAGCATCTGCCAGACCGATGCCCGGCGCCACTTCTACTGACCCCGTAATGACGTGTATCTCCGCATTCACCCCATTCTCTTTCAAAAAGCCGGAAAGGATGCCCGGATAAGATGTCGCAATCTTCTTTCCATGAAACCACTTCACCCCCGGATACTCAATATCCTTCGGCATGGCAAGAGACAGACGGCACTTGCTGAATCCCAGACGCTTGATTATCTCCGCATCCTCATTCTTCTCAACAAATTCATTCTCACCCACAATGCCTATATCAGCCACTCCAGTAGCCACAGACTGCGGAATGTCGTCATCCCTCAAAAACAACACTTCAAGAGGAAAGTTTGACGACTGCACCAACAACGAACGCTTCATGGCACTTAACTTAATATCCGATTCTCCCAAAAATGACATGGTCTCGTCATAAAGACGACCTTTAGCTTGTACTGCAATTCTTAACATAAGGCTATTTACTATTTTACGATTTACTATTTTGAATGAGATAGCAGAAAACAAAACGAGGCTTACCAATATTCGGCAAGCCTCGTCATTTATGTCATTTGTTGTACATATACACTCATACGCCCACCGAGTTATTCGTCAGGATGATGATGGTGATGATGTGCAACGATATTCTTCATATTTTTTTGGTTTTAATGCGACAAAAGTAAACTAAAAGTTTGAAACTTCAAAAGATTTATCACAAAAAGTTTATTTTTTCTTTCAAATTCATCTTACTTCACCACAGATTACACAGATTTGCACAGATTGAAATAAAAATAATCTGTGCAAATCTGTGTAATCTGTGGTAAAACAATCAAATCAACGGCAATATTTCCTCCTGCTCCACTTCGCAGCTATGGAAATGCATTTCCGTTTCCGCTTTCTCTTTCGGGAAGGTGAAGTAAGTGCAGGTAGCTTCCGTACAAAGTTCTCCCATGCTATTGTACAGACGTGCTTCTATGATGGCGATATTCCGCTTTTGCTCCCGAAGTGAAGCCCGCAGCACCACATGCGTGTCGTTGGTCGATATGGATTTGCGGAACCGAGTCTCCATTTTCGATGTCACCCCGCCAGTCTGCAGCTTGCGGAACACTACCCAACCGCAGATTTCATCCAGCAATACGGACTGGATGCCTCCATGCAACGTATTCAGCCATCCCTGATACTCCGGACGCGGCTTCCAGATACTCACCACCTCGTCACCGTCCTCATAAAACTCCATTCTCACACCTGCTTCATTGTCGGGAGAGCAACCGAAACAGTTGTACCCCTCCATATCTTTCCACGGATTGATAATCTTCTTCATATCGTATTCTTCTTTTTTATCTGGCTCTGATTCATATATTCTCTCAATAAAACGTTCAATATTAGTCATTCCGATTGAAAACTACAAATTATTAATGCCTTTTTCATCGAAAAATTAGTGGGATGCTGTTCTAAACCGGTTATTTTATTTAGCTTTGTATAAATGAGAGAGAACAACAAGATGCAAAAAGGGGTCTTTTTCTGCTTATGGATACTATTTACATTCTCATTGTTTGCGCAAAACAAGGAGAACGGTTCCGTCACATGCGACAGCATCGTACATAAAAATACCTTCGTAAAAGCATTGAAGAAATTCCTCGACTTCAGTGACTTCGACACTACCTATATCAGTCCCAACCGATACAATTACGCCCTGATGCTCGACCATTTCACCAATTACGAGTATTACTCCGTGGGCAATGACGGTCAGCGGCTCCGTTTTTCGCCCAACCCGCACAACAAGATAGGCGCTTACTTCGGATGGCGTTGGATATTCCTGGGATGGGCTGTCGATACGGACTGGCTCTACAGAAAGAAAAGCAAGAAAAAGCGCGGTACGGAGTTTGATCTCAGTCTTTACAGTTCCAAACTGGGAGTCGACATTTTCTATCGCAGCACCGGAAACGACTATAAGATACACAAGGTATCCGGCTTTTCCGACGAGATTCCCTCCAATTATTCCGAAGACTTCAACGGATTGAAAGTAAAAATGAAGGGGGTGAATCTATATTACATTTTCAACAACCGACGTTTCTCCTATCCGGCTGCCTTCAGCCAGTCCACCAACCAGCGCCGCAATGCAGGTTCTTTTATTGCCGGATTCTCCGTATCCACCCACAATCTGAACTTCGACTATACCAAGCTGCCCAAAATAATTCAGAGAGCCATGAACCCGGGTATGAAGGTGAAACATATCAAATACACGAATATCAGCCTCAACGCCGGCTATGCCTACAATTGGGTGTTTGCCCGCAACTGCCTCGCATGCCTATCGTTCAATCCGGCTGTCGCCTACAAGACATCACGCATAGAGAAGACAGAAGAGCGGGAAGCGGACGACTGGTACAAGAATTTCAATATCGACTTCATTCTGCGTGCAGGTGTGGTATACAACAACAGCAAATACTTCGTGGGTACCTCATTCGTAGGACGGACATACGACTACTACAAAAACAGTTTCTCCCTGAACAACGGGTTCGGCACCCTCCAAATATATGCCGGATTCAACTTTTATCTGAAAAAGGAGTACCGGAAGAACAAAAAGTAAAAAAAGGCTTTCAGCCCTCATCTCCCCTCAAAAGCTATAAACACACTCCACCCCTACTATATCTTTCCGCTTATCCTTCTCCCACTGTCTGCAATAGAAGATGTCCGCCTCCCAGCGCTCGGACAAGGGCAACGTAATGCCTCCGCGATAACGCATCCGCTTTACTCCGAAGTGCTCTGTCCTATTCAAACCATTATACATCTCGGCCGAAGCATACGGCTCCACCTTGCACTTCGGAATGTCATATGCCACCTTCGCACGTGAGCGCAAACGCAACTCGTCCGTATGTCCATCGAACGTATGCTGAAAGCGCTCACGCAAGGACAGTTTCACCCTTTGCACACGGGCAGACAGAGTGCCTTCCAAACGGTAGCGGTGCCGGAACTTCCAGCCATCCGCCCCCCGATTGCGGTAATGCGTCTCATACCCGGCTCCAAGCTTCAGGAAAGGCAACAGCTTATAGCTTCCCCCCACCTTCAGCCCCCACCGGTCTGTCTTTCCCAAATCATCCTTTGTACGCCACTCCAGCCCACCGGAAACAGTAAGTGCCGGCTTCAACTTATATTCGAAACCGGCATTCGCCCAAGTGGCAAAATCCTTCTCCTGCGCCCGCAGGGAAAAAGACGAAACAACCCATAGAACTATCGGCAAAACAAGTACTTTCGTGCATGAAGATATATTACTTACCATACGCTTATTCTGTTAAAGTGTCAAAGGTAAGGATAAATTCTGTAACAATTCTGTAATACTACAAATCTTGTCTGCACATTTCCGATTTTTCAATGATACTTAAAAAACAGAAACCAAGATACAAAAAACAACTCAAAGTTGCCATATATGTATGGCATCATATATATTTGTAGCATGAAAAAACACCCTTATAAGCGTTTCATAGATTATTTATTTTGGGGGATTCATTTATGTGAAATCTCTTTCAAATACTCCTCCACCTTTCCGAAGAAGGAGGTCAGATGAGAACCGTCGACAAAAGCATGGTTCACATAGATGGAAAGAGGAAATACCAGACGACCTTCACGGGATACAGCCTTGCCGGCAGTCATCAACGGATAACTGCAACCGTTGCCTGCTTCGGCAAGTGTATAGGTTATCGAGGTGAAATACATTTTGGGAACTGCACTCAGATGGACCACATCGTAATCGCCTTGCCCGGCAAGAATCTTTTCGGCTCCATAAGGGTCACCGTCCTCGGGTATGTTTGTTATCAAGGCGTAAGCTTCGGCATAGAAACGCTCAAAGTCTTCGTGGTAGGGAATGCGCACGGTATAGAATGTCTTTCCGGGAACAGCTATCGGAGAAATGATGTCCACCCGGTCGTGAAAAACAACCCGGCCTTCCTTGTCGGTACGGTAACGGAGTTCATCGACTTCATTAGCCGAACGCACCACAGCATACAGATAATAAAGGAAAAAGGAGCGCTTTGCAGCCCGGGCTGCAGCACTGGCTTCCGTGCAGTCAATCTCTGTAGTGACGGAATACCAGGAATTTACAAAACTGCGGAAAAAGCCGTAGTTATCCCGACGTTCCCAAGCATCAATGTCTATAATGTGTTTCATACAAAAAGGGGATTTAGTGAAAAAAGGATGCCTTTTTACAAGCATCCTTTTTCCGATTCTATTTATTTCTCTTTCTTATAATTCTCCAGTCCGGTCTGCAGAAATTCGATATACTTAGGTATATCTTCGTCGTAGGAGTAAGACTTGTTAAGCGGCTTACCTTCGTTGTCAATCAACACATAGAAGGGCTGCGCATTGGCACCGAACTTGACACGCTGCAGATAACTCCACTTGTCGCCTACGGTACGCAGCGTACGTTCCGTGCCGTTCTCCAAAATCTTCACGGGAGAAGGAAGCGGTGTCTTGTTGTCGACGTAAAGCGTGATAAGCACATAGTCGTTGTTGATAATGTCACTCACCTTAGGGTTTGTCCATACGGCAAGCTCCATCTTACGGCAGTTCACGCAACCATAACCGGTGAAGTCGAGCATCACGGGCTTGCCATGCTGACGGGCATACTCCATACCGAGGTCATAATCATCGAACTTGGCATGCACTTCATTATTGTAAAGATTGAAATCTTGCGTCTGCATGGGCGGCGCAAAAGCACTGACAGCTTTCAGCGGAGCTCCCCACAAGCCGGGAATCATATATACTGCAAATGCCAGTGAGGCCAACGCCATAAAGAAACGGGGCACACTAACCTTTGAATCGTCATCATCGTGCGGGAACTTGATTTTGCCCAGCAAGTAGAAACCAAGCAGTGCAAAAAGTACAATCCACAAAGCAAGGAACGTTTCACGGTCGAGGATGCGCCAACCGTAAGCTAAATCGGCTACCGAAAGGAACTTCAGGGCAAAAGCCAGCTCCAGGAAGCCAAGCGTCACCTTGATGATATTCATCCATCCACCGGATTTGGGCATGGACTTCAACCAGGACGGGAATAAGGCAAACAGCGTGAAAGGCAATGCCAATGCAATGGCAAAGCCCAGCATGCCAATAGCGGGAGCCACCACACTACCCGTCGTGGAAACCTGAACCAGCAGGAATCCGATAATAGGTCCCGTGCAGGAGAAAGATACCAGCGACAAGGTAAACGCCATCAAAAAGATACTGAGCAAACCACTTGTCGCCTCGGCTTTACTGTCTACAGCCGTACTCCATTTGGAGGGCAACGTTATTTCGAACGCTCCGAAGAAGGAAGCCGCAAACACAACCAGCATCAAGCAGAAAAGAATATTGAATACTGCATTCGTAGAGAGTGCGTTCAGTGCGCTGGCTCCGAAAATCAGCGTAATGGCCAGCCCGAGCGTCACATAAATCACTACGATGGAAGCACCATACGTCCATGCATCACGGATGCCTTTCTTCTTATCCTTGCTACGCTTCAGGAAGAAGCTGACAGTCATCGGGATGATGGGCCATACACAAGGGGTGAAGAGCGCTAACAGTCCGCCGGCAAATCCGGTAATAAAGATATAAATCCAAGACATATCTTCCTGCGAAGTGGTTTCGCCCAAAGATTGCAGTTCATTGATAACCGGTTTCCAAAAGTTCACCTTGTCCGTCACATTGATTTCCGTCGGTCCGTCCGCACCACCGACAACAGCCACAGAAACCATGTCGGTGGCAGCCTCCTGCTTTGCGGGCTGTTCTTCAACTTTCGTTTCAACCGTAGCTGCAGCAGCTTCTTTGGCAGCCCCTTCTGCCTCACCGGAGAATTGGAAAGGCACTTGTGTGGGCGGCAGACAATTTTCATCGTTGCAAGCGCCATACTCCAGATATCCTTCCAGCTGATAGGCACCACCCGTCAATTTTAGCTTCTGCACAAATTGGGCCGTATTTTCAAAATAGCGTACCTTCATTTCGAACAACTTATCGAAAGTAGAGATTTCCTTGCCTACAGGCTTCAGTTTGCCAGCCACTTCCGCTCCGGAGATTTTCTCCACATTGAAAGTCGCCGAGATAGGACCGCCATCGCCCAAGTCGGTGGAATAGACATGCCAGCCCTTGTCAATAGCAGCCGTAAAAACGACCTCCGCTTCATCGGCAGCCAAAGTCTTCAGCTCGGACTTGAACTTGACTGGGTCTTGTATCTGTGCCTGCACTGCCACAGCGAAAAGCAACAGAAATAAAGGGAACAACAATTTCTTCATGTTCTCTGATTTAATTTTTAATTTTTAATTTTCAGTTATCTCGTAGTCCACGCAGGCACGGCTCTCTTTCACAGCAGCGATAAGCTTGCCGGCAGCCACGTGGTCGGGATGGGTGGCATAGTATTTCACGTCATCCAACGTATCGAACTCACTGTAAAGAGCGATACTCCAAGCCTCGCCTGGATTGATATTCAGCCCGACTTCAATCTTGCGGATAACGGATATTTTAGCCGGAAGCGCTTCGATAGCTGCCTTGAAACTGTTCATTGCAGCCAACTTTTCGTCAGCCGGTGCCTCATCTTTTAACTTAAATAATACAATGTGCTTTACCATAACTTTGCCATTTAAATGATTTATCACTATATTTGTCAGCCTAAGCGGCTGTTTTAACAACTGCAAAAATACTGGTTTTGTTTCAAATATACACTTAAACGGATGTTAATAATAGGAATTGCAGGTGGAACCGGCTCAGGAAAGACCACCGTCGTACGTAAAATTATCGAAAGCCTACCGGCTGGTGAAGTGGTATTATTGCCACAAGACTCTTACTACAAGGACAGTAGCCATGTGCCCGTGGAAGAACGGCAGAACATCAACTTCGACCACCCCGACGCTTTTGAGTGGAGCCTTCTTTCCAGACATGTCGCCATGCTGCGCGAAGGAAAAAGCATAGAACAGCCCACCTACTCATACCTGACGTGTACACGCCAGCCCGAAACCATCCATATCGCCCCCCGGGAAGTCATCATCATAGAAGGTATCCTTGCCTTGTGCGACAAGAAACTGCGAAGCATGATGGACCTCAAGATATTTGTAGACGCTGACCCCGACGAACGCCTAATTCGTGTAATCCAGCGTGATGTAGTGGAACGCGGACGCACGGCAGAAGCCGTTATGGAACGCTATACACGTATACTAAAACCCATGCACCAGCAATTCATAGAGCCCTGCAAACGATATGCAGACCTCATTGTACCGGAAGGCGGAAACAACCAGGTAGCCATCGATATATTGACCATGTATATCAAGAAGCACTTGGGAAGTTAATTTGTAATGGAGAATTGATAATGGAGGATTAAGAACACACTAAATCTATGAGATATGAACAGTTTATTTTCTCTCGCCAAACATAAATCATCCATTATCAATTCTCCCGTCTCAATTATCTTACTGTTGTTGTGCTGTATCGCAGGATGCCGTGGAGGACATCCTGCCGAAAAAGAAGAAGCGGATGACCTGCAACAGATAAAGGACAGCGGAGAACTGGTTGTATTGACTCTGTACAGCTCCACTTCCTACTTCATCTACCGTGGCCAGGATATGGGATTCCAATATGAGCTAAGCGAGCAGTTTGCCAAGAGCCTGGGAGTAAAGCTGAGAATAGAGGTAGCCCGGAATGTGCACGAACTCATAGAGAAGTTATTAGCAGGCAAGGGAGACCTCATCGCCTACAACCTGCCTATCACTAAAGAATGGAAAGACAGTCTGCTTTATTGCGGTGAAGAGGTCATCACGCACCAAGTCATCGTGCAACGTAATAACGGACGTACCAAACCACTGAAAGACGTGACGGAACTCATCGGGAAAGATGTATATGTAAAGCCGGGAAAATATTATGAACGGCTGGTCAATCTGGACGAAGAGCTCGGAGGAGGTATCCACATCCATAAAGTGACCAACGACAGTATCAGTGCAGAAGACCTCATCACCCAAGTGGCACAAGGGAAAATCCCCTATACCGTAGCAGACAATGATGTGGCACAGCTTAATACGACCTATTACCCCAACCTGAATATCAGACTCTCCATCAGCTTTGACCAGCGTGCATCGTGGGCAGTCCGGAAAGACTGTCCGCAACTGGCAGCCGCCGCTAACAAATGGCATGAGGAGAATATGACTTCACCTGCCTATACGGCAAGTATGAAACGATATTTTGAAATCGGCAAGGCCATTCCCCACTCTCCTATCCTCTCCCTGCGCGAAGGAAAAATTTCCCATTACGATGATTTGTTCAAGAAATATGCTCCCAAGATAGACTGGGACTGGCGCCTGCTGGCGTCTCTGGCATATACTGAGTCCAACTTCGACTCCACTGCCGTATCCTGGGCCGGTGCCAGGGGGCTGATGCAACTGATGCCTGCCACAGCCAGGGCTATGGGGCTACCCGAAGGAAAGGAACAGAACCCTGAAGAGAGTATAAAGGCTGCCGTGAAATACATAGGCGCCACAGCCAAAAGTTTTTCCAAGATACCCCAGGAAGAACGCATCAACTTTGTGCTGGCATCTTATAATTCCGGAATCGGCCATGTGCTGGATGCCATGGCACTGGCCGAAAAATACGGCAAAAACAAATATGTCTGGCGTGATAATGTAGAAAACTTCATCCTGCTAAAAAGCAATGAGGAATACTTCACCGACCCCGTCTGCAAAAACGGCTATTTCCGTGGCATCGAAACTTATAACTTCGTAAGGGATATTACGTCACGTTTCGAGCAATACAAGAAGAAGATAAAGAATAAGGATTAGGGGTTAACGAATTGCGCATAATATTAGGAATATATGCCGCAGGAATGTTAATCCCTAATCCTTATTTTCCTTCCTTCTTAAAACAGATTCAGTTTGTTCTTTCTCGCTTCTTCCAGGGAAACGGTTGTTACTTGTTTCTCCCGGTTCTTCTCGCACAACTGCCGATACTTCTCATGCAGTTCTTCTTCCAGTTCCTCCTTTGTCTCAGGATTCATCAGTTTGGCTGCTACTGTAGCATTCTGTGAGGCGTCCTTCAGATGGATTACGGGAGCATGATAGACCGGAGCAATCTTTAGAGCAGTGTGAAGCGGTGAAGTCGTGGCACCACCTATCAGCAGAGGAATGTCCAGGCCTGCCTTTTCCAACTCAATGGCTACATGCACCATTTCATCCAGCGAAGGGGTTATCAAGCCACTCAATCCTATCATGTCTACCTTTTCCTCTATGGCATGCTGTACAATGGTTTCGGCAGGCACCATGACGCCAAGGTCCACTATATCGTACCCGTTGCAGGCCATTACTACCGAGACTATATTTTTTCCAATGTCGTGCACATCACCTTTTACCGTAGCCAACAACACCTTTCCGGCAGCAGTTGCACCTTCTTCTTTCTCCGACTCGATTATGGGCTGGAGGATGGCAACCGCTTTCTTCATGGTGCGTGCCGTCTTCACTACTTGCGGCAGGAACATTTTGCCTGCCCCAAACAAATCGCCTACATGATTCATGCCCGCCATCAACGGACCTTCAATGATAGAAACAGCTTTGGGATACAGCTTCAACGCTTCGGCAAGGTCTGCTTCCAGATAATCGCCGATACCCTTTGTCAAGGCGTACTTCAACCGCTCTTCCACAGAAGTCTCCTCTCTCCAGGCAAGTTGGGAATGGGCGGCAGCCTGCCGCTCTCCTCCGGAAGTTTTTGCCGCCTCTGCTTCCGCTTTCAAGCGTTCGGCAGTTTCTATCAAGCGCTCGGCAGCATCGGGACGACGGTTCAAGACCACATCCTCTATGCGCTCCAATATATCAGCGGGAATATCGGTGTAAAGAACGGAGGTAGCCGGATTGACGATACCCATATCCATGCCCTCGCGGATGGCATAGTAAAGGAATACGGCATGCATCGCCTCGCGAATGTAATTATTGCCGCGGAAAGAGAAGGAAAGGTTACTCACTCCTCCACTGACATGCGCACCGGGCAGATTCTTGCGTATCCATCCGGTGGCACGGATAAAGTCTACAGCATAATTGTTGTGCTCGTCCATACCGGTTGCCACGGCAAGTACATTCGGGTCGAAAATTATATCATGGGGATTGAAACCTGTCTTGTCCACCAAAAGACGGTATGCCCGTTCGCAGACCTCAATCTTACGTTCGTACGTGTCTGCCTGCCCTTTTTCATCAAAAGCCATCACCACGACTGCCGCACCATATTGCTTGATGGTACGCGCATGCTCCAGGAATTTATCTTCCCCCTCCTTCAAGGAGATGGAGTTGACGATGGACTTGCCTTGCAGGCATTTCAATCCGGCCACAATCACTTCCCACTTAGAGGAGTCTATCATGACGGGAACACGGGCAATCTCAGGTTCCGAAGCTATCAGATGGAGGAAAGTCGTCATCTCCGCTTGAGCATCCAGCAGTCCGTCGTCCATATTTATATCAATGACCTGCGCACCGTCTTCCACCTGCTGGCGAGCAATGCTGAGCGCCTCGTCATATTTCTTTTCATTAATCAGACGCAAGAATTTGCGCGAACCCGCCACATTGCAGCGTTCACCCACATTCACGAAGTTATTTTCCGGCTTCACTTCCAGAAGTTCAAGCCCGGAAAGCCAAAGATTTTCCGGTCTGGGAACCGGCTGATGGGGCGTTGCACCGGCAATCAGCGAGGAGTACTCGGCAATGTAGGCATCTGTCGTTCCGCAACAACCACCGATAATATTCACCAATCCCTCATGGATATACTCTTTTACTTCATGTGCCATATCGGCAGGAGTCTGGTCGTATGTGCCCAAGCTGTTGGGCAGTCCGGCGTTGGGATAAGCGCTGATATAATAAGGTGCACGGGCAGCAAGCTGCTCCAGGAAAGGTTTCAACTGGCGGGCACCAAAGGAGCAGTTCAGCCCAACGGAAAAAATATCGGCATGCTGCACGGAGGCGAGAAAAGCATCCAAAGTTTGTCCCGACAGAGTACGCCCTCCAATATCAGAAACAGTCACAGAGAGCATCAAGGGTACATGAACTCCTACAGTTTCCATCGCCTGCCCGGCGGCAAAAATAGCAGCCTTGGCATTCAGCGTATCAAAAATGGTTTCTATCAGCAAAGCATCCACACCACCTTCGAGCAACGCTTCCATCTGCTCACGGTAGGCATCGGCCAGTTCATCGTAGCTCAAGGCACGAAAGGCCGGATTGTTCACATCGGGACTCATGGAGCAGGTCTTGTTCGTCGGTCCTACGGAGCCTGCCACAAAACGGGGTTTGTCGGGAGTAAGAGAAGTAAACTCATCCGCCACTTCGCGTGCCAGACGCACTGCGGCAAGATTCATCTCACGCACATAGTCCTGCACATGATAATCGGCCATACTGATGCAGGTGGAACTGAATGTATTTGTTTCGATGATATCCGCACCTGCCGCCAGATACTTGCGGTGAATATCTTGTATCACATCAGGGCGTGTCAGACAAAGCAGGTCATTGTTACCTTTCATCTGTCCGGGAATCTGCGAGAAGCGTTCACCCCGAAAATCTTCCTCTGTCAAGTTGTATTGCTGTATCATAGTGCCCATTGCACCATCCAAAATAAGGATGCGCTCACGCACCAAACTACCAAGTTTACTCATATTATCTTTTAAACATACGCGCCATATCGCGTTTGTCATCTTTTTCCTTCAGTGATTCGCGCTTATCATATTGCTTCTTACCTTTGGCAAGTGCCACCACAAGTTTGGCCAGCCCTTTTTCATTGATAAACAAACGCACGGGAACAATGGTGAAACCAGGATCTTTCGTACCGCGCATCAGTTTTTCAAGTTCCTTCTTATTCAACAAAAGCTTGCGCTCCCTGCGTGCATTGTGATTGTTGTACGAACCATAGAAGTATTCGGCCACATGCATGTTCTTCACCCACAATTCGCCGTTGGCAAAGTAACAGAACGTATCGACCAAGCTTGCTTTCCCCAACCGGATGGACTTGATTTCTGTGCCCGTAAGCACAATGCCAGCCGTATAGGTGTCTGTCAGTTCGTAGTCGAACGTAGCACGCTTATTCTTTATATTTACAGGAGCTTGTTTCATAACATTTATCAGTTTAGCACTACCGTCAGCTTATTGAATATCCATTCAATGACCACCGGACAAGCTATTAACAAAATAGAAGACAGAATGGTGAAACGCAAACGGTATTTTTCTTCTATCTGCATCACCTTTTTGCTTCCTTCCCACACTACATATACAATATAGAATTGGAGCAACAGAGCCATAATGCCGAAATTCGGCAATATGCCGATAACAATCTTCAGCATGAATACCACAACCAGTGCATAACCTGCAAACTGTTGCGCCAAAGGGACATCACTGTCCAGCATAAACATGCGGACACGCAGCCCATTGATGAGATAGGCTGCCAAAAAATATCCTCCGAACAAGGATACAGCCACCGCACAGCATTGTGTCATGGCATATTGAAAGCTTTGCGGCCCATCCCATCCCATCTTCATCAAAGAACCGATGAAAACGGACAACCCGCATAAACCAATCATAGGATAGACAAAAGCAGCAAACACTTTTCGCCTATCCTCTAAACTAATTTCCTCCCAGGCACGAGCCGGAGAGGAAATCAGTAGTATTGCTATATGAAATAAATCTTTGTAATTCAATATCTTATTTTTCAGTTTCTCCCTTTGTAACAGTATACACTTCTTCCTTAGTTTGAGAATCGTCCAACTTCAGTGAATATGAATTTACTTTCGTAACAATTTCAATAGTAGTCGGATTTTCAGAAGTGGATGTCTGACGTTTGTAACGTTCAAAAACCTTTCTTAAATCATATACTTTATAGAACAATCCCAACCCATAATAACCGCCAGTATTTGCAGTCAATGTGTAAGATGTGCTATTAGTGGATGTCGAATCACCATTAGAATTATGGCCCAAATATAATCTTAAAGTTGTTCCATTATCCTCATTCGGGTAATACACTAACGTCAAAAAATGCCTTTTATTAGTAATATAATAATTTATCGGAAGTAGAAGCGTATGATCGTCATAGAAAAACTTAGGAGCATATTTTATACCACCAGCATCATATCCTAACGAAATGATAGCAGCATTATTGGATTTACTGATAGAATCATTTGCAGCGACTCCCTTTTGTTCAACTATTTCCACTGTATTATCTAATGATTCAATAGAGTACAATTCAACCCCCTTAACATCTTTCTCATCAGCAGGTATATCTACTTGAGTAGGATCCCAACGATAATATATCTGTGCTACCTTATCGCTCATATCAGACATTTTAAAGCCATTGGCCTCTAAAGCCGAAATTGAGGCAGATGTTGGAGTTATAGTTACACCGTTCTCACCTTTAAAAGAATAAACACCCATATAGTTCTGAACTTTAACCATACCCCCTCCATAATTGTAAGGGTCACTATCCGAATTCAAACACGAAGTAAACGAAATGCCCATCAACAATGTCAAGGCAACCACCAAGAATTTTAATTGTTTCATCTTTTTTTCTATAAATATTAGAGTTTGCAAATTTAGATAAAAGAATTGAGTAATATAGTACTCTCCTCGTTTTTTCATTGTTTTTAAGATTAAATGAAAGATTAATCTAAATACTGCATATCACAGTAACATTTAACATTTACATCAGTTAATCCACACCTACACAATCTTGGCAAACAGCTCCAAATGTTCATCCACATAGCCAGCAACCAAAGCTGTATATTCCTCCTCTTTTTCCAAAAATTCATCTTCCAGCTCATCGAAAGCCTCATATTGCTCGTACATTGCCATAAACTCCTCGTCTGTACGTTCACGTTCCAAGTCATCACGATGGCTATCGTATACTTTCTTGGCAGCATAAACCAACTTACTCAAATCGCCCACTCTCCACAAACGCATCACTTTGGCAAACGGATTGTCGAAAATATAACCGCCATAACCATTTTGAATCAGTTGGCAGAAGCCTCCCTCCATCACTTCATCACGGAATATCTGATAGGCCAACAATGAATGCTGTTCACCGGTAAGCAAAGGCATCGTCTCGGCAGTCATTTCTCCGCCTATTTCTTTTTTATAAGCATCGGTGAATACGCCAATAAACGCATCCATCCCTTCGCCGGCAGCCTGGCGCAATGCCACATCTGTAACTTCTATCATAGTCTGAATCTTATTTGTTTCTCATTGATTGAATCGGGTGGCAAAGGTAAGAAATGAATTGCGAAAAAAGGAATCATAAGGACCAATTCTGTTCTGCTGCAAGCAGATTCAGCATATCTAAGAGGAAAATGTCCAAAAACTAGCCGCATACTCCCTGAAAACTAAGTACGGAATCGGCACCTATTATTCTTACCACAGCTGTTGTAAGAAAACAACACAGCCGTTGTAAGAAAACGACACAGCTGTTGTAAGAAAGGAACACAAGTGTAGTAAGAATAATAAGTAGGGAGTTTGAGGACAGTTGCAGGCACTTTCCCAACAAATTAATCCTAAGTTCCGGCATAACATTTCAGCCGCAGGATGACAGCGGATAACGCAAACTCATTTTTCAAAATCTGCTTTCGGGCGTACAAAGCAAAAGTCTGAAAAACATCCGCCGAACTACAATTTCACATTATTATAGAAAAAAGTCAAATTGAACAGTTGGCAGAAACGGGGAAAACAACTAACTTTGCACCCGACTAATAAAAGTAGACTACGTTTTTTTTAAATTATATCACTTAAAAAAGAGCTAATTATGACTTATTCACACGAAGTGGAACACATGTGTGTTGTGAAGAAAGGTCCTAACCACGGACCGGCTCCTATTCCCGAAGAAGGTAAATGGGTAAAAGCTAAAGAAATTGTTGACATCTCTGGTCTGACACACGGCATCGGCTGGTGTGCTCCTCAGCAAGGTGCATGTAAATTAACCCTCAATGTAAAGGAAGGCGTTATCCAGGAAGCTTTGGTTGAGACTATCGGTTGCTCCGGTATGACTCACTCTGCTGCTATGGCATCAGAAATCCTCCCGGGAAAGACTATCCTCGAAGCATTGAACACTGACCTCGTTTGTGACGCTATCAACACAGCTATGCGCGAACTCTTCCTGCAAATCGTTTATGGTCGTACCCAATCTGCTTTCTCGGAAGGCGGTTTGATGATTGGAGCTGGCTTGGAAGACTTGGGCAAAGGTCTGCGCAGCCAGGTAGGCACATTGTACGGAACGTTGGCTAAGGGTTCTCGTTACCTGGAAATGGCAGAAGGTTACATCAAGACTATCGCTTTGGACAAGAACGACGAAATCTGCGGTTACGAATTTGTTCATCTGGGCAAGTTTATGGATGAAATCAAGAAAGGTACAGACGCCAATGAAGCATTGAAGAAAGTTACCGGTACATACGGCCGCTTCACTGAAGAGCAAGGTGCAGTTAAACACATTGACCCACGTCACGAATAATATAAGGAGGAAAGACATATGATTAGAGAAGTAAAATTTGAAAGCCAAGACCGTCGTATCAAGCAGATTCTTGCCGCATTGAACGCAAACGGTATCAAAGACATCGAAGAAGCCAATGCTATCTGCGAAGCTCATGGTCTCGATCCTTATAAGACTTGTGAAGAAACTCAGCCCATCTGTTTCGAAAATGCAAAATGGGCATACGTTGTAGGTTGCGCCATCGCCATTAAGAAGGGCTGCAAGAACGCTGCTGAAGCTGCTGAAGCTATCGGTATCGGTCTGCAGGCATTTTGTATTCCGGGTTCTGTAGCTGACGACCGCAAGGTTGGTATCGGTCATGGTAACTTGGCAGCCATGTTGCTGCGTGAAGAAACCAAGTGTTTCGCTTTCTTGGCAGGTCACGAGTCATTCGCTGCTGCCGAAGGTGCTATCAAGATTGCCGCTAAAGCCGACAAGGTACGTAAAGAACCTCTGCGTTGCATCCTGAACGGTCTCGGCAAGGACGCTGCACAGATTATCTCTCGTATCAACGGCTTTACATACGTTCAGACTCAATTCGATTACTATACAGGTGAACTGAAAGTAGTTCGTGAAATCGCATACAGCGACGGTCCCCGTGCCAAAGTAAAATGCTATGGTGCAGACGATGTTCGCGAAGGTGTGGCTATCATGTGGAAAGAGGGTGTGGATGTATCCATCACTGGTAACTCTACGAATCCGACCCGCTTCCAACACCCGGTTGCAGGTACTTATAAGAAAGAACGCGTATTGGCTGGTAAGCCGTACTTCTCAGTAGCATCTGGTGGTGGTACTGGTCGTACTCTGCATCCGGACAACATGGCTGCCGGACCGGCTTCTTACGGTATGACAGACACTATGGGTCGTATGCACTCAGACGCTCAATTCGCTGGTTCTTCATCAGTTCCTGCTCACGTGGAAATGATGGGATTCCTGGGTATCGGTAACAACCCGATGGTAGGATGTACAGTGGCTTGTGCCGTTGACGTGGCTACTGCTTTGAGCAAGTAATTTAAGTTACTTAATACAGATAAACTCCTGTAATCCTTGTGGTTGCAGGAGTTTTTTATTTGTGGTAACTTGACTTAGATAACAGATTGAAGCACCTTGCATCACTCA
Organism: Bacteroides sp. A1C1; assembly: GCF_004328515.1. Classification (NCBI taxonomy): domain Bacteria; kingdom Pseudomonadati; phylum Bacteroidota; class Bacteroidia; order Bacteroidales; family Bacteroidaceae; genus Bacteroides; species Bacteroides sp. A1C1. The sequence goes on from NZ_CP036491.1 coordinate 728,643, forward strand.
TTATTTGGAGTGAATGAATGGTGAATCAGTAAGGAGATAACAAGATAAATCCTGCTTTATTTAAGTCCAAACAACTCATGTAAAGAGTAGCCAATTACCCCTCAAATCAAGCCATAAACAGGTTACTTTTGCAGCCGATTTGCAGCCGAATTTGCCATTCTTAAAAAACGGCTGCAAGAATTGGCATAATCAACTATAATACAATGCAATACACTCCATATAACATTTAATTTAAAATGGAGAAACATTGTACAATGGTTTACTTTTCATTAAGAGAAAGTAAGCAAAACAAGAAAGGTCTATCACCTATTGAGGTTTCAATCACCACTAACGGAAAGAGAATCTACTTTAGTACAGGTAAACACGTACCTGCTGCTGACTGGAACAAAGAGAAGCAAGCTGTAAAAGGCAAGAGTGAAGAAGCGCAGCTAATCAACGGTTATCTGATTCAACTACGGAATAAGATATATCAAAAAGAAATTGAGCTACTCCAAAAGGGTTATCTTATCACTGCTGAACTATTAAAAGAAGCTATCACAGATAAGGTGGAAGCTCTGAACGAGAAGACTTTATTGGATGTTCTGAACGAACATAATACAGAGCGCAAAGCAATGGTAGGTAAAACTGTTGCCCCTGCCACTTATTGGGTGTTTGAATATACAGGCAGATTATTCAAAGAGTTTATTCAGAAGAAATATGAGCGTAAGGACTTATATTTAAGAGAGATAAACTTGGGCTTCATTCAAGGATTCCATGCTTTCCTTTTAGGAGAGAAGAAGATGGGACAAAACTCCTGCACCAAACATTTAAAGTTCTTAAAGAAGTTGCTAAATTTAGCTGTCGCCAACTCTTATATATCCTACAATCCTGTAAATGCTTATAAAGTAGAACGCGAACCCGTAGAAGTGGATTTCTTGGATGAAGAAGAATTGAGGAAGATTATCAACTTTGATACTCCCCTACCAAGATTGGAACGAGCTAAAGATATGTTTCTCTTTGGGTGCTTCACAGGGCTTAGCTACATTGACATTAAGACCTTGACATCAGAACACTTTGAGAAAGATAACACTGGCAGAATATGGATTAAGAAACGTAGGGTTAAGACAGGGGTTCTATCACGCATTCCCCTACTCCCTATCGCCAAACTGATATTGGATAAGTACAAAGGTGGAGAGAAACTACTCCCTATTCAAGACCCTGCGGACATCAACAAATATCTAAAGGATATAGCTATACTCTGTGGAATCAATAAACGAATTTGCTTCCACACAAGTAGGCACACATTTGCAAGTACAGTTACTTTAGCCAATAACATATCTCTGGAAGTTGTTTCTAAGATGTTAGGACATACCAATACACGAATGACTGCCCATTATGCAAAGCTAATAGACAAGTGCATTGGTGAGCAGATGGATAAACTTATGGATACGTTTACAGGAGATTCTGATTACTAAAGCATATCCTACCCACAAATTCCCCACTTGTAGCAATGCAGGTGGGGATTATTTTTTAATTTTGCCTTAAACTAATAATTATGGAGAAGCTAAAGGAAGATTACATAAGCATTGACACTCGTTTGGAATACATGGAAACCATAGCCGTTAAATATGTTCCAGACGTAGATATAGACCCAGCCACAGGAGAAAGATACGTCTGCGGCACTACCGCCTTACCCCTATTCATAAGAAGATACAATCAGAATGAACTATATGGTAATTTCACATACGAAGATTATATAGCCAATGAGGACATACAGAATACATTGAAAGGTTTGGGAGTTGATATAGATAAGTTCTGGTTTCTACTTCTGTTCATCTTTGACTATACTTGTGGAACGTGCTTGGACGGAATGAAAGCTACAGGCATTGGAATAGAACAACTCATCAAATTCGCCAAAGCCATAGCTGACAACCATAAGGAGATTAACCAATTTGGAGTAAGTTTTAAAAAGCCTATTACCGTCTCTGTAAAGATTGAAGGCAAGCATCAGATAGTAATTGACAATGCCAATGCAATAGGTTACTTGGCTACTATCATTGCCAACAACCTAAAAGAGATAGAGGAACATCCTTGGATGCAGAGCCAACAAGTCAGCATAAGCACCCACGCAGAAGAAAAGGAATCCGTTCAGATATGGCTGTTCTATAAGATGTTCAATGACTTCTTCAATTTAGAGCCATATAACAAGCAGTTTAATATCAGACAGAAGAAAGGAAGCACCATATCACTTAGTAAGACATTGCTCATATCAAGGCTTATCTACTTCACTAAGCTATCTAAACATAGTAAATTCTCAGATGATGAAGATGTCCTAAAAGGTTACATCAAGCAATATAAAGACAAGAGAATTGATACTGCGAACAGCATATACTTCTAATAAACTTCTGATAATTAATACAATCCTGCTCCGTACCATTAAGAGGGTACATAAGAGCAGGACTTTTTTTCTCTCTTTTAATCCTGCCATTATATCCCATCTTTGCAGCGTCAAAACGATAACGGACGAGCTGACAATTAAGAGGGGAAGTAAAACCACTCATTAATTTCTCTCTTTTAATCAGCCCAGAAGCAAGTAGTTTTGCAGCGTAATCAGATAACTAAGTGTACATAGGTTTGACGGTTGCACAGAACATTATTAATCACAATTCAAAAGAAATAATTATGACAACTTCAAATGTTAATTCAGTAGAGATGGTAAATAATAGTGTAGAATCAAACAACGCAACTATGGGTAACATAGAAGAACTGACCAAGGTCTTTGAGAAAGAAGAGAAAGAACTGAACCGCCTTGTAAAAGGCAACAGAAACGAAGCTGTAATAGCGGCACAACAGAAAGTCGTTGATGAAGCCAAAACCCAAATGGAACAGGCTAAGGAGTTTGAAAGAATATCTAAGGAAAAAGCTGTCAACAGTTCTTTCACATTCTCAGTGATGGATGAAGAAACAGGCGTAAAAACTGAACAGCAGAAGAAAATAGCATTCGTCAAGAACAATCGCCCTATAAGTTCCAAGAAAGTGGACGGTTTTATAGCCTTGATAGCCGCCAATAAATATGACAAGGCTTTCCCCATTATCGTAATGGAAGCGTCCAAACTGATTGAAGCAGGTTATACTGTAACGGACATCAACGGAAAGGAACTGACTAAGGAAGAAGCCAAAGATTACTTCGTTATCCTTGATGGGCAGCATAGAAGTACAGCATTCGCCAAACTGATTGCAACAGGGAAATATCAGAATTTGATTCCAAATGTTCACGTTAGGGATATTGAGAATGTTGGTGAATACTTGGTTGATATTAATAATGTAGGCACCAGTTGGGATAAAAAAGACAGATTGGTTGTAGCTTCTTTGACTTCTAATGATGAACTGTTCCAAAATGTAGCAAAATTGCTAAACGAAGGGTTCAATCCAACCACTGCTATGCTGATTTACACAGGTAAAAGTCTATCTGACAAACAGGTAAACAATGTACTGCAAGGAGAAGGGTTTACATTCCCCAAAGATGCAAAGGTTGACATTGAAAGAGGGAACAAATTCATCAACCTATGTAAGGCGGCTAAGATGGATGTCTCTTTCATTACCAAACGTTACTTCATCAAAGGTTTCAACAGCCATGCCATATCAACAAGTGAAGAACAGGCATTCAAAGCTCTTGACAATCTGAAATACAAGAACTACAAAGAGGATAAGTGGAAAGAGATTAAATCAGAGAATGACTTCATTAAGATATTGAAAGAAGCTCTGGAAGCATAAGCCACCAATAGCAAAGCCCATGTGACAGGTGGGCTTAATTCTTAACCAACTAAATAATAAAACAATGAATCCATATATCATACAATCCAGTTCATATTTAAGCACTATCTACGAAGCAATAATTGCTAAGCAAGAAATACTAAGAGCTAAAATGCAGCAATACAATGATGTCAAGCTCTACTTGTTCAGTTTCATTCTTCCAGAATATAGTTCTAATGAATATATTGCAAATAGCCTCAAACTTTATAATGCGAATGAACTGTTCCCCATTATTATAACTTCCATTACATATAAGGAAGTTGATAATCCAAGAATAGCTTTCAAGAATGAGAATGGAATTATACACTTAGTCCTATGTTTTGAACATAACAAGGAAGATTGACAAGAAGCAGGGAAATGTGAGAGGTTTCCCTGCCTACTCAATACTTCTGAATTGTGGTCTTATCATTAGTTTCCCACTCATGGAATTACTATCTTTACAGTACTACAAGCAGATAATCCCACCACACAGATTGACGGACTTACAAACTATTCAGAATATCTAAAATGGAAGAATTTACTTATGAGCAGATAAGGGCTAAGGCTCTTAAACAGGGAGTAAAAGATAACAAGGTTCACATTGGATTGTGGGCTAATCTTAATAACTATCTAAAGACAAGGAGAAAGAAGAATGGAAAGGTTGCTACCTATTATATCTCATTGCAGAAGTTGGCTTATTAATTCACTGATATTTAAACTGATATGATAATTCATCTGCCAACAGGAAAGAAGTTTCACAACAGAAAGGAAGCCAAGATATACTTTGGAACTGCCTACTATTACAGGATGGAACGAGAGAAGAAAGATTTAATGTTTACCAATAATATTCAATCAGCTACTAATGAATATGAAGATACAATTAAAACACCTGCAAAACAGGACAAGTAACATTAGGCAGAATTATGCTACCATTAACAAGTCTATTGTAGATAAACTCAATCCACCCAATTTGTACAGGTTCTTCTGTCTGTCCTTATATAGAAACGACTATTATAAGGTCAGATGGAGAATCAAAGACTTAGCCAAACGAACTGGAGAGAAAGAGGACGCATTAAAGAACTTCAATAAGGATATAGAGGCAGTGCTGATTAGAAAGAGATATAGGGAAGCTATCAACCATCCTCTTATAGAATTTGTAATGAGGAGCATTTACTGCATTCCACCCATTGAACATCCCAACTTCATAACACTGTCCTACCTCTTTATGACAGTGGATTTGAATATTAAAGTGAAAGGATATCATATCAAGCTCCTATTAATAGCAGAGAACAACAAGATACTGCTTACTCCTAATAAGTTGGCTGACAAATTGGGAATGGTAAGAAGAATGTAGAGAGTTACAATCTGGAATTATATAGTGCAGGTTTGTTAAGATATATACCCAAAGGGATAGAGCTTACTCCCAATGAACTATTATTAGACAACAACATAGCCAAACAGCGCAAGGAGTGGAATCCAACCAACTCAAAAAACGTGGTTAAGATAGCTTTCAAGTCCAAATAACAGGCAAGTAGGATTTTTCGTACTGTTTATTAATATATTAAGAGATAGTACGAATAATCCCCACTCTGTCTTATTCTGACTTTAGAAGCATCTAAAGTTGAATTTCTACGATAAGGGTAAGCAGCCCTTATGAATGCTACTTCGTAATGACAATTTTAAACCATCAGAGTAATGCACAAGACACCCCTACCCACATAAACACCCCCTCATAGCTCTTAAATAAAAAGAATGCTTTAGAAATGCAGTCTGATAGTTGGCAGGAATAAGCATTCTTATTAATCCAAGAGCAGACACGATGCACTATTGCCATAGCTAACCAATAATTTACTAATGCTCCTCATTTCCTTTGAAAGAATCTTTAGGGAAAGACATAGGACAGCCTAAGATACAAGCGAAGAAATTCACTTGTGTTTTAGGTTTGTTCCTATTAAATCCATTCAATCAATAACCATTTAATTCAATTTCATTATGAGAGATTTAGTAATTATGCCAGCTATGGCACAGCGTAGAGAATCATTAAACATGGGTGAGTTTGCAGAAGAAGCAATCGTTGTGGAAGAAGTAGCAGCACCCAAGAGAGTAAACCATTTCATTGAAGCCAACACGCAGGAAGTAACCTTACAGCACTTACAGCAAGACTGCATCATTCCAAGTTTTGCATCAATGGAGGAAACCATAAGCCACCAATCCTTTATAGGTGCAGTAGTGGATGCAGCTAAGAATTACTTTCATGGAGAACAGTTTGATATGCCAGAGATTAGAATCTCACACCCTATCAATGGCAGAATACCAAGTGCATTAGGTAAGAAAGCATCTGAACTGACAGACGAAGAGAAAACTTTGTTCTATCAGAGAATGTGTTTCTGTTTTGAAATTCCATCCATTGTACATGATGAATACGGTAATCGTTTAGCGTTATCCATTGGTGGAGTGAGAGCATATAACGAGATTAACCTATACAGTAAGAAGGCTGTTGAGAGATTTAAAATCTTCACAGGCTTTCGTAATCGTGTGTGCTCAAATTTAATGCTTACTACTGACGGCTTGCAGGATAAGATAGAAGTCCTAAGCGTACAGGAACTATATGCAGCAGCATTGAATCTGTTCCATGCTTACAACCCATCCAAAGACCTGCATCTGTTAAGGACACTTGGGCAGATGTCAATCTCAACGAGTGAGTTCTGCCAGATAATAGGCAGGATGAGATTATATCAAGCTCTTACACCCAACCAACAGAAACGCTTACCTCGTCTATTGTTGGGAGACAGTCAAATTAATGCAGCTTGTAGAGCATTCGTTTCTGATGTGAATTTCAAGAGTACAGGGGACAGCATTACAGGCTGGCAGCTCTTAAACCTGCTCAATGGTTCTGTAAAGTCAAGTTACATTGATAACTTCTTGGAGAGGAATCTAAACTGTACAGAGTTTGTACAAGGCATTCAACGTGCCAAATTAGGAGATAATGAATACGCTTGGTTCTTGGGCTGAGTGGATTGTTGATTGAGAGAGGAAAGGGCAGCTGTTAGTTGTCCTTTCTTTATTTCTACCAACTTATTAAACATTGTACATTATGGATATAGATTATACTGTGGGAGAAGTGGAACTGTCCTACAAGCCCAAATTCAAGAAGCTGCATAAGGTAGTCAGTTCAGAGGATGCTTATAAATACTTGCTTCCTACATATAAGGAGGGTACAATCTGTTACAAAGAATATTTCAAAGTTCTGTTCCTAAACCAATCCAACCAAGTTTTAGGCTACATTCTTATATCAGAGGGAGGAATAACAGACACAACCGTAGATGTAAGAGTAATTCTACAAGCCGCATTGCTCACCAATTCAGTAGCTATCATTCTTGCACATAACCATCCAAGCGGTAATCTGAAACCAAGCAGGCAGGATATGGAGATTACTAAGCAGGTCAAAGAAGCTGCAAGACTTATGAGAATTACAGTAACAGACCACCTCATATTAACAGATGCAGGATATTACAGTTTTGCTGATGAAGGACAGTTATAGCGTATCATCTTGAAAAGGACATTCAATTTTTAAGTTGGGTGTCCTTACTTACATAAGCTGAATGTTCGTTCAGCATTTGTAACCAACTATTAATAATTGTGAATTATGAAGACATACATAGCATATCTAAGGCAATCCACCATGAAACAACAAATATCGGGTCTTGGTGTGGAAGCACAACGGGAGATTATACACAATCATGTGAAGCATAAACCCATACTTGCTGAATATATTGAAACGGAGAGTGGGAAGAAGTCTAACAGACCTCAACTTCTTGCAGCTTTGGCAATGTGCAGGAAAACCAACTCTATTCTGATTGTCGCTAAATTGGATAGACTGTCAAGAAATGTAGCGTTTACTTCCAAGCTGTTGGAAAGTGATGTTGAGATTGTGTTCTGCGACTTCCCACAAGCCAACAGATTAATTCTGCATATCATCAGCAGCATAGCCGAATATGAAGCAGGGCTGATTAGTCAGAGAACCAAGCAATCACTTCAAGCCAAAAAAGCAAGAGGTGTAAGGCTCGGTAAATCGGAGAACTTGATGAATAAATTTGAGCAAGCTGTTTAGCATAGTATCATTACCAATAAGGCTAAAGCTGATAACAATCCAAATAATATGAGAGCAATAGCGCTGTTACGGTCACTCACAATGCAAGGCAAATCATTATCTGAAATGACTTGTCTGTTAAATGAGCAAGGCTTCATTACATCTAAGGGATGCAAGTTTCAGATAACACAAGTCAAGAGATTACTTGTCAGAGCAGGGTTGATGTCGTGAAGTCACTTTGAAAGACAGGACAAATTTAGAACAAGGTCAGTCTTATATACCCCAATCCGAGTTTGTCCTACCCCTAAATTCAGTCGGAGAAACTGAGTTTAACTCTACAAATTCATGTGGGTAACAATTTCTAAAATTCACTTCTTATAAGGGGATTTATCATTTTGATACCCGCATGGATTTACAGAGTATGGATGCAAATCTTATTAAATATCCCGTTCAGACCATGTTTGAGAGCATGGAAGTTACTATTAATCCACACTTCATGCTTAGTGATTTAAAACCTTTCGCTATCTTTGCACCAATTCCAATAAACTAATGCGTTAGGGAGTTGGAAGGACATAGTTAACGAAAGGTGTTATTGAAATTATCTTCTACTGACAAATTCTCGCAAAATTTGAAATGGAGTGAAGATGATAGCAGTAGCACCCACACTTGGATATATACCTACCTCATAGTTGCGAGGTTTCTATATGCCCTTTGGTGTGGGTCGCTATTGTTTTATCTACTCCAAAGGCAATGCGAGAAGCCCGTCAGTAAGATAAAGCAAATAGTGTTCCCACATCTTTTTTATTTATGCTCATCTTTGGGAACAGATGAGCGCAAATATCCTAATTATGACTAAAATGCAATATAATGGGGAAGACCCCAAATTATCAGAATTCTTTGTTATCCTTATAGTTCTGGTAGTAATTGGAATAGCAGCATGGCTGTTCTCTTAATAATTGAAAGGCATACTATGAATAATATATTTGCCAGACTATTCTGTTCTAAGAATCATTCAACAAGTGATGAAGCATACAATATTGTTGAGAGCATGGCTAAAGCAAAACCGCTATACAAAGAGCTTATCAAACAAGCTCACCCAGACAAACACCCCAACAATAAAGATGTAGCAGAGGAACTAACAGCAATGATTAATAACAACAGATTCAATTACAGAGAACTCTTAAAGATTAAGGATTTAGTAAATGATAAATTAGTGTAATATGAATATTGTCGATTTCTTTAAAAACTTACTCAATTCTTTAGTAGGTACTTCATTGGAGCGAATGAAGTTGATAAATACGATGAATCAAACTTTCAAAGACAGCTATTGTTCTGGTGCATTAGATAGATTCTGCAAAGTCTCTATAACAGTTGGAGATACAAACTATGCGCATGAAATGAGTGCATTCTTTTTAAGAAGTGGGTTTAAAATCTCCATAGAGAACGATAATAATATAAAGGATTCTGAATTTAGAGATATATCTCAATACATATTATCAAACAAACCTTTCATAAGACAACTGATGACTTTAGGATTTGATACTCTTATCGTAACAGGTAAAACTTCAAGAAAGGGAATGCAATATTGTTTAAAAAGTTATACGCAATTAGGAGGTTTCTCATTAGAATAAATCATCATGTGGCATTCAGTTATAGACATTTACTCAATACATATCAGCAGACTATATGGCAGTTTGCATAATAAAGAACTTATTCAAGGATTAATAGCACAAACATTTACTATTGAGAGAAAAGATATTAGTAAATGGTACTCACCTCATAACAATATGCAGGAAACTCAAAGATTACACCTTGAACATAAGTTGCTTTTTACTAATGGAAAGATTGCGAGTTGTGACACAATAAGCTATCTAAATGGATTTCAATCAAGACTTTACACAAGAACATTTGAAGGCAGCAAAGTACATATTAAAGAATATATGCTTAAAGGATATATGAATCCACAGCCAGCTCCAACTCATGAAGGTTCTACTATTGAGAATATAACTCGTTATATTAAAGACACAGAAAAGGAAGGACAGTTAGCAGGCAGAACAATAGTATCTGATTGGGATGATAACGGTGTAAAGAAACAAGCTATCGTTAAATATAATCATTTAGGACATATAATCTTATATGACTCTTGGTGGAATGGCAAGAGAATAAAGAAAGAGTTTGAATATCAATACGACAATCATAATAATTGGGTAGAATGTAAAGAATATCATGATGGCAACTACGTGAACTTACATTTATGTCAATATAAGTACAAATGAGAGCGATTGAGAGAAAAGTTTACATATTACTAACTAAAGAACAATTTAATAATGAAAACTTTAAGATTAATTGGAATGACCTTGTTAATGGTCATGTTGGCTGTAAACTTTACAGCTTGTAGCGATGATGAAGAAGAACAGACAATCATTGACCAAGCCAACCTTATAGGTAAATGGCAGTCCACTTGGGAGAAGGTTCACAAAGTGGAGAATGGCAAGGAAGTTGTCACCTCTGATGAAGCCTACACCAATGGCTTATGGGAGTTCAAAGCTGACGGTACTTGCACAGAAGGCTATGCGGACGGTGGATATACAGAAACAAGTCGCTGGTCTTTGAAAGGCAATAAGCTGACTATCTCTTACGATGACGGTTATTCGGATGTCCTTACTATCAATGAGCTTACAGCTAATAAATTGGTTCTCGCCTTTGAGGATTGGGATAATACGGATGACGGTGGTTTAGAGTTAGACGATATTACTACGACCACCTACAAGAAGATTAACTAATTGCCAAACTAATTTAAGGTAGGGCAGCATTTGAGGGAACTCTTATGCTGCTTCTCTTTTATAGAATGTTCCACAACACCCCATTCGCAAGAATATAACAACCAAAGCATTGCTATTAAAAGAGGAATGATTACCTTTGTCTTAAACTCATAATCAAACAAATTATGGAATACATCAACGAATTTCACAAAGAATGGATAGAACGCACTCGTCAATCAATAGCCTCTTGGAGCAAGCGACCTGCATCGCCAAAAGAAGTAAGGAAGCAGCAGGAGAAACTGAATCAACAGAGGGCTATAAGAGAAGACAAACAGAAGAACTGATAAAGTTTGCCAATGACAATGGTCTATGGATTGACTTATCACACCTCAATATTACTTATATGGATAGAGGTGGTGAGAATGAAGTGTTCCATGATGGTAATGTGTCTGTTGTAAAATTAAATAACTTTGAGTACGCAGGGGATGATTTAGAGAACTTCTTCATCCGCATTGCTGCACATAACAAGTTCTTTGGCAATGTGCCTTATCAAATGATAGGCTTCGCTTATAACAGTCAGCAAGAATTTTGCGCAGTTCTCGTACAACCTTATATATTAGCTGAACGAGAAGCTACGGAAGACGAGATAGCTGCTTATATGCAAGCATTAGGCTTTGAAATGGACTATTACGACGAATACCATAATTCGGATTATGAAGTGTTTGATGCAGTTCCCAATAATGTACTTTATGGCATAGACGGAGATTTATACTTCATTGACACGCAAATTAGATTACGGTCTTAACTCCATTAGGAGTACTCTCATCTAAAGGGTAACGCATAGGCATTTGCCCATGATGCAGCCCTTTTTGATAATTCGTTCTTTTATTTACTAACAAGGAGTTTACCCATTGCTATTATAGCATTGATTAATAACAGCTTGCAAATACTTACAGGGATGCTGTGTCGCTGCTTCTTACGGTATGACAGACACTATGGGTCGTATGCACTCAGACGCTCAATTCGCTGGTTCTTCATCAGTTCCTGCTCACGTGGAAATGATGGGCTTCCTGGGTATCGGTAACAACCCGATGGTAGGATGTACAGTGGCTTGTGCCGTTGACGTGGCTACTGCTTTGAGCAAGTAATATAATACATTACTAATATATAAATCCCTGTAACTGTAATGGTTATGGGGATTTTTATTTTAGTTATACTGCAATGCTTATCCCCTATCTAATACTCATTTCCTTTTGTTATTCTTCTTATAATTAGCTGTGATTAGATAATGGAATTGAAGCAAATTATAGCTTAAATGGAGCTTGAATCTCTAAGGGTAAACGTGGCTGATTATCCTTAAAAGTAGGCTAAATTGAAGCGCTATTTGCGACCATATTGCGACCATTTTACCAAATCTTGACAAGTGGTCGCAAAATCAGCTATATTATTCTAATATACAGATAGATATATCAAATTTAAAGGACTTCCCTAATGTCTAATTTTAAATGATTAAACATTAGTGTCCCATTAAAATTGGGACGAATTAAAAATTAAACAAACTTGGCCCATTTGGTCCGAATCGTTCTTTGTCATTTTGAAATTTAGTTTTATTAAAGAGGTCTCTCAGATAAGTCTTATCAGTCAATGAGATGCTCAGTATTTGTAACACTTCATATGTACTTCTGTCCAGTTGCATATCGTGTTGAATGATTGCCACCAAACAGTAAGCGCATATAGCAGCATATATCTGTATTCGAACAGCATTCTCTGTAGTTCCCCAAAATCTTTTGATTTTAAGGTGCTGCTTGAGCCATTTGAAAAACAGCTCTACCTGCCAGCGATTTTTATAAAGTTCAGCAACTTGAAGCGCAGATATATGCATCGCATTGGTTATGAATATAAATTCTCGTTCTTGTTCTTCATCCCAATATTTAACCAGCCTAAGTGGCTCTGGGTAATATTGTTTAGGATAGAATCCTGTCAGAAGTACACTCGCGTCTGAAAGCACATTCTTAGGCAGCCTACGTTTCCATTGGATGGATTTGTACCCGAGATTCTTTTTGCTCTGACAACAAAGTAGGCTTCAATTTGATGAATTTTATACAGCATTTTGAAGTTGCTATAACCGCGGTCAAAGATGTAATAAGAGCTTGGTTCATAAGGAATTTCAATCATGACTTTAGAATCGTGTACGGATGCTTCCGTGATATGAAAGAATGCAAGAATCTGTGTTTCCACATCATATAATGTATGCACTTTAATACCACCTTTCTTTTTGCGGGATTTTGCCCACCAAAAGACTGAAAGGCACAGGTCAATAGTTGTCGAATCGAAAGCATAAACGTTACCGCCAAGTTTGAAAATATGATTAGCACACTTTTGTCGTGCTTCGCTAACTAGGTAGTAAGCATATTCTTCAAAGATGTGATAGTCTCTATCTTGATTTGCTCTTGCCAGCGATGACTTTGATACATTTTTACCCATTCCTAAATGATAACATTTGGAATGATGAGCTTCAAGAGCAACTCATTACTGTCCCATTAAAATCTAAAAGAGTTCTTTGAAATATTTGAAATTTAGTTAGTTACAGCTATTCTCCGAGCGAACGGACTTGAATTTGTAGCTTTGCATCAGATTAATCCGATGGCATATGTTCCAAGACAAATACGTTTTCGCTCAATTGGCTTCATTTCTGAATCGAAGTAAGTTTAACCGCATAGTCACCAAGTATGATGGCGATAAATATGTGAAGCACTTCACCTGCTGGAATCAACTACTTGCTTTGATATTTGGCCAACTTTCTAATCGTGAAAGTCTGCGAGATTTGATAGTTGCTCTCATGAGTGTACTATTAAAATGGGAACGTTATTAAAAATCGAATAAGCTTGGCTCATTCAAGTCTAATCAACCGTTCTTTGTCATATTGAAATTTAGTTTTGATGAAGAGGATTCTGAGGAGAGTTTTGCCTATCAAATGATATACTCGGAATTTGCAAAACTTAAAGAATATTTCTGTCGAGTTGCATGTTTTTTGGGACAATAGCAACTACAAGTGACAACATAGGCAGATTTATATTCTTATGGTATTTTCAGTAGTTCCCCCAAAAAACTTAATTCTGAGGGGTGCAACTAGTTGAAGAAAAGTTCTTTCCAACGGTTCTTGTAAAGTTCAGCTGGTTGTAGAGAAAATATGTGCGTCTAGTTGGCTAAAAACAAATTCGCGTTTTTGTTCTTGATCTCGGTTCCAACTAAACGGAGAGGCAATATATAGTACCAACCCATATAAAGCATTGTTGCTATGATAGTTATATCCAAATACATTATTAGTTAATCTCCGTTCCCATCTGACAAGTCTACATGATTTTTTTACCCTGGCAACGAAGAAAACTCCTATTTGACGAATCTTATATAACATATTGAAGTTTCTTTAATATCTGTACTTTGCGACAGCAATAGCTGAGTAATGGCTTTCATGATGGGAAAGTGGGTACAACATGTCTACTGAAAATATTACTGAATCCAATCCATTGATTAAATTACCAGCCATACATTTGCATATGTCGAAAAAAATGCAAATTAAATAATTATACCTTTATAATTTATTAAATATCAACAGTATATATATAAGAGCCTTTTAAGACCTTGATTTCGCCAATGGGTTAAGCTATTTTACTTTTCAATTTTGATGGAAGGTTAATTAAACCAAGTAAAAGAAATAATAGATGAATATTATAAATCTTTATCTGAAAGAACTTACCGGCTTCGAATTGAAATATAATAATGAAGGTAAAAAAATTCCCTACTTGAATATTTCATGTATTATAATATGGGAAACTCCCCGATGAGCATAGCTGACAAGATTCTGCTCAGAAAAAGAGCATTGATTGAGACGGTCAATGACGAATTGAAGAACATTGCACAGATAGACACTTCAGACATCGTTCTTTCTGTAATTTTATTGCCAATTCATTGTTAACTATCGTAGCATACTGCTTTTTTGAGAAGCAACCCGCTATTGATGTAAAATTCATCAATAACAAGCAACTCACTATTTTCTAATTTTATTTCACGTTAATTTAGCTAAAAAATCGACAGACCTAACTTTTTTGGTTATCTTTGTGTCAGGTATAGTTCAAACTTTAACAATATCGTAAACTAAAATGGACACAGGTTCCATAAATGTAGATAGGGTAAAAGTTGCTGTATATAATCGAATTAAATTTGAACTTCCAATAATTATTAGGGAAGCAATTGACACGGCTTTCGGCAATTACTGGAATGATGTTATAGGTTTTGGCAATTATGTAAGTTTTGAAGAAACTGTAAATTATATAGACCATCAATTTAAAAAAAGAAGATTATGTTTTCGTATGGTAAGTTGGAACATATTGTCAACATTATATATGACTATATTGAAATGGCTGGTGGCTTTTTGGACGAAGGCACATTTTCCATTCCACGTGCACCACTACCCGATGAATATTTATAACTAAAATAATATGTTGAATAAGGCTTTAGATATTGCTTACAAGGCTCATTGGGGTCAGACAGACAAAGCTGGCACTCCTTACAAACTTCACCCTACAAGGGTGGCATTACATTGCCAAACAGAAGATGAAAAGATTGTGGCATTGTTACACGATGTGGTAGAAGATACCTCTATGACATTGGAAGAATTAAAAGCACAAGGGTTTAGTAATGAAGTGTTGGCTGCTTTAAAGTGTCTGACCCAAATAGAAGATGAGGACTACCAAACATTCATCCAACGTGTAGCAACCAATCCACTTGCCGTAAAAGTCAAAATACAAGATTTGAAAGACAATATGGATTTGTCCCGTTTGGATGGTAAGCCACATTGGAAAATGGAAACATATAAAAAAGCATTGGACTACCTCGAACAGTGCTCAAATAAGAAAGTTCTATATGTAGACATGGATAATGTGTTGGTAAACTTCCAATCTGGCATAGACGCTTTAAGTGAGAAGCTAAAAAAACAATACGCGGGGTGCTATGATAGAGTCCCTAATATATTTTCCAAAATGCAACCCAATGAAGGGGCAATAGATGCTATAAATTGTTTAAAGAACAAATATGACATTTACATATTATCAACAGCTCCATGGGACAACCCAAGTGCATGGTCTGATAAATTGGAATGGGTAAAACGTTATTTGGGTGAAGTATGCTATAAGCGTTTAATCTTGTCGCATCATAAAAACTTAAATGCAGGTGATTACTTAATAGATGATAGGAAGAAGAATGGTGCTGCTAATTTTAAAGGCAAGCTTATATTATTCGGTTCTGAACAGTTTCCAAATTGGAAGTCTGTAGCAAAGTATTTATTGTAACAAAAAATAAGAGCCTTAAGATAACTGAACATTTCCCACATGGTTTCTATTCTATTCATCCAAGCCTTCCGAATAATGGTGTATAATGGCTATGGTTACATCTCTTATCAATAGTGTTCACTGCATTCCGGAAGACTTTTATTTTTTGTAGAGTGAGAAAGAAAGCCTGACCCGAGTATAAAGCTTATGAAACGCTATCTTCACAGACAATGAGGCTCTTCAAGCTGTCTTCAATCTAATTACCTTACAATATCTGTAAAGATAAGGCAACCGAATGAGATAAGCAAATACTCATCCGACCATCACTGGCAGAACGGGCGTGAAATACTACTCAAACACATTGTATCCATATATTGAGATGAAAAACTGATGGATATGTACAATACATAAGGGCGGTCAGTTAATATGAAACAGTTTATTTCACGGAGAAACACCAACCCAGACCGCCCTTTGATACAAATTCTAAAACTATGCCTAAAGTTTCCCACCCCAATAAAGAGGGGTGGGAAGTAACAGTAATTCAAATTTTCTTCGCAAATTAGAGGTATCCAATCAACTGATTTAGGCTCAGTAGATTTTTAGCAGGGATACGCATATAGTTTAGCAATGCGGAAAAGGAAGAACCTTTTGTCAGCTATGCCTCTTAGGTTTGCTCTGAATAGTTTAATTTTAGCATTGAAAGAGTCTGCCATTGCATTTGAAGAGCGATGGTTGTAGAAATTCATAGTGTTCATAAAAAGTAGCAGCAATGACGTTAAAGGAATGTATCCCTGCTTCTTCCACTTTACTATACCACCCTGCCATAGCTAGACGTGCAGCATCCTTTATGGTATTCTTTGAGAATACCATTCTCAAGGAATGGCACAAACCATACGTCTTTTTAATGTCAGGGTATTCTTCGAATAGTATTGCCGCCCTTTGTTTCTGCCTCTCTGTCCATTTATCAGCTGATTTGAAAAGTAAATACCGCGAGCGTATAAGCAATTCCCTACGAGTATCACCATTGGAATATTGGTATGGGACATAATCTTCGTTCTTCTGTTTAGCTTCCTCCATTTCCTCATTGACCTGCTGTATGGCATCCCAACGGTATTTGATGCGTAATTCCTGCACGGCATCATAAGCTAATTTCTGAATGTGAAAACGGTCTATAACACGGCTGGATTTAGGAAATGCAGTCCGTACAATCTTGCGCATGAAGTCTGAAAGGTCAAGTGTCACTTCTTTAACGGCATAACGACTTTCTTCGTCAATTCGCTGAAGCAAAGCTATTACATCCTCTGATTTGGTACCTGCCACAACTGCTACAAGAGAACACTCCCTTGTACAGACATCGCGATTTGTCACAAAGGTGTAAAGTTCACCGTTTGAGAGCGATGTTTCGTCAATTGCCAGACGCGGTCCCATATTCTCAGGAAACAGCATCTATTCATCGGCATGAGATAACTGTTCCCAATTACGATATCCGCTGAGGGCCTCCTTGTACTGTTTTTCGAATGTATGACCATCTATATGATAGAATTCCTCAAGCGTACGGCAGGTCACTGGGGATGTCTCCATACGTTTCTTTTAAAAAAGCCCCAAATTCTTTGGAGTATCTGGTTCCCTTGGCCACAACGCCGAGGTAGATGGGAATGCTGAAACTTTTACCTGTGCGCAAGTCCGTCCAACGCCGACATCTGATCTTGAGGATTACCTTATGGTCCCGCATAGGAAAGTCCGTCACATTCACAGCTTCCATAAAACCTTTGGACTCAAAATGTACGTCATTGCTTAACTTGGGATTCATCTTTTCATCCAGACTGATATGAATCTCTTGAGAGGTTTGTTCGACTCCAGAGATGAAAAAGTAATCTAATATCTGAGCCGGCAACACGAGGCTGGCTAGCATGTTCAAATAATCGTTTTTCATAATGCGAAGTAAGCAATACTTCATGAGTATAAAAAATAATCCCCACTAAAAATCTACTGAGCCCTGATTTACAATGGGAAATAAGAATACTGTTATAGATGCAGAAATAGCTAATTTGAACGAACTTACCAAGGCTTTGTTTTATCCGTTAAAAGACAAGCCCAAGAACAACTTTTAGTCATCATGCAGGCGTGGAGCATCGGTAAAATCGTTCGTAATCTCAAGTTTGAAAAGGTTCAAGGCTATACTTTGACTTCCCTCTTCATCACGTTCGTCATCGTGCGCTTGTGAGGAAAAACGATTGCCAGTGCAACCTCCAATCATTTTCAGGGACTTTGCACTGTTTCCAAGAACATGTTATACCGCACGCTATTGAACGCTCGCATCGACTGGCGGATATTCCTTACCAAAATCACCCTGCGCTTCCATACCATCTTTCAGGAGCATCAGGTAGATACTGACGAAAATGACACTTGTGCCATCCTTGATGATACGGCCTTTCAAAAGAGCGGTGTCCGAATCGAAGCTGTCAGCAAGGTGTTCGGCCATGTCACCCACAGTTTCATTTATGGAATAAAATGCCTAACGCTCGCCCTCTCTGACGGAAAAAGCTGCTATCCCATAGACTTTTCCCTTCATCGGGAAAAAGGGAAGAATAAGAATTCCGGTTTGACTCTAAAGCAGCGGAAGGAGCAGTTCAAGGAAAAGCGGAACATAAAAAATCCGGACTATGCACGCAAGGTGGAATGTAATGAGAGCAAGCTCGAAATGGCCAAGCGAATGCTTCGTCATTCAGTTAAACATGGCATTAACTCCAAGTATGTGCTTGCTGACAGTTGGTTTACATGCGAATCGTACATTCATACTGTACGTGAGTTATGTGGCGGCGCGATACACTATATCGGTTTAGCCACGATGAATCCTAAGTTGCGTTATCAGACAAATAAGTCCAAACGTCCCCAGAACATCCATGAATTGATTTAAGGTATGAACGCACTGCTTTCTGCTATTGCAGAAAGTACAAGTGCAAATACATTCAGCTTCATGTAAAGATGGACGAAGAACCCGTACGCATCTTCATCATCAAATACGGACGAAGCACCCATCGGAAAGTGCTACTCACAACAGACACCTCCATGCACTCCGTCAGGGCCTTTGAACTGTATGAAAGACGTTGGGGCATAGAGGTCATATTCAAGGAATGCCGTGGATATTTAGGTATTTGAAAAAATAGAATTTATGGAGAAAATTTCAATGGCTTTTGGTTCTACAATACCGAGGTTATTCAATTACCATCCAAAGAAAATATAAACGAACCCCATGCCAATATCTACCCTTCCTGGCCGTGCGAAATGATTCAACCCGAACAAAGATCTGAGCAAAAACCGAAACCTTGAGAAAAAGAAGCAATTCCCTTACCACACCACATAACAGCCAAACGGGACACATACCACAAAGGTACATGTCCCGTTTTTAATTGTAACAATTGTAACGTAACGGCTGGTAGCGGCAAAGAAACTGATCAGAAATAAACCCCAAAAGGTGTGTCACAATGACAACATAACACACCTTTTATTGATTAATACATCTGATTATTTTTCTGTATAGCGTCGTATGATAGCTCCGCCCATTGGTTGGATGGGTCTGTTATCCCACAGATCACCGAAGACATTCATTGAGTGAACTGTTCCATTATAAGAAGAACGAGTTTGAAGTTGCGGCTTCTCTCCATTTTTTATCCACGTCAAAGCAATGTAGCCTAACTGGTCTTCCATCGTACCAAATTCACCCGGGTAAATGGCAGAATCATCAATTTCAACATCGGGAACAAATCCTGATGCATAATCTCCAAAACCTTTAGCATTTTTAATGTAGAAGCTGACAGGGTATAGATAAAAGTCATAGTTATAGAAACTACGTACCACACCTTCCATACCTACATTCTTTCCATTCGTTCTTTGACCGATAAGATTAACTTCTAAACCTAATCCACGGAGACCATTGATTACCATTTCACTGGCAGAAGCCGTTGTCTGACTAGTCAAAACATAGACAGTTTTTAGTCCCACAGCATGTTGAAGTGCTATTTCCAACGGTTCATAAACGCGTTCTACAGTTTCCTTGACACCAATTTTATAATCTCCTCCTTCCCCTGCATTGGTACGGTCTTCGTTAAATTGAGTATGTGCATATACCTGACCTTTATAATCAGCACCGACAATTAGGGTACCCATCATAGCACTAGAAAGCACATCACCACCATTATTATAACGTAAGTCAAGGATTAAATCAGTGACATGCTGCTGGCGGAAATATTCAAAGGCGGCCATCAAATCTTCATCAAAGTTTATATTGAATCCCATATAGAGTAAATAACCTACTTTTTTACCGGTACCTTCCATTTCTACTACCTTATGCTGATAGATAGCCGGATCTATAAAGGTTGCTGAGCCCAACTGCAAAGTGCCTTTCGGCATGAGTATGGGCGTAGACCCATTGTCCTCCCATTTTACACGATTCACAGTAACGCTCACATTACCATTATATATAAGTTCTCCCAACGCTTTATAATTAGCATCAGTAACAGCTGTACCGTCTACTTCAGTAATAAAGTCTCCGCGTACTAAACCTATCTGATCTGCCGGAGTACCTGGAGTAACCGCCATAACGGCATATCCGATAAAGTCTGCACCAAGACGAGTGGCTTGGAGCAAATATACACCTGAACCATATTGCTCTTGGCCTACTACCCGGGTGGTAGGAGCATCGCTTTTTAAGGTAGAATAATAATACATACGTTTTTTACCTTCCCAAAAACCATCATCGTGGTTGATCTCATCTTGGTCAGATACCCCGTCTAATATACTTTGGAAGAATTGATCGTAGTTGATACTGTAGTCCAAGAACAGATTATCAATCGGACGATTCCACAAATAATTCTGCTTCATATAAGCGGCTACCCATTCATTAACAGTACGGTACTTTCCATCACCTTGTTCTATGGAGCCCTCTTTTTGTTTGACGTTAAATGAAACAGAATTAGCAAAACCTGATACTTGAAGGGTTATGGTCGCTACACGGGCTGCCGTTTCTTCGTTTTTTTCTATAGTTAATCGCAGTAAAGATTCTCCCGCTACACCCGACGGAGTCTTCACAACGCACCATTCAGCAGAACTACTGGCTGTCCATTCAGCCTCTGCCATAAATTCAAAATCTATAGTTTCCCCTTCTATAATGGCTTCATTTTCATTTTCCCATAAAGCCTCTGAGACTCCTGTGCCTTGAATCAATTCATCATCGTCACTGCATGATGTCATAGTAAAAGTTAGCATGAGCATAACTATCAGCACCCTGTTAAATATCTTTTTCATGACTAATCTATTTTTAGTTATTTATATCTTTGTTCTACGGCCATTCTACGTTTATCTGCCATAGAAATATTATCTAATGTCAATACAACGTGCTGCGGCACCATAATGTGATCTACAGTTTTTGTGGTAGGCATTACAGCTCCTTGATTAGTATCACGTGTTAAGATGATTTCATCTGAGGCTGCAAAAGTCATATCACCCCACCATTGGCTTGAACCTGCCAGAACACCAGGATAATATTCAAACGAATTATCAACAGCTTTCTTGATAGTTATGGTAAGGTCATCGCTTACTTCTATCGGAAAACTTAGGGTCATATCAGTGAATTGATCACTGTTAGGACGTTTAGCAAATCCATGAAAATATATTTCGTGCCCGTTGAACTTTGCCATAGCATAATCCAGTTCACCATTTACAGGAGCACTTGTTGAAATGGCATTGCCTTTATTAAATTCGATAAACCATTTGGGACCATAATTGGCATCAGCTTCGTCTTGAGATGATGCCCATCCGTTGGCTAACAAAGTTTCCGGAGAGGCATACTCTACACCACTCGGAGCAAATCCTAATACAACCAGACGATTCTTATCATGATATGCCTTTTCGGTAGTTTCGTTTACCCCTGTGGCTATAACAACAGGGAAGGTTACATTCTGGCCCGTAACATCTTTAGTAGTAGCAGTATATTTCCCAGGAAGTTTAGCCCGGACTCCATTACCATCATACTGAGGCAATGTGGCTGTTGTAAAGTCGTGTACTACAGAAACACCTACGCCTTCTTCATTGGCGGCATAGATGCCAAATTCATATTCGGTATTTTGCGACAAATTGTCACTGCTTTCGAGCAGTAAACCTTCTGCTGTCATAGCTGCCGCTACTTGTTCTGGCGTCAACGATGAACCATTATTGGCTATGACATCGCCAGCAGTCAAAGATTCATTACCCGGACGGCTAAGTACTTCATTAATAGATCCTCTCGGGAAGATTCCAGCTACCATGGAAACGGTATGAGTAGTCTTGATGCGGAAAGCAGCCTTGTTCCAGGGTGTTTCTACCGATTCCGGCGTTGCGCTCAGTTCCGGCAGCGGACCTATAGGCTCACCGGTTCTAAAATCATACAGCAGTAATTTTTCACGGTTGTCTTTATCAAATCCTACAATTCCTACCTGATAATCAGTATTCGGCTTTAATCCCTTTGCATTGACCACGATGGATCCTATGCCTTCGTTGCTTGTTTCACTCCAAGGTCCTATAATCATACGGCGTACAGAAGCTTCGCCTTCAAATGACATATAGTCAAATTCGGCTTTTGTATTTACATGATATCGGAAACGTTCGATACCAGCTTCTGGTATAATATTAATATCTGCTGTCATAGAAGTTATGTTCTTGACCATGACTTCTATGTTGTAAGGAGCCTTCCCCGCTTTTTTTGTTTTAAAGACCAGAGTCTTTACAGCCTTTTCATCAACCGTTCCTTCTTCGTTGAGTTCACCGGCAATCACGATAAACTCCATATCTGAATAAATATCTTGGCGGAATCCCGAAGCATCAAGAAATGTAGTATCAAATAAGTAAGTTTTATCTTCAGTGGCTTCTGTCCCAAAAGCATTAACGTAGGAAGTGGGAGTACCACCTACTAAGTTGATGATATAATCAAAATCTGATTTAGAAAGACAGACATGTTTGTATTTAGCAGCACCTTCTGGCTTCATGATATGATAGGAAAATGAAGTGGTTCCTACGCTTTCCAACGAAATCATGCCACTATATGGTTTATGGGTATCTATGGGCTGAGAAAGAATTTCACTATAAACGAAAGGATTAATGGTTCTGACAGCTGCATAAAGCATATAGTTAGAGTCGCCTGTTAAATCAGTAAGAGTAATTTTGGCCGTTTGGGAATCCTTTTCAAATATACCTGCTGTGCCCTCTTTGAAGAGCGTCTTTGCATCTGCTATTTTTTCTGCATCAGGTAATATTACATAGGCATAATCCGTTGCATCGCTTGACGAAATGGAAAAGGATGCGGTAGTTCTGGTTACATCACTGACCTCGAGATTTATTGAGGGAGGGATTGAAGTAACTACTTTACTTTCGTCATCGTCACTGCATCCCAGTAAACCCATCAAGGACATAAGTACAAATCCGACCATGCCCCCAAAATAATAAGATGTGCGCATAATTAAAAAAAATCTATTAAAAACATAAAAAAAACAATATCATTACAACGGATAATAAATGATAAATCGGCACGGCACCGGCTGCTCTTCTTTCAACCAGCCTGTGACAGATATTCAGTATAATTTCTGTAGCACTCATATTTTAGTAATTCAATAATGCAAAGATATATAATTTTAGACAATAAAAGCAAAAGAAGGTGGGAAAGTTGTCAACTATGTCTGAAAATTAGGATATTCAGACGAGACATACAAATGATATCCTCAAAAATCATACAAAAAACTCCCATCCTATCATCACTGACCAGACGAGAGATTGGATTTATTATTGGGGATATGTTATCATGGCTAAACAAAGGTAAGGGATATGTCAGGCTTCCGGTTATGCTGGCGTGATAAAAACAGCCTGCTATGGGATACCCTCCACAAAATCCTTCAGCCAATATAACCGGATGATGACTAAATTGTATAAAGGGTTGGGATAATATAAGTTCCCAATTATATACTTTAATGCACTAATAACACAAAATAAAAACCGCACCCAAATTCAAACTTAGATGCGGTTTTTATTTATCTATATTCAACTTATACTATCTTATATCACAATTTCATTATATAAACCAAAGTATAGTTACAGTATCATTACCGCCAGTATCACCAACATTAAATGTACTTCCACCGCATATAAACTTTCCAATTAAATTAGTGACCCATCACATAATGCCCATCCATTTGGTATAGAACTACCTTTAAAGGCTATAATCATACCTGATACAAATCGGGCAAATACGTCTTCTATATCAGCTTTTGTAGGACATTCATTTGACGCCAAATCATTCCATGCCATATTATACCTCCTTTCTCAAAAACAATTCAACACTGTGGGTGGTTTTCGTCACTAAATTAAATGAGGGCAGAAATATTAGGGAACTTTCTTTATACATATAAATCTATATTTTAGTATTGATTTATAATATGTCACTACTGTCCACTAAAAATGGACAAGGTTAAAAATTAAATAAATTCGGTTCACTTGAATCATATTGGTCTTTGGCATTTTTGAAATTCGATTTGTCGAACAAGTCACTAAGATGTGTTTTGTCAGTTAGAGAGATTCCGAGAATTTGGAGAACTTCATAGGCGCTGCGTTCTAATTTCATATCGTGTTGTACTATTGCTACTAAGCAGTAAGTAATTATCTCACAATAGATTTGTATGAATACTGCGTTTTCTGATGTTTCCCAAAACTTCTTAATCCTCAGGTGTTGTTTTATCCATTTGAAGAATAGTTCAACACTCCATCTGTTTCGATAAAGTGTAATAGTCAAGACTTGTTCTGACATTTGTTTTACTATCGGACAAAAAAACTGTCAGATGTTTGTTGCGAAGTTACACAAGTTTCATCATCCTCACAACCGAATGAGATTTTATCCTGCTCATTCGGTTTTATCATTTCCTGATTTTGCAGTTGATACTTTCTTGCCACAGCGATTCCTTCGATAAAAGTTTGCATGGGCGTTTTCCCGAAACAGTACTTTCCAGAGTGTGTTCTTTGGGTATTGTAGGAGTTCATCCACATATCAAGGTCTGCTTGCAGCTGTTCGATAGAGGTATAGATTTTCTTTCTGAATGCAATAGCATAGAACTCATTCTGCACGGTTCTGTTAAATCGCTCACATATACCGTTTGTCTGAGGGCTTTTCGCCTTAATCTTAGAATGATCAATGTCTTCCACAGCCAAATACAATTCATACTCATGATTTTCTCTGTTTCCGCAGTATTCTGTTCCTCTATCTGTTAGCATACGCATCAGTTTCAAGTCATGCTGCTCGAAAAAAGGAATAACCCTATCGTTAAGCATATCGGCAGCAACAAGCGCATTCTTTCTGTCATACAACTTGGCAAATCCGATTTTGGAGTAAGTATCAATGACGGTCTGCTGATAAATGTGTCCCACACCTTTGATATATCCTACATAATAAGTGTCTTGGGCAAGTAGAAAACCGGGATAATAAGTTTCTATCTCTCCATGAGCCTGCTTTTCTTCTTTTGCTTTTTCCAATGCCGCCACTTGGTTCTCATCAAGGATAATGCCCTCTTGTTCCACTTTGGCTGACAATGCTTTCAGGCGTTTCTGGAAGGTCTCCATATCGTGCCGTAGCCAAATGGAACGCACTCCGCCCGGCGAAATAAGAATACCTTTCTTACGTAGCTCATTGGATACACGGACTTGCCCCAATGCAGGATTGTCTATCGCCATCTGTACGACTGCCTGCTCGATGTGTTCTTCCACACGGTTCTTTATGACAGGCTTACGGCGAGAAATCTCCTGCAAGGCGACTTCACCGCCTTGTTCATACAACTCTTTGAAACGATAAAAACTGTCACGACTGTAGCCCATAACCTTACAAGCACGTGATACGTTTCCTAACTGTTGGGAGAGTTCAAGCAATCCCAGTTTGTTCTTGATGACCTTTTCTGATGTTGTCATAACTTAATCTGTTTTCTGTTACAAATTTATTCTTTTTATACGTAACTGTCAGATTAAGTCTTGACTAATTCAGATAAAGCGATGATACTAACTCCGCAGATGCGTCAAGATTGTTCGTCAGGAAGATGTATCGTGTACCGTCTTCAGGATTCTCAATGATGAGTTTTCTAAGTTTCTCGGGGTAATCCTTAGAACTTTTATAAACCGTAAAGCATCCGATTACATTTACACAAAATATTTTATAGTGCCGACGCTCAGTTCGCTGGTTCTTCATCAGTTCCTGCTCACCTAGAAATGATAGGATTCCTCGGCATTGGTAACAACCCGATAGTAGGATGTACAGTGGCTTGTGCAGTTGACGTAGCTCAGGCTTTAAGTAGATAATCATCTGATACACAGATTACGACAAAGATCTCTCCTTAGGGAAGGCTCTTCTTGTTTTAACAGACTTCCACGCTATCCTTGCTCTACTCACCTATACCCATCATCCTTTAGCATCATCACCTTATCAATTGTGACGATGCCCTATATTATACTCTATAAATTGCCACATTATCGCTAATTCTGTGACATACTTGTGACGGGGTATCTATACCGTCACAACAAAGTAAAACATTCATAAGTCACTATTGTATCAACTCATATCAAAATCATATTAAACACCTCCTATCTTATATTATTAATGGCATGTAATGAAATTACTTCAATCATACAACTTTATTTACTTTACACCTCTACCTTCAAATTCAAGAACATTTAGTTTACATTAGTTTCCCTTCTGCAATATGGTTAACTTCGTATCAGATTAATTCAATTATCAATTATCAAACTGCCTGTTGTTCTTGAGGTTTCCAAATACGGCTTCCACATCCTGCAGTCGCTGATTGCGATATTTAAGGCCTTCCGGCGATATGAACTTTTCACGTTCTATTTCCTTGATTTTTCTCAGACGGTGATTCACCTGTACTATCCTTTCCGAGCGGCTTCTGTGACACCGGCATCTTAACGGGCAGCCCTTACAGTTAGATACCCTGTATCTTGGTCTACACAAAACCGTTGCCTGTTATCCACCTTGCATCGGAGAGTCTTTCCATTCTCTGTCCCATCGGACAATACATGCCGTCGGTTTCTTCATTATAATAAAAGTAACTTCAGAAACGGATTGTTTCTGAAGTTACTTTTCTGTTCTTTATGAAAATAATTGTACTTTACGAAGCATGCAATGCCATGTCTGAAAGCATACAGATAGTTCTCTTCACTTCCGTATCCGGCATCACAGACAGATACGTCAAGATATCTGCCATAAAGGGAGAGGATAGGTGGAAGTATCACCCACACACTGATGGAGAGTTATAGCCCAAAATGAACTGGTTATTGGTACTGATCTGGGAATTATATCCGGAGTTGAATTGTCCGTTCCTCATATGCTCCTCTTTCATGCGCATGAAAGTGGCGTCATTGTCTGTCTTTGAGTAGCTGTCACGTCCATCAAGTAGTTTTCCCTATGATTCATATTTTTTGAATTGTTCAGGCCATGACTTCCTTAGACGTCTTACCTTTGCTTTCATTTTCCTGTCAGCATCCCCCGTTCAGGGTATCATCTATCTGCACGAGTGCCTTTTCCACTTTCTTCGGGGTGATATCCTGATATGTGACCGGAGCGGAATCACGCAGTTCCTGTTTGGTGACGGAGCCCCAGACGAACCCGAACTGGATCATTTTGGGGAATAAAATCGCCTAAATATGGAGGCAAAAGCAGATTATCGTTGGAGGTGTAACTTTTAAACATTATCCTTGGGATATCTTGACTTGATTCCCTAAGATACGAAAAATTAGGGACACGGGCAAGTTTTGGCTGAGAGAAGTTAGGGCTTGTCCGATTTTTTTGCAGACACAAAAAAGGCCATCTCAAACTCATTTTGAGACAGCCTTTTTTTCTATCTACCCACAATCGCCACCTTTATCACCCCCTCCAGCCTATTCTCAAAAATACGGTAGGCTTCATCAATTTCCTCTAATGGGAAACGATGTGTGATAAGTGGTGTGGTATCTATCTGTCCCGCCGCTATCAGGCGCAGTATCTCGGCACAATCGCACCCATCCACACCACCGGTCTTGAAGACAAGATTCTTACCATACATCTCCGGCAAGGGCAATAACTGAGGCTGGTCATAAAGCGCCACAATGGTGACAATGGCATTGGGACGGGCACACTCCCATGCCAAGCGGAAAGTATCTTCCGTGCCGGCAACTTCAAGTACGACATCTGCCCCACCATGGTCGCTATGCTTCCTCACAAAGTCTTTGCAGTTTTCCGGCCCAATGACCAGCACCTCCGGATAATGCTCGCGGACAAAACGGATTCTTTCGGCCGACTGCTCGCAGACAATAATGCGACTGGGCTTCTTCAGCATGGAACAAAGCAGGGTACAAATACCCGTCGGCCCGGCACCGATGATGAGTACAGTGTCTTCCTCGGTTATTTCGGAGATACGGGCGGCCCAGAAGCCGGTGGCCAACACATCGCCTACCAAGAGCGCCTGCTCGTCACTTACCGTATCGGGAATACGATTCAGCCCCTGGTCGGCATAGGGCACACGTACATATTCCGCCTGGCCGCCATCGATACGGCACCCCAAAGCCCAACCGCCATTGGGATCGGTACAGTTATTCACATATCCGCGACGGCAAAAGAAACATTTACCACAAAAAGTCTCCACATTCACAGTCACACGGTCGCCGGGCTTTACCGACTCAACGTCGGCACCCACCTGCTCTACGATGCCCACCATTTCGTGTCCTACCGTAATTCCGGGTACAGCGCGCGGTACGCTTCCATGCTTTATATGCAAGTCACTGGTGCATATGCTACCCAATGTCACCCGCACAATAGCATCGCGTGCATCCTCCAATACTGGTATCGGTTTCTCAAGCAATCCAAACTTTCCGTGTTCAATATAAGTATATGCCAACATAATATATGTTTTTTGAGTTATCACTTTTAAACGCGAAGTTGCCAGAAAGCAACGGCCGCCGCAGCCGCCACGTTCAGAGAATCGACACCGTGCGCCATGGGGATACGAACCACATAGTCGGCTCCCGCAATCGCTTCGTGCGAAAGACCATCTCCCTCAGTACCCATCACAATAGCCAACCGGGGCTCGGTCTTCAAAACGGGATTGTCTATGGAAATGGAATTGTCCGTAAGCGCCATGGCCGCCGTGCGGAAGCCCAACTCACCAAGCGTATCCAAAGGACCGTCCATCCACGTCCACGGCACAAGAAAAACCGTTCCCATTGAAACTCGGACCGCACGACGGTTCAGAGGGTCGCAGGAATTACGCGTCAACAGCACGGCATCCATGCCAAGAGCTGCTGCCGAACGGAAGATGGCCCCGATATTGGTGGTATCCACCACCCCGTCAATAACCACAATACGCCGGGCTCCCCGGCAGATGTCCTCCATACTCTTCGGAACCGGACGGCGCATGGCACAAAGAACACCACGTGTCAAGACGTAACCGGTCAGCTCGGCAAGCAATTCCCTACCGCTTGTGTAGACGGGTATATCGCCACAACGTTCAATGATTTCAGCAGCATCCCCATAGATGTGCTTGTGCTCACACAAAAGGGCCAAAGGCTCGTAGCCGGCATCCAGAGCCACCTTGATAACCTTAGGACTCTCAGCTATAAACAGCCCTTTGTCCGGCTCAAGGCGGTTGCGCAACTGGGCTTCGGTAAGGGTACTGAAGATCTCCACACCGGGATGAGTCAAAGATGATATCTCGATAATAGGCATCGGATGATTTATTATTTGACAATTACTATTTACAATTCATAGCAGAAAGCCCTATAACCCCTTTATTGTCTTCATCAGTTGTTCTCCCAGTCCGATGGTATATCCTTGCGATACAAAGACCACCCGATTGAAAGTATCGGCTATAATGAATATCGGCAGGCTCTCTTTATGCTTCAACTTCATGCTTTCTGCAATCTGCGCAGCGATACCGTCCGTATCTATACCATAAATAATGGTAGAGGGCAAATCGGGGAATGACTCGCGGGCGAACTTGCCGGCTTTGGCCTCATTAGGGAACAGCAACACCATCTTACGCCCCCACTTCTCCAAATCAGCCTTGAATGAAGCGATATCGCGCAACGCATGATTGGTTGGCTCTTGGTTGACACCCAGAATGCCTACGACAAAGTAACCGCGCCCACAAGCCTGCAGCAGACTCTGCCGGGCTGCGGAGCCGGCGTCCGGCAGCGGAGTGAAGAGAGACTCCGAATTAAAGTTCCCGATAACCTGCACCTCATCCTCGCTCTCGCGCATCACCAATTCAATTTCCGTTGTCTTCTCCGGCAGAATATTGAAAAAGGTGGTTTTAGAAAGTACCGTACCGCTGGCAAGGCGTGTACCTGTCACCAAAACATAACCTCCGGCCTCCAGAGCAGTTCCTTCCCTCAGCAGGCTATTCCAGGTAGTACCACCGCCCATATCCGTATCGCCTTCGTCATAAGAAAGCAACTGTAAACTACCCTGCGGAGTCAGTTTGGAAAGGGTGAAATGAGAATAGTATTTCGGGTTGTCCAACGAACGGATAGGCTTATAGGAAGCCACTAACTTTCCCTTCGAAGCAATTCCTTCCGCCATAAAGACCGGCTCTTCCGGATGATGGTTCAAGTCCACATCCGTCACACCATCATCCCCTATCAACTGTACTTTGCCGGTCACTCCGTTGATACGGGCAGGGATTGCCATGCTGCGTGCCATGGAGACGAAGAAAATGTCACGGCTATGGGCATCAGCCACACGGGCCTTCCAGACCCCTTCTGGAGAAATGGGAGCCCCTCCCAGATTACAGTCATTGTCTACCCGGATATTTTGGGCCACCCATGCCACCAGTTTCATCGGTTCTGCCTTGTATGCCTCAGCATCTTCCTTTGAGACGGCTTTCTTGAAAAAGCCTTTATAGGGGGTCAGCATCTCGTTGCTTACGCGTGGATTGCGCACATATCTGCGGAAATGGTCGGCATTCTTGCACATACGGGATTGCATGTGGTCCATCAGAACTTCCAGCGTAACGTCGCGGAGGTCTTTTGCCGAAATCCGTTGGAGCAGGTCCAGACCTCCTCTTTTGGACTTTTCAGAGCGCAACCGTGCCATGAAGTCGGCAATGACCCGGTGGTTTCCTCTGGAAGCGACCAGTATCCGTGAAACGGCATCTTCGTCGAGCTTGTACTGCCGGGCAAAATAACGTGCTGTCTCATCCGTCATGAACATAGACACATAAGCGTTGCGGATGGAATCTTCATGAACCATGCGGCGGTCGTTCGCCGCACGCTGTTCGGGCGTAACCGTCGGTAACTCCGCATTTTCGGGTGGCGGCACAAGTTCAAAATCTACCGCATGGCCGTCACCGACAGTCTTGTCCATCTTCACTGTCAGTTCATGGTCCTTGCCGAAAGACAGTTTGGCATAGCCGAACTTTCCGTTTTTGGAGACCCATACCAGCATGTCGCCTTTGCCAGCCGTCAAGGAAGCTTTTCCCTCTTCATCACTCTGTTTCCGGGCCACAGTATAGAACTCCGCATAATTATAGAGTTTGAACTCCACACAGGCATCAGATACCGGATTGCCTTGCCCATCCGTTACCGTAACGGTGGACTTGGCTGTCGCTGCATAGTTACCGATTACATTGATTTCCGTATAAGTAGGAGTGACGGACATCACTTCCTCCGCTCCTTCATAACGTCCGAAGACCTTGGTATGCATCAACATACCGCGACTGGCCGGAGCATTGAACCAGCCAAGGTTGAGTACCGGTTCCGGTTCGCAGGCTCCAAGAAAATACCATTTCCCGTCTGCCCATGCTTCTACCCACGCATGATTGTCGTCCGTATGCGCCCACCGGGGGGTGTAGACCTGACGGGCAGGAATGCCCACCGAACGCAAGGCGGCAACCAGCAAGGTAGATTCCTCACCACAACGCCCGTATGCCGTGCGTACCGTTGCCAAAGGCGAACTGGTACGGGCATCGGAGGGAGTATAGATAGCCTTCTCGTGGCACCAGTGGTTCACCTCCAGAATGGCATCATAAAGGGACAGAGACTTGACACGATTCTTCAGTTCTTCGTAAAACACTACCCGTGCACTATCCAGATGCTCATTGTTCACCCGCACCGGAAGCACGAAATGACGGAACACCTCCTCGGGCACCGTTTCTCCCCAAGGCATTTCCTCGGCCGCCTTCCGAGAGGCTCGCACATTCATCAGATGAAATTCGCCGGGGTAGTCGGTTATGTCTGCCAAAGGCATATAGGCATAGAGAAACTCCAGTGCCTCACGCTCATACGGCGTCAGGTCCGCATCGAAAATAGCGAACAAATCACCCTGCGGTAACCTTTCCTTTTTTTGATTGAAGTCCTGCTCCACACGTTGGCGGTAAGAAGCGTCTGTAATGAAAGAACGTCCGCCACAAGAGGACAGCAGACATACCACTCCAAGAAATCCCAGAAGTCGTGCAACTCGTTTCATAATCCTTATTATTGAGGTTGAGCCACAAAAATAAGGATTATATTTCAATTTTTACTTCAGATGTATCACCAAAGTCATGTCTCCGGAGAAAATGAAGCTACATTTGGCATAGGACGGAGGCCCCATCATGCCTTCGGCATCATTGCTGAAACCAAACTTCTCCGTAGGGATGCCAAAAGCCCCGCTATCCAGCTTCCCGTTTCCATTCTCATCCTGGAAAAGGGAAATGGCATACGTGCCCGCAGGAAGTCCCTGGCAAGGGATGGAGAGCGACGTATCTTTTACATCTATCCGGAAAGCGGTCAAGGGTTTCTTCATGAACGCCTCTTCCGAGTTATAGAGGGCGACGTAGAGATGTCCCTCCACCTTTTCAATGTCACGCACTTCAATGGTCAGGTTCTGAGCAAAAAGCATCTGGGCAACACTTTGTAACACAAACACTAAAAAAATAATCATTGCTTTCATCTTTGTTCTTTTTTAAAGAGTTATCATTAGAAATTGGATACATCGTAAGCAGCCTTCTTCCCCAAAGTGACGTACACTCCTACATAAAAGAAACGGTCTTGGGAAGCCAGGACAGCCTTGTTGTCTACTTTGCCAAACTCATTCTTGCGACCGAGGATATTGCTGGCGGAAGCATGGATAATCACCTTCTTGCTCGCCAGAAAGGTCACCCCTAAATCCAAGCTATTATAAGGCTTCACTTCATCGTTCATCAACCCCGGCAGCAATGGATTATGATAGGGACGCCCCGTGCTGAAACGGTTCG
This sequence comes from Bacteroides sp. A1C1, assembly GCF_004328515.1. NCBI lineage: Bacteria > Pseudomonadati > Bacteroidota > Bacteroidia > Bacteroidales > Bacteroidaceae > Bacteroides > Bacteroides sp. A1C1. The sequence goes on from NZ_CP036491.1 coordinate 761,875, forward strand.
TTAAGCTGATGATGGAGTGAAGACGGGGCAAGGAATATTTCACAACCAATGCCGCGTTATGCCGAGTGGCATACTGGGGAATGGTCAGCTCGGAACAACTCTGATATTTACGCTTGGAAATGTTATACGTATAGGACAACTGGTATTCCAGATTCTTTATCGAAATCCGGTCGCGGAAGAACAAGTCTACACCTCTGCTATATCCGTATCCACCGGAAGTCAGAAGTACACTCCCCGTTCCAGCATCTGTTTCTTCCAGAACCAAGCGGCTATAGTCTTTATAATAAAGTTCTGCCTTATAGAAACGTCCTTCATAACCGTATTGCATCCCCAGATTATATTGCATGCACACCTCGGACATCAACTTCCGGTTACGTACCAACCAGTCATTTTCGGGCAATTGCGTGTAGCGGCCCACTATGCCAGAGAGCATCATATCCCCCAAATAGTAATTTACCGCCAGACGCGGAGAAAAATTCATCTTCCGGTTCAGAGAAGTGTACTCCGTACGGAAAGACAATTCTGCCTTCAAGCGCTCCAGCGGATAGTAAGCAGCCGAAAAGAAACCTGCACTGATAGTGGGGGACATTTGGTTGGCATCGTCTATGTCGGAGTATAGATAACAATTCCGATAGTTACGGATATAACTCTCCACCCCCATATCCAGGTGGAATACTGACGAGAAGCGCCTAGACATCTTAGTCTTCAAATGCAACTCCCACTGGCGTTCCAGCCAATTATCTCCCGAAACAGCAGCAGCGTTGACCTCCCGATTATAATAGGAATAAGCAGCCCCTGCAAACCAGTCCCATCCACCTGCCGCACGATAGCGAAAGGTAGCATTGACGTAGATGTTGTCTTCGGCCAGAGCGAACAATCTGCGTTCATCCCCCTCATAGGCAGAAAAGTCTGTCCGGTCATATTGCGCATAGATCTTAAAAACCGTCGCATCGCCGGGGGTATGACGGAACTGGGTGGCACCGGAAAACATCCGGTAGGGCCGCTCAAATTCTGTCCGTCCGGAATAAACCTTGTCATATAAGCTCAGATTCTGGTAATTCAGATCGACGGACAAGGAGCCACGGTCCAAAGTCTTGGTACCGCCCCCGCCCACACCGACTACGGAAGCATTCACGCCCACCTTATCCACTTTACTATAATCCTTGGTTTCTAAGGGCAGAACAGCCGAAAGAGCCTCTCCGTACTCCTGCGAAGCCCCGCCGGAAGCAAAATTCACCCCACTGAACATGAAGGTGGAATAACGACTACGCGAAGGGGTATTTATTCCATTGGAGGTATAGGGATTCAACACATGCATCCCATCAATGAAGGTCTGTGTCTCATAGCTGCTCCCACCACGTACCAGTAATTCGCCGGTCTCCCCCTGCACCTGCGTACCGGGCAAGGTCTGCAATGCCTTGTACAAATCACCGTTTGCACCGCCCACCGTGACTAGTTCCACCGGATGCATATCGCTCCACCTGCTATTGGCGGCAGGAGTCTTTTTCCCTCTTACCACCACTTCGTCCAGACCTATACTATCGATATTGAATGTCAGACGCACGGTATCCGTCACCGACTTCTGCGCTACGGAAGCTTGTACAAAGAGAAGTCCGCCCGTCATTAAAAAGATTATTTTCCACTTCATATCTTCATGTTCGTTATGTTTTCCTGCCACAAACATAAAGGAAGGACACGGACAAAAAAAATATCCGGGACAGACGACCCGGATATGTGACGAACAACCAACGACTTGTGACGAATGGCGTATCTCTGTGACGAATAGCTACCGCTTTATCTTGTTTTCTATCAGTGCTTTCACCTCCTTGGCATAGGCACGTGAAACAGGAATCTCCTCTCCATCTCCCTCCAGCCTCAACCGGTATCCTTGAGAGTTTCCGTCCACTTTCACCACCTTGCGGGCATTCACCAGAAAGGCTCTATGACACCGGATAATGAAGGGGCAGGCAGCAACCGCCTCCTCTGCCTGCTTCATCGTGGCACGCAACATCTTCCGGGTACTCTCTCCCTTCAGTCGATAATCCACCTTCACATAATTTCCTTCAGCCTCCGCATAAAGAAAATCTACGGCCTTCACTTCCAGCATATCTTTGGTGCCACCGGAAAACACCAACACTTCCTCCGGAGAAAACTCCTTACTTTCCGCCCCAACCTCTTGAGATGCCCTCTTTGAAAGGTGGCAATTTATCTCCATGGCTTCTTGCAGATTACGGGTCAGTTGCAAATTGCGATTCCACAGCAAGAAAAACACGACTGGAAAAGGTGCCAGTACCATTACCCAAGACAAAGCCAGAAAAAACAACCGCTTGTCCAGCCACATACCCATCAACCATGAATGATAGACCCAAATTCCCACCGCTATCAGTAACAGCATCAGCAACACGTCCAACACGTGTTTACCCAACGTCCAGTTCTGCTCTTTATAATAGGTGGGAAACAATGCCGGAAGCAGGTAAGTGAAGATGCTCGAAGCACCCGCCGCTATAAGTGCCGAACCGGCAACCACCCAAAATACACCTTCCTTTATCCGGGAAATACCGAAAGGTTGGAGTATATATAGTATCAGAAATATAATGACCGAAGGTATCACCACCGCTTTCCAACGTTGATAAAACATGGGATAGGGGCTCCGCCAAAGTTCTGTCAGTTTATTCATAAGTATTACCTCTCTTCTTTACATGGTAGTACATGCAAAGATATGTAATATATTTGTTATATACGGATTGCAAAATACAGTATTTCTAGAGAAAATGAAGAAAGAAACATAAGTTTTTATGTTATAGAACATATTTATCGCAAACATTTCGTATCTTTGCAGCGTTATAAGATAAAAGAAAAGATATAAAACCCGCTTTCCGAAACGCGGAGAGCACAAAAAGATGAGAATTATGAAAAAGAATGCAAATGAAATTTTTATGTTACAGTACCAAATCAAACGCTATCAAGCAATGGGTAATGGAACAATGTGCCAAACACTGAACGGTAAACTACAAAAACTGCTTGCAAAGCAGCCCCTTGTAACCATGTAAAAAAAACACCTTTAAATACAATGAATGAAGGGCGGAGAACTGAAAAATTCCCCGCCCTTCTTCTTCTCTGGCATATTCCAAACCAACAGAAAATAACTCAAGCCGCAACAATATCCTTCCCGAAAGGAGTCAATGCCAGCCCTGCCAACTTAAAATGTTGAATACCGAAAGGAATGCCTATAATAGTGATGCACAGCAACAACCCGAATCCCAAGTGCGAAAGGCAAATCCAAATGCCGCCCAAGAATATCCAAAGAATATTCATCAGCACATAGAGGCAACCGTTGGAACGTTCCCCGCTACGAACCTCTTTGCCGAAAGGCCACAAGGCAAGGCTTGCCATTTTCAAGGTCTGCATGCCGAAAGGGATGCCAATAATGGTGAACATCATCAATAAACTTGCAATAAGATACTCCACAGCAGTGATGATACCTCCAAACATCAACCACAAAATATTCATAAAACAGCCCATAGCTTTCCTTTTTTTAATACTGAACACAAATATAGCATTATTTATTTGAATGGTCCGTCTCCCAGTCACTAAATTCAAAACTCAGCTGCTCCCAGACTCCTTTCTCCTCCCCCTCTTCACGGGGGTTGGAAACGGAAAGCCCAATCAAACGGATAGGATGATGTTCATAATCCACTTCCTGCAGCAATTGCTTTGCCAAAGGCAGAATCACGTCAAGGGCAACCAGCTCCTTTGTTTGGGTCATACTGCGGGTAATCTGGCTAAAATCATGAAACTTGATTTTCAGCGTCAGCGTATTCCCGCGGAAATTGGCGTGCTCCAGTCGCCCCACCAGCTCCACTGCCGCATGGTACAACTCTATAATGACGGATGAACGCTTGCTGATGTCCTTCTCCAACGTATGTTCACAGCCCACAGACTTGCGGATACGGACAGCCTCTACCGGACGGGTATCGATGCCACGGGCAAAATCATAATAGACTGTCCCCACTTTGCCAAACTCGCGGGTCAGCATTTCCAAAGACTGCATGCGCAGCTGTTCCCCGTTGTGAATCCCCAAGGTGTGCATCTTCTTCGCCGTTACCGGTCCCACTCCCCAAAAACTTTCAATGGGCAGCCGGGCAACAAAGTCCAGTGCCTGGGCAGGATGTATGGTGCAAAGCCCGTCCGGCTTGCGGTAGTCCGAGGCTATCTTGGCAAGAAACTTATTATAGGATATGCCGGCGGAAGCCACCAGATTCAACCTCTCCCGCACCTTCCGCTTTATCTCCTTCGCGATGTCCACAGCCAACGGAATGCCCGGTTTATTCTCCGTCACATCCAAAAAAGCCTCGTCCAGCGAAATGGGCTCGATGACATCCGTATATTCATGAAAGATTTCGTGTATCTGGCGGGAAACGGATTTGTAGACTTCCATCCGTCCCGGGATAAAGATAAGTTGGGGGCACAGCCGCTTTGCCTTCAGTGACGACATGGCAGAACGCACCCCGAAACGCCGTGCCTCGTAACTGGCTGCCGCCACCACTCCCCGCTCCTCCGCATGGCCCACGGCAATGGGCTTGCCCCGCAATGCAGGATTATCACGCTGTTCTACGGAGGCGTAGAATGCGTCCATATCGATGTGTATAATTTTTCGTCCGGTCATTCTTCTTTCAACTCCCCGATACAAAGATACACTAATTTTTCTTCATCCGAAGTATCCGCCGATAGACATAAATGAAGGCTGGTATTAAAAAGGCATCTGCAAAAATCCATGCAGTAGGGTCACCAAAACACACGGCCAGATAGCCGAAAGCCGGAACAGCCAGCAGGCTGACCAGTATCCGGGCAATCATCTCCGAGACACCGGAAAGCATGGCAAGATTGGTATATCCCACCCCCTGGATAGTGTATCGCAGGATGCAGAGCAGTCCCAGAACCGGGAAAAAGGAAACGGAAATGTGCAGGAACAACTCCGTATTCTTTAAAATCTCCAACTCAGAGGCATCTACAAAGAGCAGGACAAAAGTCCTGGCACCGAACATCAGTACACAGAAAGTGAACGCCCAATAAACAATCATCATCAGGGTGCTTGCCTTGACTCCCATCCAGATACGTTCCGGCTTGCCCGCACCGTAGTTTTGCCCGCTATAGGTGGCCATTGCCATGCCCAGACTCTCGAAAGGACACATGAAAAACATCTTGATACGCATGGCTGCCGTGAATGCAGCCACACAAGCCGTACCCAAAGCATTATTGGCGCTTTGCAGCATAATGCTGCCAATGGCAGTAATGGAAAATTGCAGTCTCATGGGTACGCCGATGTACATCAGTGTGCGTGCCAAAGCACCGTCGAATTTCCGCTCGGCTGGCGTTGTCTTCAGAATGTCGAAACGACGCATCATATAGATGTAGCACAATATGGCCGAGACGCCTTGTGAAAATACGGTAGCGATGGCAGCTCCTGCCACTCCCCAACCCAGTACCAGAATGCAGAACAAATCGAGCAGGATATTCAGTACCGTAGAGAGAAGTAGAAACCAAAACGGCGTCTTGCTGTCACCCAATGCACGGATAATACTGGACAGCAGATTATAGAAGAAAGTAAAGGGAACCCCGATAAACGTAACAAGCAGGTAATAATAGGCTCCCGTGAATATGTTCTCCGGCGTACTCATCATGTGCAGAATATCTGCACAGTAAATGCTGGTAACCACGGCAATGACAACAGACATCACCGCAGCCAGCTGCAGGCTGATAGCCACATAACGGCGCATCGTGACATAATCCCGCGCACCGAACTTTTGCGCCACGGGAATGCCGAAACCTCCGCAACAGCCATTGCAGAATCCCAGAATAAGAAAAACGACCGAAGTGCTTGCCCCGACTGAAGCCAAGGCGTTGATACCCAGAAAGCGCCCCACGATGGCTGCATCTACCAATGAATAGGTCTGTTGCAGCAGATTGCCGAGCAGTAAAGGCAAAGTAAAGTTGAAAATCAACGGAAGAGCCCGTCCTTCCGTCATTTCTCTGGATGTTGCCATAAATCTAATACCTCCGAAATTGGGTGCAAAAATACGAAAAGATAGCGTTTACAGACTTGACGAAGGTCAAATTTAATAGGGAAGCTTAAGGAGAAGGAAGGCGAAGGATAAATCGTTCCATCATGGGGAAAATATTATTCCACCACTGGGAAAAAATCGTTCCACCATGGTGGAACGATTTTTCCTCCACGATGGAACGATTAAATCTATGCAGATTCGGAGCTTAGTATTTACACTCGCGAATTACCTCTATCAGCTGCCGGAAATCTTCGGGATGAACATCTCCGATATTGCCGATGCGGAAAGTGTCGGCTTGCGAAATCTTTCCCGGATAGATGACAAATCCACGCTCTTTCAGTTGTGTGTAGAAAGCTTTGAAGTTGAAATCGGCATGAGGATAGAGGAAAGAAGTAATAACGGGCGATTGAATCTCGTCCGGCAGCAACGTTTGAAAACCGAGGGAACGCATGCCGTCTACCAGCACACGGTGGTTCTCGCAATATCTGTTGTGACGGGCCTCCACACCGCCCTCCTCTGCCAGTTCGTCCATGGCTTGCTTGAAGGCGCGGACCACGTGTGTGGGAGAAGTAAAACGCCATTTGCCATGCCCTTTCTCCATGGCTTCCCATTGGTCGTAAATGTCGAGAGAGAGTGACTTGGAGACGCCCCTGCAGTGCAACAGCTCGGAACGGCGGGCGATGATGAAGCCAAACCCCGGAACACCCTGGATGCACTTGTTGGCACTGCTGATGAGGAAGTCTATGCCCAGTTCGTGTACATCGAGGGGAACACCGCCGAAGCTGCTCATGGCGTCTACAATCAGTTTCTTGCCGTGCATCTTGACGAGGTGGGCTATCTCCTTGAGGGGATTGAGCACGCCGGTAGTGGTTTCGCAATGCACCACGGCAACGTGGGTGATTTCGGCATTGTGCGAAAGATAGTCGTCGACATAGCCGACGGAGACTTGCTCTGTTTCGTCAAAAGCAAGCATGTCGTACGAGATACCGTGATACTCGGCGATGTTGCCCATGCGGTCGCCATAGGCGCCGTTGCTCAGTATGAGAAGTTTGTCGCCAGGCTTGATGACGCTACCGATGACGGCTTCCACACAGTACGTGCCGCTGCCTTGCAGGAGGATGGAAGTATAGTCGCCGGTATGCTGGGTGGCGAGGGAGACGAGGGACTTGCGGATTTCTTCCACAATGTGGAGGTTGTAGTCTTCGTCCCAGGTACACCAGTCGGTCAGCATGGCTTCCTTGACGGTTTGTGAGGTAGTAAGGGGGCCGGGGGTAAGGAGAATGTAGGGTTTCATATTCATTGAGTTTTTAAGTTTATACGTTTATAAGGGTTACAAAATCTCAAGTTTACGGTTTATCTCGGCGATGACTGCAGGAAGCTCGGCAATGGTATCGACCACATAGTGGGCACCGGCGGCAAGCATGCGGCGGCGGACATCGGCCTTACGGGCTTCGAGCTCATCGGCAGGCAGGGAGGAGACTTCCTCTTGTGTCAGTCCCAGTTCGTTACTGCCGAGGACTACGCCGACGGTCCATGCTTTGGCATTGATACCCTCCTTGATGTCGGCGATGGTATCGCCATACTTCAACACACAATCTACGGAGGGGATGGCGAGGTCTGCCATATTCTTATATATCATGTAGGGAGCAGGACGGCCTGCAGGCAACCCGTCGGGAGTGACGCAATTATCTACCGCATAGCCTTTGGCAGTGGCGGCAGGCAGCACAACATCCATCATAGAGCGGGTATAGCCGGTGGTGGAGCCAATGCGGACGCCTTGCGCACGCAGTGCGGAAATCGTTTCCACCACACCGGGGATAGGGTCGGTATAATCTTCGAGCGAGGCAAACAACACCCGTTGGAATTCGGCGTAACGTGCATGCACGTCTTCCTCACCGGCAGGACGGCCGAATTTCCGTTCAAATTCCGCCCGGACACGTTCTATATTGAACAGTGCACGGATTTCTTCTACTTTGGTCAGCCCCATGTGCGCACGTGTTTCGGCAGCAGTGACGGGAACGCCGATGGCCCGAAAGCTCTCGACAAAGGCGGCGACGGGGGCAAAACAACCGTAATCGACGGCAGTTCCTGCCCAGTCCATAATGATACATTCAATTCTTTTCATACGATATATTATTATTATTCAGTCTCAAGAAGCAAGGAATTGCCCGGCCGGGACCAACGGCGCAAACGGAAAAGGGAAGAGCCCAACGGTCCCGAAACATTCTCCTTGCGATAGCGCTGCACCAGGTAGACAGCCGAGCATAGGAAAGCCACGCTGCACACAATGCCTACATAGCCCGACATCAGGTTATAGAAATCCAGCCAGTTGATGTCCGGATTGAAGAATTCCTTGAATACCAATACCACTACCGTACCGGTATACCCGATAAAATCGAGTGTGACGATAAAGAATCCCACATTCCCCTTGATGCGGAAGCAGGCGATGAAGCGCTCGAAGAACAACGTCTGGAAGCTGAGGTAAACAGTATAGAGCGACAAACTCTGGAGGAACAGCCACGTCATGGGTGGCAGTTGCAACCCATCGTAATTGAAGGCCACAAATCCCAAGGTCGCTGTGCCGCACGTCACAAGCACCAGCAGCAGGCACAGCACCTTTATATTACTCCTCACCGCGGACATCAGCCCGAAAAGCAACAAGATAATCAGTGTCACCACCGCATCTACCTTGGCAAATGCCCACGACGACAGCTCCGCCGCCTCCACATCCAGAATCTTCACCAGGAAGTCCTCCTTGATGTCCTGCAAGACGGTGATGAACAAGTTTGCCGCAAACAGCATCAGCAATACCGGCATGAAGCTCTTGAAGAGGTCCGCACGCGCCCTGCCGTCCAGCGTCACCCGTTCCGAGCGCAGTGCCCGGTCTGCCGCGGTAGGTTGCGGCATTCTCGTCATCAGCCAGCCCAGCAACGACAGCAGCGGGAAGGCAAAGGCACCGATAAAGGCAGGCATCCAGAACTCACTGATGTGGAGATGCTCCATCACAAACAGCCCGACGGACTTTGCCGTGCCCGAACTGATGGCAATGCTCAGCCCCATCAGGCTCGCCAGCAAGTCCGTCACCCGCCGCCCCTCGAGGAAACTGAAAATCACTCCCCACATGCATCCCAACGAAAGCCCGTTGAAGAACAGCGCAAAGACATTCAGCGGCCGGGGCAACGCTCCGAACAGCACCAGCGAAAGCTCGGCCACCGCCACCGAGAGGATGATGAACTTCAGACGGTTCTCCTTCTTCAGTTCCGAAATTACCTTGATGCCAATCAGCTTGGAAATAAAATAGCCGGAAATCTGCACGATGCTGGTTGCCGTCTTGTAATCCATCCCGAAGAAGTCGAGCCCGTCGAAGCCCGCAGCCGTAAACGGCTTGCGCAGCGCATAGACCAGTGAATAGGAGAGCAAAGCCGCTCCACCCGCCCAAAGGATGAACAAGGCATCAGCCAGTCTCTTGCTCTGTATTATCTGTTTTTTCTCACCGTTGAACATAGTGTGTCGTTTAAGTTCGTTCTTGATTTCGGCGGCAAAGATAGAGGCGGGCGCTGACAGCAAAAATGAATTTCCATTATTAATAAACTTCATGAGATGCTCCACTCGGCGCAGGAAGTGTACAATTACAGCGGCATCTACATCAGTTACAGCCTCTCTTCCTCCTCCAATGCCTTAAAAGTGGAACCTTACCTGATAACCCCTGCCGACAGCAACGACCATGTCAAAGTGGTGCACATGAGCGCCTACAACACCACCCACTTCGGCACTGCTGTCTTCAACAACCACCAGAATGCCTATATCTTCTTCAACGAACGCGAGGCACCCCAACTGGCCTTGTTCACCATCTACCTGCAACTACCCATGTACGACTTTCCCCACCTGCTCAAAGGGCTCTACCTCTGTCTGGACTACAACCGCAACCCCATAGCCCGCCGCATCCTCTTCATCAAACACTCGGACAGCACCTCCATGGACGACTTCCTGGAACTGAAAGGCCAACTCATCCCCCAAGACCAGCTGACCGACGAGCAACGCCCCTACTACAACTACACCTGCCAGCCGGGCGACTTCATCAAAACCTGCTCCGTCCCCTCTCCCCTGCTGAACGAGAAAGACCTGGAACGGGAGAAGCGGATGCTGGAAATCTAAGACAGCCCGGACAGTCCGGGAATTTTCACTTTGCAACCAAGTTGCATCTCCTTTCCGCTACCTTTGCAGCAGAAAATAGAAAATAGGAGGAAACAATATGAGTTGCAAATGCTGCTGCACACACGGACATACAGCGATACAAGAAAAAAGAAACAGTCTGCTGAAAGATTATTGGAGAATCATCCTCTCCGCCCTATTGCTCTTCGGAGGGCTCATCCTGAATGCTACTGACGCCACCTTCTTCAAGGGAGAGTATGTACCTTTTATATGGTACTTGCTTGCCTATCTCCCCGTAGGCCTCCCGGTGATGAGGGAAGCCTGGGAAAGCATCCTGCAAAAGGACGTGTTCAGCGAATTCACCCTTATGTCCATCGCCACCCTCGGCGCCTTCTATATAGGCGAATATCCCGAAGGCGTTGCCGTCATGCTCTTCTACTCCTTGGGAGAGCTCTTTCAGGACAAAGCCGTAGACAAAGCCAAGCGTAACATCAGCGCCCTGCTCGACGTACGTCCCGAAACGGCAACGGTCATCAGAAACGGCAGTACGCTTGTCGAAGCTCCCCAACGTGTGCAGGTAGGCGAAACCATCGAAGTAAAAGCCGGAGAGCGTGTCCCCCTGGACGGAACGATGCTGGACGAAGTTGCCGCCTTCAACACCTCCGCACTGACGGGAGAAAGTGTTCCCCGCAACATCCGCCAGGGCGGGGAAGTGCTTGCCGGAATGATTGCGACCGACAAAGTCGTACGCATCCAAGTCACCAAACCCTTCGAGAAAAGTGCTCTTTCCCGTATATTGGAACTGGTGCAGAATGCCTCCGAGCGCAAAGCGCCGGCAGAACTTTTCATCCGTAAGTTTGCCCGTATCTATACACCCGCCGTCACCGGACTGGCGGCATTGATTGTACTGCTCCCCTTCCTCTATTCGCTGGCAGATGCACAATTCTCGTTCATCTTCAATGACTGGCTATACAGGGCATTGGTCTTTCTGGTTATCTCCTGCCCGTGCGCCCTCGTCGTAAGCATTCCGTTAGGCTACTTCGGAGGAATCGGCGCCGCCTCCCGCCTGGGTGTCCTCTTCAAAGGTGGCAACTACCTTGATGCCATCACCCAAGTCAACACGGTGGTATTCGACAAGACGGGTACGCTGACCAAAGGTACCTTCGATGTACAATCCTGCCAGGCACAACCGGGAGTTACGGAAGAGAAGTTGATACAGCTTGCCGCCTCGGCAGAGCGAAACAGTACGCACCCCATAGCCAAAGCCATCATAAGCTATGCCAAACAAAGAGATATAGAGCTGATTGCCACAACGGACGTTACGGAGATTGCCGGCCACGGACTGCAAGCCACTATGGATGGAACGCGTGTCCTGGTGGGCAACACCCGCCTGCTGACTAAGTTCGGGATAGAATATCCCGATGAATTGTCATCAATTGTCGATACGATTGTGGCCTGCGCCATCGGAACAAAATATGCCGGTTATCTGTTGCTATCAGACACATTAAGGGAAGATGCCGTCAACGCCGTCAAAGAATTAAAAGCTTTAAATATCAATAATATTCAGATATTATCGGGAGACAAACAAGCCATTGTTACTAACTTTGCAGAAAAGCTAGGCATCACCCAGGCATACGGAGACCTGCTGCCGGACGGAAAGGTGAAGCACATCGAGGCACTCCGCAGCAACCCTGCCAACCGAATAGCCTTTGTGGGCGACGGCATCAATGATGCCCCGGTTCTTGCCCTTAGCCATGTGGGCATCGCCATGGGCGGACTTGGCAGCGATGCCGCCATCGAAACCGCCGATGTAGTGATACAGACAGACCAGCCTTCGAGAGTGGCCACCGCCATTCATGCGGGCAGGCAAACCCGCCGGATTGTCTGGCAGAACATCTCGCTGGCTTTCGGAGTGAAGCTGCTTGTCCTCATCCTCGGTGCCGGTGGAATCGCCACACTTTGGGAAGCTGTCTTTGCCGACGTAGGCGTCGCCCTCATTGCGATAGTGAACGCCATACGCATACAGAAACTTATTAAATAGAAAAAATGGAAGAAAAGAAATATTTGGACCTATTGGCCAAAAGGGACATACAGCCCACTGCCATCCGCATCCTGGTATTGCGCACCATGATGCAGGCAGGCCGTTCCGTCTCATTGCTCGACCTTGAAACCATGCTGGATACGGTGGACAAATCCACCATCTTCCGTACCCTTACCCTATTCCTCTCCCATCATCTGATACACAGTATAGATGACGGGACGGGTTCCTTCAAGTATGCCGTGTGCAGCGACAGTTGCTCTTGCGACGTAAGCGACCTGCACACCCATTTCCATTGCGAGAAATGCAACAAAACCTTCTGCTTCACCAACATTCCCACTCCGGTGGTGAAGCTGCCTCAAGGATTTACACTGAACAGCATCAACTATGTACTGAAAGGCATTTGTCCGGACTGTGCAGCAGAAGTCAACCGGGAGGCTTAGTTAAAAAATAAAAATCCATGCAGTCATTCATGTTCTTCTCTATCCTTAAGAAATAACATTGAGACAAACACATGGATACAAAAGCTCTTGTCACTTTATGCCAGAAGGGAAACGGGCAGGCCTTGAGCCTGCTCTACGAAAACTATTCAGAGAAAATGCTGAAAGTATGCCTACGCTATATTCCCGACCCAACGATAGCCCAAGATCTTCTTCACGACGGTTTTGTCATCATATTCACTTCCATTCATTCGCTGCGCAACCCGGAGAAACTGGAATACTGGATGAAAAAGATTATGAGAAACCTGGCACTGCAATACCTCAACCATGCCAATGCCAACCCCACCATCCCATTGACAGATATTCCGGAAGAGGAAGAGCCTGCTGAAAATCCTTTTTGTCCGGATTTCATTTCGTACGATAAGATGCTGGATATAGTGGAGAGCCTTCCGGAGGGCTACTGCAAGGTATTTAAACTGGCAGTACTGGAAGGATTGTCCCACAAAGAAATCGGAGATTTACTGGGTATAGCGCCACACTCCTCTTCCTCCCAATTGTTCCGGGCGAAAATTTTACTTAAAAAGATGCTGGCAGGATACCGTGTATTCATTGTTTTGACAGTATTGCTTCTCTTTCCAACGCTGTATGACTATCTGTACAGAGAGAAAAAGAGTATCAGGGAAAACCGTTTGTCCAAAGTTTCTTCCAGGCAAGCCGGGAGTACGCAACAAACAAAGAAAACCGATACTCCCCGAACCGACGAACAATGCTATACCAAAGAAAATCTGAACAAAAGGGAACGAATCATCCCTCCCGTTCCAGTTTCCACAGAATGGCCCCTTGCCATACCCACAATGAAAGATAGTATCCACAAATATCCCATACCTTCTCCATTCACCGGACAGACCATCACCAACCGACAGATGGCTTTCGTCTTCTCCCCTTCCCTGATGCCGCCAACCCGCAAGAAGAAATCCGGAAAATGGAAGTTGATGCTGGCAGGTTCACTCGGACCGCAACTGGCACAGAACTTATATAAGCTGATTGCCACTCCACATACCGACGGCATTTCAAGTGACTTCCCTCAACAAGTCAGTACGTGGGAAGAGTATTATTCTTATCTGCACACCCGCTATCAGCAAGGTACTCTGGGAAAAGATTCCATCGGACTCATGCAGATTGCCCAGAATAACAGCGGCAGGATTGTTGAGAACCAGCAGCATCATGCCCCCATCGTCGTGGGACTCTCTCTCAGCAAGAAATTGAATGAGCGTTGGAGTCTGGAAACCGGATTGCAATATACGCTTCTCAGGTCGGAGTTCACTACCGGCGAAGCATTCCGCATTCAAGACAACCAGAAGCTACATTATATCGGCATCCCTCTCCGGCTTTCCTACCGTTTCTGGCATTACAAACGTTTCTCCGGTTATGCCACGACAGGCATGCAGGTGGATATCCCCATAAAAGGGACACTCCAAAGCTTCCATGTCACGGACAGTATTCCACACAAGCTCGGCAGTCATCCGGTAAGTGCTCCCTGGCAGTGGTCGGTCAACACAAGTATAGGCATACAATATCACCTCACACCCCAGGCAGGCATCTATCTGGAGCCGACTGTAAACTATTACATCCCCGACGGCAGCCAACTGCGCACCATCCGAAAGGAACACCCGTTCACATTCACCCTCCCGGTAGGCCTCCGCATTTCCTGGTAAAAAAACGATGCGCCACGCAGTCTTTTACCCGACTGATTATCTATTTATATGGATAATCAAACTCAAGAAGGAACAAAGAACATGCAGAAACGACATACCGACCGGGAAAGCTACTTTGATGAACAGTCACAGACCAGCAAGAACTATTATATCCCCTACATAAAGGAAGTCATCGGACACATCCCCGATAAAGTGCTGGAAGTGGGCTGTGGAGAGGGAGGCAATCTGCTTCCCTTTGCCAAAGCCGGTTGCCGGGTGATGGGCGTAGACATTGATGCCATGCGAATAGAGCAAGCCAGGACCTTCTTCACCCAAAGGCATCAGCAGGGACAGTTCATTTCCACCGACATTTTCCAGCTTGAGGACAAGGCTACGAATTTTCCCCTGATTCTTCTACACGATGTGATAGAGCATATCAGAGACAAAGAACGGTTCCTCTCCGGCCTACAAAAACATTTGTCTGCCGACGGAGCTGTATTTGTAGGATTTCCCGCCTGGCAAATGCCATTCGGAGGCCACCAGCAGATAGCACACAGCCACATTGTTTCACATTTCCCTTTTCTCCACCTCCTTCCCCGCACTTTATACAGATGGATATTAAGACTATGCGGTGAGCAGGAACGCGTAATCACGGAGCTACTGGATATAAAGAGCACCGGATGCACCATCGAACTGTTCAATCGCATCGCCCGGCAAGCCAACTATCAAATCATTGACCGGAGACTGTACCTTATAAACCCACATTATAAAATCAAATTCGGCTTGTCCCCACGAAGGCTCAACGGAGTTATTGCTGCTATCCCGTACATAAGAAACTTCTTTTGTACAAGTTGCTTTTACATATTAAAGAAAGGGACTAAAACTGTTAATCACTACTGATTTCCCAGCTTTAGAATTGATTCCGAACCATCAATTTAAGATTATATATTCAGAAGAAACCATTAAATTTTTGAATAGCTCTGATGAAAGAGGGGGTGTAGAAACCCTCATAAACTAAAAAATCACCCTCACTGCAGATGGTTGTAGCGAAGGGGATTTCAATAAAAGAGGAACTTGCACTTCTTCCCTTTTAATGTTTTTACATCGTTACTTGGTTCATTACAGCCTCGTCAGGTGTCGTTCCTATTTCATCGGCAAATAATATGTGGGTGATAGACCCTCTCGGGGTCGGAGTTTCGATTTTAATTCTTTGACCTTGGTACATCTCCGGAATATCCACCAGCTTACATCTATGGGCTTCGTTATTGCCAAAACTGACATAATAATCTTCCCCTATTACCAGCTTTACAGGTTTACGTTGAGAGAAATGAGTCGGACAAACAGAGCTATCCACTTTTATATCTATCACAAAACCAAGAGCGGATGTTACCTTAGATAGTATATCAATGCTCACATTATAAGCCCCTTTCTCTATCTTGGCTATATTAACACGATTAACACCACAAAGATTAGCCAATTCCTCTTGGGTCATATTTCTCTTCTTGCGAAGAATGGCTAACCGACTACCAATCCGTTCACGTTCTTTCAAAATCTTCTCTGTACATTTTCCTTCGTGAATTTTCATAAATCTGTTGCAGAATTTAAAGTGTTGCCCCCACTTCTAATAGTTATTGGTTTTTGAACAGACAAAAGTAGATATTAATTTTGAATTGTAGCACATTTACTACAACCGTTTTCTAAATGAATATAAAAGGTAGGGGGAGTAGAAGAAAAGAGAAAGCCCCTGAATTACTGGAATTCAAGGACTTACAAACTTCTTTTTACTATATCCGTGGAGCTGGAGGGAATCGAACCCTCGTCCAAACGAGGAAATCATAAGCTTTCTACATGCTTATCTTTGCCTAAATTTTCGTGCAGCGGCAGAACCAAAGCCATCAACCGTTGCCTTATCCTCTAAATTTTCACCCGCGCCACGAGGCTGACACGAACTATCCCCGATTTGACTGCACCACTTTATCGGAATGCTTCGGAGCAACAGCTTCCGAGTGATGTCACGTCCCAGCACCTGGTGCCGGGATTAAGCTTCAATCTACTATACTTCGATTAAGCAGCGAGAGCGTAACGAGTTTCGCCAGATAAAATTTTGAGGACTGAGATTAAAGTGCAAATCAACGACGCACTGCATGCTTACTTACCATTTCTGCCCGCTGTCAAATCCAGTCAACCCCATGACTTTGTAACGGTCTGAAATTTAAAAGATTGCGTAACTCATTGCTAAGTAGGGAGGGTGAAAAAGGGATAAATGCTACTTTATTTTTCATCCTCTACCGCTTTCTTTGGCCCAAAGATACATATTCTTTTATTAGCAATCACCATATATTTACAAATATTAGCTAATACTGACTTTTCGTGATAAAAACAATAATCTTCCATACATAGAATATGTGCACCCCATTGTCATCAATGTTCAAACAGCTACCAAAGCCAGTATCCGTTGACGGAATTACCCCCTGCAAGAGGGAATATCTATCTTCTGTAATGGATATTTGCACAAAAGAGATGGGAAGTTAACGGAAAAAGTCTCTGAAGTTAACTGAAAAACCGGAAAGAATTAAGGAAGCAATCTATCCCAAACTTTGGTTTTTCCATACCCAGCCTTGAGATGTCTAAACCAAGGTTTGGTTTAGACATCCCAAGGTTGAAAAGAAAGTTCTTCCGTACAAGCAACAATTCCGCCAACAGATTCCTATTATATAAATACACCCTCGTTTAACAGATGTAGCCGTAATACTTGTATACACCGCGATTGCATCTACTTTTCAGGTTATTATAGTGTTCTTTCTTTTTAAAAGTGAATGATATGTTTCGTCTAATAATGATTTGAATTCCCCGGTAGCGTCTTGGAGGATATTTTTAGTAAGAGGAAGACCCTTCGGACAATAAAAGCCGATACTTCGGACTATTTTATCCCTTTATTTCACACATTAGCCGTATTTTTGTCAACAAAAGAAACAATAATAACCAAGAGATTTTTAGAACATATCATGAAGAACCTTATTGCCCTAACCCTGCTGCTTGGAGGAAGCACACTGCTCTGCGCACAAAAGCCTGCCAAAACACCGGCAACCTACAAGCCGGTGAAAAGTGAAATGTACCGCAAAGGTTGGATAGACTTCAACAAAAACGGAGTGAAAGACGTGTACGAAGCCCCCTCCGCCCCGCTCGAAGCACGCATCGAAAACCTGCTGCAACAGATGACGCTGGACGAAAAGACCTGCCAAATGGTCACCCTCTACGGCTACAAACGCGTACTGAAAGACGACCTCCCCACCCCCGAATGGAAAGAGCTGCTCTGGAAAGACGGCATCGGCGCCATCGACGAACACCTGAACGGCTTCCAGCAATGGGGGCTGCCTCCCTCGGACAATGCCTACGTCTGGCCCGCCTCGCGCCACGCCTGGGCACTAAACGAGGTGCAACGGTTCTTTGTGGAAGATACCCGTCTCGGCATCCTCGTAGACTTTACCAACGAAGGCATACGCGGCGTGGAAAGCTACCGCGCCACCAACTTCCCCACCCAACTGGGACTGGGACATACCTGGAACCGTGAACTGATTCGCCAAGTAGGACTCATCACCGGACGCGAAGCCCGCATGCTGGGCTACACCAACGTCTACGCCCCCATCCTCGACGTAGGACGCGACCAGCGCTGGGGACGCTACGAAGAAGTTTACGGCGAATCTCCCTACCTCGTAGCCGAACTGGGCATCGAAATGGTGCGCGGCTTGCAGCACAACCACCAAGTGGCCGCCACCGGCAAGCACTTTGCCGCTTACAGTAACAACAAAGGCGCCCGCGAAGGCATGGCACGCGTGGACCCGCAAATGTCGCCGCGCGAAGTGGAAAACATACACATCTACCCCTTCAAACGCGTCATCCGGGAAGCTGGCATGCTGGGCGTAATGAGTTCGTACAACGATTACGACGGTATCCCCGTGCAGGGCAGCTACTACTGGCTCACCACCCGCCTGCGTGGCGAAATGGGATTCCGTGGCTACGTCGTATCCGACAGTGACGCCGTAGAATACCTCTACACCAAGCACGGCACCGCCAAAGACATGAAAGAAGCCGTCCGCCAAAGCGTGGAAGCCGGGCTGAACGTACGCTGCACCTTCCGCTTGCCCGACTCCTTCGTCCTTCCCCTCCGCGAACTGGTGAAGGAAGGCGGGCTGAGCGAAGAAGTCATTAACGACCGTGTGCGCGACATCCTCCGGGTAAAGTTCCTCATTGGTCTGTTCGATGCCCCCTACCAGACAGACCTTGCCGGTGCCGACCATGAAGTGGAAAAAGAAGAGAACGAAGCCATCGCCTTGCAGGCATCCCGCGAGTCCATCGTTCTGCTGAAGAATGCCGGTGAGCTGTTGCCCTTAGACATCAACTCCATCAAGAAGATTGCCGTCTGTGGTCCCAATGCCAACGAAGAAGGCTACGCGCTGACCCATTACGGCCCCCTTGCCGTAGAGGTGACCACTGTACTGGAAGGCATTCAAGAAAAGACAAAAGGCAAGGCAGAGGTGCTCTACACCAAAGGCTGCGACCTAGTGGATGCCCACTGGCCCGAAAGTGAAATTATAGACTATCCTCTGACCGACGACGAGCAAGCCGAGATAGACAAAGCCGTAGAAAATGCCCGCCAAGCTGATGTTGCCGTCGTAGTATTGGGCGGCGGACAACGCACCTGCGGCGAAAACAAATCGCGCACCAGCCTCGACCTGCCCGGCCGGCAGTTGCAACTGCTTCAAGCCATACAAGCCACGGGCAAGCCCGTCGTACTGATACTCATCAACGGACGCCCGCTCTCCATCAACTGGGCAGACAAGTTCGTCCCCGCCATCCTCGAAGCCTGGTATCCCGGCTCCAAAGGCGGAACGGCCCTGGCCGACATCCTCTTCGGCGACTACAACCCTGGTGGAAAGCTGACAGTGACCTTCCCCAAGACCGTAGGGCAAATCCCCTTCAACTTCCCCTGCAAGCCTTCTTCACAGATAGACGGTGGTAAGAATCCGGGGCCCACGGGCAACATGTCACGCATCAACGGAGCACTCTACCCCTTCGGTTACGGCTTGAGCTACACCACCTTCGAGTACTCCGACCTCGACATCACCCCCCGAGTCATCACCCCGAACGAGTCTGCCACCGTCCGCCTGAAGGTGACCAACACCGGCAAACGTGCCGGAGATGAAGTAGTGCAGCTCTATATCCGCGACGTACTGAGCAGCATCACCACCTACGAAAAGAATCTTGCAGGCTTCCAGCGCATCCACCTCGAACCGGGCGAAGCCCAGGAGCTGTCCTTCACCATCGACCATAAGCACCTGGAGCTTCTGGACACCGACATGAAATGGGTGGTGGAACCCGGCGACTTCGTGCTCATGGCCGGCGCCTCTTCCGAAGACATCCGCCTGAACGGAACGCTGACCGTAGAAGACTACCAGACCCGTGCCAAAGCCATTGAAGCCCAAAAACCAGCAAAGCGTGTGAGTGCCAGCACCAACCCAGAGGATGCCGAAAACGTGCTCGACGAAAAAATCAATACCGCATGGCAAGGAAATAAGGGAGATTATATTACCTTTGCCTTGAAGAACGGAGCCAAGGTAGATAAAGTTGCCATTGCCTTTACACGTGACAACAACCTGCCGGCAACCTTCGAAATCCAGCTCTCGGGCGGTGGCGGACAGTTCCTCACCGTATATTCGGGCACCGTCAGCGAATACGGCAAACTGATTTCCTATCCGTTCAAAGGCACTACCGCCAGCGACCTCCGCATCGTGCTGAACGATGACCGCGTCAGTATTGCCGAAGTTAAATTTTAATGTGCTAATGTGCCAATATGCTAATGTACCAATGACCATGCAGCATATACAGCGCAGCCAATTAGCACATTAGCATATTAGCACATTAACACATTAAATTAATGAAAACACTTCTTTTCTGTATGCTCGGATTAGGTTTGACAGCATGTGGCTCTTCTCCAAAGGGCACTAACGGTGACCAGGACGAACTCGCCATGCTAATAGGTACTTACACGAATGGCTCAAGCAAGGGTATCTATACCTTCCGCTTTAATCAGGAGACGGGAACAGCCGTTCCGCTCAGTTCAGCGGCATTGCCCAATCCCTCCTACCTCGTCCCCTCGGAAGATGGCGAATTTGTCTATGCCGTCAGTGAAATGAACGACAGCACAGCAGCCCTCAGCTCCCTTGCCTTCGACCGGGAAACGGGAGAACTGCGCCTGCTGAACACCGTTCCCACCTTCGGCGCCGACCCCTGCTACGTGGCCACCAATGGCCGGGAAGTGTTGACTGCCAACTACAGCGGTGGAACCATGTCCGTTTTTCCTTTACAGAAAGACGGCACTTTGGCTCCTGCAGACACGCTCTTTCAAGGCTCTGCCACCGGTCCCGACGCCATACGGCAAGCCACTCCCCACATCCATTGCACGGTCTTTTCACCGGACGGAAAATACATCTTTGCCACCGACTTCAGTGCCGACCGTATCCTGCGCTTTGTGATGCACCCCGACAACCCTATTCCTCATGCTTCTCTGGAAGCCGTTGGCATTGAGGCAGATTCCGGCCCGCGCCATCTGACATTTAGCCCTAACGGGAAGTTTGCCTATCTCATCACCGAACTGTCCGGTAAGGTCATTGCCTTCAGTTACGACGACGGCTGCTTGGAACAGATACAGACCATCACAGCCGACACCGTAGCCGCCCGTGGAAGTGCAGACATCCACCTCAGTCCGGATGGGAAATACCTCTACGCCAGCAACCGTCTGAAAGAAGACGGCATCGCCATCTTTGCCGTGAATCCCGAAAATGGGACCTTGGCAAAGGTAGGTTATCAGCCCACCGGCATCCATCCCCGCAACTTCAACATCACGCCCAACGGTAAATACTTGCTTGCCGCCTGCCGCGACAGCAATGTCATTCAGGTATACAAACGAAACGAAGTTACCGGACTCTTGGAAGATACTCATCAGGACATTGTAGTTGACATGCCGGTTTGCGTACAGTTCGTCAGCTCTGTTAATAATTTATAAAGCAATATTTAGCAAAGATAACTTCATTAACTTTGTCCCTTAGCTAAATCAGTCTAAACGAATGTACATTATGAAGAAGAATATATTGATGCTCTCAGCTCTGTTCTTGTCTACCACTGCCCTGGCGCAAACAGACGTAACCACCGGTGTGATGCGTGGCAAAGACTACGGAGTGACCTATATGTTACCCAAAACAGAAATAGAAATCGTATTGCAAGCCACCAAGCATACCTACACTCCCGGAGAATTTTGCAGATATGCCGACCGCTATCTGCGTCTCAACAACGTGTCTGCCGAACCCGAGGAGTTCTGGACACTGGATAAGATAGAAACCCGCATAGCCGGTGTACCGGATAAGGACAACGTCTATTTCGTGAAGATGAAAGACAAGACCGTAGCACCCCTTATGGAGCTTACCGAAGACGGAATTGTCCGCTCCATCAACATTCCGTTCAGCGGCAAGCCTGCTGCCAAGACGCCCGAAGCCAAAGCCACCGAAAGCAGCATTGACCCACGCAGTTTTCTGACGGAAGAAATACTGATGTCCAACTCCAGTGCCAAGATGGCCGAGCTGGTGGCTAAGGAAATATACAGCATCCGCGAAAGCAAGAATGCCCTCCTGCGCGGCGAAGCAGACAATATGCCCAAGGACGGCGCTCAACTCAAGCTGATGCTTGACAATCTGAACCAGCAGGAAACGGCTATGACGGAAATGTTCTCGGGCAAAATAAAGAAAGAACCCAAGACATTCACCATCCGGCTGACGCCTAAAGAGATGAAAGATGAAGTGGCTTTCCGTTTTTCCCGAAAGCTGGGAGTGGTGGCCAATAATGACCTTGCCGGTGAACCGTATTATATCAGCGTCACCGACCTCAAAAGTCCCGATGTATCTGCCACCGAGGAAGGCAAAAAGAAAGTGGACGGTGTAGCCTATAACCTTCCGGGCAAGGCACAAGTGACATTGGTGTATAACAATAAGAAATTGTTTGACGACCAACTTCCCATTACCCAATTCGGCACCGTAGAATACCTCGCACCGGTACTGTTCAACAAGAATTCTACCATCAAAGTGCTGTTTGATACGGCAACGGGAGGATTGATAAAAGTGGATAGGGAATAAAGGAATTCTAATTCCGGATTGTCAACTGGATAAATCCATCCTTACGCAACTGCATTACGTAGGCGGTGACCCGGGGAATATAATTCTCTTCCTCCCCAAAGTGCCTGGCAAGTAGATAGATGATTTCGCGCACGGTACGATGTCCATCTATCAGATTCCAGACAGCTGTACCGTGTTCTTCCAGCCTCACATGGATGTCAGGAGACATCCCCTTCGGCAATAAAAAACGACGCATCCATTCGTATTTAAACCGTGGGTAGGCGAGTACGGCGCACTCACCTTCCCATTCGGTTGTTATATGTCCACAGCGGACCGGAACAGCGTCCAACAGACTTACTTTTCCTTCGGGTATTTCCATCATACGGTATCCGCTTTTCCTATTATTTCTGAATATTAGGCTCTTCCAGCTTATAACCATACTTCTTGTCTGCCTTCTTCAGCAGTAGAGCCACTATAAGGGACAAGCAGGCAATACTGGTAAAAATGCACATAGGCACCGTATAGTCATACATATTCGTTCCATCTGGTTTCTTGCCGGATATACAATAGGCATCAAGCACCCACCCTATCAATGTAGGAATACCCCAAAGACCGATATTCTGGATAAAGAAAATCAATGCGTATGCCGTACCCAACTGGCTTACCGGGAATATCTTGGCCACAGCCGGCCACATGGCAGAAGGTACCAGCGAGAAAGCGATACCCAAAATTATCATCAGCACAATAGCTACCAGCCAATAGTTTATATCGGGAATAGCATAAATGAAATGCACACATATCAGCATGGCCGAGCCCAGCAGCATGATAGATGCGGACTTACCTCGCTTGTCAATGAAACCACCAAAGACCGGAGTCAGAATCAGCGCTCCCAATGCCGGAAGTCCGGCAAATGTACCGGCCACATTCTCATTGATACCGTATTTGATAATCATCAACTCGGAAGCAAACTTCTGGAATGGGAATACACAAGAGTAGAACAATACACACAGCAATGCTATCAGCCAGAAACCGGGATTGACCAGAATATTCTTCACATCCTTAAAAGAGAACTTCTCTTCCTCATCTTCCGTACCGGCAGCAATGGCAGCAGCTTCCATCTGTTTGTCCAGCTTCTTGTCCATCACTGCAAAGATGAAGAAAGCAATCATACCGCCCAACAACAGAACCAAACCCAACAACACCGGTGTGGAAATACCGAAAGCGCGGGCCAAAGGAATG
The DNA here is from genome assembly GCF_004328515.1 of Bacteroides sp. A1C1. Taxonomy (NCBI): domain Bacteria; kingdom Pseudomonadati; phylum Bacteroidota; class Bacteroidia; order Bacteroidales; family Bacteroidaceae; genus Bacteroides; species Bacteroides sp. A1C1. The sequence goes on from NZ_CP036491.1 coordinate 785,662, forward strand.
GCTACGGCATAACCGGCTTGCGAACCGATACGTGCTAAAGCGACTTGTACCCCCATAGCCGTGGCAAGCTCTTTCCCCTTAAACCACTTGGCTATGATTTTGGAAACTGTAATACCGGCGACCTCCGCTCCTACTCCAAAAATGGAATAACCGGCAAAAGCAACAAACACACCCGTTTTATAGCCAAATATTTCATTGATTCCGAATAAAGTCGCGTCGGCACCGGCAAGTCCCGTCATTGCATAGTATTCAAGTGCTGTACCACCTACCATCAGGATAGTTGCCAGCTTTCCGGTGAAACGGATACCAAAGCGGTCGAGGATTAATCCTCCCCAAATCAACATCAGGAAAAAAACATTCAGAAAACTATAACCACCGGTAAAGAATCCGAAATCGGTACTCGACCAAGCCAAGTCCGTTTCCAACATTGTCTTCAACGGTGCTACCACGTCGTTTACATAATAAGCTGCCATCATCGTGAAGGCAACAATCACCAATGCCCCCCAACGGGTAGCCTTGGAATCATTCAATTTAAGTTTGAGTTGTTCTGTCATTGTACTATTTGGATTTCAATTTATTAATCAGATTGCATAAATTGCTGACAAAGGTAAATAAATACTTCATTAAAACGAAAAAAGGTTGACACCTTTTCAGTATCAACCTTTCTCTTATTTTTCCAAGCGGGAGTCATCCGCAATATCCTTATCTTATTCTGCTGCTGGGGCTTCTGCTGCAGGAGCAGGAGCTTCAGCCGGAGTTGTAGCTGCAGGGGCCTCCGATTGCGGAGCTTCTGTACCTACGGGCATGTTATAAGGATTAGTTTTTTCTTCTTGTTGCGCCTGTTCCAGAATCACATCACCGCCCTTACCTGTGGAAGAAGGAATAGTGTAAGCAGAAACAATACTGAAGACTACCATGACAGCTGCCAGAGTCCAAGTTGCTTTTTCCAAAAAATCCGTAGTCTTGCGCACACCCATAATTTGGTTGGATGATGAAAAGCCTGATGCCAGACCGCCTCCTTTAGAATTTTGAATCAATACAATGAAGCACATCAGCACAGATGCAATCAGCATTAAGATAACTAATAATAAATACATTTTGTTATTTTGATTTAGCGTTAATAATCAATTTCTCCAAAAATCTGATTTGGTCTGCAAAGTAAGCATTTTTTTTTGGATAATTCAAACTTAATTTTTTAATAATTTCAAGTGCCTTGTCATATCTGTGCTGTTTTATATAGATTTTGGCTAAAGTTTCCGTAAAACAGCTATCGTCCAATTCTTCCGTTACCGGCGATACGGAGCGCTCTTCCTCTTCTTCAGTCTCTTCCTCCTTCTCTACAAGAAACTCTCTTCTCGTATTCGCGACATCTGGAGACTCACTCTTTTGAATAAAGTCATCTATCAATTCATGTCCGCGCAGTTTAGGTACTTCCTGCTCATTTTCTGCATCTACACCAGGTTCTTCCTGCATTAAATAGGCCGTATAATCCACCGCATAATCCAGCTCTGTATGCTGTGAATGCTCTTCGGGAACAGTAGCCAAAAACGCATCTATCAAGGAAAGGGTACGGTCTACACTCGGCTCTTTCTCCGAATCGCCGGAAAAAAGCGACGAGACCTTCTGGGATTTCAAAGTATAGCGGTCACCCTCTATAAAGTAAAACAACACACGACGGTCTGCCACATACAACACAGCCTTGCGCAGCTCCGCGCCAAAGTTGATGTCGTGCAGCAGATAGAGGTTTTTCAGATAGAGCAAACGGAGCGACTGGAAATAAGGATAGCGTGCCACCAATGTGCGAAGCTCGTACAAAGTATCCCTATTCAGCGTCTCGGGATGCTGAATCCATTGTTGCAAATGGGTAGGCGTCATGAGTTTACCAGTTAGCTATAGTTGCATTGAAAATCTGTTCAGCAATGTCCTTCACCATCAGGGTTATCAGCTGGTCCTGCACATCGGTCAACAATTGTGAGGAATCATAGGTCTGGAAAGCCGAGAACTGCTGTTCAAAGTCCTCCTCATGGTTCGTGTTATTGGTGTAGCGCACGTTAACTGTCAGTGTCACCTTCACCTTCGAAGAGAAACCGCTGGCATCCACCGATTCATTATATTGGTTGTAACCGGTTATTTCTCCGTCTATGTCCAAGTCTCCTCCGGAGTTCACCAATTGCAGGCGAGTCTGCTGAATGAACATATCCTTCATTTTCTGATTAAACTCTGTTGCCAACGGTGCATATACATACTCTGCCCGGTTCTGGAAATCGGCAATGGAAATCGTTTTTACCTTTGTATAGTCAATAGAGCTTATCGGAGCAAGTCCCAACTTCATACTACATGAATTCACCAGAAATAACAAGCTTACCAACAAGGAAGCAAATGCCGCTTTTTTAATCCAATCCATATTCTTTTATCTTTCTGTATAACGTACGCTCAGAGATATTCAAATCCTGAGCCGCACTCTTACGCTTGCCGTGATGTTTTTCAAGCGCTTTACGTATCATTTCTTTCTCCACTTCATCCAGGGAGAGTGACTCCTCCACATATTCTTCCGTATCCTGGAAGTCATCGTCCACTGGAGTAACCGGCTTCACCGAAGGATGTATAATAGTAGGGACACTGGATGTCACCGGAGGTACCACCGCCGGAGTGACCGGCGCATAATAGGTAGATGTGGCAACCGTCGGATTGGATACCGTTCCCCTTTCAGCCATAATCTCATGCACCAGCTTTTTCAAGTCCGTTACATCCTGACGCATATCAAACAGAACCTGATAGAGAATTTCCCGTTCACTTCCGAAGCTCTTGTCCTCCTTCACTCCAAAGAAGGCAGGCAGGCGCTGCATATTGTTCTGCTCAGGCAGATAGCCCTTCAGTATGGATGCATTGATTTCACGATTGGTCTCAATGATGGATATCTGCTCGGTGATATTCTTCAACTGGCGCACATTACCCGGCCATGAGTAGCTCAGCAATACTTGCTTGCCGTCTTCCGTCAGCTGAATGGCAGGCATACGGTACTTCTCCGCAAAGTCCGAAGCAAATTTGCGGAACAGCAGCACCACGTCTTCACCGCGTTCGCGCAATGGAGGAACCTGAATAGGTACTGTGTTCAAACGGTAATACAAGTCTTCACGAAAGCGTCCGTCAGCAATGGCCTGTGTCAAGTTTACATTGGTAGCGGCAACAATACGCACATCGGTCTTTTCCACCTTAGAAGAACCTACCTTGATGAATTCACCGCTCTCAAGCACACGCAGCAAGCGTGCCTGGGTAGGCAAAGGTAATTCGCCGACTTCATCAAGGAAGATTGTTCCGCCGTTGGCTTCACCGAAATACCCCTTCCGTTCACCGATAGCCCCCGTGAATGCACCTTTTTCGTGGCCAAACAGTTCCGAATCAATCGTTCCTTCGGGAATGGCCCCACAATTCACGGCAATGTACTGTCCATGCTTGCGCCGGCTGTATTGGTGTATTATCTGCGGAAAGCTCTCCTTTCCCACACCACTCTCTCCAGTAATCAGTACAGACAAGTCGGTAGGCGCTACCTGGATAGCGATATCAATGGCACGCATCAGCGCTTCGTTATTGCCGATGATGCCAAAACGTAATTTTACTTGTTGTATTTCCGCTTTTGTCATTCTACAAATCTTCTTCTACACTATCGAGTTTCAGTTTGTCGCTATCGTCACGTTTCTCGTAATATTGCTTGCGCAGCGGATTTGCATGTGCCTCTTTCTCACGCTGGCGGTTACGGAACACATCTATAGCCACATAGATAGCCTGCCGGAACGAATCTTCAGAGGCAATTCCTTTCCCGGCGATATCGTAGGCCGTTCCATGAGCAGGCGAAGTGCGTATCACCGGCAAGCCGGCAGTATAGTTTACGCCCTCGTCCATAGCCAATGCCTTGAACGGTGCCAGCCCCTGGTCGTGATACATGGCCAGGATACCATCAAAATGGATAAAGTTATCTGAGCCCATAAACCCGTCTGCCGGATAAGGACCATAGCAAAGCATACCCTTAGCAGCCATTTCGTTGATGGCCGGAATGATAATCTCCTGCTCTTCAGTTCCCAGCAATCCACCATCTCCTGCATGCGGATTCAGTGAAAGCACTGCAATACGCGGTGCGCCGATAGCAAAATCCTGCTTCAAGGAGCGGTTGAATATCTTCAGTTTTTCTTGTATCAGTTCTTTGGTGATGCTTCCGGCTATCTCTTTAACGGGAATATGTCCGGTCACCAATGCTACCCGGAAGTCATCTTTCATCAGAATCATAAGGGCCTTCTCGCCATCTCCCAATTTCTGCTCTATATACTCCGTATGTCCGGGGAAGGCGAACTCCTCCGACTGGATGGTGTGCTTGTTGATGGGAGCTGTGACAATCACGTCTATCATCCCCTCCTTATATTCCTCAATGGCTTTTTCCAGTGCACCAAGTGCAGCTTTACCAGCTTCAACGTCAGGTTTAGAAAACTCAACCTTTACTTCATCATCCGTACAGTTCACTACACTCAAGCGATTGGGAGCCGCTTCGGAAGCGGAGTTGACGATACTGAAGTTGGCAGGCAAGTCCAATGATTTACGATGATAAGCTGCCACTTTAGGCGAACCGTAGATAATCGGCGTACACAATTCCAGCATCACCGGGTCTGCAAACGTCTTTAAAATCACTTCATACCCTACACCATTAATGTCGCCTTGTGTAATGCCGACTCTTATTTTGTTATCTTCCATTTTTATTACTTATTATTAGTAGTATCTTTTGCGGTTACACCTACCGGAATCTCCTCACCTTCCTGCTTACTGCCGGGCAGTTTCAAGGTATAGAGCGAAGCCTCCATCTGACGCACCAGATTACGTTTCATTTTATCAGGTGAATAAATAAATATTTCAGATACAATTATACGCTGATTGGCTTTGTCCAAACGTACATGCGATACGAACGGACCACCCATGAAATCACCCTTCACACGCCACAAGCCGCGGGCCTCCAGTGCATAGTCTCCCTGCACACTGATGGGACGTACATCGGTCATCAGAGAATCCGTCGACATATACATACCTTCTTGGGCACCCGGGATATTGATTTTCATCACAGAATCGCGTTTATGAACAAAATATTCTTTAGTAAACGTATCCTTATCCGTATAAGGATAAGAGTAGATTACAAAGTTCTGATCACCGGTAGCCGCATTCGTACCTGCCCAGAAGAAGTTCTCCCCCTCCTTGGTAGATGTCAGTTCGCCCGGCACCCATACATCGCAATCGAACTGGCTTTTCACCTTCGTTGCTATATAGTCGCTATGCTTGTCCTTCAATACTGAAATCTGACGGTTCATTTCCGCATGGGTAAAGAAATCGATGATTACCTGCTTGTTCTCCTCCACAAATTTCTCGAACGAAACCTCGTCCGGCGCCTGAATAGTGAGAATAGACTGAGGAGCGGCATACACATTCCTTGCATACTTGAATTTAGGCTGGGTATAGAGATCCTTATTCACATCGACAATAATGATATTGCGAATCAGTTTTAAAGTGGCATCATAATTGGAAGGGGCAGTATACATGATTCGGAATGAACGTTCTGACTGGGGAAGCCCCGGAACATCAGAATCAAGCACATCGAAAAGCGCCCTACCGGCAGGACGTTCCCACAAGCCGGGCTCCACCACTACCAGAACTTCATACGCACGACCGCTGGAGGTCGGAGTAAACACACCCTTTTTACCACCACCGCAGGCGGAAAAAAGTGTCAGTACGAGAACCATACTTAAATAAAACAAGTGCTTTCTCATATCTCTATCATTTTAGTTTTTCACAAAGCTACGAAGAATGCGTAATATCCTCCCTACCTAAGTTAATAATTTATATTAATTCTTCTTTATTCTCCTCCTGCTTGGCAGTGGACAACATGCCACAAGCGGCAAATATATCCTCTCCACGCGACGACCGTATAGTGGTAAACAGACCGTGAGAAGTCAGATAATCACGGAACGCAATCATGGTTTCCATATCGGCTCCCTCAAGATTCACCCCAGGTATGGCATGAAAACGAATCAGGTTAATCCGGCAGTCCAACCCACGTAGCAGCTTCAGAAGTTCCTTTGCATACGGTAACGAGTCATTCACTCCTTTGAAAACAATATATTCAAAAGATAGTCTGCGCTGTTTGCTAAAATCATAGTTTCTTAACAATTCTACAATCTCCGTGATGGAGAACGCCTTCTCTGCCGGCATCAGCTCGCGGCGTTGCAAAGGTATCGGCGAATGAAGGCTGATAGCCAGGTGGCAATCCGATTCCTCAATAAAACGCAGCAAGCCCTTCTTCAGTCCCACAGAAGAAAGTGTAACACGCTTGGGACTCCACGCATACCCATAAGAGGCGGTCATTATTTCCAGCGCTTTCAATACCTCGTCCAGATTATCAAGTGGTTCGCCCATACCCATCATTACCACATTGGTCAGCTTGTCCCTTTCGGGCAACGAATTGATCTGGTTAATAATCTGGTTAGATGTCAGATTGGCGGTAAAACCCTGCTTGCCGGTCATGCAGAATTTGCAGTTCATCTTGCAGCCCACCTGGGAGGAGACACAAAGCGTAGCCCGGTCTTCGTCGGGTATATAGACAGCTTCCACAAAATGTCCCTCGCCTGCCCGGTACAAGTATTTCACCGTACCGTCTACAGAGCGCATGGCATCTACCGGCGCTTTGGCACCTACCTCATAGATTTCTTTCAGCAATTCCCGATGCTTCAACGAAAGATTGCTCATTTCGTCTATAGAAATCACCTTCTTGTCATACAGCCAGGAAGCTATCTGCTTGGCAGAGAAACCGGGCATTCCCAGATTCTTCACCACATTCTGCAATTCAGAGAGCGTCAAGCCCAATAGAGGTCGTTTCTGCATATCGTTTTTCATTAAAACAAAACTCTTTCAAGAATGCAAAGGTAGGAATAAAGTTGCACAAAGACAACGGAGAGTGTAGAAAATGAAATGTACAGACAATGAAAAAGCCGCCCGGAAGTACCGGACGGCTTTTCAATATATTTTTTCTATTCTTAGAAGAATAAATAACGTTGGTCTTTTACGTTGGCTTTCAGATACAAGTCACTGATGAACTGGCTTGCCATGCGTGCATGCATGTTGGCCAAGTTATCCTCTTCAGTTTCCTTGTTGAATGTTTCGTTCAGTTTCTCTTTTGCATAAGGTTGCAGAACGAATACACCACCATTACCCTTGATAGGAGCACTCAGCTTGTTCACTTCGGCAATAGAAGCGTATGCGCCTACCAGAGGTTCGCTGCTACGCAATGCCGGGATATAGGCAGGAGCAGAGAAAGTAACGTGCTTTACAGAATCACTGACAGCATTTGCCATATTCTTATACTGCTCGAACGAAGTTGCATTGGCAGCCTTCATATCAGCCATAATCTTCTCTGCTTTCTTGTCACGGAGAATTTCAGCTCTCAACTGGTCTTTTACCAAAGCCAGTGGGCGATAGCCTTCAGGAACAATACTTGCAACACCTACTACCAGCATATGGTCGCTCTCGCCACATTCGTACAAACCGGAAACTTCACCGGCTTTTGCCTCAAACGCCCATTTCAAAGCATCTTTGGTACCTCTGATACCACCGATACCATGTTCAGAGCTGTACAAGTCGGCTCTATCCAGCAACTTATAACCAGCATCTTCCGCATTGGCAATCATTTTCTCTAAAGTATTGTTTGCAGCAATAAACTGGCTGAACTCATTGTATGCCTTACTGTAAGTTTCCTTACTGAATTCTACCGGACGCTTGATAACGGCTACCTTATATTTATCCTTGACAGCCTTCTTGTTGGTTACCTGCAAAATGACATTTGCCTGTCCCAACGCCAAGTTGGTCAGCTCGTTCTGTCCCAAAGTAGTGACAGCAGTAATATATTTCAAGTTGTCACCGTCAATCTGTGCGCCTTCGTAATTAGCAGAAGAAATCCAGGTAGGCTCACCGGTCTGACCGTATTTCTTCGCAACTTCAGCAAAGCTGGCACCCTCCTTAATAGCATTGTAGATGCTGTCGGCCAAAGTCTTCGTCTTTTCAGCATCTTCAGCAACCACTTGAATCTGACGGAACTCGATAGAGTCCGGCATGGCAGCAGTAGCCAATTTCTTGAAAGAGTTGAGAGTATTGTCCGATACGTTATAATAAGGTCCGAACACACCACCCACCGCAACAGAGTCCAAACGGGCAGTCACATCAGCGGGCAGAGACTTAGTAGTGTAGAACAAGTCTGTATAAGAAGTTTCGGAACCGGTAGAACGGATGAAGGTAGTATAGTCAGAAGGATTGGCAATAAGTTGCTCCGTATATTCCTCCATTTCCTTTTGGAGAGCAGCTCTGTCTTCTGCACTTGCAGTTACCTGCACATCAATAAACTTAATGTTACGGGTTTCCACATATTGCTTGAATTGCTCTTTCTTCTTATCGTAGGCAGCTTTCAAGTCAGAATCCTTGATGACAATAGTAGAATCAACAATAGAAGAATAGGGAACTGCTGCAAGCAACAGGTCTGACTGATCCACTCTTGCATCAAATGCATCCTGAGCTTCCACAGGATTGGAGAAGAGAGATTTCGTAATCAAAGCCTGATACTTTTCCTGAAGACGAGCCTGGATAAGAGACTTCTCAAGGAAAGACCAGAACTTATACATAGACTCATAATACTCTGCATAATTGGAAGGCATCTGTGCCTTGTTCATCTTGGAATAGTCTACTAGGAACTTCTTCAACATATCCTTATCGAACGCACCGGTCTGGGGATTACGGAACGGAGTCTGTTGCAGCATCGGATGCACACCGGCATCAATGATAGCCTGAACTTCCGCCTTAGATACAGACAAGCCAAGTTTCTTAGCTTCTTTTTCAATCAGTTTATTATTGACGTATGTTCTCCATACTTCATCTTTGATTCGGTTGGTTTGTTCATCGCTCAATGCACTGTTGCCACTGGAGAACTTGATAACTTCTGTATATTCTTCTACCAATGCTTGAAAATCCTGAGCGGAAATTGTCTCCCCGTTCACTTCACCAACGTCTTGTGACTGGTGTGGCTGAAGCACTTTCCACGCGTCACCTGCGATGAAAGCAAACAGCGCCAAACCAATAACAATCACCAATAAAGGTCCTTTAGACCGAATGTTTTGTAATGTTGCCATTTTAGTTAATATGATTTATTTGTTTATTATTATTTTCCTAACATGTTCATTTTAGCGCACGAAGATACAAAAAATGCTAATACGCATCCATTTATTCTTTAAAAAATTACGCCTAAATGAAATTATTCAATGACTTTCAGTCTTACCAACTCAATTTTAGTAGCTGTCACCTTGATTATTTTAAACTGATAATTATCCACTTCAATCACTTCATGCAGCTTCGGGAAACTTTGATAACGGTTCAGAATCAGACCGCCCACTGTCAGATAATCGTCCGATTCCGGCAGGTCGAGCCCGAAAGTCTCATTTACCTTTTCTATTTCCAGACGGGCCGAAAGCACATATTCACGTTCACCCAGCTGCTTACATACATAGGACGTATTATCATGCTCATCCTCAATATCGCCGAAAATTTCTTCCACCAAATCCTCCAAAGAAACGATGCCTGCCGTACCACCAAATTCGTCCACCACTACAGCAATCGTTTTTTTCTGCTGCATGAACAGTTTCATCAGTTTGTGAGCCGACATCGTTTCGGGTACAATAGGCACTTCCTTCACGTTATTCTTCCAGTCTGCCGGATTCCTGAACATTTCCGACGAGTGAATATATCCCACCACATTATCTATATTTCCATCATATACTATGATTTTAGAAATACCCGACTCCACAAAAAGACATTTCAATTCTTCCAATGTGGTGGTCAGATCTACAGCTACCACCTCTGTACGCGGTACAATACAGTCGCGTATCTTTATATTCGAAAAATCAAGCGCATTTTGGAATATCTTTACCTCTGCATCCAGTTCTTCTTCACTTTCCGCATTCTCTATGCTCGACTGGATGAAGTAATCCAAATCCACTTTGCCAAAAGCCTTGGCCGACGCTTCCTTGTTTACTTTCATCCCAAATATCCGAAGGAACAGATACGACAATCCCGATGCAAATTTTGAAACAGGAAACAGAATGACATAACATATAAATAAAGGAATGGCACACACCCTCAGCATCAGATTGGGATTGATTTTAAACAAAGTCTTCGGCAAGAACTCACCGGTTACCAAAATAATAAGAGTGGAAATTATAGTCTGCACCAACACCATTACAAAATGGTTGGAAATAATTCCGGCAAGAAGATTCACCTCTATGATTTGTGCCATCAAGATACCATAAATGACAAGCGCGATATTATTACCAACCAGCATGGTCGAGATGAAGTTATTCGGGTTGCGAAGAAAATAGGAAATGATACCGGAAGTGACGCCTGACTTCCTTTCCATCTCAAAGCGCAGTTTATCTACGGAAACAAAGGCAATCTCCATTCCTGAAAAGAAAGCGGAGAAAGCCATGGTTATCAATAAAAAAATAACGGTATCCATTTTATCAATTTATGGTATCAGTCTGCAAGCTATCTGCTGCGGCAGCCTCTTCGTCAACATAGAAGATGCCCTCCGGCTTGCGAATCGTGTAAACAGTCATTTGCTGATTGGATTCAAAGCCATGTCCCGTAATGATACGGTCAGGCTGTTCGATACGGATAAACTCATCCGAATAAATTCTTTGTGTCCGCTGGTCCCAATACAGCAACTCTGTATCAAACTGCTCACCTTTCAAATTCTGTATATGCACATTCCCCATCAGTTTCCATAACTCTTCCTTATTAAAGAAATAGGCTGTATCGGCCTTGATACTTGCCTCCACTTGGAAGATAGAGTCAAACTTTTCCAAATAGACCCCCTTTTCAAAAGCCCAGTATGGAGGATTCTTCCGGTCAAAGACCAGCCACTCTTCCGTATTGATGCGGTAACGTGTTACACCGGAATCAGACACTAGCGTAGTCACCCCGCGGGTGTCCATCACCGCCATAGAATCACGCTCGGTAATGGCATCGCCCAGCTCCTTCTTCTTCCCGGAACATGAAGAAAATAAAAGAAGCATAACCATTGCCCCAAAGACAATGGTTATGCTCGCATTTTTATGATAAACAACGTTGATGAGTTGTAGCAACATAGTTTTATCTGATAGTTGTAGATTCACCTATCCATCCGCCGATAGTGATACGGTCACCAGCTTTGTAACCCAACATAAAGAGGTCTTTAGCCTGGGGAGTGTGACGGGAATAAGTACTAATCAGCTCGTTAGCACGTTCTGTAACTGAAGGATCCACCGCTTTAGCTCTCTGCAACTTATCAATTACTACAAAGTAAGTACACTTATTCAGAGCTGGCTCGTCAGTCCAATTAGGATTGGAACCGTAAAGCTGTGCCAGCAAGATATAAGGATCACCATAGTTTTCCTTAAAGCTAATAGCCTTCTGGCAATATGCTCTTGCCTGAGAAAGTTTCTTAGCCTGCATCAAAGCAGCAGCAGTGGCATATGCCATTTCAGCTTTCTTGTCATTATCGGTTTCCTTAGCCAATGCTTCGTCAAAGTATTTCACGGCATTGTCATAGTCACCTTTTTTATAGTACATGTATGCTACACCTACAGCAGCATCGGCAGTCGGGTCAATTTGATACATGTATTCAGAAGCCTTGAAATAAACTTCACTTTCGTTACACTTCATCAATTTCAAAATATTCAATGCTTTCTTCAAGAAAGTAGAGTCTGTCTTATTTTCTTCTACTTTAGGGCCATAGATATTCTGCAAAGATTCACAATCAGCCACACCACTCTGGATGAACATAGCTACCAAATTATCCTTGATAGTTTGCAGGTTTGCCTTCTTTGCCTCTTTGGTTTCAGCTGCGATAGCATCATCCGCATACTTGGAAGCATCAATATAGTCTTGGAAGAACTGGTCAGTATGATTGTCATCTGCCTTTACCTTCTGCATAGAAACATCCAAGAAATAGTGTAAAACCGCACCTTTGGAGCCGCCCTTTTCTGCTTGGACAGATTCTTTCAGCCAATTGTAAGCTGTATTAAGGTCCGGAGTCGGAGCAAATTGAAGATAATCCACTGCTTTGGCACCCAAAGCATCAGCTACACTCGGCACCCCCTTCATTCCCTTGTTAACAAATTCAGGAATGTACTTCATTCTCAAGTCATACACATCCATCAGCTCATCAAAATACTTCTTATAATCAGCAGAATTTCTATCTTTAATCTGACTCAAGAAACCCACTAAAATCTTCTGAGCATCTGTAAATGTATAATACCGCAGTGTAGGGCAATCCTTCAATACAGCCATACAAGGAGCGTATGCATCCTTAAAGTTACCAGCTCTCACTGCTTCATGAGAGATACTACTGTTCGAATTACAATTTTCAGTCTGTGCGAAAGTACTGGTCGCTCCACCCGAAAGGAGCAAGACAGCCACAAGCGTCTTAATTTTCATTGTATTTAAATTTTAGTTGTTATATTTTTTGTCTATTCAATTTCCATTAATCCACTTTACGCTTGAAGAACCAGCGTTCGTTAAAGGTTACTCCGATACAAATACGCAATGTATTTTCGTTCAAGAACGCAGCTTGGGTTCCTTTGGTTCGCACGTATTGCGCAGAAAGGCTCAATACGGAACGGGTTCTCGGTATAGGTAATCCAAAACCGGCAGTAATGCCATATTCATCAGCGGCACGTACACCGTCTATCTTATAATAAGGCTTGGAGTAATAAGCTCCCAAACGATACTTCACATGAGACAAATAACTTCGTCCCATAGGATTCGGCAGATATTCTGCACCAACGGATACTCTTCCACGGTCGCAAAACGCCTCGTCATTATTCATATAGCTCACTTTACTCCAATTTTGAAACATCACATCCGCTCCCACCGTCAGACGATCGTCGTACACGTATGTCACACCTGCTCCAAATGTTGTTGGAATGCCGCAAGTAACAATAGTGTCCCTTGTTACCGAGGTAACTCCCGTATTACTATTGCCAGTCTGCGTAACTTCGTACGCATCGTTGCTCAAATCATGCCCCGGAGAAAATACGATTCCCAATGTTGCAACATGCTTTTTTCCAAACTGGTGGGTGTACTGTGCTCCAAAATCCAATTTATAGCTCTTTACAGCCACATTAGACTGTATTGTAATAGGAAATACACTAGAACTGGACGGAAAGGTTTCCGCAGCGGTTCTTGTTATATCTCCCCAAAGATACGAAAAATTCGCACCGACGGAAAGATTTTTAATTATTTTAAAGCCTGCACCTAAATAAAGCTGGTGCAGACCTCCTTCTCCCGAATAGCTTACCGTCGTAGATTTGTCTGGGAATTCCGTATCTTCCCGGTACTCTCCCATGCTGTATCCCACATTCGAATAAGGCAATAACCCCAAGCTTATGGCAGCCCATTTACTTGCACGAAATTGCATCGTGATGTAATCAAAACTGGAATTCTTGGCATTTTGTTTCAGAGTGCCGTTACTGAGGTTTGTATTCTGTAGAGAGACTGCTCCATCAAAGATAAAAGTCAGCGAATCTACCGCCGTATAGGATGCCGGATTAGCAAAGTTAGTCTGGTACTTGTCTCGTAAACCATAGGCAATACCACCCATCGCCCTGCTGTTACTTGAGCCTTGTTCAGACAACTGTCCATATCCATATCGTGTATAGGGAGAATTCGTATTATTTTGAGCGACTGCCGCTCCTGATAATATCGTAAGCAAGAGCACTAACAGTGTTTGTCTATAGCCTGTCATTATTATAGTTTAAAATTCTATTTAATCCTTTCAACACTAAAAATCTGTCTGCAAAGATGATACTTTTTAAGTTTGTATCAAAAGAAAAATCATCCCCGCCCGTTAAAAAAACCAAAAGTTCAGGATATTTATGCTTCATAGCCGTAACGTAACCTGAAATTTCATATTCAATACCCTTCAGTACTCCGGCACGGATAGCCGTATCGGTATCCTTCCCCATGGGCACCATCCGCCCCTCAAGAGTCACCATTGGAAGCCGTCCGGTAAACTGATGAAGCGCCTTGAAACGCATCTGCAGGCCGGGAGAGATATTCCCGCCATGATAACGGGCAGCAGCATCGACAAACTCATAAGTGATACAAGTACCGGCATCAATCACCAGTATATCCCTGCCAGGAAATTGCTCATTGGCTCCTACCACCGCCGCCATACGATCATACCCCAGCGTCCGGGGAGTTTCATAGAGGTTTTCTACCGGAAGAGAAGTCTTTTCATTGAGCCACAGAATGGGAACAGCCATACCTTCCAGTTGCGACAACACCTCTCTGCTCAAATCAATGACAGTAGACACTATCGCTTTTTCAATCGTATATGTACGGCACACTTCAGGCAATCGTTCCAACGTCAGATTGGAGTCATACACCACCTCTACGATACGTCCACCATCAAACACCGCCATCTTGGCAATTGTATTTCCTATATCAATAATGAGATTCACCGTATTGCATAAATTTAGCGGCGCAAAGATATAACATTAATATTGAAATTCAGCAGAAACTGCCTCTTTATTAGAAGAGCAACCGCACAAGAATTCTTATTCATATCCGTACCAAACAAGCACAATGCCACTCCAATAATTTGTTGAGATTTATTAAAACCACAACACCATACCACAACCACCTGATTATCAATATAGTTGAGATGCATTACATTCAGTATACGACCGATCCCTATTCAGTATACGATTGAATGGCATTCAGTATACGGCTGAACCAGGTTCAATATACCACTATTCTTTCACCTATATCATTTGTAAATAGAAAACACTTACCGCTCGTACTTGGCAGTTGATTCAAAACAGCCAATTATGCGAATCAAGAATTGTATCAAGTTCATAATTAAAAAAGATTCTTCGGACACAGATGACTGGGATAACACGAATAACCACTTTAGTTCCTCATCACAAATTGGGATAATATTAGTTTTTTCCGTAAGTTTGCAGCATGAAACGAAGCCTACTTATACATATATATATAGTAATCTTTTTCTTCTGTTTGCCTGCAGCGAATGCCCAGGTGACACAACAGCAAAAGAGTGCTGCAACAGACTCCGTGCGCGTCAGTCTACTGACTTGCGCTGCAGGAGGAGAGATTTATTCCCTATTCGGACACACTGCCATACGGTACGAGAACTATACGCGCGGCATTGACGCCGTCTTCAATTACGGCATGTTCAACTTCAACGCCCCTAACTTCATCTTCCGTTTTGCCTTGGGAGAAACGGATTATCAACTTGGAGTGACCGATTATGAGCATTTCGCCGCCGAATATAACTATCTGGGACGCGATGTCTGGCAACAGACGTTAAACCTAACAGAAGAAGAAAAAGAACGCCTGATAACACTATTGACAGAGAACTACCGCCCCGAAAACCGAGTATACCGCTACAATTTTTTCTACGACAATTGCGCCACCCGCCCGCGAGACCAGATAGAACGTGCCATCAACGGCACGCTGCAATACGCTGACAATATGACTGATAACAGTACGGGAATCTCTTTCAGGGATTTGCTGCATAAATACAGTGAAGGCCATTTGTGGTCACGTTTCGGCATGGACTTATGCATGGGCAGCAAAGCAGACGAACCCATCAACCGCCGGCTGGCAATGTTCGTCCCCTTCTACATGCAGGAGTATTTCAATAAAGCGCAGATTGTGGACAAAGAAGGACAAGCACGGCCACTGGTTGCCAAAGAAGAAAAAA
This sequence comes from Bacteroides sp. A1C1, assembly GCF_004328515.1. Taxonomy (NCBI): domain Bacteria; kingdom Pseudomonadati; phylum Bacteroidota; class Bacteroidia; order Bacteroidales; family Bacteroidaceae; genus Bacteroides; species Bacteroides sp. A1C1. The sequence goes on from NZ_CP036491.1 coordinate 801,497, forward strand.
TCGTAGTAACGGGTAAAACACCAGCCGACTTCGTCAGCAGAGGCATCACACCGATGCAGTCGGCTTCGCTATTACTGATACTTGTAGCAGGCATCAGCATTTACGGCATACGAAGAGGAAAAACTCTCTGGGGCATGGACCTCATACTCTTCTTGGTTGCCGGAATGGCTGGATGTATACTGGCATTTTTAGCACTATTCTCACAGCATCCGGCAGTAAGTCCCAATTATATACTATTTGTATTCCATCCATTTCACCTTTTTTGCCTTCCATTCATGCTATCCAGGGTACGAAAAAGGGAAATAAGCCGCTATATGCTGGTTAACTTTGCAGTTTTAACACTTTTTATAGGGCTTTGGGCAATAATTCCGCAGAGAATTCCGCCAGCAATATTACCTTTGGCACTGTGTTTGCTGATACGTTCTGCAAGCAACCTCATTCTGACATACAAACGAAAGTAATGAAAAAAGGACTGATAACTTCCATACTCGCACTTACATTCAGTGGTTTGCAAGCCCAACCGCTGCCTGCCTCCCCAAAGCTGGTGGTAACATTGACCATTGACCAGTTGCGTACAGACTATATGGAAGCATTTTCGTCCTTATACGGAGAAAAGGGGTTTAAGCGCTTACTGCGTGAAGGTAAAGTCTTCCGTCAAGCAGAATTTCCTTTTTGCGGAACGGACCGAGCCTCGGCCATTGCCGCCATCTATACCGGGACAACACCGTCCATGAACGGCATCATTGCAGAGCAGTGGCTGGATGCAGGTACACTACGCCCCATAGACTGTGTAGAAGACCCCAACTTCATGGGCAACTATACCGACGAAAGCACTTCCCCCTCCCAATTACTGACCTCCACCATTGCCGACGAGCTAAAAATAGCTACCCGCAACAAAGGTCTGGTTTATGCCATTGCGCCTTTCCGCGATGCCGCCATATTGGGTGCCGGACACGCGGGGAACGGTGCCTTCTGGCTTAATAACAATACCGGAAAATGGTGCAGTACAACTTATTATAATGAATTTCCGTGGTGGCTGAGTCAATACAACGACCGGAAATCTCCCGACTACCGTATCAAGGATATGGTATGGACACCTGCACTTCCTTTTACCAACTATACATTTCTGCCCGAATGGCGTAACGAACCATTCAAATACAAGCTGGACGGTGAACGGGCAAACAAATTTCGCCGCCTGATTACCAGTCCTTTCATCAATGAGGAAGTCAACCTGCTGACCGAAGAGCTGCTGAACAAGAGCACTATCGGACAAGATGACGTACCCGACCTATTATCGCTGACTTACTACGCAGGAAATTACAACCACCGGAGTACGCAGGAATGTGCCATGGAAATGCAAGATACCTACGTACGGCTGGACCGTAGTATAGCTTCCTTATTAGAGCTCATAGAACGTAAAGTTGGGCTCCACAACGTACTTTTCTGCATCACCTCCACCGGCTATGCCGACCCGGAAGCTGCCGACCCGGGCGTATATCGGATACCGGGTGGTGAATTCTACCTGAACCGCTGTGCCGCCCTGCTGAACATGTACCTCATGGCATCCTATGGCGAGGGACAATATGTGGAAGCTTATTATGACCAACAAATCTATCTCAACCATAAACTTATTGAGAACAAGCAGCTGAGCCTGACTGAAATTCAAGAAAAATCTGCCGAATTTCTGGTTCAGTTCAGTGGCGTGAGCGAAGTATATTCAGCTCATCGCCTGCTTTTGGGCCCCTGGTCACCGCAAATAGAACGTATACGCAATGGTTTTCACCGCAAGCGCTCTGGCGATTTGCTCATTGAAATACTTCCGGGCTGGACTATCATGCAGGAAAATAGTATTGATAACCGTGTAGTACGTACGGCCGATATTCCTGCTCCCCTCATTTTATTGGGAGGAGGAATGAAGGCTGAAATCATCCGTATACCCATCAGTATCGACCGCATTGCCCCTACCCTGGCAAGTGTAATGCGCATCCGCGCCCCTAATGCAAGTACAGCATCTCCCCTCGACTTTTGATTCTAAAATAATCTGTGCAAATCTGGATAATCTGTATAGAAATCAGTAACTTTGCACGCTCAACTAACTCAGCAATAATAATAAAAACAAATATATAATGGGATTTAATGAATTTTTAAGCTCGATTTTCGGCAACAAATCCACACGCGACATGAAAGAGATACAACCGTGGGTGGAGAAAATCAAAGCCGCTTACCCGGAAGTAGCCAAACTCGACAACGACGCCCTACGCGCCAAGACAGAAGAACTGAAAGCCTACATCCACGATTCGGCAGCCGAACAACGCGCCAAAGTGGAAGAACTGAAAGCCAGCGTTGAAGATACCGAACTGGAAAAACGCGAAGACCTCTTCAACCAAATCGACAAAATCGAGAAAGAGATATTGGAGATTTATGAAAAAGCGCTGGACGAAGTATTACCCACCGCTTTCTCTATTGTAAAGGAAACAGCCAAACGATTCTCTGAAAATGAAGAAATAGTGGTTACAGCTACCGATTTTGACCGCCAACTGGCTGCCACTAAAGACTTTGTACGCATCGAAGGCGATAAAGCCATCTACCAGAACCATTGGATAGCAGGTGGTAACGATACTGTATGGAACATGGTACATTATGATGTACAGCTATTCGGTGGTGTGGTTCTACATAAAGGTAAGATTGCCGAAATGGCAACCGGTGAAGGTAAGACATTGGTAGCTACCCTACCGGTATTCCTCAATGCCCTGACTGGTAACGGCGTGCACGTGGTAACAGTGAACGACTATCTGGCAAAACGTGACTCCGAATGGATGGGTCCTCTTTACATGTTCCACGGTTTGAGTGTAGATTGCATCGACAAGCACCAGCCCAACTCTGATGCCCGTCGCAAAGCTTATCTGGCAGATATCACGTTCGGTACAAACAATGAATTCGGTTTCGACTACCTGCGTGACAACATGGCTATCAGCCCCAAAGACCTGGTACAACGCCAACATAATTATGCCATTGTCGATGAGGTGGACTCAGTATTGATTGATGATGCCCGTACTCCGCTGATTATCTCCGGACCGGTTCCCAAAGGCGATGACCAACTCTTCGAACAGCTCCGCCCACAAGTAGAACGTCTGGTAGAAGCTCAGAAAAAACTGGCTACCCAATACCTGGCCGATGCCAAGCGCCTGATTGCATCGAACGATAAGAAAGACCAGGAAGAAGGCTTCCTCGCTTTGTACCGCAGTCACAAGTGCCTGCCCAAGAACAAGGCACTCATCAAGTTCCTCAGCGAACAAGGCATCAAGGCCGGTATGCTGAAGACCGAAGAAATCTACATGGAGCAGAACAACAAGCGCATGCACGAGGTGACTGACCCGCTGTACTTCGTTATCGAAGAGAAAATGAACAGCGTGGATTTGACAGACAAGGGCGTAGACTTGATTAGTAGCAATGTAGAGGACCCCACTTTCTTCGTACTCCCCGATATCACAGCGCAACTCTCTGCCTTGGAAAACGAAACAGAGCTGACAGACGAACAGCGCCTTGAAAAGAAGGATGCCCTGATGACCAACTATGCCATCAAAAGCGAACGTGTGCATACCATCAACCAACTGTTGAAGGCATACACCATGTTCGAGAAAGATGACGAATATGTGGTAATCGACGGCCAAGTGAAGATTGTGGATGAGCAGACGGGACGTATTATGGAAGGACGTCGTTATTCTGACGGTTTGCACCAAGCCATCGAAGCCAAAGAAGGCGTGAAAGTAGAAGCTGCCACCCAGACTTTTGCCACCATTACATTACAGAACTATTTCCGTATGTACCACAAACTATCCGGTATGACCGGTACGGCAGAAACAGAAGCCGGCGAGTTGTGGGACATCTACAAACTGGATGTAGTGGTTATTCCGACCAACCGCCCCATTGCCCGTAACGACATGAACGACCGCGTTTACAAGACAAAACGTGAAAAATATAAAGCAGTCATCGAAGAGATAGAAAAAATGGTGGCAGCAGGACGCCCCGTACTGGTGGGTACCACTTCTGTTGAAATCTCTGAAATGTTGAGCAAAATGCTCACCATGCGTAAGATTGAACATAGTGTATTGAATGCCAAACTGCATCAGAAAGAAGCGGATATTGTGGCTACTGCCGGTTTGAAATGTGCTGTAACCATTGCTACCAATATGGCCGGTCGTGGTACCGACATCAAGTTGAGTCCGGAAGTGAAAGCTGCAGGCGGTCTTGCCATCATCGGTACAGAACGCCACGAATCACGCCGTGTGGACCGTCAGTTACGTGGTCGTGCAGGACGTCAAGGCGACCCGGGTTCTTCTGTATTCTTCGTATCTTTGGAAGATGACCTGATGCGTTTGTTCTCCAGTGACCGCATTGCCAGTGTAATGGACAAACTGGGTTTCAAAGAAGGTGAAATGATTGAACACGGCATGATTTCCAAATCCATTGAACGTGCGCAAAAGAAAGTTGAGGAAAACAACTTCGGCATCCGTAAGCGTCTGTTGGAATATGACGACGTGATGAACAAGCAACGTACAGTAGTCTACACCAAACGCCGCCACGCTTTGATGGGCGAACGTATCGGTATGGATATCGTGAACATGATTTGGGACCGTTGTGCCAACGCCGTCGAAGCACCCGACTATGAAAACTGCAAGATGGATGTGCTCCAGACGCTTGCCATGGAAGTACCTTTCACCGAAGAGGAATTCCGTAATGAGAAGAAAGAAAAACTGGCAGACAGAACTTTTGACGCTGCCATGGAACTCTTCAAACGCAAGACAGAACGTATGGCACAGATAGCCTATCCGGTCATCAAGCAAGTATACGAAATGCAGGGACACATGTACGAAAACATACTTATCCCCATCACAGACGGAAAACGTATGTACAACATCTCCTGCAACCTGAAGAAAGCTTACGAGACAGAATGTAAGGAGGTGGTGAAGTCATTCGAGAAATCCATCTTGCTGCATGTTATCGACGAAGCATGGAAAGAAAACCTGCGCGAGCTGGACGAGCTGAAACACTCCGTGCAGAATGCAAGTTACGAGCAGAAAGACCCGCTACTGATTTACAAGCTGGAATCTGTGAACTTGTTTGATGCAATGGTCAACAAAATCAATAACCAGACCATCTCTATCCTGATGCGTGGACAAATCCCGGTACAAGAGGCTCCGGCTGAAGCCCCTGAGGCTCCCCAGGCTCCCCGCCAAGTAGAGGTGCGCCAGGCTGCTCCGGAACAACGCCAGGATATGAGCAAGTATCGCGAACAGAAGGTTGATTTGAATGACCCGAACCAGCAGGCCGCTGCGGCACAAGATACACGTGAACAACCAAGACGCGAACCTATCCGTGCCGAGAAGACCGTAGGACGCAATGATCCTTGTCCTTGCGGAAGCGGTAAGAAATACAAAAACTGCCACGGAAGGAATGCATAAATCAAAGCTATAAAATGATAAAGCGATAGGGTGATAAGATGATACCGTCAGGTATCTTTTATCACCCTATCACTTTTTCTCCTGCCACATTATCACATTTTTTATTCGTTCCAGCTTTTGAATATTCAGCTAAAAGAGTACTTTTGCTCCAAAGAACAAAACCAAAGACTATGACCAAATATCACTATTGTCTGTTATTGATGGGTTCTCTGCTGTTAGGCAGCTGCCAGAGTGTAGAACAACTGTCCATTGATTACATGCTTCCGGCAGAAGTCAGTTTCCCGGCAACATTGAAACGTGTGGCTGTTGTCAACAACATGCCAAACGTACCGGACAACAAACTCATCATCAGTGAGGAAGAACAGAAAAAAAGTGAGAATGAGGTGGCACGCCTCACCAACTACTACAATGGAGACGCCGCAATAACAACCGAATCCCTTGCAGAGGCCCTTGCCAACGAAAACTACTTTGAAGAGGTTGTGATATGCGACTCTGCCCTCCGGAGTAAAGACATCAATCCCCGCGAAAGCACATTATCGAGGGATGAAGTACTGGAACTTACACAGAATTTGGACGTAGATTTCCTGATAGCCCTGGAAAACATACAAATGCGTTCCAATCGCAAGATAAGTTATATGCCCGACTGGGGTGTGTTCCTCGGCACAGTGGATGTAAAGGTATATCCTACCGTCAGAATATATTTACCTAACCGCAAAGGTCCTATGGTAACCGTCAACAGCAATGACAGTATTTTCTGGGAAGAGGCAGGAAATGGTGAAGCGTCAGTACGTTCCCGCCTCATCAGCGAAGAAGACATGGTGAAGCAAGCATCTGAATTTGCAGGAACGGTTCCGGTAAGACATCTACTCCCCTATTGGAAAACCAGTAACCGCTATCTCTTCAGTGGTGGTTCTGTAAATATGCGTGACGCAGCCGTATATGCCAAAGAAGAAAATTGGAGTAAAGCAGTAGAGCTCTGGAAGCAGACCTACGAAACAAAAAAAGGAAAACAGAAAATGTATGCAGCCTATAACACCGCTTTGGGCTACGAAATGCAAGACAGCATAGATACTGCCTTGGAATGGGCATTAAAAGCGCAAACCCTTGCCCGTGAGAAAAGCAAGACAGACAAAAAAGAGACAGGCGAAATACATGATGGAACCATCTCCTATTATATCTTTATCAGCATGTATGTAGACGAATTGGAGAAACGAAAAGAGGGAATGGCACGCCTGAACATGCAAATGAACAGATTTGATGATGATTTTTAGTCAAATGATGCAGAGATAACCGTTTTTTTTATACCTTTGAACAACCATTAAGAAAAGAAAGTTATTATGAAGCTCAGTCAATCGTCATTAGCACTCTTGGAGGACACTCTTAAAAAAGCAATCGGCAAATACACCTGCGGTTGCGAACAGACTATCGTTACAGACATTCATCTGCAACCGAATCAGAATTCGGGCGAACTGTCTATCTTTGATGATGAAGATGAAGAGCTTGCCAATACTTCCATTGAAGAATGGATGACATACGAGGGGGATGATTTCTACGAAAATGTAGAGCGTATCTTGTCCTCACTGCTCTGCAACATGAAAAATGAAGGAAAGTTCGACAAGCTGACTATCCTGAAACCATTCTCTTTTGTACTGGTGGATGATGATAAAGAAACAATAGCAGAACTGTTGCTGATGGATGATGATACTCTATTGGTCAATGAAGAGCTACTGAAAGGATTGGATGAGGAACTGGATTCTTTTCTGAAAGAGCTGCTGGAAAAATAATATTCCAAACAATCAGCCTATAAGGAAAAGAGACCTTCTTATAATAAATTAGCCCCTGCGATATAAAACGACCGCAGGGGCTAATTCTTTTTTACCTATACAATACCTAACGTATCTTAATTCCATAGAAAGAACTTGAGGTGGTAACAAAAAGCATATCCTTCTGCCTTCCACCAATTGCCAAGGAAATCGGGCGTTCTTCTATCTGAATACGTCTCTGCTCTTTACCATATTTGTCATAGACAAATATTTCACCATCAGCAACATAGACATTTCCGTCAGCATCGGTCACATTACTGTATTGGCCATAAGGACATATTATTCCTTGTTCTGTCAAACGGCCATCCCCACCAACGGAAAGTTGTACTGTCGTTTTATTCATCTCATTTACAATATAAACCGGTTCTGACTGACCGGGAACTGTAACAGTCAAAGCACAAGAACGTCCCAAATCATAGGTATCCGGAATAATTGTCACGCCATCCGGAGCGACAAAACTATACTCAGGCATACTGGCAACCACCTTGTCAAAGTCACCTCTCCAACGACTGGAAGGGTGAATGACTTTCTGTATATTCTTCATACCGGCTGTAACGACACGTGGCATAGGCTTCATCGTAGCATCCACGTTATCCGGATTAAAAGAATACCCCCAAGCACTCCAGCCACTGTTACCCCAACCACTGTACATCGGATTATCATCCGGCAAGCGCACTACCGTTTCCTGCTTGCCGTTCACCAGATAACCCGGCTGAGGGTCATAGCGGAAAATAACCAGCAGATTGTCTTGCGTATCAGTAGTCAATGTAAAAGGCTTCCAGGGATAATCGGCTATCAAAGTAATCTGCTCCGTGTCTGCCGACCATTTATAGATTTTCTTCAGACGGTTTTCACAGAAGTAGATATTTCCTTTACTGTCGGTAGTAGCTCCGGAGGCTAGTTCAAAACCGGTAGCCAGCTTCACTGGCTTGTCCATGACCGTGCAGGAAGGGCGAAGGTTCTTCTCGCTACCCGAAACAGTGAGACGGGCAAAGTCCCACGAATAAACGGGCAACTTCTTATTCATATCATATATAGGAAACTCTATGACTGGCAATATCTGCGTATAATTGTGCATATTACGGAAAGTGATATTCTTGCAATCCCATATGCGGAAACCTATCCTCTTCGGCATAAAGGCACGGATAACGCGATACATCCACACATTTACCATTTCGATATTTTGACAATTGGACATTTCTGCCATATAACAATCAGGCCCTTCACGACCTTCTTCCTCAAACTGGAAAGCATAAATTTTCCAGTTGGCCACATTATGGAAACGGGCTTCAGTACGGACATGATGCTCCAAAGACATGGCATAAATACGTCCCGGAGTCTTCGTTTCGCTAATATAAAGCCCACTGGCAGCATACGTACTGGCTGTCCAAACATCCTTAATTGTCCCGCCGCCATTGTTTGTAATCCACAAACTCCAATACTGGTTGTCCCAAGCCATATCCTTACCGGTTTCCATGACCGGAGAAGACGGGGAACTAATCCGACGCTCGCCCCTGCGGTAAGACGACTGTCCGGAAGCATTCGGAGCAGGTTTGCGCAAGGTACCGTGCCCACCTACAAACTTCACATCATTCAAGTACGAGCGCTCACCCGCCATCCATTTACAGCCAACAGCACGGTAATTATACGCACCGGTATTAATACCTATGCCATTCAGCATGTCGTCGCCGCCTTCGGAAGATTCAACCAAAGGCACAGGCATGCCGAAACCACTGAATGCAGGCTCGCTTTCCTTCAACAGAAATTGAGTCCCAAAAGGATGCAGCCCAATCAGCTTAGTACCGGGAGACAGCTTCAACGTTCTCGTCAGACGATACCAACCCTGGGGCACATAGATGTTTTTATGCAAAGAGACAGCTTTCTCAAAAGCTTCCGTATCATCAGTCTCGCCATCACCTTTTGCCCCTAAGTCGCGGATATTGACCCATGTCTCCACTGCCGGAAGAACCGGAAGGTCCTTGCCAAGTGTAACCGGCAGTTTTGCCACCGGCTCTATTTCACATATTTCCCTGAAAGAAGAAGCATCATTCAAATCCTGATACACCAGACCGTAAGTAAACTCCTTGACTCTGTACATTTTTGCTTTTCCGGCAACTTTCTTTCCACTTTGAGCATAGCCCACCAGTACGGGAACATTCCTGCAATCCACATTCACCAGATTCAATTGCGAAAAAGTATTTCCCTCTACGCTTACCCTGACACCGGCTTCCGAAACATTCTCCCACAACGAATTCTCCACATGAAGGCGGTCTGCCAGATTTTCTGCCATTTCAAAGGCAACGGGCGTATTCTTCACATGCATATTGACGATGGCAAACCCCACCTCTTTTGAATAGACAGCCGCCTTTCTCTGCCCCTCAAAGTAAGTATCGACCATCATCATAGGCCACCCCGGAGAAGTCCTGGAGGAAATTATCCCATATTCACCGCCATAGAACCTGACGTCTTCCAGTTCATTGCCAACATCATACATGCCGGCTTTCCCCGAACCAATCCGAATGTCGCAATGATTGATAAATCCATGCTGGGCAAAATGCGCACGAATGGCGACGGCTTGAGGATTACCTTTGTCTATACGGAAATCCACATTGGACACCGCACTATAGAAAGTACCTGCACCGGCATCCGAAGGCTTCCTGCCCTCTTGTGCCAGCCCTCCCGTAAACCATATCATATAATTTTGAGTAGTCTGGAAACCGGGTGTATCGGCTCCCAAATAAATCACCGGCCGTTTCTTTCCATAACCAATCAGCCGGATGGATGAGGGAATTTGAATCGTCTTGCTAATGCGATAATTTCCTTCCGGCAGAAACAGTATCCCAAAATTCTTTTCGCGCTTCACCTGATTGATTGCCTTTTGAAGCGCATCGGTCACGTCAGACTTTCCATCAGCCTTGAAGCCGTAATTCTCCGGGGTAAAGTAGAATGCTTCCGGATCGTCCGGCCTTTGCGTATAGGCCGAACCACCCTCTGCCGCCCACCCGAACGACATACTACCGATAATCCAACAGACTATCAGCAGGTATCTCATTATTTGATAATTTCTCATTACACAGATTGTTTTAATATGGATTTTCCTTATTTAATACGTACACCAAAGAACTTGGAACGGCCTGTGACAAACAATGTATTGCCATCCTTACCGCCAAACTGTAATGTGGACGGACGTTCGGGAACACGAATCATCCCTTTCTTCTTGCCATCCTTATCAAATACATATATTTCTCCGTCAGCCACATACAAGTTCCCTTCCTTATCTACAGCAGAACCAAATTCGCCCTGCTCCACAAAATAGCTCAAGTTGGAGAGCGTGCCGTCATTGGCCACATCCATCTTCACCATTCTGCGGTCATATTCATCAGATGTATAGAAAGGCTTTCCCGGATAGGCTTCCAGCAGGGAAGAACTACGTGACAAGTCGAAATAATGAGGAATGATAGTTTTTCCATCCGGTGCCAGGAAGCACATTTCAGGAACATAGACCGACACCGCATTGAAATCGTGGAAGTCTCTCCAACGGTTAGAAGGATAAAGAGCCTTATACACGTTCTTCACTTGACCCATCGGAACACGCGGCAACAGTTTGATGGTCTCTTCCGGATTTTCCGGGTCAATGGAGTAGACTCTCATTGTATATGCGGAATTACCATATCCGCTGAAAGAAGTACCTTTTGTATCAGGCATTACCGGCATTTCCTCCGGCTTACCATTAATCAGATATCCCGGCTGCGCATCATATCTGAACAATACCAATAGATTATCTTCTGAATCAAAAGCCAGGTTGGAGGGTTTCCACGGGAAATCTGCCAGCAGCGACAAGCTGTTTGTCTCTACCGACCACTTAAAGATACGACGCATCCGATGGTCGCAGAAGTAAATGTTACCTTTACTGTCGCGCGCAATGCCTTCGGCAAATTCCAAATCGGAAGCCAATTGGTTCACCTTACCTATTTCATTGCCTAACGATTGCTGATGAGGTTCTTTTCCGGTTACAATCAAGCGAGAAAGTTCCCACGGGCGGATGTCAATGTCTTTGTTGACATCGAACACTGCAATGTTATTCGTATATTTAATCTGAGAATAGTTATGCAGGTTCAGAAATGCGATGTTCTCGCAATTGCGGATACGTACAGAACTGTGATACGGTTCATTGACACGGATAACGCGGAACATATACAAGTTTGCAAAGGTCACATCTTTGCAGTCGTCCATCTCTATCGGTTGGCAATCGGTACTTTCGCGGCTCTCTTCCTCGGTTTGCATGCAATACACCTTCCAGTTGGACACCTTGCTGAAACGTACTTCATTTCTTACATGATGCTCGATGGACATGGCATAGATACGCCCCGGAGTAGAAGTATTGTTGGCATAGAAACCATTGGTGGCATATGTGCTTGCTGTCCAGATATCTTTAAAGGTGCCACCACCGTTGTTGGTCACCCACAGACTCCAATACTGGTTGTCCCAAGCAAGATCCATGCCCGAAGCCGCTACCGGATTATCGGGAGAACTGATACGAGCCGGTCTGTTCCACCGGCCACGTGGTTCCTCAACACCCGGTTTAGGTTTCCATAAACCGCCATGCCCGCCTACAAACTTCACGTCATTCATATAAGAATCTGCATTTGCCATCCACTTCACACCTACAGCACGATAGTTATAACCGCCGGTATTGATACCAATGCCCATCAGCATATTTGCACCGCCTTCCGAAGATTCCACCATCGCTTTCGGACCGCCAAAACCACTGAATGCAGCAGTACTTTCATCTAGCCGGAACTGAGTGCCAAAAGGATGCAGGCCTATCAACTTGGTATCGGGCTTCATCTTCAAAGTTTCGGTAATGCGATACCAGCCCTGGGGCACATAGATATTATCGTACTTGTCAATAGCCTCCTGGATGGCCTTCGTATCATCCGTTTCCCCATCTCCCTTTGCACCGAATTCGCGCAGATTTACCCATGTTGCCATTGCAGGCAGTGCAGGGATGTCCATCAGTTGGGCAACCGGCATCTTCTGTATCGGTTCAATATCAACCAACGTTTCATATTCCGGCATATCCACCATGTTATCCATCTGCAAGCCGTGGTCGTATGACTTTACCTTATAGATTTTATGAGCAACATGGGTGGCCGTATTGCTACGGGTATATTTCGCCAAGGTCGGTACATTCTTACAATATACATTGCGAAAGGTTATCTGATTGTTGCTGTTGTTCTCGTTGGTAATCACCACTGCCGGACCACTTACATTTTCAAAATAGCTGTTTTCCAAAAATAACTTGTCGCAATAATTAGGGTCAATATCAAATACAGCCGGAACATTCTTGGCATACAGATTCACCATTGCCAAACCGGACTCCTGACAACGAAGAGCAGCTACACGTTGTCCCTCAAAATAAGAGTCGACCATCATTACCGGCCATCCGGGAGAGGCTTTTGTCGTATAAATGCCATAATCTCCCCCGTAAAAAGCAACGTTTTCCAACTCATTGCCCACATCGAACAGACCAGCCTTGCCTTTACCTATGTATACGGCCACATAACTGATAAAACTGTGTTGGGCAAAGTGTGTGCGTAGCGCCACTGCATGCGGATTACCATCTTCTATGCGCAAGTTGATATTCGACATGGCACTGTAGAACGTACTGGCACCGGCATCACGGGGTTTCTCACCTTCCTTGACAACGGCTCCCGTAAACCAGAACATGTATTTAGCTTTTCCTTTATCATCAGCTACTTCCTCTTGAAAACCCGGAGAATTCTTAGCCAGAATAAATTCCGGGCGATTCTTTCCATAGCCAATCAAACGAATAGCCGTAGGAATATAAATGGTCTTGCTGATTTTATATTTACCTTCAGGGATAAAAAGGATTCCGAAATTCTTTTCTTTCTTCACTTGATTAATCGCTGCCTGCAAAGCATCCGATACATCCATCTTTCCATCCGCCTTTATAGGATAGTTCTCGGGAGTGAAATAAAAAGCTTCGGAGTCATTGGGTTTTAGAGGATAAATCGAATTCAATTGTACAGCATACAACTGAGTACATATCATCCCCAGCAAAATTAAAATAATCGTGTTCAATTTCTTCATGGTCTTATTTTTAATGTATGGATAAAAAAAGACGTTCTGCCGTCAAGCAGAACGTCTCCCTCTGCTATAAATTACAATTTTATAACTACTACCGGCGCATAATTATGCCGTACAGTGCCCACACCCGAAACATCAGCCAGAGCGCCAATACGGAAATAATAATTCTTGCTGTATTTCAAGACATCAGCATTTTGTCCCAGATCGATGGACAATGTATAAATATCAGCGCTATTTATAGCAGTACTCGGACTAAACACTTGCTTATCAGTCCCTCCATTCAACGTCAATTTCACATTGTTACCTACCCACATATCTGAAAAAGCAAACAACTGAATCTCTTTCAATTTCACTTCTTGTTTACCAGCTTCCAACGAGAATGTAGCAGTAATTACATTGCCATTCTTTTCTACTTTTGGACTTTTGACGCGAATATAAGGAATAACCTTGAAATCATACACATTATCCCCTGACTTAACAACAAAATCCTTCACTTCAAATGGATAAAAATTCCCATTTTCAAAACGAACATCATAAGTGGCAGCAAAAACCATATTGTTACGATATTCTCCGGTATTTGTGATATACCAGGTTTGATCCGTAGCATTAGTAAATCCATGCTCCCTCACTTTAATTGCATTACCGTTTTCCATATCAGAACCTACAAGTTCACCTGTCTGTTCGTCAAGGATAGAACCATGTATGGAAGCATCCGGTCCCTCATAATTATCAATTTCACAAGATGTCAATGCAAATAAGAAGCATGACACAAATAACAATATCTTTTTCATAACTTTCTACTTAATATTATTCAAATTAATGACCTGGATTCTGAACTAAACCATTCGTGGCAATATTAGGTATGCCCCTATAGTAGTTGATGTTCTGGAAAGTACGCCCTCCTCTTGTTTCGTCACCAAAGTAGTTCACCCTTGCAAAGACATATTTAGGCTCTGCACCACGCAAGTCAAGCATCGGCACCAAAGCTTTACGAATTCTATTATTGCTGAACTCAGTATGGAATTCCCTACGACGATTCATATCCCAAAAACGCTTTCCTTCAAACGCCATCTCCACACGACGTTCCTTCAAAACACTCTCTAATGTCAAAGATATCCGGTCGGTATGTCCGGCTCTACGTCGCAAAGCATTCAAATAGTTCTCAGCCAATTCCTTATCGCCAAATCCACTACCATTTTCCACAACAGCCTCAGCATAATTCAGGTAGACTTCTGCCAAACGCATATCAATATAAGAGGTAGTGGACGAAAGACGGTCGGGAGACATGCTCTCGCCCTCGGGCATATACTTACGAACTCCAAAACCTGTAGCAGTCCAATTAGCATCCTCACCACTGTTCACATTATTAAATCCAGAGAACATGGTTTCACCTTCGGCTCCTAAAGCATAATATGTTGTTCCATTTTTCTGAGTAGACTCGTTTGAATAAGCCACATAGCTATTATTGTCCTTAATAAATCCGCCCTGGATAATAATCTCAGTGCCGGCATAAGATGAACCCGGCACAACCACACTTGCCAACAGACGTGCATCCTTGTTGGCAAACGGTTCATACAAATCGTTATATTTAACAAAAGGTACTGACATCAAGGTGTTCACTACAGAAGCATTATTCATATTATGGAAATTAGGGATATAAGCATCTTCATTCCCATCCGTACGAGTTACAATCTTTGCACTTTTTCCCGTGCCGTCATCCGTATAATCTTCAAACAAATCAACGATTTCCAACATCGGATTGAAACGTCCATATTTCAGAGCGCCCGGATTGACTTGAGGAAGGATATTAAACTGAGCATAGCTATGTCCCTGATTAGTATTGGTTGTTCCATTAAGATACGCTTTACTGAAAATGACCTCTTCATTCTGGTCATTCAGGAACAAGGCCTGGAAGTTTGATGCAGCCTCCTTAACAGTAGCCGGAGCAGGCTTATAAAGAGATTTACCGGAATTCTCTATAAGGAACTTAGATGCTTCAATACATTCTTTATAGAATGCATCGGCATCGGCAGAAGTCATTCCACCCACCAGTTTCTGAGTGACAGCCTCACCAGCCAAAGGTGCCAGATTCCAATACTTGGCTACAGAAGCTGCATGAAGTGCAACTCTTGACTTCAACGCATAAGCTGCCCACTTGGTTACGCGATACAAATCCGAACCAGAAGTCGCATCGGGCAAAGTAGCAGCAGCAAGGGTGCACTCATTCAATACAAATTTCCAAGTATCCAACTCTGTACTGCGGGGAACTGCCACAGCGCCCGGTCCACCATCGGCATAATCATCGTCCTGCACTTTGTCAATCAGAGGAACGCCTCCATATCTTTTTACAAGCCCATAATACATATAAGCACGTGCAAAATGGGCTTCACCAGTCATACGATCCGCATCTGCAACAGAAATTGTTCCTGCTTCTTTGGCTTTTTCTACATTCTGCATAAAAATATTCACCTGACGAATATCTCCATAGGGCCAATAATTGAATCCTTCGTAACCTATATCCACTCCTCCGTCACTACGGGTAGCTTCGTCGGTAAGAAATGCTAAATTAGTAGTTTCATTCACACCATCATAACCGCGTTGATTAAAACCAGCGTTCGGACGATAATTAAAATCTTCCATAGGAATCATGGTATATATGTTTGCCAATAGTGCCTTTACACCACCTTCTGTCTCCAATAACTGATCGGGAGACACTTTATCTAGCGGTTCAAGTTCCAAGAAGGCATTACAACCGGACAATCCCATCAATGCACATAACGAGAATATCGATAAAATATTTTTTTTCATGGTATTTCAGAATTAAAAGTTTATGTTTAACCCAAAGTTATAAGTTCTCATCAACGGATATGCCAGGTTGGCTCCCCAATCCCTTTCCTCACGTTCGGGGTCAGCATCCTTCAAAGCCTTGTTACAGAACGTAAGCAGATTTGAACCATTGACAAAGATACGGGCACTGTTCAACCCGATTCTTTTCATAAATGATTTTGGCAGATTGTAACCGATCTCCATACTCTTCAAACGGAGATAAGTAGCTTGCGGAAGCCAAACGGAAATACCATAATTCCATCTACTACCATTATCCGAAGTATTGGAGAAATTGTGGCGTAATGCCGGATAATAGCCGGCTACCCATTGTGTGGCAGGATTATACGGATCATCTGTTATATTTGCAGGATGCCAACGATCTACATATTTCGCAATTAAATAAGATTTATTTGTCTTGCCACCATATCCCCAAACATCATCATTGGCATATCCGATGGAATAACCGGAAGCTCCTTGAAACAGCATATTGAGATCAAAATTCTTATAAGAAGCCGCCAAAGTCAACCCATACTGGATAGGAGGATTTGCACCGGTTGCCCAAAACTCCGGAACACGGTCACTGCTGTTAATTCTACCATCACCATTCAGGTCAAGCAATCTGTAACTACCCGGAAGCATCTTAGAGTTACCCAAGTTCCCACCAATCAAAGGAGCCGTTTCATACTGTTCCAAAGAAGTATATTGGCCATCGTATTTATACAACCACATCACATTACTGTTACGGTTTTCCTTTCCATTCAGCCATCTATCCATAGAACTGGTATATTCTGCATGTTCCACATGCAGACTTCTTTCACGGGCATACGTAAAATTAGCACTTACTGAATATGAGAAGTCCTTACCGATTTGTCCTCTGTGTCCCAATTCAATCTCAAAACCCCGGTTCCGGTTAGAATTCAGATTTTCCTTCGGGAAACTTGCACCAAATGTATCAGGAGCAGATTGTGCACGGTCGGCCAAAATGCCTTCATTCTTACGATTGAACCACTCGATAGTACCACTCAACTTACCGTTCCATAAGTCAAAATCCAGACCTACATTGGAAATAGAAGATGTAACCCAAGAAAGCCGGTCAGTCACTACACCAGGAGCTACCATACCCATAATCTGGCTGGCACCATCAAAAACATAACCATTAGAAGCCGAATTATAAGCAGATACATATTGGAAAGGATCACCGGCATCATATCCACTTTGTCCAAAAGAACCCCTGATTTTCAAATTAGTAATAAACGGCAAATTGTCCTTGATGAAACTTTCTTCCGAAAGTCGCCATCCGGCACTTACCGACGGGAAGAACGTCCAACGCTTAGAAGGAGCATAACGATAAGAACCATCATAACGCCCTACTACTTCCAACAAGTATTTACCGGCATAATCATAGTTCGCACGCATCAGATAGGCTGCCAAACGGCCAAAACTACGATACCCTGAATTGGTAGCTGTACCCGGACTTGCCTGATTCAAAATATCATTAGTAAACAACTCTGAATATTGCCGGGAACCGGATAATTCATCGCGTCGTGTACTGTTCAACTCTGCCACAGCTGTCACATTCAAATTGTGCTGATTGAAAGAACGCATATAATTAGCCTGCAACCTGCCATAAATCTTCTGATATATTCTCATCGTATTGGAATAAGCATCAGTACTACCTCCCGTACCGGCAGGCGCATCTGTATAATAATCATACAACGGATAAGAACGATTTAAAGAAGAGTTGTTACGATTGTTACCGTCAAATGACCCCAAAAGACTCAATGCCAACCCTTTTACAAAAGGAACTTGCCAATTCAATTCCACATCGGCAGAATACGTCAGGCCTCTGTTCTTGCGATAACCGTCTATATCCGGATCAACCAACGCAAAAGGATTCTTGTTTTCAGGACCGATTGCAGACAAATGATTGGGATTATTAATCGTATGAGTACCGATACCACGGTCATTAACCATCAAAGTCTTAAAAGTCCACATAAAATCCTCTCTCGGCCTTTGGGTTTCATCCCAACGCCCGGACAGATTCACATTCAGTTTCAGCCCTTTCGTAAGCTCTGCAGTCAGGTTACTTCTCAGATTATATCTATGATAGTATTGGATACCACTCTTCAGCAAACCATTATCGCCATTATAGCCGAAGCTCACATAATATTTCACCTTATCCGTTCCGCCTCTCACAGAAACAGTATGCGATTGCTGGAACGCCAGTTTATTCATAAACATGTCAATCCAGTTATTGTCTGTATAACCCTTAGCCCCGGTTCTATACAGTTCCAGAATATCGTCAGTGTATTCAGGGGCAGCCTGGTCATTACGTGCCCTTTCATTGGCCAACATGCGATAAGTATAAGCATCTACCGTTTCTTCCATACCCGTGGCATTCTTCATACCGAACAATGCCGAGTAAGATACTCTGGTCTTTTCGGCCACACCTTTTTTGGTAGTAACAATGATTACGCCATTAGCCGCATTCATACCATAAATAGCGGCAGAAGCATCTTTCAAAATAGAGATACTTTCTATATCCTCAGAATTCAGCTGTGCAAGTTCTTCAGTACCTTCACGTGTGATACCATCAATTACCACCAACGGGTCACCATAACCGCGAATGCTCACCATATTGTCGAAAGTTCCCGGCTCTCCGGTTTTCTGACGAATCAATAGTCCCGGCATCTTACCTTGAATATTGCTAATCAGATTCTCGGTCTTGGTCGTAGCTATTTCATCAGCACCAATGGCTGCAATGGCACCGGTCAGTGATTCTTTCTTCTGTACACCATATCCTACAACAACCACTTCATCCAATATCTCAGCATCTTCTACCAAAACTATCTTGAACGAATTTCGGCCTGCAACCTTTATGTTTTGTGTCTTATAACCTACATAGCTTATTATAAGAGTAGCATCAGAGCCCACATTGGTCAGAATGAAATTACCGTCAATGTCTGTTATGACACCGTTGGTAGTTCCCTGCACCAAGATACTGGCACCAATCACCGGTTCACCGGTTGCATCGACCACAGAACCTTTCACCGTCGCAGCCTGCAAAGCCATCTGTACCCCATCAGCTCCTACAGCTTTATCATAAAGGATTATATTACGGTCCAATATCTTATAGCCTATATTGGTTCCTTTGAATACATCGTTCAGAACCTTGAATATGGTTTTGTTATTTGCCCGGACCGATACACGGCGCTTAACGTCAATCTGCTTGTTGTTGTAGAAGAAAACAAATTCGGTACCTTGTTCCAGCTCCGTCAGTACTTCATCAACAGTCTTGTTCTCAAGAGCAATGTTTACCATTGTCTTTTGAGCATAACCTTCATTGGCAAAAGTCATACCAACCAAACAAAACAACATAAATAATGTGCATCTCATAGCAAGAGGAATTTTTTTCATGCATCTCATCAGGACACTTTTTGCCCTAAATGATTGGATACAATAGTGTTTTTTCATAATTTTGTATTGATTTCTAGTGAAAAAATAAAGTTACTTTATCTGTCGCCAAACAGATATTTAAAAGTTACTGTGTTTCATGCAGGAAAATGCGCCAACATTTTCCTGCATGTTTTTCTAAACGGACTTGTGTTTCATCATACTACTTTTTAAAGGGTTAATAAACTTCTATTACCTGTCTCTCGGCATCCACATCACCATCTTCAACAAACTTGAAATGAATATTCGAGGATATTCGGAAGTGCTCCAATATTCGCTCCAAACGTTGTTTGGTAAATGTAGCCGTAAAGGAATTCTGCTTCAATGAAGCCTTTTTCAGAATGAATTCCACATTATATCTTTTGCTCAAACTCTTCAATATATCTTCAAACGGAGTGTTCCTGAAAATCAAACGTCCGTCCTTCCAACATGTTTCCACGTCTACATTGACTTCTTTCACAACGACCTTTTCCCGCACTATATCATAAATAACCTTTTGCCCCGGCATCATCATTACATTATTCCTCCTGCCGTTATTCACATAGGAGAAACTGACTTTACCCGAAACCAAAGTGGTCTGTACCGTCCTGCTCCCTTTGTAAGCCTCTACGTTGAACTCCGTTCCATGTACCACTATCTTGGAATTGTTCAGCGTGCCGACAATGAACTTCTTTTCATCTTTTGCGACAGAAAAGAATGCTTCACCCACCAACTTCACTTCCCTTTTATCATCGGCAAACCGGGAAGGATAGCGCAACGACGACGACGAGTTCAGAACGACTTCCGTTCCATCCGGCAATTCGACAGAAGTAGTCATTCCCGGATTTGTCCTGACTTCCATCATATGTATCTCTTCTTTATCCTTGTCCCAATAAAGGATAGACCACGATACCATCAAAGGGATGAATAAAATGGCGGCCGCCCGTTGCATCCCTCTAAATAATACCTGATACCTATTGACCTTTTTCTGTTTCATCTTACGATGTACATCCTTCAAGGCCTTCTTTACATCCAGCCTGGATGAAATCTGCGCCATGTCCGCCGCCAGGCCGAGTGTCTGAACCTGGCGGGCTGTCCTGCGGTTCTCTTCCGATGCTTCCAGCCACTCCTCTACCAGAGCAGTTTCATCTTCCGTTGTCTCTCCTTCATAATACCTGAGAAGCAGGTCCTCCATTCCCTCTCTTTTTACCATAATTTTTATTGCTAGCTTTAATCTAAAGACAAACGGGTGAAAAGAACTCCTAAACAAAAAGCTAAAAATATTTTATATACTTAGATTATAATGGGAAAAAAAGCTATTTTTGCCCAACAATAATGAACCCCCACCCTATGAGAAACATACCATTAGAAGATACATCTTTATTATCCGCCATACAAAAAGGAGATAGAAGTGCTTTTGATGTGTTATTTCAAAAGTACTATTCTGTGCTCTGCACCTACTGCTATCGTTTTGTCCGGCTGGAAGATGCAGAAGAGATTGTTCAGGACGTCATGCTATGGCTTTGGGAAAACCGCGAAAGACCCGTTATCGAATATTCGCTCAAGCAATATCTGTTCAAGGCTGTCTACCATCGTTGCATGACCCGGATTGCCCAAAATGAAGTGAAGCAACGGGCAGACACCGCTTACTATGAACGAATGTTCGCCATGCTGCAGGAGGTGGATATCTATCAAATCAACGAATTAAGCAAGCATATACAAAGGGCCATCAACGAACTGCCGCCTACTTATAGGGAAGCTTTCATCATGCATCGTTTCCAGAATCTGAGTTACAAGGAAGCTGCCGAACTACTCAACGTTTCCCCAAAAACGGTAGACTACCGCATCCAGCAGGCTTTGAAGATTTTAAGGGTCAAGCTGAAAGATTATCTGCCACTGATATTGATGCACCTGCTCACCTCGCATTAAGACCATACATAAGCGGAACGTCCCCTATACCTTGTCGGCTACACACCGGGACTTAGCCCTAAAGAGTATAGAACTGAGAGGTCAAAACATCCGGATGTTTTACCCAAATACATGGGGATGTTTTCACCCAAAACACCCGGATGTATTACCCAAAAACATCCGGGTGTATTACCCAAAAACATCCGGGTGTTTTAATGGAAAGGATGCGGATGTTATGACCTCTCAGTATACGGGTCAGACCGGTTCAGTCCTGATGGGAGAGGCACTAAGTCCCTATACATCCCGTGTTCATTAATTATTCTAAAAAAAGTTAGGGAAAACTCCGGGCCACCGGTCATATAAGCAAGAAGTAACCCTATTATTATCATAACCTCAAAATGCACGCAATGAGAAAACTGATTATCCTATTGTCGGCGCTGGTGTACGTCATCCATGCACAAGCGCAATTTTCAGTGACAGCCCATCAGGAAGGATGGGACAATATCCCTCCACAAGTACAAAAACCGGGATTTTCCTTTCAGCAATCCGTATTTGCCAATATGGACGGGGACGATGCCCTT
Source organism: Bacteroides sp. A1C1 (assembly GCF_004328515.1). Taxonomy (NCBI): domain Bacteria; kingdom Pseudomonadati; phylum Bacteroidota; class Bacteroidia; order Bacteroidales; family Bacteroidaceae; genus Bacteroides; species Bacteroides sp. A1C1. The sequence continues at coordinate 823,640 of NZ_CP036491.1, forward strand.
GAAGAAGTAATGCTTTTCGGACGTGACAACGGGCACTACCCCACTTTCGACCTTTTCAAGGCCTACTATGCAATCGTAGACAACTATACCAAAGAAATACAATACATTTCCGACGAGATTTATGTCACCGACAAGTACAATCTCCTTGTAGAAGACCGCAACAAGGACGGCATCTCCGAGCTCTACATATCCTACTTCAAAGACGGAAAGTTCAGCGTAGACGAACAAGGTTACAATCTGCGCACCACACGCTGCTACGACCGTATAGAATGGAACCCTACTGGCAAAAACTTTAAATCTTCCGGAAAATGAAAACAAGACTGACACTTATCCTGGTACTCCTTATTTATATAGGAGCTGCCTCGCACACACACGCACAGCAAAAGAAAGTAATCAAAACCATGATGATAGCCGGGCAGGACGGCAGCCATTACTGGCAAGGCGCCTGCGAAGCCATGAAGCAGATATTGGAAAACAGCGGAATGTTCAAAGTGGACTTTGCCTTTACACCCGACTTTGGTGGAGACATCGCCACCTTCAAACCCGATTTCCACCAATATGATTTAATCGTCATCAACTACGGCGGAGCTACATGGACAGAGCCCGTACGCAAGAATTTCGAGAAATACGTTGCCGATGGAGGCGGTGTGGTAGTGATACATTCTTCCGTCGTCCCGATGGCCGACTGGAAAGAATACAACGAGATAATAGGCATGGGAGCCTGGGACGGACGAAACGAAAAGGACGGTCCGTATCTGTACTGGAAAGACGGACAATACGTCTACGACTACTCTCTGGGGTATGCCGGCTACCACGGCTTGCAGCACGAAACCGTCATAGAACACCGCGCCCCCCATCATCCTATCCTGCAAGGATTGCCTCCTCAATGGAAACACTTCAAGGACGAGATATATACCCGCCTACGCGGTCCGGTAAGAAACATGGAAATATTGGCCACCGCCTACGAACGCGGACGGCATGAACCGTTGATGTGGACAGTAAGCTACGGGAAAGGGCGCATATTCGTCGACCTCCTGGGGCACTGCGGCAACGACCCGAACATGACTTACTCCATGCGCTGCACCGGTTTCCAGGTGACTTTACTCCGGGGATGCGAATGGGCTGCCACCGGTGCCGTCACCCAAGAAGTTCCCACAGATTTCCCACTGAAGGATACTTATACATTACGTCCGGAGTTCAAGGCTCCTTTTCATGCTTACCCTGAAACCAAACACTGAATACCATGAAATACATCATCCGAACACTGCTGCTGGCATGCTGCTGCATGCAGGCACAAGCACAAGCTCCGTGGAAACCCGATACGGAACTGGAGAAACAATTACAGCAAAGCAATCATGTGCACCGCATAATGAAAGCTAATCCCGCACACGCCGGACTGACGCGGTGGGAAAAGAAAAAGGTATTGAAAAGCAGGGTACTCCCCCTGGCCGAAGATTTCGGCGCTCTGCGCCACACCGGACCCGGAACCATACATGTGGACCGTAAAGTCACTGTCTCAGGCAAAGGAAGTGTCCGTCTGGACACTCCTGCCTCCCTGGGCAAGAAGAATCCAACAAACCGGAATTACGCCACCCCGGAGATTATCCGTCCCCTCGACCGGGAAGACTTGCGGGAATACAACCGCTTTTCCGTTTGGGTATATGTGGATGCACCGGGCGTTTATCTGACCTTTGCCGGATTCACCCTATACAATGAAGGAGAGAAAATCATGCCGACTCCCGGACGCTTTGAAGGACAACACTTCGAGACTGTCTATCCCAACAAATGGCAGCACATCATATGGGAGATACCGGACCTATACCGTGACAGTGTCACCGGCTTTTCGGTAAACATCATGCTGGCAGGTGCTCCTGCAGGAGCCAGCGAACACATGAGCCTATACATAGACGACATGCGCATCGAAAAGGTAGAAGCGGAAAACAGCCGGGGATTCGACCTGCGAAAAGACGCAATGGCCTACTGCCACAGCGGATACAAGCCGGGAGCACGCAAGCAGGCTTTGGTGCAGCACATGCCGGAAAGGGCTTTCAGCCTGCACGATGCCGCCACGGGACAAACCGTTTATCAAGGTACGGCCAGTCCTCTGAATCAGGACAAGAAGCTGGACAAAGGATTTCTTGTACTGGACTTCAGCAGTTTCAATACGCCCGGACAATACTTCCTCTCCATCGGTGATGTACAATCAAAGCCTTTCCCCATCGGAAATGATGCCTACCTGTCTACCGCCTGGCACACGCTGAACTTCTTCTTTTCCGAACGTTGCGGTTTCGACCAGCCCGGCATTCATCAGGAATGCCATCAGGATGTATTCGCCTATCATCCCGACGGACGGAGCATGAGCATTGCCGGAGGATGGCACGATGCAGCCGACCTGACTCAAGGAACGGGAAATACAGCCGAATCGTGCATCGCCCTCCTCGAAATGGCCGGTGCCGTACAAGGCAAAGACAGTATCTTCTACGAACGCCTGCTGGAAGAGGCACGCTGGGGAGTGAACTGGATTCTGCGTACCCGCTTCGGTGACGGCTACCGACTGGGCGGACTGATTATCGGCATTTGGACAAAGAATATCCGTGGTGACAAAGACGACATGCAGACAGAAGCACGAAATACACCTACGGACAATCTGAAAGCCGCTTCCAGTTGCGCACTCGCCGCCCCTCATTTTGAAAAGAAAGACCCGGTATTTGCACGGTGGTGCCGGAACAGTGCCATTGAGGATTTCCAATTCGCCATCGACCTGCTGGATACACAAAGGACGGAACAGAACGAAACCGAACTTTATGCCCTTTCCACCGTCACAGCCATGCGTTTGTACCGCCTTACACAAGATGTTTACTATCTGGACTGGGCAACCCGGCTGGCACGTACCGTCATGGCAGGCCAACAGTTGGAAAAGCGTACCGACTGGAAAATCCCCCTGCGAGGTTTCTTCTATGAATCTTCCCGGAAAAAGCGTATTCTGGCCTATTATCACCAAAGCCAAGAGCACTTGATGGCCGAAGGACTCTCGATGCTACTGACAGATGCCCCCACCCATCCGGACGCCCCGTTGTGGCAGGCATCTTGTGAAGCCTATGCAGACTATCTACGCGGGGTTTCACAACTGATTGAGCCGTATGGCATACTGCCAAGCGCCGTATACGAGGTGGATAATACCGATTATAAGAATCTGTACCATGAAGGCGAGCAGGTAGGGCTTCCCAGTCTGGAAGAATACAATGCACAAGTGCGCAACGGTATCCCTCTCTCAAAGAATTTCTACCTGCGCCGTTTCCCCGTTGCCTACCAGTTCAGGGGATTCCACGCTGTTGTCATGGGTAAAGCCAAAGCAGCCTTTATTCTTGCACGCCTATTCAACGACAAAGCGTTAAGGGATATTGCAACCCGCCAGATAGAGTATATATTGGGCTACAACCCTTTTGCCATGAGTACCGTTTATGGAGACGGATATGACTACCCGCCACTTTACGGAGCCTATGCCGGAGATGTGGTGGGAGCTGTACCCGTAGGAATCGAAACATTCGAAAATGAGGACGAGCCCTACTTCCCGATGCAAAACAACTGCACTTACAAGGAAATCTGGACACACACCACCGCACACCTAATGTGGTGCGTAGCAGAACTGTTCAAATAAACAGTTCATTATACCGCTAAAAAAAGCTCCGGAGTTGAAGGTTCCGGAGCTTTTTCTCTGTTTTTATGTGACGGACAGTTATGCCTTTTTCAATGCTGCAATACTTTCCTTGAGAGATTTGATGATACTTTCAGCATCTGCCTGCTTCTTGCGTTCCATCTCAAGAACGGCGGCAGGAGCATTATTCACAAACTTCTCGTTACCCAGTTTCTTCAGCACGCCTTGCAGGAATCCTTCCTTGTGCTTCAGTTCAGCCTCCATACGGGCTATCTCGGCTTCCATAAACAAAGTCCCATATGCTTCTAAGGGTATTACAAATTCTATTGTCCCCACCATAAATGCAACAGATGCGTCGGCCTTGTTCTCCACTACATCGATTGACGAGAGATTACACATTTTCGTGATAACCGCATTGAATGCCACAACCGGATTCTCACCGATAACCTGCAACTCAAGTGCCTCTTTTTGGGCGATGTTCTTCTGCAAACGGATGGAACGGATATTGCTGATAACCTCTTTCACCACTTCAAACTCCCGGATGATATCCTCATCTACCAATGCCGACATTGACAACGGGCTTACCATCAAGCTCTCACCGTCTGTACGGTCGCAAAGATGCTGCCACAACTCCTCTGTAATAAATGGCATGAACGGATGGAGCAGATGCAACAAGTTATCAAAGAAACCGATAGTTGCTTCATACACTTTCCGGTTGATGGGCTGGCCGTATGCCGGTTTAATCATTTCCAGATACCAGGAAGAGAATTCGTCCCAGAACAGTTTGTAAACAGCCATCAGCGCTTCACTCAAACGGTACTTGCTGAACAAATCAGCCACTTCGGCAGCCACTTCATTCTGCTTGGCCTCAAACCAGCGTATTGCCAGTTCTGAAGCTTCCGGTACCGGAACTTCCGCACTGACTTCCCAACCTTTAATCAGACGGAAAGCGTTCCATATCTTATTATTGAAGTTACGTCCTTGCTCACACAGTGCATCGTCAAAGAGGATGTCATTGCCAGCAGGAGCTGAAAGCATCATGCCCATACGTACACCATCGGCACCGTATTTCTCAATCAAATCCAGCGGGTCGGGAGAATTACCCAACGACTTGGACATCTTACGTCCCAGCTTGTCACGGACAATACCCGTAAAATAAACATTCTGGAACGGCATCTTACCTTCATATTCATAGCCTGCCATAATCATACGGGCTACCCAGAAGAAGATAATGTCCGGACCGGTCACCAAGTCGCTGGTAGGATAATAGTAGTTTATCTCCTCGTTACCCGGATTGTTGATACCGTCAAACAAAGAGATGGGCCACAACCAGGAGGAGAACCAAGTATCCAGGCAGTCCTCATCCTGACGAAGGTCTTCCAGTTTAAGGTCTGCATTACCCGTTTTCTCTTTTGCCAATGCCAAGGCTTCTTCGGGAGTGGCAGCCACTACATAACCACCTTCCGGCAAAAAATAAGCAGGAATGCGATGCCCCCACCACAACTGGCGGCTGATACACCAGTCCTTGATATTTTCCAACCAGTTCTTGTACGTATTCTTATATTTGGCAGGATAGAACTTCAACTCATCATTCATCACCGGCGGCAAAGCCATGTCGGCAAAGTGCTGCATCTTCAGGAACCATTGCATGGAAAGCTTCGGTTCGATGGGCACGTTGGTACGTTCGGAGAAACCTACCTTGTTGGTATAGGCTTCCACTTTCTCCAACAGACCGGCAGCAGCCAGGTCCTTCTCAATCTGCTCGCGCACATCGAAACGGTCCATACCGATATACAAGCCGGCAGCTTCACTAAGCGTTCCGTTATCATTGAAGATGTCGATGCTCGGCAGATTGTACTTCTCACCCAGCATGTAGTCGTTCACATCGTGGGCAGGAGTTACCTTCAGACAACCGGTACCGAACTCTATATCTACGTAATCGTCCTCGATAACCGGAATAACACGTCCTACCAACGGAACAATCACCTTCTTACCCTTCAACCAGGTATTCTTGGGGTCATTCGGATTGATGCACATGGCTGTATCTCCCATGATGGTTTCAGGGCGGGTGGTAGCAACCACTGCATAACGTCCTTCGGGGTCACCTTCTACCATATACTTCAGATAGTACAGCTTGCTGTGCTCTTCTTTGTAGATTACTTCCTCGTCACTAAGTGCGGTCAGTGCCTTAGGGTCCCAGTTCACCATGCGGACACCACGATAAATCAGACCTTTGTTATACAAGTCAACAAAAACCTTGAGCACGCTTTCACTGCGTTTCTCATCCATAGTAAAAGCTGTACGATCCCAATCGCAAGAAGCACCCAGCTTGCGGAGCTGCTTCAAGATGATGCCGCCATGTTCGTCAGTCCATTCCCAGGCATGCTTCAAGAACTCGTCGCGGGTAAGGTCTGTCTTCTTGATGCCTTGTGCGGCAAGTTTGTTCACCACCTTGGCCTCGGTAGCAATGGATGCATGGTCGGTTCCCGGCACCCAGCAGGCATTCTTGCCTTCCATGCGGGCACGGCGTACCAGAATATCTTGTATGGTATTATTAAGCATGTGTCCCATGTGCAACACACCGGTGACGTTTGGAGGCGGAATGACGACGGTGTAAGGCTCACGACCATCGGGTTTCGAACTGAATAATTTGTGGTCCAACCAATACTGGTACCACTTTCCCTCCACGTCAGCGGGATTGTACTTACTTGCTAATTCCATGTTTTTAAATCTCTATAATTAATTTATTGCGAATAACGGGCGCAAAATTAATGAATTAAAATTTAAATATATATTTTTGTCCCTACAAAACAGTATATAAAATGAGGGGGAAGCTAAAAATCCGATATATCATATTAATTGTATTACTGTCTGTCGTATGGGCAACGCAGCTCATTCCAAGCTTGGGAGAAGTGTATGCACAGTCCGTATATCCGGTAATTTCCCATATCCTGTCCTCCTTTTCAAAACTCATACCTTTTGCCGTAGGCGACTTGTTCATTTTCCTCAGCATCATCGGGCTCCTCTTCAATCCCATCAGGGCACGCTATATCCAGAAGAAGAAGTGGAAACAGATTCTGCTGAACGAAATGGAATACTTGCTGTGGATATATGCATGGTTCTATCTGGCATGGGGACTGAACTACTCACAGAAAGATTTCTATGGCAGGACAAACATTCCTTATACTGCCTATACTCCCGAAATCTTTCAGTCATTTGTAGACAACTATATAGACAAGCTGAATGCTTCCTATACAGATGTCACCTCCATTGACGAACCATTGGTCTGCCGGGAAAGCGTACACGGATACAACCAAATCAGCGATACGCTGGGGATACATCGCCCTCCCCACTCCTCTCCGCGCGTGAAGACCATGCTTTTCACTCCGTTCATTTCCATGGTCGGTGTTACGGGAAGCATGGGACCTTTCTTCTGCGAATTCACGCTGAACGGCGATTTGCTTCCACCACAATATCCTGCTACTTATGCCCACGAGCTGGCACACTTTTTAGGCATCACCAGCGAGGCAGAAGCCAACTTCTACGCTTACCAGGTCTGCACCCGTTCGCAGGTGAAAGAGATTCGTTTCAGTGGGTATTTCTCCGTACTCCCACATGTGCTGGGCAATGCCCGCCGACTGATGAGCGAAGAAGAATACGCAGAACTTTTCAACCGGATACGTCCTGAAATCATAGAACTGGCCCAAAAGAACCAGCAATACTGGATGGAGAAATACAGTCCGCTCATCGGAGACATCCAGAACTTTATCTACGACTTGTACCTTAAAGGAAACAAGATTCAAAGCGGACGCAAGAACTATTCGGAAGTAATAGGCTTGCTTATCTCATACGAAGAATGGAAAAACTAAATTTCAAAATCATGCATACAAGAAAAGAACAGATGGAAGCCTTCGGCCGCTTCCTCGACATACTCGACGAGCTGCGCGAGAAATGTCCCTGGGACCGCAAGCAGACCAACGAAAGCCTGCGCCCCAATACCATCGAAGAGACTTATGAACTTTGTGACGCCCTGATACGCGATGACAAGAATGACATCTGCAAAGAGCTGGGCGATGTGCTGCTGCATGTGGCTTTTTATGCAAAGATAGGCTCCGAAACCGGTGATTTCGATATGAAAGACGTATGCGACCGTCTTTGTGAGAAACTTATTTTCCGCCATCCCCATGTCTTCGGCGATGTAAAGGCCGAAACCGCAGGCCAGGTTTCTGAAAACTGGGAACAGCTAAAATTGAAGGAAAAAGATGGGAACAAAACAGTGCTGAGCGGTGTACCCGCTGCCCTACCCTCGCTCATCAAGGCCTACCGCATCCAGGACAAGGCACGCAATGTAGGATTCGACTGGGAGGAACGCGAGCAAGTGTGGGATAAGGTAAAAGAAGAAATCCAAGAATTCCAGGCTGAAGTCGCCCACATGGATAAAGAAAAGGCTGAAGCTGAATTCGGCGATGTCATGTTCAGCCTCATCAACGCTGCCCGCCTCTACAAAATCAATCCGGACAATGCGCTGGAACAGACCAACCAGAAGTTCATCAACCGCTTCAACTATGTAGAAGCGCACAGCATCAAGGAGGGCAAAAACCTCCATGACATGACGCTGGAGGAGATGGATAAGCTATGGAACGAAGCGAAAGCATTGGAAAAAGAAAGCAAACAAGATGATTCTTCTAAAGGTCAGGTTTAGCTGGCTAAAGCAAAGGTTTAGGGAACTAAAGTAGAGGTTTAGCCAGGCTAAAGCGAGGTATCTATCATTAACAAAAGAAGGTTGCTCACATCATTGTGGCAACCTTCCTTATTTGTATTCATTCACTATTCATCTTTTTCCTTGTGTTTTTCGTGGAGAAGCATCCCCCTTTTTATGCATGCCTTTCAGTAATTCACGGTGGAAACGCATTTCAGCCCTTTGCACCAGATAAATCTTTTTACAAGGCAATATTTTCTTGAACTTATCAAAGTAGGTCTTGTCCAACCGGTCAGAAGCGATACGGGCATCATATACACCTTCCATAATTTCCTCATACTGGGCTTCGGTTGTTTTTTCATCTTTCCCTTGTCGAAGCAACTTCCAAGCCTCGTCATTTAGCTGCTTTTTCCGGTCCTGCAATTCAAAATACAATGGGAAGAACTTGGCTGCCTCCTCACTCGTCAGTCCGGCTTTCTCCGTTATAAACGCTTTTTGTTTGGCACGAAACTCTTCAGGTGACAGATGCTGGTCACATCCATCGCTAGCCCAAAGCAGAGGCATAATGCCACATATCATAACCAATAAAACAATTAGTTTCTTCATTTTTAAATAGTTGAGTGTTGTTACCTTATTCTGCATCAGAGTCTGCCAAATAAACATACAATGAATAATCATCCAGCATGGAATTCTCTACAGCCATATTAATATATTCCATTTCTGTTTCCGTATCATCAGCAGCCATACGCTCTACAGATGGAGTATGCTCCGAAGAAGCTACACGGATAATCAATGCCGCACCTATAAACATGGCGGTCATATACAACCAAGGCCTTACCTTCTGCCACATTGTAGGCTCTGTCTGCACAGCAATGAGTTTCTCTTTTTCGGGAAGCCGGTTCATTACCTCTGAAGTAAGATTCTCAAAGTAGCCTTCAGGAACGCGGAAAGGATTTTCCGTCCCTATCTTTTTCTGTATTTTATCTTCTTCTTTCATAAGCTTTCTCCTTTCTGTTTAATTAGACATTGTTTTGTGGCAAAGGTTTAATACTCCTCACCCAAAAACTTTTCTATTTTCTTCACGGCATGGTGATAGGAAGCCTTCAAGGCACCTACGGAAGTACCAAATATATCGGACATCTCTTCGTATTTCATTTCCTGGTAATACTTCAGATTAAACACCATACGTTGTTTTTCCGGCAAGGCAAGCAAGGCTTTTTGCAAAGCCATCTCTGCTTTATCACCGGAGAAGTAAGGATCACTTTCAAGCTTTTGAAGTGCATCTGCCTCGGGGTCATCCAAAGAGACTGTGGAAGCAGCCCGTTGTTTGTTCAGAAAAGTGAGGCATTCATTCAAGGCTATGCGATAGAGCCAGGTAGAGAGTTTAGCCTCTGCCCTGAAATAATCTATATTAATCCATGCTTTAATGAAAGTATTCTGAAGTAAATCATTGGCATCTTCATGAGAGAGGACCATACGACGAATCTGCCAATACAACTGCTCGCTATATTGGGTAACAATCATCTCAAATCCCCGCTTTTGTGTGCTTTCTTCTTGTAGAAGAGCCAACACTTCGCGTTCATTATAGGAAGGAGTCATAAATTTCTATTCGCATTTGTTGTTTTAGACTGCCAAAGATACGAAAAGTTTAATTCATACCGATACACAAAGTGTTTCTTTGGCAAGCTGAGTATCCGGAAAAATAGCGGATGCTTCTTGAAGCAAGACATTTTCATCTTCGTATCGTGCCGAAAAATGTCCTATCAACAACTTCTTCACCTCAGCCCTCCTGGCTATTTCGGCCGCTTGTGCAGCAGTTGTATGAAATGTTTCTTTGGCACGTGGCGCATCCTCATTCGCAAATGTCGCCTCATGAAAAAGTAAATCAACCCCTTTTATCTGCTCCACGATAGAAGGAAGATAGATGGTATCCGAGCAATAGGCATAACTGCGGGACGGAGCAGAAGGGCGGGTCAACAAGTTGTTGGAAACAGTTTTTCCCTCCGATGTCACGTAATCGGCCCCATTCTTTATACGATTCAATTCGTATACCGGCACTTGGTAGAAATCGACCATTTCACGGATAATATGGTTAGGACACCGCTTTTCTGCAAACAAAAAACCACAACACGGCATACGATGACGCAAAGGAATGGTAGTAACCGTCAACGAACGGTCTTCATAAATCAGCATCGGTTCTTTCGTATCAAACTCATGGAAAAGGACCTTGTACGTCATCTGCCTATTAAAAAAATCCAGCATAGGTGTCAGTAATGTTTCCAGCCCTTTGGGAGAATGGATATGCAACTCTGCTGTACGTCCTAAAAGGTTAAGTGTAGAAATCAGTCCTAATAAGCCAAAACAATGGTCTCCATGCAAGTGAGAGATAAAAATATGATTCAAACGTGAAAACTTCAGATGTGATTTACGGAACTGCAACTGCGCCCCTTCCCCACAATCAATCATAAACAACTTGTCGCGCACGTTCACAATTTGAGACGTAGGGAAATGACGCGTTGTGGGTAAAGCGGAACCACAACCAAGAATATGTAACTCAAATTTTTCCATTCCAAACCTTCCGAACTGATTTCTACTCCTTGATTTATAGAAGAGCCTTTATCTCTGAAACTCCAAAAGATATTTCAAAAGTTTCTCCGGATTTATTCCCTTTATACAGATAGCCCACCCCTTTATCACACTTCACACATACTTCCAAGAACATGCGCAAGGCTGGATCGGAGGAGTTCAAAGAGTTCTTCACATTTGCCTTCATCTGTTCGGCATTTTCCTTCAAAGCAGACATCTGTACTACAGATTCGTCAATCGTATAATGATAAAGCACCTTATCCGACTCGATTGTCAGTTTATTGAGCATAGTGGCTTCATCCACCTGCATCGGGCACGATACGTTGGTCATCTTCACTTGCTCTTCCAGTTTCTTCTCGTCACTGCTGTCGGCAGATGCACCACCACCATTCAATATATCTTTCAAGTCCTGAGTAGTCAGATAACATTCCACTTCGTTACCGGATGTCTTTCCTTTATATATGAACTTTATACCGGAATCAGTACCGACAACCAAATCCAGCATCTCTTTAATAGACCCTTGTGGATTACCGAACATAACAGTCACAGCAGACTTCATTGCATCAGGATTCTCTTTCAAAGCGTCTATATTGAGGAAACTTTCATTCATAAGCAGTACATATACCACATCCGACCCATCAAAAGTAATACTGGATATTTCGCCGGAAGCTCCCATATCCATGGGACATTGTTTGTTGGCTGCTGCGATAGCCAGCTTGAGTTTAGACTTCTGGCCGCATGCGGTTAGTAACATCAGCGACAGGCAAGTGAACAACACCATCTTCCCTGCATTTTTGAACATGTTTTTCATAATAAATGAAAATTAAATTATTGAATATTTCTATGATTGCAAAAGTAACCACCCTGCAAAGATAAACATTTATGGAAAAACCATCCTTAATTCCATAAAATTCTATTGACAAATCATAAAAAAGAAGGGCACTTGTTTGCGCAAGTACCCTTCCTTCATTTATAGAACGGAGTAATTATTTCTTTCCAGCTTCCATCTGTTCCTTCAAGGCAGCCAAAGCATCAATGTCACCCAGAGTAGTAGATGCAGCCTGGTTTTGGATAGCAGGAGCAACGTCTTCTCTCTTACCGGTTGACTTCTTAGTAGCAGCCTTCTTTTCAGCTCTTTCTTCTGCCTTTGCAGCATCTTCGAAGATACGGCTGTGAGAAAGGATGATACGCTTAGCGTCCTTGTTGAACTCAATTACCTTGAATTCAAGCTTCTCGTCCAACTGAGCTTGTGATCCGTCTTCCTTAACGAGGTGCTTCGGAGTAGCGAAGCCTTCTACACCATAAGGCAGAGCAACTACAGCACCCTTATCCAGCATTTCGATGATAGTACCTTCGTGTACAGAACCTACTGTAAATACAGTTTCGAATACATCCCAGGGATTTTCTTCGAGTTGCTTGTGGCCAAGGCTCAAGCGACGGTTTTCCTTGTCGATTTCCAGAACTTGTACGTCGATGTCTGCACCAATCTGAGTGAATTCAGACGGATGTTTAACCTTCTTCGTCCAAGACAGGTCAGAGATGTGAATCAAGCCGTCAACACCTTCTTCGATTTCAACGAATACGCCGAAGTTAGTGAAGTTGCGAACTTTTGCAGTGTGCTTGCTGCCGATAGGATACTTCTCTTCGATAGTTTCCCAAGGATCAGACTTCAGCTGCTTGATACCCAAAGACATCTTACGCTCTTCGCGGTCCAAAGTCAGGACTACTGCCTCAACTTCGTCACCTACCTTCATGAAGTCTTGTGCAGAACGCAAGTGCTGTGACCAAGACATTTCAGATACGTGAATCAGACCTTCAACACCCGGAGCGATTTCGATGAATGCACCGTAGTCAGCCATAACTACAACTTTACCCTTCACGTGGTCGCCAACCTTCAGGTTAGCATCCAGTGCATCCCAAGGATGCGGAGTGAGTTGCTTCAAGCCGAGAGCGATACGCTTCTTCTCATCATCGAAGTCAAGGATAACGACGTTGAGTTTCTGGTCGAGTTCAACCACTTCTTTCGGATCGCTAACACGGCCCCAAGAAAGGTCTGTAATGTGAATCAAACCATCTACGCCACCCAAGTCGATAAATACACCATAGGAAGTGATATTCTTAACGGTACCTTCGAGAACTTGTCCTTTTTCGAGTTTACCGATGATTTCCTTCTTCTGTTGTTCCAGTTCGGCTTCGATAAGAGCCTTGTGGGAAACAACCACATTCTTGAATTCCTGGTTGATCTTAACAACCTTGAATTCCATAGTTTTGCCAACGAATACATCGTAGTCGCGGATAGGCTTCACGTCGATTTGAGAACCCGGCAAGAAAGCTTCGATGCCGAATACGTCTACAATCATACCACCCTTTGTGCGGCACTTGATGTAACCCTTGATAATTTCTTCGTTTTCCAAAGCTGCGTTTACGCGATCCCAAGAACGGGTAGCACGAGCTTTACGGTGAGACAGAACGAGCTGTCCTTTCTTGTCTTCCTGATTTTCGATGTATACCTCAACAGTATCACCAACCTTCAGCTCAGGATTGTAACGGAATTCACTCATCGGAATGATACCGTCTGATTTGTAACCGATGTTCACAACTACTTCACGCTTGTTCATTGCGATTACGGTTCCATCAACTACCTCGCGGTCGTTAACCTTGTTCAACGTATTGTCATACGCCTTTTCCAGTTCTTCGTGGCTTGCACTGGCTACTGATTCGCCGTTCTCATAAGCATCCCAGTTGAAGTCTTCAATAGGAGCTACATTCTTTAAATTTTCCATTAATAAATAAATTGTTTAACTCGTTAATTAAGTGAGACTTTATGTTGACTCATTGTAAATCGGGCGCAAAGATAGAAGTATTTTCTTGAACTACAAAACAAAAAGCATTCAAAACAGCAGTGGAATAATCAATTAAAGAATAAAAAAAATGTTACCTTTGCATCGTTTCATTTATACATAATCTCAATAATTTATCATGAAAAAGATAATCGCATGCATTTCCATCATTTGCTATACATTATTATGTTATAGCCAAAATCAGACAACGGACAACAACTACCGTACGCAAAAGAACATTTCCTATCTTCATCCCGGCGAAAAAGACAGTTATAAGCTGGAGCGTTGCAAGCTCGACCTCCATTATCCTACTGATAAAAAAGGATTTGCCACCCTTATCTGGTTCCACGGCGGAGGACTGGAAGCCGGAGAAAAACATTTTCCGAAGGAGTTCCTGGAGCAAGGCTACGCCGTGATAGCCGTAAACTACCGACTCAGCCCGCGTGCCCAAAATCCTGCCTACACGGAAGATGCCGCAGAGGCCGTTGCTTGGACTTTCGAGAATATAGAAGAATTCGGAGGAGATAAAGACAAAATATACATAGCCGGTCATTCAGCCGGTGGTTATCTCTGTCTGATGCTCAATCTGGACAAGAGTTACCTGGCAAAGTGGAATATTGATGCCAACAGCCTGGCAGGCGCTTTCCCCATCAGCGGACAGACCACCACTCATTATACCATCCGCAAAGAACGCGGACTGCCTTCCGACACTCCGATTATAGATAAATATGCTCCTTCCAATAACGTAAGAAAAGACGCTTCACCCATGATACTTATCACTGGCGACAAAGAGTTGGAGATGCTGGCACGCTATGAGGAAAACGCCCATTTATATGCCCTCCTCAAAGCATTGGGACAAAAAACCACCCTCTATCAGATGGAGGGATTTGACCACGGTACGGTGGCCGCTCCCGCATGTACCTTGATAAACAGCTATATGAAGAAGGCAGGCAAGAAGTAACCACTACCCTTGCCTTTCTTTTATATATGCCAATGCCGCTCCTATTGCTGTTCTATATTCAGCATAGGGCGGTATATGAAAATGTACATGATAGATGGCTTCCATTTTAGAAAACACCTCCCGGCACTGGGGCAGTTGGGTGAGATTTCCTATCAGAACGAAATCCTTGATAGGACTGTTCAAAGCTGACAGTACAGCAGCTCCTCCAATGGTTTGAAGTACCGTATAAATTATACCGCAGGCAATATCTTCTTGAGAAGCATTGCTATCTGCTTTCCCGAAAAGAGAGGCGGTAGCACTCACTGGCAAGTCAGGCAAAGCAGTGTTGCAAATATCACCTATCTGCAAGTTGACACGAGTTACATCCCCTTTCTCAGCCAACTCGGACACCTGATGAATATCATGAGTTTTCAACAGCAACCTCGATAATCCCTGCAAGGTACCTCCACCAATCCCCAAGCCGCCAATATGCTGCACCTTGTCTCCGTCTATTTTCACAAAAGAAGTGCCGGTACCCATGCTGACTACAATCAGTTGGTCTATATCCGTTGCATGTCTGGCTCCCAAACCATTGGCAATAAACTCATCCGTTTTGCGAGTAGGCAGTCCATATAGAGGGCTGTTGACAAATGCGCTTCCCACTCCCGTCAGCATCACCTGCTCCACATCGGCCAGCTGTATACCATTGTCATAAATATACTTACCGAATGCTCCGAATAAGGAAGTCACCGGGTCGGTAGCCGTAATAAACATTGGAGACTGTATCTGTTCTCCATTGATTCCAACGATTTTCGTGGTACTTCCACCCACATCTATTCCTATTACTATACCCATAGCTCCAAGCAATTTGCAGCAAAGTTACAAAAGAATCAATAATTGACAATTGATTAATGTGATAATGTGCCAATATGCTAATTGGCTGCGCTATGTTTATGCTACGCCATCACGCCCTGGTCATTGACACATTGGCACATTAATCACATTACCACATTGCTATCTGTTAAACAGTTCGAAGGTAAATTTGCAACCTATTTCCTGATACTTCCAGTTTGCAAAGCTGGCAAACAAGCCAAAGTCAAATATATGTGTACCAATGCCATACCCTACTTCCAGATAAGGTTTCAAGTGAGGAACCACCAATGCATTCAGATACAGACGTTCATTCAATACATATTGGGTATATTTCATCAGATGGCGGAGCAGGAGGAAAGGCGCTTCATAGGTAAGGTGTCCGCGGATATATTTACGGGAAGAGTTATACCAGCGGCCGTCCAGCAACTGGAACACCCCGCCAATATCATCACTCCAACCCATAGGAAGATTGGAACGCCGCAAATTGGCAAAGTCCACAAAGTACAGTTCCTTCTGATTGGTAAACTCTCCCCAACCAAAACGCCAATAAATATCACGCATCAAGCCCAAAGAAACCTGATGCTGCAAATCAATCTCTACACGCTCGTACGAACCACTGCTCTGCAACACTCCACTGAGTCCCCGCTCCCAATCTACTGAGATGGAAGGATACTTGGAATGAAGATTTACTTTACGGTCGCCATTCATATAATAGTATTGTCCCGGAGTCCAGGTGAGGCGGACGCGGGGAGCAAAACTATTATAGGTATGGCGGAACTTGTTCAGGATATTCGGGTCAAAATTCGGAAAGAAGGATGAACCTCCGGAACCGGCACGGGTGGCCGACTTGGTAGGCGGCATGCTCGGGTAGTTCAGTTCAAACCGGGAGCGGTTCACTTCCGTACGTCTGTGCATGGATACACCCACTTCCAGCGACAGACCGTTTACTATTTCCCAGCTATGACGCAGATTCAGATACAAATCTTTGAAATAATCCAAGTGTATCTGGTTGAAGTCAAAAATACTGTCGGGGATGGCTTTCAGGTCGTCCAGCACATCACTGCTGTAAATCCGGTTACCGTTACCAAACTCCAGATGCAATGCTGCACGCTTACGGGGCCAATAATCAAAATCGGACCTCACCCTCCAGTAAAACTCTTTTTCCTTAAAATTATAACCTATCCGGGGAACGATGCGCAGCAGGCGATCACCGGTAAAAATACGGTTGTACTTGAACTCCTGCCGATACGAAATTCCATGCTTGCCGCTATAGCTCAAAAGAAAAGGATTGATTAGTGGTGAACAGCGCACACTCCCCAATTTATCAAGGTCTACCGTATAGCGACTGATCAATGCATCTCCAATCTGCCCCCAAAACTCCAAGTTCTTATTCACCGGTTTCTTTTTCCGGGCGAGCGTATCCCGACGCAAGAAGAAATCCTGATACAGTGTCTCCTCATGCGGAGTCAAAGGAATGGGACGCAAAGTTTTAAAGTAAGCAGTATCACGTAGATAAGCATTCGTATCAGTACGCAACGTGTATGAATCGGACAAGTCATATTTACTTTTCTTCACCGACCTCCGTATATCACTGCCAGAAGTTTTCTGAATGATGTTCTTATAATCGAGTACAGCTTCATAAGTGCCATCTACCACATTTCCCAAAAAACGAAACGTTGCATCCACATCATACTGCAACGGAAGAAATTCGTCCGAATCGCCCACATTACCCATCTTCACCAGATTATTGAACCGCACCATCTCATTACGTCCGGAAAAACGCATCTCGCGTACACTCCACACGTTATCACTCACAATCAGATAACCGCCCACCAGCTGAAAGCTTTTGCTTTTTGGCATAAAACGGATTTTATACTGAAGGGCATGCCGTTCCCCCATCACCGTATCAATCCGATAGGTATAATATTTTTTGGCATTGGGTGCTAAAGGAGAGAGTAGTTTGTCATATAATAAGGTAGAAGAATAGATGTTGATGTGAAAATATTCCGGCAGCCGTCCGTCCATTTCCCAAAACTCGGAAGCAGTACCGACACTTGCCTTTACCTTCTGGTCATAGATGTCGGGAGCAGTAAAATGCAAATCGCTATAAGTTTCCATCATATATTCCCGCACCCCTTTCTTGGGCCGGAACATGGAAGGGATGTAGCGGAGAATATGATTCTTCTTACGGATATTCACCCAGCCCTTTATGTAAAGCTCAGCCTTATAACTTTCAATAATACGTTCATAAAGGGGGGCAAAGAAGATGACTTTCTCCATGATGGAGTCTGCCGAACTCACATGTTTGTCAACCGGATAAGATACACGCTCCGCCCCTGCCTTCTGTACAAAAGAAAACAAGAAGCAAATCCAAATCCATATAAACAACAAACGTTTCAACCGCAATTTCTCCTTATAGAATCGGGACAAATATACGGAAGAATTTGTGTAATGCAAAAACATGTTCCATAAAGAAGCGGGAATGACACTTGTGACACCCTTTATTATAAAACATATGTTACGCGCGAGAGACAATAATACACAAGCACACATAGTTTGTGCGAGATAAATACGAACCTATATTAATTGTTATAAAAAGGGTGCCACAAGTGTCATGTACAGAATGATTCGTAATTGTGACACATGAAAATTACTAATCACGACGCACTAAGATTACTAATCGTGATGCGGAAAGATTACTAATCATGGCATGTAACAAACGCAAGCTTTTGGTCGTTTTTCCATAACAAGCAGACTTTTTAGGGGGTCTATTCTCAAAAAACACTAATATTTTCGAGAATACCCCCTAAAAAAGAGGGGGTAGTTCAGAAAAAACATGTATTTTTGCGCCCAACAACCAATAAAAGGAGAGACTTATATGTCAAAAATGCGATTTTTTGCTTTGCAAGAACTTGCCAATCGGCAACCTCTTGAAGTGACCACCCCTTCAAACAAACTGTCCGACTACTACGGCAGCCATGTCTTCGACCGTAAGAAAATGCAGGAATACCTGCCTCGTGAAGCCTACAAAGCCGTGACCGACGCCATCGAAAAAGGCACTCCCATCAACCGCGAAATGGCAGACCTGATTGCCAACGGCATGAAAAGTTGGGCAAAGTCCCTCAACGTCACCCACTACACGCACTGGTTCCAGCCTCTGACGGACGGAACAGCCGAGAAACATGACGGCTTCATCGAATTCGGAGAAGGAACGGAAGTGATTGAACGTTTTTCCGGCAAACTGCTCATCCAGCAGGAACCGGATGCATCCTCTTTCCCCAACGGAGGTATCAGAAACACATTCGAAGCACGAGGATATACTGCTTGGGATGTTTCCTCACCTGCCTTTGTGGTAGATACCACACTTTGCATCCCCACTATCTTCATCTCTTATACCGGCGAAGCGCTCGACTACAAGACTCCATTGCTCAAAGCCTTGGCAGCCGTAGACAAAGCAGCGACAGACGTATGCCAGTTGTTCGACAAGAATATCACACGCGTTTATACCAATTTAGGCTGGGAACAAGAATATTTCCTCGTCGACTCGGCACTGTACAATGCCCGCCCGGACCTTTGTCTGACCGGACGTACCCTGATGGGACACTCCTCGGCCAAAGACCAGCAGCTGGAGGACCACTATTTCGGCTCCATCCCCCCACGTGTCACAGCTTTTATGAAAGAACTGGAAATCGAATGTCACAAACTGGGTATCCCGGTCAAGACCCGCCATAACGAAGTAGCTCCCAACCAGTTTGAGCTGGCGCCTATCTTTGAGAATGCCAACCTTGCCAACGACCACAACCAGCTTGTGATGGATCTGATGAAACGCATCGCACGCAAGCATCACTTCGCCGTACTGCTTCACGAAAAACCCTACAACGGCGTGAACGGCTCCGGCAAGCACAACAACTGGTCGCTTTGCACCGATACGGGTATCAATTTGTTTGCACCGGGCAAGAATCCGAAAGGGAACATGCTGTTCCTTACCTTCCTGGTAAACGTACTGATGATGGTATACAAAAACCAGAACTTGCTGCGCGCCTCCATCATGAGTGCCGGAAACAGCCACCGTCTGGGAGCCAATGAAGCGCCTCCCGCCATTCTGTCCATCTTCCTGGGCAAACAGCTGTCTTCCATCCTCGACGAGATAGCCCGCCAGATAAGCAGCAGCAAGATGACATCGGAAGAAAAGACAACACTGAAATTAGGCATCGGACGTATTCCCGAAATATTACTGGATACCACCGACCGTAACCGTACTTCTCCATTCGCCTTTACCGGCAACCGCTTTGAGTTCCGTGCCGCAGGTTCATCTGCCAACTGCGCTGCCGCCATGATTGCCATCAATGCGGCTATGGCCAATCAGCTGAACGAGTTCAAAGTATCCATCGACAAACTGATGGAAGAAGGGGTCGGCAAGGATGAAGCCATCTTCCGCATTATGAAAGAGACCATCATCGCCTCCGAGCCTATCCGCTTTGAGGGTGACGGCTACTCCGAACAATGGAAGCAGGAAGCTGCACGCCGTGGGCTGACCAACATCTGCCACGTTCCCGAAGCCTTGATGCACTACATGGATAACCAGTCCCGTTCCGTACTCATCGGCGAACGTATCTTCAACGAAACGGAGCTTGCCTGCCGCCTGGAAGTAGAACTGGAGAAATACACCATGAAGGTACAGATAGAAAGCCGTGTGCTGGGCGACCTTGCCATCAACCACATCGTACCGACTGCCGTTATCTACCAAAACCGTCTGCTGGAAAATCTCCGTGGCCTGCGCGAGACCTTCTCTCCCGAAGAATACGAAGTCCTCAGTGCCGACCGGAAAGAGCTTGTACGCGAAATTTCCAAGCGCGTAACAGCCATCAAGGTACAAGTACGCGAAATGACCGAAGCCCGCAAAGTAGCCAACCACATGGATAACTACAAAGACAAGGCTTTCGCTTACGAAGAAACCGTACGCCCTTATCTGGAAAGTATCCGTGACCACATCGACCACCTTGAGATGGAAATTGATGATGAAATCTGGCCGCTTCCGAAATATAGGGAGCTGCTGTTTACAAAGTAGGCCTCTCCCTAGCCCCTCCCCCGCAGGGAGGGGGATAGAGATACTACGATAAACAATTAAGTTACTACGATTTACGATTTGACGGTTTACGGTTGGAGTTACTCATACAATCATAAACCCACCTGCTAATGAGCAGTTGTTTAACAATACAAACTTCAATCGTAAATCGTCTAATCGTAAATATATAGATTTTCCTTTATCTCCCCCCTACGACATCTTTTTGTCATATTTGTGCAATATTTAATTTTTTCTTTTTACATTTGTGCTGTATAACACAGTTTTGCAGCAGTTATGGTAAAAGTAAACTTGTCTGATATTAATGTTCCGGAGTTGATTGCAGATATATGGTCTCCCTTGAATGACGAACAGCGGGAATTCCTCGCCAACCACTTCACACTCCAGAACTACAAAAAAAACGAAGTCATCCATTGCGAAGGCGAGACACCTACGCATTTGATGTGTCTGCTGAGTGGAAAGGTCAAAATCTATAAAGACGGAGTCGGTGGTAGAAGCCAGATTATCCGTATGATTAAACCTGTCGAATATTTCGGTTACCGCCCTTACTTTGCAAAAACAGACTATGTCACGGCAGCATCTGCATTCGAGCCGTCTCTTGTTTGCCAAATCCCCATGACTGCCTTGATGACTCTGCTCACACAAAACAACGACCTTGCCATGTTCTTCATCAAGCAATTGTCCGTTGACTTGGGCATTGCCGATGAACGCACTGTAAACCTGACGCAGAAACATATCCGCGGAAGACTCGCAGAATCCCTACTATTCCTCAAAGAAAGTTATGGTTTGGAGGAAGACGGCTCCACCTTGAGTATCTATCTCTCGCGTGAAGATCTGGCCAATTTGTCAAACATGACCACTTCCAACGCCATACGTACGTTGTCACAGTTTGCCACAGAACGGTTAATCACCATCGACGGGCGTAAAATCAAAATCATAGACGAAGAAAAGCTGAAGAAAATCAGCAAGATAGGATAAGGAATAAGTGACAAGGGATAAGCGATTAGGGGTTAGCATAATAAAAACACATTGTTGTCATCCTAACCCCTAATCACTAATCACTAAATCAGTCCTTTCGCAGACAAATATCTTTCCGCTTCAATGGCTGCCTGGCAACCAGTTCCGGCAGCGGTGATGGCTTGACGATAGTGAGGATCAGCAACGTCTCCGGCGGCGAATACGCCCGGCACTTTCGTACGCGGTGTTCCCGGCTCGGTGACGATATAACCTACTTCGTCCGTATCTACATAAGGTTTGAAAATATCTGAGTTGGGTTTATGGCCGATAGCCAGGAAGAAACCGTCAATAGCTACATCATAGCGCTTCTCATCAGGTTCACCCATACGCTGTACCAAATGTACACCTTCCACACCGTTCTCTCCAAACAAACCTACGGCATTATGTTCGAACAGTACTTCAATCTTGTCATGCTTCATCACACGCTCCTGCATAATCTTGGAAGCGCGAAGATAAGGTTTGCGGACAATCAGATAAACCTTGGCAGCCAGTCCGGCAAGGTAAACAGCTTCCTCGCAGGCAGTATCTCCACCCCCTACAACAGCTACCGTTTTCTTGCGGTAGAAGAAACCGTCACAAGTGGCACAAGCGCTGACACCCATTCCCGCATATTTCTTTTCATCCTCCAGCCCCAGATACTTCGCAGCGGCACCTGTAGCAATAATCAGCGTTTCAGCCTCAATCATCTTTTCGTCATCAATCGTAATCTTGTAAGGTGCTTCAGCAAGA
This sequence comes from Bacteroides sp. A1C1, assembly GCF_004328515.1. Lineage (NCBI taxonomy): Bacteria > Pseudomonadati > Bacteroidota > Bacteroidia > Bacteroidales > Bacteroidaceae > Bacteroides > Bacteroides sp. A1C1. The sequence goes on from NZ_CP036491.1 coordinate 846,062, forward strand.
TTGGCTGCGGTAGCAACTCCATAACGCAAATCTGCACCAAAACGTTCGGCTTGCTTCCGCAGGTCTTCCATTAATTCCGGACCTCCGATACCTTGGGGATAACCGGGGAAATTCTCCACATCAGTAGTGGTTGTCAACTGGCCACCGGGCTGCAATCCTGCATAAAGTACCGGTGAAAGATTGGCACGGCCTGCATAAATAGCGGCAGTATAGCCGGCAGGACCCGAACCGACAATCAGACATTTTACTTTTTCTGTTTCCATCATTATATTATTTACTATTTGACTATTTACAATTTACTATTTAGCGCATGTCGATGACTTCAGCCGTGGGATAGGCTTTTTTGTCAAAGACAAAGAAACTATCCGGATAGGATTGTCCGGTCTGGTAGTTATTAATAAGGATAGTAGTCATATACTTACTCCCCCGTGGTGCCAAGTCCACTTGATGCAGACGATACGTATCCTTTGTCACAAACAGATAGACACTTTCAGGGTCTTTCCTCTTGTCGGCAGCAGTCATGGTGATGTAATAAACAGACTTGTCTTGCTTACCACCGACACTGCTCAACTTCAATCTGTATCCCTGCTTGTAGAGGGACAACCAAGCATACGGATTAAGAGTCTGCAATTCCTCCTGCGTAGGTTCCGATACATTCACCTCATCTGCCGAAGCCACATAGCTCCACTGCGTATGTCCGTCAAACCAAGTCTTCATTCCCTCAGTCTCAACCACAAACTTCTCACCTTCCAGATAGAGAACTCCCGCATAAGAGCCCTGTTGTTCGTTCACGGTAAACGCCAGCTTCACCCCTCCCGCTTTCCGAAAGGCTTCGGCTGTACGCTCCAATATATTCTTGGCATCCGGTTGTTGTGCCGACATCGGCACAGCAAACAACAGCAATAGCACACCAAGTAAAAGCTTATCAAATTTCATCATTCTATAAATAACCATTCCTTATTGCAAATTGTTTAACCGCATTTCCAGGTCGCTCTCATCTATACAGAACACCTCACGCGCCTTGCTGCCTTGCGCCGGTCCCACAATCCCCGCTTTCTCCAACTGGTCCATGATGCGGCCGGCACGATTATAACCGATGGCAAACTTACGCTGAATGAGCGATGTGGAACCCTGCTGGTGAATAACAACGAGACGGGCTGCATCCTCGAACAAAGGATCGAGACGTCCCATATCCACATCCCCCAAATCACCTCCTGCATTTTCATCCACATATTCGGGCAGATAGAAAGCAGTGGGGTAACTCTGCTGGCGGGCGATAAACTTCGTAATCTCCGCCACTTCGGGCGTATCGATAAAGGCACACTGCACACGCACCGGGTCTGCTCCCTGCAGGAATAACATATCACCGCGGCCTATCAGCTGGTTGGCTCCCGGACGGTCGAGGATGGTACGCGAATCGACCATTGCCGATACACGGAAGGCGATACGCGCCGGGAAGTTGGCCTTAATCGTACCCGTAATGATGTTTGTTGTCGGTCGCTGTGTAGCGATAATCATATGTATACCCACGGCACGCGCCAACTGGGCGATACGTGCGATGGGCAGTTCCACATCCTTACCGGCTGTCATAATCAAGTCACCGAACTCGTCGATAACGACTACGATATAAGGCATGAACTTATGCCCCTTTTCCGGATTCAGACGACGGTTGATGAACTTCTCGTTATACTCCTTGATATTGCGCACATGGGCAGCTTTCAGCAAGTCATAGCGAGTATCCATCTCCACACAGATGGAGTTCAAAGTCTGCACCACCTTCGTGACGTCCGTAATGATGGCATCTTCCCCGTCGGGTAATTTCGCGAGGAAGTGATGCTCAATCACGGAGTAGATGCTGAATTCTACTTTTTTGGGGTCTACCAGCACAAACTTCAGCTCTGCCGGATGCTTCTTATATAATAAGGAGGTGATGATGGCATTCAACCCCACGGACTTACCCTGACCGGTAGCACCGGCAACGAGCACGTGCGGCATCTTGCACAAATCCACCATAAACACTTCATTCGTAATCGTCTTACCCAGTGCGATGGGCAAGTCGTAAGTAGACTCCTGGAACTTCTTGCTGCCGATAATACTCTGACCGGATACAATCTTCGGATTGGAGTTGGGCACTTCGATACCAATCGTACCCTTTCCCGGAATGGGAGCGATGATACGGATGCCGAGCGCCGAAAGGCTGAGGGCAATATCATCTTCCAGACCGCGTATCTTCGAAATGCGGACGCCCTGCTCGGGAGTGATTTCATACAGCGTCACCGTAGGACCTACCGTCGCCTTAATGGTACTGATTTCTATACCGAAACTACGCAGAGTATTGATAATCTTATCCTTGTTCGCGTTCTGCTCTACCATGTCAATGGTCGGACCATTGTCATCGTAATGCTTCATCAAGTCTATTGTGGGGTAATGATAGTTTTCCAAATCCAGACGGGGATTGTACGGCTCCTTCTCCGTTCCCACATACTCCTCCTCTTCAGCCTTCTCAACCTGGAATGCCGGCTCCTTCTCTACCGGCTGTTCCCGAAAAGGGGGTACCGGCTCCGGTGCAGGAGTCTCAAAAGTCATGGTAACGTCCTCATCCGCAGACTTGGCAGGCTTTACCTTTCCATCACTTCCACCCAAGTCAAGGGTGATTTCATTCAGCGGTTTGTCCTCTTCTTCCTCTGTGGCAACCTCCTCCTCCTTTTCAAGAACCTTTTCCGGCTCCGCAGCTTCCGGTGTCGGAGCAGTAGTCTTTTCCTTTGCACCCCAAGAGGTCTTGAACTCTTCCGGCGTTTCACCCTGCACGCTTTCCGCCTTCTCCTTACGCTTCAAGAAGCTGAGACTGAACAATCTGCGCAACCAGATGACAGTCCGTGCACTCAGATAGATGAGGAAGCAGATGGCAGTTACCAACAATAGCAGCCATACTCCCGGCACACCGACTTGAGACACAAGCCAGTTGCTGACATTGTATCCGTGCATACCGCCCAGATAGAGGAAAGAGTCCTTGTACTGGTCTACAAACACAAAACCGAAAAATACCGAGAACCACACCAGCATCAACGAACAGCCGATGAACCACTTCCACAAGCGCACCACACGCACCCGCATCAGCTTCAATCCCGCCACAGCCAGGAACACGAGAATCAGGAAAGACGATACACCGAAACAATCATTTATCAGATAGCTGGCCAACTGCGCACCGCGGCTACCGGCGTAGTTCTTCACCCCATTATTGGTGGAAATCAGCTCCTGCGCACTGCCTCCGTCAATGATGCTCTGGTCTGCCGCTCCCGTGAAAAAGAACGACGAAAAGGCGAGCAACAAATAAACCGAAAAGATTACCAGTACCAAGCCGATAACGAAATGAACAGTTTCACTTCTAAATAACGCTGCCACTTTCCCAAAAAACGAGAGTGACAGCTCCGTATCTTTAGCTGTTGAATTTTTCTTTGCCATATTTTTTAAATAACTATTGAGAATTGATTGCAAAAATAATAAAAACTATCCTTCTGCCGCGTTGTTTTCATTCTTTAATTTCTCGTCTGCCGATTATAGGTATTCCTAATCTACAACTGCAGTTTTATCGCATGTTTTACTTACATGCTTGCATGAAATGACATAGCGCACTAATTTACAACAGATTGCGCCATGCAAGCAGACCTCATGCAAGCATGCAGGCAGATTTTGCCTACATGACGCAATCCATGCAAGCCCTATACGCATCAACCTACTCTTTTTCCTTCAAAAAATAAATCGGCTGTTTCTGCAACCCTTTGTTCACCAACACATTCTCCTCACAAAGACGACGAATCTGCCGCGTCGCAGTCGTGCGGGTCATGCCGCAAATCGACTGTACAACACTGCGGGTGATGAACTCATTCTTACGTAGATAGTTCACCACTTTTTGCTTCACCTCATCATCCGTCAGCCTCTTTTTCGTGAGATTCCGCAATTTCAGCGGCTTTACCTTCAATACTCCTATCTCACTGCGCAGCGCCTTGTCCGGTCTGAAAGTGATGTTTTTCAACTTCACCTTAGTACTTTTCCGCTTTGTCTCCAGTGTCACCGGTTCCGTGCAGGTCAGCGTGGGAACAAAGTAACCGATGCCGTCCAAATGTACCTGCCTGCCCTCCCCCAGCTCGCGTCCCACAAAATGCGACAAAGCATCGAGTACCGCCAGTACATCCGTCTCGGTCAGCGAGCAGTATTCTTGTATATGCCTGCGCAGCTCATCGGTCGTCGTGGAGCCGTTCAGTTTAATCCGGGGATGCAGGGTCAGTTCTTCCCCTTGTTTATCCTTCGTTTTCGGGTTTTCGTACCAATCAAATAAAATTGCCATATTCTTTCCTCCATTTTTAGATTCATTTCTGTTGCTGTCTGCAGGTTTCGCTCATGCAAAGTACCGGCTTTCATTAGGCAGAGCATAGGTCTTCCTTACGCAAAGAAGCGTTCTTCCTTCTGCTGAAAGCTTATCAACAAAAGATGCGCACAGCTGTGGTTCACCTTCTTCATATTTGTGATACACCTTCTTCACAACTATGAGAAAGACATTCCACGACTGTGCGCAACTACAAACTACAGAGGCAAAGATAATGAAAAGCAGGGGGCTTGGCAAAGGAATGCTAATCTTTTTCAATAGCAAGCATTATTTTCCGAATAGAACACTTTACAGTCCCGATAAATCCACTTTATAAAAAGTCGGAGCAACATTGCTTTTCTCGAAGAACATCGCCATATAGATCGGGGCATAGATAATCTTACCTGCGACGCGCAGATTACCGTTGTTGAACACAACTGCTTCGGAGAAGTCGTATTCCTCGCAATCCATGATGTTGGACAAAGCGCGGTGTGTCTCGTAATCTTTACCTGATTTTACCTCAATAGGCAGTACCTTACCCTCAAGCTCAATAACAAAATCCAATTCACCGCGCTTCTTGTTGTTGTAATAGTAGGGAACAATGCCGTGAGCCACCAACTCCTGCGCTACGGCATTCTCGTAAATTGAACCGAAATTGATGTCCTTATCACCTTTTATAATCCGCATCTGAATGCCCTCGGCATATTGGCTGGCCAGCAGTCCGATATCACTTTGGAAGAGTTTGAACAGATTGCGTGAACGTGCAAGCAGGAGCGGCATTTTCGGCTCCTCCACATTATAGACGGGTAGCGCCACGCCCGCGTTCGTCAGCCATAAAAAACTGTTCTCGACCCGGTCGAACTTTGCGTGCTCATTCAATCGTTTCAGTATGAAGCGTTTGTTTTTAGCGTTTAGCTCAGGGGGAATAAGATTAAAAATCTCCTCGATGTAGAGTTTGTTATTAGGATCATACTGGGCGATGTCACGTTTGTACAGACGAATGATATCCTGCTGCACAGTCATCACCTCTTGCAGGTTGTTACTCTCGAGATATTTGCTCACGACCGCAGGCATACCGCCCACAACAAGATAGAGCCGGAACAGCTCCATAATTTTGCCGTGGACAAACTCATCGACGGCAGTGCGATTCCGCCATGCCTCATGCAATGCCCCGATAACGGCGTCATTTATACCCACACACGAAATAAACTCCTCGAAATCGAGTGGGAACATATCCTTTACACCCATGTAGCCAACCGGTTCCGAGCGCAGGTCTTTCAATTCTACGCCCAGCAACGAACCGCTCAAGATGTAACGATACGAACCGTCATCCACCAGAAACTTAATTGCCGTAACAATATCGGGACATTGCTGTACTTCGTCGAAAAAGACGAGCGTTTCACCCTTGATGAGCGGCACGGAGGTGATTGCCGATAGACGGAGCAGAATATCACCGCTGCTCTTTGCTCCCTTGAACAAATCCACCGCTTCGGGCATCTCGACGAAATTGACTTCAATGAAACTTTTAAACGTCTTACCGAACTGACGAATGGAATATGTCTTACCTATTTGTCGTGCTCCGGTAATAAGCAGGGCGTTACGGTTAGTTTCGTAGTAATTGCGAATGTAATCATCTATCTTTCTTTTTATCATAACCTATTCTTGTTTATTCGATTATTAAATGCAATAATCACACTATGCCTCTTTTCCATTGCAAATATAAAGGATTTATGCCACTTTTCCAAGATTTACGCCTACACAAATTGCCGTTTTTCCAATTTAGTAACAGTATCCAAATGCATGCTTTATATGCCCACCGAAGAGGAACTGCAGAACAAGATTGAAAGACAGAAAAACTTTTACCGGTTGCAGCACACGGAAAAATCAATAGAGTAACGACGTATGGTGAAAAGATTGGTTATAATGACGAACACTCAACAACACTAATATCAAGCATGAAGATAGCAATAAAAAACATCCCGTCACATAATTGGAAACATTTTGTATACAGAGAGACGGGAGCAATGCCCTATATTTGCAACCGGTCAATCAATCACCGGCCATGAAAAACAGGTAGTTTATGAGAAATTTCATTGTATTATGCTTATTGGCATGTCTGGCATCATGTACAGACAAAAAAGAATTCCAGACAATAAGAGAACGAATCGATTTATCAGGAAATTGGAACAGTTCATTAGGGAACTGCACATTGCCCGGTACGACGGATGAAAACAAGTTGGGAGACGGCAGGCATCCCACCAATGTAACCTCCCAGTTGACACGGACTTATCCCTACTCCGGCATCGTAGAATATGAAAAAGATGTTGAAATTCCCGTACAGATGGAAGGGAAACGCCTGATACTTTTCATGGAGCGTACAAAACCCAGCACTCTCTGGATAGATGGAGACAGTATAGGCACGTTGGGACATATCTATGCACCTCACTGCTATAGCCTGCCGGCCTTGGCACCCGGCAGCCACCATATAAAGATACGCATTGACAATTCCCCCAGCTCCGTACCAGCCGAAATCCAAAGCTCGCATGCCTGGACCGACGGCACACAAACCAACTGGAACGGCATTCTGGGCGACTTCTACATCGAAGCGGCCCCACACACCTATCTCAAGCAGGTACAAGTCTACCCATCTGTAAAGGAGAAAAAGGCCCGCATCCATGTAAACATATACAGCGATTCGGAGCAATCGGGCGTAGTGACCCTTTCTGCCAAGACGTGGAACACCCAACAAGAACACCTGTTACCGGACATGGAAAAACAAGTCGGCTTGAGCAAAGGTGAAAATAAGATAGAACTGACGCTCGACATGGGCAACCGGATGCAGACATGGAGCGAATTCCACCCCACACTTTATGCACTGAACGTGACCCTTGCCACAAACGAGGGTAAAGACAATATAATAACAGATTTCGGTATGCGCGACTTTGCCACCGAAGGTACTCAGTTCACCATAAACGGCTTCAAGACCTTCTTGCGCGGCAAACACGACGCTTGCGTATTCCCACTTACCGGATATGCGCCGATGGATGTAAAGTCCTGGCGAAAAGTTTTTCAGACAGCCAAGAGTTATGGCATCAACTACTACCGTTGCCATTCCTACACCCCGCCCCGCGCCGCTTTTGCCGCTGCCGACATCGAGGGTATCTATTTCCAAGCCGAGTTGCCTTTATGGGGAAGCATTTCACCGGACAACCATCGCTTGAATGACTTCTTGCTGAACGAAGCCTATATGACCCTCGACTACATGGGCAATCACCCCTCATTCACCATGTTGGGACTGGGCAACGAGTTGGGTGGCGACGTTGACCTGATGCGCAATTGGCTGGACGGATTCAGAAAACATGACAACCGCCATCTCTATTCGTTCGGTTCCAACAACTTCCTGGGTTGGGGAGGTGCCATAGACGGTGAAGATTATCTGACAACCTGCCGGGTAGGAGGAGGCGAAGGCTATACAACGCACGTACGCAGTTCGTTTGCCTTTGTCGATGCCGAAAAGGGAGGTATCTTGAACAACACCCGTCCCAATACCCGTGCGGATTATACTGCTGCCATAGCGAAATCTCCCCGACCGGTCATCAGTCACGAAACCGGACAGTTCCAAATTTATCCCGACTACAAGGAGTTGGAGAAATACACCGGCGTATTGCATCCATATAACTTGGAGATATTCCGTGACCGGCTCAATGAAAATGGACTGCAGAACCAGATTGACGCATTCCATCAGGCCACCGGCCGGTTTGCCGTCGAATGCTACAAGGCTGATATTGAATACGGCCTGCGCACTGCCGGTTTAGGCGGATTCCAGATGCTCGACCTTCAAGACTTTCCCGGACAAGGCTCGGCACTGGTAGGCATTCTGGATGCTTTCATGGACAGCAAAGGCATTGTCACTCCCGAAACATTCCGCGGCTTTTGTGCTCCGGTGGTACCGCTGGCGCTTATGGACACCTACTGTTACAGCAACAAAGAAGAGCTGAACATAGGACTCGCCCTGACAAATTACGAAGAGCAACCATGGTCTGATGCATTATACTGGCGTCTGGAAAGCCTGAGTGACAGCGTAACTTTTGTTCGCGAAGGCAAAGTCCCCGCCCATGTAGAGCAAGGAAAAGTAATGCAGGTGGGCGAGTTGAAAAGCACCCTTACCGAAATAGACAAGCCTGCCCAATTGCGACTGACACTGACCACCGGGAATTATCATAACTATTATAACTTATGGGTATACCCCGACCGGACACCGGAAAGCGAAGCGGACATCTTCATCTGTCAGTCCTTGGATGACGAGGCGCGAAAGAGACTGAGCCAAGGAGGGAAGATACTGCTTATACCCGACCACAAAGCCATTGAAGAACAGAGTGTAGGTGGACTTTTTACTCCTGACTACTGGAACTATGCCATGTTCAAAAGCATTTCGGAAAACGCCGGCCGCGAAGTTTCGCCGGGCACCCTCTCCTTGCTGATGGACGAGAAACATCCCTTGTTCCGGCAGTTCCCCACCGAGTGCCATAGCAACTGGCAATGGTGGAGCATCGTACGCCATGCCCGCCCCTTTATTCTGAATGCTACGCGCCACGAATACAAGCCGCTTATCCAAGTAGTAGACAATGTGGAACGGAACCACAAGTTAGGCTTGCTGTTCGAATTTGCCGTAGACAACGGTAAGGTATTGGTTTGTATGAGCAACCTCGAAGCAATTCGCCACACTCCGGAAGGAGGTCAGCTGCGCAATGCCATTTTAAGCTATATGAAGTCGGCTGAGTTCTCTCCAACCGAGACGCTGACCTCACAGCAGTTGCAGCACATATTAACAACCGAGGTGAGGAAGCAAGACATTGTCGGCGTGAAAAACCAGTCGGATTACGACGTACAGCCGGAATAAAAAATAAGTATGAGAAGTTTCATCATAATTCCACTTTTCCTCGGCTGTCCCGTCATTTTTCAGTAGCTTTGCGGACTTTAATACAGCAAACAACCCATGAAACTTACCCTTATACGCACCGCTCGTGAAACCGGCAAAGAGACATTCAGCACATGGCCCAGCGACACCTTGATGGAGAAGATGAAAACCGAGAACAAAGCCGGACACATATCCGCCTTGCGCAGCCTCATTCCCCACATCACCGGAAGCAACGGACACTACCCCTGCATAGACAAACTGCCACGCATCTGCCCTGCCGCAGAATATGCCCGCAGCAAAGAGGGGGAAAGATACCTGAAAACCTACAACGGACTGGTACAGATTGAAGTCAACCACCTGGCCAATGCCGTGGAAGTGGAGCAAGTAAAGCGCCAGGCGGCCCTGCTGCCGCAAACTTTTGCCGCCTTTTGCGGAAGCAGCGGACGAAGCGTAAAAATATGGGTACTGTTTGCCACCCCCGACGGTTCGCGCCCCAGGCAGGAAGAAAAAATCAGGCTGTTTCATACCGCTGCCTACCGGCTCGCCGTAAACTGTTACCAGCCCCTGCTCCCCTACCCCATCACACTGAAAGAACCTGCCGTGGAGCAAAGCTGCCGCATGACGCTCGATGACCGTCCCTATTACAATCCGTCTGCCGTCCCTTTCTGTTTGGAACAGCCTTTGTCCGTGCCCGACGAGCCCACCTTCGGCCAACGGAAACAGACCGAAGCAAACCCGCTGATGCGCATTGCCCCCGGCTATCCGGCCTCCCAAACCTTCTCCATCCTCTTCGAAGCCGCCCTGAACCGTACCTTCGAAGAGCTGGAAAACTGGAAACGGGGCGATGACCTTCGCCCCCTGCTCTACCTGCTTGCCGGGCATTGCTACAAAGCCGGCATTCCCGAAGAAGAGGCAGTACGTCAAGTCATGATGCACTACTACCGCGAAGCGGATGAACAACTGGTGCGCATGACCCTGCACAACCTCTACCGCGAATGCAAAGGCTTCGGCACCCGCAGCAGCATGACCCGCGACCAAATCACCGCCTTCCGCCTGGAAGAATTCATGAACAGACGCTATGAGTTCCGCTGGAACACCGTGCTGGGAGAATTGGAATTCCGCCAACGGGACTCCATACACTTCCATTTCCGCCCTGCCGACCAGCGGGTAAGAAGCAGTATCGGACAGAATGCCCTGAAAGAAGGAATCAGCGTATGGGACAGAGATGTGGCACGCTACCTCAACTCGGACGCCATTCCCTTGTACAACCCCATCGAAGAATATCTGAACAGCACCGGACATTGGGACGGCAAGGACCGTATCCGCGCATTGGCCGACCTCGTCCCCTGCAACAATCCGTACTGGCGGGAACTCTTCTACCGCTGGTTTCTCAGCATGACGGCGCACTGGCAAAACATCGACCGTCAGCATGGAAACAACACGTCTCCCCTACTGGTCGGAGCCCAAGGCTATCGTAAAAGTACCTTCTGCCGCATCCTGCTGCCACCCGAACTGCGCTTCGGATATACCGACAGTATCGACTTCAAAAGCAAGCAGGACGCAGAGCGGAGCCTCGGCCGCTTTTTCCTGATAAACATCGACGAATTCGACCAAATCAGCGTCAATCAGCAAGGTTTTCTAAAGCATCTGCTGCAGAAACCCGTGGCAAACCTGCGCAAGCCTTACGGCACCGCCATCCAGGAAATAAGACGCTACGCCTCCTTTATAGCAACCAGCAACCAGAAAGACCTGCTGACAGACCCCAGCGGCAGCCGCCGTTTCATCTGCATCGAAGTCACCGGCCCCATCCATACCAATGTCACCATCAACTACCGGCAACTCTACGCACAAGCCATGGATGCCATAGCCAAAGGTGAACGCTACTGGCTGGACGATTCCGACGAAGCCATCTTGAAACAGACCAACCGGGAGTTTGAACAGCCCACACCGTTGGAACAGCTCTTCCTCTGCCACTTCCATCCCGCCGAAAATGAAGAGGAAGGAGACTGGATGACCCCTATGGAGATTCTCTCCTTCTTGCAAACCAAGACCAAAGACCGACTGTCCATCAATAAAGTGGCTCTGTTCGGACGTGCACTCCACAAACTGGGCATCAGCAGCCGCCGGAAGACAAGAGGAACAGAATATCATGTAGTGAAAAAAGAATAATCCTGCCAATTAATTTGCTTCTACTTTCGGTTTGCGCTATCTTTGCGTTTCAAATCAAGAAGATATGAAAAAAGAAAGTCAAGTGATATTCGACCGGAATGCCGTAGAGTTTGTGACCGTAGCCGCCGAGTTTTGTAAGTTTCTGGAACAAGCGGAAGGGGTGAAACGTTCTGCGTTCGTCGATACCTCCTTAAAAATACTTCCGCTGCTCTACCTGAAGGCCTCCATGCTGCCCGAGTGCGAAACCATAGGAGACGAGGCGCCGGAAACATTCGTCACCGAAGAGACCTATGAGGTACTCCGCATGAACCTCGCCAATATCCTGGCCGAGAAAGACGACTACCTGGACGTATTCGTATCCGACATGAAGTATAGTGACCAGCCCATCACCAGGAACATTTCCGAAGACTTGGCCGACATATACCAGGACATCAAGGACTTTATCTTCGTATTCCAGCTGGGTTTCAACGAGACGATGAACGATTCGCTTGCCATCTGCCAGGAAAACTTCCGCCTCCATTGGGGACAAAAGCTTGTCAACACCCTGCGTGCCCTGCACGAGGTGAAGTATGCGCAAGGCGAGGATGAAGAGGAGGAAACCGCAGACTTTGAATATTAAATTATGGTTATCAAAAGAACAATAGATAAAGAAACAGTGAAAGACCTGCCCAAAGCCGCCTTTCCGGGACAGATACATGTCGTACAGACACCGTGGGAAGCGGAGAAGGCAGTCGCCTATCTGAAGTCCTGCCCGTTGCTGGGCATAGACAGCGAAACCCGTCCATCGTTCACAAAAGGACAGATACACAAGGTGGCCCTGCTGCAGATTTCTTCAGAGGAACATTGCTTTCTGTTCCGCCTCAACCTGACGGGACTGACTCTGCCGGTTATCACATTGCTGGAAAACCCAAGTGTAACGAAAGTAGGCCTTTCCTTGCGGGATGACTTCATGATGCTGCACAAACGCGCGCCCTTCGAACAGCATGCCTGCATCGAATTGCAGGAATATGTCCGCGCTTTCGGCATCCAGGACAAAAGCCTGCAGAAGATATACGCCATCCTCTTCGGGGAAAAGATTTCGAAAAGCCAGCGCCTTTCCAACTGGGAAGCCGAAACCTTGACCGAACCGCAGAAACTGTATGCCGCCACCGATGCCTGGGCATGCCTCAACATCTACAACAGGCTGCAAGAACTGAAACGGACAGGAGATTTTGAAATAGAAACTAATAGTAATGTGCTAATGTGATGCACATTACCACATTAATCACATTAGCACATTATATATATGTACAAAGTATACCTTAAACCCAATAAAGAGGAGTCATTAAAGCGTTTTCACCCGTGGGTGTTTTCCGGCGCCATCGCACATTTCGACGGAGAACCCGAAGAAGGGGAAGTAGTTGAAATCTATACATCCAAAAAGGAATTCATAGCCAAAGGGCATTTTCAGATTGGCAGTATCGCCGTACGCGTACTGACCTTCCGCCAAGACGAAGAAATCAATGCGGACTTCTGGAAACGCAAACTCAGCATAGCATACGACATGCGCCGCAGTATCGGCATAGCCGGAAACCCGACAAACAACACCTATCGCCTGGTGCACGGGGAGGGAGACAACCTGCCGGGGCTGGTTATCGACATTTATGCCCGCACCGCAGTGATGCAGGCACATTCTGCCGGCATGCACCTCGACCGCATGGCCATTGCCGATGCCCTTACCGAAGTGATGGGCAGCCAGATTGACAATATCTATTACAAATCGGAGACGACCCTTCCCTTCAAGGCCGACCTCTATCCGGAGAATGGTTTCCTGAAAGGCGGCAGCACAGACAATGTAGCCATGGAGTACGGCCTGAAGTTCCACATCGACTGGCTGAAAGGTCAAAAGACCGGTTTCTTCGTAGACCAACGCGAGAACCGTTCGCTACTGGAACGATATGCCAAAGGCCGCAGCGTACTGAATATGTTCTGCTATACCGGCGGCTTCTCCGTATATGCCATGCGTGGAGACGCCAAACTGGTGCATTCCGTGGACAGCTCCGCCAAAGCCATCGACTTGACTAACAAGAACATCGAACTGAACTTCCCGGGTGATACCCGCCATGCCGCCTATGCAGAAGATGCCTTCAAATACCTGGACCGCATGGGCGACCAATACGACCTGATAGTTCTTGACCCTCCTGCTTTTGCCAAGCACCGCGATGCCCTGCGTAATGCCCTGCAAGGCTACCGCAAACTCAATGTCAAGGCTTTCGAAAAAATCAAGCCCGGAGGTATTCTTTTCACTTTCTCGTGCTCGCAAGCCGTCAGTAAAGAGAACTTCCGCACGGCCGTGTTCACAGCCGCTGCCATGTCCGGCCGCAGCGTACGCATCCTGCACCAACTGACACAACCTGCCGACCACCCGGTCAGCATCTATCATCCGGAAGGGGAATACCTGAAAGGACTGGTTCTATATGTAGAATAAAGGAAAAAGCAGGCTTTGTTAGCCTGCTTTTCTTAAATAGAGTTAATAAAAAGCAGAAAAACGTCAAAACAGTATGTTATATAACATAAACCGTGTATATTTGCACTGTGTTTTTCATGGTATTAGATTTAAGGTTAATAAAGATTGGGTGTCTGGGATAGATACCCTTCTTTTTTTATAATACATTCCTTCCCAAAATCCATCCCTCATTAATCTCTTTCGTTGAAGAAAAAGCCGTACAGAACTTGTTTTTCTCCTAGTCTCATTGTACATTTGCATCTATTACATAATTTAAAATATAAAAAGCTAATATTATGAGCATCAAATTCCGACTCACTGCCATGCAATTCCTGCAATTCTTCGTTTGGGGAGCATGGCTGATTTCATTAGGTGGTTACATGGGCGGTACGTTACATTTTGAAGGCGGACAAATCGGAGCAATCTTTGCAACCATGGGTATAGCCTCACTGATAATGCCCGGACTGACCGGTATCATCGCCGACAAATGGATAAACGCCGAACGCCTTTACGGCATACTTCACCTCATCGGTGCCGGTGCTCTGATTTATGCTTCCACTGCCACTACGTACACCCACATGTACTGGGCCATGCTGCTCAACATGCTTGTTTATATGCCCACGCTATCCCTGGCCAACACCGTGTCCTACAATGCGCTGGAAAGATATAAAATGGATTTGGTGAAAGACTTCCCCCCCATCCGTGTATGGGGAACGGTAGGCTTTATCTGTGCCATGTGGGCTGTGGACCTTACCGGGTTCAAGGCAAGTGCGGCACAACTCTATGTGGCAGCCATCTCGGCAGCCATGCTGGGGCTTTACGCCTTCACCCTGCCTGCCTGCCCTCCCATGCGCTGCGAAGGAAAAACGATGCTCTCCGCTTTCGGACTGGATGCACTGGTGCTGTTCAAGCGCAAGAAGATGGCCATCTTCTTCCTATTCTCCATGTTGCTGGGAGCCGCCCTTCAAATAACAAACACATACGGCGACCTTTTCCTGGGTTCGTTTGCTTCCATACCCGAATATGCAGATTCGTTCGGTGTAAAACACTCCGTCATCCTGCTCTCCATCTCGCAAATGAGTGAGACGCTGTTTATCCTTGCCATCCCCTTCTTCCTGAAACATTTCGGAATCAAGCGTGTTATGTTAATAAGTATGTTTGCATGGGTATTCCGTTTCGGGCTCTTTGCCCTCGGAGACCCGGGAAGCGGACTCTGGATGCTCATTCTCTCGATGATTGTCTACGGCATGGCATTTGACTTTTTCAATGTATCGGGCTCGCTGTTTACAGAAATGGAGGCACATCCCAGTATCCGTGCCAGCGCACAAGGCTTGTTCTTCATGATGACGAACGGTGTGGGAGCCATCATCGGAGGTTATGCCAGCGGAGCCGTGGTGGATGCCTTCTCGGTATATGCCGAAGGCGGAGGACTGGTAAGCCGCGACTGGACACCGGTATGGTTTATCTTTGCAGGATATGCCTTAGTCATTGGTCTGTTATTTGGAATAGTATTCCGCTATAAGCATAATCCGGAGAAAATAGAGAAAAACTGATTGAGAATCAGGTTGATTTAATAGGTATGAATAAGAAGAAGATAGAACTACAAGTACTAAACATTTCCAACAGCCAGGCGCAAGCGGGCGCCTATGCCCTGGTACTGGGTGAAGCGGGCGGCGAGCGCCAGCTTCCGATTATTATAGGTGCCACCGAAGCACAAGCTATGGTCATCGAGATGAAAGGTATTGTACCGCCCCGTCCGCTGACCCATAACCTATTCGCTTCCGTTCTTGAAGTGCTGGGCGTAAAACTGATGCGTATTCTTATCTATAAAGTAGACAACGGAGTATTCTACTCTTACCTTTATATGAAAGCCGAAGAAACCATTCTCCGGATTGATGCGCGTACCAGCGACGCCGTTGCCCTGGCATTGCGCATGAATGCCCCTATCTTTGTCTACGAAGACATCCTCGAAGCAGAATGTCTGAAAACCGTCGAAGGTTCCATCGACCCGATGGAAGGCAGCGAACCGGACAAAGACGAACTGCTGCAGGAAGACACGATAGGCATACTGAAAACGGCCCTGCAAAAAGCAGTCGATGAAGAGGACTATGAACGTGCCGCACAGCTAAGAGACCAGATTAACCAACTCAAGAACAATTTGTAATATGCACGTATTCTATACCCCCGACATACAAGCCCACGCAGAGCTGCCCGAAGAGGAAGCCGCACACGCCGTACGCGTCTTGCGCTTGCAGGCTGGAGACGAGGCCATGTTGACAGACGGAAAAGGCTGCTTTTATCGTGCCGAAATCAGTACGGCTACAAACAAGCGCTGTCTGGTGAATATCCTGGAAACCCTTCCGCAAGCCCCCTTGTGGAAAGGTCATCTGCACATTGCCATGGCGCCTACCAAGAATATGGACCGCACAGAGTGGTTTGCCGAGAAAGCGACGGAAATTGGGTTTGACGAACTGACATTCCTGAACTGCCGTTTCTCGGAACGGAAAGTCATCAAGACGGAGCGCATTTCCAAAATACTGGTTTCCGCCATCAAGCAGTCGCTCAAGGCACGCCTGCCCCAACTGAATGAGATGACAGACTTCAACAAGTTCATCACACAGCCTTTTCCGGGCCAGAAATTCATCGCCCACTGTTATGAAGGCGAAAAACCGCTTTTGAAGGATATGGTACATCCCGGAGAGGATGCCCTCGTACTAATCGGTCCCGAAGGAGACTTCAGCGAAGAGGAAGTCCGGAAGGCGGCGGAAAACGGGTTTATCCCCATCAGCCTGGGAAAATCAAGGCTGCGCACAGAGACGGCGGCACTGGTTGCCTGCCACATCCTCAACTTACAGAATCAATGATACTCACTAAAACAAAAACTATATGAAAAAGAACCTATTCTTCCACTTCTCAGTACTGGCAATGCTCATCGTGCTGATAAGCGCTTGTTCGTCCAAAAAGTCGGAATATACCAATGTGATTCCCTCCGATGCCTCGCAAGTCATCGCTGTCAATTTAAAATCATTGGCAGACAAGGCCGGTACCAAAGATAAAGAGACTAAAGAAGCACTGCAAAAGCTGACAGATGCCTTGAAAAGCGATATGAATGCAGCCACTTTCCAACAATTGGAGGCTGTACTGAAAGACCCTGCCAAATCGGGAGTGGACGTTCATGCGCCCATCTATATCTTCAATGCTCCCTCGTTCCCCTACACCACCATGGTAGCCAAGGTTCAGAACAAGGATGACTTGCTAAAACTGCTGGAAGTTACGGAGAAAGAACAGATAATCAGCCACGTGTCAGAAGCGGACGGCTACAGCTTTGCACAAATCAACAAGCAGGCACTGCTCGCTTTCACTCCCACCACGCTTATGGTGGTGAACTACACCGGCACATCGCAATTGGAAAAAGTCAAGGAGGAAATACCCGCCCTACTGAAACAGACGGAAGAGAACAGTATCAACAGCAATACTGCTTTCAAGAAGATGCAAAAGCAGAACGGAGACGTCAACATGCTCATTACTCCCTCCAGCCTGCTGAGTGCCTATGCCAATCCGCTGAATTACGGAATATCCCAAAGTATTGATTTGAAAGATTTGAAGATGCTGGGAAGCCTCTCTTTCGAAAAAGGAAAAATTGAGCTGAAGATAGATAACTATACAGAGAATGCAGAACTGAAAGCTCTCTTCGAAAAGCAGGCCAAAAGCACTTGCCCCATCGAAAACACATTTCTGAAATATTTCCCCAAATCTACGCTGGCACTGCTCAGCATAGGTATCAATGGAGAGGAGTTCTACAATGTACTGCAAGAGAATGAGCAGTTCCGCAACGATTTCTCCATTACCAAAGCCGCTGAAGTAAAGGACTTGTTCAGTGCTTTCCACAACGACCTGACCATAGGCCTTATCAATGTAACCATGAACAGTAATCCTTCTTTCCTTGCCTACGCCAGCGTAAAGAACGATGCTCCTCTGAAAGCCCTTTATGAGAAAAAGTCCGAACTGGGACTGAAACGCGGCGAAGACATCGTGAAATTGAATGAGAATGAATATGTCTATAAATCACGCGCTATCAACATTTTCTTCGGCATACGAGACAAACAAATGTACGCCACCAACGACGAACTGCTGTATAAGAATGCCTGCAAGACCGCTGACCCGTCTGCCAAAGAAACAGACTTCGCTTCCAGTCTGAAAGGCAAGCGTACAGCCTTTGTCATCAATGCGGAAGCCGTACTCGACCTGCCCGTTATAAAATTGCTTGTTGGGTTCGGCGGACAAGAGTATAGCACCTATTACTCGCTGCTCGGCAATATCTCGTATCTGGAAGCTGTCGGTAACGAGGACAAGGCAACCGTTACCCTGCAACTGAAGAATAAGGATGTAAATGCGTTGAAACAGATTGTGGACTTCATCAAGCAGTTTGCAGGAATGTAATTTAAGGATTAAAGATTAGAGATTAAGGATTAATACCACTCATGAATAGGATTCACCTACGGCAAACACTACCTCAAGTGTTTGCCGACCGTGATGCCATTACCTCAGACGTATGGCATCGGGACATTACGTTCCACAAAGGGAAACGTTATCTCATAGAAGCCGCTTCGGGTACCGGAAAGTCATCGCTTTGTAGCTATATTTACGGCTATCGGCACGATTATCAGGGAATCATCAACTTTGATGAACGCAATATCCGTTCACTCTCCGTCAATGACTGGATAGATATACGCAAACACTCTCTCAGCATTCTTTTTCAGGAGTTGCGTATCTTTCCCGAACTTACCGCCATCGAGAACATACAACTGAAGAACCGGCTTACCAATTTCAAAAAAAGGAAAGAAGTCCTTACCCTCTTTGAGGCCATCGGCATTGACGACAAGGTAAACGAAAAAGCCGGAAAGCTATCTTTTGGCCAGCAACAAAGAGTCGCCTTTATCCGCAGCCTCTGCCAGCCTTTCGACTTCATCTTCCTGGACGAACCCATCAGCCATCTGGATAACGAGAACGGAACAATCATGGGCAGACTGCTGACAGAAGAAGCCAGCCGCCAAGAAGCGGGAATCATAGTGACTTCCATAGGTAAGCATCTGGAACTAGAGTATGACGAAATTTATAAATTATAAATGTAGCTAATATGAATCGACTTGTTTGGAAACTTCTCCGCCAGCACATCAGTGTCGGACAGCTGGCAGGCTTTTTCCTCGCCAATCTCTTCGGCATGATGATTGTATTGCTGAGCGTACAATTCTATCGTGATGTCCTTCCCGTTTTTACGGAAGGGGATAGTTTCATGAAGAAGGAGTATATCATTGCTACCAAAAAAATCAGTACTCTGGGCAGCTTTGCCGGGAAAAGCAATACCTTCTCCAAAGAGGAGATAAAGGACCTGAAAGCCCAACCTTTTACTAAGGGGGTAGGCGCGTTCACTCCTTCCCAGTTCAAGGTTTCTGCCGGACTCGGTATGCAGGAAGCCGGTATCCGTCTGTCAACAGAGATGTTTTTCGAGTCTGTACCCGACGAATATGTGGATGTCAGTCTGGACAAATGGCATTTTGACGAAGATGCCCGGGTAATTCCCATCATCATTCCACGTAACTATCTGAACCTCTACAACTTTGGCTTTGCACAAAGCCGGAGTCTGCCGAAACTCTCCGAAGGCCTGATGAGTCTGGTACAAATGGATGTGATGATGCGGGGTAACGGACGTGTGGAACAATATAAAGGCAACATTGTAGGATTCTCCAACCGGCTGAATACCATTCTCGTTCCCCAATCCTTCATGGACTGGGCCAATAAGAATTTCGCACCGGAGAAAGAAGCGGAACCGTCCCGGCTGATTGTGGAAGTAAAGAATCCTACCGACACAGCCATCACCGACTATTTCCAGCAAAAGAATTACGAAACTGAAGGCAACAATCTGGATGCCGGGAAGACAACTTATTTCCTGCGCCTCATTACGGCCATCGTCATGGGAGTAGGATTGTTCATCAGCATTCTGTCATTCTACATCCTGATGCTGAGCATCTTCCTGCTTCTCCAAAAGAATACGGTAAAACTGGAAAACCTGCTGCTGATAGGATATAGCCCGACGCAGGTAGCCACACCTTATTATATACTGACAGTAGGGCTGAATGTACTGGTACTGCTCCTCGCCATCGGCTGCGTGGCATGGGTGCGCAGTTACTATATAGAAGTAGTCCAAAGCCTCTTCCCGCAATTGGAGAGCGGATCACTGCTTCCATGTATATTGATCGGTTGCCTATTATTTTTTGCTGTATCACTGCTGAATATTTTGGCAATAGGCAAAAAAATTATCAGTATCTGGAAAGGGAGAAAATAAAGATGGAAAAATTCCATCCAGCAAATATAAAGTTCATGATATGCCATCATTACAGCAAGCATCCGCCTCTACATATACCGCACCCGAAAGGAGATGGAACGGAAACACAAAGAAGAAATCCTTTTGCTCCGCATCCGCAACTTGATAAAGCAGTGCAGCCGTTATGAAGCGGAACAAAAGAAATGTACGGTTGCCACCCCTCGGAATATGCGGAAAAAATGCAGAAATCAACCTGAGTGTTGTTCCGTTTCAACAAGATTGTTGCCGTCTAAAGAGGATTCAGGACTACTTTTGCAGCATAATTTTAAAAGAACCATGAAAATGAATTTTATGAAAAGAGCCGGCTTCGTGCTGACTTGTGCAACCATGCTTGCAAACTTGTGTGCCGCCCAGAACACAGAACGCACACCTCAAGGAATGAAATGCACCACATAAGGAATGGACATCCGTGTGGAATTCTATTCGCCTTCCATTGTGCAGGTTTCAAAACTCCCGAAGGCAAACCCTACAACAAAGAAAGTCTGGTAGTGGTCACAAGCTGAATGCCAAGCTGATGATTGTGGCATGACCCGGCTTTGGCACCCACACAGAGCAACGCAAGGAGTTGGATGCCAAAGGGATGATTATCAACTTCAACACTTGGCCACCCAAAAGTGGCACACGCCCCTACGACGTCTACAATCCCGAAGCAAGGGACATTTATCGGAAATATCTGAATAAAGGCATTTTCAGTTACATCGGCAACGACGACTGGTGGCTCGATTCTACAGAGACTGACCATATCAACCGACAAGAATCGGACTATGACCTCTCCACTCACTTGGGGTCTTACCGGAGTGTAAAAAATGTCTACTCACTGATGCACAACAGCGGAATAGCCTCGCATCAAAAGGCTTTGAGCAAAGACAAACGCGTTATCATCCTGACCCGTTCCGGATTTATCGGACAACAACGTTACGGCTGCAACACCTGGAGTGGTGACGTGACCTCCACTTGGGACATGCTGGAGAAACAGATTCCTGCCGCACTGAACTATAGCTTGATGAACATCCCGAACTGGAACAGTGACATAGGTGGCTTCTTTGCCGGACGCTGGATGCAGTTCGGCACTTTCTGCCCGATAATGCGTTCGCACGGTACGGAGTTGCCCCGTGAAATCTGGAACTTCGGCAAGCGTGGCGAGTGGTGTTTCGATGCCCAGGAGAAGGTGATTAATCTGCGCTATCGCCTTCTGCCCTACGTTTACAGCACTTCCTAGGATGTGTTCCACAATGACGGTACATTCATGCGTCCTTTAGTAATGGATTTTGCGCCGGTTTACCTCCCTCAAGGCGCAGACTGGTGGGACTTCTGGAGTAACGAAAAGCAGCAGGACAGACAGACCTTGAACCGCAGTGTATCTTGGGAGGACAAGGCCCGTCCTCTGACGATAGAAGAGCGGGAAAGCAGTTTTCCGAACATGCTGAAAAGCCGCAAGTTCAAGGTTGTCCTGGTCGGTCAGGACTCCGGTACGAGAAACCGGCCGATGAAAGGCAGAAAGACAATAAGCTATGCAGGAAAGAAAAAGAGTATAAAGCTGTAACAGTAAAAAGGAGGAACGTGTCAAAACTACCTTACTATTTTTTAGGCGCGGATTACGCAGATTTCAAGAATCCAATTTGCATAGTCCGCGTTACTCCACGTAATCCGCGCCTAATATTACAGCATAATGAAGTGGTCATATACTTTGCTAAAAAGGAAACAACAACGGCAGCACAAATACCATCACCACTCCCATAATAATCTGCAACGGGAGCCCCACTTTTATATAATCCATGAATGTATATTGTCCTGCCGGCATCACCAGTGCATTGGGCGGTGTAGAGAATGGAGAAGCGAAACACATACTTGCCGCAACCGTCACGGCAAACAAGAACGGAACGGGACTTACTCCAATCTGAATCGCACTTTGAAGAGCAATAGGGGCCATCAGCACTGCCGTCACCGTATTGCTGATGAACATGGTCATCAATGAAGTGGTGAAATAGATACCTGCCATCAACACAATAGGACCATAACTGCCCAACCCACTTACAAGACTGTTGGATATATATTCCGAGGCACCGGTCTTTTCGAGTGCAAGAGACATGGGGAGCATGGCTGCAAAGAGTACAATTGTTTCCCAGTTTATCGTTTTATAGGCGGCTTCCACATTCCTGAAACATCCCGTCAGCACCATCAGCAAGCCGGCAATCATCACCGCTGTCACCGGGGCCACGGGAATAAAGTCGAAGACCATCATGGCAACCATCAGCACCATAATAGCGGCAGCTATGGGCGCTTTATAATCCAGCGTCACTTTGGCGGCTTCTGCCAAAGGCTGCCCCAATACCACCCAATCGGAATCTTCCCTGCTTATCCGTGCGATGTCCTGCCACGCACCCTGCACCAGCAAAACATCGCCACTATGCATACGCTCACGTCCCAATTCACGTAATATATATTCCTTCTTACGACGGATGCCCAATACATTTACATTAAATTTATCACGGAACCCTGCTTCCTTCACCGTCCGGTTCACGATATTGGAAGAAGGCATCAACACAATTTCGGCAATTCCGATGTCATAAAAGTCAAGGGACTTGTCGGCTTTAGAGGCTTCTTCAGTGGTATGCCCGTCGAGCATTTCCATTAAAAAGTCTTCAGCAAAACGATTTACGTTCGATACCTCTCCCGTAATATAAAGCACGTCGCCCACCCAAATAGTCGTATCGGGTGATGCCAATTTCTGGGTAATAGTTTTCAGGAATCTATGTTGGGAAGAGTCTACACGCCGTACTTCAATGATATTCAGACCATACTTGCGGCGTACATCCAGGTCTATGATGGTTTTTCCTATCAGACGGGAATCATTGACAGCCCTCAAACGGAACAGATTGCTGGAAAGTCCGTACTCCTGCACCAGTTGGTTCAATGATTTGCCCGACAATGTTCCGTCATTCTTTTTGCCTTTCTTGGAGAGAAACCATTTGGTCAGAGGCATTAAAACCAGGGTTCCCACTATCACGCACACAATACCCACCGGCAAAAAGGAAAAGAAAGACAGCGGTTCAAAGCCCGCTCCCGTCAATGTATTCTGAATAACCAAATTAGGAGGCGTACCGATAAGTGTCATCATACCACCCATGCTGCTGGCAAAAGCCAAAGGCATCAATAGACGGCTGGGATTCATTCCTGCACTCAGTGCCAAACTCACCACGATAGGCAGCATCAAAGCCACCGTTCCCGTATTGCTCACAAAAGCACCAATGGCAGAAGTAACCAGCATAACCAGCAAGAAGAGTTTCAGCTCGCTTTTGCCTGCCAACTTTAGAATACGCGAACTTATCATTTTAGCCAGCCCGGTCTGAAAAATGGCGCCGCCCACAACGAACAAGCCTACCATCATAATCACCACCGAGTTGGAGAAGCCGGAAAGGGCCTCTTCAGGAGTAAGAATCTGAAATATCAATAAACCAATCAGCGCACAAAGCGCCACAATGTCCGAACGGACTTTGCCTGCTACAAAAAAGGCAGCGGAGAGAACAAGGATAATAAGGGTAATCAGCATAAATATGTATATTAAGAATGCACAAATATACTTATTTACGCATGATCACACAACCCCTTACTACCTCAAACTACTGATTTAGAACTCGAATTTTTCCAGCTTCATGGCGGCCAGCCCCTGGATTTTGGGCACCAGGGCCACAAAATGGTCCGCTTTTTCATGGGCAGACAATGACTCTGCATCTTTCCATGTTTCACAAATCATAAGAACATCGCTGCGAGTGGCGCTCTCAAACACATCATAGGCAATGCATCCATTGTCCTTCAAGGAATATGCGACCAGTTCTTTGGCAGATTCCAATACTGCGGCACGGTTCTCCGCACTTACCTGAATAAAAACATTTAATCTAATCATACTTGTATAAATTTTAAGTGCATCGCAAATTTAAGCAGAATAAATATCTCCACCAACAAAAGTAAATTGTTATTAATTCCTTTCCCGCCGGATGAACCAATCTTTGGCAAGTATGTTGTCTCATCAGAATTGATTCTAACTTTAACTATTAAAAACTGACTTGATTATGAAATGTAAAGATTCTAATTTCTGGATCGGACTGGGAATAGGTTCGGTTGCCGGTGCATTGGCCTACCACTTCTCCCGTACGGAGAAAGCTAAAAAGCTGGAAGATGCCATATGCCGTGCCATCCACAAAGCAAGTGGCGAAGCCAAGGAGTTCATTAACACTGCTGAAGAAGAAGCATTGCACGTTGGCACCAAAGTAGCAGACAAGATGGCCCATGAGGCCCATGAGGCCGCAGAGAAAGCTGACAATCTGAAAAACAAGGTTCACAATTTTGCCGATGCTAAGAAATAAAACAAGCACTTGGAAACTTCTGAAGGGGTGTGTCAAAATTCACCACAGATTACACGGATTAACACAGAATGAGCTTAATCTACTGATAATCAAAGATGCTTATCTGTGCAAATCTGTGTAATCTGTGGTGAATACCAGTTTCGACACACCCTCTTTGCATATCGACCCATCAGTTCTGCAGACTGCGCCGATTCAAAATATCATTCATATGCTCCAATGCCCATCCTACCAAAGATTCAATATGCGGCATCAGGCTACATCCGGTTTCTGTAAGGTTATACTCCACACGGGGAGGAACTTCCGCATAGACTTTCCTGACAATCAGCCCGTCCGTCTCCAATGAGCGCAATGTAACCGTCAACATCCGCTGGGAAATATCCCCTATGGTTTTCTGTATATTGCAAAAGCGCATCGTTCCATTCGCTTTCAGTGTGACCAGCACAAGCATTGTCCATTTGTCTCCCAACCTGCTCAGTACATCCCGTACCGGACAAGCATCCATACGATGAAAATTTTCCATTCCTTTATTTTACCAATCAGTTCAACCTCAGCAATGGCGACTCTATGCTTAGTGTCCGGCATTGCACCACAAAAGTAATAAACTTACTCAAAATAACTATCGTTTCATACAATAATAAAAACATTCTTTATACTCATAAAAGCATCCGTCTCATCCGGATTATTTGTATGTTTGCAACATCATTTCCCATTCATATGTAACTGCAAGACTCTTATGAACGTAAAAATAGAAGAAAGCTGGAGAAAACGCCTGCAAGAGGAGTTTGACAAACCTTATTTTGAGAAGCTGGTAGCATTTGTAAAAAGTGAGTACGGGCATGCCAACGTGCTACCTCCCGGCCATCAGATTTTCCATGTCTTCAACTCTTGCCCGTTCGAAAAAGTGAAAGTCGTCATACTCGGACAAGACCCTTATCCTAATCCCGGTCAGTATTATGGAGTCTGCTTTTCCGTACCGAAAGGAGTAGCCATTCCCGGTTCTCTGGCAAACATATTCAAGGAAATACATCAGGACCTGGGAAAGCCCATTCCGACTTCCGGAAATCTGGACCGTTGGGTAGCGCAAGGCGTGTTTCCTATGAATTCCGTCCTCACAGTACGTGCCCACGAAACCGGCTCGCACCGGAACATGGGATGGGAAACCTTCACAGACGCTGTTATCAAGAAACTGAGTGATGAACGGGAGAATCTTGTATTCATGCTTTGGGGAGCGTACGCGAAAGAAAAAGCCGCTTTAATCAATAGCAGCAGACACTTGATTCTGACTACCGTCCATCCGTCCCCACGTTCTGCCGAATACGGATTCTTCGGTTGCAGGCACTTCAGTAAAGCCAACGATTTCTTACGGAGCAGAGGGATACAAGAAATTGACTGGTAACACGCTACAATACTCCGCTGACTCCGCTTCCAAACAAAGCAAAGTCCCCCAGGCACGGGTCATCCGGAAAGGCCTCTGCCAGAGCTTCAGTAATCCGGCGGGCATTCTTCAAAGAAAATGTTTCTGTCTCGGTGAGTCCCAAAGCATAGGCCACACGGCAGACATGCGTGTCCAAAGGCACAATCAGGTCCCTGCAATCAAATCTCTCCCAAATACCAAAATCCACTTCCGGACCTTTCCTTATCATCCAGCGCAAAAACATGTTCAGTTTCTTTTGGGGGCTCTTTGCCGAGACTTCCAAAAATGCACATAACCTTTCCATCGGATTACCGGCATACGTACATAAGGCATCCTCCAGACTGTCAAAAGCAGAATAGGCAGCATGCAAACGCCTGAAATAGGAATGAAAGTCAGCATAAGAAAGCATTCGGTAAAAACTGCTTCTGTCCGTAGCAGGGAAGTCATTCTTCCATCGGCAGGACAACACGTATTGATGAGGTGATACCCCCATCAACCTATGCAACTCATCAGCCTTTTTCAATATCTGCTTACGGTTGCCGAAACTCATGATGGCAGTCAGCAGCCCACTGATTTCAATATCCTGCTTCCGTTCATAGCGATGTGGAAACTGTACGGGGTCGTTCTGAATGAAGCCGGCGCAATGATAGGCCGCCGCCCACTCCCAAAGTTGTCTTTTAATCTCCTCGGTCATCTGCAAGCATTTGTTTTTTCATCTGAAATGCAAAGATATTGCAAATCGAATGCAAAACTTTCATGCTTGCACGAAAAAGTTGTGCCGGGATATAGCTTATCTTATTTAAAGATATTGCATTTATAGCAACATCGGACAAGTAACCTATTTCTTTTCCTCCTATTTTTGCAACATGAAAAAGCCCAATAGAGCCATGCAGCAGAAAAAGACAACCCAGGAGGAATACCAAAAGTGTGTGAACGCAGTAGTGGATTATATAAATCTGCACCTCGGAGAAGAAATTGACCTGAAATCTTTGGCCAGGATTTCCCATTTCTCTCCCTTCTACTTCCACCGCATCATGAAAGCTTTCCTGGGTGAACCCGTCGGTACGTTCATTGTCCGGACGCGTACCGAAGCCGCTGCCCGGTTGCTTCGTTACTCGGACATGCCGATAGCGGACATAGCCTACCGTATAGGCTACTCTTCGCCTTCGTCACTGTCGAAAGTATTCAAGCAGTTCTACGGCATTTCACCATTAGAATACCGTAACAATAAAAACTTTGTAATTATGAAACCAGCCATTATTCGTCCGGAACTGGAACTGAAACACGAAATCAAAGAAGTTCCTGCCCGAAATGTGATTTACATCCGCCTCTTTGGCGACTATAAACTGAACGACTATTGCAGCGCATGGATGCGCCTTTGCCAGTTCATCCAGGAAGAAAAACTGCCTATGGGAGAAGTGATGCCCTACTGTATCTATCACGATGACCCCAAAGTGACACCCGCTGAAAAGCTGCGTACCGATGTATGTATGGTCCTACCCTCATTTGCAACGGCCAAAGGAGACATAGGATTTAAACAGCTCGCGGCAGGCCGCTATGCCATATTCCTATACAAAGGTCCATACGAACATCTGCAGGCCGTATACGATACCATCTACGGGAAGTATATCCCCGAAATGGAATGTAGCTTACGAGATGAATCCAGTGCGGAACGTTACCTGAACAACCCCGCAGATACGGCGCCGGAGGAACTGTTGACAGAGATTTATATTCCGGTAGAGTAGGCAAACTGTTCTGCCGGAGCTATCAGACTTTCTCCCCGGAAGAGTTTAGGAGCCGGACAGCGAACAAGTATTCGTTCCTCCATGGAGTAAAAATCGTTCTACCATGGTGGAATGATTTTTACCTCATGATGGAACGAATAAATATCAGGCAAGCCGGTCGATACTATATTAGATACCCATATCTATACTGTATTGTAAAAAAAGGACACTCCCTTGTCTGTATGCTTGTTTTTATTCATTAATTTTGCACGACGCAATGCGAATCAAGCAATTGACGCAAACAGATAATTTTAAAATCTCCATTAAAATCAAGATAAAAAATGCAAAATGTTTCCATAAAAGGGTTTATATATGCGGCTCTCTCCTCTGCCACCTTCGGGCTGGCTCCTTTCTTCACCATTTCATTACTCCTTGCGGGCTTCTCCTCTTTCGAAGTATTGGCCTACCGATGGGGAATAGCTTCACTTACCTTGGTCGTTTTCGGCATTATGCTGGGCGAGACATTCCGCATCAGCAGGAAAGACTGGGGAACGGTGTTCATCCTCAGCCTGCTCCGGGCAGCTACCTCCTTCAGTCTGGTCATCGCCTATCAGAACATAGCCAGCGGAGTGGCATCCACCATTCATTTCATGTATCCGCTGGCCGTGGCACTGGCCATGATGGGCTTTTTCGGAGAAAAGAGGTCATTCGCCATTCTGTTTGCCGTGTTGGTGTCACTAAGCGGAGCTGGACTTTTGTCATCCGGCAAAATAGACTTTGAAGGAGGAAACACGACCATCGGGCTGATTGCTGCCGGCCTGTCCGTATTCTTTTATGGAGGATATATCGTAGGAGTAAGGAAGAGCCGTGCCGTGCAGATTCCCTCCACTGCATTGACATGCTACGTAATGGGGCTGGGAGCCTTGTTCTTTATTATAGGAGGATATCTGACCGGAGGCATCCGGCTGGCCAATGATACCCACACATGGCTGAATATTCTCGGACTGGCGCTGCCGGCAACAGCTATATCCAACATCACCCTGGTAAAAGCCATTAAATACATAGGGCCTACACTGACTTCCATTTTCGGGGCCTTGGAACCTCTGACAGCCGTAGTTATCGGTTGCCTGATATTCAATGAAAGCTTCACACCGGCCAGCGCCATCGGCATGGCGCTGATAATAACGGCCGTTACAGTCGTGGTGGTACACGAAAAGAAAAAGGAGAGTGAGAGTTGATTGTCCTTATTTCGCCTTTTTATAATCCGTGATGAAACCCTCCATCATCCACTTGGCCAAGGCCTGGCGGTTCGAACTGATTACAAAACGGCGCTGGTCAAAAGTGTTCTGGATATTTCCCAATTCCACGAATACGGAAGCGGGAGAAGTATTGGCTAACACATAAAGATTGCGTGCGCTGACAGTTCCGGTAAACCCACGGTTGGGCTGGTGCTTGTCATATTTCGATTCGAAAGTTTTCTTCATGGTCTTAGCCAGACGCTTGCTGTCGGGCTTGCTTTTAGAGTGGTAAAAGAACACATCGGTCTGATGGCTCTTACTGCGACTGTCCACATGAAGGAAAATGGCACGGCAATATTTATAGTTCTTGCGATCCTTCTTGTAAAACTCATTGATTTTGGCGCAACGTTGCCGGAGACGTGCCACTTGGTTCAAGGGTATGGGAGCTCCCATGCACGTCTCACGTTTGCTGTTGGAAAGGTACTTGTCATCACGGATTCCGTCTTTAGCATCCTGGATAATGATACGGACTTCCGCCCCCTCTTGCATCAAGTTACGGGCAAGGCGCAAAGCCACATCATACGCATACTCATCTTCATGCAGTTCTACTTTGCCGATTCTGCCGATAGCTCCGGGGTCGGGGCCTCCATGTCCGCTCACTACATAAAAACAAGCGCCCTGCAAACGGTTAGATGTCACTTTTACACTGGCAAGCGCTTTCCCGAACAAAGGTTCATTGATTGTCTTCTTCCCATTGCCAACCGGCTTTGATAATGGGGGCAGTACATACTTCACTCCCAGCCGCAATTCCTCCTTCCCTTTAAGAAGTTTCTTGTTCAGCTCCAAAAACTCCTTATAATAGGCTCTCCCCGGGCGCTTGTTACGTTCCAGGAAAACAGAGATTCCTTCTCCACGTCTCGGACTATCCCGCTCTTCCTGAGCCGAAGCATTAAAAGCAAACAAAGTACAAAAGAGGATGGTCAGTAAACAAAATATGCGTTTCATATTCCAATTATTCATCATTTATTCGGTTCGCTACAAATTTCCAGCCGCTAATTTATAGCATTTTACCATACTTAAGCACAAAATTATAATTTTTTCCCTACTTTTGCGACAACTTACGCGATAATAGATAAGAAACTTTTAAAACAGATAACATTATGGCAAAGCAATTCAAGCCGGAGACGCTGTGCGTACAAGCCGGATGGACTCCTAAAAAGGGCGAGCCCCGTGTACTCCCCATCTATCAAAGTACAACTTTCAAATATGATACCAGCGAACAGATGGCACGCTTGTTCGACCTTGAAGACAGCGGCTATTTCTATACCCGCCTGCAGAATCCTACAAACGATGCAGTAGCCGCCAAGATTGCCGCCCTCGAAGGTGGTGTGGCCGCTATGCTGACATCCAGCGGACAAGCAGCCAACTTCTATGCCATTTTCAATATCTGCCAGGCAGGAGACCATTTTGTTTGCTCCTCTACCATCTATGGCGGAACATTCAACCTCTTCGGAGTGACTTTGAAGAAATTGGGCATCGACGTCACTTTCGTCAACCCAGATGCCAGCGAGAAAGAAATTTCCGCTGCTTTCCGCCCCAATACCAAGGCCCTATTCGGCGAAACCATCTCCAACCCTACGCTCGAAGTGCTCGATATAGAGAAGTTTGCACGCATTGCCCACAGCCACGGCGTGCCCTTGATTGTGGACAACACCTTCCCTACTCCCATCAACTGCCGCCCGTTTGAGTGGGGTGCCGACATCGTAGTACACTCTACTACCAAATACATGGACGGACATGCCACCAGTGTAGGTGGAGCCATTGTAGACAGCGGTAACTTCGATTGGGATGCACACGCCGACAAATTCCCCGGACTGTGCACACCGGACGAGTCTTACCACGGACTGACTTATACGAAAGCCTTCGGCAAAATGGCTTACATCACCAAGGCTACAGCCCAACTGATGCGCGACCTGGGCAGCATCCAGTCTCCACAAAACGCATTCCTACTGAACCTGGGTCTGGAAACACTGCACCTGCGTATGCCCCAACATTGCAAGAATGCACAAGCGGTAGCCGAGTATCTTGCCCAGAACGATAAAGTGGCTTGGGTGAATTATTGTGGTCTGCCGGGCGACAAATACTACGAGCAGGCACAGAAGTACATGCCGAACGGCTCTTGCGGCGTTGTCACCTTTGGCTTGAAGGGCGGACGGGAAGAGTCTATCAAGTTTATGGATTCACTGAAACTGGCGGCCATCGTGACTCATGTGGCCGATGCACGTACTTGTGTGCTGCACCCAGCCAGCCATACACACCGCCAGTTGACAGACGAGCAACTGATGGAGGCAGGTGTACGCCCCGACCTGATTCGCTTCTCGGTAGGTATAGAGAATGCAGAGGATATTATTGCGGATATAGAACAAGCGCTGAACGCCTAAAGGAATAAACAAAAGGGAGTGCATTTTCGGACAATGCACTCCCTTTTCATTTCAATATTCTCTATTACTCAACATTCAATATAATCGTCAAACTTTCCTTGCCTTGGTAGAAGGTCTTTGCTTTCACTACCAGGGAACCACACTTCACCGGTTCTTTCCATAAGGTTGACTGGGCAGTAGGTTCCGAACCATCAGTTGTGTAACGTACTTCAGCACCATCAATAGCCACATTAGCATACAGATTTCCATCTTTTACCAATAATCCCGGCTGAGGCAAGCGGAAGTTAATCCCATTCTTTGCCCAATAAGGCATTTCACTCTTGCTGATTTTCTCATAATAAAGTGCCAAAGCCTGATTGAAAGCCTGCTCCTCCCGTATACCGGATAAATTTTCCCATGCCGGATGGGCATTCCAGCCACGTTCTGCCAGCCCTAATATTTTGGGGAAAAGAAGATATTCCACGCCATCAAAACTACGGATAGTTTCGGCGAACAATTGCCCTTGTACACCCATAATATGCTTCTTGCCTATCTCTGTCAAAGCAGTCTTCCCCTTTTCCGCATTATTCAAATCAATGGGATTGCCTGCCATATCCACACGCAGCGAACGATAAATGCTGAAAGGAAGCATAGAGAAAGAGACAGACTCATCCACATAACCTCCCCAATCGAGTCCACGCTCGTCCGGATGACCATTGTAAGCCATATCCATATAGAAATTGCCCACGTTGCAAAGGATGACCGGGTAACCGTTATTGGCTGTCTGATAAACCACTTCATCAGAGCCCGGTACAGTATTCCAGCAATACACACCGGCAGCCTGGCCCCTCAACTGTTGATGAGCCTCTTCGGTATGCCCCAAAGCAACTTCCTGCCAACCACTGAATTTCAGTCCGTTCTTCTGCATCACATCTGCCATTTGCGTAATGAAATACTCCGACAAATCATGAGCTTTCGTCATGCCTTTTTCCTTCATCAGTTCCTGGCATTTCGGGGAGCCCATCCACACACCGCGAGGCACTTCGTCACCACCCAAATGCACTGTGTACAGTGAAAGACCAGCTTCCTGATACATCGCATTAAGTTCCTGAATCACCTTCTCCATAAAACGGTAGGTAGAAGGCAAGGCGACATTCATCACATTGTCCGTATAATATTGTACAGAAACATAACGTGAAGTATCTTCCGGTTCACTCAACATATATTCTGTAGCTTTCCCCGGATCAGTTTCAAAATATTTGTTATAGCGTGCCTTCATGGAGACAATGGCAGCGCGGGCATGCCCCGGAGATTCTATTTCCGGAACAATGCGGACATGTCTTTCGGCAGCATACTTCAGCAAATCAATAAATTCCTCGCGGCTATAATATCCATTGCCTACAGTCTTTGCATCAGGGTCATAGCCACCGTCATAACATGGGTAGAGGCACTGGCTTTCGTCAGTGGTATGTCCGCGACGGCTACCCACAGCAGTCAGTTCCTCCAAACCGGGAATCTCCAAACGCCAGGCTTCATCATCACAAAAATGGAAATGCAGGACATTCAATTTATAAGATGCAAAAATATCCACCAGTTTCTTCAAGTTCTCCGGAGCGGTGAAATTACGAGCAATATCTATCATTTGTCCACGATATGCCAAGTCCGAATAATCCCGGATGGAGACTGCCTCCAGCAAATAAGGTGTCTGCTTATCCTTCAACATTGACAAAAGTGTCTGTGTACCATTAAAGATGCCATGAGGAGTGGCAGCACTGATTTTTATCAGGTTGTCACCTATATTGATAGTATAATATTCATCATTTACGGCCTCCTTCCTATCAAGCAGTTCTTCCAGCACAATCTTCACGGAAGCATTTTCGACAACTTCCAAACCATACAAACCAGTCAGTTTCTCTTTCAGCAACTTGGCTTCACCGGCAAAGTTCTCCGGAAATGCCAAAGCTACCTTACCTCCCAATACGACATTATCGCCTTCAATGGCTACCACTTTCTTTACAGACGGAAGAATGTCTGACTGCACCAAAGCAGGAGCACCAGCCAAGCGAAGATTGGATTCATAAATCTTAGTCGCATCCGGATAGCCGCTCATTGACTCGGGAGAAGGAAGCGGCAGCGCCTTCAAAGCCACGGGCAACGGACTGCCCTCTTTACCATCCACAGTCTCCACCCAATAAGTTCCTTCCGGTACATGGGAGTTCCGGTCCAGCTTGTAAGTGCAAAGGAAAGTGATCCGCATGGAATCACCGGGAGCCAGCGAAGCAAATTCGTCTGTCGGATACATTTTGAAAAAATTACCGTTCACTACCTCTACCTTCACTTCAGAGGTTCCTTCCTGCTTCACCCCTCGGGGAAGCTGTGAATAGTAAATCGTCCAGTTCTTTTTTAGAGGTTTTTGAGAGATATTCTTGAGAATAAAGGTATTCTCATAATATCCGGATTCGATGTCACTTGCACCCATTTCCCAGGTCAGAGCAACCGGTGCCTTAGGTTCATTACTCGTTTTACATCCAGCAAATAGTGCCATTACACAAAATAATAATCCTGCCAGAGGAAGTTTCAAAATTCTCATGCAACTCATGTGTTAAGTTAATAAATGGGGGTAATTTCTAAAATCTGATGCCAAAAATAAGCATTTTAAGCTAATTAACTGATAAAAGTAATAGATTTTATTGATAGCGAGCTACAATTTAGAACTTTTATACCTACATTTGCAGCCAAATTATAACCAATTTAACTATTCTACCATGGCTAAAATAACCAAAGAAGCAGCCTTGCTCTACCATTCGCAAGGCAAACCGGGTAAGATTGAAGTAGTACCCACCAAGCCTTACAGTACACAAACCGATCTTTCTCTCGCCTACTCTCCGGGCGTTGCAGAACCGTGCCTCGAAATTGAGAAAAACCCGCAAGATGCATATAAATATACAGCAAAAGGCAATCTGGTAGCTGTCATCTCCAACGGAACCGCCGTGCTCGGCCTGGGCGATATTGGCGCCCTCAGCGGCAAACCCGTCATGGAGGGTAAAGGTCTGTTGTTCAAAATTTATGCCGGTATCGACGTATTCGACATCGAAGTAAATGAAAAAGACCCCGACAAGTTCATCGAAGCTGTCAAGGCTATTGCCCCAACATTCGGAGGTATCAACTTGGAAGACATCAAAGCACCCGAATGTTTCGAAATAGAACGCCGCCTGAAAGAGGAATTGGACATCCCCGTGATGCACGACGACCAGCACGGCACCGCCATCATCTCCAGCGCAGGATTGCTGAACGCCCTGGAAGTGGCAGGCAAGAAGATAGAGGAAGTGAAAATCGTCGTAAACGGTGCCGGGGCTTCCGCCACCTCATGTACCAAACTGTATGAAGCGCTCGGCGCACGCCGTGAAAATATCCTAATGCTGGACAGTAAGGGAGTCATCACCAGCGACCGCGAGAATCTGACCGAGCAGAAACGTTACTTTGCCACCGACCGTCGCGATGTACATACTCTGGCAGAAGCCATCAAAGGCGCCGATGTATTCCTCGGACTGTCAAAAGGTAATGTGTTGACCCAGGACATGGTTCGCAGCATGGCAGACCATCCCATCGTGTTTGCCCTTGCCAACCCTACTCCGGAAATCTCTTACGAAGACGCCATGGCGGCACGTCCGGACGTACTGATGTCTACCGGTCGTTCCGACTATCCTAACCAGATTAATAATGTAATCGGTTTCCCCTACATCTTCCGCGGTGCCCTCGACACGCAGGCAAAAGCCATCAACGAAGCAATGAAAATTGCTGCCGTACACGCCATTGCCAACCTTGCCAAGCAGCCCGTGCCCGATGTGGTGAACGAGGCATACCACGTAAACAACTTCACTTTTGGTCCCGAATACTTCATCCCGAAACCGGTTGACCCGCGCCTCATTACCGAAGTGTCCTGCGCTGTGGCCAAAGCTGCCATGGAAAGCGGTGTAGCCCGCAAAGACATCGAAGACTGGGATGCCTACCGCCTGCAACTGCGCGAGCTGATGGGTTACGAAAGCAAACTGACCCGCCAACTCTACGACACCGCCCGCCGCAACCCGCAACGTGTGGTATTTGCCGAAGGTATCCACCCCAATATGCTGAAAGCTGCTGTGGAAGCCAAGGCTGAAGGTATCTGCCATCCTATTATATTGGGCAACGACGAAGCCATCGAGAAGCTGGCAAAAGAACTAGACCTTAGCCTTGAAGGTATCGAGATAGTAAATCTGCGTCATCCGGATGAAGCGCCGCGCCGTGAACGCTATGCCCGCATTCTATCTGAAAAACGTGCCCGCGAAGGAGCCACTTACGAAGAAGCCAACGACAAAATGTTCGAACGTAACTACTTCGGTATGATGATGGTGGAGACGGGTGAAGCAGACGCTTTCATCACAGGTCTTTACACCAAATACAGCAATACCATCAAGGTTGCCAAGGAAGTCATCGGCATCCGTCCGGAATACAAGCATTTCGGCACCATGCATATCCTGAACTCCAAAAAAGGTACATACTTCCTGGCCGATACGCTGATTAACCGTCATCCCAATGCCGAAACGCTAATCGATATTGCCAAGCTATCGGAATATACCGTCCGCTTCTTTAATCATACACCGGTAATGGCCATGTTGAGTTACTCCAACTTCGGTGCGGATAAAGAAGGCAGCCCGGTAAGTGTACACGAAGCTGTGGATTATATGCAACAAAACTATCCTGACCTTGCCATTGACGGAGAAATGCAGGTGAATTTCGCCATGAACCGCGAAATGCGCGATGCCAAGTATCCGTTTACGCGCTTGAAAGGAAAAGACGTAAACACACTGATTTTCCCGAACTTGAGTTCTGCAAACTCTGCTTACAAGCTGTTGCAGGCGATGGATACGGACTCCGAACTGATTGGTCCTATCCAAATGGGATTGAACAAGCCTATCCACTTTACCGATTTTGAGAGCTCCGTGCGCGATATCGTTAACATCACTGCAGTAGCAGTTATCGATGCTATCGTAGACAAAAAAAAGGCTGCCAAATGAGACGACCGTTATCAAAATTCCAAATAGTTTGCATTGTGCTGCTTTGGGCAGCACTTTGCTACATTGTTTTGATATCTGTCGAACGAATTGACGGTCCAATTATCCTAACGCTTGCCATTTCGGCGGCTTTAGTGTTTATTCCCGTCATAAAGTCTCTAAAAAGAGGATAAATAATATCTTTTTATTCCATTTTGCGGTATAAAACAATAAAATTGTTGTTTTATACCGCATTTTCTTTATAAAATGTTTGCTCGTCTCATTTTTATGTGTACTTTTGCAACCGCAATGAGAGGAAAAGGAAACAAACCGAAAATCGAATTGTTTTAGGTAACATATAGTAGCAACCAATAAAAGAAATAGATTATGAATGCAGCTAAGGTATTAGAAGACCTGAAAAGACGGTTCCCCAACGAACCGGAGTATCATCAAGCAGTAGAAGAAGTTCTTTCTACGATTGAAGAAGAGTATAACAAGCATCCGGAGTTTGACAAAGCCAATCTGATTGAACGTCTTTGCATCCCCGATCGCGTTTACCAATTCCGTGTTACTTGGGTAGACGATAAAGGTAACGTACAAACCAACATGGGCTATCGTGTGCAGCACAACAACGCTATCGGCCCATATAAAGGCGGTGTTCGTTTCCATGCTTCTGTAAACCTGAGCATCCTGAAATTCCTTGCTTTCGAGCAGACATTTAAAAACTCATTGACAACTCTGCCTATGGGTGGCGGTAAAGGCGGTTCGGACTTCTCTCCGCGCGGCAAGTCGAATGCTGAGGTCATGCGTTTCGTTCAGGCTTTCATGCTGGAGTTGTGGCGTCATATCGGTCCTGAAACAGACGTACCTGCCGGTGATATCGGTGTAGGTGGTCGCGAAGTAGGTTTCATGTTCGGTATGTATAAGAAGCTGGCTCATGAATTTACGGGTACTTTCACCGGTAAGGGCCGTGAGTTCGGCGGTTCGCTGATTCGTCCGGAAGCTACCGGCTACGGTAACATCTACTTCTTGATGGAAATGTTGAAGACTAAGGGTACTGACCTGAAAGGCAAAACTTGTCTGATTTCCGGTTCCGGTAACGTAGCTCAATATACGGCCGAGAAAGTATTGGAATTGGGTGGCAAGGTATTGACCATGTCTGATTCTGACGGTTATGTATACGATCCGGACGGCATTGACCGCGAAAAGTTGGATTACATCATGGAGCTGAAAAACCTCTATCGTGGACGTATCCGCGAATATGCTGAACAATATCCGGGTGTGAAATATGTGGAAGGAGCCAAGCCTTGGGGCGAAAAGGCTGATATCGCTTTGCCTTCTGCCACTCAGAATGAATTGAATGGCGACCATGCCCGTCAGTTGATAGCTAATGGGGTAATGGCAGTATCCGAAGGCGCCAACATGCCCTCTACACCGGAAGCCATCAAAGTATTCCAGGATGCAAAGATTCTGTATGCTCCGGGTAAGGCAGCCAATGCTGGCGGTGTATCAGTATCTGGTCTCGAAATGACTCAGAACTCCATCAAGTTGAGCTGGAGTGCAGAGGAAGTGGACGAGAAACTGAAGAGCATCATGAAGAACATTCACGAAGCTTGCGTGCAATATGGTACGGAAGCCGACGGTTATGTAAATTACGTGAAGGGTGCCAATGTGGCCGGATTTATGAAGGTGGCAAAGGCTATGATGGCACAAGGGATTCTGTAAGGACTAAAGCCATAGTTATTATGAAGAAAGGCGAAGGGAGTTGCAAACCTCTTCGCCTTTCTTCATAATAGTAACCTAGTCAGCAGGAGCTAACATATTAAGAATTTCCTTGTCCTTCCCCCCGTTTTTTATTCGGTTTCGGACTCATCCATAATTCTAACAACCCTCCATTAGCAAACACATCGTGAGAAAACCGGAATACATCATGATTTTTCACATAATTAAAACTTTAGTACCCCCTTAATCGGATAGTGATCAGAAATAAAAGATTTTCCCGCATATTTTTCTCGAATTGTAATGTATTCCGTACACATTTTAAACCCTTTATAATAAATATAATCTATAATAGAACTACGGGTCCCCCAACCATTGAAAGTACCAAAAGAATCCGTTTTTTTAGCAGAGCTTCTAGCATCTGTCATTTTTTCATTCAGTTCTTGTATGGAAGGATCCATGTTATCCATATTAAAGTCTCCAGTCAAAATTAATGGAAAATTATCAAGATTAATCTTTTGTATCTTTTCTAAGATGAGTTTCAAACCTTCCTTTCGTGCCACTTTGCCGACATGGTCCAAATGAGTATTAACGTAATAAAACTTCTCCTTTGTTTTTTTATCCTTTAAAAGCGCCCATGTAGCAGTACGGGTACATGCAGCATCCCATCCTATAGAAGGAATGTCAGGAGTTGAAGAAAGCCAAAAATTTCCCCACTCCAACAATTCTATTTTTCTCTTATTATACATTATTGAAGCATGCTCTCCGCCATGTTTACCATCAATGCGTCCGACACCTACAGCCTCATAGTTCGTGCAATTTTCAAGAATAAACGCCAGCTGAAAATCCAAAGCTTCCTGAACTCCCAAAATATCGGGCTTATGCTTTTTAATCATTTTTATAGTAGCTGGCTTTCTGAATTCCCACGCATTAACACCATCCTCTGCCGTACCGTACCGCATATTATAAGAAATAACAGTAAGTTGTGAACTATTGTTTCCCCTTTTTGCAGAAACGAACTGAGGTAACATAAGGGTAATTACCATAAAAATAAAAAAGAACTGTTTCATATTGATATCTATAAAAGAGATGAGAGTGTACAAACCCCAAACCAAGCAATGTGCTTATCAAGGGGCCAATACACTCTCATCCAGGTTATTACTAATTACGTGCTATAGTTGTGACTTCTTTAATTGTCGTATAGTTATAACGATTAGTACCGCTAAAACTTTTTGTAGTACGAGCACCTACACGCAAAAAGAATTTACGCGAATAATCAGGGAATTGTCCTTTTGTCTTAATAGTAATTTCTTTACCTAAAACATCGGTTAAAGCTGCCCCTAACAACTGAGTAGAAAAACGCGGACTAAAGCTGAAATCTCCGACATAACTCGTTTCGCTCACAAATAGCCAAGCTTCGGTAAGCGGTTGTTGGTAATCCGGATTATTTGTACCACGAGTAATTATAACCTTCACCTCCACAGTACCATCTGCATTGACCTGAGGTTCGCCTACCCATTTCACGCGCAACAGCGGCTCAATCTCATAAGTTTTCTCTACAGTACCTTTTATATCAATAATCTCTTCATCCAATGGTACAAAAGCACCTTCAGGAATAATACCATAATTGCCTGCAAATATTTTGGTATTCTGGAAAGTACCATCCTGCATACAATTAAAATCATAAGGTTCCGGAGTATCACTCCAGCTATACTCCATCATACGGATACGAATGCCGGTATTACCAATAGCTGTTTGGAAAGGTTCTTTAGTTTCCTTATCAATAAAAGCACCACGGAAAGTTTCTTCAGGTTCTCCATAATTATCCACATCGCAAGAGGTAAAATTTACCAATAAGCATAAGGACAACAAAATATATGTTAACTTTTTCATAATTGAATGTTTCGTTTCTTATAATTAATAACCTGGATTTTGTTTACAATTCGGATTCTTGGTGATTTCACCAGTCGGAATCTGCTGATAATAATTACGTGTATCATAAGTATAAGTATATCCATATTCCTGCTCCTTGATATCCATGAAATACTTCATGGCATCTGCTGCAAAGAATGGCTGCAAAGTGCGATATCTGCGTGTAGACTGTTCATCATCAATAATACGCCAACGCTTCAAATCCCAATAAGTTTTATTTTCGAAAGCAAGCTCTTTACGACGCTCTATACGCACTACATCAATTGAAGTTTCTGCAGAAGAAGCAAGCAACGTAGCACCAGCACGTTCACGAATGAGATTCACACAGCGGAAAGCCTCCTCTACATAATTCTTACCGGCATCATCGGTAACACTACCCACAGCTGCAAGTTCCATAGCCGCCTCGGCACGATTGAGCAATACTTCTGCATAACGGATGTCAATCCAATCTGTAACAGACTGATTCCAAGTTGTATTCTTCTGTTCAGGATTCAAATACTTACGAATAAGGAAACCGGAAACCGTACAGCCTATCTCCTGATTCTTCACTGTACCACTTTTCCCTGCACGCTTCATCATTGTACCATCCTTTAACAGAATTGCATTAGCATCCGTATTTTGCGATTCGCGACTGGCCAATTTCAGCAAGCTCGTCGCATCGTTAGCGTAAGCACTATAATCATCATAAAAGCCATAGGTATCTTCTGAAGGAAGAAGAGGAGAAATTTTATCACCTTCTCCAACCCAAATACCACGACGGATTTCAATGGATTCACCCTTAAACTCGTCACCCGGCAGCAATACAGTAGCACGCAAACGAGGTTCGGCATTCTTGAAAGGTTCCATTGTTGTTTCATACAATTTATAATAACCTTCCGTGTTCATGTTGGCAAAATGCCCATCGGCATCTTTCTCAAAACCTTCAAACATTTCTACAAAATCCAATGTAGGACAAATTTCTGTGTTGCTACCACCGGTAGAGGTTTGCGTAGGCTGTGCAAAACAATCATATGAATGTACACAGTCCGGATAATCAAAATATTTCACGAAAATATTCTCTTCCGTATCTTTCAAGAAAATATTCACGAAATTAGTATATTGTGCATCCTTATTATTAGCTGCCCAGTCCCCTTTGTAAAGAGCATAACCTCCTTCATCAACAATCTTCGATGCTTCATAAGCCTGTTTAAAATAATCGGCAGCACGATTTGCTGGAATTCCGCAAATACGCGCATCATTATAAACTTCATTCACATCATTATATTTGGCAATACTTCCAGCATAAAGCATAGCACGCGATTTAAAAGCTGCAGCTGCATATTTATTGGCACGTCCTTTTTGGTTCTTTGCAGACAAATGCGCAATAGCGTAGTCCAAATCACTGGAAATAAAATCCCAGACAGCCTCTTCCGAATCACGGAACAATTGTGCTTCAGGAATGCTTACTGTAGCCGGATAATCAATTACTGTGTTAACAATAGGCACACCACCATAACGCTTAACTAATGCAAAATAAGTATAAGCACGAATGAAATACGCTTCGCCCAACAAACTTTCAATTTCAGTAGCAGAATGTGAATCAGCATATTTGGGAAGTGTTTCTATAAAATAGTTCGTTTCACGTATTAAGGCATACGCAGCATCCCAATAGTTTGCTGTTTCAACTTCTGCCCCCTTCGTGTCACGGCTAATAGCTTCACCAGTCAAACAAGAAGGTTGCGCAAAATTAGAACCTCCCGAAAAGAACATGTTTACATGCGAATAGCGGAAATCTTCTACAGGCAACGTACTATACAAACGGGCCATATAGCTTGTAACCCCCGCCGTACTTCCAAAAATATCATTATCACCAACAATATTCATTGGTGGGATGTCCAGATCTACACAAGAAGTCAATGACCCCATGCATAATGCAAATGCGAAGATATATTTTTTAATTTTCATGTTGATATTCATTTAAAATTTAAGATTTGCTCCAATAGTAACTGTTTTATTTAAAGGATAGTTATATCCATAATTTCCTGACGGGAATTCAGGATCACAATATTTCAATCCGGTAATGGTAAACAAGTTATAACCGCTTAAATAAACACGCAGCCCTTGTACACCAATTTTAGTCAACCATGATTTAGGAAGACTATATCCCACTTCAATTGTTTTCAAACGCAGATAAGCAGCATTTTGCATATTGAATTCTGAATTCCGGTTCGGCAGTGAACCAGTGTAAGCATAATGACCGCTAATCCATTTAGTTGCCGGATCGTAAGGATCTGCATGACTATCAGCAGGACGCCAACGATCCATAAATTGATCCAAAGCATTTGTATTAGCCCACAATGGATTGTAAAGCAACTCATCATAAGAGATATGACGTTTGGCAGCTCCTTGCAACAACAGACTTACATCAAAACCTTTCCAACTTGCATTAAACGTCAAACCAAAATTTATCAAAGGACGGTCTCCCGTGTTCGTCAAAGGATGTTCGTCCAATTCATTAATCCAACCATCACCGTTCCAATCCTCATAGTTATAATCACCGAGTACAGAACCACGTCCTATATAAATAGAATTGTAATAAATTTGATCCCATGAAGTAAAACGTTCGCCGGCCCCATATCCCCACCAAAGATCTGTAAAACGATCGTTTGAATTTTGTTTCCAATTCAAATAAGAATTACCTTTCCGCGCACCTTCCACATGTTTATTTTCTGAACGGGCATACGCAAAATTTCCTTTTATCTCATAACTGAACTCATTGATGGTATTGCGGTGGCTTATTTCTATTTCATATCCACGGGTCATATCTCCATTCAGATTCTCTTGTGGCAATGCGGCTCCCACTACTCCCGGAAGACTCGCTGCCCGAGTGGTCAGTAATCCATCACGATCACGTCGGAAATAATCAACAGTCAATCCCAATAGGCCATCCCATGCTTCCAAATCAAAACCTATATCAAAAGTTTTAGCTTCAATCCATGAGATGCTTTGATTAGCCAATCCCTTTGTTGCAGAAGCATTGACAAATGAGCCATCAAAAATGGCACCACCCGGCATCGCATATGCTGCCCCACCTACCGGATACGTATAACCATTAAGGAACTGATACGCTAAAGCACCATCGTCACCCATCTTACCCCAAGAAGCACGTATTTTAAGGTTATTAATGAAATTCAAAGAAGATTCTTTCCAAAACTTTTCTTCAGAGACACGCCATCCCCCTGACACTGAAGGAAACATAGCCCAACGTGAATTTGCAGGGAATTTTGAAGAACCTTCATAACGGAAAGCAAATTCAATAAGATATTTGGACTTATAATCGTAAGCTACACGCCCTACCAATGCTTGATTGGCATTATCAAACAAGGCAGAAGCAGCAGTACTCTGTCCAAATTGCTGGTTATCAGCATTTCCGGCAAAAACTTGATCTATAGGAATAGAAAGTTCCTTTTTACCATTAAAGTTATCCCCCTTATAAGTCGATTCCTCAAATAGCAGCATCGCATCAATATTATGCCCATTAAACTCACGAGAGTAATTAGCTTGTACTTGCCATAAAGTATTATCTTTTGAATAGAATGTACGACCTACTTTAGGAGGATCATTACGTGTCCATACCTGATTATCTCGATATGATTTCCAAGTATTTTCAAACTCCTTATTATCATTCATTATATAATCGTAACTATATAACCCCTTTAGTTTCAATCCTTCTACCCAAGGTACATCATAACTCAATGAAAAACTTGACTGAAACCATTTGCTCTTATAAGTTTTATATCCTACAACATCCTTATCCATCATCGCCACCGGATTCATCAAAGTAGAGTTTGAAGGCTGGGTAAAACCGCCATTCTCCTGATAAATGGGATCCATCGGCTGCATCAACCAAAGACCACGAATAATATCATAAGCACCATAATGCGGTGTATTACGCTCATCCATCAAACCTGAAAGATTAACATCCAATTTCAGATTCTTAGTAATATTGGCAGAAAGATTACTACGCATTGTCCATTTATCGTAATTCATATCATCTGTCTGCAAGAAACTTTGTTGCGCTTGATAGCCAACACTCGCATAATAATTTACACGTTCCGTCCCACCTGAAATATTGATGGAATGTTGTGTCTGAGGCGCAGAACCACGTAATACTGCTGATTTCCAATCTGTAGTCTGTGCAGCGGCTATTTCTTCATCAGAATAAGAAGCTCCTCCACCATCTACATTATGACGTCCCTTTTCATTAGCCAATGTCATCCATTCTTGTGAAGTAACCAAATCTGGGAAATTGGAAGGCATTTGCCAAGTAAAGCTACCCGAATAATTAATTTCCGGTTTCCCTTGCGCACCTTTTTTGGTGGTAATAAGAATTACGCCATTGGCAGCACGTACACCATAGATAGAAGCAGAGGCATCCTTCAAAACAGAAATACTCTCAACATCTTCCGGATCAACGCGTGCCATATTATCGCGAGGAATACCATCAATTATCACCAGTGGATTCCCCAGTCCACGAATATCCATCGATGTATTGAAAGCTCCCGGCTCACTTGAATTTTGAACCACACGTAAACCGGCAATCTTACCAGTCAGCATATTCTGTAAACTTTCATTTTTTGTAGAAACAATGTCCTTCGTGTTTACGGCAGACACAGCACCGGTCAATGTCTGTTTCTTTTTCACTCCATAGCCTACCACTACCAGTTCATCAATCAAAACATTGTCACTTTGAAGGATGACATTATAAAC
Organism: Bacteroides sp. A1C1; assembly: GCF_004328515.1. NCBI lineage: Bacteria > Pseudomonadati > Bacteroidota > Bacteroidia > Bacteroidales > Bacteroidaceae > Bacteroides > Bacteroides sp. A1C1. The sequence goes on from NZ_CP036491.1 coordinate 890,969, forward strand.
CTTCTGTTCTGCCTTGATGGCAATCGTCTGTGACTTATATCCAATAAAACTTACTTTAATCGACGAATTTGGCGTCACCTCTAAAGAAAAGTTTCCATCAACGTCCGTCACACATCCATTTTTTGTCTTGGTATCAATGACAGTCGCGCCAATCACCAGCTCACCGGTGTTGTCCTTTACTGTACCCGATACCTTAAAAGAGTTCCCTTGTGCATACAACGTCACTGTCATGAACGACACCATTGCACACAACCAAACCTTTAAAAGATTCTGTACCACTAACTTTTTCATACTTATTAAATTTAAAATTGCAATTTGATGATTATTCTATTATTACTTTCAACATGATATATTCATAAGGCTTCATCCAAAACATCTCGTCATTAAAAGGTCTTAAGGCCTTCTGACGATAATCACATACACTTACTTCACGCGGCCTTATACTACCCCAAACAAATGATGAACAAACACTCTGCTTACCCATATTGTGCAGGCAGACAATATACCCCTTTCCATCGTCAGCAGGTTTGATACTGGATAATGCAATACGATGGCGTCCTTTCAACCGAAACAACTGCTCTATATTCTGAGAAGAACGACTGGCTACAGCCACCAATTCCATCTCACGTTCAGCTCCTCGCTGTTTCAATTTCAGGTCAAGCGGATTACAAGGCTGCAAAGAATAGCGAAACTTCGCTGTGCCTCCTTGTGATGCTTTATAATTAGTCCTCCATGTATTCGTCATTACCCATGAATAGACAATCGGCGATATCTTGGCAGACTGCCACCAGCCATATCCATGACGGGGATTCAGGCGATAATCAAGCCCTGAGGGCGAACCCAGTTCAACAAAAGGCGCATCAACGGTGGTCAGGCAGACTGCATGCTCCAAATCTCCCACAGCCAATCCGTTTTGCAATGAATAATAATGTTTGTTTACTCCCTCCAGTTGCTCACGCTCAGGATGAATTTCACTCATGGCAAGATCCATTGTAATTTCAGGTTGCTGAATATTGAATGGAAAAACAAAACGCACATTTTCAAAATCTAAAATATCCTGCTTATCCAACGTATTACAAATATCTACCCTATCTATCCCTTTGTAAACTGTCACATCACGCCATAAAGTATTACATCCTGGAGCTTTAGACTCTATACGCAGTGTAGCAGCAACCGCTCCATCATCCAACACTCTTATATTTAATATCTGTTCGATTCCCTGTGGGTCAGAAGCATATCTTCCAGTATATAAATAATCATTCAAACCGCTATTCGAAGCATATTCATAAGAGTCACCAACTCTTTTGAAAGAACTAATTGTACCTTTCACCTCATCAATTTCAACGCGTACAATTCCATTATTTAATATTTTATTCTCTGCAATCATGGAAACGAAACGTCTTGAACTCTTTTTCTTCGAGACGATTTGATATACCTCAGAAGAAAGTGCTGGTATATTTTCAGCAACAAAAGCCCAACGGCCATCATACAGACGCTGTGTCTCTACTTTTTCACCAGTCCTGGTTATCAATTCTTTTTCATTCAAATTGACCATTGAATCCAAAAACACTACATCCGTACGATTCCAAAGATTTGTATTCAGCACATGTACAAAATCCCCACCTTTGTCGACATGCAATGGGCTTAAAGCCTGTTTATATAATATTTGAGACTGATTACTTGCATTATCAGCATAAGCTTTTTTCCCTTCCCACAAATCTTTTGTAAATTTAGAATGCGGGTCAGTTCCACTAGCAGAAGCCCCCCAAGTGTGCTCAGAAAACAGTATCACATTTTTCCATGCTTCTTTAAAAGCTTTATCTGGGAAAGCGTCTGTTTTATGAAGCATACTCCAAATAGTTTCAGTCTGTGCCAAGCGTGCAGCAGTAGTACGATTCATTGCTGTCTCACAAGCAGTAGAAGCCGCTCCGTCTTCCCAAGTGGGAGTCATGTCACCAGCAAAGACGGGTAATTCAGCGCCATATTGTTCTTCGAATTTCATAAAGAACTCACGGGCAGTTGATATACGGAATTGAGGAAACTCATAACGTTCATTCCACTCACGGATTACATCAGACATTGATTGATCGGGAGGGCCGTTATCACCATGAACTGTATAACGTAAATAACAAGTTTGATATGGAAACTCCTCAGTTTCTAATTCTGTTAAATAGTCCCAGATTGGCTCAAGTCCACAAACTCCGATACGGTTAGCCAACCAGCCATGAAACCATGAGTAACCGCGCCCTGCCTGCCATACAAGTACTTTATCAGTACCTGATTGAGATTGCCAATAAAAAGGTCTATCACCCCATCTGACATGTAAAGCAGCAGCACGGTCATTTCCTATCCTCCCATAAAAAGGTACATAATTTGGTCCGGGTGAATAATATTTCACTCCATTCTTAGCCATTGCAGTGACCAATCCCCAAGCTTGCCCAGGCACATCACTCATCATTGCAGTATTCAGCTCTACTCCCACTTCATCACTAATCCAATGTGCATCATCAAAAATATGCATCAATTCTTCTTGTCGGCTAATCCCAGTCAAAATACTTCCCAAAGACATATCAACATTAATAATACCATCGCGAATGGCCTGCTTCAAACGTTCAGCCTTTTCAGTTGCTGCATATTTTTTCAAATATGCAGCAACTGCCCATGTAGCCTCCGTATTCCAACAGTAACGTGAACCTTCCGGATATTCTTTAGTACGCTCAGCTAAATCGAGTGCGCGTTCCAAATTACGCCATTGAAGTTTCATCACATCATCCTGGCGATGTGTATATCCGATATCCAAATGAGAATGCGGAAAAAAGCAAACAGTCCACTTTCTTGCTCCTGGCACTTCATATTTACGTTTCACACAACCTTGACGGCTATTCACCTTTATCTCCAAAGAAGAGGTCTCTTCCATATATCCAGCAGGGAAATATCCTTTGTACTCATCCACCCCAGTCTTTGAAGCCTCTATTTCAGCATTCCATATTTTATCACCTAATTGACACGTTAAGGTAGCCCCAGCATACAATGGAGTATTAAAACGTAATAAGAATTCTCGTTTAGGACCTTCAGCACTCTTTAGATAGCCTTGCCCAGCCACAAAAGAAATATCATCAAGCTTTCCCAATGATTGTACTGAAACCACTGTTTTTTTATAAAAACGAATTTCGCTCAAACCATAGTAATCCACATTCTGATGCATATCAGCAGCTTCCTGTATCACAACCGGATTCTTACGATCATAATGATTACCTTCTCCATCCAACGCAGCCGTAAAGCATATATAACGTGCTTTTATACCTTTAGTATCCAAAGAAAAATCCACGGATCCAGGATTACGTCCTACCGATTCAGGAATTAAATAATATTCCAAATCACCATTCTTTAGTAATTGCCATTTATTCCCATCCTCTGAGTACTCTATATATACCTTATTGAGTCCACGCCGAGTATGCTCATTCTGATTATAGTTCCATATCTGAATCAAATCTACTTCAGGACATTTTCTACTTTTACCAAAATCACACAACAACCAGACAACTCCTTCATGAGTAGACTTATTGTAACGAACTGGCTTTTTAGAAACTTCAGACAACCACATGCCATGTCCCAGGTTATTAGCCACATGATAGCACCCCTGCATTCCATCTCCATTAACTACGGAACAAATAGTTCCTTTATTCAATTCGCTGCTGGCAGATACTTTAATTAAGCTCTCATCCAACTGTTTATACACAACAATACGTTGTGCATATCCGGTAATGAACATCATTAATAACAAAATAACGGTAATGATTTTTTTCATTCCACAAAATATTAGTTTTTAATAAAACTGCTAAACATATAAAGTAGTCTCAACAAAAACAAACCTCATTATATGTATGAACATATAGATGCAGCAAATATATATAATAAATTCAAAAAGCAAAAGTAAAACAAAGTTTTTTTTATAAAAAAATGAGATGTAATAAATTAAAAGTCAAACTAAACTTAAATTAATTTATCACTAAATTATTTATAAAAGAATACGTATTAAAACTTAAACGACTAATAATTAACTAATTATTCTTAAAAACATCTTTAACTACAATATTAAAAAACAAACATTTCAAAGAATAACATCCCAGCAAAGCCCGTATTTATCAAAATGATTACACAACACACTTCAATGTTCATACATTAATTATAAGGCATAAAATTATATTTTCATTAAATCATCATACCAAAGAAACCATACAACACAAAAAAGCGTCTTCGTTTTCGAAGACGCTTAAAAAATAAAAATGATGATGTATTAATAGTATCAAAAAACGAATCACTTTACACAAGAAGTTACTTTTATACCAAAAGCGCAATACGTTAGATATAATACGCAGGCCAACGTCACCACAACACCACCGATAATACCTACAGTACCGATGGCAAAACCGACAACTGGAGTTACCACTCCCCCCCCGGCAACAGCTGTAATCATTAGACCGGAAATCTGATTTGCCTTCTCCGGACACGCCTGCAAAGCCATTGAATAAATAATAGAGAAAACTGATGAAGCAAAAAAGCCTACTGCACCAATACAAACTATATTCACCACATCCTTTTCCACTCCTATTAAAACTAGCAGCGAAACAACACAAGCTACAATATTTATACGAAAGTACCTCATTTCTGCAATACGGGTCAATAAGAACGCCCCTAACAAAGCGCCAATCGTACGACTGAGGAAATAGACTTGAGGAGCAAATTTTACTTGCTCATCAGACCATCCAAAACGGATAGACATAAGTTTCGAACTAATAAAGTTTGTCGCCACATCCACGCCTACAATAAAGAAAATTCCTAAAAACAGTAATAGAATAGTCCGGTCTTTCAGCAAAGCAAACGTATTCCTCATGGAAAGATCACTGTTCGACACAACATTTCTTTCCCGTTCAATAGGGGTTGCAATCAGCCAAACTGTCGACAATAAAGTGATGAAGCCAAGAATGGGGAAGCAATAATACCATTTATCCATCCCCCAATAATGGACAGCCAGCAATACAATCTCCGGACCGACTAAAGAAGAAGCCGCTTTTATTACCTGCCCAACTGTCAAACTACTTGTCAGGAAAGCTTTGTTAGTTATAACATTATTAAGCAACGGATTTAAAGAAACTTGTAAAATAGCATTTCCTATACCCAACAAGGCATAAGCCACCATGCAAGTTACACCATCATACGCCAATAATGGCAGAATCATACCTACAATTGTAATCACCATACTAACAAGTACGGTATTCTTACGTCCCCATTTATTCATCCGATTACCTATCGGAATTCCTAAAAACAAGAACCAAACAAACACCATTGAAGGTACAAACCCGGTCATCATAGGTGACCAGTTAAAACTACGCTGAACATAGTCTGATGAAATACCGACAATATCACAGAAGCCCATCACAAAGAAACCGAAAAGTACCGGAAAGGCTGTCATTATAGAGTTTTGTTTTTTCATTTTCATGGATTTTTATATAAAATGTCTATTCTGTCACTCCCACGTCTTTACGCAGTTTTTCCAATTGAACAGTCAGTGCTTCCCGTACTTTTACATACTTCGGGTTATCATATACATTATTGACCTCCATCACATCTTTTTTCAAATCATACAATTCCCAAAAGTCAATAGCTTCATCATTCCCACTACCCTCTCCATGCCAATGAATCAATTTGTAGCGTTTAGTGCGAATGCCATCATGTTTGCGTACACTACCCACTGCCGGATAATCGTAAAAATGATAGTATAACTCATTTCGCCAATTTTCCGCCTTTCCATTTTTAAACAACGGTAATAAAGAGCGCCCAGACATCTCTTTCGGCACCTCCACTCCTGCAAGGCTCAGGAAAGTCGGTGCCAAATCAATATTCTGCACCAGCTCTTTGCATACCGAATGTTTCTTGACTAAAGAAGGGCACGAAATAATCAGAGGTGTACGGAAAGACTCCTCATACATAAAGCGCTTGTCATACAGTCCATGCTCTCCCAACAGAAAACCTTGATCAGAGGTATAAACTATCACTGTATTATCCAGAACTCCTTTTTCTTCCAAATAATCAAGCAAACGGCCCACTTGTTCATCTACCGAACGGATAGTCCGACAATACTCTTTTACATACCGTTGATATTTCCACCGAAGCAAATCCTTTCCAACCGGAGGATTTTTCAGGAATTCTTCATTTTTCTTGTCATAAATAGCTTCCCATGTAGCACGCTGTTCGCTATCCATCTCAGCCATTGCCATCAGCCAACTGTCTCTAATATATTGCAATGTAGGTTCGTTCTTCAATTCTCTCACCTTAAAATCGAACGCATATCCCATGTGCCGATCAATTGTCAGCTCCTGAGTTTTCATCTGCGGACCACGTGTCGTATAGTCATCAAATAGCGTTTCAGGTTCCGGAAAATCCACATCCTCAAATAAATGCATATTGGGAAAGTCAGGCATCCAATTACGATGAGGTGCCTTGTGATTTACAAGGACACAGAAAGGCTTCTCATCGGAGATGTTTTTCTCCAACCACTCTATGACATGATCGGTTATCAACGTGGTAGCATATCCTTTTTCTTTTATATATTCTCCGTTTGTATCAGGACGACGGAACTTGGGATTATAGTATTCACCCTGATCAAAAAGAATGTCATAATGGTCAAACCCCTTCGGCTCAACATTCAAATGCCACTTTCCAAAGACTGAAGTTACATATCCTTTTTTTTGTAGCAGCTCAGTAAACCATTGTTTCTGTGGATTCAAACAGCACCCCAACCTCGTCTGTCCGTGCTGATGACTATACAAGCCCGTTAAAAGGGTCGCCCGGCTTGGAGCTGAAATGGAATTCTCTACAAAAGATTGCGTAAAAAGCATGCCATTCCCAGCCAAACGATCAATGTTAGGTGTCGGAGCCAACTTTGAAATAGGATGTCCGTAAGCACTTATGGTCTGGAAAGCATGGTCATCCGTAAAAATACAAACAATATTCAACGGTTTATTGGACACTTTCTGGGCCCAAATAGGTTGTACTGCCGATATTATCGGCAGTACAACCATAGAAGTGGAAAACAGATTATTTTTCATAACATATTTCTCAGTGAGTCAATTCCTCATTAGGTGAAGCTCCCAAACCTAAAACCAATTTTCCTCCTTTTACGACCTCACTAAAGGGCAATTGTACAGTATCTTGCGGACGGTTGTTCAAAGATATATCCTGCAAATAACAATCACCTACCGCCTGCTTCTTAGCTTCGATTACAAATTTCTCTCCCGGATAATAATCTTTATTCAAACGGACAGTGACTTTGTCAAACAAAGGGGCACCTATCTGGAATTTCGGATCAATCTCCGTCAATCCCTTTACATCAAATAAGCCCAATGCAGACATTACGTACCAAGCCCCCAATTGTCCTTGATCCTCATCCTGTCCATAACCATAGCCATGTATACCTTCGAGGCCATAGAACTCATCCAAAATAGCACGTACCCACTTTTGAGACAGATATGGTTTACCCGAAAAGTTAAACAACCAAGAAATATGCAAATTAGGCTGATTACCATGATTATACACCGTCTTCAATCCGGCAAACGCATCCACTTCTTTCCCACCTCCAAAAATATTTTTCTGTGAAAGCAAAAAGATACTATCCAGACGATTATTAAACGTTTCTTGCCCTACCAAATCTACCAATTCGTCTATCTGGTGAGGGACATAAAATGTATATTGCACGGCATTTCCTTCTTGAAATCCCTTCCAAGGAGCCAATGGATTAAAATCTTCCAGAAAATTTCCTTTAGTATCCTTGGGACGAATCAAACGGGTCTCCGGATCATAAAGATTCTTCCAGCCATTCGACAAATTAGAGAGTAACTTATAGTCATCCTCTTTACCCAAATGTTTGGCAAATTGGGACACAGCAAAACTACTGAAACTGTATTCCATTGTATGTGAAGCACCAAACCCAGATCCTTCCTCACGAGTCACCATATCAAACCGTTTTTCATAAGGAGAATATCCACGTTCCACAAACTGACGTACATCCATCTTACCTGCACCTTCAAGTCTTCCACGCCATTCCACTTCATTCTTCAAAGCAGCTTCATATCCCTGCTTTACGTCAAAATCACGAATACCGCAATTATATGCAGCAGCAATAGCCAAGCTAGTAAAATTCGTCCCTACTCCAGACACATATTTACTGCATGCGATTCCATCACCCAACCAACCGGTATCCTGATAAACCAACAACTGACTTTTTATCCAATCAGAATAATATTCGGGATAAGCCAATGACCATAATTGCGTCAGATTCCAGAAACCACCCCAAATGGCATCCGTATTATAATGCTGATGTACCGGATTACCTTCTTCATCAAGAGCAATACGACCGACCGTTCCATTATTTTTAGGATAATATCCATTTGCATCACTAGCCAATCCACGTCCCAAAAGCGCATGGAACAATCCGGTGTAAAACTTCACTTTATCAGTTTCCTTCCCTCCTTCCACATAAATCCTGCTCAGAGATTCATTCCACACATCTGTTGCATTCTTCTTGGCTTGGTCAAAGGTAACATCCGCAGCCTCGGTTTCCCGGTTGAAACGAGCATTCTCTATGGAAGTATAGGATAGGCCCACTTTGACTTCCACAGCCTCTTGTTCTTCTGTAGAGAATGTCATGTAAAGACCCGCGCCTGGTCCTTTTTCCTGATGTTTACCCGGATTAACCACATCTTTTACAAAAGTACCTACCTGAACCGGCTTCTTATTAAGAACAGCCGAGAAATACATACGTACATCCGCCCCTTTCTGATAAATATTAACATATACGGGGGAAGTGATTACATAACCTTCCACCCGGCCATCTTCAAAATATTGTACTTCGGCATCTTTCACCTCACCACTTTCTCCTTGCTTGTTACCTATATCGAAGATAAGGTTTGCCTGTTCTGTTTTGGGATAGGTATAACGATGAAATCCCACTCGTTTCATAGCAGTCAATTCAGCCTTTACTCCATAGTCCTTCAACAAAACAGAATAGTACCCGGGAGCTGCCACTTCATCTTTCTTATCGAAACGTGAACGATAACCGCCATCCGGATTTTCCAACTCACCCGGTACTGTCTGCAATTCTCCGACAGTCGGTGCAAATACGACACCGCCTACCTGGAACTCGTGAAAATTGGCAAAGCCTTCGATGGAAGTATGACGAAAATCATACCCCACTGCTTGCCAACCACCGGGATTTCCCAAATGCGCATCGGTAGAAGGAGCCAGTTTTGCCATGCCAAACGGAATAGCAGCCGGTGTATAAAAGAACCAACGACAATGCGCAGTTCCAATGTTTGGGTCTACATAGTCCACCAAAGCTTTAGTGCTTGAAGTACTTGTTGAACACCCCATAATGATACTCATACATATCACCAAAAAACAAAGTCGTTTCATGATATTAATTTATTAAGACGGTAGACACTAACATTATTTATTTTCCGAGCATGGAGCAATCCCCCATGACTTATTCGGTTTATCACCCATTTCCAGTATCAATTCTCCACCTTTTAGCAATTCTGCAGCGGGGAAATAGAAACGTTCCAACTTCTCACCATTCAGAGTGGCACTCTGAACGTACTTATTTTTTCTGGATACATTTTTAGCCTCAATTGTAAATGTTTCACCACGATTATAGCGTTTGCCCAAATCAATAACCACTTTCTCATACAATGGACTGGCAATTTCATAAATAGGTTCGACACTGCAACCGCCATCAGTCTGAAACAGTCCCAAAGCCGCCATCACAAACCAAGCACTCATCTGGCCCTGATCTTCGTCACCCAAATAGGCATTGGCAACGCCACAACCATAATATCTATCAATAATGGAACGGGACCATTTTTGTGTCAGCCAAGGTTTATTGGCCCAATTGAACAAGAAAGCAAAATGCATGGACTGCTGGTTGCCCTGAACCACCGGATAATCCCAATATTGGTCATTGGGAGCATTGTATCTCCAAGGTTCACTTACTTCAAAACCCCAGTTCAGACGATCCACAAATGATTTTTCTCCCATTATGTCAATCAAGGCCGGTACATCCTGAGGCACAAAATAGCTAAGCTGCCAAGAATTACCTTCTACATAGTGGTGATTACGTCCGGTTTGAAATGCATCAAAATCAGGGATAAAGTTACCGACCGAATCACGCATGTGAGCATATCCATTTTCCGGATTAATAGCATTTTTCCACCAATATCCGCGATCATTGAATGTAGCATATTCCGAGAATTTACCTAATGCTTTCGCCATCTGTCCCACAGTCCAATCATCGTAAGAATACTCCAATGTATTAGAAAAACGTCCCAATTCAATAGGTACGTATTTATATTTCATATAAGACACCAAATCGCGATTACCGGCAAAACCACCTGCAACATGTGTAGCTGGAGTAGTCTGCATTTTTTTCATGGCTTCAAATGCCTTTTCCACATCATAATCACGAATACCCATCTGATAGGTAGATACCATCTGTGGAATTTCGTGTTCGGCCACCATTACCGGAATATATTCCATTCCGGCAGGACCTTTTGCCAACCACCCGTTTGCATCGTACAATGCCAACTGAGAGTTCACCCATTTGGAGCTCCATTCGGGTGTCACTAAATTCCAGAACTGATTCAAATTCCAGAAAGTGTTCCAAAAAGCATCACATCCTAAAGCTACATGTTCAGGATTTGTAAATTTACGTACCTTTTCGTCCGGAGACACCCATTCGCCATTCACATCACTCCACAAATTTCGGCAAAGTGCACGATACATATTAGTGTAAAAGCGCACCTTCTCCAGACGGTCATAGGTAGTTATATCCAGACGGTTGAAAATACCATTCCATACATCTTTCTGATTTTGCACTACCGCATCAAAATCCCAACCAAATCTATCAGAGATTTCCTTTTGCAGATTTTCAGAAGCATTTGAAATACTCACCAACGAAATACCGGCACGAGCCTGCACCACCGGATGCTTTTTCGTATCAAATTCGACATAAAGTCCTGCATCTTTCAAGTTCTTACCCAATATATGGCCTCCATCCAATATTTGCTTATTCTTCCAGCCACCTACTTTCTTAATCGGTGCATCAAACTCTATTACGAAGTTCACTACATATTCCTGATCAGCGTCATTACTCCACACATAAGGACGAGGAGAAATCTGATGAGAGCGTCCCTCAATTCTATAATCACTTACCTTCTTAATATCTACATCCAGCAGATTATAATCATATTCAGCTTGCACATGAAGGTCAATCATTACACGTCCATCTTTATCTTTCGGGAAGGTATATTTCTGGAAACTTGCTCTTTCTGTAGCTGTCACCTCCGCCCAGATTTCTGTATCGGTCAAGAAGACCTTATAATATCCTAACGGAGCTTCTTCTGTCCTCTTGTCAATACGCGAACGGTAACCTTCATCTGGACGGAACTGATCGCCAACCTGAGTAAACAACTTGCCGTTAGTAGGCATTAACCCTAATCCGCCCATTGTCCACTCATGGATATGACTGAAACAACCCAAAGTTTCAAAAGTTGGTTGATAACCGGCCTGCCAGCCCATATTTTGATTGTCCGGACTCAGCTTCACCATACTGAAAGGCATCCAAGGTCCCGGTGCAATCATCCATCGAGAATGTGCCGTACCTATTTTGGTATCTACATAGTCGGCAAATGTCTGTATCTTTTGCGGAGAACGTATAATAATACCCTTTTCCAGCAATTGTCCATCTACAAACACTTGATATTCACTCTTTCTACTTTTTTTCACAGCAGGCATAGGTACTTCAAATACATAACGTGCCGTGTCCAACTGCGCAGAAAAAACATCTATACCGTCTAATTTTACACTCAATTTCGGGTTACCGGATAGATGCTCTACATCAACCAATAAAGGCTGTATTTTTGCTCCATCCATTTCATATTCTGCCGGAGCCACATTGCGCAAGAAAGCATATTCATTATTCTTTTCCAGAACAAGTTCGTCAGCACCTTCCAAACGTATCTGATCGAAAACAATCCAGCCCCCTTCAAGAACAGAAACAGTGACCATATTTCCACCTTTTTTCAAATCATCGGCTGAAATTGGAAATTCAAGAATTTGTTCCTTGGCATCTTGAAGATTACCCTCCAGTACTCCTTTCGAATGCCCTTTAATTTCAAACTTCTTTTCGGCAGAATTCACCATAACTTTAACCACCGAACGGCTCGGATTGGCATCCACCAAGTCTACCACCAATTTCCATTTGCCATGTTTCGGCAATTTTTTAATGCCAAACAATATATTTGCATCATGAGTTCTCCAACCGGAAGTACTCCATGTACCTCCCCAAGTATCATCAGGCCCTGGCAACACATAAGGGAAATCATTTTTGTCAACAGAAGTCCCCACTAAAAAGTAACGATCTTCATAACCAAAATCATGAGCCAGGAACTTTTTATACTCAGAAGGGCCCAAAGCCAGTTCTGTTCCGGAATTATCCGCAACGCCAATTTGCCATACCACTTTTGCAGCAGTTGCACACATAGCGCAACAAGCAACGATAAAAAAAGATATTATTTTTTTCATATTCATAATGAGTCTTATTATTTTTTGTTATCCGTGAAAACAATCTTATCTACTTAAAAAGCAAACTAACCCTTATATCTTCTTGTCTATCTGTTGTAAAGCAAAAGCATATGCTCCCAGTGCAATAGCCTTGTTTGCTCCCAAAGTTGAAATCGCCACCCCTATACGTTTAGTACAATCATAGGATACTTTCTTGTCAGTAAAAGGTACCTCAACCCAAGAACTTGTATCTTCTAAAAACTTCTTATATTCGTCCGGCTCCATCAAATTACAAACTTCCATCTGCAGACAATCGAAATCCCGTCCGGAGAAAGTCGATATGGAACGACGCATTTCACGCATCATACCTGGCAGAATATATTTAGCTGCACCGGCAACTCCTCCTCCTATAACCACCATCCCATCTACAATATGAAGTGCACTGACAATGGCAGCACCCGCCATTTCACCTAATTCATCAAAACTCCGCACAGCCGCTTCACGATTCCCCGTGAGTATGCCCTCGGCAATGTCATATATATCCTTTGGAGTCAGATTATCAACCGCCTCACCGCTCAGTTCTCCGTACACACGGCGTACTGCACGGATACTGACACTTTCTTCGGCTATCAAGTCGGTATATTTTTTATTCCTCATAATCCAGACATCACCACCACAGCCGTTATCACCGGCCAGCAAACAATTATCAATCACCACTCCCGCTCCAAAACCGGTTCCCAACGTAATGCCTAACAAGTTTTTATAACGTTTAGGATTACCGGCAGCCTTAAGTTCCTCATTAATGGAAGGTAATATTCCGGCCAACGCTTCACCGTAAGCAAACAAGTTACCATCGTTATTTATATATACCGGAATACCAAATTCTTCTTCCAGAAAAGCTCCCAAAGCCACACCTCCACGAAAAACCGGAAAGTTCGGTAAATCGCCTATCACACCATTCTTATAGTCTGCTGGACCAGGAAATGCAAAACTGATAGCTACCGGCTCATTTTCCAATTGTCTTTTCACTGCAGAAAAGCCTTTTTTCAAAACAGTCAGACATCCATTCAAATTGTCCGAAACCGCTGGCAAACAAATAGTTTCCACAATATTCTGATTTCCCCGGATAGCTGAAAAAACGAAATTCGTGCCTCCTGCATCCAAGGTCATTACTGTACGTTGGTCATGTCTATACATATTATATCAGATTTAATTAATACCATTTTCCGGTTAAAACCTCACATAAGCCTTGATGGTTCCACACTCTTTTCCCACAGACTTGCCACAAGGAGTTATTGTATATTCACCCACACTTGCCGGAACTATGAAGGTTTCAGCATAATGTACCACAAATGGTTTAAAAGCGTTTGTCGGACTTTCAACAACCACTTCTTCACCTTCCACCAAATTCAGTACATTCACACTATTATTCGTATGATGTGTAACAGATTTGGAGAACCAGTGACGGCGTGTTTCAATGAATTCATTCGGGTGTAATCCAGTACGCTCCTCGCTCCATCCTTCTCCTTCGGCAATCTGAGTGAAATGATTTGCCAGATATTCTTTTACATATTCCGTATTACGTTTCCAGTCTATTACTTCTTTACCTCTTTCCACATTAATGGGGCGCGGTTTGCCATCCAACCCCAAACGTTGCCAATCCCAGAGTTTGAATGTAAACAAATTGGGTGTTGAGCTGATTTCCAATACAAGTGCCTCCGAACCTGAGCAATGCACCGTACCTCCCGGAATCAAATAATGATCATGTTTTTTAGCAGGCAGTTTATTTACATACTTTTCTGTATCGAAAACGATTTCACCTTTCTGAGCCTCACGCAAATCACGAATCATGTCATCTTTATTAATACCATTCTTCAAACCAAGATAGACCGAAGCTCCTTCTTTAGCATCCAGCAGATAATAGCTTTCGTCCTGAGTATAATACATACCAAAGTTTTCACGGATAAACTGTGTGGTAGGATGCACTTGTACACTCAAATTTCCACCACCTACCGTATCTAGAAAATCGAAACGAATCGGGAAATCCTTACCAAAACGCGCTTCTACCGGTTCACCTAAAAGCTCTCTAGATTTCAACAAAACCAAATCTACCGACGGCAATTCAAAACGTACACCGTTCACCTCAAAATAAAGACTATTCTCTTCGGGCACACAATCGAAACACCAACCATAATTTTCTTTTTCAGGATTTAATCCACACACTTCTTTCATCCATTGTCCGCCCCATGGTGCCGGGTCAAAGAAAGGCACTATGCGAAAAGGAGTCTTAATTGTTTCTTCTATTCCTTTAAAGAAAGTCTCCCTATCAATCATTCTCGGATCGTTTGCAATGTGCGTATCCAACCAGAAATCGGCTTTATCAAACAAGCCTTCCTTATACTTATCAAGAACTCTCCAATCATTAAAATACCCTCTCTTATATTGTAAAGACACAGCATCTTCACGATTATCCACTCCCAAAGCCTTTACTTCGTGAGCACGAAAACGCTGTTGTATCTCCCAACGGGCCATATCAACATACACCAGCGTTGCTTCTGCCTGAGCTATCATAGCAGCACCCGAACCGACCACAATCACTCTATCATTTGCCGCTACCTGCTTCCGGGCTACCTCCAGCTTACCTGCATCAAAGTAGTCTTTCAGAGATAGGTTCGTCACATAACCAAAAAGAACATCCTTTGTCATAAAACGTTCTGTCATTTCCTTAATCTCATTCTCCGGCTTCATTAAGTCACGTGTATTAATAAGTAAGGTAGGTGACAGCGATTTCAATTCATTTATAACTTCATCTTCACGCACTCCTGCATAGAGTTCAACAGCCAGTACCTTTCTACTCTTAAAGCACTCCATCAGTAAGGTATGAATATCATTCCATCCCCGAAGAATCGTTCCCGAAATCTTTGTAGAAGGGAACTTGTCGTAATTTACTTTTCTCATAATTATATATACTTGATTTTATTATATGTATGAACATACTGGTATTTTGTGCAAATATATACTCTTTAAAAATAAAATAAAAGAATCTTCTCATATTTTTTTGATAAAAAAAGAATTATCTTTGCAATATTAAAAAAATAACAGAAAAAGTATAACCATGAAATTAGACCCAAACTCAGAAAAACCTCTTCACATTCAAGCAGAAGAAGTGCTGAGAAAACTTATAGAATCAGAGGAATACAAAAATGGGAAACTTCTTCCCAATGAGGTTTTATTGTCTGAACAATTAAACATATCGAGAAATACACTTCGCCAAGCAATCAACAAACTGGTATTCGAGGGATTATTGGTCAGAAAAAAAGGGCATGGTACAAAGGCTGTAAAAAAAGGTATTATAGGAGGAGTAAAGAACTGGTTGAGCTTCTCACAAGAAATGAAAATGCTAGGTATCGAAATTAAAAACTTCGAATTGCATGTCAGTTTTAAGAAAGCATCCGAAGAAATATGTACCTTTTTCAATATAGACCCTGAAAAGGGAACAAAATGTATGGTATTGGAAAGAGTACGCGGTAATAAAGAATACCCTTTTGTCTCCTTCATCTCTTATTTCAATCCGAGTATACCACTGACCGGTGATGAGGACTTCACCCAACCTCTTTATGGAATACTTGAAAATAAATATGACATCATCGTAAAAACCAGTAAAGAGGAAGTATCCGCACGGTTGGCCGGAGAATATATCGCAGAAAAACTGGACATCAAATCCAGCGACCCTATATTAATAAGGAAAAGATTTGTTTATGATATCAATGGAACTCCCATTGAATACAATATAGGATACTATCGTGCAGACAGCTTTACCTACACCATAGAGGCAGAAAGATAAATATACAAGAAAGTTTAATCTATAACAGAAATGACTATGAATACAACAGAAATCCCCGTACTGCTGTTGACCGGTTATCTGGGTAGTGGCAAAACGACGTTGGTAAATCACATCCTTTCTAATAAACGTGGCATTAAGTTTGCCGTTATCGTCAATGACATAGGCGAAGTGAACATTGATGCAGACCTTATACAGAAAGGTGGCGTGGTGGGAAAGAAAGAGGAAAGTCTGGTAGCTCTACAGAATGGTTGTATCTGCTGTACGCTGAAGACAGACCTGATAGAGCAGATGTTCGAAATCATGAAGATGCAACGCTTCGACTACATCGTGATTGAGGCGAGTGGCATCTGTGAACCGGAACCTATTGCCCAAACACTCTGCTCCATTCCTCATATGGGAGGAGCGTATACTAAATACGGTATTTGCCGCTTAGACTGCATTACCACCGTAGTGGACGCCTTACGTCTGCAAAGTGAATTTTCTTGCGGAGATAACTTGACACGCAAAGGCATTGATGAGGAAGATATAGAGAACCTCATCATTCAGCAAATTGAGTTCTGTAATATTATCCTGCTGAACAAAGCAGCAGAAGTACAGCCCGAGGAATTAAAACGTATCAAACAGATTATCCGCACCTTGCAACCCGGTGCCCAAATTATAGAGTGCAATTATGCAGATGTAGACCTGGATAAGATTATCCATACCCACCTCTTTAACTTTGAACGTGCCGCAACTTCCGCCGGATGGATTCGTGGCATAGAGCAACAAGTAAGCGAAGAGGAGGAAAAAGAGGCGCATTACCATCATGAAGAGGGTCATCATCACCATCACGAAGATGAACATCATCATGAAAGCGAACATCATCACGAGAAATGTCATCACCACCATCACGAAGGAGGTGAAGTAGAAGAATACGGTATTGGCACATTTGTCTACTACCGCCGTCCTGCATTCGACATTCATAAGTTCGACCACTATGTCGCTACCAAATGGCCCCGCAGCGTTATCCGCGCCAAGGGTGTCTGCTACTTCAGCCACAACCGCGACATGTCCTTCCTCTTTGAACAAGCAGGTATACAGAAGAAAATAACTGAAGCCGGACAATGGTATGCCACCGCCCCCGAAGAAGACATGATAGAACTGATGCGCCAAGAACCGGGATTGCTAAGAGACTGGGACGAGCAATACGGCGACCGCATGCTGAAGATAGTATTCATCGGACAAAATATGGATAAAGAGCAAATCATCCGCGACTTGGACAAATGCCTTGAATAACTTCCTAAAAAAGTGCTCCCTGTCATTCCGATCTTAAGAACAACGGGGAGCATCGTCCCAGGCGCGTAACTCTATTTTAAGAATCAGGAACCATATCAATTCTCCGTAAAACGGAACATTTTGAAATACACCTTCTGCTCTGTGTCGGATACATTCACCAGCCTCATCTTCGCAACGCTCAAATCTTTGAGAGATGCCTTCACCTGCGTTCTGTATCCCGGCTTCAAATCCACCGCCTGCCAGTTTGTGCCATCCGAAGTTACTTCCAGTTTAAACTTCGAATCAGCAACCTCCGCATCTCCCAAATCGATAAGCACCGAACTCAACTGGCGGGCATAATCCATCGAAATGGTCAGCACACCGCCTGCCTGCCAGTTGATGACTTCATTGGACGGAATAATTGTATTCACCTTTCCCTTCTGCTGAATAGGAAGCGAAGCCAACTGATTCACGTCGCTCTTCAACGTGTAGGGAGAATAAACAGCCTTTGTATCAAGCCCGGCATGGAACGCTGCATTATAGCCCGTTGTCGCCGCTTCGAACAAAGCATTGAAAGTAGGCATCAGATGCAGGCTGCCGCTCTTTATGCCCGCTTTATATTGGGCATCCGTCTCACCCATCAGCACCAGCAGGGCGCGGGCGTGTTCGTAGCTACCTATAAATGCATCCTTCTGCTGGCGCAGGCGTATCATGTTCAGCACCTCCGCACCATACTCTCCCACTTGTTTGAACTGAATGAGCCAAGGCCTTATTTCAGTTATCAATGGACGATTCTCATTTCCCGACGCAAGCAATCCATCAGCGGCAACGATTATCTTCCGGCATTCCTCAGCTACCTGCCGATAGGCATCTTCATCTATCTCGTTTTTCTCTTGATAGGCTTTCAACAAGGCAGAGAGAGCAGGCTGAATGGCAACGGACTCTTCACGACGGAAGCGATGTCCATTCTGTCCCGGGTCGGAATTATGAGCAGCGAAGATTTCCAAATATTCGGCATGAAGTGGCATAAGGTCTCTGACTGCATGTTTCCAAGAAGTTTCACTATCATAATTCTCCATATTCCAAGTATAATCAGCTACACTGTACAGAGAGATTTTGGAAGCCTCGGCATGTTCCATCGGATTGGAAACAAAAGCAGACATATCATCTTTTATATCAAGCCCGTTTCCATAAACCGGCCCTAGCAGCAAATGGTCTTGTACATAATCCGAAACGGGGAAATTCCACCAAATGTACGCCTTACGTTTCAGCAGCGGATTGACGAAGTCCAGCGTAGACTTATCTATAGTAGCAACTACCATATCACCGGTCCACATCACCTTGATACCCTCGTTCAACTTATCACCAAGCGTAGTGAGATAGCCCCCCTCCACATCAGTCCATGACTTGTTATACTCCGTGGGACACAGTATTAACGGCGCAACATCCCGCTTGACTTTTACAAAATGGTCATCAATATAGTTCAACAGTTCAGCCTGCTTGTCCGCCTTTGTCCCTTCACCCGAAATATCATCAAAGAAAACGGCAAAACCACGCACACCCAACTGGTACATGCTTTCGAACTTCTGCAACAATAACGAGCGGTCTTCTTCATTCCAGCGAATATCCTGACCCGGATGAATGGCCCAATAGAAAATAACATTGTTCTCCTTCGCCCTATTCACCAATACTTTCAACTCTTCTCCTTCTCGAGCAGGATAAGGCTTGCGCCAGTTGGGAGTCCGGTGATAAGGATCGTCTTTCGGTCCATAGATATAGACATTCATTTTGTTCCGACCATAAAAATCAAGCTGGCGTATACGCGCCTCCTGACTCCAAGGAGCACCGTAAAACCCTTCCACCACACCCCGATAGGGAACATCGGGATAGTCCGTCACTTCAGCCAAAGGCAGCTTGTCTAAAGCAAGCAACTGCGCAAGAGTCTGTACACCATAGTACGCTCCCCGTTCGTCAGCACCGGCTATGACGATGCAGTCTTTTTCTATTTTCAGGAAATAACCTTCGGATTTGCGTGGAATCCGATGTTGGTATTTCTTAATAATCTTATCTCCTTTCACTCCTATATATACACGGAAAGAAGCGCCAAGCACCTCTTCCGGCATCAATGAACGGAGTAAAGG
The DNA here is from genome assembly GCF_004328515.1 of Bacteroides sp. A1C1. Taxonomy (NCBI): domain Bacteria; kingdom Pseudomonadati; phylum Bacteroidota; class Bacteroidia; order Bacteroidales; family Bacteroidaceae; genus Bacteroides; species Bacteroides sp. A1C1. The sequence goes on from NZ_CP036491.1 coordinate 910,823, forward strand.
CAACGCAGGTCCGTCCTGCACGGAATTGCCGGAAAGGATCTGGTATTGTCGGGGAATATCAACAGAATCTTTTTGCGTAATATATTCTTGGGGAGTAGGTTGCAAATGAAACTCTTGCGCACAAAGCGTCGCTGTCGTCAGCATACCGAATGCTCCCAGTAACAGTAGTTCTTTTCTCATAAGCGGATTATTAAATTAAGGAATATCTATGTATTAAGAAAACTCTTCCATGCATTCAAGGTTGATACGTTCAAAAATAAGAAATAAATATGAAAACACGTACAAATACAGACATTTATTTCAGTTTAAAGATTCATTCTGCATCCGTTTGAGTTCATCGCACACTGCCGGATGCAGGAAGTAGCGTACGTCTTTCCCCTCCTCCATGGCCCGACGGATAAAAGTGGAGCTGATTTCAAATATCGGAGAAGAAACTGTCCGCACATTTTGAGGTAAAGAGGCGGCCTCTACCGGATAGCCGGGGCGAGGATAGACCAGAAGATGATTTTCGGCAAGAATACGTTCCGACTTGTACCAACGGTGGAACAGCCTCCAGTTGTCCGAACCAATGACAAGATGGAAAGTGTGTTGAGGATAAGTTCGTTTCAGCGCATCCAACGTATGAACTGTATAAGAAGGCCGAGGCAGATGGAATTCAAAATCGGAAGCGCGAAATTTGGGATAACCCTCAGTGGCTAGCTGCACCAGCTTCAAACGTAACTTGTCATCCATCAGTTCGTTTTCTTCCTTCAGCGGATTGTGGGGGGTGACCATAAACCACACTTCGTCCAGGTCCCCGTATTCGCAAAGATAGTTGGCGAGGGCCAAATGTCCGATGTGTATCGGGTTGAACGAGCCGCTGAAGATTCCTATATTCATTTATTCTTATTCATATACAACCTTACAAAGGACGTCTTTGCAACGCACGCCAGGCAGCCCAAGCATTGAAAATCGTCACTACAGAGATAAGAAACATTGAAATACTGGAACGAGGCTCGCCATGCTGTATATACAATACACCCACAACAAGGGAGCAGACGAACAAAACGCTATTAATAATCAACAAAGCCTTGTTCAGCTTCGGGCTGTTCTTCCTCCTCGGTGCCAACTGGTTGTACACTCCTCCACGTTGTTTCATTCGTTCAAGAATTGAGAGATTACTTTCAATGCTTCCGCTTTGGCTGTCTCCAGGTCATCGTTCACAATCACGGTATCGAACTTCGGTGCAAAGCCCAGTTCGTATTCGGCTTTCGCCACGCGGCTCTCTATCACTTCGGGAGCATCTGTTCCGCGCCCCACCAAGCGTTTGCGCAATTCCTCCACTGAAGGTGGCTGAATGAAAACAGACAAAGCACGCTCACCATAGAATTTCTTGATATTGCAACCACCCACTACATCCACATCGAACACTACATTCTGTCCGGCAGCCAATTGCTTTTCCACCTGCTCCTTCAGTGTTCCGTAAAAACGGTCCTGATATACCTCTTCATACTCCAGGAATTCATCATTGGCTATGCGACGACGGAACTCGTCAGGAGTCAGAAAGAAGTACTCCACTCCATCTTTCTCCGTTCCGCGGGGCGGACGGCTGGTCGCTGAGATGGAAAATGCCAAGTTCAGATTTTGAGTCAGCAGATAGTTGATAATCGTTGACTTGCCGGAGCCCGAAGGGGCTGAAAATATGATAAGTTTTGCCATCGAATTATTTACGATTTGACGATTTACTATTTGATACTACATGACGTTCAATACTTGTTCCTTGATTTGCTCCAATTCATCTTTCATCTGAACGACAATCTTCTGCATCTCCGCATGATTGGACTTACTGCCCAAGGTATTGATTTCGCGTCCCATCTCCTGGGCGATGAACCCTAACTTCTTGCCTTGTCCGGTTCCGGTTTCCAGCGTATTGATAAAATATTTCAGATGATTGCCAAGACGCTGTTTCTCTTCGTTCACATCCAGTTTTTCGATGTAGTAGATGAGTTCCTGCTCCAGACGGTTCTTGTCATAATCCACGCTCAAGGTCTTTTCCAGTGCATCGGTAATACGCTCCTTCACTTTGGCCACACGCTCTTTCTCGTAGGGAGCGATAGTCTCCAACAAATGGGAGATATTGGCGATCTTCTCACGGAACTTCTTTTCAAGGGCAGCTCCTTCCTGCTTACGGAAGTCCACCAGCGCACCGACAGCCTTTTCCACAGCCGAATAGACCACAGCCCATTCCTCCTCACTCAGTTCCTGCGTATCATTCTTCGTCATCACATCCGGCATACGGAGTAACGTGGCAAACCAGTCCGTCGCATCCGGCACAGGTATTCCTAGATTTTCTGATATAGCACAAATCTGCTTGTAATATCCCTCAACCAATGTCTGGTTGATGGGAGTGGCGCTTTCCGCACTCTCTTTCTTTTCTATCCAAAGGCTGAAATCCACCTTTCCGCGCTCCAGTTTCCGTGATATTTCATTACGGATTTCCATCTCCTTCTCACGATAAAGCGGAGCAATGCGGGCAGATAGGTCCATTGCCTTACTATTGAGCGACTTTATTTCAACGTTGATTTTCTTATCAGGCAGTTCGACGGTTGCTTTGCCGTAGCCTGTCATAGATTGTATCATAATGTTATAGTTTTGCGCAAAATTACACGATTATTTTAATTAGTGAAAATAATCACGTAAATTTGCCACAATAAAATCAAGAATAAAAGTTATGTCATGTATCTTGCATATTGAAACGTCCACTTCTGCCTGCTCCGTAGCCGTGAGCGAGGATGGACAGAACGTTTTCAAGAAAGAGGACCTGAATGGCCCTTCACACGCCGTTTCATTGGGAATCTTTGTGGACGAGGCGCTATCCTTTGCCGATAGCCATGCCATGCCGTTGGATGCAGTCGCCGTGAGCTGCGGCCCTGGTTCGTATACCGGGTTGCGTATCGGCGTGTCGATGGCAAAAGGTGTCTGCTATGGACGTAACCTGCCACTTATCGGGCTGGAAACCCTGAAAGTCCAGTGTGTACCGGTATTGCTCTACCACGATGAGTTACCCGACGACGCATTACTCTGCCCGATGATTGACGCCCGCCGTATGGAAGTCTATGCTGCCATCTACGACCGTGCCTTGAAATCGGTGCGCGACATTGCAGCCGATATTGTGGACGAAAACTCCTACCTGGAATTTTTAGAGCAACATCCCGTCTATTTCTTCGGTGACGGTGCAGCCAAATGCAAAGAGAAAATCACGCATCCCAATGCACACTTCATCGACGGCATCCGCCCGCTTGCCGGCATGATGTTCCCGTTGGCAGAAAAAGCAATAGCCGAACAAGATTTCAAGGATGTGGCCTATTTCGAACCCTTCTATTTGAAGGAATTCGTAGCCGGCACGCCAAAGAAACTTATTTAGGGTTTAGCGATTAGGGATTAGGGATGAATACCATGCGGTATCACTACGTAGCCCATTAATCACTAACCACTAATCGCTAAACCCTAATCACTAATCGTTGAACATTAATCACTAATTAAAGATGCAATATAACACTCAACAAAAACGGATGCCCCTACCCGAATATGGTCGCAGCATCCAGAATATGGTAGACCACGCGCTGACAATCGAAGACCGTGCAGAACGCCAGCGTTGCGCAAACACAATCATCAACATCATGGGAAACATGTTTCCCCATCTGCGCGATGTGCCCGACTTCAAACATAAGCTATGGGACCACCTTGCCATCATGGCCAACTTCCAATTGGATATAGATTATCCGTACGAAATTATCCGCAAGGACAATCTGAATACCAAGCCGGAGAGCATCCCCTACCCCAGTACCAAAATCCGCTACCGCCACTATGGCCGTACACTGGAAGTACTGATAAAGAAAGCCATCGAATTTCCGGAAGGAGAAGAGAAGCAGAACTTGATAGCGCTCATTTGTAACCACATGAAGAAAGACTACATGGCATGGAACAAAGATACCGTCGATGACCGTAAGATTTCAGATGACCTCACCGAACTCTCTGACGGAAAACTGCAAATGACAGACAGTATCGTCCGTCTCATGGCCGAACGTATTGACCAGAACTACCGTCCGAAAGTGAACAACCAGAATAACCGGAACAACAACCGGAACAATAAACGGAAATACTAAAATTGAATGATTAGTGGTTAGTGATTAATGCCATGCGGCATCACCATGCAGACCACTAATCACCAACCCCTAATCACTAATTTCATGGCATCATTTGTAATCGAAGGAGGACACAGACTTTCCGGTGACATTTACCCCCAAGGAGCAAAAAACGAGGTGTTGCAAATTATCTGCGCCACATTGCTCACTGCCGAAGAGGTGACTGTGCACAATATCCCGGACATACTGGACGTCAACAACCTTATCCAATTGATGCGGGATATGGGAGTCAGCGTATCTAAAAAAGGCATTGACACTTACAGCTTTCAAGCTGCCAACATTGATTTCGCCTATCTGGAAAGTGACGCGTTCCTGAAAAAATGTTCCAGCCTGCGCGGTTCCGTCATGCTGGTGGGGCCGATGGTGGCACGTTTCGGCAAGGCCATGATTTCCAAGCCGGGCGGAGACAAGATAGGACGCCGCCGTCTGGATACACACTTTATCGGTATCCAGAATTTAGGAGCCGACTTTGTCTATAATGAGGAGCGTGGCATCTACGAAATCTCAGCCAAACAACTGCATGGCAGTTATATGCTACTCGACGAGGCATCTGTTACGGGAACTGCCAATATCGTAATGGCAGCCGTCCTTGCCAAAGGCAAGACCACCATCTACAACGCCGCCTGCGAACCCTACGTGCAGCAACTTTGCAGAATGCTGAACCGGATGGGAGCTAAGATAGAAGGCATCGCCTCCAACCTCCTGACTATCGAAGGAGTAGACGAGCTGCACGGAACCGAGCATACCATCCTCCCCGACATGATTGAAGTGGGCAGTTTCATTGGCATGGCAGCCATGACCCGTAGCGAACTGACCATCAAGAATGTCTCCTACGAGAACTTGGGAATTATCCCCGACAGTTTCCGTCGACTCGGCATCAAGATGGAGCAGTGGGAAGACGACATTTACGTGCCCGCACAAGAGACGTACCAGATAGAGTCCTTTATCGACGGCTCCATCATGACCATTGCCGACGCACCCTGGCCCGGACTGACACCAGACTTGCTCAGTGTGCTGCTGGTGGTTGCCACCCAGGCAAAAGGTAGTGTACTCATTCATCAGAAAATGTTCGAAAGCCGTTTGTTCTTTGTGGACAAGCTGATAGATATGGGAGCGCAAATTATCCTCTGCGACCCGCACCGCGCCGTTGTCATCGGTCACGACCACGGCTTTAAACTACGTGGCGGCAACATGACCTCGCCCGATATCCGTGCGGGCATCGCCCTGCTGATAGCTGCCATGAGTGCGGACGGCATCAGCCGCATCCACAACATAGAGCAGATAGACCGTGGGTATCAGAACATCGAAGGGCGACTGAATGCGCTCGGAGCAAGAATAACAAGAATAGAATAAGATGATAAAGAGAGAAGAAGTATATAAGATAGGTATATTCAACAAGCCCCACGGCATTCACGGAGAACTATCGTTCACTTTTACGGATGACATCTTCGACCGGGTGGAAGCCGAATACCTAATCTGCCTGCTGGATGGTATACTGGTGCCTTTCTTCTTGGAAGAATACCGTTTCCGCTCCGACACCACCGCCCTTGTCAAACTAGAAGGCGTGGACACGGCAGAACGCGCCCGCATGTTCACTAATATTGAGGTCTACTTCCCCGTAAAGCATGCAGAAGAGGCAGGACCAGGTGAACTGAGTTGGGACTTCTTCGTCGGTTTTCGTATGGAGGAAGTACATCACGGCACGCTGGGAGAAGTGACGGACGTGGACACATCGACCATCAACACACTGTTTGTGGTAGATTATCAGGGAGAAGAACTGCTGGTGCCGGCACAAGAAGAGTTTATCATAGACATTGACCAGAAGCACAAGGTCATCACCGTAGACCTGCCGGAAGGTTTGATAGCTTTGGACAAAACAGAAGAGGTATGAAAAAGAAACGAAGAAAAGCATTTTGGAGTAACATCAAGTTCAAGTACAGACTGACGATTACGAACGAGAATACCCTTGAGGATATCATCACGTTGCGCGTATCCAAGCTGAACGGACTGTCCGTATTGCTCTCCGTGCTGTTCGTATTGTTTCTCATCGCCTCCCTGATCGTAGCCTTCACCCCGCTGCGCAACTACCTGCCGGGATATATGAACAGTGAAATCCGTGCCCAGGTAGTGGAGAATGCCTTGCGCGTAGATTCCCTCCAGCAACTGGTGAACAGACAGAACCTCTATATCATGAATATCCAGGACATCTTCCAGGGCAAGATAAAGGCAGATACCATACATTCCATCGACTCGTTGACCCACCTGCGCGAAGATTCGCTCATGGAACGTACACAACGGGAAGCCGAATTCCGCAAACAGTACGAGGAGACAGAAAAGTACAACCTGACGAGCATCACCGCTCGCCCCGAAATAGACGGACTGATTTTCTACCGCCCCACACGCGGCATGATTTCATCTCCCTTCAATGCCGAAACAAAACACTTCGGCACGGACATTGCCGCCAATCCGGGCGAAAGCGTATTGGCCACCTTAGACGGTACCGTCATACTGAGTACCTACACTGCCGAGACGGGTTATCTGATAGAAATACAGCACAACCAGGACTTCGTGTCAGTCTACAAGCATTGCGGCTCTCTGCTGAAACGGGAAGGCGATGCGGTGAAAGGGGGTGAAGCCATCGCACTGGTAGGAAACACCGGCGAGCTGTCCACCGGTCCCCACCTTCACTTCGAGCTGTGGCATAAGGGCAGGGCCGTAAATCCCGAGCTTTACATCGTATTTTAGTCTCCAAATAGTAAATTGTAAATAGCATAATAGTAAATGAAACAGATTGCCATACTCGGTTCTACCGGTTCCATCGGTACACAAGCGTTGCAGGTCATCGAAGAACATCCCGACCAGTACGAAGCATACGTATTGACCGCCAATAACCGCGTAGAGGAACTCATAGCCCAGGCACGCAGATTCAAGCCTGAGGCAGTGGTAATAGCCAACGAATCGAAATACACGCAACTGAAAGAAGCGCTTGCCGACCTACCTATCAAGGTATATGCCGGCGCAGATGCCCTCTGCCAGATTGTGACCGAAAATCCCATTGATATGGTATTGACCGCCATGGTGGGATATGCAGGGCTGAAGCCCACCATGAATGCCATCCGAGCCCGTAAGCCGATAGCCCTTGCCAACAAAGAGACGCTGGTGGTGGCGGGAGAGCTCATCAATGACCTGGCACGCTTCAGCGGTGTCCCCATCCTACCCGTCGACTCCGAGCACTCCGCCGTTTTCCAGTGCCTGGCCGGTGAGATAGGCAACCAAATAGAAAAAGTGATACTGACTGCCTCCGGAGGTCCGTTCCGCACCTGCACTATGGAGCAACTAACAACCGTCACCAAAGCGCAAGCACTGAAACACCCCAACTGGGACATGGGCGCCAAAATCACGATAGACTCTGCTTCCATGATGAACAAAGGGTTCGAGGTAATCGAAGCCAAATGGCTGTTCGGTGTACGTCCCGACCAGATAGAAGTCGTGGTACACCCGCAATCCGTCATCCACTCCATGGTACAGTTTGAGGACGGTGCCGTGAAAGCACAACTGGGAATGCCGGACATGCGCCTGCCCATCCAATATGCCTTCTCCTATCCCGACCGGTTGAAAGCCTCTTTCCCGCGCCTGGACTTCAAGCTGTGCACGGAACTGACGTTCGAGCAACCGGACACCACCCGTTTCCGTAACCTCGCCCTGGCCTACGAAGCGCTACATCGTGCAGGCAATATGCCTTGCATTGTCAATGCCGCCAATGAAGTGGTGGTAGCTGCCTTCCTGCAGGACAAAATTTCGTTCCTTGGCATGAGTGAAGTAATAGAAAAGACCATGTCGCGCGTATCCTACTTACAGAAGCCCACCTATGAAGACTATGTGGCTACGGATGCCGAAGCCCGACGGATAGCAGAAGAGCTGATTTGATAGATACACCGGAATGAAAAGAATTATAAAAAACATCTACTCATTTGATACGTTAAATAAGAAAACGTACCTTTGCGAAAATTATAAAAATCGTAAAACAGCAAATAATTAGATGGAAACATTCTTGATTCGTGCCCTGCAACTCATTATGAGCCTCTCGTTGCTCGTTATTGTTCATGAGGGGGGGCACTTCCTTTTTGCGCGTCTGTTCAAGACGCGGGTAGAAAAGTTCTGCTTATTCTTTGACCCTTGGTTCACATTATTCAAGTTCAAGCCCAAACACAGTGACACGGAATATGGTATCGGGTGGCTACCCTTAGGTGGTTATGTAAAAATAGCAGGTATGATAGACGAATCTATGGATACCGAACAGATGAAGCAACCCATGCAGCCATGGGAGTTCCGTGCCAAGCCGGCATGGCAGCGCCTGCTAATTATGGTAGGCGGTGTATTGTTCAACTTCCTGCTCGCATTGTTCATCTATTCCATGATACTTTTTACTTGGGGCGACGAATATATACCAGTACAAAAAGCCCCATTGGGTATGGATTTTAACGAAACAGCCAAAGCCATAGGCTTCCGCGACGGCGATATCCTAATATCTGCCGACGGGGTACCGTTCGAACGCTATGATGGCGACCTGCTGACCAGTATTGTCGATGCTCGCCAGGTAAGCGTATTGCGTGATGGGGAAGCTGCTTCAGTCTACATCCCCGAAGACATGATGAACCGCTTGCTGGCAGACAGCGTGCGTTTCGCCAGTTTCCGTTTCCCTTATGTAGTCGACAGCCTGATTGTAGGATACCCTGCCGCTTCCGCCGGTCTGCAAGTAGGTGACAGCATCACCCACTTGGATGGAAAGTCAATAGCCTACTACGACTTCAAAGAAGAGATGCTGAAGCGCAAGAAAGCCAATGCATCCCATGAGGTAACCTTGACATACGTCCGTAACGGTGTGACAGACACCTTGAGCATGATGACCAATGCCGACTATGAAATAGGCGTAGCAGCACGTACGGCAACCGACAAACTGCTGCCCGTTGTCCGCAAGGAATACAGTTTTCTTTCCTCTTTCCCTGCCGGCGTATCTTTGGGGGTAAAGACTCTGAAAGGCTACGTAGGCCAGATGAAATATCTCTTCTCCAAGGAAGGAGCCAAGCAACTCGGAGGTTTCGGAACCATCGGCAGTATTTTCCCCGCCACGTGGGACTGGCACCAGTTCTGGTACATGACGGCATTCCTCTCCATCATCCTTGCCTTTATGAATATTCTGCCCATCCCTGCACTGGACGGCGGACACGTGTTATTCCTCATTTACGAAATCATTGCACGCCGCAAGCCCAGCGACAAGTTTATGGAACGTGCGCAGATGGTGGGCATGTTCCTCTTGTTCGGTTTGCTGATTTGGGCAAACTTCAATGATATACTGAGGTATTTCTTTTAAAGAACAAGACATAAAAAAACGCATCATCCATTCGCGGTAGAACGGATGATGCGTTTGCATCAAACAGATGATGTATTCGGGGCAAGCAGACGATGCGTTTGAACCAAACACATCATCTGTTTTTTTTGTGTCTTATACCAAATGGCCGATCCACTCTTCGCGGTCGCCCGGAAGCAGGTCTATTACCGGAACTTCAACCATTGTATAGCAACCAGGCTGCTGACGCATAGCGGCACGCGCCACACATACCAGCACTTGTGCCGTGAGGGCAGGATTGTTGATACGCATGTTGAACTCAAATAGCTGGTTCTGCGTCTTGCCAGACACACCTTTACGGGTCAGGTTTACCCCATGACCCATATCGAGCAGTGCATCCACACTCGGAACCAATTTTACATGTGTTTCGTCATTCACAAAGTACGGGTCGGCTTTGATGGCTGCAGTCACCTTGTCAAATTCGTAGCCATCCTTCAACTCGATGTACACCATACGACGGTGAATGCCGGTTCCTGTAGGAATAGTCATGGAAAGGGCGGCTTTCACACCTTCGATGGCCTTTACAGCCACGGTATGTCCCATGCTCATGCCCGGACCAAAATTAGTATAGGTAATGCCTTTCGGAGCAATGGCTTCCAGCATGGTGCGGACAATGGAGTCACTACCCGGGTCCCAGCCGGCAGAAATGATGGATACCGTATTATGCTTTTTAGCCTCTGCATCCAGTGTGCGGCGCAAGGCAGTGATACCCGTATGGATATCGAAACTGTCCACAGTATGAATGCCTAAAGCAAGGATCTCCTTTGCATACTCTTCCACTTTGCGGGTAGGCGTACAAAGGATAGCAACATCCACGCCTTTCAGTTCCTTGATATTCTTCACAACGGGATATGCACTCAGTTCCGCAGGACAGTTTTCAGCTCCGGCACGGCGTACTACACCGGCAATTTCGAAATCGGGAGCTGCTTGCAGGGCTTCGAGCACATAATGCCCGATATTACCATAGCCAACGATGGCTGCTCTTACTTTTTTCATTCTTTTTATGAATTTATTTATCAGTTTTCTACTTTATCGGCGCAAAAGTAAGCATTTTAATTTATTATATCGGCAGAACTCCCTGCTGTTTCACACAGTTTTTCTTTTTTTAGTGAGTGAAAGTCCAATAATAATTCATACATTCGCAGATGATATGTACGCAAGGCGCATTTTGGGCCGACAAGTAAAAGAATTATGATAGAATACATCAGAGGCGGAATTGCCGAACTAAGTCCGGCAACCGCAATAATAGACTGCAACGGACTGGGATACGGCGTCAATATTTCATTGAACACGTATGCCGCCATCCAGGGCAAGAAAGAATGCAAACTATATATATACGAAGCTATCCGTGAAGACGCCTATGTCCTCTACGGATTCGCCGACAAGCAGGAACGCGAACTATTCCTGCTGCTCATCTCCGTTTCAGGCATCGGCGGAAATACAGCCCGCATGATTCTCTCGGCACTCTCGCCATCCGAACTGATAAATGTCATCAGCACGGAAAACGCCACTCTACTGAAAACAGTCAAGGGTATCGGGCTGAAAACAGCCCAACGGATAATTGTGGATTTAAAAGACAAAATCAAGACCGGCAGCGTTGTAGCCGGCAACGCAGGGACCATAGGTACACTGGTATCGGCAGCCAACGCACAAGTACAAGAAGAAGCCGTAGCCGCCCTTACCATGCTGGGCTTTGCACAAGCCCCCTCACAAAAAGTAGTGCTTGCCATTTTGAAGGAAGAACCAAGCGCACCGGTGGAACAAGTCATCAAATTGGCATTAAAAAGACTATAATATTTATCTAAAACAAACAAATCATGACAACAATCAACATGCAATATTGGTTAGGGGCCAATGAACGCACCCACGTACTGCCAACGGACAAATGGTACCTCGACTTTGCCACAAGCATCCTGCCCCTCGTCAAGACCTCTCCCTTGTTCAACAAGGAAGACCTGCGTACCCAAATTGACGCAGCCATCTCTCTCGGCATGTACTTTCAAGATGCCATTGCCCAAAGCGGAGGCTGGAAACTTTTCTCCGAAGCCTTTCAAGGAGTATACGGAACTTACCTGCCGTTCTATCCACTGGGTGACGATTATACGCCCGATGAAATAAATCAGGAAGACATTGCATTCGTACTGTGGACATTGAAATCACAATTTAGTATTTTTGACAAGGAATACACCTTGTTCAGTCCTTATAACAAAGACCTGCTTGCATTAAGCCAAAGCGCCTATGAACTGATGGATGCACGTTTCGAAGAAGCTCCCATCAGCGAGGGAGAATCTTCCTTCCTTTGGGTAATGGGACTTGATTTACTGGATATGCCCATTACTCCGCTGCCGGAAGTCACTCCGGAAACCAAACTGAGTAAAGATGCCGCCCGCTGTCTGGAATACAGCCAGGGGAAACCGCTGCTATACTTCACCGATTACAAGGAGCTTTGCACTTTCTTTGTCGATGTCTTGGGATGGGAAAACAAACGGTCCGCACTATTGCCCGACCTGGAATACCAAAAAGAGTTCGTGATTTATGCCAACGCCAAAGGTATGCTCGTAGCCCACAACGTGGCCGCCTATTTCTGTGAAGAACATAACCCGATGTACGATGCCAAACGCGCTGCTGCAGAGGGTTACAAGATGTTCTGCCAACCCGGAGAGTGTCCGTTCGACCTGCTGAAATACGGAATGACCAAAGGAATTCTACCCGATGTGGAACTTCCCTTCCTGAAAGGAAAAGAAACACTGCATCAATATTGGGACTTTATAGCCCGTTACTACTTATGTGAATATTATGAAGGCGAGTAACCATTCCGGCATAAAGCCCAAACGAAGCAACAAGGCCAAGCCAACCGGAAAACGGATTGGTAAATCCAAACCTTCGAAAGCGAATAATCAGCTTAACAGAAGGGTGAAATAATGGAAAATGGATAATGGAAAAACAAACAGTGCAGCGTATTTATTGAAACCGCATGGCAATTTTCCATTATCCATTATCAATTTTCAAAGTTCCACAATCTCTTCCTTACACAACGTCAGTTTCTCCACTCCTTCCGCTGTTACAACCCAAGAGTTTTCGATACCGACGGGACCAATGCCTGGCAAAACAATCTTCGGTTCCAAAGCAAAGACCATGCCCGGTTCCAGCTCCTGCTTCATGCGTGGAGCCAGCACCGGCATTTCATTGATTTCCAGTCCGATGCCATGACCGATAAACTTGGCTTTTTGAGTGGCTCCCATAAAGTTGTCGGCAAAGCCCGCTTTGGTGACAATATCGATAGCGAGATTGTAAAGGTCCTCACAAACAGCACCCGGTTTCGCTTTTTCTACAACAGCCTCTTGTATGTCCAGGCAAACCTGATGGGCAACATATGCCTTTTCCGGCAGCTTTCCGATAGAGAATACACGGCTCATGTCTCCCATATAGCCATAGAAGTTACCCCCCATATCGACCATAAAGCTCTGGCCGGGCTGCAACAGTGCACCGTTCACACTGATAGGCAGTGACGGATCAAGTCCCTCGCCTCCCAGAGCAAAATCATAGGGGGCAGGCGCAGTAGCATTATCTCCTGCCAGCAGACTTCCCATAAAAATCTCCATACTTTGTCCGAAGGTACGGAAAATACCCAGACAACCTTCCAAACGCATCAGGCGCTCTATTTCGATGGATAACTGGCGGTCTGTCATTCCTGGTCTATAAACCGAGGGTATTTGTTCGTAAGCTTTAGCATGTGCAATGCCGGAACGGCGGAACATCTCAATCTCTATTTCAGTCTTGACACTTCGGGCCTTCCGGATAAGTGCCGTACCACAAGGAAGCACCTCCGTTTCAGGGAAACACGCAGCCAAACGGTTATATTCCGTAAAAGACAACTCATCCCCCTCCAGCATCAACCTCGCAGGTATGGGCAAACCACATTCCTTTAGTAAGTCAGGCAGTTGTTCCGGTTTACGGATAGGATGAATATGTTCCCCTTCAATATTGTTGGGACGTTTGATGAATAAACGAGCGGGAGCATTCAACGGCAGATACAAGTAACCGCTGACGACACGTCCGTACGTATAGATTAAATTTACATTGCAAGCGATAAGAGCGGCATCAATCTCTTGTTGAGCCATGAGAGAGCGTATTTTATCACGTCTCAGTTTCAATTCAGGTAGTAACATCTCTTTGTCATTTATGGTTTCTCGGATACAAAGATACAACTTTTTTAATTGAGAATAAAAAAAGTACTGCCCGATACCTTCACAGGCGTAGGGCAGCACAAACCACAAATACAAATACAACTAAACAAAGTTTCTCTCTTAGATAATTCCCTGACCCATCATGGCATGAGCCACCTTCATGAAGCCGGCGATATTCGCTCCCTTCACGTAGTTGATGTAGCCATCAGGTTCTGTCCCATATTTTACGCATTGAGCATGAATTCCGTGCATGATGGCGTGGAGTTTTTCATCCACTTCGGCTGCACTCCAGCTGAGGTGCATGGCGTTCTGCGACATTTCCAGTCCGCTGGTAGCCACACCACCTGCATTGACAGCCTTACCCGGTGCATACATAATCTTGTTGTCAATGAAAAGGTCGATAGCTTCGGGCGTACATCCCATATTGGAGATTTCGCCTACACATGTCACCTTGTTGTCAATGAGGTGTTGTGCATCTTCGCCGTTCAGCTCGTTCTGGGTAGCGCAAGGCAGAGCGATGTCCGCTTTCACTTCCCACGGGCGTTTGCCTGCCACGAAAGTAGAGCCGGGGAATTCGTCGGCATACGGTGCTACGATATCGTTGCCCGATGACCGGAGTTCCAGCATATAATCTATCTTTTCGCCACTGATACCGTTCGGGTCGTAAATGTAACCGTCGGGACCGGAGATGGTAACCACCTTGGCACCCAATTCGGTAGCCTTGGTAGCAGCACCCCAAGCCACATTTCCAAAACCGGAGATAGCCACGGTCTTGCCCTTGATGTCAATGCCTTTTGTCTGTAACATTTGGTTTACGAAATACAAGCCACCAAATCCTGTTGCTTCAGGACGAATCAGCGAACCGCCAAATTCCAATCCTTTACCGGTAAATGTGCCCGTAAATTCGCGAGTCAACTTCTTATACATACCGAACATATAGCCCACTTCGCGACCGCCTACACCGATATCACCGGCAGGAACATCCATATCCGGACCGAGGTGACGCCACAATTCCAGCATGAAGGCTTGACAGAAACGCATGATTTCAGCATCGCTCTTTCCGCGCGGAGAGAAGTCGGAACCACCCTTACCACCGCCCATAGGCAATGTAGTCAAAGCATTCTTGAAAGTCTGCTCAAATCCCAGGAATTTGAGAATAGAAAGATTTACGGAAGCATGGAAACGAATACCGCCTTTGTACGGGCCAATGGCATTGTTGAACTGCACACGATAGCCGAGGTTCGTCTGAACTTCACCCTTATCATCCACCCACGTTACACGGAAAGTAAAGATACGGTCAGGTTCAACCAGACGTTCTATAATTTTCGCTTTCTCGAACTCAGGATGTTGGTTATAGATATCTTCGATGGAAAGAAGAACTTCCTTTACGGCTTGAAGATACTCAGACTCGCCGGGGTGCTTTGCCTCTAAAGAGGCCATGATACGTTCGATATTCATAATATTACGTTTTAAAGGTTATTACCTTGTTGACTTCACGCTATTCAAACAAAATGTCAATGAATAACACCGCAAATATAAGAAAACTTTTCAAAACAGCTAAATTTTACGGTTATATTTTGATTAAAGAATGATAAAATGTCAAATCCCCGGCATTCTCTATTCATACCTAAATGGTCTATTCTTTTCCTATTCTGTCAACAATTCGCCATAACGGCATAAATATAGAAAAATTATAATAAAGAAAATAAGAAATGACGAATAATTTACGAAAAAAGACACAATCCTCACGGACTATGCCTTTCCAATTGCTAACTTTAATTCTTAAATGCTTGTATTAAATCCGCAACATAATAATTACTATGTACGGACAAGCTTCATAATTTCTTCAATCCTTTTACCTCTTCTTTTGTTGCTTCTCGAACACTGATAGCCACCCCTCCACTACTTGCCAAAGGTTGACGCAGCACACTCTTTGACGTTACTATGCCACGACGGATGTCATAGCTCTGCGGATTATCTTTCCAGTCTGCATCCCGACCATCTGCATAAACGGTAACAATATATTTCCTTCCTTCGGGTAAGAAAGAGAAAGGAATAGTTGCCGTACGAGGATGTTCGTCGGTAATAGCACCTACATACCACTCTTGTTTTCCTTTGGCTTGACGAGCCACTGTGATATAATCACCCGGTTCGGCTTCCAAATACCAAGAATTGCTCCAATCCACCGCTACATCCTTAATAAATTGAAACGCATCGGGAAAACGGCGATAATTATCCGGCAGGTCTGCTGCCATCTGTAACGGAGAGGGCATCGTTACATATAGAGCCAATTGTTTTACCAATGTAGTACCCGCCTGACCTTTAGGTTTCGAACTATTATAATACGAAAGTTTTGTCTGGAAAATACCAGGAGTGTAATCCATCGGACCACCCTTCAACCGAGTAAACGGCAAGATACAAGTATGATCCGGATCATTGCCCCCCATAGATTCAAACTCACCACCACGGGCAGATTCTTGCGCTACCCAGTTGGGCCAGGTCCGACACAAGCCGGTGGGACGAACAGCCTCGTGACTATCTACCATAATCTTATAATCAGCAGCACGCTTCACCACATGTATATAATGATTGTTCATCCATTGTGAGGAATGATATTCACTACGGGGAATGATTGAGCCCACATATCCTGTCTTTACAGAATTATAGCCATTATCTACCATAAATTGAAAGGCTACATCCAGCTGCCGCTCATAATCGGCAGCATTAGCAGCCGTCTCATGATGCATGATAATCTTTACCCCCTTTGATTTGGCATAGGCATGTAGTACCGCAACATCAAAGTCCGGATAAGGTTTGTCAAAAAGGAACTGACGATCCTTACGATAGGATGCCCAATCTTCCCAACCTTCATTCCAACCCTCAACCAATACCGCATCAATACCATTCTCCGCCGCAAAGTCTATGTACTCTTTCACATGTTCAGTATTGGCCGGATGATGTCCATTAGGAGTTAACTTTGAATAGTCGGTTATGCCGGGTTTAGCCTTATAATAGTCGCTATATGCCCATGTACCTCCTCCACCAGTAAACATCTCCCACCAGACACCGATAAATTTCTGTGGCTTAATCCAAGAAGTATCTTCCAGCTTACAAGGTTCATTCAGATTAAGAATCAACTGAGAAGCAAGGATGCTACGTGCATCGTCACTAACCATAATTGTACGCCACGGGGTATGCAACGGTAATTGCAGATATCCTTTCTTTCCTAATTTATCGGGAGTAAGATGAGCAGAAAAGTTAAACTCTTTATCATCCACATTCAGCAACATGGCAGAATAATCTACCAAGGCAGCTTCATGAATATTGATATAAAGTCCTTCGGTAGTCTTTATCATAAGGGGTGTTTGTACTGTGAATGAAGTCGCTTTAGCTTCATATCCTTTTTTACGTAGATTACGTTCCATAGCTTCGCGCACTTCGGAAATGGCCGCAGTAGTATAGGCAAACTCATTCGTATCATAATCACCGGGAATGCAATAGAGTGTATGATTACCGGTCAGATTGAATTCCGTCAGTTCGTCTTTTACCGTCAGATAATTCATGGTTTTCTGCTCCGGCAACTCATAACGGAATCCGAGTCCATCGTCAAACAATCGAAAACGTACAATCATCGTACGGTCGTGCTTTGCCGGTTGTGAGAAAGTGACAGTAAGTTCATTGTAATGGTTACGGACTTTTTCATACTCTCCCCATACAGGCATCCAAGTTTCATCAAAAGTAGAATTTGTTGCATCAAGAATCCGGAAGCCATTTGACAAATCCGCTTCTTCCATAAGTATTCCCAAGGCAGAAGGTTCTACAACCGGCTCTCCTTTGTAATATAAGCTATAGACCGGCCCCCCCTCGGAATCAAGCACAACATTGAGTTTCAGATTCCCATTGGGAGATAACAATTCGTGTGCCATCGCCACACAAGCAATTCCCAGAAATACAACTGTTAATAATACATGTTTCATATACATCCGTTATTGTTGATATATAAAATATTGATAAGGCTCCATCGTCATTACTGTAGGCAACTCCACATCCACACCGGCAATCACATCGGTCATGGTCTTGCCAGCATGCTCCATAGGTACTTTCACTTGTACAGACTCATTGGCGGTATTCACCATGACCAACATGCCATGACTGCCTGCTGCCCGATAAAATGAAGCGACATCTCCGGTAGTATAAACTTCCAGTTCACCACCACGTACACTGCTCGTAGCTTTATAGGCTCTGATGATTTCTGCCATCTCTTGCGCAAAGACTTCATTGGACTTCAAGTCTATAACTCCGTAATTGAAAAAGTTAAGTGACCGCGGATAGGCTACTTCCTGCGAACTATAAATAAGAGGTATCCCCTCGAGCATAGTCGTTAATACAAAAGCAGACATGGCACCACGCTCACCGCCATAACATTCTATCGGTGATGCCTCACTTGCCTGGTCATGATTAGTAGAATAGCGTAACCGTAACGTACCCTTCGGCATTCCCTCCAATTCGGAAGTATTCATAGCATAAAGGTCAGTAAGTGAGCATTTACCGGCATAATAGTCTTTCAGTTTACTATGGAAGTTCCAGCCGTAGAGCAGATTGAAACCATTGTTCATTAAAGACGTTTTTCCGCCTTCGGCAAGCATCAGCAAATTATTGTCAAGTGTACGGAGCTCGGCGATTGCTTTCTTCCAGAAAGCATCTGGTACCCCCTCGGCATAATCACAACGGTATCCATCAATACCAATTTCTGTTACCCAATACTTCATGGCATCAATCATGGCTTGCTGCATGGTTTCGTTGTCAAAATTCAAGTCAGCAACATCCGCCCAAGGCTGTTCTTGAGGTTGTACCACATTGCCATTTGCATCCTGTGTATACCAATCCGGATGCTCAGTCACCCAAGCATTGTCCCACGAAGTATGGTTGGCAACCCAGTCAAGAATCACTTTCATTCCTTTGGCATGGGCAGCATCTACCAGTTCTTTCAAGTCTTTTTTTGTTCCGTAACGTGTATTCAGCTTTTTATAATCCTTTATACAATAAGGTGAATTCACACTTTTCAGTACTCCCGGCTCATTTACAGGCATCAGCCAAAGCACGGTAGTCCCCAGGCTTTGAATACGGTCAAGCTCTGCTTTGATGGCAGAGAACGCATTTTCTTCGGCAAAAATGCGGGGATTTGCCTCATAAATCACCATATCCGAAGCCATGTATTCTTCCTGTGGGACGGGAATCGGTTCCATGTCACTCTGACTATCACTACACCCCATACAAGAATGTAGCATCGTAAAGAGCAGTGTCGCAATTATTACTTTTTTCATATTTCTACTTTTTATCTATACTTATACTCATTGGCGGAACTGATATCTGCAAAAGGAGCATCCAAACTCTCCAGTAATGGGCATTGGCAGAAAAGATACTAAGCCTTAATACTAAAAATCCCGGAAGCCAATACTAAAAAACAAAAGAGCTAAGAGATAACTTCTTCCCAAGGCTTGGTTTTTCTATCCCAAGACTTGGGATAGAAAAACCAAGCCTTGGGACATATATCCGCAAGATTGAAAAGAGATATCCTATCCCCAATCTCATTCCACCAATAGGTCATTTAACATCTTCATTACTATACAAAACTCATTTCAAGAAATTATTCTGATTAGGAACAAAAGCCGCTTCAGATTCCGGTTCAGAGTCTCCGTCCGGATTGTTAGGGTCAATCTCCTCACCAGCTATGTCCGTAATACGGAAATAATAATCTCGATCAAGCGTCACTGCTGCGAGGTCAAATTGTGAGCCTCCATTGTTATTATTCATTATCAGATTGTAAGTCAATCCCTTATTTGCTTCACCTGTATCGTAATAATTATACGTGACACCTTTTATCTCAACACTACCGGTTGGTAATATTCCTGGCCAACTGCCAAAGAGTTCCGGTATATCATTTCCCCACGCATATATGGTTGTTTCTGCCCATCCGGACTGGTCTTCAATAAAAATGGTATAACCATCATGGATGACCACTGCATCCGGATCTATTTCCGTCCAACCGCTTTCTGTGATTTCCAAATATATGTCACGGTCAAGAGTAAAGTTCTGTGGTCCATCAAATTGTGAACCTACTCCATTATCGTTAAATATCAAATTGTAAACCAATCCCTTATTTGCTTCACCTGTATCGAAGTATTTATAGGTAATTCCTTTTATCTCAACGCTACCAGTAGGTGAAATACCGGGCCAACCTCCAAAAAGTTCCGGCAAATCATTTCCCCACGCATAAAGTGTCAGTGCATCCCAACCTGTATTGTCCATCACGAACACAGCATAACCGTCGTGGGTCACTTCACTTGGGTCTTCCGGCTCCTCAAAATAAGCATTCCAGCGGGTTACCGTTATATCAGTGCGAGTACCTACCTTAGCCGAAATTTGATGTAAAGCATCCCCATTCTGCAAAGTACGCTCTATACCTTGTGTCTTAGAAACGAAATAAAAGCCATCGGCAAGTGTCTTTCCATTAACAAAATCTTCCGGATAGAGGTATATGCCCCATTTAACATCATTGTTTGCAGCTTTCTCCATCTGCCACTTAAGGTCTCCGGAAGCAGCATCCTGACCTCCATTGAAATCGCCTGCAATATAAATTATTTCATCGGCACCAGTTCCTTGGGGCATAATCACCTCCAGCAAGATAGCATCGCTACGAAGTTCAAATTGCGGCAACTCATGGTCAAACACAATTTCCTCCTTGTCACAACTACTGATGAAAGCTACAAAAAGCAACAAAAGCCATAGCGGATTACATATATATTTTTTCATTGTTACTATTATTATAGGATGATTAATAATTAGGATTCTGTACCAGTCCCGGATTTACCATAAGGGCAGACTGGGGCAAGGGATACCACTCGTATTTGCGGTCACGTTTAGCCGGATAGCTTAAACCGTCGTCCGTGGCACGGCCAAAGAACCACCATTGCCCTTGCGTAAACTTATCGAAACGACGCAAGTCTGTACGACGACGACGCCCCTCTCCCAAGAATTCAAGTCCCCATTCACTCAACATCCAATCCATATCAAAGGATGTAAAACCAGGACCGGGCTGTTCGAGAGCCGATTTATCTGTAAAATAGCGTGTTTTAACTCTATATACCAGTTCTTTAGCACCTTCCGTATCACCTGCACGCATTTTACATTCAGCAAGAGTATAGACCACTTCACTCAAACGGAATTCCACCTCATCGATGTTTTGGAAATCAATGCCTGCACTCTCCGGATAAACCGGATATCTTACCAAACGGACACCTGAATTCGTTTCACCCCAGCGAGGTGACATGACAGTCTCCAGATTACGTCCTAAATTAAGGAATGTACCCACCTGATCCACATAAACCAAATCCTGACCGTCACGGTCGGCATCTGCTTTCAAAGCCGCACCCTTACCATAGTTGGCTTTAATAGCCCCTTTCAAAAAAATGCCTTGATAGTTTCCTGTTGTTTCATTATACACATAGTTCTGCTTACGGATATCTTTATCGTGGAAACGTTCATAAACTGCACCTAACTTATCACCGTAGTCGGTAAGAAAGCTCTTAGGATTGTCAGTACCACCATACGGCTGTACATTTCCAGAATTATCCCATGAAGGTGCCAAACATACACAATTCCATCCGCTCTGGCTGTATGTACCTCCAAAGTAATCCCAACAATTGTAAGGCATGAAAGGCATGTTACGCATCCAACCGGTATTGACCTGACCGACTTCCATCGCCAATGCCATTACAACTTCCGGACATTCTACATTGTTTATCGAATAAATATCACGATAGTCATCGGTAATACTGTAAGTACCATAATCGCCATTCAGAATATTTTGGCAAAGAGTGGCACACTCATTATAACTGTTTTGTTTGATAAACACCTCAGAATTCAGCAACAAGCGCATCTTAATCATACGATTGGCAGCTTGGTTCATGCGGTTACGAGTCTTTCCAGAACCATCTTCTTTCATAAGATCTGTAACTGACTCATCCAATTCCTGACTGATAAAATCGTAGATAATCTTGCACCCCTTATCAAAATCAGTATCTGCAGAACCAGGGATTTCCGCACCCGAAGAAATGTTCAAGGGAAGTGCTCCACCCCAAATCTCAAAGATATTGTAGTATGCCCAAGCACGCAGGGTACGTACTTCGGCAATATAACTATTCAAAGCATCCTCAGTCATGCGTATAGATGCGGGGCTGATTGCCTGCAAATCTGTAATAAGCGTATTGCAAAGCCCAATAGTAGTCCACGCATTCTCCCAAGTTTGGCGAATAATGGTTGATTCTGACGTCCAGGTATGTGAAGACAAAGCAAACTTCAATGCCTCATCCCATCCCCAAAGTCCACCGTTCCAACTGCGCCATGCCACCTGGTCGGCAGAAAACTCCTGCAAATACCAGAAGTATTCCAAATAACTATATGCAGCTTTTGAATAGATGGCTGCCACTGCCCCCTGAACACTCGTCTCATCTTGATAATAAATTCCGGCATCCACACGATCGAACACTTCCTCGTCCAAATTAGTACAAGAGAAAAGTGAACATGACATAATCATCGCCAATAACCAACGACATTTTATATATTTCATATCTTTCATATTTTTAATAATTTGTTTCTCATTTATTTAAAGCGAAGAGTCACACCTAAACTCAATTGAGTTGCTGTAGGATAAGCACTATTACTATCTACTCCCGGCTGGATACCATTCACGTCTATAATTGAAGGGTCATTACCTGAGTATCCGGTCAAGGTAAACAGATTCTTGGCAGACAGATATATGCGCATATTATCCAGTAACTTACGGTTCTTAGGAGTAAAATTATATCCCAAGGTTACATTTTCCAGTTTTATGAAGCTACCATCCTCCAGGAAATAGGAAGATATTACTCCACCACCGGTACGGATATTCTTATCTTCCAGATACGCAGAGCGAAGAACATTATCTGTACCACATCCCTGAAGCCCCATACCATATTTACGCATGTTGAATACATCAAAACCGAATGTACCGCGGAAGAATACACTCAAATCAAAGTTTTTCCAAGTCAGGTTGTTACTCCAAGACAAGAAGTGCTTGGGAGCACCATTGCCAATATAACGTTTATACTTGGCATCAGCCTGAGAAATAGGTATTTGCTCATCTTTATCATTCAAAATAAGCATATTGCCATTTTCGTCAACACCTGCATATTCATAACCGTAGAACTGCCCTATCTCTCCCCCTTCCTGCACACGGAAGAAATATTCGCTGGAACCAGTTCCCGGTTTTAAGTAAAGGTCGAGATAAGATGCCTTGTAAATATCGTTAGAAAGTTTGGTCAACTGAGTCTTTCCATAAGAATAATTGATTCCGCTCGTCCACTTCACTGCTGTTTTAGTAAGGATATCACCATCCAAAGATACTTCTATACCGGTATTTTTCGTTGTTCCAACGTTAACCAAAATAGTGGAATAGACAAAAGGCGGTTGAGGTGCCGTGTACGTATAAAGCAAGTCTTTAGAACTACGGTCAAAATACTCCACTGAACCACGTAAACGATTCCATAGAACAAAGTCAACACCCAGATTAATCGCAACGCTCTTTTCCCAAGCCAAATCCGGATTAGCATTACTAGAGGGAGCATAACCCGTTACCCAACGCCCGTCAAAGAGATAACTACCATTGGTATTGTAAGTAGAAAGTGATTTATAAGCATCAAAATCCGAACGACCGGTAATACCGAAAGAAACACGTGGTTTCAAACTGGTCAACACTTTCCGGGTATTCTTCATAAAGCCCATCTCCATCATTTCCCAAGCCAAAGAAGCTGCTGGGAAGTACCCCCACTTTTGGTTAGCACCAAATTTGGAAGAGCCTTCATAGCGCAACGAAGCCGATGCAAAAAGCATATCCTTCCAATTATAATTCAACCGACCAAAGAAGCCAATAAGTGTCGATTCAGAGCGACCGCTATATAAACTTGCCAAACCATCCTTCAGATAAGAGCCACTGCCCAAATCCCAATATTTCGTATTATCAAAAGAGAAGTCGTTGTTACTACCACCAATCTGTTCCCAGATAGACTTCTCATAAGTATAGCCCACTACAGCCTTAATATTGTGGTCGCCCAAGTTCAGTGCATAATTTCCCAACCACTCCAATCGATTGGTGTACCATTTCTGATACTTCATTTCCGCACGTCCTTTATAACCATTCCAATAGGACTCCGAACCGGCAGACGAAGCATAATATTGTTGCTTCATGTCATTGTAATGCAATGAGTAACTTAATGTTGTATTCAACAAATGCTTTTCTGTCTGCAAAATATTCAGTTTAGCCTCAGCCGTACCCAACAAATACATACGCTGGCCGTTGTTATCTCTCAAAGCAAGCTCCGCAACCGGATTGGTTGCACCCGTAGGAGAAGTAGGCTGATAATACGAACCGTCTGCATTATATACCGGCATTGTAGGATTCATTGTGAGTGCCCTATCGAAGAAACCATCATTTCCCCAGGTTTCATTTACACGACGTGCACTCAACGAACCGTTGAATTGTAAGCGATTCTCCAGTACACGCTGTTCCATAGAAAAACGACCTCCAAATTCTTCACGACCACTCACGATGTCAAGTCCATTGGCACTTTTGTAATTGAAGGAAGCACCATAGAAACCATTCTTTGTGCTACCATCAATAGATATATATTGGTTTGTGTCGTATGCTACATCACGAGTAATCAATCCATACCAGTCAGTGTCGGCTCCATAGTCTGTACCTCGTCTCGAACGACGGAATTCATCAGCCGACAGAATATCCGGAGAGGGCTTGGCTACATTAAAAGCGATGTAACTGTCATATGTGACTACCGTTTTTCCTGCTTCACCCGAGCCACGTTTCGTTGTAACCAAAATCACACCATTAGCACCTCGCGTTCCGTAAATAGCAGCTGAACCCGCATCTTTCAATACCGTAATAGATTCAATATCCTGTGCAGCGATGTTACGGATATCGCCACCTGCCACACCATCTATGACAACCAAAGGACTATTACTTGCAGAAACAGATGTTGCACCACGTACTTGTAATGAAGAACTGGAGTTAGGATTGGCAGCTGCCTGCGTATTGACATTCAAGCCCGCGACTTTTCCCGATACCATTTCCATCGGGTTATTCATAGCCCCCAAATTAAAATTTTTCTTATCCACTTGTACAATGGAACTGGAAACTTCTTTTTTACTCAATGAGCCGTAACCCACTACTACAACTTCTTCCAACACCTGCTGGTCATCATGCAAGACAACATCAATCTTATTTCTACCGGATACGTTCAGTTCCTGCGTTTGGTAACCTACATAAGAAAAAATAAGTATTGCATCAGGATTGACATTCGATAACACATAGTTACCGTCAATGTCAGTTATCACCCCCGAAGTTGTACCCTTTACCAATACACTTGCACCGATAAGACCTTCACCCGTAGCATCGGTCACCTTTCCTTGTACCTGAAGTTGTTGTGCAACAACAACACCAGTCATCATAAGAAAACTCAGTAAAAGGATCATGCGCTTTTTAAGGCATCTCTTTAGACTTTTCTTTTTCATCTTATTAGAAATTAGTTAAACAATAAATAGATTGATGCAAATGTATTATCAAAACAAACGCACGATTTGGGCTGAGATAAAAATCTAAAGTCCCGAAATAGGCAATCAACTATAAAACAACACATTACAAAAATGCTATTGCTACTAATTTCTAAATCATTTCTAAACTTTTTAAGGCAGAAGAAAGCCTCAAAAGGAGGATAAAATCAAAAAGAAGTTATTTTCATCACTCGTTCTTCAAAGTCCTCTTTACAAAGAGACTTGTTTTTTAGCTTGGAACGATAAGTATAGATGGTAGTTATGGAATAACGCAAAAATTCTGCAATACGCGCACTGTCTGTAATACCTAAACGAATCAGTGCAAATATGCGCAGTTCGGTAACAAGCAATTCTTCATTTTTAGGATGCAATTGTTCTTCAACTGGCAACAAACGATTAAATTCTTCTACAAAGTTAGGGAATATCTTAAGAAAAGATACATCGAAATTGTGATAGAACTCTTTCAACTCTTGATTTATGAAACGGCCGGACTTCAATGTACGATATAACTCCTCAAGTTTACCGGCAGCAGCCTGCTTGTTCAACATGCGGCGATATTCTTCCATCTTACTTATATAGGAGGAACTTAAACTGAGGAAACGTCCCAAATACTCTTCCTTAATGTGGTTGGCTTCCGTAAGAGTCTGATTAGTATGCAATAATCGTTCATTAGCCTCATGTTGAGACTTGTTCAGCTTCTTCAATTCACTATTCAATATACTCAATTGGGAATTGGCAGCAACAACTTCTTTACGGGCATAAGACAATTTTTTCATTTGCCATAGCACACAGAGTACTGTCAATAGAAGGAAACCAGAAAGGATACAGATGCCTGTAACAAACATTCTCTGCCGCTGTTGCTGTATTTCCTTTTCCTGCTGATAAGCACGATCTATGAGTGGAAGCATCCTGGAAGTCTGCGAACTACGCAACCGAGTGGTATAATAATTAGCATCTTCCATACTAATCTTGATATAGTGATTAGCACGTTCCAAATCGCCCATTCCATAAAGTAATTCCGCCAATGCGCACAAAGAATAATTTTCTTTCACCACTGCCCTAATATCGGCAATGGCGCTACGAATACGTGCTTCCATTTCTTTTTGCTTGTTCCCTACGACATGATAAGCAAAAGCCAGAATTGAAGTAGCTACTGCATACTCACGCGTATTAGATTTCAACCGGGGAAGGAAATCGTTTAATAAACGTATAGCTTCTTGACTTTTCCCTTGATCGATGAGTTGGGGTGCATGCACCACCGCATATCTATAAGTATCTTTTGGAACAAGGCTGATTATAGAATCCCTATACAAATTTGCCATCCGAAGATTATTGTTCACATAGTTCTGCTCTGTGGTGTACTCTGCCTGATAGAGGTATAAATTTTCAAAACAGACATAATAGTCCACTATATTTTCACCCTCCAACGTGTTACGAGGAAGCGATTTCAGCAATTCCATTGCTTCAACAAAAAGGCCCGAAGTATTTAGGATATGTACTTTATTTAATATAGAACTATTTATCCATTGCCTATTATTTAGTCGTGTGGCAATAAGAATATTTTCATTTATATAATGCAACGCAGAATCACTAATATAAGAATTATATTCGGCAAAAAGACGATTTTGTATCAGATAACGTTCCATGTCAGTAAGCTTCCCTTGATTCAACTCATCCTTTATCAAAGAGATATACCGTTCTTTTTCTTCCTCGTATTGTCTACGCATCACGATAGTCTTATCCAGAACAGACAAAAGGCTATCTATTGCAGATGCATACATACCAAGCGAACATGGCAACAGCATTATTATTAAAATCAAGATACGCATCATAGGTTAACATTGTGACATAACTTCGCAAAGTTACAATTTTCTTCTGTTATGAAAATACGATTTTAGTATTTTCTTTGGCATTATAAGTCGTACATCATAGGGATTATACATCTACCGAAATTCATATTTCCTCTACTTCGGATAGTTTTTAAAGCTTTTATGGCAGTTTTCAAACCTCCTTCTGCCTAATAATGGCTAACATTGCAACCGAAACCAAAGGTTGACATCAACATGAGAAAGACATTATTATTTTTATACCTTTTATCTCTCGGCAGTATTGCCGCATACGGGCAAACCCGCCTGACCCAAGACCCCGAACTGGAACGGCAGCTCCACGAAAGCGGACTGATACATCAACCCCTACCCCTGGATATTGAAAACTCTTTCGAAGCCAACGGCTGGAAAAAGGAAGTACTACAAAGCACTCCCCTCACCCGCTCGGCAGGAACAGAGGGATGGAGTCATTCCGGTGCAGGAAGCATGTCCTTCAGTACGGAAAAGACCGTTTCCGGCAAAGGCAGCATCAAACTGCAATTCCCCACATTCACCGGGAAAAGGGCGACCGGCTCTCCTTCCGACCCAGACTATGCCACCTACGGAAACAACAGTGTTACCTATCATCTGGACGGCGCCAATCTGGAGAAGTACAACCGCATTATATTCTCCATCTACCCCGATTGCGACGGGGCGCGTATTGTCAACATGAACCTCACGTTTCGCAATGCAGATACTCCTGCCAAGAAAGGATATAATCAGCCTTCGGGTTCACACCTCATTAACCTTATTAATAAGGAGTGGAACCAATGCTTCCTCGAAATAGACGAGTATCAGCGCGACAAGGTGATGTCCATCACCTTCAGCACAGCCCTCAAAGGCAAAGACCGGACAACAGGAGATTCAGCTATCTACTACCTGGACAATCTACAACTGCAAACGGTGAAAGCCCCTGAGAAAGTCAGCGGATGGATACCTGCCGATGGAAAAATCTCCTACTCGACAACCGGCTATGCCGCCAACCACCCTAAAACCGCCCTTATCAACACAAACCTCACCATAGATGCCGGTAAACGCTTCCAACTGCTTACCACGGACGGAAAAGTGGCTTACGAAGGAGACATCCGAAAAGAGAAAACCACTCTTGGAGAATTTGGCCTTATTGATTTCACCTCCTTCAATAATCCCGGAGAGTATCAGCTGAAGGTCGGAACATCGCTAACTCCCACCTTTCGGATTGGAGAACGGCTTTGGGAAGATTCACAATGGAAAGTGCTGAATTTCATCTTTTGCCAACGCTGCGGGCATCCAGTTCCCGGCAAGCATGCCTCCTGCCACGCAGACCTGATGTCCCGGCATGACGGACGCAGTATCTCCTACTCCGGTGGATGGCACGATGCGGGCGACTTGTCCCAGCAGACCCTGCAGACGGGAGATGTGGCTTTCGCCCTGCTCGAAGCCTATAATAAACAAAGAAACACCAACCCCACCCTCGCCGCCCGCCTGCGCGAAGAAGCGGAATGGGGAGTGGAGTTTATGCTAAAGAACCGCTATGGAGACGGCTACCGCGCCAGCAGCATGGGATTGCTAATCTGGCAGGATGGTGTATTCAACACACTGGACGACATATCTTCTGTACGCGTGCAGAACATGGCATTCGACAATTTCCTCTATGCCGGATATGAGGCGTATGCCTCCATGACGCTGGACAACGACCCGATGCAGCAGGAATATCTTCTGCGCGTGGCCGAAGAAGATTTCGCTTTCGCCATGGAGAAATTCAAGAAAGACGGTTTCGACCAGTTCGTCCAGCCTTACGAACACAGCTACAATACTTCGAAAAGCCAGTACATGGCTACCATCTCCTGGTCGGCAAGCCAATTATACAAGCTGACCGGAAAGCCTTCTTATGCGGACATCGCCGCCGAATACATCCGCTATACCCTCGACTGCCAGCGTACGGAACCGCTGAAAGACAAAGACGGGACACGCGGATTCTTCTACCGGGACAAATCCCGCAAATCCATCGTACATTACATACACCAGTCGCGCGAGCAGGTCTATATGCAGGCCATGGTGATGCTTTGCGAAACCCAGAAGGAGCACCCCGATTATCCTAAATGGGTGAATTCCATACAACTATATGGAGAGTATCTGAAAGGAATGATGAAGTATACCCATCCCTACGGCATGATTCCAAGCGGTGTTTACCATGCAGAGGAATATAAGGATACCACCAACTTCTACGCCCTCCATCTGTTTCCACCTGCCAATGCCAAGGAACTGTACACGGAACAGATTAAACGAGGAGTACAACTGGACAAAGAGCACTACATGAAACGCTTCCCCGTGTGGTTCAACATTTTCAACGGCAATACCGCCATCCATCTTTCCAACGGAAAGTCCGCCGCCATCTGCGGAAACTTCCTGAAGGACAAGGAACTGCTCAACATCGGTCTGGAACAGTTGTACTGGACCGTAGGCAAGAATCCTTTCGGACAATCCTTGATTTATGGAGAAGGACACAACTATCCGCAACTGAATACCTTCTCTTCGGGAGAAATGACAGGAGAGATGCCCGTCGGTATCCGTACCCTGGGTAACGACGATGTCCCCTATTGGCCGCAAACCAACAATGCCTGTTATAAAGAGGTATGGGTTACCTCGGCAGGCAAATGGCTGTCTCTGACTGCGGAATATTAGATAATGGAGAATTAATAACTTATAAATTACAAATTATGAAACATCTGCTTATTTTATTGTTTACGGCTTGCACCTTGCTGACGTACGCACAAGTCCCCGAAGGTTATCCGGCAAACTATGCCAAAGCTCCTCGCTTCAAGGCCTTGATTTATTACACGCAACATGCGGAAGAAGCACACGTACAATTTGCAGAACAAGCAACCACTTTCTTCAAGAAGCTCAATTACGGTGACGGCTTTGTTCTGGATATTACTACCGATTTTTCAAAATACCCATACGAGAAACTGAAAGAATACAATGTCATTATCATGCTTAACACATCCCCCAACACCAAGGCAGAACGCGATGCTTTTGAGCAATACATGGAAAACGGAGGCGGTTGGGTAGGTTTCCACGCAGCAGCCTACAACGACAAAAACACGCATTGGCCCTGGTTCGTTAAGTTTCTTGGTGGTGGGGTGTTCTATTGCAACAACTGGCCTCCCCAGCCGGTATTGGTCGAAGTCGACAACGAAGAACATCCTGTTACCAAGAATCTGCCTGCATCATTCGTGGCTCCCGCCAGCGAATGGTACCAATGGACTCCCAGCCCCCGCCAGAACAAGGACGTAGAGGTACTCTTGTCCCTATCTCCCAAGAACTATCCACTGGGTATCAAGGATGTAGTGAATTTTGGTGACTTCCCCATCGTATGGTCCAACAAGAATTACAGAATGATTTACCTGAATATGGGGCATGGTGACGAAGAGTTTATCGACGGTACACAGAACCTGCTATTAGTTAATGCTTTCCGCTGGGTAGTGAGCAAAGACAAAAGCGGTGACCCGTTCCTCAAATGAAACAACTCCCATAACAGTAATCAAAAGAATAAAATAGGATAGTATTCTTCAAATCTTCTCCAAAATACAACACTTTTATGCCGAAACAGATACCTTTTCCTTCGAAAGGTATCTGTTTCGGTTGTTTTATATAGATACCCTTGTTGGTCCCGACAAGTTGGAATGATAGTTTCCCATAGTCGAAACCAAGAGTTTTAACCTTTGAAACCAATAGTCTTACTTGTTGAAACTTTCCATATTTAGTCTTGAAACTAAAAGTTTCATGCTGAGAACTAAGATTATAACTATTTCAACGCCCCACGAAACAAGTATGCATACCATCTTTTACAAAAATTGGAAAGCGTGATGGATAGTTGTAATGTTTTTTATCTATCACGGATATCCATCACACTTTAATTAACTTATAATCAAAAGAATAATCTCTTCGCGTGACAGCATGACAGATGTTTTGCCGAAATAAACTTTGTGAGAGATACCACCACTGCCTACATATAAAAATCCCCAGTATTCCAAAAGGAAATACCGGGGACTCTTCAGAAAGAAAACCAATCTAAACTTATAACCAGCCAGGGTTCTGTGTCAAGCCACCTTTAGCTCTATCCATTTCCGACTGGTCAATCGGGAAGTACCTGAACTTCTCCGTCCAACCTTTATTACCTAAAATCTCTGTTCCTTTATCGAAACGCAGAATGTCAAACCAACGCTGCATTTCATCCATAAACTCATACCCACGCTCTTCAAAAAGAATATCCAACAACTCCTGCTTGCTCTTTCCCGCCAAGTTGATACGATGCTCTTTGTCTTTGAAAGCGCGGTCTCTGACCTGGTCGAACCAACCTTGCGCATCAGCACTGGCAGTTCCGTTGATACGTACATCAAGCTCCACAGCCAGCAGCAAAACATCGGCATAACGGTAAATACGCCAAGAGTTATAATAGTTATCCGTAGGATTCACCGTAGACGTCGTCTCCTTTCTCGGATGAATCTTATAGTGCCCCAGACCCTCGTAATTTTCCTGCTGGTCACTGACTTGGAAAGCACTTCCTGCCGGTAGTTCACCTTTGGCCACCATTTCTGCCACTTTTTTAGCCTCGTCCGCATAGACAATGACTGTTCCCTCACGGCGCGTATCACCTTCCTTAAACATGTTGTAAACAGTACTCGGCATGGTGTTCTGCCCATAACCTTCGCCTAATCCACCCTGCTCGGCACTTCTCGGGTCAACAATGTTACGACCGCCCAAAGAACGTGCAAGCCCAAACCCTTCACCGGAGTTATTGCCGGCATAACATACCTCAAAGATAGATTCCGCACACCATTCTCCGTCTTTCACCCATAAGCTTTGATAATCAGGGTTCAACTGGTATCTTCCACTGGTGATTATTTCTTTCATGTCATTCAATGCCACCTGATATTTAGTCTCATCACGATGGAACAAAATAATTTTAGCACGAAGCAGCTTGGCAGCATCCCGGCAAACGCGTCCCTGCTGTGTAGCACTGCGCTGGGGCAGATACTTAGTCACTTCGTCATCCAAGTCGCCCATCATAAACTCATAAATTTCTTCACGGGTTCCTTTGGCAACGCTATACATTTCACTGGCTGCCAGATAATGTTTGATAAGCGGGAATTGCTCATACCCCATAAACAGATGGTAATAGAAAATGGCACGGTAAAAGCGCGCTTCGGCAGAAATGGAATTGACAAAGTCTGCACTGAGGTTGCATCCGGCCAATTTGTCAATCAACAGATTGGCAGCAATGACTCCATTGAACAAGCCAAAATCCCACTCATTCCACCAAGAACCATATCCCCATGCACCGAAACAAGAAGTCGCGTCATAGGTAAAAGTATCCCATTTCGTCTTGTAAGACCCCTCACCGATACCACCGCCGGTTTCGGACTCATCACCCAGCAAAGAAGAGTAAGACCAAACCTCCGGCATACGGGTCTGCATTTCATTCATCACGGCATACAAGCCCTTCATCATATCGTCTTCCGTCTTATAGAATTCGGTTTCTGACACCTGAGTTCTCGGATTCACTTCCAGAAAATCTGAACAAGCTGTGGTCGACAAAGCCATCGCACCCAAAGCCAATACCTTTAATATCTTATTCATTGTATCTAATTTTTAGGTTAATCAAAATGTAATATTCGCACCGATAGTATAAGTACGTGCTTGCGGATATGTTCCCCCGTCAAATCCATCACGTGTTCCCACTTCAGGATCATAACCGCTGTAGTTGGTAATTGTAAACAGATTTTCGCCCTGTACAAAGAAACGCAGCCCCTTGACGCCGACACGCTGCAACATCTGTCCGGGCAGACTATAGCCAATCTGCAACACTTTCAAACGCATATACGAACCATCTTCCACAAAAAAGTTTGAAACCTGATAGTTATTGTTGTCACCATCTATCACACGTGGCACCCAATTGGAAGTGCCTTCACCATGCCAACGGTTCAGCCAAGATTTGTCGTAGTTACCAAAAGTCACATTGGAACGTCTGTACAGTTTATAAATGTCGTTTCCGATACTTCCCTGGAAGAATGCACTGAAATCAACTCCTTTCCAATCGGCAGAAAGAGTGAATCCATAAGTCCAGTCAGGGTTCGGCTTGCCTATCATGGTACGGTCATCACCATTCAACCCATTTTCACCATCCAAATCTTTAAAACGAATATCTCCAGGCTTGGCATTCGGCTGTATCAGCTGAGTCTTTCCGTTAGAATCTACGTAGGTATAGCTATCTATCTCCTGCTGATTCTGGAAAATACCATCATGCAAGTAACCGTAGAAGAAGCCGTACGGACGCCCGTTCTCTCTCCAACTGACCTGGCCGCCCATACCACCGCCGATATTATTGAGACCGACACGGTCGGGGCCCTGGTCTGTTACGGTATTCTTCACATAAGAAGCATTTCCATTGATACCCAGATTCACTTCACCCACCTTAAAGCGATAGGACGCTTCGAACTCGATACCTTCGTTCTTCACTGTACCCGAATTGACCGTCATACTGCCATAACTGGTATAAAGAGGAATCGGCATGGAAAGCAGCATGTCCTTCGTCTTCTTCACGAAATAGTCGGCAGAGAATGTCAATGCACTGTTGAAGAAACGCAAGTCAATACCCAAGTCGGTCTGTTCGGAGGTCTCCCATTTCAAATCGGCATTGGCATAGCCACTGGGCAGCATGCCCGTATATACCTTTCCATTTATGACTGCATTCTTACCCTGACTCATCATACTTGTATAGGCAAAGGAGCCAATACGTTCGTTACCATTCTGTCCCCAGCTTAGACGTATCTTGGCAAAATCCAACCAGGAAGGTCTGTTCTCCATGAACTTCTCACGAGTCAACACCCAACCCAAAGAAACCGAAGGGAATGTAGCATATTGGTGCTCGCGACTGAAGTTTGACGAACCGTCCCGTCTCACTACCGCTTCGAACAAATACTTTTCATCATAATTATAATTGATACGTCCGAATATGGATGCAATGCGGTGATCTTCCGCCCCACCCCATACTTTGGACTGTTCTTCGGGCGCTGTGGCCGTGTCTATATATCCCTTGTCTATATCCACCACCAGCAGATTATAATCTTCCGCTTCCAAATTGGAGTAATGGTAGGAAGACATACTTGTACCGAACAGTGCACCTATATTATGACGGCCGAAAGACTTTGTATACGACAGTACATTTTCCCACTGCCAATAGGAAGACTCCCTTTTCTTATCCTCTACCTTGGAAGTGGCATTCTTACTGGTAGCATTCAGCTCGTAGACTGGAGTTACATTCTTAATGGAATTGAACACCCATTCCGCACCATAGGTAGTCTTGAACTTCAAACCCGGTAACAAGTCCACATCAAGGTTAAAGTTCGCACCGAAATTCTGAGGCATAGTCCTCTGGTTATGACTGACCTGCATGGCTGCCAGCGGATTGGTTATTTCACGCATCTCGATGATATTGTATGCCAGGCCGTTGGGAGCAATGACATGATTTGGATAAGTTACGGCATATTGCTCCAGTATAGCAGGGTCGGTCTGATAAACCGGCTCGGTAGGAGGCAACATATTCATGGAAGTAATCAAGCCTGCTGCTTCACTATTGCCAATAGTATTACCAGTCTGGATTGACTTGGAATAGCTTGCAATTGCACCAAAACTAATCTTATTCAACCAATTTCGTGATTTCGTGTCCAGTAATACATTATTGTAATTCAAGCGTACATTGTAGCGTTCATAATCAGCATGTCCTTTAGCATAAATACCTTCTTGCTTTACATAACCGAAAGAAGCATAATAGGTAGAGTTGTCCGTACCGCCACTCAACGAAACCTTGTGGTTCATAATAGGAGCATTCTTGTTCTGCAGTTCCTTTTGCCAGTCGGTATTGACGCTGGAAACAGTCGGGAAATAAGGGTCCTTACCTGCATTGGCAGCCATTTCATTCATCAACATCTGATAATCCGCACTACCCAGCAAATCCACCTTCTTGGAAGGATTCTGAATACCATACGTAAATTCATAGTTCAAAGTAGCCTTTCCTTTAGTACCCTTCTTCGTAGTAATCAGTACAACACCATTAGCACCACGGGCTCCGTAAATAGCGGCGGAAGCTGCGTCTTTCAACACTTCAATAGACTCAATATCAGAAGGATTCAAATGACTGATACCACTTTCAGACGGCATGCCGTCTACTATATAAAGCGGATCGGAGTTGTTGACCGTACCGGTACCCCGAATACGAATCTTTGATTCCGCACCGGGCTGACCTGAATTAGAGATAATCTGTACACCGGAAACTTTACCTTTCAAGGCATTCTGAATATTTGTAGGATTACCTTTATCCAACTCTTCACTGGTAACACGGCTCACAGCAGACGAAAGTACACTCTTCTTTTGTACACCATAGCCTACTACAACTACCTCGTCCAGCAACTCAGAAGAATCAGTAAAACGGACTTTCAGATTTGTATCTGCAGCAGTCAGTTTATACTCAATAGGCTCATAACCAATAAAAGTGAAGACCAACACATCACCCACAGAAGCTTTCAGACTGAAATTCCCATCAATGTCCGTCACAGTACCCACAGCCGGATTACTTTTCATACTGACATTAGCACCCGGAACCGTTTCTCCGGAAGGGTCATAAACGACACCCTGCACATTAATTTGTTGTGCGAAGAGCTGCAAAGTGCAACTGAGAATGCAAAGCAGCAAAAGGACTCTTTTTCTTTTCATGATAATAGTATTAGTTTATAAAATAGGAAGTTATTCATATTGTATTGATACAAATTCCAATACTTCGATAAGCGAAATTACGTACTAAACAAGAAATGGAAGTTGAATATTTCTCATAAGGAGTTCATTTACTAACACATCCATAAAAAACGTTTTATTTTAAACTTAAAGTGATAAAGTTTAAACCCATAAAAAAACGGATACGTTTCTGTACGTACCCGTTTTCTTCTAAATCCATTGATTATAAAAAGTATTACCTTTCTAAAGTCCAGTTAATGGCATTTCTGAACATGGTCGTAAACCCTTCCGTTTCGTACAATTTGCTGCTATGCCCTATCTGGAAATAAACATTGCGTGCCTTTTTGCTTTCATTGACCCAAACCACCGGATGATCGCCCATCTTGATGTCCGATGCAGGCGTGTAGCTCGATTCGTCTACATTGGCCAGTACATGTACATTGGGGCGCGGGCTCTTGTCATAAGTATACCACTCGTCATCGGGCACCACGAAAGAGGCCGGAACATCTTTCATTACCGGATGCTGTTTATCTTCCACAATCAGCGTACCGTTGGCCAGCGGAGCTATGTAGTTCTTGAAACGTACACCACCCATGAAATCAGAGAACCATTGCCACATGGGATAACCGTCAAACTCGCCCAGCAAAGTAGCATGATGGAAACCTATCCAGCCGCCACGGCCTTCTTCTATATACTTGACGAACGCATCTTCCGCTTCCTTCGGCCAAGTATAAGGCGGGAAATCCAATTGAATAACCAGGCTGAACTGCGACAAGTAAGCCTCCGTTATGTTCCTGGCATTGTTTATCTCGGTAATACTGAAATTCCCCTTTACACCTTCGGCCGCCAACCACCTCAAACCGGCATCCGTAAATCCTCCGTGCTGTCCGCCACGTTCCGTCAACACCAGTACCTTCGCCTTGTGCGGCTTGCCCAATAGGTTTTCTGCTACCGTACGGCGCAAATCACCCTGCTCATTGTCTCCGCTATAATCCCAATACATGCCTCCCAGCAAATCTTTATCCAGAATATACTGACACTTGATGGCAAGTGAACGGGGATTCTCAAAACCAAATACCAACGTATCATTCTTATCGGCCAGATAAGGCACTTGAGCCACCTCATCCCACTTTTCAGTATATTGGGTATCCGTATTCCCTACCTTATTATAGTCTTGGAAGCTGGGATAACCGTCACCTCCACGACCATAGAAGGGCATACCCATCACCAGCTTGGAAGGCGGTACGCCCGCTTTCAAGTGTGCAGTAACGGCACCGTCCGAAGTAATGTCACCGCTATGTCCTGACGGATAAAGCGCCGAATGGTGCTTGGGAGCAGAAGCCATGTCATAAGCCATGATATTCACAAAATCGACGGAAGGCAAGATAGCCTTGAAGTCAATGTAACGGGCAGAAGCTACGGTGGCAAGTGTCAGTTCCTTTTCATTGCCGATGGCAGCTCTGATATCCTGCATCAGAAGTGTAAAATTCTCCGTATCGTCCGGTGACGAGGATATATTTGCCATAGAGCTGGTGGGATATTCCCAATCGATGTCAATGCCATCCAAAGCGAACTCCTTCACCACACGGTCACAGTCCGCGGCAAAAGCACGGCGATATTCATCATTGGCAGCCATCTCACTGAAACGTCCGCTTCCCCAGCCGCCGATGGAAAGCAGCACTTTCAGCTCCGGCTTCTGTTTCCTCAAATCAACAATCTGTCTCAAACGTTCCTCATTATCAATCTTGACACCGTTAAAGCTCTCGTTTACATGACCGAACGCATAGTTGATATGCGTCATGTACTGCGGGTCGGGCATCACCTCACTCCACGAAGTGACATAAGCAACCACAACCTTTGAATCGCGAGAAGCCGCAACGACCTCTTCTCCCGACTTAACGCTACCGCATGAAACCAATACGCCCAAAGCGGCAGCCATCATCATTCTAATTTTTTTCATAAGTACTATCTTTAATTACAAATTATCGCAGGTCTGACGGACCCGTGAACCTATCAATGCATAATACAGCATAAACGCTTCTCCAAAAAGAACGATGAACCATGACCATCTCCAGCCTCCAAGAACATCGGCAAGCACTCCTTGCAACAAGGGCAATATGGCACCGCCTACCACTCCAATCATGAACACACCGGAAGCCACCGAAGTGTATTTTCCCAAATGGGCAACGGACAAGGTAAAGATAGCTCCCCACATGATGGAATGGAACAGACCTACTGCCGTGAGCAGCCACGGATTATTCAGAAGAATGGCCAGTAGGGCGAGTAGTCCTGCCGATACCGTAGTAACCGTCAACTGCACGCGGGGAGAAATTCTGCTCAGGCTGCTCCCCACCAGGCGGCCCACAAGCATACCACCCCAATAGAGCGTAGCCATCAGTGCCGGAGAAGCATAATCCATCTCGATGGCGTACAGATTGATATTGGCCCCGATACAGACTTCCACTCCTACATAAAAGAAGATAGCTACCACGCCCAATGTCAGATGACGGAAGGACCATACACTTTTTTCCAGCTTTTCTCCCTTCTCTACCCTGGTTCCTTGGATATCGGGCAAAGACAATTTCATCAACAACAATACAATCAAAGAAATAACAGCCATCAATGCCAGGAACGGAACCATCAGCTGGTCAATCTGAATGTCCTCCATAGACAGACCGCCGAACACGACACCGGTCACGAAATAAGGAGCAAGCGTAGTTCCCACAGAATTGGCGGAACCACCTATAGCCAAACGCTGAACGGACTGGGTACCCTTGACATGGCAAGCCGTCAGATAAGGATTTATAACCACTTGCAGAATGGTGGCCGAAGCCCCTACCACGAAAGAACCCAGTAAGAAAATCAAGAACCCTCCAGGGATAACATTATTTCCTGCATGCCAATTCGCTTCAGGAAAGTGTACTGTGAAATAGGAAGAGGCAAAGAACAAACCAAGCCCCACAATCATCACCAGCAATCCACGCATCAATGTTCCTTTATATCCGTATTTGCTAATCCACGACGAGCCTACCCCTCCACAAACCGGATAAGCAAGGAACCAGGAGAAAGTAATCAAAGTAGCAAAAGTATTTTTTAACCCACCCACTTCCGAAAGAAAAGTTTCTTTCAGAGGACCCTGAAACTGAGTATTGGCAGTCGTAAGGAAACCTACAATAAAGAACAAGAACACCATCGTGATGAATGGCCCCATATAGTTTATTTGTTTTTCTTGTTGTGTCATAGTATTTTGATTATTAATTCAAATAATTAGTTATCAGCCGCCTGCAAGGCGACTTAGCAGTTAAGCATGCTTGCCGCCGCCTCATCCAGCAGAAATTCACAGTTGGGATGAAGCTGAAGGATGGAAGCAGGAACATCTGTTGTCACAGGCCCTTCAAGCATCCGCTTGACAATATTCGCTTTATTAGTCCCTTTGGCAACCAGTACAATCCGGCGTGCCTGCATAATGTTCTTTATTCCCAAAGTAGCCCCTCCCAACTCTTTATCGGGAGGAGTACCCGTTTCTCTACGAATGCGTTCTTCCAGTTCCACATTCATCCGGGTCACCCATGCTTCACCGCCAAAGGGAGATTCCGGCTGGTTGAATCCCAGGTGTCCGTTCTCACCCAACCCTAAAATCAGCAAATCAATACCGCCACGGTTCGCAATTTCCTGCTGGAAATCCCTGCATGACTGTTCAAAATCACCAGAAATGGTAGGCAGCATCAAAAAATTCTCTTCCTTGATGCCCAATGTATCCATCAACTCCGTTTTCAGCATCGTGTAGCATGCTCCGGCATATTCGCGCGGCACATTCGTTACCTCATCCAATCCGAAGAAAGTAACGGTATCCACCTTAAACGGATATTTAGTATAGATTTCTCCCACCAACCGATGAAGATTGCCGGTAGTACGTCCCGTCGAAAGTCCTATCACACTCTCCGGTTCATTCAACATCTGCCCGATGATGCGCCATGCAGCCGTGCAGTCAAACTCCTTTTCATTCTTTGTTATTGTTATTTTCATATTCTTAATCATTAATTCCTAATCACATATTCATCGCCACCGCACCGGCCCCCAGAAGCCCGATAAATCCGGGATTCAGTTTCGTAATGACAACCCCGTTGCTGACAAAACGCATGGTCGTAGGATGAAGTTTCTCCAGAATCTTCTCGTGCATATACCCGTCGGCCACAATGCCTCCACCCAACACCACCGTGTCCGGGTCAATCACACGTACCAGATTCATGATAAGATTGGCAAGCGCCTCAGCTGCATTCTCCACCAGCACCGTACAGAGAGGGTCACCTTTCTGACTAAGTGCAAACACCTCACTCACAATCACCCGTTCCCCTTTTTCAGCCGGAATATGCAGGCCGGTCTCATACTGGTTGCGGAGCAGACGGGCACAATTGTCAAAACCTATACCGGCAGCAATCGCCTCCACACAGTCCATCCGTCCACAACCGCATTTAATGCCTATGTTCACACCTACACGCACGTGTCCCACTTCGCCGGCATTGAAATGGCTGCCACGGATTTGTCTCCCATTTATCACCGTACCCACGGCAATGCCTGTACCTACATTTACGTATATAAAGTTTTTGGAAATTTGTCCGAATCCCCAGACGCGCTCGGCTCTTGTAGCGCTCTTCACATCATTGTCTATATGGCAAGGCATGCCATATATATCCGACAGTTCCTTTGCCAACTCAATCCGCTGTGTCCTGCTCGGGTCAATCTGCAGCCAGACACCTTCGTTGGGATCTACACGCCCTATCAGCCCAACACCCATCGCTACCGGTTTCTGGTCATACCAGCCCACGGTACGGATATAATCATCGAGCGACGACTTGATGATTTCCAGCGCAGCCTGCTGATTAAAGTAACCGGAGTCATATTTCTTATACCTCAAAATGTTGCCACGGCTATCCATTTCGCCAATCAGCAACTTCGTGCCTCCTAAATCAAGACCTAAATACGTTTCCATTTTTTATATGCGTTTTTTAATATTGTTTACTGTCCACAATATTACGCACTATCAGGGAGACAAGGGTTTATTCTCTGACAAAAAAGGTTTAATACTTGTCAGCGGTGGTTCAAAAGCAGTCTTCATGGCTCTAAATTTTGCTGGGACTGGTACCAAACTGCTTTTTGAAGCATGTACTGAAATATTTCGGGTCAGAAAATCCGACCATATTCGCCACTTCCCCTATCGAATATTTCCGGGAAACCAGCAGCTCTTTTGCCTTGTTCAAACGGACAATGCGGATGAAGTCATTCGGTCCCTGCCCGGTCAGCGTCTTTATCTTATTGTAGACAGAAGTGCGGCTCATGCCCAGCATCCGGCAGAAGTCATTGATGGAGAATTCCGAATCGGACAACTCCTCCTCAATCACCTTCATAACCTTGTCCAGGAACTCCTTGTCCAACTGGCTGGTATAGTCTGTCTCTTCGGGCTGCGCATCCATCGCCAAAACGGTTTCGCGCAAATGCTGCCTATTCTGAAGAATATTCCTGATACGCACTTTCAGCACAGACAAGTCGAAAGGCTTGATGATGTAGTCATTGGCACCGGCCTCCAGTCCGAAGATGATATTTTCCCTCTCACTCAGTGCGGTCAGTAATATAATAGGTATATGGCTTGTATCTACCGATGACTTCAGAATCCGGCACAATTCATCACCTTCCAGTACCGGCATCACAATGTCCGAGATTATGATATCAGGATTGATTTCCCTTGCCGTCTCCAATGCCTTTCCGCCGTCGGGCACGGCAACTACCTTATATTCGGAAGACAAGCTGTCCACCAGATACTCCCTCATATCCGCATCGTCCTCCGCCAGAAGAAGGACATTCTTCCCGGCACGTTCCGTTTCTTCATGCACAGCCCCAGTAGCGGCCTGAGGTTCTTCCTGGCCGTCTGCCTTCGCTTCCACCACCACGTTCGCCTTTATCCTCTGCGGGAAAGTTACCGTAAACGTAGTTCCCTGTCCTTCCACGCTACTGAAAGAGATGGTGCCGTGATGCTGTTTCACAATGCGGCGCGTAATCATCAGACCGATGCCCGAACCGGTTTCCCCAAAGTTCATGGCATTCTGGGCTCTATAATATTCGTGGAAAATATTGCCCTGCTCCTCTTTCGGAATGCCGATGCCCGTATCCTTCACTTCAATAGTCCATTTCTTTCTTGCAGTCTTCACCAGTATATGGATGACTCCCTTCTCTGTATACTTCAAGGCATTGGAGAGCAGATTGTCTATGATATGATCCATCTTCTCCCGGTCAATCCAAACCTTGGGCATATCCGGCTCCACCTCCAACTCTATCCCGACGCTCTTCTGCATGGCAGCTAAGTGAAACTCCGCCATTTTTTCCTCCAGATAAGCCTTAATGTCGTATGGAGAAACCTTCAGACACTCCTCGGCATGCAGTTCCGTTTTCTGCAACTCAAGCAGTTGAGTAATCATTCCCATCAGTTTTTCCACATTCTTCATAGCCACCGCAACGGTTTTCTTACCCTGCTCCGGAAGTCCTTCCTGCGCTTCGAGCTCGCTCAGCGGAGCCTTTATTAAAGTAACCGGTGTACGGATATCATGGGCTATACTGATAAAGGAACGTATCTTGTCCCTTATACGCCCCTCGTTCACCTTATGCCTCCTATACTGCACAAACATGTAGACAAAGACAGACAACAAAATGAAATAGATGAACAGCGCCCACCACGAAACCCAGTAAGGGTTATGAATGACAATATCCAGACTTCTTTCTCCCACCTGCTGCCCGGTGTATTTATCAAATGCCCGCAAGCGGAATACATACTTACCGGACGAGAGATTCATATAGCTCACGTTCCGCACTGAATTGGAGTGTTCCCACTCTTCATTGTGATTTTCGAGCCTATACTCATACCTGATACGATGCGGGACTGCAAAGTTGATGGCAGAGAAGGAAATAGAGAAGGAGTTTTGATTATACTTCAAATCTATTTTCCGGGTATCATTGATATTCGTTTGCAAAAGAGAGCCTTTCATTCCCGCTTTGACCGATTCATAAAGCAGTTTAAAGTCTGTCAGAATCAGCTCAACGGGGGCATGAGTCCCCAAGTCCAAAGACGGGAGAAAGGAAAGAATCCCTTCTGCGGTGCCGAAAGCAAGACATCCATTCTTCAACTTAAGGGCAGCATTCGGATTGTAATATCCCCAGCTGACATCCAAAAAATCATTGGCACTGATGATAATATCCCGGGAGCAGTCCAAGCAATACAATTCCTTCTCCGTACTGAACCAGATACGCCCTTCGTTATCCTCCAGCAGGCTGTTGATGGAATTGGAAACCAGATTGTCATCTACGGTATATGCATGCACCTCTTTCC
Organism: Bacteroides sp. A1C1; assembly: GCF_004328515.1. Lineage (NCBI taxonomy): Bacteria > Pseudomonadati > Bacteroidota > Bacteroidia > Bacteroidales > Bacteroidaceae > Bacteroides > Bacteroides sp. A1C1. Next base: position 954,274 of record NZ_CP036491.1, read on the forward strand.
CATCCGGACCAACACGTATAAGGCCTTCCCCGTCTGTCGCCAGCCAAATATCACCGGATGAGGACTGCATCAGGCAACGGATAGGATAATGCAGAGAGATGTCTCCAAACGTCTGATGCCACTGCGTGTCTCCCGACTTCTTATCAAAGACGGCCAACCCGCTGCAACCGGCAATCAGTAATGAGCCCCCCTTACCCGGCTTTATGTCACCTATGCAATCAATCGGGTAATATGTATAAGTATCCGTCCGTATATCGTAACGGGTAAACTCTCCTTCAATACCACCGAACCAGACATAATCCCCTTCCGCATAAATGGCATAAACATAGTCGGTGGCCATTCCCTTCTCCGGATGTGCATTTCTTTTCTCTTTCTTCTGTACCCGTCCGGTCTGTTTATGAATACAATAGACACCGATACCATAGCCACCTACCCAGATGTTTCCCCCGGAGTCTTCGGCAAGCGCCAATACCACTTTGCCACTATATTCCGTACCGTCCAGATAGTGGGTCCATTTGCGTGACCGAGGTTGATAGAGGCTGACGCCGTTGTTTGTACCATACCAATAATCTCCCTCCGAGTCCTGAAACATCACATTTACATGGTCCGACTTCAGGGAATTATCATTATTGCGTTCGTGCCTGATTCTATAGACATCCGGCATCTCCGGATCCAGATAGCTGATGCCATTCGTAGAAGTGCCAATCCATACAACTCCGGATTCATCCACACAAATATCGGATACCGTATTACCACTCAAGCTTTTGTCATCATCCCCGTTATTCATATAATGGTTCAAAAGTTCTCCAGTAGCGACATCCATGCAAAAAACACCTGCACCGTCGGCTCCCACCAGCAGCAAATTATCCTTTGTCCTTGCAAACGAACGGATAGGTACATGAGGAATCCGGTCATTCAAGGAATGTATTTGCCCTTCGGGACCGTCAAGCACAAATACGCCGTTTGAAAAGGTACCGATGAACAGCTTCGCTCCGAAGACATAGAGCGATTCCACATGCATCTCTGTATGCAGGTCAACCGGCCTCGTCTCAAAAGACGAAGAACCTGCCGCTCCTGCCTTCGTCAGCCGGAAGACACCCTTGTCGGTGCCTGCAAAAAACACTTCATCTTCCATTTGGACCATGCAACGGACAGATTGCCCCTTCAATCCGGCAAAAGACAGTCCTGCACTTTCTTCCCAAGAATAAAGCCCCTTCGACATACACAACCACAAACGGTTTTCGTCATCAAACAGCATATTATACAATACCGGAGAAGGCAGGTAATCAGCCAAGTCCACACGCAATTGGAAAGAGTCCGTCAGTTTGTTGTATGCATAGATTTTTCCATTCTTCAATGCAACCCAGACAATACCCTCCTTATCACACATCATGGTAGTGGAAGACTGGATATTGTCCCTGGAATCAACCATTCCGTCCAGCTTGTAATGCTTGATTTCATTCCCGTCATAACGATCTATCCCGACATGAGTATACACCCAGACAAATCCGGCTGAATCCTTGTTTATCTGGAATACTTGCCGACTGCCCAATCCCTCCTTGATACCCAAGGTGCGGAATGAACCGGCAAACAAGTCAGCGAACAAAAAAACGAACACCCATAACAGCAAAAATGTACATGCAACGGATTTATATGGAAACGGATATGGAGCAGACATAGGTCATATATTGTTTTTCGGATGCAATATTACGCATAAATATAAAAAAAACGGTCGAAAAACTATCCGAATAGGTTCGATTTCTATTACTTTTGCCTTCCGAAACCAACAAATCATGAGAAGCCATGCTCAGTAAGTTCAAATTAAACCAGCTCTATTTCAAGGACACACAGTTTGCCAACCTCATGACACGGCGCATTTTCAACGTCCTTCTGATAGCCAATCCTTACGATGCTTTCATGCTGGAAGATGACGGCCGCATCGACGAAAAGATATTCAATGAATACACTTCGCTCTCCTTGCGCTACCCTCCCCGTTTCACGCAGGTTTCCACTTGCGAGGAGGCGCTGACACAGCTGTCCTCCATCTCTTTCGACCTCATCATCTGCATGCCGGGCACGGGAGACAACGACAGCTTCGACGTGGCACGATACATCAAAAACCTGTATGAACAGATTCCGATGGTGATACTTACCCCTTTCAGCCACGGCATCACCAAGCGTATTGCCAATGAAGACCTCAGTCCCTTTGAGTATGTGTTCTGCTGGCTGGGAAACACCGACTTGCTGGTTTCCATCATCAAGCTGATAGAGGACAAGATGAACCTGGAGCACGACGTCAACGAAGTGGGTGTGCAGCTCATCCTGCTGGTGGAAGACGGCATCCGCTTTTACTCCTCCATCCTGCCCAATCTGTATAAATTCGTATTGAAGCAGAGCCAGGAATTCTCTACTGAAGCACTGAATGCCCACCAGCGCACACTGCGCATGAGGGGACGTCCCAAAATTGTACTGGCACGTACCTATGAAGAAGCCTTTGGCATCTACCAAAAATATAAGAATAATATATTAGGTGTCATCACCGACGTACGCTTCCCCCGCGTAGAACGGGGCGAGAAGGACGGACTGGCCGGTATCAAGCTCTGTGCCGCCATCCGCAAGGAAGACCCGTTTGTACCCCTTATCATACAGTCCAGCGAATCGGACAACGTAGCGTATGCAGCCAAATACGATGCCGCCTTCATCGACAAGAATTCCAAAAAGATGGATGTGGACCTGCGCCGTATTGTATCAGACAATTTCGGCTTCGGCGACTTTATCTTCCGCAACCCGGACACGCTGGAAGAGATTGCCCGCGTAAAGAATCTCAAAGAGCTGCAGAACATTCTTTTTGCTGTTCCGGCAGAATCATTCCTTTACCACATCAGCCGCAACCACGTCAGCCGCTGGCTCTACTCGCGTGCCATGTTTCCCGTGGCAGAGTTCCTGCGGCCCATCACCTGGAATAGCTTGCAAGACGTGGATGCCCACCGTAAAATTATCTTCGAGGCTATCGTGAAATACCGCAAGATGAAAAACCAGGGAGTAGTGGCAGTCTTCAGGCGCGACCGCTTTGACCGATACTCCAACTTTGCCCGTATTGGCGACGGTTCGCTGGGAGGCAAGGGGCGCGGACTGGCTTTCATCGACAACCTGGTGAAGCATCACCCCGAGTTCGAAGAGTTTGAGAATGCCCGTGTCGCCATCCCCAAGACCATCGTGCTCTGTACCGATGTGTTCGACGAGTTTATGGATACCAACAATCTGTATCAGATAGCCTTGTCCGATGCCGACGATGACGTCATCCTGCGCTACTTCCTCAAAGCAAAGCTGCCCGACCGCCTGGTGGAGGACTTCTTCACCTTCTTCGACGTGGTGAAGTCGCCGCTTGCCATCCGTTCGTCCTCGTTGTTGGAAGACTCGCACTACCAACCCTTCGCCGGCATCTACAACACCTACATGATTCCCTATCTGGACGACAAGTACGAGATGCTGCGCATGCTGAGCGATGCCATCAAGGGAGTATATGCTTCGGTCTACTTCCGCGACTCGAAGGCATACATGCAGGCAACGAGCAACGTTATCGACCAGGAAAAGATGGCTGTCATCCTGCAAGAGGTAGTGGGCAACCAGTATGGTGACCGCTACTACCCCAGCATGTCCGGCGTGGCACGTTCGCTCAACTACTACCCCATCGGCGACGAGAAGGCAGAAGAAGGTATCGTCAATCTGGCGCTCGGTTTAGGTAAATACATCGTGGACGGTGGCATGACGCTCCGCTTCTCGCCCTATCACCCCAACCAGGTGCTGCAAACCAGCGAAATGGAGATTGCCCTCAAAGAGACTCAGACCCGCTTCTATGCCCTCGACCTGCGCAATGCCGGTCACGACTTCTCCATCGACGACGGCTTCAACCTGCTGAAACTGCACGTCAAAGAAGCGGAAAAGGACGGAGCACTGAACTACATAGCCTCCACCTACGACCCTTACGACCAGATTATCCGCGACGGGCTTTATCCCGGTGGACGCAAAGTCATCACCTTTGCCAACATCCTGCAACACGACGTATTCCCCCTGCCACGCATCCTGCAACTGGCTTTGAAATACGGAGAGCAGGAGATGCGCCGTCCCGTAGAGATAGAGTTTGCCGCCACCATGAGCCGCGAGAAGGACAAAACCGGCACCTTCTACCTGCTGCAAATCCGCCCGATAGTCGACACCAAGGAGATGCTGGATGAAGACCTTACCGCCATTCCGGACGACCAGGTACTGCTCCGTTCCAACAACTCATTGGGACATGGCATCATGAACGAGATACATGACATTATCTATGTGAAGACAGACGACTATAGTGCCTCCCACAACCAGGAGATTGCCTGGGAGATAGAGAAGCTGAACCAGCAGTTCCTGGACGAAGGCCGCAACTATGTCCTTGTAGGTCCCGGACGCTGGGGTAGCAGTGACACCTGGCTCGGCATCCCCGTGAAGTGGCCGCACATCAGCGCCGCCCGCGTGATAGTGGAAGCCGGACTGACCAACTACCGGGTAGACCCCAGCCAGGGAACCCACTTCTTCCAGAACCTGACCTCCTTTGGAGTGGGATACTTTACCATCAACGCCTTTATGAATGACGGCGTATACAACCAGGAATTCCTGAATACACAGCCTGCCGTACACGAGACGAAGTACCTGCGGCATGTACATTTCCACCAGCCGATGGTGGTAAAGATGGATGGCAAGAAGAAACTGGGAGTGGTGCTGATGCCCGAAGAATAAATCAGTCCGTCAGCCGGTGCAGCACAATCATCACCACCTCTGCGGGAGCAAACATGCGGATGGCTTTCTGCGAAGTGCCGATGCCGTTGGTGACAATCATCGGGATGTTCTTTGAGTTGTACTTCAGCCCGGAGAGGAACCGCTGCCCGTAGTGCGAGGGGACTATCGGTGCATAAAGCCCGAACAGCGTCACCTGCCCGCCATGCGTGTGTCCGGCCAGGATGAGATCGGAGTTTGTCACCGGGACGTCCTCGGCATAGTCTGGCGTATGCGTCAGCAGGATTACGAAATCGTCGGGCGAAAGGCCGAGTGTGGGCGATGTGCCGTTCTTGCCCAAGTCGAAAGGATTGCGCACGCCCGCCACAAGAATCCGCTCACCGCCACGCCGCAGGGTGTCCACCTTATGCTCCAGCAGATGCATGCCATAATGCCTCATTTCGCGCACGATGTCGTCATAGCAAGCCTCGTAGTCATTGTTGCCAAGCACGGCATAGGTGCCCAACGGCGTCTTCACTTGCGCCAGGGCAGCCATGACGGGCGGCACGTACTGGCAGCCTTCGTGAAAGTCACCGCCAATCAGCAGCACGTCGGCCTTCTGGTCTATGAGCAGGCGAACCAGGTCCTTCAATCCCTCCTCCTTCAGCAGGCTTTTGTAGTGCAGGTCGGAGACAAAGGCGATGCGGAAGCCCTCGAAGGCGGCAGGCACGTCGCGATGCGTGAAGTCGTACGTCTTAATGCGGCTGACGCCCTTATAGGCCGAGCCTACGTGGGTGGTTTTCGATGTGATTCTTGTACCTCGCTGCACAATTACCTTTTGTACCGGTGCCGTTTTCTTTATCTGCTGTTTCTTTACCTCGCCCTTCGCCGGCTGGCGGCGGACATTACGCAAATCAGACTGGTCAAAGGTGAACATCGGCGAAAGGCGGGCAGGCAACCCGATAGTATCGCCAAGCTGCGTGCTGTCTGCCTGCATGACTGGCTGCGGCAACGACACGGTAATCATCCGCTTGGAACGGCAGGAAGACAAGAGCAGCAGAGAAAGAATGGATATGTAGACTAACTTCTTCATCATAAGTGGGTACAAATATAGGGATTTTCAGTATTTTTGCTGGCAGATGCCGAACTAAATTGGAACTACGATGAACGAGATTAAACAGAATTCACCCTACGCATGGTTTCTCGCCGCCCGCCCCAAGACGTTGACGGGAGCCATCATCCCGGTATTGCTGGGCAGTGCCCTTGCCTTCAGCGACGGACAGTTCAAGACCGCACCCGCCCTGCTGTGCGCCCTCTTTGCCTGCGGCATGCAGATTGCCGCCAACTTTATCAACGACCTCTTCGACTTCCAGAAAGGGACCGACCGTCGGGAAGACCGGCTGGGGCCGCAGCGCGCCTGCGCCGAAGGTTGGATTACGCCGGCAGCCATGAAAACCGGCATCGGCATCGCACTGACATTGTCGTGCCTGGCAGGGCTGGCAGTGCTGTTCACCGTCTGGGGGCAGCTGCCCCACGGAGGCTGGGAACTGGTGGTGCTGGGCGTGGTGTGCATACTGTTTGCTTTCCTCTATACCACGCTGCTCTCCTATCGGGGCTGGGGCGACGTACTGGTGCTGGTGTTCTTCGGCTTCGTGCCCGTATGCGGCACCTACTACGTGCAGGCCTATACGCTGAATATGGATGTGGTGGTGCTGTCGCTCGTCAGTGGCCTCGCCATAGACACCTTGCTGATGGTGAACAACTATCGCGACCGCGAGCAGGATGCCGTGAGCGGCAAGTGTACGCTGGTGGTACGCTACGGCAAGAAGTTCGGTGAGAATATGTATCTGGCACTGGGCATCGCCGCCGTGCTGCTCTGCTTCTGGTTTGTCTACACGGGCAAGCTGACTCCGCTGGAATTTATCTGGGCTCCCTGCGTCTATCTCTATATGCACGCACTGACGTGGCGCAAAATGATACAGATAGGTAGCGGTAAAAAGCTGAACAGCATACTGGGCGAGACGTCGCGCAATATGCTGTTCTTAGGATTACTGTTAGCGGTGGCGCTGAATTGAGAGGTTAGAGGTTAAGGATTAGCGGTTAGACCCTAATCCCTAAACCTTAACCTCTACCTCCATACATCTGTTCGTAATACTTCTGATAATCACCGCTGGTCACTTCTTCCACCCACGGCTGGTTGTTCAGGTACCATTCAATGGTCTTGACGATGCCGACCTCGAACTTCGTCTCCGGATACCAGCCCAGGGCATTGGTAATCTTTGTGGGGTCGATGGCATAACGCTGGTCGTGACCTAGGCGGTCTTTGACGAAGGTGATAAGGTCTTCGTTTATCCAGCTGATGTCAATCGTGCCGTCGGCGGCTTTTACTTGTTTCTTCAGCACTGCACGGTAACGGGGTTCTTCCTCCATCAAGCGGCGGACGGTGGCAATAGTCAGCTTCACGATTTCAAGATTGGTCTTTTCGTTGTGACCGCCTACGTTGTAGACTTCGCCTTCCACACCCTCGCGGACAACCAGGTCGATAGCTTTGCAGTGGTCTTCCACGTAGAGCCAGTCACGCACGTTACTGCCGTCGCCATAGACGGGGAGGTTCTTGCCTTCGAGAATATTCTTGATGATAAGCGGAATCAGCTTTTCGGGGAAGTGATAAGGACCGTAGTTGTTGGAACAGCGGGTGATAGTGACGGGCATCTTATAGGTGTCGTGATAGGCCATCACTACCATATCGGCACTCGTCTTGCTGGCGCTGTAAGGGCTGTGCGGGCAGAGCGGGGTTTGCTCTGTGAAGTAGCCTTCGGCACCAAGTGAGCCGTAAACTTCGTCGGTAGACACTTGATGGTAACGAACGCCTTTGCGCCAAGTGGGATAACCGGACTCGTCCTTACCCGTGACCCAGGCACGGCGGGCGGCATCGAGCAGGTTTTGTGTACCCAGGATGTTGGTCATCAGGAAAAGCTGGGGATTCTCTATGCTACGGTCTACGTGGCTCTCGGCAGCAAAATTCACTACGTAATCGAATTTATACTTGGCAAACAGTTCGTCGGCAAGCACGCGGTCGCAGATGTCACCTTTTACAAAAAAGCAACGTTCGTCGTCAATGTCATTGGCAATGGTGCCCAGATTGCCTGCGTAGGTCAAGGCATCCAGTATCACCACTTTAATATCATTATGTTTTGCCAGGATATATTTAATATAGTTGGCGCCGATAAAACCGGCGGCACCGGTTACGAGATAAGTCTTCATGAGAATTAAAAATTATAAATTAAAAATTAAAGTCAGCGGGCCTTTATAGGAGAACTATTCTCCTTCTCTTTTTGGGGAACAAAGAGTTCATCGCTTCGATTCAGCCAGTTCCATCAGGTATTTGCCATATTCGGTCTTGCCAAGCTGTTCACCCAAGCGATACAGCTGGTCTACATCTATCCAGCCCTTGCGCCAGGCAATCTCTTCGATACAGCTCACGCGGAAGCCTTGACGGTTCTGGATGGTGGCGACAAAATTGCTGGCTTCCAGCAGGCTGTCGCAATTGCCGGTGTCGAGCCAGGCAAAGCCACGGCCGAAGAGCTCCACTTTCAGCGTGCCCTCGTCCAGATAGAGACGGTTGAGGTCGGTAATTTCGTATTCGCCGCGAGCAGAGGGCTTCAAGGAGGCGGCTTTCTCTGTCACGGTGGAGTCGTAGAAGTACAGTCCGGGGACGGCATAGTTGCTTTTAGGATTGGCAGGCTTTTCTTCCAGCGAGACGGCTTTGCCGTTGGCATCAAACTCCACTACACCGTAGGCACGGGGGTCCTTGACGTAATAACCAAAGATGCAGGCACCCTTGTCTATGGAAGCGGCACGCTTCAGCATGGCGGAGAAGCCTTGACCGTAGAACATGTTGTCGCCCAGAATAAGGCAGCCCGGTCCGCCGTCCAAGAACTCTGCACCCAGCACAAAGGCTTGTGCCAGTCCGTTGGGATTCTCTTGTATCTTATAGGAAAAGGACATACCGAGTTCTTCACCGGTTCCCAGCAGCTCGCGGAACATGGGTAAGTCACGTGGAGTAGAGATAATAAGCACTTCGCGAATTCCCGCCAACATCAGTGTAGAGAGCGGGTAGTATATCATCGGCTTGTCGTAGACGGGCATTATCTGCTTGGAGATAGCCTTGGACAACGGATAGAGACGAGTGGCACTGCCACCTGCAAGAATAATTCCTTTCATATTTCAGTTCTTTTTCGGTGATACTTCAAAATGGAGAATAAAATAAGAAGGAGGACGATGCCCCACGGCTCTACTTGCTATTCGGGTACAAAGATAATGGAAAAATTCGATTAAGTGAAGGCTTGGTTTCATCTTTTTACTTCATTGCTTTGCTTACTCCGGTACATTGTTTTGCTTACTTCAGTGCGTAACGGCCGTCACCCCTTGATGAAACGGTCTTTACCTCAGCGTGTAACGACCTTTACCAAATAGTGTAACGGCCTTTACCCAATAGCGTAACAACCTTTACATTAGCATGTAACGGCTTTTACACTATAGCGCAAGCAATCGGTAAATACAATCCATTGAAAATAAACAAACTACATCATCGGTCAGCAAGTTCTATCACCTCCAAATCTTTAAACGTTCCCCCATCAACCGCAAAGCGTACCATCGTACGCACCTTATGGAAACCTTGAATGCCCGCAGCGCCCGGATTGATGTGGAGTACATCCAACGTCTTGTCATACTTCACCTTCAGTATATGCGAGTGCCCGCTGATGAACAGCTTTGGGGGACGCACCAGAATGCTGCCCTTGATGGAAGGGTCGTAGTTGCCGGGATAACCGCCGATATGCTTCATCAGCACCTCTGCCCCATCCACCGTGAAACGGAGAATCTGCGGATAGAGCTGCCGTATCTCCTGCCCGTCAATATTGCCATACACGGCACGGAAGGGACGGAAAGCCGCCAGCTTCTGTGCCACTTCCAGCGAACCGATGTCACCGGCATGCCATATTTCGTCACAGCCCTCAAAATATTGCAGGTACTTTTCATCCCAGTAGCCATGCGTATCCGATAATAAACCAACTTTTGTCATCTTTCCTTTGTTTATTAAGACAAAGGTAATTATATTTGGGAAGAATACAATGTGGTAATGTGCTAATATGCCACATTAACACCTTAACACCATGGACAACAGATATTTCAAACGTGACATCAGCTGGCTTTCCTTCAACTACCGCGTACTGCTGGAAGCGGAAGACGAGACATTGCCGCTATACGAACGCATCAACTTTATTTCTATATACTCTTCCAATCTGGAAGAATTCTACAAGATACGCGTAGCCGACCATAAGGCCATAGCCACCGGAGCCTCGCAAAGCGATGAAGAGACTATGCAGTCTGCCGCCGAACTGGTAGATGAAATCAACCAAGAAGTCAATCGCCAACTGGAGGAACGTATCCGCATCTACGAACAGAAGATACTGCCCGCCCTGCGGAAACATCACATCATATTCTATCAAAGCCGCAACGTAGAACCGTTTCACCGCGATTTTGTGCGCAGCTTCTTCCGCGAAGAGATATTCCCCTATCTGGCCCCGGTGCCCGTAAGCAAGGACAAGGTGATTTCATTCCTGCGCGACAACCGTCTCTATCTAGCCGTACGGCTTCATCTGAAAGGAGCTCCCGCCAGTTCTCCAAACCGCATCCAGTATTTCGTGATGAAACTGCCGTACAGCAAAGTGCCGCGCTTCATCCAGCTGCCCAAGGTGGGGAAAGACTATTATCTGATGTTCATTGAAGACATCATCAAGGCCAATCTGGATACCATCTTCCCCGGTTATGAAGTGGACAGCAGTTATTGCATCAAGATTTCACGCGATGCGGATATTCTGATAGACGATGCCGCCAATACCTCCGAAATCATCGAGCAGGTGAAGAAGAAGGTAAAGAAACGCAAGATAGGCGCCGTGTGCCGTTTTGTATACGACCGCGCCATGCCCCAGGACTTCCTCGACTTTCTGGTAGATGCCTACCGCATAGACCGCCGGGAGCTGGTGCCGGGAGACAAGCACCTCAACATGGAGGATTTGCGGCATCTGCCCAATCCCAACCAAAGCGTACGTCCCATCAAGAAACCCCAGCCCATGAAGCTGACCTGCCTGGACGAACGCGAATCCATCTTCCGCTATGTGGAGAAGAAGGACCTGCTGCTGCATTATCCCTACCACTCCTTCGACCACTTCATCCATTTTCTATATGAAGCCGTCCACGAACCCACCGTGCGTGAAATCATGGTGACCCAGTATCGCGTGGCAGAGAACTCCACCGTCATCAACACCCTAATAGCCGCCGCACAGAACGGAAAGAAAGTCACCGTCTTTGTGGAACTGAAAGCCCGCTTCGACGAAGAAAACAACCTCGCCACCGCCGAGATGATGAAAGCCGCCGGCATCAACATCATTTTCAGCATACCAGGACTAAAGGTACATGCCAAAGTAGCCCTCGTGCTACGCCGCGACAAGGAAGGGCGCAAACTGACAAGCTACGCCTACATCAGCACCGGCAACTTCAACGAAAAGACCGCCACCCTCTATGCGGACAGCGGACTATTCACCTGCAACCCGGTGATTGTAAACGACCTGCACAACTTGTTCCGTACTCTGCAGGGAAAGGAAAATCCGGTGTTCCACCGCCTGCTTGTGGCCCGCTTCAACCTGATTCCTGAACTGAACCGCCTCATCAATCACGAAATAGAACTGACCCGGCAAGGCAAGCAAGGACGGATTATCCTAAAAATGAATGCCCTGCAAGACCCTGCCATGATAGACCGCCTCTACGAAGCCTCGCAAGCCGGTGTAGAGATAGACCTCATTGTCCGCGGCATCTGCTGCCTCATCCCCGGGCAGGAGTACAGCCACAACATCCGCGTGACACGCATCGTGGATACCTTTCTGGAACATGCCCGTGTGTGGTACTTCGGCAACGGCGGCGCACCCAAGCTCTTCCTCGGCTCGCCGGACTGGATGCGGCGTAACTTGTACCGCCGTATCGAAGCCGTCACCCCCATTCTGGACCCGGACTTGAAGCAAGAACTCATCGATATGCTATCCATACAACTGTCGGACAAACGGAAAGCCTGCTTTGTGGACGACCGGTTGCGAAACCGCTGGAAGTCGTCGCGACCGCAAAAGGAGAAGGTACGGTCGCAATATAGCTTTTACGAATACTTGAGAGAGAAAATATAAACAACTCTGCCCCAATACACCTCCGGCTCAACTGTCTTTTATAGGACACAGACGTACGGCAGTTCCTCCACTACGTGCTTGCCGAATGGTGAGGGTATCACTATAAGTCACTTCGCGCTCTTCTATAAGTATAGCAGCAGGACATGTCTCATAATCGGCCTCAGGAGCATCACGATAAATAGTAGCCAGATATCTTTTATCTGTATCGAGAAAAGACAGACTGATATTAGCCGTTCGTTCCTCATCTCCCGTGATGCTGCCTATATACCAGCATCCCTCTCCTTTACCACAACGGGCAATAGTAACATAACTGCCAATGCATGCTTCCGGCACCACTGTTCTGCTCCAATCTGTAGGACAAGATACTATAAAATTAAAAGGTTCCGGATTAGCCTCGTAATTCTCTATTTCATCCGAAGCCATTTGTAACGGTGAATAGAGCACCACAAACAGCGCCAATTGTTTGGCCAGTGTGGTATGTACACGTGTCTGTGGCATTACATCGTTAACAAACCGAAACGTCACCGGTGTAAAGTCCATCGGGCCTGCCAACCCACGAGTGAAAGGCAATATTACGGTATGAGAGGGAGGATTTCCACCATCTACATCCCAAGCGTCCCATTCTTGTCCACGTACTCCCTCTTGTGTCATCAGATTAGGAAAAGTACGCTGCAAACCTGTAGGAATCACCGGTTCATGATTATCAATACAGATACGGTGACGGGCAGCAGCCTCTATTACCTTGCGATAATGAAGTACACCAAACTGACTGCTATGATATTCTTTCCCATCAAGCAAATCGCCCACATAACCCGTTTTTACTTGATGCACACCATATTTCTCATAGAACTTGAAACCATCTTCCATCTGATTTTCATAATTGGAAACATTACCGCCAGTTTCATGATGTCCTATCAAAGCTACTCCTTTGCTACGCCCATAATCAGTAATACGTTGTATATCAAAATCGGTATAAGGTTTTGTGAAACTAAACTTCCAAGTAGCCCAGTCTTCATTCCACCCTTCCACCAGTACACCTCCCAGGTTATTGGCAGCAGCAAAATCGATGTGACGCATTGTATTCTCTGTTGTGGCCCCATGATGGGGACCGGCATGCCAGGTGTTATGCTTCATGTGATAAGTCCACCAAATTCCAATATAGCGCATAGGTTGTATCCAGGAAGTATCGGTTATACGACAAGGTTCATTAAGATTTAACATGAGACGGGAAAGAAGCAAATCACCGGCAGATTCAGCCACTATCATTGTACGCCAAGGAGATACACGGGTATCGGTAACACGTACTTTCTCACCTGTACTCCAAGGTGTAAGAGCCGCACGTAATGTAACCGTTTTATTATCTTCAAGTTGTTCAACCGGCTTCAAGTTCATGGCAGCATAATCTGTAAGATTTGCTTCATGAATAGCCAAATAAAGGCTATCTGTTGTCTCAATCGTCACCGGAGTGCTTACCCATCCCATCTTACTAAGAGTTTTTTTCTCAAATAAGGCCTCGTAAAAACGAACTCCTTTCACTGGAATACTCCAAGCATCATAATCTGCAGGAAAAACGAATTCAGTCACTTCGTCATCAATAAGAAACTCTTGTAGCTGTTGCTGGCGCGGGAACTCATACCGGAATCCCATCCCATCATCAAAAAGACGAAAAATAATATTCAGTTCTCGCTCCAACGATGTTTCTTCCTTGAGGCATACCCTCAATTCATTATAATGATTTACAATTTCAGCCTCTTCCCCCCATACTGGTTGCCACACATCATTATGCGAATCATGCTTAACCTCTTTTAGAACGAAACCAGTCAAAAGATCTGGCGCATCCTTCAAAACCAATCCCAGACGTGAAGGAAGTAAAATATTCTTCCCCGCATGTCTTAAACAATATCGGGGAGCACCTTCTTCATCAAGTGTAAACTCTAAAGAAAGTTTTCCATTTGGAGAGGTCAACTTGATATGTTCCTGCTGGCATGAAATCATCCATAGGCCTAAACATAAAGCAAGTATAATCTGTAGCGTTTTTTTTAGTTTCATAGTCATTACCGAATTTAATTTTATATATCCAATTCTTATTTTATAAGTCTACTGACAAACAGTCCCTTTCCTTCCTCAGCCGGAATAACACAGAAGTTTACGAAACCACAGACAGACTCCGGTTCAAGCAACGTGGCAACCAAATTTCCTAAAGGTTGTGCCAAAGGTACCAACCAACTACCTATTGGAAGTTCTACATTATCTTCATAGACATCCGTTTCTACATTTACCGGATGAATCCCCTCCCATTCCTTCTCTGCACGATACAGACGGGTTACTTTGTAACGCTCAACTTTTGCTTTTTGTACACGGGTAACTTGCTCAATGTGTACACCCAACGCTCGAAGCTTACATACTGCTTCTGTACAGGGAGCATCGAGCAGATAAGCCTTAGGGCGAGTACGCATCAATTGAGGTGTTGCCTGCATGGCATCAAGGGTTGGCAGTTCAGTCTTAAACAGTTCATTGGCCTTATAATCGATAAAAGAGACTACATGACGTACAGTATCCGAAGTGAAAGTAACATATATCGGTTCAGTAGCTTTCAAGGTGCGCTTCCTGGCTTGTTCTATCTTACGTTTAATTGAAGCACGATGTTGCGCAGCAGTAACCAACGTTTGCCGTGCCACCAAGAAACCGCACTCACTACGACGTGCAAAACACTCCGGTCCCAATCCAATACCTCTTATTTCGACAAAAAGCGATACAGCCCCCGTCAATGCTTGAAAAGTAGAACTGGACTGCGGACTTTTGGCACCTTTTACAAGAACAAGGGAACCATCTGCCACACGAGGAGTAAAGTAGAAACCGGAAGCATAACCGGCACTATTTAAAACGACCTCTGCCTCACGACGAAAAAGTTCTTCAGACAGCGTACGTAAAGCTAAAGGCGCATTAAGATGTCCTGTAGGTAAAAAAAGTACATCAGCAGCATTTGCTGTCGGCACTCCACGTAATAAGTTAAACTCACGACGTAAAGGTGTATATTCATGAATATCAAGAGCTACGTCCGGATTCCATTGCTGATAGGACTGCTTCAACAGCAAAGTGACAGCATCCTCTAATTTGCTCTGATCGCGATTCAAATCGTAACCATCGGCTGAACGACGTTGCTGAATGGCATAACCATCAACATTGGCTATAGGAACCAAAGCCACAGCTATATGATTCAGCAATTCACGTCCTTCTTTTTCACAAAGTAAGTAACGGACAAGCATGCATACAGCCTCAGCACCTGCCGGCTCGTTACCATGCAGTGCCGCTTGAATCCATACCCTTACCTTCTTCTTGTCGGGAGTACCCAAATAAAGTACCGGAATGGTACGTCCTTGTTTGGTAACACCAATATTCTCCATATATGCCAAACCCGGAGAACGTACAACCAATTGTTGTAAATAGTCCTTTATCTCATCAACCGATGCCAATCCGCTACCGTAAGGTTTACTTAGAGTAGGTGTCTCACGGTCAAATTTGGGGTCAGGATAGAAACTTGCAGTTACTCCGGCAGGTTGCTTCGACTGATTTCTATTCCATAACACAAGATTAGCTAATACCACTTCTTGTGCTATCCTCTGTAAATAAAGAGCCGTTTCAGACGGTAGACCTGCATAATAATCGCTGCTAAAAGGCTCACCAAAAAAAATTGCATAAAAGACACAAGCCGCCAGATAACTGCCTGCAGGACTAGGGTGGCTGCCATCAGAATTATACAACTGCAAACTTGGACACTCTCTACGTACACGTCTCCATGCCTCACCCACAGGAGCACAATAAGCATCAAGGACATCAGCCATTTCCAAATAGTTTTCCGTAAGTTGCTGCTGCATTCCTTCATAAGTATCATTATTACGCCCCCATGTCATATAACAGACACTTTTTCCTTTTGGGGCATAAAGACGGCGTAAACTATCTAACTGCGCCGCAGGATGGAATACATTCTTCTTTACCCATTCCTTTTCACGAGTAGGTGCCTTGCTCTGTTCCTGCATCACCATATAATCCCATCCTCCTTCACGAATCGCCTCTAATGTTTGCGTATTGGCTGCATGCTGTCTCAAGTACCAACCAGGGTTAGCAACCTGGCGCACTGATATTTTTTTTCCACATGAGGATGCTAACGATTGGACTTGCCATGGCAAACGATTAAAAAAAGTATAGCTGTTACCTATAAAAAGTACCCGTAAAGAATCTGTCGTCAATAATGGCACAGCTTGTTTCCCCATAGGGACAGCCTCATGCCCGATGCCGCACTCTTCTATCTTGCGCCAATGGCATTCCCAACCACGGGATGCAGCCAACTGGTGAATATAAAGCCAGAAACTACGCCCACGCTCCATACGGTTTCGTCCTTGTCGTTCAGCTTCAGGAGTCTTGCGTAGAAAAGACTCACGTATCGTATCTCCCAAAGCCAGCTGTAGTATGATAGGTTTTGACAAGTATTTTTTTATCTGTTCAGATGAAATATAGGGGATACCAGCCGTACCATAAGGATATGTCTGGGCCAAATCAGGAAAAGTATACCAACCGGGAGAACTTATAATAGCTTTTTCCACATAAGGACTATCGTGAAAAAGCATGAAACGCTGTACGAATTGCCCACCAGCAGAATGACCATAAATCATATATCCTTTGCGCATGCTTCCCGTAAATTGACGCACATATTCAAATAGTTTATCAACCAACACTGGTGTAATTTTTTCGGGAGCATTAGCTACTGTATGGGCAGCATTCATCACCCCCACCTCCTGATAGTCTGCCAAAGGATAAGATTTCAAATCAAAGTGAGGTATAAAAAGCATAAAACCCTTTCTCTCCGCTTCTTCTTTCCAACCGTCCAAAAGATAACGATAGCCGCGGTCTCCTCCTTCAAAGACAAATACAATAGGCATTTGTTTAATATCCCCCTGGGAAGGTATATAATAATGTACATCTACCGGGCGATCGGCAAAAGGAGGGTATTGACTATAAGTGAAGAAATGTTCACCTCTTGGCCTTTCCAAAGTCTGTTTCGCTATTGCAGATAAACAAATACAGAGGAATCCAATATAAAATATAATCAGCTTCTTCATAATTCGTACCTTCCCTTCTTTACTATTGTACCATCTTGCATTACAAATTTACCACGGGCAATGACATCTGTAAGCTGCAAATCTTCCGCCAAAAAACACAAGTCTGCATCTGCTCCTTGTGCCACAATACCTTTAGCTCGTAATTTCAGATTACGAGCCGGATTGGATGTTATCAATGTAATCGCCTGTTCCAATGGTACCCCCTCCTCATTGACTAATGCAACTACCTCCTTGAAATTTAAATTCAAAGGAGCAGGACGATAAGTTATTTCTCCAGTTTCAGGATTCACTCTGCGTACGCCACCATGGCCATCACTAGAAAAAGTAATGCGATCAAGGGGGACACCAGCTCGCAATGCACGTATCACACAACGATGGGGAGTATCAAACTTTGAGCCACCAGTCGAAAAATCAATCATTCCACCTAATTTACCAAATTCTACAGCCTGCATAAAAAGAGCTTCAGTACGTATCAGATGAGTAGGAGACAGATAAGATATCAGTGTAGGATAGTGACGAGCAATATTGAGTAAGGGCTCAATACCTTCCGGAAGTGCTCCCAAATGAATGTGGAGAATTCCTCCTTTACCAGATGTAAATCCCCCTAAACGTACCTGATGTATAATACGTAATATCTCTTGCTCTGTCGGAAACGGACTACGGTCATCACTCATCGCCAGCTTACAGCCAATAACTTTATCTATGAAGATAAGATCGTCAGCCACACTATTCATCAATGTTTTGGTAGGCAATCCGTAATAACTTGTCAGCATATAAGCCGACAATCCGTCATCGTCAATAGCTTTGGCCTTGGCATAAAGCGTAGTAAGTTCTTTGGCAAATCCATCAGTACCAAGCATACCCAATACAGTAGTAGTACCACATGCCACCAGTTCGCTCATAGTCACCTCGGGGACTAATGAGGCATAACCTTGTTGCCCTCCTCCACCAGTAATATGTACATGCTGATCTATAAATCCCGGAGTAACAATTTTACCTTGCACGTCAATAGTATGGCAAAATGATTCATTCAGTTCAATTGTCTTTGAAATATGCGCAATCTTTTCTCCGCATAGCAAAATGTCTGTTTTACCAAGATAGGCAGGAGCATATAAATTTGCATTCTTTATCAATGTAAACATAGCTGTCGATTAATTTTAGAAAGTGATAAGATGATAAAGTATCAAGAAAACAATTCCTCCTATTAAAGGAAATGTATTACGCCTTGCCAACTCCACTGATGACACACCGGCTACCCCGGCAATGGCAACAATGACTCCGGCAATAGGAGATGCGGCACGTCCCATGCTTGCCGCCAACTGCAAAGGAAGTATCAATGAAAAAACCGGCAAACCAAGCTGAGTGGCTATACCCGGCAATAAAGGACCAAATGAAAAAAAGGCTGCATTGCCACTTCCCATCAGCATGGCAGCTCCAAAAATAATGAGAGTAAAGATTGCGGCAATAGCTAATCCCGAAAGTCCGATATGAGAGGAATAACCCACCAATGAATCAATAAATCCCAAACCAATCAGTCCTTTAGAGAAAACTTCTGAAGCTACAATCAATGTTACAACTGAAGTAAACACATTTCCCATGCCTTTCCAAAAACTTGCAAAAACGTTAAAAGTAGTACGCACACTACGAGTATGAAACAACACAAATACCAATGATAAGAACAGAGAAAAAAGCATAGCAGTAGTGGTACCCAATGTTACAGTAGGCTGAAACAGTCCCACAAAAGGTGAAAAGAAAATGAGAAGAGCCAAAGGTAATACCGGGAGTAGCGCAAAAGCCAATGGAACATCCGGTTTTTCTACTAATGAGGTTGCAGTCACATTTGACACCTGCAATATGCCATCCTGCTGTTTCTTTGCATCTTTTTTATCAAAATAACGGTTATTGAAATAGAAGAGTACCATTACAACCAAGGAAGTAGGAATTACTAAAGGAAGTTGATGAGTGATGAAATATTCCACATTGGATTGTCCTATCAATTCGGCAGCCATAGCAGTATTTGCCGACCCCGGTCCCTGATCAAATAGAGTAGCAGCGGCAATGACTGACAATGCTGTAAGTTGGCTTACTCCCAAACTAATTAAAACAGGATAAACCGAAGCCACAAGCAACAATCCTAATCCGGCAGCTGAAGGAGTAGTAATAAAAAGTAATTGTCCAATAGGAATAACTATAGTAGCCGCCAAATAAGGATAACGTCGAAAAAGACCTAATGGCTTCATGGAAATATAGACCAATGCATTAGTAGCCTTTATGTTATTCATGAAAGCTACATAACCGCCAATTGTCATTATCATAAACCCTGCACGCGCCAAATTAGAAAGAAAAACTTCCTCTATCATCCTTACCAAATCAAACACCACCATTCCCGTAGCTTCACTAGGTACTACCGAATGCACTTGCATGAAAAAAGCAGCTGTAAGCATTAATAAACCGGAAAGCATCAAAAGACCTTGAGGATTGAGCTTACGATAAAGACCTACCGCTGTAATCCCTACCATAAGAAGACTAAAAATGAAAGCCAATTCGGACATGATGTATCAAGATATTAAGTTTTTGTTTTCTTTTGAATATATGAATCTAAATCAGATATAAACACCGATATATACAAAGCCGTTTTATATGCGGTATTTATATCTGACTATTATCTATCAATACCCCGGATTATTTTCCAAAGGATTACCAGTATTGGCATCAATGAATGATTGCGGCAGCGGGAAAAGGACAGGAGTTTCATATTCATCCATACCACGTCCTGCAATACCAGCTATCTCATTGAGTTCACGCATGCGACGTTTGAAATAGTTATTGGTATCACGTTCGTCACCACCATTTTCTTGGCAAACACGTACCAATGTATGACGACGTTCTTCCTCCGTAAGCAGTTCACGGCTGCGTTCATCAAGAATGAAATCCATACCACCGATTCTAAGATCATCTTCAGTAATACTTACAGCATTGGAACGATTACGTACTTTATTTATCCATTTAATGGCCTCACCTACTTGATTACTCTTGTAAAGAGCCTCTGCATAAAGTAAATATGTATCTGCCAAACGTAAATAAACAATGTCCGCATAGTGTCCATCATTAGCTGCATTAGCCAAAATAGGTGGAGTATAATCCCATTTACGAGTAGTAGGCCAATCATATTTTTTAATGGAAGTAGAAGTTAGCATGGCTGCATTAACCGTAGTATCAATAAGTGCAGTACCACCTAAATCAAATACCTTGGTTACATTGCCGGCAGCATCTACATCATTAATACTCCATACGATAGCATTGGCAGATACACGGTCATCTTGTTCTCCCATTCCTTTATAATTGTACAAACGAAGTGCTCCTCTGGAAGGAACTACACGTCCGGCTCCCTTACCACCATTAGCTTGCCAAAAGACTTGTGCAAATGAACCTTCACCACCGTTATTGATATAGTCCGGATTATGCTGGTTTGTCTTTTTACAATCGCCATCATTAGCATAATAGTTCTTATAAGTTGTAGTCATATAGACATTTGCAGTACCATAGGCACTATTCTCCTCTTCTGTGTTAATGAAAGCCAGTAGCACCTCCGTATTTCCATCAGCATACATAGGAGTATAAAATACGTCAATAAAAGGACATCCATCATTGGAAGCATTACTACCAAAGCGTTGATTTATAAGGGAATATTCTCCACTTTCCACTAATGGTTTCAGTACTGAAACTGCTTTTTCAGCATTACCTTCTGCCAAATAAAGTTCACCCAAATAGTGACGTGCTACAGCACCAGAGACTTTACTATTATTAGAAGTACGCAAAGGAAGGTTATCGACTGCAAACTGGAAATCTTCTGCCATCACTTCGCGAATACTACTCAAGGAAGCACGGTCCCAATCATCACGATAATTCAATCCTGTAATTTCTTGTGTTGAAAGGGGCACTGCACCAAATGAATAGGTAAGGTGACGGTAAGCCCAAGCACGGAAGAAGCGAGCTTCGGCCAACACCTCATTTTTACGATTTTCAGCATCAGCACCACTTCCCCAGTTAATGCCATCATTGTCAGCTCTTGAGATAACCATATTGGCAGTGTTGATGATACGATATCCCCACTGGAAAATATTATTCCAAATAGCAAGATCAGTGTAAGTTATCTCTTTGGGATTGTAGAGGAACTTCATTTCCGCATGACTATTATTGGCCCATGAATTATCTACCCCTCCACCCCAGGCAGAATGCAGACAGAGCGCAATACTTCCTCCCATTGCATCAGCACGGCGATACTCTGCACGCATAAGACCATAAAGAGGCGTTATCATCGATTTAAATCCATTGTAATCTACAAGTAAATTTTCAGGATAAAGTGCATCACGAGGATCTTCCTTAAGAAACTTATCCTCATTACAGCCGCCCATAGTGAGCAATAATACTGTAAACACTAAGACATTGAAATATGTTATTTTTTTCATATGTGCAATTTCATTTTAGCTTTTTATGATATATTACTCTCATCAAATATCTAACTTTAGTCCAAAAGTGAACGAACGTACTGGAGGAGCAGCCAATTGATCATTGAGAAATTCCGGATCCATACCTGTCCAGCCAGTTATTGTAGCCAAATTCTTAATGTTCATGTAAAGATTGAGCCGTTTGATGAAAGTACGACGCAACCATTGTTGTGGGAAATTATAACCCAATGTAACGTCGGAAATACGTAAGAAATCTGTCTTTTCATAGAAACTGGCTCCCTCTGGATTCACATCACTATTCAAACTATTTTTCGGATAGCTATTCGTAGGATTCTCTGGAGTCCAAAAATCCACCAAAAAACGGTTCTGGCGATATGAATTATGGCTTGTATCATACAAGGCATTCAGATGGGTTTGTCCTAACTGAGCCGTTAAGAACACACTCAGAGTGAAGTTTTTGTACTCAAAAGTGTTCATCAAACTCATATTTACTTTAGGAATAGCCGACCCTATAATAGTCTTATCAGCCGTTGTAATATCGTTACCATCTACATCAAGGTATTTCACATATCCAGGATACGAATTACGATAGTTAGGATCTTGCTGCCCTGTCGGGTTAGACGGATCAGCAATCTGCCATACACCGATAATTTTATAATCATAGTTCACATTGATAGGTTCACCAATAAACCACTTGGAAGCCACATCATCAACCGGCTTTCCATTAGCATCATACAAACCAACATCTACAATCTCCGAACGATAGTGTGAGAGGTTGAAAGAGGTGCTCCAGCGAAAACTCTTATGTGTAATGTTATTAGAAGTTATCTGGAATTCAAAACCACGATTACGGGTCTGTCCACGATTCTCAGTAATAGAGCCAGTACCATTAATGGTAGGAATAGAACGGGAAAGCAGCAAATCTTTGGTTTTAGACCAATAAATATCAAATGAACTCTGAATACGTCCATTCCAAAGTGCAATATCAAAGCCAGTATTAATAGATGTAGTAGTTTCCCAACCTAAACCGGGCGAAGCTAACTTCGACGGATAGAAACCAAACTGTGCAGTATGATCATCATTCAGATAATTGTAAGTTGAAAGATTAGGTAGTGTACTATAAGCACTGATAGCCTCATTGCCATTTTTACCCCATGACAAGCGATATTTCAGATTGCTAATGGTTTCACTTATAGGCTTGTCTTTAAAAAAAGATTCATTGGAAATATTCCATCCAATAGCGGCTGAAGGAAAAACGCCGAATTTAGAACTTTCACCAAAAGCGGAGTAACCATCACGACGAGCAGTAAGAGTTAACAAGTAACGATCATCATAAGTATAATTCAAACGCCCCATTTGTGAAATATGATTTTCTTTATAATAATTGGAATTACCAGACATTGTGGCAGCTTTAGAAATCTGGTAATAATACATCACATCATTGGGAAAATTCTTACCTTCCATTGTATTCTGTTCATATTCCTTGCTTTGAGCAGAATATAATCCTGTGAAAAATATACGATGTTTGCCAAATTCACGTTGATAAGAAATAATATTCTCCAAAATCCATTCTTCTGAATGCCAGTCATCAGTATTCAATACGCCATTAGCACTAGCTCCTTCGTAGGTATCCAAACCTTGATAATTCTTATAGGAGCTGTTTTGGTAAGTGAAGCCTGTATTCAATTTATAGCTCAGCCCTTTAATAAAGGGAAACTTTACCTCAAGCACATTATTAGTGATAACCTTTGCACGGATATCTTTTGTCTTATTATTAAGAGATCCCAACGGATTAATGCTGAAAGCTGAAGAGGAGTCCTCAGTAGCAGAAAGTGTAAGTGAACCATCCTCGTTATAAGCACGTCCCAACGGAACTTGTTTTATAGCCCGCCAAAAAGAAGCACTGCTACCACTACGATCGTAGCGACCTAACTGTGTAGTAGTAGAAAATTTCAACCAACTATTAAACTCCTGATCAAGATTGAAACGTATATTATAACGCTTGAACTCATTGCCTACCGCAGTTCCTTTCACATCCGTATAGTTCAATGAAATGAAATAGCTGGTTTTGTTAGCTCCACCACGGAAAGAAAGGTTATGCTGTTGTTTTATACCGGTCTGTGTTGCCAACTTCATCCAATCAGTACTCTGACCGGCAGCATACATAGCTAATTCAGTAGGAGTAAAGTTATCTAACCAAGGTTCAGGATTCTCTTCTGTAGGAGGAGTAGTATTGGTAGCCTTGAAAGCTTCAGATTTATACTTATAGAATTCTTTGCCATTCATCATACGAGGTAAATTGATAGGCTGGTCAATAGTAACATAAGTATCGTATGATACCGTCAATCTGTCTTTCTTACCGCGCTTAGAAGTAATAAGGATTACACCGTTAGAACCGCGAGCACCATAAATGGCTGCTGAAGAGGCATCCTTCAATACTTCTATACTCTCTACATCATTGGGATTGATTTCCGACCATGGACCATCAAAAGGTATTCCATCAAGAATAACAAGAGGTTTATTATCGGCCGTAATGGAGTTGTTACCACGAATACGTGTAGTAGTGGACGAACCTTCAGCATTACTACCCGTCACACTAATATTCAATCCTGGAACTGCTCCTTGCAAAGATTGAATCAAATTAGCTTGTGGGCGACTTTCAAGTACATCCGAGTTAACTGAAGCAACCGAACCTGTAAGATCACTTTTGCGCTGTACACCATAACCTACTACTACCACCTCATCCAGTGCCTGGTTATCTTCTTTCAGTACAATCTTTAACGATGATGCGTCTTTCACCTGCAATGTCTTGGATATATACCCAATGAAACTTATCTCCATTACCGCCCCCTTAGTCACTGAAGCGAGTTTAAAGTTTCCTTCTACATCGGTAATGGTGCCCGTACCCGTACCTTGTATCACTACATTGGCACCGATTATCGGTTCTCCTTGTTCATCTGTCACATTTCCGTTAATATTCCATGTCTGTGCATGAAGTGAGCTTGAAAGTGACAGCATCCACATAAGACAGACAAGCAAAATACCACTTGCGTCTCTCGATTTTTGTCTGGTTTTCATAAATTACATTTTTAAGTTAATAGGAACTTGTGTGTAAAAAATCTCGAGAGCAAAATTAGACAATGTAACAACCGATTATATTCACTGGTAGAGGATTTGGTAAATTCACAAAGTTATATATTGCTGATTATCTTTCAATTACAGACAGACTCAATAGATTTTCAGTAGTGATTTAAATTAAATCGGTAATCAAAAACATGTATATAGATAATTGCCATTCGATAGTATTAAGCTATTGAATGGCAATTATCTATATACATGTGGGTAAAAAATGAGAGAAACGCTCAGTCTTCAAATTACTTTTTACAAACCTCTTTCACAGCTCGAAGAAATTCCTCCTTACTGAGCGAAGATTTATTTAAAGTTATAGAACGATTATTATATACGGTTTGCAGTGAACAGTGCAAAAATTCTGCAATCTTCTCACTATCCGTTACCCCCATTCGTATCAAAGCATGAATACGAAGTTCTGTATTAAGCCGCCCAGACTTCACTTCAATATGTTCTTCGGGACGTAGCAAACTATTGAAGTGCTCTACAAAATCAGGGTATAAATGTAGAATAATGGAATCAAATTTCTCATAAAAATCCTTCATTTCATCGCTCATGGTAGAAGTAGAACTAATCATCTTCTTTAAATCTTCAAGTTGCCCAGCCTTTAATTTACGGTTTAACTTTTTACGATACTCCTCCATACGGCAAATATAGGATGAACAAAGTTTGAATACCTGACCAATATACTCCTCCTTAATATAATTTGTGTCACGTAGAACCAAATTGAGCTTTTGCAGTTCACTATTAAGACTCTTCAATCTACCATTGGCCACATGTAGCTCAACCAAAGCTTTCCTACGTCTTCTTGTTTGCCTTCTCAAAAAGAAAAGAGCTATCAGCAATACAATAGTGAGAAAACTAATAAATAAAAGGAATAGCTTTAGCTGCTTCTGTTGCATATGATCACGTTCAATGTAGCTTTGATGTATCCTTCTCTGCAACTTCTGCTGATGAAGCAGTCGTACACGACTCTTAAAAGTTATACCGATATCAGAACAATAAGTACTATAACGATAGGCTCGGTCCAACTGACCTTGTTCATATAAATAGGAAGCCAATGCATATAACGAACCAATATCACGATTCACAGCATATACATCAGCAATACCTGAGAGAATCATATTTTCCAGCCACTTGGTATGGTTGTGCTCTTTTTCATAAAGTAGAGCCAAGTTATAAGCTAAAATAGAATAATTACGACTATTAGGTAGAAGACGTTGTTTTTCCTTTTCCAACTCATCCCTAATGGCAATACGTTGTGCACCGGGAACATCTTGATATTTCCACACACGGCTATAAAGGTAGCGTGGTTCGTCAGGAGTGGCCGTCTGCAATACTGAATCTGAATATAACGCATAAAGTTGACCATAATGCTCATGTAATGCATCATCACCTAATGAATAGAGTTGCAACCGCGAGCAGAGAGTACGCATCTGACCATAATAACGCGAACGTAAGTAGCGAGGCATACTGGAAGAACAGAGTGAATGCATTACTTCAGAGGCTTGACTAAGCAAGCCATTAGCCGTATAAACAAAACCAATACCTAATAAAGATTCAATCTCACGATTCTTATCATGATATTGTCGTGCTAAATCAAGGCTTTGTGTAGTATACTTCATAGCCGAATCTGCATCATACACACGATATTCTTGATAAATAGCCTGATTAAGTTCATACTGTTTCTCAAATGCCTTAGATTGTCTTAGTGAATGCTTCAACGCCTCTATTCGCTCCTCTTTCTGCAAAATAAGTTTATCAGAATTATCTATCAGACTATCTAATTGAGTAAACAATGCCTCATTTGCCTTAGCAGCACTATCTGAGATATGCTGCTTGCATCCAGCACAAAAAAACAAATATAGTAAGAAGAATAGGTTTAAACAAAAATGGTTTTTCATATTTCTATATTCGTTGGTAGAATTCATTTATTTAATAAATGAATTAAAAAAGTTACATACATCTTTGATTTTTAATATCAAAGTTCTAATTACAATCAATTCTACACACAACTTGTATGCAATATTCGCAAGAATTCTCGACATCTGCAAACAATTAACTAGTAATTTGGCTGCTTAACATAGAAATAACCAAATACGAAACACAAAAGCATCCACTCTTCTATTATACTTATATTGTTACTCTTAAATGCTTAACATTAATGATTATTAGGAGAATAAGAGCAATCGCTCTTAACACAATACCATTCTATTCCAAAACATTTGTAACATTTCTGTAACATGTATGACATTTCCCTGCAACACCAAACTCTTTCCTTTGCAGCCGGAAATAAAATACATGTCTATGGAAACAATTTATCTGGGTATCGTCATCTTTCTGTTCGTACTCGCGATTTTCGACCTCGTGGTAGGTGTCAGTAATGATGCGGTCAATTTTCTTCAGTCGGCTGTCGGAGCAAAGGCAGCATCTTTCAAAACCATACTGTTCATTGCAGGCATTGGCGTCTTCATCGGTGCGGCACTCAGCAATGGCATGATGGACATTGCACGACACGGCATCTATCAACCGGAGCACTTCTACTTTGCCGAAATCATGTGCATTCTGCTTGCCGTCATGTTGACGGACGTCGTGCTATTAGATGTCTTCAACACTATGGGAATGCCTACCTCCACCACTGTATCCATGGTGTTCGAGCTGCTGGGAGGTACGTTCGCACTGGCGCTCATCAAGGTCTATAACAGCGATACATTGGGACTGGGCGACCTCATCAATACAGACAAGGCGCTGTCTGTCATCATGGCCATTTTTGTATCCGTAGCCATTGCCTTCTTCTTCGGTATGCTGGTACAGTGGCTGGCACGTATCGTGTTCACCTTCAACTACAAGAAGAACATGAAATACAGCATCGCGCTGTTCGGTGGTATAGCTGCCACCAGCATCATCTACTTCATGCTGATAAAGGGGCTGAAAGACAGTTCATTCATGACTCCTGAAAATAAGCAATGGATACACGACAATACCGCATTGCTGATAACCGGTTTCTTTGTATTCTTCACCATACTGATGCAGATACTGCATTGGTGCAAGATAAACGTCTTCAAAGTAGTGGTTCTGATGGGTACTTTCGCCCTCGCCCTCGCCTTTGCCGGCAATGACTTGGTGAACTTTATCGGTGTTCCCCTCGCAGGATATTCCTCATTTATTGACTATACAGCCAATGGTACGGCCGCCGGCCCCGACGGATTCCTGATGTCCTCACTCCTCGGTGCAGCCAAAACCCCGTGGTATTTCCTTATCGGTGCAGGCGCTATCATGGTCTATGCACTCTGCACATCCAAGAAAGCCCACAACGTCATCAAAACTTCCGTGGACCTTGCCCGTCAGGATGACGGTGAAGAGAACTTCGGAAGTACCCCGATAGCCCGCACGCTGGTACGCTTCAGCATGACCCTGGCTAACGGAATATCCAAAACAATGCCCGAAAGCAGCAAGCGGTGGATGAATACACGCTTCCAGAAGGATGAAGCCATCATAGCCGACGGCGCCGCTTTTGACTTGGTTCGCGCTTCCGTCAATCTCGTATTGGCTGGTCTGCTCATCGCCTTGGGAACTTCCTTGAAACTCCCCCTTTCCACCACTTATGTCACCTTTATGGTAGCCATGGGTACATCGCTTGCCGACCGTGCCTGGGGACGTGATTCGGCGGTATTCCGCATTACGGGTGTGCTCAGCGTTATCGGCGGTTGGTTCATCACTGCCGGAGCAGCGTTCACCATCTGTTTTTTCGTGGCATTAATTATCCATTTCGGCGGTACGGTTGCCATCCTGGCACTGATTGGTCTGGCAGTCTTCATGCTGATTCGTAGCCAAGTGATGTACAAGAAGCGCAAAGAGAAAGAAAAAGGCAACGAGACCCTAAAACAGTTGATGAAGAGCACGGACAACAGCGAAGTCATCGAATTACTCCGCAAGCATACCCGTGAAGAACTGGTGAAGATTATGGAATTCACAGAAGAGAATTTTGAACGTACCGTCACTTCCTTCCTACACGAGAATCTACGCGGACTGCGTCGTGCCATGGGCTCAGTAAAATTCGAAAAACAACTCATCAAGCAGATGAAGCGTACCGGAACACTTGCCATGTGCCGCCTCGACAACAATACCGTACTGGAAAAAGGACTCTATTACTATCAAGGCAACGACTTTGCCAGCGAACTGGTGTACAGCGTAGGCCGTCTTTGCGAACCTTGCTTGGAGCACATAGACAATAACTTCAATCCGCTGGATGCCATTCAGAAAGGAGAATTTACAGACGTAGCCGAAGACATCTGCTATCTGTTGCAAGTATGCCGCCACAAGCTGGAAACGAACAATTATGATGAACTGGAAACAGAGATTCGCAAAGCCAACGACCTCAACGGCCAGTTGTCTCACCTGAAACGAGAAGAGCTGCAACGCATCCAAAGTCAGAGCGGCAGCATCAAAGTCAGCATGGTATACCTGACTATGATACAAGAAGCCCAAAACATAGTGACCTACACCATCAACCTGATGAAAGTAAGCCGCAAGTTCCAGGCAGAAAAAGAAGAGTTATGAGTTATAAGTTATAACTCCTTAAGCCCCATCTTCTCCGCCCGTTGCAACATAAATGCACGGGCGGCTTCGTATTCATTGGGAATGATGCCGTCCAAAATG
Organism: Bacteroides sp. A1C1; assembly: GCF_004328515.1. Classification (NCBI taxonomy): domain Bacteria; kingdom Pseudomonadati; phylum Bacteroidota; class Bacteroidia; order Bacteroidales; family Bacteroidaceae; genus Bacteroides; species Bacteroides sp. A1C1. The sequence goes on from NZ_CP036491.1 coordinate 983,632, forward strand.
GCATCCTTAATGGCACTCTTCAAGGCACCTACCTGCTGGCAAGGAGAAAGGCCGAAAGTCTTCATGATTTCTTCACCACTGACCGGAGGCTGGAAATTACGGATACGGTCGCGTTCCTCCAAATCCTTCAGCTTCTGGCGTACCAACTGAAAATTATTAAGGAAACGTTTCTTACGCTCCATATTCTTGGAAGTAATGTCGGCTTCGCACAGTGTCATCAGGTCGTCTATATCATCACCTGCCTCAAACAAGAGGCGACGCACTGCCGAGTCGGTCACTACATCATCCGCTATCACAATGGGACGCATGTGCAGGCTCACCATTTTCTGCACATATTTCATCTTCTCATTCATAGGGAGCTTCATCTTGCGGAAAATATCGGGTATCATCTTCTCGCCAATGAAATTATGGTTATGGAACGTCCAGCCCGCACGGGGTTCCCAACGCTTGGTGGCAGGCTTGGCTATATCATGCAGAAGAGCTGCCCAGCGTAGCCAAAGGTTGTCGGTCTTCTTGCTGATGTTGTCGAGTACTTCGAGCGTATGGTAGAAATTGTCCTTATGGGCGCGTCCATTACGCGTCTCCACGCCTTGCAGCCTGACAAGTTCCGGGAATATCAGTTCCAGCAGACCACAGCGGTCCAGCTCAATGAATCCCTTAGACGGAATAGGTGACAAGATGATTTTGTTCAGTTCGTCTGCAATGCGTTCTTTGGAGATGATGGAGATGCGTTCGCGATTACGCTCCAGAGAATCGAATGTCTCATCGTCAATATAGAATCCCAGCTGGGTGGCAAAACGGACACAGCGCATCATGCGCAAAGGGTCATCACTGAAAGTTATATCAGGGTCGAGGGGAGTCCGGATGGTCTTTTCCTTCAAGTCTCCAATACCGCCAAAGGGGTCGACCAACTCGCCATAACGCACCCGGTTCAGGCAAACAGCCAGTGCATTGATGGTAAAATCACGGCGGTTCTGGTCATCCTCCAATGTACCGTCCTCTACAATAGGCTTGCGGGAATCGTGTGTATACGATTCTTTTCTTGCACCCACAAACTCAACTTCCGTACCATAGTACTTCAATTGTGCCGTACCGAAATTCTTGAAGACGGAAACATGCGCCCCACGCCCCAGACGCTTACCCAGCGCCTCGGCCATGGCAATGCCACTGCCTACCACCACCACATCAATATCCTTGGAAGGACGTTGCAGGAAAATATCACGTACATATCCACCGACTACGTAACATTCCAATCCCAATTCATCAGCCGTTTCGGATATCCGCTTGAATATATCATCACTAAAATATTGCTTCAGTTCTTCTGCCGTCAAATCTATCATAAATAATGCGCTAATGTAATGAATACGCAAATGTGTTAATGGTCTATTAGCACATTTGCACATTAAAATGCTGCAAAGATAAAGATATTATTTCTATTTTTGTGGACTCTAACTCCAAGAACAACAAATATGAAAAAAGTAATACTCCTTGCATGCCTATGCTGTACACTCTTCTCTTGCGAAGATGTGGAGAAGAAGGCCGGTGAAAAACTACAAGCTGCCCGCGAAGCGTTTGAACTCGGCAACTACAATGAAGCGAAGATTCTGATTGACAGCATCAAGATGCTCTATCCCAAAGCGTTTGAAACTCGCCGTGCAGGCATCGGCCTGATGCAGGAAGTGGAACTGAAAGAGCAGGAAAAGAGCCTGGTCTATCTGGACAGTATGCTTCAAGCCAAGCAAAAGGATTTCGATGCAATCAAAGGGAAATACACTTTTGAAAAAGATGCCGAATACCAGAATATCGGCAATTACCTTCATCCTTCCCAAGTGATAGAAAAAAATCTGCATCGCTCTTTCCTTCGCTTCCAGGTAGACGAAAACGGAGTCATGAGCATGACTTCCATTTATTGCGGAGCCCATAATATCCACCATGTGGCCGTCAAAGTCACTGCTCCCGATGGTAGCTTTGCCGAAACACCCGCCGCCAAAGACAGCTACGAAACCACTGACCTCGGTGAAAAGATTGAAAAGGCAGACTTCAAACTGGGAGAAGACGGAAACGTCATGGGGTTCCTTTATCTGAACAAGGACAAGAATATCAAAGTCAACTATCAAGGGGAACGCCCCTATTCCATCACCATGACTGCCGCCGATCGCCAGGCCCTTGCCAGCGTCTACGAACTGGCACAACTGCTGTCATCCATGACGGAAATAAAGAAGAATATGGAAGAAGCCAATCTCAAAATCGAATTTGTAAAAAAGAAGATGGAAGAGAGAAAAGACAATGCACAAGAATAAAAAAAGGGAACCGGATGATAATATTCATTACTTAGTCGTCCGGTTCCCTTTTTATTATCAGTAAAGCCTTACCAAACCAATTTGGGTAAATAACGGCTTAGACATGTACGCAAAGCAGACAGAGTGATGGGTTTTACCAACACTTCCGAGGCTCCACACTCCAAGGCTTTTTCGCGGTCGGCAGTAAAGGCGTAAGCGGTCTGCATGATGATGGGAAGTTCCTTATCCTTCTTGCGAATAATCACCGTAGCATCCAGCCCGTTCATAATAGGCATTTTTATATCCATCAGAATAGCTTCCGCCTTGTCGCGATTCTCTTCGAACAAATTTACAATCTCCTCACCATTCTTTGCCCATAGTATCTCGCATTTCTTGCCGATGATAGCCTTTATCAGTTTAAAGTTACTATCATCATCTTCCGCAACCAGAATAAGCGGACGGTAATCTCCTGACACTTTTTCTATTTCCATGACCTATGCGTTTTGTTTATATAGGGGCAAAGATATAAAAAATAATAGATTTGCACTATCTTTAAATAAGATAAGCTGCATCCCGGCATAACTTTTTCATGCAAGCATGAAAATTCTGCACTCAATTTGCACTATCTTTGCAGCTCATTAAAAAAACATATAATGATTTCTATAGACGGACTGGCCGTGGAATTTGGCGGCACAACTTTATTCAGTGATATATCTTTCGTTATCAACGAGAAAGACCGCATCGCCCTGATGGGTAAAAATGGAGCGGGGAAAAGTACATTATTGAAAATCCTGGCAGGTGTAAGACAGCCTACCCGTGGAAAAATCTCAGCCCCCAAAGACAGTGTCATAGCTTACCTTCCGCAGCACCTTATGACGGAAGACGGCCGTACCGTATTCCAGGAAGCAGCACAGGCCTTTGCCCACCTGCATGAAATGGAAGCCGAGATAGAGCGCCTCAACAAGGAACTGGAAACGCGTACCGACTACGAAAGCGACAGTTACATGGAACTTATCGAGAACGTCTCCGCCTTGAGCGAAAAGTTCTATGCCATCGACTCCACCAATTACGAGGAGGATGTGGAAAAAGCACTGCTCGGACTGGGGTTCGTACGCGAAGACTTCAACCGCCAGACCAGTGACTTCAGCGGTGGATGGCGCATGCGCATCGAGCTTGCCAAACTGTTGCTGCAGAAGCCCGACGTACTGTTGCTGGACGAGCCGACCAACCATCTGGACATAGAATCCATACAATGGCTGGAAGATTTTCTTATCAGCAACGGAAAGGCTGTCATCGTCATCAGCCACGACCGCAAGTTCGTGGACAACATCACCACCCGTACCATCGAAGTGACCATGGGCCGGATATACGATTATAAAGTAAACTATTCCAAATACCTGGAACTCCGCAAGGAACGCCGTGAACAGCAACAGAAAGCCTACGACGACCAGCAGAAGTTCATTGCCGAAACCAAGGAATTCATCGAACGGTTCAAAGGTACCTACTCCAAGACCCTGCAAGTGCAGAGCCGCGTAAAGATGCTGGAAAAACTGGAGCTGCTGGAAGTGGACGAAGAAGACACTTCAGCGTTGCGCCTCAAATTCCCTCCCTCCCCCCGTTCGGGCAATTATCCCGTCATCATGGAAGGAGTAGGGAAAAGTTACGGTGACCATGTGGTCTTCAAGAACGCCAATCTCACCATAGAACGGGGAGACAAGGTTGCTTTCGTCGGCAAGAATGGTGAAGGAAAGTCAACGTTGGTAAAATGCATTATGAAGGAAATAGAGCATGAAGGTACACTCACCATAGGACATAACGTGCAGATTGGATATTTTGCACAGAACCAGGCCTCACTGCTGGATGAGAACCTAACCGTGTTCCAGACCATAGACGACGTTGCCAAAGGGGAAATCCGCAACAAGATACGCGACCTGCTGGGAGCCTTCATGTTCGGCGGCCCCGAAGAATCCATGAAGAAGGTCAAGGTGCTTTCCGGTGGAGAGCGTACACGCCTTGCCATGATAAAGCTCCTGCTCGAACCGGTGAATCTGTTGATACTGGACGAACCGACCAACCATCTGGACATGAAAACCAAAGATATCCTGAAGCAGGCTCTGCTGGATTTTGACGGCACCCTGATTCTCGTCAGCCACGACCGTGACTTCCTGGACGGACTGGTGAGCAAGGTATATGAATTCGGGAACAAGCAAGTGAAAGAGCATTTGAGCGGCATCTACGAATTCCTTGAAAAGAAGAAAATGGACTCCCTCCGCGAACTGGAACGATAAGCATCCGCTAAACCCAGCGTCCGAACAAATGGCCGATACATATTGTTTTCATTTTACTAAACACTTAACTAAGAGATATTAAAATGAAACAATATGATGCCATCATAATAGGATTCGGCAAAGGCGGGAAGTTATTGGCTGCTGAACTGTCCGAACGGAACTGGAAAGTAGCCATAGTGGAACGCTCCCCCCAGATGTACGGAGGGACATGTGTTAATGTAGGATGTATCCCCACCAAAGCCCTGATTCACGAATCGGAATATGCGGAAAGGAGATACTATGACGATTATAAGAACCAGTCCAAACTGTATGCACTTGCCGTGGCGCGGAAAGACAAGCTTGTATCCTTCCTGCGTGAGAAAAATTATGAAAATGTAAAAAACAAGCCTAACATAACCCTCTATGACGGAACTGCTTCTTTCTTGTCCGAAAATACAATCCGTATAATTTCCGGCAAGGACGAAACGATTCTTGAGGGGAAAGAAATATTCATCAACACCGGGTCCTCCCCTATCCTGCCTGCCATCGACGGACTCAAGGAGAGCAAGTATGTATATACCAGTGAGACCTTGCTGCAATCGGACAAACTGCCCGCACACCTGCTCGTCATCGGCGGCGGTGCTGTCGGATTGGAGTTTGCCACTATGTATGCAGGCTTTGGAAGCCACGTCACACTGCTGGAAGCGGGAAACCGCTTTCTGCCTAAAGTGGACCGCGACATTGCCGCCTCCATGCTGGAAGCATTGAACCGAAAGCGTATCAATGTCCGGTTGAACGCCCGTGTCCAATCCGTGTACGACACAGCCGAAGGAATAACTCTGACCTATACGGACAGTGCAAACGGCACTCCCTACTACCTGAAAGGAGATGCCTTGCTGGTAGCCATTGGCCGTAAGCCCATGACTGCAGAGCTGAATCTGGAAAAAGCGAGTATACAAACAGACAAGCGGGGAGCCATCGTTGTCGACGACCAATTACGGACTACAGCCCCACACGTATGGGCCCTGGGGGACGTAAGAGGAGACGAACAGTTCGACTACTTGTCCATCGATGATTTCCGTATCATCCGTAACCAACTCTTTGAAAACAAAAAAAGGAGTACAAAAGACCGGTATCCAATCCCCTTTGCCATTTTCACCGACCCACCGCTGGCACATATAGGACTGACGGAAGAGGAAGCGATGAAGAACGGTTATTCCATACATGTGGCACGTATCCCTGCTGCCATGATTCCACGTGCCCGTACGCTACACAGCATAGACGGTATGCTCAAAGCCATTGTAGACATCCATACCGGACGGATTCTGGGTTGTACCCTACTTTGTGCCGATGCACCGGAAGTAATCAATACCGTAGCATCAATCATGAAAACGGGACAGCGTTACCATTTCCTGCGGGACTTCATTTTCACCCACCCCAGCATGAATGAGGGATTGAATATGTTATTCAAACCTTTTTAGCATTTTCTATTTGGTAATTAAGTCCTTAACCTCTATCTTTGCATCCGTCCAAAGATAGAGGAATGAAAAAGAAACAGTACATAACCTATATTCTTTTTTTCATCAGCTTGATAATGCTGGTGATACCCGTCATTCCCCACCATCATCATGCCGACGGAATGATATGCATGAAGAATGATATCACCGCCGATTGCTGCGGACACCGTCATAGCCCGGGCAACGAGCACTGCTGTTGCGACACGGGATGCATGACAACCCACTTTGTACAACAGACGCCCAGCTCTTCCAATGATGTGTGTTCACATCCGGATGCCTTGTGGACAGTCACCCTACTCATTGAACCTTTTTCCAAGTTACTCATCCTACCCGAGTTTGATATAAGCAGGCAGGAGTGTATCTATTTGGAATCTCTTCATAGTACATTTATCATATGTGCTACGGGACTTCGTGCCCCTCCGTCTCTTCTTGCTTAACTGTTACCGGAACATCACCGGGACAGATTTCTATCCGGCATAAGGAACAATGCAATTTGGTTGCACGCCCTATGCCCTAACTTTGTATTCAAAATCAAAAAGTAAGAACAAATATCATCATGAAAAAAGTTATTTTCATGGGAGTCTTGGGATTATTCCTTTTAGGCTCCTGCAACAGCAAGTCCGGAAACAGCCACGAAGGACATAATCACGAAACAGAAGAGCACAATCATGACGGACATGACCACGAAGGACATGACCACGAACATGAGGGACACAACCATGAGCACGAAAAGCAGGAAAACCATGCCGGAGGAAGCGATGAAATCATCCTGCCACCGGCAAAGGCACAAGCTGCCGGCGTAGCAGTCAGCACTGTTAAACCGGGTAGTTTCCATCAAGTCATCAAGACCAGCGGCCAGGTGATGGCAGCCCAAGGAGACGAGAGCGTAGCCGTAGCTACAGTAGCAGGCGTGGTTTCCTTCAAGGGAAAAGTTATCGAAGGAATGAGCGTCAGCAAAGGTACTCCTTTGGTGGTATTGTCATCCAAAAACATGGCCGACGGAGACCCGGTGCAGAAAGCCCGGATAGCCTACGAAGTTTCCAAAAAGGAATATGAGCGTATGAAAGCACTCGTAGGCAACAAAATCGTATCTGAAAAGGAATTCGCGCAAGCCGAACAGATTTATGAAAATGCCCGTATCAGTTACGAGGCAGTCGCAAAGAACCATTCGGCAAGCGGCCAGGCGGTTGTTTCTCCCATCAGCGGTTATGTGAAGAATCTGTTGGTGAAAGAAGGGGACTACGTCAGCGTCGGCCAGCCGTTGGTAAGCGTCACCCAGAACCGTAAGCTTTTCCTGCGTGCGGATGTATCCGAAAAGTACTATCCTTACCTGAACAGCATCGGTTCCGCCAACTTCTGTACTCCTTATAATAATAAGGTATATACATTGAAAGAACTGGGCGGGCGCATGCTTTCTTATGGAAAGGCTTCGGGTGAGAACGGATATTATATACCCGTAACTTTTGAATTCGACAATAAGGGAGACGTTATTCCCGGCTCGTTTGTAGAAGTATTCCTATTATCCTCACCAATGGAGAACGTGTTGTCTCTTCCTCACAGTGCGCTGACCGAGGAACAAGGCAGCTTCTTTGTCTACCTGCAACTGGATGAAGAGGGCTACAAAAAACAGCTTGTCACCCTGGGTGCCGACAATGGCGAGAGTGTACAAATCCTTTCCGGCATAAAAGCAGGCGATCGCGTCGTAACCCAAGGAGCCTATCAAGTGAAGCTGGCATCGGCAACGAATGCTATTCCGGCACATAGCCATGAACACTAATCTCATGTACAATTTGACAATTTACAAAGTACCATTTCGCTATGCAGTATAAGGGTTACGTGACGAATGGGAGTGTAAAGTCAGATAAACAAGAAATATTAGATAAAACAGCAAGTGCGGCTGACATTGCGCAGCCCAATTGTACATTGTACATTGTAAATAGTAAATAGAAAGATGTTAAACAAAATAATTGGTTTTTCTCTTCAGAACCGCATCCTGGTGCTGGTAGCATCGGTGCTGTTGCTGATTGGCGGTACTTATACCGCCATGCATACGGAAGTGGATGTGTTCCCTGACCTCAATGCGCCGACCGTGGTCATCATGACCGAAGCAAACGGTATGGCAGCAGAGGAAGTGGAACAACTGGTCACTTTTCCCGTAGAAACGGCTGTAAACGGTGCAACGGGTGTGCGCCGTGTACGCTCTTCCTCAACGAACGGTTTTTCTGTAGTCTGGGTAGAATTCGACTGGGATACAGATATCTATCTTGCCCGGCAGATTGTCAGTGAGAAACTGGCAGTCGTCAACGAATCCTTACCGGCCAACGTAGGCAAACCGACACTAGGCCCACAATCGTCCATTTTGGGCGAGATGCTGATTGTAGGTCTGACAGCAGATTCGACCTCTATGCTGGATTTGCGTACCATTGCCGACTGGACCATACGTCCCCGCCTGCTCTCTACGGGCGGTGTGGCACAAGTAGCCGTACTGGGCGGCGACATCAAGGAATATCAAGTGCAACTGGACCCGGAACGGATGCGCCATTACGGCGTGACATTGAGCGAAGTGATGAACATCACCCGCGAAATGAACCTGAATGCCAATGGTGGAGTACTCTATGAATATGGCAATGAATATATCGTACGCGGCGTACTTTCTACCGACAAGGTAGACCAGATAGCCAAGGCCGTGGTGCGGAGCAACGGAGTCTCCGGCGCCCCTATCCTGCTGGAAGATATTGCAGACGTTCAAATCGGAGCCAAACTTCCTAAACTGGGTACCGCCTCGGAACGCGGTAAGCATGCCGTACTGCTGACAGTCACCAAGCAACCCGCCACAAGCACGCTGGAGCTTACAGACAAACTGGAAGCTTCCCTGCAAGACCTGCAGAAGAATCTACCGGCGGACGTAAAGGTTTCCACAGACATCTTCCGTCAAAGCCGTTTCATCGAAAGTTCCATCGGAAACGTTCAGAAGTCGTTGTTGGAGGGAGGTATTTTCGTTGTCATCGTGCTTTTCCTGTTCCTTGCCAACGTACGTACCACAGTCATCTCGCTGGTGACACTGCCGTTGTCACTGATTGCCTCCATCCTTGCCCTGCACTATATGGGCTTTACGATAAATACCATGAGCCTGGGAGGTATGGCTATCGCCATCGGTTCGCTGGTGGATGATGCCATCGTGGACGTGGAGAATGTCTACAAGCGTTTGCACGAAAACCGACTGAAACCTGCCGGCGAGCGACTTCCTATTCTGGAAGTGGTGTTCAATGCTTCGAAAGAAGTGCGTATGCCTATCCTCAATTCAACGCTGATCATCATTGTCAGCTTCGTACCACTGTTCTTCCTTAGTGGTATGGAAGGTAGGATGTTGGTACCACTAGGCATTGCATTCATCGTGGCATTGGCGGCTTCAACCGTTGTGGCACTGACCGTAACGCCGGTACTTTGCTCCTATCTATTGGGAAAAGAGAAAACGAAAAAACAAAATAACGAAAACAGCGATTCTGCCGTAGCACGCAAGATGAAGCAATGGTATGGTTCAGCACTGACTTTTGTATTGGGGCATAAGAAAGGGGTACTTGGAGGTATTATCGGACTATTTGTAGTGGCACTCGGCTGTTTCTTCACCCTGGGCCGCTCGTTCCTGCCGCCTTTCAATGAAGGTTCGTTCACCATCAATATCTCCTCGCTTCCGGGTATCTCCCTGGAAGAAAGCGACAAGATGGGGCACCGTGCCGAGGAGCTGCTGCTCTCCATCCCCGAAATACAGACCGTGGCCCGTAAAACGGGACGTGCAGAACTGGACGAACACGCTCTGGGAGTAAACGTCTCTGAGATTGAGGCACCGTTTGAGTTGAAAGACCGCTCACGCAGCGAGCTCGTGGCAGAAGTCCGCGAAAAACTGGGTACCATTGTAGGGGCAAACGTGGAAATAGGCCAGCCTATCAGCCACCGTATAGACGCCATGCTATCCGGTACAAAGGCGAACATCGCCATCAAACTGTTCGGCGACGATCTGAACCGCATGTTCACTCTGGGCAATGAAATCAAGAGTGCCATCCAGGGTATTCCCGGTATTGCTGACCTAAACGTGGAACAGCAGATTGAGCGTCCGCAACTTGTCATTTCGCCCAAACGGGAAATGCTTGCCAAATACGGCATTTCACTGCCCGAATTTTCGGAATTTGTCAATGTCTGTCTGGCCGGTGAAGCCGTTTCCCAAGTTTACGAAAAGGGAAAGAGCTTCGACCTAACCGTACGCGTGAAAGACGACCTGCGCGACAAAATGGAAAAAATACGCAACTTGATGATTGATACGGGCGACGGACAGAAAATTCCACTGAACTATGTAGCGGAAATCCGCTCGGCCATGGGTCCGAACACCATCAGCCGCGAGAATGTAAAGCGTAAAATCGTCATCTCCGCCAACGTGGCCGACCGCGACCTGCGAAGTGTAGTCAATGATATACAAGCCCAGGTAGACGCACAAATCAAACTGCCGGAAGGATACCACATCGAATACGGCGGACAATTCGAAAGCGAGCAGGCAGCAAGCCGCACTCTGGCACTTACTTCGTTCATGTCCATCGTGGTGATATTCCTGCTCCTCTACCATGAATTCCGCAGTGTGAAGGAGAGCGCCATCATCCTTATCAATCTGCCGCTGGCATTGATAGGCGGTGTATTCGCCCTGCTCATCACAACGGGAGAAGTGAGTATCCCCGCCATCATCGGTTTCATCTCACTGTTCGGTATCGCCACCCGAAACGGAATGCTGCTCATCAGCCATTACAACCACTTGCAGCAGGAAGAAGGCTATGGCGTCTACGACAGCGTTATCCGCGGTTCGCTCGACCGTCTGAATCCAATCCTGATGACCGCCCTATCCAGTGCACTGGCACTTATCCCGCTGGCTCTCAGTGGCGACCTGCCGGGCAACGAGATACAAAGCCCGATGGCAAAGGTTATCTTAGGCGGCCTTTTAACATCCACGTTCCTGAACGGTTTCATCATTCCGATTGTTTATCTGATGATGCACCGTAACCAACAACCTAAAACGTCAGACAATGAATAAAAGATTTTTCATATTCAGCGCCGCCATCCTCGCTTTTGTGGGGATGAGCGCACAAACGTCCGGCATTGATGCCGTGCTCCAGCAGATAGAGGCCAACAACAAGGAGTTGCAGGCTAACTCCCACCTCATTTCCTCACAAAAACTGGAGAACAAGACAAACAACAACCTCCCCGACCCTACACTGTCATACGCCCACCTTTGGGACTCCAAGAACAGTGACGAAACAGTCGGCGAAATGGTCATCTCACAAAGCTTCGACTTCCCCACGCTTTACGCCACCCGAGGGAAGATGAACCGACTCAAGACAAATGCACTGGATGCACAAGCCACCGCCTTCCGCCAGCAGATATTGCTGCAAGCGAAGGAAGTATGCCTGGACATCATCATGCTGCAACGCCAGCAAGCCCTGCTCGACGAACGGTTAAAGAATGCGGAGGAGCTGTCGGCCATGTACACCCGACGTTTGGAAACGGGAGATGCCAATGCACTGGAAACCAACAAGATTAATCTGGAGTTGCTGAATGTACGCACGGAAGCCCGCATGAACCAGACGGCACTTAACAACAAACTGAAAGAGCTGCTTGTCCTCAACGGAAACCAGCCGCTCACACCGGGACGTCCCATGCCCGGTACCACACCCGACGCCCAAACACTCGGATTGACAGAGTACCCGGCAGTGCCGTTGCCGGCCGACTTCCGCTCGCTAGCCGACGAACTGCTGGCTTCAGACCCCACCCTGCAATCCTTGCAGGGTGAAAGTTCTGCTGCCCGGAAACAGATTTCGGCAAGCAAGCAAGGCTGGCTACCCAAACTGGAACTGGGTTACCGTAGAAATACCGAATCGGGGCATCCGCTGAACGGCGTAGTAGTAGGCTTCTCTTTCCCGCTTTTCGAAAACCGCAATAAGGTCAAGATAGCCAAGACACAAGCGCTCAACATAGACTATCAAAAGGAGAACGCCGCACTGCAAGCCAGCTCTGCCTTGTGGCAACTCTATGAAGAGGCCAAGAACCTGCACGCTTCCATGGAGGAATACGAGCGCACCTTCCATCAACAGCAAGACCTTTCTTTACTGAAACAAGCACTTATGGGAGGACAAATCAGTATGATTGAATACTTCGTTGAAATATCGGTTGTCTATCAAAGCAAGACAAACCTTCTGCAACTGGAAAACCAGTATCAGAAGGCAATGGCACAGATATACAAGAGCCGGTTATAAATAGAAAGAGCTGTCTGCGGTTGGCAGACAGCTCTTTCTATTTCAATATATTGTAGTTATAGTTTTGTGACTTTACCCATAAACAGAATAACCCCCGTACTCTTCTCCTTTATCAGGAAGATGAAAGGACGGTCCACATAGAACGGAATTACCGTACTTGGTCCGGGAACGGCCAGGTCCATTCCTCCGACAGTTACAGCCGCAGCTTCCGTCCCCTCTTCATTCACATTCACATAAGTGAACTGTTGCAGCAAACTGATAAACAAATCCTCATCCGCCATTCCGGAAAAATCGGCCGATGGAGTAAAAGCCTCCTGCATTCCCATTGCCATCATATCGTCAATGAGTTCTTTATCATATTCCATTTCAAACCGGGGTAACTTAAGGTTCAAGGCAAAGCTTGATAAACTACTGTTCCATTCCCCCCAACGCTCGTCATTCAGCTGCGGCAGGCACTCATCCAACGATTTTCCCTCTGCCGGCAAGAGCACCACCATACTGAAAGCCTCATTGCCGTAAGGCAACTCTGCCATTGAGAAATACTCATTCTCGGCATAGTTGAATCTCTCGTCACGAAGATTCATCATGTGTACAGTCGATTTGCTTCCGTCAGCATTCGTAAAAGCCTCTTCTGCCGTATCCGATTTTTTGAATTGATTCTTCCAAATCCCCTTGAAATAAAGCGCATTCAACAGATAAAGACGCGCCGTCTCCGGAATCTCATTCAAGACTTTGGGGATGCAATTATTCGTTTTCCCGGCACACCAGCCGTTTATAATGTCCGGAGCCTTGGGAGAGGCAAAATCCAGCTCCTGCACTTGCGCGTCATACATCTTTTTGTTTACGCTTACAAAGTCGTCATGAACACCAAACCCTTTCTTTATCCAGATGGAATTGGCAATTCCCAACTGTGTGGTATTGTCCAAATCGAGCAACGCCTCCACCAGCTTCTTATTATAGTTGTTCATTTCTTCCAACGAATAGCCCGAAAAGCCCAGGACATCTGTCATCTCAGATAGTGTGTTTCCCAACGCTCCATTGGCAATCATAGACAGACAGAGCGAAGCGCTCAAAGGAGAGATGAACAGATTGGGCTTTTCCACCTCAGTTTTACAAACCTGATTAAAGAAACGGAAAGCGAAATCCGTTCCTAAATCCGTCATCTCCTGCTCGGCACGGGTCAAGGCAATGTCTTTGCGGGGCTTGGGTTGTGGTGAAGAGTTGTCGTCACTCTGGCAGGCTGCAAGGATACAAAGTAGGCTTAAGGCAGTAATCGTTTTTTTAAGCATAAGCAAATAGTATTAGTTTTAAAACAGTTATCTATATATAGAAAATGCTTGAACAAACAAAATACTGCATTGAAGAAACAATAAAAAATAGTACATTCCTACTCTATTATTATACTGCAAAGTTCTGCATATTTTTTGCAGTCGCACTGCATATGTGTTGCAGCACCACTGCATATGTGTTGCAGTCGCGCTGCATATATATTTGCAGTGTCACTGCAACAGCTCTGCAGTGCTACTGCAAAATATATACAGCAGCTTTGCAGTAACGTGATTGATTTCACCCGGTTATTGTTGCCAATTCCAGCACCCCTTCCGGCAAATATCCGCTGCGTATGCGCCATTCCTGGGGATAAAGATTATTGGCACGGTTACCTATATTCTTGACAAATCCTAGAGGTATCTGTTTGTAGGTGAGCAAGACAATGCCGCGCGGAGCAGTCTCCGAAAGGACAACAGCCTCCTTGCGCAGATAACTGATGGCCTGCTCGCGGCCTATCTCTTCATGGGCAAAGGCATCCGGATTCAGTGCTATACTCATGGCGAGCCCATGAACAGGCATCCAGTCTTTTCCTTTCAACTCGGCAACATCTACCCCAGCCTGCACGATACGGAGTGACGAACGCAAAGCCGACAGTTCGGAGAGATACGCTTTAGGGAAAGCGCTGACGTTGTTGCCATTGACGATAAATTCGTAATTATCCGGAACCGCAAACCACTCATGCAGTGCCGAAAGCTGTTCTTTGGAAACACCCGGAGTTTTCGCTCCTTTTCCTTGGGGTTTTCTTCCTTTTTCCCGGGATTTCACCTGCCCGGCCCAGGTATTCCCATCGCTCACGCCCGGTTTGCGGAGAACTGCCAAAAAGAATCCTTCCCCCTTCGTCCGATGGGGCAGGAAACGATAGGCGGGAAAGTCCTCTCCCGACAATAGATTACCCGTAATATTCCAGTCAGTAGAAATTTCCAATGGCAATACCTCCGCCCCGAATTCATCCCGTATCCAACGGATGTTCTCTTCGTTTTCCTTTGTATTATAGGTACAAGTACTGTAGATGAGAATGCCTCCGGGCTTCAAGCAAGGCCAGATATCCGTAACGATGCGACGCTGGCGCTGCCAGCAGATTTCCACATTCTCCCCACTCCACTCACTTACCGCAACGGGGTCTTTACGGAACATCCCCTCGCCAGAGCAGGGGACATCCGTCAATATGACGTCGAAGAAGTCCGTCAAGGAAGAAAAATCCGCCGGGTCATTATTAGTGACCACCACACCGGAATGCCCCCACTTCGTAAGATTCTCCGCCAATACCTGCGAGCGGTTGCGGATTACCTCATTGGCCACCAGCAGACTGCCTGCGGGCAACACGCTACGGGCATGCGTGGATTTCCCGCCGGGAGCCGCACAGAGGTCAAGCATCACCACCGGTCCTTCGCCCACATACCGCCTCAAAGCCTGCTCCACAAACATGGACGAAGCCTCCTGCACATAGTAGCAGCCTGCATGAAACAGCGGGTCGAAAGTGAATGTCAGCCGCTTGTCCAGATAGTATCCGGCAGCAGACCAGGGAACATGCTCCAAAGAGGAACGAAAAAGACTGAATGAAGATTCCGGTAATTTATCTTCATTCAGTCGGATACTGACCGGCTGCTCCCCTTCCAGGGCGGCAGCCAGCTTTTCATATTCTTCCACACCCAAGAGGGCGCGTGTATAATCGGTGAAAGATGAGGGTAGCTTCATGCTTTGAACTGTTTTATGGCAGCAAAGATAGTGCAAAATACGTTTCACCAATCTACGGGGCTAAACAAAAAGCACGGTTCAATACTCTTTTTAAAAACTGAGTTTCACCCCTGCAAAATAGGAACGCGGTGCACCCGGTCCGTAGATATAACCGGAATCGCGGCTCGCTCCTTTATCAAAATCTTTCTGATAAGAATTGAATATATTCTGTACACCGGCATTGAGCTGCAAACAGAACCCTTGAAAATCAAAGTCGTAAGCTATCTTTGTTCCAAGTTCAAAGAAGTCCGGACTCTTTACCAATACATCCGCCTCACCGTTCACCTCCGAAAGCAAATGGGGAACGTACATCCGCCCGGTATAATTGCCGTTCAAAGCTATTGAGAAGGCTTTAACCGGCATATAGGTAGCTGTAAAGTAGCCGTAGACGTCGGGAGTACGCAGTATCTTGTCACTGTAACGTTCTTTCTCCGACAAGTGCTCCTCATCCGCACTCCATTCTTCGGGAGAGTCATAGATACTTCGTTGAAGTGTCAACCCTGCCTGCAACTGAACCTTATCCTTATAGGCAACCTTTCCTTCCAATGTGCCGCCATACACTTTAGCTCCCGAACCATTGATGCGGGTCTGTATCAGATAAGCACTACCGTCCGGGTCTTTCACCGGAGGCGTCAGGACAAACGGGTCGGAAAGTTTCGTGTAGAAGCCTTCCACCAATAGGTTTGCCTGGAAATCTCCGAAGTAATGATACCAGTCTACCGAAGCATTGAAGCTGCGCGAACGCTCTTCCTTCAATCCTTTGGCGCGGACAATGGAAACCAATTCTCCACCCACATTACTGATATGCAGATCTTCATCAAACGCTTGTGGAGCACGGAATCCCTCAGCATAACTGAAACGGATATTCACATCCTGAGTAGGATTATAACGGATATTGGCACGGGGACTGAAAACAGCCTTGTCCATGATGCTGTTTTTATCCACGCGCCCGCCAATCAGGAAACTCCACTGTTCGTTCTTCCACTCATTCTGGGCATAGGCGCTTGCTATATTCACCATTTGGTTCAACGGGGCGGGGGTATATTTCTCAATCAGTTGTTGCAAGCGGTCACCCGTTGCCGTAGGATCTTCGGCCAAAGCAGCATCACGATACTTCTGTACGTCCGTTGCCTTGTCATGCAGATTGTCGTGATTGAACTCAATGCCTCCGGTCAAATCGGCAGGCATAAACAGACACTTGTCAAAATGATAAATATACTGGGCACCCAGCACACCGGTAAAGTCCGTAGTCATTCCATAAGCGCTGTAATAACTATTGCGCACGATGTGCTGAGCCGAAGCATAGGTACTGAACGTATGTTTCTGTTTTTTGGAGAAAGCCGTGAACTTGAGCCCACCCGTGTTGATGGAATGTTTCAGCTGTTCCACCAGTCCGGGCGCCCCGGTACCGTTCAATCCGGCATCCTCGGCTATATGAGGGGGAAGGCTGAAGCCACTTCCACCACGGCGGAATTCCTCCATATGATGGTATTCAAGGCTCAGCTTGGAATAGGCACTTGTCCGGTAGTAAGCATTCAGACCGACAGTCTGGTTCTTCAGCTTCGGTAATTCGGAGAAACCGTCTCCATTGGAGTCCCATGCCGAACGATGCCTGCTTTGGCCATACACATAAGCCCCCATCTTACTGTCCGAAGAAACCAAGGAAAGATTCAGGGTCGTGTTGTTGTCGAACGAGCCGGAACCGTCGAAATTGGAAATGGTATGCGAGAAAGAACCGGAATTGCGAATCGGTTCCTTCGTAATGATATTCACCGTCCCGGCAATGGCCGAAGAACCGAACAAGGCTGAACCACCTCCACGCACCACTTCCACACGTTCTATCATGTTGGCGGGAATCTGTTCCAACCCATACACACCAGCTAGAGAGGAAAAGATGGGACGTGAGTCTATCAATATTTGGGTATATTTCCCATCCAGCCCGTTGATGCGCACTTGTGAATAACCGCAATTCTGGCAATCGGTCTCCACCCGCACACCTGGCTGAAAGGCCAGTCCTTGCGACAAAGTATGCGAATTTGTCTGCTCAAACAGTTTAGGAGTAACCACTTTGACCAAAGTGGGTGCCAAACGCCGGGCAGTCTCGTTGCGGTTGGCTGTAACTACCACCCCGTCCAGTGCCACCATGTCTTCTTCCAACTCAAAGTTCTCTTCCAAGGTCTTACCACGTTTCAGAACGACTTTGCGCTCCTGCGACTTATAACCTACGGCACTGACGGACAACGTGAACTCACCTTCAGGCAGATTCTTTAGGAAATAGTGACCGGTGGCATCGGTCATGGTCCCGATGGTGGTGCCTTTCAGCGAAACTGTCATATAAGGCAAATGTTCCCTTGTACTTTTTTCTATTACATGACCGACAATATTGGCATCGGTACTCTTCAAATCTTCGGCATAAACGGTTGATGAGAGTAACAGACATATTGCTCCCACCACAAAAAATATATATTTTTTCATGTACTTCTAAAATAATATGTTAATCAATGAGGTTGACGCAATCCCACAACGGAATTGCCTTAATCTATCGGATTTGAAAAAAAGAAGGGGGAGCACGCAGGCAAATACCTCCACGAAGCTTTACACACTTGATGCATTCCGTGGCAAGAATGCTCAGTACACACAACAAAACAAGGAAAACCGTCGCGGCAACCGGAAGCAACGGAAGGGAAGAGGAGACGAAAGAGGCAAGATAGAAAATGGTTTCCAACTGCACCTCTGTATGCTCATGCTGTCCCTTGAATGGATGGGAATGCACAATGATAACACCATTCACCACATGCGAGTGGGTAAACAGCGTAATTCCTCCCAGATAGGCAATGAACAGCAGAGGGAGGAAACACTTCATTATATTCCTCAACTTCATCAAGACTTCCCAATAAAAACAGATGCGCGAAGATAACAGTATTTACAATAAGAAACAACCCGGTTTGTATATTTACCTCTATTTACAGTCGCAAATACCTACTTCTTGTTATTCCAGGAAAAAGACAATAAGACATTTTCCGGAAAAATATCGTCTTATTTCCGGTTTTCTAAAAAAAATATCTTCTCTTTGCAACTTTATAAAGGTGACGATACGTCTAACCAACAAAGAAACAAATTAAAAAACCATAGATTATGAAACGTATCATTTTAGGATTAATGCTCGCCATGATGTTCTGCACACTGGTGCAAGGCGCAAACAGAACCGTAACAGAGAACGACGGTCAGGGGAACAAGAAAAGAGTCATCGAATTGAGGGACACTGTCATCAATGGAGAAACCGTAACAGACACACTCAGCATCATGACTTATGAAAACGGTACCGGCAGTAGCGATGCTCCGGAAAAATGGAGAACCCACCACAACAGCAGTATGGACTGGAACGGGTTCGACCTCGGAAGCAAGACTTCGGAGACCGTGATTGCCGTAACAGCCATCGTCTTTGTATTCGGACTGCCGCTACTCATCATATTCGTAGTATTCTTCTTCCGCTATAAAAACCGGAAGGCCAAGTACCGCCTGGCAGAACAAGCTCTGGCCAGCGGACAGCAACTGCCTGAAAACTTCTTCAAAGAAGCCGCAGCAACAGACATCCGTAGCAAAGGCATCAACAACATATTCGTCGGCATCGGCCTGTTCATCTTCCTTTGGGCCATTACCGGAGAATTCGGTCTCGGATGTATCGGCTTACTCGTCATGTTCACCGGCTTCGGACAATTGGTGATTTTCTACAGCCAACAGAAGAAGAACGAAGAAAAATGAGTCAACTCAATGACATATCGTTAGTCGCACAGGTCGTGGTATTTCAAAACACCAAGGCCTTCGACCGGTTGGTGAAGAAGTACCAGTCGTCCGTACGGCGGTTCTTCCTGCACCAGACCTGCGGCGACAGCGAGTTGAGTGACGACTTGGCACAAGATACGTTTATCAAAGCCTATACAAACATCGCTTCGTTCAAGAATCTATCCAATTTCTCGACCTGGCTCTACCGTATTGCCTATAATGTTTTTTATGACTATATTCGCAGCCGGAAGGAAACAGACGGTTTGGATACGTACCAAGTGGATGCTCAATGCAGCACACTGCAGCAGGACGTGGGGCAGCACATAGACATTTACCGTGCCCTCGCCACACTGAAGGAAATGGAACGCACCTGCATCACGCTCTTCTACATGGAAGACCAAAGCATCGAAAAGATTGCAGGTATCACCGGATGTCCGGCGGGAACGGTAAAAAGCCACCTCTCGCGGGCGAAAGATAAAATGGCTTCCTACTTAAAACAAAATGGTTATGATGGAAAATAATGATAAACTCCTGACTTCATTCTTTGCCGAACACCGGCAGGAAATAGCCGATAACAGATTCAGCCGCCGCGTACTGCGACACTTGCCCGACCGTAGCCACCACTTGGCACAAATATGGGCAGCATTCTGCTTCACATTGTGCCTCGTACTATTCGTTGCCCTTGACGGAGTGCAGCTGATACTAGACACCTTGCGCGAGACCTTTGATTCTGCCATCCGGAGCGGAGCGTCAGAGCTTGATCCCAAGTCATTAATCATTGCCGGAGTAGTATTGCTCTATTTCGGTTACCGAAAGATTGTATCCATGGCATAAATACATATCCGTGCCCGGAGAAAGAGGACATGCACTACTCCAACAAAGTCTTGGCTCTTATCTTATCCAATAAGGTAAGGGCTAATTTTTTTTTTTAAACGGACAGACATATATCAACAAGAAATTGTATCTTTGCCCACTCAGAAAACTAAATAAGAGGAGAAAGTTTTGAGAAAGATTCTATTCATCACATTATTCGTTTTTTCTATTGGGAATATCGAAGCGCAAACAACAAGCGATTCCATCGTCATGAATTACTTGAAGGAAATGGGCGCTCCCGTTACTTACAACAATGAAGTGAAATTACTGATGACCGGTCATGACAAGTTCGTCGACCTCTTCGAGAATATCCGCCATGCCCGGCATCATATCCATCTGGAATATTTCAATTTCCGCAACGACTCCATAGCCAATGCCTTGTTCAGCCTTCTGGCAGAGAAGGTCAAGGAAGGGGTTGAAGTCCGCGCCATGTTCGATGCCTTCGGTAACTGGTCCAACAACCAACCATTGAAGGAACACCATCTGAAATCCATCCATGCCCAAGGCATCGAAATCGTCAAGTTCGACCCTATCACTTTTCCCTGGGTAAACCACGCCATACACCGCGACCATCGGAAAATAGTAGTAATTGACGGAAAGATAGGTTATACCGGTGGCATGAACATCGCCGACTACTACATCAACGGATTGCCTAAAATCGGTAAATGGCACGATATGCACATACATCTTGAAGGAGATGCCGTGCGCTATCTGCAAGGCATCTTCCTGACCATGTGGAACCGGGAGACGGGACAACACGTTGGAGGTCCCGCCTATTTTCCGGACACTCCGCAACTGCCCGACAGTATTGCCGAAGAAATAGCCATCGTAGACCGCACGCCACGCGAAACACCACGCTCCATCAGCCATGCCTATGCAGCTTCCATACAAGCCGCACAGAAGAATATCCGAATCGTGAATCCCTATTTCGTTCCGACCAAATCAATCCGCAAGGCAATCAAGAACGCACTGAAAAAAGGTACTGAAGTGGAAATCATGATACCTGCCGTGTCAGACATAGCCTTTACACCGGATGCCTCATTCTATATAGCACATAAGCTGATGAAGAAAGGAGCCAAGATATACCTCTTCAACGGCGGCTTCCACCATTCCAAGATAATGATGGTAGACAGCACTTTTTGCACAGTAGGTACCGCCAATCTCAACAGCCGCAGCCTGCGCTACGACTACGAGACAAACGCTTTCATCTTCGACCCCAAGACCACCAATGAACTGAATGCCATGTTCGAACGAGACATGCAAAACAGTACGCTGCTCACTCCTGAAGTCTGGAAAAAGCGTTCCGGATGGAAGAAATTCGTAGGCTGGGTGGGAAACTTGATGACCCCCTTCCTCTAAGTTTTTAATTTTTAATTATTAATCTTTAATTAATTCCCCTACCTTTGCGTTCGGATAAAAACAGAGCATTACATCATGAAACAATATTTAGACCTGCTGAACCGCGTACTGACCGAAGGCGTAGAGAAAAGCGACCGTACGGGTACCGGCACCATCAGCGTATTCGGCCACCAAATGCGTTTCAACATGGATGAAGGCTTCCCCTGCCTTACTACCAAGAAGCTGCATCTTAAATCAATCATATACGAACTGCTATGGTTCCTCCAGGGAGACACCAATGTGAAATATCTCCAGGACAACGGTGTACGTATCTGGAACGAATGGGCAGACGAAAACGGCGACCTAGGACATATCTACGGATATCAATGGCGCTCCTGGCCGAACTATAAAGGCGGATCCATCGACCAGATCAGCGAAGCTGTAGAAACCATCAAGCACAATCCCGACTCACGCCGGATTATAGTCAGCGCATGGAATGTAGGCGATTTGGACAACATGAACCTCCCTCCCTGCCACGCTTTCTTCCAGTTCTATGTCGCCAACGGACGACTGAGTCTGCAACTGTACCAGCGTAGTGCGGACATTTTTTTAGGAGTGCCCTTCAACATCGCTTCCTATGCCCTGCTCCTGCAGATGATGGCACAAGTCACCGGACTGAAAGCCGGGGATTTCATCCATACCTTAGGAGACGCCCATATCTATCTGAACCATTTGGAGCAGGTAAAGCTCCAACTATCTCGTGAACCGCGGGATTTGCCGCAGATGAGAATCAATCCTGATGTGAAAAGCATCTTCGACTTCAAGTTCGAGGATTTCGAGCTGATCAACTATAACCCGCATCCGCATATTGCAGGGAAAGTGTCAGTATAAATCCTATAATAAAAAGATAGAAAGAGAAAAGAATTTTACACACATATGATTAGTATTATCGCCGCAGTAGATAGAAAGAGAGGTATCGGTTATCAGAACCGATTGCTATTTTGGCTTCCCAATGATTTAAAGCGTTTCAAAGCCCTCACCACGGGAAATACCATCATCATGGGCCGAAAGACCTTTGAATCTCTCCCCAAAGGCGCGCTTCCCAACCGCCGCAACGTTGTTCTGTCCACTCAAAAAGATTTGCTCTGTCCCGGTGCAGAAGTTTTTCCCTCACTGGAAGAAGCACTGAACAGTTGCCAACCCAACGAACACGTCTACATCATCGGCGGTGCAAGTGTTTATCGCCAGGCATTCCCCTTTGCGGATGCCCTCTGCCTGACCGAAGTGGATGCAGAAGCCACTCAGGTGGACGCCTACTTTCCCGAAGTCGCTCCGACTGTATGGCAAGAAAAAAGCAGGGAGTCTCACCCCGCAGATGAGAAGCATCCCTGCCCTTATGCATTCGTCGATTATATCCGTCGGTAGAATCAATCTTCCTCTTCTTCTACCGTTATAGGCATCTGCCGCTTGATGGCTTCGTGAAAAGAAATCAAGGTTTCCGTACGCGCCAGTCCCAGCGGCTGCAACTTATCATGTATGATGCTCAGCAAATGATGGTTGTTGCGGGCATAAAGCTTTATGAACATATCATACTTGCCCGTTGTAAAATGGCATTCCACAATCTCGGGAATAGCTTCCAATGCTCTCGTTACAGCATCGAAGGAAGCAGGATCCTTTAGGTAGATACCGATATAGGCGCATGTTTCATATCCTATCTTCTCCGGATCAATCACATATTCAGAACCTTTCAATATACCTAAGTTTGTCAGCTTTTGAATGCGCTGATGAATGGCTGCTCCCGATACATTACAAGCTCTAGCCACTTCAAGGAAAGGAATGCGTGCATTATCGGCTATAAGTTTTAAAATCTGTTCGTCTAAAGTATCCAACTGATGATGTCCCATTTCAAATTCTAATGATTAATAAATTACTATATCTCCTGCATATCTATACGGCAATATGCAAAGTTAGCTATTTTTTCGCCAATAAAAATACGGTTTATAACTTTTCTTACAAAAAAAGAATAATACCGCATATCAGGCATTTCAAAGCGTATACGCAAATTCCATCTCGCACGACTGGAAAATTGCAGATGAGCTTTAAAGATATTATCTTTGTCGTAGCAATAATAATGAACCGTTATGAAAAAGTATTCCTTATTCCTATTATGCCTGATGGCAGCAATATCCTTGCATGCCCAAAGCTTTGCCGATTATTTTGCCGATAAGACCCTACGTATCGACTATATCTTTACCGGAAATGCAGCCAAACAAGAGATATGCCTGGACGGACTGTCTTGTCTCCCCTCTTGGGCAGGAAGGAAGCATCACTTGTCTGAACTGCCCCTGCAAGGAAACGGACAAATCATTATGCGGGATGCTGCCAATGGCAACGTAATCTACAAAACATCCTTTTCTTCGCTCTTTCAGGAGTGGCTGGAAACAGATGAAGCCAAAGCAGTAACCAAAGGATTCGAAAACACCTTCCTCCTTCCCTATCCCCTTCGTCCTGCAGAAATAGAAATAACACTCCTTGACCCGCGTAGAAATGTACGGGCAAGCATGAAACATACGGTCAGTCCCGACGATATCCTAATACAGCAGAAAGGTACTGCCCACATCACACCACATAAATATCTGCTGCAAAGCGGCAATACAGACAAATGCATCGACGTAGCCATCCTTGCAGAAGGATATACTCCCGAAGAGATGCCGGTATTCTACAAAGATGCAGCCATTGCCTGCGAAAGTCTGTTTGCCCACGAACCCTTCCGGTCCATGAAAAAGTACTTCAACATTGTAGCAGTGGCCAGCCCCTCCGAAGACAGCGGAGTAAGTGTACCACGCCTCGGAGAATGGAAACGGACAGCATTCAGTTCTCATTTCAGCACATTCTATTCAGACCGGTATCTGACAACCTCCCGTGTCAAATCCATACACGATGCGCTGGCTGGAATACCGTATGAACACATCATCATCCTTGCCAATACGGAAGAATATGGCGGCGGTGGAATCTATAATTCCTATACCCTTACTACCGCCCACCATCCAATGTTCCGCCCCGTTGTGGTACATGAGTTCGGGCATAGCTTTGGCGGACTGGCCGATGAATATTTCTATGACAATGACGTGATGACAGATACCTATCCATTAGATGTGGAACCCTGGGAACAGAATATCAGCACGAGAATCAATTTCACCTCCAAGTGGGAAGACATGCTTGCACAAGGAACTCCCGTTCCTACTCCCTCTTCTGAAAGTGGAACATA
The DNA here is from genome assembly GCF_004328515.1 of Bacteroides sp. A1C1. Taxonomy (NCBI): domain Bacteria; kingdom Pseudomonadati; phylum Bacteroidota; class Bacteroidia; order Bacteroidales; family Bacteroidaceae; genus Bacteroides; species Bacteroides sp. A1C1. The sequence continues at coordinate 1,008,313 of NZ_CP036491.1, forward strand.
TCCCGTAGGTGTATATGAAGGAGCCGGCTATTCTGCCAAAGGCATCTACCGTCCGGCAGACAATTGCCGCATGCGTACCAATGAATATCCCACTTTCTGTCCTATCTGCCAACGAGCTATCCGCCGCATCATTGAATTTTATACAGAATAAGAACAAACTAAACTTAAAGAACTTATGATCAGACTTCAACGTATTACAACAGCTGACACAGACTTGTACAGCTATATGGAGAAATTAATGACTCAATCGTTCCCTTCAGAGGAGTACCGGGAACTGGAGGAATTGCGCAAGTATACAGATACCAAAACGCACTTCTATAACAATATCATCTTCCATAACAACACCCCGGTAGGCCTCATCACTTACTGGGATTTCGGACATTTCTACTATATAGAGCATTTTGCCATTGACCCCGCACAGCGTAACGGCGGGTATGGAAAGAGTGTACTGAACCATTTGTGCCAACTCTTAAAACATCCCATCGTCTTGGAAGTGGAAATACCCGAAGAAGAAATGGCTAAACGCCGCATTAACTTCTATCAACGGCAAGGATTCTCCTTATGGGAAAAGCCCTACCAACAACCACCCTACAAAGCAGGAGACAACTACCTACCTATGCTCATCATGGCCTATGGAGATATAGAATGTGGAAAGGATTTTGACTCTGTAAAGGAACACATCTACTGCGAAGTATATAATGTGAAATCTTAAAAATCCAATATACTTAAAACAATAAAGGTCGTTTCAACAAATGAAACGACCTTTATTATATCTTAAATCAACTCTTACTGACGCGGTTGCGCAGAATAGTTAATCTTCAAAGCATAAGCTTGACGAAGAGCTTCCTTGATATCTGTTACGATACCCATTTTCGTATCTTGGTCAACTTTCAAAGACACTGTCATCTGTGGCTGATCTTCTTCTTTCATACTGGCACGTTCACCAATAATATAATCTTGAATTTCAGCAACTTCAGCATAACTGTCGTTCAACTGGATACGGCTCTCGTTACCTAACTTCTTACGAAATTCGGCAGTAGGTTTTCCTACGTAGATAAACGTAACCAACGACTTCTTCTCCAGTTTCTCCAATTCCGTAGCTTGCGGAACCTTAAACTCAACCTTTAATGTTACCTCACGCATCGTTGTCACAATCATGAAAAAGAACAACAAGGTGAAGATAAGGTCAGGCAGAGAAGAAGTGTTCAACGCCGGCATCTCACGTTTACCAGTCTTATTAAATTTTCCCATTACTTCTTTTCTCCGTACTTTTTAGGTTCTGCCTCAGAAATTCTCTGAGGATAAATTTCACGAATTGCATCTTGCTGTTCTTGATCCAACTCAGCATAATTTTTCTGCCACTTCTCTTGAGCCAATTCATCACGCAACTCATTATAAGCTGCTACCAACTCATTCTGTACAGCCATATATGCCTTATAGGAAGAACCGCGGTCACAACGCAAAGAAACCACATGATTTTCCGTTACTTGAACCGTACCGAAGAAAGCAACATTCTTTGAAATCTTTTCCGGCTTCGTTTCATCATTGTACGGATTGGCAATGAATTCTTTTGTTTTCGCACGCAATTGGTCAACTGTAATATAATCATTCCCACACATTAACTGGTCCTGCATATTTAAGAAGACTTGCAGAACATTACGTTCTTTCTTCTTCTGGTCCTCAATCTTCTGGTCTTTTTCCGGTGGAGGCGGCAAACGTCTTGCCAAACCACGGTCAGTATCCATAGATGTCGTGATCAAGAAGAAAATCAGCAACAAGAATGCAATATCCGCTGTAGAACTTGAGTTAATATCAGGAACTTTTCTTTTTCCTTTTGCCATTGTAATTACTCTTTAGATTGATTTACCTCAATCGGTTATGATAATTTCTTCTTAATGCTACTAAAAATGATTGCCAAGATTGTACCAGCAAACAAGATATAGATAGAATAGAGGAACATATCAGTAAGCTTCAACCAGAAAGGAACATTTTCAGTTCCGCTATAACCCGGAATAACGAGTGGCTCTTCACTACCCATAGCCCAAGAAATAACAACAACTGCAACCAATATAACCAAACCGATCAAAGATTTCAACGCTGCTCCCGGATTATCTTTCAGTGCAGATCCAAATTGGAACACAACACCAACCACGGTAGCAATAATAGCTATAAAGAACAAGACATACATCAAATAAATCAATGCGTCTGTCTGAGCCGGTTGCCACATTTCTGCGTCAACACTCATCAATACTGCATCGCCCTGAGCATCTCCACCGAAGTAGAACAAGCCTAACACTACCAAGATGATAGCGAACATGACATACAGTACGTAGTATGATACTTTATATGATAACTTAGCCATCTTAATTATTTTTTGTATTTCAAGTCATATTTGATAACCATATCCAACAGTGAGATAGAAGAATCTTCCATTTCACTTGTCAAAGCTTCAATCTTAGACAAGATATAGTTGTAGAATACCTGCAGAATCAAAGCAACGATCAAACCGAAGATAGTAGTGATCAAGGCAACCTTCATACCACCTGCTACAACCGTCGGAGAGATATCACCTACCTGCTGAATCTTATCAAATGCCTGCACCATACCGATTACAGTACCCAAGAATCCCAAAGACGGAGCCATAGCGATGAACAGTGTAATCCAAGAGCAACCTTTTTCCAAGTAACCAGCTTGTACACCACCATAAGATACTACAGACTTTTCTACTACGTCAATACCTTGGTCAATTCTCATCAGACCTTGATAGTAGATAGAAGCAATAGGACCTCTTGTGTTACGTGCGATGTCTTTAGCAGCTTCAACGTCACCTTTTTCCAAAGCAGCTTCGATAGCAGACAAGAACTTCTTTGTATTGATTTCAGCCAAACTCAAATAAATGATACGTTCAATACAGAATGCAAGACCGATAACCAATGCGATAGCTACCAAACTCATGAAAGATGCAGTACCTTCAATGAACTTTGTTTTAATCTCTTTGTGGATACCACCTTCTGCAGCTTCCATAGCGGCAGGAGCAGCAGCGTCAGCAGCAGGTGCTACAGCTGCTTGTTCAGTTTGTTCAGCTGCAGGAGCATCTTGAGCCTGAGCAAGTTGAGTTGAGCCAAATGTTAAGACTCCCATCACAGCAACAATTGCAAATAACTTTTTCATTGTGTGTCTAATTTTTAAGATTAATTAATTAATTTATTTATTATAATTTGTTGTTTTATCTCCATTTTATCACATTGCGGAGAGACGGGGATTCGAACCCCGGATACCCTTTAGGGGTATACACGCTTTCCAGGCGTGCCTCTTCAACCACTCGAGCATCTCTCCAATAGACGCCTTTTCTGAAATCGGGTGCAAATTACAAAAAAAATGCGAACCACAAGCGTTTTCAGCTACAAATGTATTCTTTTTTTTGTTGTTCTGCCTCATTCTCCCCGTTTTATATTAAATAAAATCTCAAAATTAATAAACTTTAAAATCTTAAAGAGCTTATTTGAGCATTCCGAACACTTTTAAAGCGTTATCAGAAGTAACCTGAGCCACCTTTTCAGGAGAATTCCCATAGATTCCGGCCACCTTTACCAAAGTATCCTTAACATATGCGGTTTCGTTCCTCTTGCCTCGATTGGGAACCGGAGTCAGATAAGGGGAATCGGTTTCCAGCACGATACGTTCCAAAGGAATATTCTTCAAGACTTCGGGCAAAGTTGATTTCTTGAAAGTCACCACACCATTTATTCCTATCATAAAATCCGCAAATTCCATAATCCTGCAGGCCTCTTCCGAGGTCCCCGTAAAACTATGGAAAATTCCTTTCAAAGGAGTCTGCCGATAAAGTTTCAACACATTATATATATGGTCGAACGCTTCCCTACAATGCAGCACTACCGGCAAATCGTATTCCAAAGCCCACTCAATCTGCCTGCCCAACGCCCTTTGCTGTTCTCTGAGAAAAGTCTTATCCCAATACAAATCCATACCAATTTCACCAACTGCAACAAATTCGTTCGATGAGGCCAGCTCCCGGGCCACTATATCCAACTCCTTTTCATAATCCGCATCCACAGACGTGGGATGCAACCCAATCATTGGATAGCAATACCCCTTATATTCACGACACACCCGAAGCATAGGCTTTATGGTGGTACTATCGATATTGGGCATAAAAATATGCGTGACTCCTGCCTCACGGGCACGGGCCATCACTTGGGGCAAATCCCCTGCAAACTCTTCTAAAAAAAGATGGGAATGTGAATCAATCAATCTCATTCTTCAACTTACTCTTTGCGTTTTTCACCAGTACGATAATAATAGATTATTCCATAATCACGGCATAAATCCAACCGTTTCTCATTAGGAGTAACCTCCTCAAATTTTTTTTCCACCTGGTTCCATATATGCAGAATCAACTCATCCGCTTCTGCACGCATCGAAGCCAAGGTGTCCAAACTGCGGGCTGTTAAAAATTGAAGATTCTTTTGTTTCTCATAACTATCCATGAAAATATCATAATGCACCCTCACTTTTGCAATCGTAGGGTTATAAATGGGAATTCCTCCCTGAGATATACGCTTGTTTTCCCCATCCACGATTTTACGCCCCCACTCTGCCAAAGCAGGCTCTGTCGATAAATCAGGCACATTATTGTTGCTTGTGTCCAAACCGTAATATTCCTTATGAGCAATACGCACTTCAGAACGGATGACAGCTAAATTCAACACCTGGATAAAATGAGAAATATACAGACGGGCAGTCTTTACATTAGCCTGATGCTTACGTCCCGCCCGAGCCTGCCGCTCAAAACAGTCGGCATAATAAGCTTGCGCAGCTTCAAACTTTGTAAGAAAATTCCGCGCATCAGTCAATACCTTCAAAGATACGGCCAAATCATACACATTACATATATCACCCTTGACGACCACTGCTTTCAGCGCCCGTATTCTCGCTTGATCTGTATTAGGCAATCTTCTATAAGGCATTTCTCCCGGATTTAAGTTACACTTCCCGATGCATCAAGTTAGCCATCAAGCTCTTCAATTCTTCCTTCTTTTCATCCGCCACGTTCACCGCCAATAAACTTTCCATTGCGCGCTCACAATACTCTTCCATTTTTTTCTCACACAACTCCTTGACACCAATCTGGTTATACAGTTCCGTCACCGCAGCAACCTTCTCCTCCGGATTGAATGAAACAGCATCCACCCAAGCATTCAAATAAGTCAACTGGCCTTCATCCGCATGTTCAAAAGCCTTTATCAGCATGTAGGTCTTTTTATTGCACAGAATGTCACCTCCAATATTCTTTCCAAAGACGGCAGCATCGCCATAAACATCCAGGAAGTCATCTTTCAACTGAAAAGCGACACCCAAGTTCATGCCAAAATCATACAACAGCTCCGCATCTTCAGAAGAAGCCCCTCCCAAAAGAGCACCAATCTTCAGACTTGCAGCCAACAATACCGAAGTTTTCAGACGAATCATTTCCAGATACTCCTCTGCCTTCACATCTTTCCGATGTTCAAACTCCATATCCAGCTGTTGCCCTTCACAGATTTCAAGTGCGGTCAAGCTAAATATATCCATCACTTCTTTCAAATGTTCAACCGGGCATTGAGCCATAAACTGATAAGCCAATACAAGCATTGCATCCCCCGAAAGAATGGCAGCATTGTCATCCCAGACTTTATGTACTGTATCCTTGCCACGGCGACGGTCTGCACGGTCCATCAAGTCGTCGTGCAAAAGAGTATAATTATGATACACTTCAATACCCATTGCAGGATTAAAAATACGGGTAATATCCTCCTGATACAGATTGTAGGCCATCAACATCAATACCGGACGGATTCTTTTTCCACCCATGGACAGCACATAGGTAATGGGAGCATATAAACCTTGAGGAGTACGGGTAAACTGCAATTCTGCAATATGAGAATTTATTCTTTCTAAAAGCTCGGAAGCTGTAAACATGACATTTTCAGAATTTAGGAAATAGCGGATAATGAAAAGAGGCTGCATTCCGGCAGCCTCTCCCACTTATAGATATTTTATTACTGCAATCTAAACATTACAGGTACAGTATACTTAACGCGAACGGGTTTACCACGCTGCATACCGGGCTTCCACTTCGGCATACCCATAATCACGCGGACAGCTTCTTTGTCCAAATACGGATCAACACCTCTCAAAACTTTAGCATCTACAATACTACCATCCTTATTAACCACGAACTGTACAGTTACACGACCTTGAGTTCCGTTTTCCTGTGCAATAGTAGGATATTTGATGTTCTTGCTCAGATACTGCATCAGACCAGCCATACCACCATTCGGAAATTCAGGCATCTGTTCTACCACTTCGAAAATAGTCTGTTCTTCCGGTTCTTCTTCTTCCACTGCTACGGGAACATATTTAATTTCCACAGCCTGGTTCAATTCTTCAGAAGATACGATAGCAGTTTCTTCCACGTCAGCATCGTCCTCAACAATAGTCAAGGTTTCTGCAATTGCAGGAGCTTCGGGGGCGGAGGAGTAACCTGCTCCGGTTGTTCCGTAATAGGAATAATTTCCTCTTCAAATACTAAGTCGGCAACAGCCTGGCTCGTATCAATCTTGATGTCACGCTTTGTCCACTCGAACGCAACAAACATGAAAGCGAGCACAATCACATAACCGACAAGCAGCCAAGTCGACTTCTTACTCTCCAAGTCTGCCTTAGGTGATTTCTTAATTTCCATAATTTATAATATAATTTTAGTGTTTCTCATTTGGGGCAAATATAGCACTTTTCCCAAGAATGTTCACGCACTGCTGTTTTTTTTTACACAATAGGCGCTCCATTTTCATTTTTTTAATCCTTCAAAAGCCTCCATGTGCTTTTGTGCCACAAATGTAACGAGATATTTTAAAAATACCGTATCTTTGGCAAGAATTTTAAATGAAATATTGAAATTTTCTGTTTTGCAGGTGTTATACCTATATAACTATAGTATAAAAGTCATGAGAAAGATAACAATAGCAATCGACGGCTTTTCCTCTTGCGGAAAAAGCACTATGGCCAAAGACCTCGCCCGCGAAATCGGCTACATATATATAGATAGCGGTGCCATGTATCGGGCAGTAACATTATATAGTATGGAGAATGGTATTTTCCAGGGTGACCGCATAGATACCGAAAAACTTAAAAGTCTAATAAAGGATATACATATTTTTTTCCGCCTGAACCCCGAAACCGGACGCCCGGACACCTACCTGAACGGAATAAATGTAGAAAACAAAATCCGTACCATGGAAGTGTCTTCACGTGTCAGTCCCATTGCAGCATTGGATTTCGTACGCGAAGCTATGGTGGCACAGCAACAAGAGATGGGCAAGGCCAAAGGCATCGTTATGGACGGGCGCGACATCGGCACTACCGTTTTCCCGGATGCCGAGCTGAAAATTTTTGTAACTGCCAGCCCCGAAATACGGGCACAACGCCGCTATGATGAACTGAAGGCCAAAGGGGAAGAAGCCAGCTTTGACGAAATTCTGGAAAATGTGAAACAACGGGACTATATTGACCAAAACCGGGAAGTAAGTCCGCTGCGCAAAGCTTCTGACGCTTTATTGTTGGACAACAGCCACCTGACCATTTCCCAACAAAAGGAATGGCTGGCCGAACAATTCGAACGGGTTATAAAGGAGAAGAACTGAACCGGATATGGCAAAAGTAGAAATAGACGAAGGCTCCGGCTTCTGTTTCGGAGTTGTCACCGCAATAAACAAGGCAGAAGAGGAACTGGCGAAAGGAGGAACCCTTTATTGTCTGGGAGATATCGTGCACAACAGCCGTGAAGTGGAACGCCTGAAAGCAATGGGACTGATTACCATCAACCATGAGGAATTCAACCACCTCCACAACGCCAAGGTGTTGCTTCGCGCTCATGGAGAACCCCCCGAAACTTATGACATTGCCCGCCGCAACAATATAGAAATCATTGACGCAACCTGCCCGGTCGTACTCCGCCTGCAAAAGAAGATAAAGCAAGAGTATGTCCAGGAAGACGGCCAAGACAAACAAATTGTCATCTATGGCAAAAATGGACACGCCGAAGTACTGGGACTGGTAGGTCAAACTACGGGAAAGGCCATCGTTATTGAAAAGCAGGAAGAGGCAAGGAAACTGGATTTCAGCAAAGACATCCGGCTCTATTCCCAGACCACAAAATCTCTGGACGGATTTCAAAACATTGTAAAATACATAGAGGGACACATCTCACCGGAAGTTACTTTTGAATCATACGACACTATCTGTCGACAAGTAGCAAACCGGATACCCAATATCCGAAAATTTGCCGCTTCCCATGATTTAATATTCTTTGTTAGCGGTAAAAAAAGTTCCAACGGCAAGATGCTGTTCAGTGAGTGTAAAAAAGTCAATGCCAATTCACATTTGATAGACAGTGCCGAAGAAATAGATAGTTCTCTGTTAGCCGGTGCCAATTCCATCGGTGTCTGCGGAGCCACTTCCACCCCTAAATGGCTGATGGAAGAAATTTCAGAAGCCATAAAGTCAAAACTTAAATAACAGTTTGTCATCCTTTTGAAACAGCAAATTAACGTAATTTATTAGTCACGGCCTCAGCTTTTTCCTTATCTTTGCGGCATGAAAAAATAGTCCAAATCTATTTTTCATCATGATTATTAATACTAAACAAAAAGATTGTTATGGGAACAGTTAAGTGCATTGGTATCTTGACATCAGGAGGTGATGCTCCGGGAATGAACGCAGCCATACGTGCCGTGACACGTTCGGCTATTTACAACGGACTTTCAGTTAAAGGTATATATAGAGGTTACAAAGGTCTGGTAACCGGCGAAATCAAAGAATTCAAAAGCCAAAATGTCAGCAACATCATCCAGCTGGGTGGTACAATCCTGAAGACAGCCCGCTGCAAAGAGTTCACGACTCCCGAGGGCCGCCAGATTGCTTACGACAACATGAAGAAAGAAGGCATTGACGCCTTAGTGATTATCGGAGGCGACGGTTCGCTGACCGGTGCTCGTATCTTTGCACAAGAGTTTGACGTGCCTTGTATCGGGCTGCCGGGAACTATCGACAATGACCTTTATGGAACAGATACCACTATCGGCTACGACACCGCGCTGAACACGATCCTGGATGCTGTGGACAAAATCCGTGATACAGCCACTTCCCATGAACGCTTGTTTTTCGTAGAAGTCATGGGACGCGATGCCGGTTTCCTCGCTCTGAACGGTGCCATCGCCTCCGGAGCAGAAGCAGCCATTATCCCGGAATTCAGTACGGAAGTAGACCAACTGGAAGAATTCATCAAGAACGGTTTCCGGAAATCCAAGAACAGCAGTATCGTACTGGTAGCCGAGAGTGAACTGACCGGCGGTGCCATGCACTATGCAGAGCGTGTAAAGAACGAATACCCCCAATATGACGTACGCGTAACCATCCTCGGTCACTTGCAACGCGGTGGTAGTCCTACGGCACACGACCGTATCCTTGCCAGCCGTCTGGGCGCAGCCGCCATCGACGCCATCATGGAAGGACAGCGCAATGTCATGATAGGCATTGACCACGATGAAGTGGTATACGTTCCTTTCACGAAAGCCATCAAAAATGACAAACCCATCAAGAAAGACCTTGTAAATGTACTGAGAGAACTGTCGATCTGATGACAGCCAGTTCAGATACCCCATAAACAGAGAAGGCGCCATATGCGCCTTCTCTGTCTTTTTACAACCATTTCTTCACTATACTTTCCGTCCTCTCCCACAGTTCTTCCATCTGTACATGCCGGGTATACTTCTCCGAAAGAGACTTGGGACGGCAACTGGCATTCAATGTACCCGTACGTTTACCGGCATCCTCATCCAGCAATAAGCTGACAGCCGTTGCAGCTCCCTTACGGGGAGTACGGATGAAAGGCCTGAAAAGTATATCTGTCAGCGGGTCAAACCACATATGCATGGTAATGATATTGGTAGACACAATCCCTGGATCAGCCGCATTCACAACAATACCTTTGTGCTTGACACGACTGGCCAAGTCGATGGTGAACAGAGTCAATGCCAGCTTCGTGTTGCTATATATAGGAATGCGCCAAAAGCCACCCTTCTTTCCCCGGAGGAAAAAATCCGGAAAGTCAAGATGACCGATGGCATACGTACAAGATACCATATTCACAATACGGCTCCCCTCTCCCATCAATGGCAGCAGCTTGCGGGTCAGCAGGTAAGGCCCTACATAATTGACACTCACCGTCCGTTCCAGTCCGTCTTCGGTAATGCGGCGTTCCGTTTCCATAGTTCCGGCATTGTTCATCAGCAATGCCAACGGCTCTCCCCGCTTCAACAGATGCTCTGCAAATGCGGCCACTGAAGCCAGAGATGCCAAATCAACGGGAGCAATCTCAATACGCGGATTACCGGTTTCACGCATCAGCAGTTGCCGCTTGGGTTCGGCAGTTTGAGGGTCACGGCATGCCATGATGACCTGATAGCCGGCAGTTGCCACTGCGCGGGTAATTTCCATGCCCATGCCACCGTCTGCCCCGGTTATAACAGCTAAATTCACTTTAATAATTAAAAATTGAAAATTAAAAACTAAAAATCAGCCTTTCGCTTCGATTTTCTCTATCTCCTTTTTCAGACAAGGTGGAAGCTCCTCCTTCAAATGCTGATGGCATGCCATCTCGATGGAATACATCCGGGCAATGCAATAATTACTATGCTGGCAGTTGCAACGTGCATTCTCTTCGGCACGCATGCGGTTGACGAACCCCGGCTCATTGAGCAGAGCACGTGCCATTTGCACAGCCTCGAAGCCGTCATCCAGCACCTCATCTATCTTGTCCCTGGAAACCAGGCCACCCACATAAACCAACGGTATCTTCAAGGCGGCACGGAATTTCAAGGCATCTTCCAGGAAATAGGCTTCCTTAAACGGTACGCTCGGTATCATCCATTTGCCTACCATGCGTACACCGTATTTCAACCACCAGCAGGTCATGTAATGCGTCATGCTGCGGATAGGCATTTCGCCCCGCATGACATACATCGGCGCCTTACTGACGAACCCACCGCTCAAGACCAGCGCATGTGCTCCCGACTGCTCCAGCCTCCGGGCCACCTGCATCGTCTCGTCCAGCTCCATCCCTCCACGGAAACCGTCGCGCATGTTCATCTTCACCAGCACAGCCATATCACTGCCGGCAGCCTTCATCACTTCTTCCATCACCATATCCATAAAACGCATACGGTTCTGCAACGAGCCTCCGAACTCGTCTTTCCGATGGTTGGTGGACGGGGACAAGAACTGGCTGATGAGATAGCCATGCCCTGCATGAATCTCTACAGAATCAAATCCGGCCTCCCGTGCCAGATTCACCGAACGTCCATAAGCGCGCGCCATCTCCGGCAGCTCATCGGCACGAAGTCCGCGCACAAAAGTAGGAGAATAAAGATTGAAACCGGAAGATGCACCGACAGGCATACAACCGCAAATACTCTTATGGGACATATTGCCACAGTGTCCCAACTGGATGCCTGCCGCAGCCCCCTCCGCATGTATGGCATCAGTCAGCCTACGGAGTCCGGGGATAATCTCAGGACGCATCCACAACTGGCGGTCAAAAGACAAGCCGCTCTGAGTAACTGCCGCATAAGCAACAGTAGTCATACCTATACCTCCCGCCGCTACCGACCGATGATAGTCGAGCAACATGTCCGACGGAGCGTTTCCGGGACACATGCTCTCGAAAGCAGCCGAACGGATGGTACGGTTACGCAAAGTCAACGGTCCGAAAGTGACGGGGGTGAATAACTTGGATTCCATCGTTATGAGTTATGAGTTATGAGTTATAAGTTATGAATTATTCATTTTCCATTTTCAACTCTCCATTTTCCATTAATAAAGAAATGGAATGATGCGTTTGCGCTTTCCTACCGCCTCATCACCAAACTCCTCCCGATAACGGCGGTGAATGGCATCGGCACGGGGAACAAGGTTGGCAAACGTCCACCAGACGAACACCCAGGCGGCGGGAGAAGCTGTGAGTATGGCAAACCCCGTCCATTCCACCAGTTCACCGAAGTAATTGGCAGAAGTGACGTATCGGTAAAGTCCTTTTCCGGGAAGATAATGCTTCGCATCACCCGGCCTGCGCAGATGACGTATCACATAGTCAGAATGCAAATTGACGAACATACCCGCAAAAAACAGAATGACTCCCAACAAGGCATGAGGTTTCAACAAATAGGCCCAGCCATCGGCATACAAGCCTTCGGGAGCGAAATAGAACAAACCGCCCGCCTGCATCATCCCGTTCAAAAGGTTGAAGACGATACCCATCGCCATAATAGCTACCGGCATCCGGCTTTTACCTTTCAGCAGGAACGGAAAAATAAAGGCCCGCTGAAGATAGTGCAACTGAAACAGCAGGAAGAAGAAATATACCGGCACGGCAAATCCCGCTCCACTCTTCCCCCACAACCCAAACATGACGATGAATACCGGCGCTTCCATAAGCACCCACGCCAATTTATTATTGATGGAGATTCCCCACGAGGCAGTACGGAACATGCCATAACCCGCTTTGACAAAATAGAGTGCAATAAAGACAACCAATGCCACAGCACTCATTACCCACAGAAATATCTGAAAAGTTTCCTGATTCATAGTTCTTTATTTATGCGAAGCAAAGATAAAGAAAACTCACAACAAACAAATCGTTTTCCCCGGATAATTGTTTTTTCATGCAAAAACCAGTGTTTTTTACTGAGAAGATTAAGCAGTAGAGATACGAAAATCTAATCGTTCCATCATGGAGTAAATTTCATTCCACCATGGAGAAAAAATCGTTCCACCATGGTGGAACGATTTTTCCCCCGTGATGGAACGATTTAAAAGATACAAGTCTAATCCTTACCGTTTCTTAATGGGCACATAAGCCACCTCATCCAAAACATTCTTATAGGCAGGACGGATAATACGCTTACCTTCAAAGTTCAATTCTTCATTGCGATGTGCACACCAACCGACAATACGTGCCATGGCAAACAAAGGCGTGAAGATTTCCTGCGGCAGCCCAATCATCTCGTAGACAAAGCCCGAATAGAAATCCACATTGCTCGAAACCGTCTTTCCATTATTCTTCACACGGCCAAACACATCAATGGCGCGCTCCTCGAGCAGTTCAAGGAAAGCGAACTCACGTTCTTTCCCTTTTTCGCGGGCAAGGTCGCGGGCAAGCTCCTTCAGCAGAATGGCGCGCGGGTCGGAAATGGTATAGACGGCATGTCCGATACCATATATCAAACCGGTCTTGTTATAGACTTCCTTGTTGAGCATGCGGGTGAAGTAAGTATCAATCTCATCCACGTTCGTCCAGTCCTGAATGTTTTCCTGCAGATGGTGGAACATATCGGCAACCTGAATATTGGCACCTCCATGAAGCGGCCCTTTCAAGGAACCGATACCTGCCGCTATCGAAGAGTAAGTATCCGTCCCGGTAGAAGAAGTGACACGTACGGTAAAAGTGGAGTTGTTACCACCACCGTGCTCGGCCTGAAGAACCAACAGCAGGTCGAGTGTGCGGGCATCCAGCTCCGTGTAGTCCTTCTTCAGCATATAGAGGAAATTCTCGGCAATGGAAAGGTTTTCCTGCGGATGGCGGATATGCAATGAACGGCCATGGGTGGCATGGCGAAGCATGTTATAGGCATACGCAATGATGGTCGGGAATTTCGAAATAAGCTCAATGCTCTGCCGCATCAGATTATCGCGGGAAGTGTCATCTGCATCAGGGTCAAAACGATACATCTCGAGCACGCTGCGCGCCAGGATGTTCATAATGTTGTTTCCTTCAAGTTCAATGATATTCATCTTGGTCTTCTGTTCCAGCGGCATGTTGTCGTTGATGAGCTCACGGAAAGAAGAGAGTTCTTCCTTGTCGGGCAGGCGACCGGAAAGCAACAAGTAGGCAATTTCCTCAAAACCGAAACGCTTCTCTTTGATGATGGCGTGTGCCAAGTCATCCACATCATAACCGCGGTAGAACAATTTGCCGGGAATAGGCTTCAGCCCTCCACCGGGGATGCGTTCATAGCCGACCACATTGCCTATTTTGGTCAACCCCACCAAGACTCCCGTGCCGTCCTCATTACGCAAACCGCGCTTCACATCAAACTTCCTGAACAGTTCATTCTCAATCCGGGTAGCTTCCTTCAAATCTTCGGAAAGCTTGTAAATCAGATACTCCTTCTTCATAATCGTTTCGTTTTATTCGTTATTCCCATTTTCTATTCTCCTTACAATCTCCCGGGTGAAAGCCGAAGTGGACAGCGAGACGCCACCCGGCATAAAACGGACCAAGTCGGCAGTAGCACGGGCTTCTGTGAAACTTTGCTCCAAGGCGTTCTCTATAAGAGAGGCTGCTTCCTTCCAACCCAGATATTCAAGCATCATCACAGCGGAAAGGATGATGGAACAGGGATTCACAATGTCTTTCCCGGCAATGTTCGGAGCCGTCCCGTGAGTAGCCTCAAAAATGGCATGCCCCGTTTTATAGTTGATATTCGCACCCGGTGCAATGCCGATGCCGCCTACCATGGCAGCCAGTTGGTCGGACACATAATCGCCGTTCAGATTCAACGTGGCAATCACGGAATATTCTTCAGGGATAAGCAACGTGTTCTGCAAGAATGCATCGGCAATGCAGTCCTTGATGACCAGACGCCCTTCTGCCAGCTCTTTACCAAACTCACGTTCTGCCAGTTCGTACCCCCACTTCTTGAAGCCGCCTTCCGTAAATTTCATGATGTTTCCTTTGTGTACCAACGTCACGGAAGGCAGATGATGCTCAAGGGCGTATTGGCAGGCGGCACGCACCAAGCGCTCTGTTCCTTCTCTTGAAACGGGCTTCACGCCAAACGAGGAGGTTTCGGGAAAACGGACTTTTGTCACCCCCATGTCATCATGGAGAAAACGATAGAACTTTTCAGCCTCCGGAGTTCCGGCTTCCCATTCGATGCCTGCATAAATATCCTCGGTATTCTCACGGAATACGTACATATCCACCTTCTGCGGCTCTTTGAGTGGAGAAACAATGCCCTTATACCAACGTACCGGACGTTGGCAGACATACAAATCGAGCGTCTGACGCAAGGCTACGTTCAAGGAACGGATACCTCCGCCGACGGGAGTTGTCAAAGGACCTTTGATGCCCACCTTATAGGTACGGAAGGCTTCCATGGTTTCGTCCGGCAACCAGGAACCGGTTTCGTGGAAGGCACGTTCTCCTGCCAGCACTTCTTTCCATTCAATGCCACGCCGGTCACCATAGGATTTCTTGACAGCGGCATTCACGACAGCCTGCATGGATGGGGTCACTTCTGCTCCCACCCCATCGCCGGTAATAAAAGGTACAGTAATTTTTTCCATATTCTATCTTGCATTAAGTGCAGAACCGGCCCGGAACCAGGCTATCTGCTGTTCGTTATACGTATGTTGTACTTCAAAACTTTCTTTACTCCCGTCCTCGTGATGAAGAACCACCTTCAACGTGCGTCCCGGAGCAAAATCTTTCAAACCCATGACAGAAATCAGGTCGCGTTCCCGAATCTTGTCATAATCGGCCTTATCCGTAAAGGTCAACGCCAACATGCCTTGTTTCTTTAAATTCGTCTCATGGATACGGGCAAAGCTTTTCGCCAAAATGACGCGTACATTCAGGAAACGTGGTTCCATGGCAGCATGCTCACGGCTGGAACCTTCACCATAATTCTCTTCGGCAACGACAATGGAAGGGATGCCTTCGGATTTATACAATTTCGCCGTGCCTGACACCGTTCCATAGGTATTGGTAGAGCGATTCCAGACACTATTCGTCTCTCCATTGAAAGCATTGACAGCTCCCATCAGCATATTATCCGAAATATTCTCCAGATGTCCCCGGAAACGGAGCCATGGCCCTGCCATGGAAATGTGGTCGGTGGTACATTTCCCCTGCACTTTAATCAATAAAGGCATATTCAGCAAATCCATGCTATCCCAGGCAGGGAAGGGAGTCAGCAGTTGCAAGCGCTGTGAATGAGGATTGACCGTAATTTCCGTCTGTCCTTTGCCTGGAGCAATGTATCCTTCCTTTCCTCCTATAAACCCGTGTGCCGGCAGTTCTTCACCGACCGGTTCGGACAGTTTCACAACCTCTCCTTTGGCATTGACCAGCGTATCCCTCAACGGGTCGAAACAAAGGTCACCGGCAATGGTCAGCGCCATCGTTATCTCCGGGGAAGCGACGTAAGCAAAAGTGTTGGGATTTCCATCGGCACGTTTGGCAAAATTACGGTTAAAAGAGGTGACGATGGAATTTTTGCGTTCGGGGTCATCAGTATCGCGCTTCCACTGGCCAATACAAGGTCCGCAGGCATTCGCCATTATCGTTGCGCCAATATCTTCGAAAGCGGCAATCATGCCGTCGCGTTCAGCAGTGGCACGTATCTGCTCCGAACCGGGGTTGACAATCAGCGGAGAAGCAACCTTCAAATTCTTTTCCTTTACCTGCCGGGCAAGGGAGGCTGCGCGGCTCAAATCCTGATAGGACGAATTGGTGCACGACCCTATCAGGCCGACTTCCATCCGGCGGGGATAGTTATTGGTTATCACTACCTCGGCAAATTTCGATATCGGTGTTGCTGCATCCGGCGTAAAGGGCCCGTTGATATACGGTTCCAATAGCGAGAGGTCTATTTCAATGATGCGGTCGTAATATTTTTCCGGATTTGCCAGCACTTCGTCGTCGGCGCGAAGGTCGGCAGCTACGGAAGCAGCCATTTTTGCCACTTCTTCACGTCCGGTAGCCTTCAAGTAGGTACCCATACGCTCATCGTAAGGGAAAAGGGAGGTAGTCGCCCCCACCTCTGCCCCCATATTGCAGATGGTAGCCTTTCCAGTGGCAGACAATGAAGCGGTTCCCGGTCCAAAATATTCAATGATGGCATTGGTTCCCCCTTTTACAGTAAGAATACCCGCCAACTTCAGAATAACATCTTTGGGAGCTACCCAGCCACTCAATTTACCCTTCAAGTGTACGCCTATCAGACGCGGCATTTTCAGTTCCCATTCCATGCCGGTCATCACATCCACCGCATCGGCACCACCCACACCAATGGCCACCATGCCCAAACCTCCGGCATTGGGCGTATGAGAGTCCGTGCCTACCATCATTCCACCCGGAAATGCGTAGTTCTCCAATACCACCTGGTGAATAATGCCTGCTCCCGGCTGCCAAAAACCTATGCCATAGCGGGAAGAAACATCACGGAGAAAATTATAGACCTCCTCGTTGGTCTTCGTAGCAGTCGCAACATCTTCTTTTGCACCTTTATATGCTTGAATCAAATGGTCACAATGCACAGTGGAAGGCACGGCAACCTGCTCACGGCCTGCATTCATAAATTGCAATAAGGCCATTTGAGCCGTTGCATCCTGCATGGCCACACGGTCGGGACGGAAATTCACATAGTCTTCTCCCCGTCTGTAGTTCTTCACTTTATCCCCATCATACAAATGAGCATACAAAATTTTCTCCGCTAAAGTCATCGGACGCCGCAGTACGTTCCGTACGCGTTCTATCTTTTCCGAATAAGCGGCATAAAACGTTTTGAGCATCGTTAAATCATATACCATAACCACTATTTTTTAGTTTTTCATTATTGTAAAGATTACAAATTAATATCATAAACAAATAAAAAGGCTGAATAGTTTAACAAAATAAAGCATTTTTTCCGTCGGAAGCGAAGAATGATTACCTTTGCAACCATGAAGGAACAAGATTCAAATAGTCCTATTATTCACCTCCAGCAGCAACAACTTTTGCTGCGCATGGAATACGAATACGAAAAAGAGGAATTCAAACGCCAAACCGAAAACATGGGAGTTGCCCGGAAAGTGAAACGGGGACTTTGCTGGTATCCTGCCACTCCGGGACGAAGTTACTATAATTCACTGAATCAATTAGTAATAGAAATTACACACACAGAAAATACCGATATAGAACATAATTTTGAGTTCGGCCGTCCCGTATGTTTTTTCCGCCAGTCTGCCGATGGGAAAATAACCTATATGAACTTCACCGCTACCGTAAGCTATGCCGACGAGACACGGATGGTAGCGATAATGCCCGGAGCCGGTGCCGTTATGGAAGTGCAGGAAACGGACAACCTCGGCGTGCAACTTTATTTCGACGAAACATCCTATCGGACCATGTTCGAAGCCTTGGAAGATACGTTACGCTCCAAAGGCAACCGCCTGGCCGAATTGCGGGACATATTGCTGGGAACCTCGAAAGCCGGTTTCCGAGAGCTCTACCCCGTACGGTTTCCCTGGCTGAACTCCACGCAGGAGACAGCTGTAAACAAAGTGCTGTGTGCCCGCGACGTGGCCATTGTACATGGTCCTCCGGGAACCGGAAAAACGACCACCTTAGTGGAAGCCATCTACGAAACCCTGCATCGGGAACCGCAGGTACTGGTATGTGCCCAAAGCAATACCGCCGTCGACTGGATTTCGGAAAAACTTGTGGACCGTGGCGTCAATGTCCTGCGTATCGGCAATCCGACCCGTGTCAACGACAAGATGCTTTCCTTTACCTACGAGCGTCGTTTCGAGAACCATCCACTTTATCCGGAACTGTGGAGCATCCGGAAAAATCTCCGTGAACTGGGCAGCCGTGCCCGCCGTGGCAGCTATGACGAACGCGAAGGAGTACGCAGCCGTATGAGCCGCCTGCGCGACCGCGCCACCGCATTGGAAATACAAATCAATTCAGAGCTTTTTGATGGGGCACATGTCATAGCCTCCACGCTGGTAAGCAGCAATCACCGGCTGCTGAACGGACGCCGTTTCGGCACCCTTTTCATTGATGAAGCAGCCCAGGCCTTAGAGGCTGCCTGCTGGATAGCCATCCGAAAGGCAGACCGCGTGGTGTTGGCGGGTGACCACTGCCAACTTCCGCCCACCATAAAATGCTACGAAGCCGCCCGTGGAGGTCTGGAACGAACATTGATGGAGAAAGTGGTGTCCAACAAACCTGCCGTTGTCTCTTTGCTGAAAGTGCAATACCGCATGCACGAGGAAATCATGAAATTTCCTTCCCAATGGTTTTATAATAGCGAGTTGGAAGCCGCTCCCGAAGTGCGTTACCGGGGCATCCTGGACTGGGATACCCCCATCCACTGGATTGACACCTCCGAAATGGATTTCAAAGAAGAATTTGTGGGAGAGACTTTCGGGCGCATTAATAAGGCGGAAGCGGACCTGCTCCTATCAGAACTGAAAATCTACATCAACCGTATCGGTGGCAACCGCATTCTGGAAGAAAAAATAGACATCGGCATCATCTCCCCTTACAAGGCACAAGTGCAATATCTCCGCAGCAAGATAAAGGCAGACGCTTCACTCAAGCCTTATCGCAGCTTGTTCACTGTAAATACGGTGGATGGCTTCCAAGGGCAAGAGCGCGATGTTATCTTCATTAGCCTTGTCCGTGCCAACGAAGAAGGACAGATAGGATTCCTGAATGATTTAAGGAGAATGAATGTAGCCATCACCCGGGCACGTATGAAGCTGGTAATATTGGGAGAGGCAGAGACGCTGAAACATCACGGTTTTTACCGGAAGCTATTGGAGTTTATTCAAAATATAGGGAATCAATAATAAAGAAATACCCCCTCCGGTAACACCGAAGAGGGTATTTCACCTATTTATATAAAGCTGATTAATTGTTTTCCGGACGAAGTTTACGAACTGTAACAGCTGTCTGCCACATTTCGCTTTCACGCAAGGCTTTCAATTCTGCATTCAGCTTCTCACGATAATCGGGTTTGGAGTTACTGTCGATAGAAATCTGGGCTTCGTTGCCCGACTTCACACTTGCATACAATTTCTGTACAACCGGCTTGATGGCATCATGGAACGGGGTCATCCAATCCAGCGCACCACGCTGTGCCGTAGTAGAACAGTTGGCATACATCCAGTCCATACCGTTCTTGGCAAACAATGGCATCAAAGATTGAGTCAACTCTTCCACTGTTTCATTGAATGCTTCAGAAGGAGTATGGCCGTTTTCGCGCAATACTTCATACTGAGCCAACAGCAATCCCTGGATAGCACCCATCAATGAACCGCGTTCACCGGTCAAGTCGGAAGTGGCTTCGCGGATGAAAGTTGTCTCGAACAAATATCCCGAACCGATGCCGATACCCAGTGCAATCGTCTTGTCAAAAGCTTTACCCGTAGCATCCTGATAGACGGCATATGATGAGTTCAAGCCACGACCCTCGAGGAACATGGTACGAAGTGAAGTACCGGAACCTTTGGGAGCAACCATAATAACATCAATATCTTTAGGAGGAACCACGCCGGTACGGTCGTTCCAGGTAATAGCAAAACCATGAGAGAAGTAAAGAGCCTTTCCGGGAGTCAAGTAAGGTTTGATAGTCGGCCATACAGACATTACAGCTGCGTCAGACAACAGACACATGACGATAGTACCTTTCTGACAAGCCTCTTCGATGCCGAACAAAGTCTCACCCGGTACCCATCCGTCAGCCACAGCCTTTTCGTATGTCTTGCCCGGACGTTGTCCTACAATCACATTGAAACCGTTATCACGCAAGTTGCAAGCCTGGCCCGGGCCTTGTACGCCATAACCGATTACTGCAATTGTTTCATCTTTCAAAATCTCACGTGCTTTTTCCAAAGGAAATTCTTCGCGGGTCATTACATTCTCAATAACACCACCAAAATTCAATTGTGCCATTTTTTGTTTTAATTTTTATTTGTGGCTTACGCCAACGTTGATAAATTTATTTATTTCTCTGTAAATATCACTTTAGAGCGACAGACCACTTCGCTGCCATTCTTTTTCACCTCCACATCGTAAACGCCCTCACCGGCATCATCCATGAACAAAGTCAACTCATCCCCATAATAGCTTTCGGCTACATATGCCATTTCAAAACGACGGATGCGCTTCTCCTTATACATCTCTATCGGGAACAAATCAAGGATATGCTCGATGTAACGGATGCTGTTCACATGCCCGTTAATGTCAATATCACTGTATTTGGCTACCAAAGCAGCAACCGGTTCCTTTGAGGCCACCTTTATCCGCGAAGGTTTTTCTATCGGGCAAGGCTCATCGCAAACATAATCTACAATGCTGCCACTATGAAGAGCCAGCAAATCTGCCGGCTTACGGGTATTCATGCTAATCATCGCCCAAACGGAACGTGCATACCCAATCTTCTTGCCCTCCTTATCGATGATAGCGAAATTACGGTCTGTAAAAAGGCGATAGACATTCTCCACCCAAGTCTGAATGGAGAAATCTTCGTACTGATAAGGCATTTCATCCAGTTCGACAGCCAGACGGGACAATACCCAAGTATAATTGTCCTCGTTTAGAGTCGCGATGCCAAAACCGCGGTCGCTGGCATGGAAACCCGCACAATTCAACAAATGGTTGCCCAATACTCCCATTGTCAGCCGTCCGGTAAAGTCGACATGAAACGGTTCGGCAACAAACTTGTAGGTACCTATTTTATTGTTCTCGCTCATCATGATTCCTGGTGTTTACTTTGACGATATTTTGCTTCACGGTCCGCCAGATATTCATTGACACGCTCAAAGCAGCTGGTCGTAATGGCTACGCGACCCGAACGGACGAACTGAAGTACGCAATCCAACTGGCGCAACTCCTCATAAAGATTGGTTATTTCCTCACTCATGCCATTCTTCTCAACAATGGCAAATACAGCATTCACCTCCACAATACGGGCATTGTACTTACGGATTACTTTGGACACCTCCGGTTTTTCTTCCAGCGTAGGGGTCGTTATTTTATAAAGGGCAATCTCGTGCTGATAGATTTCATCATCCGTGAAATAATGGGCTTGCAGCACATCTATTTTCTTGGTAATCTGCTTGGTCACCTTTTCAATGGTATCCTTGTCCGTCCAAGCGGTAATGGTATATTTATGTACCCCCTTGATGGAGGAGGCCGATACATTCAAACTCTCGATGTTTATCTGCCGGCGGGTAAACACAGCCGTCACCTGATTCAGCAAACCGGCAAAGTTTTCCGAATGAACAATGATTGTATATAGTTTTTTATCCATAGATAGAGTAAATTCTTTAATTTCGCATGACTTCAGCATTCCAACAACATCTGATTGACCGCCCCCCCCGGAGGTGTCATCGGCATTACATTTCCTTCTTCCTCCACACAAGCTTCGAGCAGGAACGGTCCGTCAGTTACTATCATCTCTTCAATCGCTTTTGCCAACTCCTCACGGGTCATTACCCTGCGTGCAGGAATATCATATGCCGAAGCAATCTTCATATAATCCGGATTCATCATCGGAGTAAACGAATAGCGACGATTGAAGAACATCGCCTGCCATTGACGAACATTACCCAAGAAGTTATTGTTCAACAGAATCATCTTCACCGGAGCCTTTTGTTCCATGATGGTACCCAGCTCCTGCAGGTTCATCTGCAAGCCGCCGTCTCCCATGAATACGCATACCGTGCGGTCCGGACGTCCAAAAGTGGCACCGATAGCTGCCGGAAGGCCGAAGCCCATAGTACCCAGGCCACCGGAAGTAACAATGCTACGTTCCTTGCTGTATTTGAAATAACGGGCGGACATCATCTGATTCTGGCCGACATCAGTCACCAATATCGCCTCGTTATGGGTAGCCTCACTCACAGCACGCACCACCTCACCCATGCTTAGCGCTTTTCCTGCCGGATGTAATTCCGGACGGATTACCTTTTCCTCTTCCACTTCCTCGTATTGCCGGAAACTGTCAATCCATTCCTGATGGTTGGCGGGTTCCAGCAATTGGGTAACGGCAGCCAGTGTCTCTTTGCAATCTCCCAGGACAGCAACATCGGTCTTTACATTCTTATCTATTTCGGCAGGGTCAATATCAAAGTGGATAATCTTCGCCTGCTTGGCATATGTTTCCAATTTACCCGTCACACGGTCATCAAAGCGCATGCCTACGGCGATAAGGACATCACATTTATTGGTATTGATATTGGGCCCCAGGTTACCGTGCATACCAAGCATTCCTTTGTTCAACGGATGGTTCGTAGGTAATGCGGAAAGTCCCAATAAAGTGCATCCGGCAGGCATTCCGGCTTTCTCAATGAAAGCACGAAGCTCTTGCTGGGCTTCTCCCAGCTCCACGCCTTGTCCTACCAGCACCAAAGGCCGTTCCGCACCATTTATTAATTCAGCAGCCTTCCGTATGGCCTCCGGCTCCATTTCGGGAACGGGAAGATAGCTACGGACATAGTCCACCTTAGTAGGCGCATATTCTGTTTTCTCCACTTGGGCGTTTTTAGCAAAATCCAGCACGACCGGTCCCGGACGTCCGCTCTTTGCCACATAGAAAGCACGTGCCACTGCCCAGGCCACATCTTCTGCACGACGAATCTGGTAACTCCATTTCGTGATAGGCTGAGTAATGCCTACCAAGTCCACTTCCTGAAATGCATCCGTACCCAAGAAGTTCGTCCCTACCTGGCCGGCAATGACAACGATAGGCGTACTGTCAATCATGGCATCTGCAATGCCCGTGATAGTATTGGTAGCACCTGGTCCACTGGTAACCAGACAAACGCCAACCTCGCCCGACACACGTGCAAAGCCTTGCGCCGCATGGGTGGCTCCTTGTTCATGGCGAACCAGGATATGGTTCAATTCCTTCCGGTGGTCGTATAAGGCATCGAATACCGGCATGATGCTCCCTCCCGGATAACCGAAAATAGTCTTTACTCCCTGATGCTCCAGAGAGCGCATCAATGCTTCTGCGCCTGTTATTAGAGCCTCACCCCGACCCTCTCCTTGGGAGAGGGAGGAAAAGTTACTCTTTTTATTATTATCAGCCATACTTTATCTTTTTATTAAAAACTTCGGAAATTTGTATCATTCCCTCCTCCCCTCTCTTTCGGAGAGGGGTCGGGGGTGAGGCCTTTAATCAATCAACCTCACAGCCCCTTTGTCAGCGGAACTCACCATACTGGCATATGCTTTCAATGCTTTGGAGACTTCACGGTTGCGGGTTACCGGAGTCATAGGGCGTGCTGCAAGCTCTTCATCCGTCAACTTCACATTGATAGAACGGTTCGGTATATCAATTTCGATAATATCCCCATCCTTAATCTTACCGATATTACCACCGGCAGCCGCTTCGGGAGAAACATGTCCGATACTCAGTCCGGAAGTACCACCACTAAAACGCCCGTCAGTAATCAATGCACACTCCTTACCCAGATGGCGGGATTTGATATAAGAAGTAGGATAAAGCATCTCCTGCATACCCGGTCCACCTTTCGGTCCTTCGTGAGTAATGACGACGACGTCTCCACTGACTACCTTTCCACCCAAAATACCATCGCAAGCCGCATCTTGTGAGTCGAAAACTTTCGCCGGCCCCGTAAATTTCCAGATACTCTCGTCTACACCGGCAGTCTTAACAACGCAACCGTCCTGAGCTATATTTCCTTTCAAAACCGCCAGACCGCCATCCTTGCTGTATGCATGTTCCAAATCACGGATACAACCGGTCGCACGGTCCGTATCGAGTTCCTTATAAGACGCATTTTGTGAGCCGAGTACCAGATTGAACTTTCCGGCTGCCGCACTGGAGTATTTCTTGATTGCCTCTTTACATACATTAGGGCTGGTAATACTATACCGGTCGATTGCCTCTGCCAACGTCATTCCATCCACACGGCGGACATTCGTATCGACCAATCCGCCCTTGGCAAGCTCATCCATGATGGCAATGATGCCACCGGCACGGTTAACGTCTTGTACATGATACTTTTGGGTATTGGGAGCCACCTTGCATAAGCAGGGGGTCTTGCGGGAGAGCATGTCAATGTCGTCCATCTTAAAATCCGCTCCAGCTTCGTGAGCCACAGCCAACAAATGAAGTACCGTATTAGTGGAACCGCCCATCGCAATATCCAGCGTCATGGCATTCAAAAATGCCTCGCGGGTAGCAATACTGCGCGGGAGTACACTCTCATCCCCTTCTTCATAATATCTAAAGGCATTCTCTACAATCAACCTGGCTGCATCCTCAAATAGTTTCTTGCGATTTTCGTGAGTGGCTACAATCGTGCCGTTACCGGGCAGTGCCAATCCAATCGCTTCATTCAAGCAATTCATGGAATTAGCGGTAAACATGCCTGAGCAGCATCCGCAAGTGGGGCAGGCATGTTGCTCAATCTGTGCCACCTCTTTATCGCCCACACTTTCATCAGCAGATTTAATCATGGCATCAATCAAATCCAAATGCTGTCCGTTCCATTCCCCGGCTTCCATCGGACCGCCTGAAACAAACACAGTCGGTATATTCAGCCTCATAGCCGCCATCAGCATCCCCGGAGTAATCTTGTCACAGTTACTGATACAAACCATAGCATCTGCCTTATGGGCATTTACCATATACTCCACACTATCGGCAATGATATCCCTTGAAGGCAGGGAATAAAGCATTCCGTCGTGCCCCATAGCGATACCGTCGTCAATGGCAATCGTATTGAACTCCGCAGCAAAACATCCCCGCTTTTCAATCTCTTCCTTTACAAACTGGCCTATTTCGTGCAGGTGTACATGCCCGGGGACGAATTGTGTAAAGGAATTGACTATAGCTATAATGGGCTTACCCATCTGTTCTTTCTTCATACCATTCGCCGTCCACAATGCACGGGCTCCCGCCATGCGACGACCTTGTGTGCTGAACGAGCTGCGTAACTGATGCTTCATTTTCAAATCTCCTTTTAATGAAAAAGCCTCTCCCACTATAGTGAGAAAGGCTTAATAAATTATCTTCTAACATACGAATACATACATAACCTTTCTCACGCTCTTGATGCCACCACCACGACGCGAATAATATGCAGGACTGCCAGGTTAATAGATGTATGTAAATTCATAACTTAATTCTTCTTTTTTGTTTCAAATGTGCTGCAAAGGTAAGGGCTTTTTTATAATCTCCAAACAAATTGAATAAAAAAATAAGATAAATATGAATAATCGTAAGAAAATATCGTCCTAAAATCCTATTTTATCACTTAACAGTTCTAAATAGAACCATTCGGACAGCCAATGTAAATGTATTGCCAATCATTGAAACCATTTAATAATCTGAAAATTACCAAAGGCTCTCTACATCCCGAAACAAATAATTCGTATCTTTGTCTCTTCAAATACTCAAAAAAACAGTATTTACTAATTAAATAAAGATAGAAAATTAATGGAAACAGTAGAAAACAAGTACATCACCGTAGCATATAAGCTGTACTCAATCGAAAACGGAGAAAAAGATTTCGAAGAAGAAGCACCCGTAGAGCATCCTTTTCAGTTTATCTCAGGGCTGGGAATGACACTCGAACCCTTTGAAGCCCAGATAAAAGACTTGCAGATAGGCGATAAATTCGACTTTACCATTCCGGCATCAGAAGCTTATGGTGAATATGACGACGACCATGTTATTGACCTCCCCAAAGAAATCTTTATGATAGAAGGGAAATTCGACAGCGATCGTGTAGTAGAAGGTGCCGTTATCCCCTTGATGACTTCTGAAGGTCAACGCATCAACGGAAGTGTGGTAGAAGTGAAGGAAGATATCGTCGTAATGGATATGAACCATCCGCTCGCAGGTTGTGACTTGAACTTCACTGGAGAAGTAGTGGAAAGCCGCCTGGCTACAAACGAAGAACTTGCCGAAGTCGCCCGTATGATGGGTGGCGGTTGCGGCAGCTGCGGTTGTGGTGACTGTGGCGATGGATGCGGCGACCATGAATGTGGAGGCGGATGCTGCCACTAAAGAATTAAAAATTAAAGAATTAGAAATTAAGGAACCAAGTTACACTGTATTAAGCATGCCGCATGGTAATTCTTTAATTTTTAATTCTTTAATTTCTATATTATTTACTTGTCATTATTTCCAATACCAACTTATCCGTTTCATTCATTCCTTTGGAACCTATTTTTGTCAGATTGCGGATACTCTGATCCACATCCTCATCAATAATACCTTCTACGGAAGTTACACAACGGTTTTCCATGGCCATGATGGCTGAAAGCACTGCGGTTGAAACTCCGGTAGTTACTTTCAAGGCACAACTGGGTTTGGCACCATCACAAATCATTCCGGTAAGATTGGCAATCATGTTCTGCACAGCATATGCCACTTGTTCATAAGTTCCTCCCATTAGCCAGGTTATACCGCAACTGGAACCCGTGGCAGCAACCACACAACCGCATAAGGCGGATAACCGTCCCAAACTCTGCTTGATATAGATTACTGTCAAATGGCTCAACATCAAGGCACGTATCAATTCTTCTTCTGATTTCCCGTTTTCTTCGGCATAGACTAGTACGGGAAGGGTAGCGGATATCCCTTGATTACCACTGCCGGAATTACTCATCACTGGAATCATAGCTCCTGCCATACGGGCATCACATGCTCCCGAAGTGTAAGAAAGGATATGAGAGAAGACACTGTCGCCCATAATCCGGTGTTCGTAAGTGCCACGTAGGATTTTACCCAGACCATGACCGTATTCACCTTCGAAGGAACGTTCAGCGGCAGTCTTGTTCAGTCGTGCCGTATCAAGAATAAAACGGATGTCGTCTAATGGGGTTGTCATGGCGAAGTCATACACTTTGCGTAAAGTCAAGTCCAATACATCCTCCTCCTCTTCGAAGCAAGAAGCGGTTTGTTTGTCCAGCAGGATGTCCCCGTTGTGCGTTATATAAGTAAAGCAAGTATGTCCACCAGCAATAATGGCGGTTGCCTTGTCCGTATCGGCTTCACAGCAGACTTCTATATAAAGTTTCTCTTCTATATCGTCTTTTAAGGATATATGGATACGCTTTTCTTCTATGAAACGCTTTCCTGCCTCCACTGCATCAGGGGTACTGTCTTTCAAAACCTCCAATTGATATGCCGACTTGCCTATTAAAGCGCCAAGTGCCACAGCAATCGGTAATCCAATCATCCCCGTACCAGGAATACCCACTCCCATTGCATTCTTCAGAATATTGGCACTCAGCAATACGGTTATCTTTTCGGGACGCTTATTCAACACTTCCACAGCCTTTGCTACACACAATGCTACAGCTATAGGTTCTGTACAACCAATGGCAGGGACGACCTCGTTCTTGACAAGGGTAATGATTTGCAGTCTTTCCGTTTCAGTCATATTTATTCAAATTTGATGCAGGCAAAGATAATGTATTTTATTCTATAATAAAACGAACAAAAAAATAAAAAAGAGGATTCCAAGCACAGAACCCTCTTTATAGATAAAGAAAAATCTTTTCTTATTTTTTATAAGAATTGTCACCAAGACTTATACCTAAATTGAATCTGGTAGTAACATTCCAAATTTCTTCTATTTCAGTCATTGAGTTCAAGGCTGTCAGCATCTGGATCATATTCCACAAAGGTATACTCTGTCCCCAGAATTCAATGTTCGTGTTCTTTAACAACATATCTACATCAGGTAACATCGGATAGAGAGCAGGCATAAAAATATCAAATAAATCCTTATCCAGATAGATAGAGAGATCATTTACCGTTCTTACGAGCTCTTCCTCGTTCTTTATCTCCAATTGGGTAGTTCTATAGTTCAAGGGGAAACCATCGATTACATAGCCAATCAGTTTTTCAATATCACTATCGGAAATTTTAGAAATATCTAACTTTTTCAGCATATTATCATCTTCAAGTCCAGCCAACAACTGACCCAACAGATTCTTGATGTCAGCTCCACTCATGCTCTTCACCATTTCTATAATCTGCAAAATAGCTTCCGGAGTCACTTGAGAATCCTCAGCATCTTTCAATGCTTCGGTTACAATGGCAGGAATATTCAGCACAACATAGATATGCTCACCCTTCACATACCAATAAGCCAGATTTGCAGGAGAAGATTTCCAAACAATGCCGTCCGTTGAAGGGAGCTGTCCCATACCGGCCATAATCATCTGATCCATAGTAATGTTTATTTCTTCTGCATAGCTGGCTACAATAGAACCGTCAGCTTTGAACTCCACATCTTTCAAAAGCTGTATCATAGCCGCAGATAGGACATTTGTCCCTACTGTCGAGATATTATCCGCTGCAATCCCTGCATTACCACCTTCTCCATAAGGCGATACCCAAGTCAATCTTCCCGGAGCATAAATATTGGTTCTATCTTTAGAATCAGCATAATAAACAGCATCACACAACTGATATTTCTTCACGATATCTCCTACAAACTCCGTAGAAACCGTAACTGCAGCTTTCCCTTCTAATGTGATAGTACCCGAAACTTTCACATTCGTAGAGCTAAGCAGCACCCAAGCCGCCTTAGTAGCAGGCGTTACACTTTTCTCGCCTTGAAACTTAAAAGTACCGTCTGTCTGTTCAACAACAGTCACATTAATTTCTATTTCATCTGCACCTCTAACCACTTTATTCAACGTCAAAATACCATTCTGCGCATCGGTCATCGCTAATTTCATACTAGCATCAGAACTTGTTGGAATATTAGTTTCCAGTTCCAGATTTTCAGCTGTAATAATCTGATTAGGCACTTTCTTCCAATTTTCATCGTCATCATCACTACAAGCCGTGAATAAACTCATTGAACAGATCAATGCAAATAAATAAAATAAATTCTTTTTCATACTTTTTTGAGTACTTGTTTAGTTAATAAAAAGCTTCCCAAGGGAGCTATTAATTTCCCATTTTAAATTAAAGGTGCAAAGTAACACTTTTTAAGGTTACAGTACAAGGTCTTTTCTAAAAAATAGATGTTCCTTTTTTCATCATTACGAGTGAAATTCCGATGTATATTTCATAAAGAGTAAGCCATTTTTATAAAGAACAAACCATTAGCCAAACTCTGGTAAAGGCAGGCAACTTTATACGGAAAGGATTTTTTATCTTATTTCCTTAAACGTTTTATGAAAAAAGTTGTTATCTTTATAAAGTCAAAAGCATTTCCTATAAAGCGTATTGGCACATTAACCTCATATATAAACCTTTAAAGCATTTGATATGTTCAACTCATTTGGAAATATTCTCCGTCTTACCAGTTTTGGGGAATCACACGGTAAGGGTGTGGGAGGAGTGATAGACGGATTCCCTGCAGGAATAGCCATTGATATGGATTTCGTCCAGGCAGAGCTCGACCGACGCCGCCCCGGACAGTCACGTATCACTACTGCTCGGAAAGAGGGTGACAAAGTGGAGTTCCTCTCCGGCATCTTCGAAGGAAAATCCACAGGCTGCCCCATAGGATTCATTGTATGGAACCAAAACCAGCATTCTGACGATTACAATAATCTGAAAGAAGTCTACCGCCCGTCACATGCCGACTATACTTATAAGGTAAAATACGGCATCCGAGACCATCGCGGAGGCGGACGTTCATCGGCCCGTGAAACAATCTCGCGTGTAGTGGCGGGCGCCTTGGCCAAATTGGCACTAAAGCAGTTGGGTATACACATCACGGCATACACTTCACAAGTAGGCTCTATCCGCCTTGAAGAGAACTATACCGCATACGACCTCGACCTGATAGAGACCAATCCGGTCCGCTGCCCCGACCCGGCGAAGGCGAAAGAAATGGAAGAACTCATCTTCAAGATAAAGGGAGAAGGAGATACTATCGGAGGAGTGGTGACCTGTGTCATCAAAGGATGCCCCATCGGACTGGGACAACCCGTATTCGGCAAGCTCCATGCGGCACTCGGAGCAGCCATGCTCAGCATCAATGCAGCAAAAGCATTCGAGTATGGAGACGGTTTCAAGGGATTAAAGCAAAAAGGCTCAGAGCAGAATGACGTGTTCTACAACAACAACGGACGTATCGAGACCCGCACCAATCATTCGGGCGGTATACAAGGTGGAATCAGCAACGGACAAGACATCTATTTCCGTGTAGCCTTCAAACCCGTGGCAACCGTACTGATGGAGCAACACACCGTGAACATTGACGGTGTAGACACCACCCTGAAAGCCCGCGGACGCCATGATCCGTGCGTATTGCCACGCGCAGTACCCATCGTGGAAGCAATGACAGCAATGACATTGCTGGATTATTACCTGATTGACAGAACAACTCAGCTATAATATTCACCTATGGAAATAAAGAAATATATTACAGAGAACGAGTCTAAAATGCTGGAAGACTTGTTCAGCCTCATCCGTATTCCAAGCATCAGTGCCAAACCCGAGTATCACGACGATATGCTTGCCTGCGCCAAACGCTGGGCACAACTGTTGCTCGAAGCCGGAGCAGACGAAGCTCTGGTAATGCCTTCAAAAGGAAATCCAATTGTTTTTGGACAGAAAATCGTAGACCCGGACGCCAAGACCGTATTGGTATATGCCCACTACGACGTGATGCCGGCCGAGCCTCTCGAACTTTGGAAAAGCGACCCCTTTGAGCCTGAAATACGCGACGGACATATCTGGGCACGTGGTGCTGATGATGACAAAGGGCAGTCTTTCATACAAGTGAAAGCATTTGAATACCTCGTCAGAAACGGACTGCTGCAAACCAACGTGAAATTCATCTTCGAAGGAGAAGAAGAAATCGGCTCGCCCAGTCTGGAAAGCTTCTGCCAAGAGCACAAAGAACTGCTAAAAGCAGATGTCATACTGGTTTCGGACACCAGCATGCTTGGCGCCGACCTGCCTTCACTGACCACTGGATTGCGCGGACTTGCCTATTGGGAAATAGAAGTGACCGGCCCTAATCGCGACCTGCACAGCGGACACTTCGGCGGTGCCGTCGCCAATCCCATCAACGTGCTTTGCCAGATTATCGGCAAAGTAACGGACGCGGAGGGACGTATCACCGTACCGAGTTTCTATGACGATGTGGAAGAAGTTCCCCAAGCTGAGCGCGACATGATAGCCCGCATTCCTTTCGACGAAGAGAAATACAAAAAGGCTATCAATGTAAAAGCGCTTTTCGGAGAGAAAGGTTACAGTACGCTGGAACGTAACAGTTGCCGTCCATCTTTCGACGTATGCGGCATCTGGGGCGGATATACGGGTGAAGGGTCCAAGACCGTGCTCCCATCCAAGGCATACGCCAAGGTATCCTGCCGGTTAGTTCCCCACCAGGACCACCATAAAATATCCAAACTGTTTGCTGACTATATCTTAGACATAGCACCGGATTCGGTGCAGGTAAAAGTCACTCCGATGCACGGCGGACAAGGATATGTATGCCCCATCAGCCTGCCCGCCTATCAAGCCGCCGAAAAAGGTTTTGAAAAAGCATTCGGAAAGAAACCGCTGGCAGTGCGTCGAGGTGGAAGTATCCCCATCATTTCCACCTTCGAGCAAGTGCTGGGTATCAAAACCGTATTGATGGGCTTCGGGCTCGAATCCAACGCCATCCACTCACCTAATGAGAATATACCATTGGACATCTTCCGTAAAGGAATAGAAGCCGTTGTCGAATTCTACCTCAATTATAAATAAAACAAGAAAATCAGGATGAAAGACTTCCAAATTCAAGCCATCGGCCTGATGTCCGGCACCTCTCTTGACGGACTGGACGTATGTTGTTGCACTTTCCGACGACAAGCTGGAAAATGGTCTTTCCACATAGCCTGTGCGAAAGGCTATAGCTACCCCGACGCCATGAAGCAGATATTGGGTACCGGTGCACAGACAATGGTTCATCACTTTCCACAGCTCCTATGGAAAGTTTCTCGGTGAACGTGTCAACGAGTTCATGCAAGAATTTGGAGTCCACCCCGATATTATCGCCTCCCACGGGCATACTATCTTCCATGAGCCTCAAAAGAGAATCATGTACCAAATAGGTGATGGAGCCGCCATTGCCGCTGAAACCCATATACCTACCGTTTCGGATTTCCGGCGGCTGGACATCATGCTAGGTGGGCAGGGCGCTCCACTCGTACCTATTGGCGACCGGTTGCTTTTTGCTGACTACGACTTCTGTTTGAATATCGGCGGCTTCTCCAACATCTCATTCGAGCAGGACGGGCGGCGCATCGCTTTTGACATCAGTCCGGTGAATTACGTCATCAACCATTACTGCCGTCAAATAGGATTGGAATTTGACCGTGACGGCGAGATAGCACGGCAAGGCAACATTTGCCAAGAACTGCTGGACGAACTGAACGGAATGGATTTCTACCATCAGTCCGGACCGAAATCATTGGGACGGGAGTGGGTGGAAACGCTGGTATATCCCATGCTCGAGCGTTATGGCTTGAGTATGGAGAATATGCTACGTACCTTTTACGAGCATGCCGCCTGGCAAATATCACGCATCATCACCGCCCACCCCTTGCCCGATGGCAATGGAAAGCTACTGATTACCGGTGGAGGTGCATTCAACAAGTTCCTCATAGAACGTATCGACGCCTTGTGTCCGTGTGAAATCGTGATTCCCAGCCGGCAAATCATAGAGTACAAGGAAGCCCTAATCTTTGCTTTCTTGGGTGCCCTCTATATGGCGGACACACCCGGATGCCTCGCCTCGGTGACGGGAGCCACGGCAGATAATATCGGAGGGATGCTGTTTAAAATATAGTCAATTCTACCATTATGGAAAAATCAAAAGACACCTGGACCGTCTTATCCAGCGAATACCTTCATCGGGCCCCGTGGCTCACTGTGCGTAAGGACCATGTAGTGCTACCCAACGGCAACCACATCCCCTCCTATTATATATTGGAATATCCCAACTGGGTGAATACCATTGCCATCACCCGTGATGGACAATTTGTCTTTATCCGCCAATACCGGCATGGCATACAAGAAACGTCCTATGAGCTCTGTGCAGGGGTATGCGAAGAAGAGGACGGCTCTCCGATGGTTTCCGCACAACGGGAACTTTTGGAAGAAACCGGCTATGGAAACGGAGTATGGAAAGAGTTCATGCAAATCTCTCCCAATCCAAGTACCCACACCAACATTACCTACTGTTTCCTGGCTACGGACGTGGAGAAAATCTCCGAGCAACAGTTGGAAGATACAGAAAACCTGACCGTACACCTGCTTTCCTTGCAAGAGGTCAAGGAATTGCTGCAGCAAGGAAGCATCCGCCAGGCGCTGATGGCTGCTCCCCTCTGGAAATACATGGCGGAGAGAATTATTTAATGTGATTACCCTTATTCAAACGGCTTGCGGAATGTGCATCCGGATTTCCATTCAGAACAACCGTAAGCTGTTTTCCCCTTGATAACGGTACCTTTTCCGCAAAGCGGACAAGACTGACCGACGAAATCGTCAGCTTGTACGGGAACCTCCACACTTGAAGCTGCCACAGCGCCCAAAGCCTGTTCCGTCTTTTTACCTGCGGCGGCAGACTTTCTCGGTGCTCTTTTCTTCGGCTCCTTTTTCGGCTTATCGGCAGCCTCTGTCTTGGCAGAAGCCTTACTGCCCTTTTCGGGAGCAGACGCTTGGATGGTGATGTGGCGGTTGCTGTTATCAGAAAGTACACTCATCACGATTTCCGATACCATCTGCTTCAATTCTTCCAAGAATTGTCCGGCATTATATGTCCGCCTTTCTATCTCACGTAGTTTTTTCTCCCAAATACCGGTCAATTCCGCCGACTTCAACAGCTCCTCATGAATAATCTGTATCAGCTCCACACCGGTAGGAGTGGCTATCAGATTCTTCTTTTCCTTGCGGATATAATTCCGCTTGAACAGCGTCTCGATGATGGCTGCACGGGTAGACGGACGACCGATGCCGTTTTCCTTCAGCGCATCACGCAGTTCGTCGTTATCCACCAGCTTGCCCGCCGTTTCCATAGCACGCAGCAGGGTGGCTTCCGTATAAGGCCGGGGCGGTTGCGTCCACTTCTCGTATAAATCGGGGACGTGTGGCCCGCTTTCTCCTTTCACAAAAGCCGGAAGCACATTCTCCTCTTCTCCCTTCTCCTCTTTCTCCTCCTGCGATTGTACCGAGGGGGTGCCGAAGATAACACGCCAACCCGGTTCCAGAATCTGCTTGCCGGTGGCCTTGAACTCTATGCTCTCTACCTCGCCCAATACGGTGGTAGTGGCAAACTTACAATCAGGATAGAATACAGCAATGAAACGGCGTGCTATCAAATCGAATACGCGACGTTCCATATCCGTCAGATTCTGCGGATGCTGGCCGGTAGGAATAATGGCATGGTGGTCTGTTACCTTCGAGTTATCGAAAACCTTTTTGGATTTCAACAATGCAGTTCCTGTCAAAGGGGCTGTAAATGTCTCGTAATCACGCAGACCTTTCAAGATGCCGGGGCATTTGGGATAGATGTCATCACTCAAATAGGTAGTGTCTACACGTGGATAGGTAGCCACTTTCTTCTCATACAAAGACTGGATAATTTTCAGTGTCTCATCAGCGGAATAGGCAAACTTCTTGTTGCATTCCACTTGCAAAGAAGTCAAGTCAAACAAGCGAAGTGGCGCCTCCCTCCCCTCTTTCTTAGTGACATCCGTCACAGTAAAAGGAAAATTCTTAATCTGATCCAATAGAGCAAGCCCACGTTCGCGGTCGGTAATGGGGTCGATACCTCGATTCTCTTCTTCTTTTTTAGGTTTCTTCCCAGCAGCTATGGCCTCTTTCTGCTTCCCGGCTTCCAGTATCAGTTCCTCCTCACTTTTCCGGAGGATGGCGGAAAAAGTGGTATCACGATAGACGGTCTTCAGCTCCCAGTATTGCTTGGGAACAAAATTCTGTATTTCCAACTGACGGTTTACAATCAACGCCAGTGTCGGCGTCTGCACACGGCCGATAGAAAGTACCTGCCGGTTCTGCCCATACTTCATGGTGTAGAGGCGGGTGGCATTCATCCCGAGCAGCCAGTCGCCAATGGCACGCGACAAGCCTGCTTCGTACAAAGGCTGGAAATCCGACGCATCACGCAGCTTGGCAAACCCCTCACGAATAGCTTCCTCTGTCAATGAAGATATCCAAAGACGTTTCACCGGACAACGTGCCCCGGCCTTCTGCATCACCCAACGCTGTATCAATTCTCCCTCCTGCCCGGCATCACCGCAGTTTATAATCATATCGGCATGTTGCATGAGGTTCTCTATCGTATGGAACTGGCGCTCGTATGTGGGATTACTAATCAGCTTAATGCCGAAACGGGGAGGTATCATGGGCAGGCTTCCCAAGCTCCATGACTTCCAATTAGGAGTATATTCATGCGGCTCTTTCAGCGTACAAAGATGACCGAATGTCCAGGTCACCTGGTATCCATTTCCTTCGATGTATCCGTCTTTCTTTTCTCTCGCTCCCAATACATCGGCTATGTCACGCGCCACAGAGGGCTTTTCGGCAATACAAACTATCATTCGCTATTTTATTTAGTGGGACAAAGGTAATAAAAAGGGGGCAAGAACGAAACGATAAGCAAGGAACGATAACATAGACCTGGTAATTTTTTCTCCCCAAAAGCTGACATATGAACATAAAAAAAGGAGTACCGCCGTACTCCAACCTTTGTTAACCTTAAATCTAATACTATGAAAAACACATTGCAAAGATACGTACTTCTGATAAATCTGCAAATTATCCAACTAAAAAAGTATGTTCTATAACACAGATTAAGAAAAAAGGACGGATATGCAAACGCACACCGTCCTTTTTTAACATTTAACGTGTCGGATTATTCTTCATCCAACAAGATTTCCAATATCTGGCAAGCAGCCTTGGCAACCGGAGTACCGGGGCCGAAGATGGCAGCTACGCCTGCCTTGTAAAGGAAGTCATAGTCTTGTGCGGGGATTACACCACCGGCAATCACTACGATGTCCTCACGTCCCAACTTCTTGAGTTCTTCGATAATCTGCGGAACCAATGTCTTGTGTCCGGCAGCCAATGAAGAAACCCCCACTACATGAACGTCGTTCTCAACTGCTTCGCGGGCAGCCTCGGCCGGTGTTTGGAACAAGGGTCCCATGTCCACATCGAAGCCACAGTCGGCATATCCGGTTGCAACAACTTTGGCACCGCGGTCGTGACCGTCCTGCCCCATCTTTGCTACCATGATACGAGGCTGACGTCCCTCTTTCTTCGCAAACTTCTCAGCTAATTCACAAGCACGGTGGAAGTCGCTGTCATTCTTACTTTCTGATGAATACACGCCTGATATAGTTCTAATTACTGCTTTATAACGTCCTACAATCTTTTCGCAAGCATAAGAGATTTCCCCCAAAGTGGCACGGACACGGGCTGCCTCGACTGCCAGTTCCAGCAAGTTGTCCTTACCTGTCTTCACACATTCAGTAATAGCCTCCAAAGCCTTGTCCACTTCTGCCTGGTTACGTCCTTCCTTCAGACGCTTCAAGTTTTCAATCTGTTCCTGACGGACAGCCGTATTGTCGATTTCAAGAATATCAATCGGAGCTTCTTTCTCCAGACGATACTTGTTCACGCCGACAATGGTCTGTGAACCGCTATCAATACGGGCTTGTGTACGTGCAGCAGCCTCTTCGATACGCATCTTGGGAATACCGGTTTCGATGGCTTTTGCCATACCGCCCAGCTTCTCTACTTCCTGAATCAATTCCCAAGCCTTGTGAGCCAACTCATTGGTCAAACTTTCCACATAATAAGAGCCACCCCATGGGTCTACATTCTTGCAAATGTAAGTTTCTTCCTGAATATAAATCTGCGTATTACGTGCAATACGTGCAGAGAAATCCGTCGGCAAGGCAATAGCCTCGTCAAGAGCATTGGTATGCAGTGACTGAGTATGTCCCAATGCAGCAGCCATCGCCTCAATACAAGTACGGCCCACATTGTTGAACGGGTCTTGCTCTGTCAGCGACCAGCCGGAAGTCTGAGAGTGCGTACGCAAAGCCAGCGACTTCGGATTCTTCGGGTTGAACTGCTTCACAATCTTTGCCCACAACATACGTGCGGCACGCATTTTGGCAATTTCCATAAAGTGGTTCGTTCCGATGGCCCAGAAGAAAGAGAGACGCGGTGCGAAAGCATCGATGTCAATACCCGCAGCCGTTCCGGCACGCAGATATTCCAAACCGTCTGCCAGGGTGTAAGCCAACTCGATGTCTGCCGTAGCACCCGCTTCCTGCATGTGGTAGCCGGAGATGGAGATAGAGTTAAACTTAGGCATCTTTTGGGAAGTATATTCAAAGATGTCGGAGATAATCTTCATAGAGAATGCAGGCGGATAAATATAGGTATTACGCACCATGAATTCCTTCAAGATATCATTTTGGATAGTACCAGCCATTTCTTCTAACTTGGCACCCTGCTCCAGACCTGCGTTGATGTAGAATGCCATAACAGGAAGTACGGCACCGTTCATGGTCATGGAGACGGACATCTTGTTCAAAGGAATTCCATCGAACAGCACCTTCATATTCTCCAAGGAACAGATAGACACACCTGCCTTACCTACGTCACCCACTACACGTTCGTGGTCGGGGTCGTAGCCACGGTGAGTGGCCAAGTCGAAAGCTACGGACAGACCTTTCTGTCCGGAAGCCAAATTACGACGGTAAAAGGCATTTGACTCTTCCGCTGTAGAAAAACCTGCATACTGACGGATAGTCCAGGGACGCAATGTATACATTACAGAGTACGGACCACGCAAATAAGGAGGAAGTCCGGCAGCATAACCCAAATGTTCCATTCCCTCAAGGTCTTCTTTTGTATAAACAGGCTTCACCTCAATGTGTTCCGGCGTTTTCCAATCAGCATGGATGCCGTTAGCCTTTTG
This sequence comes from Bacteroides sp. A1C1, assembly GCF_004328515.1. Taxonomy (NCBI): domain Bacteria; kingdom Pseudomonadati; phylum Bacteroidota; class Bacteroidia; order Bacteroidales; family Bacteroidaceae; genus Bacteroides; species Bacteroides sp. A1C1. The sequence continues at coordinate 1,047,172 of NZ_CP036491.1, forward strand.
CCACTCAGCACCATTGACGGGTTGAAAAGCGGCATATATATCTAAGTTTTTAAAATCTTTTCTCATCTTACTTCAAAAGTTTAGCGTTGTATTCCTTTAATGTTTCCAGCACGTTGACACGGACATGGATAAAGTTCTCGATACCGGCAGCCTTCAAGTCGTCCATGCAAGCAGGAGCACCGGCTACGATAAACATGGCACGGCCATTCAGAGCCTTGAAGGCGGGAACAGCATATTCTGCATATTCATCATCACTTGAACACAATACCACGATGTCGGCCTTGGCAGCCATTGCAGCTTCTATACCTTCTTCTACGGTGGAGAAACCGAGGTTGTCTACAACTTCATATCCGGCACAAGCCAAGAAATTGCAAGAGTACTGTGCACGTGCTTGGCGCATGGCCAAATTACCGATAGTCAGCATAAACGCTTTCGGACGTTTGCCGGAAGCCTCTGTTTCGAGACGCAACGCTTCAAATTCACTGGCAGCACGGTCAAAGTTCAGTGTCGGAACATCTTTCTCGCACGTATGTCCGCCGCCGCAACAGCAAGTAGCCTCAACCGGTTTCTTATCCCCGGCCTTTTCATTGAAGTTGGGGAACTGGTTGGTGCCCAGCAACACTTCCTTACGCTTGGCGACTGCAGCATGACGTGCCTTGTTGCTCTCGTTTACGGCAGCCTGCACTTTTCCGGCTTTCACGGAAGCATAGAAACCACCGTCTTCTTCTACAGCGAGGAAGAGGTCCCAAGCCTGCTTGGCAATAGAGACGGTCAAGTTCTCGATATAGTAAGAACCTGCAGCCGGGTCTATAACCTTATCGAAGTGCGATTCTTCTTTCAACAGCAATTGTTGGTTACGCGCCATACGCTCAGAGAATTCGTTAGGAGCATCATAAGTCTTGTCGAACGGAGTAACCGTCATTGAGTCAACACCGGCAAGGGCGGCACTCATCGCCTCAGTCTGCGTACGCAACAAGTTTACGTGTGCATCAAACAAAGTCAGGTTGAATGAAGAAGTTTCCGCATGAATCTTCATCTTGGCTGCACAGCGACACTCGTTATCCTTACCCTTGTTTTCGCAGTCGCGCAGACACTCAGGACTGTAAGAAGCCACAATATTAGCCCACAGCATACGTGCAGCGCGGAATTTGGCTATTTCAAGGAAGTAGTTGGAACTGATACCGAAATTAAACTTAATCTTCTTGGCTACCATTGCAGCCGGCAGACCGGCATCAACCAACTGATTCATATATTCATTACCCCAAGCCAAAGCGTAACCCAACTCCTGGAAAATATAAGAACCTGCATTGTTTAATGTCAACGCATTCACATTCAACACACGGTATTTCGGAAGGGAAGCGGTAGCCTCGAGCAGTGCCTTGGCTGTTGCCACCATATCACCTTTTTCTTTACCTTTGGCCAGCATCTTGTTGAAGTAGTCATAGTTGATGGAACCCTGCAACTTCGTCAAATCATAATCCTTTTTCTGGAAATAAGCGACAAGAAGTTCCGCAAGTTCCACCACATGCCCTTGGCAGGTAGAGAAATTCAACTCAACACATTCTGCGCAGATATCTTTCAACAAAGTTTCAATATACTCTGCGTTCAATTCCTTGGCCTTTACATGGAAAGAGAGTGAATCTACACCTTTATTCAAGATATCCAACGCCTTGGCATTGGCCTCTTTGGGGCATTCCACTTTGATTTCCTGACGCACAAGCCATTCATTGTTATCTTTCTTGGTACCTCTGAGATAAGGGAACTCGCCGGGAAGAGCATCTGTCGTCTTCAAACCTTCCAGGTCCTCCATACGGTAGAAAGGTTTCACTTTAAATCCTTCGTTTGTCTTCCAAACGAGTTTCTTCTCGAAATCCGCCCCTTTCAGGTCTGCGGTAACTTTCTCCATCCACTGCTCAGTGGAAACGGGAGAGAAGTCGGAGAAGAGTTTTTCTTTACTGTCTGCCATAGTTTATTTAAAATTAAAATAGATGAATACTATTCATTTTTGTCATCAAGAGACTTGCAAATATAAGGAAATACTTAGAACAAAATCTTTTTTTAGAGAAAATTGCACTTACAGATGACTCCGCATCCATACGGATTCAGCGTATTCACCGGAAACACACCCTATTTTTGCAAAGTTGATATAGCAAAAAGTACCACAAAGCTTTTGTCACCTCCTTTTTATTAAGTAATTTTGCGCGAAATTTTAAAAAACGACATATTAAAAGGTACTATGAATTGGTTAGAAAGCTTGTTATGGGACCCTTCATCTGTCGCTCACATCGTTTGTTTGTATGCATTCGTAATATCTGTGGGCGTATTGCTGGGTAAGATTAAGATTTTCGGGGTATCGTTGGGGGTTACATTCGTCCTCTTTGCGGGTATCCTGATGGGGCATTTTGGCTTCACGGGCGAAACACACATTTTGCATTTCATCCGCGAATTCGGTTTGATTTTATTTGTATTCTGTATCGGTCTGCAAGTCGGGCCTTCCTTCTTCTCTTCCTTTAAGAAAGGGGGGATGCGGCTGAACATGCTTGCTGTCGGTATCGTGTTGCTGAATATCGCAGTAGCATTGAGCATCTACTTCATTGACGGAGGGATAGACTTGCCAATGATAGTAGGTATTCTCTATGGTGCCGTAACCAATACTCCGGGTCTGGGTGCCGCACAAGAAGCCCTGAACCAAATAAACTATACGGGAGACCCCATCGCATTGGGATATGCCTGTGCCTATCCGCTTGGTGTGGTAGGTATCATAGGTTCCATCATAGCCATCCGTTATATCTGCCGGGTGAACCTCAAGAAAGAGGAACAGGAACTCAATACGCAGGAAGCAGATGTAAAGCATCAGCCGCACATGCTTCACCTCGAAGTACGCAACGAATCAATTTCCGGAAAGACCCTGCTCCAGATAAAGGATTTCCTGGGACGTCCGTTTGTCTGTTCACGCATACGCCATGAGGGGCACGTCAGTATCCCCAACCATGAAACGGTATTCCACGTAGGAGACCAGCTCTTCATCGTATGCTCCGAAGAAGATGCCGAAGCGGTAGCTGCCTTTATCGGAAAAGAAATACATGTAGACTGGGAAAAGCAGGACACCCCAATGGTTTCCCGTCGTATCCTCGTCACTAAGTCCGAAATCAACGGTAAGAAGCTGGGAAGCCTCCACTTCCGCAGTATGTACGGTGTAAATGTAACCCGTATCAACCGCTCAGGTATGGACTTGTTTGCTGATCCCAATCTGGTACTTCAAGTAGGTGACCGCGTAATGGTGGTTGGCCAGCAAGATGCCGTAGAGCGTGTAGCCGGTGTATTGGGCAACCAGTTGAAACGTTTGGACACTCCGAATATCGTTACTATTTTCGTGGGAATCTTCCTAGGAATCCTGCTGGGAAGCCTCCCCATCGCATTCCCGGGTATGCCGACACCGGTTAAGTTAGGTCTCGCAGGTGGTCCGCTGGTAGTGGCAATCCTTATCGGACGTTTTGGTCACAAAATGCATCTTGTGACGTACACCACCATGAGCGCTAACTTGATGTTGCGTGAAATCGGTATTGTACTCTTCCTTGCCAGTGTAGGTATAGAAGCCGGTGAGCATTTTGTACAAACAGTAGTAGAAGGCAGCGGATTACTGTATGTAGGCTATGGATTCCTGATAACCGTCATCCCTTTGTTGATAATCGGCATGATAGCCCGTTTCTATTGCAAAGTGAACTACTTCACCCTGATGGGTTTAATAGCAGGTAGCAACACAGACCCTCCTGCATTGGCATACGCCAATCAGACATCAGGCAATGATGCTCCGGCAGTAGGTTACTCCACGGTATATCCATTGACAATGTTCCTGCGAATTCTGGCGGGACAGATGATACTGCTGACAATGATGTAGGAGGAAATTAAGGAATTAAAATTAAAGGCTGCGCAATGTTGGTTTAACCCAACTACGCAGCCTTTAATTTTAATTCCTTAAAGTCTTAGCTTCTTCTTGACGAACTCTTCTATAAAGTCCACCGTAGCCTCAATACCTAATACGGAAGAATCGATACACAAGTGGTATGTTTCGGCAGCTCCCCATTTTTTGTAGCTGTAGTAGTTATAGTATTCGGCACGCTTCTTGTCCGCTTTGTTCATCATCTCCTCCGCTTCACGCTCAGAAATGGAATACATTCGGCAAATACGCTTGATGCGCTCCTCATTGGAGCAGGAAATGAAGACATTGGCACAGCGTGGATGTTCTCGCAGAATGTAATCGGCACAACGCCCCACAAACAAGCAGGACTTCTCCTCCGCCAATCTGCGTATCACGTCACTCTGCACTTTGAACAGAGCATCATTACTCAGGCAATTCGTGGCCGGAATAGCCCCGTCACTGACAAAAGGGAAACGCATGCCGAAGAGCCCTCCAATAATACCTTGTGAAGCTTTCTCATCAGCTTTCTCAAAGAACTCACAACACAGTCCACTCTCTTCAGAAGCCAACCTAATCAGTTCCTTATCATAAAAGTCAATACCCAGACGGGCAGCCAGTTTCTCGCCTATCTCCCGTCCGCCACTGCCCAGTTGACGGCCTATATTGATTATAAAATTATTGCCCATACGCTTATTCATCTATTGGTTTGCAGATAGCAAATATAAATATTCTTACGGAATATCTGCAGAAAGTAGGAAGAAAAATTCAGAGCCTCTCCCCGACCTATCCCTACAAGGGAGAGGTTCTGAATTTGCGGAATTGACAAACCAACATCACCAATGCTATCAAACTTGCAAGCAAATCGGATACCGGCATGCTGTACCACACTCCTGCCACTCCGAAGAACTGCGGCAGGATAAGCAGGCAAGGAAGCAGAATCAGCATCTGTCGGGTAAGGGAAAGGAATATCGCTTTGCCTGCCATGCCTATGCTCTGGAAAAAGTTGGAAGTCACCATCTGGAAACCGATAATCGGGAAGAACATTACCGTAATGCGCAGTCCCGTGACCGAAAGCTCTGTCAGTTCCGCATCCGATGTAAAGATGCCCACTACCAGGTCCGGCACCAGCATACCGACCAAAAAGCCGAAAGTGGTCACTGCCGTGGCATAGATTATCGTCAGTTTCAGCACCTTGTTCACCCGTCCGTACAGCTTCGCCCCGAAGTTATATCCGGCAATAGGCTGCATACCCTGATTCAGCCCCATCACAATCATCACTACAATGAAAACCAGACGATTCACGATGCCGAAAGCCCCAATAGCCAAGTCGCCGCCATACTTCTTCAACCCCTGATTGATAATGATAACGATGAAGCAGGCTGCCAGGTTCATCAGGAAAGGAGACATGCCGATAGCGAGCGAATCGAATACAATCTTACGTTTCAGACGGAATATCCCCCGGTGGAAATGCAACAGCTCATCCTTATTGCTGAAAAGCTTGAACTGCCACGTCAAAGAGATGATTTGCGCCACAATGGTAGCGACGGCAGCACCACGTATGCCCCAGCCAAAACCATAGATAAACACCGGGTCGAGTATGGTATTGATAACCACCGTGGCTATAGTGGCGTACATCGCCTTCTGTGGATGCCCTGAAGAGCGCAGCACTGCATTCAGCCCCAGATAGAGGTGCGTAACGGCATTTCCCAAAAGGATAATCTGCATATAATCCCTCGCGTAGCCCACCGTCTGGTCACTGCCTCCGAAGAAATAGAGAATCGGGTCGAGAAAGAGCATGACAATGATGGTAAAGGCAATTCCCAGTACCATGTTCAGCACAAAAACATTGCCCAGCACACACTGTGCCGTGTCATAATCCTTCTGCCCCAGCTTGACGGAAATCAGTGTAGAAGCCCCCACTCCTACCAACGAACCGAACGCCGCAGCCAGATTCATCAACGGGAAAGTCAACGCCAATCCCGAAATAGCCATCGTCCCAACGCCGTGACCGATGAAGATACTGTCTACCATATTATATAAAGAGGATGCCGTCATTGCGATGATTGCCGGAACGGCATATTGCATCAAGAGTTTACCTATACTTTCCGTTCCCAACGCCGTGGGAGTCTTTTGTCCTGCCATATTATATACCTATTTCTTTTTAGCGGGTGCAAAGGTACTCTTTTTTTAAAACAGAACAGCAGAAAAAACACCTTAAACCTGCACACTATGCGGATGATTTATGCTATCTTTGCGATTCAATGATAAATCATAAGATATGATTACCATAATCATACCGTATGATTGATATAATCATACCGTATGATTGGCACATTCATACCGTATGAACCATGCCTGACCTACCGGTTGAGCCGGACACATAATAACAACAAGCCCCCATGGCATTCTATAAGAAAGTAAAACAGAAAGGCGACGACAAATGGCACCCAAGAGCCGTCACCAAAGGACATCCCTATACAACGGATGAAATAGCCCGATTATTGTCGGAAATGTCTACGGTAACCCCGGGAGATACCTATGCAGTATTAATGAACCTTGGTGAAGTGCTGGGCAAGCTGATGAGCTCGGGACACTCCGTAAAGCTCAAGGGCATCGGGACGTTCTACTACACCTGCCGTTCGGAAGGCACCGGGGTAGACACCCCAGAAGAAGTGAGTCCGGCGCAAATCACTGCGGTGCAGATACGCTTCATCCCCGAATACTACCGCGGGCAATGCGGACAAGTGACGGAACGCACCCTCCTCTCCCCGCACATCGAATGGGTGGATGCCGAAGGAGAGGGTTAATGTCACCCCCGTTCCCTATATTTCAAGGAAAAAGGTTCTCTATCTGAAAAATGTTTCGTACTTTTGTACCCAAATTGAGTGAAATATAGCGAAATGAACGTATTAGAACTAAGTGAACAAGAAATCATTCGTCGCAACAGCATGAATGAACTTCGCGCGATGGGCATCGAGCCTTATCCCGCAGCAGAGTATGTAACAAATGCTTTCTCTACCGATATTAAAGCTGAATTCAACGACGATGCAGAGCCTCGCCAAGTGTCCGTTGCCGGACGTATCATGAGCCGCCGTATCATGGGTAAAGCATCTTTCATCGAATTGCAGGACTCCAAAGGACGCATCCAGGTATATATCACCCGCGATGACATCTGCCCGGACGAGGACAAGGAGATGTACAACACCGTGTTCAAACGTTTGCTCGATTTAGGCGACTTCATCGGCATCGAAGGATTCGTATTCCGTACTCAGATGGGCGAAATCAGCATCCATGCCAAGAAGCTGACCGTACTTGCAAAGAGCATCAAGCCCCTGCCTATCGTGAAATATAAGGACGGCGTGGCTTACGACTCTTTCGAAGACCCCGAACTCCGCTACCGCCAGCGTTATGTAGACCTTATCGTGAACGACGGCGTGAAAGAAAAATTCCTGAAGCGCGCCACCGTCATCAAGACCATGCGTGCCGTGCTGGATGAAGCCGGCTACACGGAAGTGGAGACGCCGATTCTTCAATCCATCCCCGGTGGAGCAAGCGCCCGTCCGTTCATCACCCACCATAACTCTCTGGATATGGACCTCTACCTGCGTATCGCCACCGAGCTTTACTTGAAGCGACTGATTGTGGGCGGATTTGAAGGTGTATATGAAATAGGCAAGAACTTCCGTAACGAGGGTATGGACAAGAACCATAACCCGGAATTCACTTGTATGGAGCTGTACGTGCAGTACAAGGACTACAACTGGATGATGAGCTTTACGGAGAAATTGCTGGAACGCATCTGTATCGCCGTAAATGGCTGCACAGAAACCGAAATAGACGGCAAGGCCATCAGTTTCAAAGCTCCCTACCGCCGTCTGCCCATCCTGGAAGCCATCAAGGAAAAGACCGGATACGACCTGGAGGGCAAGAGCGAGGACGAAATCCGCCAGGTGTGCAAGGAACTGAATATGGAGATTGACGACACCATGGGCAAGGGTAAGCTGATTGATGAAATCTTCGGAGAATTCTGCGAAGGAACTTTCATACAGCCCACTTTCATCACCGACTATCCCGTAGAGATGAGCCCGCTGACCAAGATGCACCGCAGCAAGCCGGGACTGACCGAACGCTTCGAACTGATGGTGAACGGCAAGGAACTTGCCAACGCTTACAGCGAGCTGAACGACCCGATAGACCAGGAAGAACGCTTCAAAGACCAGCTTCGCTTGAGCGAAAAGGGAGACGACGAAGCGATGTTCATCGACCAGGACTTCCTGAAAGCATTGCAATATGGTATGCCTCCCACATCGGGCATCGGTATTGGTATCGATCGTCTGACAATGTTGATGACGGGCGAATCCTTCATCCAGGAAGTGCTTTTCTTCCCGCAGATGCGTCCGGAAAAGGTTGTCCCCAAAGATGCTCCTGCACGATACACGGAACTGGGCATCCCCGAAGATTGGGTGGCTGTAATCCAGAAGGCCGGCTACAACCTGGTGAGTGACATGAAAGATGTGAATCCGCAAAAACTCCACATGGACATTTGCGGTATCAACAAGAAATATAAATTGGAACTGGCAAACCCGACCGTAAACGAAGTTGCTGACTGGGTCGGAAGAATTAAGAATTAAAAATTAAAGAATTAAATAGGCAAAATTAAAGATAGGAGGAAGGTGAAGGCGCGCTCCTTCACCCCCTTTTAATTTTTAGTTTTTAATTATTAATTTCGATATGAAACTACCCGGTAAGATAGCCATCATGGGCGGAGGAAGTTGGGCAACTGCCATTGCCAAAATGGTACTGGCCCAAGCGGAGTCGATAAACTGGTATATGCGGCGAGACGACCGTATTGCCGACTTCAAACGGCTTGGCCATAACCCTGCCTACCTGACGGGCGTCAAGTTTGATACCAAGCGTATCAACTTCAACTCCAACATCAATGATGTCGTGAAAGAATCTGATACGCTCATCTTCGTTACACCTTCCCCTTATCTGAAGGTTCACTTGAAGAAACTGAAGACTAAGATTAAGGATAAATTCATCATAACTGCCATCAAAGGTATTGTACCCGATGACAACTTGATTGTCTCGGAATATTTCACTAAGGAATATGGCGTCCCGGCTGAGAATATTGCTGTATTGGCAGGTCCCTGCCATGCGGAAGAAGTGGCTCTGGAACGCCTTTCTTACTTGACCATTGCTTGTCCCGACACCGACAAGGCTTGCACCATTGCCCGCAAACTGGCCAGTTCATTCATCAAGACCTCTGTCAGTAATGACGTTGCCGGCATTGAATACAGTTCGGTGCTGAAAAATGTATATGCCATTGCAGCCGGTATTTGCAGCGGTCTGAAATATGGCGACAACTTTCAGGCTGTGCTTATGTCCAATGCCATACAGGAAATGAACAGATTCCTGCAAACGGTACATCCACTGAACAGAAACGTAAATGATTCCGTTTATTTAGGTGACCTGCTGGTGACGGGATATTCCAATTTCAGCCGTAACCGCACATTCGGCACGATGATTGGCAAGGGATACTCCGTGAAAAGCGCGCAGATTGAGATGGAAATGATTGCTGAAGGATATTACGGTACAAAATGTATCAAGGAAATCAACAAGCATTATCATGTCAACATGCCTATTGTAGATGCAGTATACAACATTCTGTATGAGCGTATCTCGCCGACGATTGAAATCAAGCTGCTTACCGATTCATTCCGGTAAGCGCGAAAAAAGATAAAACGAAATACTGAATTTAAAACCTAGAATATTATGATTAGTTTGAACATTGAAAAGACTCTTGGATTCATCTCCAAAGAAAACGTTTTCGCCTATGAAGCCCAAGTAAAGGCTGCACAGGAAGCATTAGAGAATGGTACCGGTAAGGGCAACGACTTCTTAGGCTGGCTGCACCTCCCCTCTTCCATCACTAAAGAGCACCTGGCTGACCTAAAGGCTACCGCACAGACGTTGCGTGACAACTGCGAAGTAGTAGTAGTTGCCGGTATTGGCGGAAGTTATCTCGGTGCACGTGCGGTGATAGAGGCTTTGTCAAACAGCTTCACCTGGTTGCAAGACAAGAAAACGGCTCCGGTCATTCTGTATGCAGGACACAATATCGGTGAAGATTATCTATATGAGCTTACCGAATACTTGAAAGACAAGAAATTCGGTGTTATCAACATCTCCAAATCCGGTACTACTACTGAAACAGCCCTGGCGTTCCGTCTGCTGAAAAAGCAATGCGAAGACCAACGCGGCAAGGATATGGCAAAGAAGGTTATCGTTGCCATCACCGATGCCAAGAAAGGCGCTGCCCGCGTAACGGCCGACAAGGAAGGATACAAGTCCTTTATCATCCCCGATAACGTAGGCGGACGTTTCTCTGTATTGACTCCGGTAGGCTTGCTGCCCATCGCAATAGCAGGTTTCGACATTGAGAAACTGGTTGCAGGTGCAGTTGCCATGGAAAAGGCTTGTGGAAAAGATGTTCCGTTTGCAGAAAATCCCGCTGCCATCTATGCAGCTACACGTAACGAGCTCTACAAGAACGGCAAGAAGATTGAAATCCTCGTAAACTACAATCCCAAACTGCACTACGTAAGCGAATGGTGGAAACAGCTTTATGGTGAATCCGAAGGTAAGGAAAACAAGGGTATCTTCCCTGCTGCCGTAGATTTCTCCACCGACCTGCACTCCATGGGACAATGGATTCAGGAAGGCGAACGTACCATCTACGAAACTGTCATCTCCGTGGAAAAGACACAGCACTCCCTGCAGGTACCTTCGGACGAAGCGAATCTCGACGGACTGAACTTCCTGGCAGGCAAGCACGTGGACGAAGTGAACAAGATGGCCGAATTGGGAACACAGCTTGCCCACGTTGACGGCGGCGTACCCAACATGCGCATCGTTATCCCTGCACTGAATGAAGAAAGCATCGGAGGTCTGCTCTACTTCTTTGAAATAGCTTGCGGCATCAGCGGTTACATTCTGGGAGTCAATCCATTCAACCAACCGGGTGTGGAAGCATACAAGAAGAATATGTTTGCACTGCTGAACAAGCCGGGCTACGAAGAAGAGTCCAAAGCCATCCAGGCAAGACTTTGATAAATCAGGAATTGAGAGTTGAGAATTGAGAAATGACTGTGCAATAAGCGCAATGAAAAGCCGTTTCCCGATTTTCAACTCTCAATTTATTTACCCTGCATTTCTTAATTTTTAATCCTCAATCTACCAAGTGTTCGAAAACTCTATCGCCCGTTATCTGGAAAAGCACGGGCATTCCAACATCCAATTGAAAGCAGTTCTTTTTGACATGGACGGCGTACTGTTCAACTCCATGCCCTACCATGCCGATGCCTGGCATAAAGTAATGAAACGCCATGGCCTGCACTTGAGCCGTGAAGAGGCATACATGCACGAGGGACGTACCGGAGCCTCCACCATCAATATCGTTTATCAACGCCAGTATGGCAAGGATGCCACTCCCGAGATGATAGAAAGCATCTATGCAGAGAAAAGTGCCGAATTCAGTACCCACCCGGAACCGGAACGTATGCCGGGTGCTTGGGAAGTACTGCAAAAGGTAAAAGCGGCAGGACTTACTCCGGTACTTGTCACCGGTTCGGGCCAACACTCCCTGCTGAACCGCCTTGCCCATAACTTCCCCGGTATGTTTCAGCGCGACCACATGGTGACCGCCTTTGATGTGAAATACGGGAAGCCCCATCCTGAGCCTTATTTGATGGGACTGGAAAAAGCCGGAGTACAAGCCAATGAAGCTATAGTTGTAGAAAATGCACCTATCGGAGTACAAGCCGGAACAGCAGCAGGCATATTCACTGTAGCAGTCAATACAGGTCCACTGGACAAGCAGGTATTACTGGATGCCGGAGCTGATTTATTGTTTCCTTCCATGCAGGCGCTTTGTGAGGACTGGGAAAGGTTGCAAACCGCATTAGATGCCAGTAATAGCCTTCGCCACAAAGATTGACGGCGACCCAAACAATAACAGTTGATTCAGTTTATATAACAAAGTACTACTGCATACTTTATCGGTATACAGTAGTACTTTACTGATTTTTATAGTTTAATCAATATCTAACATTCTGCCGTATCGCTCTAAATGTCATTACTTGATGTACAGAAGGCATCTATTGTCTTTCTTCTTAAAACGCTCCAATCTACTCATTTTCTCCTTCTCGGTTTCTTTAATAGGGAACGTTATCCTACGAGTATCTTTATCATAATCGTACAATTCTCTGGCAGGAACTACATAAACAGATTCCGGACCGTCACCACACCATCCAAAGCCAAAAACATAAAACAAGTTTTTTATCGGACGGTTCAACAGATTAGAGTTCATATACCTTTCGTACTTTTCAATGTCTTTTATATCGAGATAAAAACCTATCTTACTTCGCCATTTACATTCTACAGCTATAATATCTCCAACTTCATGAATGGTACTCGTAGTGGTAACACACTCCATCAACAAATCCGGAGATGATGAAGACAGAGGTCTATAACCCTCAACGTATTTATCACCTCTCCAATCTAAAAGCCGCCAAAATATTTTCTTGTCACAAAGGTCCGGATAACCCTCTTTACTAATATTAGAGTTCTTCACAACCCATTCCTCAAATCTATCTCCCAAATATTTACTTTTCTTCCTTTCTTTAAAATATTGAAAGGTATCCATAAACCGATATTGGAAAACACCTACAAAATCATCGATAAACTGATTTAATATTTTCATAGCCATAATAGTCTATTGTGTCTTTAAATAATATTCATTGCAAACAAAAATTCATAGGTGAAGAGCCACAACACCCATTTTCAAAATAGATTTTTTTTCATTTCCAAAAATAGAGTTTTTTCCCAATTCTTTCCAGATTTCCTTCTCATCTTTGCAATACAAAAAACAAATAAAGTATTAATTATTAAAAAATAGAGAAGTATGAAAAAGTTAGTTATGATGTTGGTTTGTATGTTTGCAGTGCATACAATGGTAATGGCGGATAATGATAAGCCGATAGAGGTGAGCCAGTTGCCCGCGAAGGCGCAGACATTTATCAAGACTTACTTTAAAGACCATAAGGTGGCAATGGCTAAATTAGAGTCGGGAATGTTTTATAAAAGCTATGATGTGGTGTTCACGAATGGGGAGAAGGTAGAATTTGATAAATCGGGAGAATGGAAGGAAGTACGATGCAGACAAAGTGAAGTTCCTGCACAGATTGTACCGGAAGCGATACGTAACTATGTAAAGACCAATTATCCGGATGCAAGAATTCTTCAGATTGAGTACGATGACAATGAGTATGAGATAAAGTTGTCTAATCGTTGGGAAATTACATTTGACTCTAAAATGAGGGTGATTGACATTGACGATTGATGACAAGAAAGATTTTTATAAAGTATCAAGAAGCTGAAAAGAGTTGCTTGGAGAGGGTTTCTCCAGGCAACTGTTTTTTTATGCACTTCCGTACGGTAGCAGGGCATATGGTGCTGCGCTCATTGTACAACAGTGGTTGTACTACTATTCCAATTGCCCGGAGTCAACGAAGCCCCGGCTGCACTTTTGCAGTTTTTTAATCAGTGTGTCCGGAGAAGGACACTCAACCTTCTCCGGAGCTGAAAATACTGATTTATAAGGAAACGGCGCTTCTCGGCGCTTTCTGCCGGAAGGCAACTCAGGCTATGACGCTTTCAGGATTTTGGCAGACCTCACCATGGTATAGGTAGTCCCCTTAGTACAATGGCCATATCATTCAGCTTACTGAAAAATAGAGTTTTTTTCAGAGAGGTTTGTTCGGCAGAGAAATTCCAACCACAGAACGGAAGAACAACGTTTTCAGTCCGTCATAAAATCCTGGAAGAGCAACCGTTCCATGCGTCTCTTCCGGGAATTTTTTTAATACCACCCGCAAATGCCGCTTCTCCATACGAGGAACTGCACTCCCTATAAAATCATCTGTCAGGGGAAAGTGGATCAGCTTCCTATCAGGACGCGGCTGAGTGGCAAACGCAACATACAGTTGCTTTCCTGAAAAGTCAACCTTATCTACCTGCCGTTCTACCTGTTTCTGAAAATATCCTTTATCCCACCATAAACTGGGGTCTATGGCGATGTATGTATCAAATGCACCGGGATAATTCAGCAAAACATGCAGCGTGAACAACCCGGCATAAGAATGTCCGGCCAACAAGTGTTGTCCATTCACCGGCAAGTCTTGTTCTACTGCGGGGCGTAGCTCCTCCGTCAGAAAACGGCAAAATTGTCCTGCCCCACCCCCTTCCGGTTTATCGCCCGGACGGACAGTTCCGTCACGCCGGGCAGCGGAACAGGTTGGCGTAAAGTCTCTGGTCCTGTCTGTATTCAGGACAGCCACAACGATACAGGGCGGTAAGGAAGAAACTTTGGAGGTGGAAAACAAGCGAGTAAAACCTACCACCGAATGAAAAAAAGAATCACCGTCCAGCAAATAAAGAACCGGATAACTTTCCTCTTTTTCACCAGGGCGGATTGCAGGTACATACACCCAATACTCCCTAACCTCATTCAAGACATGCGAAAACAAAGTGTGGCGAGTCCCGATAGAAATAGCTTCTTGCGCTCTCAGCGGAAAACCGAGCCAAGTGACAACTACCAATATGAACAGAATATGCAGGCTTCTCATTTCAATTCTTTTTTCAGTCTGCAAAGTTCGCAGAAAATAAGTTGACTACCTATCCCTATTTTTAGGTATTCTCACGGTTGAAAGCTTTCCGCAGAAATCAAAGGCTGATTAAGAAGGTTTGATGGGCAACTGAATTTCCGTCATCCATTCATCCACCGTTTCTTTGTTCCAAATGCCGTCAATATGGCAAAACCGGGGACGGTCAATAACCTCGTATCCATTTGCCTCGGCATACGCAAAAAGCTCGGCGAAAGTTTCGGGCATATGCTCATAAGCACCGTAATGGTTGACACAGAGCGCAACCGGTACTTCCGGAAGTTCCTTGAATTTAATCAGCTCCGAATCTTCCTTGCGTTCAGCCACCGCTTCAAAAAACTCGATATCAATATCAACCCCATATTCCTCATTATATTCCACCGTGAAACAATATTCCGGGGCAGGACATTCACAACCCAAACGGTACATTTCAGGCCCGATGATATTCGGACAAAGATTGAACAGCTCCTGATAAGAGTCTATTTTACGGCGATGGGTAGCAAAAATTCTTGAAGGGAGGGATTTCTTAAACACTTTTTCCATAACATTCTCTTGTTTATGGAGTAAATTTTCCAATTTGGCAAGTTCGGTCTGCCGCCATATCAAGTGTTCAATCTCGTTTTTGCAACGTTCTATTTTAACCTTCAACAATTCAGCATCCGGAAATTCCTTGCCATCGGCAAACAACTCGGATATCTCTTCGAGGCTGAACCCTAATTGCTTGAGGTAAACAATACGGCTCATACACCGGAGCTGGCTGATGTCGTAATAGCGATACCCCGTCCACTCATCCACTTCAACGGGTATCATCAATCCTATCTCTTCATAATGACGAAGCGTCTTAACGGTCACTTGGCAAAGTTTGGAAAACTCTCCGATTTTAAACTTCATTTTATTCTTCATAAACTCATGCGCATTTTGTTTATGATGCAAAGATAGGTCCTGCCCTTAGGTACGAGTCAAGAGATTGCTTCAAAAAAAAAACACATATTTCACTATTCGCAACGGCAATAGGTATTTGCACCGCACGTACAACGAGGCAACAGCTGCTCGCTCAGTTCATTACGGTAAAATTCATACAGCTGCCGGTACATGATTTCATAGAGTGCGGCAACTTGTTGCTCCTGCTCACTTTCATTTTGAAAACGATTTTTAAAGGGATCTTCAAAATCAAAATGCGCCTGCTGCTTGGCATCCAGAGTGATAAATTTCAGTTCTTCTCCGGCTTCTTTACACAGGGTAATCACGTAGTCCCATGACCGATGCGTATAGGCCCCGACACCAGAGGGTTTCTTGCGAGACACGCTGAAACCATTCTGTTCCATCACATTGCACACGGCATCGGGAACGCAGTTCCCCTCCATAATACCTGCCGTAGAGATATTCATTCCCCTGCCAAATGCATGCAGGAGTTCCTGCGCGATACGGCTGCGGCACGTATCTTCATTACTTATTAACAGTATATCCATTGTCCGTTACTTTTCCAGATTTAAATACTCGCCATCTCCTTCTTTCTTCATCTTCGCTTTACGCGCCAAGTCGAACAAGGCGGGGTTAATGTGGCAATATCCACCCGGATTTTTGTCCAGATAGTCTTGATGATAATCTTCGGCAGGATAGAAGTTCTTCAAAGGCTCTATCTCTACCACCAACGGACGGGAGTAGTTGGCAGCCAGCCGGTCAACAGTTTCACGAATAACGGGCAGGTCGGCGGTATCCGTATAATAGATACCCGTGCGATATTGTATACCTCTATCACCTCCTTGCTTATTGAGGCTGGTAGGGTCAATCGTTTTGAAATAAAGGTCGATAAGGAAAGGCAAGTCCACCTTATCGGCGTCATACTGTACTTTTACGGTTTCGGCAAAGTCCGTGGTGCCGGTACATACCTGCCGATAGGTAGGATTGGCTATATTTCCATTGGCATATCCCACCTGGGTAGCCTCCACACCTTCTATTTGTTTCAGGAAATGTTCGGTACCCCAAAAACATCCTCCTGCCAGATAAATCTCTTTCATTGGTTTCATGTCTGTTCTCCTTTCTGACCGTCCTTCCGGCTTACCGGCATAGGACAGACCAATCATTAACATTGCAAAAATAAATATTATTTGTTTCATACCTCTGCCTCTATGGAAATTATAACAAGAAAGAGAACCGTATGGTTGACTTTTCTGGATGTATTGTATAAAAAAGGACTCCCTTTGCAAAGTATTCATGCAAAGGGAGTTCCTTTCTTTGTGACCCCGGTGCGATTCAAACGCACGACCTTCAGAACCGGAATCTGACGCTCTATTCACTAAGCTACGGAGCCAAATGTGGATGCAAAAGTATAAAAAAATTAGCAGATTCCTAACATTCAAACGCTTTTTATATCAAACCGAGGAATATTTTTATTATTACTTTGAGAAGAACAACCGCAATTACACAAACATTTTGCTATTTTTTTTCACAAAATAGAAGCAAGTATTAATATTATTCCTATCTTTGCCGAACAATTTAACAGAAGTTATACTGAATAGATTTATGAGCTACCTGATAACACCTGAAGGTTACAAACCTTTATTGGACCTAAAACAGACTGAATTAGGGATTAAACAAATTAAAGAGTTTTTCCAATTAAACCTCTCTTCCGAACTGCGCCTGCGACGTGTGACAGCTCCACTGTTCGTATTGAAAGGAATGGGTATCAATGACGACCTCAATGGAGTGGAACGTGCCGTGACTTTCCCTATCAAAGATTTGGGTGACGCCAAAGCTGAAGTGGTACACTCCCTCGCCAAATGGAAACGCCTCACGCTTGCCGAATATCATATCGAACCAGGATATGGCATCTACACAGACATGAATGCCATCCGTGCCGATGAAGAGCTGGGTAATCTGCATTCCCTTTATGTAGACCAGTGGGACTGGGAACGCGTCATTACTGCCGAAGACCGCAATGTGGAATTCCTCAAGGAGATAGTAACCCGTATCTATGCAGCCATGGTGCGCACAGAATATATGGTATATGAGATGTATCCGCAAATCAAGCCTTGCCTGCCCCAGAAACTTCACTTTATTCATGCCGAAGAATTGCGCCAACTATATCCGGACTTGGAACCCAAATGCCGCGAACATGCCATTTGCAAGAAATACGGTGCGGTGTTCATCATCGGTATCGGATGCAAGCTGAGCGACGGAAAGAAACATGACGGACGTGCTCCGGACTATGATGACTATACCAGCAAAGGACTGAACGACCTCCCCGGACTGAACGGTGACCTCTTGCTATGGGACCACATCCTGCAACGCAGCATCGAACTTTCCTCCATGGGTATCCGTGTAGACAAGGAAGCCCTGCTTCACCAGCTCAAAGAGGAAGGCGAAGAGGAACGTCTGGAACTTTACTTCCACAAACGCTTGATGAATGATACACTGCCGCTTTCCATCGGCGGCGGTATAGGACAGTCCCGTCTCTGTATGTTCTATCTGCGCAAGGCGCATATCGGTGAGATACAAGCCAGTATCTGGCCAGAAGATATGCGCAAAGAGTGTAAGGAACACAATATACACCTGATTTGATATACGTTTATCCCGTCATATAATATAAAGTTCAACCCTCAAAAGGTTGGACTTTATTTTTTATTTTGTACTTTAGCATCCGAAACTACTAACAGATCCAATTATGAATGTTCAAATAGAAGAAAGCTGGAAAGCACATCTGCAACCTGAATTTGAGAAAGATTATTTCCGTACATTGACTGATTTTGTACGGGACGAATATGGGAAATATGCCATATATCCTCCGGGAAAGCTGATATTCAATGCATTCAACCTATGCCCTTTTGACAAAGTAAAAGTCGTGATAATCGGTCAAGACCCCTATCATGGTCCGGGACAAGCACACGGACTTTGCTTCTCCGTAAATGATGGTGTTCCCTTCCCTCCTTCCCTACTTAATATTTTCAAGGAAATAAAAAATGACATTGGCACTGATGCCCCCACTACCGGAAATCTGACACGCTGGGCAGAGCAAGGCATATTGCTGCTCAATGCTACCCTCACCGTACGTGCACACCAAGCCGGTTCTCACCAAAACCGCGGTTGGGAAACATTTACAGATGCGGCCATCCGCATTCTCGCCGAAGAAAAAGAGCATCTTGTATTTATTCTTTGGGGAGCCTATGCCCAACGCAAAGGGGCATTCATCGACCGTAACCGACATTTAGTACTTACCTCGGCACATCCATCTCCCCTATCCGCCTATAACGGCTTCTTCGGGAACAAGCATTTCAGCAAAACGAATGATTACCTGAGAGAGCACGGGGAAAAGGAAATCGTTTGGTAAACATCAATACCACTGAATATTACTCTGAGTCTGGCTTCTCTGTTCCCATTTCAAGTCCTGCAGGATACTTGCATTGGCACGAATGGTAAAGTTATAGTATTTCCATCGTCCGAAAGGTGATATGGCAGCCGTCATGCTGAAACAGTGTAGGTCACGTGTGATGTTAAAAGCGGTCTGCGTTATCTCCTTCGCATTGAAGTCATAACCGGAATTGAAGCTGACAGCCCATTTATTGGTAAGCTTGACGTTACCGTTTATATTAAGGGAATTCAGGCTGAATTTGTACGGATAGCGCATGTTCTTACGATTAATGGGCTTACTGGTGTCTTCCGTAATATTGAAACCGGTACTGAAGTTGATGGACCAAGGCATCTTGAATACCTGATAACCGTCAGCGTCGGCAGCAGCCTTTTCAGTCTTCTTCTTCGGAGTACCACCCTCGGTGGCTTCCCCCTCCATATCACCGTCTTCCTCCGTCGAAGCATTCTGATCCTGGTCCTGCTCCTCATCATCCTTCTGACCGGTGAAGAAGTTCCTTATCTTCTTCCACGAATCATTGTTCACAGTCCAACTGAAGGATGTACCATATCCAGACCAACGGCCAAAACGACCATAAGACCATTCTGTACGGTTACCGGGCACCACCCTTCCGTTCTCGTCAAACTCGTAGGCATAAGTGGCAAAGGTAGAGTTCATACTCAAAGTATAACTCTTACTCAACTTCAGACGAAGATTAAAGGTCAAGTCACTCCAAGGACGCACCTGGGCAGCTGTGTTGTAACTGATACCCATAGTCAAATCGTCAATCAGGCTCACCTTGCGGATAGAGTCATTCTTATCCTTGAACTTCATTTCAAGGTTGTTAGAGATATTGAAACTGATAAGTCCCTGCTTTCCCCCACTTGGCGGAGTGAATACCTGACCGGCATAATAAGAATACTGCACAGTATCACGGACACCATTCTGATCCTTTATATAAGAATCGTAATAGCCATAACGGTATGAAGTAAAATCGGGCGCAGCGCTGAAACTGATAGAGGGGGTGATGACATGACGGATCTGTATCTCCTTCTTCTTCATGAACAGCGGCTTGTACATGCCATAAAGTTTAGTGTTGATACCCAAACTGGCACTGTAGTCATACACACGGTGAAAACCGTAAGTCGTATCGTTTACCTCCTTGCCTTGCTCATCATCCCAGTCCTTCTTCACCTTGCGGGTGTACCAACGCTCTGTATAATTCACAGAAGGTGTAACATTGAAGTATTTGAATAAAGTAAACGTGGCACTTACAGGAATCTCATGCTGCATACCGTTCTCCCAATCGCGTATCAAGTTCTTTTTGAACAACAGATTGTCTTTCGTCTTGATGCTGTTCTTCAGACGACCGGTATAACGTACTGAAATCTTCTCATACCACCTTTCATCTCCAACAGCATGTTTACGTTTAAAAGGGAAAATAGTACTCAAGGAAATGGTCATGTCAGGCAAAGTCACAGCAATAGAAGAGTCTTTCATACTTTGTGCAATATTACTTGACATGGAAATATTCAAATGCTGATCAGGAAAGTTGCGCGAATAGCTGACACTGGAAGTCTTGGTATTCTGAGACATAGCCTGCGAATTGTACATATTGTCAATATTGGTACGCTCATAACTACTAGTAGCAAAGTTCACACTGGCAGAAAAAGTAGAATTAGGATTTGCTTTAGGATCCTGCCGATGAGACCACACCACTTTGAAGTCTTTGGCAACTGAGTAGTCGGGCAAGCCTTTGTCACCGGTCTTAGTCACCTGATAGCTCGCCTGAAGCAAACCGGAATATTTATAACGCTTCACATAGTTCGACTCCATATTAAGCGCCCAAGAGCCTTTCGTAAAGATATCCGCCCTCAGCTTCAAATCCATTTGATCACTGATGGCAAAATAGTATCCACCGTCAGTAAGACCAAAACCACGATTAGAGTCATCCATATAGGTAGGCATCAGAAAACCAGACTGGTAACTGCTTGAGAACGGAAAAAAGAAAAACGGAACGGCAAGAGGGAGCGGTACATCCTCTACAACCAGATAGGCAGGTCCCGTCACTACATTCTTTTTCGGACGCACTTTGGCATAGGTCATCTGCATATAAAAGTGAGGATGATCATGATGATCACAAGTCGTGTAACGCCCACTTTTCATATAAAGCTCATCATTATTTCCTTTTTTTGCATTGTTACCAGTCACATACCCTTCACCCTGCTGGCTAACAACATTACTGATAAGCCCTCTTTTACTCTTGAAGTTATAACGGATAGTGTCAGTTTCGTAAGAGGTGTCTCCATCTTTAAAAACCGGACGTCCTTTAGCTGTCCCTACAGAATCGACTACACCACGAGCAAAAACCGTGCTATTATCCATATCCATAGAAATAATCTCAGCTTCCAAATCAGCTCCTGGATAACTCACTTTCCCTTGACCGTAAAGATGAGCAAAACCACTCTGTGTAAACACAATGGAGTCATTGGCTTCATAAGCGACGGGAGCATCCAGCGCATCCTTCTTGGGAGGAGGGGGAGCTATCGTATCTTGTCGCAACGAGTCATTGGGCAATCCCGCCCCATGTTGTAAAGTGTCTCCCACCTGCAAGGTGTCGCCACGTTGCAATGAATCCGTCCGTTGGGTATCCGGAGGTACAACCTTCCCTCTACGATGCTGAGAAGCAGCTCCACCAGAGAGAAGAAGCAAGACGAATAGTAGTATGAATGATATGAATGTATTTGCTTTCAATGGCGTCATTAACTAATAGTTTACGCTTGGAGGGGCAAAAGTACATAATTTATACGGATAATCTCCCTTTTTAAAGAAATTTAGATTGCTACAAGAACTGTTCGCACCAATTATCAAAGCGCCGTACCCCTTCTTCACCATAACGTTCCAAACTTTTACGGGCTTTTTTTACACTTTTCTCCTTTTCCAAATGAGTTTTTGAATAAAACTTATCGGCAAAACAGATAACTTGTTCTTCCAAGCTGACCGGAACCATTTCACGATGAGGCACAGGCAAATCCTGCGCAATGATTTCCTTCAATGAAAGTCCGGCACCCGTATGGCGTTCACAAACCAAAGCATGGCGGGGATATCCTTCGCCACGCATCAAGTCGGCTCCCAAATAACCGTGACAGATATAAGGCTTGTCACCAAAACAATGGATACCTGCCGCATCTGTAAGAAAAATGCCTATATCGTGCAGCATGGCAGCCTCGTACAGAAAATCCTTATCCAATGAAAGTTCCGGATGGCGGTCGGCAATCCATAACGACTTGTCGGCTACGGAACGGCTGTGCGTCAACAGTATATGCCGCAACTCATTCTCTTCCGGATAATATTTGTTAATGATATCTATCGGATTCATTTTAAGTTATGAGTTATGAGTTATAAGTTATGGGTTATGAATTGTCAATCACCCTGAATTTATACATACAGATTTCATTACGCATATCACAACTGCGTCTGTCTGTACGGAATATCTTTTCCAGATGATACGTCTGTTCCAGCTCTCCCAACATATTCTCCTCCTCCTTTACGGGAACCAACAAATAGCCCTCCCCGCTGGACGGACGTTCCTTTTCAATGTGCCGCATGCGGTCTTTCAGATAGAAGTTAACACCATAGAAACTCATTTTCGAGTAAGAATAGACCACACCTTCCGGAACATACGTATTGACCCTTTCAGCCAAATGTTTATCTGATTTCACAGCCAGCACCGTGGGCTGATAAACCGAATCCAATGATACGAAAAGGCAGAGTATACATCCTGCTATGCCATATAATAATGACCGGCTATCCGCACGCTTTATCACCATGCGTAATGTGCAGACAGCGGCTACTACGGGAAGCGCTACCAGGAGCCACTTGGGAACAGACAAAGCCACATCCTCCAACGCATGCATAAAGGCTACATTCTCAGCGGCATGGCGTCCGCTTCCAAAAACGCTGTCGGGAACCAGGCCGAGACGAACTACGACAAAAACAAGCGTAAGCAACAAGCCCAAAGAAGCAAAGATGATTGCACAAATCCTGAAAACTCGTGCCCCCTTTTGTACCAAAGCCAACAGATACTCAGCTATCAGCACTGCCATAAACGGATAGATGGGAAGCAGATAAACGCTCCGCTTACTCTTGGGGATGCAGTAGAAGACAAAGATTATCAGAATGACCAGCCACGTGAACAATTGTACCGGAGACTGGTTGCGGAAAGCAGTCCAGCCCTTCTTCAACCGCAACAGCAGGGTCTCCCCTTCCGGCAGACAACGCATGTTTTTCCACTTCAAGCCAAACAAGGAAATTACCAGAACCAACGTCCAGGGAATCCATCCCCAAATCAAAGTCAGGAAATTATACCATATAGGATTTTCATGGGACTCGTAGGACATTTTGCCCATAAACCGCCCGGTATTCTCCTCCAGAACCAAATCGAGGAACGGTTGTCCACCT
The DNA here is from genome assembly GCF_004328515.1 of Bacteroides sp. A1C1. Classification (NCBI taxonomy): domain Bacteria; kingdom Pseudomonadati; phylum Bacteroidota; class Bacteroidia; order Bacteroidales; family Bacteroidaceae; genus Bacteroides; species Bacteroides sp. A1C1. The sequence continues at coordinate 1,070,621 of NZ_CP036491.1, forward strand.
TGTCTGTAAGCTACGTATACCCAAGCTAAATAAGGAACAAAAGAAAGCAAGCCGATACCTACCAACGAGAAAAACGCTTTCCAGAAAGAACGTCCGCGCAACAACTGATACACACCGATACACGCGCAAGGGAATATGGAGCCTACCGGCCCTTTGGTCAACGTGGCACATCCCATCAGCAACACCGCAAGCCAGGGCACTCCGCGGCATCCCTTCTCATCCCAGCGGAACAGCAGACAAAGGGAAATAACGATAAAGGCAACCTGAACCATATCGACCCGACAAGCGACAGCCGCCCGATGCACCTCGAAAGAAGACAAAAGAAGAATAGAGGCCAGAAACGCCGTTTGAACGTTTTTACGTTTTGCCACAAAGGCAAAGAACATCAACTGCATGGCTAAAAAAGCCAATGCAGACGGGAAACGGGCGGAAAACTCCGTCACCTCTCCAAAAAGGGAAGAGACGGCGGCTATTGACCAGTAGAAGAAAGGGGGTTTATAAGCAATATCAGTACCATAGTTCACCGGAAGTATCCAGTTTCCACTTTCCAGCATAGAAAGGGCAACAATCGCCTCCCGCGGTTCCCCCTTGGAATAAAAAATGGTTTCTCCCAGAAAGGGAACAACCACAAGCACACTCAGCAGCGCAATAAACCAGAACGCCTTCTTTCTGTCCGACATACCTTATTTGTTTTTTATGTTTTCTGGACGCAAAGATAGCGCAAACCGAAAGCAGATGCAAATTTATTTGCAATTTGCTGAGATGCAGCTTAATTTCGCAAAGCAAAATTACAAATAATTCTGAAACAATGCCTAACTTTGCCGCCCCAATGATAATGGCAACAGAGAGTAGATATTTAATGTTAAGATGAAGCGGCTGAAACAACTACCGGAATTTGTACGCTTCGTAATGGTGGGCATCTTTGCGACAGCTCTGCACTACGGATTGTATTTTGTATTACAACGGGTTATCAATGTAAACATAGCCTATACACTGGGATATGCTCTCAGCTTCATCGCCAATTTCTATCTGACTGCTTACTTTACCTTCGGCCGGAAGCCCTCATGGAGAAAAGCCTTCGGATTTGGAGGGGCACACTTATGCAGCTATCTGCTACACATGGGGTTGCTGAACCTCTCTCTCTGGATGGGCATCTCCAAACCTCTGGCCCCCATTCCGGTTTTCGCCATCGCCATTCCGGTCAACTTCTTACTCGTACGTTTCGTTTTCAAAAGAAAAGAGTGATAATTTGTTTTTCTCCCGATTTCTTACGAATATTGCAAAAAGATTTGTTCTATGATGGAAAACTCTCCCATACTCGCCGTTGTCGTACCTTGCTACAAAGAAGAGGCAGTGCTGCATGAAACCCATAAACGATTGAGCCAATTATTCGACCGGCTGATACAAGCCCGGCAAATTTCCCCGGAAAGCTATATATTATATGTAAACGACGGAAGCACCGACCAGACATGGGCTATCATCAAAGAACTGCACCAAAATACGGCCTATGCCTGCGGACTGAACCTGGCAGGAAACGTAGGACACCAGAATGCCCTGCTAGCAGGACTCAATGCAGTAAAAGAGCGTTGCGAGATAGCCATCTCCATTGATGCAGACTTGCAAGATGACATCCAGGTGATTCCGGACATGATAAACAGCTATAAAGCGGGCAATGACATCGTTTATGGCGTACGTAAAGAACGGAAGACCGACACTTTCTTCAAACGCAACACCGCTTTGGTCTTTTATCGGCTGATGAAGGCAATGGGGGTAAAATCCGTCTACAACCATGCCGACTACCGCCTGATGAGCCAGCGGGCTATACAACACCTATGCCGCTTCCGCGAGCGCAACCTTTTTCTTCGGGGGCTGGTTCCCCTCATCGGCTACCAGACGGACAGCGTGTACTACAATCGTGACAAGCGTTTTGCCGGAGAATCAAAGTATCCTTTCCGGAAGATGCTTAATTTTGCCATCGACGGTATCACTTCCTTTTCCGTCAAACCGGTCCGTATGATTTTTTGGATAGGCTGCATCTTTATTCTTGTGGCACTGTGTGTCACCGGATGGACACTTCACTCTTACACACAGCATAACGCCGTCCCCGGATGGTCATCACTGATGATTTCCGTCTGGCTGGTAGGAGGTGTGATACTTGTGTCGCTGGGGATTGTAGGCGAATACATCGGCAAAATATACATTGAGGTGAAGGACCGACCGCGCTACAATGAAGAAGAACTGCTGATGCCGTCCGGCAAAACAGAATAAAAGAAGCCCATCATCATTCTACACAAAAGTTTTAAAAAGGAAAAACACTTGTCACGCTATCACACTATAATAAAGGTATAGGGAACAGTGTGTGTCTTTCTTGCCGACAAGTTGGCAAGATTTTGCCACCCTATTGGCAAGACTTTGCCATAGGCATGGCAAAAGTTTGCCAAAAGCATGACAATGGGTTGGCAAAATTACTCTCTGGCAGACAATGAGTTAACATAACTATCAAAATCGTATCGTCACATCAGTTTATATCAAAAAACACAAAATCGCTTGCGAAAGCGACATAAATGCCGTATCTTAGTACACGTGCAAGCAAACCATTTTGCTTACACATGATAAAAATCTGCTTATGGGAACATTAGGCTGCATCAATGACATGCTACAAAGGGATAAAGAGAACCGTGCTCTCCGCAAGTTGAGCAGAGGACGGATGCGGGAGCACTACAAATACCTTGTAGAAAGGAAAGGTCCTGAGAGAGCCGATGTAACCATTGAGGAAATAGAAAAAATCCGAAGAAATACTACTGAAAAGGAATTGTCAGATAAAGAACATCTATTCAGGGCAAAGACGATTCTTGCAGCATGTGCTTTAGTCTTGCTTTTATTGGGAGTACTTTGTTATAAATTGTTCTTATAAGCAGGTCTGAAACCAATTGGCAAGAAATCTACCCGGTTAAATTCATCAGCCATTGGCTGGCGATTGAAAGCAGATTCCCATGCTTCATAAAAATTCGCATACTTTTTATATTCGAAGCAAAGAATCAACAACTTGATTTTCCTAAACCAATAAATTAGAAATGAAAAGATTATCTTTGCAAACACAATAAATACATTGAAAGACTTTCTGTTAGAACATGGAACATCTAAAAGCATACATTTTAGCACTTAAAAACATGAATACAGATTTTACAATTAGAATTGCCCAACAGCCTGATGCCCTTGAACTTATGAGTTTGTTTCAAGAGACAGTCCTCCATATAAACAAACGTGACTATTCAGAAGCAGAAGTGGCAGATTGGGCATCGTGCGGAAACGACCTCTCCCGCATAAAAGACATGATTAAGACACATTATTTTATTGTGGCAACCAATCAACAGTCACAGATTGTCGGCTTTTCATCCATTACCCACCAAGGATATTTGCATTCTATGTTTGTTCATAAAGATTTTCAAGGTAAAGGCATTGCTACCATACTTCTAAATGAGATAGAACGGTATGCAACCGCAAGAGGAATCATGCGAATTACATCAGAAGTAAGCCTGACAGCCCGTCCATTCTTTGAGAAAAGAGGCTATATAGTAGAAGTGGAACAGAAACGCAAAGCCAACCAACTTTATCTCACCAATTTTTGGATGGCGAAAAGGCTGGCTGAATGAAATCGTATAACGGACGTATTCCTGCTTGTGGTGTCTTTTGTGGTGGTTGTCCCATATACACAAGAGAAAAAAGTCCCTGCAAAGGAGCAGAACAGAATGGTTCTCGCTGTGAAAAATGTAAAACATTCCATTTATGTTGCTTGGAAAAAAGAATAACACATTGTTTCCAATGTTCTGATTTCCCATGTACTAAATTCAAAAGATTTACCAAACGTTGGCTAAAATACGGACAAAACTTCATTGAAAACCAAAAGCTTTTAAAAAACGTAGGTGAAGTTAAATTTTTAAAGTATTATAATGAGAGAGTCCACGACCAGCTTACCAACAATGACAGAAAATCAGGAATAAAACAATAATTTTGTACCTTTCGAAAAACATGTGTTGTAAATGACAGATTTTAATTCATACATGGGCAATATAGACACTGACTTTTTTAGGGAACTGTGTTTAAGAAACGGAGAACTACGGTATTATAAAAGAAATGAGTTTATCCTCCGAGAGGGAGAAGTCGGTTCTTTCTTCGGGTTTATTGTATCCGGTGTAATCAAATATACCTGCATCAACCAAACTGAAAACAAAACATATAATGTAGGTTTTTCTTTTGCCAATGAATTTATCTCTGATTATCCCAATTGTTTATACGACATAAAATCTGAATTGAATATACAAGCAATAACCCCATGTAGAATCTACATCTGTTCTTCCGAATTACTTCTACAAGAATTTGAAGAGAACAAAGAAAATCAACGAATAGCCCGCATTGCAGCCGAACAATTATTTTTTCAGTCGTATTCACGTTACTTGGATTTGTTCAGATTTACATCGGAAGAACGCTATCTCCAACTTCTTAAAAAATGTCCAGAAATCCTACAAATGGTACCCCTAAAAGAAATTGCGTCTTACTTGAAAATAACCCCTATTCACATGAGCCGCATCAGACACAAACAGAGTTTTGACAGCAAAGAATAAACATAGGTTTAGAAATTCAATCATTTAACAATATTCCAAGACAATATTGATTCTGTTAGGAAGTTCTCTTTTATCTTTGCCCTATCCTTTGGCTGATTCAGCGAAAGGCAAGAATGAAAGGAGTTAAAACATAGAGTCCTATATATGAGAACAAGAAAAGTATTTAGAATGCCACTTGATAAAATTCTTTGTTTATCAGCCAATGCAATATTAACCATTATTGCACTATGGAGTATTGCATCAGTCTTTTTCGAAAACGTCACAATTGATTCTATAATAGCCCGTTTCAGCGTGGCTTCTGCCTGCATGGCCAACCTATTTTCAAAACATCGTCTTATCCGGATAATATTCCTCATTATGGCATTTGTACTGATAATTGTTGCAACCACCCTCTATGTTCATAAAGCAAATAAGATGTAAAATACTCAGTAGTTATTCCGTCTCATTTTTCCTTTTCTTCCACAGCTGATAACTATTGATTATATTCTGCCACAGCACATACGATCCCGGACCGACGGAAGATAACGGATTAAGATAAGTATATGCCATCCAGATGGCAAGCACCGTATTCTTTTGCCCCAGCGCCTGCCCTCCGCTGATGCGCTCACCATAATGGCCGCCGATTCTCTTTCCTAAATAGAATTGTATACAGCAGGTTATCAGTCCCGCCAGGGCTATCAGCAGTTCAACAAATACCGGTGCATCACTATTGACCAATGAACGTACCGTCTGCCCTGAGACAATGGCAAGAGCTACCGCCCACAAATAGAAGGCTGCATCATGGAAACCCAACAGAAAATGATGCACCTTCGGCACAAACGCACGCAGAAACCATGCCAGCAAGAAAGGACAAAGCAGCAATGGAAAGACTTTACTCAGAATTTTCAGGAATGCAACAAAAAAAGTAATGTCAGCATGAGGCTCCACCAACGGGAAAACCAAAGGAACAGCCACAGCCGCCAGAAGATTGGACAACAACGTATAGGTCGTCAGGCTGGATGCGCTTCCACCCAGTTTACCGGTAATGACAGCCGCAGCGGTTGCAGTGGGACAAATGAGACAGACCATTGCACCTTCAAACACTTCCCGGTAGACCTCCTCCATAGGGCAACACACCAACAATACCGCAACAATCAAGCAAGAAACCGTCTGGAACAGCAGTAACCATCCATGCCACGATTTGGGTTTCAGTTCATGCACCTCCACCTTACAGAAAGTGAGCAGAAGTTGGGAAAAAATCAAAAGTGGAGTCAGGAAAGCCACTAACACATTCACATAAGGTTTGGCAGGCGCCACAAAAGGAATGTCTGCAAAAAAGAAATATCCCAAAGTACCGGCAAGCATTGCCAAAGGCAACGTCCAGTTCTTTATAAAACGAACCAGCATACTTGATTTGCTATTTTAATTATCTGCCGCAAAGTTACGCATATTATCAATACATTGAGCCACTAATTACTCAAACACAGACATTAATTACACTAAAAATGAGAAGAAGAACAATAAAACTGAACATAATCCATTAGTTTTCTATAAATTTCCACTACATTTGCCAAGCGAAAAGGAAGCATTGTCTTTGCTACAATTATATGAAACTATACAGACGATACATATTATATATAAGTATATGCTTAGGGCTGCTTATCTCCCCCTTTTGCAGTGGCAGCGCTGAAGCGAAAGACTTTGTTGTCGTTATAGACCCCGGACACGGTGGACACGACCCGGGTGCAGTGGGAAAAATTTCCAAAGAGAAGAATATCAACCTGAATGTAGCACTCAAACTTGGCAAACAAATCAAGAAGAACTGCCCTGATGTAAAAGTTATCTATACGCGGGACCGGGACATATTCATCCCCCTGGACCGGCGCGCTGAAATTGCCAATAACGCCAAAGCTGATTTGTTCATCTCCATACATACCAATGCCCTGGCCAAAAACCGGACGGCCAAAGGAGCCTCCACCTGGACACTGGGTCTGGCAAAATCGGATGCCAATCTGGAAGTAGCCAAGCGCGAAAATGCCGTTATCCTCTACGAAAGCGACTACAAGACGCGGTATGCCGGCTTCAATCCCAACTCGGCAGAGTCCTACATCATCTTCGAATTCATGCAAGACAAATACATGTCACAGAGTGTGCACCTCGCCTCCCTCGTACAAAAGCATTTCCGCCAAACCTGCAAACGTACAGATCGGGGCGTGCACCAGGCAGGTTTTCTGGTATTGAAGGCCAGTGCCATGCCAAGCATACTGGTGGAACTCGGATTCATCTCCACACCGGAAGAGGAACGGTACCTGAACACTGAAGCAGGAACCACCTCACTTGCCAACGGTATCTTCCGCGCTTTCCTCACCTATAAGCGCGAGCAGGAAATCCGGTTGAACGGAAGCAGCAATACCATTCTTCCGGAGGATGTACCCGAGCCCGTTCAAGAAGAAGGCAACGCAGCTACAGCGACACCGGAAAAGAAAAATGCACCTCAAGCGGAGAGTAACCAAGCTGCCCAACGCCCGCAAAGGTCAGAAAATGCAGCCGTTTCCCAAACAGAACAGAGCGGCATCGTGTTTAAGATACAGATACTCACTTCTTCACGTCCTCTGGCCAAGAATGACAAAAGACTGAAAGGACTGAAAGACGTGGATTATTATAAAGAAGGCGGAATCTACAAATATACGTACGGCGCATCACCCGATTACAACAAGGTGCTGCGCAGCAAACGTAGCATTACGGACAAATTCAAGGACGCATTCATCATTGCGTTCAAGAATGGAGAAAAGATAAACGTCAACACAGCCATCAGCGAATTTAAAAAGAACAGAAATAAATAACAAAAGATACATCATGAAGTATATTACAAAAGAAGTTAGAATAGGAATAGCAGGCATAGCTGCACTTTGCATATTGGTATACGGCATCAACTACCTGAAAGGGATAAATATGTTCAAGCCCTCCAGCTATTTCTACGTGAAATTCCAGAATGTCAATGGGCTGACAAAATCCAGCCCGGTCTTTGCCGACGGCTTCCGCGTGGGTATTGTCCGCGACTTGTACTACGACTATACCCAACCGGGCAAAGTCGTTGCCGAAATAGATGTTGACCCAGAGCTGCGCATTCCCAAAGGAAGTACGGCAGAACTGGCAGCCGAAATGCTTGGCGGCGTAAAGATGAACCTGCTGCTTGCCAATAACCCACGGGAGAAATACCAGATTGGAGACACAATCCCCGGCGTGCTGAACAACGGAATGATGGAAAAAGTTGCCACCATGATGCCGCAAGTAGAGAAGATGCTGCCCAAGCTGGATTCCATTCTCGCATCCTTAAATGTCATACTAGCCGACCCCGCCATCCCTGCAACCTTGCATAACGTACAAGATTTAACAGCAAGTATGGCCGTCACAAGCCGCCAGTTGCAAACTCTAATGAAGGATGATATTCCACAACTGACCGGCAAGCTCAATACCATTGGAGACAACTTTGCACTCATTTCCAACAACTTAAAGGAGATAGATTATGCTGCCGCCATGCAAAAGGTAGACGCAACTTTGAACAATGTAAAAATGATTACAGACAAATTGAACCAGAAAGACAATACCGTCGGACTTTTGCTAAACGACCCTTCTCTATATAATAATCTGAACGCCACCACTGCCAACGCAGCAAGTTTATTGGAAGACTTGAAATCGCATCCGAAACGATACGTCCATTTCTCCCTATTCGGCAAGAAAGATAAGTAAAAGATGGACGTTATATAGATTTTGTCTAAATAATAAGTCTATAAAGGAATTAAAAGGAAAGCCCTCATTTGCTCTATACAAGGAGCGAAAAAGGGCTTTTTCCTGCTCTGGGCACAGAAAGAAAACAAGAGACGCAAAGCTACATAAACCACTATATGACAAAGTATTAGATAAATGCAACACACCTTATATAAGGAGTATACTCATAGTAACCGATAAGTAGCTGAAAGTAAAGAGCTTATTACTTTCCCTAAAAACGCAAGAAAAAAAGGATTTGTTTTTCTCGAATAAGATTGCCAATTTTGCAATCGTAGAAGTTATGCTTAATTAATAAATGTATTTATAGCCGTTATGAGTGAAATAGATCATGTCGGGCTGTGGAACCGCTGTCTTGAAATCATCAGAGACAATGTTCCGGAGCAGACATACAAAACATGGTTTCTTCCCATCATACCTTTAAAATATGAAGACAAAACGCTGGTCGTACAAGTGCCCAGCCAGTTCTTCTATGAGTTTTTGGAGGACAAATTTGTTGATTTGTTGCGCAAGACTCTCTATAAGGTCATTGGTGAGGGAACTAAATTGATGTATAACGTAATGGTAGACAAGAGTTCGCGGAAAACCGTCGACCTGGAGTCTACACAACGTACCATCATACCGCAAAAACAAGTGATGGACAAAAGGATCCCACAGATTCCCGTCCCCGAACTTGACCCGCACCTTAATCCAGAATACAACTTTGAAACCTTCATCGAAGGCTACAGCAACAAGCTGTCGCGCAGCGTTGCAGAAGCTGTCGCTCTCAATCCGGCTAAAACAATCTTCAATCCGCTGTTCCTATACGGAGCATCAGGTGTAGGCAAAACCCATCTTGCCAATGCTATCGGAACCAAAATCAAGGAACTATACCCGGAGAAAAGGGTATTGTATGTATCTGCACACCTATTCCAAGTGCAATACACCGATTCCGTACGTAACAATACGACTAACGACTTCATCAACTTCTACCAGACCATTGATGTTCTAATCATTGATGATATTCAGGAATTTGCCGGCGTAACCAAAACGCAGAATACATTCTTCCATATCTTCAACCATCTGCATCAAAACGGCAAGCAGCTTATCCTTACCTCCGACCGTGCACCGGTATTGCTACAAGGCATGGAAGAGCGTCTGATCACACGTTTTAAATGGGGAATGGTAGCTGAGCTGGAGAAACCTACCGTAGAGCTCCGCAAGAACATTCTGCGCAACAAAATACACCGTGACGGCCTGCAGTTCCCCCAAGAAGTGATTGACTATATTGCAGAAAACGTGGGCGACAGTGTACGTGACCTGGAGGGCATCGTCATTTCCATTATGGCACATTCCACCATATACAATAAAGAAATAGACCTGGAACTGACGCAACGTATCGTACGCAAGGTGGTGAACAGTGAAAGCAAAGCAGTAACTGTCGATGAAATCATCAACACCGTATGCAAGCATTTCGGATTGGAAACAGCCACCATCCACACAAAATCCAGAAAGCGGGAAGTGGTGCAAGCACGACAAATAGCCATGTATTTAGCCAAAAACTATACAGAGTTCTCTACTGCAAAAATTGGTGCGCTAATTGGACATAAAGACCATGCCACTGTATTGCATGCATGCAAAACCATCAAAGAGCTGAAAGAGGTAGACAAATCATTCCGTGCGGAAATCGACGAGATTCAAGCCGCACTGAAAAAAGGATAAGAATAAAGGATTAGGGATTAAGGATAAAGGATTAAATGCAGCTAAGTATGCATTAGCTTAACCCCTTATCCCTAATCTTCCCTAATCCTTAATTTTCAAAATCCCTGCTTTTTCATTATCTTCCAAAGATTCTCCGACATTGTCTCACTGTCTTTCTTCGTATAACGCACATCTGTAAAAACCTGCGCCAGCGTTTCCTTATTGTTCTCCAAGATGAACTGCTTGTTCTCAGGAAGCGATTCTTTATAGGCATACAACCGGTCAATGTCCTGAGGAGTATAATCATGATAAAACTCTTCGTGTACAATGGCCTCCAGCGGTAAACGGTCCACTTGTTCCGGCTGTTCGGCAGGCCATCCCACTGTGACTGTCGTGATGGGAAACACCAATTCCGGTAACTTCAACGCTTCGACAATCATCTGAGGGTTGTAAGTGGTAGTTCCCAGATAGCAAATGCCCAACCCCTTCTTCTCGGCAGCCACGCAAAAAGTCTGTGCCACCAGCAAGGTATCGACAGCCCCCGTCACAAACCACTCAAAGTTGTTGTATCCCGGCTCAGCCTTACGTTGCTCACACCACTTGCTGAAACGGCACAAATCTATGCAGAAAGTAAGCACTACCGGCGCCGTCTGAACCATCGGCTGATTGAAATGTGCAGGCGCCAGTTTGGCTTTACGCTCTGCATCACGCGTCACAATCACACTATAAACCTGCATGTTTCCGACTGTAGAAGCCCGGAAAGAGGTTTCAAGCAAATCATTTAACAAATCAGCAGAAATATCCTTCTGCTGGTATTTTCGGATTGTTCTCCTTTGTTTCAAGCTTTCCATTCTTTCTTTTTTTGCAAAGATAATGTAATCCACGAAAAATTCATTCAAGAGTTCACACTTTTTTCATCATCATATATCCGGAATAAAATACATCTTTTCAACAAGAAATGAACAATTATTATCTTTACGAGCAGATAAAAGTAACCTTATGTTCGACTAAACCGAGAACCTTTCAGCCCAACAAGTTGTTAATAAATTCCATTTTGGAAAACTTATTCGTTTACTCAAAGCATTAAAACATTATAAACCAACAAATTAACACCAATCAACAGAAAACTATCCACCGGTTAATAAAAATATTCATTTTAATTTTGCCAAATTGAAAAACATTCATAGCTTTGCAAATGCGTTTGTTAACAAGTAAGTACAACTTCTACAATTTTACTTATTTGTAACTAATCCTAAGAGATACAACACTGTGGAAAAGAAAAATTATTCTTATGACGAAGCCTACGGAGAATCTTTAAAATACTTCCAAGGCGACGAGTTGGCTGCCAGAGTTTGGGTAAACAAATATGCAGTCAAAGATTCTTTCGGAAATATTTACGAAAAGTCTCCGGAAGACATGCATTGGCGAATAGCCAATGAGATAGCCCGCATTGAGGCCAAGTACCCCAATCCATTAAGTTCAGAGGAACTTTTCGGCTTACTCGACCACTTCAAGTACATTGTTCCGCAAGGAAGCCCGATGACCGGAATCGGGAACAACTATCAGGTAGCCTCTCTGTCCAACTGCTTTGTTATCGGTGTGGACGGCGAAGCGGATTCTTATGGTGCCATCTTCAAGATAGACGAAGAACAAGTACAGCTGATGAAACGCCGTGGCGGCGTGGGACACGACTTATCCCATATCCGTCCGAAAGGTTCACCGGTAAAGAACTCGGCACTGACCTCCACTGGCTTGGTCCCCTTCATGGAACGCTATTCAAACTCTACACGCGAAGTGGCTCAAGATGGACGCCGCGGCGCACTGATGCTCAGCGTATCCATCAAACACCCCGACTCGGAAGCCTTCATCGATGCCAAGATGACTGAGGGCAAAGTGACCGGAGCCAACGTTTCCGTAAAACTGACCGACGACTTCATGCAGGCCGCCATCGAAGGCAAACCATATACACAGCAATATCCGATTGATGCCACAGAGCCGGCATTTCAAAAAGACATTGACGCATCCGCATTATGGAAAAAGATTGTGCACAATGCATGGAAATCGGCAGAACCCGGTGTATTGTTCTGGGATACCATATTAAAGGAATCCGTGCCCGACTGCTATGCAGACCTGGGCTACCGTACCGTATCCACCAATCCATGCGGCGAAATTCCACTGTGCCCGTACGACTCCTGCCGTCTGCTCGCCATCAACCTTTACTCATACGTGGTCAATCCGTTCAAGCCGGACGCCTACTTTGACTTTGAGCTATTCAAGAAGCATGTAGCTTTGGCCCAACGCATCATGGACGACATCATCGACCTTGAGCTGGAAAAGATAGAACGCATCATGAGCAAGATAGATGCCGACCCCGAAAGTGAAGACGTGAAACATACAGAACGCGTTTTGTGGCAGAAGATTTACAAGAAAAGCGCCCAAGGCCGCCGTACCGGTGTAGGCATCACGGCAGAAGGCGACATGCTTGCCGCCCTGGGATTGCGTTATGGTACTGAAGAAGCAACCGAGTTTTCGGAGAAAGTACACAAGACGGTGGCACTCAACGCCTATCGCTCATCCATAGAAATGGCCAAAGAACGCGGCGCATTCGAGGTATACGATACAGAACGCGAAAAGAACAATCCGTTCATCAACCGCCTGCGCGAAGCCGACCCGGAAATGTACGAGGAGATGAAGAAGTACGGACGCCGCAACATTGCCTGTCTGACCATCGCCCCGACCGGAACCACCAGCCTGATGACCCAAACCACCTCCGGTATCGAGCCCGTATTCCTGCCCGTGTACAAGCGCCGCCGCAAAGTGAATCCCAACGATACGAACGTCCATGTGGACTTCATCGACGAAACCGGGGATGCCTTTGAAGAATATATCGTGTTCCACCCCAAGTTCGTGACTTGGATGGAAGCACAAGGATACAACCCCGCCAAACGCTACACGCAGGAAGAAGTGGATGCCCTGGTAGAGAAATCACCTTATTATAAAGCAACCTCCAACGACGTGGACTGGCTGATGAAAGTCAAGATGCAGGGACGTATCCAAAAATGGGTGGATCACTCTATCAGCGTAACCATCAACCTGCCGAATAACGTAGACGAAGACCTCGTGAACCGTCTGTATGTAGAAGCATGGAAATCCGGCTGCAAGGGCTGTACGGTTTACCGCGACGGTTCGCGTTCCGGTGTACTCATCTCTACCAAGAGCGACAAAAAGTCTGAGCTTCCCCCGTGCAAACCGCCTACGGTCGTTGAAACACGTCCCAGAATATTGGATGCAGACGTTGTCCGCTTCCAGAACAACAAGGAGAAATGGGTGGCATTCGTCGGCTTGCTGGACAATCATCCCTACGAGATATTCACCGGTGTGCTGGACGATGACGAAGGCATCATCCTGCCGAAGAATGTGGTGTCGGGCCACATCATCAAGAATGTGGATGAGCACGGAAACAAGCGTTACGACTTCCAGTTCGAGAACAAGCGCGGATACAAAGTTACCATCGAGGGTCTGTCCGAGAAGTTCAACAAAGAGTATTGGAACTATGCCAAGCTGATTTCCGGTGTATTGCGCTACCGCATGCCTATCGAGCAGGTCATCAAGCTGGTAGGTTCACTGCAACTGGACAGCGAAAACATCAACACCTGGAAGAACGGTGTGGAACGCGCCCTGAAGAAATACATCCAGGACGGCACGGAAGCCAAAGGCAAGAAATGCCCCAACTGCGGCAACGAAACACTGGTTTACCAAGAAGGTTGCCTCATCTGCAAGACGTGCGGAGCTTCCCGCTGTGGATAATCCCACGGCAAGCACAAACGTTTGCATAGGAATTTAAATGACTTAGATAACGGTAGCTGCATGATTATGAGGAATAATTTCTATACTTGCATAATCATTGCAGCTATTGCTATTTCTAAATCTAATATAATATGACACTAATATTCAATATCGAGTATCGCACCAGCTGGGGTGAAGAAGTCAAAGTCCTGGGTTCCATCCCGGAACTTGGCAACAACCAGCCCGACAAAGCCACCCCCCTGCACACTGTAGACGGCATTCACTGGACCGCGGAAGTGGATATCCAGATTCCCTGCAATGGAAACGTCGAATACAGTTACCACATCTATCGAGATGGCAGAACCATACGGACAGAGTGGAACAGCCTGCCGCGCATCCTGCACGTTGCAGACAATCCGAAGAAAGTTTACCGCATAGAAGATTGTTGGAAGAATCTGCCCGAACAGCAGTATTTTTATACATCCGCTTTCACAGAATCCCTGCTGGCGCATCGCGAACGCAGTGCCACCCCGAAAAGCTACAAAAAGGGGTTGCTGATAAAGGCGTACGCCCCCTGCATAGACAGTGACCATTGCCTGGCACTCTGCGGAAACCAGAAGGCGCTGGGTGACTGGAACCCGGACAAAGCTGCCCTTATGAACGACATCGACTTCCCCGAATGGCAGGTAGAAGTGGATGCCGGTAAAATCAGCTTCCCGCTGGAGTATAAATTCGTCCTTTACAACAAGAAAGAGCGCCGTGCCGTGGCCTGGGAGAACAATCCCAACCGCTATATGGCCGACCCGCAGATAGCCGCCAACGAAACGCTGGCTGTCGGCGACCGTTATGTATACTTCAATCTTCCTGCATGGAAAGGTTCCGGAGTAGCCGTACCCGTATTCTCCCTACGCTCCGAGAAAAGCTTCGGTGTAGGCGATTTCGGCGACTTGAAGCGCATGATTGACTGGGCAGTTGCCACCAATCAGAAGGCGGTGCAGATTCTGCCCATCAACGACACTACCATGACGCATACCTGGACAGACTCCTACCCTTACAGTAGCATCTCCATCTATGCCTTCCATCCCATGTACACCGACCTGAAGCAGTTGGGCAGCTTGAAGGACAAGAAGGTGATGGCCGAATTCAACAAACGCCAGAAGGAACTGAATGCCCTGCCCGCCGTGGACTACGAAGCTGTGAACAAGACAAAGTGGGAATACTTCCATCTCATCTTCAAGCAGGAAGGGGAAAAGGTGCTGGCCTCGGATGCTTTCCGTAATTTCTACGAAGCCAACAAGGAATGGTTGCAGCCATATGCCGTCTTCAGCTACCTGCGTGATGCCTACAAGACCCCGAATTTCCGCGAGTGGCCCAAGTATGCCACCTACGATGCCAAGGAGATAGAAACATTGTGCCGGCCGGACTCTGCCGACTATCCGCATATCGCCATCTACTACTACATCCAGTTCAATCTGCACCTGCAACTGCTTGCCGCCACCGAGCATGCGCGCGCCAACGGCGTAGTGCTGAAAGGCGACATCCCCATCGGCATCAGCCGCAACAGTGTGGAAGCCTGGAAGGAAGCCCACTACTTCAACTTGAACGGCCAAGCCGGCGCACCGCCCGATGATTTCTCCGTGAACGGGCAGAACTGGGGCTTTCCCACCTACAACTGGGATGTCATGGAGAAAGACGGCTATGCCTGGTGGATGAAGCGTTTCCACAAAATGGCAGAATACTTCGATGCCTACCGCATAGACCACATCCTTGGCTTCTTCCGCATTTGGGAGATACCGATGCACGCCGTACACGGGCTGTTGGGACAATTCGTCCCCGCCCTGCCCATGACGCGCGAGGAGATAGAAAGCTACGGGCTGGCATTCCGCGAAGACTTCTTCCTGAAGCCCTATATCCATGAGTACTTCCTCGGACAAATCTTCGGCCCGCATACAGACTATGTGAAGCAGACCTTCATAGAGCCGACAGACACGTGGGAGGTTTACCGCATGCGTCCCGAGTTCGACACCCAGCGCAAGGTGGAAGCCTACTTTGCCGGAAAGACGGACGATGACAGCATCTGGATTCGTGACGGGCTTTACGCCCTTATCAGCGATGTGCTGTTCGTGCCCGACCGCAACAATCCGCACGAATACCATCCGCGCATCGGCGTGCAGCACGACTACATCTACCGCGCACTGAACGATTGGGAAAAGGCTGCCTTCAACCGGCTGTATGACCAGTACTACTATCACCGCCACAATGACTTCTGGGGACAGCAAGCCATGAAGAAACTACCGCAACTGACACAGTCCACGCGCATGCTGGTATGCGGTGAGGACTTAGGCATGATTCCCGATTGCGTGGCATGGGTGATGAACGACCTGCGTATCCTTTCCCTGGAGATACAACGTATGCCGAAAGACCCGAAACAAGAATTCGGCCACACTGACTGGTATCCGTACCGTTCGGTCTGCACCATCTCCACGCACGACATGTCTACCCTGCGCGGCTGGTGGGAAGAAGACTTCCAACAGACGCAGCGTTACTACAACACCATGCTCGGGCACTACGGTGCCGCACCGGCAACGGCCACGCCGGAGCTCTGCGAAGAAGTGGTTCGCAATCACCTCCATAGCAACTCCATCCTCTGCATCCTCTCCCTGCAAGACTGGATGTCCATGGACGGCAAATGGCGCAACCCGAACGTACAGGAAGAACGTATCAATATTCCTGCCAACCCGCGGCACTACTGGCGCTGGCGCATGCACCTGACACTGGAACAACTGATGAAGGCAGAAAGCCTGAACGAGAAAATAAGGAGCATGATAGAAAGCACCGGAAGATAAGAAAGGATTCTTAGCAAA
This sequence comes from Bacteroides sp. A1C1, assembly GCF_004328515.1. Classification (NCBI taxonomy): domain Bacteria; kingdom Pseudomonadati; phylum Bacteroidota; class Bacteroidia; order Bacteroidales; family Bacteroidaceae; genus Bacteroides; species Bacteroides sp. A1C1. Next base: position 1,087,338 of record NZ_CP036491.1, read on the forward strand.
GCATTATTTTAGGCACGGATTACATGGACAATCACGGATAATATTGAAAGCAACCGTGATAACCCGTATAATTCCGTGCCTAAAATAATTCGATAAGTTTATTCCGACCCTCACATAATTGTATTCTATAAAAAACAATTTCGCGCTATTTTTATATTTTACAGAATACAATCCGCAACCTGAATCGTAATAACCAGATACCGATTTGCCCGTACCACAAAATATCAGTAAGTTTGCAGAAAACAATCTACAAGTAATGACCAGTTATATTTTCCTTGACACCCTTCGCTTCTTCGCCCATCACGGCGTGGGCGAACAAGAAACCGTGGTAGGCAATGAGTTTACCGTCAGCCTGCGCCTGCAAGTTGATATCCGGCGTGCGGCAGAAACGGACGACGTAGCCGACACCGTGAGCTATGCCGATGTACATACAGCTGTGAAGGCAGAGATGGACATTCCTTCCAAACTATTGGAACATGTATGCGGGCGAATTATAAACCGATTGTTCCGCGACTTCCCACAGATAGAAGAGATAACGCTCAAGCTAGCAAAGCGCAATCCACCGATGGGCGCGGATATAGAGGCTGCAGGAGTGGAAATATGCCAACGCCGCGGAGAATGACAGATTGCCGAATCACCCCATTCACTATTGATACACAGACACTTCCCACTGCAAAGACACTGCATGCTTTTTGCAATGGCGCTGCAAACGGTTTGCAGTAACACTGCACATATATTTGCAGTAGTACTGCAACAGCTTTGCAGTGACGCTGCAACAGATATGCAGTAGCACTGCAAAATGTATACAGAAGTTCTGCAGTGAGCATGCAGCAACTTTTCTGCCGTAGAATACCACCATTGATACCAATATTCCGTACCTTTGCCCCATCATCAACAAAAAGTCAATGAGAAACGCTATACAACGACTGGCATTACTCCCCATCGTCGCTCTCTTCCTGCTACCGGCCGCTTGCCACCGGACGGACGGACGGGCAGAAGCTTTATTGAACAACGCCGACTCATTGCTGACAGCAAATCCGGACAGTGCTCTGCGACTGCTGGAGGCACTGCCCGCAACCACCGAACTTACACGTCGGGAGTCTGCCCGATACGCCCTGCTGCTGGCACAAGCCACAGACAAATGCGAAAAACCTCTGCTACCCTGCGACTCGCTACTGGACGTGGCACTGGATTATTATGACGATGACGAGCGCGAACGAGCCGTGGCACTTCTCTATAAAGGAAGACTGGAAGTGGAAATGGAACAAAGCGAACGGGCCATCGGCTTCTTGCTAGAAGGACTGGAAATCATAAAGAAATTCCCCCAAGATATTGAAACCAGAAAATATCTATTCAGCTCATTGGGAAACGAATACTTTGATGCACGGCTGTACGAGAAAGCAGGAAAGGCGTATCAAGAACTTTACAAATGTTGCACCACGGATAAAGACAAGTCGATAGCATTGAACAGCCTTGCCTCTTTTTATGCTGTAACAGAAAAAGAAGACTCTGCACTTATACTTCAATGCAAGGCTTTGGAATACGCCCAAATATCGAAAGATTCTGCCATGATTGCAACAATAGCCCTTAATCTCAGTGTAGAATATTCCAGTAAAGAAGCGAATGATACAGCCTTATATTATGCGCGAATGTCCTTACAATGGCTTCCCGGAAACAAAAATAGAAGTGATTATCACGCCAATATTGGCAATATATTCTTGGATAAAGAAGAAAGAGATTCTGCCATATATTATATAAACAAAAAAATAGAAGATAGCACAAATATAAAAGGACGGGCAAATGCTCTATTAAACTTATCTTATATAAAAGAAGAGCAAGGGGATTATCAAGCAACCACAGAATTACTATATCAGTTTGTAGACATCATTGACTCAATATATTTCACCGAGCAATCCAATAAGATACAGCAACTTATCCATAAGTATGACTCCCAAACAAAAGTAAAGGAAGAACAGTTTAAAGGACAAAAAAAACTAAGGACAGCGATCGCATGTTTCACATTCTGCTGCTTCCTCATTGCCCTCTTCTATCAACATCGCATAAACAAAAGAAAAAGGCTGCAACTCATCAATGAGCAAAACCTGAAACAAGCCCAAGAAAAGCTCACTTCTTTGGAAACCACCATCGAAGAGAGTCACCGCATTGTAGTTCTATTGCAGAGGGAGCATTCTACATTAATACAAGAAAAAGAAAAAAACAATCAAGAAATACAAGAGCGGGAAAACCAAATAAAGAAATTGAAAGAAGAAAAACTGGCTTTGCGCAACTGGCTGTTCAAACAAAGCGACATATACAAGAAGATAATAAAACTCTCCAAACAAAACGTGTCAAGTAAAAAAGAACGAAGTGTACTGACAGATGCAGAACTGAAAAAACTAAAGGAAACCGTATTGGATATTTATACTGATTACATAGCTGGCATAAAAGTCCAATATCCCAAATTGACAGATGAAGACTTATTGTTTCTCTGCTTAGATGAAATTGGGTTCTCTTCTCAAACAATATCCCTTTGTTTTGGCAATATCGACACACATGTCCTTGCCCAACGAAAATACCGCATGAAAAAGGAACGGATGTAGCTAAAGAATAAGTAAGTGTGATTTTTCTAAACACAATACATCTACAAATCAACACCTTACAAAAAACAAGTGTGATTGATTTCATGCTTCCATTTTAGTTTTTCCCTCTAACTTTGCCGCCATAAATCGATAAAACAACGAATAATGAAAGCAAAGTTATTTATGATTCTTTTAGTGGTACTCTTTATTGTACCGATAAGTGGAGCAGTTAATAAGCCAAGAAAACGCCCAGTCCTTTTGAGGAAACATGAAACACGCAAAAATGTGCTTCCACGCATCCCTATAGACTATACTATAGATGTAAGCAATAACGATAACTGTCTGCAAATACTATTTCAGTTTCCATTGCATGAATCCGACATCACCGTAGCAGATAAAAATGGGAACATCGTAATCAACGAACAACAAACCTCCATTTACGAAAGTAAAGCATTGTATATCTATACGCCTGAAGATTATCCTTATACAATAGAAATAACCTCCCCTGCTGTAGACATCACGGGAGAAATCACATTAGAGGAAGAGGATTAACCAACATATTATTTACATTTTAAACAATTAATCATGAAGAAAATTTTATTTCTTGCAACCATCCTATTGGCTAATATTTCATGCCAAGAGGAAGAAATCAACACACAAATCGAGCCTTCTGTACCCCAATCTAAAAACCTTCAAATTGTGCAAATCACCAACCAAGGGGAAATTATTCCAATCAATGGAACTACAACCAGAAGTTCTGTAGAAGGAGAACTTGCACTACGATTCATTTCCGAGTCCGATTACCAATCGACTATAACAGAAATCAGCCACATGACTGCTAAAGAAAGATTGGAATACGTAGACAACTTTATCTCTCTGCAGAAACTTGCCAACGAAGCAGACATGGAATTAGATGAAATAGACGCGGTAGCAACCAGCGAAGCCGACTTCAGAAAGAGATATGCCCAATACGTAGAAAAGTACAGTGAAAAACTGATTACGAACAAATATGATGTAGAAGACTTGACACTGTACGTTCCCGATGGCGACAACCTCTCTACCTACCTTATCAATGAAAACAAAAAAGTAGTGATAGGCAATGAAGTCAAAGAAATTTCACTAAACAATGACATGAGTAGTTCTGAGAAAGCAGTATTTGCTGCTGATACGAGAGCCGGTGCAACCAACAGATTTGATTTCAAAGAAACAGTAGGTAAAAAGAAAACAACCGGAAATATAGAAATTGACAGCAGAGCATACATCAATGTACATGTAGGCTGTCAAAAGAAAATGTGGTACGGATGGAAAAGAGACGACAATAGAGATATCTATTATCAAGTCGCTGCAAGTCCTATGGCATATAGATATATAGATCCTTATGGACAAGAACTTTACACCAATAACATACAATACTTTGCTTACCATAATGATGGCGACAAGCATGTAACTGTTGGCAGCTTACAGCCCGGAGGAAAATATCTTTCTGGAACGTTACGAGTTTGGACTGACAACTCTGTTAGTAATGTCAAAGATTCTGTAGAATATAACAACGTGTATGCACTCTATGAAAATAAGCTGGGAAAATTCAAACTTCCCAAACTTAACAATAGTGAATCTTATGGGGGAGACTTTTATATTGTAAAAACAAACTAAGTCAAAAAAGACATCGATACTTAATTTTATCTTACACTATCTGCCATTCTTCTTTATACAGAATGACAGATAGTAAGTGCTATAAACCAACTATAATTACCGATTTACATAATCAATGAAAGCAATCATAACTTTTATCTTAGGAGGAGTCTTCTGTTGTATGCAAGCCTCTGCCCAACAAGTCAAATTCGGCGTTGAAGCCGGCGGCAACTGGTCGCACTACAAAAACGATAAATCGAAAACCGAACAAGTGGGAAGCATGGGAGGCGGTTTCCAACTGGGCGGAACCGTGGACTATGAGTTCAAGCACCATTGGATGTTGATGTCGGGACTTACCTGGATGCAAACCCGAAGCAGTATGGAGCTGTTCAATGCCAGCGTGCCTTACTTCCCCGATACGGAAATAAAGATGAACCACTTGAACATCCCCATAAAAATAGGCTACAACATCCGTATCAACAAAAGCCTCAGCCTGATACCCTACATCGGTGTCTACGGCTCCATCAACTTCAATGCAGGTAAATGCGACGTAAAGAACCCTTATTATACAGGAGAAACCAATCATTGGAAACCTATGGACGGGTATTCATACATCGTGCCGACAGAAGCAGACATCCCGTATGAATATGAAGCTACCATAGACGCTTTCCGCCGTTGGAATTATGGTGCGGTGGGAGGCATGAAAGCAGTAATAGCAGGCAGATACACCGTTTCACTCCAATACTACGAATCCATAAAGAAAGTACAGAAACAATGTAACCTACGCAACTATGGTTATCAGCTCAGCGTAGGCTATCAATTCTGATACAAAAACTAAAGTCTATAAGAAAGTTGCACATACCCGACACAAGGGATGTGCAACTTTTATAATCGGTTTAAATTTATCAGCTTCAGCATCATTCACCTTATCTGTTTTTCGTTCAAACATCTTTCACCAGAAAGCACTGTCAATCAACTACTTCTTTGTAAAGGTGAAGGTTATAAAGCACAATAAAATGCCTACTTCTTCCGTTTCCGCTTCTTTGCCGATTCCACCGCTTCGGCCACCACCGGCTTATTTGCAAACCGCTTGGTGTAGTTGCTATAATCGGGAACAGTGCGTTCATACGTCGGGTCGACAAACAACGGGCTGGAAATGATATGGTCTGCCGTACTGCGGTTGCAGCAGAACACGATGTTCTCCACACCGGCAAGGCGAGTCAACGCCTTCACATCCGTATCGTGCGGCTGAAGGGTCATGGGGTCGGTGAAAAAGAAAAGATAGTCAATCTCTCCGTCCACAATGCGCGAGCCCATCTGCTGGTCACCGCCCAAAGGACCGGATTTAAGGATAGTGAAATCCCACTCCACATCAGGATGTTTCTCCCGGAGGGCTTCGAGGATAAGGGTACCCGTGGTGCCCGTACAATAGAATTTATGCCCCATCAGCAATTCCGAGTTCCACAGTACCCACTCGATGAGGTCTTTCTTCATGGCGTCGTGTGCCACTAATCCGATTTTTCTAATTAGTTTTTCCATAATTCAAAACCTTTAATAGATTGAACAATTATAAAAGGCAACAGTTCCTACAATTGGGAAAAGAATTTCTTTCCATGCAGATAAAACTGCGCCAATATACTGCTTTTTGTCCGTTCCGGTATTACGGCAAGCGTAGTTTTTTTCAGATTCTCTTTGCGGGACGCTGCCAATGAAGCGCGGAAGGAGTGGTAGGCACGGCGCGCACGGAATACGGCCAAAGCATTGGGAAACTGGCCTTTCAGCATGAAACTGAACGCAGCCACATAATCGAGCACCACACGTACACGCATCACGGACGCCAAGTCCTCCTGCGGCAGATTCTTATAAAGCATGACAAGGTTATTACGAAAATTGAGGAAGGTCTTGCGCGGATTCTCCTTCTTCAAAGTGGCCCCTCCCACATGAAATACCACACTCTGCGGTATACATGCCAACTGTCTGCCACGGGCACGAAGCCGCCAACATAAATCTATCTCCTCCATGTGGGCAAAAAAACGTCCGTCCAGCCCACCCGCTTCCCGGTAATCCGCCAGACGGATGAACAGAGCCGCCCCCGTAGCCCAGAAAATGGGTATCACCGTGTCGTATTGCCCCTTGTCCTCTTCTACCACGCCCATAATACGGCCGCGGCAGAAGGGATAGCCATAGCGGTCGATGAAACCTCCCGCAGCTCCGGCATATTCAAACTGCCCCTTGTTACGCCAACTGCGTATCTTCGGCTGGCAAGCGGCCGTCTCCAGATGGGCATCCATATACTCTGCCAACGGGACAAGCCAGTGCTCGGTGACCTCTACATCGGAGTTGAGCAGCACTACATATTCTGCCTCCACCTGCTTCAATGCCAGATTGTATCCGTCGGCAAAACCGTGGTTCTCTTCCAGCAGAATCAAGTGCACAGAAGGATACTCACGACGGAGCATTGCCACGGAGGCATCCGTAGAGCCATTGTCTGCCACATACACCACAGCACCATCCGCCTCCGAAAAATGCACAACAGAGGGAAGGAAGGAACGGAGCATATCACATCCGTTCCAATTCAATATGACAACAGCAATCTTATCCATGTTGCACAGATTCTTTTCGTTTCTTTTTCCAACGTTTATGAGACCAGAACCAATAAGCCGGTTCACGCCGGATGGTCTGCTCCAGACGACGGGCGAAGCACTCGGTTATCTCGCCATCCGCCGTCTGCTTGGGAGTTTCGGTAACCAAGTCGAAAAGCACTTTGCAATATCCTCTGGATGTCCGTTCCAATTCACAATAAAAAACGGGGAAGTCCATCAGCTTGGCAATGCGCTCGGCGCCATCCATGAACACGGTGTCCTGATTCAAGAAAGTAGTCCAATAATGGGCCTCGCTGCGGTTGGGCGACTGGTCCGTAATCAGGCCGATGGCTATCCGCCTGCCTTCACGGCGAAGCTTTATCACTTCGCGTGCCGTGGAATGTTTCGCCACATTATATCCTCCGAACCGGGCGCGGATATGCTTGAACATCTCGTCCAGATACTTATTGCTTAGCGGTTTGTACACCTGCACCGGGATGTCGCCCGGATGCATGATGGCCCCCATGCCTATAATCCACTCAAAATTGGCATAATGGGGAATCAGCAGTACAATGCCTCCATGCTTCTCTATCATGGCAAGGTATTCTTCCTTATTATCATACTTCATCCGGCGGCAGAGCTCCTCGAAAGACATGCGCAGCATCTTCACCTCTTCCAGCATATAATCGCAGATATAATGATAGAATTTGCGCTCTATCTCCATCAATTCGGTTTCCGACTTCTCCGGAAAGGAATTGCGAAGGTTGCGGCGAACGACTTTCTTCCGATAATGCACGACGTGGCGCATCAGGAAGTACAGCCCGTCAGACAACGCATAAAGCACCCGGAAAGGCAGAAGTGCCACAAGCCACATGCCCGCATAAGTCAGCCAATAGACAATTTTTGATTTCACTTCGTCAGTTATGAGTTATAAGTTATGAGTTATTTGTTGCAAAGGCGGCATTCCTCATTCCATTGCTCCCAAGAGTGCGGTGCCGTCGGCATTGAAATCGCCCAGGCGCACAGACACGAGCTGGTTGTCCAAGGCAGCATCATGAGGGACTTCCACACGGATATAATTGGGAGTGAAGCCGTGCATCGGCAGTCCGGGTTTGGGACGTTCCAGCAACACCGGCATCGTCTGCCCGATATGGCGCGCATAAAAAGCACGGGTCTTTTCGTCCGAAAGCTCCAGCAACTGCTGGCTCCTGCGGTGCTTTTCTTCGGGTGCCACCACGTGGTCTATCTTTAAGGCCTGCGTGCCGGGACGCTCCGAATAGCTGAAGACATGGAGCTGCGTCACGTCCAGGCTCTTGATGAACTCATAAGCCTGCCCGAAATACTCCTCCGTCTCTCCACGGGTACCCACAATCACGTCTACCCCTATAAAGGAATCGGGCATCACTTCCTTTATCTTCTTTATCTTCGAGGCAAACAAGGCGGTATCGTAACGGCGTCGCATCAGCTTCAGCACCTCGTCACTGCCCGACTGCAGCGGTATATGGAAATGAGGCATGAAATGCCGGGAACGGGACACGTATTCTATGATTTCATCTGTCAGCAGATTCGGCTCGATGGAGGATATGCGGTAACGCTCAATGCCTTCCACCTCGTCCAGCGCCTTCACCAAATCGAAGAAAGTCTCACCGGTAGACTTGCCGAAGTCTCCGATATTGACGCCGGTCAATACAATTTCCTTTCCACCTTCGGCAGCCGCCTGGCTGGCCTGCTCCACCATAGAAGCAATGCTGCCGTTACGGCTACGTCCGCGGGCAAAGGGAATGGTGCAATAGGAACAATAATAATCGCAGCCGTCCTGCACTTTCAGGAAGAAACGGGTCCGGTCGCCACGCGAACAAGACGGGGCAAACGAACGTATATCCTTCAAAGCGGAAGTGTAGGCCTCGCCGGTCTCGTGCTTCTGCAGATTGCCCAAGTAGTGAAGCAAGTCCTTCTTCTGCTCGGCTCCCAGCACGACGTCCACACCTTCTATCTTTGCCACCGTCTCCGGTTTCAGCTGGGCATAGCAACCGGTCACCACGACAAATGCACCCGGATGTTGCTTCACCAGTTTGTGGATGGCCTGGCGGCACTTCTTGTCCGCCACTTCCGTCACCGAGCAGGTATTCACTACACAAATATCCGCTTTCTCACCCTTGCGCGCCGTACGTACGCCCGCTTCCCGCAAAATTTTACCGATAGTAGAGGTCTCCGAGAAGTTCAGTTTGCACCCCAACGTATAGTAAACCGCCGTCTTATCTTGAAATATATTGGTATCTATCATGAGCTTATAAACACATTTATGCTGCAAATATATACATTATTAATCTATTTTTCCTACTTTTGCACACTCAACTAAAATTTGTGCAATGATACAAGAGAACTTTATCAAACTATACGAGCATAGTTTCCGCGGGAATTGGGACCTCCCCTGCTATACCAACTATGGAGAAAACGAGAGCTATACTTATGGCGAAGTGGCACAAGAAATAGCCAGACTGCACCTTATTTTCAAGTACTGCCAACTGCGCCGCGGCGACAAGATAGCCGTCATCGGCAAGAACAATGCCCGCTGGTGCATCGCCTATATGGCCACCATCACCTACGGCGGTATCGTAGTCCCCATTCTGCAAGACTTCAACCCCAATGATGTCCATCATATCGTAAACCACTCCGAATCGACGTTCCTCTTCACCAGCGATGCCATTTGGGAACATCTGGAAGAAGAACGGCTTACCGGAATTCGCGGTGTGTTCTCGCTGAGCGACTTCCGCTGTCTGTATCAGCGGGACGGCGAAACCATCCAGCGTTTCCTCAAGCATCTGGGCGATGAAATGGAAGCGACCTACCCGAACGGATTCCGTAAGGAAGACATCGTTTACACGGACCTTTCCAACGACAAGGTCATGCTGCTGAATTATACCTCGGGCACCACCGGATTCAGTAAGGGCGTCATGCTGACGGGAAACAACCTGGCCGGCAACGTCACCTTCGGCATACGTACCGAGCTGTTGAAGAAAGGGGACAAAGTGCTCTCTTTCCTGCCTTTGGCACATGCATACGGCTGCGCATTCGATTTCCTTACCGCCACGGCCGTCGGCACACACGTCACACTGTTGGGAAAAGTGCCTTCCCCAAAGATTCTGATGAAAGCTTTCGAGGAAGTGAAACCCAACCTGATTATCACCGTCCCCCTTGTCATTGAAAAGATATACAAGAATGTCATACAGCCCATCATCAACAAAAAGACCATGAAATGGGCGCTTAGCATTCCCTTGCTCGACGGACAGATATACGGGCAAATCCGCAAGAAACTGATTGACGCACTGGGCGGACGTTTCAAGGAAGTCATCATAGGAGGCGCGGCCATGAACCCGGAAGTGGAAGAATTCTTCCACCGCATCAAGTTCCCCTTCACCATCGGCTACGGCATGACTGAATGTGCCCCTCTCATCAGTTACGCTCCCTGGAATGAATTCGTCCCGACTTCCTCCGGACGGGTACTCGACATCATGGAAGCCCGTATCTACAAGGAAAACCCCGACGACAAACTCGGCGAAATACAAGTACGCGGCGAGAACGTGATGACCGGCTATTATAAAAATCCGGAAGCCACCAAAGAAGTCTTCACCGAAGACGGATGGCTCCGCACCGGCGACCTAGGCACACTGGACGAGAACAACAACCTCTATATCCGCGGACGCAGCAAGACCATGATTCTCAGTTCCAGCGGACAGAATATCTTCCCCGAAGAAATAGAAGCGCGGCTCAATAACATGCCTTTCGTCCTGGAAAGCCTTATCATCGAACGGAACAAAAAACTGGTAGCATTGGTGTATGCCGACTATGAAGCCCTGGATTCTTTAGGGTTGAACCAGCCGGACAATCTCAAAACTATTATGGATGAGAATCTCAAAAATCTGAATAACAGCGTGGCAACCTACGAAAAGGTAAGCCAAATCCAACTTTATCCGACAGAATTTGAGAAAACGCCCAAAAGAAGTATCAAAAGATACTTATACAATAGCATTGCCGAAGATTAATATGTTGTAGAACATATAGATAGGGATAAAAACAGCCGAAGCTCCAAAAAAAATATAAAAAAAGTTGGGGTTTCGAGAACAACATATTCAAAAAGTACATACCTTTGCAACGTTTTAATAAAGCAATTGATTGTATTACGTTTTAAAAGTAAAGAAAATGAAAAAATTAGTTTTGATGGCTGCAGCTATCGTAGCAGTATCTTTCGCATCTTGTGGCAACAAAGCAGCTAACGCTGAACAAGCAACTGCAGATTCTATCCGTATCGCTGACTCAATCGCAGCTGTAGAAGCAGCAGCAGCTGAAGCAGCAGCAGCCGCAGCAGCAGCTGACACTGTAGCAGTAGATAGCGCAGCTGTTGTAGCTGAATAATTTCAGTACAACACTCGAGAGAATTGAAAGTCTGACGTGCATACAAGCACACCAGACTTTTTTTATGCCCTATCCTCTCATTCTTTTCCCTTCCAATTGTTAAGTCCTGGTCTTATTTCACAAAAAAGGGTATAATATGGCAGATAAATGATAAAGTATAGTGCATATACCAAATAAAAAACGTTACTTTGCATCAACAAAACAATAAGAGGTTTATTACGATCTGCGTTTCATTATGTCTCTCCTCGATTAACCACATTGAGAATTTTCATTTCTGACTACAACTTCCTAAGACTCCTTTATTGAATTATTAATTTTTTATTTTTGTATTTTATGAATATGTACATTGGAAACCTTAGCTACAACGTTAGGGAATCAGATTTGAGACAAGTAATGGAAGAGTATGGAACAGTAGAATCAGTAAAACTGATTATGGACCGTAATACAAACAGATCAAAAGGTTTTGCCTTCGTGGAGATGCCCGAAGCTGCTGAAGCCCAACAAGCAATCAACAAACTGAATGGAGCAGAATATGTAGGCCGCCAGATGGTAGTAAAAGAAGCATTGCCAAGAAACTAAAAATTATTGACTGACAATAAGCAAGGGCATATCTTAATAATAAGATATGCCCCTTCTTTGTTATTTGCATTTTTCCTTTATCTTTGATAAAACATACGTTCAAAAAAACATGAAAACAAAACTGATAGAAAAAGCAAAACAAATAAGCACTGAATATAAATTTGGAGACTTCTTCCGTAACTTTCTTGCTGTCATATTGGGTATTATCATCACCTTTGCAGGAAGCGACTGGATTACAGAACACAATGCCCAAAAAGAAGTGAAGGAATCCATACTATTGGTAAAAAGTGAATTACAAACGAACCGTGAAGATATAGCATATATAAAAGAATTAGTAGAACTGGAACAAAAAGGCGCCTTATATCTATTGGAATACAAAGGTAGAATACAGGAGGCCGACCCGGATTCTTTACAAAAATATGATAGATTACCCTTCCAAAGCATTTCTTTTAATGCAATGTACGACGCATTGGAAATGCTCAAAGCTTCCGGCCTCATTCCCAAAATCAAAAACAAAGAACTGACTGTGCAAATTTTGACCGCCTACGCTATAGTCAGGAACAGCCAAAGCGCTTTCGATTCATACGGCAACATAAAACAGCGTTGCCTGGAAGAGTTGATGAAAGTCCCCGATGTCAAAAAAAGAATGAATTCCACCAAACTATATTGATTGGAATTTCTACTTCAAATATCCAGAAGGAGTCGCTCTCATACAGCAAATCCCCCAAATACAAAGTACTGATATTTACCAAAATCATTTGAAAGCAATAGACAAAGTCATTGCAGCCATTGATGAAGAATACAACCAATAAAATCTCAATCACATACTTATGAAAAACAAGCTGAAAAAAATCTTTGTCTGCCCCACCGTTAAAAGGCGATTGGGAGATTTTATCTGTAACTTCACAGCAGTTGTATTAGGCATCTTACTGACCTTTGCCGGCAGTAACCTCATTGAAGAACATAAAAAACAGAAAGAACTTAAGGATGCACTATTACTGGTCAAAAATGAGATGTTACTCAACCGGGGATACATGACACAGATGATGGAAAGAGAAGAATTTGAAAAACAAGGAGCTTCATATCTGCTTCAGCACAAGGAAAACATTGCAAAGGCAGCACCCGACTCTTTAGAGAAATATGGGAATTTACCCTTTCAGACACAAACCTTCATTTACATTAACGATGCAATGGAAATGCTTAAAACGTCCTCGCTCATGTCTGCCATCAGAGACAAGGAACTTGCGACTCAAATCATTAAAACATACAATGCAATAAAAGGCTCCTATGAAACCTTTAATTCATTTATGGAAATAAAGCAAAAGAAGGTTGATAAATTAATCAATAAACCGGAGGTACAAAAATTCTTGACCAATGATGCAGATTACTCAACAGCAGAAGAATGGACTTTTTTCTTTAAATTTCCGGAAGGAATTCAGTTAATTCAGCAGATATATTTCACCCATAACAGTCCAACCCGTATGTACAACAGATTTATCAAGCAGATTGATGAAACGGCATCTGCCATTGACGAGTTCTACAAATAGTGGCCAATTTGCGATTCAAACAAACAAAAAGCCCCATTTCTTATACAAAGAAATCGGGCTTTCTATTTATAGCGTACTTATTTATGCTTCTTCAGCAACCACCTCAAAAGGAACTTCTACAGAAACTTCCTTGTGCAACTTAACGATAGCCTTGTAGTTGCCAACTTCTTTCACAGCATCCTTCACAACGATAATCTTACGATCGATATTGTGACCCAATTTAGCCAGCTCTTCAGCAATCTGGATGTTACCAACAGAACCGAAAATAGTACCAGTGGAGCTAACCTTAGTAGCAATCTTCAATGATACACCTTCCAGCTTAGCAGCCAGTTCTTCAGCATCCTTTTTGATTTTCTCCAGCTTGTGAGCACGTTGTTTCAACTCTTCAGCCAACATTTTCTTTGCAGCCGGTGAAGCGATAACAGCTTTACCGGTCGGGATGAGGTAGTTACGACCGTAGCCAGACTTTACTGTTACGATGTCGTTCTTATAACCCAAGTTTACGATGTCTTCTTTCAATATAATTTCCATACTTTCCTCCTCCTATTATTTCATCATGTCAGTTACATAGGGCAGCAACGCCAAGTGACGTGCTCTCTTCACAGCTTGAGCTACACGACGTTGGAACTTCAAAGAAGTACCGGTAATACGACGCGGAAGGATTTTACCTTGCTCATTCAAGAATTTCTTCAAGAATTCAGGATCTTTGTAGTCAATATACTTAATACCGCTCTTCTTGAAACGGCAGTATTTTTTCTTCTTAACGTCTACTGAGGGTGGAGTTAAATATCTGATTTCTGATTGAACTTGTTGTGCCATGATTAATCCTCCTTTTTAGTTGATTTAACACTTCTTCTCTTCGCAGCATATTCAGCAGCGTACTTGTCTTGTCTGAAAGTCAAGAAACGGATAACGCGCTCGTCACGACGGAAGTTTACTTCCAATTTTTCAATGACAGTAGGTTCTGCATTGAACTCAATCAGCTGATAGAAACCGGTTGACTTCTTCTGGATAGGATATGCCAGCTTCTTCAGTCCCCAGTTTTCTTCATTTACAATCTCAGCACCTTCAGCAGTAAGGATGCCTTTGAATTTCTCTACCGCTTCCTTCATCTGAACATCAGACAAAACGGGAGTCAAAATGAAAACGGTTTCGTATTGATTCATACTCGTTTAATTAAATAAATAAATTATTCGTTTTAAAAATGCGGTGCAAAGGTAGACATTTTATTTTGAACTACAAACATTTAATGTTTTTTTGTATAGGGATATAGGAATTGTCTTCAGCTTGCCTTATCTTTGCAAAGTTGTTTAAACAATAATTTCATGATAGAGCAATTTAACTTTGATATCCGCCTTATCTTTGCCATACTGAACGGCAAAGTGTCGGCTGCCATTAACCGCAAACTGTTCCGTAACTTCCGTCAGAACGGTCTGGAGATTACTCCGGAACAGTGGACTGTCCTCATCTTCTTATGGGAAAAGGACGGGGTGACACAACAAGAGTTGTGTAATGCAACTTTCAAAGACAAGCCCAGCATGACGCGCTTAATAGACAATATGGAGCGTCAGCATCTCGTCGTGCGCATATCGGACAAGAAAGATCGCCGCACCAATCTGATACATTTGACCAAGGACGGCAAGGAACTGGAAGAACGTGCGCGCGTCATTGCCAACCAGACCCTCAAAGAAGCCTTGAAAGGCATCACCATCGAAGAGCTCAGTGTGAGCCAGGAGGTACTGAGAAAGATTTTCTTCAATACCAAGGACTAAGATATAGGGATTAGGGCTTAAGGATTAGAGATTAAGGGAGGAGAAAAAAGGGGATGAAGCTTCATTTTTCATTCCTCATTCTCCATTCTTTATTAAAATATGGATTTTTTGCAAAAATAATTTCGCTTGTTAAAGAATTATGCTTTTCTTTGTGACAAGAATACGAAAGAATATAATAATCTAATTAAAATACACACACATGAAAGGTTTATTAAAAAATCTGGGATTGATATTAGTCGTAATAGGAGCTGTAATCCTGGTTGCATGTTCTTTTACCGGCAATGTTAACAACAATGCCATCTTGGGCAGTTCTGCCGTTTTGGTTGTAGTGGGATTGATTTCCTACATTGTCATCAACAAGAGAATTGCCGACTAATATCAAAAGGAAAGAAATAAAGAAGGCGGTTTGCATATACATGCAAGACCGCCTTCTTTATTTTCTCTTCTTCTCTTCCTCCCAAGCCAAGTCTCATCAAGACTCAGCCTCCGGAGTAATCAGTTTATATCCCTTTCCGTGAATATTGATGATTTCAATTGAATCATCTTCTTTCAGATGCTTACGCAACTTCGTGATATATACATCCATACTACGTGCATTGAAATAGTTGTCATCAATCCAGATAGTCTTCAATGCAAAATCACGCTGCAAGATTTCATTGGCATGTGCACAAAGCAAACCCAGCAGTTCAGATTCCTTGGTGGTCAGTTTGGTCTGCTTCTCAGCAGTCGCCAGAATCTGTTTCTGCGTATCGAATGTAAACTTACCAATCTTATAGATGTTGCTCTCCTTGTTCTTCTTTCCGCGAACGCGTCTTAGAATAGCTTCAATTCTGAAAGTCAGTTCTTCCATACTGAAGGGCTTGGTGATGTAGTCATCGGCACCAATCTTGAAACCTTCCAAAATATCTTCCTTCAACGTCTTTGCCGTCAAGAAGATAATTGGAATTTCGGCGTTGGCCGCACGCACTTCCTGCGCCAGTGTGAATCCGTCTTTCTTCGGCATCATCACATCAAATACACACAAGTCATATTTATTCTTCAGGAAAGCCTTGTATCCTGCCTCTCCATCGGGATATAACTCGGCGGCGTAACCTTTTGCCTGTAAATATTCTCTCAAAAGCATGCCAAGATTTTCATCATCTTCGCACAATAAAATACGCAGTTTCTCGTCCATATCAATCAATTTTTTAATAAAGGTAATGCAATAATAAATTTAGTTCCTACGTTCAGTTCACTTTCTGCTCGGATAGTTCCCTTATGATCCATGATAATCTTCTTCACATAAGCCAGTCCCAAGCCGAAGCCTTTCACATCGTGCAGATTACCTGTATGCACGCGATAGAACTTCTCGAATATCTTTTTCAAATTCTCCTTTTTGATGCCGATGCCGTTATCTTGGATGGAAATCATCAGTTTGCCCGGCTCATTCCAGGTCTTCACCGTCAATTGCAAATCCGCATCCGGACGTTTATACTTCACCGCATTATCCATGAGGTTGAAAATCACATTAGTGATATGCATCTCATCAGCAAAGATCACGGGATCTGTAGCTTCAAGCTCCGATTCAATCTTTCCATTATAACGCTCCACTTTCAGCGTAAACGTATTGATAACACCTGTTATCAGTTCATTAGCATCCAGTTCCTTCATCTTCAATGTAGCCTTCTGGCGGTCAAACATTGACATCTGAAGCACTTTCTCAACCTGGAATCTCAAACGCTTCGTCTCATCGTTTATAACACCCGATATATGCTGGAACATGGCCGGAGACTTGCCCACAGCCGGATCTTTCAACATTTGTGCCGCCAACGAAATCGTTGAAATCGGTGTTTTGAATTCATGCGTCATATTGTTGATGAAATCATTCTTCATCTCCGTCAGTTTTTTCTGGCGGAATACGATGTAAATCGTAAAGATGAACGTCACCAGCAGTACAAAAGTAAATATCATCGACGGTATCATAAACCTGACCGAATCAAAGATATAATCCTTCTTTCCCGGAAAATGTATCTTGACGATACTCATACGGGCAGGCGGATCATTCAAAAACAATGGCTGCGAATAAGAACTTTCACTCCCAACATCGCTATAATCCGAACAACGGTATACTTCTCTACCCTCCCGGTCTATCACCTTAAAATGATAGTCCATATCACCGAGACCATTTTCTATCAGACCAGCTTTAAGATACTGGTCCAGACTTTTGAAATTAACACGCTCTTCAATCGGCTTGTCACTGGCATTATATACCATCTGCAACACAACCTCATCTACCAATGCACGCTGGTAAAGATAGCGATTTTTAAGCATCTCTATCTGCGAGCGTGAAGTCTGGGGAATTGTTTTTACCCCATGTTTGCGTGAAATCATTGCTCTTGGCAATTCAGAAGGCTCATTGCTGAAAGTCTTCAATTCCACCGAAGAACGGACACTGCCATCCGGAGCTGTCATCACAAACCGCTGGGTCCGCATCACTCCGCTACTGCTTTGCGATTGCTCCCATGCTTTCTTTTCCGCCTCGGAGATATCCTCATTCAGCCAACGCACAACCTCCGCGGACTCCGCCTCTTTCGAAGCAGCCATCAATGCACGTTTCACCGCCTCCTCAAATTGTCCGTTACGCATCTTCACCATCTCCTCAATATAGCCAATCTGCAAATACAGCAAACTGAGGAAGGAAAGACCCATAACAACACCTAATATCCATATAGTTGACTTTTTCATAGTCACAAAATTAACACTCCCTAATTAACACTCCTAACCAATTAACCTGATTTAACCGGACGTTCTCGTAAATTAACCGAAGACCATTTTTTAGGTTGTATTATGAGCATTATAACAAAAACACAAGTCTTTGGTTTGCAAATTTAATAAAAAATTAATCATTCAATTCACAATTCCACATGTTCTTAATCTACGTTAATGAAAAAAGCCGTCATTACTTGCCATGAAGTAACAACGGCTTTAACAATTGTTATATTAGCAGCCGGTAGTTACAACAGCCAAACTACCAACTCCTGAAAGTCATTCTTCAGCTTGCTTAGCCTCAAATTCCTTAATCAGTTTATCCTGCACATCACTCGGGACGAGTTCATAGCTGGCAAACTTCATGATGAACGAAGCACGTCCACCGGTCAGTGAACTAAGTGCCGTAGAGTAGGATGACATTTCCTTCAAAGGTACTTTGGCACTCAATTTTTCGTAACCGGCCTCGCTGCTCATACCCATAATCATGGCACGGCGTCCCTGCAAGTCACCCATCACATCACCCATCTTGTCCGACGGAACAAATACCTCCACGTCATAAATGGGTTCCAGAATCTTCGGGCCTGCATTCTTGAACGCTTCGCTGAACGCGTTCCGTCCTGCCAGCATAAAGGAAATTTCATTGGAGTCAACCGGGTGCATCTTTCCGTCATATACGATGACACGTACATCACGGGCATACGAACCGGTCAACGGTCCCTGCTCCATACGTGACATGATACCCTTCAAGATGGCCGGCATGAAACGTGCGTCAATGGAACCACCCACAATACTATTGACAAATACCAGCTTGCCACCCCATTCCAATGGAACTTCTTCGGTACCCTTGACGTTCATCTTGAACTCCTGACCATTGAATTTATAGGTTTCGGGCAACGGCATACCTTCG
Source organism: Bacteroides sp. A1C1 (assembly GCF_004328515.1). Taxonomy (NCBI): domain Bacteria; kingdom Pseudomonadati; phylum Bacteroidota; class Bacteroidia; order Bacteroidales; family Bacteroidaceae; genus Bacteroides; species Bacteroides sp. A1C1. The sequence goes on from NZ_CP036491.1 coordinate 1,106,097, forward strand.
TAGTAAGGCTCAACAATCAGGTGGACCTCACCGAACTGGCCTGCACCACCCGACTGTTTCTTATGACGATAATCCGCACGGGCAGCTTTCGTAATCGTTTCACGATACGGTATTCTCGGTTCTTCAAACTTGACTTGTAGTTTCTCGTTGTTTTCCAGACGCCACTTCAAGGTACGCAAATGGAATTCACCTTGCCCGTGTACAATAGTCTGACGCAATTCTTTAGACTGGTCTATCACCCACGTCGGGTCTTCCTCGCGCATACGGTTCAAAGCAACCATCATCTTTTCCGTATCCGACTCGTTCAGCGGCTTGATAGCACGTGAATATTTGGAGTTCGGATATTTAATGAAGTTGAAACGGTTTTCAGAGCCCTTACCGTTCAATGTATTACCGGTATGTACGTCCTTCAGTTTCACCGTACAGCCGATGTCACCGGCTACCATTTCCTCTACCTTGATACGGTTGGCACCGGCACAAGCATAAATCTGCGCAATGCGTTCTTTGGAACCACGGTCTGCATTGGTGAAGTCATCACCTTCGTGCACCTTGCCACTCATAACCTTGAAATACTGGACATCACCGATATGCGGTTCAACGGCAGTCTTGAAGAAATACAAGGAAGTCGGTCCATCAGAATCCGGCTTCACCACCTCACCGCGTGTATTGTGCACCGGTGGCATTTCGTCCACAAACGGCACCACATTACCCAGGAATTCCATCAGACGGCGTACACCCATATCCTTACCGGCACAGACACAGAATACTGGGAACATACCGCGTGAAGCCAGTCCCTTGCGGATACCTTCGCGCATTTCGTCTTCTGTCAAAGAGTCCTGCTCAAAGAATTTTTCCATAAGGCCTTCGTCATGTTCGGCTGCAGCTTCTACCAAAGCCTTGTGCATCTCTGTAGCCTTTTCCATTTCTTCGGCCGGAATCTCTTCAATAGTGGGAGCGCCACCTTCGGGTCCCCACGAATATTTTTTCATCAAAAGTACATCAATCAACGAATTAAAATTCGGTCCGGTAGCCAGCGGATATTGCACGGGCACCACCTTCGGACCGTATATGGTTTGCAACTGCTCAAGTACCATGTCATAATCGCACTTTTCATTATCGAGCTGGTTTACCAGGAAAATAACCGGTTTGCCCAGTTTCTCGGTATAGCGGAAATGGTTCTGCGTACCTACCTCAGGACCGTATTGTCCGTTCAGCAGCAGTATGGCAGTATCAGTAACGTTGAGCGCCGTCATGGCAGCTCCTACAAAGTCATCACTACCCGGACAGTCAATGATATTCAGTTTCTTACCGTTCCACTCCACATGGAAAACGGTGGAAAACACAGAATAACCGTATTCCTGTTCCACCGGGAAGTAATCGCTGACTGTATTCTTGGCAGTAATTCTGCCGCGACGTTTTATAATACCACTCTCAAAGAGCAGCGCTTCTGTGAGAGTGGTTTTACCCGAGCCGTCATTGCCAAGGAGGGCAATGTTCTTAATTTCATTCGTCTGATATACTTTCATGATATATTAAGATTTTAAGTGAATAACCTGACATACGATGATGCCGTTAACTTTTTGTGAGGCGCAAATTAGGCATTAATTCAAAGAAAAGCAACATCGGGAAGCATGTTATAAAACACAATACCCCCTACCTATAACTTAAGAAACAAGTGCAAACCAAATAGAAAAGACAGAAAAACATCACAAAAAGGAGAGATTATAGCTCTAATCTCTCCTTTTTGACACATTTACATACCCTCCATTTCTCAACTTTCGCATATCTTTGCCCAAAACATAAACGATTTATTAATTATCTAATACCGAATTCTTAAATGAAAAGGAAAATTATTTGGAGTTTTGCATTGCTGGCCTGCCTTTGCTGCCTGCCATCTGCAAAAACAAAAGCACAAACGAAAAATGCCGCAATCATACCAGGGGAAGTATGGAAAGACACCGACGGCAATCCCATCAACGCCCATGGCGGCGGCCTTCTTTACCACGAAGGAACCTACTATTGGTATGGCGAATACAAAAAAGGAGAAACCATCCTGCCCGAATGGGCTACGTGGGAATGCTACCGCACCGACGTAACCGGTGTCAGCTGCTACTCTTCGAAAGACCTGCTGAACTGGAAGTTCGAGGGTATTGTACTTCCTGCCGTGAAAGACGACGAGAAACACGACCTGCACCCCAGCAAGGTGCTGGAACGTCCCAAAGTGATTTACAACGAGAAGACAAAGAAATTCGTCATGTGGGCGCATGTGGAAAGTGCTGACTACAGTAAGGCATGTGCCGGCGTAGCGGTCAGCGATTCTCCTACCGGAACATTCACCTATGTAGGCAGCTTCCGTCCCAACGGTGCGATGAGCCGCGACCAAACAGTGTTCATTGATGATAACGGCAAGGCATATCAGTTCTACTCTTCGGAAAACAACGCTACCTTATATATAAGCGAGCTAACGGATGACTACCTGAAGCCCACTGGTCGCTATACACGCAATTTCGTGAAGCAAAGCCGCGAAGCACCCGCCGTATTCAAGTATAACGGCAAATACTATATGCTCTCTTCCGGTTGTACCGGCTGGGATCCCAATGTTGCCGAGCTGGCTGTAGCCGACTCCATCATGGGGCAATGGACTACCATCGGCAATCCATGTACCGGTCCTGATGCAGACAAGACCTTCTATGCACAAAGCACTTACGTGCAGCAAATATACGGAAAAGGAAATGCCTACATTGCCATGTTCGACCGCTGGAAAAAGAAAGACCTTGAGGACTCGCGCTACGTATGGCTCCCGCTTGAATTCGGCAAGGACGGAACAATCACGATACCCTGGCGCGACAGCTGGGACCCGCGTACCCAATGGGAAGGACAAGGCGACTTCTCTGCCGGCAAAGGAACATTCCTATTGAACGGCAAGCCGTTTGTCTCAAAGCCGCAGAACTGCACTATCCACGCATCCCCAAGGCCTATTGGGACCAACGCATCAAAATGTGCAAAGCACTGGGCATGAACACAGTCTGCCTCTACGTCTTCTGGAACTCTCATGAGTCTCAGCCGGGTGTATTCGACTTCACCGGGCAGAATGACTTGGCAGAATTCTGCCGCTTGTGCCAGCAGAACGATATGTATGTCATCCTGCGCCCAGGGCCCTATGTCTGTGCCGAATGGGAAATGGGCGGACTGCCCTGGTGGTTGCTCAAGAAGAAGGACATACGCCTGCGCGAATCCGACCCTTACTTCATAGAACGTGTAGGCATCTTTGAAAAAGCCGTTGCCGAGCAGGTAGCCGACATGACCATACAGAACGGAGGTCCCATCATCATGGTACAAGTAGAGAACGAATACGGCTCCTACGGGGAAGACAAAAGTTACGTATCGCAAATCCGCGACATCGTACGCGCCAATTACCCCGGCGTAGCACTGTTTCAATGCGACTGGGCGTCCAACTTCACCAAGAACGGACTCCACGACCTGGTATGGACCATGAACTTCGGTACAGGAGCCAACATCGACCAACAGTTTGCACCGCTGAAGAAACTCCGTCCTGATAGCCCGCTGATGTGCTCCGAATTCTGGAGCGGCTGGTTCGACAAGTGGGGAGCCAACCACGAAACCCGTCCGGCTGCCGACATGATTGCCGGCATTGACGAGATGTTGTCCAAAGGCATCTCCTTCAGCCTCTACATGACCCACGGAGGGACCAACTGGGGACACTGGGCAGGAGCCAACTCACCCGGATTCGCCCCTGACGTAACCTCTTACGACTACGACGCCCCATCAGCGAATCGGGACAGACCACTCCCAAATACTGGGAATTGCGAAAAGCATTGTCCAAATACATGAACGGCGAGAAGCAGGCTAAAGTTCCCGCTTTAATCAAGCCCATCCGTATTCCGTCTTTCCAATTTACAGAGATGGCTCCTTTGTTCGACAATCTTCCTGCTGCCAAGAAAGACTGCAATATCCGTACCATGGAGGAATATAACCAGGGATTCGGAAGTATTCTCTACCGCACCACACTGCCCGAGATGAAAACCCCGTCCCTGCTCACTGTGAACGATGCGCACGATTATGCCCAAGTTTTCCTAGATGGCAAATACATCGGCAAACTGGACCGCCGCAACGGTGAAAAGCAACTGGAATTCCCCGCCTGCCCCAAAGGTGCACGCCTCGACATTCTGGTAGAAGCCATGGGCCGCATCAACTTTGGACGTGCCATCAAGGACTTCAAGGGTATCACCCAAAGCGTAGAACTTACCGTAGACATCGACGGCCGTCCTTTCACCTGCAACCTGAAGGATTGGGAAGTCTATAATCTCGAAGATACATACGATTTCTATAAGAACATGAAGTTCCAGCCCATCGGCTCACTGAAAGATGAGTTAGGACAACACATTCCGGGTTGCTACCGTGCCACCTTTAAGGTGAACAAGCCCAGCGACACATTCCTAAACTTCGAGACTTGGGGCAAGGGACTTGTCTACGTCAACGGGCACGCCATGGGACGCATTTGGGAAATCGGCCCGCAACAGCCCCTCTACATCCCGGGATGCTGGTTGAAGAAAGGCGAGAATGAAGTGATTGTCTTCGACATCATCGGTCCCAAAGAAGTTAAGTCCGAAGGACTGAGCGAGCCATTGCTGGACCAACTACTCGTTACCAAACCGCTGACACACCGCAATGAGGGTGAAAATCTCGACTTGTCCGGTGAGCAGCCCGTCCTCTCCGGCAGCTTCAATCCCGGCAACGGTTGGCAGGAGCGCAAATTCGACCAACCCGTCACCGGACGTTATGTCTGCCTGGAAGCCTTGAGTGCACAAGATGGAAAAGACCTGGCTTGCATTGCCGAAATGTATCTGCTGGATGAGAATGGGGAACGTCTGTCACGCGAACCCTGGATTGTCAATTATGCCGACAGCGAAGACGTATCCCACGTCAACTGTTCTGCGGACAAAATCTTCGACCTCCAGGAATCAACCTATTGGAGCACAACAAAAGACACTCCATACCCGCATTCTGTCGTGATTGACTTGGGTAGTACCCGCACCCTGACCGGCATACAATATCTACCCAGAATGGAAAGCGAGGTACCGGGTGGAATCAAAGACTTCAAGGTTTACGTAAAATCCAAGGCTTTCAACTATTAAGTCGGACTTACATACGCTAATAGATTATTTAGACATGGATTACACGAAAAATCAATCAAACAGATTTTCCGTACAATTCATCGTCTACCACAGCCGGCATTGCCTTCGTACTGCGCAAATGCACAAAGTGGGTACGCTTGGCAAACTTCCTTGCCAGTTCACGGGTATCATTCTGTTCACCGGTACCCAATGAACCGGCATAAAAAGTCAGGCCATTATGAGGATTGTCCACTGCCCTCAATATCGAGGTAATATCCGCCTCGTCTGTCACAATACGCGGCCCACAATATCTGAAAAGGAGGGTCATTAGGGTGTATCACATATTCATCCCATATTCTTCGCACACCTGCATGATGACAGACAAGAAATAACGCATATTTCGCGTAAAACCTCCCAGTCTATCCCTTTGTATAGCGCCAGCAAACGCTTGAATAGGAAATGTCTCATCTTCCTAGGAATGTTGCAAGTCCGTGCGAATCCAGTCAATCACCGGCATTAGGTTGTAACATACCGTCTGGATGCCTGCCTTGCCGAGATTGGCAAGAGTTATCTTGTCCTTCTTGCCAAACCACCTTTTTGCAAAAGTAAGAAAGAATATGGAAACTGTCCATTCTGAATAGATAGATTTGTTTATTCACAATGAAAACAATATCTTAGCATCTCATTACAAAAATAACTCTTATGCAAGACATTATAAACGGACGTTGCGGCTGGTGCGGAACCGACGAGCTGTATGTGAAATACCACGATGAAGAGTGGGGAAAACCGGTAACAGACGACAAGACACTATTCGAGTTCCTTGTATTGGAAAGTGCCCAGGCCGGACTGAGCTGGATAACCATCCTCAAAAAGCGGGAAGGCTACCGCAAAGCCTTTTGCAATTTCGATGCCTCACAAGTGGCGCAAATGACTGACGAAGACGTGGAACGGCTGATGCATTTTGACGGCATCGTGAAAAACCGTCTGAAAATTAAGTCGACCATCACCAATGCACGGCTGTTTCTTGCCATACAGAAAGAATTCGGCAGCTTTTACAACTACACGTTATCCTTCTTTCCCGATCGGACACCGATTATCAACCACTTCCAGTCATTGAGTGAGATTCCGGTATCGTCTCCCGAATCAGATACCATGAGCAAAGACATGAAAAAACGGGGATTCAAGTTCTTCGGCTCTACCATCTGCTATGCCCATCTGCAAGCTTCGGGATTTATCAACGATCATCTGACAGATTGCATTTGCCGGAAAAGGTAAGTTGTATCATGATATAAACGAAGAAATATACAAAAGCAAACAAAGCATCAATAGCAAAGCGGTCGCCTTTCCAATGGGGAGGGCGACCGCTGCTGTGTTATGAAACCAGTGGTTTAGTACGCAGTAAATGTTATTCTATTCCGATGCTGTGGCGCACGGGAGAAAGGATGAACGTAAACTCATAATCAGCGTATGGCACCAGGTACTCCGGACGCGCAATACGTCCCCAGCTGTCCTCACAACCCAGACCAGCTTGTACCTTGTCGATACAGAGATTAGTCAAATCAGCCTCTTCCACTTCTTGCGAGTGTCCCTGCTGCTTGTCCAAACCCTCGTCCAAAGACTCGATGGTATAGTGCAAGGCCGATGCGGAGAAGGGGGCTTCGGCCACAATCTTAATGCCACTGCCAGACTGATTCAACATCTTCCACCAGCGGATATCGGTCTTTGTTCCGTTTTCCTGCGGACGGATATAAGGATAGAACTGCTCTGTCACGCTCTGGCGATAGATGCCTAAATCTGTGCAATGGTTACGGTCGCTATAGTTCTCAACCGGACCGCGTCCGTAGTATTCGACTGTTTCGAAACTGCGGGGCATGGGCATCTGCAAACCGAAACGGAACATGTTCGAAACTTTGGCGTTCTTGTCGGCTATCAGCTTCTGGGTTATCTTGATGGCACCGGCATTGTTGATGACATACGTCAAGGCCAGCTTAGCGGAAACACCTGGCATATCGTAAGCTGATTCTACTATGACCTGATTGTTCTCCGTACGCTGGTTGAAAGAAGTCAACTTGATTTCCGGATTCTTCCAAACGATGTACTTGCGTTGCAGGCCCGCACCGAAATCATTGTCGGTCGGAGCACGCCAGAAGTTGGGCGTCAAGGCCTCACCGTCCTTAATCATATTCTGTCCGTTCACTTCGTACTTGGTCAGGTAACCGTTGTGCTTGTTGATTTCTACCCGGAACGCATCACCTGAAACGATGAGATACTTCCAATCGTTATCCTGCACTTGGGGAGCCACCACCTCTACATTGCTCTGCACGCAGTTCTTCAGTTCCATGGAAGGAGCCTTGTAGGGATTGAGTGCCAGCTGGTCCTTGGCCACCACATGGCCGGCGGGAAGCAGACCCTCGCGGTTCTTCAGCTTATAGGAAACGTTCAGCAGCCATTCGGTACATTGGCAGGTCTTGCCCAAATCCAGTTTAATCTTGGCTGTCTGCCGAGGAGCTATATTCAGATTATCCACGCGACCGGTACGAATTGCCTTGCCGCCTTTCAGCACCTCCCACTCCATGTAATAGGCAGAGAGGTCGCGGAAAAAGTACTCGTTGAACACATTGATTTCACCGTTCTCCAAGTCGGCCGGAGTAGTCCAGATGTCCTGATAGATACGCCCCACTTCGTACATGTGAGGATTGGGCACACGGTCGGGGCTGATAAGACCGTTATCGCAGAAGTTCACATCACTGGCATCGAAGCGGTTGAAGTCGCCGCCGTAGGCATAAATCATCTTGCTGTTCTTGCCCGTCCAACGGGGAGACTGGTCAACGAAATCCCAGATAAAGCCGCCTTGGTATTTGGGATACTTGCGAACCAAATCCCAATACTCCTTGAAGCCTCCTTCAGAATTGCCCATGGCGTGAGCGTATTCGCACTGAATGAGAGGTTTCGTCATGGAGGCATCCTCACAATACTTCCGGCAGCCCTCATAACCATAGTACATAGGGCAGTAAATGTCAGTCTTGCCTGTCTTACCGGCTTGCTCGTACTGGCAGGCACGACTGGGGTCTTCGGCTTTCACCCAATCGTAGGCGGCCTCGAAGTTAGGACCATAGCCGGCTTCGTTGCCGAGCGACCAGAAGATGATGCTGGGATGGTTGAAACTGCGCTGCACGTTGCGCTGGTTGCGTTCCAAGTGCGCTTTTCTATAATCATCACGCTTGGCAAGGGTCTGCTCGCCGTAGCCCATGCCATGAGACTCGATATTCGCCTCTGCCACTACATAGATACCGTACTGGTCGCAAAGGTCATACCAAAGATTGTTGTCGGGATAATGGCAGGTGCGCACGGCGTTCAAGTTGAACTGCTTCATCACCTGGATGTCCTGCAGCATACGTTCGCGAGAGATGACATAACCGCCGTCCGGGTCCATCTCATGACGGTTGGCGCCCTTGAAGAGGATGGGTTGGCCGTTGACAAGTATCTGTTCTCCCTTCAGTTCTATCTTGCGGAAACCTACCTTTACGGGAATCACTTCACTGCTGCCTTGCAGGGTGGCACGCAGGGTATACAAGTAGGGTGTTTCTGCCGTCCATTTATGAGGATTCTCCACATTTATCAGGGCAGTGCCACTGCCTTTGGCAGCAGCTGTAGCCACCTGCTTTCCGGCAGCGTCCAGCAGTTCAAGGCTGACGTTACCGCCACCCTTCACATCGAGCTGCACTCTCAAGGAACCGTTGCGGTAGTCGGCATCCAGGTCGGGAGTGACGCGGATATCCTGGATGCGTTTCTTGTCGCGGGCATAGAGATAGCAATCACGCCCTACACCGCTGTAGCGGAAGAAGTCCTGGTCTTCGAGATAGGTACCGTCGCACCAGCGGAATACCTGGAAGGCAATCAGATTCTTCTGGCCGGGCTTCAAGTAAGGGGTCAAGTCGAATTCGGCTTCGAGCTTGCTGTCTTCACTATAACCTACATAACGGCCGTTCACCCACAGATACATATTGGAGGTGACAGAGCCGAAATGGGCGATGATGTCCTTATTCTTCCAGTCGGCGGGCACGGTAATCTCACGGCGGTAAGAACCTACATGATTGTTCTCGACGGGCACCTGCGGCGGGTTGTTCTGGAACTGGTTGCGCCAGGCGTAGCCAATATTCACATAGATAGGATCGCCAAAGCCGTTCAGTTCCCACACGCCGGGGACGGGGATGTCGTTCCAACCTTTGTCATTGTAGCCCACACGCCAGAAGTCGGTAGGGCGAGCATCGGCATCCTTCACCCAGAAGAACTTCCAGATGCCGTTCAGTGTCATGAAACGGGACGATTGTTCTTTCAAGCCCCGGGTGGCGACATCGGCCGACTCGTAGGCGAAGTAGTTGGTGTGCATGGGGGCACGGTTCACGGCGTTGACCTCAGGGTCGAGCCATTCTTTGAAAGACTGTGCGCTGGCAGACAAGGCCAAGGCTGCAAACAGTCCGGTAATAAGATGTTTCTTCATGATGATTAGTTTAAAAATAGTAATAACAGCATAGGGAATGCTCCGAATGCTGTTACAAAAATAAGGCGAATCGGGCTATTTCAAGAGGAGAATCGGCCCAAAAAGGATGAATATTTGCTCACGGAAGCAATTTTCCACGGCTCATGCCCCGGAAAGGGGAGGGAAAACTAACTGTATGCCATCTCCCTCCACCTTTCGGAAAGGGATGTCAATGCAGGCGGTAGACGCTGAATGAACGGGGCTGCAGCTCCAAGTCGAGGGATTGCGCGCCGACTTGCACCGGGCGGATACGGGGAACGAGAGTTTCTTGTTCCAAGGTATTCACCGTACGCCAGTCACAGTTCTGCAGATACGTGCACGAACCGCCGATGAGTTGGCGTTTCCTCAAACCGTTGAAGTTAACTTGCACTTGGGCCGGGGTACTGCCTGCGTTGACCAGCTTCAGGATAATTTCTCCCGTAGGGGTATCGAGGGAGGCCGTAGCATAGAGGCTGTCTTGCCCAGCCACCGGCTTGCCGTCCATCTGCAGACGGAGAACGTCGGTACCGGCATTCATTCCATACATCTGCTGGACGTAATAGTTCGGGGTGCGCATCATGCGGAGGTTGTCGAACCAGATAAGGTCCGGATTCCACTGCCAGGCATCCACATGGGCAAAGAGCGGGGCGTAGGTGGCAAGGTGCACCACGTCGGCGTTGCGCTCCAGCCCGGTCATGAAGGCTGCTTCGGAGAGGGCGGCAAGGAAATTGTTGGCCTTGCCCGTGGGGTGGTCGTGGGAGGCATACTCGCCGGCAAAGACTTTGGGGCCGCGGCGGTCGTAGCTGTCATAGCGGGCGGCATTGGCAAAGAACCAGTCGGGGGCCATGTAGTAGTGCTCGTCCACCAGGTCCACACCGATGCGTTTCATCTCGGACCAGAGGTAGTCGAACTTGTCACCATCGGCGTTGGGGCCGGAGGAGCCAACAATCTTGATGTCGGGATAGTGGGCGCGGATGGCTTTGGTAAAGACTTCCAGACGCTCGGTATAGACCTTATCCCACTGTTCGTTACCGATGCCAATCATTTTGAGGTGGAACGGCTCCGGATGTCCCATCTCGGCACGCAGCTTTCCCCAGGTGGAAGTAGCGGGGCCATTGGCGAATTCGATAAGGTCGAGGGCATCCTGCACGTAGAGGTCGAGCTCGTCGAGGGGCACCACTTCGTTGCTCTCGTACTGGCAGGAGAGGCCGCAACTGAGAACGGGAAGCGGTTCGGCTCCGAGATCCTCACTCAGCAGGAAGTATTCGTAGTAGCCCAGGCCCAGACTTTGGAAATAGTCGGGGAAGGCCTTGTGCTTGAAGGTGTAGTTCCAGCGGTTCTCATTCAGCGGACGGTTCTCCACCGGGCCCACGGAGTTCTTCCACTGGTAGCGGGTGGCAAGGGTGTTGCCCTCGATGATGCAGCCGCCGGGGAAGCGGAAGACGCCGGGGTTGAGGTCATAGAGCGCTTGGGCGAGGTCGGCACGCAGACCGTTCTCTCGGTTCTTCCAGGTCTTGACGGGGAAGAGCGAGATGTGGTCCATGTCCACCGTACCCTCCGTCAGCAACACCACACGCAGACGCGAGTGGGCATCGGTGAAGGGGGAGCGGAGGAGGACGGTCTGCTTCCGCCAGCTGTTGCCGCTGATTTCGATTTCCTTGGTCAACAGATTCTCGCCGCGGGAGTTCAGCAACTCAACGGAGAGCTTCATGGGGCGGGCATCGGGAGTGCGGGCATAGGCAGTGAAACGGTATTCCTCGCCTTGCTTGAGGCCGATGCCACGGAAACCTTCGTTGTCGAGCCCGGCACGCAGCCGACGGCCGTCGTTGACGATGCGCACGTAGTGGGGATTGCGGTCGAAGCAGGGCTCGGCGTCCTGCACCGTGACGTTACCAAAGGGTACCCAGCCAACGAAGGGCTGCGGGAACTCGAAGGAGCGGTTCTTCACCAGTTCAGCGTAGAGTCCGCCGTCGGCACCGAAGTTGATGTCTTCGAAGAAGATGCCGTACATCGTGGGTTGTATCTTGGCTGTCGGCCGGGATACGTCAACGGTCATTACATGTTGTGCCTGCGCACCCAAGGCGCAAGACAATAAAAGGGTGGTAATCAGTTGTTTCATATAAGTAATGTCAAATGTTATAGTAATACGGAAACAGTTTACAAAAATAATAAAATCTTTAGATACAGATACATAGTTTATTCCTGCAGTTCTGCCGAAGCGGCTCCCACTTCTATCGGCAGCCACACTTCCATCCGGCCTTCACCACGATGCGCCCAAGCATAATAAGGAATCAACGTCAACTTCACATCCTTCGCGGCAAGGCGGCCCGTGGCGTCATAGCTCAAGGCTTGCGCACGGGTGGTAATTTCGTTGATACCGCCCAGCAGGTCGGGGTGCTCCACCACTTGGAATTTCGGATGCCGGTTCAGCAGCAGGGTGGAGATATCGAAATCATTGTCCGGCCACTCGGCGCAATACACCAGCGGACCATGCTCTATGGCCACACGGCCACGGTTGGCGGCAACCTTGTCATTGGCCTTCACCACACGCGGCTGCATATCAAAATGAATTTCCACTACATCCCCTTTCTTCCAGTGGCGGTCGATGCTGAGGTAACCCTTCTGCAGTGCTCCCTTCACCTCCTGACCGTTGACAGACACGCGGTAGGCAAGCTCCTCTCCGTCGGCATACGAATACAAGCCACCCGGTAGCACACTGCCGCGTACCCAGCCCGGAATACGGACATTCATGACGAACGGCTGGTTGCCCTTTGCCACTGTCAAGCGGATATCACCGTTCCAGGGATAAGAGGTTTCCTGCTCCAGCACCACATTCTTCCCGTTCACCTTCAGCTTGGCCCGGTTGGAGAGGAACAGATTGACATACACCTTGTCATCCTTCACCGCATAGACATAGCCCGGCAGCGAAGGGATGAAGCGGCTGATGTTGCTGGGGCAGCAGGCGCAACCGAACCACGGCTGGCGCGTAATCGTGTGGTCGGCATTGAAACGGTACTTCCCGTCGCAAGCCAGCGGATTGGGATAGAAGAACCGTCCGCCGTCCAGCGAAACACCGGAAATCAGACCGTTGTAGAGCGTACGTTCCAGCACGTCGAAGTATTTGGCATCACCGTGCAGCAGGAACAGACGGTAGTTGGTATAAACATTGCCGATGGCGGCGCACGTCTCGTTATAGGCCGTCAGGTTGGGCAGTTCATAGTTGTCGCCGAAGGCTTCACCCTCATGGCGCGCACCGATGCCACCGGTAATGTATATCTTCTTGCCCACAATGTTCTCCCAAATGCGATCGATGGCACGGACATAAGAGCTGTCGCCCGTGATGGCGGCCACGTCAGCCATGCCCGAGTACATGTAGCCTGCGCGCACGGCATGTCCCACAGCCTCATCCTGCTCCAGCACGGGCTTGTGCGACTGCAAATAGATATCCTTGCGCGCCGTAGTACCGCGTGCATCGAGGAAGAACTTGGCCTGGTCGAGGTATTTCTTATCGCCCGTCACCATATAGAGGCGCACCAATGCCATTTCAGCAATCTGGTGTCCGGGAATCACACGCTTCTGTCCGGGACCTTCGCCGATATTCTTGCATACACAATCGGCATAACGGATGGCTATATCCAGAAAATTCCGCTTGCCAGTAGCTTGGTAATAGGCCACAGCCCCTTCCACCATGTGTCCCAGATTATAGAACTCGTGGCTCAGATTCTCCACCTCCGACCAGCGCTCCGGCCCCGACCAGTTGTGCGGATGTTTCGGGTTCATCGTGCGGGCCGTATAGAGGTATCCGTCCGGCTCTTGGGCAGCGGCAACGATGACGAGCACGCTGTCGATATATTTTTCCAGTTTCTTGTCCGGGTAAGTCTGCAAGGAATAGCTTGCCCCTTCAATCGTCTTATAGACATCCGTATCATCGAAGGAGAAGCCCTCCACTTTATATTCGTCACTGGGATGAGCCGCTTTCACAAAGTTCTCATAGCGTCCCGTCTCCTCGCATTTGCCGAAAGCCAGCGGAATGGTTACCTCACGGTTTGCCTTCAAGCGTTGTCCCCAGAAACTGTCGGTCACCTTGACCGAAGTGAAAGGCACCGGGTCGATGGGATAACCCGAATGCAAAGACTGCTGCTTTTGTGCCGATGCATTGCCGGCTATGGCTGCAACAAATGCCAATGTCAATAATTGCTTCATATCTTTTAAGGTATTGAGTTATTATGTTTTCAAGCACGGAATTACACGGATTTTTAATTTCAACACAGAGCCACAAAAGCACAGAGTTTCTAATCTCTAATCCTTAATCCCTAATCCTTTATCCTTACTTTCCCTAATAGTCCTGGTTGTGAATCATCCAACCCGAGTCCACGTAATAGTGTTCGTCTACCATGGGCACACCCAGTTCCTCCTCCCCACACGGTGCGGCGCGCATCGCCATTGGCATACTCTATCAGATCCAGCCCCCAGGGACCGAAGTCGGAGTTGACAAAGGAGTTGCCGTCTGCCACACTGAACCATCGGTTGCCATCGGGACTCCAGGCTAGTTTCAAACCGCCACTGCCGTCGGCATGGGAGTAGGAAAAGAGGTAGACTGAATCGGGTTCATTCGCCACTCCGTTCATCACAGCCCACAAAGGAACGGTCAGTGTCAAGAACAGACACAAGGACAATAATTTCAAGAATCTATTCATGGTATTAAGTCGGTATTAATCATTTACATTTAGTTCGATAGTCACAATCAGCCGTATTCTGAATGCCATTCAGTCGTATAGTGAATAGGGTTCAGTCGTATAGTGAATGCCATTCAGTATACGGCTGAATTAGGCCAATTATAGACACTTGATAATCAAATATTTAAAAAATAAGTAATCCGTCGTAATATATCATTACAAAACAAGGGTTGCTCCATGCCTTCTTTATTTCACGATTACCGCCCCTCCCTGCGGCCGAACCGTGAGTTGCAGAGAACCATCAGTCTTTATCTTCTGCAGCTTTAATTGAGGCTGCATCTTCTTGTCATCACTATACAGAGATACCTCTTGTCCTGCCAGCATAAGAAGGTCAAGTTTCAGTTTCAGAGGTTCCGTCGTTGCATTGACAGCGGCTATGTACCACGTGTTGCCATGACAACGGGCAAGAACAATATGTCTCCCTGGATAGCCGTCAATGAAACGGGTCTCGTCCCAAGTAGTGGGCACTTGTTTCATAAAGTCGAGGCAGATTTGCGGAGCATCCGTCAGGTTATTGGGCGCCAAAGCAAAGTTCTGAATGGGGTTTTGTATAGAAAGTCTTGCCATCCTCGCAACGGAAGATATGCGGGTCGCGGACTCCCCCGGTGGAGCTGATGACTTTCGAATCGATTACCGGTTCATTATCATTTAATGCCCAGTAGGTATAACCGTCCATGCTTACAGCATAGCGGACAGCTTCTTCATCGCCACTATTCCCAGTGAAATAAGCTACATAATCTTTTTGGGGAAAGGATTTTTGCCAGGAATATCCCGGAAGTGCAAACAACGACAATAGCATTGCCGCCAAAAGCATCCGGAAAGTGTTTTTCATCCGTACAATCATAATCTTTTTATATTAAACCTTTTAACGGGTGTAAAATTAACACTATATACATTATAATACAAAGAAAGTGTATATGTTGTGTAACATATACACTTATTTACTCTCTCAAATCAGTCGGCATTCAAAAAACGCACCATCTCACAAGCTGCCAGCAGAAATACCCCTACCCCAAAGTTAGCAGTAGAGTGGGCATCAACCACTTGTCCGTGAATGGCTTTCTCGCCAATCGGCTGTACATACCCTATGCGACCATCGGGCTGCAAGGCTACAGTAGTCAGATAATTCCACGCCTTTTTCTAGGTCCATGCCTGCGGAGCATCTGTCCAGAACGGATGGTCAGCGGACAAGCCCAGGGGCAAGGCACCTACATACCACTCTTCCACCTTGCGCAGAGCGGAGACAATACGGTAAGCCTCACTCTTAGCCCCAGCCTTGCGCAGGAAGCATTCTACCGTAGACGAGAACAGCAGCCAGTTGGTATAAGGAGGGTTCACACGGCGCAACCGGGTGAACTCTTCAATGTAACGCCGTTTAGTCAAACTATCCAGAGGCACCCACAAAGCATCGTATCCTCGCAGGAAGCTTTCAGCAATATAAGCGGCATCGACCAGCAGCTGCCCCTCTTTCCACCAAAGCAGGTAATCCTGGCTTTCAGGGTCTACCGCCTGCGCATAACTTTTCAATGCCCACTCGCGAAGTTGCCTGCGCTGTTTGCCTTCGGCAGTGTCATCGTCCGGCAAAGAGAACCAAGGCGCCAACCCCGCCATCAAACGGCCGAAGCATTCCATATAGGTCACCCGTTTGTCGCGTCCATCCCAAGTGGGGCTAAGCTCCACCTGCATATTTTCCTAGAGCTTCCCTTCACTCATATTGCTCAGTCCGGAGCAGCCATTTGATACAACACCCCGACCCAAAGTTCGCGGTCTGTCACTTCCTTCTCTTTTTTCTTCTTGGCAGCCATTTCCTGAACGGGCAGCAATAAAACTGCCACCAGCAGCAGCCATAAGTAGTTACTTTTTCTCATGATATTATTTAAGTTTGTTTTTCAATACTGCAAATTACCCCATCCCCGGTAATTTCGGGGGCACTATTGTTTCAAAAAGGGGTAAATATCGGTCATTAGTGCCCCAGAAACTCAGAAATCACAAGAAAAAAGCCCAAGATTAAATCATTCCACGACGGAAATGACTAAAGTATTTACCGTTATATTTGTTTCTGCATGAACTGCACCAGTACAAAGGCAATACAATAAGCTATAATCTGTTCAAACCAAAAGTCAAGTCCTTCAAACATATTACCCATTATTTTAATAGACACCTATTCCTTTTTCTGATAACAAAGAAAAGGAATTTATTCGGAATAATGAATTTCCATACGACTCAAAAAATGTTCTATTTTTCCGGATTACAGACAAAACTGAGAATACACACCAAGACACTGACTCCTTCCATATTACATTAAATGTCCCGAAAACCGATATATTCTCCTGCCAAAAGACTATTTTTGCAATAAATATCCATAAGCATACCATGGCAGGCATCTATATTCATATACCTTTTTGCAAGACACGCTGTATCTATTGCGATTTCTATTCCACCACTCGCAGCGAATTGAAGCTGCAGTACATCCATGCCTTGTGCACTGAACTGAAAACCCGCAAGGGTTATCTGAAGGAAGAACCGATAGAGACCATCTACTTTGGCGGAGGAACTCCCTCACAGCTCGCCCACGAAGATTTCGAGCAGATATTCCGGACTATCAAAGAGGTGTATGGAACAGAACATGCCGAAGAAATTACCCTCGAGGCCAATCCCGACGACCTGACGGAAGAATATGTGTCCATGCTGCGTACCCTCCCCTTCAACCGCATAAGCATGGGAATACAGACATTCGACGACCCCACCCTGAAACTGTTGAACCGCCGGCATAATGCCACGCAAGCCATCGCAGCCGTACACCGCCTCCGCCAAGCCGGCTTCCGGAATATCAGCATCGACCTTATCTATGGACTGCCGGATGAAACAGACCAACGGTGGGAATGCGACCTGCAACAAGCCGTCGGCCTTGATGTGGAGCATATCTCCGCTTATCATCTGACTTACGAAAAAGGTACCCGCATCTACGAAATGCTGCAAAGCCACCGCATCAGCGAAGTAGATGAAGAGAGTAGCCTGCGCTTCTTCTCGGCGCTCATGGACACCCTGGGAGCCGCGGGGTATGAGCATTATGAAATATCCAACTTCTGCAAGCCCGGCATGTACTCACGCCACAACACCGCTTACTGGAAAGGCATTCCGTATTTGGGCTGCGGCCCTTCCGCCCACTCCTTCAATGCGGAGACAAGGGAATGGAACACAGCTTCTCTGGAAAGATACATAAAGTCCATTGAAGAGGGACAGCGTTCCTCCGAAACAGAAATCCTGGATAAAGTGACCCGTTACAATGAATACATCATGACTTCCCTGCGTACCATGTGGGGAGCCTCCCTGACATATACGGAAGAAGCCTTCGGCACGGAATTATGCCAATATTGCATGAAAATAGCGGCTCCATACCTCCAAAGCCACAAACTGGAGATGCAGGCAGACCGCCTGCGCCTGACCCGGGAAGGCATCTTTGTTTCGGACGGCATAATAAGCGACCTGATGTTCATTGATTAACAGCAAAACCGGGAGACTGCATGACCGAACAAGAAGTCAGACGCTACTTGCGCCAAATGAAGGAAGAAGACTCGGAACGGGCTTTTCACAGTTTCTACAATCTGTGCTACGACCGTTTGTTCCGTATTGCCTGCTATTTCGTGAAGTACGAAGAGTGGGCGCAAGAAATTGTGCTCGACGTCTTCATGAAGCTTTGGGAACAACGCACCCGGTTGCCGGAAGTGAACAACATAGAGGATTACTGCTTTATCCTTACCAAAAACGCCTCCCTCAATTACCTGGAAAAAGAGAACCGGCACCCTACACTTTCGTCCGAACAGCTTCCCGAACTTTCAGACCAAGCCGATTCCCCCGAAGACACTCTTATCAGCGAAGAACTGTTTGCCCGATATGTCAAGGCGCTCGACCGCCTGCCGGAGCGTTGCCGTGAAGTATTCATCCGCCTGCGCGAAGAGAAACAAAGCTATGCACAAGTGGCGGAGGAGCTGAACATCAGCACTAAGACAGTAGACGCGCAACTGCAAAAAGCACTCACAAGACTCAAGGAAGCATTGCTGACGGAGTGAACTCTGCTTTATCTTCCTCGCAAGAAGCCGCGTATGTATGTATGAGATGCACATCTCATGCAGACTTTCCCTATTGATTGAAACAGAGAAGCAAGGAAGTCACACGTAAGCTGGACGGACTTTCACGGACAAAGAGCTTTAGATTAACATTATTTCAGGATATAGGCATAGGGAATTCCTGAAAAGCAGCTGTCTTTACATGCAGGAAAGGAGTCATAGGCTCTTAATAAATTGCCAAAAATGAAAGTGAATAACGAGAATTTCGACAAGGTACTGAACAAACTGGTTGCTTCTACCCGTTCCCCACGAGGACGCTTTACGGCAGAAAACAGCTGGAAGCTGCTGGAAAGCCGTTTGTTAAAGCGCCGCAGCATGAAGCGGTTCTGGATGCGTACAGCCAGTGCCGCAGCCGTAGTCCTGCTCTGTGTAACGAGCTGGGCAGCCTATCAGTTCTTATACGTAGCACCGCAACGGGAAGCCATTCCCACAGAAGCCGTACATACTACCGAGGAAACCCAAGTAATCCATAGCGTACTGACATTCGATCAGCAACCCTTGCAGGAAATCGTTCGTCAACTTTCCGAAACGTTCCGTACCGATATACGTATCGAAGGAGACAGCCTGAAGAACTATCACATGACAGCTACCTTCCGCGAAGGGGAGAGTCTTACAGAAATCCTCGACCTACTGAAGGAAGCCGGTAACTTTACCTATAAAAAAGAAAACAACACCATTATCCTTACTACTAAACTTAACTGACAATGACCAGCTCTACTATCTGTTCGCACCACCGCATCAGAACCGTACTTCTGATGTGTGTGGTTCTTTTAAGCTCCTCACTCCATGCACCAGCACAAAACAAGGAAACACGTATAAACCTGAATATCCGTAACGCAACTTTAGAGAGTTTCGTGAAGCAACTGGAAAATGCAACCGGATTCTCCTTCATCTATGGGGAAGAAGTAAAGCTCACGCACCGCATCACACTGGAGATGAAACAAAAGAACATCAGTGAGATATTGCAACGTGCCTTTGAAAACGAACCCATCACGTTCGAAATATCCGGAAAGCACATTCTACTCCATAAGCGGCCCGTGCCGCAGAAACCCGTTAGCCGTAAGTTCACCATCAGCGGATACGTGACCGACGGAGCGTCTTCCGAGACGCTGATTGGTGCCAATATCCTTGAGAGTCGTCGTTCCACAGGTACTGCCACCAATCCTTTCGGTTTCTATTCCCTCACCTTGCCGGAAGGGGAAACGGAACTGGTTTTCTCCTACCTGGGCTACGAAAGCCGGCATAGCCGGTTCGAGCTGACGAAAGACACCTTGCTCAACGTCAGATTGGACAGTAATAACCAGCTGGCAGAGGTCGTAGTGCTCTCGGACAAGCGGGAGGCCGGCATAGAAAGCACAGCCATGGGAGCGCATGAGATACCGATGACACAAATCAGGCATACCCCGTCCATATTGGGAGAAGCCGACCTGCTGAAGACCATTCAGCTGATGCCGGGTGTGCAAGCCGGCATGGAAGGTTTTGCTGGCATGTATGTGCGAGGGGGAGGTCCCGACCAAAACCTGGTTATGCTGGACGGAATTCCAGTTTACAACGCAGACCACCTGTTGGGAGTATTCTCCATCTTTACGCCCGAAGCGGTAAAGAACACCACACTCTTCAAAAGTTCTTTTCCTGCCCGCTACGGCGGGCGTCTTTCGTCTATAGTAGATGTACGGACCAACGACGGAGACATGCATAAATACCACGGCGCATTCAGCATAGGCCTGTTGACGGACAAACTGCATATCGAAGGCCCTATCTGGAAAGAACGGACCTCCTTCAGTTTCAGCGCACGAGCCATCCCCACCCTATTCTTCAAAAATCTCATTGTAGACAAAGACGACACCTATTCCGACAAATACAACTACTATTTTTACGACGTCAATGCAAAGGTCAATCATAAGTTCAGCGACCGTAGCCGCATCTTCCTCAGTTTCTACAAGGGGAAAGACCACTATCATTATGACAGTGACTACCACGGTGACAATTACGACAACAGCATTAAGAATTATTCCAAGGACAACAGCCATCTGAATTGGGGAAACACCATCGCCTACGGCCGCTGGAACTATGTATTCAACAGCAAGCTGTTTTGCAACACCACCGTCTCATACAACAAATATGAGATGGGGCTGGACGGAAACATAGAAGATACCTATACTGTCGCCAATAAAGTACAAGACAGATACTATTACTCCTCCAAGTTCAACTCCGGTATCCGTGACTGGAGTGCGCGTATGGACTTTGACTACACCCCCATGCCGCAGCACCACATCAAGTTCGGTGCAGAGTACATCCACCATACGTTCCGTCCGGGAATAGCTACCTCGAAAATACAAGATATAGATAATGGCGCCCTCCAGGAAGATACGGTTTACAATACCAGCAACAGCCATGCCATGCGCGGACAAGAAATCTCCCTTTACGCCGAAGACAATTTCAATGTAAACGCCAGGCTCAGTCTGAATGCAGGTGTACGCACATCGCTGTTCCACACACAAGGGAAAAGCTACTATTCGTTGCAGCCCCGCCTTTCCGCCCGCTATGACCTCGGACAAGGATATTCTGCCAAAGCATCCTATACGTGCATGGCACAGTATGTGCATCTGCTGTCCTCTACTCCGCTGTCTATGCCTACCGACCTCTGGGTACCCATTACCAAAGACATCAGTCCGATGTATGCCAACCAGTTCTCCATAGGAGGCTACTATTCCGGACTGCCGGGTTGGGAGTTCTCCGTCGAGGGATATTATAAACAGATGAAACACATACTTGAATATCAAGACGGTGTATCCTTCTTCGGCACCTCTACCAACTGGGAGGAAAAAGTAGAAACGGGCGAAGGCCGCTCCTTCGGTCTGGAACTGATGGCACAGAAAACATTGGGCAAGACTACCGGCTGGCTGGCATATACCCTATCCAAGACCGATCACCGTTTTAAGAACGGTACCATCAACCAAGGCCGATGGTTCCCCTACAAATATGACCGCCGCCACAGCATCAGCCTCAATCTCAGCCATAAGTTCAGTGACCGCATTGATGCAGGAGCTTCCTGGATATTCAATACCGGTGGATGTATCACTATCCCCGAAAAGGCAACAATCATCATCAAACCCGATGGCTCTATTGAGGAAACCGGCTACATCTCCCGGCGTAACAATTACCGCCTTCCCGCCAGCCATCGTTTGAATCTCGGCGTCAACTTCAACAAGAAGACCAAACATGGTATGCGTACCTGGAATATCAGTATCTACAATGCATACAATGCCATGAATCCGAACATCGTTTACAGCAAATACAAAAATGGATACAACGTATACTACGATGATTTCTACGAAAGTATTTATCATGGAAATACCGGGCAGAAGAAAGCTCAAACTGTCATCAAGAAAATAACAATACTGCCTTGTATTCCTTCTGTTACCTATACTTATAGATTTTAAAAACAAATCCGGCATATGAAAACAAAAATGAAATTACACCTTATTATATATATAACTATTGTAGGCTTCCTAACAGCCTGCGAAAACGAGATTCCTTACAATCCCGGACAACAAGATCCGCAAATCATCATGAACGCCTTGCTCGAAACCGGACAAGCTGAGAATGATGTCTATCTCCATTTAGGCGAGGGCTATAGTATTGAGCATTTGAACGAAGCAACTCTTTCCCTCTACATCAATGGCAAAATAGCAGAAACTCCGAAAGCGGTTTCCCCGGAAGAAATTTATGGGCATCTGGAAGGAGAACTTGATAAGGACATTTATGAATCATTACTGAAAAGTATACGTTTCAAGAAATATCGTCTGACCAGCACACTGCATCCCGGCGACAACATACGTCTGGAAGCCACTGCCGAAAACGGGAAATACCATGCCAGTGCCGAGGTCACCGTGCCACAACCGATAGAGAGCCTGCACGTGGACACTTGCCTGGCCTACCTGCGCGAGTACAGCGGACAAACCCTTTACCGCCAATACAAAATTACATTGCAAGACCGCCCCAACGAGAAGAACTACTACCGGCTGGACATTTGGAATGACCGTAGTTACTATTGCAAATGGAAAGAATACCTGGAAGATGAAAACGGCAGCCTCATCAAAGTGGAAGACGAGGACGGCTCTTGGCATTGGGCCTTCATACCCAGAGACACCACCATCCTTGCTCCCCGGCAGAACGAAATCATTAACCGGGAAGATGTTATACTGACTGACGGCCATCCCGGAAACTATGATGATGAAGAAAATGAATTGTTTCCCACCATCAATAACAAATACAATATATTCAATGATAACACTTTCCGTGATTCGTATGCCACATTAAAAGTATATACCCCTCTCTACCAAGAATATTATCCGGTAGAGGGACACTACTACGACCATATATCCCGCAAACAAACCATCACCGTACGGCTGCTTAGCATCACTGAAGCCGAATACCGCTACCTGAAAGCCTTAAACTGCCTGGATGATGGGGATTACGACGATGCTTTAATGGAACCTATCAGTCTGCCTTGCAACGTCATAGGCGGATTAGGCTTTGTGGGAGTCTGCTCGGAAAGCAGAGTAATCATAGAATTGCCCGAAACTGTTTGGCGATAACATTTTGACTAATAAAACCCCTTTTATCCATTATAATAAACTGAATTTCATTTAACCTACATTACATTCGTATTACAAAAAGCATCCAAATAAAGCATTTTCACACTACAAAATTGATTTAAGTCAAGAAATGAAGGTATAAACTACACTTTTTTACTTATCCATTTTTGTGTTATAAAACATATATCTATATTTGCATAGGTAAAAAGAAAAAGCTAAGCGCTTAGAGAGTTTTCAATAGGTATTAGATTGAGATTAGTTTTTAGGAATAACAATTAAAAAGTAGGTATTATGAAACGTTTAGGATTAACATTAGTGGCAGCAGTCTGCCTGACTGCTACAACATTTGCAGCAGGAAACCAACCTACAACTGCAAAATGGGAAGGTAATATCAACATAACAAAGTTGAGCAAGTATTTGAATCTGGATTCCAACCAGCATGAAGAAGTGGCAAACATCTGCGAATATTTTACAGAACAGATGGAACGCGCTACAAATTCCAAGAAGAATCAGGAGAAGTTACTCCGTAATGCAGTTTATGGTAATCTGAAGTTGATGAAAAAGACTCTGAATGAAAAGCAGTATGCTGATTATGCCAGAGTATTAAATGTCACACTGCAGAACAAAGGTATCGAAGTGAAATAAGCTTCGCTTCTGATGAATACGAAAATTGTATTTGATAAATAAAAAGGCATTGGACTTTAAAGGTTCAATGCCTTTTCTTTACGTCAACGCCACCAAAGTCTGCGGCGTCAACTCCCTAACCAAATAATTCTTATCACTTTACAAGCAGAATCTGTCTTGCAGTTCTTTCTTATACTTTCTGGAAACCAGCAGTTCCGTCACTTTGTCAAATGGTGGATAAAGCATACATTTGCTATCCTTTATAATCATCAGATAATCAATATTGATAATATACGATTGATGTATCTGCACGAAACTGGATGAATATTGAGTAATCTGCTCAGCAGTCATTCCGCGACGCAGCACCAATGGCGGCTGGTTGTTTAGTATCACCTCCCACTGTTTACGCTCGGAGCAATAGCGAAAAAAACCGATTTCAGCCGGACGCAATGCACGCATATCATTGGTTGGCGTAAATACGATAAATGTCTGTCCGGTATGCAACGGCGCACCAATGGGATATGACATTCTCTGCCCAGCTTCTGCCTGCTCTACAAAACGTGCAAGAATATCCCGAAACTCCTGCTCTTCAAAAGGTTTCAACAGATAGTCGAACGCAGCCTCCCGGATAGCCTGAACCATATACTTATCATAAGCCGTATAGAAAACAATCCGCATGTTCCATGAAACACTGCCACGTATTTCCTGCAGTAGTTCCATTCCTGTCATATCCGGCATTTCCACATCCAAGAACAACAAATCCGGCTGTACCTTGGCAATGAGTTTTTTCCCTTGCTTGCCATTACGGGCAGTTCCCTTCAAAGAAAAGCGTGCATCCTTTCCCAATTCAAAACTCAGATTCTCAAGAGCCACCTCATCGTCGTCAACTATTGCAACCTTATATTTATCCATGTTTCTTTTATGTTTTTCTTTTCGCGAATATATACATAATCCTGCTCCCATACAAAGCAACAAGAAGCCATTTACGGACTATTTATCCGTAAATATGCCTATCCTTGCAAAAAACGAGATTAAACGGTTCTTTTAAATCCTGTAATCGTAGTTGTCTGGCAACCAGAAAGTCACCTCACATCCCATCTCACCACTCTGTAGAGAGACATTGTGCACTGAAACATCAATGGCCTCCTTATTCTTATTGTTGAGAATCTGAATGGTCTGCATAATGACTTTCATTCCCGTCCCCGTGCCCCAGTTCCGACTGTCTGGACGATAACCGCCACCATTATCCGTTATCTTTATACAGATACCGTTTCCCCGGCGACAGACCGAAACCCAAAGATTACGTTCACCTTCCTTCTCGCGCAACGCATGCTTCACTGCATTTTCAACCGGAATTTGAATCATCATAGACGGAATCCTTATTTGCTCCGGCTGCACATCCTTTTCTATCTTCAGTTCCGAATGAAAATCCGGACCTAAAGAACGGCGTTCCAGATTAATATATGTTTTCACAAAATCCAGCTCCTCTGCCAAGGTTACACACAGTTGTTCCGCCAATTCCAGATTGCGACGCATCAGTTTTACCAGCGACGAAAGCTCTTGCTTTTCTTCTACATTCCGCTCCGCCATCTCCCAGTTCAGCACATTGAAGATGAAATGAGGGGACAAGCGGTTACGGATATTCTCCAGACGAAGTGTAGAGACTGTGCGATGATTCCGTGCAAGCAACAAAGCACGTTTCTTTTTGCTGTACAGATAAAGAAAAACCGCCGTCAATATAGATACAACAGCTACAGCAAACACGACAAACTGTGTCTGCCTCAGCACCAGCACCTCGTTTTTCTGCTCCTGAAGCAAAACCCGATGTGCCATCAAGGTAGAATCCTGCTGATAACGCAAAGTCAAGTCTGCCGTACGCATCCGGACACGCTCATTCCTGATAGAATCATCAAGCAGGTTGTTCCTCTGCAGATAGTGATAAGCCCTCTTGTAGTTGCCGGTTTCCTCGTAAAACTGCTGAAGGTATTTATTACGGATATGTACCATATCAGGGTCGATGCCCGGAGGAACTACACTCTCGGACAATAAACGGCGTGCTTCTTGAAAGTCTTTCTGAAGCAGGGCTAATTCTATTTTCTGCGTATCGATATAATATAGTGCAGTACTCACCCCCATTTCCTCAAAAAAAGGTTGGCATTCATTTATATATTTAACAGCCAAATCAACCATATTCAGTTGAAGATAACAGTCTCCCAAATTCAACCTCCCCAGATTAAGTTCAAAACTCATATCATCATATCCTTCGACTAAATCAATAACCTTTTGGAAATATTTTATCGCTGTCTGGTAATCCTCCCTATAATAGTAAGAAGTCCCTCTATTATTCAAATAAATATATTTTTCATAAGGCAGCATACTGTCATAGCTTTCCCCTGCCAGATTATAATAGTAATCACACTGTTCGAAATCACGCATGGTAACATATACTTGTGCCAAACCATAATAAATGGGAGGTTTCTTGGTAGAAGCTACATGCAAAGAGTCACACATCAACAAAGCTCTCCTATACCAAGCTGCCCCTATATCCAATTTTCCTAAACGGTTATTCGCATCAGCAAGATTCATCAAAATATCCGGCACCACTTCAATCCTAGTCCCTCTCATCCGTAATTCATAAGCCTTCCGGAAGCAAATTTCGGCAGAATCCATATTCCCAACGCGTGCAAAGATATTTCCCTTCATATTGAAACATTCAGACTCCAAATCTGCCATTTGAGAAGAACTATGCTGCCTTTCAATAAAGTCATGTATCTGCTGGATTACGATTTGCGCCGAATCAAGCTGTGAAGTAATCAAATATGTTTTCAGTGTCATTGCCAGATAATTATATTTGACCAAGCTATCCTTTGCCTCTTCCATCTTTTGAAGAGCCTTCAACCTCACCTTTCGGGGCACAATGGCCACAGAGTCTCCATTTATACGGGAAAAATCCTCAAAAGCTCTCATCTCTGTGTATACGTCCTCTTCATCTCCGGGCGCACAAGCCCCTAGAAACACAAGCCCTAATATCCAATAAATGTAAAATCGAATTCGCTTATCCATCCTCTCTCCCATGTTTCCCGTAATTAGATTATTTATTCAATACATCTACAAACTTAAAATATTTTTGCGAAATGCCGTCAAGTATAAGGCGTATTTCTCAGCCATAAAAGAGCATACGTTACCGCTTTATTAAAACGAAACAAAAAATCACATCATAGTACAATATTTAGCTAATAAGCCATCAAAAATAATGAATAGGGCATTCCAACGTTTGAACTGCCCTATTCACTATTCAAATACTTGATTTTATTTAATCGTCACCATCGTCGCCCCAAATCCGTACTCCTGGAACGAAGCATCCTGGTGGCGGCAATTGGAATATTTACGTTTCAACTCATCCAATAGCGCTTTACGAAGTACACCATCCCCCTTGCCATGAATAAAGACGATGCGTTGTTCGCGCTTTTTCTTGTATTGTTCCATCACTTCACGAAACTTGTCCAGTTGGTAATTCAATATTTCACTGTTGCTCATGCCGCAGGTGTCATCCAGCAACTCGCCGATATGCAGGTCAATCTCGACAATCCCATTCTTGCCCCCACGTTTGATGACCGTCTGCGGTTTGGATGGAGTATCTGCCGTTTTTTTCTGTATCAAAGCCTCCTTCAGTTCCTCTGCCGAAACATACACCTGCTTGGCAGGCTGGTCATTCCGGACAATATCATACACCAAGGCCGGTGTTTCAAAGAAAACCGTCTGCTGGAATGTATGCAGTTTATAGAACTTTACCATATCTATGCGGACTTCCACACTGACAGCCGGTTTCATTGTGAACGCACGGTTATCTTTGAATGCCACCAGCTGTACCATCACACGTTCACGGTCGTTCAACTCGGACTTTTCGAACTCCTCCAGCAGAAGTTTCGTATTCGGCTCTATCAAACCATGCGAACGGACTGTCCAGGACTTTCCTTCAGCACTCGAATAGGTATAATACATATAATAATTACTGTCGTTCACCAAATATGCCTCGAAAGGTGTAGTGCTGACAGCCTTGATATCCTCCGGAACAAAAGCCAGAAAAACATTCAGGATATCTCCGCCTTTCATCTCGGGCTGACGATAAACAGATATCTGCGGTTTCTCCAAACGGACCGTTTGAGGCTCTGAAACCTGAGACTCCATAGCAGACGGCCTTGCCGCAGTAGCAGTCGTACGCAATTGTTGCTCTTCTTCCCGCTTCTTCTTGGCAGCCGCTTTGGCTGCCGGAGTGGGGATATTATAATCATCGGTCTCTATCACCACACATTCGTTTATGGGCATCGGTATGTCAAAACCGTCGGCATCTTCCACCAACACGATGTTTTTCCCTTGAAATCCTGTCACAACACCACCCCCAACTTCGCTGAGGAAACGAACTTTATCTCCTATCTTCATAGTAACGTATCTTTTAGTTTGTCTTTTCCTACTTTCTTCCTGCAAAGTTAGGAATTATTTCCCTTATTCTTCAAATCTTCCCAAATATCCGTACCTTTGCAGCCGATATAATAAAGAGAAAGCCATCATGAAAGAAGACCCCAGACATATCAGAATCAGCGAATTCAACTACCCATTGCCGGACGAACGCATTGCAAAGTTCCCATTGTCCGTACGTGACCAGTCCAAACTGTTATTGTATCGCCACGGAGAAGTTTCAGAAGACAGATTCACTTCACTGCCGGAGTATCTGCCATCGGGAAGCCTGATGATATTCAACAATACCAAAGTCATCCAAGCACGCCTGCATTTCCGGAAAGAAACGGGAGCACTGATTGAAGTATTCTGCCTAGAACCTATACAGCCGAACGACTATGCCCTCAACTTCCAGCAAACCGAGCATACCGCTTGGCTCTGCATGGTCGGCAACCTGAAAAAATGGAAAGAAGGCATGCTAAGACGTGAGATGACCGTGAAAGGCAAACCACTCACCCTGACCGCCGAACGGGGCGAATGCCACGGAACCAGCCATTGGGTAAACTTCCGCTGGAATAATCCGGAAGTGACTTTTGCCGACATTCTCGAGGTCTTCGGTGAATTGCCCATCCCTCCCTACTTGAACCGGGAAACCCAGGAAAGTGACAAGGAGACTTACCAGACTGTCTATTCCAAAATCAAAGGTTCGGTGGCTGCCCCTACAGCGGGACTGCATTTCACCCCACGCGTATTGGACGCATTGCGCAATAAAGGAGTAGAATTGGAAGAACTGACACTCCATGTGGGAGCCGGAACCTTCAAACCGGTGAAAAGTGAAGAAATAGAAGGGCATGAAATGCATACGGAATACATCTCCGTCTCGCGCAACACATTGGAAAAACTCATAGCGCACGACGGCAAGGCAGTGGCCGTAGGGACAACTTCGGTGCGCACATTGGAAAGCCTCTATCACATCGGAGCCACCTTACTGAATAATCCCGAAGCCACGGAGGAAGACTTGCACGTCCACCAATGGCAACCTTATGAAATGTCTGCCAAGGCTGCCACCACCCCTGCAGTAGAAGCCCTGCAAGCCATTGTCGCCTATCTTGACAAGCATAGTATGGAGACTCTGCATACCAGCACTCAAATCATCATCGCCCCGGGATATGAATACAAAATCGTGAAGGCTATGGTGACTAATTTCCACCAACCGCAAAGCACCTTGCTGCTGCTCGTATCAGCTTTCGTACACGGCGACTGGCAGAAGATTTATAACTATGCACTGGCACATGATTTCCGCTTTCTGAGCTATGGAGATTCATCATTATTAATACCCTAAACACAATGAACCACGATAACAATCAAGAGATGTTCCCCCTTGTCGACGAACAAGGCAACATCATAGGTGCCGCCACCCGTGGCGAATGCCATAACGGTAGCAAACTGCTGCATCCGGTAATCCATCTTCATGTATTCAATTCCAAAGGTGAGCTGTATCTGCAGAAACGTCCCGAATGGAAAGACATACAACCGGGGAAGTGGGACACCTCCGTAGGCGGACACGTCGATTTAGGTGAAAGTGTAGAGATGGCGCTGAAACGCGAGGTACGCGAAGAACTCGGCATTACCGACTTTGTTCCCGAAACCGTCTTGCATTATGTCTTCGAGTCTGCCCGCGAAAAGGAACTGGTCTTCGTACACAAAACGGTCTACGACGGTGAAATACATCCCAGTGACGAGCTGGACGGAGGACGTTTCTGGAGCATTGATGAAATCAAAAAAAGCATAGGCAAGGAAGTCTTTACTCCAAACTTTGAAGAAGAGATAGAGAAAGTCATCGAATTGTAGCAGCAATAAATACTCCCTAAAAAAAGTCCCACTCTCCAAAAAAAAAGTGGGACATATAACAGTCATTACAATCAGTCTTATTTTGCCAGGTCTTCAATCACCTTCATAATCTGCTGACCGATTTCCTCGGCAGCTTCTGGTGTACCGGCCTCACTATAAACGCGGATAATCGGTTCCGTATTGCTTTTACGCAGATGAACCCATTTGTCGGGGAAGTCAATCTTCACACCGTCTATATCATTGATTTCTTCATTCTTATACAGCTCCTTCACCTTGGCAAGAATAGCATCTACATCTGTTTCAGGAGTCAAGTCTACACGATTCTTTGCCATGAAGTATGCAGGATAGGATGCACGGAGTTCGCTCACCTTCTTGCCTTCGTGTGCCAGATGGCTCAAGAACAAGGCAATACCTACCAAGGCATCACGTCCATAGTGGCTGGCCGGATAAATTACCCCACCGTTTCCTTCGCCACCGATAACGGCACCTACCTCCTTCATTTTGGTAGTTACATTCACTTCACCTACGGCGGAAGCGTAATATCCTTGCCCATACTTGCGAGTTACATCGCGCAAGGCACGGGTCGAACTCAAATTGGATACCGTATTGCCCGGAGTATGTTTCAATACGTAGTCGGCAACAGTAACCAGTGTATATTCTTCACCGTACATCTTGCCGTCTTCGCAAATCATTGCCAGGCGGTCTACATCAGGGTCTACAACAAATGCAACATCTGCCTTCCCTCCTTTCATCAGGTTCATGATGTCACCCAAGTTCTTTTCCAGAGGCTCGGGATTATGCTGGAAGTTACCGGTCGGTTCGCAATAGAGCTTCTCTACGTGCTGAACACCAAGTTGTTCAAGTAGTTGCGGCAGAATAATACCACCTACAGAGTTTACACAATCGATGGCTACACGGAAGTTTGCCTTTCGGATAGCTTCCACGTCTACAAGGTCAAGCGCCAATACGCTGTCGATATGTTTCTGGTTGTAGCTTAAATCCTGACGGTACGAGCCGAGTTGGTCCACTTCGGCATAATCGAATTCTTCGGCAGCTGCAATGCGGAGTACTTCCTGACCTTCGGCAGCGTTCAGAAATTCGCCCTTTTCATTCAACAGTTTCAACGCATTCCACTGCTTGGGATTGTGTGAGGCAGTCAGGATAATACCTCCACTGGCACCTTCCATGGTTACAGCCAGCTCGGTAGTCGGAGTAGAAGCCAAATCAATGTCCACTACATCCCAGCCCATACCCATCAAGGTACCGACTACTACGTTCTTGACCATCTCGCCAGAGATGCGGGCATCACGCCCTACCACGATTTTGTTACTTTTTACAGTACACGTCTTACGAATCAGGGTAGCATAAGCTGAAGTGAACTTCACAATGTCGAGCGGATTCAATCCCTCGCCGGCACCACCGCCAATGGTTCCGCGGATTCCAGAAATAGATTTGATTAGAGTCATAGGTTAATGATTTAAAATTTATAGGTTAGTTCCAAATTTGGAATTTATGTATATCGTAATAATAAGGATACACTTGTTGCATGGCAGTCTGTTGCCCCATCTTAGATGGTACAATCAGTTTCACATGCGCCCCATCACGTACATAATTCAAAGCGACCAACCAACCGGCAGGCACGGACGATCCATAATATGCAAGCATATATCCTTGTGTAAAAAGTCCGGCTATAGATGAAGAAGTAACCGTATATCTGAATTCATCCACAACTGTCGGATTATTCAAATTAGATGAAGTCACCGCCTTTTCTATCAATCCATATTCTTCATAACGCACCAAAACCAAATCATTCGGTTTAACTGTATCTGCAGGATTCGTCGAACCTTTATCCACAATCTGCATATACACCCCGCTTGCCAGCTGCACATACTCATTCCTGCTTACATCCGTTGTCGAATCTTGCGCATAGAATTCACTTTGAGAAATAACGACAATACTACTGTCTTTGATAAACGCTTTGATGGCATCTTTTTCTTCCTCAAGCATTTCGGCATAAGTTTTAGAATTATCGCATGCCTGGAAGGCTAAACAAACTGCAAGTAAGGCAAAAAAGAATAAAGTAAGTTTCTTCATTTCTGTTATTTAGTAATTTCGTACAAAAGTATCTGATTTCCTTGAAAGTTGAAAGCTGCGGATAGAAAGTTCGTAACTTTTAACCTTTACAACTGAACTTTTTTTATCCTTTGGCATTCAGCAGCGGTTTGTATTTCTCCAAAGCCTGCTCAAAGACCTTGCGGGCCTCATCCATCGTTCCATAAAATTCACCGCCGGAAGCATTCAAATGACCACCGCCGCCAAAGAACTCGGCAGCCAGCTGATTGCAAGGGAACGTACCGACCGAACGTAAAGAAATCTTTATCATCGGCTTCTCCGTATCTTCACGCAGGAAACAAGAGAAAATCACCCCTTTGATGCTCAAAGGAATGTTCACAAACCCTTCACTATCTCCACGCACATAGTCAAATTGGCTTTGTTCGGCTTTAGTCAAGGAAATTAAGGCTGCATGATAGTCCGGATAGACCTTCATTTGTGACAAGACATATCCCATCAGGCGCAGACGGCTTTCTGAATAAGTATTGAACACTCTGCGGTAAATCTCGTCCTTATCAATACCTTTCGACAACAGTTCGCTGATGATGAAATAGATTTCCCGATTATTGGAATTATAGGTGAACCCGCCGGTATCGGTCATCATGCCCGTATAGATACATTCCGCACCTTCCCTTGAAATGTCACTGAAATAGCCCATACGGCAAATCAGGCGGAAAACCAGTTCCGAAGTGGAAGATATCTCCGGATGGGAGATGATAATCTTGCAGAAATCCTCCGGATGGAGATGATGGTCTATCAGTATTTTTCTTGCCGGGGATGCAAGAACAGCGTCACCCATGGCATCTATACGATGGATAGCATTAAAATCCAGACAACAAATGACATCCGCCTCGGCAATCAGCTTGTCGGCAAACTCCTTGTAGCGGTCGTACAGAAGGATGTCCTTGCTCCCGGGCATCCATTTCAAGAAGTCGGGGAAAGCGTTCGGCACAATAACATTCGCCGTCTTTCCCTGCGAGCTGAAGAAGTGCCACAAGCCCAGAGAAGAGCCGATGGCGTCCCCGTCGGGGCCCACATGCGAAACGATTACTATCTTGTCTGCACGGTCAAACCATTTGGTGAAATGGTCTATCTTGGATTGTTCTATTACTTTGGTCAACATATATTTATTTACTATTTGACGATTGACTATTTACTATTTGGCGTTTATAACAAATTGAAGGGGCAAAAGTACAAAAAGTTTGTGATTTATAACAATATGCGGTAAGAACCTTTTTGAGAAAGAAGAAGATAGGGAATACCTAAGCGAACGCAATTATTGGCAATCTTATTCTGATAATAGTCTGAAAGAGAAGAGTCAAGTACCACCATCCCTATGGAAAAGAGCGAAGTAAGTTCCTCTATCCCACCTTGATACCCCTTGGAGATATACAAATAATCAACTGAGAGGGGACGGGAAGAGTTCTTGTTTCTCCAACGGTTGTCGGAAAGAAGACAGATGCACTTACCGGCATAAGAGACAATCTGATTGCGCATGGATAAGCCGGGAGTTGTATAATCTCCGGCAACCAGTCGGGGAGTCTCCAGACGCAGGCGGTTCCAATGTGGAGAAAGGGCACGGCACAGACGCGGCATATCCGGCAAGCTATCGGTACATGCCAACCAAGAATGACGGTTGTCTGCCATACAATGGACAACGGGACAGCCTCTCACGCTATAAAAAGCAATCCCCTGCCGGGGAGCATTGGACATGATGGAAAGGGAATGCCAGGAAACCACTGCCAACAATGCCAGCAACGCAAAGCAGACTCTACGTACCGTAAGGCGTAGAAAGCCATAATATGCCATCCCCAAGAACAGATAGACGAGCAGAACGCCCCATATATCCAACCAAATATTATCGACAGCAGCGCCGGGAAGATGCTCTATCCAGCGAAGCACTTCATTCTGGACATGTACCAATGCCTCTACTACCCTTGCAAACAGATGTTGTACAAAAGGCAGCGGCGTAAGCATCAACAGAAAGACCGCCGAATACAGAACGAGTGACACCATGGGAATTACCCAAAGATTAGTCAACAGAAAATGAGTGGAAAAACGGGAGAAATAGACAATGACCAAAGGGGCCGTACCCAGCTGAGCTGCCACAGACACTGTCATAAGTCCCCACAAATATCGCAGGAAACAATTGTCAACCTTCCAAAGGGCATACAACTTAGGCTGTACAAGTACAATAGCTGTAACCGCCGAGAATGACAACTGAAAACCGACATCAAACAACCAGGCCGGCTTGCACAGCAGCATCAGGAAAGCAGTTGCCGCCAGCGTATTCAGAGTCAGCGGCTTTTCCGGCGGCAAACCGGCAAACGCCAACAAAGAGAACATGACAACCGACCGCACCACCGAGGAGGACAATCCCGTGAAAAAAGCAAAACTCACCAAGAAAAGGACCAGAAGCAAAAGCAACAAAGGTTTCAACCGCCGCCATCGCCTCCACAAAGGACGAAGCACAAACAAGAGCAAAGCATACAGAAACCCTATATGCAATCCCGAAAGTGCCAGTACATGGCTGGCTCCCGAAACGGAGTAGGTCTCCACAATATCATCACTCAGTTCCTCTTTATCCCCCACTGTCAACGCAGCAAGTACCGCCAATTCATCAGTTTCAAAACCCAAACTCCGGTATAAGCCAATCACTTTCTCCCTATAATCCAGTGCCACCTGGCTGACAGTGCGAGAGGCATCATGCCCCGTCTTCCGC
Organism: Bacteroides sp. A1C1; assembly: GCF_004328515.1. Taxonomy (NCBI): domain Bacteria; kingdom Pseudomonadati; phylum Bacteroidota; class Bacteroidia; order Bacteroidales; family Bacteroidaceae; genus Bacteroides; species Bacteroides sp. A1C1. The sequence continues at coordinate 1,140,979 of NZ_CP036491.1, forward strand.
CAATGTCCGTCAGCCACGTAAGCCGTGCCGCTATAGCCTTTCCGCCTCAGGTAGCGAGCATAGTCAAACTCGTCGGGATTACCATTGTTTGCCGGAGGAACAAGCCGGGTAGATACCAGCAACTCATCACCACTGCGCAAAGTGGCCGTAGCAGAATCTTTCGGAAAATAAGCCAGAAAAAGATGATTCCGGGGGCAACCCGTAACTGCATCCTGCTCTACCTCTCCCAGCAGGACAACCCTGCACAATATGCTGCGCTCCCTCTCTTCGGGATGCTCGCGGATACAAACCCTATAAACAGCAGGTTTGCCCGAAAAGGGAAATGCCGTCTTTCCCTGCTGCCAACTCATCAAGCAGAGCCCCGTACCACCCAAGAAAAGGTATACCGCCGCTCCATACACCCATCCGGTATGCTTGTATCTGCCTATGATAAAAAGAAAAAGCAGAAAACCTGCCACATACTCCCATGCAGAAAGCACGTGTGGAAACGCATCTCCACACAAAATACCAACTACCAACGGCATCAACAGTCGAAGGAAAGGATGCCGTTGCCAGCTGTCGATTATCAATCCAGAAGACGGATTACAGATTCCTTAATGCACGGATGGCCTCCTTCGGATCGGGAGCTGAGAAAACGGCATTGCCTGCCACCAGTACATCTGCTCCAGCTTCTACCAGACGCGAACCGGTTTCCAAGTTTACGCCACCATCCACTTCTATCAAGGCCTGCGAACCGGTAACCGTAATCAATTCACGCAACTCGCGCACTTTATCAAGAGAATGCTCTATGAACTTTTGTCCGCCGAAGCCAGGATTTACGCTCATGATCAGCACCATGTATACATCATTAATAATATCCTTCAACAAGGACACGGGAGTTGCCGGATTAATCGTTACTGCCGGCTGCATCCCTGCTTCGCGAATTTGCTGCACCACGCGGTGCAGATGCGGACAAGCCTCATAATGCACATTCATGACATGGGCTCCCAGAGCCTTCACCTCCGGAATAAACTTCTCCGGCTGTACAATCATCAGATGCACATCCAAAGGTTTCTGCGACAGTTTTGCCACATACTTCAGTACCGGGAATCCGAAAGAAATATTGGGGACAAACACACCGTCCATGATGTCGATATGTACCCACTCTGCCTCACTTTCGTTAATCATTTCAATGTCCCGTGCCAGATAACCGAAATCGGCAGAGAGAATAGAAGGGGATATGATTGGTTTCATAATGCTGTATTCTAAAGTTTACGAACTTTGTGATGTACAAATATAGATAAAAGATTTAAGTCGGCCTAACATTGGAAGTCAAAACTCTCACTGCAAACTTACTGCATACCTTTTGCAGCGTCACTGCAAACGTGTTGCAGTGCTACTGCAAAGCAGTTGCAGTCACACTGCATATTAGTTGCAGCAACACTGCAAAGCGGTTTGCAGTGACGCTGCAAAACAAATGCAGTAGTTTTGCAGTAGGAAGTTGATGAATGACAATCAGTTATTTCATCACACATTCTTCCGTCAACCGGAAGCCGCGCAGCAGTTCATCCGTCTTCAGTCTCTTCTTGCCCGGAAGCTGGAGGGAGCGGATGCCGACAAAGCCATCTTCGGCAGCAACGCGGATATAGTTTTTCCCGTCTGTCTGCAAGGTTCCGGGAGCCAGTTGATGGGATTCCCCTATCTTCTCCGTCTCGAAGATTTTTACTACAATAGATTCTCCACTGGGCTGGACCAACTCCGTCCAAGCGGCAGGATAGGGAGAAAGGCCGCGTACAAAATCGTAAATACGCTTCACCGGACGGTTCCAGTCAATACGACAAGTATCTTTGAAGATTTTCGGTGCCGGACGCAGTTCACCCACTACGGCCATTTCTTCTTGAGGAATACTTTTCACCGTACCGGCAAGAATGGCATCAACAGTCTCTACCACCAGGCGACCGCCCAACAGCATCAGTTTGTCGTGAACGATACCCACATTGTCCGTATCGGCAATGGGTATCCGTACCTGCTGAATAACCTCACCGGTATCAATCTCATGTTTCAGGAAGAAAGTGGTGATGCCCGTTTCCGTATCACCATTAATCACCGCCCAGTTGATGGGGGCTGCGCCGCGATACTGCGGAAGCAGGGAAGCATGCAGGTTGAAGGTGCCCAATCGCGGCATGTTCCATACCACCTCCGGCAACATGCGGAAAGCAACGACTATCTGCAAATCGGCCTTCCATGCACGCAACGCCTCCACAAAAGCCTCATCCTTCAACTTCTCCGGCTGAAGAAGCGGAAGATTATGTTCCAGTGCATACTGTTTCACCGGAGAGAATTGGAGCTTATGCCCCCGTCCGGCAGGCTTGTCCGGCATCGTAATGACACCCACCACATTGTAACCTCTTTCTACCAGACAACGAAGAGCCTCCACCGCAAAATCGGGAGTACCCATATATACAATCCTCAAATTCTTCTTTTCCACCATTTCATTTACAATTTACTCCATTTACTATTTACCATGTACCATGTACAATTTGCGAGGCTACTCATGTACTATTTACCATGTACAATGTACACAGCACTCCGAATGGCAAATTGTACATTGTAAATGGTAAATTGTACATGTCCTCAGTCCTCTGAAAAATGTACCAACACTTCACGATACGAGTTGAATATCTTCGACTTGGACACGAATCCCAAGTATTTGTTTTCCGCATCCACCACCGGCAGATTCCACGCCTTCGTATCATCAAAGGTACGCATCACCTGCTCCATACTGTCCGTATCATACAGACGTGCCGGAGCCGAAGTCATCAGTTTTCCCACTGTAAAGCGATGATATAACTCCTGACGGAACATAATGTTCCGGATATCGTCCAACAAAACAATACCAATCAGTACTCCTTCCTTATCGGCCACGGGAAAGACATTACGATGCGAAGCAGAAATGGCCTTTACCAGTTCACCCAAATCCATTTCGGGATGCACGGTCACAAAATCCTTTTCCACCACATTCTCCATCTTCATCAGGGTAAGGATGGCCTTGTCCTTATGGTGCGTCAGCAACTCTCCTTTCTTTGCCAAACGCATGGAGTAAATACTGTGAGGTTCGAACATGATAATGGTAAGATAGGAGCTGACGGAAACAATCATCAGCGGCAGGAACAAGTCGTATCCTCCCGTAAGTTCGGCAATGAGAAACACGCCGGTCAGCGGAGCATGCATGACCCCACTCATAACCCCCGCCATTCCCAGTAAGGCAAAATTCTTTTCGGGCAGATAAGCCGTCATCTCTATTTCATTGCTGAAATGTGAAAAGACAAAACCGGCAATACACCCCAAATACAATGAAGGTGCGAAGATACCGCCGCAACCGCCACCGCCATTCGTGGCACTCGAGGCAAAAACCTTGAACAGAATAATCAGTATGAGGTATATCAGCAACAGATTGCCGTGCCCGTAGAAGAAGGAATTATTCATCACCGTGTCCCATTCGGCATTACTCACTCCATTCAGCAATAATTCTATCGTATCGTAACCTTCGCCATACAACGGTGGGAAAAGGAATATCAGGATACTCAGCATGGCACCGCCCATTATCAGCTTCTTATAGGGAGTTCTCAACCTTCCGAACACGCCTTCCACAGAGTTCATGGCGCGGGTGAAATAAAGGGAAACCAATCCACAGAAGACGCCCAACATAATGACATACGGAATACGCTCCAATTCGAAAGCTTGGTCCAAATGGAATTTGAACATGGCGTCCGTACCCGTCACGATATAGGAAACAGTTGCAGCCGTCACCGCGGATATCAGCAACGGCAACAAGGAAGACATTGTCAAATCTATCATCAGTACCTCCAGCGTAAATACCAGACCGGCAATTGGTGCCTTGAAAATGCCTGCAACCGCACCAGCAGCACCACATCCCACCAACAGCATCAGCGTACGATGCTCCATCTTGAATATATTTCCCAGATTAGAACCGATAGCCGAACCCGTCAACACAATAGGCGCCTCCGCCCCGACCGAACCACCGAAACCGATGGTAATGGAACTGGCTATGATGGACGACCAAGTGTTATGTCGTTTGATACGTCCCTGTCGCCGCGAGATGGCATACAAGATTTTCGTAACACCATGACTGATGTCGTCCTTCACCACGTAACGGACAAACAATCCGGTCAGGAAGATACCCACTACCGGATAAACCAGATAAAGATAGTTGGCCTCCGTCGCATTGAAATTGTCCGTCAGGAAGTTCTGTATCCAGTGTATGATGCCTTTCAGTATCAGTGCGGCGAACGCCGTAAAAATACCCACAAGAAAACTGAGAATCAGTATGAATTGCTTCTCCTTGATATTCTTTTCGCGCCAAATGATGAAGCGCTGCAACAAACTCCTCTTATCCTCTGCCATTTTTTCCTTTTATTCGCGAATAATCTTGATGACTCCGCCCTTGCCCAACTTAATGATGCTGGACGGTTTCGGGCGTCCCGTTTCCTCTTGGCGGTATCCTACTATATAATCTACCGCAGACTTGATGTCTTCACTTATTTCACTGAAGTTGCCGGGAGACGGTTGCCCGCTGACATTGGCAGAAGTAGAGACTATCGCCTTACGGAACTGCTGGCAAAGCCGCTTTGAAAATGCCTCACTGGTGACGCGGATACCCACACTACCATCTTCGGCAAGCAAATTAGGAGCCAGATTACGCGCTCCGGAATAAATTATGGTAAGAGGCTTGTCAGCCAGTTCTATCAAATCCCAGGCAACCTCTGGAACATCCTGCACATAGAAATCCACCTTTACCAGGGAATCTACCAATACCAGCATCGCCTTACTGTCAGAGCGTCGCTTGATTTCATATACACGGCGCACCGCTTCTTCATTGGTAGCGTCACAACCTATGCCCCAAATCGTATCTGTCGGATACAAAATTACCCCGCCTTCGCTCATCACCTGGCAGGCTTTTTTAATGTCTTCTATCATTTCTTGATATATAAGTTCACGGATTAACATGCAAAAATAGTATTTTTGCAGCGATTATAAATAAAGTTTAAGAGAAAACAATGGAAGAAATTCAATTTAACCACACCCTGCCCATACAACTACGCTTCAATGACGTCGACAAATTCGGCCATGTAAACAACACTGTTTACTTTTCTTTTTATGATTTAGGAAAAACGGAATATTTCGCTTCCGTATGCCCGGATGTAGATTGGGAAAAGGATGGCATCGTTGTCGTCCATATTGAAGCAAATTTCCTTGCGCAGATTTATGGTTCGGACCATATTGCCGTGCAAACTGCCGTTACTGAAATAGGAACCAAGAGTTTCCATCTGGCACAGCGTGTCATCGATACGGAAACCCAAGAAGTAAAATGCGTTTGTACTTCCGTCATGGTAGCCTTCGACCTCGCCAAACACGAATCCAAACCACTGGAAGAAGAGTGGATTGAAGCAATCTGCAAATATGAGGGAAAAGATTTGAAGAAAAAGAAATAAAATCCTATATTTGTCAATTAAGCTAACATTTGTATAAGTAACAATCTGTTACATTTAGTCAACTGCTATGATTCGATTGATATTATTGACCGATTTTACAGAGTCCTTTTCGTACAATCTGCTAAAGGGGGTATTGGCCTATTCCAAAAGCCATGAACCATGGGTAGTATGCCGTATGCCACCCTCCTACAAAAACAGTCATGGTATAGAAGGAGTCTTGAAATGGGCAAAGACATGGCATGCAGATGCAATCATCGGCAGATTTGACAATGATGACAATGTGGAGCTATTCCGTGAAAACGGGATTATCGCGTTGGCCCAGGATTACAAATCAAGGTTCAGCAATATTCCAAACATCACCGGCGATTACCGCAAGACCGGCAGAATGGCAGCAGAGTTTTTTCTGAGTAAAGGCTTTCAGAACTTCGCATTCTACGGTTATCGCGATACGGTATGGTCACAAGAACGTTGCGAGGGTTTCTATGAGTGCATAGTATCCCAAGGGTTTGGAAACAATTTCTATTCTTATCAAGATCAATCACTTGATGACTTATGGTTTTATGAGGCACCACCTCTGCTCAATTGGTTAAAGTCATTGCCGCAACCTACGGCACTCATGGCTTGCGATGACAATCAAGGTAACCGCATTACGGAAATCTGTAAAGTCAACAATATCAGAGTGCCCGACAAGATAGCAATATTAGGAGTCGACAATGATGAGATTATATGCAACCTTTCAGACCCTCCCCTATCCAGCATCAGCCAAAACATTGTAAGAGGCGGATTTGAGGCTGCCGCCCTCATAGAACATCTATTGAATGACGAGGAGGCCACTTATCAGGACGTAGTCCTCCAACCGGTTAATATAATTAACCGGCTTTCGACCGACTTCTATTCTACCACCGATGCCCATATCCAAACCGCTCTGAAATATATCCATCAGAATATAGCGGCTGATATCACTGTATCGGATATAGTGAAACAAGTACCATTATCACGCCGTTTATTGGAGATTCGTTTCAAGCAAGTCACTCAGCAGTCCATCCACAAATATATCTTCAACCTTAGGATGGAACGCTTTGCCCAATTGCTGTTGACCAGTGATGCTCCGATTGCAGATGTGGCGGAACAAGTCGGAATAAATAACCTGAAGAACTTGTCCCGCCAATTTAAAGCTTTGAAGAAAGTTTCTCCCAATGAATATCGGAAAGAGTACCAGACAAAGAGTTACCAGCACTGATTTAATCTGGTACAAACAACATGGTATCAGGTAACACGGTTTCCAGAACATTCCGCCCCGAATACCCGACTTCCAATTCCTGGCCCATGTAATCTTCGAAATACAGCAGGTGCAACTCGTGGTACCCTGCTTCGAGAGCGACTTTCCCTTCGGAACGGCGTCCGCTGTGTCCGCCGTCGTTATCAACAATCAATTTACCGTCTATGTATAGTTTAGAACCATCATCGGAAAAAGTATAGAAACGGTATACTCCCCTTTCTGGAATTTTCACCAACGTACGGAAATCATAAGCAAAATGATCAGGGACGGCTGCTTCTTCAATCGAGAAATTCTTCATCACCCCTTCCTTCACTTTATTACAGGCGGCAATATCGGCAACACGTTTACATTTGCCTTCATAATAGGTATATGCCACACCCTGCTTCTTGGGAGAAGTTCCCGTAGCCGGCAAATAAGCCATACTCTGCTCCTCATCCGAATTCAGACCTGAAGGGTAATAGTAGGCAGCCTCCCTTCCCGAAGGAGTGGAAATCCATGTGTCAAATTTGAATTGGTCTTCGTACAGTTCAATGATACGGGCTCCTCTCGTCAACTCTCCATACGCATCCGCACCGGTCACCCGTCCGTATCCCAATGCAACACCTTTATCTATTCCTATAAAATCGTTATCATGGTCATGCCCTACAAATACTCCCATTACATCCCTCATGTCAAGGAAGGAAGCAAACATACCGGAATTGATGTTAGCGGAGGCAACTCCACCTTCTTTATCATTGCCATAAGTTTTCCCGTCACCTCTGATTTCGTTGTATTCAATCAGCGGAATATGGAAAAAGGCCAAAGCAGGAACGGGATTACCACCGTTCTTCTCCGCAAAGTGTTTACTTTGCTTTCTGTACCATTCTATTTGGTCGAAATGAATCCAGTCGTAAGCACCATAGATTTTATTAGGCTGATAGTCGTTGGAATCCATGCAATAGAGCAATGCCTCTACCTGGTCCTTCTTCTCCGGACTATAAATAGAAATCACACAATTACCACATCCCATAATATCTTCAGGGCCTTTTGCCCCCACATAGTAGGGAGACTTCAAGAGGAAATCATAGATTTCATTGCGCGTCAAATATTCTGCATCATGGTTTCCCATCATCACCACAAAAGGCATCTTAGCTTCATTGAAAATATCCACTACACTTTTCCATCCATCCATAGCAGGGTCATCGGTCACCACATCCCCACTCAGTATAGCAATGTCCGGATGTTCGGCTGCCAGGACAGCACGGATAGTAGCTGCCGTTTCGGCACACTTTGCAGAACCCGGCATCCAGTGCAAATCTGTAAATTGTGCTACTACAAACTTGCCATTCTTAAAAAAGAATTGCTTCTGCGCAAAAGCCGTTACCGACATACAGCCCAATAGTACAATTAAAAAAACAGCTATTTTCTTCATAATTTCTTGAGATTAATATATTTCTATTTCATCTATTGCCAACTCACTCTGCAACCCTTCATGAAAATATCCTTTCGGGCACAAGCCACCACTCAATAATTCCAAGCGGACAAATGCAGCTTCCGTTTCGGCAAATGAAAGAGATACCGGGAAGCGGGTACCTTCCGTCAAGGTAAAATCATAAGTCAGCCGTTTAGTGCCCACCGGAATAAAAGTCTGACCATCCATTGAAACAGAGACACCCATCGCTCTTGCCGGCCATATCCCATTTACCGGCCTCCATAAAGAAGAAAAGGCAACTTCCTTGACTTTTTGAGGTTTCTTCAGTTCCACTACAATCTGTACAGTATCCTGGTAGAAGCTAATCCAGCGACGCATGTCGCGGGCATAGCCACATCGTCCATCAGTTAGTCCGAAGCCTTTATTCAAGTGCTCCCATCCTGCTTCAGGATTACAAGTATAGTCACATCCGGTTGCCTTGTTTACAGCAAAACTCTTGCGGGTCACTTTCCCTAGCGGCTTACCGTCTCTGTAAACTGCCGAATAAACAGTTGCATCCTCGTCCAACGGTATCGGAGTCTCATAAAGGGAAGATGAAGTGTTGACCGTTGAATCATTTACGGCATAGTAAATATCGGCATCCGGACAGAAGGTGTTCAAAGTCACCTCATAAGTCTGCTGCGACTTGTTCCACGCACCAGTCTGATTGACTTCATAGAAGTTGCGGCAAGCATTCACTCCGCAATAATCCAATCGTTCAAACTCCTTATCCAGCCTACGGGCAAACGACTCGAAGTCCTTATGTTCCGGCTGTGTCCATTGCACCTCTGACATAGCCAGCAAACGGGGGAAAGCCATATATTCAAAATACTCGGGAGTCTGTATGTACTCTCCCCAGATATTGGCTTGTACACCTATTATATAAGCTTGTTCTTCCGGAGTCAGTTCTGCAGGAAGCGGGTTATAATTGTACACCGTATCCAATGGAAGGAAACCGCCGATAGCCAACGGAGCGAATTCCGGACTTTCCTGGTAGTAATCCAAATAACACTTTTTGCCGGGTGTCATAATGACTTTATGCCGTTGGCGAGCCGCTTCGATACCTCCTTTCTCGCCACGCCATGACATGACGGTAGCATTAGGGGCAAGCCCTCCTTCCAGAATCTCATCCCACCCGATGATGTCACGCCCTTTACTGTTCACAAATTGCTCAATCCGATGGATAAACCAACTTTGCAGAGCTTCTTCGTTGGGCAGACCTTCCCGCTTCATCAAATGCTGGCAATGGGCACACTTCTTCCATGCTTTCTTGGGACACTCATCTCCACCAATGTGGATATAATGGCTGGGGAAGAGTTCCATAACTTCGGTCAGCACATTTTGTAAGAATTCAAATGTATGCTCTTTGGAACAATAGACCTCATCAAAAACATCAAAATAATCACGCACCACATAAGTCTTTCCCAATCCGCAAGAAAGTTCCGGATAGGAAGCCAGTGCTGCGGATGCATGCCCCGGCATTTCTATTTCGGGAATGACCGTAATGAAACGGTCGGATGCATACTTCACAATTTCCTTTATTTCTTCCTGCGTATAATAACCTCTCTTTTCTTTTCCATCGTAACGCCGTGGAAAATAATAATCAGAGTGTCCTATCTGAGTCTGTTTACGATAAGAACCTATTTCAGTCAGTTTCGGGTATTTCTTTATTTCTATTCTCCATCCTTGGTCATCTGTCAGATGAAAATGGAATTTATTCAATTTATAGAATGCCATCAAATCAAGAAACTTCAGCACTTCCTCTTTGGGCAGAAAATTACGTCCTACATCCATCATAGCCCCACGATGAGGGAAACGGGGAGCATCCGTAATGCTGACAGCAGGAATCCTAATCTTTCCTTCGTATTTCCGGTCACCATCATAAATGGCTGCCGGCATGAGCTGCAGCAAAGACTGGACACCATAAAAAAATCCTGCGGCAGTTTCATTGGAAGATATATTTATCCTATCGGAAGAAACCTCCAATGTATAGGCCTCATTGGGCAAGGAATTATCTATAGATAAGCAAATATCGGCCTTTCCCGTTTCCGAAATACCCTTCAGCGTTACAGAAGTGTTTTTCAACGCATCCTCCAAATAATGAAAAACTTTCATCGCGGCTTCCCCGGAAGGGACAGCCACTGTTTTTTCCCCTTGCAGGACATACACTCCCTGCATTGGAGCAAGTTCATTCGGCATGGGTATAATACCATAGTTTGCCGCTACATCATCAGCCACTCTCCCACAAGAGAGAAAAATGAATGACATAGCCAGTAACCAATATCTTATCTTCATAGTATTTGGGATAATAAGTTGGGATATTCCTTGATTGTCTTCAATATCAGTTCACCGAACAAAGTATTTGTCCAGGCAAACCAGGAACGAGTAAAGTCCGCGGCATCCTCCGAATGGAAAGACTCATGCATAAAGCCCGTCCCTCCGTCCGTATCACGAAGTTGCTTCAGACAAGCACGTATTTCTTCGGAATCATCCGTTGTAAAAGCCTTCATAATGATGCTCATCGGCCAGATATAATTCAATCCCACATGAGGACCTCCTACCCCTTCGCCGGCTTTTCCTTTAAAGAAATAAGGATTATTGTCACTCCATATCATTTTGCGGGTACTCTGGTAAATCGCATCTTTAAAAGAACAATAACCCAGATAAGGCGCAGCCAGCAAACTGGGTACATTGGCATCGTCCATACAAAGCGCGTTACCAAAACCGTCGACCTCAAAAGCATAAATACGTCCACAAACCGGATGATTGAAAGTACCATACCTGCGGATAGCTGCATCCACTTCATCTGCCAGTGCTATACATTTGCCAGAGAAGTCCTTGTTTCCATAAACTTTATCCTCTATCTCGGCCAATTGGCGCAATGACACAACTGCAAACATATTAGAAGGAATCAGAAAACCGTATTGTGTAGCATCATCTGACGGACGGAAAGAAGAAACGATTAAGCCGACCGGCTTTACCGGTGCTCCCCATCCGTTGTTAATCTGCGAATCTGTAGGGCGGTCGCAATCGCGCGTAAAGCTATAAGGTCCTAAGCCTTGTTTCCTCTGTTGCTCTTTAAAGGTCTTGACCACCAGCAGCATCGCTTTATGCCAATTTTCATCGAACACAGACGTGTCTTCCGTGTATTGCCAATAATGATAGGCCAAACGAATGGGATAGCACAAAGAATCTATCTCCCATTTGCGTTCATGCAGTTCCTTAACCATATGTTGTGTATGGTCGGTTTCCCAATAGCTGCCCAACGGCCCGTCGTTGAAGGCATTGGCATACGGGTCTATCAAGATACATTCAGTCTGTCTGTTGACAAGTCCTGCCACCATCAGCTGCAAGTCCCTATCTTTCTTCATCAACGGCAGATAGGGCCATACTTGCGCTGAAGAGTCGCGCAGCCACATGGCATCTATATCACCTGTAATGACGAAAGTATCCGGTCTGCCATTCTTCACTCTATATCTGACAGTAGTGTCAAGCGTATTGGGAAAACAGTTCTCGAACATCCAGCGCAACTTCTCGTCCTTTATTTTAGGCTTTGCTTCTTCAATGGCAGCATCTACTGCCTTCGAAATGAAGCTCCTTTTGCTTGCAGAAGGACGCAACGAAACATATCTCTGGCTCAAAGTCCCGGATGAAGATAACACGGAAGCGGGCTGAAAGGTCATTGCAGCCAAGGCAAGCCCGCCAGTCTTCAGAAATTGGCGTCTTGACATATTGTTTTTCATGATTGATGTCTTCTTTAATAGGTATGCTTACCGGATGTCACATTTATCTTTTTCTCTTTTCCACCATAGAGTACACACAGTTCAAAATCGATATTGGAATCTACTGTAATACGAGGTTCATCACTTGCCGAACGGCGTGCCTCAGCTTTTAAGGAAATAAGCCCTTCGGGACCAAAAGGATAACGTTCTATGCCGTTAGTCTCCGTCAAATTCATATCCCAGATAATCTGCTTTTTGGCATAATCTCCCCGAATACCGATAATAAATTCTATCAATTCGGCAATAGGAGGAAGTCCTGCCCAACCTACAAAATTATCCCTTGCCATAAATCCCGGCTCAGCACTTTCCGGAGCATAATATTCCCAAAAAGTTCCAGTCTTCTTATAGACCTCAAACACTTGAGCATAATGATTCAAACAAATCTCCCGTGCCAGTTTACCATAACCTTTCTGCACAAGTCCTTGCATCACCATGTAATTAGTTCCCGGCCATACGCCACCCTGCCAATAACGGCCATTCTCCTTGTATTTGGGATTATCGGCAGACAAAGAAGGAATACGGTGTTTCCGGTTGAATGTGGCAGGATTATCCAATTCCTTCACCATACGGTCCAACTGTACAGAATCCAATACATCAGTAAACAGAGCCCAATAGGCACCTATTCCCTTGGTTGTACAGAGAGTACCGTCAGCATATTGGTCATAAAGGAAACCGGTCTTTTCATCCCAAAGATTGTCATGGATATATTTTCCCAGCATTTTGGCTTCGTCTTCAAACTCTTCTATCTCTTGCCAACGTTCCAGATAAAAGCCCATCTCAAGTAGTAAATTGGCAGTAAATAATTGCTGTAGGTTTGTATCCAACCAAATCATATGCCCGTGACTGTAGATAGGGCTGTATTCCGACGGAACACGGGGCATATTATCCATGCCGGTTCCCCATCCGCTTGACCAGTAGGTTCCATTTCTCCAAGTATGGTTCAATTTCAACCACTTATAATAAGCACAAAGTACCGGAAATATCTTGTGCAGGCGTTCTGTATCACCAAACTGATGGAAATAGACCATCTCACACCAAGGCATCAAATTCGGTCCGGTACTCACCGGATCATAGCGTTCAAAGCAATCGGCACCATCTGCCTTTATTTCACGGCAAATGAAACCGTCGGGATGCTGCTTGGCGTAAAAGTTGTTCAGCGTATTCTGGAAAGGAAAGAAACGGGTACCATAGCGGGCAAACATCAGAATGAAAGAGGAATCCCACATAAAGATATTACCATTATAAGCTGTATCCAAATAGCTTGAGACAAAACCCGAGCCTGCTTGAGGAGCACGAATATTACCGATAGCTATTTCCCATGCCTTCCAATACATTTCAAGTTCCTTGTCATGTCCACCCCAAATGGGATTGGGAAGAATCTGCCGGGCTTCTTCGAAGCTTTTCGGCACAATCGTCTCAGATTTTGCCACACGATATTCGTTTTCAGTGACCAACGGTTCTTTCACATAAGTATTCTTGTAGGGCAGACGATACTTCTCATCGTTGCCACAGCTCTGGGCATTGAGCGACGAACCCACCGAGAGCGACAACAGACCTGCCAATAAAACATGTTTCAGCATGGGAAATAGAGTTATTTGGTTATAATTTAAGCAACTTCTTTATTTTATCAAAGATGGTCGTATTCTCATAGATTCCGGTAAATTCTTCCGCTCCGGGACCAAAAGCATATACAGGCACCATCACACCGCTATGGCTGCCGGTGGAAAACTTGCAGACAATCTTGCCTTGTTTCAAATCGCCGTCCACAAGCGTAAGTCCTCCGGTTTCATGGTCGGCCGTCACTACAACCAGCGTTTCGCCGTCCTTAGCAGCCCATTCATAGATAGCTCCGATGGTACGGTCAAAGTCGTGCGTTTCCTGCATCAGCAAGTCCAGGTCGTTGAAATGTCCGTAATCATCCAGCTGCGAGCCCTCTATCATCATGAAGAACCCTTTCTTGTTCTGATTCAGTAATTCGATACCTTTCAAGGATGCACGCGCCAAGAGGTCGCCACGCTCTGCCGGAAGAGGTGTATCCTTTGGATAAGGCACTGCGAACACCTTGCCACTCCCTATAGCCGCCAGTTCGTCCCAAGTGCGGGGTGTCTGGAAACCCTTCGTACGCAGTTCTTCAAACAAATTGCGTCCGTCCTTCCGGTTCTCGAAGTATTGTGCACCGCCGCCAAACACATAGTCGACCTTGCAATCCACATATCCCGTCACCACATCCTCTTCTGCATCCCTGTCCTTGTTGTGACAGCAGAAGTCGGCAGGAGTAGCATCCCATAGGCGGCAGGTCACTGCCAGACCCGTTGATTTTCCTTTTTCCGAAGCCAAATCAATCAGAGATTTCAAAGGTCGTCCTTCCGTATCCACTCCCACATAGTGGTAATTGGTCTTTTGTCCGGTGGCAATCGCCGTTCCTCCGGCACCGGAGTCCGTAATCAGCTTGTCGGCACAATAAGTCTTAGACAAACCCACCGCCTGGCAGTTGTCCAGGAAAAGCTTTCCCCTGTTTGCGGTCCATGCCGAATAAACGTGCATCAAGCTCATTCCGTCGCCAATCATTAGGATGACGTTCTTCACCTTCTTGCCTTGCGGAGGCGTTATTTTGGTCACTTCATACGGTTGTTCCAACACGTAGGTCTGTTCTTTGTCACGACGGCTTTGTGCCGATGTTCCAACGGGCAGCAACACGATTGCCAAAAGTGCCCATACACTTATCTTTGCTATTCTTTTCATCTTTCTATTTTTTATTTTTCACCACAAATTACACAGATTGACACAAATTCTTCTCTTAATTCATAATTCAAAAAAACTCTGTAGAACTCTGTGTCCTCTGTGGTGAATTACGACATATCATTTCATTCTACCGTCACCAGCACCGGAGCATGGTCCGACAAGAAAGCCCCGTTTTCCATCTCGGCCAACACACCATATTTCAGCACTTTCCATCCGTTGCCCACAAACACATAATCTATCAGTGAACGACGTTCGTAGGGAATGCTGCCGAAATCGTGGAAACTCCATGCAGGTCCATATACTACGGGCGACACCGTGCGTGCATCCGTCAGATGTCCCGGATCTTCCGGGTTGGTGATATGCTTGATGACATCCGACTCCGGTGTAGAGTTAAAGTCTCCGGTCAGCACCACCGGCATCCCGTTACCCAATTCTTTCACTTTATTCAAGATAAGGCTGATTCCCTCGCGGCGTGCCACAACGCCCACATGATCCAAGTGCGTGTTCATGGCCAGGCACTCCTTGTCCGAAACCTTGTCCTTCAATTTCGCCCATGAGGCAACACGTTCACAAGCACCGTCCCAACCTTTGGAACCTGCCACTTCGGGCGTTTCGCTCAGCCAGAATGTGCCGGAATCAAGTACCTCAAAACGCTCTTTCTTATACCAGAGCGCGCTATATTCTCCTTTTTCCTTACCATCTGTGCGACCCACACCTATCACTCCATAATCCGGAAGGCGCTGCTGCAAGTCCTGCAACTGGTTGTGCAGCACCTCCTGCATGCCCACAATGTCCGCATCATAAAAGCGGATGGCATTGGCCGCACGGTCTTTCCTGTACCGCCAATTGTTCAGGCTGTCTTCTGGATTGTCATACCTTATATTGAAAGACATCACATTCATAGTAGATTCCTGCACGGCAGGCTTGTCCTGTTTCTCCTGTCCGCACGATACGAGCAGAAGCGGGAAAAGTAATAAAGCTATTTTCTTCATGGTTATCTGTTTTTTGACTATTTCACATACAATGCAGAAGCAGGAATAGGTGACAGCTCCTGTGCCGAAGGAAGTTTCCAGCCCCAACCCAGCTCTTCTCCTTCGTAATCCTCAAAGTAATACAGCTTGTAAGCATGGAATCCTTTCTTCAGTGCCACAGTCCCCGTAGCAGGAATAGCGGCGTGCGAACCATCGTTATTCACCACCATCTCATCATCAATGTACAATACGCTGCCATCGTCCGAACGAGTCATAAAGGTGTAGATTCCATCTTCGGGCACCTCTATCAAGCCGGAGAAGATATAGCCGAAGTGGTCTTCCTGACGTGCCTCCTTGATGGAAGGTTCTGCCATGATACCGATATCAAGCAACGGACTCTTCTCTATATCCGCCACCTTCCGGTAAGTACCCTCGAAATATTTGTAGGATGTGCCGTTCCGCACAGGACAGACTGCAAGTGCAGGTTTCATCTCAGCCTTGGTGGCCATGATGGAGAGTGTATGGCTTGGGCAGAATCCGTCCTTGAATCCTTTTGCCTTTATGGGAGTAGTCTGGTCCAGTTCCAGCGGCTTTTCATAGAGCGGTGACAGTTCTGTAGGTTCGCTTCCATCCAGCGTATATCTCACTTCTGCTCCTGCCGTTACCGTGGCCAGTGCCACCGTTATCTTATCCATAAACAGATTCAGGTCTTTGTCAACGTATGGGACAGACACCACATGCTCCTTAGTATAAGAGTAAAGCGCCGACTCTTCCGAAACTCCACGGCTCTTGTCCGGCTTGTCTGTCAGCGTAAAACGCAATTCGCCCCCTTCCATCAGCTGTTCATAGGTAATGAAGTTACCCTCTATGGCTTCTCCATTCAGTTCTACCTTGTTTATGTAGATATTCTTTTCCGGATTGTTGGCAAGCACAGACAATGTCTTTCCGTTGGCCAGCCTTATCACCGCCTTATCAAACAGCGGCGTGGTCAGTGCAAATTCATTGCTACCGGGACACACGGAATAGAAGCCCAGACTTGAAAGGATATACCATGCCGACATCTGCCCGCAATCTTCGTTACCGATGATGCCTTCGGGAGTGGGTGCATACATCTCACGCAGCAACCGGCGTGTCAGTTCCTGGGTTTTCCAAGGCTGACCGACATAGTCATACAGATAAGCGATATGATGGCTCGGCTCATTGCCATGCACATACTGACCTATCAAGCCGGTGATGTCCGAAAGTTCCCCTTCCAGCTTCAAGTCCGAAGAGAATATGGAATCGAGTGCCACTACAAAATCATCCTTGCCGCCAAACAACTGCATCATGCCGTTCACATCATGCGGCACAAAGAAACGATATTGCCAGGCAGTGGCCTCCGTATAGGCACGTCCCACCTCCAACGGCTTGAACGGTGCTTCCCAGTTGCCATCCATCCGTTTGGGACGGAAAAACTTGGTAGCCCCATCAAACACATTCACATAGTTTTGCGAACGTGCAATGAATGTCTTGCAAATATCTTCTTTCTCCATCTCTTGCGCCATGCGGGCTATGCACCAGTCATCGTAGGCAAATTCCAGCAGGCAAGAGATAGATTCCCGCTTGATGTTCGAGGGGATGAAACCGTTCCGCACATAGCAGTCCGCCCCTTTTTCGTTCTTCTCGGCAGAGGCTACCATTGCTTCCAGCGCTTTCTCGGCATCAAACCCACGGATGCCTTTCAGATAAGCATCTGCTATGACAGAAGCGGAGTGATAGCCTATCATCGTCCCCGTCTCTCCGGCAGAAAGAGGCCAGATGGGAAGTTCGCCCGAAGCATCATAAATATCCAGGAAAGAGTTCACCATGTCATTCACCAATCCGGCATCGAGTAGTGTCATCAGCGGATTCCAAGCACGGAAAGTGTCCCACAAGGAGAAAGTGGAGTAATGCTTCCTGCCCTCGGGCATCCTGCCTGTCGTCATGTCGTGACGGCGATACTCACCATTCACATCGCTCACCACATTGGGCACCACCATCGAATGATACAAAGCCGTATAGAAAATCTTCCTGTCGTCCGCATTGCCGCCTTCTACCACAATGGCAGAGAGCGCCTGTTCCCAAGCAGTACGAGCAGCACTGCGCACGGTATCGAAATCGAAATCCGCCACTTCGAATTCCAAATTTTCACGTGCATTCTTTTCGCTGACAACGGACAGCCCGACTTTTGCCACCAAGGGTTCTCCGTCGCTGTTGTCAAAAGCCAAGCAAGCCTGCAAGTGGGTACCGGTCAATTTTGCCTGTGTAGCAACCGGTTTCCGTTCCTGCACAAAGTCCACCGTCTTAAAAGGTTTAGAGAATTGCGCCACAAAATAGACATACTGGTTATCCGTCCATCCCCTAGTGCGGCGCATACCGGCAATCTCATAGTCGGACGTCTGTTCCAGTGTAGCTTCATAGATATGTTCGTTATCGAGCAGATGTGCCAAGTCGATGATGACAGCCGCTTCCTTTCCAGCGGGGAATGTGTAGCGGTGCACACCGGCATGGGCGGTTGCCGTCAGTTCCACCTTTATACCTTCTTCTTTCAGCACGACGGAATAATATCCGGCGGAAGCCTCCTCTTCTTTATGGCTGAAAGCCGCAGGAAGACAAAGCGTTTCGGCCGTCAAGTCCGGCTTTTGTGTAGTGGGGCGAAACAGGACGTCGCCCAAGTCAATGCAGCCGGTGCCGCTAAGGTGGGTATGCGAAAATCCCTTCAAAGTGCTGTCGTCATAGTGGTACCCCGCACAGGCATCCCAGTTTCCGGCACGCGTGTCGGGACTCAGTTGCACTGCCCCGAAAGGCACAGTCGCCCCCGGATAGGTATGTCCGTGGAAGCCGGTACCGATGAACGGGTCTACGCAATCAACAGGCTGTTTCACATCGGACGAACAAGCCCCACACACTACACCGACCAAAACGGCATACAGAAGTTCTTTCAAATTCATTGAGATGAATGTTTTTCAAGTTATTGTTTACGATGTTTTCCTACTCTTACAGACACAAAAGTACATAAAAAGCATGAGTTTTTTACACCGCCATAATAAAGAAATCATTTTTTCTTCAGAGGAAAGATAACAAAACCTTCCCATATAACAAAATTCTGCAAGAGCCGATATGCCACGCACACCAACCCTTGCAGATCAGACCAATGGCAATGAGGTCTATTTTATCATTCCACACCCGGTTCAATGGCCAGACAATAATCTTTCACATTGCCGGACACTGAATTTGTGGTAGTCTCACGAAGAACCCACGATTTGTCTGCAACCATAAAGATAGCATATTCTCCGGCTGCAATATCAGCTTGGCTAAACTTTACGTTGCTGATGGACTCTGCAACCCTCTTCAAGTCCTCCACAAGATTGCTTTTCACAGTACCAATCAACACACCATTGTGCCTGCTGTCCACAACGGTTCCCAGTGCCGATTTTGCAGCATTTATCTGCTCTTTAGAGCTAAAACGTGCCGTAGCGAAAGGCACCAATATGTCCTTCTGGTTCTCCTTCACCATACTCTTGCACATAATGCTGATAAACTTGATGAAGCAATCGTTACTCACCTTGAATCCTTCTTCAGCATTGTTCTTGTGATTGTACAAGATAAGAGAGCCTTCCGTAGCAATGCCATTTCCATTCTTAACAACCTTATTCAATGCATAACCGGGAAAACGGCTGGTGGCAAAAGAGATATGAGTGGCCATATTGCTGCCACCGCTTACGTCCACACGGTCTATCACACCAATGGAACAATCCTCGCCCAACGCGTTGATATGATTGACAATCGCATCGGTTTCCCCAATGTTGGCGTCATTCAGTGCCGACAAAAAGTGAACTTCCACGCTTCTGGTTTTGTTCCAATCGGAGTTAGCGTTCTCTTCCTGCTTGATATTGCCCACTCCAAGGTCCTCTGCGATACAGGAGCCTGCCAGTACTGAGCAGAATCCTAGTGCGGCGAATGTATATAATATATTCTTTTTCATATCGTTATCGTATTACTTTTTAAGTTCAACCTCAACTATTACCGGATCATGGTCAGAAAGCTTTCCTGCATCCACAAACTTTTCACTAATTTTATTCCAACCGCCTTTGGAAGCAAAGATATAATCTACCCAATGGTTCCCCATTTGGTCAAATTCAGTTCCAATAAGCTCTATGGGCGAAGCACCGGGATAAACGTTCAAGTCACCGGCCAGAAGAGCAGGCACCTTGGTATCGTTCAAGAATGCAATCAATGCTTCCGCCTGTTCCTGCTGTCCTCCGGTATGGTCGAAGTGAGTGGCAACCACAGCAATGATGTCGCCCGAAGGCAACGCCACCTCGGCAATCACGGCACCACGCTGGTCAGAAGAACCTGCCGGACGGGGAAGCTGCATTGTACGAGAAGCGATAATAGGGTATCTGCTCAAAATGGCGTTACCATAAAGCTCGTTCATGCAATAGGTATAGTTCTCTTCGGGGTTTTGTCCCTGCTTGTTATTCAGGTTATAAGAATAGCCATAGATGGCAAACATACCCAACTTATCGGCAATTTCCTGCACTTTATCTATATATTTTCCATCTCTCATCTGGCGGGAACTTCTGTTCTCCACCTCATTGAGTATGATAAAGTCCGCATTTTCATCTTTCAAGAAGTCGGAATAAGGAGTCACATCAAAAGAGTTACGCTCCCCCCATTTATCCTCCTGTTCGAAGGACAAGACATTGAAAGTAATCACTTTAAACCGGTTGTCCTGCGCCTTGGCTTTGGAGAAAAATCCCCCAAAGACCATCACGAAGAGCACCAATATGATATAAGGATAAAATCTCGTATTCATTTTATTGATTTATTTAAACATTAATAAACATTCTGCTTCAAGTTCTTGCTGTTTGCCACCTCTTTGGCAGGAATCGGGAACACATGGTTTACATTCGGATTGAATGTACGTGCAGGCCAGATTTCAACCTCCTGCACATTAAATGAGCCGTCAGGGTTAGTAGTGGTCTTCACCCCATGCAACGGCTTGGCATAAGCTTCCTGTGCATCGTGCCATCTCACGAGGTCAAGGTGGCGACTGGGTTGGAACTCAAATGCAAGTTCACAACGGCGTTCGTTCTTCAATTGCACCTTGGTGGCTTGGCTGTTTTCAGGCAATCCGGCACGCTTGCGAATCTGATTCAGCAGAGACTTGGCCTCGGAATCACCTTCGCCGTTCTTCCAGATAAGAGCTTCTGCCTTCATCAACAGAATGTCGGCATAACGGATAAGGCAAGTGCCCAGCACGTTGCTGGCATTGTTCATATTGGAGTTCACTTTTTTTCCTATACAGTCGGCGTTTTCCCAAGGAGACATGAATTTTCTCCAGGTCAAGCCTGACGTGCTTGATGTAGCCCATGAGCCTACCGCCCATGTAACATCCTGCCCCACAAACTGGATATGGTCGCCCGGATAAAGGATAGTAGCGTCACGGCGCTCGTCACCTGCTTCGTAAGCGTTGTAAAGCTCAAGCGTAGGCTGGAAGTACCCCCACGTATTATACAATCCCCAGCCACCGTTCTCAAACGACATGCCATGGAATTTAGGACCTTCCACTGCATTACCCAGCAACGAGAAGATGTATTCTTCGCAGAAGTTGTTCTCTTCGCGCCACAGACGGGCAAAGTCGGGATAGAGGCCACGTTTATCCGCGCCTGTCATACCCATCACCTTGTCACACATCTCGATAACCGTGTCGTAATACTTAGCATCGAACTGCGAAGCGTAAAGTGCCGCACGAGCTGCAAATGCCCAGCATGCAGCCTTGTGAGGACGACCATAGTCTTCGTTGGCCATTTCGGACAAATAGGGAAGCAAATCGGCGGCAGCGCGCATGTCTTCTATAATCATGTCATAGTTGGCAAGCACCGAAGTCGGACGCGGTTGGTCTATTTCGGCAGTCGGCGTTTTTTCCGTTACGATAGGAATACCGCCGTTCACACCGTTATCGCCATACCAAGGAGCCAGCCACAAATAGCTGAAACCGCGGTAGAAGCGTGCCTGACCGATGGCGCGGTTCTTTACACTCCCGGAGATGGACATGTCGGGCACATTGCGCAACACATCGTTGGCACGGGCAATGATGCGGTACATCCACGGCCAATTGTCTTTTTGGTCGCGACCGTTTTCCGGGGTCATTTGGAAATCCTTAATGGCCTGTGCCTCACTCTGTGAACGACCGGTCACCATGTTGTCACTACAATTCTCAAACCACATGAATCCGCGGCCCGTCACTCCTTCTTGGTAGGTGAACTCATGGAAAGCATTCAACGCCTTTTCCACATCTTCTTCCGTTTTCCAGAAATTGGTACTGCCCTCCAGTCCATAAGGCTCGAATTCCAGGAAATCACTGCAGGCGGCCAATGAAAAGCCCAGCAAGAGCGACAATGCTATAGTTTTATATTTTTTCATTTCAATCTACTGTTTTTTAGAGTTTGGTTTTCATTTAGAAGCTAAAGTTAAATCCGATACTGAAAGAGCGTGCCACGGGATATGTACCTCCGTCGATACCAAAGTTTCCTACTTCGGGGTCGATACCACTATAATCGGTAGCCGTAAAGAGGTTTTCGCCGTTCAGGTAGAAACGAGCCGTGCTGCCCGGCAGACCGATGGCTCTCATCACATTGTCGGGCAATGTGTAGCCGATGGTAACGTTCTTCAGGCGGAGGTAGCTGGCATCTTCCAAGAAGAAGTCGTTCAAGCTGTTGTAGTTTCCATTAGGATCGGAAATCAAACCGATTCTGGGCACGCCCGAAGTCTTGTTATATTCCCAGGAGTTCTTTACGTCGGCAAGCATATTGCCACCCTGTCCGCGACCGGTGTAACCCATCTGCTTGAAGCCGTTGTAAACGGTGGATTTCCCCACACCTTGGAACTGGAAGCTGAAGTCGATGCCTTTCCACTGCAAGTTACCGCCAAAGCCGAAAGTAATCTTAGGCATATAGCTGCCCAGATATTGCTTGTCATCATCGGTAATCTTGCCATCGTTGTTGAAGTCCACATACTTGAAGTCACCGGGCTTGGCATTGGGCTGCACTTTTTGCTTGATGCCCGTTTCGGGGTCTCTCCAAGTAAAGTTGTCTATCTCTTCCTGACTCTGGAAGATACCTTCGGTCTTCAGCACGTAATAAGAATACCAAGGATGGCCCACGGCGGAACGCAACGGGGTAAGACTGTTGATTACCACATTGTGTTGCATGAATTCAAGGTTACCAAGGTCGAGCACTTCATTGTGAACAGTAGAAAGGTTGCCGTTTACACCAAATGTCACGTGTCCTATCTTCTTGCTGTAGCTCAAGCCGAATTCCCAACCACGGTTCACCACATCGCCCACGTTGCCGTAAGGAGAGACAGAGATACCTGCCACCGAAGGAACAGGCACCACCTCGATAAGGTCTTTCGTGCGCTTATTAAAGTAGTCCACAGTAAGATTCAGGCTGTTGTCCAGCAAGCCCATGTCCAAACCTACTCCCCACTGCTCGGTGGTCTCCCACTTCAAGTCTTTCGTACCGATAGAACCGGCATATACACCACCATATACAATGTTGTTCAAATCTTTACCATAAATCATCGCCCAATCGGTTTCATTCAGAGGCACATTCCAAGAATAGCGCGGAACCAATGCCACGTTACCTACCTGTCCCCAGCTTCCGCGGACTTTCAGCAGATTCACCACATTCTTCAAAGGTTCAAAGAATTCTTCGGAAGAAATCTTCCAAGAAGCCGAGAATGCAGGGAACACGCCGGAGTTGTTATCCTTATAGAGTTTGGAAGTGGCATCGCGGCGCACGCTAGCAGTAAGGAAGTAGCGGTCTTCGTAAGAGTAGCCCAGACGAGCGAATACCGACAACATACTTTCCTCCCAAATGTTTTCCTCCGGCTGAAATTTGCTCCATTCGCCTGCCTGGCCGTTGGTAATGGAGTGACGATCCTCATTGACGTAGCCGGTAGTGTAGTAAGCGTCATATTTATACTTTTCGTAGCTCATGGAGTAACCCGCCATGAGACTGAAGTGATGCTTGTCGGCAAACACCTTGGCATAAGTGGCTGTAGTTTCCCACAAAAGCTTGCTGTTCCAAGTATTGGTCTTATCGCGAGAGTTATCAGAATTTGGGCGACCGATTTCGGGAACACGGCAATTGAATATGTCTTCCGTACGAATGTCGATTCCGGCAGTAAAGTCACTCTTCACCGTAAGACCCGAAACAGGCTTCAACTCAAACGAAGTAGTAGAGTAGATGCGGTTGGAAGGTCGTATCTGGTCGAGGCGTTCCAACATGGCAACAGGGTTGCGCATCTCACCGTAAGGACTATTGATGCCCTCTGCAGATGCCCAACGGGGGATAGTGCCATGGTAAAGCGGTTTGCCTGTTTTTTCATCAATCATCAATTTTCCCTCTTTGTCGTAGTCATATATACTTGCCGAGCGGGGGAAGAAGACAGCCTGATTGAGCACACCTTCGTGACCGGTACCTACATCGCCCTGTCCGTTTTTATATTCGTAGCTGACACGCTCGCTCACCTTTAGCCATTTTACCACCTGGAAGTCCAGATTGGCCTTGGCAGAGAACTTGCGGGCATAGGTATTGAGGAGCACCCCCTTGTCGTCATCATAAGCAAACGAAGCGAAACCCTTCATCGTATCGCTACCCCCCGACAGAGAGAGGGCATAGTGTTCCAGCGAGCCGGTGCGGAAGATGGCATCCATCCAATCGGTACGGGTAACGTCGCCATAAGGGAAAATCTCCGGGTTTCTGGAAGCGTGGAGAGGGTCACCGGTAGCCGTACAAGCATCAGCCCAGATTCTGTTATACTCTTCGGCAGTCAGCGTCTCCGGCAGGTTCACAGCGTTCTTAAAGCTCTTGGAAATGTTGATGTTCACCTTCACCTTGCCTGCGGAAGCCTGCTTGGTGGTTACCACAACCACACCGCCCGAACCTACGCTAGCACCATAGATGGCAGCAGAAGCAGCGTCTTTCAGCACAGTGATACTTTCCACATCTTCCATGTTGAAAGGGGCTCCCGGCACGCCGTCGACCACATAGAGCACACCATCACCGCTGTTATAACTGTCGTCCGTACCACGCGAACCACGCCCACGGATAGACAGAGAGACATCGGACATCGGGTCTCCACCATTGGACTGTATCATGACTCCCGGCATTTGTCCTTGCAAATAAGAACCTAAATTTGCAGGACGGCTTTTCAACTTATCATCCATTTTCACTGTAGAAACCGCGGTGGACAAGTCTTCCTTACGACTCGTTCCATAGCCAATGACCACCACTTCGTCAAGCAATTCCGCATCTTCCTGCAAAATTATGGTAATAGGCTTCGACGATGCCTTTACTTCTTGCGTTTTATACCCCAGAAAGCTGATTTCCAAAACATCTTTTTCTGTGGTTTGTAATGCGAACTTTCCGTCCACATCCGTAATTACCCCATTCGTCGTCCCCTTGACAAGGACATTGGCACCAATCACTGGTTCGCCATTCTGATCCTTTACTGTTCCTTTCACAGAAATCTGCTGTGCATAAGCACCTGCCGACAAGAACAGCCCCAACAATAGGGTCAGAATCGTTCGATAGATTCTAAGATTTACTTGTTTCATGCATTCAAAATTTAAAGTTTATAATATAAAAATTATAATTCTGCCACAAAGGTCAGAAAGCAGAATTACATAGTTATTACAAAAGGAGTATTTCTCTAACAGCCCTTATTTATCCGTGAAACAATATAACAATAAAACGTTTATTATTTTTTCAATTAAATCGTATAGGGATTATTACTCAAGAAGAGCGGCAGCACCCAATAGACTGGAATCCTTTTTATGCGAAGCCACTACCCTCACATTATCCGATATGATTTTGTAGGGGAAACTTTGCATTGTTTGTTCCATAGCATCTTTAAAGAAAGGAAAAGCCGATACGATACCGCCTCCTAAAACAATAGCTTGGGGAGCATAGGCAAAAAGAATTGCCTTTATAAGATTGCCCAAATGCCTCCCAAACTCTTTCCAAATCTCCAATGCAGTTTGTTCTCCTTGCTGGGCTTTTTCAGCTACTACCGCACCGGTAGTTCCATAACGTTTAAACAAGAAACTACTGCAATAGTGTTCAAAATCAGAGTCCAAATAAGGAAATGAGCCTATCTCACCGGCTCCCATATATTGCCCACCATACAAATGGCGGTCAATGACAACACCAGCTCCAATTCCGGTCCCAATAGTAACGCCTACCATATTGGTGTAAGATTTTCCTTCGCCGTATAGGCTCTCCCCTAAAGTGAAACAGTTGGAATCATTATTAATGGCAACTGCCACCTTGAATTCGTTCTCCAAAATCTCCTTCAAGTGTATTTCTTTCCAAGAAGATATATTTGCTACATTATATACAATTCCTTTCTCCGGATCAACAATTGAAGGGACACCGATACCGATACCATCTACCTGCTCATTCATCATATTCCGAATAAGCTGGGAAAGCTGGTTTAACACAGTAGAAGCATCTTGCTGAGCTAAACATGGAACCGACACTTTATTCAAGCAGTTCCCTTTTTCCACTTGGGCTATTCGAATATTGGTTCCTCCTAAATCTATTGACAGTTTCATAGTATATAACATTAAGGTGTTCAACATGTGCAAAATTAAAAAAATGCTTTTTTTTCAGTATTCCCAATTGCGCATATAAATCTTCATTTTGCGCAAACATTACTATCAATCAAATATTCCACCAAATCTTTTCCTCCAGGTTCACAGACAAAATCGATAAAAACAATACCACAATTCCGGCTATTCTTTTGTTTTAAATAGTCAGCAATAGACTTGTTCACCTTATCAGCAAAGACTTTAGGGGTTCCCAAGGGCAGCCCCGTCGCACTTACAAAAGTAATCCCCCACCGACGTGAAGAAACCGGCTCAACAGATATCCCTTCAATATTATGAATACAAACCCCGACCTTCTTCCCGGCCTCCTCACCCGATTCATATTGATACTCATCTTCGAGCAGAGCTATCCCTTCCTTACCATCTTTATTGCGAAGAGTGAGCAGGCAAGTGCTGTCATCCTCCCAACCTACACATGCTGCTCCAGGATAATTATCCATAGCATAATCCCTATGCAGGAAAAGAATCTTTCCACGGCAATCTTTCAGCGTCAGTTCAGGGCGAAAGTCCATCACGAAATAACTTTGATACTTAGGGTTGTTTAAAGAAGCAGACAGCAGAGAAGCATAATCCCGCGATTCTCCCCCTTCCTTTTTCAAAGAAACAATCAAAGTCTCAGAAGGATATGTTTGCAAAAAGTGTATAAAAGCAGGTAAAACATCATCTTCCCAATATATATCCTGAAAGGCATGGCTGTGAAATACCCCCAGTTTATCATCCTTCTTTTCCAAACGGATATCAAAAGCGCGGATGCCTTGTTGCAATTGGGCAGGAATATCTGTTGCTTGCGTTTTCAACATATGCCCTCCTTTGATACTACCACTATCGTGTGAACCGGGAATAGAAATCTTACATATAGGAAGTGTATCATGGAGAATCCTCATCCACTCAGGCCGCAATGCAGCCTCATCCCCCGCCTCCGCACAAGTATCCTGCAATCTGGGAGCTGTAGCACAAACCGGAGCATTCAATAGAAATATGGTCAAAGCTAATACAACAACTGTTCTAAATCCGTTTCTCTTCATAGTATATTGCTTTTAAGTTTACTGCATGCAAATGTAGAGGGTTCATTCTTTTCCCTCATCCTAAATTGCGTATTTAGTTCTTCATTTTGCGCAAACATCAAAAGCAACATATAGTAACATCCGAGCCAAACGTAATGTACCTTTTCATTACATAGATGTACCTAACAAAAAATGCCATACATTCTCCGTACTGCGTATCTCATCCCAGACGAAGCCCTCCCAAGAAAAGGATTTCAACTCCTCAGGACACTCCAGACGGTTCTTGACAATAAAACGCGTCATCTCTCCGCGACACATCTTGGCATAGATAACGACAGTCTTAGGGTGTCCGGCCTTCCAAACTTGAAACTCGGGCGTAATAACACGCACCTCTTGCTCCACCCGCTTCCAGTCGAACAAATCTTTCATTTCAGCACTTGCCAAATTAATGAGAACACCGCCACAGTTTTTAATTTCCTCTATGAAGTAATCCGTCAACAAAGGCTTCCAATAATCAAACATGGATATTCCACCTTTTTCGGGCAAACGGACATCTCCTTCCAAGCGATAGGGTTTGATACCGTCCAGCGGGCGAAGCAACCCATAAAGAAAAGAAGTGATACGCAGATGTTCTTGCGCATAACGAAAATCCTCCGCTGAAAAATCCTTCGGAAGAATACGTTTAAAAACAGCTCCGGTATAGGCGCAGATGGCCGGCATCGGACAATTCTCTTCCGAACAGAAATCATGAAAACGCAAACGGTTCTCGGCAGCAATTTTGGTATTCACCCGAAGAAGCCTTTCCAATTCGGATACCGAATACTGAGACATTTCCAACGCATTCCGCACAGCCTCCACCTCGAATTTCGGGACTGTGACTTCGGGCACGACAACAGAGCAGTGCGCTGCCATGGTCTTTGCACAAGAAATAAAAACAAGCATAGCAATATTTTTTTATAGATACAAAAATAAAGATTTTTAGTGGAGAATGCATATAGTTATAAAGATTTTCCACAGAATCCACCTCCGTTTCAAGAGTTTTTCATACCTTTACACCTTGTTAGAGAAAAGTGCACGTATTAGCCCCCACTCCCCAACATCTCGAGATAGAAAAAGAAAAAATAATATATAAAATGACTCACAAATGGAATTATCAACCCATTACACCCGAACAGGCAGAAGCAAGCCAACAACTGGCCCAAGAATTGGGAATTAGCTCAATATTGGGAAAATTGCTGGTGGAGCGGGGAATAACAACGGCAGCGGATGCCCGAAAGTTTTTCCGCCCCCAATTACCGGACTTATACGACCCATTCCTGATGAAGGATATGGATATAGCCGTAGAGCGCCTGAACAAGGCAATGGGAAAGAAAGAGCGCATTCTTGTTTATGGAGATTATGACGTAGACGGTACCACGGCTGTGGCATTGGTCTATAAGTTTATTCAACAGTTCTATTCGAACATTGATTACTATATCCCCGACCGTTACAATGAGGGGTATGGAGTTTCAATCCAAGGAGTAGACTATGCCGCAGAAAGTGGTGTAGGCTTAATTATTGTATTAGACTGCGGTATCAAAGCCGTCGAAGAAATCACATACGCCAAGGAGAAAGGCATTGATTTCATCATCTGCGACCATCATGTCCCCGATGATGTACTCCCCCTGCTGTAGCTATTCTGAATGCCAAACGGGAAGACAACACCTATCCTTATGAGCATCTGTCCGGATGCGGTGTAGGCTTTAAGTTTATGCAGGCATTTGCCATCAACAATGGTATCGAGTTCCATCACCTGATTCCCCTATTGGACCTTTGCGCCGTCAGCATCGCATCAGATATTGTACCCATCATGGGTGAAAACCGTATCCTTGCCTACCATGGCCTAAAGCAATTGAACAGCAATCCCAGTGTAGGTCTGAAAGCCATCATTGATGTCTGCGGACTAACGGACAAGGATATCACTGTCAGTGACATTGTATTCAAAATAGGTCCTCGTATCAATGCCTCCGGACGTATTCAGAACGGAAAAGAAGCCGTTGACCTGCTTACTGAAAAAGATTTTTCTCTTGCCCTGGAGAAAGCCGGACAAATCAATCAATACAATGAGACCCGCAAGGACTTGGACAAGACCATGACCGAAGAAGCCAATAAGATTGTGGCCGATTTGGACGGACTTGCCGATCGCCGTTCTATAGTATTGTACAATGAAGACTGGCATAAAGGTGTCATCGGAATCGTTGCCTCCCGGCTGACTGAAATCTATTACCGCCCGGCAGTAGTGCTGACGCGCACGGATGACATGGCAACCGGCTCTGCCCGTTCCGTCTCCGGATTCGACGTCTACAAAGCCATTGAATACTGCCGCGACCTTTTGGAAAACTTCGGAGGGCATACCTATGCCGCCGGCCTTTCCATGAAGGTGGAAAATGTACCAGCTTTTATCGAACGTTTCGAAGAGTTCGTATCACAAAATATCCTGCCGGAACAGACATGCGCCGTCATCGACATCAATGCCGAGATTGATTTCAGAGACATCACTCCGAAATTCTTCAGCGACCTGAAGAAGTTCAATCCATTCGGACCGGACAATGCCAAACCTATTTTCTGCACGCACAATGTCTATGATTATGGTACCAGCAAAGTCGTAGGTCGCGACCAAGAACATATCAAGCTGGAATTAGTGGATAATAAATCGAACAATGTGATGAACGGCATCGCTTTCGGGCAAAGTTCCCACGTACGCTTCATCAAGACCAAACGTTCCTTCGACATCTGCTATTCTATTGAAGAGAATACTCATAAGAGGGGTGAAGTGCAGTTGCAGATTGAAGACATAAAGCCGAATTAAAAGTCATGAGGATGTATCAAAAGTATATAAGCATTTTCTTTATGTTATAATTTCAGGCGCGGATTACGCGGATTCCACGGATTTATTTTACTGAATCCGCATTATTCCTCGTAATCCGCTTCTAAAGAAAGCATTAAGAGTATTTTGAAACACCTACGATAGGAATGGCAAGAAGTTTAATAAGACCATGAACAGCAATAGTAACTCCAAAACTCCCCTCCCTACGGGATTGCTCTCCCCTGATAGCGGAGGAGCTGGAGAAGGTAGATTGGGGGGGAAGCTTCTGAAACAATACTGGGGCTATGACGCCTTCCGGGGAATCCAGGAAGACATCATCAATAGCATTACTGAGGGACGGGACACTTTGGGACTAATGCCCACGGGAGGAGGAAAATCCATCACTTTCCAAGTTCCGGCTCTTGCCAAAGAAGGACTTTGCCTGGTCATCACTCCGTTGATTGCCCTCATGAAAGACCAGGTACAAAACCTGAAAAAACGAGGAATCAAAGCGCTTGCCATCTACTCAGGCATGAGCAGGCAGGAAATCATCGTCACATTAGAGAACTGCATCTTCGGCAATTTCAAGTTTCTCTATATCTCCCCCGAAAGGCTCGATACCGAAATCTTCCGCACCAAACTGCAGAAGATGAAAATCAGTATGATTACAGTAGACGAAAGCCACTGCATATCACAATGGGGTTACGATTTCCGTCCTGCCTATCTGAAGATAGCCGAAATACGCAAACTGCTGCCCGGCATCCCCATCCTGGCATTGACAGCCACCGCCACTCCGGAAGTAGTGAAAGATATCCAGGCCAGTTTGCATTTCCGTGAGGAAAATGTGTTCCGCATGAGTTTCGAACGCAAAAACCTTGCCTATATCGTCCGCAAGACGGAAAACAAGACGGGAGAGCTGTTGCACATCCTGCGCCGTATGCCCGGAAGCGCCATCATCTATGTGCGCAACCGCCGCCGCACCAAGGAAATTACCGAACTGCTGCACAACGAAGACATCACCGCAGATTTCTACCATGCCGGACTGGATAACGCCACCAAAGACATCCGCCAACAACGCTGGCAAACAGGAGAAAGCCGTGTCATGGTCGCCACCAATGCATTCGGTATGGGTATCGACAAACCGGATGTACGGATTGTCATCCACATGGATCTGCCCGATTCCATAGAAGCCTACTTCCAGGAAGCAGGACGTGCCGGAAGGGACGGACAAAAAGCCTACGCGGTCATCCTTTACGCCAAGTCGGATAAGGCAACACTGCACAAACGCATTCCCGACACCTTTCCTGAAAAAGAGTATATAAAGGAAGTATATGAGCATCTTCAATACTATTACCAGATGGCAATGGGAGATGGACAAGGCTGTGTACGCGAGTTCAATATAGAAGACTTTTGCCGAAAGTTCAAGTACTTCCCCGTTCCCGTGGACAGTGCTTTGAAGATTCTGACACAAGCGGGATACTTGGAATATACAGACGAACAAGACAATGCATCCCGTCTACTGTTCACTATCCGACGAGACGAACTTTATAAACTAAGGGAACTCGGCGAAGATATGGACAAACTCATCCAAACCATTCTCCGCTCCTATACCGGGGTCTTCACAGACCATGCTTTCATCAATGAAGATTCACTGGCCATATGCACCGGACTCACACGCCGGCAAGTGTATGAACAGCTCATCCACCTAGCCAAGCTACATATCGTCAGTTACATCCCCCGCAAAAAGACACCATATATAATATACACGCGAGAGAGGGTTGAAATGCGCCACCTGCAAATCCCTCCCACCGTGTACGAGGAACGCAAAGAGCGATATGAGAAACGCATAAGTGCCATGCTGGATTACGTGAGCAGTGATACCGTGTGCCGTAGCCGGATGCTGCTACACTACTTCGGAGAGAAGAACGAGCATAACTGCGGGCAGTGCGACACTTGCATCAATTTGAAGAACAAGAAACCTTCCGGCCACCTTTCGGAAAAGGAATTTTCTGAAAAGATTCTTCAAGCCCTATCTGATAAACAACAAACTCCAGCCACTTTGGCAGAACAGATACCGGACGATAAAAACATGCTCATCGATGTGTTACATGAATTGTTGGACGAAGGCAAGGTAATTGCTGTCAACGGAATGCTTCAAATCAAAAAATAATTCATTACTTTTGCCGTTGGAAAAGAATGTCCTGCCGCTGACGAGGAACATCTCTTATCAGCCATGCTCCTCCTTTTCCTTTTTATTTTTTAATTCTTTAATTTTTAATCACCTATGGGATTCTTTAAATTTTTTTTCTCCGGCAAGTCAGACAGTCCGACAAATGAGAAACAAAAAAACGAGCAGAAGAATTTTGAGATATTCAAGTATGACGGTATGCGTGCACAACGCATGGGCCGTACAGACTACGCCATCAAATGCTTCATTGAAGCCCTTGCCATTCAGGAAGACTTTGAAACCATGGGCTACCTTGCCCAAGTCTACACCCAGACCAACGAACTGGACGAGGCACACAAACTACTGGAACGCATGACCGAAATAGAGCCGGAACATACCTCCACCTACCTCAGTCTTGCCAACGTATGCTACATGCAGGAAGACTATCCTGCCATGGCAGGAGCGGCAAAGAAAGCTATCGAAATAGAAGAGGGCAACGCCATGGCACACTACCTGCTAGGCAAAGCAAACAATGGACAAGGAGACGGCATCATGTGCATCGCTCATCTTACGAAAGCCATCGTACTGAAAGATGATTTTACCGAAGCCCGTCTGCTCCGTGCCGAAGCACTGGTCCAAATGCAGCAATACAAGGAAGCGATGGAAGACATAGACACCATTCTGGCACAAGACCCGGAAGACGAAAGTGCCATCTTGCTCCGTGGAAAGATAGAAGAAGCTACGGGAGACAAAGAAAAAGCAGAAAGCAGTTATCAGAAAGTGACGGAGTTGAATCCCTTTAACGAACAAGCCTTCCTCTACTTAGGACAGCTTTACATCACCCAAAACAAGCTGGCAGAAGCCATCGAGCTCTTTACGGAAGCCACAGAACTGAACCCTAATTTCGCAGAGGCCTATCATGAGCGCGGACGTGCCAAGTTGCTGAACGGAGACAAGGAAGGCTCTGCGGAGGACATGAAGAAAGGACTGGAACTCAATCCTAAAGAGATACAGAACTTTAACGGACAATATGGTAACCAACCGGAGGGAAGTACCGGTAATATCCTAGGATTATAACAAATTCAATTATTGCCGCCAATGAAACGAAATTTATTTCTATCAGTACTTTTTGTACTGATGTTCGCACCTGCCCATGCACAGCAAGTGAACATATTGTCCTATAACGTACATAATTGTATCGGTATGGACAAGGAGTACAATTACCGACGCATTGCCAATGTTATCAGTCAAACTTCTCCGGACATAGTCGCCCTGCAGGAACTTGACAGTGTAACGGTGCGCAACAAAGGAATCCATGCTCTCGGAGAACTAGAAAAACTGACCGGAATGCACGGGACTTATGCAGCAGCCATTCCTTTTCAGGGTGGAAGCTACGGCATCGGAATCCTCTCCAGAGAGATACCCATAAAATACAAAATCATTCCAATGCCCGGACG
Organism: Bacteroides sp. A1C1; assembly: GCF_004328515.1. Classification (NCBI taxonomy): domain Bacteria; kingdom Pseudomonadati; phylum Bacteroidota; class Bacteroidia; order Bacteroidales; family Bacteroidaceae; genus Bacteroides; species Bacteroides sp. A1C1. The sequence continues at coordinate 1,174,867 of NZ_CP036491.1, forward strand.
GGAAGAAAAACGTACCCTCATTATTGCAGAATTTAAAGATTATGTATTTTGTGCCACACACCAGTCCCTCACTCCAGAAGACCAGCTCCTTGCCGTACCATTGATAGAAAAAGCCTTGCAAAACGTCGATAAGCCCATCTTTATGGCAGGCGACATGAACTCTGCACCAGCAAGCGCTCCCCAGCTGGAATTGGCAAAACATTTTGCCACCCTCAATGACACAACCTCTTATACTTTCCCGGCAGACCGTCCCAACCGATGTATAGACTACATCTACGGCTATTCCAAGAATGGGTATCGGTTTGACGTACAATACCGGAAAGTCATAGAAGACACCATTTCATCCGACCATCGTCCGGTTCAAGTCATTGTACAAATTAAAGGGAAATAAGTTAAATTGCTACTATCCCTAAAAAAAACATTGTTTTTTGTTTGTATATAAAAGAAAAGCATTACTTTTGTCGCGTAATTCAAAAACAGAGAATACAAGTATGAAGTCATTTACTTATGCATATTACTTCTTTTTTTACTTTTACTTTAGCCAGAAAGTAGAGCGGGAGTTTGTATGTATCAAGTGACAGTGATGCTTAAGGACTGAATAGAGAAACAAGTAAATATACAGAATCCCGCTCCATCGTATGGAAGCGGGATTTTTTTTATAGCATAACCAAGAAAATAAAGAATAATGAGAAAGGTAGCCATTCAAGGAATATTAGGCTCGTATCACGACATCGCCGCACACAAGTACTTCGAAGGAGAAGAAATAGAATTAATCTGTTGCGCCAACTTTGAAGACGTGTTCAGTGCCATCAAAAAAGACAGTCAGACCATAGGAATGCTGGCAATAGAAAACACCATTGCAGGTAGTTTGCTACATAACAATGAGCTATTACGCCAAAGTGGTGCACAGATTGTTGGCGAGTACAAGCTGCGCATTTCCCATAGTTTTGTCTGCCTGCCCGATGAAGACTGGGCTGATATTACCGAAGTCAACTCCCACCCTATCGCCCTGATGCAATGCCGTGAATTCCTCGGACAGCACCCCAGTATAAAAGTGGTGGAAGGCGAAGATACCGCCCGCAGTGCCGAAATCATCCAAAAAGAAAACCTGAAAGGCCATGCTGCCATCTGCTCCAAAGCAGCCGCAGAGCGTTATGGCATGAAGATTCTGCAGGAAGGCATCGAAACAAACAAGCACAACTTCACCCGCTTCCTTGTGGTAGCCGACCCTTGGCAGGTGGATGAACTGAACCGGCACCGCAGCAAGGATGTCAACAAGGCCAGCATGGTGTTCACACTGCCCCACACCGAAGGAAGCCTTTCTCAAGTATTGTCCATCTTGTCCTTCTACAGAATCAATCTGACCAAAATACAGTCCCTCCCCATCATCGGACGGGAATGGGAGTATCAGTTTTACGTAGATGTCGTGTTCGACAATGTACTGAGATACAAACAATCTATCGCAGCAATCACACCGCTGACCAAAGAACTAAAAATATTAGGAGAATATGAAGATGGAAAATCAAACATCTAAGATAAAGCCAGCCGAACGTCTGGCAAGCGTAAGCGAATACTACTTCTCGAAGAAACTGAAAGAAGTGGCGCAAATGAACGCCGAAGGCAAGGATGTCATCAGTCTGGGCATCGGAAGCCCTGACATGCCACCCTCTGAAAAGACCATCCAAACGCTCTGCGAAGCCGCCTGCAACCCGGATGGACACGGCTACATGCCCTACGTGGGCATCCCCGAACTGCGCCAAGCCTTTGCCCGGTGGTACGAGAAGTGGTACGGCGTAGCATTGAATCCCAACACAGAGATACAACCGCTTATCGGTTCCAAAGAAGGCATCCTGCACGTGACGCTTGCTTTTGTCAACCCCGGCGAACAAGTGCTGGTGCCCAATCCGGGGTATCCCACCTACACCTCATTGAGCAAGATTCTCGGTGCCGAAGTGGTGAACTACAACCTAAAAGAAGAAAACGGCTGGATGCCCGACTTCGACGAGCTGGAACAAATGGACATGAGCCGCGTGAAGCTGATGTGGACCAACTATCCCAACATGCCCACCGGAGCCAATGCCACCCCCGAACTATACCGGAAGTTGGTAGACTTTGCCCGCCGCAAGGACATCGTCATCGTGAACGACAACCCTTACAGCTTCATCCTGAACGAACACCCCATCAGTATCCTCAGCATCCCCGGCGCCAAGGAGTGTTGCATAGAGTTCAACTCCATGAGCAAGAGCCACAACATGCCGGGCTGGCGTATCGGCATGCTTGCCTCTAATGCCGACTTCGTGCAATGGATACTAAAAGTGAAGAGCAACATCGACAGCGGCATGTTCCGCGCCATGCAACTCGCCGCCGCCACTGCACTGGAAGCCGAACACGACTGGTATGACGGCAACAACGCCAACTACCGCAACCGCCGCAGGCTGGCAGGCGAAATCATGCACACCCTGGGATGCACGTACGATGAAAACCAGGTAGGCATGTTCCTCTGGGGCAAAATACCCGACACCTGTGCAGATGTGGAGGAGCTGACGGAACGCGTGCTGCACAAGGCGCGTGTATTCATCACCCCGGGATTTATCTTCGGCAGCAACGGCAAGAGATACATCCGCATCTCCCTCTGCTGCAAGGACCAAAAGCTGGCAGAAGCATTGAGCCGCATCAAGGAGATAATGAATTAGCACATAGGATATAGTATATTAAGAATCATACCCTTATGTTTACCTGTATTTTCAAAGGCAGGTAAATGCATTTTCCATATAGGGTAACGATAGTTCTCATATAGGGAAACGACGATTCCCATATAGGAAAACGGACAGTGAAAAAGAGACATTCATACAACAAACTTTAAAAAACTAATAAACAAAGAATATGGAACTCGAATTAGAACCCATCACCCTTCCCGGCATTGAGGACAAACGCCCCCTCATCATTGCCGGCCCTTGTAGCGCAGAGACAGAAGAACAAGTAATGAGCACTGCCAAACAACTGGCAGACAAAGGCATCAAACTATTCCGTGCCGGCATCTGGAAACCGCGTACCAAACCGGGCGGTTTCGAAGGCATCGGTGTAGACGGCCTTGCCTGGCTGAAAGAGGTAAAGAAGGAAACCGGCATGTACGTTTCCACCGAAGTAGCCACCGCCAAACATGTATACGAATGCCTAAAGGCTGGAGTTGACCTTCTTTGGGTAGGTGCACGTACCACCGCCAACCCTTTCGCCGTACAAGAAATTGCTGATGCACTGAAAGGCGTCGATATCCCGGTACTGGTAAAGAATCCGGTAAATCCCGACTTGGAGCTCTGGATTGGAGCTTTGGAACGCATCAACAATGCAGGCCTGAAACGCCTAGGTGCCATCCACCGCGGATTCAGCAGCTATGACAAGAAGCTCTACCGTAACTTGCCCCAATGGCATATCCCCATTGAGTTGCGCCGACGCATCCCGAACCTGCCCATCATCTGCGACCCCAGCCATATAGGTGGAAAGCGCGAACTGGTAGCTCCACTCTGCCAGCAAGCTATGGATTTGGGCTTCAACGGACTGATTATCGAGAGTCACTGCAACCCGGATTGTGCCTGGAGCGATGCAGCACAACAAGTAACTCCGGATGTGCTAGATTACATCCTCAACCTGCTCGTCATCCGCAAGGAAACGCAAAGCACTGAAAACCTCAGTGAATTACGTAAGCAGATTGACGAATGTGATAACAATCTCATTCAAGAGCTGGCCAAGCGAATGCGTGTGGCACGAGAAATCGGCACTTACAAAAAGGAACATGATATGACCATCCTACAAACCGGACGCTACAACGAAATCCTTGAGAAACGCGGCTCGCAAGGTGCATTGTGCGGTATGGATGCCGAGTTCATCAAAAAGGTATTTGAGGCGATACACGAAGAGAGTGTGAGGCAACAAATGGAAATTATAAATAAGTAATTATTTAATGTACTAATGTGCCAATGTGCTAATTGGCTGCGCAGTAATGCCGCATGGCAATTAGCACATCAGCACATTAACACATTAGCACATTAAACATCATGAGAATATTAATACTTGGAGCCGGAAAAATGGGCTCTTTCTTTACAGATATATTGAGTTTCCAGCACGAGACGGCTGTGTTCGACGTTAACCCGCACCAACTGCGTTTTGTCTACAACACCTACCGTTTCACTACATTGGAAGAAATCAAGGAATTCGAACCAGAACTAGTCATCAATGCAGCTACGGTGAAATACACACTGGACGCCTTCCGCCAAGTGTTGCCAGTACTGCCTAAGGACTGCATCATCAGTGACATTGCTTCGGTAAAGACCGGATTGAAGAAATTTTACGAAGAAAGCGGTTTCCGATATGTATCGACACACCCCATGTTCGGCCCGACTTTTGCCAGTCTTAGTAATCTGAATACAGAGAATGCCATCATCATCAGCGAAGGTGACCACTTGGGAAAAATTTTCTTTAAAGACCTTTACCAGACAATGAAGCTAAATATCTTTGAATATACATTCGACGAACATGATGAGACTGTAGCCTATTCGCTGTCCATCCCTTTTGTTTCTACCTTCGTATTTTCGGCAGTCATGAAACACCAGGAAGCTCCGGGCACTACATTCAAAAAGCACATGGCTATCGCCAAAGGATTGCTGAGTGAAGACGATTACCTGCTCCAAGAAATTCTCTTCAACCCGCGCACTCCCTCACAAGTGGAGAACATCCGTCTGGAACTGAAGAATCTGCTGGAAATCATCAACAACAAGGATGCGGAAGGCATGAAGAAGTATCTGACCAAAATCAGAGAAAAGATTAAATAGATAAAATGTCCATTGTGAAAACATCAGGTTCCCTCGTCCTCAACGAGGGATTTTTTTTATCTTTGCACTGTTAATAGAACCGCTTTCATGATAGACCAACCCACTATAGACAGAATTCTTGATGCCGCACAAATATACGATGTAGTATCGGACTTCGTTACCCTGCGCAAACGCGGTGTGAATTATGTAGGACTGTGTCCCTTCCACGATGACAAAACCCCTTCCTTCTATGTATCCCCCGCCAAAGGGCTCTGCAAGTGCTTTGCCTGCGGAAAAGGAGGAAATGTAGTGCATTTCATCATGGAACACGAACAGATGTCTTATCCTGAGGCACTGAAATATCTTGCTAAGAAATACGGCATTGAAATCAAAGAACGCGAACTATCCAGTGAGGAGAAGATAGCACAGAGCGAACGGGAAAGCCTCTTCATCGTAAACAACTTTGCCCGCGACTACTTCCAGAACATCCTAAAGAACCACATAGACGGACGGAGTATCGGTATGGCCTATTTCCGCAGCCGCGGCTTCCGCGATGACATCATCGAGAAGTTCCAGTTAGGTTACTGTACCGAGAGCCACGATGCACTCGCTCAAGAAGCCCTAAAGAAAGGATACAAAAAAGACTATCTCGTCAAGACCGGCCTCTGCTACGAAACAGACGACCACCGACTGCGTGACCGCTTCTGGGGGCGGGTCATCTTTCCGGTACACACTCTCTCCGGCAAGGTGGTAGCTTTCGGAGGACGTGTGCTTGCCGGTGCCACCAAAGGCGTCAAGGTAAAGTACGTCAACTCGCCTGAATCGGAAATTTATCATAAAAGCAACGAGCTGTACGGCATATACTTTGCCAAACAAGCCATTATGAAACAAGATCGTTGCTTTCTGGTCGAAGGTTATACAGACGTCATTTCCATGCACCAATCGGGCATAGAGAATGTGGTTGCTTCTTCGGGTACAGCATTGACACCCGGACAAATCCGGATGATTCATCGCTTCACCAACAATATGACAGTACTTTACGACGGTGATGCTGCCGGTATAAAGGCCTCTATCCGAGGTATTGACATGTTGCTAGAAGAAGGCATGAACGTCAAAGTTTGCCTCCTGCCCGACGGGGACGACCCGGACTCCTTTGCTCGCAAACACAATGCGACGGAATTCCAGAATTTCATACAAGAGAATGAAACGGACTTTATCCGCTTTAAAACCAATCTGTTGCTTGAAGATGCAGGAAAAGACCCCATCAAGCGCGCCGAGCTTATAGGAAACCTTGTGCAGAGCATTTCCATCATTCCCGAAGCCATTGTGCGCGATGTCTATATCAAGGAGTGCGCCCAATTACTGCACGTAGAAGACAAACTGCTGGTTTCTGAGGTTGCCAAACGTCGCGAAAAGCAAGCCGAGCAACAAGCTGAGCGAGCAGAACGTGAGCGTCGGTCGGCCAATGCCTCAAGAGCCAATGCAGAAGCAGGCATCAATGGCAGTCAAACAGCCACAGTTGCCCCCCCCGACGCACAGCAAGTTATCGGCTACACGCCCGAATCACTGCCTGCCAGTCTCCCTTCCGAAACACCTCCACCTTTTCTACCCCAGGAAGAATATGTATCCTTCATCCCGCAGGAAGGCAAGGAAGGCCAGGAGTTCTATAAATACGAACGGCTTATTCTGAAGATGGTAGTGCTCTATGGCGAGCGGGTGATGTGCAATGTCACCAATGAAGAGGGGCAGGAAACTCCTATCACTGTAACTGAATATATAGTCAATGATTTAAAAGAAGACGAGCTTGCCTTCCATAATCCGCTTCACCGGCAAATCCTGACAGAGGCTGCCGAACGTATCCACAATGAGGGCTTTACTGCCGAACGGTATTTTGTGGCGCATCCCGACCCCGTCATCAGCAAGCTGAGCGTGGAGCTTATCAGCAACCGCTATCAGTTAAGGAAATCACAGATAGAACAAATGGTGACGGACGAAGAACGCCTTTATGAGCTAATACCACGGTTAATGATTAACTTCAAATATGCCATCGTCTGCGAAGAATTGAAGCATACTCTATTTGCATTGCAAAACCCTACCATAGCCAACGATGAAACTCAATGCAACAGTATCATGGAGCGCTACAACGAATTGAACAAAGTAAAAAGCATCATGGCAAAGCGACTGGGAGACAGAGTCATCCTGAATTTTTAAATTCAATTCGGAGAGTTTTCCATCAAGAATTATGCCTGATTAAATTCATAAATTCCTCGCGGGTCTTCGCTTGGTTGAATGCTCCGGTAAAATCGGATGTAGTGGTAATGGAGTTCTGTTTCTCTACTCCGCGCATCTGCATGCACATGTGTTTAGCCTCCACAACAACCATAACCCCCAGCGGATTCAGCGTCTCCTGAATACATTCTTTTATTTGGAGAGTCATACGTTCCTGCACTTGCAGGCGGTGAGAGAAAATATCCACTACGCGGGCTATCTTGCTCAGTCCGGTAATATAGCCGTTAGGAATATATGCCACATGTGCCTTTCCGTAGAAGGGAAGCATGTGATGTTCGCAAAGTGAGAAGAAATCAATGTCTTTCACAATCACCATCTGACTGTATTCTTCTTGAAACTTGGCTGAACGAAGTACCTCGTGCGGGTCCATATGATACCCTTTCGTCAACGACAACATGGCCTTCGCCACCCGTTCAGGTGTCTTCTGCAAACCTTCACGTCCGGCATCTTCACCCAGCAGAGTAAGGATGCGGTGATAATGTTCCTTCAGTTCATCCAATGAAGGAGATACAATTTCTTCTTTTCCTAACATGATATTCTTTATAAAGGGATATTTATCTGCTCTTTCACAATAGAGACTTCCTTGAATACACCGGTAGCCCGCAACTGACGCATCATGGCATCCGCTTCTTCGATACTGCGGAAATCTCCTGCACGGCACAACCAGCGAGGAGGATTGAAAGAGGTATAAACTGTAAGTTCGGGGAAATGTTCCTTGATGCGGGTAGCTACCGCATAAGCTTCGTTCTTGGCCTGACGGGTATTATTCCCTGCATAAACCTGTATGCGGTAACCCGAACTTTTAATTACTTTCTGCTCATCCGAACCGGCAGGTACATATTCCGAACCTATCAATGCCGCAATGCGCGCATCTTGATGGATAGTCACCCTGCCTTGTCCTGGTACATTACGTTCCAGGCTTTTCACAATATTGTTCTGCGCTACAGAAATCGTTGCAAAAACGAAACATGCAACTAAAAGTAAACCAAGCTTTTTCATAATTGATAATTGATAGTAGATAATTGATAATGAAAAACAAAGGGAATTGATAACTGACAACGGGCACACCCCCATTATCAATTATCAATCCTCCATTATCCATTAATTAAAGGCATCGATGATACCCTTGAAGTCAGAAACCTTCAAGGCAGCACCGCCAATCAGACCGCCGTCAACATCCGGGTTGGCAAACAATTCCTTTGCATTGGAGGGCTTGCAGCTACCACCATAAAGGATAGAGCAGTTGTCAGCGATTTCCTTACCATACTTTTCAGCAATCAATGAACGGATGAAAGCGTGGATTTCCTGTGCTTGTTCTGCAGTAGCAGTCTTACCGGTACCGATAGCCCAAACCGGCTCGTAAGCCAAGATAATCTTAGAGAAATCTTCGGCAGACAAAGAGAATACAGAAGCCAGCTGAGCAGCTACCACTTCATTCTGCTTGTTTGCTTCACGTTCTTCCAATACCTCACCGATACAGAAAATCGGAGTCAGACCGTTAGCCAAAGCCAATTTTACTTTTTCTTCCAGAATAGCAACTGTTTCACCATAGTAAGCACGACGTTCAGAGTGACCCAGAATGACATATTTTGCACCAGTAGAAGCAACCATAGCAGCTGATACTTCGCCGGTATATGCGCCTGACTCCTTGTCTGCACAGTTTTCTGCACCTACACCAATCTTGGCAGCGTCTACCAAAGGAGTAACAGATGCCAGGTGGATAAACGGAGTACAGATGATTACATCACAGTTAGGCTTTTCGTTAGCCAATGTTTCATTCAGTTCTTTTGCAAGAGCAATACCCTCTTGGAGGGTTTTGTTCATTTTCCAGTTTCCTGCAACAATGTTTTTTCTCATTTTTTTTATTATTAAAAGGGTTAATGTATTTACTATTTACTATTTGATACTATTGTTGTCTGAGGCGTTGTTTCTCCCGACGCCTTACGACTAAAATATCGACACAAAGCACCATCATCAGAGGAAGGATGAACCACAGCAACACATAGCCTATTGTTTGTAAGTCACTTTCCTGTTTCTGCTTGCCCAATTCCAACTTGTCCAGGCTATCGGTCAGCACATATTCATCAGGCAGCCGGTTGTCACTCCACTTATTCAAAATTGTTCCGTCCTTTACCAACAACAGACCAGGATTTGAACGGATAATGGTCTTCAGCGTAATATCATCTGTCTGGCAGAAAGGATATTCCGCTCCAGTCTTGTCACGCCACAATTCTATCTCGTCTTCCGGAGATGAAGTCAAGGCATAAAAGCCATAACCATGCTCCACACTGTAATCGTATATTTCATTGATAAGGTCGATGTTACTGTCGTCCGCTCCTTCTATCCGATGGGCAACCAGCAGAAACGTATATCCTTTATCCGACAGTACGCTGTCCGTTATATCTTCCCATGTATCCAGACTCATCATGGAAAAATCATGAATGGGAGGTTCATAACCTTTTTCCTTCAGTATCGTATGTGATTCTACAAACGTCCATGTACTGTCCGGATAGTTGTCCAATGTAAATTCCTGACGCTTTCCTCCTTTTTCCAAAATGAACCGGCTTTCAAACACGCTTGGTTTAGCACCTTCCGGAATTTCCATGCCCTCCTTGATATTCGCTCCAATTCTGTAAGGTCGGAAATCAAGTATCGGCAAATTCTCCAGGCAATAGAAGGACAACGCAAACACAAATAGAAACGTATACATGGAAATCATCCACTCCATCTTCGGAGTAATGAAACGTACCAGTAAATCCTGCCACTTGAATACAGATACTGCCGCCACCAACAAGACTACGTTCTTGCCGAAAGTCTGCCAATTGGTCAATATCCACGCATCACCGAAACATCCGCAGTCAGATACCGGATTCGCCAAAGCCAAATAAAGTGTTAGCGGAGTCATTACAGCCATCAGCAATAACGCCAATGCAGATGCCACCTTCCGGCGTATACCCAAAAACAAGAAAACACCTACACTAAACTCTATGGCAGACAACACTATCCCTACCAGCAAAGGTGCATAAGAAGGAAACCAGGAAATCATGCCGAAAGCCGTCAAGTAATCTTGAATTTTATAGAAGAAGCCCAACGGATCAACGGCTTTCACAAATCCGGAAAATATGAACAAAGCCCCCAACAGAAAACGGCAGAGGTTCACCCAAACTTTCCTGATAATATGTTTCTTGTCAATCTCCAAATTCAATCTTAATTAAACCAAATACAGAATAGTTAATCATATCCATATAATTGGCATCAATACCTTCCGAAACCAAAGTCGCTCCGGACAAGCTTTCAATCTGCTTTGTCCGATAAATCTTCATCAATATCAAATCCGTATACGAACTGATACGCATACTGCGCCAAGCCTCATCATAGTCATGATTTTTGGCAAGCATCAACTCCAAAGAGGTTTTGGCATATTTATCATACAGCACCAATGCCTCTTCATTGGTCATATCGGCAGCCTCGGCATATCCAAGCTCCAACTGTATCAGCCCTACAATTCCGTAGTTGACAATAGCTATGAATTCAGAACGGATGCCTTCATCTACCAAAGTCACTCCTTTCGTTTCAATGCTTCTGATGCGGTTAGCTTTGATGAATATCTGGTCTGTCACAGAAGACGGACGAAGAATGCGCCACGCCGGACCGTAATCATGAAGTTTTTTGGAGAACAAGTCACGGCAAACCGCAATGACATGTTCAAACTGTTGCTTGGTATCTTTCATTTCCTTGCTTGTTTATGCTGGAATACAGCCTATTTTCACAGTGCGCTGCAAAGATAGGAATAATTAAAGAAAAAGAAAAAGAGGGCACTCTAAAATCTATTAAAGTACCCTCTTCTATAGAGATTGTTTACGTTTTTATGAGCAGCGTAATACTTGTCCCGGTCTCAGGATTGTTTTACGCGTAATTCTGTTCAGCTTGCAGAGCTTGTCTACAGAGGTTCCCTGACGGGCGGCAATCCTGCCCAATGTATCTCCCTTCTTCACCTTATAGAACAGACCTTCACCCGATGCCATGCTACGCGCCGTACCGGAAGAGCCTTTTGTCTTATGGAAAGTATAGGAATCAGCTACGATATCCTGCTTTTCAAAATCAAACATAAGCGCAGGATTGATGGGAATACCCAAGAAACGGGTTTCAAAGTGAAGGTGTGAACCGGTAGAACGTCCGGTATTTCCTCCCAATGCAATCGGTTCGCCAGCTTTTACCAACTGGTTTGTATCAACTAATTGTTTAGACAAGTGTCCGTAAACGGTTTCCAAACCATTGTCGTGACGAATAACGACGTATTTGCCGTATCCACGACGACCTTGATTCTTGACAACGCGTACTTTTCCATCAAAAGCCGCACGGATTGTATCGCCTACATACACCTTGATATCCAAACCATAATGAGCTCTTCTTCTCCGGGGACGGTAACCGAATACATCTGTGATACGGGTATTGGGAGTAGGCATACAGAAACCGGTCAAATCAAATGTATAGCTCTCAGGCACAATCGCATTGCCATAGGCTTGTACGAATTCGTTGTTCCAGTTGGGATACAAATCTAAACCCGGATACAATGATTGTTCCGCACGTATCTGTTTTTGCAAAGCCAGTGAATCTACACTCTTAAGTTTTCTGTCGACGGGGGCTTGGCGGGCAATCAAGTCCTGCGAGAAAGAATTCAAGCTAACCATTGCCGTCGCAGCCAATAAAGCTGTTTTTATCCAATTAAAATTCATCCGTTTCGTCATTCATTTTGATATCCGTTGCAAGCATCTCGGCAAATCAAACACCACTTGTTCTACGCGAATATCCAGATTGATTTTCAAAAATTCTCCCAAAGGTAACATTTCTCTCTGAAAAACGACATCAGTCATTAACTATTTTTTCGAAGAGGAGGAAAATGTAAAGCTCGCAAAGATGTCTTAATCCCCTATAGATAGGAGACTTACAAGCAAACATGTTTTACAACATAAAATGTAATAAAAGTGCATGTTTAACCGTTTTTTAGCTAATGGCAGCCCAATTAACGTTCGTTTTTCTCAACGCTTTCAGTTGTCGCCACAAGACCTCGTTCTCAGGCAACATGCCATGTGGATCTGTATCCACCACCGTTTGCGCTACTTCACGGACATATTGCAGCAGTTGTCCGTCACGGGCTATATCGGCAATCTTCAGATCGAAAGCAATGCCGCTCTGCTGTGTCCCTTCCAAATCTCCAGGACCACGCAGTTTCAAGTCTGCTTCCGCTATTTCAAAGCCATCATTAGTCCGCACCATTATCTCCAAACGCTTCCTTGTATCCTCTGCCAACTTGTAGCCGGTAACCAGGATACAATAGGACTGGTCAGCTCCACGTCCTACACGTCCCCGAAGTTGATGAAGCTGGGACAGCCCGAAACGCTCGGCGTTCTCAATCACCATCACCGAAGCATTGGGCACATTTACACCTACCTCAATCACGGTGGTAGCCACCATTATCTGTGCCTCGCCGGATACGAACAATTGCATCTGAGCATCCTTTTCAGCAGGTTTCATCTTTCCATGTACCTTGCAAACCCTACACTCGGGAAACTCTTCACAAACATGCAGATACCCTTCTTCAAGGTTCTTTAAGTCAATCTTTTCACTTTCCTTAATCAGCGGGTAGACAATATAGACCTGCCGGCCTTCGGCAATCTGCTTATGCATGGACTGATATAAACTTATCCGACGGCTATCAAACTGATGAAGAGTGACAATCGGTTTACGTCCGGGAGGCAATTCATCGATAACAGACACATCCAGGTCGCCATAAAGCGTCATTGCCAATGTACGGGGAATCGGGGTTGCCGTCATCACCAATACATGGGGAGGTTGTACATTCTTTGTCCACAAGCGTGCCCGTTGGGCCACACCGAAACGATGCTGCTCGTCAATCACAACCAAACCGAGCGAAGCAAAATTCACCGTATCTTCAATAACGGCATGGGTACCTATTAAGACATGTATGTCTCCCGTCAACAAACCGGCAAGGATAGCTTCGCGCCGCTTGCCCTTGACAGAACCGGTCAACAGCTCCACACGTACCTCCATTCCATACAGCAGCTCACGGATGGTTTCATAGTGCTGATTTGCCAAGATCTCGGTAGGTGCCATCATGCATGCCTGAAAACCATTATCAAGCGCCATCAACATACTCATCAGTGCGACAAGCGTCTTTCCACTTCCCACATCCCCTTGCAACAAGCGGTTCATCTGCTTTCCTGAGCCTACATCCTTACGGATTTCCTTCAACACCCGCTTCTGTGCGTTGGTCAACTCAAAAGGAAGATTACGGGAGTAGAAGGTATTGAACACTTCGCCCACCCTTTCAAAAATATAACCGCGATATTTCCGCTGACGGTCTTTTGCATACCTCAGGATATTCAACTGTACGTAAAAGAGCTCCTCAAACTTCAGCCGATACTCTGCCTTACGCAATAAATCCGGATTAGCGGGAAAGTGTATATTGACCAAAGCTTCCGTCAACGGCATCAGATGATACTCGGCAAGTATAGCGGGAGAAAGGGTCTCGGGCAACGGCTCACGCAACTGCTGCACCACCGTATTCATCATCTTCTCGATGGCATGCGAATTGAGAGAACTCCGTTTCATCTTTTCAGTCGTATTATAATAAGGTTGTAACCCCATGGACGACAATTTCAAATCCGAAGCAGAGTCTATATCCGGATGAGCCATATTGATTCTACCATTGAAGAAGGTCGGTTTTCCGAACACAATATATTCCTGATGCACTTTATACTTCCCAACCAAATATTTGATGCCCTGGAACCAAACCAAGTCCACCACCCCCGTACCGTCCGAGAAATGAGCAATCAACCTGCGCTGGCGCCCTTCTCCAGCCGTCTCAAAACTTAGTATTTCACCTTTCAGCTGAATATAGGGCATTGTCCCATCGATCTCCTGAATATAATAAATCCGACTACGGTCTACATATTTATATGGAAAGTAATATAGCAAATCGTGCAAGGAATAAATGCCCAATTCCTTATTGAGCACCGAAGCACGCTGCGGCCCGACGCCCGACAAATATTTTATGTCACGCGTGGCTAAATCGAACATGAACCTATCAGAGCTGTGGCTATTTTTAAATCAAAAGGAGTGGTTATTTTAATGTTTTCCCGATTTCCCGGCGTCAAAAAGACAGATACGCCCAATGCCTCCACCACAGAAGCATCATCGGTAAAATGGGGTGCATAAGGCTGCTCGTATGCCGCTTTCAGCAGTTCCGCATCAAAAACCTGGGGAGTCTGCACCAATCTATAATCATCCCTGCCGACAGTCACACTGCCTTTCCCTTCCATACGGCGAACGGTCTCCACCACACCGATTACCGGAATTACGGCCTTTTTTTCGGCCGCCAAGTCATAACAGCGTGCAATCACTTCCCGGGCCACGAACGGACGCACCCCATCGTGCACACCGACTAAAGCTGGTGTCTTGACCAAAGCCAAACCGTTCTTTACAGAGTGGAACCGCGTCTCCCCTCCATCTGCAATGGCATGCGGCAATGAAAAACGGTACTCCCTGCACAGCAGCCTCCAGTAATCCTGCTGGCTGTGGGGAAGCACCAATATTATCCGTATCTCAGCATTGTAGTCATAAAACGCCTCCAGAGTGCGCATCAAAACAGGTTTCCCCCCTATCGGGAGAAACTGTTTGGGGAGTTCGGTCCCCATGCGCAAGCCCTTGCCACCGGCAACAATCAGAGCATACTGAACCATTTATGATTTATGATTTATGATTTATGATTTAAAATCATAAATCTGTTACGCACATGGCTTCTTTCAGTTCCTGCACCTTCTCTTTGCCTTGCAACAGTTCCACTACGGCCAATGCAAACTCCATGGCAGCGCCCGGTCCTTTACCAGTGATGATATTGCCGTCTCTTTCTACCGGAGCACCCGTACATTCGGCACCTTCCAAATACTGTTCAAAGCCGGGATAGCAAGTAGCCTTCTTGCCTTTCAGCAATCCCAGCTTACCCAATACCATAGGAGCCGCACAAATAGCAGCAATCGGTTTCTGCTCTTGGGCAAAACGCAGTAACAGATTACGCAGTTCTCCACACTTCTCCAAAGTGGACGCACCCGGCATACCGCCAGGCAATAATATAAGCTCTGCATCAAAGAAGTCGCAGTTCACTACATTCTTATCGCACAAGACCGGAACATCGTGTGCTCCCGTCACTATTTCATCAGGGGTTACCGTCACCATTTCTACGTTCAGTCCGGCGCGTCTCATCACATCCACAGAAGTAAAAGCTTCTATTTCTTCAAATCCGTCGGCAAAAAAGACATAAACTGTACCCATAATTGTTCCTCCTCTTATTTTAGATTAAAATAATACGTTATTGTTCCCGTCTGATTGTTCAAGCCGCTTACCGCATTGAAACGGGCTTTCTTGGCAGCATCCTCTGCCGCTTTCCGCAATGCGGGATTGACGGTATTGGTCTGGCGGTTGATGCTGGTCGCTATCACATGTCCGGCAGGGTTCACTGTGATGGTCACCACAACCCTACCTTCATCCTGCACATTATATACCGGTCGCGGCAATCCGCCCTCACCAAGAGAACGTCCGCCCAAATTAAACGAGCCGTAGCCTCCCGTACCCGAAGTGGCTCCGGACGGAGCATTCCCCGTAGGACTTCCTTGAATACCTTCGCCTTCCGTATCGCCTTTACTGCCCATTTGAGCACCTTTGCCAAAAGCGCCAGCTACCCGTTTACGGGCAGCTTCCTCGGCTTCCTTACGTTCCCGTTCGGCTTTTGCCGCTGCCAGTTTGCGAGCCTCTTCTGCTTTTTCGGCTTCCGTCTTTTCCGGTTTCTTCACCTCCTCCTTTTTCTTGGGTTCGGCTTTAGGCTTTATGGCAACGGTTTCTTCAGTTTCCTGCGTAATGATGTCCTGCTCCACCGTTTCCTGCACCTGAGGAGCGGTTTCCTCCGGCATGACATCCACCTTTACCAAAGAAGGGTCGGCAGGGCCCAGTGCATCGGGCACCTCTCCCAGCATAACGGGCACACCGCCTTCTTCCGAGGGTTCCGGCAGTGTGAATCCTACCAGTATCAGAAGGGCAATAATGGCAACATGCACCACAAGTGCACCTGCCATACCTATATATTTTCCTTTCTTCTTCCGATTCACCATTGCATTTACAATTTAGCCATGTACAATGTACGATTTAGTTTTCCGGTGGTCGTGTAGCCAGCACCATCTTGAATTTATTCTCGTTTGCAATGTTCAGCACCTTCACGATTTCCCGGTAAGGCACTGTTTCGTCAGCATACAAAGCTATATACATTTCAGGCTCCCTCTCCGCACACGATTGTAGGAAAGGAGTCAATTCTTCAAGCGTCAGAGACAGTTCCTTGTCATTGCCAAAAGCAGCATAATAATTCAGATTCTTATCTATGATAACTCTTGTCAAAGGCTTTGCAGAAGTCTGTTGCTTTCCCTGCGGCAGCAGTACCTTGATAGCATTGGGCGATACCATGGTAGATGTTATCATAAAGAAAATCAGCAGCAGGAAAATCAGGTCCGTCATGGACGCCATACTGAAATTGGGTGATATTTTAGCTCTACGTTTTAACACGCCTTTAAGTTTTAATTCTTAATTCTTTAATTAATCATTTCGCCGGTTCGTTCAACAAGTCCATGAATGCCATTGTCTTGGCTTCCATCTTATTGACCACGCCATCTATCAATGTCACCAGGTAATTGTAGGCAAACATAGCTATAATACCGACTATCAAACCGCCCACCGTAGTAATCATCGCCTCATAAATACCACCGGAAAGCAACGTTATATCAATATTATTTCCGGCATTTGCCATTTGCCAAAACGCACGTACCATACCCGTCACCGTGCCAAGGAAGCCTAGCATAGGAGCGCCACCGGAAATCGTGGCCATAATCGTCATTCCCTTCTCCAGTTTGGCAACCTCAATATTACCCACATTCTCGATGGCAGCCTGCACATCGTTCACCGGGCGTCCCAAACGGCTGATACCCTTTTCAATCATACGGGCCGAGGGAGTATCCACACTGCGACAATAAGCAATGGCAGCTTTCAATTCCCCACCCAAAATATAATCCTTTATTTTATCCATGAACTGAGGGTCTTCTTTCCCCGCCTTCCGGATAACATAATTACGTTCAAACAAGATGTAGAAACAAAGTACGGACATCAACCCCAAGACAACCATAATCCAGCCACCTTTGATGGCCATACTCCATAAATTCATTTCGTCGGAAGCGTTTACTTGTGTCAGTACCGGATTGGCACCTGCAATAGAGTCAGTCAGTGCCGGAGCCACTTGGGCCAATAACAACATTACATTCATCAGCGAAGACAGTTTTTATATTCCTTGACCGTACGCTCCAATCCCAGATACAACGCGTCACTAATCAGCGCATGCCCGATGGACACCTCGTCCAGCCACGGAATGTTTTGATAAAAATAATTCAGATTCACCAGGCTCAGATCATGTCCGGCATTCAGCCCCAGACCTAAGCTGCGGGCCACCTTGGCAGCCTCGACAAAAGGAGCTACAGCCGCTTCCCGTCCTTTGGGATAAGCCGTAGCATAAGGTTCCGTATATAGCTCCACGCGGTCGGCACCGGCTTTGGCAGCATATTCTATCATTTCGGCATCGGTGGAAACAAATACGGAAGTACGGATACCGGCATTGTTGAACTCATCCAACACTTCGTTCAAGAAGTCAAAATGGGTCTTGGTATCCCAGCCTGCGTTTGAAGTCAGCTGTGTAGGGCTGTCGGGCACCAAAGTTACCTGATGCGGTTTCACCTTCAAGACCAAATCCATAAATTCGGGTGAAGGATAACCCTCGATATTGAACTCTGTCCGCAGCAACGGCCGCAAATCATATACATCCTTACGGCGGATATGCCTCTCATCAGGACGGGGATGCACCGTAATGCCATCAGCACCAAAGTCTTCACAATCCAGCGCTACCTTCACAACATTCGGAACATCACCTCCACGGGCATTGCGCAGCGTTGCCACCTTATTTATATTAACGCTTAATCTAGTCATAATTCGGTTTATAGTTTGGGACAAAAGTACAAATAATAGTTATATATTGGCAGCATTCTGAGAAAAAAATAGCATCTTTGCACTTCAATCCAACAGAATTGATTATGAAATTTGCCATATTCGGAAATACCTACCAAGCAAAGAAATCCTCGCATGCAGAAAACCTCTTCCGGTTGCTCGGACAGCATCATGCACAGCTCTGCATCTGCCGGGAATTTCATCACTTCCTGACTGCCGATTTACATCTAAACATACCTGACGCCGAATTGTTTGACGGAGATGATTTCTGTGCCGACATGGTTATCAGCATCGGTGGCGACGGCACTTTCCTGAAAGCAGCCAGCCGTGTAGGAAAGAAGAATATCCCCATACTGGGCATCAATACCGGCCGGCTGGGTTTCCTTGCCGACATCTCACCGGAAGAGATGGAAGAGACCTTCGATGAAATCTACAACAATCACTATAAGGTAGAAGAGCGTAGTGTACTGCAACTGAGGTGCGACGATGAACGCTTGATGCAATCCCCTTACGCCCTCAATGAGATAGCTGTATTGAAGCGGGACAGTTCGTCCATGATCAGTATCCACGCCGCCATCAATGGCGCTCCGTTGACCACCTATCAAGCTGACGGCCTGGTTGTCTCCACACCTACCGGTTCCACCGCCTACTCACTCAGCGTCGGTGGTCCGGTCATCGTGCCTCACAGTAAAACCATCGCCATCACCCCTGTGGCTCCACACAGCCTCAACGTCCGTCCCATCGTCATTTGTGACGACTGGGAAATTACACTTGATGTGGAAAGCCGCAGCCATAACTTCTTGGTTGCCATCGACGGCCGTAGCGAGTCCTGCAAAGAAACGACCCGGTTGCACATCTCACGTGCCGACTATAGCATAAAGGTAGTCAAGCGGTACAACCACATCTTTTTTGATACGCTTCGTAATAAACTGATGTGGGGGGCAGATATCAGATAAGCCTATATCACTTCCCAAAATTCTTATTCGTATCCACTGCGAAATGAGCGCAATGATATTCCGGCAATTTGTCGCATTTTATTAAGGACGAAACAAAAGTCTATAACAGCCTGATTATCAACATCATTAAACACAATACATTCAATATACTACTGAACCTTATTCAATATACGACTGAATGGCATTCACTATACGACAGAATTAGGTTCAGAATACGACTCTATTCAGGCCCACACTATTTGTAAACAATACAGATTATTATTCAGCCCTTGTTTCGGCTGGGAATAGATGAAAACGACATACCGAAATGAGATACCTACCACCTGTAGCCGATAACTGATTCAACACGCGACAGAAGAATAAAACAAGTCCAGACGTAGAAGCAATAAGAATGTATATTTTCAACCAAAAGCTTTTAAATAAATAATAAAAACGCCACCTTTGCAGTCTATTCTTGCATAATCTATGTAAAATAACACTTTGTCAAACAAAGGAAATGCCATTTAGAATGGCGTCTATAACCTTAAATATAAGATGAATTAATATGCAGAAGGAAAATGATACTCTATTGGTAGCCAAATTGAGAGAAGGCAATAAATTTGCCTTTGAAGCGCTGTACGAAAAATATAGTGCAAAGCTGTATAACACCATTATTCTTCTTGTATATGATAAGTCATTAGCCAAAGACATCACCCAAAGCAGCTTCATGGCGATATGGGAAAAACGCAGCAATCTGGATACAGCGAAGAGCTTTCCGGCATATCTATGCACCATTGCACGCAACATGGTATATAAAGAAACCGAACGTATGCTACTGCACAACAAATTTGTAGAAAACAAATTGAAAACAGAAGAAGCAGCTATCGAAGGAGATACCGTGGATATGGACATCTCCATCATTGAAAAACAGATAGAACAACTACTGCAAGGCTTACCGGAAATTTCACGAAAGGTTTTTCAGCTGAAGAGAGCAGGAGAACTGTCCAATAAGGAAATCGCATCCCAGTTAGATTTGACGGAACGTGCTGTAGAGGCTCATTTCTACCGTACTATGAAACTACTGAAAGAAGAACTACGTAAATTCATCATGTTATTTCTCTCCTTTTACTTTCTAAACAATTGTTAAAATTCAAAATTCTGTGAGTGTTTTGACAGACTTGCGGATATATATTACAGAACATGGATAAAAAAGACAGTCATATTGAACTATTGGATCGTTTTTTTCGTGGACTGACCAGCCCTGAAGAAGATGTGCAGTTAAAATCATGGATTAAGCAACCGGATTTTCAACAGAAATTTTCCGTATACTATCAGCAATGCTGGGCACTGGCTCCGGACACGATGGACAAAGCCGTACAAAATGAAATGTTCACCGAACTTTTAAGCCAGATAGACGCAAGTTCCACCACGGAAACGAAGGTCCTGAAAACAAGGAACCGTTTCCTGCGTCAGATTGGGCGCTATGCTGCAGTTGCCTGCATCATATTGGCAGTGGGAAGCGGAGCCTATTATGCAGGAGTCAAACGACCGGCCGATGACGCCAATACAGAAGTCACCATGTCCGTATCCAACGGGCAGAAGGCCGACATCATTTTGGCTGACGGCACAAAGGTCTACATCAATTCCGATTCAAGAATTGTATATGACAACACTTACAACAAGAAAACACGTATGGTCTCCCTGGAAGGAGAGGCTTATTTTGAAGTTGCAAAGGACAAGGAAAAGCCTTTCATCGTGAAAGCAAATGGCATCAATGTACAAGCACTAGGTACAAGCTTCAATATACGTGCACATAAAGACGATAAATCAGTAGCTGTAATCCTGATAAGTGGAAAGGTTAAAGTAGACGACGGCAGACACGAGGCATATATGAAGCCAAACGAAAGGCTCGTTTGTAACCTGACCAATGGACAGTTCGAAAAAAGCGAGCTTCATCCTAATGCAAGTTATTTGCTATGGAGAAGCAATGAACTAGCGTTCTACGGTGAATCTTTTGAAGAAATTTGTACCATGCTTACTCGAATGTATAATTGCAAATTTATATTCAAAAACGAGAAAGTAAAACAATATACTTATCACGGCATCATTAAGAATAGCAGTTTGAATAATGTATTAGAATACATCAGCCAAGCTGGCGGCATTAATTACAAAATAAAATCTGATAATACGATCGTAATATATTAGTAGTGTTTAATAAACTCTTTATGTTAACTTAAAAAGGAAAATATGGAATAGATTTTATAAACTTTTTACTTCACCAAACACAACTGCCAGCTTTCGGCAGCAAAATAAAATTCTAGTTTAAACATTCACGAGAAATTCGTCATAAGTTACTCTAATATCTTATTAGAGCAGGTCTTTGGTACGCCTTTCTCAAAATAAAAAACAATTAATCTAATATTATTAGACATGAGACAAAACAAAATGATTATGCGGTCTTTAGTACTGCTGGGTGCACTGTTTTTCTGGGGAAACAGCTTCGCCCAAATCAGTTTATCTGTAAACAAGCAGACCATCAAGCAGATTATACCGCAAATTGAAAAAGCTAGCGGTTATAACGTATTCTACACAGACAAACTTCCCAATCTTGAAACAAAAAAGGATTTAAATGTATCAAATGCTTCACTTGAGACCGTATTGAAAGAATTATTTAAAGGAACGAAAATCTCCTTTGAAATAAAAGCAAACAAGCAGATTTTGCTGTTCCAGCAAACCAACAAATCTGTAGGTGCTAAAAAGAAAGTAACCGGTAGAATCGTAGACGAAAATGATGAGCCGCTTATCGGAGCTTCCGTTATTATCAAAGGCTCTACACAAGGAACAATAACCAATATTGACGGTGAATATACATTGGAAGATGTGCCGGAGAAAGCTACTCTAACCGTTTCTTACGTAGGCTATATACCGGCATCTGTTGCTGTCAACGGTAAAAGCGCAATCAATGTAGTGCTGCAAGAAGATTCAAAGACTTTGGAAGAAGTAGTTGTTATCGGTTATGGTACCATAAAAAAGAAAGACTTGACCGGTGCAGTAGGTTCTGTGGGAGGTGCAGAAGTAGCCGCCCGTAAAACAACTTCCCTTTCCACCGCTTTGCAAGGAACCATCCCTGGGTTAATGGTAACCCGTAACAATAATGCGCCTGGTGCAAATGCAGACAAGATATATGTACGTGGTATCACAACCATCGGGAATTCAGATCCTTTGGTTATCGTTGATGGAGTACCTGGTGACATCAATTCAGTAAATGCCAACGACGTTGAGAGCATTTCTGTATTGAAAGATGCTGCTTCCGCTGCTATTTATGGTTCTCGTGCCGCTGCTGGCGTTATTCTTGTCACCACCAAAAGAGCCAGTGACAAGGAACTGTCATTGACCTATAACGGTGAATTCGGTTGGGAAATACCTACCGCAGAGCCTGAGGTTGTAGGCGTGCAACGTTTTCTGGAAATGGCTAATGAATTACGATATACAGATAATCCGGACGGTGGCAAATACCAAGCCTATTCAGAAGATCAAGTTAATAACTGGGTGAAAAACAATGCAACCAATCCCAACCAGTATCCTATAACCGACTGGCAAGATCTGATTCTTGAGAAGTCCGCAACCCGTCAAAGTCACAGTATCCACCTTTCAGGCGGCAGCAAGGTCGTTAAGACCAAAGCATCCTTAGCGTATGATGAAGTAGGCGGTCTGTACGGTGACCGTTATTTCCAACGCTATACATTACGTGTAAACAATGACTTCAACATTACCCAAAAGTTAAGTGCTACATTGGACTTCAATGTTAAGCGCACTAAACACCACATGCCGCAATTCACTCCATTCGGAATGATGCGCTACATGCCTGCTATTTATGCAGGAGTATGGGATGACGGCCGTATAGCTGAAGGCAAATCAGGAGCTAACCCTTATGGATTGATGAAATTGGGTGGTACAACAAAAAAATGGTACACAGCATTGGGCGGTAAAGCATCTATTGATTTCAAGCCTTTTGACGGATTTAAAATTTCAGCAATCGTTGCTCCTCGCTTTAATTACGACAAGTTCAAAACATTCAAGAAAGCAGCCAGCTATACATTGGCAGATGATCCCAATACAATAGGGGGATACTTAGACAACAGCGGACTATACAACACAACCAAACTCTCAGAAACCCGCAATGACAGCTACAATGTCACTACACAATTAATAGCAAACTATGCAAAGAAGTTTGCCGGAAAACATGACATCAACCTTATGGCAGGTTACGAAAACTATTACGAATATATTGAAGAATTAGGTGCTGACAGAGACGGATACGTTCTCACGAACTTTCCATACCTCAATAATGGACCTAAAGATTTAATTGGCAACTCTGGAAAAGGAAAAGAGTACGCTTATCGTTCCTACTTCGGACGTGTCATGTACAGCTATGCCGACAGATATTTATTCCAGGCCAATATACGTCATGACGGCTCATCACGTTTTGCAAAGAAACACAGATGGGGTACATTCCCTTCCTTCTCTGCCGGTTGGGTACTCAGCGAAGAAAATTTCATGAAGAATCTTAATTGGGACTGGCTGTCATTCTTGAAGATTAGAGCTACATGGGGAGCATTAGGTAATGAACGTATTGGCGATTTCCCATATATGTCAACCATTGCATTTGGGAACACTATTTTCTATCAAAACAACGGTATTTATTTTGACCAAACTGCATCCCAACAGAAATATGCCATTGAAAATGTAACATGGGAGAAAACTGAATCTACAGACATTGGCTTAGACATTTCTTTCTTGAACAACCGCTTACGTGTGAACGGTGACTATTACTGGAAAAATACTAAAGACATGCTATTAGCAATGGCTATCCCTGATTTTCTAGGATTCTCTGACCCAGACGTCAATGCCGGCAAAATGTCAACCAAAGGTTATGAATTGAATGTCAGTTGGAATGACCACATCGGTGACTTCAGCTACGGAATAGCCATTAACTTCTCTGACTTCACCTCCAAAATGGGGGATTTACAAGGAACCCAATTCCTCGGTGACAAAGTTAAAATGGAAGGCAGTGAATTCAATGAGTGGTATGGCTATGTTAGCGATGGTCTTTTCCTGACAGAAGAAGACTTAAAGAATTCTCCCAAAATCAATGATAAGAACACTCAATTGGGCGATATTAAATACAAAGACATATCTGGTCCTGACGGTGTACCCGACGGAAAGATTTCTCCTGAATATGACCGAGTATTACTAGGCAGCTCATTACCCCATTTCCTATATGGTGGTAATATCAATTTGGGCTACAAAAATTTTGACCTTTCATTGGCATTCCAAGGTGTCGGAAAACAAAATGCACGCTTGGCAAGAGAAATGGTAGAACCATTCCGTAACAATTACGGGAATTTCCCCGCCATCATTGATGGAAACTATTGGAGTCCTTATAATACGGACGAACAAAACGCAGTTGCCAAATATCCTCGTCTAACCCATGTAAACAAAAGTTCCAACTATGCCATGTCAGATTATTGGCTGTTCAACGGAGGTTATTTCCGTCTCAAAAATATAACTTTAGGCTATACATTCCCTAAAGAATGGATGAACGCAATAGGTATCAAAGGTGCACGCATTTATGCCAGTGCTTCCGATCTATTCTGTTTGAGCAAATATCCGAAAGGATGGGACCCTGAAATGGGAGTAAGTGAATATCCTATCACAACATCTATATTGTTAGGCGTATCTGTTAACTTTTAAAAGAAAGAAAAAAAATGAAACATAAATTTATAATATTAGCTTTAGGACTTGGATTTTTAGCAAGTTCCTGCAATGACTTGGACTTAGTTCCATTGTCTGAGGCCTCCACTGAAAACTGGTATTCTTCAGAAGAAGAACTATTGATGGCTGCCAATGAATTCTATAAAATAGGATATTGGAATAAAATGAACCAGGGACTTCTGGAACAAGCCACCGACAACTTCACCTATAGAAATGTGAATCGTTGCAACCTCCTAGACGGTACAGTAAATGGTGATGGTGGAACAGAGAACTGGTATCCAGTAGAGCAATGGCAATCAAACTATAAATGTATAACAATGGCCAATACATTTCTTGAAAAGTCTGAGCGCGCCGAAAAGGCTGGTGTCTCTGAAAAAATATTGAATCAATACAGAGGAGAAGCTTACTTTACAAGAGCTTGTAAATATGCAGTACTCGTTTCTTTCTTTGGTGATGTTGTCTGGCTAGATAAGAATATTTACATTGAAGAAGCCTTCCAAAAAGGACGTACTCCAAAAGAAGAGATTATACCTTTAATTTACCAAGACTTCGACAAAGCAATTTCTATGTTACCAGTATCTTATACCGGTAACTCGACACAACGTTTCACAAAAGGTGCTGCGCTAGCCATGAAAGCACGTTTTGCCCTTTACATGGGTGATTGGGAACTTGCGGCCGAATCAGCTAAAGCGTGTATGAATTTGCAAGCTTATCAATTACATCCCGACTTCAGCGACTTATTCTTGATGAATACCAAAAATTCTATAGAAAGCATTCTTGTATTCCCACGTTCCGTGCAATACAACATTCTATACGATGCTACTGCCACAAAAAATGAGCTACCTAGAAATGCTGGAGGATACGGTTCGTATGCACCCTCTTGGGACTTGTTGGCTTCGTTCCTCTGTACAGATGGGTTGCCCATTGACGAGTCACCTCTTTTTGATCCCCACAATCCTTTCAAGAACCGTGACCCCCGTTGTACTGCCACCATTGTAGAATTTGGAACCCGCCATTGTAGCTTTGACTTTGATCCTCATCCCGATGCATTAAAAGTAATGAACTACAAAACCGGTAAAATGGTAACCAACCAAGATACCCGTGCCAATGCACAATACACCTCATTCAATGCATTGCTATGGAAAAAAGGTATTGACGATTCTTGGGTAGATAACAAACAAAAAGTGGAAAGTGACTATATTGAAATACGTTACGCAGAAGTATTGTTGACTTATGCAGAAGCCATGATTGAACTGAACAAGATTGACGAATCTGTATTAGAAGCCATCAATAGTGTACGTGCCAGAGCATACGGAGTGAAATCTTCTGAAACAGACAAATATCCGGCAGTAACAGCACGTGACCAAAAGTCCTTACGCCAGACAGTCAGACTGGAACGTCGCGTAGAGTTTGCTAAAGAAGGACTCCGCTACATGGACCTCATTCGTTGGAAATTGGCAACCAAAGCTCTGAACACCAAGAACTACGGCATTCTATATCCTGCTGACATATTAAGAGACAAAGTTACATCAAAAGGACTGTGGTTCTGGCCTACTACACCACAGATAGATGAAGATGGAATCGCAGACTTCTCTGCTATGGAAAAAGAAGGCTTAATCCAAGTACTTTCCCAGCGCAAATGGGACGAACGGCAGTATTTATGGCCAATCCCCACATCTGAAATCATTATTAATGAAAACATGAAACAGAATCCAGGGTATTAACGGTTAGACATTATAGGTAAAAAGATTGTGAATAAAAGGATAAACAAACTGTAATGAAAGGACTGCCCCTGCAAATTAGAAATCCAGGGCAGCCCTTTTATACCGTTTCCACAACAAAATAAAGAACCGCATATTTATGAGAAGAATTATATTGATTTTAAGTCTACTGTTCTGTAGCCAGCTTATCACAGCCTCCAATCTATTGATAGAAGCAGAAAGCTTTGACCAAAAAGGAGGATGGGTAGTAGACCAGCAATTCATGGATCTTATGGGGTCACCCTATCTAATGGCTCATGGAATGGGAGTCCCGGTTGAGGATGCTTCCACTACCATATCTTTTCCCGAGAGCGGTACATATTATGTATATGTACGTACCTATAACTGGACTTCTCCCTGGTATGATGGCAAAGGAGCAGGAAAGTTCACTCTAAAAATCGGTAATAAAAAGCTGCCTATAGTTTTAGGTGATGAAGGCAACCAATGGATGTGGCAACCCGCCGGAAAAATTTCAGTAAAGGCTGGGAATAGTAATCTAACATTAAAAGACTTGACCGGTTTCAATGGCCGTTGCGATGCTATTTATTTTACAACAGAAAAAGAGCAACTACCTCCTAACGAAACTGTACAACTGACAAATTTCCGTAAAAAAATGCTGGATATTCCAGCCGAACCGGAGCAATACTCCTATGATGTGATTGTAACTGGTGGCGGTATAGCCGGTATGTGTGCAGCCGCAGCCGCTTCCAGATTGGGATGCAAAGTGGCATTAATCAACGACCGCCCAGTACTTGGCGGCAATAATAGCTCTGAAGTCAGGGTTCACTTAGGGGGCAATATCGGAGTAGGCCCCAATTCCGGACTGGGACGTATGATAAGAGAATTCGGACATTCTAAAGAAGGAAATGCCAAACCTGCCGCAAACTATGAAGATGAAAAGAAGGAGCTTTTTATCGCCAATGAAAAGAATATCACCCTTTATGCCAACTACCGCGCCATATCTGTAAAGACCGATGGCAACAGAATAGAATCTGTCATCATCAAGCATATAGAGAATGGAAAAGAAGTGGAACTGAAAGCACCATTGTTCTCCGACTGTACCGGAGACGGCACCATCGGGTATCTGGCCGGTGCAGACTACAACATGGGACGCGAATCCCGTACCGAATACGGAGAAGAGCTGGCACCGATTCAACCGGACAAAATGACAATGGGTTCATCCGTACAATGGTACTCTGCAGACAAAGGTAAACCTACCCGTTTCCCTATTTTCTCGTACGGCCTGCAATTCAATGAAAAGAATTGCGAAAAAGTGACGATGGGTGAATGGAAATGGGAAACCGGCATGAACTTCAATCAAATCGACGACTTCGAACGTATACGTGATTATGGCTTAATGGTCATCTATTCTAACTGGAGTTTTCTGAAAAATGAATTAAAGGACAACAAGAAATATAAGAACCGCGCATTGGACTGGGTAGCCTATATTGCCGGGAAACGCGAATCACGCCGATTGTTGGGCGATTATATTCTAAAGCAAGATGATATAGACAAAAATGTCTATCACGAAGATGCCTCCTTCGTCACAACCTGGAGCATCGACCTGCATTTCCCGGATTCACTCAATGCGTCACACTTTCCTGATGCGCCCTTCAAAGCAGCAACCAAACACATCCATATATATCCTTACGCAGTGCCCTACCGCTGCCTATATTCCAGAAATATCGAGAATCTTTTTATGGCCGGCCGCAATATCAGTGTTACCCATGTGGCACTGGGCACTGTCCGCGTAATGCGTACCACCGGAATGATGGGCGAAGTTGTCGGGATGGCAGCTTCCTTATGTAAAAAGTACAACACCACTCCGAGAGGAGTATATCAGAAACACCTACCGGAATTGAAAGCACTGATGAAAGAGGGAGTAGGAAAAAAAGAAGGGATTCCCGATAATCAGAAGTTCAATGAACAAAAATTATTAAAAGAGCCTCGTATATTTATCATTGAAAAAAACAAGAAGTAAGAAACACGTTGATACTACAATTTAAGTATTAATAAAACACGCATATCATGAAAAATATTCTAACATTATTATTTGTCCTTTTCGGAGGATATTCGTTACACGCACAAGATACTTGTTACGGCCGTCTGAAAAATGACACTTTAACCATCGGAAACAGCTTGGTCGAACGCACCTTTTTGTGGAACGGGGGAAATATCATAACTTACCGCCTGACCGACAAGAGTAATGGAAAATCATGGAAGAACCACAGCCTTACTCCAGATTTCAGAGTAACGAAAAATTTGCCGCAACCATCAAACGGTTCACTCAAAGTAGTTCCCGTAAAAGAGACTAAAATATTTCCCGCTTATCTGAAAGTAGAAGTTTCTTTCAGCCTGGAGAAGCTAGATATAAAACGGGTATATCGTATTTATGATGATTGTCCAGCCATAGCCTGCGACACCTATTTAAGAGGAACAGTAAACAGTATTTTCGGAGGCAGAGAAGTTAGTGCAGCCGACCGGAAGAATATTGAATTCGCCGAAGACATGAAATCTAAAGAAGTAACCGCTGTACTAGACCAGTTCCATTTCCAAGGACAACATTGGCACGCTCGCAGCGTGGAATTTTCCGATGTGACCGACTGGCACAACAACCTGGTTTTCGAGAAAGAGATTATTTCCTATCGCAAACTGGGATATCGCGGCAATCTGCTGTTTGCCTTTAATGGCGAGGACAACTGTGGCATCTTCTTTTTAAAAGAGGCTCCCTGCTCTTCGGTACAATTAGCCTATCAAGGAAAGGATTTTCTGACTGATTTCGGGAAGTTTACAGTAACCGGCCTGGGCATTACCGAGAAAGAGGTGACTCCCGACCGTTGGACCCAAACATACGGATGTGTATTGGGAATATACGGAGAAGGTGAACTGAGCCGCCTACAAGCGCTTCGTTCATATCAGAAGAATATACGTACTTACCGGGCCGACCGCGACGAGATGATTATGATGAACACCTGGGGAGACCGTAGCCAGGACTCAAAAGTAAACGAATCCTTCTGTTTGAAAGAACTGGAACGCGCCGCCCGTCTGGGAATCACCCATTTCCAGATTGATGATGGCTGGCAAATAGGTAAAAGCCCTAATTCAGCTGTAGCCCGCGGTTCATTCAAGAACATTTGGGACAATAAAGACTACTGGAAACCCGACCCGCAAAAGTATCCACGTGGTTTGCATCCCATCGTAAAACGTGGCAAGGAATTAGGTATTGAAATCGGTCTTTGGTTCAATCCCAGCATACAAAATGATTTTGCCGATTGGCAGAAAGATGCGCAAGCACTCATCAGCCTTTATCGCGAATACGGCATCAAAGTATTCAAGATAGACGGGCTCACCATTCCCAGTAAAGAAGCCGAAACAAACCTGCACCGCTTATTCAACAAAGTGCTGGAAGAGACGGACGAGGAAGTGATTTTCAACCTTGATGCAACAGCCAGCCGCCGCGGAGGCTACCACATGTTCAATGAATATGGAAATATCTTTCTGGAAAACCGTTATACCGACTGGCAGAACTACTATCCTTACTGGACTTTGCGTAACCTCTGGATGCTTTCCAAATATGTTCCGGCAGAAAAGCTGCAAATAGAGTTCCTGAACAAATGGAGAAATACGGATAAATATAAAGGGGAAGTCTTCGCTCCGGAAAACTATTCATTTGAATATCTGTTTGCTACGACTTTAGCAGGACAGCCGCTTGCCTGGATGGAAGGTACCAATCTACCCGAGGAAGCATTTACATTACGAGAACATACAGAAGCCTACAAGAAATTTCAGCATGACATGCATTCCGGCACTATCCTACCCATAGGAGATGAACCGTCGGGACGCTCTTGGACCGGCTTCCAGTCTCTAAAGAAAGATAGAGGATACTTGATTGTGTACCGTGAAAATCATCCAGAAGGGACTACAGAAGTCGAAACCTGGCTGCCAGAAGGTGTCACAGTAAGATGTATCCCATTGATGGGACACGGCAAAGCGATGACAGCAGTAACCGGAAAGAAAGGAAGGCTGGAAATCTCTCTGCCATCAATCAATGACTATGTTGTCTACAAGTATGAGATTAAAAACAAACGCTAAAATAAAGACTGACATGAAAATCACAAGGAGTATACTCTTAATCGCCTTCTTGATGCTGTTTTACCGAGCCTTCGGACAACCTGCCGAACGGCTGATTCGGATACAGATCACTCCCAATCATACAGACTGGCTATATAAGCCAGGCGAAAAAATAGAATTCAGCATTACGGTACTGAAAAACAACGTACCAATTCCTGACACAGAAATTCGGTACCAGATTTCAGAAGATATGATGAAGCCTCACAAAGAAGGCATATTGCAAGCTGAAAAAGGGACAGCTACGGTGGAAGCCCAAACAATGGAAAAACCTGGCTTTCTCCGTTGCCAAGCCTTTGTTAAATATGGAGGACGCGAATACCAAGGGATAGTAACCGTTGGAATCGATCCAGAAAAATTAAAACCTATCACATCATTGCCCGAAGACTTTCTAAATTTCTGGGAAACAGCAAAGCTCCAGGCTCAAAAGACACCAATGGATGTACAAATGACTCTTGTACCCGAACGTTGTACAGAGAAAGTGAATGTATTCCATGTGAATATACAGAATTATGAATCCCATACACGCTTATACGGCATGCTGGCTATGCCTAAAGCAAAAGGTCGATATCCCGCAGTTTTAAAGCTACCAGGTGCAGGAATACGTTCTTATGCCGGAGATGTGGAACATGCTGCCAATGGCTGGATTGTTTTCGAAATAGGAATACACGGTATTCCGGTCAACATGTCAGGACCGGTATATACCAATCTCTATATGGGAGCATTAAAAGGGTACCACACGTTCAATCTGGATAATCGGGATAAATACTATTATAAACGTGTATATCTAGGCTGTGTACGTGCCATTGACTTTATTTATTCCCTACCACAATTCGATGGGAGCAATTTGATAACATTCGGCAGTAGCCAAGGAGGAGGATTGTCCATCGTGACAGCTGGACTTGATTCACGTGTCAAAGGACTGGTAGCCTTTTACCCTGCTCTTTGTGACATGGTCGGCTATATACATAACCGTGCCGGAGGATGGCCACACATGTTTAACAAGCAAGAAAATCAGACTGCAGAAAAGGCAAATACAGCACGTTATTATGACGCAGTTAATTTTGCACGCCAAATAAAAGTTCCCGGATTCTACTCATTCGGATATAATGATATGGTCTGTCCACCCACTACTACCTATTCTGCCTACAATGTAATTCAAGCACCCAAACAAATATTAGTATCCGAAGAAACGGCTCATTATGCCTACCCAGAACAATGGGTAGCCGCATGGAAATGGGTCGCTGATTTCTTTCAACAAAACAAATAAAAACTATAAGAATCATGAGAATACTTTTTTTTATTACAACACTGCTTTTCATCATCCCGAACATGTTCGGACAAAAGGAATATCGTCTGAACTCACCGGACGGCAAGTTGGAGGTTACCTTATATATAGGTGACCGGATCACTTACGAGCTGACGGAAGAAGGGCATACATTGGTAGCCCCCTCTCCCTTATCAGTACATCTGGATAATGGGACAGTCTGGGGTAACGGCTCCCATCTTAAGAGAGTCAGTCATCGCCAGGCAAATGAGGTGATTCCCTCTCCTTTCTACAAGCGCAGTGAAGTAAAGGATGTCTATAATGAAATGACGTTAAGTTTCCGGGAACATTTCAACCTCATTTTCAGAATGTACAATGAAGGAATGGCATACCGGTTCGCAGCGACCGGAAACAGACCGTTCAAAGTTACAAACGAAGAAGCCGCCTTCAACTTCAACAAGGACTACAAATCGATTGTCCCTTATGTAAAAGATGGCGATAAACAACCGATAGAGGCCCAGTTCTCCAACTCTTTTGAAAACACCTATACACATATAGAGCTATCCGGACTGAACCCCCAAAGACTGATGTTTACCCCCGTAGTAATAGAGCAGGAAAACGGCCGTAAACTTTGTATTGCCGAATCCGACGTGGAGAGCTATCCGGGCATGTTCCTCATCAACAGGAACGGGGGAACAGCACTCACTTCCGCTTTTGCCGCCGTCCCCAAAACAAAAAAACAAGGCGGGCATAACCAACTGCAAATATTGGTCACAGAGCGTGAAAACTACATTGCTTCCTGCCAGCCGAAAGCCAAACTACCCTGGCGCATCATTGTTGTGGCAAGAAATGACAAGGAGCTGGCAGATAACGATATGGTTTATAAGCTGGCTGCTCCATCACGCATGAAAGACATCTCATGGATACGTCCGGGCAAAGTGGCCTGGGAATGGTGGAACCATTGGGGAATCAAAGGCGTGGATTTCGAAGCTGGAATAAACAATGAAACATACATGCACTATATCGACTTCGCCTCCCGGCATGGCATCGAGTATGTGATTCTAGATGAAGGCTGGGCTGTCAACCTCGAGGCTGACCTCTTTCAGGTTGTACCGGAAATAGATTTAAAGAAACTCACGTCCTATGCCAGGCAAAAGAATGTAGGACTCATCCTTTGGGCAGGCTACCATGCCTTTGCCCGCGACATGGAACATGTATGCAGGCACTATTCCGAAATGGGCATCAAGGGATTCAAGATTGACTTTATGGACAGGGATGACCAGAAAATGGTAGACTTCCACTACCGGGCTGCCGAAATTGCCGCTAAATATAAGTTGATGGTAGACTTTCACGGCACGTACAAACCTACCGGGCTGAACCGCACTTATCCCAATGTCATCAACTATGAAGCCGTTCACGGGCTGGAACAGATGAAGTGGAGTGACATCCATACCGACCAGGTAACCTACGATGTCACCATGCCATTCATCCGTATGCTGGCCGGACCGGTGGACTATACACAAGGCGCCATGCACAATGCCAACAAACGGTGTTACCACTCCTCAATGGATACCCCAATGAGCCAGGGAACCCGTTGCCGCCAATTAGCTGAATATGTAGTATTTGAATCACCATTGAACATGTTGTGCGACAGTCCCACCAATTACGACCGTGAAGAAGAATGCACGGAATTCATCGCTACCATCCCTACCGTTTGGGAACAAACAGTAGCCATGAACGGAGAAATTGGAAAATACATTACAATGGCGCGCAGGAAAGGAGATGTCTGGTATGTCGGCTCCCTGACCAATTGGGATGCACGTACTCTGACACTGGACCTTTCTTTCCTCGGTACAGGCAGATGGAAAGCGGAAATGTTTCATGACGGAGTGAATGCCAACCGCCTGGCTTCCGACTACCAAAAGACCGTCACAGACATTCCTGCATCCCGTAAACTGACCGTCAAAATGGCACAAGGAGGCGGATGCGCATTGAAAATATACAAAGAATAATTCATAGGCTTTTTAAACGTTAACTGATACATACGATTTATGAAAATTAAAAGACTAATGATTACTTGTTTGCTCGCAGTGTCTGTACTGGGAGGCAAGTCACAAGCACAAGACTTATTGTCCAATGTTTACGGACGCGACTACCGGCTACTGAATGGGAAGTGGGGAGCCATTGTAGACCTTTATGACCAAGGGGAAAGGATGCAGGTGTACAAAAACAGAAAACCTCAAGACAACAAGCAATTTTATGAATACTCTTTCGACGGAGGTTTGGTCCTGAATGTACCTGCCGATTTCAATTCACAAATGCCCGAATTGAAATTTTATGAAGGGACTGTATGGTACGGACGCTCTTTCGATACCCCAAAGACTGACGGCAAACGTTTGTTTCTCTATTTCGGTGCGGTAAGTTACCGTAGCAAAATATATCTGAACGGGGAAAAAATAGCCAGCCATGAAGGTGGATTCACTCCCTTCCAGGTGGAAATCACAGATAAGGTAAAGCAAAAGGACAACTTCCTGGTGGTGAAAGTCAACAATACCCGCACCACGGATGCCATCCCTGCCATGTCCTTTGACTGGTGGAATTACGGCGGCATCACACGCGATGTAATGTTGGTAAGCGTTCCACAAAGCTACATCAAAGACCATTTCATCCAGTTGGACAAGGTACAATCCAACCTGATTCGTGCCAAAGTAACCTTATCCGAAGCAAAGCCTGGCATCAACGTGCAAGTCGCCATCCCCGAATTGGGCATCAGACAGAACATGACTACCGATGCCAACGGAATTGCCCAGGCCACTATCAAAACCAAAAAACTGCAACGTTGGTCACCGGATGCTCCAAAGCTGTATGATGTAACCATCACTTCGGAAAGTGACCGGCTCAACGAGCAAATTGGTTTCCGTAACCTTTATGTAAAAGGCGAAGATATCTATCTGAACGACCGGCCCATCTTCCTGCGCAGTATCAGCTTCCACGAGGAAATTCCGCAACGCCGCGGGCGTGCCTTCTCAGAAGCGGACGCAACAATGCTGTTATCCGAAGCCAAAGAGCTGGGTGCCAACATGATTCGTCTGGCACATTATCCACAAAATGAATATACTGTCCGCCTGGCAGAAAGAATGGGATTCCTTTTATGGGAAGAGATACCTATCTGGCAAGGGATTGACTTCAAGAATACCGCTACCCGTGAGAAAGCAGGCAGAATGATTAAAGAGATGGTGATGCGCGACAAAAACCGTTGTTCCGTTACCTTTTGGGGGATTGCCAATGAAACAGCCACTTCCGCCCCGCGCAATGAATTTCTGAAACACATGAAACAATGTTGCCTGGACATCGACTCAACCCGTCTGATTACGGCTGCCTTCGATTTGGTACGCTTCAACCGCGAAAGCCGGAACTTTGAGATGAATGACTCCATTATCAACATCCTGGACATGGTAGCCATCAACAAATATATGGGATGGTATCATGACTGGCCACTGGCTCCGGACCAGGCTGTCTGGAATGTAGCTCCCGGCAAACCTCTTTTCATTTCCGAGTTCGGAGGCGAAGCGCTCTATGGCAAACATGGCGACGCGGAAGTCAAGAGTTCTTGGAGTGAGGATTATCAGGCACAACTCTACAAGGACAATCTGGAAATGTTCAAGCATATCCCCAACCTGCGCGGAACATCGCCGTGGATTCTTTTTGATTTCCGTTCTCCCTTCCGTTTCCATCCACACCAGGGAGGGGAATGGAACCGTAAAGGACTGGTTTCCGACCAGGGACAACGCAAAAAAGCATGGTACATCATGCGTGATTACTATAACCAAAAGAAAACAGAACAATGAAACACAAAATAAAACACTACATGGCTGCCCTCCTCCTGACCTCTATGGTCTGGAGCGGGCATGCCCAAGAAAAGAATGAAATGGACTTGTCCGGTGAATGGGCATTCCAGACAGATGTCATGGACTTCCGGAGAGGTTCACTGGACGTACGTTACTGCCATCGCCTGCAGGAAAGCATCGTTCTGCCGGGAATTACAGATGACTATAAAATAGGCTACAAATCTCCTTACCGCCACCTGGATAGGCTGACCCGTGTCTACGAATATATGGGCCCCGCATGGTACCAGCGGGAAATAGAGATTCCTGCGGCATGGAAAGGCAAACGCATTTTCCTCTATTTTGAACGTACACACTGGCTCAGTTCGGTATATGTAGGCAAAGAAGAAGTGAGTAAAATAGACTACATCAGTATTCCCCACAACCACGAACTGACCCAATGGCTACATCCAGGCAAAAAAGAACTGATAACTTTCTGCATAGACAACCGCTACCAGTACGATACCCATAAATGGGACCATGCCCACTCCGAATTTACCCAAATAAACTGGAACGGAGTATTGGGCGAAATTAAACTGGTAGCTGTAGACCCGGTCTATGTAGATGACATGCAGGTCTATCCGGACATCAAGAACAAAAGCATCAAAGTCAAAATGACTGTCCGCAACTGTACAGAACATACCGCCAGCGGCAAAATATCCTTCCACGTGACAGGAAAGGACTATAGACTACAAAAGGAAGTACCGGTAACAGTGACCGATTCCATTACTTATATCGAGGAAGAAATGTTTTTGGGCAAGGATATCCATTTGTGGAATGAGTTCCATCCCAATCTTTATACGTTGGACTGTAAGCTGACTTCCAGTGTAGAGGGCCAATCCTATGCGCATGAGAAAAGCACAACTTTCGGTATGCGCGAAGTAGAGGCCGGTGAGGACCATATCATCCTTAATGGCGAACCCATACACCTGCGCGGTACCGTTGAAAACGCAGTGTTCCCCAAGACCGGCTATGCTCCTGTGGACGATGCCTCTTGGGAACGTGTACTCCGTATCCTGAAAGAATATGGTATGAACCATATGCGCTTCCACTCCTGGTGTCCTCCTGCCGCTGCGTTCCGTATGGCAGACAAGCTGGGTGTCTATCTGGAGGTGGAAATGCCGATGTGGGGTAAAGATGCCCAACCCGATGAGAAGCGCTGGAATTTCTTCCGTCGCGAGCTGCGGGGTATTTTGAAAGAATATGGGAATCACCCTTCCTTCATTCTCTACTGTAACGGAAACGAAATTACCGGCGATTTCAGTTTCATAGAAGAGCTTACCGCCACGGCTCGCCAGTTGGATAACCGCCGTCTATACAGCGGTTCCACAGCCCGCACACGTGTCAAATCAGACCAGTTCTACATTACCCATCAGACTACCAAAGGACACATGGCCATCTACGAAGGACGTCCTTATACAAACTGGGACAAAAACAAGGAACTGGGAGTAGGCCTGCCCATCATCTCGCATGAATCCGGACAGCGGTGCATCTATCCCAATTTCGAGGAAATAAAGAACTTCACCGGCCCCGTACAAGCGCGTAATTTCGAGATATTCCGTGAACTGCTGGACAAAAACCACATGCTCGACCAAGCACATGACTTCTTCCGTGCTTCTGGAGCCTTGACCGCCATAGAGTACAAGGATGTCATAGAAGCCCAGTTGCGCACTTATCTGAAAGGCGGTTTCCAATTACTGTCTCTGAATGATTTTACCGGACAAGGATATGCACCGGTAGGCATTCTCGATCCTTTCTGGAATACCAAAGGGCTCATCACACCGGAAAAGTGGCGCGAGTTCTGTGCACCGACTGTTGCGTTGCTCCGTTTCGACAAACGCGCACTTTACAATGATGAAGTATTTGAAGGAAAAGCGGAAATATACAATTATGGACCTGCCCTATTGAAAAACGCAAAAATCAATTGGAGTATCACCGACAGCAACGGTAAAACCCTTAAGAGCGGAAAACTGAAAACACAAACTGTCGGAAAGAACGGGGTATTTCCACTTGGCAGTTTCAGTTATGCATTGGACAATATCACTGAACCACAGAAGCTGACGGTCCATCTTTCTGTTGCACACGTAAAAAACAGCTGGGATATCTGGGTATATCCCCGTCATAGCAACTTAATGCAGTCCACTAGTGAAGTGCTCTACACCACAGTATTCGATGAAAAAGCAAAACAACACCTTGCCGATGGCAAGAAAGTGGTACTCTGCCCCAAACCTTCCAAAGTAAAAGGTCGTAAATCCGTGTTTCACAATCACTTCTGGAATCCGATAATGTTCAAATGGCCTCCTATGACCATTGGCTGTCTGATTCATGACGACCAGCCTGTATTCGAGCATTTCATAACTTCCTACCATACTGACTGGCAGTGGTGGGACATTCTGGAAAATGCCAAGGTTATTGAGATGAAGGATGCTCCGGCAGCACTGCGGCCTTTCATACAAGTAATAGACCATTACGACAATAATGAAAAGCTCGGTATTGGTTTCGAAGCAAAAGTGAAGAAAGGCAGTCTACTGGTACTGGCCGTAGATACCCAGAAAAACATCAACGAACGTCCTGCCACCCAGCAATTGCTGGAAAGCATTGACCGCTACGTAAAGAGTGACAAATTCGCTCCGCAAATTACCGTTGACGAGTCCTACATTGAATCATTCTTAAAGAAATAAATAAAGGAAATATGATGAAATTATTCTTGCTTTGGGCTCTTTTGTTGCTGCCGGTCGGACCGGCAGCAGCACAAGAGATAAAAATGTCACAAACAGCTCCATTGGAACAAGTTTATGGAGAAACAGTAGAAGATGATGCCTTACTGCCCATGAATGAACTGGATATGGATTTTGGCTATGCCCTTTATGAGACAACCGTTGATGTGGAAGAGGAGAATCCCACACTAACTATTGAAAACGTACGGGATTATGCTGCGGTCTATGCAGACGGCAAACTGCAAGGATACTTAAAAGATAGCAGTAAAAGCCTGAAAACCAATCTACCGATAGGCATACACAAACTTAGTATCTATACTGAAAATATCGGACGTATTACCTATGGTCCTGAAATTCTGGACAATTCAAAAGGTATCTACGGCAGCATAACATTGGGAAAGACAGATTTAGAAGGCTGGAAGATGACCCCATTGGAAATTAAGGAATGCGATGTGGCCGGAATAACTTTCAAAGAAGGTACCTCCTCCATCCCTTGCTTCCGTAAAGGTTGTGTCACAGTAAGCAACCCGGCACAAGAGACCTTTCTTGACGTATCCGGCTGGGGAATGGGAGAAGTCTGGATAAACGGGCAATACTTGGGTGCCTACTGGGAAGAAAATGCAGAAAAGACCCTGGAGATACCTACCGGTGCTCTGATAGCAGGTAATAATGAAATAGTGGTATTTGAACTAAAAAATAACGAACAAGCTTCCATGACACTAACCGATAAGCCTATTTTCAAATAAGCTCTTGCATGTACTTGTTTATATTCCTTAAAAAAACGACCTTTATGTAGGAGCAGATTCCGAAAAACGTGTCTTATTTAATGAGAATAGCATAATTATATATATCATGAAGAAACTAACATTTATCAGTTGCCTCCTTTTAAGTGGTTGCCTGGCCGGAGCAATGGCTGCAAACAAAAAGCAACCCATCTACAAAGATGCCAAAGCTCCCATTGAGGAGCGTGTGAATGACCTGGTCAGCAGAATGACACTGGAAGAAAAGGTACAACAACTCAACCAGTACACTTTGGGGCGGAATAACAACGAGAACAATCGTGGTGAGGAAGTAAAAAAAATTCCTGCCACACTAGGCTCCCTCATTTATTTTGATGAAGATGCCAATCTGCGTAACGAGGCTCAGAGAAAAGCAATGGAAGAATCACGTCTGGGTATCCCCATCCTTTTCGGATACGACGTCATCCACGGGTTCCGTACCATTTATCCCATCTCTTTGGGACAAGCATGTTCTTGGAATCCCCAATTGGTAGAACAAGCATGTGCCGTTGCCGCCCAGGAAGCACGCATGTCCGGGGTAGACTGGACTTTTTCCCCTATGATTGACGTGGCAAGAGACGGACGCTGGGGACGTGTTGCAGAGGGCTATGGCGAAGACCCTTATACCAATGCTGTATTCGGTGTCGCATCTATCAAAGGATACCAAGGTGAAGACATGTCCGACAGCAAGCGAGTAGCCGCCTGCCTTAAACATTATATCGGATACGGCGCTTCTGAAGCAGGACGTGACTATGTTTATACGGAAATCTCCAATCAGACTCTGTGGGACACCTATATTCCTCCCTATGAAGCTGGCGTAAAAGCCGGTGCCGCTACTTTAATGAGTTCATTCAATGACATCAGCGGTACTCCCGGAAGCGCCAACCATTACACGATGACAGAAATTCTGAAGAACCGTTGGAAACACGACGGCTTTGTTGTTTCAGAC
Source organism: Bacteroides sp. A1C1 (assembly GCF_004328515.1). Classification (NCBI taxonomy): domain Bacteria; kingdom Pseudomonadati; phylum Bacteroidota; class Bacteroidia; order Bacteroidales; family Bacteroidaceae; genus Bacteroides; species Bacteroides sp. A1C1. Next base: position 1,215,267 of record NZ_CP036491.1, read on the forward strand.
TGGTCTGCAGTACCGCAACTTATTGACCAGGGCCATGCTGCCGACCGCAAAGAAGCTGCCCGTCTAGCTTTCAACGCCGGCCTGGAAATGGACATGATGGGGCATTGCTATGACAGGCATATGGCAAAGCTGGTGGAAGAAGGTAAAATAAGCATGCAACTGGTGGACGATGCAGTGAAACGCGTGCTCCGTATCAAATTCCGCCTTGGACTTTTTGACAATCCCTACACCCCGACATCTACAGAAAAAGAGCGCTTCCTCCTTCCACAAAGCCTGGCTATTGCAGAGAAACTGGCAGAGGAGACCATTGTTCTACTGAAGAATGAAAACAAGGTACTCCCTCTGGTAAATGGAAACAAGCCAACTATCGCCGTCATGGGGCCTCTGGTACAAAACAGTGCCGAGCTCCTGGGGTCATGGTATGGACATGGACATGCAGAAGATGTCCTCCCCATCAAAAAGGCGCTGGATGCAGAATTTGCAGGCAAGGCCAAACTGATTTATACCGAGGGTTGTGGTTTCGACGGTAACGACACTTCCAAATTCAGTGAGGCACTGGCTGTAGCCCAGAAAGCAGATGTCATTCTACTCTGCATGGGTGAAAAGAAAAAGTGGAGTGGCGAAAACGCATCGCGTTCCATCATAGAACTGCCTACCATTCAAGAGGAATTCATTGCTGAAATGAAGAAAGCAAGCAAACCGATTGTTCTGGTACTGGCTAACGGACGTCCTTTGGGACTCTCTAAGGTGGAACCTCTCTGTGACGCCATCGTTGAAATGTGGCAACCGGGAGTACCTGGCGGTAAACCATTGGCAGGTGTCTTGTCCGGCCGGGTAAATCCTTCGGGCAAGCTTTCCATTACTTTTCCACGTTCCACCGGACAGATTCCAATCTATTACAATCAGCGCAAAACGGCCCGTCCACAAAGTGGCAAATATCAAGACATCCCCTCTTCCCCACTGTATGAATTCGGATACGGCTTGAGTTATACCACCTTTAATTATGGTAATATCAACTTGCCCAAAGAAACCATCAGACGCGGTGAAAAGTTGGTAATGGAAATCCCAGTCACCAATGTAGGCAAACGTGACGGTGCAGAAGTGGTGCATTGGTTTATCTCAGACCCATTTAGCACGATTACCCGTCCATGCAAAGAGTTGAAGCACTTCGAAAAGCAACTAATTAAAGCAGGTGAAACACATATATTCCGCTTTGAAATAGACCCGATACGTGATCTTGGTTTTGTAAATGCCAATGGTGAACATTTCCTTGAAAATGGAGAATATTATGTAATAGTGAAAGACCAGAAAGTAAAATTCACGGTTATAGATTAATCTTCTTTTTATATTGTAGGCCATCCTCCTTTCATCATTCTAAAAGACAGATGGCCTGCAATTTCTATTTTTAGAACAAATAAGTATACTGTTCTCCTAAAAATTTCTTGATATGCTTCAAGGCTTTGGTTATTTGGGCCTCCACCGTCTTGACAGAAATACCCATTTCCCCGGCAATTTCTTGATTAGTCTTCCCTTCTTCCCTACTTTTGCGATAAACCTGCCCACATTTGTTCGGAAGGGAACAAACAGCTTCTTCAATCAATCGATTAAGTTCTTCCATCTCCACCGAAGTATCAGCCGCAAGAGCATATCCATATTCTTCTCCTCCCTCGATGGGAACCGTATCCTTTTCATCGCGTAAAGCATTCAGGCAACGATTGCGTGCAGACTGGAAAAGATAAGCCTTGAATGAGATTTTAAGAGTCAAGTCGGCCCTACCCTCCCATAAATTCATAAAAATGGAAAGGGCCAGTTCTTCTATCTCCTGCTTGTCTCTCAGATAAAGGGACATGAAGCGGCAGAGTGAAACAAAATAAGTATCGAAAAGGTGCTTGAAAGCCTTCTCGTCATCTTGTTTGATTAACTGTAACAATAGGATATCATCTTCTGCAGGCATATCGAAGTTATATTAGATAAGGGCTTCTTGAGCGGCAAAGATACTAATATTATTCGTTCCTCGAAATTTATTAAAAAAATAATTGGAATTGGAATAAGGGTTAAACTCAAGTGATGTGTCATATAAGTGAAGGCCTATAAAAACATCATGATCATGAAAAAAAGTGTTCCTTGGAATTTAATCATTCCTAAGTTGAAACAGGAAATTTCCGCAGACGAAGAGCGGCAATTGGAGACTTGGTTACGCAGCAGTAACAACGAAGCGTTATTCAAGGAATTACAACTGTTATGGGAAAAAATTCAGGCAAATGTAGAAAACTATACGCCCAATACCGAATATTATTGGAATGAACTTGTCAACCGTATGCACGCCAGCGAGCCTAAGCAGACTGAAAAACCTGCAAAGAAACGCTTCGAGCTGAAACGGATATACCGCTACGCAGTAGCAGCATGTATAGCTGTTGCCATCGGTTGCTCATTCTACATAGGATTCCTTAACGGACAGCTTGAAGCCATGCCGCAGTTATACTCTAATTTGTCGGGTAAGTCTAAGGTTCTCCTTCCTGACGGAAGCGAAGTATGGATGCATACAGAGACCTCTTTGCAATACGAATCACAAATGAATAAGGATGAGCGTATCGTAAATGTAACTGGTGAAGCTTACTTCGATGTAGCACACGATGCTGACAAACCTTTTATCGTGCAGACAGAAGGTATGCGTATCGTAGTTCACGGAACCAAATTCAATGTCGATGCATTCCCCGGTTCGGAAAATACAGTAGTGAGTTTGGTAGAAGGGTCCGTCTCTTTGGAAACCGAGACAGAGAACCGTTTCCTCAAACCAGGCGAAACAGCTACTTTTAATCGGAAAACCCTGACACTTAAGGTAGAAAAAGATGATGTACATTTTGCCTCTTCGTGGGCAAATACACAACTCGTATTCAGAAACCGTTCATTGGGAGACATTTGCAAATTGCTTTCTAAATGGTATCGGGTAAAGATAGACGTGGATCCTACATTATCCAATAAATATTTCTATACGTTTACGTTGCGTAGCGAACCGCTGGACGAAATACTCCGTATCATGTCACGCATCCAACCTATGAAATATACCTTTAACGAAGAGAATGAATTGACAATTTCGTTTGCAGACACAAAACAAAAAGTAAAATGAAACAGTAACAAAAAACTTATGCCAAACAAATGAGAAATGCACGTTATTTAATAATTAACGAAAAGTAAACACCTACATTAATCTTTAAATTTAAGACAATTATGGATATAAGAAAACAACTCATCATTCTTATACTAGTACTTCTATGTGCCCCAGTTTCTGCACAAAAGAAAGAGAAACTGATCACACTGAAGTTCACAAACATCCCATTATCAGAGGCTATGCCAAAAGTGGAAAAGCAAAGCGGATACACTTTCTTCTATGAATCGCAGCAAATAGACATCAAACAGAAAGTCAGCCTAAATGTTAAGAATGCAACTATTAATAAGACAATAGCAGCCTTATTGAAAGGGACCAATGTTAAATTTGAAATCGACGCAACACACATTATTTTATATACCGGAAAGAATAACAAGGCAATATCCGGGCAACCACAGAACATCTCTGGTACAGTAATTGACGAAAGTGGTGAACCAATTATCGGAGCAAATGTCATGGTGGAAGGAACCAATACTGGTGTCATCACAGATCTTGACGGAAAATACACGATCAACGCACCGGCAGGGAGTAATCTCAAAATTTCCTATATCGGTTATGTGACACAGACTGTAAAAGCTGGTAGAAACAGTACCGTAAAGTTAGTGGAAGACAGTAAAACACTGGCAGAAGTCGTGGTAATCGGCTATGGTACACAACGTAAGTCCGACCTGACTGGAGGTCTGGTATCAGTAGACCAGAAGAAGCTGAACATGATAAATAGCAGTAACTTGATGGACCGTCTCGCAGGACAAATCCCGGGCTTAAGCGTAACTACTGGTGATGCGAAACCGGGAGCAGACCAAACCCTCCGTGTACGTGGTGAAAACTCATTAAGTGCCGACAATGCACCGCTCATCGTATTGGACGGTATTCCTTACAATGGTTCTTTGAGTGATATTGACCCAAACATCATCGAAAGCCTTAGTGTCTTAAAAGATGCTTCCGCAGCAGCTATCTACGGCTCACGCGGTTCCAATGGTGTTATCTTGATTCAATCAAAGAAAGGCAAGAAAGGTGCACCCCAAGTTACATACAAAGGGCAGTTCAGAATGTCGCAACCCCAACAGACTATTGATGTGATGACTCCAGACGAATACATCACATTTAAACAAGACATTGCACGCCTGAAAGATGGATGGAGTGGTGACCAATTGGCTCCTGAGAATATTCTGAGTGCCAGTGAACTTATAAATTACAAGAAAGACGTTACAAACGACTGGCAGAACTATATTTTCCGCAATGCATTTACCATGGAACATCAGGTAGGCATTTCCGGAGGTACTGAAAGTACCACTTACATGGGGGCAGTTTCCTATCTGGATCAAGAAGGTGTAGTCTATAACTCTGCCATGAAACGTTACAATATTAATTTGAATGTCACACAAGTATTAAACAAATGGCTGACTATCGGTATACAGACCCAATTTATTCAAAGAGATGGCGGTGGTATAACCCCGAATATTGAACATGCTGTAAAACAGAGTCCTTATGGTATCTACAAAGATGAAAACGGCAAGTATTATGAAGAACCTATGGATCAATCCTTGATTATTAACCCGATGGCCAATGTCAATGCTGACCAAGATCAAACAAGACGTAATTTTTTCATCAACACCTATGCTGACATTCTGTTGCCGGTAAAAGGTCTTTCAGCCCGTACAACCTTTGGTTACAACTACCGTAGCGACTTTACCGGCACATACTATGGCCGTGACACCAAAGACGGTAGAACAGCCAGCGGAAAAGCTAGCATCAATAATGAGCACTACTGGGATTACACTTGGGAAAACTTGCTCAAGTATAATCGTGAATTTGGCAAGCACCGTTTCGACGCTACAGGTTTGTTCAGTGTACAACAGACTCAGAAGAAAACTTCCAATTCAAGTGCCGAAAGTTTTGTAAACGATGACTCCAGCTATCATAATATCAATGCAGGTGAGAAAAATAAGACTGTAAAGTCCAGTTTATCAGAAACCTCCATGTTATCTTATATGCTTCGTCTGAATTATTCATATGCCGGAAAATATATGCTGACCCTAACCGGACGTTCCGATGGTTATTCTGCCTTCGGTGCAAACAATAAGTATGCATTCTTCCCGTCAGTGGCTACTGCATGGAACATTGCTTCCGAAAGCTTTATGGAAAATACCCAAAACTGGTTGGACCAACTGAAGCTCCGCGTATCTTATGGTTCCAACGGTAACCAAGCCATCAGCCCCTATCAGACGCTGGACCGTCTACATCTCACAAACTATATCTGGGGTGACGGTGGAGCAGGTGTCAATGGTGCTTATCTAGCCAATGACGGCATTGGAAATCCGAATCTGAAATGGGAAACAACCCGAACATTCAACGTCGGCATTGACTATTCATTCTTTAACGGCCGCATCAACGGTAACATTGAAATGTATGTCGCCAACACAAAAGACTTGCTGATGAAGCGTACTGTTCCTATCATGAACGGTTATAAAACTATTTGGGATAATGTGGGTAAAACACGTAACAAAGGTGTTGAATTCACTTTAAACACTGTCAACATACGCAATAAGAATTTCGAATGGAGCACCGGAATCATCTTCTCACTAAACCGTGACAAGATTGTAGACCTGCGTGGTGACAAAAAAGATGATATCACCAATAAGTGGTTCATCGGCAAACCTTTGCGAGTTTACTACGACTATGACGTTGACGGTATCTGGCAGGAAGGTGACAAATTCACCTATACTACAGCAGACGGTACCGAAAAAGAAATCCAAAAAGGTGCCAAGCCAGGCTCTGCCAAAGTGAAAGATGCAGACGGAAACGGTTACATTGATTCCAACGATAAAGTCATCATCGGTTCAAAGAATCCAAGCTTCCTGATGTCTATGAGCAATACTCTAACCTACAAAAATTTCTATCTGTCATTTTTACTGAACGGAACATTCAAGGTTACACGTGAGCTGAATGAAGCCAATATCGGAAGTTGGAGTTACAATTTATACAACTATCTGCATAATGCCGATTACTGGACGCCGGAACATACCAATGCCAAATATGCTTCTCCGGTATATAACAACTTCGACGGACACAGCTATTACAAAGACTTTACATACATCCAAATAAAAAATATCACTTTAGGATACAATTTTGAAAAGAATTTAGTAAAGAAATTGGGGCTGAGTGGTTTGGGAGTCAATATCAGCGTGGAAAATCCTTATACATTCTGTGATATACGCAGCGTATTGAACTATGACAACAGTTGGTTTGCCTCTTACCCGACTGCACGTTCCTACGTACTTGGACTGAACTTATCATTCTAAACTTACTTAAATATATATACAATGAAAAATTATATATCAAAAGCAACTCTAGCTCTGTTAGTAGCTCTGTCTGCTACCGGTTGCTCTGACTTTCTGGATGAGAAACTGAAAAGTGAACTGGCCCCGGATAACACATATACAAGTTCCTATGGTTTCGAGGTAGGTTCCACCGGACTTTATGCCCAAGCACGTTCTGAATATAACACTTGGGGTGAAAACGGAGCCTTCATGCATAATGCCGCTTGCCCTTACGAAGCATTACAAATTGCCACTGACCTTGCTACCATGGGTACCAAAGACGGTTCTATCCAACCGTTCGGTTATTTGACATTAACTCCCAATACCGGTATTGTAGGCTCCTACTGGAATTGGGCCTACAGTCTGATTGCAGGAGCCAATGAGATGTTGAAATACTCTGAAATAAACACGAACTGGGATAATAGCACAGACAAGGCGCTCTATCAAGCAGAATCACGTTTTTTCCGTGCTTATGCATACCGTACGTTGGTTTATCTGTATGGAGACGTTCCTTATGTGGACAAGATTCAAGATCAGTTCAGAATTGATTTTACCCGTACACCGAAGGAAGAGGTTATTGCCCACATGGTAGAAGACCTTCAGTTTGCTGTCGAGAACCTGCCTACCGACCCTGATGCCGTAAAAGTTGGCAAGCTGACCAAATGGGCGGCAGAACACTTGTTAAGTGAGGTTTACTTAATGCAAGGTGATTATGCAAAGGCTGAAACAGCTGCAGAAAATGTCATCAACAGCGGATATTTCCACTTGATGGAGGATCGCTTCGGTGAAAAGGCAAAAGCAAACGGCGATGTGTTCTCCGACCTATTTGTTGAAAACAACCAAAATCGCACATCCGGCAATATGGAAAGCATTTGGGTCATGCAGTTTGAATATAACACTACTGGTGGCGGTACAAATTCCGATGATTGGACACGCCGCGCCTGGGAACCCAAATACTTCGAGATTACCGGTTTTGTTTTGGCAGACTCACTGGGTGGCCGTGGCTTGTCCCAGTTGGTACCAATGAAATGGTGGATTGGCGAAGATACCGGTTTCTTTGATGAAAATGATATCCGTAATTCCGAATACAACATTAAACGTAACTGGTATTACAACAACGAGAACATGCCCGACCTTTATGGTAAAAAGGCTACGATTACAGACGAAACATGGTTTACTACCTTCCGTCTTTATCCGGCTCTGACAAAATTCTTCTATGGCCGTTCCGAGAACCTTTCTTTGACCGGTTCCTACCGTGACCGTATGAAGTTCCGTTTGTCCGAAACTTATCTCTTACTCTGCGAGGCTAGGTTGGGTTTGAAGGATATTTCAGGTGCCCGCGAAGCAATCAATGTAGTACGCCGTCGCGCACATGCTCCTGAGATTACAGACAGTGAAATGACCATGGACTTCTTGCTGGACGAACGTATCCGCGAGTTGGTAGGTGAAGAATCACGCCGCTTTACCTTATGCCGTACCGGCAAATTATTGGAGCGTACCCGCAAATACAATACAGAATCGGGTCCCGTTATGCGTGATTACCATACATTATGGCCGATTCCTCAGAGCATAATCGATTCAAATACGGGAGCAGAATTCCCGCAAAACGAAGGATATTAACAGCACAAAGACAAAATAAAACACGAATAAAGGTAAAAAGATAGTTTTCAAGATTCTCATAAAGGGAATTGTCCGCGTCCGTTGAGAACAAAGGCAATTCCCTTAATTTTATCAACAAACAATCATGAAGATACACAGACAATTAACAGCAACAGCCTTTCTGTTTATCAGTATGGCAATCATGGCACAAGTGCCATTCAGCAAAAAGGAAGTAAAAGAGAAAATGAAGCAAGTGGCGGACTGGCAAATTTCCAATCCTAACACTGCCCACGAACACCACGACCTGGACTGGACCAATGGAGCACTTTATGTAGGTATGGCAGATTGGGCAAAACTGGCAGAAGAGGAGTACAATGACAGCACCTACTATCAATGGCTCTATAAAATAGGAAGACGGAACTGCTGGCAACCCCATCAGCGATTGTACCATGCAGACGATATAACCGTTTCCCAATCATTCATTGATTTATACCGTAAATATAAAAAAGAGGAAATACTAGCTCCTACCCTGGCACGTACGGAATGGATCGTCAACCATCCATCCAACGGTACATTCAAACTGGAGTACGGTGACAACAAAACCCTGGAACGCTGGACCTGGTGTGACGCCTTGTTCATGGCCCCCCCGGTTTATGCCAAGCTATACCGCGAAACCAACAACCGGAAATACCTCCAATTCATGGACAATGAATACCGGGCTACCTACGAATATCTATTCGATAAGGAAGAGAACCTTTTCTACCGAGACTGGCATTATTTCGGCAAAAAAGAAGCCAATGGCAGAAAGGTGTTCTGGGGACGTGGAAATGCCTGGGTACTGGCCGGATTGGCAGAAGTATTGCAGGAGTTGCCCAAAGGCTTGATGGAACGCGCTTATTACGAAGAACTGTTTGTCCGGTTATGTACCCGTATTGCCGGATTGCAGAACGAAGACGGTTATTGGCATGCCAGCCTTTTGGACCCGGCTTCCTACCCTTCTCCCGAAACCAGTTCTACCGGTTTCTTTGTATATGCACTGGCATATGGTGTGAATGCAGGTATCTTGGACGAAGATGACTTTATGCCAGTCATTATAAAAGGATGGAAAGCGTTGACTAATGCTGTAGATGCAAACGGCAAACTTGGCTGGGTACAACCGATCGGTGCCGATCCTCGTAAAGTCACCCGTGACATGACAGAAGTTTACGGTGTCGGCGCTTTTCTTGCAGCAGGATGCCAGATTTACAAGATGGCTGTAGATACGGAAGCCGATTACATAAAAATCTGGCCGGACAAGAAAACCATGCAGGGAAATCCTTTGAGTGGCTGGGTAATCTATGCAAACGAGAATGTAAGCGATGACTTCTGGAAGAAATACGACCATATCTATGTACCGGAAAAAGGAACGACCGTGAAGATTTCCGATTATGCTCGTACACTCTATATCCGTACTCATTGGAGTACATTCAATCCTGCCGAAGGAGTCTACGGATGGGACACGGATGAAAAGTTGAAAAAAGTAATTCAAGGTGCACTCGACAGAGGCATGCGTCTTTCTTTCCGCGTGATAGTCGATAGTCGTGACAGAAAGAACGAAGCTACTCCGGCTTATGTATTCGATGCAGGAGCCAAATACTATACTGATAACGGGAAACGTTCTCCCTATCCCGATGACCCTATCTTTCAGGAGAAATATGCAAAATTCATAGAAGCGTTTGCCCAGAAGTACAATAATCCCGACTTGGTAGAATTTATAGATGGCTACGGCCTTGGCAAGTGGGGCGAGGCACACACCATGAAGTACATCGACCCTAAAAACCGTGAAACTGTATTCAACTGGATCATTGACCTGTATCTCAAGAATTTCACGAAGGTGCCTTTAGTCATCAACTACCACCGTTGGATGGGTGCAGGTAAAGACTGGGCCGGTGAAGAGAATTTTGATCCCGACAGCAAACGTCTGTTGGACAGTGCTTGTGAGAAAGGTTTTTCTTTACGCCATGATGCTTTCGGAATGAGAGAGTATTACGGCCAGTGGGAACGGAATTATGTAAAGCCTTGGATTATGAAGCGTCCGGTATTGCTGGAAGGTGGCTGGATTGTAAGCAAACACCCTTACCACAATGACCCGAGCGGTTACAAAACAGCCAAAGAAGTTCGTATAGGAGAATTTGAAGACGGCCAGGAAGCTCATGTCAATATGATGGATTTCCGTGTAGGAGACGAAACCATGAGTTGGTTCCGTGATGCCTATCCTCTGGTTGAGCGTTTCATCTCCGAAGGAGGTTATCGTTTGTATCCCGATTCCATTGTGGTTCCCAAAGAGATAAAGAACGGGACAAGAATAAGAATAGCACATCGTTGGAACAATTTAGGCTGGGGATACTGTCCTACCAATATACCACAATGGAATCAGAAATACAAAGTAGCCTTTGCCTTATTGAATCAAGACAATCAGATAGCCTACTCCTATCTGGACAGCAATACCGATTTGTCGGTCTGGATTAAAGACCATCCCACTTCTTATGAGTTTACTCCTAAAATCAAGGGAGTCAAGAAAGGCAACTATACTTGGGCAGTGGCTTTGGTAGATACGACCAAAGGCAATGGCAGTAATGTAAAAGGACTGAATATCTCTGCCAAAGGTACTTACACAAACTCCGGTTGGCTGAAACTGGCAGAAGTAACTATAAAGTAAATACATTAAAAACACACAAAGGTATGATGAAAAGAAACGACTTTCATGTTTCAAGATTATCGGCAAGGCTCCTCCTGCTGCTTGCCCTGCTGCTTGCCTCCCCCGGAGGATTGCAGGCAAAAGCAACTGACGCAGACACTCTTAGAGTGCTGGCCATAGGCAACAGTTTCTCACAAGATGCAGTGGAACAATATCTGCACGAACTGGGAAAGTCCGAAGGTTATATCATGATTATCGGCAACATGTATATCGGAGGATGTTCATTGGAACGGCATGTAAAAAATATACGCAACAATACACCGGCCTACGCCTACCGCAAAGTAGACAAAAATGGGGAAAGGGTAGAAATCCGAGAAATGACCATTGAGAAAGCCCTTGCCGACGAACCATGGGACTATGTAAGCCTGCAACAAGCAAGTCCGGTATCAGGCATTTACGAAACATACAAAGCGTCCCTCCCTGAACTGGTGGATTATGTCAAACCACGGGTCAGTAAAAAGACAGTTTTAATGATGCATCAAACTTGGGCCTATGCCGGCAACAGCACTCATTCGGGATTCAAGAACTACAATTCAAGTCAGATGAAAATGTACACCGATATTGTCAATGCCGTTAAGGAAGCAGCCGGATTGGTGGGCATCAAAAAAATCATCCCCTCCGGCACTGCCATCCAGAATGCCCGCACCACCTTTATAGGCGACCACATGAATAGGGATGGCTATCATCTGGACCTGAAAATAGGCAGATATACCGCCGCTTGTACCTGGTTCGAAGCTTTGACCGGCCAAAATGTCATAGGAGCCCCCTACTCCCCAAAAGGCATGAACTATGACGAGAAGGAAGTAGCCCAGACAGCAGCACACGCAGCCATACTTTGTCCGGACAAGGTCACCCATCTGGTCGACCTGAAGCAGCCGGCCGCCAAAGCCAATTACAATGAAGTGAATGTTCCCGAATACACCTTGCCTGATGCGTTGACACTGGAAAACGGAAAACCGGTAACAACAGCAGAACAATGGACGAAGAAACGCCGTCCCGAACTATTGCGACTCTTTGAAACAGAGATGTTCGGTAAGGCTCCCAAACATCCTAAGGACATGCATTTCGAAGTATTGACGGAAGACAGCCATGCACTTGGAGGACTGGCTACTCGAAAAGAAGTCAATGTCTATCTTACAAAGGACAACAAAAAGTATTTCACCATACTCATGTACATTCCCAACCAACGTGCGGGAACCGTACCGTTGTTCTTCGGACTCAACTTCAAAGGTAACCACACCATCAACACCGACCCCGGCATATCATATCCTACACTTGAAAAACAAAAAGAGTTCAGATGGAGGAAGCTCCCCGAAAGAGGTATCGCCTCGGCACGCTGGCCCATAGAAACGATTATGAAGAACGGCTATGCGCTTGCCACTATTTACCGGGGAGACATCGATCCTGATTTCGATGACGCCTTTAAAAACGGAGTTCATCCTTTGTTCTACAAAAAGGGACAACGCCGCCCTGCCGATAACGAATGGGGAACCATTGCAGCATGGGCCATGAGTTGTGCCATGGACTATTTTGAGACGGACAAAGAGATAGATGCATCCAAAGTGGCTGTCTTCGGTCATTCCCGACATGGCAAAGCTGCATTATGGGCCGGTGCTACAGATCCACGTTTCTCCCTAATCATTTCCAACTGTTCCGGTTGCGGAGGTGCAGCGCTCTCCCGCCGTGCCTTTGGCGAAACAGTCCGTGCCGTCAACCGGCAATTCACGCATTGGTTCTGCCGCAACTTCTGGAAATACAATGATAAGGAGGAAAATTTACCGTTCGACCAACACGAGCTCATTGCCCTGCAAGCTCCCCGTCCGGTCTACATAGCCAGTGCAACCGAAGACCGCTGGGCCGACCCCAAAGGCGAATTCCTATCCGGAGTATATGCCACTCCCGTATATGAGCTTTTTGGCAAGAAAGGATTAGAGTCTACAGAGATGCCTGCTACAGATACCCCCGTCCGAGATGGGAGCATTGCCTACCATATCCGCACCGGAATCCATGACATTACGGTTTATGATTGGGAACAATACATCTGGTTCGCTGATAAATGGTTCAAAGGCAAATAAGAAACTTCCCCTTCAGGACATTCGGAGAGATATGAGTCACCAGGAATAAAGAAATGAGCGCCCGGACAGGATAACGAAACCCAGCATACAATAGTCCGGGACTTTGTTTCCTTTACATAGGGACTTAGTCATACACTCTTGCAGATAGAACACTGACGTGAGAAAACTTTAAAAAACATGAATCCGACGAATCAACAGAGCGTCTGAATTCGTCGGACTCACGTTAAATAATCTGAGTTCTATATAAAAATCAACGCTTTAACAACTCATCTCTTCTGTTGCAACCCCTTCAGCAAGTGGTCCACCGCCGCTTTCAGCTGTGCATCTTCTCCCTTCAAAACAGCTTCCGGCACATTATAAACCAAGATGTCCGGCTGTAAAGTCCGGTTCTCCAGATAGTTACCCTGCATATCCACACAACCTACCTGCGGAATACCGAATACAATACTTGGATCAATCTGGCTTTCCCACCAGACAGCAGTCATGGTTCCTGCCACTGGAGCACCTATCAGCTTACCGATACCCAACGTCTTGTACACAAAAGGAGTACCGTGGGCATTGCTGTAATTATCCTCGCAAACCAACATACACGAAGGTTTCAGCCATCTATCAAAAGGATCGCTGCCGATGTACTGGCCGCGCGGCACAAAGCGTTCATACTCCTTGCCGCTAAGTAACGTCGCTACTTGTTCGTGCAGCCATCCGCCTCCGTTATGGCGGGTATCCACCACAACAGCCTCTTTCTTACGACTGCTTTCGCTCAACAAATCGGAGTAAATCTTACGGAAGCTCGGACTATCCATACCTTTGATGTGAATATAAGCAATGCGCCCGCCGGAATATTCATCCACCTTCTTGCGACAGTTTTCCACCCAGCGCTTATACAATAGCTCATTCTGGGCACCGTAAGATATGGGCTTCAAGGTTTCTTCAAACCGCTTGCCGGTAGCAGGATCATAAACAGAGAGAATCACCTTGCGCCCTGCCTTACCTTCGAGTAACGGGAAATAATCGGCACCTGCCTTAATGGCAACACCATCCACTTTTTCGATAATACACCCCGGTTTGACATCCGTCTTTTTCTTCGTCAATGGACTTTGAGCTATAATTTCTTTAATCTTCAGTCCATCGCCCGCATAAGCTTCATCATAGAACACTCCCAAAGCTGCCGTAGGAAGTGCTGCGCCCGAAGCATAATAACGCGCTCCCGTATGAGAACCGTTCAATTCACCCAGCATCTCACTCAGCATTTCCACAAAATCGTAGTTATTGTTGATATAAGGCAAGAAGCGCTTATAAGTTTCTTTGTATCCATTCCAGTCCGTACCTTGCAAGTCTGCCACATAGAACTTATCATTTACCTGCTGCCAGATGTGGTCGAAGATATATTCACGCTCACCGTAAGGACGGTAATCGAAGAAAGCCTCAAATTCAATTGGAGAAATCTTGCTGCCTTCAATCTCTATCTTCTTCATTCCGTCGCGGGCACAAAGGAAGATATTCTTCCCTTCCTTATCTGGCTGCAAAGCGCCTGCACCTACTTTCTTCAAAAGAACTTTTGTAACATTCTCTTTCAGGTTGTGCTCCCAAAGATCGTACCCATCCTCAAAAACAGACAGATAATAGAGTTTATCCCCTTTAGCAGAAAGCATGGCATCTGCCATATGCGAGGAATTGACGGTCAGGCGTACAATACGGTCAAAGCGGTTTGCAAGATCGAACTTCAACGGTTCTACCTTTTTCTCCTTATCTTTGTCGGCATCCTCTTTTTTCTTCTTGGCATCCTTTTCGTCTTTCTTTCCGGCTTTTTCTTTCTCTGCCTTCTCCGCTTCCTCAAGCAAAGCGGTTTCTTCCTTGTTCATCAAGAAACGGTCGTATGCTTCAGCATCAAAGAACATGATATAAGTATCGTCTTCGGCTCCCCAACTGCCGTGGCTGCGATACCCCGCACGGTCACTGGTCCAAATCATGGCTTTGCCGTCCAATACCCACTTGGCATTGCCATCGTTGTACCCGCTTTCGGTCAGGTTCACCATTTCACCCTTGCCATCGGCATTCAGCAGCACAACATCTTTGTTGTTCCATCCACCTACACCGATATAGTCCGAAAGAATCCATTTGCTGTCCGGACTCCATTGGAACCACTGGTCACCGTCCGAATAAGAGTATTGGTACTTGCCATCCATAACGGTACGTACAGCCTTCGTCTTCAGATTGATGACACGGATGGCGCTACGGTTTTCGAGAAAGGCAATCTCTTTGCCGTTAGGGCTATATTGGGGTTGGAAAGAAGCGACATCCGAATTCGTCAGGCGTTCTTCCTTCAGCTCTGTAGCATAGGTAAACAGCTTTTCATCCTTACGCACAATCGTCGAAGTGTAAAGTTGCCAAAGCCCGCCACGTTCGGAAGCATAAACCAGTGTCCGGCCATCGGGGGCAAAGTCTACAGTGCGTTCCTGATAGGGAGTATTCGTTATCTGCTTCGTAGTCTTATATTCCACTGAAGTGACGTAGATATCGCCACGCAAAACGAAAGCCACTTCCTTACCATCCGGAGACACTGCCATTTCCGTGGCGCCACTACTCTTAATCTGGCGGATAATATCCTTGTCGTTTCTGTCGGAAACAATGCAGATGTTCACCTTTTGCGCTTCTCCACCGGGAAGCAGGGTATAAATCTCACCATCAAATCCATAGCACAACCTTCCGTCCGTAGCGGCACTGAGATAACGTACCGGATTTTTGGTATAGTGCGTCAACTGCACGGCCTTCGCATCTCCGGGAGTACGTCGGTAGATATTGAAAGAGCCGTTTTCCTCACTCAGATAGTAGAATGTTTTTCCATCAGGAGCCCAAACCGGTTCACGGTCTTCTCCTCCGAAAGTAGTCAGTTGGCGGTACTGCGGTTCTTTTCCCGGAGTATACATCCAGATGTCCCGGGCAATGGGCGATACGTGATGTTTACGCCAGTAGTCCTCGTAACCTTTCTTATCCTGATACAACATCGCTCCCTCCTTATTGATGGAGATGCACTCCATAGGCATGGACGAAATCATCGTCGGACGCCCTCCCTCCACTGATACTCGATAGACCTGGTTGAACTGCCCGTTAGAGGGAAAGACAACAGCCTCGGCAGACGGCATGATGCCCGCAGAGAACAAGACATGTCCGGCATCTGTAAAAGCAAGCGGTGTTTCGCTTCCCGAGTGGGTAGTCAGCCGTCGTGGTTCGCCTCCGTCTTTGGACACAATGTAGACGTCCAGGCTTCCCATACGGTCCGAAGCAAAAGCAATCTGCTTACTGTCCGGGCTCCATACCGGAGCCGTATCATATGCAGGATTGGTAGTTATCTGCATGGCACGTCCACCGGCAACCGGCACCGTATAGATGTCTCCCTTATACGTAAAAGCAATGGTGGTCCCATCGGGAGAGATGACACTATGACGCATCCAGAGCGGAGCATCCTGCGCAAAAGTAAAACCTGCCAGGCAAGCGGCAGCAATACCTAATAGTAGTTTTTTCATAATGATTTTTTTTTGGGGGATAAAAAAAAGCCTCACGTCTTTTCCTTGTCAGAAAAAGTCCGTGAGGCTTGCTTATTTCTCTTTAAGTTACCCTCAATTAGAGAGCTCCTACTTCCTTCAAAGCAGCATTTGTCTTGTGAACGGCAGCAGCGCTGGCAGCAAATTTAGCTTTTTCGTCAGCAGTCAGTTCCAGTTCTACGATTTTCTCGATGCCGTTCTTGCCAAGGATTACGGGAACACCGATACAGATGTCTGATTCACCGTATTCTCCTTCCAGATATACTGAGCAAGGAATCATCTTCTTCTGGTTGTGGATGATAGACTCAACTACATAAGCACCTGCCGCACCCGGAGCATACCATGCAGAAGTACCCAGCAACTTAGTCAGTGTAGCACCGCCTACCATGGTAGAAGCTACCACTTCGTTCAGTTTTTCTTCGCTCAGCAGTGTGCTTACCGGCTGTCCCTTGTAAGTAGCCAGACGAGCCAACGGAATCATGGTAGTGTCACCATGACCACCGATAACCATGCCTTCCACTTCGTTGGCGTTGCAGCCCAAAGCCTGAGACAAGAAATATTTGAAACGAGAGCTGTCCAAAGCACCACCCATACCGATGATACGGTTCTTCGGCAAGCCCAAAGACTTCAATGACAGATAGGTCATGGTATCCATCGGATTAGAAATAACCACGAGGATAGCATTCGGAGAATATTTCAAGATGTTCTGTGCAACCGACTTAACGATACCTGCATTAACACCGATCAATTCTTCACGAGTCATACCCGGCTTACGGGGAATACCGGAAGTAATCACTACAACGTCGGAGTTGGCAGTCTTCTCATAATCGTTGGTACAACCTACAACAGTGGTGTCGAAGCCCAGCAGTTGAGCAGTCTGCATCATATCCATTGCCTTACCTTCTGAAACGCCTTCTTTCACGTCCAGCATTACCACTTCGTCAGCCACTTCATTAAAGGCCAACACATTAGCGCATGTAGCACCTACGTTACCTGCACCTACTACGGTTACTTTTGACATAATTTCTAAAGTTTTTTGTTTATAAGTATTCTTTAAAGATGATACAAAAGTACAGCGAACTTCGTAATTAGAGAAATATTTCCGTAATAATTTTAGTTAAATACACATTTAGCCAACGATTAGTGGACGATGATTAATGATTAATGATTAATTTTGCGGACGATTAGTGAACGTAAGACGAATAATCAGTCACCAACCATTAATCACTTAACCATTAATCATTATCAAAAATGGCAGTTAAGAAGAATACACTTCTCATCGTGGCAGGCAGCCTCCTTATCTTATTATTAATAGGAGTTACCATTCTGCTGATTTCCGAAAAGCAAACCAACAAGGAACTGGTGATGGAATTCAATCTGGATAAAGAAGACCTTGAAAATCAATACACAGACTTCGTCAGACAATATGACGAACTGAAGTTGACCGTCTCCAACGACTCCCTCTCCGTACTTTTGGAGCAGGAACAACTGAAGACCCAACGTTTATTGGAAGAACTCCGCACCGTGAAGAGCAGCAATGCCACCGAGATACGCCGTCTGAAGAAGGAACTGGCCTCTCTCCGCAAAGTCATGATAGGCTATATCAACCAGATTGACTCGCTGAACCGCCTGACTGCCCAACAGAAGGAAATCATAGCCGATGTCACCCAAAAGTACAACGCCGCTTCCCGGCAAATCAGCAACTTGTCCGAAGAAAAGAAGAACCTGACCAAGACAGTGACGCTTGCCGCACAACTGGACGCCACCAACATCTCTGTGCAGCCCACCAACAAACGCGGCAAGACTGCCAAGAAAGTGAAAGACATCGTGAAGTTCAAAATAAACTTCTCCATCGTGAAAAACATCACTGCAGAAACCGGCGAACGCACCCTCTACATCCGCATCACCAAACCGGACAATGACGTGCTGACCAAAAGTCCCTCAAACACCTTCCCATACGAGAACCGGGAACTGGTATATTCCATCAAGAAGTATATAGAATACAACGGAGAAGAGCAAACCGTCACCGTATATTGGGATGTAGAAGAATACCTCTATGCAGGTACCTACCGCGTAGACATTTTTACTGACGGCACCCTTATCGGTTCACAATCATTCAACTTGAATTAATACATTTTTCAGACAAGTAAGAACAAAAGAGCATAAAACATGCGGCATACTACTGATTTCGTAACGCTGCAAAATGTGTTCTTTTGTTCTTATGCCTAAAAAAATTTCTAAATTATTTTGCAATATCATTGAAAGCCTATACATTTGCATCGTTGTTTATGCAATTATTGTTGTTGTATAAGTAACCGATTCATCACCTTAATTAATGTATAGCCCAATGAAAAAGTTCTTCTGTTTCATCTGTTTGGCATACCTGTCCTTCCCCGTGAAGGCCCAGGAAGCATTGAGCTTGGATAGTTGCCGTGCATTGGCAATTTCCAACAACAAAGAACTGCTGATAAGCCAAGAAAAAATCAACGCTGCACATTATCAAAAAAAGGCGGCATTCACCAATTACCTTCCCAACATTTCGGCCACCGGTGGATATATGCGCAGCCAAAAAGAGTTGTCTATCCTCAGTGATGCCCAAAAAGGGGCCTTGTCCGGATTGGGTACAAACCTCAGCGGCCCCTTGCAACAAGCCGCCCAAGTCATAGCGCAGCTTCATCCTGAAATAGCGGGGAAACTGCCGGCTTTAGGACAAAGCCTGGTAGGTGCCCTCGACGGTGCAGGCCAATCCTTGGTTGACGCCTTTCGTACAGACACCCGCAACATGTATGCGGGCGCACTGACCTTGACCCAACCCCTATATATGGGCGGCAAGATACGTGCCTACAATAAAATCACCAAATACGCCGAAGAGCTGGCCCGCCAGCAGCACAACACCGGTATGCAGGAAGTAATCCTGAGTACAGACCAGGCATATTGGCAGGTAGTATCCCTTGCCCATAAAAAGAAGCTGGCAGAAGGTTATCTGAAACTACTGCAGAAACTCGACAGCGACGTCGACAAAATGATTGCCCAAGGCGTTGCCACCAAAGCAGACGGACTCTCCATCAAAGTAAAAGTGAATGAAGCCGAAATGACTCTGACCAAAGTAACCGATGGCTTGAGCCTTGCCCGGATGCTGCTGTGCCAACTGTGTGGTCTTGACCTTTCCACTCCTATCATGCTCGCAGACGAACAGAAGGAAGACCTGGCCCCCACAACTCTGAAAAACGGTGCCATCGACATCAACAACGTTTATGCCACTCGCCCCGAAGTACGCAGCCTGGAACTTGCCACACGGATTTACAAGCAAAAAGTAAATGTCACCCGTTCGGAATATCTTCCTTCCATAGCACTAATGGGCAGCTATATGGCAACCAACCCTTCCGTCTTCAATAGTTTTGAGAAGAAGTTCAAAGGAATGTGGAACGTGGGTGTCATGGTATCGGTACCCATCTGGCACTGGGGCGAAGGCATCTATAAAGTAAAAGCAGCCAAATCGGAAGCACGCATCGCCCAATACCAGTTGGATGACGCCAAAGAAAAGATAGAGCTGCAGGTCAACCAGTCTGCTTTCCAAGTGAACGAAGCTGCCAAAAAACTGACCATGGCCGAAAAGAACCTGGAAAAAGCCAACGAGAACCTGAGATACGCCACACTCGGCTTTGAGGAAGGCGTTATACCCGCCAGCAATGTGCTCGAAGCGCATACCGCATGGCTTTCTGCTCAATCGGAAAAGATAGACGCACAGATTGACGTAAAACTGACGGAAATCTATCTGAGAAAGGCAACGGGGGAATTGACAATTGATAATTGATCGTTTCTTCAATCATAAATTGTAAATAGTAAATAATATGTTAGATACAAAATCACAAAACAGCAACATGTTGTTGGCATTCCTCACACTGACGGGAGTTATTGCCATCGTTGCCCTTGTAGGTTTCTTCATGTTGCGTAAAGGGCCGGAGATTGTGCAAGGACAAGCAGAAGTAACGGAGTATCGAGTATCGAGCAAAGTGCCGGGACGTATTCTGGAATTTCGTGTAAAAGAGGGACAAAGCGTACAAGCCGGAGACACCCTTGCCATTTTGGAGGCTCCGGACGTGCAGGCCAAACTGGAACAAGCACGCGCCGCCGAATCGGCAGCCCAGGCCCAGAACGAAAAAGCTTTGAAAGGCGCCCGTCGGGAACAGATACAAGCTGCCTATGAAATGTGGCAAAAGGCACTGGCCGGACTGGAGATTGCCGAAAAATCCTACACGCGTGTGAAGAACCTGCACGACCAAGGCGTGATGTCTGCACAAAAGCTTGACGAAGTTACCGCCCAACGCAATGCAGCCCAGGCTACAGAGAAAGCCGCCAAAGCCCAGTATGATATGGCCAAGAACGGTGCGGAACGCGAGGACAAAGCCGCTGCCGCTGCCTTGGTGGAACGTGCTAAAGGAGCTGTGGCCGAAGTTGAATCGTACATCAAGGAAACTTACCTGATTGCACAGACTGCCGGTGAGGTATCCGAGATATTCCCCAAAGTAGGCGAGCTTGTGGGCACGGGTGCTCCCATTATGAACATCGCTATTCTGGATGACATGTGGGTAACCTTCAATGTACGCGAGGACTTGCTGCAAGGGTTGGGTATGAATACCGAATTCGAGGCGTTCATCCCTGCCCTCGATAGGAATATCCGCCTGAAAGTGTACTACATGAAAGACCTCGGCACATATGCCGCTTGGAAAGCGACCAAGACTACCGGCCAGTTCGACCTGAAAACATTCGAAGTAAAAGCCGCTCCGCAAGAGAAGGTGGAAGGACTGCGTCCGGGAATGAGTGTGATATTGGAGAAATAAAAGGAGTTATGAGTTATTGGGGAGGATGATGGAAAGAGATAAGAAACATACGGCTTTGTGGAATGTAGCAAGACGCGAATGCCGCCGTCTTGTTTCCCGCCCGCTCTATCTGTTCTGTATGGTGATAGCACCGTTGTTCTGCTACATATTCTTCACCACGCTGATGGACTCCGGGCTTCCTACGGACATGCCCGTAGGTGTGGTAGACCAGGACATGAGTGCCACTTCACGCCAGCTGATACGTAACTTGGACGCTTTTGAGCAGACAGCCGTCGTGGCTCGCTATCCCAATATCAACGAAGCCCGCACCGCCATGCAGCGCGGAGAGATTTACGGCTTCTTCTATATACCCGAAGGCACCTCCGCCAAGGCGCAGGCGCAACGGCAGCCCAAACTCTCGTTCTACACCAACAACACACTACTCATTGCCGGCTCACTGCTCTTCAAAGATATGAAGATGATGAGCGAACTGGCATCGGGAGCCGCCGCCCGCACCGCCCTCTATGCCAAAGGCGCTACCGAGGAGCAAGCGATGGCCTTCCTCCAGCCCATCGTCATAGATACGCATCCACTCAATAACCCGTGGCTGAACTACTCCGTATATCTGTGCAACACCTTTGCACCGGGTGTACTGATGCTGCTTATCTTCATGGTGACCGTCTATTCCATCGGAGTTGAGATAAAAGACCGCACGGCCCGCGAATGGCTGCGCATGGGCAACAACTCCATCTGGATTTCCCTTACCGGCAAACTGCTGCCGCATACCGCCATCTTCTTCCTGATGGGAATATTATATAATGTATACCTCTACGGTTTCCTCCATTTTCCCTGCAACAGCGGCATCCTGCCGATGCTGCTTGCCACCCTTTGCCTGGTGCTGGCATCGCAAGGCATGGGAATATTGATGATAGGAACCCTGCCTACCCTGCGTCTGGGACTCAGTTTCGCTTCCCTATGGGGCGTACTCTCTTTCTCCATGTGCGGATTGTCATTCCCCGCCATGGGCATGCACCCCGTATTGCAGGCATTGGCAAATCTGTTCCCCCTGCGCCACTATTTCCTGATTTATGTGGATCAGGCACTGAATGGATACCCCATGATTTACTCGTGGGTCAACTACGTAGCGCTGCTTATTTTCATGATGCTCCCGTTCCTTATAGCCCATAGGCTGAAAGGAGCGTTGGTTTACTATAAATACATGCCCTAATGAAAGACCTGACGTTCAGACAGAAAATGATACAAGGCATTCATGACTTGTTCTATATATGGAAACGGGAATTCGGTACAACCTTCCGCGACCAGGGCGTGCTCATCTTCTTCGTGCTCGTTCCGTTGGTCTATCCGTTGATATATGCTTTCATCTATACCAACGAAACCATCCACGAAGTGCCCACTGTCGTGGTGGATGACTCACGCTCCTCGTTGAGCCGCGAATACCTGCGGAAAGTGGACTCCAGTCCCGAAGTGAGCCTCGTGAGCTACTGCGCCGATATGGAAGAAGCCAAACTGATGTTGAAAGACCGCAGGGCATACGGCATTATCTACATCCCCTCCAGCTTCAACGACGACATTGTACGCGGTAAGCAGACGCAGGTCAGTATCTTCTGCGACATGAGCGGACTGCTGTATTACAAAGCCTTGCTGACCGCCAACACCAACGTGTCGCTCGCCATGAACGCAGACATCAAAGTGGAGCGAAGCGCCAATACCACCGACCGCCAGGACAAGATTACCGCCTACCCGATAGAGTATGAGGATGTCGCCCTCTATAATCCGACCAACGGATTTGCCGCTTTCCTGATTCCGGCAGTATTGGTATTGATTATCCAGCAAACGCTGCTACTCGGCATCGGCTTGTCTGCCGGGACGGCACGCGAACAGAACCGCTTCCGCGACCTGGTGCCTATCAACCGCCACTACAACGGCACACTACGCATTGTGATGGGAAAAGGGCTGAGCTACTTCATGGTATATTCACTGGTATCGGTATATATACAGTGTGTGGTTCCATGGCTTTTCAGCCTCAACCAAATAGCGATACCCGGTGTCCTGACTCTGTTCACCCTGCCCTACCTGGCCGCTTGTATTTTCTTTGCCATGACAGCATCCATTGCCATCCGCAACCGCGAAACGTGCATGCTGCTGTTCGTGTTCACCTCAGTGCCGCTGCTGTTCCTCTCCGGCATTTCGTGGCCGGGAGCCGCCATGCCTGCTTTCTGGAAGTACTTCTCGTACATCTTCCCTTCTACCTTCGGCATCAACGGCTACGTACGCATCAACAGTATGGGAGCCACACTCAATGAAGTCTCTTTCGAGTATCAGGCACTATGGATACAAACGGGCTTCTACTTCATCACCACGTGTCTGGTATATCGCTGGCAGATATTGCAGAGCAGGAAACATGTAATTGAAGAGTATAAGAAGCATAAGAGTATAGAAGCGTAACACATCGTTCCAAGCCTACGAAACAAAGTGTTCACATACGTTTGAACACTTTGTTTCAGCGTATCAGAACAATTTGTTCCAATATATAAAAACAGTTTGTTCGCCATATTGAAACAGTCTGTTTCCTATAAGGGAACAGACTGTTTTGTTAAAGGAAACAAATAGTTGCCCTACAGCATCGGCAAGGCAGCAAACAGACAAACGGGGCTGTAATACCTAATTACGGTCGCATGTGTTTCTCTAATATTGGGTAAAGTATCTCAGCATACCTCATAAAGCCCAAATCGGTAAAATGAATGCCGTCTACCGTAGCCTCCCCGTCGTGGCCAATAATGTCACGGGAAGAAAGGAAATAGATGTTTTTCTCTCCACGTTGCTTCAAAGAACGAAAAAAGGCATTCAATGTCTCATTCTTGTCCTTCACCTCCTTGGCAATCCTGGTGTCAAAAGGAGAGTGGGTAAAGAGAGGGTCTTCCACGAAAAGAACAGGCGTATCGGGATGCTTGCTGCGAATAATGGTATAGAATTTATCGGCACGCTCTCTCATTTGCTCCACGGTAGCATTGGGCACAAAGTCGAGGACAAACATAGAAGCGTCCACACCGGCTATGACATCGGCAATCTCCAGGTCGAGCAAGGCATTGCCGCTAAAGCCCAGATTGATACACTCACGATTGAGCCAACGTTCCAGAATATTGGTATGTGCCATGCCGGGACGGGAAGCGCAGCCTCCCTGCAAGATGCTGGTACCATAGAATACTACCGGCTTCTCACGTTTCGGCAAGTCCACTGCCGGTGGAGTGATGGCAGATAGGGAATCCACTCCGATGGAAAGCGAGGTAACCCCGTCATATAAAGAAAGGTACAAAAGGTATTCGCGCTCCTCGGGCAACATATTGCTTACGATAGTCGCCTTGCTGACCTTGCCCTGCGGACGACCGCTACCGGCAAATATCCATTTGCCGTCTTGCAGGCAGTAGAGGTCGAGGCCTTTAATACCGGTAGGCGTCATGTGGTTCATACTCATATTGTTCCTTACTTCCCATTTGGCGGAAATGCTTGTAGAGTTGGAACGGAAGCGCACGGCAAGTCCGGCACTGTTGCGGCCCAAGTCCCACAAAGGCTTGCGGGAGATGTTCTGCAGAGAGTCCGGCAGACGCTCATAGCGGGTAAGGGTAGATTCTGTTGCTTTGCCCAAAAGGGGGAAGGCGGAAACATCATGATAGACAGTCTGTGCATCGGCAACAGCAGCCAACAACAAGCCCATCAGAAGAATTCTGGTTTTCATATGACAAGATATTAAGTGTTAAGTATCAGACGGCAAAGATACAAGGTTTCTTTGAAAAACGAAGAAATGGAAGCATTTTACATCAATTAACTCCCACATGCTTGTTTCTTTACGAAACATTCGTATTTTCGCAAAAAACAATTCATATGAAACACATCCATTTCCTCTTAGCAGGCTTCCTACTGTGCATCTGCTGTACCCTGCAAGCCAAAAACCGTGTGATTGACCAACCACCGTTCATCGTAAGAAACACGACTTCCATCGAAGTGAGCAAAGTAGTCATCAGTGACACGGCAACCGTGCTCCACATCTATGCCAAGTATCGTCCCAAGTACTGGATACAGATTGCACCCGACAGCTACCTGACAGACAATAACGGAGAAACCTACCAACTGCGTTCCGGCATAGGCATCACACCAGGCAAGGAATTTTGGATGCCCGAATCGGGCGAAGCGGAATTCCAACTGGTCTTTCCTCCCCTATCCGACAATGCTACCTCCTTCGACTTCACCGAAGGCGAAAAGGTGGAAAACGGATTCAGCATCTGGGGAATACAGCTGAAAAGCAAGAAACTGCCGGAATTGGCACTTCCCCAAAACGCCGTAGTGCACAAAACCGACCCTAATGCCGAACTTCCCGAACCGGTCATCCAATATGGAAAAGCCATGCTGAAAGGGAAACTCCTGGATTCACGCCCCAATATGGCAATGCCAATCAGTATTGCCGTGTGGGAGAATATCAAAGGAGACATCATGGACATACCACTCGACATCCAGCCTGACGGCAGTTTCACCAAAGAAATAACGTTGCCCGGCACTACCCCATGTACCATGTATCTGGGTAGAGAACATATGCTCCAGTTCTTCATGGAACCGGGCAAGACAACAGAAATATACGTCAATCTACGCGAAGCTTCCCGACGCAAGTCTAAATTCCACAGCAAGGGGAAAACCTATGGAGAAATGGTATACATCAACGGGCCTCTAGAAACCGTGGCACAAGAGTTGAACGGAAACCACCCCGACATCAACATGCAAGACAAGCTCTATCAAAACATAGCTGCACTGGCTGGCAAGGATATTGATGCAGCCAAAACATACGTACTCCAAATATCCGGCGAAACACAAGAAGCAATAGACAAGTTACCTTACAGTGTTTCTACCCGACAACTTCTGACCATCAATAACAAACTGACTACGAATGCCATGCTGTCTTCCGTTGCCAGCATCTTGACATCGGCTGCCCTACAAGCCAATCTCATCAAACGGGAGGAAGCAAACAACTACTATCAGGAACTTTCCCGGAAAGTGCCCTCCAACTACGTGTCCGACGAGGACATGAGCATATTGAATGTACCGCAGGCAGTCTTGTCCAACCAGTATGTACAAATGGCTCCAAGAAATGTAGAACGGAGCGAGGAACTGGCCAAAGCATGGGGAACAGATAAAGGCATCTTCTTCGATATAGCCCGTAATGTCACCCTCTACCGGGGTATCAAGAACTTCACCCCACTCACCGACGAGCAAAAGGCAACCGTTGCCGCCATGCCCGCCGCATACCGCGAAATGCTGACTGCTGCCAATGACGAGTTGCTTGCACAGCTCGAAGCCAACAAGAAAAAGACGGGTTACACCATCAACCAAGTGGATACCAACGTCAACAACGAAGAGTTGTTTACTTCCATCATCAGCAAATTCAAAGGAAAAGTATTGTTAGTAGATTTCTGGGCCACCTGGTGCGGTCCATGCCGTATGGCAAACAAGATGATGGTCCCCATGAAGGAGGAACTGAAAGGTAAGGACATTGTATATCTGTACATCACCGGTGAAACCTCCCCCTTGAAGACCTGGGAGAATATGATTCCCGACATCCACGGCGAACACTTCCGCCTGACAGATACCCAATGGAAATACCTCTCGGACGCATTCAAGATAGAAGGGGTACCGACTTATCTGATTGTAGACCGAGAAGGAAACACCACGTTCAGGCAAACTGGTTTCCCGGGAGTGGAAAAGATGAAGGAGGAATTATTGAAAGTTACTAAATGACAAACTGATAAAACAAAAAACAGCAGGGATAGGCCTGCTGTTTTTTGTTTTATCAGTATACCGTTATTACTTTTCAGCCCATTCCTTGGCTCCCTGCTCCTTCAGTTTAGCAGTGAATGCCTTTGCCTTCTCCATAGCAGCCGCTTCCTCTTCCGGACTTGCATACGCATGCTTGTAGCCTTTCACCACATTCCATTCACCACGGGTGAAATCGGGGAATGCCACAGCCGCACAACCGTTGTCCATGGAAAGTTCTCCCAGTTCTGCAAGGCAGCACCACTCAGCAAGGTCGTATACATCCATATCCAAAGGAAGACCGTTCTGCAGGCAATATACCAGACGGCTGTCCATCACGAAGTCCATGCCACCATGACCTCCTACTTCCTTCGCCATCTCACCGTACTTCTTCAAAATGGGATGCTGGTATTTCTCCACGAGTGCCTCCATCTCCGTTTCCGGTAGGAAACCGTGTGAATTCAAATCATCCACTTTGGGCTGAACGCCCGATGCACTCAGCTGGTCAGCGTCAAGCGCATACCCTTCTACCGGATATTTGTTGGCGAATCCCTTGGTTCCCGTAAGCTGATACAGACGGTTATAGGGTTGTGGCGTCATTACATTGTGCTGAATCTCAATCACCTTTCCATTGGCTGTACGAATCATGGTCGTGGTATGGTCACCGTTACGGAATTCCTTGCACTCCTCGCCGGTTCTTTTCTCTACCAACTCCTTGCCCACCACAGACTTGGTGTCCATGGCTACCAGCGTTTCCATACGGTCACCACGGTGAATATCCAGTGCTTGCGCCACCGGACCAAGGCCGTGAGTGGCATACACGTCACCGCGATGCTTCATGTTGTAGTCCAAACGCCAGCCCAACTTGTCATTTTCTCCATTCTTCCAGTAATAGTCCCAAAACGGGCTCAAGTTATGTATATAAGCACCTTGTGCACGGATAACTTCACCGAATACGCCATGCTGCGCCATGTTCAGCGTATTCATCTCGAACCAGTCATAGCAACAGTTCTCCAAGATGAAGCAATGCTTGCGGGTAGACTCACTCAAGTTAATCAAATCCCAGCATTCCTGCAGGTTCATGGCCGAAGGCACTTCTATCGCTACATTCTTTCCGTTCTCCAGCGCACATTTGGCAACGGGGAAGTGATGCAGCCAGTCCGCAGCAATATAAACCAAGTCTATATCATCACGCTTGCAAAGTTCCTCGTATCCCTTGTCACCGGAATAGATGGCGGCTTTGGGCATGGATGCCTTCTTCAAGAGCTCCTGACATTTATCTGCACGGGCCTCTTCATAATCACAAAGAGCCACTACCTGCGTACCCGGAATATAAGTGAAACGCTCCACTGCTCCGGGACCACGCATCCCCAAACCAACAAAACCCACACGCACTGCCTCCAGCTTCGGAGTAGTCAGTCCCAATACACTCTTTTGTCCTTCCGGACGCTCGGGAGTCTTGACAACAATGGTACCATTTTGCCATTCCCATTGAGTTCCCTTCTCTGTGGTTTGCACAGTAGAAGTCTGGCTTGTGCATGCACCCAATACGAAGCACATTCCCAGCAACAACGATTTAACTGTTCCCATATTTCTGCTTTATTTAAGGTAAAAGAATTAATTGCAACAAAGATAGACAATCTTAACCAAAAGAAGATTATCAACAGCCATGTTCTTTTCAATCAGACAAAAGAATATACATACAGTAAACGCATTTAGATTAATTAACTCACTGTTTGATGCCAGTTTACGAAATATTCGTAGATTTGTATTGAATTCATTTAAATACTTTATCCATGGAAAAGTTAACGATACAAGAAGAAGAAGCAATGTTGTACATTTGGGAACTGGGCAGTTGCTTCGTAAAAGACATTGTTGCCAAATATCCCAAACCGGCGCCTCCCTACACAACAGTAGCATCTATTGTGAAAAACCTGGAGCGCAAGCAATATATCCGTGCCGCACGTGTAGGCAATACCTACCAGTATACCCCGCTTATACGCGAAAGCGAATACAAACGTACCTTTATGAGCGGTTTTGTGCGCAACTACTTTGAAAATTCTTATAAGGAAATGGTTTCGTTCTTCGCCAAAGACCAGAAGATTTCGGCCAATGACCTGAAAGACATTATAGATATGATAGAGAAAGGAAAGGAGTAAACATGTTAGCCTATTTTCTGAAAGTGAATGTAGCGATAGTACTGTTTTATGCATTCTATCGGCTGTTCTTCTACAAAGACACATTTTTCGGCTGGCGCAGAACCGCACTGCTTTGTTTCTTTGCCGTTTCCGCTGCCGTACCTTTGCTGAACATACAAACGTGGATTACGGAGCAGGAACCGATGGTGGCCATGGCAGATCTCTATGCCAGCGTTGTGCTACCGGAACTCACAGTAGGCACAGAAGTGGCTCCGACCGACTGGAAAAGCATCCTTTCAGAATATGCCAATATCGCCTATTGGGGAATAGTGGCATTGCTGATGATACGCCTCATCATGCAACTGGCAGGCATCATCCGCCTAACATGCCGATGCCGCAAGATACAAATAGGCAACACAAGTATACATCTACTTCCCAAAGCAGACGGGCCTTTCTCTTTTTTCCACTGGATTTTTATCCACCCGTCCTCGCATACGGAAGAGGAGTTCAACGAAATATTGACCCATGAGCAGACACATGCCCGGCAATGGCACTCCATTGATGTCATCATCAGTGAACTGGTGTGCATTTTCTGCTGGTGTAATCCATTTGCCTGGCTCATGAAACGGGAAATCCGTACCAATCTGGAATATATGGCCGACGCCCGCGTATTGGAAAACGGCTATGACTCCAAAACCTATCAATACCATTTGTTAGGATTGTCACATCAAAAGGCTGCAGTAACCATCTATAACAGTTTCAATGTTTTACCTCTAAAAAAACGCATCAAGATGATGAACAAAAAGAGAACCAAAGAAATAGGAAGAACCAAATATTTGATGTTCCTTCCTTTAGCGGCCTTACTTATGATTGTCAGCAATATCGAAACCGTAGCGCGTACCACAAAGAAGATTGCGGTGGAAGTCATAGAAGCTGTAGATCCCCAAACCGAACAACCGGCACCGGAAGTTCAAGACCCTCAAGTAGCTCCCCAACCGGAACAAGACACGAAAACCGTGACTTACAAAGGAAAGGTAGTGGACAAGGATGGAAAGCCAATACAAGGTGTGAAAATACTAAGTGTTCCTAATTCTACTCCTACCGAAGTCACTACCCAAGCCGATGGAAGTTTTGAATTCAAAGCCTCTCCCAAAGCAAAATTATTATTCTTATATCAAGACGGAAACAAAAAGAAAGGCATCTCTTTCACTGATGAAAGATTACCCAAAGAAAACAAAACGAATTGGACAATCGTTTACAATGAGAAATGGAATGAAGTCATGCAAAGCGACCCGGGAACTCCAGACAATCCGATTTTCGAGGTAGTAGAGCATATGCCCGAATTCACTGGTGGAGGTATGCCTGCACTGATGGAATACTTGAGCAAGAACATCAAATATCCGGAAGCAGCTATGAAGAAAGGTATACAAGGACGGGGTATCGTGCAATTTGTTGTGGAGAAGGATGGAAGTATTACCAATGTAAAAATACTGCGTGGCGTTGACCCTGAATTGGACAAAGAAGCCGTGCGCGTAGTCAGTGCCATGCCTAAATGGAAACCCGGTACACAACGCGGAGAAGCAGTACGCGTAAGATTTACGGTACCAGTAATGTTCCGATTGACAGAAGACAAGATCCCGGTGAAGTATGCTCCCATTGAAAACAAAATAAATGAACTGGTGGTAGTGGGTTATGCTCCGGAAGGTACAACGGTACCGGAGGAGGGAACCATTTTTGAAGTTGTAGAACAAATGCCCGAATATCCCGGCGGTATGCCCGCAATGATGGAATTCATCAGCAAAAACATCAAATATCCGGCAGCTGCACAGCAAGCTAAGATTCAGGGAAGAGTTACCATACAGTTTATTGTAAATACAGAGGGCAACATCATCAATCCCAGAGTTCTCCGCAGTGCCGACCCTCTGCTGGATGCCGAAGCAATCCGCCTGACTACCATTATGCCTAAGTGGAAGCCCGGCATGCAAAGAGGACAAGCTGTAAATGTAAAATATACAGTTCCCATCATGTTCCGTCTGCAAGAACCGGAAAAGAGTCCTGCTGTTCAGAACGCCACTGTTACTCCAACTAAATAAACTAATTCTCTCTCCAAACAAGTTTAAATGAAAAAGAAGCAGTTACCCGGCGACGGGCAATTGCTCCTTTTTCATAAAGGAAATATCCATGTTTATTTATGCACTTCCACAATCCGTGTCGGTGCCATTTCCATATTTCTGCGGTCTACCTGGCGGACTACGGCGGCAGCCAGTTGCAGGAACGCACGCCCGGTCACCGTATTCTCATCCAAAGCAACCGGAGTGCCCTTATCACCACTCTCACAGATGCTCTGTACAATAGGTATCTGCCCCAGCAACGGTACATTCATCTCTTCCGCCAACCTCTTGGCTCCTTCTTTACCGAAAATATAGTATTTATTCTCCGGCAGTTCGGCAGGTGTAAACCAAGCCATATTCTCTACCAAACCGAGAATAGGCACATTCACTTTGTCATTGGTGAACATATTGATGCCTTTGCGTGCATCTGCCAGCGCCACAGCCTGCGGCGTGCTGACAACGATAGCCCCCGTCAGCGCCAATGTCTGCACCACAGTCAAGTGAATGTCACTCGTTCCGGGAGGAAGGTCAATAAGGAAATAATCCAGTTCTCCCCAGTCGGCATCACCAATCAATTGCTTTAAAGCATTGCTTGCCATACCTCCGCGCCACAAGGTGGCCTGATCGGGATCGACAAAGAAACCGATGGAAAGCAGCTTGATACCATACTTCTCTATCGGAACAATTAAATCACGTCCACCAATGTTCTCCGCCACCGGACGGGCATCTTCCACTTGGAACATCTTAGGAACGGAAGGTCCGAAGATATCAGCATCCAGCAGACCCACCTTATAACCCAACTTTGCCAAAGACACGGCAAGGTTGGCAGCAACCGTGGACTTGCCTACCCCACCTTTTCCGGAAGACACTCCGATAACATTCTTCACCTGAGGTAATAGCTTACCCACTTCCGGACGTGCCGCCTGACGGCTTTCAGTCGTAATCACAACCTCCACCTCGGGAGAAACATACGTATGTACAGCCATCTCGGCAGCTTTCACCATCGACTTCATGAAAGGATCGGTCGGTTTCTCAAATGTCAGCGAGAAGCTGACCTTCATCCCTTCAATCCGCATGTTATCGGCCACCATCTCAGCCTCAACAAGATTCTTTCCAGTGCCGGGATAACGCACTGTTGCCAATGCATCAAGGATTAATTTTGGATATAATGTCATTGTATTTACTATTTGACGATTTACTATTTACTATTTTTATGCGAATCAGCAGTAGTTTTAACCACTGATTCACATCATTTACTGGTTTGCAGTCCACTACGCTTGCTACGGTTATAACTGCGATACTCATCCAGCTCTATCTCCACATCCGGCTCCTGCAACTCACCCTCTTGCGGAAGATGGAACTTGATGTACTTGATATTCAAACCACGATCCAGCCATTGTTGTTCATAATAGGTCTTGATGCTGAGTATCTCATCAGCCATGCCGGAGTGATATAAGTCTTCCGTCATCACATCCACCGGCAACCGGTTTCTTTCAATCATGTACCGGGTATAGGTAAACATGAAGTTGCTGTCCGTCTTCAGATGAACGATACCGTCATTCTTCAGGAACTTGCGGTAGCGCTCCATGAAATAAGTGGAAGTAAGCCTTTTGGTAGCCTTCTTCATCTGCGGGTCCGAGAAAGTAAGCCAGATCTCACTCACTTCATCCGAAGCAAAAAAACGGTCGATGATTTCGATATTCGTACGCAGAAAGGCCACATTCTTCATGCCCGATTGCAGCGACTCGGTAGCTCCCGTCCACATACGAGCTCCCTTTATATCCACTCCGATGAAGTTCTTGTCGGGAAACATGCGTCCCAATCCGACAGTATATTCTCCCCTACCACAGCCCAGTTCCAGGACAATAGGATGGTCATTTTTGAAAAACTGCCCGTGCCAATTTCCTTTCATGTCAAACGGCACATTATCTACCGCGGAATACGGATACTCGAAAACATGCGGATAACTCGCCATATCGGCAAACTTCTCTAACTTGTTTTTTCCCATTTAAGAAGTATTGAAACATAAAACATATTATTTTAAGCACGGATTGCACGGATTTTCACGGTTTCTCTTAAATCTATCCGTGTTTTCCGCGCAATCCGTGCCTAAAAGTATAAAAACAAAGTCCCGGCAAGTCTTATACGATAGACATTACCGTATTATTCAACGATCGTTACCCAACCATGAGTATCTGGCTCGTCACCATACTGGATGGCACGCAGCTTGTTGTAAAGCTTCGTACATACCGGTCCCGGTTTTCCATCTTTGGAAATAACGTATGACTTGCCGTTCTCTACGTCGTCAATACGTTCGATGGGGCTGATAACGGCAGCTGTACCGCAGGCACCCGCTTCCTCGAAAGTCAGCAATTCTTCTTCAGGAACCGGACGACGCTCTACCTTCATACCCATATCCTCTGCCAGCTGCATCAGGCTCTTGTTGGTGATGGAGGGCAAGATGGAAGTAGATTTCGGAGTGATATACGTATTGTCCTTGATACCAAAGAAGTTGGCAGCACCACATTCGTCCATGTATTTCTTTTCCTTGGCATCCAGATAGAACTCGCAGGCATAACCCAAATCGTGCGCTTTCTTGTTGGCACGCAAACTGGCTGCATAGTTACCACCTACTTTATAAGTACCGGTACCCAATGGAGCAGCACGGTCGAATTCGCGGATAATGACATACGGATTGGTTGAGAATCCACCCTTAAAGTAAGGACCTACCGGGGTCACGAACACCACAAACAGATATTCGCTGGCAGGATGTACGCCTACTTGTGCACCGGTACCCACCAGCAACGGACGGATATACAGAGAAGCACCCGATTCATAAGGCGGAATGAAACGCTCGTTCAGCTTCACCACCTTCAGAATAGCTTCTTTGAAACGCTCTGTAGAAAGTTCCGGCATCAAGATGCCACGGCAAGTGGATTGCAGGCGGGCTGCATTCTCTTCCAAACGGAAGATACGCACTTTACCGTCTTTGCCACGGAAAGCCTTCAAACCCTCAAACGCTTCCTGACCGTAGTGCAAACAAGTGGCAGCCATATGCATAGGAATGGTTTCCTCACTGCAAACTTCCAGTTCGCCCCATTGTTCGTTACGATAGTAAATTCTCACATTGTAATCTGTCTTCATGTATCCGAACGGCAGATTAGCCCAATCAAGTTCTTTCATATCTCAAAGTATTAGTTACTTCTATTACGTACATTTTGCAACAAAAATAGCTTTTATTCTTCAGATTCCCGCTTCTCCGACAGTAATTTTTCAATTTCCTTATCAGCTTTGGTCAATTTATCGCTGCAAAATGCTATAATTCCATTTGCTTCCTTTATTTTTTCAGCAAGCACATCTATCTCCAGTTCATTGTTGTCTATCTGGCTGACAATTTTCTCCAAACGTGCCATGGCTTCGGAGTAGGTTTCTTTTTTCTTGGACACCATATTATTTACGATTTGACGGTTTACGATTTACGATTGAGGTTACTTCTCCTTTTTGGAGCAGGGTGGTGATTTCATCTCCTTCATTCAGCAAGCCGACATTTTTCACAACCTTCCCGTCTTTCAACGTGATGCTGTAACCGCGGGCAAGCAGCTTTTCCGGTGAAACATCCACCAAGCGCTGCTGCAACAATTCCAGACGGTGGCGATGGCGGGACAAATAGGAAGTGACAGCTTGCACTACATCTTTCCGCGCAGTCAGTAAAGCTATTTTTGCATCGGATATGCAACGGTATGAAGCAGAAGGAATCCGGTTCTTGCAAACAGACAACTTGCGCTGTTCCTGCTGCAACAGATTCCTGACCCCCTCATGCAAGCGGGAAACAAGCATTTCCAGTTCATCGGCGGCATTGTTCATGAGGTCTATCAAGAACTCGGCGGCGGCCGTAGGGGTCTTTACACGGGTATGTGCCACAGAATCCAGCACCGTGTCGTCCCGCTCGTGACCGATACCCGTTATGATAGGTAACGGAAACTGTGCACAAGCAGCAGCAAGCAGATAGGTATCGAAACCGGACAAGTCGGACGTGGCGCCTCCACCGCGAATAATGGCAACCACATCAAACTCGGACAAGCGTGCATTCACCCGGTCGAGAGCAGAAAGGACAGACTCCTCTACACGGTCACCCTGCATCAAGGCAGGAAACAGCTCCGTATAAAAGTAGAACCCCCGGGAATTGTTTTCCAGCTGATGACAGAAGTCACCATAGCCCGCCGCCGTCGGTGAAGATATGACGGCAATACGTTGCGGCAGGCGGGGTATATCCAGTTCTTTATTAAGAGTGAGGACTCCCTCCTCCTCAAGCTGCCTCAATATTTCCCTGCGGCGACGCGCCATATCGCCCAACGTATAGGTGGGATCTATGTCCTGCACTGTCAAACTATATCCATAAAGTTCGTGGAAACTGACAGTGACCTGAACCAGCACTTTGATGCCCGAAACAAATGCCTGCCCCGTAGCCTCCTCAAAATAGGGCTTCAGCAACCGAAACACATTTGCCCAGATGGTGCCTCTCGCCTTAGCTACCAGACTATTGCTACGGGGATCTTTCTGCACAAATTCCAGATAGCAATGCCCTGTACTGTTGGTACGCACATCGCTCAACTCTGCCTGCACCCAAAACTCATCGGGGAGACACTGCTCCAGACTACGGCGCACAAGGGCATTCAACTCTTGTAAAGACAAGGCTTCCATACAGCTATCATTCAACCAGTTATAACTTTATAAAATTTTATCCGTAATAAAGCGGTACTTTATTCGTGATAAAGTGACAATACACTATTGGCAAGCCAACAGAAATTCTCGTTATTTGTTTCTTTCGGACTGATAATCCTGATACGCCTTCCACATATCGGGCACGCCATAGCCATAGATATTATCAGGATAATCCGTACGGTCACCGGAACGGCGCACCAACTCTATCACTTCTTTTGCCGTAAGTTCGGGACAAGCCTGCCACAAGCAAGCCACCATACCGCACATAATGGGTGAGGCAAAAGAGGTACCGTTCGCCCTTCCCTGGTTGCCGTCCGTACGTATAACGTCGGCACCCAGCCCGACGGCTACAACATCCGGCTTTATCCGATGGTCTGCCGTATTCCCTACAGACGAGAAAGGAGCCAGAACAGCTTCCTTGTCGACAGCACCCACCGTCAGCACATTTTCGGCATCGCCCGGAGGCGTAATCTTCTTCCAAGAACCGGTGCCCGAATTTCCGGCACTGCATACCAATACCATGCCCTTATCGGCTATGCGCGATGCCTGACGTGACATCAGCGCATAGTGCCCATCCAGATTGCGGAGCTTATAATTCTTGGATTTATCATCGAAAGCGTAATATCCCAATGAAGTATTAAGCACATCCACTCCCACGCTATCGGCATATTCCACAGCAGCAGCCCAGTAGTCCTGCTCTACCAGATGCTCGGAGTATTCGTCTTCGCTACGCAGCAACCAGAAAGAAGCTTCGGGAGCTGTACCGGTCATGACACCGGGGCGATTCATGGCGATGCACGAGAGCACCGCCATGCCGTGGCTGCTTTCGGCAAATATATCCGATTGGGGATTCACAAAATCCTTCGTACCCTGGATGCGGATATTCTGCATGGCGGTTATCTTGTCGGCATTGTGGAAACCCGCGTCGATAACGGCAATCGTCATTCCTTGTCCCTTGAAGCCTTCTTCGTGCAGCTTATCGCCATTGCTCAGCCGTATCTGGTCGACAGCCAATCCATAAATGCTGTCGGGATGCACGCTCGGGCGGTTTATCAGAGAGTCGCGCTCTGTCGCCATGAACGGCCCGTCACCTCCGGGAGCTATCCAGACCTTTTCCGTCTTCCGAACAAAAGGCAGGGCGGCAATACGCTCTATCAATGCAGAGTCGTTGCAGGACACTGTAACAAAATTCTCCCATTTGCCGGTAACGACAATCTTCGCGCCTTGCCTGCGAATCTCATCCACATACTTACGGCATACCGGAAGGTCTGTCGAGTCTATCGGAAGATTCTGCTTCCGGCGACGCTCAATCGCCTTTTCAGAAAGGAACGCTTCCGGATGTTCCAGCGAATACGTGGTGGCAGCCTTATCCTTCAGGCTGATACGATACTTCAAAGTATCTTGTTGTGCCGATGCTCCCGCCGCAAACAGGACAAAGGCTGAAAGAAGTACAAGTCTTTTCACAATTAGAAATTATAAATTAAAAATTAAAGAAACATCCCGATGCCCCGTTGGGAAGCGATGAATGAGCCTCCAACCACACGCCGGCCGACATAGAACACGGCAGACTGTCCTGGAGCAATGGCAGAAGCCTCCGACAAGAAGTGCACCAGCAGACGCCCGTCCTCCAGGCGCTTCACGGTGCAAGGAATAGGTTTGCTGCGATAACGGATGCGCACGGTGAGTTCTTCCGATCCAAAGAATTCGTCTTCATCCGTCAGATTCTCCTCTTCGGCCAGCATATATCCGGCCTTCAATTGTTCCGCATCGCCCAGCATCACGGTATTCTTCTGCGGATTAATTTTCAGCACATAGGCAGGTTTGCCCAAAGCTATCTCCAGGCCTTTCCTCTGTCCGATAGTGTAGTAAGGAAATCCTTTGTGCTCCCCCAGTTTGACGCCTTCCGAATTGACAAACCATCCCGGCCCCACTTCACTGTCTATCTCCGAGGAATGCTCGCGCAAGAAGTCGCGGTAGTCTCCCTTGATGAAACAGACTTCCATGCTTTCCCCTTCTTCCGCCTTGAGCGTATATCCTTTATCACGAAGATACTCGCGAACCTGCATCTTGGTGAATGCTCCCAACGGGAAGATGCATCGCTTCAACACCTCCTGCCCCAGTCGCCAGAGGAAATAGGACTGGTCTTTCTTATCATCATCCCCGGCAACAATGTAAACCTTCCCGTTCCGTTCCTCCAGACGGGTGTAGTGCCCGGTAGCAATGAACGCACACCCCAACCTGTCCGCCCACTCCGTCAGGATACGGAACTTGAATAACGGATTACACATCACACAAGGATTGGGAGTACGCCCCCGACGATATTCATCGATAAAGTTCTGAACAATAATCTGCCGGAAAGCCTCACGCTCATCTGCCACATGGTGTTCAATTCCCATACTGTCGGCAAGGTTGCGGGCTTCCACCGGTTCGTCTCCCCACACCCACATGGTGAGGCCGACTATCTCATAGCCCTGTTCCCTCAACATCAGGCAAGTGGCGGTACTGTCTATACCTCCGCTCATTCCCACTAATACTCGCTTTTCGGATTTGTTCATATTCTGCCATTCATTCATATAATCTGCAAAAGTACACGTTTTCAAGCAGAATACACAGCTTTTCAGCTAAAGAGAGAGTATTTTCATCCTCCACAGCCTTCACCTTCTTCCTCAACCTTCCTATTCATCGGCTTTTCCGGTAAGACCTCTTTCCTTCGCACTACCGCACCTCATAGGTGTTCCGGCGTTTTCTTATCAATTACGCATCTGTCTTTGATTACACCTCCTTTCCTCTTAGCATAACCATTTATGAATCAGCAGATAATCAGTGCAAAAAGAATGCAACCATTTTGCAGTGACGCTACGCCCCTACTACAGTGAGGTTAGCAGCAGGCAATTGACAGCTCCCGAGCCTTCAACGGGAAAGCGAATACAAGGTTTTTACCCGATAATCCATTTACTGCCCGGTATCAACGAGATGAGCTTGGTTGCCACGAAACAACTGATAAACGTACATACCGCTATAACCGGAATGGCAGCCACAGTGGGCAATCCCAATGTAGACTTAAACACCGACACCCACAAGCCAAGCCAGAAAATGTGCATAAGAAACATGCCGTAGCTGAGTTTAGACATTTCGGCAATGATGCGCGGAGGCTGCGGAATGCTGATACAGCCGAACAACAAAAATGTGCCTGCCGTCAACGCCACGCAATTAAGGGTACAGAAAGCCCATCCCACCTCAATGACCGGTGTAGAATGAACCACTCCTGGAACAGCCTGGACATAGAACGACCATATGGTAGCCGCCGCGCCGACCAGCATAAGCAAGAAACCGACCCGCAGACGCAAGGAGCGCCCCCAAGTAAGATGCACGCGGATATAATGTGCCAGCACAAGATAGCCTAAATAACCCGAAAAATACCATAACATGTGATATTCGTTCCAGAAACACTGTCCCCATACTTCACCAAACCAACGGTTGAGGAAAGGTATACAAGTAGAAATCAGAAACAATCCGATGAAGAAACGTTCTTCTTTGGCCGAAACCTTCTCCAGCCACGGTGAAATGACCGGAATGAACAGATAAAGACTTATCAACGGATACATAAACCAGAAGTGCCCGGCAAGCGCAGGAAAGTTCAGCCAGATACGTGAAAGGTCGTTCAGAGATTGTTCGCCGTCTATCTGTCCCCACAACATGGGCAACGTGCTATATAGTACCATGAAAAAGACGAACGGCGGCATGATGCGCAGGAAACGTTTGCGGTAAAACTGCCAACAGCTTTGTCCTTTCTTCATCGGTGCAAGCAGATAAGCCGAAACAATCATGAACAGAGGCACAGACATACGAGAGAAACCATCATAAACTGATACCCACAACCTATCGGCCTCATTCTGAAGGAAAGACTGCGGTCCTACCATATCTGTAGAGCCGGCAGCTCCATAAAAATTCTCACTGGCATGAACCAACATGACCAAGAAGCACGCAAACACGCGCACGTAATCCAAAAAAGCAATACGTTTCATTTTATTTATTACAATCACATTTTTGAAAAGTCCTTTCTTCTTTTACAACCTCTTGCTTTATAAGTTTATCATCAATAAAAGTAAAAGCTGTTGTTATAATATACCATGTACCTTTGTTTAATTCTTCTTTATAGAAGAGTTTTTCTTTCTCTTGATTGTCTTGTGTATAGGATATTTCCTTATTAAAAGGCTTTCCATATCTTTTTATGAAAAGATTTTTATCTATGCCCAAATTTATATTTTCAGAGCTGAATTTACTTATTCGACTGGATGTATAACATGATGTCAAGACGATTGTTAGCAATGTAGTCTGAATGATGTTTTTTAGTTTCATATTACTATTTATTGTTCTTTTTAGGTAGCGTTTGTGTACCAAGATAATTGTATGTCACTTCTTGTATGTTATAAGGGAAGACATTATAATAACCGTCCGTTTGTATAATTTCCATGTTCAAAGCTTTTTGACCGTATGCTTTACGGAGTGTTGACCACTCGAAATCGAATGATGTTCCGGGACACATCACCATGGTACGTTTATCAGGAAGTGATACTGGCTGTTGGAGGATGCGCACATATACGTATAGGGTAGCTGTTGGTGGCAAGGTCGCCGAGGTCATTTTACGCATAGTATAAATGCCTTGGGCAATGTTTTTTTTGCAAGGTAGGGTGGCAAATGACGGAGCGTTAGTGAAATGAAAGGCACAAGTTCCCCATAAGCAATAACCTTGTTGGGATAATTCTCTGTTCTGCTTGGTTTCCACATTGACACACGTTAAGCCCGAAAGCGGGAAACGCTGTTGATTGATGTCGTACATTTGGAGTTCCGACAAACATTTGATACGGAAAACCTTATTGAAATCTGCATTTGCCACAGCTTGTTCCAGTTCTTTCCGATATGTTGTACGAAGTTCTTCCAATGCAAACGGGTCATTGGCTGCTTCTGCATACTGTTGGGGAGCAGAGAGAGAGG
Source organism: Bacteroides sp. A1C1 (assembly GCF_004328515.1). Lineage (NCBI taxonomy): Bacteria > Pseudomonadati > Bacteroidota > Bacteroidia > Bacteroidales > Bacteroidaceae > Bacteroides > Bacteroides sp. A1C1. The sequence continues at coordinate 1,256,309 of NZ_CP036491.1, forward strand.
CATAGGTCTCGACTGATGCTGTGTCGATAGGTTTGCCGTAAAGTTTATGTGTGTAGGCGAACAAGATAGCCGGGGTAAGGTCGACAGCTCCATCCATATGGGAAACATGATGTCCGGACATGATGTTTCCTTTGGTTAAAGCCATGTTTAGATATACGCCAATCTTGAAATCGCCCTGTTCGGCAAAGACTATTTGGGGCGTTTCCGGCTGTTGGTAAATGCCGAACTGTTGATAGAGTTTGGGCTGGTAAGCAGGTATGTCGGTAATGACGGCAGTCCGTCCGGTTGAGTTTTTCGGATTCAACTTGTCGAATTTATTATCGGCGTTTATCTGCTTTATAAATAGATAGCCCGAAGGCAATGGTTCGCCAATACGGAGCGTGTCGCCTACTTTATAAGTACGACCGTCACAAGCATCAATGCTCTGCTGGGCTTGAAGGGGTTGGCATAACAAACAGACACCGCTTAACAACAAAACGGTCAGATTTATTCTTTTCATACGTTTTTTTGTGCTTAATTCTATAGTTCTCATTTTAATAGATTCTTATAATAGTTGCAATGATATAGTCAAACTGCGTTATTTTGAGAATTTTACACAAAAAAAGAATTGATTATCAACAAATTACGATTTAAATCCCTCTCAAACCAATTCTGTTTGACTATAATTAGGATGATTGATGCTCGCTGAAGATTTTATGTTATTTAATAGAAATGGCATAAGAAACCACAACTGTTTTCACTCCGGCTTGCGGATATTTATTTTTGTAGTATTCAGAAAGGTCTTTATAAAGATAAGCTACATCGGGGGTTAAATCTACGTTTCTTGATTTAGCAGAACGACCCATAAACACATCAAATGAAAGATAATTCGTTTCATTTCCATGTTCATCTAAAAAAGTCCATTTCCCATAACCAAACACATTTCCTTCTGGAGGAAGTAATTTGTAAGATTCTGGCATTTCTTCCGGGGCTTTGTTTTCGTTTTTTATAATACACGGTCCCAATGTATTATTATCGTCTTTTATTGCAATACATCTTAGGAATTTGTCTTCGCTCCGCCAAAGCATATAATGAAAATCCAAAGGAATAAAAGATTTTTTTTTCAATTCTTCTTCAATAAGTTTTTGATTATTATCTGCATCTACTACATATCTGTATTTAGGAAGCTGTACATTCTCATAGTATGATTTAGGGATAAAATGTAAAGGCAAATTTTCTGAATCTTTCCTATCTTTAGATATTATTTCAAGTAGTTCATATTCCGTCCATGCGGGATTTCCCATGCTATAATCCAAATAATTTGTTTCACTGATTTTTACCTTATATTCATATCCTTTCTCAAACTCAAATTCATCAATGACTCCAAGGCTCTCCCATTCTTGGGCATTTTCTTTCTTTACGGCATATACATCAGACAAATAATTAAATCCGTCTGACCAACAAACACCGGGTATCTTCTTTGATGCAATGGTTAAAGAATATTCCTTGTAGTCTGTCACTTTCTCACCCTCTTCATCTTTGTTATCACAACCTATAAAGCCGAATATACAGAGAAATAATATCAGTATTTCTAATTTTTGAGTTTTCATATCTATCAAATTTTACGATTCTGTATTTACTTTTATTTGCTCTATCCTTATTTTGTGTGCAAATATATAAAAAGTGCCATTCATAAGGCATTATGAACAGCACTTTTTTATTGTTTTCCAGCAAGATAAAACGGTTATATCTTCATTCCCCTACCTTTTTTTTGCGGTTGTATAGGTCGGCGTATGTTCTGCCTTAACTTCTCGAACTGTTCCTTGAACCACTCGGCAATGGGCTTTCGGTCAATGGCAAGAACCAGTCTCGTCCCGTCCGTGGGGTCTTTCACGACTTGAAACCCTGCCTTTTCGGTCGTGAATTTCCGTCCGTGTTCCTCCGAGTAAAGTTCCCCTGCATACTCCAACGGCTTTCCCTTGACGAGCGTTGCGGTTTGCCTTTCATCGAATCCCACAAGGCGGCATAGGTTTTCGATACGGAGCATTTCACGGAAATAGGGAAACCATGCCGCCGCCCTTGCGATTACCGTTTTCAAGAAAGATATTTCCTCCTTGTGCTTCGTTTCCTTGTCCGCTATCTCCCTGCGGTACTTCCGTTCTACTTCTGCCATCTGTCGGCTGTGGTCTGCCTGCATGTTCTGTATTCTGTCTTGCAGGGCTTCGATGGTTTCCTCGTGGTCGGCTACCTCCCTATGCAGGGCGATGTTCTCTTTTTCCAATGTCTTGACCTTGTTGCTGCCGAAAAGAGAACCGACACTCTCGGCGATGTTGGCGGCTGCGGTGGTTGCTGCCCCTTTCAGCTTCTCGGTCTGTATTTCTTTTTTCGCCCGTCTTAGTTCTTCCCGTGCCGTTTCTTTCTGCTGTTGCAAATCCACCACTTCCGCTTTGAGGTTGTCGGCGAGTTTCTGTATATCCCGATAATACTGCTGCGTGGACTTGTGGCGAGCCTTCGAGCCGTCTATGCCCCTTTGCAACCCGTATTTCGCCATCGCCACGGCATAGGTATCTTGGTAGGACTTCAATTTCAGCCGTGTCATAATATCGTCTGCGCACAGCCTCACGGTGTCGGTCGGTTTCTTGCGGTATCGCTTTTTCGTCTGTTCCTCCCTTTTCCTGCGCTTTCGCTCTCCCTTGACGATGGGGGCGAGCGTAACGTGTATATGCGGTGTTTCCTCGTCCCTGTGCAGGTGAGCCGCCACGATGTTCTCCTTTCCGAACGTGTCGGCGAAGTATTTCAGATTGTCGGCGCACCACTCGTCCAAACGCCCCTCTTCTTCTATCCGCTTCATGTCCTCGTGCGTTCCCGATACGTTGATGCGGATAGCCCGTACTTGGTTGCTTCCGATTTTGCGTGTCAGCCCCGCTTCTTCTAATCTCTGCTGTATAGCCGCCGAACGGTCTTTCACCCCGTCGGGGTATTCGATGAGTCTGCGGTTTAGGTGTGTGCGTGTGGGGTCGGCGTTCTTCGGTATGATGAAACGCTCGATATGTGCGGTCGTTCCGCTGTCGCTGCCGTGCGCCTTTTCCATGTGTAAAACTACGAAACCCATATATTCTTCCTTTCTTTTTTGGCTTGTGAAACAATGATTTTTTGTATCTTCGGGGGCGGCAAATGCCGTCCCCGATGGGGTGTGCAGAGGGGCTTGCCCCTTGCCTTATTGGGGAATTTTCAGCGATACGTAGTATTGCGGCTCGGAAAATTCCCTAATAAGCTACGGTATTTTCTCCGTAAATACCCTGCGGCGTGCCGTCCGTCTGCCTTTCTGCGGTGGCTGTTCCTACCACCTGCTTACCCATATAACCCCACCTAATTTTTTCCCTTTCGGTCGGTGGATGTGGGCGGTCGTTTCCGTTTTCAAAGGCTCTTTTGCATGGGGCGGTCGGATACAAGGTTTTCCCGATAAATACGCTCGCAGCGAAGCGAGAGGAAGATTTATCGGGAAACGGCGCAGCCGCCCGACCTTTTAGCCGACATAAAGCCCCGTGCTTGCTTTGCCTTTGTAAACGGAAATGATTGCTCCGCTTTCCTCTGAAAAGAGGAATAGAACCTGCAATATATATCACCATAGTGATAGATTTGCATGTTGGTATGTTGGTATGTTTGCATGTTGGTATGTTGATATATCATCATGCTTTCCAACGGCTGTTGGGCTTGCCGTCCGAAACAACCGACACGAATACCGTCGTTTTCTCTTTTCGCCCGTGTATAATCCTTTCCAATAATGCCCTGCGGACTTTCGCCGCCCCGAACGATTCGATACGGAAAGCAAGGGCGACTATCGTTTCGAGGTTGTAAACCTCCGCGCTGTATCTGTCCGATATGCGGATAATGCGCTTTATATCATATATATTCAAAACTTCGCTTTTGCAGAGTGCCTTTATCCCTGCCCGAACCGTCGGGGCGATAACCCCGAACAGTTCGCAGATTTCCCACTCGGTCATGGCGGTTGCACCTATATCGCTCGGCAGGAAGATATTGCCCTGCCCGTCCATCGTGATAATATTCCTTTCTTCTTTCATCGGTATTCTGTTTTTAATTAGATGGCTCGGCAGATATTCTTCTCCATATCCTCCAACTTGTGCGACAGGGTTTCCATGTCTTGGCTTATCTTCTGGGCGGTGATTTTGGCGTAAATTTGGGTGGTTTTTATGTTCGTGTGTCCCAAAAGGCGGCTCACCGTTTCGATGGGTACGCCGTGCGACAAAAGTACGGTCGTGGCGTTCGTGTGGCGTGCAACGTGATAGGTCAAACGCACCTTGAAGCCGCATTGTCTGCCTATATCTTTGAGTATTTTGTTACAACTGCCGTTACTCGGAACGGGGAAAACATGACCGTCCCGAGCCAGCCCCTTGTATTTCTCTATGATACGTTTGGGAACGTCCAAAAGACGGATGTTCGATTCGGTGTTGGTCTTCTTTCTTCGGGTGATTATCCAAAGATTGCCGTCGAAGAATGTTTGCAGGCGGTCGGTGGTGAGGTTCTTCACGTCTGAATACGCCAAACCCGTGAACACAGAAAAGACAAACAAGTCCCGTACAAGTTCATGGGTGGCGTTCTTCATGGGTGCGTTCATGAGCGTCTGTATCTCCGTTTGGGTGAGGTAGCCCCTGTCCACGTTTTCGGGAGAGTTGATATATCCGGCAAAGGGATTGAACGGCAAACGCCCGTCGTTCCTCGCAATGGAAACTATGTGTTTCAACACAATCATGTAGCCCCACACGGTATTGGTGCGGCATTTCTTCTCCGTGCGCAAAAAATACTCGAAGTCGTTGATAAACGTAAGGTTGAGTTCCTTTAACGGAATATCCTCTCTCTTGTAGGTATGGGGCAAAAACTCCCGAATATGGTTGCAGACCGTCCGATAACGGGTAAATGTACCCTGCGCCCTGCTGTGCCCGACTTTCTTCTCAAATTCGGCGTTGTGCTGCTCGAATAGCTTTAACAAGGTTTCTTGCTTGATGCCGATACCGAGATAGGCGTCTTTGAGTTTGGCGGCGGTAACATAACCGTCCGTCTGCATTAACTCTTGATAGCGGCGGTTTACCTCCACACGGATTTTATCTACTGCAAGGTTGATTCTCTGCGCTTCGACGCTCTTGCCCGAAGCACGGCTGTTCTTCACATCCCACAAGCGTGGGGGAACGTCCATCTTGCAACTGAACTGTTTAATCTCGCCGTCCACCGTGATACGGCACATCAGAGGCAGGTTGCCGTTCGGCTTCTCGCTGCCTTTCTTCACGTAAAATAATACCTTGAATGTACTTCACATAACTCACTCCTTTTTTTGGTTACAAAATTAGTTCTTAGTGAGTTACCGACAGCTATGTAAATCAACACAAAACGCAGAAAAAGAACCTTTTAGCAAGAAATCTGCATCCGTTACGGGAGTAACGAGGTGGTAACTGAACTTCTGCACCGTTTGGCTTCGAGGTGGTATTTCGTTGGCTCTGCCCCATAGAAAAACAAAGCGTAACGAACGCTCTATCAGCTAATTCGCTACGCTTTGCCCAAATTTACTTTTTCGCTATGTGTTTATTTTAAGTTTTCTATTTATGCAAGTCAGGAGTTAAAGATGTCAGCACTTCACTACTGTCCGCATCATTCATCAATTTATTCTCTTGTATTCGGGAACGCAGATATCCTTAACCGCGCAGCTCCCATAGGGATGAGTGTGATTTCTTCTTTGTCGCCTCTCGCTGCATCCTCTTCGGGCAACACGCCACACAACCCGGTTTCATCTATTTCCCATTCGGGAACCAATCGGCCGACAGCCTTCACCTCCAAAGGTACATTGGCCACCGTAAAAGGGTAGTCGTCGGCCGGCCATGATTTACGGATTACCTCGAAGTGTTTCAAGGGTTCTGTCTTGTCCAACACCAGCGAATAATTCCACGCGCTGCCGGAATATATCTCAGTAGTGGGCCATTTTTGAGGGTCAGCATCTTTTTGCCATTTAGAATCACCGATGGCCGTTTCGCGGCTGTCCTTCTCCACATATTTCTCAGCAATCTTAAGAGAGAGCGTGAGAGGACCGTAATCCACACTTACGCTGTTTTTATTGACCTGCCAGGTGCGCATGGACAAAGACATCGGAAACGTCAATTCCACACAGTCACCATCCGACCACTCGCGATGGATGCAGAGATACTTCCCTGCCACGGGAACCGCATCCACTTCCTCACCATTCACGCACACTTTCGCCTTTTGAGTCCATGAAGGGATTCGGAAATAGAACGGGAAGACGACTTTTCCCTCGGTAGAGACAGAAAAACGGATGTCTTCCTCAAAAGGATAATTCGTCTCTTCGTGCAAAGTGATTTCCTTTCCATCAGCTACTTTCACCACAGCTTTGCAAGCTGCATAAAGAGCCGTTGCCACTCCATTGTCGGGAGTTGCCAAAACCAGATGCTCGGCAAAGTAGGGCCAGCCTTGTGCATGATTGTGCTGACAGCAACGACTGCTGAAAGGATTCATCGAAAGAAACGGTCCGCGGTTGTCAATGCCCGGATGATGATTCTTGGAATCACTGACGACATGGTTCGGGCAAGTGATGTAGCGCAACGCTTTAAAATCCGGCATCACGGCAACCGGATAAGAGTTAAATGCAACTTCTTCGCAATGCTCGGCCCATAAGGGATCGCCCGTTATGCGAAGCATAATTTCATCAGAAGCCATCTGCTCAACCAGCCCGCAGGTTTCCACCCCTTGGCGGGGGTCGATATATCCCAAACGGGCATTCTCATCTGCCCCGAACATGCCACCGGGCACTTGCCCGAAAGTACGACGAATCAGTCGATGGACATTATAAGAGGCTTTCAGCATGGCAGAATCACCGGTCTGCATATAATAAGTAGCAGGCTCACGGAAACATTGGGCAATGTTTACGTTGTGCCAGTTGGGCAAAGAGGTCGACTGAGTCCAGTCCGCAGTATTGCGATGAATCTTTTCGGCCAATTCGAGCAAAAAAGCATCTCCCGTATGACTGTAAAGCCAGTAAATGCTGATGATATTATCGCCTCCACGACTATTCTCCCAAAAGTCTTCCAGAAGTTGGTCGTCGGGAACCGTCATCTGCCATTTAAAGTAGTTTGTCATCAGGGCTATGACACGCTGGTCTTGAGAATACTCGTAATAAGATTGCAGGCACCAGAGCATAATCATCTGTGCCCAAAGTTCGCGTTTTCCATTGCGTTCGTTGACCGGGCCGAAATAACCGTCCGGCTGGCGACTGGCAAATACGCCTTCGATCCAGTATTTGGTTTCTTCTATCATCTTCGGATCATTCAGAATATATGCCAAACTGCTATACCCTTTGAGCCAATAGGGAACTTCCTCCCAACCATGGTCCCCACCGGTCGTAAGCCAAGCGTTGTCATCCTTTTCCAACCAAGCACTGATTTCCCCTAAATGTCCGGTCAGGCCGTCGCGCTGCAACTCCAGAAATTTCCTTACCCACCCCTCGGGACGGATGCTGCCTACTGGCAATTTTATAAAGTTCAATGGACGAAGCGGGGCACGGTAACCCATATAATTAGTATTGACAGCATGTATATCCGGCCGGTCAACCACCGTCACCGTACCAGCAGAAGAGGCAGAAGTACAAGCCATAACCGAAATTGCCAATGCCACGAAAAGGAAGGCAGCCACCCATGTATATAAGTTCTTCATGTTATATCTTAATCAATGCTATTCAATAAATCCACCTTCCCTTCATTAACCAACTTCAATATCAACTCACCGAAAAGGGTGTTCTGCCAAGCAAACCAAGGGCGGGTGAAGTTAGTTGCATCATCCTTATGGAACGACTCGTGCATGAAGCCCGTACCGGCATCCGTATCCATCAGCATCTTGATGCAAGTTTTGATTTCGGCATCATCCCGGCTTGTGAAAGCTTTCATCATAATGCTCATAGGCCACACCATGTCATAGCCGATATGCGGTCCGCCGATACCCTCACCGGCTTTGCCGCTGAAGAAATAAGGATTGCTGTCGCTCCACACAAAACGGCGGGTATTCTGATAAATAGGGTCATTGACGTCTACATCTCCCAGATAGGGCATGGCAAGCAAGCTAGGCACATTGGCATCGTCCATCAGCAAATGATTACCGAAACCATCAACCTCGAAAGCATAAATGGTACCAAATTCAGGATGATTGTAGGTTGCATAGCGTTTCAAAGCCATTTCCACCTCATCGGCCAAGGCACGGCAATCGGCAGCCAAAGCAGTCTCCTTGTTCACTGTTTCCAGAATCTCGGCAGCCTTACGCAAGGAAGTGACAGCAAAGAAGTTGGAAGGCACAAGGAACTGAAGCGTTGTGGCATCGTCCGACGGGCGGAAGCAGGACACGATAAGTCCCACCGGACGGACAGGAGCACCCAGACCATCATTGTTCAGCGTATCGAGCGCACGCTCCGTCTTGCGTTGAAATTTGTAGGGACCGGCACCCTCTTTGCGCTGCTGCTGACAAAAAGTAGTATAAATATTGCGGATGGCTTCCAGCCATTCAGCACCGAAAACCGAAGTGTCACCCGTCACCTGCCAGTAGTGATAAGCCAACCGTAAAGGATAACAAAGCGAGTCGATTTCCCATTTACGTTCATGCAGTTCGGGCTTCATGTCAGTAAGGTCACTCATCCAATGCCCATCGGGTAGCGCACCATCGTTGTAAGCATTCGCATATGGGTCGATATTGATACATTTGAACTGGCGTAGAATAACACCGGCCAGCATCTCTTTCAGTTTCGGGTCGTTATTGGCAAGCTGTACATATGGCCATACTTGCGCCCCTGAGTCACGCAACCACATAGCATGGATGTCACCCGTATATACAAAAGTATCAGGCTTTCCATCGCTGCCCTTGCGGAAGTGCACAGTAGTATCCAGCGTATTTGGAAAACAGTTGGCAAACATCCAGGAAAGCTTGCGGTTCTTCAAAAGTTTCTGTACACGGACAATCTCTTTCTCCACGGCAGTGGAACGGAAAAGTCGTTGTTTCTCTTTAGGACGGTTAGAGGTATAGTTACCAGCAGATGCCGTATTATCCTGCACGGCTACAAAGCCCGCATCGGCAAGAAGGCAGCTACTATTGACAGCCTGAACCATCCCGGCAGCCGCAGCCAGAACAAGACTGAAACAAATCTTTTTGGAATTAAGACTCATATTTCTTCTATATAAATTCGAATTGAAAATTGCTATTAGTCAAGTGGAGGGGTGGTAGCTTTCACTCCCTCGAAAGTCATGCGCACCGGCTTTATCTTTCCTTTTTTGTCAAAGTACATCCGGTCAATGCAGGTGGCACGGCTGTTTGCTGCCGTTTCTCCCAACGGGCGACGGTGGTAAATGATGTACCATTCGTCCTTACCTTTTCCACGCACCACTGAATGATGTCCGGCACCGGTAGCCACATCGGCATCCTGCTGAAGAATGATTCCCTCGCGATGGAACGGCCCGAAAGGAGAGTCGGCAATGGCATAGGTCACACGGTAGTCGGGACTTCCCCAACCGCCTTCCGACCACATGAAGTAATACTTTCCGTTACGTTTCAACATGAAAGGACCTTCCACATAGTCCTGAGGAGTCACTTCTTTATAGACTGTGCCATCATCAAAAGGAACGACACTAAGTAAATCGGAAGACAGTTTCACGATGTTGCAATGCCCCCATCCGCCATAGTACATATAGTAAGTGCCATCGTCATCACGGAACACAAACTGGTCGATGGGCTGTGCGCCATTCACAATTTTATCAATCAGGGGCTTGCCCAGCACATCTTTGAAAGGACCTGCCGGATTGTCTGCCACAGCCACACCGATGCCGCCAATCTCAGAGTTGTTCTGTATATCGTTCCCTCCGAAGAAAAGATAATAGCGGTCATTGGCCTCGATAACAGCCGGCGCCCACAAAGCACGGCGCAACCATGGGATATTTTCCTTTGAAAGCACGCGTGGATGTTTGGTCCAATGCACCAAGTCGGGCGAAGAATAGGCATCCATAAAAGTCTGTTCATCATAAGGAGCGGAATATGTAGGATAAATCCAGAACTTCCCGTCCAGCACTACTCCCTCAGGGTCGGCATACCAACCGGGAAAAATCGGATTGCCGCTACGTTTCTTTTGAACTTCTTCACCAGATTGCGCATAAACGGAAGAAGAGGAGCAAAACAATGCCAAGCAGTAAATAGTAAGTTTCTTAAGTTTCATGGTAAATAGGGTTTTCAAACAGTGATTTATCGTAAAAGAGAGAGGGTGTGTCAAAACATTTTTCAGCTATCACTCCGTCAGACATTCGGCACACCCTCATCATTAATTGCTATGGTTTTGGCTTTGAGGTCACTTCTTCTTTTTAAGCGTTTTCGAGAAGGAGTAAGGAGCATCCTCCTCTCCTGTCCCACGCAGTTTGTTGGGCACATTGTCCATAGTGAAGCGCAGTGAGGAGCCGTTCGTCAGTTGCTCGTGTGTCAGAAAGTTGCGTGTATAGTCAACGCCATCCACTGTAAGTTTCTGCACGTAGCAGTTGGCACGACTATTCTCAGGAGCTTCAATCGTCACAGTCTTGCCATTTTCCAAGTGCAGACGCACAGAACGGAAAAGAGGAGCACCCAGCACATACTGGTCTGTACCCGGACAGACGGGATAGAATCCCAAAGCTGAAAACACGTACCAAGCAGATGTCTGGCCGTTGTCCTCATCACCGCAATAGCCGTCGGGATTGGCATTGTACATACGCTCCATAACCTCACGCAGCCAGTACTGCGCCTTCCACGGCTGGGAGGAATAATTATAGAGGTAAATCATGTGCTGTATAGGCTGGTTGCCGTGAGCGTAGTTACCCATATTCATGATCTGCATCTCCCGAATTTCGTGGATGACACTACCATAATAACTTTCGTCGAACACAGGCGGCAACACAAACACGGAATCCATCATCTGGTTGAAGAAGTCCTTGCCACCCATCAGGTCAATGAGTCCTTGCGGATCGTGAAAAACCGACCATGAATAATGCCAACTGTTTCCTTCGGTGAAGGCGTCACCCCACTTCAAGGGATTGAACGGCGATTGGAATGTACCGTCTTCATTCTTGCCGCGCATCAACTTATGGGCAGGGTCGAAAAGATTCCGGTAGTTCAGCGCGCGTTTGGCAAAAGGAGCCAGTTCTTTCTTCGACTTGCCGAGCGAAAGTCCCAGCTGGTAGATGCACCAATCGTCATAGGCATACTCCAGCGTACGGGCTGCATTCTCGTTGATTCCCACATTATAAGGCACGTAACCCAGCTTATTGTAATACTCATGTCCCAAACGTCCGGTAGAGGAAACCTCGGGATGCACTTTCTCCGTACCGTTCTTCACAGCTTCCCATAATGTCTCGATGTCGTAGCCGCGCAGTCCCTTCAGCCAAGCATCTGCCACCACAGAGGCAGAATTGTTGCCCACCATGCACCCACGGTGTCCCGGACTGGCCCATTCGGGCAGGAAACCGCTCTCCTTGTAAGTATTGGCCAACCCTTCCTGCATCTTGGCATTCATGGATGGATACATCAGATTAAGGAAAGGGAAAAGACAACGGAAAGTGTCCCAGAAACCGGTGTCGGTAAACATATAGCCGGGCAGCACCTCACCATTATAGGGGCTGTAGTGCATTACCTGACCTTGCGCATCTATCTCGTAGAAACTGCGCGGGAAAAGCACCGAACGGTAGAAACAAGAGTAGAAAGTACGCAGACGGTCGAGGTCGGTATCCTGCACTTCAATGCGGCCCAGTACCCGGTTCCATTCGTCACGCCCGGCTTTCGCCACCTCTTCAAGCGTCCGGTCACCCAGTTCCTTCAAGTTCAACTCGGCCTGCTCGTGACTGATGAATGAGGAAGCCACACGTACATTCACCTGCTCGCCACGGAGGGTATGAAAACCTATGATGCCACCGGCATGATTGGCACCTGCCTCGGTGGTACGGGGGGCAATCTTTCCGTCCTTCACGGCAGCAGTATAAGTAAAAGGCTTATCGAACTGCAATACAAAATAGTTCTTGAAATTGCTTGGCACACCACCACTGTTCTTGGTGGTGTAGCCTATGATTTTCTTTTCAGCCGGAATGATTTTCACAAAAGAGCCATTGTCCATGGCATCGATCACCACATAGGCTTCCTCCGTTTCAGGGAAAGTGAAACGGAAGGCAGCGGCACGCTCGGTAGGAGCAAATTCCGCCGTCACATCATGGTCGGCAAGATAGACTTTATAATAATAAGGAGTGGCAGTCTCGGCTTTATGAGAAAACCAACTGGCACGCTCGTCCTGGTCGAAAGCCACCTTTCCGGTGATAGGCATAATGGCAAACTGTCCGTAATCGTTAATCCACGGACTGGGCTGGTGTGTCTGCTTGAATCCGCGAATCTTGTCGGCATCATAAGTATAAGCCCATCCATCCCCCATAGTACCGGTCTGTGGTGTCCAGAAATTCATACCCCAAGGCATTGCCACAGCAGGATAAGTGTTGCCCGTAGAAAGGGCATGCTTGGATTGCGTGCCAACCAAGGTGCTGACGTAATCAACAGGAGTAATCGGCTCGTCAACCGGCAGTAAGGCCGCCTGCATACCGCCTACAAGAAGGAGGGCGGTTCCCCATGCAAAAAGTCTTTTCATTCGTTTAATAGATTTTGTCATTGTTTATTTCCAATCAGCTTGCCTTCAAGCATTTTCATGTAATATCCGCCTACTACCGAGCGGGCCTTGAAGCCACGCCAGTTGGGCTTGTCGGTAAACACCCAGTCGGACATAGGCACGCGGTCTATCGTTTCGTTCATGAACTTATGCAGGGGGACGATGAATTCACGGAAAGTGGCCAGGTCAGGAGCCATTGTAGCAGTCCACATGATCCAGTCGGTCTTGGTATAAGTCTCACGACTGTCCAGAGGCAAACCATAAATATTCTGCTTCGTCAGATAATAAGGTATCTCCATTTCTACAATTTTTGTGTCAAAGATGTCCAGTCCGAGCAATTTATCCCAGACAAGGTTGTACTTCTGGCTCCAGGTACCCGGCTTGTCAAAGGTCAGACGATAATGGTCACCGTCGTTGGCCATACGTTCCCACTCAGCCGCCATCTGACGGGCCTTCGTTGTATAGCTTTCGGCAACATCCTTCTTACCGAGCATTTCGGCCAACCGGCCATAAGAGGCCACCCCTAAAATTGCCTTGATGGAAAGATTCGTGTTATGGGCAAAGTGTCCGGCGAAGTCATCGGTACAGAGCTGGTTCTCAGGATCGAGTCCCTTTTCCACCAGATAGTCGGTCCAGGTGGTGAGCACTTCCCAATGTTTGGCCGCATAGCCGGCATCGCCCTCTACGGCAGCAATGGCAGCCGTAAGAATCAGCATGTTTCCACTCTCCTCAACCGGCATATCGCCTCCGTAAACCTGTCCGTTGGCAAGAGGATAGGTACCCAAATCATGGGCGGCGAAGGGCTTGGTCCATTTGCCGCTTTCACTATAATGGAAGATACCGTTCATCATGCCTTTCTCCAGTTCAGGATTATAGATCAGATAGAGGGGAGCCGAGGGGTAGGTCAGGTCCACCGTATTGATACAGCCGTTACTGTTGTTTTCCTTCGACAGCCACAAAAGGTCACCGTTGGGGGCTTCCACCAGCTTGTGGGCGGCAATGGACTGACGGTAGGCCAACGCGCAGAGTTCGGCATATTCCTTGCCGCCTACGGCAGAAGCATCCTCCATTAACTTTTTATCGAAGGCATAGCAGCGTGCCAGCAACTCGTCATACTCATTGTAGGCGGCCAGCATTTCCGACTCGATGGTACGGTCGCCTTTCGAGTTCCAGTAAGGACGCAAGTTTGTACCGAAGTATTGGATGGAATAGATGTCGTCATATCCCAGCATAATCTTGTCGGTAACCTTCCTCACTTTACCATAGTCACGCACCAAGGCCATATTCCCGTTGCTGTCCTCACCCGCAAGCGAAGCTGAATTAAAGGTGCCGTTCACGAAGTTCTTGCGCAGTTCGGTACTGTTGCCGATGCTGTATGCTGTGTTTTCTTTACCGGAAACCATGTAGAAATATCCCCAGTCAATGCGAAGGTCATCGCCCTGCTTAGCCAGGATATTCTGCTCTTTGCTTCCGCTCTTCAAGTAAAGCAGCCCGTCAGCTTCATATCCCTCGCTTGCAGATTGCTGGTAAGGCTGGTCGAGCGCCCAGCGCGGCGAGGCCTCAAAGTACACCTCCACATCGTGTTCCTTGCCGTCACGGGCAGCAACACTGTAAGTAAGGTAATTCACGGGGCGGCTCAACAGCTTCAGGTCTTCCATGAAAAGAGGTGCCGTGAAAGTGACTTTCAAGTCGACATCACCACAGGTAAAAGCGTAGTGTGTCTGCATGGGCTGCACGTCGGCAGAGGTCTGCACGGCTGTGTTGCCAAACACGGTTTCCTGATGTTTCGGAATCTGCAGGCCGAAGTCGAGCAGACCGTTGCCGACCGGATTGATACACTCGGCGGCAATGATGTTGTCTCCTTGTTTCAAAGCAGCCAAAGCCTCATCGGAAAGTTTCACGACTTTGTTCTTATTGCATGTGGTTCCCGTACTGTGTATCTTCACTCCGTTGATATAGAATACGGCATCATCATCATTGGAGAATTCCAGATAGACAGGTATGCCGGTCAAATCGCGGTCGATATTTACCGTACGGCGCACCCAAATATTGCGGGTCCCCCATTGGGTCTTAGCTGTAGGCTCATTTTCTTTGGTACCAAAGGCACCACGGTCCGACTTCCATCCGGAATCATTGTAATCGGCAGATGTCCAGTCGCCAGCGGGCTTGTCTGTGATATACCGTCCAGTCCAGTCCCCTTGCTGAGAGGTGGGCACGATTGCATTCATCTCCAATTCTTCAGTCCCCATAAAACGGTAGGAAACACCGTCTACCTTCACCACGCCAATCAGAGGGAAATCCTTACCCGTCCAATGGCGAACGGGGCTGTCATAAAGGTTATCGCTCATGGACCATGCACTGGCATAAGGGTCGATGGTAACAAGCGGGTAGGCTGGAGCTCTCAAGTCATTCTTGACGACTTCATAAGACGTATCCTTGTCACTGCACGCAAAAAGGCATGATGCCAACAAGGGGTATAAAAGCTTTTTTCTCATATCGTTTATATAATATAATTGTTTATGTTGTTAAATGCTAAAAAATAAAAGGTCTGAGATTACCAGCAAAACTTCACCGACACTCCGTCAGGATTATTCTCAAACTCTATCAAATAGGTATGACTTGCTGCATGCCAACGCTTGGTATCGAATACTTCTTTGCCATCGACTGTCACACTCTTAGGACAACTCGGCAACAGTACCCGCGATACGTTTGAAGTCTCG
Organism: Bacteroides sp. A1C1; assembly: GCF_004328515.1. Lineage (NCBI taxonomy): Bacteria > Pseudomonadati > Bacteroidota > Bacteroidia > Bacteroidales > Bacteroidaceae > Bacteroides > Bacteroides sp. A1C1. The sequence goes on from NZ_CP036491.1 coordinate 1,271,726, forward strand.
GCAGGACTTTTCGCCACATAGGAATACCAGCCTTTTCCGCGTTCTTCCTGTTCTTCGCGACTTGCCGAAGCCAGCACTTGAGGCTTCTTCTTACCGGCTACACGTTCTACATTCAGCAACAAGGCTTGCTCACCCGGATTTATCCGCTTGGAAGTGTATATCGGTAATTTGGGATCAAAAAGGTCAATCAAACATCCTTCCACAGTAAACGGCTCGTCGCTCACACTCTCTTCAAGCACAGCAGCCAAGTCGTAATCTCCCCTTTGCAGATAGAAGTTGTTTTTGAACTCCAGCTTTCCCGCTTTCGCGTTCTGCTCGTACATCCGGGCCGCAAGATACAAAAAATATTTGTCACCACCCTCATGCAGGACATAATCTTTAGGATCGGTACGAATAACACATACAGTTCACTTACCGTAACTATATTCTCCCTGATTCGGCCAGGCAGGAAGCCCCATCTGCTCAAAAAGATGTGCGGAAGGGGTAGCATAGTTATGCCCGTTGGTATTCCACCATTCCCTTACATTCTGGAAAGGGTCGTTGTCCGTTCCACTATAAATCAATACTCCCCCTTTCTTCACCCAATCGGCTATGTGGCTGTGCGCTTCAGGCTCAAGCGGTTTCATGTTCGCATAAGTCATCAACAACACTTTTGTGTCAGCCAGCGCTTCCTTATAGCCGAGGTTCTCAATGTGGACGGTCTTGACGGGTACCCCTCGTTTGAGCAAAGGCAACGCCTGACCGTAGAAATTCGCCAATTGTGGGTCTTCATATCCGTTGTGCGTAGGGAAACGCTGGAACATCAAGGAGTTTGCCATCAGTACGCTGAATCCTTTGCTTCCGGTCAGTTCTTTATCAGTCAGAGGCATACGGTTCAAGGCATTAATCATCACCTGCATCTGTGTGGAATAGAAACGGGGAATACGTTCTTTCTTGTCGCTATTGGCACTTGTCCGATATAGTCCTTCGTAGATACGTTCCGGCCAAGGCATCACTTCGTAATCGGCTATATTGGGATAGAGTAATTGTGCAGTAAAGGTAGCCTGATAGTTTTTCTTATAATCTGCCCAGTCACGCGGCCAGTCTTCGATAGGGTCGGTCAGAAAGAACATCTTGCGACCAGTAGGAGCAGTCATTGACTCCATAGAGCCATACTCCAGATAGGCAGTCTCGAACACACGCTCACGTTTGCGACCGTCAAAGAAATTCGGCTCACGCGAAGTTCCGGTCCACACCTGAGCAATGTAACCGTCCACACAAGGAAGTGAGGCAAGGCTTGCTTCTGGACTGACAATCTGCCATTGCGAATAGTTCACCAGCGAGTGGGTGGGAACGTAGCACTTCACGTCCATCCCTTTGCTTTTACCATATTCTTTGGCAAAGGTGAAAACTTCATTCAGTGCACGATAGTACAAGTAATACTTGAGTTTGCTCGACAAGTAAGTATTTTCCGGAGACTCGTGTTGCGGTCTCCACTCGAAGCCATAGTATTTTTTCCATTCCTTCTTAAAAGAATCACTGTAACCGGCTCTTGCCCAAAATTCAGGCTCTTCCATGAAGATGGCATCCACACCGGCGTCGATTACCCTCTTCACATGTCTCTCTTTCAGATAACTTAAAAAATTCTCCGACGGTACGATATAGGGCACCATGTGACCGTGCCATATCGTATCTCCGGTCTGTGTGACTTGTCCCTCATCCAAATGCCATTTCCCGTCCCATTGTCCGGTAAAATAGTCCTGATATTCACCCCAAGCAATACCGGTCATAAAGTGTATGATATATCCACGTTCTTTCCAGGACTTCACCCGTTCCTCAAAAGATAGTTTGCGTGATTTATCCGAAGGATTTCCCCCTACTCCATACACCATCACCGCATCGGCCCTATTGTCTATAGAAGGCTTCCACTCGCGTGAGGTTTGAAAAGTGGTTTTAACATTGTCCTTGGTCTGAGCATCTACAGAGATGCCTATTGCCAAGACAGCCAAACTTATCAAAAAATGTTTTTGCTTCATATTGGTTTCTTGTTTTTATGGTATTAATCATTGTCCTTACCACTATAATGGCAAAAGATTGCTCAACAGCCGAGGCTTTGGCACTATAGCAGCAAAGCCTCGGCTGTATGCCATCAAGCTACGGAATAAGTACTTCCACCGGCTCACTGTAGTTCCAACGGCGTGTGCCGCTACCTACAGGTGTGTCGTAGTTAATACGTGCGGCAGCGCGTACAAACACTTTGCGACCCGAAGGTATACTGCCGTTAGACTGGACAATAACTTCCTTACCCAGTAAATCTTCGAAACTCTTACCTTCATAGCTGATGCTGCTCGACCAACGCTCGTCGCGTGCCCGGTAGCCTACTGTGTTTGAGTAGCTGACGAAGAACTGGATGTCAGTTACATTCAAGTATTCGTCTTTCCAATTGCCCATCGGCTGGATTTTTTCACGGAAAACTTCATCCGACACACCGCGTGTCACGCGTACTTGTGCCTTGATGACCCCATTGCTCACCTGCGGATCACCTACAAACTCAACGTTCAGAAAGGGCTGTACTTCAAATTTCACTTTCGTCGTACCACTGATTTCAGTATTGACGGAACCATCATGGAGCAAGGTACCGTCTGTATTTTCACGCACTAATGGAATGAACGGGCCGTCGATACGGACATTATACTCACCTTTGAAGAGCTTCGTGTTCTGGAATGTACCGTCCATCATACAGTAAAAATCGGGATTATGTTGCACATTGTCACCCCAACTCAATTCGGTCAGACGGACACGGATACCCTCACTGCCCTGGTCGGTCAATACACGCTTACCAGTTGCCTCATCTACCACTTCGCCCCAAATTGTTTCTGCCGGTTCCTCATAGTTGTCTATTTCGAACATGCTGCATGAGGTTAACATGAACAAGGCGCTGAATAAGCTATAAAATATTGTCTTTTTCATACGTTTTAAGTTTTTTAATTATTGAATTTTATCGATTAGGCTGCTGGTCAATCACAGGACTCTTAGAAACCTCACCACCCGGAATCGAGAAATAATAGTCCACCGGAGTGTAACCGAAGTCCTTGTCACCGGCAGTCGTATAGTTGAAACAAACATCAAAGAACCACTTGCCGGTCGCCGTCGAATAGAACGGATAGATACCACGGAAACGATAACGAGTCGTGTTGCTGAAACGGTCCTTATTGCGTTGCTCACCCCAGAATCCATCGCGACCTTCATAGTGATTCACACGCCAGCGACGCAAGTCCCATTTGGTCTTATGTTCGAAGGCCAACTCCTTGCGACGTTCCTTGCGGACGATATCACGGCTGTCTGTTGTACCAGTCAACGAGGCAGTCAACAACCGGGCACCGGCACGCTCACGAATATCATTGATGGCTTTCGTTGCCACACTCAACATATCTGTACCATCAGGAGAAGAGACGCCCGCTAACGAAAGTTCCACAGCAGCCTCGGCTGCATTCAGCAGCACTTCGGCATAACGCATCAAAATAAAAGGTTGTGCACTATTGCCTTCCCGAGGAACAAATGCAGGATCAGGGTTCAACCATTTACGTGCCAGCAGACCGGTCATAGCACTTCCACCATCTTCATAGAAAGGACCGTTCTGGCCAGCAGCCTTCATCGTAGAGCCATCAGGCAGGGTTACAATTTCCTGCTGATCTTCAGGTTTCGGACTGAGATAAAGCGTTTTGGGCTTCTCTTTATAAGCACTCAGATGATTGTACTTGGTAGTGGCAGCACCATACGAATAGTCACTAAGAAGCGGTTTGACAGGCGCGGCCCCCGTATAAACACCGGCATAAATTTCAATTTCCTTACCCTTAAACACATCACCAGGGAAGATGACGTAAGCACGCAATCTAGGTTCAGCATTCTTGTAATAGTCCATGGGACTATCATACATAACGTAATTACCTTCGGTACAAGAATTGCCTGTCGTCACCTTCAGGGTACCGTCGGGATAACGGTCGAAACCATCAAACAACTCAACAAAGTCGGCTGTCGGGCAAACACCACAGTTCAGCGGAGCCTTAAAGGTGAGCGGTAAGTTGTAAGAATCGTAAGCATGAGTACTGGTGGGGTAAACGTACTCCTTCACATAGATGTTCTCAGGATTATTGCTAAGATCGGAGAACATATCCACCATATTTTGATATTGTGCTTCCGGATCATTAGCGGCCCATTTCTTCTTGTAAAGTGAGTATACACCGCTTTTAATCACCTCGGAAGCGGCTTTGTAGGCTTCAGTGAAATACTTCTTGGAAGCCTCTTGCCAGCGGTCCTCATCGAATCCGATCACGCGTACTCCCGTCTTGGTACCCAAACCGGTCAAACGTCCGGTTACCGTTTCATTATACTTAGCTACACTACCGGCATAGAGCATTGCTTCTGACTTGAAAGCCAATGCTACATACTTATTACTGTAACCACTCTTGGGGCTACTAGACATCATCAATTCAATGGCCTTGTCATAATCTGCCAAAACCTGGTTCCATGTTTCTTCCTCACTGGCACGGGGAACCTCCAAATTTCCGTCTCCAGGATACTGGATGACTTTTGTCACCAAAGGGATACCTCCAAAACGACGGGCCATGGCATAGAAAACTGTGGCACGCACATAATAGGCTTCGCCCAAGTAGTGGTTGTAAGTAATTTCTGCATAGGAACTCTGATATTTCGGCAGGTTCTCAAGCAGGAAGTTGGCATCGCGCAACAATTCAAAAGCCTTGCCCCAGTAAGCATTGTCTTCACCGGTAAACGCACAGCAAATACCGTCCCTGTTCATGGCTTCACCAGTACCGTCAATACCCATGGCATTCAACCAACCATTAAAGTTCACCCCCCATTGTGAGAGGTATTTAAAGTCTTCCCATGGCATATTGCTATACAAACGTGCCATATAGATGTCCATACCAGACTCATTGGAAAGCAACGACTCGGAAGTCACGATATTTTTGGGAGCAATATCCATATCGACACATGAAGTGGCAAGAGTCATGCACAACATCGCGGATATCAGTTTATGTCTCATATTTATTATTTTTTAGGTTTATATCATTAATTAGAAAGAAAGGGAAACTCCCAATGTATAGGTCTTGTTCAACGGATACATGCGTCCCAAATCATCATCGGGATGCTCAGGGTCTACAAATTTCACACCCGTAAATGTCAGCAGGTTGTAAGCATTGGCATAAATACGCAGACTGGCATTGGGAATCTGTTTCAATTTCGGGAATGTATAACCCAGCTCGATACTCTTCAGACGAAGGTAAGCGGTGCTTACACGATTGAAAGCTGAATTGTTTTTCGCCCAACGACCTGTGTAGGCGTAGTGACCGGAAGTCCAGACAGTAGAAGGGTCATAGGGATCGGCCTTCGGGTCTACGGGATGCCAGCGATCAAGAAACTGTGTCAATGCACCGCCACCGTTCTTACCCCAAATTTCATGCAAAGGCTCTTTGTACTCCATAGAGCCCAGCGCAGAGCCTTGCAACAGCATGTTGAAATCTAAGTTCTTCCATTGCAAGCCGGCATTTAAACTGAACTGCAACCATGGAGTCTGGTCAAAGGCAAACGGATGTTCGTCCTGACCGTTAATCTCACCGTCACCATTCCAGTCTTCATATTTGTAGTCACCCGGCAGAATGTCACGTTCCTTGTAGCCAGGATAGCTCCAAATATCATTCCAGCTGGTGTAGCGTCCGGCAGAAGTATAACCGAACTGTACTCCCTGATAACGGTTCGTCAAGTTGTCATTACGCCAACGGTCGTAGGAATTGGCCCAAGGACCTTTTTCCGAAGCAGTCAGGTATTTCTGACGGGTAACGGTAGCAATACCTTTCAGATTATAGGCCACTTGTCCAATCTTGTTGCGGTGGGTCAATTCCAATTCCATACCGAATTGGCGGTCACTGTCCAAATTTTCGCGCGGAGCAGAAGCACCTACCACCGTAGGCAAATCACCGGTACGGCGAGCGAAACGGCCAGTACGCAGACGATTAAAATAGTCGAACGAAACACCCAGCAGACCGTTCCAAGCTTCAAAATCGAAACCCACGTCGAATGTCTTCGACTTGAACCAAGTGATGTTCTCATTAGGTAATGCCATCGGGCTTGCTGCACTGATGAATTTGCCACCGAAGATATAGCCCGGTGAATAACCGTTATAGTCGCCATTAGACATGTTACCGCTGGTTGCAGGATAAGTGTACCCCATAGCCCAGTCATAATTCAAGTCACCATCATCACCCAGCACACCGTAGCTGGCACGCAGCTTCAGCTGATTGACAAACTTCAAAGCATCTATGCTTTTGAAGAAAGGTTCTTCGGATACTCTCCACCCAGCCGATACTGAAGGGAAGAAACCCCATTGATGCCCCTTGGCAAACTTGCTGGAACCGTCGTAACGAAACTGTGCTTCCAGCAGGTATCGGTCGGCAAACGAATAGTTGACACGACCTATCAAAGCTTCGTTAGCTTGTTCATACAAATCATTATTACCAGTCTGCATGGCGCCGATCTGTCCTTCAGTCACACCAGCCAGCAGGTAAGGCATAGAGAATGCCAGGTCGCGGACAGCGTAGAAGTTGTCACCGTTGCGCTTCTGTACCTCCCAACCGACAACACCACCCACATGGTGGACATCGTTAAAAGTGCGGTCGTAGTTCACTGTGAATTGTCCCAACATCTGTGATTTGTCATAGAACTCGCGACGCATGTTGCTGGGCGAACTTTCGTTATAAACCTTCTGATTGTAGGTACCGGTCTGCTCGTCATAAGCATACTGGTAGTACTCTTTGCGGAAAGCCTCGTTGTTGTCAGCACGATAATCGTAACTGAACATAGCTTTGGCAGTCAATCCCTTCAATACCGGTGTGTATTCACAGAAATCTACCGTCAAAGTAGCCGAGGACTGGAAATATTTCTGCTTGTACTTCTTGTAACCGGAAATATCGGCCGTCATCATAGCCACAGTATTCTGTTCCATGTCCAAACCGTTGTAGTTCAACATCGTCCCTTCAGGATCAGCGTATGCAGGATAAAGTACACCTTGGCGCCAATAGTTACGAATGATATCCTGTGCGCTGCTGTAAGGCGTATTGCGTTCGTCGGAGATGCCACTTACACCAAGTTCGAATTTTATACCTTTAGCAACTTCAGTTGAAATGTTGGAACGCAGGTTGAACTTATTATAATTCAAGTCTCCCGAACGGAAGATACCTTCCTGGTAAAAGTAGCCCATACTGATATAGAACTTCGTCTTCTCGTTGCCACCGGAAATGCTGATGTCGTGTTGTGTCTGTGGAGCCACATTAGAGATAATCAAGTCATTCCAGTCCGTCGTACGGCGCGTACCGTTACGGAATGCTTCAAAGCTCTCTTCGCTGAAGACCCATGAACCGCCATTGATGTTATTCATCGACATTTCGTTGAACAGCGTCATAGATTCATAAGGATCACACAGTTCAGGCATACGTGAAGGTTGTTGGAAAGTGTAGGAACCATTGTAAGAGAATTCCGTTTTTCCAGCTCCTCCTTTTTTGGTGGTCACCAATACTACACCATTGGCTGCACGTACACCGTAAATAGCGGCAGAAGCATCTTTCAACACAGAAATATCATCGATATCCATTGCATTCAAACGCTGGAATTCTTCCGTACTCCGAGGAATTCCATCGATGATAATCAATGGAGATCCCATACCTCGAATATCGAAACTGTTATTGAAAGTTCCGGGCTCAGAACTCTTCTGCCATACGCGCAAACCAGGAATACGTCCTGTCAGCATATTCTGCGGATTTTCGTTCTTGGTTTTTATCATATCCTGCCCTTTGACGGCAGAAACGGCACCCGTCACCGATCCGCGGCGTTGTGTTCCGTAACCTATCACCACTACTTCGTCTATCATCTTGGAGTCAGTCTGCATAATGATGTTGATAGTGGTACGTCCGTTCACTTTCTCTTCCTTGTCCTTCAATCCCACATAAGAGAAACTGAGAATACCATCTGCAGGAGTACTGATGGTGTAACGTCCGTCAATGTCGGTAATGACACCTATAGTGGTGCCCTTCACCATAACGGCAGCGCCAATGACAGGTTCATTGGTGTCATCCATAACTATTCCTGAAACGGAAATAGAGTTTTGTGCGAAAACACCTGCCGGAATCAGCATCAGAAGGAATGCCATTACCACGCAGGATAATCCTTGTCGCATCTTGCTAAAATTCTTCATAGTCCATTAATTTTAAAATTATTTCTTGCTCCATTCATAATTCGCCAACACTGCATATTCGGCGGCAAAAGCAAAAGTGAACATTCCTTCCACGTTGTTCTTGTTCTTTTCAGCTTTGTACCACCCCACCAGCAGATTGGTGGGAAGCATATGTTTGTATTGATAGTTTTCGTAGGCATAATCCAGATTATTCTGGAATGCCTCGATACAGCTTGCGGCAGCAGTGTGGGTTGAATAAGCATCCACATACCCACGCATCAGTACACCGTTGAACCAGTTGCAGAATCCGCTGACATCAAATGTATAACAGCCCGGTTTGGCAGCTTCAGGTTTGGCAAAGTAAGCAAAACTATTATCGGTCAATTCCGCCAAGTCCGTCTGATAAGTCGCATCGCTTGTAACTCTGAAAAGGTCGGCAGCACCGGAAAGCATCGTACCACTATTGTAAGTGATGGCCGGACCTACACGATCACGCAGTTTGGAACCAGTCCGGTAGCGTTCACCATCAATGGTAACATATTTTATGTCCGGTGAATCATAACCACCCATCATATCGTCGTACACCCCGTCTGGTCTCAGCAAATGTTTCTTCTGCCAATCGTAAACAGCTTTGGCAAAATTCAAGTAATAGTCAGATTTCTTCTCAGTGCGTAGCTTGCGACTGTTGTCGGCAGCCACGTAGCCATAGGTCACTTCGTCAGGTTTTCCTTTGTAAATTTCGTGCAGCCACACCAGAGGACTGACAATAGAGCCATTACTGCAAGAGTGCTTGGTGATATACCCCGGTCCCCATGTGATGCCTCCCAATGGACTACCTTGCTCATCAAGGGTGCAGTCCCAACCGTCAAGCACGTATTCAGTCAGGTATTCTGCCTTTTCCAGATAGCGCTGTTCACCAGTAATATGATAGGATTCCAACAGTTCACGCACCAGCCACATCTGGTCATCGTAAACATTGAGGGTACCTTCCACTTGTGCAGCTCCCTTGCCGTTGCCGCGGTTTACGCCGTATACCGTCCACTGTTTGGTCTGCGTATAAGAGGTCAGCGTAAAAGTACCTGCATAAAACTCCAGATTGTCATAAAGTTGAGCTAAAAGTTCCTTGTAGCGGTTAAAGTGAGAGTCATAAAGAACCGTCTCTCCCTTTGTCTTCCCGGTCTTCATGGCTTTCATCGCAGCATTCACGGCCTCAATGGAGCTAGTGTACATCCACACACTGCCCAACTCACTGGAACGGTTTCCGGTATAAGGGTTATAATAACGTGACATAGCCATGCCCGTACCCGTAAAATAGCACTCTACAGCATTGTCAATCAGCTCTATGGCACGTGCCACATTCTGCACCGGCAGATTGCCTGGAACATACGTACCTCCGTTGTCCGGCTTTTCATCAACAGCAGAATCATTACTGCAAGCCACTAACGTCAATAAGAGCAAAGTCAATAAAGTAAATAAATTTTTCATTATATTCATACAATTAGTTTCTTCAGTCCCCGTCTCTCCCCTCACAAGATGCAAAAGGAGATAAAGAGGGAAAAACAAAAAAATTAAATATCAGCAGTTTGTCACCCCATTGTGATGTCACGCAGCACCAGTTTGTTCTCGTCGCCGTTCTCTTCTCCCTTAAAGACACCAATAGTCAACATTACATCTTCTCCGTTGAACTGAGACAAATCATAGACAAAATCGGCATATGCCTCCGGATCCCCCTTTCCTCCGGCCTGATGGATAAATTTCCAGCAACCGTCGGCAGCAGCCTCAGCAAACTGAGCCGTATGGGATGCAGGTGCCAAGTGTACGACAGTTCCGTCCATACGGATAGCTGTCACCTTGAAGAAGGTAGCATTCGTTCCACTGAAGTTGCGAGTCTTCAACGTCATCCTATCACACCCAGACGCAATGGAGAATTTGGCATAGAAATAAGATTCGGGAACGGTGGTACTTACGTTGTTTCCACTACGTGTCTTTATCAGATAGCCTTCGGAAGGGAATACCTCAGGATCTTTACTGAGCGGCATATACGACCACTCGGCACAAATATGGTCCGCCTCGCGCCATGCACGATAGGCGTCCACATAGTTATCGCGATTTCCCTCAACCGGACTCAAGCCAGTGAACTTCGACTTCATTTGCGGCATGGTAGAGCGTACCATTTCCCGGGTCATCTCCCAACCATCCAACTCTTCGACCGATGTTCCGGGCAACCAGCCCCATCCTTCAACGGCTTCTTTAGCAAAAGCGATGCGGCGCAATACCAACTGCTTCCAGTAATCACCAGTCTGGGCACGGAATGTACCGATGGCAATGATTACTTCCTTACCGATGTATTTGCTCAAGTCTACCGGAACAGAAGTGTAATTTTCCGAGGCATAGGTTCTGACATCACCCACCATCTCAGCCTTCGGATCGGTAGCAGTCAGGTCTACCACCTGCACGCCATAATATACCGGAGCAGCTTCATCGGCACTGTGCGTACGGATCTGGAGGGTCATCATGTAGTTATCTTCTGTAATCAGCTTGCTTCCGAATACAAAGGAATCGAACATCTCCAAGTCAGCAGGATTCTTGCGTTCCTCTTCATTGTTACGAATGCGGAGAGTGGTTCCTTCGTTCTGCTCTTCCCAGTCGCCACGGAAGTCCATCGTACACATGTAGTTGCAAGCCCAATCCCAGTGGGGATAGCTTTCAGCGTTTCGTCCGCCACGGTATTCGTTATAATACCATTTTTCTGCAGCTTTCAAATCATCAAGAGTTAGTCCGCGCAATATTTCTGTCCCACCCATGCGAACCTCTATAGCGGCAATGCCATCCACAAAGTCAGCTATAGCTACCTTCTTCGCAATGGAAGCATAGCCTGCTTTGGTAAAAGTAACGGTGTAGTCTGCCAATGGCAAATTACCAATTTCAAATGTACCGTCGCTTCCGGTGGTGGCAGTCTGTGTGGAACTGATGCTGACCATCACTCCTTCCAACGGAGTATTTCCCTTTCCTGCATCAACTACTTTTCCTTTGATTTTTGCGGCTGCATACTCCATTTTAGGGCTAACTTCAGCCACTTGTTCTTCATTGAATTTTCCTGCCACAACGGTAACACTTACCGTCTGGTAATCGGCTTTCGTAAATGTAATTATATGTGTACCTATTGAAATATTTTCGAGTGTATATACACCCTGCGAATTTGTCGTGGTCTGAGGACCGTCCGGTGCAGCCGTTATACCGGAACCATCGACTAAAACTGTGACCCCTTCAAGAGGGGAAGATAAATCATCCGTGACGACACCCGTCACCTTTCCATAAGATAAAGCCCTTCCGCCCGTATCATCGTCCGAACAAGAGCTCGCCATGATGACCATACTTATAAGCATGGCCATCAGTCCAAAAACTTTCAGCTTTTTCAACTGTTTCATAGCTTAAATTATTAATTAGAAGTTAATATAACAAAGGAGCCGATGCCAATCGCCCACATCAGCTTCAGGGTGTTGCAAACCGCCCCCTTATTTGCAAAATTGATTCCACATGGGTTAATTTTAGGGTTAATTTGGGTATAATGGCATAAAAAAAACATTAATCCAGATCATTTTAACCCATAAAAGAAAGTACAGACTTCGCCTAACACTTTAAGCCACAAAAGTAGTGCCGCGAATAAAACAATTATCGTATAAGTCCTACTAAATCTTTATTTTCAACAGCCCATTTGTCTTCATTTACCATATTGAATTCATCGATTTTGGGAGCCTAATTATCAGAGGAGAAATAATGGGCTATCTCAGTATACGACTGAGATAGCCTACATATGTGCCTAAACTTAAAAATATTTTATAAATACTTTTCAATTGCATATAAGAACAACAACAAGAACTTCAGGAAAGCAGACAGAAAAATAAAAGAAAAAGCAAAGACAAAAAATACCGGATGCAGCATACCGGGAAAGCTAATTCCAATAAAGGCTGAAAGGAGTAGGGTAGTCTTCCCCCGTATGTTTTTTGTATTCTGCCACAAATCTTTGATAAGTACCAATAGCAGCATTTTCATGCTTAAGCATGAAAAGTGACTTGATGCAACAAGACAAGGCTGTTTCGTTCACCGGATCAATATTGAATTCCGCTTCAGCCAAACTCACAGCTTCCGAATAATCCTGAGCCTCAAAAGCCTCTTTCATCAACTGTAAAACAAGCACTTCCAGGCGGCACTCCACATCTTGCTTAAAACCGTCGAACAACGGATCGTCCATAAAGCCGACAAACTTGCCACGCCCTACAATATGCAGGAACTCTTGCCGGCAATTCTCTACCCGGTTTTCAGCAACTATCGCCATAAAACGCAGATAGTCACAATAAAAGACAGAAGACAGCGTGAAACGAAAACATCCTTTCTCATAAACCAGTTCTATGCCATCCAGTTCTTTCAGAATCTTGCGCAAATGATTGATGGCTACTCCACGCGAGTTTTTCACTTTATCTTTTGGCTTGTCGGGCCATATCAAGTCACTCAGTTGTTTGGAAGAAATTCCGTCGGCATCGCTATAACGCAAAATGAGACAGAATATTTGTTTGATACGCAAGGAAAACATATAAGAGATGTTGCGACCACTCCGGTCGAAAACGGAAAAATCACCGAATAAATACATGGAGTTGGCAGTTCCCGCATCTACTGCCTGCCTCTCCATCTTAGTGGTATCAGAAGCATCAAGAAGCTGTTCCTTGTCTTGTCTCACAGCTTTGCCGGCCTCGCCCTTACCGGAGTTTCGGCGCCACTTGTACACTATCCATACGCCTCCACCAACTACAACCGCGACCGCCAGCACTAGCCATACACGTGAAACACTTCCTCCACTGTTATTCGCAATATATTTTTCAAGAGAAACCGGTGGAAAGAGTAACGAATAAACAGAAAATTTGGAAGATACGTCATCACGTGTTTCCTGCACCGTCACAAAAAGCCTGCTTAAACGCTCGTTATAATAAAGACGAGCATTTGTCGTGATTTTATCAGAGTAAATGGGAATGGAATCACCCAATATCTGACAGCTGCCATCTTTTATAAGAAAACGGTAGAGACGCAAAAACGAGTTAGACACACTCTCGGGATAACGCAAGACATAAAAACAAGAATCATTCTGTATCAGCATATCCTGCACCGGCACCACATTGGGCTGCCCTTCCGAAATATCCCAAAGTTTCTGCACATGCATCTCTTGCAAATCCACCTTATAAAGATCGTGAAAATAACGGCGGCCTATTACCTGGTCACCCGACTCATTGCCCATACCGCCAAAAATATAGACAGAATGGTTACTGTCCAAATAACCGGCCGAAGAGAAATAACGGGGACAAAGAAAATCACCGGATAGAGAACCAAGTGTATCCCAACGCGCTTCTTCCGGATCGAATATATAGAATTTATTACTGTAATACATATTGCCGAAACCACCGAAGATGGTGTAACGCTTGCGGACTGCATCATAATAGGAACAATGATGATGCAACTGCATGCTGAGCCGACTGTAACTCTCTACTCTCCAGCCCAATGTATTCAAGTCCAGACTTGCTATCATAGGCTCCGCATCCCCATTCTCTGTATATACCTCGTAGACATATAACCTTTCACTGGCACTGTCAAAGAAACTACCGGCAAGAAACAACTTCACAGGACACCGTTCGGTAAAAGCCTTGGCAGAAATATTTCCCGTTTCCATATTGTAGACAAACAACGAATCACGATTGAAATAATAAATCTCATTTCTACCAATATTATAACAAGAACCTGCTTCTGAAGCCGACGCAAAACCGCCCTCCCGCTTCCAGTGAAAGGCCTCATTAATCAGCCACACCGGATTTTCCACTTTACCGTAAAGAATCCCTTCCCGGTCAAAAACCGATTCTCCTTCCGCCTCATCCAAAGGAAACGTGTAAGTGTGGTCAGCGTGCACAACCAACTTATCAATAGCTATCTCTGGAACGTCAATAATGTGGTCGCTCTTACCGAACACTATTTTCGGGCTGAACTCATCGGCAAGTGCTACACCCTTGCATACTTTTTCCTGATCATGAATCTTGAGAGTAATCTCATCCTGCTTCAAGTTAAAGGCTATCTTCACCCTGAACCAATGGGATTTCATCGCTCCAGCCTTATTGACAGGCAAGGCTATCAACACACACTTCCCCTCTTGATTCAAACGGAACAAGATATCATCACCACGAAAATCAAAAAAAAGATTGAAAATCTGTCCTTCATCCTTCCCCTTAACACGCAAGATATAACCGACGCTCTCGGTAGAATACAAAGCTATATTGAACTCCAAGTCAAAATAGTCTCTGAAAGAAGGATAACTATGAGCAAACACATCATAGGATGTTCTTTGATCAATAGGACTGACCGCGCCACGAAATCTTAATCCGTATGCGGAAACCAGTTGGGTAGTGCAAAGGCCAATTATAAAAATGATATATCTATACAAGTGTACCATTAGGTTTCATTTAAGGTTATGCAATACCATCATCAAACACTAGCCAACATTTATTAATAAATGATGGGAAGATTGGAATGCAAATATATTAAAATATAAACGAACGAAAAATATTTTCTTTGAAAAAGTAATATATCATACAGTCACAAGACTTTCCAAACGGATGTTGACTAAATTTATACTAAATGAAAAGACAATATTCGTAAGAGAAGAGATTATGGAGGTAATGACTGCAAATACCGAAATGACGGCAGTAACCTACAGTACATAATGACAATATAAGAAACTAAAAGTCCGTATCATCTCAGTGCCCATAAAGGCTGCAGATGTACGGACTTGATGAAAAGCAGGCACAAAGGAGATTACATGAACTGCATGAAGAAAAGCTATGACGCGGGTACTCCCGTCACAATTCCCCGGCCATGTGTCCCTATATAGACCCGCCCATATTCCTGCATGTCACCGCAGATATGCAATACCAGGCCATATTGATGGACATCATCGTTGATACGTACCCAAGAGTTCGCCGCATCGTCAGAACGGAAGAAACCGTATTGCCCGTTGACTACGCCTATCAGATAGATGGCAGGATAATCATTGCCTGGCTTTGCCTTGCCGAAACCAAAAGCATAGATGGTACGTACCTTATCCAAAGCACGGAAATCAAATTTTTCTGAAGCAGCAGAGCGGTACAAACCATCATAAGCTGCAATCCACAAATCTTTTTCATGACCGGGAGTAGCGTAGATACGGTCTTGTCCTCCACGCGGATCTCCTCTTCGTACGGCGGCACCGGCATTACCCCGTTGGAACCGTTTAACAGTTAAATTCAATGTGTCGGCATGAAAAGTCGCCCCACCATCCTCGCTGCTATACAATATTTCGGCCACAGCATCTACAGCATAAAAACGTTGGGGGTTCACCTTGTCTGCAATGACGCGGATATTCTTAGGCAAACCACGGCAAGATAGCCAAGAAGCCCCCTTATCACGGGTCAGATAAGCCTCCGAGCGGTCGGGTGTCCAAATCCAAGAAGAGCCGTCTGCTGCCACGGCGATATGCCCATTACGAGACTTTTCCGTCGGAACAGTGGCACACATAGTCCAGTGCCTGCCCCCATCTTCTGAATATGAAATGGTCTTTGCACCCGGCTGATGGCCGAACAGTGTACCAACTCTGACTATCAAATCCTGCTTCAGCCAGGCACCCGTCACTCCATTCGTATTTCCGAAATGAGGATTGGCATGGCTGCCCAACGAATCGGGCCGATTGAGGTCGAAATGCGTAAAGCCACCATAATCACCGATACCGGAAATCAGACGCGCCCCTTTTTCGGGAGCATAGAGTTCGAGAGGCACGGTCTCTTCGATACCGGCAGACATGATACTCCATTTCACCGGTTCCCCACGTTCCACGGCAGAGAGGTTGAAAGTTTCCCAACCGCCGAAACCGGTGGTAAACATGGCATGTTCAGCGTCGGTAGGGTCTATCTCTATGTCGAACATCCAGTGTAGGGGCGCTACCTTTGTATAGGGAGCTTTGGAATAATCATACTCATATCCCGTCTTGAAAATCGGTTTCCAGCTCTTGCCACCGTCAGTCGTACGGAACATCTCATCACTTTTATAACCGTGCTTGCCCCCTAGACTGTGTGTACTGGCAATCAGATGCTTCGGATTACGAGAATCTACAGATACGGCTGCATAGCCAAATCCTGCCTTTTCGCCACCTGGCAGTCTGACGGGAGAAATGTCTGTCCATTTGCCTTTACGGATATCGTATTTCCACACACCTCCATCCCCCATCTGGCTTGGACCGGGAGTATCCCCATACGTCAGAATCAATTGCCCGTCACCGGTCAAGACCATATGCGTGGGGCGATACTGCACCGGCTGCCCCTCAACCGGCTGCCAGCTTTCACCATAGTCGTGGCTCACGAACAGATTTTCCCTTCCCATCAATGAAGCCGCCACATAAATGTCACGGGTACCACGCCCATCTTGAGTACCTTGTACATCGTAGACTATGCAGACAATGCCACTACCGCGATTCCCCCATGCAGCACGGTCGGCAGGATTGAACTTCTCGGAGACATCCGGGAAAGACACCACCCGTGCCCAGCTCTGCCCCTTATCCATACTGCGCCACAAACCATGTAAACGGGTTCCCATATAAATGATATTCCCATTCTGCGGGTCCACCATCATCCGTTCCCCATTACCACGCCCGTTCTCGTTGCCGCCCATCGTAAAGGGCACATCGACACGGGCAAAGGTTCTGCCGCCATCATAAGAACAAAGTATGGCCCCATTGGAGCTACTGGTATACGTACCGCAGGCAATATACACGTTCTGCGGATTCTGCGGGTCGATGGCAATGCTCTCCACCCCCTGCAGATTGCTTTCATCCAGACTTATCCAGTCCAGCAAGGGCGTCCACTGGTTGGAAGCAGCGTCCCACCGGTAGGCTCCTCCCATATCGGTGCGGCAATAACGGACACCGGGAGCTTCTGGGTGAAAAACAATACCGTCCACAAAGCCTCCTCCCACTATCGGTACACTCTTCCATTCGTAAGAAACGGAATTCACCGGAGATATATCTTGAGCAAGCATCGGCATGCCGCCCAGCATCAAACTTATTCCTGCTAAAAACAACTGTCTTTTCATAAGCATCAGAGTTCTAAAACAAACGTTCTTGATATTTTCTTCAAAGATAGGAATATTTCATTGATATTTCAGACTGAAACTTTTGCTACAGTGCACATATAATCCTAACAACCAACGTTTTAATAAAAGCAAGAAACTAAATCAAGCCATAAAAAGATTAAAACGGCACCTATCACAGTTCTTCTCTCTAACAGTTTTTGTAACAACAATGCAACATATATGACACAAAAACACAACACGCATGTCCGAACTTTGTCACCGACAAATCATTCGACAACAACAGATTATGAAAAAAAGTGCATTGACAGTACTAATTGCCCTGCTGCCGCTGGCCGCAATTGCCCAAACGCCCTCCATCAACGAGGACGGAAAAAAGATTGAAAAGGAGAAGATGGAAACCAAAGACTACCTACCGGAAGTCCACGGAACCATCCGCGCCAAATACGAATATCAGACCACCATGGGTGCAGGACGTTTCGAAGTACGCAATGCCCGCATCAGCGTGACGGGTAACGTATTGCCTAGCGTAGCCTACAAAGCCGAGATAGACCTCTCCGACGAAGGTCAAATCAAGATGCTGGATGCCTACGCCCGGCTTTTCCCGACAAAAGGACTGACAGTCACCACCGGACAAATGCGCGTCCCCTTCACCATCGACGCCCACCGCTCACCGCACCAGCAATACTTCCCCAACCGCTCGTTCATCGCCAAGCAAGTGGGCAATGTACGGGACGTGGGGTTCACAGTAGGATATACCCTGCCTACCGGTGTACCTATCACTGTGGAAGGAGGACTTTTCAACGGTTCCGGACTGACTAACCAGAAAGAATGGCACAAGGAAGTGAACTACTCCGCCAAAGCCCAATTTCTCTTCACCAAAGGACTGAACCTAACACTGAGCGTGCAGAGCATCCAGCCGGAAGAAGTACGTATGCAATCCTACGACATCGGTGCCTACTATGAAACCGGCCGTTTCCATATCGAAGGCGAATATTTGTACAAGCAATATTCCGACAACGCTTTCAAAGATGTACACGTTGTCAACACCTTCATCAACTACGATCTGCCGTTACGGAAAGTATTCAACAAAATGTCTTTCCTGCTGCGCTACGACATGATGACCGACCAGAGCGACGCCAAAACCGCCGATGAAGAAACCGGCAGATTGACGGTGACCGACTACAAACGCCAACGCCTAACGGGCGGCATCACCTTCAGCCTCAGCAAAGCATTCCGCACAGACCTCCGGTTGAATTACGAGAAATACTTCTATGCCAAAAACAGCATAGCGAAGGAGTCGGAACAAGACAAAGTAGTATTGGAATTGATGATACGCTTCTGATATTTCTTGGCTTCCCCTTGTTTCTTTCATTCCAAAAATGTATATTTGGAATAAATTATTCCGAGCTATGGCAAATCCAATCATACCCGGTATACCGCAGACTGAACAAGACTTATTGTATAGTAAACTGAATGCATACAATCAAGGGAGAGCCTCTTATAAGGAAGTAGGCGCCTATCTTATCGTACTGCCCCGGCCTGAGTATCTCCAATATACTTTGTGGATTTACTCTCCACTGCCCGGGAGACAGTCCATCTTCTACATTTGCGACCTTTCCACCGACATTCACGAAACGCTGCGGATGGCAAGCACGCTATGCTTCTACTCACCGCGCAGCCTGCTGCTTGTGGAGTACAATGCCAAAAGAATGCAGAGCAAAGGGGACGACATTATCTCCATAGGCAAACACCACGGACATTTCCTGCACGAAATTCTCCGTATAGACCCAGCCTATCTTACGTGGATAGCCTTCAAATTCCAGCCACGCATCCCCAAGCAGGAACGTTTCGTACAGATTGCCAAGATTTACCATTCAGTCCACCTCGACATACAACGAAGAAAAACGTACCAAACCACCGGCGGACGTTTCCTGGGGAAGGAAGGGGAAAAAGTGGAGAACCTGACACTGACCGTACTCAGCGTGCGACTGGAAGACAACCCCTACAAGACGCAGCTCAAAGGGACCACTCCTTATTTCTATGTACGCCAAGTGTTGAAACTGAAAGACTCCATCGGCAACTTCGTCAGCATCCGGCTGAATGCACGCACGGCAAGCCGGAAATCATGCCAGCTGCCCGCCGTGGAACATGCCTACCAGATGGGAGAAGTAATGAAGATAGCATCGGCACGCATCGCGCGTACCTATATAATAGGAAGTACGAAATACACCCGATTGACACATGTAAAGTTACACGTCCCTACCAGGTAAAAGATTTTCTATCAGATACGAACCACACGCTGCATACGGCTGCTTTCCCAGGCTGCCTCAATCAAGCGGATGACTCCGACCACCTCGCGGGCATCGCTCTGCAAAGGTTCGCCGTGGTGGATATGCCGATAGATATTCTCATAAAAAACTGCATAATCACCGGGAAGACTTGGATAGGGTTCATAAACAATTCTACCGTCTTTTTCCGTATAAAGCAGTCCCCAAGAGGATTTGTCCTCCTCGCCCCAGTGCGAAGTGCCGGGCAATACGCCCTCGGTCAAGGCGGCTTCCTGCGGGTCGAAACCATATTTCACGTAAGAACCTTCCCTACCGTGGAGGACGAAACGGGGTTCGCTCGCACACATCAGATAGCTGGATTTCAGCGTTATCTTCACTTCGGGCGCCTTTGAGGGACGTAGCAAATGGATGATGAAATAGTCGTCTACCTTGCTGTCCTTGCGCAACGTGGCAATATCTGCAAAGACGGCTTCGGGCATACCGAACAGCTGCACAGCCTGGTCTATGACGTGGGCACCCAGGTTATAGGTCAAGCCGCCCCCATCTTGTCCGGTTTCCTTCCAAGTATTCGGCTTGATAAAATTACGATAACGGGGGAAGGTGGATTCAAACTCCACCAGATGCCCCAGCAAGCCTTTGGACAGTATTTGCTTAACTGTCAGGAAATCGCAGTCCCACCGGCGGTTCTGGTAAACGCTCAAGGTCAGCCCCCGGCTTGCGGCAAGTGCCACAAGTTCCTCAGCTTCTGCTACGGTGGTGGTGAAAGGCTTCTCCACAACCACATGCTTACCTGCTTCGAGGGCGCGGCGGGCATACTCATAATGAGTGCTGTCCGGTGTGTTGATGACAACCAAATCCAACCCTTCCAGTCCGATAAGTTCCTCAAAACTCCGCACAATACAAGCGTCGGGATACTTCTCCCGGGAGAGTTCCTTACTGCGCTCCGTAACGGCAGTCAATTCAAAATGAGGGTTGGTAGAGATGAAGGGAGCATGGAAAACACGTCCCGACATTCCGTAAGCGGCTAATCCGGTTCTTATCTTGTCCATATCGTTCTTTTTTAAGTTCACCCTTATTCCGTCACCAACGGACGCTTACGCCAATCGTCTTTCACATAGCTATCCGGGTAGACTGTTTTATCAATGATTTCACCATCTTTCAGACGAATCCAGGTGGTGAAAGTACGGGCACCTTCCTTCATCACAATGACACGGGCACCGTTGGACAAATGGTTGTACTCGGTATTGCCACCGGTGAAACGGCCGTAAGCCAGCAGAATGCCTTTCCACATTACGGCATAATCGTTGTCATGGTCGTGTCCGACAAACATACCCATCACATCACCGGCCTCTTTCATGGCAGTGAACATGCCCGTATTCAGCTCCGGAGCGCAAGCCTTTTCCATGCGGGTACCTTTCAGTATGGCGTTCTCATCGGAAGCGGCTTCGTTATATTCCGGCAGAGGGATGTGGAAGAATGCCAGTGCAGGCAAAGGTTGGCCACCGTTCTTTGCTTTATAAGCGGCACTCTGCCGACGGTACCAGTTCACCTGGTCGAAAGTGAGCCAGTCGTACCCCTTTACGTCGGGCAGTTTAGAGTAGGAATGGGAATCCATGCAGTAAAGCAGGGCTGCATCCTTCTTGCCATCCGAGGATTTCAATGTGAGGACATAGTCGGGAGATTCTACTCCGCCACGGTCGGGCTGGATATTGAAAGGCATGGAACGGATAACGTCATAAAGCTCGGCACGTGTTTTTCCTTGCTCGTTGTCATGGTTGCCAAAGGTTACGACAAAAGGAATCTTACGGTCCGTAGCATAGGAAAGCACCTTGCGCATGGCTGTATCGGCAGGTGCGGCATAGACCACATCGCCGGTAAAGACTACTAAATCGGGGCGCTCGGCATCGAGCACCTCGCCAATACGCTTCAAAGCAATATCCGAAGCCGGATTGCCATACTTGAAGTGGATGTCTGTAAACTGGACAATTTTAAACTCTCCGTTCTTGTTGAACCGTAAAGGCGATACTTGTGCCGGGCTGAACAAGAAGGATAAAAATGCCAGACAAAAGGTCAAGGAGATTTTCTTCATATAAGTGGATGATTAAAATTAGTCGGTATCATTTCAGCATAGTATTATTCTTTCACTATCAGCACAGTGGCATAGGCAGATATACCTTCTTCTCTGCCCGTAAAGCCGAGTTTCTCCGTGGTAGTGGCCTTGATGGAGATGTCGTCCTCGTCTATGCCCATCACAGTGGCAAGCGTGCGCTGCATTTCGGGAATATGTGCTTTCAGCTTAGGACGTTCGGCACAGACGGTGGCATCAATGTTGCTCACCGAATAACCTTTGGTAGCTATCAGTTCTATTGTTTTTTTCAGCAGAATCTTGCTGTCTATGTTCTTGAACTCACCGGCAGTATCGGGAAAATGATAGCCGATGTCGCGCATATTCGCCGCACCCAGCAATGCGTCACAGATAGTATGGATGAGCACATCCGCATCCGAATGCCCCAACAATCCCTTTTCATGTTCCAAGCGAATACCGCCTAGCCAAAGCTCGCGCCCTGCCACCAGTTGGTGGACGTCAAAGCCAAAACCTACACGTATCTTCATATCGTTGCTTCTTTAAGTTGACACGAAAGTACGGAAAAAAAGCGAGGTAACAAGAAAAAACAAGACGAAGATAATCAGCGGATATTGAAATCGAGCACTTTCTCCTCTCCAAGATAACCCTGCAAGTGCTGTCCGATGCTGACAGGGCCTACTCCCACAGGTGTACCCGTAAACAGCAAATCACCGATTTTCAAGGTCATGAAGCGGCTGACATAAGCAATGATTTCATCTACCCGGAACAGCATGTCCGCTGTATGACCGCGTTGCACCTCCTTATCATCAATCGTCAGATGGAAGTCCAGATTTTGCACGTCTCCACCCGCCTGCTCCAACGGGATGAAGGTGCCGATGGCTGCCGAATTGTCGAAACCTTTGCAAAGCTCCCACGGATTACCCGCCTCGCGGAACTTGCGTTGCAAGTCGCGTGCCGTGAAGTCGATGCCCACCGTCACCGCATCGTAATAGCGACGAGCAAAGCGGGGAGCAATATTCTTGCCTAAACGGCAGATGCGCACCACCACTTCCGTCTCATAATGCACCTCATCAGAAAAATCAGGGATAAAGAAAGGCTTGCCATCTTTCAGAATGGCCGAATCGGGTTTCAAGAAAATAACCGGTTCCTTATTCTCGTGTGTATGTCCCAGCTCTTTGTTGTGCAGAGCATAGTTCATTCCTACAGCAATAATCTTCATTACTTGATTTCGTTAAAGTTCAGTCTGTTAAACATCACGGCCAGATGGGCATAAAGGGAAGTGTTCTGCACGACAATGTTTTCGGGAACACGGATACGGAACGGGGTGAAATTCCATACGGCCTTGATACCGCCCTCTACCATGGAATCCGTTATCTGCTGGGCTATTTCGATAGGCACCGTCAGCACGCCTATATTGACATCGTACTCCTGCATCTTCTGCTTGAACTCGTCCGAATGATAGATGGGGATGCCGCTCAATGTCGTACCCACCAATTCAGGCTTCACATCAAAAGCAGCCACTATCTCCAAACCGAAATGGCTTAGGCCCGAGTCGCGCAACAAGGCACCTCCCAAGCTTCCAACACCGAACAGAAAGGCTTTGTGTATATTGGTAAATCCCAAGAAATCCTCCAGTACAGCTATTAGTGTGTCCACCTCATAGCCCACACGCGTACGTCCGGAGATGTTGACATACGAAAGGTCTTTGGCAATCTGTGAAGCATCAATATTGATTTCCTTGGAAATCTGGGTGGATGATACGAATCGTTCCCCCTTTTGTTTCAGCAACTTTACATTGGAAAGGTACCACGGAAGCCGGCGCAAAGTAGGTTCCGGCACCTTCATGGTTTCTTTTTTCTGTAACGGATTGCTCATAGTTTCTTATTTAAGTTCTCAATATTGCGATTGACAAAAGTAGTGCTTTTTTTCTAATCAGTAACACGGATGCAACAAAAGCTTAACATAATTTCTAATTGCATAATTCCACATAATATCGTACTTTTGGGAAGTTTTTTAAAAAAAAGTATGAAGAATAATGATTGGAAAGAACGGTTGAATATAGTCTATTCCACCAACCCGGACTACAAATATGAGATGAATGACGATGAGGAGCAAGCTACCCTCCCCCCTGCACAACAACGCTTGCGCGTGCAGCTGGACCGCAAGAACCGAGGCGGCAAAGTCGTCACTCTTGTCACCGGTTTCGTGGGCACCGACAATGGCCTGAAAGAACTGGGCAAATTGCTGAAAAGTAAATGTGGAGTGGGTGGAAGTGCCAAAGATGGAGAAATCATTGTGCAGGGCGACTTCAAACAGCGTGTCATTGACCTGCTGAAAGCTGAAGGATACACGCAAACTAAGCCCGTAGGATAAACCAAACCATCATCCGTCTCACTGCAACTGTAGAGGCATAAAAAAAGTGACCGTTTAGGAATTCAACTCCATATACGGCCACTTCTTTTTATAGAATCGTTTCTAAGCGGAATTATTCAGCGCGCAAAGTAAAACGCTTGAAGTCAACAACCTTCAATTCAGGATCAGCTTCTTTCAAGACTTCTCTAACTGTCTTCTTGCCATCCATGATGTCTTCCTGGTTCAGCAAGCAAACTTCTTTCAAGAACTTGCCAAGACGACCCTTAGCAATATTCTGAATCATTTGTTCAGGCAGATGTGCAGCCTTCTCAGCAGAAACAGTAGCAATGATTTCCTTTGCCTTTGCCACGTCTTCAGCAGTAATCCAGCCCTTAGCCATGTTGCTTTCCATGTGGTCTTCGCTGTCCACGTGAGCCGGGTTGATACCAGCCTTCTTCAAAGCGGCCTCAACAGCCTTCTGTACCTGTTCAGCTTTTGTCTTCTCTATAGCAACATCTATTTCCTTCTGCTTGATTTCTTCAGATACACCATC
This sequence comes from Bacteroides sp. A1C1, assembly GCF_004328515.1. NCBI lineage: Bacteria > Pseudomonadati > Bacteroidota > Bacteroidia > Bacteroidales > Bacteroidaceae > Bacteroides > Bacteroides sp. A1C1. The sequence continues at coordinate 1,296,382 of NZ_CP036491.1, forward strand.
TTCGTCTACCGCAATCGGATTCATGGCAGCAATCTGCATGGCAATCTGCTTAGCCAGTCCTTCTTCAACAGCCTTGTTGAAAGCAACAATAGTGCAGAGACCGTTTCTGTTCATGTGGTTATAAACCACAGTGCTTGCGCCTTCTACAGTCATGTAACCATCCAGCTCCATCTTCTCGCCAGTGATACCGCTACGGTCTGTTACAGCATCCTGTACAGTACCGTTGCCCATCGGCAGAGCTTTTACTTCGTCCAGAGTCTTGCACTTGTTAGCTACGGCAAGGTCCAGAATGTCCTGAGTCAGTTTCACGAAATCAGCATTCTGAGCCACGAAGTCAGTTTCGCACTTCAAAGCGATGATAACGGCAAAGTCACCCGTAGTCTTAGCCAGCACACAGCCTTCAGAAGCCTCGCGATCTGAACGCTTAGCTGCAACAGCTTGTCCCTTCTTACGGATAATTTCCATTGCCTTGTCGAAATCGCCTTCAGCTTCAGTCAAAGCATTCTTGCAATCCATCATACCAGCACCGGTCATCTTGCGGAGCTTGGTTATATCAGCCATACTTACAGCCATAATATCTTTTTATTTTAATTGTTAATAATATCCTTATAAAGTAATTGAGAGTTGAGAATAGAGAATTGAGAATTGCCGTAAAGTAACTCTCAACTTTCAATTCTCAACTCTCAACAGTATGATTAAGCCTCTTCTTCCTTCATGAAAGCAGCAGCCTTAGCGGCATTGATTGCTTCCTCGTCGGACTTGTCGAGTCTTGCTTTTGTAGCTTTCTTCTTGCCTTTGTTGGCAGGAGCTTCGCCGGCAGCTTCCATGTCTACCTTTTCAGCCTTACGTTCTTCCAGACCTTCCTGCATAGCAGCGCAACAAGCATCAAGAATAACTTCTACTGACTTAGTAGCGTCATCATTTGCCGGGATTACGAAATCGATGTTCGTAGGATCAGAGTTTGTATCAACGATACCGAATACAGGAATACCCAGACGGTTAGCTTCACGAACTGCGATGTTTTCCTTCATTACGTCGATAACGAACAGAGCAGACGGCAGACGAGTCAAGTCAGCGATAGAGCCCAAAGTCTTGTCCAACTTTGCACGTTGACGTGAAATCTGAAGGATTTCTCTCTTGGAGAGGTTTGAATAGGTACCGTCGCTTGTCAGCTTGTCGATGGTAGCCATCTTCTTGACAGCCTTACGGATAGTCGGGAAGTTAGTCAACATACCACCCGGCCAACGCTCGATTACATAAGGCATATTTACAGATGCAGCCTTATCGGCAACCACCTGCTTAGCTTGTTTTTTAGTAGCAACAAACAGGACTTTCTTTCCTGATTTAGCGATTTGCTTCAAAGCTTCAGCAGCTTCGTCAATTTTAGCAACCGTCTTGTTGAGGTCAATGATATGAATACCATTGCGCTCCATGAAGATGTAAGGAGCCATTGCGGGGTTCCACTTTCTTTTCAAGTGACCGAAGTGGCAACCGGCTTCCAATAATGTATCAAAATTTGTTCTAGACATTTTCTTTTAAATTAATCGTTTACTTTCTTTTTTGTTTCTTCTAAACCAACCGCCGGGTAGTCTGAATCTGAAGAGTCCCGGTAGTTTAGATACTAAACGCTTTTTCAGTTGAGAGTTGAGAGGTGAAAGTCGAGAATTAAGCAACTTGTCCGCCCCAACCGTTCTCCAACTCTTAACGTTTACTGAACTGGAATCTACGACGTGCTTTCGGTTGTCCCGGTTTCTTACGTTCAACAGAACGAGGATCACGAGTCATGAAGCCTTCAGAACGGAGAGCAGCCTTGTCCTCAGCATTGATTTTCACCAGTGCGCGGGCAATTGCCAAACGCAAAGCCTGAGACTGTCCAGTGAAACCACCACCGCAGAGGTTCACTTTGATATCGTACTTTTCAGCAACACCCAGCTTGTTCAACGGCTGTTTAACTACATACTGAAGAATGCTTGATGGAAAGTACTCTGCGAGGTCTCTCTTATTAATAGTAATCTTTCCGGTACCTTCGCTTACGAAAATACGTGCAATTGCACTTTTACGTCTGCCTAATGCATTTACTACTTCCATTATCTCTTATTTAAGTACGTTAATATCAATCATTTTCGGGTTCTGAGCATCGTGTTTGTGCTCACTGCCGGCATATACATACATATTGCCCAGCAATTTTGCGCCCAACTTGTTCTTAGGCAACATACCCTTTACTACTTTTCTCAGCAACTTATCATCACCGTTCGGTTTTGCCTGCAAACGGGCAGGAGTGATTTCTCTCTGACCGCCGGGATAACCTGTATATGACAGATATACCTTGTCATTCCATTTGTTACCGGTTAATTTTACTTTGTCGGCGTTGATAATGATTACATTATCGCCACAATCTACGTGAGGGGTAAAGTTAGGTTTATACTTTCCTCTCAACAGTTTCGCAACTTTTGCGCCCAGACGGCCCAATACCTGGTCTGTAGCGTCAACAATGACCCATTCTTTAGTCACTGTAGCTTTGTTTGCAGAAATGGTCTTGTAACTTAAAGTATCCACTCTTAATTGTTTTTTAAAATGTTACTACTAAATTTTTTCTTCACCGCAAGCCAGTCATCCCGGACAATGGAAGATTAACTCGCTATGAATTAAATGCTTATCCTTTCGAGATAATAATCGGCTTGCAAAGGTACGGTTTTTCTTAGAACTGGCAAAAGTTTTCCACTTTTTTTTAGAGAGCCACTTGGCTGATATACAACAGACAAAGTTATCCTGCGGAGAAAGGGAAGAATCTCCGCAGAACAACTCTTTATGATGCGGCCTTCATCGGCCAATGCCGTCATAGAAGGCCTTCAAAGCTGCATTGAGAAAGAAACGGGAAAGAGAAAGAAATATCAACGGACAAGGTCCTCGGGGAATTTCGCGGGCATGCCCACCCGTTTCCATGTTTCATGGAACCATGTATTCAGTTCATTCTCATTCAAGTCCTTAGCTATAAAATACTTCAGGTACATTACCCCGTCGTCCCCTATTTCAAACTCCAATATATTGTCTTTGTGGTCCAACATGGGCAGATGGATATTTTTCTCAATACTTTCCTTATAGGAATTATCCGTCAGCTGCTGATAAGTCCCATACCCCGTGATGATGGCATCCTTGCCAGGAATAATCGTGAAGTTGACAATGCGGCCGTCATCACTCAGCACTTTAAAGGTATTACTCGGTTTCAATATCCCGGGAACATCCGGGATTTCGGACACATAATGACATAACTGCCAAATTCCTGCCAGTTCCGCAGGCCTAAACTCTGCGCTCTCCTGCGCATTGGCTCCCGCTACCGCAAGCAGCACCGCTGCCAGCATGGTAAAGAAATAGTTCCGTTTCATATTCGTATGATGTTGGTTAACGTTATGTCGTTCCGCTAGACACAAATATAAAGATTTATTTTGAGATTATAACATTTTTGGGTATAAAAAAACCGCACAAACAACAGAATGTTTGTGCGGATGATTTTATCCAGTTTGTATATTCCGAAACTTAGAACTCAGCGTTGCGCGGCGTACGCGGGAACGGTATGACATCACGGATATTCGTCATGCCCGTAACGAACAGCAGCAAGCGCTCAAAGCCTAAACCAAATCCGGAGTGGGGACATGTACCGAACTTACGGGTATCGAGATACCACCACATATCCTTCATCGGGATGTGAAGTTCGTCAATGCGCGTCATCAGCTTGTTGTAATCCGATTCACGTTCGGAACCGCCAATGATTTCTCCAATCTTCGGGAAGAGCACATCCATGGCACGCACGGTCTTGCCGTCTTCGTTCTGCTTCATATAGAACGCTTTGATTTCCTTCGGATAGTCAGTCAGGATAACCGGACGCTTGAAGTGGTCTTCCACCAGATAGCGCTCGTGTTCGGAAGCCAAGTCAACTCCCCAGTACACCGGGAATTCAAACTTATGTCCTTTGGCAACAGCCTCTTCTAGTATCTTGATACCTTCCGTATAGGGCAGGCGCACGAAGTTTTCTTTCAAGACACCTTGCAGACGTTCAATCAATCCCTTATCAAACATGTCATTGAGGAACTTCACATCGTCGGCACAGTTGTCCAAAGCCCACTGCACACAATACTTGATGAAGTCTTCCGCCAGGTCCATATTGTCCGCAATATCATTGAACGCCACTTCCGGCTCAATCATCCAGAACTCTGCCAAGTGGCGGGGAGTATTGGAATTCTCGGCACGGAACGTAGGACCGAATGTATAGATGGCTCCCAATGCAGTAGCGGCAAGTTCGCCTTCCAACTGTCCGGAAACCGTCAGGCTGGCCTGCTTTCCAAAGAAGTCATCATCGTAAATAATGGAACCATTCTCGTCCTTCTTCAAGTCATACAGATTCTTTGTAGTTACCTGGAACATCTGGCCTGCGCCTTCGCAGTCGGAAGCCGTGATGATCGGAGTATGAAAATAGAAGAACCCTCTGTCATGAAAGAACTTATGGATGGCAATCGCCATGTTGTGACGAATACGAAACACCGCCCCGAACGTATTGGTACGGGGACGCAGATGGGCTATCTCACGGAGAAACTCCATGGAATGACCTTTCTTCTGCAACGGATACGTGTTATCGCAAGCTCCCAGCACTTCGATCTCGCGGGCCTGCACTTCGGCCTTCTGACCGGAACCGACAGATTCCGTCAGCACCCCGTTTACACTCAAACAAGCACCGGTAGTTATCTCTTTCAGCATCTCCTCATCGAAGTTACCCAAGTCTACTACAATCTGCACATTATTTATTGTAGAACCGTCATTCAGCGCGATAAAGTTTACTTGCTTACTACCTCTGCGGGTACGAACCCAGCCCTTCACGTTGACCATAGCGCCAAAATCTTCACGCTTCAGCAGGTCAACCACCTTTGTTCTACTAATCTTTTCCATAAAACAGTTATTATACCTTATTATATATTACTCGAAAGAACCCATGCGCAGGAAGTTCACCTCTTGCTCCGTGAGGTAACGCCATTCGCCGCGGCGCAGGCCTTTCTTCGTTAAACCGGCAAAATATACACGGTCCAGCTTCATCACTTTGTATCCCAGCGATTCGAAGATACGACGCACGATACGGTTCTTACCGGAGTGAATTTCAATGCCGACATCATCTTTCTTGACGTCATCCGTATAGCTAATGGCATCTGCATGGATTTCTCCGTCATCCAGTTGAATACCGGCCGCAATTTGCTCCATATCGGCTTTTGTCAGATTCTTGTCCAAATGCACATGATATATTTTCTTCTTCAGATACTTGGGATGCGTCAGCTTGGAAGCCAAGTCACCATCATTTGTCAGCAGCAACACACCTGTAGTATTGCGGTCCAGACGACCTACCGGATAAATACGTTCATTGCAAGCGCCTTTCACCAAATCCATCACCGTGCGACGTGCTTGGGGGTCATCCGAAGTAGTCACTGTATCTTTCGGCTTGTTCAGCAGGACGTAAATCTTACGTTCGATACTGACCGTCTGGTCGTGGAACTTCACTTCATCACCACGTTTAATCTTGGTTCCCAATTCCGTCACGACCTCTCCGTTTACAGAAACAACTCCGGCAGTGATGAATTCATCAGCCTCGCGACGGGAACAAACACCGGCATTGGCCAGAAATTTGTTCAGACGGATAGGCTCGTTCGGGTCCACAAACTGCTCCTTATACTCTATCTGTTTCTTCTTGCTGTACTTAGCATTGGGGTCATAATCGGCCGAACGACGGACAGGACGACTATAGCTATCTCTGTTACCATATCCGCCAGGCCTTCCACCACCCGAATTGAAGCGTGGACGATAAGGACGATCACCACCCTCATTATTGTAGCGAGGACGCTGCAGACGGTCGCCATCTTCACTGTTATAGCGCGGACGATAGGGACGGTCTGTATTATAAGAACGATCACTGTTATAAGGACGTTGCGGACGGTCACCACCTTCATTACCATAACGCGGGCGCTGCGGACGGTCACTATTATAAGGGCGTTGCGGACGGTCGCCACCTTCGCTGTTGTAGCGCGGACGGTAAGGGCGGTCCCCCGAATTGTTTCCATAAGGACGTTGCGGACGGTCGCCGCCTTCGCTGTTATAACGCGGACGATAAGGGCGGTCGCCATTATCATTATTGTAACGAGGACGCTGCGGACGGTCACCATTGTCCGCACCAGGATTAAAGCGCGGGCGATAAGGACGGTCACTGTTATAAGGACGCTGCGGGCGGTCCCCGTTTTCACTGTTAAATCTGGGGCGATAAGGACGGTCGCCATTATCACGGTTGTAAGACGGACGGCTGTAGCCACCTTCCTTGTTAAATTGGTTACCATCGCGGCCGGCACCTGAGTTCTCCTCTGCGGAAGAAGCATCACGCCAAGTTTCGTTTTCTGTACTCATTGTTTTTTATTCGAATAAAATTAAACCTTGGCCTCACGGCCATTCATTGTCTCTATTATACCTTGAATTTTATATGTTTCTATAACAATTGCCGGAGTAAAAAGTTGAAATTCCTCCGGTACACTTCTGTGGTTGCTTAAATTCCCGTATAAGTATGGGGGGTAATCACCCGCAATTCTTTCTTTATCTCTTCACTTACATTCAGTCCCTCTATAAATTCCTTGATAGACGCTTCCGTAATGGCCTGATTGGTACGGGTCAACGCTTTCAACGCTTCATAAGGATGCGGATAGGCCTCGCGGCGCAGAATGGTCTGGATAGCCTCGGCCACCACGCTCCAGCAATTGTCCAGGTCACGGTAGATGGCCGGTTCGTTCAACAGCAACTTACGCAAACCCTTCAAAGAACTTTGTATGGCAATAATGATATGCCCGAACGGCATACCCACATTGCGGAGCACGGTAGAGTCCGTCAAGTCACGCTGCAAACGGGAAACCGGCAGTTTTACCGCCAAGTGCTCAAGAATAGCATTCGCCATGCCCAGGTTTCCTTCCGCATTTTCAAAGTCAATCGGGTTCACCTTGTGCGGCATCGCGCTGGAGCCCACCTCACCGGCTTTAATCTTCTGCTTGAAATATTCCATAGAGATATATTGCCAGAAGTCACGGTTCATATCAATCATCACCGTATTGATGCGCTTCATGGCATCAAAGATGGCAGACAGATTATCGTAATTGGATATCTGGGTAGTATACTCCTCGCGTTCCAAGCCAAGCTTTTCGGAAACGAACTTATTGCCGAATGCCTTCCAGTCATATTCCGGATAAGCCACATGATGGGCATTGTAATTACCCGTAGCGCCACCGAACTTTGCTGTCACCGGACAAGCCTTCAGCGTTGCCAACTGGCGTTCCAGACGGTAGACAAACACCATTACCTCCTTGCCCAAACGGGTAGGCGAAGCCGGTTGTCCGTGTGTCTTGGCAAGCATGGGGATAGCGGCCCACTCTTCCGCATAAGCACGGAGCTGCGCTATCAGTTCCTCTATTTGAGGATAGTACACCTGCTCCAGCGCCTCCTTTACAGACAAAGGAACAGACGTATTGTTGATATCTTGTGAAGTCAGGCCAAAATGGATGAACTCCTTATAGTCGTCCATACCACCCAACTTGTCAAACTCTTCTTTTAAGAAATACTCCACAGCCTTCACATCATGGTTCGTCACGCTCTCAATATCCTTGATGCGTTGCGCGTCGGCTTCGGAGAAGTTACGGTAAATGTTTCTCAAGGTTTCGAAAACGCCCTTATCCACCCCTTTCAGTTGCGGCAAAGGCAGCTCACACAGCGTGATAAAGTATTCTATTTCAACTTGTACACGGTATTTAATCAGTGCAAATTCTGAAAAATAGGCAGCCAAAACATCCGTTTTGCCTCTGTATCGACCGTCAATCGGAGAGATTGCGGTAAGTAAATCAAGTTTCATACGTCGTATTTATGATGATAATTATCGGACTGCAAAATTACTGCTTTTTTCTGAGTAACAAGACATAAAGGATAAAGATTTTAAGAAAAGGAAGTTAACGGATAAAAAAAATGGCCTTACAATCACTTGCAAGACCACCTTCGAATGAAAATTTCCAGTGGGCGTTGACGGATTCGAACCGCCGACCCTCTGCTTGTAAGGCAGATGCTCTGAACCAGCTGAGCTAAACGCCCTTTTGATGAACGAAAGTGCTTGGATTTTGTGTGGGCGTTGACGGATTCGAACCGCCGACCCTCTGCTTGTAAGGCAGATGCTCTGAACCAGCTGAGCTAAACGCCCGTACACTTCCGTTTCAAAAGCGATGCAAAGGTACAGCTTATTTTGACATTACCAAAACTTTTGCATAATATTTTTCGATATTTTTTTAGTCATTTAGCGACACGCTCTGTTTCTCAAGCATTTAGTACGTTCACTTTTTTGCCTCATTTTTCCGGATGACCTTTGCCGGATTACCAACGGCTATGCTATCGGATGGAATATCTTTCGTCACCACACTACCCGCACCGATGATACAACGGTCGCCGATGGTGACGCCTGGACACAAAATGGCACCGCCGCCAATCCAGCAATCCTCTCCTATCGTCACCGGATAGGCATATTCCTTTTCCGTACGACGCTCGATATAATCCATCGGATGATGGGGAGTGTATATCTGTACGCATGGACCGACCAACGTATGGGCACCAATCGTGATATATCCCCCGTCCAGGAAAGTGCAATTGGCATTGACAAAGACATGCTCACCCAGCCGGATACCATCCCCATGGTCGCAATGGAACGGCGGACAGATGACGGACGTGGCGGGAATGCCCGGTACCAGCTCCTCCAGCAAGCTCCGGTAATCCTCATCGTAAGTACTCATCACACACATTTTTGCCAGCAAGCGCTTGGCATGCTCGAACTTCACCTGTATCTCCGGAACGGACATATCCGCCAACTGGGAGCTACGCATTTTTTCCACTTCATTCATATTGTTTCTTCTTTTGATTCATACAGAGACTCAGCCCCGAACAAAAATACGGAAATAAACGCAGTATACCAAAAGAGCGGAAAACCTTTCGGCTTTCCGCTCCTGCAATCGTTTATAGAGCAAACAATTTATTTGTACTCCTGCCAGCTCTTAATCTGGATATCTTCCAGCTTCATTTCGCAGAATGCCTCGATAAAGGCACTTGCCAGGCGGGCATTGGTAATCAACGGAATGTTGTGGTCGATGGCACCGCGACGAATCTTGTAGCCATTGGTCAGCTCGCGTTTCGTATGGTTCTTCGGAATGTTGACAATCAGGTCGAAGGCATGGTCGGCAATCATCGTCATCACGTTGTTTTCCGCATCCGGGCGTTCATCCGGCCAGTAAACGGCTTCCGTCGTCACGCCATGGGCGTTGAGGAAAGCGGCTGTACCTGCCGTAGCATAAATCTTATAGCCTTTGGCAAAGAGCATGCGGCTGGCATCCAGCAAATCCACCTTGGACTTCATGGCTCCGGAGGAGAACATCACGCCCTTCTCGGGACGGGGGATTCTGAATCCGGTAGCAATCATGGCATTCAGCAATGCTTCGGAGAAGTCGTCGCCAATACAGCCTACCTCGCCCGTAGACGACATGTCCACACCCAATACCGGGTCTGCCTTGTGCAGACGGGAGAAGGAGAACTGGCTTGCCTTCACACCGATACGGTCGATGTCGAATGCCGACTTGTCCGGTTGTGTATAGGGAGCGTCCAGCATGATGCGGGTAGCAGTCTCGATGAAGTTACGCTTCAGCACCTTGGATACGAACGGGAAGCTGCGCGATGCACGGAGGTTACACTCGATAACCTTCACCTCGTTGTTGCGTGCCAGGAACTGGATATTGAAAGGACCGGAAATATTGAGTTCCTTCGCAATCTGGCGGCTGATTTTCTTGATGCGGCGTGCCGTTGCAAAGTAAATCTTCTGTGCCGGGAATACCAGCGTAGCGTCACCGGAGTGTACACCGGCAAACTCTACGTGCTCGGAGATGGCGTATTCTACCACTTCACCGTTTTGGGCAACAGCGTCGAACTCAATCTCCTTGGTGTTCTGCAAGAACTGGGATACCACCACCGGATATTCCTTAGATACCTCAGCAGCCATCTTCAAGAAGTTTTCCAGTTCTTCTTCATCGTAGCATACGTTCATCGCAGCACCGGAGAGTACGTAAGACGGACGCACCAGTACCGGATAGCCCACCTTCTCTACAAAGCCTTTCACATCTTCCAGGCTGGTGAGTTCCTGCCAAGCCGGTTGGTCGATGCCCAGCTGGTCGAGCATGGCAGAGAACTTGTTACGGTTTTCGGCACGGTCGATGGAGATGGGGGAAGTACCCAACACGGGAACTGACTGGCGGTGAAGCTTCATAGCCAGGTTGTTCGGTATCTGTCCACCCACGGACACGATGACACCGCGCGGCTGCTCCAGGTCGATAACGTCGAGCACACGTTCGAAGGAGAGCTCGTCGAAGTAGAGACGGTCGCACATGTCGTAGTCCGTAGAAACGGTTTCGGGGTTATAGTTAATCATGATGGACTTGTAGCCCAGCTTGCGGGCAGTCTGGATGGCATTCACCGAACACCAGTCGAACTCTACAGACGAACCGATGCGGTAAGCGCCCGAACCAAGCACAACCACTGATTTTTCATTCTTATAATAGTTCACATCATAACCCTGAACGGCATACGTCATGTAGAGGTAGTTCGTCAGTTCCGGATGTTCGGAGGCCACCGTATTGATGCGCTTCACGGCGGGCAGGATGCCCAGCTCCTTACGACGGGCGCGTACGGCAAGGTTTTCCTTCTCCATATTGCCTTGCGGATTCAGCACGAAGCGGGCAATCTGGAAGTCGGAGAAGCCAAGCACTTTGGCTTCGCGCAGCACGTCGGCGGGGATGTCTTCCACCTTATTATATTGGGAAAGTTTCTGCTTGTAGTCTACGATGTTCTTCAGCTTGCCCAAGAACCAGGGGTCAATCTTGGTCAGCTCAAAGATGCGGTCGATGGCATATCCCTTTTCCAGAGCCTCGGCAATGGCAAAGACGCGCAGGTCTGTGGGATGTGACAGTTCGTAATCCAAGTCATCGAACTCCACTCCCTCATTGCCCACGAATCCGTGCATTCCCTGACCAATCATACGCAAGCCCTTCTGGATAATTTCTTCAAAGGAACGTCCGATAGACATGATTTCGCCTACCGACTTCATGCTGGAACCAATTTCGCGGCTGACACCTACGAACTTTGTCAAGTCCCAACGCGGAATCTTGCAAATCAGGTAGTCAAGCTGCGGAGCTGCGTATGCCGAGTTGGGAGTTCCCATCTCGCCGATTTGGTCGAGCGTATAGCCCAACGCAATCTTGGCAGCCACAAATGCCAGCGGATAACCGGTAGCTTTGGAAGCCAATGCGGAAGAACGGGACAGACGGGCGTTCACCTCGATGACACGATAGTCGTTTGTCTCGGCGTTGAACGCATACTGGATGTTACATTCGCCCACGATGCCCAGGTGGCGGATACATTTGGTGGAAAGCTCCTGCAACATTTTCACCTGCTCGTCGGTCAATGAGCAAGTGGGAGCCACTACGATGGACTCACCCGTATGAATACCCAGCGGGTCGAAGTTTTCCATGCTTGCCACCGTGAAGCAGTGGTCGTTGGCATCGCGGATTACCTCAAATTCAATTTCCTTCCAACCCTTCAGAGACTCTTCTACCAGAATCTGCTTGGAGAAAGTGAAAGAGCTTTCGGCCAATTTAATGAAGGCTTCCTCGTCCGGACAAATACCGCTTCCCAGTCCACCCAGAGCATAAGCCGAGCGCACCATCACGGGGTAGCCAATCTCGCGGGCTGCCTTCAGTGCGTCCTCCATGCTCTCTACAGCGTGACTCTTCGGAGTCTTCATCGGAATCTCGTCCAGCTTCTTCACAAAGAGGTCACGGTCTTCGGTGTACATAATCGCCTCAACGGAAGTACCCAGCACACGCACGCCATATTTCTGAAGAATTCCGTTCTGGTAGAGTTCCGTACCGCAGTTCAGCGCCGTCTGTCCGCCGAATGCCAGCAAAATGCCGTCGGGACGTTCTTTCTTGATGATTTCTTCCACGAAATAAGGAGTTACCGGCAAGAAATAAACTTGATCGGCGATACCTTCCGATGTCTGGATAGTAGCAATGTTCGGGTTTACCAAAACAGAACCGATACCTTCTTCGCGCAACGCCTTCAGCGCCTGCGAACCGGAATAGTCAAACTCTCCGGCCTGACCAATCTTGAGCGCACCAGAACCCAAGACAAGCACTTTCTTTAAATTCTTTTCCATATTCTCTTGTTGTCTATTAAGTTACGAGTTACAAGCTACGAACTACGAGTTGTAGCTATTTCACAAAAAAAATGCGTCACCCAATAAAGGATTAACGCATTACCAAAGAACTAAAAATATCTTTCTCGAAAAAAGAGAAACTGACGGCTCCCGAATGAAATTCATTCGAACGGAGGTTATATTTGCTTCTCATTTCCTGCGATTGCATAGTCTCTTTAAAATTTGTGCAAAGTAACGACTTATTTACGAAAAGAGCAAATTGTGGCATATTTTTTTGCATAAAAGAAACGTCATCCTCCATAATAGAAGAGCGGCCGTCGCCCACAACCGAAATCTTTTTCCGAAAAATGCGATTCCATATAAAAAAGAAAGACTATATCTCAGTAAAGGCATTTGCGGATAAATATGAAGATTCTCCCCACCAAAACTTGCTTTTCTCGCCACGGAAACTTACCTTTGTGCCTATACAAAAATAGAACAAGGATTCTGTTTCTACAAACAAAGCCTTTATTCTTAAAAATAAAATTTCTATTCCTTGGAATAAAGGCTTTATTCTAAGATTTCTCCGCCACCAAAAGAACTTTGCTCCGCAGGGAAAAGGACTTTGCAACGAAGGAAAGAAAAGAAAGGAGAACGCAACAATGACCACACGCTACCAAATGAAAGAAATGCCCGACTTGCAAGGCACGGGCGAACCAATCACCTACCCCAAGATGGTGATGACCGGACAGACCGGCACGCGCGAACTGGCGGAATACATCGCCATGACCTCGGGATTCTCTAAAGGCGTAACCGAAGGAATTATCTGCGAGCTGGGCGAAGCCCTGGCCCACGAAATGGGAATGGGACGCTCGGTGAAGATAGAAGGATTGGGCGTATTCACCCCCGCACTGTCCATCTACCCCGACAAGGAACGCGAACAGCCCCAAGAAAGCACCACGAAGCGAAACGCGCGGAGCATCTACGTAAGTGGCGTGAACTTCCGCACGGACAAGGCCTTGATTAGAGAAACCAACCATTGGTGCGAACTGGAACGTGCCTCCTGGAAACCCGCACGTTCGTCGAAGAAATACACCCCCGAACAACGTCTGGCTCTGGCGCATCAGTATCTGGACAAGCACGCCTTCCTTACTGTCAGCATCTACCGGCAACTGACCGGACTCGTCCGCTCCACCGCCACCGTGGAACTGCGCAAATGGGCACATACTCCCGGCAGCGGAATCGATACAAGCGGCATCGGAAGCCATAAGGTATACGTGAAAAGGAAAGAAAGCGTCATCCCTTGAGGTTTCGATAATTATAGGTATCTTTGCCGGTCTTAATGGCTTTTATACAATGAAGAAACTAAAAAATACATAATATGGCAAAAGAAAAAATCATCCTTACGGGCGACCGCCCCACAGGACGCCTGCACATAGGACACTATGTAGGCTCATTGAGAAGAAGAGTGGAACTGCAAAACTCCGGCTTGTACGACAAGATTTTCATCTTCATCGCCGACGCACAAGCGCTGACGGACAATATGGAGAATCCGGAAAAGGTGCGCCAGAACGTCATCGAGGTGGCACTGGACTACCTGGCGTGCGGACTGGACCCGACGAAGAGCACCATCTTCATCCAATCGCAGATACCGGAACTCTGCGAGCTGACCTTCTACTACATGGACCTGGTGACCGTGAGCCGCCTGCAACGCAACCCGACGGTAAAGACCGAAATCCAGATGCGTAACTTCGAGACAAGCATCCCCGTAGGCTTCTTCACCTACCCCATCAGCCAGGCAGCGGACATTACCGCCTTCCGCGCCACTACCGTGCCCGTGGGCGAAGACCAGGAACCGATGATTGAACAAGCTCGTGAAATCGTACGCCGTTTCAACTATATATATGGTGAAACCCTTGTGGAACCGGAAATCCTGTTACCTGACAATGCAGCCTGCCTGCGCCTGCCGGGAACGGACGGCAAAGCCAAGATGAGCAAGAGCCTCGGCAACTGTATCTATCTTTCGGACTCTGCCGACGAAGTGCAGAAGAAAGTGAAGAGCATGTATACCGACCCCGACCACCTGCGTGTACAAGACCCCGGAAAATTGGAAGGCAACACCGTATTCACTTACCTGGATGCCTTTTGCCGTCCGGAACACTTCGGCCTTTATCTGCCCGAATATCCGAATCTGGACGAACTGAAAGCCCACTACCAACGTGGCGGTCTGGGCGATATGAAAGTGAAGAAGTTCCTCAACGAAATTATGCAGGAGACACTGGAGCCTATCCGCAACCGCCGCAAGGAGTTTGAAAAAGACATCCCCGCCATCTACGACATGCTGAAGAAAGGTTGCGAAACTGCCAGGGAAACCGCTGCCGCAACCTTGGACGATGTACGCAAGGCTATGAAGATAAACTACTTTGATGATGCGGAACTGATTGCAGAGCAAATAAAGAAATTCGGAGGGGAATAAGGGAAGAACACATAAGTTAATAAGAAAAGGGGCATGCGTCACGGTAACGCATGCCCCTCTTTTTTTGTAGCTAGTAACTTGTAGCTTATTTCTTTTATCCCGTCTCCTAGTTGGCTGATTTCACCAACACTACACGGTTCAGAATCGGTTGTCCGAACTTGTCGACACCACCACCGGCATCTACCTTCAGGCGGTCAGCAGGGATTCCGTATTGTTTTACCAATACATCAACCACGGCTTGTGCACGCTTCAAACTCAACTCTTTGTTGAATGCCGGCGTACCGGTTGCAGAGTCTGCATATCCGTTTACAGTGTAAGTGGCGTTCGGGAATTGCTTCATCTGGTCTGCCAGATAAGACAAGTTCATTGCTTCACGTGGAGAAACTTCGGCAGAACCGATATTGAAGAATACGGTACGCGGTGCTATATCCGGATCGGGAACAATCACTTCGGTTTCCGTAACTTCGGCCACCGGCTGGTTCTGTGCAGCCACCAGTGCATTCTGCAACTGTTGGTTGGCAGCTCCCATCTCTGCAAGCTGCGCCTGCATGGCAGCCAGCTCTACCTGAGAAATCAACTGGGGCATCGGGCGACGGAATCCACGGGCGGGGAAACGGTATGTCAACCCCACCGTTGCACTCAGCACGCCATCATATCCATGATCGCCGCCAACTTCGCCATCGAACTTGTCTTCAACGCCCATTGCGCTCAGCTCCAGGTTAATATCTATCGCATTCGAAATACGGAAGCGGTTGATGATACCTGCGTTTACGGACAAAGCTTCGCGATGAGGCTTTGTGTAGTTGTGAGTGAACCCCGCACCTACATAAGGAATGATTTCATATACGCGGTGCTGGTTGTATCCTCCAAACAGCGCATTCAGATTGAACATCACATCTCCGTGCAGATTCATATAGTCGAAACGCTGTTTGTAGTAGCCGTCATCCATCTGAGTGCCTTTCACGTAGTCAGCACCTGCATCATACGTATATCCTCTTGCCTGAAGGCCGCTATATTGCAGACGTACTCCCAGTCCCGGGGTGAACCATTTGCCGATGGCAAAATTCAGCGTCGGACTGATACGCTTGCCAAAACTTCCTGCCTTATCATTATCTCCAAAAGTTGCTTCGGCACCACCGCCTATAGAGAAAAACCAGTTACTCCAGAACGGGTTAGTGATTACCTGATATTTATCCTGAACCTGGATAACACCAAATTCTTCCACAACTTCAGTCTTTTGCTGCGCCATGGCAACAGAAGACACACCAGCCAAAGCCAGTAACATTAGAATCTTTTTCATATACCTTAAAATAGTTAAGTGGTTAATTAAACTCTTTATCATTCAAACTGTCTAATTAACGCCAACAGAACTAAAAGGTTCTGAATATTTGTACTTTTTTTGCCTTGATGCAAAAGAAAGCACTCTCCCTTATTTGGAGAAAAGCTTTTCTATGTCGTCTTCTTTAATGGTCGCCAGCACCGTCTTTCCGTCCGGAGTATAATTCGGGGATGGGCATGCAAACAGATTGTCCACGAGATTGGACATTTCCTCGTTGCTCAGCACTTGTCCGTAGACGATGGCCGCAGCACGCGCCAAGGTCGATGCAAGAATTGTCTGCACCTCTTCCTTAACGTCATTTCCTTTTTCCATAGCAGTATGTACCATATTCCGGACCAATTCTACCGGGTTCAACCCCTCTATGCCCGAAGGTATGCCGTTGATGGCATAGCTACCGCCACCCAGCGGGCTCAAATCGAAGCCTACTGCCGACAAATCTTCCAATATACCGTCCAGTAGGGCAGCTTCCGAAGCCGGCAACTGGATAATCTCCGGAAACAATACCCCCTGCGATACCCCTTGTTTCTGTCGAATCTGACTCATATAGCGGTCGAACAATACCCGGACATGCGCCCGATGCTGGTCTATCAGCATCAGACCCGATTTAACGGAAGTCAGAATAAAACGCCCCTTGAACTGGAAGTGTTGCGCTCCTTTCTCTACCGTTGCCTCATTGCCATAGAAAGAGGCGCTTGCCCCGGAAGGAACCGTTTCCTGGAAATAAGGAACCTTCTCCTCCTCTCTTGGAGCCGTACCGGTAACCGTATCCTCTACAAAAGGTTCTTCCTCCATCGGCTCGTTCATCCTGCTGGCTTTTTCCAAACCGGAATAAAGCCCCTCCCACTCCACTTTGGGGCGCGAATAATTGCCACCGCCTCCATAGGAAGAAGCGGAAGACGTCTTGAAGGGATTGAAAT
The DNA here is from genome assembly GCF_004328515.1 of Bacteroides sp. A1C1. Lineage (NCBI taxonomy): Bacteria > Pseudomonadati > Bacteroidota > Bacteroidia > Bacteroidales > Bacteroidaceae > Bacteroides > Bacteroides sp. A1C1. Next base: position 1,313,394 of record NZ_CP036491.1, read on the forward strand.
CCGTGTTATAGTGTACCTTCGGAGGCTCTATCGGACGAGCCTGCTCGAATGCAGGAATATCCGGCATATCCTCGGTGTCAAAATCGATAGTAGGTATAGCACTGAACTTGCCCAAGGATTCCTTGACCGCAGCCGACAGAATCTGCCAGATAGCCTGCTCATTCTCGAACTTAATCTCCGTCTTCGTCGGATGGATGTTCACATCGATATTGGCAGGGTCTACCTCGAAATAAATAAAGTAGGAGATTTGCTCACCGGCAGGAATCAGCTGTTCATAAGCATCCATCACCGCTTTGTGGAAATAGGGGTGACGCATATAGCGCCCGTTCACAAAAAAGTATTGGTGCGCTCCTTTCTTGCGCGACGTTTCCGGCTTGGCTACAAAACCGGAAATCTTTATCATGGTCGTATTGACGTCGACGGACAGCAACTGCTGATTCAGCTTCTTTCCGAAGACTGCCATGATGCGTTGCCGCAAAGGCATTACCGGAAGATTGAACAATTCCGTATCATTACTATACAGATAGAAGGCTACCTCAGGATGCACCAACGCTATACGCTCGAATTCCGTAAGGATGTTGCTCAACTCCGTAGAGTTCGCTTTCAGGAATTTGCGCCGGGCAGGAATATTGAAGAATAGGTTCTTGATGGAAAAATTGCTTCCCTTAGGGCAGGAAACGGCTTCCTGGCTCTCGACTTTAGAGCCGGCAATCAGCAGCCGCGTCCCCAGCTCCTCGCTGACCGGACGTGTTTTCAACTCCACTTCAGCTACCGCTGCTATAGAAGCCAACGCCTCTCCACGGAAGCCCATGGTGCGTAGGGCAAACAAATCGGCAGCCTCGCGTATCTTTGAAGTCGCATGACGTTCAAAAGAAAGGCGCGCATCCGTTTCGGACATACCCTTCCCATCATCAATCACCTGAATGCAGGTCTTGCCCGCATCGGTAATCAGCACATGTATTTCCCCTGCTTCGGCATCAATTGCATTTTCCACCAATTCTTTCACAACAGATGCCGGACGCTGAATCACCTCTCCGGCAGCAATCTGATTGGCAACCGAATCGGGCAGCAAATGAATGATATCGCTCATGATAATGTTTAATGATTAGAGATTAATGATTAATCATTATTAAATGATTCCGTTACTGATGGCATACCACAGATAAATCAGCACAGCTATGACAACAAGGATTATGCCCAAATGCATCGGCTTACGTCCGCTCTCCTTGCGCCGCTTCAAGTGAGTTGTTCCTTCTATGAATTTGCCCCGTATATCCTCGGGCGAGAATTCCTTTTCCGGCAGCATACCCAGGTCACGCTTGGCGTTTTCTTCCATCTTCGCCAACTTCTCTTTCCGCTCATCCACATAGATATAGCTATGATTGAAGCCACGAGGCTTCCGCATTGCAAACATTCCCATGACGCTACTTATTATTTCGTTTAATATGCATATTCCTTGGCGAAGTTACAGGTTTCCGGTCACTTTTCTTCAATACTTCACCTGCTTTTTTAGCCCTCCACTCGAAGATGTCCTCCTTGTTGAGCGGACGGATGTAGTCGAACCAAACAAAAGAAGGCAGCCTGCTCTTATCTGGTGGAATCTGGTCCAAAGGATAGGCTGTACCGGTAGTCTTTCCAACAAAGACTCCGCGCTCCATTCTTCTCTCCTTCAAGTACATTTTCAAAAGTCCACCTTCCGAATAGTTCATCATAATCAGCGAACTGTCCTTCTCCTCTACCGGATAATACACCACCAGTACATTGCCGTTTACCTCCACCAGACGCATGTCTCCATCTATGAAGAAAGCTTTCATCTCCTTACCGGAAACTTGGTTATAGTGAATACTGTCCTTTTTCTCTACCGTCAGGGCCTGATTGATGATATGTGCCCAGTCGATGGTACTATCGTTCATGTAAATTTTAATTTCCTCGCCCAACAACTGTTGTTCCCCGTGCCACAAGATAGGGTCGGTGTACATCGTCATGCAAGAGTCCTTGGAATTATACACCAACGAATCGCATACGGCCTGCACATCCGTGCGATAAGCACGCACCTTATGATAGGCACGCATCTCCCGGTACATGGAATCGGTATTCATATGGTAGGTAATCAGCCGCAAAGTATCACCGTGCATAAACAGACTGTCGCCCTGCGAATAGTCGATAGCTACGGCACGTTTGGTGGCAACGGCGCTTCCGGTCAGTTCGTTGTAGAAACAATAGTCGCCAGTCAACATGTTCCGGTTGACCGTATCATTCATCTGTACATTGTCAAAAGCCTCGCCGTATCCCAAGATGCGGTCGTAGAAAAGGCTGTCACCGGTCAGTTTCTTGCCTTCGTTAGTCAGTACGGAACGGTCGAGCAGTTCTGCCTGCTCAGTAGTCGTATTGTACACGCCACGTTCGGAATAAATATGATTTTGGTCACTCACAATGTCGGAGGGTCCTAAAATTGTGGCAATCTTAGTAGCTGTACTATACTTCAAGGTATCCGAAGTCAAAACAAACTTCGGGTTGACCAGCTTCACGTCGTGGTTGAAGACAGCCAACTTGGTGGCAGGGCTATATTCTCCCCATTCGGAAGTCAGCACATTATCCTCGTCGGTCAGCGTACCGCCTTCGAAGTAATAGCCCAAATCGTACAGACGGTCATAGTTCAAACTGTCGGTTGTCAGCACCGTATTACGATTTATCATACGTACATTCTCACGCAGCATGGCCAGCTGCGACATGCCGTCATAATACAGATAGTCTCCATAGATAAACAAGGTGTCGCCCTGCTCCATACGCACATTGCCGAATGCCTCCACAGAATTTATCTTTTCGAATATCAGCGCACTGTCACAGAACATGTACATACTGTCATGCTTCATCCTCACCGAGCCGATGAGTACCTGCACATCAGGACGCAACTGTTTGTCCGCCTGCGCCTCATCTGCGTACAACAAATCGACGCGCGTCTTCTTCTTTTCCGGCGTCTCCGTCTTTTTCTGTTCAATCGAGTCCACTTTCTTCTTCTCTGGTGCACCAGTACTCTTCTTCTTGTCCTGCGCACTCAGCAGACAGATACCAAACAAGCATAGAATACCTACCAGGAGGTATCTATGCTTGTTCAGGAAATGATTTTTTGTATTCTTCTTTTGCATACAAATCTATGTAAATTCTTCCGGATTATTCTTTAATCCAGCCCGGATACTTGAACGTACAGTTATTCTTCCAATTATCCTTGATACGGACATATGTGTGCTTCTGCTTCTCACGAATCCACTTGTCCAGCACTTCGTCGCGGCGTTTCTCCAACACAATCTCTTTCAAGTTCTGATAGTCATCGGCAATGGTAGCCTTGTGTCCCGTCGTACGGCTCTTCAGTTTCACAATCACACACTCTTCTTTTCCGGTCTTTTGCGGAATCATGGTGAAGGCTTCGGAGATTTCGCCCACTTTCATCTTATCCACCACCTTGGCTATTTCAGGGGGAAGTTCCTGCATCTCAAAACGGGAAGTGTTCGTATTGGGATTCGGCAACAAACCATGATTGTTACGCGTATCCTTATCCTGCGAAAGCACTGAGGCAGCCTCTTCAAAAGAGAACTTGTTATTGCGGATATCATCGGCAATAGAATCCAAACGGGCACAACCGGCAGCCAGAGCTTCTTCCGGAATATGCGGTTTCAACAGAATGTGGCGTGTTTTAATACGGTCACCGCGCTTCTCTATCAACTGAATGATATGGAAACCATATTCAGACTCTACAATCTTGGAAACCTTGCTGGGGTCTTGCAAGTTGAAAGCTACATTGGCATAAGCGGGGTCCAGCATACCGCGTCCCGAAAACTCTATTTCACCGCCACGCATGGCCGAGCCACGGTCCTCGGAGTACAGACGAGCCAACATGGAAAAGCTTTCGCCCTTATTGACACGGTCGGTATACTCACGCAGACGCCTCTTTACATCTTCTATTTCCTCCAAAGGAACCTTGGGCTGCTGAGTGATAATCTGCACCTCCACCTGGGTAGGGATATAAGGAATGCTGTCCTGCGGCAAATCCTTGAAGTAACGGCGCACCTCAGCCGGAGTTATCTTAATCTCACCCACCAGTTTCTGCTGCATCTTCTGAACCTTCAATCCTTCACGGGCATTCTCGCGCAGCGTTTCACGAATCTGGCTGGAAGTCTTGTTGAAGTATTCCTCCATTTTCTCGCGCGAACCGATGTTGGCGATGTACATGTTCGTCATATAGTCCACACGCTGGATAACCTCACTCTCGGATACTTCGATACTATCGAGGGCAGCCTGGTGAAGATACAGCTTCTGCACGGCTATCTCCTCCGGTATCACGCAATAAGGGTCACGGTCAAATTTGCGTCCTTCATACAATGCACTCATACGTGCCTCTTCCACTTCGGACTTCAGTATAGCCTCGTCACCTACTACCCACACTACCTCGTCAATCACGTTGTCTTGTCCATAAACGGTAGAACCGACTAATAGCGTCAAGGCAAATAAAATTACAAACTTAAAGTTCATACACTGTTTCATTCTTGGTGTCTTATTCTAAATAATATTTAATCTTGTCTCTTTTCACCGCCCGTTGGTACAAATCATCCTTCACTTGCTTCATGAATTCCACCTGCTTCACGTTCAGCAGCATATCCTTCACTTGCCCACGGGCAAACTCATAGGGTTCCTGCTCTCCCATCGGGCGATAATCGCTCACATTCAGGAAATAATGGAAAGCCGTATCCTTCAGCTCTACATGGCGATTCTTGTCCAGATACTCGTCCACATCAGGAACCTTCAAGGGCAGCATATCCAGCACTTCCGATACCGGCACCCATTTATCATAAAAATACTCATACTTCACAGCATTCTGCAGACTGTACTTTTCCAGATGTTCCACCGCCTCACGGGTTTCCGTCTTGTACCAGCGACGAACATTACCCAGCTGCGGGGCTGTCAAAGGAACTTTGATGAACAAGCCTTTCATCAACGGACGTTCCACCTTGAAGAGCGCCTGGTTCTTCTCGTAATACTCCGTCAAGTCTTGTTCTGAAATCTCCTCTGATAGCCGCTGATGTATTAAAGCCTGCTGATAGGTATGCATTATCAATGCTTTGCGATAATTCTCCACAAGTTTATCAATCTCACCGTTATTGGGAATATTGCTCTGCGCTTTATCGTACAGCAAAATATCTTCCACCCAATTACGGATATAATGTTCTGCAAACAACAGACTGTCGTCTTTGGACAAACCGGCAGGAAGTACCGATTGCAAATCTTCCCGGTAAAGGAAATTGCCGTCCAACTCCACTAACGGTGTCCGCCCTTTATGGTCGTGCTGCTCGCTGCACGCCGCACAGAGAAGGAAAATTAAAAGCCCAAAGCAGGTTGTTCGCATCACCAACTGATATTTACTTCGTTTTGAGGTACGAAGATAGTGTTTTAATCGGTTGCATCAGTGATTATTAACGGTTTTTAAAACCTCTTGGTCAATTTCAACCTTACCGGCAGCACGCAACTTTGCCACCCAATGCGTTTCCAAATAGTTCCGATAAGCGGTTACGAGCGGCTCTCGCACCTCTTGCCAACTATCTGGTCCCTTCTGCTTACGACCTTGTACAGCAGTAAAGGGAAATGACAAAACCGGGGTTGCATTCTTCCCTTTGAACACCAATTCATCCACATATGCATTATCACCGGGAGCAAATAATCCTTGCTCTGCCCGCACCTTGGGAGTATCGCCGGCATTGAAAGTGAGACGGATGGCATCCATCCACTCCTCTTCCGGAATCTGTTTCAGAAATTTCCGTACTTGCTTCGCCACCCGCTTGGTAGTACAATGCAGCACAATACCCTTATAACGCGGTTCGTCCCAATGGAAGTCCGAACGGTGCGCCTCAAAATATGCTTTCAATCCCGCTTCATCCACCACACTCCTCTTTCCCACTTCACGGTCAGTGATTTCGGCAAGCAACATGCTGTCACGATACCCCTGCACCAACGCACAGAATTCGGGATGCTTCAATTCCAGACGGGAGTTTTCATAGTCCAGAATCGTTTTTACTGTAAAAGCCTCCAACTGTCTGCGCGTCCCTGCCGGATAAACAGCGGCAAATCCGGCAAACTCTTTTCCACCGTATGCCTTGCCATCCAGTGTAAACAATACACGGGAAGTGCTTCCTTTGGCCAGCAGTTCGTCGATACCGGCTTTATCCGGCATATAGTGATATTCTTTCTTCAGTTTATCCACAAAAGCCCGCGTTCCTTTATCCATTCCATGACGACGGGTTTGACAACGGATTATCTTGTCCTTCATCCTCTCAAAAGGAAGGATTTCCTGCTGTTCGAGTACTTTCACGATATGAATGCCTTGAGGAGTGAGGAACGGACGGGAAATCTCTCCGGCATTCAACCCGAATACAATATCCTCAAACTCCACCGGCATCTGCAGCCAACCCACCCAAAACGCTTTCTTCTCATCGGAAAATTGCTCGACGCAAGCATCGAAAGACGGCACAGCTCCCCCTTCCTTTGCAAGAGCCCTGTAGATAGAATCCATCCTGGACTCCATCTCACGCAAGGTATGACCGGAAATATTCTGGGGGAGATATTTAAAAATATGCTTCACATATACCCGGCCCGCACGCCGGCCGGATTTCATCTTGTCATAATACTGCCGTGCCTCCTGCTCTGCCGTCTCCTCATCTGTCAAGTATGATTTAATCAGACAGCGGCGATACTCATCCTGCTCCTTCTGGAAGACACGGGAAGTATCCAATCCCACAACTTCGGCAGCCTCTATTTTCAGCCTGAAGTCTATAAACTTATTCACATATGCATCCAATGCCTTCCGGCCTGCACCGACAGAGGTACCGCCCTTATTATAGCTACGTTCGAATTCAGAACGGAGGACCTCCTTTCCATTGATACGCATCAGTACCGGATCGTCCTGGGCCGAAACAGCCAATCCGAACCCGAGGAAGAAAAACACCCAAAACAATCTAACCATAAGCACCATCCGTTCTTTTTATACGGCTGCAAATATAAACAAAATGCCCGGAAAGCGGCAATCTCTCTCCGGGCATTCACTATTATTTTGTTATTATCTTACTCAGGACGGCTATAGTTCGGTGCCTCACTGGTTATAGACACATCGTGCGGATGACTTTCCAGTACACCTGCATTAGTAATGCGGGTAAACTTGGCATCGTGCAGTTTCTCTATATTGGCTGCACCGCAATAGCCCATACCGGCACGCAGACCGCCAACCAACTGATAAATCACTTCATACAAAGTACCTTTATAAGGAACGCGGGCAGCAATGCCCTCCGGAACCAATTTCTTCACGTCATTGGTACCGCTTTGGAAGTAGCGGTCCTTGGAACCATTTTCCATAGCTTCCAGCGACCCCATACCCCGATAGGACTTGAACTTACGACCGTTGAAAATAATCGTATCGCCCGGAGACTCTTCCGTTCCGGCAACCAGCGAACCGATCATCACGCTGTAACCACCGGCAGCCAACGCCTTCACTACGTCGCCCGAGTAACGCAAACCGCCATCGGCAATCAAAGGAATACCCGTGCCCTTCAGTGCCTTTGCCACATCATAAACCGCAGACAACTGAGGAACACCCACACCGGCAACTACACGGGTAGTGCAGATGGAACCCGGACCGATGCCCACCTTTACTCCATCAGCACCAGCCTCGACCAATGCCTTCGCAGCTTCACCGGTAGCAATATTACCAACAACAATGTCAATATGAGGGAAATGTTCTTTGGCCTCTTTCAATTTTTCAATAACCCCTTTAGAATGTCCGTGAGCCGTATCAATGACAATGGCATCCGCCCCTGCATCCACCAAAGCCCGCATGCGCTCCAAAGTGTCATTCGTCACTCCCACTCCGGCAGCAACGCGCAGACGACCTTTGCTATCCTTGCACGCCATAGGTTTATCCTTTGCCTTGGTAATATCCTTATAGGTAATCAGACCTACCAATTTGTTGTCTTTATCCACTACCGGCAACTTCTCGATTCTATGTTCTTGCAGAATTTGAGAAACAGCCTCCATATCCGTCGTAGGATTGGTAGTAATGATGTTCTCCTTGGTCATCACCTCGTCGATACGCTTATTCATATCTTTCTCAAAACGAAGGTCACGATTGGTAACAATACCTACCAAATATCTTTCATCATCTACCACCGGAATACCACCAATCTTGTATTCAGCCATCAAAGCCAGCGCATCAGCCACCGTAGAACCTCTCTTGATAGTTACCGGGTCATAAATCATACCGTTTTCGGCACGCTTCACAATAGCTACCTGACGTGCCTGCTCCTCAATGGACATATTCTTATGAATAACTCCGATACCACCTTCACGGGCAATGGCAATAGCCATCTTCGCTTCGGTAACCGTATCCATGGCAGCAGTTACAAACGGGATTTTTAACTCAATGTTTCGTGAAAACTTAGTCGAGAGTTCGACAGTTTTGGGCAAGACTTCAGAATAAGCGGGGATTAACAGTACGTCGTCATAAGTTAATCCATCCATTACAATCTTATCAGCAATAAATGACATAGGGCTATGCGTTTAAAATTTATTGCGTGCAAATATACGGTTTTTATTCCATTCCGTATACTTGCACGCAACATTTTTTTCTTTTTTATCAACTAAAGCCAATCAATTTGCCATCTCTGAAATAAACTTGATGCGTACCAAACGTACCTCTTCTTCCGTAAAGTCATCACCCAATTCATCCAGAGCATCGTCAATCTTATCAGTGGTAGATTCCTTGAAATAATCATAGATATCCAGCAAGTGGTCTTCATCCATAATATCCTCCAAGAAATAGTCAATATTCAATTTCGTTCCGGAGTAAACGATAGCTTCTATCTCATCCAGTAACTCTTCAAACTCAATACCCTTTGACATGGCAATGTCATCCAACGCCACCTTACGGTCAATAGCCTGAATGATGGCCACCTTCATTTTTGACTTATTAGCTACAGTACGCACACGCAAGTCCTCAGGACGTTCAATCTCATTCTCTTCACAGTGACGCTTAATGAGTTTGCAGAATTCCTCGCCGTAGCGTTTTGCCTTTCCGGCTCCTACACCCGGTATGTTCTGCAACTCGTCCAAAGTCACCGGATATATGGTCGCCATTGCTTCCAAAGACGGATCCTGGAAAATAACATAAGGAGGCACTTCCAACTTCTTGGACAACTTCTTTCGTAAGTCCTTCAACATGGAGTACAATGCCGGGTCTACCGCACACGCACCGCCTCCACGTGCAGGTGCTTCTTCTTCCACATCCTCAAAGTCATTGTCTTCCACTATCTTGAATGATTTAGGATGTTTAAGGAACTTCCTACCGTCATCCGTCACTTTCAGCAAGCCATAGTTTTCGACATCCTTACTCAGATAGCCGGCAATAAGCGCCTGACGGATCACAGCATTCCACGTTTTGTCTTCTTCGCCCATGCCAGAGCCGAATACTTCGAGATCTTCGTGCAGATGCGCCTGCACTTCTGAAGTTTCCTTACCTTGTATTATGTCTATAATATAGTCCGCTTTAAAATTTTCTTTCACCGCGAGAACAGCTTCAATCACGGTACACAATAATTCTTGAGCTTCCACTTGTTTTTTCGGATTTAAACAGTTGTCACAATTACCACAATTTTCTTCCATATATTCTTCGCCGAAGTAATGAAGCAACGCCTTTCGGCGGCATACGGAAGATTCGGCATACGCAGCAGTCTCCAGCAGAAGCTGCTTGCCAATTTCCTGCTCTGCTACAGGTTTGCCTTGCATAAACTTCTCGAGCTTCTGCAAGTCTTTATTGGTATAGAAAGTAATACACTGCCCTTCTCCTCCATCTCTTCCGGCACGTCCGGTCTCCTGATAATATCCTTCCAGACTTTTGGGTATATCATAATGGATGACATAGCGCACATCCGGTTTGTCAATCCCCATACCAAAAGCAATGGTAGCTACAATCACATCAATTTTTTCCATCAGGAAATCATCCTGGTTCTGTGTTCGTGTAGCCGAATCCATTCCAGCATGATAGGCACGGGCATTGATTCCGTTTGCCTGCAGGATTTCAGCAAGTTCCTCCACTTTCTTCCGACTCAGGCAATAGATAATGCCTGACTTTTCGGGATTGTTCTTAATGAACTTGATGATGTCCCGGTCTACATTTGCAGTCTTGGGACGTACCTCATAATAAAGATTCGGGCGGTTGAACGATGACTTGAACACCTGCGCATCCACCATACCCAGATTCTTCTGGATGTCATGTTGCACTTTCGGTGTGGCCGTCGCAGTCAACGCTATCAGAGGGGCTTTTCCTATTTCATTGATAATGGGACGGATACGGCGATACTCAGGACGGAAGTCATGGCCCCATTCAGAGATACAATGGGCTTCGTCCACGGCATAGAACGAAATCTTCACCGTTTTCAGAAACTCCACATTCTCTTCCTTCGTCAGTGATTCCGGAGCCACATACAACAGCTTTGTCTTACCACTGAGTATGTCAGACCGAACCTGGTCTATCGCACTCTTGTTTAGGGAAGAATTGATGAAGTGGGCTATCCCATCCTCTTCGCTGAAGTTACGCATCGCATCGACCTGATTCTTCATCAAGGCAATCAGAGGAGAAATCACGATACCCGTGCCCTCCATCAACAAGGACGGCAGTTGGTAGCACAAAGATTTTCCACCACCGGTAGGCATCAACACGAATGTATCATTACCCGCCAACAGATTCTCTATGATTGCTTCCTGATTTCCTTTAAATGTATCGAACCCGAAGTATTTCTTCAGCTGGTCTGTCAAATTAATCTTCTTCCCTGCCATGATTCATTAGGTTGTTGTTTATTGAGTTAACTTTTAATAGTGGTACTCCGCCATGTTTTCACAAAGCACCCTAACAAAGTTATAAACAACTTCTTAAATTTCAAGCATAATCCATCGAATATTTTTCAATAAAAAGCAAAATAGTCGGTTTTACCCCGTATTACCATCTGATTCTTAAGCACTTTGCAGTCGTGCCATATTTGCCTTTTCAAGCTGGCGCTTGGCGTAGTCCAACGTCACAACAAAATGCCCCTTCTGTTCTGACGGAATTTCGAACATGGCATCCATCATAATTGTCTCCACAATGGAACGCAAGCCGCGGGCCCCCAACTTATATTCTACTGCTTTATCCACGATATATTCAAATACAGCATCTTCAAAAGTCAGCTTCACATTGTCCATCTCAAACAGTTTGATGTATTGCTTGATGATGGAATTCTTCGGTTCCGTAAGAATGGAGCGCAATGCCGCACGGTCTAACGGATTCAGATAAGTCAGCACCGGAAGGCGGCCGATAATCTCGGGAATCAGTCCGAACGACTTCAAATCCTGCGGAGCAATGTACTGCATCATGTTGCTCTTATCAATGGTTGCCGTATTGCGTACAGCACTATACCCGACAACATGTGTATTCAGCCGCTGGGCAATCTTCTTTTCAATGCCATCAAAAGCCCCACCGCAAATGAACAGAATATTCTTGGTATTGACCGGAATCATTTTCTGGTCGGGATGTTTGCGCCCACCCTGGGGAGGAACATTCACCACAGAACCTTCCAGCAATTTCAGCAATCCCTGCTGCACGCCTTCACCACTCACATCACGCGTTATGGAAGGATTATCACCCTTGCGTGCTATTTTGTCTATCTCATCAATAAACACAATGCCTTGCTCTGCCTCGGGTACGTTATAATCCGCCACCTGGAGCAGACGCGTCAAAATGCTTTCAATGTCCTCGCCTACATAACCTGCCTCTGTCAGAACTGTTGCATCTACAATAGTAAAAGGAACACGCAGCAACTTGGCGATAGTACGCGCCAATAACGTCTTTCCCGTACCAGTACTGCCTACCATGATGATGTTCGATTTTTCAATCTCCACATCATCACCGCCGTCCTTCTGGAGCAGGCGTTTGTAATGGTTATACACCGACACAGACAAGAAACGCTTGGCATCGTCCTGACCAATGACATATTGGTCGAGGAACTTCTTTATTTCTACGGGTTTAGGAAGTTCTTTCAGATTCAGCTTCGTGGCACTTGCCTTCTTGCCAGCCCCCAAAGCCTCTTGAGTAATTTCATAAGCCTGGGTGGCGCAACTGTCGCAGATATAGCCATTCATCCCCGTTATGAGAAATCCGACTTCATCTTCTGTGCGGCCGCAAAAGCTACATCTATTTTTATTTTTTCTTGAATCTGCCATATTATTTTTTAATCAAAACCTCATCTACCATACCATATTCTTTGGCTTCCTGGGCTGTCATCCAGTAGTCACGGTCAGAATCCGCCCATACCTTGTCAAAGGGAGTGTGGGAGTGGTCAGCGATAATAGTATAAAGTTCTTTCTTCAGCTTTTGGATCTCACGTGCCGTGATTTCAATATCCGAAGCCTGCCCCTGGGCACCTCCCATCGGCTGGTGTATCATCACCCGGGAGTGGGTCAATGCGGAGCGTTTGCCTTCAGCACCGGCAACCAGCAGTACGGCTGCCATACTTGCAGCCATACCTGTACAGATAGTAGCCACATCACTGCTGATGAACTGCATGGTATCATAAATACCCAGACCGGCATATACTGAACCGCCCGGCGAATTGATATAGATGGAAATATCCTTGCCCGGATCCACCGAATCCAGATAAAGCAACTGAGCCTGCAAAGTATTGGCCGTATAGTCATCAACCTGCGTACCGAGGAAGATGATGCGGTCCATCATCAGACGGGAAAACACGTCCAACTGTGTTACATTGAGCTGGCGTTCCTCGAGGATATAGGGATTTAAATAGCTGGCTTGTGATTTAATCACATCGTCCAGTACCAAACTGTTCATACCAAGATGCTTGGTAGCGTATTTTCTAAAATCATCCATTTCTTTCTATTTTTTTAATTTATAAGGATACAAAGAAACAAAAAAGAACACAGAGACACAAAAAAACACAGAGTTATAGTTTGTCAAACTCTGTGTTTCTTTATAAATTTTAGCCGTAGGCTCACATTGCTCTTACGCAAACATCTTATTGAACTCTTCAGCAGAAACATTCTTGTGCTCCAGTTCCACCTGAGACTTCAATGCTGTAGCCAATTTAGATTCAACCACACGATTAACCAAGCCTTCTACACTCTCTTTCTTCTTAAGCATTTCCTTTGAGTAATTCTCCAGGATTTCTTCAGGTACACTCATCATACCATATTGTGCAAACTGTGCGCGAGTAGCTTCCTTAGCCATGTTTGTGATATCTTCCTGCTCAACCTTGATATCATTGGCTTTCACCAGCTGTTCTTTAATCAGGTGCCAAGTCAGCTCTTCGATGCTCTTGTCATAGTTGTCCTCTACAAAGCTTTCTTCCTTGTCAGGATTGTTCAGACGCATAATGCGCTTCAGTAATGCATCCGGGAATTCCAACTTGCCTACTTTCTCAGTCAGCATCTTACGTGCGTCAATCAAGAACTTATAGTCACTGTCTGCCACGAACTGGTTAGCAATAACTTCCTTCACTTTGGCACGGAATTCCTCTTCCGTTTTCACATTGCCTTCGCCAAATACCTGATCGAAAATTTCCTGAGTCAAGTCACCCGGAACGAAGCGTGTGATTTCTTCTACCTGGAAGCTGAAATTGGATTTCACTTCGGGAGCAGCTTCCTTGTCAATCTTCAATAAAGAAGACAATTCGGCAACATTTCCGTCCCAAGCAGTATTCGGGTTGAATACAAGCACATCATTCACTTTTGCACCAGCAAAAATAGCTTTCTGTTCATCATTCTTCATGTACGAAGGCATCATTACAGCGCCTTCCACCTGAATGCCACCCTCTTTGATATTACCTTCTTCATCCAGTTCAGCAAGCAAACCTTTCAGCATGTCATTGTCCTCGTAAACGTCTACCTTGTCATACTTGCCGTTACGTTGAGTATAAGCCTTGACCTGGTTATCCACCATCTCGTCTGTAACCTCAATAGTATAGTAATCTACCTTATCTTTTGCACTGACTTCTGCTTTAAATTCCGGAGCCAAAGCAATATCAAACAGGAATTCGAACTCTTCCATAGTATCGAAATCTATTTCCTGCTGCTTGTCTTCGTTGGGCAAAGGCTCGCCCAATATATTTACCTTATTGTCCTGGATATACTTATATACTGTTTCTGAAAGCAGTTTGTTCACCTCTTCGGCCAATGCAGACTTACCATACATTTTCTTAACCAGGCTCATAGGAACCATTCCCTTACGGAAACCGGGAATCTGTGCCTTCTGACGGAAGCTCTTCAACGATTTGTCTACTTTTTCCTGATAATCTGCTTTCTCAAGCTTTACAGTAAGCAGTGCGCTTACTTTGTCAATGTTTTGTAATGAAACGTTCATTCTGACAATTATTTATTTGATTTATACTTTGTTCCATATCTCAAATGAGCGTGCAAAATTAGCGTTATTCTTTCAATTATCAAAAGAACATTGCCGATTTATTTCAGTTTAATTCTTGGATAGAGCGGTAGAAGAGCCCAACAATCGGGCTGACAACAGAGGAAGTTTACTGGAAAGATACTCGAGGAAAAGACGATGATAAACCGAATCGTCCGGTTTCTATGAGGAGAAACGAGAGTTGCCCGAAGACACGACAATCCACAAAAATAATTAAAGAAAAACATTGTTTATCCGAATTTTATGCGTTTCTTTGTCGCGGAATGATGGCGCATTAGTTTTTCGATTTCCATTACATGGTTTTTACTTCCGTTTTCAAGAACGCTTTTGTAAACTCTCTGTCGTTGTAATCCATTTATTATTCAGCCTTCCTTCCAAGAGAGTTTTATTCATTATATTTATTTTATCATTTTCATTATGAACATTTATGTTGGAAACCTTAACTACCGCGTTAAGGAGAATGACCTGCAGAAGGCAATGGAAGATTACGGCACAGTATCTTCTGTAAAATTTATCAATGACCGCACCACCGGACGTTTCAGAGGCATCGCTTTTGTAGAAATGGAAGATGACGCTGCTGCAGCTAAAGCTATTGCCGAACTAGACGGTGCTGAATTCTTCGGCCGCCAGATGGTAGTGAAAGAAGCAAGACCTCCAAAATATTAATCATAGAGATTTAAGGAGAAATGAAAAAGACCACTGAATGAGTGGTCTTTTTTTATTTCTATCAATGGCAGTATTCGGATCACTTCATAAAATCCTTGCGACGAAGCACGAAACTGTTACTCAGATACTTTTCACGCACAATCTTATTCTCGGCCAGCTCTTCGGGCGTACCCTGGAACAGAATCTTTCCTTCAAACAACAGATAAGCACGATCGGTAATACTCAGCGTCTCCTGCACATTGTGGTCAGTAATCAAAATGCCGATATTCCTATCCTTCAACTTCCACACAATCTGCTGAATATCCTCCACTGCAATCGGGTCTACACCGGCAAAAGGCTCGTCCAACATAATAAATTTGGGGTCAATGGCCAGACAACGGGCAATTTCTGTACGGCGCCGCTCGCCACCTGACAACTGGTTACCCTTGTTCTTCCTTACCTTCTGCAAGCGGAACTCTGCAATCAGGCTCTCCAGCTTGTCTTTCTGATACTCCAAAGGCTTGTCGGTCATTTCCAGTACAGATGCAATATTGTCTTCCACACTCATTTGACGGAATACGGAAGCCTCCTGCGCCAGATAACCGATACCCGTCTGTGCACGCTTGTATACCGGATATTTCGTTATATCCAAATCATTCAAGAAGATACGTCCCTCATTGGGAGTTATCAGCCCTACGGTCATATAAAACGAAGTTGTCTTACCGGCGCCATTCGGTCCCAACAAACCAACAATCTCCCCTTGCTTCACATCAATAGACACATGGCTCACTACCGTACGCTTTCCGTACTTTTTCACCAAATCCTCTGTACGCAGCACCATGCTACCTTCCTCCCGTGGCTCTGCCCCGGCAGTCAAGCCTAGTCCGACCTGCAGATTTTCCTTAACTTCCTCTACATTGTCCTTTATGCCTTTTTCTTCTTCCATACTCTAAAGGTTTTCGCCGCAAATGTAGCAAAAATAAGCCGAAATAGTGTACATTTGCATTCAAATACTTATATGTTATGTTTAAAGCACTTAAGACAGTGGGACAATATATCATACTAATGGGGCGCGTATTTGCCCGTCCCGAACGTATGCGTATGTTTTTCCGCCAATATGTCAACGAGTTGGAACAGCTCGGCGTGAACTCTATCGGCATCGTATTGCTGATATCCTTCTTCATCGGAGCTGTAATCACCATACAGATAAAGTTGAACATTGAGAGTCCCTTCATGCCCCGTTGGACAGTGGGATATGTAACCCGTGAAATCATGCTGCTGGAATTCTCTTCCTCCATCATGTGTCTGATTCTGGCAGGAAAGGTCGGATCAAACATCGCCTCGGAGCTGGGCACCATGCGGGTCACCCAGCAGATAGACGCCCTTGAAATTATGGGTGTCAATTCTGCAAACTACCTTATCCTACCGAAAATTGCTGCTATGGTGACAACCATTCCACTGATGGTGACGTTCAGTATATTCGCTGGTATCATAGGTGCCTTCTGTACTTGCTGGTTCGGCGGCATCATGTCGGCAGTAGATTTAGAATACGGCTTGCAGTACATGTTTGTCGAATGGTTTATTTGGTGCGGCATCATCAAGTCGCTGTTCTTTGCCTTTATCATTGCCAGTGTATCGGCATTCTTCGGTTACACCGTCGAAGGCGGTTCCATCGAAGTGGGTAAGGCGTCCACCGACTCCGTAGTATGCAGCAGCGTACTTATCTTATTCGCCGACCTAATATTAACTCAACTTTTAATGGGATGATTGAACTGAAAGGACTTTGCAAATCATTTGAAGAAAAAGAGGTACTGAAAGATATCAATGCCACTTTCGAGAATGGAAAGACCAACCTGATTATAGGGCAGAGCGGTTCGGGAAAAACCGTACTCATGAAATGTATCGTGGGTCTGCTGACACCAGACAAAGGAGAACTGTTGTATGACCACCGCAACTTCCTCGCCATGGGAAAGAAGGAAAAGAAAGCGCTCCGCCGGGAAATGGGAATGATTTTCCAAAGTGCCGCGCTGTTTGATTCCATGACGGTACTGGACAATGTAATGTTTCCACTGAACATGTTCAGCAACGATACCCTGCGCGACCGGACTCGTCGTGCCATGTTCTGCCTGGAACGTGTAAACCTGATTGAAGCCAAAGACAAATTTCCCGGAGAAATCAGCGGCGGTATGCAGAAGCGCGTAGCCATTGCCCGTGCCATTGCCCTAAATCCGCAATACTTGTTCTGTGACGAACCTAATTCAGGACTTGACCCCAAGACCTCGCTTGTCATCGACGAACTGATACAAGATATAACCCGGGAATACAATATGACTACTCTCATCAACACTCATGACATGAACTCTGTAATGGGCATCGGAGAAAAAATTATCTATATTTACGAAGGACACAAAGAATGGGAAGGCAATAAAGACGACATCTTCACTTCCACCAACGAGCGGTTGAACAGTTTCATATTTGCATCCGACCTATTCCGGAAAGTCAAAGAAGTGGAGATACAGAACCTTGAAGGATAAAACTGCACCTCATTTTCTAACCTATTACATAAGAAAGCGTCCGGAAACTATATTCCGAACGCTTTCTCTTCATAAAACCAGTTAATAGAATCGACTTATATCATCACGATATATTTTACTTCTGCCGGATATAGATATTTATCGGAGTTCCGGTCAACTTCCATTTCTCACGCATCTTATTTTCCAAGAATCGTCTGTAAGGCTCTTTCACATATTGTGGAAGATTTGCAAAATAAACAAATGACGGCACCTGGGTATTGGGCAACTGCGTAATATATTTTATCTTGATATACTTACCCTTAATTGAAGGGGGTGGATACGCCTCAATAAGCGGCAGCATTTCCTCGTTCAAACGAGCTGTCGGAATACGCGTCATACGATTTTCGTACACATCACGCGCCTCCTCCAATACCTTCAGAATACGCTGTTTGGTCAGTGCCGAAGCAAAGATGATAGGGAAATCCACAAACGGAGCGAAACGGTTGCGGATAGCATCTTCGAAAGTCTTCATCACCTTCACAGTCTTGTCCTGCACCAAGTCCCACTTGTTTACCACAACCACTAGCCCCTTGGCATTCTTCTGAATCAAAGAGAAGATATTCAAATCCTGGCTTTCGATGCCACGCGTAGCGTCTACCATCAAAATACATACATCTGCATTCTCAATGGAACGAATGGAACGGATTACAGAGTAGTACTCCAAATCCTCATTCACCTTGTTCTTCTTACGGATACCCGCCGTATCTACCAGGTAGAAATCAAAACCGAATTTATTGTAGCGGGTATAGATAGAATCGCGCGTGGTACCGGCAATCTCCGTCACGATGTTGCGGTCTTCTCCAATAAAGGCATTGACTATGGAAGACTTTCCGGCATTCGGGCGTCCCACTACTGCAAAGCGGGGAATATCCTCGTCCAGAATTTCATCAGATTCCTTTTTGAACTTGCTGACGATAAGGTCCATCATATCGCCCGTACCGCTACCCGTTACAGCAGAAATACAGTAAGGATCACCCAAACCCAGGCTATAAAACTCAGGGGCATTATATTGTAATTCATGATTATCGGTCTTATTGGCAACCAGCAGCACAGGCTTCTTGGCACGACGCAAGATGGCAGCCACCTGCTCGTCGAGGTCCGTAACTCCGTTCATCACATCCACCACAAACAGAATCACGTCGGCTTCGTCCACCGCCATCAATACCTGCTTACGAATCTCTTCTTCGAAAATATCATCAGAGTTCACTACCCAACCGCCAGTATCTACCACTGAGAACTCACGTCCCAACCATTCGGTCTTTCCATATTGGCGGTCACGGGTGGTTCCCGCTTCCTCATTCACAATTGCCTGACGTGTCTTGGTCAGGCGGTTAAATAATGTAGACTTTCCCACATTGGGACGTCCTACGATTGCAACTAAATTTCCCATAGCTCACTCTCTTTGTTTTTTGCGACTGTCACAGTCGTATGAATAACTCTTAATCCAACTGATAACCAAAATTACGCAGTTCTTTGTCCGAACTCCGCCAATCCTTATCAACTTTCACAAACGTCTCCAGGAATATCGTTTTCCCGAAAAACCTCTCCAAATCACGGCGCGCTTCAGTAGCCACTTTCTTCAAAGCCTTTCCTTGCTTGCCTATGATAATACCTTTTTGCGAATCACGCTCCACATAGATTACGGCACTGATATGAATTTTCTTTGCCTCCTCCTTAAACTGTTCTACCATCACCTCCACCGAATAAGGGATTTCCTTATCATAGTACAACAGAATTTTCTCACGGATTATTTCGGTCACGAAGAAACGCGCCGGCTTGTCCGTCCACTGGTCCTTGTCGAAATAGGGAGGAGAGTCGGGTAACAGCTCCTTCACCCGCTTCATGACATAATCCACATTAAATTTCGAAGTAGCAGAGATAGGAATAATTTCTGCCTTCGGCAGCAATTCCTTCCACGCTTCCACCAGTTCCACCAGCTTTTCCTGGTTGGTTAAATCAATCTTATTGATAAGCAACAATACCGGAACGTCCAACTGTCCTACTTTCTCCACAAAATCATTATGCTTGTCGGGAGTCTCAACCACATCCGTCACATACAGCAACACATCCGCATCCGCCAATGCCGAAGTGGAGAAATTCAGCATGGACTCCTGCAACTTATAGTTTGGCTTCAATACACCCGGAGTGTCCGAAAACACAATTTGCATGTCATCCGTATTATAGATGCCCATAATCCGATGACGGGTGGTCTGCGCCTTGAAAGTGGCGATAGAAATACGCTCACCTACCAAAACATTCATCAATGTGGACTTGCCTACATTCGGATTTCCTACGATATTTACAAAACCTGCTTTGTGCATGACTTCAGTATTTGAATTGAGACAAAAAAACGCATCGAATCGAGATAGGATGCGTTTTTATCATATTATATTCAGCAATAGCATGTTACTGCTTCTTTCCGTCGTATCCCCACTTCACATACACAGCTCCCCAGGTAAATCCTGCGCCGAATGCAGTGAAAATAAGGTTGTCGCCTTTCTTCAGCTTATCTTCAAAGTCCCAGATGCAAAGAGGTAACGTAGCAGCACTAGTATTGCCATAACGTTCGATATTAATCAGCACTTTCTCACGAGGAACTTCCAGACGATGTGCCACAGCATCGATGATACGAAGATTGGCCTGGTGCGGAATCACCCAGTCAATGCTATCCTTTGTCAGACCGTTTTTCTCGGCAATGGCCGCGCTAACATCCGACATATTGGATACGGCATACTTAAACACAGTACGTCCTTCCTGATAAATGTAATGCATGTGATTGTCTACAGTAAAATAAGAGGGAGGACAAACCGAACCACCCGCTTTCATATGCAGGAAAGGCAAACCTTTGCCGTCGGTTCTCAGAATAGCATCCATAATACCTACATCTTCTGTTGTCGGCTCGAGCATGAAAGCTGCAGCGCCGTCTCCAAAGATAGGACAAGTAGCACGATCTGTATAATCAACCATTGACGACATCTTGTCGGCTCCCACAATGATAACCTTCTTATATCTACCAGAACGGATAAAATTGGCCGCAGTCTCCATCAGATAGAGAAATCCGCTGCAGGCTGCCTGCAAGTCAAAAGCATATGCATTTTTCAGCCTTAGCTTATCACACAAAATAGAAGCTGTAGAAGGGAAGTGGTAATCCGGAGTAGAAGTAGCTACAATCACCAGATCTATATCATCCGGGTCTGCGCCAGTACGTTGCATCAGCTGTTTGGCAGCTTTACGCGCCATATAGGAACTACCTAGCCCCTCTTCATTCAGGATACGTCTTTCCTTTACTCCGATACGAGTCATAATCCATTCGTCATTGGTATCCACCATTCTTGAGATTTCGTCGTTTGTCAAGACGTAATCAGGTACATAACCGCCGACTCCTGTAATTACTGCATTTATTTTTTCCATTAAAATCTTGTTTACTTATAGAACTACTGAAACAACGGTAGTCTAAAAAGGTTTGCTTATTAAATTACAAATCTTTTTAGACGCCCGATATTCAAGTATAAGTTTTAGTCAAACTGACCGTAATTATACGGCAGCTTCCTTTTCAACTGCAAGCTTACCTCTATAGTAACCGCATGCACTACATACAGTATGATATACATGCCACTCACCACAATTCGGGCAAATAGCCAGTGTAGGAGCTACTGCTTTATCATGAGTTCTTCTCTTCGCAGTTCTTGTTTTTGACTGTCTTCTCTTAGGATGTGCCATTTTCTTTAATCTTTAATTGTTATCTAATATTTTCTTTAATTCGTCCCAACGCGGGTCTACCTGCGTTTCTTCTTCATTCATCAGCTCCACCTCTTCTTCCGGAGCAAATGTATCCTCAGCCATATCATCATCCGGAGTGGTGCGCATATGCTTACTCAATTTGCTGGTCATTGCCTTGTTACACTTACCCGGAGCATGCACATGCTTCATGGGGATGGCCAAAGCTACAAACTCGTACATAAACCATGCTACATTAATCTCACCTTCCTCTTCGGGAATTACTATGAGATTGTCACCTTCTTCGGCATATTCATGACCGAACTTAACCAGCAGCTTATCTGTCGAGCTGACAAGCTGTTCCATATCGTCCAAACAACGGTCACATGGCACCCACACCATTCCGTCTGTCTGGAAGTTCAATTCGAAAGCACGAGATGTTTTCTTTACAACTAACACCACATTGACTTTACCCTTCTGCACTTCCGGTCCATCAATATTGGCAAAGAAAAGGTTGTCTAGCACAAACTCATATTTGCATGAATCTGCTTGCATACCTTTCAGGTCTATTTTGTATTTATCAAACTTTCCCAAAGCTTCTTTTGTTTATTCGGGCGACAAAGATACGAATAATTATCCTCATTATGTAGTATTTAGAGTAAAATATTCATTTTTTTATGTTCATTTCACCCAGATATCACTACAAATCAGCAGAAAACTCATGAACTAAAACACAAGAACAATCCATACCAGCATCCAAGTATATGTAAAGAAAACGAACTAAGCGTTTTTAATCATTATTTAGCACCTTAATTCGGGAATTAATCTGATGAACATGCGATGAATAATTATATATAATAAGGTATAGTGATTAGCGGTAGAAACGGAATGTTAGAGGAGATATATGTAAACGAACGAAGCCTCCGTATCCTTATCAGACACGGAGGCTTCTTCTGAAAAACGGCGACTACCTACTCTCCCACTGTTACGCAGTACCATCGGCGTGACCGGGCTTAACTTCTCTGTTCGGAATGGGAAGAGGTGGAACCCCGGTGCTGTAGTCACCTGAATAAGGTAGACATGATGCGAAAAAAGCAAAGCATTCATTTATGGCTGAACGTATATACCTCCATACAAGGCAAGGCAAAAAGTGAACGGGCAATTAGTAACGCTCGGCTATGACATCGCTGCCTGTACACCTGCGTCCTATCAACGTTGTAGTCTACAACGACCCTGAGAAATCTAATCTTGTGGCTGGCTTCGTACTTAGATGCTTTCAGCACTTATCCAATCCCGACTTAGATACCCGGCAATGCACCTGGCGGCACAACCGGTAAACCAGAGGTCAGTCCAACACGGTCCTCTCGTACTAGTGTCAGAGCCACGCAAATTTCATGCGCCCACGATAGATAGAGACCGAACTGTCTCACGACGTTCTGAACCCAGCTCGCGTGCCACTTTAATGGGCGAACAGCCCAACCCTTGGGACCTTCTCCAGCCCCAGGATGTGACGAGCCGACATCGAGGTGCCAAACCCCTCCGTCGATATGAGCTCTTGGGAGGGATCAGCCTGTTATCCCCGGAGTACCTTTTATCCTTTGAGCGATGTCCTTTCCATACAGAAACACCGGATCACTATGCTCTAGTTTCCTACCTGATCGACTTGTGAGTCTCCCAGTCAAGCGCCCTTATGCCATTACACTCTGCCGACGGTTACCAATCGTCGTGAGGGCACCTTTAGAAGCCTCCGTTACGCTTTTGGAGGCGACCACCCCAGTCAAACTACCCACCAAACAGTGTCCCCGCAACAGCGGGTTAGAACTCAAATAATCAAAGGGCCGTATTTCAACAGCGGCTCCACGAACACTGGCGTGCCCGCTTCAAAGCCTCCGGCCTATCCTACACATCAATTACCCAAATTCAATGTTAAGCTATAGTAAAGGTTCACGGGGTCTTTTCGTCCCATCGCGGGTAATCGGCATCTTCACCGATACTACAATTTCACTGAGCTCACGGTTGAGACAGCGTCCAGATCATTACACCATTCGTGCAGGTCGGAACTTACCCGACAAGGAATTTCGCTACCTTAGGACCGTTATAGTTACGGCCGCCGTTTACTGGGGCTTCAATTCAACGCTTCTCTTGCGATGACGTCTCCTCTTAACCTTCCAGCACCGGGCAGGTGTCAGGCTGTATACTTCATCTTTCAATTTTGCACAGCCCTGTGTTTTTGTTAAACAGTTGCCTGGACCTATTCTCTGCGCCTCAATTGCTTGAGGACCCTTTATCCCGAAGTTACAGGGTCAGTTTGCCTAGTTCCTTAACCGTGAATCACTCAAGCGCCTTAGTATATTCAACCCGACTACGTGTGTCCGTTTGCGGTACGGGTACCGTAAGGATTAAGTTTAGCGGATTTTCTTGGAAGTATGATTACACGCACTATTGGATTGTCCAGAAGGACGCTCCATACTGTCAGGTTCGACTCTCATTCCGGATTTGCCTGGAACAATCAACATCTACACCCTTCAACGGACTATTCCGTCAGTCCGCGGCGCTGTCACGACTCCGTCTCCACGTCACTCCTTAAGGTAGTACCGGAATATTAACCGGTTCTGCCATCGGCCTCGCCGTTCGGCTGAGCCTTAGGACCCGACTTACCCTGATCCGATTAGCGTTGATCAGGAAACCTTAGTCTTTCGGCGAGGGGGTTTCTCACCCCCTTTATCGTTACTTATACCTACATTTGCTTTTCCACACGCTCCAGCAAGGCTCACGCCTTACCTTCGACGCTGAGTGGAATGCTCCCCTACCGATGATTTCTCATCCCAAAGCTTCGGTAGAATACTTATGCCCGATTATTATCCACGCCAAACTCCTCGACTAGTGAGCTGTTACGCACTCTTTAAATGAATGGCTGCTTCCAAGCCAACATCCTAGCTGTCTTAGCAATCTGACTTCGTTAGTTCAACTTAGTATTCATTTCGGGACCTTAGCTGTTGGTCCGGATTGTTCTCCTTTAGGACATGGACCTTAGCACCCATGCCCTCACTCCTGACATAGAACTGACACGCATTCGGAGTTTGTCAAGACTTGATAGGCGGTGAAGCCCTCGCATCTTATCAGTCGCTCTACCTCATGTCAGTATAAGTCAAGGCTGCACCTAAATGCATTTCGGGGAGTACGAGCTATCTCCAAGTTTGATTAGCCTTTCACCCCCACCCTCAGGTCATCCAGAAGCTTTTCAACGCTTATTGGTTCGGTCCTCCAGATGGTGTTACCCATCCTTCAACCTGCCCAAGGGTAGATCACTTGGTTTCGCGTCTACTCCTTCCGACTATACGCCCTGTTCAGACTCGCTTTCGCTTCGGCTGCGGATCTGAGATCCTTAACCTCGCCGGAAAAAGTAACTCGTAGGTTCATTATGCAAAAGGCACGCCGTCACACTAAAAGTGCTCCGACCGCTTGTAGGCACATGGTTTCAGGAACTATTTCACTCTTCTGTTCGAAGTGCTTTTCACCTTTCCTTCACAGTACTGGTTCACTATCGGTCTCTCGGGAGTATTTAGCCTTACCGGATGGTCCCGGCAGATTCACGCAGAATTCCTCGTGCTCCGCGCTACTCAGGATACCACTAGGCTTCGGTTGGCTTCGCATACGCAGCTATCATGCTCTATGGCTGTACTTTCCAGAACATTCTGCTCACCAACTTTCTTGCCACAACGTGGTCCTACAACCCCACACATGCCGTAACATGGATGGTTTGGGCTGTTCCCCGTTCGCTCGCCACTACTGGGGGAATCATTATTTATTTTCTTTTCCTGCAGGTACTAAGATGTTTCAGTTCCCTGCGTTAGCCTCCCGCATTGCGGGATGATATCCCTTCAGGATATCGGGTTGTCCCATTCGGAAATCCGCGGATCAAAGGTCATTTGCACCTACCCGCGGCTTATCGCAGCTTATCACGTCCTTCATCGCCTCCGAGAGCCAAGGCATCCGCCATGTGCCCTTACTTACTTTTTGTCTTACCGATCACGTATGGTCGATATATACTTTCAGCTTTCAACTTTACTTTTTTTGGTCACATCATGTCAAAGATCGTTGTCAAGGATTAAGGATTAAAGATAATTCCTAATCTTGAGAAGTGGAGAATAACGGATTCGAACCGTTGACCCCCTGCGTGCAAAGCAGGTGCTCTAGCCAGCTGAGCTAATCCCCCTTCACCATTGATGAAAGACCCGCTAAATCGTAACCGGTCGGTCACCAACTGAGAAGTAGTCCCAGGCAGAGTTGAACTGCCGACCTCTACATTATCAGTGTAGCGCTCTAACCAACTGAGCTATAGGACTGTCAGTCAAACCCTCGCCTTACGGCTCGGCTTCTACTTTTCTCGTATATTTTAATAAACAAGTACGCGCAGTACAAGAGGTTCTTATGGAAGCATAACTTCAAGAACCAACGATCGAGTCGAGACGTCACTCCAGAAAGGAGGTGTTCCAGCCGCACCTTCCGGTACGGCTACCTTGTTACGACTTAGCCCCAATCACCAGTTTTACCCTAGGGCGCTCCTCGCGGTTACGCACTTCAGGTACCCCCGGCTTTCATGGCTTGACGGGCGGTGTGTACAAGGCCCGGGAACGTATTCACCGCGCCGTGGCTGATGCGCGATTACTAGCGAATCCAGCTTCATGGAGTCGGGTTGCAGACTCCAATCCGAACTGAGAGAGGTTTTAGGGATTAGCATCACGTCACCGTGTAGCTGCCTTCTGTACCCCCCATTGTAACACGTGTGTAGCCCCGGACGTAAGGGCCGTGCTGATTTGACGTCATCCCCACCTTCCTCACATCTTACGACGGCAGTCTCGACAGAGTCCCCAGCATAACCTGATGGTAACTATCGATAAGGGTTGCGCTCGTTATGGCACTTAAGCCGACACCTCACGGCACGAGCTGACGACAACCATGCAGCACCTTCACAAATGCCTTGCGGCTGATCTGTTTCCAGAACATTCATTTGCAATTTAAGCCCGGGTAAGGTTCCTCGCGTATCATCGAATTAAACCACATGTTCCTCCGCTTGTGCGGGCCCCCGTCAATTCCTTTGAGTTTCACCGTTGCCGGCGTACTCCCCAGGTGGAATACTTAACGCTTTCGCTTGGCCGCTTACTGTATATCGCAAACAGCGAGTATTCATCGTTTACTGTGTGGACTACCAGGGTATCTAATCCTGTTTGATACCCACACTTTCGAGCATCAGCGTCAGTTACAGTCCAGCAAGCTGCCTTCGCAATCGGAGTTCTTCGTGATATCTAAGCATTTCACCGCTACACCACGAATTCCGCCT
The DNA here is from genome assembly GCF_004328515.1 of Bacteroides sp. A1C1. NCBI lineage: Bacteria > Pseudomonadati > Bacteroidota > Bacteroidia > Bacteroidales > Bacteroidaceae > Bacteroides > Bacteroides sp. A1C1. Next base: position 1,340,167 of record NZ_CP036491.1, read on the forward strand.
GCCTCTACTGTACTCAAGACACCCAGTATCAACTGCAATTTTACGGTTGAGCCGCAAACTTTCACAACTGACTTAAGCATCCGCCTACGCTCCCTTTAAACCCAATAAATCCGGATAACGCTCGGATCCTCCGTATTACCGCGGCTGCTGGCACGGAGTTAGCCGATCCTTATTCATACGGTACATACAAAAAGGCACACGTGCCTAACTTTATTCCCGTATAAAAGAAGTTTACAACCCATAGGGCAGTCATCCTTCACGCTACTTGGCTGGTTCAGACTCTCGTCCATTGACCAATATTCCTCACTGCTGCCTCCCGTAGGAGTTTGGACCGTGTCTCAGTTCCAATGTGGGGGACCTTCCTCTCAGAACCCCTATCCATCGATGGCTTGGTGGGCCGTTACCCCGCCAACAACCTAATGGAACGCATCCCCATCAATGACCGAAATTCTTTAATAGCTGAAAGATGCCTTTCAGATATACCATCGGGTATTAATCTTTCTTTCGAAAGGCTATCCCCGAGTCATCGGCAGGTTGGATACGTGTTACTCACCCGTGCGCCGGTCGCCAGCAAAGAAAGCAAGCTTTCTTCCTGATGCCCCTCGACTTGCATGTGTTAAGCCTGTAGCTAGCGTTCATCCTGAGCCAGGATCAAACTCTTCATTGTAAAAGTATCGTGACTGCGCAAATTAAAAAAATTAATATGCGACAGCTTGTTATCTGTTCAGGACGCTCGAATTCAAAAGTTTATCTTTACCTATATAAAATAAGTATTGACGGTTCTCTTGTTTTACCCAAGGCTTTCCCCATTGATAAGGAAAAACCTTGCTCTTGTACTACTTGTATTGTTTATGTAAATCTGTTCAAAGATCGCTCGTTTCACGATTGCTGTTCTTTTCAGAAAGCGGATGCAAAGGTAAGAACTTTTAAGTATATCCTCCAAATATTTTCGGAAGTTTTTTTTTCTCTCTTTTCTCTTTCCTCGTCGTCTCTCTTGTCGAAAGGGAGGCAAAAAGAAAAAGAAAGAAGAACCAGGCACCGTTTCTTTTAAAAGAATGTCAACTCGCGCTGCTTTCATTTTCAAAAGCGGGTGCAAAGGTAAGAACTTTAAAGCATAACTTCCAAATATTTTCAGAAGTTTTTTTTTTATTTTTCTTTTCCAAGGCCGAAGTTCCGGAAGAAACCGATGGCAAAGAAGAGAAAAATGGAAGCTTACCGCTCCGTTTTACTGTCAGAATGTCAAAACATCGCCGCCTTCGTTCCCGAAAGCGGATGCAAAAGTAGGCCTTTTATGGACATCTGCAAAATTTATACACGGTTTTTTTGAGAGATTCCATGAACTTTTTCATAACTCACTGATTGATAGATATGTTTTAAAGCATGTTTTTTAAAGGAAACTGGGATAAGGAAAGGAAGGGACACATTATATATATACGCGCGCGCAATACAAGCTCCAATTCATACCTTGACATAGACCACTGAACGACAGGCACCGCGCTTGCGGAACACAAAGAGAACTGACAATAAACCTGCGAAAGGCTACATCCGGAAAGCACGGAAACTAAACGGGAACTAATGAACAACTTTTCTCACCACAGATATGTTGCTTTCTTTCCACACCCGTGTTTCTTTCTTACCACAGCTGTGGTAAGAAAGAAACACGGGTGTGGAAAGATTAGTTCTTAGGGAAAAATAAGGTGGTACATCGCAGTTTGTATCCTAATTCTTAGCTACCATCTATACGTCATACAGCGACAATCAGTAGAAGCCTTTATCAAGTCCACTTCTGTGCCCTACCCAAAGAACGCACAGCGGCAGCAAACTCTTCCCGAGGAATGATAGCCTTATTACGTGTCTTCAAACGATTATTATAAACGGTCTGAGGTGAATAATGCAAGAATTCGGCAATCTTCACACTATCAGTGATACCTAAACGCACCAAAGCATAAATGCGCAATTCCGTATTCAGCAACTCAGCATCTTTTAGCACAATCTGCTCGTCAGGATGGAGCAAGGCATTGAAGTCACTTACAAAATCCGGATAAATGTGCAAGAAGATAGCATCAAAGTTATGATAGAACTCTTTCAGCTCATTCTGTGCCATAGAATGAGTATCGGTTAATGCTTTCACATCCTCCAACTGATTTGCCTTAAGCTTACGATTGATATTTTTCCGATACTCATCCAGCTTGCTGATATAATTGGAACAAATGGAAAAAACATAACCTATGTATTCCTCCTTCACATAGTTGGATTCACGAAGCTGATTATTGGTATCTCTCAGCTGTTCATTCAAAGAAGTAAGCTGTACATTCGTTTCTGCCACTTGTCCGTGCATTTTCGAAAGTTCTTCCACATGCTTATTCAAGCGGTTGTTTGCCTCATTCAGCTGTTGGCGCGACTGCTTCAACCGCTTCATCTGCTTATATATATACAGAAAAGCAAACAAGGATATCAAGGACAAGACACTGACCAATACCAAATACATACGTAACCGCGCTTCTTGCTTCTGATTACGTTCCTGATAAATCTGATGAATGGTGTCCTGCACCGCAGAGATGCCTACTACTCTCACCCGGTTCCGATATGCCAAGGCATTCTGCAAGCAGTAACTCATGTAGACATAGGCATGGTCAATATCACCCAAACTAAAAAGCACCCCCGCCAGCTCTTCCAGCGAAGCAATATCTTTATTGGAGATACGTACATCGGCCATAGCAGAATATATCAGGTAAGTCAGATAATTTTCTTGCTCATCGGACTCGCGATAAAAGCAAGCCAGCACGTAAGCATTCATGGCATCACGCCGAGTATCGAATGCAGAATTAAAGATTCCCTTCTGCAAACGCTCCTTAAAAACATACATACTGTCCGTACCTTGCACTACCTGCCCCTTATACCACAAGAACAAGGGATGTTCAGGGGTAAGAACCATATTCAAGGAGTCTTTGTAAACACGTTCCAACTGTGCATAATGTTCATGCAAAATGGCCATTTCACTACCGGTATACTGATTGAAATGCGAATACAGATACAGCATTTGTCCATAATAGTCCACTAACAATTCTTTGGGGAGCGAACCGCCTGAAACTCCGCGCAATTCATCCTGGGCTTCTTTCAACAAACCGGTGGCAGCCAACAGAAAAGACTTTTTTATCTTCCACTCCATCTGCCGGTATTTATCATTCTGCCTATAAACTATATCCAAATTATCTACCACATAATTCATTGCAGAATCGGCATTATAGACACAATACTCATCATAAAGATTTTTATTCAGCCAATATCTCTCCTCCAAAGTACGCACATCCTTTTGAAGCTTGTGCAACTGAGCAATCTTCGCCTCTTTAAGCATAACAAACGTGTTTTTCTGCGCAATCAGAGAGTCAAGGCGTACCAGTAGTTCTTTTATCTTTTCACTGTAAGGTGCCGCATTCAGGAAAGTACACCCCACCAGCAAAAACAGCAAAGCTATGATTTTTCTTTTCATTTCTATTATTTACATAAAGCAGAGAGCACAAAGATAAATTAATCTATCTAAAGATAAGCTACTTCTACCCTAAAAAAGTACACTAAAATTAAGAGCTATTTCGATCGTTTGAAGTAATAACACAGTATGTCCAAACCTACTTCCATAGTAGCAAACCTTTACTTTACCCACTAACCACAAACATTATAATACACTGATTTTATGATATTTAAATTTTATACAGACTTACTTCCACACATTACCCACCTATCAGACAAATAGGGTTGTCCACTATCTTTGCAAACAGAAAGGAAAGTGTACTATGGAAAAACAACTAATCCCTATTAGAACATACTTTTCTAAATAAATCAAATCTTTTAATAAAAGTACTATGAGAATGATTACAAGAAATCTTCTTACGCGGAGTTACAAGCTCCTTCTGACATTACTCGTACTGCTAATGTCAACAAATGCATTTGCCCAACGATTGACAGCTACGGGTAAAGTAGTAGATACCGCAGGCCTGGAGGTCATCGGCGCATCTGTATTGGAAAAGGGAACAACAAACGGTGTTGTCACCAATCTAGACGGAGAGTTTTCCCTAAGTGTAGAACAAAATGCCACACTGGTAATATCTTTCATCGGCTATAAAACGATGGAGGTAAAAGCAACCACCAACATGAATGTCACATTGCAGGAAGACAACGAACTGCTGGACGAAGTGGTAGTCATCGGCTATGGAAGTGTAAAACGCAAAGACGTAACCACTGCCGTATCTACGGTTTCTACAAAGGATTTGGATCAGCGCCCCATTGTATCGGCCGCCCAAGCCCTACAAGGCAAAGCAGCCGGTGTGTCGGTTATGCAGCCCAGCGGCGAACCGGGCGGTGGTATGAGTATCCGTGTACGTGGTACCACCTCATTCAATGGTAGCAACGACCCGCTCTACGTAGTGGATGGTGTACCTGTAGACAATATCAACTTCTTATCACCCAATGATATCGAAAGCCTCTCTATCTTAAAGGACGCTTCATCGGCAGCCATCTATGGTTCACGTGCAGCCAACGGTGTAGTACTAATTACGACCAAAGCCGGAGCAGAAGGCAATGCCAAAGTAGCACTGAACGTACAATATGGTATGACGAAAGTGGCCAAAAGCATGGAGGCTTTGAATACAGAGCAATACCGTGAATTACAGAAAGAGATTGGCGCCGTCAATCCCGCTGACCTTGAAGGTTTAACAGACCAAACAGACTGGTTTGACGAGGTTTACAAAACCGGACAGACTCAGAACTATCAAGTGTCCGTGTCTAACGGAAACGAAAAGATGAAATACTTCCTCTCTGCCGGTTATCTGGATGAAAAAGGTATTTTGGAAGGTACGTACTTCAAACGATACAGCTTCCGTGCCAATATCGACAACCAAATACGCAGTTGGCTGAATGTAAGTGCCAATATCTCCTACTCCGATAACATCGGAAACACCGGCATCATTTCCGGAACAGGTGCCAACCGTGGAGGTGTAGTCCTTTCGGTTATCAATACACCGACCTATGCTCCTATTTGGGACCCTGAAAAGCCGAATCAATACAATAAGAACTTCTATGGGGTAAATATCATGAACCCGATGGAAAACCTAGCCCGCCAGAAAAACAACAAAAACAAGGAAAACCGCCTCATCGCATCCGGAGCCGCTACCATCAGCTTCCTGCCCAACCTGAAGTTGAAATCATCTGTAGCACTGGACCGCCGCAACGGTGTAAGCACTACATTTCTCGATCCAATATCAACTACCGACGGACGCAACAGTTTCGGAACAGCCTCTGACAACCGAAACATGAATACCGTATTGGTTTTCGATAATGTATTAACTTACAACACCAACATCAAGAAACATGGTATCGACGTCATGGCAGGTTCTTCCTACACCAAATCAGACTATACCAACAGCTATATTAATGGTTCACACTTCCGGGACGATAAAATACACACTCTGAATGCCGCCAATAAAATTTCATGGGACGGTACCGGATCAGGAGCCTCACAGTGGGCTATCTCTTCCTATTTTGCCCGTGTGTCCTACAATTATGACAGTAAGTACATGCTTACCATGAACATGCGTGCCGACGGTTCATCCAAGCTGCATCCCGACCATCGCTGGGGCATTTTCCCCTCCTTCTCGGCTGCCTGGCGTATTTCGTCAGAGAAATTCATGAAAGACATTACTTGGATTGATGACTTGAAGCTTCGCGGCGGCTGGGGACAGACCGGTAACCAAAGCGGCATAGGTGATTACTCATATCTGCAACGCTACAACATCAACCGCATACCGTGGTTTGAAGAAGGCAACGACCATGCAGTTCCCGGTATCAGCCAAGCCAACCTTAGAACAAGTGACCTGAAATGGGAAACCACCAGCCAAACCAACATCGGTCTTGACTTAACTGTGCTGAACAATAGACTGACCTTCAGCATGGATTACTATTACAAGAAGACAACAGACATGTTGATGAATGTAAGTCTGCCTGCAGGTGCAGCAGCAACTACCAGCATCACCCGTAATGAAGGCGAAATGACCAATAAAGGATTTGAATTCTCACTCAATTCTCACAACCTGACCGGCGAATTCTCTTGGGACACAGACTTCAACATATCTTTCAACAAGAACAAGCTGACTAAGCTATCATTACAAAAAGTCTATACAGCAGCAAGCAGTGCCGAGGTAGTAAAGGAAAACATCGTACGCAATGAACCGGGACGTCCTTTGGGTGGCTTCTACGGCTACATCAGTGACGGTGTAGATCCCGAAACCGGTAACTTGATTTATCGCGACCTCAACGAAGACGGCAAAATTTCCACTTCTGACCGTACCTATATCGGCGATCCGAATCCCGACTTCATCTACGGATTGACGAACACTTTTACTTGGAAAGACCTTAGTCTGAGCATCTTCATTCAGGGAAGCTACGGAAACGACATCTTCAATGTGTCCCGCATGGAAACCGAAGGTATGTATGACGGTAAAAACCAATCAACAGAAGTTTTGAAACGATGGAGGATTCCCGGACAGATTACCAGTGTTCCGAGAGCCAACTTCAACATCAAGAACTCCACTTACTTTGTAGAAGATGGCAGTTATCTGCGTGTCAAAGACATCTCACTCTCTTACAACATCCGTTGCCGCCAGTTTAAGAAATGGGGTATCAGCCGCGTACAACCCTACTTCACTGCAAGCAATTTGCTAACCTGGACCAGTTATTCCGGTATGGACCCTGAAGTAAACCAATATGGCAACAGCGGTTCCGTACAAGGTATCGACTATGGAACCTATCCACAGAGTAAAGCATTCGTTTTCGGTATCAATGTTGAATTCTAAAAAAAAGAAGAAATAACTTATGAAATCAAAGCATATATATAAAAGTATAGCTTGCGGTGTACTGTTGGCACTAACCGCAACCTCATGTGATCTGGACTATAATCCGGTAGACAGCTACTCGGATGTAACGGAAGGAGTGGACAAAACAGATGAAAAACCTATTTTCAACAGTGTGCAAGATGTGGAAACCTCAATGGTAACCCTTCATAAAAAATTCCGCGACCAGCAGGAGCACTGGTATGTCGACAAACTGCTTATCGGTGACGCCCACTCCGACAATGCATACGCCGGAACAACGGGTGCAGAAGTAGTACCTTATGAAACCAATTCCATTGAAGGATCTAATTCCGTACTAAAACGTGACTGGGACCGTTTTCTGGGTGATATTGCCGAAGCCAACCGCATCATCGTAGGCTGTGAGCAACTCAAGGCCCTCAGCGACAGTGAACGTGGCAAATATCAATCACAAGCCAAGATATTCCGTGCCATGGTAATGTTCGATATGGTACGTTTATGGGGGAATTTCCCTGTCATCACTACCGTGGGTGGTGACATCACCGAAGACAACGTAGAAGAGATGTACCCGACCTACTTTCCTCCACAGAATACAGCTGAAGAGGCTTATGCCCAAATAGAAAAAGACTTGACTGAAGCTGTGGAAAACCCCAACACACCGACAAACGATGCATCCGACAAGAGCATACTTACCAAATCGGTGGCACGTGCCATGCTTGCCAAAGTCTATGCAGAAAAGCCTCTGCGCGATTATGCAAAAGTTATCAAATATGCCGACGAATTGGCTGCCGACGGCTTCGACCTTGTAGAAGACTTCAGCGACCTTTGGGCTTATGATACAGAAAAAAAAGACTGCCGGGTACGCAATACTAAAGAAGCTATTCTCGAAGCTCATTTTCCTCCTGGTTCAGGTAACTGGTGTACGTGGATGTTTGGCCGCAACTTAAGCAACTGGGATGAAAGCTTTACCTGGGCCAAATGGATTACCCCTTCCCGCGACCTTATCCGCCTCTATGAGGAGCAAGGAGACACGAAACGCTACAATGAGTCTGTTGTATGGTACGAGTGCGGATGGAGCAACTATTATCCGGCAGACCATTATGCTTTCATGTACAAATGCCGCTCTGCTTTCAACAGTATCATTTATCTGAGATATGCCGACATCCTACTTCTTAAGGCTGAAGCCAAAATTATGGGAGAAACTCCCGACCTGAACGGTGCAGCCGACATTATTGACCGCATCCGTAACCGTGCCGGACTGGGTAAACTTCCACAAAGCACCCGTAGCAGTAAAGAAGCATTGCTCCAAGCTTATATGGACGAACGCCGTATGGAACTTGCTTTTGAGGGACAACGCTGGTACGACCTTTGCCGCCTCAATAAGGTAGAAGAAGTGATGAACGCCGTTTATGCCAAAGACAGTGGCCGCCTTGCACAAGAGAATTTGTTTAATGAAAACTCTTATCTACTCGCAATCCCTCAGGGAGCCATTGACCAGAATGAGAATTTGGTACAGAATCCAGGCTATTAACAATAAAAAGTAATATAAAAATCAATAGAATATGAATTTGAAAAATATATTCACTACCGCATTAGGCTGCTTCGCTGTATTGGCAGCCTGCGGCAATGATAATGACAGTGACGTCACTCCTACACCAGACCAACCTACAGAAGAGGCAAAAGATGTTACTATCTATGTGACGAACACCAGCCGTACTTACGACTTGAAAAAGTCTGGACTGGCCTTCGGCACCGGAAGCAACATGTCACCTTCTACCGTGACACTCGACCCCACCACCCGTTATCAGGAAATGGACGGTTTTGGCGCAGCCATTACTGGCTCTACCAGTTACAACCTGATGCAAATGACACAAGAGAACCGCACGAAGTTTCTGACTGAGACATTCTCGGATAAAGAAGGCTACGGCTTCAGCTATGTACGTATTGCCATCGGTTGTTCCGACTTCTCATTCAGTGAATTTACTTGCTGTGACGAAAAGGGACTTGAGCACTTTGCCCTTCCGATGGAAGACACCAAGTATGTAATTCCTATATTGAAGGAAATTCTAGCAATCAATCCTACTGTCAAAGTGATTGCTGCTCCATGGACATGTCCGAAGTGGATGAAAGTGAAAAGCCTGGAAGAACGTGTACCCTTTGACTCATGGACCAGCGGACACTTGAACCCCGAATATTACAGAACGTATGGCGAATATTTCGTAAAATGGATACAAGCTTTCGAAAAGGAAGGTATCAAAATCCACGCTGTGACTCCGCAGAACGAACCGCTGAACCACGGTAACTCAGCATCCTTGTTTATGGGATGGGAAGAAGCCCGTGACTTCATCAAGACCGGCCTGGGTCCCGCTTTCAAAGAAGCCGGAGTTGCCACAAAGATTTATGTTTTCGACCATAACTATAACTACGACAATCTGGCCGATCAAAAAAGTTACCCCACCAAGATTTATGATGATGCGGAAGCCTCACAGTACATTGCAGGTGCTGCCTACCACAATTATGGCGGTAACCGTTCCGAACTGCTGAACATCCATAAGCTTTACCCCAACAAGGAATTGCTTTTCACAGAAACATCCATCGGCACCTGGAACTCCGGCCGCGATTTAGAAGCACGTCTGCTTAACGATATGGAAGAAATAGCATTGGGGACAGCCAACAACTGGTGCCGCGGTGCCATTGTGTGGAACCTGATGTTAGACAGTGACCTGGGACCGGTAAGCCCTTCAGACGGTTCTTGCAAGACCTGCTACGGTGCAGTAGATATCGACAATACAAACTATTCTAAAATTGTCCGCAATTCCCATTATTACCTTATCGGCCACATGTCTTCAGTCGTGAAACCAGGTGCTGTACGTATCGGAACGACTGGTTACACTGCCAATGGGGTCACCTACTCGGCCTTTGAAAACACTGACGGCACCTATGCCTTCGTATTGGCAAACAACAATGCAGATGCCAAACGAATTACTGTAAGTGACGGCACTCACTACTTTTCCTACGAAGTACCGGCTAAAGCAGTCGTTTCTTATCGTTGGAAAAAATAAGACTAACAAATTAAACAGAAGATTATAATGAAAAACTTTAAATACTATCTGATGGCATTGGCAAGCATAGCCATGCTGAATGCCTGCAGCGATGACGATCCGGTTCCCGGCAACCCGACAATGGACTTTCAGGCAGAACCTTCTTCAGCCTTGTTCGGCGACAGTCTGCCTTTTACAATCAAAGCTTCGGACGCAGATGTACCTCTTTCTACACTGAAAGCACAGTTATACTTCAGTGACGAAATGGTTTCCGAAACTGTAATCCGTACCAAAGTTAGCGGACAAGAGTATAACGGGAAAATATATGTTCCCTATCTGGCAAACATTCCCAACGGAACAGCTACACTGAAGTTTATCCTGCAGAACATCAACTTTACGATTACAGAAAAAAGCTACGACGTGGCGCTGAGTCGTCCGGACTTCTCCTACCTGACTCTGATTTCCGGAGACCAAGAATACCGCATGGAAAAAGTCGCAGCCAATCAGTATAGTGTGACCAGTGAATTTGCACAAAAAGTGAAAGGTTACATCAAAGCTCCTAAAGTAGGCGCCAACGGCAATGAAATCAATTTCGGATGGAGTAACGGTGCCATCACACAAGGTACTTCCAGTGAGATTACTTTCTCCAGTCTGTCAGCCGGGAAGTATTCCATCTCCTTCAACACGCTGACTTATGCGGCCGCCCCTTTCGTGAAATTGTTACTGAACGGCTCTGAAATGGAAATGGTGGATGATAACCATTACAGCATCGACCTCAACCTGAAACAAGGGGACAACATCACCGCAGATATTCCCAACTTCAACCAGTACTGGATAGATCCCGACTTCTTCAAAAAGAATGAAGACGGTTCACTGAAATTTTTACCCATCGACGGAACTTACCGTATCATTGCCAATCTGGACCTAAATTATTTGGAAGTATTGAAAATGAACGGAACAAGTACCGATACACTGAACGATGACGGAACCGGTGCCCTTTGGATTATCGGTGATGGCATCGGTAAGCCCTCAGTAGCAACCAATGCCGTAGGTTGGACCACAGAGAAAGGGCTCTGCATGTCACAGATTGAAGCAAAGAAATATCAGGTGACGGTAGTAGCGGGAGAGCAAATCAAATCAGATGACATCAACTTCAAGTTCTTCCACCAGCAAGGTTGGGGAGGTGAATATAAAAACGATGCCTTGTCTACCACCAGTGACCTAGTATTTATAGGTGACGGTACCAATGGACGTGATGCCGGCAACTTGGGACTCGTAAAAGGCAAAAGTTTGGAAAACGGTGTTGCTTACCGGTTCACTGTTGACGTAACGGCAGGTATCTCTTCGGCAGTTCTGACAGTAGAAAAGGTAGAAAGATAGACGGATAACGCAGAAGATTAACTAAATGAGAAAGGGGCTGGCTCTATAAAAGAGTTCAGCCCCTCTTGTTTATGCAGAATATATGTTCCGGATTTAGCTTAAACCTTCTTTCGCCTCCTCTTGTGGAATACGTACCGAAGTGTAAAGCTCAAGAATGGCGGCTATCGTCAGAGACACAATCCATTCATTGCCCCTTGTAAAGAGCATAAATGCCCCCGTAAGCACCAGCAAAAGTGCACCGAATATTTGCTGCCGACGCAGGCGTTTGACGGTGGGACTTTTACACTTGGACGGAGAATTGATTTGTGCCAAAGCAACCATCGTAGCACCGACAGTATATATATAAGGTGAAAGAGGCCAGCCCGTAATATAAACGGCAGCTCCAGCCAGGAGCATCACGGCCCCTACTGCAAAAAGGGCGGGTATCAGTTGTTTCATTCTTCTATATCTTCTTCAAATACATAAATATCCTCATTGGGCTTTTTCATCAGATACTTCTCACGGGCAATCCGTTCGATGGCACCGGAGTCGACGGCAAGTTCATTGAGCCGTTCGGTATTCTCCTCGTATTCCTTGCGGTACTTTTCTATTTCATCGCGCAGACGGCTTTCTTCCCGGGCGTAACCCAAACGGCGTACAACACTGTTCTCATCCAGGAACCCGATAATTACAGCAAACAACGCAAGCGTAATCAAATATTTATGCTTGCGGACAAAAGACCAGAGAGAAGCAAGTTTATCCATCTCGTTATCTACTATTTAGCAATTTATCATTCATGATGGAACTTGCCCATCATATAACTTCACGTCACAAAGATAAGAGGAATAACCGAAAGATTTCTTTTTTTTGTGTACATTTGCACAAAAAGCAAAGAATATCCCGAATATGGAAAACTATATCGTATCTGCACGGAAATATCGTCCCTCGACCTTTGAGTCTGTGGTAGGCCAACGTGCACTGACCACTACCTTGAAGAATGCCATTGCCACCGGAAAATTGGCGCATGCCTATCTTTTTTGCGGTCCGAGAGGCGTGGGAAAAACGACCTGTGCCCGTATCTTTGCTAAAACAATCAACTGCATGAGTCCCACAGCAGACGGTGAAGCATGCAACCAGTGTGAATCCTGCACTGCCTTCAATGAGCAACGCTCCTACAATATCCATGAACTGGATGCCGCCTCAAACAACTCTGTAGATGACATCCGCCAATTGGTGGAGCAGGTACGCATACCACCTCAGATAGGTAAATACAAAGTATATATCATTGACGAGGTACATATGCTGTCCGCCTCGGCTTTCAATGCTTTCCTGAAAACACTGGAAGAGCCTCCACGCCATGCCATATTCATCCTTGCCACTACCGAGAAGCACAAGATACTGCCCACCATCCTTTCACGCTGCCAAATATATGATTTCAGCCGGATTGGTGTGGAAGATACCGTAGCACACCTCGCATATGTCGCCTCCAAAGAAGGTATCACTGCTGAACCGGAAGCGTTGAATGTCATTGCCCTCAAAGCAGACGGCGGTATGCGCGACGCACTATCCATCTTCGACCAGGTGGTAAGCTTCACCGGAGGACACATCACCTATAAGAGCGTGATTGAAAACCTCAATGTGCTGGACTATGAATACTACTTCAAACTAACCGGATTCTTTCTTGAGAACAAAATCAGTGACGCGTTGCTATTACTGAATGATGTGCTCAACAAAGGCTTCGACGGCAGCCACTTCATCACCGGACTTTCATCCCACCTGCGCGACTTGCTTGTCAGCAAAGACCCGGCGACACTGCCGTTGCTTGAAGTGGGCGCAAGCATCCGCGAACGTTACCAAGCACAAGCACAGCAATGCCCCCTCCCTTTTCTTTACCGTGCCATGAAGCTCTGCAACGATTGTGACCTGAACTACCGTGCCAGTAAAAACAAACGGCTACTGGTAGAGCTTACTCTGATACAAGTGGCACAACTGACCGCCGAGGAGGACGACGGTACCAATGGGCGCAGCCCTAAACAAGCTATAAAACCCATATTCACGCAGCCTGCCGCCGTTCAGCAGCCACAAGCCACTGCTGCCATGCCCCAACAAACTGTACAGCCGGCAGTACAACCAAACAGAACTCCTCAACCTGCTGCTACGCAGCATGGCAATACTACAACTCCACATGCTACACCTGCTGCCGTATTAATGGCGCAAGGGAGAGAAGAGAAAAAAATTCCGGTCATGAAAATGTCCGGATTAGGGGTCTCCATCAAACGCCCCCATATAGAAGAGGAACAAAGAAACCCTTCATCTAACCCTACTGCCGCCCACCAAGCAGCACAACCGGAAGAAGACTACATCTTCAATGAAAGGGATTTGAACTATTACTGGCAGGAGTATGCCGGACGTATGCCCAAGGAGCAAGTAGCCATAGCCAAGCGTATGCAGAACATGCGCATCACTTTAATAAATGACACAACTTTTGAGGCTGTGGTAGATAATGAAATCGTTGCCAAGGAATTTACCGGCATGATACCCACTCTGCAAAATTACCTACGTACCCGGCTAAAGAACCGCAAAGTCACCATGACTGTCCGGATTAGTGCTCCTACCGAAAAGGTACGTGCCTATGGACGCGTTGAAAAATTCCAGATGATGGCACAAAAGAACAGTGCACTGTTACAACTAAAAGAAGAGTTTGGTTTGGAACTGTATTAATTCCTTCCAATCGACTGCATAAAGTTGCTAACAAATTGAGTATAAAGGAGAAAAAAGCATCTATTTAATTTTTTATTTACTCATTTATATTTATTTTTGCCAATAATAAACAAAAGAGGCAAACAAACATTTGAGAACAAAAATGATTATATGGATGCTATTGGGGCAGCTATTGTATACTTCTGTCTTATCAGCACATACAATAGCCAATCAAGAAAAGCAGAGTATTCTGCAATCATTGGTCAAAAGACAAGTTCTCTATGATGACTCCATATCCATAGACAGCGTCATTACGTGGAGTGAGCAACTTCTTTCCACCCTACAATCAAATGAAGATAGAACGACGTATTTTCTATTACAACTTCAATTGGCCAATGCCTACACATTGCGCGGCGATATCAGCTTAGCAACGAACCGGGCACAACTTATGTACGAAGAAGCCAAAGCTACAGACTACCAATTTGGTATGGTAGTGGCCAACCAGGCCATTGGAGACGCCTATAATACAATAGCCAACATGGGGGATAAAGCCTTGGAATCATACCAAGATGCTTTGACTGAACTATCCAACATTTCAGGCCAGCATCCATATAGGGCACAGCTTCTTTTAAAAATGTCCAACGTTCTGCAACGGAAAGGACGTCTGGAAGAAGCGGAAAAAATCCTGGAAGAACTGGAGAAAATATTATATCAGGAGCCTGACTACCCGACAGACTTCTTTTTCTGCATCGAAAAGACGAATTTTGCCATTTCCCATGGACACCTCTCACAAGACTATCTTAATGAAGCAAACATCTGGCTCCACAAAATGGATTCCATCTACCAACTGCACCCAGAGAAGTTCTACCGGTTTCACTTGGATTACACCACTGCCGCCTACTATAGAGCCATGGGAAATTGGGACAAACAATACTGGAAACAAGCTCTGGACATCTACTCCAAATTGCAAGCAGAATACTCCGGTAATAAACGCTCCACTTATTACCGCTGGACTTCGCTGGAAAAAATCTATCTCTGCAAAATACAAGGCATGGCCATGGAAGCCTGCCGAATCTACCAGGAATTGTATCCTCCTATAGATACACTCGCTTCACAAAACTATATCCGGCAAATCAATACGATAAAGGCAAAATACCAGGTAGATAAGATAGAGACGGCCAGCAATAACGAATACAATAAAATCATAACCAGCATATTGGTAGGAACGATGGCATTAGTAACGTTATTTGTTCTACTTGCCATCCTACTCAAAAGGCAGCGGGAAAAGGTGAAGCTCTCCACCCAAAAACTGGCAACATCACGGATAAATGCCGAAAATGCCATGCGTGCAAAAAGCGTGTTCCTCTCGAACATGAGCCACGAAATCCGTACCCCGCTCAATGCATTATCGGGCTTTTCATCCCTATTGACGGAAGAGGGACTGGACGATGAGACACGCCGTCAGTGCAATGAAGTTATCCAACAGAACTCAGAACTATTGCTGAAGCTTATTAACGACGTGATAGATCTATCGAGTCTTGAATTCGGCAAACTGCAATTCTGTATTGCACAACATGATGCCGTAAGCATTTGCAAAAACGTGATAGATACCGTGAATAAAGTGAAACAGACACAAGCTGAACTTACATTCACCACCGAGCTGGAAGAAATGCCCATCGAGACTGACGACTCACGCCTACAGCAAGTCCTGATTAACCTACTGATAAATGCTACCAAATTTACCCCACAAGGCAGCATTGTCCTAAAGCTGGAAAAAGAAACGAACGACACCGTACTATTCACCGTAACAGATACCGGTTGCGGCATTCCCAAAGATAGGCAAACCAACATTTTCCAACGTTTTGAAAAGCTGAATGAAAATGTTCAAGGCAGTGGGTTGGGGCTCTCCATATGCCAACTTATCATAGAACATATCGGAGGACAAATATGGATTGATTCAGAGTATGCCGAAGGCTCACGCTTCTGTTTCACCCACCCCATAAGCCAGACAGCCAGAAAGGAGAACAGAAAATGAAACAGATATTTACATTGCTCATTGCCTTATGCTGGCTGTTGCCGTCCACACACGCAGATGTGCGACGGGCAGAAGTCAAGGATAGCCTGCTACGTATATATCTAGCCTCCCCAGCCGATACCACCAGATTGGAAACCCTATATCAGATAGCACTGCTTGACCAACTGTCACCGACATTCATCTATTACGAGAACAAATTACTGGAAGAGGCCATCGCCCAGAAAAATATACTTTACCAGAGTGCGGCCATATATGCGCACATTATTTATTACTACAACCTACTGGACCAAAAACGTGCAGAACAATGGCTGAGGAGGCTCGAACAGTTGTCTGAAGAGCACAACTACTACCGCCATTACTTCAGAGGCAAAAAGATGATGATAGAATGCTATATCATCAGCCAGAAGATTGAATTAGCCCTCAAACAAGCACAAGACATGTACGACAAAGCTCAAAGTCTCGGCAACCATGACGGTATGCGCGAAGCATGCCTATGCCTGATGACCGGATATTTCAATACCTTACGTTACAAAGAAGGAATCACCTACCTGAACAAGGCTTTTGAACTGACAAATCCGGACTCCTCCCTTGCCACTCAGATTGATTTATTGACAAAAGCGGTACTGGCTTACTCATATCTGCATGACAATGGCAACATGTTCCGGTATCTGGAGGAACTCAACAATGCCAAAAATAGATTGCAGGAAGAAGGCACCACCGTACTGACAAACGGCTATACCAATTTGTATCTGCTCATAGATTTACAATACGCCCTTTACTATACCCGCCTTCAACGGCCTGCGGAAGCATGGGAATATTTGCAGCAATCAGAACGGCATCTCAGTACATCTTCATTTCTTCCTTATCGGTTGATACGTTTGGCAGCATATGCCGAATATTACCAACTGACAAAAGAATACGACAAAGCGTTGGCTTATTTAGAAGACGCCATTGAACTTGTAACCCCTATTTCACTGGATGATGCCATGATTTATGGACTTCAGAAAGCGGATATACTAGTAAAGATGGGGTTTCCGGACGACGCACTTCCTATCTATAAACAAATAACCAAGGCAAGAGATTCGTTATATACAGTATTCTCCACCTCACAGATAGAACAGATACAAAGCCTATATAATATGGACCAACTGCTTCTCCAAAAAGAACAGCGGCAAGCCAGTTTTCACCGTATCTGTCTGGTCACCTCCATTATCATCATTATAGCCTTGTTACTTTTCAACCTACATATGTATAGAAGCAGGAAGCGGCTGCAACAAGATGAGAAGGAAATGCGTAAATTGGCAATTATTGCCGAAGAAGCCAACGAAGTAAAAAGCCGTTTCCTTGCCAATATGAGTTATAATATCCGTATTCCACTGAACAATGTAGTCGGTTTCTCCCAACTGCTTTCCACCGACAACGAGCTGGATGAAGAAGAGCGAAAAGAGTATTCCGGTATTATCCAGGCCAATTCGGGTGAGCTTATCCAACTGGTAAACGACGTATTGGACCTCTCACGCCTGGAAGCGAATATGATGAAATTTCAATTGCAGGATTGTTATGTAAAAGAATGGTGCAACGAACTAGGTTTTCTAATACAAATGCGCAGTGAAGGCCATATCCTCCTGAAACTACAAGTGGAGGTAGGAGATGCGCGTATCCATACCGACGTCAACCGCCTTACACAAATAGTGACAAGTATGCTGCTTTATCCGAACGACTGTAAAGAAACGCGCAAAGTCAGCATGTTCTTGGTCAACCATCCGGACAAACACATCATAGCATGCCGGATAGAGAACAGCCCGATAGCCGATCCCAGGTTTGCCTCTCAAAAAGTATCAGTGCAACAGAAAATCAACCAGTTGTTCTTTGAACATTTCAAAGGTACCTATCAAACCGAGAATGTCGAAGAAGGAGAAATCGCAGTGATTACTTTTACCTATCCGACTCTTTCTTAAAAGTTGAAAATCGGCTTAAGCTCCAGCTAAAGCCAATAGTATCAGAGCAATTCGTTTACGAAATTCAAAAACGAACATTTTTCAGTCTCTGCGGTATGCTGTGTCGCTTTCTCGACTCCTTATTTAGACGACATACAAATTATACGTTTTTAATCAAGATTGATAGCAAGTAATAAAGAAAACCACTATTTTTGCCAAACGAATTAGTACTAATAATAATTTAAATCTAAAAGAAAATGGCTTACGTAATTAGTGACGATTGTATTGCTTGCGGAACTTGTATCGACGAGTGTCCGGTTGGCGCTATCTCTGAAGGTGATATCTATCATATCGACCCTGAGACTTGCACAGAGTGTGGTACTTGTGCAGATGTTTGTCCTTCTGAAGCAATTCATCCGGGAGAATAATACAATCCCAGTATCAAAAACAAAAGCGTGGGTAGATAAACTGCCTGCGCTTTTTTATATCCCCCACGTGAGATTCAGTACCTTCACCCCCCTCATTGTTATTTTCTATATACGGATAATACGTTAGTTCACAGACATGAACACTTTGTTCCATAAGTATAAAACAAAGTGTTCATATAGTAGAAAACAAAATGTTCGTATAATATAAAACAAAGTGTTTATACTGTATAGAACAGAGTGTTCGCTATAATGAAACAAAGTGTTCGTCATAACAAAACAAAGTGTTCGTCATAACAAAACGAACAGTCCGCTTTGATGAAACGAACTGTTCGTGACAGCATGACAGATGTCTTGCTAAAATAAGTTTGTAGAAGAAGTTAGAATCACTTCAGATTAGCCAGTGCTTCTTTTATACGACGGATAGCTTCAACTATATTTTCATCGCTGGTTGCATAACTCATACGAATGCATTCGGGAGCTCCGAAAGAAGCACCACCTACGCAAGCCACATGAGCCACTTCCAACAGATACATGGCCAAATCATCTGAATCATTGATTTTACGTTCTCCGGCAGATTTACCGAAGAATGAATCGCATTTAGGGAACAGATAGAAAGCACCTTCCGGTACATTCACCTCGAAACCCGGAACTTCCTTGGCCAACTTTACAATCAAATCACGACGACGCTCGAAAGCCTTGCGCATTTCCTCCACCGGAACTTGTGTACCCGTATAAGCAGCCTCAGCAGCCTTCTGAGATACAGAACAAGGACCGGAAGTATACTGTCCCTGCAATTTATTGCAAGCCTTCACAAGCCATTCCGGACCTGCAATGAAACCGATACGCCAACCAGTCATTGCATATGCTTTGGAAACACCATTCACAATGACCGTACGCTCTTTCATTTCGGGGAATTGTGCTATGCTCTGATGCTTGCCGATATAGTTGATATGTTCGTAAATCTCATCGGCAATCACAACAACCTGCGGATACTTTGCCAATACTGCGGCCAGGCCTGCCAACTCCTCCTTGCTGTACACCGAACCCGTAGGGTTAGAGGGAGAGCAAAGAATCAGCGCCTTTGTCTTCGGGGTGATGGCAGCCTCCAGCTGTGCAGGTGTTATCTTAAAGTCCTGGTCGATACCGGCAGGTACGATAACCGGCGTACCCTCAGCCAACTTTACCATTTCCGGATAACTGACCCAATAGGGAGCAGGTACAATTACTTCGTCACCCGGATTTACCAATACCAGGATTGCATTGCAAACCGACTGCTTGGCACCATTGGCGCAAGAAATTTGTGCGGCGGTATATTCCAGACCGTTTTCCTTCTTCAACTTCTCTACAATTGCATTACGTAAGGCAGGATAACCCGGCACTGGAGAATAGCGAGAAAAGTTATCGTCTATCGCCTTTTTCGCAGCCTCTTTAATGTGGTCGGGAGTATTGAAGTCCGGTTCTCCCACACTCAGGTTAATTACGTCTACGCCTTGAGCCTTCAGCTCTGCGCTCTTTTGAGACATAGCCAGTGTCGCAGAAGGCGACAAACTGTTTAAACGATCTGATAATTGGTTCATTTTGTTACTATTTAATGATTGTTACGCAAATCCGGTTGCAAAATAAGCGATTTTCTTTGATATAAGAAAACAAAAAGACAGTTACTTATTGAAATGAAGTGTATGTCCCATACGTTCTTTCTTGGTACGGAGATAACGCTCGTTGTATGGATTCGGAGTAGTCTCAATAGCTACGTTCTCCGTTATTTCCAAACCGTAAGCCTCCAAGCCCACACGTTTCACGGGATTATTGGTCATCAGCCGCATTTTGTGCACTCCTATCTCACGAAGAATCTGGGCACCCACACCATAATCACGCTCGTCTGCCAGATGTCCCAGGCAAATATTAGCATCCACAGTATCCATGCCTTCTTCCTGCAATTTATATGCTTTCATTTTTTCCATCAGGCCAATGCCGCGACCTTCCTGATTCAGATATACAACTACCCCCTTACCGGCTTTCTCTATCATCTCCATTGCCTTATGCAGCTGCTCGCCACAATCACAGCGTTTGGAATTGAATATATCACCAGTGGCACAAGAAGAATGTACACGCACCAGAATCGGTTCATCCAATTCCCAAGTACCCTTGAACAAAGCTACATGTTCCAAACCGTTCGACTTCTGGCGGAAAGGAATCAAACGGAAATGACCGTGGTCTGTAGGCATATCCACTTCCACTCCTTTTTCTACAATAGACTCCTGCTTCAAACGGTAGGCAATCAAGTCACGGATAGAAATCAATTTCAAGCCAAATTCATCTGCCATTCTGCGCAATTCGGGCAAACGGGCCATTGTACCATCCTCATTCATTATTTCCATAAGGGCTCCCGCCGGATAAAGTCCAGCCAAACGTGCCATATCAATAGTAGCCTCCGTATGTCCGGCACGGCGCAACACACCTTTCTCCTGGGCATACAATGGATTAATGTGGCCAGGACGCCCGAAAGTGGCCGGAGTAGAAGCCGGATCGGCCAACGCCTGGATAGTAGCAGCGCGGTCTGCCGCAGAAACCCCGGTACTGCAACCTTCCAACTTGTCAATAGTCACCGTAAAGGGAGTACCCAATACAGAAGTATTATCCGATACCTGATGCGGCAAATCCAGTTCCTTGCAACGCGAAACTGTAATTGGAGCACAAAGTACACCACGGGCATGCTTCAACATAAAGTTTACTTTCTCCGGTGTAATCTTTTCAGCTGCAATTATCAAATCACCCTCATTCTCACGGTCCTCATCATCCACAACAATCACAAAGTTACCGGCTTTGAAGTCTTCAATGGCCTCTTCTATCGTATTCAACTTTACATTTTCCATAATCTATTTTGTTTTTATTTATTCTGATCTCTTTCTATGATTCCAATCACATCTTCATTTGTCTTGATAATCCGCTCCATATCCTTATTCAGACGGATACGGAATGCCCAGATACGGAAATAAAAGAACAAGCCTATCGGGAAAACAATACCGCAGAGCAAGTTTAACCAATAATTGCGGAACGGACGGACATGCGCATGGATGGGGATGACCGGATAGGTGTTCAGCGCTGTCAACAAAGTAACGGATCTTGTATTCGACATCTCATCTATCAGACTCTCCAAACGTTCGTTAATATCTTCCACTGCCTCATCCTGGCTATCAGTCATCCACAATTTAAAGTAATTGGGAGCACGTTTCAACCCCTTTCTATCAGCATATTCACGACAGTCTACGGACAAAGCCTTCAGCTCTTCCGGAATACGTGTATAATCAGGATCATGGATGATTACTTCCTTACGGAACAGATGGCGTACACTGCGAATACCCACAACCTTCTTGAACCAATTTATATAAGCATCAGCATTCAATACCACTGAATCATTGTTGGATTTATATGTCAAGAACGCACCCAATGGAGCCAAGACAGCAGTACTGGTCCACATACCCATCCAGACAACCCACTGTCCGTCACGGGCCATCTTATACCCCGTATTGTTGATGATGTAATAGATAATAAAAATCAATACAGAAACCACCACCGGCATTCCCAAGCCTCCTTTACGGATAATTCCTCCGAGTGGCGCACCAATAAAGAAGAAGATGAGACATGCCAGAGAAAGAGTCAGTTTCTCATGCCAGGAAGTCATGTGCCGTCGAAGGCTGCTTTCAGTCTGCGATATATTAAAGCTCTTAAAACTCCAGTCACTCCCCGCACTCTCTGCACGGCTGACGGCCGTGGATATAACCTTCTGTTTCTGCATCAGTGTAGCCACATTGTAGAGGCTGTCTACATTGTACTCACCTAAATAGGCCTTTTCAATCTTCAATGTATCCTCTTTAGACAAGCTGGCTGTCACCTTATAAGTTCCTGCCATAGCTTCTTTATAATAACCACGTCCCACACTGTCATTCTGCAATTTCATGGAATCAATATCCGCCTGCAGCATTCTCATATCCTTACTGTTGGACTGATTACTCATGATACCTGCATCCACCATATTAAAATCCGAATTGAACTCAATGATTGCATGCTTTTCGCGGAATGTCTCACGCCGGTAAGGCACATTCCTTTGGTTCATGTTCTGCGATTTCAAATTCTCAAACTGCTCACCACTGTATAAATGCAAATATAAATGCTGTTTGTCAGCCGTCATCTCCAGACGTCCCGAATCAGACTTGATAATTTGAGCATTCTCAAAACCTTTCTCAAAATTATATATCAGTACGTCATACAGCATACCAGTTTTGCGGTTCTTATGCTTCACATACAGATTATAACCATCTATTTCATCGTAGAACACACCTTCAGGAATATCCACTTCGGGAGATTTCTGCTTCATGGAAATAAGCAAAGTCCATAATTTTGTTTGGGCTTTTGGTCCTATGACATTTTGGAAATAGAAAGAGACACAACAGATGAAACAAATAAAGATAATCAGGGGCCGCATGATTTTCAATAAAGAAATACCGGCTGCCTTCATGGCAAGTAATTCAAAACGTTCTCCGAAATTTCCAAAGGTGATAAGGGCAGCCAGCAGAATAGCCAGCGGCAACGACGCAGGTACCAACGAAAGCGCAGAATAAAAGAAAAACTGTGCAAGGACAGTCATCTCCAATCCTTTTCCTACCATTTCGTCCACATACCTCCATAAAAACTGCATCATAAAGATGAAGAGGCAGATGAAGAAAGTACCCATAAAGAGCATGCAAAAGCTCTTCAAAACAAATATATCTAACTTTTTTATGCGCAGCATTTTACTCGTTTCATGCAATGAGAGCACAAAAGTAGTACAAAAAAAGGGAGTACGGGAAATTTTTAATCTAAAGTTAACTAAAAACCACAAGTTCTTCGCAAAGTATCCACTTGCGATTCCCATAATTCACGCGAATCACCCACCTCGTCTATATCGGCAAAGTCTGTTATCTCCAATACGAAATCATTGGTCAACTCATTGTTTGTCATCTTCAGTTCAAAGTATTCTCGCTCGTTCTCATCGTCCAGCCAGCGGAAGCGGATGAATGAATACGCCCGCACGGCAATAATCTCGGCATCACGTTTTTCTGTTTTTCCCCAAAAAAAGGTTACTGTTTTATCGTCTGACTGAACCCTATCAGCAAACCAGCCCTCCAAACCAGTAGGGGTACTTATCGCTGCCCAAAGAATACTTTTAGAAGTCGCATTCAAGAGATATTCCAAATGTATTTTCTTTCTTTCCATAGTCTATTCTGCTTTTTATTGCGCCAGCCAAGATAAATACTTTTTTCTAATTACAGAAAATAAATCATCAAATTTATTTATACCTCCCTTTCCATACACCCCTAATTCATTGATAATGTTATACAAAGACTTTTAATAAAAAGTACTGCAAACCACTTCAGCACCCTATCAGCAAAAGAAAAAGCAGAAAATATCCATAAAAGTTTTGGCAATTTAAATAAAAGCTATATCTTTGCACCCGCAATCGAGAAATGATGGCGGGATAGCTCAGCTGGTTAGAGCGCATGATTCATAATCATGAGGTCCCCGGTTCAATCCCGGGTCCCGCTACAAAATAAATCATTGAAATTGAGACTGTTGAGAGGCTTCCACTCTTGGCGGTCTTTTTTATTTCGAATTCATGGGAACACGGCGGGAACACAAAAAAATCACCTTTAAGCCCCATTTTATTTGCTGATAATCACAATCCATCTTGTTTCAATTTAGTAATACTAATAAAAAAGTATGTATATATAGCCACTATACAATTATCATTCTTAGATAAAAACTAGAGAATATATAAAATTTTAAGGCAGGGAACACAAACGGGAACACAAGTCTAATAACCTAAAGCAAAAATACTAAAACATGAACACTAAAAAAATCACTAATACATCGAAAAAGGGCAATGCATTTAATACCATGACATTGCCCCTTCAATAGATAAATATAGCAAATACTACAAACACTCAATTTCATCTTGAGACAATCCAGTAGCTTTTGAGATAATATCAATAGCAACTCCTAACTTCTTTAAATTACGAGCACTTTCTCTTTTTTCTTCTTCACGACCTTTAAGTAATCCTTCTGCCCTTCCTTCTTCACGTTCAGTATTGATATTATCACGAAGGATTACAATATTATCCAGATGACGATAATAGGCAGCAAGCTCATCCTTAGTCATGCTATCCAGTTTCAACCTTTCACGGGCCTCCTCAAGACCGGGAGCTGTAGCACTGGAAGGTATCTCTCCGGTATTCAGGTAGTAGATCCATTCTTCCAGGGGACTTTTGGCTACCTGATTGAAACCGTTTACTTTCAGGATATAATATTCAGGATATAGCTGACTTACCGTATCCACCTTGAATGTCTGCTTCTGGAATGGAGTGAGTTCAAGAAGATCGTTGGTGTGGATGCCTCTGAACTCCGTCTTTCCATGATACACATAGTCCGTACCATGTCCCAGAGAGAAATAGACGATATTAACGCTATATACCTTACGAACCTTGTCATAGCTTTCTCCCCTATTGATATATTCAGTCACCAGCTTCGAAGTGCCGAACAACATACGCTGGAAGTAGGCGTATTCATTATTGTTCTGCACCTCTATCAGCACCAGTTCACCCTTGGAGTTCTCGGCAAGCATATCGACACGGTTATACTTGTCATACTCATCCTCCTGATTGCTTTCACTTTCCAGGAGTCGCTGAATAATGATTTTCTCACCCAATAAAGTAGTGAGCAGACCTTCAAGGACACTGAAATTGGCCTTGTTTCTGAGCAGGCGTTTCATAGCCCAGTCAAAACGGATTATCTGATTCTTATTGTTGCTATTCATAATTGTCTAATATATTGGTTACTACAAAGGTAAACAAAAAGATTCAGAGTACCAAATTGCATAAGGGGAGAGCCTCATATAAATCTTTGAACTTTCATTTCCAATTACTTTAAATAGCAGGAAGTATTTTATAGCGTTTTGAAGTATCCTTATGTGTCACTTCTTACAAAATGAGTATATTTGCAGTGAATATAAGCTATCTTATAACTAAATACATAATAATACCATTGATGAAAAAATTAATTATACAAACTTTGGAAGATTTTATGTCTGTTCAATATGGAGTCCCTGAAATAGATTTCTTCAGAGGACAGTCATCTTCTGAATATAAATTAATTCCCTCAATAGGTCGAAGGTTTAATGAAGGGCAAGAGGATGTACTGAAACAATATGAGAGGAAGATATTTGTAGATTTTAAAAGAAAATATTCAATGTTTACAGATACGCGTCCGAAGAATGATAAAGAATTTTTGTTTCTTGCACAGCACTATGGACTTCCAACGAGACTTCTTGATTGGACTTATAATCCCTTGATTGCATTATATTTTGCATGTTGTTCAAATTTTGATAAAGATGGAGTTGTTTATCATAGTTATCCATTCTCAATGAGGGTTTTCAATGAAGATAAAGATGACATACTTTCATTTCCCGCAATAACTTTATTAGTTCCTAATATGACAGATGTTAGATATAAAAATCAAAACGGTTTATTTGTACTTTATCCAGAACCATGGAAAGAAGATTTCGGATACATTTTTGCCAAATATATAATCCGCGCACATAATAAGAGAGAGATATTGCGCAAACTTAAAAAAATAGGAATCACAAGGTCATTTATAATGCCTTCTTTGGATAGTTTGTGTAAAGATATTGTTGATATCTATAATTTAAGATATTCATATGCTATAAAATAGAGCTATTTTGCTAATACAAGCCTATTACTCTCTTGAAATAGTTTTAACTAAAGTTCACCCCCAAGCATCTTTTTGCTAAAAGTTATTTTATATAATATATTCTCAATATTCACATGAAGACAAAGCTGTATTTTTTATAATCTTCCCTCTCCAATCCCTTCAAATCCTTATATATGAGAAAATGGCTTGGAGTATAATTCAGCACCATTAAGATAAGGTGCGTCAGCTTCAAGCATTAATGATAAAAACAATTACCGGGTCACTCTTATTTTCAGACGATGGATAAGATGGAGATTCGATGATGCGTAGCAATTCCAGTATGTGGACAAGACATAAAGTTCCCCACGAAAGAATGTATGCCGCATGATAGGCCAAGTAAATGCGAGGAGCTATTTACAACGGTTCAACTATCACAACCAGTCGAAAGATTGGTCTATTTTTTTCTTCTTCCCTTCCTTGATTTCCCTTCAAAGCCTTATATATGAGAAAAGTATATAAGAGAAATAGAGAATAGAAACATAATAACTAACAATTTAAAACAACTAAGAGACATGGGAAATTTAATTAAAGGATTGAAGGTCGCAGCTTATGTGGCCGAGATTATCGTGGCAGGTTCCGTAGTAATCGAGCTTGCAGAAAAGTATTGTGGCAAATTCGGAAAAAAGAAGATTGCCACGGGTGAAGTCAAGGCCGTTGATGCTGCGACTGAAAACTGATAGAACGTCTGATGAATGGATTATGACAAGAAAGCGGACGTGATAATAACGGTATTGGAGGTAGCAACTTCAATACTCAAAGGGATAAAGAAGCTAAGAGGAATATTTATAAAAGCAAAGAAATAACACCTCTTGGCTTTTTGTTTTTCACCGCATTTTATTAACCGACTAAAAAATAACAAGAGTATGGAAACAATGACTAATGAACTTACTATCATTCCAAGAACAATCGGAATGGTAACAAGAATGATGGATGCAATTGGTGTCGAAGATGCTATAATCGTATCTGAAGAAGAACAGAAAGAGCATCCTAATTTTATTGAGAGCAACACTTCGGGAATAACACTTGAAGAACTTGAAAGGAACTGTATTGTACCCAGCTTCGGAGACAACCAGCTAACAATCAGCCACCAGAAATTTATCCACCAGGTAGAAGATGCTGCAAGAATGTATTTTACCGGAGAGAACTTTGGAAACACGGAAATCAGAGTTTCACATAAGATTTTAGGCAGGGTTCCGGGAGCATTGACAAAAAGGAAAGAAGAGCTTAGACCGGAGGACGAGACCATCTATTATCAACGTATGGCTTTCTGTTTTCATATCCGTTCCATGAGCAGAATGATGAACGGCGAGGAAGTACATTTATGTATCGGAGGTGTAAGAAGCCTGAACGAGGAAAACTTATACGCCCGAAAATCACCCGAGAAATTCAAGATCTTTATCGGGTGGAGGGTTCGTGTGTGCTCAAATCTGATGCTGACCAACGATGGCTTGACCGGACGACTGGAAGTAATGAGTGATGCAGATATTTATAGTTCAGCACTCAGACTATTTCAAGATTTCAAACCGGAGCAAAATTTGAGACTTCTTGAAAACCTGGGAAGAACCAAGATTTCACAAGAACAGTTCTGTCAGATAATAGGCAGGCTCAGATTGTATCAAGCCTTGCCTGCTTCACAACTCAGAGAACTGCCGAAGGTAATCCTGGGTGATTCCAATGTAAACGCAGCTACGAAAGGCTATATAGAGAACCCTAATTTCGGGTTACGTGGCAGAGAGAATATTACTTGTTGGGATTTGATGCAGCTACTCAATGATGCCGCCAAACAATCCTACATAGACAAGTTCCTGGAGCGCAATCAGAACTGTACTGATTTTTCTGTAGGTATCCAGAGAGCTTTAAACGGTGAAGATACTGAGAATTACGGATGGTTTTTGAGTTAGACCTGAAAATAAATTAACTCACAAGGGAGAAAGAACTAAAATATGGCAAACCGGTTCTTTCTCCCTTTTTTGTTGAACCCTTTGACAGATATATGATATGGAAGTGAATGATATTATGACATACATAGACAGATTGCTGCAAGGCTGTTCTGATAAAAGATGTGCCGAGATTCTAAAGGAAGTAACGGAGGAATGTCAGTCACGTATAGATGAATGTAGGAAAGGTGCTTATTCTAAATCATTGCAATAGGAATAATATATAAACAATAATGAATATTATGGAAAGATACGAATTGGAAAACAGCAGGGAGTTCAAGGCTGCAAAAGAACTTGAACATGCCCTGAACGACTATGGGTGGAATGAGAAAAGGTTCGCTATTGCAGTTACCACATTCCACAGGACCCTGCAACAGACCTTATTCAGAAGTATGGTTGAAGTGATTAAGATTATGGGAAGTGAAGATTACGGATATGACCTGAGAAACAAGGCTTCGCATGAGATTTGTAAGAAGATAGTGGAATCGGGAGTTCTGGAGGACGAGACGATACCATTCATCTGAAACGGTTGAGAGATACCAAGACTAATATTCCGGGGAGGGATATTTCCGATAAAAAGGAAGTATCCCTCCTTTTTTATTTACCGACAATTTAAAATTCAGAAGATTATGTTATACTATAATTTTTATGGTTATGAAGAATTCAAGGCCCGTTTCGGACTTGAAAAGAGAGAAAATGGTGTGGCGGTAAGAAAGAACAGGATATTGCTGGCCCACCTGAAAAATCCTGTACTACTGAAGTATTGCAGGGAACATGACGACTATGCCCTGCTACATATATATGATATGGCTGCCCTGCAGAAAAGAGTGGTTGAAGCCGTTATCGGGTCGGGCAAGAATGATGAAGAATTACCGTATGAGGTGGAACTGATAGGCAAGACATACCATTCCGCCAAATATAGGACTGACGAAGCCAAAGGCCTGTGTGAGGATCTGGATAAAAGTTCGGTCCGCTATGTCAACATTGAACGTAACCGGGTTTTCAAGATGAGAGCCGGAAAGTTCATGAGGGAGCTTATACTTGAAACAGGGATAGGGAAACTACTCTCGCCTTGTGTCGTAAACTGGATTGCAGGGGATGTTTTCACCCAGCAATGGTGTACTTATACTCATGGGAAATCACCTGATATGGAACTTCATGTCAACAATGATTTTGGGAGAATCTATGATAGTAACTATTGTAAAGGGAGTTTCGGTTCATGCATGGTGGATGAGAACAGGACTTCGTTCTATCATGATGCGGTGAAGGCAAAGGCGGCTTACATAACTGATAAAACAGGTCTGATTGTAGCGAGAGCCATTCTTTTTACCGATGTTACGGATCAGGACGGCAAGAAATGGAGGCTGCTTGAAAGGCAGTATTCCTCGGAAGGTGATGATGTATTGAAACGCCTGCTTGTGGATAAACTTATTCAGGAAGATTATATTGACGGCTACAAGGTGATCGGTGCTTCCTGTCATGAGGCGAACGCATTTGTGGATGTTTGTGGCAACTCGTTGTCTGACAGAAAATTTGAAATAGATTGTGAACTGGAACTGGAAGACACGCTTTCCTATCAGGATTCTTTCAAATGGTATAGTTATAATCAGAACAAAGCCTATAACTACGAAAACTCCGGGACCTCATACAACCTTGATACAACAGACCTTAATCTTTACGGGGATGATGATGAAGATGATGGGGAATGGGATGCTTACCACCAATACTATTGTTCAGCAACAATTTGTTGCTATCGGAACGGAAGGGAGATCTGGGTGGATTCAGAGAACCTGGATGATTTTGTATGGATTGAATCAAAGAATGAATATCACCATGAGAACGATTGTGTATGCTGTGACAATTGTGGAGAGAACCTGCTGAAAGATAATGCGGAATACTCCGAGGTGACAGAAGAGCATTATTGCTGCAAGGAATGTATGGAGAAAGCGGAAAATGAGTTCAAGCGGAAGAACTGGTATTATTCCGAGTATGATGAAGCATGGTATGAGAACCTTGATGATATAACCCGGATCAATATCTGGAATGACTCGGAAGGAGTATATGAAGAGAAATCCATTGGTATAGACACTTTGGATGGATTGATTGAGAATGAAGATGTATGGGAGTTCGGTGAGGATGTATTTGATACAGTAAATCCGAGTACCAATCTCCCGTATGGTTATAAACTTAAAAAAGAAATAAATCATGAATATACAATTATTGAAGAAGCTGTATAGTATCTACAGCCCCAGCGGAAAGGAACAGAAGATGGTGAAGTTCCTCTGTTCCTATATAAAACAACTCCCCGGACACATATCAATATCAAAGGATAAATTCGGGAACCTGTATGTAGTCAAGGGTAAAGCTGAAACTTATCCCTGCCTGGTGAGCCATATCGACCAGGTTTCACACTGCAAGCATTCAAAGGATTTCAAGGCGGTGGAGACCAGGGAAATCATATTCGGTTATTCGCCCAAGAACAGGAGATTTGAGAATCTGGGAGCCGATGACAAGAACGGAGTGTTCATCTGCCTTGAATGCCTGAAGAAGTATGATTCTATTAAAGTAATGTTTTTCAGAGAGGAGGAGACCGGATGCAGGGGAAGTTCTGAAGCGGCGATGTCCCTCTTCGATGACGTGAGGTTCGTTATCCAGCCTGACAGAAAGGGTAATTCGGATCTGATTACAAGTATCGGATATTCTGACTTGTGTTCCGAAAAGTTTATAGAAGCCCTTGAACCTGAAAAATGGGGTTACAGGGAGGAGAACGGCTTGATGACCGATGTTCTGGCATTGAAAGAAAACGGACTTGGGGTCTCCTGCATCAATGTCTCATGCGGTTACTACAATGCCCATTCTGACGAGGAGATAACAATAAAGAAAGACCTGCTGAAATGCCTGCTGTTTGTAGAGCATATCATAGAGGATTGTACTGATGTATATCCTCATGTACTGACTGATTCATATTTCAGCCCCTATGAATTTGAGGATGAGGTTTACGATATGCTGAACCATGACCCGACTTTAACCCCTGAAGACCTTCATGACATGTATTCCACCAATTTTCCTCATTTCGGGCTGGAGGATTATCGAAGGATATGTGAGGATTACCGGATGTTCTGGTGTGATGATGAAGAAGATATATATGAAGAAAAAAGTACGGACCTAAAAACTTTGGAAGTATGGAAAGAGACATGAATTACGATTTGGAACTGGCCAGGTATATCTGGTCAATCCTGAAATCCGATCTCCCCGTCCTTATGTCCTGGGGAGTTGAGATTGAGACAGTGAAAGTGATAAAGTGTGGTATTGAATTCAAGGTCAACGGATTCAAGCACACCGGAAAAGTTCAGATAGTCTTGAATGAAGGTGCGGACCTGTTTGAAGTCTGTCTGATTGGTGAGGATGGAGAAATCAGGGATAAGAGGGAAGACATCTACTTTGACATGCTTGTTTCCGAGGTGGATGAACTTGTAGAGAAAACCGATGATTATGAAAAGAGGATTGCTGAAACATATAATATTATAAGGTATTAGCAGTTCCCTGAAAAATCGGGAAATGTGACAACGGGCTTTCTGTGAGGGAGTAGATTTTATTGGAACTCGAAATCTCATGGAAAGCCTTTTTTATGAACCAACGTGAATGGTTCCATAGATTAGACGAACATCCAGCCTGTGGAACCACTGTTAAAACTATTAAAAAAAAGACGATGAAGAATGAAAACCAATATGTGGCTTATCTTCGGGTGAGCACACAAAAACAAGGATACTCAGGACTGGGACTTGACGCACAGAGGGAGATAATACAGAAATACCTCTGTGGAAAAACTCCGGTTGCTGAATATATCGAAATTGAATCGGGCCGGAAAAAGGACAGACCCAAACTTAAGGAAGCGTTGGCCCTATGTAGAAAAGATGGAGCAACGTTGATTGTAGCAAAACTGGATAGACTGGCAAGGTCGGTTTCATTTCTGTCCAACCTGTTAGAAAGTGATGTGGATATAGTATTCTGCGATTTCCCACAGGCAAACAAGATGATGCTGCATATCCTGTCCGCAATATCTCAATACGAAGCTGAATTGATAGCAGCCAGAACGAAAGCATCATTGCAGGCCAAGAAAGCAAGAGGATTCAGACTTGGCAATCCGGAACACTTGATGGATAAGCATAAGCAAGCTATCCGGAACAGTATCAAGACTTGTAAGCGGAAAGCGGACAATAACCCTAATAATACGAGAGCTGTCGCAATGCTCCGTACATTAATCAAGGAGAACCATACCCTGAAGGAGATAGCGGATATTCTGAACAGGGAGGGATTCGTTACTTCCCAGGGATGCAGCTTCTCCAAATCAACTGTATATAAACTGATTAAAAGGTATAACTTAAAAGAGGATTGAAATTATGGAACCTAAGTATGTATTGATTCTAGACTTTTTTGTCGGCTGTCTGAATATCATAAAGCTGACGGACGAAGAACTGAGAGAATCAGAGGAATATGAGGACTTTGAATCTTTCCTTTCAACCATCGAGGAGAGATACGGATTCAGACTTAACAGTTGCCAATGGATGGTTACAGAAAATCTGGACATCCATTGCTATCAGAACGGAGAAGAGACAGAACTCAATCTGTTATAGTCAAACCAAAAAGAGAAACTGAGGTAATACTTGGTTTCTTTTTTTCTTTCTTCGGGTTGGTCGGAGACAAGAGTGTGAAACGTAAGTGGAATGTATGACATAACTGGAAGACAAAAGTGTCATAGTCAAGTAAGTGAAATCGCTCCGCATTCTTATAGTCCCTACCGGTTTTCCATTCCGCTACGGGCTATATGTTATCATTACGACAATAGTTTGTCAATCATTGACTGTAACTGCGGCATATCACAATATTGATTGCTTCCACCGGTATAATCCTTTGCGTGCCGGGCAGTCCGTATCATGAACGAACCGAGTTCTATCCTTATCCCATCATCCATCCGCATATCTGCGGAATGATTCAGGTATACGAACTTACCGTTACGTTCAATGAAGCAACTTGTATAGTAATGCCCCTTATTCTCGGATACGACCACTGCACCCACGGCTTCTGCATATCTGGATATTTCACGCAACAATGCTGTTTGAAAATTGCTGTATTCATCTGAAACATAAGCTTCTGCGTCTGCAAGGACAGAAGATTGCCATTTGGTATAAAAAGTCTGTGCCATATTCCGTTGCTTCTAATTCTGTAAATATAATGTGAGTCGGTAATAAAGATTAAATTTATTCATTTGAAAATCAGCAATATAATAATAAAAGCAATATATTTGTAGTATTCAACTGACATTCTAAGCGATTATCATTATGTTTTCAGAGGTTAAAGTTACGAAGATTTATTGTATGGCGGTTGGTTTTTCCAAAGAATTTGCAAAAATTCAGGAAAAGACATATAACTAAAAGTAAGAATATTAAACACTATACACCACTCCTTGAATAATTTCATTGCCAACCCGCCCTCTGTCATAGCAGCGTACTTCTTCCAATCAAAACGGCCTGCGACTATATTGCAACAGAGTAATTTTAGAGCCACCATACCTTTCCAACTCTGAAAATCTTTCCTGTAACTTGTTCTTTTCATAATGAATATCAATTTAATGAGCCATGTTGTAGTAAATTTCGGGTTCGCTCGAGACGTTGTAAACCCCGTGCGGTGAAAGTTTTGGGAACGGCTTATCCCTGCCTTTTCGGCGTCTCGTGTGTAGAGGTTTTTCGTTTTCATTGCATGGTTGTTTTTAATGTCTCATAAAGTTTTTCTATCATGGCTTCTGCCTGCTCCATATCGTTCACGATGTCTTTGATTCGGTAAGGTGCGCCGTTCTTGCCAATCCATAGGCAGGCTTCATAGTCAAGGTCGAAGCCTTCGTAATATTCTTCGATTTCCTGTAATAAACTATCGGTGTCATTGCCTTTCATCTCAACCGAGAAACTGGAATCCTGTCCGTGGAGTGTGTATTATCGTGAAGAAGAACCCGGATGTGGCGTGTATCATACCAATGATGCAAGCGGCAAGTATTTTCCTGAGAGATATTACCTGGATTCTTACGATGATGATTCAGAGCATTTTACAACCATCGAAGAGGCGGCAGCGTATGTCTCTGGGATAATAGGGAAAGATGTAAAACCTGACAAGAATGCTGTCGGGGAGGCTTTGGATGAATATATGGAAGAA
This sequence comes from Bacteroides sp. A1C1, assembly GCF_004328515.1. NCBI lineage: Bacteria > Pseudomonadati > Bacteroidota > Bacteroidia > Bacteroidales > Bacteroidaceae > Bacteroides > Bacteroides sp. A1C1. The sequence goes on from NZ_CP036491.1 coordinate 1,374,471, forward strand.
CAGAACGATGAGGATGTCCGGTATTCTTTCCACGAGTTTACTGTAGTGGATGAATAAGATAAAAAGGAGAGCTGAGGTAATGCCAGGTTCTCTTTTTTTATTTCTTCTTTACCTGCCTCAAAGGGGAATGGAGGGAAAATGGGGGTGGAAAAGCCTATTTTTTATAACTTTTTCAATTTCATCCATTCAGAAATCGTAAGCGTCTCCATTTTGGTTTATTGTATATCGGTTTGTTACTTGCTAGTTTTGTACAATCACAATTTAAATGTAATAATGATGCTTACAGAAAATCAAATCTATCAACAATACTGGAATAATTATATCCAGCAGCTTCAAGATGATTTTTCTTTTTCTCTTACGGCCTCTCTTATAATGGAAGGTATATCACTTCATTCTGTCAGATTTCGCAAACGATTACAGTTATAATATATTATCTATTATTCAGCATTTTACGTCTAATTAATTGTAAAGCACTTTGCTTGTTTCTCATTTTTTTCGTATATTTATAGCATGAAAAAGGATGAGATAATAACTCTTTTAGCAGGACAGTTGGAAGTTGCCAATAAGCGTATAACGGAACTTCTGAACCGAATCAATGATTTGACCGCATGTGTCAGGTCATTGGAACAAGCCCTGCTGGATAAGGAGGAGTCTCTTGAAAAACAGAAAAATATCAATAGAGGTCTGACCCGGATCGCATCCAATACATCGGAAAAACAGCGACAGACTGTTCCGGTCTTATCCGGGGAGGAACGTTTGAAAAAGGAGGAGGAAAAGGCTGCCGCCAGAAAAGCACGTAAGAATAACGGGGCCCGACGTGAAACGCATCCGGAATTGGAGGTGGAGGAGCATGATGTCTATCCTGATGCCCCCGACTTCAACATCAGCCTTGCCACTGAAATCAAGAAATACCAACGCACATGTGTACGTTATGAATGTATACCGATGCGTTTCATCAAACATGTCTATACAATCCACTGCTATGCACAGGGTGACTGTATCTATAAAGGAAAGACACCTGAATCGGCTTTCCTGAATTCCAATTATGACGCCTCTTTCGTGGCGGGCCTGATGGAACTCCGCTATATGCAGGCCATGCCTGTGGAACGTATAATCAAGTACTTCCGGGATCATGGGTTTGAACTGAACAAACCGACTGCCCACAAACTAATAGAAAAGGCTTCCGGACTTATTGAAAATCTATATAAGGCTGTCCGTAAATGCGTTCTTGAGGACAGCTACATCGCTTCGGACGAGACCTATTACAGAATACTCGTTCCCATAAAGAACGAGAAAGGCAAAGGGGTGCGTAAAGGATACTTCTGGGTATTGGCAGGCATGAGAAAGAAGTTGATATATGTATTGTATGAGGACGGTTCACGCCGTGATGAGGTGATTCTGAAAGAACTGGGGAGGTATGCCGGATTGCTGCAAAGCGACGCTTACTCCGGATACAAAAAGCTTGAAGGGAAAGATTTCCCTGACATAATCAGAATAGCCTGTCTCCAGCATATAAAAAGAAAGTTCATCGACTGCGAGGGGGATCCTGATGCAGTACGGATGATATTTCTCATCAATCGGCTTTACATGAAAGAAAAGGAGCACAAAATAGGAGTTGACGGATGGACGGTTGAGGATAATTTTAGATACCGGCAGGAATATGCTCCTGAAATCCTTGCTGAAATAAAAGACTTTCTGACAGACATACTGGACAAACCGGATCTTCCTCCCAAGAGCAGACTGGCGACAGCCGCGAACTACATGCGGAATGAATGGGATGCGATGGTAAATATCTTTAATTATGGAGATACAAGTTTGGACAACAATCTCATAGAACGATACAACAGGTACTTCTCAATGTCACGACGAAGCTCACTCTTTTTCGGAAGCCATGCGGGAGCCGAACGGGCAGCCATGCTCTATACTTTAGCACTCTCATGTAAAATGAATGGCATCAATTTTTTTAAATATGCAGTGGATGTAATAAACCGGATGGGAAACTGGTCTGCGGATACTTTTCATGACAAATATAGGGACATGCTTCCTGACAAATGGATAATTGGGAAAAGCCTATAGAATAAGTAAAGAAGAAGGCTTATATTATTTTTATCTAGAAAGACAATAAACCAAAACGGAGACGCTTACATAATAATTCGGATAAGACATATCTTTTTAAGGTTAAGCAAAAACGGGACAATCTAAAATATTATGAGTTTGAAGATCTCAGATTTAGTGAAGAGGTGTATCGTCTCAAGCTACCTTTTTTCAGATTCAAATGAAAAGTTGGAAAAGGAACAATATATCGAATGTAAAATAAAGGAATTTCGTGGTAAAAAACCATACTTTATATTATTTGTGAATCTTTTCTATTTTGACACTCACCAATTTCTGTATTCCCATTATCATCCATACAGATACGACAAAAGGGGTGGTCAGAGTGGCAATCCCCAAGTTCATCCCTATAATCTGCAAGATAATGGACAGCAAGATGGAACATGAAGCCCATACAAGACCTTCCCAGCTTTTATCTCCTAAAGCTATGGCACACACAATACACCGTTATAACCCATCAAGCCCATATTCAACGTATCAGCGTCTATTCCTAGCAAGATAGCCAAAGGGATAGGAAGAAGTGTTCCAATTACAGTATAGAAAGCAGCAGTCCGTGAATTTACAAGAATACCGACAAGAAAGAACAGGCCAGTCCAGATATTCCCTTGAAACATTACCTGACCGATACTAAAACTGAGGGTCTGAAAGTAATTAATCCTTTGTGTAGTATCATTAACCGCATCAGAAACCAACAGAACATCAGGCATTATCCAGGCGCAAAATCCCAATAATCCCCATATAGAAAGGATAAAGGGTGCTGTAAATCCGGGAAGTGAGCGTTGCAGGTTGAAAAGTCGTGATATCCAGGTTGAAATACATGAAGCCACAGCCATCAATAATAAGGAACCTATCGACAGTTCCATGAAAACTCCGACTGCTATTCCCACCAATGTACCGTTAAAACCATACAGTCCGTCCTTTATATCATCACGTCCATAGCCGGAAAAATAAGCTGTCAATGTACTTATCATATTACCACTCAAAGCCAATATTCCCATTTCCCATGAATTCAAGAATATTCCAATCAGCATCAACAGACCGGAAAACGCATTATTCTGGAACATCACTTGCCCTATTCCACGACCCAAAACAAGCAATGAGTCATCCACCGAAACTATTTTCATAGATCAATTAATCTAAAGAAAAGTCTTTGGACGGTTTGAAGTGGGGAACATCATGGGCCGGAACAATCATGGTAGTATTCTTAGTGATATTCCGGGCCACTTTCTCTGCACGGTGTTTCAAGATGAAGCTGCCAAATCCTCTCAGATACACATTTTCTCCGCTTGCCAAGGACGCTTTCACACTCTCCATGAATCCTTCCACTATCTGAAGTACTTCTTTTCTACCTGCTCCCGTTTTCAGGGAGATCTCATTTACAATTTCTGCTTTTGTCATAATCTTATCCGTTTTTTAAAGGGTTGCAAAGATACGGAAATTCATCCAATACCAGAAAATATCCGGATATGATAAGGGGTTTGCCTACTCTATTCTGAATTCTGCCACCATAAACCATTTTTCTTTAGAATCATAAAAACCTATTTCCTTATATACCCTATAGTTTCCAGGTCTGTTATCATTAAAAAGAGGATAAAGATTTGCTGTAAATTGATATTTTTCCCCTTGTCCAACTCTAATGCCTATATCAGTCCAAGCATTGTCGCCATTCAGTAACAGCCATTGGTTGCCTTCTTTACGTGCCACCATATAATCCTCTCCAAAGAACAGGACTTCGGAATTATTATTATTCAGATCCACCGACACACTTTTCGTGCCTACCGGATAAACAGCGCTATCTGTTTTCATAGATATTTGCAGAGTATCCAAGAATGCAGGTGCTGTAAAAGGTGTTGCTGATTGAATTCTTCCATGATTGATAGCCGAATAACTAACAACTTTTCGCCTGAACATTTCCTGAAAATACAGTGAATTGTTCATTAATGATACTCCAATAGTATCATTGTCATAAATACCTGTACTTTGAATGTTTTGTGCTGTAGTATCTTTTTCATCATCCATTCTGTCCATCCAATAATCATCAATCCGTTTTCTGATTTGTTCAACTCCTTTCGTATCCACCATTTCAAATTCAGCATAAGCCACTTTCGTATTCCTATTGAAGGATTTGTAAACACGATATTTCCCTGGACGATTGGGCACTTCAGAAGTATAAAGTCTGATTGTCTGCTCATGGGTGGGACAGTCCGGTGGAAATATCCATAAAACATCATTCCTGATCGGATTGGTCGGTAGCGCTTCCCATTTTTTTTGCCTTTCATTGTAATAGGTAAGACTGTAACCTTCACCACAATCATATTCATAACGGGAGTGGTTGGTTATGATTACTTTTACTTCCGTTGTCGATAACGGATAATAGTCATATTCAGCACGCATTGAAAGGGAATCAGGGTTTATGGCTTCTCCTTGAGGAATATCCCGTGGTATAGGACTCAGCACTATATTTACAGACTGTCCGAGAGAATCCTCTTTTATCGGAATGATCTCAGGACCAAATGTGATATCCGACATTATATTGAATTCCAACAACGGAGAATCAAAAACATCTTTCTTGAATGCCGATTTAAAGGCCTCAAAAGAATCTTCCGGTATATCCAGAAAGTCAATGGACACTTTGTCTTTGGTCAGACCTGCCCCTGAACAATGAAAGCGTTGTTGCAGGATGGCATCGGATTTAATAATGCTGTCCACATACCGATGTAAAGCGTATAGTTCCTTTTGTAAACGAATGCTGTCTGTTTTCTCTCCCTGTCCTTTCCTGGAAGAATCGGAATGGCAAGAGCAAAATAGTATCAACGATATAAAGAGTAAATATTTCATCGTTATCTTCCATTGGGTTAATATCACATCGCCTTATCAAGTTATTTCTGATGTCACTCGGATGAAGTTATTTCAAACTCCGCATAGGCTACTTCTTTGGCATCTCTATTATAGAATGTTTTATAAATTCGGTATTTCCCCGGACGATTGGATATTTCAGAAGTACAGAGTTTGATTGTCTGCCGATGAGGGGGATATTGGGGCAGCAATACCCAACCAATATCCTCAATAGTTGGATTGGCAGATATTGTTTCCCATTGTCGTTTGCTGCCATTATAAAAAGCAAGGCTGTAGTCATTTCCACATGTGTACTTTTGCCGGGAGTGATTGGTGACAAATATTCTCACTTCCGTAGTTGGCGGCGGATAGCAGGCATATTCAGTTTTCATGGAAAGCGAATCGGGATTCATGTTTTTCCCGATTGGAATATTACAGGGTACCGGATGCAATGTCTGTCTCATTGATTGTGGGGCTTGGGGGATCTCTTTTGTTTTATCCAGCCTGAAAGTTACCGGAACTGTATATTTCACCTTTACAGCTTTCCCTTTCAATGTTCCGGGTTTCCATTGGGGAAGCGTTTTTATGATACGTAATGCCTCTTTATCTAAAAAAGGGTCAACACTTCTCACTATGTTAGGTTCTGTTATGTGACCGTCTTCATCTACAATAAATTGAACAGTAACCCTTCCTTGTATTCCCTTCTTCCGTGCTTCTGCCGGATATTGCATATTGCCGTTGATGAATTGCAACAGTTTATCCATACCACCGGGAAATTCTGGCATTTGGTCGACTACATTATAGATTGGTTGCCCAACAATTTCCTCTTCCGGAGGTAAAGTATCTTTCTGCCGGTTATCGGAATGCCTTCCCAAAAGTTCAATAGTATTATTTTGTAATTGGAATTCAGCCATTAAAGTATATTTTCTGTTATATCTTCTTATTGTAAGAAAAAAACGATAACGGCCGGGAATATGCCTGAACAAATCCGCATTATAATAATGTGTATTGCCTTGAAAAAGTACAGTTTCTACATCAAATACAACAAGCTGCATAGGAACTTCTCTCCATATACCTTTTTCATCCTCATAAGTGTAGTCGTAATATCCCCCAAAGTTAATCTCAGTTCCACTATTGTTATGTAATACAAAAGTCACTTGTTTCTGTCTGGTGGAATATACAGGGTATTCGGGATGCAAAGACAATCCGAGGGTATCATTTATTCCTATGCTATTGTTTATGGTATCCACAATCGGATTATGTTTAGGTTTGCTTGTACATCCGACCATCAAAACACAGAGCAGTATGGTTACAAATATCATTTTCATGGCATACTTTCATTATTTCAGGTAATTTGACTAGTGGGAGATTCAAATCTTATCGGGAACGTGAACCTTACTTTCAGATTCACTCCATGCTGATTGCCGGGTTTCCATTTTGGCATTATCGAAACGATACGTAATGCTTCCTCACATAAAGCGGCATCAGCACTCAGTACAGGATTGACGCTACGGAAAATTCTGGGCTGTATCACACTTCCATCCTTGTCTATAACAACCTGTACAATAATCCTGCCTTCCAGTCTGCTTTGTCTTGCAGCTTGTGGATACCGGATATTCTGTCTTATAAACTCCATCAGTCCAGGCATACCACCAGGAAACTCAGGCATATTCTGAACAACATCAAATATATCATCCTCGCCTGAAGGTGCCTTATAATCCGAAGACCGTGCGGGGCCTACTGGAATAGGTTTGTCCCTGGACGAAACCTGATGAGAGGTATAGGCTTCAAACCATTGATGGATTGTATAATAACATTCCTCATTCTCATTATAGGCCCTGATTTTCAAAAGATAATCACCCGGTTGACAGTTATCAGGGAAATCAACACCTATCTCGGCTGTTTCCCCTTTTTCAAGACAAAGGGCAACCGACTCCTTATCCACGTCCTTATCGGGAATCTTATGTAAATTCTTCTGTTTATCCTCCAGATAGAAATCTGCTTCACCTTTATATATCAGATTATATTTAGGACTGACAATGGAAATATAAACCTTGCCTCCGGAAATGCTTGTACCATTTACTATGATATCCTCACTTCTTTCATGGTTTATCCGGTTTTTATGCTTGCCCAAAGAAACTTTGACCACTCCTTCTGTATCATCTATCAAATGTCCCCATTTTACAAGCCTCGCATTCTTTGCAGGAGGAGCGGTATCCACGGGAGGAATATATTCAATTTCGATGGCTCCTGTATCTTTCGGATCTTGTTTGGGACCCTCTTCAACTATTATGGGTTGAGTCCGATTGTATTCTTTAGGCAATACAGTATAGAGTCCCTGTTCATCTTTCAATATTTTATGACTGCCCGATTCCAACCATTTATTCCATTCATTGAACAAATCGGATATGAACAGGTACAAATCTTCTGAAATATGGATTTCTTTACCGGATTTGATATTGAATTTCAGTCTGTCATTCTCCACAGAAAGAAACTTCCTGGCTCTATCCAACGCTTTCAGGTAAACAATCTGGTTAAAGGCGTAGTTCTTGTTGAAACCTTCTCCTGTATACATATCTATTGCAGCATAGGACATTGTCCCTCTTGCTCTAAGGAAAGTGGTATCGGTTATAGAAGACTTATACCTGTTCGCCTCTTTCCATAAATTCTCTCTCTCAAGTTTTATCAGACTGTCCGTTTCATTATCTACAGGAGATATTTCCTCAAAGACCGTGTCAGTAACATCAGCGTGGCTCTCTTTATTACTTTTTCCATTACAACCGGTCAGAAAAAGACAACATACTAGAATATATAGCATCTCTGTTTTCATATGTCTATAGTATTAATGGTACCTCCCATTGATTCATGAAACTTCCTTAAAGATAGAGATATTATCCGGATTTTGAATAGCATTTGATTCCTATTTTTCGATACCCTGCTTTAAAACAGTTCTTTTGGAGGCAGGTATAGGTATAAGATATAATCAGGGGGTTGGCAGAGCCGGAAGTATGGAACGTAGTGAAATGTTATACATAACTGGAAGACAAGGTGGAATAAATAAGTGTGCAAATGATGTACAAAAGCTTAAATAGTAAGCATTTATGTAAATAATTTATTCCATCCTACGGCTATGTATCATACTCATACTTCGTCTGTACTTCTGTCTCTGACTTACCCCTGATTATATTACTATGATGGTTGATAAAATATTTCCATGAAACGGGTAAGGCAAATGAGAGTGTTTATTTATCACCATATTCTTAACCGGATAAGTTCTTGTACCTAATCTAATATGTGGGAGAAAGCCCATCCCTAAAGGGATGGGAATGAATCATTCCCTTATATTACACTTTTTTTGACTTTCAATATATCGGATGATAGCACTTTCTGAATAGAATCGGCTCCACAAAGCAGGTATATGGTTCTTCAAGTGAATAGACTCTTCCCAGACTTTGAAGGATGTATATCCTTTCTGTCGGGAGACAATATGCGCCGGAGAATCGGACGAAGTAGCCTTGATGAAGAGGCATACACGATCGGGCATGACTTCCATCTTTTCCAATTACCATCCGTTCTTTGCGCTACTCTCTGACAAAAGCTGCTTCAACTGGGTTTCCACTTCGCCAGACAATATCTTTCTCCGGTATTTTGAACACCAGCCAGCTTTCCCACATCGAAAAGACACAGAAAAACTTGAAGTATGACTCAATCAGCAGGAATTATGGTCCCCTTCAAACCCAAAGACGGAGGACTGCACTTATAAGCAGGGGCGATACAATCTCCGAAAAAGAGAGGACACCACACCCAGAGTAAATCCACAGCTTGCAGTAAAACTGGTGTTTCAAGAATTGAAGCGTACGGAAGCCTGTAAAATGCGAATAGAGGACATAACGGAAGTATAAGTGGATATGTCGGAACTTGAAAAAGCCGAGATAGAGATAAGAGAGGCATTGAATGAATATTGCTAAGAAGTAAATAGTTTTTCTCCACTTAGTCTTATATGATGATTTATCATTTAGATTAGGATGCCTTTTTCCATAAGTATAAAAAGCCCCATGTCGCAAAAATAAAAAGAGGTAATGCAGCAATTATAAAACTGTTATGTTCCCATGTGGCAGAGCCAAATAAGCATATGAATAAAACGTATGCTATAATTAAATATATTTTTTTCATTAGGATGGTTTTCGTTATAGTTTTTAACAGTGGCATTCTCCGCTTTCTTGTTAGAGTAGTCTTACTTTTCTTCTTTGAAGTCAATTAAGTGAGTATATTACAAGTAGAAAATGATAGATGCTATAAATGATGTTGCAATGGTACCAATGCTTAATCCTTCAAAATAGAAACTGAAACAAAAATATATTACAAAGAAAATTGCAGTTTCAGCCAATATGTTTTTTATACTCATAAAATTTTAAAGTCAATTTGTAAATGCTTGGCGAAAGTATAATCGTTAAAAATAAATTGTTATTAATGTTTGTAAAGTTTTACCTATTTAAATTCCGTTAAGCATTTAAATGAATGGTAATGTAGAATAAATTGTGTCATACCGGTCTATTATTGATTTTACATATGCAACAATTTCAGGTATTCAATCTGGCCAATGGAGAGTAAACGGAGCGCAATCAATTTTTTTCTCTTTGAAACATATCATTTATAAGTAATTTCCTTCATTCTAGCAAAAAAAGTTGATTTTGGGATATAATATTTTCTCTTCTTTCGCTAGTTGTAGGCTCACGCCGCCTGAGTGGATATTATGAAGATATAAACAATAGTACCTCCTATCATATAATCTGCCTCCGGTCAACTGTCTGACCAGTACCGTACAATATTTTCCACAGTTTGTTTTATGTCGATATTTTTTCAAATAGATAATATTGCTGCAATAATAGAATGCACCTTGAATACCGTATCGGATATAAACGGATAACAATCCGGACAATAAAAAGGGAGGTTGTAAAGCTTCATATTCTTATAATAGAAGAGACACACCTTACTGGATACTGTGCTGGACATGAAGAATTTCACCACTTCCTGAAGGTGTGCTTTCTTGGGAACAATAACTTAATTAATAATTTGATATGAAAGAGAAAATCAAGAATCAGAGAAGTGCCGGGAAGATTATTCCACTGCACTCAAAATTTACAGAGCTGACAAATGATGTCAGCAGAGATACCGGAGTTCTATATGGTCAAAAGAGAAAGGAGGTACGCCATGCCGAATTGGTGTGATGTGGAATACAAGTGTGTCGGTGACCCGAAGGAAGTAAGGTCACTGCACGGGGTATTGGAGTATATTGACAAATGTAATACTTCAATCATAAAGAACGATTTTGGCAAAGGGTGGCTGGGGAATCTGGTTGACAGGCTTGGCGGGGACTGGACGACGTTCAACTGCCGTGGGGAGATAACCGGTTACGGGCTGGACGACAACGTGCTCACGATCAACCATTATACGGCATGGCACGAGCAGTCCAGACTCAGGGAAACCATAGAACGGGTATTTCCGTCCGTCAAGGTATATTTCCGTGAGTGTGAACCTGCAAACAATGTCTGTTCTACCAATGATACGACCGGCATGTATTTTCCGGAACCTTACTGTCTGGCCTCCTTTGACAACCAACCGGAGTTTTTCATGACTATCGGAGAGGCCGCCCGATATGTTTCCGGGATAGTGAGGAAAAGGGTGCCTTTCAAGATGAAGGCCATAAACAATGCCCTGAAGGGATATATGAGATTGCCGGGTAATCAGGACATGTCATATTCCTTCCATTAAATTAGGATAGTGACGTAGAATCGATAAGACAACAAGAGAAATTGGGTTTAATGTCCGGTTTCTCTTATTTTTCTTTGGTTGTGAAGCTGTATCTTTTTAAGAGTGATTCTCTGGGAATGTGCTCCACCATTATCCTATACTCTATGACCAATTTGGAAGTCACCCAAACAATACCTTGAAATCCCTCTCTAGTTCTTTTCAAAACTAGGAAACAATTTATAATCATTGAGAATTTGAATAAGAGACTAGAAAGTACCGTAAATCAGAATTTTCATTCTGTCTAGACAATATTGTAAAAATAACATGCCTTTCTCTTAACCAGATTTTGAACTCTATATAAAATATCCATACCACCCCTCCCAATTGTTATAAAATATTCTCCTTGATAAAATGTCAAAAGTATAGTTCAAACAACAAAAAGTTTCTTATATATAAATATTAAGAGGGATACCTTGCCTTTACATAAAGGACGGTATCCCAATTCCCATTTTTAGCACTTATTAGTTTTAATAATATTTTACAGAAGGAACAACAGTTCCTTTATATTGCTTATTGACATAAACCCGTATCCAATCTATGTACATACAAGGCATGGCATTTTTGTCCCACTGTGCAGGTTTCACAGCTCCTGCCCATGCTTCGGGATTAGTTGAGATGCCGGTGCTAAAAATCATGAAGAAACCTTTAGGATCACTCCACGGCCAATCAATATTACCATTTTCCCCTCGTTTGTGCTCAAAATAAGTAGTTCCATTTACCCCACCTACTATACGGTCAGGATACCATTCCAACCAATAGATATTCCATTTTGACATATCTTTAATTTCAATAGACGAGGTAACACTTCCTGTACCACCAATTACACCGGCATAATGATTTTCCGAGTGCAGGGTGAAATGAGCACGATTGTTCAATTTCTTTTTGGGGTTCTCTAAAAGATCTATCTCACCATTGGCAGGCCAAGGGAGATTGTTATTTCCCATAAACCACAATGCATCGTTAAATCCTACATAAGCATTACGTTTGAATCGCACCTCAATGCGCATATTTTCTGTGAAATTACACCACTCCTCACTACTTCCAGGCAGAGCAGTTCGATAACATCCATGCGAAAATTTTACACGCTTACCAAAACGATTATCTACTGAATCGGTTTCTTCTACACTACGAATCTGTAATACACCATTCTTCACTTCTGAACAACGACTATTATCCACCCGAGCATCACGACTCATGTGCTTACCTTGATGTTCAATGAATCCCAATGGCAATCCATTACGGGTATCCCGTTCCAGAAATTCATGCGCAGTGAAAAAGCTCCATCCATCCACTGATGGATGTGCATCTCCAACTTTTAAATCGAGCGGTGCACCAGGAATAGGATAGACTGTAGATTCATCATCTTTAGCAGGCAAAGCGATAGCGAATATTCCTATTTCAGCAATCGAGGTATATGATTTTCCGTTTATTTCGACAAGAGGAACCAGACGGAAGAAACGTCCTCTATAACTTTGTTCAAAATGTACAAAATAGGTTATAGGATTGTTCATAATGTTACTAAACTCCCCAGCTGTAGCACACGTCTTCCAATGCGAACCATCCATACTGACCTCAAAACGATATTTGTAGATAGTCCCTATCAAATTGTCATCTGGAGCAGGTGTATAACTGAACCCGGTGATTTCCGCATCACGTCCCAAATCCACGGTCAAAGGCTTCAGTCCTTCGGCACGCCATACGGTCTGTACATTTTTATCGAAAGCCTTGTTCATACTTTCATCACCGTCCAAAGGTTTCCACTTGCTAACCGGAATACTACCCAACTGAATAGCAGCACTGTTGTCGGTCAGCGGACGTGCATAAAAGAGTCCGGTACGTAGGATGTGAGCCTCATTGCGCGATGATTGTATCGTCAGACGGATTTTCTCGGGTTGGCACTCTGCGAAACGCACTAATCGTTTGTACCCCACCGTAGTACCTTCGGCCAAAGTCTGCCAATTGCCATCCATGTAGCCCTCCAGCAAAAAGCTTTCCACACGTTGGCCTTTGGTAATGTCCTCCTGAATCATAAACGTATTGACCAGAGCACCTTCCTGAACTGCATATTCTTTCGATGCTCCCGATAAAGCATTCCACTTTTTCCTTCCTTTCTTCAGATAATCCTTGTCAAAAGTGTTTTTAAGATAAGTAGAGAACTCCTTTAGCCGGCGACAGTCATTTTCATGAATCAGTCCTTGTTTATTGGGTGGAATATTAAGCAACAATACCGAATTGTAACCCACCGACTTGAAATAAATATCCGTGAGATGGGCAAGGGATTTCACACGATTGTCTTCTTTTGAATGATAGAACCAGCCCGGTCGGATAGAGACATCCACCTCCGAGGGAAACCAGAAAAGTTCTTTAGCATGTGCCACAATCTCCCGACTGCCTAAATCCTTTGATTTGCCGAAAACCCCGAGTTCTTTATTTTGTGCAACGGCGCGGGAGTAGATACCAGGGGTCAGCACTGTTGCACTCCACTCTGTTTTACGCCCGATACCTTTTTCATTGCCTACCCAGCGGACATCATCGCCCATAATGGCAGTCACAGCTTTGGGTTGCAGACGTCGGATGGTGCGCTCTATAGCCTCCCAGTCATAAATTTGCTTCTTACCATTGGGACCTTCGCCATTGGCACCATCGAACCATACTTCATGCACTTCCCCATAATCAGTAAGCAATTCCGTAAGCTGTTTTATAAAGAATTGATTATAAGCCTCCCCTTGCCCATAACACTCGGCATTGCGGTCCCAGGGTGAAAGATAAACACCAAACTTCAAGCCATACTTCTTACAAGCATCCCGTAATTCACGTACCACATCTCCCCGGCCGTTTTTCCAAGGAGAAGATACTACGGAGTACCTAGTGGTCTTGGTGGGCCATAAACAAAAACCATCATGATGCTTGGCAGTAATGATAGCCATTTTGAAGCCCCCCTCTTTCAGAGCACGTACCCATTGCTCACAATCCAATTCGGTAGGATTGAACAGGGCCGGGTTCTCCTTGCCATCTCCCCATTCCCGTCCTGTAAAGGTGTTGATACCAAAATGCAGGAAAGCTGTCAGTTCCATCTGCTGCCACTCCAACTGCTGAGGAGTGGGCACCAGTCTCGAGGCCATTTCTATTTTTTCCTCCACAGTAGCTTGTGGCGGAAATTTCACATATTTTTCGTAAAATTCCTGTGCACCGGACTGTATATAACAGTTCAACAACACGAGAGCTAAAATAACTGCTTTTTTCATGGTCGTTCTATTTCTACTCAATAATAATCTCATCGATACATACTTTCGTGGTTTGTCCTGGACGGACGTGCGTCTGCGGATTTGTTCCAGCCCCATAGGCAACAATACGCACAAAACGCGATTCATCGTTCAAATCAAACCGGATCTCCTCTGCAAACATACCCTCTCTGAAGATTTCGGCATCCTCAAAAAACTGCTCAGCTATTTTACGATATTGCTTGTCGTCCGCCGAGAGCCATATCTCTATCCTACGTGGTTTATGAATACCCATACCATAACTGTTATTGATTCCCAATGATACTTTTTTCATTCGGATATTCATTTTTAAGTCAAGGGTGATGAGAATGGTATCATTATCAGTCCAAGAAGCCCATTCGAAATCAGAGCTTCGAACGCTTCCTCTCACACCGTTGACCAGTACATTACTTGCAGAGCTGTTGGTATATACCTTGCATGCGGTCGCTTTGTTGAAAGAAATCGGTAGCGTCAGTGTTTCCCCCATGCGCATTCCATTAGAGAAAGTTGCACATTTCAGCACAGTATTCTGTTGTACAGTCAATGGGGAGGCATAGTGCGGAGATTGAGCTGTGGGTTCACTTCCGTCCAAGGTATAAGCTATTTGCACGTCGGGTCGTATACAATCTAATACTACTTGCAATTTGCCGTCGCGAGCCTTTACCGTATGCTGAATATTATACATGGCGCGGGATACATTCACCCCCTTTACGGCAAGCCGTTTGGTAAAACAGTCCAACGCATTCAAGAAACCCTTCCAATCTTTCTTCTCTGTTGAAGTCCAGGCGACTTCTGCCACAGCCGCCAATCGGGGGAATAACATATACTCCACATCACTTGTCTGATTACAGAATTCTGTCCACATAGAGCCCTGCACTCCCATCAGCAATGATTTTATGTCATCATTCCAGCTTGGCTGTACAGGCTCATAGCCATAGACATCTTTCAATGTATTGTTTCCAAAATAAGTATAAGGTTCGAACCACTGAGGCCCTTGATAACGGATAAGATACATCACACGAGCAGGAGTCATCACAAAGCGATGCCCTTGTCTGGCTGCTTTCAAAGCAGCATCCCCTAATCCTCTCCAACCGAAGACAATCGCATTGTCAGGAATCTGTGATTGGGTCAATTCGTCCCAACCCATCACTTCGCGCCCTTTGCTTTGTACATACTTGCTCATACGACGCATAAAGTAACCCTGCAAATCCTCTTCATTGGACAGTTTTTCTTCTTTCATCCGTTTCTGGCAGAGCGGGCATTGTTTCCAATGCGTTTTCCAGGCTTCATCCCCCCCAAATGAATGTATCGGGATGGGAAAAGCATCATAACCTCGTCCAGCACCTCCTGCAAAAAATGATACACTTTTTCATTGCCCGCACAATAAATGATGTCGGCATGATTACCTCCGAGGCCGGGCAACACACCGATGAACTTGTCCACCACAGGGCAAACGAGCATGGGATAAGCAGCCAGTGCCGCATTGCTATGTGCCGGCATATCAATTTCGGGTATGATTTCTATACATCTGGCAGACGCATAAGCTACAATCTCTCGTATATCGTCTTGAGTGTAAAAACCTTTTTCCACGGTAGGCTCTCCCTGCCGCTGGTTGTGCCGCTCATGAAAAAGCAATCCTTCCCGTTCTACGCGACGGGAACCGACAACTGTCAGCAACGGATGCTTTTTTATCTCAATACGCCAACCGTTGTCATCGGTCAAGTGCAAGTGAAGCGTGTTTAGTTTCAGCATCGCAATACAGTCTATCAGCCGCAGAAGATCTTTCTTCGGCATAAAATATCGGGCCACATCAATCATGACACCTCTATAGCCGAAACGAGGACTGTCGTTCACCGTAGCAGCCGGTACAGTCCAGCTGACATTCTTTGCCCGTTCTTCCCCCTCCAGCTCAGGAGGCAGAAGTTGACGCAGACTCTGAAATGCATAAAATGCCCCTTCCTTGCTTGAGGCATACACATCAACCCGCTTAGGAGTGATAACCAGCCGATAAGCCTCCTTTTTCAAGGAAGCATCCGAGCGAAGGCATACGTCTCCTTTTTTTTCGCCAGCTTTCACTTTAGGAATAAAACCTGCTGAGCCTTGAAACAGCAAAGCAAATTGCTCTGCCACAGATATCATAGCCGTATCTTCTACAGCAATTACCGTACTGACCTTAAACTGAAAGCACCCCTTTTCAGGCATAACGCTGAGCGGTGCCGGTACAACCTTTAATGTATGCATATTTCTTTCTGCACCGGTGACGTGAAAAGTGCTGACATACAAAAAGGACAGAATCAAGATGAAGATGTTATTTTTCATTTCTACGTTTATATGGTAAAAAGTTATTCTATATCATGTTCAGGCGAAAAGCGTACAGGATCATCGTACTGTTCCTGCAATTGCAGCATGGTTTCCTTCAAACTGTCTACGACAGACTCATAAGTCTTATTGTCGTACAAATTGTGCATTTCTGCAGGATCTTCTATCAGGTCATATAATTCCCAGACATCAATATCATTGTAGAAATGGATAAGTTTGAAACGGTCAGTCCGCACTCCGTAATGGCGTTTAACCTTGTGCTCTGCCGGGTATTCATAAAAATGATAGTATAAGGCTTTGCGCCAATCCACCGGATGTTCCCCTCTTAGAAGCGGCAGCAAAGACACTCCGTGCATATCCTCAGGTACGGAAATACCGGCTAAGTCCAGGAAGGTGGGTGCATAGTCTATATTCTGTACCATTTCGTGTATTTCACCTTTGGCATTCAAGCCCTTCGGCAGATGCATAACCAGCGGCGTATGCATGGACTCCTCGTACATGAAGCGTTTATCAAACCATCCGTGTTCACCCATATAGAATCCCTGGTCAGAGGTGTAAACAATCAAGGTGTTTTCCATCATTCCTTTACTTTCCAAATAATCCAGCACCCTTCCTACATTGTCATCCAACGACTTTACCACTTTCATATAATCTCTCATATAACGCTGATACTTCCATTCCGCCAATTCCTTTCCCTTCAGGTTACGCTTATAGAAATCTTCCGTAATAGGAGCATAGAAATCTTCAAACTGCTTGCGCTCCAGCGAGTCCATACGACTGAGCATCCATGTATATGTTTTTTTCAGACGTGAATCTTTCCCCTCCTTGAGCATTTTCAAATCATAGATAAGATCCATATCCTTGGCAATGCTCATTTCCTGCGCAGCCGCAGCCGCACGTCCTTCGTACTCATCATAGAAATTGTCTGGCAACGGGAAAACCTTGTCTTCATAAAGCGGCAGGTTCTTGATTTCCGGTAACCAATTTCTATGGATAGCCTTATGATGGATCAGCAGGCAGAATGGTTTATCCTTGTCCCGCTGATTTTCCATCCAATCAATACTCATATCTGTAATAAGATTCGTGATGTACCCCTTTTTGCGAATGGTATCATTATCCATATTTATAAAATCAGGGTTGTAGTAATTACCTTGGCCGGGAACAACTTCCCAATGATCAAATCCGGTTGGAAGACTTTCCAAGTGCCATTTTCCGATAAGAGCGGTCTGATAGCCGTTTTCCCTCAATATCTTCGGAAAAGTCTGTTGAGTACCGTCAAAGACACAGGTACTGTTGTCATAAAACTTATTGCTACAACTGTGCTTGCCTGTCAACATACAGGCACGGCTGGGTCCACTGAGGGAATTCGCCACAAAACTGTTGGTAAACTGTACACCATCGGATGCGATACGATCCAGATTGGGAGTATGTACATAACGACGGTCATAACAGCTCATCATCTGAGCGGTGTGGTCGTCGGTCATAATATACACAATATTATACGGTTTGGTATTCTGTTCCTGCTGATGTTGGCAAGATACAAGTAAGGGAGACACTGTAGTTAGCTCTGCTATTGATAAGATCAGATGTGAAGTTTTCATACTATTGGAATTACAAATTATGGTTAATACATACTATGTCTTTGAAATCTTTTGCAAAAGTAGCCAGCTCCCTACGTAGAAATAGCCCTATATTGACTATAAAAACTCCAATAATCACTATTATAGCTGTTCTCCCATTTCAGTACACGACAAATTCCACCAGAAAACACACCTCAAAAAAGAGGCACAGAATGAATTTACACTCCATGCCTCTAGTATAGCCAGCAGCAGTTGCTGCTCATATTCCAATATTAGTAACCGAAGTTGTTCTGATCGACAGTAATACCTTCATTATAATTGATTTCAGACAGAGGTATCGGCAACAACAGGTTCTTCTTCAAAAAATCTGGTGTCAAAGCCCCACCTTCCACTTCATTATAAAGACGATCCTGCTTGTTGTTTTTCGTTTCCTGATAAACCTTCGCGGATTCCTTGGTTATCTCATGGTTATTATGCTTTTCCAAAGCTTTCTTCAAGAAATCAACTCCTTTCAAACGAACCATGTCATACATATTGGGTTCGCCTACAAACTCGAAGATACGTTCATAGTAAAGTTTCTCTCTTACTTGCCCTTGTGTCAGGCTCTTCGGCCAGTCAGCTGGCTCTTTAGCACCCGCTACTGACTGACGAGCACGTTTCAACACTTCATTAGCCAGTTCTATGGCACGATCCTTATTGCCCAACTCATTATATACATCAGCCATCAAGAGTAGCATTTCCGCATAACGATAGACAATCAAGTTCTTGTGGCTGCGTGTACCCGTAGCTTTCTTATCAAACATCTTTCCGAAATAAGGAGATGCATGCTCTTTACCGGAAGCAGCATAATCCTTTTTTACGCTTTCACCAATCCGGGCCAAACGGGTGGAGTCTTTCAATGCTTGACCTGTCAAAGGAATATTACCCGTGTTCATCTCCTTGGCCTGTTTAGTATAATCGGCAAACTTAGCGATAGAAGGATTGGAGGGGTCTGCCATATCTGCATAAGGCAATTCCGCTACAAAATCCTGCTGAAGGGGCTTACCGCTTTCCATAACAGGTTTGCCATTCTTCATTACATAAACACCTTTCACCTTATAAGTAATATAGGGATAAGAGTAGGTAGAATCATTGGCACAAGGTTTGTCACCCTTTTGAGGCACGTCATTGGCCTGATTATTTTTATGCTGCCGCCAGCTGGTAAGGAAACTTACTGCAATACGGGGGTCACCGGGATAGGTGGCACGCATCCAATCGTAAAGAGCCTTGGTGGTCTTATACGTACCCCAAGCTATACCGCTGTTGGAATGAGCTGGGGCAAAACGGTTACATGCACGATTGAACACCAGCGTAGATTCTGCATTATAGTTCAACTGGAAGATGGACTCCTTGCTACCATTAACATGGTCTACAAACAAGTCTGCAAATTTAGGCTGTAACTGATACTTGCCATACACTTCATCGAACATAGCCTTGGCATTGGTCAAGTTAGCCTGCTTGTCAATGTCCAGACAGGCCATCTTGTGATATACTTTTCCCAAATAAGCTTTGGCGGCCAATCCAGTGGCATAACCGTCGTTGGGAGTCTCAGGCAAGACCAGCGCAGCCTTGAAATCATCGATTATCAATCCGAACACCTGTTCTTTAGGCGTACGCGGCATGGCGATACCATCCGAAGAAGATGCTGAAGTACGCATAGGGACATCACCAAAATGCGCTACCAGATTGTAGTAAGCAACGCCTCGCAGAAAATGAGCTTCTGCTCCCAGCTTGCTTTTTACATCATCAGAAAGATTACTTTTATTTAAATTATCCAGAAAAGCATTTACCTCGGCTATGACTTTGTACATGCCCTGCCAAGCATAATCCACCTGCGTGCTGGAGGTCATTACATTCAAGCTAACATTAGGGTCTTCTCCAGAATTACGGTTTGTCCATCCAAAGCCGGAAGCACTGATAGGCAGCTCCTGCCACTGCTGTCCATAGCCATTCGGAGCGGCCATATAACCATAACAGCCCAACAAGGCTTGTTTAGCATTGGATTCGGTACTGAAAATCACCGAATTATTTTGAGAATAGAGAGGCTCTTCGTCCAAACAGCCGGTAAACACTGAACTTCCGGCGATCAGAAAAGAAAAAGCAATATATTTAAGATTCTTCATATTATTCTATCATTTAAGTTGTTAATTCTATGAGATTAAAACGTGAGGTTCAAACCGAAGATGTAAGAACGCGGCGTAGGATAAGAATTCATATCTACACCCGGACGGAGACCATCGAAAGCGAAACTATTTACTTCTGGGTCATAGCCGCTATAATCTGTGATGATAAAGGCATTCTTTACACTGGCAAAGACAGACATATTCTTCATGCCGATTTTGGAAATCAACTTCTTGGGCAAAGTATAGCTCAAGGTAATGTCTGAGCAGCGGAAGTAACTTCCATCCTCTACATAACGATCCATAATCATGTTCTGTACCTCAAAATTAGCAGAGGGGTAAAGATTGCTGTGATTTTCTGCCGTCCACATGCCTTGATAAGCTTCCGAAGTGATATTGTTGGACTTCATACCCGGCGTGTTTACATAACGGTTACCGGTGTTAAGAATGTCACGTCCCTGCACACCGTTGAAAGCTGCTTTCAAAGTCAGCGATTTCCAAGAAAGACTGGTTTGGATACCATAGGTGAAGTCTGGGTTGGGGTTGCCGATGATATCTTTATCCTTATCATCCACCACACCGTCCTCATTTCTGTCTACAAATTTCACATCACCGGCCTTCAAGGTCTGCCCCATTGCGGTCTTATAATACCCTTCTGTACCATCGGCTTTGGTATAACGGATACCCTTTCCTTCTACTACATCTTCTGTCTGCACGATACCATCAGTCACATAACCGTAGAACTGTCCCGGAGCTTCACCAGCCAGGAAGATATGACCTACACCGAAGTGGTCTCCCAAAGAGTTGCCCAGATAACCCACTCTTTCGCCCAATGCACCAAACTGTCCGGGCAACATACCCAAATCACCAATCTCTCCTTTGTTGATGCCTATATTTCCGCTCACATTCCATTTCCAATCTTTATGGTCGACGATGCGGGCGTTCAGTGAGAATTCCACGCCCTTATTGGTCAACGAACCTTGGTTGTAATAAGTGGAAGTGAAACCTGCTGAGCCCGGAAGGTCACGACTGATGAGCAAGTCTGTAGTTTTCTTGTTATAGACATCAATGGTACCGCTCAATCGTGAGTTCCACAATCCAAAATCCACACCCACGTTCCAGGATGCTGTCTTTTCCCATTTCAGACTATTATTAGCCAAGTTTGTGATAGTGAGTGTATTCAAAGCATTACCTTGTTTGTCAGCATAGATAATAATACCACCACCATACATGGCAAAAGTAGAATAGGGATTGATACTCTGATTACCGGTTACACCATAGCTGGCACGAACTTTCAACTGATTCAACCATTTCAAATCCTTCATAAACTCTTCCTGTTCCATCCGCCAAGCAACAGAAGCAGATGGAAAATACCCCCACCGGTTGCTTTTGGCAAACTTGCTGGAACCATCGGCGCGAATAGATGCAGTAATCAAGTACTTTTCAAACAAATTGATATTTACACGTCCCAGGTAAGACAGCAATTGATAGTCCTTTTGGATAGGTGTCTGATATTCGCGTGAGCCGGCCATGTGCATACCGTTTTCGCGCAGTTCCATGATAGAGAACTTAGTACCTACCACATTCTTGTTCAAGAAGTTATAATCTTCATAAGTCATACCGGCTGTAGCATCCAAATGTCCCCAAGAACCAAGTTTTGTATTATACATAATCAGGTTTTCCACCGAGTAGTTACTCTTATCCAGATTAGAGATAGCTAGGTAACCTTGGTTGTTCATACCTTGATAAAGTTCCAATCCATACCAACGCTTGCGCTCGTTCATATTGATATTACCACCGCTACGGAGGTTGTAACGCAGAAATTTGTTGATTTTCCAAGTCAAATCCAAACTGGCATTGAAAGTCTTGTCATCCGCCAAATCCACGTAGTCGTTCAGCCAACTGAATACGGTAGTCTTGGCTTCCTGATCAAAAGCAGGGTCATCCTCCGGCATTTCATAAGGAGCATAGTCCAAAGCCGTACGAGAGACTGCACCGGTAGAACCACCCAACGTATTACCACCGGCCATCATATCGTTCTGGCGCAGCGAACCAGCCAATGACAGACGGAGAGAAACAGCTTTAGAGAGTTCGGCATTCAAATTGGCACGTATATCACCTTGTTTCAATCCGGTCTGCTTCACCGTTCCCTCAATATCCTTGAAATTGGCTGAGATATAATAAGTAGTCTTGCCGGTACCACCGTTCACGGAAACAGAGTAGTTCTGAGAAAATGCGGTCTGATAAATCTCTTTCTGCCAGTTGCGTTCGGTCAGCACGTGATAAGATTCCGGTTTGTTGGGATCATAAGCTCCGGTTGCATCACCGAATACATAACGTATTTCATCACCGACAAAGTGGAACTGCCAGTTCTTCTCATCTGCCTGACGGGAATTACGATACAAAGCATGCTCGCGCAAACTCATCATATTTAGGAGTTCAGAAGGTTCAGCTATCGTAAAATTAGCTGAAGCACTTATCTTGGCCTTTCCTTCTTTACCTTTCTTAGTAGTAATCAAGATAACACCATTAGCACCGCGAGAACCGTAGATAGCAGTAGAAGAAGCATCTTTCAAAATAGTAATATCTTCAATGTCAGCGGGATTTAAAGAAGCCAAAGGGTCTTGGGCTATCTGGAAGTCACCGGAGATACCGGAAGAGGCAAATTCACCGGTAGAGGCCTGCGGTATGTTATCAATTACATACAAAGGCTGGTTATCGCCGCGCAAGGAGCTGGCACCGCGGATAGTGATGGAGGAAGCTGCACCAGGTGTAGCCGAAGCAGTATTTACCACCAAACCAGCCACCTTACCGTCCAACAGGTTATCGATAGAAGTAGCTTTCATGGCTTCATCGCCATCCGGACGCATAGTGGTCAACGCACCGGTCAAGTCGCCTTTACGAGCCGTACCATAAGCTACCACCACTACTTCATCCAATTGCTGAAGGTCATCCTTTAACGTTACATTAATATTAGCACGGTTACCTACTTTTATCTCCTGCATAGCATATCCGATAAAAGAGAACACCAATACAGAATTGGAATTTGGAACAGAAACAGTATAATTACCATTAACATCGGTTATTGTACCAGTAGTGGCACCTTTTACTTGTACGTTTACACCAGGCATCGTTTCCCCATTAACATCGTACACGATACCTTTCACTTGAATGGCCTGAGCGAAAGCTGTGGTTACAGCCAACAGACATAGCACCATCATAAGCATCACCTTTTGAAGTCTTTGTCTCATAGAATTAAATTTAAATAAATGTTATTGTTTAACGCTGCAAAATTGCAAAACAATCCTAAAATTGAAGTACAAAAATCACTATTAATTGGTCTAAAAATCACTATATTTTCATTTCGTTTTTGGGGAGAATTCAAAACTTCTGAAATGAAGCATTTGTGTCCATTTCATCGGGATTATATTCATTTTCAACTAGAAGAAGAATTCATAAACTTTACTTATACGGATAAGAGAAATCTATCGTTTATCTAAAATTAAACAACCATTCTGATAGGATACACAATACGTTTTCCCTTTTTGGGTCTTGAAAATCAGCACAGCATCCTGATATCTCAATGTACAAAGTGTTCCCGCATAGGAAGTTATGTCAACTTGTTGCAGGTTTCCATCTTTCCAGCACATATCCAATGCAAAATTTCCACGGGCACGAAGTCCGGAAACAGAACCGTCACTCCAAACATCGGGCAGAGCGGGCAGCAAATGAATGAATCCCATGTGACTTTGAAGCAACATTTCCGTAATGCCGGCTGTACCACCAAAATTTCCATCAATCTGGAAAGGTGGATGCGTATCCCAAAGATTGTTTAATGTTCCATTTTTTAAAAGATTCCCCAAAAGTTTATAAGCATGATTACCGTCGTGCAGGCGTGCCCACTGATTAAGTTTCCAACCCATGCTCCAACCAGTTGCTCCGTCACCACGGTGTTCCAGCACAATTCTAGAAGCTGCAGAAAGTGCAGGAGTAGTTACCGGTGATACCGTATGTCCGGGATGCAAGCCAAAAAGATGGTTCACATGGCGATGTTGGTCTTTCGGATCATCCATATCACTGGACCATTCCATCAGCTGGCCATAGCGTCCAATTTTATAAGGAAATAACTTTTCCAATACATGCTTCCATTGCTTACGTTCTTTGGCATCCACCTGCAATACTTTGCTGGCATCAATCGCATTGAGAAGGATTTCACGAACTACTGCATGCACGAACGTTGCCCCTTGATCTATAGGACCATGCTCTGGAGAAGTTGATGGAGCAGCTGTATAGGTGCCATCAGTCTTTTTCCACAAATAGTCCATGGCGAAATTTGCACTGCTTTTTATTAATTCGTAACCTATTTTTCTGAGAAATTTTTCATCTCTGGTGTAATCATAGTATTCCCAAATGTGTGTTGCTAACCAAGGTCCTGCCATCGGATTGAAGTTCCAAGACATCTTCTCACTTTCTAACGGTGTAGTAAAACCAAAAATATTTCCTGAAATGGAAGTTGTCCATCCACGAGCTCCAAAATACGCTTGGGCTGTCTTCTCACCAGGTTTAACCAAGGTACGTATAAAGTCGATGAGCGGCCACATACACTCCTCTAAATTAGTAGAGCAAGCCGGCCAATAATTCATCTGCAAATTTATATTATTATGATAATCTACACGCCACGGACCATCTACATTATTGTGCCATATACCTTGCAGATTCGCAGGAAGATTACCTGGCCTAGAACTTGATATCAGTAGATATCGTCCGAATTGATAATATAGTTGCTCTAGATAGAAATCCTTTTGACCTTTGCGATAACGATTCAAGCGCTGGGTTATCGGTATATCACTAAATTCCGTCGAGTTTCCCAACTTAAGTTTTACACGATTAAATAGCGCAATATAATCTTTATAATGAGACTGATACAAGGTCTCATATCCTTGTTTAGCTGCATCATTCATCCAGCGAGCTGTCGTTTCATCCGGATTCACTCCCACATACGCTCTTGGATTGCTAAAGTCTGGATTGAAATTAATCAGATAGTCAGTATCAGCCGTAACCAAAAAAACGACTTCATCAGCCCCTTCGATACGAAGCTGATTATGGGCATTTGTAATAGTTCCACCCTGTGTTAAAGCCTTCATGCGCACTACATACTCCATGTTATTGTTGTCCAATCTGGCGCGATATACTAAACCATCTTTTCCTTCGGACTGCAATGTGCCAGTTGAGACAGGATTAGGTGCGTAACTGAATGTCAAGTTCTGCTTGGCTGGACAGTCAGCGCTATAACGCATCACTAAAACATTAGCTGAATAAGATATAAAGGAAGTACGCTTATACTCCACTCCATCTTTGCGGAATTGCACTATTGCACGAGCGGAGTCGAGAGATAATTCACGTCGATATCGGCTCATTCCTACACTGCTAAGCCCCGTTTCGATGTAGAATTCTCCCATTGTTGTAAAGTTCCCAAATCGAAAAGGTTCTTCTTTATAGGATTCATACGGAACTGTACTGTTGAAATTCTGACAGGTCAATCGTTCGGCTTTTTCCTGATTTCCTTCAATAAAAGCTTTACGAATATCATCCAAAATATGAGCTGACTGCTTGTTCACATTCCAGTAATAGGCAGCCCCCTTACTGGTATTCGGTCCTCCTCTCCATAATGTCTTCTCATTAAAGGTAACTCTTTCTGCTTCTATCGACCCTAAAATATTAGCCCCTATACTACCATTCCCAATAGGCAAGGATGCAGACTCCCATTCTGCATCCGGATTCTTAGCACGGTCTCCTGCTGAAATGGGTTTCTTATTCTTCCATAATTCTGGATTTCTGCCATACCATACAGCCTTTCCGTTTAATGTTGTAGGAGTATCAAACCAGTAATACAAAGGTGGTTGCGTAGTCTGGGCTTGAACGCTCAAGTTCATTAACAACCCCATACTTATAAACTTATAAATTTTCATAATACACAGTAATATAGAATTCATCTTTATAATTTGCTATCTCGAACCAGACTTTTCCACGCAACAACTTTTCACCAGCTTTTTCCGGTTCTTTTGATAACACCTGGCTGGCTACATAGCGCTTTTGATTGTTAAAATATTCATGCGATATGTCTTCGTCCACAGCAATCGTATCATTTTCATTAAACGGAACATAGTCAGTATCATTATCAGAACTGCCTGCACAATCTGTTGAATCTGTTTCTGACCGACTTTCCACTATAAAAATTCGATTCATTCACGACTATTTTTCCGTACGGAATTGTTCATGGCTTCTATTATATCACTGTCATACCATTCTGTTTTTGCATATTGATAATTGTTATACTGTCACAGCAAGACGCCGTTTTTTGCTACAGAAATAGCTTCCTAACATTAATCTTAGTCTGAAATTACAAATGGAGGTAACATTTACTATAACCTTAGGAAAGTTCATGAACACATACGGGATTATACATACTACAAAAACCAATCTAAATACCGTATCCATTACTTATTTATCAATCTCATTTATAGCGATTTAAACAAAAATACAAAAAATCGTACAAACATCGACAAGGCAAAAATTAATGACAAAACAGTAGATATGATTTTTTTCATTCGATTAATACAGATTTAAGTGATTTTTCTACCGCAAAATAAGCTATAGACGAGTTGCATCAGAGCAAAAATCACTAAAACAGCATTTCTAAAGAATTAAGAATAAATCTCATCCCCTTCACATGTGTAGTAAAACTTTGAAACAGTTTTAAGTTCAAGGGCAAGCTCTTTGTGTTGAACACAGATAAAAACCGGACATATTCCTAGAAGCAAGCAATAAAAATATTATACTTTTTTTAGAAATACAAAGGTCCTGTTACTTCTTGATCTCGTTTACTACTGCACGCTGCAAAGAAAGCGAATTATCATAGTCGCAGTCAGTAGCCAAATCCCATGACATCACACCGTGCATATACCGATCAAGCGCATATCTTACTTTTTTCTGAATAGTGGATACACTGTTTAAATAATACGTGGTTCCTTTATGGATTACCTGATCATCGATTGTATTCTTGACGGAACCTTCCTTTACCATATCAAAATAGGCTGCCGTTCCTTCTGAACCACCTGAATTCCAGTTCTTGGTGCCATAGAAAGGTAATCCTGGCACCAGCTTCTCTGCCGGAATGCCATAATTAACAGCAGCCTGCAGATGACTGGTGTAATTCTCATAAGGAAATTCTGTAGCTTTCGGACCATAGCATTGGAATGAAATCCAATCACAAACAGCCACTGCCTGGGAAGTTATCTTATAAGAGATGGGATGCAGGGAAACTGTAAACAGATAATCTGAACCAATCACTTTCCTAATTTCCTGAATCGTCAAACTATAATTGGTAAATTGGTCAGTAGTAGACGCCCATTCAAAATCCAAGTCAACCCCATCCAACTGATATTTGTCTAACACAGTCTTGATATTTTTAGCAAATGATGTACGGTTGTTAGCATTGCCTATCATGGCAGCCCAATCACCGCCAGACACACCTAGACGAAACTTGATATCCTTACCGACCAACTTCTGGCGAATGTTTTCCATGATAGTCACCCAGCTATGAGAATCCTTTCCGGGATTTTGTTCTTCATCATATTTCCAGTAAGCCTGTACCTTAGTATGGTTCCAGTTATTAAAGTTCAGCCCATCAGTCTTGACCGCATTGATTTCTGCAGCCGACATCGGCAACATGCTAAAGAAAGTTTCGTCCAGTTTGCCTCTCAGCTCAGTACCTAAATACATATTAAAATAGGCATTCATAAACGGAAGTTTCGGAAATACCGCAACTTTTCCAGCTGATCCCCCATCCACAAACAGTTCTGTACTCTTGGCTACTCCATCATGTACCAGTGCCACATGATGCCAGGCACCGGTTTGCAGGGAGGATGCAGTATAGGTGTGAGTCGTATTATCCACAAAGAATATCAACTGCCCTGCGCTCTCACCCAATTTCAAGCCCACCTTAGGGGCGTTGGTTCCATTCTGTTTTTTAAAAAGGAAAGAGCCAGCATGCCATTCATCAAGATACACCCATGTAGCAAATGTGAATTTCGGGAACTCACCGGTTGCTTTATTCAAGATATCAGCTCTCGCATCCAATTGTGCTGTTCCATCCAGAGAAACCACACCTTTGCGATCTGCATAGCTGGTCATCCAGGTAGCACCAGCTGGGAGAGAGAAAGAACTCTCGGGTATTTCAAAATACAAAGGGCCACCAAAATAAGGATTAGCTACCAGATAAATCAAATCATTGCAAGTCTGCAGACTTTTAGTAAAGATACGGCCAGTTTCATAGAAACTGGTACGGATATACGAACTATTGATAAACTGTTTGGGATCTGTCAGTTCGGGAGTTTCAAAAGCTGCATCCACAGAGACATTCACCTGTGTCTGTACTGCCGATTCTGCAATATCCGAACAAGTAAGATTGGTGCGATAGTTCGGAGAGAAAGGCACAAACTCCACTTCATAAGATGTGTCTGGTGTATCTGTTGTCTCTGCTACACTGAACAGATTGATAGTTACATTATACAAACTACTGCCTTGTTCGTATTTGCTGGGATCAGCCAGCGGATGAACAAACAGATAGTCGTAAGCAATGCGATTATTGTCGTCACCAGTCAAAACGGATGCTGCAAATGTCTGCGCACTAGCCTTTCCCACTACATCAGCAGCCAGTACATTATAGGCAGTATAGACATTAGGGTAACTGATTTGCACAGACTTGACTCTAACAACCGGTTCTTTCGTCCGGATATTCATCATAGCCAACGGACGTTTCAAGGTCAGTTCAACCGGAGTACCTGCCTGAACATCTTTCTTCACAGCACAGAAAGCATCTTTGGCTGCTGTGTTCAAAGCCCATTTAGCTGTATTCATAGACACGTTCTGCAAATCGGCAGTGATGTAGAATTCATCATTTACATTATTCAGATTTGCATTGTCCCCCCCACTGCTTACGTAGTCAGCCCAAGCTAAAAATATATAATTTTTGCCGGGCATCAAATCCAATTCGAAAGTAGAAGACGTCTGGCAGAGATGGACCTGTTTTGCGCCCAAAGTCCCTTCTGCTTCCTGTTCGTAGGCTTCCAGAATGTAACGTAAGTGATAACCGTTCACCTGTTGAGGGGCTGCCTGGTTACGAGTAGATACATTCACTTCGGGAGTCAGACGCACTACAGTACGTTCTGACAAAGCCACTGAATCTGTTTCATCAGTACAGCCGAACCCCAAAAATGTCATTGTTGCCAACATTAACCATACTAGTTCTTTCATAATACAAATAATGATTTATAGGTTTATAGAATAATGAATAAATTAAATTTCTATATCAATATCACCCGAAAAATCACCGTCGATAATGCCTCCTTCCGTATAATTCTGAAAGTCTGCATCCCGAAGCTGGATTTCGTTCACTTTCCCAGGAGATAAATGCACACTCACCCGCTTCATTTCAAATAGCAGGTATCCTGCTTCATTTCCTACATAAAGCTGAAAGTCGCTGTTGCAGGCTGAAAAGTAGTCTGTGAACTGTGCGCCTTCAAACAAGCAGGCTTTATCATTTTCCAGGCTATAGATTTTCCCTGTCCACTTGGGCCGAAAAAGAGCAGCTGTGCATCGGCCTTCCAACACATTATACGCAATCGGATAATAGGCACCATGCTGTATTAGCAACGTTTTTCCGACATATTTTTCCGCATGCTCAACTATCAGAAAACGATAAAAGGATACTGGCTGATAGAATAAAAGTTCTACCTTCTGCCATTGATTTTCATCCACCTGCACATGTGTACAAGCTGCATAAGCCTGCATATCTTCTCTTCCTTGCTGTTTAATCATTGTGACCCGTTCCAAATCGGAAGTATCATAAAATGAATGTTCAGGACTCACACGGTAATCTATCCAGGCCAAAAAAGAATATTGTCCGGACGGGAGCTGCAAAATGTTCTGTTTAGATATCCCCTGCGTCCTTGTTTTATTAAAGATATAGGTACTTTGACGAAAGCATTCCTTTCCAGTGCGATGATCTATTACCGATAGAATATAATAGGCACCTGCATGGCCTATGGTCGGCTTAATGGAGGATTGTGGCAACACTGCACTAATAGTGACTCCAGAAGGTACCGCAAATAAAAAATCATTTTGTCGGTTTTCAGGCGTGCAGGCTATCAACAAGCAACAAAAGCCAACCAATATGGATACAATCCTAATTGACATAAACAGAAAGAATGTTTTTAATAGTTTCAACTGATTTAAGTAACGGCAACAAAGGTAGGCGATAGGAACCAGTGAAAGGGGTCAAAAATCACTATTATAAGTCCAAAAAGCACTATTTATCAATGCTTAAATCCTAAATTTTCCGTAAAATAAACAACTCTGATGGATCAGCAGGAAGGCTGAATAAAAAAGGGAGTGTATGCTGATACACTCCCCAAATTTATTGCAAAAAATGCCACGACAAACGTTCTTATCAGAACTGCCTGCAAACGACATTTTTAACCTTACCTTTAAATCCATTCAACGCATCTCCTATATACTGTAAGGGGAAGATCAACGTTTCCTGATACTCCATGTACTCCATACGCTTATACTGCCGACGGTATACTTTCTTGGTACGGCCTTCCAAACGTTCCTGCAACTTTCCATTCACGTAGAGGGAAGTTCCCTTATAATCGCCTTCAATACGGATGTCAGTCCACTCTTCTTCTGGCAGACGGTAGGAATGAAATACAAATGAATAGCCGTCACGGCTGAATGCCAAGCAGCCTTTGTTCTCCCAATTGGCATATACCACCGAATGAGGTCCCTTGAACAATATGGTACTGTGAGGACTGTTTCGATCGGGACAAATTTGGAAGGAAACTGAATACGGATATCCCACTTCCTGTAACACAGTGGAAATAGAGTCGACTCCGTTGAGCACACACATTTCACCCTCTGGCGTAAGTTGCACCTCACCTGACCCCGTCCGTGGTACACTGGGGGGAATCCGTCCCAGCAGATTCACACCCGGAGCTTCGGGCATCCTACGGCATAATGCCTCAAACTGCTCAAAGGAAACCTTTGCTTGACTGCCTTTCCACATCTTTTCTGCCAATACCTGTACAGCCGGGAAAGAGCGCACATGCACATCCTGCTCCGATATACCGTTACCACACTTGTCATTCCACACGGCAAACATGCCTCCCAACACTCCGGGAGTACCTTCGGGCAACGTAAGTTTTTTATTCATCAACCATGGAGACCACGTTTCATACAGCCACTGATGATCCAGAAAATCTCGGTAATACCCAGCAGCGGGTACGATATAAAGATAAGTGTCACAAGTGTTTATCAACTTATATCCATCCTTTAAAGACACCTCCGGATCTATCCAGTCATACGACCACGCATTGATGGTCACCCCTTCTGCCTGAACCGGAGTCTTGCCAGGGAGCCATTTCAGCCCCCCCCACATACGTGGATTCTTACCATATTTAGCTACGTATTTCAGATAGCGGTCAGTGAAATAACGATACCGTTCGGTCTCCTTTTTGTTATACTCGTCTGTTCCTATATGCACATCCGGTCCTATAAATACCGGAGAGTCACCACTAAGATATTCATCCAACAAGGAATCTACAAATTGATAGGTTTCCTCTTTATAAAGGTCAAGATGGTCCATTCCATATTCTTTACTGGCCAATTCCGGCTTATAATGAGTAAAAGCCAAAGAATGAGCAGGGATATCTATTTCAGGAATGATGTTTACTCCATAGGCCTCACCCATTCTCTGCAAGTCCGTGAACTCCTTTTTGGTATACGACCCGTCCTTGGATGTCAAGCCTGGGAAGCGTTCACTCTCCAACCGAAAAGCTGCATAGGTCTTGTTCCAGTCGTCTTCGAAAAACTGCGGGAAACCGTTATCATTCAAATGTATCTGAAACTCGTTTATTTTGTAAAAAGACAATATCTTTACATATTGCTTCAAATAGTCCATGGTAAAGAATTTCCTGGCAACATCCAGCATAAATCCCCGATTGGGAAACTGGGGAAAATCGCATGCAGTGCCTTTAGGGAGCGCACCTTGATGATTGGATAAAATCTGCAGCAGACTTCGCGTTCCCCAGAACACCCCCTTCACAGCGGGAGCTTTAATTGCAGCATAGCCTGAAAAGTCAAGCAGATACCCCTCTTCCCCCAACTCTTCATCATACGAAGTGAGAGAGAGAAAAATATCGTTTTTTCGGGGTTTTCCGACACGCAACGTATACTCCCACCCCATTAAATCCTTCAAGTCTGAAATCAAGATAAGAGCTGTGGGCTGTAGTGCCTCCTCGTCAGCTGTACGAATGACGATGTTCCCCCTTACTGGCAAGGAAAGAGTACCACCTGTTCCACGCCACTGTTGCAAAGCCGGAATAATCTGTGGACAAGATTCTTGAGCAACAGCTGCAAGACTCATGCCAAACCAAATATAGATAAAAAATAAAAATCTCTTCATAAATAACAGATATTAAATCCTTCAAAAGCACTTTATCATTTCAAAGGACGTATTTCAAAACCAAACAAAAGCTCTTTTACCGGAACCTGGTAAGGCGGCAACACACCCGGTCCGCAAGTAGCCGTTCCCACACCACTTTGCAAAGCATCCAAATGCACAGTTACCGTGCCTTTCCTTTCAAGCTTGTTAATGTGTCCTGCAACATCAATATTTTCATCCGTAAAAGGAGAAACACTAAATTCAAAGGGCCTTTTTGCACATACCGACCATCCTTTGCCGTATTCATCACCCACCCGCATCCAACGCACATCGGTTCGATTTCCGGTAGCCTGCGGACGTACATAATAATGGAACATCCGTTCTGCATCCGTATGGTAAATACCGATACGTCCAGAGAGTTTTCGGTCAGCATAAGTTTCATGTTCTCCTCTGCCTAAATAGGTAACACGATTGAATCTGTAGGGCATTTCAAAAGTCAGGCCTACACGAGCCAACGAACTGACAAACGAAGTATCTGGAACGAAATGCGTTTGAACAGACAATGTTCCGTCTCTGCGAATGGTGTATTCGAATGTAGCTGTTCCTATGATTTCATTTTTATCATTCAGCAGTTCCACTTCACTGCACGTGGTGCGTCCTGAAGTTTTGACCGACAATGCTCGTTGAGCCAAATGATTCAGCCCTGATTGACGCCAGATTTTTGCCCCACCTTTCTTTTCACGGTTATCGTTATCCGTTGCAGGACGATACAAACTCAGCCGCACAGGCGAGGCGAGATATTCCTGGCTCTCATACATATATGATTTCAATGCTCCGGTTTTCGGGTCAATTTGAATTTGCGGTTTTTCAGACAGCTTGGCCTTTGCTGGTAGATACTTGCTGTTGGCAGGTAGTACAAACTGGTCATAAGCCACTACGTCATCTGTCCCGATGAATGCACTTGCATGTTTGGGAGTCCAGTTTATATTCAGATAAGCCTCACGTATATTTTCTGGCAGACGTACTCCTCCCAGTGAAACCTCAGCAGTAGCATGGGGAGCTACCTCTAGAGAACATTCCCCTTTGGCTATCGTTTCACCATTGTCACCAACGATGCTCCACTTCAGTATATAGGCATCCAGATTGGTAAAGTCGTACCAGTTTTTTACGGATAAAGTCAAATTTCCGGCATCCTTAAGGGTACATTTAATATACTGATAAGCCTTTTTCACCTCCAGAAGATGAGGATGAGGTTCCCGTACGGCATTCACTAACCCGTTACAACAGAAATTGCCAAAACTAGGGACATTATCCGGACCGTAATCGCCTCCATACGTCCAATACCATTTTCCGTCGGCATCTATTTCTCTAAACGACTGATCAACCCAGTCCCAAATACATCCACCTTGCACAATGGGTTCACTCTCGAAAACATCCATATATTCTTTCAATCCCCCACCACTGTTCCCCATGGCATGTAGATATTCCGTCATGATGAACGGACGGTATACTTTCGGATTTGCCTGACGCGCATAGGCCAACAATTCCTCTACGCTACGATACATGCGACAATAGATATCTGTATTATACTGTTGTTCTGCCCGTTCGTACTGAACAGGACGAGTGCTTTCCACCGATTTAAACCAATCGTAAGTACGTTCAAAGTTAATGCCGTTACCCGCTTCATTACCCAGTGACCAGATAACGATGGCAGGATGATTCTTAGACCGTTCGTACATCCGTTGCACACGGTCCATATGCGCCGGAAGCCATGTACTGTCCTTAGCAAGCGAAGCGACCCCATAACCCATACCATGCGACTCCACGTTTGCCTCATCTATCATATACAAGCCATAAAGGTCACAGAGATGATACCAATACGAATGAGTGGGGTAATGTGAATTTCGCACGGTATTCAGATTGTACTGCTTCATCAGACGGACATCCAGCTCCATCAGTTCCTTGCTGACCGTACGTCCTAACTGAGAATGCTCATGACGATTGGCACCTTTCACCAAGACAGGCATCCCGTTTATGCAGAATCTTCCACCTTTTATTTCCGATGTACGAAACCCTACATTACATCCGGTCAGATGTTTTATTTCGCCGTCAGAACCTTTTAAAGAAATAGCCAGTGTATAAAGATTAGGATCTTCGGCACTCCAACGCTGCACTTCGGACAAGGACTCCTGTTGAAATGAAATCGTATTACCGGCGTTCTTTTCTTGCACCCCACATTCTTTTTCCAAAATGGTTTTACCGGAAGCATCTTTCAAGCAATAAGACAAGGTTGCCCCCTCTTCGGTCATACCTTCCACAGCAACCTCCAAATTAAAGATTCCCTCGGTATATGTATCCTTATCCAGGGTGGAAGTCACTCGGTAATCTGCAATATACTGTTTGGGGGTACTATACAGATATACATCACGTTCAATGCCACTCAAACGCCACATATCCTGACATTCCAGATAGGAGCCGGCACTCCATCGATATACCTCCAGTGCCACAGTGTTTTCTCCTTCATGCACGTACGGAGTAATGTCCCATTCTGCAGGAGTCTTCGAGCCTTGGTTATAGCCCAGAAAATGTCCGTTTACCCATATATAATAAAAGGAGATGACACCTTCACAGCAAATCACCGTCCTACGGTCTTTCCAATTCACCGGCAACGTAAAAGTTCGCCGATAAGAACCCACTTCATTTTCATGATAAGGCACCAAAGGAGGGTTCTTTTTAAAGTTAAACAGCGGGTCATCGAATTCATAGGATTCATTCACATAAATAGCTGTTCCATATCCCTGACGTTCCCAATTACCGGGCACCTGAATGTCTGCCCATCCGCCCGTATAGTATTCCGGCTTGTAGAAATCCTTAGGACGGTTATCCGGATTCTTTACCCAATGGAATTTCCATTGACCGTTCAGACTCATATAATAAGCTGAATTTTCATAATCCGCCTGGCGGATATCTGCAGCCTCGTCGTAAGGCCATACGTAAGCATGAGGTTGCAATTTGTTTTTACCGATAGCATATTGGCTTTGCCATTCAGGAACCGTGATTTGAGCTGACAGCTTGCCGACTCCTAAAAACATAATCCCAACCAAGATTTTCTGAAGAATTTTATGGATATAATTCATCGTTTAACAAAGGTGTTAGTTATATGTAATATTTTTTGCAAATGTAGCTGTCCACTATGAATACGAGGTGCAGAAATGGCTATTTTTGCTCCAAAAATAACTATTTCACCCTTTATCGAATCTGCCGAATCCTTGCCTACTAAAAAATTGAACAACATGCGAAACTTGAAGAAGTTAAAACCAATAGTTTGGACATACGCTCTGAATGCTTTGTTTTGCAAGGTATCAGCTTAACTTCTTAACTACAATCTATTAATAAACTTATGAAACTTCAGTAAGATGATGATATAATAAAGGAAGGACTTTGAAGTTAACTGAAGAAATCTATAGGAATGCTTGCATTATTAAGGCAAAAACAATATTTTTGTTTTGTTTCTACTTTTTTTTAAAAAAGCTATGAATAAGATTTTGTTAACTATACTTATTGGAGTATTTCCAATAGTTATATGGGGAAAACAACTAAATGACAAGCAATATATATACCAACGGATTGACGTCCGTGAGGGACTCTCTTACCAGGTCAATTGCATGACAGTTAGCCACCGTACAGGCTATGCTTGGATGGGTACCAAAAACGGTATCGGACGCTTCGATGGATATGAACTAAAAAAATATTTAAATTGCAATATAGACCAATTGGTGGAAGACCATAATAATAATATTTGGGCACTTAGTAGCGAAGGGATTTTTCTATATGATGTAATCAATGATACCTTTCATCGAGCATGCGACTTAAAAGGTAACTCTATATCAGCCAACTCTATCTGCCTTTGGGACGACGGCGTCTTTTTTGGAGAATTTGATAAATTATACAAATATGATTATAAGACAGAACAAATCACTTTTTTCTGTTCGCTTACTTCTAATAATACAAAATTCCCTATCACTGACCTTTACCGTTTTGACAATCATACTCTGCTGGCCGCCAATCGTTGGATGGGAGCCTTTCTGATAGATATTCGCACCGGGTACACACACGATGTTCCATTTGATTGTCGTGATATGGTTACGATGTTGACTGATTCTAAAGGTAATTTTTGGGTGGCTCCGTATTGTAGAGGAGTACGATGTTACAACAAGGATGGCAAGCTTCTTCACACTTATCATACTGGTAATTCGTCAATGCAGAGTGACATTGTACTTGCATTGGCAGAATATGATGACCATATCTGGATAGGTACTGACGGCAAAGGCATTGCCATCCTAAATCCTGAAAACAATCAAATGGATTTATTGACACATATTCCGGGGGATGCCTATTCCCTACCCAGCAATTCTATTTTGTCTTTTTATGCAGATCCAGGAAATGGAATTTGGGCTGGCAGCGTACGTAGCGGAATGTTCAATATCAAGGAAGTGGGCATTAAACTATATGCGGACGCACTCCTTAATGCCGATTATGGACTCAGCGAAAAATCGGTATTAAGCCTTTATCAAGGAGAAAATGAGAAGGATATATGGATAGGAACGGACGGTGGGGGGGTGAATGTTTTTAATGCCGATACCAATAAATTTCGCCATATTCCATCTACATATGGAGAGAAAGTTGCCTCTATCACAGGTGTTGATAAAAACCGCCTTTTGATATCACTCTTTGGTAAAGGAATATTTTTCTATAATAAGCAAACTGGATATTGTACTCCTTTGGTTATTGTCAATAATAATATTAACAACCGATTGTGCCAACAAGGTAAAACGGTTAATCTTATACAAAATACACCGGAAACTATCTTACTACTTTCCGAGAGTCCATACAGTTATAACTGGAAACAAAAAACATTCACACCCTTTCATATAGACCACCTTGAAAATGGCATAGTAGGGCAGTTGCTCCCGATATGTGTAAAGGGAACATTTTCTTACCTGCATGATTCCAAATGTATTTATCGTATAGATCACAGTGACAATGCCCTCCACGTCCTTTATCGCTGTAAACGGGATACCGTGATTCATTCAGCTTCTGCTGACGAGAAAGGTATTATTTGGATGGGAGGAAACTATGGGTTGAGTTGTTTCTCACCCAAGGACAGTTCGTATACTCATATTTCAAACTCGCTGATTAATGAAGTGATGTCTGTTACCAGTGACCAACATGGACGATTATGGATTGGCAGTAATGAACGCTTACTTTCCTGGATGACCACTCAAAAGCACTTTATTCTTTATGGTATTCCAGACGGAGTTGCCCCTAACGAGTATCTTCCGAAACCCCGCTTACTTTCATCAGAAGGAGATGTATATTTGGGTAGTGTAAATGGATTATTACGCATTGCTTCCACACTCCCCAAAGAGCACTCTGAACCTCCAGTGCTTGAACTGGCTGATGTGTTTGTTGGCGGTGAACGTATGGAATATATTTCAGGCAAGAAGCCTATTTTAAAGATTCCAGAGCAAAGCAGAACGATAACAATTAGAATAAAGGCGCACAATAAAGATATTTTCCGTAAACCAGCCTATTGTTACCATTTGCAAGGATATGAAAAAGAGCCTATTTATTCTTATTTACCAGAACTGGTACTGAATACGCTGTCTGCAGGTACCTATCAGATAACAGCCTCATGCACTACCCGTTCCGGTGAATGGACAGATGACTATCCCATTGCCGAACTTACCATACTCCCGCCTTGGTATCGTACGTGGTGGTTCATTTTAGTGTGTGTACTGACTGCTTTATTAGCAGTGGGCTTATCCATTTACAGCATTTTACGCCGCAAAGAGAATCGAATGAAATTAGCAATGAAGGAGCACGAGCAAGAAGTGTATGAAGAAAAGATTCGTTTCCTGATAAATATCAATCATGAGTTACGCACACCTCTCACGCTAATCCATGCTCCTTTAAAACAACTGATCGAACAGTTTCCTGCTAAAGATGCCAGCTATCGGATCTTGCAGAATATTGTTCGTCAATCTGACCGTATGAAGAATTTGTTAAATATGGTACTTGATGTACGTAAAATGGAAGTCAGCCAAAGTACCTTGCATATAGAAAGCACCTATTTGGAAAAATGGTTGGAAGAAATAGTTGAAGATTTTATACCCGAAGCCTCCCAGAAGCATATCACACTCACTCGTCACCCGTTAGCCGGAATAGAGTCATTCTATTGTGATAAGGAAAAGTGTACCACCATAATAACCAATTTGTTAATTAATGCTATAAAATACAGTAATGAGGGAGGAGAAATAAACATTATTACCTCACTATCCGAAAAGAGAGACAGAGTGCGGATTTCTATTTCAGATCAAGGTCCGGGACTAAAAGACATTGATATCTCAAAATTGTTTACACGTTTCTATCAGGGTGAAAACAGCCGTCCTGGATCTGGCATAGGGCTTTCGTATTCAAAGATTTTGGCAGAGCAGCAGGGCGGTAGCGTTGGTGCACTTAATAATGTTGATTCTGCAGGTTCTACTTTTTGGCTTGAGCTGCCACTGAACATTAAGCCTGGCAAGCTTATTTTACAGCCACAACCTTATCTTAACGAATTGCTTGCTTCTACAGAAAACATTGAGAGTGTACCTGACCAGTCTACTTTTAGATCAGAAACTAGAGATTATACAATTTTGGTAGTGGATGACAATATAGAATTAGTTGATTATCTGACTAGTGCTATGAAACCCTATTTTAAAGATATACGCACTGCTTATAACGGTGAAGAAGCTTTGGAGATGTGCAGACAATGGCATCCGGATGTTATAATCAGCGATATACAAATGCCTAAAATGAATGGTTATGAGTTGTGCAAACAAATTAAGGAAAATTTAGACATTAGCCATACCACAGTAATTCTACTTACTGCTCGAAATGATGAAGCAAGCCGGGTATTTGGCTATAAAAATGGAGCTGATACCTATCTTACAAAACCGTTTGAGATAAGCACTCTTTACACGGCTATATATAACCAATTAAAGAATCGTAAGCGTATACAAGAGAAGTATATTGGAAACGAAACAGTACCAACGCCGGAAGAAAGTACATTTAGTGTAGCTGACGAGAAATTCTTAAATACAATGAATAAGATTGTTACTGAGAACATTGATGAACCTAATATGGGTATTCCCTTCTTATGTGATAGACTCGGTATGAGCCGTGCCTCACTTTATAACAAATTAAAGGCGTTAACAGGAATGGGGGCAAATGACTATATAAATAAGTTGCGCATTGACCATGCCGCCAACTTACTACTGCATAGTTCTTTAACAGTGAATGAAATAGCAGATCAGGTTGGGTTTTCTACTCCCCGCTATTTTAGCGCAGTATTCAAAAAAAACATGGGATGCTCTCCTACCCAATATAAGGAGAGGGAACTAAAAAATAATGTACGGAATATATAAGTCAACAATAATATACAGATACTACAAAAATAGGGATTATGTTTTGATGATGATTATATTTCAAAATCAAATTAATAAAGTAAATATAATTCAACTTACCATCAATAAAATATTTTATATACGCTTATGCCAAGAATTTACTTCCTTTTTCTACTATTTATAACTTATAGTAACATACAAGCCGAGCAAAAGGACACACTATTTGTATCCGATTATAATATCATTCCTTATTCTTTTGAAAATCAGACACGAAAAATGCAGACTGTAATAAGTGACTGCAAAAGACTCAGCACCAAAGTAATTGTATTTGATAAAGGAAGATACGATTTTTGGCCGGAAGGTGCTACCAAAAAGGAATACTTCATAACTAACACTTCTACGGAACAAGAATGTCCATCAAAGGAAAAAACTATTGGATTACTTTTTGAAGAAATGAAAGGTATCACAATTGAAGGAAATGGTGCAACCTTAATGTTTCATGGAAAAATGACTATGATCGCATTCGTTCATTGTCAACAGATAAAATTAAAGAATCTAAAATTTGATTTTCAACGTCCAGGTGGTACAGAAATGACTTATACCCAAATAGATAAAGACGGGGTCGAAGTGAAAATACACCAAGACTCATATTATGAGATAGTTGATAATAAAATTCATTTGTATGGAGAAGGATGGAGATCCAACAAAAATCACTGTATTGAATATGATCCAAACAATGACCATTTTTTCTACAGCCAAGGCTGGAACATATTGGCAGCGGCACCCGCAACAGACATTGCACCAGGTCTTGTACACTTCAAGACTCCATCTGATTTTAAGCCTCAGGTAGGCAATACATTAACTATTAGAGATATCATAAGAGACCAAGTCGGAATGTTTATTCTTGAAAGCCAGGATATAATCTATGAAAATATTGCTGTGCACTATATGCATGGATTGGGCATTGTGAGTCAATATTCCAAAAACATATTGATGACAAATGTTATATGTGCACCCCGGAAAAACAGCGGACGAATCCTGGCTTCTTCTGCGGATTTTATGCATTTTTCCGGATGTAGCGGAAAGATAAGTATTTTAAACTGCAGATATGAAGGGGCTCAAGACGACGCAATCAATATACATGGTACCAATCTACGAGTCGTAGAAAAGACAAATGACAAAGCTTTGATTTTGAAATTCATGCACGGGCAAAGTTACGGTTTCAATGCTTTTTTTCCTGGAGATACGATTGCATTTGTTAAAGCAAGTACCATGCAGCGTTTTTCTTATTCAATAGTAAAATCAGTCAAACGGTTAACAGACCGTACACTAGAAATTGTTTTAGACCAAAATGTTCCGAAAGAGCTCAAACTAAATGAAGACTGTGTGGAGAATATGACATGTACGCCCGAAGTTGAAATACGAGACTGTTATTTTACCCGGACCAGTACACGAGGAACATTAGTGACTACTCCAAGAAGAGTTGTAATTGCAAACAATA
Organism: Bacteroides sp. A1C1; assembly: GCF_004328515.1. NCBI lineage: Bacteria > Pseudomonadati > Bacteroidota > Bacteroidia > Bacteroidales > Bacteroidaceae > Bacteroides > Bacteroides sp. A1C1. The sequence goes on from NZ_CP036491.1 coordinate 1,415,998, forward strand.
CATATTATAAAACTGGTATGAGTGCTATTTTAATAGAAGGAGATGCAGAAGGATGGTATGAATCTGGACCAGTGAAAAATGTAAGAATAGAAAACAATACATTTATAGAATGTGCCTATAACGGTGGCCCCAGCAACGCTGTTATAGCCTTAAATCCGTCAAATAGCTACATAAATGCTAATCTTCCAGTACATCAAAATGTACATATTATTGGCAATAAATTTAAAACACAAGGTAATCCTATATTATATGCCAAAAGTACTGGAGGATTGTTATTTAAAAATAATGAAGTGAAACTTGTTTGGAAACACCATGGTAATGCTCCTCATACTTTGTTCATATTAAATGGTTGTAAAGATGCCATAATAAAACAAAACAGCTTACCTCCAAACTATACGACAAGTGGAAGTATATGTTTGTATAATATAAGAAACTCTAACTATAATAAGATAGAAAAATGATTTTAAACAATGTACTTGAGTCAATAACCCAAATAGCAAAATATTCATCGATAGTAACATGTTATTATTTTCCTTCCAATCTTAAGAGAAAGAAGGAATAGGGAAAAAGGGGATAAAAAGTTCCTATGTTTAGGGACATTCAGTAAATAGTATAAAATCAGCCAACCAATTCATAGACAAAGCATTGCGAATTAGTTGGCTTTTTGTATCTTTAGGTTTTCCCCCGAAAATAAGGTTTGGAAGCCAAAACGAAGGAAATCTCCGAATCAAGATATGGCTAAGATACAAAATATTTCAGAAATTCACTCTACTTTGGGCTTTACAGAATTTGATATTCAGGAACAATACCGCAAGAGTTTTAATGAAAGTGAGCTTGGCAGACTTCATTCCGTGTTTCCGTTTGAGCATATGGCAGAAGCCGCAGGATTGTCGGAGCGGCGTCTGGGGCGCAGAAACATTTTCAGTCCTTGTGCAAAAATCGCCCTTATGGTCCTAAAGGCCTACACCGGGTTCTCCGACAGACAGCTGGTGGAACATCTCAACGGGAACATACACTACCAGATCTTCTGCGGAATCATGATAGCCCCGTCTTTTTCCATAACCAACTTCAAGATAGTCAGTGCCATCCGTAATGAGATAGCATTTCGTCTTGACATTGATTCCCTTCAGGAGGTCCTGGCTTCACAATGGAAACCTCTTCTTGAGAACCTTCACGTCTGTATGACCGATGCCACATGCTATGAGAATCACATGCGTTTTCCTACGGACATGAAGCTTCTTTGGGAAAGCATCGAATGGCTCTACAGACATATCTGTTGGCATTGCTGTGAGCTTGGCATAAGGCATCCGCGCAACAAATACAAGAATGTAGCGGAATCCTATCTGTTCTACTGCAAGAAAAGAAAAAGGAAGGCCTCAAGAACGAGGATACTCAAGCGCCGTATAATCAGGCTTCTTGAAAAGCTCATCGGTCAAAGGGATGGGATTCATAGCCGATATGGCACTTCACTCTGTATACATAGGATTACCGGAAGCGTCTTTCCATCATCAGAAAGATTCTTGTATAGGAAAAGGAGATGTTTGAGGGGCAGAAAGTCAGTGATTGCATCGTCAGCATCGACCGCCATTATATACGTCCCATCGTAAGAGGCAAGGGAACCAAATCCGTCGAGTTCGATGCAAAGGTCAACAATATATAGATAGGCGGCATCGTTCAAAGCCTTCAATGAGGGTATAAGGTTGAAGGACTGTATCTGCATGCAACAGAAGCTCATGAATGTAAGGGTAAGATGTGTGGCTGCCGATTCCATTTATGCCAATAGGAAGTTCTGTACGAAATACGGGATATCCACTTCCTTTGTACCCAAGGGAAGGGCGGAAAAAGATGAGTTCTTGAGGAAGGTGCTCAAAAGTGAACTCCCAAAAGAAAGGGCCACCCGGCTTAAAGGAAGCTTCGGTACTCAAAAGCAACATTACTCGCTTTCAAGGATAAAGGCCAGGAACATGAAGACGGAAATCCTATGGATTTTCTTTAGAATACATACAGCAAACGCCATATTGATGATTGATAAAATCAAAACAGACAGAAGAAAGTCGCATAGCAGGATTATAAAGAATCTATCAGAAGAAGTTGTCAAGCTTCTTCCGGAATATCATGACTAAATGAATAAGGTCTTCAGTCAGAGAGAGAAAAAATAATAAAAAGGCATATGAGATGATATTAGTAAGTCATCTTCATATACCATCTTACTTTTTTAAGACATTTACTGAATATTTCTTTTTAAAGAAGTTCCGGCTTTTTCAAATTGTGAGGTAGCAATTCAGCAAGATCTCTTATATAATCATTGTCATATTCATGTATGTGGCTGAGGAAGTGAAGAAGGTATTTTTTTGAAGTTCACTCCGGCAACTTTGTGATGCCCTATTAGTGAATATATAACCGATGCGTCTTTTGTCGTAACAAAAAAGAAAGAGGGTGTGTCAAAAGTACTTTTCACCACAGATTACTGAAGATTATACACGATGACAATCAATGGCTTAACATCAATTTGTGCTAATCTGTGATAAGTTATGACACATCCTCCTTCTATATTGCTCAAAGCTCCCACACTTAAGACTGACGGTAAAGACTATGGAAAAAACATTCAAGGGCACATTCTATTACCTGTAAAATCCGGATTTGCCTAAAACGTTTTCTCCATATGAATTGTAAGGAGCTGGCGCTATTTTCCATCACTCTCTATCCTACCTGCACCCTCAACACAATGGACTGAGAGGCTATATCCAGGGAAACGTTCTTAATCCTGCTTGCCCCAAGAATCCTGGCACTCTTCCGGTATGCGTCCAGAAAGTCGGTCTGATTTATATGATAGGGATAGCCGAATCCTGGAACAGGAAGTGCCGGAAAAGGGCTGGGCATCATAAAACCCTTGTATTCGTGGGCGGTCATCATGAAGGCATCCGCATCCATGATATCTTTCGCCGGATCTGCATTATAGGAACTGTAGTCAAATCCCCGGTGGAAGAACATGGCGGTCATATTTCCGATTGTGCATAGCTCGAACCTTGCCTTGTCCTTGCCTATTGCACTGTCCAGATACGCCTGCACCGATGCCTCGACCTCATTCTTGTCCATCACTTGCAGGTCATACACCTTGCCTGCTATAAATATTTTCTTATCCATTATTAGACTGTTATTGGCTATATTCTTGTCCATACATTAATTTTTTATTTCGTTAATTATTACCCTTTATCCGGCAGGGGCACATCGCATCCGCTATTACCCGACATCAGGAGACGGTATTGCTGCCGGATTCCTACAGAGTCTACTCCAGGAAGGAGTAGCGGTAGGTTTCATCCTCTGAAGGCCTGACACTGCCGGTTCCGGATACCACACCCGGATAGTTCCCGGCGAAAGTATAACATTTTCGGGCTGACGATGTCGCGCTTCCGGAGGATATCGTGAAAGCGTAGTTCTCCGCACCCGCCCCGAGGGAGGAACCGTAGTTGAGCCTGCATTCCACGATGACAGTGGAGGCGACTTTATAACTGGCAGATGCATATACGCTGTAAATGTCATAGGCACCATCCTTGCTTTGCCAGCTGTAACTCAGATGTATGAAGTTGACGGACTTGATATCTGCACCCATCTGATCCAAAGGAACGTTTATGCTGGCAGAGTCTGACTTATAACTACTAGTAGAACCACTATAATCAGATGTCTGTGTTTGAGTCAATTCCAAATTACCCTCTCGACTTGATGTACTACTATTTGCACCTGCTGTTACAGAAGTTCCTGAGACAGAAAATCCTGCTCCACTACTTATTCTTCCGGAATAACTTGACCAAGTAGACCAGGAACCTTCACTTTCATCAGTCAGACTCCCATTGGTATAAGTTAATGTAACCGGTCGTCTCCTGGAAGTAACTGTTACAGACTGCGTTCCACCGTCTGCGCTGAAACTTAATGAGGCAGGACTTACGGAAAACTCATACTGATATTCAGTTTTTGTAGTTATATCTACATACTTATCTTGAGTCAGACTGGCGGATGCCGATGGTTTTGTTCCAGTAAGATCGGAAGTATAGTCACAGGTAACTGTCAGGGTTCCGCTTCTTCCGGATGTAGTGCTTGTATTGGAAGTTACATTGACAGTGACTGTACCTCCACTTTGTGATCTGGAAAATCCTGTCCCACTAATGGAAGAACTGTAATTATTTCCTATTGTACTCCAAGAACCCCAAGAAGAAGATGTTACCGGTTTGAACCTTTGTTCAACAGTTACAGTAAAATCGTGGGAACCTGCACTGGATGAGAAATTATGAGAAATTGGAGAAATTGAGATTCTGTAATCATAATCAGCCGGTGCACCATCCTGACTTAATGAGACGTAAGCTGTATCTCCGGCATTGGAAACTGTAACAGTACCGGTATTTGCACTGAATGTCGTGTTGCTTCCTTCAGGAGTCACTGTATTACCTGAGATGGAGAAATAAGAGCTTCCTGAAGTTATTGATGAATTATAGGATGCAGAATATGAACTTCCATTATTCTGCCAGTCTCCCCAATCTCCCCAGGTACTACCTCCATCATATGAATATCTATATCTTATTTGATCCTGGGCTCTTGACGTTACCGAGAAGGACTTTCCGGACGTACTGTCATAATCCCAATTCAATGATGTAGGAGTTGTAGAAATGCTATAGACTATCTGAGTATCACTTTGACTAAGAACACCTGCTTCCTGATCAATTTCAACCCAATCATTGGCTCCTCCATAGGATGCCGTAATTCTGGTGCTTCTTTCCGCACCATTGTTAACTGATACCGTTAATGTTACAGAAGTTCCAGAGCCGGATGATAAGGAGAAACCGGAAGTATCGGACAAACTCAGTGAAGGAGTTCCCGTATCATTTGCTGAAGATGTCGAATCCGAACTCCAAGTATGTGTACCGGTTCTTGTCGCACTTGCCCTTACTGTTGTAGTACCACCCTCCCTGGAGAAATTTGTTCTATCAGCACTGACAGAGACATTCCAAAGGTTCCAGGATGTTTCTTCAATCTTATTCTCAGCCTGACTAACATCCGCACTCGATGCTGGACTGGATTTACCATTCATTGTAACGGTTAATGAAACAACAGCCACAGTAGTTTGTCCGGATCGGGTTATACCTTTAGATCCAATATCAGCCAAACCACTTGAGGAATTTACAGTTGCTGTTCCTGAAGTTCTATTAAAAGTTAAAGTTCCGCCGGATGTGAGTGTCGTAGTTTTTCCTGATATCCAATATACAGTCTGTTCATAGGAGTAACTAGGTGCCGAACTACCTCCAGAAGCTGGAATAACTGTAGGATATTCAAATCTGGTAATTCTTGGATTGCTGTAACCATCTCCATCCGGTTTGATAGAGTCTGCATTTTGTTTGTGAGTTGCAGTAGCTATTTTCTTAGGATCAGAACCGAAAGATTCGGATTGGGTCCATGTAATAATACCATTTTTCTCCGCTCCACCGGGATTGGAGGAATAACTGACAGTATCACTCGCGGCGGTCCATGTTCCGGAGCCTGAATTTTCTGAGGTATAAGCTACGTTTGTTTGTGAGCCCTCCACATAGATACGGTTTCCCGCATTACTGTAACTGTACTGTCTCTTATACGAGGTCACTGTGAATTTCCGTGAACCTCCCGCCGCGGATATGGTAGCTGTCGCAGGAGTCACGGAGAAGGTATATTCCCAGTCAAGACGCTCTATATGGTCTTCGGGAACAAGCTGGTCGGCCGCATAGGTGTAACCCTTCTTTATATGCAACCCGGCCGATTCAATTTGACTTCTTGTAGGGCACATCATCGTATCTCCCGTGAAAGAGCCGGGTTTGAGTGTGTTGCAGAAGTCCTTTGTCGCTATTCTGAAATATTGTGCCATTTTGTTATCTGTTCTTGTTTTGATCCATACATTATAGTGTAATTATGCCGCCATTTTTCCTCCCCACTGGAGAACCATCGCATCCGCTATCCCGGGAAAGGTCTTGCTTCTCAGGTTTCTTCTCTCCTCACATGCTACCAAGACATTCATAAAGATTAAAAGATTATCTGCATCAAAATCCGGTCCGAATAGCATCTCAGGCCTATATGCTCCACTGTCTGCCCCGTCTCTTCAAACAGCTGGAATTTATAGAACCTGATGAAAGCCGTTACATCCGTGTAGAAATTCTTCCCGGCAAAACTCAAGGGATAAATCATCGGGTATCCTCCGACTTGTTGTGGCTGGAATGCTCCTATTCCCACTCCGGTTATCAAGGCCATGTCAGCGTCAAAAATGATTGGTACGTCGGGATCATAGTCGAAGTCTCTGACAAAGAACATTCTGATTTCTTTCTCGCTGACTTCCTTGATTCTGAATTGTGCCATTCCAGAGGTGTTCTCATCTAATGTTGCCTGTACTCGTGATTCCATTTCTTTAATGCTCATATTGGTGTTCAGAATCTCACCGTTTGCTATAAAATAGTTCTTCATAATGATTTAGTTTTAGTTTTTTGTGATGTGATTGTTAGTGTGATATTCCATTCCTTTTTCAGATAAGAGACAAGACCGGAATAGGAGTCAATACGTCTCCTTTCTCTATGCATGATTGATAAAGCCTCTTGTAGGGTCAGATTAATACAGAGACCGGTTTTAAAAGCGTCTCCATATTTCTGTCGGAGCGCTTCAATGTCTCTTTGGTATTTCTTAGGGATAGGTTCGGATGATACCGCTTTTTCGGTGACATCAGGTGCGGTAAAAGTATCCTGACGATTGGGCATAGGCTCCCGCTCAAGTCCCAATAGCTGATTTATGAACTCTTTAAACATAGGGTTTATGCTATTTTATTATTCAGTTATTAGGTTCTGGCAGGCAGTGAATGGTGTTTTAGCGATTTGGAAGAGAAAAAAAATAAGAAGAGCGCCGTTCATTTCCCCGGTAATTCCCTTTGCCTTTTCCCGGCTATGGCAATTTATATTCAGGTATTTGTTTCGGCGCCCTTCATTGTGAGTATTTGTTTCTTCGGTAATAAGGCTTTGGGAGGATGCTGGACGTTGGGCAATTATACCTTATATATATAATAGCGCTCCAAATATGAAAAACGCGCGCCATTTCCAGTCATGCCCTAATCTGTGTAATAAGGGCATGTTCCAGTGAGCATGTCCAATCGATTAATCAAACCAATTTTTTTAAACAATGAAGACTGACAAGAAAGAAATTGTGAGGAAATCAGAACTCCTCGCACAGATCAGAGCCGACCTCAAGGCATGGGAGGAGGCGGAACCCGACTTTGACGACAACTACTTCGACGAGTCGGACGTGATATCATACTATGAGTTCCTGGTCAATAAGTACCGGGACGAGTGGGTCATAATCGACGATACCAGGGAAGGAGGCGGCGATGAGGGAGCTGTTTGACATCACTCCCCATTCCACGGGCCCCGGTTTCAGGATGAGGCTCAAGACCGGGGAGATAGATGTTCCCGATGGGCGTGGCGGATACATCGTCAGCTCGGGGATGGGTTCGGGAAAGACCGAGAGCATCAAGAGCCTGATCCGTCACAAACATGATGAGGGTATTCTATATTGTGTCGATACCAAAGACGAGCTGGAAAAGATGTTCGGCTGGATAGTGGAGAACCTTGTGGTGGAAGGGGTATTGAGGATGGAGGATGTGATGATCATATCCAGTGACCCCGGGAGAGCCGATTTCCTGGGGCAATACAGGGACAACCCCGGAGTGCTCATGGAAAAGAAGGTGATTCTGATAACTCATGTACGCTTCTGGACAGACCTGATAAACCATTTCCTCATCTATAAGCCACAGAAGGAGGTGGCCCCGTTCGACGGTGACTTCAGGACGTTGATGGGAAGGGATGACCTGAGGGGATATGTCATATTCGACGAGACGCCGACCTTCATCAATCCCTTTGTGGAGTTCGACAGGAGCATGCTGGGGATATTCGGAAAGACTGATGAGAACGGCAATATCGTCTGCAAGCCCCCCGAAGAGCTGGACCGGTATTATGACCTTTTCATCAGGGGCGGAAGGAACGACCTCTTCAACCAGGCCTACAGGATCAACCGTATGAAGCGTGACGTGGTGCTGGGGCTCATTCCAAAGTATTATGGCTCATGGATGATGTCCGATACCGACAAGGTAGGCATTACATTCTACCCGGTTGACCTCTGCCCCGAGGACATGACAATCTCCACGCATGTACTCATATTCGAGGGGGCGGGCAATATCCTTTTCAGAGGCTCCACCCGCTTCACCCTTCTGGATACGGAAAGCAAGTACAACACCGTAACGGATTTCAGGAGGATGGATTTCGGACTGTCCAGAAAGTGTTTTGATGAGGCGGGGTTCGGCACATTCGTAAAGAGGATAGGCAGGCTGATAGACAAACCTTCCTTGATTGTATGCTGGAAGGATATAAACGGTGACGATGACGGCCCGGGAAAATCCGGATATGCGGAACGTTTCAGGAGGTTACTGGTTGCCGAAGGTGTCGGTCCCGGGTTGTTCACCGTCACCTATTATGGAGCGACCGACAACAAGAGCACCAACTCATACAGGGATGTTGAACAGATTCTCCTGTGTGGTGACTGGAACCTTCCGAACACCGAATCGGCAAAGATCCGGAGGGCCTATGGTACCTCCACTGACCCGCACAGTCAGAAGGACTGGTATTTCTCACAGCTCATAACGAGGATAGGCATCAGGAAGCATATTCAGGGTGAGGTATATACGGTCTGGTATACGGATGACTTTGACGGGAGGTTCATAGAAAGGATGGACGCCTACTTCAATGAGAACAGGGTCATTGGAAGAAGTCCGGTCTCCAACAATGACTGGGAAAAGAGGCTGGAGGGGATGAGGATCAGAAGCAACATTAAAAAAGAGATCAGACTGTTGACTGGATATGACAGGGATATGCAGAGGGCTATCGTTATGGAGCAGAAGTATACAAAAGAAGTGACATTTGCCTATCTGGAGATGATTGGTATAAAAAGAGGCAAAAGAGAAAGGGGAAGATATAAAGCCCTGATTGATGTTCTGAAGACTATGGGGATAAATCTGGTGATAGCATAGCATATTCCGGATTCCTTTTTTACAGTGAAGGAGCTAAGATAAGATTTATTGTGACACCCCCTATTTTTTGATGGACATTCTAATATATATAGAGAAGTAAAAAAAAGGGGGTAATATAGTAAATGAAAGGAGTATAGAATAGAGAGTGAGGAAAGAGACCTGCTTCGCGGTCTACCAAAGTGAGAAGAAAAGAATAAACAAAACAAAAAACATCCTTCTTCTCTCTCACTCTGGAAGGGTACGTAGTAGCCTTTCTCTTCAATCTTCCATTGACAGTTCCTATAGCTCCTTTACTGAAAAATAGTGGTTCTTCCTGAGAGACGAAGATACTGAGAGGACCGGCTTTCTTCCAAAGTAAAGCCAGGTCCGGTCTCTAGGAAGGTTCACGATACAATAACAATCTAAAATCCAATAATATGATAAACAAAAACATAAGCTACTACTTTAATTCAAGCGATTCAAGGAGTAGAATCTATTATAACTTCGACCATATCCTTGAACTTATAGCATCCGACACTAAACTTTCCAAGCAGACAGACATGGTTAGAAAACAGACAACAGAGAAGGCTTACAAGGAAGAGAAACACAGACTCCCCATGATAGCACCTTCCGGAATATTCGACTATAGGAACGATGACCCGACCAACCTGCGCCAGTATTCCAATATCCTTGTGCTTGACTTTGACGATTTCGGATCACATGAGGCGGCAGGAGAATTCAAGGAAAGACTCATTCAATATGCCAATCCTCTCCATCTTTACGCAGTATGGTTCTCTCCAAGCAACAAGGGTGTGAAGGCGGCTATGGTTCACGACAACACCAACCCGGAGCATCATTACAATCTTTTCCGGCAGGTGAAGCAAAGGTTATACCCGAGGACTGATGAATTCGATAAGAGTTGTCATAATCTAAGCCGCACGTTCTTCCTAAGTTTCGATCCTGATGTCTATATCAACCCGGAGAAAGACACGTTGATTCCCTACCACTTTGAATATGACCCTTCTATTCCCGAACCTGCTGCAAAGAGTTATAATCATGGTGGTTCAGGCGGTTGTTTCATTCATACGCCGGAAGAGATTGAAAGGAATACAGGTTTTCAGAGGTTATGGAAGGACAAGACACTGATTAACTACGTGGACAGGAAATGGAGAAAAGAGTATCCGGATAGTTATGAGGACGGCAACAGACATAAATCCATCCTCTCACGGGCAAAATGGTTGTGTCTGTACGGTGTCTTGTATGATGCTGCCTTGAACTATCTCATCGGTACATTCGGCAGGCATGGTATCTCTGAGGATGACATTGAAGGGATGGCAATCAACAACTATAATGCCAACCGTGAAAGTTTTGGTGTCTCAAGGATGGAACTGTATTCAAGGAAGGAACGGGGAGTGGTGTACAGGAATCGGATGTTGAGGGAAAATTCACCGTTTCAGTAAGGATCAAGGCAGTGTACAAGAGGTAAGTTTATGATGGCTTGCCTCTTATTTTTCATAACCCTAGGAAAGCCTCATTCGCCATATCCACCGCATCTTCAAGGGAGCCTCCACTCTCATTGACAAACATAAGGACCGTATCAATGAACCCGTCGAAGGAAGCACAATCCTCACCCTCGGTCTTGATATTGTACTCCACCTCAGTAAAACAAATATTCTCTATCAGTTCCGTTCTCATAGAAGTAAAATATATCATGCCGCAAAGATAGGCACAATTAAGATGTCTGTCAAGAAAAAGTAACTTCTCTTCTTTTCTAGGGCAATTTAAGGATGTGCCTTGAGTCTCCGGGAATAATATATAACCCCACTTCCCGATAATCCAAGGCACTTTTAATTCCTTGCCCTCCGATAACCGAACATTCCACACATGGTGTTATATTCATCCAAGCCTTCCGGATAATGGTGCGGTCTGTAGAGTTAAGTGTTAGATTATATCTCATGCAGGCAGAGGCGCTGTATTTTGGGAGGCTTCTTTATATACGAATATCCGTAAAATCAGGCTGTCTGAGTGGGATATGCAGAATCTCACTCCATTATAATCAACCGGACAGTATATCATTGCACATTGTTTTCCATGATGGGGAGGCCCTACGGTCAGGACTCCCCATGGTTATTCATTTCTCTCACCCGAACATATTGTAATCACTCCCCACGAAATTGTCTGGAAGAGTGCTGCGGTCCAGTTTAAGCATCCCCACCACAGAATCTTTCAGGTAAATCTTTGGTTTTTCCGGTAACTTCAACAACTCATCCACAAGCCCCTGCACATCTGTTTTTCCGTAATCCTTCTTGCCGGACAACAGACCGACCTTGTAGAGATCACAGAAACCAAGAGTGCCTTTGATTACCTGTAATGAAGAAACCGGATCAATGACAGGCTCAGCACTCACGAAGGTCCGGTAGCCTCTGTCATGAAGCAGTTTCATCGTGCTGATACGCTCCAGGTTCGGTGACGAGTTACCTTCCAGTTCGTCATGTCCGGTAAGGGTGAACCCGAAAGCCACGTGTTTCCTGCAAAGCTCCTCATCAAATCCTCCGCCGGCTGAAAGGTAATCAAAGAAAGGCTCCACAAAATCGGCACGTTTGGTCAGCAGCTTCACGTTCACGCCGTTTTCCATACATATCCTCACAGCCCTGGCCGTCAATCCCATCGTCTCAGGAAGTAAAGGATCGGTGGTGAAGCAGAAGAACAGTCCATGTTTCATCAGCTCGGGAAGATTCCTGAGCACTTCCTTCCCGAACTGCTCCACTGCGTCATCCTCATCCTTGAAAGCTTTCTGAAGAGTTGGTGTCGGGGTATAAATCTTGGCGTTCCTTCCTTTTTGCAGGTAACAATAGGAGCACTGATTGCTGCATCCGTTATAGAAATTGCAGGCCCATCCACTATATTCTCCAGCTTTTCCATTAGGCTGGTATATAGCTTTTCCATGATATTTGTTATTTTCAGGAACAGCCTCACTTACGGTAGCCTCCTCCTTCTCTCCGAACAAGTCATCGAACTCCTTCTCCGCCTCAGAAGCCCTCCGTTCATATTCCGCTTTCAGGTTCCCGTCTTCAATATCCTTGCTGAACTTGTCCCAGCATTCCTTCAACAGCCTGACCTTCCCGTCATTGTCCTTCTCACCTGCAACGCTTTCAGCATCGGTCTTGTCCAGGGTGGTGAAGAACAGGATCAGCAGGCTCACCACGGCTTCCTTCATGCTGTCACCGCACGCGTTATAGACCTCGATGAACATATTGATCGACGCGCTGTTCCTTACCATCTTCGGAATATCACGCCAGCACACCCTGAAGGCATGGAGGATACGCCCGCCACGGTCGATGTTTTCCTCCACACCTTTCAATACCATGGGGAGTCCCTTGTCGGGGGCTTCCATATACTCCGACAGCATTTTTTTCTTATAGGTGTCGGAAAGGTTGAGGATGGTGTACGCGTATTTCTCACCCAGCTTCAGTTCCTCCTGCCACTTGACGGCGGTGGTAAGATTGCTTTTTTCATAACCGGTCTGCGCTGCTATGTAACGTGAGCAGTCCTTCGAGTCCCAGTTACGGTTGTTGGTGTTCCTGACATAGATCCAGCGGTCTATGGGAAGAACAGTCTCCACGTGTCTGAATCTCAGGGTGTGCTTGTAGCTCTCATCCTCTGAAAGTAATTCTACGTGTGCCTGTACCCTGTGAACTCCGTCTGCAACAAAGATAACCTCGGGAACTTCGGGAGAGTCCTTGGTATATTTTTTATCTCCGTCGTTGAGGTCAGTCAGTTCACGTTCAGGATAAGCTTCAAAATATTCCGCTCCAAAGAATATGGAAACAGGTTCTATACAGCCGTCTTTTGTCAGGCTGCCTTTCAGCTTTTTCAGGTGGGGCCTGTTGACCACCCTTCCGAAATCCTTATCAACAACCAGTATGAATCCGGCTGACCGGAGTTCCTCAAGTGTTACGGTTCTTCCATCCTCTATCTTTTTCAGGATCTGTTCCATCCTGTCCATAGTCTTTTCTGTAGGCATATTTTTCTTCTCCATATTTCAGTTAAGATTTAATTGTCGTTTGATAATATAGGGTGGTACCGGTGAGGATACCACCCCGTTTGTTTTCACTTTTTAGAAATGCATTCGCCACTTCTCCTCATGTTCCTCGTGCTTCCAGAATATTCCGGAATCAAGTGCTATATAGGTTCCCCACGAACCGAGCGAGATGAACACATCCGGATCACCGGTCAAAGCCCGGAAGCAGCCGGAAAGATTGTTGTTCAGGGCATCGTAGGGGGCTCTCTTGTTGTCCATCCTCGATACATAGTCCAACAGGCTGATCTTGTCATAGAGGGATGGGTCATAACCATAACGCGCCCGGAACATCTCCTCCCAGTCAAGTCCGAAGAGTCTGTTCCCGCCGTAGAAGGAAAGCAGCGTATGGTATCCGTTACCGTAATAATGTCTGGTCCTGCAAAAGTCATATACTCCGACAGTATAAGATGAACCGCTACCACAGGTGTTCATCATATGGAAGGCAAAATCACCGCCGTTTCTGGCCTCGTTGTAAAAAGGGAGAAGGGTTGACAGCCACTCCGGGAAAAACACTTCCAGATCGTCTGCAAGGCCGGGGCTTAACAGGGAAGCCACCGGCAGACTTTTAATAATATCCATAATTCAATACTTTATAATGTTTTTACTCTGTCCAGGTTATAAATGTCAGTATAATCCGGTCCCAATGTTTTACCCAAAGGTTCATATCCGGAAAAGTATTCTTTAGCATGAGCGCGGCGTGGTCAATTGCAGCATGGCTGTAACCGTATCTGTCCGGATCGAAAAGAGGCGCATGGTTCTCTTCATATGGGGACTGCATGTCACGGAACTGCGGCCATGGAGCGCGGAGCTGGAAGACAACACCCACCGGATTAAGAATACCGGCCTGGGAATGCATATAGGCCCGGAATTCCTCCTGGGGACCACCCATACTGTCCACATGCTTCTCCGATACGATATGGATGGCATCGGTATCATGTAATCTGTTATGGCAAGCGTTACATACTGTGATTATAAGTTGTATCATATCAGAAACATATTTCTCTCGGTCTGATGTCAGACCTAAATTTATTTTTGTCATTCTGTTTAAAAGTTAAAAAAGGAGCACTTCGGTGTATCTCCTCCACGCCCTGTTAATGAACTCATTTATTGGGAAAGAACAGCTCCTTGAATAAACAGACCGCTTCCGCAAAAGCTTTCAGCCCGGAAACGATCTGGTTGAACATGAATGCGTTCACGACTTTTTCCGGTATCTTCCCATCTGTTCCACTTATTTTCTGGTGGGACTTATCGTTCTGGATCTCATAACACCATCCTCCCTGGGACGGAGCCTGGGGAACCTTTCTTACTGCCGGTTCCTGCCCGATGGTTGTCTGAGGTACATTGGGGAGTTCCCGAGCCTCACCGGACGGAGGAGCAACCTCGATGTATTCGTTTTCAACTTTATACTTTCCTTGGTTATAGTCATCGATGATCCGTTTCAATTGTTTATGGCTGAGACCGTATTCTTCACAAAACGGTTTGCGCTCAGCTTTCGTTTTCAGCTGGGCTAATTCTAAAATTGGTAATTTCATGTCTATTTTTTTAAGATTATCCACCATTACTTTTGAATGGTGTATTTTTATATCCTGCAACTGTATCCTTGTTACAATCATTAGGCAACACTGATCCCGGACTTACAAATGTACCGGGAGAAGTATTGGAGAGCATTGCCGGACTCCTCCTTAAAGAGTCGCGGCCATAAAGTGCAGACTCATACGCCTGCACATATTATATATTGTACAAAAATTCAAAGAGCGTGCCGAAGCTTTAAGCGGCGGCAAATGTAAATAGTATTTTTTGAGACACAAAGTCTTTTCAATTACATAAGTTGCTAATATACAGTATAGTACATGTGCGGTACAGCATTTTTGTAAGAGAAGGGAGGGAATACAGAATTTAGCGGTTTTTATTTCCACTAAGGATAAAACTTGGTAAGATTGGCACGGATGTTGTGGAAGTGCACATGATACATGAAAAGTACAATATAAATAGAGTAACAATGAAAACAGACATTTTAAATCAATGCCAAAAGATTATGGACAGGGCAATCCGTTTGGCCGACATCAATAATCCGGAGAGTAGGGACATAGAAAGAGTCATGAATGCGGAAGGATTGTATGAGCAGTTGAAGAATATCAACTGGTTTGATTTGTTGCAGGAAATGAGTGAGAACTCCGAGTACTATTCTTTCAAGGGGTATTTCACGCATTATCAGGAGCAACTCCAGAAGGTTATGGACCAATATCCGGCAGACGTGTTCGATAGGGAGGGTTACGATTTCATGGATGGAGACAATCCGGTCTTCCAATATTACCGTTCCAGGGATGACGCGGATAATTTGGGGATCTTTGTTGCATTGCTCCGGTTGCTCCGGAAAAAAATGACCGAGCTGCAAGGCTGCTTTGAACAGAAGGAGGTTCATATCGCCAGATTGGCGGAGGAGAACTTGGCCTATGCCCATGAATATACAAACTACACCTGGGAAAAAGCCGGGGCTGTCTATGACCGGCTGGTGGAGAAGGGATGCCTTATGGCTCAGGAGTGGGGAAGGGAAACTTTCTGTTTCAGGTTGACCGGCAGAAAGAAAGGGAACCTTTTTATCACTGTTCTCCTCCAATGGTGCAAGTCCAATATCCTGCTGTATATGTTTTTGAAAGAGCTGGTGCCGGATGACGGTAAAATCTGGGTAAAGTCAGGCGTCTTCTTTCGTCTCAGGGATGGCTCAATAATCAATCCGGAAACGGCCAAGAGGGAATTGCAACGCATGAAGACAGGAAGCAAAAAAAATGAAGGGCTTGTCAGGTATCTTGTCCATGGAGAAAAATAGTGGCACAACCAATCGGGAGGGAAGTGGAGATTCCATGTTCCCTCTCTTTATACTATCAGCCTCATACTGCACTGTCTAAGAAAAGATACGCCCGGGCAACAAACCGGTACCTGGAACGCGGAATCATCAATTGAGAAGGATAAACAAGTCACTCCTTATGCCGCTTCTTATACTCCTCCAGTTCCTCCATACTTCTGATATTCAGCACCTCCACGAATTTCAGAACCTTTTCATCGCCGTTCATCAGGGATTCGAGCCTGGCCTCCCTCATAATCTCCCCGTTGAGAAAGATGTTCCTAAGGCCCAGCTCCGTGATATTGTTCTGGAACATCTGTATCAGTACCGCGTCATTCCGTTTGAATGCGATGAACCATACGACGGAGGCAATTCTGGCTACCTTGTCACGCAATCGTGTATTGTCCTTGTATTTATCCTTGTCTATCTCATCTATCCTGCCGACGTCCTTGAGTATTTTCACGGCTTCCTCAGTGTCGGGGAGTCTGGTGATGTCTATACCTTTATTCTTCAGCCTGGAGAGTTTCAGCAGCAGATCACCGGCAAAGACGTGGTTGAATACGTCTGCCTTCTGCTTGGGTTTGACTGGAGCGGTCGGAACTGACTTCTGTTCATTTTCATCCGGTTCTGGCTGGACTCCCATATCGAAAATGCCGTCACCTAGCTTCTTCTTGAAAGCATTCGTCACCTTCCTGGACTTGTCCTTGGCGGTCAGGTGGGCGTATATCTTATCCAACATCTGGGTATCTTCATGGCCTGTCGCAATAATTATATCCTCTCTTGGAATGCCCTTGCGACACATGATAGTAGAAAATGTGTGCCGTGCAGAATGGGTGTGAAGCAGTTCATAGAGGGGCTTGGTATATTTGGTACCGTTCTCCTCATAGGTCACAAGTTCGTTAAGGCCTGCTTCCTGGGCTATGACTTTTAACTCACCATTCAATGCGGAACGTCTCTCCTTATAATATTTGATTTCTGCACCGGTATACTTGTCTATGATTTCTTCTGCTAATGGCACTAGAGGAATGATAGCCCTGGCTCCGGTCTTCTGCTGGACGATAGATATTGTACCGTTCTCCTCATCCCTCTCGTTATCACCGTTGAAGAACTTATACATGTCACTGATACGCTGACCAACTAGACACTGAAGTACGAACAAGTCCTTTATCTCCGTTTTCTTTTTGATTTGATTCTCGGTACCGCTCGGTTGGTACTCATAGAGTTGTTTAATCTGCTCTTCTGTCAGTGCTACTTCCTTATTACGCGCCAGTTCCTTGTTGGATTTGTCTTTCACAAGGTCAAAGCTTTCAAGATTACTCTCTTCCCACTTGAAAGGAATGTCAAGTCGTTTGGAAACCTCTCTAAGCACCCCAAAGAATGTACCTTTGATAATATTCTTTATGGTAGAAGCTTTCTTACCTTCCTTATTGTCCTCCTTACCCTCTTCAATCAAGTGTTGCTGGTATTTGGTGAATGTATCCAGGTTCATACTTTCCCAAATGTCGGGTATGGAGTTCTCGTCCAGAAACCGTTTGAACTTGTTGATATTGGATCGGTACTGGATTTTGGAACTATCCACGATATCCTTCTCCTCTACGATCTGTTTCATGATGAAGGTGGCAGGCTTTTCCGTTTTTTTCTTCATAGTATCCTTATAGATATATTGTTTAAGTAGAATGATGGCCCTGCGTTCTATCTCCTCAGGGTGGTCGCAAAGGTACTGCTTGTATTCCGAAAAATAAAGTTTCAGTTTGCCAATCTTTTCATTGACGATGGTATTGTTCTCGTTATCCAGCTCAGTTAACCGGCAACTGATATAAGCCTCCTGTTTCTTGACGTTCCACTGGTCCGGATATACCCTTACTCCAGTAGAAAGTTTTATCTGCTTGTTCCTGACGCGTGCTACAAAATAAACGTTCGTCGGCTTTTCGGACTTGGGTTTTCTAAGGTTGAATTTGCATCCGATCTCGTTGATGAAAAACTGTGCATTCATAAAGCGTTTTGGGGGATTCGTCCTTTTTGATATTCTTGAATACAGTCCTTTTAAAGTACAAAATGACGAATCAAATTAATATATAGTTCTTTGAAAATATACCAAAACAAATCTTTTTGCTTCTAAATAAATAATGTATTTCTAAATAATACAAGAATTCTTTCAAAAAATGTTTTATTACTGTCAGGAATACGCTTATGATAGTTTTTTGATAGGATTCTAACTTGTTTTGGCAAAAAAAAATCAATCTATAATAAATCTCCTTCCTATATTTACTTCAGATTTCATTCAAGTTCTTCTAGACTTGAAAAATTAAAAACAATTGTTAACTTAAAATTTATGCTAATGTATGAAATGTAGATTTATTCAAAAAAGCTTATTGGCATTATCCATACTTCCGTTTCCGCTAACGGGAGTTTATGCTACAGCAGATGGGTATGATATCGCTTTTTTATCCAATGAAGAGAAGTTTGTAATAGATTCGGTGAAACGCTCCCTGCAAGGAAGTGTTGTGGATGCAAGTGATAATACGCCGTTAATAGGCGCTACGATTAAGGTAAAAGGTACTCAATATGGAAGCGTCACAGATGTAGACGGAAATTTTTCTATCTTTATTCCCAACTCTTATTGTACACTTGAGATCAGCTATATAGGATATAAAACTCAAGAAATATATATCACGGATCAGGGGATTGTCAGTATAAGACTGATGCCTGACAATGAGGTGTTGAGCGAAGTGATAATAGTGGGTGCCGGCACACAGAAAAAAGTGTCAGTAACTGGAGCCATAACCGCAGTAAAAGGTGCCTCACTAAAAGTTCCCAGTTCTTCATTAACCAATAACTTAGCTGGTCAATTGGCAGGTGTGATAGCTACAACCGGCAGTGGTGAACCAGGTAGTGCATCTTCGTTCTACATCCGTGGTATCAGTACTTTCGGCGGCCGTACCACTCCACTGATTCTGTTAGATGGTGTAGAGATTTCATCAGGTGATTTAAATAATATCCCCCCAGAAACCATTGAGAGCTTCTCCATCCTAAAAGACGCTTCGGCAACGGCCATTTATGGTACACGTGGAGCTAATGGTGTGATGCTGATTACTACAAAAGCTGGAATGGAAAACACAAAAGCCAAAATCAATGTGACATATGAACATTCTTTCCTAAAACCGACCAAAATGGTGAAGTATGCGGATGGCACTACCTATATGAAACTCTATAATGAGGCCCAATTGAGCCGCAACCCAAATGAAACACCATCTTATTCGGATGACAAAATCAATTATACAGCAAGTGGTATCAATCCATATGTTTACCCTGATATAGATTGGCAGGATTTGATGTTCAATAAAATGTCACAAAATCAGCGTGCCAATATTAACATCCAAGGCGGTGGATCACGGGTTACCTATTATATCAGTTTGCAGGCTAACCACGATAACGGAATTCTAAATGTACCGCAGAATTATTCGATGAATAACAATTACAATCGATGGATGTATACATTTCAAAATAATATTGACTATAAGGTAACCTCTACTACAACATTGGGATTGAGAATGAATGCACAGATAACCAACTCCAAATCACCCAATACAAGTTCAGCAGATATTTTCGGTTCACTCTATTTAAACAATCCGGTACAGTTCCCGGCCTACTATCCTACAGATGACAAATCCCATATCTATTTCGGTAGCGGTTTTTTACAAGGACAGGATTTATATCCTAATCCTTATGCTAATATGCTCAACTCGTTCAAGGAAGACAATCAGAATATGATGCACGTCACTTTGAATCTTGAACAACAGCTGGACTTCATTACCGAAGGACTCTCTCTGACGGGACTGGTGAACTTTAAGAACTGGTCAAAAAGTTACTACACACGTTCCATGTCTCCTTATTATTATCAGGTAGTGGACGGAAGCTGGTCACCAGACAATCCTGACTACTATGAGTTGCAACGTTTAAAAGAAGGTTCGGACTATCTTAACGAATCGGGCATTTCGAAAGAAAGTGACCAGACATTCTATTTTGATACACGCCTGAACTACAGTCGTACATTTGGTAAACATGGAGTGACCGGTATGTTGATGTACATGATGCGTGAATTCCGAAATAATGTGTTGCCTAACCGCAATCAAACATTTTCCGGCCGTTTCACCTACGATTATGACCATAAGTATTTGGCTGAGTTCAACTTTGGTTACAACGGTACTGAACGTATGGCTAAAGGTGAACGTTTTGAGTTCTTTCCGGCCGTTTCATTGGGATGGGTTATTAGCGGTGAGAAGTTTTGGAAGCCGATACGAAAATATCTGAACCATTTTAAAGTGAGGGCTTCCTATGGCTTGGTAGGTAGCGATGAAACTGGATTGGCTAGTGGCGCACCACACTTCCTCTACAAATATGACATAGACCTATCCGGAGGATGGGGATTCAAATCCGGTACGAATAACTCCAATAGTCAAAGTTACCAAGGATTACGCATAAAAGATTATCCCATAACCAATGCTTCGTGGGAACGCTCTAAACAGTTTGATATTGGTGTGGATATGCAATTTTTCAATCAAGTGGACGTGAACTTCGATTATTATAAGTATAAGAGAGACCGCATTTTGCTGAACCGTGCGTCTTTCCCACGGATTCTGGGTTATGAAGTAGCCACTCCGTGGGCCAACATGGGGCGCGTGGATAATGAAGGTGTGGAACTGAGTGTGAACTGGAGAAAACAGCTTAACCGCGATTTGGCAGTAGACCTCCGTGTCAACTATACATATTCAAAGAATAAGTACGTATATAAGGACGAACCAGACTATCCTTATGTATGGCAAACAGAAACCGGAAAACCGTTGGACTGTGTACGAGGCTATATTGCCGAAGGGCTGTTTGTAGATCAAGCCGACATTGACTCACATGCTGTCCAAAACAACTTTGGTAGCGACGTGATGCCTGGAGACATCAAGTACCGTGATGTAAACGGTGACGGTAAAATTAGCGAGGAAGATAAAGTAGTCTTGTCTCCTTATGGCTGGACCCCCCGTATCCAGTATGGCCTTGGAGTCAGTGTGATGTGGAAGAAGTTTGATGCCAATATTTTTTTCAATGGTTCGGCCAAAAGAAGTATTCGTCTTATGGATGGTGGAGATAGGATTTATCCGTTCGTACAAACACAACATCATGGACGTACAAACTTGATGCAGTGGATTGCCGACAGTCACTGGACAGCTGATGGAGACAATGCTAATGTTGTATGGCCACGTATGGGTATCTCGCAAGCGCAAATAGCTAATAACTTACAGCCCAGTAGTTGGTGGATGAGGAACGGCAATTTCTTGCGCTTTAAAACGCTGGAAATAGGTTATCGGCCAATTTCGTATTGCCGTATTTATTTTAGCGGAGACAACCTGGCCGTATGGTCACCTTTCAAGTACTGGGATCCTGAACTGGACTACAACATGTATCCGTTAAGTAGAACCTTCAACATTGGCGTACAACTGAACTTCTAAAACTTGAGTCATGGAAAAACAATTAAGAACAAAACAGAATCAATCGATATTTAATATGAAACTGAATAGATTTAAATCTAAAATGTATGTGGCCATTGCTTCCGCTCTCCTGATGCCCGTAATAGTTTCGTGTAGCTATTTGGATGTATCTCCAGCGGAAACAGTAGATAAAGATGACATGCTCGTGACACAAGTAGATGCTTTGAAGTATCTGTATAGTTGCTATGGTCCTATACAATGTGATAATTCAATAAGGGCTTTTCGCCCGTTCAACTTGCGGCAGGGAAGTGATGAATTTGTTGCATTGGCCCCTCAAAACACAGATTGGCAGCGCTATCAGTGGGATCAACCTTCAGGTGCCAACACCTATTACGGAGCCTTTGTAAATTATTATGACGCTATCGGCTATTGTAACCAATTCATTCGAGATTTGAGTGAGGCGGAAATAGTTGAGCTAAATCCATCTGATGCCGCACAGTATATTGCTGAAGCTAAATTCCTCAAGGCTTATTTTCATTACAAAGCTATGGAAGAATATGGTCCTATTCCCATTATGGATGTGATGTTGCCAATGGACATTTCAAAAAAAGATTTGCCTGGACGTTCACATATTGATTATTGTGCCAAGTATATTGCGGACTTGTGCGACGAAGCTTATGCCAACTTACCGATTGCCCACAGTAATCCACAATATTATGGACGTGCTACAAAAGCAATGGCTAAGTTTTTGAAAGCAAGGGCCTATTGGCTGACTGCTTCACCACTTTATAACGGAGAGTTCCCACATACGACATGGAGCAACGAAGAGTATGAAACTCCGGGCTATGGAACAGAGCTGGTAAGTCGTACTTATGACGCTCAAAAATGGGAAACAGCACGAGTAGCATGTTTGGAGGCTATACGTGAAGCTGATGCTGCCGGACATAAACTGTATGATTTGGAAGCTTCAGAAGCTCGGCGTCTTGCTGACAATATCCCATTGCCGCAAATACCTGGTCTGGATACCACTACTCCAGAAGGTGAAGAGTTTGCCAAACGAGTGATGTTGATGCGCTATGTGCCAGTAGCAGGTCCCAACGAAGGGAGTTCTGAGTTTATCTGGGGAATGTTAGATATTGCTCCCGATATGGATAATGCTTCCATACCACACTATGTTATCACTGATCAAAATGGTATCTTGCGCGGTGGATGGGGATGGATAAGCCCTACGCTCTATACTGTAGAGCACTTTCTCACGGCCAATGGGAAAGTGCCTTCCGAAGATGAGAACTTTCCTTCTGAAGAAAACTGGTTTAAGTCTGCCGGACTCAATAATCCGGACATTGTCAATCTCTATGTAAACCGCGAGCCCCGTTTTTATGCCTATATTGGTTTTGATGGCGATGAATATTCTCCGGTTATCAAAAACGGTGCTCCGCTTATTTTGGATATGAAAAACAGTCAAGAGAATGGTTACAATCCGAATTTTGGGGCTAACAATCAGTCGCAGACGGGATTTTTAAACAAGAAAATGGTACATCCCAATGTACGTTATACAGGTATTGATGGCAACAACAATCTGGCGCTGGGATATGATCATCCCTTCCCTTTATTTCGTGTGGCCGACTTGTATTTGATGTATGCTGAGTGCTGTGCCCGGCAGAACAACCATTTGGATGAAGGATTAAGCTACCTGAATAAAGTACATACCCGTGCGGGTCTGAAGGCTTTCAGTGAAAGTGAAATGAGTGGAAATGGACAGTTGCTGGAAGCCGTACGCAACGAGATTTTCTCCGAATTCTATTTTGAAGCTCGTCGCCAATTAGAAATTCGCCGCAACGTAGAGGGGGACAAATATATGAGCAAAAGCCATTATCGCAAGTTGAACTGTATGGTAACTAATCCTACGTTTGAAGAATTCAACCAAATTGAAGTTATCGACCAGCCATTCAAGTGGAACGACCGCATGTACTTATATCCGGTTGTTAATTCTGAAGTCTACGCTAATCCACAACTGGTACAAGCTCCTTACTATTAATAAATCAAAGAATGGATAGGAAGTATGGTAATCCTTTCTAACTTGATTTGCCCAATAAAATGTAATTAATATTATAAAAAGACTATGAAGAAAGTTGTAAAAATAACATTGATTTTGCCCTTCTTGCTGTCGGCTTGCAATGACAATATAGACATACAAGATTGGTTTCCTACTGAATATCATAAAATTCTTTACATACAGGAAAGTGGAGAACAAGAGGTTACACTTTACAATACAGGTGAAGATAATGTTTATACATTTACAGTATGCAAGGCTGGCAGTGACCCATCACTTGAGGCTCATGTCCGTATTGATGTAATGTCACAAAGTGATGTTGATGTAAAATATTCCAACAATCAAGGAATTCCTTATAAAATCATTCCATCTGAAACATTTACTTATGAACCATCTGAACTGACATTTGCTTCCTCTGATATTTCTAAAAAAGTTACTGTCGCAATCAATCCGGAGAAACTAAAAGAGATAATGGAACTCCCTTCCGAAGTAAATACTCGCTGGCTCCTTCCGCTTGTTGCTGTAAGTGAGAACGATTCGATCAACATTGATAAAAGAGACTATACTTTACTGATAAACGATGTTATGACATTGCTGGCTGGCTTTAAAAAAACTGGAACGCAAATCATCAATCATGATTATACATCTGGCACATTTGTCACTTCAGTACCTTTTGGCTTATTGGAAGTAACCAACAAGTGGGACATCAATGCCACCATTAAAGTGGATAAAAATTACGTAAAGGAATATAATAACAACAACAACACAAACTACCAGATACCTGCCGATGGTTCATATAGTATTGATGAAAACGTGACTTTGTCTTCGAATATGCAGAATGTTTCTATAAACATTTCTATTTCTGATTTTGGAAATCGAAAATCCGGCTGTTTTATGCTTCCTATCCGTATTGCCGATATTTCGAGGTTTGAGCTATCCGCTGAGGCAAATCTCTATGCTCCAATAGTAAGGCTACTGGGCAAACGGCTTGACCGTTCGGGATGGACTGCCGAAGCTTGTTCTGAAGAAATGACGGGTGAAGGTACGACTGGTCGCATCATGGATGTGCTGGATGGTAACCACGATAATTTCTGGCATACGAGCTGGCAAAGCGGTCCATTCTGTAATCATCCGAATGAAAGCCATTATGCTGTTTTCGATACAAAAAGCGAACATATGTTTACACAAGTCGGAATCATTCAACGGAATAATAGCGATTGGGGACTGTGTGTGCAAAATTATGAAGTATTCATCAGTTCAGACAAAAAAAATTGGGTATCAGCAGGCAGATGTTTTGCAGAACGTAGTACCGACGAATTAATTGCAGATATTACACCGATGAAGGGACGGTACGTGAAGTTGTGCTTTCTAGACTCCAGACGTTCTGACGGACAGATAAATCTTTCCGAGGTCTATTTCTATGGTGAATAATGTCATTGCAGAAAGATGTGGCAAAGCCGGTTGCTTTGCTATCTGGTCAGTTTATCATGGTTTTGTCACATCATTACGGATTTTGTCTGTGTAATGAACATTTTCAGGTTGGTCAAAAAGTACCCAATTTTACTTTTAATACTTGTTTTTAAAATTATGAAATCAGAAATCAATCAAATTATCTTGATGCTACTAGTATCCCTATGTGGGATATCCTGTAAAAGTCACAATTTATCTTCAGAAGAAGAACAAAGCGAAATAAAGGAAGAACGTTATTGGAACCCCATTATTAATATTTCTGTTCCCGATCCTACAGCCATTCGTGCAGTTGATGGAACTTTCTATCTGTATGGAACGGAAGATACACGTAATATACCTATATATCATTCCCAAGATATGGTGAACTGGAAGTTCGTCAGTACCGCTTTCACGGATATTACTCGCCCTCAATTTCCTGCGCAAGTTTCTGCCTCAGAGGCCAGCCTTTGGGCACCAGAAATTCGTTATATTAAAGGGAAATATGTTCTATTCTATTCGTTGGCACGGTGGGGGGAACATTGGGTTAGTACAGTTGGATATGCCTTGTCTGACAAGCCAGAAGGACCTTTTGTTCCCAAAGGTTATGTACTGACCAGCAAAGAAATGGGAGTAGAAAATTCTATTGACCAATTCTATTATGAAGAGGATGGCAAACATTATATGTTATGGGGAAGTTTCTTCGGTCTATATATCGTAGAATTGAGTGTGGCAGATGATATGACTATCACGGCAAAGAAAGAAACCATGAAACTTATTGCTGGTAATGCCTATGAAGGTGTTAATGTATGGAAACGGGACGAGTACTATTATCTGTTTGCTTCTATTGGCTCTTGCTGTGAAGGAATCAAGAGTACATATCAAACGGTGGTGGGGCGTTCGAAAAGTCTATTCGGTCCTTATCAAAATAAGGCTGGAGAACAAATGCTAAACAATCGGCATGAAGTGGTACTTCGAAGTAGTGTGGATAATGTTTTTAAAGGTACTGGGCATAATTCTATATTGCTGGAAGACGATGCCGGGCAGACATGGATGATTTATCATGCTTATTATAAACCTTGGGCTACTGGGGACAATGGCCGAAGTGTCAGCATGGACATGGTAAAATGGGTGGACGAATGGCCTTATGTCAATGATGGTACTCCATCTGTTAGTGCCAAGGCTCCAATAGTTGATAAATAAAGATAACGAGAAGATATGAAAAATTTGTTGTTGCTATTTATTATGATTTCTTTTGTGTGTACGTCTTGTACAACAAAAACAAGTTCTCAGGAAAAACGAAATATCTCTATAAAGTCAGTAACAGCTACTTACAAGAATCCAGTCTATTCTGAAAATTCGCCAGATCCGTCGGTGGTACGGGGAGACAATGGTATGTTCTACGTATTTTCTGGTTCTATGGTTTTAGAATCACCGGATTTGGTCAATTGGGAGCGTCGTAATCGTTGGGCATTTGATATTACTCCCAAGTGGACGAAAGGTGATATTTGGGCTACTGATGTGACAAAGTGTGGTAATCATTATGTGATGTACTATGCACTCTCTGAATGGGGTGAGCACTGGAAAAATGGAGTGGGAGTGGCAATAGCCGATCAACCGGAAGGACCTTACACTGACAAAGGCAAGCTTTTCACTTCAGAAGAAATCAAAGTAGGTAACAGCATTGATCCTCATTATTTTGAAGAAGATGGAGTGAAATATCTTTCTTGGGGAAGTTTCTATGGGCTGTATGCAGTGGAGTTGAGTAATAACGGTCTTAGTGTGAAAGCAGGATGTAAAACAGTAAAACTTGCAGGAGATGCTTATGAAGGCATAATGATACACAAACATAATGCTCATTATTACTTGTTTGCTTCTACGGGGAGCTGTTGCGATGAACTGAATTCTTCCTATACTACTGTAGTGGGGCGTTCGGATAGTTACTGGGGTCCTTATGTAAATCGGAAAGGTGAACGTATGTTGGATAATAAGCACGAAGTGCTAATTTCCAATAACGATTATTTTGTGGGAACAGGACACAATTCAGAGATTGTGAACGATGATAGTGGAAACGAATGGATTATGTATCATGCTTATAATGTTGCCAGACCGGAGGATGGGCGAGTGTTATTGTTGGACCGTATTTATTGGAAGGATGGATGGCCTATGGTGCAGGGCAATCATCCTTCCCATAACCCCCAGAAGGCGCCAACCATTAAATAATGTAAATACGATATAAGTAAATAAATAGTTTATTGAAAATTAAGGATATAGTGGTAAAAGTGACAAATTTATAGTGACTAATTATAACTTTAACACGATTATCACTATGTTCTTAGACTCTAAAGTTACAGAGACTTATTGTATGGTTGATGATTTTTGTAAGGAATTTGTGTTGTAGTAATAGGAAAAATATATGATTGAAGATAAGAAAACTATGTATCGTAACAAGTCCAACCATATGAGTGATGTCGAAATAATGGTGATTCTTATCCTATTCCATTCCGTTTTTTTGCTACTTCAAGCATTATTAAAAGAAGCATGCTTGCAAACACTTGAAGGGCTTGTTTCCACGATGTGTATCCTATAATCGTGTTGTGGGATAGAAAAGGGAAGACTTGCTTCCTCTGACCTTTTTCATTAAGAAAGTTTTATTGGGAATCTGTACCGAAATTGGCTTTATCAACTCCACTCTCCTGTATGTCTCCGTAACTAACGGATATTGATTCACAAAACTCTCGAAGGACTTGCCCTACGTGGAAAATGTTTTATGGAACGGTTCTTTGGATTCAAGTTGCATACTTATCAATGACAAAGAAGAAATACTTAATTTATGTTCACCTCGAAGAATGTAAATAATTGGGAGACATTGAAATAAGCTAAGTTCTTGAAAATATTAGAAAGAAAAAATTGTGTATACAAAGGATATATCGGTTAGACCATATGTAAAAGCTTATTTTTTCAACGGCATACAGTTTGTTACTAAAGCTAAAAACAATAGGAACTCCTTGATGAATATAAGTCGGTAAGATTTTGCTCAGAAAAAGGAGCATTAATGGAAACCGTCAATGATAAACTGAAGAACATTGCATAAATTGAACACCTCATATACCATTTTTTAGTAGTTTCATTGTAAATCCCTTGTGGCTATTGTTACCTACTGTTCTTTAAAAAACAGCTATTGATATCAAATTTATTAATGACAGGTAACTGGTTATTTTCTGATTTTATATCACACTAACACATGAAATTTACTGTAAGAACAAAAAGTCGTTTTAAATTTATCCCTATTTTGCGAAAAAGTAACTTCTTGCCATAGCATATGTATGAAATATACTGTTGATATTATGAAAGACCTTACAAATGGTCGACGAATTCTTTAGGCGACATACCGAACTGCTTCTGAAAACATTGAGCAAAATATGAAGAAGAGTTGAATCCTACCATCTGGCTTACTTCGTTAATTCGATGATTTCCTTCTCTGAACAAATAGGCTGCTTTTTTCAGGCGTTCTAATTGTATATAATTATTGGGAGTTATATTAAGTGTGCTTTTAACTTTACGATGCAAAGTGGAATTACTGACATGCATTAGCTCTGCCATTTGTTCCAAATTGAAATCTGGGTCTTGCATATGTTCTTCCACTATTTGCGCAAGCTTGTGTAAGAATTCCCGTTGGTCACTATTCAATCCTATGGATTTGGCTGATACGAAAGGAGATTGTAGAAAGTTGTTTCGCAGTTTTTCACGGTTTTCCAATAGATTATTGATGGTGGCATGTAATAGTTTTATGGAAAAAGGCTTTTCCATATAGGCATCAGCTCCGCATTTCAAGCCATCAATTTTATCTTGTAAATCAACTTTGGCGGTGAGCAATATTAGCGGAATATGACTAAATTTTAAATTAGATTTGAGTAGATGACATAATTTCAGTCCATCTATATCGGGCATCATAACATCCGATATGATGAGGTCTATATTTTCATTTTCAAGTAAATAGATCGCTTCCCTACCATCTGCAACTACTAATACATGATAAGTGGCAGATAATTGATGAGCAATGAATGTACACATTTCTTTATTGTCTTCTACTACCATGATGGTGTACTGTGGCAGAGAAGAGGTTCCAGTCTTTCCTTGTTCAATAATATTGTATTCTTTTGTTATCTGAGATGAAGTGGGGCATGTTGAGATGATAGGAATAGAAAGGATAAATCGAGTTTGTGCAGTATTGGGATCTAATGTTAAAGCGCCATGATGCAATTCTGCCAATAAACGTGCCAGCGGAAGTCCGATTCCAGTACCGGATGCTTTTTCCCTGCATTGTACGAAGGGTTTAAATATCTCCTCTCTCATTTCAGGGGAGATTTCTGGTCCATCATTACACATGGATAACAAAAAGTGACCATCTTCAGTCCACAGACGAATGTGTAGATAGGTTTCTGCATATTTAATAGCATTGCTGAAAAGATTACTGATAATTTTGGTAATAGCCTCATTGTCGGCATATGTGGTAATATCTTCTTGTCGTTCAATGATATATTCTATATTTTGTGACTCAGCCAATGGGAGAAATTGTTTATAGAGATTTTCCAGAATAATATCTATTCTGCATTCTGCCAATTGTAGTTTTACACCCAATGTCTCTGCTTTTTGGAAATCAAGCAGTTGATTTACCAAATTGAGCAATCTATTGGTGTTCATATCTATGATTTGCAGATTCTCATGCATTTGTACCGGGATATTTTTCGGAGTAGCAAGTATGTTTTCCAAAGGTACTTTAATGAGAGTTAGCGGAGTACGTATCTCATGAGTAATATGAGTAAAGAATTCTATTTTGGCATTATATAAATCATGTTCCTTTTTGCGCTCAATTTTTTCAACCAGAGTTTGTTGTTTCTTTATATATTTTTTACGGATTATTATTAAACTGATAATAATGATAACTATTATAAAAAAAATGTACAGCAAGTATGCCCAAACCGAAAGGTAGAATGGAGGATGAATACAAATCTGTAATTTTTTATGAATATATTCTCCTGATTTCGGTTTATAGGTATTCTTCAGATGCAAAGTGTAGGTACCGTAGGGTAGATGTGAGTAGTTGATGATATGTGTAGATTCCACTTCATACCATTCTTCATTGAAACCTTCTAAACAATAAACCAGTTGGTGTAAACTGGGGGATTGATAGCCCAAAGCTGCTACGTGTAATGAGAACGAATTTTGGTTTGCTTGTAACTCAATCTTATCAGATAAACAGATGCTTTTCTTAAGGGGAGATTGTCTTGAGTTGACATTTACCGGCTTATTAAGGATGGATAAGTCAGTAATGACAATAGGTGGATTGAAGTTATTATCTGTGAAAGTACTCGGCTTAAATCGTATGAATCCATTGATACAGCCAAAATAGATTTGCCCTTCAGTGTCCTTATAACTGGCTTGATAATTAAACTGGTTGGTTAGGATTCCATCATCTACAGTATAAATTCGCTTGTAATTCTTGTTAGGATTGAAACACACTAATCCGTTGTTAGTAGTGAGCCATAAATTTTTTTGATCATCCTCTTGCATGCAGTAGAAGGTGTTGCCTGGAAATCCATCTTCGCTATTATAGCAAACAAAACTATCGTTTTGAGGTACGTATCGACAAAAACCTCCTCCTTGTGTCAAGAACCAAAGCTGCCGGTTACTGTCCTCATAGATATCAGTTACTTTATTATAAGGAAGTGAAGAAGGATCGTTTGGGTCATTTCTGAAAAACTTCCAGGTATCATTATGGATATCATAACGATAGGCTCCATTGGCATAAGTGGCCACCCAGATATTGTTTTGGTAATCTTCAAGGATATCGTATATACAACACCCTTCTAATTGTGGCACGGATCTGAAGTCATCTGTATCATAGCTATATTGTAGCAACCCATGTATAGTACCTATCCATAATGTATTTCCAGTCGTTTTTTTTATAGCAAATATATCATTAGTGTTCAGCCCATTTAGTACATTGCTTTTACTATAATGTTTCACTCTTCCTGTACACAAGTCTATTCGGCTTAGCCCGCCGGAAAAGTTTCCTACCCATAACCAGTTTTTATCTAGGCATAATCCGTGTACATTACTTGATAGATATGGATGTTTGAAAGGGATGATGCTATCTTTGGTTTGATCAAAATAAAATAGCCCTTTGTCCTCAGTACCAATCCATAGATTACCATCACTGGCCTCACAAAATTTGCTTACCCTTTTTCCGAATCCGTGGTATCTTTCAGGATAGAACTTCTCAAAATGGTTGTAGGGGTAAGGATAATAGTTGACTCCTCCGAAGTAAGTTCCTAGCCACATTCCTCCTTCTCGGTCATGGCAGATAGCATAAATAACATTGTCACTCATGGCGTAAGAAGTATTGTTTTCCGGTGCAGTAATGTGTAAACAAGTATCTTTTTCTGTATTATAGATATACAATCCATTTTCAGTTCCTATCCATAATTCATTGTCTGACCTATAACATAATGTACGTACATATCCGTTGATTAATCTACGGGTCTTATGAGTAGTTAAATTTACTTCTGTGAGTCCGTTGACAGAACCTATATATCGGTAGTGGTGTTTTCCCTTGATTTGTACTGTTATATTATCATTTTTGAATGGCTCATTTCCATTGACATCTTTAAATGGTGACAATGTTCGGAAGTTGTCTTCGGAATAATAGAGATTATTGTCATACAACCCTAACCAATACTTTTTTCCTGTTTTCCAAAAATGATTGATGTTTGGAAGGGGAATATTTTTTCCTCTCTTATGTATGGGCAGTTGGTTGGTGAGTGTATGTTTATGTATATTGTAACAGAACAAGCCTTGGAAGTCCGCTGCAATCCAGACGTCTCCTCCTTCCTCTATTGATATCTGAGTAATGGTGGACCGAATACTTTCTTTTTGAGGGGTAGTTACTCGAAATGGACTGAATGTTTCCGTTTCTGTATTATAGATGTACACTCCCACATCAGTTCCTATCCATATATTACCTTGAGAATCTTCGGTGAGAGTAGTGATGTAGTTGTTTCCAAGAGTAGAATTCTCCTTTTTAAAAATCTTGAACTTTATTCCATCATAACGATTCAGTCCATCTTTGGTTCCGAACCATATAAATCCTTGTCGGTCTTGCATAATAGCTAATACACTATTGTGAGAAAGGCCATTATATATATCCAATGTTTTGAAATAAAGCTTTGATGTGTGTTGTGCATATAAATTGCCACAATATATAAAAAGATAAATTATACAGCATATAGTGGATAACTCCATTGTTATTCTCTTGTTTTTATTTGTCTGTTTATTTAGATTCATGATAATATATTGACCAATGATATTTGCAATAGACTTACGATGCATAATTGCAAAATTACCTAATTTATTGTTATATCTTTATTTAAAGGTAAATGCATAATTTGAAATATTTATTTTTATAACATATATTAATAATTAAAAAAATGTGCGATAATCGTTTTTCAACAAAAATACTTATTTTTCCGAGAAATGTAAGCGACTGCTCAACTACATCTTGTGTATTCGATTTATCTGTAAGATGCACTCCATTGTAAGTGCATCTTAATTTTCATATACCAATTTATCTTAGGGGTATCTTTGAGAGTGGTAATCTCATTTTTTCCCGTTTTTTCCTGCATTTTCCCGGAATTGTCCCGATTATTTCCTCCATACATCCGGTAGTAGTTCCTTCAAGTCTCTGTCTGATTTGGGAGCCTGATAATAAAGGAGTCTGCCGGTCATATCACTCAACCATTCTCCGGGAGTGACACCATGTTCCTTATATGAGCCAAGCAAGGAACAGATTATAGCCGTCTTCTCAGCCGCTTCGTGGTTTCCGCAGAACAGCATGTTCTTTCTTGATATGACTAATGATTATAGGAGACTACAATGGTCGAAGACAAGCGCAACGAAGGGGAAAAGATCCACATAGGAAAGCCCTGGACATCTTTGAAAAGCCATGTCTTCAATCCTCGTGACTCCCTGCGGTATGATTATCTCCTCCGGTTCACTGTTATGGCACATCTGTTTTTTCCGAAAAGCAGCATTCAAAGCCAACCCTTTCAAAGTGGTCATAGAATAATGGAGGGAAGTCCTTTTTCGGAAGATTACTCTTAGTTATAAATCAATAATGGAAGCAAAATCAGATGTATACTCCGATAATTATGTCATCAATATTAGGCCTTTCATTGTATAGAAGATACTGCCGTTTGATTTTTACATGAAGGTTTATATTTATAAACGATAAAAACTCTTAAATAGGATTTTATTGTTTTACTTGATTAAAAAATATAAGCAAGAGACAATTGCCAATATCTGTTTTTTGATTTGAAAATATCACCATCGAAAATTTGGTCTATGGTGTCATGTTTGTCTCCTCCAATATGGTGTTTGGCGGATTCCGTCAAGCCGATATTATAGTAGCAGCTTAGCATCAGATGTTTCATAATCTTTGCGCCACCGCCAAGATTCAGACCGACTTCGGTGGAACGCCATCCCATAGAAGAAAGGTTCTTGTCTATGGCATCTACGGCTATATGGGCTAGTTTGCGTCCCCAATTGTCCTCATTCACCAAAAAAGAAAAAGAAGGTCCTATTCCTAAAAATAAGTCAAAATTGTCAGACAGTCCCATTTCCCATTTCAGTTCTATGGGGATGTCGATACTTTGTGTTTTGATGTCGGCACTGGCATCATTTGAGGTGTTTGTCAATTTCACTCCACGTTGTACATACAATAGGGAAAAATCTAGGGTTAGTCCATAGAAACCGGTCTGATATTGCAGCATGGGACCTACTTGAAAACCGGTCATATTCTCTGTTTTAACCCAGTTGCTTATACCATGAATATCAGCCTTGTTACCAAGTATACCAGCTTTCAATCCCAAATGAAGTCCCTGAGCCATACAAATAGCAGGACACAGCCATACTAAAAAAGATAACAGATAAAAAACTTTTCTCATTTTATTTTTAATAATTGTTATTATAATACAAAGGTATGGATTTTGGTCAAGACATAATGGCATGGATTACGGTATTATTGGTAAAAAAATCATTTTTTTTGTGCTTTTTTCGCTTCAATCAATTTCTCGTATTATTTCAGTTTCTTCTCCATCAAATATATTGTTAACTTTGCTTTTATATTGGAATCTGGTTTACTATTGGATGATGCATTTTTATTATACGATATGACTATTTGATTAAAGGTAAAAATGAATAAAGTGATAATTTACGGAATGATGCCTGTTCTTTTGCTGTTTTTTTCATGTAATGAAAAGGATAATGTAACCTTGTCAGAACTGGCAGGTGAATGGACAGTGATAGAACTGAACGGGCAGTCAGTTACGGCTATACAACAGCCGTTCATCGGTTTTACTCAAGAAATGAACATCTATGGGAATTACGGCTGCAATCGCCTGACGGGAAAATTTGAATTGTCGCCACAATCTACACAGATGGCAATGAGTAAAGTTAGCACAACCATGACGCCTTGTCCGGACATGGAATTGGAAACAGACATGTTGGAGGCACTTGTTAAAATTCGGAATGTCAAACATGGGGAGACCAATAGGATTGTTCTATGTGATTCGGTGAACAAACCATTAATTATACTTGAAAGGCGGTGTTATGAAATACCTTTGGATGATTTGCAAGGTAAATGGAATATTGAGAAAATTTATGGAGAATCTGTGTCTGATACGATAGGAGAAAGTCCGTTCATAGCTTTTAATATAACATCGAAACAGATATGCGGAAATGCAGGTGGTCGTTGGATAGCAGGTCGTTTTGAAACTGAAAGCAGTAAGAGGAATTCTATCACTTTTCTTGATATAAAAACAGAACAAACCGTATTGAATGCCTTAAAAGAAGTAAGAACTTTCGGTCTGCTTGTTAATGGACATGTGGGGTTATACCTTCGGACAGTACGATAGCATTTGAATTGGTGAAAATAGAATAGAAGGTGTTTTTTATAAAAAATTGATTTCAATGAAATTATATGTATTTATCCAATGCTTTTTGAAAAGAAGGTCGGTTCAATATTTTGTTCTTTTCTTTATTTTGATTTCCATCATGGCGGTTATCGCAAGTTCGTTTGAAGAAATGACTATATATAGACTTCCTTTGTTTGGGATAACCTATGTTTCTTCTTTTGTCTTTTTAATCGAATATATAGCCCGTATCTTGTCTGCACCGGCACTTTATCCGAATGATAAGTCAGTAAAAGCACGTTTAAAATATACATTCTCTTTTTATGGCTTTGTTGATTTTGTAGCGGTACTTCCTTGTGTGCTTACTTATATATATTGGGATACGGAAGTGGTGCATATCATTATCTTGCCATATATTTTTATTATATTCAAGTTAATACGACATTCAAGAGCTTTTCGGCTTATTGGAAAAGCTCTCGCTTCCGTTAAGGAAGAGCTTGAAACTGCCTATGTCGCCAGTTTTATCACCATCTGTTTTTCAGCCATTCTTATGTATTATATTGAAAGAAAAGCCCAGCCTGAAGTTTTTGAAAACATAGGAGACGGAATCTGGTGGGCTATTATTACATTTGCTACGGTAGGATACGGTGACATTTATCCAATTACCCCTTTGGGCAAACTTCTAGGTTGTATCATTTGTTTGGTGGGGGTAGCAATGGTGGCTATTCCGACCGGTATTATCAGTTCTTCTTTTATTAATATGGTACAAAAAAAGGAACAAGGCCAAGAAAAAGGAAATGACAGCCAAGAAAAAGTTTGATATAATGAACTTTTGCAATGGATAGGTTGCAAAAGAAATTTTATAACGTTTCCTTGCGATTATTTTCTGCAAATAGTAGACATATAGATAATACTTTATGAATTACTGTTATTTCCCACCTGCTTAATTGAAGATGGGAAACTTTAGTAATAGCATTTACTTTAACAACAATGAAAAAGAAAATAACTCTTATATTTCTAAGTTCAGGCGTCTTATTACTGTTCTCTTTGTGTTCAACTATATTGAAGATTATAACTGGAAATAAACAATGTGCATGTCCTAATTGCACAGAACGGACAACCGGTAACTCCGTCTATTGTTCATATCATATACCACACTGTTAAAACAGTGCAAAAACATCTGCACAAATACAGTTTATTGAAAAAGAAATAAGTGGTAAATTCTCATATTTTGAAGTGTTCTGTTTCCGGGAATTTGTGGAAATAAAGCCCTATTTCCTTTTAATAGTCTATATTTTATTCATCTGTGTCATGGAGTGGACACAATATCAAAACATGTGTCTATAACGAAAAATAGAGTAGGAAGAATACTACTATTTTATTTTTCTTATTACTCGATTTTGTATTTTCCCGATAATCTGAGGCACTTTCTCATATTGCCCTTAAGATAACCGAACATTCTCCACATGGTTTCTGTTCTATCCATCCAAGCCTTCCGGATAATGGTGTATAATGGTTATAGTTACATCTCTTATCGATAGTGTTTACTGTATTCCAGGAGGCTTTTATTTTTTGAAAAGTGAGAAGACAGCCTGCCCACGTATAGAGCTTATGAAACACTATCTTCACAGGCAATAAGATTCTTTAGGCTGTCTCCAATCTAATTACCTTACAATCAATATCCACAAAGATAAAACAACCGGACGAGATATACAAATGCCCATCCGACCAATCACTGGCAGAACGGGCATAAAATTACTCAAACAATATTAAGGGCGGTCAGTTAACATGAAACAGTTTATTGTGATAATTCATCCTCACGGAAAAATACCAACCCAGACCACCCTTGAATACAAATTCTAAAACCGTATCTGAAAGTTAGAAGATTTAGATGAAATATGCAAATGAAATCATACAAAAAAACTCTCATCCTGTCATCACTGACCAGACAAGAAAAAGAGATTTGTGTGTATAATTTCCATGCGCTCACGATGAAACAATATGACCATCCATTCCTTTATAAAAACGAATAGGATTATACAGACAAAAGCAATGATTGTTGTCGGAACTTCCATTATTCAATACCGGCAGGCAACGTAAAATAGAAAGTGGAGCCTTCCCCTTTCTTGGACTCCACACCTATACCTCCCCCATAGTGTTCCACAATGGATTTAGTGATGGAAAGCCCCAACCCCGTACCTTTAATATTGTAGTTCATCTTCACAAACCGTTCAAAGATGGCATGTCTTCCCACTTCATCAATGCCACAGCCTGTATCTGCCACATAAAAATAGAAGTTATGATTACTCAATCTCCTACAACCGATTTTCACACTGCCCATCTCCGTAAACTTCAAGGCGTTCCTCACCAAGTTACCTATAACTTGGGCAAAACGCACGCGATCTACCACCAAACGGCATTGAGGCAGCCGTTCTACAAACTCCACCTGAATACCTGTGGGATGCGAGCGCATATTCTCTGTCGTGCAGACTTCATCAATCAGCGCGTTCACATCCGCTTCTCCATCATTATATTCCAGGGTCTTTGCCTCAATCTTTGAATAGTCCAGCAAGTCATTGACCAGTTGCAGCAGCGAGTCCTTGTTATCATTAATCTCCTTCAGGAAAGCCATACGGGTTTCTCTGTCCAGATCATCCATTTCGGCAAGCATAGTTGTAAAGCCTACAATAGCATTC
This sequence comes from Bacteroides sp. A1C1, assembly GCF_004328515.1. Classification (NCBI taxonomy): domain Bacteria; kingdom Pseudomonadati; phylum Bacteroidota; class Bacteroidia; order Bacteroidales; family Bacteroidaceae; genus Bacteroides; species Bacteroides sp. A1C1. The sequence continues at coordinate 1,453,619 of NZ_CP036491.1, forward strand.
AAAGGAGTACGAATTTCGTGAGTCATATTAGCTATGAAAGCATTCTTCAGCTGGTTGGATTCTTCGGCAACCTCATTAATGCGCTGCAACGTCTTCAACCTTTTGCTTTTACTGATGGAAATGATTATCATGATGACCAAAAGCAGAATGACAATCATGCCAAAACTGTATATCAATGCTTCATCCTTCTGATAGAGGCCGCTGGTCCAGACATCATATGCTGCCGTAATTGTTAGCATCATCGTTTATTGCTTGCTTATTGGAAAACTATAAAATTATAGGAAGCAAATATACTAAAGAAAATACAAATAAATTAATAGAAACTACAGTTTTTTTTTCCAACAAAATGGGCCGCATGCCATTACCAAGTAAAGCATGCAGTCCATAAATTCATTATTCAGTATTATTGGTATCAGCCTTCAATGGCAGCCTGTGCCACTCTAATATAGCTATGAAAATCAATTGCAAACACTTCCTGTGTAAGCGAATGTTTATTTAAAGTTTAAAGTTTGATGGATTTTCCATCATGACTTAAAGGCATCGTTGAAAAGCTGGCTTAACTATCAGATGCTTACACTATGCTGGTAAGCTCTGAGCCTGCAACTCATATCTATTACTTCACTAAAATCTTGTACTCACCACAACCTCTACCAATCTCTCCAGACTAGGCAACTATGGTTAATACTATGGTTATTTCTTTATTGGTTCACCCACCTTCTCCTTATAGAAAGATATCTTTAGATAATTGTATGCTACTTATTCCTTTCTTATGGGCTAAGAATATATACAATGCATAGAACCATTTCTTTAATGATACATGACTACCTTCAAACATTGTACCAAGAGTAACCGTAAATCTTTTCTTACATTGTTTACATTTATATAGTCCTTTAAATTCTCCATTAGACTTTAACTTATAATGCTCTTTCGTTTGACAATTACAGTGTGGGCAAATTGGTTCTCCATGCCATTTAATATCTTCAAGAAATTCTCTGCATAATTTTTCATCATAAAAGGATTTCATCAAATCAATAAATGACTTTACTCCTCGCATTTGTTTATTCTTCTTTATTATTTCTACAATATTGATTATTTCTGTTTCCAATTGACATGTTATTTTTATTATATAAACATAATAAAAAAAACCTAACACACAGAACATAAGTTATTAAAAAATAGATACTTAAATAAAACAATTGGGTATAATTATCATATACATATATCCTGTAATTATTGCTCATTTAAACATTAACCAAGTGCTTCCAATACGATACTTGGAACACTTGGCTTTTATCTGAGTATAATTATCATATCTATATAAAAAATAGAACCCGACTGCCGGAAACAATCGGATTCCTATTTCACTTTTTGTAATAGTACCCAAATCCGATCTTAAGTGTTATCCACTTAGAATTCTTTAACAAAATTCTTTGATTCACTTGAAAACGGGCATAAAAAAAGTAGGGAAGCCTAAAAGATTTCCCCTATTGAAATAAGATATAAATAGATAGAATAAAAATTAGTATATTAAAGTATATAATTGGGAAAAAAGAATTCGCTTCATACAATCAATACTTCGGTTAAAAGAAACCGATTCTTTAAAACTAAACATAGAAAATGCAAACATCTTTAAAGGCCTTTCCTATTGAAACTCTTTAAGCTAATCATGCACTAAATCAAAAACTATATTTTCATGAAGAGTATTTATTGTTCACGGACATATGTTCTGCGATTTGCTCCCACTCCCTTTACAACGATTTTCTTCCAATGCCTAGGCAGTGCTGAAGGCAACTGTTTAATACCTTCATCGGTCAAGTCCAAACCACAAAAACCATTAATCACCATCTGAAGCAATCCGCCTGCCCCAGTAGTAAAATAAGGATTTGTTCCTCCTGCACCTTCAGAGATTACCCCGAAAGGCGGCAACTGATTTGGCCGGAAACTACGCACGAACAATTCGTAGGCCTTCTCACCATCACCCAACCGAGCATACTGCAGAGCCAATACAGAATAAGACATGGCAGGCCCTGTTTTATCGATTTTGGGCTCATAGTAGAGTAAATCTCTCTTTATTTCCTCTGGTTGAGTTATGACTTTTAACGGATATGCCAACAAGTTCGCATCTGCCTGTTTAATAACCTGACCATCATATCCATCATATTCTCTAGTCACTCCATCTGAGAATCTGGGTATTCGCAGTCTCTCTGCAATAATGTTCCAAGAAACAGGGGGTGTTACACCACAAAGAACTGCCGCTTTGGAAGCATCTTGCAGAGCGCACATCGCAGCCGCATTGGTAAATGCATTATCATTGACCCCCTCAGCATACTCATCGGCACAAACAACATTGCAAATTGAGTAAGAACCGTCTTCATTCTGCTCCACACGGCTTGACAAGAATTCAGCCACTTTTTCCATCAGAGGATATCCTTCTTCTCGCAACCAACGCATATCACGGCTCATACAATAATAATCCCAAGCAGCAATAGCAATATCTGCCGATATATGATGTTCAAAAGGACCTGTCAAGGCAAAAGTAGGACATGATTCCTCACCAGCATCGTCACTTTCCCAAGGGAACATGGCACCATCATAACCATAGCTAAATGCCCGCTGACACGCTGGTTTCAGCCGATCGGTACGATAATCCATCATTGAGCGTGCTATTCCCTGATTGAGAAAAAGCATAGGAGGAAACATCCAAAACTCCGTATCCCAAAAAATATGTCCATTATACCCTTGCGATGTCAATCCGAACGGTGGTATGCTCAAGCGACTACCTGAACGAGCGCTTGAATATAAGTGAAAAAGAGCAAAACGCACGGCAAGCTGCGCTTCGGCATCACCTACAATTTGAATATCCCCTTCCCATAACTCATTCCATTGTTTCAAATGTAAATCCATCAGCCTATCAACCCCTTCCTTAGCTCCATAAATAACCTCTCGATCGGATTCATTGCAAGGATCTATAAAATCACGATGCGTACAGACAGCACCTAACAAAGCAAAAGAAAATGTTTCTCCTTTCTTTAGATCCTTTGTAAATACGTTTCGACCATTACCAGTCTCTGTAACTTCCGTTTCATGCTCAAAAATGAAAGTCGAAGTAGCAGAGACCTGCAGTTTTCTATGCCTAGTCAAAGCGGAGGTACGTAAAAGTTTCAAATTGAGTCCAAAATCCTTAATACTCTTCCGGTGCACTACAGGCTGCAAAAAATCATCGGGGACATCAGCACTATTTTCCACCGACAAGCCGACAGGATCTAAAGCTTTTACGTTCACTCTCACCAAACCTGCATAAGGCATACTGCGCAAGGCGCAGATACTATAAGATACTTCCAACTTATTGGCATAAACAAATCGAGTCTGGTGTATGGCTTCTTTCATATTGATACATTGTTCCCAATCGGATAAAAGTTTTCCATCCAATACTTCCCCATCCACTTTCATATCTATACAGAACGGGTTAATACCACAAATCAGCCTACTAACATCATGTGGAACACCTGCATCAAACACATGATTCAGTACTACCTGCTTGACAGAGAAAGGTTCTTTCCAAGGTAAAATACCAATTCCTCCATTTCCTACGGCAGTACCATAATAGGTGCTATGATAATCTGATGTCTTTATACTCCAAAACAGATCTTGGGCATAAACAAAAGTAAATCCACACACTATCCATATCAAAGCTAACAGTATATTTTTTTTCATAACTATATTATATCTAATACTAATGTTCTAAAAGCGAATATGATACAAAGAAGACAGATAAAAGCTATTCTGCAAAAAATGTTTTAGACTGTACGTCCCGACTATTTGTACCTACCATGACTTCAAAATCTCCAGGTTCATAAACATATTGCAATTTCGAATTGTAGAATTTTAAATCCTCCTCTGCAATTACAAACTTAACTTCACGGCTTTCCCCCTTCTTTAAGAAAATGCGTTCGAATTTCCTCAGTTCCTTTACCGGACGAACAACATCGGCATAGATATCACGCAAATACAATTGCACGACTTCATAACCATCATAACCTCCTTCGTTTCTAACAGTAACAGAAACAATTATTTTTCCACCTTTCTTTAAAACATTAGAACTTAATACCATATCGTCATATCGGAAATGGGTATAACTCAATCCATAACCAAATGGGTATAATGGGTCATTGCTATCTTCTAAATAATTACTTGTATAACGATTAAACGTACATCTATCCGGATCAGGACGACCTGTATTGTGACTATTGTAATACAACGGAAGTTGCCCTACAGAACGTGGGAATGAAGTCGTAAGCTTTCCACTGGGACTCACTTTTCCAAACAACACGTCAGCAATGGCATCTCCAGCTTCACTACCAGCAAACCAAACATTTAGAATGGAAGGAACAATAGCTGATTCTTCAACTAGCGCTAAAGGACGCCCCGTGAAGAGAAGCAACACAACAGGTTTTCCTGTTTTGACTAATGCTTTTAACAAGTCACGCTGAGCATCTGGAATTTCCAGCATAGTTCGTGAAGCAGACTCCCCACTCATCTCAGTACATTCACCCAAAGCAGCTACAATAACATCTGCTCGGGCAGCTATCTGCAATGCTTCTTTCAATAAAGTCTGATTATTTCCACGGTCCAATGGACGCATACCCGCAGCTGCCTTTTCAAGATTTTCATCATAGAAAACATTACTTCCTTTAGCATAAAGGACTTCTCCTTTATCACCTACCGCATCACGAATTCCTTCGAGTAACGTACGATGTTTAGAAGGAGTACACATCATACTCCACGTTCCACACATATTATTACGTGCATTAGCCATCGGACCAATCAGTGCTATTTTTCCTTTAGTAGAAAGGGGAAGCAATGACTTCTCATTTTTTAGCAGAACAAATGTTTCAGATGCAATGCTGCGAGCAATAGAACGATGCTCAGTAGTATAAAGCTGTTTCGATGCTCGTAGGGTATCACTATATTTATAAGGATTGTCAAACAGCCCTAATTTATATTTAGCTTCCAATACACGACGACAAGCCATATTGATTTGTTCTTCAGTCACTTCTCCCTTTTGAAGAGATTCTTTCAATGTGTTCAGAAAACCAGAGGATACCATATCCATATCCGTTCCTGCCTGTAGAGAACGTGCTGATGCTTCTTGCAGAGGAGCAATGCCGTGCGAAGACATTTCGGCAATGGAATTATAATCTGTAACCAACAACCCTTTGAATCCCCATTCTTTTCTGAGCAAGTCAGAAATCAACCATTTATTCGCAGTGGCTGGAATTCCATCAACAATATTGAATGAGCTCATAACACTACCCACCCCGGCATCTACAGCTGCTTTATAAGGAGCAAGGTATTCATTATACATTCGTAATCGGCTCATATCTACCGTATTGTAATCACGTCCTGATTCTGAGGCTCCATAAAGAGCAAAATGTTTTACACAGGAAAGAATTTCATCGTTCCGTTGTAAATTGTTTCCTTGATATCCCCGTACATAGGCCTTTGCCATTAAAGAACCAAGATAAGGATCTTCTCCACTTCCTTCTGCTATACGCCCCCAACGTGCATCACGACAAATATCTACCATCGGACTGAATGTCCAATTCACACCATCTGCACTAGCTTCAATAGCAGATATGCGAGCCATTTTTTCGACAGCTAACGTATCCCAACTACACGAAAGAGCCAATGGAATAGGGAAAATTGTTTCATAGCCATGAACTACATCTGCACCAACAAGCAAGGGAATTTTCAGCCTACTTTCTTCCACGGCCAAACGTTGTAATTCGTAAATTTTATCGATGCCTTTCACATTAAAAAAGCCACCTATCTCCTGCTTACGAATCATTTCACTCAGTTCTCCATTTTTCACAGTTCCTGTTGTGATATCACCCCCAGAAGGCAAATTCAACTGACCAATTTTTTCACGCAACGTCATGCGATCCATCAAATCACTGACACACTTATCCATTTGATTATCAGTCACATCAATTCGAGGAGAGGAACATGCTTCTCCTAATATAGCAACAAGGAATGCTAGAAGAAAATGCCAATATGTTTTCATATTCAGATTAACAATTATTGTTTTTATTCTATAACAGCAGCAAAACCACCGTTTCTCTTCATGGTAATAGTAATAGACGAAGTCTTTGTAACGGGAGTCTGCTTGTGTCTATAATCCATAGCTTGCCGATTAGCATTAATGCCATCTTCAAAACTACTCATTCGATAAGAGCGCCCTTCTTCCAGAAAATCAAGAGGAATTTCAAATTTCCTTTCCTGTACTGCATTGTTGGTTATACCTCCAATAAACCACTTCTTCCCCTTGCGCTTGGCTACAATTACATACTCCCCAACCTTAGCCTTAAGCGCCTTGGTCTGATCCCAAGTTACAGGGACCTGTGAAATAAAACGAGTACAATCCTCATTTTTTCTGTAATTAACCGGATTGTCAGCCAACATTTGCAATCCACTCTCAAAAAGAACGAATGTAGCTAATTGAAAAGCCCGTGTTCCTACACCCGCCGAATTTGGACGTAAAGCACTGTAGAGTTCAGGTTGCATACTTATCATGGGTCCTGGTGTGTAATCCATAGGGCCTACCGCATTACGCATAAAAGGAAGGTATACAGTGTTATCTGGATAACATCCCCTCATATGTTCCAGACCTTTCACTCCTTCATAGGAAACGACATTGGGATATTTATATTCTAAACCTCCAGGAGTAAAAGATCCATGAAAATCAACTAGGAGATGATGCTTAGCAGCTTCTTTAGCTACACGTTCATAGAAATTCACCATCCACTGGTCACTTCTATCCATAAAGTCGATTTTAACCCCTTTAATCCCCCAATCTTCGTAAGTCTTGAACAAATCAAAATTTTGTTCCACAGCTACCCACGATAGCCATAAGATAATGCCTACATTCTTTTCTTTTCCATACTGAATCAATTCCGGTAAGCGCATTTGTGAATTGGGCTTGTTAGGATTAAGCACAGTTTCAGCCCATCCGGCATCCATTACAATATATGGAACATGAAAGGATGAAGCAAAATCTATGTAATATTTATAAGTATCATAATTGCATCCCGACACAAAATTAACATCCGGACCATAAAGAGCTGCATCATGCCACCATTCCCAACTAGCCAACCCTGGCTTAATCCATGAATTGTCTTCAAGAACACTTTTAGTAGCCAATTTGTAATTCATGGTGTTTTCAATGAGCTGGGAATCGTCGCTACTAATAACAAAATAACGCCATGGGTAATTCCGATTTCCTTCAGTTTTTGCTATATAATCAGCCTCTTTAGTAATTTTCATACTCAGATTTCCATCTTCTGCAAACTCCAAAGGTGCTTTGGGGAAAACGGCATTAAATCCATTATAACCATTTCCCTTTAAAAACATACAAGGATAATCAAAACGATCGGATTCGCCCACCAATATTTTATATTGCTTGCGAGTATCAATCAAGATGGGAAGTACGGACATCTTGTCCGTACCCCTCCATTCTTGACAGGTAACATGTGTATACTCTTCTTCATAAGGTGTTTTAAAACCTGAAGGCTGTTGTAAATGGAGCAGATACTCTTCTGGAAAGGAAATAGCAAAATCTTCTCCAAGTACCTCAACCTTATTGGTCTTACGAGTAATAAAACGATAAGCTACCCCATCATCAAAAGCGAAGAATTCAACGGAATAACCTTTGAAATCAAGAGTAAGAGCATTATAACAACTCGTAATAGAAGAGAATTTAAGAGGAACTACAGGCTTCAACTCTTTTGAGAAGCTATTACGCTTCTGCCGCAACAACTTTGGGTTATCTCCCAAAATTTCATCATCTAATAATAAGCGAAGATAATTGTCCTTTAATAAAACTTCATCATTATAGTAAATATCATAATAAATCTTATCTGATAAACAAAACTCCACTTTTATAGTCTTTTCAGGAGAAAACAAAGTCATTTTTTTCTTGCCATATACTGCCGTAGCAAGTAGCCCTATTAACAATAACAGATAATATTTCTTCATACACATGTTTTATTATTTTTGTGAGAATGATGATAAAACGTGATTATACTCCTTTTCACTCAACCGCACCATAGCCCCATGCCGGGAGTCGGGAATCTTACAATCACAAACTACCCATTTTTCTGCCTCTATATGCTCAGCATCAAAACGTACATACTCGTATGGATATCTTTCTGAAAAAATCATCCATCCCTTACCATCGGGTTTTGGCATGAGAATAGGAGCTTCAAAATAAGTACTGGGAGTAGTGACAGGGTGCTTTGGATTTATCAAAGCATAAGAGCCGGTCAAGCATGATGACTTAGCCAATCGAATAGATTTCCCTGTAGGTACACCATCTTCCGGCCACCTTTCGTCCTTAATAACCGCATAGTAGTTTTTACCAATTTTGCGGATTATGACATCAATAGTGGCCATCTCAGATTCATCCTTGTCTGAAAAATCAAACAAACGTTTTGGAGAAGAAAAAGAGCTAAAATCTTCAGTTAGCACATAATATGTACGCATGCTTCTCCATTCATCATCTCCTTTGGCTCCTTTTTTAGCTGCATGCCACGTAACAATATACTGTCTGGAATCCTCATCATAATACAATTTAGGTGCACCGAACCAATTTCTTTCAGTATAATAATTATCAGTAAGGATAAAAGGAGATACTGGAAGTTCCTTTTCAATACTCCAGACTACAAGATCACTTGAGGTCCAAAGCAATGGTTTCTGGTTTTTCTCTGAAACACCGATCATATAATACCTATTGTCATGACCTTTGATTATATCAGGATGTCCTCTGTATTCAGCATTTACTCGTTGATTATTATTCAGTTTAGTCCATTTGCGTGCATCTCTACTTATGTAGTAGTACATATGCCCATAGTCTTCATGTCGCATATGGGCAAAAAGGTACCCTCCCTGAAATTGCGTATTATGAGACTGTCCCTGAACATTCGAAAAGTAAATGCTGACAAGGCATACACAGAAAGTGCTAATAAGTAAGTCCTTAAATTTCATGCATCTAAATTTTAATTAGCCAATGCAATATCATCTTCCCAGTGAGGACGACTATAAGTTTGACTCAAATCCTTTCCGTACGATTTAGCTTGTTCCACCAAATAATTTGGAAGTGGCATGTACTGATGAGTAGGAAGCATTTCTTTAGCCTTGAAACATGCTTGTGCATATTTATTAAAGCGGATCAAATCTATTTTTCGATGTCCTTCATAGAGAAACTCTTTTGCTCTTTCATCTAATATGACATCTAGGAAAGCCTCCTTGGTGGCAGTTTGCTGAGCTGACAAATCACTTAAACCACTTCTTCTTCTCACTTGATTAACAGCATCTACAGCTTGAGAAGAAGGCGCAGCATTAGATCGCCTAACATCTACCTCCGCCATCATCAGCAATACATCAGCCCAACGAGCCAATGGAAAATCGTTACCCTGGAAAGTCGTATTAGTTTCAATGGGGTACTTATAAATAATATATCCACTCCATCGCTGACCCAAATCTTCTTTGGTCACCTTCCCAGTAACCGTGCCTTGATTATTGACCCAATACTCATCCAATATCACAGCCCGACGTTTATCATTTGGTTCATAACTATCATACAGTTTTGGTGAAACATTGTATGCCTGCATCCATCCACCTCCTTGATAGTTAAAAGGTGTAGGATTTCCCTTGTCATCAACTTTAGAAGCATCGTTAGGCGTAGCAAGCATAGACAATGGAAAGAAATTACCGCTACTAACGTCCCCATTGGCAGAAGGATCACAACTTAAAGCCATAATGATTTCACAATTAAAATCATTCGCAGCCTTAAACATATCAACATAAGGATTATCCCCCTTCTTAAACAAACTATATCGATTATCTTTACTCAATTCTTGATACATCTGCATGGCTTTATCATAATAGCCTGTCATATGTTCTCCTTCATTAAGGCAATGTTTCATCATACAAAATTTAGCATAATCTGAAGTATAACGACCGCGTTCCTTTACTTCATTAGGCAGATTATCCGCAGCAAACTGAAAATCATTATAAATCCAGGTACTCATTTCGTCCAACGAAGGTCTGACTAGGTTAGTCAAAGCTGCTTCATTATTTATATTATCCTTATCCACAATTGCAGGCAATGGTCCATAAATATGCATGAGATAATAAAGCATCAGGCCTCTACACAAATGAGCTTCACCTAACAGTCTTTCCTTGCTGATTGTTTTGAAAATTTGATCGTCTGCCTGCTCTAAAGTAGAGATAATCTCAGTAAAGCGAGTAATCTGGGCTAACTTAGGAATATGGTTGATATTATGCTCACCCACCCATGAACGTTCTGCGTAGACACAATCCCTGTAATCTGCTTGAGAAAGTTTCATCCATGAACCCCAGCCTAAGTTCCATGCGGCCATATTATCAGACGGAGCCTCAAAAACTCTCAGTATACCCCCTTCAGGGATATAGAAACTATGCTGACCCGGATCGTTTCCTATTTGATACTGCCATGTTGTTGTAAAAGGAATATAGCACGTCATCGTGTAATCTTCATATTCACTTTCTGTTTTAGGATAGTTTTCCGGATTCAATGTTCCGAAAAGTTTAGGATCGAAATTATCTTCACAGCCAGATAAGGCTAATGATGTAATAAAAAACAATATGAAGGATTTTATATTTTTCATAATCACAGTTATTAATATTAATTAGAATACAATGTTTGTTCCAAGTGTGAATGTGCGAGCTTGAGGATATTCGCCTCTGGATGCATTGTTTGCTCCACCCCCACCTGTATATATTTCGGGGTCAAAGCCCTTAAATTTACTGATGACAAACGGATTTTGAACATCTGCATAAACTTTAATGCCTTTCACATATTTTTTGAGTTTACCCAAGATTTTATCCCTGAAATTATAGGATAAAGTTATATTTCTCATTCTCACAAACGAGGCATTTTCCATGTCTATATTAACGCCAGCACCTCCAGGCAATGCACCCATGCGATCCACGGCCAGTCCAGGACGAGTACCATTGGGATTGGTTTGAGAGTTCCAAAGCAGGTAAGCATATTTGTTAGTATTTTCCGGATAGTCTACCGCTAACGGACCAGGTAATGCAGCTCTATACGCAATATTAGACTTAAGGATTCCAAATTGTCCGTACATGAAGAAACTGAACTCCCAATTCTTATAAGTGAATGTATTGCCAAAACCAATATAAATATCTGGTGTATTATCTTTTAGGTAGATATCATTTTCATCAATTTTTCCATCATTGTTCTTATCATCAATAATTGGACAACCTGGAAATTGGGCTTCTGCCTGCAATGTTTTTTGTGACTCCGGCATATTGCTGCGGTCAGCGTTAATAATACCAGTCATCTTATAGTAATAGTAGGCATTCATAGGTTCCTTGTTTCTTTTTTGATAGCTACGATAATCATAGTTCGGCATTCTTTCTTTCCAGAACGAATTCGTTTTCGAGAAAGTCAGTTGCGTGTTCCAATTAAAATCTCCGACCATATTTTTAGTATCAAGCATAATTTCCCATCCTTGACGATAGAAATGGCCTCCATTTATAGGACGAGTTGGGTAAATGGCAAGAGGTGATGTTGATGCATAACCCAATAAGCTGGTCACATCATTGCGGAATACATCAATACTACCACTTACTCGGTTTTTGAACAAGTAGAAATCCAAACCGATATTCTTCATGATAGTTTTTTGCCAACTTACGTCAGGATAATTAGTTCCCATTGAGACACAAGGTACATAAAAAAGGCCATTATCATTGAAGCCTACCTTAAATCCGCTAGGCTCATAAACACCATAAAGTGAACTACCTAAATTATCCTGTCCTGTTTTACCATAACTAGCTCTCAGTTTTAACAAATTAATCCAAAAAACATCCTTAAGAAATTTTTCATTTGAAATTTTCCACGCTGCTGAAACAGAAGGGAACAAAGCATATTTTTTCCCTGGAAAAAACTTATCGGTTCCATCTCGACGAAGGGTCGCTGAAATGACATATCTATCCAAGACATCGAAGCTTAATTTAAAGAACTGAGATCTTTTTTCATTTTTCAATGTATGAGAAGTTGGATATATCTTTCCTTTTGCTGAACTAATATCATGCTCATTAATCATGTCGTGTGTATCTTCGTAAGAGATACCGTATCCTTCATTGCTTTCCAAATATTTTCCCATACCAGCCATGGCATCCACTTGTACGAAATTAAACATATATTTCGAAAATGACAACATCGCTTCTAGGGTTTGTGTCTGTCTACGCTGTGAGTAAATATTTCCTCTTGACTTATACATTCTGGCAAAATACACATCGGATGGAATGAATGTTGATCTTCTGACATTTTCTTGATTCATGCCATATACCCCTTTAAATACTAGAATGTCTTTATACAACTTCGCGTTGATAGAGAAATTTAAACTATATCCATTCTCTTTACTATAGTCCACAATATCCTCCATTGCTTTGGGATTAGGAATATTACGGAAAATTGTATAACTCCCATCATCCTGCTTCACCGGCAAATAAGATGGATACAGAAGAGCTGATGTCAAAACACTAGGAGCAACATCACCCTGATTTCCTGTATCAGTACCAATTATACCATTATCATATGTATTCTGATTAGCGTTAAAAACCGATGTCAAGTTCAAGAAAGGGAACAAATCCAAACCTAAATTACCATGAACTGAATATTTAGTCATGCCAGATCTTGATACAGTACCTTGCTGCTTCAGGTAGCTTCCTCCTAGATAATACTTAAATTTAGAGTGTCCTCCGCTAATCGTCAGATTATGTTTGGTAAGGAAACCATTACGTAATACCAAGTCCTTCCAGTCCGTATCGGTTGCATTTTGCATATCCGCTTCAGTAAACTGGGGTTTCCATTTTCCATCATAAGGAGTTGTTCCATAAGGATATTGCTTGTTATTATACAAATAGTTTTCCTTATTGAAAACATTAGCTAACTCCATGTACTCTTTTGAATTCAGAACATCTAGATATGGATAGTTACGTACAAAAGAATAGCTGCCATCATACACAATATTAGGTGCTCCTTCTTTTCCTTTCTTAGTAGTAATCAATATAACTCCATTATCAGCTCCAATACCATAGATAGCCGCAGAGGCATCTTTAAGAATTTCTACAGACTCCACATCTGCCGGATTTAAATTGGCAATACCATTACGATCGATATTATTCGGAAGACCCACTTGGCCACAATTACCACTAAGGGCGTTATTCGGCATAACGATACCATCAATTACATAGATAGGATTTCCTCCTCCACGAATTGATATATTCACCTTTCCATCTGGCTGCATACTATTCACTGTTGCCTGTAACCCAGCAGCTCGTCCCATCAACAATTGGTTGACATGGCTGGTACCAGCTTGTGAAATTTTATCAGTTTTCACTTGCGCAATAGCGGTCGTAAGATTTTTCTTCGACACAGAGCCATAACCCACAACTACAACTTCATCAATGAGTTTTATATCTTCACTCAGATAAATTTCTAAAAACGATTTATCCAGCACATCAAGCACTTGCGACTCATATCCAATATAAGAAACAACAATTTTCTTATCTGCTGAAACATTTATTGCAAAATTACCATTAATATCGCTGATTGCGCCAATTGATTCCTTTTCCACCGCGATACTTGCCCCAATTATAGGTTCCCCCGTTTTACGGTCTTTGATTATACCTTTCAACATTTTTGTATTGGTCTTTACCGTTTTTTTTTGCGCTCAGTATAATCTGTCTATTCTTGATTTGATACTGAATAGAAGTTCCTTTCAGCAAGGTTTCCAATACATTATGTATTGTTTGTTTATCAACATGTATAGTACGCTTTTGACGAACATCAATCACCTGTTTACTATACTGAAAAGAATACGCTGTTTTCTCTTCGATCTTGCTTAACACATGCTCCAATGATACATTATCCAAATGAAGCGTTATTTTCTCGTTCTGTGCCCAACCAATTCCAGTAGATAACAGCACAATTAAAAAGAATAAAAAAGGATACTTTTTATTTTTCATAGTTTTAAAAATTTGATAATTATATTTTGTCTTTATTGCTTTGCTAATTTTAGCCAATTCTTTCCCGTTTATATTAAAGACTGTTTAGAAAGAAAACCCCACATAAAAACACCTAAAAATTTTTAGTTTTTTTCGTCAGCCTACCAATATCATCGTAAATATCTGTAATACTATATATTAATGATATGGCAAATATGAAACTATTTCAGTTCGAAACAAACTTTAGAACGAATATCAGCAGATGAAGAAGCTATCAAAGCTTCATATTTTCCTGGCTCAGCAGCCCATTTATGCTGTTTGTCGTCAAAGTATGATAGTTCTTCAGCTGTAATAGTAAACAAACCCTCTTTCGTTTCATTTGGCTGAAGTTCTACTTTACAAAAGCCCTTCAATTCTTTAATGAGCCAAATTACAGAAAATTTCAGACTTTTAATATATAGCTGTATAACTTCAGCCCCAACACGTTTGCCTGTATTTGTAATTGGAAGAGTAATACATAACTGCCCACTCTTGTCCATAGACGTGCTACTTACCTTGGGGTTTCCATACTCAAATGTAGTATAGCTTAAGCCATGACCAAAAGGGAAATTGGGTGTTAACTTGTTTTTATCAATAAAGCGATAACCAACAAATAATCCTTCGTTATAGGGTATGTCATAAACCTCATTTCCTAAAGCATCGACACCTTTGTGACCTGGATATTCGTCCACCCTGTGAGCACCACACTGATCAAGACCCGCATAATAAGTATATGGAAGCTTACCACTAGGACTAACATCCCCCATGAGTATAGAAGCCCAAACATTGCCAGTTTCACTTCCCAGGTACCAAGCTTGATTCTTCCAAGGCATAGCTACACCTGTTCCACTGATGTTGATTACAACCAGTTTTTTATTAACTTGCAGTAAATCCATAATCAATCCATTTTGATTATAAGGCAAATCCATTGTTGTTCGGTCCGTACCTTCACAATCCTAATAGTTACTTTTATTTAGTCCTCCTATAAAAAGAACGATATCAGCATTACCAGCTGCGTGCAGAGCTTCTGCTCTGATTTCTTCTGGACTACGGTCATCCTTCAAGTTTTGCCCAGTTTTTACCCCCAGTAGGATCACCTACGTATCCACGGGCATATATGATTTCAGCTTGTTTACCAATACGTTTTCTCAGTCCTTCCAAAGGAGTAACTTCATACTTGGCTTTCAAAGAGGAAGAGCCACCTCCAACAGTCATCATTTTAATGGCATTTTCACCAATAACAGTAATACGTCTTACCTTTGATAAATCAATTGGAAGTAAATTTTCATTGTTTTGCAAAAGTACCATACCTTCTGCTCCTACTTTTCGGCAAGCATCTTTATGTGCATCTGCGACCATTGATCCCCAGGGTCGATCACTATTCATGGCAGTACGACCTTTTCGTTTGATTCTTTATCAGTATAAATGCCTTCTTTTATACCTTTCAAATATGGGTTTGCCAACCAATAGTTATCATAGGCATTGCTAGCCCCCTCTGTTAACCCATCTGTCCAGCTTCCGAACTCCATATCCAAGCCTCCAATAATAGCAGTTTGTGTATCATGAACAGCTCCCCAATCTGATATGACCGCACCATCCCACTACCATTCTTCTTTCAAAATCTGATTCATCAGTATTGGATTATAACTAGCGTGTTCGCCTCGAAATAAATTATAGCCTCCCATAAAGTACCAAGCCTTACCCTCTACTGCAGCTGCCTTAAAACCTGGAAGGTATATTTCATAAAGCGTACGATCATCAACTATCGGATTGGAAGTGTGACGGTTGATTTTATTATTATTTAAAGCAAAGTGCTTCATGCAGGCAGAAACCCCATTGCTTTGCACGCCCTAAACATAGGGTACCACCATACGACTAATCAGGTATGGATCTTCTCCCATATACTCAAAATTACGTCCACAAAGAGGAGTTCTATAAACATTTATCCTAGGACCTAGTAATACACTTTTGTTGCGGAAACGAGCCTCTTTTCCAATGCTTTTCATAAAATAAAGCCATGTCGGGATTCCATGTAGCCGCCAGACAAGAAAGTGCAGGAAAAGCCATGCAAGAATCATTGGTCCAACCTGCCTGATCCCATTCATCCCACATGACCTCAGGACGTATGCCCATTGGACCATTAGTACACCATAATTCCGGAATACCCAATCTGGGCACACCAGGAGCACTGAATTTAGATTGCGCATGAATAATATTTATTTTTTCCTGTAAAGTCATACGAGAAAGAGCATCCTCCACACGCTGTTTTATTGGTTGATTTTTATCCAAATAGACTGGAGTTTGCGCTGAAGCGGATATACCACAAAACACAAAAGCGCAAAATGTAATAGTTTTCAGTGTTTTAATTTTCATATTTAGCATTTTTGAATTGTAACAAAGTCTATTATTGAAAGAAAGCTACCACTTATCTCAAAGAAGTTAAAGAGCTGCGCGTAACCCCCTTAAACGTCATTTTTACAGGTTTTATATAACCTTCATCATCAAAAAACATCCGTTCAATGCAAACAACACGGGCATTCCCATCTGTTTCATTTAAGGGATGGCGATGATACACTATATACCATTCATCATCTTTCAACCCCTTTATCACAGAATGGTGTCCAGCTCCAGTAGCAACCTCCTCATCTTGTTCCAATATTTTTCCGACTCGCTTAAAAGGCCCGAATGGCGAATCTGCCATGGCGTAAGCTACACAATAGTCAGGACCAGTCCAATCACCTTCTGACCACATAAAATAATACTTCCCTTGATGCTTTAACATAAAAGGCCCTTCAACATAATTGTCTGGAGTTACTTCCTTACAAAGCGAGCCATCTTCAAAGGGAACAAGATGCAACAAATCATCACTTAATTTCACCATATTGCAATGCCCCCAACCTCCATAATACATGTAATAACTGCCATCATCATCCTTGAATACAAACTGATCGATAGGTTGTGCCCCGTTTATTATCTCATTGATTAATGGCTTACCCAAAGCATCCTTAAACGGCCCTTCTGGACTATCAGCAACAGCTACGCCGATACCACCAATTTCACCTTCGTGGACATCATTAGCAGAAAAGTACAGATAATACTTTTCATTAGCATAAATAATTGCGGGTGCCCATAGAGCTTTTTCCAACCAGGATACATTTTCTACCGAAAGAATTTTGGAGTGCTTTTTCCAAGTCACAAGATCGGGTGAAGAAAAAGCATCTAAAAATAGTTGCTGCTCAAATGGAGCTGAATAAGTAGGAAAAATCCAGTAACGGTTGTCAAACACTACCCCTTCAGGATCGGCATACCATCCTTCAAATAACGGATTGCCACTTTCTTGAACAGCTTTCGTATTGTTCAGTGAACACGACGAAAAGAATTGCCCACCTAACAATACATAAAAAACTAATAATTTGCACTTTATATTTAACATATGAGCTCTATTAATCGAAGTATGGATGCAGCCATATTCACTGCATCCATACAGTTAAAGATGTATTATGACTTACTTAACCTCAGTCAGCTCCAACACCCAGCTATCATACTCCTTATTTAAATCAAGAGCAAAACCGGCATTCATCAAAAGATCACCGGAAAAAATCCGATTGTGTAAATAACAAGGTTTATCATCTGCAGCCAAATTTAATTCTCTTATTTGATACTTCTTGTTTTTATCCAAACCATCCAGACGCACATGATGTAATCGTGGGTTAACATAGTGTTCCATTTTAAAAGCAAAGAACACTGCACGGTCTTTATTCTCAGTAACATACATCATTGACGCAACCGCTTTCTTTTCATACGGAGAAATCAGACGATATTGGTCTCCATACTGAATAACCGTACGAATCCCTTTATAAGTGTCAATGGCCTTTTTGGAAAATTCTTTTTCATCTGCATTCATATTCTTAGGTTGAATTTCCATACCTAAGCGACCAGTCATCGCAACATCAAAACGAAATTTCAATGGAACAAGACGGCCTGTCTGATGATTGGGCGATGCACTTACATGCTGAGCCATTGCTATAGATGGATAAAAGTAAGATGTTCCCCATTGGATGAAGAGGCGCTGCAAAGCATCTGTATTATCACTAACCCAAAACTCGTTGAAATAAGGCATCACTCCGTAGCTGGCACGTCCGCCACCACTACCACAAGCTTGCATAACTACATCAGGGTATTTAGCGCGAATCCTTTCCAATACATTTATTAAGCCACGGTGATAATCAATATAAATATGTGATTGTTTATCCTTTGGCAGGTAGCTTGAGCCATAGTTCATTATTTCTCCATTAGCATCCCATTTGATATAAGCAATTTCCGGATTCTTACTCAATAGCCCATCTACTACACTGAAAACAAAATCCTGAACCTTAGGATTACACAAGTCCAGTACTACTTGTGTACCACCACGGCCACACATTAATTCTCTATTCATAGAACGCAGTACCCAATCAGGGTGCTTTTCAACCAACTCACTTTTTGTATTAGTAAATTCCGGTTCGATCCAAATACCAAACTTAATCCCATATTTTTTAGCAGTATCTGTAAGTCCTTTAATACCATGAGGGAGTTTTTGAGTGTCTACTACCCAGTCACCCAATGATGAATTATCTTGTATACGACGATATTTATTCCCGAACCATCCGTCGTCCATTACAAATAGTTCACCACCCATGGCTGCGAAATCCTTCATCATCTGATCCATTTCTTGTTCCTTGATATTAAGGTAAACCCCTTCCCAGCTGTTCAACAGAATATCTCTCGGCTTATCACAGCTATATACCATACCCATACGAGCCCATCGGTGGAGGTTCCTACTAGCTTCACCTAATCCTTCACAAGAATAAGTAAGAGCAAGTTTAGGAGTAGTAAATACTTCACGTGGTTCAAGTTTGTATTCAGAAGCCTCTTCATTCATACCGGCAAAAACATGATGCACATGACTACCATACGTATCATCAGAATCTATCCTAATTTTCGTACGTCCACCCCAACACAGAACAGCTCCAATAACACGTCCACTATTTTCCTGAGGTTTACCATCCAATGAAAACATAACCTCTGAGTGTTCACCCAATCCGTTACGTACTCCATCCATATTTTTTATAACTTTCATCCCAGAAGTCAACGGTTCTGTAGTAATCCGAGTCTCAGTACCCCAATGTCCGGATAGAGAAGAGATCCACACGTCGCCTCTACGAATCATAAAATGACCTGAATCAAAGCGCTTAAGTACTACCGCTTTCTTTTCGTTATGAGAATATTCAGTCCATGTTTCAATAATATCCAAATTGTTGAAAGCCCGAAAATTCAACGTTACATAAAAAGGGTAAACTCTGTCTTTTAAATGAATCACTGTAAGCTTTGCGCTTTTTTCATCCAAAGTTTCCACTTTGTCTACAATCAAATCCAATGTTAAGTTACCATCAGCATGAACCACCTGTAATGCTGAACTTTCATAAGATGAAGTACCAAATACCGGATAAGCTGGACGGCTCAATCCATTCCACGAATCAAAGACCTGATCTATTTGATTCTCATTAATTCTGTCACCAAAATAAGCAAATTGCAATTGCTGACCCTCTCCCCACGTATTCAATAAAATAGATGAACGGGGAGTAGAAATTAGTACTTTGCCATTCCATGCCTGAAGAATACCAGCAGGATATAACAAGCATAACAATAATACATAAACGATTTTCTTCATTGTTTTAAATTATTCAGTTAAACACATTCTAGTAAATTGTACTCGGATTTTCATTTAAAGAAATAAACGGATACGCAAAGATTGGCGGGCGCACAGCGCAAGTGTAACCATTAAAGTATCTGCTCATGGACTAATAGTTAAAAGGTTAATTAATATATTTATAGTAATGCTATCTGTAATACAAAGAATAATACGCATAATGTGTTAAGTAACCACACACTATAAATTTCCACCTATTCATGATTTATAGACTCATGAACTCAATTCCTCCATTAAAAGATTTAGGCGGCCATAGTATTCCACGCATAACATTTTTAAGACGGTTAACAACGTGATCACCACAGTATATTAACACTTTTTTATATATAGATATCAAACTATTTACATACCTTACTTCAAAAAAAGAACTGCCAATCTACCAGATCATTCTATAATTATAAATATGAAGAAGACAGATATACTATTAAATAATAAAGGTTATGTATGCTAAAGCTATGTCAAACTGAACACAAGGAATGAGCCATATAGAGCATACCTTAACACATATCCAATTGATAGATTTTTCCAAAAGGATCTTGCATAATTAAAAGGATTTGGCTAATTTTGACCATGTTCTATGGTTCAGTTTTTTCATGTGAAAAGCGGGGACTTTTCTTTAACTTACTGAATTTAAGGATATTACCAACTTAAATACTTAGTTATTAATTAATTAGTTAGTTATAACTTTATTTTTTGTCATCTATTTACATATTTACCAAACAATTATAAATCTAATAGTTATAGAACACGCAATGGAAGATGAACAAACAAATAGGACAAAAAGTGCGTCAGAAGATTCTTTTTACATAAAAGAGCTTAAACAAGGAAATATAAAAGCCTTTGAGTTTCTATTTAATAAGTATTATAAAGACCTTGTCTATTTTTGCAACGTTTTTCTAAAGGACCAAGAAAATAGTGAAGATTTGGTACAGGATATCTTTGCACGCTTATGGGAAAATCGGGAACATCTCGATATTAAAGGTGCTTTAAAATCGTATCTTATGACTGCCGTGAAAAACAATAGTTTAGAAGAACTCAAACATCAGAATGTTATTAGGGTCTATCAAGATTATGCAATTGCTCACAATGACCCATTTGACTATGATGTAGAAAACTATATTTTATACTCAGAATTAAATCAACAACTTCAAAAGGAACTGAATAAACTCCCTAAAGAAATGAGGGAAGTATTTGAAATGCATCGATTTAAGAATAAGAAATACCATGAAATTGCCAATGAATTAAATGTATCAGTGAGAACAATAGAAAATCGAATCAGCAAGGTGTTAGAGGTTTTAAGAAAGAACATGAAAGGGTTTTATAACTTTATTTTATATTCTTTTTTATAAAAAAATGGTGGTATATTCTTTTACAACAGTCTTATAATTAATAGTTTGTTAAGAATTCGCCAAGCTTAAGCGGCTCTGGCTGTAAATAAAATGAGTTCTTTGAAAAGTTTGTCAATAACTTGCATGTCTGGGTTAATCCCAAACACGCAAATAAATCGTTCAAGCATATAAGCATTGTGTATGAATGACTTGCAAGAGGATATGGAATAGGCTATTCCGAGCCTCTTACATGCCGCTTTGGCCAAGTTGACAGCTGCAAGCGATGCATTGAAGTGAAAATTCAACTTTCTGAAGTCAGTTAACTGACAGTTGGTGATTCCTGCATGTTGCTTTCCATCTCTAAAGCAAAATTCCAACTGGAACCTGGTTCTGTAATAATCCAAGACTTCGCGTCCATCCATGGAATCGTCTGTAGAGAAATAAAGCTGCCACTTGTCTGTCCTCCCGTCCATCGGATATCAGACGGCTAAGGAAACATACCTTTTGAGAGCTTTTGCATATACACTCAATCCGTACAGCTTTCCCTTGTTCACCTCGTATTCCTTGCACCGGGTCAGATCTAGATTGGCAAAGTCAATCCTGCCGTCAAACCACTTGGGATGGCCAGGTTTTCCTGTTTTCTTTTCCAATGTTGGATAGTACAGGACTACGTCATTCCTGAAGCGGCTGATGACATGGAAATCACTCTCACACATAGGCGTTATGAACGTTTCCTTGGAAAAGAATGCGTCTGCAACCACCGTTCTGAATATGCTCTGTAGCTCGTCTTTTCTACTGATAAGATAGTTGCTATACCAGTCAACTAGGTTCTTACCCATATTATCCAAGGTCTTACAATCCGACGTCTGAATGGAACCTAAAGTCATGCATTCATCGTTGTCGATGTCAATGACACCGATGCCCATGATTTCCAATCTTCGCTTATAATCCCCGGCACAGCCTGACCAGAAGACCAATCCAAGGTGTCTTATGACCGGACTTGGGGATATAGGAAGGATCGATGGTGATGGCTTTTCTTTTGCCTATGAGATGCTTGCTGATGATAGAGGCGTTGAACGCAAACCGGTCGAAAGTTTCATTCCCCAAAAGGTTACGGTATGTCTGTTCCGAAAAACATCCATACCTGCCCAATTGGAGGAAATTTATACGATCCGGGATGGCCATGAATAATTTCATGGTGTCCATGAACGTTTTTTCAAAAGGTTTGTGTATATTCACGACTGATTTGAGAGCCGACAGGCACTCGGATTGGTATTGCATAAGGAGTGTTTCTTTAGCCATAACCAGATGAATAGTTAACTTTTAATTTACTAAAAAATCAACAAATCATGCAGCACTTTTACCTTTGTTATCAGCATGCTAGCTCACTTTTTTTCAGCACATTTCTTCATGCTTAACCATTCGTTTTTGACAACATTTCAATGACCTCTTTAATGTTTTCGAACCGACTCTTGCCGGTTCTATTATTTAACTTTTAATATTTCGGTAAAAATTTACCGAAATATTGATAATTTGAAACGAGATTAAAATATGAGAGAAGAGAATCAATATAGAATAGCTGAACTTATTCTGAGATATTTAGAAACAAAGGCATCGCTAGAGGAAATAACTGAACTAAAAGAATGGATTAGTCTTTCGGAAGAAAATAGAATTTTTTTTCAAAAAATGAGAAATATTTGGGAAATGACAGATCCTTCCACTAGTCAAATGAACATTGACATACAGTCGGCATTACTCAAAACAAAAGTCAAAGCAGGAATCGAACCAGGAAAAACGAATGTTCCCACACCCAAACAAATAGTACTCTATTTTCAACGAATAGCTGCTATTCTCTTTTTTCCTATTCTGATAACCTTGTTCACCCTAATGATGAATAAGAAAGAAGAGTCGCTGACCTATTATAAAGCGAGTACACCTTACGGATCTATTTCGGAAATTATTTTGCCGGACAGCTCGAAGGTTTGGTTAGATGCTGGTAGTACATTGGAATACCCTTCGCAATTTATAAATAACACACGAAGGGTATGCATGAGTGGCGAGGCATACTTTGAAGTACACGCTGATAAAAATAACCCTTTCATCATTCAAGCTGATGAATTGGAAATTACAGCCACTGGTACGGCCTTTAACGTTGCTAGTTTTACACATAGCATGGAGCAAAAAATCACATTAATATCTGGGAAAGTATCTGTTTCACAAGGCAAAGAAACAAAACACCTACTTCCTGGTCAACAATTAACCTACCAGCGAAACACCAAACGTATGGAAATAACTTCCACCGATACATTTAAATATACAGCCTGGAAAGATGGGATCATCGCATTTAGAGATGATTCTTTAGAAACTATTCTTGATCGACTAGAACAAGTCTATAAGGTCCGATTTGTCATGAAAGACCTTGATATAAAACAATATACATATAGAGCAACATTTAAAGGAGAGAATTTGGATGAAATAATAAATTGTATGGAAGAAGGGGCACCTATAAAATTCCGAAAAAGGTATAACGATTTCAAGCAGGGAGATACACTTACAATAGAAGTAAGTAAAAAGTAACCCGCTATCGGAATTTACAATTATAAAACCGTTGATGGTATCAGACATACACAAATCTATACCAACAATGGGGTTTATATGATTGGACTTTTAAAGATAAATAACAATAGCCGCTTAGTGCATTAGTACGAGGTAGATGAGAGCACTTTTCAGAGAATGGATAAAATCAATAGTAACGATGATGCCGCGGTACAAAAAAACGATATGCCCCATCCATCACCAGACAGAGCATATCAACAGTAGTCTATTGTATAAAGAGAGAGCATTTTGATGGCACAAAGATAATACGAAATCCAGACATATCCACCGCCGCCGTACATTTTCCCCACTAAGTATATCTCCAGTTCTCCAAATGATGGATATTCAAGTTGTGGGGGAATAAAACCGGCGGAAGTGATATATATTATCAGTTTATTTTTGAAAATCATGTGCATTATCGTTATTTTTGCCATGGAATTGTGAGATTCTTTAGACACAGTACTTTTGATTAACAAGATTTTAGTTGTTGTGTTGGAGGGCTTTCTGTCTGTAATAGGATGGGAAGCTCTTCTTTTTATTTTTTGATTTATGGAAGATGGCTAATAAGAAAAAATTGTTACCCGGACTTTTTTGATGTACATACTAAATATATAGAGAGAAGTAAAAAAATACGGGTGAAATAATGACTAAATGAGGATATAGAAGAGTAGACCGGCTTTGCAGTCTACAAAAGTGAGAAGAAGAAAAACAAAATAAATTCTTCTCTCTCCACTCTGGCAGGGTACGAAGTAGCCTCTCTTCTTCAATCTTTCATTTACACCTACCATAGCCACTTCAATCAATTCCAGTGCTTCCTTTCTCTTCGGGTTATTCCTTCTTATCCAACAAAAGAGTAAAAGGGAAGCCATACACAGCCTTTCCCTTATCCTTTATCTCCTACAACTCGAACTCCTTTTTTAATCTCTGAGCCATACTTACACTTTCAGTATCAACTACTCTCATCTGATAACTTTGCCGGGAAGTCTTGACACACCGAAATGGCTGCCGGACAAATTCATTGGACCATCATCCGCATATTCTCCCCGCTTCAACTTACACACATAAAAAACTGCCGTCTGACAAAACCCCGAAATCCTTACATGTGTGATTTAAAAAAAATGTTCAATTTCAAAAATGAAAGAAACATGAAAAAAGAAACAAAAAGAATTTTGGAAAAGGCCCGGGCAGGTGATGCCGAGGCCCAGTATTTAACCGGTCTGTATTATGAGGACAAGGAAAATATCGACGAGGCTTTCCTATGGTATGAACGGTCGGCTACGCAGGGATTCGTATATGGAATCAACGCCGTCGCCATATATTACCTGAAAGGGATGGCTGTAAAGCGTGATACCGGCAAGGCAATCACTCTTCTAGAAAGCATCGCGGAAAAGGAACCCACAGCAAAAGCCAATCTGGGCCATATATACCTGGAAGGGCAGGGATGTCCGCAGGATATAGGGAAAGGTATCGGGTTACTCGGGCAGGCTGCGGATTCAGGTGACGGACTGTCGGCTTTCACAATGGGGCATATACGCCTCAAAGGGCTGTTTGGGACTCCCGTAATGTACAAGGAAGCGACAGGATGGTTCGAGAAGGCCTATGAACTGGGGATATATGACAGTGTGGATTTCCTCTGTGACCTGTATGAAGGTCTGTATTCACGGGGCATGAGGGACATCAGGAAATACAGGTTATGGTCGGATGTCAGAAAAAGCCTTGAAAAAGGAGGTTCCCGTACCGGTCTGGCAATGCCATCATCCGCAAACGGAGGCAATGTACCGGTATTCGGGGAGGCAAACGGCAGACAGTACATCATCATCGGCGGGGAGAAGGCATATGTCGATCTCCTCGTTGCTGAGACATTCCTGGTCAATCCTGATCCGAAGGCCTATACGGAAGTGGAGCATATTGACGGCGACATGTCCAACAATGCGGCTGATAATCTCAGATGGATAAAAAAGCAATAAAGTCTATGGTAAGGAATATGAAAGTAACATTGACAGAAAAGATTAATTGGACAAAGTACAACCTGACTTATCCGGGGCTGGGTGATATTATACAGATGATTCGTACGGGAGACATGCAATTACATGACAATGAGTTTGATGGCTATACATTGAAGCAGGCAATAGAGCATATCAGGAGTGTAGCCCCGGGTGACATGCAGAAATGGAAAGCCAGACTCCTGCCCGCTGTTGCCTATAACGGTACATTCAGGGAACTTAACGGTGCGGGACTGATTGAATACTCGCGTGTGACGGCATTGGATTTTGACCATATAGCAACACCGGATGAAATGATCCGGTTACGGAACAAGCTGATGATAACCGAATGTGTCCTGAGTGTTTTTGTTACACCCAGTGGAAATGGACTGAAGGCTCTGGTTTTGCATGACAATACAGATCCGGCCAGACATGGGGATTTATATGAGCAGCTACTAAACATGTTCTATGTGGCTGACAGGAATGATGCAGGCTGTAAAGACCTGGCACGCAGAAATTATCTGAGCTACGATCCGGACATATGGGTCAATCCAAATCCTGAACCGTACCCTTATGTCCCCACCATAAAGCCACAGGTACAGATGCCACAATCATCCGGGACAAGAACAGTGTCGGACAAAAGCATCATCAGCATCATGAACTCCCACTGGAAAAGGAACAATCCTGAATATTGGAAAAAAGGCAACAGGGGAAACTGCATCTTCAGGTTAGCCTGCTGGATGTGCAAATGGGGTGTTGACGAGGAATTGGCTACTGAGTATTTCATTGATGGCTGGGAAGATGACACAATGGATGAAAAGGAAATCAGAAGCCATGTGGGAAATGCCTATAAGACCGAAGGGAAGAACTTCGGAACATTGATGTTTACAATACACTGATTTAATCAACCCTTTAAAAAACAATTATGGCACTGACAAAAAGCCGGGGTAACATGTATCCTTTTGTTACCCACACGTGGAATGCAATAAAAGGGATATGTTTTCATGACTGCCCCTATTGTTACATGAAAAAATTCGATGGTCTGCTTCCTATACGGTTTGACCCCAAGGAACTGGAAGTAAACCTGGGTAACGGCAATTTTATTTTCGTTGGTAGCGGAACGGATGCCTGGGCTTTCGATATACCTTCGGACTGGATTACCCGGTTCCTGGATTATTGTAACCTGTTTAATAACAACTATCTTTTCCAGTCCAAGGACCCTTCACGTTTTTTGGAGTTCATGGGTCATCCGGTAATACAGAAATCGGTTTTGTGCACGACCATAGAAACCAATGTCTTTTATCCGGACATCGTAAGGAATGCTCCAGGTACCCGGAAACGTGCCAAAGCCATGCAAAAACTGGCGAGCCTTGGAATGAGAACCTATGTGACCTGTGAACCTCTGATAAAATTCGACTTGCCCGAAATGGTTGAACTTGTCAGCATGTGTTCTCCTGTACAAGTCAATATCGGCAGGAACTCACGACAGGACATTACCCTTCCCGAACCGACAAGGAATGAAGTGCAGGCATTGATAACCGAACTTCAGAAATTTACCAAAGTGGTAGTCAAATCCAATGCCAAGTGCTGGATTTGAGAATGTACTGACTGATTGGAAAGATAAAGGAGATGCTGCATAAGCTCTCCTTTAAAATTTCGTCAAAGCCAATAAAGAATCCATATGTCAAGGATACAGGTGAAAAATATTGCAAAATAACACCTTGTGAGTTAACCGGAGGCAAGTTTATTATACATATACTGCATATTTTATTATAATACCCACTCAGGCGGCGTGAGCCTACAACAAACGAAAGAAGAAAGATATACAATAGTTTCATGCAACTTTTTTTGTCAAAATGAGAGATTTTACTTAAAAGAAATAGATTGCATAAAGAAAAGTATTGATGCGTTCCGTTTACTCATCGAAGTGTAAAAAGGGTATATAAAAACATTGCAAACCTTTATATATGAATGAGTATAAACAAAAATAAAACAATTATGGATAATAATATAAATAATATGATATCAATTAGTATGCCGAAAGGTTGCAGGTATATGAGTGATTATGAAAATCTCTTGAATGGGGAATTGCCATTGGATGGTAAGTTTATCCTGAACAAGACTATAACCGGTTGTGGTGGTACATCTCTGTTTCTCAATTCGAACTTTCCTGTGGTAATAATTTCGCCACGGCTTCAGGTGTTGAAAGAGAAGCACAGACAATACCCCGACAGCTTCCACTTCCATGTCCCATTGTGTGGTAATAGAGGACAAGCAATAATCCAAATGATGCGGGATCTTGATTCGTACTTGGACTGTCATCATGGAAGCACACCATTTACCCCCTTGCCAATGAGACCTGCCAAGATACTGGTCACACTGGATTCATCGGACAAGGTTCTTAGTGTCCTTAGAGGAAATAATATGCTGGATCCATGCCTCTTTGTGGTCGATGAGTTCCAGTGTCTTATGGGTGATGCGACATTCAAGGGGAGTACGGACATGAATTTTCTCATCCGGCTTGACAATGAAGTGAAACGTATCTGTTACCTGTCAGCTACACCTGTCCCTGACATCTACCTTGACTACATACCTCAATTCGCCAACATTCCCTACTATAAACTGGAATGGGATCCTGATGTGATTGTGGAGCCGACATTGAAGGAGAGGCAGATGAGGAACGGTGAGACTGCGGAGAAACTGTGTGGGGAACTGATACAACGTTACAGAAGGGACGGATATTTTGAAAGGAAAATAGTGGATGGAAATATAGTCTGTTCCCGTGAAGCCTGCATATTTCTCAATGAGGTCAAGTCGATCATAAGGATAATCGGGCAAAACAGTCTGAAGCCGGATGAGGTGACTATCCTGTGTTCTGAAAGCCAGTCCTCAAGGCTGCCCAAAGGATTCACGATAGGCGGGTTGGATACGGACAGGAACAATCCCAGGAACAAGCCTTTCACTTTCTGCACGAAGTCATCTTTTGAAGGTGTGGATTTCTACTCGGATAATGCAAGTACCTATATCTTCATCAATGCAGGGAAGGAGTGGCAGACATTGGACATCATGCTGGATATACCTCAGATACTCGGCAGACAGAGGCTTGATACAAATCCGTTCCGGCATGATGCCACGATATATTACAAGACCTACCCTGCCACTATGACGGAAGCGGAGTTTGAACAGAAGCAGAAGATGATGGATTTGAAAACAAATAACATCCTCAATGTATTCAATAGTGCTCCTGAAGAATACAGAACTGTATTAATAGATTCTTACAGAAAAATGGAACCAGACAAGAAGTTTACAGATGATTATACTGACCTCATACAGGAGAACGGGCAAACGACGATAGGTTACAATCATCTGGTAATGGCGGCAATGTGGAACAGGTGGTACCAGAGGAATTACTATTATAATAATTCCTGCCAACTGTTGACGAGCATTCAGTCTGCGGTCGGGATGCGGAAGAAGCCGGATGAGGTGAAGCAGTTCGAGCAGTGGTATTATAGTGCATCTGACAAGGACAGGCTTGCAGGATATGCGAATTTCAGAAACCAATGTCCGCAATATGACACCCTGCTCTTACAAAATCCGTTCATTGATTTCAGATTTCACGGGTGGTATGGAACTCTTGGTTATGATACCCTGTCAAGTCTTGATTTTCGTGAGGCTGATGTTGAGGATGCCTATAATGTTCTTTGTGCACAGGCTCCGATAAGTGAGGCTTGCAGGCAGGAGTTCGTTCCAGGTATGCTTTATTCCAAACAGGAGGTAAAGGCCAAGTTACAGAAGATATACGACAACTTGGGACTTTCCGGGAAAACAGCCAAGGCAACAGAACTGAAACTGTATCTTCCTGTTCGTGAAAGGCAGAAATTGAATGAAGAGGGCAAGAGGGTGTATTTTATCGAAACTCTGAATATATAAACAAATGACATGGCAGTACGTTCATACAATGGATGGTACTGCTCGTTTTTTCTTGCCGGATGTATGCTGATATTGTTCAGCCAATGGAAGCAAGGGGATATAAAGTCACATTATCCATATATCACATAAATAATGGTATGCGAGAGTTAACTGAAAGCCAATTATATACCATATGATTATTACAATTGATGATAATATCCACTCAGGCGGCGTGAGCCTACAACAAACGAAGAAGAGAATAGTATATAATTTCAAATCAACTTTTTTTGCCAGAATGAGGGAAATTACTTATAAATGATATGTTTCAAAGGAAAAAAATTGATTGATGCGTTCCGTTTACCCTTTCAATGATGATTTGGAGAACTGGAAAAATTGATAATACGGAAAAAGTGTATTATTGCCAAACTTGCCACTTATTCTTCCGGTTATATATTCCCAAAAGGTAGCAAAAGAATTGGGATTTTATTCATTCTAGCCAAGGTATGATTGCTATAAATGAAGATATAGCAAATCGGACAATGCAATTTTTCTGTATAACCAAATTACTGCTGGATGAGTTAACGGTACGCATCACTTTTTTTCTCAATAAAATCTTTCTCTTTTAAGTAATAATCCACATTTCAGCAAAAAAAGTTGATTTTGGGATATAATATTTTCTCTTTCGTTTGTTGTAGGCTCACGCCGCTTGAGTAGATATTACTATTAATTATAGTAACAGTATGATACAATGGGCTTGCAGTTAACTCTTCCATCTCACCGTTTGGATAATGCATGAATGATGACCTTGCCTTTTTTCCCTGGCTGAATTGGCATACTTATACATTGTTTCAACTCCTCATTTGCCATATACATATTGCATCGGGAAGTATGGGCAAAAGTGTATCAGTATAAGCAGGGATCCGATAAACCACTCCCATCACCCTTACAATGGATCCGGTTTAAACCAGGCTACATATGTTTCCCGTTAATATTGCGAGATAGTCCTTGCCCCGGTGAATGGAATGAAAGAGTAATGTTGAAGAGCTGATATGGTTACTTCACGGCTATAATCGACGGGCAAACCTATGACAGTGCCGGAAAACAGGTGGAGGAAATATAAAACTCTCTCCACATACACCAGGCACGTTTATCTATTGCCCGTTCATCCCCCTTGCCTTGTGGAGTATTAAGGTATGAAACTGAAGGGATATTATCATTCAGCCGGTAAGGATAAATACTTAATACAACAGCTGGTCATAAAGAGGCGATGAGTATAGGATATAAGTTCAGCATCGGTAGAAGGGGTATCTCAGTATCAGTACAGAAACTAATCCGGTAACCGGACTCTGTATTGGCCACTCATCCACTCTATTCATCATTACCCGTACGGATTTGGGATGAAGTGTTGGTTATATGGCTACTTGGAAAATGGAATAATGTAAAATATTTTATATATCATATAATACTATACCCGTTCTGTTGGGCATGAAAAGACAGTCTTTTTTCTTATATTTATATTATATATAGGTGGGTAGCGTTTTACACACTCTAGGGATAGATAGTTTTGCGTCGCTTAACCAATTAATATTCAATTCAAAAAGTCGTATCATATTGTATTTTCCAAGGAGCTGTATTTTGAACGTTTACCCGTCTGAAATATAGTATTTACCCACCAGCGAATGATATTTACCCCCCTGAAAAAAGAAAAAGGAGGGCACCTTTCGTATACCCTCCTTGGTTCGTTTCATCTCAAACCGTTTCTTCTCTCATATCTTTTGAAAGCATTTTTTACGCTGTCCCGGTCCACTCCGATCATTTTTGCTATCCTCCCGTATCCCAACGGCTGGCCGTCCTCACCGGGAGTATGCCATAGAGGATACCAGCATTCAACCTCCTCGTCTGTCAGCTTACGCCTGAGAGGTGGGCAGGACATCTTCTCCATCTTCGGATACGCCCCCTTATAGTATTTGTGGAGGAAACGTTCCATGCAGTGGTTGGCAATATATACGGTCAGTTTGCAGACTGCCTTGCGCATCTTCGGGTTGTCCTCACCGGGTTCTCCGGCGAGCATGTGCAGCACGATGGCGGCATGGAAGGCAATGGTGGCCATACGGGGGGAGACCATTCTCCTCATCCTGTCATCAGCCTTCTTCTGTTCCCCGATCCAGTTGCCCAGTGGGCCATGTACATAGGAGAGGTCAGTAAGATACTCGTCGGCGGGAATGTCCGTGCCATCCTCCGCAGTCCTGAGGCAGTATTTCTCCCGCCATTCCCCTAACTGGTCGCGCATTCTCTCAAGTTCCTCACCCTCCGGCAGATCGAACTCGGGAATTGAACGGTCCTGTTCGGGAATCGCGCAGAAGCAGATACGGGATGCGGTGCCGTTCTCGTAGTCCTCATCCGTAAAGAAGCGTCCGACAGCTCCGGGAGTACCGGTGAAGGTATAGTTCAAACGGACAGAAAAATCACCGCGGCAGTCATCACGGGTATGCTTGTTGTCCAGGGAGACGGCCTCACCGGAGAATGCCTTGCGTAGCAGGTCACTCGAGAATCCGCCACCTTTCGAAGCGGATTTCCGTATGGTGTCGATCTCCGTTTCCAGTGCATAGAGGGAAAGACCCCGGCTGTTGGCGATGACCTCCATCAGCCTTGCCTTTGAAATGTCGGTACCCACTATCTGGACAATCCGGTCTGTCCTGCCGGTTCTGGATTTTAGCCTGTTGTCCATGACCACCCTTTGAAAGAGGTCCTGCTCATACACGTCCTTGAACACACTCTTTCCGGAACCCTGCTTACCCTCGATAATCACCTGCAGGCTGGGTGAATGATACCGTCCATCCAGATATCTTGCCCGTACATTTGAGAAGGCCAGTGCACCGTGGCCACCGAGCAGATGGAAGAGCATGGCAGGCCTGAAACCTTCAGGACAGCCGTCAAGAATGGTACTGATGTGGGGGATGGCAGAGTGGCACGGCATGGGGAATTCCCGGTTGAACCATTGCAGCCATTCTCCAAGACTGACATCTTCGTGCGGGTTCTGCTCTTGCCCCGTACTTTTCCCCATTGGACCGAACTCCCGACGGATTTCAAACAGAGCACGCGTCTCGTCAATCCTTACCTGGCTGAGCCCTTTTGCTTTCCGGATATCAAGGTCGCACTGCTGTTCAGCCTCGTC
Organism: Bacteroides sp. A1C1; assembly: GCF_004328515.1. NCBI lineage: Bacteria > Pseudomonadati > Bacteroidota > Bacteroidia > Bacteroidales > Bacteroidaceae > Bacteroides > Bacteroides sp. A1C1. The sequence goes on from NZ_CP036491.1 coordinate 1,486,469, forward strand.
CTTTTTGATCCTGCTGTTCTCGCATGCCTCATCCTTCCTAATTACGCTTTTCTGTTTCTCGTTCTCAATCCTGGCCTTTCCCAACTTCTTCCTGATTTCGGGCAATACGAACAGCCCGACTGCAACCGTGATGCCGACAACGGGACCACCGATTTTCCAGAAAGATGAAACGGTGCCCTCATAGCTCCCTCTTACTCCACCCGGTCCTACACTCGCTCTCGCTTTAATGGTGGAAGGGGCACTTGCATTTGAAAAATTTCTACTCATAATCAATGTGATTTTTTAAAGTTGATAAATCTTGTTTAATTACTGCATCGTCTGTCGGGACTGTCAGACAGACCGGAGACTTCACGTTTTTGACGGCCTGCCTTCTGTTGACATCTGCCAGATGACGGTCCACGGTTACCAATGAGACGACATACATGGTAGCGATTTCCCTATGGGTCATCCCTTTCTTCGACGCCAGATACCATTCTCTCACCATGCCACGGGTGACTTTTGTTCTGCTCCTGGTACGTTTGGTAGAGAGGGGAACCTGTGATGGCACAAGCTCTTCCGCATCATTTCCCACCTTATCAATTACGGCAGGTGTTTCCACTATCCGACCGTATCTCTTTACAGACCTCTTATAGGCCAATATACCGGCAAGACCGATGACAGCCATGCCAAGTTCCATTAGGAATATTCTTTTAATGTTCATAATATTAATTATTTATTTATTGGTTATAATAATACACTCAGATTCGATACCCCGACCGCCACTGGAGAAAGATAGCCGGCATGCTTTCCCTCATGTGAAAGCCGGAGAACGGAGAGGTGTCATTGTCGGTGATAAGCCTTCACAAGCTCCAGAGCGAGGTCAGCATCAACCACGATGAGACGCCCGTGCTGCACTATGGCACTGTCCAGAATACCGCTGCTCTTGATACGCTGGGCAGTGGAGACTGAACAGCCGAACAGCTTGGAGAGACCGGAAAGGCCGTATACATAATTCTTCTTGACGGAAGGGGCACCGGAAGATACCACCTCATGCTCACCGGTACACCCGCAGAGCTTGAACACTTCGACAAGGTCGGAAACTGTGGCCTGGAACAAAGGCTTGTTAAGCATATCAGATATATTATTTTCGCTTTTCATTTTATATGTTTTTTTAATTAATAAAATCTTATCAAGCTTGAATCGCGGGAGCAAATATAGAGATTATTCAAATACAACAAATTGAATTACAGCTATTTACAAAGATATAATTGAGATATTTGGAATAGCAGGAATATAGCAGAGAGATAGCTTAAAAATAGCAGGAATAATTTGCAGAAAAACAAAAAATCCCCTTGTCCGGGAAAGGACAAGAGGAGCGGATAAAGAAAAAATGGAAAGATGGTTTCAGAAGGTTGGGAATCCGGAAAGAAGCACAAGAAGGGATTTCAAGTCATTATCCTTTTCACTTATAAAGCGGGCATTCTCTTTTAGTGTAGAAGATACCCTGTTGTTTTTCACTAAATCATGACTGACCATCCTATTGAAGTCACATGAGGGATTCTTGTTTATATTCCCGGTAAAGAGTCCCTTGCATATTTTCCATTTGTCACGGTAAGGAGCACATACAATGCCGATGAACAGTGAGAAGCTCCTGGGAGAGGCAATCCATTCAATGGATATGACACCTTCAGGCTTCTTACCTTTACCGGTCAACACATAGGTAAACTGCTCCAGGGATGTCCTTTTATGGAAGTACTTGCCATGCATTTTATCGAACAATTCCTTGATAACCCCTTCATCAAGAGAAAGGCAAAAAGTGGAAGTGGAAAAGGCAACGGAGGATTCAACGGGTTGTCGTTTGCCCGAAAAAGCCCCCCGGAAGCTGGATTTCCGGATGACTGGGGACTCATAGTTTCGGAATCTTGAGAGACAGATGAACCGGAAGCGGCGACCGTATCCTCTGACAAAGGCTCACGGGATGTTTCCGTATGATTGTTTTCGGAAAAACGCACGTCCTCTTTATGGGGGCTGTCAGCGGAATTGATTGTAATATTCGTGGTATTCGTCACATTGATCTGGTTTACATAGACTGTAGTATAAACATTCGTATGACAACCGTTTCCTTCAGATGTACGACTCTTGCAGGAAGAATCATCCGGAGAGGATGCCTTGGAAGTCTTGGAATTAGACACAGCGGACAGTTTATTCCGTATCCTCACACTTGTGATAATCAAAGCAGTGCTTACAGCGGCATCAAAAACGAAGTCAGTTACTTTCTCAGTTACTTTCCCTAATGCAGTAACAGTAGCCAAAGAAAGCCGTCTACTCGCAGCGTATAACATGTAGTTACATGCATTGCAAGCAATATAGCCAAATGCGGTTTCCATATCTTTAAATTTTCAAAAACGATCACCATTTTTAGAGAACGCCCCAAATATAGCAAAAATATAATCACACCATATCGTCCGCACTGTCAAAAATAGCCACAATCATGTATTTTATAGCCTACTCAAGGAGTTTTTATGTCTTACAGCATCCAAAATACTATTCAATTCTGCTGGACTAAGGGATTTCAGAATTTCTGTCAGGTCAGACCTATCATCAGACGAAATATCCAACAACCTATTATTATATGACACCTGCTGTTCATGAGGGAAAATATCTATGTAGCGTGCGGTTACACTTTCATTATGAGAATGCCCCATACTCTCACTGATATAGTTTATTGGTACACCGGCATGAGTCAGATTGGTAGCAAAAGAGTGTCTACACCATGTACTACTCGGAAAAATCTCCCACCCCAAAAAAACGACCAACTTCTTCATACGGTCTTGAATATTGCTGTTCTCCAATGCTATCATTTTACGAATGGCCATTTCATCAGTCTCACCTTTCAATATAGAAGGGAACACCAAAGCACCTTTTTCTTCTGGAGCAGCGATTTCCGACAAAATATTCTTTAAAGGCTCAATAATTGGAATCACGACTTCACTATTATTTTCACTTCTATCTTTAGTTTTATATCGCATAAATTGAAACGCCTTTTTACCGCTAAAAAAATAGTAATCATTATATCTCAACCGTGCAGCATCTGCCAAATTAAAGCCATTACACAAATACTGTAACAAAAATAAACCTAAAGAAAAATGTACCTTTTCTCTATAAACCTTCTGCCACGATTCTGGATATTGCTTATTAATAAATACTTGATACAACTCCGTCATCTGTGCTACATTCAAATATTCTTTCTTCCGCGTACTACCTGTAGGTATAGTGATTAAAGTTTTATCTTTACCAAATGGATATTCTTTCCCACTAAGAAAACCTCTCTGAGTACACTCATTCCATACAACCCTACATGCTCTCAGATATATTCCAATAGTCGTTTTCGTAAATCCATCATTTTCCATACCTTTAATCCATTTTTCAATCAAAGTCTTAGATACATTAAAGCCTGATATTACACCAACATACTTGATAAATGATTTTTTTGCTGTTGCATAACTGTCCGCAGTTCCCACAGATCTATTTCTAACAATATCATCCCAAATTTGCAGAAACGAATCTTCTTCATTTTTTCCTGTCAATCGGGTCATAATCATAGCCAAACTTAATTTAGCAGTTTTATCCAAATCCTGCACTATATCAACATAAGATTTGAATGTTCGTTCTAATTGCACTTTACGTTCAAAATTCGTTTCCCTTTCATTTTTTGTACTGGTTCTACGACCAGTATTCTTTGCTCTACAAATAGCATCAAATTCTTTTTCTGTATATTTTTCCCCTAATGAATAATACAACCTTTTCCGATCTATAGTAAATCGTAAAGCTATAGGGTATTTATTATCACTCTTTAGGTGCCTTCTATCCAAGACCAAACTTATTACACAAATACCAACCTTATCATTAGCCAAACAACTTATATACTCTTTACTTTTTTCAACCATAGTTTTCCTCCTTTATACATTTAAACAAAATACTATAATCACTCATCCGAGAACACAAGTGGGAACACAACGGGAACACAAAAAGCTCCATTTTTTTAAAATCAATTCCAATCAGACGGCATCACAAAAATAGCAAATATTTGATTAACAAGCAAATATAAAGTGCAAGAATAATCATAAAAAATCATCCTAAATGATTCATAATCATGAGGTCCCCGGTTCAATCCCGGGTCCCGCTACAAAGAAGATTTAGACTGTTAGGAGGCTTCCACTCTTGGCGGTCTTTTTTGTTTTTAATACTCGTTTTTTACTATGGTTTGTTTTCAAATTATAGTAAAAAGGAAAATATGAATACAAACAGTTGATATATGGATAGTCCTCTTGCATTTTAAGCCACTAACTTTGTGTGCAAATATCAAGTGACTATTATGAAAAGACAACTGTTCACATTTTCCTTTCTGTGTCTGCTTGCACTAGGTACAAGAGCACAAGATACCCTAACCTTGGAGGACTGCCTCAAAATAGGTATCGAAAACAATTTGTCCTTGCAAAGCAAACGGAAGGAAATACAAAAAGGGAAATACGGCATCTCTGAGAATCGAGCCAAACTACTGCCCCAAATCAATGGTTTTGCCAACTATAACGACAATATCGATCCACCCGTATCCGTTACCGATGGTTCAGCGTATGGCAATCCCTATAATGTAACCCAAACTTTGCAATACAACGCCAACTTCGGATTACAGCTGCAGATACCACTTTATAACCAAACACTCTACACCACTCTGTCCATAGCTAAAACCATGGATGAGATGAATCGCCTTTCTTATGAAAAGGCAAGAGAAGACCTCATCCTTCAAATTAGTCAAATGTACTACCTAGGACAGGTTACAGCTGAACAGATTATTTTGATAAAAGCCAACATCACTCGCCTAGAAGAGTTGAGAGATATCACTCAGGCCTTCTATGACAACGGTATGGCTATGGAAGTAGATGTGAAACGCGTCAACATCAACCTGGAGAACCTCAAGGTGCAACACGACAACGCACAAGCCATGATGGAACAGCAACTGAACCTACTGAAATACATCATCGACTATCCGGCAGAAGAAAATATAGCACTGGTACCGGTGAATACAGAAATGATTACGCCCGCAGCACTCACCGGGCTATCTGAAACACTATATGAACTACAGCTGCTGCAATCACAGAAACAACTCGCAGAGCAACAAAAAACAATAGTCAGCAACGGTTACATCCCCTCCTTGAGCTTGACGGGAAGCTGGATGTTCTCTGCCTATACGGACAAAGCTTACCATTGGTTCCATTCCGGCCCTTCCAACCATTGGTATCGCTCCTATGGAGTGGGACTCTCCTTGCGCATTCCCATTTTCGACGGACTGGACAAACGCTACAAGATGCGTAAGGCAACCATTGACATAGAGAACATCAAACTCGCTCAAGAGAATACCCGAAAAAATCTTCAGACACAATATCTGAATGCTACCAATGACCTGATGAACAGCCAGCGTAACTTTAAGAAGCAGAAGGACAATTATCTGCTTGCTGAAGATGTATATACCGTTACCATGGACCGTTATCGGGAAGGAATCGCCTCAATGACCGAAGTGTTGCAGGACGAAATGCGGATGAGCGAAGCCCAAAACAACTATATCAGTGCCCACTACAATTACCGGATAACCAATCTGACTTTGCTGAAGCTGACGGGACAGCTGGAGACGTTGAGCCCCTCAATTCATTAAAGAGGAAGATGAATAGAGCCCGTATTCAAGGACGGATGTATATATAATAATAAGTAAACAATATAATATAGAAAATATGGAAACAAAAGAGAACAATAACACCGCAAGTACCCACCAAGAAAAAGCACGGAAATTGAAGAAGCTTCGCCGTTGGCAAATCGTTGTCAGCCTATTAGGAATAGCTATCCTTATCTGGGGAATTATTCAAGTGGTCTGCCTCTTTTTGAACTACAAACGGACGGAAACCAGTAATGATGCACAGATTGAACAATACATATCTCCCGTCAATCTGCGCGCATCAGGATATATCAAGAAAATTTGTTTCACAGAACACCAAGAAGTACACAAAGGAGATACCTTACTTATATTGGACGACCGGGAATATAAAATCAGAGTCATGGAAGCTGAAGCTGCACTCAAGGATGCACAAGCCGGTGCCACAGTCATTGGTGCCACACTACAAACCACGCAAACTACAGCCTCTGTCTACGACGCCTCCATAGCAGAGATAGAAATCCGCCTTACCAAGCTGGAGAAAGACCGCCAACGATACCAGAATCTGGTGAAGAGAAACGCTGCCACCCCCATTCAATTGGAACAGATAGAAACCGAATATGCAGCTACCCACAAGAAGTTGGAAGCCGTGAAACGACAACAGAAAGCTGCCTTGTCGGGTGTGAACGAAGTGTCACATCGCCGTGAAAATACCGAAGCTGCCATACAACGGGCAACAGCCGCACTCGAAATGGCACGACTGAATCTCTCCTACACCGTAGTAGTAGCTCCTTGTGATGGGAAATTGGGGCGGCGTACTCTTGAAGAAGGACAATTCATCACTGCCGGACAAACCATCACCTACATTCTGCCTGACACACAAAAGTGGATTATAGCCAACTACAAGGAAACCCAGATTGAGAATCTGCACTTGGGACAAGAAGTAGTCATTACCGTCGATGCCATCAGCGACAAAGAATTCAAAGGAAAAATCACTGCCATCTCCGGAGCCACCGGCTCCAAATATTCCCTAGTGCCCACGGATAATTCTGCCGGCAACTTCGTGAAGATACAGCAACGCATCCCAGTCCGCATCGACTTTACCGATTTGTCCAAAGAAGACAACAGCAGCCTTGCCGCCGGTATGATGGTAATAGTCAAAGCGAAGATGGAATAATGATTAGTGTTTAATGATTAATTTTTAATTATCCATGCCCTCATCCCCCAAGAACTATCCCTTCTACAACTGGGTACCTAAGCCGGTAGGTATCATCATCCTATTCGTATTCTTTTTGCCGATACTGACTGTAGGCGGTACCTACTCGGTGGCAAGCACCGAAATGATGAGCGGGCTCGGCATCATTTCCGAGCATATCCAGTTTGCCAACTTCGCCACTTCCATCGGTATGGCGGCATTCTGCCCCTTTCTATATAGGCTGGTAGTCATACGCCGGCAGAAAATGATGTGTCTGGCAGGATTCTCCCTGATGTACATCTTCAGTTATATCTGTGCCAAGACAGACAGTGTTTTCCTGCTGGCACTATGCAGCATCTTTATGGGATTCCTACGAATGGTACTGATGATGGTCAACCTCTTCACCCTCATAAAGTATGCAGGGCATATCGAAGCGTACGATAAGATTACACCCGGCAACGAGCCTGTAACCGGCGAAGGCTGGGACAAGCTGGACATCGAACGGAGTGCGGCACAACCTGCCATCTACCTATTCTTCATGGTACTGGGACAATTGGGAACCTCGCTCACCGCCTGGCTCGCCTTTGAGTACGAATGGCAGTACATACACTACTTTATGATGGGGCTACTATTACTTTGCATCCTCATCACATTCATCACTATGCCTTATCATAAATATACCACCCGCCGCTTCCCCATCAACCTCAAGCAGTTTGGCAATGCCTCCATCTTCTGCATCACACTGGCTTGCATTACCTACGTGCTTACTTATGGCAAAGTGCTCGACTGGTACGACGACCCAACCATACGATGGGCCACAGTCTGCGCCATCATTGCTGGTGGTATATTCCTCTACATCGAGTCTACCCAACGCAATCCTTACTATCAACTCGATGTATTCAAACTGCGCACCATCCGTATGGGTTTCCTATTCTATTTTCTGTTAATGGTACTGAATTCCAGCGCCATGTTTGTCAACGTATTCACAGGCATAGGCATGAAACTGGACAACTTTCAGAACGCCACCCTAGGCAACTGGTCCATGCTGGGCTACCTCATCGGCGGTATAGCCACCATCTGGCTCAGTGTGAAAGGCGTACACTTCAAATATCTCTTTGCCGCCGGTTTCCTTCTATTGGGGCTTTCCACCATGTTCATGTATTTCGAGGTACAAGGTGCAGGACTGTACGAACGGATGAAGTATCCGGTCATCATCCGTTCTACCGGTATGATGTTCCTCTATTCGCTGATTCCAACCTACGCCACCCAACGCATGCCTTACAAATATCTTTCTTCCTGGATATGCACCATGCTTACCGTACGCATGGTATTGGCTCCCAGCATCGGAGCCGCACTCTATACGAATGTACTGCAAGAACGCCAGCAGCACTACGTCACCCGCTATGCACAGAATGTAGACATGCTACACCCCGAAGCGTCCGCCTCGTTTACCCAAACTGTACAAGGTATGCAATATCAGGGAAAGAGCAAACAAGAAGCAATCAACATGGCTGCCATATCCACCAAAGGACGCATCCAAGTACAAGCCACTCTCTCTGCTATAAAGGAAATGGCAGGATGGACACTCTATGCCTGCCTGATTTGCATGATATTTGTGCTTGTCGTGCGGTATCCTAAACGAAAATTACTAACTTAGCGGACAATTTTCAGTACAACCTGTAATTTTGTCTGTTATGGATACCCAACAAGAACGTTTATCCCACTTGGACCACGCATTGTCAAACGGAGAAAACATTTGTAGTTCAGAAGGTATGCTCTGCTCCTTTCCCACCTCCCTGAAGAAACCTTTTATGATTAATGGAGCAGGACTGATAGTTTGCCGCCAGGGTAACTTCACCTTTTCGCTCAATATGAAAGTATTCTCGGCCCAGGCTGGCGAAACAGTTTTCATTCCGGAAGATTCCCTCTTCCAAGTGCTGAGCGAATCGGAAGACCTGCAACTATTCATATTCATTTACCAGATAGAACCGATAAGGGACATCATAGGCAATTCAGTGGCAACCATGTACCTATACATGCAGCTCCGGACCGAACCATGCTACGTATGGAACACCGGAGACGAAGAAGAAGTTCTGAAATACATGTCCTTACTGGACAATACCCTGCACTTAGACAACAACACCTTCAACGACAACGAACAAAGGCTGCTTCTGCTGGGACTCACATACCGCATCTGTTCCATTTACAACCGTAAACTGATGAACCTTAAAACAACGGTTGGCCACAAACATGAAATTTTTATCCGGCTGATTCAGTTGATAGATGCGCACTACACGGAAGAACGCGGTGTAGAGTTTTATGCAGACAAACTCTGCTTATCACCCAAATACCTCTCTGCACTATCCAAGTCCGTCTGCGGATTCACCGTACAGGAACTGATATTCAAATCCATCATCCGCAAAAGCATCTCACTACTCAAGAACACCCAGAAAAATATCCAGGAAATCGCCGATTTCTTCAATTTTCCCAATGCTTCTTATTTTGGTACATTTTTCAAGAAACAAACAGGCATGTCTCCGCAACAGTACCGCAAAAAATAGAAAACGTTACGCTTTCAACCGGATAACGAAGCGGCTCCCCTTACCCAGCTCACTCTGAACAGTCAGTGTACCGCCATGCGCTTCCACAAAGTCTTTCGAAATGGAAAGTCCTAAGCCACTACCTTGCACTTTAGTGCCCGGCACTCGGAAATAACGGTCAAAAATGCTCTGGTGATAACGCGGGTCGATACCTTTTCCAAAATCCTGCACATACATTTCCACAAAATCCTCGTCATGCTTGGCGCCGATAACCACCCTCCCGTTCTCTTTGGAATAGCGGATAGCATTACTCAACAAATTGGTGAGTACCCAAGCAATCTTTTCGCTATCGACAAACAATTTAGGCATTTTTTCTTCCGGATACTCCACTTCTATCTGAATGCCGAATTTATCAGCCTGTACCTGATTAGCCTTGATGGCATACTCTATCAGTTCAATGGGCTTTGTTATTTTAGGCATCATCTGCAGTTTACCGGCTTCTACCTGCGTCATGTTCAGTAGTTCTCCGGTAATCCCAAGAAGGCGATCAGCATTTTCCTTAATGCTGTTCGATAATTGCTCCTGCTCGTCGTTCAACACCCCTACCCGTTTGTCCTCCAACAACTGCAGACTCATCAGAATAGCGGATATAGGCGTTTTCAGTTCATGAGAAATAGTCGAGATAAAAGTAGTCTTGGCACTATCCAATTCTTTGAATTCTGTAATATTTTTCAGTAAAATCACATCGCCAAGATTATGAGGTTCGTCATCATCAGCCTCTGCATTTATAATGGTAATGTAAGAAGCTTTAAAGTAACTCTCCTTATTGTCTGCATAAATCTTCAACGGTTCTTTCTTTTCACCCGGATTTACCAATTCACGAACTAAACGGCGGAGCAAATCATTCTTCAAAGAAAGCTCCTCAGCCGAACGGCGAATTACCTCTTCCCGTTTTAAATTCAGCACAGTTAAAGCCTCATTATTGATAAAGAGAATTTCCCTATTACGGTTCAAACCAATAATAGGTTCATCAATACTATTCACAATAGCCTCAAGAAATTTCTTAGCAGAAAGTATGTCGTTCAGCGTACTGGCGCGATACTCCGTCAGTCGTTCAGCCATCCGATTAAAACTATCAGCCACTTCACGAAATTCCTCGTGTCCACTCATATCCAGACGTTTCTCATAATTATGGTTCGCTATTTCAAGAATCCCACGCGTCAGTTCTTGAATAGGTTTGCTGATGGAACGGGGAAGCCATACCAACAATATGATACTGGCAAAAATACATACCCCACCTATCACAGAAATCCAGAGCAATGCACGTTGCAATCCCGGTACAGCAGCAGGACTATCCGGCTCTGTAGCCGTCAGTATCTGTAGATTCACCACAGAAAGAGCAACCAACAAAATAATCATTCCAGCCAATACCCCTACGCTGAGTATCAATTTTGTACGAATATTCATAATGTTCCTAAGAATTAATATTATGCAAGTATAATCAAATCTATGTTTACTTGTGCCAAATCACGCACAAATTTTCGGTATTTCAATATCATGAACAATGATTTCGGAAAAGAAAGTGACGGACTTCCCATGCAGACAGTTGTTATCTGTTTCTCCTTACAAGTATCAACAATGCTTCCCAGCACATCCGGCGATTGCACCTGAACGACCTCCCCTCCCAGTTCGGTCACCAATTTGAAGTGGTTCAATAAATACCTTTGATTTGCCAGACCGATGCGGTCAGTACTTTCTCTGGGAGTCTGCACATAAAGGGCAACAAACGAAGTATTGTAGCGGGTTGCCAGACGTGCAGCTTTACGAATGATGCGTCGTGGTGTTTTCTCGTTGCTGCTGATACATGCCAGAAATCTCTCATGACGGACTCCCACACTGGTAACCACTTCATTCTCCACTTTCTTTTCCACCCGTAAAGCCACCTCTTTTAAAGCCAGTTCACGTAATTGGAGAATATTTTCCGTTTTAAAGAAATTGTTCAAGGCAGTAGAGACCTTTTCCGGCTTGTAAATTTTTCCAGCTTTCAGACGGGCTATCAATTCTTCCGCAGTCAAGTCAATATTCACCACCTCATCTGCCTCTTGCAAAACGCTATCGGGAATACGTTCCTTCACCTCAATACCCGAGATGCCCTGCACTTCTTCATTGACACTCTCAATGTGCTGGATGTTAACGGCAGAAATCACATTGATACCCTCATCAAGCAAATCCATCACATCCTGCCAGCGTTTCTCATTCCGGCTACCTTCCACATTGGTATGTGCCAGTTCATCCACCACTACTATCTCAGGGTGTATCTGGATAATGGCATCCAAATCCATTTCTTCCAGCTCTTTTCCTTTATAGAATATCTTACGACGAGGAACAACGGGCAATCCTTCCAACATAGCATCCGTACCGGCACGCCCGTGTGTCTCTATATAGCCTATCTTCACATCTACTCCGTTGTCAAGTAACTCGTGTGCTTCCTGAAGCATACGATAAGATTTACCTACACCAGCAATCATGCCGATGTAGACTTTGAACTTGCCACGCCGCGACTTTTTAATCAAATCAAGAAAATGCTGTACGCTTTCTTCCCTACTCATTTCTTCTGTTTTTTTACTTGTCTTATATATGCCATATAACCCGTAACGATCATCACGACCGCCACGGGCATCCAACACTAATTCATGAGTTCTAAAGTTATATCTAAATAAATCATGGCCTTAAAGTAAAGCCGAATACCAGATGTGCATCTTCCATACGAGGGTTCCAAATGGCTTGTGCAAATACAGGTATTGAGAAACTGTCAGTAATCTTGATTTCCGTAATACCTTTCAGTGCCACATTGGTTACGGCAAATCCACTGTTAGGAACACCATATACTCCTACCCCAGCTTCATAAGGCAGAAATCCGCAAGTCAAGTTCAAATCTACAGACTTAACACTGAACGGATAGTTGAATTCAACATACGAAGAATAATTCTGCCTGCCTTTGTCATCTTTGTCAGCTCCGGCAAACATTGTGTACCAAGCGATTGCCAAAGGAAACTTTTCAACCGGCAATGTATAGGCTAATCCCGCTTCAAAGTGATGAGCTGTTTCGTGGCTCTTAAAATTAAAATACTTTCTTGCTCCTTGTCCGCCCCACCACAAGCTGGCAACAGAAAAAGTTAGACCTGATTCTCCCAAAGCATAGGCAGCCGTCAAATCAATCTCCTTAGCCGCAGCCCCTTCTCCTGAAGAAACTCCGTCAAAATCGGTAGAGCCCCATGCCGTCAAAGAAAAATCACCGACCCCAAAACCCAAAGTGGGCTGAAAACTGACTCCCGTCTGGTAAAAGCCGCGCCAAACATAAGAACTGACTAAATCACCTTGTATTGTAAATTCCTGAGCTTGCACTTTGCCGGTTCCCATAAAACAAGCAGCTACCATACTCGCAAAAACTAGAATTGATATTTTTAAACTTTTCATATCCAACTATTTATTTACCATTACTAATCAATCGTTGAAAGGCAGGAAGGAAGTTTCGGCTCCCCCTGTAAAATGACAGTCTTTCGCTGCCTGAACAGAAATACTTCCGCTCCTGCCCATAACACATGACAAACACAACTAAAAAATTATTTATTCTGATCGGCTTCTTCTAATGCAATGTTCAGTTCCAGCACATTGACAGTTTCCGTACCAAACACCCCCAAAAAGGGTTTGCTGATGTTCTTGTCTACAATGGCTTTCACTTCAGCCTCGTTCATGCCACGTGCCTGAGCCACACGCTTCACTTGTACATAAGCACAAGCAGGTGTGATATGTGGGTCTAGACCGGAACCACTGGCGGTTACCATTTCAGCAGGCACATCCTTGCGGCTCAGATAAGGATGATGTACCAGAAAAGTATCGATACGGGCTTCCACTTCTGCCAGGTATTCATCGTTCGTAGGTCCCTTGTTACTACCACCCGAAGCATCGGCTGTATAATTACCCGCAGATGGGCGTCCCCAGAAATAAATATCTTGCGTAAACATCTGGCCTACATTGGCTGCACCTACCACTTTACCATTGAGTGTTGCCACCTCTGCATTTCCCTTGTTGGGACCGGCGAACTGTGCAAATATCCACAAGACAAGGATATAGAACAGAGAGAAAAATATGCAAAATGCAATTGTTATTTTAAATGATTTCCAAAGAGTTTTCATTTTATCCAAGTTTTAAAAAAACAGACTAACTATCATATCTATCAGTTTGATGCCGACAAACGGAGCAATGACGCCACCCACACCATAAATCAACAGATTGCGACGAAGTAGCGCACTGGCACCGATCGGCTTATACTGAACACCTTTCAAAGCCAACGGAATCAAGATAGGAATAATGATAGCGTTGAATATGACAGCCGAGAGAATGGCCGTTTCAGGGCTATGCAGTCCCATAATGTTCAGAGGAGCCAACTGAGGGATGGCTACCATAAACAAAGCAGGGATAATAGCAAAGTACTTGGCAACGTCGTTCGCAATGGAGAAGGTAGTCAACGTACCGCGTGTCATTAACAACTGTTTGCCAATCTCCACAATTTCAATCAGCTTCGTCGGATCGTTGTCAAGGTCCACCATGTTACCAGCTTCTTTGGCTGCCTGCGTACCGCTGTTCATTGCCACACCCACATTAGCTTGTGCAAGGGCGGGAGCGTCGTTTGTACCGTCACCCATCATAGCCACCAGCTTACCGGCCTGCTGTTCTTTTTTGATATATTCCATCTTGTCTTCCGGCTTGGCTTCAGCAATGAAATCATCTACTCCAGCTTTCTCTGCAATATATTTGGCTGTCAAAGGGTTGTCACCGGTCACCATCACAGTTTTCACACCCATCCTGCGAAGACGCTCAAAACGTTCTTGAATGCCCGGTTTGATAATATCCTGCAACTCAATTACCCCAGTAACTTTCTGATTGACACATACCACCAGCGGAGTTCCACCGTTGCTGGTAATTACAGCAATCACCTCTTCAATCTCTTTCGGGAACTTGTTTCCGGCATTTTCCACAATCTTGCGAATAGCGTCGAATGCGCCTTTACGTATCTGAGTACCATCCTGCAAATCCACACCCGAACATTTTGTTTCGGCTGTAAACTTAATCATATGAGCACCGGTAGTATTCAAATCACGCATACGATGACCGTTTTCACGTCCCAGTTCAATGATAGACTTACCCTCCGGAGTCTCGTCAGAAAGTGAGGACAACAAGCAAGCCTCTACGAACAAATTCTCGTCAACACCCGAAGCCGAATGAAACTTAGTAGCTTTACGGTTACCGATTGTAATGGTGCCAGTCTTGTCTAGCAACAAGGTATCAATGTCACCGGCTGTTTCTACCGCCTTACCGGATTTTGTAATTACATTAGCGCGCAAAGCACGGTCCATCCCAGCAATGCCGATGGCAGAAAGCAGTCCGCCGATAGTAGTCGGTATCAAGCAGACAAACAAAGATATGATGGCTGCAATGGAGATATAAGTTCCCGGATGGTCAATATTCGTATAATCAGCCATAGGAATCAACGTTACACATACAATAACAAATACCAAAGTGAAACCAGCCAGAAGAATAGTCAATGCTATTTCGTTCGGAGTCTTCTGGCGAGTAGCGCCTTCTACCAAAGCAATCATCTTGTCAAGAAAGCTCTCACCCGGTTGCTGCGTCACCAATACCTTGATTTTATCAGAAAGAACTTTTGTACCACCAGTTACGGAACTCTTGTCACCACCGGCCTCACGGATAACCGGAGCAGATTCACCGGTAATGGCACTTTCGTCAATGGAGGCCAAACCTTCCACAATCTCACCGTCGGCAGGAATCGTATCTCCTGCTTCACAAATAAAATAGTCACCTTTCTTCAAACGTGAACTGCTAACGGTATGGATTTTACCGTCAACCAACACTTTAGCAGGAGTCTCTTCACGGGTTTTACGCAAACTGTCAGCTTGGGCCTTACCACGAGCTTCAGCGATGGCTTCAGCAAAATTAGCAAACAGTAACGTCACAAACAAGATGATGAATACCAATAAATTATATCCGAATGCTCCATATTCCGAAGTACCCAATGAAAGGAAACAGACAATCAGCATGACAACCGTTACGACTTCCACCGTAAACATAATCGGATTCTTTATCATCACCCGTGGATTTAGCTTCACGAATGATTGCTTCAAACTTTCCATTACTTGCTCCTTCTGAAACAGAGAAGCTGATTTATTATCTTTCATACCTATGAAATTACTTTTTACAAACTACTATTACAAACTGAAATGTTCAGCAATCGTACTCAATGCATGTGCCGGGAAGAATGACAAGGCAGCCACAATAAAGATAACGGCAAAAGTCATCACACCGAAAGTTACTGTATCTGTCTTCAGCGTACCGGCACTCTCCGGAACATATTTCTTTCCGGCCAACAGACCAGCAATGGCTACCTGACCTACGATAGGCAGGAAACGTCCTAAAATCAGCGTCCAGCCGGTAGTATAGTTCCAGAAGTAAGTATTGTCGCCCAATCCTTCGAAGCCAGAACCATTATTGGCCGCAGCCGAAGTATATTCATAAAGCTGCTCACTCAGTCCGTGGAAACTGGGATTATTCAACCAGCCGCCTTCACCTGCCACAAATTCAGGATAATGAGCGAACAAAAAGCAAGAAAGTGCTACACCGCCCAAGATGATAAGCGGATGAAGCAGTGCCACAATGGTAGCAATCTTCATTTCACGCGCCTCCACCTTCTTACCGAGGAATTCCGGAGTACGTCCCACCATCAGTCCACTGATGAATACGGCGATGATGATAAACGTATAATAGTTCATGAAACCTACACCCACACCGCCAAACCACGTGTTAATCTGCATGTTCAGCATTTCCATCATACCGGAAAGAGGCATTGTTGAATCATGCATACCATTTACAGAGCCATTGGAAGTAACTGTAGTCACAATACTCCAAAGAGCAGTAGCAGCAGACCCTAAACGGACTTCTTTACCTTCCATTGCTCCATTGTCTTGGGCAATTCCCATCTCATCAATGCGCGGATTACCTCCCATCTCCTGCGAAACGTTGATGCAAACACCCACAAGAAAAGCAAAAAGCATTACGCCGTAGATAGAGTAGGCCATCTTCTTACGTTTGATGTAAAAGCCGAGTGCAATCACCATAGACATAGGTATAATCAGGATAGACCAACATTCTGCAATATCTGTCAAGTAAGTAGGATTTTCCAACGGATGTGAAGAGTTACATCCAAAATAACCGCCACCGTTCGTACCCAATTGCTTGATAGGAACAATCGCTGCCGTAGGACCTTGTGAAACCAACTGGGTCTGTCCTTCCATCGTCTGAACTTCCATCTTACCATCAAATCCCATCGGAGTACCTTGTAGAATGAGGATGAAGCCCACAATCAACGAAAGCGGTAATAATACACGTGTACAGCTCAAAACCAAGAACTTCCAGAAGTTACCGATAGTCTTCGTCGATTTGGCAGCCATACCCTTCATGATACCTGCCATAGCTGCCATACCGGTAGCGGCGGTAATGAACTGGAACAACATAATGACGAACAACTGTGTAAAATATGTCAGTCCGCTTTCACCGGAATAATGCTGCAAGTTACAGTTCACCATAAAACTGATACATGTATTGAATGCCAGGTCCGGTGTCTGGTTAGCGTTTCCATCCGGATTTAACGGCAACCACTGCTGTGTACAGAGCAGCACCATGCCCCATACAAACCAAAAGGCATTCAGAATCAGCAGGGCTTTCAAGAACTGTTTCCAGTTCATCTCTTCCTCCGGATTGACTCCGGCCACTTTATAAATCAATCTCTCGACCGGCTTCATGAAATCCGACCATGTCTTTTCGCCTTTGTAAACCTTGGCAATATACTTTCCCAGGGGATAGGATATCACAATCAGCAGAACAATCTGCAAGGCTACACCTAAAATCTCAGTGTTCATTTCTCCACTCTCCATTCATTAAAACTTTTCGGGTCTTATCAGCACATAAGTCAGATACCCGAACATTACAATACCTAATACAAATAAAGCTGTGTACATAATTCTCTCTTTTAAATCTTCTCAAACCAATCTACGCATTTCCAGAAAAGCCAAAAGGCGAACAAGCCGCTCAATAGGCAAAAAATAAATGATACTGTTATTCCCATGTTTTTACCTTTTAAAATGTTACTACATATTTTTGTCTGCCGGGAATATGCCAAATATGTGCCAAAAAGAGCGCGCATGCCATACATCATTAATTATCAATAAAATACAAACTGCATAAGTATAAAAAGAAACAGGTTGCACCTTTTCAAAATGAAAAGGTGCAACCTGTTTTGATATGTTTTAGTCCATAGGCACTTTCTGCTTCTAAGACTGTTTCAAGAATAATCTTGCCACAGTCCTATATCGAAGGTACCTCAGTCGTATACTGAGCCCCCTATTATAGAAGGCGTTCTGAAATCTTGTATTCCTCAATCTTCCGATACAACGTCGTCAAACCTATTTTCAATAACCGGGCTGCTTCTGTCTTATTCCCCTTTGTATACTCCAGTACACGGGCAATGTGCCGGCGTTCCATAGCTGAAAGTTCAAAACTGCCGGGACTTGAATCATTGGAGTGTTCATAATGGGCATTCTGAATATCAAACGGCAAATCAGCAATGTCCAGATGTCCGCTCTCGCAAACAATCATACTACGTTCTATCACATTACGTAATTCACGGATATTTCCCTTCCACGGTTGGGAGTCCAATGCTTCAAGAAATGCAGGAGCTATTTCAACCACCGGACGCGCCAGCTGTTCCGCAAAACTCTTTATAAAGGCCTTCGCCAACAGCCGGATATCACCTGCACGTTCGCGCAATGGCGGCAGATGTATCTGAAATACGCTTAAT
Source organism: Bacteroides sp. A1C1 (assembly GCF_004328515.1). Taxonomy (NCBI): domain Bacteria; kingdom Pseudomonadati; phylum Bacteroidota; class Bacteroidia; order Bacteroidales; family Bacteroidaceae; genus Bacteroides; species Bacteroides sp. A1C1. The sequence goes on from NZ_CP036491.1 coordinate 1,504,819, forward strand.
CTATAAAACAAATCCTCACGGAAACGTCCGGCAACAATTTCCTGGGACAAGTTGCGGTTCGTAGCGGCAATGATGCGGACATTGACACGGGTAGGTTTCGTATCACCTATCTTAATATACTCACCGGTTTCAAGAATACGCAACAACTTGGCTTGCAGTTCAAACGCCATCTCACCGATTTCATCCAAAAAAATAGTCCCATTGTTCGCTTCCTCGAACAGTCCCTTCTTATCCTTCAATGCACCGGTAAACGAACCGGCTTTATGACCGAACATTTCACTTTCCAGCAACTCCTTGCTGAACGAAGAACAGTTAACCGCTACAAAATTCTGCCGTGCACGCTTACTACTGTAATGGATGGCCTGGGCAAATACCTCCTTACCCGTGCCCGTTTCTCCAGTCAACAGTACAGGAACATCAGTTCCCGACACCTTCTGAGCTAATGAAACGGCATCCTTCAGAACTTTGGATTCTCCCAGGATAGAATCAAAAGAGTACGTCTGCCCCACCTTCTTCTCCAGTTTTTCCAACCGTACATTCATACGCGCTTTCTCTACGGCACGGCTTATCAGAGGAATAATCTTGTTATTATCGTCTCCCTTGGTGATATAGTCGAAAGCACCGTTCTTGATGGCTTGTACTCCATCGGGGATATTGCCATGCGCTGTCAGCAGAATGACTTCCACATTGGGTGCCGCCTTCTTGATAGCCAACACCAAGTCCACCCCATTTCCATCGGGCAGAAATACATCGCACAAAGCAACATCAGGATTTTGGAGTTCCAGTTGTTTCAGGGCAGCCCTACAATCACCGGCCTGACAGGCATCATACCCCTCCAACTCCATCATACGCGTCAGAAGAGTACGGATTTGTACTTCATCATCAATGATTAGAATCTTACTCATATCTATTCGATAAGTTTTTAAACTGATAACGGTAAAAACAGGGGTGTGCAAATATAAGGCTTTTCCCGAATATCGACGGCACATCTTTTGAACTTTTATAAATGAAAAGCCAAGAGCCTGCTACCAGCCAGAGCATGAATATCCCACCACGGCAATGCTACAACGGCATTATGCAGGCCAAGCTCAGGTGGCAAGCCCCGTCCTCCCCCCCTTTCATTTTGGGAAGAGGCCACCTGAAATGAAAAGCCGGAAGGAAGAACCTCCGGATGAATGCAATTATGAAACTGTTAAAAAAGAAACAAGAAATGAAAGTTTGTAAATTCGGCGGAACTTCCGTCGGCACCGTAGAGAGAATGAAACATGTAGCAACACTCATTAAAGATGCAACACCCAAGATTGTGGTACTGTCTGCCACCGCAGGCACTACCAACCATCTGGAGGAGATTGCCGCCAACTTATTCAACCGTGAAATGGAACAAGCCCACGACCGCATCACCCGGCTGGAATTCCAGTTCATCGAATTTGCCAATGGGTTGCTGACCGACGAGAAACTGAAACGGGAAGCAATAGATTATATCCTCGACCGCTTCCAGCAACTATGGAAATTTACCAAGAACTCTTTCACCTCCGTCGAAGAGAAGGAGGTGCTGGCACAAGGCGAACTTATCAGTACCGCTCTGATGCATTTCTACCTGCGCGAGCTGAAAATTCCCAATGCACTGCTTTGTGCATTCGACTTCATGCGTACCGGCCCCAACAACGAACCTGACTTGGAATATATAGAACAAAAACTCCGAGAACAGCTTGCCTGCCATCCCGGCATCAATCTCTTCATCACTCAGGGTTTCATCTGCAAGAATGCCTATAACGAAACAGATAACCTGAAACGCGGCGGCAGTGATTACACTGCTTCCCTCATTGGCACCGCCCTCCAAGCAGACGAGATACAAATATGGACGGACATAGATGGCATGCACAACAATGATCCGCGCGAGGTGTCAGGTACCCGCCCCGTGAAACGCCTCAGCTTCAACGAAGCCGAACAACTGGCCTTCTATGGTGCCAAGATACTGCATCCTTTCTGTATCGCTCCGGCACGCCTAAGGAATATTCCCGTCCGGTTGCTTAACTCTATGGAACCATCGGCAGAAGGCACGCTGATTTCCAACCTGCAGGACGACAATATCATCAAGGCCATAGCCGCCAAGGACCACATCATATACATAAAGTTCGAATCGAACCATAATCTGTGTCCCTATCTGTTCATCAGCAAGATTTTCGACATTTTTGCCAAGTACCGTACCCCCCTCTGCCTGCTGGTATCTTCCAATCTGGACGTATCTGTGGCTATAGACGACTGCACTCGTTTATCGAACATCATCTCCGAACTACGCCAATATGCCCATGTATTGGTAGAAGACCGCATGACCATCGTCTCCGTGGTGGGCAACATGCAATGGGAATTTGCCGGGTTTGAGGCAAAGATTATGGAGGCGCTAAAGGACATCCCCCTACGGATGATTTCATATGGCAGCAGCAATAATGACGTGGCATTCGTCATTAAGAATACAGACAAAAAAAGGGCTTTACAAGCCCTAAATGATAAGTTATTCCAACCGGAATATGCAGAACGGAACTAAAAGAAATGGTTCCGTATCTCCTTCGCGATGTAACGGCCCATCAGCTCCTGCCCCGGTTTGTCGGGATGCAACCCGTCGCGCAGATAGCGCCCACTACCGGAAGGCTGCTCAAACTTTTCGGTGATACCACAGTTGGAGTAACAGTCTATCAGCTGCACGGAAAGCGCCCGGCACAACTCACGCAAGATGGCAATCTTCTGCAGATTCAGTGCATTGTGTTCGGGGTTGCCGGTCTGAATCGGCGTGCACACGAATACGCGGCATTGGGGATAATGCTCCAGAATGGTCTGAATGGACCAACGGACACCGCCCGCCATGGTGTTGACATCTACTTCATCGAGCGTCTTCCCTTTAAGGGCCTCTTCGGCACTACCCAAGTTACGGTCATTCGTTCCCATAGAGAACACAAAGACATCGGGCGCAGGGTAAGCGCCACTTTCCACTTCGGCTATGAACTTCTGGATATGCACCTTTGACACGTTGTTGTGCCGCATCTGCAACTCATGCTTATCCTCCGTAGCCTGCCAACCGCCGGAGATGCCGGCAAAAGCTTCGCTGCCATAATCCTGAGTATCGGGATGGCATGCCCATGTGGCAGAACCGACCGCCACGTTGTGATGTGTAGCGAATCCGAGTTTATCCACTACAGTCTTAGACCATTGTTCGCCTGCGGTAATGCTGTTTCCGTCGCACCCGAAGTTCAGCTTGCTGAAGTCCGGATAAAGAGATTGCGCGTGCAGCGCAATCCCCATCCAGACAAGAATCCCCAAAACCATCAATCTATTCATCTTCTTATGATAGAAAACCTATGAAAAACGTTCAATAATTTCCATGCACATACGTCCGTTGTGATACGGACATTTCCAGAACCCCGCCTTGTCATCATCGGTGTTCACCGTGCCGTCGGCACGCACGCTCCAATGCCATTCTCCGTACTTGTAGTCTACCAGATGCTGCTTGATGAAACCCCAGCATCGGAGAGCCTTCTGCATGGCCACTTCGTCATCAAAGTGCTGGTAGAGGTTGGCATGTCCCACTACGTTCTCGGCCTGCACCCACCAGTGGCGGTCGGTATCGGTCTTTCCCTTATCCAGAAAAGTCTCGTATATCATGCTGCCGTCGGGCGTCAATCCTTCATCGGCAGCGGCAGCGATGTATTCTACAAGTGGTTCCACTTTCTCCAGGAGCTCCTTATCGCCCAGAACAAGGGCAGCCTCGTGTATCAACCAGGAAGCTTCGATATCGTGCCCGTAGGAGACAATTCGGTACTTGCTCACCCAATCATCATTGAAGAACAATTCTAGATGGCCGGTCTTGATATTCAGAATCCGTTCAGTAAAAAGACCTATCAAATTACGAAGCTGCTTCTCCAGACGAGCATCCTTCCATATCCGGAAAAGGTTGGTATAAGGTTCCAAAATATGCAGATGGGTATTCATCGTCTTGCGCTCGTTCTCATCCTTGGCGCTGAGGCGCATGTCGGCTATCTCTCCCCATTCGCGGGTCAAGGCTTCACAATAACCGTTCTTCACGGGGTCGAAACTATGCTCTTCAATCGTCTCAAACAAGCGGATGGCATATGCCAGTGCTTCATCATCGCCCGTGGCACGAGCATATTCACTCAGCCCGTAGATGGCGAAACCCAAAGCGTAAATCTGCTTCTTGGTATCGAGCGGATTGCCTTTATAGTCGAGAGACCAATAAACTCCGCCAAATTCATTGTCGTAGAAACGGTCGATAAGAGTGCGTTTGGCACGCGTAGCCGTTTCCAGATACTCCGGCCTCCTCAGCAAGCGGTATGCAGCCGAAAAGGTCCACAAGATGCGGGCGTTCAGGATGGCCCCCTTTTCAGCTTCGGGCTTCACCTCCTCTCGACCCGTGATACGGCCGTAGAAGCCGCCGTTCACTTCATCCGTCATTCTGTTTATCCAGAAGGGGAGGATATTGGAGACCAACTCCTCCTCCATCTCCTGCTTCATCTTCTTGATATCCACTATTCTATGAGTTTAAGTTATAAGTTATTCTGCTGAAGGTTCTCACGACGCTTTTTCAAGTCTGCATTGATGGCTGCCATACGCGTCTTGTTCAACGGGTAGACGAATACGACAAGAATGGAAAGTACAGCTATCGCAGCAGGAATAAAGCTCATCAGATACTTCAAGCCATCCAGCGCTTCGGGCGTCTGCACAGCATTCTCTGCAGTGTTGTAACCAAAGAATGCCAACAGCGCCATTACTGCCCAGCCAGCAAATGCACCGCCGAACTTCTGTGCCATAGAGCCAGAAGAGAATATCAGCCCTGTAGATGACGTACCGTCCTTCTGCTCGGCATAGTCGGCCACATCGGCATACATACTCCAAATAAGCGGGGATACGATACCGGTACAAATGGAGATAAGCACCTGGAAAACCATCATCAGCCACCATCCCAGCCCGTCATTCGGCACAAAGAAGAAGAGCACACTGAATACTACCAGGCACACGAGCGAAATGATATAGGTTGACTTCTTTCCAAACTTCACGGAAAGAGGCACAGCCAGCGCCACACCAATCATATTACACACTTCACCCACCATCAGGAACAGACCGGCATACAACACCAGATTGAATACCCCAAAATCGAGGAATGCATTGGCACTGATATAGTCCTTGAAGAAGTAGGCGGCAGTAGCTCCACGCACCGTATTGAAGAAATTCGACAGCAACGCCGCACCGTTCAATATCCACCAAGGCGAATTGCGCACCAGCGACTTCACATCCTTGCCGATAGATTCGGACGCCACACTCTTGACATGCTCGCGCGTCATGCTAAAGCAAAACAGAAAGCCTAAAAAGCAGAGCGTGGCAATACATACCATGGCATATTGCCAACTGGAAGCATTGCTATAGTCCATTGATTTAAACCAATTGCACAATGGCTCCCATGCTCCCAAAGCGATAAAACTACCTCCGTATGCAAAAAACATACGGTAAGAAGAGAAAACCGTTTTTGTATTCGAATCATCAGTCATTACTCCCAGCATAGCCCCGTATGGTACATTGATTGCCGTATATACCGTCATCATCAGGATGTAAGTGACATAAGCCCATACCAGCTTACCCGTTGTCCCCATGTCGGGCGTTGTAAAAAGTAAAATCCCGGCAATGGCAAAAGGAGCTGCAATCCACAACAAATAAGGACGGTATTTGCCCCAACGCGTATGAGTACGGTCTGCAATGACTCCCATCATCGGATCGGACACTGCATCCCAAATACGTGTCACCAGCATCAGCAATCCTGCATCAGCCAAGCTCAAGCCAAAAATATTCGAATAGAAGAACGGTAAGTAATAGGAGAATATTTTCCAGAACATAGAGGAAGACATATCCCCAAAACCATAACCGATTTTCTCTTTTAGTGTTGCCATAGTATGTTGTATTTTTATTATTTCATTATCTGCAGATTCTTGTCTATCAGTCTCTTCAACGTTTCTACCGAGGCTGATGAAGACAAGCCGTCAGCAGGCGTATTCATGCAATAGTCCACCAGCTTGTCAATGGTAGAAGTGGCTACATGCATCCGCGTGTCAGAAGAAGCGTAGTAAATAAATACAGTTCCGTCTTCATCGGCAATCCAGCCGTTGGTGAAAAGCACATTGCTTACGTCACCTATACGCTCCTCACCCTCGGGTACCATAAAGGCCCCACCGGGAGTGGCAATCAGTTTCGTCGGATCTTCCAAAGAAGTCATGTACATATAAAGCACATAACGCAATCCGGCGGCACAACCGCGGACACCATGAGCCAGATGCAACCAGCCTTTCGGAGTCTTGATGGGATGCGGACCTTCACCATTCTTCACCTCCTTGATGGTGTGATAGTAGCGCTGGTCGATAATCTTCTCTTCCTTCACCTCGGCATGGGTTATGTCATCCACCAGCGCCCAGCCGATACCACCACCGCTACCGGCATCAATAAAGCCATCCTGCGGACGGGTATAGAGGGCATACTTGCCATCTACAAACTCCGGGTGCAGCACCACGTTGCGCTGCTGACTCTTGGTCTTCAGGTCGGGCAGGCGTTCCCAATTCTTCAAATCCTTGGTGCGAGCAATGGCAGCTGTAGCCGTAGCCGAGGACAAGTCACCGGCGGGCGCATTGTCGTCGTGGCGTTCGGCGCAAAAGATACCGTAAATCCAGCCGTCCTCATGAGCCGTGAGACGCATGTCGTATACATTCGTTGCCGGAATCGTATCTTCAGGCATGGTGATAGGGTAATCCCAAAACCGGAAATTATCAATGCCGTTGGGACTCTCGGCTACGGCAAAGAACGACTTGCGGTCAGCGCCCTCTACACGTACCACCATCAGATACTTGCCATTCCACTTAATGGCCCCCGAATTCATGGCCGCATTCATACCGATGCGTTCCATCAGGTACGGGTTGGACTTCTCATCCAAATCATACCGCCAGAATACAGGTGTATGAGCAGCCGTCACTACCGGATATTTATAACGTGTGAATATGCCATTGCCGTCTTCCACGGCCACATTCTTTCTCGTAATCAGCTCTTCGTGTTTCTGAAAGAGCCTCTCTACCTTTTCTTTAAAAGCTTCCATGTCTGTTATATTGATTGTTTGTTTATTGATACAGATTTACATCGGCTGCAAACAGCGTCTTGGGATTGTTATAAAACTCCCAAAAATCCTCCGCAGATGTCTGTCCCGGATAGGGGGCATAGTAATGGGTCACCTTTTCACGGGCATTGCGCCACACCAGCACATAAGCAAGCGAATATTTCTTTAACGCAGGCAGCAGAGTACCTGTCCACCATTTGGCATCGGGGATTCCTTCGTAACCGGTTTCGGTCACAGCAATCACCTTATTGTGTGCTTTCCCTATACTGTCGATAATGGAAAGTGCCCTATCCATCCCGGCAAGATAGGTATCCCGGTCGAACTGATAGGTATCGAAGCCAATAACGTCTATCAACTCGTCGCCCGGATACTTCTTCAAATATTCCGTTGTGTCCTTGGGTTCCGTGCCCGGAGAGTAAGCATAGAGTGCATTATCCACTCCCCTGGCCTGCAGAGTGTCCACTGTCATGTGCCACAATGTCTTATACTCTTCAGGGGTACACAGTTTCTCGCCCCACCAGAACCAGCTGCCACTGTGTTCGTGCCAGGGACGGAAAAGTACGGGTATCTTCACGCCGTCCGCCGTCTTCAACGAATGAAGGAAATCGGCCACTCCTCCCAACCAGCCGGCAAACTTCTGATGATTCTCTCCACCGGGCAGGATGGACTTCACCACCGTCGTATCCGATACATCCCAGGCATCACCGCCCGTTTCAGGATTGCGCGCATGCCAACTGAGCGAAACCATGCCGCCCCGCTGATACTGATTGATTATCTCTTTCCTGATTTTATCGAAGGGAACCTTATCCAGATTGGCGGCATTCCCAAGTTCCAGCTCTCCCAAATCAAAGCTGATAACAGCCGGATAGTCGCCACACACGCTTTTCACATCCGAACGGCCTTCCTCACCTTCCCAGCCGATACCATATACCGTATCGTCATGATGGCCGAGCATGATACCTTTGGAAGGGATTTTTTTCAAGTTAGCCAGTAAGTTCTCCGTTTCCTGCGTACGCGCAGCAGCCGTCTCTTCATTCACACTCTGTTCTTTCTTGGAAGAACCGCAGGCGGTCAACAGACTTGCCGCCAGAATCATCATAGCAAATTTTACTTTTCTCATATCCATGTTTTTCAATCTGGTATTGTTATTGGTAACACTAATTCCTGGCACAAAGATAGCGGATTGCACCAAGAGAAAATGATACAATTTTATCCCTTTACTGTATTAAAAAGCAGAATATAAAAAACGTATCATCTAACTTTCACCGGAACGCGCTTCCGCGAGACAATTCCCCGTTCCACTTTCCGGCGTTCCAGCTTCACCGGTTCGCTTGTAAAATCGGGAACATTGTACGAGTAGACCAGACGGTCGTAATACTCCCAAGGATTTTCCTGAGGAAGCAGGAAAGGCTTGCCCACCACCCCATTCTCATCCATACTTGCCAGATACAGACGGGTATAAAGCCCATCTCCCCTGCGGCTACTGAACACAAACCATCGGGAGTTACTGCTCCAGTTATGGAAACTTTCCGTATCATCGCTGTTCACCTCCTTTATGGGACGCATACCGCCATCCTTCAAATCCAACAGCCATAAATCGGCTTCTTTATGCCAAATTGAGAAATTCCCGTAATCCGACAAAGTAAACATGATATACTCGCCATCGTACGAGGGCCTCGGGAAGGAGATGCTTTTCTTCATAGCTGCCGCATTGACCAGCGTATCTATCTTTTCGCCAAATGTCCCGTCTTCCGGATTGAAATCTATACTACACAAGCTATAACGTATTTCCTTATATTCCGCCGGTATCGGCTTGGCCTCCGCAGTACAGAAATACAGTTTGCGTCCGTCCGGTGAAAATACTGGAAAGGTTTCGAAGACTTCCTTCTTCTGAAGCAAGGGAGAGAGCAGTAATTCATGTGTCTCGGGATGATAGACCAGTACATCCGATTCCAAGTCGAGCACTTCCACACGCTCATCCTTCACCGCATGGAAAGACTGGCGCGTATTGTTGACAGAATAGGCAATATATTTGCCGTTTGGATGCCAATAAGGGTACACCCCCGCAGAGAGAGTGGAATCCGTTTTCGTATCCAGCATTTCGCGCTTCCCGTCTATCTGCATCAAGGTCCCTCCGTTCTTTCCACGGATATGCAGGCTCAGATGGTCCGGATTTGTTTTGTTGAAAGCATGACAATTCAGGCACATGCCCGGCACCATGGTATTCTCCAGCAAGGGACGCTCCTCGAACGAAGCAAGGTCACGCTCATAAATGCCCATCTTGCTATAAACTTCATATCCGGGAGCCAGCTTGCGGTATACCACCCCATAATCTATAGGATACGGACTGACATACATGGGAAAAGAGCGGTACTGTTTCCACTCGCCGTCTTTCCGGATACATACCGTAAACAGAAGGCTATCACCCTTGTTCTCCTCCAAAAGCTCTTGCCATGCATCTTGCGGAAATGATACTATTTTATCATTTACGTGCATCTCTCCGGACTTTCCTCCGGTCACGGTCACATCCACACGTTCGTACGCTCCACCAATACAATTGAAATTCATAGGAGCAATGGTTGCAGGAATAGTCACACCGATATAGTCGGGATAGATATCCGGCCATTCATCCACCCTTTCCGGGGAAGTCACCGGATTGCCGCAAGCGGCAAACCACCATGCAGCCATTATGCAAACAGCTATATTCTTCATCTTTTTCATTTTACTTTCTTAGTAGCAAATAATTCCAGTATGTACTGCCGAAACGCGCCTCCAACATCTGCCGGGCATTCTGCTGCGAGGTATATATCCGCGCAAATTCCGTTACATCCCGCACCACTTGGGGCGAAATGCTCCACGGCATACCCTGGAAGTTCTTGTGCGTCTGTGTCCATACATATATCAACGCCTCTTGATAGCTGCGGGGAATATGGTCGTAGCCGGCATGCTTACCCAGCGGATAGTACTTCATGAAACGTTCCAAATCACGTTGCTGCAGGACATAGGCCAGCATATACTCAAATGCCATCCGGTTCCGGTGGTTGTGCTGGTAAAGCAGCCCCAGCATGATGTCCGTTTCCTGGCTGCTGAACAAGAAGTCTTCCGTATAGCGTATCTGCCTCAACCAACCCCACTCCTTGTGGGCATTGATTTTTTCCTCATTATACAGATAGGTCATGGCATCCTCCGCCCAATCCTTATAGAAGATTGTCTTCCTCAACAAACGCAGGTACTTGGCTGCCACTTCGTATTGCCCGTTTATCAGGTTCGTCTCTGCCAGACGCTTGAAGCAACGGCCACTCTTGTTGAAGTTAGGTATGGCCTCCATCGCCTCAAAAGTGAAACGTTGTGCCGTATTGACCATCCCCAAATGATAATACGCCTCACTGGTGGGCAACGGCGAAGTAAAGTCACGCTGAAACTCCGGTAGCAGCCCTTCCGTCCCGTTCTGGTAAAACTCGAACATGCGGTCGCCCATCTGTCCCATCTTTCCCAAAGCAAGATTCAGGCAGGTCACGCCGAAAGGTGAAACCGGCGACTTCTCTTCTGCCTTTTCTATAACCTCCTGCCATTGTTTATTACGTACCAGCTGGTCATACTCCATCGCTTCCTCTTTATCCATATCGCAACCGGCTGCCACGTAGTAATAACCGAACAATGTTACCGCCACCACTTGCAGAACTCCATAAAATACCGGCTTCTTCTTCAAAGCGGGCAAAGCGGCCAGCAGGAAAGGGAGGACAACCAGCAATACGGCAAGCCCTATCTCTATCCAGGGAATCACTGCCGGGAAACGGTAATATCCTATACCGCCCATCAGACGGTAAATAGGAAATTGTACCCACATGCTTGCCAATAGCGGACAGCCGATACCCCACAATCCTACCCCCCAGAACACTCCGACACCACCCCAGAAATTCTTACCTTTAAGATTCAACAAGAACTCGCGTACAATCACCCAGCCCATAAAGATAAAGTGTGCCGCACCCGCTGTCCAGTAAAGTAGCGGAAGGACTATCAGAATGTACGCCACACGCAGCCACTTCCCCTTTAAATCCGCATACCAGCAGGATGCAGACAATGCTAACAGCAGAGCCACCACCAATGACAGCATCGCATTTTCATCACCCATGAAGTGCCACAAGACAATGATAGGCAGAAAACTCAGCGGATAATACACATCAGCCGCACCCTGCTCCTTCGCCAGTTTCCAAACCAACCGTTGCAACAACACGTACAAAAAAGCCAGAATACAAGCTCCCGCCCACACGTGATAATAGAACTGCGTCAGATACTCAGCGATATAATCGGCCAACCCACCGGGAACCGCTATCCGTTTCCACCAGTAGTCGGCATCGAACAAAAAAAGCTGGAACTGCTCCTGATAGGAAATATGGGCCGGATATACGTTTCCCCAAAAGAGAAGCACCGCTACGCCGAAAAGTATCGACAGCCCTATCTTCCAAGTCTTTTTCAGAAATAAGAACATTTACTATTTACAATTTATTATTTACAATCTGTTACTCTCTGTATGTCTTGTCATTTGAATTCCTCAGCCTTCAGTTGCCGGTTTATCCGCTTGATGGAAGAAGCATCAAAAGGAACGGGAGTGGCCGACAAATCGGGGATATTGTAGGATTTCAATGTCAAATCGTCTTTTTCAGGGTCGGACTGGGGTAGCACAAAAGGCTTATGCGCCTTTCCTTCGGCATCCAGATAGGCAAAATAAACCCGCCCGTACTGCCCGTCACCCCGCTTGCTGGCAAAGGCAAACCAACGGCTACCTGACGACCAACTGTGATAAGTGTCCGAACGGTTGGAGTTGACCATTGGCAGGGAATCGATGGCACCCGTCTGCAAATCCATCAGCTGCAATTCCGTCTCCCGGTGCCAAATGGGGAATGTTCCATAATCAGCAACGGTATAGAGCAGGTAGCGGCCGTCCGGTGAAGCTTTCGGATGACACACGGAGCCTTTCTCCAGCCGGGCATTCCAAAGGGTATCCACGCGGTCGCCCCAGGTGCCGTGATTGGCATCGAACGCAATGCGGCAAAGCGAATAGCGTAATTGCTGTACGCTGTCCGGCAATGGAACAGCTGGAGCCGAGCAGTAATATATCCATTTCCCGTCGGCAGAGAAAGTGGGAAAAGTTTCTAATACGGTGGAATCCGCCGTAAGCGGAGACACAATCATCCGGTTTCCGTCAAAATCGGCGACAGCCAAATCGGAGACGGTATCGTAAACTTCCAGACGGCGGTTACTTTCCGTATGGAACATGGGAATAATCACATTAGACGAGAACACACCATACCGCCCGTCAGGATGGAAATCCCCGTAGACAGCCGCAGATATCATCTGTCCATTCTTCAAGGCAAGCTTACGGAGCTTGCCGTCACGGTTCAGGATAGTCCCCCCTCCCTCGCCCCGAAGATGGAACATCGAAAGGTTGCCACTATTTCCTCCGTGCACATGACAGTTCATGCATTTGCCGTCTGTCTGACTGTTATCCGCCAAAATACGCTCTTCAAAATTCTCAATGCACCGTTCACGTATCTGCAAGGCATTCCATACTTCATAACCGGGTTCTATCAGACGGTAACTGACATAGGCGTCAAGCTTGTCCGCCACCACCTGCCATGCAAAAGAAGGATAGCGTAGCCAGCGACCGCTGGTACGGGCAGTAACAGTCACTTCCAAAGTATGCCCCTTCTCCGCTTCCAACAATGCACGCCAGGCTTTCAAGGGAAACACCGCCTTGTTCCCACGCGCGTTTATCTGCAAGCTGTCCGATGCTCCCTTTACACTCACGCACACCGCATCCACCCCTTCATTTCGCACAAGGAAATTCAAAGGAGCCACATTGCAGGGAATGGTTACATCCTGATATTCAGGATAGAGCTCCAATAACCGGTCTGCAGGCTGTACAGACTCCGGACAGGGACTACAAGCATATAGGCAGCAGCACAGCAACAGCTCCACAACAACCTGTATATATTTCATATCTCTATTCATCGCTCATCATAAATCACTTCTCCTTTTTCATCGTAGCATAGTGGAAATAAAACCAATATGTTTTTCCGTATTTGGCTTGCAAAGAGGCACCATTACCACCATTCGCCTCGTACAGTCGGGTATAATCGCCAAACTCATCCAATACCTGAGGCGGAATATTCCACTTCCTCACTTCATCCAGTGGAGACTTGTTGCCCGCAAGATAGACAAGCAGTCCCTCGGCATATAGTCTGGAAGGTATCCGATGGGCAGCAAACTCTTGATAATCCCGGGCGAAAGCACCAATATCCTTATTCAGCAAATCAAAGCAGAGAAGGTAATCGCATGCCAACACATTATCAGGATTGTTACGCAACAAATGACGAAGTGAAAGCGGAATGTTGGCAGAAGAACGTAAAGTATCCGTTGCAGGCAACAACAACCGCTTCCGTTCCAGCCATTGGCAAACTTCGGCCGTCTGTTTTCCGGGAATACGCCGTTCTGCCCAATCACGGTAACACATTGTCTTTTGCAGGAGACGAAGATATTTCATGGCCGCCGCCTCATCACCGTTCACCAGGTTGATTTCCGCCAAACGCTTGACAGCTCTTGCCCCAGTGTGGTGCGGAGAAAAAATCATTCCCAAAATGGCGGCATGTTCAGCCATCGTCATATCTCCCAACGCAAACCAGACTTCATTGGCTGCATAAATAGTAAGGTAGGTAGAATGGGGAGCCACGGGCAGAAACAGCCCTTGCGAAGCCGGTTGATAACCATCCATCAGCCAGTCGGGAAGCCGGTTCTGCTGTGCATTCAGCAAATTATAATAATAGGCAGTGAACGGAGAACGGTATTCACCCTCTGCCAACAGTTTCCGTACTTTTTCCGAACGGCCGAAATACATTTCCGAATCCAACGCCAAAAGATATTCCCGCCCTAAATCGGGCATATTGTACCATCGTGACGACCAATCGCCACAGCCAAACAGCCAATAGCCGGACAATACCGCCAATATGCTTACCGGTAAGCCCGACTTCCACGAACGTCGCATGCAGCTACGGCACAACAACAAAATACCTCCGATACCGGTTAAAGCGATTGTGCCGGAAAGCGGATAACTCAATCCGCATTGCCTTCCTGCCTCCCAAGCCACCGCCAACACCGTAGGAATCCACGCCCAACGTCCCATGTACGGAGCCAACAAACGAAACACCACCACTCCCCAAAGCAACAGCACGACAGCCATTATGGTCGGGCCACCCCCTTCGTAATAAAAGAATTGAGTGAGGAAATCTCCTGACAGACGTGCCAGAGCCGCCGGATGCCGCAGATACCCGGTCAATGGTTCGGTGGCAAGCAAAAAGAGCTGTGTCTGCTCCCGATGGAACAGATGATAGGGCAATATCCGGAAGAAAAAAAGAAACAACGCCAAAGCACCGATTCCTGCCGCTCCCCATTCAATGTATTTCCTTCTGCAAGCTTTCATCCAACAGTTTTTGTTGTTCTTCCGTCAAGGAGCCACGCACCATCTTCCGCATGAATGTCCCCAACGTATTGTTTCCCTGCTCTTTCAAAAACAGAAAGTTCGTTTCCTGCTCCTGCATCCTCAGACTGTCACGTATCCGTATCAGATGCAGTGAATCTTTTCCGGTGGCATTCCGTAGTCCCGTCCGGATGAAATGGTAAGCCTCTTGCTTCTTTTCCCTCCCCTCTTTCCATTTCTGAAGGGCATCATTTTGCGGAGTGCCCGTTACCGAACCGACAGAGTCGGCCTTCACATGTATGGTTCCCGGCTCCGTCACCACCAGCAGTTCCTGGATGTAGATACGCAGCAGATGGCGCAGACGCAACACCCTCATCTCCTCCCCTTGTCCGGAAAAAGAAAAAGAGGCATTGGTTATCTTTACAGAATCCACCCGCCCCGGTGCATTCTCCATCGGCACGAGGTATATCCATTCCCCGTCGTATTTCACCGACGGCAACGTTCCTTCAATCACATAATTCTGTCCGGAATTTCCACAACTTGCCCAAAGAAGGCAACTGATACAAAAAAGCAAGATACGTGTTTTCATCCTTATACATTAGAATTTCAACAAAGGTAGGCGTTTACCAACTGTCAGCCTAATATTCAATTAACCAAAGATAATATTTTTAATCAGAGATTTTCTTCATCGCCATACACTCCATTTCCACCAGCCACCCCGGGCGACAGACAGGAGCCAGCGTAATCACTCTCGGCGTATCGGGAAAGCATTCATCAAACATCTCCTTTACTACGGTATAATCCGCCATATCACGCAGATAGACAATGATATGCCCCACATCTCCAAAGCCACAATCGGCCTCCTTCAATAAAGCCTCCACATTCTCCCACATCCGTTCTGTCTGACGGCGTACATCTCCGGCATACATCACTTCCCCACGGTTGTTGATACTCGCTGTACCGGAAATGAGTACTTGCCGGCGGTCGTCGTAATCCACCGCCGTTCCCCGTTCGAAACTGACTCCATACTCATAAGTGGGGTTCAGATGTGTGCGGGCATAGAGATATTTGATTTGTCCGGGCTTTAATCCCGCTACGGCAAAAGCGTCAAGCATCACCAATACTTTCGGGTCGGCATGACGCCCACCGATACCGGTACTGGCAATATAGTGCGTGTTCTCCGTCAGGTTCTGAGTGACAAACATCTCATTGCGCGCCTTGACCACACCGGCATAATTGCAATCCACATTCTGCACAAATATCCAGGTACGCAGGCAATTGTCGGCCAAGGTACACCCTTCTTCCATCAGTTGCATAGCATAGTCGTTGAGCAAAAGACGCATCTGGTATTCCGAATTGGCGGCACGGTTGAAGCTGCCTCCCATCCAGAGCTGGCGATAAGCACCGTGTTTCACTTCATACAGTCCGTTTGGCAGCACTCGTGTCTGCACATCGGTCTGCAGATATGCCCACAAAGCAATCTTGGTACCATCCAGTGGCGATTGTTCCACCACGGACAGCGCGCAATCGGAGCTTTCCGCCGTAGCGGCAAGCAACAGTTCCGCCTGGTTGGCGGCATCACTCAAGAAATATCTTTTAAAAACCGCCACGGCTCCGGGCAATTCTTTTTTCAGTAAAGCGGCATACGCATCCAGCACGGCATTCATCTGCTCACGGTAGGTCTGTTTCGGGTCGGTGGCATGTATCATCACATGGTATTCCGTCACTCCGCCGGTTACAACAAATGCAGCCACTTCCGCCCTGCCTGAAGGATAAGAGTATGATGTGTATTTCATATCATTAACGAGAGATTGTTTCAATCGCAAAGATAAGTTTTTTATCCGACAAGGAGTAGTGAAAATCGCAACTTTCGCTTGTTTTGTTCTTATAAAAAAGTTACTTTTATAGAAAAGTATAAAATATACAGTTATTAGGAGCGAAAATATTTATCACATCGGCATCCAGGACTTTGAGAAGCTGCGCAAAGGCGGTTATTTCTATGTGGACAAGACCGCCTTAGTATATAAGTATTCACATTATTTCCCTATCATTCAGCCCTTTCTGGTGAAACTTCTTTTTCCTTCTCACCACCTCATATACATTGCCGTAGACGTTTCAGTCCCGCCTGCAGCTGCACTGAACCGAACTGCATGGGATTGCTGCCACGCATCAGGGCGGGATGCGCCTTTTGCAGCTCGTCGAAGATATCGGCAGCAGTCAGGTCAAGACTCTTCTTTGCCGAAACGGAGCACGGAACAAGTTGCAGACCGCTTCCTCGGCAAGACTGACACGATAAAAAGCCTCGTTGTGCGCTTACAGCTTTCGCGCTCCGGCGGCGCTTTTCTTCCCGTTCCTCCCGGTTTCGGTATTTCTTTTTGTGCATGTTTCAGCCTTTCGGAAAAGGCTATCAGTTGTCCCGCTTTCTTCAAAAATCATTCCTGCCGACAAACATACTTATTTATGCTGCAGAGCCCTTTATTTTCAGTACTTTTACACGATTCTTTATAAGTGAACGACCCGAGTTATCCAATCGGCTGACCCAGGTCGTTCAATCGAACAGCCAGAGTTGTTCGTTCGGCCGACCGGGGTCGTTCACTTATAGAAAGACACTTCCGAGGGAAGAAGCAAATACGTTGAACGCACTAAAACCTATTGATATGGCAATACTATATGACTGGTACGAGAATCCGGGCACCAATGAGGAAGACCCGGAAGAAAGAGGCCTCCATCCTCGCCCGTTGCTCAACGGGAAAATAACCATGCGGCAGCTCTACAACCGCGTACATGCCCGCAGCTCGCTCACGGTGGGCGACGTAATGAACGCGATAGACTGTCTGACGCAAATCTGCGGCGAAGAACTGCGCGACGGGCACGAGGTGCACATCGAAGGGCTGGGCTACTTCGCCCCCACCCTGGAAGCCACACAGAAAGTGACCCGCAGCACCCCGAACAAGCACCTGAAACTCCGGCTGAAGAGCATCAGCTTCCGTCCCGACGTCAGGCTGAAACAAGCGATGACGGGAGTCAGTGCCATCCGCAGCAAATACACCCGCCACTCCCTGAAGCTTTCGGAAGTGGAGATAGACATGAAGCTGAAAGAATACTTTGCCGACCACGACGTGCTGATTCGCAGTGACTTCCAAGCGCTGTGCGGCATGGCACGCACCACCGCAAACGTCCACCTGAAACGGTTGCAGCAAGAAGGCAAGCTGAAGAATGTAGGGAAACCCACGCAACCCATCTATCGGGCCATGCCGGGATACTACGGTGTGTCGCGCGATGCAAAAACGGGGCGATGAGGGTGGAAAGCAGTTTCACCGAAAAAGCCGATGAACAGGAGGATAGGAGAAGGAGGTGAAGGGATAAAAAGGAACATTCTGCGCCCGGAAATCAAGGGTAATGCAAAAAGAAATGTGAATTGTATGCAGAAAGGCAATAGAGAAAGAATGCGAAAAGGCGAATCTCACGACCCGCCTTTTCCTGATTTAACCATTAAACAATTGTACTATTCGGTTAATGCATTTACAATTATCCGATGTTACGGACGACTAATGAGGTCGGAGGTAACGACAACTGCTTTGAATTTAATAGCTTATTTATAAGATCTAATTATTTTAAAGTGCTCCTTTAGAAAACACAGTGGAGAAGAATGACGTAGGAACTGTGAAAGCCCTACCTGCAGAAAGCGGTTGTCTAACATTTCCATACTCCCAATAAATATAATTTCCATTGGTAGCACTCAAAGATTTTATAGTATATGTGCCTGGATTAATGTAAAAGTAGTACCAAGTGTTTGAACTATGCTTTGAGTATAAGGAAGATCTCCTATATAAACCAAATTGAGATATCCTCTTGACGCTCTGAAAGTACTTCCTACGACAAACGTTCCCCAATTAGACTATGTCGTATAATCTCTAATGCAATCACACGATAAATTCCACGAGCCAAGAAATAACAATATGGAGAATCCTAGTTCACACGCTGTCAAAACATATTGTTTACCACTTTGTTTTTTATGTGATTATTACTTGAGGAATACGGGCGGATATTACCCGCCCGCACATCCAATATTGACTATTTTCTCTTGAAATTCCAGAACCATGCGGTACCACCTCCAGAAGTCACCCCTGGCTCAGGTGCGCAAAGCCGAAGTTCATCCTCTGTGATTTTCAAGATGTGATATACATACTGACGTGCATTTCCTTGATTAGGTTGTACGCCCAACAAAGGAATAGTACCAGAAAATTCAATTGTACCTACATCCCATCCAGATTGTACCATATCTTCTGAAACTTTTACAGAGCCACTTTCACCACGGCTTGTCTGGACACCTGACAGACTAAGCGAGAACCAACCATTCAATCCGTCATCAGGTAGTCCCGCACCTATAGCCTGCCCATCAATTTCTCCACTACGGACAACCCACCAACCGGGACCTGTGTTTGACAGAAATCCACCATTACCCCAGCAGCCGTCTTCGGCTTCTGTATTCCAAGTCCAAGTTGTTGTGCCATAACCACCATCCGGAGTTGTACCAAAGATATCAGCATAAATAGCAGGAAGATCCGTGTACTCCGTTACTGCTATTGATTTGGAAGCCGATTTTGTAATGGAGCCGTCCGAATTAATGGCTGTTATATACACTTGCAATTCTTTATTAGGAGGAGCTACTTGAACCGACGGAGCCGTACCTTCTGCCAACTTGGTATCAGACGTAGCATCATAAACCTTCACATAACGTGACGGAGTAGGAACAATCCGAATGTTGTTGTTTCCCTGATTCTTGGCTACAAGTTCAAAAGTAAGATTTTCCGGTGTGACATTAGGATCCGGACTGATTTCATCCACTATCGGATCACAAGCCACCAGCAGCATTGCAAACAAAGGCATTGCGAATAATATCTTTTTCATATCTTTTTTCATTTTAAATTCATATTCTATTCTTGCCAACCATTATACTCAGCACTTGCATCCGTATAACCCGCATTTTGTTCTACCTTTCCTTCATTCAAGAGGACTTGGTTTTCGGGAATCTTCTGGAAACCTGCCGTAGCCTTATAACGTGCGGCATAACCACCGTTCTGCGCCACATTACGGCTTTCAACCCCATTTGTATAAACTTTTGCTCCCGTCTGTCTTTCAAGGGCATCGGCAGCAATATGCCAACGGCGAATATCGTTCCAGCGAGTACCTTCAAAACAGAGTTCCCAACGGCGTTCATTCTGCAATGCAGCCAACGAATATGTATCAATAGGTTCAAGTCCGGCACGACTACGCACTCTGTTTATACCGCTAACATCTTCCTTCAATTCAGACTGCATCAACAATACATCCGCAAAACGAATCAAAACCAAATCATGAATAGAACCGGTTTGCATCAGATTATCATTAATCCAGCCGTCGGCACCATACATTATCTTCTCAAATACCGGTTCAATCGTTTTATTTCCAGCCTCACCCGTATTATAAGCCATAATAGAACCTATTTTCATCTGATAATAATCTGTTTCTTGGATAAAGCCGTCACCACCACCTTTATTATAACTCGGCATATCCTCCGTCTTGAATACGGAGGCCGGACGACGGGCATCATTGTGTTCTGCCGCACTCCAATCATTATAAAGATTGGGAGCTACAGGACCGGCCCCCCATCCTTGTCCAAAGGGGAAAGAATTGGCCTGATCATTGCCACGTACACCAAAATGCAGAGCATAACCGTTACCATAACCGATAGTAGTGCTCCAAGATGCAAGTTTATTATATTTAATGGCAAACATGGATTCGGGATTTACCGCTGCATCATCTTCTACCCATTTCAGCCCCTGACCGGCAGTAAACGGAAAATCTTCTACCGTACATCTATTGGTATATGCCCACAAATTACGAAACTCAGGAACAAGACTATAACCGGAATTATTCACACAATCATCAATATATCCAATCACATCCTGCTTGGTCAAAGTTGTCCCATCAGGCAAATCAACTGAAGTCAACGGACTATAGTTCGTACTAACCAAATCGTTCAGAGTTTCACCATTGCCATACATGCCGGTATAATACAACCAAGCACGTCCTAACATAGCTTCAGCCGTATATTTATCAACATGCCCATCCGATTTACGAACAGCCGGCATATTTGCAGCCGCATCGCGAAGATCCTGCAGAATCTGCCCCCAGATAACAGCGGCAGTCGGAGGAGTAGTATCTTCGGGCAACAAAGCAGTAATCACCAAAGGTACACGGCCATACATAGAAGCCAACTCGTAGTAATAAAAAGCACGAAGAAACTTGGCTTCGCCCTCAGCCTGCGCTCTTACTTCCGGATCCATTTCAATACCGGCAAGAGCCTCCAACAACGTATTGGCACGGTTGATTCCTTGATAGCGAGCCACCCAGTAATCCTGCGTAGCATTTGTACCCGTATTACAAAGAAGGTCTAAAGATTGCATCAACTTGTCATTGGGACCACCACCACCCAACATATCATCGCAAGCCAGCAGGGAATTATACAAGAAAGACTGCTGCGGAAAAGCATTGACATTATTCAGGTTCTGATATATGGCAGCTAAAGCCTGATTGGCATCTTCAGCCGTTTTAGGAAAATTGGTCGTATCTTTTTCCGTCAGACTCATCGAGTCCAGACTACAAGAAGTAAACGTTCCTGCCATCATCAAAGCTGCCCCTATTAAATATGCTATTTTTTTCATCATGTATCAATTTTAGAATTTAACATTAACACCTACCATATAAGTACGAGGTTGAGGATAGTTACCTACATCAACACCGGTTACCCACGGTTCTTTGTCATTGAGAGCTCTACCATTCTCCGGATCCATCCCTTTATAACCGGTAAAAGTAAATAGATTCTGTGCAGCAGCATACACACGAAGTTGCTGGAACGGACAGTTCTTCCAAATTCTCTTGAAATCGTATCCTATTGTCAGATTTTGAATGCGAACATAGTCGGCATCATCAATATAAATATCTGAAATGGCCTGGAAATTCTGTCCACTATTTCCCGGCGCAAGCAGCGGATATCTGTTTGAGGTTCCTTCTCCGTGCCAGTAATCGTAAACTTCTGTCGTATAGTTTTCATACTGTCCGTCTGAGAACTTTCTCCAAGAACGAGCCACTTGTGCACCAAAAGCGCCATAGGTTGTTACAGAGAAATCAAATCCTTTATATTCCGCACTTAACGTAAGCCCCATTGTCACGTCAGGATGAGGATTACCCAAATCAGTCTTATCATCATCATTAATCACCCCATTTCCATCAACATCCACAAACTTCAAATCGCCCGGTTTAATACTTGCACCTTGCTTAGAGTTTGCCGCATTGCCTTTACAATTCTGGTCAAGATATGCCTGCAAGTCATTCTGGTTCTGAATGACACCGTCCGTCTTATAACCATAAAAATAGCCAATAGGATGTCCTTCTTCCATACGGACAAACCGACCCGTACTCTGAGCCAACAAATCATTACCGCCTTCAATAAAATGATTGGCGTTATTAACCTCCGTCACTTCATTCTTATTATAGGCCATATTGACATTCACTCCATACTTGAACTCCTTACCAATCTGATCTCTCCAGCCCATTGAAAGTTCAAGACCAGTATTCTTTACCGTACCGGCATTTTGATATTGAGAAGAGAAACCGGAAGCCGCATTGGTACCCACTTCCACTAACAAATCTTTCGTCTGCTTGTTATACCAGTCCATGGTAAAACTCAGACGGTTATCCAAGAAACGGGCATCAATACCGATATTGGTCTGTTCTGAAGTTTCCCATGTCAAATCGGGGTTAGCCAGACGATTCGGGTAAGCTCCGGTTGTACCTCCATTCTTATCTGAGCCAAATGTATAAAGGCCATAATCGCCAAACTCGTAACCGGCACGCCAATTTGAATTAGGGATATTGTCATTACCATTCTGTCCCCAACCAGCACGGATTTTCAAGAAACCAAGCCAAGAAGCAGTATTCTTCATAAAAGCCTCGTTTGAAATAACCCAACCAGCAGAGAATGATGGGAAATATCCCCATTGATTGCCTTTCGCAAACTTAGACGAACCATCGGCACGAATGATAGCAGAAAACATATAAGTTTCCTTAAAGTCATAATTCAGACGTCCAAAATAAGACATCTTAGAACCATAATCCGAGGGATAACCATCTACTGTAGCAGTAGCTTTACGTTCTGTATTATGTAAATAAGCATGCGTAAAGTCGCCAAAAGCACTATTATAACCGGTTGCCTCTACTGACTCGCCATAAGTTGGTCTTGATTTAGAATACTCTGTACCAACCAAAACATCAAAATGATGTAAGTCTGTAATATCAAACCGATAACTCAACGTATTAGTCAAACTCCAGTTCCAACCCAAAGACACGTTATTTATCGTTTGGTCTTTATCACGGCTATCCCCCTGATTATTAATGCGGTAAACAGGAAGATATGAGCGCCATGAACTTGACCATTGTTTGTAACTAACCTGACCTTTATAAATAAGATTCTTAAGTGGTTGTACTTCCAGATATGCCGCTGTGTTCAGATTAAAATTCTTATTCTTATTATTCCCAGCCTGATTATATACCATGTGAGCCATCGGATTAGAAGCATATGCAGTATAATCAAGTATACCATTAGCACTCGTTCCAAAATTCTTCAAATCATCATACATGAAGAAATCACCATTCTCATTATATACAGGAATCAGAGGAATAGCACGCAAAGCATTAGAAAGGTCATTCGAATATTGATTACCTAACTGCACACCTTGATTCTGTTTGTGCTGATAATATATATTCTCACCAAACTTTATCACATCCATATCTCCCTTACGGTATATCACATGCTCAGAATTAATGCGGAAAGTAAAACGACGATAGTCAGTCTTCACTGGACCACCGAATGCACCATCCTGATACTGATAGCCTATACCTGTCGAAAACTTGGAGAATTCAGAACCACCTGTTACATTCAACGCATGATTAGTAACCACAGCATTTTTATTCCGGAATTCTTTTACCCAATCTGTACCTGGATTGGTACCATTCTGATAAGCAGTCAGCAAATCAGCATCTACGAATTTTGACCAATCATACGGTTGGCCTCCATTATTATAGGCTACTTGATCCATTACCGCCATATATTCTTTGGCATTCAGCATATCAGGCATCTTATATACATTTGCCCAGCCTACGTTTCCATCATAAGATACAGAAACCTTTCCTACCTTACCCTGCTTCGTAGTAACAAGGATAACACCGTTGGCACCGCTCGAACCGTAAATTGCACAAGATGCAGCATCTTTCAACACATCAATACGTTCAATATCGGCAGGATTCAAGGCGTTAATATCGCCACCGGCTACACCATCAATGACGTAAACTGGAGCTGTATTTCCGTTAGTACCAGCACCACGAATATTAATTTTAAATCCATCGCCTGGCTGACCGGAAACGGCCTGAATATTTACACCCGGAGACTGGCTTTGCAAAGCGCCCAATGCCTGCGTGGTATTTAATTTTGCGATGTCTTCACCTTTTACCTCAACCGTAGCACCTGTCACCAGTTTCTTCTTCTGAATACCATAACCTACTACGACTACTTCATCCAGCAATTCCGTATCTTCTTTCAGCTGAATTTTGAAATTAGTCTGGTTGCCTACTACGATTTCTTGCGGCTGATAACCGATAAAAGACACAACAATCGTTGCTCCCGGCTGAACATTCAATGTGAAATTACCGTCAATATCAGTAATAACACCATTTGTGGTGCCTTTTTCCAATACATTAGCACCGATAACCGGTCCCATTGCATCTGTTACAGTACCTGTGATTTTTTTTGCTTGCTGCACAGCATCTATTGCATCGACCGATGCGGCGAAAAGTTGCGGAGTATAAGTCAGGCTGACAGCCGAACAGATACCTACGAGCAGCGCGGTTCTTCTGAAATTTAAATTCATACTTATATTTTTCTTAGATTAATGAATTGGTATTGCCTGGCGGCATCTACCGTTTAATATAAGGTTAAACTTCTCTTTTTGAGGAAAAATTAAATATACCTTATTTATAAAGTGGTTGGTATACATATTACTCCTTTCCCATAAGCATTTTTCATTTCATTAACGGTTAAACATTATATGATTATTATCAAATTTCAATCAGGCTTGACAAAAGTAGACTTTTGACAACAAACTTTATAATACTATCTTATCAAATAACGACACTCATTTAACATCCATTACTATTTCCCCTAAAAGTATAAAGCATGAATTCCACAACAGACAACTAAAAGCTATAAAAAACAGAAAGGGTTGCCCCGATACTAACCAGAGACACCCCTTTCCATTTTATTATTAAAAATTGCTATTCCATAGAAGGAAGCTCATCACGAGAAACGACAAATTCCTGGTTCATAGCATCCTTCCACCATGCTTCATCAGCATGGACTACCGGACTGCCGTCCTCATTTGTTCCGTCATACCACGGCATGAACCAACTCCAACGCGCACCAGATGCCCATTGTTCGGAAATAAGTCCGACCGTACCACATTCACTCAGCGAAACAATCTTATTTCCATAATTTCCGGCAATGGAAGTATATTCTGAAACACAATCCGCAGTTTCCTTATTATAAATATCACGTCCCACGATGTCTACATATTGGTCTCCCGGATACCAATCAGCATCATTGCCCTCGGTAGTCCATACCCAGATAAGATTATCCAGTCCTTCTGCCTTGAAGTAGTTGAACATAGCAATCCACAGAGATTTAAAGCTGACAGCATCCTTACCCCACCAAAACCAGCCACCGGCTGCCTCATGGAACGGACGCCACAATATCGGAATATCCGCATCTCTCAACAGTTTCAAATAAGCGGCAGTATTTTTCAAATCTTCGGTAAATACCTTGTTTTCCCAAGTGCCTTCCACCGTGGCATTGGCAGCGTCAAACTCCGTATCTGCCTTATAGAAGGCATAATCCTTGTTCGGGTCAAGAGCTGTACCGTTACTTTCAAGATAAACAGCAACTGCTGTATAATCATGTCCGCCAATGATGAGACCACCTTCTTGCAGGGATTTCAAAATATCCTCGGTAATCAACAATGTATAGTCCCCGGATATGTCAAAATAATCAGTTCCTGAAGCAATCTCGCTCCAACCACTGTTTTTGAACGAACCTTGCGCCCCCTCTGCCACATCTTTCACAGCCACGCGTATCACCTGACCCACTTGCGCATCAGCAAAGACAGCTTTTGCAGCATCATCCGTCATCTGTACATTTCCACTCCAATCACCCGGCATTACCGTCTCTCCTTTCCATATTTGGGTAGAAGAAGCTTCGCCTACAACTTTCTTGGGTACATTCCAATGCCACATGGCAGCTACGATGCCACCTTTGTCAGACCAATCCTTAACAGGAGTAATGTCACCGTAATTAATCCAGTCTGCTCCAGCTACAGATGCCGGCAGATGAACATAGTCGAAACAGTTGATAGCCGGATATTTTCCAGTCCATCCGTACACCTTTTCGGACATTTCCGTATTCCAGGCAACATCGGCCATCATGGCAGAAAGTGTCTTCGTCTCGAAGTTATCCAATAGATAATTGTACAGTTTCACAGCTTTAGCCGAAGTAGCGGCAACCAGTGTCTTGTCCAAAGCGACAGTAGAAAACTGAACCGATACAGCCGGAGCAGGCATTTGGTTCGGTCCTGTTACTATTCCCTCGGGAATAGAAAGAGAACAAGCCGTCTCTCGCTTGGGAACATTCACTTTTACAGTCAGTATATTGCTTGCGCCAAGCACATCGGCACTTATCAGTTCACCACCGGTAAACTGGATTTCGCTCAGATTGTCCGTTGCAAAGAATATATTCTTGTCATATTTCACCTCAATGGTGATTTCTCCCGTTTTCACTTTGGCAGCTCCACTCTCAGGAGTAGTAGACACCAATACCGGTGCATCCACTGCAGGGATATCATGATCGACATCAGTATCGCAGGAGGCAAAAATAAAGACCATTGCCAGGATGAGCATCCATCTTATATTTAAAGTTTTCATAAGCTAACAATATTTCTATTTTTTATTTTACTTCAATTGTAATTTTCTTTACAATCAAATATCCCCCTTGGAAAATAAGACCACCACTTTCCTGCAATGCTTTTAAATCATTTGCACCAAGTGAATAAGAATATTTGGTTGCTCCCGCCTCAATATTTACAGCATCTCCACCTGCAACCTTCTTAAAATCTGGCAATGTAGTCCAACCGTCACCTTGCCCCAATTTAAGTTGCCACCAAGTGCTCGATGTATCTTCTTCAAAATAGAAATTTAAAGTTTGTCCTACGACAACCGTATTCCAATCATATCCTCCCCATGCAAGGTCTTGACACCCATTTGCCCAGTTCCCTAGTACAACGAAACCTTCCCAAATGGTCGCTTCTGGAGCCAACACCTCCATCGTTACATCAGATGTAAATTCTTTACCCTCATAATTAACCATTCTAATAGCCGTCACACCAGTTGCCGCTGTTTTGGGAACCGTCATTTCGACCTCAGTTTCCGTACGTTTACCAAACGCCGTCACTTTAACTTCACCTATATAGAATGCTTCTACGGTATTCAAATTTTTACCCGTAATTACAAATTCACGACCTTGAACAACAGCACTCGGATTAATTGTAGCAATAGCAGGATCAGTGGCAGGAGTGATATTCAATGTCAGAGTAGTCTTAACCTCCATTCCATTCTTTAGAATCAAAGTTGGAGCACATGTTTCCGCAACGCCCGGCACTGTTATGCCTAACAGTTCATCGCTTATATGATTATACTTCGCAAGCATTGCTGTCGGTGAATCCTCACCTGCAAAAACAATAGCTGAAACTAAATCCAAATCTGTACCAGCAATTATCAATGTATCACCAGCCGTCAAAGCAGCCGGAGTAAATACAGCAATGGTAGGCTTCAATGTTTTATAGGCAATAGTCACACTTTCTCCATTGAACAAATTTAAAGCAATATCTCCATCTTGAGCCAATTCAGGAACAGTAAGTGTTATCTGAGTAGCAGACGCTCCCTGTTTTAGTTCAACAGCCTCAGAAACATTCGGGAATGTTGCACTGACAATCAAATCTAAATCTTTACCTGTAATCGTAATATCAGTACCATTCTTTACTATTTCGGGAACAGCAGACAAGTCCGTAGGAACTACTGTAGCAATTTTACCTGCCGCAACTTCAGCCCCAGAGTAACATACCAACGTCACAGCTCCGCTCTTAGCCGTAGCCGGAACAACAACAGTCAATGTTTTAGCATCCTCAGAAACAGTAATTTCTGAAACTTCTACATCTCCAAATTTCACAGAAGAAACCCAATTTAAGTTTTCCCCTTCAATCACCAATGAACTACCAGCCTTGATTGTCCCAGTACTACTTTTTGTATAGGTAGGAAGTGCAACAGTCAACGTTTCCTCACTATATATCCAATTAGGGATTTCAGCTCCGTCCGAAATAATAATCTGCCCCGTTTTAGCTTCAACCGGTACTTTCACTTTTATTTCCTTACGTTCTTGGCTTTCGAATTCGGTCACAATAACGTTATCCGCGAAAATAATTTCTTTAATGAGATTCAAATATTCGCCGGTAATTGTAATAACCTCACCAGGATTCACTTCTAGAGGAGAAACAGATGCCAAATCAATCGGCTCCGTAAATGTCAACTCTGTTTTTGTTGTAATATCCCCCTTCGGAGTCTTCAAGACAACCAACCCCGGCTGGGCTGTCTGGGGTACAGTGACACGGATTTCCGTA
Source organism: Bacteroides sp. A1C1 (assembly GCF_004328515.1). Classification (NCBI taxonomy): domain Bacteria; kingdom Pseudomonadati; phylum Bacteroidota; class Bacteroidia; order Bacteroidales; family Bacteroidaceae; genus Bacteroides; species Bacteroides sp. A1C1. Next base: position 1,533,269 of record NZ_CP036491.1, read on the forward strand.
TCACTGACCACTTCGATGTCTGTTATATCGTCGCAACCGGGAATAGCAACGGCAGTCACCTTATCCATGCCACTGCCCAGGAAACGGAGTACACCGCCGCGAGCTACGGGACTCGGTCCGAATACATTCAGATTGATTCCCCCTTTATATTGGTTGGTATCTTCATCATCCCCATTGTCGCAGGCCGTAAACGTCAAGCAACTGAAGAGCATCAGGCACATCATCCACAGTGCCGGAAATTTATATGTTTTATTCATATCAGTATTCTATTTAAAAGGTTATTCAATAGGTACCACACGGATGTTGTCAATCATAATCACCGGATTGCAATCCTTACCTTCCACACCACCTGCCCAGACAAAGAATGTCAATCCGGTCAGCATAGTCTTGTCAAAAGCCCTATCACACTTATTGCCTTCATGCGTCTTGTTGAACTCGGACAGATTCATGGAAACGGTTGTCCATTTACCGCCCGTATCATAGGAACCCGTATTCTTCCAGGGCAACCATAAACCTCGCGGCACATTCGTATCACTAAAGTAAGCATTGTTTCCGGTCGCATACGTCACCACATCATTACCAGTAAACATTACTTGCAGAGCACAAGACTGCCACGGATTGGAAGAAGGAATATTCACCTCAAATTTCAGTTGCAAACCATTGACACCATACTCCTCGAGCAGTTCTGCAAACTCAGGACGTGCAGAAAGTTCGGGATAACCGGCAGACGGTTCCGGCCAGTAATTGAATGAAAAATGTTCTTCATCCCAAGTAGCACCGATTCCCCCTTTAAGTTCCCCGGCAAAACGAATATATGCACCATCAATACTATTTTCATCGGCTTCTTTCAATACCGCACTACCATCACGCCAACCATGAGCAATAGCCATACCGCCATGAGAGCCATCCCAGTCAAAGAGTATGTTGCGGGTATCATGATAGCGGAATTTGGAACGTCCGGTACCGTAAATAGACTTCACGTTGATATAGCCTGCAGGAGCATTGTCCGGAAGAATAAAACTGACCGCAGTCTTGGTTATGTTCGTAATATTAGTCACTTCCACATTACCGGCCATCGTAATGGTCAGTGGCACATTCGGGTCATCAATGAAATAGTCACCAATCAGTGTCACCTCACTACCCGGCTTTGCAAACTCACAAGAAATGGAGTTCACGGTAGGAGCCGGAACCAACACCTTGAAGTCATAATCTATGGTATCTTTTGCTCTGGTCACCATATAAATCTTATCGGTCACTACCGAAGGAATCTCTTTCGGAACATCTACCATAAGTGTATGGTCAGTGATGTAACTTGTATTAAGTATCGCCTTCTGGTCATTGAAATAGAGCTCGTAAACACTCCGCAGATTCTCACCGACCAGACAAATCGTATTCGCCATATAGGCCCCCGTCAGCAAAGAATCTGCCGCAGCCGGATCAGGGACACGAACATACTTCAAAATAGGCTTTCCGCCTGCCACCTCATATTTATCCGGCTCATCCTCACAAGCTGCCATGGAAAAGCTTGCTGCGACAACAACTGCCGCGAAGAACCAATTCGTATATCTATTATTTTTCATCTTTTCAAGCATTAAATTAATAACTGAATTCAGAACGCACATCTACGTGTACCGGGTCTTTCATCAAATTAGGATTGAACACCACGTCTTCTGTCGGGAACGGCAATGTAAAACTGGAAACTGTTACATTCGGTGCCTTTGCATCCGGGTTGTAACGAGTTTCATCCGGATTTACCGTCCAACTACCATTCTCATAATAAGCTTTGTAGGTAGTGCCCAGATTATAATAAACATCACGGCGCTGCGCCTTCAGCTCATTGATAGCACGCTGGGAATCATAATATGCCAAACGTACATAATCATACCAACGGTCACCTTCGCAAGCCAGTTCCAGCCGACGTTCCTTCCAGACGTCCTCCCAAGTAATGGAGGTTTTCGGAGTAACTCCCGGAATGGCACGGCCACGTACTGCATTGAAAGCATCCAATGCACTCTGGTCTGTAGTAGAGGTAGCCAGTCCCATTTTTGCCTCGGCATATACCAGATAGATATCGGACAGGCGCAGGATATGGGTTGCCAGGCCGCTGTACATATTACCAGCCGATACGCCCAAGCCCAATAGATGGTCATTATTGTTACCATAAAGATGCTTCACATGATTGGCACCGGTAGGAGACTGATAATCGCCATTAGGGCCACCCTTGCCATATTCGGCATCATAGATAAACCGCAGATAATCGAATCCGCCCTTGTCCTGCCAGAAATAACTGTATACATCACCTGCCATCATCATGGTAGCCTTACGACGGGTATCCGTATCCGAACGAGTCTCAGGGCTTTCCAAAGCGGAAATTCCAAATGCATCCTGCAAATCAACCGACGGACCGGCATAACCGCCCCAGCAGTCACCAAATTCATCGAATCCCACCATTGCCAAGTCCGACTGCAATGTATTCTGCTGTGTCCAAGGGTCACGTCCTGCTGACCAATGCCAAGAGAAGAGGCACTCTTCATTCTTGTTGTTAGCCAAACGGAAAACATCGGAATAGTTGGCCAGCAGATTACGACCGGAATTATTAATTACATCCTTGGAATATTCTGCCGCTTTTGCCAAATCATCCGCATTGCGGGTACCGGAAAGACCACTCTTGGTCAGATACACCTTAGCCAAAAGACCTTCGGCACAATAACGGTCAATACGTCCCGTTTCGCCTCTGGCCGGAAGCAATTCCATAGCTTTCTCCAGAGTCATAATGATATACTCGTACACATCGGCTGTCTCCACCTTGAATTTGGAGTTATAATTACCGGAATTCAATTCAGCCGTATTATCATGGATAATGGGTACTGCCCCAAAACTACGTACCAAATAGAAGTAAGCCATGGCTTTCCATGCCAGACACTCGCCCATACACTGATTTTTCACAGCTTCTGACGCATTTGCCGTCTTCAAACGAGTATATACGGTATTGGCATGACCGATAACTGCCCACAAAGAATAGGACATATTCACAAGGTTCTCATCCGTACCATTCACCGTAAAATTCAGGTAAGGGCTGTTTCCCTCGTATACATTTCCGGACAAGATTTCACCGACTTTAATAAAACCGCGCTGAAAGTCATACCAAGGTGAGTTATAAAGGTAATTGACTCCTTGCACACATTGCTCGTCATTCTGGTAAAAATTCGATTCGTTATAATTATCTTCAGTAGGACGGTCCAGGAAATCTTCGCATGAAACTGTTCCCATACCGAGTACAGCTGCAAACGCCCAATATTTAATATATCTGATTTTCATGTTTTCTTCAAATTAAAGTGTTAGAATGAAACGTTCAAGCCGAATGAATAAACTGTAGGAGACGGATAACGTCCGTTGTCCAGACCATATACATTGACGCTTGAAGTACTGGCACCAATTTCAGGGTCATAGCCATCATAACCGGTAATGGTCAGCAGGTTCTGAATATTGGCATAGATACGCAAGTTGCTCAGCCCCAGCTTGTCAATCGTCTTTTTCGGGAAAGTATATCCCAAAGAGATATTCTTCAGACGGATATAGGAACCATCTTCAATATAACGGTCACTGATACGGTCGTTGTCATTCGGGTCATTGATAGTGGCGCGTGGAATGGAAGCTCCCGGGTTTGCCACCATGACGTTAGACACATCATTATACCACATGGTTCCATCTTCGTAGACCTTGTTCGGATTGATAGGAACAAGCTGTGCACGTCCGTTTACAGCATTCAACTGGTTGGTCCATGGAGAGTTCATATGCGTCAGCTTCATGGAAAGGTAGTTGTACACCTTGTTGCCATAGGAACCGTTGATGAAAACGGACAAGTCGAAGTTCTTGTAACGGAAAGTATTGGTCCAGCCAAAAGTAAACTTAGGCATCGGAGAACCGATATTGGTCTTGTCATAGTCGTCAATAACGCCATCGGGCACACCGTCAGGACCACTGATATCCTTATATTTCACATCACCCACCCATACGGTATTGGTACGGTCAAATACACCGTTTGCCGGGTACTTGGCAGGTTTCGGAGAAGTCTGAAGGTCCTCCAGGTCCTTGTAAACACCATCACAGACAAATCCATAGAAGTTATAAAGTGATTCGCCTACACTGGACACACTGACTACATCGGTCCACTGTCCGTAACCTACAATCTGGGCATTGGCTGTACCTGCCAATCCTTTCAGTTTGTTCTTGTTGAAAGAAATCTGGAAATCGGAGTCCCATTCAAACTTACCCGTAATGGGATGCGTGTTCAGAGAGATTTCAAAACCGGTATTCTCTATGTCACCATAATTACCTTTCGGAGCAGCCAATGCAGAAGAACCATTGCCGGAAGTACCCATATAAGAAGGTAATTGCAACGGCATCAACATATCACTGGAAGTTTTCTTATACCACTCTACCGTCAGGTTGATACGGTCGTGCAGGAATCCCAAATCCACCCCGACGTTCCATTGCTCCTGAGACTCCCATTTGATGGAAGTGTTCGGTATATTGGAGGGGCGATACCCCATACCCAGACCAGAAGGCATACGATTCATGGATGTACCCCAGGCATAACCACCGATGTTGGCATTACCTGTTTGTCCCCATCCCAAACGCAGCTTACCGTTGCTGATTACCTTCTTCAACGGTTCAAAGAACGTTTCATTGGAAAAGCGCCAGGAAGCAGCCAACGAATGGAAGCCTGCCCAACGGTTTTCAGGGCCGAAGTTTGAAGAACCGTCATAACGATAGGTATAAGTACCCAGATAACGGTCGGCATAGTTATAAGTCAGACGTGTAAAGAAAGATGCCATGGACGAACTTCCAAAACCTGCGTTGATAGTCGGTGTTCCCGTACCCAAGGCCGGATTGTGCACTTCATCCGAAGGCAGACCGCTATTGAACACACTCGTGAAGTCATAGCTGGACTCCCAGCACTCCTGACCCACCATGGCCGTATAATGATGCTTGTCGCCTATGTTTCCGGAATAGGTCACATAGTTCTTCAATTGCCAGAATGTACTGCTGTTCTTCTGGATACTGCTTTCATTGCTGGAACGTACCCATCCACCCAAATCAACCATCGGCTTGTAGCGTTCACCTTTGCTGGAACTGATGTCATAACCCAGTTCGGCATGCCATACCAGATTTTTAATCGGAGTGACCTCAAAGAAAATATTACCTGTCAGTTTCTGACGGTCCAGCAGGATGTCATCCATCATGGCAAGGGCAATCGGGTTAGGATTCGTATAGCCTTCGCGAACAACGGTGGCATAGCTGCCATCCAGATTATAGATAGGTATATCAGGAAGAGTGGTCAACGAGTAGTTAATCAAACCTTCATCACTGTCTGCCAGTTTCAGGTCATCACCCGTTGCTGTATAGGTGGCAGTCAAACCGAGTTTCAACCACTTCTTCAGTTGGGCATCCAAGTTGGCACGGAAGCTGTAACGGTTAAAGTTTGAACCGATGATGGTACCGTCCTGATCCATATAGGAAGCTGATACGTAGTATTGTATCTTCTCTGTACCACCTTGTGCCGAAATCTGGTGCTGATGCTGCAAAGCAGTCTGGAAGATGGCGTCCTGCCAGTTTGTACCTACTCCCAGCAGAGAAGGATCGGCATAATAATTACTAGGGTCAGAGATTTCACCCATGTTTGCCAAATCATTATAATAAGTGGCATACTCACGCAGATTCATCATATCCAGACGCTTTGTCTGGCGTTGAACGGCAAACATACCGTCATAAGTAAACTTAGCCTCACCCGCCTTACCACGTTTGGTCGTAATCAAAACCACACCATTGGAACCTTGCGCACCGTAAATGGCGGTTGCCGAAGCATCTTTCAGAATTTCCATACTGACGATATCAGCAGGGTTGATGGTGGAAAGCGGAGAAATGGTGGAAACCGAGCCATTACCCAATGCATCGCCCAAACCATAAGATGAACCGCTTTGTCCCTGACTCTGTACAATCACACCGTCAATTACATACAACGGCTCGGCATTGGCATTGATAGTGGCCTGACCACGTACACGGATAGAAGAGGAAGAGCCCGGAGCACCGGAAGTGCTGACAGCCGTCACACCCGCAGCACGTCCTTGCAATGACTGGTCAAGGTTGGTAATAATAGAGCCCTTAATCTTGTCTTCACTCATGGAAACGGAAGCACCGGAAAGGTCGCTTTTCTTCATCGTACCGTAACCTACCACAACAACTTCATCCAACATTTCAGAGTCTTCCTTCAACGTGATGTTCACCGTTGTCTGGTCCGTTATCTTTATTTCCTGGCTGACATAGCCTATAAAGGAAACCACGATGGTAGCTCCCGGTTTCACATTCAAGGCAAAATTACCGTCAATGTCGGTAATTACACCATTCGTAGTGCCCTTTTCCAATACATTGGCACCAATGATAGGGCCCATCGCATCGCTGACGACACCCGTAATTTTCTTTGTTTGCTGCACTGCCTCAACGGTATCCACCGATGATACTGCGAAAAGCTGAGGGGTATAACCCAGGCTGAACACCGAACATATACCCGCAAGCAGCGCTGTCTTTCTAAAATTTAAATTCATACTGCATTTCTTAGATTTAAAACAAACACAAAACCTCCCAAAAGAAGATTTTTTTAGTTAACAAAATGAGAGTAAGTCAAGAAACCGTGACATGCAATCAAGGCGTTGACACTTAAAATTACTTCCAAACAATTCATGTTTTCACAGCATCATTCTTCTTTTCTTCCATAAGCACAATTCTTTTTTCTTAATTATTAATGGTTAAATCATATTGTTTTTAAAGGGCTATTTTTTCAGTGTCGTCAATTCGTCACGAACCATTCTCCCCCACTCTTTCATGTCTGCATCTTTCCAGTTTCCCTCGGAAGAAGCCGACGGATAGAACATGGAGCAAGTCTCATCCTTGTCAGACAAAGACCAGGCCACCCAGCTGATGGAATGCCGCTGCATCCACTCCAGCCAATTCCCCCACTCTTCTTTATTGATGGGGCCGTCCCCACTTGCCTCCATACCGGCACATTCGGAAACGAAAATCGGCAAGCCCTTGCCCAGAGCATAGTCGGCGCGGTCGCGCAGCCACTGTCCGTGGGTATTGGCATAAAAGTGGAGTGTATACATTATATTGCTATATCCGGTAATAGGATCGTCTGCAGCCAAATGGATGTCCTGGTCCCAATGCGGACAACCTACGAGGATAACGGCATCCGGCTCTATGGCACGAATTGTCTTGATAACCTCCACAGAGTATGCCTTCACCTGTTCCCAACTGTCTTCCACCGGTTCGTTGAAAACCTCATAGATAACATTAGGAACCCCTTTGTAACGGGTAGCCATTTGGGTGAAGAATTCCTTTGCTTCTTCCTGCCGCAGATTGTGGCTATGCCAGTCAATGATGACGTAAACGCCGTTCTTGATAGCGGCATCCACCACTTTCGTAACACACTCAATACCGAACTCGGGCTTGTTCACATAGCAGGCGCTATCCAAATCCACTCCCATAGAGGCCCGAAGCACTTGTGCGCCCCAGTCATTGACCAGATAAGCAACCGAAGAGGCATTGTAGAAACGGGGCCAGAACTGATGCCAGCCATAGCTGACACCGTGCAATACCACCGTGTCTCCTTCGGTATTCATCAACTGCGTACCATTGACCACCAATGCCGGTAGTGTTTCTTTTACATTTTCATTCTTCGACGGGTTTGTTCCACAACCAATGGTCATACCTAGGCAACAAACCGCCAACATAACTTTCCATATGCTTTTCATATCATACTTAGTATTTAGAGTAATAATCTTTCTTATATAACGGTACAAACGCTTTGTACACGCTTACATTCTAATTTTCAGGCAGGGATTACACGGAAAGGATAGGTTTAATTTTGCAACTTCCGGTTTTCCGCTTTAATTATTTCAATAGTGCTGTCCGTGGCAAAGACAGAGTTCAGTCCTTGTTGTTCTTGGGCAGGGTCACCGGTATAGTCATCTCCCTTTTCCCAGAATACATGGTCGGGATTCTGTCCGGCAAAACCGCCCCATGCCCAGAAGTTGCATCCGGCAAAGAGTCCGCCGCTCTCACGATCCTGGCGGATGAGGTCGAATACATAACGGTAATATTCATCGCGGGCAGTGGTCGGCGCCTCTTTGGAGAAACTGAAGCCGTCACGGGGAAAACCGAACTCCTCCAAAACAATCGGCTTGCTGTACTTCCGGGCAATGACCATGTGGTCATCTATATACTTCTTAGTATTCTCCTTGGCACGCGGAAGAAGTTCCGTCAGGCTGTCAGCCTTCACCCAGCCCCAGTTGTAGGGCCAGATGTGGATATTCAGATAATTGATGTTGGGGTCGGCATGAATCTTCTCGAAAAGATTCATGTCCATTTCGCATCCCCACGCGCCCTCACTGCCGGAAGACACCATGTGGTTCGGGTCGAGGGACTTGATTTGTGCAGCTACATCAGCCATCCAACGGGCAAACGGCTCCTTGTTCTCGTCAGAGAAAGCGCGAGGCTCGTTACCAATCTGCCAAGACATAATAGTGGGGTCGTCCACATACTTTATCTGATTATACCTATTGGTTCGCGAAACAATATAATTGACATGATTGGCAAACAAGGCCTTCGCGCTGTCCGATTTGGGGAACTGCTTGACATACTCCATATAGGCGGGCCATCCGTCTACGGCAGGTACCACGGCATCACCGTGTCCGGACCATTGCAGGTAAACAGAATAGCCGCCGCTCCATTCCCAGGAATTGTTCAAATAGAGTACAGCTGTCATATCACGTTCACGCAGTTCATTCATGAAATAATCCAATCCGGCCAAGATAGTATCATTATAGACGCCCGGTGCCACTTGCAAAGAGGGCTCTACCCGCGTCTTTATGCCATTTTCACCGTCAGCACCCACCAATACGCGCAGGTTGTTGATGCCAATGCTTTTCAGAAAGTCCAGCTCCTTATGCAACCGTTCACGATTGCCGCCTTCACCTTCGGAACCAAGAATGGCACCATACCAGAAATTGGCACCTACAAAATAATAGGGTTTTCCGTCGCGAACGAACTGTCCATCGGCATTGACCTTAATAAACGAATGCTCCGCAGGCTTAGGGGCACATGCTCCCAAAAGGAATAAAAGTACTGTCAGTAAAAGGAATTGTTTCTTCATATTATCAGTTTTTAAGCGATACACAAAGATACGCGGCTCATATCATAAAAAATGATACTATATTATCAGATTAATATGCCAATGTGATTAATCACATTGGCACATCAAGTTGTCTCCGTATCCAGTCCAGCCATTCATCCCACTGTTCCTGATACCAATAATGTCCGGTTTCCAGATAAGGATGCAATTCCTTCGGAGAAGCAATCACATTGTAGGCTGCATACATGGAAGTGGGAGGACAGACCTCATCGTTATACCCCCAACTGAACCAACCGGGCACATTCAGCAGGCGGGCAAAGTTTGCCGTATCATAATAGCGTACCGTTTCAAGCTGCTTTTCATCGGGAGCACCGTAATAATAGAAATAATGGGGCCAACCGCAAGCACGCTTCTTGAAGAAGGCTTCGTGGTCGCACAGGGCAGGATGAACTGCCGCCAGAAAAGTAACGCGTGAATCAAGAGCCGCCGTAATCACAGACAAGGCACCGCCCTGGCTGGAGCCCGTAACGCCCAGCGCTTTCCCGTTGTACTGCGGCAGCGAACAGATAAAATCCACAGCACGCAAAGCGCCTACCACCACACGGTTATAGTAAGAAGCATCCCGATTGTCGCGGCCGAACGTCCAATAATTGCTCAGCGCCCCACCTGCCAGCGCATCATATACAGACTGCTGCATCGTGACGGGAATGCCGTGGATACCCACCTCCAATATAATTACCTTTCCAGGAGCCGTATACGTATCTCCCGCATAAGGGCGGACACCCGCACCGGGCACACGCAGCAAAGCCGGATACTTCCCTTCTTTCTTGGGAATACTGAGAATACCGTAAAAACGTCCTCCCCAGGCTTTTGTCTGGAAGCTGACCTGATATACATTATCCGTTTCCGTACAGCGTTCGGGAAGCAGCGTCATAAGGGGATTCAACGGAGTCTTGCGCGCCTCTTCCAAGGTCTTGGCCCAATAATCCTGAAAATCGGCAGGAAGTTTCGTCACGGGTTGCAGCTGCTCAGGAGCATAGGCCGATGTAGCCAGCCCTTCATAAGTCCGGCCGTCCACATGCGCCTTGACCTTGCAACGCAAGAAGCCTGCAGTCTTCATCGTGCCTTGCAACTTCAAGGTACCATCTTTCAGCACCATGTCTTTCTTTACTTCAGTAGGATACATTTCGGGGCCCAGTTCATAGTCAATCTTGACATCGGGCAAGAGGTTCTGTGCCTTCAGCACCCGGACGGTAAACGTACACTTCTCATTCAGACGATACACCCAATCGCTATGGTCGGGTGAAACGACTACACGGATTTCATTGCCGCGTATCTGCGCCGTCACAGCACATACACACAGCAGACATAAAAATAAGGAAAAAACTCTTTTCATGATATCAGATATTAGTATTAATCATTGGTGCAAAAATAGGCACTTTCAATGAAGAATACCAATACTTTTTTATCATATCACCAGCTTCTTTTTCCGATAATTCTCACGGAATTCCTTCGGCGAGCATCCCTTCTTCCGCTTGAACATACGATTGAAATTGGACAGATTGTTGAAGCCGCAGTCATAGCACACCTCTGCAATAGTACGCGTGGAATCTACCAACATACGCGTGGCAAAGCCCAGACGGATATCAATAATGTAGTCGGAAAGCGTCTTGCCGGTGCGCAGGCGAAAGAAACGGCTGAAAGAGACCGGGGTCATGCCCACCATATCGGCCAATGAAGCCAACCGGATATCCTCCTGATAATGGGTGGAAATGTATTTCTGCACCTTCTGTACCCGGCGGCTGTCAGAGAAAGTCTCTATCTTGGCAAACGAAGAACTGGACAACACCCGAGCATTGTCATAGAGGGAAAGTTCGTAAAGGATACGGAGAAAGTTCATCACGGCATAAAAGCCCTGCTCCTCGGAAGCCAGCTTATCCAGCCAGTTGTACACCTTCATGATGGCCTGCATGGGGAAACTAAGTCCGCACTGTGCACGCTCCAGCATCCGGCGGATACTGTCGAACTGGTTCTTGTTGACAACGTTCCCGAAGAACAAGTCGGGAGAGAACTGGATGGTAATCTCCCGAATATCCCCGGAGGTACATTCATGTTGCTCCCATACATGCTCCAACTCCTTACCGGTTATCAGTACCAGGTCATAATCACCGATAATCTCGGCAGAATCGCCCACCACACGACGTACGCCGGAAGCATGTTCCGTGAAGTTCAGTTCATACTCTGCGTGACAATGGATGGGGTAGGTAAATTCTGTTTTGTGACGATCGGCAATATAGAAACAGTCACGTTCCGACAGAGGGGTTATCTCCCTCATGATATAGTTCTGGTTTTCCATAGGCATTGGTTAAAAAAATATCATGCCACAAATATACTCATTCTTTTTAATCCCACAACAGTACCATTTGTTACATTTAGAGGTAATAATTGTTATATATGAGCAGATACCCGGGAAAGTCCCGCCCGGAAAAGCAAAACTTCCGTTCTTCTCCTCCTCAAGCTCTAATGTAAGGATGTATGAGATGTATATCTCATGTTGTACGAGATATACATCTCATACAACACGAGATGCACATCTCGCACACTTACACACTATAGTTTGAGGAAGAAAGAAGCGGAGATCCCTCTCTTGCCCCATAGACAAAAGAAAGATCTCCGCTTCGCCGGATGATATGAATGATAAGCTGCTTACTTCTGCAGCTTCAAAACGCAGGAAGTTTCCGGCAGGTTTTTCGAAACGACCGTCAGTGTGGCTTCTCCCGCTTCGCCGATACTTTGCAACAGCACCTGTGCAAGTCCGTTGAATGCTTTTACCTGATAGGTGCGGGCATCGGCGTCGGCCGGACGTTCCGTAGCCTGATAAGCGGGGTCTCCATTCCCCACCCCAAGGATGCGTACCGGACCGGAGACGGTTATCGTCAAGTCGTTGCAGGCAGTGGGGACAAAACGTTTCTTCTTGTCCTGCAACTCAATGTTACACACTGCCACATCCCGATTGTCTGCCTGAATGACGGAACGGTCTGCCGTCAGGGAGATACGGGCAGGAGCACCGGTAGTCTCCACAGTACGGGCCAATATTTTTTTGCCGTTCTTATAGCCTACAGCCTTCACTGCACCGGGCTGGTAAACGGCTTTCCAAGAAAGATGACCGTTTCGGGGCATCGGTTTGCGCTCCAGTTTCTTGCCGTTCACGGTCAGTTCCACTTCATCGCAGTTGCTGTATACCCAAATATCAATGCTATCACCTTCGTGACCTTGCAGATTCCAGTGAGGAAGGATGTGCAGCACCGGCTCATCCGTCCACCAGGACTTCAGATACCAGGCTTCGTCCTTGGGAAAGCCACAGTAGTCCAGAATGCCGAATTGTGAGCCCGTAGCCGGGAACTTCATGGGGTTGGGCTCGCCGCGGTAGTCGAAACCCGTCCAATAGAAAAGACCCGCCAAATAGGGACGTTCGTCATAGAATTTCCAGCCACGCTCGATGCAGTTCAGCAGGCTGTCAGGTCCGTTCGGCTTGCGGTTGTGCGCCACCATGTGGCCTTTGTCGTGGGCATCGAAGTAGATGCCGCGCGTACCACAGCCCGTAGTCTCTTCCGAACCGAGCGCACGGCGGCCGGGATAATCCTTGCGGTGCTGCTCTACTGGATTCTGAAGGATGTAGTTATAACCGGCCACGTCTGCGGGAATCAAGATGGCAGGGCCACTGCTCGAAGCAACGGTCATGAGGCGCGTAGGGTCGAAACGGTGGCAATATTCGCGCATCGTGGCAGCAATGCGTGTACCGCTTTCTTTCCACTCGATGCCCCACTCCTCGTTGCCTACACTCCAAAGGATAATGCACGGATGGTTGCGGTCGCGGTCTATCATGCGTTTCAGCAGGCGAGTATGTTCCTCGTTGACACCCGTCAGACGGTTTTCTTCTATCACAAGGATGCCGAGGCTGTCGCAGGCATCGAGCATTTCGGGAGTCATCGGGTTATGGGAAGAACGGTAGGCATTGCAGCCGAACTTCTTCAGTTCCTTCAGTCGGTACACTTGCAGGGCATCGGGAATGCCGGCACCTACTCCGGGGTGGTCTTGGTGCATGTTCACACCTTTCAGTTTCAGAGGCTGTCCGTTCAAGAGGAAGCCCTTGTCGGCATCGAAGCGGATGTCACGAATACCCGTAGTAGTGGTATAAGCATCCACCAGCTTGCCATGCTGATAGACTTCCGTAAGCAGTGTATATAGATAAGGTGTATCCACACTCCAAAGATGAGGTTTGTCCAGCGCTATTTCACCGACGGTGAGCTGGCGGTCTTTCGGCAGTACCGGCTTACCGGCCGTTTCGCAGCGTGCCACTTCCTTGCCGTCGGCATCCCGGAGGATATGGCAGAGGCGGTAATCCTCCGTTTGCAGACCGGAGTTTTCAACAGTGGTCTCTATCGTCAGCTTGGCCTTGTCAAAAGGTGCGGCCAGCGTGCTGTGCACAAAGGTTCCGAAAGGAGCTACATGTAACGGCGCCGTCTTGTTCAGCCATACATGGCGGTAGATGCCCGCACCCTCGTAAAACCAGCCCTCCTCGAGCGTGGCATCCGCACGGACGCAGATAAGATTCTCTTCTCCGTAATTCAGGTATTCCGTAATGTCATACACCTGCGTGGCATAGCCGCTCGGTTCGTGTCCCAGGTAGAAACCGTTTATCCAGATACGGGCATCACGGAAGATACCGTCGAACTGAAGATAAAGATGTTTGCCGAGGTCCTCTTGTGGCACGGTGATGGTCTTTCGGTACCATCCCACAGAGTTTTCGGGGAATTTATAGCCGACGGCTTTATAGCCATGACTGTGGCTCGCTTCTTTGGCATAAGGCAAATCAACCACCCAGTCATGCGGAAGATTGACCGTCTTCCAGTCCACACCCCACTTCTCCGGATTGAACTTGGGAGAGTAAGGGCCCTCATTATGGATAGAGGCTGCCTTGGTCAGATAGTTGAAGTACTCCGTTCCGCAGCCGAAGTCTTTCTCCGGTGAGGAAGCATTGCCAAAAGCAAACTGCCAGCCGTCGTCCAGCAAAATACGTTCGCGGACGGATTGGGCAGAAAGAGAAAAGGTAATTCCAAGAAGGAACAGAAATGCGAATAAGTGTTTCATATCGGTTAATCATAAAATGTGTTTACAAAGATAGAGCGAAAAAGATTCGTGCGGTGATACTTTTGTATCATTTTCCGGTACTTCATGTTTCCGAGGGGAAAAAACACGCCGGGCAAACAAGGGTGATAGGAGAAAAGTTTTTAAATTTGAAGCGTGCTTCCGGGAAAATGGCCGGATGGCACAACTAATGAAGAATGTATCAAACTAAATACAAGAAATAATATGCAAGACAAAAGATTCGGATATTTCGATGACGACAACCGCGAATACGTCATTACCGACCCCAAGACACCTTGGCCATGGATTAACTACCTGGGCAATGAAGATTTCTTCTCACTCATCTCCAATACTGCCGGAGGCTATTCCTTCTACAAGGACGCCAAGTTCCGCCGCATCACCCGCTACCGCTACAACAACGTGCCGATGGACAACGGGGGACGCTACTTCTACATCAATGAAGGCGGCAACGTATGGTCTCCCACCTGGAAGCCCTGCAAGACTGCACTCGACAGTTACGAGTGTCGCCACGGCATGAGCTACACCCGCATCACCGGATCCAAAGACGGCATCGAAGCCAGCCTGCTCTTCTTCGTCCCACTGAAGACCTGGGGAGAGGTGCAGAAGCTGACCTTGCGGAATACTTCTGCCAAAGTGAGAAAACTCAAACTATTCTCCTTTGCCGAATGGTGCTTGTGGAATGCCGCTACGGACATGGAGAACTTCCAGCGTAACTTCTCCACGGGAGAGGTGGAAGTGGACGGGTCTGTCATCTACCACAAGACGGAATACAAGGAACGCCGCAATCACTACGCCTTCTACAGTGTCAATACACCCGTAGACGGTTTCGATACCGACCGCGAAACATTCGTGGGACTCTACAACGAGTTTGCCGACCCGGAACGGGTAGTAGAAGGCAGACCGGGCAACAGCATTGCCCACGGTTGGAGTCCCATCGCCTCGCACTATCTGGAAGTAGAACTGCAACCCGGCGAAAGCCGCGACTTCATCTTCCTGCTGGGCTATGTGGAAAACAAGCAGGAGGCAAAGTTCGAGGAACGTGAAGCATCTCTGCATGAAGCGTTCAAGCAGAGTGTACCCTCTTCACCTATTATAAATAAGGTAAAGGCTAAGGCGATGATTTCGGCCTTCGACACTACCGCCAAAGTAGATGCTGCCTTTGCCGAACTGAAAGCCTACTGGGACCGCCTGCTGGACATCTACGTCGTGAAGACCGACGAAGAAAAACTGGACCGCATGGTGAACATCTGGAACCAGTATCAGTGCATGATTACCTTCAACATGTCCCGTTCCGCCTCTTTCTTCGAGAGCGGCATCGGTCGTGGAATGGGTTTCCGCGACTCCAACCAGGACCTCGTGGGCTTCGTGCATCAGATACCGGAACGAGCCCGCGAACGAATCATCGACATAGCTTCTACCCAATTCCCCGACGGAGGATGCTACCACCAATACCAACCGCTGACCAAACGCGGCAACAACGACATCGGCGGCGGCTTCAACGATGACCCCATGTGGCTTATCTTCGGTACGGTGGCATACATCAAGGAATCGGGAGACTTCAGTATCCTGGATGAGCCCGTCCCCTTCGACAACAAAGAAGGTTCGGAAGTGTCTCTGTTCGAGCACCTGCGCGTCTCCTTCAACCACGTCATCGAGAACCTCGGCCCCCACATGTTGCCCCTCATCGGCCGTGCCGACTGGAACGACTGCCTGAACCTGAACTGCTTCTCCTGGGATCCGAATGAATCCTTCCAGACCACGGAAAACCAGACGGAAGGCAGCCAGGCAGAATCGCTGATGATTGCCGGCTTGTTCGTGGTATGCGGACGCGACTACGTGGAGCTGTGCCGCCGCCTGGGTAAAGACGACGAAGCAAACAGAGCGCAAACCTACATAGACAATATGGTGGAAGCCGTAAAAAAACACGGCTGGGACGGAGACTGGTATCTGCGCGCCTACGATTACTTCGGCCACAAGGTAGGCTCCAAAGAGAACGAAGAAGGACAAATCTTCATCGAATCGCAAGGCTGGTGCACCATGGCAGGCATCGGACTGGAAGAAGGCATGGTAAAAAAAGCGCTGGACTCCGTAAAGGAACGCCTGGACTGCGAGCACGGTATTGTACTCAACAATCCACCCTTCACCCGCTATGTTGTGGAGTATGGAGAAATCTCCACCTATCCCGCCGGCTACAAGGAAAATGCGGGTATCTTCTGCCACAACAACCCGTGGGTCATCATCGGAGAAACCGTACTGGGACGGGGTGACCGTTCCTGGGAGTATTTCCGCAAGATATGCCCGTCGTACACCGAAGAGCACAGTGCCCTGCATAAAGTAGAACCTTACGTATGCTGCCAGATGGTGGCCGGCAAGGACGCCGCCCGCCCTGGTGAAGGCAAGAACAGCTGGCTGACTGGAACGGCTGCCTGGATGTGGTATGCCATCACGCAATTCATACTCGGCATCAAGCCTTCGTATGAAGGTCTGGAAATCAATCCTTGTATCCCGGCAGGCTGGAAAGGCTTCAACGTGAAGCGTAGGTTCCGCGGGGCAGAATATCATATTACCGTGAAGAATCCCGATGGTGTGTGCAAAGGCATCAAGTCCGTCACAGTAGACGGCCAGCCGATAGAAGGCAATGTGGTGAACCATCTGCCGGGCACGCATACAGTAGAAGTAATAATGGGATAACCCACAAAATACAATATCATGATAAACCCTATTTATTCTCCAGCGCCCGAACGCTATGACAACGGCATGAAATTCCGCCGTTGCGGGCAAAGCGGCATCCTGCTGCCGGAAATATCACTCGGATTGTGGCACAACTTCGGCGACGTGAACACATTTGCCAATTCCCAGGCCATGGCGCACTATGCCTTCGACCGTGGAATCACGCATTTCGACCTCGCCAACAATTACGGTCCTTCCTACGGTTCCGCCGAAGAGACTTTCGGAATGATTATGAAGAAATCCTTCATGCCCTATCGGGACGAACTATTCATCTCCACCAAGGCCGGACACGACATGTGGCCCGGCCCCTACGGGGAGTGGGGCTCACGCAAGTACCTGATGAGCAGCCTCAACCAAAGTCTGAAACGGATGAACCTGGAGTATGTGGACATCTTCTACTCCCACCGCTACGACCCGGATACTCCGCTTGAAGAGCCCCTGCAAGCACTGGTTGATATCGTACGGCAAGGCAAAGCACTCTATGTAGGAATCTCCAAATATCCCAAAGAGGCGGCCGAGTTTGCCTGCAAATACCTGGAAGAACGGGATGTACACTGCCTGCTCTATCAAGGCAGATACAATCTCTTCAACCGCGAACCGGAAGAAGAAGGTATCCTGCAGCAAGCCAAAGGGAACGGAACCGGCTTCATCGCCTTCTCCCCGCTGGCGCAGGGCCTGCTGACCAACCGCTACCTGAATGGTATTCCCGAAGATTCGCGCATGGCAAAGGGGGCTTTCCTGAAGAAAGAAGCACTGACCGACGAGACGCTGCAAAAAATCAAGGCACTCAACGAAGTTGCTGCCTCACGCGGGCAAACCCTTGCCGAGATGTCACTTGCCTGGCTGTTGAAGGACGACCTGGTGACAAGTGTCATCATCGGAGCGAGCTCCGTTGCCCAACTGGCAGATAACTTGAAAGCGACTGAAAATACAGACTTCTCTGCCGAGGAACTGGAGAAGATAAAGAAAATCATTCAAAAATAAATCAACATGAAAAGCCTCCTTATTCAAACCTTTTGTTTATTATTCCTTTGCTTGGGCACGGTCCGTGCACAGCAATACCAACTTGTATCACCCAACGGAAAACTATCCGTTACGGTAGATGCCGGAGAAGCCCTCACCTGGCAGATTGCACACGACGGCACCACAGTGCTGCAACCCTCTGTCATCGCCCTGCAAGGCAGAGATGAAAAATCAGCCAAGAAAGCAATAACTTTCGGTAAAAATGTAAAAGTAATCCGTGCAGAACGCAAGTCTGTGGAGTCCTCCTTCCCCACTCCCCTCTACAAAAAGGCAAGTGTGGAGGATGTCTACAACCAGCTGACACTGAAATGCCGAGGAGGCTACAGCGTACAGTTCCGCGCATACGATGACGGCGCTGCCTACCGCTTCATTTCCGAACAGAACAAGCCGTTTATCGTCCTCAACGAAACTGCGGACTTCAATTTCGACAAGGATTACCAGGCATTTGTACCTTACATAAACGACAACCGCAACGGTGAGCGCTATTGCTTCTCCTTCGAGTCTTACTACGACGAAGCCCCGTTGTCCAAAATGCACACCGACTCACTCTCCATCACCCCACTGATGGTTTGCCTGGACGGAGGAAAGAAAGCCGTTATCATGGAAGCCGGATTGGAAAACTATCCCGGCATGTTCCTCACTGTAAATCCCCAGACACGTCAAGGAGTGCAGGCAGCATTTGCCCCCTATCCGCTGGAAGAAATAATCGGCGGACACAACCGGCTGAACCTGATACCGACCAAGCGTGCAGACTACATCGCCCGTTGTGCCAAGCAGGAGCTCCCCTGGCGTGTGGTGCTCGTCACCGAAAAGGACACGCAGCTTGCCGACAACGACATGGCACAGCGTCTTGCCCCCGCCTGCCGCATCAAAGACATTTCCTGGATTAAACCCGGCAAAGTGGCTTGGGACTGGTGGAACACCTGCAACCTGACTGGAGTAGACTTCAAAGCCGGCATGAACACTCCGACTTATAAGGCATTCATCGACTTTGCCGCCGACAACAACCTGGAATATATCATCATCGATGACGGCTGGAGCGGAAACGAATCCTTATTGAAAGACCTGAATCCGGATATCGATTTAAAGGAACTGGTAGCCTACGGAAACCAGAAGGGCGTCGGCATCATTCTCTGGGCAAGCTGGCGAAATTCTGCCAAAGATACGGAAGCCGCATTCAGCCACTATGCACAGATGGGTATCAAAGGCTTCAAGATAGACTTCTTCGACCGTGACGACCAGCCACTGGTACAGTCCGTAGAACGCATTGTAGCCTGCGCCGCCGAGCACCGCCTGGTATTAGACCTGCATGGACTCAAGCCATACGGTATACAGCGCACCTATCCCAACGTCCTAAACTTTGAAGGTGTAAAGGGACTGGAGAACGCCAAATGGGAACCGATAGTGAACGGAGCCCCCCTCCACAACTTCCCGCGCTATGACGTGACTGCTCCCTACCTGCGCATGCTTATAGGTCCGATGGACTACACACCGGGAGCCATGATGAACGCAACCCGCGAAACCTTCCGTGCCGTCAACGACCATCCGATGAGCCAGGGTACACGCGTCCACCAGATGGCGATGTACACCCTCTTCGAAGCCCCGCTGCAAATGCTTGCCGACAGCCCCAGCAAATATATGAAGGAGCAGGAATGCACGGACTTCATTGCCAAAGTGCCTACCGTTTTCGACGAGACCGTGGCACTGGACGGTGAAGTAGGTGAATACCTTACACTGGCACGCCGCAAGGGAGACGTCTGGTACGTCGCCTCCATGACCGACTGGACACCACGCGACTGTACCATCGACCTTTCCTTCCTCGGAGAAGGAAGTTACGAAGCCGAAATCTTTTCCGACGGCATCAATGCCGACCGGGAAGCAACCGACTACAAGAAAGAAGTACGCACCGTGACCTCGGGGGACAAGCTGAACATACACATGGCACCCGGAGGAGGATGGACAGCACGGATATGGAAAAGATGACAGGGGGATAAAGTAATGACATGATAAGTGCAATAGGGTGACAGTTACGTTAAAAGTGCTGTCACCCTATTCCTTTATCACTTTTAACATACCTCTACGTGAACCTTTTATATCCTATCTTGTTTTTTCTCACAAAAGCCTAAGGTACCATAGGGCAGGAATTTATATTAAACCTAAACAATTATAAAAGTATGAAGAAATTTATTCCCCTATTATTAGCGGTCTTTGCAGTGACGCTTGCATCTTGCGAAAAAGACCCTGACATGGATAAGCTGGACAATAATTATCTGGTTTATACCAACTATGACAAGAAGGCGGATTTCAAAACCTTCGAAACTTATTACTTGCCGGACAGCATTCTGGTCATCGGTGATAAGGAAAACGCCGAATACTGGAAAGATGAGAATGCCCAGGAAATTCTCAACGCTTATGTCACTAACATGAATAGCCGCGGCTACATCCGTGTGGATGACCGGGAAGAAGCCGACCTTGGCTTGCAGGTAAGCTATGTCAGAAGTACCTATTACTTCACCGACTACGGACGTCCCGAATGGTGGTGGAACTATCCAGGCTACTGGGAT
Source organism: Bacteroides sp. A1C1 (assembly GCF_004328515.1). Classification (NCBI taxonomy): domain Bacteria; kingdom Pseudomonadati; phylum Bacteroidota; class Bacteroidia; order Bacteroidales; family Bacteroidaceae; genus Bacteroides; species Bacteroides sp. A1C1. The sequence continues at coordinate 1,553,945 of NZ_CP036491.1, forward strand.
GCTCCTTACTGGGGCAACTGGGGCGGATGGTATTATCCCTATGCCGTGAACTATTCCTACAGCACCGGTTCCTTTATCAGCGAATTGTTGAATCTGGAGGCGCCGCAAGGCCAGAGCGAGAAACTTCCTGTTCTGTGGACCAGCTATATGAGCGGCTTGCTGAGTGGTTCTACTTCTGTCAATACCAAACTTGCCGTGCAAGGTGTGAACCAAGCTTTCACTCAATCAACTTACCTGACTAACAAGTAGTGACAAGCTACGAGCTATAAGTGACAAATGACGGGTTACCCAATATTAAGGTAACAAGAATAATACGGCAGCATCCTTTCCGGACTGGGAAGTTGCCATTGAACCAAAAAACAAGAACAAAGTATGAAAACAATAAAATATCTTTCCTTGAGAGTATTTGCGGTTACCGCTCTTGCTCTCGTCTTCGCCCTACCGACGAAGGCACAGATGACCGATAACGGTTATGCCAATATCGACTGGCAATATAACTTTCCTCTCAGCAACAACTTCGCCGACAAATCAAGCGGCTGGGGTATGAATTTTGAAGGCGGTTACTTCCTGACAGACAATTTTGCATTGGGAGCTTTCTTGAACTACCATAGCAACCATGAGTATTTCGGTCGGCAGACACTTCCCGTAGGCGAAGGCGGCAGTCTGAATACCGACCAGCAGCACACTGCATTCCAGTTGCCTTTCGGGCTGGCCTCCCGCTATGTATGGAACCGTGGAGGTGCATTCCAGCCGTATGCCGGTGTAAAACTGGGTGCTGAATATGCACAGTTGAAGTCAACTTTCAACGTATTCGAAGCCAACAAAGATACATGGGGTTTCTATGTATCTCCTGAAATTGGTTTCAATGTGTATCCTTGGGCTTATGGACCGGGCTTGCATTTCGCAGCCTATTACAGCTACGGTACGAACAAAGGTGACCTCTTTACGTACAGCGTAGACGGTTTGAGCAATTTCGGTCTGCGCGTAGGTATTGCGTTCTGATAAGACACACACTTAAAGCTTAACAGATAGAATTTAATTGTTTCAAAATTGAAGAAGAAAAGAGCCTTTCCTGCGTGAGCAAGGGAGGCTCTTTTTAATTTGTACCAATTATTTTTTTCCTCTCAGCATCGCCTTATATACCGCCTCCTGAATCCTCATCCTTATATCCAGCCTCATCAACTTGTTATTCCACACATCCGGATAGGTGCGGTTGCTCAAAAAGACATAAACCAAGCCGTTCTCCGGGTCTGTCCAGGCGCAAGTACCCGTGAAACCGGTATGACCGTAGACAGAAGCAGGGGCAGACTCTGCGCAGGGACTCTTCTGGGGATTACGCCGGTCGGGCTTATCAAATCCCAGCCCCCGGCGGCTTATCCTTGAGACGGTGGTAGTAAATACCCTGCAAGTCTCCTTGCTCAAATAGCGCTTACCGTCCAGTTCACCCCCATTCAGCAACATCTGATAGACTTTTGCCACTTCTCCGGCAGTGGAGAACAGCCCGGCATTACCGGAAACGCCGCCCTGAAAAGCTGCAGATTCATCATGTACAAATCCTTGCAAGGTAGTCTTACGCAAGAAAGGATCTGTTGATGAAGGTACAATATCTTCCTTCTTCAAGAAGCGCAGAGGAAGATACCCCGTACGCTCCAATCCCATCGGAGTATAGAATTCCTTGGCCAGATATTCGTCCATAGACATGCCGGTGCGCGCCTCGACCAACTGCTGCAACAAGATAAAGCCCACACAACTATAACGGTAACGTTTATCTCTAAGCGAAGTATCCACAATCTTCTGCAAGTACTCTTGCTTGAAGGAACGGTTCAGCCAAAGGCTGTCGGACACTTGCATCGTATATTCCGGTGTCTGCACCTTCGACGTCAGTCCCTGACGGAAGCGGAACTTAGGGTTCGCCCAAGTCTGCCGTCCGATGCGTGCGGAATGCCGGGCATCGGGACGTGCCTTGAACAAAGTGCCGGTGTAGCTCTCTTCATCAATCGCTTCCTGATAGAATAGCAAGGTAGAAGGTAGACCGGATTCATGCATCAGCAGTTCGCGTACCGTAATATTCTTCTTGTCCGTATCCTGTAGGAAAGGCAGATAATCCGACACCCGGTCTGTAAGATTGAGGCGTCCGCCATCGTACAACTTCATCACAGCAAGCAGCGTGGCTGTGGTCTTTGTCAGCGAAGCGATGTCGTATACATCCGTCTTCTTTACGGGAAGCGCCTTGCTTCCGGCCTCGTTCCAGACGTGGGTACCGAAAGCTTTATTATACATCTCCCTACCATCCTTCAGCACCACCACCTGGCAACCGGGGTAAGCCCCTTCACGAATGCCTTCTTCAGCTATCTTGTCTATTTCAGCCAGCAGACGGGAATTCATACCATGCTCTTCGGGTACAAAGCGGGGGGCGCTTTGAGGAGTCAGCGTCACTCCCGCACCGGCAGCAAACCGACTACCGATACTGGCAGACAAGCGTCCCTCTGAACAAGCGCTGCCATAAACAATCCGGGCAACCTGCCGCTGTACCTCCTCGTTGGAGGAGTGTGCCAAAATCACCGCTTCAGCAGCAGCGTCCCCTTGTTTTATCTGCAATACCTGCTTGCCAGGAATAAAGAACAGATAAACCACCGGTACGTCAGGAGCGAACTTTGCAAAGAAATTCTGATAGGGCGTCAAACGGTGTTCGGTGACACAGACCAGAATACGTTTGTACTTGGCCAGCGCATTCCTCAAACGGTTCCCGTCAGCCTCCGGCAGATTCTTGCCCAAATGGAACTCCACAGGACGGGTATACTGCGACAGTTCCTTGAGGAACGGCTGGATTTCCTGCGCTTCTCCCACATTGAGCACGGCAACTTCACCGATGGAAGGGTCCAGCGGAAGTACCTCGTCCCGGTTATCCAGCACAGTGATGGCCGCCAAGTTCAGCCGGCGCATCAAATCACGCGTTTTCGGAGTATTGATGCGGGTCCCCAAACCTGAAAGCTGTACATGGGGTTTCTTTTCCAACCCAAGGGCATATTTATATTTCAGTACTTTACGGCATTTCGCCTCTATCTCTTTCTCTGTCAGCTCCCCTTTTTTCACAGCGGCAAGCACAGCCTCCACTTCTTCCTTAATACGCCGGGGGACAAGCAGCAAATCATTGCCGGCTTTCAGCGCCTGCAAACAGATGCTTTCATTGCCCGATACCCCTTTCATGGCAAGGGCATCTGTAAAGACAAGCCCCTGAAAGCCGAGGTCATTCACCAACAGACCGGAAACTACCTTACGCGAAAGCGAAGACGGGAGCCCCTTTTGCGGCTCTATGGTAGGCACCTCCAAGTGCCCCACCATCATTCCTCCCAATCCGGCACGAATGGCTTTTCTGAAAGGATAAAGCTCTATACTGTCCAGACGGGCACGGGTAAAAGGCAGCACGGGCAACGCCTTATGAGAATCCACATCCGTATCCCCATGCCCCGGAAAGTGCTTGCTGACAGAAAGTACACCACCATCCTCCAACCCTTTGGAGTAGGCAACAACCTTGTTCGCCACATTGAACGGACTTTCACCGAAGGAACGGGTATTGATAACCGGATTCTTGGGATTGATATTCACATCCGCTACAGGAGCAAAATTCACTTGCACCCCCAGTTCACGGCATTGGCGGGCCACTTCGCGCCCATATTCATAAATCAGTGTATCGTTCTGTATGCAGCCCAGCACCATGTTTCGCGGAAAGTTCGGAGTACCGCGGAGGCGCATAGCCAGTCCCCATTCACCGTCAAAGGTAATCATCAGCGGAACTTCCGCCATCCGCTGCGCCTCATTGGTCAACATCACCTGGTTCTGCATCAATCCGCCGGAGAATAACAGACCGCCTACCTTATAGTCCTCCACCACCTTACGCAGCAGTTCCTTGTTGGCCTTGTCCTGCTGGGGGGCAATCGTATAGATGAACAGTTGTCCGATGCGTTCTTTCAGAGTCAGACGCTGCATGACGGAATCCACCCACTGCCTGCACCGCACGTCACTGTTCAAGAGACGTACAAGCGAAGGGTCGTTCGGCGGCACCGGAGTAAACGGCATCGGGCCAAGCTGCGCTTTCAGAAGCGGACAAAGACAACACAATATAGTGATATAGGCAAGCAGGTATATTCTCTTCATTCCTTATAGATAGATTGTTTTTAGGGGATTTGCGGAATAATACTTTTATAAATCAATTCCTGGATATCTCTTCTTATATTCATGTCACCCAGTTTCGTGTTCCATACATTGGGGCACAAGCGGTTGCTGAGGAATACATACACTGTCTTGTTTTCCGGGTCCACCCAAGCACAAGTACCGGTAAATCCGGTATGTCCATATACTGCTTCCGGAGCGGAAGGAGCACAAGGGCTGCGCTTCACAATGGATACATCCGGCTTGTCGAATCCCAGACCGCGACGGCTGATGGCAGATTTCTCCGTCGTAAACAAACGGCAGGTTGCCTCACTCAAGAAACGCTTGCCATTGAATTCACCGCCGTTCAGCAACATTTGATAAACCTTTGCCACCTCTTCGGCCGTAGAGAAAAGTCCTGCATTACCGGACACCCCACCCATGCAGGCAGCAGTCTCGTCATGCACATATCCGCATATATCCTGGCGACGCAGGAAGTCATTGGATGCCGTGGGCATGATTTCCGCTTTGGTGAACTTCGTCAAAGGCAGAAACATAGTACGTTGCAATCCCATCGGGGCATAGAACTCACGGGCAAGGTACAAATCCATCGGCAGCTCCGTCACCTTCTCCACTACCTGCTGCAACAGCACGAAGCCGAGGTCGCTGTAAACATAACGTTTGCCATCCAACTCGCACTTGGCTATCCGCTGAAGGATAGAATTCTTGAAACTCTTGTTCAGCCACATGCCATCTGCCATGTGCAGGGTATAGACCGGTGTATTCTTGTCGGACACCATCCCTTTCCGGAACTTAAAATCGGAACAATAATAGCTATGCTCGCTTACCTGCGTACGATGCCACTCGTCCACCCAACTCTGGGAGTACGGACCGTGTACCGAATTCGGGTCTATGATGTCCAGGTAGAAGCGGATATAGGGAGGAAGCCCCGATTCGTGGAACAAAAGTTCGCGGATGGTAATGTTCCGCTTGTTGCCATTGCGCAAGAAGGGCAGATAAGCGGAAACCTTGTCATCCAGTTTTATCTTGCCCTCATCATACAGTTTCATGACGGCAAGCAACGTAGCCGTAGTCTTGGTCAGCGAAGCCAAATCAAAAAGGTCCGAAGAACGGACAGTAGTGGTATCCTTATCAGAGTGGGTTCCGAAGCCTTTGTCATATACCGGCAGTCCGTCTTTCCACACCAGCACGCGGCAACCGGGATAAGCTCCCGCTTCCAGTCCCTTCCGGGCAACGGCATCGATACTTTGCAGCACATACGATTTCATGCCGTAATCTTCCGGAACAGTCTTCCCCGGTTTCATGCCCGGTTCAATCATACAGCCCGTTCCCGCTGGAAACAGTTTACCGATACTCATCGACATTCTGCCACTGGCCGGCTTTTTGGCAAAAAGAACATCAACCACGTATTGCTGCAAATCCGTCTCTGCCGAATGTGCCAGCACCACAGCGCTAGATTTGGCAAGTGCGGGCATCAGAGGTTGCAATGTACGGTAAGAGGTAAAAAAAGTATAGACCAGCGGAGCACGCAGGTTCAAGCCTTCCAGAAAGGCCACATCACGGTCGCTGACATAAGCCGAACCGGTGATGCTGATAACCACGCGACGGAAAGCAGCCAACTGCCCCTGCACTTCCTGCCAGAGAGCCTCATCGGCATTCCAAGGCAAGTGGAAATGGCTGATGCCTGCATTCTTTTTCATAGCTTCCACAAAGGGAGCATCTGCCTCCTTCTCTCCGATGCTGAGCACGGCAATATCACCTTCCACCGGTGCCAGCGGGAGGACATCGAAATAATTGTTCAATACAGTCACTGCCGAACGGCGCAACTTGGCAGCCAACGCCTGCGCTTCCTCCGTATTGATGCGATAGCTCATTCCGCTGACCCGAAGTTGCGGCTGGCGGTTTCTCAAGCCAAGCATATACTTGTACATCAATACCTTGCGGCACTTGGCATCAAGTTCGTCCTTACTCAGTTGTCCCGACTCCACTGCATCTACCAGCTCCTGCACCGCATTCTTCGTATTGAACTGTACCAGCACCATATCATTTCCCGCCAGCAGCGCTTTGGTAGTTACCTGCGGAATGGCAGACACACCCTTCATGTCCAAGGCATCGGTAAACACCAGCCCTTTAAAGCCGAGTTCATCCTTCAACAGCCCGGTCACCACATTCCGCGACAAGGAAGAAGGAGTCACCCCGTCCGGGTCCAGCGCCTGCACTTGCAGATGGCCTACCATGACACCCCCCAATCCGGCACGTACCATTTCCTTGAAGGGATAAAGTTCCACACTGTCCAGGCGTGCACGGTCGTAGTGCAAGGCGGGAAGCGCCTTATGAGAATCCACATCCGTATCGCCATGCCCGGGGAAATGCTTGCAAACGGAAAGTATGCCCCCGCTTTCGAGCCCACGGCTGTATGCCACCACCTTTTCCGCCACCCGCTGCGGGTTCTCGCCAAAGGAGCGTACGTGTATCACCGGGTTCAGCGGATTCGTATTGACATCCGCATCGGGTGCAAAATTGACGTGTACCCCCAATTCGCGGAACTGGCGGGCCACCTCACGTCCATATTCTTCAATCAGGCCATTGTCCTCGATACATCCCAAGGCGGCATTACGGGGATAGTCCGGAGCGCCTTTCAGCCTCATTGACAGTCCCCACTCTCCATCGAAAGTAACCATAACGGGAATCTTGGCATCCTTCCGGGCCATATTGGTCAAGATAGCCTGCTCTTCCGGAGTACCTTCGGAAAACAGCAAGCCACCGACCTTGTATTTCTTTACCAGCTCGCGCATCTGCTTTTTCGTGGCCTTGTCTGCTCTGGCCGGAATGGTGGCAACGATGAGCTGCCCCACTTTTTCGTGTACATTCAGACCTGACAACACGGAGTCCACCCATTGCCGGCACCGGTTGTCTGCAGCCGAAGGAAGAAACGGGCCTCCCGTCTGGGCGTGAAGTGAAGATAATCCCAATATAAACAATCCTGCAACCCATAAAAGGAGGGTGAGTCTTTTCATCATGCTATTTTTCAGTTAAAGTAAGTACCATTTCTCCTACGTAGATGCCACTCTTTCCGGTGTGCAGCACGGGAACGCTCTTGCCGTCCGCATTCAGATAAACGGCAGGCTTTTCCATAAAAGTATGCGAATGTCCTCCCAAAATGACATCAATGCCACGCGTCTTGCCTACCAGGTTCTCGTCGGAAGCGCCTTCGGGATTTGCACTGCGGATACCCAAATGAGACATGCAAATCACAACCTCGCAATTCTCCTTCTCCCTGAGAAGGTCTGTCATTTCTTGGGCCACCTTTATCGGGTCGTTGTAGACAATGCCTATGCATTTATCCGCCTGCACCAGCCCTTCCATCTTGGGGGCCAGGCCGAAGATTCCGATTTTCACCCCTTCGCGCACCAAGGTGATATAAGGCTTCACCAGCCCTTCGAGTACCGTACCCGTCACGTCATAATTGGAACAGACCACGGGAAAATCCGCCATACGGAACAATTCCGCCATATTCTCAAGTCCGAAATCAAATTCATGATTACCTATCGTCATGGCATCATAGCCCATGAGGTTCATCATCTTGACCTCCAGCTCGCCTTTGAAAAAGTTATAATAAGGGGTACCTTGCGAGATGTCTCCGCAATCCAGCAGCAACATATCCGGATGCTTGCCGCGAAACTGCTTTACAAAACCGGCACGGCGCACCACACCGCCCATCCCGGCATACTCGTCGGCAGCCTCGGCGCTGATGGGTTCTATACGGCTGTGCGTATCGCTGGTGTGCAGGATAAACAGTTGTTTTCCGGATTGGCCGGACGATACAGAATCGGCGGACACCAGGCAAAGGGGTTCTTCAGTAATGACACGCCCCTCTTGCTGTGCCGATGCGGGGAGCATGAAAAGCAGCAGGGCTGCCAAGGAATACATATGTTTCATAGAACTTCTGTTTTTTTAATGCTTACTCTTTAACGACCACTCTTCCCTCCATGCGCGAAGTCACCTTCTTGCCGGCTGCCGTCTGCTTCTCCACATACTTCATGAACAGACCACGCAGTGTAGCCCCATCCGGGCACTCCCTTTTATCCGCCTGCAGGAAAGCCGTCATTCCATCGTTTCCATCAGCCAGATAATCAATCGTGGCAACCGTATAGTCACGGTCATCCTCCACCGGCTTGCCGGCAATGGAAGCCTGGAGCAGCTTGCCATCCTTGCTGATTTCCAACTGTATACCACTCACCCCTTCACCAAGTCTCACCGCAATGTTTTCAAACAAGTGCTTCATGGCAGAGCCTTTCATCGTCAGCACACAGAGCGAATTCTCAAAAGGCAATATCTCATAGATGTTTTCGGTAGTGATATCTCCTTCCGTCAGGGAATTCCGGATTCCACCGATATTGATTAGCCCCATATCTGCCGGTTTGCCCAGCACTTCCACCGCAGCCTCACGCAGTACATCTGCAATCAGATTGGATAAAAGGCTTTCGGGCCGGAATCTGTCCATCGACATTTCTGCGGTTCCCACCACATGATACATAACGCTGTCCATCCGGGCCTTGTAAGGCGCCAGCAGAGCCACGGCTTCGGCATCCGGCTCGGCATCCCAGACAGAGTTCATGGGAATTCTGCCTCCCTCTACCTTGGTCACTTCGTAGGAAGAATGGCAGGAAACCAATAGAAGTGCAACCGCCAACACTGCCCCCGCAAGGAGACTGAAAGTTTGTTTCTTCATATTCATTTAGTTTTAAATTGCTACAAATATACTTTTCTTTTGCGACTGAGCCACACAATTAACCGATTATTTAGACTTGCGTTTAGCAGAATGAAACGCTCAAAAATCATCCCAACTGGCGAAAAAAAGCTTGAAGCACTTGTGTATCTGGCAAATAATTCGTTCCTTTGCACCGCTTTCGCGCAATCGCTGTCAGGACACCAAGAGAGAAGCCTGGTATGTTGCGTTGTAACGATGAAACAATTTAATAATAAAAACAATGGATTTAATTAAAATTGCAGAAGAAGCATTTGCTACCGGAAAACAGCACCCGAGCTTCAAGGCAGGTGACACTGTAACAGTAGCATATCGTATTGTCGAGGGTAACAAGGAACGTGTACAGCTGTACCGTGGTGTTGTTATCAAGATTGCCGGACATGGAGACAAGAAGCGTTTTACAGTACGTAAGATGTCAGGAACCATAGGCGTAGAACGTATTTTCCCGATTGAATCACCGGCTATCGACAGCATCGAAGTGAACAAGGTGGGTAAAGTTCGTCGCGCTAAACTGTACTACCTGCGCGCTCTTACCGGTAAGAAAGCAAGAATCAAAGAAAAAAGAGTTAACGGTTAATTCCAGACTCCTATTTCGAAATAAAAAAGGGAAACTGACAATGTCAGTTTCCCTTTTTTAGTGATATACACAGTAGGCATACACACCATGCGATACTCTACTGCTACTCCCTCATTCAAAACATTGTAAGCCTGCGCTCCTTTCCTTTCACATAAGCCTTCCTTCTTGCTGATATGTTAGTTTATCAGCGCCCAACGGCCGTGAGACGCTCTGCTAACGACCGTCAACAAGGTGCTTTATGGCCGTTAGACGAGCGCCTCACGGCCGTTAAACAGCTGTCATAGGCATAGCTTTTCCATACTGAATACCTATCTTATCCATACCGAATGCCTGGCTTCCACCTATTATCGCACGGGCTTTTACAAAGTTAATACCGTGTTTGCAGGAAACCAATAGCTTGTTTACACGATATTGGCAAATTGCTCCAGATCCTATTAATTTATTGTACTACAATATATTAATAGATTATTTGGTGTAAATTTAAGGTGGAAGCAACTTTTGCTTCCACCTTTTCAAGTTGCTTCCACAGCATCCGCAACCCCGATGAATAAAGGGATACAGAGAATGGGTGGAAGTGTGGAAGCAACTTGTGACATAACTTTATTGCTGAGGAATATGTGCCACTAAAGAAAAAAGGTGTGTCGAAACTCTCCTAAACTAAAAATCACCCTCGCCACAGGTAGTTGTAGCGAGGGTGATTTCGAGAAAAGGGGAGTTTTGACACATCCCCCTCCTTTATCAGTTTCCCTGATATCGATTACTTGGTATCTCTCAGCTCCCAGCCCAATGCACTGGCACCCAGCACAGCGGCATCAGAGTCCTTCAACTCGGAAGCCAGCAACTTAGTCTTGCCTTTGTAGATATTCAATACATTGTCATCAATGGCTTTCTGGATAGGCTTGAAGATATAGTCGCCCGCTTTTGCCAGACCACCGAACAGTACGATAGCTTCCGGGCTGGAGAAAGCAATGAAATCGGCCAAAGCCTCACCCAAGATAGTTCCGGTAAACTCAAAAATGTCTTGAGCAATCTTGTCGCCCTTCACAGCTGCATCATACACATCCTTGGAAGTAATGTTTTCTGCTGGAATGTCGCGCAACAAGCTTGGCTCGGTACTCTTGGTCAGGAACTCACGGGCAGAACGTGCCACACCCGTAGCCGAGCAGTAAGTTTCCAGACAACCGTGACGTCCGCATCCGCAGAGACGACCGTTTTCACGACGGATAATAGTATGTCCCAACTCTCCGGCAAAACCGTCATGGCCATATACCATCTGACCGTTAATAACGATACCGCTACCTACACCGGTGCCCAGCGTAATCATGATAAAGTCTTTCATACCGCGAGCCGCACCGTAAGTCATTTCACCGATACCGGCAGCATTGGCGTCGTTTGTCAAAGCGGTAGGAATACCCAAACGCTCCTCAAACATGGCAGCCAAAGGAATTACGCCCTTCCAAGGAAGATTCGGAGCAAACTCAATGGTACCGCTGTAATAGTTTCCGTTAGGAGCGCCGATACCGATACCTTTTATCTTGTCTACACCGCCATTGGCAATAATGAGCGGCAACAGATTCTTGCAAACTTCGTCTACATAATCATTGACGTCTTCATAAGCTCCGGTTTTGATGGAACTGCTTGCAATAATAGTTCCGCGTGCGTCTACAATACCAAAGACGGTGTTCGTTCCGCCTATGTCAATGCCCACTACATAGGGCTTTTCCATGTTTGAATTCATGATACTACGTTTGTTTAAAGGGTTAGTTAATCATATTCATGGTTACAAAAATCACAAAGAAAAACGACACTGCAAAATCTTTTTTTAAAAAAGTTTGCAACTTTTGCAACTTTTCGTAGCATAGCTGCGTCTAATAGTGAAAATTAATAAGAGTAAAGCAAAAAAACAGGGAAAACAGTGATACAACTAAAAGACATTAACAAGACCTATTACAACGGAGCACCACTGCACGTGCTCAAAGGCATCAACCTCGACATTCAGAAGGGTGAATTTGTTTCCATCATGGGCTCATCGGGTTCGGGAAAGTCCACTTTACTCAATATACTGGGCATTCTGGATAATTATGACACCGGAGAATACTATCTGAACGGTACTCTTATCAAAAATCTCAGCGAGACGAAGGCTGCCGAGTACCGCAACCGCATGATTGGCTTCATCTTCCAGTCCTTCAATCTGATTTCATTCAAGAACGCAGTAGAAAATGTGGCACTTCCCCTCTTTTATCAAGGAGTGAGCCGACGGAAACGCAATGCGATGGCATTGGAGTACCTCGACCGCCTGGGCTTAAAAGACTGGGCACACCACATGCCCAACGAAATGTCCGGCGGACAGAAACAGCGTGTAGCCATCGCCCGCGCCCTCATCACCCAGCCGCAGATTATCCTTGCCGACGAACCTACCGGCGCGCTCGACAGCAAGACTTCCGTAGAGGTGATGCAGATTCTGAAGGAACTGCACGATACGGGCATGACCATCGTAGTCGTGACCCACGAAAGCGGCGTTGCCAACCAGACGGACAAGATTATCCACATCAAAGACGGCGTCATAGGCAGCATCGAAACAAACTTGAATCACGATGCAAGCCCGTTCGGAAAAGACGGGTTCATGAAATAATGAAGGAAGAGCCCTCTTTCCCTTCTTTCTTTAATTTTTAATTCTTAATCTTTAATTATCAATGATAGACCTTTGGCAAGAAATATACGGAACCATCAAACGTAACAAGCTGCGTACGTTCCTGACGGGCTTTGCCGTAGCATGGGGCATCTTCATGCTCATCGTATTGCTCGGAGCCGGGAACGGCATCATACATGCTTTCGAACAGAATGCGTCGGAACGTGCCTTGAACTCCATCCGCATTTTTCCCGGCTGGACTACCAAATCATACGACGGTCTGAAGGAAGGACGTTTCATCCAACTGGACAATCGGGACATGGACGACACGGAAAAGCAATTTACAGAAAATGTCATTAGTGCCGGTGCCACAGTACGCCAGAGCAATGTAAACGTCAGTTTTGGACAAGAATATATCAATATCTCCCTGCTGGGCGTATACCCTAACTACACAGAAGTGGAAACCGTGAAGACGGCAGACGGACGTTTCATCAACCACAGCGATCTGAAAGACCGGCGTAAAGTAATCATCCTCCATAAGAAATCCGCAGATATCCTCTTCGGCAAAACACATACCGAACCTATCGGACAATTTGTCAATGCAGGTGGAGTGGCCTATCAGGTAGTGGGGCTCTACAATGACCAGGGAGACCGCGAGGCAAACGAGGCCTACATTCCTTTCTCCACCTTACAGACCATCTACAATAAAGGAGACAAGTTGAATAACATCATCTTCACGACCAAGAACCTGAGCAGTATAGAAAGCAATGAGGCCTTTGAAAAAGAATACCGTAAAGCCATTGCCACCAACCATCGCTTCGACCCTACCGACGACAGCGCCATCTGGATATGGAACCGTTTCACCAACTATCTGCAAGCCCAAAACGCAATGGGTATTCTACGCACCGCCATCTGGGTTATCGGTATCTTTACCTTGTTGAGCGGTATTGTCGGTGTATCGAATATCATGCTGATTACCGTTAAAGAACGTACCCGTGAATTCGGTATCCGCAAGGCACTGGGAGCAAAGCCCTTCTCCATCCTTTGGCTGATTATTGTGGAAAGCGTGACTATCACTACGCTATTCGGTTATATCGGTATGGTGGCAGGCATCGGGGTGACGGAATGGATGAACTCTGCTTTCGGTAACCAGACGATGGATGCCGGCATGTTCCAGCAGACCATGTTCTCCGATCCCACCGTAGACCTCAGCATTGCCGTCCAAGCCACACTGACCCTCATCATAGCAGGTACACTTGCCGGATTCTTCCCGGCAAAGAAAGCCGTGAGTATCAGTCCTATCGAAGCACTTAGAGCAGATTAAAGATTATGAAAATAGACATAGATACATGTGAGGAAATCCTCATCACAATAACAAGAAACAAGACAAGAAGCCTGCTGACTGCATTCGGTGTATTCTGGGGCATCTTTATGCTGGTAGCACTCATCGGTGGCGGACAAGGCATGCAGGAAGAACTGAAATCCCAGTTCGAAGGATTTGCGACCAACTCGGGCTTTATCGCCGCACAAAAGACAAGCGAAGCCTACAAGGGATTCCGCAAGGGACGCTGGTGGGACTTGGAGATGGAAGATGTGGACCGTGTGCGCAGTGTGGACGGCATCGCACTCGCCACGCCTTCATTTGCCCTTTGGGGACAGACCGCTGTCTATGGAGAAAACAAATATGAATGTAGTGTAAAGGGGCTGTACCCGGAGTATGAGCAGATAGAACATCAGGAAATGACTTACGGCCGTTTTATCAACGACGTCGACATCAAAGAGTCACGTAAAGTGTGTGTTATCGGCAAACGTGTATACGAAAGTCTCTTTAAACCGGGAGAAGACCCCTGCGGCAAATACGTTCGGGTGAACGGAATCTATTACCGGATTATCGGAATGTGTTCATCCGAAGGCAATGTCAACATACAAGGACAAGCCTCCGAAGCCATTGTATTGCCTTTCTCCACCATGCAGCAGACCTACAACCTCGGAAAGAAACTGGATGTGGTATGTTTCATCATGAAACCGGGAATAAAAGTAAAAGACGTACAGCCCGAAGTGGAACGCCTCGTAAAAGCAGCGCATTACATTGCTCCCGATGACAAACAAGCCGTCATGTTCCTGAATGCGGAAGCTATGTTCTCTATGATGGACAACCTGATGACCGGAGTACACTTTCTTATTTGGATGGTAGGTCTGGGTACATTGTTCGCCGGAGCCATCGGCGTATCGAATATCATGATGGTAACCGTCAAGGAGCGTACTACGGAAATAGGCATACGGCGTGCCATCGGTGCCCGTCCTAAAGACATCCTGCAACAAATTCTTTCGGAAAGCATGGTACTGACCACTATAGCGGGTATGGCAGGCATTTCTTTTGCCGTATTTGTACTGCAAATACTTGAAAAGGCTGCCAACGACCCTGGAGTTATCAAAACCCACTACCAGGTTTCATTCGGACTGGCTATCGGAACTTGCATCCTCCTCATCGCATTGGGAGTGCTTGCCGGACTGGCACCTGCCTATCGCGCCATGGCAATCAAACCAATTGAAGCAATCAGGGATGAATAAACCTATAAAAGATTATCAACCGTAAACCATGAAACAATGGTTACTATATCAATAGTAAATAATTAAATCATAAATATAAGATGAGAACTAAAAAGTATCTGAAAATTGCATTATTGGTAGTAATAGCTGCCTTGTTTATCTGGACATTTATATTCCTATATCAGAAGTCCCAACCTAAAGTAAAGGTATACGAAACAGTAGTTCCGGAAGTGACAGACCTCGAAAAGACCACCGTAGCCACCGGCAAAGTGGAACCAAGAGACGAAGTACTCATTAAACCGCAGATTTCCGGTATCATATCTGAAGTGTACAAGGAGGCCGGACAAAGCATAAAACAAGGCGAAGTGATTGCCAAAGTGAAGGTTATTCCAGAACTAGGCACATTAAACTCAGCCGAAAGCCGCGTACGGTTGGCGGAAATCAACGCTGCCCAAGCCGAAACAGACTTCGCACGTACCCAGAAGTTGTACAACGACAAGCTTATCAGCGCTGAAGAGTATGAAAAAGGAGAGGTAAGTGTAAAGCAAGCACGCGAGGAACTGCAGACTGCAAAAGACAACTTGGAAATTGTAAAGGAAGGCATCACCAAGAACAGCGCCTCTTTCAGTAGTACGCTGATTCGTTCCACCATTACCGGTCTGATTCTGGATGTGCCCATCAAAGTCGGTAACTCGGTTATCATGAGTAACACCTTCAATGACGGAACCACTATCGCTACCGTTGCTAACATGAACGATTTGATTTTCCGCGGCAACATTGACGAAACGGAAGTGGGCCGTGTACACGAAGGTATGCCGGTGAAACTGACAATCGGCGCCCTGCAGAATCTTTCGTTCGATGCCACACTGGAATACATATCTCCGAAGGGTGTGGAAGAAAACGGTGCCAACCAGTTTGAAATCAAAGCTGCCATTGCCGCACCGGACAGCGTACAGATACGTTCCGGCTATTCTGCCAACGCAGAAATCGTATTGGACCGTGCCCAGAAAACGCTTGCCGTTCCGGAAAGTACTGTTGAATTCAATGGGGACAGTACCTTTGTATATGTAATGACGGACAGCGTACCGGTACAAAAGTTCGAACGCCGCCCCATCCAGGTCGGCATGAGCGACGGCATAAAGATTGCCATCAAAAGCGGCATCAGTGCCCAGGATAAGCTTCGCGGTGCAGAGAAAAAGGATTAACAAACGGAATAGCTTAAAAAGATATACGACATGAATAAAAAGATATTCTTATACCTCGCCATATTCGGCAGTATCTCAGTGCAGGCGCAGGAACGCTGGTCTTTGCGCCAATGCATAGACTATGCCATCGAGCATAACATCAGTATCCGCCAAACAGCCAACGCTGCCGAACAGAGTGCTGTCGAGGTAAATACAGCCAAATGGGCACGACTGCCGAACCTGAATGCCAGTGCCGGCCAGAGCTGGAACTGGGGACGTACGCAAACAGCCATCAAGAACGAGGATACGGGAGACTACTCCACTGTATACGTCAACACCAGCAGTCACGGAACCAACATGTCCGTCAATACCAGCATACCTATTTTTACCGGTCTGGAAATTCCCCACCAGTATGCATTGGCCAAACTGAACCTCAAAGCTGCCATTGCCGACCTGGACAAAGCCAAGGAAGATATTGCCATCAATATAGCTTCGGCCTACCTGCAAGTGCTGTTCAATGAAGAGCTCCACCAGGTGGCGCTGGGACAAGTACAACTGAGTAAAGAGCAATATGTCCGTATCAGCCGGCTGGCAGAACTGGGCAAGGCTTCTCCGGCAGAACTGGCAGAAGCCAAAGCACGTGTGGCACAAGACGAGATGAATGTGGTACAGACGAACAATAATTATAAGTTGGCTCTGCTCGACCTCAGCCAGCTTATCGAGCTGGAAACACCTGAAGGGTTCAATCTGGAATCTCCGGCAGTCAATCTGAAGTTGGTTCCTCTCACTCCTCCGGATGAAATATTCCAAACAGCTATGGTAAGCAAAGCCTCCATCCAGGCTGCACAGTTCCGTCTGGAAGGCAGCAAGCACAGCATCCGCATCGCCCAGAGCAACTACTACCCACAACTGAGCCTGAACGGTAGCCTCGGTACGAATTACTATTCTACCATTGACCGCACCTTCAGCCAGCAGATGAACGATAACTTCAACAAATATGTAGGCTTCAACCTCAGCGTACCTATTTTCAACCGCCTCTCTACCCGTAACCGGGTGCGCACGGCACGCCTGCAACGTGAAAACTATGCCTTGCAACTGGATGATGCCAAAAAGACGCTTTACAAGGAAATCCAGCAAGCATGGTACAACGCCGCCGCTGCCGAAAGCAAATATACCAGCAGCCATACAGCCACCGTTGCCAGCGAAGAATCTTTCAAGCTGATGAGCGAGAAATATGAAAATGGTAAAGCAAATGCCGTGGAATACAATGAAGCAAAACAAAACCTTATGAAATCCCAATCAGACGAACTGCAGGCCAAGTATGACTATCTGTTCCGTACCAAGATTCTGGATTTCTATAAAGGAGAACCGATTGAGTAAAAAACGAAGTATAATTTTAGTTGTTGTGTTTGATTCTCCCCTCTCCCTGCTTCATGCAGGCGAGAGGGGAGTTTTTTGTTCTTCTATCTCCTTGTATTTTCCGAAGAACGGGAAGAGCTACTGCGGGTAGTGCTTGAAGAGCTGCTGCGACGGCTTTCGGAATTCCGTACGCCGGAAGCATTTCTTCTTTCCTTACTTTCCGTCTTTACCCTGCTACGGCTGGGGCTCTTATCATTATTTTTAGTTCTTGTGGTTTCTATTTTCTCTTTACTCGACTTTCTGCCACTATCCACACTACTACGTCGCGTACTGCTGTTACGTGTACCTGTACTAATGCGATTATTACTACCGTTGCTACGTCGCGTGGTATATACATCATCCCTGCCTGCCGGACGCTTATGCGAATTAGGGCGGATGTTCACCGAACCGAAATCTGAACGGCGGCTGGTGTGGTACGACTTATCATTCCGAATGCTCCACGAACCGGTATAGTGCGGATGATGGTAACGACCGCGATAATAGCTGTTGTGATAGTGCGTACGACAATGCCCACCGCAATATGTACGGTAATGATACGGCCGCGGGAAATAGAAATGATTATGGTTGGTGTAAGTGATGTAAACCCTAAAAGACCAACGCCCACCACTTACATAAACCGGACGGTAAAAATAGGCGGCCTGCATGAAACGGCCATACTGCCGGTTATTCAGCACCCATCGAAGATCGTCATTGCGCACATCCAGATAATCGTAATAGCGATTCAAGGCCCATTCCTCCCCCCGAAGAACGTCATCCATCAGATAGCGTATACCGGAAATGAAATCATAGTTTATTTCGTACACGTCATTATACTGTTCTGTATTCAGGTTCAATTCATAGGCCATCTTGTCCGTAAGAAAGCGGGTCTCTTTACGCACTTTGCTGTTGCTCATTGCCGCACTGCAAACAGCTGTGCTCATCATAGCGGCAAGAAATATAATCCGTTTCATAATCCCTCCTTTTTTAGTTATTCTTCTCATGATATTGTTTGATGAAGGCATTTATCTCGTTCTTGTCCGACGAGAAGGTCAGCTTGTCTATCGCATAATAGAAATTCGGTTTATCGACTATTTTAGGATAAATCTTCTTCATCAACTGCTTCTTTTCACTGTCGAAACGATAAAAATCCATCAGACGGATACACTGGTCAGTAGTGAACCAAGAGGTCAGCAAGGCATGGTCGAGCACTTCCTTACGGTCTGAATCGAAACTCTGTTTTTCCATCAGCCCCATAAACTGTTCGAAGGCAGAGGGAGACATTACCCGTTCATACTGCCCGCCCCCTGACGGTCTGTCACCGGGTCTGCCAGGCTTGTGATGATTAGAAGTACCCCAGTTTCCACCAGGTCTTTTGTCCTCTGGAATGAAAATATCTTCCACTTCATTGATGGAGCAATGCACACGTTCATCATATAGGAGTTTTCCTCTTCGAGGATTCCCCCCACGGGATGGCGCTTCATAAACCTCCACCCGACAACTACCACGCAGATTGGCTACAAAACAACTGAAAGTAGGCAGGCAAACCTGCTGTCCGTCGACCAATACCACCACTCTACGGTATGGACTTTCTATACGGATTCCGTCTATGGGCGCCGCTTTTATTGCGGGAAACGCTACCAGAACTAGACAAACACTTAATATCAAATGACGTATCATGACTTTTCTTTTTTATTGTACGACAAAAATAGGGAGAGGAAATTCCCCTCCCTAATGATTGTCTCTATTTACAAGTAGGGAAATTCCTAATGACTGGGACTAATTCCTAATCCTGATTCCATCTTCCTCCAATACAACCAGATGTTTTTTGTACAAATCTCCCACAGCCTTTTTGAAGGTTTTCTTGCTGACACCGAAAGTTGCATAGATTTCTTCTGCCGGACTCTTGTCATTCAAAGCTATCCGTCCGCCCTGTTCACGGATATAGTCCAGCAGCGTAGCTGAGAAATCTTCTACTTTAGCCTGCCCCGTTTTTTGAAGCAGCAGGTCTATCTTGCCGTCTTCACGTACCTGCTTCACATAGGCTTTCATCCTCATGCCCGTGTGCAGTGGCTGAAATATCTCGCTCTCATATAGCAAGCCGCTATATTCATCGTTGATGATCGCCTTGAATCCCAAATCCGTCTTCTGCCAAATCAGGATATCCACCTCCTGCCCCGACTCATAGGCGGCCTTCTCTTTGGAAAGATAACGGTCTACCTTGGCCGATGCCACGATACGATAGCTTTCATCATCCAAATGGGCATGAACCACATACTTCTTTCCCACCTGCATCTTCATTTTCTGTTCGCGGAAGGGGACGAAAAGATCCTTCATCAATCCCCAGTTAAGGAAAGCGCCATACTGGTTTATCCACGCCACCTCCAAGCAGGCAAACTGCCCGACCTGCACTAATGGTGTCAGAGTAGTGGCTACCAGGCGTTCTTCGTTATCAAGATATATAAAAACGTTCAGTTTGGCTCCCACCTTACAGTCTTGGGGGACATAACGCGACGGAAGCAGAATTTCACCTTCTTCGCCACCGTCCAGATACATGCCGAAGGCTACCTCCTTCACCACTTCCAGCGTATTGTACTTTCCTAACTTAATGCTCATAGTTTCTTACTTATCTTCATTTTCCCAACAAAGATAAGTAATTTAGGTACAATACAGCAGTTCGGAAAGAAGAAATAACTTTTTGCTCTAAAAGATAACTTTTTTCTATGAACAACTCTCTTCAAAAAGGGTTATCTTTGTATCGTGACAATCAGCAAGAAAAGATATTACTCACCTTTAAATAAAAAAGATTATGGAATTTCTGACAAATGACAAATTGACAATCGTCGGCGCAGCCGGCATGATCGGTTCAAACATGGCACAGACTGCAATCATGATGCATCTCACTCCCAACCTATGTCTGTACGACCCTTATGCTCCCGGACTGGAAGGTGTGGCCGAAGAGCTGTTCCACTGCGGATTCGAAGGAATGAACATCACATTTACCTCCGATATCAAAGAAGCGCTGACCGGTGCCAAGTATGTGGTATCATCAGGCGGTGCCGCCCGCAAGGCCGGCATGACCCGCGAAGACCTTTTGAAAGGCAATGCCGCTATTGCCGAAGAATTCGGTAAGAATGTAAAAGCCTACTGTCCGGATGTGAAGCACGTGGTTGTCATTTTCAACCCTGCCGACATCACCGGTCTGATTACCCTATTGTATTCCGGCCTGAAACCTTCACAAGTGACCACACTGGCTGCCCTCGACAGCACCCGCCTGCGCAGTGAACTTTCCAAGCACTTCGGCATTGCCCCCGACAAAATCGAAAATTGCCGTACCTACGGCGGTCATGGTGAACAGATGGCTGTATATGCCTCTACCGCCAAGGTGGACGGTAAACCGTTACTTGATATCATCGGTACCCCTGCCCTGACTAAAGAGCAGTGGGTCGAAATCCAGACTAAGGTAACCAAAGGCGGTGCCAACATCATCGCCCTCCGTGGACGTTCTTCCTTCCAGAGTCCGGCATACGTCTCTATCGAAATGATAGCTGCAGCGATGGGTGGCAAACCGTTCCGCTGGCCTGCCGGTACATATGTACACAGCCACGGCTTCGACCACATCATGATGGCAATGGAAACTGAAATTACCAAAGACGGTGTACACTACAAGGAACTGAACGGCACACCCGAAGAAGAAGCCAAACTGAAAGAAAGCTATGCCCACCTCTGCAAACTTCGTGACGAAGTGATAGAAATGGGAGTACTGCCTGCCATCAAAGACTGGCACAGCATCAATCCGAATATCGACTGATGTCTTCGATAGCAAATGATTTTTAGAAGTAAGGTGCCTCGCTCCATAGAGCAAGAGGCACCTTTTTTAGATATTTTTCCTCAAAAAGCCTTGCGGTATAAAAAAAACTCTTTATCTTTGCACCCGCAAACGAAAAAGGTGCCATAGCTCAGTTGGTAGAGCAAAGGACTGAAAATCCTTGTGTCCCCGGTTCGATTCCTGGTGGCACCACTTTTCAAAAGCAATCGGAATGTAGCGCAGTTGGTAGCGCACTACGTTCGGGACGTAGGGGTCGGGCGTTCGAGTCGCCTCATTCCGACAGAAAAGGCTTAACTTTTAGAAGTTAAGCCTTTTTTATTTCATCCCTCCTCTCCTCCGGTTTCCCGACCATAAGAGAGGGGGGGGGCAACGTAACAATCTGGGACCAACGTAAAAACCTGAGGGATTCTATTTCTATGCATATAATTTTTGTACAGTTTTTGATTGAAAGGGTGTCAGATTTGACAATTGCATATCTATTCTATATTATATCAACATTTACCAAAGACATACGGAAACAATCTCCAATAACGTAAAAGAACAAACAAGACTCCAACAAAGAGAACAAAAACAACATATACAGTACGCCCGATGTATAAAAAGAATAAAAAAGCTCTCATTTTTGCATATTCTTTCCGAAATAATCCCTAATTTTGCACTACTCTTAGAATAATTATACAGAAAATGAAGAAAAAAGCCAATCGGTTAGACGCCATCAAGATGATTATCTCAAGCAAAGACGTCAGTTCTCAGGAAGAACTGTTGCAAGCTTTGAGCAAGGAAGGCTTTGAACTGACACAAGCCACCTTGTCACGCGACTTGAAACAGCTGAAAGTAGCGAAAGCAGCGAACATGAACGGTAAATACGTATATGTGCTGCCCAACAACATCATGTATAAACGTTCGAACGACCAGAGTGCAAGTGAAATGCTGATGACAAGCGGATTCGTTTCACTTCAATTTTCGGGCAATATTGCCGTCATCCGTACCCGGCCCGGATATGCCAGCAGCATGGCCTACGACATCGACAACCGAGAGTGTCCCGCCATTCTGGGTACCATTGCCGGAGATGACACCATCATGCTGGTGGTGCACGAAGCAGCGTCACATGACGAGGTACGCAGCTTCCTATCGCAAATCATCCCGAACATTAAATGATAGATAACAACAAAAAACAAGAAATTAAATAAGAAATGGATTCGAAACAAATTGATGTGATGGTGGCTGACGCCTCACATGAAGTTTACGTAGACAAGATTTTGGATACCATCCGGGAAGCTGCCAAGGTACGCGGAACGGGCATCGCAGAACGCACACACGAATACGTAGCTACTAAAATGAAAGAAGGAAAGGCCATCATAGCCTTGTGTGGAGATGATTTTGCCGGTTTCACCTACATAGAGAGCTGGGGTAACAAGCAATATGTAGCAACCTCCGGTTTGATAGTACACCCCAAATATCGGGGACTGGGGCTGGCAAAACGTATCAAGACCGCTTCTTTCCGCCTGGCACGCCTACGCTGGCCTAATGCTAAAGTTTTCAGTCTCACCAGCGGAGCTGCTGTCATGAAAATGAATACCGAGCTGGGATATGTGCCCGTCACCTTCAACGAACTGACCGATGACGAATCGTTCTGGAAAGGTTGCGAAGGCTGTATAAACCATGATATATTGGTAGCTAAGAACCGTAAATTCTGCATTTGCACAGCAATGCTTTACGACCCGAAGCTGCACGAAGAGGATAAAATATAAAAATACTAAGGATATGGAAAAGAAGAAGAAAGTAGTAGTCGCATTCAGCGGAGGTTTGGATACCTCGTTTACGGTGATGTATCTTACCAAAGAAAAAGGGTACGAAGTATATGCAGCTTGTGCCAATACGGGCGGTTTCAGTGCTGAACAGTTGAAGACAAACGAAGAAAATGCCTACAAGCTGGGCGCCAAAGAATACGTCACCCTCGACGTGACGCAGGAATACTATGAGAAAAGCTTGAAATACATGGTATTCGGCAATGTTTTGCGTAACGGTACCTATCCTATTTCTGTAAGTTCCGAACGTATCTTCCAAGCATTGGCCATTGCACGTTATGCCAACGAAATCGGCGCGGATGCCATCGCCCACGGTTCTACGGGTGCGGGTAACGACCAGATTCGTTTTGACATGACTTTCCTCGTCATGGCTCCGGGCGTGGAAATCATCACGCTGACACGCGACATGGCACTGAGCCGTCAGGAAGAGATTGATTATCTGAACAAACACGGCTTTGCCGCCGACTTCACCAAACTGAAATATTCCTATAACGTAGGTTTGTGGGGCACTTCCATTTGCGGTGGCGAGATTCTGGATTCCGCGCAAGGGTTGCCCGAAAGCGCCTATCTGAAGCACTGCACCAAAGAGGGCAGCGAGCAGTTGCGCCTCACTTTTGAAAAAGGTGAGCTGAAAGCCGTGAACGACGAGACATTCGACGCCCCCATCAAAGCCATCCAGAAGGTAGAAGAGATTGGTGCGGCATACGGTATCGGTCGCGACATGCACGTAGGCGACACGATTATCGGTATCAAAGGCCGCGTAGGTTTCGAAGCTGCCGCACCTATGCTGATTATCGGAGCACACAAGTTCCTCGAGAAGTACACTTTGAGCAAATGGCAGCAATACTGGAAGGACCAGGTAGCCAACTGGTATGGCATGTTCCTGCACGAAAGCCAATATCTGGAACCAGTAATGCGCGACATCGAAGCCATGCTGGAATCCTCGCAACGCAACGTAAACGGTACGGCTATCCTCGAACTTCACCCGCTCTGCTTTTCTACCGTAGGTGTAGAAAGCAAAGATGACCTTGTGAAAAACAAGTTTGGTGAATACGGTGAGATGCAGAAAGGATGGACGGCAGAAGATGCCAAGGGCTTCATCAAAGTAACCTCCACAGCACTGCGTGCTTATTATTCAAATCATAAAGACGAGAAAATCTAAATGACCGGCAGGAAGCAAAAACTGACACGTCCCCGGACTGGAAGGATGCTTTCAGGCGTATGTGCAGGACTGGCAAACTTTTTCGGACTCGATGTCTCATTGGTGCGTATCGTTTATACGTTCGCCACGATCTTTACTGCATTTGCAGGCATACCCATATACATTATAATGCTAATTGTTATACCACAAGAACCAAATAGATATTATCGAAATGATTAAAGTAGGAATCATCGGCGGAGCCGGATACACGGCAGGCGAACTGATACGTTTGCTGCTCAACCATCCGGAAGCGGAAATCGTTTTCATAAACAGCTCAAGCAACGCCGGCAACAAAATTACCGACGTACACGAAGGACTGTACGGCGAAACAGACTTGGTATTTACCGACCAGCTCCCGCTGGAAGAAATCGACGTACTCTTTTTCTGTACGGCACATGGCGACACGAAGAAGTTCCTCGAAAGCCACAACGTGCCCGAGGAACTGAGAATCATCGACCTCTCCATGGACTACCGCATAGCCTCTCCCGAACACGACTTCATCTACGGCCTGCCGGAGCTGAACCGCCGTGCCACCTGCAAAGCGAAGCACGTAGCCAATCCGGGCTGCTTTGCCACCTGCATACAGCTGGGGCTGCTACCGCTTGCCAAACATCTGATGCTGAATGATGATATCATGGTGAACGCCATTACCGGAAGTACCGGCGCCGGTGTGAAACCGGGCGCCACGAGCCACTTCAGCTGGCGCAACAACAACATGAGTGTCTACAAAGCTTTCGAGCACCAGCATGTGCCCGAAATCAAGCAATCGCTCAAACAGCTGCAGAACAGCTTTGATGCGGACATTGACTTCATCCCCTACCGCGGCGACTTCCCGCGCGGCATCTTCACCACCATTGTGGTGAAGACCAAAGTGGCCCTGGAAGAAATCGTCCGCATGTACGAAGAATATTACGCCAAAGATTCCTTTACCCACATCGTGGAGAAGAATATCGACCTGAAGCAAGTGGTAAACACCAACAAGTGCCTCATCCATCTGGAGAAGCACGGCGACAAACTGCTTATCATTTCCTGCATCGATAACCTCCTGAAAGGCGCCAGCGGACAAGCTGTCCATAACATGAATTTAATGTTTAACCTGGAAGAGACCGTAGGTTTACGGTTGAAACCTTCTGCATTCTAAAAAAAAATGAATTTATTCGACGTATACCCTCTCTTTGACATCAACATCGTCAAAGGAAAAGGCTGCCATGTATGGGACGAGAACGGTACCGAATATCTCGACCTCTACGGTGGCCATGCAGTCATCTCAATCGGACATGCACATCCACATTATGTAGAGATGGTGAGCAATCAAGTTGCTACGTTAGGATTCTACTCAAACTCAGTAATCAACAAGCTGCAACAGCAAGTGGCAGAGCGTTTGGGAAAGGTCTGCGGCTATGATGATTACTCACTCTTCCTCATCAACAGCGGTGCCGAAGCCAATGAAAACGCCTTGAAACTCGCCTCTTTCTACAATGGCCGTACCCGTGTGATATCCTTCTCAAAAGCATTCCACGGACGTACCTCACTGGCGGTGGAAGTAACGAACAATCCTAAAATCATCGCTCCCATCAACAACTGCGGGCACGTCACCTACCTCCCGTTGAACGACATCGAAGCCATGAAGGCCGAATTGTCCAAAGGAGATGTCTGCGCAGTGATTATCGAAGGCATACAAGGTGTAGGCGGCATCCAACTGCCGACAGACGAATTCATGCAGGCTCTCCGCCAGACTTGTACGGAACACAACACGGTCTTGATTCTCGATGAAATCCAAAGCGGCTACGGACGCAGCGGCAAGTTCTTCGCCCATCAGTACAACGGCATCAAAGCCGACATCGTCACCGTGGCAAAAGGCATCGGCAATGGTTTCCCGATGGCAGGCGTACTCATCAGCCCAATGTTTACACCGGTATACGGGCAACTTGGAACCACTTTCGGTGGAAACCACCTGGCTTGCAGTGCCGCCCTTGCCGTACTGGACGTCATAGAGCAAGAAAAACTGATAGAAAATGCAGCGCAAGTCGGTGACTTCCTGATGACAGAACTGAGAAAGTTCCCGCAAATCAAGGATGTTCGCGGACGAGGACTGATGATAGGACTGGAATTTGAAGCCCCCATCAAGGTACTGCGCCTAAGACTGCTGAAAGAGCAACATGTATTCACCGGCGTAAGCGGTACGAATGTGCTCCGCCTGCTGCCGCCTCTGTGCCTCAGCATGGACGAAGCAAAGGAATTCTTGAAACGCTTCAAGAAAGTTCTTTAATTTATCTACCTTTGCCAACAGACAACTCTTTTAACAACAAGAAAATATGAAAATAGCAATTATCGGTGCCGGAAATATGGGAGGCTCCATCGCCCGCGGGCTGGCAAAAGGAACAATCATCCCTGCCAGTGACATCATTGTCTCCAACCCCACCCAGAACAAATTAGACAAACTGAAAGCAGAATTTCCCGCTTTGCAAGTAACTAATGACAATCAGGAAGCAGTGACCGGTGCGGATATGATAATCTTTGCCGTGAAGCCATGGCTGATGAAACTTGTAGTAAAGGAATTGAAACTGAAAGGCACACAGATTCTTATCTCCGTTGCAGCCGGTATTCCCTTCGAAGAACTGACACACTATGCAGCAGACAAGGAAATGACCATGTTCCGTCTTATTCCCAATACAGCCATCAGCGAAATGGAAAGCATGACACTCATCGCCAGCCGCAATGCCACCAAGGAGCAGGAGCAGCTGATGCTGGACATTTTCAACCAGATGGGACTTGCCATGCTCATTCCCGAGGAAAAGATTGCGGCAACCACCGCCATGACTTCCTGCGGCATCGCCTATGTGCTGAAGTACATCCAGGCAGCTATGCAGGCCGGCATTGAAATGGGCATCTACCCCAAAGACGGCATGCGCATGGTGGCACAGTCCGTGAAGGGAGCAGCCGAGCTGATTCTGAACAGTGACACACACCCCAGTGTTGAGATTGACAAGGTGTGTACTCCCGGAGGAATTACCATCAAGGGAATCAACGAACTGGAACACGAAGGATTCACCTCCACTGTGATTAAAGCCATCAAAGCGAGTATTTAATGTGCCAATATGCCAATGCCCTGCGGTGTAACGGTGTATTTCAATAACAACCCATTTAAAACAAATATAATTATGGACGAACAAATCAGACAAATAGCCGAACGCCTGCGCGGACTGCGTGACGTATTGGAACTGACTGCCGACGATATCGCCCGCGACTGCGACATCTCTGCAGAAGAGTACCGCCTTGCCGAAACCGGAGAATTCGACATCTCGGTCAGCATGCTACAGAAGATAGCACGGCACTACGGCATATCACTGGACGCACTGATGTTTGGGCAAGAGCCCAAAATGAGCTCCTACTTCCTGACACGTGCCGGAAAAGGAACCAGTATAGAACGTACCAAGGCATATAAATACCAATCGCTGGCAGCCGGTTTCATCAACCGCACGGCAGACCCATTCATTGTGACCGTAGAACCGAAACCGGACAGCGAGCCGATACATTACAACAGCCATGCCGGTCAGGAGTTCAACCTCGTACTGGAAGGCCGTATGATGGTCAGCATCGACGGCAAAGACTTAATCTTAAATGAAGGAGACAGTCTGTACTTCAACTCCAAACTGCCGCACGGCATGAAGGCGCTTGACGGAAAGACTGTAAAATTCCTGGCAGTAATTATGTAATAAAGTTATGGTAGAAAGATTTTTATCTCAAACATCCTTCACCTCACAGGAGGACTTCATCAAGAACTTGAAGATAAACGTACCGGAGAATTTCAACTTCGGCTACGACGTAGTGGATGCCTGGGCCGCCGAGCAACCCGACAAACCCGCACTGTTGTGGACCAATGACCAGGGCGAATGCCGGCAATTTACCTTTGCCGACATGAAACGGTACACAGACATGACGGCTTCCTATTTCCAAAGCCTCGGCATCGGCCACGGAGACATGGTGATGCTGATACTGAAGCGCCGTTACGAATTCTGGTTCAGCATTGTGGCACTACACAAACTCGGTGCAGTGGTGATTCCCGCCACCCACCTGCTGACGAAGAAAGACATCGTATACCGTTGCAACGCCGCAGACATCAAGATGATAGTCTGCGCCGGCGAAAGCGTCATCACCGACCATATCACGGCAGCCATGCCGGAGTCTCCTTCTGTGAAACGCCTCGTAAGCGTCGGGCCGGAAGTTCCCGAAGGATTCGAAGACTTTCACAAAGGTATCGAGGCTGCCGCTCCTTTCGTGAAACCTGAACATCCGAATACGAACGATGACATCTCCCTGATGTACTTCACCAGCGGCACTACCGGAGAGCCCAAAATGGTGGCCCACGACTTCACCTATCCGTTGGGACACATCGTCACCGGCAGCTTCTGGCACAACCTGAAAGAGAGCAGCCTACACCTCACCATTGCCGACACCGGTTGGGGAAAAGCCGTGTGGGGCAAGCTCTACGGACAATGGATTGCCGGCGCCAACGTATTTGTATACGACCACGAGAAATTCACTCCCGCAGCCATACTGGAGAAGATACAAGATTATCACGTCACGTCGCTTTGTGCGCCGCCCACCATCTTCCGATTCCTCATTCACGAAGACCTCACGAAGTACGACCTATCCAGTCTGGAATACTGCACCATCGCCGGAGAAGCATTGAACCCCGCCGTATTCGAGACCTTCAAGAAGTTGACGGGCATCAAGCTGATGGAGGGATTCGGACAGACCGAAACGACCCTTACCGTTGCCACCATGCCATGGATGGAACCGAAACCCGGCAGCATGGGATTGCCCAATCCGCAATACGAGGTAGACCTGATAGACCACGAAGGACGTTCCGTGGAAGCCGGTGAACAGGGACAGATTGTAATCCGTACCGACAAAGGCAAACCGCTGGGATTGTTCAAGGAATACTACCGCGATGCCAACCGCACCCACGAGGCATGGAACAACGGCATTTACTACACGGGAGACGTAGCCTGGAAGGACGAAGACGGCTACCTCTGGTTCGTAGGCCGCGCCGACGACGTCATCAAAAGTAGCGGCTACCGCATCGGTCCGTTCGAAGTGGAAAGTGCATTGATGACCCACCCAGCCGTAGTGGAATGTGCCATTACCGGTGTGCCCGATGAAATCCGCGGCCAAGTGGTAAAAGCTACGATTGTGTTGGCAAAAGAGTACAAGGCACGCGCTGGAGAAGGGCTTGTCAAGGAGTTGCAGAACCATGTGAAGAAAGTGACGGCTCCCTACAAATACCCACGTGTCATCGAATTTGTTGATGAGCTCCCCAAAACCATCAGCGGGAAAATCCGCCGGGTGGAAATCCGGGAGAACGACCGGAAATAATGCTCGCCACCCAGCATCCGAATCATAAGACAGCATCCGGGTGAATGAATAAGGAGGGGGTAAAACCGAAGTCGGCCATTCTATTGGCGATTTCAGTTTTACCCCCTCTTTTTACAAATAGTTGTCTCATTGTGAATGTCAAAAGGATAAAAAAACTATATTTGCACGAAATTAAACTTCACTCGGAACATTTATAAACAAGAAAGACCGACACGGCATATGAAAAATAGCATGCAGATATGGAAAATACTGGCTTTCTTAGGAGCGGTACTTTTCTTGTCTGATACAATATACGCCCAACAATGGACATCCGATAGCCATTCGGAATACAAACGGGACACACTCCCTTTCTCACAGCGCTTCATCCACAGATTAGGCGTAGAAGGGCGTGCTGGCTATATTTTTCAGACCAACCCTTTTCTGGAGTACTCCAACCACCAATACAAGCCCATGAAAAATGCCTATGCCGGCCATCTGAAATACTCCTTCCAGCTCCGTCCCCACACCGTTGCCGACCAGGCTTATATAGGAGCCTATCAAGGGATTGGAGTCGGCTATTTCAACTTCGGCAATCCGGAAGAGCTGGGCAACCCGCTGGCGGTCTATCTGTTTCAAGGGGGACGTATCGCCCAATTCAGCCCCCGCATATCCTTGAACTATGAATGGAACTTCGGCGCATCGTTCGGCTGGAAACCCTACGATGAATACGACAACCCGGAGAACCAGATTATCGGCTCGAAAGTGAATGCTTATCTCAATGTGAACCTCTACTTAAAGTGGGCACTCTCCCCCAAGTTCGACCTGATGATAGGAGCTACCGGAAGCCACTTTTCCAACGGAAACACCCAATATCCCAACTCCGGTCTGAACACGGTGGACTGTAAAGTGGGGCTGGTATATAACTTTAACCGCAGAGCGGATGAGCTTGCCCAGTCATGGCAACGCCCTATCGTTCCTCCATTCCCCCGCCACGTCAGCTACGACCTGACTTTGTTCGGCTCCTGGCGAAAGAAAGCAGTGGCCCATGAAGGCAGTAGTGGCCAGGTACCCGCACCCGGCACTTACAACGTGTTCGGTTTCAGCTTTGCACCCATGTACAACTTCGGCTATAAATTCCGCGCCGGTGTGGCGTTGGACGGCGTATACGACCA
Source organism: Bacteroides sp. A1C1 (assembly GCF_004328515.1). Lineage (NCBI taxonomy): Bacteria > Pseudomonadati > Bacteroidota > Bacteroidia > Bacteroidales > Bacteroidaceae > Bacteroides > Bacteroides sp. A1C1. Next base: position 1,584,586 of record NZ_CP036491.1, read on the forward strand.
CAGTGCGAACATGAAAGAATCGTACGAAGAAGAGAACGGCTTCTATACCCCGCCTGCCAAAAAGCAGATGGCGCTGGGCTTATCTGCCCGCGGAGAGTTTGTCATGCCTTACTTCACGGTAGGTATCGGTCTGGGAGCCAACGTTCTGCACGGCGGCGGTGACATGAAGTCTTTCTATCAGATTCTTGCCCTGAAAATAGACGTAACACGCAATTCGTATCTCCATATAGGATATAACCTCCGGGAATTTCATGAGCCCAATTATCTGATGTTGGGTATCGGCTATCGGTTCAATAACAAACGCCCCAAGCTGTTCTGAACAATAAAGAGGAGGCTATTTATATAGATTCTTTTATTTCATCTGCAAGCACATATTAGCAAGTGCCACGCGCATATCATCTACTATATATTATAGTTAGTTTGTTAGTTCACAGCGATGAACACTTTGTTCAAGTATAGAGAAACAGTTTGTTCCAATAAGGAAAAACAGTTTGTTTTCATATGATGAAACGAAATGTTTTGTTAAGGGAAACAAAGTGTTCGCCATAATGAAACAACTTGTTCTATTAAGGGAAACACTTTGTTCGCTATAGAGAAACGGTCTTTCATATCAAGAGCTTATAAAGAAAAAGCTCTGCAAATCAATGATTCACAGAGCTTAATCGAGTACTCGAAGCGGGACTTGAACCCGCACAGCCGCAATGGCCAAAGGATTTTAAGTCCTTCGTGTCTACCATTCCACCATTCGAGCATCCTAAAAAGGGAAAAGAGAGCGGAAAACGAGACTCGAACTCGCGACCCTAACCTTGGCAAGGTTATGCTCTACCAACTGAGCTATTTCCGCATTTGGAGAACGGGTGCAAAGATAAACAGTTTTCCCGTTTCTGCCAAATTTTTTTTTATAAAAGTACAGTACTCGCAGCGGGACTTGAACCCGCAGAACCTTTTACCTGCCCAGCAACTCTTTCTCTGCAGCTTGCATGGTCTCAAAATTGAAACCATCTACCACTTTCTGCATCAAGGCAGAGACTTCATCGTTGCAAAGGTTTCCGATACTGCCTTCATGGGTATGATGTACCTCTTTGCTGTGCGAGAAGTTTCCGGCTTCAATATCCAGTCCCACCTTCTTGTAGGCATCGCGGAAAGGCATCCCTTCACGTGCCAAGCGGTTGACTTCCTCCACACTGAAAATAAGCAGATACTTGTCATCATCAAGAATATGTTCGTTCACCTTGATTTCATTCATAATGTAAGTCGTCATCTGCAGACAGTCTTTCAGTTCCTGAAAAGCAGGCAGGAAGACCTCTTTGATAATCTGCAAGTCACGGAAATAGCCGGAAGGAAGATTGTTGGCTATCATCATAATCTGCTGGGGAAGGGATTGCAGTTTGTTGCACTTGGCACGCGTCAGTTCAAAGACGTCCGGGTTCTTCTTGTGAGGCATGATGCTGGAGCCGGTAGTGCAATCGTCCGGCAGCTTCACAAAACCGAAGTTCTGACTGTTGAACATACATGCGTCAAAAGCCAATTTCGATATGGTTCCGGCCACACTGGCAAGGGCGAAAGCTACATTACGCTCCATTTTGCCACGCCCCATCTGGGCATACACTACGTTGTAGTTGAGGGAATCAAATCCCAAAAGACGGGTAGTCATCGTACGGTTCAGCGGGAACGAGGAACCGTATCCCGCAGCAGAACCCAAAGGATTGCGGTTGCACATCTTGAAAGCTGCCTGAAGGAACATCATATCGTCCACCAGGCTCTCGGCATATGCCCCAAACCAGAGTCCGAAAGAAGATGGCATGGCTATCTGCAAGTGTGTATAACCCGGCATCAGTACATCCTTGTAGCGTTCGCTCTGCATAATCAGCACATGGAACAATTGTTCCACAGCCTCCGCCACTTCCTTTATCTCTGCACGGGTAAAGAGCTTCAAATCGAGCAACACCTGGTCGTTGCGCGAACGTCCGCTGTGTATTTTCTTACCTATATCACCCAAGTTGCGCGTCAGCATAAGTTCCACTTGTGAGTGAACGTCTTCCACTCCCTCTTCTATCACAAATTCTCCACGCTCGGCCATCGCGTAGATTTTCTTTAATTCGGCCAGCAATTGCCGCAGTTCTTCCTTCGTCAACAAGCCAATGCTTTCGAGCATCGTGATGTGCGCCATGGAACCCAGCACATCGTGCTTTGCCAAATAAAGGTCCATTTCACGGTCACGGCCTACCGTGAAGCGTTCGATATCCTTATTTACCTGAACGGATTTTTCCCAAAGTTTCTGAGCCACGTTGTTTCTAATGATTAATGATTAATATTGTATCATCGCCAGCATATCTGCCATCTTCTCCAATCCTTCCTGCAAGGGTTTCTGCACCATGGCCTTCATAAACGGATTTATATCCATGCCGATGGTCAGCTTCATCTTGCATTCGGTTTCAGTGACGGGTACAATCTGTATCCACAAATTGAAGGGCAGCGGTGAAGTGGTTGTTGCAAACTTGATACACTTGCAAGGTTCCTTCTCCACAATCTGCAACGTAATCTTTCCCACGGGAGCCACCTCTATCGTCATGCTCTCCGCATCAAAACTCAAGTTCTTCACTTTGTCTTCAGGCAGACGGTCTTTCACCTTCTCCAGATTGCTCAAGTCGGAAAGCTTTTCATAAACAGCTTCTTGTGAAGCCGGTACAACTTTCACTCCACTCTCAAATTTCGTCATAATCAATCGTATTCAAAAAGAAAAAAGAACTATCCGGACAGAATCTATCCGAATGGTTCTTTTATCCATATTAACATTTTTACAAATAAGTTCTTATTTCCCGGATTCCCAATGTGCAGGGTCTTTACGCCATTCATTCAGAGTCTCCACATCTTCTTCCTCGATATAGCCCGTACGCAACGCCACTTCCATCACAGCCTCGTAATTGGTCAGCGTCACCAAAGGCACTTTGGCATCCTTGAAGGCCTTTTCGGCAACCGGGAAACCATAAGTATAGGCAGCCACCATGCCGATGACCTCACATCCGTCACGGCGGATAGCCTCTACAGCCTTTAAGCTGCTTCCACCCGTAGAAATCAAATCTTCCACGACTACCACCTTCATGCCGGGACGAAGTTCACCTTCAATCAGATTCTCCAGTCCATGGTCTTTCGGAGTGGAGCGTACATATACAAACGGCAGGTTCAATGCATCGGCCACCAAGGCACCTTGCGGGATAGCCCCCGTTGCCACACCGGCAATGGCATCCACCTGTCCGAAACGTTCCAAAATCAGACGCGTAATTTCAATCTTCACGAAACTACGGAGAGAAGGATAAGAAAGGGTTTTGCGGTTATCACAATAAAACGGAGACTTCCATCCGGATGCCCAAGTGAACGGGTTAGCCGGTTGTAGTTTAATCGCTTTTATCTTCAGCAACTTCTCTGCAAACAATCTTTCTAAAGTTTTCATAGCAAAACTAATCTATATATGATAAATATGGCGCAAAAATACGGAAACAGAATGAGAATAAAAAAGAGAAAGCCGATAATTTTCATTCGGAGTAGTCATTTTCCTCAGAAACCTCTATGCAACGACATATATCCTTCATTTCGAACCCTCTGCTCAAGGCAAAACGCACCAATTTGCCATTCAACTCATACTCACTTTCGGCACGGACGCTTTTACGCTTTGCCACCAGCAGCTTCTGCAGGACGGCGTGGTATTCCTCCTCATCAATCTCGTTCAAATAGGGCCAATAGACAGATGAAGATATCTTTTTCAACTGGAGCGCCTGCCCTATCTTCATCTTGCCCCATTTGGCAAAACGGTATTTGTCGTTGATGAAAGCGCGGCAGAAGCGCTCTTCATCAATGTACTTCTCTTGTTCCAGACGGTTGATGATACGGTCTATGGCATCATAGGCAATGCCCCAGCGTTGCAGTTTCTCCGCAATCTCCGCCCGGCAATGCTCGGCAGTGGAGCAATATGCCGCCACTCTGTTCAAAGCTTCAGTTTCAGTTATTTCTATCATCGTTCTGCAATTACGTACCGGTCGTTGCCGGAAATATCTTTTCGGATACGGACATTCGTATAGCCTTGCTTGCGAAGCATCGAAGCGACAGCCTCTCCAAATGCCCGGTTGATTTCAAAATAGAGTCGGCCGCCGGCCGTCAGCATGCTCCGTCCCAGTTCACCTATACGCCGATAGAAACGGAGCGGGTCGCTATCTGGAACAAACAAAGCCCGTGAGGGTTCCCAGTTCAAGACGTTTGGTTCCATATCCCGCTTTTCTGTTTCCGTAACATAAGGCGGATTACTGACGATTACATCAAAACATTCACCCTCAACCGGTTGATACGTCAGGACATCACGCTGTACAAATAGCACGGAGGCCTGCAAAAGGTGGTTATTGTCGCCGGCTATGGCAAGAGCTTCTCCGGAAATGTCCCAAGCTGTTACTTCCGCCTCCGGCAACTCCTTAGACAAAGTGACGGCAATACACCCGCTTCCGGTGCCAATGTCGAGAATACGGGAAACCGGAGCGACTTCCTTCAGCATCCTCTCCACCAGTTCTTCCGTTTCGGGACGGGGAATAAGCACCCCCGGAGCCACCCGAAAAGTACGCCCCAGGAAACGGGAAGTACCCTGCACATACTGTATGGGCTCAAAATTGCACAGACGGGAAAGAATGCTTTCCAATTCCCTTTCATCGTTTGGAGATAAAATCATATCTTTGCCCAGGTAATAGTCAATATTACCCTGACCAAACATTTCACAGCAGACAATACGGGAAAGATTGGCCGCCTCCCGGGGAGGGTAGCATTCCTGCAAAGCACTGCGGATATGTGAAACGGTTACATTCATTCGGGGTCCGGTTTTATTCGGGCTGCAAAAGTAATCATTAATTTTGATTATTCAACCAAAAGGTAAGCAAGGATATGAATTCAGAAGAAGAGAAATACATGCTGCGATGTATCCAACTGGCACAAAACGGGCTATGCAATGCAGCACCCAACCCGATGGTGGGGGCGGTAATAGTATGTGACGGGAAAATCATAGGCGAGGGATACCATGTGCGCTGTGGAGAAGCCCACGCCGAGGTCAACGCCATCCGTTCCGTGAAAGACACGTCCCTGCTGAAACGTTCCACCATCTATGTCAGCCTGGAACCGTGTTCGCACTATGGCAAAACTCCTCCTTGTGCAGACCTCATCATCGAGAAGCAGATTCCACGTATCGTCATCGGGTGCCGGGACCCTTTTTCTAAGGTTGCGGGCCGGGGCATACAGAAACTGAAGGATGCCGGACGTGAAGTTATTGTCGGAGTGCTGGAAACAGAATGTCGGCAGCTCATCCGCAGGTTCATCACTTTCCATACTTTGCGACGCCCCTACATCACCCTAAAATGGGCGGAATCTTCTGACAGATATATCGATTACTCCCGCACGGACGGTAAACCAGTTATCCTCTCCAGCCTGCTGACTTCGATGCTGGTACACAAGAAACGGGCAGAGCACAGTGCCATATTAGTAGGTACCCGTACGGCTGAACTGGACAATCCCGGCCTGAATGTCCGCCATTGGTACGGCTGTTCACCGGTACGTATCGTGCTGGACCGGCAACAAAAGCTATCCCCCAACCTTCACCTATTTGACGGTAGCGTGCCGACCCTCGTTTTTACAGAAGCCCCGCACGCTCCGCTACCGAATGTAGAGTATCTGCCAGTCAGCGACTACCGGCGGGATGTACTCCCCGAAATCATGGAAACGCTGTATACACGCGGATTACAATCCCTTTTGGTAGAGGGTGGCAGCCAAACGCTCCAATCCTTCATTGATGCCGGATTGTGGGACGAAATCTTTGTGGAAGAAGCTCCGTACCTTCTTCATTCCGGCGTCAAAGCACCCGAAATCAGTGACGGATATCCATTTGCAACAGAGTATTCTTTTGGCAGGAGTTTTCGCCATTATACGGCCTCAAGAAACAGTCAATAGCCTCATTTCAGGGCTTTTTTATCGAGAAAAAGGGGGATATTATCTATAATTTTATATAAAACTTCCCCGTAAAGCTGTTTATAGAAAAAAATGTTCCTATTTTTGCAACTTGTAAATAAACACTAACTTTCAAAATGAGAATAAAGTTTCTATCAGTAATTGTGAGTTTTCTTATTGTGTCATTTGCTCTAAGTTCATGCCTTGACTCTGACGACAATTATGAATTCAGCTCCGATGCTACTATACATGCTTTTGGTATCGATACCATACATGGCAAACATTACAAATTTACAATTGACCAGCTCAATAGACTCATCTATAACAGAGACTCATTGCCTGTAGGTTCAGACACCATCATTGACCGTATTCTGATTGATACTATGACCGTTACCGGTTGGATAACTTCAGGCTCGCCTACCGACACGGTATTCGTCATATCGGACTCCGTGGATTTGAGACCCGCCATGAACAACGATGCCGGCATGCTGTTCAAAGCACATGCCGCCGACGGCGTTACAGTCCGCGAATATAAACTGAAAGTTAATGTACATCTGCAAGACCCGGACTCACTCGTTTGGACAGACATGCAGAAAAGAGGAAATGTATTCTCCAATACCATCAATTCAGGTCAGCAAAAAGCGGTTGTACTGGGAGACGAACTATTTGTCTACACTTCCAACACTACTGCTTACAAGACATCGACTGCGCCCGATAAATACAACTGGAGCAAAGTCAATGTCAGCAACCTCCCCTCAGACGTAAAGCTGACATCTGCCGTAGAGTATAACAGTGCGCTTTATATGGTTACAGAAAGCAAAAGAGTATTCAGTTCCACCAACGGCGCCGCCTGGACAGAAGTCACTACATTGGGAGACAATGTTATAGTCCTCATCAATGGTTTCTCCGACCGGCTCTCGGGTATTGTGGAAATCAACGGAAAGCAATATTTCAACATCTGTAAAGACGGAAAGAATTGGGAAGCGGAAAACACTGCTGACAACCTTATCCTTGAAGAAGTCCCGGCAGGATTCCCTACCGAAAACATATCCACCACCCAGACCAGCACCGGCAATGGTGTAGAGAAGGTGGTTCTGGCAGGAATGCCGCTAGCCAACGAAAAAGAGACAACACCTTGGTTCTCATTGGACGGCAAAGGTTGGGCAAGCCTGGCCAACACCATGTATGACACATATTGTCCCGGCATGGACAACCCAGCCATCATGTACTATGGCGGCATGTTCTATTGCTTCGGAGGGGAACTTGACGCTATCTACAGCTCCATCACCGGCATTGCATGGAGCAAGACAGAAACCAAATTCCTGTTACCCCAGGAATTCAAAGGAAAAGGCGCGTACTCCATTATAGTGGAACCGACAAAAGACAAAACTGTGGCCCCGGCAGACAAACGGGACTTCATTTGGGTGATATTCGGCGGTAACGGCACCAAAAATGAAGTATGGCGCGGACGTCTTAACAGATTGGGCTTCGAAATACAATAATAATGATGTCATATAAGGAAGAAATCGATCTAAACCGGATACCCCAGCACGTGGCGATTATCATGGACGGTAACGGACGGTGGGCCAAGCAACGTGGACACGAACGCAGCTATGGACATCAGGCCGGCGCAGAGACTGTGCACGTCATTGCAGAGGAAGCCGCTAAATTAGGAGTCAGATACCTTACTTTATATACGTTCTCTACCGAGAACTGGAATCGTCCGTCGGACGAGGTAGCTGCCTTGATGGGGCTACTCTTCGACTCCATAGAGGAAGAGACGTTCATGAAGAACAATATCAGTTTCCGAGTAATAGGAGATATTGAAAAACTGCCAGCCAACGTACAGCAACGGCTCAACACTTGCGTGGCACACACCTCCCACAACACGGGAATGTGCCTGGTGCTGGCATTGAGCTACTCTTCCCGCTGGGAAATAACGGAGGCTGCCCGGCAAATAGCCGGTTTGGTACAGAAAGGTGAGTTGAAACCCGAACAAATCGACAGTGAGCTCATATCCCGTCATCTGACGACCCACTTCATGCCCGACCCCGACCTGCTGATACGTACCGGAGGAGAGCTCCGCCTCAGTAACTACATGCTCTGGCAATGCGCCTATTCGGAACTTTATTTCTGTGATACCTATTGGCCCGACTTCCGTGAAGAAGAACTACGCAAAGCCATATGTGACTATCAGAAACGCGAACGCAGGTTCGGCAAGACCAGCGAGCAAATCAATTAATCACCGGACACACAAATAGTAAATAGTAAATTGTAAAATAGTAAATAAAAAGATGCACTATCGTATTTTCTCCATACTCGTAACGTTTGTCTGCCTTTTCGGCTGCGCACTGACAACAGCAGCACAGGACGTAAACAACACCGATGAAACCGAAAAGCCGGTTATACTCTATTCGGGAACCCCCAAGAAGTATGAAATAGCCGACATTAAGGTCGAAGGAGCCCAGAACTATGAAGATTATGTAATTGTCGGATTGTCCGGACTATCCAAAGGGCAGACTATCACCGTGCCGGGTGACGAGATTACACAAGCTTGTAAGCGCTACTGGCGCCACGGTCTGTTCTCTGACGTGGAAATTACAGCAGACAAGATTGAAGGCGACCAAATTTGGCTGACCATTCATCTGACCATGCGTCCGCGTGTTTCCGACATACGCTACAACGGTGTGAAGAAGTCGGAGCGTGAAGACCTGGAAAGCAGAATCGGCATGATAAAGGGCGGTCAGATTACACCTAACCTGGTGGACCGCGCCAAGACCCTGATAAAGCGCTACTTTGACGACAAGGGCTTCAAGAATGCAGATGTAATCATCACCCAACGTGATGATCCGGAAAAGAAGAATGAAGTGATTGTCAACATCGACATCGACAAGAAGGAGAAAGTGAAAGTACATCAAATCACCATTGTAGGCAACGAGGCCCTCACGACCAAGAAGCTGAAGCGTGTGATGAAGAAAACAAACGAAAAGGGCAAGCTGCTCAATCTGTTCCGCACCAAGAAATTCATTGAGGACAACTACGAAGCGGACAAACAACTGATTATCGACAAATACAACGAACTGGGTTATCGTGACGCCATCATCGTGACAGACAGTATCAAGCCCTACGATGACCGCACGGTAGACATCTTCATGCAGATTGAGGAAGGACAGAAATACTACCTCCGCAATGTAACCTGGGTAGGTAACACACTGTATCCTTCCGAACAACTGAACTTCCTCCTCCAGATGAAGAAGGGTGACGTCTACAACCAAAAGTTACTTGAAGAACGTACAATGACCGATGACGATGCCATCGGCAACCTCTACTACAATAACGGTTATCTGTTCTACAGCCTCGAACCGGTGGAAGTAAACATCGTGGGCGACTCCATCGACCTGGAAATGCGTATCTACGAAGGCCGCCAGGCTACCATCAATAAAGTCAGCATCAACGGTAACGACCGTTTGTATGAAAACGTAGTACGCCGTGAACTCCGTACCCGTCCGGGCGAACTCTTCAGCCGTGAAGACCTAATGCGTTCCATGCGTGAAATCCAGCAGATGGGACACTTCGACCCCGAACAAATCCAACCCGACATCCAGCCGAGACCGGAAGACGGCACGGTAGACATCGGTTATGACCTTGTATCCAAAGCCAACGACCAGGTAGAGTTCTCCGCCGGTTGGGGACAAACAGGTATTATCGGTAAGTTAAGTCTGAAGTTCACTAACTTCTCTCTGGCCAACCTGCTTCACCCGGGTGAGAACTACCGCGGTATCCTCCCGCAAGGTGACGGCCAGACATTGACCATCAGCGGCCAGACCAATGCCAAATACTATCAGTCATACAGCGTTTCATTCTACGACCCGTGGTTTGGCGGTAAACGCCCGAATGCATTCTCCGTATCGGCTTTCTATTCCCGCCAGACCGACATCAGTAGCCGTTATTACAATTCGGCCTACATGAACAGCTATTACAACAGCTATTATAGTGGTATGTATGGCTACGGTATGTACAACTACGGCAATTACAACAACTACGAGAACTATTACGACCCGGACAAATCTATCCAGATGTATGGTCTTGCAGTGATGTTCGGTAAGCGCTTGAAGTGGCCGGATGACTATTTCCAATTCACAGCCGAGTTGTCTTACCAACGCTATGTTCTGAGTGACTGGCAGTACTTCCCGGTTACCAACGGTAAGTGTAATAACCTCAGCCTCAACTTGACCTTGTCCCGTAGCTCTATCGACAACCCGATTTATCCGCGCCAAGGTTCCGAGTTCTCGTTGTCTGCACAAATCACACCGCCTTTCTCTCTGTTCGACGGTACCGATTACAGCAAGTACAGCACCAGCAGCCAGGAAGACATGAACAAGATGCACAAGTGGATTGAATACCACAAGTGGAAATTCAAATCCAAAATCTATATCCCGTTAATGGATCCGATTACCGTTAAACGTACTCCGGTATTGATGGGACGTGTAGAATTCGGTTTGCTGGGACATTACAACAAATACAAAAAGTCTCCGTTCGAAACGTTTGACGTGGGTGGTGACGGTATGACCGGCTACTCCAGCTATGCTACAGAAAGTATCGCACTTCGTGGTTATGAGAACAGTTCATTGACTCCATACGGTTCTGAAGGTTATGCCTATACACGTCTCGGACTGGAATTAAGATATCCTTTGATGCTCGAAACAAGTACCAGTATTTATGCGTTAACGTTTGTGGAAGCCGGTAATGCATGGCATGATGTCAATAAGTTCAACCCGTTCGAGTTGAAACGTTCAGCCGGTGTCGGTGTCCGTATCTTCCTCCCGATGATTGGTATGATGGGGATTGACTGGGCTTACGGTTTCGACAAAATAATGGGTTCCTCGCAATATGGCGGTAGCCAGTTCCACTTCATCCTGGGACAAGAATTCTAAGCAATGGACGATAGACAATTATCCATCGTCAATTAAATAAATATCGTTATGAAGAAGAGTTTATTGATCCTTTTTACGCTGTTTGCAGTAAGTATAACAGCCGGTGCACAGAAGTTCGCCTTGATTGACATGGAATATATCCTGAAAAATATTCCTGCTTACGAACGTGCCAATGAACAACTGGAACAAGCCTCCAGACAATGGCAGAGTGAAGTCGAAAAGATTTCCGAAGAAGCCAAGACTCTGTACAAGAACTATCAGTCTCAGATTGCTTCCCTTTCTGAAACACAAAGAGGCAAAAAGGAAGAAGAGATTGTCGCTAAAGAGAAATCGGCAGCCGAGCTACGCCGCAAATACTTCGGTCCGGAAGGCGAACTGTATAAAAAACGTGAAAGTCTGATGCAACCCATTCAAGATGAAATATACAATGCTGTAAAGGAAATTGCTACACAGAACGGATATGCGGTAGTTGTAGACCGTGCTTCCGCATCAAGTATCATTTTTGCCTCGCCAAGTATTGACGTCAGCAATGAAGTACTTGCAAAACTGGGATATTCAAATTAATTTCATACATTTGTTTCAGAATATAGACTGCATTCAAGATTAAAAATAAGCTTGCTTATTTTGTATTGCGTTCAGTTTGCGCTATATTTGCCCCCGACGAATAATCATTCAAATAAATAATAAACATTATGCTTAAAAAAATCGCACTACTCGTAGTTATGTTCGCCCTCCCGCTGGGAGCTATGGCGCAAGCTAAATTCGCTCACATGAATTCTCAAGATGTAATCGCTGTTATGCCTGAATTTACCAAAGCCCAAGCTGACTTGGACGCCATGTCTAAAAAATACCAGGATGAAATGCAGCGTACCAACGAAGAATTCCAAAAGAAGTACCAAGAATTCCTGGCACAAGCCGACTCTCTGCCGAAAAACATTGCAGAAAGACGTCAGAAAGAGCTGCAGGATATGGCTCAACGTCAGGAACAGTTCCAACAAGAAGCTTATCAAAGTATGCAGAAAGCACAGCAAGATGCTATGGCTCCCATCTATAAGAAACTGGACGAAGCCATCCAAGCTGTCGGCAAAACTGAAGGTGTTGTCTACATTTTCGACTTAGCCCGTACCCCGATACCATTCGTAGGAGCACAGAGCGTTGATGTAACTGCCAAAGTCAAAACGCAATTGGGCATTAAATAATAGAATTATTTATGATAAAGCAAGCGCGGATAGTTTTATCCGCGCTTATTTTTTATACATTACTGAGAAATTTGAATTATCTTTGCATGGTACATAGTCTTTAGAAAGCATGAAACAGACATTACCTTCTGCAGCCGGTCCCATCGGAATATTCGATTCCGGATATGGCGGACTGACCATCCTAAGCAAGATACGGGAAGCTCTTCCCCAATATGACTACATTTACCTGGGCGACAACGCACGTGCGCCTTACGGGACCCGCTCGTTCGAGATTGTCTATGAATTCACTTTACAGGCAGTCACCAAACTGTTCGAGATGGGATGCCATCTCGTCATCCTGGCATGCAATACAGCTTCGGCAAAAGCCCTGCGCAACATACAAATGAATGATTTGCCCCGCCTCGACCCAATGCGTCGTGTGTTGGGAGTAATCCGCCCAACCGTAGAATGCATAGGGAACATAACCCAAAGCCGCCATGTGGGAGTGCTTGCCACAGCAGGAACCATCAAGTCTGAATCCTATCCGCTGGAAGTGCATAAACTCTTCCCCGACATCAAAGTGAGCGGTGAAGCCTGCCCTCTATGGGTATCCCTCGTAGAAAACAACGAGGCACAAGGTGAGGGTACCGACTACTTCATACGCAAGAACATCGACAACCTGCTGGCCAAAGACACACAGATAGATACCGTCATTCTAGGCTGCACGCACTTCCCGCTGCTGCTGCCTAAGATACAACAATACATGCCCGACGGCATCACGACCGTCACCCAAGGGGAACTGGTGGCAGACAGTCTGAAAGACTATCTTCACCGTCATCCGGAAATGGACAGAAAATGCACCAAAGGTGGAAGATGCGTCTACCGCACCACAGAATCGGAGGAGAAATTCACAGAATCGGCTTCCACTTTCCTGAATGAATCGATAAGAGTTGAGAGGATTGAACTATAAATCCATCAGCATTAAACATTAAAACAAAAACATTTGTTATATTTGTAAGACAGAAACCTCTAAATTCTTACCATCATGAAAGAAGAAGATAAAAGCAAACTCATTGAGGTGTTCACCGGTTCACCGTGGGAAGCAGAACTTGTAAAGAGCCTGCTGGGAAATAGTGATATTGAAGCTGTAACAAAAGACGGAATGGTAGTAAACGTTGTACTGCCTGCCACTGCGGTAGATGTTTCCGTTCTCGTCAATGAGAAGGACTACGAAGCCGCCATGGAAGTAGTCCGTGAATACGAAAAGAGAGAAAATGGAGATTGATTTCAATAGAATTGCTGTCAAGGTAGGCAGCAATGTTTTGACACGTCGTGACGGCACTCTCGACGTCACCCGTATGTCCGCTTTGGTGGACCAGATAGCCGAGCTGCACAAGGCCGGCATAGAAATAATACTTGTTTCTTCCGGAGCCGTTGCTTCGGGACGTAGCGAAGTGCGCCCCACCAAGAAGTTGGACAGCGTAGACCAGCGCCAGCTCTTTTCCGCTGTAGGGCAGGCCAAACTCATCAACCGTTACTACGAGCTGTTCCGGGAGCATGGCATCCCCGTGGGACAAGTGCTCACAATGAAAGAGAACTTTTCCACCCGCCGCCATTACCTCAACCAGAAAAACTGTATGACCGTAATGCTGGAGAACGGCGTCATTCCCATTGTCAATGAGAACGACACCATCTCCGTGAGTGAACTGATGTTCACTGACAACGATGAGCTGTCCGGCCTGATAGCCTCCATGATGGATGCCCAGGCACTAATCATTCTCAGCAATATAGACGGTATCTACAACGGTTCACCCGCCGACCCGAATTCTCAAGTCATCCGTGAAATAGAACAAGGCAAAGATCTCTCCTCCTACATACAAACTTCCAAATCCAGCTTCGGACGCGGCGGCATGCTGACAAAAACCAACATTGCCCGCAAAGTGGCGGATGAGGGCATCACAGTAATCATAGCCAACGGGAAGCGGGACAACATCCTCGTGAAAATAATGAAGAATGAAGAATTAAACTATACCCGTTTCATTCCGTCTCCGGAACCGGTATCGAGCATCAAGAAATGGATTGCACACAGCGAAGGGTTTGCCAAAGGGGAACTGCACATCAATCATTGTGCCACCGAACTGCTCTTCTCGGACAAAGCAGTAAGCATCCTACCGGTAGGTATCACTGACGTTATAGGCGAGTTCGAGAAGGACGACATCGTACGGATTATCGACTTCGGCGGTAAACCCATCGGTGTGGGAAAAGCCAACTGTGACTCCAGCCAGGCACGGGAAACGATGGGAAAACATGGAAAGAAACCCGTAGTGCACTACGACTACCTATATATAGAATAAGCCACAGACGGATACTATCCCACGATATATATACTTGCATATTTATCACTCTATATTCAATAAAAAAATGAACTTAAACAAAACTTTTGTCGCCGTACAAGATGCCAGCCGTAACATGTTAGCGTTGAGCGACAAAGAAATCAATCAAATATTACTGGCTGTTGCAGACGCTGCCATAAACAAAACAGACTTCATTCTGAGTGAAAACCAGAAGGATTTGGAGCGTATGCCTTCTACCGACCCTAAATACGACCGCCTGAAACTGACAAAAAGCCGTTTGCAGGACATCGCTGCGGACATCCGCAACGTAGCCGCCCTCCCTTCTCCTTTGGGAAAAGTCCTTAAAGAGAACGTATTACCCAACGGATTGAAGATAAAAAGGGTCAGTGTACCTTTCGGTGTCATAGGCATTATCTACGAAGCCCGTCCCAACGTCAGTTTCGATGTATTCTCACTCTGCCTTAAAAGCGGCAATGCCTGTATTCTGAAAGGCGGAAGCGATGCAGACTATTCCAACCGTGCCATAATCAGCGTGATACACGAGGTACTGGAGCATTTCAACATAGATACACATATCGTGGAACTGCTTCCTGCCGACAGAGAGGCGACTGCCGAACTACTGCATGCCAACGATTATGTAGATTTGATAATTCCGCGCGGCAGCAGCAGCCTGATAAACTTCGTACGCCAGAATGCCACAGTACCGGTTATAGAGACAGGTGCCGGCGTATGCCATACGTTCTTCGACCGCTATGGCGATATAAGCATAGGTCCATCTATCATTGCCAATGCAAAGACACGCCGGGTCAGTGTATGCAACGCTTTGGATTGCCTGATTATCGAAGCCGACAGCCTGGCTAATTTGCCCGACCTATGCCTGCCTCTGCAATCAAGCAATGTAGAGATATTTGCCGATGAACCCGCCTACCACAGTCTGCGTGACAAATATCCCGTCGAGCTGTTGAGACTTGCCACTGAAGACTGCTACGGCAGAGAGTTCCTGGACTACAAGATAGCCATTAAAACCGTGAATTCTTTCCAGGAAGCATTGGCACATATCCGGAAGTACGGTTCCAAACATAGCGAATGCATCATTACGGACGACAAGACACGTGCCGAATGGTTCTGTCGGGAAGTGGACGCTGCTTGTGTATACGTCAATGCGCCGACCTCTTTCACCGACGGCGCACAATTCGGGCTCGGTGCCGAGATCGGCATCAGCACACAGAAGCTGCACGCCCGCGGTCCGATGGCTCTGGAAGAAATCACCACATACAAATGGATTGTCGAAGGTTCCGGACAGACCAGACCTTGACAGCCGAATAACAAAGATATAGATACACTAAAAAGACTGTAAATATGAAGAACTTTACTTGCGTGCAGGACATCGGTAACCTAAAGTCTGCACTGGACGAAGCATTCGAGATTAAAAAAGACCGTTTCAAATATGTGGAACTGGGACGTAACAAAACGCTGATGATGATTTTCTTCAACTCCAGCCTGCGTACCCGCCTCAGTACACAGAAGGCTGCATTGAATCTGGGCATGAACGTAATTGTACTGGACATCAACCAGGGAGCCTGGAAACTGGAGACAGAGCGTGGTGTCATCATGGACGGTGACAAACCGGAACACTTACTGGAAGCCATTCCCGTGATGGGCTGCTATTGCGACGTCATCGGCGTACGTTCTTTTGCACGCTTCGAAAATAAGGAAGACGATTACAACGAAGTGATACTGGAGCAGTTCATCAAGCATTCCGGTCGGCCGGTATTCTCCATGGAGGCTGCCACACGCCATCCGCTGCAGAGTTTTGCCGACCTGATAACCATTGAGGAATATAAGAAGACGGCACGCCCCAAAGTAGTGATGACATGGGCTCCACATCCGCGTCCATTGCCCCAGGCTGTCCCCAACTCCTTTGCCGAATGGATGAATGCAACTGATTATGACTTTGTGATTACACATCCCGAAGGTTATGAACTCGACCCCAAGTTCGTAGGAAATGCCCGCGTAGAATATGACCAGATGAAAGCTTTTGAAGGAGCCGATTTTGTCTATGCCAAGAACTGGGCGGCCTATACAGGCGACAACTACGGACAAATATTGAGCAAAGACCGCACCTGGACAGTAGGCGAGCGCCAGATGGCCGTTACCAACAATGCCTACTTCATGCACTGCCTGCCGGTTCGACGTAACATGATTGTGACGGATGATGTGATAGAAAGCCCGCAGTCCATCGTAATCCCCGAAGCGGCCAACCGGGAGATTTCAGCAACAGTGGTGCTGAAGAGACTGCTTGAAAGCCTCTAACCAGAGGACAAGACTACTTTATTCTTTTTAGGAGCGGATTACGCGGAAAACGCGGATTCTTTTCTTAAATTTTTCCGTGAAATCCGCGTAATCCGCGCCTAAAAAGAAATTATAGCAAATGCATTTCAGCTGCACCGCTATTACTTTTCCACTTCCTTGCCCGCTTCTTCCCAACCGATGAAACCTTTGTCAAGGTCATAGATTATATATCCTTTTTTGCTCAGTATGGCAGCGGCCTTTTTACTACGCTTACCACTACGACAATATACTGCAACCGGTTTGTCCTTCTGCAGAGTGGAGTCGGCCATCGTTTCAAACGACTCATCCAGCACATTGATATTGATACTGTAGGGCACGTGTCCTTCCGAGTATTCGGCAACAGTACGCACATCCAGAAGCTGCACCTCCGGATTGGCTATCAATGTGGAAAAGTCATCTACCGAAACAGACTTGAACTGTCCCTCCTTCTGCTGGCAGGAAAAGAGGGTGGTAAAAACGAGGCAAAGGCCCGCGAACAATGTCTTCATCGAATATTTCATTTTAGTCAGGGTTATAAACAAAATCGTAAGTCTTGATGTCACCGGAATAAGTGTGCACACTGAAATGAACCATAACCTTCTGTATACCCACTGCCGCATACTGCCGCAAAGGTACGGAAGCGTAGGCACGTCTGGTATAAGACACTACCTCCTCCTTTGCGTCATGATACAGCGTCAGATATACTTCACTACACCCGATAGCAGTATCCACAATCACTTCATCCTCAACAAAATGGAACTTATGCTCACCATTCTCCTTGACTATCAGTGTCATATTGAGATAGTCGAGTCCCATCCAGATACCCAGCACATCAGTAGGGTCTGTCCTGACGCCCTCCTCGAACTTGTCAGCCGTTTGGGGAGCGACAGAAAGAACACCGCTCAAGGCATACAGCACCGCACCGGCAGTTCCATCGGCAGTTACCTCCGAAGCATAATTACTGATGACACGTACCGAGGCGTTTGCCTCTATGTTCGTCTTTGTCTTGTCCTCCACTACCGGCAAGGTTTCCCCTTCATCCGTCACAACAGACTGCAGATAGCCGTCAGCCCCCGAAAAGGCAGTCAGGAACTCCAGCTTCACGGAAGGATAATGATAATCATCATCGCCACAACCAGTCAACAGACAGGCCAACAAAGGCAAAAGCCACCAATCACAGTACTTCTTCATGTATTCATTCTTTTATAGCCGCCAGATAATTCTTCAACGGGTTGGCATACATCAGCAGCATTTTTCCGCGCAGGAAGTCCACGTCCTTATTAGGAATGGAGATACGCTCCAACTGTTGTTCTATATAGGCCGTGAAGCGCTGCTTATCCCCGGCAGTGTAATGGCCGGAAAAATCCTCCTTCCCCTCGAGAAGGTCGTGCGCCACATAATTATTGGGATACATCCGGTAGCTGGCATGAATGCGTTTGTCTATCAGTGCAGACATGCGTGCAAAGAGTTCGGGCTTCGGAAGCGAGCGGTCTATCTTCGCCAATTCATCATTCATGCAGGCACCCGTCTGGAAATGTACCCGCCCTTTATAGCCGAACAGTCCGGTCTGCATATTCAGCAAGTCGTCAGCCGTCGTTTTCTTATAGCCTTCAATGTCCCGTTTCAGTTGGAACTCCTGCGCTTTCAGGAAGTCGCAAGGGTCGTATTCATAGGAAATGGCAAGCGGAGCTATATTCATTTCCATTAAGCGGTCAATGACGTCGCCTTCACCGCCTATTGCCAGCATCTTCAGCACACTGTCCTGCGTGCGGTCGTTGGAATCCTTGGCACGCCCTTCACGTTGTGCAATCCAGATAGACTGTTTCTTCTCACTGATGGTATAATGCATATAGCGGGACATGCGTGCGGAAGCCTCCAGCATCTGGCGCATGGTCAACGCACGCAGCACAATGAAGGACTTGTTGACACGCACGAATTTCTTAATCCACGGATAGACAAGCAGGTTGTCGCCAATGGCTATCTCTACCGTATCCATACCCTGGTCTACCAAAAGAATGGACAAGAAACCGGAATCGAGAATAATGTCGCGATGATTGGAGATATAGGTATACGCCGCCGACTTGTCTGCCGGCAACGCGGTATGGTCCAAAGTCAATCCATCCGTAGCCTCCTTCGCCAGCTTCCACAGAAGCCCATAGCAGAAGGTCTTCTGAAATTCCAGTTTGGTTTTACACGCGCGCATTTTCTGCGACCAGACTTCAAAAGGTACACCAGGCATCACTGTATCCACTGCCTGTCGGAACGCCGCATCGGCAATCAGTTCCTCATAGACTTGAGGAAGTTCCTCATCATGATAAGGACGGATTTCATCAAATTCTACGTTCGCATTCATAATGAATAATGATTAATCCTTAAACTTGTTTTCTATAATATCTGTCATTACATCCTTCATCTCCATTCCGGCAGCACGAACCTGCTGGGGAATAAAGCTGGTGGCAGTCATTCCGGGGGTGGTATTCACCTCCAGCAGATTGATTTTTTCCCCTTCGGTAATGATATAGTCCACACGGATAATGCCGTAGGCCCCAAGTATATCATAAATGGCAGAAGTCAGCGTCTGCACCCGGCGGGTCAAATCGTCCGAGATGCGGGCGGGAGTAATCTCGTCAGACGCACCATTATACTTAGCTTCATAATCGAAGTACTCGTTGTGGCTCACCACCTCCGTAATGGGGAACACTACGGACTTGTCTTTTGTTTTGTAACAGCCGCAGGTAATCTCGGTTCCGTCCATAAAGGCCTCCACCAGTACTTCCTGCGCTTCCGCAAATGCCTTGGCTATGGCAGGTTGTATCTGCTCTTTCACCGTCACCTTGGTCACGCCGAAGCTGGAACCTCCCAAGCTGGGCTTAATGAAGCAAGGCAGACCGATTTTCTCCATCACATCTTCATCCGTTACCGACTGTCCGCCGCGCAGCAACAACGATTCGGCAATGCGCACACCGAAACCTTTCAGATACTGGTTGCAGGCAAACTTATCGTACGTGAGCGACGCTGCCAGTACTCCGCAACACGAATAAGGGATATGGAGCATATCAAAATAGCCCTGCAGACGGCCGTCCTCACCCGGAGTTCCGTGGATGGTAATATAGGCAAAGTCGAATGTCACTTTCTCGCCATCCAGCACGAAGCTGAAGTCATTGCGGTCTACCGGAGCCTTAGCGCCGTCGGGCAGCTGTACATGCCAGTCCAGTCCGTGCATTTCTACAATATATAAGGTATACTTCTCCTTGTCGATGAAGGAGTAAATCCCCTGTGCACTACGCAGGGAGACGTGGAATTCGGAGGTATCTCCTCCGGCTACAATAGCAATCGTGCGTTTCATTCTAATTCTCTGTTACTGATATAGCCTCTCCATTTGTCTATCAGCCGGGTCATGTCATCGGGCAATTCCGAAGTGAAGTACATTTCTTCTCCGGTGACGGGATGCACAAACCCCAGCGTCATGGCATGCAATGCCTGCCGCGGACAAGTGTCGAAGCAGTTGTTTACAAATTGTTTGTATTTAGCGAAGTGGGTTCCTTTCAGGATTTCGTGTCCACCGTAACGTTCGTCGTTGAAAAGTATGTGTCCGATGTGCTTCATGTGCACACGGATTTGATGGGTGCGTCCCGTTTCAAGGATACATTCCACCAGTGTGACGTATCCCAAACGTTCGAGCACCCGGTAATGGGTGACGGCATGCTTTCCCTGGTCGTCGGGGAGGACGGTCATCTGCATGCGGTCTCTGGGATTACGACCGATATTGCCGACAACGGTCCCTTCATCCTGCTCTACATTTCCCCAGACCAGCGCCCGGTAACGGCGTTTTGTCGTCTTGTTGAAGAACTGGTTGCCGAGATTCGTCTTGGCATCCGGAGTCTTGGCTATCACCAGCAGGCCGGAGGTGTCCTTGTCGATGCGGTGCACCAGTCCCACATGCGGGTCATTGGCATCATAATCGGGATTATCCTTCATATGCCAGGCTATGGCGTTGACAAGCGTACCGTGATAGTTGCCATGACCGGGGTGCACCACCAGACCGGCAGGTTTGTTCACTACCATCAGATACTTGTCCTCATATACTATATCAAGGGGGATGTCTTCGGGGATGACTTCATTCTCATAGCGTGGACGGTCCATCATCACAGTGATTACATCCATCGGCTTCACCTTATAGCTGCTTTTCACAGCCTTGCCGTTCGCCATCACGAAGCCTGCATCGGCAGCCTTCTGGATGCGATTGCGCGAAGAGTTCGTCAAGCGGTCGAACAGATACTTGTCCACCCGCATCATCTCCTGCCCCTTGTCCACCACCACACGGAAGTGTTCATAGAGTTGCGCCTCGTCACCCACCGGCTCTACGTCGTCCAGCTCATCATTATCTATATCATCCGGCAATTCTTCTATCATCACGGCATTTACAATTTGACTATTTACAATTTACGATTGGAGTCAGATGTTTATCAGAACCAGGACTCATCTGCCGCAGAGTCTTCGGACAACACGGGTTCAACGGTACCTCCCACGGAATCCACTCCCAGGGAGTCTGCCTTCAAGGCGCCCCCATCTCCCACCATCAGCGTCAGCACTGCGCCGGTAGGCACTTTTTCGCCGATGGAAAGCTGACGGCCCTTATACTTCACGCCATACACCCAGTCCTTCTCTCCCGGAATATACTGTATCTCGGCCAGCTTGAAGCCCGAAGCCAGAATACGCGCTTCCGCCTGCCGCAGCGAACTGTTGTCCGCCACATCGGGCACTATGTGCAGAGGGACTTCAATCGTATTGATTGTAAGATAGATGGTACGTCCTTCCTTTACCTTTTGTCCGGCTGCCGGATTATATTCGAGGATGCAGCCTGCAGGAAGAGTCTTGACATAACTGGAATCCGAAACGATGCAGACCAAGCCGCGATTACGGAACATTTTCTCGGCTTCCTCCACTCCCATGCCCTTCACATCGGGCACTATCACAGCCTCGCCGTGGCGGGTATATATATCCAGTCCTTTCAGCACTCCGAACAGCAATCCCACTACCACAACGGCCATCGCAAGGATGTTCGCCCAGAAGAACCGGTTCTGCCGGAAAGAGAAAAAATCTTTTATTGTCATAATCGATAATGCATTATTTGGGACAAAGATACAATTTTCACCACATAGTACACGGAGTTGGCAATAGTTTTTTCCGGAGAACCAGGCACAAAACATAAGAAAAGCTGCAAAAGACCAGAATCAGTCTTTTGCAGCTCCCTTATTTCTTTAATACGAACGAGAACGGCCTATTATGCCTTTACTCCGTTGTATTCGTCAGAAACAGTCAGTTTCTTTCTGCCTTTAGCACGACGTGCTGCCAATACTCTGCGGCCGTTTGCTGTAGCCATTCTCTCACGGAAACCGTGTTTGTTCTTTCTCTTTCTGTTCGAGGGTTGAAATGTTCTTTTCATTACTGTATCTTGTTTTATGTTATTATTCTCACGAATTCGGGCTGCAAAAATAGGTACTTTTTTCAAATAAACCAAGAGATAACTCATTTTCTCTCAAAAGTTTTTGTGTTTTTTACCGAATTCCATTACTTTTGCACCCGCAAACCAGCACTAAAGAAGTAAATACCAATATAATAATATTAAAGACTATAAGTATGATTAATGCCCAAGACATTAAAATCGGAACTTGCATCCGCATGGATGGCAAGCTGTATTTCTGCATCGACTTCCTGCATGTAAAGCCAGGAAAAGGTAATACCTTCATGCGTACCAAGCTGAAAGACGTAGTGAACGGCTACGTTCTGGAACGCCGTTTCAACATCGGTGAGAAACTGGAAGACGTACGTGTAGAACGTCGTCCCCACCAATACCTCTATCATGACGGTGACAACTACCAATTCATGAACCAGGAGACTTTTGACCAAATTCCCATCGCCCACGACCTCATCAACGGTGTTGACTTCCTGCTCGAAGGAATGATAGTAGACGTGGTATCAGACGCTTCTACAGAAACCGTACTCTATGCTGATGTGCCCATCAAGGTTCAGCAGAAGATTACCTATACGGAGCCGGGACTGAAAGGCGACACAGCCACCAACACGCTGAAGCCCGCTACGGTAGAATCAGGTGCAACGGTCCGCGTTCCTTTGTTCATCAACGAAGGCGAGACTATCGAAATCGATACGCGCGACGGTTCTTACGTAAGCCGCGTAAAAGCATAATCCCTTTTGGAAATCAGGCAAATGCCCTTTTCATATCATCCCCGGTGCTCCACTTGGCATCCGGGGATTTTTTTTCCATTTATTCATCTGCAAAGCTTAAATGATATATCTTTGCGGAGATAACCAAAACATAGAGCCATACCCATGAGATACTCCGTCATCATCCCCGTATACAACCGCCCCGATGAGGTAGACGAACTGCTGCAAAGCCTGACGCAGCAAAGTTTCAAGGATTTTGAAGTGATTGTGGTGGAGGACGGCTCCTCCATCCCCTGCAAGCCGGTCACAGAGAAGTATCAGGAACTATTGGACGTGCATTATTATGACAAGCCCAACTCCGGCCCCGGGCAGACCCGTAACTACGGGGCGGAACGAAGCAAGGGCGAATACCTGATAATACTGGATTCGGACTGCATCCTGCCCGAAGGTTATTTCCTTGCTGTGGAAGAAGAGCTGCAGCACGAAGCCGCCGATGCCTTCGGAGGCCCCGACCGCGCGCACGAATCATTCACAAACATACAGAAAGCCATCAACTACTCCATGACCTCCTTCTTCACCACCGGCGGTATCCGTGGGGGGAAGAAGAAGATGGACAAGTTCTATCCGCGCAGCTTCAACATGGGTGTGCGGCAGGAAGTGTACCAAGCCCTGGGCGGATTCTCGCGGATGCGCTTCGGGGAGGACATCGACTTCAGCATCCGAATCTTCAAGGGAGGATATACATGCCGGCTGTTCCCCGGTGCCTGGGTATACCATAAGCGCCGGACAGACTTTCGGAAGTTCTTCAAGCAGGTACACAATTCCGGGATTGCCCGCATCAATCTGTACAAGAAGTATCCGGAATCGCTGAAGCTCGTCCACCTGCTGCCGGCCGCATTTACCCTGGGAGTGGCCATATTCCTGCTGGGAACGCTCTTCTGTCCGTACAGCCTGCTGCCCATCGCTCTTTATGCGCTTCTGGTATGCATCGATTCCACTATCCGGAACCGTAGCCTCAGCATCGGGCTCTACTCCGTCGCCGCCTCCTTCATCCAGCTCATCGGATACGGGACGGGGTTCCTGCGCGCCTGGTGGAACCGCTGCATACTTGGCAAGGACGAGTTCGAGGCATTCAAAAAGAACTTTTACAAATAAGGAGGATTAGGGGTTAAGGATTAGGGATGATATGGAGAAACTGAATATCAACCAGTGGGCTGCAGAGGACCGCCCGCGGGAAAAGATGATGCAGAAAGGGGCGGAAGCCTTGAGCGATGCCGAACTGCTAGCCATCCTCATCGGCTCCGGCAATACGGAAGAAACCGCCGTGACACTGATGCAGCGCATACTCGCCGCCTGCGGCAACGACCTCAACCGCCTGGGCAAATGGGAGGTGCGGGACTTCTCCCGATTCAAAGGCATGGGCCCCGCCAAAAGCATCACCGTCATGGCATCCCTGGAACTGGGCAAACGCCGCAAGCTGCAGGAACGCTCCGGACGTACCGCCATCCGCTCTTCCGCCGACATCTACGAGCTGTTCCATCCCCTGCTCTGCGACCTTGCCACAGAAGAATTCTGGGTACTGCTTATGAACCACGCCGCCAAAGTGATAGACAAGGTACGCATCAGCCGCGGCGGCATCGACCAGACTACCGCCGACGTACGCAGCATCCTGCGCGAAGCCCTGCTGCAACGCGCCACACAGATAGCCCTTATCCACAACCATCCCTCCGGCAACCCGCACCCCAGTAACGACGACCAGCGGCTGACGGAACTCGTGAGGAAAGCCGCCCAAACCATGAACATACACCTGACCGACCACGTCATCGTCACGGACGGAAGCCATTACAGCTTCAACGACGAAGGATTGCTATAAATAATCCAAGTTACGGACATACTATACGAAAGACAAAAGCGGTCATAACACTAACTATCAGCACATTGTATTTACCTGCTATTTACCAGCCAATGTAAAAGCCGTTACCACAGTATGTAAACGTATTTACCCTATATTGTAACGTCCTTTACCCCATATTGTAAAGACCTTTACCGCGTATTGTAAAAGGAGTTTCCCCAGGGGTAAAGGGAGTTCCCCCAGAAGGTGAAGCATGTTCACCCACCGTCAAACCCTCCCCGAAGTAATGAAAAGGAGGGCGTTCCTTTGCATTTTCAATTAAATTCCATAGCTTTGTTCTTTGAAAACCTATATATAAAACCCTACGAATATGACCAAATTTGAAATAGAAGAGAAAATAGTCTCCATGCTCAAGACCGTATTCGACCCGGAAATACCGGTAAATGTATACGACCTGGGACTGATTTACAAAATAGACGTCTCCGACCAGGGAGAAGCCTCCATCGACATGACGCTGACTGCCCCCAACTGTCCGGCAGCCGACTTCATCATGGAAGATGTGCGCCAGAAGGTGGAATCCATCGACGGCGTAACCTCCGCCACCATCAATCTCGTTTTCGAACCCGAGTGGGACAAGGACATGATGAGCGAAGAAGCGAAACTGGAGCTGGGATTCCTTTAAATCAGTTGAAAGTTCAAAGTTGAAAATGGAAAGTTGAAAATGAAGAATGTATATTTCCTCTCGGATGCTCACCTGGGCTCACGAGCCATCGAACACGGACGAACCCAAGAACGGAGGCTGGTCAACTTCTTGGACAGCATCAAGCACAAGGCATCGGCCGTATACCTGCTGGGAGACATGTTCGACTTCTGGTACGAATTCCGTACCGTAGTGCCCAAAGGATACACCCGCTTTCTGGGCAAGCTGTCCGAACTGACCGACCTGGGAGTAGAAGTCCACTTTTTCACGGGAAACCATGACCTTTGGTGCGGCGACTATCTGACCAAGGAGTGCGGCGTCATGATACACCGCGAACCGCTGACCACCGAAATCTTCGGAAAAGAGTTCTACCTTGCCCACGGTGACGGGCTAGGCGACCCGGACAAGAAGTTCAAGATGCTGCGCGCCATGTTCCGCAGCCGTACCCTACAGACGCTGTTCTCTGCCCTGCACCCCCGCTGGAGCATGGAGCTGGGACTGAACTGGGCCAAGCACAGCCGCTTGAAACGCATAGACGGGAAAGAACCCGCATACATGGGAGAAAACAACGAATACCTGGTGCTCTACACCAAGGAATACCTGAAAAGCCATCCCAACATCAACTACTTCATCTACGGTCACCGCCACATCGAACTGGACCTAATGCTGAGCAGTACCGCCCGCATCCTCATCCTCGGCGACTGGATAAACTACTTCTCGTACGCCGTCTTTGACGGCGAGAACCTCTTCCTTGAGAATTTTGTGGAGGGAGAGACGAAGCTATAACCCGCATTTCCAAACTGTTAACCATCATACCATTACCACCCATGAAACCTTTAAGACTGAAAAACATGATTGCCGGATGCCTGCTCGCAGCAGGAGCATTGCCGGTATGGGGACAATCCGGCGCCCCGACACTTGTCATCCGCATTGACGATCTCGGTGCCCTGCATTCCGTCAACGAAGCCTGCATCCAGACCTACCGCTCGGGTATTGCCCGCAGCGTGGAAGTGATGCCCGTAGCAGCCTGGTATCCGGAAGCCATCAAGATGCTGAAAGAAAATCCGGGACTGGACGTCGGCCTGCACCTCGTCATCACCAGCGAGTGGGAGAACGTGAAGTGGCGTCCGCTGACCCACTGCCCCAGC
This sequence comes from Bacteroides sp. A1C1, assembly GCF_004328515.1. Lineage (NCBI taxonomy): Bacteria > Pseudomonadati > Bacteroidota > Bacteroidia > Bacteroidales > Bacteroidaceae > Bacteroides > Bacteroides sp. A1C1. Next base: position 1,611,242 of record NZ_CP036491.1, read on the forward strand.
CTGACGGACGAGAACGGCTATTTCTACCCGATGATGTCCCCTAACCCCGCCTATCCGGGACAGTCCATCATGGAGCAGAAATGGGACATCAAGGAGATAGAGCAGGAGTTCCGCGCGCAGATAGAGACGACGCTGAAAAGCATTCCGCAACTCAGCCATCTGTCCGGACACATGCTCTCCACCGGTTTCAGCAAAGAAGTGAACGAGCTGGTGCAACGGCTCGCCAAAGAATACAACCTGCCGTCCATCGACCGCATGGACTCCTCCAAGGACTACCGGTTTACCTACATCGGATACGACGGCCCCAAAAGAACCGCCGAAGAAAAGGAGGCCAGCTTCATCAAAGCATTGGAGAAGTTGCAGCCGGGCCAGCGCTACCTTTTCTTAGACCACCCGGCACTGGACAACGATGAAATGAAAACCGTCTTCCACGTCGGATATGAGGACGTGGCGCTGGACCGCCAGGGAGTGACCGACCTGCTGACAAGCCCCCATGTCCGGAAAGCCATTGAGGACAAAGGCATAAAGCTGATTTCCATCAACCAACTGACCAAGGGCCTGCCCCGCACCGCCGCTACTCCGGAGCTGGACAAGGCCATGAACAGATATCTGGATGCCGTAAAGAAAGCCGGACAAGACCTGCACAGTATCATGATTGTGCAACACGGCAATGTCATTGCCGAAGAATGGATGGGCGAAGGGAAAGAGGATAAGCCTCACATCCTGAACTCCGTCAGCAAGACATTCACCGCCACCGCCGTGGGACTTGCCGCCTCCGAAGGCAGGCTGAAGCTGACGGACAAGGTCATCTCCTTCTTCCCCGACAAGCTTCCGGCAACCGTCAGCGAAAATCTGGCAGCCATGACCGTACGCGACCTGCTGACCATGAACTGCGGGCACGACACCGACCCCACCGGAACGGTACGCAAAAAGGCGGACGCCGATTGGGTGCAGGAGTTCCTTGCCTTCCCCGTGGAGCACAAGCCCGGTACCTTCTACACCTACAACAGCCTGGGAACCTACATGCTCTCAGCCATCGTACAGAAAGTGACGGGCGAGAAAGTGGTGGATTATCTCTATCCCCGTCTGTTCCGCCCGCTTGGCATCGTCAACGCCCGGTGGCAGGAAAGCCCGCAAGGCATCAATACCGGAGGCTGGGGGTTGTACCTCAAAACGGAAGACCTTGCCAAGATGGGACAACTGTTCCTGCAGAAAGGAAACTGGAACGGACAGCAGATTCTGCCCGAAAAATGGGTAAAGGAGGCATCTGCCTGCCAAGTGCCCTCACTGCCCGCCGGCATGAAACCGGAGATGCTGAAGAAAGCGAAGATGAGCGCCAAGACAAGCGACTGGCTGCAGGGCTACAGCTACCAGATGTGGCGCTGCCGCCACAACGCCTACCGTGCCGATGGTGCCAACGGACAATACATACTGGTGTTGCCGGACAAGGATGCCGTCATTGCCGTCACCGCCAACATCCCCGACATGCAGGCAGAGCTGAATCTAATATGGAAGTACCTGCTGCCCGCGCTATAAAACGTTTATTCTTATAAATGATTACAAAAAAGTGAAGGTCACCGGAACTTTTTCCCGGCATGGTTGTAGTAATATCATAACATTAAAAACATTAGCGTCATGGATGATATGATTTACAGAAACGACCCGATTGCCGAAGAGAACATAGACCCGCACGGACGTCCGGCAACGGATGAATTCGAGGAATGGAGCGAAGAGGTCTCCGAACGGACAGATACCGGATACAAGGACCAGAAAATAAAATCCGCCAAGGAACGGGAGAAACGTATCCGGGAGATGGATGAAATTATAAAGAAGGACCTTAAGGAATAAATTGACAGCCACCACAGATAGCACAGATTCTCACAGATTAGTCTCTTATACTTGATTTCAGAGCTTCCAATCTGTGAGAATCCGTGTAATCTGTGGTGACCTTTTATTATTTGTATCCGCCAGCCTTGGCTATGCGTTTCGGGATTTCCGTGTTGTCCATCTTACCCACGAACAGCTTGGAACCTGCACCTACTGCGAATACCGGCACATATCCGGCTGTATGGCCACCGCTGGTCCAGCCTACCATGGCAATCTGGCTCATCACCTTCTTGGCGGCAACGGCCAGGGGCTCAGTCTTGGCATAAAGACTTTCCTCAAACACTACATGCTTGTTCACAAATGATTCTTCGTAAGCATCACGCAGCATCTTCTCCTGCTCCCAGCTTACCGGCAGTTCTTTCCAGAAACCCATCTTTTCTGCCAGGAATTCCTTCATTTCCGGCCAGTTGATAACCTTGCGCATCTTGCGTAAGTCCGTGATGGAACGTGAAAGGATATCCTGAGACTGCTTCTGCTTGGCAAGGGCTTTCAGTTGAAGCTCGTACTTACCGGTACCCAGCCCCAGACCGCCGGTTTCATGGTCGGCAGTTACCACAATCAGCGTTTCTTTGGGATGCTTCTTATAGAACTCGTAAGCCACCTTGATGGCGTTGTCCATATCCACCACTTCCTCAAAGACTGTGGCGGGGTCGTTTCCGTGGCAGGCCCAGTCAATCTTTCCACCTTCAACCATCAGGAAGAAACCCTTGTTACTGCCTTTGGTCAGGAAAGAGATGGCACTCTCGGTAATTTCGGCCAGTGTCAGGTCGCCTTCCTGGCGGTCGATGGCATAGGGCAGGCAAGAAGGCTCTGCCCCTTCTTTCTGGATAAGAATCATCTTGTCCGCCTGGACAGACTTCGACTTATATTCGTCAAGGCCTCTTGCAACGGTATAACCGGCTTCTTCAAAGATAGGGAAGATGCTCGGAGCCTCTTTCTTGTCGACAGTGGTAGTCGGTTTCAAGAAACCACCGCCTGCATAGAAGTCGAAACCGGCTTTCGGCAGGTCGAGGGCTATCTCGTAATACATGCCACGGTCCGGCTGATGGGCATAGAATGCGGCGGGAGTAGCATGGTCCACGCTGACGCTGGTAGTTACCCCAACTTTCTTACCGGACTTTTTAGCTCTCTCGGCCACACTCTGGAGCACACTCTTATTATCGTCCATACCGATAGCGCCGTTGTAAGTCTTAACACCGGTAGCCAAGGCTGTTCCAGCAGCAGAAGAGTCAGTCACAGAGTTGGTAGCAGAGAAGGTAGTCGCCATGCTGGCAACCGGGAAAGAAGTGAACAGCAAAGGCTTTACACCGATGCGCCCTTCTTGTTCGGCCAGATACATCTCCGTACCGTTCACCTGGTTCACACCCATTCCATCACCGATGAAATAAAACACGTACTTCGCCTGCTGGGCATAGGCCATGCCGCTGGTCAGCAGTACAAAGAACAACACATACATTAATCGTTTCATAAGCAGTTCTTATTTAAAGTTATTCGGAAAATTGCCTTTATTGTTTTTAACCGAGTAACAAAGATAGCAATTTTAAAGGATTCGGAAAACATTTCGCCCCTACAAATACATTACATATTTGCAGGGGCGAAACCACATCCGGACTCCGGGAAGCCGGAACCGGGAGATATTACAGCGATATTACTTCTTCAGAATATCCATCGTGTCCGAAGCAATCATCAGCTCCTCGTCAGTGGGGATTACCACTACCTTCACCTGAGAATCTTCGGTAGAAATAACCATTTCTTCACCACGTACTTTGTTCTTCTCAGCATCCAGCTTTATACCCATGAATTCCAGGCCTTCGCATGCACCCCAGCGGGCACTTGCCTGATTCTCACCGACACCACCGGTAAATACTACGATATCCACACCACCCAAAGCAGCGGCATAGGCACCGATATATTTCTTGATACGGTAGAAGTACATTTCTTCAGCCAGGACAGCCTTCGGATTGCCGGCAGCTACGGCATTTTCCAGGTCGCGCATGTCACTGGATTCACCGAAGATACCCAGCACACCACTCTTCTTGTTCAGGAGGTTGGATATACCGTTTACATCCAGACCTTCCTTTTCCATAATGAAGGAAACAGCACCGGCATCGATATCACCGCTGCGGGTACCCATCATCAGCCCCTCAAGCGGAGTCAGGCCCATGCTGGTATCCACGCACTTGCCGTCCTTAATGGCAGTAATGGAACCGCCGTTACCGATGTGGCAAGTGATAATCTTCTTTCCTGCCGGCTCTACACCCAGGAATTCGCAGACGCGCTGTGATACATAACGATGGGATGTCCCGTGGAAACCGTAACGGCGTACACCATACTTTTCATAAAGCTCATAAGGCACGGCATATAAATAGGCATGCTTCGGCATGGTCTGGTGGAAAGCCGTATCAAATACACCAATCTGCGGAACATCCGGCAGAATAGCAGATATTGCATTTACACCCTTCAGGTTAGCAGGATTGTGGAGCGGAGCCAGGTCGTTGCAGGCAGTGAAGGCGGCAAGCACTTCCGGCGTCAGTCGTACAGACTCGCTGAACTTTTCGCCTCCATGCACCATACGGTGGCCTACGGCATTGATTTCGTCCAAAGACTTGATGGCTCCATATTCAGGGTTTGTCAAGGTGTTCAGAATAAATTCCACACCTACAGTATGTTCGGGAATATTCTTTTCAAGAATCTTCTTCTCACCGCTGGGCAAGGTGAACTTCAGGAAAGAGTCTTTCAAACCAATTTTTTCAATACCACCCTGGGCGATAACTTCCTTCCGGTCCATATCAAACAATTTGTACTTGATGGACGAGCTACCGCAGTTCAATACTAAGATTTTCATATTATATATCAGATTTAGAAGTTATTCAGCGTTCTTTTTGGCTGCAATAGCCTGATTTGCAGTAATGGCAATCATGCGATAAACGTCCTCGATGGAGCAACCGCGTGAAAGGTCGTTCACCGGACGGGCAATACCTTGCAGGATAGGACCTACAGCATCGGCATGTCCCAGACGTTGTACCAGCTTATAGGAAATATTACCCACCTCAAGACTGGGAACAACCAGTACATTGGCATGTCCGGCAATGGAAGAACCCGGAGCCTTGCTTGCACCTACTTCCGGCACCAAAGCAGCATCGGCCTGCAACTCACCATCGATGGCAATGTCGGGAGCCATTTCCTTGGCAATCTTCAATGCCTCAACCACTTTATCCACCACTTCGTGCTTGGCAGAGCCCTTGGTAGAGAAGCTCAGCATGGCAACTTTCGGATCGAGACCGGCAACTGCCTGAGCTGTACGTGCCGTACATACGGCAATCTGTGCCAATTGTTCTGCATCGGGCACCGGAGTCACAGCCACGTCACCCATCACCAGGATGCCGTTCTTTCCATATTCAGGAGCATGCGTCAGCAGCAGCATGGCACCCGAAACGCAAGTGATGCCCGGAGCAGTCTTGATAATCTGCAAAGCAGGACGAAGTACATTGCCCGTAGTGTTGCGTGCACCTGCCAACTGGCCGTCAGCATCTCCATTCTTTATAATCAGACAGCCTAAATAAAGCGGGTCGACAACCAGCTTGCGAGCCTCTTCGATGGTCATGCCTTTCTTCTTACGAAGTTCGCAAAGCAACTGGGCATATTCTTCTTTCTTAGGATGGTCTTCCGGGTCGATAATGGTAGCCTTATTGATGTTCCCCAATCCCCACTCTTTGGCACAAGCCTCTATCTCAGCAGGTTTTCCAAGGATAATCAAGTCGGCCACCCCATCAGTCAATATCTGATTGGCAGCTTTCAATGTACGTTCTTCCGTACCCTCGGGAAGAACAATTCGTTGGCGGTTTGCTTTGGCGCGCTCAACAATTTCATTAATTAATCTTTGCATGATATTTTAATTGTCTATTAAGAATCGGCAGTATGTGTTATTCACGCCGCAAAAGTACACAATTTTGCAATATCTACATTGCAAATGTCGGTCTTTTTACTGTTCAGTCCATAATTATTATATTATTTAACATTAGCTGTTCCCCGCATTCGTGTGTACGCGCACGTACCCCTCTGCAACAAACAATTACCCGTCCGGCAGGAATAACCTACCCGACTCTGCAAACGACATGAAAAAAATCAGGTTATAACGATAACAAGCAATACATAGAATACCTACCTTTGCAGCGTTTTCAACATATAACAATAGGTATTATAATAGTATGATTCGTCAATGCGCCATCCTTTTCGGATGCTTAGCTTTGGGTGAACTGATTGTTTTCCTTACAGGTATCAAGTTGCCTTCCAGCATCATCGGTATGTTGCTGCTCACCCTATTCTTGAAATTGGGTTGGATTAAACTGCACTGGGTGCAGGGTATGTCCGACTTCCTGGTTGCCAACCTGGGCTTTTTCTTTGTACCGCCCGGTGTAGCCCTCATGCTTTACTTCGATGTCATCGCCTCCGAGTTCTGGCCGATAGTAACCGCTTCCATAATCAGCACCCTGCTGGTGATTGTAGTCACCGGATGGGTTCACCAACTAACACGTAAAATCAAATGAACTTTTTAGAAAACGAATTTTTCCTATTGGCTGTCACCTTCGGGATTTTCTTTCTAGCCAAACTCCTGCAGAAAAAGACCGGCATCATGTTGCTGAACCCCATCCTGCTGACAATCGCCATCCTCATTGTCTTCCTGAAGATGACACATATCAGTTATGAGACCTACAATGAAGGAGGACATCTGATAGAATTCTGGCTAAAGCCCGCTGTTGTAGCTCTGGGCGTCCCCCTATACCTCCAATTGGAAACGATTAAGAAACAACTGCTCCCCATCATGCTGTCACAACTTGCCGGCTGCATTGTGGGAGTTATCTCTGTCGTGCTGATAGCTAAATTGATGGGGGCTTCCGACGAGATAATCTACTCCCTGGCACCCAAGTCGGTCACTACGCCGATAGCCATGGAAGTAACCAAGTCGCTGGGCGGCATTCCCTCACTTACCGCCGCCGTAGTGGTCTGCGTAGGCTTACTGGGAGGAATACTGGGCTTCAAGACCATGAAACTGACCCACATCGGCAGTCCTATGGCACAAGGCCTTTCCTTGGGAGCCGCCGCCCACGCGGTAGGAACTTCCACTGCCATGGACATCAGCCGCAAATACGGCGCATTCGCCAGCCTCGGCCTGACCCTGAACGGTATCTTCACAGCATTGCTGACCCCAACTATCCTGCGATTATTAGGGCTACTCTAACAAAATCTTCTTATTTTTGTTATCTATAATCATAACCAACTAAAAACAACGTATGATTTCATTTAAAGATATCGAATTACAAGACAAAAAACTGATTACCTCCTATACACAGAACAGTCCGCGACGGAATTGCGACCTCTCTTTCTCCAACCTATGCAGCTGGCGTTTTCTATACAATACAAAGTTTGCCATCATGGACGGCTTCCTCCTACTGAAATTCTGGGCAAACGACGAACTGGTGTACATGATGCCGATAGGCAACGGAGATTTGACAAAAGTACTGGACGCACTGGTCGAAGACGCACACCGGGAAGGAGAACCTTTCTGCCTGCTGGGAATATGTTCGGGCATGTGCTCGGAACTGGAAGCCTTCATGCCCGGAAAATTCCAGTTCACAGCAGACCGGGATTATGCCGATTACCTCTATCTGCGTACAGAGCTCGCTACGCTTGCCGGAAAGAAATTCCAGTCCAAACGGAATCATGTCAACAAATTTAAACGCACCTATAATTACGAATATACTCCCATCACTCCCGACCGCATCCAGGAATGTCTGGACCTGGAAGCTGAATGGTGTAAGGCCAACAACTGCGACCAGCATGAAGGAACGGGCAACGAACGTCGCGCACTGGTCTACGCCCTCCACAATTTTGAAGAACTGGGACTGACCGGAGGCATCCTGCATGTAGACGGCAAAATTGCCGCCTTCACTTTCGGAATGCCCATCAACCAAGATACCTTCGGGGTACATGTGGAAAAGGCCGATACCAGCATAGACGGAGCATACGCAATGATTAACTATGAATTTGCCAACCACATCCCCGAACAATATGTCTACCTCAACCGTGAAGAGGATTTGGGTATTGAAGGATTGCGCAAGGCCAAACTTTCGTACCAGCCTGCCATTATTCTGGAAAAATACGTGGCATGTCTGAAAGACGAGCCGGTGGAAGCGATTAAGTGGTGAGAGTAAGGATTAAGGATTAAAAGAATAAGGGATTGATGATGCGGGAAAAGGTAAAGAAGCTATGGAAGCTCTGTTTCAATGATAGTGAGGAATTTACTGAATTGTATTTTCGGCTCCGCTACAACAATGATATCAATATTGCCATCCAAAGCGGCGAAGAAGTGATTGCCTCCCTACAAATGTTGCCTTATCCTATGACGTTCGAAGGAGAAGATATTCATACAGCCTATATATCCGGCGCTTGCACACACCCTGATTACCGTAACCGGGGCGTAATGCACGAGCTGTTATCACAAGCCTTTGCACGGATGCTACACAATAATGTCGCCTTATCCACCCTGATACCGGCAGAGCCGTGGCTGTTCGACTACTATGCCCGCAGTGGTTATGCACCCGTATTCCGCTATGCCGAAGAGACTTTTATCGCTTCCGGCATACCGGCAGCCGATACGGGCCTTACTTTGGAAATGTCTGCCGAGTATAGTGAAAAAAGATATGAATATCTCGACCGGAAATTGCGGGAGCGCCCTTGCTGCATTCAGCATACGAAAGAGGATTTTCAGGTTATCATTGCCGATTTACAACTGGGGCAGGGCTTCGTTTGCACTTTGAGCAATGGGAAGGAAATCACGGCTTTGGCCATTACCTATCCGATAGGGAAAGCCAACTGGCACATTGGAGAAATCGTGTCGGATACTCCCGTAACAAACACTTTACTGCTTCAACATATCTGCCAAAGCCTGAATCTCCCGTCCATCCGGGTTCTCACTCCTCCCACTACCGATAAAAGCCAACTTTTGGGCATGGCACGCATCATCAATGCCAAAACCATGCTGCAACTCTATGCTACGGTCCATCCGGAACTGGAACTCAGCATTCATCTTACTGATGAGCAAGTCAGTGCCAATAACGGTTACTACTACCTCAACAATGGTAAATGTATGAATAGTGCCAAGCGTCTGCCAGGCAGCCACTTGGCACTTACAATCGGTGAACTCACCGAAAAAATATTTGCAACATCAAGCCCATATATGAGCTTGATGTTGAACTAGCATTACAATCCGCTGAAGTCGACTCCCTCAAATACCAACGAAGGAATCTGCCATGAGCGGTTTGGTTGAGGGTCATTGCCCACAGCAACCAAGGAATTCCACAAAGCAACCATGTTACCCGTCACATTCATTTCGTTGACAGGCTGTGTCAGCTTACCGTCTTCAATAAGGAACCCCTCTATACCATAAGAGAAGTCACCGGTACTGCTATTGCTGTTACCGCCATTGAAGCCCGTAACCAAAATGCCTTGTTTAACATCTGCCACCAACCCGTTCAGGTCTTTATCACCCGGTACCAGAATCAGGCGTGAAGGCGTACTGATAGTAGGAGCCATATTCATCTTCTTACCATTGTAGGTATCGATGAAATAAGTTTTCAGCACCCCCTTATCAAAGACAGTGCGGGGTTCAGTAGCCACACCCTCATTATCGAAGTAGCGCGAACCGTTTGCACCGATGACATGCGGCTCGTCACGCAACGTGAAGAGGTCCGAAGCCACCTTCGCATCCAGCTTGTCCATCAGGAAGGAATTCTTTTGTTGCAGAGCACTGCCATACAATGCACTTAGCATCGGGCTGAGCAGATTTCCCACATTCATAGGGTCAACCACCATTGTATATTTACCCGACTTTGCTTTCTTCTGTCCCAGCTTGCGCAATACGCGTTCCAATGCCTTGGCACCGATTCCCGTCTTCGTCAATTTATCATAGAACAGAGCCGAGTCGTACCAGTAATCCTGAGGACGCGCTTCACCTTCTCCCTTAATGGATACACTGGCTGAGACAGAGAACCAGGTACTCTTCGACTCGCCTTCAAATCCGTTGCTTATCAAACGATAGGAAGAACCCTCACCATCACTATAAGAAGAATCAACCGAAATGATACGCTCATCCTTGCCCAATACCTCCTCTGCAGCAGCACGGGCAATCGCCACTTTATCATCCGGGTTGACTTCATAGAGTTTCTTATCAAAAAGCTGCAAGTCAGGCTTGCCTCCTTTATAGTAGCGTGCAGGGTCGGCCAGCATACGCGACTCATCCACCGCCAGATAGCGGGTAGACTCTATACCATTCGTGATAAGAGTTTCCAATTCTTTCTTATCCAGCCGATTGGTGGAAAAAGAGCCGAAACGTCCGTCCACATAAAGATTCAATCCCAAACCATTCTCCGTAGACTGCTGCAAACGGTCCATTTTGCCGTCACGCAGTTCAAAAGAAGAATTAGAATTTGTATATAGCACCAGTTTGGCTGCCTGGCAACCGTTCTTCAAGGCATATTCCATTGCCCATTGTGCCAATTTCTTATTGTCGTCTGTAATCATGTCTTTAATTGATAGTTGATAATTAACTTTCTCCTCCTACAGTCAGCTTGCTGACTAGTGCCGATGGCATACCGCAGGTAACGGGACAAGACTGACCGTCTTTACCACAAGTCCAAGTACCGTTGTCAATCTTATCGTTATTTGCCACCATCGTGATGTCAGCCAATGCTTTCGGACCATTACCGATGATATTTATATCCTTGACGGGCTGCGTCAGCTTGCCATCCTCAATCAAGTAACCCGACTTCACAAAGAAGGTAAAGTCTCCGGCACCGATTTGCACCTGGCCATTGGTAAACTGGTCACAATAGATACCTTTCTTCACGGTGGAGATAATGTCCGCTTCCTTCATATTGCCGGCTTCCATATAAGTGGCACGCATACGGGGGATAGGAGTATTACGGAAAGTATCGCGACGTCCGTTTCCAGTAGGAGCCACCCCATAATGCTTGGCACTGATGCGGTCGTGCAGATAACTGGTCAGGATACCTTCCTTCACGATATAGGTTTTCTGACCTTCCACACCCTCATCGTCGAAATTCACGGCTCCACGATTGAAGGCGATGGTACCGTCATCCACCACGTTGATATGCTCATCGCACACCTTCTTTCCCAAAAGGTCGCAGAAAATGGAAGTACGTTTACGGTTGAAGTCAGCCTCAAAAGCATGTCCTATGGCTTCGTGCAACAAGATACCCGAACCGCCAGCCCCCATCACGACGGGCATTTCGCCACCTTTGGGTTTCACAGCCTTGAACAAGATAGCAGTCTTATCCACCGCCTCACGTGCAATAATATCCACGATGTCATCCGTCATGAATTCAAAACCCTTGCGGTAAGAACGACCGGCATAACCGTTCTCCATCTTTCCATTCTCTTCCATGATGCAGACTGCCATAAAAGAAACCATCGGACGGTAGTCGTAGTAGCTCACGCCCTCGGAATTACAGAACAGCACGTGCGATGTACTGTCAGAAAGAGAAGCCTGCACCTTACGTACACGATTGTCCAAAGAGAAAATCTTTTCGTTCAGCTTTTCTAAATAAGGTATCTTTGCCTTGACACTCACGTCCTCCCAAGGTTCAGTGACGGCATAGCGGCTTTTGGCAATTGTCTTTTCCGTCAGTCCTACAGATTTTCCGGCCTTGCCCGAAGAGGCGATACGGGCAGCAGTACGTGCAGCACGCAGCATTTCTTCCATAGTTACCCCTTCCACATAAGCATAACCCGTCTGGTCGCCTGCCAATACGCGTACGCCCATACCGAAGTCAATGTTAGCTCCACAGTTGTTTACTTTGCCGTCCATCAGAACCACACTGTTGTTGAATGTGTGTTCAAAATAAAGGTCAGCATAATCGCCGCCTTTTTCCAGAGCGGCAGCCATCACTTTCTTCAAGTCAGCCTCCGTCACACCGAAGTGAACCATTGCCGAAGCTACGGCAGACTGATTATCTGCTCCTCCTAAAGCTCCGCGTACTGACGCAGGCATAGCCAACGAGGGTACTGCCAGCGAACCTAACATCGCCAGACTTCCCGTCCGCAAGAAATTTCGTCTATCCATCCTTTTCAGTTATTAGTTATAAGATATTGTTTTTTATATCATAGTTATATGACGTAAAAATAGGAGATTTTGTCACACCTCAGCTTTCCTTTGTTAACAAACTTTCCAATTCCTCTGCATTCAGACGCAGATAGAATTGTCCTTTGTAAGCCACTGAAATGCCTCCGGTCTCCTCCGATACAATGATGGCATGCGCATCAGACACCTGGGAAATCCCCATGGCAGCACGATGCCTCAGCCCCAGTTCCTTAGGAATGTCCAGATTATGGGAAACAGGCAGGATACATCCCGCCGCTTTGATACGTTTCTTACTGATAACCATCGCTCCATCGTGCAACGGACTGTTCTTAAAGAAAATATTCTCAATCAGACGCTGGTTTATATCGGCATTGATAATCTCTCCCGTACGCACCACATCATCCAAAGGCAGATTATGTTCAATGACAATCAGGGCACCAACCTTCTGCTTCCCCATACTGATACATGCCATTACCACCGGCATGATGTCGTCATGTTCCAGCTTCTCTTTCTTGTTACCGGTGAAGAAGCGCACCAGCGCACTGGCATGCTGATGCGAGCCGAGTGTCAGCAAGAAGCGCCGTATCTCGTCCTGAAACAAAATGATAAGCGCCAGCACGCCTACACTGACCAGCTTGTCGAAGATAGAACCGAGCAATTTCATCTCCAGCACCTGCGATACCACCAGCCATATCAAGATAAACACCAGGATACCCGTAAACACATTTATAGAACCGGAGGCTTTCATCAGCTTATACGTATAGTACAGCAAAAAAGCCACTAACAGAATATCTATAAAATCTTTTATTCCAAATTCAAAAAACACGATATCGAATGATTAGGGGTTAGGGACTAGGAATTATTTCGCATAGCTTGCACAATCCGTACGGTTTCCACGGCTTCTTTCACGTCGTGTACGCGGAGAATGTCAGCACCTTTCAGCAGACAGATGGTATCGAGCACCGTAGTACCATTCAGCGCCTCCTGAGGAGTAATGTCCAACAAGCGGTATATCATCGATTTACGTGAAACACCTACCAATAAAGGCAACTCAAAAATACGGAAATCTTCCAGATGGGACAGCAATTCATAATTATGCTCTATTGTCTTTCCAAAGCCGAAACCGGGGTCCAGAATGATGTCTTTCACACCTAAGTCACGCAATTGCTGCACCTTGCGTGCAAAATACAAGAGAACCTCTTCCAGAAGATTGTCGTAATGAGGATGCTGCTGCATACTTTGCGGAGTGCCTTGCATGTGCATCATAATATAAGGCACATTCAACGCCGCAACGGTATGGAACATATCCGCATCCATCTCACCGGCCGCAATATCGTTGATGATGGCAACCCCATACTCCTCCACACACATTCTTGCCACATCCGCCCTGAAAGTGTCTACCGACACCACAGCATCCGGCTGTATCTCAAAAAGTATTTTCAGCCCCATACGCAGCCGTTCCATCTCCTCCCGGGCAGAGACATTGTCGGCATTGGGACGGGAAGAGTAAGCGCCTATATCAATAATGGCCGCTCCCTCCGAAACTATCTGTTTCACCCGGCGTACTATTTCCGCCTCTGTCTGTGTACGGCTACCGGCATAAAAGGAATCTGGAGTAACGTTCAGTATGCCCATGACACGGGGTTGAGAAAGGTCAAGCAGCGAACCGTTGACATTTATATATCGGGCAGTTGTAATTTCCATAGGCAGTCTGTTCTATATAGTACCTGCAAATGTAAACAAAAAAGTGGTTTCAAAATACATAAACTCATAAAACTGATAAGTTTTTTGCTTGTACCCGGGAAGGGAGAGGATTAAAACTATATCTTTGCACGATGGTTTACCACAGATTACACAGATTCACACAGATTGATTTAATTATAAAGTCATGAATATAACAGCTATACATCAGATATTCCTAACATGTACCAGTGTCACTACTGACAGCCGTAACTGCCCCCAAGGTTCTTTATTCATTGCACTGAAAGGCGAGTCGTTCAACGGAAATGCCTTTGCCGCCCGGGCGCTGGAAAGCGGAAGTGCTTATGCCATAGTAGATGAAGAAGCCTATGCCCCCGCAGGCGATACACGATACATCGTGGTGGAAAACAGCTTGAAAACCTTGCAACAACTTGCCAATTACCACCGTCGGCAGATGCGTACACCCATCATCGGCATTACGGGTACAAACGGAAAGACCACTACCAAGGAACTGATGTCCACCGTACTTTCGCAAACTCACAACGTGCTCTATACCTTGGGAAATTTGAACAATCACATCGGTGTTCCCCTCACCTTACTCCGCCTGCGCCCTGAACACGAACTTGCCGTAGTGGAAATGGGCGCCAGCCACCCGGGAGACATCAAGGAGCTGGTAGAGATAGCCGAACCTGACTACGGAATCATTACCAACGTAGGAAAAGCCCATCTGGAGGGATTCGGCTCTTTTGAAGGAGTCATCAAGACCAAAGGAGAGATGTACGACTATCTGCGGACGCGGAAAGAAGCTACCATCTTCATCCATAACGACAACCCCTACTTGAAAAAGATAGCCTACGGACTCCACCAGATTGCCTACGGCAGCGAGGACGAGCTGTACATCAACGGACACGTCACCGGCAATTCTCCTTACCTCACCTTCGAGTGGAAAACGGGAAACGAAAGCAAATATCACGAAGTACAAACCCAACTTATCGGTGAATATAACTTCCCCAATGCTCTGGCAGCTGTCACCATCGGACATTTTTTTGGTGTGGAACCGGAGCAAATAGATAAAGCACTGGCCGGATATACCCCACAAAACAACCGTTCACAACTGAAAAAAACAGCGGACAACACACTGATTATCGATGCCTATAATGCCAATCCCACAAGCATGATGGCTTCCATCAGTAACTTCCGGAACATGCAGGCCAAAAACAAAATGCTGATATTGGGAGATATGCGGGAATTGGGTAAAGACAGTGCCGACGAGCACCAGAAGATTGCAGACTATCTGGAAGAATGCGGATTCAAGGACGTAGCTCTTGTTGGGAAATTGTTTGCCGCCACACGCCACTCTTATCAGAGTTATCCCGATGTAACCGCACTCATCGCAGAGCTGCAAAGAGAGAAACCTTGTGGGAAAACAATTCTGATAAAAGGGTCGAACGGCATCAAGCTAAGTTCCGTAGTTGAATACTTATAATCCTATTTCATCCTTGGCCTTAAAATGAAATAGCCGACCATTGATGCAAGCACCGCTCCCGTGGTATTGGCCGCAAAATCCAGCCAGTCTCCGCCGCGGTATGTCGTGCAGTATTCTTGCAGCAACTCCACCATTCCGCTGAACAAAACGGGACAGACAAACGCCCCTGCCCATGCATGCCATAAAGGGGCGTTGTCTCTCCGGTGAGCGCGAAGAAACTCCAGCCACAGCATTCCCGACATGCCGAAATACATACAGATATGCACCACCTTGTCTATATTGGG
Organism: Bacteroides sp. A1C1; assembly: GCF_004328515.1. Lineage (NCBI taxonomy): Bacteria > Pseudomonadati > Bacteroidota > Bacteroidia > Bacteroidales > Bacteroidaceae > Bacteroides > Bacteroides sp. A1C1. The sequence goes on from NZ_CP036491.1 coordinate 1,626,759, forward strand.
AATCTTGCTTATTTCTGTAGAAGGCGGTTTAAAGAATGAAAGATAAATCACCGTCAGAATAATAAAAAGCGACACCGGATATTTCTTAATATAATATAGCATATACCAAATAATCAACGAACTGTGCGCAAAAGTACAGAACATTTTCTATATTTGCATGTTTTAGGTGGTATTAATAACGAATTGAAAGAAAAATCTACGTTTTATGACAAAAAGTGACAGAGCCAACTTCGGAAGCAAATTAGGTGTCATACTTGCCTCGGCAGGCTCCGCAGTCGGTTTAGGTAACATCTGGCGTTTCCCGTTTGAGACCGGGAATCACGGAGGTGCAGCATTTATCCTTGTATACCTGGTTTGCGTGCTCATTCTCGGCATCCCCATCATGATTGCAGAATTCCTCATCGGCAGGCGCTCGCGTGCCAATACAGCAAGGGCTTATCAAAAATTAGCACCCGGCACGCATTGGCGCTGGGTAGGACGTATGGGCGTACTGGCCGGATTCCTTATTCTGGGATATTACTCCGTTGTGGCAGGATGGACGCTTGAGTTTATCGGGGAAGCAGCCACAAACAGTTTTGCCGGGAAATCGGCAGCCGATTTCATCGCATCCTTCAACAGCTTTGTCAGCAACCCCTGGCGTCCGGTCATCTGGCTGGTGCTGTTCCTGCTGGCCACCCATCTCATTATTGTCAAAGGAGTGGAAAAAGGTATTGAAAAATCAGCCAAAATCATGATGCCGATGCTGTTTGTCCTATTGATAATCCTTGCCATCTGCTCTATATCTCTGCCCGGAGCAGGAGCAGGTATTGAATTCCTGCTGAAACCGGACTTCAGCAAAGTGGACGGCAATGTGTTCCTTGGAGCTATGGGCCAGGCATTCTTCTCCTTGAGCTTGGGGATGGGATGTCTCTGTACATATGCCTCCTATTTCCGCAATGATACGAACCTGCCCAAAACGGCACTCAACGTGGCCGCCATCGACACTATGGTAGCTATTTTGGCAGGATTCATCATTTTCCCTGCCGCCTTCTCTGTGGGTATCAAACCGGATGCGGGTCCCAGCCTGCTATTCATCACCCTACCGAATGTCTTTCAGCAAGCGTTCGGCAATATTCCCTGGCTGGCGATACTGCTGTCTCTGATGTTCTATATCCTACTGGCATTGGCAGCACTTACTTCCACCATTTCCCTGCACGAAGTGGTAACCGCCTATCTGCATGAAGAGTTCAAGTTCTCACGCAGCAAAGCAGCCAGATATGTGACAGCAGGTTGTATTTTCTTAGGAGTATTCTGCTCACTGTCTCTCGGTATCGGCAAGAGCTATACCGTATTCGGGTTAAACCTATTCGATTTGTTCGATTTTGTAACGGCCAAGCTAATGTTACCGTTAGGCGGTTTGTTCATTTCCATCTTCATAGGCTGGTATCTGGACAAGAAAATCGTATGGGAAGAAGTCAGCAACAACGGCACTCTGAAAGTATCCGTCTACAAGCTATTGATATTCATCCTGAAATACATTGCTCCTATAGGAATTGCACTGATTTTTATCAATGAACTGGGTTTTCTGAAATAGGCCATCATGCAGAACCCCTTCAAAGAATTCCTTTATTTCTCCCGGGGAGAAAGGCGCGGAATACTGGTTTTGATTATCGGCATCATTCTCGTCTTTCTCTCCGGGTATATTTATATATACCAAAGAGAACACCGCCCTCTCTCCGATGAAGCAATCCGGCGGCAGGCCACTGCCATGGCAGAATACGAATCGTTCATCGCATCCATACAAGAAAAGGAACAAAAATGGGACAACAGACTTAATTCTTCCTCTCCAAAACAACCGACAACCGTCTCCCTGGTCCGTTTCAATCCCAATACTGCCGACTCCGTTACTTTTTGCCGACTGGGACTGCCCGGATGGATGGCGCGGAACATACTCCGCTACCGTAGTAAAGGAGGGAAGTTCCATAAGGCAGAAAATTTCCGGAAAATATATGGAATGACAGAAAAACAATATCAGACACTCCTGCCCTATATCCACATCACTCCGGAAGACACAGAGACAAGAACCGTCCAGTTGTACAACTCTCCTTCGAGTAATAATAGCGCTGCTACTTCCCGAATTGCACCGGAAAAATATCCGGCTGGAATCCTTGTCGACCTGAACCGCGCCGACACCACAGAGCTGAAGAAAATACCAGGCATCGGTAGCGGCATTGCCCGTCTAATCATCGGTTACCGGCAACGCTTGGGAGGGTTCTACGACATCACGCAACTACAAGAAATCCATTTGGACACCAGCCAATTGCAGTCTTGGTTTTCCATCGACACCCGAGCCATCCGCCTCATCAACCTGAACCATAGTAGCATAGAGAGGCTGCGCAACCATCCTTACATCAACTTCTACCAGGCAAAGGCCTTTGTAGAATACCGAAAGAAGAAAGGCGACCTTCATAGCCTGAAACCTTTTGCACTTTACGAGGAATTCTCCGATACCGACTTAGAGAGAATCAGCCACTACATCTGCTTTGAATAACATGCCACTCTCTCAACGAGGCAAACCACCATATCGAACTTGGAAAAACCGCACTGACAGGCTCAGACCATTTTATTGATTTCCCCGTCTATCAGATGTATCGTCCGGTCGGTGAGCTGCGCCAGTCCTTCATCATGGGTTACGATAACAAACGTTTGTCCGAAACGGTTACGTAAATCAAAAAAGAGCTGGTGCAGTTCTTCCTTATTATGGGTATCCAAACTGCCGGAAGGTTCATCTGCCAGCACCACTGCCGGATGATTAATGAGAGCACGGGCCACCGCCACACGCTGCTTCTCACCTCCCGACAACTCATTCGGTTTGTGGGAGGCCCGTTCGGCAAGCCTCATGAATTCAAGAATTTCCGTAGCTGCTTCCTTGGCTTCCTGCTGTCCTTTTCCGGCAATAAAGGCCGGTATCATTACATTCTCCAAAGCCGTAAACTCCGGCAGAAGTTGGTGGAACTGGAACACAAAGCCGATATGCCGGTTGCGGAATGCGGAAAGTTCCCTCTCCCTCATACGGTTGACTTGTGTACCGTCAATAACCACTGAACCGTCATCCGGCATGTCCAACGTACCCATGATTTGCAGCAAGGTAGTTTTACCCGCTCCACTAGGGCCTACAATGCTGACAATCTCCCCTTTCTCTATCTCCAGGTCAATACCCCGTAACACTTGCAGGTTACCGAAACTCTTGGTTATATTCTCTAAATGAATCACTAGGCTATTTACAATTTGACAATTTACTATTTACTATTTGATAGTTTTCTTTCAAGTGCTATTACTATAGTCTTTTAATTACATATTCGGCCAAATAGCAGCCAAAAACTGCAGGCATGTAGCTCACTGTTCCACAGGTGGACTTCTTGTTCATCTCGTCGTCCGTCAGCAAAACGGCATTCGGGTCAGCCTGTTCAGTGCTAAAAACAACTGGAAGTTTCCGCTTTATGCCCATTTTTTGCAGACGCTTACGCACAGCCTTGCTCAATCCACAATGATAGGTATCCCATATATCGGCAAAGCGCACTTGCGAAATGTCACTCTTTGCTCCCGCCCCCATGCTGGACACAATCTTGATATGCCGCCTCATGGTTTCCACTATCAAGTGACATTTTGGAGCAAGCGTATCAATGGCATCCACCACAAAGTCATAAGCCGCAGCATCCAGCAGTTCCGGTATGTTCTCATCTTTCAGGAATACGGGCAACACTCTCAATTCCAGAGCCGGATTAATGTCCCTAAAACGTGATGCCAATATCTCCGCCTTCTTCTGCCCCAGGGTAGAATGCAGAGCCGGCAACTGACGGTTTATGTTCGTTGGCTGCACGGTATCGGCATCGACAATCGTCATCCGCCCCACTCCGGCACGGCATAGCATCTCGGCCGCATAAGCACCTACACCACCCAGTCCTACGACAAGTACATGCGCCTTGCATAGCCGTTCCATCTTTTCATCTCCCAGCAGGAGTTGTGTTCGCTGTTTCCAATCTTCCATTTTAGCTTTTCTTAAACCACTTATAGAACCATTTGCCTACCTTCTCGTAATGCTGCGACTCATTGTTGCCACGCGGATTTGAGAAGGATACCGCATCCTGCGGTTCACCCAGTTGGTCTGGATACAACACAATCAGACTATTGTTTGCAAAATATTTACTGATTTGTGCCGGCAACTTCTCGAAGGAGCTGTCATAGGAGATGGAGCCCCGACGAGCGCTGATAATCACTAACAGATGGTCAAAGTTCACTTGTCCGGTCAATATCAGTAAATCCCCCCAATCGTCCAGGCGAGAAAAGTCAGTCAATGTCTGTCCATATTTGGCTTTCACCAGCCCTTGAAGATGGGCGGTAGTCTCTTCATTGGCATAAAAATGCACCCGGCAACCCAAAGTACTCCCCAACCGACAGAAATGTTCCACCCACTTCAGGAATCCCGCCTCATACTCGGCTTTCGGAGGTACCGCCACAATCACCCGCCTGATTGTGTTAATAGGCATCAAGAATTTGGAAACCATCACCTCGCGATGCAAGCCTTTCAGCAGATTCTCCGTCAGCATACCGAAGAATGAATCCACAATATTGACCTTACGGTGCAGACCTATAATGACATCCGTTGCCGCATATTCTTTTGCCGTATGGATAATGCCCGAAGCGATATTCAAGTCGTAACGTGTGATTTGCCTCAACGGCACATCTGCCGAGGCCGTTATCATAGCAGCCTTTTCCAGATAGCGTTTCCCACGCAATTCGGCACTTTCAGAACTGCTATCGTCGTTGATGACATTCAGTGCCAACAGATTATCCCGTTGCTTCGGGTCGCGTATCACCAAAGAAAGATTTATCAGGTCTTCAATCGTATCGGGGTTGGCTATCGGAATCAATATCTTCTCCGCTTCCACGGAGCGGTTTTCTTCCAGATGCGCCTCCTCCATGGCAATCTTCCGTGCGGCACGTTCCGTAATGAACGAACTCACAACGCAAGTTACAAGAATCAGCAGGACGGTACCATTCAAAACATCATCGTTCAGCAAGCGTTCCCCATTGGGCAGAATGATGTTGTACCCCACCAACACAGCCGCCAGCGTTGCCGCTGCTTGTGCATTGCTCAATCCGTACATCAGCTCCCGTTCAATCCCTCCCATTTTATATATTTTCTGCGTCAGCCAGCAGGCAATCCATTTACCTGCCAATGCCACCACAATCATTACAGCCGCTACTTTCAGAGCATCGCCATGACCGAAAATCACATGCACATCAATCAACATACCCACACCTATCAGGAAATAGGGAATAAACAAGGCGTTGCCCACAAACTCCAGATGGTTCATCAACGGAGAGACATGCGGAATCAGCCGGTTCAAAACCAAACCTGCAAGGAAAGCACCCAGGATACCTTCCATCCCCACAAACTCCATCAATCCGGCTCCGAGGAAAACCATGGCAAGCACAAATATGAACTGCATCACGTTGTCATCGTACCTCCGGAAGAACCAACGGCCTATGCGTGGAAACAGATATACAATCAAAATACCCAGGAAGATAACCTTTATGACAAGCCATACCCAGAAGAAGCCGTCCGACTCCCCCTTGAACATACCACCCACAACGGCCAGAACCAGCAAAGTGAGTGTATCCGTAACCGCCGTCCCCCCCACTGCAATACTCACACTGCGATGCCGCGACACACCGTAACGAATCACGATGGGATAGGCCACCAGCGTATGCGACGCATACATACTTGCCAGTAGGACAGAGGTCAGTACCCCATACTTCAACAAAGCTATATTCGTTACCAAGCCTATGCCTATGGGCACAATAAAAGCCAAGAGTCCCAGTACAAGCGCTTTGCCCCGGTTCTGTTTGAAGTCCCCCATATTCATTTCCAGACCGGCAAGGAACATGATGTAATACAAGCCTACTTTGCCGAAAAGCTCAAAACTACTGTCACGCACCAAGATATTGAAACCATGCTCCCCAATGACAAGCCCCGCCAGTATCATTCCGATAATGTGCGGAATACGAAGCTTATTCAACAATATGGGAGCAAACAATATAATGAGGAGTACAAGGAGGAATATCCATGTAGGGTCGGTGATGGGAAGTTTCAAGCTGAAGTCAAACCAATCCATAGGCTATAAGTTTTAGGTTTTGAATGCAAAATAACGAAAAACTTTTCACTTTATGCGGTGCTATACAGCATTTTGTTATAAATTTGCGACCGATTCTATCTTTTTAGAGATAGTATTTCACTTTTTTATAAACTTAATTTAAAACAAAAGAAAAATGAAAGTAGCTATTGTTGGAGCAAGCGGAGCCGTGGGACAAGAGTTCCTGCGAGTGCTCGATGAAAGAAATTTCCCGTTGGACGAGTTAGTATTGTTCGGTTCTAAACGCAGTGCCGGAACCAAATATACCTTCCGCGGTAAACAGATCGAGGTGAAACTCTTGCAACACAATGATGACTTTAAAGGGGTTGATATCGCTTTCACTTCCGCAGGCGCAGGCACCTCCAAAGAATTTGCCGAAACCATTACCAAGTACGGAGCAGTGATGATTGACAATTCCAGCGCTTACCGTATGGACGACAATGTACCTTTGGTAGTGCCCGAAGTGAATGCCGCCGACGCCAAAGAACGTCCTCTCGGCATCATCGCCAACCCCAACTGTACTACTATCCAAATGGTAGTGGCACTGAAAGCCATCGAACAGCTTTCCCATATAAAGACCGTACACGTTTCTACCTATCAGGCTGCTAGTGGTGCCGGCGCTGCTGCCATGGACGAGTTGTACGAGCAATACCGCCAGGTATTGGCAGGCGAACCCGTAACCGTTGAGAAATTCGCTTACCAACTGGCATTCAACCTCATTCCGCAAATCGACGTATTCACCGAAAACGGCTATACCAAAGAGGAAATGAAGATGTACAACGAGACACGCAAGATTATGCACTCTGACGTAAAAGTCAGTGCTACTTGTGTACGTGTTCCTGCCCTCCGTTCCCACTCCGAAAGCATCTGGGTAGAGACAGAGCGTCCCATCTCCACTGAAGAAGCTCGCGAAGCATTTGCCAAAGGCGACGGCTTGGTTCTGATGGACAACCCGGCAGAAAAAGAATATCCCATGCCGTTGTTCCTCGCCGGCAAAGACCCGGTTTACGTTGGTCGTATCCGTAAGGACCTCAGCAATGAGAACGGATTGACATTCTGGATTGTAGGTGACCAAATCAAAAAAGGGGCTGCACTGAATGCGGTGCAGATTGCAGAATACCTGATTAAGGAAAAGGCACTGTAAGAGAACAATGAATAAAAAATAAGGGATGTCCTCGTTTTGTGAGGACATCCCTTATTTTTATAATCTACTTTATAATATTACCAACCTGGGTTCTGAGTCAACGCCTGACCTTTATTCTCATAAATAGTCAACTGTGCAGCCGGTATGGCACGCAAATAGTAGCGTTCCGAATTCAATTCACCAGCCTTGAATATGCGAAGTTCCTTTTCACGAAGATAATAAATATACCCTTTTTCAGTATCCTCATTACCCGGATTCTCCGGGTCGAACAGATAGAGCACTCTCTTGCCGGAATCATCTTTTGAAGATATTTCCGGATAATCGGCCATATTGACATAAGCACCCAGGAAAGACATGGCAGGATAACCATTTGCATCTTCTGAGTTTAAGTATTCAAACTTGGCCCAACGACGGAGGTCTTCACCACGACGGCCTTCCATAATCAACTCAATACGACGCTCACGACGGATTTCCCACAAAACCGGATTGACATCAGGGTCACGGGCAGGGTCATTGATAACAACTCCATTCACACTCAAGTTGCCGCCGTTCAGTTGAACTTTCGGCATTGTCTTGGCTTCAGTATCTCCCCACTTCGTCAGCTGACGGTCACGGAGTTCATTGATAGACTTGTCAAGGTCACTCTGAGTGAAAGCGTTACCACCCACTTGGGCAATCTCATAACGCGCCTCTACATAGTTCAGCAATACTTCCGCATAGCGGATGCACGGCGCATCAGCCGGACTTAATCTACCGGTACAATAATCCAGACCAGCCACCCACCACTCGTCGTTCAAGAACTTTTTGGTAGGATATCCCGTTGGTGATGTACCTTCGGTATAATTTGTCCCCATGGCGCTCATGATACGAAGACTGTCGGCAACTGTTTGATACAAACGCGGGTCACGGTCTTGAAATGACTTCTGAATACTCGGGTCTTCCTTACCTTGATACAGCGGAGACTGACCTATCGGCAAACCGTCACTACAAAGATAAGTGTTGATTACATCTTGCGTCACACCACCCTGAGTCTGATCTTCCGGACCATTGTAGGACATCAAAGCATTACACTGCAAACCGCTTGTATATTCACGATACCAGATGACTTCCGGATTGTTAGCCAAATCGTCCGTAGTAAACAAAGCATTATAGGTATTGCCTATTGAATAGATACCAGAGTTCATCACTACCTCTGCACCATTAATGGCTCCTTGCAGCAAGTTCTTAATATCACCATCCGCCACCTTCTCTGAAGTAGGACCTACAGTAGTACCGTGATACTTCAGCCATGTGGCATGATACAGCATTTCGCGTGACATATACGCACCAACCACATATTTGTTGACTTGGCGCTTCGTATCATCCGTACGTACATTATCCAATGCATATTGAAAATCCTCTTGTATCTTCTGCGCTACATACAAATAAGAATCACGGTCTTTATAAAGAGCCGGGTCTGCCGGGTCTGTCACCTTATCGTAGTAAGGAACACCGCCATAATACTTTGCCAGCGTACTATAGGCCATTGCACGGAAATAGCGTGCAATACCTTCCCAGTGTCTCTTGGCTTCGTCCGAAATATTCATTCCGGGAATCTTCTCAAGCATGACATTGGCTTTATAAATAACACTATAATTGCCCGACCAAGTTCCTGTCTGGCTATTCCAGTCCGTAGTGGCAGAAGTGGAGAAATAAATATATCCTGAACCGTTTGTATTTGCATTATTCAGATTGATAAAATCATCCGTATAGTCATCTCCAGAGAAATAACCGGCAAAAACAGTATAGTCGGTACCATATCCTGTAAAGTAGGAAGAATAGAAGTCTTGCGCATAAGTACGCAAAGAAGTTTCAGTCTGCCAATAAGTGTCATTGGTCTGCTTGTCCTGCGGGTCTTTATTCAAAAAATCGTCGCAACCGCAGAGCGAGCCCATTGCCAACGCACAAACGATGTATAATAAATTTTTCTTTTTCATAACTGCAATTACTATTAGATTATAAACTAAGCTGAATACCGAACGACACTGTCTTCTGGTATGGATAGCTACGGCCAAAGTTACGCTGGTCACTCTTACCACTGGCCGTACGTATTCCTATTTCCGGATCGATAGCAGGTTTCACACCGTCGATGGTGAAAAGGTTTTCACCAGTGAAATAAACACGCAAACCTTGCACTTTGAATTTACTCAACCAAACCTTAGGAAGAGAATATCCTACAGTAAACGTCTTCAGACGCAGATAAGCCATATTCAGCAAATAGCGGTCATTCACGCTATAGTTACCCGAAGCAGACTGCTTGTAATCCATCGGACGGGGATAGAAAGCATCTGTGTTTTCGGGAGTCCAATAATCCTCAGCACCTTTGTAGAAGGGTTCACCGGTAGTAAAGCCTGGTAATACCTGGTTACCTGCCGCCCAAAGTTTTCTTTTGGCTACCCCCTGGAAGAACATGCTTATATCAAAGCCTTTCCAAGCAGCATCCAGATTCAAACCAAACTGTAAACGCGGCAGGGCGTTACCTATAACACTAAGGTCACCCTTGTCATTTGTATTGGTCTGTTTTACGATTTCACCGTTGTTGTCGAGGTCTTTATAAAGCACATCACCGGGAGCAAATTGATAACCGGCAGGGAATACTTTAGTCTGGTCGGGCAAACCGGCTTTCAAAGAACCGTCAGCATTAAAGTCATCTTCCGTCAAGAAACGGTCGAACTGCAAGCCCCAGATATCTCCCAAAACCATACCTTCTTTATAAGCACTCTTATCCCACCAGCCGGTAGCTCCATAAGAAGGAATCTTTGTATTATACGTCCACTTGGTTACTTCAGTCTTGTCATCGGCAACAGAAGCCGTCACGCCAAAGTGCAGACCATTCTTGAAGGTATGGCGATAGTCAATGGCAAGTTCCCATCCTTTGGTCTGGATAGTACCCATATTTTCATATGGAGCGTCAGCACCCAATGTGGCAGGTAGGTTGGCAGTAGTCAAAATATCACTGGTAGTACGGTTATACCAATCAAACGTTACTCCCAAAGCGTCATTGAAGAAACGGGCATCCAAGCCAAGGTCAAGTGTAGTAACCTTCTCCCAAGTAAGGGTTGAAGACACAATAGTCGGTTTTTGTGTTGACTGTACTTTCTTTCCATCGATAATCCAACTGTCTACAGAAGTGGACAGAGTGGAGATATAACGGTCGGTACCTACATCCTGGTTACCAATCATACCCCAAGAGCCGCGAATCTTCAACGTACTCAGATAAGGCTTCAGTGACTGCATGAACGGTTCTTCAGAAATACGGTAACCGGCAGACATGGATGGGAAGAAACCGAAACGATTCCCAGAGGGGAAACGGGAGGAACCGTCATAACGGCCGTTCAGTTCCAACATATATCGGTCTTTATAAGAATAATTAAGACGTCCGAAGAAGCCTGCTACAGACCACCAAGTATGCGAGGAGCTTGTAGTCTGGTCACCTGTAGCCAGATTCAATTCCGGTTTTGCGGGGTCGAGCAGACCTTTGCGTTGCGCCCAGTAATATTCATATTCGCTCTTTTCAAGGCTGGAACCTGCCATTGCCTTAAAATCATGATCTCCCCAGCGTTTGGCATAAGTTGCCACGAAATTGGCTGTCAGATTCTCCGTGCGTCCGGTTTCCTGATATACATAATCATAAGTAGCAGCAGATAGATAACTGCCATAAGAATCACGTAATGCCTCAACAGACGGACGGGCAGTGAAGATTTCATAACCACTGGTCAAGCTCGGTGTACCATACTTCTTATAGCGATTTTCCACGCTGCTATAAGCAACATCTATATCCAGTGTTAAATCTTTGATAGGCTTGATAGTTGCACCACCTGTCAAACGCAGATACTCACGTTCTTTTGTGGTAATAGGAGCACTTTTCTGTTCGGTCAAGGCGTTACGGAACTCCTTGCCTTCAAAAGTACCGTAAGGCATCATCGGCTGCCAACGATACAGATAGTACATCGGGTCGTAAAGATCAGTATTATAGTTGAATGGCTTGTCGTAGTCAGAACGGGTGAACATGACACCTGTACGGATAGACACATATTTGTTTAATTCAGAGTTCAAAGAGATATTGGCATTGTAACGCTTATAGTTGTCCGAATTGACTTTCATCATACCATCCTGGCTCAGATATCCCAAAGCGATATTGTAATTAGTCTTTCCGTTGCCACCGTTGATAGAAAGGCTATGGTTCTGCTGCGGAGCCCAGTCCTTGATGTATTCATCATACCAGTCCCAAGTACGGATAAAGAACATACCGCCATCGCGGAACTCAAAGTCACGACCCAATTCCATCTCACGACCAAACTGGTCACCATAGCCATATTTGTCCCAGTAATCCTTCATTTTCTGCACATGTGTAGCATCCACACGCATATTACCCACTACGTTATAAAATGCGGTAGACCCCTTAGTCTGATTGATTACACCTTGCAAGTTAATATCAGCCTGCTGCCATCCCGGAAGTTGTTCGGGTGTCTTGGTCGGCGTACGCCATGCAAAGTTATTGGTATATTTTACAGAGAGACGTTCATGTTTACTTCTTGATTTTGTGGTAATCAGCAATACGCCAAATGCACCACGGGCACCGTAAATAGAAGCAGAAGCGGCGTCTTTCAATACAGAAATACTTTCAATATCGTCCGGATTCACCATAGAAATATCCGTTACTTCCACATTATCTACCAGAATCAACGGTTTGGAGTCACCATTCGGAGAACCGATACTACCACGAATCTTGATAGTAGGCGCACCACCTATCTCACCGGAGTTAGTAGTAATGGTCAATCCCGGTACCGCCCCCTGCAAGGCACGGCCTATATCCGTGATAGGACGGCTATCAATTGTTTTGTTCACATCCACGGAAGCCACCGCACCGGTCAGGTTCACCTTTTTCTGTGCACCATAACCTACTACGACAACTTCATCCAACAATTCCGTATCATCTTTCAAAACAACCTTCATTACCGAAGTTGCCTTGACTTCTTGAGTAGTATATCCCACAAATGATACTTGCAGAATAGCACCGGGCTTTACATTTAATTTGGAAACTCCATCCAAATCCGTAATACCACCATTGGTCGTACCTTTCTCAATGACATTGGCGCCAATAATAGGTTCACCTTTTGTATCTACAACTGTGACAGTCACAGAGATAGATTGCATCTGTTCTTGTACTCCTTGTGAGTCGTTGGATGCTGTTTGGGCAGCCATCACGTTGCCACTGCCTAAAAACAGAGCACAGATTGCCACCGCCGTAAAGAACTTACCATTGGCAAGTCCTCGTTTTTTGCGATCTTCATTCATAAGTGATTGATGATTTTGTTAATTAAACCAGTTTTTCAAAATTAGGGTAAGGGAATCATATAGTTCGGATTAGTCAGACTATTTCCGAAGGCTTCTTTAATTTCTCATAGGCGTTTTCTTTATTTAAAGGTTCACATTTTTATATTATCTCTCTTTTTTCTATTTATTTACCAAGTCCAGATGGAACTTAGTTATATATTATACAAGGTTAAAATCTTGTTAATTACTTAACTCTATTGGTTGTTTTAAGAGATAAAAAACTCGTTATTAACAAAGGTGAGAAATGATTCATTCATTTCGTCCTAACAAAGATACATTATTATTTAATATCAAGAACATTCCTTTGCATTTATTTAACTTTATATTTATACATTTGCAAAAAGGAAGTTATACACCTTATTATATAAAGAATTTAAGGTTCTTCTATATTTAAAGAATGGAATTCAATCAAGCCATTCATTGGTGTTTCTTCAATGATTTCCAGTTCGATGCCAAATTCACGGGCAACTTCCCGCAAAATGGCCGCGTAGCTGTAAGCCAATGAACCCACAAAACGAATAGGATAATTTTTGTAGTCATATTGGCAGACATTACGAGTAAAGAAATTTCTCAGATTACCGGTAATCAGCTCAAATACATAGTCATCATTGGTATAATCAGCCAAAAAATAAGATATAGTAGACAAAAAGCGATTGGGGAACGGGCGGTTATACACAGATTCCATAACCTCATTCGGACTTATACGGAACTTCTCAAAGAAATCCGCCGTTACATCTTTAGGAGCCAAACCTTTCAGTACATCAGACAAAAACATTTTGCCCAATACAGCACCACTACCCTCATCCCCCAGAATGTAACCTCCTGCCCGGACATTCTTTACAACGATTTTCCCATCATAAAAACATGAGTTTGAGCCGGTTCCCAAAATACAAGCAATGCCGGCCTCGCATTTGAACAAGCCACGTGCAGCTGCCAGCAAATCACTCTCTACCTGAATTGGAGTTTTGAATTGTGCTACCAATGAAGCTCCCAATACATTTTTCTTTTCATAAGAAGTACATCCGGCACCATAATAATAGACTTGTTCCAATTTCCTTTTGAAAAAATGCTCGGGTAATCCTAACCGCACACTTCGGCTAATCTCTCTTCTCGTTTGAAAGAAAGGATTTAAGCCCTCTGTGAAGGCTCGCTGTATCAGACGATTATCTTCAACCAGCGCCCATTCTGTTCTCGTAGAACCACTTTCTGCAATTAGTTTCATAGGTAGTTAGTTTTAGAATTGAATACAAATATATAGCTTTTTTTAATCTTTCCAAGGCTATTTCAAGAAAAAATCATTTTACTGGCCATACATCTCCCTTTTGCTCATATCCTCAATCATCCAACAAAGTATTCCCACTTTTCCAACGCAACCGCGTTTTAGTCAAAACAAGACGATAACAGACTAACAATAAGATACTATCTGACTGAATTCCAAGTTCCATCTGAACTTAGCAAACAAATAGGAAAACAAGAGATAATATAAAGTTATGAACCTTTAAAAAGAGAAAATGCCTATGGAAGAAGAAACAATCCTGCAAGTTGAATAGTCTCACTATTCGGCCCTTATTACCCTTACCCTAAATTTAAGAAGTATTTAATTAACAACAAATCATCAATCATTTATGAATGAAGATCACAAAAAACGAGGACTAACACATAGCAAACTCCTCACAGTAGTGGCAATCAGCTCACTGTTATTAAGTAGCGGCAACGTGATGGCTGCACAAGCCAATCCTGATAAATCGCTTGGTGTAACAGAACAATTACAAGCTATCACCATCAGCGGTTTAGTTGTCGATGCAGCCGGCGAACCGATTATCGGTGCCAGCGTAGTAGAAAAAGGGACTACCAACGGCGGAATTACCGACTTAGACGGTAAGTTTACATTGACCATAACACCGGGAGCAACACTAAAAATATCATTTGTGGGCTATCAGACACAAGAAGTGAAGGCAGCCAAAACGATGAGAATAACTCTGAAAGAAGATACCGAGATGCTGGATGAAGTAGTAGTAGTAGGCTACGGTGTACAAAAGAAGGCTAACTTGACAGGAGCAGTTTCTACAGTGGACTTAAACAAGACAATGGCAGGTCGTCCACAACAAGATGTAGCCAAAGCATTGCAAGGGGCTGTTCCGGGACTAAGCATTCTCACCACAAGTGGTGCCATCGACGAGACAGCCTCCATGCGTATACGTGGTTTGGGGACATTGAGTAATGGAGAAGTCAGCAATCCACTCATTGTAGTGGACGGCGTTCCGATGGATGACATTTCTTTCCTCGATACGCAAGACATCGAAAATATTTCCGTACTGAAGGACGCTTCCGCTTCCTCCATTTATGGAACGCGCGCCGCTTTCGGTGTGATTCTAATCAATACCAAGAGCGCAAAGCCTAGCGAAAAGGTTACCATCAATTACAGCAACAATTTTGCATGGGATCAAGCTACTTACCTGCCGGACTATCCCGATGTACCCACACAATTAAAGATGGGTATCGAAGCCAGTATGAACGGTGGTGCCGGTATGCCTGAATTGTTCGGTATGTATTTCGACAAATTGTTACCTTACGCCGAAAAGTGGCAGCAACAGAACGGCGGCAAGACCGGCTACCGTCCTATGAACCTCTACCAAAGCGATAGTAACGTGGGTGACTATATCGTATTGGACGGCACTCCTTTTTATTATGCTGACTGGGATGTACAGGACATCTACTTCAACAAAGCTGCTCCTTCCATGAGCCACAATGTTTCTATACAAGGAACATCTGGTAAGACCAATTACTACCTATCTTTCGGCTACAACGAAAAGCAAGGACAGATGAAGATTCACCCGGACGAACTAAAAAAGTACAATGCCTCAGTCAATGTCACCACTAATGTTTACGACTGGCTACAGGTGGGTGCACGCATCAACTATAGTCGTAAGAACTATAAACGCCCGGACACATGGGCCAACACCTACCAATATTTGTGGCGTTGGGGTTCTTATTTCATTCCTTCGGGCACAATCGACGGCTATGACACACGCGTCATGGCCATGCAGAAGCAAGCTGCCGATCGTGAAGTGACAACAGACCTGACCCGTATGAACACTTTCTTGAAAGCTGAAATCGTTAAAGGACTGACCCTTAATGCAGACTTTACATATGCCATTCAGAATATGAACAGCGGTTCGCAGGACAACTCCGTTTACGGCATCAATTGGAGCGGGAAACCGGTACCCTCTTACATCGTCACTAAAGGCAATAGCGGTATCTGGAGAGACTTTTCCAAACAGAACACATGGACGGCCAACGCATACGTAAACTATACCAAAACATTTGCCAAAAAACACAATCTGAATGTAATGGCAGGTGTCAACGCAGAAGAAGAGGAATACAAATATCTGTATGGTACCCGCAATGTGATGTACGATCAAGAGGGATACCCCGAACTGAATATGGCTGGCAAGGATGGACAAGATTTGAGTTGGAATCATACATCCCGCGCTTCTGCCGGTTATTTCGGCCGTATCAATTATGACTACAAAGGCATTTATTTATTGGAACTGAACGGACGTTACGACGGTTCTTCCCGTTTCCCCCATACCGACCAGTGGGCCTTCTTCCCTTCTGCATCCATCGGCTACCGCTTCTCCGAAGAAGCCTACTTCGCCCCACTGAAACATATTGTCAGCAATGGTAAGTTGCGTGCTTCTTTTGGCGAAATCGGCAACGAGGCTGTGGGCGACTACATGTTCGAACAATTAATAAGCCAACGGTTGAACAATAAAAGTACCGGCTATATCTATTGGATTGAAAACAATAATGCCAACGCTAATCTCCTGACCATGTATAACATGCCGGATTTGGTATCAAGTACTTTGACCTGGGAGCGTATCCGCACCCTCAATATAGGTCTTGACCTGGGTCTCTTGAATGACGAACTGACTATAGGTTTCGACTGGTTCCAACGTGAGAATCGTGACATGCTGGCACCGGCACAAGTATTGCCGAACACTCTGGGTGCTTCTGCTCCTTATGAAAATGCCGGTACCTTACGTACACGTGGATGGGAGTTGAACTTGAACTGGCGCCATACCTTCGGCGACTTCGACGTATATGCCAACTTCAACATCGGTGACTCCAAGACTAAAGTAACAAAGTGGGACAATGATTCCAAACTGCTCAGCACCTATTACACCGGTAAAACCTACGGTGACATTTTCGGTTTTGAAACCGACCGTTACTTCGAGGAAAAAGACTTCACCAGCCAAAATGCAGACGGTTCATGGAATTATGCAAACGGCATTGCAAGCCAGGCAGGACTGGAATCCGGTAATTTCCATTACGGCCCGGGAGACGTCAAGTTCAAGGATTTGGACGGCAATGGCAAGATTGACGGTGGAAAAGGCACAGCAGACGACCACGGCGATTTGAAAGTCATCGGAAACTCTATGCCACGCTACGAATACAGCTTCCATTTAGGCGGAGCGTGGAAAGGTATCGACCTTGACCTCTACTTCCAAGGTGTAGGCAAACGTGAGGACTGGACGACTTCTTCCCTAAACCTTCCCGCCATGGTACATGCCGACGTAGCCATCTATTCCCACCAAACAAGCTATAACAAAGTGCTTTGGAATTCAGACTATACCGCCATTACCGGTTATGAGGTAAATCAAGGCAACCGTTATCCACGTCTTTATCGTGGTACAAATAATAGTGGAGGTACCGTATCCGGTATAGCTAACGGCTGCAACAACTACTATCCCCAATCCCGCTATTTGACAGACATGTCCTATCTTCGTCTGAAGAACGTAACTGTGGGATATACCCTTCCGAAAGAGTGGACACGCAAAGCCTACATTGAGAAAGCACGTATCTACTTCAGTGGCAGCAACCTCTTTCTGCTCCACAAAGGGAATGACCTTCCAGTCGACCCCGAAATCAGTACAGGCAATGGACTTACAGCCGGTGGATGGGGACGTATAGCTCCTATTACACGCACATTCTCATTTGGAGTCCAGGTAACATTATAACAACCTCAAAAACTTAAGAACAATGAAGAAATTATTTATATATGGGGTCACAGCGCTGGCGATGTTAACCGGTTGCAACGATTTGCTGGACAAATCCCCCTTGGATACCTTCACGAATACTCCGGCATACTGGAGCAACACCGATAATTTGGATAATCAGTGCAATACTTTTTATAACAACTTTACCGGCTTTGGCAACGGAGCCAGTGGAGGATGGTTCTACTTCAAAACAATAAGCGATGACCAGGTAGATGCAGAAAGCCATAACTGGACTTACACTAACGTGGTCGCATCTTCCACAAACTGGTCAGCCCCTTTCACAGAAATCCGACGCGCCAACTATATCATTGCCGGTGTACAGTCTTCCTCTCTTGATGAAGCAACAAAGGCCCACTATGAAGGTCTTGCACGCATGAACCGTGCGTGGGAATACTATCAGTTGGTCCGTATGTACGGCGATGTTCAATGGATAGACAAAGTTATCGACCCAGCCGACAACGAAGCCCTCTACGGACCACGCACCGACCGGGATGAAGTGATGGACCATGTGCTGGCAGACATCAATTATGCGTGCGAACACATTACCGCAAACAGCAATCGGCAACGTTTCAGCACCGACATGGCATATGCCATGAAAGCAGACATCACCTTATATGAAGGTACATACTGCAAATATCGCACTCAAGCCGAGAATGGCAAAGCCGCTGATGAGAGCCGCGCCAACAAATACTTGCAAGAATGTGTATCAGCCTGCGAATATCTTATGGCCAAAAACTACTCTCTAAGTAATAGTTACAAAGCCAACTATAATTCTGTCAGCCTGGCAAGCAATCCGGAAATGATTTTCTACAAGCCTTATGCACAAAGTTCGCTAAGGCACTCCACCATTGACTACACAATCAACACAAGTGGTACGCACGGCATTTCAAAGGACGCATTCGACAGTTTCCTTTTCCTTGATGGAAAACCGTTGGCAACAACCTCGAAAAACAAGGACGATGCAGCCGTATTGGATGCAGACAAAAATTACTCTATAAGAGAGGTTTTGGCCGTACGCGACAAGCGCCTGTCCGAAATTCTTGACCCGGTACTTTCTTTCAGAGGCCACGCCTACAGCCGTGCCGGTGTAGCAGCCTTCACCACATCGACCGGTTATGGCATCGCCAAGTATGATAACCCCGAAGAATTGAGTGTAAGCGACCGAAACAACATCGGCTACCAATACACCGACTGCCCGCTCTATTGGATTTCAGTTATTTATCTGAACTTTGCAGAAGCCAAAGCCGAAATGGGTTCTCTCACACAAGACGATCTCAACAACTCCATAAACAAGCTTCAAGCTCGTGCCGGCCTGCCGGCTATGACAACTACTCCAGATGCCGATCCTGCCAATAATATGGGAGTAAGCAATCTGATTTGGGAGATACGCCGCTGTCGCCGTTGCGAACTGATTATGGATAACTGGTACCGATATTGGGATTTAATCCGTTGGCACCAGCTCGACAAATTGGATTCAACCAAGTACCCGAACACCATGTTGGGCGCCAACGTAAGCAATGTGCCTGACTGTGAAGAAGCGACCAAGAACGGATATATAGATGCCTCCGATGCACAAATCCGTACTTATGAAGCCAAACATTATTTCTACCCGATTCCAACTACACAGTTGACCCTGAATAAAAACATGAAGCAGAATCCGGGTTGGTAATCAACTAAAAACAGCATATCGCGCTGTACCTCGTTTGGATTTAATTAAAGCGTTCATACATTCCATGTATCTAAATACAAATGTATGGACGCTTTTGTTATTCCCTTTAAAAGGTGTATAGAAACACGAATAGCACCTTCTAAAAGGAACCATAAATCAATATCATATACTTTCCCTTCGTTCATAACATACTAACAAGAAACATATCATGAAAAAGAAGAACATATTTTTCGTACTACTAATCTGCTTCATCAATAGTAGTTGCAACAAAGAAGAACAAACAGACGAGTTACAAGATAAGGATTTCTATTCTGATGTCACAACACGTGCTTCCTACATAAGCGGTACTATTACGGGCGAAATGAACCCCTATGTTAGTGATGGTTACTACACTTATGATTTAAGTATTCCTATACAAAAACAATCTGTAGGTATAAGAATTTCAGCAGTCGGTGGAGAAGCACGATTCAAAACAAACTACCAAGAACGATTCGAGAGTACATGGGTAACCCAAATTCCAGCAGGAAAAAACCATTTTCCAATAAATGTATTATGGACTAAAGCAGGTAGTAATTCTACCCTGATGGTACGTCCTGAAAAAAGTACAATCGAACTTACCGCAGATCTAAGAAACATCAATGTCAAAATGAAACCTATGCCAATCAATGCCCCTTCAACATTTGAATTGGGAGATACGATAACACTTTGGTGCAATTATTCCATAAACAAAGATACGGGCATAAAGTGGACTTACGATAAAAATCTATTCGCTGAAGTCTCTCAAAGTGCATCTGTCACACAAAGTAGATTCCAAATAAATTTGAAATCAAAGCAAGCCTTCAAGAACAGCGATGTCGGAGTAGAAGTCCATGATTTCTACATAAATTCTATCGGAGCAAAAGAGTATTTCATGGCTCGGAAAAGCAATATCAGTTTTCCCAATATGGGTCCTCAAATAGATGGCTACAGAAATATTGAACAATATAAAGAATACATATATTCCATCAATGACAGCAAGGCACATACATTTTATTGGACCGGGAAGAATATTAAGATAGTAAGTGGTCAGAACAGCTCTACGGTAACAATCGTACCGACACAACCCGGTAACGCAAGTGTCAAAGTGAGCTACAAATATAAAAATCAAACCGATAATTTTACCAATGAGCTACCTTTGAGTGTATCTAAGACATCAATGCAACTGATTGGCCCTGACGTAATCTGTGACAACGGGACATTCAGTATCAAGAATTTTCCCACAAAAGCAACAGTGGATTGGATTGTTGGCAACGATTTATATTCGCAATTAAATCAGGCATCACCTGCTATCACCCTGAATAATTTAGGGACACCCGGAGGCAGTTCCATTTATACGACCTTAACCGCAATAGTACACACAAAGGAATACACTGTTCAGTTTTCCAAACCAATTACTTTCAATGTATCAGGAATACAAGAAAATGACCATGACATTATATATGGCTATCTGTCACAAAGCGGAGGTGAATGCGGATTGAATCCTATTCCTGAAGGTGCGCATGATTTTCATTGGAGTGTTGACTGCGATTGGGAGGTAGACATGCAAGGATATTATTTCACTACTTTCAGCAGTCGGAACAGTCATGAAATTGAACGAGTTTGCGTAACGGTTGATTTCATAAATGCATGTGGAACCAGAACATACATATATAACTATTTCGACATCGGCTCAACAAATTCAGGAACTTATTCCACACCTAAAAACAGCCTTTCTCCAAAATAGCCCCAGACAGCTTTCACGAAAAAGCCCCCATCCATTTGCTCGTTACACAAAAGAAGCTTATATTTGCTTACTTAAAAACAGACAGCTATCATGGTACAGCAAGACATACGATGGATACAGCGTTTTGAATATACCCACGAACTGGCCTGGAAAGTGATGAAGGACTATGCAGAATATCAGGGGTATACCGACATCCGCAGCTCCCGTGATGCCATACGCAAAGCCCTTGAAATGGGATTGATTGATGACAAGCAATGGACGGAGACTATAGAAGCCCGAAATCTGACATCGCACAATCATGACAACGATGTAGTCTCTGAAGAGAAAATGCAATCCTTGAATACACCATCCTTATTCGATTGAGCTATGTACGGATTGACCGACAATGAACTGGAAAAGCTATGCAATCTCTTCCGGAAACATGAAGAAATAGAGCAGGCTGTTTTGTACGGCTCACGAGCCAAAGGAAATTTCAAGCCTTTTTCTGACATAGACATCACGCTGATGGGAGACAGACTTACGTATAATACTTTAAGCAGCCTTTCCGATGAAATAGACGACCTGCTTTTGCCTTACAGCGTAGACCTTTCCATCTATGGCAAATTAAAGAATGCCGACCTTTTGGAACATATACACCGTATGGGAATACCCATATTCAGCCGCCCATCAAACTAAACTAAATTTCACACATCCACCCTCACCACCCTCACCTTTCGCACGCATCGCCCTATTCATCGGCATTCAAGAGGTGGGTGAGAGCAAATTTAAAAAGTGAGGGCAAAATTTGCCCTCACCACAAGATTTCTTCGTTCAAAGTTATAAGTCACTCATTCTTACCGTAATATCCTGAAACGGGTACATAAATCGGTTGCAGCATTGTTCCCTCATTCTTCAACTTTCCTTCGGTGCGCAGCCGACGGATATGCCGCATGGCAGTAGTACGCATCATGCCGCAAACGCTTTGAAAGTCATTCCGTGTCATAAAAGGGCGAGTGGCGAAATAGTTGGTCAGCCGACGGTCTATCTCTTTATCCGTCAGTTTAGCCGAATGCTCGTTTGCCTTCAAAGCCTTTGCCTTGATGGTACCAATTTCATTTTTCAGTTTTTGGTCGGCACGAAATTTCACACCCGCCATCTTCACCTTCGTCAACTTACGCTTGGTAGCAGCCACTACCCGTTCGGTCGTGGTGAGCGACACGCGAAAGTAGCCGATGCCGTCGAGATGCACCTGCCTTCCTTCGGCAAGTTCCCTGCCCATGACGTGCGACACAGCATCAAGCACAGCCGTCACATCGGTTTCTGTCAATGAGCAACGTGCCTGGATGTCCCGCCGCAATTCATCGGTAGACCTGCTCCCATTTAGGCGGAGACGGGGATGAAGGATTTTATCTTCCGGAGATTTGTCGTACGAGTCCGGATTCTCGTACCAATCAAACAAAATAGCCATAGTTCAAACTGCGTTAAAGGGTTACATTATACGATAAAGCACTGCACGGAACACGTGCGAAGTACGTACGCAGTCTGTTGAAGTACAAAGGTTATATCACAGCCCAGCCCGTGAGCAGAACCGTTCACTGTAGTGAGCTGCTCCGTTCACTAATATGAACAAGAAAGACCACTTTAGTGGACTGTTCATAAACTCTGGTGTAAAAATAGACAAAACTATGGGGATAAGCAAAGAAACAAACACCTTTTATAAAAGAAACATATAGACATTCCACCCCAAAAAAGAAGCCAATCGGAAAATAATCCTTGAAAAGCTTGTATCCCCCCCTTTCCCGGCGTATCTTTACAAGAATATTACATACACGATAAAGAATGAAAATCACACTGATCAGAGAGGAACGCGAAAGCGGAAAAGAGGCCGTCAGCACACAAGAAACGGACATGTTGATGGAAAAGCTGAAAACCGAGAACAAGACCGGATACATTACGGAGCTGCGTAGCATCATCCCGCATTTGAAAGGGACCAACGCCCGATATGAGCATATCGACAGACTGCCGCGTCTCTATCCCGCCGTAGAAATGACCCGCACCAAAGCAGGAGAACATCGGATAAAGACCTACAACGGGCTGATACTACTGGAAGTAAACAATCTGGCCGGGGTGGCCGAAGCCGAACTGGTGAAACAACAAGCCGCCCTGCTGCCGCAAACCTTTGCCGCCTTCTGTGGCTCCAGCGGACGAAGCGCCAAAATATGGGTACGCTTCACCCTGCCCGACGGAGGGCTTCCAAAGAATGAAGACGATATCGCCTTATTCCACGCCCACGCCTACCGCCTGGCAGTGAAGTGCTACCAACCCCTTCTCCCTTTCCCCATCACCCTCCAGGCTCCTTCACTCCTACAAAGCTGCCGGATGACCGTGGACGAACAGCCCTATTATAGCCCCACCGCCGTGGCCTTCTGCCCGGAACAGCCCTGCGCCCTGCCCTCGGAAGACAACTACCGCCAACGGAAACAGCAGGAAAGCAATCCGTTGCTGAGAATGACTCCCGGCTACGAAGTGGCGGACACATGCAACCTGCTCTTCGAGGCCGCCCTCGACCGTGCCTTCCGCGATTTGGACAACTGGCGACGGGGCGACGACCTGCGCCCGCTGCTGTCCCGCCTTGCCGAACATTGCTTCAAAGCCGGCATTCCTGAAGAAGAAGCGGTGCGCCAGACACTGATGCACTACTACCGGGAGGCAGACGAACCCCTTGTACGCCTGACGCTGCATAACCTTTACGGGGAATTGAAAGGCTTCGGCACCCGCAGCAGCCTGAACAAAGACCAGGAAACTGCTTTCCGGCTGGAGGAGTTCATGAAACGCCGCTACGAATTCCGCTACAACACCGTGCTTGGCGACTTGGAATACCGGCAGCGCGACTCCATCCACTTCTACTTCCAACCTGCCGACCAGCGCGTACGCAGCAGCATCGCCATGAAGGCACTGAAAGAGGGAGTACGTGTGTGGGACCGCGACATCACCCGCTTCCTGTCTTCGGACTACGTGCCGCTATACAACCCCATCGAAGAATATCTCTATAACACCGGACGCTGGGACGGCAAAGACCGCATCCGCGCATTGGCCGACCTCGTGCCCTGCCACAATCCCCACTGGAGGGAACTGTTCTACCGGTGGTTTCTTGGCATGGTGGCACATTGGCGGGGAACCGACAAACAGCACGGCAACAATACCTCGCCCCTGCTCGTAGGTCCGCAAGGTTACCGCAAAAGTACTTTCTGCCGCATCCTATTGCCACCGGAACTGCGTTTCGGCTACACCGACAGTATCGACTTCAAGAGCAAGCAGGAAGCGGAGCGCAGCCTTGGCCGCTTTTTTCTGATTAACATCGACGAATTCGACCAGATAAACGCCAATCAGCAAGGCTTCTTGAAGCACCTCCTGCAAAAACCGGTTGCCAACCTGCGAAAGCCCTACGGTACCACTATTCAGGAAATGCGCCGCTATGCCTCCTTCATCGGGACCAGCAATCTGAAAGACCTGCTGACCGACCCGTCGGGAAGTCGCCGTTTCATCTGCATCGAAGTGACCGGTCCTATCCAGACAAACGTCACTATCAATTATCACCAGCTCTATGCCCAAGCCATGCACGACATCATGAAGGGTGAACGCTACTGGCTGGACGACACTGACGAAGCAATCGTAAAGGAGTACAACCGGGAATTCGAGCGGGTAGACCCATTGGAAGAACTTTTCCTTTGCCATTTCCGTGGCGCGGAGGAGAGCGAAGAAGGCGAATGGCTCACAGCCATGCAGATTTTCAACGACCTGCAACAGAAAACGAGGGATAAGTTGGCCATCAACCGGATAGCAGCTTTCGGGCGCACGCTCCGCAAGCTGGACATCCTCAACAAGAAATCGAACCGGGGAACACTTTATCATCTGGTAAGAATAGAAGAATGAACCGGCACTCCCACCGATTGTACCAAAGTGAGGGCAAACTTGGCCCTCACTCTTTTTATAAAAAGTATTTCCGTACGCAGTTGATGCAGTTCAACCATTATTAATAAGGTGAACAGTTGACTATTTGCAAATTATGATTGATAATACTAAAAATACCCAAATAAGTGTTTTTGATATTAAAATAAACCGTATCTTTGTTGCAAACAACGTCCTCCTTAATAATACTATTATGAAGAAACTGCTGCTTTTAGCCTTTGTGCTATGTAGTTCTTTACTGTGCCGGGCACAAGAAGAACGAATTATTTTAGGTGATGAACAGACTTCCGAGTATTTTCCAATCCTAAAAGATAAACGAATTGCCATATTCTCCAATCATACAGGAATGATAGGAGACAAGCATCTGTTGGATATTCTGCTGGAAAACAAGTTCAATGTAGTAGCCATTTTCTCCCCTGAACACGGTTTCAGAGGAGATGCCGACGCAGGCGAACACGTGTCCAGCTCGGTAGACAAGAAGACCGGAGTACCTATCCTCTCGCTGTACGACGGGAAATCCGGAAAACCAAGCGAAGCATCCATGCGCAAGTTCGATATCCTTGTGGTAGACATCCAGGATGTAGGCCTGAGATTCTATACTTATTATGCCTCTATGTGCCGGCTGATGGACGCTTGTGCAGAATACAACCGTAAGGTGCTGATACTGGACCGCCCCAATCCGAACGGACACTACGTGGACGGCCCGATACTGGACATGAAATATAAATCCGGTGTAGGTTGGCTGCCGATTCCCGTGGTGCACGGCATGACGCTGGGCGAACTGGGCCTGATGGTAAACGGCGAACGCTGGTTGCCGGCGTCACGCACTTGCGACCTGACCGTCATTCCCTGCAAGAACTATACGCACCAGACCCTATACAAGCTGCCGATTCCCCCGTCCCCCAATCTGCCGAACATGAAGTCCATCTATCTGTACCCCTCGACCTGCTATTTCGAGGCCACTCCGGTCAGTCTGGGAAGAGGAACCGACCTCCCCTTCCAGGTCTACGGGCATCCCAACATGACGGGCTACAGCTACAGCTTCACCCCGCGCAGTGTTCCCGGAGCCAAGAATCCGCCCCAGCTGGGCAAGCTTTGCCACGGCGTGAACCTGAGCAACATGAGCGACGAGGAAATCTGGAAACGCGGTATTGACTTGAGTTACGTGATAGACGCTTACCGGAATCTGAACATGGACGACCACTTCTTCCGTTCCTTCTTCGAACTGTTGATAGGCACCGACTACGTGCGCAAAATGATAAAGGAAGGGAAGAGCGCCGAAGAAATCAAGGCAAGATGGAAAGACGACGTAGAGAAATTCAAGGTACAGCGCAAGCCCTACCTGCTCTACGAAGAATAAAGACATGTACAATTCACTATTTACAATGTACAATTTCAGAGAAGGTACAATTCAAAAGTAAATGGGAAGGTACAACAGTTTATACTAAAGAAACGCCGCATGGCAAATTGTAAATTGTAAATGAACAAATTGTAAATAAACATTATGACTCCACTATCCGTAATCATCACCATAGCCGCCTACTTCGCGATACTGTTCACGGTATCCTATATTGCAGGAAGGAAGGCAGACAACGCCGGCTTCTTTGTGGGTAACCGCAAGTCATCCTGGTATGTCGTGGCGTTCGCCATGGTCGGTTCCGCCATTTCAGGTGTGACCTATGTATCCGTACCCGGCATGGTTGCCGCCAGCAGCTTCGGCTATCTGCAAATGGTGTTGGGCTTCATTGCCGGACAGCTCATCATAGCCTATCTGCTGGTACCGCTGTTCTACAAAATGAACCTGGTATCCATCTACGAATATCTGGAGAACCGTTTCGGCATGTCTTCCTACCGCACGGGTGCCTGGTTCTTCTTCATCTCCAAAATGCTCGGTGCCGCTGTCCGTCTGTTCCTCGTATGCCTGACGCTGCAACTGCTGGTATTCGAACCTTTCGGACTGCCTTTCCTGCTGAACGTGGCCATCACGGTGGCACTGGTCTGGTTGTACACTTTCCAGGGTGGCGTAAAGTCTCTTATCTGGACAGACTCTCTGAAGACATTCTGCTTGGTGGTGTCGGTCGTACTCTGCATCTGGTATATCGCTTCCGACCTCAATCTGTCATTTACCGGTATGGTAAGCACCATTGCCGACAGTGACATGTCCCGCATCTTCTTCTTCGACGATGTGAACAGCAAGCAGTACTTCTTCAAGCAGTTCCTCGCCGGTGCCTTCACCATGATTGCCATGACCGGGCTGGATCAAGACATGATGCAGCGCAACCTGAGCTGCAAGAACTTCAAGGACTCACAGAAGAACATGATTACCAGTGTCATTTCGCAGTTCTTCGTCATCCTGCTTTTCCTGATGCTGGGCGTGCTGCTCTACATCTTTGCCGCCAACCAGCAGATTGCGGTGGAGAAGAGTGACGAACTGTTCCCGCTGATTGCCACCGGCAACTATTTCCCTGCCATTGTGGGCATACTGTTCATCATCGGCCTGATTTCTTCTGCCTATTCAGCCGCAGGCTCGGCACTCACCGCGCTGACCACTTCCTTCACCGTAGACATTCTGGGAACGAAAGGCAAGTCGGAAGAGACGGTTGTGAAGATGCGCAAGAAAGTGCACATCGGCATGGCGGTTGTCATGGGAATCACCATTTTCGTATTCAATCTTCTCAACAACACCAGTGTCATCGACGCTGTATATATTCTGGCAAGCTATACCTACGGTCCTATCCTGGGTCTGTTTGCTTTCGGCATTTTCATGAAACAACAAGTGCGTGACAAGTACATCCCGTTAGTTGCCATCGCCTCCCCGGTTCTCTGCTTCATTCTGCAGAAGAATTCCGAAGTCTGGTTCGGAGGTTATCAATTCAGCTACGAATTGCTGATTTTCAATGCACTGTTCACTTTCATCGGTCTCTGTCTATTGATTAAGAAAGATAAAAAGAACAATTAACTTAATACATCATCTATGAATGTAAGACGTCAGTTTTTACTTAGTCTGCTTGCCGCCTCCCTCTTCCCCCACGCGGGAGGCGCGCAAGGACTTCCGACGGATGTCCGCCAGGCAATCGGGAAATTCTTGGATACCACCGCACGAAAAGAAGTTTCCGTAGGACGTATCAGCATCGACTCAGTGGCTGTGGAAGGAAATACACTGCAACTGTTTGCCAACATGAACTGTGCCTATATTCCTTTCCGTGAGGACAATGTGGCCGAAATCTACCAAGGCGTAAGCGCCCTGCTGCCGGTGGAGTTTGCCAAATACAAGCTGCAAATCCGTACCAACAAGCGCAGTATCGAAGAACTGGTTCCCCAAGCCCTGCGCAGTAAAAAAGACAAAAAGACGAAGACATTCAGCCCCGTCGCTTCCAAGCCTCTGGTTACCGAAGTTTCCTCCCCCTACACCCCCACCAACGGCTTGCATAACCGGCATATCGCCCTATGGCAAAGCCACGGCTGGTACTACGAATCAAAACTCGACCGCTGGGAATGGCAGCGTGCGCGTATCTTCCAGACAGTGGAAGACCTCTACACCCAGAGCTACGTATTGCCCTTCCTCGTACCGATGTTGGAAAATGCCGGTGCCAATGTGCTGCTTCCCCGCGAACGCGATTGCCAGACGGCAGAAGTCATCGTAGACAATGACGGTTGCCTGACCGGCCGTTCCGTCTATACAGAAAATTCCGGTGACAAGCTCTGGAGTCAGGGAGAAGGACAAGGCTTCGCCCACCTGCGCCCCCAATACATAGACTTTGAGAATCCTTTCAAGGAAGGCACCTACCGCGCCATAGAAACCATCAAGAAAGGAAACGCAAGCACCGCCGAATGGATTCCCGAAATCCCTTCGACCGGACAATACGCCGTATACGTCTCTTACCAAACCTTGCCAAACAGCGCGGACGATGCCCTTTACACCGTCTATCACAAAGGCGGCACCACGCAGTTCAAGGTAAACCAGCAAATGGGAGGCGGCACCTGGATTTACCTCGGCACCTTCGGCTTCAATGCCGGCCGGAACAATGAATGCAAAGTCGTTCTGAGCAACCTTTCCTCCAAAGTAGGAAGAATCATCACTGCCGACGCCGTGAAGATAGGCGGCGGCATGGGGAACATAGCCCGGGGAGAAGTCAGCGGTTATCCCCGTTTCTGCGAAGCCGCCCGCTACTGGCTGCAATGGGCAGGCATACCGGACAGCGTATATTCAGAAAGCAACGGCAAGAATGACTATACCGACGACTATAAATGCCGTGGTATCTGGGTGAACTACCTTTCCGGAGGCTCTGCCGTGAACCCGACGGAAAAAGGGCTGAACATCCCTGTCAACATGGCCTTTGCCTTCCACTCCGATGCAGGAACTACACTGAACGATTCCATCATCGGGACACTCGGCATCTACTATACCAACGCCTACAATGAGAAATTCGCCAACGGAGCATCCCGCTACTTGAGCCACGACCTGACAGACTTGATTCAGTCCAACATCGTGCGTGACGTGCGTACCCTCTACGAACCCCAATGGACACGCCGGGGCAAATGGAACCAATCCTACTATGAGGCCCGTGTACCCCGCGTACCTACCATGCTACTCGAACTACTTTCCCATCAAAACTTTGCAGACATGCGCTACGGACTGGACCCGCGTTTCCGTTTCACCGTAAGCCGCGCCATCTACAAAGGTATGCTTCAGTTCCTCTGCTCACAATACAACATGGATTATGTAGTGCAACCGTTACCGGTAGACCACATGACCTTGCGCATGACCAGCGAGAACGAAGTGGAACTGACCTGGCAACCCGTAGCGGATGCGTTGGAACCAACTGCCGTAGCAGAGAAATACATTGTTTATACCCGTATCGGCGACGGGGATTTCGACAACGGAGTATTGGTGGACGGCAACAGTTACCGAACCACGCTCCTCGCCGGCATGGTATGCAGCTACAAGGTTACCGCTGTCAACAAGGGCGGCGAGAGTTTCCCTTCCGAAATTCTTTCCGCCGGACGGGCGTTCAATTCCAAAGGTACCGTATTGGTGATAAACGGATTCGACCGCATCAGTGCCCCTGCCGACTTTACGGCCCCCGCCCCCGCCGACACCCTCCTTGCCGGATTTCTGGATGAGCAGGACCACGGGGTCCCCTATATCCATGACATCAGCTACATTGGCAAGATGAAGGAATACCGCCGTTCCATTCCCTGGATGGACGACGACGCCTCCGGTTTCGGCGACAGTTATGGAAATTACGAGACCCAAGTCATCGCAGGAAATACGTTCGATTATCCTGCCATACATGGTGCCGCTATCCTGAAAGCGGGATATTCGTTTGTATCGGTTAGTAATGAAAGTCTCTCCCCCGTAGGAAAGGGAGAGAAGAATATTCCGGTGGATATGAGGGAGTATAGGTATGTGGACTTGATACTTGGGAAGCAATGCCAGACCAAGATGGGACGGGGAGGCGTAAAACCGTTGGAGTTCAAGACTTTCAGCAAACCGATGCAGGAGGCTATTGCGGCTTATTGTAAGCAAGGTGGAAATATCTTTGTTTCGGGCGCTTTTGTAGGAACGGATTTATGGGACAACCGCCTTGCAACCGCCGACGAAGCCGACAAGAAATTTGCGATGGAAGTACTGAAATATAAGTGGCGTGTGGGACAAGCGGCTACAATGGGTAAGGTGAAAAGCGTAGCTTCTCCGTTCCCCGCCCTTTCAGGAAACTATACCTATCACAATGAGCTGAATGCCGATTCGTATGTGGTGGAATCACCGGACGCCATTGAACCGGCAACCAAAGATGCACACACCGTGATGCGGTATTCTGAAAACAACCTGAGTGCCGGTGTGGCCTACCAAGGCGACTACAAGACTGTTGTATTGGGATTCCCTTTTGAATCCATACGTACTGATTCTGAAAGAGAGGCATTCATGAATGCTGTACTGACATTCTTCAATGACAACAAGTAATATCAACCAATCATCATCTATGAACAGAAGACTGTTAATAATCGTCCTGATGGCTTGCCTGCTCCCCCTGGGGATGCAGGCACAGCAAGGGACATTCCGTTTTGCCCAACTGACGGACATTCATCTGACCCCGAACAATCCGAATCCCACAGAGGACCTGCTGCGTTCCGTGGCACAGATTAATGCCACCGACAGTATCGACTTTGTCCTGGTGACGGGCGACCTGACCGAAGAAGGCGACCGTACTACCATGGAAAAAGTGAAATCGTGCCTTGACTTGCTGAAGGTCCCCTACCACGTAGTCCTAGGCAACCATGAAACGAAATGGAGCGACTCCGGCTGTACCGCTTTCGGAGAAATCTTTGGCGGCGAACGCTTCGAGTTCGAGCATAAGGGATTCCTTTTCCTCGGCTTCAACTCCGGTCCGCTGATGCGTATGGCCTACGGGCATGTAGTGCCGCAAGATATCCGTTGGATGACGGAAGAAATGGATAAAAACGGCAAAGACAAACCGGTGATACTTGTCACCCACTACCCGCTAATGGAAGGTGATGTGGACAATTGGTATGAGGTGACGGATGCCGTCCGCCCCTACAACGTGCGCTTGTTTATCGGCGGACACTACCACAGCAACCGGGATTTACGTTACGACGGCATTCCGGGCGTACTGATGCGCAGCAACCTGTGCGACAAAGAAGGGAAACCGGGTTACGGCATCTATGAAGTAACCGGGGATTCCATCCGGGTATACACGCAACGTATCGGCGAGCCCAAGAAGCAGTGGACAGCATTCTCGCTGACCGGACAGTATTACGACCGCAACGGAAAGGCAGAGAAATATCCTGACTTCTCGGTCAACAAGGAGTATCCGCAAGTAAAGGAGCAATGGATGGTGCAGACGGGCGCAGGCATTTACTGCTCTCCCGCCGTAGAAAAAGATAAAGTGTTCGTAGGAGACGATATGGGACAGCTGACAGCCTACGCCCTGAAAAACGGTAAAAAGCTATGGAGCTTTGAATCCGGCAAGCGCATTGTCGGTACTCCGGCCGTAAGCGAGGGTATCGTTGTATTCGGGTCTGCTGACCGTCGCATCTACGGATTGAACGCCAAAGACGGCAGCCTGCTCTGGACGGTAGAAGCCGCCGAACCGGTGCTCGGAGCCGTGACCATCGCAGACGGCAGAGCATACATCGGTGCCAGTGACGCCACTTTCCGTGCCATAGACATCCATACGGGAAAAGTAATCTGGGCCTACACCAGCGTGAAGGGCTACATCGAGACCAAGCCGTTGGTGACGGAAGACAAAGTTATCTTCGGCGCATGGGACAATACACTGTATGCCCTGAGCAAGGCAAACGGGCATGAACTATGGAAATGGACGGGCGGACTGACCCGTATGCACTTCTCTCCAGCCGCCGTATGGCCGGTAGCCACCGACGGCAAAGTATTCATTACCGACCCGCAACGCGCCATGACCGCCATAGACATCCATACGGGCAATACCGTGTGGCGCACCTTCCAGTCCATGGTGCGCGAGACCATCGGACTTTCCGAAGACGGTGAACGTATCTATAGCAAAACGATGAACGACAGCATTGTTTGCTATGCAGCTCAAGGAGATACTCCGCGGGAGTTGTGGGCAACCAATGTAGGTTTCGGTTATGAGCATGCCCCCTCCATGCAAGTGGAAAAAGAGGGGGTAATGTTTGGCAGTACCAAAGAAGGACTTATCTTCGCACTGGAAGGAAAAACAGGCAAAGTACTGTGGAAACATAAAATAGGAAATTCACTCATCAGTACCGTAGTTCCGTTGAACGGCCACGAAGTTCTATTCACGGCAACCAGCGGGGAAGTGGGACTTCTGAGAATTAAAAATTGAGAATTAAAAATTAAAAGATATATCATGAATAAAATCAGTTGCTTTCTTCCCTACGCAGGAAAAGAACAAGTAGAAAAAACAGTGAATAGCCTACAGGCGACAGGACTTATAGAAGAAATCCGGTTAATCACGACCGATGCCACTCTGGAATCGCTCCCGGACTGCGAAATATTGTTTGTTGACATGCCCTACAGCAGTGCAACCCTCAAAGCTATTGCTAATGCAGCCAAAGGAGAATACACATTGCTTTATACCAAAGAGACTACGCTCGAAATGGGTATGTTTGCACTGGAACGTATGATACACATCCTTGAAGATTCAAGCGCCGGTATGGTATATGCCGACCACTACCAAATAGCAGACGGCAAGCAGAGCAACGCTCCGGTAATCGACTACCAATTCGGTTCCTTGAGGGATGACTTCAACTTTGGCTCCCTGCTCCTTTTCAACACCGAAAAACTAAAGGAAGCCGCCGGACACATGAAGTCTGACTACAACTTCGCCGGACTTTACGACCTGCGCTTGAAATTGAGCCAACATTCAGACTTGGTACATATCAACGAATACTTATACAGCGAGGTGGAAAACGATACCCGCAAGAGCGGCGAAAAGATTTTCGACTATGTAGACCCCAAAAACCGTGACCGCCAGATTGAGATGGAGCAGGCATGTACCGAACATCTGAAAGAAATCGGGGGATATCTGGCACCGGAGTTCAAGAAGATTGAGTTCTCTGCCGGTAACTTCGAATATGAGGCCTCCGTCATCATTCCGGTACGCAACCGTATCCGTACCATCCGTGACGCCATCAAATCTGTATTGATGCAGAAGACAGACTTTAAATATAATCTTATCATCATCGACAACCATTCCACAGACGGCACTACGGAGGCCATCGATGAATTCAAGGATGACGAACGCGTCATCCATATCATCCCCGAACGTACCGACCTCGGCATCGGCGGTTGCTGGAATATGGGGGTACACCACCCCAAGTGCGGCAAGTTTGCCGTGCAGCTGGACAGCGATGACGTATACAAAGACGAAAATACACTCGCCATCATGGTCCGCGCCTTCTACGAGCAGAACTGCGCCATGGTAGTAGGCACCTATATGATGACGGACTTCAACATGAACATGATTGCTCCGGGCATCATCGACCACAAGGAATGGACTCCGGCAAACGGACGCAACAACGCCCTCCGCATCAACGGTCTGGGTGCCCCGCGCGCCTTCTATACCCCGGTGCTGCGCGAAGTGAAAGTACCCAATACCAGCTATGGCGAAGACTATGCACTGGGACTGAACTTCTCCCGCCAATACCAGATAGGACGTGTGTACGACGTGGTCTACCTCTGCCGCCGTTGGGACGACAACTCCGATGCCTCACTGGACATCGTGAAAATGAACGGACACAACCTCTACAAAGACCGCATCCGTACCTGGGAACTTCAGGCACGCATAGCGATGAACAAAAACAAGTGATATGAATCAAACGATACACCATCTTCTGACTGGACAATTGGCATCCTGGGAGACGGCACGCAACAACTATGCCGCCCTCTCCGGTGTGCGGGTGAAAGAGCTGAATGTAAACGGGATACTTTATAAGGTACAGTTCAACCCCGCACGCATCGTTTCCTCCGGTGCCAAAGTGGATGCCAAGTCCATCCTGGAACGGAAATGCTTTCTGTGCCCGGCCAATTTGCCGCCGGTACAGAAAGGTATCCCGTTCGGAGGACACTACAATATTCTGGTGAATCCGTTCCCCATCTTCCCCCGCCACCTGACAGTACCGGAACTGGCACATACCCCTCAACGCATAGCCACCCGCTTCACCGACATGCTGGAGCTGGCCGAGGCGCTGACGGATTACACCATCTTCTACAACGGTCCCAAATGTGGTGCTTCCGCCCCCGACCATGCTCATTTCCAGGCAGGAAACAAAGGGTTCATGCCTATTGAAAAGGACTGGCGCGGACAGACTGCCGGGAAAATAGCCGATTATAGGAAAGCAGCACTGTGGTATCTTGACGACGCTCCCCGTGCCACACTTGTGATTGAATCCATCTCCAAAGAGGACGCGGCAGACTTGTTCGACATCATTTACCGTTCTCTGGACGTGAAACCCGAAGAAGACGAGCCGATGATGAACGTACTGGTCCTATACGAGGCCGACCGTTGGGTGGTCTTTGTCTTCCCGCGCGAGAAACACCGCCCCGCCTGCTATACTGCCGAAGGAGAAGCCAATCTGTTGAGCAGCCCGGCATCCGTCGACTTGGGAGGTGTCTTTATCACCCCCGTAGAAAAGGATTTCTTGAAAATCACTGCGGAAGACGTGGCGCAGATATTAAGTGAAGTATGCCTCTCTGCCACAGATTTCCACAAGGTACGGCAGCGTATCAGGGAAAAAATATGACTTCTGAAATCCAAGAACTCTAATTTTAAAGAAATACCATTATGAAAGAGCCCAAAGTACAAGTAGGCATTCTGTTTGAACCGCAGATAGAATTCGTTTTGCTGAATCCGTATCGCATGGACGGAACGGAAGTCAGCGGCAAGCAGGTAGTGACCTACGACGAAGGCAAGATTCTCTGGAATGGACGCCGGTATGACGAACTGCTGTTTGAACCGCAACACGAGCAGACCGATGCCTTCGAACTATTGGACGTTACCATCGGCATCAATTTCCATTGGGAGCGCAAGGAAGACCAGCGTTTTCTGGGTGCTCTCAAAATCATCGTTGAGAATGGAAAGCTCACCGGCATCAACGTCATCCATGTAGAAGATTATCTGACCAGCGTCATCTCCTCCGAGATGAGTGCCACCGCTTCTCTGGAGCTGCTCAAGGCACACGCTGTCATCTCCCGAAGCTGGCTACTGGCACAAATACAAAAGAATAAGGAAATCACCGAAGCCCAAGCTAACTACTCGGCCTTTACGCAGACCGACGAAGAGCTGATTCGCTGGTACGACCGAGAAGACCACACACGTTTCGATGTATGCGCCGACGACCATTGTCAACGCTACCAGGGCATTACACGTGCCTCTACCGATATTGTGAAACAAGCCATCTCCGCTACCCGCGGCCAGGTACTGACATCTGATGGTAAGATTTGCGACGCCCGTTTCTCCAAATGCTGCGGCGGTGCTTTCGAGGAGTTCCAATACTGCTGGGAAGACATCAAATACCCCTATCTTGCCCAACAACGAGACAGCAAAACGCACGCCACACTGCCCGATTTGACGCAGGAAGTCGAAGCGGACCGCTGGATTCGTACCTCCCCCGAAGCATTCTGCAACACCACCGACAAGAAAATCCTCTCGCAGGTACTCAATAACTATGACCAGGAGACTACGGACTTCTATCGCTGGAAAGTGGAATATACCCAGGAAGAGCTTTCAGCCCTCATTCTGAAACGTTCAGGCATTGACTACGGACAAATCATCGACCTTATCCCCATAGCCCGCGGAACCAGCGGACGCCTCTGGAAACTGAAGATTGTGGGAACCAAACGCACACTCACCATCGGCAAGGAACTGGAAATCCGCCGCACGTTCTCCACTTCACACCTCTACAGCTCTGCCTTCGTGGTAGACAAAGAGGAGTTGTCCGCCGAAGGCATTCCCGGACGCTTCATCCTCACCGGCGCCGGTTGGGGGCATGGTGTGGGACTTTGCCAAATAGGTGCAGCCGTGATGGGCGAGCAAGGGTATAAGTATGATGCAATACTGCTGCACTACTATATAGGTGCCAGCATTGACAAGCTGTATGAATAATCGAATAGAACACAATAAATCAATATCATGAACCATACAAAAAACATATCGCCATGGGCATGGGTACCCACCTTGTACTTTGCACAAGGCATTCCATATTTTATCGTAAACAACATCTCCGTGATGATGTTTACCAAAATGGGCGTACCGAACGGAGAAATGGCCTTGTTCACAAGCCTGCTCTATCTGCCATGGACTATCAAACCCTTCTGGAGCCCGTTTGTCGACATCATCAAGACCAAAAGATGGTGGACCCTTTCCATGCAGATTCTGATGTCTGTGGCATTCATCCTGCTGACGCTGTCCATTCCACGGCCGGACGAGGCGACTATGGCGGCCGGAACAACCCCCATCAGCATGTTCAGCATCACGCTGATGCTGTTCATCATCACGGCTTTTGCCTCTGCCACACACGACATTGCCGCCGACGGCTTCTACATGCTGGCACTGAAACAGAGTGACCAGGCAGCCTTCGTTGGCATCCGAAGCACGTTTTACCGGCTCGCCTCTATCTTCGGACAAGGCGTGCTCGTAGCCATTGCCGGCGCCATCGAACTGAGAACCGAAAACATTCCGCTGTCATGGACCATCACGATGCTGGTTACAGCCGTTCTGTTCAGCCTGGTGACGTTCTATCACCTCTTTGCAGTCCCCAAACCCACCTCAGATAAGTCAACACTGGCTGCCGATGCCGCCACTGCAGGAGCTATATTCAGAGAATTCGGACGAACATTCGCCACCTATTTTACCAAACCGGGCGCATTGCTGGCCATCGTGTTCATGTTGCTGTACCGCCTGCCTGAAGCATTCCTCATCAAAATGTGTATGCCTTTCCTGGTTGCCTCCAAAGAATCGGGAGGTCTGGAACTATCGACAGCAGAAGTAGGTATCGTATACGGCACCATCGGAGTCATATTCCTCACCCTGGGCGGTATCCTCGGAGGATTGTTCGCATCACGCATTGGCTTGAAAAAATCCATCTGGTGGATGGCAGGATGCATGACTCTGCCATGCCTGACGTTTGTCTATCTTGCCATTGCCCAGCCCGACAATCTGTTTGCTATCTCAACCGCCATCGCCATCGAGCAATTTGGCTACGGCTTCGGTTTCACGGCCTACATGCTCTACATGATGTACTTCTCCGAAGGTGAATTCAAAACATCCCACTATGCCATCTGTACCGCATTCATGGCACTAAGCATGATGATACCAGGTATGTTTGCGGGATATATCCAGGAGGCTATCGGATATACGGACTTCTTCTGGTTGGTAATGATATGCTGTTTCGCCACGGTTGCTGTCACCATTTTTGCAGACAGAAGGATAGACCCGGAATATGGAAAAAAATGATTAATGGTTAATGATTAATGTTTTGTGAGTAATATTTAGTGATTGGTTATGAAGAGGACTATTATTATATCCTTGCTCTGCCTCCTTTGCGGAGGTGCGATGCAAGCACAGAAGATCAGAATAAAGACCGGTATCGAGGTACTGAAAGAACAGAATTTCCGATGCCTGGAAGGTAAGCGTGTAGGATTGATTACCAACCCGACGGGGGTGGACAACCGGATGAGGTCCACCATTGACATCCTGCACGAGGCGCCCAACGTGAACCTTGTGGCACTCTATGGCCCCGAACACGGCGTGCGCGGCGATGTGCACGCAGGCGACCATGTGACGGACATCAAAGACGCGACTACCGGACTGCCCGTCTATTCGCTTTACGGAAAGACCCGCAAGGCCACGCCGGACATGCTGAAAGATGTGGATGTATTAGTGTATGATATCCAAGACATCGGTTGCCGTTCCTTTACCTACATCAGCACCATGGGACTGGCCATGGAAGCCGCTGCCGAAAACGGCAAGGAATTCATTGTGCTGGACCGGCCCAATCCCGTAGGCGGATTGAAGATTGAAGGCAACTTGGTTGAAGATGATTGCATTTCTTTTGTAAGCCAGTTTAAAATTCCGTACCTTTACGCCCTCACTTGCGGTGAGCTGGCACTGATGCTCAATGGCGAGAAGATGTTGAAGGATGGGGAACAATGCAATCTCCACGTAGTGAAGATGAAAGGCTGGAAACGCAAGATGGATTATACCCAAACCGGACTGCAATGGGTTCCCTCCTCTCCACACATTCCACATCCTCATTCTGCATTCTTCTACCCCGTCAGCGGCATTCTGGGCGAACTGGGATATATGTCTATCGGCGTGGGGTATACCATTCCGTTCCAGATGTTTGCCGCACCATGGATGGAAGCGGAAAAGCTGGCCGGAAACCTGAACCGTCTGAACGTACCGGGGGTCATCTTCAGACCGATGTACCTGAAGCCGTTCTATAGCGTAGGCAAAGGCGAGTTGCTGCAAGGTGTGCAAGTGCACATCATGGATTTCGGCAAAGCACCGTTGAGCGACCTGCAATTCCTGGTCATGCAGGAAGTCGCCGCCCTCTATCCTGACCGTGCCGTGTTTGACCATGCCGACAAGGGGCGTTTCAACATGTTCGACAAAGTAAGCGGTTCGCGGCAGATACGCGAGCGCTTCTCGAAACGGAACCGTTGGGAGGACATACGCGACTACTGGTATAAAGATGCCGAAGACTTCCGTAAGTTGTCGAAAAAGTATTATTTATATAAATAAATTTACAGATAAATAAGGAAGGGAAAAGAGCCTGATACGGAGACTATTTCAGTCGTATACAGAACCACATTCAGGCGTATACTTAAATATATTCAGTATACGACTGAATGTACCCCCTCGTAAGACACGTTTACAGAGCACTTTAAAGCGAAGTGATGCAATAAAAAAAGTGAACATGAAAGAGCATAGTTACATGGCTTTCCTGCAGGAAGCAAAACAATTCATTCCGCAGGAAAGGATTTACACCGACGAACTTCGCCGGCTGGCTTGGGGTACGGATGCCGGTTTTTACCGACTGATTCCCCAGATTGTAATCCGTTCGAAAGACGAAGATGAAGTTTCACAACTGTTGAAACTGGCGAGCCGCCACGGGCTGCCCGTCACCTTCCGAGCGGCAGGGACCAGTTTGTCGGGTCAAGCCATTAGCGACTCCATCCTCATCGTAGCCGGCAAGAATTGGGAAAAATACAGCATATCCGCCGACTACGAACAGATAACCCTCCAACCGGGCATCATCGGACAACGTGTGAACGAACTGTTGGCTCCCTACGGCCGTAAGTTTGCACCGGATCCCGCCTCGGTGAAAAGCGCCATGGTAGGCGGTATTGTCATGAACAATGCTTCCGGCATGAACTGCGGTACGCACGCCAATAGCGACAAGGTGCTTATTTCCGCCCGTATTATCCTGATGGATGGTACCCTGCTGGATACCGGAAATCCCGTCAGCCGCGCCTCCTTCGAAGTGAGTCACCGTGACTTCATTCGCCGCATCTGCGAACTGCGCGATGAAATACGTACCAACGAAAAACTGGCCGAACGCATCCGTTACAAATATTCCATCAAAAATGTAACCGGGCTCAATCTGTTGCCCTTCGTCCGTTTCGACGACCCATTCGAAATCATTGCCCACCTCATGGTAGGTTCCGAAGGTACACTGGCGTTCCTTTCGGAAGTGACGATGAAGACTGAATATGATTATCCCTACAAGGCCAGCGCTATGCTCTACTTCAAGACCATCAAAGAAGCGAGCCGCGCTGTGGTAGCCATGAAGAAGCTGGTCGACGAAACCGGCGAATGGACAGTAAAAGGGGCTGAAATGCTAGACTATAAGAGCCTTTCTTCCGTCAACGACCCCGTATTCCTAAAATACAAAGGCGAAGTTGCCTCCTCTGCCCTCCCCGGCGTGGAGCCCGGCGACGAAACCGGGTTGACAGCAGTGCTGACCGAAACCAAAGCCCGTACCCCGGAAGAACTGCAACAGAACATATCTGCCATTGAAGCTTGCCTGCAAGCCTTCACCACCTATATTCCGGTACGCTTCACCGACCGTCCGGAGGAATATTCCAAATACTGGGCCATCCGTTCCGGCATCTTCCCCTCTGTGGGAGGTACGCGCCAGCCGGGAACCACTTGCCTCATCGAAGACATCGCCTTCCACATTGAAGACCTTCCGGAGGCAACGGCAGAACTGCAACAGCTCATAGCCCGCCACGGATATAATGACGCCTGCATCTACGGCCATGCTCTCGAAGGCAACTACCACTTCATCATCAACCAGTCCTTCAGTACCCAAGCGGAAGTGAAACGCTACGAAGACTTGATGAATGACATCAAGACCTTGGTAGTAGATAAATATGACGGTTCCCTGAAAGCCGAGCATGGCACGGGCCGGAATATGGCTCCCTTTGTCTGCCATGAATGGGGAGATGACGCCTACAAAGCCATGAAAGCCGTCAAAGAGCTGTTTGACCCACAAGGATTGCTAAACCCCGGTGTCATTTTCAATGATGACCCGCAATGCCATATCAAGAACTTCAAGCCGCTGCCTTTATTAGTGATGAGTGACAAGAGACAAGCTACGTCACTCGTAGCTGACAAATGCATCGAGTGCGGTTTCTGCGAAGTCAACTGTCTCTCCTGCGGCTTTACCCTTTCCTCGCGCCAGCGTATCGTGTTGCAGCGCGAAATATCCCGGCTGAAACAAAGCGGCGAGGACCCGACACGCCTTGCACTGCTCGAAAAACAATACCGCTATCCCGGCAACCAGACTTGTGCCGGAGACGGCCTCTGCTCCATGTCGTGCCCGATGGGTATCAATACGGGCGACCTTACCCATATAATCCGCCAGGAAGCATTACCCAAAGGCAGTCTGGGATACAAAGCCGGAGACTTTGTCGCCAATCATTTCGCTGGTGTCAAGAGTGCACTGCGTCCCGTATTGTCCTTAGCCAACTTCGGACATTCACTATTAGGGACAAAGGCGATGAGCGGCATTACCAAGGGGCTGCACAATGCATTAGGCATACCTCTATGGACGCCGGCTATGCCGAAAAGTTATCAGTTACAAGCTACGGAGTTACAAGCTACAAGCACTATGCAGCATAATAGCGCAGCACTTGTAGCTCGTAGCTCTGTAACTCGTAACTACAAAGTCGTCTACTTCCCCAGCTGCATCAACCAGACTATGGGTCTGGCAAAGAAGTCTCCCGTAGAGCAGCCATTGGTAAATAAAATGGTGTCCTTGTTGCAAAAAGCCGGTTACGAAATCATCTTCCCGAAAGATATGGACAAGCTTTGCTGTGGCACCATTTGGGAAAGTAAAGGGATGCTGGACATTGCCGATCGCAAGACAGCCGAACTGGAGGCCGCACTTTGGGAAGCCAGCGAACAAGGCAAATACCCCGTCCTCTGTGACCAAAGCCCTTGTCTGCACCGCATGCGCGAATGTATCAAGAAGATGAAACTGTATGAACCTGCAGAATTCATCTATACATTCTTACGTGAGAAGCTGATTTTCACACCTATTAACCGCCCCGTAGCAATCCACATCACCTGCTCCATGCGGAAAATGGGACTGGCAGATACCATTATAGCCCTTGCACGCCTTTGCTCCAGTAAAGTCATCGTGCCGGAAGAAGTAGGTTGCTGCGGTTT
Organism: Bacteroides sp. A1C1; assembly: GCF_004328515.1. Taxonomy (NCBI): domain Bacteria; kingdom Pseudomonadati; phylum Bacteroidota; class Bacteroidia; order Bacteroidales; family Bacteroidaceae; genus Bacteroides; species Bacteroides sp. A1C1. The sequence goes on from NZ_CP036491.1 coordinate 1,669,092, forward strand.
TGCCGGAGACCGGGGATTCACCTATCCTGAGCTGAACTCGTACGCCCTACGCAAACTCCGCCCGCAAATAGAAGCGTCCGGAGTGAATATAGGCTACTCTAACAGCCGTACTTGTGAAATCGGATTGACAACAAACTCAGGTATCCCCTATGTATCCATTGCCTATCTGGTAGACGAATGTACAAAGGCAGCTGATAATTAGGATTGATAATTAACTTAACACACAAATATTACAATGAACAGTACAAAAGCAAGTAAACGCATCCTTGCACTCGACATTCTCCGTGGTGTCACCATCGCAGGTATGATTATGGTAAACAACCCCGGTTCGTGGGGACATATCTATGCCCCCTTGCGGCATGCAGAGTGGAACGGTCTGACCCCCACCGACCTCGTCTTTCCCTTCTTCATGTTTATCATGGGAATTTCCACATACATTTCCCTGAAGAAATACAACTTCGAGTTCAGCCACGCCGCCGGCATGAAGATACTGAAACGCACCATCGTCATTTTCCTTATAGGCATGGCTATCGGCTGGTTCTCGCGTTTCTGCTATTACTGGGCCTCCGCTCCGGACGACCTCAGTTTCGGAGAGAAGCTATGGGCTTCCGTCTGGACATTCGACCGTATCCGTATTCTGGGTGTCATGCAACGGCTGGCCCTTTGCTACGGAGCAGCCTCCATCATTGCACTAACCATGAAGCATAAACATATACCTTATCTGATAGCCGGCCTATTGACAGGCTACTTCATACTGTTGATGTGCGGCAACGGTTTCGCCTATAATGAAACAAACATTCTTTCCGTGGTAGACCGTGCCATCCTGACCCCTGCACACATGTACAAGGATAACGGCATAGATCCCGAAGGTTTGTTAAGCACCATTCCTGCCATTGCACATGTGTTGCTGGGCTTCTGTGTAGGGCGGCTGATGCTGGATGGCAACAAGTCGGAAGACCGTGCCTCATTTCTCAATTCGCAGCTTATCACACTGTTTCTGGTAGGTGTTATCCTTACTTTCTCCGGTTTCCTGCTAAGCTACGGCTGCCCCATCAACAAGAAAATATGGTCTCCTACCTACGTACTCGTCACTTGCGGACTGGCATCCAGTTTTCTGGCATTGCTTATCTGGATTATTGATGTGAAAGGCTATAAGAAGTGGAGCATGTTTTTCGAGGCATTCGGTGTGAATCCGCTGTTCATGTATGTATTGGGCGGCGTACTTAGCATACTTTTCGGTAGTATCAGTTTCCCGTGGGGAAACAGCAGCATCAGCATACACGGATTCTTATACAATATAGTCCTCATGCCCGTTTTCGGTGAAACCGCCGGTTCCCTTGCCTTTGCCCTGCTGTTTATCGCCATTAACTGGTGTATCGGCTACCAGTTGTACAAACGAAAAATATATATCAAAATATAAGGATTAGGGGTTAGTGATTAAGGATTAGTGATTAATACGTTGCCTATAATTAAGAAACAGTATCACCTACCATTAATCACTAATCCTTAATCACTAACCCCTAATCCCTAATCATTAAACATTATTTATATGATTCTAATAGCAGACAGTGGCTCTACAAAGACCGATTGGTGTGTTGTAGAGAATGGAGTACTTCTCCAACAGATATTCACGAAAGGGACGAACCCTTTCTTTCAGTCGGAAGAGGAAATCAGTAATGAAATAGCAACAGCGCTATTACCTCAGCTGAAGACAAGTGAGCTGGATGCCGTATACTTTTATGGTGCAGGATGCGGATTTCCCGACAAGATAAGTATGGTGCACCGTGCCATAACCAAACACCTCAGTGTGAAAAATGAAGTGGAAGTCAATACCGATATGCTGGCTGCCGCACGTGGCCTCTGCGGACATGACTCAGGCATTGCCTGCATCATGGGGACCGGCTCCAACTCATGTTATTATGACGGAAAAAGCATTGTCACCAATGTATCTCCTCTGGGATTCATCTTGGGAGACGAAGGCAGCGGAGCCTGCTTGGGCAAACTGTTGGTAGGCGATATCTTGAAAAATCAGATGACACCCGAGCTGAAAGAGAAATTCCTCAAACAGTTCGACCTGACACCTGCTGATATCATCGACCGTGTCTACCGTAAACCTTTCCCCAACCGTTTCCTGGCAAGCTTGTCACCATTTCTTGCACAGAATCTGGGTGAACCTTGTGTACGCGCTCTGGTACTGAACAGCTTTAAGGCATTCCTTAAACGCAATGTCATGCAATATGAAGACTATCAGCATCAAAAAGTACATTTCATCGGTTCCGTAGCCTTCTATTACAAGGAAGTTCTGGCAGAAGCTGCCAAAGAAATGGGTATCCAACTGGGTGCAATCATCAAGAGCCCCATGGAAGGACTCATCAAATATCACAACTGAAAGTGACAAATCGTAAATAGTAAATCGTCAAATAGTAAATAGCCTTATGTTCGTAAAAATCTCAGAGCAACCATCGCTCTACAATGACTTGGAAAAGAAATCAGTCCGTGAAATTCTGGAAGACATCAATACCGAAGACCAGAAAGTGGCGCTTGCCGTACAGAGGGCAATCCCTCAAATAGAAAAGTTGGTAACCCAGATTGTGCCCCGCATGAAACAAGGCGGACGCATCTTCTACATGGGTGCGGGTACCAGTGGACGTCTGGGCGTACTCGACGCTTCGGAAATTCCACCGACTTTCGGTATGCCCCCCACGCTGGTTATCGGCTTGATTGCCGGTGGTGACACTGCATTGAGAAATCCGGTAGAGAATGCCGAAGATGACATTCACCGCGGTTGGGAAGAGTTGACGGAACGCAATATTACAGATAAGGATACGGTCATCGGTATTGCTGCATCCGGTACCACCCCCTACGTGATTGGTGCCATGCACGAGGCACGCGAACACGGCATACTGACCGGCTGTATCACCAGCAACCCGGACTCTCCAATGGCAGCAGAGGCAGATGTAGCCATCGAAATGATTGTAGGACCTGAATATGTGACGGGAAGCTCACGCATGAAATCGGGAACAGGACAGAAAATGATACTGAATATGATTACCACTTCCGTCATGATACAGTTGGGACGCGTGAAAGGCAACAAAATGGTAAATATGCAACTCAGTAACAAAAAGCTTGTGGACCGTGGTACCCGTATGATTGTAGAGGAACTTGGACTGGACTATGGCAAAGCCAAGGCACTGCTGTTGATGCACGGCTCGGTGAAGAAGGCAGTGGATGCGTACAGAGCCCCTCGTGCCACTAAAGAGGAAGAAGAATAGTTTCAAGAACAATTAACCCGATTAATTATCCCCTTCCCCTTTCAAGAGTGTGTCAAAACCCCTTTCATAGGGGGGCGGGGCAAATCTTTTTATTATGAAAGCAATCTGTTTTTTTCTTTTTTCTCTTTGTCTGCAAGTTGCCACTGCGCAGCCTTTGCAGCGTGTAGCTCCTGAACAGGTGGGAATGGACTCCCGCAAACTGATGTATGCCGATGAAGCGATTGAAACGGCTATCGCCAACAAGGATATTCCCGGCGCCGTACTTGCCGTAGTGCGCAATGGGAAAATGGCATACTTGAAAGCCTATGGTAACAAGCGCATCTACCCCAGTGTAGAGCCAATGACTACCAATACCATCTTTGATATGGCATCATGCAGCAAATCCATGTCGACTGCCGTATGTACAATGATACTGGCAGAACACGGCAAGCTCCGCATGCTGGACCCCGTCAGCCTCTACATACCCAATTTTAAGAATTGGGAGAGTGCAGACGGCAAAGAGAAGAAGGTAATCCGCATTGCCGACCTGATGACACATACTTCCGGACTGCCCCCATACGCACCGGTAGGCGAACTTGAAAAGCAATACGGTTCCCCCAATCCGGATGGTATTATGGAATACATCGCTACTTGCAAACGTGACTTCAAGCCACAGACAGATTTCCAATACAGTTGCCTCAACTTCATCACCCTGCAGCATATCATCGAGACAATAAGCGGCCAAAGTCTGCGTGATTTTGCCCGTGAAAACATATTTGATGTACTCGGCATGGAGCATACCGACTATCTGCCCTGCCAACGTGACAAGAATGGCAAATGGATAAATACAACAGATGCAAACTGGGCAGGTATCACCGAAGGAAACTGGCACAATGCCATCGCGCCAACCGAAAAACAACCTGACGGGCAAGTCCTCTGCGGACAAGTACACGACCCGCTGGCCCGTATCATGAACGGAGGCATCAGCGGCAACGCCGGAGTATTCTCCTGTGCCGAAGATATTGCCGTGCTCTGCGCAGCCCTGCAGAACGGAGGCGAATGGAACGGCCGCCGTATCCTGAGCCCGCTGGGTGTAAAAACCATGCGTACCGTGCCACGCGCCACAGCCAGTCTGGGACGTACTCTCGGCTGGGACTGCTTTACAGCATACGCCTCTAACAACGGGGACTTGTTCGGCCCGAACACCTATAGCCATACCGGATATACAGGTACTTCCATCGTTATCGATCCAGACAATGACACTTCTGTCATACTGCTTATCAATGCCGTGCATCCGGAAGACGGGCATAGCGTGGTTCGTCTGCGTTCATTGGTTGCCAACGCTGTAGCCGCTTCCATCTGTCCCGTTCCGCGCATCTATACAGACCATTACTACAAACGCTTCCTACAGTTTATGGATGAGCCTGCCATTACAAGCAAAGACATCGTCATGCTTGGCAACAGCCTGACTGAAGGCGGTGGTGACTGGTCGGCACGCCTCGGCAAGAAGAACGTACGCAACCGTGGCATTATCGGTGACGAAGTGATGGGTATCTACGACCGTCTGCACCAGATACTCCCCGGACATCCCGCCAAGCTGTTTCTGCTTATCGGAGTCAACGATATTTCCCACAATTTGACGTCGGACAGCATTGTAAGTATGATTCGTACAACCGTGGAACGTATTCAGAAAGAATCTCCCGATACGAAACTATACTTGCAAAGCCTGCTTCCTTTCAATGAAAGTTTCGGCCGGTACAAAAGCCTGACTGGGAAAACCGATATAATCCCCGAAGTCAACCTTCGTTTGGAAGCACTTGCCAAAGAAAAAAACATCGCTTATATCAACCTCTTCCCCTTGTTTACAGAGAAGGGAACGAATGTACTGCGCAGCGAACTAACCAACGACGGGTTGCATTTGAATGAGGATGGATACAAGATTTGGGTAAAGGCCATCAAGAAGAAAATATAGACTCCTCTATTATAAATAATAAAAAAGTGGTGAAGATTTTTCTTCACCACTTTTTTATTATTTATACCGGTTATTCTACGATGCGCTCCAGCAACAAATCGAACGTCAATGCGGTATATCCAGGGATTGTTCCATCACTATTACCACTGGATCCATAGGCGCTCTGCCAAGGTATATAAAGCATCCAACGCTCGCCTACCCGCATTAACTGCAAGGCTGCTGTCCATCCGGGAATTACATTTGCAACACCAAAAGTGGTTGGGGAATCAAAAGCTGTCGGTGCTTTCAACGAATTCAATGGAATATTAGTATCCAAAGCACTATACCCATCAAAATTTCCGTCAATTTGATCACCGACAATTAAAGTTCCGTAATAAAAAGCACTGACAGTAGAATGGTATCCCATATATAACGGACGTTCCCCTGTTTCATTCTTCACAAGCTTCTTGCAATATACATACTGGGCACCTTCGGTAGTGCTGGCAGTCGTCTGTATGGCATACAGTTTCCCGAGTTCCATAGCATCAGCCTGCTCTGCTGTGGCAACATAGTTCTCGCCAGTCAGCCTTTTTATCGAGTCAGCAAATGCCTCATTGCGTTCTCTCCAGTTATCATACTTCCCAGCCTCCTCCACTTCTTCACAAGAAATAAAAGCCCCCACCAGCAACAGCAGGAAAGGCAAAAACAAAAGGGACTTTTTCATTTACTATTTTACTATTTACTATTTACTATTTCAGTTTGTTCACGCATCAGTCTATTCCGTAACCGGTTTATTGCAACGTTTTCAGCAGTGATGTAATGCTTACACGGTCTGCAATGATATTGTTTAGTTCGGAGATAGCCACACGTTCTTGCTTCATGGTGTCACGGTTACGCAAGGTCACGCAATTGTCCTCCAATGTCTGGTGGTCCACAGTTACACAGTACGGAGTACCGATGGCATCCTGACGGCGGTAACGCTTGCCGATGGAGTCTTTCTCGTCATACTGGCAATGGAAGTGGAACTTCAAGTTGTCAATGATTTCGCGTGCCTTTTCGGGCAGTCCGTCTTTCTTTACCAACGGCATCACAGCCAACTTCACCGGAGCCAGAGCAGCGGGAAGTTTCAATACTACGCGCGTTTCACCGTTCTCCAGCTTCTCTTCACAGTAGGAAGCAGACATGATGCTGAGGAACATACGGTCTACACCTATCGAGGTTTCGATGACATACGGAGTATAGCTTTCGTTGGTTTCAGGGTCGAAATACTTGATGTTCTTACCGGAGAATTTCTCATGCTGGGACAAGTCAAAATTAGTACGGCTGTGAATACCTTCCACTTCCTTAAAACCGAAAGGCATCAGGAACTCGATGTCTGTAGCAGCATTGGCGTAGTGTGCCAGTTTGTCGTGGTCGTGGAAACGGTAATGGTCGTCGCCGAAGCCCAGCGCCTTGTGCCATTTCAGACGAGTAGCCTTCCAGGTCTTGAACCAGTCAAGCTCCGTACCCGGCTTCACGAAGAACTGCATTTCCATCTGCTCGAACTCGCGCATGCGGAAGATGAACTGGCGGGCTACGATTTCGTTACGGAAAGCCTTACCAATCTGGGCGATACCGAAAGGAATCTTCATGCGACCGGTTTTCTGTACATTCAGGTAATTTACGAAGATACCTTGTGCCGTTTCCGGACGAAGGTATATCTTCATGGCACCATCGGCGGTAGAACCCATTTCTGTTGAGAACATCAGATTGAACTGACGCACCTCTGTCCAGTTCTTTGTGCCACTGATAGGGCAAACGATTTCTTCGTCAAGGATAATCTGACGGAGTTCGTCCAGATTATTATCGTTCAAAGCCTTGGAAAAGCGTTCATGCAAGGCATCACGCTTGGCCTGGTGTTCCAGCACACGACCGTTGGTACTGCGGAACTGAGCCTCATCGAAAGCCTCACCAAAACGCTTGGCAGCTTTGGCCACTTCTTTGTTTATCTTGTCATCGTACTTAGCAAGCTGGTCCTCTATCAACACATCGGCACGATAACGTTTCTTGGAATCGCGGTTGTCAATCAAAGGGTCATTGAAAGCATCTACGTGTCCGCTGGCTTTCCAGATGGTGGGGTGCATAAAGATTGCTGAGTCGATACCGACAATATTTTCGTGCAGCAGTACCATACTCTGCCACCAGTATTGCTTGATGTTATTTTTTAGTTCCACACCCATCTGACCATAGTCATACACAGCTCCCAGTCCATCATAAATCTCGCTGGAAGGGAACACAAAACCATATTCCTTACAGTGTGATACGAGTTTCTTAAAAACGTCTTCTTGTGCCATTTTCTGTTGTATCTAAATTAATTTGAATCTTATTTTCAGCTAAAAAGCGCCACAAAGATAGGGATTTATATCGTAAGTAGGACACAGAGGGTATTAATTTATCTTATTCCACCTTTTGAACGGACGCACCGAAGCATAAAATTACAATTCCCTATTGGTAGGATACGAGCGTTTCTACACTTGAAAATAGATACAAGCAAAATACTTACCCTCATTACTTCCACCTACAAGAAGACATTAAATATTACATTTCACCCTTTCCAACCAGCCGATATGCTTCCCTGACCACTTCCTGCGGATAGCCGCACATCTCGATAATCCGGATGGCATTACGTTCCGTCACCGGTCCCGGTTTCAACTTATAATCAAAAGACAATGCATTGTCGGCAACACACTCACAAAAATGAAACAATTCATATTCGTCCTCAAGTAAGGAAGCCAGTTCGACATCGTGAGTGGAAGCAAACACAATACTGTTCTTGTGCGCCAAAGCAGACAGCACAGCTTTGGCTATAGCTATCCGTTCCACCGTATTCGTTCCCTTGAACAACTCGTCCAGCAGGAAAAACCGCCAACACTCCTTTCCGGCTTCCAGCATCTCTCGAACAATTTGCACCTCCTGCAGAAAGAAACTTTTTCCTTCCATCAGACTATCCTCCAGATGGATAGCAGAATATAATGCAGCATCCATAGGAAAACGGAAACTGTGGGCAAAACAAGTATGGAGCACTTGTGCGGAAAACAGGTTAAGTCCAATGGCACGAATAAAAGTTGTCTTACCGGACATATTGGAACCGGTAACAAGGACAGATTTGCCACAGAGTGTAATGTCATTAGGGATACAACGTTCTATAAGCGGATGATAAAGCCCCTCTGCATGAAATGTTTCACCCTCACCGCAAGCTTCCGGTAAAACATAATAGGGCAGCCCATCCCGGAGCTCGGAAACAGAGCAAAGCACATCCACCAGTCCGAAATAGCGGAAAACCTCTTCAATCTGTTCCTGTCTACCCTGCAATAGAAAGAAAGCCTTGGAAACCGGAATAACTTCCCGCAGAAAAAACACATTCACTATCTCGGTGAAGAAATAAGCGAAAATGGCGATGTCGCTCTCCAGTCTGATACTGAAACGGAAAGTGGAAAGTTTCTTTCGCAACGGATGCAATGCCTGCAAAGTCTTTTGGATATCCCGATGCACGGATGCACACAACGGAATCTGTGCCAACTTCTCCGCTTGCCTGAGCAACTGCCATAACTGAGGAATGGAAAAGAAATAGCCCTGAATCCGAGCCTTGCTGTGATAGTGCAGTACCATGTTCACCAATACCGATGTGCACAAAATCCCCAGAACATAAAGCGAAGACGTAATGTAAACCATTCCCAACAAAACAAAAGGCACGAATTGCAAGATAGTCAGCAAACGGTAAAAGCGGCGGGAATACACGGGATGGGAAATGGAGAACAACGATGCAATGGTATAAGCATCCGGCGTATCCAGCTTCCGCAACTCCGACCGGATTCCTGCACGCAACTCCTTGTCGGCAGAAAGCTTGCGAATCACCTCCTCTTGTTCCGAAATCTCCGAAAGACGGTTGTAATGCAACACGTCGTAAAGGTACTGTCGGCCCACACAAGAAGAAGTACGGTCAGCCCATTCGAAAAAATCATCCAGATTGAGGTCGTCCCAGGTTTTCTGTGACACCAAATGTTCTATCTCCCTCGCCGACCGGTACTCGTGGTATAACGATATATCCGAAAATGACTGTCCCATCAAAGAATTATTTGGAATGATACACAAAAATAATGAAAAAATTGCATTCTATCTAATTTCCTTGCTGCTTTCCCTATATTATGTTTACTTTGCGGATACAAACACTTTTCATTACTTCACCATTAAAATTATAACAAGATGAAACACATTTTTTTCACATTGACACTGTTTTTACTGGCCTTGCTGTCACCATCATGCGGAAACAAAAAAGTAGCATATCAGAATCCCCTGCCCATGGCCTTCGGAGACCCATTCCTGCTGAAAGCTTCCGACGGCAAATACTATATGTACGGAACGGGCGGAGTATCGAACGGTTTTAAAGTATACTCCTCCGATGACCTGGTGACATGGACAGACGAGGGTCCCATCTATCAAGGCGGCACCTCCGACTCATGGGCCACCGACTGTTTCTGGGCACCCGAAGTGTATGAACGGAACGGCAAATACTACCTATGGTTCAGCGCCAACTGGAAAGAAAATCCCACTAAAGAGCAAGAGAACTTCCGTATCGGTGTAGCCGTAGCCGATAAGCCTACGGGCCCTTTCAAAGACCTGTTCAACCAACCGGTATTCGACCCCGGCTATCCTATCATCGACGCAAACATACTCTTTGACGATGCTACCGGAAAGACCTACCTCTACTACTCCCGCTGCTGCTACAAACATGCCGTTGAAAGCGAAGTTTCAGCATGGGCTAAAGAAAAGGGCTGGTTTGACGAGATTGAGGAAAGTTGGATTTACGGCGTGGAACTGAAACCAGATTTCTCCGGTATCATCGGAGAACCGGTAGCACTGCTTTGCCCACCCCAGACAATGGACGACCCTCAAGCGGAATGGGAAAACCGCTCGGTGACTTCACATGAAGTCAACAGACGCTGGACAGAAGGCTCGTATATCGTGAAGCACAAAAATCTCTATTATATGCTGTACTCTGCAAACTTTTTCGGAGGAAAAAATTACGCGGTGGGTTATGCTACCTCCCAGAACCCCTTAGGACCATTCACAAAAGCTGCCAACAATCCGGTGCTACAAAAGAACACAGAGCAAGGCGGCATCGTGACCGGAACCGGGCATTGTATGCTCATTGATATTCACAACCGACTCTATTGCGTTTATCATGGACGCACCGAAACCACTGGTGATGAACGAATGGTATTCATTGACCCGGCAGAAATCCAACCGGATAGAAAACTGGTGGTCCACGGACCGAATACGGATTTACAGGAAATCACATATTAAAGCCATCAGGCGCAGACTGCACAGCATTTCACGGTTCATTATTCTCCGTGGTTCTTCCTATGCATTCCGCGCCTGATGAAAATCAAAAAGGACATATCCATACACAATAGTCCGTTCCATATTTGTTCCTGACCTCAATTCTATTCTCACCGGTATCCAATACAATGCCTTTCCATTCCAGTACATTTACGGAATCCGGCTTTGCAGCCCCATACGCTTTGCCATTGACGTACAACTCGGCAGCCCCGCCATTGCTGAATACTTGCACATCAACGATTTTGCGGGTTCTGTTTACCAATCGTTTTCCTGCGATATATACAAACTTATCTTCTTGATTCCAGTTTGCCTTATATAAAGTAAAAGGCATCTTTCTTTATTCTCCGGTCGTAAGTCACCAGTCCCTTGTCGTTGCGTCCCATAATGGAGCCCTCCCTACGGTCTGCCGCCGAAAAGTCGAACATGCACCAGATGAAGTTGCACCACAAGAATTCGCGTTCCTGAAGCTGTTTCCAATTCTCCACATGATAATAAGTCTGCCAGTTCTCGGGATGCCATTGTCCCCACGGTTCCGGATGCTTCAGCGAGTCTGCCTGCTGAAATACACATGCCCCGGCACCATACTCGCTGATGCCCATCTTCCGCTCCGGATGCGCCACATGCTCGCGGTCTATCCAGCGCCCCATGTCATCCATGTTGTTGCCATACCAGCCGAAATACTTGTTGAAAGCAATCAAGTCAGTGAATCCGTTGAAGTCGTCGTCCTGATTGCTGGCTCCCATAGTGGGACGGCTCGGGCCAGCCGACGGGCCAAAGCATGAAGCTCCGCCACCATGCGCGAAGGACGGTCCAGCCTACCGGAATTTATCTCATTGAACAGCCCCCAGAACAAAATGCAGGGGTGATTGTAGTTCTGTAAAATCAGTTCCTTCAATTGCAAGCGCAAGTTTTCATCATAAGCAGGATTATTCACATAAACATTGGTAAAAGGAATCTCAACCCATGCCACCAGTCCTCGCTTGTCCATCTGTCGATGCATGTATTTTGCTTGCAGATAGTGGCAAAGCCGCACGGCATTGCATCCCATTTCCTGCATCAAGTCCAAATCTTCATCATGGTCCTGCGGATAAAATGCCGAAGCGCGTTCCGCCCTGTCCTGATGCCGGTTCACGCCATTCAAGCGATAAGGCCTTCCATTCAGAAAGAAACCTTTCTCCGCATCGGCATGAAAGTAGCGGAAACCTATCTCTTTTTCGCGGCGGTCTATCTCTTCCCCATCCTTACGCAATATCACCACGCCTTTATATAAATAGGGACCCTTCACTCCATCCCACAAATGAGGCCTTTCAAGCACTATGTCCATCATCACCTTTTTATCCGCATCCACCTCCGTACTGGCAACACGGCGAAGCAACTTCTCCTTGTCATATAGTTGAAACTCCACCTCGCAACCGGTCACAGCAGTTTCCTTTGCCGAAAGCAGTGTTTCAATTTTCAAACGGGCCTTTTTCTCCGATACCATCGGACTGAGTGAAGAATACACCTGAAGAAGCATAATAGGCAGGTTCTATGCAGACATCCTCCGTCACCAGCAGTCCACCCCCCCCAATACAACCCACCAAACATATTGAAGTCGCCGCAAATGGGAGCGACATCCATGGTCTGAGCATTGCCGACACGAATTTCCAACACACTTTCTGTGCCCGGAACCAGGAAATCGGTCAATTCTGCCACAAATGCTGTATAACCTCCTTTATGCTGCATCACAAAATGACGGTCGACAAAGATGTCGGCAACTGTCTGTGCGGCCATCACTTTCAAGAAAAAACGTTTCCCCCGATAATGGGCAGGAACAGACAACTTACGACTGTAATTGCATAATCCCCGGTAATAATCGGTATTACCAAACATGCCATCGGCCGCATTCCAAGTGTGAGGTAAAGCCACCTTCACTGTTTCCGAAGCAGGTGCCTGAAAACCCCGGTGAAAATTCCATCCTTCATTCTGTGGAATCACCTCTACGGCAAACACACATGTTGACAATATTCCTAAAGAAAATAAAAATAAAATGATGAATCTGTTCATTTTCGATAAAGTATTAGAAGGTTAATCATATTGGCAGGAGCCATTCCTTCCTTGCAAAGGAATGAAATAAATATTGAATAATAAATGAGAAAAACACTTCAAGACACGCAAGACAACAAACGGATGGCATGTTTAAGACTTATACGACCGCGATGCAACATTACAGACCTATTAATGCAACATATTTACGTTTATTTAAATAAGATATTGCTATCTTTGAGAATTCAATTTCAGATTATATAGTATGTCTTTTACAAACTATTTACACAAATTAGCGTTCCCCCTCATTCTTCTGTTACTGGCTTATCTACCGTTAGCAGGACAAACTCCGTATGTATTTCGCCATTTGAAAGTAGAAAACGGGCTTTCAAACAATAACGTAAAAACCATATTGAAAGACAGTGAAGGCTTTTTATGGATAGGAACCGCCAATGGATTGAACCGATACGACGGATATAGCTTTAAAGTGTATCAGCCCAAAGAAAAAGACATCCATTCTTTATTGTCTAACGACATCTGGAACTTACAGGAAGACGGTTGGGGCAATTTGTGGATTGGAAGCGAGGCAAGATATTGTATATACGACCGGGACAAAGACAACTTCATTACCGATATTCCCTCATACCTCCTTAAAATAGGCATCCAGATAAATGGTACCTACAAAGTACATGTTGACAAAAAACACAATTTATGGGTACTGCAAGGCCAAAATGCTTTTTACTTCAATTTTTCTCATAAAGTCCTTCAAACATTCAAAATAGAAAACTTTCCAGAAGAAACTCCGGAACTGAGTATCAGTGATGATGGTGAAAACCTGTATCTTCTTTGGAATTCAACCTTATTGAAAGTAGGAAACAACGCAAAAAAATATAAACGGGTAGATAGTATCAGCTTACCCTCCAACTCTATTATCGAAAAGCATATATACATTGATTATCATGGAGGCATCTGGCTGTATTCATATACCGATGAACAAATATTCTATAAGAAAAACATAAAATCGGAATGGAACCAAATCAATCTCCATTCTAAAATAGAGACAAAAAGTAATGCAGTAAGGAGCATACTGGATGACTCAAACGGACATGTCTGGATAGGAACGGACCATAAAGGAGTATTCATTTACGACTACGTAAATGACAACCTTGTCAACCTTCTGAACAACCCTATGTCTTCCACATCCCTTGCTTCCAACAGAATAAATGCAATCTACCGTGATGATTCAGGTGTCATTTGGTTAGGAAATTTCAAAAAAGGAGTTTCTTATTATCACGAAAGCTTCTATGAATTTATTGATACCCAGCATAAAGAATGCGGTGACATAGCCTCCATTTTAGAGGATAAGGCCGGAAACATTTGGCTAGGAACAGATGGAAACGGACTTTATGTGAAAGAAAAACAAAAAGGATTTGCCATTCGCAAACTATCCATCCCCGACATAGCCATCATCAGTCTTCTCGAAGACAATAAAGGACGTATTTGGGCAGGAAGCTATCAAGACGGATTGTTCTGCTATGAGAACAACAGTATTCGCCATTTTACTCCAGAGAACAGCCAACTGCCATACAGTGGCGTATGGAGCATGAAGGAAGACCGATATGGAAACTTATGGATAGGCTACGTACTGGGAACTTTGACTTGTTTTAATCCGGACGCGAATACTGCGACAAGTTATCTACTGCCTGACGGGAATAACATCAATGTACTCAATATCTATTATGACTATGGAGACAAAATGTATATCGGGACTACATACGGACTCTGTGTAATGGACATCGTGACGAGAAAGCCCGAAATGATTTATGCCAATCGAAAAGAGACACAGCCATTCAAGCAATTCTTCATCTCCTCCGTATTCAAGGACGACAGAGATATATTGTGGTTAGCCCATAAACAAGGATTGACCGCCTGGGACTTAAAAAATGATTCACTGTACTGGTTCAACGTAACCAACGGATTGTGCGACAATCTCATTAATAGTATAACTCAAGACAATCACGGTAACATGTGGCTTGCAACAAGTAACGGATTGTCTATACTGGAAGTAACGCCGGACACCCAGAAAGGATTAGACTTTTCTTTCAAGAATCTTTCTACCAGAGACGGACTGTCAGAAAATCATTTCAACTCCCATTCCTCTTGTAAATTGTCCAGCGGAGATTTGCTGCTGGGAGGCACCAGTGGCTATACATCCATAAATCCGAACAAACTGACCGAAAAGAGCCGACCGCTGGCAAAGGTGTATTTTACGAATCTGACCATTGGCAATCAACATATAGAAGTAGACTCAATATATGAAGGACGCAAACTATTAACAACTGTACTTGGCAGAACCCCATCATTGGCTGTCAAATATGACGATTATTTAATCTCCATCGAATTTGCTGCAGGCGATCTGTTGAATGCTGATAAAATAAGATATGCCTATAAACTGGAAGGATTAAATACCCAATGGTACTATACAAACGAAAACAAGGTGGCTTTCACCACCCTTCCTCCTGGTAATTACAAACTATTAATCAAAGCCTGTAACAGTGACGGTATATGGAATGACGAAGCTAGCGAGTTGAATATAACCGTTTCATCTCCAATATATTTATGTAATGTTGCCATCATCTTGTACATATTGTTTGCCATTGGCATAATATCCTATGTAATATACCGATTAAAAAAGCATCATTACATAAGACTGGAACAACAACGAGCAAAACTGGAGCAAGAACAAAAGTTGCTTCTGAATGAGATGAAGCTAAAGTTCTTTACAAATATAAGCCATGATTTACGTACACCACTGACACTTATCATCAGCCCGTTACAAATGTTATTATCAGAACCCCTGGATAACGGAATACGCAAAAAGCTAAATACAATCAATAAAAATGCACAACAATTACTTACATCGATAAACTCTCTGCTTGATTTCCGGAAACTGGATGTAGGAGCCGAGACAGCTCATTACAAATCGGGAGATATTGTCAACTTTATCCGCGAGATTTGCAGTACTTTTCAAGAGTATGCTCTTGACCATACCATCAGCTTCTGTTTCATGTGCGAAGTAGAAAACCTGAACATGTCCTTCGATCCGGTTAAAATAAAAAAAGTAATGAACAACTTGTTGTCCAATGCCTTCAAATACACTCCTGATAAAGGAGAAATCAATGTACATCTTTATCGCGAAGATGACAATGTATGCATCTGTGTGGCAGACAACGGACAAGGTATCATAGACAAAGACAAGAAACATATCTTCGAACGTTTTTATCAGGTGCAACAAACTTCGGAAAAAACCGGCAGTGGAATCGGCCTGCATATTGCAAACGAATATGTACATCTACACAAAGGAACAATCTCCGTCACGGACAATTTTCCTAAAGGTTCCGTATTTACCGTTAAATTGCCTATCGTCACATATGCCAGTGAAAAGGAGGAATTACTTCCGGAACTGCTAAACAATGACAAAGCTCCGAATGAACTTCCCGTTCCAAATGCGGAAGAATTGCGGTATACCATCTTGTTGGTGGACGACAACAAGGATTTCTGTAGTTTCATGTCTGAATACCTGTCCGATGAATACGCCATACAGGTTGCCTACAATGGAGCAGAGGCATTGAAGATATTAGAAAAAAACAGCGTCAATATTGTAATAAGCGACATCATGATGCCAGTGATGAATGGAACAGAGCTATGTCGGCAAATCAAAACAAACATGCAATGGTCCCACATTCCCGTTATATTGCTTACAGCCCGTATGGCAGAAGAATACAAAAGTGAAGGATTTGAGCAAGGAGCCGATGACTATATCGTAAAGCCTTTTGACTTCAAATTACTAAAGCTGCGCATCAGGAAATTTATTGAATGGACAGAAAAAAGCCATCGTAAATTCAGTCAGAAAATAGAAGTGACACCTAATGAAATAACAATCACTCCACTAGACGAACAATTTATTGAAAAAGCTATCAAAATAGTAGAAGAGCGCATGAGTGATTCCGACTTCTCTGTGGAAATGTTAGGAGCAGAATTGGGGTTGAGTCGTAGCCATCTCTACAAAAAGCTGATGTGTATCACCGGTAAAGGTCCGGCAGAATTCATCCGGATTATCCGTTTGAAGCGCAGTAAGCAACTTCTAAAAGAAAGCCAGAAACAAATTGCAGAAATTGCCTATGAGGTAGGATTCAGTTCTCCAAAAAGGTTCACTGTAAACTTCAAGAATGAATTTGGAATATCACCATCTGATTACATCCGCAGTCTAAAATGATAACTTGAAACATAAAGGTATGTTATTTGAGACATGATAGACCTATGCTATTATGATAACTTTCCATATTTGCAGTAGCTTTTGATAACAGTTATTTTTAAATCTTAAATTAAAGTTTATGAAGTTACACGCAAATGTATGCTCTCAATGGGAATGGACAAAATTGAGACAATTGCTTGTTATCGTGTTACTAGGTTTGGGTATTGTTTCCACGTATGGACAAACCAAAACAGTATCCGGTATCGTTAAATCAGAATCGGGCGGTGAGCCACTTGTAGGAGCCACCGTCAAAGTGAAAGAAACCAATACGGGCGGCATTACCGACATCGACGGCCGTTACACCATCCAGGCAAATCTGGGACAAACATTGATAGTCTCTTACATCGGCTACCGCACCAAAGAGGTGAAAGTAGAGCGCACCACCCGCATCGACATACTGCTGCAAGAAGACAATGAGATGCTGGACGAAGTAGTAGTAGTGGGATACGGTACGATGAAACGCAGTGACCTGACCGGTTCCGTAGTCAGCGTGACGGGTGACGAACTGAAAAAGTCCGTAGTCACCTCGCTCGACCAAGCTTTGCAAGGACGTGCCGCCGGTGTGCAGGTGACCCAGAATTCCGGAACTCCGGGTGGCGGTATCTCGGTCAGCATCCGTGGTATCAACTCCTTGAACGGCAACGAACCGCTCTACGTTATCGACGGTGTAGCCATCTCAGGCAACAACACCAGCAACAACAGCGTGCTCAGTTCCATCAACCCTGCAGACATCGTTTCCATGGAAGTATTGAAAGATGCATCGGCCACAGCCATCTATGGTAGCCGCGCCTCCAACGGTGTAGTACTCATCACCACCCGTCAGGGCGAAGAGGGCAAAACAAAGGTCTCCTACGAAGGTTACTATGCCTTGCAACAGCTTCCCAAGAAACTGGAAACACTGACACTCCCCGAATATGCCGTTTACCAGAACCTCCGCGCCGCCACCATCGGCTTCGGCGCACGCGAAGAGTTCAAAGACCCCTCACTCCTCAGCCGCGGTACCGACTGGCAGAATGAAATCTTCCGCACTGCCCCGATGCACAACCATCAGATAAACATCTCCGGAGGCTCGAAGAGCATGAAATACTCGCTATCAGGCGGCTACATGAAGCAAGACGGTATTGTATTCGGTTCGGACTTCGAGCGTTTCTCTTTCCGTGTCAACATGGACAACGACATCAACAAGTGGCTCACCACTGGCTTGCGTGCCTCCGTAGCCCGTACACAGCAGACCAACAACGTGGACGGTTCGGGTGCCATCTACAATGCCCTGAACCAGCTCCCCGAAGTGCCTGCCCGCAACCCAGACGGCAGTTTCGGTATGCAGACGGAGAACATGTATGGAACTTACTTCTCCAACCCCCTCTCCGACCTTATCCAAAACGAAAACTATAGTCGCAGCACACAAGTCTATGTCAACGCCTTTGCCGACATCAAGCTGTGGAAAGGACTCGTATTCCGTACGGAATATGCCGCCAACTTCAATTACAGCAACGACTATAAGTTTACCCCCTCCTACGACTACGAGCACTTCAAGCAGCAGTCGTCAGCAAGCCGTGGAGCCGGCAACGGAAGCAACTGGACATTGAAAACTTACTTTACTTATAATAATACCTTCGGCAAACACGGCCTCTCTGCCATGCTGGGACACGAAGCGCAAGAAAATAAGTACGAGTCGCTGAGCGGCAGTCGTACCAACTTCCTCTTCAACTCCGTACACGAACTGGATGCGGGCGATGCCACAACAGCAAAAGCCAACAGTTCCCGTGGTTCATCCGCCATCGAATCATACTTCGGCCGTCTGAACTACAACTACAACGACCGCTACTTGCTGACCGCTACGCTCCGTGCCGACGGTTCGTCTTCGTTTGCCAAAGAAAGTCGTTGGGGTTGGTTCCCTTCGGTAGCATTGGCTTGGAAAGTCAATAACGAAGCTTTCCTCAAAGATGTGGAAGCCATCAACTCACTGAAACTCCGCTTGGGTTGGGGTGTGGTAGGCAACCAATGGGCAGGTTCCTATGCCTATGGCGTCACCATGGCTTCGGCAGCCTCCATCTGGGGCACTGGCTTCTATGCAGGCAACTATCCTAATCGTGAACTGAAGTGGGAAGAAACAAACTCCTTCAATGTAGGACTCGACCTCGCCCTCTTCAACAACCGCATAGAGTTCATTGCCGATGCTTATTACAAGAAAACGGACAATCTGCTGATGCAAGCTTCTCTTCCTACCTACGTAAGCGGTCTGATTCGTGCACCATGGGTCAATGCCGGTGCTATGACCAATAAAGGTGTGGAATTTACCCTAAACACGCACAACATCCAGACACGTGATTTCACCTGGACCTCAGGACTCACCTTCTCCATCAACCGCAACGAAGTGACGAAACTCTACTCCGAATCATCCGCTATTTCGGGAATCAACGGTTCGGAAACACTGACCTACACCATGGTGGGCGAACCGGTCGGGCAGTTCTACGGCTATAAAGTAATCGGTATGTTCAAGGAAGAAGGAGATTTCTACAAGAAAGGTGCCGACGGCAACTTCCTGCTCGACGAAACGGGCAACCGCATCCAAGTAGCCATCCCGAAGGACCAGACCATCGGCAAATCGGGCATCTGGGTAGGTGACTACATCTATGAAGACCGCGACAACAACGGTGTAATTGATGAGAAAGACCGCACATTCCTCGGCAATCCGGCACCCAAATTCACGTTCGGCTTCAACAACTACCTTTCTTATAAGGGATTTGACCTCAACATCTTCCTGAACGGCTCGGTGGGCAACAAGGCCATCAACCTGATTCGCCGCACCTTCACCGACCCCATGCGTAACAGTAACCTGCTGAAAGAAGCTACCGACATTGCCCTAATCGCCATGTACGACCCCGAAGTCGGCGACGAGGTACTTTCCAATGTTTACGTGGCCAACGCCGATGCAGCCAAAGTACAACGCATCACTACCAGTAGCGCCAACGACAACAACCGTATCTCCGACCGCTTTGTGGAAGACGCTTCCTATCTCCGCATAAAGAACATCTCGCTGGGATACACCTTCCCACAGAAATGGTTGCGCCATTTGCAGATAGACCATCTGCGCCTCTACGTCAACATCCAGAACCTCTGTACCATCACAGGCTACAAAGGCTACGATCCCGAAATAGGCGCCTTGAACTACAATGTATTGCTACGTGGTGTGGACGATGCGCGCTATCCTTCGCAACGTATCTATACATTTGGTCTTAACTTCAATTTCTAATGGGCCTAACAAATCATTTATCATTTAAAATCTCAATATAGTTATGAAACACAGATTTTTAACCCTTATATCATCGCTCCTTCTGCTCACAGCATGTAGCGACTCATTTCTGGAACGTGCTCCCGAAGGAAACTATGTAGATGTGACATACTACACTTCCGACAATGCACTCGAACAAGCCACTGCACCACTTTACAACCGTGCATGGTTCGACCTCAACTCCCGCGCTATCGTACCGCTGGGCAGTAACCGTGCCAACGACAACTTCAGTCGCTGGGGAGCTCCCGAGTTCACCAACTTCAAGGTAACAGCCTTAAGTGAAAACCTTGCCAACGCATGGACAGGTTTCTACTCGGTCATTACAATGGCCAATGCCGTTATCAGTGATGTGCAGACCAAATGTAGCAACAGCGTAAGCGAACGTGCCAAGCGTACAGCCATTGCCGAAGCCCGCCTGATGCGTGCTTGTGCCTACTTCTACATGGTCCGCCTCTGGGGACCGGTTATCATCATCGAAGACAACGACAAAGTGGTTGCCAATCCCATGCAACCACTCCACCGCGAAGAAGATGTACTGGAACTCGTTATTCGTGACCTCACTTATGCAACCGAAAATCTTCCTGAAGTGGCAACCGCCAAAGGACGTGCCAGCGCATGGGGGGCAAAAGGCATGCTTGCCAAAGTCTACCTCGCCCGCTCAGGCTGGAAAGGAGGCGCACGCGACAACGCTGACCTGGAGAAAGCCAAGGAACTGGCCGCCGACGTGATAAACAATAGCGGCATCAGCCTTTACGAAAACTATGAAGACCTCTTCAAGTATAAGCACAACAACAATCCTGAATCGCTCATTGCCATGCAGTGGGTGCCACTGGGTGATTGGGGCGTATGCAACACTCTACTTGCCGACCTCGCCGGCAACAGCGAGATGACCGGCGGTGTAAACGTATGGAGCAGCTATCAGGCAAGTATCGATATGCTCCAGCAATATGAGTTGGGCGACACTATCCGCCGCAATGCCACCTTCTGCACACCGGGTACATACTATTCATACATCTGCATTGCCGACGGAGGCTATACATACGATGGCAACACCTCTTGCATTAAAAAAGGTGTACCGGGCGGTCCGGACGACGACAACGACGGTTATGTCCAGTCCATGAACTCTCCTCTCAACACCTACATCCTACGCCTTGCCGATGTTTACCTGACCTATGCCGAAGCTTGTCTGGGCAACAGCGAAGAACTGACTGGAGGCCCCGGCCTGGAAGCATTGAACCAGGTACGCGACCGTGCACGTATCCCTCGCAAGGAACGCGTAACCTTCGAAGACATCATTCGCGAACGCCGCGTAGAGTTCTCGATGGAGTATTGTAACTGGTATGACATGGTATCGTGGTATCACTGGAAACCCGACTACATGCTGAATTACTTCCAGAACCAACACCGCGGCTATACAGTAGACCTCATCGTGAAGGACGAAGACGGTTACCTTCACTTCGGCAAGAAAGAAGGCGACACTTTCCTCGAAGGCATAGAAAATTGGCAGGAACCGGGCGAGAATATCGAAATCCACCACGGCAACATCCTGATGCCTTATCCGGAAAGCGATGTCATCCAGAATCCGCTACTGAACGAAGAACCGGTAGCATACGAATTCAGTGAATAAACCAAGTTATACATTCATTATCTCAAATAACGACTTTAATATGAAATATATACATTTTCCTTTTGTGTTGCTCACCATCCTATTGGCATGCAATCTTTTCACTGCCTGCAACGATGATGAGGGCGGTGGTGTTCCCGTAATCCACCACATCCGTCTTATCGATCCCGAGAAAGCTGACAGTACGTTTACCGATGTAAATCCGGGCACCATGATTGTAGTCATCGGAGAGAATCTGAACGATGTGAAGAAAGTATTTATCAACGAACAAGAAATTTCGTTCAACAGCAACTACGGAACTTCCACTAACCTGATACTTACCATTCCCAGCGAATTGCAACTGACAGGTGCCAATCCGGAACTGAAAGGCGAACTGCGTATCGAGACCTCGCACGGCATTGCCACGTACTCCATGCATGTGCTCTCGCCCGCACCCTACATCACCCGTGTAGCCACAACCTTCCCCGTGGAGGCGGGTACGCCTCTGCGCATCGTGGGCGGTAACTTCTACGAAATTCAGCGTGTCTATTTCACCACTGCCGTGGACGACATCACCGATGCACCTGTTTCAGTAGAAGTGACTGACTACACAGTTAATAGAGACTTCACCGAGATTTCATTCAATGCTCCCGCAGGCCTGATTGATGAAGGCAGCCTGGTAGTGGAGTGCTATACCGCATCCGCATTCACTCCCTTCCGTCGCACAGCCCTCCCGCCGAGTATCAGCAAGGTAAGCTCCATGATGCCTATCACGGGTACTACAGTTACCGTACTGGGACAGAATTTCATGGATATCGCCTCCATCACAATGGGTAACCGCTCGGTAGACCTCTCTACTGTAACCGTAAGCGAAGCCAATGATATGCTTACCTTCACCATGCCGCGTGCACCTCAAGGCACTTGCTCACTCGCCATCACCACCATGGGCGGCACTGCCGAAGTTCCGGGCTTTTATCCTTTGGAGAATGTTGTATTGAACTATGACAACATCGGTTGGTTCTCCTGGGGCGGACAAGCTGCACCCATCACAGCCGACGGCACGGCAGCTCCTTTCTTCTCGGATGGTAAATGCTACAGCATATCAGGCGAACTTTCAGCATGGAACTACTGGTGGGGCCAATTGCAGAACGGTGCCGTATGGGGCATCGACGCAGCCTTCCTGCCTACTAATACACCGACTTCCGAACTGGCTTTGCAATTCGAATGTTTCGTAGCAGTAGAATATGGTGAAGGTCCTGTCTTCCGCATCTACCTAAAAGGGAATGAGGCTCACAACTACACGAACTATCGTCCGGTGAGTGATTTCACCGGGAAAACCGAAGTAGGTCAATGGATGCAGTGCAGCATTCCACTTTCCGAACTGGTAGACGAAGCCACTTGGAGCGAGTTCCAAAAACGTGACGGTGACGAGTTGGCACTCCAGATGACAAACCCTAGCGAAAATGGTCCGTACAACATCGAAATGTATTTTGATAATTTCCGAGTTGTCAAGATACAATAATTCAATAATTTGAATTAAAATCGGGCACGGGATTACACAAAGTGACACCTTCTTTTAAACTCTTAGACGCTGATTCAATTGAATCAGCGTCTAAAAATAAATACACCGAAATTATTAAAACGAAAATTCACCGATACCATGACACAAATCTTCAAGAAAACCTTATTAACCAGTCTGGTTCTATTTCTGATGACAGCTTGCTCTGACGATAAAAAAGAACTGAAAATCATCGTAGAACCTACCTCCTTCCATTTTGAACAAACGGGAGGTAGCAGGAAATTCGGTATCACACCCAATAAACCAGCCACTTTCCAAAGTTCGGAAGCATGGTGCAAAGTAACCTCGGAAAGCAGCACTCCCGTACAAGCAATCTATAACATAACCGTAGAACCCAACACCACGCCCGACGTGCGCAACGCCACCATCACCGTCAGCGTAAAGGAGCACGTACAAGAAATCAACGTGGAGCAGGCAGCCTATATCCAAAGCGATGAACCGGAAAAATACACTGTACGCGAGAACCTCACGACTCACCAACTGATTAACGAAATGGGACTGGGCATCAACCTGGGCAACACGCTGGATGCTGTAGGCGACTGGATAGACCCAAGCAGCATTCTCAATTACGAACAAGCATGGGGAAGTCCCGTTATCACACAAGAAATCATTGAAGGATATGCCAAAGCGGGCTACTCATCCCTGCGTATACCGGTCAGCTGGGGCAATCTGCTGTCCGACGACTTCAAGGTGCATCCCGACCTGATGGACCGCGTAGAGAAAATCCTGAACTGGACCCTCGACTGTGGTATGGTGGCTATCATCAATATCCACCACGAAAACGAATGGATTAAACAAGTACCCACCGACAGCAAAGCAAAAGAAAAATTCACTTCCATCTGGAAACAGATATGCGAACGCTTCGAGAAGTACGGCGACCATTTATTGTTCGAGCCAATGAATGAAATCGGGTACGATGAAATTTGGACCCCGTGGAGCGGTAGTGAAGCCGACAAGGCAAAGGCACTGGGATACGTGAACGACCTCAACCAGCTCTTTGTCGACATAGTAAGAAACAGCGGCGGTAACAACGCCAAACGTCATCTGTTGGTGGAAATCTACAACACCAACTTGGAGTATGCCTACGATCCCTTGTTCAAGATGCCGAACGATCCCGCCAATCGACTTGCTCTTACTGTGCATTACTATACTCCCGCAGACTTTGCCATACTGGGTGGAGGTGAGGTTGTCGACTGGGGTGTAGGCCGAGAAAGCTGGGGAACGGAAGCTGACTTCAAGGAACTGAACGACAATATGGACCTACTAAAGAAGAATTGCGTAGACAAAGGAATCCCCGTCATCGTAGGCGAATATTGCGCCGAGTCCAAAAACAGAACAAAGGAAGTGATAAGGCTCTTCTGTGTTTCTGTAACCGAGGCCATCTACTCGCGCGGTATGTGCCCGATGCTCTGGGACACTCCGGGGGGACAATACAACCGACAGACTTGCCAGTTTGACGATCCTCTCTTCTTAGAAGAGATGATGGCTATTCCTGCTAAATATCAACGGAATTAAGTAAAGATTGATAATCAATAATAAAATAAAAAATGAAAAGAATCAGCAGTTGTTTCGCTAGCCTATTGCTTTCTTGTGCGTTGACTGCACAAGCACAGCAATATCAACTGAATTCACCGGACGGGAAACTAATTGTCAACATCGAAGCCGGAAAAAGCCTCAACTGGGCGATTGCCCACGACGGTACTACCGTTCTCTTGCCTTCGGATATTGCTATGCAATGCACGGAAGCTGAGGGAAAGCCCATTGCTTTCACCTTCGGCAAAGATGTGAAGGTGACCAAAGCTACCCGCACTTCCGTCGACACTTCCTTCCCCACTCCTTTCTACAAAAAGGCGAGTGTGAAGGACACTTATAACCAACTCACTCTGAAATGCCGTAACGGCTATAGCATACAGTTCCGCGCCTACGACGACGGAGCCGCCTATCGTTTTGTTTCCGAACTGCGCAAACCTTTCTGCGTGAAGGACGAGATTGCCGAGTTCAACTTCGACCGCGATTACCACGCTTTCGTGCCCTATATTAACGACAATCGCGCCGGCGAGCGTTACTGCTACTCCTTCGAGTCCTACTACGATGAGGCCCCCCTCTCTCGCATGTACAAAGACTCGCTTGCCATTACTCCGCTGATGGTAGAACTGGAGAACGGAAAGAAAGCCGTCATTATGGAAGCCGGATTGTCCAACTATCCCGGCATGTTCCTCACTGCCAACCCACAGATGCCCCACGGAGTGAAGGCAGAATTCGCCCCCTATCCACTGGAAACAGTCATCGGAGGCTATGACCGCTTGAACCTCGTCCCTACCAAACGTGCCGACGTTATCAGCAAGCCCAACAATGCCCCCTACTTCTGCCCCAACGGGCGTCCCACAGGGAAACAGACCTATCCTTGGCGTGCCGTGCTTGTTGTTACCCACGACACACAACTCGCCAACAACGACATGATGCAACGCCTCGCACCCGAATGCCGCATCGCTGACACATCCTGGATTAAACCCGGAAAAGTGGCATGGGACTGGTGGAATACTTGTAACCTGACCGGCGTGGACTTCAAGGCAGGCATGAATACGCCCACCTATAAGAAATACATCGACTTTGCCGCCGAAAACCAGCTGGAGTATATCATCATCGACGAAGGTTGGAGCGGAAAGGAATCATTAATGGAAGACATCAGTCCCGAAATCAATCTCGAAGAACTGGTGGCATACGGCAACCAAAAGGGCATAGGCATCATCCTCTGGGCAAGCTGGCGCAATCTTACGGGAGGAGGCGACATCTCCCCTGCCGTGGAACAAGTTATCAGCCACTACGCACAAATGGGAATCAAAGGTTTCAAAATTGACTTCTTCGACCGCGACGACCAACTCGCCATCTCTTCTACCGAACAACTCGCAGCATGTGCCGCCAAGCATCACATGTTGCTTGACCTACACGGACTGAAACCCTTCGGCATCCAGCGCGCCTATCCCAACATCCTCAACTTTGAAGGTGTGAAAGGACTGGAAAACAGCAAGTGGGAGCCCATCGTGAACGGTGCACCCTTGCATGACTTCCCGCGCTACGACGTTACCGCCCCCTATCTGCGCCAACTCGCCGGTCCGATGGACTATACGCCGGGAGCTATGGTAAATGCCACCCGTTCCCTGTTCCGCTCCGTCAACGACCACCCCATGAGTCAAGGTACACGTGTACACCAGATGGCTATGTACACCGTCTTCGAAGCACCCTTGCAGATGCTTGCCGACAGTCCCAGCAAATACATGAAGGAACAGGAATGCACCGACTTCATCGCCAAGGTTCCCACTACCTTTGACGAAACCATTGCTCTTGATGGTAAAATAGCCGAATACATCACGATAGCACGCCGCAAAGGAAACACTTGGTTTGTAGGCAGCATGACCAACTGGACTCCGCGTAGCTGCACCATCGACCTCTCCTTCCTCAGCGAAGGCAACTACGAAGCCGAAATCTTTGCCGACGGCATCAATGCCGACCGTGAAGCTACCGACTATAAAAAAGAAGTACGCATCGTCACTGCCAAAGACAAACTCAATGTACAACTGGCACCCGGCGGTGGATGGACAGCACGAATTACAAAAAAATGAATCTGAGAAAACTGTTTCTGCCATTGTGTTCAGTAGCCTTGTGCCTGCAATCCTATGCACAAGACAAATCCTTCCTTAAGGATATGCTCTGGTATATAGACAACCCTTCTGTATTTGAAAAAGGACAAGAGGAAGGACACGCTTGGCATATGCCCGAAAAGAGCATGCTACTGAATGGGACATGGAAGTTTTTCTGGTGCGATACACCGGAAGGGATACCTGCACACTTTTTTAACCCCGAATTCCCGGATAAGCAATGGGGCGACATCAAAGTTCCCTCAAACTGGGAAATGCAAGGTTATGGTGACAAGCTGTTCAGAAATGTATCTGCTCCCTTCGGGGTGAATCCACCACATGCTCCCAAAGAGTATAACCCTACCGGACTATACCGGCGAACATTCAAGGTACCTGCAAGTTGGGCAGCAAAAGACCAGATATTTTTAAGGTTCGAGAAAGTGGCATCCGCTTCTTTTGTATGGGTCAACGGTCATGAAGTGGGCTACAATGAAGGAGCACAAGAACCTGCCGAATACAACATCACTCCTTATTTGAAGCCGGGCGAAAACACGCTGGCTGTCTGTGTACTAAAGTATTCGGACGGCTATTACCTGGAAGGACAAGATTATTGGCGACTGGCCGGAATCTTTGACGACGTATGGTTGTACGCCACACCTGCTGTCAGGATATTCGACTGGCAAGTAATCACAGAGTTTGATAATACGTATACCGATTCGCAGTTAAGTATTCAGGTAAAAATCAAGGACTACCAAAAGAAGCCAAATGAGAATTATGGATTGAAAGCTTACTTAAAGGATAAAAACGGCAAGATTATCTGTAACTTTTCCGCAGCTCCATTTGAAATGGACGCTGCGGAAAAGACAATACAGTTGCATACCTTGGTACAAGAACCCCGGAAATGGACAGCCGAGACACCCGAGCTTTATACGCTCGGTCTGGAATTATCCAATCCGGCCGGTCTGCAGAAAGACAAGATAGAAACGGTCATCGGATTCAAAAAGACGGAAATCAAAGACGGTGTTTTTTATCTTAACGGTATCCCACTGAAAGTCAATGCACAAAATTCGCACATGCAGCATCCCGAAGAGGGACATGTCATGGACGAAGCCACCATACGCAAGGATTTTGAATTGTTGAAACAGTTTAATTTCAATGCCGTACGTACCTCTCACTATCCTCCGGTGAATAAGTATTTGGAACTGGCCAATGAATACGGGCTTTATATCATAGACGAGGTGGGCGATGAAGCCCATGCCTCGGAATGGATTTCAAGTCTCCCGGAATACGAAGAGATGTATCGCGAGCGATGCCGCAGAATGGTGTTACGGGACAGAAACCATCCCTGCGTCTTGTTCTGGAGCGCAGGAAACGAAAGCGGTGAAGGTATCAACATTACCCACACCATTGAAGAAGGGAAATCGCTGGACCCCACCCGCTTCTGGATGTATGGCGGAAATGCATTCTCCCATCCGGCAGAAGATATTATCGGACCCCGTTACCCTACTCCTATGGAACTGGAAATGCAGGTAGGCATAGGAGAGGATTCCCGACCATCGTTTATGGATGAATACTTATCGGTTGCAGGCAATGCCGGCGGTGCCCTGGACGATTATTGGGAAGCCATCTACCGACATCCCCGCCTGATAGGAGGGGCCATCTGGGATTTTGTAAGTCCGGGACTGACCGAACGGATAAGGCAAGTGGACGACCTTTCGCCCTTCCATACTCCCGCCCATCTGATGGGAAATGCCCGCTTGGTGAAGGAAGGAAAGAACACGGTGCTGGACTTGAACGGTCACGACCAATGGGTAGAGGTCTATCGTGCAGACAATGTGGAGTTGAACAGTAATGAACTGACACTCACTTGCAGAATCTACCCCCGGAAACTGGTAAGCAGTTGCGGCTCATTCATCACAAAAGGCAATTATCAGTTCGGGCTGCAACAACGCGGTAAAGACAAACTGGAATTTTATATCTATACTGATAAAAAGCATTCCGTATGCGCCTCCTTGCCTACTGACTGGGAATACAACTGGCATCAAGTGACGTGCGTCTACGACGGACAGAAAATGTCCATCTATATAGACGGAGCAGAAAAGGCCTCCACACAAGCATCGGGCAATATCCGGAACTTCCCCTACCCCGTCAACATCGGTCGGAATGCAGAAACACACGGCCAAGAGACTTCGGTCTACATCTGCGATGCTCAAATGGACGAAGTCGGCATTTTCGCCAAGGCACTGACTTCCTCTTTTCACCCGGAAGAAGCCGCTCTGTGGCTAGATTTTGAGCAAGAGACGGAAAATGGTACATTCTACAGTTACGGCATCGGTGCACGTACGTACGGCAGCATCTGGCCCGACCGTAGCGTACAGCCCGAAATGTGGCAAATGAAGAAAACCGGACAACCTCTTTCTTTTTCCATGTCGGATGTGACAGAGGGAGTCGTTGAGTTATGGAATCGCAATCATTATACAAATGCTTCCCGATATGCCATACGATGGGAATTGAAAGAAGATGACAAGGTTATTCAATCGGGCGACTTGGCACTCTCAACAGCGCCGCTTAGCCAAGAGCTGGTGCACATACCTTATAAGAAGCCAGCCCTGATTCCCGGCAAAGAATACCGCCTGATGCTTCATGCCGTCCTGAAAAAAGATGAATTGTGGGCAAAAGCCGGACATGAGGTGGCATGGGAAGAACTTGAACTGCCTTGGAGCCTGCCATGCTCTTCGGAAGAAAAGGCTCAAGGCATACCTTCCTATTCACTTTCGGAGAAAGAATTGGTTGTCTCCGGAGATGGCTTCAAATATGTATTCAACCGTACCGACGGACAACTGACGTCGATGGTTGTTCAAGATATGGAACTGCTGGAATCACCGCTCCGGCTGAATCTTTGGCGTGCCCCGCTGGCCAATGAGCTGGACAACTGGAATGCCTCCAGCGCCCGCTCCTCCAACTGGAAAGAAGGTTACGAATACACGGTAGCCACAGAAATGTATTCTGCAGGGATTGACCGCCTGACACATCAGCCCCTCTCTTTTTCGGTGTCCGAAACCACCGAAGGCGTACATATACACATCATTGATGCGGAATTGATGGGCAAAGGAGAAAAAGAGAAAAAAGACCTCTACATCGAAGGAGTACAGAACAACGGCATCATCAACCACTATGAGTATATTATCAATAGTGAAGGGACGATAGAGATACGCCATGTATTGAAGCCTGAAGGGAAAATGCCGCTTTGGTTTCCTCGCATAGGACTTACGCTGACCGTAAGCGATGCGCTCGACCAAGTGAAATGGTACGGCCGAGGACCGCAAGAGAACTATCCGGACCGGAAAACCGGCTATCCGACGGGGATATATGCCTCTACCGTACAAGCTATGTACGAGCCCTATCTAATGCCACAAGATTACGGATTGCGGACAGATGTACGCTGGCTGCAACTGACCACGGACAAAGGCATCGGCCTTCAATTCAAGATGAACGAATGGTTCAACTTCAACATTTATCCGTACAGCACAGACAATCTGACGAAAGCGATGTATACCTACCAATTGCAGAAGCAGAAAGGCATGACCCTGAATCTCGATTATGCCACTACCGGGGTCGGCTGTACGGCCCGCGGTGTATTCGGTGCTTACAAGGCAATGCCGCAGGAATATCGGAGAACCATCAGCATAAGACCTATGATGAAATAAAAATATTGTATCGGACTGGTAAGATTATGAAAAACAAAAATTACTTTATTCTATTAGTGTTGTTTTTAAGCGCTTTACAAATAAAAGCGCAGTATTCATTCGACAACGTGCTTTATGGTGCAGCCTACTATCATGAATATATGCCCTATGAGCGACTGGATGAAGATATCCGGCTGATGAAAAGAGCCGGCCTGACAGTAGTGCGCGTTGGAGAATCTGCCTGGGGAGTATTTGAGCCGCAAGAAGGAAATTTTGAATTTGAATGGATGGACCACATTCTGGACAAGATGCATGCAGCAGGAATCAAAGTCATCTTGGGAACTCCCACCTATTCCATTCCTGCATGGCTGGCATACAAACACCCGGAAGTGCTGGCAGAACACACCAAAGGAAACAAAGCCTATTATGGAATCAGACAGAACATGGATTTTACAAACCCGACCTACCAATTCTATTGCGAACGGATTATCCGCAAGATGCTGGAAAGATATGCACAGCATCCGGCAGTCATCGGGTATCAAGTGGACAACGAAACAGAAGCGCGCGGAGTAAACAACAGAGACTATTTCTTCGGATTCAGGAACTACATCAAACAGAAATTCAACAATGACCTGAACCTGCTTGCCAAGGAATGGGGGCTGAACTACTGGGGAATGAACATCAATACCTGGGAAGAATTCTATCGGCGCGATGGAGTGACAAGCCCCTCGTACAAGAATGAATGGGAACGCTATAACCGGAAAGAAGTGGCCGATTTCCTGAATTGGCAGTGCGACCTTGTAAATGAATACAAGCGTAAAGACCAATTTGTCACCCACTGCTTTATGCCCGACTTCCATAATATAGACCAAGTGGAAAGTTTCAGGCAGATGCAATATCCTGCCATCAATGTCTATCACGATGTACAGGATAAACAAGACGGCCAGCGCATCGCTTATGCCGGTGACTTCGTGCGCACCGTGGCCGACAACAATTACATCGTCATGGAAACCAACGCACAAGGCATTGGCTGGGATGCCCGCACCCAGTTTCCTCCCTACGACAACCAGTTGCGGCAGAATGTGTACGCACATTATGCTTCCGGAGCCAATATGGTGGAATACTGGCACTGGTCTACCCTGCACTACGGGCAGGAGACATACTGGCGAGGCGTGCTGGGCCATGACCTCCAGCCCAACCGCATATACAAGGAATTCACCACCACCGCCAAAGAGTTGGAAAGAATAGGCAGCCACATCGCGAACCTGAAAAAGAAAAACCGGGCGGCTATCCTCTACAGTCATGATTCTTATCATGCTCTCGGCTTCATGCCCTACACTTACAAGAGCAATTATCCCATTGATATGGTGCATAAAGCCCTCTATTTCCAAAACATAGAAACGGACATCATCCCTTGTGACAAGACAACCGATTTCAGCGGATATGACATGCTTGTCATTCCCCCTTTGTATGTGGCTACCGACCAATTGCTATTAGCCATTGATGAATTCGTACAGTCCGGCGGACACGTGGTAATGATGCACAAAAGCAGTTACTGCAATGAGCACTCCGCAGTTCGGGCCACCTTGGCTCCCGGGCCGCTACGCAAAGCCTGCGGCTTCCATTACCAGGAATTCTCCACTATCGGTGACTTATCATTAAAGGATAACCCCTTTCAATTAGAGGGAAAGAACCAGATAAGCGACTGGTATGAATTCCTGATTCCCGAGACAGCCACCCCGTTGGCTTATGCAGAGCATCCGTTCTTCGGCAAATGGCCCGTTGTCACCGAAAACAAGTATGGCAAAGGCAAACTGACCTACATAGGAGCCTACCCTTCGCAGGAATTGCTGAATGCCATCGTGCGAAAGGCAGCCATCCATGCCGGTATCATCTCTTCAGAGAGCGACGTGTTCCCCATCATACAGCGTTCGGGAATAAACAAAGCCGGAAAAGCCATCCGTTACTTCTTCAATTACAGCAGCGAGAGCAAAGAAATCACTCATAACTATCCGACGTCCAAAGAGCTGATTTCCGGCAAGACTGTAAAAGAAGGAGACCATGTAACATTGCCCCCCTGGGGAGTTCTCATCATGGAAGTTTATTGACCATCAGAAAAAATGAGAAAAAATGAGAAAAAAGATATTTGCCTTTCTATTGCTAAGTGCCCTATATGCCGGCGCCCAAGAAGTTCCGGACTGGGAGAATCCTATTGTAGTCGGCATCAACAAAGAGCCGTATCATGCCACACTGACATTGCCTTCGCAAAAAGCCGATTGCAAAGAAATCAGATCCCTGAACGGCAAGTGGCGATTCCAATGGTCTGCCGACCCGGGAAAGCGCCCGGCCGACTTCTACAAGAATGATTTCAATACCGACACATGGGATACCATCACAGTACCGGGAGCATGGCAATTGCAAGGTTATGGGAAACCTATCTATTCCAACGTAAACTATCCCTTCCAGAAGGATGCACCCAAAGTGACAAGCGAGCCTCCCGCCGAATATTACAGCTACGGGCACAGAAATCCCACAGGCTCTTATGTCACCACGTTCGAAGTGACGCCCGATATGAAAGACAAGTGCCTATACCTTCACTTTGAAGGAGTAAAATCGGCCATGTATGTCTGGGTAAACGGAGAGCGGGTAGGCTACAGCCAGAATTCGATGTCGCCTGCCGAGTTTGACATAACCGAATTTGTGAAGAACGGAACCAATCGTCTGGCAGTGGAAGTGTATCGGTGGTCGGACGGCAGTTATCTGGAAGACCAGGACATGTGGCGGCTTAGTGGAATACTCAGGCCGGTAGAGCTATGGGTACGTCCCCGGACAAATATCCGGGACTATAGGTTCAGCAGCGACTTGTCGGAC
Organism: Bacteroides sp. A1C1; assembly: GCF_004328515.1. NCBI lineage: Bacteria > Pseudomonadati > Bacteroidota > Bacteroidia > Bacteroidales > Bacteroidaceae > Bacteroides > Bacteroides sp. A1C1. Next base: position 1,702,682 of record NZ_CP036491.1, read on the forward strand.
GACATGCGTTCAGCTACATTCGGAACCGAAATTTGGATAAGAAACCAGACCGACCGCAAAGTAAAAGACCTGACCGTAGAAATAAACCTGGTGGGGAAAGACAACAGAGGAAATAAACTCGACAAAAAAATGGTGGCTCCCGTAGGTACTATTCAGGCCTTTTCTGAAACGAGCGTCACGCTGTCCGAAATGCTCCGGGAGCCTCAACTATGGTCTGCCGAGAAACCGCATCTATATGACATCCACATCAAGCTTCGCAGAAAGAATGAACTTTTGGAATCGTTCGAATACCATTGGGGCATACGGAAAATAGAAATCGCGGGAGACGTCTTCAAAGTCAACGGGAAAGCCGTCAAGCTGAAAGGAGTGAACCGTCACGACTTTCATCCCCGTATGGGATTCTTTGTCGACAGCCGGACGATGGAGAGAGATATCCGGTTGATTAAACAAGCCAACATCAACATGATACGCACGTCCCACTACCCACATCTGCCATTGCTGTACGAGCTATGTGACAAGTATGGAATCTACGTAATGGACGAAGCGAACCACGAAAGTCATGCCTACGGTTTGGGGAACAAAGTATTAGGAGACAACCCTCAATGGACACTGGCCCATGTGGACCGGGCAGTAGCCGTGGTGGAAAGGGACAAGAACCATCCGTGCATCCTATTCTGGTCATTGGGCAACGAGGGTGGAAGCGGTGCCAATTTGCGAGCTATGGCAGACACAATCCGTGCCTTAGACCCCACCAGACCGATATACGACGACACAGACCGCACCGTATCCGATGTCTATGACGAAGCCTATCTGCATCCCGACGCTTTGAAGGAACTTGGCGAGAAAATAACCGACCGCCCCGTATTCATGAGAGAGTATGCCTACGCCATGGGAAATTCCATCGGCAACCTCAAGGAGTATTGGGATGTGATTGAAAAGGACGAAAGTATTATCGGAGCTGCCATTTGGTGCTGGGTAGACCAAGGCATTCCTAAAAAGCTTAACGGTGCACCGTTAAGTTTCGGCGAGAGCCCCTCGTCACTCCCATTACTGCCCGATGAATTCTGGGCGTATGGAGGAGATTTCGGGGACTATCCCAACGACGGTCCCACCGGCATTAACGGGTTGGTATCTCCCGACCGGGTGCCTCACCCCCATTACTATGAAGTACAAAAAGTATATCAATACATCAAGTTTGAAAAGAAGGGAACACAGCAAATCAAATTGACCAACGGGTATGCGTTTTCCGATTTGGATGAATTCGATTACAGCTATGAGTGGATATGCAACGGAAAGGCTGTACGCAACGGCGACCTCCACTTGTCCGAAGGGAATCTGCTGGAGGTACTTTCAAGACCGGATAAGTGTGGGGAACTTTGCCTCAATGTATATGCCACGTTGAAGGAATCCACGACGTGGGCAGAGAAGGGCTTCAAAGTTGCCAAGGAACAACTTACGTATCATGACTATGAATTCCCACAATTGAAGGATGACGGCGGGAAGGCCACGTTTAAGGAGACACCCGAAGCGGTGGAAATTATAGCCGCCGATGCCTTGTTCACCATAGAAAAAGGTACCGGTGCTTTGGTGAGTTGGCGAGTCAAGGGAGAAGAGTTGTTGCACAGTGCCTTGGAACCCTATTTTTGGAAACCGGCAAATGACATTCAGGTCCGCAACGGCTACAATGAACGTTTGAGCGCTTGGGAAAATGCAGAGCAAAAACGTATCGTAAAGACATACCAAGCAACCGTAAACGATGGTATGGTGATAGTGGATGCCAGTCTCTCCCTCCCCCGGATAGGAGCCGGTTACCATCTCCGCTACACTGTGGACGGCAAAGGCCGCATACAAGTAGAAGCAACCTATCAGCCTGAAAAGGAAGATATTCCGCTGATGCCCAAATTCGGTATGCGCATGAGAATGCCCTCGGCGCTGAACCGGATAGCCTGGTACGGACGCGGCAAGTTCGAGAACTATCCCGACCGCAAGAGCTCCGCTTTCCTGGGAGTCTACGAGTGTGGCATACACGAATTTATCACGAACTACATCGTACCGCAAGACAATGCCAACCGGTGCGATACACGCTGGTTCATGCTGGGAGACAGTGAGCGATGGAAAATACAAGTCAAAGGCCTGCAACCCCTATGTTTCCGTATATGGCCCTACGGGGAAGAAGACCTGGAAGGGAAAGAGCATGCGCACGAACTGCCCGAACGCGACTTCATCAACCTGAATATCGACTCCAACATACACGGAGTAGGTGGAAACGACGGATGGGGCGCACAGACCATGAAGCCATACACCATTGACGGCAATCGCTCTTACCGGTATGGGTTTATCATGGAGTATATGGACAAAACAGAATAATCCGTTCATCAATGCATTCAAAAAGGGAATAAACATTTTGTAAACAACAATAAAGGTATGAAAAGAAACATCTTTAAAACAATTCTCCTATCTGCCTGCATCCTACAAGGGGGCAGTGCATTGGCACAACAAGAGAAAGCAGAACCGGGCAAGTTCTCACCCACCTGGGAGTCATTGTCCCAATACGAAGTGCCCGAATGGTTCCGCAACGCCAAATTCGGCATATGGGCACACTGGGGTCCGCAATGCCAACCCGAAGCCGGCGACTGGTACGGTCGTGGCATGTACGAAGAGGGTGGTGCTGCCTACAAGTGGCACTTGGAGCATTACGGACATCCTTCGGAATTCGGCTTCAAGGATGTAATCAACGAATGGAAAGCCGAAAAATGGAATCCGGAGAGGCTGGTAGCCCTTTTCAAGAAAACCGGTGCCCGATATTTCTTTGCCATGGGCAACCATCACGACAACATGGACTTGTGGGACAGTAAATACCAATCATGGAACTCCGTCAACATGGGCCCCAAGCGAAACGTACTGGGCGAATGGGAGAAAGCGGCCCGCAAAAACAAACTGCCCTTCGGTGTCAGCATCCACTCCTCCCATGCTTGGACATGGTATGAAACTGCACAAGGAGCCGACAAGAAAGGCCCATACGCAGGAATCTCCTACGATGCCCGCGTAGTGACTAAGGAAGACGGCAAGGGAAAATGGTGGGAAGGCTACGACCCGCAAGAGCTATACGTACAGAATCATGCCCTGAGCGGACATGCTTGGGTGGCATGGGACTGGCCCGAAGGAACCTCTGTCCCCCCGCAGAGTTACTACGACAACTTCTTCGACCGCACAGTGGACATGATAAACAAATATCATCCCGACCTGGTCTATTTCGACGACAGCGTACTCCCCTTCTGGCCCATCAACGATACGGGGCTGAAAGTCGTGTCGCACTACTATAACCAAAACATGAAGCTTCACAAGGGCAATCTCAATGCCGTAGTCTTCGGAAAGAAGCTGGAAGCTAAACATAAAGAGGCCATCGTATGGGATGTAGAAAAAGGGGTTCCATCGGAATGCCAGGACAAGGCGTGGCAAACCTGTAGTTGCCTCGGTACTTGGCACTATAACCGCTCTGCTTACGAAGACAACTGGTATAAATCAGCCGAGACCGTCATCCACATGCTCATTGACATCGTCAGTAAAAATGGCAACCTATTACTAAGCGTACCAATGAAAGGAAACGGCACCATCGACGACAAGGAAGAAAAAATTCTGGAAGACATAGCCGCCTGGATGGAGGTGAACGGAGAAGGAATATTCGACACACGTCCCTGGTGTATTTATGGTGAAGGTCCCTCCACAGAAACAGCAATACCTTTGGACGGAGCAGGATTCAACGAAGGCAAGAACGCACCCTACACTTCTGCCGACATCCGGTTTGTGAAAAAAGGGAAATACTTGTATGCCCATATCATGAAATGGCCCTCAGACGGAAAAATACAGATAAAATCACTGGCTACCGGCAGTCCCTACTGCAAAGGAGAAATCGAAAAAGTAGAATTATTAGGAGGTGGAAAGGCAAAGTTCAGAAGAACTTCCAAAGGCTTGCTTATTGACCTTCCCAAAGACAAGACACCCAATCCTATTTCTTTGGTACTGAAAATCACTAACCGTTAAACTGCTGATATTGTATGAAAAAGGGATTTTTTTTAAGACTATTTGTCCTGCTGATGCTGACATTTTTCATAGCAGAACAAGGCAAAGCACAAACCTACCAACGCACCTCACAAGGCATAAAAAGCACTGTGCAAGGTATAAATATAGATATTAGCTTCTTCTCTCCTGTCACAGTGAGAATCTTAAAATCGCCTGACGGCTGGAAGTATACCAAAGAAAGCTTGTCGGTCATCGGGCAACCGGAAAAAGTAAAACTATCCGTCTCTTCGAAAGGGGGTATATTGACTATCAAAAGCCATCAGCTTACAGTCCATCTCAACGAAGAGACCGGACAAATAACTTTTGCCTCTTCCGATGGAAAATCGCTGTTGCAGGAACAAAATAAAGGCACACGTTTTGATGATTTCAACGATGCCGGCACAAAAACCTTCAGCGTTTATCAATCGTTCACCTTAGAGAAAGACGAAGCTATTTATGGATTGGGACAATTGCAAAACGGCAAAATGTCGCAACGTAACCAGACCAAACGCCTTATCCAAGACAATCTTGAGGATGTGATTCCCTTCTTCCAGTCCGTCAAAGGCTACGGTCTCTTTTGGGACAACTATTCGCCAACCATCTTCAAAGACAATCAAGAAGAGACATCCTTCCTTTCTGAAGTCGGCGACTGCATTGACTACTATTTCATGTACGGCGAAAATGCCGATGGAGTAGTTGCCCAGATGCGCTACCTCACAGGACAAGTGCCCATGTTTCCATTATGGACATATGGATTCTGGCAAAGCCGTGAACGCTACAAAAGCCAAAAAGAGATTGTTGGCGTAGTGCAAAAATACCGCGAACTGGGTGTGCCCCTCGATGGAATTATCCAGGATTGGAGATACTGGGGAAGCAACTACCTGTGGAACGCAATGGATTTTTTGAACGAAGAATTCTCCGACCCCAAAAAAATGATGGAAGACATACACGGAATGAATGCCCACATTATCATCTCCATTTGGTCAGCTTTCGGACCACATACCAAACCCTATCACGAGTTGGATAAAGGGAACATGCTCTTCAACTTCCGCACATGGCCCGAATCCGGTTCCGAGAAGTGGCCTCCCAATATGGACTATCCATCCGGTGCCCGCGTGTACGATGCCTACCATCCGCAAGCACGCGACATCTATTGGAAGTACCTGAACGAGAACCTACGTTCTGTGGGTATAGACGGCTGGTGGATGGACTCTACCGAACCCGACCATTTTCACCCCATTCCTGAAGATTTTGACACGCCCACCTATTTGGGGTCATTCCGTAAAGTACGCAATGCCTACCCTTTAATGAGTGTAGGTGGAGTGTACGACCACCAGCGTGCCGTAACTTCGGATAAACGCGTATTTATCCTTACCCGCTCAGCCTTTGCCGGCCAGCAACGTTATGGTGCCAATACATGGACAGGAGATATCACAGCATCATGGGAAGTTTTGGAGAAGCAAATACCTGCGGGATTAAACTTCTCACTATGCGGCATTCCCCATTGGAACAGCGATATCGGCGGATTCTTCCTATGGCAATATCCCTTGATGCTGGATGACCCGGATTATCGCGAGCTTTATGCCCGTTGGATACAGTTCGGTACATTCTGTCCCATGATGCGGTCACATGGGGAAGGTGCTCCCAGAGAAATCTATCAATTCGGCAAAAAAGGCGAGCCAATATACGATGCGATTGAGAAATACATTCGGTTACGCTACAGTTTGTTACCATACATCTACACAACTGCCTGGGAGGTAACTGCCAATCAGTCCAGCTTCATGCGTGCCTTGGCAATGGATTTTGCCCACGATCGCAACGTGTGGAACATCCACAATCAGTATATGTTTGGCAAATCCCTATTGGTATGCCCTGTAACCCAACCCATGTATACCCAAACAGTTTCGGACACCATCCGTGTAGAAGATTTCAGTACCGTTAAGTCTATGCGAATATATCTGCCTAAAAATACGGAATGGTATGATTTTTGGACCAATCAGAAACACTCCGGCGGACAATATATCGTGAAAGATACCCCTATTGACATTTTACCACTTTATGTGAAAGCAGGTTCCATCCTGCCAATAGGTCCCGAAGTGCAGTATAGCACCGAAAAATCATGGGACAACTTGGAGATAAAAGTGTATCCCGGTTGTAACGGCGAATTCACACTTTACGAAGACGAGAATGACAACTACAATTATGAAAAAGGAATGTACAGCACCATTACGATGAAATGGAATGACCGTACTCGCATGCTCACTATTGAAAATCGGAAAGGAGAGTTTTCCGGTATGTTGAAAGAACGGAAATTCAACATAGTAACTGCTGATGGCGCAAAAAAGGCAGTGGCTTATAATGGGAAAAAAGTAACGGTTAAAATGTAATGGTTTCTAAAAACAGCTATTAATTTGCATTATGGAAATAAATACTCGTATGAAAAAATATCATCATTATCTTACCCTTTTAAGTTTATTTATGCTGCTCGGCATCCTGAAATTGCAAGCAGCGATACAACTCCCTGCCATATTTTCCAACCATATGGTGCTACAACGTAACTCAGAACTTACTTTCTGGGGATGGGGTATTCCGGGAGAAACAATTTCCATCGCCCCCGAATGGATGAAAGGAGAAATAATCAAAACCCAAGTCAATAATACGGGGAAATGGTCAGCCCGTGTACCTTCCGGCGAAGCCGGCGGACCTTATGAGATTCGTTTCAGCGGCTCGTCAGAAGTAACCTTGACCGATGTCATGCTAGGCGAAGTTTGGCTGTGCAGCGGACAATCCAATATGGAATGGAGCGCCAACCACGGCATAAAGAACGGAGACGAGGAAACGGCAAATGCCCATTGTCCCAATCTCCGAATTTTTCACGTGGCCAGAATAGCCGCCCCGTTCCCTCAAGAAAACTGTTTCTCGCAATGGACACAGTGCACGCCCGAAACGATGCGCAGCACGAGTGCCCTGGCCTACTTCTTCGGCCGCAACATCCAGGAAGAGCTGGACGTGCCGGTAGGAATCATCGTAGCCGCATGGGGCGGAACCACCGCCGAGACATGGACGCCCCGCGAATGCGTAATGAGCGACCCGGTCTTGTGCGACTATCCGTATGAATCCAATCCTTGGTTTCCGGCTGAAACAGGCACGTTGTACAACAGCATGATTTATCCCGTGATGCCCTACGGCATTGCCGGATGCATCTGGTATCAGGGAGAAGCCAACCAAGGCCGTGCCAGCTCCTACGCCCGGGTGATGCAGCGGCTGATAGGCTCGTGGCGTACCGGATTTAACAAGGAATTCCCATTCTATCTGGTCCAGATAGCCCCCTTCCAATACCACTCCAAAGACAACGGACCGGCACTGCTACGCGAGCAGCAGGCCATGTTGCCCGAAATGCTGGACAAGGTCAAGATGATTACCGTGTCAGATTTGGTGGACAATGTGCAGGACATCCATCCACGTGACAAAAGAAGCGTAGGCAAACGTCTCGCCAATCTTGCACTGGACGATACATACCATATATATGCAGGCCCCTATAAAAGCCCGGTCTTTGAAAGCGCCTGCCGCAAAGGCAACCATGTGACAATCTCTTTCAAAGACATAAAGAACGGACTGGCCGTACACGGGAAAAGGATAGAGGGGCTGATGATGGCCGCAGCCGGCCAGGAATGGCAAGAGGCCCGGGCCAGGATAGACGGGGGAAAGCTGATTGTCCCGGTAAAAGGAATCGAAAGCCCGGTTTCCATTCGCTACTGCTTCAGTGACGCTGCTCAAGGCAACCTTTTTTCAACGGAAGGCATCCCCTTAGCCCCCTTCCGGACAGACAGCATTGCCTCTTCTGAAAACATTCCGGTTTCTACAGACAGCGCTTTGGAAGAATCTTTTGAATTCTCGCCCAAGTTCTCTACCGGCAATGCCAATCCCCTTCTCGACTTCCAATACATGGCCGACCCCACAGCAGTGGTGCACGACGGCCGCATTTATGTGTACGGCACTAACGACCACCAGCAATATGATGTAGTGGGCCGTAACGGGAAAAACACCTATCAGCACATCCATTCGCTGACGATGGTCTCTTCTGACGACATGGTGAACTGGACTTATCACGGAGTAATCAATGTAAAGGCTCTGGCTCCCTGGGGAATGGCTTCGTGGGCACCTTCCATCGCTTCGCGCAAGGAGGCCGACGGCAAAACACACTTCTATCTGTACTACTCCAACAGCGGTTCCGGTGTAGGTATGCTGACCGCCACTTCCCCCGTGGGGCCCTGGACAGACCCATTGGGCAAATGCGTGGTAGACGGCAATACTCCAGGACTCGGCAAGTGTAAAGCTCCTTTCGATCCGGGAGTAGTCATCGACGACAAGGGCATCGGCTGGCTCTCCTTTGGCGGGGGCGACAGCGACGACTACATTCCCGGAGACGCACGCATCGTGCGGCTGGCAAATGACATGAAGACGCTGGACAGCGAAATAGTTGAAATAAAAGCGCCATACCACTTTGAAGCAAACGAACTGAACTATCTGAACGGCACTTGGATTTACACCTACAACACCAACTGGAAGAACCGGGATGCATGGCCCCACAAGGATATAGACAAGCCGAGCCGGTGCTGCATGAGCTACATGACGAGTCGCACGCCACTTGAGACAGACAGCTGGACCTATCGGGACAACTACTTCAAAAATCCCGGCGACTATGGCATGTCCGACAGCAACAACCATACACATCTGGTAAAATTTCAAGGGAAGTACTATCTCTTCTACCACTCACTGAGCTTGCAGGACAGCCGCGACCTCAAAGTGGGCGTCCGCAGTATCTGCGTGGAAGAAATAGAGGTGGACGAAAAGGACCTCACTATCCACATGGGCACAGCCACAGCCAAGGGCGTTTCACAAATCAAGCCTCTCGACCCGTTTGCGCAGCAACAGGCCGAGACCACAGCCGCCACACGCGGCGTTGCCTTTGAACCGACCGGACAGACAGGCAACATGTCTGCCGTAGGAAACAAGAGCGGACAGGCCATCTGTGTCCGCGGTGCGGAATTCCCGCAATCACCTCAAGCCATACAGATGAAGATAAAAGGGAAAGGCTCCATCGAAATACACATGGACAGTCCAGACGGTCCGCTCCTATCCACCTTGACCTTTGATACCGATACGTGGCAAACATTGACAAAGCCGTTGGACAAACGGATAAAAGGCAAACACGACATTTACTTCGTATTCGGGAACGGAAAGTTCTTATTTGACGAATGGAAATTCACAAAATAATGAATCCGTCGGCAGAATCTGCCCAGTATCTCTTCACCCTTGTGATGATATCGCTGCACAATTCGAGCCAACACACAACAAGCCAGCAAGTTACTTTGCCAGCGTTTTGCCACCATATTGGCAAAGTTTTGCCATGCCTTTGGCAAAACCTTGCCAACTTGTCGGCAAGAAAGACAAAAGCAACATCGCTGTCCGCAAAGAGGCGGAAGCACGTCCTCAATATAATTCCGCTAACGGGAAAGAGACAGATTAGTTCCATTAACGGGCAGAAGTTTTAAAAAATGGGAAGGATTTGGCACAATAGTTCTGCGCAAATTCTCATTTATCGAACAAAAATTGTATTTTTGCCTGCGACTGAAAAATCAGTAATATCATAGAATAGACAATTCCCGAACAAATATGAGCGAAGATTTTGAAGCACCGAAAGATGATTTGGACAAGGAACTCCCGGCCGGGAGCGAAGAACACTCGGATTACAAACCTGCGGACGCAAAGGATGCCAATATAAAGCACCAACTGAGCGGCATGTACCAGAATTGGTTTCTGGACTACGCCTCATACGTTATATTGGAACGTGCCGTACCCCATATCATGGATGGTCTGAAACCCGTACAGCGGCGTATCCTCCACTCCATGCGCCGCATGGAAGACGGGCGCTACAACAAGGTGGCGAACATCGTGGGACACACCATGCAGTTCCATCCTCACGGTGATGCTTCTATCGGCGATGCTCTGGTACAACTGGGACAAAAGGACTTGCTCGTGGATTGCCAGGGAAACTGGGGTAACATTCTGACGGGTGACAGCGCCGCTGCCCCCCGTTATATCGAAGCACGTCTCTCCAAGTTCGCACTGGACGTGGTATTCAACCCCAAGACCACCGAATGGAAACTCTCTTATGACGGGCGAAACAAAGAACCGGTTACACTACCGGTAAAATTCCCACTGCTGCTTGCACAAGGTGTGGAAGGTATTGCCGTAGGCCTGTCATCCAAAATATTACCACATAACTTCAATGAGCTGTGCGATGCTTCCATCAGCTATCTGCACAACGAAGAATTCAAGCTGTACCCCGACTTCCAGACGGGAGGCAGTATCGATGTATCCAAATACAACGACGGTGAACGTGGCGGTGCGATACGCGTGCGCTCCAAAATAGAAAAGATAGACAACAAGACACTTGCCATTAAGGAAATTCCTTACGGGAAAACGGTGGCCAGTGTATGCGACTCCATCGTAAAGGCCAGCGAAAAAGGAAAAATCAAGATACGTAAGGTAGAGGACCTGACATCCGGCAGTGTGGAAATATTAGTGCATCTAGCCCCGGGTGTATCATCCGACAAGACCATCGATGCCCTCTATGCCTTCACCGACTGTGAAGTGAGCATCTCTCCCAACTGCTGTGTCATCGACGACCAAAAGCCCCACTTCCTCACCGTGAGTGATGTATTGCGCAAATCAGTCGACAACACATTGGCACTGCTACGCCAGGAACTGGAAATCCGTAAGGGCGAGATACTGGAAAGCCTGCATTTTGCTTCACTCGAAAAGATATTCATCGAAGAACGCATCTACAAGGATAAGGAGTTTGAACAAGCCAAGAATATGGATGCCGCCTGCGAGCATATCGATGAGCGCCTAACTCCCTACTACCCGACTTTCATCCGCGAAGTGACCAAGGAAGACATCCTCCGGCTGATGGAGATAAAGATGGCACGTATCCTCAAGTTCAACTCCGACAAGGCAGAGGAACTGATAGCACGTATGAAGAAGGACATAGAGGAGATAGACCGCCATCTGGCAAACATCGTGGAATATACCGTCGACTGGTTCCGTATGCTGAAGGACAAGTACGGCAAAGACTTCCCCCGCCACACGGAACTGCGTAACTTCGACACCATCGAGGCAACCAAAGTCATCGAAGCCAACGAAAAGCTGTACATCAACCGCGAAGAGGGGTTCATCGGAACTGGATTGAAGAAAGACGAATTCATAGGCAACTGCTCGCCCATAGATGACGTGATTATCTTCTTCCGCGATGGAAAATATATCATTACCCCAGTGGCCGACAAGAAGTTCGTAGGCAAGAATATACTTTATGCCAACATTTTCAAGAAGAACGACAAACGTACCATCTACAATGTCTGCTACCGTGACGGCAAGGAGGGGACAAGCTATATCAAGCGTTTTGCCGTCACTTCCGTGGTGCGTGACCGCGAATACGATGTGACGCAGGGCACCCCCGACTCCCGTATCACCTACTTCACCGCCAACCCCAACGGCGAAGCCGAAATCATCAAGGTAACCCTGAAACCCAATCCCCGCGTACGCCGCATCATCTTCGAGGAGGATTTCAGCAATATCAATATCAAGGGACGGCAGGCCATGGGAAATATACTCACGAAACTCCCCGTACACAAGATAGCCTTGAAACAGCGCGGAGGCTCCACCCTGGGCGGACGGAAAGTCTGGTTCGACCGTGACGTGCTGCGCCTCAACTACGACGGTCGCGGAGAATATCTCGGAGAATTCCAGAGCGAAGACACCATCCTTGTCGTACAGAACAGCGGAGAGTTCTATGCCACCAACTTCGACCTGAACAATCACTATGACGACGGCATACGCGTATTGGAGAAATACGATCCGAACAAAGTATGGACCGCCGTACTCTACGATGCCGACCAGCAGAACTATCCTTACATCAAGCGTTTCTGCTTCGAAGCAACCGCCCGCAAGCAAAACTATTTAGGAGAAAACAAGAACAGCAGCCTCATTCTGCTGACAGACGAGTGCTACCCACGTTTAGAAGTGGTGTTTGGCGGTCACGACAATTTCCGAGAGCCGATGGTGGTGGAAGCCGACGAATTCATCGCCGTGAAAGGCTTCAAAGCAAAAGGCAAGCGCCTAACCACCTATACTATAGAAACCATCAACGAACTGGAGCCTACCCGTCAACCGGAACCCTCGCAGGAAACCGAAGAGCAGGAAACGGATGAAGAACCGGAAATTCTGGACCCCGACCACGGTAAAAGTGAAGGGGACATACTGGACGAGCTGACAGGACAGATGAAGCTGTTTTGATGAAGAATGAGAATGAAGGATTAGGGATTGGCTGACGATTACTAATTTGTAATTGAGAATTTAATATGTACGTATACAAGATAATAATCCTATGCGGACTGCTCTTGGGAAGTGTCGGACTGAAAGCACAAGAAGCACAATGCAGCATCGACCGGAAGCTACGGGCTGACTCCACCAACCGTAACCGTATTATCACCCGTGCCACCATGTATGGTGTCGGCTTCACCAACGTGTTCGACACTTATCTTTCACCTCAGGAGTATAAGGGAATCGATTTCCGTATCTCCCGCGAAAGCATGCGGATGACACGGTTGATGGACGGCAACGTGTCTCTGCAAACTTTCTTCCAGGCAGACTTGGGATATACACACAACAAAGTAGACAATAACAATACATTCTCCGGACTGGCCAACTGGAACTACGGCCTGCATTATAATTTTCCAATCACGGGCAATTTCAAACTGCTTGCCGGAGGAGTCGGCGACTTCAACGGTGGCTTTGTCTATAATCTGCGCAACGGAAACAACCCCGCCCAAGCACGTGCCTATATCAACCTTGCCGCATCGGGAATGGCTATTTGGGACTTGCGCATCAAGAACCGTCCCATCACACTACGCTATCAGGTAAATCTTCCCTTGGCAGGTATCATGTTCATGCCCAACTATGGACAGTCCTACTACGAGATATTTACGTTAGGACATTGGGACGGAGTAGTGAACTTCACCTCCCTGCACAACCAGCCCTCTCTGAGACAAATGCTGACCGCAGACTTTCCGGTGGGACGTGCCCGGATGCGTTTCGCTTACATATGGGACGCACAACAGTCCAAAGTAAATGAAATAAAGACACATACTTACTCGCACGTATTCATGGTGGGGTTCGTAAAGGAACTCTATCTGTTTCCTAACAAGAGAAAGTAAAAAGTGACAAGGTGATAAACGATAAGATGATAAGGATAATGTGCATGAAAAGAAGATATATTTTAATAATTTGGAGTATCCTACTCACGTTATTGCCCCTATTGAACGGATGTATTCGTGAGGAAGAGTTCGACAATACCCCACAAGGCAATTTCGAAGCCTTGTGGAAAATAATAAACGAACAGTACTGCTTCCTGGACTACAAGCAAATAGACTGGGATGCCATCCATGACAAGTACCAGCCACTCATTACCCCGGGAATGAGTTACGACGGTCTATTTGAAATATTAGGTAACATGCTTGCCGAGTTAAAAGACGGACATGTCAACTTGTACTCTTCTTCCAACATGGCGCGCTACTGGGACTGGTATCTGGATTATCCTCGTAACTTCAACGAAAGTATCATTGAAAAGTACCTGGGAAGAGACTACCGCATTGCTGGAGGCGCCAAATATACCATATTGGAGGACAACATAGGATATATCTATTACGGTGATTTCTCCAGCGGCATCGGAAACGGCAACCTGGATGAGATTCTGTTATACCTTTCCGCTTGTAACGGCCTGATTATCGACGTGCGCAACAATGGTGGCGGCAACCTGACAAACGCCACCCGAATGGCACAACGCTTCACGAATGAAAAAGTACTGACGGGATATATTCAGCACAAGACCGGCAAAGGCCATAGCGATTTTTCAGATCCGACTCCCATTTATGTGGAACCTTCCAACAGTATCCGCTGGCAAAAAAAGGTAATTGTCCTGACCAACCGTCATTCCTATAGTGCAACCAATGATTTTGTCAACTCCATGCGCTGTTTTCCCAATGTCACCCTGGTTGGTGACAAAACCGGCGGCGGGTCGGGCCTGCCATTCTCTTCGGAACTGCCCAACGGATGGGGGGTACGCTTTTCTGCCAGCCCGCACCTCGATGCCCAAAAACAGCATATCGAGTTCGGCATCGACCCGGACAAGAAAGTGGATATGAGCAAAGAAGATGAGAACAATGACTTGGACACCATCATTGAGGAAGCAAGAAAAATACTGAAAGTGACTTTCTAAAACGACTTTATCTACAAAACAATTTGCCAAAACGAAAATTCTTTCTATCTTTGCTCCCGCTAATCGGAATTATTCCGCGGATGTGGCGTAATTGGCAGCCGCGCCAGACTTAGGATCTGGTGCCGTGAGGCGTGTAGGTTCGAGTCCTATCATCCGCACAATCCCTATAATAAATTTCAAAAGACAAACAACTAAGAGGGGAGGATATTCATTAAGAAGCATCCTCCCTAACCGCTTCAAGTACCTTTTTTATCTCATCAAAACACAATATTTAGAATACTTATTGTATCTTTGCTTCCAAGAAACACTTCGATTAACCTGAAAAAATGAAACAAAATACGATAAGACCGATGCTTTTCAAGTATTGGGTAGTGTGCCTTCTATTGTTCATCCTCTTCATCCAGGCCAGGGCTTCTTCCTTCATGCCCGCCGTCACCAACTATCTTGCCAAAGACTATGAAGCCGGTTATCAGAACTGGGCATGTGCGCAAGGCAGCAACGGCGAAATGTATTTCGGCAACAGCCAGGGGCTCCTGGTATATGACGGTTATCGCTGGACTCTCCACAAAGTGCCGGGGAACCATATTGTCCGTTCGGTGTATGTGAAAGAAGACCGTATCTATGTGGGGGCATTCGAGGAATTCGGCTATTTCAAGTATTCGGAGGCAGGCACTCTCCGGTACCATTCTTTGAGCAAATTCCTGAAAAATTTCCCCATGGAGAACAACGAGATATGGAACATTGTAGAGCTGGACGGTCGCATCTACTTCCAGTCGTTCAGCGCCTGGTTCTCCTACGACGGGAAGATGGTACACGCTTTCCGCAACAGACAGCAACAGCCGCTCTACTTCTACACCCAAAACGGACATATCTACACACAGATGATTGATGAGGACTTCTATGAATTCGACGGCAAGGATTTCCTTCATCTCTTCCCCCGCAGCCAAGTGAACGATGACAATGTAGTGGCATTACTGCCCGACGGGGACGACAGCTTCCTGATGGTCACAGAGAATAACGGATTGTTCCGCTACAACGGTGACATCACCCCCTGGAAAACAGACATTGATGCAGAGCTGAAGAAACAGCGGGTGAACCGCGCCGTCATGACCAATGATTCCATATTCATGATAGGTACAGTCTTGAATGGCATATACGCCATCGACCGCAAAGGACATTGCCTCTGGCACTTCAATCTGGATAACCGTCTGGACAACAACACAGTCCTGGGCTTGTTCTGTGACAAAGACAACAACGTATGGGCAGCATTGGACGACGGCATCGCATACATCCACCACAACTCACCCGTCATGCTGCTGACTCCTGCCAACCATGAAACCAAACTGGGCATGGTGTACGACATAGCCCACCGGGGCGACTGTTTCTATCTGGCCACCAACCAGGGCTTGTACGAATACCACCAGGTTACCGAGAATCTGCGCCTGCTTCCCCATACTGAAGGACAGAACTGGTATGTGAAGGACATTGACGGGCAACTCTTTGCAGGCAACAATGCCCATACCTTATTAATAGGCGAAAAAGGGAATGTTTCCGTCATAAGCAATACCAACAGCAGTACGTGTCTGATAAAGTGCACCCTCTATGGCGAAGAGATACTGTTGGAATCATCCTACGCCAATTTGCGTATCTATAAAAAGAAGAACGGGCAATGGACCTTTTCGCATGTCATAGACGGCTTCATTGCACCGGTCATGCACTTGGAGGTGGACCAAAGCGGTGTCATCTGGGCTTCACACATGTATCAGGGAGTCTATAAAATAGTCTTGAGCGATGACTTGTCGGCTGTAAAAAGCGTACGGCACATCTCCCATTTAGGCTCGGAATATATCATCGGCCCTATCCAAGTAATGAAAATGCGAGGACGTATCGTCTTTTCCAGTCCCAACGGCTTCTATACCTATGACGACATCACCCGGCAGATTATCCCCTTCCAAAAGCTGAATGCCATTCTGCCTTACATCAGGAATGCTCATTCTGTGGTATCCGTCACGAACGACCGCTTCTGGCTGTCCGGTTCACATGAGTACGTACTGGTAGAGTACGCAGAAGGAGAGTACATCGTGAAGCAGCGCATCCTCATCGAACTGTTTGATTCTCCATGCATAGAGAACTACAACAATGTGTTCGTCGACAATGACGTTGTCTATTTTAATCTGAACAACGGAATCGCCAGTTACAGCAAAAACACAGACAGCCTCAGTCCTACTCTGGAGTCCGCCCTCTCACTGAGCTCGGTCACTGCTTCCTCTTCCGATAAAAAGGAGAAACGCCTGCCTCTGTCTGGAAATGTCGAACTGGAAAGCAATTACCGGGATTTGCTGTTCTCAGTAAGCCTGCCGCATTACAATAAATTGTCCGTACATTTCCATTATGTCCTGCAAGGAGGACAAGGCATGGCGCTGACATCGGACCTGAAAGAGCCCGAAATCCGCTACGGTAGCCTGGATTACGGAGAATACACATTCCAGGCAGAAGCCTATAATGATTTGGGACAGAAAATCGGTGAGGTGGAATATCATTTTGCCATAGCCCGCCCTTTCTACCTCTCCTATTATGCCTTTGCGCTCTATCTCATAGTTCTCACAGCGCTTGTCTACTTTTTCTCCAAGTGGCGCGCCAACCGTGCCATGGAAAAGAAACGGAAGGAGTATGAGGCAGAGCAGGTGCAGCAGAACATCAAGATGCGCGAGCAGGAGCATCTGATAACTCTGCAGCAACAGCAATTGCTGGAAGCCGAGTTGTCGGCAAAGAGTAAAGACCTTGCCAGCATGGCACTGGGTGTATTTGCCAAGAACGAGGTCCTGGAGAAACTTCGTACTGTCGTACAAGAGTCCCTGGTGAAAGGGCAATATGGACGCAAGAACCTCGAATCTCTGCTGAAGCTCATCAACGAAAACATCGAGACACAGGAATTTTGGGATGTATTCCAGAACAATTTCGACCTGATTCATGAGAAATTCTTCCGTAATTTGCGCGAACGTTATCCCAGTCTTACCGCTACCGACCTCCGTTTTTGTGCGCTGCTGCGCCTGAATCTTTCTACGAAAGACATTGCGCAAATGACCAACCTCACTATCCGGGGAGTAGAGGCAGCACGCTACCGTTTGCGCAAGAAACTGGATATCCCCGACGGAACGGGATTAGTGGATTTTCTCATCGACTTGAAATAAAGCGGCTACAAATCATTCAATCATAACAAACTGATTATTAGAAACAAGTAACACGAAAACGTAGTAAAACGGTACCCATTTTTACCCTAAACGTATTATCGTGGTAGTGTTTTTTTTTTGCCTTACTTACCGTAATTACTTCCTTTGCCGGCAGAATTATTAACTCTTAAATTTAGTTTATGAGAAGGCAAACTTTATTTCTTCTATTCATGATTTTGTTCTCATTGCCACTGACAGTTTTGGCACAAGGAACAAAGACAGTTAAAGGAACTGTTGTTGATCAGAACAACGAACCGATTATTGGAGCCACGGTTGTAGTAAAAGGCTCTACTATTGGAGCAGCTACCGACCTCGACGGTAACTATGTACTGAACGGCGTCCCCGAAGACGCAACTCTCGTATTCAACTATTTGGGCATGTTGCCGCAGGAAATAAGCGCTGCCGGACAATCCGTCATTAATGTAAAGCTACGTGAAGATGCACAACTACTGGAAGAAGTTGTTGTTATCGGTTACGGTTCGGCCAAGGCGAAAGACCTGACGGCCCCGATTGACGTTGTCAAAGAGAAAGAACTTATCAATGTTCCTACCTCCTCCCCGATGGCAGCATTGCAGGGAAAGGTACCGGGTGTTAACATCATCAATTCGGGAACGCCGGGCGAAGGTCCTAAAGTGACCATCCGTGGTATGGGTTCCTTCGGTGACACTTCTCCTCTCTATGTAGTGGACGGAATGTTCTACGACAACATCAACTTCCTGAACAATTCCGACATTCAGGACATGACCATCTTGAAAGACGCATCCGCATCTGCCATCTACGGTGTACGCGCCGCCAACGGTGTTGTAATCATCACCACCAAGAAAGGAAGCCGCAACCAGGATGCCAAGATTACCTATAACGGTTATGTAGGTATTCAGAAAGCCACCAACCTGCTGGAGATGTGTAACTCTCACGAGTATGCCACCATGATGTTGGAAGCCAACCCGGAAGCTTACCGGTCGATTTTCGAAAAGTCAGTAGCCGAATTCGGAGGCAATATGGAAAACCTGCAATTCAATGCCGATACCAACTGGTATGACGAACTGTTGCGCACAGCCATGATGACCAATCACAGCTTGAATATCTCCGGTGGTACGGAAAAAGCGACCTACTCTGCCGGCATGAGCTATCTGGCACAAGACGGTATCATGGACGTGGAAAACTACTACCGCCGCTTGAACTTCCGTGCCGCCCTTGACTACGAAGCCCGCAAATGGCTGAAAGTAGGCTTCAACGGCGTATTCAGCAACTCGCAGCAGCAGCTTCCCAAGAATGCCGCATGGCAACAGGCATACAACACACCGTCTATCATCCCGGTGTATGATGACCGCCGCGACGATGCCGTGTTCCCTAAGAAGTACACATCGCCCGAGCAGGTGGGCCTGACCAACAACTTCAACAATCCGGTAGCCACTGCCAACTATTACGACAACCGGAACGAGACCTACCAAGTGCTGACCAACTTCTATGCACAGCTCAACCTCATCCCCGACAAGCTGAATATACGCAGTAGCTACAGCTACGACTACTCAATGATTCGCGGTTCTGAGTTCACTCCTACCTACTATGTAGGCACCAACCAGAAGAAAGAGGTTACCGAACTCACTAAAAAGAACACTAACTACTACAAATATATATGGGACAACGTGGCCACTTATACTGACAAGTGGGGCAAACACTCCTTTACCGGTATGCTGGGTGCATCCATGCGTCAAGAGCAATACCGCCTGCTCGAAGGTACCGCCACCAACGTGCCCGAAGGTGAGGACGTGTGGAAATACATCGCACTGGGCAACAAGGAAGGCGCTACGGTGAAAGACGACGGCTGGAAATACCGCGGTCTCTCCTATTTCACCCGACTGAATTACAACTACAACGACAAGTACATGTTGATGTTCACCTTCCGTGCCGACGGCTCGTCCAAGTACAACGACAAATGGGGCTACTTCCCCTCCATCGGTGCCGCATGGGTCATCTCCCAAGAACCGTTTATGAAGAACCAGAATATCTTCGACTACATGAAGCTGCGTGCCAGCTGGGGTAAGCTGGGTAACGACAAGATTGCTGCCAGTGCAGGCTTCGCAAGCATACAGAACGTACAGTCCGTATTCGGTCCCAATACCGCCATCGACGGATTCATCAACACCACCAACTTCAGCTGGCTGGGTTGGGAAGTAGTGAACGAAACCAACGTGGGCGTCAACTTCAGTACACTGAAGAACCGCTTGAACGCCGACATCGACTGGTACTACCGTCTGACTGACAACGCCGTGATTTCACCCAAGCTCCCGATGAGTGGCGAGCTGCTGGCCGGCAACAACGGACAGATTCTGAATACCGGTATCGACCTCTCCTTGAACTGGAACGACAAGATTGGCCAGGACTTCAATTACAACATCGGCGTCAATCTCTCTTATCTGCATAACGAAGTGAAAAGCCTAAAAGGAAACATGAAAATCATCAAAGGCGGAAAGACCGTGAATATGGTGGGCGAGACGATGAACTCATTCTATGGCTACAAGGTCATCGGCATCTACCAGACTCCTGAACAATGTGCTGCCGACCCCATCGCCGTGGCCAACGGACTGGAACCCGGCGACTTCATCTACGAGGACGTGAACGGCGACCATGTGATAGACGGAAACGACAAGCAGGTGTTGGGCTCATACGTGCCCAGCTTTACTTATGGCTTCAATGCCGGATTCTCTTATAAGAACTTCGACTTCAGCCTCACTACCTACGGACAAACAGGCGGCGAACTGTGGAACCGTAAGCGTGCCCTGCGCTATGCAGCCGACTACTATAACTTTGACCGTGCACAGTATGAGAACCGCTGGACGGGTGCAGGCTCTACCAACGAACATCCGTCGGCCAAGGCTCTTCTCAAAACCTGGAACAAATCAGACAGTAACAACGCTTCCTATTTCGTAGAAAGCTCCGATTACTTCCGCATCCAGAACATCACGCTGGGCTACTCGTTCAAGAACTTGAAGATAGGCAGCTACGTGATGCCGGGACTCCGCCTCTCATTGACGGCCGACCGCCCCTTCACTACCTTCAAGGCCAACAGCTTCACACCTGAAGTGTCGGATGCCGAAGGTTGGGATACCGAAGTATACCCTCTGACTTCAACCTATACTTTCGGAGTGCAAATAGATTTCTAAACCCTAAAACGTAAAACAATGAAATTCTTAAAGAAAACATTCGCATATATACTTCCGGCCATGATGGTACTGGGAGGAGCTACCGCTTGCACCGATTTCATAGAAATCGATCCGGAGAACAAAGTTCCCGAACAAGGCGTGGACTTTACCAACAAGAACAATATGTACCAACCCGTAGTGGGTGCCTACTCCAAAGTACGCACACAGGGCATGCACTGGTGCAACGCACTATTGATGTTCACCCGCGACGGTGACGTGTGGTCGGGCCGTACCGATGACCAGGGCGATGCCGTGGCCTTCGGACGCAAGTTCAACTACAACAACTCATTCTGGGCACTGAACCAGGTATGGATGAACTTCTACGACATCATCCGCATCACCAATGCCGCCCTGCAAAGCCTCGACGGTTATGCCGAATATCTTGCTGCAGGAAGCGAAGATTACAAAACCTACGAATCCTATTGCGGCGAAGTACGTACCATCCGTGCATGGGCTTACTATTGTCTGGTGACCAATTTCGGTCCCACCGTCATCTACCGTGACAACCTGCAGACCGATTTTCGCCGTTCTACCGTAGAGGCCGTATATAATTATATGCTGGAAGATTTGAACTACGCCATCGACAAACTGCCCCGCATGCGTCCCAACCAGATGGAACACAAGGGAGCCGTGACAGCCTTCACCGCCCAAGCATTGGCCGCCCGCATCTATCTGCTGAAAGGAGACTATGCACAAGTGGAGACACTGACCGATGACATCATCAAGAACGGTGGATTCCGTCTCTACGACGACTTCTACCAGCTGTTCAAAATTCCCGGAAAGTTGTGTGACGAATCTTTGTTCGAATGCCAGGTAACAGACTACGGCAATGGTTCTGGCGATTACCTGGGCGTAGACCAATGGTTCAATTTCCAGGGTCCGAACATGGCAGAGAGGTATGATGAAGTAGTGAACGCAGACGGTACCATCAGCTACAAGCAAGCCGAAGGCACCAAGTCCATAGGCGGCTGGAATTTCATAGGCTATGAACCCGAGTTCGTGGCATGGGCCGAAGCCCGTGGCGAAGGTGTGCGTGCCGAAACTTCTTTCCTGAAAGCCCTGAGCAAGACGCGCGAGGGTTGGCAGGTAGGTCCCACATCGGCCACCAAGACCGACTGTTGGAACGGCAAAGGTTACCTTCCCTACAATCAGATGACTCTTCCACGTACGACCTACGGAGCCAACAACAATGTGCGTATCATCCGCTATGCCGAAGTGCTGCTGATGAACTCCGAAGCCAAAGTCAGACTGGGCAAGGATGGAGACGCAGGCTACAACGAAGTGCGCCGGCGTGCAGGCATGAGCACCAAAACCGGTGTTACCCTGAAAGACGTGATGGACGAACGCCGGATGGAGCTTTGCGGCGAATGGTGTGCCCGTTATGTGGACTTGGTGCGTACCGGCGATGCCGCCACCGTACTCGGTCCCAAAGGATGGACAGCAGAAAAGACTTATTGGCCCATACCAGCCAACCAGTTGGACGACCTTCCCGACCTGAAGCTGGAACCCATTGACGGAATTGCCGAATAAATCCGCTCCAATATGGTAAAAAGATTCCTAATCAGTTGTGGAATAGCCTTTGCCGCTCTGACGGCAAAGGCAACCCCTGACGATTCCATCAAAGTGGTGAAGGGGCAAGTCAGTGACTATTATATCACTGTAACCCAAGACCGTATCGTAAAAGGACACGTACTGGACACCAACCGCCAGCCACTCACAGGCGCCACAGTCATGTTCTTCGCAAGTCCCATGCACAATACCACTGCCCACGACGGCAGCTTTGCCATCAAAGGAGCGAAGAACGACGTGCACCTGTATGTCTACTATCCCGGGAAAAAGATAGTGAACAGAATCCTGGCACTGGATGAAACCGATATTGAGGTAGTGATGGAAGAAGAGGTACACAAGGCAACCGCAATCCGCCGTCCCGCCCAGGCGACCCGGTGGTATGACCCACAGGCGCCTCTGTCGCGCACCTTCTGCAATCCGATGAACATCAGTTACAATTTCGAGCCTTTCAACAACAATGTGCGTCCCAACGGTTCGTTCCGTTCCTCTGCCGACCCGATGGCGGTGGAATACAAGGGAGAATACTTTCTGTTCTCCACCAACCAGGGCGGTTTTCACTATTCCAAGAACCTGGTGGATTGGGATTTCGTTCCTGCCGGCTTCCAACGCAAGCCTACGGACGACGACCAGTGCGCACCGGCAGCCTATGTAAGCGGTGACACGCTGTTCTATACCGGCTCCACCTACGAAGGCCTTGCCGTGTGGTACAGCACACACCCCAAAACGGGACGTTTCAAACGTGCCATCGAAAAGAATGTGCTTCCCACATGGGACCCCTGCATGTTTCTGGACGATGACGGCAGACTGTATATGTATTATGGCTCCAGCAATGAATATCCGCTAAAGGCGGTGGAACTGGACCGGAATGATTTCTATCCCATCAGCAAGATTCACGACGTGATGATGCTCCGCCCCGAAGAACACGGCTGGGAACGTTTCGGCATGAACAATGACGATGAAGTGACACTCCGCCCATTCACAGAGGGCGCTTACATGACCAAACACAATGGCAAATATTATTTCCAATATGGTGCTCCGGGCACTGAATTCAAAGTCTATGCCGATGGCGTATATGTTTCGGATTCCCCGCTGGGCCCGTTTGTCTACCAGAAGCATAACCCGATGTGCTACAAGCCGGGCGGTTATGTGCAAGGTGCCGGTCATGGAGGCACGTTCTGCGACGTGAAAGGCAATTACTGGCACGTGGCCACCTGCATGCTCTCCCTGAAGTACAAGTTCGAACGCCGCATCGGTCTTTATCCGGTGGCTTTCGACAAGGATGGTGTCATGTATTCGTCCACTGCCTTCGGCGATTATCCCAACTGGGCAGAACCGATGGACGTAAAGAACCCTGCAGAGCGTTTCACGGGATGGATGCTTCTGTCCTACGGCAAACCGGTGGAGGTATCATCTACGGATAGCATCCATGCAGCTTCCAACCTGACGGACGAAAGTATGCGCACCTACTGGGCAGCCCGTTCCGGCAACCCCGGCGAATGGGCGGGGATAGACCTGGGCAGCACAAAGAATGTACGTGCCGTGCAGTTGAACTTCTACGACCATAAAGCGGTTCAATACAACCGTGCCATGGATATTTATCACCAATACCGTATTTTTGCTTCCGAAGACGGAAAAGAATGGACATTGGTCATAGACAAGAGCGACAGTGACAAGGATTGTCCGCACGACTACATCGAGCTCAACGAGCCGTTGCGTGCCCGTTATCTGAAATACGAGAATGTGCACATGCCTACGGGAAATGTCGCCTTGTCCGGCTTCCGCGTCTTCGGGAACGGTGACGGCGATGTCCCGCAAGCCGTGAAAGGACTGACTGTGAAACGTGACAGGAAAGACCGCCGGAATGCCCTTATCTCCTGGCAACCCGAAGCAAGCGCCTATGGCTACAACATCTACTACGGCACCGCCGAAGGCAAGATGTACAATGCCATCACGGTACTGGGACAGACGGAATATGACTTCCGCGGACTGGATGCGGACACGGACTATTACTTCACTATCGAGGCGCTGAACGAAAACGGCCGCTCGCCATTGTGCAAGACGACAAAAAATTAAACACAAGAAATAAAGATATGAAAAAACCAATAATGATACATGTGCTGGCTTTGTTCCTGATTTCCACATTGGCGGGCTGTGCATCCTGCTCTTCCGACTTGAAGGAAAACGGGAAAGAGAACGGAAAAGAGGAAAAGCCCGACACAGAGGAAGTACGTCCCGAATCATTCGCTTCGGATGACGAAATGCTTGATTACATCCAGAAGGTACATTTGAACTACATGTGGGACGGTGCGGAACCGACCTCCGGACTGGCACGCGAACGCATCCACCTGGATGGGGATTATCCCGAAAAGGACCAGAATGTTGTCACCACCGGCGGCAGCGGATTTGGTATAGCCGGACTGCTGGTAGGCATCGAACGCGGCTTCATCCCCAGGGAAGAAGGCGTGAAGCGCCTGACCAATATTGCCGATTACCTGAAACGCGCCGACCGCTTCCACGGCGTATGGCCCCATTGGTTGTACGGCCCTACCGGTAAGGTGAAACCTTTCGGACAAAAAGATAACGGCGGAGACTTGGTGGAAAGCTGCTTCCTGATGCAAAGCTTGCTTTGCGTACGCCAATACTTCCGCGACGGCAACGAGCAGGAAAAGGCGCTGGTAGAGAAGATTGACCAATTGTGGAAAGAGATGGAGTTCAGCTGGTATCAGAATGGCAAGGATGTCATCTACTGGCACTGGTCTCCCGAATACAACTGGGAAATGAACTTCCCGCTGGAAGGCTACAACGAAGCATTGATTGTGTATGTGCTCGCAGCCTCCTCCCCCACTTATCCCGTTCCGGCTTCAGCCTACCACAACGGCTGGGCACGCGGCGGCGGCATCAAGTCCGACTCTGCCCCCTACGGCCTGCCTTTGGAATTGAAACACAACGGAGCCGAGAAACTGGGCGGTCCCTTGTTCTGGGCACAATACTCGCACATCGGTCTGGACCCGCGCAACCTGAGCGACCGCTATGCCAACTACTGGAACGTGGTGCGCAACCATGCCCTCTCCAACTACCGCTACTGCGTGGAGAATCCCAAACAATACAAAGGTTACGGCGAGGACTGCTGGGGACTGACCGCCAGCTACTCTACCAAAGGCTATGCAGCCCACTGCCCGGGCGACAACGACCATGGTGTCATCACACCGACAGCAGCCTTGTCCAGTTTTCCCTACACACCGGAGGAATCCATGCGTGCACTGAAGTATTTCTATTCCAAAGGCGACTGGATTTGGGGCAAGTACGGATTCTACGATGCCTTCTCCGAGGGAAGTGACTGGACGGTGCCTCGCTATCTTGCCATCGACCAATGCACCATTGCCCCGATGATTGAGAACTATCGTTCCGGCTTGTTGTGGAAACTCTTCATGAGCTGTCCCGAGGTTCAAGAAGGATTGCAGAAGCTGGGATTTAAGGCTTAGGGATTTACGATTTGACGATTTACGATTGAAGTTAGTATGCGACATGATGGAGCAGCTAAGCTTAAGTTGAATTTCTATATCACTATTCCCCTCCCCCTTCAGGGGGCCGGAGGGGATAATCAAAATTATATCATATGAAGAAATACACATTATTAGCAGCCTTGGCTTTCTCTGCCCTCACCGTGACGGCAACGCCCAAAGAAAACACATCCCAAGGCAATCCGCAGGAGATGGATAAATTCATTACGGAGCTGATGGGCAAAATGACGCTGCACGAGAAAATCGGTCAGCTCAACCTGCCGGTAACGGGAAACATCGTCACCGGACAAGCCAAGAGCAGCGACGTTGCCGGTAAAATCCGCAACGGTGAAGTCGGAGGTCTGTTCAACCTGAAAGGCGTGAAGAACATCCGCGAAGTGCAGAAACTTGCCGTAGAGAACAGCCGCCTGGGCATCCCCTTGCTGTTCGGTATGGACGTGATTCACGGTTACGAAACGGTATTCCCCATCCCCTTGGCACTCTCGTGCAGTTGGGACATGGAGGCTATAGAGAAATCGGCCCGTATCGCCGCCATTGAGTCGAGTGCAGACGGTATCTGCTGGACGTTCAGCCCGATGGTGGACATCTGCCGCGATGCCCGTTGGGGACGTGTATCAGAAGGCAACGGTGAAGACCCCTTCCTGGGTTCAGCCATTGCACAAGCCATGATTCGCGGTTATCAGGGCAAGGATATGAGTGCCAACAACGAGATAATGGCTTGCGTAAAGCACTTCGCACTGTATGGCGCCGGAGAAGCCGGCCGCGACTACAACACGGTGGATATGAGCCGCAACCGTATGTTCAACGAATACTTCCCTCCCTACAAGGCTGCCGTAGAAGCCGGTGTGGGTAGCGCAATGACCTCCTTCAATGAAATTGACGGCGTACCCGCCACTGCCAACCACTGGCTGCTGACCGACGTACTGCGCAACCAATGGGGCTTCGACGGCTTCGTGGTGACAGACTATACAGCCATCTCCGAAATGATAGACCACGGAATCGGCGACCTGCAGGAAGTATCCGCACGTGCCTTGACCGCCGGAACAGACATGGACATGGTAGCCGACGGATTTATCGGCACACTGGAAAAATCCCTGAAAGAAGGCAAAGTGACTGAGGCCGACATTGACAAAGCCTGCCGACGCATCCTAGAAGCCAAATACAAGCTGGGACTGTTTGCCAATCCGTATAAATACTGCGACGTGAAGCGTGCCGAAAAAGAAGTGTTCACTCCCGAACACCGTTCCATCGCCCGCCAGATTGCCACAGAGACATTCGTGCTGCTGAAGAACCAGGACAACCTACTGCCCTTGCAACGCAAAGGCAACATCGCCTTGATTGGCCCGCTTGCCAACACCCGTGCCAACATGCCGGGCACTTGGAGTGTGGCAGCCACAGCAGACAAATACAGCACCCTGCTGGAAGGTTTCAAGAATTCTGTCGGCTCCAAGGCCAACATTCTCTATGCACAAGGTAGCAACCTGATGTACGATGCCGACTACCAGACACGCGCCACGATGTTCGGCCGTGAACTGCCCCGTGGCAATGACCAAGAACTGCTGGACGAAGCCCTGAAAGTAGCCGCACAAGCCGATGTCATTGTAGCCGCCCTCGGCGAGTCCTCCGAGATGAGTGGTGAGAGCAGTAGCCGTTCCGAACTGGAAATGCCGGACGCACAGCGCCACCTGCTGGAAGCATTGCTGAAAACGGGCAAACCCGTAGTATTGGTATTGTTCTCCGGACGTCCCGTAGTGCTGACTTGGGAGAATGAAAATGTTCCTGCCATCCTGAATGTATGGTTCGGAGGTAGTGAAGCTGCAGACGCCATTGCCGACGTAGTGTTCGGAGACGTTTGCCCCAGCGGTAAGCTGACCACCACTTTCCCGCAGAATGTGGGCCAGTTGCCTATGGCATACAACCACAAGAATACCGGCCGTCCTCTGAAAGAAGGCAAATGGTTCGAGAAGTTCCGCAGCAACTACCTGGATGTGAGCAACGACCCGCTGTATCCTTTCGGCTATGGCTTGAGCTACACCACCTTCCAGTACAGTGACATCACGCTCAGCTCCAAGCAACTGAATGCGGACGGCAAGCTGACCGCTTCCGTAACCGTAACCAATACGGGCAACTACGATGCAGATGAAATCGTACAGTTCTATATCCGCGACTTGGTGGGCAGCATTACCCGCCCCGTGAAAGAGCTGAAAGGCTTCGAGCGCATCCACCTGAAAAAAGGCGAAAGCAAGCAGGTGACCTTCACCATTACCCCCGAATTGCTGAAGTTCTACAACTACGACATACAGTATGTATACGAACCCGGCGAGTTCCATGTAATGATTGGACCCAACAGCCGCGATGTAAAGACTACGAGTTTTGAGTTGAAATAGGTATAGTTTTGCTTTTAGGTAAGAGGGCAGTCCGCGAAAACCGGGCTGCCCTTTTTTAACACCGTCACCAAATCTTTTTTGCATTTTGATTGTTCAGAGGAGAAACTGAATGATTTATCCACTAAAAAATCAATGTAATGAAGAAGAACCTAAACCTTCCCAAGAAGAAAACCGGAAGACTGAGAAACCTATTTCTGACGGTGTGCCTGCTGGCAAGTGTCGCCGCATCGGCGCAGGAGAAAACAGTAACCGGTACCGTGACCGATGCCCTGGGTGACCCGCTGATTGGTGCCACCGTATTGGTGCAGGGAACCTCCAATGGCGTGATTACCGACATAGACGGCCGGTACTCCATCCAGGCCACCCCGGAGAACACATTGGATTTTTCCTATGTAGGCATGGTGAAGCAAGCTGTCAAGGTAGGCAGCCAGTCGGTAATCAACGTCCAGATGAAAGACGACTCGCAGATGCTGGCCGAAACCGTTGTCATCGGTTATGGCAGCGCCAAGAAGCGAGACCTTACGGGCTCCATCACCAACATTAAAGGCGACGAAATCGCCAACAAGCCGGTGGTCAACCCCGTATCCGCACTGCAAGGCAAGATTGCCGGCGTGCAGGTGATAAACTCCGGCAAGGCAGGCTCCGACCCGGAAATCCGTGTACGCGGAACAAACTCCATCAACGGCTACAAGCCACTCTATGTGGTGGACGGACTGTTCAACGACAACATCAACTTCCTGAATCCGCAGGACATCGAATCCATGGAGATACTGAAAGACCCGTCGTCGCTCGCCATCTTCGGTGTGCGCGGTGCCAACGGCGTGATTATCATCACCACCAAGAAGGCGAAAGAGGGACAGACACGCGTCAATATCAACGGCTCGTTCGGTTTCAAGTCCGTCACCGACAAAATTGCACTGACGGATGCCGAAGGCTTCAAACTGCTGTACAACGAACAGTTGAGGAATGAAGGCAACCCGGAATACAACTTCTCGGACTGGACGGGAAACACCAACTGGCAGGATGAAATCTTCCAGACTGGGTTCATCACCAACAACAACATCAGCATCACGGGTGCCTCGGACAAGAACAGCTTCTATCTCGGTGCGGGCTATGCTTACGAGCAAGGCAACATCAAGCACGAGAAGTACAGCAAAATCACGCTGAACATCAGCAACGACTATAAAGTGACGGACAACCTCAAGGTAGGTTTCCAATTCAACGGGGCACGCATGCTGCCCGCCGACACGAAGAGTGTGGCTACAGCCCTGCGCGCAGCTCCGGTGGCGCATGTATTCAACTCCGAGTACGGCCTCTACACCTCACTGCCCGGATTCCAGAAGGCACAGATGAACAACCCGATGGTGGACGTAGACCTGAAGGCGAATACCACGAAAGCCGAGAACTACCGTGGCTCGGGCAACGTGTACGGGCAATGGGATTTCCTGAAACACTTCCAGTTCAAGGCCATGTTCTCCCTGGACTATGCCTCGAACAGCACACGGACATACACCCCGGTTATCCAGGTATATGACGCAAGCGTCGAGGGAGACATAGCCACGCTGGGCAACGGCAAGACCGGAGTGTCCCAAGCCAAAGAAACGGAAATGAAGGTACAGAGCGACTATCTGCTGACCTACACCAACTCCTGGGGAGACCACAGCGTGACGGCCACAGCCGGTTTCACCACCTACTACAACAAGCTCGAGAATCTGAACGGCGCCCGTACCCAAGGGGTAGGCCTGGTCATTCCGGACAATCCCGACAAATGGTACGTAAGTATCGGCGACGCAGCCACCGCCACCAACGGCAGTACGCAGTGGGAGCGCTCCACCGTGTCCGTGCTGGCACGCGTGCTCTACAACTACAAGGGCAAGTACCTGTTCAACGGCTCCTACCGCCGCGACGGTTCTTCCGCCTTCTCCTACACCGGCAACCAGTGGCAGAACTTCTACTCCGTCGGCCTGGGCTGGCTGATGAGCGAGGAAGCATGGATGAAGGACATCACCTGGCTGGATATGCTGAAACTGAAAGGCTCATGGGGCACACTGGGCAACCAGAACCTGGACCGCGCCTATCCCGCCGAACCGTTGCTGACGAATGCCTACTCCGCCGTGTTCGGCACCCCGTCTGCCATCTATCCGGGCTACCAGCTTGCCTACCTGCCCAACCCCAAACTGCGCTGGGAGAAGGTGGAAGCCTGGGAAGCCGGTGCAGAAGCCAACTTCCTCCGCAACCGCCTGCACTTTGAAGGGGTGTACTACAAGAAGAAAACCAAAGACCTGCTGGCCGAAGTGCCGGGCATCTCGGGCACCGTACCGGGTATCGGAAACCTTGGCTCCATCGAGAATTCGGGCGTAGAGCTTGCCTTGAGCTGGCGCGACCGGATAGGCGACTGGAACTACAACATCGGAATGAACCTTGCCACCATCAAGAACAAGGTACTGAGCCTCGTGCAGGAAGGCTACTCCATCATAGCCGGAGACAAGCAGCAGAGCTACACAATGGCAGGATACCCCATCGGCTACTTCTACGGCTACAAGGTGGAAGGCGTCTACCAGACCCAGGAGGAGATTGAGCACTCTCCCAAGAACACACTGGCAACCGTCACCCCGGGCGACCTGAAATTCCGCGACGTGAACGGTGACGGTGAAATCACCACGGCAGACCGTACGATGATTGGTAATCCTACACCCGATGTCACCTACGGCTTCACGCTCGGCCTGGGCTACAAGAACTGGGAGCTTGCCGTTGACATGATGGGACAAGGCGGCAATCAGATTTACCGTACCTGGGACAACTACAACTGGAGCCAGTTCAACTTTATGGAGCAACGCATGGACCGCTGGCACGGTGAAGGGACCAGCAACACCCAGCCGCTGCTGAACACCAAGCATACCATCAACAATCTGAACTCCGAGTATTACATAGAGGACGGCTCGTTCTTCCGCATCCGTAACGTGTCGCTGGCATACAACTTCGACAAGGCGCTGATTTCGAAGATAGGCATGCAGGCGCTGAAGCTCTACGTGAACATACAGAACCTGAAGACGTGGAAGCACAACACCGGATATACCCCGGAACTGGGCGGAAGCGCCATCGCCTTCGGGGTGGACGACGGCAGTTATCCGATGCCGGCGATTTATACGTTCGGATTTAATCTGACGTTCTAAAAGCCTCTCCCCTAAAAAAGAGTAACTTCAAACCTCCCCCGACTCCTTCAAAGGGAACGGGGAATGAAAAATATAAATTTATGAAACTGATAAAATACATATTTACATTGCTGGTGGGTGCAACAGCCCTCTCACTGACATCCTGCAACGACTTCCTGGACCGCGATCCGCTGGGGCAGTTCACGGAAGATGACTCTCCCAACGCCCTTGTAGGCGGGAAGATATTCAACGTCTACTACCTGATGCGCTCGTACGACATCACTGCCGGTATTCCTGCTTTTATGGTGCACATGGTGCGCAGCGAGGACTCCGAGAAAGGCAGTGACGCCGGCGACGGCAGCAACGAGGCCGCCATGTGGGACGACTTCGAATACACTGCCTCCAACGGGCCGCTCAGCGCCTATTGGGGACAGAACTACAAAATCATCTACCAGTGCAACGAAATCCTGGACGACATTGAGAAGAGCGGACACAAGGACGACACCGAAGCCATCCGCAACCGCGGCGAAGCGCTCTTCTTCCGTGCCTGGTGCTACTTCAACCTGGTACGCGCCTTTGGCGAAGTGCCGCTGGTCACCATCAAGGTAGTGGAAGCCTCCGATGCCAACGTGCCCAAGACCACGGCGGAAAAGATATACGAACAGATTGACAAAGACCTGACCGAAGCCGAAGAATGCCTGCCCCTGCGGTGGGACAGCGACTATACGGGACGGCTGACCTGGGGCGCCGCACGCTCCCTGCACGCACGCACCTATATGATGCGGAACGATTGGGACAATATGTACACAGCCTCCACCGAAGTGATAAAGTCGGGCATCTACAACCTGAATACACCGGTCGACAAAGTCTTCACCGTAGAAGGGGAGAATTGCGGTGAGAGCATCTTCGAACTGCAATGCGAAGCCACCGATGCCATGAAAGAGGATGCCAGCATCGGCAGCCAGTTCTGTCAGGTGCAAGGGGTGCGCGGAGCCGGCGAGTGGGACCTGGGATGGGGCTGGCACATGGCCACCAAACTGATGGGAGAAGCCTTTGAGCCGGGCGACCCGCGCCGGAACGCCACATTGCTCTACTTCCGCCGCAGCACGGACGAGCCCATCACACCGGAGAATACCAACCAGCCTTATGGCGAGTCACCCGTATCCACCGCCATGGGTGCCTACTTCAACAAGAAGGCCTACACGGACCCGACACTGCGCCGCAAGTACAGCCGTATGGGTTTCTGGGTAAACATCCGCCTCATCCGCTATCCGGACGTGCTGCTGATGGCTGCCGAAGCCGCCAACGAGAAAGGGCTGACGGGCGAAGCCGCCGGGTATCTGGAACAAGTACGCGCCCATGCCCGCGGCACACTGGCAGACGTGCTTCCGAAGGTAGAATCTGCCAGCCAGTCTGTGCTGCGTGACGCCATTCGCCACGAACGCCGCGTAGAGCTGGCACTGGAACCCGACCGCTTCTACGACCTCGTGCGCTGGGGCATTGCCAAAGAAGTGCTGCAAGCTGCCGGAAAGAATTACCAGGACAAGAATGCACTACTGCCTCTGCCCCAGACAGAGATAGACAAATCGAACGGAGTACTGGTACAGAACCCCGACTATTGATACCCGGCCAAAGGAAACAGCCGACCCAATCAATGGCAAAAGGTCTATTTCATAACTTGCTTTCAATCAAAGCATTGCTACTGCAAAGAGCTGCAAACTTTTTGCAGTGGCACTGCAAAAGTGTTGCAGTAGTACTGCACAACAGTTGCAGTGTCGCTGCAAAGCAGTTGCAGTAGCGCTGCAAATCGTTTGCAGTATCACTGCAGAGAAATTGCAGCACCGTTGCAAAGAAGTCATAGCACCACTGCAATAGAGTGACGGCAATCTAAAAACAATGAAGGGAACATACTTACAAACAATTAATTCAATATGAATATGAAGAAAATTTTCAAGAGAACAAGTCTGCTGCTCGCAACCGCTTTAATAGGTGGCACCGCCACCGTGCAGGCGCAGAAATCTCCGCAGGACATGGACCGCTTCATCGACGCACTGATGCGCCGGATGACTGTGGAAGAGAAAATCGGCCAGCTCAACCTGCCCGTGACCGGAGAAATCACCACCGGTCAGGCAAAGAGCAGCGACGTGGCCAAGAAGATTGAGCAGGGGCTCGTGGGAGGGCTTTTCAATCTGAAAGGAGTGGCCAAGATACGCGACGTACAGAAACTGGCCGTAGAGAACTCCCGCCTGGGCATCCCCCTGCTGTTCGGCATGGATGTGATACATGGCTATGAGACCATCTTCCCCATCCCCCTCGGCCTCTCCTGCACGTGGAATATGGCAGCCATCAAGCAGTCTGCCCGCATAGCCGCTACAGAAGCCAGTGCCGACGGTATCTCATGGACATTCAGTCCAATGGTAGACATCAGCCGTGACCCACGCTGGGGACGTGTATCCGAAGGTTCGGGCGAAGACCCGTTCCTCGGAGGCGCCATCGCCCGCGCCATGGTGTTGGGATATCAGGGAAAAGACCTGAACGACCAACTGAAACGGAACGACGAAATCATGGCATGCGTCAAGCACTTCGCACTGTACGGTGCCGGAGAAGCCGGACGCGACTACAACACCGTAGACATGAGCCGCAACCGCATGTTCAACGAATACATGTACCCCTATGAAGCAGCCGTCCATGCCGGAGTGGGCAGTGTAATGGCCTCTTTCAACGAAGTGGACGGTGTGCCCGCCACAGCCAACCGCTGGCTGATGACAGACGTGCTGCGCAAACAATGGGGGTTCAGCGGTTTTGTGGTGACCGACTTTACCGGTATCTCCGAAATGGTGGAGCACGGCATCGGTGACCTGCAGACCGTTTCCGCCCGTGCGCTCAACGCCGGTGTGGACATGGATATGGTGAGCGAAGGTTTCGTGGGCACGTTGAAAAAGTCGCTCACCGAAGGCAAAATAACCATGAAGACGCTGGATGCAGCCTGCCGCCGCATCCTTGAAGCGAAATACAAGTTAGGGCTGTTTGATGACCCTTACAAATACTGCGACCTCAGCCGTCCCGCACGCGACATCTTCACCCGCAAGCACCGCGACGCTGCCCGCCGGATTGCCGCCGAAAGCTTTGTGCTGCTGAAAAACGAACCTTTTGAGGGACAAGGCAAGAAGTCTTCTCGTCCCGTCCTTCCCTTAGAGAAGCAAGGCACCGTCGCCGTCATCGGCCCCCTGGGCAATACCCGCAGCAACATGCCCGGTACCTGGAGTGTTGCCGCACGCCTGGACGACTATCCCTCTCTGTACGAAGGATTGAAAGAAATGACAGCCGGCCGGGTGAACATCACCTACGCCAAAGGCAGCAACCTCATCGGTGATGTAGCCTACGAGGAACGCGCCACCCTATTCGGCCGATCGCTGGGCCGGGACAACCGTACGGATAAGGAACTGCTGGACGAAGCTTTGAAGGTAGCCTCCGGTGCCGACGTGATTGTAGCCGCCCTGGGCGAGTCTTCCGAAATGAGCGGTGAAAGCTCCAGCCGTACCGACCTCGACATCCCCGACGTGCAACGCACCCTGCTGGAAGCCTTGCTGAAGACCGGAAAGCCCGTTGTACTGACCCTCTTCACCGGCCGACCGCTGACGCTCACCTGGGAGCAGGAACATGTGCCCGCTATCTTGAACGTATGGTTCGGTGGCAGTGAAGCGGCATACGCCATCGGCGACGTACTGTTCGGTGACGTGAACCCAAGCGGTAAGCTGACCATGACTTTCCCGAAGAACGTAGGGCAGATACCTTTATTCTACAACCACAAGAATACCGGTCGCCCGCTGGCTGCCGGCAATTGGTTCGAGAAGTTCCGCAGCAACTATCTGGATGTGGACAATGAACCGCTGTATCCCTTCGGCTACGGGCTCTCATACACCACTTTCCAGTACAGCGACATCGCCCTCAGTACCCCGGTCATGGGACAAAATGGCTCCACCACTGCCGTAGTCACCGTGACCAATACCGGTAAGCGTGACGGCGCAGAAGTCGTGCAGCTCTATATCCGCGACCTCGTAGGCAGCATTACCCGCCCCGTACGCGAGCTGAAAGGCTTTGAAAAGGTGTTCCTGAAAGCGGGCGAAAGCAAGACCGTATCCTTCAAGATTACCCCTGAGCTGCTCCGCTTCTACGACTACGACCTCAACCACGTGGCCGAGCCGGGAGATTTCGATGTGATGATAGGTGGCAGCAGCCAGGCAGAAAAGATAGCCCGACTGACACTGAAATAAAATAAAATATTTAATATTGCACTCTAAAAACAAGAAAACATGAGATATACTACTTTACTCCTTTGTTTTTGCAGCATTCTGCTCCTTAGCAGCTGCAAGAGCCAGCCCTCCGCACAGAACGGACAGCCGCTGGAAGTGATGACGTTCAATGTCCGCCTGGATATTCCTTCGGACAGTGTAAACAACTGGAATTACCGCAAGGGTGACGCCTGCCGTATGATAGCCTACTACAGCCCCGACTTGCTGGGCATGCAGGAAGTGCTTCACAACCAAATGGAAGACCTAAAACGCGGGCTGCCGCAATACACAGCACTCGGTGTGGGGCGCGACGACGGCAAGGAAGCAGGCGAATACTGCCCGATATTCTTCCGGACCGACCGGTTTACACTGTTGGAATACGGCAATTTCTCCCTCAGCGAGCAACCCGAAACTATCGGCATCAAGGGCTGGGACGCTTCCTACAACCGTGTCACCACCTGGGCGATACTGCAGGAAAAGAACAACGGACAAAAGTTTGTATATTTCAACACCCATCTGGACAACGACGGAAAGACAGCCCGCAAAGAGGGCGTGCAACTCATTCTCGACAAAATCAAGGAGATAGCACCGGACATGCCCGCCATCATCACCGGTGACTTTAACTGTACGCCCGGTGAAGAACCTCTGCAAACGCTGGAAAAGGGAGGAATGGAAAATGCCGCAAAGACAGCTGCCGTCACCTACGGTCCGTCCTGGTCTTTCCATGACTTCGGCCGTCTGCCGGTGGAGGAACGCGTACTGCTGGACTATGTCTTCGTGACCAAAGGCGCAAAGATAGACCGCTACCGCGTTATCCAAGACAAACCGGAGAACAGTTATCTTTCTGA
Source organism: Bacteroides sp. A1C1 (assembly GCF_004328515.1). Lineage (NCBI taxonomy): Bacteria > Pseudomonadati > Bacteroidota > Bacteroidia > Bacteroidales > Bacteroidaceae > Bacteroides > Bacteroides sp. A1C1. The sequence continues at coordinate 1,739,282 of NZ_CP036491.1, forward strand.
CCACTGTCCTATACTTGTTGAATTGACCGTGCAATGAATATAGATAAGTAAATGATAAAAAAACAAGTAAGCATTGGTACAATGAAAATACAATACAGTTTATTATTATTCCTGCTGTTGCTCGGTTTCACGCAATGCAAAAGCCCCGCCGCCAAAGAAGACCGGCTGAGCGACGATGCCCTGATGGACACCGTACAGCGCCGTACCTTCAACTACTTCTGGGAAGGTGCCGAGCCCAACAGCGGACTGGCACGCGAACGCATCCACATAGACGGTGTCTATCCGGAGAACGACCAGAACGTAATCACGTCCGGTGGAAGCGGCTTCGGCATCATGGCTATACTTGCCGGTATAGACCGCGGCTATGTCACCCGCCAGGAAGGGCTGGAACGAATGGAGAAAATCGTCTCCTTCCTCGAAACCGCTGACCGTTTCCACGGTGCCTACCCGCACTGGTGGTATGGCGATACGGGCAAGGTGAAACCCTTCGGGCAGAAAGACAATGGCGGCGACCTGGTAGAAACAGCCTTCATCATGCAGGCGCTGCTCTCCGTCCACCAGTACTACATCGACGGTTCGCCCGCCGAGCAAGCCCTCGCCGCCCGCATCGACAAGTTGTGGCGCGAAGTGGACTGGAACTTCTACCGCCAGAACGGCCAGAACGTGCTCTATTGGCACTGGAGTCCGGAATACGGTTGGGAAATGAACTTTCCCGTACACGGTTACAACGAATGCCTCATCATGTATATCCTTGCTGCCGCCTCGCCTACCCACGGCGTGCCTGCAGCAGTCTATCACGAGGGCTGGGCGCAGAACGGGGCCATTGTAGACCCTCATAAAGTGGAGAATATCGAGTTGCATCTGCGCTATCAAGGCACAGAAGCCGGACCGCTCTTCTGGGCACAATACTCGTTCCTCGGCCTCGACCCCATCGGGCTGAAGGATGAATACTGCGCCAACTACTTCGACGAGATGCGTAACCTGACGCTTGTGAACCGTGCCTACTGTGTCCGCAACCCCAAGCACTACAAAGGTTTCGGGCCCGACTGCTGGGGACTGACAGCCAGCTACTCCGTCAACGGATATGCCGCCCACGCTCCCAACGAACGCGACGACCAGGGAGTCATCTCTCCAACTGCCGCCTTGTCATCCATCGTCTATACCCCGGAACAGTCGTTGCAAGTGATGCGCCACCTCTACGAGATGGGAGATAAGGTCTTCGGCCCCTATGGCTTCTACGATGCTTTCAGCGAAACGGACAACTGGTATCCGCAGCGCTACCTCGCCATTGACCAGGGCCCGATAGCCGTCATGCTCGAGAATTATCGGTCGGGACTGCTGTGGAAGCTCTTCATGAGTCATCCGGATGTGCAGAAAGGGTTGAAGGAGTTGGGGTTCTCAACAGTCAGCAAGTAACTTACTATCATAAAAAATCCCCTTCTGAAACTTGTATTCTCTGATGAATAGCGAGGTACAAGTTTCAGAAGGGGATGTATTTACAACCTATTCACCGCCGCCACCAGAACCACTGCCACCGCTCTTCACATCATCATTGCTGATAGTGCGCGCAGCCTTTTTCACGCTTGCCTTCAACTCACCGATACGGTAGCTGACGCTTATGCCGAAGCGTTGGCGGCTGTACTTATAATTGCTTTCCCGTATAAAACCGCTGCCTTCGGTGGTGGAGCTTTGGTCCATATACTTCTTGAAGAAGTTGCTGGCAAAGGCAGACAAGGTGAGGCGCTTGTCCAGGAAGGACTTGTTGACGCTCAAGCCATAATCAAAGAAGCTGCTGCCCTTACCTTGCAGCATAATCCACGGCGTCTGTCCGAAGACATTCAGACTGATGCGCCAGTCATGGGGCAGCGTCTGCTGTGCACCGCCGTAGGCAAAGAGGCTCCAGCCATCGTTACGCATGCCTTCACTGCCCTCCAGATAAGAGTAATTGCCGCTCATGTTCATGTAGATACGTGTACGTGGAGTGGCATTCCAGTTGACGTAGCCGTTCACACTGGCATAACGGGTCTTGCCGATGTTGGCATAGGTAGAATAAAGCACATCCTTGCCCGTGGGATTCTTCAATCCCTCAATCTCCGTATCGGGCATGAGCCTTGTCACATTCTCAATACTGTTGTTGGTAAACGAGTAACGGGCCGAGATATTGATGTTGAACTTCTGTGTGAAGTTACTGTAACTCAAGTTGAAAGCATGGCTCTTCTCGCTGTCCAGCTCCGGATTACCCTGGCTGATGTAGGAGGGGTCCGTATCATTCAGATAAGGATTCAGAGACCAGATTCCCGGACGATAGATACGCATGTTGTATCCTAAACGCAGATTGGACATATCCGTCAGCTTGTAGCCGATAGAAGCGGAAGGCACTACGTCGTCAAAGTTCTTTGTGAAATCCTCGCCGCGGCCCACCAGATACTTCACATCTTGGATGGTATGCTCGTAGCGTAATCCCAAACGGCCCGAAAGTCTCTTCACCTTCAGTCCATATCCCAGATAGGCGGCGATAATATCGTTCAAATGCTTGTAGTGTGAACTCTGGTTCTTGTTGTATTCATACTTTCCGGTATCGTCCGCATCAAAACGGTCGTCTTCGGAGGAGTTGTTGCGCAGAATGTACTTGGCACCTGCCTCCAAGGTATGCAGCTTGCCGATAGGCGTGGTATAGTCGGCCTGGAACGTATGCTCCGTGGTATTCTGCTCACCGTCGTTATGCTGGTTCTTCAAACGGTTCAGATAGTCCGCCCAATCGGGGTTATAGCCATTGTCTATTTCATATTCCGTATAGGAATCCGACGTTTGCGGACGGGTGTTTATCTTGTAGGAGAACGTCAGCATGCGGTCCTTGACCTTGAACAGACGCTGGTAGTCGATACCTCCGTCGATAGAATACCAGGAAGACTTGCTGCGGTTAAAGGCAGAATAACTGTAAATGGGAGCAGCATTTATGTTCTCTGGAAAGGTGGCGATGTAGTCCGTAGAGCCGTTACTCTTATTCCCACCGCCCCAAAGTCCGAAAGACATGGTAACCAAGCGTAATGTATCTATTTCGTAGCTGGCCTCCATGCTGCCCGACTGGAAAGAACCGTGTCCCTTGTTGCTGCCGTCATAGTCCAGATTGGAAGAATTCTCCGTAACAGCTTCCGGTGTCACATGCTGGCTACCACTGCTGTAGTTGCGGGGCTGGTCGTTGTAATTGTAATTGTAGCGGGCGCTGACGGTCAGCTTTCCGCTCTTTATGGTACCGAATGCCCCGCCGCCTGCACCGCGGTTGCTGACGTTGGCACTGAACGTAGCCGTATAGCCTTCGAGTCCGCTGCCCACGGTGACGATGTTCAGAATACCGCCCACACCCTCGGCGTCATACTTGGGGCCGGGATTGGTTATCACTTCAATATGCTTGATACTGTTTGCAGGCATACTTTTCAGCACTTCCGTCGGGTTGTTGCTCATCATGTTGTTGGGCTTTCCGTTGACATATACCTTAAAGCTGCTACTCCCGTTCACCTGAATATTGTCCTCGCCATCCACCGTTACCAACGGTACCTTGCGAAGCATTTCCAGCACGGAGTTCGACTGGGCGTCAGGGTCATCCTGCACATTGTACTCTATCTTGTCGATATCTGCCTTCACCAGAGGCTTCTGTGCCACTATTTCCACCTGCCCCAGCTCATTGGAGGCATCTACGATATACAGCGTGCCGAAGTCCACCAGCTTCTCCCCTGCCTTCACAGAAAAGTCCTTCACGATGGGAGTACGTCCCACGGAAGTGATGGTCATCACGAAGTTGCCCGTACCGGGTACTTTCTCCTGGAACTGGCCTTTCATGTCCGTTACCAGCATTTTCAGCGCCTTTGCAGGGGCCTCTTTCTTCACGATTTTAATGGTAGCATAAGGTTCACCCTCCTGGGTGAGTGAGTCGAGCAAAATTCCTTTAACCTGGAAAGAAGTGTTTGCCGTGTTTTGCGCTGCAAGCAGTCCCGAAATCATCAGCATCCATAGCAGCACAGTCCATTTTGTTCTCATTGCGTTTTTATATTTAGTGACTATTCATGTTTATTGTCTTGGTATTAGACGTTTCCCGTTCGAGTTTTGTCACAATGAATTCTGCAAAAATAGCCCCTTTTTCATGCATTTACGAGACTTTCGGAGTTAAAAAAGCAAAAAGAAAGCAATTTAGAGAAAATAGAAGAAAAGTAACAGACAGATATTTGCGGCAATAACAGAGCCGAATCCCCCCAATATCCACGGCCGCAAAGGGCTTTTTCCACCGGCAAAGAATAACGCGTAGCACATGTTTACCGCTATATTGCTGACAATAGCCTGCATGCTGCAAGCCGTAATCACCAGCACCGCCACACTGCCCGTTCCTTGAAGCAGGTTCAGGATGAAAGGAGTAATGTCACTGAACCCCGAAATGAAAGAGAGCAAGTTCAGTCCACCCGTGCCGGCATACACCAGCGTATAGTGGGTCAAGATAGTGAACACCACAAACAGCATGGCAAAAATCAGCGCTACCTTGAACTCCAACGGATTACTGCTGTCCTCGTCCTCCGTGGTCTGCGTGCCGTCGTCCACCCGTTTCCGCTTGGAATGCAGATACCATGCCACGGCTGCCGTTACCACCGACATTATCAGCAGGTAGGGATAAATGGCCAGTAGCGTCTCCCGGCTGAAAATACCTATCAATATCAAGAAACGGAGGAACATCATGCTGACCGCCAACAACATGGCTGCCACATATTCGGGAGCATCCTGCACAGAAGCCTTACGGCTCTTTCGCGCCAGTACGGAAATGGTAGCCGTGCTGCTGTACAAGCCTCCCACGATGCCCGAAACCAGAATGCCCGACTCATGGAAAACGTAACGCTTCAACAGATAAGAAAGGTAGGAAATGCCCGATACAACCACCGTGGCCAGCCAAATACTGTATGGCGTCAGGTTGATGCCGGGAATAAGATTCTCATTGGGCAGCATCGGCAGGATAATGCCGCTGATGGCAAGGAACTTGGCAAGCGTAATCATCTCGTCGTTCTTCATGCGCTGGGCCAGTTCCGTGAAGGTGTGTTTCAGCTCGGTGAAGAGCAGGACGGTCACTATGACCATGACGTAGAACCACGACGGCTGCGTGGCCACAATGGGAGCAATACAGTAGGTGATGAGTGCAATAATGATGGTGGTTACTCCGAACACATGGTACTGTGACTGCTTCACATAATAGTTCAGTCCGAGCAGCAGTCCCAGAATGGCTCCTCCTCCCATGAACAGACGATAGCCCGTAGGGTCGAGGATATAGAGCAGATAGCCCAGAATGCCTATAAAAGTGAAGGTGCGGTCGGTACCGAAAAGCGTAGTTTCCCCTTCGCGCTTCAAGCTGATTTTACGCTGTGAAAGCCCGATGAGTAAAGAGAATACAGTGACCAAAAGGAAGGTGACCAGTTCTCTTGGCAGGTAGTCGTAAAGTTTCTCCATGACGATTAAACAAGTACGGCATACAATTGGTTTGCTACCATGTGGTGAAAGGGTGTTTCATCAGTTGCGAGTTATAGTAGCGGACATCTCCCGTCACCTCCCGTCCGATGAATGCAGGTTTCACGAAAGGCTCGTCTTCCGAGGAGAGTTCCACCTCGGCCACAGTCAGTCCCTCATTCTCGCCATAGAATTCATCCACCTCAAAGACGTGCTGTCCGCTGCGCACCAGGTAACGGGTCTTGTCGATGATACCCGGTTCGCACAGCTTCAGCAATTCCCGCGCTTCGCACAGCGGAATTTCCTTTTCCCACTCGTAGCGGCTGGTTCCCGATTCATTGGATGCACCCTTGATGGTGAGAAATCCCCGTTCATCGCGGATGCGCACCCGTACTGTCCGTCCACGTACACTGCTGATGTATCCTTGTACGATACGGCTGTGTGCATACGCTTGTGGCTTGTATTCTCCCGTCACGAGGAATTTCCGTTCTATCTCCTGCGGCATGTCGTTTCCAGTGATTTTATCAGCCCCAGTAAGAGTAAGCCACAAACATGGCGATGACCAATACAATGGCTATTACTCCCATCGTCATCATCACTTTCTTGGCTTGTTGCTCTTCCTTCTGGCTGTGCATTGCTTTCTTTTTACTTTTTCCCATGGTGTGTTTTATAGTTTAAAGTTCAACGATGAACAAAGTAAGAAGAAATTCGGGAAGAATGCAAATGAAAGGGAGAAAATTTATTCGCCACTTCCTGCAAACTCCATCAGGTAAGCTTTGATAAAGCCGTCTATCTTTCCATCCATCACACCATTCACATCACTGGTCTGGAAGTTGGTACGGTGGTCCTTCACGCGGCGGTCGTCGAAGACGTAGCTACGAATCTGGCTACCCCATTCGATTTTCTTCTTACCGGCTTCCACCTTTGCCTGCTCGGCCATGCGGTGTTGGAGTTCCTTGTCGTAAAGCATGGAACGGAGAAGGCGGAGAGCGTTCTCGCGGTTCTTGGGCTGGTCTCGTGTCTCGGTATTTTCAATCAGGATTTCTTCCTCTTCGCCCGTATATGGATCCTTATACTGATAGCGCAGACGGACACCGGACTCTACCTTATTGACGTTCTGTCCACCGGCGCCACCACTTCGGAAGGTATCCCATGACATGCGGGCAGGTTCGATGTTCACCTCGATGGTATCATCTACCAAGGGAGTGACAAACACGGATGCAAAAGAAGTCATACGCTTGCCCTGGGCATTGTAGGGCGAAACACGCACCAAGCGGTGTACACCGTTCTCACCTTTCAGGTAGCCGTAGGCATAATCGCCGGAAATCTCGATGGTACAAGTCTTGATACCTGCCTCGTCTCCTTCCTGCAGGTTGGCGATGGTGGCCTTATAGCCGTGAGTCTCGGCATAGCGCAGATACATACGCATCAGCATGCTTGCCCAGTCCTGGCTCTCCGTACCACCGGCACCAGAGTTAATTTTCAGCACACAGTCCATCTGATCGGCTTCCTCGCGAAGCATATTCTTGAGTTCGAGGGCCTCGACAGCAGTGATTGCCTTGGCATAGGCATCGTCCACTTCCTCTTCAGTCACCAGTTCGTCTTTGTAAAAGTCGAAAGCCAGTTGTACCTCGTCAGTCAAGGTCTTTACCTCATTGTAGCCGGAAATCCATTGCTGCAAGCCCTTCACTTTCTTCATCTGAGCCTCGGCAGCCTTCTGGTCGTCCCAGAAACCGGGAGCCTGGGTGCGGAGCTGCTCTTCTTCCACCTGTATCTTCTTTCCTTCAATGTCCAGATAGCGGTTCAACGCCTCGGTACGTTCTTTGATATCTTTCAGTTGTTCTGCGGTAATCATATATGCATTTACAATTTAGGAAGTGCAAAGGTATAAAAAAACACATAATTCCGCAATTGTCAATCCAATAAGTAATGCTAACGGCAAATGATTCCACCAGAACACCCTAAAGATTTATTCAAAAGACAAGGTGCCGAAAAAGGCCGGACAGTGGAACATGGGGCGTTCCAGCCCGATAGGACTCCAAGAAAGGAAGTGGGGAGTCTGGAGTTTGTCACCACACTTGTAGAAATTCCCTTTCATTGTTTTTCCGTCCAAAGAACCGACGGAATGCTGGAAGAAAGCGGAAACGGGAATAACCATGGCCAGTTCCCAGCTGCACTCGCCCAAACGTTCCTCGAAAGGTTCGCCGCCCAACGAGCTCCAACGTTTCACCATGCCCAGCACCTCCTGACTCGCCGTAGGACGGCGCTCATTGACTGCACCTCCCTGAATCAGCAGCCTGCCGGCGCAGTTACATTCGAAATTGTAATAGCGGTCGTCACCTTCGGGAGATACGAAGAATTCCACACAAGCATCTTCCCATACCCGGCCATTGTCTCCGGAGGCCACTGCACGCACACTGGCTTCCTTCACTTTGTAGTGGAGCAGGATTTCGCGCCCCGTATGGGCTATGCGGAAACTCACTTCCGGCTTGTAGGGATAATCTTTCCAGTTGACCACATCAAGGGGCTGAAACTCTATCCCGTTCTCGTCCAGCAAGGACGGCACAGCCTCACCTTCCGGTGAAGCCGTACACATTACTTTCTTTACGGACAAGCTCTTTCCACTCTGGGCATTGCAACAAACCATGCCTACCATTGAAAACACCAAGAGCAGAAGGAGTTTGCTCCCGTAATCTCTCACTATCATAAAACGTCCTTTCATTTCTTATTAGTAGAAGCCTTGTCTGCTACTGCTACATCCCAACCGGAAACAACGTCGCCGTAAAGATAGAATGTCACGTCAAAAGTAGTCTTGCTATTCTCATCCACCACTTGGTAGCAGCGTGTCGCGTCATAGGAATCCACCTCCTTGTACTCGCCCAATGCCAGCGGAGCCGGCTCTTCCTTGCCGGCAGCCTTGGCTATGATTTGCTGCATGCGCTCCTGCATCAGCTTCATAATGCCTTCATGCTTGAAGGGGTCGGGATCCGCCACTTCGGGATGGGTAGCCTTTATCACCCCGCCATTGGCGGCACGCACGGCTCTGACACTGTCCGTATAAGCCTTGAACTGCCTCTTCACCTCCGGAGAACGCAGTCCATGAATGGTAAATACGGCAATTCCCTGGGCGCCGTTGTTGAGAGCGGCATCCATGCATTCGAACATCATCGGGCCGTCGGTGGCGGTCATGCCGCAGTACAGTGTAGTCATATCGTTCTTGTCGCGTACATTCTCAACCGTACAGTCGGAAATGAAGCTGGCATCGCCCGTATAGAAGGTATGGTAAACCATCGGGAACACGATGTCGAGATTCCATTTGCCCCAGTCCTGGCGCACCATGCGTGAAGCCATCTTCGGGGTGGGGAACGGGGAGGCAGCCATTGTCTTGCCGTAGGAGTGCACCACTTCGGCAATCATATTGGCCACTTCGGTTATCTGGTCGCAACGGAACTGGCGCCACTTCACATCGAGGGAAGGGTCTTCCTGCTCGCGGGGGTCATAACCGTACTGCTCCTTGAACAACCTGAGCATTTCCGGATGGTAACCGTAATCCCACGCAGCGTATTCACGGTCCTGCACAATGCCATAATGGGGCCACAAGGTGGTGGGAAGCACCACATCCACAAAACGATGATAGTCGATGGCAATGCCATTCAAGCCTTCCACTTCGCAGTAGGCCTTGATTTTTTCCTTGATGAACTCGCGGACTTCGGGCAATGCCGGGCAGAGAAACTTGTAATAGCCTACATAGGCGGTAGTGTCTGCCAGGCTCTTGCCGTTACGATTCACGCTGAACCATTCGGGATGCTCCTTCAATATCTTGTCACGGTCGTGTTCCAGATTCATGGTCCATAACCAGGCATACACTTCGATTCCGTGTTTATGGGCAACCGGTATAGCAGCCCGGTAATCGTCGGGAGTCGGCGCATTCAGCATAATTCCATCCATGCCGATGTCGTTCATCACTTGGCAGATGGAGTCGAAGTTCATGCCGGGACGATAGTCCAGCCACGTCCAGAACATGGGATATTCCTTGGTTGTTTCCTTAGCTCCCTGCTGGCACGAGAACATGCCCAGCGCAAGGAACAGCAGCAAGAATGCAGGTAAAAAGCTCTTTTTCATTCTATCTAAATTTTAAGTTTAACATGCAGTTTTTCCATCACCCACGTAACGCCGATTACCACAAAGGCAAAACAAAGGCAGTTGACCAGCCCCATGAATCCATGTGTGAACCAGTCCGGCAGGACAACACCGGTCACATCAGCAAAGCCATAGAAGACATAAGGCACCAGATAAGTGGTCAGCGTAGCCGTTCCGGCAGGGCGTATCAGGTTGAACCAACCTGTGACCTGATGGCTGACCAGATAGCCGAGCAGTGTGTAGAGCCCCACGGAAATGGCAGTCACATAGAACACCCAGGGAGGAGTGCCACCCATCTTGGCCACAATCCAGAAATGGTGTGTCCCAATTCCGACCAGCAGAAGCAGAACGGCAACCGTCAGCCCATTGCGGAGTTTCCAGCCGTCACCCTTGCCGGCATAGCGGGCGCTGAGAATGGAAAGGATGACACCTCCCATTGTAAATGCGGGCAAAGCCCCGTTGCCGATATGCAGGATGGACAACATGTCCTGATAGAAGTTGCGTTCGGGAAAGGCAAGGATAGCCTCACCGCCAAAGCCCTCGCGCAAAGGCGTACCCAGCAGGCATATCAGGATAAAGGCACCCCAGGCAGGCAGCAGATACTGCAACCGGTCACGGCTGAAAATATAGATTACGGCACATACCAGATAGGTCCAGCCGATGGAGCCCAATATTCCCCAATAGGCACCGAATACACCTCCCTGCGGATTGCGGAACGTGAAGGCAAGGTAAAGGAGAACCAATACTCCGATTATTTTAAAAGCACGGAAAAGATTCTTCTGAGTGCCGGAAGCCGGTTTCGGATATTGGTTCCACACACCGATAAAGCCTATGGCCATCAGGAACCAGTATACTCCTATCGGATAGGGAGCTTCCGGTGAAAGCCGGAACTCCGAGTTCGTTATAAACGCCCCCATCACCAGCAAGGCAAAGGTGCGGGAAAGGATATGCCCCAAGGTGGACTCTGCCGAGAAGCCCTTGGCATATCTGCGCTCAATGGCGTAAGGTATGGACATTCCCACTGCAAACAAAAAGCAGGGGAATACAATATCCGCCAGTCCCATAAAATCCTCACCATAGACGGCATGTTCCAGCCAATGGGGTACGTCATGCACTTTCCAGAAGTCATTGACGAAAATCATGATGAACATGGTCAATGCCCTCAGCATGTCGATGGCCAGGTTGCGCCGTGAATAAACAGTCTTGTCACTCATATCATCTTGCTTTAGAATTCAGAAACCAACATCAGCCATCTGGCTGCCGAAGAGCCCCACACCTCTTTATAAGTAGCCGTATTGAACTGTGGCCAATAGGGCGCGTCCTCATTGAAATAGGACTGCATGCCTACGGGTATCTCTCCCACCGTTTCTCCGGGCAATGCCGTGTAGAGCTGCGGATAGTTGCTGCCTTCCCCATAAATCATGGACTGCCCGAAAGGATTCCGGCCTACAACCCAGAAGAGCTGCTGTTCTGCAATGTCTTTCAGTTCCTTGTCCTTCAGTACCCTGGCACAGATAGCGGCAGCTTTACCGGTAGACAAATGTACGGCAATATTTCCCTTAAACGAGAACCAGACGGGGAATATGCGCAAATAATGCTCTTTATCCAGACGGATACCGTTTTCGAGCTGTTCCTCGAAATCCTTATCGGCACCGCTGCGAATCCCTACCTGAACGGCGTAGAAGTTGGCGGAATCCTTCACTTCATCTTTGTGATAGATGCCACTGGGCACCATTCCATAAGGATATACATACTTCATGATATTCTTCAGATAACCGCCATAGAGTTTCATGGCACGAATCCACTGCTCATACTCGGCATGGCCGGACTGTGTCTCGCAAAGGGCGGCAAGGGCTTCCATATAGGCATAGTCGCGGGACTGGTGGGTATAGTGTACAATGGACTTCCTGGCCAAATCACGGTAGAAGAAGCCGCAGGTCTTGTCTTTGTCTTTCAGCGGTTCGGTGCGCTGGCACTGCAAGGTGTAGCGGATAGCCTTCACGGCCTCATCGGCATACTGCTGTTCGCCGGTCAGCTTGTAGAGCATGCTGGCTGCCCATGAAATATTGGCGTGATACTGGCTTTCGGATGCCATGGCGGCATGTCCCCCACCCTTCTTTATCAGTTCGGCAAAGCCCAACTCATTAAAGCGTTTCATGGCATAACCGAAGTCTTCCTTTGCAATCTTTTTCAGATTGCTCCTGAGGGCTTCATCCTTCTCAACCATCATGGAGGCATACGCTTCAATTCCTGCAAGCAGGAAGTTTTCCAAAGCTCCGTTATGGACAAGCAGTTCACGGCGGCCGGCATCGTCGTCGGTGCCTACCTCACCGTCAGTCCATAGATTGGTACCCCATGTCTGTGCACGGTAACCATCGCCCAGCCGGGTCTTCATCACATAGTCCATTCCCCACAAAGCCTCTTCCATCAGGCGGTTGTACAAGTCGACATTGCCTTTTTCTTTGGCGCGTTCGGCCATCAAGAGCAAGGAATAGGCTATTTCTCCCGTCTGTAAGGTCTGTTGGGACATGTCGGCAGCATCGTGCCATCCTCCGTTTATAGGAATAATATGTCCGTTGTAAGTGGCATGCAAGTCATTATGACAAGCCCCGTGCTTTCCGGGAACGGGATAACCGCAACGCTCGCAGAACAGGAAGTTCACCATACGCCAGGCAGAATCCTCCCACACATCCTGATGGATATAGAAAGGCAAGGTGGTGACATCCCCTACCTGAATGACGTAACGGCCTTGTGTCTTGAAGTCCGAGAAGTCTATCGTCTCGAACTCTCCCAGGCCGGTCTTTTCCTTACGAACAGGACCGGTATAAACGATGGCCTGCGTAGCGGCATCCTTCAACTGGAACTGTCCGCCGTGCTTTTCCACATTGACAATGGCGCTTTTGGGGCTCTCTATACTATAACCGGTAGTAGAGAAGATAATGCGGTTCTGTGCAGGCATCCAGCCTTTTACGGTTTCCGGGTTCTCCACCTTCTGAAGTTCCACGGCATCTACATCGAAGCGAAGGAAGTCGCCCATAGTACGTTCTTTGCCGAACACTTCGATGGCAAATGAAATCTTGGTTACCTTGTCGCGCGCCAGTCCAGACATCTCGACGAAGCATTCGTTCCATTGGTTATTTTTCAGATTGATTTCGTGGTAGCCTTCCCGACCGTAAATGTCGGGTACTTTTATTTCTCCGTCATTCTCTACATAAAGGTTGAGGTAGATGCTGCGTGCTCCTTCGCACGTGGGATAGATATAGAACTTCAGGCGGTTGTAACCTTCCCAGTTCACACCTCCTATATCATAAGAGGCCATGCAAGTACCGCGTCCCAACCCCCAGCCGAGAATCTTTTCCGGATGGGCGGGCGCTTCCAGGCGCAGGCTGTACTTGCCGGACTTGCTCCGTTCGTCAGTCAAACCAATCTTACCGATGCCCTTGTGCGACCATTTGGAGAAATCCTCCATATCACACAGCATCACAGTTTCCAACACTTTCTTTTTCAAGCCGAATGTCTCGAAAGCCTTTGTCTCGTCGAGCGGCAACGGACTGTGCACGTAGCCCGTGCTGACGATGTCGGCTTTCAACTTTTCATCTACTTGGGCATGAAGCAAAACAGCCGGGGCACAAAGCAGACCGGTCAACAAGCAGAGAGGTTTCATGAGTTTCTTCATAATATATTTTTTAAGATTAAATCAGGCTATTGAAAAAATGGGGTTCAGTAGCCTGATTGTGCTAAGTTAAGAATTCCCCTTCTATAAAACACCAAATTAGTCAATACGTGACAAATTGGGGATTTGTTCTGTATACCACCTAGTTAAGATATACTTTTCTCCATAAATAGTTGTGAATGTAACATAAGCAGCAGAAGTATATGGACTTCCAAAAACGACATCCGCTGAATCATCATTAATACGGACGACCCATCCACCAGACATACTCCAGTCTTCATAACTAACAATCGGATGACTGCCTCGAACGCTCAACCTATATACATCAACTCCCCAATGCTTCACTTCTTGAGGATAACCCACAAAATCTGCAGTAAAAGTAGATGGATACAAATATTCAATAGCTTTCTTGTCTCCCTCACTAAACCCAGACCATTGATATTCGGCAGTTCCTCCATTCATCACAGAATAGGAATCAGAATCAGGCGTTCCATAAATGTCATAAGCGTTAGATTCATTCCTTGATTTCCAATTTGTATGTCTTAGACCAAAGCAATGTCCCAACTCATGCACCATATTGTATATCTTCTGAAGTCTTGGAATGGTTTTGTTATAATCATAATCCAAGTTTATCCAAATAGAGGGACCTGGTTTTCCGTTCATAGGCCAAGAGCCTGCCGCAATAGCATTGTTCGGTAAAGGAGTGCTGGCATCACTACGGATAAGTATATCCGGATTAGCAGCTGTAGTATAAGTCATTTTAAGGTTACTCAGAGGATTCCACAGATTGATGGCTTCCTGTATTTCATCTCGCCAATCATCTACACCTGATGCAGGTATCGAGCTATCAACACCAACGGTAATCGCTCTTTGTTTGGGGTGACCAATTAAACCGGTAGTATGATAAGCTTGTCTTGTTTGTGGCTGACCATAAGCAACAAGTTTACTTTTTTCTATATATATATCACCTTGAATCAGATATCCTGATTTTAGTTTTACTACATCTAAAGTATCAAATCCAAGTGATTGGATTATGCACATATCATCTCCGATAGAGGCGGGTCGTTGTGGCTTTTGTTTTTCAAAGCTAACTGCTTCTAATCCATTATCACAAGCACTTGTTAATGCTAAAAACATTGAATAACACAATATGAATAAACTGTTCCGAATATATTTTGCATTCATAAAAATCAAGTATAATATCAAATATTGTATAAGGAGAAGTATGAGAAACATATCTCAGACTTCTCCCTATTTTCATTTATCAAAGATTATTTTTTCCAGAACTCTTTTATCTATGATACGATTAGCCTAGAAGTTCGGTTTATCTATATCCCAAAATACACGAGTACCCGCATTATCAGGACCACCCAATTTGGAAACCGCATCCGCATAGTCGGGATTAGTAGTTTTCTCAGCCAATGTGAAAGGCAGACGACGAGGTCCCAAATCCGTGTCAATCTCTCCCTGGCTATAGTTAACATCGTTCTTGAAAAGCTTAGGATAACCTGTGCGACGATAATCGGCCCAACCGTTGATACCTTCGGGGAAGATAGCAATCCAGCGCTGTGTGGCAATCTTGGCAAACTTCTCTTCGTTGCTCAAAGCATCGTTCCACTTGGCTGTCACCTTGCTGACAGCTTTTGTAGAAGCTGTCGGCAACAAATTATCGTTATGGTCAGTTGCAGGAGTTTCACCTTCAAGGTAGTTTCCAATAACTGCTCCCCATTGTTCGAACGAAGTCTGTACCCCTCTTTCATAAAGGCTTTTTGCGGTTCCTTTGCCGTTAACGTTCCAACCACGCAAAGCAGCCTCGGCCTCCAGTAAAAGCGTTTCACTGGCAGTAACCAAAGGAATCGTTTCATCAATTTTTGTAGCAGGCGAACTTACCTTGCCAAAAGCCACGTCTTTAAAACCACCCGGAATATCAACACCTGTTCTAAAACCAACGACTTTACCATCTATTTCATTGGCCATCAGCTTCAAACGAGCATCGTTCATACCGCCCAAGATAGAAGTCATATTCGCATTCAAACTGCAATCGCCCCATGCAACCAAAGTTGTCAACGGATTAGTATAGCCTTTACCAGAGAATTTGAGGTTGCCATCGTTGGTTTCAATCAGACCATTAGAATCGCTCATGGCAGCTTCAGCTTCTGTCTGCGCCCAAACGGCATCAAACTTCACTACACGCATAGCTAAACGAAGACGCAAAGAGTTGCACAGCTTGGCCCACTTGGCAAGGTCTCCACCATAGGCAAGGTCGAAGGCACCAAAACCTACCACTGATTTCGTCAGAGCGTCACGCAATACATCCGCAGCCTCTTTCAATTCCTTAAAGAAAGCTTTATAGACCACATCACCGGCATCGTATTTACCTCCGGTGGCCGACTTGCCATATTCAGAATAGATGATGCAACCGTATTGGTCAGCCGTACGCGACATGGCAAGCACGCGGATAATGGTACTGATGGCATTGAAGTGAGCATAGGTATCCGGGTCTTCCGCACATTTTTTCTGTGCCTTCAGGCATTCCGACATGACCGTATTATAAGCATAATCCCAGCAGTAATCGTTCCAACCGGCATTCATGGAATAAGTCATATTATTGACATTGCCATTAAAGGGATTGATACTTGACATATAGCCGGAAAACATGTCGGCATGCAAGTTCTGCGTCAACTGGAATTCCCAGTTTCCACCGCTGGTATTGTAATAAACCGACTTCATCATAGGTACAAAATGAGCACCTATATAATTACCGTCCTGTTTCAGTTCTTCGTCCGTAACCCCTTTGGGATTTGTATTCATATCTTCAAAAGCTCCCGTACAAGCAGTAAGGAAAGAGGCTGCTAAAAAAGCAATACCTGTATATTTTATAAATTTCTTCATATTTGCTAAATCATTTAAAAGTTAACCTTCAAGTTGAAACCAAACGAGCGATTAGTCGGCATACCGAATACATCGACACCTTGCAAACGATTGCTGGTAGACATCAGACCGTCCGGGTCGTAAGGAGCATTATTCTTGAAGAAGAACAGATTGCGCCCTATCAAAGAAATTTGTAGCCCTTTGATGAAGCCGGTTTTGGCAAGCAGTGCTTGCGGCAATGAGTAAGAGAGTGACAATTCGCGCAGACGGATGTTGGTAGCATCATACATATAGTGTTCTGTCACACCGGCACGTCCGCCCACCACATTGTAGAATTCCTGAATATTCCGGTTGTTTTTTCCACCGTCGATGCGGGTTCCTTCCAACATAATGTACCCACGGTCACGGGCATCACCCGATATCTTGCTTACACCTTGTTGATCCAAGTCAGCTTCTGTCAATGACATCACATCACCGCCAAACCGTCCATCAATCAAGAAGTAAAGAGAAAAGTCCTTCCAAGTGATGGTGTTGCTCCATCCCAAATTGAAGTCAGGACTGGAATTGCCCAGCTTCACGGGATCCTTATTGACCATTGGAATAGTCATGGTCTCTTTCGTTCCGTCAATTTCCACTTCTTTCTTCTCATACTGAATCTTGCCATTGTCATCGCGTACAAACGTAGTACCATAAATATCACCGAACGAGCCGCCCACTTCCAGATAACTCCATACATTATTACTTTCACCACCGTTGAACATAAAACGGTCAAGTTCATCCACCAGTTTGATTGCTTCATTCTTGTTGGTGGCAAAGTTCACACCTGTTTTCCAACGGAAATCCTTAGTCATCACCGGAGTGGCATTCAGCACAATTTCCACACCCTTGTTTTGGATTTCACCGGCATTGACATAATAACGCGCATAAGAAGAACCGGTAGGAGCCGGCAGATTGAAAAGCTGATCCTTGGTACTTGTCTTATAATAGGTAAAGTCAAACTCCAAACGGCTATTGAAGAAGCGCCATTCCGTACCGAATTCTATAGAAGTAGTTCTTTCCGGTTTCAGTTCGTCAAACGGGGCAGTAGTATTAAAGTTTACATTACCATTTTTGCTAATAGAATTGAGTGGATGAGAAATATAAGAACTCAATCCGTTACCCACTTGCGACCATGCACCACGAATTTTACCCAAGTCAATCCATTCGGGTAGTTTCAGCGTTTCGTTGAGCAACCAAGTCACACCTACCGACGGATAGAAGAAACCTTTGTTCTTGTATTTAGTGAATGCAAGTGTGGAAGTCCAATCATTACGAGCAGTGACATCCAGGTAAAGTTGGTCCATAAAGCCTACCTGTCCGGTGAAGAATACTGATTGCGACTGCGTGTGAGTCTTCCAATCGCTCGGAAGACCTCCGTTCACATCCACATTACCTATTACAAATACATTCGGAATGGAAAGCGTACCCGGATAGGAGTCAAATCCCGTACCTCTACCGGTATAGTCATTTATACTGGCACCGACCGATGCATTCACGCTAAACTTCTCGAATTGTTGCTGATAAGTAAACAGAATATCACCATAAGTGGTCAGTTCACTGCCTTCACCATAGATATAACGACCATTGGAACCCGTCTGCTGGGCGTTCAGACCCGCCAAGATAGAGCTGGTACCGGCATACATATGCGTCTCATTCTTGTCGTTGATAAAGTCTGCACTACCACGGGCTTGCAGGCTAAAGAGTTTGTTAAACTGATACTTTACACTCAGATTAAACATGGCACGATAACGGGTATCCTCATTAGGAACTTTGTTAATCAACCAATATGGATTCTGCTCAAAGTCACCTGCA
This sequence comes from Bacteroides sp. A1C1, assembly GCF_004328515.1. Taxonomy (NCBI): domain Bacteria; kingdom Pseudomonadati; phylum Bacteroidota; class Bacteroidia; order Bacteroidales; family Bacteroidaceae; genus Bacteroides; species Bacteroides sp. A1C1. The sequence goes on from NZ_CP036491.1 coordinate 1,757,295, forward strand.
CCTACACTGGCATTCTGGTACCAAGCTTGATCCATCATATTACGAGACGGATTAAGTACTTGATAGTTCTCTTTATAGTAGTTGAAGTCCTTGCCCCCTTCTACTCCACCACGTGGGAAGTGATAAAGTCCTACCAAAGGATTCATGTAGTAACCACCGGAAGTTACACGGTTGTTACCACGCTGGTACATACCATTAATATTAGCATCAATAGTCAACTTGTTATTCAAGAAATTGGCAGTTTCGCGGAAGTTGAAGTTATGCTTCATCAGACGATTATTCTCTACCACTCCTTTTCCTACAGTATTGGCATACGAGAAATAAGTCTGCATAGCCTGCGAACCCATGCTCAAAGAAAGAGAGTTGATAGTAGTTACACCGGTTCTGAAGAACTCGTCGGCATAATCGGGACTACCGTTGATTTTACTACCCCAACTCTGACCAGTACCTGTATAATGGTTTTGAAACTCGGGAATGCCATAAGCCGCATTATCAATCGTCGTACTTGAGTTGAAACTGATACTGGCGCGTCCCTCCTTTCCTTTCTTAGTGGTAATAATCACCACACCATTGGCAGCCGAACTACCGTAAAGGGCAGCTGCGGCAGGACCTTTCAGTATGTTCATACTTTCAATATCATCGGGGTTCAGATTGGAAATACCGTCTCCACGGTCGTAGTTACCGCTGTCGTTGTTTCCGCCGATGGTAGTAGCCGTACTTTCGTTGGTGGAAGAGCCGAACGGCACACCGTCTATCACATAGAGCGGCTGGTTACTTCCGCTTACCGAACGGTTACCACGGATAATCACTTTGGAAGAACCTCCCAGACCGGAAGAACTCTTATTGATCTGCACACCTGCCGTCTTACCGGCCAATGCGTTCATCATGTTGGGGTCTTTCACGCGTGCCAGTTCATCACCGTTCACCACCTGGGTAGAGTAGGTCAGTGATTTTTCTTTCTTTGCGATACCCAATGCCGTTACCACCACTTCGTCCAGCAATTTGGCATCATTCTTCAATGTGACTCTTATCGTCCCCGGAGTGACGGGAACTTCTTGTGTTATCATACCTACGAAAGACACTTGCAGGATTTTCGCACCTGCGGGCGCATCTGTAATAGTGAATTTGCCGTCTAAGTCTGTTACGGCTCCGGTAGTGCTTCCTTTTACCAATACGGAAGCTCCGATAATCGGTTCATTGTCCTCAGCTGAAATAACGATACCGGTAATGGGGGAATTTTGGGCTGCTACCCAACCGATGGCTGCCAGCAGGCAAACCAAGGTCAGCATAATTCTTTTTTTCATAAGCTGTTTTTCGGAAAATAAATATTAGATTAAATGTGTGTTAAGTTAATAAACAGATTCTGATGGGGTCTGTCTTTCCGATTGACAAGCAGGGTTGAATGTCAATCTCATTTGTTTCTTTTTGTATGCTACATAGGCTATTAGAATGTTACGGTTAATACTCGAGCTTATTAAAATGTCTCTTATTCTGCAGATTTCTTTTTAAGCTTCGTATATAAAACCGGGTAGAGAACCGCAACCCTATCGAGAAACAGAAGTTTCTTTGCTAATAAAAGTTAATCGGGTTCGGAAGAAGAAGGAAAAACTAATACGATTTTCTTAATGTTGCCCTCACCGCCCTCACTCACTTCCCGAACCGCCCTGTTCATCGGCATTACATGGGTGAGTGAGGGCAAATAAAAAGGGTGAGGGCAAATTTTGCCCTCACCGGTGTTCGGTCTGTCCCGTTCCCTTGCTTTCTCTTGTCTCGTCCCCTTTTTTCTCTTGTTGTGTCCGCTTCTTTGTCTTATAGAGGCTTTGAGTTTCTGAGCGGCTCACTATAGTGGTCTGACTCGTTCACTATAGTGAACGGAGTTGTTCACCATAGTGAGCTGATTTGTTCACCCGAGTGAGCCGACAATGAACAAAGGCTGTTTCGGGGACAGACACCAAGCGTTTGAGGGATAAAGCAACGGGGAAAGACGGACTGAACAAGGGGAGCGTTCCGGACTACGTGCTTGAATCCCGTGACAGATGACAAACGGTTCTTCCCCTTTATCTTTGAAGAAGCTGTTTTGAAATGATAAATCCCCATTTATCTACCAGGCTGTTTTTTAAGCCTAACTAACGTGCACATACTCGAGAGTCCTATCTGCCAAGGGCAAGTCCATACATAAAACAAACCGTCCGGCCCGGAATGAAAATAATTCACTCCAAGTCGGACGGTTCAAAAACAAACAAATGGAAATCTATTCCTCGTACATCTTGTCAATCAGCTCCTTGTAGTTCTTTGCCACAACAGAACGTTTCAGCTTCAGCGTATTCGTCAGTTCCCCACGCTCCATGCTGAATGGTTCCGGCAGAAGCGTGAAACGCTTCACTTGCTCATAATGGGCAAATTGCTGCTGCAAGGTATCGATACGGGCACGGAACAACGCTTGTATCTTGGAATGTTGCAGTAACTCATCCATATTGCTGTATGCAATGCCTTTCTCCTTGGCATAATCCTTCACAAAGCCATAAACGGGAACTATCAAAGCGGAAACAAACTTACGCTCATCGGCAATGACAGCAATCTGGTCAATGTAACGGTCAATAGCCAGCTTCGTTTCCAATGCCTGCGGTGAAATGTATTTTCCGTTGGAAGTCTTGAACAAGTCTTTGATACGCTCCGTCAGATACAGATGGCTATCCTTCAAATAACCGGCATCACCCGTGTGGAACCAACCGTCACGGTCGATGGCAGCAGCCGTTGCCTCCGGTTTCTTGTAGTAGCCGGTAGTGATAGTCTTACCACGAAGAAGTATCTCGTTGTTCTCGCCAATCTTCACCTCCACATCAGGCATCACCGTACCTACGGAACCAATCTCATAGCCTTCGTTGAGGAAGCAGGAAACGGTAGCCGTAGATTCCGTCAGACCATAGCCCACCACCATGTTTATACCTACAGAATGCACAAACTCGCAGATTTCATCGGGCACAGCAGCACCTGCCGTAGGGAAGAAATTACCGTTCTCAATACCTATCGTCTTCTTCAGCAGAGCATAAATGGTCTTTTCGTAGAACTTGTATTTCAGATGAAGCATCATCGGAGGAGTCTTTCCTTGGCGCAAATAATCAATGTTATGCGTCCTGCCCACCTTGATGGCATCCAACATCATCGCCTTACGCAGACCGGTTTCCTGGGAAATCTTCTCCTGCACACCGGCATAGACTTTCTCCCAAAAACGGGGTACACTGCACATCAGTGTAGGGCGTATCTCTTTAATAGTAGTTTGGATATCTTGTGGACGGAGATTGATGCAGACCTGCACTCCCCGGTGTATACAAAGGTAGGTCCATGCCTTTTCGAATACATGGGTCAGCGGAAGGAAGTTCATGGAAACATCCTGGTCTGTCATGAAAGGCAATCGGATATCATGAATGCGGAAAGCCTCTCTATAATTGAAATGATGGAGCATGACACCTTTCGGCTCACCGGTAGTACCGGAAGTATAAAGGATATTGGCGAGGTCATCATCTGAGGCAGCTGCTGTACGTTCTTCTACAATGGCATTGTGCTGCAACTCTTCATCCATTGCCATAAATTCATCAAAATAGATGGAAGTCATGTCGCGCGGATCTTTCACCACAGCACGGTCGAAGATGATGAGCTGCTGCAGAGACTGGCAAAATCCGAACACGCTGAAAGCGGCATCGTACTGGAACTGCTCGCCTACAAACAGATAACGTATCTGTGCATCGTTGATGATATACTGTGCCTGGGCCGGTGAGCTGGTAGCATACAAAGGTATAGTCACCGCCCGGTTGGCGAATGCACCGAAATCAGTAAAGAGACATTCGGGTTTATTCTGCGAGAAGATACCGATATTCTCTTGTGGCTCTATTCCCAAAGCCACCATTGCATTGGCAGTCCGGCGTACAGTCTGTGAGAACTCTTTCCAAGAGATGGGTATCCATTGTGCAGTTTCATAGTCCCTGTATTTCAGGGCTATTTTGTCTCCATACTTCTCTGCCTGGCGGTGCACCAGGACAGATAAATGATGATAAGTCATAACTTTTGATATTGGTAAATACGGTACAAAGGTAGTGGTTTCATTTGAAACTAATTTGATATTAGCGGGTAATTATTCAAACTTTACCTTTAAAGTATCCGACCATCCGTTAGCAAATTATCCACAAAAGATACTTTCTTTACCATTAAAACAATAGAAACATATTAAATATCTATATATTTGTGGTGATATACAAACTAAATCAAATTCAATGAACATGAAAAAAGTATTGCTTTTAATGGTTATGCTGACCATAGGTTTAGCAAGCATCAATGCTCAAGACAACCTCAGATGGGGAGCAACAGTCGGCATGAACTCCAGTAACTTCTCCATTACCGGTTTCGACAGTAAAATAGGCTTTCATGCTGGGGTAAAGGCTGAAGTAGGATTGCCTCAAATTTCAGAAGGAGTCTACCTCGATATGGGTGCATTACTTACGCTGAAAGGAGCCAAAATAGACGGAGGCTCTGCTGCTTCTATCAAGTTCAATCCCTACTACCTGGAAATTCCTGTACACATTGGCTATAAATATGCAGTAAATGAGAACTTTGCCATATTCGGCAATGCCGGTCCTTATTTAGCCATCGGTCTTTTTGGCAAAGCCAAGGCGGAAGGAGATATTCTTGACGAATATGAGTTTGATGATAACTCCACCAATGTATTCGGGGATGATGCCATGAAGCGTTTTGATTTCGGTCTCGGATTAAAAGCCGGAGTCGAATTCAGTCAGAAATATCAGATTTCCATCGGTTATGACTGGGGACTGGTAGAGAACATTAAAGATTCAGGCAACAAAAACCGCAACTTGATGATATCACTCAGTTGCTTCTTCTAAACAATATTGAAAAAACAGAAAGGACGTCGGTTTGGCGTCCTTTTCATTTTTTATCCGTAAGTTTGCGGCCAGATTATTTATTTACCGAATATGATTTACGATATACCGACTTTAACTTCCGAAGCAATCGGATTGCTCAAATCACTGATAGCCATTCCTTCCTTGAGCCGCGACGAGGAGAAGGCGGCAGATTATCTGCAGAACTATATCGAAATGCAAGGCATGGCAACAGGACGTAAAGGCAACAATGTATGGTGCCTCAGCCCGATGTTCGACTTAAAGAAACCGACCTTGCTGCTGAATTCCCATATCGACACCGTAAAACCCGTCAACGGGTGGCGGAAAGATCCTTTCAAACCAACGCTGGAAAGTAATGGAAAGCTCTACGGGCTGGGCAGCAACGATGCCGGAGCCAGTGTAGTCAGCCTGCTGCAAGTATTCCTGACATTGTGCCGCACCACTCAGGCCTACAATCTGATATATCTTGCCTCGTGTGAGGAGGAAGTATCAGGCAAGGGGGGAATAGAATGCGTATTGCCGGAACTCCCTCCCATACAGTTTGCCATTGTAGGCGAGCCGACAGAGATGCAACCTGCCATTGCAGAAAAAGGATTGATGGTGCTGGACGTAACTGCTACCGGAAAATCGGGACATGCTGCCCGAAACGAGGGAGATAATGCTATATATAAGGTATTGGATGATATTGCCTGGTTTCGTGATTACCGTTTCCCAAAAGAATCTTCCCTGCTGGGTCCCGTGAAGATGAGCGTAACCATGGTAAACGCCGGTACACAGCATAACGTCATTCCCGACCGTTGTACTTTTGTCGTAGACATTCGTAGCAACGAGTGTTATAGCAATCAGGAGCTATTCGATGAAATACAGAAACACATCACGTGTGAAGCCAAAGCCCGCTCCTTCCGGCTAAGCTCTTCACACGTAGCTCCGGAGCATCCGGTAGTGCAAAAGGCTATTGCCATGAAACGTACTCCTTTCGGCTCGCCGACCTTATCCGACCAGGCACTGATGCCATTCCCTTCTCTGAAGATGGGACCGGGGAAAAGTGCCCGTTCACACACTGCCGATGAATTTATCTTTGTCAAGGAGATAGAGGAGGCGATAGGGATGTATCTGGAGCTGCTGGAAGGAGTAAAAATTTAAATTATCATTATCTGTTCAGCCACGGCTCCGGATTCAGTTTTTCCTTCTCTTTCCTCAATTGGAAGTGTAGCACCGTACGACCATTGTCGGCCCCATCCGAGAAGATTTGTCCGAGGGTCTGTTTGGTGGTGACATCATCGCCCTGCTTCACCGAGGCCGATGACAAGTTGCAATAGACTGATATATAATTCCCGTGACGGACAAGGATATTGAACAGTCCGTTCAGTTTAAAGACAGCCGCCACTTTACCATTGAAGATGGCACGGGCTTGGGCACCCGGTTTCCCTTGTATATCGATGCCCTTATTGTCCAGCTTGACATTGCGCAAACCTTCCACAGAATACTGGCCGTAATGGCTGGTAATGATATACGCTCCGGTGATGGGCATCGGCAACTTACCGCGATTATTAGCAAAGTTCCCTGATAATTCACGGTCTGCCTTACTCATGGAGTAAGTTTCCAAAGGCTGTGCCTTCGGCTTTGCGGGCGTAGAGGCAGTTGCCGTTTTTTCGGTTTTTTCACCAGCCTTTTTACGTGCGGCTGCCTCACGGCGCGCTTCTTCTGCCGCACGCTTACGCGCTTTCTCTATTTCTTCCGCTATCAGACGGTCAATGCGTGCATTGAGCTGATTGGCTTCACGGCGTTTCTTATTCAGTTCGTTCTGTAAGCCCCGCTGTTTCTTTTTCAGATTGGCTACCAACAACTTTTGTTCCTTCTCCTGCGCTTCCAGCTTGACTTTCTCCTCTTCACGTTCTTTCAACAATCCTTCTTTGGCAACCTTCACTTGCTGAAGCTCAGTCTTCTTACGGTTCACCTGCTCCTGCTTTTTCAACACTTCCTCGCCTTGCAGGCGCTGATAAGTAGCATATTCACGTACATAGCGCATGCGTCGATAGGTCTGTGCCAGGCTCTTGGCAGAGAAAATGAACATCAGCTTCTCTTCAATGGAGCGGTTCTTATACAAATATTGAACGGACGATTCGTATTTCTTCTTCTTGTCCCTTAGGTCACGTTGCAGGCGGGTCAACTGACGTTCTAATGAAGACAACTCGCGCTCTATGGATTCCACATCATTATTGATAGTCAGAATATAGCGTTTGCGCTCTTCTATCTGTCCGGTCAGTGCAGCAAGACCGTTCAACTGGCTTCCCACATCCTTCTTGGTGGTTATCAACAGCGTTTCCGACTCTGCTATCTGTTTCTGCAAGGCACCACGCTTGCTTTCCAGTTCCTTAATCAGCTTGTTGGACTGGGCAAGGAGCGGAGAAACCGGCAAAAGGAGGAGAAAGAAGAGAAGGAGAAGCTTCATAAGTTATGAGTTATAAGTTATGAGGGATTATCTGACAATTATCAACTAATCAAAGGTCCATCAGCATTTCCAGCAGTTCTTCCAGCTCCACCTCTTTATATTTCTGTGAGAGCTGGGTAGGAGTCAGTGCAAAAGGCTTATCCGAGAAGTTGGAAAGTTCAATCTTTCCCTTTTCCAGAGAGGGTATCCCGAGTTCCTTGCCGGTAAGCACCTTCTTGCCATTGGGTTTGGAAGCAGCATAAAGCAGTTTCTCCAAATGGGCAAAATCCGCCTTCTTGGGCAGCACATCCTTCAGTTCCTTACGTGTTGCACGGACATAACGTTTTCCCATACGGTCTACCAACAGAATCTCATCCGGGGTGACTTCCATACGTGCCACCTCCGTACGAAGTATCGGCATCAGAAAGGAAATCTGCATGCATTCTTCCTTCTTCAACTTCATCGTACCGTTCACAGTAAGGGTGGCATCTTTATGGGGTACCGTCAGCTGCACTTTGGAGGAAAGGCAGGCAGATTCTCCGGACAGAGAACTTGAGTGACGCGAAGTCTTGCAACCGGCAAGCCCCACAGCCAGCAACAACAGCAAGGACAACAGGCGGCATATCCTTGCCATATCATTCAGCAGGTTTAGTTTCATCTGATATATATTTCTTTTTTTGTATTTTCTGTTTCAACGTATCAGAGCGATTGCCCTTATCCCAGGCTTGTTTCCAGTATTTCAAGGCACCTTCCGCATCGCCAGTCATGTAATAGATATCTCCGCAATGTTCCAAGACCACGTCACTGCTATCTTTATCATTCTTTATCGCCTCATCTATGTAGAGACGCGCCTCGGCATAATTACCTTTAACAAACAATATCCATGCATATGTATCGAGATAGGTGGAATTGTTCGGCTCGGCTTTCACTGTCTTGTAGCTCATCTCTTCCGCCTTGTCCAAGTCGCGGCGCTCCACGGAAAGATAATATGCGTAGTTATTCAAGGCACCGATGTTTGAAGGATTGTACACCAAAGCGGAATCATAAGCCGCATAAGCTTCCACATGCAGATTCTTGGTGTGATAAGCATCACCGATAATGGCATAAAAATCTGATACGACCTCCTTCTTGCTGTCGTCCTTGACATGCGACAAAGCCTTTTGACAGATGGCAAGGGCATCATCCGTCCGTTCCGCCTGGTTGTAGGCAATGGCCAGATAGAAATAGAACTCCAACATATCGGGATTGGACTCCACACCGGCTTCGCACAAATTCATTATTTCCTTGTAATCCTCCTGGCGCACAGCTTCCCCCAGCAATGTCATACGAGCCGCTGTGTTGGTAGGGTCTATCGCCAGAACCTGGCGCAGAACCGGCCCTGCCTCCTTGTTCATTCCTTTGGAAAGAAGATATTGGGCATACAGCAAAGGTAATTGCGCCTCATCGGGCTCCTGCTCCATGATGCGGTTGAAGAGCGTAATGACACGTGTACTGTCCTTGCCTGCCTGCTCATTCTGCACGATGAACTGCCGCATCACATTCAGTTTGGTGTCCGAAGCCACTTTCTTGTTCAGCAACAGCGTGTCCAATTGCTGTTCATACAGCTCCTTCTGTCCGGTCTCTTCGTAGTAAGAAGCCAATGAGTACATGGCCATTGCATTGTCCGGCTCTTCGGCCAGCACCTTCTTGTAAATCTCATAAGCTTCCTGCTTTTTCCCGTTCTGCATATAGACATCCCCCAGCACAACCTGATAGCGCATATCGTTGGGATACTCTTCTACCAGACTTTCTATTTCATGAAAGGCGCTCTTGTCGTCCTTCTTTTGCAGATAGATGCGGAACTTCTCCATACTGAGCTGTTCATTCTTGCCCATCCGTTCCTCGAGCTTGTTCAGTATACCGATAACTTTGTCATACTCTTCCTGGCGGTTGTAAATCTCCAGCAAGTTGTATAGCGGGTCCAGCTTATCCGAGAAACGTACCGCCATATTTTCCAACAAGGCAGCGGCTTTCTCCGTTTCGTTTTGCTGCATATACAGATTGGCAAGTCCCTGGGCATACCAGTAATTATGGGGAGCATTCTCCACCGCCTTTTCCAACGCGGCTTGTCCCAACGGCACCTGCTTGAGGTACATATAATACTGGGCCATCTCATACAAAGCCGATGATGCGTTCGGGTTTATCGTCAGGCAATGTTGCAGGACATCGAAAGCCGCATCATAGTCTTTCTGGACTTTCAGACGGGCGGCTTCAAGAAAGAAGTAGTCGTAACGGCGCTGCTGTTCGGGGGTAAGCTCCTTTACGGGCGAAACGTCGGCTTTCTTCGACTTCTTCCGTTTCTTCAATTCCTTCCGTGCCTTTTCAGACCGACCGTACCCGCTCATTTTCTCCTTAGAAGCTTGAACATTGGCAGCCTGCACTCCGTACGTAGTAAAGCAGAAGGTACCTATCAACAACGCAAGTATTATTTTTACTCTGATTCTCATCTATTTAATTATAAATTCTTAACCCGTAAAACGGAACAATATCCATTCATTTTTTACCCGTATGCCCGAAGCCACCGGCACCGCGCTCCGTCTCATCCAGCACTTCCACTTCCTGCCAAAGAGCTTGTTCGTGACGCGCTATCACCATTTGTGCAATCCTCTCCCCATCTTCGATGACGAAGGTTTCTGCAGAAAGGTTGACGAGAATAATACAAACTTCACCACGGTAATCGGCATCAATCGTTCCAGGGGAGTTCAGCACGGTAATCCCCTTCTTAATGGCCAATCCGCTACGCGGACGCACTTGCGCCTCAAATCCTTCCGGAAGAGCGATATAAAGGCCAGTAGGCACCAGACACCGCTGCATCGGAGCCAGCGAAATAGGTTCATTAAGGTTTGCACGGATATCCATTCCTGCAGACAGCTCAGTGGCATAAGCCGGAAGCGGATGCTTTGATTTATTGATGATTTGTACGTTCAACATGATGTTATTTACGATTTGACGATTTACTATTTACGATTGGGGCTACTTCTATTCTTACAATTCGAGTAATTCAAGTTTCGCAATTCATCTTCCTTTTACTATAAACTTGGGCGAAAATACGGCTTTTTATACAAAATAGTGATACATTTGCAGTTAAATAATAGTAACTTCAATCGTAAATAGTAAATCGTCAAATCTCAAATAACATCATGATGAATTGGAATACGCTCATATCTGCCAAACGCTTCGGACTGGAAGAGTTTCACCAGGAACGCCATGAAAACCGCTCGGAATTCCAACGTGACTATGACCGCCTTGTCTTCTCTGCCCCCTTCCGCCGTCTGCAGAACAAAACCCAGGTATTCCCTCTTCCCGGTAGTGTATTTGTCCACAACCGATTGACACACAGCTTGGAAGTATCATGCGTAGGCCGCTCATTAGGCAACGATGTATCGAAAGTTCTCATTGCCCGCCACCCGGAACTGCAAGGCAGCTACCTCACCGAAATAGGCTCCATAGTTTCGGCCGCCTGCCTGGCACACGACTTGGGAAATCCTCCTTTCGGACATTCGGGAGAACGAGCTATTTCCACCTTTTTTTCTGAAGGAAAAGGAATGTCCCTGAAGGGCCAACTGACACCTTCCCAATGGGAGGACCTTACCCACTTTGAAGGGAATGCAAATGCGTTCCGCCTGCTTACCCACCAGTTTGAGGGAAGGCGACAGGGAGGATTTGTACTCACCTACTCCACCTTGGCAAGCATCGTGAAATATCCCTTTTCATCGAGTCTTGCAGGCAAAAAGTCAAAATTCGGTTTCTTCATCACAGAGGAAGAAAGTTTTCGCCGCATAGCAGAAGAGTTGGGTATGGAGAAGCAGAACGATGCCCCGTTGAAATATGCCCGCCACCCGCTGGTCTATCTGGTGGAAGCCGCCGATGACATCTGCTACCAGATGATGGATATTGAGGATGCTCACAAACTGAAAATTCTGACTACACAAGAAACCAAAGAGTTGCTTCTTTCTTATTTCTCGAAAGAGCGCCAAGCACACCGGCTCAAAACGATGGAGATAGTAAGTGACACCAATGAGCAAATAGCCTATCTGCGTTCCAGCGTTATCGGGCTGCTTATCGGCGAATGCGTGCAAGCCTTTGTAGACAATGAAGAAAAGATTCTGAAAGGAGAATTTGAAGGAAGCCTCATCAACCATATATCCGAGGTACCAGCCAATGCCTACAAGCACTGTGCAGACATCTCCCTGAAGAGGATTTACCGCTCACGCGACGTACTGGACATTGAACTTGCCGGTTTCCGCATCATCAGTACCCTACTCGAACTGATGATTGACGCCGTGCGTTCTCCAGAAAAGGCATATTCGCAACTGCTCATCAATCGCGTATCGGGCCAGTACAACATAAAAGCGCCTGCACTCTATGAAAGAATACAGGCGGTATTGGATTACATCTCCGGAATGACAGATGTATTTGCACTCGATTTATACAGGAAAATAAACGGGAATAGCTTGCCAGCGGTATAACAGACGACAAGCATTCTTCCGGATAGTCCTATGATACAACCTTATTTGCTCCCGACGTAAGCTTGCATGCCTCCGGTGCGCTCGCTATGAATGACTCGATGTGACGAATGCGCTTTTCTGCCAAAATCTCGTCCACGGCAATCAGGATACCCGTTTCCTCCACATCTCCGAAACCGTAATTGATGGCTGTACCAAACATACGCATGGTAGGGCTGAGACTCATATAGGCATTCACCAGAGGGGGAATATTATACCCCGCCTTACGGATTTCACAATTCAAAATCTTATAGTCTTCTTTAAAAGAGTCTTTACAGAAGAGAGCTGCCAATTCACTCTCGTCCGATTCCAGAAGTAACGGCTTCATCGGAGTAATCAGGTTGTCCTTATCCGCAAAGTGTTTCCGAAGAAAATAAAGAATCTTATCACGACTCTGACGATGATAGCTGGGATACATAGTCACCTTTCCGAAGAAATACTTCACATTGGGCATGACTACGGTCAGTGCGCCCAAACCATCCCACAGATTATCCAACGCAAACAGACCTTTACTGTCTGCACGCGTAGACTGATACTCCAACGTAACGAACGAACGTCCCAACTCAATGGTCGTAGGAAGATAGTCCTTCAAAAATTTATCCGAAAAGTTAAACATATGGGCAGTTGCCAGAATAGGGGCACCATGTTCATCAAAACGCACATCCGTACCTAAGATATAACGGTATCCACCCAAAATTTCTTCAGCTTCCGGATTCCAGACAATCAACTGCTTGTACGGATTGTCCATGATGTCATATTCGTCAATATCCATAGACTTGCCCGTTCCTCCTCCCGCAGCGCGGAACGCAATCTCGCGCAAACGGCCGATCTCCTTCATGGTATTCGGAGAGTCTTGGGCAGTAATGATATATATCTGGTTATGACTTCTATTGGTCATGCGCAGGCGCTTCTCCTCAGTCAACTCCGCTTTCAACAGCTCCTTGCTTATCGGTGCAATTACATCTTCCATATTTCTCTGTTAGTAGTTCTTCTTTTATATAAATACGGTCTCTCTACAATTTATATACAATATCCTTCACATATTGCGCCCATCCAGCCGGGCTTTTCGATTTATCGAAAGTTTGCCAGGGGATAGGCTTCCCTATGGTGATAGTAAATGTTTTATGGCGATTCTTCAGCATTTCATCTGCCAGGTAAAGCATGGCGATATTGAACTTGACACCCAATATCTTACAAAGATTGGCAAGATTATAAAAGAAATTGGAGTTCCGCCCTTCGAAGTGGATGGGAACTACATCACGGTGGGCTTCGACACTCTTCACGATAAAGGTCTTTTTCCAATCCAAGTCACGGATGACCCCATTCTGCCTACGTGAACAAAGACCTGCGGGAAACATGATGAGCTGATTGTCCGAAGCAAATCCCGCCTCCACCATTCTCGGGAAGTCTTTGGCCTGCTTTCCCGTCTTGTTGATGGGGATGCAGAGCGGTGCCAGTCCGTGCAGGTTCATCAGCAGGTCGTTGACCATATATTTCACCTTGCCGCCATAAAAGGAGCCCAAGACATAACCCAACGCCACTCCGTCCTGCCCACCCAGGGGATGGTTGGATACAAAAGTATAAAGCCCTTCTTTAGGCAGATTCTCCTCCCCCTTTACCACAATATTGGCATCAAGGAACTCCAGACAAGCTTTCAGAAAATCCACACCGACTTTATCTTTCGACTCCCGCAAAAAGACATTCAATTCCTCTTGATGAACGATATGCTTCAAATAAGAAACTACGAACTTGGGGATATACTTAGACTTCTTCGGAGCCTTTTCCCGAAGTATCTTGTCTATGTCAATCAAAAATAAAGAGTCGTCAGCCATTCTTCTTTTGATGAAATGAATGTGCAAAATTAACTCATCTTTTTAATTAATCGCAAAAAAAGGACAGAAAACTACACCCGAAATCTATCAAATAACACCTAAAAACTATCAATTGACAGTTTTCCCCCTAAAGTGTGTTTGAAATCCGTCTGCCTGAAAAAGAAAACTTCCGTAAACTTGCAATATCATGATTAACGAAAAAACATAGCACATATGAACAATATAACATTTAAAAAAGACCTGCTCGGAGTTCAAGACGATTTATTGCGTTTTGCATACAAACTTACTTCCGACCGTGAAGAAGCCAACGACCTCCTGCAGGAAACATCCCTGAAAGCTCTGGATAACGAAGAGAAGTATACTCCCGATACCAATTTCAAAGGATGGATATATACCATCATGCGTAATATCTTCATCAACAATTACCGCAAAGTGGTGCGTGACCAGACTTTTGCGGACACCACGGATAATCTCTATCACCTGAACCTGCCGCATGACACCGCTTTTGAGAGCACAGAAAGAGCATATGATTTGAAAGAGATGCACCGCATTGTCAACGCCCTGCCACGGGAGTACAAGATTCCCTTCTCCATGCATGTCTCCGGCTTCAAGTACCGCGAAATTGCAGAGAAGCTGGGGTTACCCTTAGGCACGGTAAAGAGCCGCATTTACTTCACCCGCCAAAGATTACAACAAGACTTGAAGGATTTTGTTTAAGAACCCAGCATATAAAACCAGTGATTTCCATAAATTAAGAAGAGTACAAATTTTAGTTGTATCAAAAGAGAGAAAGGTAGGCCGGGACAATCCCATGTCTACCTTTCATGGCCTCGCCTTTATATTTCTGCACGAACATATTCAAGCCGTTACGCTTTGCGATAATATTATTTACAAAAATCAGGTAGTAACCTCTGGTTACATTCCACCTTTCCAGCTATCCGAAGCACTGAAAGCTAACCAAAACCACCTGAAAACTGCCAATTATTAGATTTCCCCCCAAAGAGAGTTTGATTTCCGTCTATCAAAAAAAAGAATCATCCATAACTTTGCATCATCAATAAAACGAACAATAATTAAAAAAACATCCATTATGAATAATAGAACATTTACCCAAGACCTACTCGGAGTTCAAAACGACTTATTACGCTTTGCATATAAATTAACCTCCAACCGCGAAGAAGCCAACGATCTGCTTCAAGAGACATCATTAAAAGCTCTGGACAATGAAGAGAAGTATACACCTGATACCAACTTTAAAGGATGGATATATACCATCATGCGTAATATTTTCATCAACAATTACCGTAAAGTGGTACGTGACCAGACGTTTGCAGATACCACAGACAATCTCTATCATCTGAATACACCGCATGACCTCACACTCGACAGCACAGAAAGTGCTTACGACCTGAAGGAAATGCACCGCATTGTCAATGCCCTGCCACGTGAGTACAAGATACCTTTCTCCATGCACATTTCCGGTTTCAAGTACCGTGAAATCGCAGAAAAGCTGAACCTCCCACTTGGAACAGTAAAGAGCCGTATCTTTTTTACCCGCCAGAAGCTGCAGCATGACTTGAAGGATTTCAGATAAGAGAATACGGCAAGCAAAGAATTGTTTATTTATTGGCCGGATAAAAACGAAATATACTTATTTTCAGACAATCATAGAATACAAACCAAGATACCTAAAGAAAAACCGAGTGATTAATAAACAACATGAAGAAACAGACAACCATTACAGCCTGCACATTTGTAACAATGGCAATGGAAGCTCCTGCTGTTTTTGTCGTACAGCCGGCCATGAGCAAGCACGTCAAGTACGCAGGTATGGCACTACGTACAGCTGGTCAATGAAGACAAACTTGACTCGCTGAACAGCATACAGTAAAAAAAAGATTTATCCACCGGATTCTGTGGATGAATATAATAATCAACCACCCTAGGGAAATATTATCACTCCTCCCCATCATCTCCCGGCAAACGGTAACGTTCACAAAAAAAGATGGTAAATTAACAAAAAAGAGTTAAGAAGTTAATACTAAAACAAGGAAGAGTTAAGAAAGAGCTTTATCCCAAACTTTGGTTTTTCCAAACCAAGCCTTGAGATAGAAAAACCAAGGCTTGGTTTAGATATCCGCAAGGCTGGGAAAGAAGTTTCCCGCCCAAGACACCATTCCACCAACAAGCGACTTTCAAACCAAAGACCCGCCATCTCTAACTGAATCTTTTCAAAAGAGACTACACAAATTCCCCACCAGCAAAGTGCTTCAAAAGTAGCTTCATTATCAAATGAATAAGCTATCAACAAGGTGTTGAAAACTTCTTCCTAAGATTTTAGTTAAAAGATTGTGGGGAATTGTGGAGAAATGTGTATTTTTACCGTCGCTTATTATAATAAGGTGAGAAATGATACAATTCTTAGGTAATATCGAGGCGAAGGCAGATGCAAAAGGAAGAGTTTTCATCCCGGCCACCTTCCGGAAACAGCTGCAGGCCGCTTCCGAAGAAAAGCTCGTGTTGCGCAAGGACGTATATCAGGATTGCCTGGTGCTCTACCCGGAAAGTGTATGGTTTGCCACCCAAAACCAACTTCGCTGCCGGCTGAATAAATGGAACGCTAAACAGCAAATGATTTTCCGCCAGTTCGTAAGTGACGCGGAAATCATGATCCCTGACGGGAACGGACGCATCCTGCTCCCAAAGCGTTACCTGCAAATGGTGGGTATACAAAGTGATGTCCGCTTCATTGGCGTGGACAACACAATAGAAATCTGGGCCAAGGAACGTGCCGAACAACCATTCATGAACCCTGACGAGTTCAGTGAGGCTCTTGAAGAGCTGCTGGGAGACGAAAATATTTGCTGTGACGAAAATAAGCTATAAACAACAGATGATGAAAGAAGAAACAACATATCATATCCCCGTATTGCTGATGCCGAGCGTAGATGCGATGAGCATCCGTCCGGACGGCACGTATGTAGACGTAACGTTTGGTGGAGGAGGACATTCGCGCGAGATACTGTCCCGCCTGGAAGACGGCGGCCGGCTGCTGAGCTTCGACCAGGACGAGGATGCGGAACGCAACATTGTGAACAACCCGCATTTTACATTCGTACGCAGCAACTTCCGCTACCTGCACAACTTCCTACGCTATCACGGCATCGAAAAAGTGGATGCCATACTTGCCGACCTCGGCGTATCTTCCCATCACTTTGATGACAGCGAACGGGGATTTTCCTTCCGCTTCGACGGAGCACTGGATATGCGTATGAACAAACGTGCCGGCCTGACAGCTGCCGACATCGTGAATACCTACGAAGAAGAAAAGCTGGCCGATATTTTTTATCTGTACGGCGAGCTGAAGAACAGCCGGAAACTGGCATCTGTCATTGTTAAAGCACGGGCTACGCAGAGAATTGCCACCATCGGCGAATTTTTGGAAATCGTCAAGCCACTCTTCGGCCGCGAACGTGAGAAGAAAGAACTAGCAAAGGTATTCCAGGCATTGCGCATTGAGGTAAACCAGGAAATGGAGGCACTGAAAGAAATGCTGTATGCAGCAACAGAAGCGCTAAAGCCGGGAGGCCGTCTGGTGGTGATAACCTATCACTCCCTGGAAGACCGTATGGTGAAGAATATCATGAAAACCGGCAACGTGGAAGGCAAGGCCGAAAAAGATTTCTTCGGGAACGTATTGACCCCGTTCCGGCTGGTCAACAACAAAGTAATTGTACCGGACGAGGAAGAGATAGAGCGCAATCCGCGTTCGCGCAGCGCCAAGCTGAGAATTGCAGAAAGAGTAACGAATGATTAGTGACTAGCAATGGAAAAGAAACAAGAAGAAAAGAATACGGAGAAGGTGAAAAAACGCACCTCACTGAAAAACATCATAGGAGGCGACATTCTGGCCACAGACTTCTTCCGCCGTCAAGCCGGATTGTTGTTCCTTATCATGGTGCTTATCATTATTTACATCAACAACCGTTACGAATGCCAACTGCAACTGATAGAGATAGACAACCTTAAAAAAGAGTTGATAGACATCAAGTACGATGCCTTGACACGCAGTTCGGAATTAATGGAACGGAGCCGCCAATCGCGCATCGAAGAATACATCGCCACCAAAGAAAGTGATTTGCAGACTTCCACTAATCCACCGTACTTACTAAAATAATGGAGAATTGAGGATTAAAGTAATTTCAATAGCACATCGTAAATCGTTAAATCGTAAATAACATTGGCTGTAAATAAAAAAAACATAATGACCCGTTACTTCTTCGTCGTCCTACTCATGGGGCTGGTGGGGATAGCTATTGTTGTGAAAGGCGCCATGATTATGTTTGCCGAGCGACAGTACTGGCACGATGTAGCCGACCGCTTCGTAAAAGAGAATGTAACGGTGAAGCCCAACCGGGGAAATATCCTGTCCTCGGATGGTAAACTGATGGCAAGTTCGCTGCCGGAATATAAAATATATATGGACTTCATGTCCGGCGAAAGGGACGAGAAGCGCCGCAAAAAGGACCAGCAGCGCAAGGATTCTATCTGGAAAGCCAATTTCGATTCCATCTGTATCGGGCTTCATCAGATTTTTCCGGACATCAGTGCCGCCACCTTCAAAAGCCATCTGCGCAAGGGGCGGGAGATGAAGAGCCGGAACTACAACATTCTTCCCAACCGCAACCGGCGCATCTCTTACATTCAGTATAAGGAAGCCAAGCGGTTACCCGTATTCAAGATGAACAAATACCGAGGCGGTTTCCACGAACAGATATACAACCAGCGTAAAAAGCCGTTCGGTTCTTTGGCAGCCCAAACCCTGGGCCGTCTTTATGCCGATACAGCCATGGGAGCCCGCAACGGCATTGAGTTGGCCTTCGACACCCTGCTGAAAGGACGGAACGGTATTACCCACCGTCAGAAGGTGATGAACAAATACCTGAATATCGTAGACCTTCCCCCGGTAGACGGTTGTGACATCATATCCACCCTCGACGTAGGCATGCAGGACATCTGCGAAAAAGCCCTGGTGGACAAGTTGAAGGAAATCAATGCCAATGTCGGGGTAGCCGTACTGATGGAAGTGGCTACCGGAGAAGTGAAGGCCATTGTCAACATGATGAAAGCTGGAGACGGCAATTACTACGAAATGAACAGTAATGCCATCAGCGATATGTTGGAACCGGGCTCCACCTTCAAGACAGCCTCCATTATGGTGGCACTGGAAGACGGCAAGATAACCCCGGATACCGAGGTAGACACGGGCAACGGTATTATGAATATGTACGGCAGCAAGATGAGAGACCACAACTGGCACCGGGGAGGCTATGGAAAGATAGATGTGACACGTATTCTGGAAGTTTCTTCCAATGTGGGCGTCTCCTACCTCATCGACAAGCACTACAAGGATAATCCGCAGAAGTTCGTGGACGGTTTGAAGCGCATGAGCATCGACCAGCCGCTTCATCTGCAAATTCCTGGTGAAGGGAAACCCAACATCAAAGGGCCTAAAGAGCGTTATTTTGCCAAAACGACTTTGCCGTGGATGAGTATCGGCTACGAGACCCAGGTACCTCCTATGAACATACTGACCTTCTACAATGCCATAGCCAACAATGGGGTCATGGTACGCCCCAAGTTTGTGAAAGCAGCGGTAAAGGATGGTGAGGTAGTGAAAGAATATCCTACGGAAGTAATCAATCCCAAGATATGTTCCGACCATACCCTGACACAGATCCGCGAAATCCTTCGGAAAGTGGTATCGCAAGGTCTGGCAAAACCCGCCGGCAGCAAGCAGTTCTCCGTATCGGGCAAGACGGGTACGGCACAGATTTCTCAAGGAGCCGCCGGATATAAGTCGGGACGGGTGAACTACCTTGTAAGTTTCTGCGGATATTTCCCCTCGGAAGCACCTAAATACAGTTGCATCGTTTCCATTCAGAAGCCTGGGTTACCAGCTTCAGGCGGTCTGATGGCAGGTAGTGTCTTTGGGAAAATAGCGGAAAGAGTTTATGCCAAAGACCTGCGTTTTGACATACGCAGTGCCATAGACAGTACCACCAATGTGATTCCTCCCGTGAAAGCCGGAGAGATGAACGAGGCGCTCCTTGTATTGAACGATCTGAAAGTTCCCGTCCAGAAACAGTTCTCCGAACAAAAGAAAAAGGAGCAGTGGGGACATACACAAGCTGCCCCGTCGGCAGTCATCCTGCAAGACCAGGAACTGGCCTCGGGCACCGTGCCCAGCGTGGTCGGTATGGGAGCGAAAGATGCAGTCTACCTTTTAGAGAGCAAAGGACTGAAAGTAAGGCTAAACGGCGTAGGACGGGTGAGGAACCAGTCCATAGCAAGCGGCAGTCGGATAGTGAAAGGACAAACCATAGCCCTGACACTACGTTAACATGAGAATAAACAAGATTTGGATATACATTATATAATAAGGTATGAAATTAAGTGATTTGTTGGCAACAATACAGCCGGTC
Organism: Bacteroides sp. A1C1; assembly: GCF_004328515.1. Lineage (NCBI taxonomy): Bacteria > Pseudomonadati > Bacteroidota > Bacteroidia > Bacteroidales > Bacteroidaceae > Bacteroides > Bacteroides sp. A1C1. Next base: position 1,777,497 of record NZ_CP036491.1, read on the forward strand.
CGGATTGCCGGAAGTACAAACATGGAGATAACGGGAGTGAATATAGACTCCCGCCTGATAGAAACCGGACATCTGTTCATGGCCATGCGTGGTACGCAGACCGACGGGCATGCCTATATCCCAGCTGCTATCGACAAAGGGGCTGTCGCAGTATTGTGTGAAGAATTGCCGGAAGAGCTCAAGACCGGCACCACCTACATTCTGGTGAAAGACAGTGAAGATGCCGTAGGGAAAGTGGCCACCACTTTCTATGGTGACCCTACATCCAAGATGGAACTCATCGGCGTGACCGGAACCAACGGAAAAACAACCGTTGCTACCTTATTATATAATACTTTCCGCTACTTCGGCTACAAGGTCGGACTGGTTTCCACTGTATGTAATTACATCGACGACCAGCCCGTACCGACCGAACATACCACCCCGGACCCAATAACCTTGAACCGCCTACTTGGAGAGATGGCGGACTCCGGCTGCAAGTATGCCTTCATGGAAGTCAGTTCCCATTCCATTGCCCAGAAGCGCATCAGCGGTCTGAAGTTTGCCGGCGGTATTTTCACTAATCTGACCCGCGACCATCTGGATTATCATAAAACGGTGGAGAACTATCTCAAGGCCAAGAAAAAGTTCTTCGACGAACTGCCGAAAGGAGCTTTCAGCCTGACCAACCTGGATGACAAGAACGGACTCGTGATGACACAGAATACCCGTTCGAAAGTATACACCTACTCTTTGCGCAGTCTTAGCGACTTCAAAGGCAAAGTCTTGGAATCTCATTTCGAGGGAATGTTACTTGACTTCAACAACCACGAACTGGCAGTACGTTTCATCGGGAAATTCAATGCCTATAACCTGCTGGCGGTATTCGGTACTGCCGTATTGCTGGGCAAGAAAGAAGAAGATGTACTGGTTGCCCTCAGTACGCTGCGTCCGGTAACCGGCCGCTTCGATGCCATTCGTTCACCGAAAGGCTACACTGCCATTGTGGACTATGCGCATACTCCAGACGCCCTGGTCAATGTATTGAATGCCATTCACGGAGTGCTGGAAGGAAAAGGAAAAGTGATTACCGTTGTAGGTGCCGGCGGCAACCGCGACAAAGGCAAGCGTCCCATCATGGCCAAAGAATCCGCCCGCTTGAGCGACCGGGTCATCATTACCTCCGATAACCCGCGCTTTGAAGAGCCGCAGGACATCATCAACGACATGCTGGCGGGGCTGGATAAAGACGACATGCAGAAAACCATCAGCATCACCGACCGCCGCGAAGCCATCAAGACAGCCTGCATGCTGGCACAGCCGGGAGACGTGATTCTCGTTGCAGGCAAAGGGCATGAGAATTATCAGGAGATTAAAGGCGTGAAACACCATTTTGACGACAAAGAGATATTAAATGAAATAATTAAATAATTAACATCATGTTATACTACTTATTTCAATGGTTAGACAAATATGACTTCCCCGGTGCGGGCATGTTCGGCTATACATCCTTCCGTTCGTTGATGGCAATCATTCTGGCATTGCTCATTTCGAGCATCTGGGGAGACAAGTTCATCAATCTACTGAAGCGCAAGCAAATTACCGAAACGCAACGTGATGCCAGTATCGATCCATTCGGTGTGAACAAAGTGGGAGTACCCAGCATGGGCGGTGTCATCATTATTTTTGCCACACTCATTCCTTGCTTGCTACTGGGCAAGTTAGACAATATTTATATGATATTGATGCTGATTACCACAATCTGGTTAGGGTCGCTAGGATTTGCCGACGACTACATCAAGATATTCAAAAAGGACAAGGAAGGCCTGCACGGTAAGTTCAAAATCATCGGTCAAGTAGGTTTAGGACTTATCGTCGGATTGACTCTCTACCTCAGCCCGCAGGTGGTTATCCGCGAGAACATAGAAATAGAGAAGCCAGGGGGACAAATAGAAGTAGTACATGCAGCCAAGGAAATCAAGGCAACGCAGACCACCATCCCGTTCTTCAAAAGCAACAACTTCGACTATTCCGACTTAGTAAGCTTTATGGGTGAACATGCCCAAACAGCAGGTTGGATATTGTTCGTGATTATCACTATTTTCGTAGTTACCGCCGTCAGCAACGGAGCCAACCTGAATGACGGAATGGACGGAATGGCGGCAGGGAACTCCGCCATTATCGGACTGACCTTGGGAATACTCGCCTACGTGTCGAGCCACATTGAATATGCCGGCTACCTGAATATCATGTACATTCCCGGCTCGGAAGAACTGGTAATCTTTATCTGTGCCTTCATCGGTGCACTTATCGGCTTCTTATGGTACAATGCCTATCCGGCCCAAGTATTCATGGGCGATACGGGCAGTCTGACCATTGGAGGAATCATCGCAGTATACGCCATCATTATTCACAAGGAACTGCTGATACCCATCCTTTGCGGTATCTTCCTGGTGGAGAACCTCTCGGTCATCCTGCAACGCCTCTACTACAAGACAGGCAAGCGGAAAGGCGTGAAACAACGTCTCTTCAAAAGAACGCCGATACACGACCACTTCCGCACTTCCATGAGCCTGATAGAACCGGGATGCAGCGTGGTATTCACCAAACCGGACAAGCTGTTCCACGAATCCAAAATCACCATCCGCTTCTGGATTGTGACGATTGTACTGGCAGCGATAACAATTATAACATTAAAGATTAGATAATGTGGGATGCATTAGCATAGTTTCCACATTGACATATTAGTATATAAATATTATGAGTAGAATTGTAGTATTAGGAGCTGGCGAAAGCGGCGCAGGCGCTGCTGTACTGGCCAAAGTGAAAGGTTTCGACACGTTCGTCTCCGACATGTCTGCCATTAAAGACAAATACAAGGAACTGCTGGATAAATACGGCATTGCCTGGGAAGAGGGACACCACACAGAAGAGCTGATTCTGAATGCTGACGAAGTGGTGAAAAGCCCCGGTATCCCCAACGACGCTCCGCTCATTGTGAAATTAAAGGAAAAAGGTACGCCCATCATCTCTGAGATAGAGTTTGCGGGACGGTACACTGACGCAAAGATGGTCTGTATCACCGGCTCAAATGGAAAGACTACAACCACCTCGCTCATTTATCACATCTTCAAGAGTGCAGGACTGAACGTCGGCCTCGCCGGCAACATCGGCAACAGCCTGGCCTTGCAGGTAGCCACGGAGCAGCATGATTACTACGTCATTGAGCTGAGTTCCTTCCAACTGGACAATATGTATAACTTCCGTGCCAACATTGCCGTACTGATGAACATCACTCCGGACCACTTGGACCGTTACGACCACTGTATGCAGAAATATGTGGACGCCAAATTCCGCATCACCCAAAACCAGACACCGGAAGACGCTTTTATCTTCTGGAACGACGACCCCATCATCAAGCGCGAACTGGACAAGCATGGCCTGCGCGCCCATCTTTACCCGTTCGCTGCCGTAAAGGAAGACGGAGCCATCGCATACGTGGAAGACGGTGAAGTGGAAATCAACGAACCGATAGCCTTCAATATGGAGCAAGAGGAGCTGGCGCTGCACGGCACACACAACTTATACAATTCATTAGCCGCTGGTATCTCAGCCAACTTGGCCGGTATCCGAAAAGAATATATCCGCAAGGCTTTGTCCGACTTCAAGGGAGTGGAGCACCGATTGGAGAAAGTAGCCACCGTACGCGGCGTAAGCTTCATCAATGATTCCAAGGCAACGAACGTAAACTCCTGCTGGTATGCCCTGCAAAGCATGACCGGCAAAACCGTACTTATCCTCGGCGGTAAGGACAAAGGAAATGATTATACGGAAATCGAAGACCTTGTACGCGAAAAGTGCTCTGCCCTGGTATATTTGGGATTACACAACGAAAAGCTGCACGACTTCTTCGACCGCTTAGGATTGCCCGTAGCTGATGTTCAGACCGGCATGAAGGATGCCGTAGAAGCAGCCTTCAAACTGGCAAAGAAAGGTGAAACCGTGTTGCTCAGCCCTTGCTGTGCCTCCTTCGACCTCTTCAAGAGTTATGAAGACCGCGGCGAACAGTTCAAAGCATGTGTCAGAGCACTATAAAAGACAAGTGCCGCATGAGACTGTCAACTTGTAATTCTTTAATTATTAATTTTTAATTTGCGAAGCATTGGATTTATTAAAGAGCATATTCAAAGGCGACAAAGTGATTTGGATTATTTTCCTTTTCCTTTGCCTCATCTCCATCACAGAGGTATTCAGTGCTGCCAGTACGCTGACCTACAAGAGTGGCGACCACTGGGGACCGATTACGCAGCACAGCATTCTCCTGATGGTAGGTGCCGTCATTGTAGTACTGGTACACAACATCCCCTATAAATGGTTCCAGGTGTTCCCGGTATTCTTGCTTCCGATATCCATCGGACTGCTGGCTTTTGTGATGCTGATGGGATTCATTACCGGTGACCGCGTAAACGGCGCAGCCCGCTGGATGACCTTCATGGGCATTCAGTTCCAGCCGTCGGAAATAGCGAAGATGGCCGTCGTCATCGTTACAGCCTTTATCCTCTCGAAAGGGCAGGACGAAGACGGTGCAAGTCCGAAAGCCTTTAAGCGCATCATGATTATTACCTGCATAGTCTGTGGCCTTATCCTGCCGGAAAACTACTCAACGGGAATGTTGCTCTTCGGAACGGTCTACCTAATGATGTTCATCGGGCGGGTATCTGCCAGGAACCTACTGATACTGGGAGGAGGGATTGTGGCATTCGTTACAGTCTTTGTTGCCTTCCTGCTGGCCACGCCAGACAAGACATTGGAAAATATACCGATGGGACACCGTTTTACCACTGTAAAATCCCGTATTGCAGACTTTACCAACAAGGAAGAAGTTCCTGCTGCCAAATTCGACATCGACGGCGACGGGCAAGTGGCACATGCCCGTATTGCCGTAGCTACGAGTAACGTTGTAGGCAAGGGCCCGGGAAACTCCGTACAACGTGACTTTCTGAGCCAGGCATTCTCCGATTTTATCTATGCCATCATCATTGAGGAACTGGGACTGGTAGGCGGGATAGTCGTTGTGTTCCTTTATGTCTGCCTATTGGTGCGAGTAGGCCGTATCGCCAAAAAATGCGACCGCACCTTCCCCGCTTTCCTCATTACCGGAATAGCCTTGCTACTCGTCACGCAGGCGTTGTTCAACATGATGGTTGCCGTAGGTCTGGCACCCGTCACGGGACAACCGCTTCCGCTCATCAGCAAGGGTGGTACATCCACTTTCATCAACTGTGCCTACATCGGCATGATACTGAGCGTCAGCCGCTATACAGCCAAACTGGAGGAACAACGGATGCATGATGCACAAGTGACTATGCTGGTGGATACCGGAAATGCAGAAAACCTGAAACAACCGATCGACAGCGAGGCACAAACAGCCGCCGAACCGACAGCAAAGGTACTGAACAGTGATGCGGAGTTTGAATAACAGCCTCTCCCCCACCCCCTCCCCTATAGGGAGGGGAGAAAAGAGTGATTGAGTAATGGCGAGTATGCCAATAATACAAAAATAAAGAAGAACAAGAATATGAGTAAAGAGGCAAACAACTATACAAGTCAAAGTAACTCTACCCCTCTCTCTACGGGGAAGGGAGTGAGGCTTATCATCAGTGGCGGTGGTACCGGAGGACATATCTTTCCGGCTATCTCCATTGCCAACGCCATAAAAGAGTTGTGTCCCGACGCAGAGATTCTCTTCGTAGGTGCCGAAGGAAGAATGGAGATGCAGCGTGTTCCCGATGCTGGTTACCGGATTATAGGTTTACCCGTTGCCGGATTTGACCGTAAACATCTGTGGAAGAACGTCTCCGTATTGCTGAAACTGATACGGAGCCAGTGGAAAGCACGGAGCATCATCAAGGAGTTCCGCCCGCAAGTAGCTGTCGGTGTAGGTGGCTATGCCAGTGGTCCTACGCTGAAAATGGCGGGAATGATGGGTATTCCCACACTGATACAAGAACAGAATTCCTACGCCGGTGTCACTAACAAGCTGCTGGCACAGAAGGCATGCAAGATTTGTGTGGCTTACGAAGGTATGGAAAAATTCTTCCCGGCAGAAAAGATAATCATGACCGGTAATCCGGTGCGCCAGAATCTGCTCCACCACTCCATCTGCCGCGAAGATGCCGTGAAATACTTCGGACTGAACCCGGAGAAGAAAACAATACTGATATTGGGCGGCAGTCTCGGAGCCCGCACCATCAATCAGACATTGAGTGCCGGACTGGATGTCATTCGCGCCAATCCCGAAGTGCAATTCATCTGGCAAACGGGGAAGATATACATTGACCAGGTCAGAGAAGCTATTACAAATACAACGGGAGAAGCCGTACGCAACCCGCGCATTAGTGCCATCCCCAATCTGTACGTGACGGACTTCATTAAGGATATGGCAAATGCATACGCGGCTGCCGACCTGGTGATTTCACGTGCAGGAGCCGGTTCCATCTCCGAGTTCTGCCTGCTGCACAAGCCAGTCATCCTGGTTCCCTCACCCAATGTGGCAGAGGACCACCAGACCAAGAATGCGCTGGCGCTGGTGGATAAGGGTGCAGCTATCTATGTGAAGGATGTGGAAGCGAAAGAGAAGCTGCTGCCGGTGGCGTTGGAGACAATCGCCAACTCCGAGAAGCTGCAAGACTTAAGCAAGAATATCTCCAAGCTGGCGTTGCCGGACTCGGCAACAATTATTGCGAAGGAGGTATTGAAGTTAATTAAGAAATAAATTAGGAGAGCATCTTAATGAAAGATATGAATATAGAAACAATTAAATCCGTTTACTTCATTGGTGCCGGCGGTATCGGCATGAGTGCGCTGATACGTTATTTCCTCTCTAAAGGAAAGAAAGTAGCGGGCTACGACCGTACGTCGAGCGAACTGACAGAACGCCTGATTACGGAAGGAGTACAGATACACTACGAAGAGAATATCAACCTTATTCCGGAGATGTGCAAAGACAAGGCAAGCACGCTCGTGGTCTATACCCCCGCCGTGCCGCAAGAGCATGCAGAACTGACCTATTTCCGTGAAAACGGTTTCGACATATATAAGCGCTCCCAAGTATTGGGCATCATCACCCGCAGCAGCAAAGGTTTGTGCGTGGCAGGTACGCATGGCAAGACTACCACCAGCACCATGGCTGCCCACCTGCTGCACCAGTCACACGTGGGCTGCACCGCCTTCCTCGGAGGTATTTCGAAGAACTACGGTACGAATCTGCTGCTTTCCGCCACCAGCCCTTATACCGTTATCGAAGCAGATGAGTTCGACCGTTCCTTCCACTGGCTGTCACCCTGGATGAGTGTCATTACTGCCACCGACCCCGACCACCTGGATATATACGGCACCAAAGAAGCCTATCTCGAAAGCTTCCGCCACTACACCGCGCTTATACAACCAGGCGGCGCCCTGATTCTGCACAAAGGACTGGAGATGCAGCCCGACGTACAGCCAGGGGTAGCCACCTATACCTACTCGCGCCATGAAGGTGACTTCCATGCCGAGAACATCCGTATCGGAAACGGTGAAATTTTCATCGATTTCGTAGCACCGGACACCCGCATCAATGATATCCAGCTAGGTGTTCCCGTCAGCATCAACATCGAGAACGGCGTTGCCGCCATGGCACTCGCCCATCTCAGCGGTGCCACCGACGAGGAAATCAAGCAAGGCATGGCAAGCTTCCGCGGAGTGGACCGCCGTTTCGACTTCAAGCTGAAGAATGACCGAATTGTATTCCTCAGCGATTACGCCCACCATCCGGCGGAAATAGCCCAAAGTCTGAAGTCCGTCCGTGAACTGTACCAAGACAAGAAGGTAACCGTCATCTTCCAGCCTCACTTGTACACCCGTACCCGCGACTTCTACCAGGATTTTGCAAACAGCCTTTCCCTATCCGATGAGGTGATTCTGACAGAGATATACCCTGCCCGCGAGCAACCAATTCCCGGCGTGACGAGTCAGCTGATTTATGACAACCTCCGCCCCGGCATCGAGAAATGTATTTGTAGGAAAGAAGACGTCCTCAGCCTCCTCGCCCAGAAGCATACCGAAGTAGTGGTAGTGCTGGGAGCCGGCGACCTGGACAACTATGCTCCCCAAATCACCCAACTATTATCAGAGAAGTATCATGGTTAAAAGGATTCTACTTTCTATCGTCCTGTTGCTTGTCATTGTCTATCTGGTAGTGGCTGTCACTGCCCTCAACCGCAAACCGGCCACCCAGGTGTGCCATGATGTGGAGCTGGTGATAAAAGACACGGTATATGCCGGCTTCATCACGAAGAAGGAAGTAGCTACCCTGCTGGAGAAGAAAGGCATCAGCCCCATTGGGAAAGACCTGAAACGCGTGCGCACCAAGACCTTGGAGCGCGAACTTGCCAAGCATCCCCTCATCGACCAGGTGGAATGCTACAAGACCCCGAGCAGCAAGCTCTGCATCGAAGTGACCCAGCGAATCCCCATCCTGCGCGTGATGAGCGCCAATGGCGAAAACTACTATCTGGACAACAAGGGTACTGTAATGCCCCCCGATGCAAAATGCGTTGCACACCTTGCCGTAGTGACCGGAAATGTAGAAAAGTCGTTTGCCATGAGGGATTTATATAAGTTTGGTGTATTTTTGCAGAAGAATTCTTTTTGGAATGCACAGATTGAACAGATTCATGTACTGCCTGGCAAAAATATAGAATTAGTGCCACGTGTCGGCGACCATCTCATCTATTTGGGTAAGATGGCCGGTTTTGAAAAGAAACTGAAACGTGTAAAAGCATTCTACGAAAGAGGTTTGAACCAGGTGGGCTGGAACAAATACTCCCGCATTAACGTTGAATTCGATAATCAGATTATCTGCACGAAGAGGGAGTAAAGAGATTTATCCCTTATCAAAGCGCAGTAAATTGTAAATTGTAAAATAGTAAATAAATAGATATGGCAACAACAGATTTCATCGCCGCTATCGAGTTGAGTTCTTCCAAGATTTCCGGTATCGCAGGGAAGAAGAACAGTGACGGAAGTATCCAGGTGTTGGCTTATGCATGCGAAGATGCATCCCCGTTTATACACAAAGGGACCATCTACAACATTGACAAGACCGCACAAGCGCTGACTTCCATCATCAACAAGCTGGAAGGCCAGCTGAACAACTCCATCGCCAAAGTATATGTAGGCATCGGCGGACAATCATTGCGCACGGTGAGGAATGCGGTAAGCCGTACGCTGGAGGAAGAGAGCATCATTTCGCAAGAACTGGTAGACGAGATTTGCGACGAGAACCGTGATGTACCCCTAGTAGACATGAGTGTGCTGGATGTAGCCCCACAAGAATACAAGATAGACAACACGTTGCACGTGGAGCCCGTAGGAGTTGCCGGAAAATACATCACCGGACAGTTCCTCAACATCGTGGCGCGCGCCTCGCTGAAAAAGAACCTCGAACACAGCTTCGAGCAAGCCAAAGTGGAAATTGCCGACGACCTGCTCGTAGCCCCCACTGCGTTGGCCAAAGCCGTGCTGACTGAAAACGAGATGCGTTCGGGCTGCGCACTGGTGGACTTCGGTGCCGACACCACCACCGTGCTGGTCTATAAGAACAATATCCTGCGCTACCTCAGCGTACTGCCGCTGGGTGGAAACAACATTACCCACGACATCACTTCCCTGCAAATGGAAGAGGAAGATGCCGAGAAGCTGAAACTGCAATACGGTGATGCCCTCTACGAGGAGGAAGAAGACGCCGAGACTCCTGCCGTATGTATGTCGGAAGACGGCCGTACCTTCGAATTGGCCCTGCTGAACAATATTATCGGAGCCCGTGCAGAAGAAATCCTTGCCAACGTATGGAACCAGTTACAGCTTTCCGGCTACGAGGACAAACTTTTCTCCGGTGTAGTATTTACCGGTGGAGGAGCCAATCTGAAGAATCTTGAGAAAGCCTTCCATAGAGTGAGCAAGATTGAAAAGGTAAAGACCGCCAAGTTCGTACAGACCACCGTCCACACACGCAGCGAAGAGCCCAAAAAGGACGGCATGCACAACACACTGCTGGGCCTGCTGGCTGCCGGCAACGAGAATTGCTGCCTGCAAGAGGTGAAACCGGTGCAGCAGCCTGCCTCCAATGTTCCTCCCAAACCGGTCGACATATTCGTTGACGACGAAGCGCTGAAAGAGCAGGAAGCTGCCGCACGCGCCGCCAAGGCACAGCGCGAGAGGGAAGAGAAAGAACGCAAGGAGCGTGAGCGAAAAGAAAGGGAGCTGCGCGAAAAGGAAGAGAAAAAGAAGAAAAAGAAAGAAGGCCCCAGCTGGTTCGAAAAGACTTTCAACAAGATTTCCAACGAAATCTTCTCGGACGACGATATGAAGTAATAATGTGATAATGTGCCAGAAAATTAAGTTATTATGGAAGATATAGTACAATTCGATTTCCCGACGGATTCACCGAAAATCATTAAAGTAATCGGTGTAGGCGGAGGTGGCGGCAATGCCGTGAACCATATGTACCGGGAAGGTATACACGACGTGACGTTCGTACTGTGTAACACAGACAACCAAGCGTTGAAGGACTCTCCCGTGCCCGTGAAGTTACAGCTTGGAAAAGAAGGCCTGGGAGCCGGAAACCGCCCCGCCCGTGCCCGCAAGGCAGCAGAAGAGAGTATCGAAGACATCAAGAATATGCTGAACGACGGCACCAAGATGGTATTCATCACTGCCGGAATGGGCGGTGGTACCGGTACGGGTGCCGCACCCATCATTGCACAGACCGCCAAGGAAATGGATATCCTGACCATCGGCATCGTCACCATCCCTTTCCGCTGGGAGGGCGACAAGAAGATAGACCAGGCACTGGATGGCGTAGAGGAAATCAGCAAGCACGTAGATGCCCTGCTGGTCATCAACAATGAAAAGCTGAGCGAGATATACAGCGAGTTGTCCGTGGACGACGCGTTCGACAAGGCCGACGACACCCTTTCGGTAGCCGCCAAGAGTATTGCCGAAATCATCACCCTGCATGGAAAGGTGAACCTCGACTTCAACGACGTGAAAACAGTGCTGAAGGACGGCGGCGTAGCCATCATGAGTACCGGCTACGGCGAAGGTGACAACCGTGTCAGCGAAGCCATCAAGAATGCGCAGCACTCGCCGTTGCTGAACAACAACGACATTTTCAATTCCAAGAAGGTACTCCTCAACATCTCTTACAGCTCACAATACAAGCTGATGATGAGCGAAATGGACGAGGTAAAGGAATTCATGAACCGTTTCAGCCGCGACTTCGAGACCAAATTCGGTATGGCCATCGACGACAAACTGGAACAGAAAGTGAAAATCACCCTGCTTGCCACCGGTTTCGGTATCCAGGACATCCACATGAAGGAGATGGACGACCGCATCACCCAGCGCACCGCCGAAGAACAGCAACGCCTTGCCGAGCTGGAGGAGGAAGAGGAACAGAGACGCAACCGCCGCGAAGTGTACTACGGCAAGGATGCCAACGCCCGTTCCCAGCGCAGCCGCCGTCGCCATATCTATCTCTTCAATCCCGAAGACATGGACAACGCCGACATCATCAGCATGGTAGAGAATTCTCCGACCTATCTGCGTGACAAAAGTACGCTGAACAGCATCAAGATGAAGGCAGAGCAGGAAGGGCAGCTCGCCACCGAAGCCGCGCAAGAAGCAGAAGGCGGTGCAGGGGGAGTCATCACCTTCTGATTTTTCCGTTCCCGATATGTAAAACCATCCTCCTCCCCTTCGGGAGAACAGGAGTAAACCTATAACAATATGGATTTATTTGAAAAAGTCAGCGAAGACATTAAAACAGCTATGAAAGCCAAAGACAAAGTGGCTCTCGAAACATTGAGAAACGTAAAGAAAGTATTCCTTGAAGCCAAAACCGCTCCCGGAGCCAACGATACCATGAGCGATGCAGATGCTTTGAAGATTATCCAAAAACTGACCAAACAAGGCAAAGACGCCGCTGAAATCTATGTACAGCAAGGTCGCCAGGACTTGGCAGACGATGAGCTGGCACAAGTAAAGGTGCTTGAAACCTATCTGCCCAAGCAAATGAGCGCCGAAGAACTGGAAGCAGCCTTGAAGGAAATCATAGCCGAGGTCGGTGCCACCAGCGGCAAGGACATGGGCAAAGTGATGGGTGTAGCCAGCAAGAAACTTGCCGGACTTGCCGAAGGCCGCGCCATCTCAGCCAAAGTAAAGGAACTGCTGGGATAAAGTATAGCGAAGGAGATAAGAAATATTCGGGTTCAATTGCATGAGATGGGCATCTCGTGCTGTATGAGATATACATCTCATGCAGCATAAGATGCCCATCTCGCGCAATCAGGAGCTATTGTTTCATCCGACAAGCAAGATTGGCGCTCCTCAATCAAACAATTCTTTCAAGACTTCAAGAGACTTCAGCACCGGGAAATCCGGCAGATGCAGACGATAATATTCATTCATAATGTTCAGGCAGCGGGTACGCTCCAACCGGTTCATGGTAAAAAGATGCATCGTTTCATAATTCATACGCATCAGCTGTGTCAGGCGGGCCGCCTCCTCGGGAGCGATGTAATTGGAATGAAGCTGCGGACGCAAGGGAGTGAAACAAGCATTCTGCAAATCGAAGTAATCTCCGGCATGATAATCCTCCAGGTTGGGATACAAACCGAGAAAACGGGAAAGGCGCATCAGGAAGACCAGATGAAAATTGGCAAACCCCTCCCTGCATTCATCCAGCCAGATGACGGAATGATACAGATAAGCAAACAGCGGACGGTTCTCCGCCTCCTCCCGGACGGCGCGATAAAGGAATTCCGAAAGAAACAAAGCGATGGCGGATTTGTAGGGATCGTAGGGAAGCGTGGCAAAAGGATAAAGAGACTTCGCCTCCTTCACCTTATATATAGTGGCATTAGGACGGAAATCGGCTTCAAGTTCCACCAATGCCAGCGGCTGGAAGAGTACCGGCTTCACCGCCGCCTTGCGCGAACGGGGTATGGACACCATGAAGGAAGCCCTGCCAGCCACCTCCGTATAGATGTCTGCAATGAGAGATGTATCCTTATATTTCAAGGTATGCAGTACAATTCCCTGTGTTTTCTGTAACATTCCCGATTTCTTTATCTGGTTTCAATCTGATAACAAAGCTACAAAAAAAACCCGAAAGAAGAGAAACAAAAGGAGAAGAATAAAAAAACAAGGTAAGGAGTGTAAAAAAAATAAAAGCATATATTACACTGATTTTCAATAGATAACGCTCCATTCTAAGACAAAAGACAACAAAAAGCTATATTTTTTTCTTGCGAATGTTTTGGTAATTCAAAAATAGTTTCTACCTTTGCATCCGCAAACGAGAAATAAAGACTCTTTGCAAGAGCGGAAACGCTCACCAAAGGATGGCCCGTTCGTCTATCGGTTAGGACGCAAGATTTTCATTCTTGAAAGGGGGGTTCGATTCCCCCACGGGCTACAAAATAAAAAAATAAACGAATTAAAAAAGATTAGTCGAGATGGCAAATCATAAATCATCACTGAAGAGAATCAGACAAGAAGAAACAAGAAGACTTCACAACAGATATTATGGCAAGACCATGAGAAACGCTGTTCGTAAACTTCGTGCTACTACAGACAAAGCTGCAGCAACAGCAATGTATCCGGGTATCACAAAACTGTTGGATAAATTGGCTAAGACTAATGTAATCCACAAGAACAAGGCTAACAACTTGAAGTCAAAATTGGCTATCTATATCAACAAGCTGGCTTAAGTTGACTGTTACACAAAAGATATTACAAGGCTGGACTTTTTAGTCCGGCCTTTCTCATTTATACCTCTCTATTTACCTGCTTCCACACAAGTTTCTTTTCTGTGCTAAAAAGCTGTAAACTACCCGAATTTATCCGTTTGTTTAGCACCATATCCCGAGGATTTTCACTATATTTGCTCTGTTATTACAATAAGGAAAAAAGATTATGACTGAAGAACAGATTCACTCCAATAACGGGAGCTATTCTGCCGAAAACATCCAGGTACTGGAAGGTTTGGAAGCAGTGAGAAAGCGTCCCGCGATGTATATTGGCGACATTAGCAGCAAAGGACTTCACCACCTGGTGTACGAGGTTGTGGATAACTCCATCGACGAGGCACTTGCCGGCTATTGCGACCACATCGAAGTCACCATTAACGAGGACAACTCCATCACCGTACAAGACAACGGACGTGGTATCCCGGTAGACTATCACGAAAAGGAAAAGAAATCCGCGCTGGAAGTTGTAATGACCGTACTGCATGCCGGAGGAAAGTTCGACAAAGGTTCCTATAAGGTATCGGGAGGTCTGCATGGTGTAGGTGTATCTTGCGTAAATGCCTTGTCTACACACATGACTACCCAGGTTTTCCGTAACGGAAAAATCTATCAGCAGGAATATTCCTGCGGACATCCGCTCTACTCCGTCAAAGAAGTGGGCACAACAGACATTACCGGTACACGCCAACAGTTCTGGCCGGACGGTACCATCTTTACGGAGACAGTCTACAACTATGATATTCTTGCCACCCGCATGCGCGAGCTGGCGTATCTGAACGCAGGCATCAAGATTTCACTGACCGACCTTCGCGTAAAGGACGAAGAAGGAAATGCCAAGAAGGAAATCTTCTACTCGGAAGAAGGCCTGAAGGAATTTGTGCGCTACGTGGACTCCTCACGCGAGCACTTCATGAACGATGTAATCTACATCAATACCGAGAAGCAAGGCACACCGGTGGAAGTAGCCATCATGTACAACACTTCTTATAACGAAAATGTGCACTCTTACGTAAACAACATCAATACCATTGAAGGGGGTACCCACTTGGCAGGTTTCCGCCGTGCACTGACCCGTACGTTGAAAAAATACGCCGAAGACAACAAGATGCTGGAGAAAGCCAAGGTAGAGATTGCAGGCGACGACTTCCGCGAAGGACTGACTGCCGTTATCTCCATCAAGGTGGCAGAGCCTCAGTTCGAAGGACAGACCAAGACAAAGCTGGGTAACAACGAA
This sequence comes from Bacteroides sp. A1C1, assembly GCF_004328515.1. Taxonomy (NCBI): domain Bacteria; kingdom Pseudomonadati; phylum Bacteroidota; class Bacteroidia; order Bacteroidales; family Bacteroidaceae; genus Bacteroides; species Bacteroides sp. A1C1. The sequence continues at coordinate 1,792,563 of NZ_CP036491.1, forward strand.
GTGATGGGCGCCGTAGACCAGGCTGTGGGCGAGGCCCTCACCTACTACTTGGAGGAACACCCGAAGGAAGCCAAGCTGATTGTAGACAAGGTGATTCTTGCCGCCCAGGCACGTATCGCCGCACGTAAGGCACGCGAATCCGTACAACGCAAATCGCCGATGTCGGGTGGCGGCATGCCGGGCAAACTGGCCGACTGCTCCAGCAAGGACCCGGAAGAATGCGAATTGTTCCTCGTCGAGGGTGACTCGGCAGGCGGTTCAGCAAAGCAAGGCCGTAACCGTGCGTTCCAAGCTATCCTGCCGCTTCGCGGTAAGATTCTGAATGTGGAAAAGGCCATGTGGCACAAGGCATTCGAGAGCGACGAAGTAAACAATATCATCCAGGCGCTGGGCATCCGTTTCGGCGTGGACGGTGAAGACAGCAAAGAAGCGAACATTGACAAGCTGCGCTACAAGAAGATTATCATCATGACCGATGCCGACGTCGATGGTTCTCACATCGACACGCTGATTATGACGCTTTTCTTCCGCTACTTCCCGCAAGTTATCCAGCAGGGTTGCTTGTACATCGCCACTCCTCCCCTTTACCTTTGCACCAAAGGCAAGGCGAAAGAGTATTGCTGGACAGACCAGCAGCGCCAGAAGTTCATCGACACTTACGGCGGCGGTTCGGAAAACGCAGTACACACCCAACGCTACAAAGGTTTGGGTGAAATGAACCCGGAACAGTTGTGGGAAACCACCATGAATCCGGAAAACCGTATGCTGAAGCAGGTGCATCTTGAAAATGCAGCCGAAGCCGACTATATCTTCTCCATGCTGATGGGCGAAGACGTGGGCCCTCGCCGCGATTTCATCGAAAAGAATGCAACGTATGCAAATATTGACGCTTAATTAATTTAATAACCAACCTCACATCTTACAACGAGGAAGCCCCGGACGGGCAGGATAATCCTGCTGACCGGGGCTTTTCCTTTATTCCTCTTCTCTTCCAAAGAAGAGACCCGTCTCCATACAGAAGAACTATAGGATTCCTTGTTTTTTCATCTCTTCCACTACCAATTCCAACTCTGCATACCAGTCCTCACCAAACTTACGGATAAGCGGTTCTTTCAGGAACTTGTACACGGGCAGATTTTCCTTTTGTCCCAACAACATAGCGGCTTTGCAGACATCCCAACGATGATAGTTCACTGCCTTATAGAGTCCGTAGTTCCCCACCCTTATCGGATAGAGATGACAGGATATGGGTTTGTAGAAGTTGGTCCTACCCTCACGGTAAGCCTTTTCGATGGCGCAATAGCAACAGCCTTTATCATCATAGCAGGTAAAGACGCAATCCTTGTTGTTCACAATAGAAGTCACCAGGTCACCTTCACAATCGGTATAGACCACACCTTGCTCCTCTATCACGGTGCGGGCTTCGGGAGAAAGCTCATCCCAAATCAGCGGAAGCACCTCTTCCAGTTTCTCCACCTCGTCCAGCTCTACGGGAGCACCGGCATCGCCCTCAATGCAGCAAATCCCCTGGCAGGCACCCAAGTCACACAAGAACTTCTCGCGCAAGACATCGAAAGAAACCACAACATCACCAATCTGTATCATAATCATTCTATTAAAAAAAGACGCGGATTATCCGGATTGCACAGACTCAACTTTAAGAGCATCCGTGGAATCCGTATAATCCGCGTCTAAATATTGTTACGGCCTTGACGCCTTACTTAATCAAATCCTTACCAGTCATTTCGGCCGGCTGTTCCATACCCAAGATATGCAGGATAGAAGGAGCTACGTCAGCCAATACACCGTTCTCAACCTTGGCGTCCTTGTTTGCAGTAACGTAAACGAAAGGAACGGGGTTCAGAGAGTGGGCAGTATTCGGAGTACCATCCTCATTCAGAGCGTGGTCGGCATTACCGTGGTCGGCGATGATGATTACTTCATAATCGTTTGCCTTGGCAGCTTCAACAGTATCTTTCACACATTCGTCGATGGCTTTCACTGCCTTCTCAATAGCTTCGTAGATACCGGTATGTCCCACCATATCACCATTGGCGTAGTTCACCACGATGAAATCGAACTTCTGGGTCTTGATAGCTTCAACCAACTTGTCCTTCACCTCGTACGCACTCATTTCGGGCTTCAAGTCGTAAGTGGCAACCTTCGGAGAAGGAACCAGGATGCGCTCTTCAGCATCGTAAGGAGTCTCGCGGCCACCGTTGAAGAAGAAAGTCACGTGTGCATACTTCTCTGTTTCGGCAATGTGCAGCTGGGTCTTGCCATTGGCAGCAAGGTATTCGCCCAAGGTATTCTGTACGTTCTCCTTATCAAAAAGGATATGCACACCCTTGAAGCTGGCATCGTACGGAGTCATGCAGTAGAACTGCAGGCCCGGAATGGTCTGCATGCCTTGTTCGGGCATATCTTGCTGGGTGAGGACAACGGTCAATTCCTTGGCACGGTCATTGCGGTAGTTGAAGAAGATTACAACATCACCTTCCTTGATGGTACCGTCGAAGCCACCGTTCACAATCGGCTTAATGAATTCATCCGTAACGCCTTCGTCGTAGGACTCCTGCATAGCCTGGACCATATCCGTAGCAACCTTGCCTTCACCGTTTACCAACAAATCGTAGGCAACCTTCACACGTTCCCAACGTTTGTCGCGGTCCATGGCATAGAAACGTCCCACGATGGAAGCAATCTTGCCGGCAGACTTCTCGCAATGAGCAGTCAACTGCTCAATGAAACCTTTACCACTCTTCGGGTCGGTATCACGACCGTCCATAAAACAGTGGATGAAGGTATTCTCGATACCGTATTCCTTGGAAATATCGCAGAGTTTGAACAAATGGTCAAAAGAGCTGTGCACGCCACCGTTGCTGGTCAGTCCCATAAAGTGAATATTCTTGCCGTTTTCCTTTGCATATGAGAAAGCAGAAACAATTTCCTTGTTCTTCAGAATGCTGCCATCGGCACAAGCACGGTTAATCTTCACCAAATCCTGGTAAACGATGCGTCCGGCACCGATATTGAGGTGACCTACTTCAGAATTACCCATCTGTCCGTCGGGCAAACCAACGTTTTCACCGCTTGCTTGAAGCTCGGAATGCGGATAAGTTGCCAACAGACTGTCCCAATACGGAGTAGGTGTATTGAAAATCACATCATCTTTGCCTTGATCGCCGATGCCCCAGCCATCAAGAATCATTAAAAGGGCTTTCTTACTCATAATATTAATCGAATTTAATTGTATAATCTTTTTGTATGATACAAACGTTCTTTTATAGTAGGAACCTGTTTTTTGCGTTGCAAAGGTACAAAAAACAGCCGTTAAAGCGTACTGTTTCAAATGATTTATGTACTTTTGCCACGCTTAAAAAATAAAAAAACAAGAAATATGGACGATTCAAACCCACGAACGTGCAATAGTATTCACCAATAAAACGAACGGAGACGTTGACTGCAATGCCTCTGTTCCAACTAGAAAGGAGGCAAACAATGAGAAAGTATCTCTACAGTGAAAATGGCTTCACTGAAAAGGCCGAATGGCAACCCAACTGCTGGGTCAACGTAGAATGCCCGGACAACGATGATTTCAAATTCCTAACCGAAGAGCTGAAAGTTCCCGAATCATTCCTGGAAGACATAGCCGACGTGGACGAGCGCCCACGTACGGAAACAGAAGACAACTGGCTGCTGACCATCCTCCGCATCCCGATGCAGAGCAACCAACGCGGCGTGCCGTTCATCACTGTGCCCATCGGCATTATCACCAATGACGGAATCATCGTTTCTGTCTGCTATCACCACACGGAGCTGATACCGGACTTCATTCAGCATACCCGCCGGAAGAACATAGTCGTCAACAATAAACTGGATTTGATTCTGCGAATCATCTACTCTTCCGCCGTCTGGTTCCTGAAATATCTGAAACAGATAAACAACGATGTGGCCACCGCCGAAAAAGAGCTGGAGAAAAGCATCCGCAACGAAGATCTCCTGCAACTGATGAAGCTGCAAAAGACGCTGGTCTACTTCAACACTTCCATCCGTGGCAATGAAGTGATGATAGGACGGCTGAAAAACATCTTTCAAGACACCAATTATCTGGATTTGGAATTATTGGAAGACGTGGTCATCGAGTTGAAGCAGGCATACAATACCGTAAACATCTACAGTGATATCCTGACGGGAACCATGGACGCCTTCGCCTCCATCATCTCCAACAATGTGAATGCCATCATGAAACGTATGACAAGCCTCAGCATTACACTGATGATTCCCACGTTGATAGCCAGTTTCTACGGCATGAATGTGGACATCCACCTGGAGAGTTTTCCGCACGCGTTTATTTTCATCATACTTTTGTCGGCAATATTATCAGCAGTGACATTCGTATGGTTCAGAAGGATTAAGTGGTTCTAAACAGCATCATTACCCGAAGTTCAGCGACAACTGCCCATCCCCCAAGAGATTGAACGTCAAGCGATGATAGGGGGTAGTGCCCCGCTCAGCAATGGCGGCACGATGTTTCTTGGTGGGATACCCCTTATTATGATTCCAGTCATAATAAGGATACTCTTCGTGGAGACGGTTCATGTAGTCATCACGATAGGTCTTTGCCAAAATGGAGGCGGCAGCGATGGAAAGGTACTTCCCGTCTCCTTTCACTACGGTAGTATGCGGCAAGTCCCGATATTTTTTAAAGCGATTGCCGTCTATCAGCAGATGTTGCGGACGGACATTCAGTTGGTCAACAGCACGGTGCATGGCAAGAAAGGAGGCATTGAGGATATTGATTTTGTCAATCTCTTCAGGAGAGACGACGCCCACCGCCCATGCCAAAGCCTCTTTCTCAATCACTTCACGCAAGGCATAGCGTTGTTTTTCCGTCAGCTGCTTGGAGTCATTCAGAAGTTCATTCTTAAAGTCCGTTGGCAGAATAACGGCAGCGGCATAGACCGCACCGGCCAGACAGCCGCGACCGGCCTCATCGCATCCCGCCTCTATCAAATCTTTATTCAAATAAGGTAATAACATATATATCGCTATCTTTGAGGCACAAAGATAAATCTTTTTGGAGGGAAACCGGACTTCTAAGAAGAATTAATTAAATTTGCAGAAACAAGACGATGCCATGAAGAAAAACCTATGTCTACTACTTGTATGTCTTCTGTCAGCACTTGCCCCACTGCAAGCTCAAGACATGCAGCAAGCACAGAAATTGATTGACCAAGCACAGAAATGCCTATACAACACCCCCAAACAAGCTTCCTACTATGCTGCTCAGGCTTCTGCCTTGTTTCCCGAAGATGAGCCCAGTGAGGTCCGTGCGCAGGCCATGTTCCTTTATTGCCAGGCAGAACAGCTATTGGGCAACTTTGACCTGAGTATCAAGAATCTATATGATACTCAGAAATACATCACCCCCGCAAACAAGCAACAAAGTGCCCAACTATACTCCCTCATGGGACGTGTCTACAGCAAACTGGGAGACTACAACAAAGCCATAGAACTAAACGACAAGGCAACCTCCATATTCAAAGCCATTGGTGATTCCACTTCTGTGGCCGGATGCTATAACGAACGTGGAGTTATGCACCACTTCATGAACGAATTTACCGTTGCCGAGCGTTTCTTCCAACGTGCGCTGGCCATCAACCGTGCCCAACGAAACCTGAAAGAGATTGCAACCAACCTGAACAACCTTTGTCTGTACCAGGGAAATACGGAAGAGAAACTTTCTTTCATCCAGGAAGCCATCACCATCAACAAGAATCTGGACGCCCAATGGTCTCTTGGCGAAAACTACAACAACATGGGGAAACAGTATTACTATGACAAGCAATACTCCAAAGCCCTGGAAGCCTTGCATAAAGCCTACGAGTATGCCCATAATATCGGAGCCCGCGAACTGATTTGCGACAATTACGAATATTCGTCCATGGTATATGCAGCTATAGGTGACTATGCCCAAGCCTATAAATACCTGGAGAAAATGCAGCACCTGAGCAAAGAGCTGCAAAGCAGCAACAAGCTGCGTAACATCGAGCAGGAAATTTCCTATAAAAGATACCAGGACCAGAAGCATGCCACTGAAATGCAGGAACAAACCTATGAAATAGAATTGCTGAAACGCAATCTATGGCTCTTGGGCAGCATACTTATTCTCGGTTTAGCTGTCAGTATCTTCCTATATAAATGGTATAAACGCAGAAAAGACCTGCAACTGATTGAAACCCGCTATCAGTTGGAACTCTCCGAACGCGAAGTATCCGAACTGAAACTACAACAGCAAGAAATGGAACTGAAAAACGTGCAGAGTGCTTTGGATGACAGCCGCCAGGAGGTCACCAGCTTTGCCGTATTCCTAAGAAGCCGCAATGAGCTACTCGACAAGATACGTGGGATGATTAAAGAGGGTTATAAGATGGATAACCAAACACTCATTCCCCACCTAAAAAAAGTGAATGCCTTCATCAGCCAATATCAAAGCGGAGATAAGACAAACAGCAGCTTATTGCTGAATATAGAAGAAAAGAACAAAGAATTTCTGGACCGACTTGCATTAAAACACCCTAATCTGACGCAAGGCGAAAAATACTTGGCAACTCTATTGCGCGTCAATCTGTCAACCAAAGAAATCTCCATGATAACCGGCACCATTCCCAAAACAATCAATATGAACCGGTATCGTTTACGCAAATCCTTGAACTTATCCACAGAAGAAGACTTGGTTGAATACCTCCAGAGCTTCTAAAAACGAAGCCGAAGAGAAAAGCTCTCTTGTAGATATATTATATTACAATAAAATATTATTATTCAACGATTTATCAATCATCTTGTAGATTAAATAATAGTGCTTTCAGCCTCCTTTGTAGATATTTTATAGATAAAGGTCATAGTCAACCTTATAATTATATCACTTCCTTTGCCCTTGTGAAAAACAAAGTATTAACCTTAAAAAACTTTATCACACATGGGTAAAATTAAACAGTATTTGCAAAGAGCATTACTACTTGCTTTGCTCTTTGTATGTCTAGCGCCGCTAAGTGCATTAGCGCAAACCATCCAGCTAACCGGTACCGTAACCGATACCAAAGGAGAATCTCTTATCGGTGCCAGTATCTTGGAGAAAGGAACCGGCAATGGTTGCATCACCGACGTTGACGGCAACTTTACGTTGACAGTCTCTCCTAAAGCAACTATAGTAATCTCTTATGTGGGTTATGTAACCCAGGAAATTCCCCTCAACGGGCAGAAGAACATCAAAATAGCATTGAAAGATGATTCTGAAATGCTGGATGAAGTCGTAGTCGTAGGTTACGGTACGATGAAGAAGAGCGACATGACCGGTGCCATTTCTTCGGTGAAAGCGGAAGATTTGATGAAGCGTGCCACTACCAGCGCAACCGAAGCACTGCAAGGTAAAATTGCCGGTGTAAGCGTATTGAAATCGGGAGGTAATGCAGGTGCAAGCATTTCCGTAAAAATCCGTGGTATCAAGACTATGGGTGACAATGAGCCGCTTTACATCATCGACGGGTATCCTGGCGACATCAACACCATCAATCCGCAGGATATCGAATCCATGGAAATCCTGAAAGATGGTGCCGCCGCTGCCATCTACGGTTCTGTGGCCGCCAATGGTGTAGTCATCGTTTCTACCAAGAACGGAAAGGAAGGAGAACTGAAAGTTTCCTTTAATACATATATGACGGTCAACTCGGTAGCCAAGAAGTTCGACATGCTCAATGCAGACGGCTACTTGAAAGTGCACAACATGATGTACGAGAATGCAGGGACAAACAAGCCCGCTTATCTTACGTACAAGAATGGACAGAACCCTACCGGTGCCGATACAAACTGGCAGGATGAAATGCTCCGTACCGGCATCGCACAGAACTATTATGTAAACCTCATCGGAGGTTCTGAAGTTGCTAAATATTCACTTTCTTATGGCCATGCCGACGAGAAGGGTATCTTTAAAGGTAACTCTTACATCCAGGACAATGCCCGTCTGAAACTGAATGCACACAAATATATCTTTGATTTCGATGCGAGCTTGAACTTCAAGGTCACACAAAGCAAACAGCCTCAGTATTCCTTAAAAGAAATGTACTCCATTTCGCCACTGGTGCCCGTTTACGACGAAAACCAGACATACGGATACGGTCTGACCGACATGTCGGTAGACGGTACCAAGATGGAATTCCCAACCAACCGTAATGTCATGGCAGACGACCATTACAAAGACAGAAAATATACGGGTTACGACATTACCGGCAATATCGGTCTGACCATGAACCTCGCCCCGTGGCTTACATTCAAAACAAGCTATACGTACGACGGTTACTACTACAACGACCGTTATCATCGTGCCAAATACGAAGCCAATGCACAAGAGCCGAGCCTCTATCCTTATAACTACGAGTACAACTCATACTATCGCAAGCAAACATTCGAGAATGTATTGACCTTCATGAAAGACTTCGGCAAGCATTCCGTTACTGCCATGATAGGTAACTCCATCATTTCCGCCCATCAGGATAAAAGTTCTGTCAGCGTGGAAGGCAAGAAAACCGAATATGATGTAGTAGGCGGCAGTCTGAGTTCCAGCGAGGTTCCCGGCGGATTCTTCGACCCGACATCTCCCACAATCGATGCTGGTATCGGCGGTACATTTGCCGGCACAGGTACTTTCTACGATTACAACCGCGCTTCTTTCTTCGGACGCTTCAACTATTCATACGCCAGCCGTTACTTGCTGCAAGTGACTGTACGTTCCGACGGCTCTTCCAAGTTCGGTAAAAACAACCGTTGGGGTACCTTCCCTTCCGTAGCAGTGGGATGGAGAATCAGTGAGGAAGATTTCTTCCCCAAAAACACCCCTATCAGCAACTTGAAGTTCCGCGCCAGCTGGGGACGCCTAGGTAGCGAGAGTGCACTGGGCTACTATTATGCGCCAACAATGAGTAACAGCAATACCCAATGGATGAGCTACATACAAGGTGGCAATCCTTGGGCCGGCATGTCCAACCTCTATCTGGTAAACGACGATTTGCGTTGGGAAACTACCGATACCAAAAACATCGGTTTCGACTTCGGTCTTTTCAACAATAAGTTGAGCGGTAGCCTTAACTACTATTACAACACAACGGAAGACTTACTGATTGAAAAAGTCATGCCGCCTTCTGCAGGTATCTACAATCCTACTGTCAACGTAGGAAAGATGGTAAACAAAGGTTTCGAGCTTGAATTGAACTATGGAGACAACATCAACGGTTTCGACTATAATATCGGTTTCAACCTTTCTACCATCCACAACGAAATGTTGAAGGCAGACCCGAACCAGATACTTTATGGTTCTGCCTGGAAGGGTGACGGCCACTTCGTAACCCAAACACTGAAAGGTTATCCGGTAGCCAGCTTCTGGCTGTATCAGACTGACGGCATATTCCAGACTGATGCAGAAGCTGCTACTTACGTAAACAGTGCAGGCGAACGTCTCCAGCCGAGTGCCAAAGCCGGTGATATCCGCTTCAAGGATGTAAACGGCAATGGAAGCATCGACTCCGGCGACAAGGTATATTCCGGTTCCGGTATTCCCAAGGTGGAAGCCAACTTGTCATTCAGCGGTTCCTATAAGAACTTTGACCTTTCCTTCCAGTTCGGCAGTGCATGGGGGCACAAACTCTACAACGTAAACCGTCTGTATTATGAAGGAATGGACGCCGGTAGAAACTACTTCACAAGCACCATGAATGCATGGACACCGCAAAACGCAGGAACAAGCATGCCAAGAGCTGTACTGGGTGACCCGAATGAAAATACCCGTGAATCCGATCGCTTCCTCGAAAACGGTAACTTCGTCCGCCTTCGCCAGTTGCAGTTAGGATACAGCTTGTCCAGAGCTTTGGCTAAGAAAATGTATCTTGAAAAATGCCGCCTCTATGTCAGTGGAGAGAATCTCTTTACCATCACCAAATATTCCGGTATCGACCCTGAATTCTCTTCAAGCATTCTGGACACCGGTGTAGACTCCTTTGTATACCCGTTCACCCGCTCATTTGTAATAGGTCTGCAAGTTACATTCTAATCACCATTAAAAACAAGAAAACAATGAAAAAAATTATATATATAGCCTCTTTCTTATGCGCCGCCTTACTGGCAGGATGCGATGATTTCCTGACGACAGAGTCCCCCGACTTTTCTACCGACAAATATTGGAGAGATAAAGCCGACGTAGAGGCAGGTCTATCAGCGGTATATGGCCAGCTGGATAACCGCACCGGCTCTTACACGGTTGCAGAAGTCAAGTTTGTTGTGGAAACCTTCCGTAGCGATGAGATGGTAAAAGGCCAGGACGTCAACAACTATCCGGAATGGGCTGCATTGTACGGATTCACCTACAACAATGAGAACTCCAGTATCAAAGAATACTGGATGAACAATTACAATGGCATCAACTACGCCAACAACGTATTATACGGTATTGACAAAGTACAGACCAGCGGTGAGAAGATGAGTGCCGATGACGAGAACCATCTTACGGGCGAAGCTCTGTTCCTGCGTGCCTACTATCATTTCAAACTGATTATGAGCTGGGAGAAAATCATTATCCGCAATGAATATCTGACCGGAGAATCCCAGACTCACAAAGCATTGTCTACCAGAACGGAAGCATGGGACTTTATCTGTACCGAACTGGACAAAGCAGGCAGCATGCTGCCACAAGACCGCCCTTCTTCCGAAGCGGGACGTGTAACCAAAGGAGCAGCCTACTCTTACCTGGGATGGGCTTACTTAACCCGTGCTTATGAAGAAAGTGACAAAAAGGCCGAATACCTGGGGCTGGCAGAAGCCGCTTTCAACAAAGTGACCGGCTACGAACTGGAGTCCGACTACGGAAGCATGTTCGACGGAACCAACAAGAATTGCAAAGAGTCCATTCTGGAACTTCAGTTTACCAACAGTACGGCCGACGGTACTTTCCACAAGCACGTACTCCACTTCTGGGTAGCTCCGGGCAGCATGTCCGGTTGGGACGAAATCCGTGTCAGCGACATGATGTACAACGAATTCCTGAAAGAAGGACGCATTGCCGAAGGTAACATGTACGATGCCCGTGCCTATGGTTCCATGATGTTTGATGATCCGTATTACTATGAAGGCGGGCACATTCTGGGGTACAATTACGATGACATCTATGATGAGAATTCTGCCACCCGATATAATTACCGTAAATACATGCCTTCAACTTGGAGCGACTATGCACAAAACTACGTAGGTACCAACATGCCATTGATGCGTTATGCCAATGTACTGCTGATGAAGGCTGAAATCTACAATGAACAAGGCCATCCAGAAAAAGCCATTCCATTGATTAACGAAGTACGTAGCGTGCACGGCAAACTGCCTGCCATGACCGGAAGTGACCAAGCTGCTGTTAAAGCACAGATTGAACATGAACGTCTGGTGGAATTCACACTGGAAAACTCACGCTTCTATGACCTCCGTCGTTGGGGCAAACTGGACGAAGCCATGAAGGCTGACGGCAGAACCGGATTCAGTGCATCTACCCATTCCTTCCTGCCCATTCCTCTGATGGAGATTCAGACCAACAATAAAATAAACGAATAATCCTTTTCCCAAATAGTATATCAAGGCGGCATTCGCCCCCGGCAATGCCGCCTTGTTTGCTTTGAAAGCTTTATCTTTGCACCTGCAAAAATAGACCATACTATCTTTGCCACTAAAAAACGACATAGATATGTTTACAATCATCGGACTAATGCTCACGGGAATGCTGCTGGGCTATCTCTTACGGAAACGGGACTTAAAGAAAATCCACCAAATCATCACCCTGCTCATCTGGTTGCTGCTGTTTATCCTCGGCATCGAGGTCGGAAGCAACGAGCAAATCATCAAGGGACTCCATACCATAGGCCTTGAAGCTGTGATACTCACCCTGGGAGGAACCTTGGGAAGCGTCATCGCCGCCTGGGCATTGTGGAGAGCCTTGTATAACAAGAAAGGAGGAAGGGCATGAAAGGAAGTCTTATCATAGTGGGCTTTTTCGTACTGGGTACGATTTGCGGCGTATGCCATCTGTTGCCCTTTGATATTGCAGAAACCAACATCAGCTACTACGCGCTTTGTGCGCTGATGTTCAGTGTAGGGCTGAGCGTGGGTAACGACCCGCAAACCCTGAAGAATTTCCGTTCACTCAATCCGCGACTGGTATTCCTGCCCATCATGACGATACTGGGAACGCTAGCAGGCTCCGCAGCCGTCAGCCTGATTCTGACACACCGTTCTATAACGGACTGTCTGGCCGTAGGTTCCGGATTCGGCTATTACTCGCTCTCCAGTATCTTCATTACCGAATACAAGGGAGCCGAGCTGGGCACCATCGCCCTGCTTGCCAATATCAGCCGGGAGATTCTGACACTGCTAGCCGCTCCGTTGCTGGTACGATGGTTCGGAAACCTTGCTCCCATCTCTGCCGGAGGAGCCACGACGATGGACACCACACTGCCCATCATCACACGGACAGCCGGACAGCAGTTTGTAGTAGTTTCCATTTTCCATGGATTTGTAGTAGACTTCAGCGTCCCATTCTTAGTGACATTGTTTTGTTCTATTTAGCTGAAAATGGAAAGGTGAAAGGTGAAAATTTTCCGTTTCCCATTTTCAATTTTCAACTTCCAATTAATCATTAATAATATGAAGACCAAACTTTATACCTTTCTTCTCTCTTCGCTGCTTTGCACCGGTGCCCTGGCAGACAATGAGCCGTGGCAAAACCCGCAAGTCAACGAAATGAACAGAGAACCGATGCACGCCCACTTCACTCCGTTTACGAATGAAGCCAACGCATTGAAACAACGTACCTTGCCCGCCGACGTACGGTTCGACGTTAATTCTGCAACGGAACGCCGTATCACTCTGGACGGCACCTGGAAATTTCTTTTTTCAAAGAACAATGACCTCTGCCCCAAAGACTTTCACAAGCCCGGATTCAGTACCCGCAAGTGGAGTAAAATTGAAGTTCCGGGAAGCTGGGAACTGCAAGGCTTCGATGCACCTATCTATACAGATACCCGTTATCCGTTCCCGCCCAATCCGCCCTACGTGCCTACCGACTACAATCCCGTAGGTGCTTATATCCGCGAGTTCACCGTCCCGGCTAGCTGGGGAGGCATGGACATCTTTCTTGATTTCGAAGGGGTGGAGTCTGCCTACTATGTATGGGTAAACGGCGAATTGGCAGGATATGCAGAAGACAGCCGCCTACCGTCGCACTTCAACATCACCCACCTGCTGAAGAAGGGCAACAATAAACTGGCAGTAAAAGTATTCCGTTATAGCGACGGTTCCTACCTGGAAGGCCAGGACTACTGGAAATACAGCGGCATCGAACGGAGTGTTTATCTCTACGCCCGCCCCCAGAGCCGCGTCAAGGACTTCCGGATGACAGCGGAACTGATAAACAACTACAAGGATGGCGAACTAAAGCTGGACGTATTCCTCCATCGGCCTAAAGCCGGAGAAACGGTGGAAGTCAAGGTAATGGACAAGGACAAGGTTATCTATGACCGGAAAAAGTCCATAACCTCTGCCACAGACACTTTGTTTACCCAGCAGCAAGTGTTCCCGAATGCACGAGCCTGGAATGCCGAAACACCGAACACCTACACGCTGGTAGTCAGCACCTTTGATGCACAAGGAAAACCGCAGGAATCCTTTACGCACCTTTTCGGCTTCCGTACCGTGGAAATGATGAACGGCATGCAGATGATTAACGGCCAGGCCGTCCTCTTCAAGGGGGTGAACCGTCACGAGCACGACCCGCACAAGGGACGTACCATCACCGTAGCTTCCATGATACACGACATCCAGCTGATGAAGCAGTTCAACCTGAACGGTGTACGCAACTGCCACTACCCGAACAACTATGCGTGGTACGAGCTTTGCACGGAATTCGGACTCTATATGGTAGACGAAGCCAACATCGAGAGCCATGGCATGATGTTCCACAAAGATGAGACCCTTGCCAACTACCCCGCCTGGGAGGTGCCTTTCATGCAGCGGATGAGTCGTATGATTGCGCGCGACCGCAACTACTCTGCCATCGTGACTTGGTCCATGGGCAACGAGTCGGGCTACGGCAAGCACTTCGAAACTCTGTATGACTATACCAAGAAGATAGATCCTACCCGTCCCATACAATACGAAGGGGGTGGCTACAACTCCAAGAGCGACATCTATTGCCCCATGTACGCACGCATCTGGAGGTTGCGCCAACACGTGAACCAACGTGATGCCCGCCCCATGATTCTTTGCGAATATGCCCATGCCATGGGTAACAGCGTAGGTAACTTCCAGGACTACTGGGACTTGATTTACAAGTACGATCAGCTGCAAGGCGGTTTCATTTGGGACTGGGTGGACCAGACATTTGCCATCAAGGACGAGAACCAGCACGACATCTGGGCTTTTGGCGGCGACATGGGATTTGTAGGCGTCGTCAACGACTCCAACTTCTGTGCCAACGGCTTGATTGCTGCCGACCGCACCCCGCACCCGCACATCTACGAAGTGAAGAAGGTATTGCAATACATCCATTTCGAACCGCTCGCCTTCACCCCGAACAAGATAAAGGTCACCAACTGGCACGATTTCATCGGATTGGAAGGATATACCCTCCGCTGGGCAGTGGAATGCGACGGCAAGACCGTTCAGAACGGTGAGATGGATTTCCCCAAGATTACTCCCAGAAACTCTGCCAACATAGAATTGCCACTGAAAGCGCTGCCTGCCGACGGCAAGGAGTATTTCCTCACACTTCGTGCATTCACCAAGCACGAAGCGCCATTAGTACCGAAAGGACACGAGGTTGCCATCGAACAATGGGAACTGCCTTCCGTCCCGTCAGCCAAAACCGTTCAGCCGGTGGAGGGAACGTTGACCGTAAACCGCAACAACGAAGCATTGACCGTGAAAGGCAATAACTTCCAGGTAGCTTTCTCTACCCGAAACGGTGAAATGACAGAGCTGAACTACAACGGAAAGAATCTGATTAAGGAAGGGCTGCAACCCAACTTCTGGCGCCCGTTGACTGACAATGACATTCCAAACAGACATCTGATACGCTGCGGCACTTGGAAAAACGCTGGACGCGATGCCAAACTACAGCATATCGAAGTTGCGGAAGCCGGACAAACGGCTACTGTCACTGCGACCTACCGCATGGAAGAACAAGATGCTGATTTGCAGACTCTCTACAAAATCACTCCCGACGGCAAGGTTCAAGTAACCATGCACTTCACCCCCGGCAAGAAGCCATTGAGTGAAATGCCGCGCCTGGGCATGCGCATGATACTCCCTGCCGAATATGAAATGATGACCTGGCTGGGCCGTGGTCCGCAAGAGACGTATGCCGACCGCAAGACGGGAGCATTGATAGGCCTCTACAACGCCACGGTGTGGGAACAATTCCATCCGTATGTACGTGCCCAAGAGACGGCCAATCATTGTGACGTACGCTGGGTGGCCCTGCGCAATGCTGCCGGTGAAGGTCTGCTGGTAGTGGGCGAAGAACCGTTAAGCGTCAGCGCCTGGAACTTCCCTATGGAGGACATTGAATACCGTCCCTCGCAGATGGAGCGCCGCCACGGTGGAAGCATCCAGAAGAAAGATATGGTATGGCTCAACATCGACCACAAGCAGATGGGCGTAGGCGGTGACAATACCTGGGGAGCACAAGTTCATCCCGAGTACACCATCACTCCGCACGAATGGAAATACAACTTCACGCTCGCCCCTCTCGCACCGGAGGATGATGCGGCGGAACAAGCGCACAAATAACCGTTAAATACCTCATTCATATGAAATACAAATTTATACGCATACTCTGCTTCACATTGTTGGCCGCAAGCATCGCAGCCTGCACCCCCGGCATGAAAAGCACTACGGAGAAACGGTATGCCTTCGCCGACATACTGGACATCTCCTACACTCCCGACACTCTGCACCGCTGCTACGGTTGGTTCACCGACGCCGGCTCGTGGATGGGCTTCACGCTGCCCGAACGGCAACAATGGGTCAACGGCTTCTGCGGCCCCTTCAGCCTCGATATGTTCCGCCGCCAGTGGATGGCACAGTCAGCCGCCGTCGTAAGCTTTGCCAAAGATACACAAGAGATTTTTGTTCCGGATTCCACTTGCTATTACCCCGGCGAGCTCTATATGTCGGCACATTCCACCCACGGGAACATCACGCAACGGCTCAACTTCACAAGTGCCTCGACCGCCTTGCTGCGCATCGAAGCCGACACGGCTGAAGACCTGCTGTTCTCCGGTAGCCAATGGGGCAAAGACATCACCGTCAGCGTAGAACAGAACTCCGTCATCGCCCGTCATCCCAGTGGCGAAACCGTAACCGTGACCTTTACTCCTAATGTAGAGCTGGCCAAGACTGACAATAACTATACAGCCCTCGTCCGCTCTCCGCGCTACCCCGTCAACGTAGCCATCTCTTTCTTCACTTCCGAAAAAGAGATGACTGCCGGCCTGCAAAACCTGCCGGGCTTGCTCAATAATCCCACCCCCGCCCTGCAAGCCAATGCCGAACGTTGGGAAGGTTACCTCACCAAGATACTGCGCAAGGACATGAAGCCCGAATACGACCGCATCGCCGTGAAAGCCGTCACCACGCTCATCTCCAATTGGCGGACACACCGCGGCGGATTGCTTCACGAAGGCATCATCCCGAGCCATGCCGTAGGTTATTTCGTCGGCTTCTGGGCATGGGACAGTTGGCGCTTCAGTGCCGGAACCGCCAAGTTCGACCCCGAACTGGCCAAGAACAACATCCGCGCCATGTTCGACTACCAGCAACCGGACGGCATGATTATCGACTGTATCTATACCGACCCCTCCGAGAACAATGCCCGTGACAGCAAACCTCCCTTGGTATGCTGGGCTGTCGACGAAATCTTCACCCATACGGGTGACACCGCCTTCGTTGCCGAAATGTACCCTCAACTGCTCTCCTATTATAAATGGTGGTACGAAAAACGCGACCACAACCGCAATGGCATGTGCGAATACGGTGCTACCGACGGAACACTGGAAGCTGCCGCCTGGGAAAGCGGTATGGACAACGCCATCCGTTTTGACGGCGCCGTGATGCTGAAAAACGAAGGCTACGAGGATGCCTGGAGTATGGATCAGGAGAGTGTGGACTTGAACGCTTATCTGGCACTGGAATGCAAACTGCTGAAGAAGTTCTCCAGCCTGCTGAAGATACCTTTCGACGCACCGGACTACAGTAGCCAGGTAGCCGACTATTTCTTTGACAAGAACATCAACTTCTTCTGCGACCGCCGTCTGAAGGACGGTTCATTCATCGAAGAGCCGGGCTGCGAAGCCTACACTCCGTTGTGGACCCGGATTGCCACACAGGCGCAAGTGGACAGCATGCTGCCCATACTTCAAGATACGGCAAAGTTCTCCACGTATATCCCCTTCCCTACCATTGCCGCCGACAATCCCAAATACAATCCGCGCGGCTACTGGCGTGGCCCCATCTGGCTGGACCAAACCTACTTTGCCATCCGCGGACTGCGCAACTACGGCTACAACCAGCTGGCAGATGAATATACGCTGCAAGTCTTCGACCGCCTAAGCGGGCTGAAAGAGGGTGCTCCCATCCACGAGAACTACGGAACCCATACCGGCGGACGCCTGAAAGCTCCCCATTTCAGCTGGAGCTCCTCACATCTGTTGATGATGTACGACGATTACGGTAAATAAACCGAGTCTCTATATAACGGAACGGTTTGTTTCCATACAGCAAGACACTTTGTTTCAAAAGAAAGAAACAAAGTGTCTTGCTGTATGGAAACAAACTATTTTGTACGTTGAGACAAAGTGTTCCGCTAAAGAGCACAAAAAATATGCTTATTACCGATAAACCTGCACCGGAAGCTCTCCACGCAAAGCTCCCAGCGCATTCAGTACCAATGCTTCCAATTCGTCTTCTCCGGGATAGACGTGAACAGGAGCAAGGAAAGACACGCGCTCCTGCAATCGTGAAGTGATGTACTCGGAATGTGCCATACCTCCCGTAAGCAGAATGGCGTCCACCTTACCATAAAGCACAACAGCAGCGGCGCCCACACACTTGGCTATCTGATAAATCATTGCATTCAGCACCAGTTCCGCGTGCTTGTCCCCCTCCTCTATCCGCTTTACGATGGCAGGAACATCTGTCGTACCCAAATGTGCCGTCAAACCGGCACGACCGGAAATACGCTTCTTCAGTTCCTCTTTGATAAAACGACCGGAGCTGCAAACATCTATCAGCTGCCCGGCAGGCAAGGTCCCGGCACGTTCCGGCGAGAAAGGACCTTCACCGTCCAGTGCATTGTTCACGTCGACGGCACGCCCCTTGCAGTGTGTCCCCACAGAAATGCCGCCACCCAGATGGCAGATAACCAGGTTCAAGTTTTCGTATCGGGTGTTGTGCTCGGCAGCATATCTCCGGGCGATGGCACGCTGGTTCAGGGCATGCCAAATGGTGATACGTGGCATCAAAGGCGAACCCGTAATGCGGGCTATTTCATCCAACTCATCCACTACACCGGGATCTGCAATAAAAGCCTGGCAACCGGGAAGCAGAGCTGCCAGTTCGGAAGCAATCAGGCATCCCAAGTTACATGCATGGCTGCGCATCGCATGGGCAATATCATCCAACATGGCGTCATTCACTACATAAACACCACCCGGAATGGGTTTCAATAATCCTCCACGCCCCACGATAGCGTCAAATTCAAAAGGGATTCCATTGTTGTCCAAAGCTTCCAGTACCAACTTCTTGCGGAATTCGAACTGGTCGATGATGCGGGGAAATTGGGAAAGTTCCTCCACCGAATGCCGGATGTTGAGTACCAGACGGGGAGTTTCATCCTCATAGACAGCAATTTTTGTCGAGGTGGAACCGGGATTTACTGCCAGTATTTTCATTGATTACGATTTACAAATTACGAACTACAAATTACTAATTACAATTAAGACTCTTTCACCCCGCTGGTCAGGCAAGCCATGGCAATGCTGTAATATTTGGACAAACCAGAATCGCTACGCGACGGTAATACCACCGGACATGAGGGCCCTTGCAGCAACCCGGCCATATCGGCATGAGAAAACAGAGATACAGCCTTATAAAAAGCATTTCCCGATTCGATGTTTGGGAATATCAACACATCCGCCTCCCCGTCAATCGGTGATACAATGCCTTTGATGTTACCGCTCGTCTTCTCACAAGAGGTCTTCACATCTAGCGGACCGTCGATGATGACATTGCCGAACTCTCCGGCTTCCGCCAGTTCCACAATATTCACATAGTCCAAAGAATGGGGGAATTTGGCGCTGACCTTCTCCGTGCAATGAATCAGCGCGATACGTGGCTGCTCTATCCCGAAATGGCGGCAAGTATGAATGGCATACCAAATCATTTCAATGCGCTGTTGAAGCGTCGGGCGGGGAATGACCGCAGCATCGGAGAAAAAGAGCAGTTTATCGTAAGTAGGTATCTGCATCACGGCCAGATGGGTCAGAATCTTTCCTTTAGGCAACAAACCATGCTCCTTGTCCAAAATGGCACGTAGCAAATTGTCGGTATTGATGATGCCTTTCATCAGGATATCTGCTCCACCCTCGCGTACGATACGCACCGCCTCACGTGCAGCCTCATCAGAATCTTCTATATGCAAGGTACTGACATATTGAGGATATTTCTTCAAGGTGGGATATTTTTCCAATATGGCAGAATCGCCAATCATCAGAAATTCCGCAATCCCCTCCTCCAAGGCACGGGATATGGCATATTCTGTATTAGGGTCATTGGCACAGACTACCGCAATACGTTTCCTCTTATTCAAGGTTTTCAGGTGGGCTGTTAACTGGGCAAAGTTCCGTATTGGTTCCATAACGTTAGATTTTTAGCAAATATCTAAAAAAATGTCGAGAAATGCAGCATTTATCCCGTTGAAATTTTATATGTTTAATATCATTTTGATATATTCACTACAGATGACACGAATTTGCACAGAACACATTCCCCTCTCCTCGCTCTCTTCTGTTAAAAATCCGTGTTAATCTGTGATATCTGTGGTGAATTGTGTACTTTTGCCCAAAATAGATTGATAATATAGTATGGGTAGTCTTATTTTCCCTCCGTATCTGCAGGAAGGTGACCGTGTCATTGTTCTCTCCCCTTCCAGCAAGATTGACAAATCTTTCCTGAAAGGCGCCTACAAACGTTTGAAGTCCTGGGGGCTGGAAGTCGTATTCGCAAAGCACGCGGGGAGTTCCAACGGAACGTATGCAGGAAATATCCGGCAACGCCTCGAGGACCTGCAGGAAGCCATGGACGATGAAGAAGCCAAAGTCATATTCTGTAGTCGGGGCGGTTACGGAGCCGTGCATCTGATAGGCAAACTGGATTTTACCAAGTTCAGGCAGCATCCCAAATGGCTCATCGGATTCAGTGACATCACCGCCCTCCATAATCTGTTCCAGCAGAATGGCTTCGCGTCGTTGCACGCCCCCATGGCGCGCCATCTCACAGTAGAACCGGAAGACGACTTCTGCACACAAGCACTGAAGGATATACTATTCGGGCAGGCATTGGGAGGAACCGAAGCATTCAGTTATGTCTGCCCGGGGCACAAACTAAATCATAAGGGAGAGGGAAAAGGCGTGTTGCGCGGCGGCAATTTGTCTGTGTTCTACGGGCTGCGTGGTACTCCTTACGATATTCCCGCCGAAGGCACCATCCTCTTCATCGAAGATGTGGGAGAACGCCCACATGCGGTGGAACGCATGATGTACAATCTCAAACTGGGAGGTGTCCTCGACAAGCTTTCCGGCCTCATCATCGGACAATTCACCGAATACGAGGAGAACAAGTCCCTGGGAAAAGACCTATATGGCGCATTGGCCGATTTGGTGAAGGAATACGATTACCCGATATGTTTCGATTTTCCCGTCGGACATGTCAGCATGAATGTACCGCTGATAAACGGCGCTGCGGTAACACTGAAAGTTGGAAAGAAAGAAGTGAAACTAAGTTTTAATACAGAAAGAGAATGAAACGGAATTATACATTCATCCCGTTGCTGCTGTTGCTGATTGTAGCGATAGTGGCATGCAGCAACAACAGCAGCAAGTCTGCAGCCGATAATGACAGTGAGGGCGATGCGACCAAAGCGACTGTCCAAGTACCCCAGTTCAGTGCAGACAGTGCATATCAATACATACAGACCCAAGCGGATTTTGGTCCGCGCGTGCCCAACACCGCCGCTCACAAAGCCTGCGGAGAATTCCTTGCCAAGAAGCTGGAAGAATTCGGCGCCAAAGTATACAACCAGCATGCCGACCTGGTGGCTTACGACAACACCATCCTGAAAGCGCGCAATGTTATCGGCGCCTATAATCCGGAAAGCAAAAGGCGTGTACTGCTCTGTGCCCATTGGGACAGCCGTCCTTATGCCGACCAGGATGCCGACAAGACGAAGCATCACAGCCCCATCCTGGGTGTGAACGATGGAGCCAGCGGTGTGGGCGTATTGCTCGAAGTGGCCCGCCAACTACAGCAGCAGGCTCCAGCCATAGGCATCGACATCATCTTCTTTGACGCCGAAGACTATGGCATCCCCTACTTCTATCAAGGTGCATACAAGAACGACACTTGGTGCCTGGGCTCGCAATATTGGGGACGAGTACCCCATGTAGACGGCTATAATGCCCGCTACGGCATCCTGCTCGACATGGTGGGTGGAAAGAACGCCACCTTCTACAAGGAACAGTTCTCTCAAAGAACCGCCGGTAAGTACGTGAACAAGATATGGAACACAGCCCACCGCCTGGGCTTCGGCAACTTCTTCCCCAAAGAAAAAGGCACCGAAGTGACAGACGACCATATGTATGTATACAACCTGCGGCAGATTCCCTGCGTAGACATCATCAACTATGACCCGAACTGCGACACCGGCTTCGGTGACTTCTGGCACACGATAGACGACACCATGGACATCATCGACAAGGGCACTCTCAACGCAGTGGGACAGACCTTGCTCGAAGTCATCTACAATGAGAAATAGACAATCAAATAGTAAATCGTAAATAGTAAATTCCATGATAAGTATCAACGAAGTACAAGATGAAGTAATTGCCGAATTCAATGATTTCGACGATTGGATGGACCGGTACCAACTTCTTATTGATTTAGGAAACGAGCAGGAACCGCTCGACGAAAAATACAAGACGGAACAAAACCTGATTGAAGGTTGCCAGAGCCGCGTATGGCTGCAGGCAGACGAAGTGGACGGAAAAATTATTTTCCAGGCCGAAAGCGACGCACTGATTGTGAAAGGAATCATTTCACTGCTTATCAAAGTACTCTCCGGGCACACACCGGATGAGATACTGAACGCCGACCTCTATTTCATTGATAAAATAGGACTGAAGGAACACTTGTCGCCCACCCGTAGCAACGGACTGCTGTCTATGGTAAAGCAGATGCGAATGTATGCGCTGGCCTTCAAAGCGAAAGACATCTAAAGGTTACGACCGACAATATATAAGCTAATAATCAGCAGATTATATTTACCGGATGTTTACCCTATAATGTAAAAGCCGTTACTCCAGAATGTAACGGTTTTTACATTATGAAGTAACGACGTTTACCATAGTATGTAAAGGCGTTTACCGTAGTATGTAAAGGCGTTTACCGTAGTATGTAAAGGTGTTTACTGTAGTACGTAAACGGAGTTTCTTAAGGCGGTAAGCATTTCAACCTCTACTTGCGCCTTCTTCTCCCTATTTATCCCTCCTTAAACTCCAGTATATCCCCCGGCTGGCAATCAAGTTCCTTACAGATTGCTTCCAGTGTAGAGAAACGGATGGCCTTAGCCTTTCCGGTTTTGAGAATAGAGAGATTGGCAGGCGTAATATCAATCTTCTCCGCCAGTTCGCCCAAAGATATCTTTCTTCGGGCCATCATTATGTCAAGGTTTACTATAATCATATAATTGTGTTCTATTTATCAATTATTCTTTTCCCACTCACACCACCAGTCAGTGTACCGTTTCGTCAACCGGTAATAACCATATATGCACAGATACATCCACGGCATTACAATATAGACTTTCCACTTCCCGTCAAAGGCCGGAAACAAGAGGAGAAAATAGACAATACTTGCCAACAATAAAACCGCCACAAGTCCGACAACGAAATACAGACCATATTTCACACTTTTCTTCATATCGCGCTCTTCACTTTTATTTAAATCGTCAACTCTTGTTCCTCACGCATACGAACTCCCATCTTAAAAAGATAGCCCATAAAGATGATGAAAACTCCCAATAACACGAATATCCGATAAGAAGTATCAGTCGGTACTCCTTCGGGAGTAAACCAGGAGAGAGTTACCTGAAAAAGCCCATTCAATGCTATCAGCACCCCAATGGTTTGTATCAAAGATGAATTCTGATAAACAAACACTTCCTCTTTCTTCACATTGCGGAGAATGAGAAAAATACACAAGCCACATATTGTCATCACCAGCATTGTTACTGATTCGGGTAATATGTGCCAGATAAAATTAGCAGTATCATCCTTTCCCAACTCATAGCACAATGTCAGATTACGAACAATGCCGCCACCAATACATAGTCCACAGAAATAAAACAGCACATTCATAATAAGCGCTATCCGTCTCTTTGGTTCCTTTGGTTCCTTTTGTTTCATAAGTGTCATAATCCCTCCTCTCACTTTTAAATAGTCAAGTCCTGTTCTTCCTTTATCTTCACCCCGGCGGCAAATATCTCGGTGAAAAGAATTATAATAACCAGGGATGTGAAATCCGTATCATGCGATGCAACCACTTCATAGCCCAGCAGAGCCACTTGCTTCACTGCTTCAAGATGATTCAGCCAATCGTGCAAAGTCATCAAGCCGTACAATGCAGCAAACGAATAAGTAAAGAAACGCAACCGGGCTACATTATCCGAAGTAAACACTTCCCGCTTTGAGATGGATACCAGCAAACGTATCAGACAATAGATTCCTACAAAGAAAGGAATGATGGCAAACATGGCAAAGAAGTTCACTATGGAACTCCAGACAGTGGGGACAATCACAGTGCCTATTCTCTTTACCTGATAAGGTACTGACTTATCGGCAAAACGATTCGTCAAGGAATCGACTGCTGTCGTTTCCAAAGGTCTTACATCCACATATACCTTATCAAATAAACCGGAATACTCTGGCTGTGGAGTTCCCGAATGCACATTTACACTATTGTAACCCTCAAGAAAACTATTCTTCATATCCACCCAGCCCGCTATCATCGCATAGGTAAACTCTGCAACAATGACCAATATAGCCAGGATACCCAATATACTTATCTTTTTCATAATCCTCCCCCCACATTAAACCGTTAAATCCTGCTCTTCCTTTATCTTCACGCCGATGGCGAATATCTCGGTGAACAATGCCAACAGCATATAATTGAACCAAGCATACTTGAAAGAATAAGGCAACACCTCGTATCCCTCCAGCCGCACTTGAGAAGCCAAGTCATGATAGATGCCCCATTGCTGCAACTCGAATAAAAGACTCACCGAAATCAGCGCATAGACAAAGATGCGCATCCGACGCACATTCTTGTGCACAAACACCTCGCCTTTCGTGGCAGTAAGCACCAGCCGCGCCACACTATAGAACCCGTAAAGCGCAAACAGTCCCGCAGGAAACAGCAAGAACGATACCCACCGCCACTTCGTACTACGGAAACCTTGCACCGATACCTCACTTGTATTGCAATACATGGGCGTATCCTGTGCCGCACTAATCAAAGTATCGGCAGGCAGCGTATCATCTGCCCGCACCAAAAGTGACACAGAGGGTAAGGCATGAAAATCCTTCTGGTCGCCCGCCTCATTCCAGCCGTCCATAAATCCACTAAACATATCCGTTACAACACTACCAATAAACACTACCAAAGCCAGGAAGGCACATACTCTGATTTTATTCATATCTCTGTCCGTTCTTCTTATTATTAAATCGTCAAATCCTGCTCTTCCTTCATTTTCAATCCAATGGCAAACACTTCACCTACAATCAGCGAACAAAGCCCAAGTACCAGCGTGGTAGTGCTCACCAATTCTGAGAGGCTCAGCTCGTAACCATGCAGCGAGAATACGGTATCGATACCTATAAAATCAAGATATGATGACGCAAAGGTACAGCAGAAGCTGACAACCAGTGCCATTCCCAATCGACGCAGCCGACGTACATTCCGCCAGTTGAAGATGTCGGACTTGTTGATAGAGATTATCAAGCGGATAAACAATACTACCGCCCAAAGGGAAAAGCCCAAATGCAGATATATCAGCAAATACTTTGCCACCACTTTCCCGACAGAATCATGAGAATCTACGCTGACCATCAACGAAGAGTAGGCTGCAGGCACATAACTCCTGCTTTTCTCATTGTAGACGGAATCCCTGAAGAAATCAAACGACTCCATGGAAGAAGGTATCAGGTTGACAACCTTCAGGTTCATCAGTTCCTTGTAGGCAGCAATGTCACTCCCTTTCTTTCCCAGCTCCAGTCCGGTCTGCGCCCCCATCTTGGCTCCCAGAAAGATATAGTACCCCTGCTCCAATACCGAGTAACTCAGTACAAGCATTACCACCAGGCAGAGAATGTTCAATCTTCTTTTCATAATTCAGTTGTTGTTGTATTAGTATCAGATATATTATATTTATTCAGTTGTTTCAAGGAGAGTAGAAGCAACAATATGAAAACCACTGCCCAAACCAGTACATACGGGTTACTCAGCAGATGTGTCACATCCTCCATTTCAGGATGTTTCAGGCTCAGATAGACAGACAAGCCGTTATTCATGATATGTATCAGAATACATGCCATAAGACTCCGTGTCTTATAATAAAGCCAGGCAAGCAAGAAACCGATGAGGCAAGCACCTATTATCTGAACCGGATTCAGATGAAAGATACCAAATATCAACCCGGAAAACAAGATAGCCTTTGCCGGGCTATATCTGCGAAGCAGCTCCTTGGTAATGGCACCACGGAAAAGCAGTTCTTCCAATACGGGTCCCAAAACAGAAATACAGAGAATACCCAGCCAACCGGATTGCAGTATATCAAATGTCTGGTCCAACAAATTGGGCAAAAAAGTAAGTTCGGACATCAGAAGACCTATTATACATATGGAAGTCATTCCGGCAAGCAGGCTCCATGCCAGATAAGGGACTGACACCGGAGAATACAGATGCTTGTCTCCCGTCAGGTAGTTCTTGCGCCACAAGTACAGTCCCATGAAAACAAAGCCCAGCAGCATGGTAGGCGCCACAGCAATCTGACCAGCCTTGTCCATGTCGAAAGTTCCATAAGCAAAATACGTATACAGCAGACAGAAAGGTCCTGCAAACAGTGCTCCTATAAGCTGCATCAAAAAGTAAATCAATACTAGTTTTATTGCCGTTTTCATTGTTCTATTCGTCTAAAAGTTCGCAAAGATACACATTTTCTCTGTCAATCCGTCAAGCTGTGGCAACAAGTCCCATCAGCAGCACCATCACTGTAGAAAGTGACAATACCAATAGTGTAATACTCATAAATGCTCTTCTCATAACCTAAGCCCCTCCCTCATTTCTATATTTGTTCTTCATTTATTTCACTGCCAGGAGCAATACGTCTTCCTCTGCAGTGGCATGTTCCACCAACAGATTCCAGTCGTTGTCCTTCTTACTCCATTTGTAACTCAAGTAGTTGATGTCATCTCCCGCCTGCAGATAAACTGCTTTTTCTTTCACATCGGAGTAGGCATGCGTCTTGTTGTCCCACAAGGCATATTCCACATCCGTACCGGCTTCTGTATAATTGTAGTTCAAGCAATAGAAGCGTTCAAACGCCTGCTCAATCTCGTTCCATTTCAACGCTTCCTTCTGTATCGTACGCCCTTGGGCATCATAGTTGAAATTGTATTTCAAATGGTTCTGCAGAAACTTACCGTTCTCTACTTTATATACAATCTGGGACTCCACCTGATTTCCGTTCATCACTTCATTATAGGCAAAGTTTTCCTGGATATTACCACCAAAAGCATTTATCACTACTGTCACTACAAAGATTGTTGTCATTACTAAAGTTTTCATACCGTTATTGTTTTATTAGTTCTTTATTTTGTTTTTCGATAATCATTTATCGTTTTTCGATATGCAAATAAAAGACCTTTTTTTGATATGACAAAGAAAAACAGAAAATATTTATCGAAAAACAATAAAAAAAACGTGTTTTACGATAAATACACAGAAAACAAACATTTCAAACGGGAAAATACATAGAACTGCAAGGAGATAAATGACCTTATCGCCTTATGTTTATAAAGAAAGAATGGATTTAATCTCCACCTCGTCACGGTGAAGCTGGGCAATAAGTTCTTCTATACTGTCGAATTTCAGTTCAGGACGGGTGCGGCGCACAAAGGAAAGACGCATCGGCTGCTGATAAATGTCAGCATCAAACCGGAATATATGGACCTCAATACTGCGATCGGGGCCGTTCTCCAACGTAGGTCGGTAGCCAATGCTTAGCATACCGCCGTACTCCTTGCCTTCAACACAGACACGGACGGCATACACACCATCGCAGGGAATCAGCTTGTCAGAATCGGAAACACGGAGATTAGCCGTAGGAAAACCTATCTTACGCCCCACCTGATAGCCGCCGACAACCGTACCGTCCAAAAAGAAATCATATCCCAGATACTCGGCAGCTTCCGAAACGTTTCCCTCCTGCAACAGACCTCGAATAGCCGAGGAGCTGACAGTAACCTCCGTTACCGATGCTTCCTTACTATAAGAATACGCGCGCGCAAGAAGCACCTCCATACCCAATTCGCGACCATAGTGCACATAGTCTTCAAAACCCTCGCTGCGGTTATGCCCGAAACGATGGTCGTATCCTACTACCAAAGCTTGTATCTGATAGCGATCCTTCAGTATGGACATGAATTCCCGTGCCGAAAGCCGGGCTATTTCAGGAGTAAAATCAAGCATCATGCAATAATCCACCCCAGTCTTGGCTAGCAGGGAAACTTTCTCATCACAGGTGGTCAATAACTTCGGATGATAATCGGCCTGCATCACTTTACGCGGATGTACCGGAAAAGTCACGACCGACGAAGCAAGCCCACGCCCGGCAGCTACCGCACACACTTGCTCTATCAGGTAGCGGTGTCCCCGATGTACTCCGTCAAAGAAACCGATAGTGGCTACACTTGGACGGGAACCAATGTCCGATGTTTCACAAAACAACTGCATGTCTCCAATCCTCGTGGGCCTTTGGCGTATAGGTAGAAATACCCAACGCCTCCGCTGTCCGGCAATTGGCCTCAGAATCGTCAATGAAAAGAGTCTCGTTGGGAAGAATACCGGTCTCATCCAGTACTTTCTGAAATATATCGGCATCCGGTTTTGCCATCTTCATCTCATAAGAAAGATAGATATGCTCAAAAAAGTCCTCCGCACGGAAAGCCTTGTAGCGAAACGCGTGCAGACACGACCATTGCCAATGGATTTCATTGGTGTTGCTCAGCAGATAGACCACATATTTTTTGCGCAGTTCCAACAGTAAATCCAATTTAAAAGTAGGAATACTCACTAGGAAACTGTTCCAGGCGTCATCTATCTGGGCATCAGTCACCGGTTTCCCTATCTTTCCACGAATCACTTCCCGGAACTCCGCACTGGTAATCAACCCTTTTTCATATTTCTGGAAGAAATCCTGCTGGTGATAGAGGTCCAACATGACTTCCACGTCCGGCAATCCCAGCTTTCTGAAATTCTCTAAACAGCGCTGGCGGTCCAAATCAATCAGAACTCCGCCAAAATCAATAATAAGGTTCTTGATTCCTCTTCTTTTCATCACTATTTCTGTGTTAAACGTCGGATAAGGCGAACCAGTTCACCTATCCACAAAACAAACGAAGTAGAAACGACAATCGTCATCCAAGTCATAAAATCGAGCGGCACTGTGCGGAATACAGCTCCACCAAACTGTACAATCAGTATCTGTCCGCCCAAAATGGCAAGTATAATCAGCTCCATGCCATAAGATTTAGAAATGCCCTTGAACGCCGAGTCCGAAGTGCCGAACACACGTGCATTGAACAAGTTCCAGAACTGAAGCATAACAAAGAACGTGAAGAACACAGTCAACCGATAGGTAGTCATCCCCCCCTCTTCACTGTTAAACCAGAAGAGCATTCCCATAAGTAACACCAGGAAGGCAGACCCCATTCCCAGAATGTAATACCTCATGGACTTGGTTATAATGAAATCCGTACTCTTACGCGGTTTTTCCTTCATCACGCTCTCACTGGGTGGAATGGACGCCAGGGCCAGGGCCGCAAACGTATCCATAATCAGGTTCACCCACAACATCTGCGTGACGGTCAAAGGAAGCGTCGTACCCACCAGTGAACCCAGGAGAACGATAAACAAAGCCACAAAATTGATAGTCAGCTGAAAAACAATGAAACGCTGTATATTCTTATATAGAGAACGTCCCCACATCACGGCCGTACCTATACTGTTGAAGGAGTCATCCAGCAACGTGATGTCGCTGGCCTCCTTGGCAACGGAGGTTCCAGTACCCATCGAAAGTCCCACTTGCGCATGGTTCAACGCAGGAGCATCATTCGTGCCGTCACCCGTCACAGCCACTACCGCACCTTTCTGCTGCAACAGTTGCACCAGACGCTGTTTGTCTGTGGGGCGTGCACGCGACATTATCTTCAGGTCCATCACACGGTCCAATGCCTCCTCATCCGTCAATTCGGCAAATGCAGCTCCCGTAATGCGGTTCTTTTCCGTATCCTCCGGTTTCCACAGACCAATCTGACGTGCTATCTCGGTAGCTGTACCCGGTGTATCTCCCGTCACAATCTTCACTCCGATACCTGCCGACTGGCATTTGGCAACGGCCGCAGGCACATCCGGACGGATAGGATCACTGATGGCAACCACACCGAGGAACGACAAGTCATTTTCAGCAACCAATGACACACAATCAGACGCTTCCGCATCATCCACAATCTTGAATGCAAAGCCAAGTGTACGCATAGCCATATTCTGGTAGTTGAGCAACTGAGCCTCCACTGTAGAACGGTATTCCACCGCATCCACACGCTTGCCGTCCAACATGACATCCTTGCATTTACCCAAAACAATCTCGGGAGCTCCCTTCACATACAGCACCTTCTTCCCAATCAGGGGGGATTGCACCAGGGTAGCCATGAATTTCCTTTCCGTAGAGAAAGTCAGCTGGTCGATAACCGTAGCTTTCTCACGCAACGCCAGATAGTCGCATCCTTGGCTGTTCAGCCAAAGCAGCAGTGCCACCTCCGTGGGGTTACCCACCCCTTTCGGCTTCTCGCCAGTCACCTCTTCTTCCAGAAAAGCAGTGGAGTTAGCACTGATACCTTCCATTACCAGCTTGCTGAGGTCATCATTCCCCAGCTGCCCGTTATTCTTCAAACCATAGAAATTGGGTTCATACACCTGCATCAGATTTTGGGTCAATGTACCGGTCTTGTCGGTACAAATCACTGTAATGGCTCCCATCGTCTCGCATGCATGCATCTTGCGCACCAGGTTGTTGGTGGAGAGCATGCGGCGCATGTTCAACGCCAGACTGAGTGTTACGCTCATCGGCAAGCCTTCGGGCACAGCCACCACAATCAGGGTAACCGCCATCATAAAGTATTGCAAAGTAGCCTGCAAGGCCGGCAGCCAATCACGGAAGGTATGAAATGAAGAAAAGTCATAAACCAGTACCACATCCTTTACAAAGAAA
Source organism: Bacteroides sp. A1C1 (assembly GCF_004328515.1). Taxonomy (NCBI): domain Bacteria; kingdom Pseudomonadati; phylum Bacteroidota; class Bacteroidia; order Bacteroidales; family Bacteroidaceae; genus Bacteroides; species Bacteroides sp. A1C1. The sequence continues at coordinate 1,823,530 of NZ_CP036491.1, forward strand.
ATGAGAAAAGCCAGACCCGCTACGGAAAAGCCAATCTTTCCAATCAGATTGGCCAATTTGGTCAACTGAATATTCAGCGGAGTAGGTTCCGTATTCTGTTCGGTACTTTGACGTGCCACTTTACCGATTTCCGTAGCATCGCCCACAGCCTCCACACGCATGGTGCCATGTCCGTCCACCACCGTTGTACCGCGCAAAATGCGGTTGGAAGCATACGTAGCCTCTTCGTCAAAGTCAGCTTCTACGGTAGTTTTCGTCACTACCGGCTCACCGGTCAGATTCGATTCGTTCACTTGCAGGGAAATGGCTTCCAGCAATTCACCGTCCGCCGGAACCTCTTCACCGGTTTCCAGCACCACTATATCACCCACCACTACATCTTTACGGGGAATCTCCTGCACATGTCCGTTACGAATTACTTTTACCAAAGTTTCTTCGTTCACTGCATTCAGCAGGTCAAACTTCTTTCCGGCATCATATTCAAAGAAGAAACCGATACCGGTAGCCAGCAGAATGGCTACTATAATGCCGATAGTCTCGGCATATTCATTCTCTACAATGGAAATAATCAAAGAAAACAGAGCGGCAACCAGCAATACCCTTACTACGGGGTCCTCAAACTTCTCCAGATACAATTTCCATAAAGAAGGCCGTTTAGGAGGCGTCAATAAATTTACTCCATGTTCCTCGCGGCTCTTCCGCACTTGTTCGTCGGTCAGCCCGACATGATAATAATCATCCTTTATTGCAGTCATGCAAGTCTTTAGGTTTAATTTTGGAACGCAAAAATACAATAATAATCCGGGAAAACAATACCTATATAATGATTAGTGATTAATTGACTGTCATCGATTCTCTTTTTCCCTTACCAGTTTCGGTCCGGTTACAGGCTCCCACGGCAATGTGAACCAGAAAGTCGAACCTGCCCCTTCTTCCGATTCCACGCCTATTTCGCCTCCCTCAATTTGCGGACAATGGTCTGGCAAATGGAGAGCCCCAGTCCGGTACCTTCCTTTCCCTGCTTCAGCTTGACGAAACGTTCAAAAACATGTGGCAACTTCTCCTAAGGAATACCGGTTCCCGTGTCTTTTACGTAGAAATAACTTTGCACAATTTCCAGTAACAGTATCTCCTCCTCGCCCGTCGATGCAGAGGCCAGCAATTCCGAGAATCCGACAATTACGTTCAACGGAGTACAGACTTCATGGCTCATATTCGCCAGAAACACCGATTTGGAACAGCCGGCATTCTCTATGGCATCCCGCATAATCGCCCAGAACAGATTGTCGGCCATTTTCATAAATGTTGTTTTAATAAGAAACAAAAATAGACTATTTTGTTCAACAATAAAACAAAAAGGGCTTTTAAACGTTATTATAGAAGAATAAACCTAAAAAAGAAATTTATGGAAAAGTACATTTGCACTGTATGCGATTATGTCTATGACCCTGAATTAGGCGACCCTGAAAATGGAATAGAACCGGGAACATCTTTCGAAGACCTTCCCGAAGATTGGGTTTGCCCCTTGTGCGGAGTAGGCAAAGAAGAATTTGAGAAAGCGTCCTAAGACGCTTTCTTTTCTTTTATATCGCTGCTGGCTTCCACTACATTCACCACATAGTCGCCCAGCTTTTCACATTCCGCAATGATGTCCATATAGTAAACACCCATCTGGTAATCATATTCTTTGTTGTTCACATCCAAGATATTCTGGTTCTTCAGCTGATTGCGGTAATTATTGATTTCGTTCTCCAAATTAAAGGACTTGTTCACATCCGCGCCTGCATGCTCCGGATGTTCCACCACGACAATCATCTGCTCCAAGGCATCATCCGTCAGCTTCATCATGAAATGGATATGCTCGTACTGCTTCTCGGTGAAATCCTGATTGGTCTGGCGCTTGCGGTTGATGGTACGTGCCAGGTTATAGCAGCTGTCGCCGATGCTCTCTATCTCCGTCACTTCACGCAGCATGGCACGTATTTGCAACTTACTTTCCGAACTCAGGCGCCCTTCGGACACTTGATTCAGATAATTGGCAATCTCCAGCTCCATGCTGTCACTGATATTCTCGTACTTCTCCACACGGCTGAACACTTTGTTGAAATCATCATCCTTCTCCGTATGCAGCAAGTCCTGCACCATTCCGAACATACGGCGGGTACGTTCGGCAAAAAGATGTATTTCCTTGCTTGCCTGCAGGATGGACAGCTCTGCCGTAGAAAGCATACCGCCCGAGATAAAACGCAAGCGATATTCCTCGTCCTGCTCCTTCATTGGAATAATGGCACAGACCGTACGTTCGATAAACTTCACGAACCATATCAATATCAGCACGTTGCAGATATTGAAGCAAGTATGGAATGCCGAAAGCTTGAAGGATACGGCCACAGCCGGATCTTTAGTACCCATCACGTTCTCCACGAACCATGACACAGCCTCGGTAAAGGGGGTGAAAAGACACAACACCCATATCACACCGAACACATTGAATACCAAATGAGCCAAAGCAGCCCTCCTCGCCTGCGTATTACCGGTCAGCGCCGCAAGGTTTGCCGTGATGGTTGTACCGATATTCTCTCCCAAAACCAGTGCTGCCCCCAATTCGAAACTAATCCAGCCGTTGGCGCACATAATAAGCGTAATGGCCATAGTTGCCGCAGATGCCTGCACAATCATGGTCAACACCGTACCGATACCCACAAAAAGGAGTATGGAGATAAAGCCCATGTCGGTATAGTCCTGCACAAATGACAGCATATCAGGATTTTGGCTCAAGTCAGGAGCATTGTTTTTCAAATAGGAAAGCCCCATGAACAAGAATGAGAAACCGAAAATAAATTCACCGACAGACTTGCGGTTACTTTTTTGAGAGAAGAGGAGAGGAATGCCGAAAGCAAGAAGAGGAAGAGCAAAGGCGGCAATGTCCACCTTGAAACCTAAAGCTGAAATAATCCATGCCGTAACAGTCGTACCGATATTAGCACCCATTATGACACCTATGGACTGTGAAAGCGTTAACAACCCCGCATTGACAAAACTTACAACCATCACCGTGGTTGCAGAGGAAGATTGTACAAGTGCTGTAATCAGCACGCCCGTCAACATACCGGTCACTCTGTTGGTTGTCATTGCGGTCAATATCTTCCGCAGTCTGTCACCGGCAAATTTTTGAAGCCCCTCACTCATAATCTTCATTCCGTAAAGAAACAGTGCCAATGAGCCGAGTAGCTTTAAAAAATCATAAAAAGAATATTCCATCTTTAATTATTTAAGGTGTTTCATTCCTTCACGTGTTATAATGTCCTATATTTAACGTGTCAACCCACTAAAAACGAGACATCATGAAACACATGTTACAAATTTGTTGCAAAAATAATAATATTTCTAAAGAATTCCCTATAGGGAGCTCACTTTTGGATATTTATTACGGTTTTAATCTAAATTTCCCCTATCAGGTAGTCAGTGCAAAGGTCAACAACCGTTCCGAAGGGCTGAATTTCCGTGTATACAACAATAAGGATGTAGAATTTCTCGACATACGTGACTCCTCAGGTATGCGCACCTATGTCCGTTCCCTCTGCTTCATTCTTTACAAAGCTGTCAGCGAGCTGTTTCCGGAAGGAAAACTGTTCGTAGAGCATCCGGTATCCAAAGGTTACTTCTGCAACCTGCGCATCGGCCGCCCCATAGAGCTGGAAGATGTGGCAGCCATCAAGAAACGGATGCAGGAAATCATTGCCGAGAACATCCCCTACCACCGTGTAGAATGCCACACCACCGAGGCTGTACGCATCTTCAACGAACGGGGCATGAACGACAAAGTGAAGCTGCTGGAAACTTCCGGCTCGCTATATACCTATTACTACACACTGGGCGACACCGTAGACTACTACTACGGCAACCTGTTGCCCAGTACCGGATACATCTGGCTGTTCGATATCGTGAAGTATTACGACGGCCTGCTGCTACGCATCCCCAACCGGGCAAACCCCGATGTCCTGGAAGAAGTGGTGAAACAAGAGAAAATGCTCGACGTATTCAAGGAACACCTGCGCTGGAACTACATTATGGGACTGGGCAACGTAGGCGACTTCAACATGGCTTGCGAGGAAGGCCATGCCACCGACCTCATCAACGTGGCCGAAGCCCTGCAGGAAAAAAAGATAGCCCAGATTGCCGATGACATCTACCACCGCGGCGAAAACGGAAACCGGGTGAAGCTCGTGCTCATCTCCGGCCCCTCGTCTTCCGGAAAAACCACTTTCAGCAAACGCCTCAGCGTGCAGCTGATGACCAACGGCCTGCGTCCTTACCCCATCTCGCTGGACAACTACTTCGTAGACCGTGAAGACACCCCGCGCGATGAGAACGGCAATTACGATTACGAATCGCTCTATGCCCTCGACCTTGAGCTCTTCAACACCCAATTACAAGCATTGCTCCGGGGCGAAGAAGTGGAGCTGCCCCGCTTCAACTTCAACCTCGGGAAGAAAGAGTACAAGGGAGACAAGCTGCGCATCGACGAGCATACCATCCTCATCCTGGAAGGAATCCATGCCCTGAACCCTGAACTGACACCACAGATTCCCGCCGCCAGCAAATACAAGATTTATGTATCTGCCCTGACCACCATCTCGCTGGACGACCACAACTGGATTCCCACCACGGACAACCGCCTGCTGCGCCGCATCATCCGCGACTTCAACTACCGCGGCTACTCGGCACAAGAGACCATTTCACGCTGGCCCAGTGTACGTGCCGGCGAGGACAAATGGATATTCCCCTATCAGGAAAATGCCGACGTTATGTTCAACTCTGCCCTCTTGTTCGAATTCGCCGTGCTCCGCTGCCACGCAGAGCCCATCCTTACCAGTGTTCCACGGAACTGTCCGGAATACGCAGAAGCCTACCGGTTGCTAAAATTCATCAAATATTTCACCCCCGTGCAGGACAAAGAAATTCCACCGACATCCTTATTGAGAGAATTTTTAGGAGGCAGTAGCTTCAAATACTAAGTTTTTATTCTAACTTTGTGAGCAAATAAAACAAACGTACACATGAAAAAAATTATTTCGATACTTCTTTTAGCGACTTTCTGCATCTTTACTCAACTCCATGCGCAAAACCGTGCAGACGAATTGATGAAACAAGCACAAGAAAATCTTACGAAAAAAGAATATATCAAAGCCCGCTATCTATTCCTGCAAGCCTACAATGCCTTTGCCACGCAAGACAAGTATGCCCAGGCAGTGGAATGCGGCGTCAATGCCAGCGCCCTCTACCATCGGGAGAATTACTATAAAGAAGCTTTTGAACTGCTGCGCGGTGCCGAGCAAGTGGTGGCAACCGGCGAACAGAAAACGGGCAAGGCCATGCCCAACCTACGTTTCCGCATCAACAAGGAACGCCTGCAGATGTACATCAACCTGAAAAATCCCGCACGTGCCAAGGAACAGCTGACCAAACTGGAAGAGACCGCCAAAGCCTCTCACAACGACTCTCTGAGCAATGACCTGCTTTATACGCAGGCCAACTATTACTACACCTTCGGCATGAACACACAAGGTGATGCGGCTACCAACCGCCTGATAGGGCAATATAAGGAACAGAAGAACTACGCCAAAGTAGACGAATGCTACAAGACTCTTATCAGTATCGCCCGCAAAGCAAACAATGCCGGACTGGTGGCACGCACCTACGACAAGTACATCCTATGGACCGACTCCGTAAAGGCGCTTACCGCCCAAGAGGAACTGAACGCCCTGAAGAAGAAATACGATGAAAGCCTGGCCACTATCCAGGAGAAAGATGATTCCCTAAGCGCCAAGCAGTACATCATCATCGGGCTTTGCATACTCGCCGCCATCCTTGCCGCCGCACTGGTATTCGGCGCCATCGTATTGCTGCGTTTCATCATCCTCACCCGTAAACAGAAGAAGGCCATCAGCATTGCCAATGAGCACAATGAGCTGAAAACCAAATTTATCCAGAACATTTCCGCCCAAATGGAACCGACACTGGACACGCTCGACGCCTCACTGCCGGGCGTAAAAGCCCTGCATGCATTCTCCAACCATATCCAGGAACTGTCCGAATTGGAAACCACCTTGTCCGAACCCTACGAAGTGCAGGAGAAGAATATCTCCACTTTCTGTGAAGGCATCATGGACAAAATCAAAGGAATGACACAAGAAGATGTCACCCTGACCGTGAATGCCCCCAAATTGAATGTGAAAATCAACCCTGAGCAACTGGAACGCGTCTTGCTGCATTTGTTGGAAAACGCCGCCGAGTACACCCCTGCTGGAGGAAAAATATGGCTGGACTTCAAGAAACGCGGTGCGCACACCCACCAGTTCATCATCAGCGACACCGGTTGCGGCATTCCCGAAGAGCAGCGCGAAAACATCTTCAAGCCCTTCACCGAAGTGAAAGACCTGACACAAGGCGACGGTCTGGGACTTCCCATCTGCTCACTGATTGCCACCAAGATGAACGGCAGCTTGACACTAGACAGCAGCTACAACAAGGGAGCACGGTTCGTACTGGAACTGCACGCATAAACCATACATAATACAATCTGTATGACCCCTAAATTTGAGAGCCGCTTGCCACCGGCATTATCGGGACAAACGGCTCTCTGTGTATATTAAGGATGTGGTTGTCAACGCAACGCTTCCACCTCTTCCGGTGTCAGTGGAATTTTCTTGCCCAAGCGACGTGCTCCCGTTTCGGTAATCAGATAATCCTCCTCATTACGGATGCCGCCGAAATTGCGGTATTCTTCCACCTTATCGTAGTTGATGAAGTCCATGAACTTCTTCTCTCCTTTCCATAAGTCAATCAGCTCGGGGATGAAGTAGATGCCCGGCTCAACCGTATGCACAAAGCCCGGTTCCAGAGGGATGGCAAGACGCTGGCTCTTGCGGCCGAACTGCGTACTCTTGGGCTGACCGTCATAGCCTACCCAGAGCTCACCCAGGTTCTCCATATCGTGCACATCCAACCCCATCATATGGCCCAGTCCATGGGGATAAAACAAGGCATGCGCCCCTTCGCGCACGGCATCTTCGGCATTGCCCTTCATCAATCCCAGCTCTTTCAGCCCCTCCACCATCACTTGGGCGGAAAGCTCGTACACCTTCATATAGGGAATGCCCGGGCGAAGCGCTTTAACAGACTCCAGATGCATGGCGTTCTGGATTTCGTAAACGGCACGCTGGCGTGGAGTAAAAGTCTTGTCCGCCGGCACGGTAGACGACATGTCACCACAGTAACCCGAAGGCAGCTCGGCGCCGGCATCAATCAAGAAGAGGTCTCCCGGTTGCACCCGGTTGCCGTGATAGTGGTTATGCAGGGTCTGGCCGTTGACAGTAGCAATCGTGGCAAAAGACAGCTCGCAGTTGTTCATCTCGGCGATACGGTTCATTTCGGCCACAACCTCGTATTCGTACATGCCCGGACGAAGCACCTTCATTGCGGTGATGTGCATGTCAGCAGTCACGTCGCATGCCTTTTCTATTTCCGCTATTTCTTCTGCCGACTTGTAGTTGCGCTGTGCCACCACCGCACGGATAAACGGTACAGACCCTTCCTGACGTGCCGGAGGAACACCCAGCCAGTCCATCAGTTTCAACTTATGCTCGGCACGATAAGGGGGCAAATAATGGATGGTCTGTCCCTTCTGTACAGCCTTGTGCAGATAACCGACGATGTCGGCAAAAGGACGGGTTTCGGAAATTCCCACAGCAGAAGCCTTTTCGTGAAGGGTGGGCTGGGTACCCATCCAGACAATATGGTCGATGGTCAGCTCATCGCCAAAAATGATTTCTTTATCTTCATCTATGTCGATGAGAGCTGACAGCCCGGCAAACGACAAGCCAAAATAGTAGAGAAAAGTGGAATCCTGGCGGTAACGGAAAGTATTGTCCTCATAGTTCAAACCTTGTTCATCGTTACCCAAAAACAGTAACACTCCGGAGCCTATCGTTTTTTTCAGCTGGGCCCTGCGCTGCACATACGTTTCTTTAGCAAACATAACATTCCTTGTTTTAGTAGTTATAGGACAAAGATATAGATAATCTTTGAAAGAAGATAATACAAAAAGGAGATTAATCTATATAGTTCATAATCAGAAGACTATTTTGCCAACGTTTTTCAAGCCTTTGGCAAAGTTTTGCCACCGCGTTGGCAAAGTCTTGCCATAGGCATGGCAAAAGTTTGCCAAGCTATTGGCAAAAGTTTGTTTTCTCTTTTCTTGTTAAATATCATCAGAGAGGTTTCGTGTTATCGAACTATTCACTATTTTTGCGGTAAATATCTGAAAGAAGATGCACAATGAGTGCATTGAATAATTTATAAAAATATGGCACAAGGCTCCCGACAAGTACAGACCCAAGCGCAACAGCAGATACAAACGCTGTCGCCGCAACAAATTCTGGTGGTAAAGCTGCTGGAACTTCCCGCCGTGGAACTAGAGGACCGCGTACGTGCCGAACTTCTGGAAAATCCGGCACTGGAAGAGGGTAAGGAGGATACTCCTGGCGACGAATACCCCGACACACCCGATGCGGAAACCGGCTCAGAAGATGGTGGAGACACTAGCTATGATTCTTTAAGCGATTATCTGAACGAAGACGATATCCCCGACTACAAGCTGCAGGAGAACAACCGCAGCAAAGGGGAGCAGGCAGAAGAAATTCCTTTCTCCGACGCCACCTCCTTCTATGAAACCTTGCGCCAGCAGCTCGGCGAGCAGGACTTGACTCCGCACCAGCGCGAACTGGCCGAATATCTCATCGGCTCGCTGGACGACGATGGCCTGCTGCGCAAATCGCTGGACAGTATCAGCGACGAACTCGCCATCTACGCCGGTATCGACGCTTCTCCCGAAGAGCTGGAAGAAGTATTGAAGATTATACAAGACTTCGACCCCGCCGGTCTGGGCGCCCGCACCCTACAAGAGTGCCTGCTCATCCAGATTCGACGTAAGAAAGCGCAACGGCCCATGCCCTCGCCTCCACAATACTATATAGAAGAAGATATTCTTACCCAGTGCTACGAAGAGTTCACCCGCAAGCATTGGGACAAGATTATGCAGAAATTAGGTATCAGCGAAGATACCCTGCAACAAGCCGTTAAGGAAATCTGCAAGCTGAATCCCCGTCCCGGTGCCTCGCTCGGCGAAGCCATCGGCAAGAACATGCAGCAGATTGTGCCCGACTTCCTGGTAGACACTTATGACGACGGTACCATCAACGTGACACTGAACAACCGCAACGTGCCGGAACTGCGCATGAGCCGCGACTTCACCGAGATGGTGGAAGAACACACCAAGAACCGGGCCAACCAGTCTAAGGAATCCCGCGAAGCCATGATGTTCCTCAAACAAAAAATGGATGCCGCACAAGGTTTCATCGATGCCGTGAAGCAACGCCAGAATACGCTGATGACTACCATGCAGGCCATCATAGACCTGCAACGTCCTTTCTTCCTCGAAGGAGACGAGTCATTACTCCGCCCCATGATTCTGAAAGATGTTGCCGAACGCACCGGGTTGGACATCTCGACCATCTCCCGTGTGAGTAACAGCAAGTATGTACAGACCAACTACGGCATCTACCCGCTGAAGTTCTTCTTCAACGACGGCTACACAACCGAAGACGGCGAAGAGATGTCTGTACGCGAAATACGCAAGATACTCAAAGAGTGCATTGACAACGAGGACAAGAAAAAGCCTCTGACCGATGACGAACTGACCGAGCTGCTGAAGGAGAAAGGCTATCCCATAGCCCGCCGCACGGTGGCAAAGTATCGCCAACAGATGAATATCCCCGTGGCAAGACTGAGAAGATGAGAGAAAAGGATGAGCGATTAGGGATTAAGGTTTAAAGATTAGTGCATTCAAATAGTAAATTGTAAATAGTCAAATCGTAAATAAAATTAGGTTGTGGAAGAGCATATTATAGCAGATAAAACTTTAATCAGAACAGCGAAAGTGATTTCGGCGGTATTCACACCGTTCTCCATCCCTTTCCTGGCTTTTCTGGTTCTGTTTATATTCTCGTACCTGCGCATCATGCCGTTGCAGTACAAGTTGATAGTATTGGGCGTGGTGTATTGCTTCACCATCCTGATGCCTACACTGACTATCTTCATCTTCCGCAAAATCAACGGTTTCAGTCCGGAAGAACTGGTGGAACGAAAAAAGAGATACATTCCCTTTATTCTGACCATCACTTCCTATGTATTCTGCCTGCTCATGATGCACCGGCTCAATATCCCGTGGTATATGACCGGCATCATACTCTCCGCTCTGGTAATGATGATAATCTGCGTCATTGTCAACTTAAAATGGAAACTGAGCGAACACATGGCAGGCGCCGGAGCCGTAATTGGCGGACTGGTAGCTTTCAGTGCCTTGTTCAGCTACAATCCCGTATGGTGGCTATGCCTCTTTATACTGGTGGCTGGCGTGCTGGGCACCGCCCGCATCATCCTACGACACCACACCCTGGGCGAAGTTATGGGAGGCTTTGCCGTAGGGCTTCTTTGCTCGTTGCTGGTACTCCACCCGCTGAGCAACATATTGTTCCGAATCTTCCTTTTTTAAGAGCCTTGTTTAATTTTTAATTTTCAACTTTTAATTTACATAGTATCAACCCTTAAAAACTAATGATCATGAATTTCCCGACTAATGTAAAGTACACCAAAGAACACGAATGGATTCGCCTGGAAGGTGATGTAGCCTATGTAGGTATTACCGATTACGCACAAGAGCAACTGGGCGACATTGTGTTTGTCGACATCCCAACCGAAGGTGAAACGTTGGCCGCCAACGAAGTGTTCGGCACCATTGAAGTAGTAAAAACCATTTCAGACCTCTTCCTGCCCGTAAGCGGAGAAATTCTGGAACAGAACGAAGCGCTTGCTGACCAACCGGAACTGGTAAACCAGGACCCGTACGGCGAAGGCTGGCTCATCAAAATCAAACCCGCCGCTGATGCCGACTTCGACAGCCTGCTGGATGCCGAAGCCTACAAAGCGCTGATAAACGAATGAAATGAAAGGATTAGGGGTTAGCGATTAGCACCGGACGGAATGATAGCGCAATCCCTAACCCCTAATCGTTAATCCCTAACCCTTATAAAATTAACCCTTTAATAATTTAAAGATTCATGTCTCCAATCGTTAGCATCATCATGGGCAGCACTTCCGACCTCCCCGTTATGGAGAAGGCCGCGCAATTGCTCAATGACCTGCATGTACCGTTCGAAATGAACGCTCTCTCTGCTCACCGCACACCGGAAGCAGTGGAGGAATTTGCCAAGAATGCCCGCCAACGCGGCATTAAAGTGATTATTGCCGCTGCCGGTATGGCTGCCGCCCTGCCCGGCGTCATTGCTGCCAATACCACACTGCCGGTAATCGGGGTTCCCGTAAAAGGGTCTGTACTCGATGGCGTAGACGCCCTCTACTCTATCATCCAGATGCCTCCGGGCATACCGGTAGCCACCGTTGCCATTAATGGCGCCATGAACGCTGCCATCCTTGCCGTACAGATGCTGGCACTGAGCGATTCCTCATTGGCTGAAACATTCGCCACCTATAAAGAAGGGCTGAAAAAGAAAATAGTTAAGGCAAATGAGGACTTGAAGGAGGTGAAGTACGAATACAAGACTAATTGAGGGATTAGGGATAAGGGATTAGTAAGATGATATGTAGTCACTGATCCCTTATCACTAATCATTTATCACTAAACGCTAATCACTTATTACCGTGGATTTATTCAACTATTCCCGACGGGAAACATCAGAAGTAAACATTGGAGCCACCCCTATGGGCGGCTCCAATCCTATCCGCATACAAAGTATGACGAACACCGCTACGCAGGACACAGAAGCCAGTGTGGCGCAAGCCAAACGTATTGTCGACGCCGGAGGAGAGTATGTACGCCTCACGGCCCAAGGCATCAAAGAGGCTGAAAACCTGATGAATATCAACATAGGCCTACGCCAAGACGGATATATGGTGCCGCTTGTGGCCGACATTCACTTCAACCCGAAGGTAGCGGACGTAGCAGCACAGTATGTAGAAAAAGTCCGCATCAATCCGGGAAACTATGTGGATGCAGCACGTACTTTCAAACATCTGGAGTATACCGATGAAGAGTATGCCCAAGAGTTACAGAAGATACACGACCGCTTTGTACCCTTCCTTAATATCTGCAAGGAGAACCATACTGCCATCCGCATCGGCGTGAACCACGGTTCATTATCCGACCGCATCATGTCGCGCTATGGCGATACACCGGAAGGCATGGTGGAATCTTGTATGGAGTTTCTGCGCATCTGCGTGCAAGAGAATTTCACGGATGTAGTCATTTCCATCAAGGCGTCCAATACAGTGGTCATGGTAAAGACAGTGCGCTTGCTGGCAGCCGTAATGGAACAAGAAGGCATGCGATTCCCGCTGCATCTCGGTGTAACGGAAGCCGGAGACGGAGAAGACGGGCGCATCAAGTCAGCCCTGGGCATCGGTGCCCTGCTGGCAGATGGTTTGGGTGACACTATCCGGGTTTCCCTGAGTGAAGCTCCGGAGGCAGAAATCCCCGTAGCCCGCAAACTGGTGGATTACATTGTACAACGACACGACCACCCCTACATCCCCGGAGCAGATGTACCGGAATTCAATTATCTCTCTCCCACCCGCCGCAAGACCGGTGCCGTACACCATATCGGTGGAGACAATCTGCCTGTGGTCATCGCTGCACGCCTGGACGGAGATATGGACTTCAACCCGCAATTCATGCCGGACTATATCTATACGGGGCGCTCCATCCCCCGGCAACTTCCGGAAGGCATGCAATGCATCATCGATGCCGATGTCTGGATGGAGCACAGTAACGGCGGAACGGAACCGGACAATGCCTGGCCCGCCTTCAAAGGAGACCAGCTTCCTTTCCTAAGCAGCTGCGGCGCTTCTTTGAAATTCCTCTTCATCACGTACATGGGGCTGAATGACGAAGCCATCGCCTGCCTGAAGTATCATCCGGAAGTCGTATTAGTTTCACAAAGCAATCACCCCAACCGATTGGGAGAACAACGCGCCCTGGTACACCAAATGATGAAGGAAGACCTGAAAAACCCGGTAGTATTCTTTGAACACTACGCAGAAAGCGAACTGGAAAATCTGCAAATCAAAGCGGCTGCAGACATGGGAGCACTTATCTTCGACGGTCTGTGCGACGGTATCCTTCTCTTCAACCAAGGAGAAACCATAAGCGGCAAAGTAGTGGATGCCACTGCTTTCGGTATCCTGCAAGCCGGACGTGTACGTACCAGCAAGACCGAATACATCTCTTGTCCCGGCTGCGGACGCACCCTCTACGACCTGGAAAGTACCATTGCCCGTATCAAGGCAGCCACCGGCCATCTGAAAGGACTCAAGATAGGAATCATGGGATGCATTGTCAACGGTCCCGGAGAAATGGCCGATGCTGATTATGGCTATGTAGGCGCCGGACGAGGCAAAATCAGCCTCTACAAGAAGAAGGAGTGCATCGAAAAGAACATTCCCGAAGAAGAGGCGGTGGAAAAGCTGATAGAACTCATTAGGGACAATGGCGACTATATAGAGAAATAAAAGAACTATAATATGGATTATCAGAAAATACTGAAAGGTATTCATCAAGAAATAGAGCCTTATGCCACTATTGGCAAGCAAGCTGATTACATTCCGGCACTCGCCAAAATCAATCCGGACCAGTTCGGAATGTGCATTCACACCATACAAGGCGAAACCTTCATGCATGGAGAAGCTACTACCGGCTTCTCCATACAAAGTATTTCGAAAGTATTTTCCCTTGCCATGTGCCTAAGCCTTGAAGGAGACAATCTATGGAAAAGAGTGGGTAAAGAACCCTCGGGCACTGCTTTCAACTCGCTAGTGCAACTAGAGGTAGAAAAAGGTATTCCCCGAAATCCATTTATCAATGCCGGCGCCATTGTGATGACCGACATTCTATTGAGCCATTTAAAGCATCCAAAAGAGGAATATATCCGTTTTGTCCGTTCACTCAGCAGAAACAACCAGATTGATTATAATGAAGAAGTAGCCCTATCCGAACGCGAAAACGGCTACCTGAATGCGGCAATTACCAATCTGTTGAAATATCATCATAACATAAACAATGACATAGAACGCGTACTCCGCTTCTATTTCCTGCAATGCTCCATAGAGATGAGCTGTTATGATTTGTCTAAGGCATTTTTACCTTTCGCCAACCATAAACAAGCCTTTGCGTTCGAAAACATCACTCTGACCTCCTCTCAGGTAAAAAGGATCAATGCCATCATGCAAACATGTGGTTTTTATGACGAAGCCGGAGAGTTCTCTTATCTAGTAGGCCTTCCTGGAAAAAGTGGTGTAGGAGGCGGCATAGCTGCAGTTTATCCACTGCGTTATTCAGTCGCAGTATGGAGCCCAAGACTGAACCAGAAAGGGAATTCCGTTATGGGCATCAAGGCTTTGGAACTGCTGACCACACAGACACAGGAATCTATTTTCTGAAAAATTTCAGCGTAGATATTTATCAAAGTCCACCTCTTTGAACTTAAAGTTATGATGTTCGGAGGGGTGGTAGGCTTTATTCCAAGTAGAATAGGTTTTCACATCTATCTCCCTTGTCTTCCGGTTAAAAGTTACAATACGTAAGTAGCCTTCACCTCCCAATCTACTACCTTCCACACCACGCTGATAGTTTGCCAGCATCTGATACACTTTATTTCCCTCTTTCCCTATAGAGACCAGCGTGCCGACTCCGCTTTTCAAGACATGCCCACAAAAGACAGCTATCACATTGCGATGTTTGAGAAGCAATTTCTCCCAGATTCCAGCACCATCGTTCACTGTGCGCCCAGACTCTTTGCCGATGCCATATCCTTGAGGGCGCCACCAGTCTTTCCCGTCATGCAACGTACTGTCACAATACAAATAGGCGTGTGTATTCAATATGACAAGCTTATCCGGATGAATACCCACTATGGAATCGGCCCATTGCAGAGCCTCATCAGAAGGCCCGAATTCCAGATTCAAGACCAGCCAATCGGTATCGCCCGACCTGAAATTTATGAAATAGTTATCCAATGTCTTTCCATCTGCACTACCTCCCCAATAGCTCTTCCGCTTATAGCCGGAAAGAGGAAAATACTTGTTGGCCATTGCAGTGTTATGTATGTCCGAAAACTTACCGGGTTTACTGCCAATATCGTGATTTCCCCATACGACAGAATAAGGTATTCCTGCTTGGCTGACACGATGAAAAGCTTTCTGCATATATGCCCATTCCACCGGAGAATTATCTTGTGTCAAATCTCCCACTTGGAACACGGCATCTATTTTCTTACGGTTGGCAACCAACCAGTCCACTTGCGAATCGAAGACCTCCGGACATTGCTCCAGATAAGTCTGCGTATCCGGCAATACCACAAAAGTACTTACCCGACCGGAAGTGGTGCAAGAAGTTAAAAAAGCGCCCCCTAAAAAGAGCGCTCCGATAACAGACAATATTCTCATCATTTTTTCTTCTGATTAAACAGCCACTCCATAAAATCAGGATAGTTGAAAGCCGGATTCCAACTACCATGATTACAACCAGGAAATTCAATATATTCCACATCGGCACCAATAGCTTTCAAGGCCCGATATGCTGCACGCGATCCTTCAGGAGTTACTACATTATCCGCATCTCCATGAAAAATACGGAACTTGACCGATTTGCCAGCCTTCAACCGTGCCGGATTCACTGTTCCACAAATAGGTATTGCTGCCGCAAAAATCTCCGGATAGCGGACAGCCATGTCAAATGTACCCATTCCTCCCATAGAAAGTCCCATAACATAGATACGGTCTTTGTCTATCTGCGGCATGGCCAGATAGAAATCCAACAACTCTTTCAACGTACGGAAAATAGGAGAAACAGGCACTTCCAACGGCATATCTGCCGGAGCAAAAGATGAAGGGCGCTCCGTATATGCCCAATATCCGGTTTCAGGACACTGCGGAGCCAAAATAAACGCCGGATACTTTTCGCGGTTTACAGGATTAAGCCACATCTGCCCACCATGAACCAATTGTTTCTCATTATCATTGCCACGCTCTCCGGCACCATGCAGGAAAAGCACCAAAGGATACTTTTCATCAGGTTTCATCACCTCTGGACGCAACAAACGATACAACAATGTATCTCCACGGGAAGAGATATAAGTTTCCTTTTGAAAGGTTTCTTGTGCAAACGAAAACAAGAAAAAGAATAATCCACAAAGGATGCCGATTATACGTTTCATCTTATTATTTATTTTACATGTTTAACTTCCGAACGTAAAGATACACCATTTTCATTGAAAGCCTCCACACAAAAATAATAATCCTGATCAGCAGTAAGGGTTTTCATCAATAAATCAGTCTTATCATAGACCATCCAAGAGCTGTAAAGTTTGTCCGGTGCAATGCCCCAAAGTATGTTGTAACCTTGTGCACCTTTCACAGCCTCCCAACGGATGGAGATGTCACGACGGTCTGCTTGGCGGTCAAGTACCAACTTTTTGGGTTGTTGCGGTGCCTTCCCCGTACCCAATCCAAAGACGCGAAGTTCAGATATAGCCAGATTCGGTGTCGGTATATCTATATTTTTATAACGGATATAACGGGCAGACTTGGGTAATGCCAGTTCAACATAATCATTCGGAGTATCCCTATAACTTTCCTTACGGTCCACCAATATATCCCAATTCTCACCATCAAGAGAACCTTCGATGAGATAACGGTGATGGAGTCCTTCGTAGCGACCGTACATATTACTTTGATAATCGTGATAGTTTATCTGAACAGCATACACATCAGCAGGTTTCTCTAAATCAATCATCACCCACTGCCGTTCGTCATTAGCCTCGGCAAGCCAAAAAGTTTTAGTCAGTTCATCCGTTAGGGCATCTGCCTTAAATTCGTCTTTTGTAGTAAAAGCCGTCACCGGCTTGCCATACGAGAGCAACATCCAGCCACGGAACTGTCCAGCCTTGCCCGGTACGGCAGGTGCATAACGGGGATAGTCTCCGAAACGGGTATCTACATACATAATGCCATCTTTATCAAACCCTGCCGGAAACATACAAAGGCGACGTTCCCAATTCACATTGATAGAGAGTGACATCGAAGCAAAATGCCAATACTGCCCCCCAGGACCAAGCACGGTACTTCCATGTCCGGCACCGTTCATATAACCACCCGGCTTGTAGGACACCGGATTATGCTTTTGGTAAGTATAAGGCCCTATCGGATAATCGGCCACATAAACACCATCGGCATAGACATTGAATTCCGTTCCCGGAGCACCGTATTGCATATAGTATTTCCCATTATGCTTCGTCAGCCAAGGCCCCTCAATATATCCGCCCAATACAGTATCCGTATGGTTTTCACCGAAACGTTCCCAGCCATGTTTAGGCATATCCAAATTGAAGAGTTCTTTCGTTTCTCCCTTCTTGATGAAACGCCGGTTCTTGTCCAGTTCCATTCCCCTGATAGGATACACATTGGAAGAACCCCAGAACATATACGCTTTACCGTCATCGTCAATAAACAAATCGGGATCTTGCAGATTATGCAAAATTGCCGGAACAGCTTCCCAGTTTCCTGAAGCCGGATTATCCGTATAAAGGATACTCATGGAACCGGAAGGATCACCGGTCACATAAAGTACCGAATCTTTGTAATTATGTGCCGCCGGAGCATTACACCCTTGCGGATACCAGTTCCTGCCCGGACGTACAAACTCCCAGTTCAGCAAATCCCTGGAACGCCAATAACCGTGTGAACGGGTAACAAACATATAATATTCACCCCGAAACTCCACCACAGCAGGATCGGCACCAGAACGGTAGGAGATACTCTTATCCGAATTATAAATCATATACGTGTAATCGATATTCAAAGGATTACAATAAGTATCCATACGCATGTCCTGTGCAGAAAGGAAATTCGCCAAACACAACAGCAGCACCAGACCACTTAATCTTTTCATCATATTATCCACATTTATATTTCTAAATATTCATTTATACATCACGAAATATGCACCATTATTTACACAGAGATTCAGGAACATCATATTCTTCCTGCAGGCGGGCAAGTTCCGCTTTCAATTCTGCAGCAACCTTCTCCATCCCTTTTTCACCATACAAATTATGCATTTCTGCCGGGTCCTCCTTCAAATCATAAAGTTCCCACTTGTCATCCACATAAAAATGCATCAATTTATAGCGCTCCATCTTGACACCGTAATGTGCACGGACACTATGAAAACCGGGGAATTCATAATAGTGATAGTAAAGTGACTTCCTCCAGTTTCGTGGAGTATTTTCTCCCTCTACCAACCGACGAAATGACACTCCCTGCATGTCTTCAGGAATCTCAATTCCACACATATCGAGAAAAGTGGGAGCGAAATCAATATTTTGAGTTAATCCTGTTACCTGCGTTCCAGGCTTAATATGTCCCGGCCAGCTCATTACCATCGGCATACCGAAAGACTCCTCGTACATAAAACGTTTATCAAACCAACCGTGCTCGCCCAGATAGAACCCCTGGTCTGTAGTATAAACGACAATCGTATTTTTATCCAATCCGGTACGCTTCAAATAATCCAATATTTCTCCTACACTCTCGTCCACGCTTGCCACACAAGCCATATAATCCTGCAAATAACGCTGATATTTCCATTCTACCACCTCTTTGAAAGTACGCTGTTTCGAATAAAATTCATTGTTCCGTTCACGATAGGCATCCATAAAACGGCGGCGCTCATCCGGCTCCATCGTACCAAGAAAAGCATGAGGCCACGGGTCGAATAGCAGACTGTCGCTATTCATACCCGCAACCATCTTCAAGTCGTGACCTTCGTACATATCACGGTATATATTCATCTTCTGCATTTGTGCCGCATAACGTCCTTCGTATGCATCATAATAATTGTCGGGTAAAGGGAACTGCGTGTGTTCGTACAAATGATAATGCCGTTCGGCAGGCACCCAATTACGGTGAATGGCTTTGTGATGCATCATCAGGAAAAAAGGTTTATTCTTATCCTCGCGCCCACTCATCCAGTCTTCACAATATTGAGTGATGAGGTCAGTTACATATCCTTTATGCCGAGTGGTATCTCCCTCGGTAATAAAATACGGATTATAATAATCTCCCTGATCATTCAAAATCATCCAATGGTCAAACCCGGTAGGCTTTGAAACAAGATGCCACTTGCCGATAATGGCTGTTTCATAACCGTTTGCTTGCAATATCTTCGGCAGTGTCTGCTGCGAACCGTCAAATCCTTTATTTCCATTCCTCATAAAACCATTCTTATGACTATGCTTACCAGTCAGTATGGCTGCACGACTGGGACCGGAAATGGAATTGCAACAGTAATTATTCTGAAATACCGCCCCTTCATGCCCAATACGGTCAATATGGGGAGTAGGAGCTATTTTACCTATGGGATGTCCATATATACTCATTGCTTGTCGGGCATGGTCATCACTCATGATAAAAATAATGTTAGGACGCCTGTTTCCTATTCCTTGTTTCTGTTCTTGTCCTTGCATCCAAACCGAAGGAACAAAGGGCAACAAGGCAATTCCCCAGGATAGTTTATTTTTCATGTATTCATTATTTGTTGTAATTTATCAAAGGCGTAACACCGTTTTATAATTTATTGATTATCAGCACAGTTAGAATGCAGTGCATTCAATATACAACTGAACCCTATTCAGTATACGACTGAATGGCATTCACTATACGACTGAATTAGGTTCAGTATACAAGTGTTTCTTGAGCCCTTATGATTTGTAAATAATGCAGAATAGAATTAGACGAGTGCCTCTTTACAGTTTCAAAGTAACCAATACGGGAGCATGGTCGGAAAGATAGCCATTGTCCGGCTTATCGCCAACTGTGCGGTAACGCTCCACCTCTACAGAAGCATTTACGAATATAAAATCTATCAGCCTGCGCTTCTCCACCGGAATACGTCCGAAGTCATGAAAGCTCCATGTCGGTCCGTAAACGACCTTTGCCGTGGAACAAGCGTTCCTCATTCCACCTTCCGTCAATATAGTAACCGGCTCGGAGTCTACCGTTCCATTAAAGTCTCCAGTGATAACTACCGGAAGCTCTCCCGCTATTTGCTTTATCTTCTCGAGTATTAACTTAGCGCTTTCTCGACGTGCCACCTCACCTACATGGTCAAAGTGGGTGTTGAAAGCAGCTATTTTCCTGCCACTCACCTTGTCTTTCAACACAGCCCAAGTCACGATACGTTCGCATGCCGCATCCCAACCTTTCTTTCCGATGGAATCGGGAGTCTCGCTCAGTCCGAAATCTCCGTTCTTCAAAAGCTCAAAACGATCTGTCTTATAAAAAAGGGAGCAATATTCGCCTTTCTCTTTTCCATCTGCACGACCTACGCCAAGGGCAGTATATTGAGGAAGGCGCTCCTTCAGGTCATCGAGTTGATTCTTTACCACCTCCTGCATGCCCACAATGTCCGGAGCATAATAAGCAATCATCTGTGCTGCATTATCCTTACGGTATTTCCAGTTATTCATACTGTCCGCTACATGATCCAGACGGATATTAAACGACATCACCTCCACCTTAGCTTCCGGTTGCTTGCCGCACGAGGCGACAAGCAATACGAAAGCAACCAATACACTATTGAAAAGCACGTTTTTCATGGTTATAATCCTTTTTAATCTATATAAAATTCACCAAAATCAAATCCAGCCAAACCTAATCAGCCTTATTCAAATAAGGAGACGTAAAGCCTAATCTCTTCAATCCCTTCTGTACATCGGGATGACTCATGAAAAGCTTCCAAATCAAACCGGTGCGATAGTTCTCTATCATCACGATAATCGGTCCCTGGTCAATGGCAAGATACGAAGGCGCAAACCAATCCTCAGTCAGATTAAATGCATCCTTGAAACCATATTCACCCCAAAGACGGTCACCCAGTTCTTCATAGAAATAGCGCATGGCCTCCAAAGAATATTCCGGTGCATAAGGGATGGATGAAAGGGCCGCAGTAGGCGTAATCACGCCGCGATCATTTCCGGGACTATGGGCAGAATAGCCTTTATCACCGTCACTAGCTGTCAATCCCCAGCATTTCTCACCGTAACCCTTATATCCCTTCGGATTGTCAATACAATAGGCACGGTTAATCAAGGTATGAGCCTTCATTTGTTCCTCGTAATTGGCATAGCGGTCCTTCAAACCATGCGGATCAAGCCCCATATAGGAGTAATGAGTAAAGAACAAAGGACCGCCCTTGCCGTTATTGTCCCCGAGAGGAAGCCTGATGCCATAATACTCCCGACCGTTCAGAAAAGTATTCGCACTGGCCCAGCCTTTATGATAAACGCTCCCAGCAATCGGATAAGTAGGAGAAGACGCACCCAAGATATACACAATGTGGCACTCATTATGACCTTTAATCTGGTGATTCATCGCCCATCCGTTATTGGGTGACCAATGCCAGTACATCACATCCTGCCCCTGAGTGAAAAAATTCCACTCTGCTTGGCGCCACAGATTATTAATCATTCCCCTGATACGGTTTTCCGTCGGATTATCCTTTATAAAATACTGATGGGCAGCCAACAAGCCTTCGAACATGAAAGCGGATTCTACAATATCCGCTCCATCGTCTTTACGGCTGAAAGGAATGGTCTTACCGGTTTTACCGTTCATCCAATGTGCCCACATGCCGTGATAACTGTCGGTATTCTTGTCGCTCAAGAAACGAACAATCTTCAGTATACGTTCAGCACCTTGTTCACGGGTGATAAACCCACGTTCTATGCCGACAATGATAGCCATCACTCCGAATCCCGACCCACCAATGGTAGCTGTCTCGGCACCACCGTTACTCCGTTCATGCGCCAATCCGGATTCAGGATGGGCAAAATCCCAAAAATAACGGAAAGTTTGCTTCTGGACGAGGGTCATAAGTTCGTCGTCAGAAAGCTGCTTCTGCGTTTTCTGTCCCGAAATCAAATTAAAAGGATATAGCAAAAGTATCAAATATAGCAATATTCTCATCATAATCATTCTTTTAGTTTAAGCACGGACTCTGAAAGCCAAGCTTCTTCAGTCCTTGTTGGATTTCCGGTATAGACATAAATAAATTCCAAAGGAGACCTGTTCTATAATTCTCTATCATACAGATTATCGGCCCTTGGTCAATGGCTATGTACTGAGTATCGTACCAATCTGCCGTCAAATTAAAGGCATCTATAAAACCATAATCCTTCCAAAGTTTGTCTCCCATCTTATAATAGAAAAAATGCAGCGCTTCCATTGACTCCTCCGGAGTATAAGGAAATGCAGACAAAGCGGCTGTTGGAGCAATGACCCCTTTATCATTAGTAGGTGAATGAGCTGAATATCCCGTATCGCCGTCACTTGCCGTCAATCCCCAACAAGAAGCGCTATAACCCGTATATCCTTTAGGATTTTCCTTACAATAATTGTAATTAATCAATGTATGATTACGATTTTGCATCCAGTAATCGGCATATTGGTCTTCCAGTCCTTGCGGGTTAATGCCCAGAAAAGAATATTGAGATAAGAACAGCGGTCCCCCTTTATCCGAACCTAAAGGAAGAGTGATGCCATAATAAGATTTTCCATTCCTGATTCCTCCATTTTTAGCCCAGCCCGCTTCATATACAACTTTATTGATAGCATGTGTTGGAGACGAAGCAGCAAGTATATAAGTAATCAGACATTCATTCCATCCTCTTATTGCCAGGTTCTTCTCAAAACCGTAATCGGGACTCCAATGCCAATATAGTACATCTTCACCATTTTTCTGGAACCAAGTCCAGTCAATAGCTTCCCAAAGACGGGTTATGTCGGCACGCAACCTGCTTTCTACTTCCATATTTTCCTTGAAATAGGCTCGAGCGGCAAGCAAACCTTGAAATAACAAGGAGGTTTCAACCAAATCGGCACCGTTGTCTTTCTCACTGAAAGGTTTGGTTGCTCCCGTTGCGCCATTTATCCAATGTGCATAAGCACCATGATAAGCCGTACATTCCTTATCAAGAAAAGTAACTATCTTCTGCACCCGTTCAACAGCTTGCTGACGGGTAATAAAACCCCGTTCAGCAGCTACCAGCATGGCCATCACGCCAAAGCCAGTACCACCGGTAGTAACGACATCGCCCGAAGTAGTACGTTCGCGCGCCATTCCGGAATATTCATGCCCAAAGTCCCAGAAGTACTTGAAGGTCTGCTTCTGTACCAATGTCAACAAGTCCTCATCAGGAATACGCTCAAACTTATCAGTATCATCCATTCCTGTCTTAATCATACAAACCTTGCCATTGGAAAGCAGTACCCCGGAGGTGGACTTCACCCCCGGATTGACAATCAATTTATACGATGACAAGATTTTAAACCCCTCCTTAGGAGTCACCGATACTTTTTTCTCTTGCAGGAACTCATAATCGCAGCTTATAGGAAGCTCCTCATGTTTCAAAGCAATATTGTTACGGGCTGAAGCCTCATCTACAGCATCCGAGAACTCCAAAACAATGGCTACATTGGGAGCAACATTCTCAAATGTCTGTTGGTTTTGTTGGTCACCCACAATGATATTCTTCAACTCGAAAGGCTGATTCACCTCAGGTTGATTATCACCACCGCACGCAACCAACAAAAGACATACTATGAAATATAATACTTTCATCTTAGCATCAGATTAAAGTGTAGCTTCATTCTTTTCCAGAGTAAATACTCTGAATTTCGGTTGCCGTCAACACCTTGTCATATAAGCGGAACTGATCAAGCTGACCGGGAAAGTTCTTTGCCCAGGTTTGTGCTCCTGCACCCGAAGTAAGACTCGGAGTAGTGCTGAACTGAAATGCACCAACAGCCAAAGAAGCGCCTACATTATTAAACTTCAATTTCCCACAATCAGGCAATTCTTTGGTAAAGACCCCCTCACCATTACGATAAACAGTAATGGTAGAAGTATTGCCATCATACACAAAAGCCAGATGCACCCATTCGCTACCAAAAATATCATCTATTTTTGCCTCAACCCATCTTTCATCATTCTCTTTTGCTGTCTGATTGAAGATATGAACCTTGAAAAATGCCTGAGTCTCGCTATTATTATTCTCCAAGAAGATGTCGAAGTTGCCCCAGAATTTAATAGAGTTAGGGATAGAGAACAAACCTTGCGCAGAAGTATTCTTAGTGGTTCTCATCCAAAAAGCTACAGTCAAATCACCGATAGTGGGTATGTTATTTTCCAAAATAGAAGGAGTCTTGGCCAAAATGTAAGCATTTTCAGCACCTTGATAGGCCATGCCAGCGATTCCGTCTTCCACAAACTTGGCATTCCCGTTATCTGCTACCAAAAATCCCCATTCACCTTTATCCCGAATGTCCTCTTCATCAAAAGGAAGATACATCTTCAAAGGAGTAGTAGGTACTTCACCGGTACTCTCAGGGTAGTCGAAAGCAGGATGATCCATATCCTGAAAACAAGACTGCATACACAATGCAAACAGGCAAGAAGCCACAGATACTATATATTTTTTCATAAGTAGTTAGTACATTTATAGATTAATAATTGGGATTTTGAACCAATACACCATTCGACTTGTCAATTTCGTCTTGCGGGATGGGCAACAAAGCATGTCTGTCTTGATAACCGGTCTTGCCTGCAGCATGAAGTACCTCTTTAGCAATACCCCAACGAACCAAGTCGTAGAAACGGTCGAACTCCATACCTAACTCAACACGTCTTTCATGACGAATGGCCTCACGCAGTTCATTCTGATTGTTGGTCGTCACTTCCGGTAGGATTCCGATATTATTGCCACGAGCACGAGCGCGCACCATCTCCAAATAGTTACGGGCAGAAGATAAATCACCCAATTCACAAGCAGCTTCGGAAGCCATTAATACCACATCAGCATAACGTATCAAACGAATATTCACCCAATAACCTCCTTTTGTGAATTTCAAACGCATTGCCGGATCTGTATATACTTTTTTGTTAAAGTATTTAGCTATAACATCGGCATTCGAAACTGGTTTCTCGCCATAAGGCTTGTTAGCAGGTATGGACTCCGGATCGTCCTTGCCGTTGCGTATAAAATAAAGCAGGGTTTCGTCTTTTCTCGGATCACCTTCTTCAAAAGCATCTGCCAATTCTTGAGTAGCGGTGTGTTGCCCCCAACCGAGATTCCACTCGCCTGCGCCACGTACACCCTGAACGGAAGCAAACTGGCTTCCTATATCATTAGAACCTGGTTGTGATTCTGTTGCCGTACATTGCAATTCAAAAACAGATTCACTACAGTTTTCACCTTTTTCCCGGAATATGTCTTCATAAGGTGTTTTCAGATTATATAAACCGGAGTTAATCACTTCTTCAGCGGCAGCCTTCATATTCCCCCAGTCATTACGCATCATGTATGTGCGTGCATGAAGAGAACGAGCAGCTCCCCAAGTGAGACGACCTACATAAAGTTGCTCCCACGTTCTGGGCAGACTGTTTTCGGCTTCCGTAAGGTCAGAATCTATTAATTCATATATCTTTGCCACAGAAGACTTTGGAACATTTGCCTCAGCTGCATCATAAACTTTAAAGTCAATCAAAGGCACTTCACCAAAAGCGCGTACAAGGTTAAAATAACAGAAAGCACGTACAAACAAAGCTTCCCCCTTATTGACGAGGTCACCTTCTGTCAATGACGGGTTTTGGCTCATTTCATCAAGCAAATCATTTACCTTATGTATCAATGAATAGTTTTCATTCCAGTAGCTCTTAATCATCCCATTACTTGCCAAATATTCAAAGTCATCGAACATCTTGCCAGTGGCTGCTCCATCGGACAATGTGCTTCCTTTCTCTGCGTCCTCAGAACGCATACCGTGGATTGCCAATGCAGTATTGCCGCTTGTCAAATGAAAACCGCGCAACTTGGCATACATATTAAACACCTGCGTTTCATAAGTACCACCAGTCAAATCATCCTCTGTCTGCTGTCCAAGCGGTTTTCTATCAAACATATCCTCACACGAAGTTAGTGCAAAGCTTACTGCTAAAAATGCTATATAATAAAATATCTTCTTCATAGTCTGCCTTTATATAATTTTAGAAAGTCAAATTAAAACCAATCGTATAAACTGTAGGCATAGGATAGCCTCCACCATCAATACCAAACGAAATAGCACTTCCGCCCACTTCCGGCGTATATCCGCCGTTACGGCTCCAGGTCTTGGGATTCTGCACATTGGTATAAAGACGCAGTGACTGTACCTTGATACGATTCAACAGTCGTTTGTCAAAGTTATATCCCAATTCGATATTACGGATTCTGAAGAAACTGCCATCTTCGATGAAATACGTGGAAGCCTCCTGATTTATTTTGTGTGAAGGGTCGAGCAAGGGCTCCCAATTGGAAGTGCCCTCTCCATGCCAACGATTCAATTGCTCTGTGCGATAATTCAGTTGTGCATAGCTACTGCTTCCCCAATTACGGTAAATTTCATTTCCATAAACACCCATCATGTCAACAGTCAGGTCCAGATTCTTCCATCCCAAATTAACATTAAAACCGTAAGTAAAATCAGGAGTTGGATTACCTATCATTGTACGGTCATTATCAGTAATTTTGCCATTACCGTCAACATCAGCAAATTTCAAATCACCCGGTGTTACCGAACCAACCGAGTTAATCGGAGAGAAACGGATGTCGTCTTCGTTCTGATATACACCCTCAACCTTGTAACCATAGAAATAGCCAATCGGATAACCTTCGGAAACACGTGAGGGACCACTGATAATATTATAGTCTTTGTTTACCAGTGAAAGCACCTTGTTATCAATAGTGCTCAAATTAGCACCTAATCCATATCTCCAATCTTCCCCAATCTTGTCGTTCCAAGAAGCACTAAGTTCAAAACCGCGATTGCGAATCTCACCCACATTCTGTAATCCGGGAACAGTACCTGCAATACCCGGAATGGAAGTCAACATATCTTTTGTTGTTTTGTTATAATAAACCGGAGAAAGCTGCAAACGATCATTGAACATATGCATGTCAAAACCTACTTCCCATGAATAATTACGTTCCCATCCCAAAGTAGGTGAAATCAGTTTGTTGGGGCCTTTACCCGCAATGATATTGTCACCGAACACAGCTGAACCCGAACTAACAATGGTGGCGTATGCCGGATAACTGGAACCGGTATTCTGGCTGCCCAACACACCCCAAGA
Source organism: Bacteroides sp. A1C1 (assembly GCF_004328515.1). Lineage (NCBI taxonomy): Bacteria > Pseudomonadati > Bacteroidota > Bacteroidia > Bacteroidales > Bacteroidaceae > Bacteroides > Bacteroides sp. A1C1. Next base: position 1,850,891 of record NZ_CP036491.1, read on the forward strand.
GCCTTTCAACTTCAAGAAGTTAATTACATTTTGGTTCTGCATAAACTTCTCTTCGGTCATTACCCAACCGGCACCGAAAGAGTAAAAGTTGTCCCAAGTATTACCTGTCTTATAGAAAACAGATGAACCGTCCCTACGGAAAGAAGCATTAAGTAAATAACGATTCTTGTAGTTATACAATGCTCTGAACAAATAAGACATGGTAAATCTGTCACTCTGAGAACCGCCATTAGTTGCCGTAGATACATCGTCGATGGTAGAGAGCCACCATCTGTCCGGGTCGTCGCCCACCAAAATGCCGTAGCCCGCAAGCTGGCTGCGTCCACCACTCAAACTGGAAGACTCATTGTAATTGGTGGTAAGACCGGCAGTCAATGTCAATCCATGATTACCAAACTGTCCGAGATAAGTCAACACATAGTCAGACTGTGCAGCAAGAGAGGTAGACTTGCTTTGGTTCACACTTTCTCTTTCAGTCAACCGTTCTTCCCCCCCCTCCACATCGGGATTATAAACATAAATCAGCGGAGAATATGAACGTCCCTGGCTAGAAGCATAGTCCATAGAGAAAGTCGCTTTGAACGTAAGGTTCTTTAGAATATCTATCTCTCCGAACACATTACCTGCCACGCGATAGTTTTCAGACTTGTTGTGAGCACCGCGCAACTCTGTTTCAATAAGAGGATTCCACACTTGTGCACGCTGGAAGTCGGGCAGCGTATGTATCAGTCCCGATTCAAGGTCATGAGTAGGAGCAATAGGAGCAGCCTTCAAAGCACCATCCACACCCTTTGCATCAGGATACTTAGCACGAACTCCATTAAGTTGGAAACCAAAACGCAGGAAATCGGTTACACTATATTCACTGTTCAAGTTTACGGTAAACTTATTGAGCTTTTCCGTTTTAATGGAACCTTCTTCCATGACGTAACCCAAACCCAAATAAAACTTGCTCTTATCCGTTGCACCTGTAATGCTCACATTGTTATTGGTCAGAAAACCTGTCTGGAATATCTCATCCTGCCAATCTGTGTTACCAGTCCATTGAGTATAATCATAAGGGTCGCTTCCTTGAGATATCAACTGCTCGTTGTACAGCATCTTAAACTCTTCGGCATTCGTCACACCTACACGGTCATAAATAACCTTCCAACCCACTGAGGAGTTGATGTTGACCATCGTCTTCCCTATTTTTGCCCTTTTAGTGGTAATGATGATTACACCATTGGCACCACGCACACCGAAAATAGCCAAAGAAGAAGGGTCTTTCAAGATTTCCATAGATTCAATATCCGCAGTGTTCAGATAATTGATATTGTCCGTGAACAGTCCATCTACCACATAAAGGGGTTTGAAACCGTTAATGGAGTTCGTACCGCGAACACGGATTTCAGGGTCTTGTCCTGCACGGCCCGTATTCACTACCTGTACACCGGCAACCTTACCCTGTATGGATGCCAGTGGATTGGTAGAAGGCTTAGAGGCAATCTCATCCGCTTTCACAGTAACGATAGAACCGGTCAAGTCGCGTTTCTTGGCACTACCATAACCAACTACAACCACCTCATCAATGAGCTGGCTGTCCTCTTCCATCTTCACATTGATAGTTGAACGCCCATTTACGGCAATCTCCTGCTCACGCATACCTATATAACTAAAAATCAAGGTAGCATTAGATGCCACATCAACAATCTGATATTTACCATTTATATCAGTAATACTACCTTTACTCTCCTGCCCTTTTACACGAACAGAAGCGCCGATAACAGTTTCGCCTGTCTTGTCCGTAACGACACCCGAAATCGTAATTTTGTTCTGTGCCATCGAAGTAATGGCAAACAATAACATCACACATGTAATTAGTAGATTTTTCTTCATTTTGTATTGATTTAAAATTCTTTTGCAAACATACCGGAGAAGTTGATATATGTCAAAAAACAAGCTACCACAAGAGTACCACAGTTCACCGGAGGGGTACATCATTGCTACTACTGCATAACATAAACAACAGATTATAAGGAATATAAAAGTATAATAAATATTTAGGTACTATTCATATAATAGAGCAAGAAGATAGAAAAGCAAAGGGGGCTTTTATCCTATTCTGAAGTTTTTTATCCCATATTCAAGAACGTCATACCTTTCACTGCCTCAAAGCCGACCATAAGATTTCCATAACCGATTGCCATTATACGATAGATTATATATCAAGTAAAAACTGCAAAACGTTTGCAGTGAAGATGTAGACAATATGCAGCAACAATGCCATCTCAACGCAGTGGCTTGAATGCTGCATATTGCCGTCTTGAGAATCAGTTAGAGTAACTTGAACGCTGCTTTCTTTACGTCCTGGCTATTTCTGCCAATCATCACCTCAAAATCACCGGACTCGCATACAAAATCAAGATTGTAGTTGTAGAACTTCAGCAATTCGGGAGTAATCTTGAAAGATACTTTTTTAGATTCGCCGGCTTTCAGAAAAATCTTCTCAAAGCCTTTCAACTCTTTCACCGGACGGGTTACACTTCCCACAAGGTCACGAATATAAAGTTGAACCACTTCCGCACCGTCTCTCTTGCCGGTATTGGTCACAGTCACGGTAGCAGTCAGTTCGCCCTTATCCGTCATGCTAGTCTTGTCCAAAGCCACGTCGCTATAAGAGAATGTGGTATAGCTCAAGCCGAAACCAAAAGGATAAAGCGGTTCATTGTCTATGTCTATATAGTTGCTGCGGAATTTCTGGAACCATGCACCGTCGGCAAGAGGGCGTCCCGTGTTCTTGTGGTTGTAGAACAAAGGAATCTGTCCCACGTTCTTCGGGAAAGTCGTAGTCAGCTTCCCACTCGGATTCACATCACCAAACAGTACATCACCGATGGCAAAACCTGCCTCACTGCCTGCAAACCATACATTCAGAATGGCCGGCACGTTTGCCTGCTCCCAGTTCAGTACCAGCGGACGACCGGTAAACAGCACCAGTACCACTGGTTTTCCTGTTTTCAATAATTCTTGTAACAGCATGCGTTGGGTGTCGGTCATTTCAAGATTCGTGCGGCAACTGCTCTCTCCACTCATTTCCGAAGACTCACCGAGCGCAGCCACAATAACATCCGATTTGGCAGCCACAGCAAGAGCCTCGTCCAGCAACTCCTTGTCCGAACGATTGTCACGGTGTAAAGAACGTCCGAACATAGTGGCACGTTTCTCATATTCGGCATCACTCATCAAATTACAGCCTTTCGCAGTCAATATTTCGGCTTTATCGCCTGCTACCGCCTTCAAACCTTCAGCCAAAGAAGTTGCATTCTTCAATACAGCAGCCACACTCCAAGTACCCGGCATATTACTGCGGCTGTCTGCCAACGGACCTACCACAGCAATAGTGCCTTTTTTGGCCAGCGGAAGCACATTACCCTCGTTCTTCAGCAACACCAAACTCTCCGAAGCAATCTTACGCGCAACGGCACGATGCTCTTTGGTAAAGATTTGCTTCTTGGCACGCTTCACATCACAGTATTTATAAGGATTATCGAACAAGCCCAACTTGTACTTAGCTTCCAGAATACGGCGACAAGCCGCATTAATTACTTCTTCTGTCACTTTTCCTTCTGTCAATGACTTCTTGAGCGTACCTACAAATGCATCGCTCACCATATCCATATCCACACCTGCATTCAGTGCCAACGCGGCAACAGTCTGCGTATCGCCCATGCCATGGTCGGTCATTTCTGTAATTCCGGTATAATCTGTCACTACAAAACCGCCAAACCCCCACTGCTTACGCAATACATCCGTCATCAACCACTTGTTTCCAGTAGCGGGAATGCCATCGACCTCATTGAAAGAGGCCATCGCACTTCCCACACCGGCATCAACCGCCGCTTGATAGGGTAACATGTATTCATTGAACATGCGCTGATGACTCATATCTACTGTATTATAGTCACGTCCTGCCTCACCGGCACCATACAAGGCAAAATGCTTTACACAAGCCATAATCTCATCATTACGGCTCATATCTTTTCCCTGATAACCACGTACCATGGCCTGCGCAATGGCTGCTCCCAGAAACGGGTCTTCACCGTTGCCCTCGGACACACGCCCCCAACGGGCATCACGGCAAATATCCACCATCGGACTGAATGTCCAGCAAATACCGTCGGCACTGGACTCAATGGCTGCAATACGTGCCGATTCTTCAATCGCCTTCATATCCCATGTACACGACAATCCCAAAGGGATGGGAAACACCGTTTCATATCCATGAATAACATCCATACCAAATAAGAGAGGAATACCCAAACGACTTTCTTCAACCGCCTGCTTCTGTACATCGCGGATACGTTCCACGCCTTTCAGATTGAAAAGCCCGCCCACTTCACCGGCACGAATACGTTTGGCCACATTACTACTTTTAGCCTGACCGGTCGTAATCTCACCGGTAACCGGCAGATTCAACTGACCTATTTTCTCTTCCAGGGTCATCTTCTTCATTAAATCGTCGATGAAACGATTCATATCGACCGGAGATTTCTGCGCATACGCACTAACGGCAGTAAACACCAACAAGACTAAAAATGATTGTAACTTGAAAAGTAAATACTTCATGTCTTTCATGCTTTTAATTTATAGAAATATTATTTTGCTGCAAATAAAAGAAAAGCATACGACAACCTCCACATCCCGCACTACAACAAAAGTACACCCATCACTAAAAAACAAAAGAGGGAGTACAATATTAATACTTCCCCCATTAATATTCCACTGTAAAACAGTTATTTAAAATTTATAAGGAAATCAGTCAGACTTTCTTCCGGAAGCAGATTGAATTTCTTGCGCAACCGGTATCTTGCAGCATCAACCCCACGTGTAGAAATGTTGAGCAACTTCGCTATCTCCTTTGTCGGCATATTCAAGCGGAGCAATGCACAAAAGCGTAAATCTCCTGAAGTCAAATCAGTATATTGAAGTTTCAGGTTTCGGAAGAAATTTTCATGTATACGGTCAAAATTAGCTTGAAACATTATCCAGTTCTCTTCATCAGACACTATATTATTGTTGACCAAAACAAGAAGTTTATCCAAATTCTTACGACTATGCTGTCCGGACAACTTTTGCTTCTGTATCTCCTCTTTCAATGAAGTCAAAAACTCCTGATGAGCGATATTCATCATTACCACGCTGGACAATTCTTTACTTTTAAAACGCAAATCGGCCTCAAGCTGCTCCTTTTCCAACTCAATAATCTTCTTCTCTTGCCGTTCAAGCTCTGCCTGATGGACTACACGCTGCTGCTCAATCACACGGTCCTTCTTTTTCTTCACAAAGCGATAAACAATATATTGCAGCAAGGCCAGCAGGCACAACCCTATCAGAATGTAGCTTCCCACAGCCCAATAAGACAAATACCACGGAGACAAAATCTCAAAGGGAAACTCCACCGATGCCAAAACTCTACCAGTATCATATATCTCCGCCCGAAAAACATAACTTCCATAAGGAAGACGGGCATACTTTTTCTGCAAATTGCGTCCATCAGGTATCCACTGATCAGAATACCCTTCCAACCGGTATCTTACTTTATAAGTATAATCGTTATAAACCGGATAGCACAATGTAAAACTCACTGTATTAAACTCATGTTCGACCTTGACTCCCGACTGCACGACCAATGTCTTCCGTTTATCACTGAATTCCTCAGTAACCTGCATCTCTGAAATCCATAAAGAACGCCTGGTCTGAGATTTATATAACGAGGAACTATCTGTTTCAATACGGGCAATGGCATTATTCAAGCAAAGATAGGAATGATTATTTCTCTTGTCATAAACCACGCTTCCTCGTTCTTCCACAGCCAGACCGTCAAACAAAGAATATGGAATCCGAAGTTCGATATTGAAAGTATTTATCGCACACTTCACCAAAAACACAGTCCTGTCGCCCACAAACCAATAGTAATCTCCGTTCGCATGACTCACAGTCTTGATTCCTTTCAATTCCATCAATTGCTCATTCATTGTTTCATAAGGAACAATCGAATCAGTCATATCTTCGTAAGTATAGAAATATTCCCCATTAGAAAAAACTACCCGACCATTGATTTTGAACAAAGTAAAACTCCCACCTTTCACTTCTCCCAAGCTCTCATACTTCCGCACATCCTTTACCTGCTTCATATCCGAATCAATCCGAAAGCGATACAAACCATTCCTTAAATGTTTCGCCCAAATATTCCCTTGATGGTCCACTTCTATATGACGAATCATGTGGCTGAACCCACGTAAGGACCGAGTAAAGCAATACTCTCCCGAAGCAGTCTCCGTATATAAATTCAGAAGCGCATAAGCTCCCTCCAACAAAAAAGATTGTTCCTTCAATTCAATCTTTTCCATACACATCCCTCCTTTTACATCAGATACCAGCTTTGATTTCAGTCCTGATATAAAGAAAGTCCCCTTGTTGTGCCCGCAGAAAATCTGTTTTCCCCATTCATCGACGAACCACGCTTGTTCTTCCAAACCCGGAACTAATTCAGTCTTTCCATCCTTAAGCCAATAAAGTCCCTGATTAGAAGCAATATAAGCTTCATTTTCCCTTACCAAGACATCATATACCATGCCTATTTTACGAAATGGAGGTTCATAATAATAGATTAAAGAATTGTTGTGTATATAGGCAATACCTTCATCCAAAGCTGTCCATATATTGTTGTCATCATCACAATACAATCTCAAAACAGTATTGTTCTGTAGTTTATTATCCGTATTGACCTTCCAAATCAGCTTTCCCTTTTTATCCAACGCATATATGCCATCAGATATTGTGCCAACAACGTAGCAACTGTCTTTGGTCATCACCGCACGATTAATGGTATGCTTCCTGAATATATCATCACATTCAGTTTCCCATTTTTCTACCCTCCCATCTCGATACAGGAAACCTCCCTGATTACGGGTAAACATTAAAACCGCATCATCATAAGGGAGCCCGGCCAGGACATCACTATCTCCAAATGCTTTTCTGGGAATAAGTTCTTTCATTTCCCTACCGGCAAAGACATAAAGTCCGCCGTTTATTCTTTGAGAATAAAAAGTATTTCCAACCTGGAACAAATTCAGTGGAAGGTTCTTCATTCGAATACCTTCTACCGAATTTCCATTATAAAAAAAGAGAGAACCGAATGATTGAAATACAATTTCTCCTTGAACGCAAGCAATATCCCAGATTTCGTCATTATGAAACACAAAATCTTTCACCTTATTTTTCAATGAATGATATTGAAGAGTGTCATAAGGAGTACGGACAAAATAACCGAATTCTTCGTAAGAGCCTACATAAATTCTTCCATCTTCACTGATATATATAGCACGCACAATTCCTTTTGTCGGTAATTCATACAGCCGCCAAGCACTTCCATCAAATTCCAACAGCCCACTGTTATTACCGAAATACATCACTCCTCTTTCGTCCTGAGCAATGGCCCAATTCTGAATACCAGCATTATAATCCGACACTGAATAGCTCCTCACTATAGGAGAAAAAGGTATGGGTGAAGCTTGCAGCAAACTACTGAAAACCAAAAACAAGAGAAACGTTATTGCAATTCTCATGAGTACTGTTTATAGGTATTTACCAGCAAAGATAAAGCTTTTTGCGTTTTCGTAAAAACAAAATCGCAGATTATCCTCTTTTATAGAAAGATAACCCACGACAACTGACAACTCACTTTATAAGATTTCAGCAGCTTTCTGTTTTCCCAAAGGAATAGAAACACCCAAATAAGCATTGACATTCTTCGTATTCTTGCCAAAGAACATATAGTCTGTTCCCGCAAAGAAAGGCCCCAGTTTCAGTGCCAGACCGAAGGTTTTACCGGCTCCTTGAAGTACGGAATAGCTGGCAGCTACATTGAAAGCATTCGTCGGACGGATGCAGGCAGAGAAAGTCAGCTCATTCAAAGTTTTCGGCTTGGCAAAACGACCGGTATACAAGGCACCCACTACCAGCCAATCATTCAGCAAGGCATATTCAGCGCCAAGAACCATTGTAGAAGTCAATCCACGGGTACGGCTCTTCTCAGAAGCTTCCTCTGTCTTGAGCTGCAACATGTCATAGTTAAGAATCTCGCCGCTGTTCACAATATTTATGAACTCCTGCTGCGAGGCCGGGTCAAGAAGATCATAAGTCTGCTCTGCATTGGCTCGCGCTATACTGGTATTCGATTTAGACCATTTGATAAAGCCCAAATCAAGAACTGAAGCAGAAAGTGTCAATTTATCCAGTAACTTGTAAGATATTCCCAAATCAATAGCCCCACCATATCCGGCAAAACCGAAACTGCCAAAATCGATTTCATCGATATAATCACCATTCTCGTTCTCGGGAAGTTCTAACAGCTTTGACGAGTTCTCCAAAGTTGCATCCACTTGAATGGAAGCTTTACTCGTCACTCCTGAAGAGCCCACAGAAGGAGTTTCCACATGAATCTGGTTAATGTTCAGCTTTAAGTTACCGATACCCAGCAGCATCTTCACCTTACCGCCTACAGCCAGTCGGTCTGTTATATTCCTTGCAAAGCCAACGCCGACTTCTGCATAGGAATTTATCTCAAGCTTCTGTCCATTAATGGTTTCGTTAATGCCCAAATAGTCAGAAATATTGTCACCAAACTCCAGGCTACTCATGTTATTCATAAACTGGAACATGGTTTTCGGTATGGCAGCACCGATATCATTACGCAACCCCACATTGACTGACCAGAAGTTCTTTCCTTTATACCACCCGGCAGACAGAATGTCGGTACTCAAATTCACATTCAAGTTATTGATAGCATCCAGTCGGTTCATAAAGTCATTGCTCATGAAATAGTCGCTATCATCACTGTTCTCAATAATGTCCATAATATCCCTATACCCCAGGGAACTGGAGTTGACGGTAGCATTCAACGAACCTATCGCGGGAATATTCAGATAACCGCGTCCCGGCATCAAGGCCGGATTGAGCTGCATACGCTGGCTACTTCCTTCCATAAAGTAGGAAGTGCGCAGAAACTGGGCTTGTCCGGAAAGAGAGAAGCAAAGCAACAATACCACAGACAGCCATACTTTCAGAGAATTCAATCGTTTCATAACCTTGTCAATATTTTCATTATCACCTGCAAAAATATAAAACAAGTTAATACCCTACAAACAACTTAACCGAATAGCCGTGTATAAAAGGCTTATACAGAGACTATCCGGTATAAATTAAGGAGCAAATAAAAGAATCCTCTTAAGAATGCCCTTATACTATTTCATCATAAACATTCTCATTTGCTCTCGTAGCGGTACTCAGAAAAACCGGGGCTGCCTCCTTTCTTTATTGCAGAGACATTGACGTCACTGTCGGAGCACTCAACATTTCCTTGTATTTTGCCGGAGCAGTCAGTATCTTTACAGCCTCTTTCAAGTCATCATCATCTTTCAACTGCTGGATAATGCTTCCACGCTGGAAATAATAACGCTTGATGATTTCTACCGCAATCATGCTCTTGATGTCCTTGGAGAAATGGTCAAGGTCACGGTCCAGATTATGCGACAATTTTTTCTCCAGCGCTTCAAACTCTTTCGAAGCATCAGTCAGATAGCCCTCAAATTCGGCCATCTCCTTCAGGTTCTTCAGCATCTTCTCTGTCTGTTGGTCGTATTTGAAGTCCGCCTTCTTCACCATCGCCTTGAAGTCCGCATAATCGGCATCTGTAATTTCAAACTTCTCTGCTGAAGGGATGGTAGGATGTTTCAGGCAATAGTCCGTTGCATAATTGAAAATAAGATTGTCATTGACAAGATAGAACAGAATGTTGGGCAGCTTCTCCTGCTTCACCGCAATGTCCGGAGTCACGCCTCCGCCATCACGCACTTCACGTCCGGCAGCCGTATGGAACACGGTAGTAAGGCTGTCCGGAATACGTCCCACACTGCCGTCCTCATTCCGGTGCTTGTAGTCGATAGCCTGCACACAACGGCCGCTGGGAATATAATATTTAGAAGTCGTCAGCTTCATGGTACCACCGTATGGCAACGGACGGGTGGTCTGCACCAATCCCTTACCGAAAGTACGGTTACCGATAATGACCGCACGGTCAAGGTCCTGCAAAGAACCCGCAAGGATTTCTGACGAGGAAGCCGTTCCGCCATTGACCAGAACAGCCAAAGGAATTTCCAAATCCAACGGTTCACGCAACGTCTTGTAGGTATTGCTGGCTTGCTTAATCTTGCCCTTTGTCGTCACAAGTGTTTTTCCGCGAGGCAGAAAGAAATTGGCTATCTCTATGGACTCATCCAGCAAGCCGCCTCCATTATTACGCAGATCAATCACCAACGAAGTCATCCCCCGCTTCTTCAAGTCCAGAAAAGCCTGCTTGAACTCCTTGGAAGGATTTCCCGAGAAGGTGCTGAGATTGATATAACCTATATTATTATCCAGCACCGTATAATAAGGTATGAACGGCAATTGGATGGAACGGCGCACAATGTCGAAATCCAACGGTTTCTCTGTACCGGGACGTTGCACTTTCAGCTTGAAGCTGGTACCCACTTGTCCGCGAAGCATCTCGCTGACTTCCTGGTTGTTCTTTCCGGCAAGGTCTTTTCCGTCAATTTCCATCAAAATATCTCCGGCTTTCAGGCCTACATCGGCAGCAGGCATATTCTCGTATGGCTCAGATATCATGGAACGTTTCAGTTTCGGATTCCAAGTAATCACAGAACCTATACCACCATAGGAATTCTTCAGCATCTGCTCCAATTCGCTTTGGTCATCTTCCGGATAATACTCCGTGTAGGGATCCAGCGAGTAGAGCATGGCATCAATGCCTTCACGGATAGTCTTGTTCGGATCAATCGTATCCACGTAGAACATATCCAACTCTTTCACAATGGAATTGAATATATCCAGATTCTTTGCTATTTGGAAACTGCGGCTATCACCACTCTTAAACCCCCAAAAACAAACGGCTCCCGCTACAATCAGCAAGGTAACCATCCAGCGTATCTTTAAAATTCTTCTCATAATATGTCTATGTGATAATATGCTAATTAATTAATAAAATTTCTTCCTTGATTTTTTCCCATTGTGCTGCCTGAAGCTCCGTACCCACCACTTGTATCACATCTTTAGAGAGAAGGGAGCCTATCTTGCCACATTTCTCCAGCGAATAGCCACACGTCAGTCCATACAAGAAACCTGCTGCAAAATAGTCGCCCGCTCCTGTAGTGTCCACCACTTTCTCTACCGGAGCCGCTTGTACCTGCACCATCTCTGTACCTTTACGAATCAGAGAACCACGGGCACCCACCTTTACAATGGCTATGCTACACATTTTGGCAATGATGTCCAATGCTTCCTCCGGTTCCTTACCTGTAAAGGCCTTTGCCTCTTCTTCATTGGCAAAAACAATATCCACATATTTGTTGACCAACAGAGAGAAAAATTCAAGGTCTCCTTCTACTATATTGTAGCTCGCCATGTCCAAACATACTTGTAAACCGGCCTCTTTAGCCAGCTCAATGGCACGGAGAATCATATCATGGTCTTGCACCAGATACCCCTCTATAAACAAATAAGCATATCCTTTGAACATATCCAGCGAAAGATCTTCCGCCTTCAATGTAGAAGCCGCCCCCAAATAAGTGCCGAAAGTACGCTCTCCATCAGGAGAAATGAACGTAGAGGCTACACCGGACGGAAGGGTAGTGGAAAGCAATAAATCCGCCTCTGTCCCATGTTCCAGCAGACTATCCCGAAAAAAGTTACCGTAAAAATCATTGTTTACTTTTCCGATAAATCCCGTACCTGCACCAAGGCATGCCATTGCCCGAATCGCATTTCCGGCAGAACCTCCGTTAGCCAGATGTGTCTTTATCCGGCTGAAATATTCACTAATTTTCAAGAACTTATCTTCATCAATCAGAGTCATACTTCCTTTCGGGAGCTGCATCTCCGTCAAAATATTATCATCCTCAATGATTGCCAGTGCATCAACCAAAGCATTGCCCAACCCAATTATTTTATCCATCTTCGATATTTTTTTTGCAAAGATATTGCATATTTCAAAATATCCTATTACTTTTGCAGCGCATTTGAGAAAAAACAACATTCTTCCTTAGCTCAGTCGGTTAGAGCATCTGACTGTTAATCAGAGGGTCCTTGGTTCAAGTCCAAGAGGAAGAGCGAAAAAACTTGAATGCATATTCTTCCTTAGCTCAGTCGGTTAGAGCATCTGACTGTTAATCAGAGGGTCCTTGGTTCAAGTCCAAGAGGAAGAGCGAAAAGGTTCGTCAATCAGGCGAACCTTTTTTGTTTTCCCACATTATCCCACACAAAAGACAAACACTTCTATTTCATTTTCAAAGATTTAACATACATTTGCCAAATGTAAAGTAAGGAATTTCATAAAAGCACCTGTCTTTATTTATTAGAAAGACATATCTTAATCCAAGCACCAAACTACAATGAAAACTCTTTTATTCTTTTTAGTCATAGGATTCAACCTATGTACCGCAGGTAAAGCACAAACCTCTCTTGTTTCTGCGCGGGAAAAATTCCGCCACCATGAAATATCCGTCAGTTACGGCTTCCTCCCCATTACCGATGCTAATAGTATAGCCGAAGAGTTTATTGCTCCGACAGCAAGTTTTGGAATCTATACACGCGAGAAGACCAGCTATTACGGCGCTCTGAACATCAGTTATATTTATAGATTCAACCGCAAAATCAGCCTGGGCGTAACCGGAGGAATAACCGGTAATAGAGGAACGGCCAGTAGCCTTTATGAAGTTTTGGATGAAAACACCAAAGACAACCGAAGGTATCTGTATGTTCTTCCCACCTTCCGGTGGCACTGGTTTACCCGCCCCAAATTCTCTCTGTATACCTCAGCAGGGCTCGGTGCCTATTTCCTCCGGAACAGTTTTGGAGGAGAAGTCTTTCACAAGACAAAATTCTCTTATCAATTCAGTTTCCTAGGCATCGAATACGGAAGCCGGTTTGCCTTCTTCACAGAATTCGGAGTAGGATATACCGGAACAATCGTAGCAGGCGGCCGTTATCGTTTCTGACTTATGAGGCCGCCACCGCCAGTGTCAATACACTGATGCGCACGCCCTCCACTTCCTTGAGCGCATCGGCACAAGCCGTAGTGGTGGCACCGGTAGTCAATACGTCATCTATAATCAGTACATGCTTCCCTGCAAAAGCATCAGCACGACGCAGACAGAAGATACCGTCCACATTCTCCCACCGTTCATAAGAGGATTTACGGGTCTGCGTTTCCGTATGCTTCATACGGGCAACGGAAGCAGTATCTACGGGAATACCGGTGACAGCGGAAATGCCGCGAGCTATACATTCGCTCTGATTGTACCCGCGCATTTTCTGCTTACGCGGATGCAGAGGAACGGGGACAATGACATCCACATCACCGAAGAAACCGGCAGTCGACAACTCCGCCGCCATAAACCGCCCCATCACTTCGCCAAGGTCTTTCCTCCCTCCATATTTCAACTGATGGAGAATGCGGCGGAAATCACTCCCTTTATGGTAAAAGAAACAAGATGTGGCATATTCCAGAGGTATCTTCCCCCAAAACATACGTTCCACCGGATTGTCCTTACGAAGATGATAGTTTGTCCGGGGCATATCCATATTGCACTTCATGCAGATGCCCTCTTCACCCTCTTGCAAGATAGCACCACACACGGCACACTGACGCGGAAAGAAGAGATGGACAAAAGAAAAGAACCAGGTTTTAACTATGTTTTTCATCGTATAGTATTAAAAAAACGGCAACAGAGCAATACACTCCATCGCCTTGTTTGCTATAATGGCGAGACCTCACCTGCCAGCTTCAAGAACAACGGATGCAGCGGTCCGTTAGTGGCAATGATATGATGTCCGTCCAAAAAGGCGTCACTACCGCAAAAGTCAGTGACTCTTCCACCAGCCTCCAGCACCATCAGCGCAGCCGCAGAAAAGTCCCATTTGCCGATAAACGCCTCAAGCCAGGCATCAAAACGTCCGGCAGCCACATAGCAGATGGCAAGCGCAGCGGAACCGGTCATGCGGATGCCTGCCACACGCCCGTAAAGTTCATGAATCAAATGCTCACCGGTACGTGCATACCGGTCGGAATTATAAGGAAGTTCCGTCACTACAAAGGCATCCTCCACCTGCTGGACAGACGAGACCTCCATCCGTTCTCCATTCACATAAGCGCCACCTCCCTGCCAGGCATAAAAACATTCATCCCGGCAAGGGTCATAAACAACTCCCAGCAGCAGAGAATCTTTGTCGCGCAAAGCGATGCTGACACAATAGGGGGCATTATCATGAATATAATTCGTTGTCCCATCCAACGGGTCCACTACCCAACAGTAGGGTTCATCGTGATAGACAGCAGAACCTTCCTCAGCTATAAATCCAGCCTCGGGAAGAAGCTCCCGAAGCGCAGCCACCACCCGTCTCTCCGACTCCTTGTCTACATAAGAGACATAATCATGGGCTTGTTTCTTCTGTACCGCTTCCCGGCTGAAGTTTTTCCGCTCTTCTTTCAAGAAATATCCGGCTTCACGGGCTATGCAGCAGACAGACTCTGTCAATATCTTCAAATCCTCCATTTCTCTACATATTAGTTCCCCGCAGCCTCTTCTGCCTGCCGGTAAATAAGCCGACCGCGCTGGCTGACCGTCCATCTTCCATCTTCCAAACGCACATTCTTTGTATCATCATCTTCCACATTCCAAGCATATCCCCCCGAAGGAAGACCACGGCGCTCCAGAATCTCGTTCGGCATTTCCTCTTCCGAAAAGAACAGTTCCACTTGAGTAGAATCGGGACTGAACACCAGAAACAACACCTTCTCCGCATCATCCACAGCGTTCATACGGACTCCTTTTTCCCACAGACGGATACAGTCTTTCTGAGCCTCACTCCAGGTATATCCGGCAGATGCAATGCAACCATGCTTATCCTTATCACCACCAACGACATGTACCGTATCGGCTTGTTCAGCAACTTCCACAGTCTTTCCCCTCTTGCTACCACAAGCCACAAACAGCGCTCCGGCACATAGCAAGCATATAGATATTCCTCTTACATTCATCTTTTCTCTTTTTAATTGCTTTTTGCTTGACAAAGTTAAGAACAAATCGGCAATTTAAAAAGTTTCTTTTCCATTATCATCAGTGCTCCGGCAGTATATTCCAAGACTTTGCAAAAGATAAATCCACAAACAAGAATCTATTCAAGTTCTATACTATAACTTTATCGCACATTCTACTTGCATGCTTGCATAGACACATATAGCAACCTACTGCACAGAGCATTAAGTTATGTAAGCAACCACCATGCAAGTATGTAAGCAGATTTTGCTTACATAACCGTGTCCTCTTACAAAAAAGCAGGCTTCTCTTATACAAGAAGCAGGTCCTCCTTGCACAGAGAAGAGTAGAGCAGAAAAGTTTGTCACACTTAACATCATATTACAGCCACATAACCGGAAAATATGCATAATAGTACAGTTCCCACATTTCTTGCTTTTGAATTCATTAACAAGTTCTATAACTTTGAACGGCTAAGACTCTGCCCAATCATATGTTTTCACAGTGAAATAAGAGGCAAGTATCAGCAACAATTAGACAGACATATAGATTCATGCAAAGCAGCATTCACACTTTATCTTGTGGAACTATACTCCATGGCCATTCCTACAACTACCAAATTAAAGGTGTATTAGGTCATGGAGCATTCGGTATAACCTATTTGGCTTCAATTTGCCTGAAAGGCGAATTAGGCATCTTGAATAGCAATGTATCCGTAGCCATCAAAGAATTTTTTCTACAAGATGTAAGTGCCAGAAGTTCATCAGGAGATATTTATGAGCCATCTCCCAATAGCATTGCATACAAATATGGAAAGAAATTTCAAAAAGAGGCCTTAAACCTAGCTCGCCTCAACCATCAAAACATCGTTAAGGTTTTAGAGTCTTTTGAAGAGAACAACACCTACTACTATGTAATGGAGTATATCGAAGGGAGCAGTCTGGATGCATATATATTGGAGAAAGGAGGGCTGCCGGAAAAAGAAGCGCTACAATATGTAGAGGAGATAGGAAAAGCATTGCAATATATGCATTCCCAAAAGATGCTGCACCTTGACTTAAAGCCTAAAAATATCATGCGACGTACAGATAACACTTTGTTTCTGATAGATTTTGGGCTATCCAAACAAATCGACAAAAACGGAGAACCGGAATCAAGCACTACTATTGGCCTTGGTACTCCCGGTTATGCCCCCTTAGAGCAAGGTTCGCAAGAATATGGGAAAATACTCGCACCCACATTGGATATCTACGCTTTAGGGGCCACTCTCTTTAAAATGCTGACAGGAAAGACCCCGCCCAAAGCCTCTGAAATACTAAATGAAGGATTTGCAGAAGAAGAGCTGCGGCAAAAGCACATAAGCGCGCAAACAATATCGGCCATAAAAAAAGCAATGGCCCCCATGAGGATAAAGCGCCCTCAAACAGTAAATGAGTTCGTGGCTTTAACCCATAGCACTACGAACTCCCATACTGATGAAAGTACCAAACACACTTCCTACAATAAGCAGCATGCCACATATCAAGGCATTGCCTTTTATTACGTCCAAGACGACAAACTGGTTTATTTTCTGAATGACAATATTTATGAACTGCCCCTGGAAGGAAAAACACAGGTAGAAGAGATAATAGAAAAGCCTATAAATCCGGTAATTGTACATTTCAACACCTCACTGGATGCATTCATCAAGAAAAATCGCCAGTCTATACAAGACAGCCGTTTCAAGGTCATAACATATAGGAAAAGTCTGTGCCATTATTTTGATGTATTAAGATTTATCAACAAGTACTTTGACAACGATAAAACATCAAAGATACGGGTTACTGAAGAAATCCATATCGCCTCAGCGGTACCTTGCATCATCCATTCAAATGACATGCCTATCTGCATCTGCTCCAAAGAGGAATACTGCATTGCCGAATACGGAGAAGGCCTTTATGAGGCCGAATACTCCGGAGTGGGAACTGCTGAAGAGCACATCTTACAAGAATATGATGTAACATCTCCCGCCATACCTATGACCGATTTAGAACTATACTGGAAATTCTTGCCTAAAGCCCTATCTATATGGTATTCATCTGTTATTGGCCAGATAAGTTCATTTGCCTTCCTTGATTGTCTGCCTTTTAAAGTATTGGCGGGGTATACACTAGAGAATCATGTCAGAGAATGCTCTTTTTTATGCAATTTCTGCAGCTTCCCTTTAAGGCGCAGCGCCACATTTCCCGGAGACGGTGACTCCTACTTTATGGAAATAGACAGTAGACGTTTTATCATTCCGCTAAAGGATTATTTAGGATATTCTCCTGAAACAATAGAAATCACCATCGATATAAGTTACTTTTTATGTGACATCATTATCGAAGATGTAAAGTACAAAAAGCGAGTAAAAATTCCTCTAATCGGATTAATATCAAACAGCTATACAGAAGAGGATACATTAAAAACAAATAATAAATAAGTTACAATGGATACGACAACCAACTTCTTGTTTTTCAATTCACGCGATGAGCTTCTTAGATTGGACATTTCCAAGATTGTATATTTTGAGTCTGATGGAAATTACACCAATATAATACTTACGAACAAGCTACGCGGTATTATTTGCTTGAATTTAGCCCAGACCGAAAAAGTCCTTGAAGAGCGACTGAAAGAAAAAGCACGCTGCTTTGCCCGTATCGGCAAACGGTTCATCATTAATCTGAACTATGTTTACCAGATAAATGTCATCAAACAGCGACTCGTTTTAAGTGACTATTCATCATTTGCATTTCAACTGGAGATGTCCAAAGAAGCCCTGAAAAAACTGAAAGAAATATTTCTCAATATAAAATTCGCATAATAAAAACAATAATGCCATGGAACTTATCATAGGAAGAGAAGCCGGTGCATCCCGCCTGCGTATCAGCATAAACAACCAAGACCGTTTTTGGGGGAATGCCAACAGCGTACCCAAATCCGTCAGCCGCCAGCACTGTAAAGTGGTGACCGATGACAAAGGAGGCTATATCATTACCAATCTGAAACCCGAAAACGTCACTTACGTCAATGGTGTGCAAATCGAGTCCAAGCACATTTCCGGAAAAGACCGCATAGAGCTGGGGTCAGACCGTTACTTCATGGATATAGCGGCCATTATAAAAGGGCTGGGAGCATCAATACCCAAATCGTTCTCTATCCATCACCTACAAGAAGTATGGGACGAATTTCACGACACCAAACTCCAGATACAGATAAAAGAAAAGAAGTCTGCAGCAATCCGTTCTGTAACAGGCGTATTTTCCATGTCTGCCATTTTCTGCGGATTTATTCCGGGCATTGCCGACCTGCCGGTTTTGCGTGTCATTCTATATTCTGCAGGACTTTTATTGGCCATCTATTTCTTTGTGATAACCTACCGGTCATCTTCCACACTTCCCAGGTTTCTGGACGACCTTGATAAGAAATTTCATAAGGACTATGTATGCCCCAACCCGGAATGCCATCATTTCATGGGATATCAACAGTATGACGACCTGAAAAAGATGACGAGCTGCCCCTATTGTAAATCCAAATTTACCGAGAAGTAAGAATCCCTTGAAAAATGAGGGATTGATACCTTAAACCGCAGGGTTTATGTAGTATACTTTTTGAAATTTGCCATTGCATGCCTCTCTTTATATTTTTGTTGCAGAATAAGTTATAAACCATTAAAAATGAGCAACTATGAAGACTAAAAAAACAAACCAGGAAAGCACAAATTCCACACAGAAAAATGTGGAACAGAAAAGTTACAATTGGCAAAATGGCGCCAGTTCATCCATCGGAGCTGCAATAGGCGTAGCGGCCGGTTCAATGGCCCAGACAGCTTTTGCAACAGAGCCAGTCACCGAAGGACCGGTACAGCCTCCCCACACTGATACCCCTACAGTAACTTCGGAAGTACCTTTAACCAATGAGCCAATTGCCCCTCAGAAGCCTGATACCCCTGCCACACCTATCATGCCCGGAAACAGCAACGATGAACCGCATAACGAAGATACCATCAGTGTGGTCTCCTATGAAACGGTTACGTGCGAAGACGGCTCGCAAATGGATATAGCCGGTGTTATTGTCAACGGACAAGAAACTCTTGTCGTTGACATCGACCGGGATGGAATAGCAGATGCCATGGTGGCAGATATGGACAATAATGGAATAATTACAGACAATGAGGTCATCAATATAGAAGAGGCAGGCATTCGCATGGAAGGATTGTCTATGGCAACCACACAAGCAACCGGCGTAAACGAGGATGCTACATTGCTGGCAGACAATGACCCAATACCCGACTATATAAATGATGCCGACGTAACCGGCTACATGGCCTAATTCTATTCATCACACTATATTTACTAAAGCTATGAAACGAACAAATATAATCACATTCATCCTATTATTGGGAAGCACCTCCCTGCTCTACGCACACGATTTCACCGTCACCGGAAAAAGTGGAGAGAAATTCTTCTTCAACATTGTAGATGCAAAGAAACAACATGTGGAAGTTACCTACCAAGGGAACATCTCTGCCCCCCAACCCTCTCTGTATACCGGTGAGATATCCGTTCCGGCAAGGGTAAAGCACAACAACACGATATACCGTGTTGTCGGCATTGGCAAGAAGGCATTCAGTAATGCAGCTTCCCTAAAAGGCATTGTACTGCCTTCCGGGCTTTCGTCCATAGGCGATTTTGCCTTTGAAGGTTGCAGCGGATTAGAGAAAATCGTATTTCCCGGCAACAGCGTCCGCTTTGGTGAAGGAGTATTCTTCCGGTGTACAGCAATCGGGCAGGTAACGTTGGGCAGCGACTGGACACAAGTGAACCTCAAAATGTTCCGCTGGAGTGACCGTTTGACCTCCATCGTCATCCCGGCAAAGCTCATCAGCCTGCAGAATTTGAAATCATTGAAACAGTTGCAAAGCATAGAAGTGGATGCCAATAATCCAAACTTTACTTCCATAGACGGAATGCTCTATAACAAAGACAAAACAATTCTGTTAGGTTGCCCCCGCGGACGCTCAGGAAAGATACGTATTCCCGACGGCACCACCGCTATACGCTGGAAGGCTTTAATCGATTGTCCCAATATAACCCAAATCGATTTGCCTGCTTCATTACAGATACTCTCGTACCGGGAGTTCTCCCAGATGGAACACCTGGAGCAAATCATCATGCGCAGAACAGAACCGATATCCACCGCAGAGCTCAACGGACAAAAAGTATTCCTGATAAAAATTGCCGGCAAGCTGAAAATCAAACTGCTCATCCCCCAAACAGCACTAAGTTCCTATAAAGAGGCACTTTGCTCCACAGAAGGAGAATATGCTGAAGTTTCGGCCAACACTCCCGAAGGATTCCCACCCGAATATGCCCTGATACCCTCAATAGTGGAACCCACTAATATGCTGGGGAAAAGCATGTTATCCGGAGTAAAAGATTTTTCAAAATATGATAAACCCTAAATATACAGAAACAATGAAGCCGCAAAATATTATAATCGCCTCGTGCCTATTACTGATGTGTTGTATCATGAGTAATCTGCACGCATCCACATTCCACCCCCAAAATGTACGCAGTAATAACGACACAATTCAGGCCGTCAGGCTAAAAGTTTTGAGTGCTCAGGAAAAGTCTCTTCAGAAGAAGATACAGGAACAAGACAAAAAGCGGAATGCCACCTACAATGATGTCTCCACTGAGACAATGGAGAGATTAAATGACCGGCAAGACTCTATCTGCCTGGATTTACGTTCCCAACTCGTAACGATACAATTAGAAATGGCAGAAATAAAGAAAGAGAACTTGAAAAAAGTACTGAATAACTGGGAAAAGAAAGGGAATTGATTGATATGCAGTTGATAGAGGGCACCCTTCTACAAGAGGGTAAATACAGAATAGAGGGAATACTTGGGCAAGGCGGCTTTGGCATCACCTATTTAGGATGGCAAACAAGACTAAACCGTAGGATAGCCATCAAAGAGTTTTTTATGAAAGAGTATTGCAACCGCAACGCCGATACGTCACACATTACCATCGGGACGGAAGGAAGCCGTGAACTCGTAGCTCGTTTTCAGCAAAAATTCATAAAAGAAGCACAATCCATTGCCGGACTTAACCATCCTAATATTATCCGTATACATGATGTGTTCGAAGAAAACGACACAGCTTACTATGTGATGGAATATATAGAAGGAGGTTCTCTGCAAGAATATGTGACGCGATACGGTGCACTACAAGAAACGGAAGCGCTGCATTACATCCATCAAATAGCAGGAGCATTGAACTATATCCACCAACGGCAGATGAGCCATCTGGATGTGAAACCTGGAAACATTTTGCGGAGAGAAGAGGGAGAAGTAGTGTTGATAGACTTCGGACTATCCAAGCGATACGATGAAAGCGGGCAACAGACCAGTACTACTCCGGTAAGTATCAGTACCGGATATGCACCAATGGAACAATATGTAGCTGGAGGAGTGCAAATATTCACACCAACTACAGATATTTATTCATTAGGTGCTACACTCTATAAATTGCTGACCGGAACGACACCGCCGGCTGCCAACATTGTGTTCGATGACGGACTACCAGCCTTACCCGCAAACATATCGGCAACTACCGAACGAGCGATTCGTGCTGCCATGCAACCCAAAAGACAACGTCCACAAAGCATAAAAGATTTTTTAGAATTGTTGAATAAACCGGAAAGAGAGGATATTACCATCATTGCCAAGAAAGAAAAGTTGCCTCCCCAAAAACAGCCCTCCAGCAGTAACAAGTTACCCATATTTATAGGGGTTGTCGTCGCACTTCTGTTAGCAACAGTTGTCTGGTTTACTCAAAAACCAAGTGATACCACTCCTCTTAAAGAAGAAGCCTTTGCTACGGAAGTAATTCCAACTGAAAACAATCCGGTAGATCTTGGCTTGAGTGTGAAATGGGCAGCCTATAATGTCGGAGCATCTTCTCCCGAAGAATACGGAGGACTATATGGATGGGCGGACCCGACCGGAGAAAAAAAGCAACAAATAGTAACGATTCTCTCAGTGGCACTCCCCCTTTCAACATTAGCGGCACTCAATATGACATTGCTCGTGCTAAATGGGGAGAGAAATGGAGGCTACCTACACAGCAAGAATTAAAAGAATTATCTGATAAATGTATATGGAAATGGACTGAATACAAAAAAGTTGCAGGCTATATGGTAACAGGACCGAATGGAAATCGAATCTTCCTCCCTGCATCAGGATACTGCTACGCTTACGGTGGAACGGTATATGGTCGAGGAAGAAATGGCCGCTATTGGTCAGGAACACGAAAGACAGCTAATAGCACTTCTAGTAGCGCCTCCAGCCTCGTCTTCAGTATTAACGGCTGGAGTCCGTTGTACAGCGACTATTGTAAGGAGGGAAATTCCGTTCGCCCCGTATCAGAATAAACTGTTATAGTTTGCATTATTTTAATTTTAAATTCCGCCAAAATAAAAAACTATGCAATTACAATCAGGTTCTTTCCTTCAAGGAGGAAAATACAAGATAGAGTCCATATTGGGACAAGGTGGCTTTGGAATTACTTACCAAGCCCTTCAGACCGGATTGAACCGTCAAGTAGCCATCAAAGAATTCTTCATGAAAGACTACTGCGAACGCAATGAGAAGACTTCACATATCATTATGGGTACCCAAAGTAGCCGGGAGTTAGTAGAACGATTCCGCCAAAAGTTTATCAAAGAAGCCCAAATCATTGCAGGATTGGCGCATACACACATTATATCCATCTATGATGTATTTGAAGAAAATGACACAGCTTATTACGTAATGGAGTATATAGATGGCGGTTCTTTAAAAGAACGGATTGAAACCAATGGAGCAATGTCCGATTCTGAAGCATTAAGTTATGTCCTCCAGATAGCTGATGCGTTGGAATATCTTCATCACCGTAAAACCATGCACCTGGACGTAAAGCCATCCAACATTCTGCTTCGGAACAATGGAGAAGCTGTACTAATAGACTTCGGTATATCCAAACGTTATGATGACACCGGTAACCAAACAAGTAGTACGCCAATCGGTATCAGCAAAGGATATGCACCTTTGGAACAATATAAGCAAGGTGGAGTAAAAACATTCTCACCAGGTACAGACATTTACTCTCTCGGAGCAACATTGTTTTATTTGTTGACAAGCCAACAACCGCCAGAGGCCAGTGATGTGAATGACGAGGGACTGCCAGCATTGCCAACAAAGATAAGTCCATTGATAAGAAAGGCCATACAAGGTGCAATGCAACCTCGATGCAAAGATAGACCGCAAAACATTAATGAATTTCTCACATTATTGAATGAAGGGATAAAACCTGGTTTGGAAAATGAAACTACAATATTAGATACCCCTAAAAATGAATTTGTAGCAAAAGAGCATCCTTCTTCCATTCCAAAGCCTCAACGAATTTTCTTATTCAAAAAAGAATGGCTTTGGGGAGTTATAGCTCTAATCCTTATATTATGTACTATTTGGCTCAGCAGAACCAACAAGACGAGTAATATCGCACAAGACAACTCTTTAGCTATTGGGCTTGACAGTACTGTATCCGACAGTGCTATACTTACATCGCCTATATCTATGAATAATTCGGCTCTGCATGATTCATCTATTCGGTATGAGAACTCTAATACAGAAATTGGGCAAACAAGAACCAATGTTCAACACAATGAAATCTCAACAGATCAAATTGTAGATTTAGGTTTAAGTGTAAGATGGGCCGGGTGGAATCTCGGTGCCTCAACTCCTGAAGAATATGGGAATTTATACTACTGGGGAGATTCCACGGGAACAGCCAGCAGTGGACCTACCTCTATTAACATTTATGATTTTGATGATATTTGTGGCTCGGAGTATGATATTGCCCGAACTCAATTAGGGAAATATTGGCGTATGCCAACAGCAAAAGAATTCATGGAACTTAGAGATAAGTGCAAGATAACATGGACCACTTACCAAAAAATAGGGGGATACAAAATTACCGGACCCAACGGCAACAATATATTTCTGCCTGCTGTCGGTATCAAAAACGGACAAAATATAGAAAATCGCGGTTCCATAGCATATTATTGGACTGGTTCCGTAGCTTTAATAGGAGGGGGATTTGTCAAATTCAAAAGAGGACGCGCTTTCCTATTGAAAGATTCAGTTAGGGTTATGCCCAATAATGTTGCACTCCCCATTCGCCCTGTTATCCCCAAAGAAGAAAAACAAAAGAAAGAAGAGCAACAAAGAAAGAAAAAAAGAAAGAGCCTTGAAGAACGAGTTCCCAAATTTGCATCTTCTCCAGCAGATAGATTTAATTCAGAGATTTGTTACAATTGTAACATAAATAATAACAAACAATCAACTACTTAATAATATGAGTAATATAAATAATTATGCACTTAAACAAAATACCATTTTATATGGTAAATCACATACCTATACCATAGAAAAGATATTGGGTCAAGGCTCTTTCGGCATCACCTACTTGGCTATGACCCAAGTCAAAGTTTCCGGAGCATTGGGTGAACTCGAAACAACCATACAAGTTGCCATCAAGGAGTTCTTCATGAAAGACATCAATGGACGAGAAGAAAATACTGTTACTTGTGGAAGCAGAGGAGGGGTCTATTATGACTACAAAAAGAAGTTTTCGCGCGAAGCCGAAAACCTGAGTAAGCTGAACCATCCCCATATCGTTAAAGTGCTGGAATACTTCGAGGCCAACAACACAGTCTACTACGCCATGGAATATGTAGATGGAGGAAATCTGGATACATACATCACACAACAAAAAGGCTTGACGGAAGCAGAAAGCATTATGTATGCCAAACAGATAGGAGACGCTCTATCTTACATGCACGCTCATAAGATGCTTCATCTGGACTTGAAACCTGGAAATATTATGCTCCGTAAGAATCAGGAAGCCGTACTTATCGATTTTGGCTTGTCCAAGCAATATGACGAAAATGGGAAACCGGAAACAAGCACTACAGTGGGAAGTGGTACCCCCGGATATGCACCGATAGAACAGAGTAATTATCATGAAGGTAAAGACTTCCCGGCAACGATGGACGTGTATGCGCTTGGTGCAACTATGTATAAGATGTTGACGGGAATCCGTCCACCAGAGGCTTCAGAAATATTGAATGACGGTTTTCCTGCATATGAGCTACAAAAACATCAAGTAAGCGATTCGTTAATAGCCAGTATCGCAAAAGTCATGTCGGCTATGAAAAAAGACAGACCGCAAAGTGTAGCCGCATTTTTAAGTATATTGGAAAATAAGGATACGGAAACAACTCCCAAAGAAGATATAGGAATAACGCTGGAGGAAGCTACGGTTATCCAAACATCCGCCAATGAAGAACAGACTATGCCTTCAAGTGACGACATATCTTCCCAGCCCCACCCCAAAAATCTAAAATATATTATTCTTGTCCTAATAGCTGTTCTGTCTATTGGAGGAATTATAGCCTATATTACTTCCAGAACAGGTTCCAACTCCGATACAGATACAGAAACAGAATGGCTGTCCGCAACAGACACTGTAACAAATTCTGAACCGAATAACGCATCATCAGTAACAGTACATGCAAGCACATCTGCTGAAAATATAAACCCGAATTCTCATGTAAAAGAAAATGCAGCGACCGGGAATGTAGAACGCCCTGCGCAACAAAACACCGAAACAGCAAACCTGAGTGCCATGAGTGCCAATATGCCTCCAAAGAAAAAGAACGGCTTTAAGGAAACAGCCAAAGCAGCAGAGCAAGGGAATACAGAGGCCCAATATGAGTTAGGAAGAATGTACTTTCTTGGTCGGGATGTCGCAAAGAATGCTACTGAAGCTGAAAAATGGTATCAAAAAGCAGCAAATCAAGAAAATGCAAAAGCCCAAAATGAACTGGGGAACTTGTATTATACGGGACTTAATGTTACGCGAAATTATTCGGAAGCAATAAAATGGTATCAAAAAGCAGCAGAACAAGGCATTGCAAGTGCCCAATATAAATTGGGATATATGTACGATTATGGGCAAGGTATTTCTCAAAATAGGGTAGAAGCTGCAAAATGGTATAAGAAAGCGGCAGAACAAGGAAATGTGGATGCACAGTATAGACTAGGCAATATGTTTTTCTACAAGGTAGGCATTCCAGAAGATATAGACGAAGCTATAAAGTGGTATAAGAAAGCTGCAGAACAAGGAGATATTAAAGCCCAAAAAAAATTAGGAGAGATATATTCCAATGGAGCCAGAAAAAAAGACCCAGAAGCTATAAAATGGTATAAAATGGCTGCAGAGAGAGGGGATGCTGAAGCCTTAAAACGACTAGGAGATATATACGAGAAAGAAAATGCCTTGGAAGCAGTAAAGTGGTATAAAATGGCAGTAGAACAAGGCAATGCTAGTGCATCTTTTGATTTAGGGCTAATATACGAATATGGAAAGCCCGGTATTCCTAAGAACAAGGCAGAAGCAATAAAATGGTATAGGAAAGCAGCAGAACAAGGAAGTGAAACTGCCCAAAAAAATCTACGCAAACTTGAGAATGAGTAATAGAGTTCGCGTAGAGATAGCAGGTACTTCCTTCTATACGATTATTTCATACAAGAATCGCCATCTGTATATAGATTACCATTTCAATTTCCACCAAAATAAAAAGCTATGCAATTACAATCCGGCACTCTCCTCCAAGGAGGAAAATATAAAATAGAAACAGTCTTGGGACAAGGCGGCTTTGGCATCACCTATCTTGCCACACAAGTGGCCTTAGAACGCAAGGTAGCTATTAAAGAATTCTTCATGAAGGAACATTGCAACCGTGACGTTGCAACTTCTCATGTATCAGTCGGTTCACAAGGCAGTCAAGAATTAGTAGCACGTTTCCGCCAGAAGTTCGTAAAGGAAGCCCGGATGATAGCCGGGCTGAATCATCCTCACATCATTCGTATCATTGATGTGTTCGAAGAAAATGAGACAGCCTACTATGTAATGGAATACACGGGAAATGGCTCTCTTGCAGAATATCTAAAAAGGAATGGAGCAGTCAGAGAGTCTAAGGCCCTCCATTATATCTACCAGCTGGCTGATGCCTTAAAGTTTATTCATCAGCACCAAATGAACCACCTTGACATAAAGCCAGGGAATGTATTGTTAGACAATAATAACAACGCCACCCTTATAGACTTTGGACTATCCAAACGCTATGACGGTGAAGGGCATCAAACCAGTACAACCCCTATAGGCATCAGTGCCGGGTATGCTCCAATGGAACAATATAAGCAAGGAGGCGTCAGCACCTTTTCTCCTGCAACAGATATCTATTCTTTGGGAGCAACTTTATACAAGCTCTTGACAAATGAGACTCCACCTGATGCCAGTGATGTGAATGACGACGGGCTTCCTCCACTTCCACCGAGTATATCCCAATCAACGGCCTATACAATTGAGAAAGCCATGCAACCGCGCCGTAGAGACCGTCCACAAAGCATTGATGAATTTTTATCGTTATTGACTAATAACAATAAGCCATCAATGCAGTATAATGAAGAAGAATCTGAAACAACTATAATTCCCTCTATCTCCCCAAAGGCAGAAGAAGAACCGGGTTCACCCAACATTCCTCCCAAACGAGCCAATCATCTTTCAAACCGGGAAATATGGTTGATTGCAATATTAATATTGTTGGTAACCTCTATTTTTGTAATAAACAAAACAAGCTACAATGTGCCTGCTCAGAACTCTGATACAGCAGTTGCAATAGAAAATCCAATCCCTAATCTTCCGGCTCAACCAATTGATTTAGGATTAAGTGTAAAATGGGCAAGTTGGAATGTAGGTGCAAGTTCTCCGGAAGATTATGGAGGCTTATATGGCTGGGCAGACCCAACAGGAAACAATACATCTACAAATAATACTGATTATCCCAACAACAATCCACCCTCCAATATATGCGGCACCAATTATGATATAGCTCACATTAAATGGGGAGAAAACTGGCGTTTACCCACAAAAAATGAAGTGTTGGAATTATGCGAGAAATGTTCATGGAAATGGACTTCATATAAAGGGAGCAATGGGTATATGATAACAGGCCCCAGTGGAAATTACATTTTCTTACCAGCAGTAGGTCAACGCTATGGCACTAACATTGGCAGTCAAAAAAACTTTGGCTATTATTGGTCAGGGACTTTATACTCCACGGGATATTCAAACTACCTTTCTTTCAGCAACACCCAATATCAGCTAAGCTTCACCCTTCGCTATCTTGGATGTTCTGTCCGTCCCGTTTCAAAGTGACCAACATTTAAAACAAAATTCAAAGTTAATATGCAAGGAACTCAACAATCATTAAGAAAAGGTACTATTCTATCTGGTAATTCTTACAATTACAAGATTGAAGGTATTTTAGGCCAGGGGTCTTCCGGTATAGCCTATCTTGCTTCAATACAACTTCAAGGAGAGTTAGGTTACCTAAATACCCATACACAAGTAGCCATAAAAGAATTTTTTCAGAAGAATTTCAATGGTAGGGAGGGCACTACTGTAACTTGTTCCAATGAAAAGGCTTTTAAAGAATATAAAACAAAATTCCTTCGGGAAGCCAAGAATCTTTCAAAACTCAAACATCCACATATTGTAGACATCCTGGAAGCTTTTGAAGCAAACAATACTTGCTATTACGTAATGGAATATTTAGAAGGCGGGAGTTTTGATTCTTATATAAAAGCAGAAAACGGTCTCTCCGAATCAGAAGCTTTGACATGCATCCGTCAAATAGGGGAAGCACTGCAATTCATGCATAACAATAGGATGTTGCATCTTGATCTAAAACCGAAGAATATAATGCGGCGTAAAGATGGTTCTATAGTATTAATCGATTTCGGTCTTTCCAAACAATACAATTCACAAGGAGAACCTGAAACAAGTACTGCCATCGGATATGGCACCCCAGGCTATGCCCCAATTGAACAAAGCTGTTATCGCGATGGAGAAGGTTTTCCTATAACAATCGATATTTATGCCTTAGGAGCTACATTATTTAAAACATTGACCGGAAAAACGCCTCCCAATGCTTCTAATATTATGAACTATGGCTTTCCGGAAGCCGAATTGCAAGAAAGAAACATCAGTAACAAGACCATTACTGCCATACAGCATGCAATGAAACCAGAAAAGAATGCAAGAACACAAACTGTAGAAACTTTTATCCAGGAAATTGAAGGAGGTCATGCAGAAGACACCATTCTTATTGAAGATAATTCATTGATAGTTTTGCCGGAAACAAACAAAATAACCCTATCATTAGAAAAGGTATTCATGGGAAGTGATAGAAATTTTTCTACAGATATTATAATCACCGCAAACTCTATTGCACTTACCGTAAAAGCATTCACTATACCAGAAACCAAGATACAGACTTATACTTATCCATATACCTCTCAAAAATTCAAAAAACTATTATCAAACCTACGAGAGTTAAGTTTACAAACAGCTTATGACTCATTCAATTATGAAGTGGATAATGCACCAGATATTTTTTACCGCATGCGATTCTCCCTCTTCTCTACAAAAAAATCCTATGCAGATATAAAGGTGGAGTATAAGGCTTTAGATGAATTACGCACCAATGAATTGCCCAAAAACTGGCATGGCATATTCTCAAGGCTTCAAAGGGCCATCACTTCCCAAATTCCTTCTTTCAACGAAACTGTTCTCACAGTAGTTTCTAATAAAACGCCCCCTGAAGAGGGAGCAAAGGTCATAAGCATAGCAAAAGAAAGCTTTATGGCCATCTTTGCTGGAGTCATGACTCTAATGCTAATAATTGGACCCAACATAGGAGTAGGAGGAATTATCACCATAACAAGCCTTGTCATCTTACCAGACTTGCTCATATTTTGGTTATCACCTCGAAAGAAGCTTCATGCGATTTTATTTTCTGCAACAATCATACTACTACTCGCAATCAACCATATAACACATCAATAAATCTTATAGATTATGCAATTACAAAACGGAACTCTTCTGCAAGGAGGAAAATATAAAATAGAAACAGTCTTAGGACAAGGAGGGTTCGGCATCACCTATTTGGCCACCCAAACGCTAACCGACAAAAAAGTCGCTATAAAGGAGTTTTTCTTTAAAGAATATTGTGAGCGTGACAATGTGTCGGGCACAGTAACAGTGCCAACAACCAGTAAGAAAAAATTTGTAGAGAAGTTTCAAAAGAAATTTCTAAAAGAGGCTAAGATTAGCTCAGACCTCAATCACAAGAATATTATACGAGTGCTTGACGTATTTCAGGAGAATGACACTTCCTACTATAGCATGGAATATATCATTGGAAAATCGTTGGCACAAGAAATTAATGCCAAAGGGAAAATTGATGGAAAAAAATTCTCAAAAGACATGATTATGCGCCCTTATGCGATACAAAACGACATAAAAGCTGGTTTGAAAAAATATTTCGGGGTGGTGACCGATGACGAGCTGATGAACAACATTCAACTGAACAACGAATTATACAATATCAACAACCTCCCTCTGCCCGAAACAGACCCATGGATTACAAAAGATGGTGTTTTCTTCTCGTATGCTCCCTATGAAATTGCCAGTTACGCAGCAGGCGCTCCCTCCTTTGTGATACCCATCAGCAAAGTCAAGAACCACGTCACTTCTACAGCAAAAACATTCTTTGATGAATAAAACGACCTCATCAGCTTGAGAATGACCACCTATACGGTTATTTCATACAAGAATCACCGCATTTCATGTAATATACACAAATCCTTATATAGGTTATCATTTCAAATCAATATCTTTGAAACATAAAAGAAAACATTGGTTATGGAAAAGAAGCAGTTAAAAGTCTCAGAGTCAGAATACGCTAAGAATCTTGGAGTAGCTGCAAGCGCGGGAGCAGCAATAGGAGGAGCGGCTTTTGCAGCAGCAGCTTATTCAACAAGAGCATGGGAAACTGACTCTAATGAAGACAACGAGACACTGGAAATTGCAGAGGAAAGCAGCACTGATGAGATGATACAACCAGAAACTGTATCTATAGAAATATCAGATCCCGTCACTGCAGACATAGCCTACACCATAGACCCTCTTTCTCCGGCTGAAAGTGAAGCGATAGACATGGCCAGTACGGAGAATGATGAAATTGTCATCGAAGACATTGAATATCCAGACGAAGGAGATATCTTTCAATCAGATATGCAAGACGTCATGGACTGGGTAGCAGGAGAAACGATGGATATTCCTTTGCTGGACAATGCTATATACAGTGATGATACCATTGTAGAAGACAGTCAACTGTTTTCTATATGAAAAGACATTATTAATACTAAAAAATATCAGCCTTATGAACTCAGAAGACACCATTCTTAACCAGCAACAGAACGACAACGAAGAAACATTGCCGAACAACAATCAGAGCACCTCAAAGGAACAGCCTGCGAAAAAAGCCAGTTCATGGAAACATGTAACAATAGGTGGCATATCTGGAATTTTATTAGGTGGCGCCAGTACCTTTTTCACCAGCTCTTCCAGTGCCGCCAATGACAGTGACGCTCCCAGCCACGGCAGCCAGTCAGCAACAAGCCATGGCTCTACTCCCGTTTCTCCAGACTCACACATCTCTGTAGAAGGGTTACCGGTTGCAACAGTCAGTGACGATATGTCTTTCAGCGAAGCCTTTGCAGCAGCGCGCCAGGAGGTAGGACCGGGAGGAGTCTTTGAATGGCACGGTGACGTATACGGTACATATTACGCCAATGAATGGAGTGACATGACACCAGAACAGCGGGCAGAATTCGGAAGCCGCGTTTCCTATGGAGCAAGTGGTTCGGGAAATCACGAGACAGCAGAACACGCTACAGAAGAGAGCCATAATGTAGCGGAACATCATGCAACGGAAGAACCGGAAATAGTCAATGTGGAACATGAAAATGCACACGTTGAAGATGAAGTTCAGATTGTAGGAATCAGTGATGAAACCATGGATGACGGCTCGATGGTTACCATCGGACAACTGGAAATAAACGGACAAGAAGTTTATGTGGTAGATGTGGATCATAACGGCACTTTCGACCTGATGGGAGCCGATGTAAATGGAGATGGAGTAATCAGCGAAAATGAAGTCTACAACATACAAGACCAAGGACTGGAAGTTGCCGATTTGCAGCAGCAGATGGATGCAATACCCTCGGATGATTATCTGGCAGATATGCCTGATTATATTAATGATGCTGACTCCAGCGGATTTGCCTAATCAACGGACAAGATGAGAATGAAGCGGATATTATTTTCACTGATATGCATATGCTTGTTTAGCCTGCAAAGCCTGGCACAGAATATATATTTAGTTTCCGTAGGCATTGCAGACTATCCCGGCACAGAGAATGATTTAACATTGCCTGCCAAAGATGCAGAGACCATACAATGGATATATCAGAAAAATCATAAAGCAGAAACAATATTATTAACCGATGCACAAGCCACCCGAAGTAATGTATTAAGCAGTATGACGCGAATTTTCAATAAAGCCTCAGCCAAAGACATCATTGTCCTTTTTTTTAGTGGTCATGGATATAAAGGTGGATTTGTGGGCTATGATGCAATGATTACTTATCAAGACATCAAGAAAACAATGGCAAAAAGTGCAGCCAAGAACAAAATGATATTTGCAGATGCATGTTTCTCTGGAAAGATGAGAGAACCACGTAGAAACTCATCGAATATATCCCCCTCTTCATTAAAAGTAATGCTGTTCCTTTCTTCCCGTGAAAATGAAGTCTCTATAGAGTCTCCTTCCATGAAAAACGGGTTCTTCACAACATGCCTGCAACGGGGACTACGAGGCGGAGCCGACGTAAACCGTGATCGGATCATCACAGCTAAAGAGCTTTTCGAATTTGTCAGCCAAGGGGTAAAAAAGCTGTCAAGGGACAAGCAGCACCCTGTCATGTGGGGTAAGTTCAGCGATTCTATGCCGGTAATGATATGGTAACAATAATAGAATAGAACAAATGGAATCAGAATTATTAAGAATCAAGTGTCCGAACTGCGGTGCCGTTCTGACTATAAAAAAGATAGCAGGCCTGGAAACCAAGAGTATTCCATGCCCAGTATGCAAAAAGGCATCAAAGTACATTGACTACAAAGTTCCCAAACAACAATATACTCCACCGAATGAAAATGATGACACCACCATGGGAGATGAAACCCACATTGACCATTCAAAAAATCAGAGTATCGGCAAACTTCAGAAAATTGGCACAAGTCATATGTATACTTTATCCCTAGGGATAAATACAATCGGACGAAAGGCACAAACATCAAACGCCACTGTACAGATTGATACAGATGACCTTACAATGAGCCGTTCACATTCCATTATTGAGGTACGCAAACTGAAAACCGGTGGTTATATACACTATTTTTCGAATGCTCAAAACAAAAATGCCACTTATATCAATTCTGGATTAATTGAAAATGGTGACCGTATCATACTGCATGGAGGTGAAATCATAAAAATGTCGAATACGACATTGAAATTCATACTTCTTTCTGAAGATGATACAATCATTTAAACCTAAAACAAAATTGGATATGAAATATGTTTTAAACCCCTTAACTATCTACGAATTGGGACAACGGAGCAATCAGGAAGATTCCATCTTCCCCGTATCAGGTGAAGTAACGGCAGAAGACCGCCTGTTTATCGTATGCGATGGAATGGGTGGTCATGAGTCGGGTGAGGTTGCCAGCCAGACAGTATGCCAAACGATGAGTGAATACATCTTGTCACAAACTTCACCGGAAGGGGCTTTCACAGACGAGCAATTTAACGAGGCGCTCAATGCAGCCTATGATTCATTAGACCAAAAGGATAATGGTGCCGCCAAAAAGATGGGGACCACCATGACTCTTCTGAAATTTCATAGTGGCGGATGCCTGCTTGCCCATATCGGTGACAGCCGCATCTATCATATCCGACCTTCTGAAAGATACATTTTCCACACAAGAGATCACTCGTTGATAAACGACCTATATGACATCGGTGAAATCACCCTTGAAGAGATGAAAACCTCAAAGCAGAAGAATGTCATTACCCGTGCCATGCAACCCAACCTGGAAAGACGTCCTAAAGCAGACATAAAACATATTACAGACATCCGCCCCGGTGACTATTTCTTCATGTGCTCGGATGGCATGTTAGAGGAAACTGACGATAGTGACTTGCTGAATATCCTCTCTGACCCTGACACAACAGATGATGAAAAAATACAAATCCTGACCAAGGTCAGTGAAAACAACCGGGATAATCATTCTGCATTTCTTATTCATATTTTAGACTTAATTCCGGATAATTATACAAAAGAAGAAAAAGGCAAAGAAGAAAGTCCTATAGAATCCGTTCCGGACAACCGTGTCATGACTGCTGGAACAAGGACAATCGAAAGAGAGGGGAAAAAGAGCGCTGAAACTAAAGAGGATAAGAGACAAAAGCGCAGGCTGCCGATTGTCAAGATTCTTGCATTCGCCATATTACTTTTTATCGTTATCTACGCCGCTTCTTTCGTTCTGTTGAAAGCTATAAAGGGGGAGAAAGAGCATTCCAAAACAAATCACCAAATAGAAAACACTATATTACAAAAATAATCCAAGAATATGCAGCTACTATCGGAAACATCTCTGCAAGGAGGCAAATATAAAATAGAAAAAGTACTTGGCCAAGGTGGTTTTGGCATTACTTACTTAGGGCTTCAGACGGGACTGAACCGGTCTGTCGCCATTAAAGAGTTCTTTATGAAAGAATACTGTGAACGCGAAGAGACTACTTCCAAAGTTCTTCTGGGCTCACAAGGTAGTCGAGATATAGTGGACCGTTTCCGAATAAAATTCATAAAAGAAGCTCAAACCATTGCCCAGATGGACAATCCGCATATCATCCGCATTCATGACATTTTTGAGGAAAATGCAACTGCATATTATGTAATGGAATATATTGACGGAGACTCTTTGGACAGGTTAATACAGAAGCAAGGGAAGTTAGACACCGCGGTAGCATTAAACTACATCTGCCAAACAGCTAAAGCATTACAGTATATCCATCAAAAGAAGATTTTACACTTAGACATCAAACCTTCCAACATTCTGCTCAGAGGTGAGGAAGATGCTGTATTAATAGATTTCGGAATT
Source organism: Bacteroides sp. A1C1 (assembly GCF_004328515.1). Lineage (NCBI taxonomy): Bacteria > Pseudomonadati > Bacteroidota > Bacteroidia > Bacteroidales > Bacteroidaceae > Bacteroides > Bacteroides sp. A1C1. Next base: position 1,886,289 of record NZ_CP036491.1, read on the forward strand.
TCCAAACGATATGATATAGACGGAAGTCAAACGAGCACCACTCCTACAGGAATCAGTAAAGGTTATGCCCCCATAGAACAATATAGACAAGGTGGTACAAGCATGTTCATGCCCAGCACAGACATTTATTCATTAGGCGCTACCATGTATAAGTTACTGACAGGAGAAACACCGCCCGAAGCTTCTGACATTGTAGACGAAGGATTAACAATTCCAGATTATATAGCTCCCAGAATAGCAACTGCAATAGAAAAGTGTATGGCTCCAGCACGCAAACAAAGGCCACAATCTATTACAGAATTTCTGTCCCTGATAGCAATGGAGCCTCATGAACATCCTCAAGACGGTACATCTTCTTCTAAGGAAAACACGGTTATACAAAAAAGGACAGACCACCAATATCTATCAATTGACGTAAAAGGAATTTTATTCAAAATGTGTTTCGTTGAAGCAGGAACTTTCATGATGGGAGCTACTTCAGAACAAGAGCACGAAGCCTATAGTGACGAAAAAAGCAACAAAAGAGTGGATATACAGAACTTCTACTTGGGAGAAACCACTGTTACCCGGAAATTATGGAATGCGATTATGGGAAACTATCAATCGGAATCCAAAGAGGAGAATCTTCCTATCGAGAATATATCATGGATTGACTGCATAGATTTTATTCAAAGACTAAACAATGTTACCGGACGCAAGTTCCGTCTTCCAACCGAAGAAGAATGGGAGTATGCGGCACGAGGAGGAAATCAAAGCAAAGGGTATAAATACGCCGGTTCAAATTCTATTGATGAAGTTGCATGGTATGATGAGAACAGCGAACATCACACCCATCCCGTGGCTTTAAAAAGACCGAATGAATTGGGATTGTATGACATGAGCGGAAACATTCAAGAATGGTGTTCCTCTTTCTACGAATATGGCTCAAATCGGACTCTACGAGGCGGATGCTATTTATCATCACCACGAAGATGCCGTGTTTCATGTAGAAACAACAATAGCCAAGTGTATCATGATGCAAGCATAGGATTACGATTGGCTTTATAAACAGCTACGGAGCGGGATTCCACATGAACTTCCTCCTTTATATGACTTGTTTGGCTATCCATGCACAAGCCTCCGCATCCGCCAATGCATGGTGGTGTTGCTCCAGTTGGTAGCCACAACAAGCTGCCACTGTGTGCAACTGATAGTTGGGCAATCCTTTCAGGACGCGACGTGATGCCTGCAAAGTACAATGAAACTCATAATCCGGATAATCCATGCAGTAAGTACGGAAAACAGCTTTCAGGCAGCTTTCATCAAAGGCCTTGTTGTGCGCTACCAATGGCAAGCCTTCAATGCGAGGAGCTATTTCCTGCCACACAACGGGAAAGATAGGAGCATCCCGGGTATCTGCCAACGTCAGACCATGCACGCGGGTATTCCAATAAGTGTAATACTCCGGTTCGGGACGGATGAGGTTATAATAATGGTCCACAATCTCTCCATCACGTACGATAACCACTCCTACACTACAAACGCTGGTACGCTGTTCGTTGGCCGTTTCAAAATCAATGGCAGCAAAATCTTTCATCCGATATGGTTTTATAGTCGCCAAAGATACGAAAAATTCACTCTGTTCCTTTCATTCTACACCTGGTTTCCATTATCTTTGTCCCCCGGACAAAGGCTAAAATATCATGGAACATCCACTTTCGCAATTCAAATATTGTCCGAAATGCGGTTCAGCCCATTTCGAAGTTCATAACGGGAAGTCAAAGCAATGCGCCGACTGCGGTTTCGTCTACTACTTCAACCCCTCTTCCGCCACCGTCGCCTTAATACTGAACGAATGCGACGAACTGCTGGTTTGCCGCCGTGCCAAAGAGCCTGCCAAAGGGACGCTGGACCTTCCCGGAGGCTTCATCGACATGACCGAGACCGGCGAGGAAGGCGTTGCCCGCGAAGTGAAGGAAGAAACCGGCATGAAGGTGGCAAAGGCCGAATATCTCTTCTCCCTGCCCAACATCTACATCTATTCCGGCTTCCCCGTACACACGCTGGATATGTTTTTCCGTTGTACGGTGGAGGACACCTTGCACTTCAAGGCGATGGACGACGCGGCAGACCTCTTCTTCCTCCCCTTGAAAGATATCCGTACGGAAGAGTTCGGGCTCGGCTCCATCCGCAAAGGAGTGGGTATCTTCCTGGAAGACATGCGAAAGAACAAAAGCGAATGATTATTCGTTCCTATTATGGTATATATCCTAAAAAAGCCAAACAAGTGTAACATTTCCGGGTTAAAACCCGTATTTTTGTAAAATACCTATTCTAACAAAAGAAGATGAAACATAAAATCTCCCGAATATTGTGCACAGCACTCTGTTGCGCACCTTTACTCGCCTCAGCACAAACAAGCGAGAAGAGTACTTCTCCCAAGCGACTCTACCAGGAAGGACAGACGTTGTTCCAACAAAAGGCCTATGCCGCCGCCATCTCCCCGTTGCAAGCCTATGTACGCCAGATGAATGCAGACGGCAAGCCTCTGCCCGACACGGGCGAGCGACAGGAAGCGGAATACATGCTGGTATGCGCCGCATACGAACTCAGAGACCCCAAAAGCATAGACCTGCTCCGTGCCTTCCTGGACGAATATCCCGATACTCCCCATGCCAACCGCATCTACGCACTGATTGCCTCCGCCTACTTCTTCGAAGGCAATTATGACGATGCCCTCGCCATGTTCAACTCCGCCCGCCTCGACCTGCTGGGTTCCGAGGAGCGAGACGACATGACCTACCGCCTTGCCACCTGCTACCTGAAAACGGGCAACGTAAAGGAAGCAGCCATCTGGTTCGAGACTCTGCGTAGCACCAGCCGCAAGTATGCAGCGGACTGTGCTTACTACATCTCTTATATCCGATATACCCAAGAACGGTATGACGAAGCGCTCAGCGGTTTCCTGCCTTTGCAGGACAATGCCAAATACAAGGACTTGGTTCCCTATTACATCGCCGAAATCTATCTGTTGAAGAAGCAGTACGACAAGGCGGAAATCGTGACGCAGAATGCACTGTCAACCCATCCCGACGGTCTGAGCTACACCCACACGGCGGAGCTGAACCGTATCCTCGGTACAGCCGAATACCATTTCGGGAAGTATCACGAAGCCGTAAAGTCCTTCGGACAATATATAGAACACAATGCCGAATCTGCCGCTCATAGAAGGGATGCCCTTTACATGCTGGGAATGTCCTATTATCAATGCGGCGTGTATTCGCAAGTCCCCTCCGTCCTCGGCAGAGTGACTGCCGAAAACGACGCCCTTTCGCAGAACGCATACCTGCACATGGGACTGTCTTATCTGCAACTGGCAGACAAGACCAAAGCGCGTATGGCTTTCGAGCAGGCTGCCGCCTCCAACGCCGATATGAAAGTCAAGGAACAAGCCGCCTATAACTACGCCTTATGCATCCACGAGACCTCCTATTCCGCTTTCGGCGAATCGGTGACCGTCTTTGAGAAATTCCTGAACGAGTTCCCGAACTCTCCTTATGCCGAGAAAGTCAGCAACTACCTGGTGGAAGTGTACATGAATACACGCAGCTACGATGCCGCACTCAAATCCATCGACCGCATCTCCCATCCCAGCAAAGCCATTCTGGAAGCCAAGCAGAAGATTCTGTTCCAACTCGGGACCCAGTCTTTTGCCAACACACAGTTCGAGCAAGCCATCGGTTACTTCAACCAAAGCGTCACGCTGGGACAATACAACCTCCAGACCAAGGCAGACGCCCTCTACTGGCTCGGCGAGTCTTATTACCGCCTGAACCGGATGAGAGAAGCCGCCCGCAATTTCAACGAATATCTGTCACTCACCCGGCAGAGGGATACGGAAATGTTTGCCCTTGCCTACTATAACCTGGGCTACATCGCTTTCCACCAGAAAGACTATTCGACGGCAGAGAACCGTTTCCGCAACTTTGTCCAACTGGAGAAAGGCGAAAACCCGACCGCATTGGCAGATGCCTACAACCGCATCGGTGACTGTAACCTGCACGTCCGCCGTTTCGAGGAAGCCAAGCAATACTACGCCAAAGCTGAGAACCTGAACACTCCCGCCGGAGACTATGCCGTCTATCAATTAGCACTGGTATATGGCATGCAGAAAAACTATACGGAAAAGGTGAGCATGCTGGACCGACTTGCAGCCAAATATCCCAACTCGCCCTACGCCATCAATGCCCTCTACGAGAAGGGACGCTCCTACGTACAGAGCAACAACAGCCGCCAGGCTATCGCCACCTTCCGCGAGCTGCTTGCCAAATACCCCGAAAGCCCCGTCAGCCGTAAAGCCGCCGCCGAAATCGGCCTGCTTTACTACCAGAACGACGACTATGACCGTGCCATAGAAGCCTACAAACATGTAGTCACCCAATATCCCGGAAGCGAGGAAGCCCGCCTTGCCATGCGCGACTTGAAGTCCATCTACGTAGATGCCAACCGCGTGGATGAGTTTGCCGCCCTTGCCGCCCAAATGCCGGGAGAAATCCGCTTCGAACCCAGTGAGCAAGACTCGCTGACTTACATCGCTGCCGAAAAAGTATATATGAAAGGCGAAGCCGCACCTGCCAAAGAGAGCTTCACCCGCTATCTGCAAAGTTATCCGGGAGGCGCTTTCAGCCTGAATGCACACTACTACCTCTGCGTCATAGGCAAAGAGCAGAAAGATGACGAGGCGGTATTGGAACATGCCGGAAAACTGCTGGAATACCCCGATAACCCATATTCTGAAGAGGCTTTGCTGATGCATGGAGAAATTCTGTTCAACCGCCAGCAATATGACCTGGCATTGGCCGACTACAAGAAATTGCAAGCCAAAGCCACCACGGCAGAGCGCCGCCAGCTTGGCGCTATCGGTGTACTGCGCTGTGGAGCACTGATGCATGATGATGCGGAAGTCATCAACGCCGCCACAGCCTTGCTTGCCGAAGCCAAGCTGTCTCCGGAGCTCCGGAACGAGGCATTGTACTACCGTGCCAAGGCATACCTCAACCAGAAAGCCGACAAGAAGGCAATGGATGACCTTCAACTGCTGGCCAAAGACACCCGTACCCTTTATGGAGCCGAAGCCAAATATCTGGTGGCATTACAATGGTACAACACCGGTAATTATGCCTCTGCAGAAAAGGAAATCCTTAATTTCATCGACCAGAGCACACCGCATGCCTACTGGCTGGCACGCAGTTTCATCCTTCTGTCTGATGTATATGTAGCCATGGACAAAAAGCTTGATGCACGCCAATACCTATTGAGCCTGCAGCAGAACTACCAGGCCGACGACGATATAGCAAGTATGATTGACGAAAGACTGGAGAAATTGAAGTAAGAAATATAGCACATTATGAAAAAGAAACAATATATCCTCGCAGGAACTATGCTTGTCTCCCTCTCTTGGGGAGCACAAGCCCAGACACAACCCCAAGACACCACCATGAACCGTACGGTAGTCGTGGAACAAGAATATAATCCGGACATCATGGACGCCTCCAAAGTGAACGTGCTTCCCAAGGTGGAACCTCCTACCGTCAGCAAAAAGCCGGTGGAATATGACGCCACCCTGATGCCGGCAACCCATATCCCGGCAGGTATCATGCAAGCCTATACCGGAAAAGAGACGCAGGCGAAAGCGCTGCCCGGATATGTACGCTTGGGATACGGTAACTACGGTAACCTCGATGTACGCGCCAACTACCTCTTCTCCTTATCCCCCAAAGACCGCCTCAACCTGACATTCACAATGGATGGCATGGATGGCAAACTGGACTTGCCGGATAATGGCGGGACGTGGAATTCATTCTACTACCGTACCCATGCTGCCATGGATTATGTACATGCCTTCAGCAAAGTCGATTTGAATATTGCCGGAAAGTTCAACCAAAGCAATTTCAACTTCCTGCCCGACTTCGTCAGCAACAAGCAGAAATTCGTTTCGGGTGATGTACATTTCGGGGTAAGTTCCATGAGCGACGATATGCCTCTCCAATTCCGCGCCGAAACCAATTTGTTGGTCTACCAGCGCCAACACGACCTCATGGTGAGCAATATCAAAGAAAATATCGTGCGTACCAAAGCCGATGTCACCGGTTCCATCTCCGATGAGCAGACCATCGGCATCGCTTTTGCCATGGACAATACATTCTACAGCGACGGACGTTTCGAGAATCACACCGACGTAGACTTCAATCCATACTATCTCTTTCAGAATGACGACTGGAAAATACGTCTCGGCGCACACGTCGACCTGGCTTTCGGTTTCGGCAAGAAGTTCTGCGCCGCTCCCGACGTAGAAATACAATACATCTTCTCGGACAGCTACATCCTCTACGCACAAGGTAAGGGAGGACGGCTACAGAACGATTTCCGCCGTCTGGAAACCATTACGCCTTATGGCATTACAAACCAGCAGCTTGACAATACCTACGAACAGCTCAACGCAGCCATCGGCTTCAAGGCAAGCCCGGTCAGCGGATTGTGGTTCAACCTATACGGCGGGTATCAAGATTTGAAAAACGACCTGATTGACACTCCGACTGTCAAGTACGACGGGATAAGCAATGTTTTCCTCACAGAAGACACCAAGAACCTCTACGCCGGAGCCGACCTGAGCTACAACTACAAGGATGTTTTCTATCTCGCCGCCAATGCCGTCTATCGCCATTGGACAACAGACTCAGACGGTCCTGATGTCGTAGTAAGCTTCAAACCGGCCGTAGAAGGCAATCTCAATCTCAAGGTACGCCCCATCTCCCCACTGCTTGTCGGCATCGGCTATCAGCACATCTCACGCCAAGGCGTGGAGGGCAACAAGGCAGACCCCGTCAGCAATCTCTATCTAAACGGCAGTTACGAACTCTTCAAAGGAATCTCCGTGTATGCGCGCGTGAACAACTTGCTGAACAAAGATTACCAGTACTACTGGGGATACCCTTCAGAAGGTCTCAGTTTCTTAGGTGGAGTAAGCTTCCTCTTTTAATAGGGGCAGCACAAGCCGGAGCTCTAATTTGAACAAAAAAGGTCATTTTTGCTAAATTCTCCTTATATTATAAGGTGGGAAGAATCTTTTTTTCCTACTTTTGCGGGCGAATTCAGTGGCGGGAGTCACTAAAAAACAGAAATTTATGCAGAAAAACCTTGTCATAGTCGAGTCTCCGGCGAAAGCAAAAACCATCGAGAAATTCCTTGGAAAAGATTTCAAAGTCCTTTCCAGCTACGGCCATATACGTGATTTGAAGAAAAAAGAATTCAGTATTGATGTAGACAAAGACTTCAAACCGCATTACGAGATACCGGCGGATAAAAAGAAACTCGTAACCCAGTTGAAAGAAGAAGCCGAGCAGGCAGAAACCGTATGGCTGGCTTCCGATGAGGACCGCGAAGGGGAAGCCATCGCATGGCACTTGTACGAAGTGCTGAAACTGAAACCGGAACACACCAGACGTATCGTCTTCCATGAAATCACCAAAGGTGCCATCCTGAAAGCGATAGAAAATCCCCGTGACATTGACATCAACCTGGTCGATGCCCAGCAAGCCCGACGTATCCTGGACCGTATCGTAGGTTTTGAACTTTCACCGGTATTGTGGAAGAAAGTGAAACCTGCCCTTTCTGCAGGCCGTGTACAGTCCGTAGCCGTCCGTCTCATTGTAGAGCGCGAACGCGAGATACATGCATTCCAAACCGAAGCATCCTACCGTGTTACCGCCGTATTCCTCGTTCCGGACACTGACGGCAAAACAGTGGAAATGAAAGCCGAACTGGCGCACCGGCTCAAGACAAAGGCAGAAGCCCGGAAATTGCTGGAGAGCTGTAAAGCAGCCACGTTTACCATCAGCGACATCACTACCCGTCCGCTGAAGAAAACTCCCGCCGCCCCGTTCACCACCTCTACCTTGCAGCAGGAGGCTGCCCGCAAACTGGGATTCACCGTGGCACAGACCATGATGGTGGCGCAACGTCTGTACGAATCCGGATTGATAACCTACATGCGTACCGACTCCGTCAACCTTTCCGAACTTGCCGTCAACGCCAGCCGTGAAACCATCTCCAACCTGATGGGCGAACGTTACGTACACAACCGTCACTTCGCCACCAAGACCAAAGGAGCGCAAGAAGCCCACGAAGCTATCCGCCCCACCTATATGGAGAATGCCAAGATAGAAGGTACCCCGCAGGAAAGAAAGCTGTACGACCTCATCTGGAAACGTACCATCGCCTCGCAGATGGCAGATGCCGAAGTGGAAAAGACAACCGTAACCATTGCTATCAGCAACGAGACGGAGACTTTCACTGCAACCGGCGAAGTGGTGAAATTTGACGGTTTCCTCCGTGTCTACCGCGAATCATACGATGATGACGTAGAAACCCAGGAAGATGAGGCACGCCTACTGCCCCCTCTGAAAAAAGGACAGAAGCTCGAACATGAAGGTATCACCGCTACCGAACGTTTCACCCAACACCCTCCCCGCTACACGGAAGCAAGCCTTGTGCGCAAATTGGAGGAACTGGGTATCGGACGTCCGTCTACCTATGCTCCGACCATTTCCACCATCCAGCAACGCGAATACGTGATAAAAGGAGAAAAAGCAGGTGAAGAACGCACCTACAATGTGCTTAACTTGCAGGGTAATGAAATAACGGACAACAACCATACAGAAATCACCGGAGCTGAAAAGTCAAAACTGATGCCGACAGACACCGGTATTGTGGTCAATGACTTCCTGATAGAGTACTTCCCGGACATCCTTGACTACAACTTCACTGCGAGCGTCGAAAAGCAATTCGACGAAATAGCCGAAGGTGACAAGCAATGGACCGCCATTCTGAAAACATTCTATAAGAAATTCCATCCTTCAGTAGAAAACACACTTGCCGCGAAAACCGCCCACAAGGCAGGCGAACGGATTCTAGGAACAGACCCCGTCAGCGGAAAACAAGTGTCTGTAAAAATCGGACGTTTCGGCCCAGTAGCACAGATAGGTACTGCCGAAGATGAGGAAAAGCCCCGTTTCGCCCAGGTAAAAAAAGAAATGTCCATCGAGACCATTACGCTGGAAGAAGCGCTGGAGCTGTTCAAACTTCCCCGTACTCTCGGAGAGTATGAAGGCAAGAATGTAGTCGTAGGTGCGGGACGTTTCGGACCTTATATCCAGAACAACGGCTTGTATGCCTCGTTACCCAAGACAATGGACCCGATGACCGTTACGCTGGAAGAAGCTATTGAACTTTTGCAAAAGAAACAAGAAGCAGAAGCCCAGAAACATATCAAGAAGTTTGAGGAAGAACCGGAACTGGAAATCCTGAATGGACGCTATGGCCCTTACATCGCTTATAAAGGCAGCAACTACAAGATTCCTAAAGACATCATCCCTCAAGACCTGAACCTTCAGGCTTGTCTGGAAATTGTGAAACTGCAAAGCGACAAGGATACGGGCAAGTCTAAGCGGACTGCAAAGGTGGTGAAAGCAACGAAAACGACTAAAACAACCGCCAAGGCAACTGCCAAAACAAGCAAGACAAAATAGGACTTAGTCTACACGTATAAAATGGGAGAAAGGAGGCGATAATTTAAACTTCTATTATTTATACCACAAGAATAAAAATTGTACTATAAAAGAATAAGCCCGAAGAAGTATCCCCGGGCTTATTCTTTTATAGTGCGATGTTTACATCCTATCCGGCACCTCAATTCCCAGTAAGCCCATACCTAAGCGTACCACTTTGGCTACATTCTCGGACAATGCAAGGCGGAATACCTTCACTGCTTCGTTCTCCTCACGCAAAATGCTGAAGTCATGGTAGAACTGGTTATATTCCTTCACAAGGTCATACGTATAGTTTGCAATGATGGACGGGCTGTAATCCTCACCTGCCTGCTTCACAATAGCGGCAAAGTCGGCAACCATCTGTATCAATCCCTCTTCCTTCTCACTCAGTTCAATGCCGGCAGGCAACTGAGCAGGGATTTCGATACCGGCCTCTTTTGCCTTGCGGAGAACAGACTGGATACGTGCATAAGTATATTGGATGAACGGTCCCGTATTACCATTAAAGTCGATGGACTCTTTTGGATTGAATGTCATGTTCTTGCGGGCATCCACTTTCAGGATGAAGTACTTCAAGGCACCCAGACCAACGATACGGGCGATATTGTCCGCCTCTTCCTTTGTCAGACCATCCAGCTTACCCAGTTCATTGCTGGTTTCCTTGGCTGTATCAATCATCTCCGCCATCAAGTCGTCAGCATCAACTACTGTACCTTCGCGGCTCTTCATCTTGCCCTCGGGAAGTTCCACCATACCGTAAGAGAAGTGCACCAACCCTTTACCCCATTCGAAGCCCAGTTTGTCGAGCAGGATGGACAATACCTGGAAATGGTAATTCTGTTCGTTGCCTACCACATAAATCATCTTGTCGATGGGATAATCTGCAAAGCGGAGTTTGGCAGTACCTATATCCTGCGTCATGTAGACGGATGTACCGTCCGCACGCAGCAGCAGCTTGTGGTCCAGCCCCTCCCCCGTGAGGTCCGCCCATACAGAGCCATCTTCTTTCCGGTAGAAAAAGCCTTTCTCCAGGCCTTCCATCACCTTCTCCTTACCTTCGAGGTACGTGTTTGATTCGTAATATATCTTATCAAAAGTTACACCCATCATACGGTAAGTCTCGTCGAAGCCTGCATACACCCAGTCGTTCATCTTCTTCCAGAGCGCACGTACTTCCGGGTCATTGGCCTCCCACTTTACCAGCATTTCACGAGCCTCCTTCATCAAAGGAGATTCAGCTTCTGCCTTGGCTTTGGCTTCTTCCTCATTCATGCCTTCGCTTTGGAACTTGGCCATCAGTTCTTTCACTTCCGCTTTATAATGCTTGTCGAAGGAAACATAGTAATCGCCAATCAAGTGGTCTCCCTTCTTGCCGGATGATTCGGGAGTTTCACCATTCCCGTACTTCTGCCATGCCAACATGGACTTGCAGATATGAATTCCACGGTCATTGACAATATTTGTCTTTACTACCTTATTACCGTTGGCAGCCACTATATTAGCCAACGCATTTCCCAAAAGATTATTGCGTACATGGCCCAAATGAAGCGGTTTGTTGGTGTTGGGAGAAGAATACTCAATCATCACCAATGGAGAGTTGTCAGTAGCGGCCACGATGCCGTACTGCTTGTCTGCATGAATGCCATTCAACAATTCTATCCATGCAGAGGAGGCAATGGTCAGGTTCAGAAAGCCCTTGATGACATTAAATGCTGCAACCGAAGGCTCATTTGCCTGCAAGTATTCACCGATTTCCTGTGCTGTCTGCTCCGGTCCTTTCTTGGACATACGGAGGAAAGGGAATACAACCAGTGTGAGGTGTCCCTCAAATTCTTTCTTGGTTTTCTGCAACTGCACTTGTGCGGCAGGAACATCCTGTCCGTAAAGCGCTTTCAGCCCGCCGATAACGGACGATACCAGTTTCTGTTCTATATTCATGATTCAAATGTATTTTCCTGCGTGCAAAGATAGCGTAAACCGAAATCAGAACAAAACAAGCAGGCTTGTTTTTATTGACTCACAAGATATTCAACATACAAAGAGGGGACGCTCTTTGCAAAACGTCCCCTCTTTGTATGTTGAGTATACTGTTTTTATTCAGCTGTCAATTCTGCACCTGGTTTGAATTTAACAACTTTCTTTGCAGCAATCTCGATAGGCTTTTTAGTAGAGGGGTTGATACCCATACGCGCTCCTCTTTCCACCACACTGAAAGTTCCAAAACCAACCAATGATACTTTATCACCGGCCTTCATTGCCTTAGTGACTGATGCGATAAATGCATCCAATGCTTTCTTTGAATCAGTCTTTGACAAACCAGACTCCGCTGCCATAGCGCTAATAAGTTCCGCCTTATTCATAATGCTTAAAATTAATTAATATGTTACACAAAAGATATTTTTACTTTTCATCACAAACCTCCACAAAAATAGAGCAATATTTCTGAATATCAAATAAAAACATTAAAAAAATATTGGAAAACAACGAAAAAGAAGGAATAGAATCTGCTTTTTCTGTTATAGAACAGAATTTATTCGTATTTTTGCCGGAGAAAGCAAAAACAGGCAACTGTTTTTGAACTGTAAAATGAATTGAAACAACAGATTATGAATACTATACCTACTGTAACCAAGAACCTTTTAATCATTAATGTGCTGATGTTTCTGGGTACCATCGTCGCCCAAAGCTACGGCATCGACCTCGCCCAATATCTGGGATTGCATTTTTTTCTTGCCGAAGATTTCAATGCAGCACAATTGATAACATATATGTTCATGCACGCCGGATTCGCGCACATATTTTTCAACATGTTTGCCGTATGGATGTTCGGACGTATTTTAGAGCAGGTATGGGGGCCAAAACGATTTCTGTTCTACTATCTGGTGTGCGGTATAGGAGCCGGAATTATCCAGGAGGTGGTACAGTATATTCATTATGAGACAGTACTTTCCGCCTATGACAGCGTAAATACCGGCATGGCCATCATCCCGATGGAGGAATATCTCAATATGATGACTACCGTGGGAGCTTCGGGAGCAGTATACGCCATTCTGCTGGCATTCGGCATGTTGTTCCCCAACCAGCAAATGTTCATCTTCCCACTACCGGTTCCCATCAAGGCCAAATATTTTGTTATCGGATATGCCCTGATTGAGCTATATGCCGGATTTGCAAATAACGCAGGAGACAATGTGGCACACTTTGCACATCTGGGCGGTATGGTATTCGGTTTTATCTTGATTATGTATTGGAGAAAAAAGAACAGAGGAAATGGCTACTATTATAACTGATTTGAAAGAAAACTTTCGCAGAGGAAATATCTATATCCAGTTGATTTACATCAATGCAGCGGTATTCATATTCACCACTCTGACTGAAGTCATGCTCCAATTGTTCAATCGGAGTATGATGGGAATATTCGAATGGCTGGAATTACCGGCATCACTTTCACGCTTCATTCTGCAACCGTGGTCACTGCTGACGTACATGTTCATGCATGCAGGATTCATGCACATTCTTTTCAACATGCTGTGGCTTTATTGGTTCGGAGCACTATTCCTGAACTTCTTTTCTGCAAAGCATCTGCGTGGTGTGTACATTTTGGGAGGAATCTGCGGTGGTTTGCTCTATATTGCCGCCTATCATATTTTCCCGTACTTCCACCCCATGATAAATTACTCTTTCATGCTGGGTGCCTCTGCTTCCGTGCTTGCCATCGTAGCTGCCACAGCCTATCGTGAGCCCAACTATCCGATACATCTATTTCTTTTCGGAACCATCCGACTGAAGTATCTGGCGCTTATCGTTATAGGCACCGATTTGCTATTCATTACCTCCAGCAATGCCGGTGGACACATCGCACATTTGGGAGGTGCGCTGGCAGGGTTATGGTTTGCTGCCAGCCTCAGCAAAGGCAGTGACCTGACCTCATGTATAAACAAATGTCTGGATGCTTTAGTTTCCATCGTCAGCTTTAAACCCCGAAAGCCGAAAATGAAAGTACATTACGGTACCAGTAAACAAAAAGATTATGATTACAACGCACGGAAAAAAGCCCAATCCGACGAAATAGACCGCATTCTCGACAAATTAAAGAAATCGGGATACGAAAGCCTTACTACGGAGGAAAAGAAAAGCTTGTTCGACGCAAGTAAACGTTAAACAAATGGAAAACGGAAAGTGGAATATGGAGAATGAGAAAATAGCCGCCACTCTTATTTTCAGTTTTCACCTTTCAATTTTCAATTATTATAATGAAGTATTTAGGTAATTTTGTCGCCCTCCTGATTTTGGCGGTCAATGCCTTGTTTACGGGCTTGCTACTGTTTACCGCCTATAGTCCGCACATACAGCCGGTCACACATCCGGTGCAGTCGTGCCTGGGACTGACATTTCCCGTTTTTCTGATGATAAATATAGGCTTCTTCATCTTTTGGCTGGTCATCCAGCGTTACAAAACCGCATTGCTTCCCTTGATAGGATTACTACTTTGTTATTCACAGACACGCACTTATCTGCCCATCAACTTTCATACAAACAAGTTGCCTGAAACAAGTTTCAAATTACTCTCATACAACATCATGGGATTTGACGGAGCCATCAAGCAGAATGGCAAGAATCCCATACTGACTTATTTAAAAGAAAGTAATGCCGATATCCTCTGCCTCCAAGAATACTCCACGACAGAATCATCCCGGCACCTTTCGCAAAAAGATGTGGAACAGGAACTCAAGGCATATCCATATCACCGCATCAACACGGTGGGCAGGGAAAAAGGGCATACCAACAAGATAGCATGTTATTCCAAATATCCGATTCTCTCGGCACGTGTACTAGATTATTCCAGCGAGTACAACGGTTCGGTACTGTATGAAGTAAAAATAGGAGAGGATACAGTCACCCTCATCAACAATCATTTGGAGTCCAACAAATTGACCAAAGCCGATAAAGCCGTGTACGAAAACATGCTGAAATCCCCTGAAAAAGAAAAGGTGAAAAGCGGTATGCGCCTGCTCATACGTAAATTAGCAGAGGCATCAGCCATCCGCGCACCGCAAGCTGACACGATTGCACACGAAATAACAGCTTCACCACATCCTTGTATCATTGTATGTGGCGATTTCAACGACACCCCCATCTCTTATACTCATCGTACCATCGCCCAAAATCTGGACGATGCATTCACCAAATCAGGACGGGGATTAGGAATTTCTTACAATCAGAACAGATTCTATTTTCGGATAGACAATATATTGACCAGCAAGAACCTGAAAGCCTACAATTGTACAGTAGACCGTTCCATCAAGGATTCAGACCACTATCCGATATGGTGTTATATCACCAAAAAGAATTGAGAATTGAGAATTAATACTTAACATTTAATACTTAGAAAACAATGTTCAAAAAATGTATTCTAATTTTAGCAGCAAGTTGTATGATGTACTCCTGTGCCACCCAGACGGAAAGCAATCCGTTCCTTACCGAGTTTCAAACACCCAATGGAGTGCCTCCATTCGATAAAATCAAGTTGGAGCACTATGAACCCGCATTCCAAAAAGGTATAGAAGAGCAGAATGCCAATATCCAAGCCATCATTGCCAATACGGAAGCTCCCACTTTCGAAAATGTCGTTGTTGCTCTCGACAACAGCTCCCCAACTCTGGACCGTGTAGGCGGTGTATTCTTCAACCTGACGGAGGCCGAAACTACCGATGAACTGACAGCCCTTTCCATGAAACTGGCCCCGACATTGGCCGAACACGAAGACAACATCTCACTCAATCAGGAGCTTTTCAAGAAAATAGATGCTGTCTACAATCAGAAAGATGCTCTCGGTCTGACCCGTGAGCAACAAAGACTGCTGGAAAAGACTTATAAGGGTTTTGTCCGTTCCGGCGCCAATCTTCCGGCCGACAAACAAGCCCGCCTGCGCGAAATCAACAAGCAGCTTTCCACGCTCGGAATCACGTTCAGCAACAACATCCTGAACGAAAACAACGATTTCAAGCTTTATGTAGAAAAAGAAGAAGACCTCGCCGGACTTCCCCAATGGTTCCGCGAAAGCGCCTTGGTCGAAGCCCGTGCCACCGGACAAGAAGGCAAATGGCTGTTCACCCTGCACAATGCAAGCCGCCTGCCTTTCCTGCAATATTCAGCCAACCGCCCGCTGCGCGAGCAGATGTACAAAGCCTACATCAACCGTGGCAACAACAATGACAAGAACGACAACAAAAAAATCATTGCCGACATCGTAAGCCTGAGACTTGAAAAGGCGCAATTGCTGGGATTCGATTGTTACTCCAACTTTGTATTGGACAATACAATGGCAAAGAATTCCGCTACCGTGATGGACTTCCTCAACAATTTATGGAGCTATGCACTCCCCAAGGCAAAAGCCGAAGCAGCCGAGCTGCAAAAGCTGATGGACAAGGAAGGCAAAGGAGAGAAACTGGAAGCATGGGACTGGTGGTACTACACCGAGAAACTGCGCAAAGAAAAATACAATCTCGAAGAAGAAGAAATCAAGCCCTACTTCAAGCTGGAAAATGTACGCGAAGGCGCCTTTGCCGTTGCCAACAAGCTCTATGGCATCACACTGACTAAACTCGAGGGCATCCCCGTCTATCATCCCGATGTGGAAGTGTTCGAAGTGAAAGCCGCCGATGGCTCACAACTGGGCATTTTCTATGTAGACTACTTCCCCCGCCCCGGCAAGAGTGGCGGAGCATGGATGAGTAATTACCGTGAGCAACAAGACGGCGTACGCCCATTGGTATGCAACGTATGCAGCTTCACCAAGCCGGTAGGCGGCACTCCCTCCCTGCTGACTATCGACGAAGTAGAAACTTTGTTCCATGAGTTTGGCCATGCTCTGCACGGATTGCTAACCCAATGCCAGTATAAAGGTACTTCAGGCACCAATGTCGTACGCGATTTCGTGGAACTCCCCTCCCAAATCAACGAGCACTGGGCCACCGAACCCGAAGTGCTGAAAATGTATGCCAAGCATTACAAGACTGGCGAAGTCATCCCCGACAGCCTGATTGAAAAGATACTGAACCAAAAAACGTTCAATCAGGGTTTCATGACTACCGAGTTGCTGGCCGCCGCCATCCTCGACATGAATCTGCATAACCTGACTGACACCGAAGGTCTTGATGTCGTTGCATACGAAAAAGAAGCAATGGACCAACTGGGGCTGATTCCGGAAATAGCTCCCCGTTATCGTACCACGTACTTTAACCACATCATTGGCGGCTATGCGGCAGGCTACTACAGCTATCTCTGGGCCAATGTTCTAGACAATGATGCCTTCGAAGCCTTCAAAGAACACGGTATCTTCGACAAGCAAACAGCCGACCTTTTCCGCCAAAATGTTCTGGAAAAAGGAGACAGCGAAGACCCGATGACTCTCTATAAGAACTTCAGAGGAACTGAGCCTCAATTAGACCCGATGTTAAAAAATCGCGGTATGAAGTAAGATTTGTGAAAAAAAAGCTATATTTGCAGCCTTGTATGCAACAGAATTTAATTAAAAAGTAATCATAATAAACTAAAAGTAACATGCAAAACAAAGGATTTGTAAGGGTTTTTGCGATATTGCTCACACTGGTGTGTGTGTTCTATCTCTCCTTCTCTTTTGTAACTCGCCATTACACAAGTAAGGCCAAAGAGTTTGCAAAAGGCGATGTGAAAGTAGAGCAGGACTACCTCGATTCTCTGGCTAATGAGAAAGTGTATTTTGGCAATTGGACGCTGAAACAATGTCGTGAGATGGAGATCAGTTTAGGTTTGGACTTGAAGGGCGGTATGAACGTCATCCTTGAAGTATCCGTACCCGATGTCATCAAAGTATTGGCTGACAACAAGACTGACGAAGCATTCAACCAAGCATTGGCCACTGCCGCCAAACAAGCTACCACAAGCCAGGATGACGTGATCACCTTGTTCGTCAGAGAGTATCACAAGCTTGCTCCGGGTGCTCCGCTGTCACAGCTGTTCGCAACCCAACAATTAAAAGACAAGGTAACTCAGAAATCTACCGACGCAGAAGTTGAAAAAGTATTGCGCGAAGAGGTAAAGGCGGCTGTTGAGAATTCCTATAATGTACTCCGTACCCGTATTGACCGTTTCGGTGTAGTTCAGCCTAACATCCAAAGTCTGGAAGACAAGATGGGGCGCATCATGGTGGAACTTCCGGGTATCAAAGAGCCTGAACGTGTAAGAAAATTGTTACAAGGTTCCGCCAATCTGGAATTCTGGGAAACATACACAGCAAAAGATGTTACTCCTTATCTGCAAGCTGCCGACACCAAGTTGCGTGCCATCGTTGCAAGCGAAACTCCGACAGAAGAGGCAGACAGCGCAGCTACCGAAACTCCTGCCGTAGCACAAGCTACCAGCACAGCCGACAGTCTTGCCGCTGCTTTAAAAGGCGAAAACAAAACACAAGCTGTTGACCTTGCGCAGATAAAGAAAGAACACCCGCTGTTCGCCATCCTGCAGGTCAACCCCAGCGGGCAAGGTCCTGTTGTTGCTTATGCCAACTACAAGGATACTGCTGAAATCAACAGATACCTTTCCATGCCGGAAGTTCAGGCCGAAATGCCGAAAGACTTGCGTCTGAAGTGGGGCGTATCTCCTTATGAATACGATCCGAAAGCCCAGACTTTCGAACTTTATGCCATCCGTTCTACAGAACGTAACGGCAAGGCGCCTCTGGAAGGTGATGTAGTGGTTAGCGCCAAAGACGAATACGACCATTACGGTAAACCTGCCGTAAGTATGTCTATGAACACTGACGGTGCCCGCCGTTGGGCTCAGCTCACCAAACAGAATATCGGCAAAAGCATTGCTATCGTGCTGGACGGTTATGTTTACTCAGCACCGAACGTAAACAATGAAATCACGGGCGGTAACTCACAGATTACCGGTCACTTTACTCCGGAACAAGCAAAAGACTTGGCAAACGTGTTAAGATCAGGTAAGATGCCGGCTCCTGCACACATCGTACAAGAAGATATCGTAGGTCCTTCACTGGGACAAGCTTCTATCAATGCCGGTATCATGTCATTCATCGTAGCATTGATTCTGCTGATGGTTTACATGTGCTCTATGTACGGATTCATTCCGGGTATGGTTGCCAACGGTGCTCTGGTACTGAACTTGTTCTTCACATTGGGTATCCTTTCTTCTTTCCAAGCAGCATTGACGATGTCCGGTATTGCCGGTATGGTGCTGGCACTGGGTATGGCTGTAGATGCCAACGTATTGATTTACGAACGTACCAAAGAAGAACTCCGTGCAGGCAAGGGTGTAAAGAAAGCATTGGCTGACGGTTACTCCAACGCCTTCTCTGCAATCTTCGACTCCAACTTGACGTCTATCATCACCGGTATTATCTTGTTCAACTTCGGTACAGGTCCTATCCGTGGTTTTGCTACTACATTGATTATCGGTATTTTGATTTCGTTCTTTACTGCCGTATTCATGACGCGTCTGTTCTATGACCATTTCATGAGCAAGGACAAACTCCTGAATCTGACATTCTCTTCCAAGATTTCAAAGAACTTGATGGCGAATGTACACTTCGACTTCATGGGTAGAAACAAATTGTGGCTGACCACTACTGGAGTTATCATAGTTATATGTATCGCTTTCCTCGCTACCCGCGGATTGAGCCAGAGTATCGACTTCACTGGTGGACGTAACTTCAAAGTACAGTTTGAGAATAAGGTAGAGCCGGAACAAGTTCGAGAGCTTATTTCCAGTAAGTTCGGTGATGCCAATGTCAGCGTTATCGCCATCGGCACGGACGGCAAGACAGTACGTATCAGTACCAACTACCGTATCGAAGAAGAAGGTAACAACATCGACTCTGAGATCGAAGCATACTTATACGAAACATTGAAACCGTTGCTGACTCAGAACATCACTTTGGAAACCTTCATCGACCGCGAAAACCATACGGGCGGAAGTATTATCAGTTCCCAGAAGGTAGGTCCGAGTATCGCAGACGACATTAAGGTTTCAGCCATCTGGTCTGTTGTACTTGCATTGATTGCCATCGGTATCTATATCCTGATCCGTTTCCGCAATATTGCATACAGTATCGGTTCAGTATCCGCATTGGCTTGTGATACTATCATCATCCTGGGTGCCTACTCCATCTGTTGGGGCTGGATGCCGTTCTCTCTGGAAATCGACCAGACCTTTATCGGTGCCATCCTGACAGCTATCGGTTACTCTATCAACGACAAGGTGGTAATCTTTGACCGTGTACGTGAATTCTTCGGTCTCTATCCGAAGCGTGACAAGTTCCAGTTGTTCAATGACTCATTGAATACAACTTTGGCACGTACCATCAATACTTCACTGAGCACCTTGATTGTGTTGCTGTGCATCTTCATCCTCGGTGGTGATTCCATCCGCAGCTTCGCATTCGCCATGATTCTGGGTGTTGTATTCGGTACACTGTCTTCTCTGTTCGTTGCATCTCCTATCGCATATCTGTTGATGAAAAACAAGAAAGGTACTGAAGCAGCTGTAGAAGTAGCCAAATAAAAATTTAGACAAAAAACTATAAACTAAAAAGAGGTTGTGTCAAAACGTTGGCACAACCTCTTTTATATTTTAAGTTCTGCTATATTTTCTTTTGGCTATGCTACTTTTTCCTCATGCATTTGGCAGCAAGTTGCTATATTCCAATTATATCGGGTTATAAATAGTCCCATAAACAAATATTTGGCAACTGTAATGAGCCCCTTTCCTTCTTTTATCTGTTTAGCACACATTTTTTTGATATTAAAGGCTATAGCAAAGAAAGCAAAGTCCATTGTAACCTTGTCTTCTCCCACATGCCGGAATCTTCTGTATGCCATGTTGTATTTCATTTGTCCAAACACAGCTTCTGGTTCTATACACCTCCTGCCTCTATGCTTGATACCTTCTTCTGAGAGCAACCTTTCCCGTGCCTGCCGTTTGTATTGATTTAATCGGTGGTTGACTTCTATAATACGGTTCCCCCGAGCTTTAAAACAACTGCCACGCAAAGGGCAACCTTCGCATCTTTTTGCTTTATACCGGGCACTTTCGGTGATGTATCCGCTCGCTGTCTTGTCACGTTTGGTTCCTATACGGTTCATGTGCTGTCCCATAGGACAAACGTAATAATCCTCTTGGGCATTGTAATGGAGACTTTCGGCATGGAACGGGTTGGGAGTATAACGGGGACGCTGTTCTTTATGGAAGTAATTGTACTTGATGAAGGTTTCTATCCCATTCTCCTGCATGAACCGGTAATTTTCTTCCGAACCGTAACCGGAGTCTGCCACGCAGATATTCGGTAAACGGTTATAGCGGTACTGGAAAGAGTGGAAAAAAGGTATGAGGGTCAGTGTATCGGTAGGGTTGGGAAACAGACGGAAGTCTGTGATAAATTGGTTTTCAGTACCTATTTGCAGATTATATCCGGGTTTGGTCTGCCCGTTCTTCATGGCATCTTCTTTCATGCGCATGAATGTGGCACCAGGATCGGTCTTGGAATAGGAGTTACGTTCTCCAAGGGTATCAAGGTGATTGTCATATTCTATCAGCTTGTCACGATACCCTTCAAGTTCCCTGACCTGCTTCTTCTTTTTGCGCAGGGCTTTCTTTTCTTCCTTATCCTTTGTTGCAGGCTGGCGTTCCAGGGCTTCTTTAAGTTCATCCACTATGTCAGAGAGCCTGCAGGAAGTAAACTCCACGGATGTGTCTTTTATAGAGTTCTCCTGTGCAATGGTTTCATCCACCTGCTCCAAGAGAATACGGATTTTATCCATTAGTCTCGTACGGTTCCGTTCGACTGTCTTGCGCCAGACAAAAGTATATTTGTTGGCTTTGGATTCAATCTTGGTGCCGTCAATATACTCCACATCAAGGCTGATGAAACCTTTATCGGCAAGGACAAAAATCAACTGGGTAAATACATTATTTATTTCCTCCTTTACACGGTTACGAAAACGGTTGATCGTGATAAAATCCGGATGCTCATTACCGGCAAGCCAAATATAATGAATGTCACGAAGGAGGTGCTTCTCTATTTTACGGCAAGAATAGATATTATTCATGTAGGCGTAGATTATCACCTTAAGCATCATTTTAGGATGATAAGGACAACGGCCCGTTTCCTTATAAAGCTTCTTGAAACTCTCAAGATTGAGGTTGTCAATAACAGCATTCACGATGCGGACCGGGTCGTTCGCAGCTATGTTTTCATCAATTCTTTGTGGAAAAAGAACGGTTTGGTTGGGAATGTAAGGACGAAAATGTAACTTTGCCATAACGAAAAACTTTATGCCTAAAGATACGAAAACTTTGGGTAATAACAAAGCCCGGGCTTGAGAAAGTCTGGGCTTTGCGCATAAAAAAAGGCTGTGTCAGCATTTTGACACAACCTCTTTTTGTAGTCTCGCCGGGAATCGAACCCGGATCTAAAGTTTAGGAAACTTCTATTCTATCCGTTGAACTACAAGACCTTTTGCATAGATTCTGCATATTGCAGTAGATTGCGAATGCAAAGATAATGTATTCTGTCGATTTTCCGAAAAAAGTTTTGTTAATCCGATTAACTTTACGAAATTTGTCGGTCAGTGATAGAATACAGTAACCCCCAAAAATTAATCTATAGTAATTCGTAAGTTATGGCAAACGACATGATGGTCAAAGAACTGGAGCAAGTGGTAGTCCGCTTCTCCGGAGACTCCGGCGATGGTATGCAGCTCGCCGGCAACATCTTTTCAACAGTTTCGGCTACCGTGGGCAATGATATCAGTACATTCCCCGACTATCCGGCAGATATCCGCGCCCCGCAAGGTTCACTTACCGGTGTTTCCGGTTTCCAAGTACATATCGGTGCTGAGAAAGTCTATACCCCGGGTGACAAATGCGACGTATTGGTAGCGATGAACGCCGCCGCACTGAAAACCCAATATAAGTTTGCTAAATCCACTGCTTGTATCATTATCGATACAGACGCTTTTCAGAAATCAGACCTGGAAAAGGCGGCTTTCAAGACCGATAATCCGATAGAGGAAATGGGTATTAAGCAGGATGTCATCGCCGCCCCCATCTCAAAGATGGTGAAAGACTGCCTTGCCGACACCGGAATGGACAACAAATCCATGCTGAAATGCCGCAACATGTTTGCAGTAGGTCTGGTATGTTGGCTGTTCAACCGCGACCTAAAGATAGCCGAAGATTTCATCCGCGAGAAATTCGCCAAAAAGCCCGAAATTGCCGAGGCAAACATCAAGGTTATACATGCAGGATATGATTACGGACACAACACCCATGCTTCCGTAGCCCACACATATAAGATTGAAAGTAAAACCACCGTTCCCGGCAGATACATGGATATCACGGGTAACAAAGCTACTGCTTACGGCTTCATCGCCGCAGCTGAAAAGGCTGGCCTGAAGCTGTTCCTCGGCTCCTATCCCATTACTCCGGCAACCGATGTACTGCACGAACTCTCTAAGCACAAGTCTCTGGGCGTGATGACCGTGCAGTGTGAAGACGAAATTTCCGGTTGCGCCACTTCTATCGGCGCCGCTTTTGCAGGCGCGCTGGCTGTGACCTCCACTTCAGGTCCCGGTGTCTGTCTGAAATCGGAAGCCATGAACCTGGCAGTCATTACAGAACTTCCGCTGGTTGTGCTCGACGTGCAACGTGGCGGCCCTTCTACCGGTCTGCCCACCAAGTCAGAGCAGACAGACTTGTTACAAGCACTGTTCGGCCGCAACGGTGAAAGCCCAATGCCCGTCATCGCTGCCTCTTCACCCACAAACTGTTTCGATGCAGCCTACATGGCAAGCAAGATTGCATTGGAACACATGACTCCGGTCGTATTGCTGACCGACGGCTTTGTTGCCAATGGTTCCGGCGCCTGGAAGCTGCCCAAACTGGCAGACTATCCCGCCATCACTCCTCCCTATGTGACTCCCGAAATGAAGGACAACTATACTCCGTACAAACGCAATCCTGAAACGGGTGTCCGCTACTGGGCCATCCCTGGACAAGAAGGCTATATGCACATCCTCGGAGGTCTGGAGAAAGACAGCAATACCGGTGCCATCTCCACCGATCCCGAAAACCATAACTTGATGTGCCACCTACGTGCCGAGAAGGTGGCCAAAATCCCCGTACCTGATGTAGAAGTGCAAGGCTGTGCAGACGATGCCGATTTGCTGATTGTCGGTTTCGGCGGTACATACGGCCACTTGTATTCGGCCATGGAAGAGATGAAGAAGGCAGGCAAGAAGGTTGCCCTCGCCCACTTCACTTATCTAAACCCACTCCCCAAGAACACGGAGGCTGTTCTGAAGAAGTACAAGAAGGTGGTAGTTGCCGAACAAAACCTCGGACAATTTGCCGGTTATCTACGTATGAAGATAGACAACTTCACCCCGTACCAGTTCAACGAAGTCAAAGGACAGCCGTTCGTCGTTGCCGAGCTGGTGGCAGCGTTCAATAAATTAATTGACAATTGACTGTTAACTATTGATAATAACCATGCGTAATATGCGGATTATCAATGACCAACCACCAATTATCAACTATCAATTATCAACTATCAATTTAAAAAGATTATGTGCGAATATACAGCAAAAGACTATAAAAAAGGACAACCTCGTTGGTGTCCGGGTTGTGGTGACCACTTCTTTCTGGCCTCACTGCACAAAGCAATGGCAGAAATCGGCAAAGCTCCTTGGGAGAATGCCGTCATCTCAGGTATCGGCTGCTCCAGCCGTCTGCCCTATTATATGAATACGTATGCGATGCAGACCATCCACGGACGTGCTGCTGCCATCTCTACAGGTGCCAAGGTTGCCAATCCCAACCTGACGGTATGGCAAATCTCCGGCGACGGTGACGGTCTGGCCATCGGCGGTAATCACTTCATCCACGCCGTACGCCGTAATATCGACCTGAACATGATTCTGCTGAACAACCGCATCTACGGTCTGACCAAAGGTCAATATTCCCCGACCTCTCCGCGTGGTTTCGTCAGCAAGTCGTCTCCCTACGGTACGGTAGAAGATCCATTCCACCCGGCAGAGCTTTGTTTCGGTGCCCGTGGCCGTTTCTTTGCCCGCGCGGTAGCTACCGATGCTCCGGGGACAGTGGAAATATTGAAGGCAGCCATGGCTCACAAAGGGGCTTCCGTTTGCGAGATTCTGCAAAACTGCGTTATCTTCAATAACGGTACGCATGACTCCGTAGCCAAAAAGGAAGACCGCTCCAAGAATGCCATCTACCTGAAACATGGCGAACCGATGTTCTTCGGCGAGAACAACGAATACGGCCTGATGCAGGAAGGCTTTGGTCTGAAAGTCGTGAAACTCGGTGAGAACGGCATTACAGAGAAGGATATCCTCATCCACGATGCCCACTGCATGGACAACACCCTGCAACTAAAGCTTGCCCTAATGGAAGGTCCCGACTTCCCGATTGCACTCGGTGTTATCCGCGATGTGGAAGCTCCTACTTACGACGATGCCGTTCATGAACAAATCGAAGAGGTGTCTGCCAAGAAGAAGTATCACAACTTCGAGGAGTTATTGATGACGAACGATACGTGGGAAGTAAAATAAACCACTAAGATTTTTGCATAAGTTGCTTCCACACTTCCACTCATCTGCCGAAATTTCTTATCCAACGGCATTTCAGATGCTGTGGAAGCAACTCAAAAGTATGGAAGCGCATTTTGCTTCCACACTTTTGAGTTGCAATATTAATAGCTTGTATCATTTCTTATTAATATTATGTTTGCACGAAACAAATAAGGTGCAAACATGATATTAATTTCCCAAAAGTAAGAGTACCTACCTATCCTTTCTCTCACAAACCGCAGGCTGATGGTTCCTTCGTTCGAGTAATCCTTCCCAGATAAAGGTCAAAAGCACTCCCACCCTGAAAAGAAAATGCAACCACTGCAACTGCACCAGATTTTATTACAGCGATAGAACATACCTCCGACGAACAAGGCTACCAATAAGGGCCGACAACAAGACTTCAAGGGAAGAGAAGGAAATTGTGGAATACCTACTGTGGATTTTTTCCACATCTCCACACCACAAACACCCGAACTTCCCTTTTCCCAATTAAAAATAAACGATTGATTATCAACATTATTCATCCTTGAAAGGATAGCTTGCCTTTCGTTTGGCATATCTCTTGCTAAAATATCCGCCGAAAGGACGTAATATTTATAATAAGATAAATCAATTATTTTTCAGTAGTATGAAAATCAGGATGAGAAAACGGTGTGACATTCCACATTCAGTGTCGCACTTCCAAAAAAGTTTGATTATTGCAAGTTGGTTATTAGCATTTCTTTTCACCGGAACAGCCTTCGCACAAGAAAACCGAACCATTAAAGGCATTGTGAGAGATGTAACAGGAGAACTGCTTATCGGTGCCAGCGTCATACAGAAAGGTACCAACAACGGCGTCATTACCGATGTGGACGGCAACTTCACACTGACCGTTCCTGCAGATGCAACACTCTCTATCGCTTACATGGGCTATGCCACCCGGGAGATAAACCTGGCAAAACGAAAAAAGCAAGGCGACCTGAAGATTACACTCAGCGAAGATACCCAGCAACTGAAAGAAGTCGTAGTAACGGCAATGGGTATCAAAAAAGATACGAAACGTGTCGGTTATGCCATCAGTACCATCAGTGCAGACGAATTGGTAAAGGCAGGAGCACCCAATTTTGCCTCTGCCATGTACGGTAAAGCACCGGGAGTCCGCATTACACAAACACAGGGCGGTTCTGCCGGAGCTGTCTCCATCAACGTACGCGGCCTGACCTCTATCACTGGAAATAACCAGCCACTCATCATTCTGGACGGGGTACCCATCCGCAACGGCGGCACGGGCAAAAGCACGGACTTCGCTGAATTTGGCAACGACGGACAAATCCGTTCCAATGGTCTGGTAGACATCAACCCAGAGGACATCGAGAGCCTCAGTATTCTGAAAGGAGCTTCCGCCACAGCTCTCTACGGCTCGGAGGCTGCAAACGGTGCGGTAGTCATCACCAGCAAACGCGCCAAAAGTGGCAAGCTGACGGTGGACTTCAATGCCCAAGTCATGGCAAACTTACCGGCTTATCTGCCAAAAGTACAGACCGTATACGGGCCGGGAACCTACAACACCGCATACAGCGATTATGAGAAACAGACGGGAGGCTTCTATCAGAGAACCCTAAACGGACAAAGCTACAAAAGCCTCCGTTCCACCACCTTGTCCTTCGGCCCGAAATACGACGGTAGCGAGGTACTTTACTGGGACGGGAAGATGCGCCCCTACCAGGCACTGACCGACAACCCGTGGAAAGAGTTGTTTCGCACCGGCTGGACCCAGACTTACAATCTCGCCATCTCACAAGGGACGGAAACCACCAGCAACCGCTTCTCCTACACATTCATGGACGAGATTCCCAATGCCTTGACCGGAAGCTTCACCAAACACAACTTCAAGCTGACCGGTTCGTATCAACTGGCGAAACCGCTGAAACTGGAATACTCCCTTAACTACATCGTACAGAATGTAGAAGACCGTCCGCAAACCTCGCTCAACCTATACAGCGGTTTCGGCAACATGTTCTCCACCTTCCTGGACATTCCCTATCTGAAACAAAGCTACGTCACCAGTCTGGGATACCGTAATACCTTTGTCGGAGGAAACGCCACGCTGACTCCTGAGGAATCATGGGCCTACGACCCCAGTTACGCCACCGGAGTGAACAACATGCTGTGGAATATGTACCATCACCATAGCGACGAGACAGAGAATCGGCTCATCGGTATAATTCGCCCCACCTGGCAGATAACCAACTGGCTGAGTCTGCGCGCCCAGGTTTCAACTGATATCACAGATGTGAAGCAAACACTGAAATATGAAAGCGAACAACCCAATTCCCTATACGACCCCAACGGTAGCTTCCAGTCCATCAACCGCCGTTACGACATTGTCTATGGAGATGTTATGTTGAACTTCAACTATAATATCAACCGCTTCGACATTGCCGCCACCGTAGGCTGGACCGGACGCTACGAAAATATGAACAATATGAGGGTCTCCACCAATGGCGGGCTTGTCACGGAAAACTGGTTCGACCTCAATGCCAGCCGCTACACGCCAAGCAGTACCCTGCAACGTATGGAACTACTGAAAACCGGCTATATGGGTACACTGAGCCTGGGATGGGACAACTATCTATTCCTTGAACTGACCGGACGCCAGGAACGCTCGTCTACCCTAAAAGACCAGAGCTTTTTCTATCCTTCCGCTAATCTGAGTTTCCTCTTCACCCAAGCCTTCCACATGCCGTCATGGTGGAACTATGGAAAACTGCGCCTCTCATACGGTATCGTAGGAAATGCTCCTGAAACCTATACCGCCAATATCGTCTACGAGCAAGGTTCAGACAACGGATTCACCTGGAACACCATTCCCTCTTCATGGGGGAATGCAGATATCCGTCCGGAAAAGAAGTACGAATACGAGATAGGTCTGGAAAGCAAGTTTTTAAACAACCGGTTGGGTATAGATATATCCTACTACAACAACCGTGTAAAGGACCAGATACTCTCCACGCCGCAACCTTCCACATCAGGCGTAAAGAATGTGTTGATGAATGTGGGCGAGGTAGCCAACCACGGCTGGGATATATCAATCAGTGCCACTCCCATACTGACCAGAGATTTCCGCTGGGACCTGACAGCCAACTATGGTGTATATAAGAACAAAGTGGTGAAACTGGCCGATGGAGTGCCCTATCTGGAAATACTCAACTCCGGAGGCAGTGGAATAAAAATACAAGCTGTGGAAGGCCAGCCAATGGGTGACATCTATGCGCAGGTTCCCCAGGTGAACGAAAACGGTGAGTACCTCGTTTCCGATAAAGGTCTTTACCTCAACCAAACCGAATTGCAGAAAGTCGGCAACATCAATCCAGCAGGCGTAGGAGGTCTATTCAACTCTTTCTCCTACAAGAATGTATTCCTCGATTTCAGTATCGACTTCCGCATCGGAGGAGATGTCATCAACGAAATGAACCAATATGCCACCGCAGTGGGTCTGACACCCGAATCCCTAAAGTACCGTGATACGGAACACGGCGGACTATCCTATTACTATCCGGGCGACAACAATTCCAGCGGAATTCCGGTACAAGTAGACCCTTCCACGGGTGCCGGCCCCAACGGAGAGATAATCTACCACGACGGCATCATTCTTCCGGGTGTAGTGGCCTCCACTGGCGAAAGAAACACACGTATCATTCCGGCAGGCTATTACTACAACACCACCTATAATTGGGGAACGGAGGCCGAACAGCTGACATACCGCCATTCGGTATTCGACAATTCTTATGTCAAACTGCGTGAATTGACCATCGGCTACCAATTTCCCGAAAAGATGATCTCCAAACTGGGACTGGGCCGGCTGAGTGTGTCGGTCTTCGGACGTAATCTCTTCTACTTCTACAAAGCACTGAAAAACTACGATGCGGAGTCGTCCGTCGGAACATCCTGGGCCAACCAGGCTACCGTGGGAAGTTCTACCACAGCTACCCGCAGTTTCGGTGTTTCACTTCGTGCAAGTTTCTGACAAAACAACCATCCAAAAAACAACAAAGAGTATGAAAAAGACAAAGATATTATCTCTTGTTTCATTGGGAGCATTCCTCTTGACAACATCAGGCTGTACGGATTATGACTTCGACAGCAAATACGAAGACCCCTCCAAAGTAACCCAAGTCACCATCAGTAATCTGATGGTAGGAGTCTTCCAAAAAGTAAAGGACTATGATGTTTACGAATACAACCGGTTCTTCGGATTCGATTCACAGTTTACGGGCAAGTATGCACAAACCTTCGGCTACTCCAACACTACGGATATGTATACCCCCGGCTATATACCCGCTATTGACGGACAGTGGGACAATGTGTATTCGGCACTGGCCCAGTTCCGTAAGCTGGAATCTCTCTACGAGGAAGAAAGCGCGGCAGAACAAGCCCAGGACGAGGCATTCTATCTTGCCGCCAAAGTACAGTTGTACGATTTCTTTGCCGCCACAGTGGACGTTTTCGGGGATATGCCTTTCTCGGAAGCTTGCACGCTGCCGCTTACCAACGATGTAGGTAAATCGTATGCTCACTATGACAAGGCCGAGAATATATATAAAACCATTCTTGACGAGCTCAAAGAAATTGCTCCGCGGTTCCGCTCCATCCCCACACCGAGGAACTTCAATACACAAGACTTTATCAACAACGGGGACATGGACAAATGGGAACGTTATGCAAACTCCTTGCGCCTACGCCTTGCCCTGCGCGTAGCCGCGCAGGGAGACTTGCAGGCGGAAGGCCGTACCGCCATCAAGGAAATCCTGGAAAATCCGTCGGCCTATCCGTTGATAGAGGAACAAGAAAACAACATTCTCATTGTCAACCAGAAGTCTGGGCAACTGAACTTCACCGCAGGCCACGGACTGGGTGACTGGGTAACCAACCGACTCGCTTCGGGCGCCATCATCGACCGCATGCTGGGCCATGGCAACTATGATATGACCAGCAATGACCCACTGAGCGGCGTTTATGTGAAAGGAGAAGACGACCCGCGCATCCTGCTCAACTTCAATCCCGTGAAGATTACCAACCAAAACACCGGTCAATTGGACGAGCACCGTTATCTGGGCACAGACCTCACCGTGGCGGATGAGCTGACGGAATATTACAACTCGCAGGCACAAGACGAAGTCAATACCAGCAACACCGGTTTCTCACAAATCACGCAGAAAGGTTTCTTTTGGGAAAACGATAAATTCGACATGCTGATAATGGCCTCACCCGAAATCCATTTCCTGAAAGCGGAAGCCTATGAAATGGGGTATGGAGTGGCAAAGAATGAAGCGAAAGCGGAAGAAGAGTTCAAAAAGGCTGTCGGCCAGTCCATCACGCTTTACTACTATTACGATTCGGTAAGTACGGGTGAAAACGCACGCCGGTATGATGCCCCCACTGCCGAAGAAACAGCCTCTTTCGCTGCTGCCAAATGGAACAGCACGGAATATGCAGACAAGCTGGATGCTATCATTACCCAAAAGTGGCTGC
Organism: Bacteroides sp. A1C1; assembly: GCF_004328515.1. NCBI lineage: Bacteria > Pseudomonadati > Bacteroidota > Bacteroidia > Bacteroidales > Bacteroidaceae > Bacteroides > Bacteroides sp. A1C1. Next base: position 1,917,043 of record NZ_CP036491.1, read on the forward strand.
ATTTCGGTTTCCTGGCCAGTCGCGAGGCATGGAGTGACATCCGACGTACCGGTTATCCGTCCGGCCTGGTCTTCCCCGAAGTGGCCGGTACCATCACAAATGTGCCGAACCGCTGGAGATACCCGAATACGGAAGTCAACTACAATCCCTACTATAAAGAGGTGTCAGCCGAAGACACTTACTACCACAAACTGTTCTGGGCAAAATAAGGACTTTGTTTGCAAACCCATTCTGCCCGGAGAGTGTACTATAACTCACCACGGAATTACACGGATTAACACAGATTATCTTTGGAGTTCTGATAATAAAGAACTTTTAGTTATGTTAATCCGTGTAATTCCGTGGTGAGTATGTATTTGCCTCTCAGTTTCTTTTATTCCGAACTATATCCTTCCTTTTTAGAAATCTTAAGGATTGCCCGATAGGGAGATTGCAGGAAACCACTGTCTTTAATGAACGACGGATAAACATCGCTTCCGCAAAAACTGAACTATAACATAACGGAGTAAATGAAAAAACATTCAAATGACTTGATTGGCGACATCGTGAAAGCCTTCGGCAAATATGCCGACCGGCCGGCATTCGTCATCGAAGACACTGCCTGCACTTATGGAGAGCTGGCAACTTGCGTACAGAAAATATCCTCCCTATTCAAGGACAGAGAAGACAAAATTATCGGCATCGTCGCAGAAAACAGACTGGAAACATACGCATCCATACTATCTGCACTGATTTGCGGAAAGGCATACGTCATCCTCCATCCTTCCTACCCCAAACATAGGAATGACAGAATTGCCGGCTTAGCAGGCATCCGCCTCGTGCTGCATACCGAGAATATCCATGTCTTGAACCTCGACACCCGGAATCTGGAACTGATATGCACCTCCGAAATAGAGCAGGCAGAGAACTCCACCACGTTCCATGCCGCAGAAGACATCCTCCATACGGCAGAAGAGGAAAATGCCTACATTATCTTCACTTCCGGAAGCACGGGCGAACCCAAAGGAGTGCCCATCTCCCGCCGCAACCTGAATGCTTTCTATACCGCCTATCACCGCCTCGGCTGGCAACTGGACGGGAACGACCGGATGCTGCAGATGTTCGAACTCACTTTCGACGTTTCCATCGTATCCTTTCTGTATCCGCTGACGCTGGGTGCTTGCATATACACCGTTTCTCCGGAAGGCGTGAAATACATCAACGTAATTGAAACTCTGGAAAAATACGACCTGACCTTCGCTGCCGTAGCCCCTTCACTGCTCCAGCTGCTACGTCCCTATTTTCCGGAGATACACCTTCCCGCACTGAGATATCTGGTGGTTACTGCCGAGGCATCTGACGCGGAGCTGTTGGGTGCTTTCAGAAAATGCGTCCCCAATGCCTCTTTCATAAACCTATACGGACCGACAGAGGGAACCATCTACTGCACTGCCTATCGGATACCCGTCACCTCCTGCAAGCATCACAACGGCATGGTCGCCATCGGAAAGCCTTTCGAAGGCATCGATGCCCTGATTATGGATGCAGACGGCCGCCCGCTGCCTACCGGAGAAACCGGTGAACTATGGATTAGCGGCAATCAAGTGATGGGCGGCTACTGGAATGCTCCCGAAAAAAACGGAGAATGCCTCGTAGAGACCGCCAATGGAAAAGTATACTACAAAACAGGAGACCTCTGCCAAATGGACGCCGACGGCGACATCATTTATTACGGACGAAAAGACTCACAGATAAAGATACAAGGGTTTCGCATTGAGCTGAGCGAGATTGAACATGTGGCAAAAAACTTTTTCAACGGTGAATGCCGTATAGTCGTCATTCCCAAATACGACAACGACAACCAGTGCGAACTGCATCTCGTCGTAGAGAAGAAACAGCTCGACAAACAGCAGATAGAGGAATATCTGTGTAGCAGGCTTCCCTACTACATGATTCCCAAGCATATGCATTGTCTGGAACAGTTTCCGCTGAACACCAGTAGCAAAACAGACAGAAAGAAAATACAAGAACTAATTTAAACTTGACAATGGATACACAGACTATTTTGAATGAAATGAGCCTCATCTTTCGGGAGGTACTGAAAAGAGAGAACATCGTACTTGACAATGAAACCACCGCCCAGGATGTAGAAGGATGGGATTCACTGACCAACATGCAACTGATAAACAAGATAGAGAAGAAATTCAATGTACGCTTCACCTTCAGAGATATTGTAAAACTCAAAAACGTGGGAGACATCTGCCATGCCATTTTAACCAAAACCAACTAAGAAATGTCATTCATATCCCTGAACTTCGTCGTACTGTTTGCGTGTACTTTCATTCTATACCATACGCTTCCTTCACGATTCAGAAAAGCGACCTTACTGACAGCCAGCTGCCTCTTCATAGGCTTCTACCACCTCGCTTTTCTGATAACGGCCCTCATCCTCACGCTTACCACCTTCTACCTTGGCAAATGGATAGGACAGGCCAAGCGGGAAAGCGGCATGAAGGGAATTTATTTTTCAGGTGTGTGTTTTCTGGTTGTAAGCTGGTTGGCATTCCGGTATGCCGACCGGCTTACAGACTGCCACATTCTCTTTCCACTGGGAATCTCTTTCTATACTTTCCAGGCCATTTCGTACCTGACAGAAATCTACTGGCAAGAAGAACCGGAAAAGAGCCTGCCCGACTTCATGATATACATGCTCTTCTTCATGAAGTTCCTTTCCGGTCCCATAGAAAGAGCAAGTGACATGCTCCCCCAACTGAAGTCCTGCAAAGCTACGGACTATACATCCATGGTCTACGGAATGAGATTGATTGTCGTGGGACTAATAAAGAAACTGATACTGGCTGACTCCATCGCCCCATACATAGACGGTGTCTTCGGGTCGGTATACACAGCCTCGGGCGTGCAATTGCTGATGGCATGCCTCCTATATCCGATAGAGCTGTATGCCGACTTCTCCGGATATACCGACATCGCATTGGGAGGAGCGCGCATGCTGGGATTCAAGCTCAGCCCAAACTTCAACCGGCCGTTCATTGCACAGACCACTGCCGACTTCTGGCGCCGATGGCACATGTCGCTTTCATTCTGGGTACGCGACTATCTGTACCTCCCGTTGTCCTCGAGCCTGCGTGGATGGGGACAATGGGGCGTATTTCTAAGTCTGGCGCTGACCTTTACGGGACTGGGTATCTGGCATGGTGCCGGATGGAACTTCGCTGTCTACGGACTAATTCAAGGTGTCATCATTTTCTACGAGATGAAGACCACAGCATTTCACCGCAGACTGAAAGCCCAATTGGGAAGCCGCTTATATGCCACATTATCCGTCGTAAGGACCTACCTACTTTTTGCTGTATCTCTGATATTCTTCCGGGCAAGTTCCATGGCCGAAGCGTTCCACTACATCAGCCACCTCTCCTTCGGCGTACATTACAGTTGGAAGGAAATGAACATCGGAATGCCGGACCACAACAGCATTGTGGCAGGAAGCGCACTCGTACTGATATTGGTTTACGAATATTTCATGTCCAAGCATGATTTGCTGGAAGCCCTCGGACGACAGCCGACAGCCGTAAGATGGAGTATCTATTATCTGCTCGCCATAATACTTTTCACACTGGGACAGTTCAACTCGGACAGCTTCATATATTTACAATTTTGACAATAAAGACACATGATGAAGAAAAACAGCGAACGGAACGCAGCCATACGTTTCATGAAAAAGCTCTTTATCCTTTTTATCCCTTTTATAGCCCTACTGGCAGTCTATTTCCTGGACGACCCTTTCATGGTCCTGAAGAACTATGAACGATACGACCAAACCCCGGTTGTACTAAACGAAGGGTACGTGGGGTGGCAGATGTATCTGAACAACCGGGATACCATCCCCATCGACTCCTATATCATGGGAAACTCCTGCACTATGGCTTATCAATGCCATGAATGGGAGAAATACCTCCACGGCGGAAGGGCCGTACGGCTATTCGGAAATGCCGAAAGCCTCGCCGCCGTCTGCCTGAAGCTGAGGGCACTGGACAAGGCAGGTGCAACAATCAAGAACCTGCTGCTGATTATCGACAAGGAATCATTGCACAACGACCGCTGCCTGACCGGACATTCCAACATTCTGCCGCCCGCCATATCGGGAATAAGCAACTTCAAGTTTCAGAAGGAATTCTGCCAAGCCTTCTTCTACCCGAACTTTCTCTTCCCCTATCTGGACTACAAGCTGTTCCATACCTATCGCCCTTACATGAAAGGGATTATAAACCCCTATGGCTCCACCCGAAACCCGGTAACCAATGATGTGCTGAATCCCAGAGAGAAAATGATAAAGGAAGAGGGAGATAAGTACTGGGAAAACCGGAAAGGAGAATTCACCAAAGAGAAAATGAAGAATTATAGAGACGGGAAATACCGGGAAGCCCCCCAAGTGCTCAGGGAAAAGCAAATCAGCTTGTTGCAGGAAATAAAGTGGATTTGCCGGAAGCATGATACCGATGTGAAAATCATTATCAGTCCCGACTACCTGCAGGTCAACATAAACCCTGCCGACGTAAAGACGCTAAAGCGCTTCTTCGGAAAACGGAATGTGTTTGATTTCACCGGTATCAACGAATACACGGAAGACATCCACAATTATTATGAACCGGGTCATTATAGGCCCGCACTTGGGAAAAGGCTGATGGAAAAGATATATGAACCTTATATCTTGTCACCGAACGCCAAATCTCCGGCATCTCCCAGCCCGGGAACGATATAGGAATGCTCGTTCATCTCCGGGTCGATTGCTGCACACCACAAGGTCACTTCATCTCCAGGGAACAGCTTTTCCAGATGCTCTACGCCCTGCTGGCTGGCTATGACACAAGCTATCTGCAACTTGGCCGGCATCCCCTTGGTGACGAAGGCCTTCCAGGCCAATTCCATACTTTCTCCCGTGGCAAGCATCGGGTCTACAATCAATAATGTCTTCTTGGACAAATCCGGAGTAGCGATGTATTCGATGTGTACATCCACCGTACGGCATTCCTTATCCTTATAATAACGGTAAGCGGAAACAAAAGCGTTCCCGGCATGGTCGAACATATTCAAGAATCCAGTATGCAAAGGCAATCCGGCACGGAAAACAGTGGCAATCACCACCTCGTCATCGGGTGTGCTGACCGACGCCACCCCCAAGGGAGTCTGTACCTGCTTGACAGAATACGTCAGTTCCTTACTCATTTCATACGCCATTATCTCTCCAATGCGTTCAATATTACGGCGGAAACGCATACGGTCGCCCTGGACTGCTACATCACGAATTTCCGCCACGTATTGGTTCAAGACAGAATTTGTCTCGGCAAAGTTGATAACCTTCATAACTATAAATGTGCTAATGTGCAAATATGCTAATGTGCAAATGTGGTGTACGTAATGCCGCATGGCAATTAGCACATTGGCATATCAGCACATTAGCACATTAAAATCTGCTGCAAAGTAAACGAATTTCACTCAATTTGCAACATTCAGTTAGCAGATATTGTTATGGTTTTATAAAAGATTTCCTATTAGAGAAAAATTTCTCTAATAGAGCTTTTCTTTAAAAAGAAAGTATTACTTTTGTAGGCGAAAAACAAGGGACCTGCTGAAAAGCAGGAAAAAAAGAGCTTTTCTACACCCGTTTTCCCTTGTAAATCAAAGGTAAAAAGAGATTAAAGAAAGAGATTATAAACCAAATACCAACATTTTAAATCATTAAAAGAAATGGCAAATTTAGATTTAAGCAAGTACGGTATCCAAGACGTGAAGGAAATTATCCACAACCCGTCTTACGATGTACTGTTCGCAGAAGAAACCAAACCAGGTTTGGAAGGTTTTGAAAAAGGTCAGGTAACTGAACTGGGTGCTGTAAATGTAATGACAGGTATCTATACCGGTCGTTCTCCTAAAGATAAATTCTTCGTAATGAATGAAGCCAGCAAAGATTCTGTATGGTGGACTTCTGAAGAATACAAAAACGACAACAAACCTTGCTCTGAAGAAGCTTGGGCTGACTTGAAAGCTAAAGCTGTTAAGCAGCTGAGCGGCAAGCGTCTGTTTGTTGTTGATACCTTCTGTGGTGCCAACCCCGCTACTCGTATGAAAGTACGTTTCATCATGGAAGTGGCATGGCAGGCTCACTTCGTAACTAACATGTTCATCCGCCCGACTGCTGAAGAACTGGCTAACTACGGAGAACCCGATTTCGTATCATTCAACGCTTCTAAGGCAAAAGTTGACAACTACAAGGAACTGGGTCTGAACTCTGAAACAGCTACTGTATTCAACTTGAAGACCAACGAACAGGTTATCTTGAACACTTGGTACGGCGGTGAAATGAAGAAGGGTATGTTCTCTATCATGAACTACAAGAACCCGTTGCGTGGTATCGCTTCTATGCACTGCTCTGCCAACACTAATATGGAAGGCACTGACTCTGCTATCTTCTTCGGTCTGTCCGGTACTGGTAAGACTACCTTGTCAACTGACCCGAAACGTCTGTTGATCGGTGACGACGAACACGGATGGGATGACGAAGGTGTATTTAACTACGAAGGTGGTTGCTACGCTAAGGTTATCAACTTGGATAAAGAAAGCGAACCCGATATCTACGCTGCCATCAAGCGTGACGCTCTGTTGGAGAACGTTACAGTTGCTGCTGACGGCAAGATTGACTTCGCTGACAAGAGCGTAACAGAAAACACTCGTGTTTCTTATCCTATCTACCACATCAATAACATTGTTAAACCGGTTTCTAAGGGTCCTCACGCTCACCAGGTAATTTTCTTGTCTGCTGACGCATTCGGTGTATTGCCTCCGGTATCTATCCTGAACCCTGAACAAGCTCAGTACTACTTCTTGTCTGGCTTTACTGCTAAGTTGGCTGGTACAGAACGTGGTATCACTGAACCGACTCCGACATTCTCTGCTTGCTTCGGTGCTGCTTTCTTGAGCTTGCATCCTACTAAATATGCAGAAGAATTGGTTAAGAAGATGAACAAGGTTGGTGCTAAGGCATACTTGGTTAACACTGGTTGGAACGGTAGCGGCAAACGTATCTCTATCAAAGATACTCGTGGTATCATCGACGCTATCCTCGACGGTTCTATCGACAAGGCTCCGACGAAGGTTATTCCTTTCTTCGACTTCGTGGTTCCTACTGAATTGCCTAATGTAGATCCGAAGATTCTTGATCCTCGCGATACTTACGAATGCGCTTGCCAATGGGAAGAAAAAGCAAAAGACCTGGCTGGCCGCTTCATCAAGAACTTCGCTAAGTTCACTGGCAACGAAGCTGGTAAGGCTCTGGTTGCTGCTGGTCCGAAGCTCTAATCTGACAATAAAGTTAGAAACATATGAAAAAGGTATCTCCTCCGGGAGATGCCTTTTTTCTTTTTTAATATCTCTATCTCATTGATAATCCGAAAGTTTTAGTAGTTTTGCAGAAACCATTATTCAAATAAAGCAATATGAAAAGTATCAGATTGATGTTGGCAGGCGCAAGTTTGTTACTGCTCTGCAGTTGCGGTGCCCAGGTCCAGAAAGAGGCCCAAGCTGCCAATGCAAATGAAAGCAAAGAGAATGCGGTGATTGAAACCATCATGTCACGCCGCAGCATCCGCCAGTACAAACCGCAAGCCGTGAATCGCGACACCATGCAGATTATCCTGGATTGCGGTATCAATGCACCCAACGGACAGAACAAGCAATCGTGGGAAGTGCGTGTAGTGGATAACCCGGATTTCATCAACGGCATTACGGAAATCTACAAGAAGGAAAATCCCAAAGCCGCCGAAGACCCGAAATTCAAGAACATGTTTCGCAACGCTTCTACAGTAGTATTTATTGCCAATGACCCGTCTTATGACCTTTCGCAGATTGACTGCGGACTGCTGGGTGAGAATATGATTCTATCAGCCTGGTCCATGGGAATCGGTTCTTGCTGCTTGGGCGGTCCCACGCGCTTCATGACCTCTACTCCGGCTGCTGCCGGATACCTGAAGAAACTGGATATTCCGGAAGGCTATCAGCTACTTTACTGTATCGCTTTCGGCTATCCGGATGAAACGCCCGCTGCCAAACCCCGTAATGCGGCAAAGGTAAAATTCATCGATTGACTTTCGTTTGAATGACGACAATAAACAAGGAGTGCCTCACCTTTCGGCGGGGCACTCCTTTCATATATAACAACTAAAACTCTTCTGTTTATCAGTTCTTGTTTGCGCGTTTACGCTCAAGCTCATCGAGGATAACCTTACGCATACGCATTGATTTAGGAGTAACTTCCACGTATTCGTCTTCCTTGATGTACTCCAGTGCCTCCTCAAGAGAGAACTGTACGGGAGGAATCAGACGTGCCTTATCATCCGAACCACTGGCACGCATATTGGTAAGCTTCTTGGACTTCGTTACATTAATCACCAAGTCGTTGTCATGGGAATGCTCGCCCACTACCTGGCCTGCATAAACCTCTTCCTGCGGGAAAATGAAGAATTTACCGCGGTCTTGCAACTTGTCAATGGCATAGGCAAAAGCCGTACCGGACTCCATGGCAATCATAGAACCGTTGGTACGCCGTTCAATTTCACCCTTATACGGCTGGTATTCCTTAAAACGGTGTGCCATGATAGCCTCGCCGGCAGAAGCGGTCAGCACGTTGGTACGCAGACCGATGATACCGCGCGACGGCATGTCGAACTCAAGATTTACACGTTCGCCGGCACTTTCCATCTTTACCATTTCACCTTTACGACGGGTCACCATATCAATCATCTTGCTGGCATATTCTTCGGGAACATTGATGGTCAGCTCTTCGATAGGTTCGCATTTCACGCCGTCAATCTCCTTGAAGATTACCTGCGGTTGCCCTACCTGCAACTCATACCCTTCACGACGCATGGTCTCAATCAGTACGGAAAGATGAAGCACGCCACGGCCGGAAACAATCCACTTGCCGTCTTCCTCGCTCTTGCGCACACGAAGAGCAAGATTCTTATCCAACTCCTTCATCAAACGGTCGTGGATGTGGCGGGAAGTAACAAACTTACCTTCCTTACCGAAGAACGGAGAGTCGTTGATGGTGAAGAGCATACTCATCGTAGGCTCGTCAATGGCAATGGGCGGCAACGCCTCCGGATTTTCGTAATCGCAGACCGTATCTCCGATTTCAAATCCTTCGATACCTACCAATGCACAGATGTCACCGGAAGACACTTCCTGCACCTTTACACGGCTCATACCTTCGAATGTATGCAGTTCCTTGATTTTTGATTTCACGATACTCCCGTCACGCTTTGCCAAAGACACGTTCATGCCTTCTTTCAATGTGCCACGGTGCACGCGGCCCACAGCAATACGCCCGGTATACGAAGAATAATCCAGCGAAGTAACCAGCATTTGCGGTGTACCTTCCAACTGTTCGGGGGCAGGAATATTCTCCAAGATACAGTCCAGAAGCGGATAAATGTTATCAGTCGGCTGCTGCCAGTCGGTACTCATCCAATTATTCTTGGCAGAACCGTAGATAACGGGGAAATCCAGCTGGTCCTCGGTTGCATTCAAGCTGAACATCAAGTCGAACACCATCTCGTACACTTCTTCGGGACGGCAGTTTGGCTTATCCACCTTATTTACAACAACGATAGGTTTCAGACCAATCTGCAGAGCTTTCTGCAATACAAACCGTGTCTGCGGCATAGGACCTTCGAAAGCATCCACAAGCAGAATGCATCCATCCGCCATATTCAATACACGTTCCACTTCACCTCCGAAGTCACTGTGTCCCGGAGTATCAATAATGTTAATCTTGGTGTCCTTGTAGTTGATAGAAACGTTCTTTGAGAGAATCGTTATACCTCGTTCACGCTCCAGGTCATTGTTATCCAACATTAATTCACCTGTGCTCTGGTTGCTGCGGAAAAGGTTTCCGGCCAAAAGCATCTTGTCAACGAGCGTCGTTTTCCCATGGTCCACATGGGCAATAATTGCAATGTTTCTAATCTTTTGCATATAATACCTATTATTTTCAGGCGACAAAGTTAGTGATTTTGGATTAGATATGCAGTATAGATATGATTTTTTTGCTGAATATCATTGTGATATAAAAGTTTATCCCTATCTTTGCAGCCCCGAAAGGGAATATTTATAATAACTTTTAATTAAACATTATGTATTTAGACGCTGCTAAAAAGCAAGAAATCTTCGGCAAATACGGAAAGTCTAACACTGATACTGGCTCAGCTGAGGCTCAGATAGCTTTGTTTTCCTACCGTATTGCTCGTCTGACTGAGCACCTTAAGCTCAACAGAAAGGATTATAGTACAGAAAGAGCTTTGACTATGTTGGTAGGTAAACGCCGTGCGTTGCTGACTTATCTGAAGGACCGCGACATCACCAGATATCGTGCTATCGTCAAAGAACTCGGCTTGCGTAAGTAATCTACTTGCGGCAAAACCATCAAAAAAGGAAGTTTTCCAAAAGGAAACTTCCTTTTTTGTTTATAATCCGATTTATACCTAATTTTGTATCCATGAAAAGAAAAGTATCAGCAGCAAATCTTTCGATAGCAATCACTTTTCTATTGATACTGCTATCATTCGGCTTTGGTTATCGCAGCTATTCGCAGGCAGAACAACGTGTGGTCTCTGACCTGAACCAGGCACTGCAACGCACAGTATTGCAGAACAAGGGATTATGGTTGAATGCGGACACCATCCAAACCTATGCCAAGTTGCAAGAAGTGATGGGTACTCCCGTTTCCGTAAGCGGTTCCCACAGAGCCTTTACCGAAGCATTGTCCGTCACCGGATTGAAAGATGTCTCCACACTTTCGCTGCATATACTGAAAAAGAATGCTCCCGCCACCGTATTCAATGAAATTCCTGCCGGATGTCTTGCCAGCGACACATTAGTATGGCTCTCCACCACAGCCGATGCATCTGGACTGACGCTTTCTTTCCGAGGATATGCCCGCTGCTCAGCTGCCATGCTGTTCAGTTTATCCAAGCAGACAATTCCGGCAACATTGCTATTGGCCGCCCTCCTCTGGGGAGGATTCACCTTTTTCTATTTCCGTCGGCGCACAAGGACTGATGCTGATACTTGTAACGGGCAACAGCAGGAAAACACCATCACTTTCGGCAACCTTTCGCTTTCCCTCCAGGAAGCCTGCTTCTATAATGAGCGGCAAGAGAAACTGAAGCTCACACCCATGCAATATACACTGATGGAGATGTTCTATCTTTCTTCCTCACACCTACTTTTCAAGTCTGACATCTGCCAATCGCTATGGCCGGGAAAAGACAATGCAGACGAAACGCTTTACACATTGATACGGCGTCTGAAGCCCATTGTCGAGGACAACAGCAACCTCAGAATAACAACAGACCGTGGCCGCGCCTACGGACTGGAAATAAGAACCTAAACATTATAGAATCATGAAGACTAACAAACTTATCCTATTAGGGCTAATCTGCCTGACTGTCGCAATGCCGACAACCGCCCAAAACCGTAACGAAAAGAAAGCGCGCACTGAACGTGCTGTAAAAGAAGCTATTGCTGCTAAACAATACAAAATCAACGTAGATCGGATGCAACCGATGAGAGGCGGTAGTCGTAACCTGACCACCAACTACACACTGGAAATCAGAAACGACTCCGTTTTCTCTTACCTGCCTTACTTTGGAGTGGCCTACAATGCTCCGTATGGAGGAGGCAAGAACCTGAATTTCAATGCATCCATCACCGCATACACAACTAGAGCACTCAAAAAAGGCAAAATCCAAATAGACTTCAAGACCCGTAGTGATGAAGACAATTATGAGTACCGCCTCACCATCTTTCCCGATGGTTCTACCAGTATCCATGTGCAACCCATGAACAAACAGTCCATCTCGTTCACCGGAGAGATGGATACAGAAAAGTAATCATCTTCCCCCTTTAAAAGGACAAAAGAAAGTATTGTCAGTCTATTGTCAGGCAAATGTCAGACAACTATCCGCTTTTTGTTTCTTCCATCCCGGCAGAAAGCGGATACCTTCGTGTCCCGAAATCAAACAACAACCGGAACATGAAACAGATAATATGTATTCTTGCCCTGCTCCTAATGAGCGTCACGACAACAAAAGCACAAACCAGCCCGACAACTCCCTCCATCCGAGGTAAAATTCTCACAGAGGAAAAGCAACCGATAGAGTTTGCTAACATCGCCCTCCTTTCCGAAGATTCCACCTTCATACAAGGAACGTGTAGCCGAAGCGACGGTAGTTTTGAACTTCTCCCTCCCGCTCCCGGAAACTATCTACTACAAATTTCTTCCATCGGTTACAAAACCCTTTGCCAGCCTTGCCCCACCGGGAGTACCCACAACTGGATATTGCAAACCGATGCCGTGCTACTTGCGGAAACCGTCATCACCGCCGCCCGTCCCGTTTTCCGACTAAAGGGCGGAAAGTTGGAGACAAGCGTACGGCAAACCCTGCTTGCATCCTTGAATGATGCCAACGACGTATTGAAACATATCCCCGGACTGCGCTCCTCTGATGAGGGGTATACCGTTTTTGGCAAAGGGACACCGGTCATCTATATAGACAACCGCCTTCTGCAAGACAACTCCGAGCTGCAACGCCTCTCTGCCGCCGATATTGAAAAAGTGGAGCTCATCACCAACCCGGGTGCAGAGTACGATGCTACCGTTAAAGCCGTTGTACGCATACGCACCGTACGTAACAAAAGAGACAGTTTTGGCGGTAATTTCCGTGCAGGAATCACCCAACGGAGACGCAGCAGCCATTACGGACAAGTCAATCTGAATTATCAGAAGAAAGGACTGGCCCTACTGGGCATGCTGTACACCAATTATGAAAACAGAAAACGCCACCAGGAGGTTCGCTACCAGATACCGTCCGAAATACAATGGGATGTAAATAACCGGGGTCACTTATATAATAAGGGACTGCTTGCCGGAGGAAAAGCAAGCGCCAGTTACGACTTCACCCCCCAACACAGCCTCGGTGCCTCCTATGAGTTTCATCGTACCCCCGATTATCACAGCAGTGATCATTCGACATATACCGTCCGGGCGAATGAAGAGTTGGCCGATCACACCATACATTCCTCTCAAAACTTGCAGCAAACCAGCCGGCACCAGCTGAATGCCTACTATCAGGGCAGCATAAAGCAACTCTACATAAACTTCAACACCGACCTGGTATACGGCAAAAGTTATAATCACCAGGAGGCTCAAGAAGAAAGCCAGACCGAAGGCAATCGCGACATCAGCTCTTTCAACCACGCCGACAACCGCCTTTATGCCGCCAAGTTGATTCTGACCCATCCCCTTTGGAAAGGTGAACTGAAGACCGGCGCCGATTACACCTTCATCCGGCGAAATGACAATTTCCTGAACCGGCAGCACATACTTCCCGATACAGACAGTCGAATCGACGAAAGCAAGTCCGCCGTCTTTGCCGAATACTCACTGACATTAGGAAAAATCAGCCTTCTTGCAGGACTGCGCTTCGAGCATGCCGTCTCCGACTATTGGGAGCAGGAAGAGTACGTGCCCGGTCAAAGTCGTACTTACAATGACTGGTGCCCCAACCTATCGGTAGACTTTCCTCTCGGCAAAGCCCAAGCCAATCTCAGCTATACAGCCAAAAGCAACCGCCCCAGCTTCTTCCAGCTACGTAGCACACTGAGTTATAACAACCGTTTCATCTACGAAGGCGGAAACCCGCTGCTCACCCCCGAAACCAACCACGACCTGCAGTTCACGGCCCTTTACAAGTGGGTACAATTCGGACTTAACTACCAATACCGCCGCAATGCCATTGCCTTCATGACCAAAGAATACGAGGACAATCCGGATGTTGTCATCTTCACTACCGGAAATTTCAAACGGATGCAGTATCTCACCGCCTCTGCCCATCTGTCACCCACCGTCGGCATCTGGAAACCGGAGCTCGGCATCTACTTCGCCCAACCGTTCTTCAAAGTCACCAATCAAGGCAGTAGCAAGAATATGAACCGCGGCAGCATTTACCTCTTTCTGCAAAACAGTCTCCAGCTTCCGGACGAGTGGACTCTCTCCCTTGATGCCGACTACCAGAGCGAAGGCAACTTCGGCGCCATGCTGCAACGTTCCTATTGGGGCATAGACGCCGGCATCCGCAAAACATTCTTCAACAAAAGGCTGACGCTCGGACTGCAAGTCAATGACCTGTGGAATTCCCGGTATGGCTCCTTCATGCTGTTCGGTCCCCGGCTGACCTATACGAAAAAGGCAAACCCGGACTCGCGCAGCTTCTCCCTGAACCTAAGCTATCGCTTCAATGCGGCAGGCAAAGCGTACAAAGGAAAGCACGTATTGGAACAAGACTTAAAGCGGCTATAAACAGAACTTTGGGGAAGAAAGAGAAACAGAACAGAAGAATATTATACAAATAAGCCGACCACCGGATATATTTCAGCAATATTTTCCCTCAGAATGTTGCATCAAGTAAAAGTTTCTCTTATTTTTGCGGTTTAATAGCTATAAATTATAACCTTTAGACAGAAAATACTATCATTATGGATACCAGCAAAATTGTAGGAGAAAAAATAAAATCACTCCGTGAAAGCCAATCCATCAGTATGGAAGAACTGGCACAGCGTTCGGGACTTGCTATCGAACAGATTGAACGTATAGAAAACAACATCGACCTCCCGTCACTGGCTCCCCTCATCAAGATAGCTCGTGTACTGGGTGTACGTTTGGGAACTTTTCTTGACGACCAGGATGAGAACGGTCCCGTGGTCTGCCGTAAGGACGAATCGCAGAACAGCATCAGTTTCTCCAACAATGCCATCCACAGCCGCAAGCATATGGAGTATCATTCACTCTCCAAATCCAAAGCCGACCGCCACATGGAGCCGTTTATCATTGATGTGGCCGCTACGGACGACAGTGACTTTGTACTCTCCTCACACGAAGGCGAAGAATTCATCATGGTGATGGAAGGGACCATGGAAATCAGTTACGGCAAAAACACCTACCTGCTCGAAGAAGGTGACAGCATCTATTACGATTCCATCGTTCCGCACCACGTACACGCCTATGAAGGGCAGGCAGCCAAGATACTTGCAGTAGTTTACACACCAATTTAAATTAATGGAAAATTGAAAGGTGAAAATGGAAAATGATAAATACTTTCTATTTTCACCTTTCCACTTTCAACTTCCACATCATGTTATACGAACGCACCCTCGGCCAATGGTTGGAACATTGGGCCGAAACAACACCAGACAAAGAATATATCGTTTACTCCGACCGCAACCTACGTTTCACCTGGAGCCAGTTCAACCGCCGGGTGGACGACATGGCCAAAGGACTTATCGCCATCGGCGTGGAGCGGGGAACACACGTAGGTATCTGGGCAGCCAACGTACCCGACTGGCTGACCCTATTATACGCTTGCGCCAAGATAGGTGCCGTCTACGTAACGGTAAACACCAACTACAAACAGTCCGAGCTGGAATATCTCTGCCAGAACTCCGACATGCATACCCTCTGCATCGTCAATGGCGAAAAGGACAGTGACTTTGTGCAGATGACCTATACCATGCTTCCGGAACTGAAGACCTGCCAACGCGGACACCTGAAAAGCGAACGTTTCCCCTATATGAAAAATGTCATCTACGTGGGGCAGGAGAAGCACCGGGGCATGTACAACACGGCCGAAATACTTCTCTTGGGCAACAATATAGAAGACAGCCGCCTGAATGAGCTCAAAAGTCAGGTCACTTGCCACGATGTAGTGAACATGCAATACACCTCAGGCACTACGGGATTCCCGAAAGGCGTCATGCTTACCCACTACAACATTGCCAACAACGGTTTCCTTACCGGTGAGCACATGAAGTTTACCGCCGACGACAAGCTCTGCGTCTGCGTACCATTGTTCCACTGCTTTGGCGTGGTACTTGCCACCATGAACTGCCTGACACACGGCTGTACGGAAGTAATGGTGGAACGCTTCAACCCGTTGGTAGTGCTCGCCTCCATCCACAAGGAGCGCTGCACGGCACTTTACGGTGTACCCACCATGTTCATTGCCGAACTGAACCATCCGATGTTCGACATGTTCGATATGTCCAGCCTACGTACGGGTATCATGGCAGGTTCCCTCTGCCCGGTAGAGCTGATGAAGCAGGTGGAAGAGAAAATGTACATGAAAGTGACCAGCGTTTACGGGCTGACCGAAGCTGCTCCCGGAATGACCGCCACCCGGATAGACGACCCGTTCGATGTACGTTGCAATACCGTAGGACACGACTTTGAACATACGGAAGTAAAGGTTATCGACCCCGAAACCGGAGAAGAGTGTCCCGTAGGCGTACAAGGCGAAATGTGCAACCGCGGATACAACACCATGAAGGGTTACTACAAAAACCCGGAAGCCACAGCCGAAGTCATTGATGAGAACGGCTTTCTGCACTCGGGAGACCTTGGAATAAAGGACGAAGACGGCAATTACCGCATCACAGGACGCATCAAGGACATGATTATCCGCGGTGGTGAAAATATCTATCCCCGCGAGATAGAAGAGTTCCTCTATCAACTGGAAGGCGTAAAAGACGTGCAGGTAGCCGGCATTCCCTCTAAAAAGTACGGTGAAGCCGTAGGCGCTTTCATCATCCTGCACGAAGGAGTGGATATGCACGAATCGGATGTACGAGACTTCTGCATCGGCAAAATATCACGCTACAAGATACCCAAGTATATCTTCTTCATCAAGGAATTCCCCATGACAGGAAGCGGCAAGATACAGAAATTCAAGCTGAAAGACTTGGGATTGCAACTTTGCAAGGAGCAAGGGATTGAGATTGTGTAATAATAAAGGATAAGGATCAAGGATGGGGTTATGCCTATATTAAAGTCTATGCGACCCCAATAATCCCTTATCCCTAATCCTTTATCCTTAATCCCTAACCCCTTATTTTTCTTCTTTTTCCGGATATTTCATATTCTCCTCTTTCATCTGTTCCAATACCTCATGCAGGTATTTGGCAGACTCCCATTTAGCCATCGGAAGGTCGTGGAGCAGGTAGTTGCCGCAATCTTGCGGAGCGGCACCGGGGACTTCACCTTCATATTCGGCAACAAAGCGGAAGGTGTCCTGCATCAGTGTCAGTATGTCCTGCGGCTTCAAGTCACCTTTCATCAGCAGATAATTACCGGTGAGGCAGCCCATGGGGCCCCAATAGATAATCTTGTCCTGCCACTGCGGGTCGTTGCGCAGGTAGGTGGCGGCAAGGTGTTCGATGGTGTGCAGAGCACCTTGTCCCAAAGCAGGCTCACGATTGGGCTCTTTCATACGGATGTCGAAAGTAGTGACTGTTTCTCCGTTCACTTCATCCTGGCGGGATACGTAAATGCCGCGCAACAAGCGGATGTGGTCGATTGTAAAACTGGGAATCTTCTTCATGAGTTATAAGTTATAAGTTATGAGTTATAAATTGCTGGGAAGGGTGGAGAGGAAGGTCCATATCGTGAGGAATGAACGCTCTGCCATGGTTCCCCAGAAATCGGCATACTGCGAAGCATGGTCCTCTACTCCGGGTGTGTCGCTGATGATGCGGAAGCTGAGAAAAGGAACATTGTACAGATGGCAAGTCTGCGCAATGGCGGCAGACTCCATATCAACGGCAAGACCGCCAGGGAAACGTTGCTTGATGGTATCCAGCTCCATACGGTTGGTGATGAACCGGTCGCCGGTACAGACTAGTCCGCTGTGGATGCGGCTTTCCATTCCGGCTTCGTTCAGCGACAAGGCATGTCTCAACAGAGAGGGACAGCCCTCGTAAGAGGCGGGGAAACCTTGTACCTGTCCGTACTCGTTACCGTCGCCGCACCAGACGTCGTGATACACCAGACGTTGGCTTGCCACTACATCCGTCACCTTCAGGCAAGCATCAATACCACCCGCCACACCGGTGCTGACGATGCAGTCCGGAGAAAAGCGCCGTATCAGTTCCGAAGCTCCTACCGCTGCACTCACCTTACCGATGCCACATTGCGTCAAGATTACATGGTTACCGCCCAATGTACCTTCCACATAGCGGAAACTACCATCGCCCGACGTATTCTTATCCTGCAAGCGCTCCACCAACCGGCGGTGTTCGCTGTCCATTGCACTGATTATCCCTATTGTCATATCTATAATAATTTAAGCTTGCATATTACCATTAAAGCACTTTAATCTTTTTTTGGAAAGGCAAAGGTACAACATTCTGCCGATAACGTGACAATAACAATCTGCATTTATGTATCTTTGCCACAAAAGCGAAGATAGGCTGCACCTCAACAAAACTTTTTCATGCAAGCATGAAAGTTCTGTATTCGGTTTGCACTATCTTTGCCCCACAATTGATTAATTGATAACTCATAACTTATAACTCATGAAGAAGCTTCTTCCCGACCTTATTGCCATCTTGGCATTCGTCCTCCTTTCCTTCGCCTACTTCTTCCCGGCGGATATAGAAAACCGTATTCTCTTTCAGCACGACACGGCTGCAGGAGCAGGGGCAGGACAAGAAGTCAAGGAGTATTACGAACAGACGGGCGAACGCAGCCGTTGGACAAACTCGCTGTTCGGCGGTATGCCCATGTATCAGATAGCCCCTTCGTATGACTCCACCAAGTCACTGCAGTGGGTACAGAAAGCCTACCAACTCTTCCTGCCCGACTATGTGTGCCTCACATTCATGCTGATGCTCGGCTTCTACATCCTGCTGCGCGTCTTCGGCATACCGGTCTGGCTGGCCGGACTGGGCGGTATCATGTGGGCATTCTCGTCCTATTTCTTCATACTGATATCTGCCGGACACATCTGGAAGTTCATCACCCTTGCCTACGTGCCGCCCACCATAGCAGGCATTGTGCTCGCCTATCGTGGGAAACTGCTGTGGGGAGGCATCCTCACCGCCTTGTTCGTGGCCCTGCAAATCACCTCGAACCACGTGCAGATGTCCTATTACTTCTTCTTCGTCATCCTCTTCTTTGTGGGAGCCTACTTCGAGAAAGCATGGCGTACCAAGACATTGCCCCAGTTCTTCAAGGCAAGTGCCGTACTGATTGTAGCAGCCCTCGTCGGCATAGCCGCCAACGTATCCAACCTCTATCACACCTATGCTTACAGCAAAGAAACCATGCGCGGCAAGAGCGAACTGGTGCAGACCGGCGACGCTGCCAAGCAGACCAGTAGCGGGCTGGACCGCGACTACATCACCCAGTGGAGCTACGGCATCGACGAAACACTGACTCTGCTGGTGCCCAACTTCAAAGGCGGAGCATCCGCCGCCCTCAGCCAGAGTGAAACCGCCATGAGCAAGGCAAACCCGATGTACAGCAGTCTGTACGGCTCACTGACACAATATTTCGGTACCCAGCCCATGACGTCGGGTCCCGTCTACGTCGGAGCATTCGTCTTGTTTCTGTTCGTACTGGGATGCTTCATCGTGAAAGGACCGTTGAAGTGGGCATTGACAGGAGCCACCTTCTTCTCCATCGTCTTGTCCTGGGGCAAGAACTTCATGCCGCTGACGGATTTCTTCATCGATTACGTCCCGTTGTACAACAAGTTCCGCGCCGTGTCCTCCATCCTTGTCATAGCAGAGTTCACGATACCTTTGCTGGCTATCTTTGCCCTGAAACGCCTGCTCGAAGAGCCGGAAATCTTAAAACAGGAAAAGAAGCCCCTCGGCATCAGCCTGCTGCTCACTGCAGGCATCGCCCTGCTGCTTGCCGTTGCCCCGGGCAGCATCGGCTCCGGCTACGTGCCCGCCCAAGAGGCACAGATGCTGCAGAATGCCGTCAACCAGCAGATGATACCCGCCAACGAGCTCTCCGGCATCCTTGCCAACTTGGGAGAGATGCGTGCCGAACTCGTCAGCAGCGACGCCCTGCGTAGCTTCATCATCATAGGCATCGGCTGCAGCCTGCTCTGGCTCTATGCAAGCGGCAAGCTGCGCAGCTCGCTGACCATTGCAGGTATCACCATACTCTGCCTGGCAGATATGTGGGGGGTCAACAAGCGCTATCTGAATGATGCCCAGTTCGTGCCCCACTCCATCCGTACGGAAACCTTCACCAAGACAAATACAGACGAGCTGATACTACAAGATACCAGCTTGGACTATCGTGTATTGAACTTTGCCACCAGCACCTTCGATGACAACAACACCTCCTACTGGCACAAAAGCGTCGGCGGTTATCACCCGGCCAAGCTGCGCCGCTACCAGGAAATGATAGAGCATCACATCTCTCCCGAAATGCAGGCGGCCTACAAGGCCATTGCCACCGCCGGAGGTGAGATGGACAGCGTGGATGCCAATAAGTTCCGCGTACTGAACATGCTAAACACCAAATACTTCATCTTCCCTGCAGGACAGCAAAGACAAACCGTTCCCATCCTCAACCCGCACGCCTACGGCAATGCATGGTTTGTAAACAAGGTGCAGTATGTGAACAACGCCAACGAAGAGATTGACGCCCTGGACAGCATCATACCCACAGAGACAGCCGTAGTGGATGCCCGCTTCAAGGATGTACTGAAAGGTACCACGGAAAGTTATAAAGACAGCCTCTCCAGCATCCGCCTGACAAGTTACGCACCTAACCGCCTGACGTACGAAACAAACAATGCCCAAGACGGTATTGCCGTATTCTCCGAAATCTATTATCCGGACGGCTGGCACGTAACCATCGACGGACAGCCTGCCGAACTGGCACGCGCCGACTATATCCTGCGCACAATGTATGTTCCTGCCGGACAGCACACCATCGAAATGCGCTTTGACCCCACCAGCCTGCACGTGACGGAAGGCATCGCCTACGGAGCACTGGCACTGCTGGTGATAGGTATCATCGTGGCAGTGCTGATAGCTAAAAGGAAGTATGTAAAGGCATAAAAAAAATATCATATCATTCCCCCATAAGCACTCGACGCATTCCGCTATTCATACCCTGATACGGAATGCGTCGAGTGCTTATGTCCGTTCCGTTATCCCCTCATGTTTGTTCTGTCATTCCCTTATGTCTGTTCTGTCAACCCCTATATATTGATGAAAAACCACGGCTGTGAAGCATATTCTTCACAGCTGTGGCACGTCTTCTTCACGACTGTGGAAAAGGCGTACCACAGCCGTGCGCACATGATAAACCCAAAGGCTTCTCAAGACAAACCACCGTGCAAAACACAACAGAAGCCTATGCAAGAGACAAGAAAGCCCGGTCAGATGCGCAAAAAAAACCGTTTCTACCCTCCCGGGTAAAAACGGCTCAAGTCAATAATACATGAAAAAACGCTATTTAGAGAGAGTCTCTTCTATAACGGAATGGTTCTCTTCCTTCTTCACTCATCATCAGCAGTTCTCCGAACTGACATCAAAGTTAGGGAAGCATAACAAGAACAACAAATAGAATCTACGAAAAGGCATATCTCATCGACAGAACGGAAAAGAATGAACCCTACAATAGGGAAAAGAATGAAAAAAAAGCTATAAACAGTCGGCAGAACGATATATTTCAGTAACTTTGCTAACGTGAAAACAGGCTGCACCCCAGCATAAAAAAATGAACAGTATGGAAACTACCAGACAAAATAAAATAGCCCGTCTCCTGCAGAAGGAACTGAGTGATATCTTCTTGTTGCAAACCAAGTCCATGCCCGGCATACTGATTTCCGTCAGTGCCGTACGCATCAGCCCCGACATGAGCGTGGCACGCGCTTATCTCAGTATATTCCCCTCGGAGAAAAGCGAAGAAATCGTCAAGAACATCAACGGAAACATGAAGTCCATACGCTTTGAACTGGGTACCCGCGTACGCCACCAACTACGCATTATCCCCGAACTGAAGTTCTTCGTAGACGACTCACTGGACTATCTGGAACGAATTGATGAACTGCTGAAATAATGTCCCTTCCCTTCTTTATAGCCCGCCGCTACCTCTTCTCCAAGAAGAAACACAATGCCATTAATATCATCTCCGGTATTTCGGTGTGTGGGGTGGCATTGGCTACGTTGGCGTTGGTATGCACCTTGTCCGTGTTCAACGGTTTTCAGGACATGGTGGCAGGCTTTTTCACAGCCTTCGACCCGGAACTGAAAATCACCGTCCGCGAAGGTAAGGTTTTCGACCCGCACGAAGCGTGCATCCGGCAAGTACACGCCCTGTCCGAGATTGACGTGTGGACGGAAACACTGGAAGAGAATGCCATGGTGCAGTACAAGGACCGCCAGGCAATGGCCGTCATCAAGGGAGTGGAGGACAATTTCGAACAGCTTACATCCATCGACAGCTTGCTCTATGGGACGGGAAAGTTCCTACTGAGCGACTCGGTGGTGGACTATGGTTTTCTGGGTGTGGAACTTATATCCGAGTTGGGCACCGGCATTCAGTTCGTGGACCCGTTGCAGGTCTATGCCCCCAAACGGAACGTACGGGTAAACATAGCCAACCCCACTGCGGCTTTCAACCGGGAGTATCTCTTCTCGCCCGGCGCCATCTTTGCCGTCAACCAGCAAAAATACGATTCACGCTACATACTGACGTCACTCGACTTTGCCCGCCGTCTGTTCAATTATGACACGGAAGTTTCTGCCATTGAGATGAAACTGAAACCCGGTTCCAACATCGGCTCCGTACAAAAGAAAATAGCAGGCATTCTCGGCGACCGGTTCATTGTACAGAACCGCTACGAGCAGCAGGCCGATGTTTTCCGCATCATGGAAATAGAGAAACTCATCTCTTATCTCTTCCTCACCTTCATTCTGGGTATCGCATGCTTCAATGTCATCGGTTCGCTGTCCATGCTGATACTGGACAAACGGGAGGACGTGGAGACACTGCGCAACCTGGGTGCCGATGACCGGCTCATAGCGCGCATCTTCTTGTTCGAAGGCAGGATGATTTCTGTGTTCGGCGCCCTCTCCGGCATCGTTTTAGGATTGTTGCTGTGCTTTCTGCAGCAACGTTTCGGGTTGATTTCATTGGGGGGAGGAAACGGAAGTTTTGTAGTAGACGCTTATCCGGTAAGTGTACATGCCACGGATATTATTCTGGTATTCGTAACGGTCATCACTGTAGGCTTCTTGTCCGTATGGTATCCGGTGAGATACCTCAGCAAGCGGCTGCTGAGAAAAAGATAGAAAAACAGTTACTTCTTACGGATAATCGTCAATCCGTCACGCAGGGGAAGAATGACTTTCTCCACACGCGCATCCCGCGCCACCAAATCATTGAAGGCTTTGATACTGATTGTCTGCAGGTCTGTGCGATGGGGTTGTTCTTCCAGCACATGGCCATCCCACAAGGTATTGTCGGCAATGATATATCCACCGCCGGAAAGACGGGCGAGCACCATTTCATAATACTCTATGTATTTACGCTTATCTCCGTCAATAAAGGCAAGGTCGAAAGTGAGGTCCAGTTGCGGTACCAGTTCCAAAGCATCACCGATGTAGAACCTGATTTTATCCGCGTAATCGGAATTCTCCAGCCACGGACGGGTGAAGTCCTCCTGCTCGTCGTTGATTTCAAACGTATGCAGCATCCCGCCCTCCGGCAGTCCTTCTGCTATGCAAAGTGCGGAATATCCGCTATAAGTCCCTATCTCCAGCACCTGCCGGGGACGAATCATCCGGACAAACATCTTGAGCATACGCCCCTGCAAATGTCCGGAAGCCATGCGGGGATATAGCAACTTGACATGCGTGTCGCGATAGAGCGCTTTCAGGTAATCGCCCTCATCATCAATGTGCTGCAAAATGTATTCGTCAATCGTCACTTTGTTAATGGATTATAGGTTAGGGATAAGGGATTAGGGGTTAGGGATTAGGGGTTAGTTCTGCGCACAATTATTAATTAATCATTAACCGCTAATCCCTTATCCTTAATCCCTTATCCTACAAGTATCTGTTACTGTTGGGCAACACACTATCTTCAGCATGCTTCAAGGCATCTTCTACGACATTGATTTCAAGGAAAGAGGTCTGTGTGCCTTCCTTACCGCTACTCAGGTAGCCCACCATGTCCGTAGGACATAAACGGCCTTCCTTCAACAAGCGGCGCAAAGCTGCAAAGTAATATTCCTGCCCGTTGGCAAGTTCGGGCATATAGATAGCTTCCACACCGTAGGAAAGGGCAAGGTGCCGCATAGTCTTTTCCTTGTAGCAGATGGCCAACACCGGATATTTGCCACGGAAAGCGGCAAGGTTACGGGCAGTGCGGCCGCTGTAACTGTCGGTGATGATTGCACGGATTTTCAGTTTGGTGGTAGCCTTTACCGCTTGTTTGGCCAGGAACGCAGTCACGTCGTTGCTGTTCTCGTCCAGCGGAATACGGATATCGTTGTCAGACAACTTGTCTTTCTCCGCTTGGGCGGCAATCTTGGTCATCGTCTTCACTGCTTCTACCGGATACTTTCCATAGGCGGTTTCACCGCTCAACATCAAGGCATCCGTACGATAATAGATGGCATTGGCAATGTCCGTTACCTCCGCACGGGTGGGACGCGGATTGGAAATCATGGTATGAAGCATCTGTGTGGCAACAATCACCGGCTTCTTGGCAAGAATACACTTGCGGATGAGCACACGCTGGATGCCCGGAATACGTTCCTGCGGAACTTCAATACCGAGGTCACCGCGAGCTATCATCACACCGTCGGCTACTTCCAGGATTTCATCGATATTATCAACGCCTTCCTGGTTCTCAATCTTAGCAACAATACGGATATCGCTGTTATGAGCGTCAAGAATTGCCTTGATGTCGAGTATATCCTGCTTATTGCGCACAAAGGAGTGGGCAATGAAGTCTATGTTCTTCTCAATGGCATAAAGGATATTGGTGCGGTCCTTCTCCGTCAGAGAAGGCAGATTGATGCGGACGCCGGGAACGTTGACGCTCTTGCGGCTGCCCAGAGTAGCCTCATTCTGTACTTCGCAGAGCAGATAGTCGGGGGTCTTCTCTACAACGACCAACTCTAAGTCACCGTCATCAATAAGGATATGGCCGTCCACATTCAAGTCTTTGACGAAATGGGGATAGGATACCGAGATACATTCACGGGTAGTCTCCTGCTCCGGGTTGCCTACCACCTTCACGCGGTCGCCCGCCTTGAAAGGAATGGGCTCAGCCAGAACCGTCGTACGGACCTCCGGTCCTTTCGTATCCATCAGGATAGCGATGCGGTTGGAAACCGAACGCACATTATTAATCAACTTCTCGGCACCTTCACGGCCAAGATGTGCAGTATTCATACGTACAACATTCATACCTGCATCGAACAACTGCTTTATAAAATCAACATCACAGCGCTGGTCAGAAATCGTTGCGACAATCTTCGTTTGCTTCAATAACATAATCTATATACCTATTTTATTTAATAATCTTTTAATGCCTCCATGGCCAGACGGTAGGAGTTCAGCCCGAAACCGAGAATGACACCCTTGCAAGCGCAGGAAATCATGGACACATGACGAAAAGCCTCGCGGGCATGTACATTAGAGATATGCACCTCAATCACTGGAGAAGTGACCGAACGGATAGCATCTTGCAGAGCGATGGACGTGTGAGTGTAAGCACCCGCATTCAAAATGATGCCGTCCACATCAAAACCCACCTGCTGAATCTTGTCTATCAGCTCTCCCTCAATGTTGGACTGGAAATAGTCAATCTGTACATCCGCATATTTCTTACGGAGTTCGGCAAGGTAGTCTTCAAAAGTAACGCTACCGTAAATGGAAGGTTCACGTTTGCCCAAGAGATTTATATTGGGGCCATTAATAATCTGTATCCTCATAACACAATTTTTTATACCTTTGCGGTGCAAAGATAGTGCAAACCGAAAGCAGATGCAAATTTATTTGCAATTTGCTGAAATGCAGTCTATTTTCGCGAAGCAAAGGTAGAAAAAAGAAATGAAATCAGAAGAAAAATCCACGAATAAGGAGAAACAAACGCTGATAATCAGAAAGTACCACCAGTATCTGAAACTGGAAAAAGCACTCTCACCCAATACAGTGGATGCTTACCAAACAGACTTACAGAAGCTGCTGCACTTTCTGGAAGGAGAGGGTATCGCTATCCTTGACACTACCCTGGATGACTTGCAGCATTTTGCCTCCGGACTGCACGACATCGGCATCCATCCCCGCTCGCAGGCACGCATCTTGTCGGGCATCAAGTCATTTTTCCATTTCCTAGTCATAGCCGACTACCTGGAAGGAGACCCCAGCGAACTGTTGGAGGGTCCCAAAATCGGATTCAAGCTTCCAGAAGTATTGACGGTGGAAGAGATAGACCGCATCATCTCCGCCATTGACCTAGGCACAAACGAGGGGCAACGCAACCGGGCCATCCTCGAGACTCTATACAGTTGCGGCCTACGGGTATCGGAACTGTGCAACCTGAAAATCTCCGACTTGTATTTCGACGAAGGCTTCATCAAGGTAGAAGGTAAGGGCAGCAAACAACGCCTTGTACCTATATCGTCCCGTGCCATCAAAGAAATAAGGAACTGGTTCGTAGACCGTAATGGAGGCTGGAAAATCAAGAAAGACTTCGAGGACTATGTATTTCTGGCACGCTGGGGCAAAAACATCTCGCGCATCATGGTATTCCATCTTATCAAAGAACTGGCAGAGAAGGCCGACATCACCAAAAACATCAGCCCACACACCTTCCGCCACTCCTTTGCCACTCACCTGCTTGAAGGAGGCGCCAACCTACGCGCCATACAAAGTATGCTGGGGCACGAATCCATTGCTACAACAGAAATTTACACACACATCGACCGGAACAGATTGCGCAGTGAAATCATAGAACACCATCCCCGCAATATAAAGTATCGCAAAGAACGGGAAATTCATTAAATTATGATAAAATTACTGCGAGGGTTAACAAACTGTAATAGGATTTAATATCTTTGCGTTGTTATGTTCATGCCCAAACAGCACACTAACATGGAATAGACAAATTTCAATTACAAACAATTAATTTATACCTAAAATGACTAAGAAATTGTATCTGCCGTTTTTAATGGCAATGGTTGTTGCATTAATGACATCATGCAGCAAAAAAATGGGTGAATTGTCATCTGATTATTTCACCGTAACTCCTCAAGTTCTGGAGGCTGTAGGTGGTAAAGTTCCCGCTACAATCAACGGAAAATTCCCCGAAAAGTACTTCAACAAGAAGGCTGTGGTAGAAGTGACTCCAGTATTGAAATGGAACGGTGGCGAAGCTAAGGGCCAATCTGCCGTATTCCAAGGCGAAAAAGTGGAAGGTAACGACCAGACTATCTCTTACAAGATGGGCGGCAGCTACACGATGAAAACATCTTTCGACTATGTACCGGAAATGGCAAAATCCGAACTGTATCTGGAATTCAAGGCTACAATCGGTAAAAAGACTGTCACCATCCCTGCTGTAAAAGTAGCTGACGGTGTAATTTCCACTTCTGAGATGCTGGAACAAACATTGGGTAGCGCTAACCCCGCCAACGGTGACGACGCTTTCCAACGTATCATCAAAGAAAAGCATGACGCCAACATCATGTTCTTGATCCAACAAGCCAACGTACGCGCCAGCGAATTAAAGACTGCCAAAGAATTCGGCAAAGAAGTGAAGAACATAAACGAAGCTGCCAACAAGAAGATCAGCAACATCGAAATCTCCGCATACGCTTCTCCTGATGGTGGTGTAGACTTGAATACTACATTGGCTGAAAACCGTCAGGACAACACAGCTAAAATCATCAACAAAGATTTGAAGAAAGCCAAAATCGATGCAGCAGTAGACACCAAGTATACAGCTCAAGACTGGGAAGGTTTCCAGGAACTGGTATCCAAATCAAACATCCAAGACAAAGAATTGATTCTTCGCGTTCTTTCCATGTATCAGGATCCTGAACAAAGAGAACAAGAAATCAAAAACATCTCTTCTGTTTATAAGACTTTGGCCGACGAAATCCTGCCGCAACTGCGTCGTTCACGCCTGACTTTGAACTACGAAATCATCGGTAAGTCTGACGAAGAAATCGCAAGCCTCGCCGACAGCGATGCCAAGCAGTTGAACATCGAAGAATTGCTGTATGCCACTACCTTGACTAAAGATGCTACCAAACAAGAAGCCATCTTCACAAAAGCTACTCAAATCTACCCGAACGATTTCCGTGCTTACAACAACTTAGGTAAACTGGCTTATCAAGCTGGTGATCTTGACAAGGCTGAAAGCTACTTCAAGAAAGCTCTCTCTATCAAGGATGCTCCTGAAGTCAACATGAATCTTGGTCTGATTGCTTTGACCAAGGGTGACAAGACCGCAGCAGAAGGCTACCTGAGCAAGGCTTCCGGTTCTAAGGAGCTGAACGAGGCATTGGGTAATCTGTATGTTGCTCAAGGTCAGTACGACAAGGCTGTCAACTCATTCGGCGATACAAAAACCAACAGTGCAGCTTTGGCACAAATCCTGGCTAAGGACTACAACAAAGCAAAGAGCACATTGGCCGCTATCGAAAAGCCGGACGCTTACACTGACTACCTGATGGCTGTACTTGGCGCAAGAACCAACAATACATCTATGGTAACCAGCAGTCTGAAAAATGCCATTGCAAAAGAACCGGCTTTGGCAAAGAAAGCTGCTTCTGACCTAGAATTCGCCAAATACTTCACTAACACTGACTTTATGAATATCATCAAATAATAAAGGTTAGACTGAAAAGAACGTGCCCGGCATAGAAATATGTCGGGCATTTCTTTTTATTCACACCAAAAAGAAGTATTTTCGCGACGAAGTATCAGAAAAAGAACCGGAATGAAGAAAATCTATCTTGCATACCTTCTGCTTATTATATTGTCTGCCTGCGGCAGCAAAAACACGAATTCAGTCCACCTAAGCGGTGAAATCAAAGGGCTGGGGAATGATACCCTTTATATATATGGTACGGACAAGTTCTATAACCGTATGGACACACTGCTTGTCAAGGATGACAAGTTCTCTGCAACCCTCACCACCGACACACTTGCCTCTACATGGTTGCAATTCAGCGACGGTACGGAATATCCGCTTTACCTGGACAAAGGAGACAACATAAAGATAAAAGGTTCTGCCGCCGAGCTTACTTCACTGGAAATCACGGGAAATGTCCCCAATGAAGAACTAACCGCCTTTCAGAAAGAGTTGAAAGGCTTGAGTACTCCCTCGGAGAAAGCATTGGAAGAAAAAGCAGAAGCCTTCATCAACAACCATCCTTCTTCACTGGTAAGTATCTATCTGCTGGAGAAATATTTCGTGCAAAAACCGCAACCGGACTTCGCCTTAATCAAAGAAATGACAGCAAACATGACCGGAGGCTTAAAAGACCGTCCGTATGTGGACGAACTGCTTGATCTGATCCAAGAAGAAGAGAAGATATCCATCGGGAAAACTATCCCTTACGTCAACCTGCCCAATGCCAAAGGTACACAAATCAGTCGCACCAGCTTTAAAGACAAATATCTGTTGATACATTTCTGGGCATCTTGGGACCCGCAAAGCATGGAAGCCAACGCTGCCCTGCGCCGGATTTACAAGAAAGAAGAAAAGAACAAACTATTTGCCCTCTGGGGTATTTCCTTGGACATCGACAGAAAGGAATGGGAAGAAGCAATCAAAAGAGATACCCTGAGGTGGGAACAGAGTTGTGATTTCTCCGGATGGAACACAGCGCCCATCAAGCAGCTCGCCATACAAGCATTGCCTGCCAACCTGTTCCTTAGCCCTTCCGGAAAAATTGAAGGGAAGAATATGAGTGAGGAAGACATCAAGAAGAAACTGGAGGAGATAGAGCAAAAGGAAAAAGAGAAGAAAGAGAGTGAAAAAAAACTCAAAAAACAAAACCGACGGTAGCCTATCCTGCCATCCTAACCCCTAATCACTAAAAACGTGCTCATAAAAGTTTTTGGAGCGGCTGTTCAAGGTATTGACGCAACCCTCATCACCATTGAAGTCAACAGTTCCAGAGGCTGTATGTTCTATTTAGTCGGTTTACCGGACTCTGCGGTCAAAGAAAGCCATCAACGTATCATATCTGCTTTGCAAGTCAACGGTTACCGGATGCCTACCAGTAATATCGTCATCAACATGGCACCGGCAGATATCCGCAAGGAAGGTACAGCTTACGATTTACCTTTAGCCATCGGCATACTTGCCGCCAGCGAAGTTATCCAGTCCGATAAGCTGGAACGCTATCTGTTGATGGGTGAACTAAGCCTTGATGGTAGTCTGCAACCTATCAAAGGAGCACTCCCCATTGCCATTAAGGCCAGAGAGCTGGGGTTTGAGGGTATGATAGTTCCTTGCTCGAACGCACATGAGGCCGCTGTAGTGAACAACCTAAAAGTCTACGGCGTGGAGAATATCAAAGATGTCATTGAGTTCTTCAACGGAAAACAAAAATTATCCCCGACACAAGTCAATACCCGCGAAGAGTTTTACTCCCAACAAAGCTCTTTTGAACTGGACTTTGCAGAAGTGAAAGGGCAGGAAAATGTAAAGCGAGCGCTGGAAGTAGCCGCCGCAGGCAGCCACAATATTCTTCTCATTGGGGCCCCGGGTAGCGGAAAGTCTATGCTGGCAAAACGTCTTCCCTCCATACTTCCTCCTTTATCATTGGGAGAAAGCCTGGAAACGACCAAGATTCATTCTGTTGCCGGAAAACTCGGTAAAGGTGGCGGACTTATCTCAAAACGGCCATTCCGTGATCCGCACAATTCCATTTCCACAGTAGCCATGACTGGTGGAGGCAGTTTCCCCCAACCCGGTGAAATCAGTCTGGCTCATAATGGAATCCTATACCTCGACGAATTGCCTGAGTATAACCGCAGCGTTTTGGAGGTTCTCCGCCAACCGCTGGAAGATAGAAAAATTACTGTATCACGCATTCGATGCAATGTGGAATATCCTGCCAGTTTTATGCTGGTAGCCTCCATGAACCCATGCCCATGCGGATACTACAACCACCCGACCAAAGGCTGCGTTTGCAGTCCCGGGCAAGTACAGAAGTATCTAAATCGCATATCCGGACCTTTACTCGACCGCATAGACCTGCAAATCGAAGTTACCCCACTTCCTTTTGAAAAGATGGCAGACACTCGCCCGGGTGAGTCGAGCGCAACAATACGAGAGCGTGTGATACATGCCCGACAAATTCAGGAAACAAGGTATGCAGACATTCCCGGTGTATATTGCAATGCCCAGATGAACAGTAAACTGCTTGCCTGCTACGCCCGTCCGGATGACAAAGGACTTGCCATGCTCAAAACTGCCATGAACCGGCTGAACCTTTCGGCCCGCGCCTACGACCGCATATTGAAAGTATCACGCACCATCGCCGACCTGGAAGACTGCGAATCAATACAGCCGGCACACTTGGCGGAAGCTATCGGATATAGGAATCTGGATAGGGAGGACTGGGCAGGATGAAAAAGGGATTAGGGATTAGCGGTGAGCGATTAACAGTCAGCCCCTTTAATCTCTAATCCCTAATCTCTAACCCTTATTTCTCTATCCAAATGCGCGCATCCACCGCTATCACCTGCTTTTCAGTCGCCAACAATGGATTGATATCCATCTCCTTGATTTCCGTTGCAAAGCGCAGCAAGGTGGAAAGCCGTACAATAATTTCGGCAAATTTATCTTCATTCACACCCTTCTGCCCGCGCGTACCTTTGATAATCTTATAGGCACGCAACGAGTGAATCATGGAGTAAGCCTCCTCATAGGACAACGGTGCAAGACCGGAAGATATATCCTTCAGCACCTCCACAAAAATACCGCCCAGGCCGCAGAGTACCACATGTCCGAACTTCTCTTCATATTTGGCACCGATAAACAATTCCGTCCCTTTCAGCATCGGCTGCACCATAATAGCACTGGCTTCGGGAATCTGCATCATACGGTCGAATTCCAATGCCAAATGCTGTTCACTTTTGATATTGAGCACAACACCGCCTACATCCGACTTATGCACCGGCCCCACCACCTTTGCCACCACCGGGAATCCCGTGCGGCGTGCAAAGGCAAGCACTTCTTCCTTGTTGTCCGAAACAAACTCCTCCACAATAGGAATACCTGCAGAGCTGAGCAATGCCTGCACATAGTGCGGTGCGATATAACCGTCCGCAGGAATGGAATCTATAATCCGGCGGATACGGGGAACATCCACTCCAAAGAGCTCGATTTCATTATTGGCAGGCCTCGGGGCATTCATTATCCGAGAAAGTGCCGTGCCCAAAGTCACTTCATCGGCAAAGTTCACATGGCCTTTTGCCAGAAAAGCAGCAACCTCGGCTCCTGCCGTATTGATGGAAGGAAGAATCGGAAAAATCGGCTTCTTGCAATGCTGCATCTTCTCATGCAGCACGTCATACATTTCAAACATGGTCACCAGTCCCGGAGTACCGAAAATAGCCATTACAGCATCAATATTGTCCAACTTCTCCTCACAATACTCCAGACAGAGGCGCAGATGTTCCGGCGTACCCGTAGCCAGAATATCAATGGGATTCCCCACAGCCGCACCGGGGAAAAGCTTGCCCTTAAGTTCCTCCGCCACCGGTCCTTCCAGTTTCGGGACATTCAGTCCGCCCTTACTCAACGCATCGGTCAACATCACTCCCGGACCGCCGGCATGGGTAATGATGGCGAAGTTTTTCCCTTTCAGTTCCGGCAGTGTAAAGATACAACCTACGGTTGTCAGCTCCTCGCGCGAATAGCAACGCACAATACCCGCCTTACGGAACAAGGCCTCTACCGCCGAATCGCTACTGGCAATGGCCCCCGTATGCGAACTCGCCGCCCGGCTGCCGCTTTCGCTACTGCCCGCCTTGATGGCCGCAATCTTGCAGCCCTTCTTGATGAGCGAGGATGCATGAAACAGCAGACGGTCGGGATCACCGATACTCTCAATATAAAGAAGTTTTATTCTGGAATCCGCTTCCGGATTGAAGTGTTCGTCCATGTATTGCAATACATCCTCCACACCGATTTGCTTGGCATTGCCCACAGACCATACAGAGTTGAACTGCAAGCCCTTGGTCACAGCGCTCTCCAATATGAACACCGCTGTGGCACCGGAGCTGGAAATCAAGTCTACCCCTTGCGGATGCAGTTGCGGGATGGGCTGGCTGAATACACTGTGATGCCACGAGTTCATAAAACCGATACAGTTGGGGCCTATCAGAGAGGCTCCATACCGGTTCACCGTTTCCAGTATGCGATCTTCCAGCACAGCACCCTCATGGGTCTCCTCACCAAAACCGGCAGAAAGGATAATGAACGCCTTCACCTGCTTCTCCGCGGCAAGCACCTCCACCGCATCGGGACAAAGCGCGGCAGGTATGGCAAGGATGGCAAGGTCCGTATCGGGAATGTCCTTCACATCCGCAAAGGCAGCAACACCCTGCACTTCAGTCTCTTTCGGATTCACGGCACGAAGCTCACCGGTATATCCGCCGCTAAGCAGATTTTTCAGGATAGCTCCTCCGGGTTTGTGTACATTGTTAGATGCTCCCACTACCACAATACTGGCCGGGTGAAGCAATTGGCTTGTTATCATAGTTGTTTTTACATTAAGTTAGTGATTCATGCACAAATATACATTTTCCATACATAAAAGCAATCGGTAAAAGAGAAAATAAGCTTAATCCCTTTGCAAAATATAAATAAGTTTACGGAAGTATATATATTTGTGCCATCAATAACAATACGCAGAAAACTACCCCATATGGAAAGCCGTGTCAAAGAGATAGATTATCTGAAATGCATCTTCATCACCCTGATGATTATCTTCCACCTTGTATATATAGGTGACAAGTATCCGTATGCGAAACAAATCGTCTATACGTTCCACATGTCCGCTTTCCTGATTATTTCGGGCTATCTGGCCAATAACCGGAAGGATGCCCGAAGCTTTCTCCGCAAGTTTCTATGGATTTTCATTCCGTATGCCTGCATGGAGGCGGCCTATACGGTGATGTCGCATTTCCTGCCCGTACGCGAAAGTGTAGATGCCATTACTCCTGCTATATTACTCGACAAGATATTCCTCCATCCGATGGGGCCTTACTGGTATCTGCATACACTGATTCTGTGCAGCCTCATCTATTATATCACATTCCGCTATGTACGGCTGTCGGTTGTCTCCCGGCTGGTTGTGGCCGGTGTCTGCCTGTTTGCCCTTTCCCATTGGGGAGGATTGATGAACTTCTCCAATGCCCTCTATTTCCTTATCGGCATGACAGTGAGCCAAAGCGGGCTTCGTTTTACACAAGTCTTTCGCGCCACAACCTTCGCCATTGTTCCATTCGTAATACTATGCTGCTTTCCCGCCAATCTGGATAGGGGTACTCTGGCAGGAGTCGCCATCACCTGGCTTTCCATCAGCCTGTTGTTGGCAGTCTACAATTATCTGCCGGCACAAGCCAAGCGGCTTTCCTTCTTTATAGGACGCAATACGTTGGTCATACTCCTTTTCTCGCCCATTTTCACCATTCTGTCCAAAGCGTTTCTACCCGTATTTGCCTTCGACCCTACGGGGATACTGTTCCTTGTCACTGCTACCGTCTTCACTCTTAGCGGCTGCATGAGTATGGCATGGGCTATGGACAAGATGCACGTTTCCAAATTCTTCTTCGGGAAAAGGAGTATATTGTGCTGAGACGAAATCATCAGATGATAAACAGTAATTCAAGGCAAACTTTTCAGCCAAATCCCCATAGATAGACTGGAGCATTCTCTTCCAGCACCCCAGCCAATACCCGCTCCGCCTGCCCTACCTCGATCACCGTTTCATATTGCTAGCCAGTTCAGCAATGTCTGCATATACCAGACATAGCCTTCGAAACGCCGATACAGCCATATAATCGAAATTCTCCTTCAAAGTCTGCTCGGACTTATCCAGTACAAAATTCAAAGATACGGTAGGTATAGCTCATCAGTACTAACCATCGGATGGCAAGAACGGAAAAAAACAGTTTGTGCAACACCATTTCACTAAGCGTATCCAACTGTCCAAGTACTGTTTTTGCCAGCAAGCAAACAGAAGCAGGCAAATTCCGCGTGGCAAATATGTCCATATAAAAAACAAGCAACATCATCTTTCGCCTGACGCTGCTGCATATTATAGAACACGTCTTTATGAACCCCGTTTTTCCAATACGCTGGAAAGTAATCAAGGCAATGTTTCTACCATTCTCCAATGCAGAAAGCATCTTTTCCGTTTCCTCCGTTTGGTCGCAAAAGTATCGGAGAGAGGCATAGCCATAAATCAGAAAAGGATTTCTCAGTTCTAAGCCGACTTGTTTCACACCTAATGATTCCACGTTTTGCGTTACACACTTTACATAATGCAAAATATGTTTATATGATAACTCCAGTTACCCCAACAGTAACTCCATTTACACTATAAGGTAACGACCGTTCATGGAATAAAGAAGGTGTGTCGTAATGCACGATGCACCTTCTTTCTTGTTTATCACCGATATAAATCGGTTTATTTTCTTCAAGCTGCGATAATTCGAAGATTTCTTTGATTTATGTGTCTCCAGCATCTAAATAAAGCGACAGTAAGCTCATAAAACCATCCTATCAGCCAGTTCATACCTTCTTTTGTCAGTTTTGCACACATCTTTTTTATATTGAAGGCAATGGCTAGGAAGGCAAAGTCCATGAAGACCTTGTCCTTTCCAAAATGTCGGAAACGTTTGTAGTTCATATTGTTTTTAATTTGTCCGAACACGGCTTCCGGTTCTATGCATCTCTGCCCTCTGTGTTTCAGTCCTTTCTCTGAGCAGAGCAGTTCTTTGGCTCTCCGCTTGTATTGTCTAAGCCTATGATTCAGTTCTATCGTCCTGTTTCCTTTTGCTTTAAAACAGCGGCATCGCAGGGGACAGCCTTCACACCTGACAGCTCTGTACCGTGCATTTTCGCTGACATATCCGGATGCGGTTTTCACATTCCTGGTGCCTATCCTCCGCATCCTTTGCCCCATAGGACAGATGCAGAAGTCATGTTCTTCATTGTAGTAGAAGTTTTCGGCCTTGAACGGGTCCGGTTTGAATCTCGGCCGCTGCTCCATGTGGAAATAGTTGTACTTTACGTAGGCTTCCATGCCGTTTTCGGACATGAAGCGGTAATTCTCTTCGGAGCCATAGCCGGAATCAGCAACCACCGTATGGGCCATCCGGTCATACCTGTTTGAAAAAGATTGCAGGAAAGGAATCAGGGTCAGTGTATCCGTAGGGTTCGGGAAGAGTGCAAAATCGGTGATGAACTGATTTTCGGTGCCGATTTGAAGGTTGTAACCGGGCTTCGTCTGTCCGTTGCGCATGGCATCCTCCTTCATTCTCATAAAAGTAGCGTCCTTGTCCGTCTTGGAATAGGAATTCCTCTCTTGCAGTGTTTCCAGATGGCAGTCGTATTCCTGCAGTTTGTCCCTGTGTTCTTCCAGTTCCTTCAGCTGTTTGCGTTTCTTTTTCAGTTCAGTCTTTTCCTCTTTCGCGGATGGCTCGGAAACCTGTTCCAATGCATGACGCAATTCTCCTGCCATTTCAGTCAGCATGGCCGGAGTGAACTCAACCTCCTCATTGTTCTCTGATGACTTCTCCCGGGCAATGACATCGTCTATCTGCCCTAACAGGACATGTATCTTCTTCATCAGGCGTTCACGGTTCCGCTCAACCGTTTTTCGCCAGACGAAAGTGTACTTGTTGGCTTTGGATTCGATCTTTGTCCCGTCAATGTATTCCACATTCAGGCTGATGAAGCCTTTGGAAGAGAGAAGAAGTACGGTTTGCGTAAACACCTCGTTGATTTCCTTCTTCACCCGGTTGCGGAAACGGTTGATGGTAATGAAATCCGGTTTCTCATATCCGGCCAGCCAGATATAATGGATGTCACGGTGAAGAAGCTTTTCAATTTTCCGGCAGGAGTAGATGTTGTTCATATAGGCATACAGAATGACCTTGAGCATCATCTTGGGGTGGTAAGGGCTGCGGCCGCATTCCTTATACAGCTTTCTGAAACTTTCAAGATTCAAGCCCTCAACCAGGGCGTCAACCATGCGCACCGGATCGTTTTCTGCAATATCCTCATCAATTCTTTGAGGAAAAAGAACGGTTTGGTTGGGAATGTAAGGACGAAAATGTATCTTTGTCATAGTGAAATTCTTATGCCTAAAGATACAGAATCTTTAGGTAATAACAAAGCCCCAGCTTGTGAAAGTCGGGGCTTTGTACGTAAAATAATGAAGGTGTGCATTTTGACACACCTTCTTACATTAGAAGGTAAGCAATCGATAAATACACTGTATAAGACTATGGCAGTATTTCACCTTCCGCTGTCACCTTTACGTAGATTTCCCTTTCCCCTTGCTCCATCTCTACCAAAAAGTAACTGCCATCGGGAGTCTCAATAAAGTCGGCATCATCAATGACATAACCAGGATGGGCAGCCATAACAGCGTTCTTCACTACATCCTCCAGATGCCTCTTGCTGATGTCCCAGGTAGTATAGGCCCATGCACCCTCAGCGGTGAACATCACATCCTTGCTGATATTTCCATGCACGATTTCGACTTCTGTCATACCGCTCTTTTCTTTTTCAATATCCACAATGCGGGCATTAGGATATTTCTCTGCTATAAAATCCTTGATGGCGGTGGAAATATCAGAAGGGA
Source organism: Bacteroides sp. A1C1 (assembly GCF_004328515.1). Lineage (NCBI taxonomy): Bacteria > Pseudomonadati > Bacteroidota > Bacteroidia > Bacteroidales > Bacteroidaceae > Bacteroides > Bacteroides sp. A1C1. Next base: position 1,954,824 of record NZ_CP036491.1, read on the forward strand.
GATAATCTTCGGGAGAACCGCCGTTGTGCGCATCGGCCACTTCTTTCACCAGAATGCCGTCTTCCGAATAATAGAGGTCCATTTCCTGATTACCTTTCTCCACTTCGATGATGTAGACAACAGCCATTTCCTTACGTTCCAGCTTGTCTACATCTTCCACCTTCCATACATTATAATAGGTACTACTCTCGTAAGAGCTTCTCACCGGAGCGGGAAGGTCCGCATAACGGAGGTCGGTTTCGGTCATCTGCCATACACCGTCTTTGGTGAACCAAGCCTCCTTCTCGAAATTGTCCTCATGGAAATCGGCCACATAATATGCACCTTTTGTTTCCCATTCTATACGCTGAGCATTGGGATGCTCCTTGGCCAACGCATTACTCAGTTCCGCGGGCACGGAGATTCCGTCGTTGTCGTCATCATCACAGCTTTGCAAGGCAAAGGCAAACACGCCTAACGCCAATAATAAGAAGTACTTTTCCAGTTTCATAGTCATTTCATTTTTTACATTATCAATATCAAATTTGTTCGTTTCGTAGGACAAAGATGAGGCCTAAATCTGGAAAGAATCTGGAAGAATACTCATATTTTGCAGAAAACAGCTATCTTTGTGCCACTAAAAGCGTTCATAACAAAAGAGATACATAATAACACAATGGAAAAGAAATTCAAACGTACCACCGTGACCTCGGCATTGCCGTATGCCAACGGCCCGGTTCATATCGGACACCTGGCAGGCGTTTATGTTCCTGCCGACATCTACGTCCGCTACCTGAGACTGAAAAAGGAAGATGTAATCTTCATCGGCGGCTCCGACGAACACGGAGTGCCCATCACCATCCGCGCCAAGAAGGAAGGCATCACCCCGCAAGACGTGGTGGACCGCTATCATACACTTATAAAGAAGTCTTTCGAAGAGTTCGGCGTCTCCTTCGACGTGTACAGCCGTACTACTTCAAAGACGCATCACGACACGGCTTCCGACTTCTTCCGCAAGCTGTACGATAAGGGAGAATTCATCGAAAAGACCAGCATGCAGTATTACGACGAAGAAGCCAAGACCTTCCTTGCCGACCGCTACATCACCGGCGAGTGCCCCCACTGCCATGCCGAAGGCGCTTACGGTGACCAATGCGAGAAGTGCGGCACCAGCCTCAGCCCCATGGACCTGATTAATCCGAAGAGTGCCATCAGTGGCAGCCAGCCCGTAATGCGCGAGACAAAGCACTGGTATCTGCCGCTGGACAAGCACGAGGAATGGCTTCGCCAATGGATTCTGGAAGACCATAAGGAGTGGCGTCCCAATGTTTATGGCCAATGCAAGAGCTGGCTCGACATGGGCTTGCAGCCGCGTGCCGTGAGCCGCGACCTGGATTGGGGTATTCCCGTTCCCGTAGAGGGTGCCGAGGGCAAAGTGCTCTATGTATGGTTCGACGCCCCTATCGGCTACATCAGCAACACCAAAGAATTGCTGCCCGACACATGGGAGAAATGGTGGAAAGACCCCGAAACGCGTCTGGTACACTTCATCGGAAAAGACAATATCGTGTTCCACTGCATCGTGTTCCCCGCCATGCTGAAGGCAGAGGGTAGCTACATCCTGCCGGACAACGTGCCGAGCAACGAGTTCCTGAACCTGGAGGGCGACAAGATTTCCACTTCACGCAACTGGGCAGTATGGCTGCACGAGTATCTCGTTGACTTCCCCGGTAAGCAGGATGTGCTGCGCTACGTGCTGACAGCCAACGCACCGGAGACAAAAGACAACGACTTCACCTGGAAGGACTTTCAGGCACGCAATAACAACGAACTGGTTGCCGTTTATGGCAACTTCGTGAACCGCGCCCTGCAACTCACCAAGAAGTACTTCGACAGCGTAGTACCCGCCGCAGGCGAACTGAACGACTACGACCGCGAGACGCTGAAAGAATTTGCCGACGTCAAGGCAGAAGTGGAGAAGTTACTGGACGTATTCAAGTTCCGCGACGCACAAAAGGAAGCGATGAACCTTGCCCGCATCGGAAACAAATACCTTGCCGACACCGAACCGTGGAAACTTGCCAAGACAGACATGGAGCGCGTAGCCACCATTCTCCACATCTCGTTGCAGTTGGTCGCCAACCTTGCCATTGCTTTCGAACCGTTCCTGCCCTTCAGCAGCGAGAAGCTTCGCAAGATGCTGAACATGGACAGCTTTGACTGGGCAGAGCTGGGACACACCGACCTGTTGCCTGCCGGACACCAGCTGGGCACCCCCGAACTGCTGTTCGAAAAGATAGAGGACGACGTCATCCAGGCACAAGTGGACAAGCTGCTTGCCACCAAGAAGGCAAACGAAGCCGCCACCTACAAGGCAAACCCCATCAAGCCGACCATCGCCTTCGAAGACTTTGAAAAGCTGGATATCCGCGTAGGTACAGTGCTTGAATGCGAGGCAGTGCCCAAGATGAAGAAGCTGCTGAAGTTCAAGATTGCCGACGGGCTGGAAAACCGCACCATCGTCAGCGGCATTGCCCAGCACTACAAACCGGAAGAACTGGTAGGCAAGCAAGTGCTGTTCATCGCCAACCTCGCTCCACGCCAATTCAAGAACGGGCTGGTAAGTGAAGGAATGATTCTCTCTGCCGAGAATTATGACGGCTCGCTGGCGGTGACTTCACTGCTGAAAGAGGTGAAACCGGGCAGCGAGGTGAAATAAAGCAGTAACAAGGTAACGAGTTAACAAGGCTACAGGGAGGAAGGAAAAGCCTCGTGGCCTTGTTAACTCGTTGGCTTATCAACCAATAAACTATGTCCGATACATCACTCAAAGAAAAAACAGCCAAAGGCCTCTTCTGGGGAGGATTCAGCAACGGCATACAGCAGTTGTTAAATCTGGGATTCGGAATAGTCCTTGCCCGTCTGCTGGATGCTTCGGATTATGGTATGGTAGGGATGCTTACCATTTTCTCCGCCATTGCCGCCGCCTTGCAGGAGGGTGGGTTCATTTCGGCACTGACCAACCGGAAGGAGACTTTGCACAAGGATTACAACGCCGTGTTCTGGTTCAGCCTGATGTGCAGCACTACTATATATATATTACTCTTCTTTGCCGCACCGCTGATTGCCGACTTCTACGATACGCCCGAGCTGATACCGCTGTCCCGTCTCTCTTTCCTCGGATTCGTCATCTCAAGCATGAGCATCGCACCGAGAGCGTATCTGTTCAAGAATCTCAGAATCAAGGACACTACCATCATCTCCATTTCGAGTCTGATAGTCTCCGGCATTGTGGGCATCACACTGGCTGCCAACGGATTCGCCTATTGGGGGATTGCATTGCAAAGCATCTCTTTCATCACCGTAATGACGATTCTTAACTTCTACTTCTCGCGTTGGAGACCCCACTTCCGGTTCGACTTCACACCCATTAAGGAGATGATAGGGTTCAGCAGTAAGATAATCATTACGAATATCTTCACCATAATCAATAACAATTTGTTTTCCGTCTTGTTGGGTAAGTTCTACTCGGAACGGGAAGTGGGTAACTTTACGCAGGCAAACAAGTGGAACGGCATGGGACATACCACGATTACGGGCATGATAAACGGCATTGCACAACCCGTCTTTACCCGTGTTGCCGATGACAAGGCACGGCAACTTGCCGTATTCAGAAAGCTGTTGCGCTTCACCGCCTTTATCTCTTTCCCCGCCATGCTGGGATTGAGTTTGGTTTCGAAGGAACTGATTGTTATCACTATCACGGAGAAGTGGCTGCCCAGTGCCGATATCTTGCAACTGTTATGTATTTGGGGAGCATTTATTCCCGTCATCAATCTGTTCTCCAACCTGCTCATCAGCCGGGGGCATTCTTCTATCTATATGTGGAGCACCATCAGCTTGAGCCTGCTGCAAATAGTAGCTGTATGTGCCATATACCCATACGGATTGGAGTGGATGCTGCGTATTTTCGTCATTATCAATATCGGCTGGCTATTTGTATGGTTCCGTTTTGTCAAGAGGGAGATAGGATTAAGACTGCGCGATATGCTGAAAGACATCTCTCCTTATCTCTCCCTATCCATTGTACTCGTAGTATCAACTCACTATGCCACTCAGCCCATAGAAAACCTATACTTAAATATGGCAGCCAAAATCATTATGGTAGCTGGGCTTTATGCACTGGTTTTGTGGAAACTACAATCTACCATCTTCCGGGAAAGCATTGAATTCCTCTTAAAGAAAAAAAGAGCATGAGCCGCATAGCCTACATCATATCCGCCTACAAGGATGCCCCACACTTGGCACGCCTGGTTGCCGCACTGGATGACCGGGCAGACTTCTACGTGCACATCGACCTCAATGCCGATATACACCCTTTTGAAGAAGCCTTGGGAGACAAGGTCACTTTCGTGCCCCGCCACCGGATAAGCTGGGGAGGATGGGAACAAGTGGAATACCAGAAAGAATTGCTTGCTGCCGTATTGCACAGCGGTATCCCCTATACCCGCGTAGTATGCCTGAGCGGGCAGGACTACCCATTATGGAGCAACAACGCCATCCACCGCTATTTTGAGGAGCATCAAGACACTGAATTCATCGGCGGTTTCAACCTGACACACTGCACCGTGAAACAGCAGTTGCACAAGATAACCCATTACCACCCTTTCCGTGACCTGCCTTGGAAGAGTATATGGTGGAAGAACAAACTCATCGTAGCATCGCGCAAGCTGGTACAGATACTCCCCATCCGGAAAGCCCCTTTTGCACCCTTGGAAGGCAAGCAGGCAGATGTCTATTTCGGTTCCGACTATTGGGCCATCACGTTGCCCTGCGCACGATATGTATATGAAAAGTTGTGCACGGAGGAGAAGCTGGTGAAGTATTTCAGAACCAGCTTTGTACCCAGCGAACTGTGCATACAGACCATCGTATTCAACTCCCCTTTTGCCTCAAAAGGGCTTCTTTTAGAGGGAGAATACCCCGGACTTACCCGTCTCACCCCCTTGCACTACATAGACTACGGCGCATCCATCCGCGTGATGACACTCGAGGACCTGCCGGTATTGCAGCAGTCTGGAAAGATGTTCTGCCGGAAAGTGGTAAGCGGGGAGTCCGACACACTGATAGAAAAACTCAAGTCCGATTTCGCAAAAGAAGATTGAAATGGAAAGTGCTCCTTTCAACTATTATCATTATTTTTGCAGACATCAATCAAAAATGGTATCCATGGTGAAGCAATATACCCCAGAAGAACTGACCCAACTACATCAGGTGCTATACGAAATACTGGAAGAGATTGTGCGCATCTGCGACAAACACAATATTCCCTATTTTGTAATCGGCGGAACAGCAATAGGGGCACTCTATGACAAAGCGATTCTTCCTTGGGATGACGACATAGATATAGGTATGAAACGGGAAGACTACAATAAGTTTCTCCAGATAGCCTCCCAAGAACTGAGAGAACCATACTTTCTTTCATGGATACATACCGACCCTCATAGTCCTTATTACTTTGCCAAAGTCAAGAAAAACAACACCTTGTTTGTCGAAGAGATGTTTAAAGATGTACCTATGCATCAGGGAATCTTTGTCGATATATTCCCTTTTGACCGTATTCCAAACAATAAGCTATTAAGGAAGATACAATATGAAGCCGTCAACTTTCTGAAATGCTGCCTGATGGGAAAAGAGGTATGGCTATGGAAACACTTCGGAAAATGTCAAATATCCAACCCTACCAATCGTGGAGCTGTTGCCTGCCTTCTGAACCGGATAGTTGATATGACACTCTCTAAAAAGACAATCTACCGTTTGATGGTGATAATGCAAAGTTGTTTCAACTCATGGAAAACTTTGTATTACAACAATGTGATTACCACTACCGACCATGTTTTGGAGACGAGTCTCAACCATTTACAACCAATCAAATTCGGTCCACTTTATCTGAAAGCACCTGATGGATTGGAAAACTTTCTACGGTACAACTATCCCACTTTACACCGGTATACAGAAGAAGAGCAGGACAAGATAAACAATCATTATCCGGCAGTTCTTTCTTTCAACATACCAAATGACCATATAGCCACCTCCTAATCCAACAAAATTGCCATGAAACCAGCCCTTGTAGATGTATCTGTACTGATTCTTTTCTTCAACCGCCCCAAACTGCTGGCGCAAGTATTCGAACAAGTGAAGAAAGCACGCCCCGCACGACTGTTTCTCTATCAGGACGGCCCGCGCGGCGAGCGTGACATGCCGGGCATAGAAGCTTGTCGCAAAGTAGTGGCAGACATCGACTGGGAATGCGAAGTACACCACAACTACCAAGAGAAGAACTACGGCTGCGACCCATCGGAATACATGGCACAGAAGTGGGCATTCTCCTTGTCGGACAAATGTATCGTGCTTGAGGATGACGACGTGCCCGCCGTCTCTTTCTTCGGCTTCTGCAAGGAACTGCTCGACAAGTATGAGCACGACACACGCATCAGCATGATTGCCGGATTCAACAACGAGGAGATTACACCCGACATCACTTCCGACTACTTCTTCGCCACCACCTTCTCCATCTGGGGATGGGCGAGCTGGCGGCGGGTGACGGACCAATGGGATGAATTCTACACCTTCCTGGACGACAAGGAGAACATGCGGCAACTGAAGAACCTCATCCACACACGGCGCTACCGCAAAGACTTCATCTACATGTGCCAACGCCACCGCGAACACGGGAAAGCCTATTACGAAACCATCTTCCACGCTTCCATGTTGTTCAATTCGGGTCTGAGCATCGTGCCCACCCGCAACATGATAAACAATCTGGGAGCCACTGCCGACTCCACCCACTTTGCCGGCTCCGTGCACACCATGCCGCGCGGTTACCGCCGCATCTTCACCATGAAACGCCACGAAGTGGAGTTTCCACTGAAGCACCCTCGTCACGTCATCGAGAACACAGCCTACAAGGATAGCGTTTACCGCATCATGGCATGGCGGCATCCCTGGATAAAGATTGCACGGTCGTTCGAGGAACTGGCGTTGAACCTACGGTACGGCAACTTCACCATCATATGGCAAACGCTGCAAAAGCGTATCCGGAAATGGATGAAACAAGACCGGCATCTGTAACAAGAAAAAACATTCAAAAAAGAAGAAACGAACAACAGTCATGAGAGTACTACTTATCAATACATCCGAACGCATCGGCGGCGCAGCCATCGCCGCCAGCCGTCTGATGGAATCACTCAAGAACCACGGCATCAAAGCCAAGCTGCTGGTACGCGACAAGCAGACCGACCAAATCTCCGTTGTGTCACTGGACCATAACTGGCGCATGGTGTGGAAGTTCGTCTGGGAGCGCATCGTCATCTGGAGCGCCAACCGCTTCAACAAGAAGAACATCTTTGCCGTAGACATTGCCAACACGGGGACAGACATCACCTCACTGCCCGAATTCCAGCAAGCAGACGTCATCCATCTGCACTGGATAAACCAAGGGATGCTCTCGCTGAAGAACATCGAGAAGATTCTCGCCTCGGGCAAGCCCGTCGTCTGGACCATGCACGACATGTGGCCCTGCACTGGCATCTGTCACCATGCCCGCGAGTGCACCCACTACCAGCAGGAATGCCACAACTGCCCCTTCATCCACGGAGGTGGAGGCAAACGTGACCTTTCCTACCGCATCTTCCACAAAAAGCAGGCATTGTATCGCAACCGTCACATCAACTTCGTCACCTGCAGCCGCTGGCTGGAAGAACGTGCCCGGACAAGCGCCCTCTTCTGCGGGCATGCCGTGACATGCATCCCCAACCCCATCAACACCAATCTCTTCAAGCCCCGAAACCGGCAGGAAGCCCGCAGCCGTTGCCTACTGCCGCAAGACAAGAAACTCATGCTGTTCGGCTCGGTGAAGATTACGGACAAACGGAAAGGCATCGACTACCTGATAGAATCGTGCCGACTGCTGGCTGACAAGCATCCCGAACTCCGGGAACAGTTGGGTGTCGTCGTCTTCGGCAACCAATCGCAACAACTGGAAAACCTGCTTCCATTCAAAGTCTACCCGCTGAACTTCGTCAGCAACGAACACCAACTGGTGAACATCTACAATGCCGTGGACATCTTCGTGACCCCCTCGCTGGAAGAGAACCTGCCGAACACCATCATGGAAGCCATGGCATGCGGCATTCCCTGCGTCGGATTCAACGTGGGCGGCATCCCTGAGATGATAGACCATCTGCACAACGGCTACGTGGCACAATACAAATCCTCGGAAGACTTTGCCAACGGCATCTACTGGACGCTGACCGAACCCGACTACCCCAGCCTCTCGGAACAAGCCTGCCGGAAAGCCATCTCCCACTATTCGGAGAACGTCGTCGCCAAGAAATACATTGACCTTTACAACAAAGTGACCGGAAGAAATGCATAACCACCCCACCCCGAAATTCAGCATCATCACCGTGACCTACAACGCCGAAGCGGTACTGGAGGACACGATTCAAAGCGTTATCTCGCAAACCTACCACCACGTGGAATACATCATTGTGGACGGTGCGTCCAAAGACGGCACGCTCTCCATCATCGACCGTTACCGCGACCGCATCACCCGCATCGTGAGCGAACCGGACAAGGGACTGTACGACGCCATGAACAAAGGCATCCGCCTTGCCACCGGCGATTACCTCTGCTTCCTCAATGCCGGCGACAGCTTCCACGAGGACGACACCTTGCAGCAGATGGTGCGTTCCATCTCCGGCAACGAACTACCCGACGTGCTGTACGGCGAAACGGAGCTGGTGGACAAGGAAGGCCACTTCATCCGCATGCGCCGCCTCGCCGCCCCGGAAGTGCTTACCTGGCGAAGCTTCAAGCAGGGCATGCTGGTCTGCCATCAGGCCTTCTTTGCCAAAGCTTCCCTTGTAGAACCCTACGACCTGCAATACCGCTTCTCCGCCGACTTCGACTGGTGCATCCAGGTGATGAAGAAGGCACGGACCTTGCACAATACCCATCTCACCCTCATCGACTATCTGGAAGAGGGAATGACCACCCAGAACCGGCAAGCATCCCTGCGCGAACGCTTCCGCATCATGGCGCGGCATTACGGACTGGCGAGTACCATAGCCCATCATGCCTGGTTCGTATTACGGGCCGTGATAAAGAAATAGCACAAGTTTCGAGGGCAAATATACTTTGTTCCCGCAAGACCTATACCTTGTGGGAATCCCCCCCTATACCCAGCTCCCTACAGTATAGGAGTGAGTACCCAAAACATCCCCATGTTTTCACCTAAAACATCCGGATGTAATGGGGCAAAACATCCCCATGTTTTTGGGTAAAACATCCGGGTGTTTTGGAGAAAGACATCCGGATGTTCTGCATATTAAGTCCTATACCGTGAGGGGTTAAGTCCTAAGACGTAGGAGATTAAGTCCTAAGGCAAAGGAGGCTGGGTAGCTGCAAGCAGCGCCTTCAACTCTTTTACCCCTTCCGAAGCTCCCTTTTGAATGACATGTATCGGACGCATGACGTGCGTGTCCACCGGCTTGGGGTCTATCAGATACACTTCGGCGGCACGGGGCACGTAGTTCAGCAGTCCCGCAGCGGGATAAACGTTCAGGCTGGTGCCGATGATGACGAAGATGTCCGCCTGCTCCACATACCGGATGGCAGTTTCAATCTCCGGCACCGACTCGCCAAACCACACGATGAACGGGCGGAGCTGCGTACCGTCGCCCGCCTTGTCGCCCAACTTTACTTCATATTCCTCCGGCGCCAGTTCCTTGACGAAATGCGGATTATAAGGGTCGCGGCTGGAACAAACCTTCGTCAGTTCCCCATGCAAGTGTATCACGTGCGTACTGCCGGCACGCTCGTGCAGATTATCTACGTTCTGGGTGACGACCGTTACATTGAAATCCCTCTCCAGGTCGGCAACGCCCAGATGCCCGGCATTCGGCACCACATCGAGCAACTGCTTGCGACGTTCGTTATAGAAATTAATGACCAGTTCCGGATTACGTGCATACCCCTCGGGAGTCGCCACCTGCTCCACCGGATATTTGTCCCACAGTCCGCCCGCATCACGGAATGTGCTGATGCCGCTCTCGGCGCTCATACCGGCACCCGACAATATGACCAAGTTCTTCATTTTCTGCTCCTTTCCTTTATTAAAGTAAGACAAATATAAGAAGAATGTTCAAGTTGTGATATAAATAAGAAAAATTAAATACTTAAAAGTCTTATCATTCAAATAAAAGACGTACTTTTGCCATTCGTAAATTTGCAATAGACTGGAAAAGAAACCAATCCGGTCGTCAACAAAAGAATCTTATGGATAAATTCAGTTATGCTATCGGCCTTGGAATAGGTCAGAATCTTTTAAGCATGGGTGCCAAAGGCATTGCAGTAGATGACTTTGCACAAGCAATCAAAGACGTTTTGGAGGGCAACCAGACGGCAATCAGCCACACAGAAGCCCGTGACATCGTCAACAAGTACTTCGCCGAACTGGAGGAGAAGATGAACGCAGCAAACATAGAAGCCGGCAAAAAGTTCCTGGAAGAGAACAAAAAACGCGAGGGAGTTGTTACGCTTCCCAGCGGACTTCAATACGAAGTTATCACAGAAGGAAACGTCGGTCACTATGCCAAAGCAACCGACCAGGTACAATGCCACTACGAAGGCACACTGATTGACGGAACGCTGTTCGACAGCTCCATCAAGCGCGGCCAGCCTGCCACGTTCGGTGTAAACCAAGTGATACCCGGTTGGGTGGAAGCCCTTCAGCTTATGCCCGAAGGTGCCAAGTGGAAACTCTACATCCCCAGTGATCTGGCATACGGAGCGCAGGGTGCCGGCGAGATGATTCCCCCCCACAGCACGCTCATATTCGAAGTTGAATTACAGAAAATTTTATCTAAATAAACAACAAGTAAAAGCAAAATGAAAAAAGTAACATTTCTCATGGCTCTTGCAGTAGCTGCCGGCATGGCATCTTGTACTGCTCAAAGTCCGAAAGCTGATTTAAAGACGGACATCGATTCATTGTCTTACGCCATCGGTATGGCACGTACAGAAGGTTTGGACCAGTATCTTGCACAACAAGGCATTGACTCAACCCAGATGTCAGAATTCCTAAAAGGTTTCAACGAGGGTGCAGCCAAAATCGATAAGAAAGACGTGGCCTACATGACCGGCCTGCAAGTAGGCCAGATGGTCAGCAAGCAATGGGTAGAAGGTTTCAACCAGCAAATCTTCGGTAATGACTCTACACAAAGCATCAGCCGCGAAAATATGCTGGCAGGTTTCGTCGCAGGTGTCATTGGCAAGGGTGGTGCCATGGATATGATGAAAGCTCAAGAGTACATGCGCACTCAGATGGATGCCATCAAAGAAAAAGCGACTGCAGAGAAGTATGCTGACAACAAAGCTGCCGGTGAAAAGTTCCTGGCTGAGAACAAGACTAAAGAAGGTGTAGTAACTACTCCGAGCGGTCTACAATACAAAATCATCACCAAGGGTAACGGTGCCGTTCCCGCTGACAGCAGCAAGGTGAAAGTAAACTACAAAGGTACGCTGATTGACGGAACAGAATTCGATAGCTCTTACAAGCGCAACGAACCTGCTACTTTCCGTGCCAACCAGGTAATCAAAGGCTGGACAGAGGCCCTCACCATGATGCCCGTCGGCTCTAAGTGGGAACTCTATATCCCCTACGACCTGGCATACGGTTCAAGAGAAACCGGTAGCCAAATCAAGCCGTTCTCTACTTTGATATTCGAAGTGGAACTGCTGGGTATCGAGAAGTAATGTAACAATCCGAAAGGAGGGGCAAAACCCTCTTGATACTTCTTTTAGGCGCGGATTACGAGGAATAACGCGGATTTGGTAAACTAAATCCGTGAAATCCGCGTAATCCGCGCCTTATCGTTACCCCTCACTTTTATTCATTTTTCCGTCCCTTTTTATAGATAAATTAAAATAAAGTCCTATATTTGCTTACTATTTGATAACAACAAGAACTTTACTTATTTACTATTATGGAAAAAATAGACAATCTTGACCGGCAGATTCTGGAAATCATTTCCCAAAATGCCCGTATCCCTTTCAAGGACGTAGCTGCTGAATGTGGCGTGTCACGTGCTGCCATCCATCAACGTGTACAGCGCCTGATTGACCTTGGCGTTATTGTTGGCTCAGGCTATCATGTAAATCCCAAGTCCCTTGGATACAGAACCTGCACTTACGTAGGAATCAAGCTGGAAAAGGGCTCCATGTATAAGACGGTAGTTGCTGAGCTGGGCAAGATTCCCGAAATCGTAGAATGCCACTTCACCACTGGTCCGTACACCATGCTGACCAAGGTATATGCCCGCGACAACGAGCATCTGATGGATTTGCTGAACAACAAGATGCAGGAGATTCCTGGCGTAACCGCTACCGAGACCTTGATTTCCCTGGAACAGAGCATCAAGAAGGAGATTCCTATTTGCCCCGAGAAATAACGAACAACAATGGATTTCTTGAACGAATATCATCTGTCGGGCCTTGTCATAGGTATCTGCACATTCCTCATCATCGGCTTGTTTCACCCCATAGTTGTGAAAGCCGAATATTATTGGGGCACCAAGTGCTGGTGGATTTTCCTTTTACTCGGCATCGGCGGCATCATTGCCTCCCTTTATACGGAGAACATCATGATAGCCTCCCTTTTGGGCGTCTTTGCATTTTCCTCGTTCTGGACCATCAAGGAGATATTCGAGCAGGAAGAACGAGTGAAAAAAGGCTGGTTTCCCAAGAATCCAAAACGAATTTATAAGTTCTAAGGACAAAGGTTATAAGGAATTTTATCCAAAAGTCTTGCATATTTCAATAGAAAATGCTACTTTTGTCCCCGCTATCCAAGCAAGGATGCATCGGACTTGTAGCTCAGTTGGTTAGAGCAACAGACTCATAATCTGGAGGTCCCTGGTTCAAGCCCAGGCTGGTCCACAAACTAAAAGGCTCATCTCTAACGAGATAGAGCCTTTTTTAGTTCATGGAGACCTCCGATTAAGGGTCTGTTGCTTGGTTATATTTAGTATTGTATTAGGTATTTGTTGACTAATTGTTGACTGATTTAAACATTACTAACATGCTGACTATCAAAGCTGAAATCAAGAAGAGTGAACTAAAAGTTGACGGAACGTACAATGTTAAGATTAGATTTACTTTAGACCGTAAGGTTAAAAGACTATCAACTAATCTATTTATAACTTCAAAAGACCTAACTAAATCCCTCAAATTTAAAGAGGACACTTCCATTAAGAGAGCGATAGATAGACTGGTACTTTATTACAGAGAACAGTGTTTCAAACTGCAATTAGACCAAAATCATTATTCGTTAGATGAGATAATTGAGTTCTTAAACGGAGAACAAGAGAAGCAACAAACCATTGACTTTATAAAGTTCAGTCGTGAGTGGATAGCCTCAACCACTATCAAAGGTGCACCTAACTACACCACTGCCATTAATGCCTTAGTCCGTTTCATAGGTAAAGAGGAATTGGATATTAATTTGATTACCCTTGACTTCTTAGAAAGCTTTAAAGCATTCTTGAATAAAGAACGTGAGATACGGACTAAAAGATTAATGCAGCAGGGTAAACGGGTACCTTCCAATCGTTCACTCTCTCTATATTTGATAAGCATTAAGAAGTTATTCAATGAAGCCAAGAAGAAATACAATAAGAAGGAGAAGAATTTAATCCTAATCCCCAACTCACCCTTCATGGAACTTGAAATACCCAAGCAGGAAGCAACAAGAAAGAGAGCCATATCCGCAGATATTATAAAGAAGCTATGGAAGCTACCCTATAAAGATATGAAGAAAGGCTACAAATCTACCTGCCATTATAATTTGGCAAAGAATTGTTTCATTCTATCATTCTGTCTTATGGGAATCAATTCAGCAGACCTTTACAATGCCACTGAAATGGAAGGTTATACAATCGTCTATAATCGTACCAAGACGAAAGACCGTAGATTGGATAAGGCTCAAATGAAGGTTGACATACCCAGATTAATCCTGCCTCTTGTTGAGAAGTACAAGGATAAGACTGGTAAACGTCTCTTCAATTTCTATCAATACTATGCTGACGAGAAGGATTTCAATAAGGCTATCAACTACGGCTTAAAAGAAATTTGTACAATATTAGAAATTGACGATTTGGAATACTACGCAGCAAGGCATAGTTGGGCTACCATTGCACTTAATAAAGCTGGCATTGATAAATATATAGTCCATGCAGCACTTAACCATATTGACGATGCAATGAAAGTAACGGACATCTATATTGAACGTGATTTCGTAAATGAGAACAAGGCTAATACTAAGGTTGCGAAGTACGTGTTTGGCAAGTAAGCTAATAATTCCCCACTAAAAATCTACTGAGCTATAATTAGTCGCTATCCTTTTTCGGCTTCCACATGCTTCAAAGGTAGAATGCCTAAAAAGGATATCAAATCAACACTTCAGTAATTTAATGGATATCAGTTATATACAAATTAAAACATATAATTATACGCTATCCTATTTCTAGTGTATAAGGGAAATACTAGACTATATATCTAAAAAACGACATCAAACGAAACAAATGCAGGTTCTGGCAGATTCCCCAGCCCGATAATCTTATGCAATTTTGTACACAAAGCCATCTGATAGATTCGTTTATCCAATATCAACTTGGCTATGGGTACTCCCGAGTAATTGAAAACCAGCACCTTGTTCGCCATGGATTTTTGCGGGTCATTATAGTCATACTCGCTTAAAAGTTGATCTAAGTACAAAATATAGATATATTGGTCATCCATTGCCAAATCCAACACCTGCCCAAAGCTTCTTGCCTTACTAAACAAGAGGTTATAGTCTTTACATTCATAAAAAGACCGATCAAAATAAAAGTTCCAGTCTTTTACCATGGTTCCATTTTCCAGGTGGTATTTAGCAAGATACGGCAGTTTGCTAGGCGCAAACACCATATGCCCGTCATGCGCCGACAGATAACCTTTCAAATTCATCCGTGAAGACTAGACAGAAATTTTGTTCCCCACCGGAGATTCGCCGAACCTCTGTAAAGGCTGCAGATTGGCATCCAGTAAGGAAAAGAAACTACCGTCCTTTCCGCACAATAGGGAGACAAAATGCTGTTCATCCAGTCGTACGAAATTATAATCTGCAGGATTGAGCTCACCTTGCACACGCTTATAAGGAGTTTTTTTTCTGGACAGCTCTTCAATTTCAATAGCATTTCCGTTGCCTTTTAGAGACATCACTGCCAACATTTGTATATTGACATCATTCAAACCGAAGGTGTTTTCGTGAGCGTATGTAATTATTGGCTGTAGGAACTCGCCAGGACCATTTCCCAATGAACCCCAAGTATGGATTTTTTTCATACCCGAAGGAATGGAATATACATGGCAAAAATCATTTTGGGCGACATGCGTCATTACCAAGAATGTATCAACACAGTCAATCCATCCCATATTAATCAGCAATTCTGTATCAGATTGCTCACCATCTACTCTAATCTCCTTATCAAAGGCTGGAAATTCTGTTTTAGATTCGAAGCTACAACTTGACAAGAAGCATAGAAGAATGAATATAATAGAAGTTGTTTTCTGCATAAGTACTTCAAAGCAACATGTAGAATAATCAATGAGCCCTACTTTAAGTTTCACTTTACATCTTATTACATATCTGTTGTAACAAGCTAATGGCTAAAAGTGAAATTTAAAGCAGGCTTAATAATTGCACTTTAGCACTAATCATTATATCCAACCAGGCCTTTTGGTATGACCCAGCAAAATATTTTCACCATAATCTCCGTCAGGATATATTACAACCATTGAATATAAATCAGGGAATTATCACTATCCTTTTTCAACTTCCACATGCTTCAAAGATGAAAAAGCATTAGTGTCCACCAATGAATTCTTACAACAAATTAAAGGCAAAGAATAACCTAAAATGGATCCTTGTAACATGAACTCGAATTACTTTTGCAGTACTTTCAAATTTAACAATTGCCCACTAAAATTTCCAGTAAAAGCTAATGGAAAAACAAGAGTGGACTGGTAGTACACCACCTCCTCGCCAATTTTATAAAGTATCTTTTTATCCAAAGTCTGATGTAGTTTTCCATCAATGTATAAACTTGTAGAGGTATGGTCACCTTTAATCACAATTTGTACCCGTTGACCGATAGGAAACATATAATCAAACTCATTTAAATAACCATCTGACCAGAATGCCAATTTTCCAGACTTTGGGCTACTCTGATACAAAATGGCATTGGAAGATTTAAAAAGCACACTGCCCTTATCTGCGGATTTTGCAGTGAAATCAAAAGCCACTTCATAATCATACCCTACTTCTTCTATCAAAAGCTTTTGATTCCTTTTCAACTTCGAGACTTGAAGCACTTTCCCATCCATCGTTTTTACCTTTGCTCCAATATTCACTCCCGGAGCTTCCGACAAAGCACGACGGCAAGAATCAAACCGTGCGAAAGACAAATCATCCACAGCACCGGTCCACATTTTCAAGCTTAATGTCTGCATAGCAGGATACGCACGATGATGAATGTCCTTGAAAGTAATCCCATTTCCAATGTAATCATTCCATACGGCAAACATTCCCCCTTTCACACGCCTATCATTCCGACTAAATATTCTATCATCAAACATATAGGGTTCCCAGTTATTAAAAATCCACTCTATATTCAGGTAATCGTGGTAATAGAGTGCCGTCAATGGTATTATGTACAATTGGCTACATGCCACATTCACCAATCCAAATCCCAATTCGGCCATTTCAAAGGGATCGGCATAACCATTGTACCAAATGTCCAATAGTACCTCGTCAGACTTCACAGGAAGATCTCCTCTGGCATGCGTCAATGCACCCCATGCCACCGCTTTCTTCCCAAAACCCTCCACATATTTAATGTAATAATCAGTAAAAAAGCGAAACTTTTCAACAACATTAGGATCCGAATTATCGTATTCATCTGTACCAATATGCACTTCTTTACCCCTAAACACCGGATTTTCTCCACCTAAATACTCTGCAAACAAGCTGTCCAAGAACAAATAAGTCTCCGGATTAAACAAATCCAGGTGATCCTCTCCGTACTCCTTACTAGCAATTTCCGGCTTATAGCGCGTAAAGGCCAATGAATGCGCAGGCACATCTATTTCCGGCAAGACAGTCACTCCATACTGCTCGGCTAACATCTGAAGTTCAACAAATTCTTTTTTTGAATAATGAGCCCCCTCCGTGGCCAATCCCGGAAACACGGTACTTTCTAATCGGAAAGCTGCGGGTGTTTGCGACCAGTCATTGCCATAGAACTTTTTAAAGCCGTTGTCATTCAAATGAATCTGGAAACAATTCATTTTATAATAGGACATTATCTTCACATAATCCCTCAAAAAGCCAATGGGGACAAATTTACGTCCTACATCCAACATAAATCCACGCTTAGGATAATTGGGCCAATCTACAGCCACTCCCTGCGGCACCGCCCCATCATACTGTTCCATCATTTGAAGAATGGTCCGAGTTCCCCAAAACACTGCCTGCGTCGTTGCACCCGTCAACACCATCCGATCAGACACATCCAAATAATACTTCTCCCGATTCTCTTCTGTTTCTTTTCCAGCCAAAGTCAAAAAAATATCTCCCGAGCAGGCAGAAACGCCTTCCGCCACCTTATATTTCCTGCCAAACATCACTGCTAAATCTTCGGCAAATGTGTTTGCCACCGGATTGAGTTCTGCTGCATAGCGGGGGTCCAACACCAACCGACACGATGAGCGCCAATAGCCATCCCCGCCTTTCCACTCCTGTAATGCCGGTATCACAAATGGCCTAGAATTTTCTGCCTTTAGCCCTGGCACAAATAGTATGCAAGACACTGCTCCCAATAACACACCTGCCTTAAACACCTGCAACACTTTACCAAAGAGAAACTGCCCCAAAAACAAAATAGTCATTTTCACATCACGAAATATCCACCTCATGTAGTTTGGTCCAAAAACATCAATCCAAGCATTATGCTTGGTAATCCATCTATCCAAAGCAAATTCCATACTATTTATTTTAAAGTTTCAGTTCACTCTACAAGAGTGATTTTTTTTACAAAAGTAACTCCATGATAAGGGACTTGTGTCCAAAATCCCCCTTTATACTCCCCTAAATCCTTTTGATGCCACAAATCACGAACAGAGACTTTTTCTGTATTTCCAAGGCTGCACCATAGACTATTAATCTGTGGAACCTCAGGTGCTTTGGGGGTTAGGATATATTTCTCCTTTGCCATCGATTTTGACCAAGAAGGAATTGGTACAATTTCCCCGCGGCCTACACAAGCAAGAAACAGCCACACCGTTAATAAACACAAACTCACTCTCATCTCAACTGGTCTTTATTTTATCACCGGATTAACAAACAACTCATCCATATACACTTGTTGCGAAGCTTCGAAAGCCACCTTCATATAACGGATGCTTTCATCCAATTGATCAAATAACAAGTTTTCAATCCATGCATCATGCCGATTGTTCGGGAAATGGGGAGTATCCTTGATAGAAGCTAATCTATATTCTTTTCCATCCAACGAAGTGAACAGATAAACTTTCAGCGGCATACCTATTCCATCTAAATTATAGTCCAGCATACGAAGCATGACTTTCCGTAGTCTGGTCTTTTTCTGCAAATCTACCACAAGCTCATGATAACCTTTCTCGAATTTCACCCAACGGGCATCTTTACTGTCTTCCTCGGCAACCCTGCCATCAAGCAATGCCTTCAAATCCGCTTTTCCCAACACCATGTCAATGGTAGCCCCGTTAGCCAATCTCTCCATAAAGGCAGCTTCGGCCAATTGCCAGCAGCCAATCCGCCTTTTCCAGGCCATATAGTCATTGTATACTTTATGTGACCACACCGGTTGCCCCAACTGATAAGTTGACGTGGGGCTTTCTATGATTCCACAAACCATAAATGAGATAATCCTGTCAACCCCTGCCACAGAAGCAGCCACTTGTTGAGATAAAAGACGCGGATAAGCGGCAGGAATCAAGGCCGAAGAACGGTCGTTGGTTCCCTGTTCCCAAGTGAAAGTCTCACAATTGGCCCACATCTCAATATTCAGACGGTTGTGGATGTCTCTCAACCGTTTCCAAGTCTTCTTTAAGCGAGGCAACATGAATTTATCGCGTACACAGCCCACTTCGTCCTGATAGGCTATGATGTCGACTTTCAGCTTTGCCAATTGTTTCTCATACTCCGGATTATCAAAATCAGACAGTCCGATACCATAAGGAGAAATCAGTGTCTTCTTATCCGGAGTCAATGCTCTTGCCTTTTTGGTCAATGCATTAACCGATTGTACAGCATGTTCTGCAAAAATGGGGCAAAGACAATCCTCTACCGGCAAATACCAGCCATAAAAGGCTTTATGATTTTTATAAAAGACGGCCAGTTCCTCCATAATTTGCAATTGGCGTTGTTTGATAGCAGGATCCTGCAAATTATCATCCTGGTCTTTTGCCCATCCAGTACTCATAAAAACCTTCATGTCATATCGGGCAGCCTCATCAAGAATGGCTTCCACAGGACTCTGTTTATCTTTATCATACCACCAGGGCATTAATTGAGAGGGATAATAAGCCTTACTCTCATTGGCAACTTCCATGAATACCAGATATTCAATGCCCATAGCTGACAGTTCCCGCACTTTAGCTTTCCATAATTCCGGATCCGTATTATCAAAACTCTGCGGATTGGTATATCTATTACGTACATCCTTATATGCCAGATTTATCCAAGTACCAGTAATGGGCTTCACCCTCAAAACAGATTCCTTCACCTTCTGTTTTCTCTGTCGGCCAGGAACATCATTGCCAGCAAAAACTACTGCCGACGGCAGTACGGCTGATATCATCAGTACCCCCAATAGGATTGGCAGAAAAATCCTCTTCATAATATACACATTTTTTTAATTAATAAAAGATCAATTGCCACCGGACGTAATAATTAACGCCAAACCTAAAATAAAGAGAATAAACATCAAGGCAATCAATAGATTAGTAGATTTAGAAGCCCCTTTGAATTCCTTCCAAATAAACACCCCCCATAATGCGGCAACCATCGTAGCCCCTTGTCCCAACCCATAGGAAATGGCAGCACCGGCTGTTCCGGCAGCAATATAACTGCACGCTGTTCCCAACGCCCAGATGGCACCCCCCAAAATACCAACCAAATGAGTATTCATATTTCCTTTGAAGTATTGACTGTAAGCCACAGGCACCCCCGTAAAAGGTTTCCTCATTAACAAAGAGTTGAATAGAAAGTTACTGATAAAGATACCTATTGCAAACACAAACAAGGCAGAATACGGAGTCATCATACCAACAGCAGGCGATTCCAGATTTTCCAAATCCATAGCAGCGGCGACAAAACGATAGAAAAACGCCATCAGAATACCAGCGCAGACAGCGATCAGAACTCCTCTTTTTCGGACAGTCTGACCTGATACTTCAGAAACTTTACTGGAAGCAATCCCATTAAAAACAATGGCCAACACAATCAAGAAGACACCCCCAAAAAGAGTGACAGGATCCCCCTTCGGTACACTAAAGTAATTGACAAATACGCCTAATACCAACGCCAACCCCACCCCTATCGGGAAAGCAACCGACATACCAGCCAACGACATGGAAGCCGACAACAATATATTCGAGGCATTGAATATGACGCCACCCAGAAAAGCGCTCCAAAAATTCTCCATACCAACTTGCTGCAAGTCCTGCATAAATCCGCGTCCCCCTTCTCCAATGCTGCCCAGTGTCAAGCCCCAAACCAAAGAAAAAAGAAGTATACCAATCACATAATCCCAATAGAACAATTCATAGCGCCATGTTTGGGCTGACAATTTTTGAGTATTTCCCCATGATCCCCAGCATAACATCGTGACCCAGCACAACGCTACCGCCAATCCGTAACTTTCAACTATAAACATAATCGTGATATTTAATATTGTTTTTAATGATTACAACTCTTCACGGTAAGGAATAGAAGACTGGGCTCCCATTCTGGTTACAGCTATGGATGAAGCTTTTGAAGCCATCACAGCAGCTTGTTTCAAGTCCATGCCCTCTGACAATCCTACGCACAAAGCCCCATTAAACGTATCTCCGGCAGCTGTAGTGTCAATAGGCTCCACTTTGAAAGCATCTATACGATAAGAAACGCCCTCTTCCCTTATAAGACATCCTTTCGAACCCAAAGTGATAATTACATTCTTTACCCCCATCGCGCAAATCTCTTCCGCCACTTTCTCAACATCGGCATCATTGGCAATCTTTATGCCCGTAAGCATCTCCGCCTCGATGCGGTTCGGAGTGACCATGTACAGATGCCGGAACAATTCTTTGGGAAGACTGCGGGCAGGAGCCGGATTCAGCACCACCTTCACTCCTTTCCCGAAAGCCTTTCTGGCAGCATACTCCACTGTTTGAAGCGGAATTTCCAATTGCATCAAGAGGATATCTCCCTCACACATTTCCTCCAACATTTTATCCACATCTTGTTCGTTCAACAACATGTTGGCACCGGATGCCACTACAATACTATTCTCCGCATGATCGTCCACGCTGATCAGAGCTACTCCGGAAGCAGAATCTTCATCGAGAGCAATATATCTTGTATCAATTCCTTCCTTTTTAAAATAACCGACAGATTGCCGACCTAATACATCATTCCCCAATTTTGCCATAAATATCAGATTGCCGCCCAATCTCTTTATTGCAACAGCCTGATTTGCTCCTTTTCCACCCTGGTTCATAAAGAATTCCCCTCCCAGAATCGTCTCACCGGGAGCAGGCAGATGAGAAGTTCTCACCACCATGTCCACATTGGAGCTGCCAATCACTATAATTTTTTTCATAACACTATATTATAAATAAATTCAATCTATTCATCATCGTGCCCGGAAGAACACAGGAGGTGTATCTCCGGCATCGGATACTGCCACACGAGCCGTTATTACCTTTTCATCTCCCGGAAAGAGCGTAATAAAATTGTCACTCCAGAATACCGGATTAATCTCCTTACCCCGGACGTCCAGCAAAGTCAGATGATTGAAATGGGACAAACGATCCGATTCGTTCTTCAAACAAATAGAAAAGACATATTCCCCTTCCTCTTTGGTAACTTCAACCTCCTCCTTCAATTCCGGTTTCTCCATAGAAGTGAACCAAAAGAAATCCATATGCTGGGAATAGAACCAATATAGGTTCTCGGACAGAAGTTTACCGTATTTATCATGCAGCTCCAGCTTCACAAAGTAATTATAAGAGTATTTTCCACACCGGGGCACCGTAACAATCTCCTGATAGCAATCGGGAGAAACAGTTATCCGCTGGGAGTCCTCCCAAGCCACTTCCATGTCATTGTTGATAACTTTAGCCGTCACTTTCACGTCTTGCAGTGTCTGATGGGAGGCATTAATCACAGAAACCCTGAAATCATTCGCATTCAACTGTACGTGCACCGGTTCCATAGCTTTTTTTGCAAAATAATAAGAAGCATTGGGAGCCAGATACCAGTCGTATATCTGCCAGCACACATCGGGCCAGCAAGAATTAATCTTCCAAATCATCACACCGGAAGTAATATCCCACATCCGGTGATTAGCCGCTTCAAACATAGCGCGATAACCATCGGCACTCAGAAACTGGGCATTGTCGGCATATTCTTTTGCCGTCTTCGGATCACCGAACATTGTGCGAATGGCATTGTCATAAGAGCGATAGCAATAATTACTTACATCCCAAGCACCATGTTCAGCCCAAATGCTATCCAATGGGAAAATAGGGCTGTTTACATTAGCCGTACTCTCCGCGGTAGGAATAAATTTCCGGAGGCTGTTGTACGTCGGCATGGAAGGCATCCCCAGTTCATTGCGGAACATCTGCAAATGGACCTCACGCACTTTATCAAAGAAGTAGGAAGAAGGCGCCCAATTATAGTCGGGCGCACCGTCATCCGTCGTACCTGTTGGCAGATCTTCTTTCAGATAAGGAGTCAAGGCGTCTACATCCCAATGAAAACTGGTAGTCGGAAGATAAACACGCGTAGTATCGATACTCCTCACTTTCTCCTTGGTCAGCTTGTACAAGCTTTCATTCATCAAGACCTCATTGGCTCCTATCCATGAAATAATAGAAGGGTGATTGCGATAGCGGAGCATCATATCTTCCACTCCTGCCACCGCCAGACCATGATCCAGAGGATTGTCAGCAGTTTCAGTTCCGGGAGTCATACGGAAACATTGATAGAAAACATGCCACCACATCAGGCCATATTTGTCAAAACTTTCAAACCAGGTTTCAGAAGGAGACGGCATATCTTCACTGCCAATCAGGTTGATGTTCGCCTCTGCCATCAAGCGGGCTTCATCATAGATACGTTTTTCAGATTCCTCCAACAAGATGTCCGGCTGTATCCAACCGCCCTTACAGAATATCCGCTTGCCATTCACATAATATACACGACCACATTCATCTCCCACCCGGTTCAGTCCACTTGCCACCTCACGGATTCCGAAATCAAACTCTTTGGTATCGGACACTTTTCCACCGATGCTAAAAGACAGTTTCATGTGATGCAAGTATTGCTCGCCATACCCATTCGGATACCACAAATACGGGTTTTCTATCAGCAAGGAAGGAAAGTCCTCAGGGGTCAGTTCCACTACTTTTCTCTCACCGGCACGCAGGGCTACTTTCTTCGTCAGCTTGATTGGCTTGAGGTATCCCTCCATATGCTTGGTATAAGTGGGAAATTTGACTTCGTTGAGTAATGTAATCCAAGCATTCACCTTTCCCTCGACAAGCTTTGCAGAAGTATTCCTCACTTCAAGTTTAATATTGACCTTTGCAAGCCCAGTGTCAACCTTCATAGGCATGGTAGTGGACTTTGGTAAAGTAGTGATAACAAAAGGATTTTCAATCAACACCTCGTCCGTGGCTTCCACTATCACTTTCTGGTAGATACCCATATTCCGGTCGCGAACCACGGGAGCACAATCCCAGCCACCGGATATCTTCAATGTCTCATCCTTAAAGATATCGTAGGAATGTCCGCGTACAGGACCGAATACTTTCAACTGGGTGCCGGGAGTCGGGACGCCCGGATGATCCACCTGATAAATTTTTATCGCAATGCAATTGTTGGCTCCGGCACGGGCATATCCGGTTATATCAAGTTTAAAGCGACGAAACATACCCACAATATCTTTTTTATCAGCAACCTGACGACCATTTACCCAGACATCTGCCCGGTAGTTGATGCCGTTCAAGGTCAGCCATACCTTCTTGCCTTTATATGATTTGGGAAGAACGACTTCCGTACGATACCAGTATGGATCTTGCCAAGGATTACGGCCACTTTTCAGGTAGTTGTATTTAGATAGATCCATCCGGGCATTAAATTCATCCGACACATCCGGAATCAGGTAATTATTCAGGCCGATTCTCGGATCAGGATATACGTTTTCCTTCACCAAAGCGTTCAACACGGTAGTGGGCACAGTGGCCTGATACCATCCGGCAGTGGGATAAGACAATTGCGAAACCTCAGCAGCTCCGGCGTTTAGCTCGGAAGAATTGATAATCTTCCAGTTCTCCAGTTCAAGAGATTGGGCATTGACAAACAACATGTTACATATCAACAGTATAAAAAAGAGTTTTCTCATAGTTTCTTGTTATTTTAATATTAATGCAGCCGCACCAATAAATCCGGCATTGTCTCCCAAGGCTGCAGGCAGCAAAGTAGTATGCCGGGCTGCTGAACGACAAATGAATTTACGAAATAGCCACTCTGCCTTGTCCCAGTATAAATCGGAAGATTTCAGAACAGATCCG
Organism: Bacteroides sp. A1C1; assembly: GCF_004328515.1. NCBI lineage: Bacteria > Pseudomonadati > Bacteroidota > Bacteroidia > Bacteroidales > Bacteroidaceae > Bacteroides > Bacteroides sp. A1C1. Next base: position 1,979,790 of record NZ_CP036491.1, read on the forward strand.
CCTATGATGACAATTTCGGGATCGGTAATATTCACTGTCCATGACAAAGCATGAGCTAATGCCTGGGCAAAAGCATCCCATACCTGCAAAGCCATTTTATCACCGGACCGTGCCAGTTCGGCTATACGATAAGCCGGCAACTCCTCCTTTGTATATTCTTTATAAAGACGGGTGACGGCATTGCCGGATACATAATCTTCCAATATCCCTTCTTTATAAGGTGAAGTCCATACTTCTCCAGCACAACCGGAATGCCCACGCCATACTTTTCCTCCATTAATCCAAGCACATCCTATCCCCGTTCCTAAAGTGAAACCCAGGACTGAACCGGCATTCCGACCCGCTCCCCATAATGCCTCTGCATAAATCAGCGCATTGGCATCATTATCAAGGATCACCCGCAACGGAAATGCTTGTTCAACGGTGTCTTTCAACGGAAAATAGTTCAAAGTGGGAAGATTCTCAACATCCAGCAGTATACCTTTACCTATATCGAGAGGTCCGGTACACCCGATACCAATGCCCTGAATATCGTAATCCGCAGCATCAGCCAGAATATTTTTCAACAGAGAAAACAAATTGGCAATAATTACTTCGCCGGGTTCTTTCGGATTAGTTGCAATAGTACGGGGAGAAGCATAAACCAATCCCTCTCCGCCAACAATACCCGCACTGATCTTTGTGCCTCCGATATCGACTCCTATGGCTACCTTTCTTCGTCCCATCATTATTCTATTGAAGTCACTTTAGCACCATGTGTAAAACTGCCGGGCACTAGTTCCATTTCTTCCGCCCAAGCATTCACTATCAGCTGAACAGGAACAATGGACGGAATTGCAAACAAATCAGGGTCTCCGCAATGAACATTGATTTCCAGCAAATTCACACTTTCAATGCCGGAGGAGATATCCGACACCAGGATCACTTTACCATTAAAAGACAGAACATCAGCCATAAGCCTGATGCTCTGCCGATAAACACCGGACCGTGAATGCGCATAAATGATACAGATAAAGCCAGGGCCTACCATCTCTAGTGGGCCGTGGCGAAACTCACCGCCCAACAAAGCTGAAGCCGGAGTCTTGGTAGCCTCCATAAACATCAGGGCGGTTTGGGCAGCGCTTGCAAAAACCGTACCCCTGCCTATCACTTGAACAAACGGATGCCCACTTAAAAAAGCGACCGAACGGGATAAATAAATCCCCCCTTTCTCAAGCTGAAGACCGACTTCCCGAACGACACTATCTAAAAGAGCATTATCCACCCTGCGACCATCCAATGCTCCTGCAAGCAGATACACTACCAGATAGGTGGTGATAAATGTCTTCGTAGATGTCATTTCCTCCCTCCCAGCCTTACATAGCAGACTGAGAGTAGCCATCGCCGCTAAAGAACTTCCAGACTCATTTGTGACCCCAACCACTGTCAACCGTGAATGATGCCGTTCACCAAGTTGTTTAAGCAGTTCAATCACCTCATAGCTCTCGCCTGACTGTGAGATGGCAACCAATAAAGTGCGCTCTGTCAGAACTGAAGACTGAAAATGCAATAGCTCCCCGGCATTGATAGCAAAAGCGGGTATATTATAAGCGGTCATCATGGTCGCGGCAGCTTGCGATACAAAATAAGAACTTCCCATACCGGTAAGTACTATTTTGTCATAGTCACCGGTTGTCCACAGAGTACAGACAGCATCCAAACGCTCCTTTCCTTCTCTTGAATGATAATAGCCAAGAGTACGTTCCAACATTTCCGGTTGTTCTTGTATTTCTTTGATGAACTGATTCATAAAAAATATTTGTTTTTTATTGATTAAACACTACCAATTCCGCTAATGAGCTATTTTATTGCATCAGCAATAGGTCATTTTCCTTCAATATACCTCTTATAACCTTCATAAGTGTCCGTTCCCGGCTTAAAGGTAGCCCAACTGAAATTCGTAATATGATCGGTAAACATTCCGGCAACCCTTAATTGTTCTTCCAACTCTGACCAAGGCTTGGTACGCATTGTAATCTTCGGACACCAGCATTCCTTAAACGACTCGATGTCTACCCCGAAAATCACTCCGTTGGCATCGCAAGCTTTCTTTATTTCGGCAAACCAATTGGGCAGATCCACATCAAAGTCCACCAGACAACGTCCGCCTATGTCCTGAAGATAAAGAACATCAATATCGGGTGTTTGGGCAAATATCTTACCGAACCACTCCCCACAAAGATCGGCCGGCATGCCACGCCACAAGGCAGGAGCGATGCAGACTTCCTTGGGAGATTTCGACTTTATATAAGCCGCCACCGTCTGCAAATAGTTGGCCAGCATGGAGAGTGAAGGTTCTTGCTGCCACCCCACGGGATAGGAGCCATCGTGAAACTCTTCCGTTATATACCAACCATCCAGGCAGGGATGATTTCCCCAAAGGGCAAACAGTTCATCAAAGACCTGCTTGTTCCGCTCTACGAGGAAGTCGTATTGCTCGGGGCTTGCAGTGTCTTTTTTGCTATAATCACCGGGATAAAGCCCTACGATAAGCTTCATTCCATTCTGCTTGGCAGCCTCGAACAGCCGGTTCATGATATCATATTGTTTCGTGACCCAAGGAAGTTTTGTTGGAGCATAAAAAGAAGTTTTTTCTTCTGCACGGTCATTGAACCCCTCGGCATACTGTATAATCCAGGTATCAATGCCCACCTCTTGGCTTGCTTTAAACTCCTTATCCCAATCGGTGTTTTCATATACCCCGTCCAATTGAATAAACACACTGGAAAACTTTGGAGTCCCTTTGAACTCGGGAGCATAAGAAGTCAACTGCTCCAGATTGTCAATGCAGAACGAACCGGTACACATTACACCCTCATCATTGGTCACTTCTATCCGATACCCCTCAAAGCGGTTCAGCATCAGTTTATTATCCCCCATATCATGTCCCTTGACAAAAGTAAAGGCTTCGTATGGCATCACCACCCGAGTCCACTCTTCTTGAGTCAACACCTCTTTGTCCACATATTCAAAGAATTGCCAGCGCCCTTTGTCGTGCAGTGTCCCCTGGGTGAACATGCCTGCATCTTGAATTATCATAAAACGGAATGTACCCTTGTTGTTCTTATTACCCTTCACCCAAATGGAAAGTCCCAGAGGATGAAAAGATAAATCACTGCGGTAGTCTCCACCACTTTGCTGGATATACACCGATTCCGCTTCGGAAGAATTGCCGGAAAAAGAGTATCTGATTTCAAAACTTCCTGCACCTTCTACACAGTCATCACTGACAAAACGGTCTATCGAACTTTTAGGCGAGGCAGGAGTTACCTTCATATCATACACCACACAATTCATCTCATCATAAGCGTTCAATGTCTTCACAGCACGAGCTTCTGTCAAGATATCCTCGCTTGTGGGGAGCTGCTTATTGCTGCAAGCTGCCATACATAGCAACAAAGAAGACAAGGTTGCCAGAATCATTCTTTTTTTCATGGCTGTCATTTCGTTGTATAGGTTATAATTTCGGTAATCCATATCTTTCCGCCGGACACGGGATTTTTCCATTTAAAAGTCACTGCGTGCTTACCCACCGGACAGTCGTAGCAGAAGAACAACTCGCACTTCCGGTGATTGAGTTCCTGAGGCAAAGCAGTGGTCTCATGCAATTTCCCATCTATATACACCTCCATTTCGGCCGTATAGTCTGTCGGAAGAGCACCTGCGACGTACCCCTTCACCACCAGACCTGTGCCTACGAAAGTGAATGAATTCACCTCATCTATCGATTTTTCAACAGTAAGTTTGCCACTAACTTTCAGGTCCTCAAAGGCCACTTCCAACGCAACAGGACGAATATCCTCCCGCTTGATTTCAAAAGCATTCCCTATTTTCGCATTTCCATGCTTCCGGAGCATATCACAAGCATGTTTATAAGTCATTTCGTAAGCCTTGTTCAGACTTATGTCTGTATGAGAAAAAGGCCGGTCTTCCACCTCATACAAAGTCCCTTTCCAGTATTCGGGAATGTTGCTGTAACCTATCATGGTTCCCAATATACCTGCTGCCGATGCCGGGTTGCAGTCAGAATCCTGCCCAGCACGGGTAGAGATATCAATGGTTTTTGTAAAATCACCCTCTCCATAGAGCAATCCTAAAAGGATGTAGGCCCCGTTGATTTTCGTACCGATATTAAAAGAATTGTGGATGCCTTCGGGACAACTGATTTCTTCGCTCCACTTGTTCTGCAGTTCAAACCAAGTACGCTTCCAGTCATTGGGATATTTCTTGTGCCAACGAATGACATCGGACATGCACTTGTGAAAATCGCTTTCCTCCGGTATGATTTTAAGGGCTTCTTCCACAATATACTCCATATCATCACTGACATAGGCCAAAGAATACATGGCTGCAACATACACCCCCCCGTACCAACCTTCGCCATAAGACATGATGTGACCTACCTTATCGCAAATTTCAGCCGCTTGATTGGGCATCCCAGGCGACATAATTCCGGCAAAATCAGCCTCAATCTGGAAATCGATACAATGGGCATGAGGGTTGTTCTTCCAATGCCCGCTCTGAGGAGCTTTCATTCCTTGCAGCAGGTTATAGCGCGCTACCTGATTGGCATGCCACAAGGGATATTCCGTTCGCTTAAAGGCAACGGCAAACGAATCCACCGGAGCATCCAAACCGCATCTTTCAAAGACTTCGACAAATGTCAAATCTACATAGACATCATCATAAAGTCCCGGAAAGCTATCGTACCATTTTTTCACCATGTGTTCATTCCAAGGAATGGGAATATAATCCTGAATAATAGTTCCCAGGAATTTGAATTCGGTGGGACCACCATAACTGCACCCTAACGTTTGCCCGGCCCAAGCACCTTTCACCTTATCCTTCAGCACTTGCTCTGACAAAATTCTCTTTTCGTTCTTTTTAAAAGCAGCTTTTACTTCAAAGGTACCAAACAGAACCAATAAAGTCAAGAGAAACACTTTTTTCATTCACACTTCTTTTGATAATGATTATACCATTCTGTATATTGCTCATATAATTTTATAGAATCCGGATGCCCTGCCACAATATCTGTATCAGGTTTGTTCATAATGCCCAAATATTGATAGCAGAGCACCTTATCCACATAAGGGGACACAGCTTCCAGCTGCCTGATAATGCGTTTGCCAAAATCAGCAGGAAGCAAATTACCACCGGTTCCATCCTCAAAATAAAACAATTCGACATCTGCCCACAAACGAGCCCTGCAAGCTTTTTCATGCGCCTTATACAATATTTCATAGAACTTGGCCGAGTCTTCCAATGAAGTATGGTTCACTCCCACCCCGTCCTGATAGGCTATGATATCAATATTCATCTTCTCCAACTGACGAACAAAATGATCATCAAAACGGGCTTCCTTGATAAAATAAGGGGCTATCAGGTTCACACAATTGGGCGTCAGGCGTTGGGCAAATGCCGCAGTCTCATTGACATAGTTCACACAAGCATCCACAAAATAAGGTTGCAGCATGGCTTCATTCGGAAAATACCACCCATAAAAACACGCATGATGACTGTACCTCTCAGCTATCTCTTCCATCGCCTGGAAACGAACTGTCTGTACTCCCTTGTCCAACATCATGTTGTAAGCATCTAAATCGCCCCAAAAATCATTGCTGACAAAAAATTTGATACCACATTCATCTGCCGCAGAAAGGACAGCTTCCAGCGGGTCATCACACCCCATTGGAATCCGAGGAGCAATTTTAGAAGGATAGAAGGGTTTGCCGGCACGAGCCACTCCCATCAAAACCAAATACTCCATACCGACCTCACGGATTTCAAACACCTTCCTGCGCCATTGGTCGGCAGTAAAATGGGCCAATGCTTCATTCCAATACCCGCCTTCGGCTGCCGAATGTTGAAATTCAAACCAAGAGCCCGAAATAGGCTTGGTCTTCTTGTCCGAACACAATGTGGTGGCGGCAGCAGGAACTGCATGCATAGCTTCGGGTATGGTCACAGCCACACTTCCCAAGCCTAAATATCTTATAAAATCACGTCTTCTCATCTCTTGTTCTTTTTTTCTGTTTTACTCAATAATTTTATCAGCCAATTCCCACCCCATGAGGGTCGAGATATAAGGAATTATCCACATAGCCATTTTCCTATGTCCACTGTATCCGGGATGCCAGGCTGCACCCAAATCTGTTGTCCTGTTATAAAGTCCTTCATCCAGCCTCAGCAGAAAGAGTTTCGGATCATTCAATTCAGACACTATTGTTTCATAATAACTGAACACCGGAGCCTGCATAGCAACCGGATAAAGGCAGAGAATAGGAATATTCCCATAATGCTCGCGCAACTGTGCTATTATCTGCATATAAGCTTTTACAAACTCTCTCTTGTAAGGATGCGGTTCTGTAGAAAAATCGTTCGAGCCTAAATTTATAACCACCAAATCCGGTCGATAGCCCGTGAAATTCCATTTAACAGTAAGGTCTTCATCAAGAGTATTTAGCATTCGGTCTTTCATCGTTACTTTCGACACCCTCACCGAATCACCGTAGTTACGGGCTACTCCTCTGCCCGAATGGGCAACCAACGTATAATCGGCATCATAATAGCGGGCTACCATGGCTGCAAAGGCATGATTACAGTTTTCCGTTTCCACCCCAAAAGGCTCATCACGGTGCCTACCATCCACCCCATACCCACAAGTAAGCGAGTTGCCGATAAACTCAATATGACGGGTACGCACAGTAGGACTTGCCTGCAACTGTCCCGAAGCAGAGAGCACAAATCGGTGGATGGTTGTCTTTCCAAACTCTCCCTCAGAACGTTTTTGCATCCTCAAGCTATGAAGACGCTTATCTATCCCCGACACCACATTAATTAGAGTATCTGTCCCGCACACCTTTACAACCCGGTGCAGTTCATCATCCACAAACACATTGTAGTAGCTTGTTCCGGTTTCAGAGACTATCAAAGAGAGTCTTCCGCCCGTAAAACGAGTCTCCCAATAGGTGCCCACCCAATCGAAAGATACCGACCCGTCCGAGGAAACCAGCGTTCTGCCAACATATCTCACGGCCGGATCATTCCCTTTGAAAACCTTGCCACAACTCTTAGCAGCAAGCTCCGACAGGCAACACATCTCTATTAGGATAAACAGGTATAGATAACAGCGCTTCATCACTTTCTTTTTATTTACGTGTTTTATTCCTATATTTCAGTTCTTTCAAATATCTCATATACCCATTGAACAAGTTGATTGTACGCGCTTCGCCCACACGGATAGACATCTCCGGATCGTTGAAAACACCGGGGAACTGATAGCAAAGGATCTTCTCGAAATTGTCAAACAGATTCAAATCATGAATAATCTGCTCTATAGGACGGGGATACAAAGAATTGTCCGGATTGAATAGAAAAGCCTCAAGATCGAACCACAAGTGCGCATTCGCCTCATCGCAAACCTTCTGCAACAAATCGGCAGCCTCTTTGCCGCTTATATCGGTTGCCGGCATACGTGCAAAGCCGAATGGACAAAGAATATCCAGATATTTCAATAATTCCGGATAAGTATCCATCCCAACAGGGACATCAAAACTATTAGTGGCAAGCATTATGGGTTTCTCAGGAGCTAAAGCACTACAAAACTCCTTAAATTCCTTGAAGAAATGTACTATTTCAACTTTTCTTTCCTTACTGCGTTGTGGATCTGGTTCCCAGTTATTTAGGCCCCCACCACTTTCTTCGGATACATAGAAAGCATAAAAAGACTCATGATGCCCATACATATCCCACAGTTCTTTGGCAACCCGTTTGTGCCATTCCAAGGACTCGGGGGTAAAGTCGAACCAAGCGAACATACCAACCCCCATCAATACTTGCATTCCTTGCTTATCCGCTTCCGAGAGAATGGCTTCGATAGGATCTTCAGCTGCAATGTCCATACGGCCGGGATATAATTTAGAAGGATAGAAAGCCTTCCCCGGATAATCCTCAACGGTAGTAGAACTTCCGATATAAGCTTGATGGCGAAATACTTCCTGAATTACCACCATATCCATCTCAATCTTGTGCATGGAACGAATCATCTCTCTCCAATGGTCATCGGTCATCTTTTTGATATCTTGATTCCAGTGCTTACCTTCCTCTTCACTCCAATGATAAATACCCGTCCATGCACCGGAAATCTGTTGTATAGAACGAGTATCCAAATTGATAACCTCTACATGCTGAGCCTTCCGATACACTCGTTTTCCGTCAGAAACCTTCAGAATAACTTTATGCTTACCGACTTTATCTTGCATAGGAAGTACAATTTTAACCATGTCCGACTGTCCTGCAGCTATCTGCAAAGTAGTATCACACAGTAAAGCGGATGTTTTTTCCTTACCCCAATACAAAGATACACGATAGGTCCGTAAAGAATTACCATGGTTTACAATTCCTCCCCGGATATCCAAATTAATTTTATTTGATATTTTCCCGGGAGGAATCAACGTCAATCCCACTCGCTCATCTGCATGTGTGTAGAAGACCGACAGTAATGAGAAAAGAATTAAAAATATATATTTCATAATTTATTATTTTATGCTTTTGTTCTCTAAATAATCATTCTATATTCGCAGGCTTGCAATACTTAAATCAATAAAAACTACTTGGGTAAGTTACAGCAGACTCAATCTCATTATTGGCAAGCCGGATATACGTATCAAACTTACGCTCACCCTCATGTAGTACTATAATGCGAGCTCCATTAAAAGCCAAGTCATTATAGACTGTATTGCCACCCGTGTAACGACCATAAGCTAATAAGACATCTTTATATGTAACTGCATAATCATTATTATGATCATGCCCGACGAAAATACCTATTACATCACCGCATTCTTTTACAGAAGTGAAAAAGCCGGAATTGGTAGTTGGACAGCATACCATTTCTGCCTTGCAACCAAACATGCGGTTTTTATCTTCCATCAATGCATCTTTAAATTCAGGAATAGCAATATGGAAGAAAGCCAATGCAGGCAAGGGGGTACTGTCATTGTTTTCTGTAAACTTCTTACTTTGCTCACGATACCAAGCTATCTGATTAAATTTAATCCAGTCATAACCCGGAACAGAATTTATCTTTGTATAAGAGTGTGAGTCAATACAATAGAATAAGGCTGCATCTTTGTTCTTCTCTTTAGAAGATTTAATTTGCAAAACATAATCCGAGTTATCTACGCCAAGACCTTCCGGCATCAGACAACCTTTCTTTTTGGATATATAATCATACAACTCCTGACGGGTACGATCATATTCATCATCATGATTACCAAAAACTACAGCGTATGGAATATTACGACGGATACACAAATCCAATACAATGTCCCAGCCTTTTAAAGCTTCGTTAGAAACAACAACATCGCCCGTAAAAACCACACAATCCGGATGTTCTGCATCCAAGACTTCATTTATACAATCGACAGCTCTTTGGGAATTTGCCTGATCATCGTATTTATAATGTACATCGGTGAACTGTACCACCTTAAATTTTCCGTCACGATTGAATTTTAAGTTATTCTGTTGTGACCAAACCGTATAAACATTGAATAACACACACAAACAAAAAAGTATTTTCTTACACATCATTTTTTCATCGGTTATAAATAGGTGCAATAAAGCAAAATCATTATCTATTTTAAAAGAATCAATAGGCAGAGCCCACTTGAAAAGACGAGCTCCCGCCTATTGACTACTTACTAAATAAAGGTCATTGACGATACCAAGTCATCTTGTAGACACGTACATGAGCTTCAGCAGCCGAAGAACCAACTAAACCTGTAGCTATGTAAATATCATAACCTGTAGCAGTTGGTTCAATCTTGGTAGCTACATCCCCCCAGTCACTATAATTGGTCGTATATCCAGGGGTATCTTCACCTTTGAAGAGACAGAACCTATCATAACCTGCATCATTGGGTCCTAATTCCATATGTTCCGGATTCGTAATATCAAATACTCGCAATGTAGACGGACCACCCGACCATGGATCAGCATATTCATCGACCAAGGCCAAATATGTATCGTTTTCTACATTGAATACATCAAATCCTAAAATACGATAGAAGTGGTTATCTTGATTCAAACTAGTAACTTCAAATGAAGAGGTAAACATACTGAACTTACTCATCAGTTCTGGATGCTCTTCCGGATTACCGCTACGACGATTAACAGCAATATAGTGATCAGAATCATCGTCCAAAGTAGCACGTTCAATCATCGGAGCAGAGGTCCAATTGCCACCAGCAGGACCATAACGGAGTATATTGGGTTTAGAAGCAGGAGTCTCCAACTGTCCGTCAACCAATTTCCAATAATATACTTCCATTTTGTTTGGACAGGTACCATAAATGTAAGCAATACCTTTGGTAACATCTCCCTTGACACTGAAGTTATGTCCCAAGTCATCCGGACAACCATCATCCGCTGTATAGTTTAAGATATTAATATGTTCTTGTGTTTCTTCAGAATAAAGATAAACCATGAAACCTGCACTATACACATTTTCTCTATTAGTCAAGAGATGTCCTGCATCATCAGTACGAGCACGCATCATAAAAGAACTTGCAGACTCAATATCCTTCACAAAAGCTCCCGTTTCACGATTATATAATTTAATATTACCATCATATACTTGTACAGCTAAATAGTCTTTCCACAAAGCTAGCCCGGTAGGATTATGAGTAGCCTGCATTGTTTCTCCACTCTGTCCCCACAACTTAGCATACTTAGTCTTCGGAGGAGTAGGCACTACCCTAATCGTATTGTGATGCTCGTTACCCAATGCATCTACAACTGTAATGGGATAAGGTTCTGTGAAATCCATTTCTCCGCCGACAGCAGGAGTCACATAACAATTATGTTCAACAATTACTGTACATACCAGACGAGTCACATCTAAAGGATTCTCGTCCGTAGTAGGTACCTTGACTATGATTTCTTCATTTTCGGCATAAGGACCGACCTTAGTAGCATTATACTTAGCCGGATTACCTGGCACCTGTATGGTAACACTTGTCAGACCACTAACTTGAGCGATATGACCTGTTTCGTAATCAGGAGACTCACATGATGATATAGCCACCCAACACAAACAAACAATTGCCGATAGCTTACTTAATATTTTCATTGTAATCTATTTTTTCTGTTAATACACTCTACTATTATTACTTCCATTCATCAAACTGCTGAATAGACGTATTTTGCTGAATCTCCTCAATAGGAATTGGAAATCTGTTATATCGGTCATACCAAACTCTTTTCTTGCCTCCATCAATATCAACTACTTCATACTTAAATTGATTTTCAGCAACTTTAATAGGTCTCACACCATGCATATTAACATCATTCAACAAAGTGGTTCCAAGTTTCCAACGACGAATATCCCAAAAACGATGACCCTCGAAAGCTAATTCAACCATTCTTTCGCGACGAAGAAGCTTCATGAATTCAATCTTCGTTGAAGCCGTCAAATCCTTAGTAAATCCGGCTCTTCGTCTCACTTGATTCAAAGCATCCAAAGCTGGTTCTAATTGATTTTGCATGGCCATTGCTTCTGCGTAAATCAACAAGACTTCAGCATAACGCATATAATAGTAGGTCAAATCAGACTGATCAGAAAAACTGCAACCTTTAGGTTGAATTCCTTCTTTCAACAGCTTACGCATGTAGTAGCCGGTACAAGTAGTACCACCGCCTAAGCCAAAACCGTCCACACTGCCTTCATAAGTGTAAAGCGTTTCACCTTTCCATTGACAACCATTATAAAGAATACTGGCATAAAAACGAGGTTCCCGACCTTCATACGGATTAGCTGCCATTTCAGGATTATTCCAGTCAAAATCACGACCATCGGCCATTTGATAAGAAGATACCAAATCTTCTGTCGGGGAAATCTGTGCATACCCAGCATCACTAGGTGGACAATAATAATAGTCAAAAGAATAAGTGAATCTATTCTTTAAATAGCCAAATTCGATCACACTCTCTTTATTTTTCACGGGTTCCAGACGAGAATTGTTGAATAACTTACCATAATCTTCATACAATTCATAGTCTTGACTCATCACTTGAGCAGCAGCATCGGAAGCATCTTTCCACCGCTCTGCATACAACATAGCACGTGCCAACATACCATATGCAGCTCCGCTAGTCAAACGCCCCAACTCCACTTTTTCTTTGGTTGGCAAATTATCGGCAGCAAATTTCAAATCATCATAGATGAACTGCCAACCTTCTTCTGGAGAACAAAGAGGATGATTCTTTTCACCTAATTCTGGTAATTGCTTATAGACAACGTATTGTCCACCATAACGTTTTGCTAAATTAAAGCAAGTTACTGCTCGAAAAAAACGCACTTGAGCCTCGGCCTGAATAAGTACATCATTGGAAAAATTAGAACTATTCTTAGCTAAATTTTCCAAAAAACGAGTACAAGACAATTGCCACGTATGACCATTTTCCCAAGTATCAAAAAGATTACTTGTAGTTCCTATAGGCATCGATCCAAAAACAAATGAATTATAATCGTCTGTAGGATTATTTACTTTTAATATATCAGTACTAGCCTCTTCACCTAGGCCATAATATCCACCCACCAATGAATAATAACCATTTATATAGGTATTCAAGTTTGTTTCATTGGCAAAAATAATATCAGAAGGATATTGCTTAGTCAGTATAGGATCAATATCACAACTAGATAAAATCAAACAAGTAGATGCGAATACCGTAAATATTTTCTTTATAGATTTCATCTTATCAAGTTTTTAGAAAGTAATATTTAAACCAAATTCATACGTACGCTGTTGTGGATAATACCCTTGGTTTACCCCAGGCATCTCAGGATCCATATAATCCAATCCACAGAATGTAAGCAAGTTACCACCACTCACATAAGCACGAATACTTTTAAATCCAGCTTTCTCTGTTAGTTTTTTAGGAAGTGTATATCCTAATTGCAAAGATTTCAAACGCAAATATGTACCATCTTTCACCCACCAAGAGGAGAATCTACCACCATTTTCACGCGATGCAATCCCTAAACGAGGAAATTTTGCATTGGGATTATCAGGCCGCCAAGAATTTTCTACCAAATAATATGGGGTATTACCATCATCATAAAACGGCTTTGTATAGAAAGTATTATCACGGACACCACTACCGTAAATACCGCACAAATTCACATCGAACATAGCAGCACCTTGCCAGAACATATTAAAATCAAATCCTTTCCATTCAGCACCTAAGCTCAAGCCAAACATCATTTCCGGCGTACTGCTACGACCAATAGGCACCATATCTTGATCCCAAGTAATCTGACCATCGCCATTGATATCCTTCAATTTGATATCACCGGGTTTGGTATCAGTAGAACCTTCAAAAACAGCACTGTGAGCAATTTCTTCCTCTGATTGGAACAAACCTTCAGCTACAAAGCCCAAATACCGTCCCAAACGCTGACCTGTCTGACGCTTATAAGTTGGGATATTAGCATCCTCAGTAACTTTCAGAATTTTATTCCGTGCCCAAGACAAATTACCTCTTACATGATAGTTAAAATCACGGATTTTATTGTGATGAGTCAATACCAATTCAAAACCACGGTTATCATGCGAACCATAATTGATATAAGCAGGATAGAAAGATCCCAAAGAAGGTGGAAAGAGGCCTGACTGCGTTTCCAAAGAACGAGTAGTTTTCATGTAGAAAACATCAAACTCAACCCCTAACAGTCCATTCCACATGCTAGATTCAATACCGAAGTTATAGGTATCAGTCAACTGCCATTTTAAGTCCGGACAAATCGGACCACTCATACCCATATCCTTCAAAGCATTGGTTCCAAATACAACTACAGGGTCTGCAGACAATGAAGCTGTAGAGAAATAAGTCATTGTACTTTCGATAGAACTGTCACTTCCTAGACGACCTATAGAAGCACGAATCTTCAAATTATCCATAAATGGCACGGCTTCTTTAAAGAAATCTTCTTGAGAAACACGCCATCCAATAGAAGCCGCTGGGAAGACCCCCCAACGATTACGTTTTGGAAGAGCTGTAGATGCATCGACACGACCTGTAAATTCGAACAAATACTTCTCATCATAACCATAATTAAACCGCATTACATAGCCTGCGCGTTTATCAATACTATGACTACCTTTTACCAATGTTTCAATAACCTTAGAACCATAACTCATATCCATGATATCCGTTATGGGAAAGTCTTCTCTACCTGCAGAAATTCCTTCATAATCTTCCCGTGCAAATTCATACAAGAACAAACCTGATACTTCATGCTTGCCAAATTTATTATTATACTCAAGAGTAGGTCTGATAGTGTAGCGCTGTTGTGAACCATACCAATGTGAGACAGATGCCATTGAACAAATCCGACCTTTTTCCACTTTACCTTGATGCGTAGTTTGATTCCATGAGAAAACATCGTACGGTGTCATAGTGGCTTTAGTCATTGAATGACTCTTCAAAAACGCAGCATCCAATTTAGCTGTAAGACCTTTTAAAGGTAATTTATATTTCAAAGAAATATCGCCTTGGAATTTTGTACTCTTACTTGAACGTTCACCAGACAAGTCTCTTGCAGCAATCGGATTGTTATTTCCTTGTCCATCTGTATTGTAACTAGCAATAGGCATACCATCCTTGGTATATGGCTTCAAATATGGATAAGACAACATAGCTTGCACAAAAACACCTGCATATGCATTTGGCTCTACAGAAGCACCTGGAGAACGTTGATCATCAACAAAACCAGATAAGTTCAATGAAAAATCCAAATTTTCTGTTACTTTGGCATCAATATTAGAACGAAAGTTATACTTATCATAAGAAGTATTCTTCACAACGCCTTCTTGATTGAACGCACCCAAAGAAGCAAAAAACCTAACACGTTCATTACCGCCTGAAACAGATACAGTATTTGTATAAGTAGGAGCCACATTTTTGAAAAGCATATCAAACCAATCGGTATTACCATAAATTTCTTCATCCGGGCCAGGATTCGTGATACGTTCTATATCTTCCGGAGAAAAGCGCAGGTTTTCTTCAGCTACTCCATCCATCAACTGAGCCTTGTTGTACCAATAGGCATAATCTGGACCATTCAAGAACTTCGGGAAGCTAGTGTTTTGACTCAATGTAACCGATGAATTCAAAGTTACAGTAGGTTTCTGGATAGAACCACGCTTAGTAGTAACCAAAATAACACCAGCAGCTGCACGCACACCATACACAGCAGCCGCAGTAGCATCCTTCAAAATAGTAACTGATTCTACCTCATCGGCATTGAAATTTGGGAAATAATCCTGAATCACTCCATCCACTACTACCAACGCACTACCATCACCAGCACCTTCACCACGAATATACAGACTAGAACCATCTTGACCCGGCTGACCACTGCTCTGTTTAGTAATCAAACCCGGCAGACGACCAGCCAACATATTAGAAAGAGTTCCACTCGGAGCTTTTTTCAATTCTTTATTACCAACCTGAGCAATAGAACCTGTTACACTGATTTTTTTCTGTGTACCATAGCCTACCACCACCACTTCATCCAACAATTCGGAATCCTCTTTCAAAACCACTTTCAAAAGCTTTCTATCTTTCAGAGCAATCTTTTGAGTAGTATATCCCACATAAGAAAAGATTAACGACACTTTAGTATTGGGCACAGTAATCGTGAAATGACCATCCACATCTGTCACTGCACCAGTCTTGCGATTCTCTGTAAAAACAGATACACCTATCAACGGATTATCCATCTCGTCGAATACACTACCCTCTACCTTCACTTGGGCACTTGCACCTAAACTTACCAAAGTGAATAATAAGAATAGCCAACAAAAATACTTGTTTTTCATTTTAACTAGAATTTAAAATCGAACAATTGAGTTAGTTTTCATTATTGCTTATCCCAAACGATCTCTTCCAAGGTCTTCCAGCATTGATAAAGTCCTCTGGGAACATGAAAGCATCCTTTCCATTTACCACCCTTCAAAGATAGCAGAACTTCACCTCTACGATTCAGATAGCCAAACCATTCCGGATGTTCTTGATCCTTAAAATGCGTCCATACATAACCATGTACTTTTTCAAACCATTCCAAACATTTTTCGTCTCCGGTCAACCGATAACCTTTAAGCAATGAAATCAGCGTCTCTATATGCACCCACCAAAGTTTCTGATCCCACTCTAATTGCTGGGGGGGGCATCCCTTGCAATCCATGAAATAATAGATACCGCCAAATTCATTATCCCAACCATATTCCAACATCTTCAAAGCCGTGTTCTTAGCCTTCATTATCAATTCCGGGCGTTTCAACCGCTTACCTAAATCCATGATAAACCACATGGCTTCAATAGCATGCCCCGGAGTAACCTGACGTCCTTCAAAACAGTCTACCAAACTATTGTCACCATTTAGGTTCTCAACAATAAGTCCTCCAAGTTCCGGACGCAAGAACACCTCCATCACCTCGTGGATGCACGTATCCATTGTTTCCACCAAAAAATCCTCGTCAAGCAAATGCTCAATTTCTAATGCCAAGTTACATAGAATCATAGGCAAAGCAAAGCCTTTAAGATCTCTTGTTCCCGGATGAAGCTTATTCCATTTTCCTTTCGGATTATCAACTTTCGACAAAACAATGTCAAAAGTCTTTTTAGCTATATCTGCATACTCTTGATTTCCGGTGGCCAAACTCAGTTGCCCGAATGCCATCGTTGCAAAAGTGTATGAAAAGATATTATAAGGCTCTACCAACGGATGTCCTGCACGGTCCAATGAAAAATACCAGTTGTAATTCCCATCGTGCCCGTATTTCTTCAAGAACTCACCACCCTGAATGGCACAATCAAGCCACTCCTGACGCTTCTCCACCCTATTGTAAAGTATGGAGAACATCCATACTTCCCGGCCTTGCAGCCAGATAAATTTATCCGTGTCGAAAACATTCCCCTCCCGATCCAGACAAGTAAAATAGCCACCGTATTCGGTGTCTTGGGAATGATTCAACCAAAAAGGAAGAACATTATTCATAAGTTCGTCCTTATACTGATTCGCCAATTTCTTAAAATCCATCATCTTCATTCTTTTTTAAATAGGGCTGGGAACGTTTTTTATCCGGCATGCATCTAAACCAGCCCTTTACATTCACATTATTTATCTGTTGTATAAGAAATTACATCTCTTACCCAAATATCTGCTCCTTCAACGGGGTTTACCCATTTACAAGTCACGGTATATTTGCCATAAGACTGTACATAATTAAAGAACAACTCATGCTTACGGTGATTATACTTCAGCGGAAGCTTGCATACCTCAATCAATCTATCATTGAAATACACTTCCAGTTCAGCAACGTAATCTTCGGGCACATTCTCACCTTTCAATTCACCTTTAATGACAGCCCCCACACCTTCAAATTCGAAGGTCGGGAAATTAGCAATCCAATTCTCCACTACCACTTTTTTATCAACTTTCAAGCCTTCGAAGCTAATCTCCAATTGTGCAGGTTCCAGTTCTTGAAAACAGATAGTCACCTCATCGCTTCCAACTTTTCCACCGTTTTTTTCTATCATTTGTAAAGCGTGCCCAAAACTCAATTCACATCCTTTATTAAAGCTCACTGTATTATTGAAAGGAATATCTTCGACTACAGTCAGCTCTTTTCTGAATTTCTCAGGAATGCGATTATACCCAATCATTGTTCCCAAAATTCCCCCGGAAGAAGCCGGATTACAATCTGAATCCTGACCGGCACGTGTAGAAATATCAATCGTCTTCTCAAAGTCACCCTGCCCGTAGAGAAGCCCTAAAATGATATATGCACCGTTCACATAAGTCTCAATATTGAAAGGCATCTCAACCCCATCTGGACAAGCAATATCATTGGATCCCCATTTTTTCTCTATTTCTTCCCAACATTTTTTCCAATCCTCTGGATACTGTTTATGCCAATTTATAACATCAGCCATGCATGCATGAAAACGACTTTCCCGAGGAATAGACCTCAACGCCTCCGTCACAACATACTCAACATCATCGCTCACATAAGCCAAAGAGTACATGGCTGCTACATATACACCACCATACCAGCCATCGCCATACGCCATGATGTGTCCTACACGATCGCAAATTTCAGTAGCACTATTTACCATACCTGGAGCCATGATACCTGCAAAATCCGCTTCAATCTGAAAATCCAGACAATTGGCATGGGGATTATTTTTCCAATGCCCGCTGGCGGGAGGAGTCAAGCCATGAAGAAGATTGTAACGGGCCATCTGATTGGCATGACACAAAGGGTATTCTTTAGCCAAAAAGGCTGTGGCAAAAGAATCGGCCGGAGCATCCAAACCGCATCTTTCAAAAGTCTCCACAAAAGTCAAGTCGACATATACATCGTCATAAAGGCCGCCACCACCATCGTACCATTTTTTAATTTCACCCGGTCCCCAAGGCATCACTATCGAATCCGGAATCATAGTAGACAGATAGCGGAACTCTGTAGGACCTCCATACGTACAGCCGATAACCTGACCGGCCCAAGCACCTTTTACTTTATCAAACAGAGCATCTTTTGATAGAGTAAGATTCAAATTCTCGTTTTGAGAACCACCACATGAGCATAAAGTTGCCACCAAACAACCACTCAATAAAATTTTTCTAATTTTCATCATATCTATTATTAAGGTCAATTTTTTGTTTTCATCCAATAACGTTCAATCTCTTCCAATGATTTTCCGGTGGTCTCCGGCACCAGTTTCCAAACTATCAGCATGTAGGGAATACACATGGCAGCAAACAGGAAGAATGTTCCGGCGGGGGTAAGATTTTGGAGCATCCAGGGGGTAAGCTGCCCAATCAAGTATGTACCTATCCACAATGCAAAACCGGCAATGGACATGGCCAGCCCACGCACCCGGATTGGATACATTTCGGAAAGCAATACAAACACGACTGCGCAAATGGAAACCGCACAGCAAAACACATAGAACAAAAAGAAAACTAGCAGGAATAGGCTTGAAATACCCCATGATTCTCCGGCAATAAAATAAAAGCCTATCAATACCAATGAAAGAATCATGCCTGAAACACCGTAATACACCAATTTCTTACGACCCACTTTATCAATAATGGCAAGAGCCAGTACAGTAGTCAGGGTATTGACTAGCCCCACCAACACCTGATAGAACAAGGAATCGCCACCGGAAAGGCCAGCCCCTTCAAAGATGGAAGGACCATAATACAAGACTGCATTCACTCCCATAAACTGTCCGAGGATGGCTATACATACACCAATAATAACGGCTTTCATAATACCCGGCGACAAAAGCAAGGACCACTCTGATTGGGTTTCGGAAGTAAGAACAGACTTCGTTTCGTTCAATTGCACCAACGCTTCTTTGGAAGAGCTGTAAATGTGCTCCAAAATATTGACCGCACGTTCTTCACGATTGCGGACAATCAGCCAACGCGGACTTTCCGGAATAAAGAAGACAATGGCAAAGAACAGCAAAGCAGGCAAAGTCTCCATTCCCAACATTCCTCTCCATACTTCATTCACAAAAATCCAGTTAAACCAGCTATCGGCAGCTCCTGCATGGGTCTCAGCATACATAAGCAACTGATAATTCATTAGATAAGCTCCTAAAAAGCCAATGGTAACCGCTAATTGATAAAGTGATACCAAGCGTCCACGATACTGAGCTACCGATACCTCGGATATATAAAGAGGGGATACAATGGAAACCACACCGATACCTACACCTCCGACAATACGGTAAACCACCAACTGATTGAAATCTGCACATACCGCACAACCGATAGCAGACATAGAAAAGAGTATGGCCGACAGAATCATGGTACGTTTACGACCAAGCTTGTCACTTAAAATACCAGCAAAGAGCACTCCTACAATAGAACCTATCAACGCACAGCCCACATACCACCCTTGCGACATGGTATCTAAATTAAACTGAGCGGTTACCTTGGCAATGGTACCGGAAATGACTGCTGTATCATATCCGAAAAGAAATCCTCCCAAAGCTGCCACAACAGACAAGAAAACTACATAACCAATATTGACCGAAGATTTCATAGTATAAAAATTATCGATTAAATTCAAATTATTCTTTTACAAGTTGCTTATAAACAGTACCGAAGCGATCGGTCACCAGTACTTCTATACGAGCCTTTTTATCTTTAGGAACAGCCTTAAACAAATGATTGGTAGGAAAAGCATTCACCCAGAGTGCACCCATCTTTTCACGATCGGAAAAAGCTTCTACAGCAGCCGGATCCAAACCTTTACAACGGGTCATCTCACCCATACAAGTACCATTCTCGAACCACTCTACCTTCCACTGCTCATCCCAATTCCAGACATTGGCCAGCACTTCTTCGGGAAACTCTTTCGAACTACCCGGAGCATAAGCCTGAAACTGGTATTCCAGCGGATAATCTACCGCTTTGTAGTGCCACTTCACCTGATTACCATCTACCTCATAAAGTCCAAAGCCTTGGGGGGTACCGTCAGAACAAAGCATGGATTTCCAAAAACCTGCACATACAGCAGCTGTATTGTGTTCCATTAACCGGTCGTTGAACACCACGTTACCGTTCACATGGGTATGTCCGGTAATGAGGTGTGCCTCATGGTCTTTCAGCAAATCATACAGACTATTGGCATTGCTTGTCTCGTCGGGTAGCAAGGCATTGAACTTGATGTCCTTGGTAGTGCTGGAAGGAATATGCATCATTACAAATACCAGATGATCTTTCGGCACCAAAGCCAAATCTTTCTCTATCCATTGCAGTGTACGTTCATCAATGTAACCTATATAACGATAATCCCTATTGATATAAAAACAATTGTCTAGTATAATATAATGTGCCTTTCCACGATTGAAAGAATAATAAATGGGACCAAAATAGTCCTCATAGGTCTTGTATGAATGTTCAAAAGAACGTACACCCATTTCCATATCATGATTTCCTATGATACGGTAAACAGGCAATCCCAGACCGCCAGACACTTGAATGTAATCTGGGTATAAACCAGGAGTATTACCCACAATGTCACCACAATCCAACACGAAGGCATCACGCTCCTTGGCATACTTTTCCATAAAGGCTCGTGCCTTACCTACATAAGAACGATAACTGTCTAAATGCTCCTGACAGCTGACTTGCACATCAGTCTGTACCATAAACACATGCTTCATATCATCTTTCAGATTCCTCTTCAATTCAAAATCATACTTTAAACGGCCTTTCTTAAGCGGGAAAAAGAAAGCGATATGCCCACCACCCTCTTGCGGCAGATAACCTGCAGGCGTGGAAAGATATACAAACCGAGCATCCCGGTTGCGCGGCAACTCATAACGGCCCTGAGCATCAGTCAGCACCACGTCAAAACCATCTGTCACCACAACACCAGCAAGCCCTTTGCCTTTACAGGTCACCACGCCTTCAACGGGATCTGGATAAATTGCAGCCTGCATGATTGAGACAACCAAGAACAGACAACAACTGCAAAACAATCTGAGCATAAAATTCATAATCACTTAATATTGAAATATTCCTTATACCTATTATACAAGTGTCCTGCTTGCAAATATGCTGATTGAGGACTCATAAAATGAGAAAACTCAAAAGTGATGGCCTTATCATAACCGGCTCGCTTGGCAGCCTCCAGTTTCATCCGTAACTTGTCAAACTTAATAGGCAAAAAGTCGATGGGCATGTCACGATCAAAGGTTTCAGCATTTGTCCAACATTTCATGCCATACTTATCAGCCAGCTTTTTGTTCACCGTAAAGAAAGCATCCAGTTCATCGTAATCGATATGTCCGTCCTGAAAAGCACAGGCGTCAACCACATCATGAATGCCATCGAAAATTTCATTCCACTCCCTTTCATGCTCCTGAACAGAAACCGCATCCTCCTTTGTCAACTTATCTGTACCCATCACGGCCTTTTTCCCGTCAATCCACGGAGAAATAAAAGTCGGCAAACCGCCGGAGACATCCTTGCATTGTTTGCCCATCGCATGAAAGGCATCAATGGCACCCTTCGTCTTACGGCTTATCTCACCACTGATATACCATCCGCCGAAACTCTTGTACTTCTCACCGTACCTGCTCCACACCTCATCAATCACATACTTGTTATCCTCAACCTCCCACGAAAGGTCACCGGTATCCCAGTACTTGCCCGAATCATATAAACCAAAATAGAACTTCATGTGATATTTCCCCGCCAGCCGAAGGAACATGTCCAACAAATCGACGGAAGGCATATAACACCCTTTGCCCAGCAAATGCGCCGAAGGATAAGTAATGAATTTGCGATAACCCGACCGGATCATTATGACCGTGTCAATTCCAATACTCTGCATATACCGGAAATCCTGATCCCATTCCCTTTCCCCCCAATTCTGATGGGGAATATCATGGGATATCTCATCCAAGAACGTGCCGGTAATTTTAAGTGCATCGCCCATGGGAACTAGCATGGAAGAGGCAGACTCTTGAGAAAAGAAGCAATCCCCATCACCCTCTCGCCCCAACAATGAAGGGGCCATGAATGCAGACGCACCGAACAAAGCGGTCCTCTTTAAAAAATCCCTGCGTGTTTTCATTATTAATAAAATTAAGATCAACCATTATATATTAAACCTATCGAATACACTTTTTTAAGATAAAAAATCAATTATGTTTTTCATTGTTTTAGATATTAATTGTTATTATTCAATTATCACGCTGCAAATATAGATATATTTATTATATTTGCAAGACTTAATAAAGTATTTAATTAATATATAACCTACAATTAATATATATTAACGCGTAATTACAAAACAATTTACATAATAACAAATCAAATACATAATATTTCAGAATAATAAATCCGCATTTATTAATATAATAAACAAAATAGAGTAAATAACATAAAAATACATACATATGAAACAGAACTTATTAAAAGAAATGGAAACCGGGAGCAAGAATGCACTCTTAAAAAAAAGGATCATCACACATTATATATATAATGGGAGCTCCACTATTACCGATTTGGCCAAGGAACTCGATCTGAGTGTGCCCACAACCACCAAATTCATCAATGAAATGTGTGAGGACAACTATATAAACGACTATGGGAAACTGGAGACCAGTAGCGGCCGCCATCCAAGCCTATACGGACTCAACCCGGAATCAGGATACTTCATTGGAGTGGACATTAAGAAATTTGCCATAAACATTGGACTGATCAATTTCAAGGGGGATATGGTGGAAATCAAGATGAACATACCATACAAGTTCGAAAATACACAGGAAGCTTTGGAAGAACTGTGTGCACTCATCCGAAACTTCATAAAGGGAACGGAAATCAACGACAAGAAGATAATGAACATCTGCATCAACATCTCCGGAAGAGTAAATCCGGAATCAGGATATAGTTTCAGCATGTTCAACTTTTCAGAGCGTCCTTTGGCGGATGTACTGAATGAAAAGATAGGATACCCGGTCTGCATAGACAACGACACAAGGGCCATGACCTATGGAGAGCATATGCAAGGATGCGTCAAAGGGGAAAAGGACATCATCTTTGTCAACATAAGCTGGGGACTCGGAATCGGCATCATCATAGACGGGAAGGTATACACGGGAAAATCTGGATTTTCCGGAGAATTCGGGCATGTCAATGTTTTCGATAATGAAATACTGTGCCACTGCGGCAAAAAAGGATGCCTGGAAACGGAAGCCTCAGGATCGGCACTACACCGCATCCTGTTGGAAAGAATCGGTAGCGGAGAAAGTTCCATACTATCAAAACGGACTGCAGAAAATCCGCCCACCTTGGATGAAATCATCACCGCAGTCAATAAAGAGGACTTGCTATGCATTGAGATAGTGGAAGAAATAGGCCAAAAACTGGGAAGGCAAATAGCTGGATTAATAAGCATATTCAATCCGGAACTAGTAATAATCGGGGGTACACTATCATCAACAGGAGACTATATAGTGCAGCCTATCAAAACGGCAATAAGGAAATACTCATTGAATCTGGTCAACAAAGACGCCACGGTGACTGTTTCCAAGCTAAAAGACAAGGCTGGAGTAGTTGGGGCCTGCATGCTGGCACGGAGCAGAATGTTCGAAATTTAAAACGACCATTGCCAGCATAATGGGATTGACAAAGAGTATACCAAGAACGCAACTATCATATGCAAAAATATTGAAAAAGCGAGTCAGTAGTTGGTTACTGATAAAAGCACAGAATAAACCAGCATCATGATAACCGATTTCCAATACTGCCTCATATTGTGGAATTCGAAAATGCAGATTATTAAACTGTCAATAAAGAGAAGATGGAATCTATAGGATATACTCGGAAATATTACGAACATAACAAAGATTTGGGAAAGTATACCCTAAGATAAGGACAGAAAAGCAAGAAGCCATCATTACGGGTATCTATATTACTATAATTCCCTATCTGTAGCCTGCGTAGTGGGTTTAGGTGACGGAAAGAGGTTGTGGCAATCACAATCTCTTTCTTTTTATGATACATGGGGCAAGCTGTTGCATTTCAGATAAAATCCTTTACCTTTGCCGGCAAACACATTTATCAAGATATCAGGATGAAGAAAGTACTTAAATTGGCCGGAGGATTCATGGTCGGGGCATGCATCGGTTTCGTAGGAGTAATAGGTGTAAGAGTCCTAGTTTTGGGAGACTCGTTCGACGGTTTACACAGCAAGTTTGCCGAAACCGGCATGCTGGAGACAGTAGGAGTTTCCTTGTTAGCCATACTGATTCTGCTGTTCTCCATCTTCCTGCAAGTGCTTCTGCACGAAGGCGGGCATCTTGTCTGCGGACTGGCAACCGGCTACCGCTTCGTCTCCTTACGCATCTTCAACCTTACCTTCATACGGAAAGACGGGAAATTATGCATCAAGCGTTTCAGCCTTACCGGAACGGGAGGCCAATGCCTGCTTACCCCACCCGAAAGGACTCTTGAAGATATCCCGACCACCTTGTACAACCTGGGTGGAGTGCTTGCCAACCTGCTGACCGCCATCCTTGCCTTCCTCCCCCTGCTGACCGTAGACGGGCTGCCTTACCTGCTGAAATTCTTCCTTCTGATGCTCTCTCTAATTGGCATTCTCCTTGCAGGGATGAACGGCATCCCCATGAAGATGGGCGGCATCGGCAATGATGCCGACAACATGCGCCTGCTTCTCAAGGACAGCAAGAGCAAGCAGGCACTGGTCACCCAGCTGCGCATCAACGCACTGGCGCAAGAGGGCATGCGTCCTAAGGACATGCCTGCCGAATGGTTCAGCCAAACGGAAGACATCAACTACAAAGATGCCCTGCAGGTCACCATAGCCTTGATGAGCGCCTCACGCCTGCTCGACTGCGAAGAATGGGAAGCCGCCTACAATGCATTCGAGAAAATAATGAGTCACCGGCACGAAGTCATCGGACTTTTGATAAAGGAAAACGCTTGCGAGCTGCTCTTCACCGCACTGGTGACAAAGAGGACCGCACGGGCAGAAGAATTATATACCGATGAGCTGGATACCTACATCCGGCAATACAAGGATGTGACCTCTTCCAAACAGCGGTTGCTCTGCGCCCTGGCGCTCTACCGGGACAAGGACACAGCAAAGGCAAAGGAGATTTACGAAGCCACCTGCCAACGGAAAAACAAATACCTGATGCAGGGAGAAGTACATTCGGACATAGCCTTGATGAAATCAATCCTTACCGCCAAGAACGCCTTGTAAGATGGAACGATATTTTTTTTACTCGTTATATCTGCTGCTTGGCTGCTCACTATACGGTTGTAGCGGAAAACAAGCGCCAAAGCAGATACAAAACCCGGATACGGAAGCCACCATCCCGTACGCCGACACCGTAGCGGCATCCGTCCCTCCGGCTCCAGCCAAAAGCCTGACAGCCCGCTACCTGGACTCCCTCGGTTTCGTCAACATCGCCGAAGCGGACAGCAGCATCGCCATCGACTTGATGTACACCCGTGCCGACAATTTCACCGGAACCCTATTGTACGAAGACCTGAAAGAAGCCTACCTGCACCCCGATGCCATGAAAAGCCTGAAGCAGGCACAACGCCTGCTGAAAGAGCGGCGCCCCGGCTACAGCCTCATCGTCTACGACGCAGCACGCCCCTTGTCCGTACAGCAGAAGATGTGGGACGTAGTGAAAGGAACCTCCAAATACATCTATGTCTCCAACCCCTCGCGCGGCGGTGGCCTGCACAACTACGGACTGGCAGTGGACATCAGCATACTCGACGATAAAGGAACCCCTCTGCCCATGGGCACCCCGATAGACCATCTGGGCAAGGAAGCCCACATCACGGAAGAAGCCACGCTCGTGGCACAAGGCAAGCTGACGGAACAAGAACGTGAAAACCGCCTGCTGCTCCGGCAGGTAATGAAAGAAGCCGGATTCCGCCCGCTATCCAGCGAATGGTGGCACTTCAATCGCGTCGGCAGGCAGACGGCGAAGGAGCGATACCGGGTCATCCCTTAACTCTCACCCCCAGCTTGTCCGAAAACTTAATTTTGCTATCGCTTTGACGCAGATGACACGGATTTTAATCTTCTTAATCTGCGTAATCAGCGTCATCTGTGTCTGAAAAATAATCAGACAGAAAGCTACGAATTCATGCCTTACTTTGCCCTTTTTGAGATAACTTTGCATCAGAATAAATAAGCCAAGCCATGCCTTTATCCCAAGACACCCTCCGTTTCATTCGCGAGCATCGTCGCGACGACGTGCGCAGCCTTGCTTTGCAGGCACGCCGCTACCCTTCGGTAGACATACCCGCTGCCATCACACAAATTTCCGGCTGGCAGGTTGCCAAAGAGAAAATACCCGCATGGGCGAAGAACGACGACATCCTCTACCCCGCCCACCTCTCATTGGAGCAATGCTCCTCCCAAGCAACGGCACAGTATAAAGCGGAGATCATAGCTAACCTGCTATGCACAAAACAAGAGCATCCCGCGAAGGACAGCGCCCCTGCACCAGCCGCCACTTTTACCGACCTCACCGGAGGTTTCGGCATCGACTGCTCCTTCCTCTCCTGCTGCTTCGGGCACGCCACTTACGTAGAGCGCCAGGAAGCCCTCTGCCAGATAGCCGCACACAACTTTCCTGCCCTCGGCCTAAATCACATCTCCGTCTGCCACGCAGACAGCGTCCGCCATCTGCAAGAGATGGAACCCGTAGACTGCATATTCATAGACCCTGCCCGCCGCGACGGACACGGCGGAAAGACCATAGCCATCGGCGACTGCGAACCCGATGTAGCCACCCTGGAAGACCTGCTGCTCCGGAAGGCACGGCACGTACTGATAAAACTCTCCCCCATGCTCGACCTCACCCTTGCCATGAACGATTTGAAACATGTCCGCCAGGCACACATCGTCTCCGTAGGCAACGAATGCAAGGAGCTGCTGCTCTTGCTGGGACAAGGCGGAAGCCTGCCAACAGACGACGTCCCCATCCATTGCGTCAACTTCACCTCCGCCCCGGCTCCCCAAACCCTTGTCTTCACCCGCGGGCAAGAGAAAGAGTGTGCATGCCCCTACACTCCTCAACTGAAATCGTACCTCTACGAACCGAATGCCTCCGTGCTGAAAGCCGGAGCGTTCCGCAGCCTTTCCTTATTATATAAGGTTAAAAAGCTGCATCCCAACAGCCACCTCTACACTTCGGACAGCCTCCTTCCCGACTTCCCCGGCCGCAAGTTCCGAATCTCCTCCTCCTGCGGCTTCAGCAAGAAAGAAATGAAAGAGATGTTGGCTGCCGAGAAAAAGGCGAACCTCACCGTACGCAACTTTCCCGCCACCGTTGCCGAACTGCGCAAACGGCTGAAACTGGCCGAAGGGGGAGACTCTTATCTCTTTGCCACTACCCTGGCAGACGAAAAGAAGGTACTTATCCGCTGCCAGACTACCGGATAAGACACCAAACCCTATATCTTTCCTTGCACAAGATGTACATCTCATACTGTTCGAGATGTATATCTCATGCAGTCTGAGATGCGCATCTCGTGCATCCTTAGCATTAGTCTGCCAGACGACGACAAAAAGAGATAGCGCCGAAAGAGTACTACCTCCAAGAGCTTATGTAACTTCATTGTAACCGAATCGTTACCTGTTCTTCAACTCTCTGCAAAATCCGCGTAACGGCAACCTCCTACTTTTGCGGCAGATTATTAACAGATAATAACAATTATGAAACAGATCTTGAGAGCATTCTTATTCCTGCTCTTATTCACCGCCACCGGCAATACAGCCATGGCCGACGAAAAAGCAAATGTCACGAAACAAGGAACTGTACGCGGGCGTATCATTGACGCCACTAAACAGACTCTTCCGGGCGCTTCTATCTACATCGAGAAACTACACACTGGCGTGACGAGCGACGTCAACGGCTTCTACACTTTCTCTAACCTTGACCCGGGAACCTATACAGTAAAGGTGAGCTACGTGGGCTACTCGCCCGTAGAACTGAAAATCACCATCCCCGCAGGCCGCACACTGGAGAAAGACGTCGTGCTAAACGAAGGTGTGGAGTTGCAGGAAGTGGTGGTAGGCGGCGCCTTCCAGGGACAGCGCCGTGCCATCAACTCACAGAAAAACAACATGGGGATTACAAATGTAGTCTCTGCCGACCAGGTAGGCAAGTTCCCCGACTCCAACATCGGTGACGCCCTTAAACGCATCTCCGGCATCAACGTGCAGTACGACCAAGGCGAGGCACGCTTCGGGCAAGTGCGGGGCACGAGTGCCGACCTCAGCTCCGTCACCATCAACGGCAACCGCGTTCCCTCTGCCGAAGGCGATACGCGCAACGTACAGCTCGACCTCATTCCGGCAGATATGATTCAGACCATCGAAGTAAACAAGGTGGTCACTGCGGACATGGACGGCGACGCCATCGGCGGCAGCATCAACCTCGTCACCAAGAACTCCCCCTACAAGCGCACCATTGCCGCCACTGCCGGAACCGGCTACAACTGGGTGAGCGAAAAGGCGCAACTGAACCTCGGATTCACCTACGGCGACCGTTTCTTCAACGACAAACTCGGCTTGATTGTATCGGCCTCCTATCAGAACTCGCCTTCCGGCTCCTACGACACCGAATTCGTGTGGGAGCAGGACGATGACGGCAAGACGTACGTCAACGACTACCAAATCCGCCAATACTACGTCACCCGCGAACGCCAGAGCTACTCTGCCGCACTGGACTGGGACATCAACGCCAACCACAAACTGACCTTCAAAGGCATCTTCAACAACCGCAACGACTGGGAGAACCGCTACCGCACCACGCTGAAAGACCTTGATGCCGACGGCAACGCCACCGTACGCATACAGACCAAAGCCGGTACGCCGGACAACCGCAACGCCCGCCTGGAACGCCAGCGCACCATGGACTTTGCCCTCGGCGGCGAACACCTCTTCGGCTCACTCTCCATGGACTGGCACGCCAGCTATGCCAAAGCCAGCGAAGAACGTCCCAACGAACGCTACATCGACTTCCAACTGAAAAAGCAGAAGTTCGACATGGACCTGAGCGACGAACGCGAACCGTTTGCCAACCCCAAAGCAGGCTCTACCATGACGCTGAACGATGAATTCAGCCTGAAAGAGCTGACGGAACAGCAGGAAGACATCAAGGAGCAAGACCTGAAGTTCTCCGCCAACTTCAAACTTCCCTTCAAGAACGGCAACAAACTGAAATTCGGCGCAAAGGTGGTGCGCAAGACCAAGGATAAAGAAGTGGACTTCTACGAATACTCTCCTCTGGACGAGGATGCCTTCATGACAAACAGCCTGGCAAATACAGTGGACCAAACCAACAAGAACTTCATGCCCGACAACAAATACCAGGCAGGCATCTACGCTAGCAAGGAATACACCGGCTCTTTAGACTTGAACAACGCTTCCCTCTTTGAGAAAGAGCAGGTGCAGGAAGAACTTGCCGGTAACTTCGATGCCCGCGAAACCGTGACTTCCGGCTACCTCCGCTTCGACCAAAAACTGACAAAAGACGTGGAACTGATGACCGGACTCCGCATAGAGAACACCAACCTTGCCTATACGGGACGCACCTACGATGCCGACGAAGACCTCACCAGTAAGACCGACCGTCAGCGCAACAGCTACATCAACTTCCTGCCGTCGCTGCTCGCCAAGTGGAATGTAAACGATGACTTCAAAGTGCGCGGTTCGTTTACCCAAACCTTGTCACGCCCCAAATACTCGGCCCTCGTGCCCAGTGTGAATATCAAGCGTTCCGACAACGAAATCACCATCGGAAACCCGGAGCTGAAACCTACCGTCTCCTACAACTTCGACTTGAGTGCCGACTATTACTTCCGCAGCATCGGTCTGATAAGCGCCGGCATCTTCTACAAGAAGATAGACGACTTCATCGTAGACCAGGTGAGCACCAACTACGAGTACCAGGGTAACACCTACACCCGCTTCACCCAGCCCAAGAATGCAGGCAACGCCAACCTGGTAGGAGTAGAGTTATCCTACCAGCGCGACTTCAGCTTTATTGCCCCCGCTCTGAAATGTGTAGGTTTCTACGGAACGTACACCTACACCCACTCCCGTGTGGAAGACTTCAACTTCGAAGGCCGCGAGAATGAGAAAGACTTGAGCATGCCAGGTTCTCCAGAGCATACCGCAAACGCTTCCCTATACTTTGAGAAAGGCGGCCTGAACCTGCGTCTGAGCTATAACTTCGCTTCCGACTTCATCGACGAAATGGGAGAAAGCACCTTCTACGACCGCTACTACGACAAAGTGAACTATATGGACGTAAACGCGAGCTATACCTTCGGAAAGAAATTCAAGACTACCTTCTACGCCGAAGCCAACAACCTGCTGAACCAGCCACTACGCTACTACCAGGGCACGAAAGACCGTACCATGCAGGCAGAATACTACGGCGTGAAAGTGAATGCAGGAGTGAAGATTAATTTTTAATGATGACTGATTATGAAGAAACTATTCCTTTTATTATTGGTTGCCCTACTCGGCAACGCGGCTATTGCCCAAATTACCGATTACTCCATCTTCGACAAGAAGTTCAACTTCTACGTAGCCAACGACCTCGGCCGCAACGGCTACTACGACCAGAAACCCATTGCCGAACTGATGGGACAGATGGCAGAGAACGGCGCAGACCCCGAATTCGTACTTGCCACCGGCGATGTACACCATTTTGAAGGTGTACGCAGTGTGAACGACCCTCTTTGGATGACCAACTACGAACTTATCTACAGCCATCCGGAGCTGATGATAGACTGGTTCCCCCTGCTGGGCAACCACGAATACCGCGGCAATACGCAAGCTGTGCTCGACTACAGTAACGTCAGCCGCCGCTGGACAATGCCTGCCCGTTATTATACCAAGACATTCGAGGATAAAGGCGCTACTATCCGCATCCTTTGGGTAGACACCGCCCCGATGATTGACAAATACCGCAATGAAAGCGATACCTATCCCGATGCCTGCAAGCAGGACTACCGGAAGCAACTTGCCTGGGTGGACTCCGTACTGAGCGCCGCCAAGGAAGACTGGGTTATCGTTGCCGGACACCATCCCATCTATGCCGAAACCCCGAAGGACGAGAGCGAACGCGCGGATATGCAGGCACGCCTCGATCCCATTCTGCGCAAGCACAAGGTGGATATGTACATCTGCGGGCACATCCACAACTTCCAGCATGTACGCGTGGCAGGCAGCGACATCGACTATATCACCAATTCCGCCGGTTCGCTCGCCCGCAAGGTGAAGCCCATCGAAGGAACCGTATTCTGCAGCCCCGAACCGGGTTTCTCCATTGTATCGGCCAGCAAAAAGACACTGGAACTGCGCATGATTGACAAGAAAGGAAATGTACTGCACACGGTGACGCGCAGCAAATAACCTACTAAACTCTTCGCGACAGAAAATCCGGAAATGTTGAAGAAAATACAGTCACACTGAAGAATACATCGAAAAGTTTTCAAAACAAAACAGAAAAGGATCTTGCAGGAGATAATAGATGAACTGTAATATTATCACCGAATACGAAAAAGCTTGTACTTGCGGGATAAAGGGAAATCATGATTTCCCTTTATCCCGCAAGTCATCCTTGGGTATGGTCGTCTCACTGCCGTCACGCGTAGCTATGTAGTGAGGAGACATGATTTCGATGCCTGCTTCGTTGAAAACATCCTGGATATTCTGATGCAAATCAGAGTAAATCTGGCTAAGGCTGTTGGCATCCCTGATATAGGCATTCACTTGATAAACCGGATAATAATCCTGAAGGGAAGTTTCCAATATAAACGGGCGGGGATCATCTATCACTCCAGGGGTATTCAATGCAGCCTCTATCAACAGCTGGTGTGTCTTCCGCCACGGAACATCGTAGCCAATACTGACCTCCGAATGGATAATCAATCCATACTCACGGGCAGACTGGCTGTAATTGACCGTATGGGAAGACATGATGAAAGAGTTCGGAATGGTCACCACCTCATTCTTCGGGGTACGGATGCGGGTGACAAGCGGCGTTTTCTCAATGATGTTGCCCGTAGTGTCGTTCAGCTTGATGCGGTCACCCAGCTTGAAAGGTCGCATGTAGGTTATGACCAGCCCTGCAATGATATTGCCGATAACTGTACTGGAGCCGAGCGAAACAATCAAGCCGACAAACACAGAGATTCCCTGGAAGACTCCCGACTTGGAACCCGGCAAATAAGGGTAAATCATGGCAATCATAAACGCATAAAGCAAGAAGCGCACAATGTGATAGGTAGGAATGGCCCAATCCGGATAGAAGCCGTTTATCTTCAGCCGTTCAGCCTGCACCTCATTGGCAAGATAGCGCACCAGTCTGACTAAATACTTCACCGCATAGCATATCACAAAGATAGTGAACAGATTGGGTATATAGTCGGTTATTCCATTCAGAATGACCTTTATAGGATTCCAGATGTAGGAGAATAATGTATAAGCCAAACTCTTGGTCTGAGGGAAAATGGAGAATAACAGTGGAACTGTCAGCAACAACTGCAACAGCATGACCACATAACGCACCAGATTGGCAGCAAACACCAGCAGGTTGACCTGCTTCTGCGTATCCAACAATTCATAATCCTGAATGGAGATCGGTTTCAGTTTGGTATCCTTCAGTTTCTGGATGCGTAGTTTGAGCTTTCTGAACAGCCAGTTGGTAAACTTGAACAAGAAGAACTGTCCCACAAGCACCAGGATAAAGTACAAGATACGCTTACCCAACTGCCACAAGCTATGCTCCTTCTGCATGGCTTTCAGTTTGTCCACCACGACATGCCTCTTGCTGGCGGCCAACTGGTCGCGGGTACAGTTTTCCCACAAAGCATCCTGATCGGTAAAGGAAATGATGACCTTTTCGCCATACATCAAGTCTGTAACAATATCCGTACTCTCTAAATAAACAGAGTCTGGACGCAGATTGAAACGCGTACCCAATGCTTCGATGACGTTGCTTACATCTTTGGCTCGCTGTTGGGGCGTATGCCCTCCACGCTTGGCATACAGATAGAACAAAGTGTCCTTCTCCACCACCACCGGAATACCCGGTGTCACCGTCCGCAACGAATCAATGCGTTGTTTCTGCAATGCCAGCTTCACCGAATCGGCCGCATAGCCCGCCAACTTCATCTGCTCCATTTCCATCCGCAGGTTCGCCTCATTCAGCCGGGCTGTTTCCAACTCCTGCCGGACAAGCGACAACTGAATCGAATCGGAGTCAGTCCTTGCCACTGTAACACTCCCCACACTATCCTCACCTAAAACACTGAGCACTTTATCTACCAACTGAGCTGACACTCCGTCCGCCAGCATCAACAGCCAACAAAGACAGAAAGCACGGATAACCTTCATATATAAACTTCTTGATTTGATTCTTTAATTATGCAAACATACCCAATAAATGCTCCAAACATACAGAATGTTTTTAACTTCCTATCCTAATCAACATAACTTTTTCATGCAAACATGAAAATTCTATATCCGGTTTGCATTATCTTTGTACTCAAAATTGACATACTTATGGATATATTGTTTCTTGTCGGAGGACTGCTCCTCATTCTTTTGGGTGCCAATGGCTTGACAGATGGTGCCGCATCCGTTGCCAAACGTTTCCATATACCGTCCATCGTCATCGGGCTCACCATTGTTGCCTTCGGTACTTCCGCACCGGAACTCACCGTCAGCATATCCTCTGCTCTCAAAGGCAGTGCAGACATTGCCATAGGCAATGTGGTGGGAAGCAATACGTTCAATACTCTGATGATTGTGGGTTGTACAGCCCTTTTTGCCCCGATAGCCATCACCCGCAATACGCTGAAGCGCGAAATCCCTCTTTGTATCCTTTCGTCCATCGCATTGCTGATTTGTGCCAACGACGTCTTTCTGAACAGCAGTGGGGAGAACATACTCAGCATCACCGACGGTCTGTTGCTGCTATGCTTCTTTGCCATTTTCCTGAGCTATACTTTTGCCATCGCAAAAAGGGATGGAAGTATGAAGGAACCCCTGCAGGAAGAAGACGAAATCAGACTGTTACCCGCGTGGAAGTCTACCCTATACATTCTCGGCGGACTTGCCGGCCTCATCATCGGAGGTAATTTCTTTGTAGACGGCGCCAGCGGCATAGCCCGCGGATTGGGTGTCAGCGAATCCATCATCGGCCTTACGCTCGTAGCAGGCGGCACATCACTGCCCGAACTTGCCACCTCCATCGTAGCCGCCTTGAAGAAAAACCCCGAAATAGCCATCGGAAACGTCATCGGAAGCAATCTCTTCAATATATTCTTTGTGCTGGGTTGTTCGGCCTCCATCACTCCACTGCGTCTGACGGGCATCACCAATTTCGATTTGTGGGTACTTGTTGGGGCCAGCCTCCTGCTTTGGCTGTTCGGTATCTTTTTCGGGAAACGCATCATCACCCGGCTGGAAGGAAGTATTCTGATTCTCTGCTACATTGCCTACACAGTTGTACTGATATACAACCTCTAACAGCAAATTTACAGACATCCTACGCGGTATTTTAAAGATTATCATGTATCTTTAAATAAGGTATGCTGCACCTCGGCATAAAAAATAAGCAAGCTTATTTTGTTCTACTCTCAGTTTGCATTACCTTTGCCACCTCAATATTGAACAACTATGGCAATTACAATCAAGAAAGTAACCACAAGACGGGAGCTGGAGCGTTTTATCCGTTTCAACTACCTGCTATACAAAAACAACCCTTATTCCGTCCCCGACCTTTTCGATGACATGCTCAACACCTTCAACAAGAAGAAAAACGCTGCATTCGAATTTTGCGAAGCCGACTATTTCCTGGCTTATCGGGAAGGTAAAATCGTAGGACGTGTAGCTGCCATCATCAACCACAAGGCAAACCAAACCTGGAACAAAAAAGAAGTCCGCTTCGGCTGGATAGACTTCATCGACGATGCGGAAGTCTCCGATGCCCTGATTCGCACCGTGGAAGAATGGGGAAAAGAACGGGGAATGACACATATACAAGGCCCGCTGGGATTCACAGACTTCGATGCCGAAGGTATGCTTATCGAAGGATTCGACCAGCTCAGCACCATGGCCACCATTTATAATTATCCCTACTATCCGCAACATATGGAGCGCATGGGATTTGAGAAGGATGCCGATTGGGTGGAGTACAAAATCTACATTCCGGATGCCATACCCGACAAGCACAAGCGCATCTCCGACCTCATCCAGCGCAAGTATAACCTCAAGATAAAGAAATACACATCGGCCAAGAAGATTGCCCAAGACTACGGTCAGGCCATCTTCGAACTGATGAACGAAGCCTATCAGCCCCTCTACGGTTATTCTGCACTGAGCCAACGGCAGATTGACCAATACGTCAAGATGTACCTGCCCATCCTCGACCTTCGCATGGTGACACTGATTACCGATGCCGATGACCAGCTGCTTGCCGTAGGCATTTCTATGCCATCCCTCGCCGAAGCGTTGCAAAAAGCCCACGGGCGCCTGCTTCCTATGGGTTGGTATCACCTGGCCAAGACCATCTTCTTGAAGAAATATCCCAAAATGCTCGACTTGCTGCTGGTTGCCGTAAAACCGGAATATCAGAACAAGGGCGTCAATGCACTGCTGTTCTCCGACCTTATCCCCGTCTATCAGCAACTTGGTTTCGAGTATGCCGAAAGTAATCCGGAGCTGGAATTGAACGGCAAAGTACAAGCGCAATGGGAGTACTTCAAGACGGAACAGCACAAACGGAGAAGATGCTTTGTGAAGGGAATAAAATAAATTCTAAATCCAGAATATAAGCTTGTCAGAAGTCCATAAAAGACATTATTTTTTTGCGAACCCCCGAATTTCTCATTACCTTTGTCGCAATGCGCAATATGAAGGAATAACGTACTTATGGAAGATAACAACAATATGACCCTGCCGCTGGAAGAAGCAGACAACAATATCACAGAGAGCCCCGTTTCCAGCGTAGAATATACCGACGACAACATCCGCCACCTGGACGACATGGAGCATATCCGTGTCCGTTCCGGTATGTACATAGGCCGTCTGGGCGACGGCTCACAGAACGACGACGGTATCTATGTGTTGCTGAAAGAAGTGATGGACAACAGCATCGACGAGTTCAAGATGGGTGCCGGAAAGCGTATAGAAGTGACTATAGAAGACGGCCTGCGCGTCAGCGTGCGCGACTATGGACGAGGCATCCCGCAAGGCAAACTGGTAGAGGCAGTCAGCAAACTGAATACCGGGGGTAAATATGACTCGAAGGCTTTCAAGAAAAGTGTCGGACTGAATGGCGTGGGCATCAAGGCGGTCAATGCGCTGAGTAGCCGTTTCGAGGTACGCAGCTACCGCGACGACAAAGTACGTACCGTCATCTTCGAGAAAGGAACGCTGTTGAGTGATGTGACCGAAGACTCGACAGAAGAAAACGGAACTTATATCTTCTTTGAACCGGACAACACGCTCTTCTACAACTATTCCTTCCAGAACCAGTTCGTAGAAACCCTGCTGCGCAACTACACCTACCTGAATACGGGCCTCACCTTCATTTACAACGGACAGCGCATCGTCTCCCGCCACGGGCTGGAGGACTTGCTGAAAGACAACATGACCAGCGAAGGCCTTTACGACATCATCCACTTGAAAGGAGAGGACATCGAGATTGCCTTCACACATACCAATCAATACGGTGAAGAGTACTACTCCTTTGTCAACGGGCAGCACACCACCCAAGGCGGTACACACCAGACTGCCTTAAAGGAACACATTGCCCGTACCATCAAGGAATTCTACAACAAGAACCAGGAGTATGCCGACATACGCAACGGACTGGTAGCCGCCATCGCCATCGACGTGGAAGAACCCATGTTCGAAAGCCAGACCAAAACGAAACTGGGCAGCAACAACATGTGGCCTGCCGCGCCGCAGGAGCACAAGCCCGCCGGCCCCACAGTAAACAAATACGTAGGAGACTTCATCAAGACGGAAGTGGACAATTACCTCCACAAGAACCCGCTTGTGGCCGAAGTGATGCTGCAAAAGATACAGGACTCCGAGAAAGAGCGCAAAGCCATTGCCGGCGTCAACAAGCTGGTACGCGAGCGCGCCAAGAAAGCCAACCTGCACAACCGCAAGCTGCGCGACTGCCGTTACCACTTGAGTGACGGTAAAGGCAAGGATCAGGAAACCGATTCCTGTATCTTCATTACCGAGGGAGACTCTGCCAGCGGCTCCATCACCAAGAGCCGTGACGTGAATACCCAAGCAGTATTCAGCCTGCGTGGTAAACCGCTAAATACCTACGGACTCACCAAGAAAGTAGTTTATGAAAACGAAGAATTCAACCTGCTCCAAGCAGCCTTGAATATAGAAGACGGCATAGAAACACTGCGCTACAACAAAGTCATCGTAGCCACCGATGCCGATGTGGACGGCATGCATATCCGCCTGCTGATTATCACCTTCTTCCTGCAGTTCTTCCCCGACCTGATAAAGAAGGGACATGTATACATCCTGCAAACTCCGCTCTTCCGCGTGCGCAACAAGAAGAAGACAAGCTATTGCTACACTGAGGAGGAACGTGTGAAAGCCATTGAAGAACTGGGTCCCAACCCCGAAATCACCCGATTCAAAGGTCTGGGAGAAATCTCGCCAGACGAGTTCAAGCATTTCATCGGCAAGGACATGCGTCTGGAGCAAGTGTCGCTGCGCAAGACAGACCTCGTAAAGGAACTGCTGGAATTCTACATGGGTAAGAATACCATGGAACGGCAAAACTTTATTATCAACAACTTGGTTATAGAAGAAGACTTGGCATCATGAGAAGAGCTATCTTTCCGGGAACATTCGACCCATTTACTATCGGACACTCCTCGGTAGTGAGCCGTGCACTAACTTTCATCGACGAAATCGTTATAGGAATCGGCATCAATGAAAACAAGAACACGTATTTCCCCCTGGAAAAGCGCGAACAGATGATACGGGACTACTACCGGAACGAGCCGCGCATCATTGTGCAGTCATACGATTGCCTGACCATCGACTTTGCCCGGCAGGTAGATGTCAGCCTAATTATACGCGGCATACGCACCGTCAAGGATTTCGAATATGAGGAAACCATTGCCGACATCAACCGCAAACTGACCGGCATAGAAACCATCCTGCTCTTCACCGAGCCGGAACTTACCTGCGTCAGCTCCACCACTGTGCGCGAACTGCTGCAATACGGCAAGGACATCAGCATGTTCATACCGGAAGGAATGGAGATTAGGGATTAAGGATTAGGAATTAAAATGGAGATGATGAAGAAACTATTTACTATTATAATATGTATATGCGCGATGACGGCGCAAGCGCAAAAGCCGAATAATGAAGCCCTGCGCAAACTACAGATGGCAGAGTTTGCCATCACCAACCTCTATGTGGACAAGGTGGATGAAGACAAGCTGGTGGAAGAAGCCATCATCAAGATGCTGGCACAACTCGACCCGCACTCCACCTACAACAATGCCGAAGAAGTAAAGAAAATGAACGAGCCGTTACAAGGCAATTTCGAGGGCATCGGTGTACAATTTCAGATGATAGAAGATACCCTGCTTGTGATACAACCCGTCAGCAACGGTCCTTCCGAGAAAGTGGGTATCCTTGCCGGTGACCGTATCGTAGCCGTCAACGACAGTGCCATTGCCGGAGTAAAAATGAGCACGGAAGATATTATGAGCCGCCTGCGCGGACCGAAAGACTCGGAAGTGAAACTGACCATCGTACGCCGTGGCGTGGAAGA
This sequence comes from Bacteroides sp. A1C1, assembly GCF_004328515.1. NCBI lineage: Bacteria > Pseudomonadati > Bacteroidota > Bacteroidia > Bacteroidales > Bacteroidaceae > Bacteroides > Bacteroides sp. A1C1. Next base: position 2,019,279 of record NZ_CP036491.1, read on the forward strand.
CCAGCTGTACTTCAACGTAAAACGTGACAAAATTCCCATCCTCAGTCTGGATGCCTCTTACATGATACAACCCAAAATTGGCTATATACGCATCAACCGCTTTGGAGCAACCACTGCTGAAGAATTTGCAGAAGCCCTGAAAAGCCTGCAGAAAAAGGGGATGAAAGACCTAATCCTCGACCTGCAAGGAAACGGAGGAGGGTATCTGAATGCCGCCATCGACCTTGCCAACGAGTTTCTCAAGCAAAAAGAACTCATTGTCTACACCGAAGGAAGGGCTTCGCGCCGCAGTGATTTCTTTGCCAAAGGTACGGGCAACTTCAAGAACGGACGCCTCATCGTATTGGTGGACGAGTACTCCGCTTCTGCCAGCGAAATCGTGACCGGGGCCATTCAGGACTGGGACAGAGGTGTGATAGTAGGGCGCCGCACATTCGGTAAGGGACTGGTACAGCGTCCTATCGACCTGCCGGACGGTTCCATGATTCGTCTGACCATAGCCCGTTACTATACCCCTTCGGGGCGTTGCATCCAGAAGCCTTACGACAGTACCGCCAACCTCGATGGTCGTCTGAGTGGAGAAAACAGTCAGGATAAATATAATCAGGAACTGATAGACCGCTTCAATCATGGAGAAATGATTCATGCGGACAGTATCCATTTTGCCGACTCCCTGAAAGTGCAGACCAAACGTATGGGGCGTACCGTTTACGGAGGTGGAGGTATCATGCCCGACTTTTTCGTCCCCATCGACACTACCCAGTACACAGACTATCACCGCAATCTCGTAGCCAAAGGCGTGGTTATCAAAGCCACTACCGGCTACATCGAGAAACACCGGAAGGAGCTGCAGAACAAATACAAGAAATTTGAAGCCTTCAACGAGAAATTCGAGATAGACGATAACTTCCTTGCCGAAATACGTGCGCTTGCCGACAAGGAGAAAATCAAGTTTGACGAGAAACAGTACCACCAATCCCTACCGCTCATCAAGACACAACTCAAAGCCTTGATTGCCCGTGACCTATGGGACATGAACGAATACTTCCAGGTGATGAACAACACGAACCAGAGCGTACAGCAAGCTCTAAAAGTGTTGAATGACGACATTTACAGTGCCATTATCCAATAGCCGGCTTGAAACAGACATTAGGCGCGGATTATGCGGAATACGTAAACTAAATCCGCGTAATCCGCGCCTAAAATTATTCTCCAAACAGCCATTTATTCAGCCACTTGTTGACATAGATATTGACCACAGCACATCCTGCACCGATTGCAGCCCCCGCCAATACATCCGACGGATAATGCACTCCCTCGTTCATACGGGAAACTCCCACGGAACAAGCCCACAAGGCAGACGGAGCTATCACATACCATTTAGGATACTTCACACTGAGCGAGGTGGCAAGGGCAAAAGCCGTTGCCGTATGCCCGGAAGGAAAAGACGGGCTGCCTTCATGACTATACGCATGTACTCTGTCGGGATATTTATCATAAGGACGTTCACGACCCACCAGATACTTCATTCCATAAGTCACAACAAAAGCCCCCGCCACACTTGTACCTACGTAGACCGCATCTTTCAGCAAACCCTTATCATGTTTTATCCAAGCGGCAACGGCCATCGCCACCGGAACACCGACAGCAATATAGGGCTCCGAACGTGAAATTATCTTATTATAGTTACGGACAAACTTGCCATCCCAACTGTTAACCCGGTGCAAAGTGTTGATATCCCAATTCTGTGCCGAAAGACCGGATACAACAAGGCAGATAAAATATACAAAAAAAACAGCCTTTTTCATAAGTCCTTTATACTAGTTTGACGCAAAGATAGGACAAATAGATAGAGTTTTCACAAAAAAATTCTATCTTTGTTGCCACATTTATAATAATTTGCTAATCATTTCATGAGACTGGAAACTTACTGCAACCGACAGATTGATTGTGTGGTATGTCCTCAAAAATCAGAAGAAGTATTGGTTTACCGCCACTATCCCAAGGGACAACATTTCTCTGCTGAAAAGTGCACACAGAACTGCATGATATTTATGCTGAAAGGCGAATTACTTGTAAACAGTAACGAATATCCGGGCACCACTCTCCAAAGTCGCCAGCTCATCCTGCAAGCCATCGGCTCCAAAGTAGAGCTCTTGGCTCTAACCGAAGTGGAATATATTGTCTATTGGTTCACCGAGCTCCCCCTAATTTGCGAAGAGCGTTACAAAGAGATACTGAAACGCTCGGAAGCCCCTCTGATTTACACCCCGCTTACAGCAATTCCCATGCTCGAAGGACTTCTGAAAAGCCTTGCCTGCTACCTCAACGAGCAGCCTTATGCGTGCAGCAAATACATTGAAATGAAATGCCAGGAACTGACATACATATTAACATGCTACTATCCACTACACCAAATCAGTACATTTTTCTACCCCATCAGTACTTATACGGAAAGCTTCCAGTATTTCGTCATGCAGAACTACGACAAAGTGAAGAATGTGGAGGAGTTTGCCCACCTCGGCGGATATACCACCACCACATTCCGCCGTATGTTTAAAAACATGTATGGGGTCCCGGTATATGAGTGGATTCTGGACAAGAAACGCGAAGGAATTCTGAACGACCTGCAATATACCAAACAACGCATTTCAGTCATCAGCGCCCGCTATGGCTTTGATTCCCTATCCCACTTTGCCCACTTCTGCAAAGACTCTTTCGGAGACACACCCCGCGCCCTGAGAAAACGTTTGGCAAACGGAGAAAAGATTTCCATTATCTGCAAAGAGCAAGGCAAAGACCAGGAGGACGAGTAAACCTTTTACTTGTCCGCAAACTTCGCATCCTGCCGGATTACGGAATTATTTCTTTAATCGCTTGCTTTATCGCTGGATTTCTCCTATTTTTGCGAAACATTTACAGAAGTATCCTGATAGAACAAATTTTCAAACTATTAAATAACTTAAATTCAATCATTTATGTGGTTAAGTAATTCATCTGTAGGAAGGAAAGTGGTGATGAGCGTTACCGGTATCGCCCTTGTCCTGTTTCTGACATTTCACATGGCGATGAACCTGGTTGCATTAGTCTCGGCTAATGGCTACAACATGGTTTGTGAGTTCTTGGGAGCAAACTGGTACGCATTGGTGGCTACGGTAGGTCTGGCTGCCTTATTCATCATCCACATCATCTACGCTTTCTGGTTGACTATGCAGAACCGTAAGGCACGTGGTAGCGAACGCTATGCCGTTACGGAAAAGCCCAAGACTGTGGAATGGGCTTCTCAAAACATGCTCGTATTGGGTATCATCGTAATCGTAGGTTTGGGCCTGCACCTCGTAAACTTTTGGGCTAAAATGCAGCTTCCCGAGTTGATGCACAACATGGGCATGCATGCCGACACCCTCACGCTGGCATATGCAGCCAACGGTGTCTATCACATTCAGAACACCTTCAGCAATCCGGTATTCGTAGTGCTTTACCTTGTTTGGCTGGGCGCATTGTGGTTCCACCTCACTCACGGTTTCTGGAGCTCCATGCAGTCTTTGGGCTGGAACAACAAAGTATGGATTAACCGTTGGAAATGTATCTCCAACATCTATTCTACTATCGTTGTCCTCTGCTTCGCTCTGGTAGTTGTCGTATTCTTTGCAAAATCATTGTGCGGCGCTTGCTAAATTCAAATTGTAAATGACTAAATTGTAAATTGCATTATGACTAAGATAGATTCTAAAATACCGGAAGGACCGGTGGCTGAGAAATGGACCAATTATAAGGCTCACCAAAAATTAGTAAACCCTGCCAACAAACGTCGTCTGGACATCATCGTAGTAGGAACCGGACTTGCCGGTGCCAGTGCTGCCGCCTCTCTGGGCGAAATGGGTTTCAGAGTATTCAACTTCTGTATCCAGGACTCTCCGCGCCGTGCACACTCCATCGCTGCACAAGGTGGTATCAATGCTGCTAAGAATTACCAAAACGACGGTGACTCTGTGTACCGTCTGTTCTACGATACAGTAAAAGGTGGCGACTACCGTGCCCGCGAAGCCAACGTTTACCGTCTGGCTGAAGTATCCAACAATATTATCGACCAATGCGTTGCACAAGGTGTTCCTTTCGCCCGCGAATACGGCGGTACACTGGACAACCGTTCTTTCGGTGGTGCCCAAGTATCACGTACTTTCTACGCTAAAGGTCAGACCGGACAGCAGCTGTTGCTGGGTGCATACTCTGCATTGAGCCGCCAGGTGAACGTAGGTACCGTAAAACTGTACACCCGCTACGAAATGGAAGATGTTGTCCTCATTGACGGACGTGCCCGCGGTATCATTGCAAAGAACCTCGTTACCGGTAAATTGGAACGTTTTGCCGCCCACGCTGTGGTAATCGCTACCGGTGGTTACGGCAATACCTACTTCCTTTCTACCAATGCAATGGCATGTAACTGCTCTGCTGCAATGGCTTGCTACCGTAAAGGTGCCTGGTTTGCCAACCCTGCTTACGTACAGATTCACCCCACTTGTATTCCGGTTCACGGTGACAAGCAGTCCAAACTGACTTTGATGTCCGAATCTCTGCGTAACGATGGGCGTATCTGGGTTCCGAAGAAGCTGGAAGATGCCAAGAAACTGCAGGAAGGTACACTGCAAGGAAAAGATATTCCCGAGGAAGACCGCGACTACTACCTGGAACGCCGTTATCCGGCATTCGGTAACCTCGTTCCGCGTGACGTTGCCAGCCGCGCTGCCAAAGAACGCTGCGACAAGGGCTTCGGCGTGAACAACACCGGTCTTGCCGTATTCCTTGACTTCTCCGAAGCTATCAACCGCCTGGGTAAAGATGTCGTTGCACAACGTTACGGCAACCTCTTCGATATGTATGAAGAAATCACTGATGTCAGCCCATACGAAAACCCGATGATGATTTATCCGGCTATCCACTATACCATGGGTGGTATCTGGGTTGACTACGAACTGATGACCTCCATCAAGGGACTGTTCGCCATCGGTGAATGTAACTTCTCCGACCACGGTGCAAACCGCCTCGGTGCTTCCGCCCTGATGCAAGGTCTGGCCGATGGTTACTTCGTATTGCCTTACACTATCCAGAACTATCTGGCCGACCAGATTACAGTTCCCCGTTTCTCTACCGACCTGCCCGAATTTGCAGCTGCAGAAAAGGCCGTTCAGGAGAAGATTGACTGGATGATGAACATCAAGGGTAAGAAGTCTGTAGACTCTATCCACAAGGAACTGGGCCACATTATGTGGGAATATGTAGGTATGGGACGTACGGCCGAAGGCTTGAAGGAAGGTCTGAAGAAGCTGAAAGAAGTCCGCAAGGAGTTCGAGAAAGAACTGTTCATCCCGGGCGACAAGGAAGGTATGAATGTAGAACTCGACAAGGCTATCCGTCTGTACGACTTCATCACTATGGGCGAGCTGGTTGCTTACGATGCACTGAACCGTAACGAAAGCTGCGGTGGTCACTTCCGTGAAGAATATCAGACTGAAGAAGGCGAAGCCAAACGTGACGATGAAAACTACTTCTACGTGGCTTGCTGGGAATATCAGGGTTCTGACGAAAAGGAACCGGTATTGCTGAAAGAGCCGCTGGTTTACGAAGCAATCAAGGTACAGACTCGTAACTACAAGAGCTAATCGGGAAGTTGAACATTTAAAGAATTAAAGAAAATGGATAAAAATATATCATTTACGCTCAAGGTATGGCGCCAGAAGGGTCCGAAAGCAAAAGGCGCTTTTGAAACATACCAAATGAAAGATATCCCGGGCGATACCTCATTCCTCGAAATGCTGGATATCCTGAACGAACAGCTGATTTCTGAAGGTAAAGAACCGGTTGTATTCGACCACGACTGCCGCGAAGGTATCTGCGGTATGTGTTCGCTCTACATCAACGGACACCCCCACGGTCCTGCAACCGGCGCTACGACTTGCCAGATTTATATGCGTCGTTTCAACGACGGCGATACCATCACTGTTGAACCGTGGCGCTCTGCCGGTTTCCCGGTTATCAAGGACTTGATGGTCGACCGTACGGCCTACGACAAGATTATGCAGGCAGGCGGCTACGTCAGCGTACGTACCGGTGCTCCCCAGGATGCCAACGCTATCCTGATTCCGAAGCCCATCGCTGACGAGGCTATGGATGCTGCCAGCTGTATCGGTTGTGGTGCTTGTGTGGCTGCTTGTAAGAACGGTTCTGCTATGCTGTTCGTTTCTGCCAAAGTGAGCCAGCTGAACCTGTTGCCCCAAGGCAAACCGGAAGCATTGCGCCGTGCCAAGGCTATGTTGAGCAAGATGGACGAACTCGGTTTCGGTAACTGTACCAATACCCGTGCGTGCGAAGCAGAATGCCCGAAGAATGTTTCCATCAGCAACATTGCTCGTTTGAACCGCGACTTTATCATTGCGAAACTGAAAGACTAATCCGGTCTTTCTGCAAATAATATAGGATGCGCTTCGGATAAACCTTTTGAGCAAGCTCAGATTTATCACTCAGCTTTCACTATATTTGATTAATATCACAAGAGACTCCTCTGCCGGGAAACCGCCGGAGGAGTTTTTTTATGACATGCCGCTTACTTCAGATAAATTGCCGGCACGCAAGCTACGGGGAGAAGCCCCGAAATTCTTTTTGCAGAAATTGGAAAAATGAGGCAGCGATTCAAAGCCATATTTATAGCAAATCTCTGATATGGAAGCATCCGTATAACGAAGTTCATAAACCACACTTTCCTTCCTCCGTTCCATCATCCACTCGTACACCGGTTGATGAAAAACAGAATTGAATATACGCCGGAAAGTAGCCACTGTATATCCTCCCAGCTGGGCAAATTCCTCTACTGTCTTGACTTTGGCATGATTCTGCAAGACAAAGTAATGGAAGGAATTAGTATACTGGGCAAGAGGATGTATCAGCATGGAAAGCTCATAGTCGGAGTAATAATTTCCAAGAATGAAAGCAAGTTCTTTCCGTTTGAAACAAAGCATTTCCCGGCAAATTTTCTCCTCGGACAAATAGGCCTTGGAACTTTCCAGAAAGAGCTGCAATTCGGGAGTAATGGTCAAAGGACAGAATATCAATGGAGGGGTAATCTCTTTCATGATATGGTTATACCGGTCCTCACAGAAGAATTCAGGCTTACTGAACCGGTAACAAACACATTCCACATCCGTCATGGCAAGTATTTCGTACTTTGAACCAATGGCTTGAAGGATGAACTCACCTGCATGCAACACAGTTCCCGCATACTCCTTACTGTTAACAAGCACTTCTCCTTGCAGCAGAAAAATTACAATATTTTCCTCACACTTCCGTGCCGGCAGATGGAATCCTCTGGGGTGAGAAGCATATATTATTGCATTGTCCACAGCCTTGGGACATTGAGCGCATTGTTTTTTACCTCCGCAAGCAGAAGAGTTGGGCATCGGCAAGTAGATTTGTTTGTTTGTTGCAGTGACAAAAATAGATAAATAATACTCATAAAAGAAACATTCCCCGAAAACTTTCATAAAGAAGTCTCGGGGAATGAATAAAATAGAAGCAATTCAGTTTTGCGGACAGTACCCGTTTCTATTTACACAAAATTATGGATACTGCCTTTTATTTTTCCACATTCGTATCATCAGCCGTACTCCACGGACCAACTTCAGGTACAAAGGTTACTTTTGCCGCCTTATTGGCCAGCGTCAGCGTATAACGTATCTTTTTGCCTTCACCCCAGGCTTGTGTACCATCCAAGTCAATGGCGGAAGTTACAGTATCAAGAAGAACGTCTTTCTCATAGATGTCATAGACAACATTGATTTTGGCGTTCGTATCCAACGTCTGGGGCATCAACATCCAGGCTGTATTCACTTCCACACCCGTTGTATTCACTTCCAATGCACCACCGTCAATCGTATGTGCATAAGTAGCCGTTCCTTCCTGTGACTTCCATGTTGAATCATCAAAACCATAAGTTCCCTTATTGTGCACACCGGATATTGTAAGTGTTTTCAGTTTATAAGTCAAAGCGTCGGCTGCCTTGACAGTGAAATTTATTTGCGTCAGTATATGGCCGAATTTCAAAGATACCCCACTGGCATTTGATGCCTTGGTTGCATCCGTCGCTTTCGCGGCTACCAAGTCCGTTTGGGTAACTACATCCGCTACCGTATAAGTAATGGAAGGATATATAGCACCAGCAGCCGGTTGATTGTACGTCAAGGCCCCGGTACCCGGATCCCCGTAAGCAAAGAACTGCAAGTTATCCGTCATTGGCCAATAATATGTTCCCCCAGTCAAACTCCAGTCGGGAGCACTATAAGTTACCTTAACATCTGCCATGAATTCCTTCATTGCATCAAAAGTCGCAACAGAGGCCATTGTTGTTGCTCCCGTATTATAAGCATACACAGTGAACCCTACCTTCTGCAATTCCGGCAAATCAGTCACTGCGGCTCTCGTAGTGTTACCCACTACTGTTCCCAATTTAATCTCCGCCTTTTGTCCGGCATTCTCTATCTCCTCACTTTCCGAGCAACTCATTACTGCTGCTGCAGCCAAAGCCAAAAATAAAACCTTCTTCATAATTGTCTGTTATTAAAGTTAATATATTTATTTGTCTGTTTGCTATCAATTCACCGGTAGCTCCACATCCGTCTCATCATCCCAATCATCCACATCGCCACCAATCCCTCCATCTCCTTCATCGGTTCCCGGTTCCAAATCATCCACCACAACCTTGTCCTCCGGTACGGGAACCTCGATATGGATTTCCGACCCAGGAACGCCCACATCAGGTTCTTCTTCGCCTCCTCCCGAGGGAGGAGCTGTTTCAATCACTTCCGTGATATCCACCTTCACCTCTTGAACCGTTTTATCTCGTTTCACAATCTTCAATGTCAGCAACATAGGACTATCCGCACGGGTCTTGGCATCTTTCAGTAATACAAAACTGGAGAAATACCCCCATAAAAGCCCGTTTTCACGCTTTGTATTCACACATATAGGTACCTCGCTCAAATGGCAAGCACGGTTGCCTATAAAGTAACTTCCGTTCAAGCCGTCCACATGGCAGATGATGCTCAATATTCTATCCCATCCTTCCACCTTTATATCAAAGGAATAATGGTCCACTACCGCTTCCGGCTTCCAGTCCAACGGAAGCGCCACATCACTCTGCCTTATTTCCACCTCGTCCAAAGCCACCACATACAAAGGGTCGGGCGACCAAACCATATCTTCGTGTATATCCAGCCCCGTACAGTGTCCTGTAAAAGCCTCAATCGTCTCATAACTCTCGTCGCCCCGTATCTGTATACTCTCCGTATTGAAGTTATAGGCCACCACCGCATACCTCCCCGGCGGTACCTTCACCTCACCCCCTTCGGCAGGCAGATAACTTTCAACCTTTCTCCTCTGAGTATCTTTCGGATAGAAGATAATCCGCATGGTCTGCGGCAGCTTATCCGTCACCCCTTTCCAATCCAGTTTAATCTGTACTCCGCTAACGGGATAATCATCCAGCATATCGCGGAAGTCACAGCTTCCCAGCATTGGCAACAGTCCGAAGAACAGCCAGAGAATCATATGCCGTGCATCTTTCATACCACTCATCTCCCCGACGTTAGAAGCCACACCAAAGAAACTTTTGCTTTTGTCGGCCCGATAAAGCGATACTTTCCACTCCTGACCCAAACCAAGTCATTTCCATAAGAAGTATATTTCCGGTACTCCGTATCCAAGTATCCAATACCCACACTGAATTCAATCGCCAGATGCCGAGCCAGTGGACGCACATATCCATAAGTTATTCCAGCAGCAGCGTAATACTTCCCCCGGTATCCCTTCTCCTTTTTCAACTGAAAATCATAGGTACCTCCTTCGGCATATGCTCCCAGGAAATGTCCGAACAATATTCCATGCGTATAGCGGTTTCCCAACCAGTAACGTACCTCTGTCCCTCCCGAAAGGAACTGATAACAGAAACCACATCCGCTGTCAGACCACCAAGGACATTTGTACTCAACATTCAAAGACCACCTCTTTCTCAATGGCAGCTCCACTTCTATGTTCGGAGCCAAGGCCAGGTCGTAAAGCAAATTATTTTTTAACGCCAGCACCGTTTTACAAGTATGGCTATGAGATTCCGCCGACTTATTCTGCCCTATTACCTGCCCCGACATCATGCAAAAAAGGAGTAGCCAAAGAACATATATAAGAATGCGTTTTCCCATAATTTCGCGTTGTATACAAACAAAAGTAGAAGATAATTACCGAATAAAATCCACTTTCCATCACTCTTTTCAAAGGCTGAAAGGTTCTGTGAAACGATTGAAACAGATTTGCAACTTTTGCCTTATCCGGGACGCTGTGAATAGATTCTTTCCATACTCTCTCAAAAAGTCAATCCGTGTGCGAAAACAGTAAAATTCAGTGAAAGAAATACAAAAGAAGTAGCAGAATCATTCTGAAATTTGGAAGATAACAATGGAAACCTTACATTTGTAATGTGATTTTTTTCATAGTATTAGATTTAAGGTTAACAAAGGTTGGAGTACGGCGGTACTCCTTTTTTTATACCCATACGTTTCTCCGAATGACAAAAAATAGCTATCTTCGATGGCTTTTATAACTGTTAAAGAAGAAAACATCACCACTTGAGCCCATTATGAAAAAACCGGTACTCGCATTGCTTTCCATAATCCTACTTACCGCAGGATGTTCCCAACGGCCTGCCACCACCAAGATACCCCTGACCAGCGCACACCGTGGTGCGGCCACCATTGCTCCCGAAAACACAATGGCATCCGTAGATTCGTGCATCAAATACGGTGTAGGCAATATAGAATGCGATGTCTGCATCAGTAAGGACAGTGTCTTCTACGTACTGCACGATTCCACCCTCGACCGTACCACCAACGGTACCGGCGCCATCTCCCAATGGCTGTCCGCCGACATCGACACACTGGATGCCGGCTCTTGGTTTGCGCCCCGATTTGCCGGACAACGGGTACTACGCCTTACCGACCTGCTACGCAAGGCCAAAGAGCACGGTTTAAGAATCACCATCGACTACCGCAACGGCGGTCTGCACCAATTACTGAATCTGATAAAGGACGAAGGCATGCTGGAAAACTGCAACTTCACCTTCAGCAAGGAGTATCATGCCAAATGCTTCAGAAAAATGGCACCCGAGGTAAGAACCCTGCAAGCCTACATCAAAAGTGAAAAGGACATAGAGCATGTCGTAAAGGAACTGCATCCCGACATCGCTGTCGTCTGGATTGACTCCCTTACCCCGCAATTCGTAAAGAAATGCCGCGAGCACAACCTGCAGGTACTGGCACTTGTCCTGGGGCTGGACGACAAGACGGAAGAGAACCAGAAGGCGGTCGACCTGGGGGTAGACATCATAGCGACGGACCATCCGGAAAAGTTCATCATGAAATACGGGCAACCGTCCATATAAGGCAAGAGACCTGCTGCGCTTAGGTCAGCAAATGATAGACACCGCCCACCATTGCCTTGACCACTCCTTTCATCTCCAGTTCAAAAAGCAAGGCACTCATCCGGTTGACGGGTATATCCGCTTCCACCACCATCGCATTGATATGGAGGTCTCCCTGCCGCATAAGGATGCGTACAACAAGCTCCTCCTCTTCCGTCAGTTCCGGGAAGAGATTACGCTGAATACCTTCTGTCCGGGCAGGCTGCTCCGCTACGGACCAGCCCATAATCTGCACAAACTCTTCCGCATTCTGGATAAGGGCAGCCTTGTTGTCGCGTATCAACCGGTTGCAACCGATGGAAGATTCGTCCGTAACACGTCCCGGAACAGCAAAACAGTCACGATGATATCCCTCCGCCAACTCTGCAGTGATAAGGGAACCTCCCTTTGCGGCAGACTCCACCACAATGGTAGCATCACTCATACCCGCCACAATACGGTTGCGGCTGACGAAATTATGCTTGTCCGGATTCGTCCCGGTAAGGAATTCGGTCAGCAGTCCGCCTTGTGCCAGCATGTCGATGGCTGTTTTCCGGTGGACATACGGATAGATGCGGTCCAGTCCGTGAGCAAGGACAGCAACGGTAGGGAGATGATTTGCCAAAGCGGCCCGATGGGCATGGATATCTATCCCGTAGGCCAGTCCGCTTACTACCAGCACATCGGGACAAAGAACGGCCAAATCGCGCAGGAAGTCGATACAGAATTGCTTGCCGTAATCGGTGGCACGACGTGTACCTACCATATCGATGACATGCAGGCGGTTGAAATCGGTGTTTCCTTTAAAGAAAAGTACAATCGGCGCATCTTCACATTCACGCAAGCGCGAAGGGTAAGCCTCATCCTTCAACGTCAGGCAGGAAAGACGATTCTTCTCTACAAACTCCATCTCCTGCTCGGCACGCAGAAAGGCAGCGGGACAATCAAGAGCCGTCACTACCCCCGGATTCACACCGGACATGATTTCGGGAAGCTCCTTCCGCCGACTGAATACTTCGGCAGCACTGCCCATACCCTCTATTAAACGCTTTGCCCCGATATGTCCTATACCGGGGCAAAGTGTGAGAGCTATACTGCAAATCCGTTCGTCACTGTTCATTCCACCAAAGATTACACGGACTTACACGGGTTGAGATAAGGGGCAAAAAGGCGGTCGAACAGTTCGCTGTCGCTCAACCGGCCATTGACTACACACACGGTCTCTACCACGCCTTTGAGGCAGACCTTACCGTCGGAAACACGGAAGATATCTTGATAGAAGACGTACTTGATGCCTTCCTTCTTCATATAAAGTTTGGAAACAAACTCGTCACCACTCCTCAGGGGAGTCTTGAAAGCCATATTGATACGTGCCACTACCGGGTCTACCCCCTGCTCGTGCAGTCCGGCAAAGCTGACGCCGGCACTCAACAGAAACTCATGGCGCGTATGCTCCAGATAATGCTGATAATTGGCATTATTGACGATGCCTTGCAGGTCGCATTCATAGTCGCGCACCTTCATGGGAAGTTCATAGATATAATTCATATTTACTATTGGACTATTTACTATTTGATACTTAGCCACGTTGTTTCTCCACATCCAAGCCTTTGAACTTCTTCAGTTCTTCTACGCTGACCAGCTTGTAGAGTTTGTCGCTGGGACGTATTTTCACCGATTTCATCGAGAAATGCTGGCCTTTCTTTACAGTCTGCACGGGTTTCAAATCGACGCGTGCCTCGTCCAAAGTGACGAATTCGGCACCCGTTGTGGGACCCGTAATCAGCAACTTGTCGCCTACGCTCACTTCGGCTGCTTCTACCAGGAACTCCGCCACACCGATGTTTGAGAAGTAGCGGATACCCTTACCCACATAGATTTTACGTTCCGTAGCGGCAGAACCGTAGTTCTTGGTCCATTCGCCCAAGCGTTGTCCCAGGTAGTAGCCGTCCCAGAAACCACGATTGAAGACCGTCTTCAAACGTTCGTCCCACCGGGCAATCTTCTCATCGGTGAACGTGTCGTCCAGATAGAAACGAATGGCTTCTTTATAACACTCCACTACCGTGCGCACGTACTCGGGTCCGCGGGCACGTCCTTCAATTTTGAAAACACGAACACCTGCATCCAGCATCTTGTTCATGAAGTGGATAGTTTTTAAGTCTTTGGGGGACATGATGTACTGGTTGTCCACCTCCAATTCCACATCCGTCTCCTTGTCGCGCACCGTGTAGCTGCGGCGGCATACCTGCATGCAGGCACCGCGGTTGGCGGAGTGGTTCATTTCATGCAATGAGAGATAACACTTTCCGCTGACTGCCATGCAAAGGGCACCGTGACAGAACATCTCTATACGTATCTGCTCTCCGCTGGGACCGCAGATATTCTCCTCACGGATATGGCGGTAGATTTCTGCCACTTGCTCCAGATTCAGCTCACGCGCCAGCACCACCACATCGGCAAACTGCGCATAGAAGCGCAGGGCTTCCACATTGCTGATGTTGAGCTGTGTGCTGAGGTGTACCTCCTGCCCTATCTGACGGGCATAGCTCATCACTGCCACATCGGCGGCAATGACAGCCGAGATACCTGCCGCCTTTGCCGCATCTACAATGGTACGCATCAGCGGAATGTCATGGTCGTATATAATGGTATTGACGGTGAGGTAGCTCTTCATGCCATGTTCGTCGCACGTCCGGGCTATTTCCCGCAAATCGTCGATAGTGAAGGTATTTGCCGAACGGGCACGCATGTTCAGGTTCTCGATACCGAAATAGATGGAGTCGGCACCTGCTTGTATGGCTGCTGCGAGAGATTCGCGCGAGCCTACCGGTGCCATGATTTCGAAGTCACTGATTGAGTGTTTCATCATTTCTTTTTGAATTAGAGTATGCAAAGGTAGGCTTTTTTCTGTACTTTTGCGGACAAATCCGCTTAGATTATGAAGATTAAAGATATAGACCTGGGTCCACGCCCCGTATTCCTCGCCCCGATGGAGGATGTTACCGATCCTGCTTTCCGCCTGATGTGCAAGCACTTCGGAGCAGACATGGTATATACCGAGTTCGTTTCTGCCGATGCCTTGATACGCTCCGTAGGCAAGACCCAGCAGAAGCTGAATATCAGCGATGAAGAGCGGCCCGTAGCCATACAGATATACGGACGGGACACCGCCACCATGGTAGAAGCCGCCCGCATTGTGGAGCAGGCACATCCGGACACGCTGGACATCAACTTCGGCTGCCCCGTGAAGCGCGTTGCCGGCAAGGGTGCCGGTGCCGGTATGCTACAGAACATTCCGCTGATGCTGGAAATCACTCGTGCCGTGGTAGATGCCGTGAAGATTCCCGTCACCGTGAAGACCCGCCTGGGCTGGGATGCCAACAGTAAAATCATCGTAGACCTTGCCGAGCAGTTGCAGGACTGCGGCATTGCCGCCCTCACCATCCACGGCCGTACCCGCGCCCAGATGTATACCGGCGAGGCGGACTGGACACTTATCGGCGAGGTGAAAAAGAACCCACGCATGCACATTCCCATCATCGGCAACGGTGATATCACCACTCCCCAACGGGCCAAAGAATGCTTCGACCTCTACGGTGTGGACGCCATCATGATAGGCCGTGCCAGCTTCGGCCGCCCGTGGTTCTTTAAGGAAGTGAAGCATTATTTGGAGACGGGCGAAGAACTCCCTCCGCTGAGTTCCGAATGGCGGCTGAACGTACTCCGCCAGGAAGTGGAAGACAGCGTCAACCTGCTGGATGAACGACGGGGCATACTGCACGTGCGCCGCCACCTGGCAGCAAGCCCGCTCTTCAAAGGGATTCCCAATTTCCGCGACACCCGGATAGCCATGCTGCGGGCAGAGACGAAGGAGGAACTGTACCGCATCTTCGAAGAGATAGAACCGTTGCTGCCATAGGAGAAAACCGCATACGATTTTTACCATCGAGTCCGACATTTGAGCAATCATCCTCACGCCCCTTCTTGAATAGCTTCTGAGAGGGGGGCTATTCAGACGCAGATGACACGCTTTGTTGCCATCCGCATAACTCACTGTCTGTCAGCAAGAAATTTTGCCAACCACTTGCCTTGCCCTTGGCAAACTTTTGCCATGCCTATGGCAAAGTTTTGCCAACGCGGTGGCAAAGCCTTGCCAATGGGAAGGCAAAACCTTACCAACAAGGAGGCAAGAAAAAAAACATTGTTTCTTTGGCAGAAAGAAACAAGTCCCTATATTCGTCTTCCCAAGAAAGAAAGAATCCCATAAATATGTCTTTATGAAAAAGAAAAAACTGCTCAAACAGCTCATCGTAAACTTCCAGCATTCACTTCCGGCAGAAGTTTATCCGCGTACATTGGTATTGCCCACAGACAGTGGAAAGATAATCACCGTGCCCGACTAGCGGAACATCGGCTGCGCAAACCATCGCTTGAACATCCACGTGGCCAGGATATAAATGCCGAAAGCCGATACGAAACCCACGATAGAGTCTATCAGGTAATGTGCCTGGATATAGACCGTAGCCCCGCACAACAGCAGATAGAAAGGAAACAAGCAGGCAAACAGACGCTTGCTGCCACGCCATGCCATAATCATCAGTACCGTAGACATTCCGACGTGCGAACTGGGAAAAGCAGCCGTGGGACGCTCACCCACCTGCTGGGAACTCTCCACCAGGTTGTAGAAGAAGCCGTGCTCATAGCCCGGACCGGGAAGAAGTTCCTGATGGTGATGGAAATAGTCACCGATGGACGGGAAGATACCTTGCGCCACATGGTCGCTTCCAATGGCGGGGAAGTAGAACTGCGGCCCGGCAACGGGGACGAAGATATAAATAAGGTAATAGATGAAGAAAGCGGTGACGATGACGAACGAAACCTTCTCGAAAAGGTCGAAACGATAAAGGAAATACCACACCACCACCAGCAGAATCATCGGATAATAGAAGAAGTATCCCATATTGAACGGCTCGCTCACCCACATCTGCGGAAACCTTTCACAGAACCACACAGCAGGCTGTCCGCCAAACATCCACTGCTCCACCGACGCGAACACGTGGTCGAGATTGGGGAATATCCGGTTGAACTCAAAGGTGTCGGGATACCAATAGGAAAGCAGTGACATCTGGATGGCTATGCGCACAAAGGCAGAGAACTTGCAGGGTGCCAGCCGGTAAAGATACATCAGCAGGAACGTCATACCCGCAATGACAACACGGTCTGCAAGCATCTGCACCGGATGATCCATTTCCTGAAAAAGAAACAGAATGAGAATGGAAGTCAGCAAATTGTATATCAGCGTAATCTTCTCTACCGCAAAAAGCCCCTTACGGGTTTCTACCCTTTTAAATAAATCTAAAGCCATCCCTTATCCTTATACCAGGCAATGGTTTCCTTTACACCCCGTTCCAGGTCGTACTCAGGACTGAAGCCCAGTTCCTCGACGGCCGGTGTGATGTCACACTGCCAGTTGCGTTGTTTCATTATTCTATACTTGTCCGAATTGAGCGTACTGGTCTTGTTCTGCCGCTTCGCCCAAAATTCAGCGAGCAAAGATACGACTTTCAATACAATTAACGGACATCTCAGGCGAATAACAAACGGGTTGCCCAATTCTTTCCTTATCAAATCGGAAAAAGCACGGCTACTATACACCTTCCCGTCAGCCAGAAAATAGGCGCGGCGGGACACCTGCTTCTCTATCCCGAGGAAGACGGCCTGCACGATGTCCTTTACATATACAAACGTCAAGTCCTGGCGGCGGAAGCCCACAGAAAAGTCCGTATGCTGCCGGATGGACTTTGCCATAAGATAATAATCCTTCTCACGCGGCCCGTATACACCCGTCGGCCGGTAGATGACGTAGGGGAAACCCGGAATACTCTGCAAATAAAGTTCTGTTTTCAGTTTACTGAGCCCGTAGGCGGTATTGGGTGAAGGGGGGTCACTCTCCATAATCGGGTCGTAGGTCCTCTCGCGTACCGGACCGAACACACTCAGCGTACTGATGAAAATAAACTGCTTGGGAATCATGTTCAGCTCCCTCAGCGTATCGATGAAGTATTTGGTCTGCAGGTAATTCACCAAATCGAATTCGTTCTTGTCCACGCACTTCGTCACACCGGCACAATGAACAATATAATCAAACTTATTGTAGGTCCCTTTATGTCCCGAAAGCTGCGCCCTCAGTTCATTGGGATGCGCAAAGTCCAGTTCGAGAAAATGTATCTTGCGGTCACGCAGATACTCGCGGCTGCTGGACGAGCGTACACCCGCCCACACACCGAACTTGCGCTTCAACGCTTCCTCCACGATGAAACTTCCGATAAATCCGCTTGCTCCTGTAATTAAAATCGATTCCACTTCTTCAGTTACAAATTACTAATTACTTTTCATCCGATTACTTTTCATCCAATCCGTCACCTTGGCGCTCCTTTATTACTTTGTCGCCTCGTTACTCTTCTTCACCGGCTCCACATGGATGCTGACCAGTGTTCCTTTGCCGAACTGCCTTTTCAACTTGTTCTCCACCGCCGTTGCCGTCTCGTGAGCTTCCTCCAGCGAGATGCTGCCATCCATACGCACATGCACCTCGATGGCACAATAACTGCCGATGCGACGCGTACGAAGGTGATGCGGCGAGCTGATACCGGGAAAAGAGAGAATTGTCTTTATTATCTCATCCTCTACCTCGGCAGGCAATGATTTCTCCAACAGTTCGTCCACACACGGTATCAACAATTGCACAGCCACCTTCATAATGAAGAAGCTGACAATAACCGCCGCCACCGGGTCCAGCACCCGCCAATGGTCACCCAAAAGAATGGCTCCACCTATCCCCACTGCCGTGCCTATGGATGAAAGCGCATCACTCCGGTGATGCCAGGCATTGGCAACAACCGCCTGCGAATTCAACTTCCTACCCTTGAAAACGGTATATTGATAAAGCACTTCCTTGAAAACGATGGATACCAATGCAGCCACCAGCGCCAGCATACCGGGCTCCTGCAAAGAACCGCCTTGCAGGAAACGGTAAATGGAGGAAGCCCCGTTCCAGAAAATGCCGAATCCCACAAACAACAGAAAGACACCGATAATGGCAGTTGCCAGCGTCTCGTACTTGCCATGACCGTAATCGTGCCCCTCATCCTCGGGCTTTGCTGAGATGCGCACAAATACAATGACAATAATATCTGTAATGAAATCCGACAAAGAATGCACCGCATCCGCCAGCATGGCGGCACTGTGCCCCACAATACCTGCAAAGAACTTGAAGACAAGCAAGAGAAAGTTTACCACACTTCCCACAACCGTCACCCGGTAAATGTCTTTTTCCCGTGTGGCATCTGCTTTTTTGTTCAGAGTTTGCATTTCCATCTGCTTTTCGTCTAAGGTACAGCCTATCTCGCTTTTTGTGCAAATATAGTACATAAATCCATTACAATCTGTCGTCTCTTCATTATTTTCAATAGAATGATAATATTTTGAAGTCTGAGTGAACGAAGGAACGTATTTATTTGTTTACTTTGCAAGAGAGAACAATGTGCACATTAATTCATTATCATTATGGCCAAAAAGAAAGAAAAGAAAGCCGGCAAACGCATGAAGAAGAAAGAACTCGTCAAAGTGTTGCTTGAATTCTTCCACACAAAGCAAGACGAAGTATTATCCTTGAAATACATCTTTGAACAACTTCACCTCACCACACATCCGCTGAAGATGCTGTGTATGGATATCTTGTCCGAACTGTCAATGGACGACTATATCACAGAAGTGGACAAACACAAGTACAAGCTGAACAACCACGGTGTGGAAATGACCGGAACCTTCCAGCGCAAAAGCAATGGCAAGAACTCCTTCATCCCCGAAGATGGAGGTGAACCGATATTCATAGCCGAACGCAACTCGGCACATGCCATGAACAATGATAAAGTGCGTATCGCCTTCTATGCCAAGCGCCGCGGACGCGAAGCCGAAGGAGAAGTCATCGAGATACTGGAACGTGCCAACGACACCTTCGTGGGTACCCTGGAAGTTGCCAAGTCATACGCTTTCCTTGTAACGGAAAACCGTACGCTTGCCAACGACATCTTCATCCCCAAAGAGAAACTGAAAGGCGGCAAAACGGGCGACAAAGCCATCGTAAAGGTGGTGGAATGGCCCGACAAAGCCAAAAACCCCATCGGTCAGGTAATCGACATCCTGGGACACGCCGGAGACAACACCACCGAGATGCATGCCATCCTCGCGGAATTCGGGCTGCCTTATGTCTATCCAGCCGCCGTAGAGAAAGCCGCTGACAAGATACCCGCCGAAATCTCCGCCGAGGAAATAGCCCGACGCGAGGACTTCCGGGGCGTAACCACCTTCACCATCGACCCCAAAGATGCCAAGGACTTCGACGACGCCCTCTCCATCCGCAAACTGAAAGAGGGACTTTGGGAAGTGGGCGTACATATCGCCGACGTGACCCATTACGTGAAAGAGGGCGGCATCATAGACAAGGAAGCCGAGAAGCGTGCCACATCCGTCTACCTCGTAGACCGCACCATCCCGATGCTCCCCGAACGGTTGTGTAATTTCATCTGTTCACTCCGCCCCGACGAAGAGAAGCTTGCCTACTCTGTCATCTTTGAAATGACGGAAAAAGGCGAAGTGAAGAACTCACGCGTGGTACATACCGTCATCAAGAGCGACCGCCGCTTCACCTACGAAGAAGCCCAGGAGATTATAGAAACCGGCAAAGGAGACTTCCAGGAAGAAGTGCTCCAACTGGATAAGCTTGCCAAAATATTGCGTGAGAACCGCTTTAAGGCAGGAGCCATCAACTTCGACCGCTACGAAGTGAAGTTCGAAATTGACGAGAAGGGCAAACCCGTCAGCGTCTACTTCAAGGAGTCGAAAGATGCCAACAAGCTGATAGAGGAGTTCATGCTGCTTGCCAACCGTACCGTAGCCGAAAAGATAGGCCGTGTGCCCAAAGGCAAGAAAGCCAAAGTGCTGCCTTACCGTATCCATGACCTCCCCGACCCGGAAAAGCTGGACAACCTGGCACAGTTCATCGCCCGTTTCGGCTACAAGCTGCGCACCAGTGGCACAAAGACCGACATTTCCAAATCCATCAACCACCTGCTGGATGACATCCAGGGCAAGAAGGAGGAGAACTTGATTGAAACCGTCTCCATCCGCGCCATGCAGAAGGCACGCTACTCCGTACATAACGTGGGGCACTATGGTCTGGCTTTCGATTACTACACCCATTTCACCTCGCCCATCCGCCGCTATCCGGATATGATGGTGCACCGTCTGCTCACCAAGTACTTGGACCAGGGAGGCCGCACCGTGTCCGAACAGAAATACGAAGCCCTCTGCGAGCACAGCAGTAACATGGAGCAGATAGCCTCCAACGCGGAACGCGCCTCCATCAAGTACAAGCAAGTAGAGTTCATGACCGAACGCCTGGGACAGACCTTCGACGGTGTCATCTCCGGTGTAACGGAATGGGGCCTCTACGTGGAGCTGAACGAAAACAAATGCGAAGGCATGATTCCCATCCGTGACCTCGACGATGACTATTACGAATTCGACGAAAAGAACTACTGCCTACGCGGGCGCCGTAAAAACCGGATATACAGCTTGGGAGACGCCATCACCGTCAAAGTGGCACGCGCCAATCTGGAGAAGAAACAACTGGATTTTGCACTGGTATAGAATAACCCTATAATTTAAAATCATCCCCGATCCCTTTCTTTCAGAGAGAGACCGGGGATGAGACCTGCACGATGAAGACGATTACTATTACGGACCCTACACAGATTGAGGAAATTATCCGCAAATGTCCATATTGCATAGTGGGCATCACAGACCTTGAAGGAAACCCATATGCGGTTCCCATGAACTTTGCCTATCAAGACGGAGTGATATACTTGCATTCCGGCCCGGAAGGTAGTAAAGTGGAGATGATAACAAAGCACCCGCAAGTTTGCATCACCTTCTGCGAAGGACACGAACTGGTCTATATGCACCGGCAAGTGGCATGCAGCTATAGCATGAAGTCGCGCAGTGTCATCTGCCATGGAAAAGTACACTTCGTGGAAGACATGGAAGAGAAGCGACGCGTACTCGACATGCTGATGAAGCAATACACGGAGAATGAATGCAAATATGCCGAACCTGCCGTACGCAATGTCAAGATATGGGAAGTGAAAGTAGAGAAAATGAGCTGCCGGTCGTTCGGGTTAAGACCAAGCGAACTATAAATACCATCTGCCAGCTACCTGCTCCACATTGATGGAGCGGATAACCGGCAGAAATGTTTGCTCTTACAATGGGTATTCCTCAAACGCATACAACAGCGTCGAAAGATACCGTTCTCCCGTATCGGGCAGCAGCGCGACAATCGTCTTGCCCTCATTTTCGGGCAACCTTGCCAGGCGGGCAACCGCAGCAACGGCAGCCCCCGAAGAGATGCCGACCAGCAATCCCTCATACTTCGCCAGTTCGCGACCCGTACGGATGGCATCATCATTGGATACCTGCAGCACTTCGTCTATCACGGCACTGTTATAGTTCTTCGGCACAAATCCCGCACCGATACCTTGTATTTTATGGGGACCGGGCTTTCCGCCGGAAAGTACGGGAGAATCTTCGGGCTCCACAGCCACAATCCTTACCTTCGGGTTATTGGCTTTCAAGGCTGCGCCCACTCCGCTCACCGTGCCTCCCGTACCTACACCTGCCACAAAAATATCCACCCGACCGTCCGTATCACGCCAGATTTCCTGTCCCGTAGTACGCTCGTGCATTGCCGGATTGGCAGGATTATCGAATTGCTGCAAAATCAACGAACCGGGGTTGGCGGCCTTCAGTTCCTCGGCACGGGCTATGGCGCCTTTCATACCGTCAACACCCGGAGTCAGCACCAGTTCCGCACCGAGAGCTTTCAAGAGGTTGCGGCGCTCCAGACTCATTGTGTCGGGCATTGTCAGTATCAGCTTGTAACCTTTGGCGGCGGCTACAAAAGCCAGCCCTATGCCCGTATTGCCACTGGTAGGTTCGATGAGGGTAGCACCGGGCTTCAACAGCCCTTTTGCCTCGGCATCTTCTATCATGGCAAGCGCCACGCGGTCCTTCACGCTACCGGCAGGGTTAAAATATTCCAATTTGGCGATAACACGGGCTTTCAAACTTTTATTCTTGTTATAATTATTCAACTCCAACAAGGGAGTGTTGCCTACCAGGTCGGTAAGGCGTTCTGCTATCTTCTTCATAATCCAACTGTTTTAAAAACCCTCATTCCCCCTAAGGGAAAAGACTAACAATCCGGAGTGGAATGAGGTACGTTATTTCTTACAAGACAAAAGTAGCGCAAAATCGGTTCGTGGGAAATACCACAAATATGGTAAATATGTACTATAAATGAGGGATATGTAGGATATTTGACGAGTATTTCCTATCTTTGCCTCCACTTTTAAACTTAAGGATATCATAATGAGTCCACTCAACTTTACCCACATTTTGACACAAGCAGTCGATGAGCTATCGGAAAGCGAATCATACAAGGGATTGTTTCACCAGCATACGGACGGCAATCCGCTGCCTTCGGCAAAAGCGCTGCGCGACATCATCGAACTGGCGCGGGCCATCATCTTCCCCGGATATTTCGGAAATTCCACGGTCAACAGCCGCACGGTGACTTACCATATCGGTGTCAACGTGGAGCGCTTGTTCGACCTGCTGACCGAACAAATCCTTGCCGGACTCTGCTTTGCAGGCGATGGCGAATGCAATTGTTGTACCGAGCTCCAACGGGAAGAAGCCGCTTTATTGGCTGCCAAATTCATCAGCAACCTGCCGGCCATGAGACGGGTGCTTGCCACAGATGTGGAGGCTGCCTACAATGGTGACCCCGCCGCACAGTCGTTCGGCGAAGTCATCAGCTGTTATCCGGCCATCCGAGCCATCAGCAACTACCGCATTGCACACGAACTGCTCAAGTTGGGTGTCCCCCTCATTCCCCGCATCATCACCGAGATGGCGCATAGTGAAACAGGAATCGATATCCATCCGGGAGCGGAAATAGGCGGTTATTTTACCATCGACCATGGTACGGGTGTGGTAATCGGCGAGACCTGCATCATCGGCAACAACGTAAAGCTGTACCAGGGTGTGACCCTCGGTGCCAAGAGCTTCCCGCTGGACGAAGACGGCAAGCCCATCAAGGGCATTCCCCGCCATCCCATTCTGGAAGACAATGTGATAGTCTATTCCAACGCCACCATATTGGGACGTATCACCATCGGACAAGGAGCCACTGTGGGCGGCAACATCTGGGTGACGGAGGATGTTCCGGCAGGAGCGAGAATTGTACAGACAAAGGCGAAGAAATGAGAAGCCTCAAACCTCGTTTAAAAGGCAATATTGCTGCATTTGTCAGGCACTTGTGTCTGTCACGTCAGACACAAGTGTCCAACACAACAAACACCGGTGTCTGAGCCAACAGACGCCAGTGCCTAACAAACGGGAGGCAAATTACTGATAAACAATAGAATAAAAACAGTAAAATAGTAAATAAATAGATGAGCGAACAATCTTTTGAAATGATTGCCAAAACCTTCCAAGGACTGGAAGAGGTACTGGCACAAGAGCTGACTGCACTGGGCGCCAACGAAATAGAAATAGGCCGCCGCATGGTATCTTTCAGTGGTGATAAGGAAATGATGTACAAAGCCAACTTCTGCCTGCGTACAGCCATCCGGATACTGAAACCCATCAAACACTTCACAGCCAAGGATGCCGACGAGGTTTACGAACAGATTAAAGCCATCCGATGGGAAGACTATCTGGATACGGACAAGACCTTTGCCGTGGACGCGGTTGTATTCAGTGAAGAGTTCCGTCATTCCAAGTTCGTTTCCTACAAGGTGAAGGATGCCATCGTAGACTATTTCCGCGAGAAGACCGGCGAACGTCCCGGCGTGCGTGTCAACAAACCGGACGTGCTGCTGAACATACACATTGCCGAAACCAAATGTACGCTGTCTCTCGACTCCAGCGGCGAATCGCTGCACCGCCGCGGTTATCGCCAGGAAGCAGTAGAGGCCCCGCTGAACGAGGTGCTGGCCGCCGGCATGATATTGATGACTGGCTGGCGTGGCGAATGCGACATGATAGACCCGATGTGTGGTTCGGGAACCATTCCCATCGAAGCGGCGCTGATTGCACGCAACATCGCTCCGGGCGTATTCCGCAAGGAGTTCGCTTTCGAGAAGTGGGTGGATTTTGACCAAGAGCTGTTCGACACGATATACAATGACGACAGTCAGGAACGCGAATTCACACATAAGATTTACGGTTACGACAACAGCCCGAAGGCAAACGAAATTGCCACACACAATATAAAGGCTGCCGGCGTAAGCAAGGATGTAGTATTGAAGCTGCAACCCTTCCAGCAATTCGAGCAACCTGCGGAGAAATCCATCATCATCACCAACCCACCCTACGGGGAGCGTATCTCTACCAACGACCTGCTGGGACTTTACTCCATGATTGGCGAGCGTCTGAAACACGCCTTTACGGGCAACACTGCATGGGTTCTATCTTACCGCGAAGAGTGCTTCGACCAAATCGGGCTAAAAGCCACCTCCAAGATACCTTTATTCAACGGTGCACTGGAATGTGAATTCCGCCAGTACGAAATCTTCGACGGAAAGTACAAGGAATTCCGTGCCGAAGGCGAGGAGTTGAGCAAGGAGCGCAAAGAATTTCGTCCGGCTTCAGGAGAAAGGAAAGAGTTCAAACCCGGAGAAAGACGCGAATTCCGTCCCCGATTCAGTGGAGAGAGATGTGAATTCAGTGGCGAAAGACGCGAATTCAACGGTGAACGCAGAACAAGAGAATTCAAGGACGGCGAAAAGCGAGAATTCCGTCCGCGTGAAAGAAGAGAGTTCAAAGACGGGGAAAAACGGGAATTCAGACCGAGGGAAAGACGCGAATTCGGTGGAGAACGCAGAACAAAGTCGGGTGAGTCTTACCCGGAAAGAAAAAGAAGAGAGGCGGGAAAGAAGGAAGAAGAATAACACGAACAATGACAAGGAGAATGAATGCAAAGAAAATAAGTAAGAGCATTCTTGCACTGCTAATGGCAGTGCCTGCTCTGTTTACAACAAACGTCATGGCACAAGAACTGAAAAAGCCGACCCTGGAAGACCTTATTCCCGGAGGTGAAACCTACCATACTGCCGAAAACAAGTGGTACCAGTGGTGGGGCGATGCCGCTTGTCTGGAACTTGGCATCGACAATATAGAAGGTACATGGGCTGTCAAAGGATTAGGTGCCAAGCCCGGAGAGAAATTCACTGCCATCACATTGGAAGAAGCCAACGCGCTGCTGGAAGAAAAAGGACTTGGAAAACTGCGTCACTTTCATGCTGCAAAGGCTGTCAACGTACCCCGAGGCGTCAATCAGGGTATTCAAGTCCAAATAGACCCACTCCTGCTGCTGAACACCGGCAAGTACCGTGCCCTCGTCGACTGGAAGAAGAAAAAAGTCATCTGGAGCCAGCCTTGCCCCGCCCAAGCCGCAAATGAGGATTGGAACGAGGTAAGCCGCCATTTGGCTTATACTATCGGCAATAATCTCTATGTGATGACCAGTGACGGGCAAACCCTGAAAGTCACCAACGAACCGGAAGGTATCGTCTGCGGACAAAGTGTGCACCGCAATGAATTCGGCATTTCAAAAGGCACTTTCTGGAATCCTGCTGGAGACCTGCTGGCTTTCTATCGAATGAACGAAAGCATGGTCACCCCCTATCCATTGGTTGACATCACGGCAAGAATAGCGCTGGTGGATAAAATACGCTACCCTATGGCCGGCATGCTCAGCCATCAGGTAAAGGTAGGCATCTACAATCCGGCTACTCAAAAGACCATCTACCTGGACATGGGCGACCCAAAAGACCGCTACTTCACCAACATCACCTGGGCACCGGATGGCAAAAGCCTCTATCTGATAGAGCTAAACCGAGACCAAAACCACTCCAAACTGTGCCGATACGATGCTGAAAGCGGAAAGCTGCAACAAGTGCTCATCGAAGAGAGACATCCCAAATATGTGGAGCCGCAATCTCCCATTCTATTCCTGCCATGGGACAGCCACAAGTTCATCTATCAAAGCCAGCGTGACGGCTTCAACCATCTGTACCTATACAATACGGAAGGGGAACTGCTGAAGCAACTCACCTCCGGCCCCTGGCTTGTACAAGACATCGTAGGTTTTAACCGGAACACGAAAGAGCTCATTATCAAGAGTACGGAAATCTCTCCTTTGCAGAGCAACCTTTACGCTGTCAACCTGAAGAATGGCAAACGCAGCCTGATAGGAGACCCAACCGGCGTGCACTCGGCACAAATCTCCGGCTTCATGGGAACTTACCTCATCGACAATGCCTCTTCGCCCACTTGCCCCCGTATCATAAAACTGATGTCCACCAACCCGAAGAAACAACGGGAACACACACTGCTGACAGCCAAGAACCCCTACGAAGGCTTTGAAATGCCCAGCATAGAAGTAGGCACCATCAAAGCCGCAGACGGCAAGACAGACTTGTACTACCGCCTGATAAAGCCTGCCGACTTCGACCCGGCAAAGAAGTATCCCGCCATCGTCTACGTATACGGCGGCCCGCACGCCCAGATGATAACGAACGGCTGGATGAACGATGCCCGCGGCTGGGACATCTACATGGCAAACAAAGGCTATATCCTATTCAGCCTCGACAACCGTGGCAGCAGCAATCGTGGACTGGAGTTTGAAAACGCCACCTTCCGCCAGCTGGGCATCGAAGAGGGCAAAGACCAGGTGAAGGGCGTAGAATTCCTGAAAAGCCAGCCTTATGTGGACGAAGAGCGTATCGGCGTGCACGGCTGGAGCTTCGGAGGACACATGACTACGGCGCTGATGCTGCGCTATCCCGAAATTTTCAAGGTAGGCGTTGCCGGCGGACCGGTTATCGACTGGGGATACTACGAGATAATGTACGGTGAGCGCTATATGGACACTCCGCAAGCGAACCCGGAAGGCTACAAGCAGACAAATCTGAAAAACCTTGCCGGTAACTTGAAAGGACATCTGCTCATCATACACGACGACCACGACGACACCTGCGTGCCGCAGCACACCCTTTCATTCATGAAGGCGTGCGTGGATGCCCGTACCTATCCCGATTTGTTTATCTATCCCACGCACAAGCACAACGTCCTGGGACGCGACCGTGTGCATCTGCACGAGAAGATAACAAGATATTTTGAAGAATATCTTTAATGTACAATGTACCATATACAATGTACAATTTGCTATGCAGTGCGGGCGTGCAAATAGGGAGTAGATGGTAGAAGAAAGAAGAGAATAAAAGAGAGAATAAATCATTAAGTATAACAATCTGTACAACTTACCTGATGCCCCACAGCACAGACAAATTGTACATTGTAAATTGTAAATGAACCCATGAAAATATTATTATTAGGCTCCGGTGGCCGCGAACACGCTCTGGCATGGAAGATTGCCCAAAGCCCGAAAGTAGAGAAACTATATATTGCTCCCGGCAATGCAGGTACAAGCGAAGCAGGCGAGAATGTGAACTTGAAGGCGACAGACTTTCCCGCACTCAAGGCTTTTGCCCTTGAGAAAGAAATCGACATGATTGTTGTGGGCCCCGAAGACCCGCTGGTACAAGGCATCTTCGACAGTTTCAAGGAAGACCCTGCCACTTGCCATATCGACATCATCGGCCCCACCGCCAAAGGTGCCACACTGGAAGGTAGCAAGGAATTTGCCAAAGGCTTCATGATGCGCCACAACATCCCCACTGCCCGCTACAAGAGCATCACCGCCGACAACTTACAAGAAGGACTCGATTTCCTCGCAACCCTCGAAGCGCCTTACGTACTGAAGGCCGACGGACTGTGTGCAGGCAAGGGCGTGCTGATTCTCCCCACACTGGAAGAAGCTCAGAAAGAGCTGAAGGAAATGCTGGGCGGCATGTTCGGCGATGCCAGCGCCACGGTAGTCATTGAAGAGTTCCTCAGCGGCATCGAGTGTTCCGTATTCGTGATGACAGACGGCCGCCACTATAAGGTATTGCCCGTAGCCAAAGATTACAAGCGTATCGGCGAAGGCGACAAAGGCCTCAACACCGGCGGTATGGGCAGTGTTACTCCCGTACCTTTTGCCGACGAAACATTTATGGAAAAAGTACGCACCCGCATCATCGAACCTACCGTAAACGGTCTGCTGGAAGAAGAAATCGGCTATCAAGGCTTCATCTTCCTGGGACTTATCAACGTGAAGGGCGAACCGATGGTCATTGAATACAACGTCCGCATGGGCGACCCCGAAACCGAAAGTGTGATGCTGCGCATCAAGAGCGACCTGGTAGACCTACTCGAAGGCGTTGCCCAGGGCGACCTCGACCAGCGTACACTGGAATTCGACCCACGCACAGCCGCTTGCGTCATGCTGGTGAGCGGAGGATATCCGGAAGCCTACGAAAAGGGCAAGGTGATGACCGGATTCGAGAAGGCTGCCGAAACAGACAGCATCCTCTTCCATGCCGGAACAGCCACCAAGGACGGACAGACCGTAACCGCCGGTGGCCGTGTCATCGCCGTCTGCTCCTATGGTGAAACGAAGGAAGAAGCCTTGCAGAAAAGCTACCGCGTGGCCGACATGATAGACTTCGAGAAGAAATATTTCAGAAGAGATATAGGATTTGATTTATAAATGAGAACGAAGAGATTCCAGAACCGGATAACGGCAGGGCGGTTCACACTACCCGCCGCTATCTTGATTTCAGTATCCTGCTGGATACTGACTGCCGTTCTGTTGCCCGAGACGGAGACACAGCAAAGCGGATATTCCCTTTGGGAAACATTCTGCGACTTCTGCATCCCCACCTGGGCAAACCGTCTCTTCAGCTTTATTCTGTATGCCGTCATCGGGTATTTCCTGATACAGCTCAACAATACGTTCGCCATCATCCGGATGCGGGCATCGGTACAGACTTCTGTCTACTTCCTGCTGATATCCGTCTGCCCCAGCCTGCACATGCTGTATGCGGGAGACTTGGCATCCGCCTCCTTCCTGGTGGCACTGTTTTTCCTCTTCAGGAGCTACCAGCAGGCACGGCCCACGGGCAGTCTCTTCCACGCCTTTGTCTTCATCGGACTGGGCAGCCTGCTTTTTCCGCAGCTCATGCTGTTTGTCCCTATCTTCTGGATAGGCGCCTACAACTTCCAGTCTCTCCAACCCAAAAGTTTCTTTGCTTCCTTGGTAGGATGGAGCGTACCCTACTGGCTGTTGCTGGGACACGCCCTCTACTACGGGCAAATGGAACTCTTCTGCCAGCCCTTCCGCGAGCTGGTGACCTTCGCTCCCATCCGGTTCGACTATCAGCCGTGGAAACTCGCCACCCTTGGGTATCTCCTTGTTCTGTTCATCGTCAGCGCGGCACACTGTCTCATTGCCGGCTATGAAGACAAGATACGCACCCGGAGCTATCTACACTTCCTCATCCTGCTGAATTTCTGCATCTTTGTCTATATCGGACTGCAACCGGCATTGAGTGTCCACTTGATGTCCTTCCTGCTCATCGGTGTCAGCATCCTGGCGGGACACTTGTTTGTACTGACAAATAGCCGCAGTTCCAATATATTCTTCATTTGTGCATTTATCGGATTATTCATTCTATTAGGATTCAATATATGGACGCTTTTGTAGATACACTCGTACAGCTGCTGATTGACTGGGGATATGTCGGTCTGTTCATCTCTGCCCTATTGGCAGGAAGCATCATTCCGTTCAGTTCCGAGATAGTGATGGTAGCACTGGTCAAGGTCGGTCTGAGCCCGGCACTGTGCGTACTCTCCGCCACCTTGGGAAATACGCTGGGAGGCATGACGTGCTACTACATGGGACGTCTGGGACGTATAGACTGGATTGAGAAATATTTCAAGGTAAAAAGGGAAAAGATAGAACGGATGCAGCATTTCCTCCAAGGGAAAGGGGCACTGATGGCTTTCTTCGCCTTTCTGCCTTTTGTGGGAGAGGCCATAGCCATTGCACTGGGCTTCATGCGCAGTAATCTGATGCTGACCACCACGTCCATGTTTGCAGGGAAACTGGTGCGCTACATAGCTATGCTGTGGGCACTGCAAGGAGCCATTTCGATGATGAATTATTGACATGTAGTGAGTTTGAGCAATAGATGTATAGATACAACGCGTTGGATGTATAGATGCAACGTGCTGGATGTATAGATGCAGCACGCTGGATATATAGGCGCAACAACACGATGAATCACAGAGAATTAAACTAAATAAAAACATTCAACAAAAGCAGAAGTGATGCAACGAATCATAGAGAAGACGGAAGACGGAAGTGCGACACTGTTTGTACCGGAACTGAATGAACATTATCATTCGGTAAAGGGGGCACGTACAGAGTCACAGCACATCTTCATCGACATGGGACTGAAAGCATCCGCTACTGCCCGCCCGCATATCCTTGAAATCGGTTTCGGCACCGGACTGAATGCCCTGCTTACACTGGAAACTGCCGAAAAGGAAAAGAGACCTGTGCACTATATCGGTATTGAACTCTATCCGCTTGCATGGCCGGAGGTGGATGCGCTAAAATATAGCGACAATCCTCTGTTCGAGGAACTGCATCGGGCTGCGTGGGAAGAAGAAGTTGCCATAACTCCTTATTTCACACTGAGAAAAGTGCAGGCAGATGTCGAAACAATAAGCATTGACAGTTTGTTAATGATTAATAAATCTCCGTTCGATGTTGTCTACTTCGATGCCTTTGCACCCGAAAAGCAACCGGGAATGTGGGAGGAAAAAGTCTTCCGGAATATCCATGCCGCCATGAGCACTGATGGCGTGCTGACCACCTACTGCGCCAAAGGAGTAGTACGTCGCATGCTGCAAGCCATAGGATTCAAGGTAGAGCGTCTCCCAGGTCCCCCGGAGGGAAACGGGAGATACTGAGGGGAAGGAAAGAGGAAGTGATAATGGATAAGGAATAGTTGATAATGAATAGTTGATGCCCCCTGCCACAGCGCAGCCAAATTGTAAATTGTAAATAGTAAATTGTAAATGAAAAAGTTTTGTTTTTTACTCCTCATAGCCACCTTGCTCTTCTCGTGCAAGCAAGGAGGCCAACAGAACAAGAAGAATGACGATAAACCCGTGATTACCGTCACCATCGAGCCGCTGCGGTATTTCACCGAAGCCATTGCCGGCGATGAATTCACCGTCGTCAGCATGGTGCCCAAAGGTTCAAGTCCGGAAACCTACGACCCCACGCCCCAGCAGCTCGTCGACCTCGCGCAAAGTAAGGCCTATTTCCGCATCGGCTACATCGGTTTCGAACAGACATGGACGGAAAAACTGACGGACAATGCTCCCCACCTGCAATTCTTCGACATGTCCGAGAATGTGGAACTTATTCTGGACGAGACCCATGCGCATCACCATAAAGACGGACATGTACACGAAGGCCATACGCACGCCGGTGGTGTGGAACCCCACATCTGGAACTCCACCATCAACGCCCAAATCATTGCCGGGAACATTCTGAATGCACTCTGCACCATAGACAAAGCCAATGAAAACGCCTACATGGAACGTTACAACGCACTCATCCGGCGGATAGAGCATACGGACAGCCTCATCTGCCAGATGCTTTCCAGTCCGAATGCCGACCGTGCCTTCATGATTTATCATCCGGCACTTTCCTACTTTGCCCGCGACTACAACCTGCACCAGATTCCTATCGAAGCCGGTGGAAAGGAACCCTCTCCCACCCATCTGAAGAACCTGATAAACTCCTGCAAGAAGGAGAAGGTACGCATCATCTTTGTACAGCCGGAATTCGACCGCCGCAATGCCGACCTTATCGCCCAGCAGACCGGAACCCGGGTGGTGGCTATCAATCCCCTCTCATACGACTGGGAGGAGGAGATGATGAATACCGCCAGAGCGCTTGTAAAAGAGTAAACGATGATTCTGTCCATTTAACGAAGAAGAAGCTATGCCTGCATCCCCCATTATAGAGATAAAGAACCTCAGCGCCGGATACGATAACCGGACCGTACTGCATGATATAAACCTGATTATCTACGAACGTGATTTTCTGGGCATCATCGGTCCCAACGGTGGTGGAAAGACTACCCTTATCAAATGTATACTGGGACTGCTGAAACCCACCGCCGGGGAAATTCTATATCACTCCTGCCCCCCATCCCCCTCCGAAATTGCCAATTGTCAATCATCAACTGTCAATTGTCAATTATCTATGGGTTACTTGCCCCAGTACAGCAGCATCGACCGGAAATTTCCCATCACCGTAGAGGAGGTCATCCTTTCAGGACTCAGCAGCAAGAAGCCGCTGGCTTCACGCTTCACCGCCCGGCACCGCGAGAAAGCCTCTGCCGTGATAGCCCGCATGGGGCTGGAAGGCATGGAGCAGCGTGCCATCGGCGCTTTGAGCGGCGGACAGTTGCAACGTGCCCTCCTGGGCCGTGCCATCATCTCCGACCCGCAGGTGGTGATTCTCGACGAACCCAGCACATACATCGACAAGCGTTTCGAAGCCCGCCTCTACGAACTGCTGGCAGAGATAAACAAGGATTGCGCCATTATTCTCGTCAGCCACGACATCGGCACGGTGTTGCAGCAAGTCAAGTCCATTGCCTGCGTCAACGAAACCCTGGACTACCATCCCGATACCGGCGTTACGGAAGAATGGCTGGAACGCAACTTCAACTGCCCGATAGAGTTGCTGGGGCACGGGACACTGCCGCACAGGATATTGAAAGAACACAAGCATTCTCACGGATGACTGGAAGCAAAGGAGGCCGGCCCATTGTAGAACCGACCTCCCGTTACCCTTCCGAATAACTATCCGACAATCTTCTTACCCGTCATTTATATTGGAAAGCCTTATACGAATGGGGCAGTAATGACAAACGGAAAGAGTTCTTTGGTGTCACCGGACGCCTGCTCTGTACGGGTTCGGCAGGAAGGGGAGCCAGAATATCCCCATTCTCCAGATTTTCCAACCTCGTCACCTCATCATCGGTAACAATACGCACTTCCACCGGTTCATCATTGAAGTTCTCCACCACCAGTGTTTTATTGTCATACACAAACAATCCGACTTTGGAGGGAGCCTCCAGATAGACATCCATATCCTTACTCATAATGCGGCGAATCTCATTCAAGGCTTTTGCCGGGAAATCATATAAATTTCCCATATCATCGGGAATGGTCAATACATATAGATTGCCGGCGGCATAGGGAGCTCTCAACAAAATAGGATACCCCGATACTCCTCCCGTCAACGGACGGCCCGCACTGACTACTTCCCAAGCATCATTCGTATAATACTGAACCTGCGGTATCAATAAATCGCGTCCGGCTTGTCCGTATCGGCCAAAATCATTGACAAGAGCTTTCAAATCGGTACAACGCAACTCTACTATTTCGGCAATTTTTTCAGGAATGGCTTTCAGCAAGCCGCTTGTAATCACCACATCCCGTCCGCTTTGCAATTGCTTCCTAATGTCGGTCATGAGCTCCGGAGCTTGAGCCGCCTGGGCAGTCAGCAGCACCACTTGTTGGTCTTTCGGAAAAACGGGACGTATATCCATCGGCAAACCTATCATGCCCAGATAATTCTGCAAGAAATCATCACCCGCCACATGAAAAGGCTTGTAGGACTTGATGCCAATGGGGTTACCCAACTTACCTATCAGTTTATCAGTCTGTTTCAATACAACATCCGCAATGCGTGCCATGGTGGTAGGCTCTATGGAAGTTCCGTCCTTCTGCCGGATAGGGGCAGTCATCTCATCATAATTAAAGCTGGTGCCCATGCCCTGCCAAGGGGTACGGAACCTGGGAGACAACTTCACGCCCAGAAGCTGGTTATAGGCAAAGAGAATGATTTCGGGAGCCTTGGCAAGCATGGTCAGATGCAGCTGCTCAGCATAGCGGTCCATGCCTAGATTCAGTCCACCGGAGTCCACCCATCCTCCACCGTTGTAGCCCGGACGCAGATTATCGAAATAGCGGATAATATTATAGCTTAGATAATTCTGCAGATGCTGGTTGCCGGCAGGGTCCCTTGTTTCGGTACCCGTCCAGACACCGTCAAAGAGTTGGGGACCTTCCTCCAGATTAAAGCCCAAACCTTGGAAATGGTCGTACCAGTTGGGATACTTGATGATTACCTTTACACGAGGATTCACCTTCTTGGCAGGTTTCAGCACAAGGTCGCGCCCGGCTTCAGTCATCAGCTTCAAACGGTATTCCGTCCAGCTCTGCGCACCTTTGGCTTTTATCTCTATGTCCGACTTGCAACTGGTGAAGAAAAAGTCATCCAGAATAAACTCGTCAAAGTGCTTTGCCGTATGTTCTGCAATCTTTCGCACCATCTCACGATGCTCGGGATTGGAATAGCAGAACGTCTCGAAACTGTTTGCCTCGTTGATGGTGTAGGTAATTCCTCCGGCAGTCTCTATTCCCCGGTCATGGAAAAATTTCTTAGCTTGCTCCAGGGTGGCGTCATCCACAATCAGTAAATCACGATGTGTTTCCAGATAAATCTTGTCCACTTCCAACTGTTGTGAAATCACATTCCAAGTCGAATCCAGCCAATGGATGTCCTTCATCTTGTCTACCTCGTAGGCACGTACATAGACCGATACCTTAAAATTGTCATAAGCTTTTGCCTGCATGACCATAGTGCAGACCATGCAGAGCAGAAAAGCTACAATTACAAACTTATCTACCTTTATTTTACTGTTCATTACCATTCAATATTTTCTGAGATGCCAATACCATATACATAAACCACGTAGCATGTCCGCCCAAACAGTACTCACCCTCCTGCCATAAGAACGGGAAATGAAGTAATTCGGGCAAGTCAGGACGAATCAGATTTGTACCCGGAGACACTCCACCCGGAATATAAGACCAGTCGGCACGGTTGACACCATAGGCAGCTTTCATCGTTTCGGCACCGACTCCCGTTACAAACGCTGCCTGATTACGTCCCGGATGCATACCGAGCAGGTATTGGACAGCATTGAAAATATAGTCCGGTGCAAACAAGTCAGGATAGGCAGCATGCAGGTAACAGTAATTGTAGCCCAGATGCTGGGGTTCCCATGAACCGGAAGAACGGTTACCTCTGTCATGCGGCACTCCATACGGAGTTTTACTGCTATACTCCTGATACATAGCCTGCAACTCCGGCAGTGCTTTGCGAACAGCCTTGCTGAAACGTGCATTTCCCACAGCCTTGTCGAAACGTCCGATGAACCAACCCGTCTGACGGATATTCTTGCAGATGAAATCCTGCTGCTGCAAAACGAAATCACGGTACTCCACTTCCTTTGTCGCCAGATAAAGTTCTACGGCAGCATGTATCTTGGCTGTCAGCACCCGGTTGTTGTCGCAGCGGGTAATCCTGAACAATTCACGGGCTATCTCCAGACAATCCGCTCCCAATGCATCGTTATGTCCCTTCAAGACACGTGAAATACCTGCCAGCCAGGCAGCCACTTGAAGTTCCCTACCAGGGTTGTCCTCCGTAAACACCCAGCGGTCGTCTGCAGTCCCACTGACATGGTCTGTATGGGCCGACGCATCACCCAGGTGTGCATACTGGCGTACGGTAGGACACAGAATCCCTCTGTAGAGACGCCCCAGAGCCTTCCAACCCGCCACTATCGTCAAAGCACCGTTTTCCACCTGCTGCAACAAGTCATTCTTTCCATCCGGCTGGTGAATCTCGACTATCTTCTTTTCAAAATCTATGGAAGTCTCGTCCCAATAGGCACCAAAGTTCTCACAAGCCATGGCAAGTATATAGGCCTCGCCTGCCTGGGATTCCACACGCAAGTCATAGTCCCCCGCATCGTGCCATCCACCCACATTCAGCCCTGGAACCAAATCACCCGGCTGGTACTTACAAAGAGTAGAGGTTCCCTGAGTATATCCGTCTATATGGTTGATATCGGTTTTGGCCATACGTGCATCGTCATGATGACAGAAGTCATGCCATACACGGTATTTTTCGTTCACACGCATGTGGCACATCTGTACCGGCAAGAAGTATTCCACCTCTGCCTGCCAGATACCCTTGTCCCACACATCTTTGGCAATGCGGAACACCGGAGAAGCAGCATCGCCGTACATCACCTGATAGAGCCCTTCTTCCGTCACTTCCGTGAAGTCGAACTGCAGATAGTGGTAACGTTGGAAATCTCCCCAATCCTTGGCAGCCTGCTGCTTTACCAGTTTCCTGCCATCGGCAACAATGCGATAAAGGGCAGGTTGCTTGAAGTCTGTATCCCGTTTGTCCAACTCTATGACAGCTACTTTCTTCTGTCCAGGATGGTAACCTACTTGAGAGGCTTGCACCACCGGTGCATAACGCCAGTCTTTAGTGACTGTCGGACGGATTATCCATTTCACCGCACCTTCCTTTGTCCCTGCCGGGAACTCCGAACGGAGCACAAACCAACCGTTGTTATGATTTATCCTTCCATCATACAGCAGCAAGTCTCCTTTCTCACTTTCAATCGTAATCTTTGCCAAATCATCCTGAGGATTGAGTACAAACTTTTTCCCCTCGGCAAAAGGAGCAGAGACGATATCATCGGCAATCATCGGGTTATAAGTCTTTCTATCCAACAGCAACTGGTCCAAATCAGCTTTCCCGCCAGGGTTGAAATCTCCGATATGCTCCATGTTGGAAGACTGTTTCATGGTGGGCCCCATCGCCTGGTGGGGAAAGACTCCCGTCCGGTTGTCCATAATCCACGGCTTGCCCAGCAAAGTGGAAGGTACCAATTCCAGATTAAAGCCCAACTTGCCGGCAAACCGCTCGGGCACCGGTTGGTCCAAATCAACGGTCAATACCAGATAATCCTTCTCGCCTTTGACCTTAATGGTATAGCCAAAAACAAAATCCGGATAAAGCATCGGATTAAAGCCTGCCATATGTTTGGCCGAATCCGGATAACTCAATGTGACACGGATTTCATTGTCAGCCTCATCCACCACCCGGCTTCTCATCTTGGGCAATCCCTGCCACTGCCCTTGCGAGATTTCAAAGCGCACATCTCCATTGGCAGCCCTGCGGTCTCCATTCAAAACAAGGGTCAGTCCTCCCTGGTGTCCTTCAGGGTAGACGTCACTGAACACCATCACATTGGCCCCGCCATTCTCAAAATATCCCGATGGATTGATTCTGAAATCCTGGGCGTGCAGCCCCATACAAAGCATCAGTGATGCTGCACCTGCTATAAATTTCTTCATAAATACTATTTTAAACGATTATGTATTTCCACTCCCAAGCGTACCGTATGATACGGGCAACGCCACATACTCACTTTGGGAGTATCCTTCTTGGGTTCTCCATCAAAACAATCACTGTACCATTCACCGTATTCCCGGTCTATCATACAGTCCTTTACGAAAGTCCAAACCGTATCGGCCGATTGCAGATAAACGTCATTCCCGCTGATTTGCCAGGCATTGACACAAGCTATCATCGTTTCAATCTGGCCCCACCATGAGGCATGCCCGGTTGTTCTTCCGCCCTTCTTTTCATACATCATATACCCTTTGTCACTCAGTCCTTCCGCCAAGCAAGCATCCGTCACATCCAGCGCAAGCCGATTCGCCCTATCCATCAGTTGCCGGTCTTCTAACACACGGGCAGCCTCACAAAGCAGCCATCCCGCCTCCACATCATGCCCATAAGAGTCCATCTCAACCAGACTGTTCCATGCATTATCAAAGAACAAATTAAAATGCCTCCTTGAAGAGTCATAAATACGGTCCATAAACAACCCGGTGCAGAACTTGAGTCGTTTCCTCAGTCCGTCGTCTTTCCAGCATTGATATAAAAGGGTATAAGCCTCCAGCACGTGCAAATGCGCATTCATAGTCTTGGGTGCATTGTTATCATAATTATCCAGTTGTTTCCAATCTTCAGTAAAAGATTCCACATAACCGTCATATTGCGATTCACGGCCTTTCTCCTCCAAGGTATGATATAAACCGACAGCCATATCCAGACTCTCGCTGTTACCTGTTGCCAGATAGTGTTCAGCCAGCCCATAGATGGCGTAGGTCATGGCATACGTATATTTGGAAGCATTCAGCACCTCACCGTCAGGATTGACCAGCCAATATACCCCACCATGTTCCTTGTCTATAAATGTATCAATGAAGTAGCGTTGCGATTTATCCGCAAGCTTCAGATAAGCCTCATCCTTAAACGTACGGTATGCGGCAGAAAAACTCCACAGAATCCGGGCATTCAGAACCCCTCCTCTCGGAGCATCCACTACCGGAGTACCATTCCGCAATACAGTTCCATAAAAACCGCCGTCGGGAGCCACTGCATAATCCATCCAAAACGGCAACACGCTGTCTCTGACATTCGTGACAATCTCTGTACGCATGCGTGTCTGCATATCTGTCTCCCCTAAATGCGACCGGCAACCTGCCAGACAATATGCAACCAGCAGTGCTATCCAATAAAACATCTTCCTTTCCATAATTATTCTCTAAAACCATCAAACTTTTCCTTGTATAATTCCCCGTTTATCAGAGACTGGTGTTCGTCGTCTCAAGTACTGGTGTTTGTCATGTCAGACACCGGCTTTCATCACGACAGACGCTGACGTCTATCACAACAACTACTGGTGCCTGACATTTCACTCACAAATATTTTATTATTAAGTGTTTATTTATAATTTATCAATATCCCGGATTCTGGTCAGCCTGATTGATGAGCGGGTTGGTCAGAATCTCATTCGTCGGAATCGGGAAGATTTCCTGATAAGCCTCGTGCTCAAAGAAACGGAATGAGTCACCAGTCTGCAGACAAGCCTCTTGTGAAGAGTTGGCTGCTGTCTTCGGATATTCGGCGGCAAACCATTCTTTGCACATACCCATACGGCACAAATCATGGTAAAGCGAGAACTCGGCATTGAATTCATGGCGACGCTCTATAATCAGCGCCACCTTCCATACCGGAGAAGTATAGCCTTTGGCTGCTTTATAGCTTGTATAATAGGTCTCTGCATCCGGCACTTCCACCGTCTGGGTATTCAACATGTCGGCGGGTAGGTCAATCATCGTCGCTCCCATCTCCAAATTACCCCAAGCACGGTTACGTATCTGACGTATCATGTTCCATCCGGTAGCGTTGTCACCTGTCTCGAAACAACATTCTGCATAGTCGAGCATGATGCCTGCATAACGCTTCAGAGTCAATGAAATAGGATTGAATACTTTGTTGTTCTCACCTGGCTTGCATCTCCAGTATTTCAAGGAATAAACAGTAGGCATATTTTCGGAGCCTTGGAAAAGACCGTCAAAACCACTTGTCACCCCTACAGT
Source organism: Bacteroides sp. A1C1 (assembly GCF_004328515.1). Lineage (NCBI taxonomy): Bacteria > Pseudomonadati > Bacteroidota > Bacteroidia > Bacteroidales > Bacteroidaceae > Bacteroides > Bacteroides sp. A1C1. The sequence goes on from NZ_CP036491.1 coordinate 2,059,273, forward strand.
CTGCCCGGTAATGGGATGCGTATCCCCTTTGGCAACAGCAGAGTACTGGCGGCGTTTGTCACCCGGTTCAAAGGAACGTACAAACTCCCAAGAAAGACAGAGAGAACCCCAGCCTCCCCATTCGGGTGCCGCGCACATATATCCGTACCACATCATGGCATCTGAAGACGAATCGGCTCCCCAACCCATATATCCTTGTTCATGATACATCACCTCAAATACGGACTCTTTGGTCCAATGTGTATCCCAGGCATGAAGGTTACCGAAGCAGGGCTCCAATGAATAGGTTCCACTGTCCACTATATCCTTCAGTTCCGTCTTGGCTTTCGTAAAGTCTTTCTTCAACATATACAGCTCGGCCAAATAAGCTTTGCAGAACCCCTTGGTTATACGTCCGTATTCACCATTCATGGGTAACCAATCCAGATGGTCGCGTCCAAAAGACAAATCTTCCTCGATAGCCGCATAAGTCTCATCCACGGATTCCGGGCGTGCCTTTCCTACCGAAGTAGTATAGGTTTCACCGGTAAGCAACATCGGTACCCTTCCGAAAAGTTTCGTCAGGTAAAGGTAGTTATAACCGCGGATGGCACGTGCTTGCGCTTCATAAACGGTCTTGGAATTGCTGTCCGCAAATATAGAGGCATCCGCTGTCTCCAGGCCAGCCAGGAAACGGTTTGCACGGTCCACTGCACGATAACTCATCCGCCATGCAGTCTCCAGGGAACCCTTATCGGGTTTCCAGGCATGACGCTGCCATTCCGCATCCCAACCGGAAGCCTGACAGTCCATCGTAGAATGGTTGGCAGCAAATACCTGAGGCTTGAATCCCCATGTCTCGTCATCACCGGAACCGTGCTGGTCCGTATAAAAGGTATCATAAAGTCCGTTCAATCCGGAAAGGACATTCTCCTCCGTCTTAAACATGAAATCCGCCGGAAGAATATCGTAATGATCCACTTCCAAATAATCGTCACAAGACGTTACGGTGCTTAAGGCCAGCACACCGATCAACAGTTTATATAAGTTTTTCATAATCATATTTTTTATCCGTTAGTATTAGAACTGTACACTCAGACCGAAAGTAACCGACATCGGGAACGGATAACGTCCTCCGTCAAATCCCGAATACAATACATTGGAGTCACCGACTTCCGGATCGCCGAACTTATTGTACGAAGAAATGGTACATACATTGTCGACACTGGCAAATACGCGTGCATTTTCCATTTTCACCGGTTTCAGCACATTCTTCGGGAATGTATATCCTATCTGAATATTTGAAATCTTCAGATAATCCCCCTTCTGGATGTAGGCGTCGGACACACGCATGTTCTTATTATAGTCTGTCTTGGTGATACGCGGATATTTGGCACCGGTATTCGAAGATGACCATGCATTATTGATATATTCCTTCAGTACATTCTGATAACCGCCGTCGGGTGCATAGACAGAGGTCAAGCGGGCCGAAGAATAAGAAAGGATATCCATACCGGCTACACCGTACAAGTTCATCGAGAAATCAAAGTTTTTCCAGGAAGCGGTAAGGTTCATTCCGTAAGTGAACTTGGGATATCCATTGCCTATAACAGTACGGTCGGCATCGGTAATCTGCCCGTCACCATTCAAATCAACAAACTTATAGTCGCCGGGCTGAGTAGTCTTGTCCTGATATACACCACTTTCAACTCCCTTTTCAACCGCCAGCCTATTCATTTCATCAATTTCGGCCTGGGTTCTAAAAATGCCTTCTACCTTCCAGCCATAGTAGGAACCTACAGGATAGCCGTTCTGTGTAATGGAGTGGTTGTCCCAGTTGTCGCCATCTTGTGCTGAACCTGACTTGCTGAATATCGGATCGCCGACTTCAATAGCCTCGTTCTTCAGAGTAGACCCATTCAGTCTTATGCCGATATTCCAATCGCTGAAGCTCTTGTTCCACGCAGCAGTAAACTCGAAACCTGAGTTACGGATATGTCCCGCGTTAGTATAGACATTGGAGAAACCGGTAGAAGGACGAATCTGGCGATACAGAAGCAGATCCTTTGCGTCACGGATAAAGTAATCGGCAGAGAAAGAAAGCTCATTGTTCATAAAGGCAAAGTCAATACCGATATTTGTCTGCTCATTGGTTTCCCATTTCAAGTTGGTATCAATTTCTTTCTGCTGGGCGATACCGGCACCGTTAATCACACTCGAACCATTAAAGAACCAGTACATTGCATTTGCCGAAGACAACTGTGCAATGGACAAGTTGGTACCATTGCCCGCATTACCAGTCTGTCCCCATCCGGCACGCAACTTCAAGTTACTGAACAGTTCCAAATCCTTAATGAACTTTTCCTCGGAAAGACGCCAAGCTACAGAAGCGGAAGGGAATGTACCGTAACGATTGCCTGCACCAAAGTTCGAAGAACCGTCGCGGCGTACCGTTGCAGTCACAATATAGCGGTCGTTCAAAGTATAAGTCAGACGGCCGAAGTAAGAAAGGAATCTTGTCTTCAGGTCCAGCCCGCCATCCGTTTGCTTGGAAGAAGGATCATTGGTCAATGAAATTTGGCGGATGTTATCTGCCGGGAAATCGTTGGCACTGGAATTCAGCCAGGCACCGTTCGTATCACTGGTAGAGAAACCGGCCATTGCACTTACGCGGTGGTGCTCATTGGACCAGTCATAGTTCAAGAACGCTTCCAGACCAAGTGAGGTAGACTGGCTCTGATTCAGCGAGAACGAGTCCTTACGGTCTTGAGTTCCAAAAGTTCTGTCATTGTAAGCCGTATAGCCATTATAACCTCTGGTATAATAATTATAGCTGGCAATGGTCTTGAAAGTCAATCCTTTGTACAAATCGAGCTGCAGGAAAGCACTGGCGAGCAGACGGTCCCATTTATTGATGCTGTCGGCAGTCTTGGCAGCAGCAACCAGATTGTCAGCTCCCTTGTTCACATCCCCATTACCTTCTTTCTTGTAATGTCCCCAAGTACCGTCGGGCAACACAATAGGCATGGAATAGAAAACACCGTCCTCTACATAATCCATGGTTGGAATGGCTTGTGCATAGTTTCTCAAGTTGCCTCCTCCCATCTTTTCCGAATGCGCATAGTTCAAGTTCAAGCCTACATGCAGGAAGTCTTTCACTTTGTGGGTGATATTAGCGCGTGCCGTCAAGCGTTTAAAATTCGATTCAATCACGATACCTTGATTGTTCAAGTAACCCAGAGATAAGTTGGCCTGGGTATTTTCGCTGCCTCCCGAAGCAGAAAGATTATAGTTCTGCTGTAATGCCGTGCGTGACATTTCGTCCTGCCAGTCAATGCTGTTCAGTCTGCCTATGTAATCCTCGCCATACGCCAGATTGGTCATGGCAATACCGTCATTCTTGACGGCGGAACGTACAGCGCTTGCAAACAAGTCCGCGTCAGCCACATCAATCTTATTCGAATTGAACTGAAGGGCATAGTTGGCCGAGAAGTTCACCTTTGCCTTACCCTTACCGCCGCTCTTGGTAGTAATCATAATGACACCATTGGCACCGCGGGTACCATAGATTGCTGTAGCCGAAGCATCTTTCAGAATTTCGATGGACTCTACATCATTAGGATTCAAGAAATCGATGGAAGTTCCCACCTGCACACCGTCCACTACATAGAGTGGGTCGGCAGAGCCATTCACGGTTGCCACACCGCGGATACGGATGGAGAAACCTCCTTCCGGGTCACCGGAAGAACGGATGACAGATACACCTGCCGCAGCTCCCTGCAAACCTTGTCCCAAGTTCACCGGATTCCGCTTCATCATTTCCTCCGCATTCACGGAAGCCACAGAACCGGTGAGGTCGGATTTCTTCATCGTACCGTAGCCCACAACAACTACCTCATCCAAGGTTTCGGTATCCTCCTTTAAAATAATTTTCAGAGCATTCATATTCCCGGTTACTTTGACCGTTCGCGCCAGATAACCGATGTAACTGGTCTTCAGCGTAGAACCTACGGGACACTGCAAGGAGAAGTTACCGTCCAAATCGGTAATCATACCGTTTGTCGTACCTTCCACAATGACATTGGCACCGATGATGGGCTCGCCTTTCTCATCCACCACTTGGCCCTTCACAGTAACTACACTCTGCTGTACGACAGTGACACCTGCAAACGGCTGTACGCTTGTTGCAAAGAGAGGTCCGGCACATGCCAGCGATACTGACATGATACCCAAATACTTCATCACATTTCTCATAAATACTAAATACTTAGGTTTAACAAATACCCCGGTCATAAGCACATCGGGAAAAAGATATGCGACACAATTTTGTGCCACTATAGAGGCACTGCCGTGCCATTGGGAAGGCACATCTGTGCCACCATAGTGGCACAGATTTCGGTAACTATATCCCTTTCTCTTCCATACCGACAGGGGTGAATTCAATATAGATTTTCAAAGATTAAGTTCAGAAACTCAGGGAAGTGCCTTCAACCTGGTTCAACAGTTGCGGTTTGGCCTTTCCACAATCCACTTTCACAACCTGAATACGGTTGTCGGCAGGTAGACAAACCAATCCTTCCGCCTGCTTCTTGTCAGCACTGTATACCTTCAGGCTCATTTTGCTCCAATCCATCTCAGCAGTGGACTGCGCCAACTTCAGATGAGGAAGTACCGAACCGTCACGTACCAGCATGATTATCGGCAGACTGCCTGCTTCAATCCGGTGCCATCCGCCTTCGTAGACTTTCTCTGTCTGGTAGTCTATCCATTTTCCTTCGGGAAGGTAAACTGTGCGGCCCGTCATACCGGATTCAAGCAAGGGGGCAACCAGAATCTGCGAACCGAAGAGATACTCGTCATCCACTTTCCATGCTCCCGGATCATCGGGGAATTCTACAAACAAGGCTCTTAGCATCGGTAAGCCCTTTTCTGTACATTCCTTAGCCTGAGCATACACATAAGGCATCAGACGGTACTTCATCTCTGCACTCTTGCGGAAGACATCCTGCACACGCTTGCTGTCGTACAACCACGGCTCTGTCGGAGGTGCCCCATGCGCGCGGGTATGGGAAGTAAGAAAACCGAACGGTATCCAGCGGCAATACAAGTCCTCCGGAGTGGATTTTACAAAGCCACCCATATCATGGCTCCAAAAGGAGAAACCGGACAAGCCGAAGGACAAGCCTGCACGAAGCGTACCTAGCAGTCCCGTGTTCGTAGTTGCAGCATCACCGCCCCAATGCAATGGATAACGCTGGGAACCGGCCCATGCGGCACGTGCCCACATTATATTCTCGTTGTGCAACTTCTTGGTTATCTCGGACACTGCCATATCATAACGCACCGGATAGAGGTTATGCTCATACCATCCGCTCTTGCCGGAAGCGTAAATACCGTTCAGTGGAGCAGCCTCGCCGAAGTCTACTTTAATGGCACTGACACCGATATTCAGCAATCCCGCCAGTTTGTCCTGATACCACTTTACGGTTTCCGGATTGGAAAAATCGAGCACCACATCTTCGTAGGGAAGTTCACCATTTCCATTTTTCACATACATGTCTTTCTCTATCAGTTCAGAGAAATAACGATTTTTAGGAGTGAAATAAGGCAACTGCCACAAACATACATGGAAACCTTGTGACCTCAAATCCTTCAACATCTGCTGTGGATTCTGGAAACGGTTCTCGGAGAATTTATAGTCACACTGCCAGTCCACATCAAACCAGCCGGTATCGAAATGGATAACATCGCACGGATACTTGTTCTTACGGATATTGGCCGCTACATCATAACCTTCCTTTTCACTGAAATAGGTAATACGGCTCATCCACGTACCGAAAGACCACAAGGGGGGCATGCCCGGCTTTCCTACCAAATCGGTGTACTCGTCCAGAATATCTTTCGGCTCGCCGAAGAAAACGAACAAATCCAGGTTCTCGTCACCCATGAACATTTTGTTCAGCCCAATATAGGTAGCACCAAAATCACAAGTCACGGGAGCGGATGTATGCATAAACATGCCATATCCCCGGTTACTCATAAAGAAAGGAATCGGTTTGTACATCTGGTCCGTCTCAGGCCCTTGTGGGTCTGTAACAAACAAGTTCACCTTTTGTCCGGCCTTGTTCAGCCCAGTGGCAGACTCTCCGCAACCAAAAATCATTTCATCCGCAGTCAAGGTAAATACCGGATTGATGCGGCGGGCATTGTCACTTCCCCGCTTCACAAAACAGAACGGTGTATATTTTACCTGCGTAGAGTCCGCATCACTCAAAGCGGCAGTCTGGCTCAAGATACGTCCGGCTTTATCCTTCAAGACGATTCTCCAGGGATTCTTGTTAATCTGAATGGTTCCATAGTCACTGGAATAGACAATCTTGTCATTCGTCTCGGCAACTTTCCAGCTTCCATCCCTGCCCGGTTCCTTTGCCAACATGATGGAAGCGGCAGGTTTAGGTTCCACCGGGGTCGTTAGCATACGGATACGTACCGTACGCGGAGTTACAAAGTCAATCTTGAATTTGAGGTTGGGGTCATTTTCATAGGCAGTGAAAGGAAAATCGAGCATTCTCATTTTACGGGGCTGTGCACCGTTGGTATTGAAGGCTTGACGGGGCATCAGATGCCCGCGTTTCCAGTTCACCAGCCCTTCACCCGACTTGGCATCGAATGACTCCAGGTGATCTGCAAAAAACAAAGTATTACTCAAGTCACGGAAATCGGTACTCATGTCCAGAGGTTGGTTCATCAGATACGAAGTACCGTCATTGACATGTGGCTGTGCCAACAGATTGCCGCCGGCAAACAACAGCATCGCCACTGCTAAAAGTTCTTTCTTCATACTATTAGGATTTAAATGATCTTGCCTGCAAATGTATTTTTCTTAAAGGAAACACAGATGCCTTAAAAATGTCTTTTAATATCCGGTTTTGTTTCATAGAACCCATATAGGGTCATTGGAAACAAAATGCATACTATTTTTCACCAAACGGAGGATATCATCCCACGCGAATACGCAAATCTTCCCTTGCTCGTTCGGAGGATTATATTTAAGTTTGCAGTTACAATATTGTTAATCCTTCTAATAAAGAAAATACATGAAACAACTGCTCCTATTCCTTATATGCAACCTGACCTTTCTCCTTACTGTTCAAAGTAACTCAACGGAAATCCCGCCGGCTGTCATGTTCAAGCAGCTCTCTACAACAGAAGGACTCTCCAACAACAGTATCCGAAGCATCTACAGAGACAATAGGGGATTCCTCTGGGTGGGGACAGAATCAGGACTCAACAAATACGACGGCTACTCCTTCCAGCAGTATTACCAGAACAACTCCAACCTGCCGGACGATGCCATCAGCGAAATTTTCGAAGGACCGGACGACAATGTATGGATAAGGACTTCCAGCGGCTACAGTATCTATAATTATAAGACCGGTAAATTCGACAATGACTATAAACCCATACTCGATGGGCTGCAAATCCCCAGTAAAAACATTCTGAGGATGGGAAAAACCTCCAAGAATGAATTTTGGGCCTACGACTATTCCAAACTTTACATACGAAGCATGGACAACAGCTCCATCAAAGCCTATCCACTGGCAGTTGAAAAGATTTCAAGCCTCTATATAGGTGTCCAGTTCATTTATATAATGTACTCCAACGGTATCCTATACAGTATCAGCAAGCAGACTTCCGAAGTCAAGGAAATAGCCATTCCCGCCATCTATAGACCTTTGCTGGAGAATCATGAGCCACACATTTACATAGACCAAAACGAAAACCTATGGGTATACACCTTCCAAAACAGCCTGCTTTTGCACAAGAACAGTTTTACACAGCAATGGGAGAACATCAGCCTGAACAATAACACTCACATACAGTACAATCGCGTGCAACGCATCCTCGACCTGGGAGACGGCAACGTATGGATACTTACCAGCCATATGGGGTTGTTCGTTTACAACGCCCTGACCAAATTTCTTACCAACTTGGTGCACAATCCATTGAAACCGCACACCATTGCCAGCAACAATCTGAATACCATTTACCGGGACAAAGACGGAACCATATACATAGGGAATTTCAAACACGGTATTTCCTATTATAGCCCCATGTCTCAAATCATACTATGCAACAAATCCCTGGAATATGATGATATCCTAACCTTCTGCGAAGACACAAGCCAGGAATCCATTTACTACGGAACAGACGGTACGGGACTAATCCGACGTTCACTGGTGACCGATTCATACGAAAAGATAGCAACTCCCGCCAATATTGTAGTCGACTTATCCATCGACTCCAAAAACCGCCTATGGATAGGCACCTTCCAGAAAGGACTGCTATGCTACTCGAAAGGGCAAATCAAACAATACACGGTAAGCAACAGCCAGCTTCTCGAAAACAATGTGTATACAGTAGAGGTGGACAAACACGGATACATCTGGATAGGTACCATGAAAGGATATATACAGAGGTTAAATCCGGAAACCGGGCAGTTTGACATCATCTTGTACCGTCCGGGAGAATTCTTTGTCCGTGATATGTACTATGACAAAGACAGCACCCTTTACGTAGCAACCAGAGGAGGACTCATTATTATCGATACGGAAACCCAAGCCTATAATATATACGCCGAAGCCAGCCGTTTCAAGGAGAACAATATGCTCACTGTCTATAAGGACAGCCGGGACCTTCTTTGGATAGGACATCCACACGGACTGAGCATATGGAACCAGAAGAACGACTCCATCTACTTCCTTGACCAGAAAAACGGGCTTGCCGCCAATCTCGTCAGAGCCATCACGGAAGACAACAACAACCAAATGTGGATTGGCACCGACAACGGCATCTCACGAATCAAAATAACAAACGATACATACACCATCGTGAACTACTCCGTAAGCGACGGACTGATATGCAACGATACCAATGTCCACGCCATCCTCAAACTGCAGAACGGCAATATACTGATAGGTACTCCTCAAGGTTACCAGACTATCATTCCACAAGACATCCTGACCACAAGTTATGATGCCAACATTTACCTTACCGGTATTGAGTTCAAATCCGGAATGCCCCATCCGGACATCCTGAACGGCAGCTCACTTGAATGTGCACAACACCTTTCCTTCACTGAAAAGGAAAATTCATTCACTCTGTCCTTCTCCGCTCTCGACCTGGTGGAAACGGATAAGATAAAATATGCCTATAAGATTCATTCCAACTGGATTTATGCCGAAAACAACAAAGTAAACCTATCCATGCTGACTGCCGGAAACTATACTTTATCCGTCAAGGCATGCAACTCACAAGGCATATGGAGCCCCAACATCAAGGAACTGAAAATAAAGATACTCCCTCCTTGGTGGCGCACCTGGTGGGCCTATACCATATATACCGGTATCATTTTGTGTATCCTTCTGTCCATTATCCGCAATCTGCGCTTACGCCAAAAGCAGAAACAAATCATGCAAGCCATCGAGATGGAAAATGAAAGGCAGCAGAAAATCAACAATATGAAACTACAGTTCTTTGCCAACATAAGCCACGAACTGCGGACTCCCTTGTCACTTATCATCAATCCGCTTGAAGAGTTTTTCGTAGACCATCCCGAATATCGTAAAGGTATTCTGGATATGGTCAAACAAAATGCCGACTATCTGCTGGAACTGATTAACCAACTGCTGGATTTCAGAAAGCTGGATGCCAAGGCTGAAACCCTGAAATGCAAACATGACAACATCCTTATCATTCTGAGTGAAATATTCCACTCTTTCGATCCGATAGCACAGAAACGGAACATCAGCTATAGCCTTACCGCTCCACAACATTCTGTATTCATGGATTTCGACTATGACAAGATACGCAAGATATGCACAAATATCCTGTCAAATGCATTCAAGTTCACTCCCAATAAAGGAAGCATCTCACTGGATATTGCCGTAAGAGGCACAAATCTTGAGCTGACCTTTACCGACACCGGTTGCGGCATAGAAGATAAATCCAAGGAGAAAATATTCCAAAGATTCTATCAGTCGAGCAAAAACCAGTCGAGCAACGGAGGCAGCGGCATTGGACTGCACATTGTTTCCGAATACGTAAAGATGCATCAGGGTACTGTCTGTGTCAGGGATAACCAGCCTTGTGGTTCTGTATTCCTGATTACCCTACCCCTGCACCAGAACAGTAATGAAACCAAAAACGGAGAACCGGTCGAAGAACCGGAAATAAAGGAAGAATCCCATCCATTCACCATACTACTCGTAGATGACAACTACGACTTCTTGAAATTTCTCTCTGAAAGTCTTGCCAGGCAGTATCATGTATTAAAAGCCACAAACGGAAAACATGCACTAAATGTACTGGAAAAGGAAGATATTGATTTAGTGGTCAGTGACATCATGATGCCCGAGATGGATGGTCTGGAACTATGTTCAACCATCAAGAATGACATACGCTACTCCCATATCCCCATTATCCTCCTGACAGCTAAGGCAAGTGAAGAACACCAATTGGAAGGGCTTAGCGTTGGTGCAGACGACTATATCACCAAGCCTTTCAATATGGAAGTCCTCAAGCTGCGCATCAACAAGATTATCGAGATGAACGTCAAACGTCAGGAAATATTCAATCAGGACATTAAAATCGAGCCAAGCCGTATCACCATCACTCCCCTTGACCGGCAGCTGGTGGAAAAAGCCATCCAGATTGTAGAGGACAATATCAGCGAAACCGAGTTTTCCGTCGAGGAGCTGGCCAGCAGCCTGAATATATCACGCAGCTATTTCTACAAGAAAATGATTAAGATAACGGGAAAGAAACCCATCGAATTCATCAGGACCATCCGTATGAAACGTGCACAACAACTCTTGACAGAAAGCCAGATGCAAGTTTCGGAAATTGCATATGAAGGTGTGTCGTAATGCACGATGCACCTTCTTTCTTGTTTATCACCGATATAAATCGGTTTATTTTCTTCAAGCTGCGATAATTCGAAGATTTCTTTGATTTATGTGTCTCCAGCATCTAAATAAAGCGACAGTAAGCTCATAAAACCATCCTATCAGCCAGTTCATACCTTCTTTTGTCAGTTTTGCACACATCTTTTTTATATTGAAGGCAATGGCTAGGAAGGCAAAGTCCATGAAGACCTTGTCCTTTCCAAAATGTCGGAAACGTTTGTAGTTCATATTGTTTTTAATTTGTCCGAACACGGCTTCCGGTTCTATGCATCTCTGCCCTCTGTGTTTCAGTCCTTTCTCTGAGCAGAGCAGTTCTTTGGCTCTCCGCTTGTATTGTCTAAGCCTATGATTCAGTTCTATCGTCCTGTTTCCTTTTGCTTTAAAACAGCGGCATCGCAGGGGACAGCCTTCACACCTGACAGCTCTGTACCGTGCATTTTCGCTGACATATCCGGATGCGGTTTTCACATTCCTGGTGCCTATCCTCCGCATCCTTTGCCCCATAGGACAGATGCAGAAGTCATGTTCTTCATTGTAGTAGAAGTTTTCGGCCTTGAACGGGTCCGGTTTGAATCTCGGCCGCTGCTCCATGTGGAAATAGTTGTACTTTACGTAGGCTTCCATGCCGTTTTCGGACATGAAGCGGTAATTCTCTTCGGAGCCATAGCCGGAATCAGCAACCACCGTATGGGCCATCCGGTCATACCTGTTTGAAAAAGATTGCAGGAAAGGAATCAGGGTCAGTGTATCCGTAGGGTTCGGGAAGAGTGCAAAATCGGTGATGAACTGATTTTCGGTGCCGATTTGAAGGTTGTAACCGGGCTTCGTCTGTCCGTTGCGCATGGCATCCTCCTTCATTCTCATAAAAGTAGCGTCCTTGTCCGTCTTGGAATAGGAATTCCTCTCTTGCAGTGTTTCCAGATGGCAGTCGTATTCCTGCAGTTTGTCCCTGTGTTCTTCCAGTTCCTTCAGCTGTTTGCGTTTCTTTTTCAGTTCAGTCTTTTCCTCTTTCGCGGATGGCTCGGAAACCTGTTCCAATGCATGACGCAATTCTCCTGCCATTTCAGTCAGCATGGCCGGAGTGAACTCAACCTCCTCATTGTTCTCTGATGACTTCTCCCGGGCAATGACATCGTCTATCTGCCCTAACAGGACATGTATCTTCTTCATCAGGCGTTCACGGTTCCGCTCAACCGTTTTTCGCCAGACGAAAGTGTACTTGTTGGCTTTGGATTCGATCTTTGTCCCGTCAATGTATTCCACATTCAGGCTGATGAAGCCTTTGGAAGAGAGAAGAAGTACGGTTTGCGTAAACACCTCGTTGATTTCCTTCTTCACCCGGTTGCGGAAACGGTTGATGGTAATGAAATCCGGTTTCTCATATCCGGCCAGCCAGATATAATGGATGTCACGGTGAAGAAGCTTTTCAATTTTCCGGCAGGAGTAGATGTTGTTCATATAGGCATACAGAATGACCTTGAGCATCATCTTGGGGTGGTAAGGGCTGCGGCCGCATTCCTTATACAGCTTTCTGAAACTTTCAAGATTCAAGCCCTCAACCAGGGCGTCAACCATGCGCACCGGATCGTTTTCTGCAATATCCTCATCAATTCTTTGAGGAAAAAGAACGGTTTGGTTGGGAATGTAAGGACGAAAATGTATCTTTGTCATAGTGAAATTCTTATGCCTAAAGATACAGAATCTTTAGGTAATAACAAAGCCCCAGCTTGTGAAAGTCGGGGCTTTGTACGTAAAATAATGAAGGTGTGCATTTTGACACACCTTCATTCTCCAAACATTTTAAAGAAGAGTTCAACATCAGCCCATCCGAATTTATAAGGCAGCAGGCTGAATAGCAACATTATTTTGACATCAAAGCATCCAACGAAGACACCAACGCCACCAAAGCGGCACTCCAATTAATGGCTATCTCATTGGAAGCATACGAACCCTCCACATCTGCATAAGACTCATCCGGCAGGTTGGAAGCATAAGCAATGCCATCCTGCTGCCCAGGATTGGGACCGCCAACCAGGAAACCGGGAAGAGGTGCCTCTATATCATCCGATGTAGAAAGACGATGGTGCGGATACAGAGGACTCTTCATCCCGAAACCGGTAACATAACAATATCCCGTAGCATTCTTTCCTAAAATGTAGTCCATATTGCGGTAGGCGTTCGTCAGGTACGACTTCTCGCCCGTAAGCAAATAGGCGCAAACCAGTGAAGTGGCTTGGTTAGCACACCCTTCGGCAAGGCATCCCCAGAAGAAATCTTTGGCATCGTTGCCGTAAGGAGCATGGAAAGGAGAGCGGTCAGCACCCCGCACAGCCTCGACAGCATAGTCCAGTAACAGGTCTTTCATGGCATTTGCCAATTCCACGTCTTCACCCTGATATTCCCTGCCCGGTTGCAGCCAGGCAAACACGCCCAACGCAGTGGTATTGCCCCAAGAAGGAGTCTTATATGCAGTCGGCAGATGCTTCTTCACTTGTTCCCGGTAAACGGGCTTTCCCGTAGCAAGATAGAGCTCGGAAGCCGCCCAGAAGAATTCGTCATCGGCACTACGATCACCGTAAGCTCCCGTAACCACGGCAGGTTGATATTGCTTGTTGAGGAGGTCCTGATGATAGAGCGCTTGCGGATGCGCTTCTGCCCAGGCGTAAGCACGTTCGGCAGCCTGTAAAGCCACTGTCGAAAAGCCCGGATAATCCTCTTCGTAAGGAATAAACAAGGCAGAAGCCTGCGCCAAAGCCGCAGCATAGTCCAATGCCGCCGTTACTGATTTCTGAACCACATAACGAGGCTGCTTACACTCCATAGGCTTGATGAATCCCTCGAACGAAGGGGTAGTCAGCTTGTGGTAGACTCCTCCGTCGGCAGGGTCTTGCATAGTCAGCATCCATCTCAGGTTATAGTACATCTCGTCCAGCAAATCGGGCGTGTGGTTTCCGCTTTCCGGGATGTTCACCTGTTGACGGATAAAATAATCAGGAAAGCGGGCATAAATCGCCTGCATCAGTCCAATGGAATAGGCGGAGTTCACAATATACTTGTTATAGTCTCCGGCATCATACCATCCTCCCGGAGAAGAAATCACCGTTCCCGCCTTACGTTCCGGCCCGGCAGCATTGGGATGTATCAGTACCTTGTCATCGGGATGGCCTGCCGGACGGCTCCACCGACCCGCATAAGTCGCTTCGATGGGCATGCCCGTACGTTGGTAATAGAAAGATTTCAAAGCAGCATCGGCCAAAGGGGACAGTACTCTTTCTTTTATTTCGAATGCCACTGAATCTCCGTTAACCATCAGAAAATAGTTTCCCGGTGCCGTGATGTCACTGAAATCCAATATCGTCCTGCTCTTATCCGACCAAGCAGATGAAGCAATATATCCGGGCTTACCGGAAAATACCCGATTACCCGTGGCTGCATCTACTATGGTAAATTCACGGACCTCACCGGTATTCACCACAGCTACTTTTTCCTGCTGGGGATAGTACCCTAACTGATTCAAACGTATAGTTTCTGAAGGATGCCCTAAAGTGACCATCCCTCCCAGAACTGTAAACAGACATGTAGTTATATTCATATCACTATTCTTTAGTAATCATTTATATTATTCTATTTCAAAACTATTTATCAGACAATAAGGTAATGAAACTGATGGCCGGCAAGTGTACCCGTACCTGCCCATTCTCCACTTTCACTGCAGTTTCCTTCATGCAGTCTTTTGTATTGGTCACATAGACTTTCAGTTCCTTCACTTCTGCAGGGATACCGGAGATGACCGCCTCGCAATCTGCCCCATTATTGACCATATGGACGGCATATTCCCCACGCACCATATTTCCGAAAGCCGCACAGTTTACGTTTTTCTTGCTGCTACTGACCGGAATGGCCAAGGCATCGGCCGGAGTGGAGGCCAGTTGCTTGATATTCCAGAAACGTTGCGTAGGACGCAAAGGACCTTTGGAACCATAAATGCCGTCTCCCCACAACAACGAATAGTCTGAAGTAAGCTGCCACTGCAAGATGGACAATGGCTGGCAAATGGCACAAATACGCGTATACAGATTGATTTCATAAAGTGCAAACGTCGACTCATTGAATATCTCGGCATAACCATGAGCAGCGGCATCCGTACTACCCTCACCAACCAAGAGTGGTACATTAATCGCTTTGGCAGCATCCGCCCACTTCTTTAACGTAACATCATCACAACCACGCCATGAATGGAAAGATACTGCACCAATATACTTATGAGTCTCAGGATTGTTCAAAGCAGGAAGGATAAAATCGAAAGTCGTGGCATCCGAATTGTCGCCAAGCAGCATGCGGGTAGGAAGATTCAACCCTGCCAGATAAGCACCGAACTCCTTAATGAAATCTGCATGTTCTTGCGGAGTGTGGAGGACATCAATACCCAAATCCGATTCATTGAACGAGAACATGGAGAACTCAATACCATAATGCTGTTTGGCATACAACAGATAATCTGCCATGGATTTATAAATCTTCTCCTTTTTCCGGTTATCCAGACGATAAGCAATGACACCGCCTTGACGAGCATAACTTGCAGGACCTCCGTCAATGGCCCATGCAGGCGGAAACCAGCAGCTTAGTATTACCGGCATTCCCATCGCCTTCAAGCGCTTTGCCATGAGGAGACTTTCCTCCACCCGCTTGTTCAGTCCCCCATTCTGTGCGGTGGCAATAGGGTCGGCTTCCTCTTCCGGTTGCCACAATCTCCACGGAAATTCCACACGTCCATAGGCTACACGCAAATTTTCCAGACAGTAATCTATCACTTTAGGGTCGGCAGCAGGATTCTGCAGGCGGAAATTCCCTCCAAAGCCTGTAAACAGACTTCCCGGATTCTGCATATCCAATATAATTTCCGCGTCACTATGATCTATCACTCCGGAAGCATGCAGTGCCATGGACAATGCAGTTCTCCCAGCCTTTTTCAGAGTCGGCATCAGCGAGATATAAACTACGGTACCGGTGGATTCTTTTTCAACCGTGGCCTTTACAGATTTATTGAACTTGAATTCCAACTTCCTATTGGCCGAAGTAGCGGTCAGCTTCCTGCCACTTGTTCTTACTTTGACATCAGTATAGTTTTCCGGACTTAGGGCGATACAGTAATAGGCTGACTGGTTCAGAGTATTGTCCGACAGCGCATCAATAGAAATCTCCACCAGACCTTTTCCCTTGTCCGTCACTTTCTGATGGAACTTTATACCTCGCAGAGTAGTCGTCACTTCCTGCATGTCCCCTTCACGATGGAAAACGGGACGGACCTGCTTCTCCTTTCCAGTAATCTCCATATCTCCTTTCAAGGTTCCGACACGCAGGGACGACTCAAAGTCTATCAATTCACCGTCTACACGGACACCCGTGATATTGCTCCATGCCATCACTTCCGTCTGGGCAGAAAGCGGCAGAGACAATATGCCACACAGCAATGCAGCCATTCCCAACTGGAAAATTCGTAAATTCTTCATTATATCAAATATATAAAAGGTTGTCATTTCAGTCTTGTATCAATCTCAACCCCCATACGGCTGTTATGATAGGGACAGTTCCACATACTTGCTTTAGGTTCCTTGTAGCGGGGAGTCCCATCTTCCAGCACGGTTCTGAACCATTCGCCATACTCCTTGTCTATCATCCGTGATTTGATGAAGTTCCAGGTACGGACGGCACTGTCCAGATAAGATTGTTCACCGGTCAGCTGCCAGGCATTGATGCATCCTACCACAGTTTCCGCCTGGCACCACCAGGAAGCATCCTTCCTGATTTTGTCCTTATGCCGTTCGTACATCATGGCGCCCATTGGGTTGATGCCCTCTTTCAAGGAGGCGTCTGCAAGTTCCAAAGCCACTTCCCTGCATTTCCCGATGACCTCCGGGTCACCCAGAGCTTCTGCAGCTTCCGTCAGCAGCCAGGAAGTTTCGATGTCATGCCCGTAAGAGTCGATGTCATCCAGATTGTTCCAGTTTGAATCACAGTATAATATCAGGTGATGTGTTTGTGAGTTATACAGTTTGGTTGTTATCAAGTTTATCACTTTTGCAAGGCGCTCGCGAAGGCCGTCATCTTTCCATACTTTATATAACGCTGTGTATGCCTCCAATACATGGATATGGGTATTCATTGTTTTGGTGGCAACACCATCTCCATCATATCCCAACTTTTGGGGAGTTCCCCATTCGCGGGTAAAGGATTCTATATAACCGTCGTTTACGGGATCTTTGATTTTGCTCTCCACGGTCCGGTAAAGCTCTATGGCTTTTTGCAGGCTTTCATTGTTGCCTGTTGCTCTGAAATGTTCGGACAAACCGTAGATGGCATAAGAGCAGCCGTAAGTCTGCTTGTCCGTATTCAGTGGAGTACCGTCTGCTTTTATCAGCCAATATACGCCTCCATACTGCGGGTCGATGAAGTGGTCGATAAAATAGCGTTGCGCCCTGTCAGCCAGTTTGCGGTAGGCAGCATCGCCATACATCCGATAGGCGGTTGAAAAAGTCCAGAGGATGCGGGCATTCAGTACGCCTCCTTTGGGAGCATCCGCTATCGGGGCACCGTCACGTCCCAATGAACCGTAAAAACCTCCGGAAGGGTCTACACTGTATTTTTCCCAAAAAGAGAGGATATTCTCTTTCAAGTCTGAGATTATCTCATCTTTTAAAATCTTATCCGCGTGTGATTGCGCTTTTAGGAAAGGTGCAATCAGCAGCCCTACTACAATCAGCAGAAAAACGGGAAATAGGTGTCTCATAATGTAGCGATTTAAGAAATTGGCCATAGTTACACTGCAAATTTACAAAAAAACAAGTTGTCATTACTCATTGCCATCCTTTTTCAAGGGATACAATTGGTTCCGATAAAGGTCATTCTTGGGTACTGAATCCTTGTTTTGTCAAACACTGGCCTTTGTCGGCTCAAACACTGGCGTCTGTCGGCTCAAAGTCCAGTGTCTGTCAGCTCAAACACCAGTGTTCGTCAAGTGCTACAATATCTGCCCCAGAAACATAGGCAAACACCGGAAAAAGATACATTTTATAACGTTATTGGCTACAAACAAAAACCATCCGTTTCCTTTTTAGTCCGTATATTAGTGGAGAATTCTGTAACTCAAAAATAGATACTATGAGAAAGAGACATTTTCTATTCGCATCCGCCCTGGCACTGCTCTGCAGTAGCGGTGCACTGCATGCACAAGATTTCAAGCTGACATCTTCCGGTTATTTCAAGAACCAGGGAGTAGACGTCATGGCTTTTGATGACATCTATCCCGAGGGACACCAAGGAGGAGTATGTATCATCATGAATGGACACCGCGTAGCAACGAATGGAGACATCCGACTGGAAGCCACCCCCGGACAATGGCAGCCCGTACCGAAACAACTCGACCGGAAGCTCGGCGACAACAGCATCACCGCTACGCTCTGTTATCCCGACTCCTCACGCCACCTCACCGGATTCAACCCGATGATTTACCCGGATCTCCACCTTATATATACGGTACAAGTGGAAAGCAAAGGTAAACACATAGAGGTGACCGTAGACCTGGACCGCCCCATTCCCCAGGAATTCATCGGAAAAGTGGGCTTCAACCTCGAATTCTTCCCGGGTTCCCTCTTCGGCAAGCCCTGGATTATGGACGGTCAGAGCGGCATCTTCCCGCAACAGCCCAACTCCCCCCTGATGACAACCCAACCCAACCATCTGCATACAGGAAACTACCATAACGGCAAAAAATCGCTGGCAGACATAGACAAACTGATAGGAAAAGGTTACAGCCCGATTGTGGCAGACGACATCATCAGCGAACCTTACGCCAAAGGCCGTAAGTTTACCTCACGCCCCGACGACCCTTACAACAAAGTTACCATCGAATCATTGAGCGGTGACTTGCAACTGTTTGACGGCCGGATGAACCACAACAACGGCTGGTTCGTACTGCGCAGCAACATAAAGCCGGGTGTCACCAAAGGGGCCGTCAAGTGGATTATCACTCCGAACATAGTGGCCGACTGGATGTATCAGCCGGTTATCCAGACTTCACAGATAGGTTATCATCCCGCCCAGGACAAGGAAGCCGTCATCGAAATGGACGTACGTGACAGCAGAAAGGAAACGGCACAAATCATCCGTATTGACGCAGACGGCGAGAAAGTGGTCAAGAACGTCACTCCTGCCAATTGGGGCAAGTTCCTGAGATACAACTATCTGAAGGTGGACTTCACAGATGTGAAGGAACCGGGACTCTACAAGATTAAATACGATACCTCCGTATCCCCTATTTTCCGCATCGACAATGACGTATATGCCCGCGGCGTATGGCAGCCCGTACTGGAATACTTCCTTCCCGTACAGATGTGCCACATGCGCGTCAACGAAAAATACCGCGTATGGCACGACTGCTGCCACATGGACGATGCCCGGATGGCACCGGCACACAATCATATCGACGGCTACGACCAGAAAGAGGGCCTGTCCAAATTCAAACCGGGTGAAGTGGTTCCCGGAGTGAACATAGGCGGCTGGCACGATGCCGGAGACTTTGACCTCCGCATCGAATCCCAAGCCGGAGAATCCTATATCCTGGCACTGGCCTACGAAGCTTTCCACCCGAATCTCGACGTGACTTCCATCGACCAGATAAACCGTGTGACGGAAATCCACCAGCCCGACGGTAAGAATGACTTGCTGCAACAAGTAGAGAACGGCGCCCTTACGGTAGTCAACGGCTACCTGGCACTGGGACGTCTCTACCGGGGAATCATCTGCAACGACCTGCGCCAGTACGTACTTCTGGGTGATGCCGCCGCCATGACCGACGGGAAAATCGGTAATGAAGACGACCGCTGGATATTTACGGAGGATAACCCCGGACGGGAACTGTCGACAGCTGCCCAACTGGCTGCCGTATCACGTGTATTGAAAGGTTTCAATGATACATTGAGCGTGCATTGCCTCGACATTGCCCGCAAAGTATATGCTTCTACCGGAAACGACAACAACAGAGCCTTGTTCCCCAAAGTGCAGGCAGCCGTAGAACTGTACCTCACCACGGGCGAACAACCCTATATGGACTTCATTCTGGACAACCAAGAGCTCATCATCAAGCAGATAGGCCGCATCGGCTGGTACACGGCACGCGTAGAACAACAGTTTGCACAGATGAAGAACAAGAAAGCCAAAGCTTTCTCCACCGCTTTCCGCAAAGCTCTGACCGGATACAAACAAGAACTGGACAAGCAAGTACATGAAACTCCTTACGGCATTCCCTACCGCCCACATATCTGGGGTGCAGGCTGGGATATACAGCGTTTCGGCTTCCAGCACTACTTCCTGACAACCGCCTATCCGGAAATATTCCCGAAAGCACCAGTATTCAATGCCCTCAACTTCATTCTCGGATGCCACCCGGGCTCCAACCAGGCTTCCTTCGCCTCGGGTGTCGGCGCACAATCAGCCACTGTAGGCTACGGACTGAACCGCGCAGACTGGTCGTACATTCCCGGTGGAGTCATTTCCGGTACAGCGCTTATCCGTCCCGACTTCCCGGAACTCCTGACGTTCCCGTTCCTCTGGCAACAGACTGAGTATGTGTTGGGAGGAGGTTCGTCCCACTATATGTTCCTGGTACTTGCAGCAGAACAGTTGCTGAAACAATAAGAAAGACAGAGGGGGGAACAAAACCCTCTGGATGTTTTCTTTTAGGCGCGGATTACACGGATTTCACGGATTTAGTTTACTGCATCCATGGATTCCGCGTAACCCGCGCCTAATATTATAGTATAATGAAAGTATTTATCTACTTTCCGTTCTTTCACCAATTATCCGTACGGAACGGAATGGTAGGCAATTCATTTCCGCCAATCATCGTACCAATCTGGAAATCATGGAAACAGTAGCGCACGCTGACGGGATGGGATACCTTTTCTGAAGAGATTACCACTTCATTCGTCTGCCAGTGCAGCCATACTTTATCGGCAGGATGAAATACACGGTCCTCGCCTGCCACTTCGAAGCCACGAAGGTCATAGTTACGGCAGATACCCATTTCCAGGTGGTCGAAAGAAACCCAGGCTTCATTGCCTTTAGCAGTCCATGACTTATATTGTGGGCCGAAACAGTGTATCTGCTTCAATCCATAGGTGAGGTTCAATGCCAGATAACTCAAACGTTGGCCCACCTTCCTCTTGTTGCGGGGATGGATGTTGTATATCTCGTAAGGTTCCACAAGGTCGTTGGTAGAAATCATGGCACTGTTCGGAATCTGGCTTTGGGCACGAAATTGCGCTTCGCGCAGGTAGGCAGCTTTCTCTTGCTGAGTGCCTCCATAGGCATAAGGAGCTATTTCTGCAAAGTAGAAAGGCAATTCGCCCAGTCCCCATTCCTTGCGCCACAGCTGCACCATGTCGGCCAAGCGTTCGGCGTATGTTTCATGACGGCCTACGTTAGACTCGCCTTGATACCAGATGAATCCCTTTATGGTATAGTTCTGAAGCGGCTTCAGCATGGCATTGTACATCAGCATGGGGCGGTGCATGGGGTGCAGACGTTCGATGGAATCGGGGTTGAGGGAAATGTCCGGATAGTTTTCCAGCAATTCCCGGCTTATCCAACCTTCCACAGTGGCTCCACCGTAGGCACTGCTGATGATACCCACGGGAATACGGAGGGCACGACTCAGTGAAGTTGCGAAATAGTAAGCTGTTGCACTGAAATCGGGTGCGGTCTCGATGGAGGAGAGGTTCCAACTACCTTCGCAGTCTGTTTGCGGTTCATACGTCTGATGCTTGGGAACGGTGAACATGCGCACACCCTTATTTTCGGCAGAAGCTATGATATCATCCACCCCATTCATGATGCAACAGCCGGCAAAACCTTTCAAGGGCATTTCCATATTACTCTGACCGGAAGCAAGCCATACTTCACCGATTAGGACATTCGTCAACGTAGTTTTTTCTCCATCATCAAAAGTTATCTCATAAGGCGTGTATCCTGCTGCCGGAGTTTTCACGGCAAGCAGCCAACGTCCGTCTTTATCGGCACGGCAAGTGGAGGTTTGTCCGTTCCACGAGGGGGTTACACGTACTTCTGCCTTCGGCGTTGCCGTTCCCCACAGTTTTACTTCCGTCTGTTGCTGAAGAACCATATTGTCACTTACCAGTGCAGGCAGTTTTACCTTGGCGCCCAATGAAGCGGCGCAGCATAATAGAATCAATGCAAGAGTTTTACTTTTCATGGCATATTTGTGTTTACTACTTATTCAGAATTCAATAACGTGAGCAAAAATAGGGCTTTTTTGCTCACGTTCATCCTTTTTCAAGTCAAAAGTTTACATCGCATTGTTCCGCAGCAATCGTAGGAATCAAGTCATCTTTAAACCTACAATAGAAGCTATCAACGTAGTAATAAAGAACAAACGGATGAAGGAAACCGACTCATCAAAGAATACAATCCCCAATATTACCGTACTTACCGCACCTATCCCCGTCCACACGGGATAGGCCGTCCCGATAGGTAACGTATGCACCGCCTTGGCAAGCAGCAACATACTGATGGCCAGACAGACAAGAAAGCCTGCACCCCAAAGATAATATTCCGTACCCGTAACGCCTTTCATCTTTCCCAGACAAAAGGCAAAGCCTGACTCAAACAGTCCGGCTACAACCAAAATAATCCAGTTCATACTCAATTCTTCTGTTTCATTATACATTTAAAGAGGGAGCAAAGATAACCTTTCCCGTACTCCTGCCACTTTACATTTGATAAGAAGCACCGGATAAGGTCGAAAATCGTATCTTTGCCACACTAAGAACCAATACTTGCCTGATAATGAACAAATACGATATTATCCATACCATATATCCAATGCCAAAGGCATCTGTCGACAAGCTGGTGGAGAACATCACGGAAGTGGCTTACCCCAAAAGTTCCCTCATACTGGAAGCCGGAAAGACGGAGAGAAACATTTTCTTTGTCGGAAAAGGTATTGTCCGCGCCTACGTGGAAGCGAAAGGTAAAGAAATCACCTTTTGGATTGGTGCCGAGGGAGCCACAGTCGTTTCACTGAAAAGCTACATCGCCAACGCACCCGGTTATGAAACCGTGGAATGCATGGAGGATGTCATTCTTTACGTCTTGAAACAGAGTGTCCTGGCAAGATTGTTCCAAGAAGACATCCACATCGCCAATTGGGGACGCAAGTTTGCAGAGACAGAATTCCTGCAGACTGAAGAGAAATTCATCCCCTTGCTGTTTACTTCCGCAGCCGAACGGTACGAAGTACTGCTGAAGAATAACCCGGAACTGCTGCAAAGAATCCCACTGGAATGCCTTGCTACGTATTTGGGGATTACTCCGGTGAGTTTGAGCAGAATTAGGGCGGGGATTGGAAAACGACAAGGCTGAATAGAAATAAAAGAAAAGAAATTATACATGAATGTATAATCTGTATATTTGTCATTAAATCAAGAACAAGCAGCCCATAAAATCACCTTTTCAATACGGTACATTGGTCGATAAAGGGGAGCAGTACATATTCTCCAACCCGGTATTTGAGTTGTGGTTCAAGAGGGAGTATTACTGAAAGACTCTAAATTCACTAACTTTGCAACATAAACAAAAAACAATTACACAATGAATAAACATTTATACTTTGGATTGCTTATGAGCATCTTAATGACCGGTTGCGCCGAGAGTAAACCGGATGCGGCAGTAGAGAAAGAAACACTTTCATCCTGCAACGTCAAACTCAGTAACATACAATTTACCCAAGCCAAGAACGGGGCAGAGAACAATGTCACCGTATTCAACAACACACTGAAGTTTGTTGCCGGTCCGCAGACAGACTATTTCCGTTCGCCGGATGGAACTGCCATCAACAACTCACCTGTTATCTTTACAGAGATAGACAACACGAAGCCGTTCACCTTTACAGCCAAAGTGGAACCGCAGTTCACCCTGACGGGAACATACTCAGCCGGCGTACTTTATGTCTATGAGAACGATACCCACAACCAGAAACTATGCTTTGAGCAAGATGAAAACGGAGCACACCGCGTGGTGAGTGTCCGCACCATCGGAACTTCCGAAGTGGCAAGCTTGATAACGAATGAAGTAACGTAACGTCGATATAACTCAACACATTGTAGAATGCCCATCATTAATGTTATTCACATCAATGGTGGGTATTCTACTTTTACCATTCTGACACTTTGTATTTTCTATCGTATGAGGATCCCCCGTATTTCCATCTCTCTGTCTATACGAAAGGAAATTCGAGAACAAAAACATATAAAATACAGATTATAAGGAATATATCAAAGCATACCTCCTCCTAATAAATTGAAAATATATCTCCGAAAGCCTTGATACGCCGAGAAAGCAAAGACAAAAGCAATGCTTTTTGCCACATTTACAGAAATATCCCTATCTTTCAAGCAATCCACCCAGTTCCCACGCCCGCACATGCCGTATTCCTTCATTGGACGGCAGGCAGAAGTCATCAAGCGAGACAACCAGTTTCTCATAATTATCTTGTATCGCCTCCAACGAAGCATACTCACGGCGCACCGTCTGTTCATCTACCAGCATGTAGGTGGATTGCAGATATATCGTACGGTCACCTTTCCGAGCGATGAAGTCCACCTCTTTTTCTTTAGCACATCCGGTATAGACATCATAGCCCGCCCGAAGCAACTCCAGATAGACAAGATTCTCCAGTTTATAACCCACACCATAGGCTGTTCCGGGATAGAGGAAATTCTTAAAGGCAAGGTCGTTGATGTAATATTTCGCCGTACCGGACAGTATTTCCTTTCCGCGCAAGTCGAAGCGTTCACAACGATACGCCAAGAACGAGTCTTCAATATAGCCTATGTAGGCAGCCACGGCATCATAGCTCGTCTTCCGGCCTTGGATCTTGAAATAGTTCACGATGTTGCCGATGGACACTAAATTAGAGGTATTGCCTACAAGAAACGTAAAAAGGTCCTCAAGCAGCCGGGGGTCACGTATGCTGTAGCGTTGGATGATGTCCTTCAGCAAGATGGTGTCCTTCAAGGCAGACAAGTAATTGCGCTGCACCTCCTGCTTTTCGGGCAAGACAAAAAGGTCCGGGATTCCGCCCGTATTCATATAGCCCATATAGCTCTCACGGTTCTGTTCCAGATGCCTTATCTCTGTATACTCCTGATAGCTGAAGGGATATATCGGAAATTGGACGTATCGCCCCAAAAGCAGCGTGGCAAGCTCACCGGACAGCATCCGTGAGTTGGAGCCGCTGATAAAGAGCTCGTACTCCTCGGTATAGTCCTGCGAATAAGAATTGACCGACTTTTCCCATTCTTGGATGAGCTGCACTTCGTCGATGAAAATATATATCCTCCCCTGAGGGTGCAGTTCGCTTTTATAAAGCGTCACCAACTCTTCCAAATCCTTGTGAGTCTTCAAAAAAGCAAAGTCGCTTAGTTCCCGGTTGATGAACAAAGTGTTCTGCGGAGGGACACCGTTTCTTATCAGTTCCCTTGCTATCTGTCTCAACACATAACTTTTCCCAGCACGCCGCTGACCGATGAGCACCTTTACAAGACGATTGCCTACGTAGTCCATGATTCTGCCGGTATAAGCTACCCGCATGAAACCGAAGTCAAAATCTCCTTCTGTCCAGAGATTGTACTTCCTAAGTATATCCATTCTTTCGTCCATAACCTAAACTTTAGTTACAAAGATAACAATTTTCGGTTATAAACGAACATTTCCATCAATTCTTTCGTTCATAACCCAAAAAGTTTGCGAAAAAGGCTAGATTTTCGGTTATAAACGAAAGATTCATTTAGACAAGCAAGGAGGATACTTCCTTTCCGCATCCCCTTTATCGGCCGGATATTCCCTCTATAGAATCATCATTGTTGCATCTATATATCCACCGCGTTGCATCTATACTTCCACCGTGCTGCATCTATAGATGCAGCAAATCCCTTAACCTATCCTAATAATGCTGCTTATTGTCACCTATTTAGAAGCGAAATCATTATATTTGCGCCCATATATGCCAATACGTTGACTAAGCGATGGCAAAACAGCTTGTAAAAAACAAAACTGAATAATAACGAATTTCATCTGAATGAAACAGTACAAAACCGTAAACAACCTTGTAGGCTGGATTACCTTCCTTATTGCAGCGACGGTCTACTGCATGACCATCGAACCTACTGCAAGCTTTTGGGACTGCCCGGAGTTCATCACCACCGGCTATAAGCTGGAAGTAGGACACCCGCCCGGCGCACCGTTCTTCATGCTAGTAGCCAACCTATTCTCACAATTTGCTTCCGATGCCTCTACCGTTGCCAAGATGGTGAACTACATGAGCGCGCTGATGAGCGGCGCATGTATCCTGTTCCTTTTCTGGAGCATCACGCACCTGGTACGCAAACTTGTGGTGACAGACGAAAACAATATCACACGCGGCCAGATGGTTACCATCATGGGTAGCGGTCTGGTGGGCGCACTTGCCTACACGTTCAGCGATACCTTCTGGTTCAGCGCTGTGGAAGGCGAGGTGTATGCCTTCTCCTCACTGTTCACTGCCGTCGTATTCTGGCTCATACTGAAATGGGAGGACGTTGCCAACGAGCCTCACAGTGATCGCTGGCTGATTCTCATTGCCTACCTGACCGGTCTGAGTATCGGCGTGCACTTGCTGAACCTGCTCTGCCTGCCCGCCATCGTACTGGTATACTACTACAAGAAAGTACCCAACGCCAATGCCCGAGGCTCCCTGCTGGCATTGCTCGCTTCGGGCATACTGGTAGCAGCCGTACTCTACGGCATCGTGCCGGGTATCGTGAAAGTGGGCGGCTGGTTCGAACTGCTCTTCGTCAACACGCTGGGCATGTCCTTCAACACGGGTGTCATCGTATATATCATCCTGTTGGCAGCCTGCCTCATCTGGGGTATCTACGAAAGCTATACCGAACGCAACAAGGCACGTATGGCACTCTCGTTCATACTCACCATCGCCATGCTGGGTATCCCGTTCTACGGACACGGTACCAGCTCGGTAGTTATCGGTGTCATTGTCATTGCCGCATTGTGGCTCTACCTCCGTCCGAAGACGCAGGCAGCCGTCAAAGAGAAATTCCGCGTATCGGCACGCACGCTGAACACCTCGCTGCTCTGCACCATGATGATTGTCATCGGATATTCCTCGTATGCACTTATCGTCATCCGCTCCACCGCCAACACGCCGATGGACCAGAACTCTCCGGAAGACATCTTCACACTGGGCGAATACCTGGGACGCGAGCAGTATGGCACACGCCCGCTGTTCTATGGCCCTGCCTTCTCCTCGCAAGTGGCACTGGACGTGAAAGACGGTTACTGCGAACCGCGCATCAAGTACAACGGCACGAAGTTCATCCGCAAGGAGAAAGCTACGCCCGACGAAAAGGATTCGTACATCGAAATCCCCGGACGCATTGAGTACGAATACGCCCAGAACATGCTGTTCCCGCGTATGTACAGCAGTGCCCATACACAACAATACCATGCCTGGCAGGACATCAAGGGTTACGATGTGCCCTATGACAAATGCGGCAACATGATTATGGTAAACATGCCCACACAGTGGGAAAACATCAAGTTCTTCTTCTCCTACCAGCTCAACTGGATGTACTGGCGCTACTTCATGTGGAACTTCGCCGGACGCCAGAACGACATACAAGGCAGCGGAGAAATTGAACACGGCAACTGGATTACCGGTATCCCGTTCATCGACAACTGGCTGGTGGGCGACCAGAGCCTCTTGCCTCAGGAACTGAAAGACAACAAGGGACACAACGTATTCTACTGCCTACCCCTGCTGCTGGGTATCATCGGCCTGCTATGGCAAGCCTACCGTGGGCAGAAAGGCATCCAGCAATTCTGGGTGGTCTTCTTCCTCTTCTTCATGACCGGTATTGCCATCGTGCTCTACCTGAACCAGACTCCGAGCCAACCGCGCGAACGTGACTATGCCTACGCCGGTTCGTTCTACGCCTTCGCCATCTGGATTGGTATGGGTGTGGCAGGACTCGTCCGTCTGCTTCAAGACTATGCCAAGATGAAGGAACTGCCTGCTGCCGCCATCGTTTCCGTAGCCTGCCTCTTTGTCCCCGTGCAGATGGCAAGCCAGACTTGGGACGACCACGACCGCAGCGACCGCTACATGGCACGCGACTTCGGCCAGAACTACCTGATGTCCCTGCAAGAAAGCGGCAACCCGATTATCTATACCAATGGTGACAACGATACCTTCCCCCTCTGGTACAACCAGGAGACCGAAGGTTTCCGTACCGACGCCCGTACCTGCAACCTCTCGTACCTGCAGACCGATTGGTACATCGACCAGATGAAGCGCCCCGCCTACGACAGTCCTTCTCTCCCCATCACCTGGGACCGTATGGAGTACGTAGAAGGCACCAACGAATACGTCCCCATCCAGCCTGAGTACAAGAAAAGCATCGACCAGCTCTATGCCGAAGCCGAGAAGCAGGCACTGGACGGTAATCCCGAAGCACTAGTCAATGTAAAGAAAGAATTCGGTGACAACCCGTATGAGCTAAAGAATATCCTCAAGAACTGGGTGCGCAACAAGAATCAGGACTTGAAGGTGATTCCTACCGACAGCATCGTCATCAAGGTAGACAAGGAAGCCGTGCGCCGCAGCGGCATGATGATACCGGGCGACTCAATCCCCGACTACATGCACATTTCGCTGAAAGGCAAACGCGCCCTCTACAAGAGCGAGTTGATGATGCTCGAAATGCTGAGCGAGGCCAACTGGGAACGCCCCATCTATATCGCTGTCAGCGTAGGCAGGGAGAACCAGCTGAATATGGAAAACCACTTCGTTCAGGAAGGTCTTGCCTATCGTTTCACTCCGTTCGACACCAGTAAGACGGGCGTGACAATAGACTCCGAAAAGATGTACGACAACCTGATGAACAAGTTCAAGTTCGGTGGCATCGACAAGCCGGGCATCTATATCGACGAGAACGCAATGCGCATGTGTCACTCTCACCGTCGCATCTTCTCCCAACTCGTGCAGCAGCTGATGCGTGAGGGCAAGAAAGACAAGGCAAAAGCCGCCCTGGACTATGCCGAAAAGATGATTCCCGCCTACAACGTGCCTTACGACTGGCAGAACGGTGCCGTACAGATGGCGGAAGCCTACTACCAACTGGGCGAAACCGCCAAGGCGGACGAGATGATGAAAGCCCTTGCTGACAAGGCTGTAGAGTACCTGACCTGGTATCTGAGCCTGGACGACAACCGCTTCATGATTTCTACCCGTGAATTTGAATACCACTGGGCTGTACTCGATGCCGAGGTGAAGGCCATGAAGAAGTACAACTCCAAGCTCGCCGAAATCTACGAGCCGAAGGTGGAAGAACTGTATAATATGTATGTAGACAGAATGAAGGAGTGAGAATAAGGATTAGGGATTAAGGATTAAAGGATTAGGGATTAGCCTGTGCAGTTCATCACTAATCATTAATAACTAATCCTTAACCCCTAATCCTTAATCATTAACCCCTAATCCTTAATCCCTAATCCCTTAATCCTTAATCACGTGTTTATAGAACAACCTCCTGAGTTTTTTCGCAAACTATATCCCGGTGCAGTCTGGAGGATGGACCCCAATGAAAAAGCCGTTTATCTGACTTTCGACGATGGCCCTATCCCCGAAGTAACTCCCTGGGTGCTCGACCTGCTGGATAAGCACAACATCAAAGCCACCTTCTTCATGGTAGGTGACAACATACGGAAGCATCCAGACGAATTCCGGATGGTCGTTGAGCGTGGGCACCGCATCGGTAACCACACCTTCAACCATATCCGTGGATTTGAATACACGGCCAAGAATTATCTGGGAAATACCGAACAGGCGAAGATTTTCATGGAAATGGGTGGGGACATCAATTGCAATGTGGAGAAGGTTCTCTACCCTCTCTTGTTCCGCCCTCCCCACGGCCATATGTTCGCCAACCAGTATCTCACGCTGAAACGAACCTACAAGATTGTGATGTGGGACCTCGTGACCCGCGACTACAGCAAGAAGCTGCGCGGTCCGCAAGTGCTAGCCAACGTGATGCGCTACGCCCGCAACGGCTCCATCATCACCTTCCACGATTCCTTGAAATCCTGGTGCAACGGAAACCTGCAGTACGCATTGCCGCGCGCCATTGACTTCCTGAAGGAAGAGGGATATGAATTCAAAGTATTATAAACTTGAAACAGCAGAAAGTTACCAACATCTGCTGTCACAATAAATTCCACATAAAATAAGAAGGGGTTGTCTCGGCAAAAGGCAACCCCTTACATTTTATAGGCTCATGTCCTGTTCCACAAGAATAAACAGATGTTTTATAATTACCAAGTAAATGTACATCTGTATTCATCCCACTGGTCTTTTACAACCAGTTCCGTAGGATAACTGTCGGAATTCAATGTCCATGTAAAATACATATCGGACACAGAGTCCTCGCCATTGTATGTATAATGCCCTACAAGCGGCAGATGTTTCGTAGCCTTACCAAGCATGCCTCCATAATAGGCATATATCATCTCGTCCATATCCACATCCAGTATTTCATCAAACAACATCAGGCAGCCCTTATTCTCGATAGGAGCTGTTATATTATCCGTCGTATAGTCTATGGCAGCACTATACTCCCACTCGTCATTGCTGTCGATAATTCCGTCACCATTGAGATCCCCACTAGCTACATAACGTGTGGAAGTCTTCACCACATCTCCATCCTTATAGGTGATGTTCGTTATTTCACCATCGCTTTCAGAGCGTTTCATTACAACCAGATGGGCTTCAGTGTCGTATTCCATCTCCCAAGTAAACTCATCGGCATCGGGAGTACCAGCGTGGTCTATTGAGTTGCAAAATTCCACATAACCATCGCTGTTGAGCTGCAAGTTCAGTTCTGTAACATCGCCCTCTTCATCCGTCACGGTGATTCTTGCTCGGTCCTTTGCAACATCTGCCTTTGTAGTAGCGGGAAAGTACTCAAAGACGGCTTTATCCCCATCCTCAGTTGTAATGTTCGTCACCAGCCCTTCTTCATTGTGAGAAATCGCCATGCCCGAAACCGACTTCGGAAGCCCTCCCGTAAACACTTGCGAAGGATTGACCACAGTGGCGGTGTTTTCGCCACCCTCACCATTCTCATTTTCGTCATCGTCACTGCAAGCAGTGAATCCCAAGCACAACGCCACACCCAACATGGAGGCAGCCATCATTTTAAACATTTTCATAAGTTACAAATCTTGTTTTATCCCCATCCCTCTAAGGAAAATCCATAATAACAAAAGTATAAGGAATGCCGTCCGTATCTCACGACAACAAGACTCTGCCATTCAAACCCGGACAGATACTTTTGGCCATTTATCATTCCCAGACAAAGCTTAATATTTTTTGCAAAGTAATAAACTTTTCCTTTCACTCCTTGTCACTGAAAAAGGTGATTTTTCAGCCACATACAGAAAAAATTCAGCATCTCCAATAAAAAGCAAAATGAATAAGACGTATATTTGCAACAACTAAGCACAGATTGAATTCCACTAAAATATACCGATATGAGGGTACGCCATACTAAGCTATTATCACTCCTCTTTTCTTTAACCACTATCCTGCTTCACGCCGGAGAAATACCAACAGACACTCTGTTGGCACACTTCTACAACCGGGCAGCCAATCTCATGGAAGAAGGACACTACGATGAAGCGCAACGTAGCTTCGACAGCGCCTTTGCCACCCGGAACGTAAAGCACTCCTTCATGTATCCCATCTTGCTGAACGAACAAGCCACACTGCTGGTCTATGTGGGAAAGACAGAAGAAGCCTTTGCCATGAAAAAAAATGTGCTCCCCTACCTGCCGCAGATAAATGATTTGGAAAAGCACATCAGCGTATACAACGATTTGGGACTCCTCTACCGTCAGCACCAAATGAATGACTCTACACTCTACTATTACAATAAAGCACTGGACAGTGCCTTGCAATATGGGGACGAAAGCTGGATAGCCCACATCTGCAACAATGTGTCCATCCTATACTTCAATATCAGGCAGCTGGACGAAGCTGAAAAGTATACCGACATGGCCACCGAACATGCCGCCAGAACCGAAGACCCATTCGTAGCTTTCACCACCTGGCAAATCAGAGCAACCATAAAGGCTGAACTGAACAAGCTGGATGATGCTGAAAAATCCAACCTCAAAGCCTGGAACATTGCCTGCCACGGAGAGGGAAACGAAGACTTATGGAAGATACGCTGCCTGCCCGGCATGCTGAGACTCTTTGAACGAAAAGAACAACCCGATTCCATAGACCACTACTTGAAATTGGGGAACAAACTAGTACAACGGGTACCATCCAACTCCATCGCTGCCATAGGATTCATACAATCGAAGGCAGCCACCGAAACAAACCGCAAAAACTATGCCCGCGCCTTGAAGGACTTCCACTGGCTGCGTAACCGGAAAACCGGTACCGAGCCCAAAACATTATTTACACAAATGGCACGATGCTACGATGCCTTGGGAAACCCCAAACTGGCCTACACCTATATGGATAGTGCCCGCATGTGGACTGATACGCTGGCACAGCACAATCTGACGCAACAAATGGCAGAATTCAACGTGAAATATCACACACAAGAAAAGGAATTGGAGATAGCCCACCTGCAACAAGAACAACTGGAACACCAAGCCTTCCTGCTAAAAGCCTCCATTGCTGTAGCCCTTCTGTCCGGTCTTGCTCTCATTACTTTGTTGACGCTCCGCCACAAGAAACGAATGGCCGAAAAGAAGATTGAACTGCTAAAGCAAGAAAACGAACTGAACTCGGCACGCCGCTACATTGAAGGGTTGGAAGAGGAATGCAAATATTTTGCCAAAGAACTGCATGACGGCATAGCCAACGACCTGCTGGGGCTGCAAATGAAGATAGAAGCTTCTGCCGGCAAAGGGAATGAGCAGGAACTGGCCTCACTCGTCAGCAAACTGAGAAACAACGTGCGGAATATCTCACACGAACTGATGCCTCCCGAATTCGAGCATCTCAGTCTAGACCAGATACTCGACCGTTATGCTGCCAAACTGACCGAGAACACCGGCATAGAGGTCAGCTATCATCCAACGGAGAACAACGCATCACGCCATCTTCCCAATGAAACCGCTTATGAGCTGTACCGCATCGTACAAGAGCTCACCATGAACATCGTGAAACATGCCTCAGCCAGTCATATAGTCATCAGTCTCCGTGCCGACAATGAAAATAAATATACCCTGCAAATTACAGACAACGGTAAGAATGCAAACAAGCAACAAACAGCAACAAACAACAATGACGGCATAGGATTGCGTACCGTAAACGACCGTATCAGAGCCATCAACGCTACCGCCAATGTATGCTCGTCAACAGAAAACAACGTTTTCACCCTACTGCTTAACATAAACGAATGAAACCAAACAAAGAAACATACAGAATACTGGTAATAGATGACCACCCGATTGTTGCTGAAGGCATCATCGCATTGGCCTCGCAACTCGAAGGAGTGACGTGCAAAGGAGCCACTTGTGCAAAAGACGTGGAACAACTGACCCTCAAAGAGAGATTCGACCTTTGCATCATTGACCTTGAACTACCGGATATGAATGGATTCCAACTCATATCCCACCTTCACAGCCAGATACCCGAATGCGGCATTTTAATCTATACCATGCATGAAGAACCTTGGATCATAGCCAAATTATCCACCCTAAACATCAACGGAGCTGTTTCAAAAAATGCCAGCACCAGCGAATTGAGAGACGCCATCAGTACACTGAAAAACGGAACCAGATACTTCAGCAATGTTTTCAGCGAACTGGACAAGGAAAAACAAAACACCCTACCACATGCACTTCCCGAATTGTCGAGACGTGAAAAAGAAGTGCTCGCCTATCTCTCGCAAGGACTGAGCACCTCTGAAATATCCCAATTACTATTTCTCAGCATCAATACAATACAGACTTACCGGAAGCGCCTGATGGAAAAACTGGAGGCCAAAAACGTTGCAGAACTTGTCTACAAGGGGAAGAGCTTATTCTGAGAACACTTGTCATTCGCCCGGACAGTTACAAGCCTCCAGCTTCTCAAGCTTCTCCGTCTGAAAAGGAAGAAAATCAACTTAGCGGATACTCACCGTCATCGGATTGCGCACCTTCTGTGCAAAATCAGCCATGTATCGGTTCCAGGCTTCAGCAGTCTTGATGTCCGCGCGGTCCCAGGCAAAGCCCCAGTAATACACGTAGTCAGCGCCCGGCTCATAGTCGCTGACAACCAGTACATGACCGTCCGCATTGTTACGCATCTTCTTCTCCTCTATGGGGAAAAGCACGGTTTTGGCTTCCTTCACAACGGCAGGGAAAGCGGCCCCCATAAATATCTTGCCATTATCCGGTCCGGTAGTGGGGTCTACATACGTCATATAACCACCGGCGGCATCAGCCACCACAGCACCGTCCGGTTCGTGCAGCACAATACCGGTAACAATGGGCAAAGATTCCTTTAGATTACTATACGAAACGGCAGTACGGTTCAGATGAGAACCGGCATCCAGCGTAATCAGACGTGTTTCCACCACCGCAGTATCCCCTTTCACAGCCAACGGATTGAACTCCAGCTTCACGGTGAAGCGCAACGGACCGTTGTCCAGCACCTCCTGCGTCTTGTAGCACCACGGATAGATAATGGTATCATTCACCATCAATGCAGACACTCCAGCTCCCAATGTTGGACCTACTGCATAGCAGTCCATGCCATAACCGTGGTCTATATGATAGGAGAATGTGCGTACCAGCTCATCGGCTGCCTTCGGGTCTGTCTTGCGCAATTCATTAACCTGCTTCCAGGAGTCTGCATCCAGTTCCTTGGCATACATGTCTTCCAGTACCGGTGCAGCAGTGCCTCGCTTCGTGAACAAGTCGTAGCCGAAACCGCGTTCACCCCTTGCCTGCAATGCAGGACCGTAGGCACGGAAGCCTACCAAGTCGTTCTCCCAGGCCATGTCGTCCAGACGTTCGGGATACTGC
Organism: Bacteroides sp. A1C1; assembly: GCF_004328515.1. Classification (NCBI taxonomy): domain Bacteria; kingdom Pseudomonadati; phylum Bacteroidota; class Bacteroidia; order Bacteroidales; family Bacteroidaceae; genus Bacteroides; species Bacteroides sp. A1C1. The sequence continues at coordinate 2,094,381 of NZ_CP036491.1, forward strand.
CGCCCACAAGCCCTTACCTCCACATCGACGGGAGTACCGGCCTGGACGGTATATGCAGCCGATGCATTGGCAGCTACCGTCGCAGGGAAGATTAATTTGTCATCGTAGGTCACTTGGTAAGGCACCTGCTCCCCTTCGACATTCAGAACCACAATCTGTGCGGTGTCTGCCAGATTCAGAAGGTTTGAGATTTCGGTCATGGACACCTCTACCATCTCATCGGAACGGTCCATCGCTAACGGATTGGTTACCGTAACAGTCACTATCTTGCTATCGTTGCAAGCAAGACAGCAGAGGGCCGCCATACATAATAAAAGAAAGTTTCTCATATAATCATTGCTTTTTCCTAATCAGTTGTATAACTTTCTTTTAGGCGCGGATTTCGCGGATTATACGGATTTTCCTTATCCTTTCCGCGAAATCCGCGTAATCCGCGCCCAAAAGAAAAAGGTGACAAGTGACATTATCCTGCCACTTTATCACCTTCTCAATTATCCTTAAATTTATTTCGGTTGCTTTCCGATATAAGCCAAGATACCTCCGTCTACATAGAGGATGTGACCGTTTACCGCATTAGAGGCTTCCGATGCCAGGAACACTGCCGGACCGGTAAGTTCTTCCGGAGCCAGCCAGCGGCCTGCCGGAGTCTTGGCGCAGATGAACGAGTCGAACGGGTGACGGCTACCGTCGGCCTGCTTTTCACGCAGCGGAGCAGTCTGCGGGGTAGCGATGTAACCCGGACCGATACCGTTACATTGGATGTTATATTCACCATATTCAGAGCAGATGTTGCGAGTCAGCATCTTCAAGCCACCCTTGGCAGCAGCATAGGCCGACACAGTCTCACGACCCAGTTCGGACATCATAGAGCAGATATTGATAATTTTACCGTGGCCCTTCTTCATCATGGCAGGCAGAACAGCCTTTGATACGATGAACGGAGCATTGAGGTCGATATCGATTACACGACGGAAGTCAGCAGCCTCCATCTCGTGCATAGGAACACGGCGGATGATGCCGGCATTGTTTACGAGGATATCAACAGAGCCTACTTCCTTTTCAATCTGGGCTACCATGGCCTGAACAGCAGGTTCATCTGTCACATCACATACATAACCGCGTGCCTTGATACCCTTTTCAGTATAGGCAGCCAAGCCTTTGTCTACCAACTCCTGGTTGATATCGTTGAAACAGATAGTTGCTCCTTGCTCTGCAAAAGCTGAAGCGATAGCAAAACCGATACCATAAGAAGCACCTGTAACAAGGGCTACTTTACCTTCCAAAGAAAAATTCAAATACGGATTCATAACGTTAAATTATTAAGTTTAAATAAGTGATATTCTATTTATGTACGATTTGCAAGTAGTTTATACTCAATGGAAACTTTATTTTGGGAGAATGCCTTCCCTATAAGGAAATCGCAGCGAATGCTTTTCGTATCGTAGCTTTTCACATCATCGGGATGCTCAGCATAGCGAATTTCATAGTTCGTTTTCATGATTGCACTACATTTAATAGGTTATAACTTCAGCCATCAAATACACATCGTTTGCGTACACGATGCAAATGTAACAAAAGAAAATGGAGAAACCGTATAAATTTGTGTCAATTATATAGTAATATCGTTCAAAGATTCGTAAAAAGAAAAAATCTATACCTATAGTGCCAACAAGAGGGGGAAAGAATAACAAAAAAACCCACTAAAACTTGCGATTTTAGTGGGTTTTTAGCTGCAATTAGCTGTATCGTAGTTGGACTACCAGTCCTTCAAATATCGCTCTGAATAGCATCTTTCTGATACTCGTTGATACATTAATTAATATTACTATTGTTGATTATTAGTAGCGATAAGTATCATAAGACTGCATGAGTAGTCTTAATATTGGGCTCTGTATTGGGCTCAACTAAAAATTATCATATTATGGTTATAGTTATAATTGTATAGTGTCAGGAAGTATCATCATTTGGGGCTCTATTTGGGGCTCTCAAAAAATAAGAAAGCCCTAAGAAATTGTTTCTTAAGGCTTTTCTTTGATTGGTTGTTGGACTACCAGAAAACAAACTTCTTTAATAATCCAATATGATATTCAATATCTTAGCAAACATGTTTATCATACATGGCACCGATTTTGGCACCTAATAGTACGCAAACATACCCATCCGCAATCTGGAAAGAACTCTAATTATAAGGACAAAGGTATGAGTTATTTCGGAATTAATAGACAAAAACGGATAAAAATCGTATTTAATAATGGTATATTTGCCAAGCCAATTGATACTAATTATTCAAAAACAATATGGAAAATGACCCCTATACACAAGGAATAATACGAAATGTAAAGCACAATCTCATCGCAGGTATCATACTCGCCGTCATAGCTACACTCGTAAGTCTCATTGCATGCTCTCCGGGAATGACTATCGAAGAGAACGAAAAGCCGCCGCATATCGTTGACGATTGGCCGGAGGCTACTGATACAATCAATATCATACCTGACAGTGTTCGTGACATGACTCATGCAGACAGTATCCGCTTTGGATTGCTTCCTCCGGATGATTGATAGCAAACCGAAGTCCTGCAGCAACAGATGGACTCCGGAACCTGCCGATAGGTGATAGCAATCAATAGCAGCTCAAGAAGATTGGCCAATGAAAATTGATAGCAGATTTCCCTTCAGGAATGGCAGCCGGTTAAAAGATTTGCCACCAGTCCTATTGTGCGTTGTGCACGGAGCATCCGGCTCTTCGTCTGCCCCTGCCCCCAATGCGTGCCGCCAGCCCGCAGGCGGGCACCCAGGCAGCACGCAAAGGGTGCAGCGGCTACGGCGGTACTCCGTCGCGGGCATAGGCAGGAGAGATGGTGTTGCCGCGCGGGCTTCCGGCTTCTGTGGCCGTGCCGCCTCCCCCTTTGGGATTGCTTGTACATGGCGGGGCAGGCCGCCCTGGGACAGTGTTGCCGCGCTCCCGGTATCGTCGGGCCCGTCGCCCGCCGATGTTGCGGTGGCCGTATGCTCCAGCGGTATTGCCTTTTTTCTCTGCCGGGGCAGAAAAAAGAGAGAGGTTCTTAGTATTCAACATAATAATCCATATCGAGGGGGCGTCGCAAGCGCCGGCTATTCCCCTCGATAAATATTATTATATTTAATACCGGTACCTACGTCAGCGCTCCCTCCGGTCGTCAGAGCTGCCGTAATATCGCAGTTCCTCGCCCCCACGCCTGGGGTGGAGGCATCTCCCTCCGGCTTCGCCGGGCTGTATGCTCCCTGCGGTGCGTGTCTCTGTGCGCCGCCTGCCGTCCGGCCAAGCCTTGGGGTGTGTCCGCGAAGCGGCCAATACCTTTCCTACCGGCTTCGCCGGACGATGCCGGGAAGCCTCCCATACCCCTGGGTATCCATCGGACAGTTACTCCGTATATTTTCCTTTTTTTCTTCACAAAGATAGGCTCCGGCCGCCATGCAATCAAGAACCGGCTGCGCCTATCCGGAAGAAAAAAATCCTGAGCGCCGGGACGGCGTGCGGTTTTTTCCTCCCGGATTTCTTGCTTGCATGTCGTCCTCCACCTGGGTGGGAGTTTAGAAAAAAGGGAAAAAATGTGGTGGGCGTGCGCGGTGGAAAAGCTGTCAATCCGTCATTCGCGGCACAAGAGACGGGAAGTTTTCACACTAATTATTAGGAATTTACAAGGGAAAAGCCTATCTTTGTGTTACTGAAATAGGGAGACACCCTGCCATCAATAACTGTAATACGGAAACAAAAGCATGAAAAAGGAATTGGGAAAATGGCTAATGGATATAGCCAAGTACATCACCACCGCCGTGGTGCTGACCTCGATTTTCGGAGAAGTGGAACAACAGTGGATAATCTACGCGGGAGGTACGCTTGCCGTAGCCTTGTCATTGGGCTGGGGCTTGTACCTCGTACGCGACAAAAAGGAAGGAGTATAATATGGGAGCACTGATAATGTTTGCATTTATAATCGTGGTTGCCAACGCAGCCGGATTGTATTACTGGTACCAGGAACATAAGAGCAAGCCCAAGAACACGGGCTGCTAAACCTCTAAACGCTGCGCTATCGGCATGACGGGCTTCTTCATCCATGACCAACCCCAACAGTACCCGAATTCTGAAAATGCCCACCTACGGGCTGGAGACTTCGCCCGACGGGCAGGAACTCTTCTTATGCCGTTACAAGAAACCGGGCTGGAGGCTTCGCCTCGATGATGCCGCCACCGACAAGACCAAGCTGGCCGCAACGTTGCGCAAAGCCGCCGAATGGCTCACCAAACGGCAGGGATAACCGCACACCGGCACCATCACAGCGCACGCCCACCACATTTTTTCCTTTTTTTTCTAAACCCCATTCAGGTGGAGGACGGCATGCAAGCAAGAAATCCGGGAGGAAAAAACCGCACGCCGCCCCGGCGCTCAGGATTTTTTTCTTCCGGATAGGCGCAGCCGGTTCTTGATTGCATGGCGGCCGGAGCCTACCTTTGTGAAGAAAAAGAAGGAAAATCCACAGAGTAACTCTCTTTGAACGCTATCTACATTTACATCGCATTAGCTTATGTTTTTCAACCCTACATCATCCTGCGGCAAGTACGGAAAAATGTCCGGAATGTCTCCATGGCAGCACATATCCATACGCCCGGCACCGCCCGGCCGTTTTTTGCTTTCGTTTTTTCAAATCCTGCCGGGACAAAAAAAAATCGCCCCGACGTTTTTTCATTTCGTCGGGACGATTTCAAGTGTTTCTTGCGTGGAAAACGAAGGATTAGCCCAACGGATTCTCGCCCTGGTCGCCATCACTTCCACCGCCTCCGGGATTCTCACTTCCACCGTCCTCGGAGCCGCCTTGGCCTTTGGTTGCAACAGTAGAGGTTTTCTTGTAGGACAATGTCTTGCAAATGTCCTTCAGTTCCTTGCAGGGAACAAACACGATACGCGCCTTCTTGATGTTGGCAGCGGTGAATTTATCGGCAGACTCTACGCCTTCGGTACTAATGGCCAGACGGAAGGAGCCGAGGTCGTTGATACGGACAATCTGACCGCTGGCCAGCTTTTCCTTGGCAATGTTCATCACGTTGTCCATCACGGCCTTGGCATCGGCACTGGTCACGGTGGAACGGTCGGCAGCGGCACGGGTAAGCACGTCAAAGGTACATTCGTCAGTAGCTTGCACCTGGGCGTAGAACTTGGGGGCTTCCTGCGGTTTCGCAGGATTCTTGCGGGCTGATACGGAATAGGATACAGACATGGTAAAATAGGGGTTAAAGGGTTGATGTATATTTTACGCCTCCCCATCGTGGAGAAGCAGAACAAATGTACGCATGTACGCGCGTAAAGTCGGGCGGTTCATGAGGATGCGTGCTGATTTGTGCAGATATATGCCGGATTGTTACCGGTTGTTACCCCGACTGTTACGGACTGTTACCATTGTTACCGGTTGTTACCTACTGTCCGGGCACGAAAAAGCCGCTCCGTGATGGGGCGGCTTCCTCCGGAACTCACGTCGGGCGGCTACTTGTTCCCAGCTTTTTTATCACCCGGTTTTCCCAGCAGGGAGGCGATGAAGTTGCGGAAACTCTCGTTTGTAAATACGAATTTCAGGACACTGAGTGTCCATTTCAAAGCGGTTTTCATAGCGGTATCACGTTTTAAATGTTCGCTGGCGAAGGTACGGAGCAGTGGAATAGCCACGGCCGCTATGTGTGGTTGTGTACGGATGAGTGTGTTTTTCGTGCGGTTCTGTCACCCGTTGCGGTGGAAGGCCTCGGCGCAAAGCGGAGCATATTCCGTGGAGGCGTCGAAGCAGGGACACTGCTTGAGCCACTCTTGCGGCTCAATGACGCCGTTACCGTTCAGGTCGGGACTGAGGTCGCGATGGCCGCAGACGGTGCTTTTGGGGTACAAAACGAGCAACTGCCGGATGAGGAAGCGCAGCGCTTCGCGTTGCTGCGGTGTACGTGTATCGGCGGCGGCCCCGTCGGGCTGCAGACCGCCTTCATAGGCAATGCCGATGCTGTGGGCATTGAAGCCCCGCACATGGGCGCCGACAGTATCGAGAGGGCGCATCGGGAATACGGTGCCTTCCCGGGTGATGTAGAAGTGATAGCCGCAGGCGGTGAAACCCCGCTGCCGGTGGAGGCGGTCGAGGCTTTCCGGGGTAAGCTGGCGGTCGCACCGGGAAGCGGTGCAGTGCACTACGATAAGGTTGACGTTTCGGTTACAGTCCAGACGGAGCGTCGGCAGATTGGCGGTAGACATTGCGGCAGTGGCGGCTGCAATGGGTTGGGAAACGATAGCGGGTTGTGTCATGAGCGTGCTGAAGGTTGGGGTTACTGTATAAAGGTATAGGTGGCAAACGCAGTGGCAGAACGTCAGAATGGGGAGCCGAAGGCAACCGCTATCAGGTCTTTCTGCCGGGGTGTCAGTACGCGGGCCGTCAGGTGGTAGTGGGTTTCGTCGAGGGCTTGCAGCAGTTCGGGACTGTCTTTTATCCAGGCTTTCAGGCGGATGCTGGCGCTTGCCGGCGCGATGTTGGGGAAGTAGAGCACGGCCAGCTCCTTGAAACCGTAGGAACGGTTCTCCAGCTGGCGGGCGGCAGGGTGACGGGCAATGCCGGATGCAGGACGGCAGGTGTCGATGTTGCGTAGGGATGTGCGGAAAACGTCGGAGGTCATAAGCATAAAGGTTTGATTTACATCAGTAAAGGTACGTCTTTTTGTACGGAATGCCACGGATTGCAGGCCAAGACTATATATAAGTATAGTTAGGGGTACCCGATAACTACCCGATGTGTGTGCAAAGATGTGTGCAGACTGCCCGGCATCGTCCGGCGAAGCCGGTGGGAAAGGTATTGGCCGCTTCGCGGACACACCCCAAGGCTTGGCCGGACGGCAGGCGGCGCACAGAGACACGCTCCGCAGGGAGCATGCAGCCCGGCGAAGCCGGAGGGAGATGCCTCCACCCCAGGCGTGGGGGCGAGGAACTGCGATATTACGGCAGCTCTGACGACCGGAGGGAGCGCTGACGTAGAAGCAAGGGCGTATTGTTAACATAATAGCGAATATTTTTAGCGTAGCGCAGCCGGGAATCAAGCGAAGCGCCCGGCTGAAAAATATTCTTATTATGTTATAAAAACTCGCCCTCCTCTCTCTTTTTTCTGCCCCGGCAGAGAAAAAAGGCAATACCACTGGAGCATACGGTCGCCGTAACATCGGCGGGCGACGGGCCCGACGATACCGAGAGCGCGGCAACACTGCCCCAGGGCGGCCTGCCCCGCCGTGTACAAGCAATCCCAAAGGGGGAGGCGGCACGGCCACAGAAGCCGGAAGCCCGCGCGGCAACACCATCTCCCCTGCCTATGCCCGCGACGGAGTACCGCCGTAGCCGCTGCACCCTTTGCGTGCTGCCTGGGTGCCCGCCTGCGGGCTGGCGGCGTGCATTGGGGGCAGGGGCGGACGAAGAGCCGGATGCTCCGTGCACGACAGGTGGCAGCACTACTCCCTCAACGCCACCGCCTGCAACCGTTGCAGTGCCTCGACATAACCGCACAACGCGCGGCGCATCTCGGTAAACTCCTGCTCCCTCTCCCGCCGCTGCTTCGCTTCCTCCCGATAATGGGCACAGAAACGGGGATACTCCTTCATCACGTATTTCAGCGCTTCGCTGCCGGTAGATTTACCCACCAGCGCCTTCAGCCGCTCCAACTGCTCCGCTTCCTCCGCTGTCAGCCGCAGGGTGAGTGTCGATACCTTCTCCGTGCTCATGGCCGTATCTCCTTCCCGTTTCCGGACGCTGCCCGAAGCGCTGCCGCCACTTCCTCACGGTTCATCCACCCGGCACGCTCGAAAGCTTCCCGATAGGTCCGGTACTTCACGCCGAAGCGCTCAATCGTTACTCCGCATGCCGTGATGCGGTGTGCCACACACCACCCGTGCGCCATCTTGCGAGGGTAGTACTTGCCGCTAATCGGAGCGGCTGCCGTCTGTTGTCCATTCGTCATTTTCGATGTTTTTTTGCTCATGAGGCGTACCACATGAGCGTTTTTCCACTGTTTTCGCTCACGACACACACGCCGAGAGCGCACTTTGTCTCTGGCTTCCCCCCCTCACGAAGCCTTGGCAGGCACCGCCTTCCGCAGCTTCGAGAGGATGTACCTTGCCGGCATGTTTATCTTGCCCTTCGACCTCCGCACTTCGTCGATTGCCTCGCGCAACGCCCTCTCCTGCCCTTGCGCCGCCTCGAGCACCCGTTCGAGGTCATAGCTCGGCACCTTGACCTGCCGCAGCATCTGCCGCAATTCTTCGGACGTGTCGGCCGCCTGCCGCCTTACCGTGAGCCGCCCCGCCGCCACCAGCGAGCGAAGCGAAGGCAGCAGGTAGCTGCACACCGTGAGCCTGCCCCGGCTCTGCCGCACCTCGTCGGCCAGCGCCCACAGCGGCGAGCCGTCGGTATCGATGCCCTCTATCGTGCCTATCCAGCGGACATCATCCGGGGCAATGCTCATCGACCTGAACAGTAGCTGCAGTCTCTCCTTCCCCGAAGAATGCGAAGCTCTCTCCTCCTCCTCCCTTGAGGGGGAGTTTGAGGAGGAGTTTTTATTAGCATAACTCTTAATAGATTTGTCGCATTCTTCTGAGAAGTTTCCAGAAGTTTCCGGAAATTTCTGGAAATCTTCCGGAAACGCTTCCTCCTCCTTTGCTTCCAGCTCCGACAGAACCCGCTTCCCAACGCCCTCTGCCCCCGTTTCCGTCTGTGCGGTTACAGCCGGAACGGCAGGCACCGGCGCAGCGGTTCCCGGCACATCGGTAACGGCTTTCGGCACTGCACCTCCCTCGGCTTTCGGGATGATCCGCATCGGCGGCAACTCTTCCCTCGGGAAAAGCTGCGGCAACGGTTCCGGCGCCTGGACGGTCTTCTCCGTTTCAACCAGCCGTAGGTCTTCCTCGATGGCGGGTGTCTTCTTGCACACCTTGCAGATGTCGATGTAGCGCGTCTGTATGCTCCTGGCCGTCAGCACCCCCTTCTCCTGCCACAGCCGGTTGTCGAAAAGCCCTATCTCGGCGCAGTAGCCGATGATGGCCGTCACCTCTTCCTCCTCGATGTCCCAATATTCGGACACGTCGAAAAGATGGTCTTCGGTGAACGTCAGGCAGTAGCCCCTCACCCGGTAAATCTCGTTGAGCACGTACTGATAGACAGCATACCCTGCACAACGGTACTTCTTCTTCAGGCGCTTTATCTTGATGTCCTGAAAGCGGTCCGTCTCCGCCTTGTAGTAACTGAAACCCTGCTTAGCCATACTCACTCCTTTCCTGCTATGATTTTCACCAGACACGCCTCTATCTCCTCGCGCTTGTACAGATAGGTTTTCCCGAAGCGGTAACAAGGCAGCTCGCCCTTCGTCCGCAGCAGCTTCAGCGTGGAGTTGCTGATAGAGAATATACGTGTCACGTCCGCACTGCGCAGATACTCCTTATCTGTCATTTCCGTCAGGCATTCTGCCGCCTGCAGGGCATTCTGTTCAAAAAGTCTCTTCTTCATATTGATAATGTATGTTTATTGATTACTTGCATGATTGTCGCCCTCCTTGCCCTTGTTGGCATAAAGCTCTTTGAGTTGTGCCATGTCGTCCATCACCTTTTTGTCCACAATCTTGGCATACAGCTGCGTGATGGTGAGCGAGGCATGCCCCAGCATCTTGCTGACCGTCTCGATGGGGATGCCGTGCGATAGCGTGATAGTGGTGGCGAACGTGTGCCGGGCCATGTGGTAGGTGATGTCTTTCCGGATGCCTGCCGCTTTGGCGATGGTTTTCAGATAACGGTTGATTGCCTGGTTGCAAGGCACGGGGAAAATGGGCTGCTTCGCCTTCTCTCCGTGATAAGTGGCATACCTCGCTATCAGCTCCTCGGCAGGCTCCAGCAGCGGCACCGCCACACGCTGCGAAGTCTTCTGGCGGTGGTAGTTGAGCCAATGCGAGCCGTCTATCCCCAACGTGATGTTCTTATTCGTCAGCATCAGAATATCCACGTAAGCCATGCCCGTATAGACGGAGAACATGAATATGTCCCTCGCAATGCCCAAGTGGGGCGGCAGCGTGACTGCCTTGAGCCGCCTGATTTCTTCCTCCGTAAGATACCCTTTTTCCACATACTCCTTGTGCACCTTCAGCAGGCATACCGGGTTGTTCGTTATCCACTCATTCTGTATGGCCAGATTCATAATCCGCTTGAACCGTGCGATATGCTTCAGCGCCCCGTTGACGGCACAGCGAACCGTACCTTCACGGCGGTAGCCCTGCAGGTAGGCGAAGAACTCATAGACAAAAGCCTTGTCTATGGCCTCTATGGAATAGTCTGAGAGATGGAACTTGATACGAACGAAATCGAGCAGGTGTTTTCTTGTGACGATATATCCGCGGTAGCTTCCCGGGCGCAGGTTCTTGCGCTCTACGGCCTCGTGATAGTCGAAAAGTTTGGTGATGGTGGAGTATTCGTTCTCTTTGGCCTTGAACTGCAGCTTGAAGTTTTCGATGCTCAGTTCATAATGTTTCTGCTGAATCCGTTCGACGGTTTCAGTGACGAGCAGCCCGGTTTCCTCGATAACCCGGTTTGCTTCCCGGTCAGCTTCTGTCTTTCCGGCAGCCCTCTGCGCCTTGGCAATCCACGATGCCGGACGTATTGATACATTCAGGGGAAAGTCGTATCTTTGTCCCCCGACAGTGACTCGGCAATACAGCGGGACTGTATTCGCCTCTTTTTTGGTTCTGCTCTTTCTTGCCCAGAACAGAACTGAGATTTTCTTCGTTACACTCATTTTTTAGTAGTTCATGAGTTCCTTCGAAGATTGCGGTAAAGGGAGGTTGCTGTGTCACCTAATTTGGCACCGAAATCGTGTCTGTTTTTTTCGATGCCTATTTAGAAGTAACAAAAAAACCCACTAAAACTTGCGATTTTAGTGGGTTTTTAGCTGCAATTAGCTGTATCGTAGTTGGACTACCAGGATTCGAACCTGGACAAACAGAACCAAAACCTGTTGTGCTACCATTACACCATAGTCCAAACATAGGGCTTTCTGTTAAAAAGCGGTGCAAAGATAAAAGGAAGCCCCGAAATATCCAAATATTTCGGGGCTATTTTTACTGCCGAAGCATTATTTCCTTAATTACTTCTCTTTAGGATACCGCTATTTGGCGATAATCAGATAGTAATTCTTCTTGCCGCGCTGTACCAGCAGGTATTTTTCGTCCAGCAGGTCGGCTGTCGTAATCACCTGGTCGAAAGCAGCCAGTTTCTCCTTATTCAGAGAAACGCCACCGCCTTGCACCAGCTTACGCATCTCGCCCTTGGAAGCGAATACAGCAGCATTATCCACGAACAAATCCACCGCCTTCACACCGGCAGCCAGTGCATCACGGGATATTTCGAACTGGGGAACACCCTCGAACACAGCCAGCAGCGTATCTTCGTCCAACTTCTTCAGTGCATCAGAAGTTGCATTGCCAAACAAGATGTTGGATGCATCCACAGCAGCATTATAGTCCTCTTCGGAGTGAACCATGATAGTCACTTCCTTGGCCAGACACTTCTGAAGGACGCGCAAATGGGGAGCAGCCTCGTGCTCGGCCGTTAGAGCGTCAATCTCCTCCTTGGAGAGTGCAGTGAATATCTTTATGTAACGTTTGGCATCCTCGTCGCTCACGTTCAGCCAGAACTGGTAGAACTTATATGGAGAAGTGTAACGCGGGTCGAGCCAGATGTTTCCGGACTCTGTCTTGCCGAACTTGCCACCGTCGGCCTTCGTAATCAGCGGGCTGGTCAGTGCAAACACCTCCCCGCCGTTCGTACGGCGAATCAGCTCGGCACCGGTAGTGATGTTACCCCACTGATCGCTGCCACCCATCTGGAGCTTGCAGCCTTTGGTTTCATACAGATGAAGGAAGTCGTATCCCTGCAACAGTTGGTAGGTGAATTCCGTGAAGGAAAGACCGTCACGTGCCTCACCGTTCAGACGCTTCTTTACAGAATCTTTCGCCATCATATAGTTCACGGTGATGTGCTTACCCACTTCACGGGCAAAATCGAGGAAAGTGAAGTTCTTCATCCAATCGTAGTTGTTCACCAACTCGGCACGGTTGGGGGCATCCGAATCAAAATCCAGGAACTTGGAGAGCTGGGCCTTCATACCGGCCAGATTGCGCTGCAACGTCTCTTCCGTAAGCAGATTGCGTTCTGCAGACTTTCCGGAAGGGTCACCAATCATACCCGTAGCACCGCCAATCAGTGCCAACGGCTTGTGTCCGCAACGCTGGAAGTGACGCAAAATCATCACACTGCAAAGGTGCCCGATGTGCAAAGAGTCCGCAGTAGGGTCGAAACCAATGTATGCAGTCACTTGTTCCTTAGCCAGAAGTTCTTCCGTACCCGGCATCATATCGTGGAGCATGCCACGCCATCTTAATTCTTCTACAAAATTCATCGAATGATTAAGTTATCTGATTAATTATTTAAGTGATTATCTATGAATTGTTTGATTCCTATTTTAATCTGCGCAAAAATACGACTCTTTATTCGAAGAAACAACTCTTAGGGTTTAAAAAAGACTTTGCAGACATTTCTCCGGAGTGTTTCTCCAAGCTCCTCGGGAGAGATGCCGCGCACTTCGGCAGCGCGTGCATACAATTCCCCGATGGAAACTTCACTTTCATCCGTTTCGATGAACAGCCGGTCGGCAGGTACCCGGCACAAGGCTGCTTCCTGGTATTTCTCCCCGAATGAAAGATAAAAGCCATGTTTCAGATATTCCTCCGCCAGCGCCGCCTTGCCACGGAAACCATGTATTATCCACGGATTCGACGGGCGCAAGTCCCGCTTCACCTTCAGCAGTTCATCAACCGCCTTCACCAGATGAATCACCAGCGGCTTTCCCACTTCCTCTGCCAAACATGCCTGGTGTCTGAACACTTCCACCTGCAAATCCATCGGAGCATCTGCCAGCTTGTCCAGCCCGGCTTCGCCCACGGCAAGTACTTGGGGATGACGCACTAACTCCTCCAGGCCGCACACCCTGCTAGCCACAGCACCTTCAACTCCAGAGTGTTCACCTCCACTCCGACCTATATGCCAGGGATGTATCCCCACCGAATACCATCCGCCGCTCTGTGGAGAGAACGTTTCGGGATAGCAATTTGCAATGGCAGTTCCGGGTACTTGCGGAAACCGGTGTGTATGTATGTCTACTGGAATATTCATGGAACGGGATCATATCCGGAACCTCCCCAGGGATGGCAGCGCAGAATGCGCCTTACTGCCAGACAAAACCCCTTGAAAGGTCCGTGTTTCTTGATGGCCTCCACCGCATATTGCGAACAAGTGGGGGTAAAACGGCATGAAGGCCCTATCATGGGCGATATGCACTTCTGATAGAAATAGATGGGAAGCAGCAGCAGATATGAAAGCAGACGCTTCATGACACCTGCGGAGTTTGCTCGGCTTCAGCATTTGCCGCTACCTTCTCGGCAATGCGTGCCAAAGCTGTCTTCATACGGTCCTCAATGACAGAAGAGTCTACCAACTGGTCCGAAAGATAGATAAAGGCCACGGCCAGACGGCACTTTTTTTCCGTCAGCACGGCCAGCAGTCCGTGTTTGTTCATGCGGTAGGCTTCACGTATCTGGCGTTTCACGCGGTTGCGCTTCACCGCCCGCTTGAAACGGCGTTTCGAAACACTTACAAGAATGGAAACGGGTGCCTCCAGCTCCTCCACCGGCAGATACACCACACGCAAAGGGAAAACCGAAAACGAGCGTGAGCCGCCCGCAAACATCTTCTCTATCACTTTCTTCTTGTCCAACCGTTCGGACTTACGCAAGGTATTTGGCATGAGAAACAAGGATTAGGGATTAGGGATTAGGGATAAAGGATTAGGGATAAAGAATAAAGGAGGTGGAGGTGAATAGGTTCTTTCATCCTTTATCCTTAATCCCTAATCCTTATTTCTCTCTTTATTTCTCTCTTTTTACTTTCCTTTATTATTCTCCTTGATAAACATGTCAAGCGCCGCCGTCATTGAGGGTGCCTGCACGCTGGGAGCTTCCAGGTCAAGACGAAGTCCGGCATCACGGACTGCCTGGGCAGTGGTAGAGCCGAATGTTCCGATCTTGATTTCCTTCTGGTCAAAATCAGGGAAATTCTTCTTCAAGGCACTGATGCCTGCCGGACTGAAGAACACCAGCATGTCATAATCAAAAGCCTCATCTGCAGCAAAGTCATTGCTGACAGTACGGTACATGACAGCTTCCGTGTGCTGAATCTTATTCTTATCCAGCAGATTCTTCACGTCATCATTGTGTACATCCGACATTGGTACCAAGTACTTTTCAGTCTTATGCTTAACAATGGAAGGTATCAAATCGTCAATCTTCCCGGTGTTTCCGAAGAAAATCTTACGCTTACGATACTGCACATACTTTTGGATATACAGAGCAACGGCCTCCGTCACGCAGAAATACTTCATTGTTTCGGGAATTGTCACACGCAATTCTGTACACAAGTGGAAGAAATGATCAATAGCATGACGCGAAGTAAAAATAACGGCAGTATGATCCAAGACCGAAATTTTCTGTTGTCTGAACTCTTTCGCTGAAAGGCTCTCCACTTTGATAAATGGGCGAAAATCTATTTTCACACCATACTTCTCGGCGATGTCGTAGTAAGGAGATTTCTCTGATGCCGGTTTCGGCTGCGACACAAGTACTTTCTTAATTTTCAACGTCCTAAAATTTTATTATCAAATAACTGTTTAGCTGCATCACACCTTGATATAACACAAAACAAGGCATGATTTCAAGGGCACAAAAGTACAAAATTAAAAGTAAACCGCCATATAAATTGTTACAAAAAAGCTTTAACCACTTGTATAACATCAATATTTTAGCAAAAAAGGCTAAAATCAATCCGATTATTATCGTCAGCTGCAAACTCAAATCAAAATAGACTATGAACAGAGCAAACGGGAAAAGGGCGAATCCCAAGTAATAAAGTAGCGTAGAATAGGACTCAAGCCATAGCGTTGTAACACTTTCGTCAAAAAAAATCCAACCCAGAAAAGAGTAAAGCATCCACTTCAAGCACAAATAGAGAAGACACATACCGATGTAAATCCCCAATAGAAGTCCCGGCGGCACATGGTGTACCAGTTCCGGCTGTATATCATTGAAGTAGTTGAAGATACAGACGCCTGCTAGGATGCAGGTCTGCAGGATGAGCAGCAGCAGATAGCGCATATCGGCGGCTGTGGAAGTGGCAAATATGCTGGTACGTTCGCGATGAAGCAGGAAATCCTTCACCAGTTGCAGCAGGAACTTGCGGCTGCGTGACAAGACATAGGCCGACAGAAAGAAACAGCACAAAAGGACCACGGTGATGCCATCGTCCATTCTCGGAGAATATGGAATAGGAATCCCCTCCGTCCCCACTACTGCCCAAGCCATCAACAGCCCTATCATATTGCAGCGAATTTACGGATGGAGGCGTCCCACAAGGGAGTGGTATATATCAGTTCCACGGCTTCCTGCGGTGTCTGCGCCACATGCCAGATGGCACCGTGCTGCACGCGCATGAAGTTTTCGTCCACCGCCTGCCGGAGCATATCGAGCAGAGGGTCGAAATAGTTCTTGACATTCAGTATCACAATCGGGTTCAGATACAGTCCGAGTTGCTTCCAAGTGATGATTTCCAGCAGTTCTTCCAGGGTGCCGCAACCACCGGGCAGGGCGATGACGGCATCGCTCAAGTCGGCCATTGTCTTTTTCCGTTCGTGCATGCTTTCCACTTCCACGAGTTGGGTAAGTCCGGTGTGATGCCATCCCTGCTCCACCATGAAGCGGGGAATGACGCCCGTCACCTCTCCCCCTGCCCGGAGTGCCGCATCGGACACAGCGGACATCAGTCCCATATTTCCCGCACCATTAATCAAGCGAATTTGCCGCTGCCCCAGCAGAGTGCCCAACTCACGGGCTGCATCGAAATAAACGGAATCTATCTTTGTGCTCGAAGCACAATATACGCATACGGAATTTATCTTGTTCATCATCTTGCCACACCCTTTTTTAGGTATCGCCACAAAGGTACATGATTTCGGGGAGATTTGAAACAAGAGAGTCTTATTTCCAAAGTTCTTCCGGATTTGTGGTGCGGACGCTGTTCTCGAACAGCCATTGGGTGCCACCGCTCCGAACGGTAAATCCGACGGGAATAGGTGCAAGTCTCCGGTCACCCGGCAAGGGGTCGCCTGTTTCATCGTCCATGCGGCTCAGTTCATGCATGCTGTACCAATAGTTATTTTTGGCCATATACGTGTCATAGTATTGCCCTTCATTTGCTTTTCTGTTTATAGCCTTACACAGACCGTTCGATAGGAAAAAATACGAAAAAGCTCTTCCTTCTCACTCATATCTGTCAATTTTCCATAAATTTGCAATGGACCTAAAACATCATGATGTGAAATACAAACGTTGGATTTACTTAACCGTCACTTTCGTCATCATATTGGCAGGACTTGCTTCCCGGAAATATGGCAATGCATTGCCTAAATTTATTGCAGAGTATATTGGCGATACACTTTGGGCAGCTATGGTCTATTGGGGATTACGCTTTCTCTTCCCTTCGGCATCCATACTCAAAGTGGCCGCAATCTCCTTACTGTTTTCTTATTGCATAGAAATCAGCCAATTATACCAGGTCGATTGGGCGAATGCCATACGAAACACCACGCTCGGAGCATTGGTCTTCGGGCATGGATTTTTATGGTCGGATATGATATGTTATACTGTCGGGGTAATGTTATCTGCCACCGTAGATTCTTGCGCTTCCTTTTCTTCTTCGGATGAAGCAGTATAAAAACAAGACGCGGACAAAGGAACACAGATTCTATGCAAGCCGCTATTATCCCCGCCAAAAGCATTCGTAGGACACATTTCACGAGGCTACACCTTTTACTCCGGATGGCTACACCCTTTCTATGCGATGGTATAGCCATCTGCAAAAAAGGGTGTAGCCCGGCACGGAGGATAGTTACAACATTAGAAATGGTATGACTGTTATATGACAAAAAAATATCCTAACATGCAAGATATGGGATATCTGATGTTAGGATAACGATAAAAATAGTCAATTCATATCAAGGCAAGACGGCCTAATTATCAATACAAAAGAGACTGCGTTTGTTTATGATAAACTGCATTTTTCTTTTGAAGATTTACGGCTATTGACAAGAGAAGCTACTAAATAAAAGATATTAATGATTACATAGCATAGAAAAAACTTCCACACTTTAATCGTTTCTTTTAGCCACTCCTCAACCCATAAGATATCAATCTTATCCCCACATCGATTTTCAATCTCATATTTATAACTAATTT
The DNA here is from genome assembly GCF_004328515.1 of Bacteroides sp. A1C1. Lineage (NCBI taxonomy): Bacteria > Pseudomonadati > Bacteroidota > Bacteroidia > Bacteroidales > Bacteroidaceae > Bacteroides > Bacteroides sp. A1C1. Next base: position 2,111,806 of record NZ_CP036491.1, read on the forward strand.
CACAATTAATAATTGCGTATATAATTAATAATGAAAGAATTATTGATGTGGCAACAAACACAATTCTAAGCCATTTCATAATCTATCTTGTTTTATAAACTACCCTCCTGGTTTGGATATTCTCACTAAATGATTCTGCATTGATATTGGAAGAACAAATCTGTTGACAATAGGAATAGTAGTCCATGTTCCCAAATTACTTGTTTGTTGTAGCCTTGTCCCTTTCAGAGCATTTGACCCACTTTTATTCAACACGTCAGATACCATTGTTGTACAATTATTACTTGTCAGCTTATATTCATCAATAATACGAGCAGAAGAACTGTTATAATAATCACTTTTAGGATTATCTGGCATTGTAGTTGACATATTAATTAAACTTTTCGTCTAAAATATTAGCAACTTTTTCATCTGCCACATCTGTTACTACAAATACAGACATTCCACCAGCTGCTTTTTTTGTCATTGTAAGCTTTTGCTTCATCCCCCATTAACTTTAAAAGAACACCGGAACCATTTCCTAAAGAATTAGAGCTTCTATCTGGCCCTTTATTAGTTCCATTGTATCGTCCGTAGCTATAAACAGTCATATTAGATCCTTCACCAACACTAATCCATGTGTGACCAAAGGACTGAGTTTCAGTGCAAATTCTAATACTATCTCCATTCACATCAATATTAACAACCGGACTATTCGCCCCGTACTGATACGGAGACATCGAATAATACTTCTCGGCAAATCTGTCATTAGTCGTAAACCTTCCTAACGCCGTATCATAATGTCTCGCCCCATAATCATACCAATTCAAACCCTTCTTCGTATCAAACTCCTTACCGTTATACTTGTAAGGCTGGGTATTGCCTGCAGTGGCAAATACACCACCGAAAGGGTAGTAATGGTTAGTTTCCTCCACAGTGCCAGACTGGTTGATCACTACACGGTTGTTACCCTAATAGTCCTTCAGATAGTAATGATACTGCTGGGTACCGGCCAGGTTGATGTAACCCTCTTCTGTGAGTAACAACTTCTGAGTACCGTTTTCATAGATCACATTACCGCAATAGTCAGTCGTTGTGGTTGTACTGCCTATCTTATGGACTGTTCTCAGTTTCGTGCCGTCAGCACCATAAGTATAGGTAATCGTGCTACCATCACTGAACGATACCGTACTGGGCAAATTTAATACATTATATTGAATATCGGCAATTCCCTTATTCAAATCTTTCGTTAAATTACCATTGACATCGTAGGCATACTCCCCTGCGGCGCTTGCACCGTTCACAAAGGCAGTGTTTGTACCGTATGCAGCGGTACTCACCGCATCCTCCACACAGCTCAACTGATTACCGGTCAATGTGTAAGTCAGGTTATCAAGCAGGCCGTAGGCACTGGCACCAGTCTGGCCATAACGTTGCAAACTCTTGATGTTACCGTTCTTGTCATAACCCGTAACGTTCTCCGAGAAGCGGTTCGCATTCGTGCTGATACTTGCTGTCTCGCCATAGGTAGCGTTCAGCATCCGGTCAAGACCGTCATAAGTGAATTTGTAACCACGGACTGTACTTTCGTTCCCGGACTTCCAGGTCATGCTGCTGATGCTGCCGTTGTACTTCGCAGTACCCACACCCGTGTTGTAGTACAGGTTCTGCGTGAAGCGTGTGCCGCTGATTCCCGTCAGCCAGCTACGCAGGTTGTAGGTATAAGTCAGCTTGTTGGTGCTCGTACCGTGATACTGCTTGGTCAGTAAACGACCGAAGTTGTCATAAGTCGCATCGTACAGAGTAATCGCAGTGCTGCCAAGACTATGCTGCACTTTGCTTATTCTGTCCGCATGGTCGTAGGTATAGGTATATACTTCCGTGCGCGTGGTCTTTCCGCTGGCAGTATGTGTATGTGTCACACCAGACGGCTTGTTGGAGAAAGTATAAACCGTACTTGTGATGTCGTAGCCACTGAGCAAGTTGTTCTGCACAAGCACGGTAGGACTGGAAGAAGGATTCCCCCCTGCAGGGTCAGCCGTCCCAGACTGTCGTACAAATAATACATATAGGAAATGTTATCCAGATAGGAAGTGCCCGTGCTGTTAAGCATCCGGAGAGTACGGATGTAGTCCTGCATGACCTACATCATTTGATAGACCTAAAAAACTATCCTAACATACAAGATATAGCATATCTGATGTTAGGATAGTAATTAAATAAATCTCATTGAAAAAAGGCAACTTATATTAGAGTAATATTTTTTATTTAGTATGCAAAAGCTTTATAATCTCACCATTACTTTTTCTTATTTCCACATAAGATTGTCCACAGAAAGTCAGCGCACTATCATTTCCATTAGGAATATGCCCTTCTATTACCCATATTCCATTTACCAAGTTAACAGAAAAAGGTTTTTCTTTCTCTATACTTTCCTTTCCATAAATTTCCAATAGTACGCATTCCGCTATCTTTACTGCAATATCCGCTGTAGGTATAAATCCCTCTGCAGGAACATAGCTTTTCATATCAGTATAAAAATCTGTTGAGAGACTATCATTCATTACATACTCAATCTGTTGAGATGATTGTTGATCTTCTCCGACCTTCGATGTACTGTTTGTACATGACATCGCAAATAGCATTAAAGCAAAAAAATAAGTCCTATACATATTGCTATCTTTTTAAAATACCCAATGAATATGTTCTCTCTGGCTAACAGGAATGTTTAAATCTGGCTTTTGTAGCAATTCTTTCATTCTTTGTTTACCCTTTTCAGCAGGAATATCTTTCGGATTAATATTATTCTTTCGTTTAGGATCTTTGGGATCACTAGGAAGATCACTAGTCACTATTGATGTTTTCTTACTATAAGGATTATATTCTAACAAATCGCCACTCGGCGTAGCCAAATAACCATTTTCTTTTGTTTTCTCAATATATTTTATATCAGCTTTTGAGAATTTATTATTTATATGCTCTGCGTCCGCGTCTCCATGCGAATGAATCGATCCTACAAATCTCTCACCGTTAGGAGGTAAGCTTATAGATACGCTGTGCTCTCCTTCATTGGCTGCACTATAAGAATATCCCTTTAGCTTTCCCTTTTGCTTAACTTCATAAATAGAAGAGCCCATTTCACGTTTACGTATAATAGATGCACCATTATAATACATACCCCAATCTTTAGCTGCTGCTCTTTTAGTCTTAAACAGATCACCAGGAGCATATTCCATACCATTTGGGTCTATGAACTTTACCGGATTATCGGCACAATAAGTATACGGACTCATCGAATAATATTTCTCCGCCAACGGGTCATTCGTCGTAAACCTTCCCAACGCAGCATCATAATGTCTCGCCCCATAATCATACCAGTTCAAACCCTTCTTCGTATCAAGCTCCTTACCGTTATACTTGTAAGGCTGGGTATTGCCTGCAGTGCCAAACACACCACCGAAAGGGTAGTAATGGTTCGTTTCCTCCACAGTACCTGACTGGTTGATTACTACACGGTTGTTACCTTGATGGTCCTTCAGATAGTAATGATACTGCTGGGTACCGGTCAGGTTGATGTAACCCTCTTCGGTGAGCAACAACTTCTGAGTACCGTTTTCATAGATCACATTACCGCAGTAGTCAGTCGTTGTGGTTGTACTACCTATCTTATGGACTGTTCTCAGTTTCGTGCCGTCAGCACCATAAGTATAGGTGATTGTGCTACCATCACTGAACGATACCGTACTGGGCAAATTTAATACATTATATTGAATATCGGTAATTCCCTTATTCAAATCTTTTGTTAAATTACCATTGGCATCGTAGGCATACTCCCCTGCGACGCTTGCACCGTTCACAAAGGCAGTGTTTGTACCGTATGCAGCGGTACTCACCGCATCCTCCACACAGCTCAACTGATTGCCGTTCAGGGTGAGAGTCAGGTTGTCTATCAGGCCGTAGGAGGTTGAAGAGAGTTGCCCGTAACGCTGCAATCCCTTGATATTGCCGTTCTTGTCATACCCCGTAACGTTCTCCGAGAAGCGGTTCGCATTCGTGCTGATACTTGCTGTCTCGCCATAGGTAGCGTTCAGTACTCTGTCAAGACCGTCATAAGTGAATTTGTAACCGCGGACTGTACTTTCGTTCCCGGACTTCCAGGTCATGCTGCTGATGCTGCCGTTGTACTTCGCAGTACCCACACCCGTGTTGTAGTATAAGTTCTGTGTGAAGCGTGTGCCGCTGATTCCCGTCAGCCAGCTACAAACATTGTAAGTGTACGACTGCTTGTTGGTGGCGGAACCGTGCAGCAACTTGGTGTACAATCGCCTGAATTTGTCGTAATCGCAGTCGTAGAGGGTTATCTTGCTGCCTCCCAATGTATGCTCCACCTTGCTCACCCTGTCAGCATAGTCGTAGCTGTAAGTGTATACTTCCTCTCTTGTAGTCTTTCCGGAAGCGGGAAGTAAATAAAAAACTATCCTAACATGCAAGATATAGTAATATCTGATGTTAGGATAGCAATTAAATAGATTATTTCAAGAATATAAAATACTTATTTATTTAAGATATACAAAACTCCAGTTTCGCAATCTGTATTAAGATAAACTCCATGATGAAATAACAAATAAATCAAATATTTTTCTTCTGGATATGACAAACCAACAGAAAGTACACCTTTCTCATTAAAAAGCAAAGAAATAAGATTTTCTACTTTTCCTTTATAAATTGAATCTATGTATGGCTGTGGAGTTACCATACAGTCCATTTCCTTTAGTGAACAAAATGTAATGCTGTCTATACCCAATGTCTGTTCTAATAAAATTGGAAAAAGTTCATATCGATATTTCTTATTAGCTACCCCATCATTCAGAAATAGGTACATATCTCCTTCTCTTGGAACTATCGAATATACACTATCTTTGTATTCTATATTCATTGCAACAAAAGGACTTTGCCAAGTAGAATCAACAAACATATCTTCATACCTCTCACTTGTTTTATGTACACACATTACAAATAAGAGATTAATACCCAACATAAGGATAATCTTATTCCAACAGTTTTTGGGGTATTTTCCTTCCACGATATTCCGTTCTTTTTGCATCTCCTGTTCTTTTTCTAATTTTATTCTCAGTATTAATAGCACGAATTTCTCTCATGGGTATTCCATTTCCTATATTTTCATAAGACATAATACCTTTATCTACATCCGACGAATGCTGTAACTCATGGCTTAAACCAATTCTTGGTGTCCGATGATTTCCATTAATATCCGTTTTAACATCAGGGTCATAATTTATAATGCTTCCTTGCGGAATGTCTTTTTTAGCTTTTTCTCTATCAAATCCTGAAGAATTAGACTTTCCTCGTTTAGTCCTTGTTATTGAATGAACATTCTTACTTTTCTCCAGTTCAATAATCATCTCACCAATTTCCTTATCATCCTTCTTAAGTTGCTGCAAATCTGCTTTCACGTCCTTTTGATACTTGGTATCAAATCCAAAAAACATTCTCACATTATCTATCAAGCCATTAGGATTAGGATTTACAACAATTGTATCTCCATTCACATCTATGTTATTTACCGGATTATTCGCCCCATACTGATACGGTGACATCGAATAATACTTCTCTGCAAACCTGTCATTCGTCGTAAACCTTCCCAACGCAGCATCATAATGTCTCGCCCCATAATCATACCAATTCAAACCCTTCTTATTGTCAAACTCCTTGCCGTTGTACTTATAAGGCTGAATACTGCCTGCACTTGCAAACACTCCTCCAAAAGGATAGTAATGGTTCGTTTCCTCTACCGTGCCGCTCTGGTTGATGACTACCCGGTTATTACCCTGATGGTCTTTCAAGTAATAGTGATACTTGCTGTCGCTCAAAGTAACATAGCCTTCTTCCGTCAGCAAAAGCTTCTGCACTCCGTTTTCATAGATCACATTTCCGCAGTAATCCGTCGTGGTGGTAGCGCTGCCTATCTTATGGACTGTTCTTAGCTTTGTGCCGTCAGCTCCATAAGTATAGGTAATTGTACTTCCGTCACTGAAGGTTACTGCATTCGGCAAATTTAAACAATTATACGATATTCCGGTGATTCCCTTGTTTAAATCTTTAGTTAAATTGCCGTTCGCATCGTAGGCGTACTCGTTCGCCTGCTTCACGCCGTCCTTGAACTCGAAGCCTCCACCGTAAGTGGAAGCCGTCACCGCATCATCCACACGGTTCAACCGATTACCGTTCAGGGTAAAGGTCAAGTTGTCTATCAAGCCGTAGGCAGAAGCTCCGGTCTGCCCATAACGTTGCAATCCCTTGATGTTGCCGTTCTTGTCATAGTTTGTAACGTTCTCGCTGAAACGGTTGGCATTCGTGCTGATGCCTGCCGTTTCCCCATAAATAGCATTCAGCAGACGGTCCAGACCGTCGTAGGTGAACTTATAGCCGCGGACGGTGCTTTCATTGCCTGCCTTCCAAGTCATGCTGCTGATGCTGCCGTTGTACTTCACTACTCCGTTTCCGGTGTTATAATACAGATTCTGCGTGAACTTGCTTCCGCTGACCCCCGTCAGCCAGCCGCGGATGTTGTAAGTATAGGTCTGCTTGTTTACGGCACTGCCATGCAGCGACTTCGACTGTAGACGGCCCAGGTCGTCATAGACATTGTTCACGAGCGTAACCTCTCCCAAAGCATCCAACTTGTGCTTCACCGTCAACAACCTGCCTGCATGGTCATAGGAGTATGTACGGACTTCCGTACGGGCAGCCTTGCCTTGGGCAGTATGAACATGGCGCAACCTGGTAGGCTGGCCGGTAAAGTTATAGGCCGTGTATTCCGTTTCCTTGCCTCCCAGGGAATTGGAACTTTGCCGTTGGACGGGCCGTGAACGGCGGTCATAATACACCACACTGTAAAGCTGTCCGGCGCCGTCCCCGGCCAAGCCCGTCACGCTGCCCGTAAGCATTCCCCGGGCATCGGATTTGGTGCCGTATCCGGAGGACTCCATGGAACTGTCGTAGGCATAGGCGGGGAAACCGTTCTTGCCAAGAAAGTCATAGTTGTCGTAGTAGTTCACTGTGAGCAGCCTGCTTCCCGAAAGTGCACGGACGGTTCCACCCACTTTCACGGCATATCCCTTATAGCTTCCGCTGCCCGTGAATTCCGCTTCCACCGCACTTCCGTCCACCGGCAGGGGCTCGGAGCAGAGGCCGGAAAGCACTGTACGGCCCAAAGCGTCGGGAATGGTGAAGCGCCATCTGCCTTGTCCCTTCAAGTTGCCGTCCTGCACGAAAATCAGACGGTCGGCCTTGTCGTAGACATAGCGCACGGCATCACATCCGGGCAGCTTCCTCCACACGCAGCGGTCGCGGCTGTCGTACTGATAGCAATAGGCCAGTGCATCCTTTCCTGTGAGATTCCCTCGTCCCGCAGGCGCGAGGGAAGGACGAAACGGAGATTGTCCCGGTTGTCGTAGACATAGTAGGTGTCGTGGTTGTCGCTTCCGATGACCCGGCGCTGCAATACCATACGTCCCAGCTTGTCGGTGAATAGGCAGGAAACGTTCCTGTCCTCGTCCGTGGTGCGCACAATGTAAAGATTGCCCGAAGAGCAGTTCCCTGATTTGGAAAGCGTGGCGTTCCTACCTGTCCCGTTCACTTTATAGGCTATGCGGTTCAATAAAGCTCCGCCCGGAACGTTCGTCAGGTATGAAATAAAATTCCCTGCTTATAGAGATGGGGCAATATAAGCAGGGAATCATTTGGCTTATCGAAGCAGGAGATTCTAATATTCAGAAGCAGCGGATGAAGAACATCCGCTGCGACAAAAAATCAGTACAAAGATAGCTCAATTGGTATTTGGTATTTTAATCTCATATCCAAATACTCTTGCCAACTCAAAGGTCCCAATACAACATCGTTTGTTTTTAAAATTATCCAATAGAATAAACTATCGTTTGTTCCATATTCATATTTTCTTTTGTATAAAGGTTCTTGAGGATATTTAGGCTTCTGTTTTGCAATAATATATTCATCGTTATAGATATAGTCAAGTACAGTTGCCGGTATTTCTCCACCATTGGAATTTTGACAAAGAATATCTTTTATATTCTCTCCTTCATCTCTATAAAAATATCCATTTCCTAAGTTCTTAATAGAATCAGAAATGCAACTTTGAATAAATAAACTACAAAGCAAATGTAGAACAATACATCCCTTTTTCATATCTCTTCATATTATTTTATCCAAGGTAAAAATGGTGTCAGTTTAGCACTTCCATAAATATTTATTTCATATGGTTGTCCCCTTCCTGCAACCCTATTTCCTATAATAGTTTCTATATTTCTTCCCCAATTCAATGGATTCCGACCATTGTGCATTTCAAAATCATATTTATCAGAAAAAGCTCTTACTGAATGATTCGGATATCGTTTTAAAGTAACGTTTCCGTATACTAATCCATCATTTAAGGAGCCACTATGCAACAATAAATTAAAACTTTTTATTTCTCTCACATATTTTTCTCCTAAAGAGTATATCCCTGATAAATCTATTTTTGCTAAAGATGTGAATAGAGGTTGTCCTTTCCCTTCCCTATACCATTTATTAGCTTCCTCCAAGGTCAAATATCCATCATAATCCGGTCTGTCTTTAAGACTTGTATAACTCTCCAAGTAGTTAGAGCGCGCTTCTTCATCTGCCAATCCATTATACCCTAAACTATGGCTTAGTGCCTCTTCATGAGACATGCCTTGTTTAAAGTTTGACTTGTTCATAATAATGGCCTCTCCTTGCAGACCTTCATCATCTGTACCAATCAACTTACCTTCTTCGTCATAAATCGGACTTATGGACATACCTGTCGGATCAATATAGCGTACGGAATTATTACTACAATATGCATACATCCCTATCGAATAATACTTCTCCGCCAGAGGGTCAACAGTCGTAAACCGTCCCAGTACCGCATCATAATGCCTTGCTCCATAGTCATACCAATTCAGTCCTTTCTTCGTGTCATATTCCTTGCCGTTATACTTATAAGGCTGGACATTCGTAGTACTTGCAAATACCCCTCCGAAGGGATAGTAATGGTTCGTTTCCTCTACAGTGCCTGACTGGTTGACAACTACCCGGTTGTTCCCCTGATGGTCTTTCAGATAGTAGTGATACTGCTGAGTTCCGGTCAGGTTGACATAGCCCTCTTCGGTAAGAAGCATCTTCTGCACTCCGTTTTCATAGACCACATTTCCGCAGTAATCGGTAGTGGTGGTAGCGCTGCCTATCTTATGGACTGTTCTTAGCTTTGTGCCGTCAGCTCCATAGGTATAGGTAATTGTACTTCCGTCACTGAACGTCACCACACTTGGCAAATTTAAACAATTATACGATATGTTGGTAATTCCCTTGTTTAAATCTTTAGTTAAATTCCCGTTAGCGTCGTAAGTGTATTCATTCGCCTGCTTCACGCCGTCCTTAAAACCAAAGCCGCCGTTGTAAGTGGAAACCGCTACCGCATCGTCCACGCGGTTCAACCGATTGCCCTTCAGCGTAAAAGTCAGGTTGTCTATCAGGCCGTAGGCAGAAGCTCCGGTCTGCCCGTAACGTTGCAATCCCTTGATGTTACCGTTCTTGTCATAGCCCGTCACATTCTCGCTGAAACGGTTGGCATTCGTATTGATGCCTGCCGTTTCCCCATAAATAGCATTCAGCATCCTATCCAGACCGTCGTAGGTGAACTTATAGCCGCGGACGGTGCTTTCATTGCCTGCCTTCCAAGTCATGCTGCTGACGCTGCCGTTGTACTTCGCTACTCCGTTTCCGGTGTTATAATACAGATTCTGCGTGAACTTGCTTCCGCTGACCCCCGTCAGCCAGTTGCGGATGTTGTAAGCATAGGTCTGCTTGTTGACGGCACTGCCATGCAGCGACTTCGACTGTAGACGCCCCAAGTCGTCATAGACATTGTTCACGAGCGTAACCTCTCCCAAAGCATCCAGCTTGTGCTTCACCGTCAATAACCGGCCTGCATGGTCATAGGAATATGTACGGACCTCCGTACGGACAGCCTTGCCTTGGGCAGTATGAACATGGCGCAACCTGGTAGGCTGGCCGGTAAAGTTATAGGCCGTGTATTCCGTTTCCTTGCCTCCCAGGGAATTGGAACCTTGCCGCTGGACGGGCCGTGAACGGCGGTCATAATACACCACACTGTAAAGCTGTCCGGCGCCGTCCCCGGCCAAGACCGTCACGCTGCCCGTAAGCATTCCCCGGGCATCGAATTTGGTGCCGTATCCGGAGGACTCCATGGAACTGTCGTAGGCATAGGCAGGAAAACCGTTCTTGCCAAGAAAGTCATAGTTGTCGTAGTAGTTCACAGTGAGCAGCCTGCTTCCGGAAAGTTCACGGACGGTTCCACCCACTTTCACGGCATATCCCTTATAACTTCCGCTGCCCGTGAACTCCGCTTCTACCGGACTTCCGACCACCGGCAGGGTGTCCGAGCAGAGCCCGGAAAGCACTGTACGGCCCAGAGCGTCGGGAATGGTGAAGCGCCATCTGCCTTGTCCCTTCAGGTTGCCGTCCTGCACGAAAATCAGACGGTCGGCCTTGTCGTAGACATAGCGCACGGCATCACAGCCGGGCAGCTTCCTCCACACGCACCGGTCACGGCTGTCGTACCGATAGCAATAGGCCAGTGCATCCAGCTTGTCTTGTGAGATTCCCTCGTCCCGGATGCGCGGGGGAAGGACGAAGCGGAGATTGCCCCGGTTGTCGTAGACGTAGTAGGTGTCGTGGTTGTCGCTTCCAATGACCCAGCGCTGCAATACCATACGTCCCAGCTTGTCGGTAAACAGGTAGGAAACGTTCCCGTCCTCGTCCGTGGTGCATACCACACTGAGCTCTCCCGAAGCATAGCTGCCGGATTGCACCAATGCAGTGCCGCTCCCGACACCCCCTACCTTGTAGCGGATGCAGTCAAGCCGGTTGTCGCCCGTCCTGTTGGTCAGGTAGCTTGTCTGCACACGCTTCCGGTTGTCGTGCCACAGCTGGCCGGCACCATACTCCTCACAGACGCGTCGGTGTATGGGTTCCTCATAGGAAGACATGCCATAAGGAGCGGTGTCGCCGTAGTTCGTCCGTGCCTGTGCCGTGACAGAGGAGGGGGCGGTATATGCCCCGCCCGCACTGAAAGCCACCGGCAGCCAGTGCTTTTCCGGCACATCAAGGGAAGCGTACTCCTGCATGCTTATCAGATCCTTTCCCGCAGGCGAAGTGCGGTATTCCACCTGCTGCGCCGGGCGTCCCAATCCATCCATGTAACAGATGGAAACCTGCACGTTGCCGCTTTCGTAATTGCTGATTGTCCCGTTGTTGCAAGCCACGGAGGAAACCCCGTTGCGGGGAGTGAGCGTAGCCACATAATTCTTGTCCTTGCTGAACGAGACCGTTGCCGGACCGGAGCTTTGAGACTGCATTTCCAAAGAGATGCCCAAAGCGAATATCAATAGTATATATCTTAAAATCTTATTCATAGCCATGTTGTTTTAGGGATTGACATAATTATATTCATAGGATTGAAGCACTTTTCTGGACAGTCCTTCCAGCATCCAGACTTCTGACAGGCGGCCGAAGTTGTCGTATCCGTAGTAAGTGGTTGTTCCTGCCGGAGAAGTTTCTGTCAGCAACCCCACCTGGGGTTTATAGGTATAGGTGGTGACATGCGCCTTGCCCAATTTCGTCCTCAGTCCGTCTATCAGTGCCGTATCGGGACTGGAAGAGGAGGACAGTGATTCGGGAGCGGTGCCCAGGGCTGCCTTTACCTCTTCATACGTGGCATTCACGATTTTTGCCACCGGGTACATGCCTTGGTAGCTCCATAGGAAAACCATGTTTCCGGTTCCATCGGCAGAGACATACAGAGGATTACCGTAGCTGTCGTATTTGTGGCAAGTCATGCGCATTTCCAGCTTTCCGTTTGTACCGGTGTTCCGCCTGACGGCAGAGAGACGCGGTGTGCTGCCGAACAAGGCATACTCATGAGAGACTTGTTTCAGGCTGCCGTCCGACTTCTCCCTTACCTCCACCGGTACCGCGATGCGGTTGTCGTCAGTCAGCCGTTTCATTGCGGCATCCGTCTGTCTGTCAAACGGATAAGTATACTCCGTACGCTTCAACGTATCTCCATTCGAAATCATGATTTCGCAGGTGTTCAAAAAGTGAACCGGATCATGCTGATAAATGGTCACGAGGGTGAACTGCCCATTCTCTTCATACAATGTTTCCACCTTCTTGTCCAGCATCTGCTGCATAGGACGGATGGCAGGATAGAGATAGCCATTGGGAACCTTGGTGTTCAATGTACCGGCAGCATACGAGCCATAAATGTCGACAAGGGTTTTCATGGCATCTTCTTCGTAACAACCGGAGGAGTTTTCACGCGAGCCTGCCAGTATGGGAGCCTTCTGGATACCCCATATTATGTAAGGTCCATCACCCAAGCCGCCATATGCATAAACCGTTTCCCACTTCTTGGCGTAACTGCCGTTCTTGCAGGCATATACCGCCTCTTTCAGCAAGGTGCCGTTTTCTGAATATTTATAGGCTCCAACTCCCTGCGGGTTCTCGTCTTTGGCTTTCATGCCCGTACCGTAGGGAAGGCTGTCGTCCCACCAGCTGTAGCACAAGTGCTTGTCGGGAGTGTTCAGGTAGTGATATTCCTGCAGACCGATCTTATTTCCATCCTTGTCAAAGTCTTCTGTATAGACAGTGCTGTATCCCACGGAATAGCCTTCCTCCCGGAATCCATTGATGCCGGTAGAACGGTAATCCTTCCTATAGCGGGGATAGGCCATCAGACGGCCGGAAGTATAGTAGTCGGCAAACGAGCTGTTTGTGCTGTAATGATACTTTCTGGTATGAAGCACTTTGCCGTCTGCTTCCCGGTGACAGATTTCTTTCACCCGGAGACCTCCACCCGTGCTGTAAGGATGGGTGGCTATATAGTCATCAGGGTAAGTGACAAGTTTTCCTAACGCCTCAATAGACTTCAGCTGTTTCAGCAGCGAGCCACCTACATAAAGAACATAAGTGCCGGCAGGCAGCGTGATATTGCCCCAATAGTTGGTCAGCAGGGTGTCACGCCTGGTATGCTGCGGGTCAGGCAACCTGGTCGAATTATAATTGTATTTCCACAAAGGGGATTTGTCGTCCACACTCCTGCGGATGCTTATTTCCAACTCGGTAATGCCGCTATAGAGCGTATGATCAGTCAGCATCTTAAAAGAAAGAGGAAAAGGCTGATTGTTTTTGGAGATGGTAAATGAGGTTGTGGCAAAAGGGATATTGTTCATTCCCTGCTGCTGGCTGGCAGACAATACCACCTCTTGTACGCGGTACATCAAATCTTTTTTATAGGGGTCTTGTTCAAAATCATTCGTCTTGTATACATTCGATTCATAAGTGAATTCCGCCGTTCCCCCCGTCGGATATGTCACCCGCCTCAACTGGAATGCTTGTGCGAATGCCGGGTTGGGTTCGCGATCGGCACTGCCTCCATATTCCAAAATGACGGAATCAGACTTTTGATTGCTGTTACAGCAATAGGCAGGAATCAGACTTTTGTTGGCCGCACCATTATAATATCCCCAATGGTCACGAGCTGCCGACAACTTGGTGGGTAGAGCGGCTTCGTTGTAGGAAAAGGAATAGACTTCCGGTGAAGCCACATTGCTTGCCGTATGTTTGAGTCCGGTCAGTTTCAGTCTTTTGGTATTCCAGTCTTTCGTAAACATCTTGTTGTTCCATGTGGAGTTGTAATAAGCGCTGTTAGGCAGCCTGCGATTCAGTTCGTCAAGGGTGGGCACATCGAAGCCAGTGTTGGCATTGGAAACAAAATATCCCTGAATCAACTCCCACTTGCTCAGATTGTTGCCCGCAGCGTCGTTGATGCGAACGGCCGACAAGCGCACTTCCGGACTGTAGTCCAACCGGTCTGTGGCATACTCAAAACTAATGCTGCCACCGGGATAACTGATTCTATCCAGATAGGCCACCTTGTAATAAGCCATATCCGTGGTGATATATTGTTCCATCCGACTGTCCTGAATATTGGCAAAAGAAGCCAAATGGAAATCCCTGGTTTTATAGCCGAATGTAACCACTGCTCCGGCCGTTGTCTTTATCCGCGTCAGGTAGAAAGCACTGGAATAGCTTTCTGCACGCGGACGGTCTGTGAAAAACGTCTGTTCAGTCTGTTCAAAACGGTATTCAGTGCCATCGGGGGTGGTCATGACCCAGCCGGCCAGTTTGGGATGGCCCATAGCATCGTTTTCCGTAAGAGGCGTAATCCGCACATTGTCTTCTCTTTCCTTCACTATGTGGCCCGAGTGAGAAAATATGAACTTTCCCGAATATCCCAAGAAGTGATAGTGGAAGACATCAGGAGCCAGTTCCGTACCGCCACAACTGGCATAAGTATCGCTCGTCAAAGCTCTGTACAGCATTTCATGGGTCATACCTTGGGGTAGAGCGAACGGCAAGGAAGTGCCGGCTCCCTGCGTAAGATAAGTGTCGATATGATAGATGCCCGCAATGTCCTGGAGCTGGTTATCCGGGGAGTCATTGAAATAGGCCCACTCGCAGAAGTCCTGATAACGTCCTCTCACGGTATGGGTCACAACTCCGCCGGCATTCAATGTCCAGCCCAGCCCTACCCGAGTGGCCTCCTCATTTACCTTGATGCCCGAGGCATTGTAGGAAAGAGAGACGGGAAAGGAAAAATCTTTCAACTGGACGGTATAGAGGGGGATGGTAATATCCGGTACCCCTGTATAGCCGGACACCGGAAAATGTCCTGCCTTCAGCATGCTTTGTGCATGAGGGGAAGGTGGAGTCACATTAGAGATAAGAATATTGTCTGACTGCGCAAACGTGGCAATTGCACACCATAGGCAGCAAAATAGGATATAAATTGTTCGCTTCATGTTTTTTTGTATTTCCTGATGAGTAAAAGTCTTAAGTTTCGTAAGTCCAATAATTGACTTTCAACAGAGGACTTGCGAAACTTGAACGAATGCTTTCTGTTTTTTTTCATAAAACTGCCCCACTTGGTAGCTTTGTATACCAAGCTGTAAGCGGGGTAGTTGTCATCCGGGAAATCAGAGCGGCATCGCCTGCACCCCCAGCACACTGGCTATGGTAGCGATGATAGTACCCACAATTTTCAGGATGTCTTTCCAAGTTTCTTTACTTATTTTCATGATGTTCTGTGTTTTTAGACCCCTCGTTCCCCTAAAGGGGAAGGAGAATACTCCCGCCAATCCTGCGCGCGCTCAATCTTCAGGACTATCCCCCTCCCCCTTCAGGGAGTCCTAGGGGGGGATTAAAGTTCTTTACTAACCTCGAAGCACGGGCACTGCTTCACCCACTCCCGTGGCTGCACCGTTCCGTCCCCGTCCAAATCCGGACTCAGGTCGCGGTGGCCGCAGACACGGGCATTCCGGAACTGCTTCAGCAGCTGGTGTACCAGCAGCCGGAGTGCCGAACGCTGCTCCGGGGTGCGGGTATCTTTCGGATTCCCCATGGCATCCAGTCCGCCTTCGTAGCAGATGCCGACCGAATACTTGTTGTGACCGCGGCAATGCGCACCGGGTAGTTCCAGGGAACAGGTTCCGAGCACGGTACCGTCTCTCCGGATATAGTAGTGATAGCCCGTCGTGCGGAAGCCGCGACGGCGGTGCTCTGCCTCCAGAGCTTCGGGAGTGAGCGCATGGCCCTCCCGCGTGGCGCTGCAATGCACCACGATGTAGTTGATTTTTCGCATAAGATTAGTTAGTGATTAATGATTGAAGATTAGTAATTTATGATTTGACGATTTACGATGTACGATTACTTTTCGTATCATAAATGCCTGCATAGGCGCGGTTATTTAGCAGTACGAATTTCAATCGTACATCGTAAATCGTCAAATCGTAAATGGCCTTATCCCAACGGATTTTCACCTTGGTCACCGTCGTTACCGCCCGAGCCGTCGTCGTTGCCGCCCGAACCTGCCGTGTCCTGAAGGTCGAAGCGCACGCACTTCACCCCGGTCACCAGCGAACGGGTAGACACCGTATGGTCCAGATTACGCTTGGAAGTGGGCAGAAAACGCACTCGTAGCGTGGACTGGGTAGCCGATACCTTCAGAGGGTCTTCCACACCGTTCATGGTGGACTTCATCGTAAGGCGGAAAGTACCCAGACCGTCCAGCGTCACGCTCTCGGAAGACTGCAGGTGGCGAGTCATCACGGTCACCAGGTTGTCGATGACATTCTTCGAGTCACCCGTAGAGAGGGAAGACAATTCCGCAATCTCCTTGGCCACCTGCTCGGTGTCCACATTCCCCGTCAGCACCACGCGGGGATAGAAAAGCTTCTTGCCCTCTTTGTTGGCAAGAACCGACTGAAATGATTTGTAAATTACTGGCATAGTAGTTTTGTTTTAAAAATTAATAGTTTGTCTTGAAATTCAAGGATTCGTTTTTTTCAAATGAAACAACATTGTTTTATTTTCGTGTATTAAGCTTAACCACATTGCAAAGATAACGCTATCCGGAAAAGTGTGCAAATTAAAAAAACCGTTTTTCTTCATGAATTTATTCACATATAGAAAACAATATTTACAGCACAGGCTCAACAGGTATCGCCCCGGTTGCCGTATCTTGCCATGACTCTCGCGCAAGGCATAGAAGCCCTTCCACAGGGGGTGGCCGATAGCACCGAAATTACTTTTGAGGATAATGGCATACTGCTCTTGCGGAGGAATATGGAACTGCTTCAGATTGAAAAGCAACCCGTCCAGGTTGCGGTCCGTGCCATCCTGCGGCGGTTGCAGTTGCTCTATTTTCCGAAGATATTCCCCCTCCGCGGATGGCACATCCGCGCCCTCAGTGCCCCCGGTTCCGGGGGAACTATGGAGGAGGGGATTTTCTTTGCTGTGTTGTGATGTGCTATGCTCTGCTGTGCTATGTGTACCCGATGTCGCATTTTCGGGCTTAAATGCTGCACTTTCGGCAGCGGACGGCACGCTTCCATTGGCAGACGGCACTCTCCCGGCGGCAGTCGGCGCGGCATCGTCATCGCTCTGAGAATCATCCACCAGACAATAACGTGTGTCTATGGCGGAAGATTTCCGGCGCTTGGTACTGAACAGATATTGCCGCTGTATCTCAGCAGAAGTCAGGATGGCGTATTTGCCGAAAAGGGCGGCATTGAAAATGCCGTACTCCACAGCCAGGGCAAGAATACGCTTCACGTCGGCAGCCGTCTTTTCATAGAGGCAGGCAGAAAGGTCTTCGTAGAAAAGCTCGTCGGCACACACGTAATAGCCTTCGTCGGCATAAATGCAGGAGAGGGCTCCCAGCAGAATGGCAAAGGAGCCGTCACCCTCACGCTTCATGATGCGACGCACCAGACGGTCGTGCATAAAGTCTGTGTTCAAGGGGAAATAGTCAAGTCCCCGTTTTTTGATTCTGGACATGGTTTGATGATTAGGGGTTAGTGATTAGGGGGAGAGAGCGGCTTGTATCATTCTATATCACCTGCTTCGCATAGGCGTTTCCGCTTGCGGAGCACGCTTTCGCGCACTACCTTCAAAGCATTCAGAATAAGATACATACGAAGAGTACAGTCCGAAATTTCAGTGATGACCGGATAACGGAGGGGATTGCCTGCAGGAAGTGAGCGGCGGTAGCGGGCGTTGCTCATCGCCCTACGGCATTCCTTGCAATAATTGTCGGGGGCAAGCGTACGCTTGTCTACATAAAAAGAATCAACGGGCAGTTCTCTGTGGCAACATCCACAGAAACGAACATTTTTTTCAATAATCTGTTCCATAACCATTTTTTGTTAAGAATTAGTACAATAATATTTTTTTTTCGGCACGCCCCTGCCAAAGATGCTTGTAGGGGCTGTTTGCTGGAAGTATATATCCAGCGTATTCTATCTATACATCCAGCGCGTTGCATCTATACTTCCAACGCACCTCATCTATACATCCGGCAAGGTGGATGCCCATTTTTTCAAATTCGTAAGTATTTTTGCTAAATTCGGATGCTTCCGGATAAAAGACCAGATGTGTATTTTCCATAAATCCCTCCCTTTTATTTGCATTTATAAAACATGATATGTATTTTTGTCCCAACAAAGATAATACTGTTTTCATTTATAAAACAAACAAATCGGGAATTAAATTCTTAAATAAGACGTAAGACAGTATAAATGAGGAGATAATAGTTTCTGAATAATTTACATGTAAAAACTGAAGAATATGGCGAATGACAAAGACCCGGTATTTTGTGCGGCAGACATCATAAAACGTGCCAAACTGGCGAAAGAATTCAAGACAGACAGCGAACTTGCCGCCTTTCTGGGTATATCACGCTCCACACTGAGCAACTGGAACGCCCGCAACAGCATCGACTTCCCCCTGCTGCTGGGCAGCCTGGACGACGTGGACTACAACTGGCTGCTGACGGGAAAGGGCTCGCCTGCACATCATTCAAAATTCTGTGACAATGACTTGGTACAAGGTGAAGTGGAAATACTTCACACACCGAAAACAACCGACCCTATGGACGACCGTAGCGTGACCCTCTATGACATCTCTGCCGCCGCCAACCTGAAGACACTGCTGGCTGACCGCCCGCAGTACGCCTTGGGGCGGATTGTAATTCCCAATATCCCTGTGTGCGACGGTGCCGTCTACGTCTCGGGCGACTCGATGTATCCCATCCTCAAGTCCGGTGACATCGTAGGCTTTAAGTCCATCCGCGACTTCACCGACGTCATCTACGGTGAAATGTATCTCGTCTCCTTCGAACGGGGCGGCGACGAATACCTGGCAGTGAAATACGTCAACCACTCGGAACGGCCGGACTGCATCCGTCTGGTGAGCTACAACAACCACCACGACCCCATGGACCTGCCGCTGGCGGCAGTCAATGCAATGGCCATCGTGAAGTTCTCGATAAGGAAGAATATGATGATGTAGAGGGCGGCATTATCACCGGAAATTTCGTAAGAAAGCTCCTGGCAAGGATTGTTTAATAAGTAAACAGAGAAATTATACAAAAAAAGCTTGTAATTTATTCTTTTATCTTATTTTTGCGATGCCATAGGCATAATAATAAGTATCCGGAAAAAAACATGCTTATTCCATCCAATAGAACAAAGAGGGAGTGCATTCTTTCAAGGTTATGTTTTCTAGTGCTTTCAGTATGGGTGTCCCTACCTTCCGCAGCACAGAACAATCCCTACAAGATAGACGATGCACTCTACCCCATCTACCAGCGGGCTTCCAAGCAGGCACGCCAGCAGGAGGGGCTGCTGGTGGCCGACACTTTGTATCAACAGGCTCTGAAGCTCGGTGACAAAAAAGCACAATGCCTGGCATACATCATCCCCCTGCAGTTCTATATATCCCAAAAAGATGATAGCAAAATAGAAAAGGCATCCACTGACCTGAAAGAGATTTCACGTGCCAATAACTATCTGCAATATTATTATCACGCTTGGAGCAGCGAAATCATCTACTTCCTGAACCAACAACGCTCATTGCTCGCCTTGCAGAAAGCGGAAAAAATGAAAAAGCAAGCTTTTGCCGACAGATACCCTTACGGTATCTTCAGCTGTATCCGAACCATGGGCCATATCTACAAATCACGCGGAAACTTCGACCTCTCCGCCCAATACTATCAGGAAGCCTTGGACTATATGCTGAAGAATATGCCCGACCAGGATCCCAGCCAACTATACTCAAACCTTGCCGAATATTACCGTAACACCCAAAAAGATTACGCCACCGCACTGGACTATTGCGAAAAAGCCTTGAAGAGCGCTAAAACAGAACGGAACATAGCCCAAGCCATGATAGAGAAATGCTTGATACTGTTCAAGCAGAAACGTATAGATGAATTCAACGACTGTTATAAAGAAGCCGTACAAATGGCAGACCGCTGCAAGCTCTCTGCCAACGTTTCCCTACTGATAGCCCACATCAGCAAGAACATACTGGACAAACAGTATGAGCAGGCCCATGCCCACGCTGACCAATTGTCCGAGAAAGGCTTGCAACAACATGCCTACATTTACGAATGCGCCAAAGACTATCCCAATGCCATCAAATATCTGAAAAAATATTACCAGCAGTTGGATTCGACAAACAATCTGCTGCAACTGTCGGACATCGCCGAACTGAACACCCAGATAGGCGCCGAACGCCTGAAAATAGAAAACATACAGGCCACCTCGCGCTACCGCATCACTCTTTTCAGCATTGTCACCGGCTTTTTACTGTTATCTCTGCTTTTCCTAATGCTCTACCTCCACCGCAAACGTAAAGTCAACCTCGAACTATGCCACAAGAACGAGGAACTTTCCGAAGCGCGCGACCAAGCCGAAGCAGCCAACAAGGCAAAGAGCATCTTCCTGCAGAACATGAGTCACGAAATACGGACACCGCTCAACTCTATCGTGGGCTTCTCACAACTCATCACTTCCCCCGACACGAACCTTTCCCAAGAGGAAAGGCAGGATTTCTGCCATCTCATACAGCACAATTCCGACCTCCTCCTCACACTGGTGGAGGACATCCTCAGCGCAGCCGAGTTGGAAAGCAACAGATACACCATGAAGATAGCGCCGCACAGTTGCAACAAACTCTGCCGGGAAGCCATAACCACCGTTGAACACCGCACGCCCGAAGGCGTGAAGCTCTACTACACCTCCGAAGTGGACGACTGCTACGAACTGAGCACCGACGGGCAACGTGTGTGCCAGATACTCATCAACTTCCTTACCAATGCCGAGAAACACACCACACAAGGCGAAATCCGCCTGCACTGCTCCCTCACAGAGCATCCCGGATACGTCACCTTCTCCGTCACCGATACCGGTACCGGCATTCCCCCGGAATACTCGGAAACCATCTTCGAACGCTTTGAAAAGGCCGACAACTTCGAGCAAGGCACCGGCCTGGGACTCAATATCTGCCGCCTCATCGCCGAACGACTGAAAGGGAAAGTGCTGCTGGACAAGGAGTACAAGGAGGGGGCAAGGTTCGTGTTTGTACTGCCGGTGGAGGAAAAAAATAAGAGTTATCTCAAAACTTGAAAGAATAGGTCAGCGAAGGGACGATGCCATAAAGATACAGTTTATAGATACGCCCGTTTCCTACAGAAAAGTGCCCCTGCCTCCCTGCATAAATAGAGAACACATTTTTCCGGCTATAAGCATTGATGATGGAAAGGCTCAAGCTACGGTCTTGCCTGATACGCCACGTTGCCGAAAAGTCCAACTGGTGGAAAGCCGGGGCACGATAACCATTCCGGTCAGAATAAATATAGACCAGTACATGTTCCGATTCATACTTTCCAACGGGAAGCGTAAGATTCATCCCCGATGCATAGGAGAAAGTGGAAGACAGAGACCAATGTCTGTTCATTTCCCAGTTTACGAACAATTTCAGGTTATGGGGACGGTCGTACACCGGTCGGTACTCCTCTCCTCCTATACGGTTACGCGCACGCGAGAGAGTATAACTAATCCATCCGGTCACGGCTCCTTTATTCTTTGACAAATAGAATTCCAATCCACACCCTCTGGCAGAACCGGTTTCGACTTCATCCTCTATCCGGTCGTTCTGAAAAATATCGGCATTTTTCCTATAATCTACCACATGGTTTGTTCGGCGCATATATGCCTCCAGTGACAATGTATATTCCTTATCAGGGAAATTGTATTCATATCCCAATGCCAGTTGGCGCATGACGGAGGGCTTCAACAGTGCATTGGCAGGCATCCACATGTCCGAGGGGATACCTACTGAAGAGGTGGTAAGCATGTGTATGCTCTGTGCCGCCTGTGTATACGATGCGGAAAACCGGTGCGAGGCATTCGGAATAAAAGAGAGTTCGGCACGGGGTTCGGGCATCACAAATGTCTTGGCTGCATAATAGGTAGAGGCCGGTGCATGCAATACGGACAGCCTAACCCCGGCATTCAGAAGAAAACGGGGCAGGAATTTATAATTTGCCTCGGCATACAATGCCGCATCCCACAAACTCTTGCGCGACATTTCCGAAGGAGTGATGTTAGAATCCTTACCGGACTTGCCCACCTCACCGGGCATCGTAGTGAAATAATGCAGGTTCACCCCTCCCTTCAAGGTCAGCAGATTGTTCTGATACCTCTCCCAATCCGACTTCAACTGATACGACTGCATGTTCGACTTCCACACATATCTCAATCCGTCCGACAACGATTTGTACTTATAATAATAGTTGCTGAAGACAGCGCTTGTATTCACATTTGTCTTATCATTCAGTATATGATTCCAACGTATCGTAGCCGTAGCATTTCCCCAATCCATCCCATAGCCTTTCACCAGCTTGTTGAACACGGTATGGTCGCCTCCGCTATACAAGGAAAAGAACATACGATTTCGAGCATCCAGCGTTCTGTTCACTTTGGCATTGACATCATAAAACCACATCTGCGGTTTCGACGTCAGGTTACTTCCCAACAGTCCGGCTACTACACCCGGATATCCAAACCGGCCGGAAACCAGATAAGACCCCTCTTTCTTCTTCAAAGGTCCCTCCAACAACACTTTCGAGGCTATCAGCCCCAAGCTGGCACTCCGTTCACGTTCCTTGCTGTTACCTTCGCGCATACGCACGTCTATGACGGATGAAGAACGACCGCCATACTTCAGCGGGAAGAACGATTTGTACAAGTTCACCTCACGGATGGCATCGTTGTTGAACACCGAAAAGAAGGACAATACATGACTGGGGTTATAAACTACAGCCTCATCCAGCAAGACCAGATTTCCCCATTGGTTACTACCCCGTACAGAAATATTGTTTGTCCCTTCATTGCCACTCTGCACTCCGGGCAGAAACTGCAATGACTTCATCAAATCCGGTTCCCCTCCCACAGATGGCAATGCTTGTATTTCCTTTGCTTCCAAAGCAAATTGTCCGCTATGCTTGCGGCTTCCCACTATCTCGATACCTTTCAGCCAATAATCATCGGGAGTCAATGCGATATTCACCACCGTATTTCCTGATAAAGTCAAGGTATCTCTCCAAGTAACATACCCCAACATGGAACATTGCAATATACATTCCCTTTTGGGAAGTGATATGGAATAAAGTCCGTAAGCATTGGTTGCCATCCCCGTTCCCGACCTTCGTTCCAGCACATTGGCATCCGAAAGAATCTCACCCGTTTTGGCATCCGTCACACATCCTCGTACAACGGCCTTTTGAGCAACCACTGCCTGACAACTCAAAAACAAAATACAGAAATAAATCAGCAACAGTTTCATTAATTTTATCTTCTTACGATTACAAAAAAGAACGCATCATCTTTCCCCCGTTGCAATACCTTTTTCGGAAACCGCACTCACACGGAAGCAGCCATACGCCCCGCCGCTTATATTGCTGCCCACCGATGACGGTGCAGGTGTATAAGCGCCACCATCCGACCGGAACTGGCGTATCATCTGGTCGAAAACGTCATAACAACTCTTGGATATGGTCTGAGCCCATACATATACAGAATCTCCCATGGGATAATCCCAACCCGGAGGATAACCCAGAGGATTTTCTCCGTCGTCAATCAGAAAATCAACCACATTCTCTTCAAGATACTCATCGCTCAAGATAGAATACTCCCAAAAGGTATTGGAGCCCAACAAAGAGTGAGGGCGCGAAAAAGAAAAATGCTTGTAAGTACGCGAATATAACCGGAACAAATAATAGTTATCTACCTCAGACGGATTAGTGAAACTTATACATGGCGCCCACCTGCCTCCTTTTTCATTAAAGTCGAAATATTTCAGCTTCAAATCAGTAATGACAAGTGCAGGCTCCATCTTCTGGACATCGGACTGATAATGCTTACCATCGTGATAAATATCCAATTGATAAGAATGACCTTCTATGCCATAAATTTTGGTAGTGACATACATACCCCTGCCAGAACCATTATCATACATGAGGTTCACTCTTTCGCGAGTATTCTTCTTTAAATGATAATCATAAAAATCATAAAACACTCCACCGTAATCACCATACGGATAAAGCACCTGCATAGTATCTCTGATACCTTCAGTAAGGTCCGTAACAATCATCACAGCATCTTCTATACCCTCATAGGCATAATCTTCAGCCGACATCAATGCCGGTTCCCTCAAAAGAAAGAAATAAGGGGGATTTTCGTTTGTAATTACTCCATTAAATACAATTCCCTCAAGCATAGAATCGGGGATATTGACATCAAACACTTCCTCACAACTTGCAAGCAGGAGAGAAAGGCCGGCCAGAAATGTAATTATAAGGTATCTTACCATCGGCATCAGAGTTTATCTGTTTTGTAATTCTTGGTCTAAGAGTCTAGTCAGTTCCTCATACGAATTTGTGATGTATACTAGTCTGTCATTAATGATAATGGTAGGAGTGGCAAAAAGCCCCCGTTCCATCAACTTATTGATAGCATGGTTTACCTTATCATAATTTGGAGCAGACAACAACTCTTGTTTATATGCTTCTAAGTCTAAACCCAAATTTGTGGCTATATTAAAAATAAAAGATGAATCTACCAAAGCTTCGTGTTCAAAAATAGCATCGTGGAACTCCCAGAATTTACCATACCTGGAAGCAGCCTCGCACGATAAGGATGCAAGGGTAGGCTCATCAGCAAAATTGATGAATCCAAACTTTACCCGCTCCTTGTATTTATCATAAATCCGCCTCAATGTCTTTTCAAAATCAACACAACGTTTGCAGTCAAAGTCGGAAGCAACAATGAAAGTTGTAGCAGCATTCAGATTGCCCCTATAGCGCACGTTCAAATCACCAACAACACATTTGGGCTGTTTAGGAGGATAAAGGTATCTTTTAACTTGCGCCTTATTATACAATGAATCTGCCAAATGCTGAATGATAGCTGCACGAATATCATTCTTCACAGAAATAGTTCCTTCAATACTTTCTGAAGAAATCTTGTTTAATCTCTCCCTTGAATGGAGAATTCGCTCATTTACAGAACCATACACCGCAAGCAGGCTGTCTTCTTTAATGCTCATCACCTTTTCTATATAGTCATTCAAAAAAGTCTCGAAAGTTTTTCCTGCAACGGTGGCTTCTTGCTCTATCAACTTTTGTTTAATCAAGTCTTCCAAAGCCTTCATCTTTATCTCATAAGCCGTATTAAGCAAATCAAAAGTCTCTTGGGTAGTTAATTGAGACAGCTCGGAAGAATAAACTTTATGTCCATTCACTTCTGCCACAATGCTCTTGTCCCAGTTGGAACAAGAGCATAAAAGAAGTAAACAGCAAAATATTTGATATTTCATATTATTACGGTCTTGGTATAGGGGTTCCAAAATTAGGATGGAATATATTATTCAATGCAAAACCTTTGTTTGTGTTTAATAAAACATAATATCTTGTGTTGTCTGTAGCATTAATTCCATACATGCCTTGGTCACCAGACAATTTATCTTTGTATGTATATCCCTTATAGGATTTAAGCCAGTTTTTATTGCTGGAATCTTCGTCATCAACATAAATCATGCCTAAGTCCTCAATAGTATAGGCATAAGCTAAAACTCCATACTTAATAGAATTTCGAGGACCAACTCCAGGAATATAGCCCCATTGATTGCGAGGATAAGGAGGGTAAGCCCATGCTAATGCTGCATTAGAATTCACGACAGTATACCCTCCAAGCTGATCAATTCTTTGGTATTCAGGATGTGTGCTATCAATTATTTTATTATCAGTATGCTTATCATCACAATCATGATAACGAACAAGTATATCCATTGTACCACCAAACTGACTGTAATTTATATGGTCAACAAGAAAAACTCCTCCAGGATAATATTGAGTTGCTTCCGTCAAGCAGAATTTGAAACGGACATTGCCATTATTATCTACAAACGTATCTCCTACATAACCTTCAATCTTAGAATTCTGTCTTGTATCTTCTGCATCAAGATAAAGTGTCAGTTCTTTATAAGTCCCACATGACTCTACTTTGAACACCCCTACTACATCAGTAGTTCCAGTGTAAGCAGTTCTCATTACTCTTTCTTTAGCAACAGACTGTCTATTCATTAATTCCTGCTCGTACTCATCCATCAAAGCCTAAATAACTTGTTCATCGGCTACAGTCTCAATTTTTGCCGTATCCCCCTCCTCATTAATTGCTCTGGTTGATAGCTCATAATCTTCAGCAGCTTTAGCAAGCTCCGCATCATTTTCCAACAAATCGTAGCTGTTACTGCATGAGTAACAAGCCAGCGCACCTAAAAAGGCGAACAGCAAATGTTTCTTCATTTTTTCTTAAATATAATGTTAGTAAATAAAATCCCCGTATAAAACGGTATCTCCGATAGTAATTTCTAAGCGATACTCTTCTCCTTCATTTAATAAGCCTGCTAAATTTAGTATTATCTCAAAAGTAGAGTATGAATCAGAAAAGATGGTTTCATTAGTAAAAAGGTTGGTAACTGAAACCTTGACATCAGCAAAGCCATTCTGAGAAGTTATCATAATTGATTCTGAATTAGAATCGAATAATGCAGAAGCCTCTAAGATAGCAGAACGTGTTCCTTTACTATTTGTAGTAGAAGAAGCTACAATTTTTTCAAGATCTATCTTTTTCGGTCGTTTCTGAGACATTGCATTTATATTCATACAAGTAAATGCAAATAGACACAATAGTAGTTTTCTTGTTCTCATTATTAATTAAGTTATTAAAAGTTTAATACTGCAAATAACTTAATCTTTTATAAGAAAGCCTACAAAAAAGAGGTAACAGTGGTAACAGAGCAATGTAACAGAAGTAACAAATCCATCATAATACGCTATTTATCAATAGTCAAACATACGATTGAACAGTTCTTCATCAATTTTATTCTTGATACGGCTCTTTCTCGTTTTTATAGCGTCCGAAGAGACATCCAGTATACATAAAACAATAAATTTGGAACAACGGAGCAAAGACAATATACAATAAAGCAAATCATCATTAGTCAAACCGGGATAGTGTTCCTTCAAATCTTTCATGACATCGGCAAAAGTCTTTCTTATATCACTCACCATCACTTGCCTATAAGTATCTGCAATCGAAACCTGCATTTTAGCAGTTGCTTTCTTCAATTCATCAAGTTTTCTACTTCCCTCGGTGGTTCTAAATATAGAAACACAGATACTGAATCGTTCCTCCTCCAATTTGTGTAATTCTGCTACTTTCGTATTAGAAGCTGATTCAGGAATTTCATTCAAAAGCATCACCTCCGCACGGTTTTCCATCAAGCGCTGCTGCAAAGCCATATACTCCTTTTTCCTACGGGCATCACGCCACAGATAAACAATGACCAATACAAACATGAATAACAAAAAAAGAACCGCCAAGCCTGCAACTATCCGTTGATTTCTGACAGACAATTCACGTTTATGAAGTTCTATTAAATGATTATCCATCAGTTCATCAAGTTCTGCACGATAATTCATCATTTGAATGGAGTCATAGAAAAGAATGAAAGAGTCAACATATACAGTAGCATTTTCCCAATCCTTCATTTTTTTATATCCTTCAAACAAATGATTATAAGACGATGTCTTTACATATATATTAGAAGACCTTGCTCCAATTTTCCAATAATAAACAGCAGAATCATTCCGATTTAAGGAATTTAGAATATCCCCCTTTATAGAACAAGCCGATGTATAATCTTCCTCAACGGTCAAATAGGGTAAAGCTTTTGAAAGAGCCGATTCCGCCTCCATATACCGCCCCAACTCATTATAAAGCCCCGCTATGTTTTTATAAATAAGGGATAAACACTCATTGTCTTGCAGCGAGGATGCAATTTTTAAAGCTTGTTGATAGTAACAAAGCGCACTATCCAATTGATATTCCAACAAAAAGGTATTTCCAATATCTCTTAATGCATAAAAAGAACGTGCAGAATCCTTCACTGCACATAAATTATATCCCTTCCGATACATTTCCCTTGCCGTAGAATGTAAATCTTGCTCATTATAACAGTTCCCCAAATGGCTGTACAGCATCGCCACGAATATAGAGTCTTTCTTTGGCATCAGTTCCAGCGACTTCAGATAGAGGCTTATCGCCTTCGGAAACTCTTTATTTTCCATATAGACACATCCCCAATAGAAATATGCTTGCGCCAGCCGTTCCTGCTTTCCGCCTCCTTCGTAATAGTCTACCGCTATCTGTATCAGCGAATCGTTCTCCAGCAGCACACAACTCTTGTATCGGGCTTGCGTCAGCAGCAACGCATACAAGGCGCGTTCTTCTCCCCGCAACTCGCGGGAATCCGGTATCTGTTCCAACACCAGCAAAGCACTGTCGGGATTGCTCCACATCATGGAATCTGCTGCCACGAGCATGGAACGTGCAGAAGTGACTTCCTCCTTGCACGACTGGCACAGCACAGAAGTTACTAAAAAGAAGGAAAAAGCAAGCAAAAGGTATCTCATAGGCAGCCCTATATTCGTTGTTGTTCACAAAGGTACACTATTTAGAGGAGATTACTGTACACATTCCATGCACATTTTGCAGGTAAGCTACGAATGCAATGGCAAAATTGCTTGTAAAATAAGGAAAAGAGAGAAGAAGAATCGCTTGTTGATAAACCACCATGCCCCCGTGACGAGCAAAAACACGAAAGCCACCTCTTCTGCATATACCGATATTCCGGAGATGCAGAAGGGCAGCCTTCTATATAAATAGCCGTAAAGCTATGCTGATTATAAACCGAATGCGGCTTTCACCTTGTCCACATAGTCCAGCTTCTCCCAGGTGAAGAGTTCCACTTCAATGTCCTTGTTGCCTTCGTAGCGGCTCTTGAAGTGCTTGACGATGATCTGCGGCTCGCGGCCCATATGTCCGTAGGCAGCAGTCTCCTGATAGATGGGGTTGCGCAGTTTCAGACGGTCTTCTATCGCCTTGGGGCGGAGGTCGAACAGCTCGTCAATCTTACGGGCAATCTCACCGTCGCTCATATTGACGTGGCTGCGGCCATAAGTATCTACGAAGATATTAATGGGGCGTGCCACACCGATAGCGTAACTTACCTGTACCAGCATTTCGTCGGCAACGCCGGCAGCCACCAGATTCTTGGCAATGTGGCGGGCTGCATAAGCTGCGCTGCGGTCTACCTTAGAGGGGTCCTTTCCGGAGAAAGCGCCGCCGCCGTGGGCACCCTTGCCGCCGTAGGTATCTACGATAATCTTGCGTCCCGTCAGCCCGGTGTCACCGTGAGGACCACCGATTACGAACTTGCCCGTGGGGTTGACGTGGTATGTGATATGGTCGTTGAACAGTGCCAGCACCTTTTCATGATGGATGGAGGCAATGACACGCGGCATCAGAATCTCGATTACATCCCGGCGGATTTGGGCGAGCATTTCCTCGTCGGCCTTCAGCTGGGCGGCATCACTGTCGTCGGCAGGCTGGACGAAGTCGTCGTGCTGGGTGGAGACTACGATGGTGTCGATGCGTACGGGTGTGCCGTTGTCATCATATTCGATGGTCACCTGGCTCTTGGCGTCGGGACGGAGGTAGGTCATCACCTTGCCCTCGCGACGGACATCTGCCAGCACTTGCAGGATGCGGTGTGCAAGGTCCAGTGAAAGCGGCATGTAATTCTCCGTTTCGTTGGTGGCGTAACCGAACATCATTCCCTGGTCTCCGGCACCTTGTTCCATGGGGTCCTGTCGCTCCACGCCGCGGTTGATGTCGGGGCTCTGCTCGTGGATGGCGCTCAGCACGCCGCACGAATTGCTCTCGAACATATACTCGCCTTTGGTATAGCCGATTTTCTTGATTACTTCGCGTGCGATGAGAGGCATGTCAACGTACGCTTTGGTTTTCACTTCTCCAGCCAGCACTACCTGACCGGTAGTAACCAGAGTTTCGCAAGCTACTTTCGAACTGGGGTCGTAGGCCAACAGTTTGTCAAGCACAGCGTCCGATATTTGATCGGCCACTTTGTCGGGGTGTCCTTCAGACACCGATTCGGATGTGAATAAATATCCCATTTCAGTTGAGAATTGATAGTTGATAATTGATAATTCAACGAATGGCGGAAGGAGGTGTGTGGAGTAGATGCATCCGGCACACAAACGTGCCGTCAGAAAAGGATGTGTTTTAGCATTTTTTTCTGTGGTTGCAAGCTACTCAAATCTCTCCACATATCGTTTTTCGGGGGCAAAGATAGTGCAAACCGAACGCAGAACAAAATGAACTTGTTCATTTTTTATGCTGAGGTGCAGCCTATCTTCGCTTTTCGGAGGCAAAGATAAAAAAGAAATCTTGTATCTGCGCTACAGATAGCAGAGATTAACACTGATTTTGCAACAATTCCCCGATTGTCTTTCCCAATACCGGATGCACCACGCCTGAAGCAATCTCCGCCAACGGCTCCATCACGAAACGGCGTTCCTGCATCAACGGATGAGGAAGTTTCAGTTCAGGCGTATCCAGCAAAACGGGAGTACCGTCATCGGCAAAACAGAGCAGCAGGTCGATGTCTATCACACGGTCGCTATACACTGCATTGACAGACTTATGCGTACGCCCCATCTCCCGCTCGATTTCCTGCGTCGTTTGCAACACCTCCAAAGGTGCCAAAGCAGTGTCTACGCAGAGTGCGGCATTCAGAAAAGTATTATCGGAAGAAAAGCCCCACGGGGCAGTAGCATAAAAAGCAGATAGGGAAATCACTTCCCCTATCTGCTTTCTTATCTTTTGGACGGCCATGCGGAGGTTCTGCTCCTTATCGCCGAGATTGGTACC
Source organism: Bacteroides sp. A1C1 (assembly GCF_004328515.1). Taxonomy (NCBI): domain Bacteria; kingdom Pseudomonadati; phylum Bacteroidota; class Bacteroidia; order Bacteroidales; family Bacteroidaceae; genus Bacteroides; species Bacteroides sp. A1C1. Next base: position 2,142,672 of record NZ_CP036491.1, read on the forward strand.
AAGACTGAAATAAACAACCATAATTACCGGTCTATAATCAGCATCGCATCTCCATACGTACCAAAGCGGTACTCTTCCTTCAATGCCACATTGTATGCCTCCATCACCTGCTCGTAACCGCCGAAAGCGGCAACAATCATCAGCAGGGTACTGAGCGGCATGTGGAAGTTGGATATCATGGCATTGGCCACGGTAAAGTCGTACGGCGGGAAGATGAACTTGTTGGTCCAACCCTCGTATTCCTTCAAATGTCCGTCGGTGCTGACGGTGCTCTCGATGGCACGCATCACGGTGGTACCTACGGCACAGACTTGGCGGTTCAGGTCTTTGGCATGGTTCACAATCCGTACGGCTTCCTCGTTCACAATCATCTGCTCGGAGTCTGTCTTGTGCTTGGTGAGGTCTTCCACATCAATGTCGCGGAAGTTACCCAAGCCGGCATGCAGGGTGATGTAGGCAAAGTCAATACCCTTGATTTCCATACGCTTCATCAGCTCGCGGCTGAAGTGCAGGCTGGCGGTAGGCGCCGTAACAGCTCCTTCGTTGCGTGCAAAAATAGACTGGAAACGTTCGGCATCGTCCGGCTCTACGGGACGGTTGATGATGCTGTGGGGCAGCGGCGTTTCGCCCAGCGCATAGAGCGCCTTCTTGAACTCATCGTGCGGACCGTCGTAAAGGAAACGAAGCGTACGCCCACGCGAAGTGGTGTTGTCGATAACCTCAGCCACCATAGAGTCGTCGTCACCGAAGTAGAGCTTATTGCCGATACGTATTTTACGGGCAGGATCCACCAGTACATCCCACAACCGGAGTTCTTCGTTCAACTCACGCAACAAGAACACTTCAATACGCGCACCGGTCTTTTCCTTGTTACCGTACAAGCGGGCAGGGAAAACCTTGGTGTCGTTGAAGATAAACACATCTTTGTCATCAAAATAGTCCAGAACATCCTTGAACATCTTGTGCTCAATCTCACCCGTCTTACGGTGCAACACCAACAGACGTGACTCGTCTCTGTACTTCGTGGGGTGCAAAGCTATCTTCTCTTCGGGAAGCTTGAATTTGAATTGCGACAGTTTCATAATTAGTTATGAGTTATAAGTTATTTATTATTTATATCAGTCTGTTTTAGTCATAAGAGGGTATGAGTTATCCGGCAGTATGCTACACTTCATAGCAAATAACTCATAACTTATAACTAAATATCTATCTCCTGCGCCTCTATCCACTCTTTAAAATCGAGGGGATTGAGGCAGTCTGCCAGCTGGACGTCGCCTACACGGGTACGCTCCAAGGCGGTGAGGTGAGCGCCGCTCTGCAGGGCTTCGCCGATGTCACGTGCCAGGGCGCGGATATAAGTTCCTTTGCTGCATACTACGCGTACCTTTATCCACGGTTCGGCAATACCCAGCCCGTCGTCCAGCAGCTCTATCTCGTCGATGACGAGCAACTTGGGTTTCAGCTCTACCTCCTCTCCCTTGCGGGCAAGGTCGTAGGCACGTTTCCCGTTCACCATACATGCCGAGAAGGCGGGAGGCACTTGCTGTATCTCGCCGATGAACTTCTTCAGCGTCTCATCCACCAGTCCGCGGGTGATGTGCTCCGTGGGATAGGTGGCATCTATCTCATGTTCCAGGTCGTAAGAGGGAGTGGTGGCGCCCAACCGGATGGTGGCGACGTACTCCTTCGTGTGATACTGGAATTCCTCAATCCGTTTCGTGGCCTTGCCCGTACAGACTATCATCACCCCCGTAGCAAGCGGGTCGAGGGTACCGGCATGGCCTACTTTCAACTTCTTCTCCTTTATCCGCCGGCAGATGTGGTAACGCGCATGTCCCACAACCTTGAACGATGTCCATCCCAGCGGTTTATTGAAATAGAGGACTTCTCCTTCTTTAAAATTCATTGGCCTCTCCCCTAACCCCTCCCCGGTAGGGAGGGGGATAAAATGGTACAACTTAATATTTTTCTCTTATTGATTTCCGGAGTAATCAGTCTTTCCCCCCACACAAGGAGGGGACTTTAGCTTAATATGAGCGTTATGACACCGGCTATCGCGCAATAGATGGCAAAATAAATCAGCTTGCCCTTCTTCACAATATTTATCATCCACTTGCAGGCCAGGCAGCCCGAAACAAAAGCAGCCAGGAAACCTACCACCAGCGAAAGTGTCGGAATATCCCCTGCAACCGCCTCACCTTTCATCATCTTCATTCCATCCAGCAGTGCCTCGCCCAGGATGGGAGGCATCACCATCAGGAAAGAGAACTGTGCCAGCTTCGCCTTGTTGTCGCCCAGCAACAGACCGGTTGCAATGGTACTGCCCGAACGGGAAAGCCCCGGAAGCACCGCGCATGCTTGTGCAAGACCGATGATAAAGGCATCCTTCATGCTGATGTTCTCCTTCTGCTTCGGCTTATAATAATAGGAGAAAGACAGCAGCAGAGCTGTCAGCAGCAGGCAGCAGCCCACAACGACCAGTCCCGAACCGAAAATGGCCTCTACTTCGTCCTTGAAAAATACCCCCACAATGCCGATAGGTATCATGGATACCAGTATATTGATGACGTAACGTGTCTCCTCGTTCATCTGCCACTTGAACAGTCCCTTGAAAATCCAGTCAATCTCTTTCCAGAGTATCACCAGCGTACTGAACACCGTAGCCACATGTACCACTATCGTAAAAGCAAGATTCTCCTCTCCCGCAATACCGAACAATGCCGAACCGATGGCGAGGTGTCCGCTACTGCTCACCGGCAGATATTCGGTCAGTCCTTGAATAAGCCCAAGGATAAGCGCTTCAAACCATTCCAATTTGTTTAAGTTTTTAAGTTCTTGAGTTGCCGGAGGGGCTGTCCGGAAGCTCTGTTACTACTTTCTTTCTGATTATTTTTCAGACGCAGATAACGCAGATGACGCGGATTTCTAATATTCCAATCTGCGTCATCTGTGTAATCCGCGTCTGAAAGTTTACTCCTCTGCACGACAGCTTTTAGGCTTGCGCAGCACGGCATATATCATGAACACAAACCCCAGCAGGCAAACTACCGGAGCCACCTTGATGCGTCTCACACTAAAAATGTCCGGCTCAAAGGTCGTCGGGGTAGACACGGGGCCGGTCATCAGAAGAAAACCAATGATAACCACCGCCATTCCGATGCCAAGCAGGATAAAATTGGTCTTATCAAAAGCGAATTTCTCTTTACTCATCTATACATTTACTATTTTACTATTTACAATTTACTATTTGGGGGCTGCGATAACAGTGCTTTCTCTCTATGCACTTCAAGGCGTTAAATATAATACAGTGTGCTTGCCTTCATCCTCAGATATTTGTTGATGGAAAGCAAAGCGCACAGCCACGTAATAAGTACACCGAACACCAGCACGGCACCCGACACCAGCACCATCACCTCGGGCGTAATCACCTTGACCAACTCCGGTTCGTAGGACACCAGCCAATAGGCGGCTCCCCACAGAATGCTGTCGGCTATGAAAGCGGCCAGCACACCTATCCAGAAATTGCGCCGCAGAAACGGACGACGGATGAATGCCCAGCTTGCTCCCACCAGCTTCATGGTGTGGATAAGGAAACGCTTGGAATATATAGCCAGACGGATGGTGTTGTTTATCAGCGCAAAGGAGATAAACGTCAGTATCACAGCCAGCCCCAGCAGCATCAAGCTGATATTCCTTATATTATCGTTCACGGCATCTATCAAGTCTTTCTGGTAGAGCACTTCCTGGATATTGGTATTCTTTTTAATCAGTTTCTCTATTTTGGCGATGCTGTCCGAATTGGCATAGTCGGAATGCAGCTTGATTTCGATGGAGGCAGTGAAAGGATTGTAGCCGAGGAACTCTTGCGGGTCCGTACCCATCGCCTCAGTCTGCTCGCGGAGTGCCTGCTTCTTGGAAATGTATTCCGTCTGCTTCACAAAAGCCTCCTTGTCCAGCCTCTTCTGAAGCTTCAGGATGTCGCTCTCCTTCATGTCGTCACTGACAAGCACGGAGAAACTGATGTTCTCCTTGACGTACACGGAAAGATTATGAGCCGCGAGCACAAAGAATACAACCAGCCCCAACAGCAGTAACACCAGCGTCGTACTGATGCTGGACGTAATGAACTGCATGTCAAAATAGGATACCGAGTTATTCTTTGCTTTCATTATACCAATTATAAGTTACGAGTTACAAGCTACAAGTTATGTAAATCAGTCGCTATTAATCATTAATCATTAATCCCTAATCCCTTTTCTCACCCTTTCTTCCTGAACACGTAAATCATGGAACTGCTGCGTTCCTTCTTCACCAACGCGCTGAACCAGGCCAGTGTACCGGTCACCATTCCCCGCAGGAAAGTACACGAGTGCCTCATGTGCTTTTCCGTCAGCATGGACACGTAGAAGGCATCGAACGGCATGGGATGCCGCTCTGCCATGATGAAACCATGCTTGGAACCGAATTGCTGGATGGTGCCCGGTGTGAAGTGCCACAAATGGCGGGGCACATCGTAGGCAGCCCAGTAAGCCCCGTATTTCTTTGCGTCGAAAGAGGAGCAGTTGGGCACAGCTACAATCAGCACCCCCTTTTCAGTCAGCAGGGAGTGCAGGGTTTCCCACGTTTCGTTGAGGGGTTCCAGATGTTCCATGACATGCCATAGGGTGATGACATCGAAACTGCCCGGTGCAAAATCTTTCAATGCCGTATGGGGTTTCACATCCAGATTGAAGTGTTCTTTGGCAAAGGCACGCGCCTGCGCACTCTTTTCCACAGCTTCCACCTGCCAGCCGCGACGCTGCATGACATCGGCAAAGTAACCGGTCCCCGTACCCAAATCCAGCAGGCGGCCCTCCTTGCGGTGTGCTTCACGGAGCACAAGGCGTGCCTTGCGTCCCAGCATATAGTTGCGCACCCAATGGTACACGGAGTTCATCGCCCCCTTGCGGGTATCGGTATGTGATATGTAATCAGGAGTTTCGTAGTAACGACCGATTTCAGCCTCCACGGGAAAGTCTTGCGTGAAAAGGAAACCGCAATCCCGGCAGCGGCACAAGTGGAACATTTCGCCCGAGGCATAATGGTCTACACATGTCAGGGCACGCTCCAAATGCGTTCCACCACATAACGGACAAGCTTTTATAGTGAGTTTATTCATCGAACGTTCTGCCAATAAGGAAGTGCAGCCCGAATGAAACAGACCACACCATACCTAAATTTGGTGCAAAATAACAAATAAAAAGTGATTTATAGGGTTTCCATTAAGGAGATTTAAGAAAACAAACGCTTGCTCCGGCCAGCTGGCGGAACGAATGACCAACTGTTCGATATTAAGCGGACAACTGTCCGATAATGAACAGTTTTCGAAAGCATCTATTCATTGATTATCAACAACTTAAATCTTTGGCATGGGAATTGACTATAATTAGGCGAAGGCGTTTGAGAAAAAGATTAGTTGGAATGCAACTTTTTAATCGGGAACAACGTCTAAAAGAAACAGAGTAAGTAACAACAATTAAAAATAAAGATTATGAAAACTACAAATTTATTCAAGGCAGTCGCATTCGTAGCAATGACTATCGTAAGCGTTATGAATACAGAAGTGAAAGCTCAGGAAAACAACTTCATCACCAATGAAGAAGTGAAAAACGAATTAGTAGTTGCCAAGACCATCTTTAAGCAAGACGGCGCACAACTTTACCGGCACATCCGTTATGAATACTCTTATGACGACCAGAAACGCCTGACCTGCAAGGAAGCCTCCAAGTGGGACGGTGTAAAAGACGAATGGGTACCTTACTTCAAGATGACATACCAATATGGCAATGATGAAATCACCATGTCCTACGCACGTTGGAACGAGTCTCACAAGGCTTATGACAAAGACATGAAGAAAAGTGTGTATGAATTGAACGATGAAAACATGCCGGTAGCTTACAAACTCTACAATCAGGACGCGCCAAAGTCCGAATTGACCCTGGTAAACTACAACAGGACTGACTACGTAGCGAATATTCTGGCCATGGCAGAATAAAATTTAAAGTTTATAATATGGAAAGCACGGGCCGTGAGGCTCGTGCTTTTATTCTATATACCGGTGTCATCATACTGATGTCATCGAGACTTTTCTATCCCGTCAGCCGGCTACCTCTTCTCCTTTCAGCGTAGCCGAACTGGATTCGGTAACCTTCACCATCACAAAATCGCCCACACGGTGCGTGCCACGGTCAAACACCACCACACGGTTCTGCTCCGTACGGCCGAACAACTGGTCGCGGCTGCGTTTGGAAACACCTTCCACCAGCACCTCGTACGTCTTGCCCACGCAACGGGCATTCGCCTCGGCAGAGAGACGGTTTTGCAAGGCGATGATTTCATTCAGACGGCGAATCTTCACCTCCTCGGGCACATCGTCCGGCAGATGCTTGGAAGCATGCGTACCGGGGCGTTCGCTGTACTTGAACATGAAGGCGGAATCGTATCCGCACTCCTCCATCAGCGAGAGGGAAAGCTGGTGGTCCTCCTCCGTCTCACTATGGAAACCGGAGAATATATCCGTAGATAAACCACAATCGGGGATGATGCGGCGGATGGCTGCCACGCGGTCCATATACCACTCGCGGTCGTACTTGCGGTTCATCAGCTTCAGGATGCGGCTGCTCCCACTCTGTACCGGCAGGTGGATGTGCTTACATACGTTGGGCATGTCGGCAATGACCTGGAGAGTTTCGTCGCTCATGTCTTTAGGGTGCGAGGTAGTGAAACGGATACGTACGCCCGGCGCTGCCTCTGCCACGGTGCGCAGCAGCATTGGGAAAGTAATCGTCTCTCCGTCCGGCTTCTCGAAGCGGTAGGAATTGACGTTCTGTCCCAGCAGGGTGACTTCCTTATAACCCTTTGCCACGAGGTCGGCCACTTCATTGAGGATGCTTTCCACATCACGGCTGCGCTCGCGGCCACGGGTGTAGGGAACGATGCAGTAAGTACAGAAATTATTGCACCCACGCATGATGGAGACGAAGCCGGAGATGTGGTTTCCGCAGATACGCGAGGGGATGACATCCCGATAGGTCTCTGTGGTGGAGAGCTCCACGTTCATTGCTTTCTCACCGGCCTCTACCGAGGCAATCAGTTCGGGCAGAGTAAGGTAGGCATCCGGCCCCACCACCAGGTCCACATGATGGTTGGTGATTAAGTCGTCCTTCACACGCTCTGCCATACAGCCCAGCACACCCACTATCAGGCCGCGTTTCTTCTTCTTGAGCGAGTGGAAGAACTCCAGACGGTTCAGAATCTTCTGCTCCGCATTGTCGCGGATGGAGCAGGTGTTCATAAACACTGCATCGGCTTCCTCCAGGGTGTCGGCCACCGAATATCCCGCCATCTGCATGACGGATGCAATCACTTCACTGTCGGCCACATTCATCTGGCAGCCGTAAGTCTCGATAAACAACTTCTTGTTGTCATCAGCAGTTGCAGATTTAAAGTCTGCTCCCGTTACTTTTTCCATAATCAGTTCGTTTAAAATCAGTTTATATCATAAGTTGGTATCTGTCATCCGGAGCGCAAAGATACTTCTTCCCTCCCAATAAACGGATGAAATGAAAGAAAAATGCCATTACAAGTTGTCAATCTGCGCCTTATCAGCTAATTTATGTTAAGAGAGCAAACATTTTCCGAGTGTTAATTTGGCATAGAGCAAATTAATTCACAAATTTGTGGAATGAAAGAAACATTAGATTTTTTCATAGTTAAGGTTTAGGTTAAAAAAATTAAGGGGAGCTGTGAAGCTGCCCTTTTTTATTACCAATTCCTTGGCTGTAATCAGATTAAATAATTAACTTTGCCCAAAAGCAAAGATAAGAGATAATTGCACTATCTTTGGGTGGAAAATCAAAAAGAATATGGAAGATGTCTTCAAGTTTCTGTTAGTTGCGGCTGTCATAGTAATCGGACTCGTCAAGCAGTTTAAGAAAGAAGCAAATAAAAATGCTGACAAGAGTCCCGACATACCTATGCCCGACGTTGACAACCCACTGCCCGAATACTGGGGCGGAGATACTTACGGAGGCTTTATTCCCGAAGGCCCCAAGCCGGCAGAAAAGCCCAAGCCGGTATCCAAACCGTCTGCCAAATCCAAGCACACTTCCATAAAGGCTTCCCCTCCCTCCCCGGCATCCCGTCCGCAAGAATCCGATGAAGCAACGTCCGAATACGGCATCCACTCGGCAGAAGAAGCGAGGAAAGCCATTATCTGGTCAGAAATACTTCAACGAAAATATTAAAGAACGGATAGTTTACAGTCGATAATTGCAGAACCAATTACGAGCCCCTTCAGAATCTTTACACGAAAAAATAACTATTTATATTATGGCACTCAATTACATTTCGGCAGCAGAAGCTGCGAGCCTCATCAAACATGGCTACAACATCGGCTTGAGCGGATTTACCCCCGCAGGAACAGCCAAAGCCGTTACGGCTGAATTAGCAAAAATCGCGGAAGCAGAACATGCAAAAGGAAACCCGTTCCAGATAGGTATCTTCACCGGTGCTTCTACCGGAGATTCCTGCGACGGTATCCTTTCACGCGCTAAAGCTATCCGCTACCGTGCTCCTTACACCACCAACGCCGATTTCCGCAAAGCCGTGAACAACGGTGAAATAGCCTACAACGACATCCACCTTTCACAGATGGCTCAGGAAGTCCGTTACGGTTTCATGGGAAAAGTGAATGTTGCCATCATCGAGGCATGCGAGGTTACTCCCGACGGTAAAATCTACCTGACGGCAGCCGGCGGTATCGCTCCGACTGTCTGCCGCCTAGCCGACCAGATTATCGTGGAACTGAATGCCGCCCACAGCAAGAGTGCCATGGGTCTGCACGACGTCTACGAACCCCTAGACCCTCCTTACCGCCGCGAAATCCCCATTTACAAGCCGAGCGACCGTATCGGCCTGCCCTACATCCAGGTAGACCCGAAAAAGATTGTCGGCGTAGTGGAGACCAACTGGCCGGACGAGGCACGTTCGTTTGCCGCCGCCGACCCGCTGACCGACAAAATCGGGCAGAACGTGGCCGACTTCCTTGCCGCCGACATGAAACGCGGAATCATTCCGCCTACCTTCCTGCCGTTGCAATCCGGTGTGGGCAACATTGCCAATGCCGTACTGGGCGCTTTGGGACGTGACAAGACCATCCCTGCTTTTGAAATGTACACAGAAGTTATCCAGAACTCCGTTATCGGACTTATCCGCGAAGGCCGCGTGAAATTCGGCAGCGCCTGCTCACTGACCGTAACGAACGACTGTCTGGAAGGTATCTACCAGGATATGGACTTCTTCCGCGACAAACTGGTGCTCCGTCCGTCGGAAATCTCTAACAGCCCGGAAGTGGTGCGCCGACTCGGTATCATCTCCATCAACACTGCCATCGAAGCCGACATCTACGGCAACGTGAACTCCACGCACATCGGCGGAACCAAGATGATGAACGGCATCGGCGGAAGCGGTGACTTCACCCGCAATGCCTATATCTCCATCTTCACTTGTCCGTCCGTTGCCAAGGAAGGTAAAATCTCGGCTATCGTGCCGATGGTTTCGCACATAGACCACACGGAACACGATGTCAATATCATCATCACCGAACAAGGTGTGGCCGACCTCCGCGGCAAGAGTCCGAAAGAGCGTGCACAAGCCATCATCGAAAACTGTGTCCATCCGGACTACAAGAACATACTGTGGGATTACCTGAAGCTGACCGACGGCAAATCACAAACTCCCCACGCTCTGCGCGCCGCACTGGCTATGCACGCTGAGCTGGCCAAAAGTGGAGACATGAAGAATGTAGACTGGGCACAGTATAAATAAACCGCTCCCTCAAAGGCGGAGAGAAACCGCCCGAAAGATATGCCGCGTTGCATGTATATTTCCGGTTTGCTGGATCTATATATGCAACGCGTTGCATATATAGATGGAACACGCTGCATCTATAGTTCCAACAACAAGCTATTTCAGTACCTACTACATCCCTGTATCAATTCCTGGCAAAACCTCCTTCTTACCGGTAAACTCACTATCTTTTGCTTCAGTTTCCTTTTCAGTTTCTTCAATCGATCTCTCACCGAGCCAACGCTTATCGTTCGCATTGAGTGAAAAACTGCAATAATTTGTCCAGAGAAATACTTGCCTCCATTTGATCCCTCCTATTCATTGAAAACGGGCTGCCTGGAATCACTTCCCGGACAGCCCTTCCTTCACATTTAAAGTGAAGATGCAGAGAGAGTAGTATGATGACACTCTATTCCTGACCTCCCCCTAACGCCTTGTAGAGGTTAATCAGGCTTTGTATTTCAGAAAATCGATTTGCCGTCTGTGCCAGTTGTGCGTTGAGCAATGTCTGCCGGGCGGTAAGCACCTCCAGATAGGTGGTGTTGCCATGCTCCATCAGCAGGGAAGTGCTGCGGGCAGCTGTCTGCAAGGAAGCTACCTGCTTGTCCAGCAGTTCGCTTTTGGATAGGCTTGTCTGCCAAGCAGTCAAGGCATCGTTCACCTCGCTGCCTGCATTCAGCAATGTCTGCTGGAAGGCAAGGGAAGCCTCCTCCTGCTGGGCACGGGCTATGCGGTACTGTGCAATGACCTGCCCGCGGGCAAAGAGCGGCTGCGTCAGCGAACCCACTGCCGAAGCCAGGAACTTGCCGGGATTCACAATCATTGAACCGGCGGAATTGGTCCAGCCCGCACTCCCACCCAGCGTAATGGAGGGATAGAAGGCGGAACGCGCCGCATTGGTACCGTAGAACGCCGCTTCCAGTGTCCGCTCGGCTGAGCGGACATCAGGACGGCAGGAAAGCATCTGAACAGGAATCCCTATAGAAAAGCCCACAGGGAACTGCTGCTCTGCCAGCACACCGCGCTCGTAATGACGGGGCGTCTCTGCCAGCAACAGCGCAAGGCTGTTCTCCACCTGGTTTATCTGTTCTTCCAAATCAAGCACGGAAGTCTGCACCTGATAGTACGTGGCCTCCATCTGCGACACGGCGGACTCGTTCGCCATGCCCGCATTCATCAGGGCACGGGTGGAAGCAACGGTTTCCCGCCACGTCTCTTCGGTCTGTCTGGAGATGGCAAGCTGCTGGTCCAGCATCAGCAGGGTATAGTAAGTATTGGCTATCCCGGCAATGAGCTGGGTACGCACGGCCTGGCGATAGTCCTGACTCTGCGCATAGAGCGCCTTCGACTGTTTCTTGGCATTGCGCATGCGGCCGAAAATATCCAGCTCCCAACTGGCAGTGACGGGCAGCGAATAGGTCTGTGTAGCCTTGCGGCTGTCAAAGCTGCTCACCGTGCCCTGCGGCGCAAGGGCAAAGGAGGGCAGGAAAGCAAGCTTTGCGGACAGCAGGGTAGCTTCGGCTTCCTCCACGCGGAGCTGTGCCGACTGGTAGTCGGTATTGTTCTGCAACCCTTGTCCGATGAGTGCCTGCAGATGCGGGTCGGTGAAAAGCTCGTGCCAGTCCATGCCGCCCAGGCCAAGGTCCAGGCTGTCTTCGGGAGCCACCGGAGAACCGTCGGTGCTCTCCGTAAAAGTGGCTATTTCTTCCCCGTAGAGGCCGTCGGGGACCTCGGTAGCGGGTTTGTATTTGGTGTACACGCCGCAACTGCTGAACAGCAAACCGGCGGCGGACAATAGGATGATATGTTTCTTCATTGTTCCAATCTGTTTTTATTTTATTTTCCTCAATCTTTCGCCCGTTCTGCCTCACTCTTCTGCTTTTCAAGCAATACCTGCATATCGGCTTCTTCCTCCATTGGCGGACGAACCTTCTCCTGCAAGTACTCAAAGATGATATAGAATACGGGAACCACAAATAGCAATGCCAATGTTCCTACAAGCATACCGCCTACTACACCCGTACCCAGCGAAGAGTTGCCGTTGGCACCCGCACCTCTCGAGAACATCAACGGAAGCATACCGAATATCATCGTCAGCACCGTCATCAGGATAGGACGCAGGCGGACCTGGGCGGCCGAGTAGGCCGATTCCACAATGCCCATTCCCTTGCGGCGCCGCTCGATGGCATACTCCGTAATCAGAATAGCTGTCTTGGCAAGCAGACCAATCAACATAATTACACCCGTCTGCAAATAGATGTTGTTCTCCAAGCCAAGGACTTTGGCAAAGAGGAACGAACCCATCAGCCCGAACGGTACGGAGAAGATGACCGCAAACGGCACCAGGAAGCTCTCGTAGAGACATGCCAGAATGAGATAGATAAGGAAGATACAGATGGCATAAATAAAGACAGTCTGCGCACCACCGGTATTGGCTTCCTCACGTGCCATACCTCCGTACTCGTAACCGTAGCCCAGCGGCAATGTCTGTTCCGCCACTTCCGCAATCACTTTCTGCACTTCACCGGACGAATATCCTTCTGCCGGATTCACGTTGGCAGAGATGGCGCTATACAGATTGAAGCGGTTGGCCGTCTCCGGACCAAGCACCCGATTCAATGTCACAAACTGGCTGACCGGAGCCATCTCCGTACCGTTGCGCACAAACATATTACCCAGTGCCTGTTCGTCCAGACGATATTCGGGCGATGCCTGCATCATGACGCGGTATACCTTACCGAACTGGTTGTAATTGGAGATATAAGCTCCACCGCAATAACTGCCCAACGCGTCGAGCACCACACTCGGCGAAATGCCCGCACGCTTACACTTGGCCGCATCTACATCTACCGATACCTGCGGGAAGTTCATAGCATAAGAGGTATACGCCATAGCCACCTCAGGACGCTGGTTCAGCGCACCCAGGAACTGTATCACTGCCTCGTAGAACGTTGCCATGTCACCGCCCGTTCTGTCCTGGAGGTTCAGCTCTAAGGAGTTACCCATACCGTAGCCCGGAATCATACCCGGCTGGAAGCTGAATATCTGCGCCTCCTTCACACCGTAGAACTGGGCATTGAGGCGTGCCACCACAGCATCGGACGTGTGTTCGCTCCCCTTTCGCTCACCCCAGTCCTTCAGACGGATGATGATGGTGCCGTAGGAAGTTCCCTGACCGGACATCAGCCCGTAGCCTGCCACCTTGGCATAGTGCTCTATCTCTGGTGTGCTCTTCAGAATATCCTCCAACTTGTTCATCACCTTCGTAGTTTCTTCCAGCGTGCTTCCCGGTGAGGTGCTGACGTTCACCATGATGACACCCTGGTCCTCCTGCGGCACAAGCCCTGTCTTGGTGGTGCTCATCAAGTAAACCAGCAATACGACGGTAGCCGCCAATGAAGTCCACACCATCCAGCGGCGGTGGATAAAGAACATCACACCTTTCTTATATTTTCCCAGCACGGCGTTGAACGAAGCATTGTATGCCGCGCGCACCCGTCCGTTGATGCTCTTCGCACTCTTCGTGCCGTCCGACGGACGCATCATGATGGCGCACAAGGCGGGGCAAAGCGTCAATGCCGAAATCATGGAGATGCCCACTGCCGTTGCCATCGTAATGCCGAACTGCGTATAGAACACACCCGAAGTACCACCCATAAACGTCACGGGGATAAACACCGCCATGAACACGCAGGTACAAGAGATGATAGCCATCGTCACATCGCCCATCGCATCCTTCGTGGCAAGGTAGGGAGACTTATATCCGGCGTCGAACTTGGACTGCACCGCCTCCACCACCACGATGGCATCGTCCACCACCGTACCGATGGCAAGCACCAGTGCAAACAGCGTCAGGATATTGAGACTGAACCCCGCAGCCACCAGGCAGGCAAACGTACCGACCAGCGACACGATAATGGAGATGGACGGTATAAGCGTACTCTTGAGGTCCTGCAAGAAGAAGTACACCACCAGGATTACCAGGATAATGGCAATCACCAGCGTCTCCACCACATTGTGTATGGAAGCGAAGAGGAAGTCGTTGGAGCTCATCATCGTCACAAACTCCGTCCCTTCGGGCAGGCTCTTCCTCATCTCGTCTATCTGTGCAGTAATCTGCTTGTTGACGGCGGTTGCGTTGGAGCCTGCCGTCTGGAACATCATGAAAAGTACAGCCGGCTTGCTGTCCATCTCACTGCGGAAACTGTAAGTCAACGTACCCAGCTCCACATCCGCCACATCTTTCAGACGAAGCACGGAACCGTCGCTCTGCGAGCGTACCACCGTATTCTGGAATTCCTCCACACTTTTCAGGCGTCCGCGATATTTCATCGTAAACTGGAATACGTTCTTAGAACTCTCGCCCAGCGAACCGGTAGGCGCCTCGATGTTCTGCTCGCCCAATACGGCGGTCACATCCGAAGGAACCAGTCCATACTGCGCCATCCGTTCCGGTTTCAGCCAGATACGCATGCTGTATGTATCGCCCAGCTCCATTACATCACCCACACCTTCGATACGCTTAATCTGCGGAATCACGTTGATATCGAGGTAATTGGCTAGGAAAGTCTGGTCGTAGCGTCCGTCGGTGCTTACCAAAGCACCGATTTGCAGGAAGCTGGTCTGGCGCTTCTGGGTAGTCACACCGATTTTCGTCACTTCGGCAGGCAGCAGTCCCTGCGCCTTGGATACGCGGTTCTGTACGTTCACCGCAGCCATGTCGGGGTCCGTGCCCTGCTTGAAGTAGACCTGTATGGTGGCAGAACCGGCATTGGTGGCGGTAGAGCTGATGTACATCATGTTCTCCACACCGTTGATACTCTCTTCCAACGGCATGATGACACTGTTCAATACGGCTTCGGCGTCGGCACCGGTGTAGTTGGCGCTGACGTACACCGTGGGAGGTGCAATATCAGGATACTGTTCCACCGGCAGCGTAAAGAGCGAGATAAGCCCTATCACCAGAATCAGTACGGAGATGGAGATAGCCATCACCGGCCGCTTTATAAATATATTTCCTTTCATCTTAATGGGTCATTGATAGTTGATAAATAGCAGTTCATTATTTCACCTGTGTCCCTTCGCGCAGCAGTCCGGCACCAGTGGAAACAATCTCGTCGCCGACTTCCAGTCCGTCCAGCACTACGTATTCGCGTCCGTCATTTATTCCGGCCACGGTAATCAAGGCAGAAACGGCCTTGCCATCCACTACCTTATATACCACTGTCTTGTCCTGCAACTGCACGGTGGCCTCTTGCGGAATCACAATACAGTTCTTATAAGTGGTAGGCACCACCACCGTGCCCGACGCCCCACTGTGGAGCAGGCGCGATTCATTGGAAAATACCACACGTGCCACTACCGTACCCGTCTGACGGTCAATGACGCCACTGATGGACTCGATGGTTCCTTTCTTGTCATAGACGGAATTGTCGTTCAGTCTCAGTTCCGCTTGAGGCATGTTCTTCAACGCCTCGTCCATGCTTCCGTATTGGCGGGTCAGGGCAAGCAACTGGTTTTCGGTCATGGAAAAGTAAACGTACATGTCGCTGTTGTCACTGACCGTTGTCAACGGCTGCGGCAGGCTGGGGCTGACCAATGCTCCTGCACGGTAGGGCAATGCCCCCACCACACCGTCGCTGGGACTCTTCACTTCCGTATAGGAGAGGTTGTTGCGCGCACTTATCTCCTGGGCTTCGGCCTGCGAGAGCTGTGCCTTGGCGGTAAGATAGGCGTTCTCGGCAGTCTTCAGACTAAATTCCGAAACCACTTTCTGCGCATACAGTTCCTTGTTGCTATTGTAAGTCAGTGCAGCAGTAGCCAGTGCAGCGCGTGCAGCCTCCACATTGGCCACGGCCGTTTTGAGGGCAGCCTTGTAGGGCACTTGGTCGATAATGAAAAGCGACTGTCCGCGGCGCACCTTCTGCCCCTCAGTCACACAAAGCTTCTCAATGGTACCCGACACTTGCGGATAGATATCTATGTCCTGCCGTCCGCGTATCGTTGCCGAATACGAAGTGGAAAGCTCTTTGTCTGTCGCCTCCACTTTCATGGTAGCGTAAGAAGGTTTCATTCCGGAAGCATCCGTTGCCTGCTTGCAAGATGCCAAACACATTGTACAACCGACAATCCCTATCAGCCGTATCCATTTCCTGTTTAATGTAATCATACTCTTTCTCATTGTATTTTTGTTAAAACTGGTGGCAAAAGTAGGAGAAAGGAACAACGCCATAATGACCAATTACACTCCAAGGATGTCCCTTTTTCGACATTCATCTTTTTTAAGGCTAATGAATTGTCTATAAATGACATATAGAACAAGAAAGCCGCATAATGGAACATTCCATATTTCCCATTATTCACCAACTTTGCAAAACGAAAAAGGAAGAATATGGAGAAAGGGAACATAAAAATCGTAGAAATCGCGGACTTTAAGAACAGCGAACATGTCCTTGACTATGTAGACAATGACTTTGTCATAATCAACAGTCTGGAGGGAAGCCCCTACAATGAAGATACAATAAGATTAGGATGCTTCCTTATCGCTATCTGTCTAGAAGGCTGTATCCAGTTGGACGTCAACTACAAAACCTACCAACTGGAAGCAGGCGACTTACTGCTCGGCCTTCCCAATACCATTATCAGCCACGCGATGGTAAGCCCAAAGCACAAGATAAGGCTTGCCGCATTCTCCACACAGTTCCTACAACGCGTGGTCAAGATGGAGAAGGATACATGGAATACCGTTATGCATATCCACAACAATCCCATAAAATCTGTCGGGGAGGAAGGAGACAAGGAAATCTTCAAATTCTACCGGGAACTGCTTATGGCAAAGATAAACGACGAGCCTCATCCCTATCATAGGGAAGTGATGCAACACTTGTTTTCTGCCATTTTCTGTGAGATGTTGGGACACCTCAACAAAGAAGTGAACCCTTCAGCAATGACAGCCGATACAAAAGAAAGCATCAAACAGTCCGACTATATCCTGTGTAAATTTATAGAGATGTTGTCCAAAGACAACGGCATACACCGTTCTGTAGGATATTATGCCGATGCACTCTGCTATAGTCCCAAACACTTTTCGAAGGTCATCAAGCAGGCGTGCGGACGTACACCGCTGGACTTGATAAACGAGAATGCCATTGAACACATCAAGTACCGGCTGAAGCACTCGGACAAGTCCATCAAAGAGATTGCAGAGGAGTTCGATTTCCCCAACCAGTCTTTCTTCGGGAAGTACGTGAAGTCTTATCTGGGCATGTCTCCGGCACGTTACCGCAATACGAAAGAGGAGTGATTTCCCCTACTCTTGGGGCTCACTCCGTAAAGGTCTGCATTAGGAAGCCAAACCTTAACTTTACGACGCTAAAGGTCAACTTTACGATAACTAAACCTCAACGTATCACTTCATCACACACTGCATCCTGGAAAGCGCGTGCTTCTCTGCCCGACAGTGCATTCTGGTTCATGATGGCAAAGGCTATTTCGTGTCCGTTGCGGGCTTTAAGGTAGCCGGCCAGGCAGTTGATGGCGGTAAAGGAACCCGTCTTGGCATGTACATTTCTGTGGGAAAGGGTACCTTTCTTCATGCGGAATTCCAGCGTGCCGTCCACTCCACCGATGGGCAGAGCCTTATACAGTTTCTGGAAAACATCCGTACGCGAGTAGGCATATCGCAGGAAAGAAACCAAGAGTTCCGGTGAAATGTAGTTGTAATTGGAAAGGCCGCAACCATCTGCCAGATTATACCTATCGGGGTTATATCCCATCTCTTTTATCAGCATGCGGATGGCGGAAAGCCCGTTCTCGGCAGAGACACGCTTCTTTCCGCTGCTCTGCACACCCAACCGGCAGAGCATGGCTTCAGCATTGAGATTATCGCTCTCCTTCATTATCTGTTTCACCACATCCTGCACGGAAGTTTCATAGGAAGCCATCCGCACGGAAAGGCTGTCTTGCCTGAACTCGCCGAAGAGGTAAGAGACTTCCGCATCTACCGCCGGAATGCACCGGATGCCTCGTGCCTGCAACCGTTCCATAAAGGTATGCATAAAGAAGTCCTGCGAAGAAAAGATATTGACCGTACCTGCACGGCGGGCATCGACGTTGCCCGTCACGGTGATGTTGTTCCCGTTCACCAGCCAGTCGCGCGACACACGGAAACGTCCGGCAGAAGGAGTACGGCTTCGGGTCTTGTTCGTCAGTGTATAATAGGAAGAGACGGGAGTGCATTCAAGGCGTGCGCTGTCGCCCCGTTCGCCGGGTGTAGCGGTAACCTTTACCACTCCTTTATTCAGCATCAGCGGTGAGAGGTAGGGCTGGAAAGAATAAGGGGTGTCATCCCACAACCAACCGCTGCCCCAGTACAAGGAGTCTTTCATGGAGACATCTCCATACACCTTGCCTTTGATGACGGAGAAGGGGAAACGGGCCACGGCAGCCACCAGGGAATCCAACGCCTCTTCATCAAACTCCGGGTCGTAACCGCCTATCACGTACATATCTCCCTGCAAGGTATCGCGCTCAATGGTTCCCTGATACCACACTTCCGTACGGAACGGCTCGTCGGCTTCGGGACGGGAAAGGGCGGTAATGGTAGTCAGCAGCTTCATGGTAGAAGCGGGACGGGAAAGCTTGTCCGCTTGGTAGCCGTACAAGGGTTTGCCGACAGTCAGGTCATAGACCGAAATGGCCACATTAGAGCCTGCGGAAAGTTTGTGTTCTATCAACGCATCAATCCGCGCAGAGAGCGGCTTCACCGGAGTTACCGTCTCTTGGGGCCATAATGGGAGCAGGCAGACGGATAAAATTAACAGCAACAATATCCTTTTCATAAATATATTTATCTTTAAAGGCAAAAGTACGACAATCTTACAAATGAACAACAACCAGGTAGTCTTTTCATAAATTATATCCAGCCAGCCATCTTATATTCCTTTAAAAATACTACTTTTACATAGGCAAAATCTCCCAGTTACTATCACTTTAAAATTGATGTATCATGAAACTACAACTTGCAATTGCCAGCTTTACAATATGCCTCCTTTTCTTCCCCATGCTTCGGGCACAAGAATCTCCGCGCATTGTCAGTTATGACTTAACCGTACAGATTGATGTACCGAACCGACAGGTCGAAGTAGGCGGTTCGTTTGAAATCGATTTCCAGGACAGTGACTCAATCTCGTTGGTACTATGGCGCCATGCCCGTATCGACACACTACGCCACAGCAACCGGGAAATAACCTACCGTTTCGATACGCTTGCCCCGGCACCTGCCCAATTCATTCCCGACGGACGGACCTTGACCCTCTACCGGCCGGCAGGAGCCGATGACCGCTGCCGCATAAATACCCGTTACACACTCTACATGCAGGAAGTGCAGGGCCCTGCAAAATCATTCAATGACCATTGGATTGAACTTGGTTACTATACGGGATGGTATCCTGTCTGCAACGGTAACCGGGCAGATTATTCGCACTTACGAATCGGCATCACTGACGGTTATACGGTGAGCGGCTCAGGTATTATTTCCCATACAGAAGAAGGGATGTGGGAAATGGAGCAACCTTGGGAGAATTTCGACAATGTTATCCTGGCTTCACCCATGCTGAAAAGCCGCCGCATCAATGATAACGGAACTACCATTGAACTTATCTATACAGACTTCCCGGATGCCGGTGCAGACTCGGCACTTCAATGTTGCCACAATGCCTTGAAATTCTTCCGACGCCTTTATAAAATTGCGGGAGATGAGGATATTTACATGAAATTCCTGCTTTCAGCTTCCGGCACCTCAGGAGGGTACAGCCGTAAAAATTTCATTATGCTCAGTTCCCGAACATTCAATGAATATGTACTCAAGAACACCGCCCACGAAATCGGCCACTTCTGGTGGAACAAGGCTCCGGTGGAATCTTGGCACGACTGGCTGAACGAATCTTTTGCCGAATTCAGTGCTTTGCAATACATACGCCACGCCCGCGGCGAAAAAGCCTATGCCGCTTACATCGACGCCTACCGTAAGGAAACACGCCATATCCGTCCTATCTGGGGTATTGACCGCAACGACCGCGAAGCGCATCTTGCCCTCTATAGGAAAGGGTCAGTACTACTCGCCGACCTACTTGTCCGGGTGGGTGAAGAACCTTTCTTCAACTTTCTGGCAGGTGTCATCCAAGCCCATATAACAGACACATCGGCTTTCCTGGATTTTGCGGAAAGCCGATTGGGACGTAAAAACCGGAACTGGATTAAAAAGCGGTTAAAAGAATAAACACCTGATTATTCTTCAACTGTTCCTTTCGACACCGGCTTCTCAAAATGAGTGCCGCACTTCCTGCATACATACTCCCAATGCTCAGTGCCCGGAGGTGCGGCCGACAATGCCGCAATAACAGCAGCCACCACAGCACGCACCCGATGGCTCTTCTTCAGCACAAACTTAATCTCATCCGAACCGCAATGGGGGCAGTACCTCAACTGTTCCGGAATCATCTGGTTCCGTTCAAGCAGACGGAGGGCATTGTCATATTCGTCCTCATAGACAAATATATCCACTCCCGTGACATCACGGACATATCCGCGCATCACGGAAGACATGTTTTCATTATGCAAAACAGACGCAATGCCCTCATTCTTCAAGGCACCCTGAATAACATGTGCCTGAAAGGCATCGTCGCAGGTGATTAGCTTTACGGTTTTCATCTTTTATGTTTATATGAAACAATAGTCATGGGTTCTACAATGCCTCCTTGAATATCTCTCCCACCGTGGGGTGCGGAAAGACAATCTTCTTCCATTCATCGGCAGTAAGTTTCAGTTCAATAGCCATGCCTGCCAGCGTGATGATTTCCGAAGCGGGATTACCCAAGACATGTGCCCCCAATACGGTATCGTCACTGCCCAACAGTAACTTGCAGACGCCATTCACTCCTTCATTCTCTGCTACAAAGCGACCACTGTACGCCATCGGCAGCTTCACGGCACGATAGGCAACGCCTCTCTTCTGCAGGGATTCTTCTGTCTCGCCCACACCGGCTATTTCGGGATTGGTATATACCACGCCGGGGATGGCACGGTAGCTCATGGCATCCTTCTTGCCAATGATGGAATGTATGGCTACTTCTGCCTCGCGGACGGCTGTATGCGCCAGCAAGGAATATCCCGTCAAGTCGCCGCAAGCATATACTCCGGGAACTGAAGTCTGCATCTGTCCGTTGACAAAGACATTTCCGCGCTCCGTTCTTTCCAAGCCCAGATTCTCCAATCCGAAGCCTTTCATTACCGGACGGCGCCCGACACTCATCAGAAGCCGTTCGGCAACGACGGAACCGGGACCGTCGGCTGTTTCATAATTCACCTGGATAAGGGAAGAAGCTTCGGCAGTATCCGGCATGACAGACACTACTTTTGCACTCAGCATGAACTTGATTCCCCGCTTGGCGTACTCTGCACGGAGCATACCCGCCAGCTCTCGGTCCATACCGCCTCCCAGTATCTCGTCCAGCATCTCGACGACGGTTACCTGCACTCCCAGGCTGTTGAAGAAAGAAGCGAACTCCATACCGATGACACCGCCGCCGATGATGGCAAGCGAAGCGGGCAGTTCCTTGTTGTCCAGCGCGTCACGATGGGTCCAGTAAGGCACCTTGTCTATGCCGGGAATGGCAGGGACAAAGGTTTCGGAACCGGTGCAGAGCAGCAGGTTCTCGCATTCGTAGGTTTCTCCGCCGCACTCCACATGATTCTTGTCCGTCACTGTGGCCTCTCCGCTGACAATCGTCACACCATGGGCAGTCAGCTTTCCTTTGATTCCCAATACCAGCTTGCGCACTACCTTCTGCTTGCGGGCAATAATCTTGGGCAAATCAAACGATACTTCGGGCACACTGACCGCATACTTCGAAGCATGGCGGGCTCCGTCATAGGTCTTGGCCGAATACAACAAGGTCTTGGTAGGGATACACCCTTCATTCAGGCACACTCCACCGAGACTCTGCTTCTCAAATAGTACGACACTCAATCCTGCTTTTCCGGCAGCTTCGGCAGCAGTATATCCCGCAGGACCTCCACCGATAATAGCAACTTGGTATTTCATGGAATCAATGATTAATGGTTAGTGATTAGTGGTTAATTTGTGCGCAAGTTAATAAAACCCGTATTATCCGGCAAAAAAGAGTACTTCTTTCTTTCGGAGAATACACCGTAAAGAGGAAATAATTATCTTTGTCGTGCAGCATTTACAAAGAATGCCACGTCCAATGGACATAAATCAAATAATAACCAACATGAAAACGACTGACTTATTCCAACCCATCCTTCTGTTCGCTCTTTTTCTTTGCGGCTTGACAGCTTGTAGCAACGACGATGACCTTCGCCTCTCGCCCATGCAGGAAACTACTCTGGATGGAGATGCCTCTACCCTGCAGATAGACCTGACACGTAGTGACTGGCGCATTGCCTCCATCACCACCCTTGGCGGAACCACAATGGTAGACACCAACAACCGCCCCTTACAGTTGGAAGGCTTGGGAAGCCTTCACTTCCGCTGGTTTGACCTCACCCGCGAGAACGAAACCCGGCTCACACTAAAGACTGAAGATAATTTCGACGGAGAAGAACGCGGGCTTATCCTCAACCTTGAGATGAAGACGGGCTTCTACAAAGAACAAATCACCATACGGCAAGCGCCATGCGAAAATTTCTATCAGATAGAATCCATTGAATACAGCGTGGGAAATAATGACGGGGTGGAAGAAGCCGGGACGGAACCCGACAAGAGTACCTATAAAGATGAAACTATGGGCAACACAACCGGAAAGCATGACCATTATCCGTTCATCAACAAATGGACAGAATACGCATTCTTGCTCAACGACCACTCCAACGATGTCTTCAACTGGATAGACCCGAAGAAACGCAGCATCCACCTGCCCGACCGTATAGAAGACGGAAAGGTGGTGATGGGGCAACAACAGCTATTCTTCCTTGCCCAAGGCAAGTACTACAAAGAAGACGAATTGAGATATAAACATTTTGAAATGGATATAGTGGGCATGAAATGGAACATATACACTTCAACCATCTACTACAAACGGCTTCAAGTGACATTCACCGCCACTCTTTCACGTCCCGGTAGCGATACAAAGAAGGTACTCAAGGGTAAATTCATGCAGAGATACCCTTATGACTGCTCGGAAATACATCACGAAGTAAAGGATTCTTTAGAAGATTAGAGTCCGGTGTCTGTCAGACAAGACTCCACCTCCTCCCTGCTCAATGCCGGAGCTTGCCCATCGGCAAGCTTGCGGCATACCAACCGACCGGCCGCCAGCGCTTCCACCTTTGTTGCAAATGGCAGGCGACCGCTCAAAGCAGGTATAAAAGGTTGATATATCAGGGTATCGGCTCCATGCAGCACCACGTAGCCGTAACCGCCTTCCACCTCCATCACCCGGCATTTCAACTCATTGCCACCGCCGGCAGTATGACCCGAACAGCAAGAAAGGCATACCGCCATCACAGCCGGTACACCTATCTTTATCATCATAAACATCAGCTTCATAAGTTCCGTTCAGTTATGGGGCGAATCAGACTTCCTCTTCCTCATCGGGTAGAAGTTCGTACACATCATCAAAGTAGCTGGTACCACTTGTTCCCGTCAGCACAAAACCACGTTCGCCGGTAGAGAAACCAACGGCAGCCCTGCGCGAAGAAGCACCGGAAGGATAATTATGTACATCTGTAATGGGGGTAAAGTCGTCATCGGAATCGCCGTACCATAAGTCCTTGTCAGGGTCGTACAGCCAGTAGTCGCTGCTCAGGGAAGTGCTGTTACGTATTCCCGTAGCCACAAATCCCCTTCCACCGATGACGAAGGATACGGCTTCGGACCGTGTGATGGCGTAGTCATCGTCATAGTCATTGTCGGAGTCCGTATCGGCAATGTCACGCAACTGGGTCCAGTTGCTTCCGTCGAACTTCCAGAAATCCACCAGGTCAGTATTGTTGTTTCGCCCGCAACAGATGTAGGCCACCTCATCGATGACGAATGCCGTACCGAAGTAGCGCTTCTCGCCTCCATACCCGCTCACCGCTTCCCATTGCGAACCTTCGGCGCCATTGGGGTTGAAACGGTAGAAGTCCATCTTGTAGGCACTCTCGCTGCCGGTGGCGTCGCTGTTGCAGCCCGTACCGACATAGCCATATCCGCCTATACTGAAAGCCAGGGCACCGTCGCGTACTCCGCCTTTGAAGTCGTCTTTCCGTGTCCAGGTATCCGTGGCAGGGTCATACTCCCAGGTATCTGCTACACAGTAGGACGAGGAGCCGTCCTTCACGGAACCGGTCGTAATGTATCCCTTGCCATTCACGGCAAAGCCCACAGCAGCCTTGCGCCCGGCAACGGGCATGTCGGCACACTGCGTCCAGCTGTTCCGGCTCATGTCATACTCCCAAAGGTCGTTCAGGTAATCCTTGTTCGCTCCGTAGAAGCCGCCACACAAATATCCATAATTGCCGATGGTGAAGCCGGAGGCATAAGCGCGGTACACACCGTTATAGCTGGCTTTCTTCATCCACTGCCCCTGAGTGTATTCATCCTCGTCCGTACAACTGCCGGCAATGCACACGATGGCCAGCAACATTATTCCTACCAATAGTCTGTTCATTGTTTATTGTTTTTTTAATGATTAAGCTTTATACTTCCCACTTTCCAAAACAAGAAGCTGCGGGAGGTCCTTTTTGTCTGTCCGCAAAAGTAAACCACCGCAACCACACCGACAAAAATAACCGACGAACAGTCCGAAATTCCCGTTAAACGCCTTTACCGATAAAAACCGTCCGAACGCCGATTTTTGTAGGAAGATATAAAAGTTTTGCCTTTCCTTTGCCGCCAACTAAAAGAACAGAAATGAAGAAGTCATTGTACAGCTTATTCGCAGTCCTCGCTATCTTCTGCGCCTGCCAGGACGAGAACTCGCAGCTTGGAAAGAGCCTCGTGGAAAGCTCCTTCTATAATGTATACGCAGACACCTGCTCGGTAGACATCAGCACCATCCTGCTAGACTCCATAGAGACCCGGGGCGACAGCATCTGCCAGCTAGGACATTACCGGAGCAGCGCCTGGGGAGAAGTATCCGCCACCTATTATGCCGAATACTCCACGTCCGACTTCACCCCTAACACAGACTATACCTATACCCTCGACTCCCTCGTACTGCGAATGATACCTTCGGGCCATTTCTGGGGAGATACCCTGACGCAACAGCGCATCTCCATCTACCGGCTGAAAAAACCTATCGTGCTGGACAACGACGAGGACCTTTACAACAGCACCGTACTCCCGACGGAAGATGCTCCACTCTTCAGCTTTACCTTCACCCCCTGCCCGGGGCGGAAGAAGGAAGTAAGCGTCCGCCTGCCCGACTCATGGGGACAACAACTGCTGAATGACCTCGTGGCTCAGGACGACTACTTCGATACCCAAGACAAGTTCAAGAAAAAATTCCCCGGACTGGTCTTTGTGCCCGAAAACGACGGGCAGTGTATCACCGGATTCATGGTGAACGACTCTGCCATGAGCATCAACCTCCACTACCAGGAAGTCTCCAACCAACGTACCGGACAAGTGCTGACTTTCAGCGTAAACACCGACTATGCCTATACCGGTATCCGGCACGACCCCAACGGCACCCACCTTGCCTCCCTGAAAAGCGGAATAGAGAACCTCGTCCACTCCAGCGACATGGGTTGCCTGGCCTATATGCAGGGATTGACGGGCTACTACAACCAACTGGAATTCCCCTACCTCAACAGCCTCGGAAGTGCCGGACAGATAGTCTCCATAGAGAGCGCCACACTCTACCTCTATCCGTTGGCCCGGAGCTACAACGAAGTGAGCCAGCTTCCCAATGACATCCGCCTTTATATCACGGACGAGAACAATGTGCTGGAGGACTACGTATACGGTAGCGACGGCGTAACCGTACAGACCGGCAACCTGACCATCGACGAGATGTACGGGAAAGAGACCTACTACTCCTTCGACCTCACCGAATTCATCCGCAACAACTACGGCACTTCGGGCATCAAGCGGCAGAAACTGCTGATGAGCCTGACAGACGAAGAAAGCACCACCACCTTCAACCAGGTAATCTTCACCAACGACCCCGAACAAGAAAACCAATGCAGATTAGACGTAAGATTCAAAATATACAACGAGCAATGAAATACCATCACCGGATTCCCCTTCTGCTGTGCAGTCTATGTACGGCAAGCCTCACCGTCATGGCACAAAACACCACCAACCTGCCCACCTCCATGTACGGAGTGGGCGAACTGAGTGCCGGTGACGGCGGACGTTATGCCGGCATGGGCAACACGGGCATCGCCCTGAACCGTACCGGATTTCTGAACACGCTGAACCCCGCAGCCATCACCCGCATGGACACCGCCTGCTTCACGTTCGATGTGGGTGCGTCGGCCTCGTATGCCCGTTATTCCTTCCTAAGCGAACACAGTTCCAACTTCACCGGCAATCCCAACCGCATCAGCATGGGCTTCCGCATCCTGCCGCGCTGGTATGCCCTTGTAGGTGCAGCGCCATACAGCAGTGTGGGCTACGTCATCCAGACCGAAGAAGAGATAGAGGGAATGCCCGGCAACTACACCTACTCGCTCTTTGAGGGTACGGGTGGACTATACCGGTGCTACGTCACCAATGCCTTTGCACTGAGCAGGCAACTGTCGGTCGGCATCAACCTGGGGATGATAGTGGGCACAGTGACACAGAGCGAAACGCAGGAAAGCGCCATTGTAAAGTACGAATCCTCCAAACGGGCCTTTTATGCGGACTTCGGCATACATTACGAATGGGGTGCGACCGGACAACGGAAGTGGGCGGCAGGACTGGTATTTGCTCCCTCCCTTCCCATCAGCCACGACAATACACTGACCTACAGCAACTCATCTACCAGCGAGAACCTCGATAAAGGATACCACAGCCGTACACAATATCTGCCCATGCACCTCGGCACCGGCCTCAGCATGGCCACCGAACGCTGGGTGCTGACCGCCGACTACAACTACCTGGACTGGAGCCGCAACTCCTCTTCCTATACCTCCATGAAATACGAGAACCAGCACAAAGTGAACATAGGCAGCAGCTACATTACCAAGCCACGCCTGGCACGTTCCACCGAGCTGATGGGCGGAATAGGTTTCGGCAACTCCTATATCAATCTGAAAGGCGGGAAGATGCAGTATCTGGAAGCCAGCGTAGGGGCGAGCTTCCCCATCCGGTACTCCTATCTCTCGCTGGGCGCCACGTGGCGGAAACAACTGAACTCACGCAGCAATCTGATGCAGGAAAGCCGGTTCAGTCTGAATCTGAACTTGACGTTCGGGGAAAGAATTTCGAGAGCAAAACTAAAGTAATACAAGGTTCCGGTTCACCACAGATTACACGGATTTTACACCGAATGATTATCATTTGTTGGATCTATATATGCAACGCGTTGCATATATAGATGCAGCACGCTGGAACTATAGATCCAACAAACAAAGTATATAGTATCTGAAAACGGGGTATTACAACACTGCCAGCCTGGACACATACCCTTTTACCCTTTCGCGGTAAGCATCGCCAATGGGGACATCCTTCTGCTCGATGAGCAGTGTGCTGCGCCCGATGGCGCTGATGCAGTCCATGCGGACAATAAAAGAACGGTGCACGCGGATAAATTCGTCCGCCGGAAGTTTTTCCTCCATGTACTTCATACTGCATAGGCTCAAGACAGGTTTGGAGGCACCCTTGCAGAAAATCTTGACGTAATCCCCCAAACCCTCTATGTAGTTTATCCGCTCCAGGTCGAGCCGCATGATGCGGTTGTCACACCGCATGTAAATCACCTTCGGAGCCTCTTCCAGACCTTGCCTGTGCTTGGAGTCGGACGTACCTGCATCTTGCAAAGAAAACCAGCGTGCCGCCTTGCTGACAGACTGGAAAAACGTGGAGAAATTGAGCCCGTCCATCAGATAGTCCAACGCATCCAGACGGAAACATTCGGCAGCATAGCGGTCGGTGTCTGTAATGAAAATGACACGAGTGGACGAGGACAAGAGCCTGCAAAAATCCATTCCGTTGATTTCACCTTCTTCCACCGGATAGATGCCGACAAAATAAACTTCCACTTTTGTCTCATAATAATCCTTCAGCGCTTCAAGAGGATTGCCGTACTTTCCGTGCAAAGAGAGAAAAGGAACCTTGTCGATATACTCTTCCAACCTTCCGGCAATCTCCGGGTCTGCATGTAAAATGGCACAATTCAAATTCATGTTCGTTTCTTTTTTACATAATGGACGCTGCCATATCCGAAAAACTGCAAACAGAAGAGCTAAAATTAAGCTTTATTTATGATTCAAAGATTACCTGCATCTACAGAAAGACTAAATTATCAGGAAAATAAAGTGCTCACTATGAATAGTTTCAAAAAAATAAACTTATCTTTGTACGTACATCCTCACAAAAAAGTAAAGGCTATGAAACAACAGAAACTATTCCACCTCGTATTGTCCGCCATATTGATTGTCTGCACGACCGGCTGTTATGATAAAGACGAAATTAAAGATGCTGAAAAATATCTGTTCAAAGATATTCAATACTCTTTTGAAGAAGAAGGGGATGGATTCAGTACCTATGATGTAGAACTCCCGCCTTTCATCATGGAAAACAATTTGAACAGCAGTATTACTACCACAAACTCCCCCTTTGAAGACACATGGCAGGAAACCACCTTCCAAAGCAACGACCCCGGAGCATTTGCATGGATGGGGGAAGAAGACATATTCGTCAATGCCCCTTACATGTTTGGAGATGAACTATCGTTAAGCGGGACAACAATAAAATATGGCAGCGAAACAACAAAAGCCAAAGGTCCAAACAGCAGTACTTCCACCATCAGCATACCACCTCACTGTCGGCTCATCATAAAAGGAACACTACACTACAGCAAGCTTGTAGCTACCTATACACTGACATTCGTAGGTGAATATACAAAAACGGAAAAACAGATAAAGGGAAAGTTCATACAAACAACTCCGGAAAGCTACACAGGAGACATTACCATGAAACCGATAACGGCAGATTAAAACGAAATCACATACGTGGGCACACCATATTGCTCATCCTCTCCGTTCCTCCATCAACCGGATGAACTCCTCCTCTTTGACCGGAAACAATACCTCGCACTTACCCGCTCCATACTTCACCAGTACGTAGCGCATTACTGCAAACCGTCCTATCTGCATGGAAGAGGCACGCTCCACGGAAATGACATCCTTCAGCAGAATCTCCTTACTGCGCGAGAAGCGGCCGAAATACAATTTCAGCTTCCCGTCCGGAGTCACCGTATAGGTAGTATGAATCAGCTTCTCGATGACAACTATCAGCCAAAGCATGAAAAGCGCCGCAGGCAGCACGTATTTATCCCACAACATATAAATGGCAAGACCACTTATCAGAGCCAGAAACAAAAACTGCCCTACAGCAATACGGGCATGAAAGATTCTATTCATTCTATCGGATTTTTGCCGCTAAGGTAGGTCTTTTTACGAATAAATCCCTACGGAATGAACAAGGAATGTACTTATTTTGTAGTTTTGCAGCGATAAACACTAAATCCTATGGTAAGAAAGTTCGATTTCCTCGTTATCGGCTCCGGGCTTGCCGGTATGAGTTTTGCGCTGAAAGTGGCGCACAAGGGGACAGTAGCCCTTATCTGCAAGGCAGGTCTGGAAGAGGCAAACACCTATTTTGCACAAGGAGGTATCGCTTCCGTCACCAATCTGGCTGTGGACAACTTCGAGAAGCACATCGAGGACACCATGATTGCAGGTGACTGGATAAGCGACCGCGAAGCCGTAGAGAAGGTGGTGCGCAATGCTCCCGAACAAATCAAGGAGCTCATTAAATGGGGAGTGAACTTCGACAAAAAGGAGGACGGAGAGTTTGACCTGCACAAAGAAGGCGGCCACTCCGAATTCCGCATCCTCCACCATAAGGATAATACGGGTGCAGAGATACAGACCAGCCTCATCGAAGCTGTGAAGCAACACCCCAACATCACCGTACTGACCGACCACTATGCTGTGGAAATCATTACCCAGCATCACCAGGGAATCATCGTTACCCGCCATACCCCCGGCATCAAGTGCTACGGTGCCTACGTGCTGAACGAAGCGACGGGCGAGGTGGATACCTTCCTTTCCAAAGTCACCATCATGGCAACGGGCGGTTGCGAAGCCGTTTACCGCCATACCACCAACCCGCTGGTAGCCACGGGAGACGGCATTGCCATGGTCTACCGTGCCAAGGGAGCAGTGAAAGACATGGAATTCATCCAGTTCCATCCCACAGCCCTTTTCCATCCGGGAGACCGCCCCTCGTTCCTCATCACCGAAGCCATGCGTGGTTATGGCGGCGTGCTGCGCACCAAAGACGGAAAAGAATTCATGCAGAAGTACGACCCGCGACTCTCGCTGGCCCCGCGTGACATCGTGGCACGTGCCATCGACAACGAAATGAAACAGCGCGGTGAGGACCATGTGTATCTGGACGTCACCCACAAAGACCCCGAAGAAACCAAGAAGCACTTCCCGAACATATACAAGAAATGCCTCAGCATCGGTATCGACATCACAAAGGAATACATACCGGTAGCCCCCGCCGCCCATTACCTCTGCGGAGGCATCACGGTGGATTTGGACGGACAGAGCAGCATCCGCCGTCTGTACGCCATCGGCGAATGTTCGTGCACCGGACTGCATGGCGGCAACCGTCTGGCAAGCAACTCACTGATTGAAGCCGTGGTTTATGCCGACGCGGCAGCCAAACACGCGCTGAGCGTACTGGAACGTTATGACTTCAACGAAGACATCCCCGAATGGAACGACGAAGGTACCATCTCCACCGAAGAACGTGTCCTCATCACACAAAGCATGAAGGAAGTGAACCAGATTATGGAGGCATACGTAGGCATTGTCCGCAGCAATACCCGGTTGACACGTGCCTGGAACCGACTGGACATACTTTACGAGGAGACAGAAGCACTCTTCAAGCGTAGCAAGGCTACCCGAGAGCTGTGCGAACTGCGCAACATGATAAACGTAGGATACCTGATAACAAAGCAAGCCATGGAACGCAAGGAAAGCCGCGGACTGCACTACACGATAGACTATCCGCACGTCGGGAAGTAACTAAAGTAAAACTCGCGCCACTATACTGGCACGGAAAACGAACATGGTCATTTAAACAAAGCGCCCGGATGCTCTGAAGAAAGCATCCGGGCGTTTCCCGTTATCCATACCTGCACAAGCAGGAGACATTATCAATAGTTTGACTTCTTTACTTCGAAGTAAGCCTGCGGATGCAAGCAAGCCGGACATACCTGAGGAGCTTCCTTACCGGTGTAGATGAAACCACAGTTGCGGCACTGCCATACCACTTCACCTTCCTTGGCAAATACGCTGGCAGTCTCTATATTCTGGATAAAAGCGCGATAACGTTCTTCGTGTCCCTTTTCGGCAATGGCGATGTTACGGTACATAAGAGCAATTTCGGGGAAACCTTCTTCGTCTGCAATATCAGCAAACTTAGGATAATCCAATGACCACTCTTCGTGTTCGCCGGCAGCAGCTTCCTGAAGATTTTCCAGGGTAGTGCCAATAACACCTGCAGGATAAGAAGCGGTGATTTCTACCATACCGCCTTCCAACCACTTGAACATACGTTTAGCGTGTTCCTTTTCCTGGTCAGCCGTTTCTGTGAAAATAGCGGCGATTTGTTCGTAACCTTCTTTCTTGGCTACACTTGCAAAATAAGTGTAACGCATTCTTGCTTGTGATTCACCAGCGAATGAAGTCAGCAGATTCTTCTCAGTCTGAGTTCCTTTAACACTTTTAGCCATAGTCTCTTTTTTTATTAGTTAATATAATTACGTATAAATGTCGTTCGTACTGTTCGTAAACAACACAAAATTACGAATTTAGTTTGAAATAACCACACTTCTGCCCCATCGGATTCATCTATCGTCTTATAGAAAGAATCTATCTTCACCGATAATCCGAAAAGGCATTTTAGCATAATTAATAGCACATATCTGATAAGGAAAACAAAATACATCACAGTTGTGTTCACTAATATCCATTATTTTATCTACTTTTGCAGGCAATTTGCAATATATACATTACATTCTGTATAAAAAAACGTATAAAAAAGTAGATTATAATGAAAGCGTTCGGATTCAGACCAAAGCTATACACGGCTTTAAAAAATTACTCTAAAGAACTGTTCATGGCAGACCTGATGGCAGGTATCATTGTAGGTATCGTTGCCCTCCCGCTTGCCATTGCATTCGGTATCGCCTCCGGCGTATCACCGGAGAAAGGTATCATTACGGCTATCATAGCCGGTTTCATCATCTCTCTGATGGGTGGAAGCAAGGTACAGATTGGAGGACCGACCGGTGCGTTCATCGTCATTATCTATGGCATCATCCAGCAATACGGTGAATCGGGGCTGATTGTCGCCACACTGATGGCAGGCGTACTGCTTATTCTGCTGGGAGTTTTCAAGCTGGGAGCTGTCATTAAGTTTATCCCCTATCCCATCATCGTAGGTTTTACAAGCGGTATTGCCGTCACCATCTTCACCACGCAGATTGCCGACATTTTCGGGTTGACGTTCGGAGGAGAGAAAGTTCCGGGAGACTTTGTAGGAAAATGGATGATTTATTTCCGACATTTCGATACCGTTAACTGGTGGAACACGATTGTAAGTATTGTCAGTATCTTCATCATTGCCATTACACCGCGGTTCTCGAAGAAGATACCGGGGTCACTTATTGCCATCATCGTGGTGACAGTGGCAGTCTGGCTGATGAAAGTATATGGAGGCATTGACTGTATCGATACCATCGGCGACCGTTTCAGCATCCGTGCCGAACTGCCGGATGCCGTGATGCCTGCCTTGGATTGGGAAGCGATAAAGAACTTGTTCCCCGTAGCCATTACAATCGCTGTACTGGGTGCCATCGAATCTTTGCTGTCTGCCACCGTAGCTGATGGTGTGATAGGCGACAAACACGATTCCAACACGGAACTGATAGCACAAGGTGTTGCCAACATGGCTACCCCGCTGTTTGGCGGTATCCCTGCCACCGGAGCCATCGCGCGTACCATGGCAAACATCAACAACGGAGGAAAAACTCCCGTAGCAGGTATGGTTCATGCAGTGGTGTTGCTGCTTATCCTACTGTTTCTCATGCCACTGGCACAGTATATACCAATGGCCTGCCTGGCGGGTGTACTGGTCATAGTATCCTATAACATGAGCGGTTGGCGTACGTTCAAGGCATTATTGAAGAATCCTAAATCGGATGTCACGGTACTGCTGATTACTTTCTTCCTGACCGTCATCTTCGACCTGACTATTGCCATTGAAGTAGGTCTGGTGATTGCCTGCGTGCTGTTTATGCGCCGCGTCATGGAGACTACCGAAATATCCGTCATCAAAGATGAAATAGACCCGAATGCAGAATCGGACATTGCAAGCAATGACGAGCACCTAATAATCCCCGAGGATGTGGAAGTATATGAAATAAACGGTCCTTACTTCTTCGGCATCGCCACCAAATTCGAAGAAATCATGGCGCGGCTGGGCGACCGCCCCAAAGTGCGCATCATCCGCATGCGTAAAGTTCCGTTCATCGATTCTACCGGTATCCACAACTTGACAAGCCTTTGTGAGATGTCCCAAAAGGAAAAAATAACCATTGTGCTCTCCGGTGTCAATGAAAAGGTACATAAGGTACTGGAAAAATCGGGCTTCTATGAGCTGTTGGGCGAAGAAAATATCTGTCCGAACATAAATGTGGCACTGGAAAGGGCCAAAATAATTATCCAACACTAATCCCGGCATGGCACGAAAAAAAAAGAAACAATCGCAAGGCGTCTATTATCTTATATTGTTTATATGTGCGGTCTGCCTTGCCTATGAACCCGTTGCAAAGATACTTTCGGATGCCAGGCAAAAGAGTTCTACGCCTGCCAAGATAGAACTCACGGCAGGCACACGCCTTGAAATACCGGCAAAGCTGAAGAACGTCTCCGAACAGATTCTCCAGCGGAAAGGCTACACAGTATCCTACAACAAGGATTTAAAGATACCCAATTGGGTAGCCTGGGAACTCACTCCCGAAAAACTGGTGGAGCGTGAAAGCCGTACAGACAAGTTCTTGCCCGACCCCGACCTGCCTGAGCACGAGGCAGTAACCACCGATGACTACAAAGGAGCCGGCATGGACCGCGGACATATGTGTCCGGCCGGTGACAACCGCTGGCACTGGAAAGCCATGCAAGAGAGCTTCTACATGACAAACATTTGCCCGCAGAACCACAATCTAAACCGTGGCGACTGGAAAGAACTGGAAGAGTCATGCCGCCGTTGGGCACAAGAAGAAGGCAAGATATACATTGTATGCGGTCCTATTCTCTATGACCAACGTCACCGTACCATTGGTAAGAAGCACAAAATTACAGTGCCCGAAGCATTCTTCAAGGTCGTTCTGTGTGCAGACAGCAATCCCCCCAAAGCCATCGGCTTCATTTATAAGAATGCATCAGGCAATCATCCATTGGACAGCTACGTCAATACAGTGGACGAAGTGGAACGTATTACAGGTATCGACTTCTTCCCCGCCCTTCCGGATGAAATAGAAGAGAAGGTGGAAGCCGAATATGACTTGAAACTGTGGTAAAGGAGCTATTCCTTTACCCAGGCATCTACAATCTCGGCTACATAAACCCGGTGCAATCCACCGTGGTCACCGCCATACCAACGCTCGTAGACGGAATGGTCGAGAAAGAGTTCTTCTTTCATATCGGTAATGAAAAGCTTGCGGCACTCCAATCCCAGGCGGTCCTGCTCAAAGAGAATGTTTCCCCGCTCGGTAACGATAGGATTCAGACCAGTTTCCTTTACCTTATCCACTTCCCTACCCGATTTACTGCCACAAAGGTTGTAAATGCTCCGGTTTTCCTTTCCTAAAAAAGAAAGGGTGAAATATTCGTTCTCCTCCATAAACTCATACGTATAGCGCTCGGAACGAATAAAGACAAACACCACCGGCTTGTTCCAAAGCCAGCCAATACCTCCCCAACTGGCAGTCATGGTGTTGAAATGTTCTTTACTGCCTGCCGTAACCAGCATCCACTCTTTGCCTATCACTTCGAAGAAGTTCTCGCTTAAATCTTTAATTGCTATTGATTTCATAAGTATATTATTAATAAGAAACACTTACCGGTATACCCGTTTCACGTATCCGTTCCGCAATGCGATCCAGTTCCTCGCGGGTGGCCTTCTGCAAATCATGGTCGGGCGTTTCACGGTCGATGGTATAAATCATCACTTGGCGGGGAGCAATCTCCTTGACAGCTTCCAGCCAGGGAAGAACAAATTTATCGGATGTATTATCCATATCTTGTCCTTTATAACTTCCTTTGAGAAACATGGTCTGGATAATGCAGTTCCCTTTGAACGCTTTCATCCCTTCTATAATCTCCCGGATGGAGTAATGTCCGGTAGGACGGTCAAGTACACGGACATACTCTTCATCCACCGTATCCAGTTTAAGGA
This sequence comes from Bacteroides sp. A1C1, assembly GCF_004328515.1. NCBI lineage: Bacteria > Pseudomonadati > Bacteroidota > Bacteroidia > Bacteroidales > Bacteroidaceae > Bacteroides > Bacteroides sp. A1C1. The sequence goes on from NZ_CP036491.1 coordinate 2,178,259, forward strand.
TGTTGTTGTCAATCTTGTTCAAAGCCTCGAATACGGCAGGACGATGAATAAAGGTAGAATTGCTCAGTACGCTCACCTTTGCATTCGGAAAATACTTGTCGCGCAAGGCAAGTGTATCTTCTATGATTTCGGGGAAACGGGGATGTGCCGTCGGTTCTCCATTACCGGCAAAAGTCAGTACATCCGGTGTAGGTCCGTTTTGCTGCATGTCCCGCAGACGGGCTTCAAGGGCCGAACGGACTTCTTCGCGCGTAGGCAACGGCTGTTTGGGACGATGGTCGGCATTGAAGCCACATTCACAGTAAATACAGTCGAAAGTGCATACTTTGCCGTCTGCCGGCAATAAATTTATTCCCAAAGATACTCCCAGACGGCGAGAATGAACGGGACCGAATATGGGAGATGGATAAATGACAGTCATACTATTTACGATTTGACGATTTACGGTTTGATTAATGCTTAAACAATCTTACCGCTCCAAAGTTAAGTGAAAACTATGGTATCTGGCAATGTTCGGCTTGCAAAAGTTTACCCATAAAAGAAAATATTCCCTTTATAAAGCATACATCTCATGTTAAAAAAGTAAATCATACATTACATTTTATCTATTTTACTTGTTTACATGTAAAGTATACATTACATTTGCAGATAACATCTAAATGCATAGTATTATGAGAAAGAACTATTTATTTCCAACCACTTTCAGAAAGATAGGTTGGTGTTTATTTGTCCCATTCGCCATCACGTCCTTCATCTGCCTTTTCGACGGCAGCAATGAAGATTGGTTGAAGGTAAACGCGTTGTCAGTAATTCCCTGGGGTATTATCAAGAACTCTTTATTCGACGAGTTGAGTATGATAGGGCTTACGGTTTCACTCTTGTTCATAGCTTTCTCAAAAGAAAAGGACGAAGATGAATGCATTGCCAATATTCGTTCAAACTCTCTTATCTGGGCTACCATAACAGCGTATTCCCTACTGATAGTATGCACTATGCTGATTTATGACATGCAATATCTTAATTTTGTATTTATAGACTTGTTCATGATATTGTTTCTGTTCATCATAAAGTACAACATTGAACTTTATAAATTTAGGAGGAGCAACAATGACTAATACATTAAGGGTAGAAAGAGCCATCAAGCATATGACCCAACAGCAATTGGCTGAAGCCATAGGAGTGAGCCGGCAAACCATCAATGCCATAGAATCGGGAAAGTATGTCCCTTCCACCTTGCTGTCATTGAAAATATCAGAGATATTCGGAAAGACTGTAAATGAAATTTTCATGTTGGAAGAAAGTGACAGATAAAGAGAAGACTCTAAAAAACTGTTTTAATTTTATTTTTCAGGTTGCCTCAGAAGAAAACTGAAATAAAATTAAAACAGTTTCTAAAACTTGATACGCAGTTGCATCTGCAAGTCCGCTTTCCTATTTCCCGGTATCTCATCATTGCCCGAACCAATCGTCTCCCTATCCTGATAAACCGTCTGTCCGAATTTGGCAAGAAACATGAAGTTCTTACTCAAATCATATCGCAGATGAGCGGAGTAACGGAACCCTTTGCCATAGAAGGAAGGGGTATAGAAAGTATATAACAATCCACGCTCGGAGGCGTAAACACGCGAATCGTAATCGTCCGTATGAAACCAGGTTCCCTGCACGGAAACTGACAGAGGGAAGGGGAAAGTGTACGAGCAAAATTGAGTACACTGATAACCTTGCCGTCTATCAAAGCGATACCCTTCCCCATCCTGCTGACGGAAGTGGTTATAATCTATTGTAGTACGAAAGATATATCTTCCCGGCATATAGGTCAGCCGATAACGGAGTTTATGGTGATAGATAGGTTCGATAACTGCACCGCTTGTACCCGTCACGTCTCTTTCTTTCTGTTTGTACCGATAATTAAAATACATCGAAAGGCTCTTTCGAGGAGTATAAGTAACCTGAAACATGGCATCCACTCCCTTTGAGGGCTTACTTATACGGTATTTCCACCAAGGAAAAGAAAACATATCCAATGAAGCGAAAAACTTCCACCGGGCGAAAGGTGTGGCCTCTGCTGCCAGATACCATCCGTTCTCATTCTGCGGCATACTGCTTTCGCCAAAGGAACGCCCAAACAAAGTCCAATAATCATATGAATAATACCGGTGAACAAGTAGCAGATGATAATCGGAAGAAAGATTATACTTCAGCCGGTTCAGCAACGCATAGCCTTTACTGCCGGTTGCCGCCTCCCCCACCCACACCAAACGGCCCAGACGATACCTATAATCCATGCCCACGTTATAGAAATTACTTCCATGAAGATTGTACTTTGCATACTTGTTCAACCGAGGCTTGTAAGGACGGTCGAAAAAATAGTAAATCCCCGTCACTCCCACCTTCAGAGAGTTCTTTTCATAGGTCATGTTTCCACCTATTACCTGCAAGGCAAAGGCATTCATTTTATCTGCCTCCTTCTGCGTGCGATGCAACCCTGTCTTGTAAATGGAAGTTATCTCGCCATCCTCCACCACACCGTCCATGGAGCGATGCGAATAGAAAGCCGAAATATCCAAGTAAGGCAATACTCCCACCGTTGCCGCCACTCCCCGGAAATAATTGTACTCATCAGTAGAACTATGCTTACGGATGCCTCCGGTACGATATTCTGTTGTAGACATAGAGAATGTTTTTCCTAAACGAAAATCCGTACTAAGTACCAGTCCCTGCCCGAAGCTCAGACGGTAATTGCCCAATGCCAAAGCCTTCAGCCGCCCCAGATTCTTTATCAGAAAATAGAAAGAATAGTAATCATAGCCTTTTCTGTTGTGCAGGGCAAAGAAGGGTTCTCCGGCATCCTTCTCTCCCGTCACGCCTATTTGGAGATAATCTCCATAATGAAAATTATAGCGCAAAGAATGGTAAAGGGAAGGTCCCAGGTAATTCTTCTCATATCCTTTACGGATATAGAACGGTACATCCAAACGTGCCAATGTTTCGTGTTTCCCGTATTTCAGTATAGATTTTAAAGCAGGATACCCCCTACCCGCTTTCACTGCCCGCACACAGACAAAGGGCAGCAGTAGGTCGATGGTACGTTTATCCATCTCCTCCACCAGTTGCAATTCATAAATGGTCTGCATCTGTCCGTATATATAGACATAAGCCAGAAGATTCTCTATCTGTATATCCGTAAGAAAAGGAAACTGCTCCAATTGCTGTTTAGTGGCGGCATTGAGGTTGACAGGCTCTTGCAGACGTCGGGACAACTCCTCCAATTCATCTTCCCAACCGTATTCTTCCTCATTCCCGATGGAAAGTTGTTCCAAATTTTCTTCCAAAAGAAGTAAAGGCTGTTCTTTCTGAAGGCCGGATATATTTTGAGCTTCAAGCATAGGAGTCATTGACAGCATACTTACAAAAACTCCTATCTTGAGTAATTCCATTAATAGTAGGTCACTTTCATGTTTTGGGAAGCGAAGTTACCTTAAATAAGTTAATTGAGCAAGGAAAAATCAACATGATGCAACAACATTACACAGAATGGTGTACTTTTGCAACATGAACGCAAGGCTTAACATAGTAATACTCATCATGTTTCTTTCTCTCGGAAGCCTGAAATGTTTTGCACAGCAGCAACCACAGTCTGCTGCGCAAAAGAGTGTCTATCTTACTCCCATGTGCGTTTACGAAGGAGATACCATCCCTTATGTCAAGCTCCCCACTGTCTACATCTTCAAGCCGCTTAAATTCAAGAACAAGCGCGACATGAACAAGTACTACAAACTCATTCGTGACGTAAAGAAGGTACTTCCCATCTCCAAGGAGATTAACCGTGCCATCATTGAAACCTACGAATACATGATGACCCTGCCCACCGAGAAAGCCCGCCAGAAACACATGAAAGCAGTAGAGAAAAGCTTGAAGGAGCAATACACTCCCCGCATGAAGAAACTTACCTTTGCCCAAGGCAAACTGTTGATAAAACTGGTAGACCGACAGACCAACTCCACCGGATATGAACTGGTAAAAGCTTTTATGGGCCCTTTCAAAGCCGGTTTCTACCAGACTTTTGCCGCACTCTTCGGCGCTAGTCTAAAGAAGCAATACGACCCTATGGGAGACGATGCATTGACCGAACGGGTGATATTGATGGTGGAAAGCGGACAATTATAAACTGATGTTTATTCCCGCCTTGCGTGCCTGCGAATGTTGAAACTGGCGTTTCACATCATATGTCTTTCCGTCTTTGACGAACTTAGAGCCAGTCTGCTTAAACCAGAACTCCACTTTATTTTCCACACAAATTCTGCGAAGGTCCATCACCCATTCAAAATCACACGGACGAGCTTCGTAACCGGATTCTCCCCCTGCAACTATCTGTTCAATCCATTCGCCAACAGCATAAGTACTTAAATCTATCCTTTCCAGCAGCGGTTCACAGATTATTATCTTATGCTTTATGGGAGCCCTCTCATAGATGGGCAAGCGATAATCGGCGCAAGCCTGGTTTTCAACCGTACAACAGATGGTTACATTATCATATCCGTCTCCCCAATCATCGGGCAGACAGTCAGAAAAACGGTCTATACGCTTGGTAATCATCATAAAATGCAGGTCACTGCGGCAACGCATCATCTCCCATGCTTCGACCCGCCATTTGTCAGCATCTTCCACAAAGAAATCGGAAGTAAAGCAGGTGTAGACAAATGTTCCAGGTGGTATCTTGAATTCTCCGTTACGCTTTTTACGCAAAGGCAGGTCAAAGTTTTTTGTCCGCACCACCACCGAACTGTCCACCTCTCGCCGGGCATCACCACGATAAACATAACAATGCTTGCAACCTGCACTCAATTTATGGCAACCATGCCATAAGTTCCACATCATCGACTTCGCAACAATACCGTTCATTCAAACAAAAAACTTATCGTTAACACCATGTTGAAAACTATGTTAGCAACATAAATAATCAGTTATTAAACAATTGATATTAAGCTATATATTCAGTTAATAACAGAATGAACAATTGTTTATTACTACCTATTCGGGTTGTACCTCTCCTGCCATCGGAAGCTCTTTCCAACCTTCACCAAATGCATCATAAGCATCGGTAACCACTACAAAAGCCTTTGGGTCTACTTCCCTTATCTTCTGCTTGATACCTACCACTTCCTTGTAACTCACCACAAGAAACAGCATTTCCTTGTCTACATTGGTATAAAGACCACTACTTTTGATGCAAGTGGCTGTACGGTCCAAATCTTTAAGAATATAGTCGTGCAAAGCGGTAAGGCGCATATCACTGATGACAAACAGTATCTTGTCATTCTTCTCCCCATTTATCACATAGGCCAATACCCTCGAAGTGACAAAAATAGCTATCAGTGAATAGAAAGACAAATGCCACGAAGGTTGTGTAGCATCATCCGGATTTCCGATACCGAAACCGATAACCAATAGGCCGAATCCCACCACAATACCATCTACCAGCAGTATCGCCTTTGAAAAACGTATATGGCAATATTTCTGCAATATCATCGCCACAATATCCGTACCTCCTGTAGTAGCCCGGCTACGCACTACAATACCACAGCCTATACCGATAACCACCGCACCAATCACAGAAGTCAGCATCAAATGGTCGGACATATTCAGACTGCCACCCAGCAACTGTGTAGGGTCCAACTGATGGAGCGCTTCTTCAGAAGGATAGGAGAGGAGAGACAGCACATTCATGGCAAGCGGAGTGAATAGTGCCGCCACGATAGTACGTGCTCCCAATTTTGCTCCCAGTACCAGCACGGAAATGATAAGCAAAGGAATATCAAACATATAACCGAAAGTACCTACCTGAATAGAAGGAAACAGATTATGAAGCACAATACTGGCTCCATACACCCCGCCAGGAACAAGATTATAAGGATTGATAAAGTAAACAAAACCTGCTGCCAGAATAGTACAACCTACAAAAATGCCTATCCATGAAGATATTATCTTTTTCATATCGATATGATTTATATATATTCAGCAAATATACAAAAAATAAGAAAAGACACCAACTGTACAGCAAGTTTTCTACATACAACCGATATGTGTTGAATACATGGTTAACAAAAAGGATAGATTATGAGATAAAGCATTAATTTACAATAAATAAAGTGGTTGATTTTTATAATCAACCACTGTTCATAAAATCTCTCATCATACCTATATAGCTCCAACAAACCCGATATATTGACAGTTTATTAACAGCCCTGTTATTATCTCAGTTTCTTGAATAAATCCCAAATAACAATACCCGCCGTAACCGATACATTCAACGAATGCTTTGTGCCGTATTGAGGAATTTCAATGCAACCGTGCGAATGGTCAATCACTTCTTGTTGAACACCCTTCACTTCATTTCCCATTACCACAGCATACTTTTTAGTCTTGTCCAGCACCAGTTCGTCCAGCATCACACTACCTTCCGCCTGCTCTACAGAATAAACGATGTATCCCTCGGATTTTAGGTTATCAACAGCTTCAACAGAGTTATCAACATATTTCCAATCTACGGTAAATTCCGCTCCCAAAGCTGTCTTGTGCATCTCCGGATGGGGTGGGGTAGCTGTAATGCCACAAAGATAAATGCACTCGATGCGGAAAGCATCCGAAGTACGGAAAACGGAACCTATATTATGGAGACTGCGGATATTATCCAATACCACTACCAAAGGCAGTTTTTCGGCTTCCTTAAATTCCTCTACACTAATACGATTCAGTTCAGTTATCTTCAGTTTACGCATGACAATATACTTTTAAATCTCCCTGCAAAGATACTTTTTTCCGTTTATATCCCGGTTAATAACCGTTGAAAAGGTGTCAATACAATAGGGAAACAATTTTAAAAATAATCCTTGCATTATTCAAAGGTCTGCATATTACAGCAGTGAAACGAACAAACCAAAAAAGTTAAGGAGAATTTTCCAGGCTTCATTCAACATATTTTTCAGCCTGGTTTCATCGGTTTATAACTCTAAAGTTATTAACTTTGCATATTATTAACAACATGTTAATGCTGTTTAGCAGAAGTCTTATTATCAACGGATAAACTTAAAAACCCCGGTTTATAAGCATAAGAGTAAAATTCAGCTTGATACTAATAACTTCATAGGCAAGAAAAATCGTATTTATTTGTCCACACTGTTAACAGCCTATCATTACTATCAAAGGATTTTTAAAGAAGAAAGAGAAATTAAAAAATATAATTATGGATAATCTTATAGAAGCTATCAAGCAGCTGAAGAAGGAGAAGAACGCAATCATTCTGGGACACTACTACCAGAAAGGTGAAATACAAGATATAGCCGATTACGTGGGCGACAGTCTGGCTTTGGCGCAATGGGCGGCCCGGACGGAGGCAGACATCATCGTGATGTGCGGTGTGCACTTCATGGGAGAAACGGCGAAGGTGCTTTGTCCCGACAAGAAGGTACTGGTGCCCGATATGGCGGCAGGCTGTTCGTTGGCAGACAGTTGTCCGGCAGACAAATTCAGTCAGTTTGTCAAAGAGCATCCCGGATATACGGTGATATCCTATGTGAACACAACGGCTGCCGTAAAGGCGGTGACCGATGTGGTGGTAACTTCTACCAATGCAAAGCAGATTGTGGGAAGCTTCTCCAAAGATGAGAAAATAATCTTTGGCCCGGACCGGAACTTGGGTAATTATATCAACTCCATTACCGGAAGAAATATGTTATTATGGGATGGCGCATGCCATGTACACGAGGAATTCTCGGTTGAAAAGATTGTTGAAATAAAACGGCAGCATCCCGATGCGGTGGTACTGGCACATCCCGAATGCAAGAGTACAGTCTTGAAACTGGCTGATGTGGTAGGCTCTACGGCAGCTTTGCTGAAGTACGCAGTGGCACATCCCGAAAAGAGCTACATTGTAGCTACCGAAAGCGGTATCCTGCACGAGATGCAGAAACAATGCCCGCAGACAACATTTATTCCGGCTCCTCCCAACGACAGCACTTGTGCCTGCAATGAATGCAGTTACATGCGGCTGAATACACTGGAAAAGCTTTATGATTGTTTGAAAAACGAATCACCGGAAATAAAGGTGGATGCTGAGATTGCAGAAAAAGCAGTGAAACCGATTAAGAGGATGTTGGAAATATCGGCTCAACTGGGGTTATAATGTGCTGATATGCCAATGTGCCAATGACCTTTCGGCGTGACAGCGCAGCCAATTAGCACATTGGCACATTAGCATATCAGCACATTAAAAACATTATCTCATTAAGAACTTACACAACTTGTTAGTGGCCAATGCCCGGTGACTGATTTTATTCTTCAGTTCATTCCCCATTTCTGCAAAAGTCTGCGTATATCCTTCGGGAATGAATATGGGATCGTAACCGAAGCCTGAAGCGCCTTTTCTGTTTTTCGTGATTTCTCCTTTCACGATGCCTTCAAACAGATGTTCCTTTCCGTCGATGATAAGTACAAATACGGTACGGAATTGTGCCTTACGGTTCTCGATGCCCTCCATATCTTTCAGCAACTTCTTCATGTTTGCTTCCGAATTGTGTGCATCGCCGGCATAACGGGCGGAATATACACCCGGTGCCCCACCAAGGGCCTCCACTTCCAAACCGGTATCATCGGCAAAACAGTCCAGATGATAGTTATCGAAGATATATTTTGCTTTCAGCAAAGCATTTCCTTCAAGTGTGTCTGCAGTTTCCGGAATGTCAGTATCGCATTTGATATCCTTCATGCTGAGAAGTTCGACCTTTTCTCCCAAAATGGCAGTCACTTCTTCCAGTTTGTGTGAATTGTTGGTGGCAAATACAAATTTCTTTCTCATATTATGTTCTCCTTATACTTGTGGCTTATACAAGTCCCTATTTCACTTTCAACCGGTCGAAACCTTCTCCGTATACACCGATGACGGAACTTTGGGAAATGAAAGCGTTCGGGTCTATATCTTTCACCATCCGAAATATTTCTACCGATTGGCGTTTGTAGGCAAGTACGACCAGTACCTTCACGTTGTGTTTACTGTACCAGCCGATACCGTCGAGTACCGTTACACCGCGATGGGTTTCTTTGGTGATGCGATCGGCAATCCTTTCATATTCTTTGGAGAAAATAAAGAATTGAACAGATTGCCGGGTGCTATTGACAATGTAATCCAGTACAAACCCGATGACAAACAAAGTTACAAAACCAAATATCACACGTCTCCAGTCATGAAATACCACGTAGCAGGAACTGATGATGATGAAGTCACAGGCCATTATCATGCGTCCCAGTGTGACATCCTTGTATTTGTGGATGATGGCTGCAATAATATCCGTACCTCCCGTGCTACCGTTGCAGTTGAATACGATGCCCAGGCCGGCACCGCACATTGCAGCACCTATCAGACAAGCCATGAAGTCTTGTCCTTCGCCCAGCAGTTGGGGAGGGACACCATCGGGACCATTCACCAACAGCTGGAAAAACCATAGAAAAAAGGTCAGTCCGAAGATGGCAAACGTGGTCTTGATACTGAACTTCGGTCCGAGTATCTTGATGGCAAAAGTCATCAGTACGGCATTGATGATGAAGTATGACCACTGGATGGGAAATCCAGTGGCATAATAGATGATGGCACCAATACCGGTAGTACCTCCGGTCGTAATCTGGTAAGGGATGAGGAAAGCTGCCCATCCCAATGCATAGCTGATGAGCCCCAAAGTGATGAAGATATAATCCTTCAGTTCCCTCGTCACTTCCGCTTTGGTTGGTTTTGTAATTTGCATATCTGTTATTTAACAACGATGTTCACAATCTTCTTTGGTACTACGATTACTTTGGCAATGGTCTTGCCTTCTATCCATTTTTCAGAGCGTTCGTCGGCCAATACAGCAGTCTGGATGGCATCCGATGCCGCATCTGCGGGGAATTCCATGTTGAACCGTGCCTTTCCATTGAAGGAAATGGTGTAGTTGACCGTATCTTCCACCAGGTATTCTTCGTTGCATACTGGCCACTTGGCATCGCATACAGAACCTGCATTGTCCAGAGTCTCCCACAATTCTTCGCATACATGCGGAGCAAAGGGAGCCAGAACGATGATGAACTGGTTCAGAATTTCCTTCTTGCTGCATTTCATCCCGAACAACTCGTTTACACAAATCATGAAAGCACTGATACTTGTGTTGTAAGAGAATTGCTCAATGTCTCCCGTCACTTTCTTAATCAGTTTGTGGAGGGATTTCAGTTCTTCCTTGGTGGCAGGTTCATCTGTTACCAGATAATTGTCGTTGCGGTCGTAGAACAGTGACCAGAACTTCTTGATGAAGCGGTGTACACCGTCTATTCCGTTTGTATCCCATGGCTTTGATTGTTCTACCGGGCCGAGGAACATTTCGTACATGCGGAGAGTGTCGGCACCGTATTTGTCGACAATCATATCGGGATTGACAACGTTGAACATGGACTTACTCATCTTTTCCACAGCCCATCCACAGATGTACTTGCCGTCTTCCAGAATAAACTCGGCAGTTGCGTATTCGGGACGCCATGCTTTGAAAGCTTCAAGGTCCAGAACATCATTGGATACGATATTCACATCGACGTGGAGTGGGGTAGTATCGTACTGGTCTTTCAGATTTAGGGACACGAATGTATTGGTATCTTTGATGCGATAGACAAAATTGCTTCGTCCTTGAATCATGCCCTGATTCACCAACTTTTGGAACGGTTCTTCGGCTACGGAGATGCCGAGGTCGTATAGGAATTTGTTCCAGAAACGGGAGTATATCAAGTGACCAGTTGCATGTTCGGTACCGCCTACGTAAAGGTCTACATTGTGCCAGTATTCATCTACTTTCTTATCCACAAGTGCCTGGTTGTTGTGTGGGTCCATGTAGCGCAGATAATAGGCGCTTGAACCGGCAAATCCGGGCATAGTATTGAGTTCCAGTGGGAAGACGGTGGTGTTGTCTATCTTTTCGTTTTCCACAACACATTTGTTCACAATATCCCAAGCCCATTTTGTGGCATGTCCCAATGGAGGTTCACCGGTTTCGGTAGGCAGGAATTTGGCAACTTCGGGTAATTCCAGGGGTAGGGCACTTTCATCAATCATATAAGGCATGTTATCCTTGTAGTAAACCGGGAACGGCTCGCCCCAATAGCGCTGACGTGAGAAAATGGCATCACGCAGACGGAAGTTCACCTTTACACGTCCCAGATTGTGCTCTTTCACATATTTCTTGGTAGCAGCAATCGCTTCTTTGATGGTCAGTCCGTTCAATGAAAGGTCACAATAGGGAGTAACACCTTCTCGTGGAGAGTTGCATACAATACCTTCCTTGGCATCGAAGCTTTCTTCGCTTACATCGCAATCTTCTACCAGCGGGCGGATTTCGAGGCCGAAGTGTTTGGCAAAAGCATAGTCACGGCTGTCGTGTGCAGGCACAGCCATGATGGCACCCGTACCATATCCGGCAAGCACATAGTCGCTTATCCAGATGGGCACTGCCTCACCGGTAAAGGGGTTGAGGGCATAGCTTCCGGAGAATACACCGGTAACGCTACGGTCGGTAATACGTTCGCGTTCAGTACGTTTTTTGGTGCGTTCCAGATAAGCGTTTACTTCATCTTTTTGTATGTCGGTGGTAAGTTGTGGTACCAGTTCGCTTTCGGGAGCCAATACCATGAAGGTGACACCGAACATGGTATCTGCACGGGTAGTGAAAATAGTGAATTCCAAATCACTGTCTTTCACTTTGAATTGTATCTCCGCACCTTCACTGCGTCCTATCCAGTTTTTTTGGGTTTCTTTCAAGGATTCGGTCCAATCAATGGTATCGAGTCCATCCAATAAGCGTTGTGCATAGGCAGATACACGGAGACACCATTGGCGCATTTTCTTCTGGATGACAGGGAAACCGCCGCGTTCACTGACACCGTCTATTACTTCGTCATTGGCAAGTACGGTACCAAGTTGCGGACACCAGTTAACCATTGTTTCGCCTAGATAGGCAATACGGTAGTTCATCAGGATTTCCTGCTGTTCTTTTTCACTCTTGGCATTCCATTCTGTGGCGGTAAAACTCAATTCCTCGCCACAAGCCACATTCATTCCTTCAGTACCGGTTTGGCTGAATGCTTCAATCAGTTCCTGGATAGGACGTGCCTGCTTTTTATCGTTGCAGTAGTAACTGTTGAACATCTTGAGGAACGCCCATTGGGTCCAATGGTAATATTCCGGTTCGCAGGTACGGATTTCGCGGTTCCAATCGAAAGAGAAACCTATCTTATCTAACTGTTCACGGTATCGGTTGATATTGTTGACGGTCGTAATTGCAGGGTGCTGTCCCGTTTGTATGGCATATTGCTCTGCTGGAAGACCGTAAGCGTCATATCCCATGGGATTCAGTACATTGAAACCTTGCAGTCGTTTGTAGCGGGCGTAAATATCCGAAGCGATATATCCCAGCGGATGACCTACGTGCAATCCCGCACCGGAGGGGTAGGGGAACATGTTCAGCACATAGAATTTCTTTTTCGTTTCGTCTTCCGTTACTTGGTAGGTTTTGTTTTCCACCCACCTTTTCTGCCATTTCTTTTCAATCTCCCTGAAATTGTATTCCATAGTGGTATTTATTAATATTTTGTTGAAAACATTGTTTATTCCATGGTTAAAACCGGTTAGTATCCGGTTAATATCGGTGCAAAGTTACGGGTTTATTTTCAGATTTGTAGCTAAGTAACATAAAAAACAATGGCAAAGGCTTGATAATTCACTTTTTATTACTTACATTTGTGATGTGCTTTTAAAACTAATTTTTTGTTTGTAATACAAATAATAGCTAAATTAATTCAATAGGATATTTACTAAAAGATTTTTAGGATATAGCGAAGGATGAAGTCTGGGAAGATTTCATCCTTCGCGTTATTGTGTTGAAGAAGAAAGTCGTATCTTTGCGCAACTTATCGGAAGTGTATGAACGCAATGAAAAATTATACTTATCATATTGTCGCCGTCCTTACGGTAGGTATTTGGGGGCTGACTTTTATTTCAACGAAAGTATTGATTGGGCATAGCCTTTCCCCGCAGGAAATATTCTTGCTTCGTTTCCTGATAGCTTATCTGGGCATCTGGTTTATTTCTCCCCGAAAACTGTTTGCTGATAATTGGAAAGATGAATCTTGGCTGTTTTTAGGAGGTATAGCAGGCGGTTCATTTTACTTTTTTACGGAAAATACAGCTTTGGGGATTACATTGGCGACGAATGTGGCATTTATTGTCTGTACGGCACCATTGCTCACGACCATTCTTTCTTTGTGGATTTATAAAAAGGAAAAGGCTACCCGTGGATTGATGGGCGGTTCTTTATTGGCATTGGTTGGTGTGGCATTGGTGGTTTATAATGGTAGTTTTGTATTAAAGATTTCTCCTTTGGGTGATTTCCTTACTTTACTTGCAGCTTTTTCTTGGGCATTCTATAGCTTAATAATGAGGAAAATGTCCAACCGTTACAGTATAATTTTTATTACCCGTAAGATATTTTTTTATGGGGTATTGACTATTCTTCCTGCATTTCTGATTCATCCCTGGAACTTCGACATTGTCCGTCTTCTCGAGCCGGTTATTTTGTTCAATTTACTTTTCCTGGGTGTATTGGCTTCCTTGATTTGTTTTGTAGTCTGGAACGTAGTCTTAAAACAGCTGGGAACAATAAGAGCTTCCAACTATATTTATCTGAATCCTCTCTTCACTCTGGTAGGTTCTGCTTTTCTGCTTGGCGAACAGCTTACTATAGTTGCTTTGATGGGGGCGATGCTGATATTGGGAGGAGTATATTGGGCAGGAAAAAAATGAAACGGTTCTTTAAAATTCTGATAAATCACAGAAGTTGGTCAATGGCAATTGAAAATGAACTGTGGCTATAAGAATCTCAAAGAACCGAATAATAAAAGACAAACTATTTTTTCAAATAGTAAAAAGCAACCGAAGAATAATCAACAGGATGAGTATTTCCTTCCATTCCGTGTTCTATTCCCATATGGAATTCTTTCTCAAAAGAAAGCTTATCAGTAGTGTAGAAGCGAAATCCTCCTGTACGTGCCGCTTCCAAATGATAATCAAGACAACCATGCAATGGAAGACTCTTGGCCGCATTCCATTTTCCTGGCAAATCATACCATCCTCCGTTGTAATAGTCCTCGGAACCGGTTCCATGAATGCGCATCTTTCCATCTACATAAGTAGAATCATCTCCTTCAAAAAATACCATATTACCTGGATATAAACCTTGTGCATTATGAATGGTGCCTATATAGTGCCCTTTTCCTTTGATAGAGAGGAAATCATAATATTCCCCTTCTTTGGGATTGATTTCACGATGCCAGAAAGCATATAGTTTACCTTCACTCTGTTTGTCTCTTGTCTCTGTATTGTAATATACTTTTGTGGAGATAGATATACTTTCTTCTTTTCCTGCACGGTACAATAATTTCATTTGAGCGGTACTGTCAAATGGACAAGGAATAAAACAGTAGTGTCTTCCTGATTCGCTGCCTATCATCATGCTATTCATGGAAGGTTTTTCTGCAGAATAACCAAAAAACTCTTGCAAAGGAATATTTATAGCTGGAATTGTTTCCTTATCCCATATTGCATTTAACGATATATCTTTCTGAAAAGGTTGATTACTATTTATTTCAAAACCGAGTATTCGTCCGGGAATCTTTGTTTCGAAGAAAACTTTTTCTTCGCCTGGGGACAAAGAGAAAGAAAGCTCTTCTACTTGATAATTTTCAGATTTTCCTTGTGCAAAGGTATTAATATCGGATTTTGCAAAAGTCTTCCATGTTTGACAGACTTTTTTCAATGTACTCTTTGCTTTTGGAGATAAATTGGTAGAAAAGCTTTCTATTTCATATCCGGGCATATTGCGGTATTGAATCTGATAAAACTTCATCAAAGGATCATTCATAACTATTTTGCAAGATTTTTTGTATGGTATAGGAAGATAATAATAAAAACCTCCAACTCCTTCCCCACATATGGGTTCTATAAATGGGTATTGTTTATTGGAGAACAAGTCTTGAAAACAAATTCGTAAACTGGCATTCTTTTCTCCGTCAAAATAAAATTCCAATGAGTCATTAGTGGGAGTAGGAGTCCATATTCTATTGATAATGCCTGGACCTTTCAGGTCTGCAATAACCAATTTCCCTTCTTCCTTTCGGATATAGGAGTAGGTGCCATTGAAACCATCATCATTTCCTCCGGTTCTGTCATAACTGGATATTTGTTCTACTATACAATTGGAACGGAAGGTTGGTAATAAATCCAATCTGGAAAGGGATGCTAATTCAGACGAATAGTCAAAGCTCTTTTTTGCAATGGGAGTGCAGGAAAGGAATACATACATGATTATTCCTCCCCAAACTATAAAACGGCCATTCAATGATTTTATCATAACTGAATTTGTAAAGTCAACAATTAAATTAATACCCTGGATTCTGTATCAGAACTCCTTGGCTTAAATCTATTTCAGATTGAGGAATAGGAAGTAATTCATGTTTTCCTTCAACGAAAGTTCTTGGACCATCAGGACCATTGTCGGTAGCGTATACAGTTTTAGCCAATTTCCATCTAATTAAATCATAGTGCCTAAGTCCTTCTGTAGCAAATTCGCAACGTCTTTCGTGAATGATATCCTCCATTGTGCAATTGGATATATCGGACAGACCGACACGGCGTCTTACTTCATTTACCAAACCATCAATTTCTGCATTGCTATTACCTTGCTGTTTTAACAGAGCTTCGGCTTTCATCAGATAAATATCGGACATTCTTACAATACAGTAGTGAAGATTACATAAACCGGCATGATGGTTGGGATCAATGTATTTGCCACAACAATAGCCTGTCATGGTATCGCCTGCCGGAAATGTATATATTGTTCCATCCATGTTGAAAGATTCTCCGCAAGTAACTACTGTTGCTCTTAGACGAGGATCTCTTTTGGCAAATTCTTTCTGCCAATTTACTATTTCTCCATTATCGGTAAATATATATTTGCAATTTTCTGCATCTTCTTTTTGGAATTTGATTTTACGTCTTGGACTTCCGTCGAGATATTCGAATTCATCTACCAGCGATTGTTCTGGATGGAAAAAATTCCAACCTCCGAAAGCATGTGGGTAGAAGTAAAGATTGAATGGCCAAGCGGGACTGTCTGCCATAGTCATCATTTTTACGGCAAATAGTACTTCTTTTTCATTTCTTTTTTCGACTAGGAAATTGTCACCATAGTTTGTCATTAAACTATATATGTCCTTATGTTCAAAGATTTTGTTTGCTGTATTTATTACCTCTTGATACTTTTCTTCATATAGATAAAAGCGGCAGAGAAGTCCCCAAGCAGAGGCTTTGGTTGGTTTTCCCAAGTCAGTGTCCGGCCATGACAACGGCAGAAGTTCTGCTGCTTTTTCTAAATCTTTTTCTATAAAGTCATAAGTTTCGGCATGAGTTGCTCGTGGTTTGTTGTATTCGCTGATTGGTAGATTTTCATCATAGAGAGGCAGTCCCCCATGTATTAACATCAGCCTTGAGTAATGAAAAGCCCGCATAAAATATGCTTGTCCCAATATCTCATTCTTTTTTTTATCATCAATGGACATAGAAGGGACATTTCTCAAAACATCATTAGCTCTCTTTATTCCTTCGAATTTTAATTTCCACCCACGTCCAAAAAGTTCTCCTTGTTCAGGATTAGCATTGAATGTTTCGAGTTGAGCATCGTCTCCCCAGTCTCCAGCTCGGTATAAATCATCACTTTGTACATCCCATACCGGTTCGGTATGTCCAGCAAAATAATATTCGTCCATTAAAGGACCATAAACTCCGATAATGGCTTTTTCCGCATCATCTTCTGTCTGCCAGAATAAATCTTCACTGATGGTTACAGCTGGAGTTGAGTCTAATATGTTATCACATCCTATAAGTGTCATTCCAAGGAATACATATGCTATATAAATATCTTTTTTCATAATTATATAAGTTTAAAAAACAAGATTTACACCGAATGAATAAGACTTGGATTGAGGATATTGTCCTCTATCTACATTACTTTCCAAATCAGCACCTACTGTGTCTATGCCTAATTCGGGGTCGTATCCGGAATAGGAGGTGATGGTAAATAGATTTTGTGCTGAGATATAGAAACGGATTTTTTCTAGACCGACTTTACGGGTCAATGCTTTGGGAATAGTATATCCTAATGATATATTTTTCATTCTTAAATAAGAACCGTCTTCAAGATAATAGTCCGAAGGTCTTTTATTATTATTAGGATCCATCCAAGTAGCCCGTGGTACTGTTGCATTCACATTGTCTGGAGTCCATCTACCCATAATTTCGGAAAAATAATTATACTTTAATCCTGTGAAACCGAATGTATAGCGGATAGCATTCCATATTTGAGTACCTTGAACACCCTGCATAAATATGTTCAGGTCAAAATTCTTATATCCCAAATCGAGATTCAATCCATAACAAAAATCAGGAATTGCATCCCCGAGATTAGTTCTGTCATCAGAATCCAACACACCATCATTATTGATATCTGCATATCTGAAGTCACCAGGTTTAGCCAATGGTTGATACAGTTCTCCTTTTGAATTAGTATATGTCTTTACTTCTTCTTCTGATTTGAAGATACCATCGGTCTTATACCCATAGAAGTATCCGATGGGATTGCCCACATCTGTTCGGGTAATGGAATAAGCGTCCCTGAATTTAGGTCCATAGATAGGTTGAGCATCATTTCCTAATGAGACTACTTTATTTTTATAGGATGAAATATTGAAGGAAACGTCGTATGAGAAATCTCTTATTTGGTCTCTGTATGTGATTGTTGCCTCAAATCCTTTGTTGTGTACAGTTGCACCGTTTATTAATTGGTTACCTATACTTCCATATGCTCCTAAAGCAGGAGGATTGATAAGGATGTCTTTTGTACGCTTGTCATAGTAGTCTAAAGTCAGCAATAGTTTGTTTTTTAGTAAGGCTGCGTCAATTCCGACATTAGTCTGAGTGGTTGTCTCCCATTTCAAATCTGGATTGGCCATTACACCTGCATAATAACCTTGGTACAAGGTTTGAGTACCTGGGCCGAAAGTGTATCTTCCATCCGGAAGTGAAGTAGTGTAGGTGGCCATATAAGCATAAGATGCCACGGATTGGTTGCCTAGACTGCCATAGCTGACTCTTAATTTTAAGTCATCGAGCCATGAAATGTTATTCATGAATTTTTCTTGTGTCATTCTCCATGCAGCGGAGAAAGAGGGAAAATATCCCCATCTGTTTCCTTTGGCAAATTTGGAGGAGCCGTCTGTTCTCATATTCAATGCAACGATGTATTTGTCGGCATATGAATAATTCAACCTTAATAATCCAGAGACTAATCCGTCTTCACCGTATCCGCCATAACATACAGGATTAAGTGTTCCGGCATTTAAGTATTGAAAAGTGGGATACTCAAAATCAAAGCCGCTTTTGGAAGCGGAAAGGTCTTCTCCCGTATTTTTCATGGCAGAGAATCCCATCATGGCATTGATTTTATGTTGTTGGAAGCTTTTGTCATAGTAGAGGAATCCTTCTCCAATCCAACCGATATTAATGGCTCTGAACATGGTTAATCCATTTACTAAATTGGGTTTTCCCGGTTCTGGTTCTTTTACATTAAATGTTTTTGTATCATTATCGATAACTTTCAGCGAACCACTGACCTTGGCAGAAAATCCTGGTAATATCTCATATTGTAGGTAAGCATTCCCTTCTAATTGAAAAAATCTGTTTCTTTGAGTATTTCTTTCAAATATTCCGACCGGATTTCTTAAATCACCGTAGTTCGAAGAGAATACACCATGATAGGTGCCATCTTCGTTGTATACTGGAACATCAGGGTGATAAGCTAATGTTTGAATCATAGCTCCAACATTATCTCCACGGGTATCTACACCTCTCCTTTGTTTGAAACTTAAATTGATACTCTCACCGAATTTGAACTTTTTCCCTAATTTATAGTCCGAGTTGATTCGTAATGTATATCTTTTATTATAGGTATTTCTTAGAATACCATCATTATCTTGGGCAGTAAAACCTAAATTGTAGTTATTGTTTTCTCCTCCTCCAGTCAATGATACATTATAACTTTGCATAGAGGCTGTTCTGAATACTTCATCTTGCCAATCGGTGACATCTTTCATGGCAGAAGGATTTGCAAATTCTTCCAATCTTGGAGTATTATCGTTGTCACTTGCTTCATTGTATATTGTGGCCAGTTGTGAAGCTGATAACATATCTAACTTTTTAGAACGTGCAGAGAAACCATAATATGCATCAAATTTTACGGTAGGTCTCATTCCACTTCTACCTCTTTTGGTTTTGATGAGTACGACTCCACTTGCAGCTCTTGAACCGTAGATGGCTGCTGCTGAAGCATCTTTAAGAACTGTCATGGTTTCAATATCTGTAGGATTAACCGATTCCAAATCTGCACCGATAATGTCGTCGATGACAATTAGAGGATTATTGTCATTCAGAGTTCCTGTACCTCTTATTCGGATAGATGTCGTAGGATTTGGACCTCCTCCGTTTTGCTGAACATATACACCGGCTAAACGACCTCCAAGTGCGGATACAAGGTTAGGTGAGGCTACATCTTCCAATTTGTCTACCCCTACGTTGACAATGGCTCCTGATAAATCAGATTTTTTTTGTTGCCCATAGCCAATTACTACTACTTCTTCTATTTTCATTAAATCTTCTTTCAAGACGACGTTGATTGTCTGTTGTCCGACTATATCTAGCGTCTGAGAAATATAACCTAAAAAAGAAAAAGTAAGTGATTTTCTTTTCTCCGGTATATTTATAGAGTATTTTCCATCTGTATTGGTTATTGTACCAATGTTGGTTCCGTCTACCATAATGGTAACTCCAGGCATTGGATTACCTTCTATATCTTTGACAGTACCTTGTATGGCTTTTTGTTGTGCCCATAATGGAATTTCCATTATGAGGCAAATAGCAAATAATATTATTGCTGAATATCTGCTTTTGTATATTGATATCATAATGAGTGAGTATTAAAGTGTTTGAAATTGTTTATTTGAGTCCAGCAATCTCTATTTCCAATTGACAATTGTCCGTTATGAATGTATTAGTGAATCTTATTTTGTCATCTAAACGTATTTTAAATTCGACGTAACTAGATCCTAAAATGGATATAGTCTTGTTATTTAATTGCATATAAAAGCTTAATGTAGATTTATTATTTATCTCCATAATAGCTTCATTTCCTTTGATTAACCTTATTTTGTAAGGTAGACAAGCTTTTACAAGTGCTTTTAAATTATTTTCCGACCCAATAAGCATATCACCGAATTTAACGACAGAACGATTGGCAAACAAAGCTTCTTTTATTCCTTCTGCAGAACGTTCATGAGCAAAGACAATGGTCATTGGTCCATATTGCTTATCTGTTCGATAAGTTTGATTGTAAACACCATGAATGTCTGTATTTCCCATATAAGTCAGGTTATAGTCCTTACAGAAGTTGAAAGCTATGGGATAAAATTCAAATCCGTTTACTAATTCTACTCCATGTATTTTCTTTTGCTTTATCAATTCTTGATGTACCTTGTAGATTGTACTGGTATCATTGGGCCATCCTGGATGATTCCACATGATAAAGGCCCCTTGTTTCAGGGCATTGTCTATGGCAATTAATGGATCTTCTACATCTAGAGCATTGGCATCCTTAAGGAATAGTGTATTGAGGTGCCCAAGGGGTTTGTCTCTGGTGATTTCAGCTCCTGGTATTACTATTATGTTGGCGCTTTTTTCTACTCCTTTGGCTATTTTGTATGATTCGTTGTGATCAGCTTTGATAAATGAATCGTGCGGGCGGAATTCTATATGCTCGGTAATGGCTATTGCATCCAGTCCTCGTCTGCTCCCTTCCCATACACGTTCTTCGGGCATAATTGTGCCATCAGAAAAAATAGTGTGTGTATGGAAATCACATTTTAAAGTCTTGTATCCTTCTATGTCGGGAATATGGATACTTTCGCTTACATAGGGTTGTTGTGAATCAGCTATTTTTACTACGTCTAAGCCTTTATATTGGGCAAAAACGAAGGTTGTACAACCCATTAGAAGGGCTGTAATCAAATATATATATTTCATTTTTTCTTTTGTTTTTCTGATTATTCGTCACCCCAGGAATTGTCGCTCTTAGTCTTTTTCCAAGCCTGACGCATTTGATGGATATGCCAGAAGTTAATCAAAGGTTTCAGTTTGCGCTCTGCTTTATTGGGGATGGTAGGTATGGGGCAAGCTTTGTCCTGATACCAATAAGCAACGGTTGCAATATCCAAATCCATATCGTTGGATGTTCCATGTTCAATAGTTGCTTTTAGAGATTTTTCAAAGAATACCGGATCAGTGATGAAGAAGCGGTATACATGAGTACGTCCCAACCATCCAGTTTCACCGTTTACACGGGGATATCCGAAGAAAGGACTTTGGAAAGGTTCTTTGGGACACCAAGAAGTATTGAAAAAATCTTCAGTTCCGGTTCCTACCATTGAAGGAATTTCTTCTCCGTCAATGAACCACATATCATCACCTTCGCCATACCAAGCTGTAGAGGGGTTTTGAACATAATAGTTTAATCCTATAAAATGACCTTTTCCTTTAATGTCTGCAAAGACATAGTTTTCTTTTCCATCAATGTTTGCTATTTCTCCTCCGGTTTTAGGATCTTTTACCGGATTGGTAATTTCACGATTGTACCATGCATGAAAACGTCCTATATCTTTAGGTAGCTTATCCACTTCATAATAATCTACATAAAAGAAAATATTATCAATCACATTATCAGCTTGGTTTTCAATTTCAATACGTGCACCTTTCTCAAAAGGCATCATAAAATAGGTAGACATACCTGTTCCGTTGGCTGGACCAGTAGATAGCGCATAAGAGGTAAAATTATAGCTTTCATCCCATCCTTGTCCGAAAAAGGGACCTATTGGAGATTCTACCGAAGGATAATCATTTTCATCCCAATATATTCGCAGAATGATATCATTACGATTTACCAAATGAGGAGGAGGAGCTATGGTGAACCATATATGATTAATGATTCCGGCTCCTTGGATATCACAGATTGTAACCTTTTCATTAGGTTTGATTCCTACGATACGGTCACCATTATAACCATTCTTGTCATAACTGCTTATCCGTTTAGAACGGTAGCCGTTTTTTATTTTTGTTAGATTGTATAGTTCTCCGTCAATTTGTTGGGGAAATGCAGACAAGAAAGGAATGTATAATAGTAATAGCAATAGACTACGTTTCATATTTTTACTTTTTGTTGGGTTTTTACAGATAGATGATTTTTATAGTTCCCGGCTTTCTACAGAAAGCCGGGAATTGGGGCATCAATCAACCATTGATTTATTTCCAACCAGGATTTTGTTCCAATTGTGGATTCAATAGTATTTGTCTGGTTGGTAATGGGAATAGGTAATGTTTGTTCGGGTCAAACTTTCTGTCTGAAGCTTTTTCCAGAACAATCACTCCCTCATCATCTACTTCATAACCGATATTGTCCCAACGACCGTCGGTTTCGTATTCGGTTCCTTTGTATTTGATTCCTCTTAAAGGTTGGTTAAGTTCAACTTCTGCTGTTTTCCAGCGTCTTAAGTCATCAAGTCTATAACCTTCCAAACTCAGTTCAATGGTTCTCTCACGACGGATTTCTTCTTTCATGTCCAATCCGTTGCTGGTTACAAAAGCATTGGTAAGATGGGGCATACCAACTCGATTTCTCAGTTTGTTGATGCTGATATCCAAATCTGAATCAGAAATATTGCCATTCTTTTCAAATAAAGCTTCAGCATAAATCAATAATACTTCTGTATACCGAATAATCGGCCAGTCACAACCTAATGGAAAACTTACTTCTGCTTCCAATTTTACATTTCTATATCCGGTTTGTGTCCAGAAACCGAAATCTACATTGTATACAATACCTCTGTTCGGATCATCGGGATTATTCCAATCAGGATTGTACATCGGTTGTGAAAATAGCCAGAAGCGTTCACCTGGTTTTACGAAGAAAATATCCATACGAGGGTCACGGTCTTCATACTCGGATGTTATTTTCTGATAACCTTTGAATACAGAATTTGGATGAGTGATAGGTAATCCATTTTTATCCAAATACATGTCTGCTAATTTTTTTGTCGGACATAAGGTACCGGAATGTTCGTAACGTGGAGACTCTCTGAGATCTTCATCATAACGTTGTGCTAAAATGGTTTCTTTATTGTCGACCTTTGTTAGACCGGCAGGATTTGATTTTATTTTAGAGAGTGTGAAGAAGTATTTGTAAGACCAGTCTCCCAATTCAGCCCTATGATCCCACAGCTCATATTCGTTACTGTTTATCACATTTTTTGCAGCCGAAATGGCATCATCTAGAAAGGCTTCTGCTCCTTGTAATCCATGATATTTTCTCCATGTTCCTTCGAAAAGTGAAAAACGGGCTTTCATTGCTTCGGCAGCTCCTTTGGATATACGCCCCTTGTCATCTGCTGATATTGCTGATTCAAGTGGTAACTCTGGAATTGCTTCATCAAGATTCTTTTTAATGAAAGCAGCAATTGTTTCTCTGCTATCACGTGGTCCATATAGCAAATCTTTGTCTTCCAATGTAAGTGTTTTCTCAATTAAAGGTACTCCGCCAAACCGTTTTAACAAATTAAAGTATTGGTAAGCCCGGAAAAATTTCATTTCAGCTTCATAAACTTTAATTTCATTTTTCAATTCATCTGGTGCGGTTGCACATCTTTCAAGTCCATAGTTGATATAACGTATGGCTGAATAAGCTCCATCCCAGGTTCCGTCGGTAGTTCCCGCTATATATGAGCTGTTACTTACATTATTGAAACCTGTTGGTTTGGTTATGTCAGACATATCATCATCTGCATTGAAAGTGGGCAAACCATAATAAAATTGATTTGCATAACGTTTGAAGTCTTCTGCACTCGCAAAATATACTGGTTCAGAAATAACATCTTGCGAGTATAAGTCTAAATCTTTTTCACATGAAGCTGTAGCGCCTAATAGAAGTAAACAGCATCCTGCCAGTATGTATTTATGTGTTTTCATATCATCTGTCTTTTTTAAAATTGTACATTCACACCTATAGAATAAGTTCTAGAGAAAGGTATCAGATTCTCTGTATAGGGGGCTTCCGGATCAAATCCATCTGGTAGGTTGTCCCATTCAAGTAGATTCATCCCCGTTGCGTAAACTCTCAATTTTTCAACACCAATTTTTTTTGTAAGTGTTGTCGGGAATGTATACCCGATTTGTACTTCCTTCAAACGTAGATATCTGTTATTGAAAAATTTATAGGGTGCATCCGACCATTGATAGTTATATCCGTGAATACCGCCATCTTATGTCAGACGAGGATATTCTGCATTTGTACGATCGGGACTCCATGTGTTGTGATAGAAATATTGAGATGACTGTTTCCAAACTTCACCACCACCGGCATAGGTTCCATTGATGCAGTCCCATTTACCTACACCTTGCAGAAACGCACTGACATCGATACCTTTCCAGTCTAATCCTAAATTTATGCCATACAAGTATCTTTGGTTATTTGTACCTTTGTATACAATATCTCCAGAGTTAGGATCACCTTCCTTATATAATGTCGGTTCCAAAACACCATCTCCGTCTTTGTCTATATATTTTGCATCACCTACTCTTAGGTTAGTAGGAACTCCACCTTTCATTTTGGCTTTATAGTCTGCAAGATCTGCTTCGTCTTTGATGAAGCCATCAAATTCATAAATAAAGAATGAATTGGTTGGATAGCCTTCTACAAAGCCCATTAAACCGTGACCCGGATTTCGGGAATCACTTAAAGAAATAACTTTTGTTTTATTGTCACTTAGATTGAATCCGATTCTATAACCTACCTTACCGATTTTATCTTTCCAGTTTAGTGTAAGTTCCCAACCATTGGTTCTAACGTGAGCTCCATTGATAGAAGGGGCACTCGTACCTAATATTGTAGGAAATTCTTCGGCATAAAACATATTCTTATTATCTTTGATGAAGTAGTCGAAGGTACCATTCAGTCGATTGTTCAGTGTTGCAAAATCAATTCCGGCATTATAAGTTTCGATAGTTTCCCATGTTCTGTCCACTGCTGGCATAGCTCCCAAAGATGCATTTGGCACTTTTAGCGGATTATTAGAGTTACCGAATGGATATGTACCTCCAATATTAATATATTGATAATGATCGTACAATCCGATACCAGCCTGATTACCCAATTGGCCCCAAGAAAGTCTGAGTTTCAAGTGATTTAGATAATTTCTAGCTGGAGTAAAGAAATTCTCGTTGGAAATGATCCATGAGCCTGATACTCCCCAGAAATCTTCCCATTTGTGACCTTTGGCAAATTTGGAGGAACCATCATTACGATAAGTGGCTTCTACAAAAACACGGTTATCCCAATTATAGCTTAAACGCCCAAAGATGGAAGTGATAGCCCAGGCATTATTATATTCTCCATTATATTGCTGTTCTGAATCTCCCAGGCCTAATACCGGTAATTCATCAGTAATTAAATCATAACGGTAAGCATTGAATCCTCTGGCATCGAACTCCTCGTGAGAAGCGCCGAACATTGCATTGAACATGTGTTGGTCTGTGATTTTGAAATCATAATTTGCATGCAAGGAGGTAACAATATGTTCGTTTCTGTTATAGAGGGACTCTGTTTTTGTCTTTCCACTATACCAATAATCTATGACATCGTAGTTCAAAGAACCGTCCCAGTGGTAGGTTTGGTGTCTTTTGCGATAATACTTCTCATCACTGATGTCGTAGTTTAATGACATATCTCCCGTAATGGTTAAGTTTTTAAGAGGTGTGATATCAAAGCCCAGTTGGGTATAATAGGAATAATAGGTTTTCCACCGGTTACCGGTATGTTCTGCAAACGCAATAGGATTACCGAAGCCACCGGAACCATAATATTGCCCTTGTGGGTTGAAAGTAGGCTGGCAGTTCCAGGTCCAGTATGTCAACCAAGCCAATTGATTGATGTCATAAGGTTCTGTCACTTTTTTACGACCTACATATACATTGGAACGCAATTTAATATACTTATTCAGATTATATTCGTATTTAAATCGTCCCCAATACTTCTTGTTATTGTGTTCTCCATAATTAAACATAGATCCCTGATCCAGATAACCGATGGAAGCATAGTAGTTGGATTTTTCCGAACCACCAGATATTGACAAGTTATGAGAATGATCAAAAGCGGTTCCGTACATTTCTTTCCACCAGTCATGCCACCCTAATACTAAGTCGGGAGTATCACCGAATGGTCCTTTGACGACTTCCGGATTCTTGGAATAAATGTCTGCAGTGTTTACATAAGGAAGTAAATGAGTGAAGAAGTGATTGGAAATGCCATCGTTGGCATATAGTTCACCCATCATTTCGATGTGTTGCAATACATTTACCTTTTGAGGAACACTGGCAGGTGTATTAAAGTTAAAGTTGCCCGTATAGCTTATGGTTGGTTTCTCTGTTTTGCCTTTTTTGGTAGTCACCAATAGAACACCGCCGGCAGCACGTGCACCGTAAATGGCAGCTTGTGCATCTTTTAAGATTGTGATATTTTCAATGTCCTGCGGATTAATCTTGTTCAGCGCATTTGCATTGTTGTCACTGTATGGAATACCATCTACAACGACTAAAATACCTGGATCAGAACGGGAAGTTACTCCTCGTAACCGGATATCATAACCTTCTTCACCGACTTTACCCTGGTTTGTTCTTCTGATTTCCATACCAGGAACAACACCTTGTAAAAGTTCTGCAGTGTTGGTTAATGGCTTATTAGTCAGTTTGTCGGCATTCACTAAGTCTACTGCACCGGTTGTTGTAGCCCTGGTTTTTGTTCCATACCCGATTGCTACAACTTCTTGGAGCATTACGGCATCTTCTTTCAATTTTATGTTTAGAACTGTTTTTCCTCCTACTTCTACTTTTTCAGATTTCATTCCGATAAAGGAGAAAATTAGATTTTTTCCACTTGGGACTGCAATTTCATATTTACCGTCCATGTCTGAAATAGTTCCGGTAGTTGTTCCTTCTACCATTACTGAAACACCTGGCATAGGATTACCTTCTAAGTCCTCAACTACACCATGTACTACTTTTTGCTGCTTTATAATGGGGTGCCCATTATAAAGCAGATTGCGAGCAGGAATGTCGCTAGAAATCTGTTTTTACATGCTGATTTCATAATTAATTGATTTAATGTAACAAAAAAAGATATTGTATTTATTAGGGCTATGTGTCTCAAAATAACATCTTTACTAAGATGTTATTTTGAGAACGCATGCCATTTTTTTATTCAAAATCTATTTGTAGTTTGTCATTAGCGCATATTTGCAGTCCATTCAATGAAACTTCTGTATAGCCGTTTGTATTGGTGAGACTGGCAGGAATTACTTTACCGTTCACAGATGCTTTTACTATGTTGGCATTCATCCCTTCAGGTAAAGTTACCTGTAGTTTGTCAAGATATAAACGCCCATACTTCACTTCTATACTATTGGTCTGTTTTCCATTTTTCCGGATTTGTGAGATATTTCCCCAACCTTCGGCAGCATTGAAAAATCCAATTATGTCATTCTTTTCAATCTTAGGATCAAATCCGATAATTCCCTTTGGACCATCATACCAATACCCTTGTACAGCTTGTAACACTCCGTAAGATGCCATGGCACGTGCATAGTGGTCGCCACATTCTATTTCGTTCCATGGGTTATGTTTCTTGCCATCATAGCGTGAATGGATACCTTTTACGATAGCCAAACCTTCATCAATCATGTTACGTTTAATCATTTCAGTAGCAACTTGATATTCAATACCAGTCCACACCTCATCACGATATCTAACACCGTCTTCACCCGGGTGCTTGCTGTATGGCCAGGTACAAATAAATAATCCGGGTTCTCCAGCGTGTGCGTAATATCTTTCAGGAAGATGAGCCTCACTTTGGGCTTTTACGTCATTGGTCCAGTTGAACTTCCAGATGGACTGTAATGCCTTGTTGATAGCTTCTGTCGGATAAATATCACCTAAGCGATAGAGAGAAGCCCATGTTTGTCCAAAAAGTTGGTCACTTAAGCAACCCTTTCCGTATTGGTATTTAGGGTATTCTTTCTCATCTACGTCTTGGAAGAAATATTCACCGTTCCATAAACGATCCATTGTGTTTTCGCTACCTGCTGTATATATTTTCTTGTAATAATTAGCTGTGGTAGTGTCTTTCATAATATAAGCCATCTTTTCACCGGCCCTCAATGCTGCCAGGTAAAGTCCACCTACGTATGTGTTGGCACCGTTGAACGAAATGTCATAAGTATTTGGCTGTGTCTTGACAATCAGACCGTCTTCATTTCCGTCTTCCCGGATTATATACTGGATGGAACGTTTTATCTTATCCCAGTTTCTTGCCAGGAAGAAATTGTCTTTGGACATCAAATGTTCACGATACATGCGTAAGATAACACTTGCATGCCCGTCAATTAGAATACCGTGTTCTCCGTTTCGTGATAAAATACCTCCATCCTCTTGGAGAGATACACTATAATCAGTTCTTTCGCGCAAATTGCGTTCCAACTCTGGGAATAAAGCTGCCATTGCTTGTGCATAACCCCAGACATGTGTACAAGTTCCCTCACAAGAACCGACGCCTTCCCAAGCCCAAAACTTATCCGTAGCCCACCATTGGCAAGTTTCCGTTGCCAATGTGGAAATAGGCATCATGATACGTTGCACAAGCCAGTATGGTAAAGTGGTCTGATTGTAATATGTATCATGGAAATCATGTGTCTTTTTGGACAACTCTGCATAATTTTCACGTAGTTGGTTCGCTACATCTAAAGAGGAGTTATACCAGTTGGCGTACATATTACCGATAGCTGGGCTATTGGGAGGTAATGGCTTGTTCCACTCAGATCCTTTGTAACTCAGAGGACGGTTGGGGAAATACCAAGAAAGTACGAAGATAACTTCTTTGGATTCTCCCGGTTGTAGAGTCATGGATGAAGTCAATGCTCCATTCAATTTTTTACCGAGTTCTGCTTCTGCATATTCCAGATTATTTTCCGAGTCATCTGCTGTTCCGGTTGCATTGCCATCAAACACAGATAGAGCTAAGTTACCGAAGTAGGCGTGTGATTTGTCTATCGTGATGGTAGGGGCATCTACAGGAGAATTGGAGAATTCTATATTATCTACGCTAATATGTCCCCAGTCCCCATCAACAGCATCAACAATTTCCAAGTATGCTTTCTTTCCTTTGTATTCGGATACGTCCCAGTTGCGTGGGAGGAAATCTTCGTTATTATTACCGGTTGCAGACATTACTACTTTTCCATCAACGACCAGGTTTATACAAGTCTTTCCCGGATGGGCACCGCCTGCAATATTGAACGAAATATACTTATTCTTGATTGTAAATGTTCTGGAAGTCAGTTTACCGGTAGGTTTGTCGTAATCTGTATAAGAGTTTGCCAGGAAACTTCCATAGTTGCCGCCAAAATTATTTTGGTTACATTGTTCGCCAGAGGCAGGCTTTCTGCCGAAAGCAGTACCTTCTACCTTCCAGCGATTGTAATTTCCGGACTCAAAGTTATCGAATACTTCATATTTTCGGTTTTTACCGGCAATCTTGGCCGGAAGATTATCCACTCTCATGTCCATGTAGACAGATTTCCAGCCATTATTGTCAATAACCTTATTCTGCAACATTCCATCCGCACGCCCTTTCAAATCAATACATACCAGATTCTGCATCCATCCTTCCAGATCGGCGGTAACCTTTTTATCCGACGTATTCTTGACGGTATATTTCATTATTGTGGCTGGAGTGGCAGAACTTTTGGCATCCAGTGGAATGAATGGCGAATAGAATTCTGCAGAAACTCTGACAGGCAGTTCCTGCTTCTTTTGGGCATATTCAACAAAAGCGATAGGATATTCACCTATAAAGGAGATATCATCAAAATCCTTTTTATTCAGTTCTTTTGTTATGGCTTTATTACCATCGTTTACTGTAATTTTGAATCCTTGGTCAATATAGCTCATAGGCTCGAAGGTCTGGTAGCAAACCTTCCAAGGACCCAGTGGAGTGTCGAAGTTTAACAACCAGTCAATGCCGTAGCCAGTATTATAGGCATTGTTTGCAATCCACCAATTGGCCAGTGTACCATCTCCACGGACATACAATTGCCCGGCACAAATACCACCAACCGGCATACCGATAGTGGTGAGTTCATCACCTTTGTATACCTTTCTTTCACCTTTACTTTCTTTATCCCCTATGAATGATTTTATATCACCTTTGTCCAGCGAAACCTTGTGGTCAGGTGAAAA
This sequence comes from Bacteroides sp. A1C1, assembly GCF_004328515.1. Lineage (NCBI taxonomy): Bacteria > Pseudomonadati > Bacteroidota > Bacteroidia > Bacteroidales > Bacteroidaceae > Bacteroides > Bacteroides sp. A1C1. Next base: position 2,208,818 of record NZ_CP036491.1, read on the forward strand.
TTGGGCAAAAGAGGGTAGAGAAAGCGACATTAGACACGATAGTGTCAAGAGTTTAATTCGTTTCATAAAATCTTTTTTAGTTGTTTAGAAATAACCTGAAAAACAATCTTCATTACCTTAATTACCTAATGTTAAGTATTTCTAATCAGTTTTGATATTCAAAGCTTGTCTGATTACCAGAAACGACACAAGACCTAACATCTACCTTACCAAAAACAACACTGATGACAGGCTTCCCTTTTTGTAGTTCAATTGTACCAAATCCTGTATTTGTGGATAGGAATGTTTTAAAACTGTCACCGATCTTAGAATCTATATATAATGTTTTGTCAACTGCGTCATAACGGACGCCGGTCAATGCCTGAAGTAAGCTGTAGCTTGACAATGCGCGTGCGTACCAGCCTCCACATTCGTATTCGTTGTACGGATTCCGCGCTTTGCCATTGTAGCGTTTGCGTACTGTGCGGACGATGTCAAGACCTTTCTCGACTTCACCCTCAAATATCAGGTGAGAGGCCACTTGGTATTCAATTCCGGTCCACACTTCATCACTGTAAACGAACGGAAGGCTCAGTTTACCCCCTTTTGGCCAAGTACACAATAATACACCGCCATCCTTGCCCAATCCGTAAGTGGGACGCTGGGGATTGGCATGATCGCTTAAATCCCGGCGTAGGTTGTATTTATAGATGGAGTTCAAATGGCTTTTTACCTTAGCCTTATCAATGGGTTCGTCCATACCGGCAACCAATGCCATCCAACAGCCTATAATACCGTCGGACAGACATCCTTTTCCGTATTGGTATTTAGGACCTTCTTTCAGGAGAATGGCACGCGCCTCTTCTGAATAGTCGCTGTTCCAGTTCTTTTCGGCTATGGCAATCGGGTCGGGAGATTTCAGACCTTGCCATTGGATATTTTGGATAAAGTATTCACCGTCATATAGTTTATTTTCCATATAGTCTTTGCTTTTTGCCAGCAGAGCTTCATATTGGGAAACGTCTTCATTCAAAGCTTTTCCTATTTTAATAAAGCTATGTAAAGCTCCGGTATAAAAGCTGGTGCACATGCCGTCTGCTCCCCAAAACTCTATGTCATAAGTATTGTGGTGAGGTTCTTCCAAAGCACCTACCCGACGGGGGTCCCACGTATTTATACAATAATCGAGACTTTGTTTTACATGTGGATACATCATTCTCAACCAGTCGGTATTCCCGCTGATTCTCCAATCACGATAGATTTTGATAATACCACCCAATTGTCCGTCTGCTGCTGCATGAAAGTCATGTTTTACAGCACGGATAGGAATATTTGTCCTGAACATTTGGTGGCCTTCCTTATTTTGGCTTATGAAAAATTCACTTTCACGCAATGTCCTTTCCATTGCAGGGAAAAGATGAGGAATGGCTTGTGCATAGTTCCATACATGTGTACAAGAACCATGGCAGGAGCCCCAGGTATCTCCACATCCTTCATAATTCCATAGGCGGCCATCGTGTTGGCGCATGACAGTCGGTGATTTCAGGATGGAGAGATTGGAGCTTACGGCATCAATAATTTCTGCTGGTAAAGTTGTATCATAGAATGTGTTGGTGAATAATTCTGTTTTATTCTTAAGATTGTCATATTGTGATGACCAGTATGTTGCTATCTCATCAATACTACTAAAACGTGTACTATACCAAGGACGATAATTCTGAGGAGTTTCTGTTTTTGTCACAGTAGGGCATTCTGATGATTTATCATTTTCGGTAACGGCATCAGCGCCAATGCGAATGTCAGAATCGGGAACATACCAGGCCATATGTAAGCGGATGGAATATGTATCACCTGCCTTTACTTTAAAGGGTACATATAAAGATGCTCCGGGAGCCTCTCCTTGCATAGGCGCATTTTCTACTATGTTTCCATCTGCTATAGCATTCCAGGCCATGGTCAGGGGGTCCCACCATCCACCACGAAACCAACAATGATTTACTTTTGTATTGTCTATATCTGTATAGATTGCAAAATCTCCTTTCAAGTGTTTATCTTTATCAGAAGCTGCTTGGGATAGAATAAAGCCGTTCTTAATTGACCGAATGGACTGTGGAGCACCGTTCATGGCCATAAAGTTACGTGTATTATAAGAGAAAATAGCTTCTATATCCCGATCTGATGTATTGGTAAAGGTATACTCAAGGGCTCCGACGGGTAAGCTGGAATTATCCTGGTCAGTCGGAATAAATGGACTCCATCCTTTTAGTTCTACATCTAGAGGGACATCCTTGTCCGATAAACGAACGGTTGCAAAAGGAAAGCGTGAACTGAAACTTACGTTTTCAAATCGGGGTAGTCCCCAGGAAGTGAGAGGGCCTCCCAAAGCTGATTCTGGACCACCAAACTTCTTGCGATCAGGGACAGGGCCTTCCAGAACTTTTGAGCCGTTTTCATAACCTTTCACATGTACGGCGGCAAACATACAAGGTTCATTGAAAATGTTGGGTTGATGCCTGACTGACATATTTGAAATGGCTCCGGTTCCTTCCAGACAAAACATACCAGCACCCATTCCACCAATAGGAAATGCTATGCGATTCAAATAGTCTCCTTTGTACTCTTTTATATACTCACTTTGTTGTTGTATTGCATTTGCCTTTTGATTCTGGCAAGAGCTAAGTGAGAATAAAGTAATAGCCCCTAAAGCTAAGATCTTTTTCATATTAGATATTTTTTAATTAAACTTTTATTTTACCATCTTGGAATTTCCAAACCGTCCTTGCTCGGCAAGGCCGGGAATTTGGTATGCGGCTCAGCCTGGTACCAGAAAGTGGTCGACGAGATATCCGACTTCTGGTTGTTGTAGCGTCCGTCATGGCGCCATCCCAGGTCCTGTATCGTGACCTTCAGGTCCTTGTCGAAGTGTACCGGGTCAAGGATATGCCAGCGGTACAGCCCGAAAGCGGTCACCGCACGGTACAGCCCGTCGGGACGGATTACCTGGTGCATGCCGGCATAAGGGGTGGTGAACTCCTGGTACTGGCGCGTCTTCTGGTTCTCGAAATTGTACGAACCGCAGAAGTAGTCCTCAGTCCCGGTCCCGCAGATAGTCGGATATTCCCTGTCACCGTCCATGTAGAACTTGATTTCCCCCTCACCCCACCAGCAGTTGTCGTTTACACGCCACGCCAGGTAGGTACCCACGTACTGTCCCTTGCCCTTCACACCGTCAATCAGCGTGTGCAGCGACCCCTGGGTCGGGTTAGAGCGGCGGAACTGCGCGTGGAAGTAGGCCTCGTCCTCAGGAACTTCTGTCAGGGTGTAGTTGATTTGGTAGTACAGGCGCATCTCCTCGGCGGTGTTGATGTTCTCCAGCGTGATACGGGCTTTCTTGCGGAAAGGCATCTTCCAGTAGCAGTTGAAGGCGCTGCCCGGATTCACGCAGACGGCCAGTGAGGAGAGCTGTGCATATTCATTGTATGCGCTGCAGAAGAAGTCACCCACCGGACATTCGACGGAAGGCTCCTTCTCGTCGTCCCAGTACATTCTCAGGATGGAGAAGCGCCAGTTCCCGGTCGGTGTCATCCAGATCTGCTGGATGGCTCCCGGACCCTCGATTTCCGCAATCGTGATTGTCTCTCCCGGTTTCACGATGATGAAGGGGTTTACCTTCCAACCCTTGCCCAGGTCCTTGGCCGCATGGTGGGCGTTGGCCACATTCCGCTGGTCCTTGTCCCTGACCGGGTCGGCCATGCCGCCCTTGCCCTTCTCGCCCGTGAAGTTCTCGGGGCTAATGGAACGTGTCTTCGCATCGGACAGTCTTGACAGGTTACCCATGTTCATGTCCAGACCGTTGAACGGGTAGTTGCTTTGGGCGTAAACACTCACGGTGACCATGCATAAGGCCGCTAAAATTAATGATTTGATTCTCATGTTTTAAATAGATTAATGGTTTGTATACTTAGTTAATGGTTTCAGCAAGTTTTGCCAGTTCAAGATATTTCTTGTATAGTTTTTCGTAGATGAGGGCTCTTTTTTCATCCGGCCGGTATTCAGCTTCGATGTCCGACCCCATGTGCCTTGTCGCTTCATTGATATCCTTGTACACCCCTGCGGCAACTGCCGCGAACATTGCCGCTCCCAAGGCACAGGTCTGTTCCGAGCGGACCACACGGATAGGCATGTCCAGCACGTCCGCCAGCGTCTGCATCACGAAGGGCGCCTTCTTGCTGATACCTCCGATGGCATTGACCGAATCAATGCGCAGCCCCTGGCCCTTCATATGCTCCACAATACGGCGGGAACCGAAGGCGGTGGCTTCCACCAGCGCACGGAATATTTCCGGGGCGCTGGTACCCAGTGTGAGTCCCGCAACGGCACCCTTCACGTTCTGGTCCGCATCGGGGGTACGGCGGCCGTTCATCCAGTCCAGGGCGACAACACCGTCCTCGGAGGGTTCCATGTCTTGGGCCTCACGGGTGAGTTCCACCAGCATGCCGTCCAGAACTTTCTGCCTGGCCTCTCCTCCGGGGATATCTTTCAGTGTCCATGCCAGCATCTTCCTGAACCAGGCGTAGATGTCTCCGAAAGCCGACTGTCCGGCTTCGAAACCGATGAATCCCGGAAGCACCGAACCGTCCACCTGGCCGCAAATTCCCTTGATACAGCGTCCACCTACCTCGTCTTTGCCGGCAACCATGATGTCGCAGGTGGATGTTCCCATGATACGTGTCAGTATCCCCGGGGCGACGGATGCGCCTACGGCTCCCATATGGGCGTCCAGCGCCCCCACAGCCACGGCGATTCCTTGGGGAAGTCCAAGCCTGTCTGCCCACTCGGGTGTCAGTTCCCCTGCCTTGGTGTCGCTGGTGTGGGTTTCTGTGAACAGATGGGGGAGCATTTCCTTCAAGGCCGGATTAAGTTCTTCGAGAACTTCGCCGGAAGGAAGACCCCAACTGGCATGCCACATTGCTTTATGTCCAGCAGCACAACGGCTACGAAAGATCTGTTCCGGAATAGTATTACCAGTTACTAATCCGGTCATCCAATCACAATGTTCTACCCAAGCATAAGCAACATCCTTTATAGCGACGTTTGTGTTAATAATATGTAAAACCTTTGACCATACCCATTCTGATGAATAAGTACCACCTTCATAAAGCAAATAATCAAGGTTGCGTTGATTGATCAGTGCGTTGATTTGCTCAGCTTCTCGAACAGCTGTATGATCTTTCCAAAGAATAAACATAGCATCCGGTTCTTCTGCAAATTCAGGGCGCAAAGCTAATGGCATTCCTGCCTTATCGGTTAAAGCAGGAGTACTACCAGTTGTGTCAAAACATAATCCGCAAATAGAAGTAATTTCTTCTTCCTTCAAATCAGATAAAGCTATATGTACAGCCTCTGTCATGGATTCAATATAATCCAATGGATGTTGGCGATAACGATTGTTGTGTGCATCGCAGTAAAGTCCCGCTTTCCAACGGGGGTAAAAACTTACCCCCGTAGCCATTTCACGGCCAGTATATGTATCCACTACCAGTGCACGACAAGAATCCGTACCAAAATCAAGACCGATAACGTATTTCTTGTTTGATTCCATAGTCTAAAGCATTATTTGGCTGTCAATTCTTGTTTTCTTGCAATGAAGAACCCATAATAGGCAATCACTGCAAAAGCAACGGCCGGTACAACATATGCAGCCATAATACTACCCGTCTGGTCGGAGACAATACCCTGAATTTGGGTCAGAACGGCAGCACCGGCAATAGCCATTACCATGAATGAACCTCCAATCTTAGTATCATCCCCCAAACCTGTAAGACCAAAACCATAAATGGTCGGGAACATCAATGACATACAACCAGAAATGCCCATCAGGCAATAGACGCCGAAACTGCCCTTGCCGAACATGGCACCCAAACAACACATTACAGCAAGAAGCGCAAGTCCTATCAAGAGTTTATAAGCTTTCACATATTTCATCATGGCAGTACATACGAATCTCATTACTACAAAGAGAATAAGTGACATGATATAGTAAGTAGCTGCAGCCTGTTCTGCTGTACGTGGCAGCAAATCATTCAATCCAAGCCATTCACAACAATTATAGAATGCGGCAGCTACCGGTTCCACTCCCCGTAATGCATTTACAACAGCATCTGCAGAAGCAGAATCTCCTAAAGAAGCCAATACACCGTCAAAATTCAGCTGTACCATAGCATAACGGATCACGAATGACCATACGGCTATCTGTGCACCAATATTGAAAAATTGTGCTATTACACCCCATACATAATTCTTATTCTTTATAAGACGACGAAGAGTGGCACCAAACTCTATTTTTTCACCTTTTTCACTAAGATTAGGCATTTTGGTAAGCCGAATAGCAAGTAAGAGCACCAACATCACCAGACCAAGTACCACATAAGCAGTAGTAACAGCATTCAATTCCTGCCCCTGGATGGCGGCCAGCTCCTCAGCCGGAAGTTGGGCACGCTCTGTCGCTGTCATTCCATTCAGTTGTGAGAGGATGAAAATCTGACTGATCACCACTCCCGTAATCGCTCCGAACGGATTGAAGGCCTGAGACAGATTCAAACGGCGTGTCGCGGTACTTTCAGGACCGATTGCCAATACATAAGAATTAGTAGACGTCTCCAGAACTGAAAGTCCGGCAAAGAGAACAAAGATTGCCAGCAGATACATAAAGAAGCTGAAATCAACATTCACTCCCGAGCTAAGCATGGCAGGATAGAACAGTAAAGCCCCAAATGCATATAGACCAAGTCCCAGCATCACGCCTGATTTATAAGTGTATTTCTTGATAAACAAGGCACCGGGAACAGCACAACATCCATATCCCAACAAATAGCACACTACCTGTATCCAAGCTGTTTTTGAATCACTCATACTCATGATGCGCTTGAAAGCTGCAAGCATAGTATCTGTCAGATTATTCGGCACAGCCCAGGCAAAGAAAAGAGTAGTAAGCAGAATGAATGGGAAGAGGATTCCTTTCGGTATTATTTTATTTGATTCCATACGAATTCTCCATTATATAGTTACCCTATTGAAACTTTGTTTTTATTACATTCAAATCTGCTCCAAATAAATCTTGCACGATAGGAACCAATTGTTCATCCTTACCTTGTATATGAATCACCTTTTGCGTATGGACCAATGAGGCACCGGGAGCCAGCTCCGCACCAGGAGAAGACGTTTCAATTTCATAGAAAGGTCCCATTATAGAACCGTCTTCTACCGGACCGTCATTATAAGAGTTGATTACATCGCCGGCAAACGGATCTTCCTGAGGTCCCCATTGGCCATTTACGTAGACTGAAGGAGTTTCGGGAAGACTACACCACAGGATTGTGAGTACGCCTTTCGATGAATCATAACTTCCGCAAATATCCGTTGCCCGTGAAGCCGGCAATCCCAGCTTGGAACGATAGAGCCCGTCAATCTTGAAATAGATAATACCATTTTCCTTTATCAACCTATCCGCCGGTATCTTACCGAAATATTCATCATTTACAATTGTTCCTTCCGCATCTTGCTTATAAGGAATGAATACAGTAGTGGTCGGTGTAGGATTAAAACAGCCGAGCATCCACACAGATACAAGACCACCCTCTTTTGTCCATGCCTTGTCACCTGTATTGGTAATCTTATTCTCACTCTTGTAAGCTACAATTTTCATATCATTTGTAAGCTGGATATTAAAATCGGCAGCCACTTCACCAGCATCCATCAACGATACAGTACGGTCAATATTCATATCAAAAGTAGTACCGGAAGCATTTGTCAAACGAGTATCTTTCACAAAACGGATACTACTGTTGTCTTGCGACTTTATGTCAAAAGCTTCAGTATCAAGTACCGGAGGAACTATCCAATTATCATAAATCTGCTCTTGTCCTTCCTTAAAATAAAGTGAGAACGGACCACCTTCCGGACCAAGCCAGAAGCGTTCCTCACCTCCTACCGGATTAAATTGAGAACTGACTTTGCCTTCATTTATGAAACGATAATTAATCCAGCCGTAACTATCACCTTCATCGCCGGAAGCAGAAGTAGTCATTACACGGCCTTGCCATGCAGGAATAACCATCACTTTAGAATTCCCATCAGCAGATACCAATTCAGTATATTCAATGCCGTGGTCCTTTAAGAACTGGGCATCATAAGCATAACTTCCCATCTTGATTTCTTTTTGTCCGCCGCATGATACAAGTATTGCAGTTGCACCTACCAGCAGAGTGTTTTTCAGTTTGGTTGATTTCAACATAACGCCTGTTTCCTTTATTTATAGAGAGGTCCATAATTCTTGCAAGCTCTATAGTCACTGCCTTCCATATCCTCGCCAAAAGCAGTCCATGCACTGGGACGGAAAATATTTTCCTCAGAAACATTGTGCATGCATACCGGGATACGAAGCATGGAAGCCAGAGTAATCAAGTCAGCACCGATATGACCATAACTGATAGCGCCATGATTAGCCCCCCAGTTATTCATAACAGTATATACATCACGGAAATACCCCTTACCTGTCAGACGTGGAGCGAAGAAAGTGGAAGGCCATGTACGGTCAGTACGTTCATTGATAGCCTTGAAAACATCCTTATCCAAATTTACTGTCCAGCCTTCGGCAATCTGCAATACCGGACCTTGACCTTTTACGAGATTCAAACGGCACATTGTTACCGGCATTTCACCACGAGTCAGGAACTGGGAAGAATAACCACCGCCACGCATATATTCGCGACTGGCCGGATGCCACTTGGTTACAGAAAGACAAGCTTCTACTTCCTCTTCCGTAATTTCCCAGAAAGGCTTCATTACCGGTTTATTGTCACGTGTCTGACAGCCTGTTCCATCAAGCGTACAAGAGCCGGAGTTGATCAGGTGAATGAAACCGTTTGCCGCCTTACCTTCCAATTTCTTACCCGTTACCCGTTCTATGGCATTCGGACTCCAATAAGTACGCACATCCGCAAATATCTGTGCAGTATTGGTCAATAGATGATTGAAGAGCATTGAAGTACAATTCAACGTATCATTTTCCGTAGCGAAAGTAAATGCTTCACGGATACCGTTCCAATCGAAAGAAGTATTCAGTATAGCTTCTGAAAAATCACCGTCAGGCTTATAATCCGTCCACTGGCGCTGTCCCTGGAAACCCGCAGCAATCGCATTGTGTCCCATTGACTCTTCCTTGAACCCCATTTCAGCCAATTTGGGATTGCCAATCATCATATCACGGAAAATAAGAGTCATTTTTACCACGTATTCCCAACGGGCATCTTTCTCTTCACGGGAATATACCAGATGTTCCGGATTAAAGTCTGTCCCTTCATTACTCTTGCAATACTTTTCTGTCCATGCCATGGCACGTGCGAACTCTTCATGGTCATAAATGCCCAACTGGACACGACGTTCTATCTCACTGGCATCCACATACTCATTACGCATGCCCAAATACTCTTGGAAGAAATCAGGATTGGGAATAGAGCCTGCAATGCCCATGGATACACTGCCGATTGAAAGATAGGATTTCCCCTTCATTGTAGCCACAGCTATACCTGCACGGGCAAAGCGCAACAATTTTTCCTGTACCTCTTCCGGTATCTCCATATTGGTCACCTCCTGTACATCACGTCCGTAAATGCCAAAAGTAGGCAATCCCTTCTGTGTATGGCTTGCCAATGCTGAAGCCAGGTAAACCGCACCCGGACGTTCTGTACCATTAAAGCCCCAGATGGCTTTTGGCATTTCTCCGTCCATATCAATAGTTTCGAATCCATAACACCAGCAAGGAGTTACAGAAAGTACAACACCGACTCCACTATTACGGAATTTTTCAGCCGCCATGGCAGCTTCAGCCACTCCACCAATAGTTGTATCTGCAATGACGCACTCTACGGAAGTGCCGTCACTATGACGTAAGACAGAAGAATAAAGCTCGGCCACTTTATGGGCCATGGCCATAGTCATATCCTCCAATGACTCACGGATACCTCCACGACGACCGTCAATAATAGGTCTGATACCAATTTTCGGCTTTCCACCGATTAATCTTGAATTTCTCATGGTTCAACTGATTTTATTGAGATTAATATAAAAATTAACTAAATCGATTAAGCTATCATGTAAAAAAAACAGCTCTCCTAAGGAGCCATTTCAATAAATTCTCCCTCGGCAAGCACAGACTGCACTGTATTACCGTTAATAATGATATCTATCAGTATTTCAAGTGCTTTCTGTACTAAAACATCTATAGGCTGCTGAATATAGGATATAGGGGCATCAAAAAAGTCAAATACCGGATTACCGTCAAAACCCACTAAACCTATTTTACCAATAATTCCCTCTCCCATGTCCTTTATTGTATATAAACAAGCCAATGAAATCATATTAGTGGCAAAAAGAAAAGCGTCTACACCGCCATCAATCATTTTAGGCAACAAACGGTCTGCGGACTTTCTGGGAGCATCCTGCCTCAAAAAGACCACGTTAGCCAAGTTTCTCTTACCGGCTTCATCCATAGCCTTTTTATAACCACGGATACGCTCTTTCATATGGATAAGGTTGACATCATAAGCCACCATACAAGGAGCGTTATAGCCTGCATTCAAAAGATGTTTGGTTGATATATAGGAAGCATTGAAGTTATTCAACGCCACATAGCTGACATTGATTTCCGGAAAATAGCGGTCGAACAAAACAATAGGGATATTATTGTTCACAAGTGAAGCGATGGATTTCTCAGAATTGTCACAAGGAACAATGATGAGTCCATCTACCCCTTTATTAATAAGGTTACTAACAACACGGGTCATCTTATCCTTATCCTCATCTGAACTTCCAAAAAGTACGGTATATCCCCGTTTGGTTGCCTCATCTTCCAATACACGCGCTAATTGAGAAAAAAATGGGTTGGAAATATCAGAAACCACTAATCCTATTGTTTTTGTTTTGCCACTACGAAGACTTTTGGCCGCAAGATTAGGCTGGTAGTTCATTTCATTGGCAATTTTCAATATGCGTTGGGCAGTTTCTTCTCCCACGCGATACTCTTTCTTTTTCTCATTCAAAACGAACGAAACTAATGCTGTTGAAACGCCTGCAGCTTCAGCAATATCCTTCAGCGATATTTTTTTTAGTGACGACATATATTTGTGTAACGTTTTTGCTATATAATAGTATTATACTTTTAGGTTACCTCTTGAATCAGTAGTACTTATCGTATTCTCACGATGCAAATATAAACATAAAAATTAAATCTGCAAATTATTTTGCTAATTCGTTATAACATTTTTATATTTGCAGTACCAAATCATGCTAAAAACGATATGAACTACCATAAACGACACATAAAAATTAATTTTAAACTTTTAAAATCATGAAAACCAAGATTCTATTTACACTTTTATTCTTTGCATGCAGAATACACTACCTTTATGGACAGACTAACCTACAAATAGCTCCGGAAACTTTAGCAACTCCAGAAAAAAATGGAATATGGTTACAACCTGCTCAAAATACAAAAGCACAACCCATTTGGGGATTTGCAAATGGTATCCGAATAGGAATTGCTCCATTAGGAGGTCCACGTGGGCTAATTCGTATCTATACACCTTATTTAGAACATGATGAATTTGTTGTTACCAATTTCATTGCTTTTGAACCAATTGATAAAGCAAAAAATAATAGGGGGCTCTCAGAATTGGAATGGAGTCAACTTGATAATGTTCGTGGAAAACGTTTTTGGAGTGGGAATACTCCTGAAGCTCCCTCATTCCCAGATCAATATTATCCAGCTCACGGAGTAATAGCAAAGGAAAATGGAGTTGAAACACTTACTGTGTATTTCTTTTGTGAAACTTTTGATAATGGTGCGGATATCTATGTCCGGACTAAATTCACAGAAGGAAAGCCTTATGAGTTTGAATTAACTACGTATACCACGGAAGAGTCAGATGAGCTAAATCGTTTTATACTCACAGCTACTATGGGAAACAAAGCAAGACTTAGGACATTACATCTCGCAGATGGTAAAACGAAAGAAGCCGGCCAATTATGGCCGAGCTATAAAGATTCTAATTTCACAGAACATAACCATACTCCAGTGGCAGAAATGATAAAAGATAAAAATGGAGGTGTATGGTTTATAGCGTCACCTGATGAGAAAGACCCTACAAAAGCTGTATATGCTGAAGATACACATACACATTGGAAATATACTGGTAAAAAAGCAACGCAATATTGGTATTGTTCCAATCCAAGTAATGAGTTAGAAGGAGTTGTGAATGGTCGTTATACTTATTGGGCAAGTAAATCTCCGATACCTGGTGGTATCGCTTATGAGAACTTTGAACTGACTGAACCATTTCAGTCTGGTCAAAGCTATATTTTTGGTATCACACCTCTTTCACCGGAAGAATTAATAAACCACATTATGAAATAAGAACGGACTACTTTTTGGGTAGAACTTCTTTTCCTCCTTATTTATCCCCTCTTTTGTTCTTAATTTATAGAACAGAAAAGGATAAAAGGTGGATAAAAATAAGAAAAGGATAAATTACAAAACTTACTAAATAGCTTATTACTCTAATGAGAGCAGCAGAAAATAGATACTCTATTTCTACTGTTCTCATTTTTTATATATATACAACTTTTCATAGTATAAAATCTCAAAACAATCTTTTAATGTCAACTTAAGAGATACTTCTTAACTATTGTTGGGGTCTTCCTTCCGGCGAAGTTCTCGAAGAACTTAATCCGGCCTTGAAGGAAATGCTCCCCCATCTGTTCACAGAAACCCACACCAGCGACACCAAGGCAGGGGAACTGACACCCGAGTGGGCAGACAGGCTTGGACTTCCCCAAGGAATCGCCGTGGCTGTGGGGGCGCTGGACGCCCATATGGGAGCCGTAGGCGCATCCGTCGCCCCGGGGATACTGACACGTATCATGGGAACATCCACCTGCGACATCATGGTTGCCGGCAAAGACGAGGTAGGTGGACGCTGTATCAAGGGAATTTGCGGCCAGGTGGACGGTTCGGTGCTTCCGGGATTCATCGGTTTCGAAGCCGGACAGTCGGCTTTCGGAGACATCTACGCCTGGTTCAGGAAGATGCTGGCATGGACACTGAAAGATATCCCCGGAGGAGAGGCCAGGCAGAAAGTTCTGGACGGCATGCTGGTGGAACTCACCCGTGAGGCCCAAGACATGGAACCCTCCGAGGACGGTGTTGTCGCCCTGGACTGGATGAACGGCCGCCGTACCCCCGATGCGGACCAGAACGTGAAGGGTGCCGTTGCGGGACTCACACTGGGTACCAGCGCCCCGGAAATATTCCGTGCGCTGGTGGAAGCCACCGCCTTCGGTTCCCGCCGTATTGTGGAGCATATGAAGGGCCAGGGGCTGCGCATTGATTCGGTCAATGCCATCGGAGGTATCAGCAAGAAGGCGCCCTTCGTGATGCAGACGCTGGCGGACGTGCTGGACATGCCTATCCGTGTGGTCCGCTCGGAACAGACCTGTGCCTTGGGAGCGGCAATGTTCGCGGCAGTTGCCGCAGGGGTGTACAAGGATATCAATGAAGCGACAAGGCACATGGGGTCGGACATCGAAGCTGAATACCGGCCGGATGAAAAAAGAGCCCTCATCTACGAAAAACTATACAAGAAATATCTTGAACTGGCAAAACTTGCTGAAACCATTAACTAAGTATACAAACCATTAATCTATTTAAAACATGAGAATCAAATCATTAATTTTAGCGGCCTTATGCATGGTCACCGTGAGTGTTTACGCCCAAAGCAACTACCCGTTCAACGGTCTGGACATGAACATGGGTAACCTGTCAAGACTGTCCGATGCGAAGACACGTTCCATTAGCCCCGAGAACTTCACGGGCGAGAAGGGCAAGGGCGGCATGGCCGACCCGGTCAGGGACAAGGACCAGCGGAATGTGGCCAACGCCCACCATGCGGCCAAGGACCTGGGCAAGGGTTGGAAGGTAAACCCCTTCATCATCGTGAAACCGGGAGAGACAATCACGATTGCGGAAATCGAGGGTCCGGGAGCCATCCAGCAGATCTGGATGACACCGACCGGGAACTGGCGCTTCTCCATCCTGAGAATGTACTGGGACGACGAGAAGGAGCCTTCCGTCGAATGTCCGGTGGGTGACTTCTTCTGCAGCGCATACAATGAATATGCACAGCTCTCCTCACTGGCCGTCTGCGTGAATCCGGGCAGCGCCTTCAACTGCTACTGGAAGATGCCTTTCCGCAAGAAAGCCCGTATCACGCTGGAGAACATCAACACCGCCGAGGAGATGCGCCTGTACTACCAAATCAACTACACCCTGACAGAAGTTCCTGAGGACGAGGCCTACTTCCACGCGCAGTTCCGCCGCTCTAACCCGACCCAGGGGTCGCTGCACACGCTGATTGACGGTGTGAAGGGCAAGGGACAGTACGTGGGTACCTACCTGGCGTGGCGTGTAAACGACAACTGCTGGTGGGGTGAGGGGAAATCAAGTTCTACATGGACGGTGACAGGGAATATCCGACTATCTGCGGGACCGGGACTGAGGACTACTTCTGCGGTTCGTACAATTTCGAGAACCAGAAGACGCGCCAGTACCAGGAGTTCACCACCCCTTATGCCGGCATGCACCAGGTAATCCGTCCCGACGGGCTGTACCGTGCAGTGACCGCTTTCGGGCTGTACCGCTGGCATATCCTTGACCCGATACGCTTCGACAAGGACCTGAAAGTCACGATACAGGATTTGGGATGGCGTCATGACGGACGCTACAACAACCAGAAGTCGGATATCTCGTCGACCACTTTCTGGTACCAGGCCGAGCCGCATGCCAAATTCCCGGCTTTGCCGAGCAAGGACGATTTGGAAATTCCAAGATGGTAAAATTGGGTATACCCGATATTTAAAATTACGTTGTTTTTTTATTAATCTGATTCTCCGCAAACACACCTAATATTTTTAGTATATTAGCGCTCAAAAAGCAGGGATTATGAACATATTCAGTTTTACGGCTCATTTCGGTTCGGAGGAAGATTGTCGTTTGCATTTCAAGGAGCAGCGTGATAAGGAAGGGGTTGTCTGCAAGCGATGCGGGGGCACTTCCCATTATTGGTTACAGGGTAAATGGAGTTATGAATGCAAAGGTTGCCGTTTCCGCACCTCGTTGCGCAGCGGTACGATCATGGAGAGCTCCAAGCTGCCGTTTCTGGTGTGGTACAAAACGATGTTCCTGATGAGTTGCACAAAAAAGGGATTCTCCACCAACGAACTCCAGAAGCAATTAGGATTGAAGCGTTACGAACCGGTATGGGCGATGGTACACAAACTCCGCAGGGCGATGGGCAACCGGGATGCAAGGTATACACTGGAAGGGATGATAGAACTGGATGAGGGTTACTTTTCGGTGGCCAGTAAGGAAATCGAGCGAGGCAAGGGTACACGTGGCCGGGGAGCCGAGGGAAAGCAGAACGTTGCGGTGATGGCCGAAAGCACCCCGTTGGAAGATATCGAAACGGGCAAAAAGGAGAAGCATGTGCGTTATTTCAAGGCCAGGGTACTGGATAGCCATCAAAGTGAAGGAATCAACGGCGTGGTCAGGGACTGCATGGAGGATGATGCCATCGTATTTTCGGACAAAAGCACTTCTTACGTTGACATCTCCGATCTGGTGGAATTGCACGTCACCGAGAAATCAGACGCCAAAACCACCAAGGAAACACTCAAATGGGTGCATATCGCAATCAGTAATGCAAAACGGACATTGCTGGGCAACTACCATAAAATCAAAAGGAAATACTTACAGTTGTATCTCAACGAGTTTATTTACAAATTAAACAGACGGTATTTTGGAGACAAACTCTTTGACAGACTAGTAATTGCGAATATAACAGGTGCATAAACGGATAATCAGATTTATTAACTATTAAATCAAAGTATTATGAGGATTTCTTTTAAAAGGAATGGTTTCATAGCATTGGCATCAATGCTATCATTTGCAGTGTATGCAGGGGATAATTTGCCCCTTGCAACCGCTGCATCGGGGACAAATGGATCTATTCAAGTATCTGAGCATGGCGTAGATACTTCTAATGAGATTCAACAAGCGAGAGTAATACAAGGAACAGTTCTGGAAGAAGGGACTAATGAACCTCTTATTGGGGTAAATGTTGTCGTTAAAGGAACTACTATAGGTACAACGACTGATGTGGAGGGAAAATATTCGATAAGAATACCTTCTGATAATGCTGTGTTAGTCTTTTCTTATATTGGTCAAAAAACAGAAGAATATTCTGTTAAAGGCTTGAAATCTTTGGATGTTATTATGAAAAGTGATGCTACGATGTTGTCTGAAGTCGTTGTATACACTGGTTATATGACTCAGAAAAAAGCTGACTTAACCGGATCGGTTGCATTGGCGGATTCAAAAGACATCAAGAAGACTTCCGCTAACGTTATGAAAGCTATGCAGGGTAAGATGGCCGGTGTGAAAATTAGCAACAATGGCGGTAATCCTGCAGAAGATATAGGCATTCAAATTCGTGGTCTTTCTTCTTTGTCTGGAGCTGTTACTCCATTAATTGTATTGGATGGTATGCCAGCTGAAGGTCTGAATCTACGTGACATAAATTCAGGAGATATTGAATCTATTCAGGTATTGAAAGATGCTGCTTCTGCCTCAATTTATGGTGCACGTGCTTCTGGTGGTGTGATTTTAGTCCAAACTAAAAAAGGTAAAGCTGGTAAGACTACCATTGACTATAATGGTAGTGTTTCTGTAAGTTCTATAATAAATAGACCGGAAATGATGAACGCCACAGAATGGGGTACTGCTGCCTTCCGCGCTGCTGCTTATGATGAGTGGGCTTATGGCTCAGGCCTATTATTACCCAATGGCTTTGAGTATGAGTATCATAGAGGTGATAATGGAATGCTGGTATTGGATAATATGAAAATGAAAGAATATTTGGATAATAATCAATTGGTAAAAGCAACTGATACAAATTGGATGGATGAGATTTTCCGTACAGCAGTTTCTACAAATCATCAGTTGACTATTTCTAATGGTTCGGATAAAGCTAAAAGTTTGTTTTCATTAGGGTATACTAACAACCAAGGTACACAAATTTATTCTTTTTTCAAACAATATTCTGTACGTGCTAATACGGAATATAGTTTGATTAAAGATCGTTTGAAAGTAGGAGAAAACTTAGCTATTTCTTATTTGCAGTATAAAAGTCAATGGGAAACCTTTTTGGCTATGATTATGCCACCTATGGTTCCTGTTTATGATGTAAATGGTAATTGGGCAGGACCTGCAGGACTTGATGATTTTGATAATCCAGTACGTAAAATGACTATGGGTAAAGATAATATCAATAATTATGTGAAAATTATTGGTAATGTTTTTGCAGATTTGAATATTTGGAATGGTATATCTGCTAGAACTCAGTTTGGTATAAATTATGGTAACTCTTATAGTAGAACAGTAGATGGGGCTTATGTGGAGACAGGTTTTAGAGGCAATGATAAAAATTATGTAAGAAATAACCAGTCCCATCCGTTAAATTATGTATGGACTAATACTTTGTCCTATAATAAAAGTTTTGGAAAACACCATATTGATGCTGTATTTGGTAGTGAGTTTACCCGTTATGTACAAGAAGGTTTTTATGCAAGTAGAGAAGGACTTTATTTGGAAGATCGTGATTTTGCCGGTCTTAGTGTTGCTACCGGTGATGAAATTGATGTAAGTAGTTCTGCTGATGAATATACTTATTTCTCTCTTTTTGCTAAGGCCAATTATTCATATGCTGGTAAATATTTGTTGTCTGCAACTGTACGTCGTGATGGTTCTTCTTTGTTTGGTGTCAATAATCGTTATGGTGTATTTCCTGCATTTTCTGCTGGTTGGAGAATTAAGGATGAAACTTTTATGGAAGATGCGGACTGGTTGTCTGATCTGAAAATTCGTTTCAGTTGGGGTACGAATGGTAGTGTACAAGGATTACCTCGTGGTTACACAACTACTCCATTTACTACTAATTATTTTGATACTGCTTATCCTATTAAGGGACAAGAAACTGGTGCTTTGCAGTCTGGCTATAGAAGAACTTGGATTGGTAACCCTGATTTGAAATGGGAAACAACCAAACAAACAGACTTTGGTGTTGACTTTGGATTTTTCAATCAACGTTTGACTGGTTCTTTTGACTATTACTATAAGAAAACAAATGATATCTTGGTCCAGACTCCATATATCGCAGCAATGGGTGAAGGTGGTGAACCTTGGGTTAATGGTGCTAGTATGAATAACCAAGGTGTAGAATTTACAGTATCTTTCAAGAGTGACCCCTCCAGTGAATTCCAGTGGGCTGTTAGTGCCAATATTGGTACATACAAAACTGAATTGACTGACCTTCCTTCCAATGTAATCAATAAGTATGCTGGTGATGGTGTACACGATTTGATTTTAGGCCGTTCTCCAAATTCTGCTTATGGTTTGGTAGCTGATGGTATTTTCAAAACTCAAGAGGAAGTTGATGCTCATGCAGACCAGCCAGGTAAAGCAGTTGGACGTATTCGCTACAAGGACTTGGATGGGGATGGTGTAATCAATGAAACATATGATAGAACTTGGATAGGTTGCTATGACCCGGATTTCTTTGGAGGTCTTAATTTTGATTTCGCTTATAAGGGCTTTGATTTGAACTTGTTCTTTGAGGGTATGTTCGGTAATGATGTAAATAGCGACTGGAAGAAAGAGAGTGATATTTGGCTTTTCACCAATCCTGCATGGAAAAATCATGCAACTCGTATGTTGGGCGGTTGGTCACCTGACAATCCGAATTCTGATATTCCGGCTATCTCGAATAATACTGCCAATCAGGAACAAAGATTCTCTTCTTGGTTCATAGAAGATGGTTCATACATTAAGTTGAGAAATATTGAATTAGGTTATACATTCCCGACTAAACTTATCCAAAAAATGCATATGAGTAACTTGCGTTTGTATGCTGCTGCACACAATGTATTTACTTTGAAGAAGTTTTGGGGAGATGACAAATATACAAGTTTCGATCCTGAAAGACCTTCTTATCATTATTTGACACCGTTTACTTTCAATTTCGGTATCAATGTTTCTTTTTAAACTTAATTAATAAATTATTATGAAAAGCAAATATATAACCTTGTCAATTGCTCTATGCTCTCTGTTGGGAGTCAGCAGTTGTGATTCATATTTGGATATCAATCCTAAACAAGTTTTGGACCAAAATATACTTAACAAACCTAGCGATATAGAAGGTTTTGTCACAGCAGCCTATGCTCGTATGTGTGAGATGGGTTCATTGGATTCCTCTCCTTATATGTATTGGTGGAGTGGTTCTATGCGTTCAGATGATTGTTATAAAGGTGGTGGTGGTGTTGCTGATGCCGTAGGTTCCTTTGGTAATATATCACTTTTTACTTATGTAAATCCTAATACCGGTGCATTGGATGGAACTTGGTATAATTCTTATCAAGTTATTCAAAGATGTAATACAGCAATTCAAAGAATGGCAGATTTTACGGAAGAAGAATTGCCTAATAAGAACAGTTTTATGGGTGAAATGCTTTTTATCCGTTCATTTACGTTGTATCGTTTGAAAAAACTTTGGAAATATGTACCTTATATTGATGAGAATGTAGTAGGTATGTCAGATGCTTTTGAAGCAGTGCCTAACCGTGAACTGGATAAAGGGAATGATCTCTACTTATGGCAACGTATTCTTGATGATTTTAAGAAAGCTGAAGAATTATTGCCTTTGGATCAGATGGATAAAGGTCGTGTAAGTCGTAATGCTGCTACTGCTATGGTTGCTAGGACAATATTAAATATGGCTTACGAGCAGGATGACCGTCATCAGGTGATAAATATCAATAAGGAATTACTTGCAGAGGCTTTGCCTTATATTGATAAAATTATTGATCAAGAAGGTGGTCGTGTAGGTTTGGAATCTGATTTTGGTAATAACTTTTTGGTAGAGTATGATAACGCTACTAAAGAATCCATTTGGGAATTACAATTTTCTCTTGATAATAATTTTAGTACGGCAGGTCGATTTAATCGCGCTGAAGGTTTGAATCATCCATGGATGTGGCCCGAAACACAACCTGGTAATTTTGTATTTAAGTGTTGTGACTTTAACCATGCTAGCTATACGTTGACTAATGCGTTTAAGACTGATGAAAACGGTTTACCCCGTTTCGAGGATTATAATGAGGATGATTATGGTCAATATATTAAAAATTCAGATGGTTCTTATAATTTGGATATCGTTAATTCTGGTGCTAAGCCTTACTTTGATAAGTATACATGGGATCCCCGATTTAGCCATACTATCGTAGCTCCTGGACAGCCTTGGAAGTATGATCCTGATTTATTATTCCATTCAACTGCTACTCGTGATCCGATTACTTATAGTTTCTTGAAACCCATCAAAGATATGCCACATCCTGATTGTGGTTGTATTGCTTATGATGGATGGCAATTTAATTCTATGAATAAAAAGATGATTCGTTACGATGACGTGTTGCTGTGGAAAGCTGAGATTTTGATTCAATTGGATAGAGAAATGGAAGCCCTGCCATATATTAATCAGATTCGTACTCGTGCTGCCAATAGTTTGGTTCGTTTGACTCAAGCTGACGGTTCATATACAATGAATTATCATATTGCTACTTATCAGCCGGGTATTAACTGTAATTGGACTAAGGACTTTGCATGGAAAGCCTTAATGTGGGAAAACCGTCTTGAATTTGCTTGCGAAGGTCATCGTTTCTTTGATTTGCAGCGTTGGGGGTTGTTGGAAAAGACAATGAATGAGTACTTTGCTATTGAAAGAACTCGCTTCGATTGGTTCAATGATGCTCGTTTTACTGCCGGTCGTGATGAGTACTTCCCAATTTCCCAACCACAAATGAATTATTCAAAGGGTAACTATACGCAGAATCCGGGATATTAATGTTTAACTATTAAGAAGAAAATTATGAAAAAGATAGTAACCATTTTTACAATATTGTTGGTAGTGTTATCACTGTCCAGCTGCTATGACAGAGATGTGCTTGATGACAAGGGCTTGAATTATTTCATGCCTATGCCTGAGAATGTGCAGTATAATCAAGATAATGCTACTGCAGTGACATTGACTTGGAGTATTCCTTCAGTAATTCCAGAAGACTTCAGACGTCCTATTTCAGTACAGATTCAAATAGTGGAAAATAACATTTATAGAGATAGAATAACCTTGGTAAATGAGGAGACTTCTCATACTTTCACTATTGATCCTGCTAAAAAGTATCGCTATATTGTTAAATTGGTAGGTACTTTTACTGAGGAAAACCAAGAAACAGGACGTACATCTACTGTTACCTCTGAGGGTGTAATAGTTAATGTCGAATAGTTTCGAGAAGAATTTTGTAGTTAATGATAGAGAGTGGGTTTTTACTGGTATTTTTCTGAGTCAGCTCACTCTCTATTTTAATATTCGCGATATAAGAAGAATGGGTTATCTGGTTACGATAAATTGAAAAATGAATCAATAGACATGAAAAACATATTATTTATAGCATTCTCTTCGTTTATACTTTTATTCGTTTCTTGTACTTCTGAACAAGAAACTGAAACTTATATTCCTATTGATGAAATTATACCTTTGGATACTTATTTGATTCCAAATAAGGATACAAAAATTGTATCAACAACATTGAATTTTAAGGATATTGATGCCATAGATTATTTGCTGGTTAGAAAGAGTGTAGGTGACAGCTATTCAGCTAAGATAAATCAAAGCGAACTTACGTCTGATTATATTTTCAATTATACCATTCAAAAAACAGATCCACAGAATTTTCGGCTAGTATTGGCTGCCTTTTACAAAGATGGTAATATGTCGAAAGAGCTCTCTTTGAATGTGGATAACCGTTGGGGTTTTTTTATTCGTAATGTTACTCGTATAGCTCGTGTTACAGGGAGTATAATAAATGGAGAAAACTTTCCAAGTCCTAATAATACTGCGACAAAATGGAATGTAGGAGGAACAGATCTTGGCATTATTTGGGAGATGCAGCCCGGAAAATATGGAATTTTCTTTGGTGATACTTTTGGGTATGACTTTAAGCCTAATCCGGCTAATCCTGGACCTAACGGAGGGAGTTGGCGTAGTAATGTGCTGGCTTTCTCGGAGGATAATGATTTAGAAGATGGATTGTCATTCAGCAATATGGTTACTGATGATAAAGGGTATGCCCGCGAGATAATATATGGAGGAAAAGATTCGTCAGGTAATGGTGATTGGACTTCTATCCCAACAGCTGCTATTCGTGCTAATGGAATAGATTATGTGCATTATTTTAATATGAGAAATTGGACAGGATGGGTTACAAATTATTCGGGAATATATAAGTCGGCTGATAATGGTTTGACATGGGCTAAATGTAAAGATATAACCTTCTCATCTTATAGTTTTTTTGGTCAGGTAGGGTACTTTAAGAAAGATGGATATGTTTATATGATAGGTACTCAAACGGGGAGGGATAGCAATGCTAAATTAGCACGATTTCATGAAACAGATATTGAGAATAAGACAGCTTATGAATATTGGAATGCTTCTACTAATCAATGGATAAAAGGCAATGAAAATGAGGCAACAGTATTAATAGAAGATAAGGTTGGTGAACTTTCTTTTATATATAATGAAACACATAAGAAATGGATAATTGCTTATTTCAATGCAGATAGATATAATATAACTATGCGTACGGCAGAAGACATAACTGGCCCATGGAGTGAACCCTATGAGCTTGCTAATGGTAGAGAGTATGCCCAATTGTATGGTTCTTACATTCATCCGTTTTCGGTAACTGGTGATAATTTATATTTTACGATGTCAATGTGGATGCCTTATAATGTTTTTTTAATGAAGGCTGAATTGGCTGATATGGGAGAGTTTTAATTATATTGACAAATATAATATCATGAACACACGCACATTAATTATAACTTTTGTTTGGATGATAATGTCCAACATAGGCATCTGTGCTCAAGAGCATTGGGATGCACAAGAGAGAATTGAGTTGAATAAGGGTGTTTTTCCGAAGAATTTTAGTAAAGCTATTGATGCTATACAGTATGATTTATTAGGAATTGAGAGAGGAAAAAGCCATGTGAAAGTGATAGATAACAACACTTTGTACATAAACCTTTCTTTTTCGCTTAAAAACTCTGTTCAACAAGGTGATTGGCGTATAGCGGTAAAGCCGGATTTTTTACCTTCATTCCATTGGGCGCCACATCTTACTCCTACTGATAGAAATGTCATCGATCAACATGTATTCCGTTCTCCTGCCCTTATTGTAGCAGACGATCATCAAACTCTTATTCTTATCCCCGATTTGGATATTATGCAGAAGGGGACTCCTGTACGATGGTATATGGATATGGACGCATCCTCTAATACACTTATTCTCGGAATGTGCAATAACCATGTATCCGAACACGTTCTGTTTGAGCGTGATCAAGAAACTACTTATCCAAAAGGAGATATTGAAATAGGCTTTTATTTGATGTATTCTGATAGCAAGGAAGTATTGCGGAATCCTTTCAAGAAGCCGTTAGAATTTATGTGGAGTCGATGGGGGCATACTGCATATGTGAAAGGTAATCCGGTGAAGGAGAGCCTGGAAAAGTATGTGCAACATACTTATAATTGGGCTTTTAATTCATGGTCAGAAAATGTGTGGCAGCAATTTGAGTTAGATGGGAAAAAAGTGGGTGCTCCCGTATTTATTGTGAATGTTACACAAAGTCCTAATTATCCGGGAGAGATTAATGAACGTGAATTTCGTTCTATCTGGAATCAGGCATGGTTCAGTTCATTGCGTTCTGCAAGTGGATTATATCGATATGCAAGAAGAATCGGTAATAGGGAGCTTCTTGCAAAAGCAAATTTGACAAAAGAACTGGCTCTGTCATTTCCGCAGAGGAATGGTTTTTTCTATGGACTTATCGGTACGGAAATGCATGAAGTAGAGATTGATGGTAAAAAGTATAATCGGAGCAAGGGGTGGAATACCTATTATTGGGGAAATTCCAACAGAAATCCTTATACCTGGAATCCGAAAGAATCTCCGTATCATATTCTTGATATGAGTTGGACAGCATTGCTGATGCTTCGGTGGTATGATGAATTAGAAAAAGATACCCGTCTTTTGGCTTATGCAGAAGATTATGCGATGGCTTTACTTGGAATACAGTATGAAAATGGTTTTTTCCCTGGCTGGCTTGACTTAAAGACAATGCAGCCGATGGACCATTTGAATGCTTCTCCTGAAACATCTTTATCAGTTACTTTTTTACTTAAACTGTATGAGCTTACACATAAGGAAGAGTATAAACGGGCAGCATTTAAAGCTATGAATGCAGTTATCCATGAAATTATCCCGGTTGGGAAGTGGGAAGACTTTGAAACCTATTGGTCTTGTTCTCGTTACGGTTCGGATAACTTGGTAGGTAAAAAGGTTTTGCGGAACAATATGCATAAACAGAATAATTTTTCAATGTTCTGGACAGCTGAAGCCTTACTGGAGTGCTATCGTCTTACCTCAAATAAAGAATATCTTGATTATGGGCAGCGTACACTTGATGAATTGCTGATGACTCAAGCATCGTGGCAGCCGCCATACATGTATGTAAATGTATT
This sequence comes from Bacteroides sp. A1C1, assembly GCF_004328515.1. Classification (NCBI taxonomy): domain Bacteria; kingdom Pseudomonadati; phylum Bacteroidota; class Bacteroidia; order Bacteroidales; family Bacteroidaceae; genus Bacteroides; species Bacteroides sp. A1C1. The sequence goes on from NZ_CP036491.1 coordinate 2,233,600, forward strand.
GGGTGGTTTTGGTGTGTTGAATGCCGATGGTGAATGGAATGATTCACGCGAAAGTCTTTTTTCCGAACTCATCATTCAATATGGAAAACTTCTTGATAAGCCAGAGTATATAGAACGGGGATATGCTGCACTTAAGGCATCTTTTGTAATGATGTATTGTACTGAAAATCCTCAAACCAAACAGCAATGGGAAAAAGTTCATCCGTTCTTTGCTTCAGAGGATTATGGATTCATGATGGAAAATTACGGGCATGGCGGCCGTACAAATCCGGCAGGTGAAGGTATGGGTGAGTTTACAATCTATGATTGGGGAAATGGAGCAGCAGCCGAAGCCTATAATCGTATCCTGGATAAATTCGGGAAAATAGAATAATAATACTAACTTTTAATAATTGTCATTATGGTAAAAAGGACTTTAGCTTTATTAGCCTTTTTGAATGTGGCTATGCTGTTTCCGGCCAGAACTCAGGCCCATAACAGTGGTGAGAGACTGTTTAACGATAAATACGGGCATGCATACCTGGATAAGATTGCATTCCCTATTGGTGGTATCGGTGCCGGAATGTTTTGTCTTGAGGGTACGGGGGCCATTTCCCATGTTTCGCTCAGAAACCATCCGGATGTGATGAACGAACCGTATACTTTTGCTGCTATTTGTGTGAAGGATGTACAGAACGGGGCAAAGGTGTTGGAAGGCCAAGTGCCGACTTGGAAGCTGTTCGGTCCTGACCAGAGTGGTCTGGGTAGAGGGGATAAGACATATGGCCTTCCTCGTTTTGAGGAGGCCGTTTTCCAGACACGTTTCCCCTTTGCCTTGATAGATTTGAAAGATAAGGATATGCCTTTGGAAGCCAGGATTACGGGCTGGAGTCCTTTTATCCCAACAGATGCAGATAACTCCAGTCTACCGGTGGGAGTGTTGGAATACCGTTTTACGAATACTTCGGATGAAGCCATTGAAGCAATATTTTCCTATAATACGAAGAATTTCATAGATGGGCAGGGAACTATCCAAGGCATAAGGAATGGATTTATTCTGGAATCCAATCAAGAGGGTTCCGGACTGGCAATCTATGTGGATAATGATAATGCGGTTGTAGACCATTGTTGGTTCCGTGGTGCGTGGTTTGATCCTCAGACAGTTGTTTGGGACAACATCCGTTATGGAAGAATTGCTAGTAATCAACCGGTTGACGGTGCTGTTCCAGGAGCTTCTGTTTATGTTCCGATGGCATTACAGCCAGGTGAGGCAAAGACAGTCAAAGTAAACTTCTGCTGGTATCTGCCGGATTCCAATTTATCTATCGGTTTTGCGCGAAAGGAGGGGCAGGCATTTGTTGGAAGTCCTTGCAAGGGTACAGCTTCCGGCCAGCAGCTTGTAAGCGGTTTTGTCGGTCGGCAATTGCTGAATTCATTCGATAAAGGTGGTGACGGATTGACGGGTATCATTCAGTCTTCGGAATTCAATATTGGAAAAAGATACTTGAAGTTTTTGGTAGGTGGAGGTAACCAGACAGACCGTACTTCCGTGAATCTTGTAGTGGACGGAAAGATTGTAGAAACAGCAGTAGGTAATCAGACGGAGACTCTGAATGAAGTGGTGTGGGATCTGAAGGCCTATCAGGGTAAGAAGGCCATTGTGAAGGTTATTGACCTGGATGTATATCCTTGGGGACATATTCTTGCTGACCAATTTGTCTTGACGGACAATAAGAACGAGAATCTTTATAGCTTGTCTTCCGCAGCAACATTGCTTGCTGATTTTGAGGGGGTCAATTGGGGTGATTGGCAGGTGATAGACTCTTCTGAAGAGGAAAAGCAATTTCTGGCGGATGAGGAGAATACAGAGACTGTGTACAGACCTTGGTATTCGGAACGTTTCAAGAACCTGCATGACGTTGTTGGTTATTGGGATGTGAATAGTGGAATGTTGAAGAAAAACAGTGAATTGTTCAGTGATGCATTTTACAGCTCCACTCTGCCGGCAGAAGTAGTGGAGGCAGTTGCCGCCAATCTGACTATTTTAAAATCTCCTACCGTGTTGCGTCAGTGGGACGGACGGTTCTGGGCTTGGGAAGGTTGCCAAGATTCTTTTGGTTCCTGCCACGGAAGCTGTACGCATGTATGGAACTATGCACAGGCCTTGCCTCATTTGTTCCCATCTTTGGAGAGAACTTTGCGCGAGACAGAATTCAACGTTGCACAGAATTCCGAAGGCCATCAGAACTTCAGAGTCAATCTTCCTATTTCTGCACCTCCGCATAACTTCCATGCTGCGGCCGACGGGCAGTTGGGGGGCATCATGAAGGTATATCGTGAATGGCGTATAAGCGGGGATACCCAGTGGATGAAAGAGCTCTTCCCCTTGGTGAAGAAGAGTCTTGACTATTGTATCCGTACCTGGGACCCTTTGCGTAAGGGCTATCTTGAAGAACCGCATCACAATACTTATGATATTGAGTTTTGGGGACCAGACGGAATGTGTACCAGTTTCTATTTGGGTGCTTTGACTGCATTTATTGAGATGGGAAAAACATTGAAGGAACCTGTTAAGGAGTATACAGCTATACTGGCTAAGGGCAAGAAGTATATGGAGACTTCTCTTTTTGATGGAGAGTACTTCATACAGAAAATCCAGTGGGAGGGCCTTCAGGCTCCCAATCCGGTGGAGGTAATGTCCTTTGGCGGCGGTTATTCGGAGGAAGCCATGGAACTTCTCAAGAAGGAGGGACCGAAATACCAATATGGTACCGGTTGTTTGTCCGACGGTATTTTGGGCATGTGGATGGCTTCTGTATGTGGTTTGGATGAGGTACTTGACAATGCAAAGGTAAAGAGTCATCTGGTAGCTGTTCACAAGTATAATCTGAAACATGATCTGACGGACCATTTCAATCCCCAGCGGCCAGTTTATGCTTGTGGGAAGGATGGCGGTCTTTTACTTTGCACATGGCCAAAAGGCGGCATGCTGTCATTGCCTTTCGTATATAGTAATGAGGTCTGGACCGGTATCGAGTATCAGGTTGCGAGCCATCTGATGATGAAGGGTGAAGTGGAGAAGGGTTTGGATATTGTCCGTGAATGCCGGAAGCGGTATGACGGAAGGGTGAGAAATCCGTTTGATGAGATAGAGTGCGGTCATTGGTATGCGCGTGCTATGGCCAGTTATGGCATGTTGCAGGGGCTTACGGGAGTAAGGTATGATGCTGTTGATGGTACGATGTATATAGATTCGAAGATTGGCGATTTCAAGAGCTTCATCAGTACTGATACTGGGTTTGGTACTATTGAATGGAAACATGGGAAGCCTTCTTTGGAGGTTGTCTATGGTACTATTGATGTGAAGCGCTATAGTGTTTCGGGCAAGATTATTGATTGAGTTCTCATTGGTAGAATACACTGTAAAAGTCAAAAGAAATGATACGGAATAAACTTTTTATTATATGCTCCTTTCTATTCTGCCTTGGTACCGCTTCAGCCCAGCAGAAGTTCTCTGTGGCATCTCCCGACGGGAAGCTGAAGCTTGTGCTGGACATAGCGCCTGAGAAAGTGGCTTACAGCGTGAAATATGGGAAACAGCAGTTGCTGGAGGACTCAAGGCTGGGATTCGAGTTCGACAGCGGGGAGTTCGGGGCAGGACTCAAGGCGGGAAAGGTACAAAGGAGGAAGATAGACGAGACATACGAGCTGGTAGTAGGAAAGGTCAGTAAGGCAAGAAACCACTGCAATGAGATGATAGTCCCCCTGGTGGAGAAGAACGGGAAGGAGAGAACGGTGAACCTGGCTGTAAGGGCATTCAATGATGGGATAGCATTCAGATACGAATTTCCCAAGCAGAAAACATGGAATTCATACGTGATGTACGATGAAAGGACACAGTTCAACTTACAAGGAAACCCGATGGCGTTGCTCATGTACCTGCCCGGGTATGTAAATACACACGAAGGGGTATACAGTCATGTAAGATATGACAAGGTCGCAAGGAAGAGGCTGATAGAGATGCCCGCCACATTCGAATTCGACAATGGGGTGGCCCTGGCAATAACAGAGGCGGCAATAAGGGACTACGCGGGAATGTACCTGGTGAAGGAGAAGAGTGGACTGGTGGGAAAGCTCTCGCCAAAACTCGGGCAGGAAAAAATAAAGGTTGAAATAGACAGTTTCCCACACCGTACCCCGTGGCGCGTGATATCCGTTGCAGACCGGGTAGGAGGATTACTGGAGACGAACATACTAACAAGTCTGAACGAACCATGCAGGATTGAAGACACTTCATGGATTAAGCCTTGCCGGACCACGTTCACATGGTGGAACGGGAATGTCGTGCCGGACAGCACGTTCTCTCCAGGGAACAATTTCGACACGAACAAGTACTACATTGATTTTGCTGCGCGCAATGGCTTGGATGTACATGGAATCTACGGATATGCGGAAACTCCTTGGTACTATGATGACAACTTCAATTTCGGATGGGCGGGACCCAATGCGGACATCACAAAACCGATACCATGCCTGAACATGCCAAGAATTGTGGAATATGCAAGGAGCAAGGGGGTGGGCATACATCTGTGGGTACACTGGAGACCGCTCTATGACAAGCTGGAGGAGGCATTCACGCTGTATGAGAAATGGGGGGTCAGGGGACTCATGGTGGACTTCATGGACCGCAATGACCAGGAAATGATCCGTATCCAGGAGGAGATACTGGAATGTGCGGCAAGGCACAGGCTCTTCATACAGTTCCACGGATCGAGCAAGCCCTCAGGGCTGGTGAGGACCTATCCGAATGAGTTCACGAGGGAGGGGACGCTCAACTACGAGGTATGCAAGTGGGACACGCTGGTGAATGCGGATCATGACATTGCGATACCCTTCACCAGGATGCTGGCGGGAGCGACGGACTATCACCTGGGAGGGTTCAGGGCACTGCCGCGCTCGGAGTTCAAGATACAGTATGTAAATCCTCATGTAATGAGCACACGCTGCCATATGTTGGCCATGTATGTGGTTTTGGAAAACCATCTCACCTCGTTGTGCGATACGCCAAAGGCTTATGAAGGTCAACCGGGGTTCGAGGTGCTCCGTACCGTGCCGGGAACGTGGGATGAGATAAGAGTTCCGCTGGCAAAAATGAATGAGCATGTCACGGTGGCCCGCAGGAGCGGTTCGGACTGGTGGGTAGGCTTGCTAAACAACGGTACGGAAAGGAATCTGAAATTGAAATTGGACTTCCTTAGTGAGGGGGGCTACCAAGCAACGATCTATACCGATGCGGAGGATGTGGAGCGGAATCCAAACAATCTGGACAGACTGGTGCGGAAAGTTACAAGAAAGGATATCATTGAACTGAATCTGGCAAGGGATGGAGGAGCGCTATTACATATCAGAAGGTTATAAGGGTGATGTTTATCAGTTGAAATTGTATTTCAATCAGTTGTTAGTTTGTTAGGATAAGAAGGTTGCTTCAGGATAATATTTTTAATCAATAGATTTATAACATGAACAGAAGAAGTTTTATAAAGAGAGTGGGCCTTTTGGGAGCGGGATATGCACTGAATGAAAGCTTGCTGTTTGCAAATCCAGGTTTAGCTTCGACAGCTACCTCTTTTTCATCGTTTCCAACAATAAGAAAGCCTGAATCAGAAAGGAATTTCATGAGTGTTGCCATTGAAAAGGCCATTGCTACTTTTAAGCAGAAGGTCAAAAATGAAGAACTGGGCTGGTTGTTTGGAAATTGTTTTCCGAATACATTGGACACAACTGTTTTTTATTCAGAAAAGGATGGCCGGCCGGATACATATGTGATTACCGGTGATATTGATGCTATGTGGTTGAGGGATAGTTCTGCTCAAGTATATCCCTATTTGGATTTCATGTCTGAAGATAAGAATCTGCAGAAATTGATTATTGGCGTTATCAATAAGCAGACCTCCTTCATATTGAAGGATCCGTATGCTAATGCTTTCTATGATGATGATACGAAGTATACAAGATGGAACAGCGATCATACAGAGATGAAACCGGGTATTCACGAACGTAAGTATGAATTGGATTCCCTTTGTTACCCCATTCGTCTGGCATATGGATACTGGAAAAAGACAAATGATACTGCTCCTTTCGATGTGCAATGGAAGAAGGCGATAGAGACAATTTTAAGGGTCTGCAAGGAACAACAGCGAAAAGATGGTAACGGACCTTATAGTTTTCGCAGAACTTCGGAATGGGCTATAGATGCTGTTCCTATGGGTGGAGTGGGCTATAAAGTAAATCCGGTCGGATTGATTTGCTCTACTTTCAGGCCTAGTGATGATGCCACTATCTTTCCTTTTCTCGTCCCGTCCAATTTCTTTGCGGTGGCCAGTTTGAGGCAGGCTTCCGAAATGGTTCAAAAGATAACCAAAGACAATGTACTGGCTGATGAACTGTTGGCGTTGAGTAAAGAAGTTTATAATGCTTTGCAGACTTATGCCGTGGTGAATCATCCGAAGTTTGGTAAAATCTATGCTTTTGAAATAGATGGCTTTGGATCGGCTTATCTTAGTGATGATGCCAACGTCCCTAATCTGCTGGCATTACCCTATCTGGGTGGTGTTGATAGGAATGATGCAATTTATGCCAATACCAGAAGATTTGTGTGGTCGGAATACAATCCTTATTTCTTTAAAGGCTCTTATTTTGAAGGGATAGGAGGACATCATATTGGTACAGACATGATATGGCCGATGAGTCTGATAATGAAAGCCCTGACCGCTCAAGATGATGAAGAGTTACGGCGGTGTATTCAGATGCTCCAGAAAACGCATGCTGGTACCGGATTCATGCATGAGTCATTCCATAAGGATGACCCCAAGAAATTCACAAGGAGCTGGTTTGCATGGGCCAATACATTGTTTGGAGAATTGCTGTGGAAAACATTCAATGAGAAACCTTATTTATTGGAATACTAATCATTTAATTAATCAATGTAAACAAAAAATCATGAGAAAAATTACAAAATTCAGTTTGTTACTTTCCCTTGTTTTGGGATTGTACTTTCCTACTGTATTTGCACAGTCGAACATGACGAACGAAATGTTTGACTTGGCAAAGTTGAAGTCGGGTGTAAAAAACAAGAGAATCTCCAGTACCGACCCCACGGGAGGTAACAGAGACCATCTGGAACCTTTCAAGCCAGGTGAAAAGCGGATTATTGCGGACATCAAGGGGGCAGGAGCCATCAACCATATTTGGGTGACCATTGCGCCTCCTCCTCCCACGTTGAGCAGAAATGACATCATCATCCGTATGTATTGGGATGGAAACGACTATCCCTCGGTAGAGTCTCCTATCGGACCTTTCTTTGGGCAGGGATGGGACGAAAGATATAATTATGCATCATTGCCTCTTTCATCAGGTCCTGAAAACGGTACTGGTATGTCATGCTATTTCACTATGCCTTTTGAGAAAGGCGCACGTATTGAAATCGAAAATCAAAGTGACAGGAACATTGATGCCTTCTATTTCTACGTAGATTATTTGGAGATGGACAAACTTCCCAAAGATATGGGCAGATTCCATGCATGGTACAACCATAACCTCACAGAGGCCCTTCCCGAAGGTGAGACGGAATGGGGACTTACCGGAGAGCAGAAACCGAATACTACCGGTAAGGACAATTACGTATTTGTAGAGACACAAGGAAAAGGCCATTTTGTAGGTATTAACTACTATGTGCACTGTCCTACTACTATGTGGTATGGTGAAGGGGATGATATGTGGTTCATTGACGGAGAAAAAACACCTTCATTGATAGGAACGGGTACGGAAGATTTTTTCAATACTTCCTGGTGTCCTAAAGAGGCATTCTCGCATCCTTATTTCGGGTATCCGCGTGTTAATAATGACATCGGCTGGTTGGGACGTACCCATGTTTACCGTTTTTTCATAGCTGATCCCATCTTCTTTGAGAAGAGTGTTAAAGGCACGATAGAGCATGGTTCTAATAATAACTTGACCTTGGATTTGGCAACCGTTGCCTATTGGTATCAGGATTCAGCAGTATCTCTTCCTGCAGCTCCTACGAAAGCCCAGAGGGCACCGAAGCCTTTCATCAATCACATGGACATACATCGTTGGCGTGACGCTTGGCGTAAAGCTAAGGGTAATAAAGCAACTCTTTGGGGAAATGAATAAATAGTTCTCCTCTTTTCGTATAGGTCCATATTTAAGTATTACTATTTTTTAAGTCTTGCCAACAAAGTGGCAAGACTTTGCCATCGTGTTGGCACAATGTTGCCAATACATTGACACGACTTTGCCATTATAGTGGCAAGATTATGATATTAGCAGTAAATTATATGGTTTCTATATAGTTAATTAATTGTCAATAAAAATTTAATATGAAAAACATTTTTCAAAAATTACTAATAAAATATCTCCTGATATTTTTAATCTCTATCGGGAATATGCATTACATATTTGCTCAGTCGCCCAAGAAGGTGACCGGACGTGTGATGGATGCACAAGGTGAGTTACTTATTGGAGTAAATGTTACAGAAGCTGATAATCCTTCCAATGGTGTGGTTACTGATATCAATGGTACTTATACAATTGTGTTAAGTGGTGAAAAACCTTCTTTGAAATTTTCTTATATAGGTTTTAAAGACAAAGTGTTACCAATTGGCTCTAAGGGTATTATTGACGTATCTATGGAAGAGGACGTTGCTGCCCTTGATGAAGTGGTGGTAGTGGGATTTGGAACACAGAAAAAAGCTTCTGTGGTTGGTTCTATCACTAATATAGAACCGGCTAAACTTGCTGCGGCTCCCAGCCGCTCCTTAAGTAATAATTTGGCAGGTATGCTTCCTGGTGTCATTGCAGTTCAAAGAAGTGGTGATCCTTGGTTCAATAATTCGGATTTTTGGATTCGTGGTATCAGTAGTTTTACCGGAAATACTAATCCTTTGGTTTTAGTAGATGGTATAGAAAGATCTTTGCATGATATTGATCCTGAGGAAATAGCCTCTTTCTCTGTTTTGAAGGATGCTGCTGCCAGTGCAGTTTATGGTGTGCGTGGTGCCAATGGGGTGGTAATGATTGAAACCAAGCGCGGTAAGATTGGAAAGCCTCAGGTAGATGTGCGTTTTGAACACTCTTTTACGCAACCTATCAAAGTTCCTGATTATATCGGTAGTGTGAAGTACTTGGAATTGATTAATGAAATGTATGCTGAACAAGGAAGAGCCCCGTTTGTCAGCGATGCTACCTTACTGAATTATAAGAATCAGACAGATCCTGAACTATATCCGGACATAGATTGGTGGGATCTTGTATCCAAAGACCATGCCAACAATACCAAAGCCAATGTAAGTGTGAATGGCGGTACTGATATTTTGCGTTATTCATTGGTGGTAGGATATTATAATGAAAGTGGTATTATTGAACGTGACAAAAACCAGGAGTGGGATTCTTCTCTCAAAGTCAGCCGCTATACGGTTCGTTCAAATGTGGATGTGAACTTGACTCCTACCACTTTGTTCCGTGCCAATTTAGGTGTATTTCTTCAGACAAGAAATGCTCCTCCGGGAAGTGAGGAGACTAATACCGGTATTTTCTATCAGGCGATGCGTGTTCCTCCCTATGTGCATCCTGCCATTTATTCTGATGGTCGTATTCCACGTGTAGCCAATAAACAGAATCCTTGGGCTTGGGCTACTCAACGGGGATATGAAAAATGGAATCATAATAAGATTGAATCATTGACTTCTATTGAGCAGGATTTGAAATTTATTACACCAGGACTGAAAGCAAAGGTGACTTTCTCTTTTGACAAATTTTCTGCAAATTCGGTAAGCAGATCAAAGAATCCTGATTACTACAATCCGGCTACATCGCGTGATGAGAATGGTGATTTAGTAACAACTATTCAGGAAAACGGACAGCAGTTCTTAGGATATGCTAAAGGTGCGGAATGGGGTGACCAAAGTGTTTATTTGGAAGGTATGCTTTCGTATAATCGTGTTTTTGACAAGGTGCACGATGTAAATGCCATGTTTTTGTATAACCAAAAGGATTATGACAAGGGAGAAACTCTTCCTTACCGTAGCCAAGGAATAGCCGGAAGATTTTCATATACATACGATAGCCGCTATATTGCGGAATTGAATTTTGGATATAATGGTTCTGAAAACTTTGCTCCTGGCAAACGCTTTGGCTTTTTCCCTGCTGTAGCTGTGGGTTGGATTGCTTCACAAGAAAAGTTTATGCAACCTTTATCTGACGTTATATCTAATTTGAAGCTAAGAGCCAGTTGGGGAAAAGCTGGTAACAGCAATATTGGGGGTAACCGTAGATTTGCCTATATTTCTACTATTGTTGATACGGGATCTTATACTTGGGGTACGGATGCGAACGTGTATCGTTTGGGGCGTTCAGAGGGTGAAATAGGCGTTGACAATTTAACTTGGGAAACAGTAACTAAGATGAATGTAGGTCTGGATTTAGGGTTATGGAATAATAGCGTAAATTTGGTGATGGACGTGTTTAAAGAGAAACGGGAAGATATTTTCATGCAACGGACAAATGTACCTGGTTCTGCAGGATTTAACAGAAATATTTGGGCAAATTTTGGTAAGGTAAACAATCAAGGTTTTGATATGTCGTTAAATGTTAACCATCAATTTAATAAAGATTGGTTGATTTCAGTAATGGCAAATTATACATATGCTCATAACAAAGTGATAGAAATTGATGAACCTGCATCAATTATCGGTACTTATCGTTCTGCTACAGGTAAGCCAGTCGGACAATTACGTGGTTTAATTGCTGAAGGGCTGTTTACCGAAGATGATTTTGATGAGAATGGAAGGTTGAAAGAAGGTATTCCTAAACAGAATTTTAGTGACGCCAGTAATCTGCGTCCTGGTGATATTAGATATAGAGACTTGAATGGGGATGGTGAGATTACCGCTGTAGATGAGACTTCTATTGGTGGTACTTCTGTTCCTGAAATCGTTTATGGATTTGGAGCGACAGTAAGGTACAAATCAATTGATTTGGGCATTTTCTTCCAAGGAACTGGTAACACAGACAGAATACTTGGAGGTGAAACCTGGTTGCCAGGTTCTTCTTTGGGAGCAGGTAATATCTATTCAAATATCGATGATCGCTGGACTCCCGAAAATCCTAATCAGAATGTATTCTGGCCACGTATGGGAGACAAGGCGGTAGCTAATAATGAACGGCCCTCTACTTGGTGGTTGCGTGATATGAGTTTCTTGCGATTGAAGAATTTAGAGTTAGGCTATACTCTTCCTCCTGTTTGGACGAATAAAATTGGGGTTAGAAACTGCCGTCTGTTCTTGAGAGGCACCAATTTGCTTACTTTTTCCAAATTCAAACTTTGGGATCCTGAGCTGGAAACAAACGATGGATTGAGATATCCGCAAATGAAATCTATATCAATCGGATTAAGCATCAATTTCAACAATTAAAAAGATACAAGACATGAAAAAATATAAATCAATAGTAGTGTCAGCTTTTTTATCACTTTTTATGGTGATGGCGACTGGCTGTAATGATTTTCTTGATAAAGCTCCGGATGATCAGTTGACTATGGAAATGATTTTCTCGGATAAGGTTAGAACAGAAGATTGGCTGGCGGGTGTGTATTCATCAGTCCCAAGTCCTATGTGGGGATATTTTAAGGATCAAGGTTATAATATTATGGGAGATGATATAACTATTCCTCAGGATTGGAGTCCTTACGGTTGGGCTAATGTCTATGCCTATACTACAGGTAACTGGAGCCCAATATCCGACTGGAATCCTAATTATTGGGTGGAGCTTCCCAAAAGAATACGTGCGGGGTTAATTTTTTTGGAGAAAGTAAGAGTCATACCTGAAATAGATTTGACGGAGGCTTATGTAAATCAGATGAAGAATGAAGTTCGCTTTCTGATAGCCTACTATTATTCATTGATGATTGAGTTATATGGACCTATTCCATTTACTCCTGGAGTGATTTATCCGGTAGATGCTTCGGAATCAGAGCTAATGACCCCTCAGGTTCCTTATGACCAGATTGTTGATTGGATCGATAAAGAGTTGCTGGACGTTTCAAAAAATTTACCGGCAGTTTATCCTAGTAATGCAGATTGGGGTAAAGCGACTTCTATTATGGCTTTGGCCATTAGGGCAAAAACATTACTTTATGCTGCAAGTCCGTTGTTCAATGGTAATCCTGATTTAAAGGATTGGAAGAATTCCGAGGGGGAAAATTTGTTTGCTTCTTCAGAAGATATCAATAAATGGAAAAGAGCTGCTGATGCTCATTTGGAACTAATTAATGCTGCAGAAGCTGCGGGGTATAAACTATATTATGAAAAGAATCCGGATGGAAGCATTGACCCCTTTATGTCTTATTACAATATGTCATTGAAGCGTTTCTCCGATAGAAATACTGAAATTATTTTTGGTAGGCCTTTCAATCAGGACCTTGAGTACTGGCAAGATCACCACTTGCCCAAAGGTATCAAAGGTAATGCTGCAATGGGAGTGACTCAGGAGTTGGTAGATGCTTTTTATATGAAGAATGGTGAGGTTCCTATTTGGGGCTATAATGAAGACGGATCGCCGATTATCAATCCTAATTCTGGCTATGTAGAAAAAGGGTTCTCCACTGAAGCTGAGCTGCGATATACTCAATGGCCGGGAGGTGGTCCTACAGCATTGAGCAATAAAGAAACTGGTATGAATCCTATAACAATGGAAGGCACATACAATATGTATTGTAATCGTGAACCTCGTTTTTATGTATCGGTGATATATAATAATGCCTGGTTAGGGGTTGCCAATCGGAATGTGAACTTTTTGCAGGGTGGTTTGGATACAGATATGACCTTTGATTCCCCTCAAAATGGTTATAATGTAAGAAAGCGTATTTCGTTGGATGTATCTCCTATTGATAAGAAATATACTTATCAACCCGGTATCTTGTATCGGATGGCTGATGCTTATCTGGGATATGCCGAGGCATTGAATGAATATTTGCCGTCTCCGAATGATGATGTTTATAAATATGTGAATTTGATCAGAGAAAGGGCTGGAATTCCGGCATTGAAAGAAGGGCTTAACAAAGAGGAGATGCGTGCTGCAATTCAGCAGGAGCGTCGCGTAGAATTCAATTGTGAAGGTGTCCGCTTCCATGATATCCGTCGTTGGAAACTTGGAGAAAAGTATTTGGGTGGTAAATTGTACGGAATGAACCATGATGGTTCTGAAAGAAGCGATGATGACAGTAATCCAAAAGCTTTCTATAAGAGAACTTTTTATAAGAGCCGTACCTTCAACAAAAGAATGTATTTATGGCCTGTTCCACAAAAGCAGATGGATATAAACCCTAAATTGAGACAGGCTCCCGGATATCAATAAAATAATAGAGAATGACTATGAAATCAATGAAATTCATTTTTTGGATGATGGCGTTGACATTTCTTGCATTGACATCTTGTTCGGATGATAATGATGTGGATTTGTCTAACCGTAAATTTGTACGTATTGACCAATCGTCAGTCTACTTGACGGTTGGTGAGAAAATTAAAGTCACTGCAACTGTCGATGAAATAGCAGGTGAGTCATATAAGCTGTTATGGAGTGTGCTTGATCCCAATGTGGCGACCGCTGAAAGTTTAGATGGTAATGCAGGTGCTATCACAGCTATTGCTGCAGGAAAAACGATTATAAAAGTGGAAACTGCAGATAAAAAATTGATGTATTTTGCTGACTTGACAGTTACCGAAGGTGAAAAATCTGTCAAAATTTTGACTATTGGTAGTGGATTGGCCAATGATGCGACTGCAAATTATTTGTATGATATAGCTAAGGATGCTGGTATTTCTTTGGTTATAGGTAATATGTATGTTGAAAACGCTTCTTTGGAAGACCATGTAAAGAATGTTACAGACAATCAGGCAGTATATCAGTATAATCGTATTGCAGTAGATGGTAGTTCGAGTATTCAAAGCAACCAGTCATTGAAAAGTATAATTAAAGGTGAAAACTGGGATTATATTGCATTTGAAGAATCAATGGCTATGGCTGGTCTGAAGGATGGATATCAAACATATTTGCCGCAGCTAATGGAACTTGTGGATGGTTTGGCTACCAATCCTGATGTGAAGTATTTGCTGCATCAACCTTGGGCTTATGCAAAGTCTGCTGCCGAAGATGGTTTTGCCAATTATGACAGAGATCAGTTTAAAATGTATAATGCGATTGTAGAAGCTGTATGGGCAGCCAAGGAATCATCGGTACAGATTGATTTAGTTGTGCCTGTTGGAACAACTGTTCAGAATGGTCGTACAAGTTATATCGGTGAAGATATGTTACAAGATGCTTTCCATTTGAATGCAAATACAGCTAAATTTGCTGCAGCATGTACTTGGTTTGAAGCATTATTCGGAAAGAATGAAGTTTCTTATAGTCCCGATAACTTGATTGGATATGATGTGAAACTGTCAAAGGCGGCTGCACACAATGCTATTGTCAATAGTAAAATAATCACTGAATTGCTGGACTATAAGGAATCTCCTGCTCGTATTTACATAGACTTTGGTCCTATAGAATCTCCTGCTCCGTTTAATAATTATCGGTTCCCAGGTGATCCTGCACTGGAAAACTTGAAAGATGACAAGGGAAACACTACGCCGTTCTGCCTGGTGGTAGAAAAAGGCTTTAGTGGTACTTTGGAACGTGGTTTGGAAAATACATTGGGCTTCCCAAAGACTGCTTCTGAAGATATGTTCTTTAGTGATGGTATAACCATTCCTGTAAGTAGTTTCAAGATGTCCGGTTTGACTAAGGGGGAAAAATATACATTTACTTTTTATGGACATATAAACGATAGTAATACACAGACTGAATATCGAGTTATAGGAGCTAATGAAGGCTCTGCTTGCTTAGTGAACGATTTCAATCCGGACAGAGTAGCAGCTGTAAAAGGTATTGAACCGGCTGAAGACGGAACTGTCAATATTGAATTGCAACCAGGTCCTGACAACACCCAATGGGCTAAATTCTTTGGTATAAATGTTATGGTGGTAATGCCCGAGGGGAATTGATTGGATTTTCATGGATAGTATAGAATAACTTTTATTATTAATCCTTTCATTGAAAGGGAAAATGGCAAGAAGGGGTGCTAGGAAGCAAAATATCCCTTCCTGCCTTTTCTCTATCAATGGATTTATAAATTAAATGTAATGAATATCAACAAAAAAAGTTTCTTGATTTTCTTGTTCGCTTTTCTGCTGGCAGGGATGTATGTTACAGCTCAAAACCCGTACAGATGGACAGATGAGTTGGAATTGTTGAAAAGAGTGGATAAACTGCCCGAGTATCGTACCGATTCTTATGTGGAGCAGTTTTCGAGTTATGACAGAACATGGGGTAACGACGATGGTTTTGCCGGAACTTATTCTTTCCTCCGAAAGGAAGGGGATAAACTGGTGATTGCAGAAATGGAGGGCCCTGGAGTAATCAATCGTATTTGGACGCCTACACCGACAGATAATATGCTCTATTTTTACTTTGACGGAGAAAAGGAACCTGGTTTGAAAATAAAGTTCTCGGATTTGTTTTCCGGTAAGGTTTATCCGTTTACAAAGCCCGTTTGTGGCAATGAAATCGGTGGTTTTTATTGTTATCTGCCCATTACGTATAAAAAGTCCTGTAAAATTGTTTTCGATGGACCTAAATTGGAATTCATTCAGATACAATACCGTAACCTGCCGGGAAAGAAGGTGGAAACCTATACCGGTGAATTCTCACAGCAGGATAAGGATTTGTTGGCTGAGGTGAATAGAATATGGGCTGACTTGTCTCCTGCTGTAACGAATTATACCTTTGGAAAATCAGCTGGTGTACAGACGGAAGAAAAGGTATTTACACTGAGTCCGGGAGAAGAAGTTTCTTTCTTTGAGATGGCAGAACCGGGACGTATTGTAGGTATGTCGATTGATGGCGGAACATCTTTCGAAGGTTTATACAAAGATGTGATTCTTTCAGCTAAATGGGATAATGAGAAGGTGGAGGCTATTTATGCCCCCGTTGCTGATTTTTTTGGATATGCCTATGGAAAAGGAGCAATGCGGAGTATCTTAATGGGTAAGCAAGGTACTTCCAACTACTGCTATCTGCCAATGCCTTTTGACAAGTCAGCTTCTATGAAGATGATTTATAAAAAGAGAGAAGGTATTCAGCAATCTCCTATTTCTGTAAACGTTAAAGTGTACTATAACAGTAATAAGCGTAATGTGAAGGAAGAGGGTAAGTTCTATTCTGTATGGCGTAGAGAGAAAACTCCTCTCGGCATTTTCCATAAGTTTGCTGCACAAAAAGGAAAAGGACATTATGTAGGAACCATCCATCAGGCACAAGGCCTGCGTCCAGGCATGACCTTGTTCTTCGAAGGGGACGACAGCACTTACGTAGATAATAAAATGCGTCTGCACGGCACCGGTTCCGAAGACTATTACAACGGTGGCTGGTATGCTTTATTGGATCGTTGGGACAGAGGAAACAGCCTCCCTCTCCATGGTTGCCTGGATTATTCACTTCCGATGGCCAGAACCGGTGGATACCGTTTCTTCTTGGCCGACAAAATGTCCTATGAGAAGGAAATCTATCATGGAATGGAACATGGTGAAGTAAAAAATAATTTCCCGGTAGATTATACATCTGTTGGATTCTTCTATGCAGCTCAGCCATTGCAAGGCAGAGAAGAGCCTACTGCTGAATTACGCACTGTATATCAGCCGACAGAACATATTTATTTCCCTCAATTGATGCAGCTGAGTCTTGGTGGAGGTGTCCAGGTAACAAATGAGCGTGGAATCCGTATGACCACCCAGCATGGAGGAGTAGTGCGCATCATGCTGAACGATGTACCCGAAGGAAAATATAAAGTGCTGATAAACTATTTCGAGAAACCGAATGGTGCCGACTTCCAGGTTTGGCAACGCCAGAAGCAACTGTCCGGATGGATCTCTACTAAGAAGGACAAAGAAGTGTCTAAAGACAGAGTACATGTAGGAGACATCAATTTGACGGAACAAACCAATTCGGTTACTTTCCATGTGAGAAATAATAACGGTGGGGACCAGTTTGAACTGGGACTGATTATCCTGGAAAGAATAAAGGAATAGATGTGGGAATGTGTACTTGTATATGGAATTGATAAGAATGAGAACTAAACAAATTTTACTGTTCGGGCTTGTTACCTGTAGTTTGACGGGCAATATGGCTTGTAAGGATGCTGATAGTGAAAAAACGCTGTGTATTGATAATGTACGCATGATATCCCGTGTCACGGGTGATCCTTTGCCGGGAGATACATTGCTGAATCCCAATAATACCGGACCTGACTTTGATGTATATGGAACGGATTTGGGGTTAATGTGGCATATGGATGGAAACCGTGTGGGCATGTTTTTCGGAGATACCAGTGGAGAAGGTTTTGTCGTGAATAAAAATGGTGGCAATGGTTCCAACTGGCGTTCCAACGTACTGGCTTTTTCATCGGATACAGAGCTTACAGACGGTCTTAAAATAGATTCAATGCTGCTTGATGCTGATGGTAAGGCGCTTGAGGTATGTGCGGGCGGTAAGACGAATCCGGAGGTATACCAGACTTCCATCCCTACGAGTGCTATTCGGGCCGGTAAAACGGATTGTGTCCATATTATGAACATCTATGATTGGGGAGCGCCTCATGGACGCTGGCTTACCAATTTTTCTTCTGTCTATACTTCCAATGATGACGGTCGGACATGGGAGCGGCGTGAAGAGGTGACTTTTTCTCCCGACAGTCATTTTTCGCAAGTGGCTTATGCCAAATGTGACGGATGGATTTATATGCTCGGCACACAGGCCGGACGTGGTGATGCTGCGTATCTGGCGCGTTTCCTTGAGAAAGATCTTCTGGATATGAAGGCCTATGAATACTGGAACGGTGAAAGTAAAGAGTGGATACGTGGAAATGAGGCTGCCGCTACTCCGGTATTGAGAGGTCCCGTAGGAGAAGCGTCGCTGATATGGCACAAGAAGTTTGAGCGTTGGATTCTGACTTATAATTATGATCCGAATCATGACGAGACTCCTTTGACCAAAAGGCATGCCATTCTTTATTGTACATCGAAGGATCTCGTCCAGTGGAGCGAGCCGAAAGTATTGGCGGAAGCGGACAGATATCCAGCTTTGTATTGCGCTTACATACATCCGTTGAAAGATAATGATGACCAGCTTTGGTTCATCATGTCCATGTGGGGGCCGTACAATGCTTTCCTGATGTGTGCCGATATGAAGCTGGAATAATAATCACTTGACTTGAATTGGATATGAAGCTTAGGAATTTATTTTTATTAATAGCTCTCTCGTTACCGGTTTGCTTGTCTGCACAGACAAGCAAACAAATCTATCTAAACACAATAAACAATAGATAAACAGAAAATGAAAAAACAGATTGCAGTATTGGTATCTGCCTTGCTAATGGGTGGCGGTACCTATGCTCAGAATGATGCTCAGGCGCAAAAACCGAAAGCCTACATGGTGTCTGATGCACATTTGGACACACAGTGGAACTGGGATATCCAGACCACAATTAAGGATTATGTATGGAACACGATCAGTCAGAATTTGTTTCTGCTGAAGCAATATCCGGAATACATCTTTAATTTTGAAGGTGCGGTCAAGTATGCTTGGATGAAGGAATATTATCCGGCGCAATACGAAGAGATGAAGAAATTCATAGAGAGCGGTCGTTGGCATATTAGTGGAGCCAGCTGGGATGCCACTGATACACTGGTTCCTTCCATAGAGTCTGCGATTCGTAACATCATGCTCGGCCAGGATTATTACCGGAAGGAATTCGGTGTGGAGAGCACGGACATTTTCTTACCGGACTGTTTCGGTTTTGGCTGGACACTTCCTGCCATTGCGTCCCATTGCGGACTGATCGGCTTCTCCTCCCAGAAGTTGCAGTGGCGCAACAAACCGTTCTACGGTAACGACAAATATCCTTTCACTGTCGGCTTATGGCAAGGTATAGACGGCTCTACCATCATGATGACTCATGGATATGATTATAACCAACGTTTTGAGGACGGGGACCTGTCGGAAAACAAGGACTTGTTGGAATTGACCGGCCACTCTCCGCTTCACATGGTCTACCGCTATTACGGTACGGGAGACATAGGCGGTTCACCTACATTGGAGTCTGTACGTGCCGTAGAGAAAGGCTTGCAAGGCAATGGTCCGTTGCAGATTGTCAGTGCCACGAGTGACCGGATATATAAAGACTTCCAGCCTTACGCAAGCCATCCGGAACTGCCCAAGTTCAACGGTGAACTGTTGATGGATGTTCACGGTACCGGATGTTATACTTCTCAGGCTGCCATGAAGCTGTACAACCGTCAGAATGAGCTTTTGGGGGATGCAGCGGAACGCTCTTCCGTTGTAGCCGAATGGCTGAACCAAGCTTCCTATCCCGGAGCTGCATTGACTGAGAACTGGCAGCGTTTCATTTTCCATCAGTTCCATGATGACCTTACGGGAACAAGTATACCGCGGGCTTATGAATTCTCATGGAATGACGAGTTGATTTCCCTCAAGCAGTTCTCCGGTATTCTTACTTCCTCCATTGACGCTGTGGCAAGAAAGATGGATACCAGGGTGAAAGGGATACCGGTGGTGCTTTACAATGCGCTTGGATTCCAGGTTTCCGATATGGCAGAGGTGGAACTTGCCTTGCCAAAGAAACCGAAAGGGATTACCGTATATGATATGAATGGCCGGAAAGTGGCCGCCCAATTGCTGTCCTATGCTGACGGTAAAGCCAGACTCTTGATAGAGGCTATTGTGCCCGCTACCGGTTATGCGGTATATGATGTCCGTACTTCTGGTCCGTCGGCTGACACCCGGGTATCTGTGGATTCCAATGCATTGGAGAATTCCATTTATAAGATAACGCTGGATACAAAGGGTGATATCGTTTCGTTGTTTGACAAGAAGAACGGCAAGGAGCTGGTGAAACCCGGTAAATCCATTCGTCTGGCACTCTTCACGCAGAACAAGTCCTACATGTGGCCTGCTTGGGAGATCTTGAAGGAGACTATAGACCGGGAACCGGTTTCCATCACAGAGGATGTGAAGATGACACTGGTGGAGGATGGTGAGCTGCGCAAGTCACTCTGCATCGAGAAACGTTATGGAGAGTCACTCTTCAAGCAGTACATCCGTTTGTATGAGGGTAGCCGTGCCGACCGCATAGACTTTTACAATGAGGTGGACTGGCAGTTGTCCAATGCTTTATTGAAGGCCGAATTTCCTTTGAACATGACAAATACGGAAGCCACCTACGATTTGGGACTTGGAAGTGTGAGGCGGGGCAACAATACGGAGACTGCCTACGAAGTCTATGCACAGTATTGGGCCGATTTGACTGACCGTAGTGGAAACTATGGCATATCTGTCTTGAATGACAGCAAATACGGCTGGGACAAGCCGGACGACAACACCCTCCGCCTGACCCTGCTGCATACCCCCGAAACAGACAAGGATTATGCTTACCAGAACCGCCAGGACTTCGGGCATCATTGCTTTACATACAGTCTGGTGGGTCATGCCGGTGGACTTGACAAGGCTGTCACCATAGAGAAGGCGGAGATATTGAACCAGAAGCTGAAAGCTTTCCGTACCGATAAACATAGGGGTACATTGGGTAAGGAGTTCTCTTTCGTCTCTTCCAATAACCGCAATGTCATTATCAAGGCATTGAAGAAAGCCGAGAACTCGGATGAGTATGTAGTGCGTGTCTATGAGATAGGCGGTGAGAAGGTGCAGGATGCGGTACTTTCTTTTGCAGGCGAAATTGCCAGTGCCTACGAAGCGGATGGCACTGAAAAGAGTATCGGTTCGGCCGAATTCAGTGGAAACGGGCTGTCTGTAAGTATAAAGCCTTATTCTATAAAGACATTCAAGGTACGTTTGAAGTCATCGGGCGAGGACGCTTATCAATTGCAATATGCCTCTTTACCGTTGTCCTATAACTGTAAATGTTCCTCATTCAACGAGTTCCGCGGTGAAGCTGATTTTGAGTCGGGTTATTCGTTTGCGGCAGAACTGTTGCCCGAATCCCTGACTGTAAACGGGATTCCTTTCCAGCTCGACGAGAAAGATGCCGCCAACGGAATGACGTGCAATGGTGATACTATTGTTCTACCGGAAGGTAAAAAGTATAATAAACTGTATTTTCTGGCTGCCGCTACGGACGGGGACTATGCCGCCACTTTCCGGTGCGGAGGGAACAAGAGTGAGGTCATTGTACCTTCCTATACCGGATTTGTCGGACAGTGGGGACATTCGGGACATACCAAAGGTTATCTGAAGGATGCCGAAGTGGCTTATGTGGGAACTCACCGCCACTCTCCTACAGCCGATGAGGCCTATGAGTTTACCTATATGTTCAAGTTCGGTGTTGATATTCCGGCAGGTGCTGCCAGCCTTATACTTCCGAAGAATGAAAAGGTTGTTCTTTTTGCTGCCACATTGGTGGAGGAAACTCTGAAACCCGTCCAGGTTGCCACTAGCTTGTTCCATACAGCCATCCGTGACAATGAGATGGAGTTGAACAGTGTGGAGGTGGAAAAAGAAAATCTGTTGAAGGACGCGAAGATTATCGCCTATTCCGGCTATTTTAATGATAATGAGAAGCCCGAACGCATCGTTGACGGGGATGTCGATACCAAATGGTGTGAAGTGGGAAGTGCGTTGAACTATGTGGATTTTGATTTGGGTGAGGCGAAAACTGTGAGCGGTTGGAAACTGGTGAATGCAGGCCGTGAGGACAAAGGGTACATTACTTCCGCTTGCTTCCTGCAAGGCAGAAACAGCCAGACTGAAGAATGGAAGACACTTGACAATATAGATGGAAACCGGCAGAATGTCGTATCACGTATGATTGACACTCCGGCGCAGGTACGCTATGTACGCTTGATGATAACCCGTCCTATGCAGCATGCAGGAGGAAAGGTGTTACGCATCAATGAGATGGAGATTTACTAAAATAATCGGTTATGATGAAAAAACTAGTTTTTGTAATTCAGTTGATATTTCTCTATAGCGGTTTGGCTATGGCCGACCCGGTTATCTCTCTTAAGACATTGTTGCATGAGATGACAGACCGTTCCGTGCTGGCGCGTTGGCCCGAAAATGCCTATACGTGTAAGCAGTTCAGCAGCTACGACCGTAGTTCGCATAACATGACGGATAAGCGTGCCTGGTTTGGTAATTTCGACCAAGGACAGTTTATCCGCCAGGAAGAGAACGGAGGGAGGACGGAATATGTGATGATGGATGCCGAAGGCCCCGGTGCCATAGTTCGTTTCTGGATGACTTTCTCCGGCATAAATCGGGGACAAGGGACTCTGCGTATCTACATAGACAATGAGGAAAAACCGGTAATTGAAGGCAATGTACGTGATATATTGAGCGGGCAAGTCCTTTGTGGAGAACCTCTTTCAACTTCAGTACCCGATGAGGCTCCGATGGAAGAAAGAGGGCATAATTTATATTTGCCCATACCTTATGCCAAGCGGTGCAAGGTGACTATCGAATCGCCGGACTTGAAGATTACTCCGGAGGGGAAAATTGAGAGTAAGACCATTGTATACTATGCTATCAATTACCGCACTTATACTTCTCCGGTCAAGGTGATTTCTTTCTCGGCCAAAGAGTTGAAGAAGAATGCCCGGCTGATAGCTGCTGTCAATAAGAAGCTGTCGGAAGGAACACCTGGTATTGATACTCCGCTTGCGGGAAGAGAAAGTACGCTCAATCTGGCGGCTTCTCTGGCTCCGGGTGAAAGCCGTAGTTTTACGATTGACGGCTCTCGTGCCATTCGTCGTCTTTCGATGCGGATTGATGCCGATGACCGTCGCCAAGCACTTCGCTCTACGGTTTTGTCCATTGCCTTTGATGGGGAACTAACTGTCTGGGCTCCGGTCGGTGAGTTTTTTGGGGTAGGCTATTATCCCGTTGCAACTGGTACGTGGTATACGCGGGCCGTGCAGGATGATGTGATGAGTGCATGGTGGGTGATGCCTTTCGAGCGGAACTGTACGATTACCTTGACCAATTATGGGGAACAGCCGGTGGAGATATCCAAGGCTGCTGCAGTTAGTGGAAAGTGGCAGTGGGATGAGCGCTCCATGCACTTTGGTACCACATGGCAGCAGTTTACGCATATCCATGCCCGGGGCGATGAGTTTGCCCAGGACCTTACGTTTGCCGATCTTAAAGGTAGGGGCGTGTATGTGGGAGATGCGGTTACTGTCTATAACCCCAACTTGGGTTGGTGGGGAGAAGGAGATGAAAAGGTGTATGTGGACGGTGAAACCTTTCCGTCACACTTTGGAACGGGTACAGAAGATTATTATGGCTATGCCTGGGGGCGCTATGAACCGTGGATAAACCATCCTTTTGTTGCCCAACCCATAGGAGATGGTTGTTATGCTCACATAGGTTTGGCGCAGAATACCCGTGTTCGTAGTTTGGATGCGATTCCGTTTACCCGGAGCCTGCGCTTTGACATGGAGTTATTCGATTGGTCGAATATACACCTTAATTATGCTCCGATAACCTTCTGGTATATGCTTCCCGGAGGCGAAATACAGCCAAAACCCTTTGTGAGCGATGTACGCGAACGGGTTGCCAACCAACCGTCAGATATTTTCGGTTCAGGGATGAGTCTGGTTGTGGAGGGCGAAGTCATGCAGCCTCGTCCGGGGCATATGGGTTCCGTTGAATTGCAGACCAACTTCCACCCCTTGTGGAGTGAGGGTATGCAGCTCTACTGGAAAGAGTTTAAACCGGGAGATAAGCTGTCATTGGTTTTTGACAGTGAAGTGGAAGGAACTTATTATGCGAAAATACAGTTCACTGTGGCGCCTGATTATGGTACATTTGCCCTTCGTGTAAATGATAAGGTGATTACTCCAGAAGTCAGTCTGACCAATGGAGAAGTGTCTCTGCTTTTGGTGAATCTTGGGCGGGTCAATTTGAAAAAAGGAAAGAATGAGTTGCAGATTGAGTCGATTGCACTGGCTCCGGGACATGATACCGGTTTCTTTGGGATTGATAAGTTGACTCTTCGCAAATAATTCTGTAGACGTCTCTATCGCAGGGATTGTACTTGTATGGATAGCTTTGGATAAATAAAAGTCCAAGGCTATCTTTTTTGTATCAGTTCTTTTTCTATGATAAAATGCTATCTTTGTCCTCAAAATAATAGGTAAGATGAAACTTCGTTCACTCTATATCCTTTCTATTGTAGGGCTGCTACTGGTAATTGTGGTGCAGATTGGTGGTATGATGTATGCTTACGACAATACCAAGAAAGAGGCGGAACGCGCACTGAACGAATGTTTCCGTCTGGCTTTTATCGAAACGGTGGACAACGAGATTAATAATTTACCGTTTCCTGACATGACTATCCCTTTTTACTCGTATCTATCCAAAGACAGTATCAGGTCTTTCGAAGATGAGATGTTTTTAAACTATCAGCAGGCAGCTTCCTTTCTCGAAGATGTATATCATGTCGCCATTCCATTAGATGTGATGGCGAGGTTGGTAGAGAAGAAACTGAAATGGAAAAATATAGACCGGACTGTAAATATCCGTCCTGCGACGGACAGAAGCAAGCGTTCGGTATATGTACGGTTCAAGTCTGTTCTTTCGGAAAAAGCCTGGTTGAATGAGAAGAAAGGAGAGGCCATTGAAGCTGTCATGTTTTCTCCTTTTATACCGCTTGTCAAGGATATAGTCTTTTTGTTCCTTCCTACGCTTCTCTTGGTTGTTTTTCTGGTGTACAGTTGGGCCAGGCAAATGGATTCCATACTTAAACAAGGTAATGATATTGAGAAGCAGCGGTCTGCTTTTTATGTGCTGGCAGAGAAGATGAGGTTGCCGATAGGTGAGGTACGTAGTCAGATATCGGAGAGCCGGTGGGCAGATATAGAAGCCTCGGGGCAACATTTGCTGGACATGACAGAACATACGCTTACGGGAGCTAAGCAAAGCGAACGGCAGCGGCAGGTGCGCAAGCAATATTCTTTTAAAGTCTTTTCGATTGTCGGGTTGATTGCCGGCTGTCTGCTGATGGTAGTCTGGTTTGTCTATCTGTACCGTGCTTCTTTCAAAGAAACTGCCTATCAGGTAAATGATTGTTTTGAAGCGGCTTTTTATGACGAGGTCTTGAAACGCCGCCTTTCTTTGCTCTACGAACAGACTGATAGGGATGGAAAGGATGAATGGGAAGAGAGTGTTGAATCGCCTTTTGCAAAGGAGCAAAGGGAATTTCTGGAGAAAGAGCAGTCGAAGTATAAGGTGAACCGCTTTGGAGTGGTACATATGTACAATCCGGTCGATTTGAATTATCGACTACGCTCTGCTTTGATTATGCAGCGCAGCATCAATGAAAGCGGAATGGAACTTCCTCTCTCCGTGCAGTACCTCGATTCTGCTTTTGCTTCCAGGTTGGAAGCCTTGGGAATGACCTATAAGAGTGGTATCCGCCAGTACTACGCTCCCTCCGATAGTACAGTGGTGGAAGCAGGATATGCCTCGGCAAAATATCAGGATATTTCTTCCCGGTTTATACCGTTGAAGGAGGACAGCATCCTTTGTATACAAGGTGTGGTGAAGAATCCGTATCGCTACGTCATAAGTTCCGTATGGTATCTGTTTCTGCCTCTTTGGGTGATGTTTTTGGTGGTGTTGGACTGTATTCTCGGCCAGGTGAAAGTTTTGCGTACACAGCGGCATTTGGAGCAATTCCAGAAGGATTTTACTTATGCTATGATACACGACATGAAGTCTCCTCTGAGTTCCATCCTGATGGGAGCTCATATTCTGAATAGCGGCAAATTGTCCGGTAAGCCCGGAAAAGAAGAGAAATACCGGCAGGCGATGATGGAAGAGTGTGAGCATCTGCTTACCCTTTCCAATCGTGTACTGGTACTTACCAAGCTGGATGAGGGACATTTGGAACTCCATCAGGAAGAGGTGCCTTTGCGGCCTTTACTTGATGATATGATTGCCAAAATTTCTCTGAAAACCAGCAAAAGGGTAGAATTTACGACCGTTTATCATCGTTGTGAAATGGTGTATGCCGATGCCTTCTGTTTGCGTGAAGTGTTGGGCAATCTGCTGGACAATGCCATTAAATATTCCCATGAAGAGGTAAAGATAGATATTATTTGCGAATCGGAGAAAGGCTTCTGCAAGATAAAGGTGTGTGACAACGGATTGGGTATTCCCTTAAAAGACCAGTCTCTTATCTTCAACCGTTTTGAACGTTCTGCAGCAGTCGGGCGAAGTGGAAGGGGCGGTGCTGCAGGTTTTGGTCTGGGCCTGAATTATGTACAGCAGGTGATGCTGGCACATGGCGGCAGGGTAGAAGTGGAAAGTGAAGAGGGGCGCTTCAGTGAATTTACACTCTACTTTCCTATTGAGACTGTATAAATTTACCACACGTGGAAATTCAATCCTTCTGATTTGTCAGTAATATAGGAGTCTCCGCCGAATGAGCGTAATTGCCAGAGGATGTAAAGGTCGTCGAAACTCATGACAGCCAGTAATATTCCAAATCGTGTGACATCATAATTGCCACTTGTCATACCATATATAAGGGGCAATATACCCAGTAGCAGGAAGGGCAGCAGGCATGTGGTGCGATATTGCCACATGCGTATCGGCGAAAACAATCTGAACAACAGTTTATGTAGGAATAGATTTACCAGGACAGCTGCCAATATACACATGAAGAATCTGACCAGCGATAGATGGCTGGTTGTTTCTCCATGTATCGACTGAAACAGAATCAGCATTGGTACTGCAAATACTATGGCAGCTATGATGCCGTATTTATTAATCCTCTTGCCCGAAACTACTATCTCTGTCCCTTTTCGGCTTTTTGTTATTGAAATATCTGCTTTCATAGTGTGGATTTTTTGTATTGATGTTGCAAAGGTAGAGTGGGGCACATGCTTCATAAGTTATCGCTACGTTAATATTAGGTTAAGAGGCGTTGTTTTCCTCGTTTATTTTATAGCAATATGACTGTTGCATTCATTCTTTTCCTTATTTTTGCAATATATAATAAACGCATTATGATAAAGTTATTGTTGGTAGAAGACGATGCAAGCTTGAGATATATAGTTCAGGGCGGGTTGGAAGATATGATAGGCGGTTATGAAGTGATTGCTGCCGCCAATGGCGAGGAGGGCTTGAAACAGTGGAAAGAACAACATCCTGATGTGATAGTATCTGATATAGAAATGCCCGTTATGAACGGTTACGAGATGGTGAAGCGTATCCGCGAGACAGATGGGGAAACTCCGATTCTGTTCTCCTCTGCCCTGATATCTCCTAAAGATGTGGTAAAAGGTTATGAAATCGGTGCCAATAACTATATAAAGAAACCGTTCATTCCCGAAGAACTGGATGCACATGTCCACGCCTTATTGAAGCTTTCCAAAGGCGAAAAATCGAAAGACACGAGTCAATGCTACAAGATAGGCAAGGAATATGTGTTGGATGCCACACATGCCACTTTGAAACATGCTTCGGGTGTAAACAAGACTTTGACTGTGCGCGAGACAGGTTTGTTGCAGATGCTTTGTGAGAAGCGGGGAGACGTTATCCGCCGGGAAGCTATCTTGGATAAATTCTGGAATACGGAAGATGATTACTTTGCTTCCCGCAGCCTGGATGTATTTGTGACGAAACTTCGGAAATTTCTTTCGGAAGACGAGTCGGTAACCATTAAAACAGTGAAAGGAGTAGGATTGATACTGATAGAAAATTAATAATGTATCCTTCTATATTGCAATAATTTAGCAGTACATGTACTGTTCTTCTGGTTTATTTTCGTTATTTTTGTATAGCAGTATTATATGAATATAAAGAAGGAGGGTATATGCGTATAAAACGGAAAGTCAGTATCTCTTGTCTTGGTGGCCGTTTGGGAATCTGCCTGCTGTTGGCTTTTGTGCCGCAATTGCTTTCTGCGCAGGAAGACAGTGTATGTTTCATTCGTGACAGTATACAGATACAGCCGGAATTCAATGAATCTCTATTCTCTCCTTTTGAGCTTCCTTCTGAAAACTCTGCCCCTTCTTCCATGTTTCATCCGGAGCACTCCTATTCCCTGCCCGATTTTTCACTGAAAGAGTCTCTTCGTCTGCCTTATCAGACCAATCCTTCCCTGCTATTTCGGGGAGATTACAGTACAAGCGGTGTATTAAGACAGTTTCCTCACGGCATGTTATTCGGTTCCGGTGGGCAGACCAGCGTACCGGGTATCGGACGTTTCAACAATGCTTCCCTGGGATATCAGCATGCCTTTAACCAAAGGCTGACGCTCCAGCTTGGCGTAGATGCCATGAAGATAAATATGATTCATTCCACCGGGCAGGCTTTCAGTACTTCGGGAGCTTTGCGGTATCAGGCTTCGGACCGTGTAGCTTTTAAGGTTTTCGGTTCGTATGCCATAGGAAATACTTACGGGATGGATACCCACCGCTACGGTGCCACCATGTCTTTGGATATGTCCGAACGTTTTGGTATGGAAGTTGGAGTACAACGTTATTACGATGCTTATCGCGGTCGTTGGGAGACGGTTCCCGTTGTGATTCCCTATTATAATTTCGACAAGTTTAAATTAAGTCTGGATGTAGGTGGAATCTTGTATGAGATTCTGCGTAACACCGTCTTTGATAATAGAGGGGGCAGTGGCGGAGCGACTATTGCCCCACCACGTTTTCAGATGCCGCCATTGAGATAAGATAAGTATAAATCAGCTTTTTGTAGGGACAATCATCAAACAATTTACTACTGTTACATAATATTATTGCTAATGTAGAAATACTTTCATGATATTTCGTTTATTTTTTGTTTTGCTGTTCGTTTTTGTGCGGACAGTTGTCCGAAAATGGACATTACTATAAAATAGTTATTCTTTGATAATCAGTGATTTAATTCTTTGGCACGCAGATTGACTATATATAGGCGAAGGCGGTTATGAAACAACAACCTCCTCAGAGAAAGAAGTAATAACAATAAAAAATAACGATTATGAAAGCAACAGTATTTTCAAAAGCAGTGGTAATGATGGCAGTGGTAATGGCAAGTGTAATGAACTTTTCTGCAAGCGCGACAACTCCTGCCGATTATGTGAAAAACGAGGAGATGACCGGAGAACTGATGACCGCCAAGACTATCTTCCGCAATGAGGACGGACACCTTTTCCGTCACCTCCGCTACACTTACACTTATGACAGTGAGAACCGTGTGACGAGCAAGGAAGCTTTCAAGTGGGATAGCGTAAAGGAAGCCTGGGTGCCTTATTTCAAGCTGGATGTTGAATACACTGACAGTGAAGTTGAGTTGAACTATGCCCGTTGGAACAGTAGAACTAATGGTTACGACAGCTATACGCAAACTACCGTTTACGAACTGAATGACAGCAATGCGGCTTTGATGTTGGCAAGTACCAAATAAAGGATAATATATCAAATACAAAAGAGCCAAGTATCGTGAGGTGACACACCTTTGATACTTGGCTCTTTTTCGTTGAGGAAATGTATTATTGTTTCTCTGTTATCAGTCCGACAGCATAATTCAGCACTGTATCTTCATCCTTCATGAAATCTGCTACGGTTTGGGATACTTGATGATGGGGCGGTATGCCTATACCTTCCATGGGGAAACCTTTAGAAGAGACGTCCGGCTGGCGGGTAGGGATACGGAAATAGGTCCGCTGTTTGGTACAGAAAGGACGGGGGCCATTGCCGGTATCCCCTCCGGTAGCTTCGCCGATGAGGGTGACATTTCCGCTTTCCTTCATGTCGAGTGTGAAGCTCTCGGCAGCAGAGAGCGTATATGTGTCGGTCAGCAGATAGATTTTACCTTTATAGGCGTCGGCTTCGGGCTGCATGATGTAGCTCTTGCTGACGCAGTGTGGTTGTGCTTCGCGGATGAAGTACTTGCAGATGTTTACTCCATTCATGCTGTTTCCTCCGCCGTTTCTACGTACGTCTATAATGAGGTATGGTAAATCCTTGACTTTGGGATAGACCGCCTTGAAATCTTCCATGACGGGGTTCATCATGGTTTTGATGGTAAGGTAACCAATGCTGTCTTGTAATATCCTGCTCTCCACAGTTTGTTCTTCGTTATCCGGAAAATAGTCCCTTTGTTTCAAGGGAAGGGTGGCGGTCAGAGTATCGCCCCCTCTCAGCAGTGTATAGTTTCTTAGGGTGTCTGCATAACTACGGAACGCATCATAGGCTGTACGGAGCCGTCTGTGGGGGATGGTAGATGCTTCGGTATATTTTTCGTTCTGTTCAATCCATTGTTTATAGGGGAGTCCGTTGATAGCTATAATCCGGTCTTTGTCCTGGAAGCCGTATTCTGTCAGATAGTCACTGGGTTTGTCAACGAACAAGGAATCCTCTATAAAGGCTACGCGCTGATTGGCTGTGTACCTCTTGTAGCAGGTAATGGCGTGGGCGCATTGTAAGGCAGAGATGTATTCCTGCACTATCAGTCCGTAGTCTGTGGTGGTCTGCGCCTGGCGAACGCGGGCGTCACAAGCTTGATACAATGAATCCATATTCAGATGCTTGGCCTGGTATAATGAATAATTCTCCATGACAATCTGGTGTATTTCTTTGAAATCTTCTTCAAACTGCGAGGGGGGTAACGGTAGTTCCGCGATGTAGAAGTTTTCTACATCAATCTGCTTGTCATTATAGAAATAGTTGGCATAAACATACAAACCACACCAAATGGTTGCCAGTACAGCCATTACGATGACTATTACTTTTGAAATTTTTTTCAGAATCTTCATGTTTTATAGAGTTTAGTCGATATTTGCTTTTTCGGCAAAAATAGTAATAATTTTTGTTAATCTTATTTTTCTAACTCCTTATTTGCCAATAATGGTAACATGGAGGTAACTAACTGAGCTTCAAGTGCCTTCTTGTACGATGTCTGGTAGTTGGCTAACTTTGCAGCCATAAATCAAAACATACTAAGGAGAAGTGATTATGAAGAACTATCAGAAAGTAAATGTGCCTGCAGGCGAGGCACGTGTCGAGTTGCACGATTCATTGAATCTGACTGGTGCAGAAGTATCTATCAGCAATTTGCCGGCTGGTGCAGGAGTACCTTTTGTGCATTCGCACAAGCAAAATGAAGAAATTTATGCCGTCCTCTCCGGACGCGGCACCATGGTGGTTGACGGAGAAACCGTAGAACTGCAGGCGGGTGACTGGCTTCGCGTGGCTCCGGCAGGAGAACGCCAATTGTCGGCTGCGGCAGACAGCGCCATCAGTGTGATTTGTATTCAGGTGAAAGCCGGCTCTCTGGAAGGCTTTACGATGACGGACGGTGTGGTGAAGTAAGAGGAAGTCACACAAGTAGAATTAAGGTGATAGGGGATGGTCTGTGGTGCAGGCTATTCCCTATTGTCATATGATGTGCAGTGATTTATTGACTGCGATTTGTTTTAAGTCAAAATAATCATATATTTTGTACTATACCTAAGAAAACAGACTATGTCAACTGATGCAATAAAACAGAAATTATGATTAAATTGAAGAAAGAGCATTGTTTCTGTCACATAACGAGGACCCAATCAAAGAGCTTAAAACTAAAAATTGAAAACATAATATCATGACCCAGCATAATGCCATCAAGCTTTTCGAAGCGAAGAAAGTCCGAACCGTTTGGGACGACATAGAAGAAAGATGGTACTTCTCAATAGTAGATGTGGTGACAGTCTGCTGTATGCCTATCCAGTTACGTCTCCGATAGATTGGAAAAGGAAAGATATAAGAGGAAACGTGTTTTCATTTTGTTCTTGTTTTGGGCGCAAAAGTAATAAATATCTCCGTTAACCTAACATTAACGTAACGATAACCTAAAAGCTTTTTACCACCTCCTATCTTTGCAATGTCGAAAGGGAACAACTCCCCCAAAGACAAGAACTTGAAACAAAATGTATAACTTAAAAAATAGAACCATTATGAAGACTTTAGTAATTTCAGCAATCATCGCAATGACCTCTTTAGTAAACGTAGTAAGCGCAGCAGCCGTTAATCGTACAGACAACTTTGCCTATAATACCGAAACCAACGACGGCCGTGTGGAAACACAAACCGTATTCAAAGTGGAGAATCAGAAATTCCTGCACCACCACTTGAAGTACAATTACATTTACGACAACTCCGGTCGCATCTCCCAAAAAGAAGTGCTGAAATGGAACGAATCCACGCAAAGCTTTGAGAAGCACCACAGTCTTAACTTCTTCTATACGGATGACGTCACTGTGGAATACGCCCTCTGGAACGAGCAAAGCAATGCCTACACCGACATCAAGCAGAAAGCCGTCTATCGGCAGACCGACAGCAGTGTCCTGCGCTACCTCAGCTACGAATGGGACGAAAAGAACAATGACTGGAGCTTGACAGCACCATCACATGACGGGTGAATCTGTGCAGTTATTGGCAGAGAAATAAGAAAACACGATTTCTATTCTATTTATTTTAAAAACCAAGACATTATGGCAATATTATTTCGCAAACACGAACGTTTAAGTAATTTGGCACAGAATTCTGTAAAAAGGTATATCCTACAATTATATATAAATACAGCAATCCGGCAAGACTGAAAGAAGTGGCAAAGGAAATCAGCACCATGTCCAGTGGGAGTGAGGGTAATTCCTATAGTGTGCTGAAAGTTATCTGAAGAAATCACTGTTGGCAGGTCGTATCGTGACTGAGTAAATTCTGAAAATATAGAGACTATGGGCCTCCTTTCTACACTGTGTGCGGGAGGGAGGCCTTCTTCTCTTCCAAAAATAACCGGATTGCCTTTCTTGAACAAACAATTATAAATATCTTTGGAGCATTATTCACTCATTAAACTAACAGAAAACACCATGAAAGTCACAAACAAATCAACAGTGAGAGTAGGCGCGGCAGGAGTCGCAGTCATTGGAATTATAGTATTGTTCTTGGTCATGTTTGCCGTGGAGCGTATTGATTCGGGACAGACGGGCATCATCGTCAATCTGGCCGGTAGTGAGCGTGGAGTAGATGATGCCAAGGTGGAAACCGGATGGGTGGTTTACAACCGTTTTGCCAAGCAGCTATTCGAATATCCTGCATTTGCGCAGATTGTAGACTACGAACCTTTCGACATTCAGGACAAGAAGGGAACCATCTTCAAGACAGACCCTACTATAGAATACTTCATTGAGCGGGAGGATGCCAAAGTAGTTTTTCTACGCTATCGCAAGACTACCGAAGAATTGGAACAGAGTGTTATCCTGACAGAAGTGAAGAACGCTTATAAGGACGTGGCAGGACTCTATGAGACGGATTCGCTCATCAACAACCGTCCGGCTTTCGAGAAGGAGGTGGAGGCATTACTGAAGGAGCGTCTCAGTACCCGTGGCTTTACGTTTACCAACATACAGTCGTCCGTGAAACCCAACGATGTGCTGCAAGCTGCCATTGACGAAAAGAATACTGCTGTGCAGAATGCCTTGAAGGTGGAGAATGAAAAGAAAGCCGCTATAGCCGAGGCGGAAAAGGTAGTAGCTGCCGCCAAGGGTAAGGCAGATGCCAACCGTATCCTTCAACAAAGCATCACGCCGGAATTGATTCAACTAAAGGCTGTGGAGAAATGGGACGGGAAATTGCCGTTGTCTACCGGTGGAAATACGTTGCCATTCCTGAAGTTGCAATGACAATCTCTATGAGACCCCATTGGCAACTTGATTCTTTTGGGGAGGTACTGATTGTGTGCGCGGATAATCACAAATAAATCAAGCGGTAAGCCATCTATCTCTCTATTTGCTAAGATTTATTCGTCCGATACTTGTTGAATTATCGTCCGACAGCCGTTGAATTATCGTCCGACAATTGTCGGACGATAATTCAACGGCTGTCGGACGAATAAGTTTTAGTAAGCAAGAATTTAAAATGCAGTATTGCAGGAATTGTTGCTTAAATAGGGAATGTAGTAAATGGGAGACAACTGTTGCTCATCCTTGTTGGGATCGCATGAACAAGGTTTTCAAGAAGATAAAGGGCGTTTCGCCGAGTGAATATGTACTTTTGTAAGGGAAAAGGGGAAAGATACGAAAGGTATGGGCATAAAAAAAGGAGTACCGCTGTACTCCAACCTTTGTTAACCTTAAATCTAATACTATGAAAAACACATTGCAAAGGTACGAACTTTTTGCTTATCTCCAAATAAAGCAAATAAAAAAGACTGTTTTATAACATGTTTTAGGAAAATGCGTCTCTTTGTTAAGGCTTGCTAAGGTTTTGAAGCCTCTCCGTGGCTGTTTTCTAAAAAAGAATTATCTTTGTCACATTAAGTTTTGGGTCTTACTTGACGATTTCCTGCTCTCTTGGCTCAAAGCTTTGGAAATTAAAAATTAAAGACTTGTATGCACGAAGATATTGTCCTTACCCCGATGATGAAGCAGTTCCTCGACTTGAAGGCAAAGCATCCCGATGCTGTCATGCTGTTTCGTTGTGGTGACTTCTATGAAACCTATTCCACCGATGCCGTCGTCGCGTCCGAAATCCTCGGTATTACCTTGACCAAACGTGCCAATGGCAAGGGGAAAACCATCGAAATGGCGGGTTTCCCGCATCATGCGCTCGACACCTATCTGCCCAAGCTGATACGTGCCGGCAAGCGTGTGGCCATCTGCGACCAGTTGGAGGACCCGAAGCTGACGAAGAAACTGGTGAAGCGCGGCATCACGGAGCTGGTGACGCCGGGAGTTTCCATCAACGACAATGTGCTGAACTACCGGGAGAACAACTTCCTGGCTGCCGTGCATTTCGGTAAGGGTGCCTGCGGTGTGGCTTTCCTGGACATATCTACGGGCGAATTTCTGACGGCGGAAGGACCTTTCGACTATGTGGACAAGCTGCTGAACAACTTTGCCCCCAAAGAGGTGCTTTTCGAGCGTGGCAAGCGGCTGATGTTCGAAGGAAACTTCGGCAGCAAGTTCTTCACCTTCGAGTTGGACGACTGGGTGTTTACCGAGACATCTGCCCGCGAAAAGCTGCTGAAGCATTTCGAGGTGAAGAACTTGAAAGGCTTCGGTGTGGAGCATCTCAAGAACGGTATCATCGCTTCGGGAGCCATCCTGCAATACCTCATCATGACGCAGCATACGCAGATAGGGCATGTCACTTCGCTGGCACGCATCGAGGAGGATAAGTATGTCCGCCTGGATAAGTTCACGGTGCGCAGCCTGGAGTTGATGGGGTCGATGAACGACGGTGGCAGTAGTCTGCTGAATGTGATAGACAAGACCATCAGCCCGATGGGTGCCCGCCTGCTGAAACGCTGGCTGGTATTCCCGTTGAAGGACGTGCAGCCGATTAACGAGCGGCTGAATGTGGTGGAATACTTTTTCCGCCAGCCTGATTTCAAAGAGTTGATAGAAGAGCAGTTGCATTTGATTGGCGACTTGGAACGCATCATCTCCAAAGTGGCGGTAGGGCGTGTCTCTCCGCGTGAGGTGGTGGCGCTGAAGGTGGCTTTGCAGGCGATAGAACCCATCAAGGCGGCTTGCATGGATGCCGATAATGCCAGCTTGAACCATATAGGCGAGCAGTTGAATATCTGCCAGTTTATCCGCGACCGCATTGACCGGGAGATAGACAATGACCCGCCGTTATTGATTAATAAGGGAGGTGTCATCAAATCCGGTGTCAGTGCCGAGCTGGACGAGTTGCGCCGGATTGCCTACTCCGGCAAGGATTATCTGTTGCAGATACAGCAGCGCGAGAGCGAACTGACAGAGATTCCCAGCTTGAAGATAGGCTACAACAATGTCTTCGGCTACTACATTGAGGTGCGCAACACGCATAAGGACAAGGTGCCGGCAGAGTGGATACGCAAACAGACCCTTGCCAATGCCGAGCGCTATATTACCCAGGAATTGAAGGAGTACGAGGAGAAGATTCTCGGCGCGGAGGACAAGATACTGGTACTGGAAACACAACTCTATGCAGAGCTGGTACAATCTTTGAGCGAGTTCATTCCTGCCATTCAAATCAATGCGAACCAGATAGCACGGTTGGACTGCCTGCTCTCCTTTGCCACAGCGGCGCGCGAGAACAACTATATACGCCCCGTCATTGCCGACGACGACGTGTTGGAAATCCGTCAGGGACGGCATCCGGTCATTGAGAAGCAGCTCCCCATCGGCGAGAAGTATATTGCCAACGATGTGATGCTGGACAGCCAGACGCAGCAGATTATCATCATTACGGGTCCCAACATGGCGGGTAAGTCCGCTTTGCTGAGGCAGACGGCGCTGATTACGCTGCTGGCTCAAATCGGCAGTTTCGTGCCTGCGGAGAGTGCCCATATCGGTTTGGTGGATAAGATATTCACCCGTGTGGGTGCCAGCGATAATATTTCCGTGGGCGAGTCTACCTTTATGGTGGAGATGAACGAGGCGGCGGATATCTTGAACAACCTTTCTCCCCGCAGCCTGGTGCTGTTCGACGAGCTGGGACGCGGTACTTCTACGTACGACGGTATTTCCATCGCCTGGGCGATTGTGGAGCATATCCATGAGCATCCAAAGGCGAAGGCACGCACCTTGTTTGCCACGCACTACCATGAGTTGAACGAGATGGAGAAAAGCTTCAAGCGTATTAAGAACTACAACGTTTCGGTGAAGGAGATAGATAACAAAGTCATCTTCCTGCGCAAATTGGAGCGCGGTGGCAGCGAACACTCCTTCGGTATTCATGTAGCCAAAATGGCGGGTATGCCCAAAAGCATCGTGAAGCGTGCCAATGACATTCTGAAACAACTGGAAACAGACAACCGCCAGCAGGGGATTTCCAGCAAACCGATGGTGGAAGTGGGAGAGACACGCGGTGGTATGCAGCTCAGCTTCTTTCAGCTCGACGACCCGGTGCTGTGCCAGATACGCGATGAGATACTGAATCTGGATGTGAATAACTTGACGCCGCTGGAGGCGCTGAACAAGCTGAATGATATTAAGCGGATAGTGAAGGGAAAGTGATTTTTACTTATAGGAGAAAACGTGGAATTTCAGGACTTGTACAAGTTTTTGCACAAGCCCTGAAACTCCATGGTTAATAGTTTTTCCTCTAAAATTATTCTTCCAAGATTATCTCTAATTCTGCTATGGCAGCTTTCTTTCCTTTGTCATGGGCCGATAATCCCAATAGTTTCACATAACGTGCCCGGCAAGGAGTAAATTCTATAGTTTGCGTTGCTGTACCTATATGGAAGGTGCCATAGATAATGGGCTGCCCCCAATTTTTTCCATCTTTGCTTGCATATACTTCATAGGAAGCTATCCGTCCTTCTTCGCTATCTTGTCGCGGAGTGTAGCGGATACCCTTTATAGTGGCCTCTTTGGATAGGGAAAGATGTATCTCATGAGGGTAGGGAGCTATGTAGAATTGGTTGTGTACCGTGTGCCAATAGGTGTTTATGTTACCGTCTGCCGCCAGCTTCATGCTGTTGTCTGCATCGCTGTCTACGGAGACCACTATTTGTCTCTGGGATGCTCCGCTGATGTTTTTCAGGATGCTCACATTCAGTTCGGCTGCCGAAGCCCATTTCCTGCCGTGCATTTCGGACAAGGGAACGAATTTGAAGTAACGGGCAGTGACGGGTGTTTCCAATGTTATGGTTTGGGCAGACGTCAGATTGGAGAATGTACCTTTGACGGTGCTTTCCCAATTTTTTCCGTCTTTGCTGAAGCTTAGCTCGTAGTCTTTGACGTGTCCGTTATCATTGGAATGTCGTGCTGTGTAGATGAATTTGTCCACTACCAGTAGGGAAGCCATGTCTACCACAATGCTGTGTGGAAACTCTGGAATGGGTTCGTGCCAACGGGTGTGCCAATACGTGGAAGGGTCTCCATCGATGGCGTTTTGCGCCTCTTCTCCTTGGCTGTCGCTGCTGGAGGAGACCACCTTCCATGCCGAGTGGTCTACGAATATGGGTAGTTCCATAGTAGTGACCAGGCTCTTGCCTAATTTTCCAGAAACAGCGTATGTTTGTATCTTTCCACCGTCAATGAACTCGAATGGAGCTGTGTATTCCCGGTATTCGTTACCGTTAAGGCTGTAGAAGATGGTCGCGTCCGGAGTTCCGGTACTCATTTGCAGGTAACCGTTGTTATCGCGTTCTACCATTACGGGCATGCATGCAGGCATCTGTACGCGTGCTTTCTTGGTAAGCTCACTTTGCGTGTAGCTTCTTTCCAAAGGCATCATGATGAAGCTGAATGCTACGGGAGTTGCTTGCAGTTCGTATTTTTTCATCGGGCCTGGACCGCAGCTTGCGTTGCCCAGAGGACGATTGTGGGCATCAAGACAAAGAACTGTCTCCTTGCGCATCGGGATGTCGTATTTGTGAATCAGTTTTTGCAGATGGTCGGGGTCTGCCATGTCTTGTGCTCTGACATGCAGGGCAGAAGCCGCCATTTGGTCGCCTGCCACGAAAACGAAGCCCATACCGTCGGCGTTGGTGATGGAAATCCAGCGTACCTCTTCATGGTTACCCATCTCCTGAGGCTTTACATAGTTCACCCATTGGTCGGATACTGTACTTTCGTATACGCCTATTGGGGTGGCATCCTTGCGGTCTACGTAGTTTTCCCATGGGCCACGTCCATACCAACGCATACGCTCGAAGCCTTCGGGCAGTTCCATTCGATAGCCCACACGCGGAATGATTTCGCTGTCGGATACCGGGATGATGACACTGTTCACCATGATGGAACCATCGGCATTTACGGTGTATTCTATTTCTGTGCGATACTCAAAACCGAGTTTACCTTTGTGGCAGTTCCGGATGTGCAGGGTTATTCTGTCCTCTTCTTGGTGGGTTTCCCATTTGCCGGTTTCCGCTTGCAGCTGGTAAAGGCCTTTGCGTTGCCAATCGCCACTTACCTGTTTATCGTTGTCGGTGGGAGCACGGAAGAGGTTCAGTTCGAGTCCTTTACTTATCAGGGGGATATTATTCAATGTATATGCCGATAAAGTTCCTTCTTCCTTGGAGAAGACAGCTTCAAAACGTTCACCTTTCACCACCAATGCGTCGGCAGTTTCGTTTAGATTGATGTTTCCTTTTTCGGGTACGAATATAGGTTTCTCGCTGCTTGATAGCTTGAATTGTTCGGTGGCTACCTCGTAGTCGGCTTTTGCCCATTCGGTATCTCTTTTTTGGCAGAAACTGAAATTGATAAAGTATTCTGCTCCGGGTACCTTCGTTGCGGGTATGTCTGGCAGGGTGATGACTTTGCTTGCCTGTGCTTCCAGCTTCAAATCTTCCAGATTGCCTGAGCAGACGGTCCTTCCATCTTCCGTTATTTCGTATCTCCCGTAGAGGTCTTCCATATTGGCATGGAATCGCTTGTTGCTGATTCTATATTTGCCATTCCCTAATGCTTCTATGCGGATGGGTTGATGTATCTTCTTCATTTCATAGGATTTGGCAGATAATGTACGGTCGGAGAAGATGACGCCGTTGGTACAGAAGTTACCGTCGTTGGGCTTGTCACCAAAGTCACCGCCTACGGCCATGTAGAAGCCTTTGCCGTCGGGAGTGGGCATACGCAGGCTTTGGTCCACCCAATCCCAAATGAAACCTCCGATGAGTGCCGGATAGCGTTCGTAGGTTTCCCAGTATTCCTTGAAGTTTCCTATGGAATTTCCCATGGCATGGGCATACTCGCATACTACGTGAGGTTTCACGATCTCGCCCTTTTGTATTTTCTCCAATCGTTCACGGCCTACGTTTTCCAGCCAGTCCACACTTGGGTACATGCAACTGGTCACGTCGCAGAAGGAACTGTTTCCCTCGTAGTGGGTGGGGCGGGTAGTATCCAAACGTTTGATGGCCTTTTCAGCAGTGGAGAAGTTGTTTCCGTTTCCCGATTCGTTGCCCATGGACCACATTACGATGGAAGCGTGGTTACGGAAACGTTTCACTTGGTTCTCGTTGCGCTCGGTGAATGATTTTTCCCACTGTGGCTCGTGTGAGAGACGCATTTCGCCGTGGCACTCTACATTGGCTTCTGCCAATACATAGATGCCATAGCGGTCGCATAGGTCGTAAAAGTAAGGGTTGTTGGGGTAATGGGAGGTACGGACAGCATTTACGTTCAGCGCTTTCATTAGTTGTACGTCCTTTTCCATCTCTTCTTTGGAGACGGTACGGCCATTCAATGGGCTGTGATCGTGGCGGTTGACACCTTTGAAAAGAGTGGGTTTGCCGTTAATCAGCAGTTGTCCGTTTTTGGCAAACTCTATTTCGCGGAAGCCTACCTTTACACTACGTAGGTCTGTCACTTTTCCTTTCTGTTTTAGGGTCAGGGTCAGGTTGTAGAGGCTGGGTGTTTCGGCTGTCCATTTCAGTGGGTTCTTCACATCGAATTCCAGATGGGTACTACCTATTTTTGTGGCGTGGATAGTGCGTGATAGCACTTCCTTTCCTTCTGTGTCGGAGAGCTTCACTATGAGTTCGGCAGAACTTTTCTTACCGGTGATTTCCACGTCCAAAAAAACTGTAGCATTACGATAATCTCCGTCCAAGTCGGTTCGGAAGAAGAAGTCCCTAATTTGCGTGCGTGGTGCTGACCATAGGAATACATCGCGGAAGATACCGCTGAACCGCCAGAAATCTTGACATTCAAGAAAACTTCCATCGGTGAAACGGTACACTTCAACTGCCAATGTGTTTTTTCCTTCTTGTAAATAGGGAGTCAGATTGAACTCGGCAGGTAAGTAGCTGTCTTCTGAATAGCCCACTTTTTTACCGTTCAACCAAAGATAGAAACCTGCTTCCACTCCATTGAAGCGAATAAATACATCTCTGCCCTTCCAAGATGTGGGCAAAGTGAATTCACGTCGGTAACTGCCTACGGGATTGGGCATGTTGGCAAAAGTATAGTCTGCCGGGCGAGGTTGGATGACGTTGGGCCATTGTACTCCTTTACTGTAATCACAGAAAGGGTAAATGGTATTACAATACAAAGGCTTGTCCCAGGGCTTATTATGGCGTACAGCCTCTATCTGCCATGTGGCGGGCACTTTGATGTTATCCCAGCCACTTACGTCGTAGTCGGGCTTGAAGAAATCCTTCGGCCGTTTTTCGGGATCGGCCACCCAATGGAATTTCCATGTACCGTTCAGAGTTTGATAATAGGGGGATTCCTCGATGCTCAGGCGTAGGGCTTGTCCTTCGTCGGCAAAGGGAATAGCGGTTTGGCATGCCGTTTCTTTGTTCACTCCCGAAATGTTCAGGTCATTCCATTCGGGTTGTTCGTGAGTTTGCGCTGTTGCGGTAGCAAGCAGCCCGGTGAATGCGATACTCAAAAAAGAGCTTCTTTTCATAAATACAGATGGTATAAGATGATTAAGTATTAGTGATTTCCTGTCCTTCCTTCACGTTCTTCTTTTGCTGTTCGCAGTATTGACGGGGTGGCATTCCGTAACGTTGTGAAAAAGCTTTATAGAAAGTGCTTCGGTTGGTGAATCCCGTGCGGTCCATCAGCTCTTCGATGGTGAAGTTGCTGGAGACTAACAAGCGTTCCGCCGTGGAGAGGCGGTATTCTTTGATGATGTCGGCAGGCGATTTGTCAGTAAGTGGTTTCAGTTTGCGGTAGAACTGCCGGCTGCTGTAGCCCATTTCCTTACTCAAAAGTTCTACTTGCAGGTCTGGATTGGCTAAGTTCTTTTCAATGACTTCTGTCATTTTCTCTAAGAATTCTTGTTCTTCTTTGTGCAAGCAGCTTCCTTCTTTCCAGGTAAAGGTGCTGAGTGCCGAACTATAATATTCCTTCAGGTTTTCTTCGCGGCGGATGAGATGATAGACCATCTTTTCCAAATATTTCACATTGAAAGGCTTGGTGACATAGGCATCCGCCCCCGATTCCAGTCCTTTTACTTGGTCGTCTTCGTGATGCAGTGCTGAGAGCAGGATTAGGGGAATATGGCTCCACAGCTTGTGTTGCTTGATGGTGAAGGTGAAGGATAACCCATCTATATCGGGCATCATCACGTCTGAGATGATGAGATCTGGCTGTCGTTGCTCCAGGCTGTCTAATGCCTTTTGGGCATTATTGAAAGAGAGTACGTTGTATTTCTCTGTGAATATTTCGGATACGAACCACAGCATGGAAGGGTCATCATCTATCACCATGACCGTCTGCTTGTTTGCGTCGAATTCTTGGGTGTATTTTTCGGGCAATTCTTGCACTTCTTCGGTGGGAATGCTTGGAGAAGCCGCTTCGTATGCAGTTTGCGGTACTTCTTGTCCGTTTGGGGGGAGCGAGGGAAGGCTTACAGTGAAGGTGGTCAGTTCGCCCGGTGTGCTTTCGATGTTTATGTCTCCTTCCAACAGGGTCACCATGTTTTTGCAGATGGCCAACCCCAGTCCGTTTCTTGAGTTTTTGCCGTTCATCTCCACGGAGTCGAGAATCTTATAGCGGTCGAATATCTTTCCGAGATTTTCCGGTGTGATGCCTTTGCCGGTATTGGCTATCTTCAAAATAAGACGTTCGTTTTTCGTGTACAATGTTACGCTGATGTTCCCCTTGTCGGGTGTGTACTTGAAAGCGTTGGATATGAGGTTTCCGGCTATTTTGTTGAAGCAGCTCAGGTCGGTGTTCCATGTCAGTTCGGGGGCTATGTCAAGGCAGTAGTTCATTTCTCTGTTTTCCGCCATGTCACCGAAGGATTCGGCGATGTCCCTTAACTTTTCGGAAACAGGTTGCGGCTGTATGGAGAGCATTTTGTTTTCCGTTTCCAGTCTTCTGAACTCCAGCAATTCCACAATGAGACCATTCAGCTTTTCCACATTTTGCTGAATCATCTTGGCGTAGCGGTGCGTGTAGATATCTGTCTCCTTGTGGGTGAGTATCTTCTCGCACGGTCCCTGAATCAGGGTGAGGGGGGTGCAAAACTCGTGGGTGATGTTGGTGAAGAAGCGTAGTTTTGATTCATAGACTTCCTCTTTTTTCTGTCGTTCCATTTTCTTCATCATGTGCTGCCGCTTCAGGCGGTAGGTATAGAATGCATAGGCGACTATGCCTGTACATAATAGTAACCCTAACAAAAAGTAGCCCACATAGGCCCAGGTACTGAGATACCAGGGAGGAGCGATGTAAATGGTGAAGGCTTGCGGATGGCTTTCTTTACCGTTGATGTTGTTGCGGTATTTCACAAACAGAGTATATTCTCCGGGGGAAAGGTTGGAGAAGATGGCATTGGGTGAAACTCCGTTTTCTATCCATTGGTCGCTTGCTTCCTTTAGTTTATAGGAGTAGAAATAGTCGTTTCCGTTAATGTAGTCTGTTATCCGGAAGTTGAGCTGGAAGAAGTTGTGTTTGTAGTCCAGTTGTAGCACGGGCTTCCCGTCTTTGTAATGTAAAAAGTCATGCAGGTTGTATTCCTTACCGAAGATGGAAAGTCCTTTCAGGCTGATTTCGGGCATATAGTCCGTGGTGATGTAAGAATCGGGCTTCACGGTGACGAAGCCGTTTACACCTCCAAAGAAAAGGATTCCCGTAGCATTGTCTTTGTAGAAGGCTCCATCACTAAATTCGGTCACGGCCAGTCCGTTTCCGTTGTTGTAGGTCTGCTTGGTCTGTTCTTGGGGATTGAGTCTCATTAATCCTTGATTGGTACTCACCCAGAGATTGCCTCGGTTGTCCTCCAAGATACCATGTACGGTGCTGTTGGTGTAGAGCTTTGCACTGATGCTGTCTGGGTTTCCGTCTTCGTTTGAGTAGAAGCGGAGAAGCCCTGATCCAGTGCCCAGCCAGTAGCCTTGCTCGTTTTTGTGTATGGCGAACACATCGTTGGCGGTTTGGCTGTTTACCAAGTTGTTGAAGCGGAACTGTGCCATTTCTCCAGTACGTACATCAATGCGGTAGGCTCCGAGCCCTCTGTTCCCGAACCACAGCGTAGAGCTGCTTTCACGGTAGGAGGTGAAAAAATAGTTTGATGCCATATGTCCGTTACTCACCAAAGTCCGTGTAGCATGCTTCACAATAGGATCTTTTCTCTGATTTTCTAGTGTCACCTTTACGATTCCTTCGCCCACGGTGGAAATCCAAAGTGTACTGTCATTGGTTTGATCAATGGAGTGCACATATTTCACTTTGGTTCCATTGGCTTGTACCGCCAGTTCTTTCAATTGGTGGGTAGAGTAGGAATAATAATTGATTCCGTTTTCCGTACCTATCCAAAGTCGGTCTTTTCCACCGGGTGCAAAACAGTAGACGGAGTTGTCGGTCAATG
Source organism: Bacteroides sp. A1C1 (assembly GCF_004328515.1). Taxonomy (NCBI): domain Bacteria; kingdom Pseudomonadati; phylum Bacteroidota; class Bacteroidia; order Bacteroidales; family Bacteroidaceae; genus Bacteroides; species Bacteroides sp. A1C1. Next base: position 2,278,035 of record NZ_CP036491.1, read on the forward strand.
TGCTGTTACCGGTGATGAGACGATCATGTTTTTCGGGTGTATTGTTGACAAGATAATTCGGTATACGCAATATGCCACTGCCTTTGGTTCCTATCCATAAGGTTTGCTGTGGGTCGAGGTAAAGGCTGCGTACCGGGTTGTTCACCTGATATGCGGGAGTGTTGAGCAGGGTGTTGGTCATGGTGAATGTGTCATTGTAAAGCATGTATAACCCTTCTCCGTCGGTAGCTACCCATACGATATCTTGAAATTTGTCTTTCATCAGACAGAAGATACCCGACTGTATTTCAGTGTATTCTATACGGTATTTAATCTTTTGGTTTGCTTCATATTTCAGTACTATCAAGCCGCTGCTTTTGAAACCGATACAGAAGTCATTTTCTCGTTTGATGATGGAAGATACTTCACCTCGTTTTTCTATTTCGTCTTTCAGGTCGGCAATGTAGTAACACTGTCGGTTGCTGAAACTATATTCGTAGAGGGCATAGGTTTCATCAATGAAGTAGGCTGAATCTTCTCCGATGAAGGCATGCTTCAAGCCGTGATGTCCAAATGGCTTTTCCGGAATCAGTGTCACGCTTTTTCCCGTGTGGTTCAGACGATAGCAACGAGTGTTGTTTCCAGTTGCGAATATCCAAAGCAGGTTGTTGGAATCAATGGTCATGGACAGTACTTTATTAAAATCCATGGAAGAGATGTTTAACTGGAGAAATTTCTGGTTCTCTTGTTGGTAGTGATACAGATTTCCGTCATCTTTCAGCACTAACATGCACTTGTTGTTGCTTCGTGCCAAGAAGATGTTGTCCTTGAATTCGGTAAAGGTCCGGCAGGTCTGTCGGTATGTATCCAATCTGTCTAACCCGTAGTTGGTTTGTAACCACAGTATGCCTGGCTCTGATTCTACGATCTGGCTGATAATGTTGCCTGACAATAGGTTGCGTGACACATCAACGGGCGTATATAGGTGGATATTGTTGCCGTCAAACACGTTCAGTCCGTCGCATGTTCCTATCCATAGTACACCTTGGCTATCTTGGTAAAGGGATTGGATGGCACTATTGGAAAGACCGTTTTTATTGGAGAATTGCCGTAGGCTGTAAGCGTACACAAAATCCGGAAAACAGCATAAGAGGCTGATAAGCAATAAAATCGTATGGCCTTTCCAGTATATGTCTTTCATGTGGCTTGTTGTATTGATTTTGAGTTGCAAAGATATATTTTAAGGTGGAAACAGTCAATATTTGCAATATATTTCTTTAGTTGTAGGCTTACAGTTTGCTTTGTATCTGCTCCGTATCCTTAGAAATGTATTTGTACGGAGCAGATAGGTATGGATATGATTAGCGAATGACCGCAGCGAATCCACCGTTGCGTGCCAAACGGACTGTGATATGGTCGCCTTTCTTCAAGGATTGTTCTTGCTTGCGGTAGTCCATGGCTTGGTGGTCAGCGTTGATGCCGTCTTCAAAAGAGGTCATGAGATAATTTTTTCCTTCTTGCAGGAAATCAAGGGAGATGTTAAAGACCCGTTCACGTTCGCGGTTGTTGGTCATGCCTCCTATATACCATTGTTCTCCTTTGCGTTTGGCCACGATGGCATATTCTCCTGCTTTGGCTTCGAGAGCGATGGTTTCGTCCCATGTTTGGGGTACTTGGGTGATGAAACGTGTACACTCGTCGTTGCGATAATAGAGGGTAGGATTGTCTGCCATCATCTGCAGGCCGGTTTCAAAAAGAACAAAGAGTGCCATCTGATAGGCACGTGTGCCGATGCTGGCAGAATTGGGACGTTCGGAATGGTAGACTTCAGGCTGCATGCTAAGCATGGCGCCGGGAGTATAGTCCATGGCTCCTACTGCGTTGCGTATGAAGGGGAAATAGACACTGTTGTCGGGACGGCATCCGCCCATTTGCTCCATACCTCTTACGCCTTCGTAGGAGAGTACGTTTGGGTATTTGTATTCTAATCCGGCAGGTTTGAAAGCACCGTGAAAGTCAACGAAGAGATGGTGTTTGGCGGCTTCATGTGCTACGCGTTCATAGAAGTTTACCATCCATTGGTCGCTACGATCCATGAAATCTATCTTTACGCCTTTCACACCCCACTTTTCGAAAGTTTCGAATAGGTCAAAGTGGTTTTCTACCGTAAGCCAAGTGAGCCATAACACAATGCCTACGTTTTTTTCTTTGCCGTAGCGGATGAGTTCGTGTATGTCTACCGAGGGATTGGGTTTATAGGGGTTGCGGGTGTTCATGGCCCAGCCTTCGTCCATTACTATATATTCTACGCCGTAGTGGGATGCGAAGTCGATGAAGTATTTGTAGGTGTCAAGGTTGCAACCTGCTTTGAAGTCCACGTCGGGGCCGTAGGGTGTGGCTCCGTTCCACCATTCCCAGCTGGCTAGTCCTGGTTTAATCCAAGAGGTGTTTTCTATGACATTCTTTTCAGCGAGGCGATAGGATAGAGTGTTTTCTATAAGTTTGCGGTCATCGTCGGTAATGACGAAGTAACGCCATGGATAACTGCGCTTGCCTGCGGTACGGGCTATGCAGTTGGCTTCTTTCAGAATCTTGAGACTGCGGTCACCGTCTTCTCCGAATTCAAGAGGCAGACGGGGGAAGACGGCGGTAATGCCGCCTTGTCCATCGTTTTTCAGAAACATGGCGGGATAGTCTGTCAGATTGGTTTCACTCATGAGGATTTTGTCACCTTTGGGTGTGCTGGCTAAAAGGGGAAGCAGAGCCATGCGATTGGAGTTTTTCCACTCGCTGCTTGTTTGGTGGCGATATTCTTCTTCATAGGAAGTCTTAAAGCCGTCAGGTTGCTGAAGATGTAGCAGGCAATCATCCACAAAGTTCAGGCGGAGGATTTCATTCATTATTTCTTGCTCGCCTTTCAGGTCAGTAAGGAAGCGGTAGGCGAATCCGTCATCAAAGGCACGGAACTCTACTGAATAGCCTCCTTTAAACTTCAGTAGCAATTGGTTGTAGCGGTTGGTTATAGTAGAGAATTTCAGGGGTACGATGGGAGTCAGTTCCTCGTTTACATTTTGGCGTACTACTTTGTTTAGTTTAGGATGGATGCCCAGCTGGTGGTTGGCAGTTTCCAGACCAATGACACAGTTGTCCATCAGTGTTTGATTTCCTTGGGTTACATCATATTGGATTTGATCGGTCAGCTCCACTGAGATGCGGATGTTTCCGCTGGGTGAGGCCAGTTGATGTACTTTCTGTCCGAAAGCGGTCAGTGAGAGGCAGAGAACTGCCGAGAGTAGGAATTGTTTTTTCATGTTCTTAGCTTTTGGATTTTTACAATATACAAAAGTAGTTTGTATTCTGTAGGAAATGTATGCTATTTATGACATAAATATATAAAATCATGCCACAGACGACTTTTTACATATCTATGTCGCGAATCTGTACAGTATGAGAGTGAAGGATGGGCTATTTTTGTTACCAACATTCCACATGTCAGAAAACTATTGTTGCCGGATGGAGGCTAAAGAGAGAAGGTGAAAGAGCGGTTTGCGGCTAGAGGAGGCAGCACATTTATAACAAAGAATGCGGTGGTTTATATCGAATTGACATTATCTTTTACGAAAAAACAATAATAACAAAACCATGAAAAAGAGACGAATACTGATGGGGAAGACCCATCTGATAGCGGGAGCCGTGATGTTGGCCGTTGCAGGAGGACAATTATCGGCTCAGACCGTTGCACCGAAGAAAGCAAAAGCGTACATGGTGGCAGATGCCCACTTGGACACGCAGTGGAACTGGGACATTCAGACTACTATTAAGGATTATGTTTGGAATACCTTGAATCAGAACCTTTTCCTTTTGAACCAGTACCCCGACTATATCTTTAATTTTGAAGGTGGAGTGAAATATGCTTGGATGAAGGAATATTATCCTCGTGAATACGAACTGATGAAGGCTTTTGTAAAGGCAGGTCGATGGCATGTGAGTGGGGCCAGTTGGGATGCTACCGACACTTTGGTGCCGTCTGTTGAATCGTTTATTCGCAACATTATGCTGGGGCAGGAGTTCTATCGTAAGGAGCTGGGGGTAGAAAGTACCGACATCTTCCTTCCCGATTGCTTCGGATTCGGTTGGACATTGCCTACTGTTGCTGCCCATTGTGGACTGATAGGTTTCTCTTCACAGAAGCTGGATTGGCGTAACAATCCTTTCTACGGTAAGAGCAAGCATCCCTTTACCATCGGACTGTGGAAAGGAGTGGATGGAGCGTCCGTCATGCTGGCTCACGGATATGATTACGGTCGTCGTTGGGATAATGAAGACCTTTCAGAAAATAAATATTTGATGGAACTCTCCAAATGCACTCCCCTGAATACCGTTTACCGCTACTATGGAACAGGTGATGTGGGCGGTTCACCTACCATCGCTTCTGTGGCTTCCGTGGAGAAAGGTATCAAGGGAGACGGTCCGTTGAAGATTATCAGTGCAGCCAGTGACCAGTTGTTCAAGGATTACCAGCCTTATGGCAGCCATCCCGAGCTCCCCGTATTTGACGGTGAATTGCTGATGGACGTTCATGGAACCGGCTGCTACACTTCACAGGCTGCTATGAAACTCTATAATCGTCAAAATGAACTTTTGGGTGATGCCGCTGAACGTGCTTCTGTGGCTGCTGCCCTTTTGGGGGTTGCCGAATATCCTGGTAAGAGCCTGACGGAGTCTTGGCAGCGCTTCATATTCCACCAATTCCACGATGATTTGACTGGTACCAGCATTCCCCGTGCCTATGAATTTTCTTGGAACGATGAACTTCTCTCTCTGAAACAGTTCTCCGGTATCCTGACTCATTCTGTGGGAAGTGTGGCAGGCAAGCTTGATACTCGTGTCAAGGGGATTCCCGTAGTGCTCTATAACGCTTCGGGCTTCAAGGCTGCAGATGTGGTGACCATCGAAGTGGAGGCTTCCCGTTTTCCCAAAAGTGTGGCTGTATATAACGAACAAGGCAAGTTGGTGGTTTCTCAGTTGGTTTCATATACTGATGGAAAGGTCCGCTTGTTAGTAGAAGCCACTGTACCCGCCAATGGATACGCAGTTTACGATGTCCGCCTCTCCGGCGAAGGAAAAGAGATGTCTGCTGTTGAAGCTGCAAGTGTTGAAAATTCGTTCTACAAACTGACATTGAATGAGAACGGTGACATTACTTCACTGTTCGACAAGAGAAACAACAAGGAATTGGTAAAGGCTGGTAAGGCTATTCGTTTAGCCCTCTTCACTGAAAACAAGTCATTCGAATGGCCGGCATGGGAGATATTGAAAGAGACTGTGGACGCCACTCCTATTTCCATCACCGAGGATGTGAAAGTGACTCTTTGCGAAAACGGTGCATTACGTAAGACTCTCTGCGTGGAGAAACGTCACGATGATTCTTTTTTCCGCCAGTACATCCATTTGTATGAAGGTGTATTGGCCCACCGCATTGACTTTACTAACGAAGTGGACTGGCAGTCTACCAACGCTCTGTTGAAGGCTGAGTTTCCCCTCAATTTGAATAATGAGGTGGGCACTTACGACTTGGGCGTAGGCAGCGTGCAGAGAGGAAACAACATCTTGACCGCTTACGAAGTATACGCTCAATATTGGGCAGATTTGACGGACGCTAACGGCTCTTATGGCGTTTCCATCATGAACGACAGCAAATATGGCTGGGACAAGCCTGATAACAATACCTTGCGTCTCACTTTGCTGCACACTCCGAAGACAAAAAAGAACTATGCTTATCAAGATCGTCAGGACTTCGGTCACCATACCTTTACTTACAGCTTGGTAGGTCATGTGGGCGCTTTGGACGTAGTTCAAACCCGCGAGAATGCTGAGTTGCTGAACCAGCGCATCAAGGCGTTCGTTGTTGGAAAGCATCGCGGCGAATTAGGTAAGAGCTATTCATTGGCTTTTTCCGATAACCGGAATGTACTTATTAAAGCCTTAAAGAAAGCCGAAAGTTCAGATGAATATGTGGTACGCGTGTATGAAGCCGCAGGCAAGCAGGCGCAGAAAGCCTCGATTGTCTTTGCCGACAACCTTGTGGCTGCTGTAGAAGCAGATGGTACGGAAAAGACCATCGGTAAGGCTACATTCAGTGGAAATCGCTTGGAAGTGTCAGTCAATCCAAACAGCATTAAGACCTACAAGGTACGTTTTGCTTCCAATAAAAAGGTGCAGACGGTGGCCGAACCATTGCCCCTTGTTTATGATAAGAAGTGCTTCAGTTGGAACGAGTTCAAGGCTGCTGCCAACTTTGAGTCTGGTTATTCTTATGCTGCTGAATTGATACCTGCCGAGATGAATGTGCATGGAGTGCCTTTCAAATTGGAGACACGTGAAGAGCTGAATGGTATGGCTTGCAAGGGCAATGTACTGAAACTGCCCGCCGACTGTACTTATAACAGACTCTATATCCTTGCTGCTGCCGCTTCTGATAAAGATGTGAAGGGGATATTCCGCGTAGGCAAGTATGTGCAGGAAGTCATTGTTCCTTCTTATACTGGCTTCATCGGTCAGTGGGGGCACACCGGACATACGGAAGGTTATCTGAAAGATGCTGAAGTTGCCTATGTGGGTACGCACCGCCATTCCGGTGAAGGCGATCAGCCGTATGAGTTCACTTACATGTTTAAGTTCGCAATAGACCTGCCAGAAAAGGCTACTGAGGTGGTATTGCCCGATAATAAGGATATTGTTATTTTTGCCGCCACTTTGACTGATGTTGCTGCTACTTCTGTTTGTCCCGCTTCCGAACTGTTCCGTACGGCAAACAAGTGCAATCGCTATCAGACGGAAAGCTCCACAGAGAGAGTGAACATTCTGAAGCAGGACATGGTAATGGGCTATTCAAGCTATGTGAACGAGAAAGAGAAGCCGGCTTTCATGGTAGATGGCGACGAAAACACAAAGTGGTGTGCTATTGCTGAAATGCCCCACTACGTAGACTTTGATTTGGGCGGTGAAAGAAGCATTAATGGCTGGAAGTTACTGAACGCTGCCGGCGAAAACCATTCCTACGTCACTTCCTCCTGCTTTCTGCAAGGTAAGAGCGACAAGAATGGTGAATGGCGCACACTGGACTATGTTTCTGGTAATGGTAAGAATGTACTGAATCGCACGCTAAATAAGTCTGAAAGTGTTCGCTACCTGCGTCTTTTAGTGACACAGCCCATGCAATCGGCTTCTGGTAAAGATGTGCGCATTTATGAAATGGAAGTATACGAATAAACAGTTATTATATTCCCATTTTTCAGATCCTTGTGTCTGTCACCACAGACACAAGGATCTGATGATTCTCAGGTGTAAGTGCTTAATGTGAGTAAGTTAACAACTCTATTGAAGTAAATTTATTGGAAATAACAAATACCTTGAAAAATGAAAATTAAAATATTTGCTGTTGTATGTTTATTAGCTGCTAATCTCTTTACAATATCTGCTCAAAAGTGGTTTACGCCTGAGGCGGAGAAACAAGTGGATGCTCTTTTGAGCCAGGTAGTAGAAGGAAACTACAAGAATAATCGCTATCCTCTACTCCGTAAGCCCTTAATGGAACTTCCTTTAGGCAGTATCAAACCTAAAGGCTGGTTGCACGAAATGCTGGTTCGTCAGAAAAATGGCGCCAGTGGTCAGATGGATGTTCTTTACCCTTCGGTTATGGGCAAACGCAATGGTTGGTTAGGTGGTGATGGAGACCAGTGGGAACGCGGTCCATACTGGATAGACGGTCTACTTCCTTTGGCGTATATACTGGATGATGATGTCTTGAAAGCCAAAGTGCAACCTTGGATAGAATGGGCTTTGCAGAGCCAGCGTGAGGACGGATTCTTCGGTCCTGAAAAAGATTATCCGGGAGAGCCTGGACTGCAACGTGATAACTCGCAAGACTGGTGGCCGCGTATGGTCGTGCTGAAAATCCTACAGCAGTATTATTCGGCAACGAACGATAAGAGAGTCGTCGCTTTTATGACAAAATATTTCCGTTATCAACTGAATACCTTGCCGCAAAAACCTTTAGGACACTGGAGCAGTTGGGCAGAATTCCGTGCTTGTGACAATTTGCAAGCTGTATATTGGCTTTATAATCTTACGGGGGAGGATTTTTTGCTTGAATTGGGGCATTTGCTGCACCGGCAGAGTTTCAGTTTCATAGATATGGTAGATAGGGGAGACTTGCGCAGACCCTGCACTATACACTGTGTTAATTTGGCACAAGGCATCAAAGAACCGATTATTTATTATCAGCAAGATACCGACCGGAAATATATTGATGCTGTCAAGGAAGGCTTTCGAGATATTCGCCGGTTCCACGGACAGCCGCAAGGCATGTATGGAGGCGATGAGGCTTTGCATGGAAACAATCCTACACAAGGCTCGGAGTTGTGTTCGGCCGTAGAGTTGATGTACTCGCTGGAAAAAATGGTGGAGATTACAGGAGACATAGACTTTGCCGACCATTTGGAACGCATTGCTTTTAATGCTTTACCAGCCCAAATATCCGATGACTTTATGACTAAGCAATATTTCCAGCAACCGAATCAGGTGATGGTAACACGCCATCGTCGCAACTTCGACCAGGATCATGAAGGAACAGACCTTGCTTTTGGCACTCTGACTGGATACCCATGTTGTTTTTCGAATATGCACCAAGGTTGGCCAAAATTTACACAGCACCTATGGTATGCCACACCTGATAACGGCATTGCAGCCATTGTCTATTCTCCGTCGGAAGTAACAGCCAATGTGGGTGATAATGTACCGGTGGTTATCAGTGAAGATACTTACTATCCGATGGATCATCAGATAACTTTTACCATTAAAGAGGTGAGAAATAAGGTGAAACAAGTGAAATTTCCATTTCACCTGCGTGTTCCGAAGTGGTGCAAGCAAGCTGAAATACGGGTAAATGGAAAGATGGAGCAAACTGTCAAAGGTGGGAAAATAGCTATCGTAGACCGTATATGGAAGCGGAATGATAAGATTGAACTGTATCTGCCCATGGAGGTCTTTACTAGCACTTGGTATGAAAACGCAGTATCTATTGAAAGAGGTCCGTTGGTATATGCCCTGAAAATGGAAGAAAATTGGGAAAAGAAAGAGTTTAAGGATAGTTGGTATGGTTCTTATTATTATCAGGTGACTTCTTCGGATCCATGGAACTACGGATTGGTGGATTTTGACCGTAACAGAATGAACGAGGTGGCCCAAGTAAGTATCAATAGCCAAAAACAGCAATTGGACTTTCCTTGGAATCAGGAAAATGCACCGGTTGAAATAAAGATGAAGGCTCGTCTTATCCCTACTTGGACAGTATATAATGAAATGGCAGGGCCCCAGCCTTTCTCTTTCTGTGGCAGTGCCGAAGGAGGAGAGCAAGAAATCACGCTGATACCCTACGGTTGTACAACCCTGCGTATTTCAGAATTTCCAGTTGTTGGGAAATGATGTTTCCGAAGTATGGGGGAAACGGTGTGTCTGTTTTGTGACAAACTTGTTTTAGAATTCTGCCATGTCCGGAATGTGGACGGTTATGTCACGGATTTATAGTTGGCTTTTAACCTTACTGTCTATTTTTGCAATCGTTTTTAATAGGGTTTATATATTATATAAAAGAAGACTCCTGCAACGGAGTGAAAAACAAGTCGAACAATTTAATGCCGTAGAAAAAAGATGAAAAATTCCAAGAAAGCACTCCTCTGCCTATTGGCATGCGCCTTGGCAGTAACCGGATGCAAGACACAGAAAGAACCGGCTGTGGCAGATAACGCAATGCTGGTCAGATCTACACAAACACTTGATTCCTTATATGCTCACTATTCCGCACCGGGCACTTGTCTGTTGCGTGAGAATTATCCTTCGGACGTGGAAGGCTATACCGCTACTTATCTGGCTTCCGAGGAACAAAAGAACCGTCCCAATCTCTACTCTTATTTGTGGCCTTATTCCGGTACCTTCTCCGCAGTGAATGCGTTGATGGAGGCCACTAAAGATAACAAGAAAGATTTCGGGAACTATCAGAAGTTGCTTGATGAGAAAGTGCTTCCGGGACTTGCTGAATATTTCGATACTCGTCGTATGCCCGAAGCGTATGCTTCTTACATCAAGGACGCTCCGTTGTCCGACCGCTTTTACGATGACAACGTGTGGCTCGGCATTGACTTCACAGACGTCTATCTGATGACTAGCCAAGAGAACTATCTGCAGAGCGCCAAGCTTATCTGGAAGTTTATAGAAAGCGGTATGGACGATTGTTTGGGAGGAGGTATCTATTGGTGCGAACAGAAGAAGGAATCAAAGAACACTTGTTCCAACGCCCCTGGTTCCGTCTTTGCCCTGAAACTTTTCAAGGCTACGCAAGACAGCTCCTATTTTGAGAAAGGGAAGAGTTTGTACGAGTGGACTAAAGCAACATTGCAGGACACAACAGACTGCCTTTACTTCGACAACATGCGTTTGGACGGTGAGATAGGACGTGCCAAATTTGCCTATAACAGCGGTCAGATGATGCAGTCGGCTGCTTTGCTCTATCAGCTTACCGGTAATGGGCAGTATCTGAAGGATGCGCAAGCGATTGCTGCTGCTTGTCATAATTATTTCTTCATGGAATTCACCCCCGGACAGGGAGAACCGTTCCATATGCTGAAGAAGGGTGATGTGTGGTTCACCGCCGTTATGTTGCGTGGTTTTATGGAACTCTATCAGGTGGACGGTAACAAGGTTTATCTTGATTCCTTTGCCCGCAGTCTGGACTATGCTTGGACGCATGCCCGTGAAGATAACGGCCTTTTCAATACTGATTTCACCGGCAAGAGCCGCGACAATCGTAAATGGCTGCTGACACAAGCCGCCATGGTAGAGATGTACGCGCGTTTGGCCGTGTTCGCTAATCAGTCTTTATAATTAAAACGAATCAGACCAAATGAAAAAGAGAAACATTACCTTGTGCGCTGTTGCCATGCTCTGTATGCAAGGCTATGCTAAGGCAGACACTTTTATCCTGAAAGGTGACAACACTTGTGTGGAGAACTATGCTCAGATGACTGCTGCTTACAAGAGCAATCGTCCAAAAATGAAGAAACGCCTTTTCACCTCAAAAGCGGTGGAAGCTGAGATTGTTCGCGTGAAGAAACTGCTTACCAATCCTAAGTTGGCGTGGATGTTTGAGAATTGCTTTCCTAATACGCTTGACACTACTGTACACTTTCGCATGCTGGACGGTAAACCCGATACTTTTGTTTATACCGGTGACATCCATGCTATGTGGCTGCGTGACTCCGGTGCGCAGGTGTGGCCATATGTGCAGTTAGCCAACAATGATGCGCAATTGAAAGAGATGCTCGAAGGTGTCATTCGCCGTCAGTTCCTTTGCATCAACATTGATCCGTACGCCAATGCTTTCAACGACGGACCTACGGGTGGCAACTGGATGACTGACTTGACAGATATGAAGCCCGAACTGCACGAGCGCAAATGGGAGATAGACTCTCTTTGTTACCCGCTTCGTCTGGCTTACCAGTATTGGAAAGTAACTGGTGACAGCAGTATCTTCGACGGTGAATGGATGAAGGCAATTACTGCTATCCTGAAGACTTTCAAGGAACAGCAGCGTAAGGACGGTGTAGGCCCTTACCGTTTCCAACGTAAGACGGAACGTGCTCTGGATACGCTGAATAACGACGGCTTGGGTGCTCCGGTCAAACCGGTGGGACTGATTGTTTCCGCTTTCCGCCCATCGGACGATGCCACTACGCTTCAGTACCTGGTCCCTTCCAACTTTTTCGCTGTCTCTTCTCTGAGAAAGGCTGCTGAAATTCTGACGGAAGTAAACAAGGAAACATCCTTGGCCAAAGAATGCACCGATTTGGCAGCCGAAGTGGAGGCAGCCCTGAAGAAATATGCCACTTACAATCATCCTGAGTTTGGGACAATCTATGCATTTGAAGTAGATGGATTCGGCAATCATCTGTTAATGGACGATGCCAATGTACCCAGCCTTCTTGCTATGCCTTATTTGGGTGATGTGGACGTAAACGATCCTATCTATCAGAATACACGCCGCTTTGTGTGGAGTGGCAGCAACCCTTACTTTTTTAAAGGTAAAGCCGGTGAAGGTATCGGAGGTCCGCACATTGGTTATGATATGGTATGGCCTATGAGTATCATGATGAAGGCATTCACCAGCCAGAATGATGAGGAGATAAAGATTTGTATCAAAATGCTGATGGATACGGATGCCGGTACGGGATTCATGCACGAGTCTTTCCACAAGGATGACCCCACTAACTTTACCCGTGCATGGTTTGCTTGGCAGAATACGCTGTTTGGAGAATTGATCTTGAAATTAGTGAACGAGGGTAAAGTGGATTTGCTGAACAGCTTGTAAAAACAGGAATTATTTAAAATCAATAAAGTGCGCTGGAAGGAGGATTAGGATACAAATTGCATGAATTGGTTGTTCGTTGGTATTATTTGTGTTCTTTTCCTTTTTTTATCGTGATTTATTATAATGTTTAATCTTAAAGAATATGAAAAAGAATCGAGTGTACACAGTAAATTCATTGCTGGCTCGGATAGGTGGGAACTATAAGTTCTGGCTTATTGCCTTGCCTGCTGTGACTATGCTGGCGCAGGCTCCTGCGGTTTATGCACATGCGGAGACTATTACTGTGGTGCAGCAAAACAATGCCACGGTGAGAGGTTCCGTTAAGGATGCCACAGGTGAAAGCCTGATTGGAGTGAGTGTTACTGTTAAGGGTAAAGAAGGTGTGGGTACCATTACAGATGTGGACGGAAACTATTCCATTGTTTGTAGTGCCCAAGATGTTCTCGTCTTTTCCTATGTGGGATATGCCACTCAGGAAATTGCTGTGAAAAATCAAAAACAATTGAATGTTGTCTTAAAGGAGGATACCAAGGTGCTGGATGAAGTTATTGTCATCGGTTATGGTACTACTACCCGCAAGAGTGCCGTAGGTGCTGTAGACCAGATAAAGGCTTCCATGATCGAAGACCGTCCCGTGGCTAACATGACAGATGCTTTGCAAGGGGCTGCGCCCAACGTGGTTATCCAGCAGCGCAGTAGCAATCCTAATGATCGTAAGACTAACTTTAATATTCGTGGTATCAGCACTGTGAATGACAATAGTCCGCTTTTTGTCATAGACGGATTGGTAGCTGATGGCGGTAGTTTCGATAAATTGAATCCCAATGATATTGAGAACATTTCCATCTTGAAAGATGCCGGTACAGCTGCTATTTATGGTTCACGTTCTTCCAATGGTGTAGTTTTGGTTACTACTAAGAAAGGTAAGAAGAACCAGCGTGCGACAGTTCGGTTAAGTGGTATGATGGGATGGCAGAATCCGGATATCTTGTTTTCTCCGGTGAAAGGCTATCAGAACGCTACTTTGCGCAATTTAGCTGCCACCAATGCTGGAGAGGCTCCTTTGTATACACCCGATCAAATCCGTGACCTGGCTGCCCATCAAAATGAAGAAAGCTGGTTTTTTGATCAGATAGTCCGCACAGCCTTACAGCAGAATTACAATCTAAGCGTATCTGGAGGTAGTGATAAAACTACTTACATGGTGTCCATGGGTTATTATGACCAGGAAAGTAATTATGTGGGCAACAGTGATTTTGGCGTGCAGCGTTATAATTTTCGTACCAATGTTAGCACGGAAGTGGGACGTTTGAAACTGAATGCTATTTTGGCTTATACACGTAATAATAGTGTAAGTACCACCGGTGGGAGTTTGGAAGTGGATGCCGCCCGTGTACCTACTTATTATTATTACAAAATGAAATCGGAAGATGGAAGATATTTGTTAAATGATGTATTGACTGAATTTAACCCATTGGGAGCATTGGAAGCTGGTGGCCGTAACAAGTATCGTAACAATTATCTGAACGCTAATGTCAATGCTGAATTCCGGCTTATTGACGGATTGAAGTTGCGTGGAGTGTTGGGTGCGGATGTGATAAACGACATGCGTTCTACCCGCAATTTGGGCGTATCCTATTACTTGAATGAAGAGGCTACCGAACCACGTCCAGTGAAAGATACTGACTATCGGACCAGTAACTGGAATCATACGGCTTACCTTATTAATAGCCAACTTTTGTTGGATTACAACAAGACATTCGGTAAACACAATGTCAGCGGGCTTTTTGGAGTAACCAATGAATCGTTTACTTCGTCTAGCAATGAGATTGAGAAGAAGGGGGTAGATCCCGACTTGGGTATCGGTACAGACATTACCAATAGTACTGTGGGAAACATCACAGGAAAAACATTTGTAGATGAATCCAACCGTACCAGTCTGACTTCTCTGTTGGGACGTGTGGGGTATTCTTACGCTGACAGATATTATACAGAATTCAGCTTCCGTTATGACGCTTCTTCCAAGTTTCATAAAGACTACCGATGGGGTTTCTTCCCTTCTGTTTCATTAGGCTGGCGTTTGAGCGAGGAGAACTTTATGCAGGCTTACAAGGAACGTGTGGGTGACTTGAAACTGCGTACTTCTTTTGGTATCTTGGGTAACCAGTCTATTGGTACTTATGACCGTTTTACTGTTTACGAACTGTACAACAACTCTTACGCATACAACAACCAGACAGTATCGGGCGCAGGTTTTAAGTTAGGTAAGGATAATTTGACTTGGGAAAAGACCAAAACCTTCAACGTGGGTGTAGACGCTTCGTTCTTCAATAACGCTTTGAATGTGACGTTCGACTATTTCTACAAGCGTACGAGCGACATTTTAATGAAGCCCCTTGTGCCTTCGGTATTCGGTACGGATATGGCGATGGACAACATTGGTGAGATGCAGAATCAAGGTTGGGACCTCTCTATCAACTATCGTTTGAAAACGGGAGCCGCAAATCATAACTTCAACTTCAATCTTGGTGACTCTTGGAATGAAGTGCTGAAGTACCCTGGTCACGAAAGAATCTCACAAATAGAGGAGTTGAGCCGTATCACCCGTGAAGGATGTCCGTTGGAGTCTTACTACGGTTACAAGATGGACGGCTTTTTCCAAAGCTACGAGGAGATTGAGGCATCGGCTATTCCTGTAGGTGGAAAGGTACAGCCGGGTGATGTGAAGTTTGTAGACCGTAACGAAGATGGTGTCATCGACTCGAAGGATAAGTTTATCTTGGGTAATGCCTTCCCTCGTCTTACTTTCGGTTTCAACTACAATGTAGAATGGAAAGGATTCGATTTCGGTATGTTCTGGCAGGGTGTGGGCAAGCGTGACATGATGCTTCGTGGTGAATTGATTGAACCGTTCCACGCCAATTACTCTTATAATATCTATAAGCATCAACTGGATTTCTGGACTCCTACCAACACCGATGCACGTTGGCCGAGACTTACTGCCCCGGGTTCTACTTCCAACAGAAACAACTACGGAAGCGGACAAGGTTCCGACCTATTCTTGATGGATGGAAAATACCTGCGTCTGAAGAACTTGCAGATTGGTTACACATTCCCCAAAACATGGAGCCGCAAGGTGGGCATGGAAAAGGCACGTATCTATGTCAACGGACAAAACTTGCTGACTTTCAGTAATAACTCGTTTATTGACCCTGAATCTTCTGAGTTCGACTCTAAGATGGGTAATAGTGGCGCCAATTCTGGTAGAAACTATCCGACGCTCCGTTACTATGGTTTCGGTATAGACATTGAATTCTAAAAACAACAGATAACTATGAAACTAAAAAAATATATAGCTTTTGCCGGAATGGCTGTTCTGATGCTTTGCAGTTGCAACGAGATGGAGAACGCACCGACAAACAAATTTACGGATAACTCTTATTGGACTTCCACCACCAAAGCCCAGTATGTGGTGAACATGGCTTACAGCCAGATGTACAATGCAGGCCGTATGTGGAGCGATGAAAGTTTGAGTGACAATGCTTACGACGGTCGCAGTGTGGACGACCAACGTGCCATTCGCAAAGGTATGGCCACTCCCTCGCTCGACATCTTCAAGAATGAATGGAAAGACCTTTACGGAGGTATAAAGACCTGCCACGTGTTCCTTGAAAAGGTGGATCTGGTACCCAACATGGACGCATCTGTTAAAGCACGTATGATTGCCGAGATACGCTATATCCGTGCAAGCCTCTACTTCCGTCTGACTAACCTTTATGGTGCAGTACCTTTCTTTACGGAGGACATCACGCTGGAAGAATCGCGGAGTGTAAGTCGTACAGACCGCGAAACCATTATCAGCTTCATTCACCAAGAATTGGAAGACATCAAGGATGCGCTTCCCACTCGCGACCAATTGCCCGAAGAAGACAAGGGCAAAATTACTAAAGGTGCCGTTTGTGCTTTGCAGGCTCGTGTCTACTTGATGGATAGCGACTGGAACAATGTGATGCTTTATTGCGACAATCTGATGAACAAACAAGGCGAATATGGTACTTATGCTTTATTTCCTGATTATGCCGGGCTTTTTGATGAAGCCAATGAGTATAATGAAGAGATTATCATGGATCGTTCTTATGTACCCAATTTGATTACTTGGGGTGAGATGGTAGACATGATTCCTTTGTCAAGAGGCGGACGTGCCGTGAACCGTGTGCCGCAGCAATCGTTGGTAGACACTTATCTGATGCTTAGTGGAAAGACTATCAGTGAAGCCGGGACAGATTATAACCCTGCTTATCCTTACGATAACCGTGACCCACGTCTCACCGCTACTATCATTTATGATGGCTATGATTGGAGTGGCAATGTGGACGATGGCAGTAAAGACGTAGTCATCAACATTCGTCCGGGTTCGGGAACCGATGCCTACGATGGTGGTGGAAACGGCACTTCTACCGGTTATTTCACTCGTAAGTATTATAATCCGCAGGCTTCCGGTGATCAGAATTCCGGTATGAATATCATCACTATGCGTTATGCTGACATCTTGCTGATGTATGCTGAGGCTGTTCACGAAACAAGCGGTATGACTGAAGCGGTATGGAACAAGACTATCCGTCCCATCCGCGAACGTGCCGGATTCACTGCCGATGCAGCCTTGAACTTTCCTGCCGGAAAGAGTAAGGAAGAGATGAGGCAGATTATTCGCGACGAACGTCGTGTAGAAATGGCGATGGAAGGTTTGCGCTGGTATGATATTAAGCGTTGGAAGGCTGGCAACGAATACTTGTCGGGCAAGGTGCGCGGTGCAAGCTTCGTGGACGAGAATAAGCTTGACACTCGCAAGTTCGAAGAGGCAAGAGATTACCTTTGGGCAGTTCCTATCAGTGAAATCAATTTGAATCCCAATCTGGCGCCTAACAATCCGGGATATGGAAATTAACGTGTATCTAAACTCATTAAAAACAATAGAACAATGAAAACAATATTCTCAACAATAGCTCTTTTTTCGGCAGTCCTCTTTGCTACGTCTTGTACGGAAGACATGGAATACAAGGATTCCAAAGTTTCCTCAGTAAATCAGTTGTATGAACCCACTGACGGCAAGGAAGTAGTCTTGCAATCGTCGGCCAGCGCCAGCCTGTTCTTTGAATGGGAGTCGGCCAAGGCTGAAGATAGCGGTGCCCCTCTTTATGAAGTGGTATTCGATAAAGAAGGTGGAGATTTTTCTAAGCCTATTTACAAAGTGCTTTCTGACAATGGCGGTTCTTTGAGCTATGCTACCATCAGCCACAAGACATTGAACAAGGTTGGTGCGGCTGCCGGATTGAACAGTGGTGAGACGGGTACACTTGTTTGGACAGTAATGGCTTCCAGAGGTTTGAATTCTGTAATGGCAAAGGAAAGCAAGAAGCTCACCATCACTCGCTTGGTGGGATTTGAAGAGATTCCGGCACAGCTTTACTTGACCGGAAGTGCTACTGAAGGTGGTATGGATGCTTCTAAGGCCGTGGCGTGTGCTTCACCCGAAAAGGATAAGTTCGAAGTCTTTACGAAGTTGGAAGGCGGAAAGACTTACAAACTGGTAGATAGAGCAGCCGAAGGTGCCAAGGTGTTTTATATCAATGGCAATAAGATTATGGAAGGCGAAGGCGAGACAACCGTAGAAAAGACGGGAGTTTATCGCATTGAGATGGATTTCTCCATTGCATCTGTAACCGTCAGGGAAGTAAGTAAGATGGAATTCTACTTCTGCCCGAGTGGTGCCGCAACTTTTGAATTGCCTTATGTTGGAAACGGTGTGTTCTGCGGTCAGGATAAAATTGAGTTCAAGCAAGAAGGATGGGGGCGCGACCAACGCTATAAGTTCTTGATGACTTATGCTGATGGTAGTATACAGTATTGGGGAACCAAGAATACTACAGACTCTAATCCTGGTGCGGCTACTCCCGAAGATCCTTATTTCTACATTATGGAGACTCCTGATAACCAATGGGATCAGAAGTGGAAACTGAACAATGAATTCGATGGTGCGGCCGATGGCCACAATCCGGGTGCCATCACCAAGATTAGTGTGATATTCAATGTGGAGAACTATACTCATAAAGTGGAATTGGTCAACTAATTTAAGGAGAGATTATGAAAAAAATATTATTTTGTCTGCCCCTGCTTCTTTTGGCACTTCAATCGTGCGAGATAGAAGATGAGTATATGTATGATAAGGGGCTTTACACCATAGATTGGGATGCGGCTGCCGACAGCAGTTCTGTGACCCTGATAGATCGTTTCTGGAATACGGAAGAGAATTATTTCAACTACGGGAATGACGGTTCAATCAAGGATTTCCATTATTGGCCGCAGGCTCATGCTATGGATGTGATGATAGATGCTTACAATCGTACCGGAGATAGCAAGTACAGCGACTTGTTTGACAAATGGTATGTCGGTATCAAGGCAAAGAACGGTGGCAGTTATTGGAACAACTTTTATGATGATATGGAGTGGATTGCTCTCACCATGATTCGCTTGTACGAAGTTACTGATGAAAACAAGTATCTGGAAACTTCTCAAGAGATGTGGAATGAAATCAAGACCGGTTGGAACGATTACGCAGGTGGTGGCATTGCTTGGACTCACGACCAGCTATGGAGCAAAAATGCTTGTTCCAACGGCCCTGCTGCTTTGATTGCTGCTCGTCTTTACCGTATTAACGGGAATCAGGAGGATTTGGATTGGGCTGTCAATATTTATAAATGGGAGCGTGAAAATTTATTTAACCCTGCTACCGGCGCCATCTATGATAATGTGAACGGTGAGACGGGTGAGTTGAGTACACTTTCTCTTTCTTATAACCAAGGTACATTCTTGGGTGCTGCTTACGAACTGTATAAGATCACAGGAGAAGAGTCCTATTTGAAAGATGCTCGTAAGGCTGCCAATTTCGCTATCAGTAATAGCAGCATGATAGATACTGGAAACAATTTACTTCGTGATGAAGGCGATGGTGACGGAGGTTTGTTTAAGGGTATTTTCATGCGTTATTATGTGCAGCTGATTATGGAACCGAATTTGGACCCCATATATAAGAAGAAATTCATCACTTTCTTTAACAATAATGCTGAAATTTTGTGGCGAAAGGGAATCAATAAACTTGATTTGCTGTATAATACTAACTGGGCAATGAACAATAGCGGCAACAACCATCTGACTACGCAGACAAGTGGTTGTACTTTGATTGAAGCCAAAGCTCTCTTTGAAAAGAGCTTGAAATAAGTTAGCAATTAAAAGTGTGTCGAAACTCAATCTGGTTATTGGGTTTCGGCACATTTTTTTTAGAGCCATTTTTAATTGACAGTTATTTTGGAAATAATGTTTTTAGAGACAACAGTTTTTGATATAAAATAAACACAAAAGATGAAACAGAATCAATATTTATTTCTACTGTTCGCCCTGATTGTTCTGACGGGCTGTGGCGGTACGCAGAAGAAATTAACCGAATATGTCAATCCTTTCTTGGGTACGGCTACTTTGTGGGAGCCTGAGGACTTAGGGTATACGCGCAAAATAAAGTCACGTACATGGGGTGCGGAAACTTATCCGGGTGCTACCTTGCCCAACGCAATGGTGCAGCTCAGCCCCGTTACACAGTTTCGTAGCGGTGCGGGCTATCAATATGAGGACACTGTGATTTATGGTTTTTCACATACTGCTAAAGGGCATTGGAACTTGTTGCATGTCCCCATGTTGCCAGTGGTGGGAACTATCGCTCCGGGTAATTATTGCTCCGGGTTTAGTCACGAGAAGGAATCTGCGCATCCGGGGTATTACCAAGTTTATCTGGAACGCTATAAAGTGAACGCCGAGTTGACCAGTACCTTGCGTTGTGCCTACCATAAATATACTTTCGCCAAGGGCGACGATAAGTCGTTATTGGTAGACATCCGCCGTTCTAATAATGATGTCCGTGATTGGAAGATTGAGAAGGTTGACGATAATACGTTCACGGGTTATCAGGATGGCGACGGTAAAATCTACTTTTACGCTAAGACCAACTATAAAATAGGCCAAGTGGAAATGGTAAAAGACGACAAACATGAGGTGGCTGTGCTGCGTTTTATCGACAGCAAAGGTGTTGAACCTTTGGAAGTGAAGGCTGGTTTCTCGTTTGTGAGTATAGAGAATGCTCAAATGAATTTGAAGGCCGAAATGTTGAACAAAAGTTTTGCACAAGTGGCAGAAGAAGCTGATGCGGCTTGGGAAGCACTCCTCTCCAAGATTCAAGTTGCAGGTGGCACGGAACGTGAAAAGAGATTGTTTTATTCTACTTTCTTCCATGCTTTTAAATGGCCGGCTTTGCGTAGCGATGTGAATCATGAATATACTGATGTCCGTGGCGAAGTAGTGAATAACGGCTTCCACTATTACACTGACCCTTCTTTTTGGGACGATTATCGCAACAAACTGGTACTCATAGGTATGATTTCTCCCGATGTGACTACTGACATCATTAGGTCTATTATTGACAAAGGTGAGAAGCGTGACGGCTACATGCCCACCTTCTTCCATGGTGATCACGCTTCCACTTTTATTTCTGGTTCTTGGTTGCGTGGTTTGCATGATTTCGATCTGGAGCGTGCTTATAAGTTGATTCTGAAAAATGCTACGGTGCCCGGTAAAGGAGGACGTCGCTATTTGGATGAGTATATGGAGCGAGGTTGGATTGCTGAAAAAGACACAGTGAATGTACCCACATGGGACGAATACAAAGGGGCTGTGACCAAGACCCAGGAATATGCTTACGATGACTATGCCGTAGCCTTGGTAGCCAAGGAGCTGGGAGATGAAGCCAACTACAAACTGATGATGGAACGCTCCAACAACTACAAGACGCTATTCGACCCCTCTACCGGCTTTTGGAGAGGTAAGATTGACGATGGTAGCTGGATTCAGGATTTCGATCCGTATTATCCCTATTACCAGTACATGTACCGTGAGGCCAATGCATGGAACGCCCTCTTCTTCGCCCCCCACGACCCCGGAGGCATGATTAAGCTCTATCCCAGTAAAGAGGCGGTGGAGGCTAAACTAGATTCCTTATTCAGCGAACCGTGGAGAGGTTACGAGGCCCATAACCTGACCGGATTCATCGGAAACTATTGCCACGGAAACCAGCCGGGACACAGCATTCCTTACACCTATTATTTCATAGACAAACAAGAGAAAGCCCAATGCATTCTTGACAGTCTGATGAACCACTACTATGACATGGGTGCCGACAAGCTGGCTTATGCAGGGATGGATGATGCCGGCGAGATGTCTTCGTGGTATGTGCTCAATGCTATTGGACTTTACACTTATTCGCCTGCCGATCCTGAATATATTGTTACTGTTCCCTTGTTCGATAAAGTGACGTTCAATCTGAATGGTCGTCCCTTTACGATTGTGAAGAAAGGAAGCGGCAAGAAGATTATTGACATTACTTATGACGGTAAAAAGATTGACGGTTACTTTATCACCCATGACCAACTGAGGGAGGGCAAGGAACTGGTGATTACTACGGAATAGATAAACAATGGAGTTATGAAAAGAAATATACTGCTTCTATTCACATTCTTTGCTTGCATTACTGTACAAGGGCAGACTCCGGTTCGTTTGGTTGATCTGAGGAGCGAACATCTTGACAGACCTATAGGTTTGGATAATCCCGTTCCACGCCTTTCTTGGCGGATGGAAGATGGTAGGCAGGGAGCTGTGCAGACTTCCTGGCGGATTGTGGTAGACGAAGACTCGTTGAATGTGGTCAATGGCTGTGGCAGGATGTGGGATAGTGGAAAGAACGATTCCCGTAATCAGCTTGTGGCCTATGCGGGCAAAAAACTGCAGCCTTTCACTAGATATTATTGGAAAGTAATCTGCAGCGACATGGAATATAAGGAGACAGCTTCTCCTGTCTCTTACTTTGAAACGGGCATGATGGGGATGCAACATTGGCAAGGTGCTTGGATTGGCGATGGCAAGGATATTCATTATGGGCCTGCCCCTTACTTCCGAAAAGAGTTCAAGACCGGCAAAAAGGTAAAGTCAGCGCGTGCTTATATTGCCGCTGCTGGACTATATGAGCTTTACATCAATGGCGAGAAGGTAGGAGACCACTGCCTTGCCCCTCTCTATACCCGCTTTGATCGCCGCAACTTGTATGTGGCTTATGATGTGACTTCACAATTACAGAATGGTGACAACGCTATTGGCGTACTTTTGGGTAACGGCTGGTATAACCATCAATCCAAAGCAGTGTGGGACTTCGACCGTGCCCCTTGGCGCAACCGTCCCGCTTTCTGTCTGGACTTGCGCATTACTTACACCGATGGAAGCGTGGAGACTATTCCCACCGATCTCAGTTGGCGGACAGCGTCGGGTGCAATCACTTTTAATAGTATCTATACTGGCGAGCACTACGATGCACGTCTGGAGCAGAAAGGATGGAGCACTCCGGAATTCGATGATTCCAAGTGGCGCGGAGTAGCCTATCGGAGTGTACCTTCTTCCAATGTCACTGCCCAGCAAGTACATCCCATCCGTAATGTAAAGATTTTCCCCGCCGTCTCTTTCCGCAAAGTGGACGAGAAAACATACATCTATGATTTCGGGCAAAATATGTCCGGTGTGACTTGTATTCATGTTTCGGGTGAACGGGGAACGGAGGTCAGAATCAAACATGGCGAACGCTTACATCCAAATGGCCGCCTCGATCTCTCGAACATTGATGTCTACTTTCGAGGCGATAAGGAGAAAGACCCTTTTCAGACGGACATTCTCATTCTGAGTGGAGAAGAGGATGAGTTCATGCCCCGATTTAATTACAAGGGATTTCGTTATGTGGAGGTAGTGGCAGATAAGCCTATTGAGCTTGACCAAAACAGCTTGATTGCTTACTTCATGCACAGTGATGTGCCGGCAGTAGGTAGCTTGGAATCTTCGAGCCCACTGATAGGCAAGCTGCTCCATGCTGCCAATCACTCTTACCTTTCCAATCTGATGGGCTACCCCACCGATTGCCCTCAGCGCGAGAAGAACGGTTGGACTGGTGACGGTCATTTTGCCATTGAGGCAGCATTTTATAACTTTGATGGAATTACCGTTTACGAAAAATGGTTGGCCGACCATCGTGACGAACAGCAGCCCAACGGAGTGCTGCCCGATATTATTCCAACTGGTGGATGGGGATATGGTACAGACAACGGGCTGGACTGGACTAGTACTATTGCCATCATCCCTTGGAATATCTACCTCTTCTACGGTGATAGCAAGCCCTTGAGCGATTGTTACGAGAGCATCAAACGTTATGTGGATTATGTGGAGCGTATCTCTAACAATCATCTCACTACGTGGGGGCGCGGAGACTGGGTGCCGGTGAAGTCAAAATCCAATAAAGAGCTGACTTCCTCGGTCTACTTTTATGTAGATACCAAGATTTTGGCCGCTGCTGCCAAACTCTTCGGCAAACAGGCCGATTACGAATATTATAATGCCTTGTCGGAGGAGATAAAGCAAGCTGTCAATGATAAGTTCCTGAATCGAGAAACAGGCATCTATGCCGAAGGTTCACAAACCGAATTGAGTGTTCCCTTGCAATGGAAGATTGTGCCCGAAAAGTTGATAGGAAAAGTGGCAGCTAACTTGGCACATAAGGTAGAGGAGGACGGTTTTCACTTGGATGTGGGTGTATTAGGAGCTAAAGCTATTCTGAATGCACTCAGCGAAAATGGTTATGCTGAAACAGCTTATAAGGTGGCTGTACAGGACACTTATCCTTCATGGGGTTGGTGGATGGTGAACGGTGCCACTACGCTGCTCGAGAACTGGGATTTGCAGGCTACTCGTGACATCTCGGACAATCATATGATGTTCGGTGAAATAGGTGCTTGGTTCTACAAGGGGCTGGGAGGTATTTTCCCTGATCCCGCGCAACCTGGTTTTCAAAACATTCTGCTCCGTCCCCATTTCATAAAGGGATTGAAACGGTTTGAAGCTCGTCATCGGTCGCCTTACGGTAAAATTGTTTCTCGCTGGGAATGGAAAGGGAAATGTGTGCATTATGAAGTTACAGTGCCCGCTAACAGTACAGCTACACTCACTTTACCTGACAAGGCCGAGAATGTACGGGTGGTGGAACTGGCGGCAGGAAGATATGAGTTTATTATAAAGTGACCTTGTACTTCATTTATGCTTGCAAATATGTAATTAGCGGGTTTGCCACGTTGTTGTGGCATAACTCGCTAATTTTTATAGTCGGTATGTTAAGGGATGGCTTTTTCATTCTTATAGCCTGATCTTTCCCTCCAACCGTATATCTTCCGACGAAGCCCCTATCAGCAGCTTCACCGTTCCGGGTTCTACAACGAACATCTGCTTTCCTTCGTTCCAATAGCCGAGCTCCTCTTTGGGAACGGTAAGCGTCACTTCCCGGGTTTCGCCGGCCTTGATGGGGATACGCTTGAAGGCGCGCAACTGCTTGGAAGGACGTTCCACTTTGGAGTCCGGATAGCTGGCATAGAGCTGTACGACTTCTTCTCCGTCGCGTCCGCTGGTATTCTTCACTGATACCGTCACGCGGATGTTCTTCTTGTCTTGCTTGACGGATTCAATCTTCTCGTACGTAAAGTCGGAATAGCTCAGACCATAGCCGAAAGGATAGAGCACAGGGCCTTGGTGGTACATATACGTACGTCCGTTGCGGATGTCGTAGTCCATCATGTCGGGCAGGTCGATGATGTCTTTCACCCACGTCTGTACGGTACGTCCGGCTGGATTTACCTTGCCGAAGAGTACGTCGGCCAGTCCGTTGCCCTGCTCCTGGCTGCAGTGGGTGATGTGAACGATGGCAGGCACGTGCTCCTGGCTCCAGTTGATGGTGTAGGGGAAACTGCTGACGAGCACCAGTATGGTATTGGGATTGGCTTTGAGCACCAGCTTCACCAAGTCTTCATCGGGCAGCATCAGCGATTTGCGGTCCACGGCTTCGCGGCCGTCACTGGGGACGGGAGAGAACTTCCAGTCCGCACGTGTGCCGTAAGGATGGTTTCCTACACATACAATGGCGATGTCGGCGGCTGCGGCAGCCTTTTCCGCCTGGCCCATGCGGTTGTCTTCGGCGTGGATGATTTCGGTTCCTTCTTTCACAGCATTGCGTATGCCACTCAGAATCGTTGTTTCGTAAGGCGGGGTACCACTATACCAGTCTTGTACGATTTTGTCCGAATACGGGCCTATAACGGCTATTTTACGCAGCTTTCCGGCATCGAGTGGCAGGAGATTCTTGTTTTTCAATAATACCACGGACTTGGCGGTGACTTCCCGTGCCAGCCTGCGGGCTTCTGCTGTCATGAAAGGCGGTGCCTGCGTACTGTCCTTTCCGATGGAGAGATAAGGGTTACGGGAGTGGTCCCCGTCCAGCAAGCCAAGCTTGAGGGCGACGAAGATGTTCCCGCGGATGGCTTTGTCAATGTCGGCTTCGGTCAGCAATCCCTTTTCCAGCGCTTCCTTGACGTAAGGAACGTATACGTCGAGAAATTGTCCTGTGGTGGCTTTTACTACGGCAGCGGCACCCTCCGCAAAGCTTGGAAAACTCTTGTGCGCTTCAATCAGCAGTTTCAGGGCACCGCCGTCCGTACAGATGATACCGTTGTTGCCCCATTGCTTGCGGGTAATCTCTTCGAGGCAGGGATGGATGGACATGGGGATGCCGTTCCAACTGTTGTAGGCGGCCATGAAGGCGCGGCTGCCTCCCTCGGTGATGCCTTTATAGAAAGGATAAGCGTAGTATTCATGGAACAGCCGCGTGTCGAAGTCGGAGGAAGTGCTGTCCCGTCCGTCCTCGTTACTATTAGCAAGGAAGTGTTTCATCAGAGAGGCAGTTTTCCAGTAGCGGGGATGATTGCCTTGCAGGCCGCGTACGCTGGCAATGGTGAGTTGGGCGGTGAGGAAAGCATCTTCTCCGAAACTCTCCTCGGTACGTCCCCAGCGCGGGTCGCGGGCAAGGTCGGCATTCGGAGCGCGCATCACGAGGGCATGACGCTTGTTACCGGTGGTCTGCATGTAGTAGCGGGCTTCTTCAGCGGCTTGTTCCGCTACTTTCTGCACCAAATCGGTGTCCCATGTGGAGCCCAGACCGTAGGATTGGGGGAATATGGTGGTGGGGCAGTCTGTGGGGACTACTTTCCCGTCTTCCGTTCTTTGGCGTCCGCCCCACATGGCAGGCCCGCCGAGGGTCAGCCCGTGCAGTCCTTCGTAGTGTCCGCAACGGGGAATGTTGAGGCGGGGGACACCGAGGTCGGTGGAAAGAAGGTTTATCTTTTCATCCAATGTCAGGATGGAAAGAAGATGGTCTACGCGCTGTTCGTCGGTGAGCGTGGTATCTTGGAAGGCTTGTGTTTGTTGTGCGCTTGTCTGCAGGCAAAGCAGCAGAGAGAAAATGAGGAGTAGTGACTTGTTTCTCATGGTTCATTAGGGTTTAATGGATTCAATGTAGTGAGTTGTCATAGCAAACATTCTTGGTTGTTATCTCAATCTATACCTTTTGTCTGCACGAGATGTGCATCTCATGATGTACGAGATGTATATCTCATGCAACTTGAGATGCGCATCTCGTACATGAAAGGATAGGGGATTATGGGATGGACATTCGTTGCAACCGTCCGTCCTGCGGCAGACAGAGCAACCCTTCGGCTTTCTTTTCGTCTGCCAGATACTTCTTCCACGTAATCTTGTCCCACTTCATTTGGTCTGTGCATTGTGCCACGGGGATATGGGGGATGGCCGAACCGTCCTTTACAAGAATGATGATGGGCAGGGTGCCGCACTCGATATGGTTCCATCCCGGAGCATACACCTTTCCGGTCTGGTAGTCTATCCATTTCTGCCGTCCGGGGAGGTAGACATCCCGTCCGCTGCCCTCTTCGAGCATGGGTGCCACGAGGAGATTGGAACCGAACATGTACTCGTCCTCTACCAGCCATGCACCCGGGTCGTCGGGATACTCCAGCAGCAGGGCGCGGAGCATCGGCCAGCCGTTTTCGGTGCACTCTTTGGATTGTGCATATACGTAGGGCATCAGTTTGTACTTCAGTTCGGCACAACGGCGGAAATAGTCTGTGAACTCTTTCCCGTAGTACCACGGCTCGGTGGGAGGTGCTCCGTGCACGCGGCTGTGGCTGGTGAGGAAGCCGAAGGGCAGCCAGCGGCGGTAGAGGCTTTCGGGGCTTTGGGTCACGAAGCCGCCTATGTCATTGCTCCAGAAGCAGAATCCGCTCAGTCCGATGGAGAGGCCGCTGCGGATGGTTCCCTCGAAACCGGTTTCGGTAGTGGCGGCGTCACCGCCCCAGTGCAGCGGGTAGCGTTGTGAGCCTGCCCATGCGGAACGTGCCCAGATAATGTTTTCGCCGTGTATCTTCTTGATTACCTCGGCCACGGTCTTGTTGTAGCGCAGGGGATAGAGGTTGTGTTCGTATAGTCCGCTACGGCCGTTGGCATAGATGGCATCCAGTGGGGCACCTTCGCCGAAGTCTACTTTGATGGCGCCTACACCCATTTCAATCAGGTTGCCGAGCTTCTCTTGATACCACTGCACGGTTTCGGGGTTGGTGAAGTCCAGCACCACGTCCTCGTAGGGGAGCTGTCCCTTGCCGTTGCGCACGTACAGACCGCGTTCTACCAACTCAGGGAAGAACTTGTTTTTCGGAGTGAAGTAGGGAAGTTGCCAGAGGCAGGTGCGGAAACCTTGTGACCTCAGGTCGGTGAGCATCTGCCGGGGATTGTCGAAGCGGTCGGCGGCAAAGGCGTAGTCGCATTGCCAGTCCACGCTGAACCAGCCGGTATCGAAGTGGATGACATCGCTCGGTATCTTGTTCTCACGCAGTTTCCGGGCTACGTCGCGGCCCTCTGCTTCGCTGAAGTAGGTGATGCGGCTCATCCAGGTGCCGAAGCTCCACAAGGGGGGCATTTCGGGCCGTCCTACCAGTGCGGTGTATTCGCTCAGCATCTCCTTCGGCGAACCTAGGAAGATGAAGATGTCCATCGCTTCGTCTGCCATGAAGAGTTTGGTGGCTCCGATGTAGGAACAGCCGAAGTCGCAGGTCACGGGGGCGGAAGTGTGCATAAACATGCCATAGCCGCGGTTACTGAAAAAGAAGGGGATAGGCTTGTACATGTCCGGGGTTTCGGGGCCCTGCGGGTCGGTGACAAAGAGGTTGACCTTCTGCCCGGCCTTGTTCAGTGCGGTGGCGGACTCGCCGCAACCGTAGATTTTCTCGTTCGGCGCGAGGCTGAATACGGGATTGATGCTGCGTGAGTTGTCCGAGCCGCGCTTGATAAAGCTGAATGGAGGTACCTTGACCTGTGTGGAGTCGTTGTCGCTCCAGCAACGAGTCTGTGTCAGCAGGCGTCCGTCGGCATCTTTCAGCACCAGGCGCCAGGGGTAATTCTCGATGAGCAGGCTGCCGTATCGGGAGGTGTACAGGGTACCTTTATCCGTCTTCTCGGCTTTCCAGAAGGAGCGTCCGTCGGCAGGCTTTCCTATGAGCATGGGGTCGTCGGCATCTTCTTTCGGTACGATGGGCGAGGTAAGCATACGGATGCGGAGGGTACGTTCGCTGACCGGTTCGACGGTGAACGTCAGTTGTGGATTGTTGTCGTAGGCCGTCTCCGGGAAGTCCAGTGACTGGAGGGGCTGGTGCAGGTAGGTGTTTGCATTGAATGCCTGGCGGGGCATCAGTTGCTGGCGTTTCCACTGGACAGTCCCCTTGCCGGTGGAGGTGTCGAACGATACCAGGCTGTCGGCAAAGAAATAGGTGTTGCTGAGGTCCAGAAAATCCTGGCTCATGTCTTTCGACTGGGAAAGCAGGTATTGCACGCCGGCATTTGTTTTCAGTTGGGCATGTGCGGGCGGGATGGCAGTTGCTGCTAGCAGCATAAAAGCTGCCCCTTTCATCAGTTGTTTCTCTTTCATGATAAATATATGATTTACGGTTGTTGTTTCGATGCCGTAAAAGTAGAGAAATCTACACAGATGAAAGGGGTAGGTATGTTGCTTATGTAGGGCCTAAATGTTTATTTGGAAGCTTTCTTTCCGTAGAAACACATAAAATACACCCCGATAATGACAAATGGGATGCTGAGCCATTGGCCCATGTTCAGCGACATGCTGTCTTCAAAGTTCACCTGGTTTTCTTTCAGGAACTCGATGAAGAAACGGAAGGTGAAAATCTCCGTCAGGCAGAGTCCGAAGAAGAAACCGCGGTGATAGGGCAGGGAGGCTTCGGCCTGCACGGTGGTTGATTTCCGCTTGGTGGTGCTGAAATCTGTTTCAAGTTTGCTCTCTTGTTTCTTCTGCCCGCGTTTGTATAGCCAGACCATCCCCAGGAAGAAAATGAAGTAGGCGATGGCTTCGTAGAGCTGTGCCGGATGGCGGGGCAACATGTCTTCCCGTTCGAAGATGAATGCCCAGGGCACGTCGGTCGGTTTGCCGATGATTTCGGAATTCATCAGGTTGGCAAGGCGGATGCAGCAGGCGGTGATGGGAGTGGCAACGGCTATCATGTCGAGCACGTCCATGTAGTGCATCTTCGTCTTGCGGCAGTACATCCAGAGGGCGATAATCAGGCCCAGCGTGCCGCCGTGGCTGGCAAGGCCGGTGTAACCCGTCATTTTCCATCCTGCGGCGGTCTGCTTGATGGGGAGAATCATTTCAACGAAGTGGTCTTGGTAGTAGGCCCAGTCGTAAAATATGCAGTGGCCCAGTCGTGCGCCTATCAGTATGCCGAAGAAGCAATAGAAGAAAAGAGGTTCGAATTTCTTTTCGTCTATTTTGCGGTCGCGGTACTGGTGTTGCACGATAAGGTAGGCAAAAGCGAGGCCGATAATCCATAACAAACCGTAGTAGCGGATGGATATGCCGAAGAAGTTGAATAGTTCGGGGTCGGGGTTCCAGTTGATGGTGAGTAGTGATAGCATATTTATGAAGAATTAAATTACTGAATTACGGGGTTGTTCGGGACAAAGGTATGAAATTATCTCGTTTGGCAGTTCATTGTGGCAGTTTATTTGAATTTCTCCGCCACCATCCTATACGTCGGCACCTCAATCCCTTGTGCCTCTGCAGCCGTAATCATGTCGAACAACAAGCCTTGTACTTCGCTCTGATGCCCTTTGGCCATATCTTTCTGCATGGAGGCGGTACTTTCGGGGGCGAGTTTGTCTATTACTTTGAGGTTATACTGCACGATGTCTTCCTTAAATTCTATACCCAACTTCCTGCCCAAAGCTGCACTCTCTTGTGACAGTCCGATAAAGGTGTCGCGCACTTTGCCCGGTTTCTGGACTTCGCCCATAGGTACGTCGTAATAGGCTCCGGTGACGGCCATAGCAGAAATGAAGGACCACTTGACGAATGTGTCCCGGTTGATGTCGTCGGAGATTTCGGCTTTGATGCCGCTTTCCTGCAAATCGCGTTGCACGGCTTCCAATGTTTCACGGGAAACAATCGTGCCGCGGTGTGCTCCGTAGACGAGCCGGAAAATCTTTCCCATCTGCGTGATTTCTCCCCGTCCGGATACGAATCCTACGATGTAGATGCAGCCGTCGAGCACTGTGACGCCGGGGACCAACCGTTGGATACGGGGACCGGTTCCGTAAACATTCAGGATGGGGATTACCACTGTACGCTCGTGTGAGGCACGTTTGATGAGTTCCGTAATGGAGTCTACGGAATAACCTTTGACGCAGACGAAGATAACATCCGCTTTGCCTTGGAATTCTTCTGCGGTAAATGTCGCCACTTTCAGACAATGTTCACCTTTCAAATCGGAGTGCAGTTGCAGACCGTTCCCGCGTATGGCGGCAAGGTGTTCGCCGCGTGCAATGCAAGTGACGTCTTTGCCGGATAATGAAAGAAAGGCGGCGATGCTTCCGCCTACGCCGCCGGTACCTGCTATGAGGTATTTCAGATTACTGTTTGCCATTTGTTGTGTATGGTTTATTGAACGTAGTTTTCCTTTTCCATATAGTAAAGCCCTTCGCCCCGGTCACCGTTCTCCATGTCTTCCAGCTCTACTTTGAAGATACGGTAGGGAAGGTCTTTTCTGGGATGCTTGGGCATGTCTACTGTCAATAGATAGGCGTTGCCATATTCGTTGCTGTCGAAATATTCTTTTATTTCCTGCTTCATCAGCACGGGGACTTTCTCGCCGTCTATCCAGACGGTGACTTTCAGTTGCCCGGGGCGGGGAGCCATCTGGCATTCTTTGGCTTCTTCGTTTTGTTCTTGTTGCTCAATGTCACTCAGGTTTTCACCGTGTACCAATGACTCGGGCTTTGTTTCTTTCATCCATTGGTAGGTACGTGTCAAGCTCATGGGACGGACGTATATCTGATAAGTAGGCATGGCTCCGGGGATGCGGAAAGCACGCAGGCCATAAGCTTCCATACGATGATAACGTATGTCGAGTGTAGTGTCGCGGTCGGCGATGAAATCCCAGGCCCAGAACTCCAGGCGGTGTTCAGTCTCGGGCAGCCCGCTTTTCATGGCAATGTGCGCATAGGAGGGCAGATAAATAGAGGCTGCACTTTGATATTTTCCTTTGGGTATACGGGCCGTGTAATGCCCGTCTTTGTCGGTTATGGCTTCTATGATGTCATTGAACTGCGGGTTTTGCCACCAGACGCTGGCACTGTCTATCGGCTGTCCGTTGTAATCAGTCACCCGTCCGTGAATGGTTACTGAGTCTTGCTGTTGTGCATAAACGGCAGTACAGGACAATAAGAATAAAAGGAAGATAATCTGTTTCATATTGTTATTGTATGGAGTTTATTAGAAAATGGCAATGTACAAAGAAAGTACATTGCCATCTGGAATGAATATCATTACACATTGAACCTGAAGTGCATGATGTCCCCATCCTGCACCACATACTCCTTGCCTTCCACACCCAACTTTCCGGCTTCGCGCACGGCTGCTTCGCTGCCATACTTGATATAATCCTCATACTTGATGACCTCTGCCCGGATAAACCCTTTCTCGAAATCCGTATGGATAACGCCGGCGCATTGCGGTGCTTTCCATCCCTTGCGATAGGTCCATGCCTTTACTTCCATCTCTCCGGCAGTGATGAAGGTTTCGAGGTTCAGCAGGCTGTAGATAGCTTTAATCAAACGGTTGCAACCGCTCTCTTTCAGTCCCAGGTCTTCGAGGAACATCTGTTTTTCCTCGTATGTCTCCAGTTCGGCAATGTCGGCCTCGGTCTGGGCGGAGATGATGATAAGTTCGGCATCCTCGCCCTTGATGGCTTCGCGCACCTGCTCTACGTACTGGTTGCCGCCGGCGGCGCTGACATCATCCACGTTGCAGACATAGAGCACGGGCTTGGTAGTAAGCAGGAACATCTGCTTGGCGCATTGTTCCTCGTCGTCGTTCTGCGGGATGACGGTGCGGGCGCTTTGTCCTTGTTCCAGGGCATCCTTGTAGCGGAGCAGGAGTTCGTACTCTATCTTTGCAGCCTTGTCGCCACCCACCTTGGCTATTTTCTCTACGCGCTTGATGCGGTTTTCCACGGTTTCGAGGTCTTTCAGTTGCAGCTCTGTGTCGATGATTTCCTTGTCGCGTACGGGGTTCACCGAGCCGTCCACGTGGACGATGTTGCCATTGTCGAAGCAGCGCAGCACGTGGATGATGGCGTCGCACTCGCGGATGTTGCCCAGGAACTGGTTGCCGAGTCCTTCACCTTTGCTGGCGCCTTTCACCAGTCCGGCAATGTCGACAATGTCGCACACGGCGGGTACGATACGCCCCGGGTGAACCAGCTCGGCGAGCTTCGTCAGTCGTTCGTCGGGTACGGACACTTGCCCCATTTGGGCGTCGATTGTACAGAACGGGAAGTTTGCCGCTTGTGCCTTTGCGCTGCTCAAGCAGTTGAAAAGAGTGGATTTTCCTACGTTGGGAAGGCCCACGATACCAGCTTTTAATGCCATAGTGTTATCTTGTTTTTTAGTTATTGTTCAGTTAATTGGATGCAAAGATAGTGCAAACCGAAGGCAGAATGAAATGAACGCGTTCATTTTTTATGCTGAGGTGCAGCCTATCTTCACTTTTTTAAGCAAAGATAGTACTTACCGGGGAAAGTGGGTATGTTAATTTGCATTAAAAGCACGAGAGTAAAATGATAAATTGATAGTTTTGTCGCAATTATAAATTTAAGTATCATTCTATAAATCAATGCGATTATGAAAAACAAAGTAAGAAAAATTCTGATGATTTTCTCATGTCTCATCGGTCTGTCTTTTACATTATCTGCACAGAATCCTTATCTGCCGCTTTGGGAATTTATTCCTGATGGTGAGCCCTATGTGTTTGAGGATCCTGACTGTCCCGGCAAGTACCGTCTTTATATTTATGGTTCGCACGATAATCTCAAGTGGATGTATTGCGGACGTGACCAGGTGGTGTGGTCGGCACCCGTAGAGGACCTGACCCGTTGGAGATATGACGGCGTGATATTTAAAGTCAATGAGTCGCCCGAACTGTATAAACTGAATGCTGATGGAACCGACGACGTGCTTTTTGCCCCTGACGTGACAGTAACTACCGATGCCGATGGTAAGAAAACTTACTACCTCTTTCCGAATAATCAAGGTGGTGGGCGCAATTCCATGATTGCCAAAAGCGACCGTCCCGATGGCCCGTTTACGGTATGCAACTGGCATAAGGAGCGTCCTCGCGAGACTTTCGGTTGTTTGGGATTCGACCCCGCAGTGTTTGTCGATGATGATGGACGTGTGTATGGTTATTGGGGATTTGGCATTTCGCATGGCGCGGAGTTGGACCCCACTACTATGTGCACGGTAAAGCCGGGTACCGAAGTGGTGGAGAACATGATTTCAGGCTATCGGCAGGAAGGTATATTCCGCTTCTTTGAGGCATCCTCCATCCGCAAGATTGAGGATAAGTATGTGTTTATCTATAGCCGTACTACCGCTGAGGGTGAAGATGGTCTGCCCAATGCAAGCAACTATACGTTGGCCTATGCCTACAGCGAGCATCCTCTGGGTCCCTGGACCTATGGCGGAACAATCATCGATGCCCGTGCGCGCGAATATGATGAAAAAGGCAATGTGATAGCTTCGGCCATGCCCGGTGGAAATACGCATGGCAGTATCTGCAAGATAGGAGGGCAATGGTACGTGTTCTATCATCGCCAGATAGGTACCGATTGCTATGCACGCCAAGCTATGGTGTCGGCCATTGATGTAAAGGTGGAAAAAGGAAAAGGCGGGAAAGTCGTGATTTCACGCGGAGAGTTCAATTCTGAAGGCTTCCTTCTTGAAGGGCTCAATCCTATGCAGCGCATCTCGGCCGGGCTGGCTTGTTGGCACACCAATCCCGGAGGAATCAAAGAGGTCTATCCCCATTATGTGTATACGGGGTCTTATATCCGGCCTGTGTACCGGGATAATAATCCCTATGCCGGCGATAACAACCACAAAATCCCGTTCGCTCCGGTGGTGAATAACACAAGTGGGTCGATTGTAGGATATAAATACTTGAATATGAATGCCGTTCCGCGAGATAAGTCTTTGCAGATGCAGTTAAGGTTGAAGGCTGAAGATACCGACGGGCGCATCCGCATCATGCTGGGTAGCCCTTGGACAACAAAAGGCGGTGTAGAGATAGGACTTGTGAATGTGAAGGCTGGCAGCACTTGCAGGGAGTTCTATGCTTCGCTCTCTATTCCGGCAAAGCTGCATAAGGGAAAGCAGCCGCTCTTCTTTGTCTTCGAATCAGAGACCGAAGGCCAGTCCATCTGTGAGTTTTATGATTTCCTCATGTTGGCACGCCTATAAGTCTTTATATTTATGGAGGCGGATACTTATCTTGTGAGACCTTCTAAATAGAGCTATTGTATTAGTTCACAGTACTGAACACTTTGTTACACCCCGTCGGAACAGATTGTTTCTCTTGTATGAAACGACTTGTTTCGACGGGATAAAACGATTTGTTCCGTTATAGGAAACACTTTGTTTCCTTATAGAGAACACTCTGTTCCATTATAGGAAACAAATCGTTTCCATAGTCGGAAATGAAATGGGGCATATGCTTCATTGATACCGCTATTACTTTTCCTCCTCGAATATTCGGTTGAAAACTTGCCGCAGCTGTCCTTCGTCTGCGATAATGGCTTGGAGCTTCTTCAGCTGTTCCGCATTCTTGCCCTCGGGAAACCAGAGCTTCAGATAACCGCCGGGTGCATATTTTGCCATGAGATGCTGATGGAACCGCTGGTAGTGCCACTCCTTGTCGGCGGCAGGATTCTGTTTCAATCCGTACTGCACGGTGCGGCGCAGAGTGATGTCCGGGTCGATGATACGGTCCGCTTCGGCAACAATCTTGCCGTAGATGCTACGAGGTTCGTGGTCTGTAGAGGCCCGGTGGTCCTCTACGGCTTCTTTCATGAGGAGGATTTCCGTGTCGGAGAACCATTGCCGCAGGGTGGAGTCCGCCATCAGTATCTCGCCGGAGACAAGGTGGTGGGTGGCGCGGTCGCGGCACAGTCCCGTGTCATGGTAGGCGGCAATGACGTATGCCAGGCGTTCGTCCGCTTCGGGATATTGCCGGGCGAGGGCAAGGCTTTCTTCGATGACGGTGCGGACGTGTGAGAGGTTGTGTGCCTTGTCAAACTCCTTGTACCGGGGAATGATTGCTGTCTCGATGTAGGTAATGAGGGTCTTGGGTATCATGTGGCATTCCTTTTTCGGGTAAAGGTACGAATAATAACCGATAGCTGAATAACGAGGAGCAGGGAATGGCTCATAATCAGGTACCGATTACTATCTGTCTGTTTACTTAATGTTCCAAAGACTGCTCGTAGCTTTTCCCGTTGGCGTCAGTCACCACGATTTTTATTTTCTTTGCTTTATCGCTCGGTTTTGTAGAGAAAAAGAAATAAGCATTCTTGTTAGCTTGGCGACCACGTTCCTTCATATCCTTTCCCTCTGTGACAGCTTTGCGCTGCAGGAAGAAATCATAATCAGGATCCATGCCTTTATACTGCTTCATTTCGCCTTTCAACTTCCCGTCTTCGTAGTATTCCACTTTCCAGCGGTTATCCCAATTCCATACCTTGACGCAGAGTTCGTCTTCATGGCCGGGTACTGTACCCACGGGATAGTAACGGAACTGATAGTCACGGTCATGTCCTAATGACTTGAAATAATTTGCAATTCCGTTCTTGCCGGATTCGAATACTTGGTAGCCAATAGGGGTACCGTCTTTGCTATAGATGCCGTCCCATAACCACCACGCGCCTCCGATGGAGGCGATATTGTACTCACGAATGTTGTTTCTGATTTGTGTGTTGCATTGTACATGAGTGTGACCACTGAGAATATCTACCTTATAACCCTCGAAAAGGTCGAGTAACTCGGCTACGCGTCCCAACTTGTAGTTCTCGTTATAGAAGTATGCCGGAGCATGCATGCAAACAAACAGATGAGCCCCTTTGGGGACGTACTGCAGATAGCTCTTCACCCAATTGAGCTGCTGATCATTGAGCCCCACCTCATACTTCTTGTTTCCTTTATAAAGGATATTGTCCAAAACGATATAATAGTCTTTTCCAGCATTGAACGCATAGTAAGTGGGTCCAAAGAAATGCCGATAAAGATGTGCACTGGCATCATCGTCGCTCACCTCCTTGTCGTGGTCGTGGTTGCCGATAACCGGATAGATGGGAATTTGGATCTTTGCTATCTCTTGCTTGATGTGGGGAAACATTTCCAGGTTATCCCATAAGATGTCGCCCAAGAAGATGGCGAAAGCAGGAATATTCTGGCTCATATATTCAAAGCCCACTTGCTTGAGGTCGGGGAAAGCTTCCGTTTCAAGCCGATGGAATGCGTTCTCTCCGCGCGGTTGTGTATCGGCTGCTGCCATCATGGCGTATTTGCCTCCTACTGTTCCCCAGCGATGGAGCTGGAAATCGTGGCTGTTCTCGTTCAGAGTCTTATAGAAGACGGGAGTACCCCCGTTGCAAGGAGCCATATAGCCTGAAGGTGTCACTACATAGATAAAGTGGGCCTTCTCATCAGCATCAATCATATAGCTTCCGTCTTCACTGGTAAGAGCGAATGCGGTGCCATCGGTTACTACAACTTTGGCCAGCCCCTTGCCGTCGGCCATGACTTTGCCTTTAATCTCTTTAGCTTCTGCCCCTATTGCCATAAGCAGCAATGCGGCGTAAAAAATGTTCTTTTTGTTCATTGCTTTTCTCTTTCAATTATTTGTTGTTTGAATTGAGAGCAAAAATAGGTGAGTGAAATTACTTCGTCGTTTCTATGGGGTTACGTTCAAGTTACATATGTCGGGCTCTCATCCGGTGTCATATCAAAATCACAGAAGTGACACAAGTCTGTAATACAGCATCCATTCTTTTGCAGCCGAAATTAAAATCATCATAGAAACTAATGAAAACAAGAATGATTAAATCCTTTGTGTGTGTCTGTGGGCTGCTTGTTTCGTTGAATGTAGTCGCAGCTTCACTGAAACCCGTCAAAGGTAAAGTGGTGGACCGGTTCAATAATCCACTTCCCGGTGCTACAATTCAAGTGACCCATTCTCCCGAGAAAACCATTACCGATGTGGACGGCAACTTCAATTTTGAAACCATCGAAGACGCGGAACTCATCGTATCCTACATCGGCTTCCGTACCCTCAAGCTGAAGACTGCAGGGGAGAACTTCATTCATGTGGTACTGGATGAAGACTCACAATTGCTTAACGACGTGGTAGTGGTAGGTTATAGCACTAACAAGAAGGTTAATCTGTCAGGCTCGGTTTCTTCGCTTAACAGCGAGAAGCTTGCAAGCCGTCGAGTATCAAACGTATCTTC
Source organism: Bacteroides sp. A1C1 (assembly GCF_004328515.1). Lineage (NCBI taxonomy): Bacteria > Pseudomonadati > Bacteroidota > Bacteroidia > Bacteroidales > Bacteroidaceae > Bacteroides > Bacteroides sp. A1C1. Next base: position 2,316,372 of record NZ_CP036491.1, read on the forward strand.
GGCTCTGCAAGGCATGGCTGCAGGTGTAACTGTCACTACACAGAGCGGTGAGCCAGGCGGCAATGGCGGTCATATACGTATACGTGGTATCGGAACCTTCGGTGGTGATAGTGCCGCCCCGTTGGTGTTGGTCGATGGCGTAGAAGGAACCATAGATGAAGTGGATCCTAACATCATCGAGTCAGTGTCCGTCTTGAAAGATGCTGCATCTGCATCCATCTATGGTTCACGTGCTGCCAATGGTGTCATTCTGGTGACTACCAAACGGGGTGGCAGTCAAGACAAGTTCAGCATATCCTATAAAGGATATTTTGGATTCCAAGGCGCAACGATGCTTCCTCAAAAAGTGGATGCATTGGAATATATGCAATTGGAAAATGTGGCAGCAGGTAACGACGGATCCGACCTGCCCTATAGTGATGAATATATAAGGGAATATGTGGCTGGCATGGCTACTGACCCGGACATCTATCCTAATACAGACTGGCAGGACTTGATTCTTACAGAAAACGGATTCAACCATGGGCATACGCTTACTCTGACTTCTTCATCAGAACGTATCAAGACACTTACTTCTATAGGGTATCTGGACCAGACGGGTATAGTGGTCAATTCCTCTTACCGTAAAATCTCTGTACGCAACAATATGGACATCAAGCTTAGCGACCGTCTGGACATGAAGTTTGACATACAAGTAAGCAATGCCAATAAAAATAGTTCTCCCTACGAAGGACATGCCTTCAATTATATGAACACCCGAACCCCGAACATTGTCAATCAATTTACTACTGGTCTTTATAATGGGGCAAATGGTCTGATGGGCAATAACCCCGTGCTGTTGTTGCGTGAAGGCGGTATTGTGAAAAACAATGTTATCCGTGCTACCATGGCGATGGCTCTGACCTATAAGATTCTCGATGGATGGAATGTGTCAGTTCAAGCCACTCCACGTTATATCACCAAGAATAACCATAACTATAAGAATTCTGTCACCACGTATGGTGACCCGGAAGGTACTACCAGCTTCAAGAGCGGCGAAACCTACAACTCGCTTACAGAATCGGCCTACCGTTACTTCTACTGGAACACACAGGCACTGACCAACTATGAGAAACAGCTGGATGACCACTACTTCAAAGTAATGGCAGGTATGGAGTGTCAGACCTATACAGAAAAGACTCTTTCTGCCTATCGTCAAGTATTCAACTTCCCTCAATATGACCAAATTGATGCCGGTAACATTGAGAACATGAACAATGGAGGAGGGGAGTACCAATGGGCCATCAACTCCTTCTTTGGCCGCTTGAATTACAACTACAAGGAACGCTACCTTGTGGAGGCCAATATCCGTACCGACGGTTCTTCCAGATTTGCAGAGGGTAACCGATATGGCGTGTTCCCTTCATTCTCTGCAGCATGGCGCATCAGCGAGGAACCCTTTATGGAATCTATACGCGATAGAGTGGATAATCTGAAATTACGTGCCTCTTGGGGCAAACTGGGCAACCAGAATATCGGAAGTTCCTATTATCCCACTACTCAGCAACTCTCTACGGGCTCTATATCTATGGGAGGTAATCTTTACACGACCTCTGCTGTTACCTCGCTCTCCAATAGGGACCTTACATGGGAGACTTCTACCATGACTGACTTAGGCATAGATCTTTCACTGTTCGGCTGTATCAACATCACTGCCGACTGGTATAGGAAGATAACGGATGGTATCCTGATGAAGCTGGACATCCCCAACCACATTGGTATGGGTGCTCCCTTCCAGAATGCCGGCAAGGTAAGAAACCAGGGATGGGAGCTAAGCGTAGGCTACAGCAAGAAGCTGACGAGGGACTTTTCGCTGGATGCCGCCCTTACGCTGAGCGACGTGAAAAACACCATCACCGACATGCGGGGCACAAGCAGCACAAGCGGTGATATTCGTAACCAAGAGGGGTCTTCCATTAACTCCATTTACGGATTGATATGCGACGGTTTCATCAATTCACAAGAAGAAGCGGACGAAATCAATGCCAACTGTCCCCAATTCGGTACAACCGTATATCCCGGTGACCTGAAATACCGGAATGTCAGCGGAGACAACAAAATTACTACAGATGACAAGACGATTATCGGAAGTACAGTTCCACGCTATAGTTATAGCTTTAATTTAGGAGTGGGATACAAAGGAATTCGTCTTTCGGCTTTCTTGCAAGGAGTTGGCAAGGCCGACGGTTATCTCAATTCCTACTATGTGATGCCTTGCTATCAGGGAGGAACCTACCGCAAGGAACACCTTGACTATTGGACGGAGCAGAATCATGATGCATCCACGCCTCGCCTCTCTTATAAGAGCAGTAACAACACCTATACATCATCCTTCTGGATGAAGAGTGCCGCTTACCTGCGTCTGAAGAACCTGCAGCTGGGTTACGACCTGCCCTCCAAATGGATGAAAGCCATCGGACTGAAGTCTGCCTACATTTATGCCAATGCTGAGAATCTCTTGACTTTTACTGACTTTTGGGATGGCTATGACCCCGAAGTCAACTATAACGCATCAGCAACAGATGGGGTATCTCTGGGTGCGGCAAACAATTATCCCCAGACGAAAGCCTTCACTTTTGGCGTTGACATCAAATTCTGATTAGCCGGAATAGGGAAACCGTCTGTATTCAAGAAGACATAAAAAGAAAAAATGATATGAAACGAAACAATATTTATACAGCACTCCTTTCGCTGTCTCTATTAGGTCTCGGTGCTTGTTCACTCGACCTTGAACCACTCACTTCACCGTCTTCTGCCTCTTATCCTTCGAGTATGGAAGAGGCGAATTTCGGTTTGAACGCTGTTTACTCATCTCTGACAGCTTATAGTGCCAGCACCACCACCTGGTGGAAGGTGACAGACAATATTACCGATATTGGTGCTACACGTGTCAACACGGCTATGTATACGGAATTAATCACCTCCGGAGCTTCTGCTGAAAACGCGGTGGCAAACAAGCTTTATAATTGCGTGTATAAGACCGTGGCACGTATCAACCAGCTTCTCGATGCGCTGGATAATCTGCGTGGCACAGCCTCTGATACGGATATAGAGAGTATACGGGCAGAGCTGCTGTGCATACGGGCATTCTGTTATGATCAAGCTTGCCAGCACTATGGAGACTTGCCGTATGTGGTCCACACAGCGGGTATAAATGACAGCCAGACCCCACGTACACCGAGAGAGACCATTGTAGAGAATCTGCTTTCGGATCTTAGCGACGAGTGTTTGGCTAACCTTCCACTCCGCCATAAAGCAGAAAGCTATGGCAGTGCACGCATCGGACGGGTAGCAGCGTATGCGTTACGTGCCCGTATTGCCTTGAATTGGAAAAAGTATGACTTGGCTGCCAGTTCGGCCAAACAAGCCTTGAATTTGGCTAAGGAGGCAGGCTTTGAATTGGAATCCATCAATACACAGTATTGTGGAGAAAGTCATGAGGCAGGAGAGCCAACCGGTCAGACGGCTCTGTTTGGTTATGACGGTGAGGCAAGCAATGAGTGGCTCTGGTCCGTGCAGTATGATGCGGTAATATCCAGTAATAAAACCAAGGAGGCATATTACATGGCTCCACGTACACTGGGAGGATGCGCCTATTTTGGTCCTACACAAACATTTGTTGATATGTTTCAATGCAAGGATGGCAAATCGATTACGGAATCTTCTCTGTATGACTGGCAGAACCCTTGGCAAAACCGGGACCCTCGTCTGGATCTTTTCTGTTTGCGACCTGGTTCACGCATATTCAATCTAGAATTCCAGACTTCCACTACCAGTAAAAAGATTCACGACTATAGCACGGGCAAGGACGTGACAAACATGGAGTCACAGGGAACCAAGGGCGTATACGGTGCCAATGGCACTAAAGGTCCTGCTGGATATCTCTGGAGGAAATATTTGGATATAGCCGAGTTGGAAAGAGCTGCAATCTCCAACCATGAAACCAGTGATCTTAATTGCGGCTTGATGCGTTTAGCAGAGGTTTATCTAATAGAGGCAGAAGCCAATATTGAAATGGCTGATGGCAATCTGGAGTTAGCACGAACGGACATCAATATAATTCGTAATCGTGTAGGAATGCCCGATGTGGTAGTTACTTCGCAGAGCGGACTCCGAAAGGCATTACGTTACGAACGTACTGTTGAACTTTGTAATGAAGGTTTTCGTTGGTTTGATCTCCGTCGTTGGGGTATGGCTTCTACAGTGATGACAGGTAAGATTTATGCTCCCAATCAAAAAGGGCTTATGTCCAATGCCAAGCCTTCATTTGATGACAACTGGCATCCGGCATATTCAGAAGGTAGTTCTTGGGATGGGAAAGCACTGAATCTCCGTGTGTATAACACGATGAAGTATATCAAAGGAAAGGATGAACTTTGGCCGCTTCCCCAAAGTGAGATTGATACAAACAGTGCCATTATAGAAAACAATCCAGGATACTAATCGTGTAAGGTTATTGGTATCTGACGGAAAGGATTTGTTTTTCAAGATATAATAAAAGAGCCGGAATGTGCGAATCATTCCGGCTCTTTTATGAAAGGTTTCGGTTATTGTTGTTAGGAATAAGATTTCTTACTTTAAGAGAGAGTTTGTCAATTACATGTTAGGGTTGTCCATGATTACTGTCATCTCGGGAACCAGTATGTATTCGCCTTTCTTGTTGTTCCATTTGTAGTATGTGGTAGTCATCGTCTTGCCTTGGTATGCATAGCGGATGCACATGTCCTTGCCCCATGTATTCTTGGTGCTGTTCCATTTCAGGGCTTCGCTTTCCGTCATGCGGTTCTGGTCGTCGTACTTATAATTGTACTTCATATAGTTGGCAAGCGTGTTTCCGTCCATCTTGTATACGGTCTCTGCCACCTTCATGCCATTTACTTCTTCCGAATTGTAAATGAGGTTGCTCTTATTGTCGGCTGAGGCATTTAATCCGCAAACTAAGAGAAGTGCTGAAACAATCACTGTTTTTAAAGATACTTTTGCTTTCATGGTTTTATGTCTTTTTTAGTTTAACTTTCTATTTTCTATCAATATGTCATTGATTTCGCTGCAAAGGTACGTATTAAATTGACATAAATATAAATATCGGATTAAATTTTATCAATATGTCAGTAGTGAGGGTTCCGGTATGCTTTCCTTTTGGCAAGATTGGTGAATAAAAAATATCCGGCAGCGAGGTTGCCGGATATTCTGATGAGCAAACTGTATTTGGAAAGGATTGCTTCTGTTGCTTTCTGATTGTAAGTTAAATAAAGTTATTGGGCTGTTTAGTGTGCCTGCAACCAGTTGTTTCCCCACCCACAATCGGCTTTCAGGGGTACGTACATGCGATATGCCTGCTCCATCTCTTCGATTACGATTTTCTGTACAAGCTCTTTTTCTGCCTCTGGAACGCTGAAATTTAGTTCGTCATGGACCTGTAAAATCATCTTTGCTTTCAGATTGTAAGCTTGGAAGCGCTGATAGATGTGTGCCATGGCTACTTTTATGATGTCGGCGGCACTTCCCTGGATGGGAGCGTTGATGGCATTCCGTTCGGCATAGCCCCGTACCACCCCGTTTCTTGAGTTGATGTCCGGCAAGAAGCGCTTGCGGTGGAAGATGGTTTCCACATAGCCGTTCTCGCGTGCCACTTGGATGCTTTTGTCCATATACTCCTTCACTTGTGGGTAGGTTTCAAAGTAGCCGTCTATCAGCTCTTTGGCTTCCTGGCGGGAAACGCCCATGCGTTCGGCAAGCCCGAAGACGGAGATGCCGTAGATGATGCCGAAGTTTGCCGTTTTTGCCTTGCGGCGCATGTCGGCGGTTACGTCGTTTATATCTATCTTATATATCTTGGCAGCGGTAGCGGCGTGGATGTCGTGTCCGCTGAGGAAGGCGTCTATCATGTTCTTATCTTCGCTGAGGTGTGCCATGATGCGCAGCTCTATCTGCGAGTAGTCGGCAGAGAAGAACTCGCAGTCGGTGTCGGGGATGAACGCCTTGCGGATTTCCTTTCCGTCTTCGTCGCGGATGGGGATGTTCTGCAGGTTGGGATTGCTGGAGCTGAGGCGTCCGGTAGCGGTTACCGCCTGGTTGAAGGAGGTGTGTATGCGGCCCGTACGTGGGTTGATGAGCTGGGGCAGGGCATCTATATAGGTGCTCAGCAGTTTCTTCAGTCCGCGGTATTCCAGTATCTTCCCGATGATGTCGTGCTTGCTGCGGTAGCTTTGCAGCACCTCTTCGGAGGTGACGTATTGTCCGGTCTTGGTCTTTTTCGCTTTCTCCACGATTTTCAGCTTGTCGAACAGCACTTCGCCTACCTGCTTGGCGGAGCTGATATTGAATGTCTCGCCAGCCATCTCGTAGATTTCCTTTTCAATCTCCTGCAGGCGGACAGTGAAGTGCTGGGACGACTGCTTCAATGCTTCCGTATCGAGCAGCACTCCGTTGCTCTCTATATTGACAAGTACGGGGACGAGCGGCATCTCTATTTCGTAGAACAGATGTTCGGCACCTTGCTCCTTCAGTTCCTTTTCCAGCACGTTTTTCAGTTTGAGGGTGACGTCCGCATCCTCGCAGGCATAACGGTAGACATCTTCGGGTGGAAGGTCGCGCATGTTCTTTTGGTTTTTGCCTCGCGCTCCAATCAGCTCATCGATGTGGATGGTCTGGTAGTGCAGGTAGATTTCCGCCAGATAGTCCATGTTGTGTCGCAGTTCGGGTTGAAGCACGTAATGGGCGAGCATGGTGTCGAAAAGCTTGCCTTTCACCCGGACTCCGTAATTCTGGAGGATAATCATATCGTACTTGATATTTTGTCCCACCTTCATGGATTTCTCGTTTTCGAAGAGGGGGCGGAACTCGTTTACAATTTTTAAGGCTTCCTCTCGTTCAGCAGGTACGGGTACGTAGTATGCCCGATTTTCGGCGTCACTGAAGCTCATTCCCACGAGTTCGGCATCCATTGGCTCGGTTCCGGTAGTCTCTGTATCTATTGAGAGAATTTCGCTTGTAAGCAACTTTTGAATAATTCCCTTTCTTTTCTCTTCTGTATCAATGAGTTGATAGTCTACATCGAGCATTTCTAACCGCTTCAGATTTGAATTTTCAGAAGCTCCCGTCCCCTCGCCCGCAAAATTTGCAAACAAATCGCCTTGAACGGGGGCGCTGTTTTCGGGATTGGAGGTTTGCGGCTGGGCAAACAGAGTGCCGGCAAAGAGGTCGGGTGTCGGAGAGGTTGGGGTGGGGGAGGAAGAGTTGCCGTTTCCTTTTTTGAGTATCCGGTCGATGAGTGTGCGGAATTCCAACTCTTCGAAAATCTTGCGGAGTTCTTCTTCGTTCGGTTCTTCCCGGACGAGCGAATTCATATCGAGCCGGATGGGGACATCTGTTTTGATGGTAGCAAGGAATTTGGAGAAGGTAATCATCTCCCGGTTTGTCTCCACCTTCGTTTTCAGTGCGCCTTTCAGTTGGTCGGTGTGTTCCAGCAGGTTCTCGATGCTGCCGAATTCGGCAATCAGCTTCTGTGCGGTTTTCTCGCCCACACCTGGACAGCCGGGGATGTTGTCGGAAGCATCGCCCATCAGTCCCAGCATATCGATGACTTGCTCGGTGGTTTGTATGTTGAATTTGGCTTTTACTTCTTCGGTACCCATCACTTCGAATCCGCCGGTGTGCTTGGGGCGGTACATAAAGATGCGGTCCGATACCAGCTGGCCGTAGTCCTTGTCGGGTGTCATCATATAGGTGGTGATGCCCTGCCGCCCTGCTTCGGTGGCAAGCGTGCCTATCACGTCGTCCGCTTCATAGCCGGCCACCTCAAGGATGGGGATGCGGTAGGCGCGGATGATATCCTTTATAATAGGTACGGAAAGGCGGATGGTCTCGGGTGTCTCCTCGCGCTGTGCCTTGTATTGCTCGTAGGCCTCGTGGCGGAAGGTAGGGCCTGACGGGTCGAAGGCTACTCCTATGTGTGTGGGATTCTCTTTTTTAAGCACTTCTTCCAGGGTGTTTACAAAGCCCAGAATGGCCGAGGTGTTGAATCCTTTTGAGTTGGTTCTCGGGTTCTTGATGAACGCGTAATAGGCCCGATATATCAGTGCGTAGGCATCGAGCAAAAACAGTTTATCGATTGAATTCATACATTTAATCCTTTTTTTCATGGTAAAAGTACAAAAAAATACCGTATTAACCGTTTTATTACTATTTTTGTAGGCAAATAGCGATGCATGGACAACTCATCATTGATAAAATCTCCGATTTCTGAGGAACTGGAGGACTTCAAGAAACTTTTTGAAAGTACCCTTTCCAGTTCCAACCTTTTGCTGAACAGCGTGATTGCGCATATCCGGCAGAAGAACGGGAAGATGATGCGCCCCATTCTGGTGCTTCTGGCTGCGAAGCTTTTCGGTAAAGTATGTCCTGCAACCCTGCATGCTGCGGTTGCACTGGAACTTCTCCATAATGCAAGCCTTGTACACGATGATGTAGTGGATGAAAGTACTGAACGCCGTGGACAACTCTCCGTTAATGCCATTTTCAATAATAAGGTAGCCGTGCTGGCAGGCGATTATCTGCTTGCAACAGCGTTGGTGCAAGTGGGCATGACCCGTAACCATGACATTATCGACATCGTCTCCTGCCTGGGGCAGGATTTGGCAGATGGTGAACTTCTGCAGCTTTCCAACGTCAGCAATCTCCATTTCTCCGAGGAAGTCTATTTCGACGTTATCCGCAAGAAGACGGCCGTGCTCTTTGCTGCTTGTACGAAGGCGGGCGCGCTCTCGGTGGGAGCCAGCGATGAAATGGCGGAATCTGCGCGTCTGTTCGGTGAATATATCGGGCTTTGTTTTCAGATAAAGGATGATATTTTCGATTACTCCGAGAGCAAGGAGATAGGCAAACCTACCGGAAATGATATGGTGGAAGGGAAGTTGACCCTGCCCGTACTCCATGTACTCAATACCGTGAAGAATAAAACAGCGGAAGAGATTGCCGTGAAGATAAAGAACGGAGAGGCAACGCCTAGTGAAATAGTCCATTTAATCGAGTTTACCAAGCAGCATGGTGGCATAGAGTATGCTTCGCAAGTGATGCATGATTATAAGGGAAAGGCCCTTTCTTTGCTGGCTTCTTTGCCCGATACGGAGGTAAAAGCAGCGCTTACCGGGTATCTGGACTATGTGGTGGAACGGGAAAAATAACGGAACTATTTCCGGTTGATAATATGAAAAAGCCTGATGGAATCCATTCCATCAGGCTTTATTTATAGGTAAATGCAACTTCCTCTTAAAAGAATTTCATTTCCTCGCCCTTGATTTCCGAAAGCAGCAGGTTAGCAAGACGGCTGGTTCCCAAGCGGAACAGTTCGTTGTTCAGCCATTCTTCGCCGAGCACTTCCTTGACGATGGTGTAGTAAATCAGTGCGTCGTTCACGCAGTTGATTCCTCCTGCGGGCTTAAAGCCTACCTTGATACCCGTCAGCTCGTGATATTCCTTGATGGCCTGGCACATAACCAGAGCGGCCTCCGGTGTGGCGGCAGGCTGTTGCTTGCCGGTGGAAGTCTTGATGAAATCGGCACCCGAATACATGGAAAGGATGGATGCTTTTTTGATGTTCGAAGCCGTCTTCAAAGCTCCGGTTTCGAGAATTACCTTCATGTGGTGCTCTTTACAGGTTGCTTTGAGTTCTTGTATCTCCTCGCACATGCTTTCATAGTCTCCAGCCAGGAACTTGCCCACCGAAATAACGATGTCTATTTCATCGGCGCCTTCCATCAGTGCCATGGCAGTTTCTGCCACTTTCACTTCAATGAAAGTCTGGGAGGAGGGGAAACCTGCTGATACACAAGCTATTTTTACATCCTCCACTTCCAGCGTATCTTTTACGACTTCTGCAAAATTGGGGTATACACAGATGGCTGCCACATTCTTCAGGTCGGGGAACTCTTCGTCGAATTTATTCACTTTCTGGGTGAATTTCATGACGCTTTCATCGCTGTCTTCACTCTTCAGGGTGGTAAGGTCAATGCAGTTGAACAGGAATTTCTTTACCTCCGGTGTATTGTTTGCCGGTACTTTCTCTGCAATGATTCTGGCAGCTTGTGCAGCTATTTCTGCATCATCCAGTTGGGTGTTGTACTTTGCCAGGGCGGCGTCATACTTACTCTGGGTAGGCTCATTTTTCTCCATGGTCTTTCAATTTAGGATTATTGATATGTCTTGTCTGGTCACGTCTGGTTTTCTTCTCGAAGTTACGGCGGAAAGCCTCTGTCAGGTTCACTCCGGTCTGGTTTGCAATACAGAGAAGTACCCAGAGAATATCTGCCATTTCATCCTCGAGGTTGTCTTTTTCTCCTTCTTTGAAGGACTGGTCTCCATACTTGCGGGCCATGACGCGGGCCATTTCGCCCACTTCTTCGGTCAGTATGGCCATGTTGGTGAGTTCGCTGAAATAGCGTACTCCGTATTCCTTTATCCAGGAATCCACTTGTTTCTGTGCTTCTTCTAACGTCATTATTCCTTGTTTTTTGTATCCATACAGATGGTTACGGGACCATCGTTCATCAGTTCTATTTTCATATCGGCACCAAATTCGCCGGTACCTATTTCTTTACCTAATGCTAAACTCAGTTCCCGGCAGAATTGTTCGTACAGCGGGACGGATATTTCCGGTCGTGCTGCCCGTATGTAGGAAGGGCGGTTACCTTTCTTGGTGGAGGCGTGTAGGGTGAACTGGCTGATAACCAGTATTTCGCCGCCTGCCTCAAGAATGGATTTGTTCATCACGCCGTTTTCGTCATCGAAAATGCGCAGGTTGACTATCTTCTTGCAAAGCCAGTCAATATCTTCTTTTCCATCGGATTCTTCGATGCCTACGAGTATCATGAGGCCTTTTCCAATGGAGGCTTTGCAGGTTCCGTTGATGGTGACGGAAGCGTGTCCGGCACGTTGTATCACTACTCTCATGTTATTCTTGTCTTTTGAGGGAACAAAGTTACGAATTAATTCGTTGTGTGCATGGTTTTGCAGGCTGATTTATCAGTCATTATTTCTCTGAAAAATAGGTCTGGATGATTTTGGCTTTCGCTTCTCCCACCACGGTGGCAAGCTCCTTGGCAGATGCTTCGCGGATACGTTTCACGCTTTTGAACTCCTTGAGCAATGCGCTTTTCGTCTTTTCGCCGATGCCTTTTATCTCGTCCAGTGCAGAGGCAATCTGCCGTTTGCTGCGTTTGTCGCGGTGGAAGGTAATGGCGAAGCGGTGCACTTCATCCTGAATCTGCGTCAGCAATCGGAAGAGGGGGGTGTTCTGTTTCAATCCGATGGTCTGGGGAGGGAAACCGTACAGCAGTTCGGAAGTGCGGTGTTTGCCATCCTTGGTAAGCCCGGCGATGGGGATGTTCAGGCCAAGTTCGTCTATCACCTCTTTTACGGCGCTCATTTGCCCTTTTCCACCGTCGGTGACAAGAAGGTCGGGCAGGGGAGTTTTCTCTTCTATGGCGCGCTGATAGCGCCGTTTTACGACTTCTTTCATGGAGGCATAGTCATCCGGTCCCTCTACGGTCTTGATGTTATACTTGCGATAATCTTTCTTGGAGGGTTTTCCCTTGACGAAGACTACGCACCCGGCCACGGGGTCGGAACCTTGGATGTTGGAGTTATCGAAACATTCTATCTGTATGGGCAGGCGGTCCAGGTGCAGCTCTTGTTGTATCTCTTTCAGCAGGCGCACAGTTCGTTGCTCCGGATTCAGCTTTTCGGCTTGTTTCAGGCGGTCGGCTTTGTACTGCTTCACGTTGAGGATGGAGAGTTCCAGTAGCTTCTTTTTGTCTCCCCGTTGCGGGATGGTGAAAACGACATCTTTCAGCTCCATATCTAGCTCAAAAGGTACGATGATTTCACGTGAAAGGCTTTTGTATCTTTCCCGCATTTCGATGATGCCGAGGGAGAGCAGCTCTTCCTTGGTTTCGTTCAGCCGTTTTTTGTATTCGAAGGTGAAAGCCTGGTTGATGGCGCCGTTCGTAATGTGCAGGTAGTTGACGAAAGCGGATTTTCCATCATTGTCTTCTTCAATGGAGAATACGTCGATATTATGCAGCACGTTGCTTACCACTTCCGATTTTGCCCGGTAGTTTTCCAGCAGCAGGTATTTTTCCTTTATCTTCTGTGCTTCTTCAAACTTCATTTCGGTTGCCAACTCCTGCATTTGCTGGAAGAGCATCCTTTCTATCTCTTGGGTATTCCCTTTGAGGATTTCCTTGATTTCAGCGATGTTTTTCAGATACTCTTCCTGGCTTTGCTTGCCGATGCAAGGCCCTGCACAGTTCTTGATGTGATATTCCAGGCAAACATTGAACTTTCCGGCACGTATGTTTTCCGGAGAGAGGTTCAGGTGGCATGTACGTAAGGGGTACAGATGCTTGATGAGGTCGAGTAATGCGTACATGGAAGGTATATGGCTGTAAGGGCCATAATAGGAGGAACCGTTACGGATTATCTTCCGGGTTCTGAATACGCGTGGAAAGTATTCGTTCTGCACGCAGATGCTAGGATATGTTTTGTCGTCTTTCAACAGTACGTTGTAGCGTGGCTTGTATTTCTTGATAAGATTGTTTTCCAACAATAGCGCGTCTTCTTCCGTATTCACCACGATATATCGGATATCTGCAATCTTGCTGACCAGCACCCTCGTCTTTCCCGGTTCGTGCTCCCGGTTGAAGTAGGAAGACACTCTTCGCTTCAGATTCTTTGCCTTTCCTACATATATAATGGTCCCTTCGGTATTCAAATATTGGTAAATACCGGGACTTTCGGGAAGGTTGGATACAATCCCTTTGAGGTAGTCGTTAGTTCTGAGTTCTTCCATAATGGTATGATGAAAAGGTGGAGGATAAGAGGAGTAAAATGATGGATAACATCAACTCTCAGCTAAGAGTACTCTGTGCCTCTGTGTCGTTGCGTTTGACAAATTTATAGCGATAGCACCGATTCCACTTCTACATCATCCCCAAACACATCCTTGCCATGAAGCTCTTTCAGCTCGATGATGAAGTTTACATACACTTTCTTGGGGCTCATCTGCTTCACCAATTTGCAGGCAGCTTCCATTGTTCCACCGGTTGCCAGTAAGTCGTCGTGCAGCAAAACTACATCGTCTTCATTAATGGCATCCTTGTGCATCTGTACGGTATCTTTGCCATATTCTTTATCATAGCTTTCTTCAATGGTTTCTGCAGGAAGTTTTCCCGGCTTGCGGATAGGAACGAAGCCTGCTCCCAGTCTGGTGGCGAGAATGGGGCCCATAATGAAACCTCTTGATTCTATACCCACTACTTTGGTTATTCCTTTGTCCTTATACATCTCGTACAGTGTGTCCGAGAGCTCCTGCAAGGCGGCAGGTTCCTTGAACAAGGTAGTTACGTCGTAGAATAGAATTCCTGGAATGGGGAAGTTGGGTATTTCCCGAATGCTTTTAGCAAGCGTTTCTTTGCTCATAATCAGTTTATTTAATAGGTTTGTTGAATTCTTTGTTTCACGTGGAACTTTGCGCTCTATCGTCCGCAAAGTACCAGTAGCACGTTGATGTCGCTCGGAGATACTCCCGGAATCCGACTCGCTTGGGCTATTGTTTCCGGATCTATCTTCACCAGCTTCTGTCTGGCTTCGGTGGAAAGGGATTGGATGGAATTATAGTCAAACTTTCCTTTTATCTTGATGCTTTCCAATCTTGCCAACTTATCCGCAATAATCCGTTCGCGTCCGATGTATCCTTCGTATTTGATGAGTATTTCTGCAGCTTCTACAATTTCTTCTTTTCTATCGGATATTTTATCCAGTTCTCGTTTAAAGGCGCTGACATGTTCGGCAATGTTTTCAATTGTTACCTGCGGTCGGTTTATCAAATCTATCAATTTGCATCCTTGGCGCAGTGGAGTAGTGCCGAGCTGTTCCAATACCGGATTGATTAATGCCGGTTTCATCGAATAATTCCGCGCGAAGTCTATAATTCGGTTCACGGCTTCACGTTTTTCTGTCAGCAGCTTGTACCGCTCTTCCTTGGCGAGTCCCAGCTTCCAGGCTTTTTCCGTGAGTCGCATGTCCGCATCATCCATACGGAGCAGGATGCGATATTCGGCACGGGAAGTAAACATACGGTAAGGCTCGTCCACACCTTTTGTTACCAAGTCATCGATTAAAACGCCGATATATGCTTCATCTCTTGCAAGGGTGAATGGTTCTCCGCCGTGGCAATTGATGTGGGCGTTGATGCCTGCCATGATTCCTTGTCCGGCAGCTTCCTCGTAACCGGTTGTTCCGTTTACTTGTCCGGCAAAGAACAGGTTCTTTATATTCTTCGTCTCCAGCGTATGTTTCAGTTGGGTGGGGTCAAAGAAGTCGTATTCGATGGCATAGCCCGGGCGGTAGATGACCAAATCTCTGAATGCCGGTATCTTTTTCAATGCTGTAATCTGGATGTTCATGGGCAATGAAGAAGAGAATCCATTCAAGTAGAGCTCCTGGGTTGTTTCCCCTTCGGGCTCCAGGAAAAGCTGGTGCTGCGGCTTGTCGGGGAAAGTCACAATCTTGGTCTCTATACTGGGGCAATAACGTGGGCCGATACTTTGGATTTGTCCGTTGAAAAGGGGAGAATCCGGCAGGCCTTCCTGCAGAACCCGGTGTACCTCTTCATTGGTGAAACAAGTCCAGCAAGGGAGCTGTTTCAAATGGCGTACATGAGTATCCATGAACGAGAACTTGTGGAAGTCACATTCTCCGTCTTGAATTTCCATATCCTCATAATGCACGCTGCGTCCGTCTATGCGTACGGGGGTTCCCGTCTTCATGCGTCCGAATGTGATGCCATGTTTGGCGATGGACTCGGTTAATTGGTAGGATGCAGGTTCTGCCATACGTCCACCCGGAAGCATGGTACGTCCCACGTGCATCAGTCCGTTGAGGAAAGTTCCTGCGGTGAGTACTACACATTTGGCATGGAACGTTACTCCCCATAGTGTTACTACTCCTGTAATCTCACCGTTTTCAACGAGGATTTCCTGCACGGTATCTTGCCAGATATGCAGGTTGGGGATATTTTCCAGGATTTCTCTCCATGCCCAGATGAATTTGTTGCGATCGCACTGTGCGCGTGGGCTCCACATAGCGGGACCTTTGGAACGGTTCAGTATACGGAACTGTATGGCTGTCTGGTCTGTCACCAATCCCATATATCCTCCCAAGGCGTCTATTTCGCGTACTATCTGTCCTTTGGCGATGCCTCCCACTGCCGGGTTACAACTCATCTGTCCGATTTTGTTCATATCCATTGTGATAAGACAAGTCTTCGAGCCCAGGTTTGCGGCAGCGGCAGCGGCCTCGCATCCTGCGTGTCCGGCACCTATTACAATAACGTCATACTTAAACTCCATTCGTTCAGTGTATTTTAAAACTGTGCAAAGTTACGAAAAAAGTTGTATGCCGGGACGTGTCATATCTTAAAATCCGGATATATCTTCTTTGGCATTGCTTATATTTCTGCATTCGGTATCATACTTATTTTCTGGATTTCTTTAACTGGAGACATATTGCTTGTATTTGGTCTGTAATGTAATCAAAATAAAACTTTTTAGTGTGATTACTTTTCTTTTTGAAAAAGAGACATATCTTTGCAGTGATTGAATATTAAAAAGCGTTTTGATTGATTAATTTTAAGGAAGAGAAGCATGAGAAAGAAATTCTTCTTGTTAATCATTGTCTGTCTGGTTATGGGGGTAGTGACCGATATCGAAGGTAACTTTACAATCTTGAATGTACTGAGTACGGTATTTCTGTCAGCAGGTTGGCAAAACTGTCAGAAAGATGCCTTTGATGGATTCCTTTGATAAAATGAGACGGTAATACCTTGATATTCCACAAAAATACTATTTATTGGCTCGAAATTTCTATTCTTTTTTTCTGAATCGGCTTATCTTTGCTTTCGTAGAAACCAATAATAAAGTTATAATACTATGAGAAGATTTTTCCTCATATCGTCATTCTTGACGTTGTTTGCAATCGGAAGTTCGGCGCAATGGAAGCCGGCAGGTGATAAAATCAAAACGGACTGGGCATCCCAGATCAATCCCGCGAATGTGTTGCCCGAATATCCTCGTCCCATCATGGAACGGAGTGACTGGAAGAACTTGAACGGACTGTGGAATTATGCCGTTATAAATAAAGGTGAGCATCTTCCGGCAGAGTTCGAAGGGCAGATACTTGTTCCTTTTGCCATCGAATCCTCCTTGTCCGGAGTTGGAAAAAGAATCAATGAAAACCAGGAACTGGTCTACCAGCGCAGTTTTGAAATTCCTTCTGCCTGGAAGGGAAAACAAGTGCTGTTGCACTTTGGTGCTGTCGACTGGAAAACGGATGTATGGGTGAATGATGTGAAAGTAGGCAGCCATACGGGGGGATTTACTCCGTTCTCTTTCGATATTACTGCCGCCCTTTCTGGCAAAGGCAATAATCAGTTGGTCGTAAAAGTTTGGGACCCAACGGATAAAGGGCCTCAACCCCGTGGAAAGCAGGTCAGCAATCCGGAAGGTATCTGGTACACTCCCGTAAGCGGTATCTGGCAGACGGTATGGATGGAGCCGGTTGCCGGAAAACATATCGAGAACCTCCGTATTACTCCCGATATTGACCGTAATATGCTGACAGTGAAGGCTGAATTGAATAAGGCATGCCCTTCCGACTTTGTGGAAGTGAATGTGTATGACGGCAATCAACTGGTAGCCACCGGCAAAAGTATCAATGCAGAGCCGGTGGAGGTGTCCATGCCCCGGAATGCCAAGTTGTGGAGTCCGGATTCCCCCTTCCTCTATACGCTGAAAGTGACGCTGAAAAGCGGAGGCAAGGTAGTGGATAAGGTGGACAGCTATGCTGCCATGCGTAAGTACTCCACCCGTCGTGACGCGGATGGCATCGTACGTCTGGAACTGAATAACGAGGCTTTGTTCCAGTTCGGACCGCTGGATCAGGGTTGGTGGCCCGACGGACTGTATACAGCTCCCACAGACGAGGCTTTGCTGTACGATGTACAGAAGACGAAAGATTTCGGTTTCAATATGATTCGCAAGCATATCAAGGTGGAACCGGCACGTTGGTACACACATTGTGACCGTTTGGGTATCATCGTATGGCAGGATATGCCGAGCGGTGACCGTAATCCGGAATGGCAGAACCGCCGCTATTTCGACGGAACAGAACTGAAACGCTCCGCCGAATCCGAAGCCTATTATCACA
The DNA here is from genome assembly GCF_004328515.1 of Bacteroides sp. A1C1. NCBI lineage: Bacteria > Pseudomonadati > Bacteroidota > Bacteroidia > Bacteroidales > Bacteroidaceae > Bacteroides > Bacteroides sp. A1C1. Next base: position 2,333,676 of record NZ_CP036491.1, read on the forward strand.
AGGAATGGAAGGAAATAATGGATTGCCTCTACTCTTATCCGTGTATCGGTACATGGGTACCGTTCAACGAAGCTTGGGGACAGTTCAAGACGGTAGAGGTGGCTGAATGGACGAAACAATATGACCCGACCCGTCTGGTGAATCCGGCAAGTGGCGGTAACCATTATACCTGCGGTGACATGCTCGACCTCCACAACTATCCTCAACCGGAAATGTATCTGTATGATGCACAGCGTGCCACGGTTTTGGGTGAGTATGGCGGCATCGGCCTTGTCTTGAAAGACCATATTTGGGAACCGAACCGCAATTGGGGATATGTTCAGTTCAACTCTTCCAAAGAAGTGACTGATGAGTACGTGAAATATGCCGATATGCTGTATCAGATGATAAAAAGAGGTTTCTCGGCGGCCGTCTATACACAGACCACGGATGTGGAGGTGGAAGTGAACGGTCTGATGACTTACGACCGCAAGGTGATAAAGCTGGATGAGAAACGCGTGAAGGAGATAAATACACGCATTTGCAATTCACTTAAGAAATAGGGGCATTTACAATTTACCATTTACAAAGTATAATTTGGCTGCGCTGTCATCTGCATAGTTAAATTATACTTTGTAAATGGTAAATTGTACATTAAAAATGTTGTTATGAAACGATTGATTATAAAGCTTTTCCTTAGTCTGTGCCTATGGGCGGTATTGCCGGTTTGTGCGCAGGATGCTGTTCATTACTATTTCAGAACGATGGATATCCGGAACGGTCTTTCGCAGAACACCGTGTATCAGATTTTGCAGGATAGGAAAGGCTTTATGTGGTTCGGAACCAAGGACGGTCTGAACCGTTATGACGGATTGTCTTTCCGTATTTACAAGAAAGAGAATTCCGGTTTAGGCAAGAATTTCATAACTGCGCTCTACGAGGACCGCCGGGGCAATATCTGGATTGGTACCGATGGGGGAGTCTTTATTTATGACCCGGTACTGGATTCCTTTACCGCTTTCGATGAGGCCAGTGATAACGGCAGTATCATCAGGGATTTCGTCACCATGATTGGAAGTGACGAGGACGATAATATCTGGATATCGGTAGAAAACCAGGGGTTGTTCTGCTATAAACCGGATGAAGGGAGGTTGCTAAACCATCTGCACGATTCGGGACTGCCCAATGTAACCCGCTTTTGGCTGAATGGGAATACGTGTTGGCTGGCCTTGTATGCGGATAATCTTTACTATACGAAAGCTGACTTTGAAACTCCTCTGCAGCCTTTCAAGGACGCGGAAGGAAATGAGATTTTCAAGAATGATATTATCAATTGGCAGGTCAGCGGACCCCATAATTGTGTGTATATCGCCTCGCTGAACGGGCTGACCGAGATAAACCAGACTACAGGCAAGACGCGGAAACTGCTGAACACCTATGTGAGGGCTTTGCAGTTCAAATCTGACGACGAGCTGTGGGTGGGCGCAGAGTCCGGCTTGTATATTTACAATCTGACGAATGACAAGATTACCCATTTGACCGTTCCCGACCAGGATGATTCGTATGCATTATCGGACAATGCTATTTATTCGCTCTGCTGCGACAAGGAGAACGGCATGTGGATAGGGTCTTATTTCGGTGGAGTGAACTATTGCCCTTATCAGTGGACTTATTTCGAGAAGTTCTATCCGAGAGACAATCTCAGGCATTTCGGCCGTCGTGTACGGGAAATCTGTGAAAGTAATGATGGCACCTTGTGGATAGGTACCGAAGACAAAGGCTTGTTCAATTACAATCCGGAAAACGGAAAGATAGAGCCTTTTGAGCATCCGGCCATTTATCAGAATGTCCACGGCCTTTGCCTGGACGGGGATGATTTGTGGGTAGGTACGTTCTCCGGTGGTCTGAACCGGGTGAATCTTCGGACCAGGCAGGTGAAACATTATGCCAAGGGTGAGAGTGAGAATTCCATGGTCGCCAATGACGCCTTTACCATTTGCAGGACCACTACGGGAGACGTGTGGATAGGCACCACGTCCGGTCTGTTGAAGTACAATCGCTCCACAGATGACTTTACCCGGATTCCTCAGCTGAAGAATATGTTTACTTATAACATTCTGGAGGACTTCAACGGAAATCTGTGGTTTGCTACTTTTTCCAATGGAGTGTTCTGCTACAATGTAAGAAGCCAGCAGTGGAGGAATTATCTGTCTAATGAGAATGATTCGACCTCTCTTCCCTACAATAAGGTAATCAGTATCTACGAAGACAGCAGGAAGCGTCTGTGGTTCATGACGCTGGGTGAGGGCTTCTGCCGCTACAATCCGGAAACGGACAATTTTACCCGTTATGACATGTCGAAAGGATTTCCGAGCAATACCATCTACAAGATGGTCGAGGACAAGCGGGGAAACTTATGGATTACTTCCAATTATGGTCTGGTCTGCTTCAATCCCGACACGGAGAGCAAGCATGTCTATACCACGGCAAACGGTCTGCTGAGCAACCAGTTTAATTTCCAGTCCGGTTACATTGACAAGAAGGGACGCATCTATTTAGGTAGTATCAACGGATTCATAGCCTTTGACCCGGAAACTTTTGTGGAGAACACTTTTCTCCCTCCCGTAGTGATTACAGATTTTTATCTGTTCAACAAACGGCTTTCGGTGGATAGTCCGGATTCTCCTTTGGAGAAGAGCATCACCTATGCGGATGAGATAGAGCTGGATGCCGACCAGAATTCTTTCTCTTTCCAGGTTGCGGCCCTGAGTTACCAGGCACCCGAAATGAATGGTCTTGAATGTAAGCTGGAAGGCTTTGACCGCGACTGGTATACGGTAGGACGGAATTCCATCATCAACTATTCAAACCTTCCTTATGGAAGCTATACATTGCGTATAAAGGGTTCCAACAGCGATGGCAAGTGGAACGCGACGGAACGTGTGCTCGACATCCATATTCATCCTCCTTTCTATCTCTCCACCTGGGCGTATGCTGTTTATACGGTATTGGCGTTATGCTCACTGGCTGCTGTAATTATCTATTTCAGAAAACGGACCCAGCAGAAGCATCAGCAGGCTATGGACAAGTTTGAGCGGGAAAAGGAACGGGAGTTATATGCTGCGAAGATAGACTTCTTCACGAATGTGGCGCATGAGATACGTACACCGCTTACACTGATAAAGAGTCCGCTCGAGAATGTACTGGCTTCTCGTTCTGTTTCGGATGACATCAGGGATGATTTGGAGACCATGGAACTGAACACTAACCGGCTGCTTGATTTGGTGAACCAGTTGCTGGACTTCCGGAAGACGGAGACGCAAGGCTTCCAATTGAATTTTGTGGAATGTGACGTGTCTGAGCTCTTACAAAAGACGTATAAGCGTTTCAAGCCTTTGGCACGTGAAAGGGGGCTGGCATTGAGTATAGAGACTCCCGAAAGCTTGTATGCTTCGGTTGATAGGGAAGGGCTTACCAAGATTATCAGCAATCTGCTGACCAATGCGATAAAGTATTCGGAGACCTATATACGCATCAGGCTATATTCGGAAGGTGAAAGACTGCTGCTTTCTGTATGCAATGACGGCCTTGTCATTCCGGTAGAGATGCGCGAGGAGATTTTCAAGCCGTTCATCCAGTATAAAACCGGTACCTTGCGCTCTGTGCCCGGCACCGGTATCGGGCTTGCACTTGCCCGTTCATTGGCCGAACTCCATGAGGGTACGTTGTGCATGGAAGATTCGATGGAGAACAACTGTTTCCTGCTGTCACTTCCGTTGAAGCACGAGCAGACGGTGGCTATGGAGCATAAAGAACCGGTAACGGGCGGGGAATCCTCTGAGGAAAGTGGTGCAGGTACTGCCTTGGAACAGCACCGGTATACTCTTTTGGTGGTGGAAGACAGTCTGGAAATGCAGGCATTTGTTGTGAAACAGCTCTCTTCGGAATATCGTGTGCTGACTGCCGTGAATGGGGTGGAAGCTTTGAAGGTGTTGAAGGAACATACTGTAAATCTTGTCATTTCAGACATTATGATGCCCGAGATGGATGGATTGGAGCTGTGCGAGCATCTGAAGTCCGAGCTTGACTATAGCCATATACCGATTATCCTGCTTACGGCGAAGACGACCCTTCAAGCCAAAATAGAGGGAATGAAGCTGGGGGCTGACGTATATATAGAGAAACCTTTCTCCGTGGAATATCTGAAAGTTTGTGTGGCCAATCTGCTGAACAACCGTGAGAAGCTACGGGCTTCTTTTGTCAATTCTCCTTTTGTGCAGACGGGCAGTATGGCAATGACAAAGGCAGATGAATCTTTCCTTAAAACATTGAAGGAAGTGGTGGTTGCCAATATGCAGAATCCGGATTTCTGTCTGGATGATATGGCAAGCCTGCTGAACATGAGCCGTTCGAGCCTGAACCGGAAGATAAAGGGCATATTGGATATGACCCCGAATGACTACATCCGCCTGGAGCGGTTGAAGAAAGCGGCGCAGCTTTTAAAGGAAGGGGAGTGCAAAATCAATGAGGTTTGCTACATGACCGGCTTCAATACTCCTTCCTATTTCACCAAGTGCTTCCAAAAACAATTTGGTATTCTGCCCAAAGACTTCGTGAAATGATAGCATGGAATGCTTGCTAAATATAACAATCCAATCAAATGCCCCTGAGAGACATCTCAGGGGCATTTTTTGGATTTATAATTGCATAGATTGAAGCGATATTTGCATTAATTTTAGCTTTATGCGGATATATTTGCATCCGAAAACCAACAATTTATAATACTATGACCCCTATGCCTATGACGTAACAAATCCTAATCAATGTTCTATGATTGGCAGAAGTGACTAATCACTTTCTGCAGTGTATTTAAAAGCGGACGTTAGTTTCCGCATAGTTTTAAAATCTAATTCTATAAAAAATGATCAAGAAAATCTTATTCTTATTCTTTGTTGTGTTTGCAGCTACCGCTTATTCACAAGATGTGACCATAACGGGAACGGTGACGGATGCAAATAGTGAGCCTTTGGTGGGCGTGAATGTATTGGTGAAGGGTACTACCACGGGTGCCATTACCGATATTGACGGTAATTTCTCAGTGAGTGGAAAGAAAGGAAGTACACTCGTTTTTTCTTATATCGGTATGCTTACGCAGGAAGTTGTCTATAAGGGAACTGCCTTGCGCGTGGTGATGAAAGATGATTCGAAAGCACTGGAAGAAGTGGTTGTCATCGGTTATCAGACCGTGAAGAAGTCCGACTTGACTGGAGCGGTTGCCGTTGTTGATACCAAGGAAATGAAGAAAAGCGCTGCAGGAACACTGGTCAGCCAGATGCAGGGTTTGGCAACCGGTATTAACGTACGCAGTAGCGGTAGGGCGGGCGAAGATGCCTCTATTGAAATTCGCGGTGTCGGTTCTTTGAGTAATAACTCTCCGTTGTGGGTTATTGATGGTATGATTACAGACCCGGGAGTTGACTTCAACCCTGCAGATGCAGAATCCATCCAGATTCTGAAGGACGCTTCTGCTGCTGCCATCTACGGTTCGCGTGCTGCCAATGGTGTGATTATCGTTACTACCAAGAAAGGTACGAAAGGTCCCATGAAGGTGAATGTAAGCGTAAAGGAAACATTGGAATGGAGCCCGAAATTTGATTTGATGAATGCGGCAGAATATATCAAGTATAATGATATTGCCTATAATGAAGCTATCAAAGATGGCATTGCTACTGTAAACAGCACTCAGAAACACTCACAGTATGATACCAACTGGCAGGATGAAGTGTTGAAGACCGCATTGGTGCAGGACTACAACGTATCACTCTCCGGTGGCGGTGACTCCGGTAGTTATTTTGTATCAGCCGGCTACTATAACAATGATGGCGTTTCTTATGGAAATACTTTCGACCGTTATAGCTTCCGTGTCAATACACAAGGTAAAAAGGGCTGGTTCTCTTTTGGTGAAAACTTGGCTTATTCACTCACAAACACAGACCCGAACCAGACAAATACCTACAATGACTTTTTGCGTATGATGCCTACCATTCCTATCTATGATGAGAATAATCCGGGTGGATATGGCTATGGTGATGCTGCCAAATACAATACTTTTGGTGTGAACCCGATTGCTCGTGAAGATTTGGAATATCGTCATTTCCGTCAGAATCGTTTGAATGGTTCTTTATGGCTGGAATTCAAGCCTTTCGAATTCCTTTCCTATAAATTCAATGGTGGTATTGACCTTTACTTTTATGAGAATTCATGGTTCCGTGGAGAAGGTAACTGGACTCAGAACCAGGAACACCGTGACCCGGAAAGCCAGAAGGCACGTGACAATACTTACAATATGCTGGTTGAACATACTTTGAACTTTAATAAGGATTTTGGCAAGCATCATGTGGATGCTGTAGTCGGTACTACTTACCAGCACCATGAGTGGGAAGGTTTGTGGGCTTCCCGTCTGAACTTCCCGATGTTGGGTAACGGTGATTACCTGACCGTATTGAATGCCGGACAGAGCAACCAGCAGAATACAAACAGCATCAGTGAAAATGCGATGATTTCTTATTTGGGACGTGCGAACTACATTTATGATGATAAATACTATTTGACTGCCACCTTCCGTCGTGACGGAACTTCCCGTCTGGCTAAAGAAAATCGTTGGGGTAATTTCCCATCATTCTCCGGTGCCTGGAGAATTTCAAAAGAGGAATTCTTTGATGTACCTTGGATTAATGATTTGAAGATTAGAGGTAACTGGGGCCGTCTTGGTAACTCTTCCATTGGCGATTGGGATTATATTGGAACTATCAATCAGAGTATTGTAACTGTATTCGGAGGTGCTATTGTTCCGGGTTCTACTCAGGTGAAACTTGTGAATGCAGGTCTTGTTTGGGAAACGAAAGAAACGGTGAATGTAGGTTTTGATGCCAGCTTCCTTAACCAGCGCTTGACTGTCAGCGCAGAGTATTACAACTCAAAGACCAGTGATGTATTGGCAGAGACTCCGATTGCCATTTCTACCGGTAACCAAGGAGGTTCTCCATGGAAAAATGCTGCCAGCTTGCGCAACAAGGGCTTCGAGTTTACACTTGGTTGGAAAGATCAGATTTCGGATTTTAAGTATAGCGCTTTGCTGAATGTGACTACTATGGATAACGAAGTATTGAGCTTGGGTCGTGATGGTACTAATAGAGATTATATTGATTCTGGTCAGGCAAGAACTAAACCGGGCAGATCTTTGGCTGAATTTTATTTGAGAAAAACAGACGGTATCTTCAAGACACAAGAGCAGATTGATAATTATGTGACATCTACGGGTACCCCCATTATGATTGAGGGAAAGCGTCCTCAATTGGGAGATGTCAAGTATCTCGATTTGAATGATGATGGAGAGATTACTGATGCCGACCGTGATTATTGCGGTAGTCCTTGGGCCAAAATGCAAATGTCATTGGTATTCAATGCAGAGTGGAAGAACTTCGATTTCAGTATGATGTGGAATGGTCAGTTCGGCAATAAGATATACAACGTATCCCGCTGGCAAGGACGTCTGTTTGCAGACAACTCCAACTATATTCGCTTTGAAAAGGGTGAAGAACCTTACCAGGTAAATCCTAACTCCAATACCCCGCGTATCATTTACGGTGATTTCCGTAACTCCCGTGATGCCGACCGTTTCTTGGAGAATGGCTCTTATTTCCGCATGAAGAACATTTCTATCGGTTATAACTTCAAGCAGAAGTGGCTGACCAACCTGGGTGTTGAGAAACTCCGTCTGTTTGCTACCGGTAGCAATTTGATTACTATCACCGGATATTCCGGCTTGGATCCTGACTTCAAGGGCGCGAATTCCGTTTGGAACAGTGGTACGGACAGTTTTGCATATCCTAATACCCGTTCGGTAATGTTTGGATTGGATTTGACCTTTTAACTTATAAATCAGCTTATAAATTATGAAAAAGATATATTATGGATTAATGCTTGCAGGTGCCTTGACCTTGTGCACCGGATGCAGTTCGAGTTTATTGGATATTGATAATCCCAATGAAGTAACTAATGATACTTATTGGAATAAGCCGGAAGATGCGACAGCCGGTGTCAATGCTTGTTATAGCTTCTTCTATAAGGAAGGCACTTGGATGCGTTGGCTTTCTTTCCGTTATGATTTGACTTCGGACGAAGGATGGAGTTCTTCTCCTTGGATTGAATTGGGCGACTGGACACGTTTTCTCTATAATAACTATAATTTTTATGAAGGCAACAACATACATTGGGAACATTTCTATGTAGGTATTTTCCGTTGTAATCAGGTGTTGGCTCATGTTCCTTCTATCGAAATGGATGAGACGACGAAAAACCAGGTACTGGCACAAGCTTCTTTCTTGCGTGCATTGTGGTATTTTCAGGTAAATCTGTTGTGGGACAAAGGAACTATGCCGTTGGAGCCTAAAGATGCTTCTTATATACCGGAAGATGCTTCCGAGCAGGAAATATGGGACCAGGTAGAGAAAGATTTGACTTTTGCCATGCAGTATCTGCCGGAATCTTGGGATGCTGCCAATCTGGGACGTGCTACCAAAGGTGCTGCCAAGGCATTGTTGGGCAAGGCTTATATGCAACAACATAAGTATGACAAAGCAAAGGAACAATTACAATGGTTGATTGATAAAGAGGGCTCTTTGTACGGTCTTATCGCCAATCGTGAAGATAATTTCACTGACTTGGACGAGAACAACAAGGAAGGTATCTTTGAGATTCAGTTCGATGACCAGAACAAGGGTGGTACGGGTAATGATGCCAGTATGGCATTCGGTTTCCAGCGTACTCAGTTCTATGCTCCAAGTGGTATAGGTTGGGGAGATGGTAAGGCACGCCGCTGGTTGGTAGACGAGTTCTTGAAAGAGAAACGTGTGGATGGAAAGAATGACTTGCGCTTGTACGGCAGTATCCTTTATCGTGGATTTTCGCAAGACTTCCCCGACCAGCCGAAGAAATATTATGGATTTGAAAATGCCGATTGGAATGACAATTGGGGAACTGACCCGGAAGACTGCTATATCCGTAAATACAATACTTCTTACTATCGTAGTGCAGAAGATTATTTTGCCCGTAACAACTATCGTATCATGCGTTACGCAGATATCCTGATGAACTATGCAGAGTGTCTTGTTGAAACGGGTACTAATCCTGCCGATGCTGCTGTTTATGTGGACAAGGTGAGAGAACGTGCCGGTCTGGCCAAGTTGAAAGACAGTCAGTGGAAAGATTGCTTGAGCTCTAAAGATGCCTTTATCAAGCGTCTGCAGATGGAACGTACTTTGGAACTCTGTTTCGAAGGTTGGCGTTGGGCTGACTTGAAGCGCTGGGGATTACTTGATTCCCAGGCTGGAATTGATGAACTGAAAGCTCGTGACAAAGACTTTGATAACTTTATTGTCGGCAAGCACAGACGTCTGCCTATTCCAAGAGATGAGGTGGAAAACAGCACAGTAGGTGGTGTTGCACATCTTACTCAGAATCCTAACTATTAATAACTAAAGAAGGCTATGCCTGGAAGCCTGTTCTTATTCAGGATGCTTCCGGCATAGCCTTTTCTTTCTTAAATCTTATACCATATGCTTGTCTGTAAAAAACTACTATTACCATTCGCTTTTGCCTGCTGCGGCAGCTTGTTTGCGCAGAACATCCAGAATCCGGTACTTCCGGGAGTGGCGGATGCCGGCGTAATGAAATATAACGGCAAATATTATATTGGCGGGGTCCGTACAAACGGGGATTTCTATGTATCCGATGACCTGGTTCATTGGGGGAAACCTATCCATGTCGTGACAATGGACAATGACTGGACCAGAGGCAGCGGAGCCGGAGATGACCAGATTCATGCCAATGACATGTTCTATCTGAATGGAGATTTTCATTTATACTGGTCAGTCAATTATTGGGGGAAGGACAAGCATGCCGTTCACATTGTACATGCGCAGAGCAAAGATGTCTTGGGCGCTTATACAGAACCGAACAAGAAGACATGGATGGATAACCGTATCGACCCCAAAATATTCAGAGATGATGATGGACAACTATACATGTATATGGTACGTTTTACTGATGGAAATACCATATGGGGACGTAAAATGAAGAACCCGGCAGAATTTGCCGGCGAACCGGTGTGTCAGTTCGCCTCATTGCCGGATACATGGGAAACGATGGATAACAGAGTAGCGGAGGGACCGTGGGTCATGAAGTATAGAGACCGCTACTATATGATGTATAATGCCAACCACACCTCTACAGAGTGGGGCAATTATCAGTTGGGAGTTGCTGAGGCAGACTCTCCTTTAGGTTTTCAAAATGGTAATAAATATAGCTATCCGGTTGTAGGCTGCAATCAGACACAACTGGAGGAGAAGCAAGTGGATTTATTGCGGTATGGCCGCACGTATGAGCCGTTGTTTGCTTATACGGAGAGCAAGCCGGAGGGCGACTGGACAAAAGTGACCTACGATGACTCCGGCTGGGCGAGGGGGGAGACCGGCTTTTCGTCCCGTGAAGTGAAAGGTTCCACAACCCGGCATCTGGGTACTTGGTGGAATACGCCCTCCCTATGGTTGCGAAAGACTTTCTCTGCCGGTAGCGAAACCGGCAATCTGGCACTGCGTGTCGCTCACGACGGAGATACCCGGATTTATCTGAACGGAACAATTGTCTACGAGAAGCAGGGGCGTGATTATTGTATCGTGAACCTGGACAAGAAGCTGCGTGCTGCTTTGAAGGAAGGCACGAATCTGCTTGCCGTAGAAACAAACAAGGGACGTTCGCAATTCTTCGACGTTTCTCTGTTCGATATGAAAGACGGCATTGCCGACGATATTCTGATGACTCCCGGCCAGCCCAATATCCTGAGAGGCCCCAACGGATTTGAATGGTGGCTGATTTATATGGCAAACAAGAACAATGAGCATCGGGGACAATATATCAACCGTGTCCAGTTCTTCGACAAGACGTTGTTTGTGGATGGTATCACCGGCCCCCGCACGGCAGGTTATCATCCCGAACCTTCGATGCCTACCTTTGCGGGTAAAGGCGAGACAGCTTCGTTCGGTGTGTTGCAACAAGTACAGCCGTCCGTGGCTTACTTGTTCGAGACGGGAGTCAAGACCGAGGGTGGAGCCGGCGTCATTGCCTGGTGGAAGGATGCAGATAACTGTGCTTATGTAGGTTTGGATGCCGAGAACCGGAGCTGGTACCTGCGTACACTTGTCGGCGGTAAAGAAAATAAGGAATCCTATGCCCTGCCTGAAGATTTCCGTTGGGGTGTGTACCATCATCTGCGCATTGAGCGTAATGGTGGCTGTCTGAAGATTTGGCTGGATGAGATTCCCGCACCGGGAAAACATGTCTTTGCAGAGGCTCTTCCGGCGGAAGAAGCGGGTGTTCCCGGAGTATTTGACGAGACAAAGTCTGCCTTGTTCGAAGGGGCTACCTATACCATCGGCTTCGATGATGTGCATTTCCAGCTTTCGGGGAATGAGGAGTTGTTGAAGGGCGATTTCTTGAACGATTATGAATTCAGCTTCCAGTTGTCCGGCTTGTCCGGACAAGACAAGGCAGGAAGCTATCCGGTTTATGTGGATAAGGATAACTATGTGAAGGCTCAGTTTAATGGTGCTACCCGTATGCTTGAGGTGACAGCTGTGAAGAAGGGGAAAAACGCTTGGAAAAAGGAGTTTTCACTAGGATGCCTGCAAACATTCTATCCGGATGTGAAGTATACCGACTTCATTGAGAAAGATTATCGTTTTGCTGCACCTACGTGGCTGGATACCCTTTACCTGAACCGTCATGAAGCAGGTAACAAGTCCGAATTTGTAGATGACATGTTCGGCAAATTCGACATAGAGTACCTGAATGGCAGCGAATGGTATCCGATAGAGAGCAAAAGTGGGGGAGTAGCAGAACATCCTGCGTATAATTATTGTACCTTTACTCCGGTGAAGGCAGAAGGTATCCGGTTCATTAACAAGGAGGCGGAAGATTTGGAACGCCATATCTATAAGATAGGCGTACACGAGTTGTGGAAAGACTCCTATAATTTTCGTGCAGTACGCCGGGCAGACAAACTGTATCTGTTTGTGGACGGCAGGGAATTGGGTACGTTAGACATCCGCTACCCTGCGTCCCGCATCGGATTCTGTTCGGAGGGCGAATCTCCTGCTTATAAGGGAGTGCTGTATTATCACATAGGGCAGGTTCCCAATCAGGTGAAGCCTTGATTGGATGTTGGAACCGCATTTTGTCTTGAAATTTGCACATCGAATGATAAAACTGTAATATGTTGGTAATCAGTGTGCTTAAATTACTCTTATCTAAGTATACGACTGAGGGAACCTAAGTATATGACTGAGACCTCTTCACTATACGAGGAGATGACGAAATGAGTTTGATGTAAATATTTATTTTGAAATAGAAACCATGAGAATCATGAAAAAGAATTTTATATGTATGTATTTGTTTCTGTCGGCTACGCTGGCTTCCTGTCAGTCCTGCTCTTCAGACTATAAGGATGTGGACGATATTGTTGTCGAAGGAGTTGAAACACCGGTACCTTTGGGCGACCCGTTCATCATGTTGTACGAGGGTACTTACTATGCATACGGCACCCATGCGGATGACGGCATTGAAGTCTATACCTCCGATGATTTGCAGACTTGGAAGTATAAGGGCATGGCGCTCCAAAAGAAGGATGTCTGGGCCGACCGTTGGTTCTGGGCGCCGGAGGTCTACGAAGTGAACGGGAAGTTCTATATGTACTATTCGGCAGACGAGCATATCTGTGTGGCAACAGCCGATTCGCCCGCAGGTCCGTTCACTCAGAGCAAGAAGGAGCCCCAGATTGCCGATGAGAAATGCATTGATAACTCCCTGTTCATTGATGACGACGGCACACCTTATCTCTTTTTCGACCGTTTCAACGACGGACTCAACATTTGGGTGGCCGAATTGGAGAAAGACCTCATGACTATCAAGAAGGAGACCATGCATCCTTGCATTCACGTTTCTCAGGCATGGGAGGAAGTGTGGCCTCGTGTGAATGAAGGTCCGTTTGTCGTCAAGCACAACGGAATTTATTATATGACTTATTCCGCCAACAGTTATGAAAGTCCCTTCTACGGCATAGGTTGCGCCACGGCTACCGATTTGATGGGTACTTGGACCAAATACGAGGAGAACCCCTTGTTGCAGAAACCCGGAGAACTGGTCGGGGTGGGACACAGTGCCACCTTCACAGACAAGGCTGGCAAGCTTCGTCTTGTTTTCCATGCTCATAAGGACAAGAACAATATCCATCCGCGCGCCATGTATATCACTGATGTTTCTTTCGAGAAAGTGGACGGTGTGGACCGTATGAGAATCAGCAAGGACTATATGACCCCCAAAGTAGTAAAATAAAAGATGGATATGGAGAAAAATTGTATATGGTTGCTGTTGCTTTGTCTTTGTTTTGCCGGATGCAAGGAGAAGACGGTTGTAGAATCAGACTATCTGCCGATTGCCGACCCTTACGTGATGCTTTACGAAGGCAAGTACTATGCTTACGGCACCGGAGGTACGGTAGAAGGGGAGGGCTTTGCCTGCTTCTCTTCCGATGACCTGAAGAACTGGACGCGTGAAGGCCAGGCGTTGTCGGCCGCCGACTCCTACGGTACGTGGGGATTCTGGGCTCCGGAAGTCTGCTATATCGAGTCGAAGAAAAAGTTTTACTTGTTCTACTCCACCGAAGAGCATATTTGTGTGGCAACGGCAGATACTCCCCAAGGCCCGTTCCGTCAGGAGGTGAAGCAGCCTATATGGGATGAGAAGAGCATTGATACTTCTCTCTTCATCGACGATGACGGCACGCCTTACCTTTATTTCGTGCGTTTCACAGATGGCAATGTCATTTGGGTGGCAGAAATGAATGATGATTTGACCGGCATCAAGCAGGAAACGTTGACGGAGTGCATTAAAGTGGGAGAGCCTTGGGAACTTTCGCAGGACAAGCCTGCCAAGGTGGCCGAAGGCCCTTCCGTCCTGAAAAAAGAGGGCATTTATTACCTGATTTATTCAGCCAATCACTTTGAAAGCAAAAATTACGGAGTGGGCTACGCAACTTCAGACAGTCCTATGGGACCGTGGAAGAAATACGAGGAAAACCCGATTTTGCAACGTGCCGACGGTTTGATGGGTACCGGACACGGAGCGCCCTTCCGTTGCAAAGACGGCAGTTGGAAATATATTTTCCATGCACACTGGGATTCCACGAAGGTACAGCCGCGTACTTCGTACATCAAGGATTTTGCCATTTCCGACCAGAGAACGGTTTCTATCGGTGGCCCTCTTATCCGTCCGCAGGTATTAACTGATAATCTGACATCAAAATGAAAAAAGGACTGTTTTATTATATGCTGATAGCATGCCTCTGTGCTTGTCAAAAGAAGGCAGAAACAATCTCTACTGCTTCTTTATTGAAAGAAATGGTGGATTGTGAAGCATTGGCAAAGTATCCTGAACCTTATTATGAAACCAGGCAGTTCAGTAGTTACGACCGGGCGTCTGTCAAAAAAGATAGTGTCTCTTGGTATGCCAATTGTGACCGAAGCCAGTTTCTGCGCGTTGATTCCATTGACGGACGGAGAGAGTTTGTTCTGGTTGATACGGACGGTCCGGGAGCTATCACTCGCTTTTGGGTGACTGTAGCCGCATATTCGGATAAAGGAACCCTGCGTTTTTATCTTGATAATCAGGAGGTTCCCGAAATAGAAGGGGAGGTTCTGGGCATATTGAGCGGACATGCTCTGGTAGATGCGCCTCTTTCGGCTTCTGTATCGGAACTGACGGACTATAAGCAGAGGGGACATAATCTGTATCTGCCCATACCTTATGCCAAGCATTGCAAGATTACCTATGAAAGTCCTTCCATCAAGGAACCCGGCGAGTTTTCCGAAGAATGCTTCTATTACAACATCAATTACCGTACTTATGCAGAAGGAACGTCTGTAGCCACTTTCTCTAAGGAGGACATCAAGCAGAATGCGAAATTACTGGCAGATGTACAACGAAAACTGACTGTATCCCGGAGGGAAATAGGAGGATTGCAGAAAGAACCGATGCTTCGGAGTGTGCTGGCTGCCGGTGAAGAGCAGGATATGACCCTTTCCGGTCCGGGTGCTGTTCGCCGTCTGGACGTAAAGCTGCATGCCGGAGACTTTGACCAGGCATTGCGTTCTACGGTTCTGCGTATTTCTTTTGATGGAAACGAAACTGTATGGGTACCGGTAGGAGACTTTTTCGGAAGCGGGAACCGTCTTTCTCCGTTTCAGACTTTTTATACCGAAGTAACATCCGATTCACTGTTTTCTTGCTTTTGGGTAATGCCCTATCAGAAAGATTGCAGGATTGCATTGCAGAATGTGGGGACGGACGAGGTTGAGGCTTCTCTGACTGCATACACCTCGGCTTGGAAATGGGATGAAAGAAGTATGTACTTCGGTGCGGGGTGGACGGAGTTCTCTCATCTGCATACCCGTACAAATCCGGATAAGCCTACGACAGACGACCACTTTGAAGTAAATTTCGTGAAACTGACCGGCAGAGGAGTATATGTGGGCGATGGGGTAACCTTGTTCAACTCCTTGGCCGACTGGTGGGGCGAAGGTGATGAAAAAGTGTATGTGAACGGTGAGGAATTTCCTTCGCACTTCGGCACCGGTACGGAAGACTATTACGGTTATGCCTGGTGCATGCACAATGCTTTCAGCCATCCGTTTATTGCCGAGCCGGATGGAACAGGCTCCACTCAGTGTGGGCACGTCTCCAATGTGCGCTATCGTGGTTTGGATGCCATTCCTTTCAGCAAGTCATTGACGTTTGACATGGAGATATGGCATTGGGGCAGTACGGTCATCAACTATGCTCCTACTACTTTCTGGTATATGCTGCCCGGTGGAGAATCCAACCGCAAGGCGGAAGCTGCTAAAGCATCTGCGGATATTGCAAAGCATAAGAATGATCTGGTGAGCAATGTAGCCGTTGCCGGAAGGAAGGTGGAAGGCGAATATTTGGATATTCGGCTGACCGGAGGAATTGAAAGATCGCAAAGTATACCTGCCATGAACTGGAGTAACGGTGCCCAGTTCTTTTGGGCTGAAGCAAAGGAAGGCGATAAAGCTTCCTTAGGCTTTAAAGTCGACAAGGGAGGCAATTATCGGTTGAAAATAGCTTTTACGGTAGCACCGGATTATGGTTGTATAGATTTGTACCTGAACAACCATAAACTGAAAGAAAACCTGAATCTGTATAGTACCGGGCTGGCAACGAATGTATTGGATTTGGGGACAGTTACTTTGCAAGACGGCTCTAATGAACTGCTGATTATACAAAAAAAAGCTGATAGCCGTTCTGCGAATTCATTGTTGGGCATGGATTATTTAATAATACAATAATTAAGGATAATATGAAGAAACAAATTCTGATGTTTGCATTATGTTGCCTGACGGCATGCTCTTCGTCGTCGGCGACAAAAGAAAACGAGCCGGAAGAACAGCCGAAGAATGTCTATCGCAATCCGGTGATAAACTACAGTTTGCCCGACCCTTCTGTGATAAAGGGCGGTGACGGCTACTACTATCTGTATGCCACCGAGGACATACGTAATCTGCCGATTCACCGTTCCAGGAATCTGGTGGATTGGGAATATGTAGGTACTGCCTTTACCGACCGTACCCGACCTGATTTTGAGCCGAACGGCGGTTTGTGGGCACCGGACATCAACAAGATAGGTGATAAATACGTACTCTACTATTCCATGTCCGTTTGGGGAGGCGAGTGGAATTGCGGCATCGGTTGTGCCACTGCCGATAAACCGGAGGGACCTTTCAAGGACCACGGGAAGATGTTCCGCAGCAATGAAATCAATGTGCAGAATTCCATCGACCCTTTCTACATAGAGGAGGGAGGAAAGAAATATCTTTTCTGGGGCAGCTTCCGTGGAATCTATGCGATTGAACTGTCCGATGACGGCTTGTCTTTGAAGGAAGGCGCCACACCGCAGCAAGTGGCGGGAACCGCTTACGAGGGTACTTATATCCATAAGAAAGACGGACATTACTATTTCTTTGCTTCCATAGGAAGTTGCTGTGAGGGGTTGAACAGTACCTACACTACCGTTGTAGGGCGTTCGGACAATCTTTTCGGCCCCTACGTCGACAAGAAAGGCGGTAGCATGATGGACAACAAGCACGAAGTGCTGATTCAGAAAAGCAATACCTTTGTGGGCACCGGCCATAACTCCGAGATTGTGACGGACAATGCCGGTAATGACTGGTTCTTCTATCATGCGGTGAGCACGAAGAATCCTGAAGGCCGCGTATTGATGCTGGATAAGATTAGCTGGGAAGACGGATGGCCGACAGTAGAAGGCTCCGTTGCATCTACAGAATCGGAGAAACCTGAATTCTGACGAGTATGAAGAATTTTATTTTAGTATCCTTGTTGGCCTTGCTTATGATGGGCTGTAAAACATCGAATGGAGGTGCCTTGGAAATAGTGGAACCTACCGTCGAAATGCGGGATAATCCCGAAGGAGTAGCTTCGTTTGCTCCCCGTTTCTCATGGCAGTTGGCAACCGGCAAGCAGGATGTGATGCAGACTGCTTATCAGATTGAAGTGGCAGATTCGGAAAAGAGTTTGCAGACCGGGGCCGGGCTGGTATGGAACAGTGGTCGTGTGGAGTCCGACCAGTCGGTGCTGGTGAAATATGCAGGGGCGCCTTTGGAGTCGGGACAGAAATATTATTGGCGTGTCACGGTATGGACAAATACCGGTGACAAAGCGCAAAGCAATGTCCGGCACTGGTCAATGTCCTTGCTGGACAGTTCGGACTGGAAAGCCGGCTGGATTGGACTGAACGACAGTACAAACTTGGAACTGGACGGTGAACGGACCATCCTTCCGGCACGTTATCTGAGGAAGGAGTTTGATTTGCCGTCACAGCCGAAGCGTGCAGTCCTTTATGTTTCGGGAGTAGGCTCTTCCGTATGCTATATGAATGGCGAGAGGATTGGAAACGATGTATTCGGTCCTTTGCCTACCTGGTACGATGCTTCTGTATCTTATCTGACCTATGATGTCACCCCCTTGTTGAAGTCCGGTACCAATACGATAGGCGTGGCTCTGGGCAACGGCCGCTATCTTTCCATGCGTGCCAATGGGATGGTAGGCTTTGGCTTACCTCGCCTCATGGCGCAGTTGAATATAGAGTACGACAATGGTGAGACGGTGTCGGTAGTCAGCGATGATTCCTGGAAAGCGACGAACCACGGTCCTATAACTGCGAACAACGAATTTGACGGTGAACATTACGATGCCCGCTTGGAATTGGGTAAATGGACGGAAAGCGGCTATAATGATTCCGGATGGCAGTTGGCCGAACGGATGGAGGCTCCCAAAGGAAAACTTGTGGCACAGCTCTCTCCGAGTCTGAAGGTGATGGAGGAGATAAAGCCAATATCCGTTAAATCGGTAGGTGATGGAAGATATATCGTGGATATGGGGCAGAATATGGTAGGAATACAGCAGGTGAAACTGCGTGGCAAGAAGGACAAGCCCATTACTATGCGTTTTGCCGAAGTGCTGAAGGACAATGGTACGGAACTGTATCTTGACAACCTGCGCAGTGCCCTTGTCACGGATATTTATACTCCTGCCGCTGACGGTGAGTTTGTTTGGGAACCGCTGTTTGTTTACCATGGTTTCCGTTTTATGGAAATATCCGGTTTGGACTATGAACCGGCAGCGGATGATTTCATCGGTAAGGTGGTGTATGATGAAATGGCAACGAACGGTACGTTCGAGACTTCCGAGGAGTTGATTAACAGAATTCACAAGAATGCCTATTGGGGAATCCGTGGAAACTATCGCGGTATGCCTACCGACTGCCCCCAGCGTGATGAACGTCTTGGATGGCTGGGCGACCGCACTACCGGTGCCTATGGTGAAAGTTTCATTTTCGGCAATGCCTTGATGTATAAGAAGTGGCTGGTGGATATAGAAGAGTCCATGAATGAAAATGGAAGTATCTCTGTGGTATCTCCCCGTTACTGGACCATCTTCCATGATGACGTAACTTGGCCGGCTGCCTATTTTTACGTAGCCGACATGCTTTACCGCCAGTTTGGCGATGATAGCTCCATCAAAGAGCGCTATTCGTCCATGAAGCGCTGGGTAAACCACATGACGGAGACCAAAATGAAGGACTATATTCTGGTGAAGGATGAATACGGGGATTGGTGCATGCCTCCCGAGTCGCCGGAGCTGATTCATTCGGAGGACCCTGCCCGTAAGACGAACGGTGAAGTGTTGAGTACAACGGTGTTTTACAGTATTCTGCAACTGATGGAGAAGTTCGCGCAAATGAACGGACTTCCGGCAGATGCTGAAGAGTATGCAGCACTTGCCATTAAGGTCAAGGACGCTTATAACAAGAAATTCTTCAATACTGAGACTGCACAGTATGACAACAATACGGTGACGGCAAACCTGCTTTCCCTCAGACTGGGTCTGGTTCCCGATGGATATGAAGATAAAGTATTTGCCAATGTCGTGGAGAAGACGGAAAAAGACTGTAAGGGACATGTCAGTGCCGGTGTGCTTGGCATCCAGCATCTGATGCGCGGACTTACCGAGTACGGCGGACTGGAACTTGCCTATAAGATAGTGACCAATGACACTTATCCCTCATGGGGTTACATGATTAAGAAGGGTGCAACCACCATTTGGGAATTATGGAATGGTGACACGGCAAATCCGGCGATGAATTCAAGAAACCATGTGATGCTTTTGGGAGACCTGCTGATATGGTTCTATGAGGATCTTGCCGGTATAAAAAATGCTCCCGCTTCCGTCGGGTTCAAGCAGATTCTGATGGAACCGGTATTCCCGGAAAAACTGAATTATGTGAATGCTTCGCATGTATCGCCTTATGGCAGGATAGGGAGTTCCTGGAAACGTGACGGCAATAAGCTGGAGTGGAACGTTGAGATTCCCGCCAATACAACCGCTACGATCAAGCTGCCGCTTGACTTCCATGTACAGGTAGATGCCGGTCAGGCGGGGATTCATTCCGTGGAGGAGGCTGACGGTAAGCTGGTAGTCGAATTGGGCTCCGGCAAGTATGTATTCATGTCTGAATGATATTTTCTAACAACAATAAAACAGATGTAACTATGAGACTAAAAAGATTGTTTTTGGGGATAATGCTCTTTACGGGCATTACGGGTGCAGGAGCGGCAAATGCTGCTCCGGAAGACATCTCTGCTTCTATTTCCTTGAAAGTGCCGGGGAATGATGCCAAGCAATATCCGCTGGCCTTGCAGAAGATGCAGGATGGTATGTACAGCTGCCGGGCTTCGGAAACGTTGCCATTGGACATCATCCGCCAGGTGGTGGACAAGGATGGCAAACTGCGCATTACCGTCACACTCAAGGCACTGGAAAATGTGTATTTCAACTACGGGGAACAGATAAAGACCGGTTACAAGCATTCGGACTGCCAGTTCTACATGCCGGGCTTCTGGTATCGCCGCAACCTGCGTTCGCCGAAGGAAGCTCCTTCTTTCCACACATCGGACAGTTGGCTGGTGCGTGAGGACCGTTTGAGCACTCCGCTGACGGCAGCTTTCAATCCGGCAAGTGGTACGTCCATGTCGGTTATCCGTATTGACAAGTTCGATAAGGAAGCTTTGACCACTCATAAGGAGGGAGAGGTAATCTTGTCCGGTGAGACTTCCATCGGATATACCGGTTTCTGCAATGTGGATGGTATGACTGTCTTGGCATACGGTTTCCCCTATAAGGAAGCACCGAAGACATATATCCGCAAATTGACGCTGGCTCCTGCCGTTGAGGCTTTCCAGTTGCTTCGTAAGGGTGACAGCATCTCCATGACTTGGGAGGTGTCCGAAAGGAATGCTGCCGATTTTTCGGAATGCGTACAGCGCACCTGGGAGTATTGTTATGACACTAACCGTCCGAAACCGGTTGACACACCTTACACGGTAGACCGCATGAAGGAGGTGATGAGCAACTTCTTCGTGGAAAGCTATGTTGGCAATACCCCCACTCATTATTATTCCGGTGTAGAGTTGGAGACTGCTACTTGTGCCAATACCGATGTTGCCGAAGTGGGCTTTGTGGGACGTACATTGCTGAACGCTTTCAATGCTTTGGAGTATGGCAAACAGCAGAACCGCCAAGACCTGGTGGACAATGCCAACCATATCTTTGACACTTATCTCCAGAACGGTTTTTCGCCTGCCGGTTTCTTCAACGAAGTGGTACACTACAACCGCGGCTTCAAGGAAACCAGACATAGCATCCGCCGTCAGTCCGAGGGAGTGTATGCCATCTTGAACTATTTGAACTACGAGAAACAGCAGAAGCGTAAACACCCCGAATGGGAGAAACGCATCAAGGGCATGCTGGACAGCTTCCTCAAGTTGCAGAACGAGGACGGCAGCTTCCCGCGCAAGTTCAAGGATGATTTCTCTGTCGTGGATGCCAGCGGCGGTAGCACGCCTTCGGCAACATTGCCTTTGGTGATGGCGTCCAAGTATTTCAAGGACAAACGTTATCTGGCAAGCGCCAAGCGTACGGTAGACTATCTGGAGAAGGAACTGATATCCAAAGCCGATTATTTCTCTTCTACGCTGGATGCCAACTGCGAGGACAAGGAAGCCTCCTTGTATGCTGCTACGGCTGCTTATTATCTGGCTTTGGTTACCAAAGGAGAAGAGCGTGCGCACTATGCCGGTCTGGCGAAGAAAGCCGCTTATTTTGCTTTGTCGTGGTATTATACTTGGGATGTTCCTTTTGCCGAAGGTCAGATGCTGGGAGATATCGGCTTGAAAACCCGTGGTTGGGGAAATGTGTCGGTAGAGAATAACCATATCGATGTATTTATCTTCGAATTTGCCGATGTGCTGCATTGGCTCTCCAAGGAGTACAACGAGCCGCGCTTCTCTGACTTTGCCGAGGTGATTTCCACTTCCATGCGCCAGTTACTGCCATATGAAGGACACATGTGCGGCATTGCCAAAGTAGGCTATTACCCGGAAGTGGTGCAGCATACCAATTGGGATTACGGACGTAACGGAAAGGGATATTACAACAATATCTTCGCTCCGGGCTGGACGGTCGCTTCTTTGTGGGAGCTGTTCACTCCGGGACGTGCGGAGCAGTTCTTGTTGAAAAAATGATAGTCTAAACAGTAACCAATATTGTATTTATGAATAAGATGATGACTTTGTTGGCAAGCGTGATGCTATTGGCATCGGCTTGCACGGGCAAGCAGGCGAGTGAAAAGACTGCTTCTGGACTGGAACCTGCCAACTTCCGTACGGAAGTGGATGGCAAGCAGACAGACTTGTTTGTTTTGAAGAATAAGAATGGTATGGAAGTTTGTATTACGAATTTCGGCGGACGTATTGTATCAGTGATGGTGCCAGACAAGGATGGCGTTATGCGTGATGTGGTGCTGGGCTTCGATTCCATTCAGGACTACATCAAGTTCCCTTCGGATTTCGGCGCTACCATCGGACGTTATGCCAACCGTATCAACCAGGGTAAGATTACAGTGGATGGGGTAGAGTATCAGCTGCCGCGCAACAATTACGGTCATTGCCTGCATGGAGGTCCCAAGGGATACCAATATCAAGTGTTCGATGCCCGCCAGTTGAGCAGTCAGGTTCTGGAGTTGACTTATCTGTCGAAAGACGGAGAGGAGGGCTTCCCGGGTAACCTGACCTGCAAGGTCACTTTCTCGCTGACAGATGACGATGCCATCGACATTCGTTACAGTGCCGAAACGGACCGTACCACTGTTGTCAATATGACGAACCATTCTTACTTTAACCTGGACGGTGACCCCTCCAAGTCCAATTCGGATTATCTGCTCACTATTGATGCAGATGCTTATACCCCCGTGGACAGTACCTTCATGACTACCGGTGAGATTGTTTCCGTAGAAGGTACGGATATGGATTTCCGCACTCCTACTGCTGTTGGCGCCCGTATCGACAATGACTTTGAGCAGTTGAAGAACGGCAAGGGCTATGACCACAACTGGGTACTCAATACGAAGGGCGATGTCACCCGCCCGTGTGCCACCCTCGAATCTCCCTCAACGGGTATTGTGCTTGATGTCTATACCAACGAACCGGGCATTCAGATTTATGCCGGTAACTTCCTGGATGGCACACTGACCGGAAAGAAAGGTATTGTGTACGGTCATCGTGCTTCTGTCTGTCTGGAGACTCAAAAGTATCCCGATACGCCCAACAAGCCGGAATGGCCTTCTGCATTGCTGAAGCCGGGAGAGAAGTATGACAGCCATTGCATTTATCGCTTCTCGGTGAAGAAATAAATATAAGGCAGGCATAGCCTGCCTTTATGGGATGGATATAAATATGACAAGAAGCCTGAAGTATTGAGGCGTACGTTTGTTTGTCCCTATATCTTTGGTGAAGGAGAGGAACATTCCATCATTTCCCATTGGAAGTATAATGATGGTTATGGCAGTGTTGAACTTATTAGAGTAACTATAGATGGTGTGGATGCCCGCATCGAATCAGGAACAGACAAATATCACCCGTTAGTTGTCGTTGTGTTGGCAAAGTAACTTGTTTTTCTTAAGTACTCTGTCTTGGTAAAATCAGCACTTTATCAAGACAGAGTTTTTATTCTTTGGAATTACCGCATCGCCAGCGCCTTATTCTCCGCCTCCTCCATAATCTCCCGTTCTCCCGGCCCTTTGTCATTGATGCCGCAAAGGTGGAGGATGCCGTGGATGATGACACGGTACAGTTCACGTTCGTAGTTGTTATCGGCGAACTGTTCCGCATTGGTGCGTACGGTATCAAGGCTGATGAAGAGGTCACCGCTGAGACGGTTTCCTTCGCAATAGTCGAAGGTAATGATATCTGTATAATAATCATGTTGCAGATATTGGCGGTTCACTTCGAGTATCTTCTCGTCTGAACAGAAGATATAGGCGATTTCACCGACTCTTTTTCCGTAAGTGGCGGCTACGGATTTTATCCATTCCGTGGTTTCACGCTTCTTGATGGATGGCATTTCCACGCCGTCTGTCTGATAACTAATCATTTTATTTACAATTTTACGATTTACGATTGAAATTACATTCCTGTGATTAAGACAGTTTCTTTAGAAGAAGAACATATAACTGATAATAATCGCTGCAATGATGCCGGAGAAATCGGTAATCAGCCCACACGTCACGGCATTCCTCGTTTTGGTGATACCTACGCTGCCGAAATACACAGCAAGGATATAGAACGTAGTATCCGAAGCACCGCGTGCCACGCAGCTCATACGGCTGACGAATGAATCGGGACCATATTGCTTCATGGTGTCAATCATCAGTCCGTTGGCACCGCTGCCGCTCAGTGACTTCATCAAGGCAGTGGGCAGGGCACCTACAAAACTGGTGTCTACACCGAACAGTCCTACCACATAACCGATACCGTTCACCAGTATATCCATGGCGCCGGAAGTACGGAAAACGGCGATTCCAACGAGGAAGGCAACCAGATAGGGAATGATGCGTACAGCGGTGGTGAAGCCTTCTTTGGCCCCTTCGATGAAGGCATCGTATACATTGATTTTCTTCCATAGCCCCCAGAGGATGAACAGCAGGATGATGGAGAACAGCAGTATGTTGGCAATTAAAGTGGAATATACACCCATTTCATCACGGCTAATCTGTGTGAACAGATAAATGAGTGCGGCAAAGAAAAGACTGATGCAGCCAATCAGGATAAGTATGGGCTTGTTCAGCAGGTTGATGCGTTGTGCAATGCTGACGGCAATGACACCGACAATGGTCGAGATGGCAGTCGTTATCAGTGTGGGGATAAAGATGTCCGTGGGTTGGGCGGCACCCATCTGCGAGCGATACATCATGATGCTGACGGGGATAAGTATCAGTCCCGAGGTGTTGAGGACAAGGAACATTACCATCGGATTGGTGGCAGTATCCTTTTTCGGGTTTAGTTCCTGAAGTTCCTTCATGGCTTTCAGCCCCATTGGGGTAGCGGCATTGTCCAGCCCCAGCATGTTGGCAGAGAGATTCATGAATATGGAACCCATGGCAGGATGTCCTTTCGGTATTTCGGGAAAGAGACGGCAGAATACCGGACTCAGCCAACGGGAGAGGGCATTGATCATGCCGCTGTTTTCGCCTATTTTCATCACGCCGAGCCAGAGGGCGAGTATTCCTGTCAGTCCCAGGGATATTTCAAAAGCTGTTTTGGAAGAGGAGAAGGTGGAGTTGACGAGTTCTGTGAATATCTCCACATCACCCATAAAAATGAGTTTGCAGAGGGCCACGATGAATGCGATGACGAAGAATGCTACCCAGATGTAATTTAAAACCATGTATCGTTACTTTGTTCTAATGGATTAATATTTGTTTTCGTTGGCAAGATTCCAGGCGTTGAGGAAAGCTGCTTTGGTTATTTCTATCATTTTTTCCCAGTTCAGCCGGTCGGTGTGGTCCGAAGGCTGGTGGTAATCGGGATGTCCGTCTGTGTGGTACCAGATGATGGGGATGTTGCACAGGGCAAAAGAAGCATTGTCACTTCCTCCCGTGGGGCGGTCCCAGGCGCGGTAGTCCGGTTGCAGGCGCAAGCTGTAGCGTGCAATGTCCTGCTTCAGCCAGTCGCCGAATACGGGGTGGGCGGCGGTGTAGAAGTAGACAACGTGTTGAGGCTGCTCGGGCTTATTGTTACGGCCTATCATGTCGAAATTGAGATAACCTTTCACCTGGCTGATGAAAGGACAGCTTTGTACAAAGTATTTTGAGCCGAGCAATCCCTTTTCTTCCCCATCCCAAAAGGCAAAGATGACCGTGCGCAGAGGCTTCTGTCCGGTGGCAAGAAATGCACGGGCTATCTGCAGGACGGCAGAGACACCGGAGGCATTGTCGTCTGCACCGTTGTATATCCGGTCGTTTGCCAGCGTCTCGTCCACACCCAGATGGTCGAAGTGGGCACCTACGATGACATATTCATCCGGTCGTTCTCCCGGGATGGTTCCCAATACATTACTCATCTGCAGGATGCGGTGGACGCCTTGTTTAAGGATGGCGATGGAGTCGGGATGCACTTGCCACCGTCCCCGTTGTTGGCGTTCCTTGTTGTAAGCCTCGAAGGGCTGGTAATAATTGTCCTTTTCCAGCGGGGCAATGCCGGCTTCTTTCAGGCAGGATGCCAGATAGCGGGCAGCCAGTCGTGAACCGTGCATGCCTGCTTCGCGTCCTTGCAGCTCATCGTCGGCAAGAAAACCGACAATAGCCTCGGCCGAAGTGCGGCTGATGCTTTGCAATCCCTTTTCTTGTGGAGATTGTGCATGTAAGGATAGTGCGAAAGAAAGGCAGCAGATTGCTCCCAAAACAGCTTTATACATGTCGTACGGTTTTAAGGATTGGACATACCGGTTGCAAAATTAAAGATAACTTTCCATAGTTCCGATATAAATATCGTATTTTTGTCCGTTGGCGGATGAATTCAAATCCGTGTAAATCAAATGAGAGAAGGATGAAAAAGAAGAATGAAGCAGTGGAAACCGTCTTGTGCGAACGTGTGCTTTCGGCAGAAGAAGTGGCGTGCATCTCGGCACAGATTCAGCAGGAATTGGAGGCGTATATCGACCCGGTGAAAAGGGAGTATCTTCCCCGTTTCTTCAAGACCGGAAAGGGGCAGTATGGCGAGGGGGATAAGTTTCTGGGAGTGGTGGTACCCAACACCCGGCAGGTGGCAAAGCAGCACAAGCACGAACCTTTTGGGGTAATGGCAACCTTGCTTCAGAGTGAATGGCACGAGTGTCGCCTTTGTGCCTTGCTGATGTTGGTGGAGCGGTTCAAAAAGAGCGATGAAAAGGGGAAAAAGGAGATTTATGACTTTTACCTTTCGCAGACAGCCCGTATCAATAATTGGGATTTGGTCGATTTGTCTGCCCCCGGCATTGTGGGCGAATATCTGAAAGACAAACCTCGCGAAGACCTCTACCGGCTGGCGGATACTCCGCTGCTTTGGAACCAGCGCATTGCCGTGGTATCTACCTATACACTCATCAAAAACGGTGATTTCATCGATATATTAGCCCTTTCGGAACGGCTGCTCCATCATAAGCATGACTTGATGCAAAAGGCGGTAGGATGGATGCTCCGGGAGATGGGTAAGCGGGACAAGGACTTGCTGGTGCAATTCTTGGAGAAGCATTGCAGGACGATGCCCCGTACCATGTTGCGCTATGCGATAGAGAAGTTTTCGGACGAGGAGCGGAAGGAGTTCATGAAGCGTTGATGGACGAGAGGCAGTGTTTTATCATTCCTTCTATCGCTTATCTCAAAATAAATTAGTTATTTTGCAGAAAACAAAGGAATCTGGAATGGAACAAGAAGATTTTGATATACGCAACCAGCAGCCCGTCACCAGCCGAGAACGTGATTTCGAGAACGCTCTCCGTCCGTTGAATTTTGAGGATTTCAGCGGGCAGGACAAGGTGGTGGACAATCTGCGCATATTTGTGAAAGCTGCCCGCCTGCGTGGCGAGGCGCTGGACCATGTGTTGCTTCACGGCCCTCCCGGATTGGGAAAAACGACACTCAGCAATATCATAGCCAACGAACTGGGCGTAGGTTTCAAGATAACTTCCGGTCCGGTACTCGACAAGCCGGGAGATTTGGCGGGAGTGCTTACCAGCCTGGAGCCGAACGATGTACTTTTCATCGACGAAATACACCGGTTGAGCCCCGTAGTGGAGGAGTATCTGTACTCAGCCATGGAGGACTACCGCATAGACATCATGATAGACAAAGGCCCTTCTGCCCGAAGCATACAGATTGATTTGAATCCTTTCACGCTGGTGGGAGCTACCACGCGTAGCGGTCTGTTGACAGCTCCGTTGCGTGCCCGTTTCGGTATCAACCTGCATCTGGAATATTACGATGATGATGTGTTGAGCGGCATTATACGTCGTTCGTCCGGCATTCTCGATGTACCCTGCTCCGTAAGGGCTGCCGCCGAGATTGCGAGCCGCAGCCGTGGCACACCGCGTATTGCCAATGCATTGCTGCGGCGTGTACGCGATTTTGCCCAGGTGAAAGGTTCGGGGAGCATTGACACGGAAATCGCACAGTTTGCCCTTGAGGCTCTGAATATCGACAAGTATGGTCTGGACGAGATAGACAATAAGATACTCTGTACCATCATCGACAAGTTCAAAGGCGGTCCGGTGGGATTGACTACCATCGCCACTGCTTTGGGCGAAGATGCAGGTACGATAGAGGAAGTCTATGAACCGT
This sequence comes from Bacteroides sp. A1C1, assembly GCF_004328515.1. NCBI lineage: Bacteria > Pseudomonadati > Bacteroidota > Bacteroidia > Bacteroidales > Bacteroidaceae > Bacteroides > Bacteroides sp. A1C1. The sequence continues at coordinate 2,362,075 of NZ_CP036491.1, forward strand.
TCCTGATAAAAGAAGGTTTCCTGAAACGCACTCCCCGTGGGCGTGAAGTGACGGAGCTTGCCTACAAGCATCTGGGGCGAAGCCTCTATAGTAGCCAGCGTACCTTGTTTGGCGACGAGTGATTCATTTTAAGAAAACGAATACAGAGATGCGGAGACATAAAGTCTCTCTTTCCTCTTATCCTAAAAAACTCTGTGCCTCCGTGCCTTTGTGTTCATAACAACCATTAAAGAAGTGGCCGGATTAAAATCATTGGCAAAAGAAACTGCCATTTATGGGTTGAGCAGCATTGTGGGGCGTTTCCTCAATTACCTGCTGGTGCCCGTATATACCATGGCGATGTCCGCACAGAGCGGAGGCTATGGCGTAGTGACGAATGTATATGCGTGGGTGGCGCTCATGCTGGTGTTGTTGACGTGCGGCATGGAGACCGGTTTCTTCCGCTTTGCCAATAAAGGAGAGGATGACCCGATGCGGGTGTACTCCACGACATTGCTCAGTGTGAGTGTGGGGGCGCTTACCTTTCTTGCATTGGGATTGCTGTTCCTCAACCCCATTGCCGGATGGCTGGAGTATGGTGACCATCCCTGGTACGTGGGCATGATGATGATTGTGGTGGCGATGGATGCTATTCAAAGCATTCCTTTCGCTTATTTGCGCTACAAGAAGCGTCCCATTAAGTTTGCGGCACTCAAACTGCTGTTCATCTTCCTGAACATTGCACTGAATCTGCTCTATTATGTAGGGATGAAAGGGGATGACGTGGGCTATGCCTTCCTTTTCAATCTGATATGTACCTCTACCATCATGCTTTGCATGATTCCGGAGTTGCGTGGGTTTGCCTACGTGCTGGACAGAAAACTGCTGAAGCGGATGCTTGCTTATTGTCTGCCGTTGCTGGTACTCGGCTTGGCAGGTATCCTGAATCAGGTGGCGGATAAGATTATTTTTCCTTTTGTCTATCCGGATGAGGCGGAAGCTTCCGTACAGTTGGGCATTTATGGGGCTGCCAGCAAGATTGCCATGGTGATGGCGATGCTTACACAAGCCTTCCGCTATGCATACGAGCCTTTTGTCTTCGGGAAGAGCCGGGACAAGGACAACAAGCAGATGTATGCGCAAGCCATGAAGTTCTTCATCATCTTCACACTGCTGGCATTCCTCGCTGTCATGTTCTATCTGGACATCCTGCGCCATATTATAGGTCGCGACTACTGGCCGGGGTTGCGGGTAGTGCCCATCGTGATGGCTGCCGAAATCTTTATGGGTATCTACTTCAATCTTTCTTTCTGGTACAAGCTGATTGACGAGACGCGTTGGGGCGCTTATTTCTCCCTGATAGGTTGCACGGTACTGGTAGTGATGAACATACTTCTGATTCCCCGATACAGTTATATGGCTTGTGCCTGGGCAGGCTTCTGCGGTTACGGCATCGCCATGCTGCTGTCTTACTTCGTGGGGCAGAAGAAGTATCCCATTCAGTATGACCTGAAAGCCATTGGCGGCTATGTATTACTTGCGGCAGTTCTCTACCTGGCAGCAGAGTATGTCCCGATAGATAATATCTACCTGCGTATGGCATACCGAACTATATTGTTGCTGGTCTTTGTGGTCTACATCGTGTGGCGTGATATGCCTCTCGGCAGTATCCCCGTCATCAACAAACTGATAAGGAAACAGTAAATTCAATCGTAAATCGTCAAATCGTAAATATTATGGATTCTGATAAAAGAAACTCCTTTGCCGTCAAGACCTTTCTGAAAGAGTATCTTGATTTGCGTAAAGACAAGGACAATGAACTGGAAACTGTAGACTCCATCCGTAAGGGAGTGGAATTCAAGGGAGCCAATCTTTGGATTCTGATATTCGCCATATTCATGGCTTCGTTGGGGCTGAATGTGAACTCCACCGCTGTGATTATCGGTGCCATGCTCATCTCACCGCTGATGGGACCTATTATGGGTGTGGGGCTTTCCGTGGGACTGAATGACTTTGAACTGATGAAACGTTCATTGAAGAGCTTCCTGATAACCACTTTGTTCAGTGTGACTACGGCTACCATATTTTTTCTGGTCAGCCCCGTTGCCGAAGGGCAGTCGGAATTGCTGGCACGTACATCGCCCACTATTTATGATGTATTCATCGCCTTGATGGGCGGCTTGGCAGGTGTGACTGCGCTTTCTACCAAAGAGAAAGGAAATGTGATTCCCGGCGTTGCCATTGCCACGGCGCTGATGCCACCTCTCTGTACGGCAGGTTACGGGCTGGCAACGGGCAATCTGATTTACTTCCTCGGCGCATTCTACCTTTATTTTATCAATTCCGTGTTTATCAGTCTCGCCACTTTTGTAGGGGTGCGTGTGATGCACTTCCAGCGTAAGGAGTTTGTAGACAAGAATAGGGAGAAGAAAGTGCGCAAATACATCATCCTGATTGCAGTGCTGACCATGTGCCCTGCTGTGTATCTGACGGTAGGAATCATTCAGGATACCTTCTTTGAAAGTGCCGCCAACCGCTTTGTCAACGAGCAACTCTCCTTTGAGAATACGCAGGTATTGGACAAGAAGATTCACCATGACGGCAAGGGTCATGAAATACGTGTAGTGTTGATAGGGCAGGAGGTGCCCGAAGCTTCCATTGCCATTGCCCGCAGTAAGATGAAGGACTATAAGCTCGATAACACCAAGCTGATTGTGCTTCAGGGCATGAACAACGAAGCGGTGGATATTTCTTCCATCCGTGCCATGGTGATGGAAGATTTCTACAAGAACAGCGAGCAGCGCTTGGTGGAGCAGAAACAGCAGATTGAAACTCTTGAACAGAATCTGGAAAGATATAAAACCTTCGATGAATTGGGCAAAAAGATTATTCCCGAGTTGAAGGTGCTCTATCCATCGGTGAAGACAGTCTCAATATCTCATGCGATTGAACTGACGGTAGATTCGGTACGGGTGGATACAGTGACCCTTGCCGTATTGAAGTTCGGCAAACACCCGGCTGCTCACGAGAAGGAAAAGATTGCCGAATGGCTCAAGGCACGTACGGGAGCCAAGCAATTGAGGCTGATTACGGAATGACAACATCCCCCGAGGGGGTAGAAATATACTTATTTGGCATGAAATTAAGATTTATACTGATAGCCGTCTGCTTCCTCCTCTCTCTGCCGGGACAAGCGGATGAAGGGATGTGGATGCTGGGAAACCTGAACAAGCAGACACGCCGGACCATGAAAGAGCTGGGTTTGCAGATGCCTGTTAATAAGCTATACAATACGAAACGCCCGTCGCTGAAGGATGCGGTAGTCAGCTTCGGAGGCTTTTGTTCCGGGGTGGTGGTGTCCGGGGACGGGCTGGTGTTTACCAATCATCATTGCGGTTTCAGCAGCATACAGCAGCATTCGTCTGTGGAGCACGACTATCTGAAGGATGGTTTTGTGGCACATAATCTTAGTGAGGAGCTTCCTAATCCGGAACTTTATGTACGTTTCCTTTTACGTCAGGAAGACGTGACCCGCCGCGTGCTTGGGGCGGTAAAGCCGGATATGGATGAGGCGGGGCGTACGAGTGCGGTCGATTCGGTGATGCTGGTTATCGGCGAAGAAGTTTCCCGCAAGGACTCCACGTTGGTAGGCATTGTGGATGCTTACTATGGAGGCAACGAGTTCTGGCTTTCCGTTTATCGCGATTACAATGACGTGCGTCTGGTGTTTGCACCGCCTTCCTCGGTAGGCAAGTTCGGCTGGGACACTGACAACTGGGAATGGCCGCGCCATACCGGTGATTTCTCCGTATTCCGTATCTATGCCGATAAGCATAACCGCCCTGCCGATTATTCTCCCGACAATGTTCCCTACCGTCCCGAATATGTAGCCCCGATTTCCCTTGACGGCTACCGTGAAGGTTCCTTCTGTATGACGCTGGGCTATCCGGGCAGCACGGAACGCTACCTCTCCTCTTTCGGCATCGAAGAGATGATGACTACCACCAACCAGGCGCAGATAGATGTCCGTGGTGTGAAGCAGGCCATCTGGAAGCGTGAAATGGATAGCCGCGACAGCATCCGTATCAAGTATGCTTCCAAATATGACGAAAGCTCCAATTACTGGAAGAACAGCATAGGGGTGAACCGTACCATTAAAAAGTTGCATGTGCTGGATAAGAAGCGTGCCTTGGAAACCGAACTCCGCCGATGGATACAGCAGACCCCAAAGGAACGGGAACACTTGCTGCACCTTTTCACTGATTTGGAGTTGAACTACAAGAGCCGCCGCGAAGCTTATCGCGCCAGGGCTTACTTTGCCGAGTCTTTCCTGAACGGCCCGGAGCTGATACAGCTTGCTTTGTCCATCCTTAATTTCGACTTTGAGGGCGAAGAGAAAACGGTGGTTGCCAATCTGAAAGCCATCGTTGAGAAGTATGCCAATCTGGACTTGGGCATTGACAAGGAAGTGTTCGCGGCACTGCTGAAAGAATACCGTTCCCAAGTGGATTCGACCTACCTTCCCGAGCTCTACCAGACAATTGCAACAGAATACGGAGGCAACGAGCGTGCCTATGTAAACAGCCTTTATGCCCGTTCGGAGCTGACCACGCCCCGTGGATTGAAGCGCTTCTTGGAGCAGGACACCACCTATCAGATATATAACGACTCTGCCATCAGTCTGGGTATCGATCTGATTACAAAACTATTCGAGATGAACATGGAGGTCCAGCAGGCCTCCGGTGAAATCGAGCGGAATGAGCGCTTGTTCAATGCTGCCGTGCGGCGGATGTACGCATCCCGTAACTTCTATCCCGATGCCAACTCCACCATGCGCTTGAGTTTTGGCACTGTGTGCGGCTATGCCCCGTCCGACGGAGTGAAATATGATTATTATACCACCACGATGGGCATTCTGGAGAAAGTCAGAGCCCATGCAGGCGATGTGGATTTTGAAGTGCAGCCCGAATTGGTATCCCTCCTTTCCTCCGGTGACTTTGGCAGATATGCCGATGAAAAGGGTGAAATGAGCGTTTGCTTCATTTCCAACAACGACATTACGGGAGGCAATTCCGGCAGTGCCATGTTCAATGCCAGAGGAGAGCTTCTGGGACTTGCCTTCGATGGTAACTGGGAAGCTATGAGCAGCGACATCCTTTATGAACCGAAGATGCAGCGCACCATCGGGGTGGATGTGCGTTATATGTTGTTCATGATTGAGAAATATGGAAAGGCAGGTAATCTGATTCAAGAGCTGAAGATTGCCAATCCTTAACGTGTGCTTCCCTGCCTATGCTTCTTTATGGGTGATATTTCCTAAATAACTCCGCGGATACGGTCGTCGAATGCTGAAAGCGCCGCTTTAGCCCCTTCGCCCATAGCGATGACTATCTGCTTATAAGGAACATTTGACACATCTCCTGCGGCATATACTCCCCGAAGTGTCGTACGGCAGAAAGTATCGATTTTGATTTCCCCTGCCGGAGTCGTTTCCAAGCTGTCGCGGAATGGGGCACTGTTGGCTGCCAGACCGATTTGTACGAAGATACCATCCAAGGGATAGTCGCGTTCCTCGCCGGTAAGACGGTCTTTGATGCGGATGGAAGTTACATTTTCCCCGTTTCCATCGACTTTTGTGGTCTGCGACGAGGTGAAGATTTCCACATTTGGCAGATTTCGGGCTTTCTCCTGCAACACTTGGTCGGCTTTCAGCGTATCGGCAAACTCGAATATGGTTACTTTCTTGCAGATGCCTGCCAAGTCGATGGCAGCCTCGATACCTGAGTTGCCTCCACCGATGACGGCTACGTGCTTGCCTTGATAGAATGGTCCGTCGCAATGCGGACAGAAAGCTACGCCGCGTCCGATGTACTCTGCTTCGCCTTCCACATTCAGTTTGCGCCAGCTGGCACCCGTTGAAATGATCACTGCCGGTGCGGTGAACACTTCGCCGCCTATAACGGAGATACTCTTCTCCCGGCCTTGCAATTCCACCTTCTCTATCTTCCGCTCCTCGAAAATCTCTATCGGGTAGTGCTCTATATGGGTACGGAGTGCATTGGCAAGCTCTGTTCCGGTAGTTTGTGGAACAGAAATAAGGTTTTCGATGTCCACAGTCTCTTTCACCTGCCCACCGATACGCTCGGCAACGATGGCAACCCGCAGTCCTTTACGGGCTGAGTAGATGGCAGCGGAAGCTCCGGCAGGACCGCCTCCGAGCACCAATACGTCGAATTCTCTTTGTATGGGTGTTTCGTCCGTTTGCGGAGCGCTACCGAAGGTCTGTTCCAGCTTTTGCAGCAATTCGCCGAGCGAAGCCCGACCCACGTGCAACAGTTTGCCGTTGGCGTAGACAGACGGCACGCCTTGAATCTTCAGTGCATCCACTTCCTCCTGATAGAGGGCGCCGTCCACCATCTCATGAGTGATTTGCGGATTCAGGAGTGTGATGATGTTCAGGGCTTGTACCACGTCCGGGCAGTTGGTGCAGGTCAGTGATACATACGTTTGCAGGCGGACGGGGCCTTGCAGGGCCTTGATGCGGTGGCTGATGGCTTCGTCCGGTAGATTTTTCCCCTTTCCATCGGCATTCAGTACGGCAAGCAGGAGAGAGGTGAACTCGTGTCCACTGGGTATGCCCCGAAACTTTATGCCGGTCTCCACACCTTCTTTCAGTAACGTGAATTCCAGTCCTGGGTTGTCGGTCTCGGTCAATAGGCAGGACAGCTTCTCGGAACAACTTGCCACATTATTCAAGAACCCGATGAACTCTTGGGCTTGCTCGTGTTCCGGATTATAGGTGATATGGAAGATATAGCGGGCTTCCAAATGCTGGAATACGCTCCGCACTTGATCTAAAATACTTGTTTCTAACATGATTAATATGGGCTGTTAAGGTTGGACGAGAGGGTACCGTCGGTTTCTCGTATTGGAACTAACGGTGCCAAAGTGGGAAACACATTTGGCACCGTTTAGGAATTAAATCTTTCCTACGAGGTCAATGCTCGGTTTCAAGGTTGCGGCTCCCTTTTTCCACTTGGCCGGGCAGACTTCACCGTCATGTGTGGCTACGAACTGCGCAGCTTCCACCTTGCGCAGCAACTCGTCTGCATTGCGTCCGATGTTGTTGTCTTGTATTTCGGCAATCTTGATTTTACCTTCGGGATTCACGAGGAATGTACCGCGATAGGCCATACCTTCTTCTTCAATCATCACACCGAACGCGCGGCTCAGTACGCCGGTCGGGTCGGCCAGCATCGGATACTTGATTTTGCGGATGCTTTCGGAAGCATCGTGCCATGCTTTGTGCACGAAGTGCGAGTCTGTACTTACAGAATATACTTCTACGCCCATTGCCTGGAATTGGTCATATTTCTCGGCGATGTCCACCAGTTCGGTAGGGCATACGAAGGTAAAGTCTGCCGGATAGAAGAAGAAAATGGCCCATTTGCCTTTTACGTCTTCGTGGGATACTGTTTTGAAATTTCCGTTTTGGAAAGCCTGAACTTTGAATTCAGGAAGTTGGGAATTGATAATCGGTTCCATAATTTTTCTTTTTTTTATAGGTTTAGTTCTTTGTTTTTCTCGTTGCAAAAATATAGCATTTTTTCCCGATAGAACAAGAAATCTGATTGAAAGGTTTTATGGACCGATAGATAAAATCTATACAATGGCTTGGGTTGCCTTCAGAGAGAGCATTTCCTTAGGTATAGAGGACTTAATCTCTTTAGTCAGTGCTTCCAGCAGAGTATGGCGGATAAAGTTCTTGTTAGTGAGCATCACGATTTGCCGGGTAGGGCAGGGAATGGCGAAGGGGCGTACCAGTTCTTTCTGGATATCCCCCAGTTGCAGAACGGCCAGTTCGGGGATGAAAGTCACACCTTTACCGCTTTCTACCATGCGCATGAAAGTCTCCATGCTGCCCAAGTGATAGGCAAGCTGGCTGGCGCGTGCCGACTTCATCTGGCAGAAACGCACCAGCTGATCGCGGAAGCAATGACCCTCGTCGAGCAACCAAAGCTGTTCGCCGTTCAGGTCCGAAGTACGGATTACCTCGCTGTTGAAGAGGATGTCTTTGCGCGACACGTAGACAAAGAATTGTTCATAGAACAGCGGTGTCTGCTGCAGCTCTTCCATACCTGCCAGACTCGCTACGATACCTGCGTCTATTTCTCCCGTCTGCAGGGCTTTCTTGATGTCGTTTGTTTTCATTTCGATTACCCGGATGTCGAGGTCGGGGTATTTCTTCATCAGTTGAGGAAAGAAGCGAGGCAGGAGGTAAGGAGCCACGGTAGGAAGTATGCCCAACTTGAAGGTACCGGTCAGTGAATGTTTTTCTTCTTCTATAATATTCTTTATACGGTTGGCTTGAACCAATATCTTCTGTGCTTGTTCTATGATGAGGATACCGACGGGAGTGGGGCATACCGGTTGCTGGCTGCGGTCAAAAATCCGGGTATCCAGTTCCTCTTCCAGTTTCTGAATCATGGCACTGAGGGTGGGCTGTGTTACGCGGCAATATTCGGCTGCTTTGGCAAAGTGGCGGAACTGGTTGACGGCAAGGATGTATTCCAATTGTTGTAAAGTCATGATGAACAAGGCATTTGAAGGTTATGTATAGAATTCGTCTATGCAAAGATAGAAATTATCTGTTTGACAAGTTTTGATTTACCCCTTATCTTTGTAATACCCCAAAGAAAAATAGTATAAATATTTAAAACAATAGAATTATGAAAACTTTAGATTACTTGTATTTGAATGAAAAGAAAGTGGCTGGTGTAGCATCAGCATTGCACCAATTGTTGGCCGATTTCCAGGTACATTACACCAATCTGCGCGGTATGCACTGGAACATCAAGGGACACAGTTTCTTTGTGCTGCACGAGAAGTTCGAGAGTATGTATGACGATACCGCCGAGAAGATTGACGAAATTGCAGAGCGCATCCTGATGCTGGGTGGCGTGCCCGAAAATAAGTTCAGTGAATACCTGAAGGTTGCCAACGTGAAGGAAGTGTCAGACATCTCTTGTGGCAGTGAAGCTGTAGATCATATCCTCGGGACATATGGCTACCTGATTGGCGAAGAAAGAAAAGTGATTGAATTGGCAAATGAAGCTGGCGATGACGTGACAGCAGATTTGATGACTAGCTACTTGAAAGAGCAGGAGAAGATGGTCTGGATGCTTGTTGCATTCAGCACGAAAAGTTGCACGAAATAAAAAGTCGTAAAAAGATAATAGAGTGATAAAACCGGTAGTGGATGCTGCCGGTTTTATTTGTAGAGTATAATTAATTTCTATCGTTCTGTACCTTAGATTCAAAGATTCTGCGAACCATAATAAGACCCTTATCAGAGTGGCACGTTTGCAGGAGCATATCGTCAACTGCCGCAAAGATAACCTTCGCAAGATCATCCATGCACTCACGTACGATAGCCAAGTGCGCACTGTCTGCATGGAGGACGTGAATGTGAAAGCAACGTAGCCATGGCCTTGCACAAGCGGTCGGGGGGGGGACATCTTTCGGGATGTTCCTCGTGATGCTTGAATATAGATGCAAGTGGTATGGTGCAAACCTTGTCAGGATAGACCGTTTTGCCCTAAGTTCGAGAACTTACAGTAATTTGAATGAAATTTGGTATATCCGTTTGTTTTTCGTATATTTGCAAAAATAGCAGGCTCCAATCTACTGTTTTTTAGCACATAAATTCTTTTTTGCGCATCGGATAAATTTCATCCCTTCTTAAAAATCACACAGGTCCTGCTTATAGAAATCATTTTATAAACCATTGTGGGGTATCGGACAAATATCCCTGTCAAAACGTAACTTTATGCGATATAAAGAAAGTTTGCTATTGCCATTCTTTGGGGCAATAATAGCCGTTTCACCTTTGGCGGCACAGGAAAAAACGATATTAAAGATAGGAGGCACACTCCGTTTCAACTGCAATTACTCGGATTGGAAATCCGAAAACCGGAAACATGGTGAAGAGTTCGATTTCGACGTGTTCCGCTTGAATGTGAACGCTTCTTACAAGAAATTCGATTTAGCCGTAGATTACCGCTTCTATCCCGCCTCTTTGGGAGACGGGATGCTCAGGGAGGGCTGGATAGGTTATAGCTTCAACAAATCACACTAGCTACAGATGGGGTTGACAACAGTACCTTTCGGCATCCTGCCTTATACAGGCAACAATTACTTTTTTAATCTGAGCTATTATGCCGGTCTCGAGGACGATGCGGACATGGGGGATAAAATACTTTTTCCGCAAGAATCGGTGGGAGTTGTCTCTCGCCTATTTCCAGAATGCTGACTTTTCCGGAACTGGTGGAGACACAGAACTGTCCGCTAGCCGTTATGCCTATGGCATCGCTGGACGTGATAAGGAGGTGCATCAGGGCAATGTCCGGGTGGTATATCATTTCGGAAACTTGTGAAGACAGCAACTCGGAGGTTCGGTACTGGTGGGTGGGCTATATAATATGGACACACGGAAGACGGGGTTCCGTTCCGATTTCGCCCTACACTACGTCGTCGACTATCAATGGTGGAACCTTAAAATACACAAGTTGTTTTTGGACAGTATCTGCTTGTACAATGATTTTAGCTTGCTGAACAAACGCATTGCAGGGTTCAATGACAGCTTGGAGAACGTGACGGGATGTTCGCTGACGATGGGAAAGGTGTTCTCCTACATTGACTATGCTGTGGGAAGGAATCACGCATGGCTGGGGGATGTATAGGATGAAGCTTTTGTCCGGGGGACGGAAGACAATTGGAGTGTCAAATTCAATATAAATATAGGATATTATTTTTAAAGAATTATGGATAAGAACAAAGTTGAGATCAGGAATTTGTATTTGATTTTCGGTTCTGAAAAAAACAAGGCTTTCAGAATGCTGAAAAAAGGAAAGAGTAAAAATGAGATATTGAAGGAGACTGGATGTACGATTGCCGTGAACAATGCCAGCCTCTCTGTCCGGGAGGGTGAGATATTTGTGATCATGGGACTTTCGGGAAGCGGAAAGTCAAGTCTGCTCAGATGTATCAACCGGTTGAATAGGCCTACCTCCGGCGAGATTCTGATCAACGGTGAGGACATCGCTGGAATACCGATGGAGCGGTTGCGTTCCCTGCGCCGGAAGGAATTGGCGATGGTATTCCAGCATTTCGGACTGCTGCCCCATTATACTGTATTGCAAAATATCGCTTTCGGACTTGAGTTGCAAGGGGTGGAGAAGAGGGAACGTGAATTAAAGGCAGCAGAAAGCATGCGTTTGGTCGGGCTAGACGGATATGCCGACCTGATGGTCAGTGAGCTGTCTGGAGGCATGCAGCAACGAGTGGGACTGGCACGTGCTCTGGCCAACGATCCGGAAGTCCTGCTGATGGACGAGGCCTTCTCAGCGCTGGACCCGCTGATACGGGTACAGATGCAGGACGAGCTGCTGGCCTTGCAGTCAAAGATGAAAAAGACCATCGTATTTATCACACACGACTTGGAGGAGGCTGTCAAGTTGGGTGACCGTATCGCCATCATGCGTGATGGGGAGATACAGCAAACCGGCACTTCCGAAGAGATTCTGACCACCCCCGCCAATGAGTATGTGAGGTGTTTTGTAGAGAATGTGGACCGCAGTAGGATTGTCACTGCCGCCTCCATTATGGTGGACAAGCCTATGGTGGCAAGGTTGGGAAAAGAAGGGCCGGAGGTTCTGACTCGAAAGATGAGAGAACGGAAGACAACCGTGTTGCCTGTAGTGGACCCGGATGGTATACTGGTAGGTGAGGTTCGCCTGGAAGATCTTCTCTGGTTGCGTAAGGAGCATATCCTGAATATAGACTCTGTGATAAAGAAAGAGGTACATTCCGTATTAAGTGACACTGTGGTGGAGGATATACTTCCCTTGATGACGAAGACCAACTCGCCCATCTGGGTAGTTAATGAGCGACGTGAGTTTGAAGGGATGGTACCGCTCTCGTCACTCATTATTGAGGTGACGGGAAAAGACAAGAAAGAAATCAATGAAATCATTCAAAACGCAATAAAATTATGATAAAGATAGGAGAATATATAGAAATGGCCGTGGAATGGTTGACCGAGCACGGCGCATCATTTTTTGACCTGCTGAGTCTGGGAGTGGAAGGCGTTATTGACGGGATACTGTGCATCCTGCTCGAGATACCTTTTTACATAACCATCGTAACACTCACTTTCCTGGCGTTATACAAGAGTGGCAGGGAGACGGGGGGCTTCACCCTCCTAGGGCTGTCGCTCGTCTACGGGATGGGACTCTGGGAGGAGACCATGCAGACCCTGGCTCTGGTACTTTCCTCCACCGGTATGGCATTGCTGCTGGGAATCCCTCTGGGGATCTGGATGGCGAGCAGCGGACGCTGCAACAAAGTCCTGCAGCCGGTACTTGATTGTATGCAGACTATGCCGGCCTTTGTCTATCTGATACCGGCAGTGCTCTTTTTCGGGCTGGGAACGGTGCCGGGAGCCTTTGCCACGATCATTTTCGCCATGCCTCCGGTAGCAAGGCTCACCGCATTGGGTATCTGCCAGGTGCCGAAAAATGTGGTGGAGGCCGCCCGGTCTTTTGGAGCCACTTCTTGGCAGCTGCTCTACAAGGTACAATTACCGCTGGCGTTGCCGACTATTCTTGCCGGTGTCAACCAGACCATCATGATGTCTCTCTCTATGGTAGTGGTAGCTGCTATGATATCAGCTGGAGGTTTGGGGGAAATAGTATTGAAAGGTATCACGCAGATGAAGATTGGCATGGGATTCGAAGGAGGGATTGCCGTTGTAATACTGGCTATCGTGCTTGATCGGATCACACAGGGAATAGCACGAAAAAAATAGAAGGAGTAGAACATATAATGAAAGACAGAATGATTATGAGAAACAAAACGAAATTTTTCACAGTCTTGTTGGCTGTTACGATATTCTTCTCATGCGGTAACATTTCTGACAAGAAAATCCGTATAGCCTATGCGAACTGGGCCGAAGGGATAGCGGTCACCTATTTGGCCAAGGAGATTCTCTCGGAGCAAGGATACAGAATAGAACTTTTGAATGCGGACATAGCTCCCATATTCACTTCGTTGGCAAGAGGTAAGACAGACGTGTTCATGGACAGCTGGCTGCCGGTGACCCATGCCGATTATTTCCGGAAATACAATGGTAAACTGGAAATCCTCGGGCAGATATACGACAGTGCCCGTATCGGTCTTGTGGTGCCCGAATATGTCCCAGTCCATATGATAGAGGAGCTGGGCGGTCATACCGGACGGTTTTCCGGAGAGATCGTGGGAATTGATGCGGGTACCGGTATCATGAAATGCACGGAGAAAGCCATCCCTGAATACGGTCTGGACTACAAGCTCATGATCTCCAGCGGTCCCGCCATGACGGCCTTGCTGAAGAAGGCTATCGACAAGAAGGAATGGATCGTTGTGACCGGATGGACCCCGCACTGGATGTTTGATCTCTTCTGTCTGAGAGTGCTGGAAGATTCGAAAAACGTTTATGGGGAGGCCGAGCAAATCCATTCCATTGCCAGGAAAGGATTCAGTAAGGAGCATCCGTTCGTTGCCGCCCTTTTGGGAAACATCCATCTGTCCGATACCGAGATCAGCTCTTTGATGCGGACCATAGAGGAAACCCGTGAGACCGAGACAAGAGCTGTACGCCAGTGGATGGATAAGCATAGGGATTTGATAGACAGCTGGATTCCGGACAAGGAGAAATACAACCGATGAACATTACGCTGGAATGGATGACTTTCAATCCTTTTTTCTTCGTAAGGTGGGTGCTAACTGTCCCGCCATATTTCTGGTAATATTTTGAAAAAGAGTATATACCCTATTATTGTCTTAATGGCATACATTGTATGCCATTAAAAGACTGTTTTGCGTAATTCTATGTCTAATATTCATAACAAAAACATGGTTGTATATTCATAATTTTGCATTATCAAAGTTAACATCATAAAACAAGTATGTTTTTCCTAGTAAAACTATCAGTGACAATATGAAACAAGTATGTTTTTTTTTCTTCCTGCTGTCCAGCCTGCAGACCTTCTCACAAAAGGTTGCGTTGAAAAACAACCTTGCCTATGACGCCTTGCTAACACCCAATCTTTCAGTAGAGTTCTCCCTAGGAAAGAAATGGACTCTGGACGCTCAGGTAGGTATGAATTTTTTCTTTTATGAGAATGATGCCACGGCAAATCGTTATAAGACAAGGAAATGGAGTCATTGGCTTGTACAACCGGAGGTAAGATATTGGACTTGTGAAACATTTAACGGCTTATTTTGGGGCATTCATATCCACGGAGGCCAAATGAATGTGGCGGGTATAAATATTCCTTTTATCATTCAGAACCATTCCAGAGAAATGAAAGGGCACCGTTACGAGGGATATTTTTACGGTGGTGGTGTCAGTGCAGGCTATCATTGGATACTGTCCAGCAGATTCAGTGTGGAGGCATCTTTGGGAGTGGGCTATGCACGTGTTAAATATGACAAATTCAGATGTACTTCTTGCGGGAAAAAGATAGGCAAGGGGAAAGCCGATTATCTGGGACCTACAAAGCTTGCAGTTTCGATAGTCTATATGATCAAATGAATGACGAGTCGCGTATATAAACATAAAAAACGTAATTAATGAGACCGATAGATTATTATATAGGAATACTCTCTGTTATGGGATATGTATACTGCTTGCCACTGGCAGGACAAGCAGGGAATAAAGTTGTCAGGGGAGGGAATCCCCGTCTGGAATATACAGATCTGAAAGTCGGACGTAGTACGGACGGGAAAGTGTTTACTGCCTCTTTCAATATAGCAGGATCTGTCAAGCGGTTGGGTGCCCAGGAGATTGTCTATATCTATCCTTCCTTGGTCTCCTCTGACGGCAAAATCAAGACTGATTTCCTTCCCTTGTGTATATCTGGAAGGAAAAGATATAAGGCCGTTATCCGTAGAGAGACTCTGGGTGGTAATCCGGATACATCAGTTCCAGTGAAGGATATCCGCAAGGCCGGAGATTTGAAGGGGACTGGAATTCGTTCTCTGAATGGGGGAAAAGTCTATACTGATTTGCTATCCACGGTTTATCCTGTCCTGCGCCGCACTGTCTTCCGCATGAGCTTCGATGTACGTCCCTATATGGATGACGAACTGGAGGAAATGTTTATTACCGTTCCCGGGTGCCTGAGCTTGTACGAGATGTGTAGACTGGCACAACTGTATACTGAACAAGGAAAAAATCCGGTAAATATATATAGGAAGGCTTATGAGCAGTTTGCACCTGATCCGTTGGCGACACTTAACTATGCCAATGCGCTTTTAAAGTATGAAAAGGATGCGGACAAGGCTCTGATGATATTGGACACAATAAAGAGTGACAGCCGTTCTGTTTATCCTATGGCAATTGCCCACAATATGAAAGGTGACTGGCGGAAGGCGGAGGAATTGCTGAAAAAAGATATGGAACCTTTGGAATGAAAATTCCTTACTTGTATGATGGGGCTAACGAATGAAAAAAGCATTTAATGTATTAATAATTAAATTATTTATTTACTAAACAGTTTAAGTTATGAAAGTAAACAATTTGTTTTTAGCAGGGGTTGTAGCCCTAAGTCTGGGCATGACAGCTTGTAATAATGAGGATGTCCCTCCGGTAAACAATCTGGGTGAGGGAACAACATTTGTGGGAATGTACATTTCCACCATGAAGGATGTCTCAACCAGAGCAGTGAATGACAATCAGGAAGATTACGGAGGAAGAACGGAAGAGAGTAAGCTTACAGATTTACAGCTTCTCTCAAATGTCCGCCCACAAGCATGGACGTTAGGAGAGACAGCTGATGAGACAGGTAAGTTTTGGGAAACGCAAACAGCCGGTACATTTAAGGTCGCTCCATGGAAAACGAATTCCGGCCCTCAAGCCATGGCGTTGTTGTTTAACAAGGGTGCCCTTTCCGCTGATATTGCAACAGCCGCGGATCAGACATATGGTAGTACAGCTGCCGCAGTAGACAATATTGCCGCTCTCGCCACAGACAACAAGTTTGTCATGACTTCGAGAGCTGAGCAGAAAACTATTGTTCCCGGCATTACCGAGGATGCTGCCAAAACGGGTACAAGTGAGGCTCAAAATGTATTCTCCTTTGATGTGGAGCGTATCGTGGCACAAGGATTGGTCGCGAAGGATGCTGCTTTGGAAGAAGCAACCGCAGATAAAAAAGGAACGGTTGATCTTGCCGACATCAAGTATACTGCCATCAACGGTGCCGCAAAGACATACCTTTTCCGTAACCATGCGGGAAAGCGTACAATTGGAGATGCCGATGGCCTTTACGATGGCTTTGCATCAGCCATTGATGGATATACCGATTTTAAGGCGGCCAAAGAACCGGAAGGTTCAGCTAAAGAAAATTTGATCCGTTTGGGGAATCTTCTGTCGAAGGACAATCCACAGCGGAATGATCTTGGTATGTATGCAGCTAAAGGCGTTGCAGAAAATGTTAATACTGCTAAAAATGTAGCAGGTATT
Source organism: Bacteroides sp. A1C1 (assembly GCF_004328515.1). NCBI lineage: Bacteria > Pseudomonadati > Bacteroidota > Bacteroidia > Bacteroidales > Bacteroidaceae > Bacteroides > Bacteroides sp. A1C1. Next base: position 2,378,621 of record NZ_CP036491.1, read on the forward strand.
TATTTTTTGGAAAATTCTGTAAAAAAGGAAGCGCTTACAGCTGAAAATAAAAATTACGGTTACTATCGTCTACCTTATGCCAAGGTTTATGTAACTTATATCCCTAATGAAGTATGGAAGCTTGATGATGATGGAAAAACATTGGTTAAAATGGATAATTATGCAAAAGGAACAACGTTCTATCGGGGAGAAGATGACGGTCTTATCTATGCCAGCAAAGAAGCCGCAAAGAAAAGTAAGTGGAGCCCGGACCAAAAAGCTTATACCTATACAAGTGGAAAATGTGCATATCGTGCGTTATGGAACCGTCAGACTATTACCGCTGATGGAAAGTCGATTGTGAACGCTGACACACGCCGTAATAATACCTATCTGTTGACAATCAAGTCTTTCCAGGGATTGGGTATGCCATGGGATCCTTCTGATCCTAAAGATCCGTATTTGCCAAAACCTGATGATAAGGATGAACCGACAAATCCGGAAAATCCGGATATCGAGAAAGAAGAGACCTACATGCGTGTCGAGGCTAAAGTGCTCCAGTGGAACCTTGTCTCACGTGATGTTATTCTTGAGTAATATTACTATTAAACAGTTGATAAATTCAGCAAACAATTTCTTACACAATTTTAGAGAGGGATGTGGATTTTTTCCCTTCCCTCTCCAATAACCTAAAAGTTTGACTTCAAACTATTAAATAATCCCAACATAAACTATATCAAATGAGATTTAGAAGCGTACATGCTGTCGCATTTATCTTGTTATCGGCTTACTGTCTTATAGGATGTGATTTTGCCGTATTTGATGACTTGGTCAGTTGTCCGCAAGGTGTCAGTTTTCATTTTTATAGGCAAACCCCTTGCGAACAATTTCCCAATTATCCGTCAGATATCAGGCAGGTCCGGGTATTTGCCTTTGATGCCAATGGCGTGCTGGTAGGCGAATTTTCCGACAAGAAAGTACTCCTTTCAGCGGATTATTCTTTGTCTGCCACATTACAGCATACTGGAAAACTTACATTTGTCGCATGGGGTGGCAGTGACCTAGAGTCTTATGATTTTTCAGATTTTCAAGAAGGCGTTACTACCAAGGGGGAAATGCGGGTCGCACTGCGGCTGAAAGACAGACGGACTACTTCAGTCCCCGGATCGCTGTATGTCGGTCTCGCCTCTGTATCGCTGGAGAACCGAGAGGATATGGGGAGTGTGTACGAGCGGGTGACTTTCAATATGCGGGAATTGACATACCGGATACACTTCACAATCAGCTTTATAGGTTCTTCTTTCCTCATGGACGAGGAATTTGTTATCAGGATAGAAGATGACAACGGTGTGTATGATTTCAACGGTCAGATCGCTCTTTGCGAACGCTTTGAGTATGTAACCCAAGCCGTACGTGACACTGGAGGGGCATTGAAAGCGGATTTCACGCTGATGAAACTGGAAGAGGGCAGGAACGCACTCGTATCCCTGATTGATAAGACAACCGGGGAGATTCTTTATACAGCAAATCTGGTGGATGACATCATTATGTTCCAGGGAGATGCGGGTGAGCCGCCGTATAGTCTAGAATGTGACCATGATTTTCCCATAACCCTGAAACTCAAATATGAGAAGGATACATGGATGCTGGTACAAGCTACTGTTCTGGATTGGAATGTCATTTCCCGTCCTATAGAATTGGAAAACTGATATCATGTCAGGATAGGTTTAAGACAAATGCTCCGTGTGATATCAGAAAGGATTTGAGATTATTAACAAAAAACGATAGATAATGAAATACGGAATTGTGATGAGGCTGTTGACGGTGGTCTGCGTAGCGATTGTACAATTGACCGGATGTTCGTCTGATGCGGAAGAGATGGAAAAAGCCATTTCAGATGTTCCCATCCGGATTGTAGCGGAAATGAATAGGGGGGCCGTTACTTCCCGGGCGGCAGAAGCTTCTGCACATTTATTTGGAGAATGGAAGGAGGACTATATCGGTGCAGAAGAATACGAGAAAACTGTCAAGCATATCCTCCTTTTTGCTTACAAGAACATCGGGAACTCCTTGGAAAAAGTCCTTTTCTATTATCCCCAAGGAACGGCCAATCCGCTGGCAGATGTAACTGGAATTGACCGTTTTGAGATGAGAGAGATGGGTGGGGTGAATGCAGGGGATTTCGATATTGTCCTGGATCTGGAGCTGACTGGTGGTAATTATACTTTTGTTTTACTGGTCAATTGCGAGTCTGGATTGAAAAAGATCCGGGAGGAACATACAATTCCTGATCCTAAACGGCTGACAGAGAAAACCGAAATTTTCACATCTGACGATCTAAAAGGAGAAAACCGGAAGTACCTTCCCATGGTAGGCCAATGCAACTTCCGCGTTCCGTACAATACGAGCGGTAATAATAGAGTAACCCTTTCACCCTGCATACTTCTGGAACGTATGCATGCCCGTGTCGAGTTTATTCTTACTACGGTTGATAACGGGGGAAACTACTTGTCTCCTTTATTGCCGTTTTCCAGAGTGACGAAACTCTCTCTGAACAATGAGACCAGCGGTTATTCCGTCCTTCCTTCCGTCGGGGAATACACCGCCACTGGGAATGGTGACCCAGATATCAGAGGAGTCAACTATATGGAAGATCCCCTATTGCTACCGGAAAGGCCCAGTTTCCATGAAGGCGCCAACGAGGGCCCCGGAGAATCCGCTTTTGTGGCCAAATGTAAAGAGAGACTGCTTCCATATACGGGAGAGGCACCTAATTATATTTATGTGGCTCCGGGGGTCTATGGTAAAGGAAAAGAGGGGGCGCTGGCCTTGGTCTTATCTATCGATTATCTGATGGAAAACCTCGATAAGCAGTATAGGATCGAGCTCTATAATCCGGACCTTTCCGAGAATGACAAGGGTTATTACAATATCCGGCGTAATACGATTTACCGTGTCTTCGCCACACTGAAAGGATCCGGAAACATGGAATATGACATAGTTGTGGACGAATGGAAGGATACGGAGGTGGCTATTCCTTGGTAACGAGGTATGACCAGTCATGCCATCACGAAGAAAAACAGTTTAAAGAATAGATACATATGAGAATCAAACATTACACTTTGATAGTCGCTTTTCTGGCGATATCTATGGGAATCCCTCTCGTGCAAGGGTGCAGTGATCCCTTCGATGAGTATGGAAACGGCGGGACAGAAATGCCTGTCAGGGACGGCTGGACGTCTGTCAGCATGTCTGTCGAAGGACTTGGTCTTCGAAATCCCCTGACACGGTCCCTTACACCGGAGGGGGAGAATTCCACGGCAGCGGAGAGGATTAGGGTACTTGTGTTTGACAAGGACAACAAGTTTTCATATGAGGCCAAAGTGACCTCCTATATTCCTTCCGGTAATCCGGCTGACAAGAAAGGCAAGGGTACCATGACCTTGTTGGCGAAAAATACTCCTTCAGGCGATACCAGTACATTCGTGATGCTGGCCAATGTCACCCGGTCAGCTGATACAGACGCAGACGGACTGGCTGGAAAGACACGGGAGGAAGTCATGCAACTTTTCACTTTCTCCATGCCGGACAAGGGGGTATGGAAAGACGGGGAGTTGCCGATGTGGGGTGTCTCGGACCCGGTCAGGGTGGATCACAGTGCCGGTGCTGTTCCCAAACTTGGAACTGTCTATCTGGTCCGTGCCGTAGCACGTGTGGACGTGGGGCTTAACTTGAGCAACATGTCGGAAGGGGCCTCTACATTCGACGAGAAAGCCGGGGGGATTGAAGGGATAACGCTGACTAAAGTGTTTTTTTATAATACCAATACGACGGGACGGGTCTCCCCGTTCGAGAACGGGATTTACTGGGATGAGGCCAATAGAAAGGCGAAACAGCCTTCTATTCCTGATCCGGCTCCGGCTGTGACAGGAAAGATTGATAGAACATCTTCCATAGTGGATGAGAAAATCTTGTTACGTGAGGTATATGTTCCGGAGGCGGTCAATGCGCCGACGGCTGCCACGCAAGGAGCCAACGGAGAAACTCTTCCTGAGAATAATACGGAAAATTACTTGAAACGTCCTTATATCGTTGTCGGACTGACCGGTGCAGATAAGAGCCGTCCTGACAAGGAAACTTTCTTCCGGATAGACTACCTGAAACGTACTGGAGCCGAGGCTGATGCGACATACGAGTACCTTCCCTTGTTGCGTAATCACCGTTATCTGGTGAATATCAAGGCTGTAGGTGGTCCGGGATTCGATACGGAAGAGGATGCTAGGAAAGGACCGGCCGCCAACATCATGTATAATGTTGTGGTATGGAATGAGTCCATGATGTCTGATGTATTGTATGACGGGCAATATATGCTGGGAGTCAGCGCTGACCATTTCACTTTTTATAGGGAGGGAGGCAGCCTAACGGCAAAAGTGCAGACTTCTTGGCCGGAGGGGTTCACGATAGAGGGACTGCCTGCATGGATCGGTTATTCTATAAAACCTTCGGATCCAGATAAGACCGCACCGACCGATGAGAAAACCGTGACCTTTACGGTCACAGAACATGTGGATGCATCCCGAATGTGGCCGGAAAAGCCGGAAGATGCCCAGGATGCGCTGAAAGCCGCTTATGTGAAGGCGGGGCGTATGAAATGGTTTCTTGGCTTTGAACAGTCTAAGGATATCAATGTCACCTTACAGATTTTTGCGGACGAGGCCTGCAGCCGGCCGCTGGAGTTTATTGAGGTCAATCAGTATGGCGAGAGCTATGGGCAGGCAGATAAGGTGATAACGAAAGACGGGCAGACGCTTACGGCAGAAGAGGCAGGTGCCAGGGTTACTTTCTATGTAAAGACAGAACCGCATGATTTGGAACCCGTTTTCCATGCTGAAGCTGCCAATCCGTTCAAGATAGAGAAAGCGGGTCAACTTGCCGGGGGAATATGGAAGTACACGGTGACGGCTCCCGACATTACAGGAAATACGGAGTATTTCGATAATTTCAATACCACTTATACTTTGACCGTCACACATGTGGGAACCGGCAAAAGTGCGTCGGGGAAACTCAGCCTCCTGCAGAAGGAATATAATGCCATCCCCTTCTTTGACAAATTCCTGCATCAGTCATTGCTGGTATCTAGTAGCAGTATCTATCTGATGGATGGCAAACAGAAACAATATTATGTCAAAGCCAACAGCGAATACAAAATTGAGTTGGTTTCGGCTTTGTCTGACAACAATGCTGGTAATGTGATAGAAGACTTTATGCTTTTCTATGAGAAGGATCCTTCCCTTTCGGGAAAACCTGTGCCTTTCATAGCTGTTGACGATATGGCGTCTCCGCGTCTTTACTCCGGTAAGGCGAAATTCAAGATTTATTCCCCTGATGGTCTTTTTCCGGAAAGAGAATTTGAGTTGGAGCTGGTTTCCGGAATTGTGCAGCCTGAAGCGAATACATATATGCTTAAAGCGGGAGCAAAGCAAGGGATCTTTATTCCTGTTTCCCGGGTAAATACTGCCTATGAGTATTACAAAAAGCTTCTGGATCATGACGCTGTTTTAAGTGATAAGCAGGGACTTCCCGGTAGCAAAGAGGATTTCATGTTGAATAAGTTGGATGCAGATGATGATTGGAGAGTCAATATCGTGTGGACGGACATTAAAGAGGCTGGCGGACATAATGATATAGAAAAAGCGGGACTCAGTGAATTGTCCGAACAGGGAGGTTCCGGTCCGGGATCATATATTTATGTCAAGCCAGGGCAGACTCCGGGAAATGTGTTGATAGAAATTAAATCTGGAAAGATCAAGGGGAATCCGACACTCTGGTCCTGGCATATCTGGATTGTTGACAAGTATCCGACAGTCTTGGATGTTGCGAGTCAGGGAGGTGATGGTCCGAAAACGGTTCAATTGATGTCGCATCTGTTGGGAGCATACGAAAGGGTCCAATCACAGTATAGTGCAGATGCATATAGGGAATTTGGTATGCAATATCAATGGGGCAGGAAAGACCCGTTCCCGGCACATGATGTTCGTGTCAATAAAAACTTTTATGACGGCAGTGGCAAGCTATTTGATTTCCTTTGGGAACAGAGAGGAAATGATGTGGATTATGGAAAAACAGATGCTCAGCAAGCGAGAGGGGCTGCTCTTACGATGAAACAGAGCATCGAACATCCAAACGCTATCGTCTCTCATCAAAGTTTCTGGCTGTATGAATGTTTCCCGCATAGGTTTGTTAGTTATTTCAAAGACCGCTGGGTATTCCTGTATCCATGGAACCAGCCTTCCCAGACAGGGAATCCGGAGGATGTAGGCGGGAAAACCGTATTTGACCCTTCTCCTTACGGATTCCGGATTATGTCGCAGAAAGAGGCTGTAACTTTGAGGTTTGCATATTATTATGCAAGTCGTTCCGGCCTTAACACACCGCTGCCTGGAAGTATTTATGACGGCAGTTTTACAGATGGCAAGTCTGGGGGTAATGAAGTCATTTTCGCCGTGGCACAAGCCAGAAGCGATACTCATGCAGGGCGTTATCTGCTTAATTCCACTGGAGGTCCTGCCGGTTGGGCGCCTACTTCTAATACAAGCGCTGTTTACAGGCGTTGCATGACTTATTCCGTACGTCCAGTCGTCGATCCAGATGTAAAGGATGATTATGAGAAATATTTACCCCAATAAGTTATATCCCGTGCAGACGAAAACTTGCACGGGACATAAAAAATGACAAGAAAGTTTCTCATATACTTTTGTTTTGAGACATTCCGGTGTTTTTTGTATAAGCCACATATTCATGATGTGGAAGTTGCGAGAGTCTTGTTTCGTATTACTTTTATATAGTATTGGGAGGGACTCAAATATATATCATGATGAATCCTATTTTAGTGACCTGTATGTAAACCTTTATATCTAAGGGATTGTCAAAATCAGAGGTTGATTGATTAATCAGCATACATCTTGTATGTTAAATTTGTCTGTTTCAATTAATAAATTGTCCATTTTGTTAAAAACAGACGTGCTTTAATTTTTGTTGTAATAAAAAACAAAAAACATGAAATTGCTATATCTGAATGAACATTTATCTTGCCTGAATTACCAGATGAATTCGGACGTGGGATTTTCTTGTCAGCAGCTGGAGGAGAATGAGGTATATCGGATTGATAACAGCAGGTCATCATGTACTCTTTTTATGATTGAAGGGGAGGTGATTTTTGATTTGGGTAAATATAAAGGTTTGCGGATTTTACAAAACCAGATGGTGTTTATTCCGCAAAGCATAGGAACCCGGATGAAGTCTATAATCGGTTCGAGATGCATGCTTTTATTTTGGGACAAGAATGTGAGTGTGTGCGACAAATTGTTTTTGGGCTCGTTGTCTGTCAGAGGTAAGGAGCAAACGGCTGATAATTTTATTCTTCCCATCAGGAAACCTCTTGTTAAAGTACTGAATTCTGTTGGAACGTATCTGGAGGCAAGGCTGCTTTGCAAACATATGCATTTGCTGAAACAGCAGGAGCTGCTCTTGGTGCTGAAGGGCTTCTATACAAAGAAAGAACTATCGGCGTTTTTTTCCGCATCGACTGGTATTCGGCGGCATTTTGAGAAATTTGTTATGGAGAACTATAAGAGGGTGAACTCTGTCAAGGAATTCGCTGATTTATATTATGTTTCCGAGCGTTCCTTCAGCAGAAAATTTCACTCCAGCTTCGGGGAAAGTCCCTATAAATGGATGCAGAGGAAAAAGGCAGAACAGATGTTGGACATGATTAGTGATCCGGAACTTTCCTTTCAGGAAATATCCGATAAGTTAGGTTTTAGCTCGCCCTCCCAGTTTACGGCATACTGCCGGAGAATATACGGGATATCCCCTTCCAAGTTGAGAGAAAAAAATAAAGAATAAACAGATTTTTATAATTGCATTATAACGGAGGAATTATGGAATATTCGAATGCAGATCTGTCCGTTGGGCAAACAGATCTTTCTTATGTGGAATTACCGAAGATCTGTATATCTGTCTACAAGGAGATTGTTAAGGAAATGGCAGAAGTGATAAAGGATGCTCGGATTCGAGATATTTTTTACTCCCTTTCTATCGGGGGAGACGTATCGGCTGTCTCCAGGAGAACAAATATTTCTCCCAGAAATCTGGCATATATGTATAAGAAAGCGGGTAGGCAGGTTCGCTTGGAATGGAAGCCCTATTCTGAATGGAAAAAGGAATTGGACCGTTTATATATCAGATGCCGGAATTATGAGGCTTTGCTGGCACATTCCCAAGAGGATGCTGGACAGAATTTAAAGAATGTAGTGATAGTTGTAAGGGAACAGGATGTTCCATCGGAATATGTGCACCTGCTGGCTACACCTTTAGGAAATCTGGATATAAATTTCAGGACTTTACGTGCACTTAGAAAATACAATATCTGCCAACTTGAGGATCTTTTACGGTTTATAAAATATAATGGGTTTGATGCGCTGTGCAGACTTCCTGGTATGGGAACCAAATCCGTAGGACAGTTGTATAAAATTTTAAAAGAGAAAGGTATTTTGGAAGATAAGGAGACTTGCACTCTATTTCCCTATCTTTTTGTGTAGGATATATGGGAAATAAGATATTCATGCTTGAAAAGAATGGATATTCTATCAATCACCGTTTATCAGAATTGGAACAGACGGTAGCTAATTATTCAAAGAAGAATGATTCCTTTGTGTGTACCTCGTTGCTGTTGGTTGAAGGGTATCTTCTTCAACGTCCAGATTTTCGATTCTTACACATTCGCCACGGGTTTGATCAAGTTTGTTAAAGAGTTTTTTGTTCGCATTGACAACTACATTGATAAGGTTCATATTGAGTAAACGGTAACCGGGAGTAACGGCCACCATCTACACGTAACGTATTACTCCGCAGTTCCAGCCTAATGTTTATACAACACGCGCAATACTATCATTGATGAAATTTTTATTGGCTATGTACTGCGCTCCTCATCTTTTATGCAAATTAAGTATAACAACCTCTATCTCATTGTCTTTTTCGGTGTCCGTTTTGCCCAGCCTTCTTCACTGAAGTCAGGTTCTGGGTTCTTGAAGTCATTGCTGCCTTGAAAGAACTGTTTCCAATCGTCTTTTTTGCCACGGGCTTTGGTATAACCGCGTTCCTCGCGGCTGGGCTTGCCTTTCTTCTTGTCGTTTGCAGGGTTTTCGGCTCTGTCTCTACGTCTGCTGGCAGCATCGTTCCGTTTGCCGTCTTCCTTGTTGCTGCGCTTCTTGCCGTCGGAATCTTTTTTTCCATAGCTTCCGGCTGTACCCGTGCGTCTGCCTTTCGGGACATTCTTACCTTCGTCTCCGGCAATCTCTACAGATACTTTGCGACCGTTCCAGTTGGTACGGTTCAAGGCTTTCATTACATTGTTGGCTTCTTTTTCCTCTACTTCGAAGAAAGAGAATTTCTGCATCAAGTCGATGCGTCCTAGCTCAATGCGTCCACGGGTGTTTTTGTTCAGCAGGCTGATAAGCTCACTGGGAAAAAAGTTGTCCATTTTGCCCAGATTTATGAATAGGCGTTTGTAGCCCGGTTCGGCTTGATGATTGCCACTGCTTCGGTGTTCACTCCGCTCACCGTTTCTTGTTCCGCGTTCACTGCCGGTTGCTGTCTCTATCTCTTCACGGTCGCGGTAGTAGTCTAGAAAACGGTTGAATTCATGCGAAACCATCCGCTTAATCAAATCTTCCTTACTTAGCCAGTCCAGCTTGCGGTAGATATCAGTCATAAAGTCAGCGATTTCCTCCTCGTTTACTTTCACTTTTTCAAGGTCGTCTATCACTTTGAGCAGTTGTTTTTCGCATATCTGTTTGCCGGTAGGCATTTCGCCTGCAATGAATTTCTTGCCGATGATGCGCTCAATCTCGCGCATCTTGCCTTTCTCGCGCAGGTTGATAATGGCGATGGAAGTCCCGGTTTTTCCAGCACGTCCCGTACGGCCGCTGCGGTGGGTATAACTTTCGGTGTCATCGGGCAATCCGTAGTTGATGACGTGGGTTAGGTCGTCCACATCGAGGCCGCGTGCGGCAACGTCCGTGGCAACCAGCAGTTGTAGGTTGCGGATGCGGAACTTCTGCATCACGGCGTCACGCTGCGCTTGACTCAGTTCGCCGTGCAGCGAGTCGGCATTATAGCCTTCCTGCATCAACTTGTCAGCTATTTCCTGCGTTTCTTTGCGGGTACGGCAGAAGATGATGCCGTATATCTGCGGATAGTAGTCCACAATACGCTTCAGGGCAGCATACTTGTCTTTGGCATGTACACAGAAGACTACGTGTTTCACGTTGCTGGTGCTTTCATTTTTGCGCCCGATGGTGATTTCTTTGGCATCGCGCAGGTACTTCTTGGAAATGCGTGCGATTTCCGGGCTCATGGTAGCGGAGAACAGCAAGGTATTGCGCTCTTGCGGAACGTCGGCAAGAATAGCGTTGATGCTGTCCGTGAATCCCATGTTCAGCATTTCGTCCGCTTCGTCCATAACCACGTTCTGTATGGTGGCGAGGGACACGGTTTTGCGTTCCATCAGATCCAGCAGTCGTCCTGGTGTGGCTACGATGATGTGTACACCCCGTTTCAGGGCACGTATCTGGCTTTCAATGGACGAACCGCCATATACGGGCAATACCCGTAAGCCATCAATGTATTTGGAGTAATCGTTCAAATCGCCGGCTATCTGCAAACAAAGTTCACGGGTAGGGCAGAGAATAAGTGATTGGGGAATTCGGTTGTTGACGTTAATCTTCTGTATGAGCGGCAGACCGAACGCTGCGGTTTTTCCTGTTCCAGTTTGTGCCAGTGCTACTACATCATTGTTTTCTCCTAAAAGGTATGGAATTACTTCCTCTTGTACCGGCATGGGCTGCTCGTAACCCATTTCTTCGATGGCGCGGCGTATCTCCGGCGACACACCGAGCTCTTCAAATGTCTTCATTAAATCTTTTGTATATCTTTATATTTCGGACGCAAAGATAGTGCTTTTCAATGGATATTTGATAATTGATGGTTGATAATTATGTAATTACATGATAAAATCGTTTTTTATTGACTACTGATTATCCATTATGCATTGTCAATTATCTACTAAAAGAATGTCTTGTAGTCTCTTTCTTTCTTCTTTCGTCAGGCCGATGCCTCTTTGCAGGTAGGTGTCGGTATCTCCATACCTTCGTTCCATTTCTTCGATGGCGGCATTTAGGAAATCTGCGCGTGCTGAGAATATGGTGGTGATAGCCTCTTGCGAACGTGCCGGAAGCTGGTAAGCGTACCGAGAGGCAGCCGGGATGTTGAAGTAGTCGTTGCTGAGGCGGTAGTCTTCCATGATGATGTCTTCGCCCACTCCAAGGGAGGCAAGCACAAGCGCCGATACAATGCCTGTGCGCCCTTTGCCTGAAGAGCAATGGATTATGAGGGGATAATTGTTCTTATCCAGTAGGATATCGAAAATCTGACGGTATTCTTTAGTATAGTTGCTGATGAGCTCGCGGTTCATTCGCTCCACTATCCGGTGGACGGTATCACTCTTGATTGTCCGCTCCTGCACACCTTTCAGAATATGCTCCATATCACCAGTAGGAATAGGGATGTGCACCACTTTGAATTCTTGCTGCAAGGGGCTTTGTCTGTGTGCTTCATCGAATGAGCGCAGGTCGATGATAGTCCTTATTCCTATATTCTTGAGCTCCTTGCGCGAGCACGGTTCCAATTTGTCTATTTCGGCAGAGCGATATAGCATGCCCCAATGTACTTTCTTTTGGGTAGGATAGGACGTATAGCCTCCCAAGTCGCGGAAGTTCTGTATGCCGGGGATATTGATGTTGCGGGTGGCAATCTTTACCCGGTATTTGTCACCGAATACAAGCATGTAGTAGTATCGCTGTGTAGGGTCGGTAGTGATGACGGTCATCTTCAGATCGGAGATGTTGGCAATGGCAATAGGAACGTCTTCGGGGATGTCCTCCGGGTTAGTCGAGGCATATACTTTAACATTCCCTTTGATAAGAGGGGCCATTTCCCATTTCACAATGCAGTTGCCCACATTGTTTTCTTCGCATACAACGGAAATGTGAGGGGCAGTGCCGCTACAAGAAGGGAGCAGCACTGCCAAAACAAGCAAGTTCAATAAATTCCTATACATAATTCGTAACCTCTCTGATGTCGTTAATCACAAATATATGTAATTTATCCACAGAGGGTAACGTCAATGTCAGGCTTTTATATTTCTTTTTTGAACTTTAAAATTATCTGTGCTTCTCTACAAATTCCTTTGAAACGGAGTTGTTGAAACTTTTGCATACCTCAGCGGCAAACTCAATGCCGCATTGGATAACTTGGTCCCAAGTAGCTTCGTCCATGGTATCGAGGTCCTTGTAGCGTACATTATGTTTCAGCAGCCCGAAGATGATGCCTGCGTTGAAATTATCTCCTGCGCCGATGGTACTGACCGCTTCTAACGGAGGAATGGAATATTCCTTGGAAATCGTGTCGGTGCGCAATGATACCTGCTCTGCGCCGGCAGTACAGAGGAAGTTACGGCAGTAGAACTTTACTTTGTCTTTGTATATCTTGTCAGCCTCCTGCAGGCCCCACATATAGAAGAAATCCTCTTGCGAGCCGCGTACAATGTTGGCGTATTCTAGATTTTCGATGATGGTGGGAGCCAGCTTGATGGCCTCCTCTTTATGGGACGAACGAAAATTGGGGTCGTAATAGATAATGGCATGCATGTCGTGTGCGCGTTCCAGCAGTTCTAATACTTTGTCGCGCAATACGGGGTTTAAGGCATAATAAGACCCTATTATAACGATGTCGTCCTCTTGAATTTGTGGATACTCTATATCTAATCGTTGTTTGGGGTAATCTTTATAGAAGATGTATTCCGCATCACTCCGGTCGTTAAGGAAAGCGAGTGATACGGGGGATTTCCCGTCAGGGAAGACATTAACATGGTCTGTGGGGATATTGTTCTCGCGCATGAAGTTGAGTATGATATTGCCCACGTGGTCATTGCCTGTTTCACTGATAAAGCAAATGGGAACGCCGATACGTCCCAGCGAGACGATGCCGTTGAATACTGAACCGCCTGGGACAGCTGCTGTGGGCTGTTCGCCACGGAATATGATGTCTAGTATGGTTTCTCCGATACCTATTACTTTACGCATAGCGATCTTGATTTTTCTCCGAGGTAACCGCCGTGATGGCGCTTGGAGTAGTCTTCAATGGTGAATCCAGTTTCTTTCATGGTCTGTACAACCAAAATGTCACCGATGACGGTCATGGCAGTGGTTGAAGTCGTGGGCGTCATGCCCAATACGCATACTTCTTGGGGGTTCCCGGTGCTGAGGCATACATCGGATTCGTGTGCCAGGGGGCTATCAGGGTTTCCGGTGATGACGATAAACTTCAGTTCCGGACTTAGGTTATGTGCCAACTGTGTCAGCTCCACGATTTCACGAGTTTTGCCCGAATTGGAGATGAGTAGCAACAGATCATTCCCCTGAAGGATGCCGAGGTCACCGTGCTGTGCTTCGCTGGGGTGCAGGAAAACGGACGGAATACCGGTGGAGCAGAAGGTAGTAGCGATGTTCATGGCTATTTGTCCGGCCTTGCCCATACCCGAAGTTACCAGTTTCCCTTTTTTGCGGTGCACTTGTTCTACGATGAGTTCTACAGCTCTTTCATAAGCGTCCGTCACTGGAATGTTCAGTACGGCTTGTGCCTCTTTCTGCAAAAGCTCTTGAATGGATGCAATCATACTCTTAATGTATTTAATGTGCTAATATGCTAATGTGCTAATTGGCTGCGCTGTGATGCCGCATGGTCATTGGCATATTAGCACATTATAGCAATATGCAAATATCTGCAATTTTCTATAAACGGCAATAAGTTTTATTGTATTTTTGTCGCCTCAAATAGTTTGAAACGTCAGAATGAAGAAGTTAAAAGAGAATTTACCGTCGGCTTTCAACCAACATATCTTGTCCAACGGCTTGCGCATCATTCATGAACCTTCAGTCTCCAAGGTGGCTTATTGTGGTTTTGCTGTAGATGCGGGTACGCGCGATGAGCTTGAAAACGAGCAAGGTATGGCGCATTTTGTGGAGCACCTTATATTTAAAGGTACCGCCAAGCGTAAGGCATGGCATATCCTGAACCGTATGGAGAATGTGGGCGGAGACCTTAACGCCTACACCAACAAGGAAGAGACGGTGATTTACTCTGCTTTCCTGACCGAGCATTTCGGCCGTGCCTTCGAATTGTTAACGGATATTGTATTCCACTCCACTTTCCCGCAACGCGAAATCGAGAAGGAGACGGAGGTGATTATCGACGAGATACAATCCTACGAAGACAACCCTTCCGAGCTCATCTTCGATGATTTCGAAGACTTGATATTCAGAGGGCATCCCCTGGGACGCAACATTCTGGGCAATCCCGGGCAACTGAAGCTGTTTCGCAGTGAGGATGCCGCTGCATTCACTTCTCGCTTCTACCATCCCGGCAATATGGTCTTTTTTGTTCTGGGCAATCTGGACTTTAGGCAGGTGGTGCGCTGGGCGGAAAAACTCCTCGCGGATATACCTGCCATGGCAGTGGACAACCGCCGTACGCCACCGCCCCTCTATGTACCCGAGCATCTTGTAGTGCATAAGGATACTCACCAGGCACATGTCATGATTGGCAGCCGGGGATATAATGCATACGATGACAAGCGCACCGCACTTTACCTGCTGAACAATGTTTTGGGTGGCCCGGGCATGAACAGCCGATTGAACGTTTCTCTCCGTGAACGTCGTGGGCTGGTCTATAACGTAGAATCCAACTTGACTTCCTATACCGATACGGGAACTTTCTGCATCTACTTCGGTTGCGACCCTGCAGATTTGGACTACTGCACCCGCCTGGTATATAAGGAATTGAAACGCTTGCGTGATGTCCGGATGACTTCCTCGCAGCTTGCGGCTGCCAAGAAGCAACTTATCGGACAAATCGGTGTAGCTTCGGATAATAATGAGAACAATGCGTTGGGCATGGGCAAGACTTTCCTGCATTATAATAAATGCGAAACTTCCGAAGCCGTGTTCCATCGCATTGAACAGCTCACTTCGGAAGCTCTGTTGGAGGTGGCAAACGAGATGTTTGCCGAGGACTATCTTTCGACGCTCATTTATCGCTGATCGCTTTTTTTATTTGAAAACCTGCAACATAGGACGTCTTATCCATACTTGTGGCTGTTTCAGTCCGAGGATGTGGACAATGGTGGAGGCAACGTCATACTGCATCATGCTTTCGTGGAATTCGCCTCCTTTCTTAATGTTCTTTCCGGAGCCTGCATTTCCTGCATGGTCTTGTTGCCATGGCCGTTTTTAATGCCTCCGTGGTTGGCAGTAACGATGAAGATGGTAGGAAATATGCTATGATGGTTCAATACACGTGACTGAAGTTCGGGAGTCTTAGAGCCTCATTGTAGGCACCCCAGCCATCAAGACCGATGAAAACTACGTGTTTGGCTCTTCACTTAGCATTGCAGGGAACAGAAAAGAGGTATACCGCTGTCGGAGTGATGAGTAATGTAAAAGTCAGTTTCTTCATGTTTTCTTTAGTTTTTATTTATTCTTTTCCAGTCGTTGCATGCTGAATTCACAGCCGCAATACTGCTGGTTATAGAAATCATACTCTTTCAGCAGTTGGTTGCGTCGCTCCTGGAGCCCGCCCTTCCGCCAATTCTGTTCCCAGAAGAGGGTGCCCGGATAGAGTGCGGCGGCACGGCGTCCTGCTTCATTGATTTGTTCCAGGCTTTTCCAGCGCGAAGAGGCAAGGGTGGTAGTGAATACGGAGAAACCATGCTCGGAAGCGTAGCGGGCTGTTTCTGTCAGGCGCAGAGTGAAGCACTTCAGGCAGCGGCTGCCGCGTTCCGGTTCATGCTCCAGGCCCTGCATGGTATGTAACCAGTGTGCATAATCATAGTCTGCATCGATGAAATCGATGTTTTTGGAGGTTACGAAACGGATAGCCTCGTTTTTCCTTGTCTCATATTCTGCCTGCGGATAGATGTTGGGATTGCAGTAGAATACGGTCGGGCGTATGCCGTTGGCCAGCATGCACTCGATGATGGCGGAAGAACAAGGTGCGCAGCACGAATGCAGCAGCACCTTGTTGTCACCGTTGGGTGTCTGAACTTTCAACATTATACTTTCAGTTTAATCTTGCCTTTCACCAGCAGGCCGGTCAGCCCCACAATGACAAGCGAGAACACGAGGGACTTGAGCAGTCCCGGTACACCGCTTCCCAATGCCTCGGGATAGTGCAGATGCAGCAGTTGCTGGACAGCATACCAGATGTAAGGGATAATATAGCAGGTCAGCGTTGCCGTACCTGCAGGTTTGATGATATCGAACCAGTTGGTCTTGCCTTTCACGTCCGTCAGCCAGTAGAAGAAACCGAACAGCGGGAAGAACATGGCTAGGCAGTAGAACAACCATGTCGGCGTGGCTTGTATTTTGGATATAATCCAGAACGGGTGTGAGACGAGGGCAAGGACAAGCATTCCTACGCCGAGGGCACAAAGCATGCCGATGAATCGTCCCGGCCGTTCCCGGTCGGCATAACGCTGCATGAGCAGGGAGGTCAATACGCCGGACATACCGAAGGCATGCAGCGTCCAGTCACTCGGGATAAAGGGAAGCAGGATAATCCGGCTGCCGTACTCTCCAGGTATCAAGTCTGAATGGCTGACTACGGCAAGCAATACGACCACGAACCAGGCAATGGCATTCTTCCGCAGGCTTTCCCGGGTGAACAGATAGATGCCTGCACATACCGCATACGTCCAGCCGATAAGTCCGAGGATGCCCCACCAGCTTATCTGGAACGGTTTCCCGTTCATGTCCTTGTAGATGACGAGGAAGGCGAGCAGCAGCACGCCTGCTGTTTTCATTGCGGTGAAAAGGGTCTTTTTCGTTCCTTCCGCTTTGGGATATACCCCCCAGGTGAGGAAGAAACCGATGACCATCAGGATGGAAAACCATTGGTGCGATAGACCGCCTTCGATGCCTCCGCTGTTCAGTGAAAACAGTCCCATGGCAATCAGCGCCACTGTCCGCCAGAAGATATGGGCCACGACTTGCAGGGTGTTGTCTCCCTTTTTGTACCGGTTTTGTATGGCAAAGGATACGGACATGCCCATACAGAAAAGGAAAGCGGGGAAGATGGTGTCGGAGAATCCCATCATGTCTTCGTCCATCCTAGCATGCATCAGCCAGTGGGGGACGTTTTTCAGTCCGGGAATGTCGTTGACAAAGAGCATGAAGAACATGGTGAGTGCGCGGAATACGTCTACCGCGGCAATCCGTTGGGGTGTTAAGCTTTTCATGATAGATAATTTGTTTGGGGGTTTAGAACGCAAATATAGGAAACTATTTTTTCCGATGCTACTGCTTTGCAGGATTTCTTGCTATATTTGCATGAACTTTATGGTCATGGAAAGGAGATTGTTCACTTTTTGTTTTCTTGCCGTCGTGGTATGGCAAAGTGTGGTTTTTGCTGCCGGCACGCCCTCTTTTACTGCGCTGACGTCCTCTTTGGATGAGGCTATCGAGGCGCACCGGCACTATGTCGCCGTGCGTGAAGGACGCATTGCCCGGCTGAAGCGCCAAGTGCTGGATACCGATACCGCCAATATCTCTTTTTTTCGATGGAATGGGGAAATCTATAAGGAGTATAAGACATATATCTGCGATTCGGCCATCCATTATCTTCGTGTCAATCTGGATTGGGCAGAGCGTTATGGCCGGCAGGATGCGGTACTCGAAACAAGGCTGGAGCTTGCCCACCTGATGGCTTCGGCAGGTATGTACGAGGAGGCTGCCGAACTCTTGAGGCAGACGGACAAAGCTTCCCTTCCCTCCCATCTGCTGCCGGACTATTACAATGCCTGTCATAAACTTTACACAGAACTGAGTTTCTATACGCTGGACGATTCTTTCAAGAAGCATTATCAGGCTTTGGCTACCCATTATGACGATTCTTTGATGCAGGTACTTCTGCCTTCATCCTCCCTCTACCTGGAACGAAGAGAGGCGCGGGAGGCCGCTGCAGGCCATCCGGACGAAGCCTTGAGCATCAATGATACGCGTCTGGCACATGCCAAGCCCAATACTCCCGAATATGCGCTGGTGACCTATCAGCGCTCATTGCTCTACCGACGGCTCGGGAACCGGGAGGAGGAGAAGCGCTATCTGGCTTTGTCGGCACTGACCGATATTCGCCTGAGCATCACAGACCATGCCTCACTCTGGAACCTGGCGGAACTTCTTTATGAGGAAGGGGATGTGGAGCATGCCTACCGTTACATCCGTTTCTCGTGGGACGAAACCAACCGATACAACGCCCGTAGCCGCAGCCTCCAGACTGCCGGCATCCTTTCACTGATAGACCTCACTTATCAGGCCATGCGTGAGAAGCAGAATGACCGGCTCCGGCTGTACCTCTGGCTCATCAGCGCTTTGATTGTGCTGTTGGTGGTGGCAGTGGGCTTTATCTACCGGCAGATGCAGCGACTCTCTGCCGCACGGAACAAGCTGGAGCATGCCAACGAGCAACTGCAACTCTCAAACAACATCAAGGAGGAGTATGTGGGCCGTTTCATGAATCTCTGCTCCGTTTATATCAACCGGCTGGATACCTACCGGCGGATGGTCAACAAGAAAATCTCTGCCGGGCAGATGGAAGAGCTGCTGAAGATGGTGCGTTCCCGCGAGGTGCTGGACACCGGACTGAAGGAACTCTATGATAACTTTGATACTGCCTTCTTGCACCTTTTCCCCGATTTTGTCGATAAATTCAATGACTTGCTGCAGCCCGAAGAACGCATCGTGCTCCGTAAAGGCGAGTTGCTGAATACGGAACTCCGCATTTTCGCCTTGATTCGTCTGGGCATCGACGACAGTTCGCAGATTGCAGAATTCCTCCGTTATTCCGTAAACACCATCTATAATTACCGTGCCAAAGTGAAGAACAAGGCCCGCATTTCGCGCGAGGACTTTGAAATACGGCTGATGCAGATACGCTGACAATACGTCAAACCGGCTTTTTGAATCCACTTTCTGCCTTTCTCTTCTTTTGCTTATATTTCTGATTATTAGTTGTTTGTTTGTTCATGCTTCTTCACTCCTTCCACCTATTCCCGATTCGCCGGTACGAGGTGTTCTTATCTTTCCTAACTTTGGGGAAGCAAAAGCGAATATCGCAACTGATACTATAACCAAAATTATTGCCATGAAACATTTATTAGCGACAAACATTTTCATCGCCTTGCTGTCTTTGGGCCTTGCGGGATGCGGTGAGAAACAAGCGACAAAAGAAGTAACTTCGGATGCATTCGTAACCATTCAGGGTCAGGACTTGATAAAGCCCGACGGTACCAAACTCTTCATCATGGGTACCAACCTGGGCAACTGGCTGAATCCGGAAGGATACATGTTCAAGTTCAACAAGACCAATTCCGGCCGTTTCATCAACGAGATGTTCTGCCAGTTGGTGGGACCGGACTTTACGGCCGACTTCTGGAAAGTATTCAAGGACAATTATGTAACGCGCGAGGACATCCGCTTCATCAAGGAGCAGGGTGCCAACACCATCCGCCTGCCTTTCCATTACAAACTGTTTACGGACGAGGACTATATGGGGCTGACTGCCGACCAAGACGGCTTTGCCCGCGTGGACAGCCTGGTAGAGTGGTGCCGCGAATCGGACTTGTACCTCATCCTCGACATGCACGACGCCCCCGGCGGACAGACGGGCGACAACATCGACGACAGCTACGGCTATCCCTGGCTGTTCGACAGCGAAGTCAGCCAGCAACTCTACTGTGACATCTGGCGCCGGATAGCCGACCGCTACAAGAACGAACCGGTCATCCTCGGTTACGAACTCTTCAACGAGCCCATTGCCCCTTACTTCGAGAACATGGAGGAACTCAACGGCAAGCTGGAAGATGTATACAAGAAAGGTGTAGCCGCCATCCGCGAGGTGGACAGCAACCACATCATCCTGCTGGGCGGTGCGCAATGGAACGGTAATTTCAAGCCTTTCAAGGACTCCAAGTTCGACGACAAGATAATGTACACCTGCCACCGTTACGGAGGCGAACCTACCCAAGCTGCCATCCAGACGATTATCAACTTCCGCGACAGTGTGAACCTGCCCATGTACATGGGTGAGATAGGCCACAATACGGACGAATGGCAGGCCGCTTTCTGCCAGACGATGCGCGAGAACAACATCGGCTATACCTTCTGGCCCTACAAGAAGATGGACGGTTCTTCTTTCGTCGGCATCACTCCGCCGGAGAACTGGGCAAACATCGTGTATTTCTCCGAAGCACCGCGTGCCACGTACAAGGAAATCCGTGAGGCACGTCCCGCGCAGGCCATGTCCCGCAAGGCGATGATGGACTTTATCGAGGCATGCAAACTGAAGAATTGTGTGGTTCAGGAGGGTTATATCCGGTCATTGGGAATGAAGTAGCGGGTATTGCCTCGCTGCAAACAGTACGTATCAAGTCCCAGAGGATGAGATGCCGGGACTTAGCATGAAAGAGGTAGGGACTGAGCTGTACACACTATAGGACTGAGAACCCAAAACATCCGGATGTTTTAGGGCAAAACATGGGGATGTATTGGGATAAAACATCCGGGTGTTTTGGGGTAAAACATGGGGATGTTTTGGACAACAACATCCGGATGTTATAGATATTCACTATACGGCTGTAAGGATTTCAGTTCCTATGTGTGTAGGGATAAGTCATATTCCCTTGTCTGCTGGGGATTGTCAATAGTACGGACTGATTATGAGTACTTACTTAAATTATATAACAACTTAAATTGTACAACAATGAAAAAAGTATTATTCGGTTTGGTTCTGGCTGCTGTCGCGCTGCCTCTTTCAGCCCAGCAGAAGCCCGTCTATCTGGACGCAAGCAAACCTATTGAAGAAAGAGTGGAAGACGCTTTGAGCCGTCTGACCCTGGAAGAGAAAGTGAAGTTGACTCATGCGCAAAGCAAGTTCAGCAGTGCGGGTGTACCCCGTCTGGGCATTCCCGATGTATGGACGGATGACGGCCCTCACGGTATACGTCCCGATGTGTTGTGGGACGAGTGGGAACAAGCCGGATGCACCAATGACTCCTGTGTGGCTTTCCCTGCCTTGACTTGTCTGGCAGCAACCTGGAACCCCGAAATGTCTCTCCTTTACGGACAGACTATCGGTGAAGAGGCGCGCTACCGCAACAAATCGGTCTTGCTGGGCCCTGGTGTCAATATCTACCGTACACCGCTCAACGGACGTAACTTTGAGTATATGGGTGAGGACCCTTATCTGGCCGGAAAGATGGTAGTGCCCTATATCCGGGGCGTGCAGCAGAATGGTGTGGCTGCCTGCGTGAAACACTTTGCCTTGAACAACCACGAAGTGAACCGTCACACCACCAATGTCATCGTGGACGACCGCGCCCTTTATGAAATCTATCTGCCTGCCTTCAAGATGGCTGTGCAGGAAGGTGGAGCGTGGAGCATCATGGGTGCCTACAACCTTTACAAAGGCCAACATCTTTGCCACAACCAATACACATTAAACGATATATTGAAGGGCGAATGGGGATTCGACGGCGTAGTCATTTCCGACTGGGGAGGAACGCACGATACTCGGCAAGCCATTACCAATGGGCTGGATATGGAATTCGGCAGTTGGACTAACGGACTTTCAAATGGTGCCAGCAATGCATACGACAATTATTATCTGGCGAATCCCTACCTGAACCTCATACGCGAAGGTAAGGTCGGTACTAAGGAGCTGGACGACAAGGTACGCCGCATTCTGCGCCTTATCTTCCGTACGGTGATGAATCCCGACCGTCCGTGGGGAAGTATGCTTTCTCCGGAGCATTACGAGGCTGCCCGCCGCATCGGCGAGGAGGGCATCGTACTGTTGCAGAACAAAGGCAATGTGCTCCCGATAGATTTGGACCAGACTAAAAAGATTCTGGTAGTGGGCGAAAATGCTATCAAGATGATGACTGTAGGTGGTGGCAGTTCTTCGCTGAAGGTGCAGCGTGAGCTTTCTCCATTGGACGGTATCAAGCAGCGTGTGGCTGGCAAGGCTGAAGTGGTGTATGCTCGTGGCTACGTGGGCGATGCAAGCGGTGAGTATAATGGTGTGGTGACTGGACAGAACCTGAAGGATGACCGCACTCCCGAAGAACTGATAGCCGAAGCCGTGAAAGAAGCCCAGGATGCCGATTATGTAATCTTCATCGGCGGTTTGAACAAAAGCAACGGCCAGGACTGTGAGGATTCAGACCGTGAAGGTCTGGGTTTGTCTTACGGACAAGATGCTGTTATCTCTGCACTGGCAAAGACAAACAAGAATCTGATTGTTGTCAACATTTCCGGCAATGCCATTGCCATGCCGTGGGTGAACGAAGTGCCTGCTATCGTTCAGGACTGGTATCTGGGTTCCGAAGCCGGCAGTGCTCTCGCCGCTATCCTTATGGGGGATGTGAATCCCAGTGGCAAGCTTCCGTTTACCTTCCCCGTGAAGTTGGAGGATTGCCCGGCCCACAGCCTGGGTGAATATACCGGCAAGCGGAGCAAGGACATCATCGACATCAAATACAATGAAAGTATTTTTGTAGGTTACCGTTGGGCCGATAAGCAGAAGAAGGTGAAACCGTTGTTCCCCTTCGGCCACGGTTTGAGCTATACCACTTTCGAGTATGGCAAGCCCACAGCCGACAGCAAGACCATGCAGGCCGACGGTACGCTGACCGTGAAGGTTTCTGTAAAGAATACCGGAGCGCGCGAAGGGCAGGAAGTTGTCCAACTGTACATCAGTGACAAGAAGTCCTCTCTGCCTCGTCCCGTCAAGGAACTGAAAGGTTTCCAAAAGGTGAAACTGGCTCCGGGCGAAACAAAGGAAGTCACATTTACCATTGATAAGGAGGCTCTTAGCTTCTTCGATGACACCCAGCACGCTTGGGTGGCCGAGCCGGGTAAGTTCGAGGCTGTCATAGCAGCTTCGGCAGCCGATGTGAAGGGAACAGTTCCTTTTGAATTGAAATGATGTAGGGAAATAAAGTTTCCTTTTAGGTTATTATCAAAGATAGTGTAGATGGAGGGTGTGGCCGTGAGGTTGCACCCTTTCTTTGTACTCTTTACAAGCCAATATGTTTTCTTATATTTCTGAGTTTCTTCGGGTTGGCTAAAGAAGATGCAGATATGCTGGATGTTAGAGTCAAAGCAGTGATGTTTTGTAGTAATGGGTGAGTTTTTACCGCCGTGTTTAGGCAGATTTTCATCTTTTATATTTATTTTTGCAGAAATCAATGTTTAATAAAACTATCATGAAGAAGTATTTAGCAGAAATGATCGGGACAATGGTTCTTGTCCTGATGGGATGTGGTAGTGCTGTCTTTGCCGGAAGTGCGGCGGGGGCGGTTAGTGCAGGTGTCGGAACGCTGGGAGTGGCTTTTGCTTTCGGCTTGTCCGTTGTGGCGATGGCATACGCTATCGGAGGAATCTCGGGCTGTCATATTAATCCTGCCGTTACCCTGGGCGTTCTGTTGTCCGGCAGGATGAGCGGGAAAGATGCAGCCATGTATATGGTGTTTCAGGTTATCGGGGCGGTTATCGGTTCTGCCATTCTTTATGCATTGGTGTCTACGGGCGCTCATGGCGGTCCTACGGCTACCGGTTCCAATGGGTTTGCTGACGGAATGATGTTGCAGGCATTCATTGCAGAGGCTGTGTTCACGTTTATCTTTGTGCTGGTTGTCTTAGGTTCTACGGATTCCGAGAAGGGGGCGGGTAATCTTGCAGGATTGGCCATTGGTCTTACGTTGGTATTAGTGCACATTGTTTGTATTCCTGTTACGGGAACTTCTGTCAATCCTGCCCGTAGCATCGGTCCGGCACTGTTCCAGGGTGGCGAGGCTCTCTCTCAGTTGTGGCTGTTCATTGTAGCTCCGTTTGTGGGTGCTGCGCTGAGTGCCGTTGTATGGAAAGTGCTTGCTGCAAAAGAAGGTAAATAAATGCCGGCAGACAGTGCCTTAAGAAGAGGCGGCTGATGGCAGAAAACTTATAAAGGGAAGCCCTCCGTCCGAAACTTTGAAGTTTCGGACGGAGGGCTTCCTGTTCTTTCCTTATGCTTGCTATTTCTTGTGCCTTATTCGTACAGCGATTTGGCTATACCCATTTCCAGTCCACGAAGTTCTGCCAGTCCACGCAGGCGGCCGATACAGGAATAGCCGGGATTGGTTTTCTTCTTCAAGTCGTCCACCATCTGGTGCCCATGGTCAGGGCGCATTGGGATGGAGACGCCACGATGTTGCTGCAGTTCAAGGAAGGCTTTCATCACGTGATACATGTCCACGTCTCCTTCCAGGTGGTTGGCTTCGTAGAAGTTGCCTTCGGCGTCGCGTTGCGTACTGCGCAGGTGGACGAAGTTGATGCGGTCGGCAAACTGCTGCATGATGGCTGCACAGTCGTTGGCACTGCTTACACCGAGTGAGCCGGTGCAGAGGCAAAGGCCGTTGCTCTTGTTGGGAACAGCGTCAATCAGTGCCTGGAAATCGGCAGCACAGCTCATGATGCGTGGCAGGCCGAGGATGGAGCACGGTGGGTCGTCTGGATGGATAACGAGCATGACACCTGCTTCGTCGGCTACCGGAGTGATTTCTTGCAGGAAATAGATCAGGTTGGCACGCAGGCGTTCCGGAGTGATGCCTTTGTAGCGGTCCAGTTCCTGCTGGAACTGTTCCAAGGTGAAGCTTTCTTCTGAACCGGGAAGTCCGGCAATCATGTTGCGTACAAGCAGTTGTTTGTCTGCCTCCGTCATCTGTTCGAAGCGGGTACGGGCCTTGGTCTTTTCCTCGTCAGTGTATTCGGCTTCTGCACCGGGGCGATGTAGCAGGAAGAGGTCGAAGGCGATGAAGGCGGCACGTTCAAAGCGGAGGGCACGACTGCCGTCGGGTAGTTCGTAGGCGAGGTCGGTACGTGTCCAGTCCAGTACGGGCATAAAGTTGTAGGTGACAATGTGAATGCCGCATTTGCCCAGGTTACGCAAGCTCTCTTTATAGTTGTCGATATACTTCTGGAAGTCTCCGGTTTGGGTCTTGATATGTTCGTGTACGGGTACACTTTCTACTACAGACCAGCGCAGACTGACGGCTTCAATCATTTCTTTCCGTTTCTTGATTTCCTCTACTGTCCATATTTCCCCGTTTGGAATATGATGCAAGGCGTTTACAATGCCGGTAGCCCCGGCTTGTTTGATGTCCCAAAGGCTTACCGGGTCGTTGGGACCGTACCAGCGCCAGGTTTGTTCACAAAGAATCATGTTATTTATTGTTTGATGATTTGCAATTTACTATTTACATCGCGAATGCGTTGAACCCTCCGTCCACTACAGCCACCGTACCGGTGACAAAGCTGGAAGCATCGCTGATGAGGTATTGGATGGTTCCGCAAAGCTCTTCTGCACGGCCCATACGTCCGAAGGGAGTTTGGCGGATCACATCTTGCCCACGTTCCGTGTAGCTTCCATCCGGGTTCGTCAGCAGGGCACGGTTCTGCTCTGTGAGGAAAAATCCGGGTGCGATGGCATTTACACGAATACCTTCGCCAAACTTTTTGGCAACTTCTGTAGCCATGAAAGCTGTGAAATTGGAGATACCGGCTTTTGCGGCAGCATATCCGGCTACGCGCGTCATGGGGCGGAAAGCAGCCATGCTGGAGAAGTTGACAATAGCGCCTGCCTTCTGCTCCACCATTGGTTTGAGGAAGACTTGTGTAGGCAGTACGGTACCGGTCAGGTTTAATTCCAGCACCCGTTGGAATTCTTCTATCTTCAAATCGAAGAATGTACCCGTAGGCGCGATGGTGGCACCCGGCATATTTCCACCGGCTGCATTCAGCAGGGCATCTATGCGTCCATAGGTTTTCAGAATATCAGCCAGGTTCTGTTCCAGCAGTTCACGGTTCGTCACGTCGGTTGTCAGGAACATGGCTTCTCCACCGTTTGCCTTGATTTCTCTGGCAATGGCGTCCCCTGTTTCTGCCTTGCGTCCTAAAACAACAACCTTTGCACCTTCTTCTGCCAGATGAAAGGCGATGGCTTTCCCCAATACTCCCGTTCCACCGGTTATAACCACTACTTTGTCTTTGATGTCAAATAAGTTTTTCATGATTCATTCATTTAAAATTACGTTGTGTTTTATTTGATTAACATTGCAAAAATACGGAATAATCTGTTGCACTGCATTTACAATCGTACAGAAAATATGTGCTTATTGTTTAGGTGATGGACTTCTGTAATATCAATAAACTCTCCGGTCCCATATTGAACAGCAGGTCTATGATGCTCAAGTTGGGCAGAAACCCGAGTCTCTCTTGAAACACCTGATAATAAGGTTGTGGTGAGAATTCTGTATCTTCCAGGGCAAAATCCTTTTTCGGATGAATGCGTTCGCGGAAATCTGTCTCATGCGGAGCAAACTCAGTCCGGTATCCGGTAGTACGTGTCATATCCGGTTGCAAGTCTATCAAGGAACAGACGAGGTGGCAAAGTTCTTCGTTGAAATCGGCTAAAAATTCATATTTCTGTTCATAGAAGGGACGGAAGTCATCCTTGTAGTATTCGAAGAAGGGAGTGTGGTTATAGGCAGATTCTATGGCATTCCAGTGCAGATGCCTCCAGTTACCGTGGTCTGAAATACGTATATCGCGCATCGGGCATTTCAGGGTGCTCGGTTTGACGGTGGGGATGGAAAGGGCCAGTTCACCGTCCGGTGCAGCAATGGTACAACGGTTCCGGTAAGTCTGCTTCATATAGTGGTCATGCTGTTCGATGAATACTTTATCGTATGCCAGTAGTTTGGTATAATATTCTATGGGAGCCAAATAGGCGGAAGAAAGAAAAACTGTTTTCATCAGTATATTTACGATTAGATGATTTGCGATTTACGATTGAAGTTACTGTTCATTGTTTGTATTTTCATTTTTATTCTTTCATTTGTTTGTCATTCCACTTTTTTCCATATCCTACCCCATCGGTAACCGCTGAAAGGTCCTGTTCCCTTTTCTTTGGAGAACCAGATGACAGACGCCTTGCCTATGATGTGGTCTTCGGGGACGAAACCGAAAAGGCGGGAGTCCGAAAGATTGATGGCATTGTTGGCACCTACCCAGTAGTAGTCTTTGGTAAAATGGCAGTGCTGCACGGGCTTGCCTTCCACATAAAGGGTGTCGTTCTTGATTTCGGCCTGTTTCTTTTCGTGAAGTACCAGGGTATTCCGCAGCAAAGTCTTGTTCCACGGATATACGCGTACGGTTTTGCCTTTGCCGGGGATTATCAGAGGTTTCAACATCTCCATGGAGTCTTCCTTGACAATCGGTTCTATCCAGCAATTCCCGTTCATGGCTTGTTCCAGCAAGTAGTGTTCATAGCGGCTGAAACTACGTATATTCTTTATTGAGTCCTGTCCCAATAGTTGGTTGGGAGCGATGGAAAGGATGGAAAGCAATGAATCCAACTGTCGTTCCCGTTGCCTGGGGTAAGAATAAAGAAACTTCTGGTCGGGTGCATTCTTTTCGGAAGGAATCACTGAAAAAAGCGAATCTATCAGTAAGGTATCTCCGGGAGTACCGATGCAACGGCTGATAAAGACTTCCCGTCGGTCGATCACGGGTTCTGAAAGATTGGCAGGATTGTTGAATACAAGAATATCCTCTTTCTGCACCGGACTGTCCGCCCAGCGATGATATCCCCATAACTTCATAAAAGGAAGTCGTAGACCGTAGCTCCACTTGTTTACAAGAATACGTTCACCCTGATACAGTGAGTTCTCCATACCGGAAGAAGGGATAAGATAGGAAGTTGCCACACAACCCCGAAGCAGCACTACGACGAGTGCCACTCCAACGATTGTAATTGCTATCTTCCACCCTTTTTTCATTTAATGTTGTCCACCCACTTGAATATCCGGTTCCAGCGTATCTTGCCATCAAACCAGCTGCGGTCTTTGTCCAGTGACAACCATACTACGATAGGCTTTCCTACGACATGGTCTTCCGGCACAAAACCCCAGTATCGGGAGTCGGCGGACTTGTCGCGGTTGTCGCCCATCATCCAGTAGTAGTCCATATTGAAAGTATAGGAGTCGGTCTTTTCACCGTTGATGTAGATGCCGTCTTCCTTGACTTCCAGTTTGTTGCCTTCATAGGCAACGATGCAGCGTTCGTAGATGGGCAGGTTATCCTCGGTCAGCTTGATGGTGGCGCCTTTGGCAGGAATCCAGATTGGGCCGTAGTTGTTGCGGTCCCATTGGGTGTAAAGGTTCAGCGGATACATCTGTCCCGAGAATTCTCCCGGTTCGATGATAATACTACTGATGAGTTTCTTGTTGCCCGAAAGGGTCTCGTACATCTTTTTAGTGAGCGGAAGATGATAGACCGGTGCCAGCCTGCCTTGGGCATCCCGGCGGTCCAATCCCATTTCAATCAGATTCTCTTCCCAGCCCAGACCGTCAGTCATCAGTGTCTGGTCCTCTTTGCTGATGCCCAGTTCACGGAACATATCATCGGTGATATAGGGCCCCGTTGTTTGTACAAAGTAGTTGAACTGCATTTCTGTAGGGTTCTCGATAGCTTTGCCGTCGATGTATACTTGTCCCTTCTTGATTTGCAATGTATCGCCGGGTAGGCCTACGCAACGTTTTACATAGTTTTCACGACGGTCGACGGGACGTATGACAATGTCACCGTACATTCTCGGATTGGAACGGATGAGGTTACGTCCGGCATTGTAGTACAAATCATAGACGGTACGTTGCTGTTTGCGTGTCAGACTGTCCATATTCACTTTGTTGGGATACACGCGTTTTCCTTCTTCGTAAGCAAGGGTATAGAAATCTGTCTGCTGGAAGTTGGTGGCTACCGTGTCGCCTGCCGGGAAGTTGAACACCACAATGTCGTTCAGTTTCACTTTGCCGAAGCCCGGTACACGTTTATATTTCCATTGGGGCCATTCGATGTACGATTTGGTGTTGAATACCGGCAGTGTATGTTGTGCCAGCGGCATGGAAAGCGGCGTATTCGGTACGCGCGGGCCATAACTCATCTTGCTGACGTAAAGGAAATCGCCTACCAACAAGGATTTCTCCAATGAGGAAGACGGTATCTGATAATTCTGGAACACATAGATATTTACGAAGTAGACGGCTACCAGCGCAAATACGATGGCATCCACCCAACTCATGATGCTGCGTACGGCAGGATTCTCCGATTTCTTCCAGAACCCCCAGGGTATCTTCTTACTGATGTAGATGTCAAAAATGAAAGGTAGTACAATCAGCCCCAGCCAGCTTTTTACCCAAACCAGAAAGGCAAGGTAGAGCAGGGTGACTATACTGAATTTAATCCATTGGGTGCGTGTTGCTTTTCTCATGATGTCTTAGTCTTTTAAAAATGGAAACAAGTCACTCATTCCCAAAGCACCTTCGTGCTTGGCGGTATATTCGGCAGCAAGGACAGCTCCCAAGGCAAATCCCCTGCGATTCTTGGCATCGTGGGTGATGGTGATGCTGTCGGCTTCGGAGTCGTAGCGGATGCTGTGGATGCCCGGTACTTCTCCTTCGCGGATAGAACTTATGGGCAGCTCATTGGCTGCACATTCCGTAGAGCCCGAGACAGTCCCGTCGGGAGCCTGGAAAGTTCCTTCTACCCATTTGTCCTTACGGTCGAGATTCTCCAGAATACCTTCGGCAAGCGTGATGGCCGTACCGCTCGGAGCGTCCATCTTGTGGATGTGGTGCGTTTCGCTCATTGTCACATCATAGGCAGGGAACTGGTTCATTATCTTTGCGAGGTACTTGTTGACAGCAGAGAATATGCTTACTCCCAAGCTGAAGTTGGACGACCAGAACAGTGTTTTGCCACCTTCGGTGCAAAGCTTCTTCACTTCGTCTCCATGTTCCGCCATCCATCCCGTACTGCCGGATACCAATTTGACTCCGGCCTGGAATGCCTTCATATAGTTATTGTATGCAACCATGGGATTGGTGAACTCTATGGCAACGTCGGCGCTCTTGAAGGCTGCCGATTCAAAGTCTTCCTGATTGTCGACATCGATGATGCTTACAATTTCGTGTCCGCGGCCAAGGGCTATTTTCTCGATTTCCTTGCCCATTTTTCCGTAGCCGATTAATGCGATTTTCATTGTTTCTATCTGTTTTTATTTAGTTTATCAACAAACTATAGGTCGCAAAGATAATCTTTTTCTTACATTTGTACTCAACATTAACGTCTTGTTAACATGGAACAACTACTGCATTATGTTTGGAAGCACAAAATATTTCCTTTGTCAGCACTCCAAACAACCTCCGGCCGGCCGGTAGAAGTGATAGATCCCGGTTTGCCGAACATGAATGCAGGCCCCGATTTCTTTAATGCCAAACTGAAAATAGACGGTACGCTTTGGGTGGGCAACGTCGAAGTGCATACGCAGGCATCAGAGTGGCTGCTCCATAGGCACGACTGTGACAAGGCGTATGATACTGTCATTCTGCATGTAGTGGGCGAATCGAATTGTGATGTGTACCGCACGAGCGGTGAGCTGGTTCCCCAGATGGTGCTCACCTGCCCCGACACTGTCCGTTTGCGCTATGAAGAGCTTCGGCAGACAGAGATTTATCCTCCCTGTTATTCCATCCTTGCCTCCCTTCCGAAGCTGACCGTCCACTCCTGGCTGTCCGCTTTGCAGGTAGAGCGTTTTGAGCAGAAAGCACATGTCATATCCCAGCGGCTCGAACGCTGCAATCATCATTGGGAGGATGTTTTCTTCATTACTCTTGCTCGTAACTTCGGCTTCGGGCTGAATGGGGATGCTTTCGAGGCATGGGCAAACCGCCTTCCATTCCGCGCCGTAGACAAGCATCGGGACAGTCTGTTTCAAGTGGAGGCTTTCTTCCTGGGGCAGGCAGGCCTGCTGGAGGAGGTCCCAGCGGAGGCGGATGATTATTATTTGAAACTTCAGAAAGAATTCCGCTACCTGCAACGCAAGTTCGAGCTGCCAGCTCCCATGTCCGTTGAGCAGTGGCGATTTCTGCGTCTTCGTCCCGATAACTTTCCGCATGTACGTCTGGCGCAGCTTGCCAGTCTATATCATAAGGAGCAGGCACTCTTCTCACGTATCATGGAGGCGGAAACGCTGGAAGCGGTGAAGAAGATACTGGCTGCCAATACTTCCGTGTATTGGGAAGAGCACTTCAATTTCAGAAAAGTTTCACCCCGGAGGGAAAAGCGGGTAGGGGACGGTGCTTTGAATCTGATTGCTATCAATACGGTCATCCCGTTTCTTTATGCATACGGCCTGCACAAGGCCGATGACGTTTTGTGTGACCGTGCCACCCGTTTCCTTGAATCCTTGAAGGCCGAAAACAATCACGTGACCCGTCTTTGGGATGGTGCCGGTTTGCCGGTATCTACCGCTGCCGACTCGCAGGCATTGCTCCAACTTCAAAAGGAATATTGTGACAGGAAAGACTGCTTGCGTTGTCGGTTTGGTTACGAGTATTTGCGGCGTAGATGATAATAATTATCGCCTCATGGCCTTAGCATTTTATCACTTTTATATTATCTTTGTGCGTTGAAAAATAATCCGAGTATATGAAGGCTATCCGCTTTGTTTTTTGTCTGTTTGCGGCACTCATGCTGACGACTTTCAATGGTCTGGCTGCCGAAGAGGAGGATTTCAAGACATTCCTCCAGAAATTTACGTCCAGTGCCTCATTCCAGTATTCCCGAATCAAGTTTCCTTTGAAGTCTCCCATCGTCCTTTTGAAGGATGACGGCGAGACGGAACAGACTTTTCCCTTCACGCGCGAGAAGTGGGCATTGCTGGACGAGGAAACGCTGAAGGAAGGACGTACTACCGAAGAGGAGGGAGGTACCTATATTTCTCACTTTACTGTCAATGAGCCTGCCCATAAGGAGTTCGAAGCAGGCTATGATGAATCAGAACCTTCCCTTCGTGTGGTCTTTGAACTGACGGATGGCAAGTGGTATGTCACCGACTGCTATAACGACTGGTACAACTTCGACCTCCCTATTAGTGAACTGGAAGAAACCATTCAGGCGGTACAAGAGGAAAACAAGGCTTTCGAAGAACTTCATCCCTGATGAAGCTGGGGCAGAAATCCGCCTCAATCATTATTTTATCCTTCTTCTGTACGATTTATGCCCCCCCTTTTCCAAAAAGAGGGGTTTCTTTGTGCCGTACTAATGCATTGGAATATGCAGTTACAACTTCTTTTGCAGATTTCCAAGTAGCAAATATCGATAACCTTAAATAAACAGCCATGATGCAATTCAGTAAATGGAAAATAGGAGCGGCAGCGCTCGTTTGCATGTTGCTGCCGGGCAGTGTACATGCGCAAATCGTGAAGAATGAGCGTTTGCTTTCTTTTGAGGAGAGACAGGTTCCGGCGTTTGTCACTACGGCAGCCGGTTCGCAGTTGGGCATTAGCGACGAACATTATAGGGACGGCGACCACAGTTTGAGCTGGACTTTCGAGCCGGGTGCCGCACTGTCCATCAAGAAAGACTTGAAGTTTGAGAAGAAAGACCCGACGGGGAAAGACACCTATCTTTCGGCTTTCATCGTATGGGTGTACAATGAGCAGGCCCAGGACAAGCAGATTCGGTTTGAGTTCTTGAAGGATGGCAAGGTATACACCTCTTTTCCTTTTGGCATCAACTTCACCGGTTGGCGCGGAGCATGGGTATGTTATGAACGCGATATGCAAGGTACCCCGGAAGAAGGGATGGACGAAATCCGAATTGTAGCCCCCGACGTGAAGGGGAAACTCTTTTTCGACCATCTGATTACTGCCAGCAAGGTGGATGCCCGCCAGCAGACTGCCGACTTACAGGTACCGTTTGTAAATAAGGGAACCACCAACCACTGGCTGGTTATCTACGAACACTCCTTGTGGAAACCGGACATCCCTCTGACAGACGTGACCGAGGCGCAGAAGCAGGATATACGGATTATGGAGAAACGTTTCCGCGACATGCTCTACACGCCTTCCGCACTTTCGGAGAAGGAGATGCAGTCCATCCGTAAGAAGTATGATTTTTATCGGATTACCTACAAGAACGGCAAGGTAGCAGGACGTCCTATCTATTTCGTACGTCACTCCGAGGCATACGAACGTATGGTACCCGATTGGGACAAAGATATGTTCTCCAGACTGGGGATAGAGATAAGCGACTATTTCAACCTGATGAAACGCGTCGCCATCGCCTACAACAATGTGGAGGATGCGGCGCTGAAACACGAGTTGAAGCAGAAATTCATCGCCATGTACGATAACGCCACCGACCAGGGTATTGCCTACGGCAGTTGCTGGGGAAATATCCACCATTACGGATATAGTATGCGCGGTCTGTTTTTGGCTTATTTCTTGATGAAGGACGTGTTGCGTGAGGCAGGTAAGCTGGAAGAGGCGGTACGTACGCTCAACTGGTATGCCATCACCAATGAGGTATATCCCGAACCTGCCGTCAACGGTATTGATATAGATACGTTTAACACCAAGTTGCAAGGCCGCATAGCCAGCATCCTGATTATGGAGGATACACCGGAGAAACTGCAATACCTGCGTTCCTTCTCCCGTTGGCTGGACAAAGGCTGCCTTCCTGCGCCGGGACTGGCCGGTTCTTTCAAGCCGGACGGTGCCTGCTTCCATCATTGCAACAATTATCCTGCCTATGCAGTGGGCGGTCTGGACGGTGCCACTAATATGATTTACTTGCTGAGTGGTACCGAGTTCCGCCTGTCCGAGCAGGCACACGAGACGGTGAAGAAAGTGCTTCTCACCATGCGTTTCTATTGCAACCTGAAGCAATGGTCTCTCTCCATGTCCGGGCGCCATCCCAACGGGGGAGGAAGTCTGATACCTATCCAATATGCCACGATGGCCATTGCCGGTACGCCGGATGGCAAGCAGAAATATGACCCCGAAATGGCTGCTGCCTATCTGCGCCTGGTTGCCTATACAGAAGCTCCGGACAAGAATGCGCCCGACTATCTGCCGAAGGCTTCCACCCGCCACGAATTGGAGATGAAGAAGTTGCTCGAAGCCCAGGGCTTCCGTCCGGAACCCGACCCACAAGGCAATCTGGCCTTGGGTTACGGCTGCGTGTCCGTACAGCGTCGTGACAACTGGGCTGCCGTAGTACGCGGACATTCCCGTTATCTCTGGGCTGCCGAGCACTATCTCCCCGCCAACTTCTATGGCCGTTATCTGGCACATGGCAGCATGCAGATTCTTACCGGAAAACCCGATGAAATGGTTACTTTTGCCACCAGTGGCTGGCAGGAAGCCGGTTTCGACTGGAATCGTATTCCGGGTGTCACGAGCATCCATCTGCCTTTCGACCAGTTGCGTGCCCGGGTATTGAATGTCGATACCTTCTCCGGTATGGAGGAGATGCTCTATTCCGATGAGGCTTTTGCCGGCGGTTTGTCCCAGGCACATCTGAACGGTAACTTCGGTATGGTGCTGCATGAACATGATAAGTATAACGGTTCTCACCGTGCCCGCAAGTCGTTCCACTTCTTCGACGGCACCATTGTATGCCTCGGTACGGACATCGAAAACCTGAATACCGAATATCCCACGGAAACCACCGTGTTCCAGCTTGCCGCCACCACTCCCGAAACCCGTCAATACTGGGAGTCCTATCAGAGTGACGGACAGACTTATATAGACCCTAACGGCGTAGGTTATTACATTTCCAAAGCCTCCCGCCCTGATGCCCGGTACGAGAAGAACTTCCCGCAAGTGACCGTGGGCGAGCGTAGCACCAAGCCTACTTCCGGTGATTGGGTGTCCTTGACATTGCAACATGGCAAAGCCCCGAAAGGCGCTTCCTACGAATATGCAGTGCTGCCCCACACGGATGCTGCCGCTTTGAAGGCATTCGCCAAGAAACCCACTTACAAGATTCTCCGACAAGACCGCAACGCCCATATTGTACGCTCTCCGGCAGACGGTCTTACTTCTTACGTCTTGTTCGAGACTCCGCAGGCGCTGCCCGACGGTGGATTGTTGCAGAAAGCCGATACATCGTGCCTTGTCATGATACGTGAATATAAGGACAAGCTTCTTCTGACTGTCTCCCAGCCCGACCTGGCCTTGTATCGTGGTCCGAGTGACGAGGCTTTCGACAAAGACGGAAAACGTATTGAGCGCAGTATCTATTCACGCCCGTGGACTGACAATGAGAGTCAGGAGATTCCCGTAACCGTTACTTTGAAGGGACAGTGGAAGGTTGCCGAGACGCCCTATTGCAAGGTGGTGTCGGCAGACAAGAAGCAGACAGTGTTGCGCTTTACTTGCCGGGATGCTGCAAGCTTAGAGGTAGAGTTAAAGAGGTAGGGAGAGTATAGGTTAGACATTGATACTGAATACCCACAACACCCGGATGTTTTACCCCATAACATCCGGGTGTTTTACTATAAAACATGGGGATGTTTTGGGGTAATACATCCCCATGTTTTGGGTGAATACATCCGGGTGTTGTGGGTATTCGGTATAGGAGTCTTAGCCTTTCTCTCCTATAGAGAAAGATACTGGAAACGGTTGTTTAATATGTTCCGAGCAGATTGCTTACTGCTGACTGATAGTTTGCCAGTTTACTGGTCTTATGAATGGTCTTTCTCGCTTTGCGGTCTCCGTCCGGTAACAGATACTCCCAGAAACTTTTCATTTTCATTAATAACTGTGCCTCACCGCCTTGTAGTAGCTCTTGATAGGCGTTGAAGACCTCGGTGTGCAGTTGCCCCACCTTTTTCGCCATTTCATCGGAAGAAATCGGGGTTCCTTGCTTGTATTCCAGCGCCAGAGCAGGATTGGCTAGCAGCCCGCGGCCGATGACGATACCTGCCAATCGGGGGAACCGTGTGGTGATAGAACGGATATCTTCCACGGTATGCAGGTCGCCGTTGTAGAACAGAGGGCGGGTGCACTCTTTGTAGAAAGCTTCAAACCCCTTCAGGTCTACCTCTCCTTTGTATTGCTGCTTGCCCAGACGCGGGTGCAGGATGATGTGTGCGAGGGGGAGTTCGTTGAATAGCGGTAGCAGGGCAAGACACTCCTCCGCCTGCTCCCAACCCAGACGCAGCTTCACGGAGAAACGGATGTCGGGATGCCGGTCGATGGCTTCGGAGAGCAGCGCTTTCACTTCTTCGGGATAGGGCAGCATGCCGGAGCCATTGTGGCGCCGGGCCAGCATCGGAAAAGGACAACCCAAATTGATGTCCGCTTCCCGGTATCCTTTTTCGATGAAAAGGGACATTATGTGCTCCAGCTTGTCCGCATCCGGAGCAATGAGCTGGGGGATGAGGTGCAGGCCCGGATTGTGGTCCGGCTCAATGTCACGGGTATCTTTCCGCCGGATTTCTCCGTGTTCCATGCGTACGAAAGGAGAGTAATAGGTCTCTATGCCGCCGAAGATGCGTGCATGCACCCGCCGGTAGACGGCATCGGTGTAGCCTTGTAGCGGGGCGAAGTGGATAGGTAATATGTTCTCGTTCATGGCTGCAAAGATACATATTTTTCTTTCTAGTAGGAAGCTGTGCTACTTTTTCCGGCTTCTTCTTTTTGCGGCATTTCAAGCAATATTTGTTTGGATTGTCCGTTTTGAATCAGTGTTATTGTTGCTTTTTCAGGATTTTCCGATTCACAACGTGGATTTGCGATATGTATTCTTTTTTCTTTTTCCTTCCACAAAAGGGCACAAGGGGTATCTGTCGCAAGGATGTCACCATTTTCAAGTTTCAGTTCCCCTGGTTGATAGAAGATGATTTCTGTTATTCTTAATTTTTCATGACGTACAGCTTGTATTTTTTCCGTATTGGCAAGTACTTTTATTGGCAGCTTTGCAGCATATTTATCGGCAGCGGATGTGCTAGGGATGCTTGGGTGTACCACGTAGGCGTATTTCCCTTGCTGCGGGCGGATGCCGTGATTGGCGTTCAAACTGAACAGTGCCGTATCACAAGTTATTTTGTACTCGGTTTGGGGCAGCAGATTGAAGTAGGCGGTCTGTCCGTGGAGTATCCAGTCTGCAACGGTCTGTATGGAGCCGTTCTTCAGAGTCTGTTTTTTCCCATTTGTCATGTACTGTACCTTCCCGTTGCGGTTACATTGGTTGAGAGTGGTGAATACTTCGGCTTTTCCTTTGGCGTTGCAGATGCCTGCCCCAAGGCATACAAATTCTTCATCGAAATAGAACCAGGCTTTGTGAGCTTGTAATCCGCGGCGGTCTAAAATCATGCCGCAGGTTCCATAAAGACTGTCGCTGACACCTCCGGCAAAACAGTTTCCGTTATTGCCGCCTTCACCCCAATCGGGAATGGGAAGGGGGGCATTGTCTTGTTCGGCAGTAATGCCGGGATATTGGCGGTTGTTGAATATCTTAAAGAAATTGCCGTCATACTCGTGTCCGGTGACAAAAAGATAATTTACTCCGTTGGAGGCATAATAGTTGAACTCACCATCACCGTTGCCGGCCTCGTTGCCTACGGTACGGGTGGAGGTCATGCGTGAACTGGTCATATAATTGTTGCGGCGGTGTACCATGTAGTCGAAACGCCAGAACATGCGGTTACCCGTCAGGCTGTTGTCTCCACCGATGTGTTGCAGTGCTTGCTTCATGTTGTTGCGTGCATCGGAGTTGCTCAACTTGCAGATTCTTTCGGCCAGAACTTTTATGGCAGAGGAGTATTGGTTGCTGCTGATAAAGCGTCCTGCATTGTTGGGGTCATGCTGCTTGTTGTAGAATATCCATTGTACGCCGTCGGTGAAGAGGCGTTGCAATAATTCCAGTCCGGGGCTTTGGAAACGGGTATCCTTGCAGAGTTCCAGATAAGCGAGGGTGGAGTTAACGAATTCTTTGCCGTAGCTGGTGAAGTAAAGTTGCCGTCCATGACCGCAATGTTGCCCGAAGAGATAGTCAGGTTGTATGCCTTCGGAGGGTTGTATGGTGAGCAGTTGCGTCATCCGTTCTTTGAAGTCTTCCATCTGGCTTTCGTTCTCGGTCAGGATGCTGGCGGCAAATGACCCCATGATGATGTCGGCGCCGTTGGCTCCTGTCATGTGTGAGGGGGCGGCATTCTCGTAGCTCCAGCGTAGGTATTTGATGGTCTTGTCAAAAAGTTCTGGATTTTCATTGATTTCGCGGCTCATCAGCACTACGCTGGTAGATAGTTCTTTGGGATAGGGGATGTAACGATACCACCAGTTTTTGGCTTGATGGTTGGTGTCTATCCAGAAGCGGAGCGCTTTAAGATAAGACTCTTTCAGCGTTTTGTCATGGTAGAATGTGTTCTCTGGATGTTGGTAGGCGCAGGCCAGGGTGATGAGGTTTTGTACATGCTTGCGTGGGGAACCATCGGTAGCGCGATAGTTGAGGGTGACGAATGCTCCTTCTGGTGAGAGGGATTTCATCAGTCCGCCAATAGTTTCTTTCGATGGGTTCCGGTCGAGGTACTTTTCGTACATCCGGTTGTAGATGGTCTTGAAGTCGGAGGCATGGGCACGAATACCTGTCAATGTAATGCACAAGGCAATTGCTGCAATGAGTTTGATGTTATGGGTTTTCATGTTGATATTCTTTGTTATATTAGGGGATTTATGAATCAGGGAAGAGCCTCGCGGTTCCTCCCTGACAAAGTTAATTGATTAAGGTCTATAAAAATACTTAAGGTTAGAAGTTTTGTGTTGATAGAACGTTTTTATTTCATTATTCGGTTACCATCACTTTATATTCACGTACCACGGAAGATTCTTGTTTGTAGTTTCCATTGGTGGCTACAAAGGTGGCTGTGTAGGTACCGGGAGTCTTGTAGGTATATTGATAAGAGTCAAGACTTTGGGTAACGTTCTTCAATCCGGTGCCTGCGTCGGGGGAACATGCGTTGACAACAAACAGATTGGAAACCAGCCAGCTATATTTTAATTCAGTATTGGCGTTGGAACTATGAATGAAGAAAGCGTTCATGTCCTTGAAGTTCCAGATGCCGGAAGTGTTGTTGGTGACTGTGCCATAGGCACGGTTGGAAGTCATACTCTTCTGGTCGCTCAGGTTATGACGGTGCAACATATTGATAGGGGTGAAGCCGAAAGATCCGGCGGTGAAAGTCGTCTCTTGTCCCTTGGACATTTGGTTCAATATCTGCATGTTGCTAAAAGTAAATCTCGTTTGTGCCACACTGTTGGTTTGACCGCGATAGCAGATGGCTATGGCAATACGTTTGCCCAAATAGGGCTTCATGTCTATGGCAAAGTCTTGTGCTTTGGTTGCAGTAGGGAAATCGGAAGCCGGGATCAATGTTTCCCAAGCGTGTTGCTCCACCAGTACGGAGTCGGCTTCAAAGTTCCCTTTTTCTATGCCGGGAAAGTCGGAGGATACATACATGGTGAGTATGTTTGCTGGATTTCCATATTGTGGGGTCAGCTTGAATTTCAAAGTTGAAGTTTCCACCTCACTTTCGTCTACTGTAGTACGTTCTCTGTATTTATATTCTTTTCCGGCTTCACCGCTGTAAAAAGTGAGGAAGTCCGGGTCACCCTTGAAATGAAACTCCACCGGAGTTCCGTTTTTTACGGTGATGGTCTGACCGTCGAAACTGATACCGTTTCCGGTTGCCACATTTACATCCAGTTCTGCATCTTTAGTGAATTCGCTTTCGCAGGAGGCAAAAGTGAAACTTGCAATGCTGATAGCTATCAATAGTTTATTTAGTTTCATGATATGATTTATTTATTTGGAACGATTATCTTTGTTTTACTCATTCGATTACCAACCAGGATTATTCTGGGTGATGGCTTTGTTTACTGACATTTCACTGTCCGGTATGGGGAAGTAATTGTAAGCGTCTGTTATCTGGAAGAAGGTATAGACGCTGTAGCTAGGTCCCGTAGCCCAGTTGGCATTGGCGCCTTGAAGGGCACGGGGAGCTAATTCATTCATGTTTTTCACATATTCACCCCAGCGGATAAGGTCGTAGCGGCGGGTATGTTCAAAGCAGAGTTCCATAGCACGTTCATCTTTCACTGCCTGACGGAAGGCTTCTTTGCTGAGGCTTCCTTCTTCATAGGGAGCGATGCCGGCACGATTACGCACGTCGTTCAAACATTTGTAAGCCAGTGTAGTGGGAGAGGAGCTAATTTCATTCTCTGCTTCGGCCACCATCAGTAATACGTCCGAATAGCGTAACAATGGGAAGTTGAGTGAAGTGTAGTTCTTGTTCTTTTTGGTGCCGTATGCCTCATATTCTCTGCGGTATTTTCCGCAAGCACGTGAGTAGTTCTTTTCTGAGTCGGCTTCGGTTTTCTCGTAATCTCCCGTTTTCTTGGAAGAATCACCTTCGCCATAGCTGTAAGACACATCCCAATATTGGTTTTTCACTTCTTCCAGCTTACCGTACTCGAATTGGCGTCCTGTAACGCCTTTCTTGCTTACGGCCTCCACGTATTCGAATGGCGCAATATTCCAGTTCATACGGTTGATGTCTCCATTATCCTTGTAGAGTTCATATAGTTTCGGAGTTGACCAGAAGTATGCGTAGCCAAATCCGGGATCTTTAGCGTCTATTAAAGATTGATCGTTGGATTCGTCAGGACATTTGATGCCTATCAGGTTTCCGATACGTCCTTCTGCTCTGACTTCGGAAGTATAGTCTCCGGCAAACTCTGCCTCCCAGATACTTTCATTGGCTGTAGTATTGTATTGGTTAGAACAAAGGTCGATGAATACATCCCAGTAGTTGGCTGCTAAGCCATGTCCTTCGCCCATTACTTTTTGGGCATAGGTGCTGGCTTGCTTGAAATAATTTTGAATGGCTGTAGCGTCTCCGTTGGCATTGTCTCGGAAATGCTCGCCGGCACGGAATAAATAGACACGTGCCAGAATACCCCATGCTGCAGAGCGTGAAACATGTCCCGGCTTGTAGCCTAGTTCTGCGGCTGTAGCAAGACCCTCAGCGCATTCAGACATTTCGGTGGTGATGAAATCATAGATAGTCTGCTTGTCTGTACGGGGAATGTCAAGTCCCGTTACACTACTGGTGGAAGTTGTCTTGAAGGGAACGTCTCCCCAGCCTTGTACCAGTGTGAAGTAGTAGTAAGCGCGCATGAAACGTGCTTCTGCTGTGTACTGCAGGAGCAATTTGTCGGATATGTCTTTGCTTTTGTCAATATTCTCAAGAAACGTATTGGCACGGTCGATACCCGTATAGAGTGTTTGCCAAAGATTGCTGAATTGCGGTGAACTTGAATTGGCATTGTTACAGGCAATCGCACCGCTGGTTTGCGGATTGCGACCACCACCATAATGGGACAAGTCATCAGCACCCGTCATGAACATGTATTCGTTTCCGTAGAAGTTCTGTGAGGTCAGTGGGGCGTATACAGAGGTCAGGAATGAGAGAGCTTCATCCGCATTATTAAAGTAATTGTCGGGAGTCAGCTTAGTAGGTTCTTTGTCCAGAAAATCGCAGGAGACCATAGCCAGACAAGTCAAAGATAGTATTATTGTTTTTATTGTTTTCATATTATATTTCAGTGCTTTAATGGGATTAGAAACCTAAATTGATACCGAAACTTACGGAGAGTGCACGTGGGTAAGACGAGAAGTCGAGTCCCGGAGTCAGACCTCCGCTACGGATAGATACTTCAGGGTCGTACCCGGAGTATCCGGTGATGGTCCAAAGATTTTGTGCAGCTACATAAAGGCGTGCATTATCAATCTTATACTTCTTCAGGAAAGTTTTTGGTACGGTATAGCCCAATGTTACAGTTTTCA
This sequence comes from Bacteroides sp. A1C1, assembly GCF_004328515.1. NCBI lineage: Bacteria > Pseudomonadati > Bacteroidota > Bacteroidia > Bacteroidales > Bacteroidaceae > Bacteroides > Bacteroides sp. A1C1. Next base: position 2,420,569 of record NZ_CP036491.1, read on the forward strand.
GTCGCAGGAATGAGGCATCTTCTACTACACGTGAAGAAATCACGAGGTTAGAACTTGAGTTGGTGGCTGCCGGAATATCACTGTTCGGGTTTTCCGGTGTCCAGCGGTTGGTATAGCTGGCATATTGGTTCAGCTCACGTTTCTTTTGGAAACCGCTATCGAAGAACAGACGGTTGGCATTCAGAACGTCATTGCCATAGCTCCATTGGAAAAATACGCTTAAGTCAAAGCCTTTATATTCGAAGTTGTTGGTGAAACCTCCGGTATGGATGGGCAGACCGCGTCCTATCATGGTACGGTCGTTAGTGTCGATGATGCCGTCACCGTTCAAGTCTTTGTACTTTGGCATACCGGGCTGTGTATTGCTTTCGCTCACGTAGTGGGGAATGTTACCTTTCAGCGTATAACTGCTACCGCTTTTGTCAAAGTCATCGTACTTGTAAGTGCCTTCGTAGATATAGCCGTAAATCATACCCATCGGTTGGCCTATCTTAGCAATGTAGTTGGGCTGGCTGTTAAAGTTCTGATCAAAAGTGGCAGTGCTCAATAAACTGGTTTGGTTTTCAGCGAGTTCCAACACTTTGTTCTTGTTAAAGGAGATATTGAAGTTGCTGCTCCATTTGAAGTCTTTATTGTCTATATTCACTGTGTTCAAAGTCAATTCAATACCGTCATTGCGCACCTTACCGATGTTTTTCATGGCTGTCAGATAACCCGAAGAGTAAGGAAGAGTGGCATCCAGCAACAAGTCGCGCGTAGTTTTGCGATAGAGGTCGGCAGTAAAGCTGATACGTTCGTCAAAGAATCCCAGGTCAAGACCCAAGTTCCACTGTTCGGTGGTTTCCCATTTTAAGTCCTCATTGGGTAGAGAGATGGGGGCTACACCGACGTTGGCGTTATTGCCGTCAAAAGGATATACTGTGTTATTCATGCTGGTAGTGGCATGGCTTTTAATCATGTCCAGCAAGGCAAGGTAGTCGTATTCACCGATACGGTTGTTACCCGTAAGCCCCCAGCTCAGGCGAAGCTTACCACTTGAAAGCCATTTCTTGTAGTCCTTCATGAATTCTTCTTCGGAGAAGCTCCATGCCAGTGAGCCTGAGGGGAAGTAGCCGTAACGGTTTTTCTTACTGAATTTAGAGGAACCGTCGGCACGGAATGAAGCAGTGGCATAATATTTGGATTTATAGTTGTAGTTCACACGTCCCAGATAAGACAGCATAGACCAGGAAGACAACGTGGAAGTACTCTTGTCAAAAGTACCTTGGCTCATGCCTGCCATACCTAGTGATTCGTTGGGAATCTGCTTCATGCGTAATGAGTAATATTCATAGTCAGAGTTCTGTAATGTCACACCGAGCAATGCATTCAGGAAGTGCTTGCTTTTGAAGTTAGTCTGATAGGTCAGGATGTTTTCATTCAACCACGTCAAACGTTGCTGGCGCACTACTTCTGCATTCACTTTGTCGGTAGATGTAGGACCACCGTAACGGGTCTTGGAATTGTTGAAGGTATCTGAATGGCGGTTGTCATAAGTCCATCCACCGGACACTTTCAGTTTCAGCCCCTTGATAAACTCATATTCTACGTAGCCATTTAGCTGAAGATTGTTGACGTAGTACTTGCGGTAAGCGTTCTTCAGGTCGGCGATGGGGTTGAAACGGTAGTCGTTCGATGCATCTATGTCATCGTCCACAAGATCATTCAGCAGAGAGTCAAGAGACTTACCGGGGTAGTTAACCGGACGATACCCCCATACACTATAGAAGAGGTTATTCATGCCGGAGTAAGAACTTGAAGAAGGAGATGAGCCACTCTGGATGGAACGAGAGAAGTTGGAATTGAAGTTTATGGTCAGCTTACCGCGTTTTACCAAAGTATTCAGACGGCTTTGCAGACGCTCGTAATTGGAGTTGAGCAGGATACCATCTTGGTCGTAATAAGAAAGGGATGCATTGTAGCGTATACCTTCCGAACCGCCGGACAGACGAACATTATGGTTTTGCTGCCATGCAGTGCGGAAAATTTCGTCTTGATAGTTGTTTTGGGCAATGCCTTGGTAGTCGTCCAGCGTCCATTGATGTCCCTCGTATAGCGGAAGGTATTTTTCAGTGGCACGGGTAGGATCTACTTCGAGTTGTAGTTTCACGTAATCATAAGCATCCATCATGTCCAGCTTTTTAGTAACGGTGGAGATACCGAAGCTGCCGTCATAGCTGAGTTGTGGTTTACCTACTTTTCCCTGCTTGGTGGTGATGATAATGACACCGTTGGCACCACGCGCACCATAGATGGCTGTGGCCGATGCATCTTTCAATACATCAGTCGATTCGATGTCGTTTGGGTTGATAGCAGCTGCTACGCGTGCATCTTCCACTGGGAAACCATCGATGATATAAAGTGGGGTATTGTCTTGTGTTAGCGAGTTGTTACCGCGGATGGTGATGGTCATCGTACCGCCAGGCATACCTTCACCTGAGCTTACGTTTACACCAGCGATACGGCCGCCCAATGTCTGGTCGAAAGACGCAGAAGGAGTCTTGAGCAAGTCGCTCATGTTGACTTTGGATACAGAACCGGTCAAGTCTTTCTTACGAACTTCCTGGTATCCCACAACAACCACCTCATCCAATGCCTGGGCATCTTCTTCCAATGTGATATTGAATGTCCGCTGCTCACCTACTTTGATGTCTTGGGTCTTGTATCCAATAAAAGAAAATTGAAGGATATCGGAGGATTTTACGTTACCCAATGTGAACTTTCCTTCCAGGTCAGTAGTAGTTCCGTTGGTGGTTCCTTTCACAACAACGCTGACACCGGGTAATTCTCCCATGGCGTCAACAACTTTACCGCTTACTTGGCCTCCAGTCTGTGCGTGTATACCGAGTACACAGCAAAAGAGCATTGCAAGTAGCATAAAGGTTACTTTCTGTTTCATAAATATTAATTTAATTAGTTATTAATAAAGGCTGTTTCTTCGTTTTGTACTCACTTTAGAGTTGAATCACATCGCAAATGTAGGAGATGGAATATACAAATGCCTTAGTTAATAGTTCGCAAAAAGTACGAATTCGTACAAAACTTGCGAGCAACCACACTCTTGTACTTTTATCTCCTTTCGCTTTGATTCTTTGCTTCCTTCACCTCTTTCAGTAGGATGGAGAGGGCTTTTACCTTGTCCGGATGAGCTTCTGCCACATTGTCTTTTTCGGACGGATCGATGGAAAGATTGTACAGTTGAGGCTGTGGGGCGTTTCCCATTTCTGTTTTCGTCCAGTACTCCAGTGCCGGTTTGTTGCTGGGCTCTATGTATTTCCAGTCTCCCTGGATAATGGAGAGTGTATTGTCCAGATTCTGTTGTACAATATAGTCACATCCGGCAGTATCGGTTCCCAGGAAGTTGTTGAGCTGGTCGCGGCTGTCGGGAGCGATGCCTGCTTCCAGCGGATGGTTCAGCAGGGCGGCGAATGAAGCGTATACATCAATCATGGAGAAGAGGGCTTGTTGTTTGCCGGGCTTGATGCCATTGGGCCAGCGTACAATGAAGGGAATGCGGGTACCGGCATCGAAAGCGCTGTACTTCCCACCGCGGTAGTGCTTCATGGGAGTATGGCCATTCAGCAGTTCGTGTGCCTGGTCCTGATAGCCGTCGTCTATGACGGGCCCGTTGTCACTGCAGAATACAAAAATAGTGTTGTCGGCAATGCCGAGGCTGTCCAGGGTGTGCATGATTTCACCCACAGTCCAGTCCAGCTGGAGGATGACGTCGCCACGTACGCCCAAACCGCTCTTGCCGGCGAAACGTGGATGTGGCACGCGGGGAACATGTACATCTTGCGTACCCATATAAAGGAAGAAAGGTTCGTCTTTATGGGCTGTGATGAAGTTCTTGGCCTTGTCTGTAATCACGTCGGCAATGTCTTCGTCTGTCCAAAGGGCGGATTTACCGCCGGTCATCCAGCCGATGCGGGGGATGCCGTTGATGATGGTGTTATTGTGCCCTTGGCTGGGTTTCATCTTGACGAGTTCGGGGTTTTCGAGACCGGTGGGCCAGTCACCGACCTTGTGGTCGTAGCTCACCGTGATAGGGTCGTTGGGGTCGAGGCCCACTACATGTCCGTTCTCTACAAAGACGCAGGGAACGCGGTCGACGGTAGCGGGGATGATGTATTCATAGTCAAAGCCGATGTCTTGGGTGTTCGGTTTGATGGAGTGGTTGAAGTCTGTACCGCCTTTAGGACCCAGGCCGAGGTGCCACTTGCCCACTGCTGCAGTGGCGTAGCCTTCTTCCTTGAACATATCGGCCATAGTGACGCAGGCGGTATCGATGATGAGTTCGGAATTGCCCGGAGCAATGCCGGTATTCTTCTGTCGCCAGGGATACATGCCTGTCAGCAGGCCGAAGCGGGAAGGGGTGCTGGTGGAAGAAGTGGCATAAGCGTTGGTAAACTGCATGCCTTGTCCGGCAAGGCGGTCAATGTTGGGAGTGCTTACTTTGGTGGCACCGTAACAGCTCAGGTCGCCGATACCCAGGTCATCAGCGATCAGATATACTACATTGGGCTTCTGCGGCAAGTGCTCCGAAGTCTTGTCTTTAGGTTGGCTTCCGCATCCCGCTATCAGGGCTGCACCGGGAATCAGAGACCACAAGGGGGAAAAATGCTTCATAGTTCTTTGACTTTAGATTGTAATTCTGAGGTCAAAGGTAAGAGGTTTTGTGGAATCGGGTGTATGAGGAAGTACAAGGGAAGGGAGAAAAAGTACAAACCGTATCATGCGATGGCTTGATGTACAATATTAAGATGTCTCTTCACTGTCTTCCGTACTTTCCTCTCCTCCATTCTCTCCTTTGCGGTAGGCCAGCGGGCTGACATGGTAAATGTCCTTGAAGCATTTGGAGAAATAGCGTGAAGAACTGAAACCTATCCGGTCCGCAATTTCAGTGATATTCAGTTCCGGATTGTTGCGCAGCATCAGAGCGCCTTTCTTCAGGCGGATGGTCAGGATAAAGTCATTCGGAGTCTGTCCGGTGATAGCCTTCAGCTTGGTGAACAGATTGGTGCGTGCCATTGCCATTTCACGGGCAAAGACGTTGACGTTGAACTCCGTATCGTCCAGATGTTGCTCGATGACTGTCATGGCGCGGTCCAGAATCTCTTTGTCTATGGGGTTGGTGGCAAGCATCTGTACAAAGGCTTGCGGTTGCTTGCTGAATTTCTCCTGCAGAAGGATGCGCGAGTTTACGAGGTTGTTGCAACGAGAAATCAATAGATTGGTGTTGAATGGCTTGGTGATATAGTCGTCCGCACCGATGCGCAGTCCCTCGATATTCTGTTCGATGGCAGTACGTGCCGTGAGCAGTACCACGGGAATGTGGCAGGTGTTGAAGTCACTCTTTATCTGTTTGCACAGTTCCGTTCCCGACATGTTGGGCATCACTACATCGCTGACTACGATATTGGGCATTTCGCTACGCACCAGTGTAAGTCCTTCCGCTCCGTCGGCCGCAGTCAGTACTTCGTAGAACGGCTTGAAGATACCTGCCAGCATGTCGCGGATGGAGTCGTTGTCTTCCACTATCAGGATTTTTGCATCCGGGAGCCGTTTGATGGGAGCATTCTCTTCCAGCTCTGCCTTGAGCAAGGCATCGTTTTCCGGTTTGGGAATTTCTATTTGTTGCACACTGTCTGCATTCTTATTTATTTGCTCTTCGTCAAACTGTGCGTTCCCCAATTGCAGGTTTACGATGAAGCTGCTGCCTTTGCCCAGTTCGCTTTCCACACGGATGGTGCCGTGATGGAGCTCCACGATACCCTTTGTCAATGCCAGGCCGATACCCGTACCCGTCTTGCTTGCATCCGTAGAGTCCATTGGGTCTATCTGGTAGAAGCGGTCGAATATCTTGTCCACTTCCCGGGCATCTATGCCGCTGCCGGTATCGGTCACACGGATGACGGCATTGCTGCCTTCGGTCTTGATGCTGAGGGTGATGCTGTCTTCCGCCTTGGTATGCTTGACGGCGTTGGACAGCAGGTTGTTTATCACTTTCTGCATCTGTTTTTGGTCATACCACACTTCGAGGCTGTCTGTTTCCTTTTCGAAGTAGAGGCTGATTTGTTTGGCGCTGGCATATTCCAGGAAAAGCAGATAGTTTTCGTATAGGAAGTTCACGATGTTGTGTGGGCTTACCTTTATCTTCATGTGCCCTTGTTCCTGCTTGCGGAAGTCGAGCAGCTCGGTGATGAGTTCCCGTAGCTGTATGCTGTTCTTGTAGATGCCCAACACCTTGTTATATATGGCAGGCGTGAAGTTCTGGAGTTGCATCAGCGTTTCCACTTGTGCCACGATGAGCGTCAGCGGGGTGCGGAATTCATGGGAAATGTTGGTGAAGAAACGTAGCTTTGACTGGTTTAGGGCCTCTACGTCACGGATGTGCTTCTGTTCGTACTTCAGTGATTCACGCAACTTGATTCTCGACTTGTAGGTACGCACCAGATACCAGAGCAGGATTCCCGTCACTATCAGGTAGATAAGATAGGCAAGGGGAGTCTTGTAGTAGGGAGGCAACACGTGTATGGTCAGGTGGACTTGCGGACAAAGGCTCTCGTCTTTTCCGTTGGGCTTTATAATCAAGTTATAGGTTCCTGCGTTTAGGTTGGTATAAGTGATGTTGTGTAGTCCACGAGTGCTGTTCCAATCGTTGGAGAAGCCTTCCAGTTTATAGATGATGTCGTCTTTGTTGGCGGCTACATAGTTTGAAGTGGCGAACTCTATGCTGAACATGGACTGGTCAGCGTTGAGCGTAATCTCGGGGGTGCAGTACAAGGCTTGCTGCAGGATACCGGTCTCATCTCCCACTTGTATTTCCGTTCCGTTCACAATGAGGCGGGAGAGGATGATTTTGTAGGGTTTCGGCGTGAAGTTCAACTCCATTTCATGGAAGGAAATCATTCCCTGCGTGCCTCCCAGGAATATTTCTCCGTCACGGGTCACGCAAAGGGCATTCTCATTGACGGCAGTCATTGGGAAACCGTTTTCGGCACTGTAGTTCAGGAATGCCTTCTGCCGGTAGTCGAAGATGGAGAAGCCTTCGTTGGTGATGAGCAGCAGTTTGCCGCTGGTGGGGGATTCCTGCGTCTCGTAGATGCAGTTGCTGGAAAGACCGTTCTTCGCTTGGTCAAAGTTCTCGAAGTCGTTGCTGGCAGGGCGGTATAAGTCCAGTCCGCTGCCCGAAGTGGCGAACCACAGATTGCCTTTGCTGTCTTGGGTAATGTTGTTTACATTGTTGTTGCTGATGCTGTGTGGGTTGGCAGTATCATGGCGGTAGTTGGTCAGTTTGCCGGTATCGAAACGGTAGCTGAACACACCTTCGCCCGTGGCTGCAATCCAGAGCGTACCGTTGCTGTCGAAAGTGATGTCTGCCACCATCTTGATTCTTTTGCCTTCTTTGCTGTCCTGGAACAGTTGTTGGCATTTCCCGTTGGCAGGGTCGAAGAGGCAGATTCCGTTTTGGGTGGCCACTACCAGCTGGTGCTGATAAGGCACGATGTCGCGGATGATGTCGGAAGGCAGGGTTTCCGGATTGTCTGCTTCCATGCGGTAGTGTGTGAATCGGCCTGAGTGTATGTCCAGTCTGTTCAGTCCGCCCAGATGGGTTCCTATCCAGATGATGTCTTTGGAGGCATCATAATAGAGAGCCTTGATGTTGTTATGGGAAATGCTGTTGGGACCGCTTCCCGGGCGGAACCATTTGAATTCACGGGTACGGCGGTTGTAATAGTTCAGTCCGCCCCCTTCGGTGCCAATCCACAGATTGCCGTTCTTGTCTTCGATGGTGCGGCCTACAACCGGATTGCTCAGTCCTTTCTTTTCGATGGGCGAATACATATAGCGGCTGTATATCTCGTACTCGGGGTTGAAATAGTTGACGCCGCCAAAGTAGGTTCCTAGCCACAGCGTTCCTTGGTTGTCCTTTACGATGCACCAGATGGAAGAGTGTGTCAGTCCGTCGCTCTGGGCATCACTGGCAGTGTGGTTCTGGAAGAGTCCCGTACTTTTGTCATACCGGTTCAGACCGTTGAAGGTTCCAATCCAGATGTTTCCCAGATTGTCTTCACAGCAGGCTCGCACGAAGTTGGAAGAGATGCTGTAAGGGTTCTTTGCGTCGTATTCAAAGATTTCGATGGTTCCGTCGGTTTTTACATGGTGCAGCCCTTCTTTCCAGCTGCCAATCCATAACTCGCCTTCGCTGTCTTGGTATATGCTGGTGATGTTGCCTTTCAGGATGGGGTGGGTCAGCTCGTTCTTGTCCAGTTGCAGGCGGTATGCTCCGTTGGTGGTCGTTCCAATCCACATTTGTCCTTTGTCCAGATGCATACAGCAGATTTCCAGACTTTTTCCGGGAAGCTGGTAATAAAGGTCAAAGTTTCCGGTCTGCTCGTTATAGCGGTAGATTTCATTCTGTTTTCCGATGAAAAGGGCCTCTTTGTAATATATGCTGTGCACATTTCCTTGCAGCAGGGTGGTGAATCTTTGGGTGGCGAAATTGAACTCGGCTACTCCTTCCGTACAGAGCAGGTAGATTTTTCCGTTACGGTTGCCGGCCATGCGTAGCACGGTGTTGCAGAAAAGGCTGTAAGGGTTGTTCTTCTGCAGCTTGTAAGTTTGTATGTCTTCTCCGTCATAACGGTTCAAGCCTTCTCGGGTTCCAATCCATAAAACACCGTTTTCATCGATGTAAAGACTGTTCACGGAGAATTGTGACAGACCGTCGTCGGTCGTCAGATGGTTGAAGGTGATGTTCTGCGCCTGCAGGGTTGCAGCAATCATGCTTACTGAAACAAGAAGCAGCCGGATGATAAACGTTCGCACTTTTCGGGTAGTTTTTAAGGTTTCAGTTACAAATATAGGTATATTTTGTACAAGACTTCTTATTTATTAGGCGGTTTTTGTGGTTATGTTTGGATAAATGTATAATTTTGGAAGCGCGCCGAACGATACTTGCCTTTTGGTATAAGGCTATCAGCGTATCTTTGTAAACAAATTAATTCATTTATTATCATGAAAGACCTTTTATCTATTGTATCTCATTTTCAAATGCAGGGTACAGTTCGTGAAATCAAGCCTTTAGGCTCAGGCCTGATTAACGATACGTACAAAGTGACCACCGCTGAGGCCGGTGCGCAGGACTATGTTCTGCAACGTATCAATCATGCCATTTTTCAGAATGTAGAGATGTTACAGTCCAATATCGAGGCTGTGACCAGGCATATCCGTAAGAAACTGGAAGAGAAAAGAGAGGCCGATGTCGAGCGCAAAGTACTTCATTTCATCCCCACGGCCGAAGGGAAAACCTATTGGTATGACGGTGAGAACTACTGGCGTATCATGACTTTTATTCCTCGTGCCAAGACTTACGAGACGGTAAATCCGGAATATTCCTATTATGCGGGAGCTGCCTTCGGTAATTTCCAGGCTATGCTTGCCGACATTCCAGATACATTGGGCGAGACAATTCCCGATTTCCACAACATGGAGTTCCGCTTGAAGCAACTCCGTGACGCTGTGGCTGCCGATGCGGCGGGACGTGTGCAGGAGGTGCAGTATTTTCTGGATGAGATAGAAAAACGTGCTGATGAAATGTGTAAGGCAGAACGCTTGTACCGTGAAGGCAAACTGCCCAAACGGGTATGCCACTGTGATACGAAAGTAAACAACATGATGTTCGACGAAGACGGTACGGTGCTTTGTGTCATCGACCTGGATACGGTGATGCCCAGCTTCATCTTCTCCGATTATGGCGATTTCCTTCGCTCAGGTGCCAACACGGGGTTGGAAGATGACAAGAATCTGGATAATGTGAACTTCAATATGGAAATATTCCAGGCATTTACCAAGGGTTATCTGGAATCGGGCAAATCCTTCTTGTTGCCGATAGAGATTGAGAATCTGCCTTATGCGGCTGCCTTGTTCCCATACATGCAGTGCGTACGCTTCCTGGCAGATTATATCAACGGTGATACTTATTATAAAATCCAGTATCCGGAGCACAATCTTGTTCGTACCAAGGCTCAGTTCAAACTGTTGCAGAGCGTGGAGGAACATACACCGGAGATGAAAAAGTTCATTGACTCATGTATCTGAAAAAGTATCTGATGACGATAGCAGCAGCTCTTTGCATGCTGCCGTTGTCTGCAATTAATCCCCAAAATAGTAAAATGAAAGAATTGAATGTAAAGAAAGTAAGTGTGGCCAATATACCGGTAGAGTCGGTTCCGGCTCTTCTGGATGAAGAGAAAGTGGCGTTTCAGCCCGTAAATACAGTGAATTGGGCTGCTTTTCCTTATGCTCCCAGTGTGGAGTTCCGCATAGCGCATACGGAAGATGCCATTCTGCTGCATTTCAAGGTAAGGGAAGCGAGTGTACGCGCAGTGGCAGGACACGATAACGGTCCGGTCTGGGAAGATGCGTGTGTAGAGTTCTTCTCTGTGCCTGCCGGTGACGGAGTGTACTACAATATGGAGTGTAATTGTGCCGGAACGCTGCTTATCGGGGCAGGTGCCGGACGTGGAAACCGCCAGCATGCCCCGCAAGAGGTGCTCGATAAAGTACAGCGTTGGGCTTCTTTGGGACGTGAGGCTTTCGACGAAAGAGTAGGTGAGTGTGCCTGGGAAGTGGCTCTGGTCATCCCTTATTCCGCTTTCTTCCTGCATGACATCACTTCGTTGGATGGAAAGACGCTCCGTGCCAATTTTTATAAATGCGGCGATAAGCTCCAGACTCCCCATTTCCTTTCATGGAATCCGATAGGTCTGGAGAAGCCGAACTTCCATTGTCCGGAGTTTTTCGGCACCCTGCATTTCGAGTAGTAGTAGAACAAAAAGTTACTCAACCTGCCCTCACCACTATCACTGTTTTCCTGAAACTCCCTATTCGTCGCCCTTCCAGGGGTGAGTGAGGGCAAATAAAAAGGGTGAGGGCAAATTTTACCCTCACCCTTCCGGGCGTACCCGGTTGCTTCCTGCTTCTTTCCCCGTCTTTTATAGGACAAGACAAACCATTGTCTACAGAAACAGTATAATAAATACCCTTTATATACTTAATCCGTTAGTTCACAACACTGAACACTTTGTTCCAGCATAGAGAACACTTTGTTTCAGTATAGAAAAACACTTTGTTTTCATATAATGGAACGAACTGTTTTGTTAAGGGAAACAAAGTGTTCTCTATAAGGAAACAAAATGTTTAGTTAAAGGAAACAGTTTGTTTTACTTAGCATACTGCTTGGAATGAGTGTGCATTAAAAAAGGATAAAGACTATGCAGGAACTATTGTAGAGGTATATAGAAAATGGCACGAACTACGCAGACTTGCAGAAAAGAATCTGTCCATCCATGATTGTCTGCGTGATTCGTGCCCGAAGAAGGGTGTTTACTTCACGATTCCTTTGGAATTCTTGATGAAGTTGATGATATTGTGTATCTCGTCACTCATCGGTACTTGGTCTTCAATCTTCTGCAAGGCATCCTGCACGCTGAAGTTTCCCTGGTATACCAGACGGTAGGCATTTACGATATGGCGCAATACACGTTCACTCACCTGGTGTTTGTGTTGAAGCACAGCAGCGTTGATACCGTGGTATTCTGCTGGATTACCGTTCATGATGATATAGGGCGGCACATCCTTTGATATGCGGCAGCCAGCTTGAATCAGTACCCAACTTCCAATGTGGCAGTATTGGTGCAGAATGACGTTGCTGCTCAGAATGGTGCAGTCGTCTATCTGACATTCTCCGGCTACGGTAGTCTTGATACCCAGTACACAATGGTTGCCTATCTGCACGTCGTGGCAGAGGTGTACACCATCCATCAGGTAGTTTTCATTGCCGATGCGGGTAGCGCTTTCTGCATGGGTGGCACGGCTGACAACCACGTTCTCGCGGATGTCGTTATTATCACCGATAATCAGCATGCTGTTCTCTCCCGTATAATGGAAGTCTTGCGGTTCGGCACCCAGAACGGCATTGTGATGTACCTTGTTCCCTTTTCCCATGCGGGTACCGTGCAGAATTTTTGCACCCGACATAATAATACAGTCATCACCGATTTCCACGTTCCCTTCGATAAATGCAAAGGGCTGGATGGTTACATTCTTGCCGATTTTTGCGGCAGAATCTACATAAGCTAACGGACTTATCATAGTAATTAGCGATTAATGATTAATGATTAGTGATAAATGGTCAGTGATTAGGATTTACTATTTCATTAATCGCTAATCACTAATCACTTATCGCTCATTTTATTCTCTTCCTCCTCCAAGCGCTTGATACAGGCTGATGACTGCCTGCATGCTGCTGAAGGTGTCGGATACTTCTGCAAGCTGTGCGCTGAGGTAAGACTGCTCGGCAGACAAGACTTCCAGATAGGTCGACGTGCCTAAGTTAAACAATTCTTTTGTATCTGAGGCAGCTTGGCGAGCAGAATTTACTTGAATAGTGCGTGAAACGGCTTTGTTCTTCTCCATTTGATACAGGTGCAGGGCGTTGCTCACTTCATTTCCGGCATTCAGTAGGGCGGTTTGGAACTGAATCTTAGCCTGCTCCTCTTGTGCCTTGGCTTGTTTCAGACGGGCAATGTTGGCACCGCGATAGAACAAGGGTTGCGTCAGCGAACCGATGGCAGAAGCCAGCAGTTTGCCCGGGTTGACGATACCTGCACCGGAGTTATTGGTCCAGCCTCCCGAACCGCTCAATGTAATCTGCGGGTAGAAGGCGGCACGGGCGCTATTGGTGTTATAGTAGTTGGCAGCCAGTGACATCTCGGCAGCTTTCACGTCCGGACGGTTGGATAGCAACTGCAAGGGGATACCTACTGAAAATTCCGTAGGAAGCTGTTGATCTTCCAGTACACCGCGTGCGATGCTCTGTGCCGGTTGGTGCAACATCAGGCAGAGAGCGTTTTCGGTTTCGCGTATGCTCTGGCGTATGTCGGGCAGTGATGCCATGACTTGAGCGTAGGCGGTGCGGCTCTGCTCTACGGCAGCAGAAGTGGTTCCGTAGATGCCTGCATCTTTCATGGCTTGCACGGTCTCCAAGTTCTTTTTCAGAATCTCGACGGTGCCTTCGGTGATTTGCAGTTGGCGGTCCAGCATCAGCAGGGTGTAGTACATGTTGGCTACACCGGCGATGACTTGCGTCTGAACGGCTTGTTCGTAGAATTGCGTCTGCTTCAAGCTAACCTTTGCTTGTCGCTTCGGGTTCAGCAATTGACCGAAGAGGTCGATTTGCCAGCTTGCGGTAACGGGCAGGGAGTAGATTTGTGTAGCCTTTCCCTTGTCCCAGCTGCTGACGGTTCCTTGCGGAGACAAGGCAAGCGTCGGAGCATAGGCAAGACGGGCAGACATCAGTGCGGCTTGTGCTTGTTTCACGTTCAAGGCGGCACTGCGCAGGTCACCGTTGTTGGTGAGTGCTTGCTCGATAAGTGTCTGCAGCTGCGGGTCTGTGAACACTTCTCTCCAAGGCAGATTACCGAAGTTGGCTGTATCTGCGGCTAATGTATCGTTCACGGACGCCGTGTCGCGATACAGTCCGGCAGTTGTTATGTCTTCGGGTCTGTCGTATGATTTGTAGATGTGGCAACTGCTCAATAAAGCAGTTGCGCACATCAGGCATATTATTTTCTTCATAATCGCTAATCGTTAATCACTATTTTGTATATTGTTCAATCTCAGGTTCTGCATCCGAGTTGTCCACATCTTCCCATTCCATCGGTTTGAATTTCTCCTGCAAGTACTGGAATGCCACGAACAGTGCGGGCACTATGAAGATTTGCAGAATCATACCGATTAACATACCGCCGATGGCAGACGTACCCAGCGTACGGTTACCGTTGGCACCCGCACCGGAAGCAAACATCAGCGGAAGCAGGCCGACAATCATTGCCAATGACGTCATCAAGATAGGACGCAGACGGGCTGCAGCACCCAATACGGCTGCCCAGGTGATACTCATACCCATTCTGCGGCGTTCGAGGGCAAACTCTACAATCAAGATGGCATTCTTGGCCAACAGACCCATCAACATGATGAGGGCAATCTGCATATAGATGTCATTGGACATCGTGCCCAGAATCATCTTCAGTGCCGGGATACTGCCCAATGTACCTATACCGCTTACAAAAAGGAAGCTACCCAGCAGACCGAACGGCACGGACAGCAATACGGATAAAGGTAGGATGTAACTTTCGTACTGGGCACTCAGCAACAGATAAACGAATACGAAGCACAATATGAAGATGAGTCCCGTAGTGCTTCCACTCGTTTCGGCCTCTTCACGCGCCATACCTCCCAGCTCGTAACCGAAACCGGCAGGCAGGTTTTCCTGCGCCACTTCGGCAATGGCTTGCAGAGCTTGACCGGAAGTGTAGCCTGATGCGGGAGCCACCATCACTTTCATGGAGGTGTAAAGGTTGAAACGGCTGATGACGTCAGGACCATATACTTTCTTGATGGAGATGAATTGCGTGATAGGTGCCATTTCGTTGCCGTTGCGCACCTTGATGCTCTGTAGTGTTTCCATATTCTTGGTAGCGTCAGGTTCGGCTTGTACCATTACGCGGTACATCTTACCGAAGCTATTGAAGTTGGAAGCATACAAACCACCGTAATATCCCTGCAAGGTAGTCAAGATGTCATTGGGGCTGATGCCTGCTTTCTTACAAGCGGCAGCATCAATGTCCAGCTGGTATTGCGGGAAGTGGGGGTTGAAGGATGTCTTGGCAGAGTTGATTTCAGGGCGTGCTTCCAGGGCTGCGGTATAGTTGTTCACCACGTCGAAGAAGTGGTTCAAATCACCACCCGTCTTGTCCTGCATGTTCAACTCGATGTCACTTGAAGCCGAGTAACCCGGAATCATAGGTGGAGCGAAGAACAATACCTGCGCTTCCTTGATAATCTTCTGGGCACGCATGTATAATGTGGCATAGACAATGGTAGAGTTCTGCATGGTGGAGCGTTCTTCCCAGTTCTTCAGCTTGATGATGATAGAACCATAGGAAGGACCTTGTCCACCCAGAAAACTATAACCGGAAATGACGGTACGCGATTCTACTGCAGGGTCGGCAGCAACCAGACTGTCTACGCGATTCAGAACCTCTTGAGCACGTTCTTGTGAAGTGCCGGGAGGCAAAGTAACGGCACCCATAATGGTACCGGTATCTTCGTTGGGCACCATACCGGTAGGAGTAATCTGCATGAAAACACCCAGCAATACGATGGAACCGATAACCAATCCTGCCGATAGCCATCGTTTTTGGATGAAGAACAGCACTTGTTTCTTATACTTGCCCAAGATACCGTTGTATGAGTCATTGAAGGAGTGTTTGAACTTGTCGGTAGTCATGCCTGCCAACGCCAGCACACTGATGATAATCATCAAGCTGCACAGAATGGGGTGTTCGCTGAAGCTGAACAGACCGAAAATCATGCCCAGAATAGCTACCGTCACGAAGAGCAACGTGATACCTGGGCGCATCAACCGACCGAGAGAGTCGACATAACGAGCAAGCATAATCTTGCGCGCTTCCTTGGCGGCAACGCCTACACGTTCTTTCAGACTTTCGTGTCCTCCATTATGAGGTTTCAAGAAGATAGCACACAGAGCAGGACTCAGGGTCAAGGCGTTCAAAGCCGAGAAACCGATAGCAATAGCCATGGTCAAACCGAACTGACGGTAGAAAGTACCTGCTGTACCTCCCATGAAGCTCACAGGGACGAATACGGACATCATGACCAGCGTAATGGAGACGATAGCGCCGCCCAACTCACTCATGGCGTCAATGGAAGCTGTACGGGCTGATTTGTAACCCTGGTCCAGCTTGGCATGGACGCCCTCGACGACGACGATGGCATCATCGACCACAATCGCAATGGCAAGTACCATGGCCGAAAGGGTCAGCAAGTTGATACTGAAACCGATCAGCTTCAATACGAAGAAGGTGGCAATCAATGCCACGGGAATGGCGATGGCGGGAATCAACGTAGAACGCATATCCTGCAGGAAGATATACACCACGATGAACACCAGGATAAAGGCTTCGATCAATGTCTTGATTACCTCATGGATAGAGGCGAAGAGGAAGTCGTTGGCACTCTGTGCAATGTTTATCTTCAAGCCGGCAGGCAGTTTGCTGGAATAGTCGTCCAGCAGGGCCTCGATATCCGAGATGGTTTGTGTGGCATTACTGCCTGCCATCTGGAAAATGATGCAACATACGGCTTTATGTCCGTTAACCATATTGTTGAATCCATATGACAGACGACCCAGTTCCACATTTGCTACATCCTTCAGACGGAGTATTTCACCGTTTTCCAAAGCTTTGATGACAATGTTCTCGAACTCTGTAGTCTGTTGCAGACGTCCTTTATAGCGCAGGGTATATTGGTAAGTTTGGTTACCGCGCTCACCCAACTGGCCGGGAGCCGCTTCGATGTTCTGTTCGCTCAAGGCGGCAACCACATCGTTGGGGATAAGTTTGTATTGGGCCATTACATCAGGTTTCAGCCAGATACGCATGGAGTAGTCCTGTCCCAATACCATGGCATCACCCACACCGTTGACACGTTTCACCTCAGGGATAAGGTTGATGTTGGCGTAGTTTTCCAGGAACTCGATGTTGTACTGGTCTTTTTCATCATAGATGGAGAATACCATCAACATGGAAGTCTGGCGTTTACGGGTGGTTACACCGATTTTGGTAACTTCGGCAGGCAGCAAGCCTTGTGCCATGGAAACGCGGTTCTGCACGTTCACCGCTGCCATATCGGGGTCGGTACCTTGCTTGAAGTAGATGGAGATGTCGCCCGAACCGCTGTTGGTGGCGCTCGAACTCATGTACATCATATTTTCCACACCGTTAATCTGGTCCTCCAACGGAGCGATAACGGAGTTCAGCACCGTTTGGGCATTGGCACCTTGGTAAGTTGCACTTACCGATACGGTAGGGGGGGCAATGTCCGGGTATTGGGTGATAGGCAAGGTCGCCAGACCAATAACTCCTAAGATTACTATCAGGATGGAAATTACCGTTGATAGTACCGGACGGTTAATAAATCTATCTAGTTTCATTTTATTTAGTGATTAGGGGTTAGTGATTAGTGATAAGCTCGTGTGATATAATGGCGCAGCCGCTTATCATTAATCACTAACCGTTAAACATTAATTGAATGCCGTTTGAATGTTACCTTCTTTCTGGTCTTTCAAGGCCTTCTGGTATTCGGCTTCCTTTTCAGCAGGCGTAATAGGTGTGATGGATTGTCCGTCCTTCAGGTTCTGTACCCCTTCGATAACGATTTTATCGCCTGCTTTCAAACCTTCCGTCACGTAATAATACTTGCCATCGTCTAAGCTGAACACTTTGACTTCGGTATTTTTCAACGTATTGTCCGGTTGCAGAACGAAAACGAACTGCTTGTCCTGGATTTCGGTAGTGGCGGCCTGTGGAATCATGATGACATCATGCAAAGGGTTGGGGAATACCACATTGCCGGTGCTTCCGCTACGCAACACGTTGTGCTTGTTGGGGAAGAGGGCACGCATGGTTACCGAACCGGTAGTTTGGTCAATGACTCCGCTGATTGTCTCCACGCGGCCACTGTCGGCATACATGGTTCCGTCGATGAGCTGCAACTGTACATCCGGCATCTTTTCCAGAATTTCCTTGATGCTGCCGCCTTCACGAATTTGTGACAAAAGTTGGCGTTCGGTCATGGAGAAATAGGCGTACATTTCGGAGATGTCGGCAACGGTAGTCAGCGGGCTGGCTACGGAAGGACTAACTAGGCTACCTACGCGGTAGGGAATGCTACCTACTACACCGTCACTGGGGCTGGTTACACTAGTGTATGACAAGTTGTTCTTGGCATTGACCAATTGGGCATTGGCTTGTGCTAGTTGCGCCTTTGTCTGTGCCAGTTGGTTTTCGGCCATTTGCAAATCGTAGTCACTGATGATGTTTTTCTTGTTCAGTTCACGTTTGTTGTTTACAGTCAGTTCTTGTGTGTTTACGGCAGCTTTGGCTGTTTCAACAGCAGCTTTGGCCGAATTTACGGCTGCCTGATACTGTACGGGGTCGATGCTGAACAACACTTGTCCTTTGCGTACTGTTGCGCCTTCGTCGACGTGCAATTTTGTGATGAAACCGCTCACCATCGGGCGAATTTCTACATCTTGTTTACCCTTGATAGTAGCAGGGTAGCTGTTTGTCAAGTTGGCAGTGGTGGTTTTTGCCTCAATCACTGCAAATTCGGGAGCTTTACCCGTTCCTTTGTCGCCTTGTCCGCAACTGCTGAGCAGTGCCAGGCAACATGCCAATAATACTAATCTACTCTTCATACTCTTTTTGTTCTCTGTATAATTTTATATTCTTCTTTTTTCGATTCTTGAAAGGCGTTTTGGTGTGCAATTCATAATTTAGAAATAAGGCAGGAAAAAGAAAACTGAATACTCCTATTCAGTTTTTCGTCTGCAAAAATATTCTTTTCTTAGTATATAAGGTGTGAAACAGTTCCTTTTTTAACTATGTTTCATACATAGATGAGAACAAAAGGACATTTTTTGATTAAAATACTGTAAAGCATACCGCTAATTGGCAGATAACCTTTATTTTTGCAGCATGTTAGAACGTAAACGCCATACTAAAATGAGGCCGCTTTTCCGCAGGTTGTTGGGGGGTGTTGCCATAGCTGCCGCACTGTATTCTTGTGCCAGTGTGGGCCGTATTGAAGGAGGACCTTATGATGAGACTCCTCCGCGTTTTATTTCCGGTACTCCCACGCCCGGTGCACTCCATCACAATAAAAATAAACTTTCCATTGAGTTCGATGAATTTATCAAGCTTGACAAGCCGAATGAGAAGATTGTAATATCCCCTCCGCAGGTGCAGCAGCCCGAAGTTAAGTCTAATGGGAAGAAGGTGGTCATCACCCTGCAGGATACATTGAAACCCAATACCACTTATACATTCGATTTTGGTGATGCCATCCAGGACAATAATGAGGGGAATCCCTTAGAGAATTTTTTCTATTCTTTCTCTACGGGCGACCGCCTCGACTCTATGGCTGTGGCCGGCACAGTGCTGAATGCGGCTAATCTTGAACCGGTGAAAGGGATGCTGGTCGGCCTGCATGCCAATCTGACCGACTCTGCTTTTACCAAACTTCCTTTTGAGCGGGTGGGGCGCACGGACAGTCGCGGACGCTTTTCTATCCGTGGAGTGGCTCCCGGCAAGTATCGCATCTATGCCTTGCAGGATGCCGACCAGAATTTTACCTATTCTCAGCCGACGGAAGTGATAGCTTTCAATGATTCCATCATCATTCCTTCCATGGAAGAACGCATGCGCCAGGATACGACCTGGATAGACTCGCTGACAGTAGATACGGTTGTAGAACGTCAATATACCCACTACCTGCCAGACGATATCCTGTTGCGTGCTTTCAAGGAGCTTTCCTTCTCGCAGCGTTTCTTGAAGGCCGAACGGTTGACTCCGGAGAAGTTTTCGCTCTATTTCACTGCTCCGGCAGACACGTTGCCTTTATTGAAAGGATTGAACTTTAATGAGGAAGATGCGTTTGTTATAGAACAGCCTACCGGCCGGAACGATACGATTCATTATTGGATAAAGGATTCCCTGCTCTATAAGCAGGATTCCCTGAAAATGAGTATCACCTATTTGTATACGGATAGCCTGAAACAACTGGTGCCCCGTACCGATACTTTGAATGTGTTGGCGAAGTTGACATACGACAAGCAGCAGAAACAGAAGCAGGAAGCGAAGGAAAAGGAACAGAAAGAGCATGAGAAGAAAAAGAAGAAGTTGAAAGAAGGTGAGGTGGAAGAGCCCGAGCCGACGGAATTCCTGGCTGTAGATGTGTATGCCCCTTCTGCAATTGATGTATATGATTATCTTACTCTGTCGTTTACGGAACCGGTGGCAAGCATAGATACCGCCGCTTTCCATCTGAAACAGAAAGTGGACTCGTTGTGGCAGGATATCCCGTTCGACTTTATGCGCGACTCTTTGGACTTGAAGCGTTATAATCTGTTTGCCGAATGGGTACCCGGTGAAAGCTATACATTTGAAGTGGATTCTACTGCCATACGTGGGTTGTACGGGTTGTTTTCCGATAAGATAAAGAAGGACTTCAAGGCCAAGAAGCTGGAAGAGTACGGGCAGATATTCTTTAATGTGCATGGAGCAGACTCTCTGGCTTTTGTGGAACTGCTGGACGGTCAAGACAAAGTGCTGCGCACGGTGCCGGTGGTGGATGGGAAAGCCGATTTCTATTTTCTCAATCCGGGCAAATATGGAGCGCGGCTGATAAATGATACGAATGGGAATGGCGTCTGGGACACAGGGAATTATGCCGAGAAGCGCCAGCCTGAAATGGTTTACTATTATCCGATGGTTTTGGAGCTTAAGGCAAACTTTGATTTGACGCAGGAATGGAATATTAAGGCCAAGTCTCTGGATAGGCAGAAACCGGACGAACTAAAAAAACAAAAGCCAGATGAAGACAAGAAAAAGCAAAACAGGAACAAAAATAACCGCAGTGGCAATAGCAGCCGCAATAGTGGTAGGGGCTATAGCTATTAGGCGGAAGCAATTGTTCGTTCTATTGATGGTGGGAGCAGTCTGTTTGGGAGCCTCCCAGTCTGTTCAGGCCCAATGTGCTGCAAAGAATGAAGCTTTTCAGTCGGGCGAGCACGTCATGTACGATTTATATTTCAATTGGAAGTTCATTTGGAAGAAGGTGGGGCTGGCAAGCCTCACTACCAATGCCACGACTTACCATTCCGAGCCTGCATTCCGCTTTAACTTGCTTTGTGTAGGCAGTAAAAAGACCGATTTTTTCTTCAAGATGCGCGATACGCTGACTTGTTATGTCAGCGACAAGTTGGAGCCACTCTATTTCCGCAAAGCGGCAGAGGAGGGAAGCCGCCATACGGTGGACGAGGCCTGGTTCTCCTACTCGGACGGACTGGCGAATGTAAAGCAGAGACGCACTTGGCACAATCCCGTGCGTGAGGCTCAGGAGATGGAATACAGTGATAGTCGCTGCATCTTCGATATGTTGAGCATTTTGGCGCAGGCGCGCTCCTATGACCCTAAAGACTACAAGGTGGGGCAGAAGATACTCTTTCCCATGGCCACGGGGCGCAGGGTAGAAGAGCAGACGTTGATTTACCGCGGCAAGGAGGAGGTCAAGGCGAATAACGACACCATTTACCGCTGCTTGGTATTCTCTTTTGTAGAGTACAAGAAAGGTAAGGAGAAGGAGGTCATCACCTTCTTCGTATCCGATGATAAGAACCACCTTCCCATTCGCTTGGACATGTATTTGAATTTCGGTTCGGCCAAGGCATTCTTCAAGAGTGTCCGGGGCAACCGCTATCCGATGACGTCTGTGGTAAGGAAAAAGTGATGTTATCCCCTTTTCTAAATACACTGGATTCGAAAGTGGCAATCAGTTTTCCCTCCTGGTTGGTGACGTCGATCTGGTAATATCCGGTGGTGCGGCCGATGTAGCGTTCGCGCGCTTCGGCATACAGCACATCGCCCGGTCCGCTGCTGCGCAGGAAGGTGATATTGGACGAAAGAGAGAAGGCCAATGTTCCGTGGGAGTTGGCTGCTGCTGCCAGTGCCAGGTCGGCAAGGGTGAAGATGGCACCCCCTTGCGTACGGCCTCCCGCATTGAGATGCTCTGCCGTGATAACCAGGCATGCCTTGCTGTATCCTTCCTTTATTTCTATCAGTTCTACGCCTGCATTCGTGGCGAAGCGGTCGTTCTTAAAAAACTCTTGTGCGGTCATGAGGGGTAATGATTAATGTTTAGTGATTAATGATTAATGGGTGGAAAAATATGTGCTTCCGGACGCAAAAGTAACGATTTTAGCCATTAATTGAATTATTTAGGCGGGTCAAATCTGTACACTTGCCCTACTTTTGCAGCAGGAAAAATCATAAACTCTTAATAAATAAATCCCTTATTATGAAAACAGTCCTCACTACATTGGGAATCTCCCTCCTTGTATTGGCAGGTTGCGCAGGGCAAAAGCAGGCTGAAAGCAACTTTATCCAAGAAAACATTGATAATGCTGTGGCTCAGGAGACAATTCAGACAGACATTATCGAGAAATCCGGTAAAATCCTTAATCCCCGTACCATTGATAAGGATGGGAACATTGTCTATGTACCTATCGACGATTGGTGTTCCGGTTTCTTTCCCGGTAATATCTGGCATATGTACGAGTTGACCGGTGACCAGAAGTGGCTGCCGCTGGCAGAGAAGTATACCGAGGATTTGGATTCGGTACAATACCTCACCTGGCATCATGATGTGGGCTTTATGATTGGCTGCAGTTACCTGAACGGATACCGTTTTGCGGGTAAGGAAGAGTACAAGCCGGTCATCATACAGACGGCCAAATCGTTGTCTACCCGTTTCCGCCCTGCAGCAGGCGTACTTCAATCATGGGATGCAGATAAGGGATGGCAGGCTGAACGTGGCTGGAAATGTCCCGTTATCATTGATAATATGATGAACCTCGAACTGCTGTTCGAAGCTTCCAAGCTGTCGGGCGACTCCACTTTCTACAACATAGCCCGGAAGCATGCCGATACGACTATGGCTAACCATTTCCGTGAGGACAACAGCTGCTATCATGTGGTGGATTATGACCCCGAAACCGGTGAAGTCCGTAAGAGACAGACTGCACAAGGCTATGCCGACGAGTCTGCTTGGGCACGTGGACAAGCGTGGGCCTTGTACGGCTATACCATGTGCTATCGCTATACACACGATGCCAAATACCTGGAACAGGCTGAAAAGGTCTACAACTTTATCTTCAACAACAAGAATCTTCCGGAAGACTTGGTTCCCTACTGGGATTTCGATGCTCCCAATATCCCGAATGAACCTCGCGATGCTTCGGCAGCTGCCTGCACGGCGTCCGCCCTTTACGAGCTGAGCACTTATCTGCCGGATAAGGGATACAAGGAAACCGCCGACCGGATTATGGAAAGCCTTGCTTCTCCTTCCTACCGTGCCAAGGTGGGTACCAACGGCAACTTCATCCTGATGCACTCTGTGGGCAGTATTCCTCACGGTGCGGAGATTGATGTACCGTTGAACTATGCCGACTATTACTTCCTGGAAGGATTGATGCGTAAAAGAGACTTGGAAAAATGAAAACTCAATTAAATATTTTGTTAGGTGGTTTAGGTTTGTTCGCCTTGCAGGGCTGTAAAGCCCCGCAGGCGGAACAATCCGTCCAGCCGAATGTCATTTACGTTTTTCCCGACCAATACCGTAACCAGGCGATGGAGTTCTGGGGCCAGGAAGGTTTTCGGGAGAAAGTGAACTTTCGGAATGACCCGGTGCATACCCCACGCTTGAATGATTTTGCCCGGGAGTCGGTGGTATTGACATCTGCCATGAGCAACTGCCCGTTGAGCAGTCCCCACCGTGGTTCTCTGTTGACGGGAATGTATCCTAATAAGAGTGGTATTCCATTGAATTGCAATTCGAGCCGTCCCATCAGCTCCCTGCGTGAGGATGCTGTGTGTGTGAGTGATGTTTTCTGCAATGCCGGATATGACTGCGCCTACTTTGGCAAACTGCATGCCGACTTTCCTACCCCCAACGACCCCGAACGTCCCGGACAGTATGTGGAAGACCGCGTACCTGCATGGGATGCCTATACATCGAAAGAACGTCGTCATGGGTTCAATTACTGGTATTCTTATGGTACCTTCGACGAACACAAGAATCCGCATTACTGGGATACGGAAGGCCGTCGCCACGACCCGCGCGAGTGGTCGCCGTTACACGAATCGGGCAAGGTGGTGTCTTATCTGAAGAACGAGGGGAATGTACGCGACCCGAAGAGACCTTTCTTCATTATGGTAGGCATGAATCCTCCCCATAGTCCGTACCGTTCTTTGGACGACTGTATGGAGGAAGATTTCAATCTCTATAAAAACCAGCCTCTGGACAGCCTGCTCGTCCGTCCGAATGCCGACTCCAAGATGCTCAAGGCAGAGAGTGCACGCTACTACTTTGCTTCTGTGACGGGTGTCGACCGTGCTTTTGGTCAGATACTTGATGCCTTGAAGGAACTCGGGCTGGACAAGAATACCATTGTCGTGTTTGCCTCCGACCATGGAGAGACCATGTGTAGCCAGCATACGGAAGACCCGAAGAATTCCCCGTACTCCGAGTCCATGAACATTCCTTTCCTGGTGCGTTTCCCCAATAAGATTAAACCCCGCGTGGACGACTTGATGCTTTCCTCGCCGGACATCATGCCTACCTTGTTGGGCCTTGCCGGCCTTGCCGACTCTATTCCGGCTGAGGTGCAGGGACGCAACTATGCACCGCTTTTCTTCGATGAAAAGGCAGATATTGTACGTCCTACCGGTGCTCTTTACATCCAGAACTTGGATGGTGAGAAGGATGCGGAAGGTATGGTCCGTTCTTATTTCCCTTCATCGCGCGGCTTTAAATCGTCGCGCTACACGCTGGCGCTCTACATTGACCGCGAAAACCATAAGCTGGTCAAAAGCTTGTTGTTTGACGATGAAAAGGATCCGTATCAGATGAATAACCTTTCTTTGGAAGAAAACCAAGAAGTCGTAAAAGACCTTTGCGCAGAGATGGGCAAAGTATTGAAAGAGATTGATGACCCTTGGTATAAGGAAGGCATCTTGAAGGATATGATACCTTATTGATTGGAAATGGGTTATAGATAATCCTCCATAAATTGTTTGAACGTTTTTTGCGACCCGCTTCGACTGATAGTGAACTATTTGTCGGAGCGGGTTGTTTGATTCAGAATAGAATAAATTTACCAATACGTATTTAAGTAAATGATGGAGATGAAGTATAGACTATGGGCTTGTCTGTTGTTTTTGCCGATGGTTCTTTGGGCGTCCGGGCGTCCGAAAGTGGCTGTCGTACTCAGTGGGGGTGGCGCCAAAGGGACGGCGCATATCGGTGCTCTGAAAGTAATTGAAGAAGCGGGTATCCCTATAGATTATGTGGTAGGTACCAGTATGGGGGCCATTGTGGGAGGTTTGTATTCTATCGGATATACCCCGCAGCAATTGGACAGTATGGTGAATGCCCAGAACTGGAAATTCCTACTCTCGGATGCACCCAATCCTAAGGATGTGTTGCTGGACGACCGGTTGAAGTCGGAGCGCTATGTACTCTCTATTCCGTTTTCTTTGAAATCTGCCGCTGTTTCGGATGCGGGTATCATAAAAGGGAAGAACCTGGCACGTTTGTTCTCCACGTTGACAGAAGGTTACCAGGATTCCGTGGATTTTAGCCGTTTTCCTATTCCGTTTGCCTGCGTATCGGAAAATCTGGTGAATGGTAGTGAAGTAGTGTTCCGTGAGGGAATACTGGCTACTGCCATGCGTTCCAGCATGTCCATTCCCGGTGTGTTTGCTCCGGTAGACCTGGATGGAATGGTGTTGGTGGACGGTGGAATGGTGAATAACTATCCGGTAGATGTGGCGCTTGCCATGGGGGCCGACTACGTTATCGGGGTGGATGTGCAGAGCCCGCTGCTTAAGGCTTCCGAGCTGAAATCGGTGAAAGACATCTTCGGGCAAATCATCAATCTGCAAGGAGAGAAGAAATATCGTGAGAATCTGCGTAATACCGACGTACTGATAAAGGTGGATGTCTCCGGCTATTCGGCTGCAAGTTTTACCAAAGAGGCCATCGATACTCTGATGGTGCGGGGAGAACGTGCTGCCATGGACAGTTGGGACGGACTGCTTGCTCTGAAACGGAAGCTGGGGCTTGCAGACGATTATCAGCCTCGCCGTCCGGGACCTTTCCGCTTGCCCGGCGTGGCTGTTGATAGGGAGATTCCCGTTGATTCCCAAATAGCCGTCCCTGCTGTGCGGGAGAACAAGCTGAATGTCGGTTTTCGCTTTGATACGGAAGAACTGGCGGCGTTGCAGGCAAATACGGACTTCTATTTCGGCCGGCAGCGCGAGTCGCTGGTCAGCCTTACTGTCCGTCTGGGCAAGCGTACACTGGCACGACTCGGATATAGTTACCAGTGGGACGGTGGATGGCAGGCGGGACTTGCCTATCAGTTCGACTATAAAGATATGAATATTTACAATGAAGGCAAACGGGCACTGGATTTGACTTTTACACATCAACTGGTCCGTATGGGGGCGGCGAAGGACTGGAACAATATCCAGGTCAGTCTGGGCATTGACTTTGATTACTACCACTATCATGATTTGCTGTCGCTCGACCCGTTGGCTTCGGCACTGTTTGAAAATTCGTCCTTATTCAGTTACTTTGCCGGACTTGTGTTCAACAACTTGAATGAGAGGAGCGCCCCTACAAAAGGCATGTCGTGGGCGGTATCCTATCATCTCTATACGGATAACTTCTTCCAGTATAAGGACAACAATCCTATTTCTGTTTTCGATGCCCGTTGGCAGGGATGTTTCTCTCCCTCGAGTAAGTTCACTGTCACTCCTTCGTTTTATGGACGCGTATTGTCCGGAAGCGGTAATTATCCTTTTGCCATCATTAATATGGTGGGGGGAACCATACCGGGGCGCTATATGCCACAGCAGATACCGTTTACGGGCATCAACCGTGCGGAACTGTCACAAGCCGCACTGCTGGTTGCAGGGCTGAACCTCAGACAGCGTATCTTGAAAAACCAGTATATATCAGTGATGGGCAGTTATGGGCGAAACTCCGGGAAGTTTCATCAGATTCTTGACTCTTCCGAATCGGCTGATATGGCAGGGGTAGGCATCGGCTATATGTACAAGAGTTTTCTGGGACCAGTGGAGATACAGTTGAACTGGTCTAATCAGACGAAGAAACTAGGGTGGTATGCTGGGTTCGGATTCGTATTCTAACGAGGATATATCAAAATATTACATGGATTTTATTTTTCAGACAAAAGAACAGAAGAACAAGAGAAAAATATATTCTTTTGTTCTTCTGCCTAAAACTTACCCCAATCTGTATGATTCTGCGGTGAGTTATGATACTTTCATTATTTATTCAGCTTCCATTCGCTTCCGTCCTTACCGTCTTTAATCTCGAAACCGAGTGCGGTGAGTTCATTACGGATTTTGTCGGATGTGGCCCAATCTTTGTTGGCTTTTGCCTTTGAACGCTCTTCCAATAGCATGTCCACTACTTTGCCGAAGGCGGCTTCACGCTCTTCGTTGGAGGCGTTGTCTTCTTGTAATCCTAAGATGTCGAAGCAGAAGAGGTGGAAGGTTTCCTTCAATTCTTTCAGGTCTTCGGCTGTGATGGAATCGTTTCCAGCCAGGATATTGTTTACCATCTTGGCGCCGTCGAAGAGGTGGGCGATGACAATCGGTGAGTTCAAGTCATCATTCATGGCTTCGTAACACTTGGCACGCAGGGATTTCACATCTATGGTGGAGGTTGCAGCAGGGGTAATCTTGTCCAGTCCATGTACAGCATCCATCAGCCTTGCCAATCCCTTTTCGGCGGCTTGCAGCGCTTCGTTGCTGAAGTCTACCGTACTGCGGTAGTGGGCTTGCAGGGTGAAGAATCGGATGGTCATTGGGCTGTAGGCTTGCTCCAGCATGGGGTGCGTGCCTTTGAAGAGCTCTTCCAATGTGATGAAGTTACCGTAAGACTTACCCATTTTCTGTCCGTTCACGGTCAGCATGTTGTTGTGCATCCAATAATGTACCATATCTTCTCCTTGGGAAGCTACGGATTGTGCAATCTCGCATTCGTGATGCGGGAAGATAAGGTCCATACCGCCACCATGAATGTCGAAGTGCTCGCCCAAGTATTTCTTTCCCATGGCTGTACATTCGGCGTGCCAGCCGGGGAAGCCGTCGCTCCACGGGGAAGGCCAACGCATGATGTGTTCCGGTTGCGCACATTTCCAGAGAGCAAAGTCTGCGGGATTGTGCTTCTCGCTCTGTCCATCCAGTTCGCGGGTGGTGTTGAGAACATCATCCAGGTTGCGTCCGGAGAGCTTGCCGTAGTGATGGTCCTTGTTGTATTTTTCTACATCGAAATAAACGGAACCTTCACTTTCATAGGCATATCCGTTCTTCAATATCTCCTTTACAAGTTCTATCTGTTCGATGATGTGGCCGCTGGCATGTGGCTCGATACTGGGAGACAGCACATTCAATGCATCCATCGCCTTATGATAGCGGTTGATGTAGTACTGTGCCACTTCCATTGGTTCCAGTTGTTCCAGACGGGCTTTTTTCGCAATCTTGTCTTCACCTTCGTCGGCATCGTGCTCCAGATGGCCCACGTCGGTAATGTTGCGGACATAGCGCACCTTGTAGCCGATGTGCGTCAGGTAGCGGAACAGCAGGTCGAAAGTGATGGCAGGGCGTGCATGTCCCAAGTGCGGGTCACCGTACACGGTCGGTCCGCAGACATACATGCCTACATGCGGTGCATGCAGCGGTACGAACAGCTCTTTTTTTCTATTTAAAGTGTTGTAAATGGTCAGTTGATGTTCCATAACAGTTGATTATTAGTTCTTTTAGGAGTACAAAGGTATAATAAATCTGTGAAAATCTATAATGATATTCTGTTTTATAAGAGTAAATGCAACGGATTTCACCTTCGTTTATTACTTTTGTATCCATGAAGTCAAATAAACGTGTATTGCTTGGCATGAGTGGCGGCACGGATAGTTCCGTGGCCGCCATGAGGTTGCAGGAAGCCGGTTATGAGGTGACTGGCGTGACTTTCCGTTTCTATGAGGCAGGAGATGAGACCGGGTATCTGGAAGATGCACGGGCTCTGGCCCTGAAGCTGGGGATGAAACACATTACCTATGATGCACGCGAGCTTTTCCGTTCGCGTATTATCCGCTATTTTGTGGAAGAGTATCTAATGGGGCGCACTCCCGTTCCTTGCACGGTCTGCAATAATGAGCTGAAGTGGGTGCTGTTGGCTAAAATAGCCGATGAAAAGGGAATTTATTGGATTTCTACCGGACATTATGTGCGCAAGGTCTTGTCCGGAGCAAAGTATTATATAGCTCCTGCCGCGGATAAGGACAAAGACCAGACTTTCTTTCTATGGGGATTGAAGCAGGACATCCTGCAGCGTATGTTGCTTCCGATGGGAGATATTACGAAAAATGAGGCGCGCTCGTATGCGGCGGAGCGTGGTTTCGAGCAAGTGGCTGCAAAGAAAGACAGTATGGGGGTGTGCTTTTGCCCTTTGGATTACCGTTCCTTTTTGAAGCGTGAGGTTCCTGAAACACTATTACCCGGTAAAGGTAGATTCGTCGATGAAAAGGGGGATTTCTTGGGATGGCATGAGGGCTATCCGTTTTATACCGTAGGGCAACGTAGGGGCTTAGGTATCCATCTGAACAAGGCTGTTTTTGTGAAAGAGACAAGAGTGGAAAGCAATGAAGTTGTTCTTGCTCCACTATCTTCCCTCTACAAGCAGGAAATGTGGCTGGGAGAGTGGAACCTGGTGGAGAACAGCCGCGTGCTGGGTGCAGACGAGGTTATTGTGAAGATACGCTACCGTAAGCAGGCAAACCACTGCAAGGTAAGTCTTACAGTGGAGGGACTACTGCATGTCCGCTTGATAGAGCCGCTCGAATCTATTGCGCCAGGGCAGGCAGCGGCTTTTTATGATGAAAGCGGTCTGCTGCTGGGCGGTGGAATTATTTTGTGATAAAATCTGCTTTTATATTTTGTTATTTATTAAGCTTCAGCATTTCTTCTATGTATTCCCTTGTGTTGCTGAGTCGGGGTACTTTATGTTGTCCACCGAGTTTCCCCTTGCTATCCAGCCAATCGTGGAAGAGGTTGGGACGGGCGACGATGATTTCCAGTGGTTGCAGTGCCAGGTTATTCTGTCTTTTAGCTTCATAGTCGGAGTTTACCTCTTTCAGGGTGTCGTCCAATACTTTGGCGAACTTCTCCAGGCTGTCCGGCATTTGTGCAAATTCTATCAGCCACTGGTGGCGGCATTTAGCATTCCGGTCCATAAAGACTGGGGCGGCAGAATAATCTATGACCCGTGCATCGGTTTCGGCACATGCTCTGGCAAGTCCTCTTTCCGCATTGTCCACAATCAGCTCCTCGCCGAATGCGTTGATAAAGTGCTTGGTACGTCCGGTGATGACGAACTTATAGGGATTCTTCGATGTAAACTTCACTGTATCCCCAATCATATATCGCCATAAACCGGCAGAAGTGGAGATTACCATGGCGTAGTTCTTGTTCAGTTCCACCTCTTCGAGGCAGAAGGTACGCGGATTCTCCTTGCCTACATCTTCCAGCGGGATGAACTCGTAAAATATACCGTAGTCAATCATCAGTAACATGGCAGGATCGGTAGGGTCGTTCTGAGTTCCGAAGTAGCCTTCGGATGCATTGTAAGTCTCTACATAATGCATCTTGCTGCTGCGGACCACGTCTTTGTATTGCTCGCGGTAAGGAGTGAAGGCAACGCCGCCGTGGAAGAACACCTCCAGATTGGGCCATATCTCCTCAAGGCTCTGCTTTCCTGTCTTTTCCAATATATGTTTGATGAGTACAAGCATCCAGGACGGTACACCGGAAAGGTTGCTGACGTTTGCATGGATGGTTTCGCGGGCAATGGCCTCCATTTTGGGCTCGAAGTGCTCCATCAAGGCTGTCTGCTTGCTGGGTACGCGGACAAAGTTTACCAGTGGGTTGATATTTTCTATGAGGATGGCGGAGAGGTCGCCTACAAGACTGTGGTTGGTGTTCAGGTTGGGAGCGTGGCTGCCTCCAAGGATAAGCCCTTTACCGGAAAAGAAACGACTTTCGGGATTCTGTCCCAGATAGATGGCAACGGCATCCCGGCCTCCCTTGTAATGCGTGTCGTGCAAGGACTCCCGGCTGACGGGCAGGAACTTACTCTTGTCGTTGGTGGTACCCGATGATTTGGCAAACCAACGTATTTCCGAAGGCCAAAGCAGATTCTGCTCACCGGCACGCAGGCGGGTTACATAAGGCTTTACTTCTTCGTAAGTTTGTATGGGAAGGCGCTTCTTGAAATCTTCATAAGTACGGATAGAGGCATAGTCATGCTTCTTTCCCCATTCCGTGTTTGCCGCTGTCCGGACGAGGCGCTGCAGTACAAGCTGTTGCAATTCACCGGCATGGCTGGTGTATTGTTCGATTTCTTTCAGACGGGGAGCAAAATATACCTTATTCAGAAACTTTGTAATATTCATCGTTCTTTGTGAAATCTTATTTTAAACCACAAAAATAATCTTATTTATCGGCATCTCTATCTTTTTTCTCTTTTTTTTCTATCTTTACGGACCTATAGAACAATAATTCAAACAAAAATATCATGAGAATAGGTATTTTGACTTCAGGAGGCGACTGTCCCGGCATCAACGCTACCATTCGCGGTGTATGTAAAACAGCTATCAACCATTATGGAATGGAAGTAATTGGCATTCACAGCGGTTTTCAGGGGCTGCTGACCAAGGATGTGGAGTCGTTTACCGAAAAATCCTTATCCGGTTTGCTGAACTTGGGAGGTACGATGCTCGGTACTTCGCGCGAGAAGCCCTTTAAGAAGAACGGCGTGATGTCCGGCGTGGACAAACCGGCACTGATAGCGCGGAATATCGAAGAGATGGGGCTTGATTGTGTAGTCTGTATCGGCGGGAACGGTACGCAGAAGACAGCCGCCAAACTCTCTGCTATGGGGCTGAACATTGTGTCTGTACCTAAAACCATAGACAACGATATTTGGGGAACTGATTTCTCCTTCGGATTCGATTCTGCCGTCAGCATTGCTACGGATGCCATCGACCGGTTGCACAGCACGGCCAGCTCGCACAAACGGGTGATGGTGATTGAGGTGATGGGGCACAAGGCAGGTTGGATAGCCTTATACTCCGGTATGGCAGGCGGTGGTGACGTGATTCTGATTCCGGAGATTCCCTATAATATCCACCGTATCGGAGAAACGATTCTGAATCGGCTGAAGAAAGGAAAGCCTTACTCCATCGTGGTGGTAGCCGAAGGTATACAGACGGACGGTCGGAAGCGTGCCGCCGAGTATATCGCTCAGGAGATAGAGTATGAGACGGGTATCGAGACCCGTGAGACTGTGTTGGGTTATATTCAGCGGGGCGGCTCACCCACACCTTTTGACCGTAACCTTTCCACACGTATGGGCGGACATGCCACGGAACTGATTGCCAACGGGCAGTTCGGGCGGATGATTACCTTGAAGGGGAATGAAATAGCTTCTGCACCGCTGGAGGAGATTGCGGGCAAGTTGAAGCTGGTGACGGAAGACAATGACTTAGTTGTCCAGGGACGTCGGATGGGAATCTGTTTCGGCTAATTTTTCTTGTGGGGATTCTTCAACAGCTTCTGCCATGGGATTTTCTTCTGTGGAGGTTTCTGTTGCATGGTTTCGCTCCTTGGCTGCCTGGACTTCCTCCTTGAAAGCGGCATCCTTAATTTTTTTCAATGCCATCTGTGCCGCATTTTGTTGCGACTCCTTCTTGGAATAACCGGTGCCGGTACCTGCCGATATCCCTTCGATGCGGACTTCGGTGTGGAACATCGGATTGTATTCTTCGTCGAGAAACTGCTCGATAAGCTCGAATGACACCTCCATTTTGTTCTTCTGGCTCCATTCGATGAGTTTTGACTTGAAGTTGACCTCTTTGCGAGACATCTTGTCGAGGTCGATATAGTTTTTGAAAATCTTCTCTTCCATGAACTGCTTGCAGCGGTCGTAGCCCTGGTCCAGATAAATGGCGCCGATGAAGGCTTCGAATGCATTGCCGTACATGTAGCTGTTGTGGGATGAGGAGCGGGTGGAGTATTTCACCAGTTTGTCCAGTCCGATTTCCACGGCCAGTTTGTTGAGTGTTTCCCGCTGTACAATTTTGGAACGGGTATTGGTAAGGAAACCTTCGCGGCGTCCTTCGAAATGGCGGTAGACAATATCTCCTACAATGGCGTCGAGGATAGCATCGCCCAAGAATTCCAGCCGTTCGTTGTTGATGGGACGTCCTTTTTCGGAGCGCATGGAGATGGATTTATGCAGCAAAGCCTGCTGATAAACCTTGATGTTGCGAGGGAAGAAGCCGAGAATTCTGTAAAAACAAAAATAAGACTCTCTATCCTTGCGGAACAAGAGCCTTATTTTATCTATTTGGTTACGTAACACGACCTTATTATTCTGCGTATTTCTTGAAAATGACACACGCATTATGACCACCGAATCCAAAAGTATTGGACAAAGCTACGTTCACTTCGCGCTTTTGTGCTTTGTTGAACGTGAAGTTCAGGTCATAGTCGATGTTTTCGTCGTTATCACCCTCTTCGTGGTTGATGGTCGGAGGAACAATGCCATTCTTGATGGCGAGGATGCTTGCAATGGATTCTACCGCACCGGCAGCGCCCAGCAAGTGGCCGGTCATGGATTTTGTCGAACTGATGTTCAACTCATACGCATGCTGTCCGAATACCTCTTTGATTGCTTTTGCTTCCGAAATATCACCTACGGGAGTAGATGTACCGTGAACATTGATATAATCTACTTCTTCGGGTTTCATTTCTGCATCTTCCAACGCATTCAGCATCACTAACTTGGCTCCCAAACCTTCGGGGTGAGAGGCTGTCAGGTGATGAGCGTCGGCAGACATTCCTACGCCGGCAACTTCCGCATAGATTTTGGCACCGCGTGCCTTGGCGTGTTCCAGTTCCTCGAGAACGAGACAACCGCCACCTTCACCCATGATGAATCCGTCACGGCTTGCGCTGAACGGACGGGATGCAGTTTCGGGAGAATCATTGCGGGTTGACAATGCATGCATGGCATTGAAACCACCTACACCGCAAGCGGCGATGGCAGCTTCCGAACCACCGGACACGATAACATTTGCCTTACCCAAACGGATGAGGTTAAACGCATCGGCAATGGCATTTGTGGAAGTGGCACATGCAGAACAAGTTGCGTAGTTGGGACCATGGAAACCATACATGATGGAAATTTGTCCGGCAGCAATGTCCGAAATCATCTTGGGGATGAAGAACGGATTGAATTTGGGGCCGTTTTCCTTACCGGTCAGGGCATAGTTGCCCGCCTCTTCTTCGAATGTACGGATGCCACCGATACCGGCGCCGAAGATGACACCGATTCTGTTTAAATCCTCATTTTCGACGTCAAGCCCAGAGTCACTTACCGCTTCTTTGGCTACTGCAATGGCATATTGTGTGTACAAGTCCATCTTGCGGGCCTCTTTGCGGTCTATATATTTGGTAGCATCGAAGCCTTTTACTTCGCATGCAAACTGAGTCTTGAAAAGCGATGCATCGAAATGAGTAATAGGTCCTGCTCCACTAACCCCATTCACAAGATTTTCCCAGAATTCGGGAACACTGTTGCCAATGGGAGTAATGGCGCCGAGACCTGTTACTACAACTCTTTTTAATTCCATGTTATAAACGAATGGATAAGATTACTTAGCGTGTTCTTCGATGTAAGATACAGCATCACCTACAGTACCAATCTTTTCAGCCTGGTCATCGGGAATAGAGATACCGAATTCCTTTTCGAATTCCATGATAAGTTCTACAGTGTCAAGAGAATCAGCTCCCAGGTCGTTAGTGAAGCTAGCTTCGTTAGTAACTTCTGATTCTTCTACGCCTAATTTATCGACGATAATCGCTTTCACTCTTGATGCAATTTCAGACATAACTTTAAGTTTTTAATTAATAATTAGTTTTATTTCTTTAAATTTGCGGTGCAAAGGAATGAATATTTATCATTCCTCGCAAATATTTGATGAATTAAATGCACCTTTTTGCACATTTTTCACGGTTTTGTGCAGTAATTGGAGGGGTTATGGGAAAAAATATCGCAGTTTTAGCGTCGGGAAGTGGTACGAATGCCGAGAATATCATCCGTTATTTCCGGGAAAAAGGTTCGGCACGTGTGGCTCTGGTTTTGACTAACCGGCAGAATGCGTTTGTTTTAGAGCGTGCCAAGGGGCTGGGAGTGCCTTGTGTCTGGTTTGCCAAGAGCGATTGGGAAAGTGGAGAGCTTGTTTTGTCGACGCTTCGAGAGCATGATATTGATTTTGTGGTATTGGCAGGATTCCTGGCACGTGTGCCGGACAATATTCTGCATGCTTATCCCAATAAAATGATAAATATACATCCTTCGTTGCTGCCCAAGTTCGGTGGAAAGGGAATGTACGGCGACCGTGTGCACGAGGCAGTGATTGCTTCCGGCGAAAAGGAAAGCGGTATTACCATCCATTATACGAATGAGCATTATGACGAAGGCGGCATTATCTGCCAGCAGAAATGCCCCGTATTGCCGGGCGATACGCCGGAGGAGCTGGCGCAACGCATCCACCGGCTGGAGTATGAATACTATCCGAAGGTGATAGAGGAGTTGGTGGAAGGCCTCTCTCCCAGTTATTTATAGAATCGGTTAAGGGAGAGGATGGCCTCGTTCAGCTTACGGTTGTCTATCTTGTAGTTTTCCAGGGGATTCAATGCACTGTCGCTGATTTCTATATATCCGGAAGGGTGTTTTTCCAGAATAGTATGATTTTCTACGATAAAGGCATAATTGAGATTGTCGCCCACGATATGCCAGTTCCGTGGACAAGTATCGGTTATTAAATGCCCCATACTGTAATCGGAAGGCGGATTGGTTACACCCAGCACTTTATTCATTAGGGTTGGTGCAAAATCATAGTGCGTGGTACGGTGATGGTAGGTATGTGGCTGTTCTCCCGGTTCATATAATAGGAAGGGGATATGTGTTTGTACCGGTGAATAATTACTGCCGTGGCCCCAATAATTTTTATGATTCTCATTGAATTCTTGTCCATGGTCTCCGATAATGATGACCAGGGTATTGTCTAGCAGTTTCTTTTCCTCAAGTTTGTGGAGGACGCATCCCACCAGTGAGTCGGCTTCCGCCACGCAGTTGTAGTAGAGGTTCAGGAAAGGAGTAGGGTCTATGTCGTTGTTCAGTTTCATATAGTCGGCGAACTCCCAGGACGGTTGGAAACGATAAAGCTTGTCCTTCGGCACTTCATATCCGTGTGCCAAATCATAGAAGAGAAAGGAAAAGAAAGGTTTTGTACCGCTGCCCAGCGTATCGAGTGCTTGCAGATAATCTGCTGTAATACGGCAGTCGCGGTCATAAACGGTTTTTCCTTCGGTATGGGTACGCAAGTCGGGTACCTTTGAGAAAAGTATTTTGGCAAATGGCGGGTTGACGATTGTAGCACTGGGATAAATACCTATCTGATAATTCTGCTTCAATAGTTCTTCTATGAGCAGGGGCTGTATGCCCGATACCTCAAAATCAGTCCAGTAGATGGATGAGAGACTGAAGAAAAGCCCGAAGATACTTCCACGTGTGCCATTGCTGCTGCTTAGATGGGAGGTGAATCTGCTGCAACTGTCGGCAAAGTGGCTGATATGAGGTGTAATGTCCTGGTTAAAGGCGCGGTAGTTCCATGAGTCTATGGCTATCAGCACTACATTCTTGGGGTTGGAATGGACTTCGTATTTCAAAGAATCTATCGGATAGTTGAGGTCAGCAGACTGCTTTTTGTTGTTGAAGTTCATTTTAATGACATCCTTGGATGAGACCACTCCTAACTTCATCATCAGGCGGGTTGCCGTAAGCGGGAAGTAATAGGGCAGGCAGGGGGCGCTGCGAATCACTGAAGTCTTTTGCGCTACAGCGGCATAGGCATGATAAAAGTTAGAGAATAGTGCAAACAAAATCAGAGTGGCAAGTACAGGACGGAAGCCACAGCGGTGAAAGCGGGTATAACAATGGCCTGCAAGTATTCTTAGCAAAGTATTGGCGGCAAATATACCCACTAATACTCCTGCAATCTTCAGATAAAGCCAGAAGCTGAATGTGAAAATCTCACTGTTGCCCTCTCCAACCAGGAGATTCAGTACAAAACCATTGATATGGAACTTGTAAAGACTGTACACACTGCCGTCTATGTAAGCAAGTATATTGAGTAATGATACAAGAATAATGTGTGTGATGGCGGCGGCTTGATGGCGCCGGACGGTAATGGCTACGATTAAGGATATGATGTAAGGAATAAGTGCCCACAAGGCGGCATGTGAGCAAGCGGCCGTTATATAAAACATCCAGCCTCCCACGTCCATCATGGCGAGCCGGGGACTGTGAATCAGATAAAACAGAAATTGTATGGCAATCGTCAGAGTTGAAATTGCATAAAAAATAAATCCTTCACTGAGTGATTTCTCTAACTGTATTTTTTGCATTGATATTGTAATGTTTTGCCTATAGTTTCCTCTGATTCGGCATTGATAGTAAAGGCGTGAGGAGCTTATATAGTGACGTCTTTTGTATTATCGGGCTGTATTTCTAAATGTATGTGCTACTTTGGGATATAAGTGTAAGCATCTTTTTCTCTTCGTAGCGGGTAGTCTCCCCGCAATTTTTCAAATTGTTCGGGATGTGTTTTCAGTGCTTCGCTGTCCCTTCTCGGGTCATACATTTGCAGATATGCTTCTGCCAGGCTGTCGGCGGTAATAATCGGGTTCCGGGGTTGGGGGGGAGCGATGCGGTAGTCGGCTTTGATGTGAAAGAAACGGCAAAGGGCATCCAGGGACATACGGGTGGCATTGGCTTTTCCGTCGGCTGAATAACCGGCTATATGGGGAGTTCCAAGGAACACTCTATTTAATAAGGTAAGATTGATATCAGGCTCATTCTCCCATACATCAATGATGGCATCGGAAATCAGTCCGTCTTCTAAGGCATTCAGGAGCGCATTGGTTTCAATCACCTCTCCACGTGAGGTATTGATAATGACGGGACAGCGTTTTAATGACCGGAAGAAAGTATGGTCTGCCAAATGGAATGTTTTGTATGGCCCTTCCTTATATAAAGGTACGTGGAAGGTGAGGATATCACATTCTGCTGCGAGTGCTTGCAAGGAACTGAAATCGCTCTCTCCTTCCTTGTCTTGCCGGGGCAGGTCATTCTTCAGGACACGCATGCCTAGTTCTTGCCCTACTTGGGCTATTTTGCTACCCACATTGCCTACGCCGATGATGCCTAATGTCAATTCGGACAGTTGTACTCCTTTGAGTTGTTGCAATAATAGTAAGGCTGATTGCACGTATTGAGCTACGGATGCTGAATTGCATCCGGGGGCATTGGTCCAAGCGATGCCTGCTTCACGGCAATATTCCGTATCTATATGGTCGAAGCCTATGGTGGCGGTAGCAATGAAGCGGACTTTACTGCCTTCCAGCAATTCCTTGTTGCAGCGGGTGCGGGTACGTATAATCAGTGCATCGGCATCTTTTACCAACTCCGGAGTGAAGTCTCTGCCGGGAGTATAAATCACGCTGTCGGCTATTTTTTCGATGGCTTCCTTAATAAAAGGTATCTTGTTGTCAACAATGACTCTCATAATGCTGCTGTTCTTTTCGACGATTCTCCATCGTGCGAAGATACGACTAATCCGTCAAAGTGGCTAAGTAATGCCCGGAAAATAATTCGGCTTTTTCCGTTTTAAGTTTGCATTTCTGCCCTCACCGCTCTCACTCTTTTCTTCAACTTCCCTATTCATCGGCATTGCAGGGGTGGGTGAGAGCAATCGAAAAGGGTGAGGGTAAATTTTGCTCTCACCCGTGTTTTCTTCCGTTCCGCATCCTTCTTTCTTCTGTTGCATCCTTTTCATTCTTTCGTTTTACTTTTGGATTCTTCAGCAGCCCACGTTAGTGAGCCGTGATGTTCACTTGAGTGAACTAAACAGCTCACTAGTGTGGTTGAATTGGTTCATAACAGTGGGCCGATGATGAATAAAGTAGTTTTCGGGAAGGAGATAAGGTGTTTGAAGGATAAAACAATGAGCTAGTATGGATTGGGCAATGGGGATGTGCCCGATTCCGTACTTAGTTTTTGTAACAGACAGCAAGTGATTGCTCATCTTTATTTTATGTTTTATAGGTGAATTTGTGTTTTTGTCAAAAAAGGAAAGCGAAATAGACTGCTATATGAGGATTATCTTGTACATTTGCAGCTGAAACTTTTTAGAGATGAGAATAGGATACGACGGAAAACGGGCTGTGCAGAATTTTACGGGATTGGGCAATTACAGCCGGTATGTGGTGCAGTCATTGTCAGCCTTTGCTCCGGAAAACGAGTATTGGTTGTATGCTCCGGTACACCGTGAAAATCAGCAACTCTCGTCGATGGTGGCTGAAAGCCGGGGAACGGTATCGGTACATTATCCATCTTATTGGCTCTGGAGAGGAATGACTTCGTTGTGGCGCGTGGGAGGTATACGCAGGACTTTGAAACGGGACAACATACGGCTGTTCCACGGATTGAGTAACGAACTTCCCCTGACCATCCATCGGGTACGGGAAGTAAAGAGTGTGGTGACTGTTCACGACCTTATTTTCCTGAGACTTTCACATTGTTTTTCGTTGGTCGACCGCTTGATTTATAACTACAAATGCCGCTATGCATGCAAGCATGCAGACCACATCATTGCTGTGAGTGAGTGTACCAAGCGTGACATCATACATTATTATGGAATTCCTGCGGATAAAATTTCCGTTATTTACCAAGGGTGTAGCTCTCTGTATGCCTGCCGTGTCGGTAAGGATAAGCGCAAGGAGGTGATGCGGAGTTATCGGTTGCCCGAACGCTATATCTTGTCGGTGGGCACCATTGAGGAGCGTAAAAATGCGCTGGCCATTGTGAAGGCTTTGGAGTATCTGCCCGATGAACTGCACTTTGTTCTGGTAGGGAGACCCACAGCCTATATCCATCAGCTGAAAGAGTTTATGACAAAAGCCGGATTGCAAGACAGAGTACATTTTCTGCATGGTATCCCTTCAGACGATTTACCTGCCATTTATCAGTCGGCCGAGACTTTTGTATACCCATCCGTTTACGAAGGTTTTGGCATCCCTATTCTTGAGGCTTTGCATTCCGGCATTCCGGTGGTTGCAGCAACCGGCTCTTGTCTTGAAGAAGCGGGGGGGGAGCATTCATTGTATGTGAGTCCCCACGATGTGGGGGGATTGGCAGCGGCGATTGCCCGTACACAAGAGCCTTCTTTGCGTGCCACCATGATTGCGGAGGGATTGAAGTGGGCACAGCGTTTCACGCAGGAGCAGATGGCGCGTGAAACGATGGAGTGTTATCAGAAAGTATTAACAAAAGAAATCTAAGATATGAATTATTTGGACCGCAATGAGTTTAACTACGCACCTTCGCAAGAGGTGGTGGAGGCTCTAAAGAATTTTGATATAAACAAACTCTGTTTCTATACCCGTATCTACGACGAAGGCAAGAAGAGTATTCTGTCTGTTTATCTGTCTGAATCTTACGGAATTGATGAACCGCAGGTGCTGTTGGGTTATGGTGGAGAAGATATATTGAAACAAGCAGTCCACTATTTCCTGACCCAAGAGGATGGGAACAAGACGATGCTCATTCCTAAATTCTCGTGGTGGTACTATAAATCCATAGCCGACGAGGTGAACGGGCGTACGCTGCAATATCCGTTGTATGAGGATGGCAATACCTTTAAATATGATTTCGCTGCCATGAAAGAGATGGTACAGCGTGAGAATCCCAAGGTCTTATTAATCGCTTCGCCCAATAATCCCACCGGTAACGGGCTGACCCCTGCAGAACTGGACGCTTTGTTGGCTGAGTTGCCCGTAACAACCATCGTTTTGGTGGACGAAGCCTATGCCTCTTTCGTATCTACTGATACGGACTATATTAAGATGCTGGTTGATAAATATCCCAACCTGATTATTTCACGCACGCTTTCCAAGTTCTACGGATTGCCCGGATTGCGCATGGGGTTTGGGTTTATGAGTAAGGAGTTGGCCAGCTTTGGCAAATACAGCAACAAATATCTGGGTTATAACCGTATCTCTGAGGATATTGCTATTGCCGCACTGAAATCGGATGCGCATTACCGGAATATAGCACGGCTGATGAATGAGAGTCGCGCCTGCTTTGAAGCGGAGATAGGGACGTTGCCTGGTTTCAAGGTATATGAGTCGGTGGCGAACTTTGTCCTTATAAAATATCCGATTGTCTTGAAAGAACGTTTACAGAAAGCTTTTGCCGACGAGGATTATAAGGTGAAGTTCATGAATGAACCAGACATCAATACCCATTTGCGTATTACCTTGGGGCGTCCTGAACAGAACCGTATTGTCATTGACACCATTAAAAAAATTGCATTACAATGAAAGCGGTTATATTGGCTGCAGGGATAGCTTCGCGTTTGCGTCCGTTGACTGATACCACTCCAAAATGTCTGTTGAAAGTTGGAGAGCGTTGTTTGCTGCAAAGAGCCTTTGATGCATTGCTGCAGAATGGCTTTCGGGAGTTTGTCATTGTCACCGGTTATAGACAGCAGCAGATTGTGGATTTTCTGGAAGCTCATTATCCGGCATTGGAGGTTACGTTTATCTATAATGAGAAATATGCTTCTACCAATAATATCTACTCTTTATGGCTTGCACGGCCTTATGTAGATAAAGAGGATATTCTGTTGCTGGACAGCGATATCCTTTTTGACCCGCAGATTGTAGCCAAGTTGCTTGGATATGGTCAAGCGGATGCGTTGGCTCTGAACCATCATACATTGGGGGAAGAGGAAATCAAGGTAATAGCGGACAATGATGGCAAGGTGTTGGAAATCAGTAAGACGTGCTCCATATCCCGAGCGATTGGCGAGTCTATTGGCATCGAGAAGATGTCTGCCGCTTATACAGAAGCGCTTTTCCGGGAATTGGAGGTTATGATTACCAAAGAAGGTTTGGATAATATCTTCTATGAACGTGCTTTTGAGCGTCTCATACCGCAAGGACACTCTTTCTATGCGCTTGACACTACCGAATATTTTTCTGTGGAGCTTGATACGGTGAATGACTTTGAACAAGCACAGCGGTTGATTCCTTCACAACTTTATTAATTAATGGGCTGATTTTTATGGCAGATTATGATATACGTCCTTTGCAGCTTCGTATTTTGAAGATATTGCTTGCTGTGGATAAAGTTTGTAAAGAACATGGTTTGCGCTATTATATAATGGCCGGTACTATGCTTGGTGCAGTCCGTCATAAGGGATTTATCCCTTGGGACGATGATTTGGATATCGGTATGCCGAGGGCTGATTATGATTTGTTGATGTCTCATTCCAAGGAGTGGCTTCCCCAGCCTTATGAGGCTGTCTGCGCAGAAAATGATCCGAATTATCCATTACCTTTTGCCAAGATACAAGATGCGGATACGACTCTTATCGAGCGTATGCATTTGAAATACTTGGGAGGTATCTACTTGGACGTGTTTCCATTGGACGGTGTACCGCAAAGCAACCTGAAACAGAGGATTCATTTTGCCCGGTATGAATTTTACAAGCGGGTGCTCTATTTTATCTACCGCGACCCTTATAAGCATGGGAAAGGTCCCGGCTCATGGTTGCCGCTGCTGTGCCGGAGATTTTTTACTACTGCCGGCGTACAGAGGAGTA
Source organism: Bacteroides sp. A1C1 (assembly GCF_004328515.1). Classification (NCBI taxonomy): domain Bacteria; kingdom Pseudomonadati; phylum Bacteroidota; class Bacteroidia; order Bacteroidales; family Bacteroidaceae; genus Bacteroides; species Bacteroides sp. A1C1. The sequence goes on from NZ_CP036491.1 coordinate 2,463,206, forward strand.
TCAGAAATGTGATGACCACCTATGACTTTGACAAGTCTTCTCTAGTCTGTGATTATGATGACGGTATGCGCGGCATCATGCCCAAGGCAGAGCTGGGAACTCCGACTCCCGTTTCGTTTGAGGACGAAACTGTGTGGGGAGTACAAGATTATGATACCTATCTGACCAGAAAATATGGAGACTACATGGTTATACCGAAACAAAGCGGGCAGAGACAGCATAACTTCCACTATCTGGATTTAGATAAGCCTTACAGAGAATATGAGGTCTGATTAAATAATAAAATTTATATTGTAATGAAAAGACTGCTATATGGGGCAATCCCTTATTATCTGACAAAAATATTTAGTTCCCATTCTCCTTCACTAAAATACTATAAGTATATTAAAGACCATAAATATTCACGCCATTTATATGAGTTCAGGGAGGAATATGATGATATGGAAGTCCATATACAGATGGATGAAAGCAGGGGATTGCACTATGTCTTGAAAGATGGCAAACGACTCTATTTCAGACGGAATACTCCTCTTGATAAAATAGCAAGGAATTATAGGGAACTTGTCATGGAACAAGATAAACGTTCCCCTCATCATTATCTGGAAAGTATAAAAGAGGTTACCGGCAAAACATTCGTTGATATAGGATGTGCTGAAGGTTATTCTTCGTTGGAAGTTGTGGAAGAGGTTGGACATGTCTATCTGTTTGAACAAGATGAGTTGTGGATAGAAGCTCTTAAGGCCACTTTTAGTCCTTGGCAGGAGAAGGTTACTATTGTCCGAAAGTATGTGAGTGATCATAATTCTGCTACAGAACAGACATTGGATGATTTCTTTAAAGACAAAGATAAGGAGCATTTGTTCTTGAAGATGGATGTAGAGGGGGCTGAACGTTATGCATTGGCAGGTTGCAAGGGACTGTTTAAAGAGTGTAAACAGCTGGATTTTGCAATCTGTACTTACCATGAAGAAGATGATGAAGCGGTAATAACCACCTTCTTAAAGCAGTTCGGTTGCACTTATCGTAATCAAAAGGGATACTTTAGGCATAAAGTACGTAGTGTTGTTCTGCGTGGCTGTAAAGGATGTGATGTTATAGTATAGTATGTGTTGATGTATCAATGATTGAACTGCCCGGTCATCTTGAAGTATTTTTCCAATACAAGAAGGGATATCAATTGTTCCCGTTTTTTATTCTTGAATTGCTCTATATACTCATGTGCATGTTCGATTATTGCTTGAGCTTCATCAGTATGAGCCATGTAATATTGCAGTCTTTCTTCCAAATCAGAGAAGTCCGGTTTGATTTCAATGTAGTGATAGTTAGGAATTAATGTGCCTTCCATGAACCAAGTTTCACAAGTAGGACGGGGCATTACGGCGATAGAGTTGGAAGACATTACCCATTTTAGATTGCTGGCAACATCATAGCCTTCTATGGCTAGGACAAATTTATATTCAAGCTGCTCCTTAATGGTCAATTTTCCAATGCACCACGTAGGATTGATAGTATCCCGGCTGATATCTCCCAAATCGCACATGGGATGGCCAAAATACATTTTCATGAATTTGATTCGCTGCTCTTTGTCTGTTACTTTTCCGCGAAAGACAGCCATATCTTTTTTTTCTGTAAATTTTTTCTTGTCACGGACAAAAATAAAATGCCTTATCTTGTTGAGTTTCATAATAACCCCGTTGCCGTTGTTTTCAGTTATAAGACGGCTTTTTGAAATGGATGGGATTGGTGGGACGAAATCCACATCACCGGCACATAGGTTCAACCGTAGTTGTTGGGAAAACCAGCGGGTATAGCAGCGGGTATCATAGATGTAGACTTTGTGCCCTTTTAATTTATGTTCTGCAAGTGCAGGTACCGATTCGGGCAATATTGCACCCGGTAAAAGTTTGTTATAGTAGTTTACCCGGTATAAAATGTAGTCTTTATCTTTTCTGTCGGATAAAGATGCCAACTTATGATGAAGCTGCATCTGAAAGAATACATTGGGTATCAGCATACCGAGCATATTCTTTATATAATAGACAAGTTTGATGTTCTTCCCGCTTTTTAGGGCATACAATAGTTTGTAATCCATTGATTTCGTTTTTTATTCAGTAGGTACATTGTATGAAATATGATGCAAACTTATATAAATAAATGAGAACTTCCAATTGAATTTATCCTTTAATTATCATATTCTTTTTATAATAAAGAGTTGCTCTGTTTTCAGATTTTGAGTAGTCTGGTTTGTTTTTTCGTTGTTAACGCTTACTTTTGTGGTGAATCAGCAATTCTAATAAATTTGTTATGACCAAATTCTTAATTATCCGTTTCAGCTCGATAGGGGATATTATCCAGTGTATGGGAATTATCGGTGGAATACGTGAACGGTTTGCAGATGTGGAAATTCATTGGATTACCCGGAAAGATATGGTGGGGACCTTGTCGATGGATGGCAGGATTGATAAAATTTGGGCGTTTGACAAGGAGACCGGACTTGCCGGATTGTTGAAAATGGCGGCTGATTTGAGAAAAGAGCATTTCGACTACATTTATGACGCTCATAGTAATATCCGTTCCAACATATTGAAGCTGATAGTGTCTCCATTGCCTTTTGTGAAACCTTACGTTGCTCTGCGGAGCAAAGAGAGAGGCAAACGCTTTTTGTTGTTTAAACTGGGAATCAATCATTTCGACAAGCCTTTCAGGGGGATGGTGTCTTTTCAGAAACCATTGAAGAAATGGGGAATTACGCATTTTCCAGACAACTATCACGACTGGTGTTTCCCGGATGAAATACGTAGCAAGTATGAGAACTTTGTAACCAAAGATATGGTTACGCTGGTGCCGTCTGCCAACTGGGAAATGAAACGCTGGCCCGTTTCCTATTGGAAAGAATTGGTTGCCCTTCTTCCTGAGTATAGATTTGTTATTCTGGCTGGTCCGAAGGATACTTTCTGTGAGGAAATCAGAAGTGCTGCACCGGAACGGGTAGTTAACCTTGCGGGACAAACCTCATTGATGGAATCTTCTTACATAGTGTTGCGCTCCAATCTGGTAATCAGCGCTGATACGGGTTTTATGCATGCCGCTGATTTGTTCCGTGTTCCTGCTTTTGCCTTGATGGGACCTACAGCCTTCGGTTTTCCTACGGGACCTACGGTGGAAATACTCGAAACAGCCCTGCCTTGCCGTCCGTGCACCAAAGACGGACGGGGTAAATGCAAGCTGGCTGTTTATCAGAAGTGTATGGTGGATATTACCCCCCAACAAGTCGCTGAAAAGATTATTGCTTCTCTTGGTTGATGGCGCCTATCGTCTTTGTAGTGGAATAACCGTCTACGAAAGGGATAGTTACTGTTTCTTGGGCGTACTCCCTGCCTACAATGTTTTCTATGGCATAGTCGCCACCTTTTACCAACACGTCCGGTGCAACTGTCTTGATGAGATTCAGAGGGGTGTCTTCCGTAAAAATCACTACGTAGTCCACTGCTTCCAAGGCTGCCAGGACTGTGGAGCGGGCGTTTTCATTATTGATGGGGCGCGATTCCCCTTTCAGACGTTTTACTGAGCTGTCCGAATTCAATCCTACGATAAGTACGTCCCCCAGTCTTTTGGCCTTTTCCAGATAGCACACGTGTCCTTTGTGCAGAATGTCGAAGCAGCCGTTTGTGAATACGATTTTGCGCTCCTGCGCACGCAGTTGTTTTATAGTATCTGCAAGTTGGGGAATAGGAATAAGTTTGCTGGCCGGTTTCCCGATTTGTAGCTCGTCCTGCAACTCTTTGAACAGAATGGGGCTGGTGCCTATTTTCCCGACTACAATGCCGGCCGCTTTATTGGCAAGATAAATGGCATCTGCAATAGGGATACCGGCTGCCAGCGCAGCTGCTAAAGTTGCCACGACAGTATCGCCTGCACCTGAAACGTCATATACTTCCCTTGCTTCGGTAGGAATGTCTTGTGAGACTTCCGGAGCTATATATGACATCCCTTTTTCGGAACGTGTCACTAATAGAGAAGTAAGGTTATACTCCTTCAGTATCCGGTCTGCCGCGCTATGGATTTCTTTATCCTCATTTCTCACATCCATTCCCGAAACGGCTGAAAGTTCTTTTAGATTGGGGGTGATGATGGTTGCGGAACGGTATTTCTCCCAATTTGTCCCTTTGGGGTCTATAATGACCTTCTTCCCTTGCCCGGCAGAGGCGGATATAACCTGCTGGCATACTGTATCATTGCATACTCCCTTGCCATAATCCGAAATCACGACAATGTCCACTTCGGGGAGTGCACGCTTCACGGCATCCAGCAATTTCTGCTCAGTCTCTTCGTTCAGGCATTCATTTTCTGTTTCAAAGTCCAGCCGTACTACTTGCTGGCTGTTGCCTATTACGCGGGTTTTGGTGATGGTCGGGTGGTCCGTATAAAACAGTTCGTTTCTGATACCCAAATCAGCGAACATCTCCTGCATTGTGTTTCCGTTGTGGTCGTTGCCAAGCAGGCTGACGACATACGGCGAGCAACCCAGTCCCAACAGATTTCTTGCAACATTGGCCGCTCCTCCCAATACATTGTAGGTGCGGGTGACACGGACCACTGGTACGGGGGCTTCGGGAGAAATCCTTTTCACGTCCCCTATATGGTAAGTATCCAGCATCACGTCTCCGATAACGAGTACCTTCTTTCCCTTTATACTGTTTAATTCTGTATTCATAATAGGTTGTTTTTTAATTGGTTGGCCCAATATAGAAGTGAGTGCTCAGAGGTGACCCGGAAGGACTTGACACCACTTCTTTCGCCGCATTCCGTATCCGATTTCTTATCTCCGAACATATAGGATTGGGATGGGTCGATTTCATATTTCTTCATCGCTTCCGTCACCATGAAAGGAGAAGGCTTACGGCATTCGCAATGTTCTTCCGGAGCGTGAGGGCAAGTATAGAAATCGTTCAGTATAACTCCATGTTTTTCCAGCTCTTGGGCGAGTGCCCGGTTGAACTGTTCGGCGTCCTCCAGCGTAAAGTAGCCACGTCCAATGCCGGATTGGTTCGTGATGACAATCAGCAGATAACCCAATTCCTGAAAAATACGGAGTGCTTCGGCTACACCGGGCAATAATTCAAGCTCTTGGGTCTTATAAACGTAGCCGAAATCAACATTGATGGTACCGTCCCGATCAAGGAAAATCGCTTTATTCATGGGAGAACAGTTTATTGTCGACGATGCCGCACAAGATATGTCCGATGGTAATGTGCACTTCTTGAATCCTGGCAGATTCGGCGTGCTGTATAATCAACGGGTAATTGCAAAGTTCCTTGCACCTTCCTCCATCCCTTCCCAGGAGCCCTATGGTGGTGATGCCCATAGATTGTGCCTTCTGCAAGGCATGCTCTACGTTGGGAGAGTTGCCGCTGGTAGAAAGGCCTATCAGAATATCACCTTTCGTTCCCAAAGCTGCAGTCTGCCGTTCGAAGACACGGTCGAAGCCATAATCATTGCTGACTGCGGTCAGGATGGAAGTGTCGGTTGTCATGGCGATGGCGGGCAGGCCTTCCCGTTCGGTCACGAAACGTCCGACGAGTTCGGCAGCGATATGCTGGGCATCGGCTGCACTGCCGCCGTTACCGCAAAGCAAGACTTTGTGCCCTTGTCGAAGGGCTTGTACTATCAGATTGCCGACGGTTTCGATGTCGGTAAGCATTTGCCGGTTGTTCAGGATATTTTCTTTGAGCCTGATACCTTCTTGGATGGACTGGATGATATAATCTTGCATAAATTTCTAATCTCGTTGGTACAAAGATACGACATTTCAGAAATGAAGCTTGCTTTTGACGAAATTTTTAAATTGTCTTTGCTTTCTCCATTTCAGTCTGCTGAAGAGAGTGAAGAATATGCATTCTTCAATATCGAATCCTCTTTGCTCGGCATATAGAGGTATTATTTTCATGAAGTCATCGGCGGGAATACCCAGTTGGCTGAAGGCATTCATGGACATTCTGATACCGGGCACTTTACCGAGCTTCAGGCGGTTGATGTCAATGAGGGCGAAGTGATATTTGCCGTTTGTCTTCCGGTAAAATATATTCTTGGGATTATAGTCCAGTGGCAAGACCTTGTTCAGATGTAATTGGAGAGTGAAGTCTACGAGGTCATGTCTTAGCCGTTTTTTCTCTTCTTCCTCCATTTCCATACCGAACATATCCGTTACAAGCGGGTAGGGGAGGTATTCGGAAATAAAGTATCCGGTGTGGAAGAAACCATTCTTTTTGATTTCTATATAAGCTACCGGAGGGGCGGTCTCTATTCCCCGTTGCAGAAAAAGTTCTGCATATTCAAAGGCGCGCTGCGCTTTGCTTTTGCGAAACCAAGTGTAAATGAGACAGTTTATGAGGGCAGGTCTTTTGTATTTTTTGATTACGAAGTCCTTGTCTCCGAACCGCACTCTTTCGACTGTGTTTCTTCGGTTACAATAAACCTCTTCCCGTTCATATTCTTCCGATGGGATGGCTCGGATATAACTCTCGTAGGCGGCATAATGCGGATGAATATGTACCTTCATTGTTTTTATTTACATTTTACTTCTTTTGAACGGTGCAAAGATAGTGCAAACCGAAAGCAGAACAAAATGAACTTGTTCATTTTTTATTTTGAGGTGCCGCTTATCTTCGCTTTTGAGCAAAGATAATCAAAATGTATCATCTGGTCGGAAATATCGTATGCTTTTTGGGCGAACTCGGCTTCTGCCGGGGTGGGCTCTTCACCTACCACCTCCATTTGGGGGCTGATGGCGAATCCTTTCTTGCATGGGTCGAGGATGCTTTGGCCCAATCCGCTCCAGTAGTAATCATCCAGTTGGAGCAGGTTCAGTAAGGTGGGGTACATATCGATTTGTCCCATCACTTTATCATAACGCATGCCTACCGGAGAGTTTACTATGATGAAAGGGGTGAATGTCTTGTCGGATACGATACCCTTGCCACCGGGGGCGTTGCACAATTCTTCACGGTAGGTAGCCAGTCCTTCGTGGTCACCGGTGATGACGATAAGGGTCTCGTCGTATTGTGGGAGTGTTTTCAGGTACTCTACGAATTTTCCTATCGCCTTGTCCGTATAGCGTGCAGTGGTCATGTAGTCATTCATTTTCTGTGGAATGGCCGGAGAGAAATGAATCTCTTTCAATTCTTCTGGCAATTTGAAGGGAGCATGGCCGGAGTAGGTCACCAGCTGCATGTAAACATTCTCCCCCTTCTTCCAGATTTCCCCCTTCTCTATTTTTTGGCGGCATTGCGCCAGGAAGGAGCCGTCTCCGGTACGTTTGTGCGTGCCAAAGGCTTCTGTCAGTTCAAAGTCATGATAAGCAATGATGGTGTCGGTCCCGAAACTGTAGGCTATGACGCCTTGGTTCCAGGTCGATACTTTATCAATGGTCAGGAGGTAGTTGCGCGAGTTCTTCTGCTGATGCATGGCTTTCTGCAGGGTTCCGTAGGTGTGGTCAGGATATTGGCTGCTGTATGTGCCGCTGTTGATAGGCAGCATACCGGCGCAAAGCAACAGCTGTGCATCAATGGAGCGCCCTCCTTTCACTTGCGTTAGTACGTGGGGAGCGTATAAGGTGGTGGAGTCTTGCAGCAGTTTGTTGAGATATGGAGTAATCTCTTGCCCTTCCACTTCCCTTTCGAGTACCCAGCTTTCCAGAGATTCTGCCAGGATGACGATGCAGTTGTTGCGGATTCCGATACGTCCGGCCAAAGGGTGATGTCCGGGTTTCTGGCTCAGCCACTCCTTTATCTCTTGCTGTATCTGTGGGGTGGCCTCCTGCTTCTGGTTGATGAGGTCATAGCATAGGCTTCCGAAGACGGTATACATGGAAGTGGTGCTTGCACACAGATAGGCTTTCTGGCGGACGGTGTTGTATGCTTCCTTGAATCCTCCTTTGGCCAGGGTGGTGATGGCAAACAGCAGGATACCGATTCCCAAAGCCCCTCCGTAATACTTGTATGATGTTCTTCCGGCGGTATTTCTTTTGTAATGCCAATAAAGGGGGATACTGGCAATGGTAGATAGAGGGAAGAAGATGTCGTACCAGCGGAAAGAGTCATAAACGCTTCCGGTGAAATCGGCTAGGTTTCCAGAAAGTCCATAGCTGTTAAGTGGAATGGCAGTATAGTAGGTGCGGAAATACATCAGGTTGACAATCAGTAGTATATCCAGCAAAAGCATGATGACTATCTCTGTTTTCCAGAACCGGAAGAACTTATAGGGGACGAGAAGTACGAGGGTGGCTATTATTTTGGTCGCATAAAATTCGATGGTAGAGAATGAAGCGAATGTGGTGGGTATGCTCCAGATGAAATCGAATAGCAGGAATTTGAAAAAAATGGTGATTCCGAATAAAAGAGTCACTTTATCTGTTGCTCCTTGTTGGCTGTTGGAGCAATGAAAAAGATTTCTTCTCATAAAATAGTACTTTTAAAATAGTGGGGTGCAAAGATAGATATTTTAGAGAAGAAAAAGCTTCATAAACAGCAACTTTTGGAGAAAAGTTGATAAAAGTCATTTTTTTTTCTGGATTGATGCAGTATATGCAGAATTCTTGTATTTACTTTGCAGACGTTTAAAGCAAAGAAAGCAAAACTGTTACAAACTAAGGGCTGAATTTTATTGTTCTATTGGTAAAATGAGGTGACGATTGTGTCGTTGCCGTGATATTTTGAGTGTATGAAGAAGCATTATTTATTTTTCGTTTCGGTAGCCTATTCCTATCCTATACTTCGCCCGCTTCAGGACGAAATCAGGCGTAGAGGGGATGATGTTGCATGGTTTATCGAGTCAGACTGCCCGGTTCTGTTGGCCCAGGATGAGAGGTGGCTTCAATCCGTCCAGGAAGTGATGGATTATCAGCCTATTGCTGTTTTTGCACCGGGCAATTATATTTATGATTTCTTCCCGGGAGTGAAAGTCTCCCTTTTCCATGGCTACCCCATCAATAAGCGTGGCGATGAAAAGGATGACCATTTTTCTGTTCGCGGATGGTTCGATGTCTATTGCACACAAGGAGAAACGAGCACTCTTCCCTTCAAGGAGCTTGAGAGGAAATACGGCTTCTTTAAGGTATATGAAACTGGCTGGTGCAAGGCGGATACTTTCGTGAAGGAACGTGCACATACTCCTCATAATGCACGTCCGGTAGTCTTGTACTCTTCTACGTTTACCAAAAATATAACTTCTGCTCCTCATCTGTTTGATACCATCAAGAGACTGGTGCGCGAGAAGAACTGGGATTGGATTATTTCGTTCCATCCGAAATTTTCGGATATGGAAGTCCTCAAGAAATACAAGGAACTGGCCGCTTCCTGCCCCAATATTACTTTCCACGAGAGTGGACTTGTTGATGCCAAGCTGCTGAACAGTGCGGATGTATTGTTGTCCGATGCTTCGTCTGTGATTGTTGAGGCGATGATGTTGGACAAACCGGTTGTGACCTATTGTAACACCATGCCAGGGGATCATTTGCTGAATGTCACTGAGACGGATGCTGTAGAAGGAGCGATAGAAAAGGCCATTTCCCGTCCGGCAGAACTGATGGAGCGGATGCGTGCCTACGTGCACAAGCATGAGGCGCATCTGGACGGTGAGTCCTCTTCACGGGTACTGGATGCCGTAAACAACTACATCTGGTATTTTCAAGGTAAGACCAGAACCAAGCCTTGGAATCTGGTACGTAAGTTTAAATTGCGATGGCGGGTGGGCTATCCGTTGATGGCCACTTTGCGGTTGTGGTAATTGTCATAGCTTATGGAGAACACTGAGACACTACCTCTGATAAGTATTATTGTACCGGTCTATAATGTAAAGAATTACTTGGAGAAATGCCTGCAATCCATTTGCGGGCAGACTTATAAGAATCTGGAAATAATATTGATTGACGACGGCTCTTCCGATGGTTCGGGAGAGCTTTGTGATTTATTTGCCCAAAGGGATGGACGGATAAAGGTTATCCATCAGGCAAATGCAGGTCAGAGTGCAGCTAGGAATAGAGGTTTGGCGGTAGCTCAAGGTGAATTTCTTGGTTTCGTGGATAGCGACGACTGGATTGAACCGGATATGTACGAATTCTTGTATCACTTACTGAAAGAGAATGGGGCGGATATATCCATTTGCTCGCATTATATAGAAACTGCCGTAAAGACCAGAGTGAAGCACTCTTCTGGGCAATTCTCCAGCTTTTCTCGTGAAGAAGCTATCCGAACATTGGTAGAAGATAAGCGTATAAGAAATTATATGTGGGATAAGTTGTATAAGCGTCAATTATTTGCTGGAATATATTTTCCGGTAAATAGAGTTTTTGAAGATATTGCAGTTTCTTATCAGATATTTTATAAAACGCAGAAAGTCGTTATGCAAGACTGTCCTAAATATCATTATTTGAAACGTGAAGGAAGTACTACTCAAGGTAAATTGTACAATTACGAAAAGGAATATCTGCTCTTTCAAACTGTCTATGAACAAGTGAAATTTGTGCGAGAAAAAGAAATATGGGATAAAGCTCCTTATTGTGTACATGAACGGGGAATTCATTTGATTGACCATTTGATGATGCTTCCTCAATCTTCTTTGATAGATGATGTTATCAATGATGTATTAGCCAGAATGCAGGAGTTTGATAATGTGTCGTGGCCGCAATTGGGTGTTATGCATATATTTAAGCGCCGTATGATGTATTGTCATCTAAAGGTTTATAGATGTATTTACCGTTTAGTGAGGACATTCTTCAAATCTAAACGGTATAAATTCCAAACATTATAACTTTAATTGAATCTCAATAATGAATAAAGCAAGGGTTATAGCTTTTTATCTACCTCAATTTCATCCAATACCAGAAAACGACAGATGGTGGATGAAAGGTTTTACGGAATGGACTAATGTAGGAAAGGCACGTCCATTGTTTCCTGGACATTATCAACCTAAGGTGCCGGCAGATTTGGGATATTATGATTTGCGAGTGCCGGAAACACGTAAAGCGCAAGCTGATATGGCAAAAGAATATGGTATCGAAGGCTTTTGTTACTGGCATTATTGGTTTGGAAATGGAAAGAGACTCTTAGAGCGTCCGTTTAATGAAGTATTGTCTTCTGATGAACCGGATTTTCCTTTTTGTCTGGCTTGGGCTAATGAGTCATGGAGGGGCTTTTATCACGGCATAAAGAGCAAAGATACTTTGATAAATCAGCTTTATCCGGGAGAACAAGATTATATAGCTCATTTCCACGAGGTATTACCTGCTTTTAAAGACCATCGCTATATTACAGTGGATGAGAAACCGTTGTTTATGGTTTATCATCCTTTGGATCATCCGGAGATGAAAGAGTTCATTGAACTCTGGCGTACTTTAGCTGTGCAGAATGGCTTGAAGGGGGTTTATTTCATAGGACAAACCTATCATTTGAAAGAAGAAAAAGAGAGACTTATGAAAATGGGGTTTGATGCTATTAATGTTGTACGCTTGTTTGACTTTGAGAAGAAAGCTGCTCTGACTTATAAATATGCGAAATGGAAACATAAAATATTTCGTATTCCTAAGGTTGTGGAGTATAAGAAGGCCAGTTCTTTCTTTGTGGGTGATGAAGAATATGAAGAGAATATTATACCTACCATTATTCCTAACTGGGATCATTCTCCACGTTCCCGTGGTAAATCGTTGGTCTTGAATCACGCTGAACCTTCTTATTTTGCCCGACATATGAAAGAAGCAATAAAGCGTATTGAGAATAAGCCTTTAGACCATCGGCTTGCATTTGTAAAATCATGGAATGAGTGGGCTGAAGGGAACTATCTGGAACCGGATTTACATTATGGAAAACGTTATCTGGAAGTGATAAAAAAGAATGTTGTAGAGGGATGATTTCTATGGAAGAAAAGATAGCAATTGTTATTCCGGCATATAAGTGCCGCTTCCTCCGGCAGACTTTGGATTCTATTGTCGTACAGACTTGTCGGAGTTTTACTGTTTACATAGGTGATGATGCAAGTCCTCAGAATCTGAAGGAAATTGTTTCTGATTATGCGGATAAAATGAATATTGTCTATCGACGTTTTGATACTAATCTGGGTGGAGTGGATTTGCCGGGGCATTGGGACCGTTGTATAGCACTTGCAAAAGAACCGGTTATTTGGTTCTTTTCAGATGATGATTTGATGCCGCAGGACGGGGTAGAGCGTATTATAAAAGCATTAGAATGCTATGGTACGAGGCATGGGATGTTCCGTTTTCCCCTTGCTGTGATAGATGAAAATGGCAAGATAATACATAAAAATCCTTCATTGCAGGAATATCCGGTTTCGGGCTATCAGTTTTTGTTGGATAAATTGGAAGGAAGAATTTATTCGGCTGCTTGTGAATATGTTTTTACTCGTGATATATATGAACGGATAGGCGGTTTTGTGAAGTTTCCATTGGCGTGGTGTTCAGACGATGCAACGTGGACAAGCATAGGTGAAAATGCAGGTGGAATGATTCCTTTGCCGGGTAAGCCGGTTTGTTGGCGAAATGTGATGGGCGAGAATATAAGTTGTTCCTTCAATTATGATGAAGAGAAGATAGTAGCTACAAGGCAATTTATAAAATGGGTTTCAGTTTTTTACTCGGACAGACTTCAAGATAGAAAACTACAGCATGCGATAAAGAAATATGCCCATACGATATTGCATTACAGTTTGCAAGATCGTTATAAATTACATGATCTTATGGGTATTTGTCGTAGTTTATGGTATATTTGCCCTTCTGTATCATTAAGTGTGGCATTCCGCATGTGTAAGTTGAAACTTAGAAATCGAAAGAGATAATGAAGAAAATTCTTTTTATACTTCCTTGTGTGCCTTATCCGTTGACTGCTGGAGGTAATCAGGCCTTTTTCAATATGGTGGAATATATCCGGCACAAAATGTCTGTGTCTTTGTTGCTTTCGCCGGGAAATAAGGAGATGAATGATGTCGAAAGTTTAAGGGCTTTATGGACAAATGTTGATTTCTATCTTTTTAGGGAAGAAGATGCAGAACCTAAGACTCGTTGCCCCCGATATTACCGTTGGTTAAAAAAGATGTCTGAATCCATTTCCCGCAAGATGCAACGGCAACTGTATTCTTTTCAGCAAGAGCATCCGTATAAGAATATGACGTTGAAGAATTCTTGTTTTAAACCTTTTCCCAAGGCATACGTAGAGTATGTGTCTGACATCTCACGTCGTGGATTTGATATTATTCAGGTTGAGTTCTATCCATTGATAACCTTGGGGTATCTATTGCCAAAAGATGTACAAACAGTGTTTGTGCATCATGAACTGAGGTATATACGTAATGAAAATGAAATGGAATGCCTTACTCATGTAACAGATGAAGACAAGATGCTCTATGGTATTGCTAAGGATATGGAGAAAGCCGCTTTACGTCAATATAAGCATGTAATTGCATTGACGGATATTGACCGTTTATTGTTGGCAGACTTGGTTGGACAAGAATGCAATATTTATGTTTCTCCGGCAGTGGTACAGATAGAGTCTGTTTATGACAGAATTGTGAAGCCGGCCTCTGTTCGTCTGACATTTGTTGGAAGTGAAAATCATTACCCGAACCAGGATGCAGTAGATTGGTTTTGTCATGAAGTAGCCCCTTGTTTGCGTGCTCAGGGTTTTAAATTTGTTTTTCAAGTGATTGGGACATGGAAGAGCCGTTACGTGAAAAGTCTTCAGGCAGTATGTCCGGAAATGGAGTTAGTGGGTTATGTGGAGGATTTGCAGGAATACTTGAATGGAAGCATCGTTCTGGTGCCAATTCGTATTGGTAGTGGTATGAGGATGAAAATATTGGATGCGGTTTCCTCTATGGCTTCTTTTGTAACTACGACAAAAGGAGTTGAGGGAATTGACCTACGTCACAATGAAGAGTGTTTGATTGCTGATAGCGCAACTGATTTTGCAGCAGCAGTCATTCGTTTGGAGGCGGATAAAAAATTGCAAGTCAGGCTGGCGACGCAAGCATTGAAGCGTTTGCGTGAACTTTATAATCCTCAGGAAATGTTGGAGAGAAGACTGGCTGTTTATGATGAGATATTGCAAAATAATACAAACTAATAGCATCAGATTATGCTTTCAATCATAATTTGTTCGGTATCTCCCGAACGTTTGGAGCAAGTAACCCGGAATATTCATGATACTATTGGTGTTGATTATGAAATCATTGCTATTGATAATCGTGAAAAACAATGGCCGATAGCACGTGCGTATAATGAGGAGCTTCTCGGGCACATTATCCCTTTCTGTTTTTGTTCATGAGGATGTAAAGTTTCATTCGGTAGGCTGGGGAAAGTGCATTGAGAAGAAACTTAAGGAACCGGATTGTGGTATAATTTAAGTATTGTGACATAAATAGACTATATAAAATTTGACTGTTATGAATGGAAATAAGATTACCTTTTGGAGACGTAAATTTTTGTCATTTATATATGAGAAGAAGATTCGTGGAAATGGTATATACACTATTGAAAAATATAGAATACTGAAAGTAACTTTGCTTAAAAAGGTGATTTCTTATGATGAAGTTAATTTTACATATTTAAAATTCCTTCATTTTACTAGGAAAGTTTCAGAAAAAGAACTATTGTTTAAAGTGAATAATCGTTGTTTTGATGTTCTTGATATTCCTTTGGCTCAGGATAGTTTACCTTTAGTTAGTATTATTGTTCCAAATTATAATCATGCTCTATATTTAAGAGAACGTTTGGATTCAATTTATAGCCAAACGTATAAAAAGTTTGAGGTAATTCTATTGGATGATGCATCTTCTGATAATAGTGTTGAAATATTGACTGAATATGCTCAGAAATATCCACAAAAAACCCGTTTAATAGTCAATGAGAAGAATTCGGGAAAAGTTTTTGCTCAATGGAATAAGGGATTGAGTTTGGCCAAAGGAGAGTATATATGGATAGCTGAAAGTGATGATTATTGTGATAAAGGTTTTTTAAAAGAAGTACTTTTAGGGTTGCGCCACCAATCGGTAATGCTTTCCTTTGCAAGGAGTGTATTCATGAAAGATGGTAAAAAAATATGGTCAATAGAGAGATATCTAAAGGATTCGTCAATATCTTGGAATGCTCCTTTTGTTATGTCGGCTCACATGCTTGTGAATAAGGCTTTTGGGATTAAAAATGTAGTCCCAAATGTCAGTAGTGCGGTTTTTAGAAATGTGGGTACTATACCTGATGAGATTACTGCTATCTGGAAAGATATGTCCTTATGTGGTGATTGGTTATTTTATCTATGGTTGATTCGAGGAGGAGCTGTCAGCTATACTAATAAAGTGACCAATTATTATAGAATACATGAGAATAGTACTTCATTGAAAGTTCAAGATACATTGGATTATTATATTGAAACTTTTCGTGTTTCTTGTTTTGTAGCCCAGAACTATGCAGTAGATTTATCGATTTTTGATACTGTTAAGAATAACTTAGTACGACATTGTATAGATAGAAAACATGAAAACAAGGTAGAGGAGGTTGAGAGAATATACGATCTTAATCAGATAAAAGAGTGTGCAAAATGTCGGCGTCCGAATGTTGCTATTTGCGGCTATTCTTTAATTCAAGGTGGGGGAGAGGTATTTCCCATTTATTTGGCAAATGAATTGAAAAAGCAGGGGATAGCAGTAACTTTTGTTGATTTTAGAAGAGCAAATTATGACGAAGGAATCAGGAAAAAACTGGATAGAGATATACCATTAATCGAACTTAGTGACGTTAAATTCTTTAATGGTGTAATTTCTGCTCTTGGAACGGAGATCGTTCATACTCATGAAGGGACTGTGGATTACTTTGTAGCTCGCGTTATAAGGAATAAGGAAGGTGCTTGTAAGCATATTATTACACTTCATGGTATGTATGAAGCTATTTCTAAAAAGAACTTGGATGGAATATTGGAGTTTGTGATCCCAAGCTGTTCTTGTTTTGTATATATTGCTGATAAAAACTTGCTTCCGTTTAAGGGGCTATTTCAAAACTTGCAATTTCGGAAAATAGGAAATGGGCTTCCGCAAATACCTATTGTTCCCCACAAAAGACTTGAGTTGGGTATTGAAGAAAATGCTTTTTGTTTGACATTGGTTAGTAGAGCTATTTTTGAGAAAGGCTGGATAGAAGCGATAGAGGCTGTAAAAATAGCAAGGAGGAAGTCAGAGCGACCGATTCATTTGATATTGATTGGGGAAGGAGAATGTTATGACTTTTTAAAAGGTAAAAACCTTCCTTCTTATATTCATTTGCTGGGACGCAAAAGTGATGTCAGGAATTATTTTGCTATGTCTGATGTGGGATTGTTACCTTCTCGGTTCAAGGGTGAGAGTTTCCCTTTAGTTGTGATAGAAAGTTTGATGAGTGGTTCTCCAGTCGTGGCGAGTGATATAGGAGAAGTTCGTAATATGTTGGCTGATGAAGCTGGTAATATGGCTGGTATGTTATTTAAACTTAGGGAGGGTGAAATACCAGTTGATGAATTGGCGCAGATTATTTTGCTTTTGGCTACAGATAATGAAAAGTACATGCAGTTGAAGAGGCGGACTAGTGAGGTTACTAAAAAAATGAATATTACTCATACTGCAGAACGGTATATTGGTGTGTATAATGAAGCCTTGAATACTTTGCCAAAGGAATGAAGTTGTAGTAGTAAGCCTATGATAGAAGCATTTTGACTGCTTTATATGATTAATTGTTATAACTAAAGATGGAGAAAAAACTGGCAATAATTATACCTGCTTATAAAGCTCGTTTTTTGAGAGAAACTCTGGATTCAATACTTAAGCAGAATAGTTCAGAATTTATTGTATATGTGGGTGATGATGCGAGTCCGGAGAATATAGAAGGGCTTGTCCATGATTATGATGAGAAGTTAGATATTGTTTACCATCGGTTTAGTACGAATCTTGGAGGCGTAGATTTGCCTGGGCAGTGGGATAGATGTATTGCTTTATCCAATGAGCCGTTGGTTTGGCTTTTTTCTGATGATGATATAATGCCGTTTGATGGGGTTAAAAGAGTAATGCAGGCTGTTGAGAAATATGGAGATAAGCTGGTGTGTATGCGTTTCCCTTTAATGGTAATAGATGCTTGTGGTAACATGAAATATCAGAATCCTCCTTTTGAAACGGAACGGATTTCTGGATATGAGTTTTTATTGGATAAGTTATCAGGAAAGATTAGTTCGGCTGCTTGTGAGTATGTTTTTAGCCGTGATGTTTGGAAACAAATAAAAGGTTTTGTGAAGTTTCCGTTTGCATGGTGTTCGGATGATGCTACTTGGGCAAGTTTTGCCGATTTAACAGAAGGAATTATTTCTCTACCTGGGAGGGCTGTGTGTTGGCGAAATGTAGAAGGTGAGAATATTAGTAATTCTGTAGGTTTTGATAAGGAAAAGCTTAGAGCAACAGGCCTTTTTTTTAATTGGATAAACAGACATTATCCTTGCAATCTTAGAGATGCTAGATTGAGAAAAGCTTTAGAAGCTTATACTCATACGATTTTGTCTTGCTCAGTTCGTGGTAACTTCAGTTTGTGTGATCTTGTCCGTTTATGTTATGCTCTTGGTAAAATAGATTATGTTGCCGCTTTACACGTGGCGTATCGCCATTTGTTGAAAAAATGAGTTTTTGAGAAAATATGAAAAAGATACTTTTTATAATTCCCTATATTCCATATCCTTTAGATTCAGGAGGTAATCAGGCCTTTTTTAATATGGTTAATTATATCCGTAATCGAATGTCGGTGTCAATTTTGCTTTGCTCAAAATCCGAAGAACATGATAAAAATATAGTGGCCCTGAAAAAATTGTGGGCAAATGTAGATTTTTTTGTATATAAATGGCCTAAAAAGAAATCTGTACATATTGAAGTCCGTAATCCATTATATTACAATGTTTTGAAAAGAGTGAAGGCTTCTGTGGAGCGCAAAATGAGAAGGCAGATTGTGAATATGGGGGTAGATATGGAATCAGGTTTAGATCCAGTTCGCGAGAATTCTGCTCTTTTAAGATCGGTTTTTGAGCCCCTTGAATCTGGATATGCTCAATATATTTGTCAGGTTATAAAGCAAGGATATGATATTATTCAGGTTGAATTTTATGAATTGATTTCTGTAGGATATTTATTGCCGGAAAATGTACAAACGATTTTTGTGCATCATGAATTAAGATATGTCCGTAATGCTAATGAAATGTCTTTGTTTGAAGAGATGACAGATGAAGATCGCATGCTTTTCTCTGTGGCAAAGGACTATGAGCGAGCTGCCTTGCTAAAATATAAGCATGTAATTGCTTTGACTGAAGTAGACAGACAACTGCTGATTGATTTTCTTGGTCGTAAAGAACGTATTTATGCTTCTCCAGCGGTGGTGCAGATGTCAGATACTTCTATTGAAGAATTTACTCCGGCAATTACTCATAGATTAACGTTTGTTGGAAGTGGAGATCATTATCCGAACTTAGATGCGATTACTTGGTTTTGCAAAGAGGTGGCTCCTTATTTGCATAAGCAAGGATTCTCTTTTGATTTTAGGGTTGCAGGACGGTGGGATTGCTCTCATATAGTAAGACTTTCTTCTGTTTGTCCAGAAATAAAATTTGTAGGTTATGTGGAGGATTTGAGTGATTTTCTTAAAGGTAGTATTGCTCTTGTTCCTATACGCATCGGTAGTGGGTTGAGAATGAAAATATTAGATGCTGTATCTTTGGGCATTCCTTTTGTTACTACTTCTAAAGGAGTAGAGGGGATTAGTTTTAATGATAATGAAGAGTGTTTAAAGGCGGATACAGCTATGGATTTTGCAGATGCGATTATTAGGTTGGCTAATGATAGTAACATGCAGTGTAGACTTGTTTTACAAGCTAAACGTAAATTAGAAGATTTATATGATTGGAAAAAGATGTTAGAACAGCGTATAGCTATTTATTCTCATATTCTGAATTTTTAAAATTTTTATTTTGAGTATTTAGGTATTTTCGTGTAATTTAGCAATTTAATTATAATCAAAACTTATGGTAAAACAGTTTTTCTCTTTGATGAAGCGATATATCATGCCGTATCGCAAGTATTTAACGTGGGCATTGATACTGAATTTCCTTTCTCAATGGCTGAACGTTTTTTCTTTTATGGCTATTATTCCTATTTTAAACATATTGTTTAAGATTGACACTAAAGTGTATGAATATATGCCCATGGACTGGGGAAACTTTGACAAAGATGTTCTTATTAATAATGCTTATTATTGGATCAGTAATTTTGTTTTGGAACATGGCGCTTTTCTTACACTTGTTATGATGGGATGTATATTGGTTTTTATGACGTTATTGAAGACTGCAGGTTACTTCGCTTCTTCTGCAATTATGGTCCCTCTTCGTACAGGTATTGTTCGTGATATCCGTATTCAAGTATATAATAAAGTATTGGAGTTGCCTCTTAGTTTCTTTTCTGAGGAGCGTAAAGGGGATATTATTGCTCGTATGAGTGCGGATGTTACTGTTGTTGAGAATTCTTTAACCAGTTCCATTGACATGTTAATTCGTAATCCGATAGCTCTTTTGGTTTGCTTTGTCACTTTGTTTACTGTAAGTTGGGAGATGACTTTGTTTGTCCTTATAATTCTTCCATTGGCTGGATGGCTCATGGGAATAATCAGCCGTAAATTGAAAAGACAATCATCAGCGGCACAAGCCCAATGGGGAGATATAATGTCTCAATTGGACGAAACCTTGGGAGGATTACGTGTGATTAAAGCTTTTCTTGCAGAAAAGAAAATGTCTGCGCGTTTTGCAAAGACCAATAATGAATTTAGAAATGCTGTGAATGAAATGGTAATCCGTCAGAGTTCAGCTCATCCGATGAGTGAATTTTTGGGTACTTGTATCATCGTTATCGTATTGCTGTTTGGTGGTTCATTGATTTTGAGTAATACTTATTCTCCCATGGATGCAGCCACTTTTATTTTCTATTTAGTTATTCTTTATAGTATCATTAATCCCTTAAAAGAGTTCTCTAAGGCTTTTTATAATATACCTTTAGGGCTTGGCAGTATGGAACGTATTGACATGATATTAAAGGCTGAGAGCCATATAAAAGATCCTATGCAGCCCTTATCATTAAATGGCTTTGAGAATAAATTGGAATTTCGTGATGTAAGTTTCAGTTATATAGAGGGAAGACCAGTTTTGAAACATATTAATTTGACGGTTCATAAAGGTAAGACTATTGCTCTGGTAGGACAGTCAGGATCAGGAAAATCCACTTTAGTAGATTTGGTTCCTCGTTATCATGATGTCACAGAAGGAGCCTTATTGATAGATGGTAAGAATGTGAAGGATGTTTCCATAAGCAGTTTAAGGTCATTAATAGGCAATGTGAATCAGGAAGCTATTCTGTTTAATGATACTTTTTTTAATAATATTACATTTGGTGTCGAGAATGCTACGATGGAGCAGGTTGTTGAAGCTGCAAAGATAGCTAATGCACATGATTTTATTATGGAAACTGAGAAAGGATATGATACTATGATTGGTGACCGTGGTGGGCGTTTGTCTGGTGGGCAAAGACAACGTGTCAGTATAGCGCGTGCGATTTTGAAGAATCCTCCTATTTTGATTTTGGATGAGGCCACTTCTGCACTTGATACAGAGAGTGAACGTTTGGTGCAAGAAGCTTTGGAACGTTTGATGAAATCACGTACTACCATTGCCATTGCCCACCGTTTGTCTACAATCAAAAATGCAGATGAGATATGCGTACTTTATGAAGGTGAAATTGTGGAACGTGGAACGCATGATGAGCTTATAGCTCTTAATGGATATTATAAGAAACTGAATGATATGCAGTCACTTTCATAAATATATTTTGTGAGGAATATATGACTATTGATGGTCAGTGATTTTTTATGTAGACAGCGGATTAGTTAATAGTCCGCTGTCGTTTTATATTTAGAGATAAGCATCGAACTTAGATGTTTTTCATTTTATTCTTGTACCTTTGCAACCTTATAATTCACTTAACTACAATCAATGAAGGAATTCCTACAACTGATGCGGCGCTTTGTGTCGCCTTACAAGAGATATATCGGTTGGGCAATCGTGCTCAATGTGCTGTCCGCTATATTCAACGTCTTTTCATTTACATTGTTAATTCCTATCCTTAACATCCTTTTCAAGACTGGGGCGAATACCGAGGTATATCACTTCATGGAGTGGGGAAACGGCAGCTTGAAGGAAGTGGCGGTGAACAACTTCTACTACTACGTCACCCAGATGATTGAGACACACGGGCCGCAGATGACACTGCTGTTCATGGGGCTCTTCCTTGCTTTCATGACCATGCTGAAGACCTCCTGCTACTTCGGTTCTTCTGCTATAATGGTTCCTTTGCGTACGGGAGTAGTACGCGATATCCGTGTGATGGTCTATTCCAAAGTGATGCACTTGCCACTTGGTTTTTTCTCTGAAGAAAGAAAAGGGGACATCATTGCACGTATGAGCGGTGACGTAGGCGAAATTGAAAACTCCATTACCAGTTCACTGGATATGTTGCTCAAGAATCCTATCCTGATTCTGCTTTATTTTTCCACTTTGATTGTAACCAGTTGGCAGCTGACCTTGTTTACTGTCCTGGTATTGCCGGGTATGGGCTGGCTGATGGGAAAGGTCGGCAAGAAGCTGAAACGCAAGTCGCTGGAAGCCCAGGGGAAATGGAGCGACACGATGTCGCAACTGGAAGAGACGTTGGGCGGACTGCGCATCATCAAGGCTTTCATAGCCGAAGACAAGATGGTGGACCGTTTCAAACAATGTAGCAACGAGCTGCGTGATGCCACCAACAAGGTAGCCATCCGTCAGTCGTTGGCACATCCTATGAGCGAATTCCTCGGTACGTTGCTCATTGTATTGGTTCTGTGGTTTGGTGGTCTGCTTATTTTGGGCGATGGTACTTCCATGGAAGCTTCAACGTTCATTTTCTATATGGTGATTCTGTACAGTATCATCAATCCGTTGAAAGACTTTGCAAAGGCAGGATACAACATTCCAAAGGGTCTGGCATCCATGGAACGTGTGGACAAAATACTGAAAGCCGAGAATCCCATTAAGGAACCGGTAAACCCGTTGCCGCTGCACGGGATGAATGACCGGATTGAATTTAAGGACCTCTCCTTCAGTTACGACGGCAAGCGCGAAGTGTTGAAGCACGTCAATCTGATGGTGCCCAAAGGACAGACCATTGCACTTGTCGGCCAGTCCGGTTCCGGCAAGTCGACATTGGTGGATTTGCTGCCGCGCTATCACGATGTGCAGTTGGGTGAGGTTACAATTGACGGTGTGAATATTAAGAATTTTCGCATCCACGACTTGCGTGCGTTGATAGGAAACGTGAACCAGGAGGCCATCCTGTTCAATGACACCTTCTTCAACAACATTGCCTTCGGTGTGGAAAATGCAACTATGGAGCAGGTGATCGAAGCGGCAAAGATTGCCAATGCCCACGACTTCATCATGGAGACCGAACTCGGTTATCAAACCAACATCGGCGACCGTGGCGGCAAGCTTTCCGGCGGACAGCGCCAGCGCATCAGTATTGCCCGTGCCATCCTGAAGAATCCGCCCATCCTGATACTCGATGAGGCTACTTCCGCACTCGATACCGAAAGCGAACGACTGGTGCAGGAGGCTCTGGAACGGCTAATGAAGACCCGTACCACGATTGCCATCGCCCACCGCCTTTCCACCATCAAGAATGCGGATGAGATTTGTGTTCTTTATGAAGGTGAAATCGTGGAACGTGGTAAGCACGAGGAACTCCTTGAGAAGAACGGCTATTATAAGAGGCTGAATGATATGCAGTCTCTCTCATAGAAATAAAATTCTGCGTACTTTGCTTCCACCCGCTTGTGCTATGTTGTTATGACTAAAATAGGAAGTTAATTCATTGTAAGGCAATGTGTTGATTTCGTGTATCCCTTCTTGTTGATACTTTGTAAATAGGAAGTTAATTTCCTGCAAACAGCATATTAATTCTTCTTTCTCTTCTATACTTCTTACGCAGAATCTATGATGTAGGTGGGTGTTGATGGCTGCCGGCAGAGTGTTTCACGGCTTGTTAGGCAATGATGAATAAAGGGCGTTCTTTTGCCTTTTACGCTTTTTTAATATCTGCTTGCTTCCATTCTATCACTAATTATCCTATTTTTGCAAAGAACACATACATAAACATTGCAAATATCATGAAAAAATTATATCCAACGTCTACGACGACAGCTACTATGACTATCAGTCCAAGTACTCTTAATCATGTAATTCAATTGACCCCGATAATACTATAACTGTAAATATTTAATATTCGCCTACCATGAAAATAAAAGTTGGTTTGATAGGGTTCGGTAGAATGGGGCAAATGTATTGGGAGGAAATGCAAAAAAGCGGTCGATGGGACATCGCATATATCTGCGATACCGATCCGGACTCCCGAGAATTGGCAAGAAACCTTTCCCCTTCATCCAGAATCATATCTGATGAACAAGAAATCTTTGACGACCAGAGTGTAGAAGCTGTTGGTCTTTTTGCATTGGCAAATTCCAGAAAAGAACAAATAGAGAAAGCTGTCCGAAGCCATAAGCACATCCTGACGGAGAAACCCATTGCCGATACCATTGACAAGGAATGGGAAATTGTGGATCTGATTGAAAAGTATGACCGTATTGCTGCTGTCAACCTTTATCTGCGCAACTCCTGGTATCACCAGGCTATGAAGCAGTTTATCGATGAAGGCGAAATTGGCGAACTGGCCATCTTGCGCATCTGCCACATGACTCCGGGATTGGCGCCGGGCGAGGGACACGAATATGAGGGTCCCGCCTACCACGACTGCGGCATGCACTACATAGACATTGCCCGCTGGTATGCCGACAGTGAATACAAGACCTGGCATGCGCAAGGCATGCGGATGTGGGACTACAAGGACCCTTGGTGGGTACAGTGCCACGGTACGTTCGAGAACGGCATCGCCTTCGATGTTACACAAGGATTCGTCTACGGACAACTCTCCAGAAACCAGACTCATAATGCATATACGGACATTATCGGTACAAAAGGTATCGTGCGCATGACGCATGATTTCCGGACTGCCGTGGTGGAGCTTCACGGCGTGAACCGTACGCTTCGCCTGGAGAAGCCGTTTGGCGGGAAGAACCTGGATAAGCTATGCAATATTATGGCCGACTCCATCGAGAGCGGGAAACGCGATCCGAGATTGCCGCAGATGCGAGACTCGGCCATTGCTTCCCAATACGGATGGACCTTCCTGGAGGATGCGCGCCGCCACGACCTGCCCGGCATAGGCGACTTGCAGACGCTGGAGGAAATCAGGGAGCGCCGGAGGCATATGAAGGAAGGTTACGGACTGCTCCGTCCGAAGAAGACGGTAGTCTGATGCCTATTGTAATAAGAAGTGTTTTAAAACTTAATTATATTAACCGATTTTAAAATCTAAAGAACCATGTCGAAATTTACAAGAAGAGAGTTTCTTAAGACCGGAGGTTTAGCTTTGGCGGGTCTTACCATTGCTCCAAGCAGCATTTTGGGTAAGAGTCACGGACACGTACCTCCCAGTGACCGTTTGAACATTGCTGCCGTAGGTATCGGTGGTATGGGACACACTAACATTAATCATGTGAAGGCTACGGAAAATATCGTGGCGCTGTGTGACGTAGATTGGCGCTACGCGAAAGGTGTGTTCGATGAGCTTCCCAATGCGAAAAAGTATTGGGATTATCGTAAGATGTACGATGAGATGGGCAAGGACATCGATGCCGTTATCATCGCTACGGCCGACCATACACATGCCATCATCACTGCTGATGCCATGACGATGGGCAAACATGTATATTGCCAGAAACCGTTGACGCACTCCGTATACGAGTCCCGTCTGCTTACTCGCCTGGCCGCTTCTACGGGAGTAGTTACTCAGATGGGTAACCAGGGTTCTTCGGACGAAGGTACCGACTTGGTGTGCGAGTGGATATGGAACGGCGAAATCGGTGACGTGACAAAGGTGGAATGTGCTACCGACCGTCCCATCTGGCCGCAAGGATTGAATGTTCCCGAGAAGGAAGACCGCATTCCCAAAACTCTGAACTGGGATTTGTTCACCGGTCCTGCCAAGATGAATCCGTATAACGAAATCTATCATCCCTGGAACTGGCGCGGATGGTGGGATTATGGTACGGGTGCTTTGGGCGATATGGCTTGTCACATCCTGCACCAGCCGTTCAGAGCTTTGAAGTTGTTGTATCCTACCAAGGTAGAAGGTTCGTCTACATTGTTGCTCAATGCCTGCGCTCCGCAAGCACAGCACGTGAAGCTGACTTTCCCCGCACGTGAAAATATGCCGAAGGTGGCTATGCCCGAAGTGGAAGTTCACTGGTATGATGGCGGCATGATGCCCGACCGTCCGAAAGGCTTCCCCGAAGGAAAGCAACTGATGCAGAGCGGTGGCGGTCTGACTATCTTCCACGGAACGAAGGATACGCTGATTTGCGGTTGCTACGGACAGAACCCGTGGTTACTTTCTGGTCGTGTGCCCAATGCACCGAAGGTTTGCCGCCGTGTGCCGAAGGCTATGAATGGCGGTCATGAGATGGACTGGGTACGTGCTTGTAAGGAAAGTCCTTCCAGCCGCGTAATGCCTAAGTCTGACTTCTCCGAAGCAGGACCGATGAACGAAATGGTGGCAATGGGTGTATTGGCTATCCGTCTGCAGGGCCTGAACAAGACACTGGAATGGGACGGAGCCAACATGCGCTTTACCAATATTGGCGACGACGAGACATTGCGTACAGTCATCAAGGACGGCTTCAAGATACACAACGGCCATCCAAGCTTCGACAAGACATGGACAGATCCGGTAAATGCCAAAGCTTTTGCAGAAGAGCTCATCAAGCATAACTACCGCGAAGGCTGGAAGTTGCCCGATATGCCCAGATAAACATTAAAAGGGGCATCAGAACTTGTTTTCTGATGCTCATAAACGAATACTAATCATTTAATTTTTCAGATTATGAAGAAAATATATTATCCTTTGGCTTGTTGCCTTATCGGAGGTATGCTCGCCTCTTGCGGTGGCGGTGCAAAGAAATCGAACGCTACGGAAGAAGCCGCAGCTCCTACTACTACTGCGGTGTCTTACTCCAAGTCTTTGAAAGCGCCTGAAACGGACAGTCTGAATCTGCCGATTGATGCGGACGGTTATATTACTATTTTTGATGGAAAGAGCCTGGACGGATGGCGTGGATACGGTAAGGATAAAGTGCCTTCCAGGTGGATTATTGAGGATGGTTGCCTCAAATTCTGTGGAACCGGTACCGGTGAAGGACAGACCGGTGAAGGTGGTGACTTGATTTTCGCCCATAAGTTCAAGAATTTTGAGTTGGAACTGGAATGGAAAATTTCGAAAGGTGGTAACTCCGGTATCTTCTATCTGGCTCAGGAAGTTACTTCAAAGGATAAGGACGGCAACGAAGTGCTGGAACCCATCTATATCTCTGCTCCTGAATTCCAGGTGTTGGACAACGCCAATCATCCGGATGCCAAGCTGGGCAAGGACAACAACCGTCAGGCTGCTTCCTTGTATGATATGATTCCTGCTGTTCCGCAGAACGCCAAACCTTTCGGTGAATGGAATAAGGCCAAGATTATGGTATACAAAGGCACTGTAGTTCACGGACAGAACGATGAAAATGTACTGGAGTATCACTTGTGGACCAAGCAGTGGACTGATATGCTCCAAGCCAGCAAGTTCAGCGAAGAAAAATGGCCTTTGGCTTTTGAACTGTTGAACAACTGTGGTGGCGAAAACCATGAAGGCTTTATCGGTGTACAGGATCATGGTGATGATGTTTGGTACCGCAACATCCGTGTAAAGGTTCTCGACTGATTCCTTCTAAAAAGATAGTACTATGAGAATCAAACATATGATGATTTTGTCAGCACTGTGTTTATCCATGATGGCCACAAGCTGTAGCAGCCAGAGTAGGGAAACGACGCCGGAAACGACGAAAAAGGAAGTTGCCATACAGCTCTACTCTGTGAGAGACTTGGTGAAAGACGGTAGTAACCTTGACCAGATTTTGAAGGACTTGGCTGATATGGGATATACCAGTGTGGAGGCCGCCAACTACAATGACGGTAAGTTCTACGGCAAGACTCCCCAGGAGTTCAAGCAGATGGTGGAAAAGAGCGGTATGACCGTGCTTTCTTCGCACACTACCCACGGGTTGTCGGACGAGGAACTGGCTTCGGGCGACTTTACGGAAGCCTTGAAATGGTGGGATCAGTGCATTGCTGCCCATAAGGAGGCCGGTATGGAGTATATCGTGACTCCGTATCTCTCCGTTCCCAAGACATTGAAAGACTTGCAGACCTACTGCGACTATTACAATGAGGTGGGCAAGCGTTGCCAGGCTGCCGGTCTGAAATACGGTTACCACAATCATGCCCATGAATTCCAGAAAGTGGAAGACAAGGAGCTGATGCTGGACTACATGCTGCAACACACCAATCCCGAATATGTATTCTTCCAGATGGACGTTTACTGGGTAGTACGTGGCCAGAACAGCCCGGTGGATTACTTTAACAAGTATCCCGGACGCTTCACCATGCTCCATATCAAGGATCACCGCGAGATTGGGCAGAGTGGTATGGTAGGTTATGATGCTATCTTCAAGAATACGGATACTGCTGGCGTGCGCCACATCGTAGCTGAGATTGAGAAATACAGCTGCCCCGTAGAAGAGAGTGTGAAGCAGAGTCTTGACTACTTGCTTGATGCTCCTTTCGTGAAGGCATCGTATAGCAAATAAAACATGATGGCGGCTATTCATTCATAAGCTCGGCCGCATCATTTTCTTGACGCGGGCACAACCGGATGAAGAATCCGGGGTGCCCGCGTTTTTTTACTTCCTTCCGAAGTCGGCCGGAATTTCCCCCCATTGCTTTGTCTCCCATTTTAGGATGCGGGTGGTGTAGGTGTTTTCGCGCAACCACTTCTCCGCACGTTCTATCAGGCAGAAAAGCTCTTCGGTCTTGGCG
This sequence comes from Bacteroides sp. A1C1, assembly GCF_004328515.1. Taxonomy (NCBI): domain Bacteria; kingdom Pseudomonadati; phylum Bacteroidota; class Bacteroidia; order Bacteroidales; family Bacteroidaceae; genus Bacteroides; species Bacteroides sp. A1C1. Next base: position 2,491,363 of record NZ_CP036491.1, read on the forward strand.
TCGCGCGGCAGTTTGGTCTTGCATTTTTTCTGTTTTATCCAGTTGATGGCGTTCACGCTGTCACTGTAGATGGGCATGTCGAAACCTTTCTGTTTCAACAAGGCAAGTCCGTGGACAATGGCGAGGAATTCGCCGATATTGTTGGTTCCATACATCGGCCCGAAGTGGAAGATTTCCTGACGGCTGGCGACGTGTACTCCCCGGTACTCCATGGCACCGGGGTTTCCGCTGCAAGCCGCGTCTACGGCAAGGCTGTTTTCCGCGACGGCGGTGGGAAGGGGAGCGTCGGCGCCGGGAATAGTCTTGGCAGGAGAAGGGGCTGACCGCTTGATGTACGCGTACGGCGAAGAGGCAAAGGCTTTTTCCGCTTCCTCGCGTGATTCGAATGACTTGTATTTTGCTCCTTCGTAGCCTTTGGTCTGCAGTTGGCAGTCTGTCCAGGAAGTGTAGATACCCGGGCTGACTCCCGCCCATACGACGTAATATTTTTCTTTCTTCATAACTGCGGACAAAGGTAAAAAAGAAAATCCGAACAACTTAACTCTTTCATTTGTTTCTTTGTATGGCGGATATAAAATAAAGAAGAGAAGACTCAATAAAAAAAGAAAGGACAAAAAATGAAGAGAACATTTGCAGAAGCCATGGCGCATCGCCGTAGTTATTACTCTATCGGCAGCGATTCGCCAGTACTGGATGAAGAAATAGTACACATTATTCGTGAAGCCGTAAAGAATGTGCCGTCAGCTTTCAATTCACAGTCTACAAGAATTGTATTGTTGCTGGGCGACGAACATAAAAAATTGTGGAACATCGTGAAGGAAACCCTGAAAGCACGCATCTCTGCCGAGGCTTTTGCCAAGACGGAAGCCAAGATTGACGGCTGCTTTGCCAGCGGACACGGTACTGTGCTCTATTTTGAAGACACTTCTGTAGTCAAGAAGCTGCAGGAAGCATTCCCTTCCTATAAGGATAATTTCCCCACTTGGTCACAGCACACCTCCGCTATGCACCAGTTTGCCATCTGGACTATGCTGGAAGATATGGGGTTGGGCGCCTCCCTGCAACACTATAACCCCTTGATTGACGACGAGGTACGCCGCACCTGGAACCTGCCCGGCGACTGGATGATGATTGCACAGATGCCCTTCGGTACACCCACCGGTGAACCAGGAGAAAAGGAATTCGAAGATTTAAGCAAGCGTATCAAAATTTTTCTCTGATACAGAGGCGTTTTCAGCTTGGAATTGCTACCTTTGCAGGAAACCTGTAACTCGTAGCAGATATGATGCGTATTTTCTTGACCGGCTACATGGGAGCCGGTAAAACTACTTTAGGAAAGGCTTTTGCCCGCGAAATGAATGTGCCGTTCATTGATTTGGACTGGTACATCGAAGAACGTTTTCACAAATCAATCCGTGAATTGTTCACCGAGCGGGGAGAAGCCTCTTTTCGTGAATTGGAGCGAAACATGCTGCATGAAGTAGGGGAATTTGAGGATGTCGTGGTTTCTACCGGTGGCGGTACTCCTTGTTTTTTTGACAATATGGAGTATATGAACGGTTGCGGGCAGACGGTGTTCCTGGATGTACACCCCGATATTCTGTTCCGCCGGCTCCGGGTGGCGAAGCAGCAGCGCCCCATCCTGCAAGGCAAGACGGACGAAGATTTGCGCACCTTCATTGTGGAGGCGCTGGATAAGCGTGCGCCTTTCTACTCGCAGGCCCGTTATCGCTTTGATGCCGGTTATCTGGAGAGTCGCAGCCAGATTAGCGAATCCGTGCAACGGTTACGCCAACTTTTAGGACTTTAATCCCTTGTAAATGTGTATTTTTCAGTCCGATGAGCTGGATGTATTAGATTTATGTGTATTTTTGTCGCCCCTTTTATAAAACACACTATAGTGGGAAAATAGTAAATTGTAAATAGTCTAATAGTAAATGTACTGATGAGAAAATGGCGTATTGAAGATTCAGAAGAGCTGTACAACATAACTGGTTGGGGCACTTCGTACTTTAGTATCAATGACAAAGGTCATGTTGTGGTGACACCGCGTAAGGATGGGGTTGCCGTCGATTTAAAAGAGTTGGTGGACGAGTTGCAGTTGCGCGATGTAGCGGCTCCGGTATTGGTGCGTTTTCCCGATATTCTGGACAACCGAATCGAGAAGGTGTCCTGCTGCTTCAGACAGGCCGCCGATGAGTATGGGTATAAAGGAGAGAACTTTATTATCTATCCCATCAAAGTGAATCAGATGCGTCCTGTGGTGGAAGAGATGATTAACCATGGGAAGAAGTTCAATCTAGGTCTGGAAGCGGGTTCAAAGCCGGAGTTGCATGCTGTGATAGGGGTCAATACAGACCCGGACTCCCTCGTGGTCTGTAACGGATATAAGGACGAGAGCTTCATTGAATTGGCACTGTTGGCGCAGAAAATGGGCAAACGCATTTTTCTTGTTGTAGAGAAACTTAATGAGTTGAATCTTATTGCCAAGATGGCGAAGCAATTGAAAGTGAAACCCAACATTGGAATTCGCATAAAATTGGCTTCCAGTGGAAGTGGCAAATGGGAAGAAAGTGGGGGAGATGCCAGCAAGTTCGGACTGACATCCAGTGAACTGCTTGAAGCGCTGGACTTCCTGGAGAAAAAGGACATGAAGGACTGTCTGAAGCTGATACATTTCCATATCGGCAGTCAGATAACCAAGATACGCCGCATCAAGAATGCCTTGCGTGAAGCTTCGCAATTCTTTGTGCAGCTGAACAAGATGGGATTCAACATCGAATTCGTGGATACCGGTGGCGGTATGGGAGTTGATTATGACGGTACACGTTCTTCAAGCAGCGAAAGCTCCGTCAACTATTCCATCCAGGAATATGTCAACGATGTGGTGTCGACATTTGTTGATGCTGCCAACAAACACGGCTTTCCTCATCCCAATATCATTACCGAAACGGGACGTAGCTTGACTGCCCATCACTCCGTGCTTATCTTTGAAGTACTGGAAACGGCTTCCCTGCCCGAAATGGATGACGACTGGGAACCGGGAGAGGATGCCCACGAACTGGTGAAGGAACTGTATGACATCTGGGACAACCTGAGTCAGCGCAGCATGCTGGAACCCTGGCACGATGCACAGCAGATACGCGAAGAGGCACTCGACCTTTTCAGTCATGGCATCGTCGACTTGAATACGCGCGCGCAGATAGAGAAACTCTATTGGAGTATCTGCCGCGAAATTAACTCCATTGCCAGCGGCATGAAGCATTGCCCCGAGGAATTCCGCAAGTTGAGCAAGCTGCTTGCCGACAAGTATTTCTGTAATTTTTCGCTGTTCCAGTCATTGCCCGATTCCTGGGCCATCGACCAGATGTTCCCCATCATGCCCATACAGCGGCTGGATGAAAGACCCGACCGCGAGGCTACTTTGCAGGATATGACTTGCGACTCTGACGGTAAAATAGCTAATTTCGTCAGCTCGCGTGCCGATACGACGACCCTGCCGCTGCACTCGTTGCGCGACAAGGAGCACTATTATCTGGCGGTTTTCCTCGTAGGGGCCTATCAGGAGATTCTGGGAGATATGCACAATCTGTTCGGTGATACGAATGCTGTGCATGTGTCTGTCAATTCCAAAGGCTACACCATTGACCAACTGATTGATGGAGAGACGGTGGCAGAGGTGCTGGACTACGTGCAATATAATCCTAAGAAACTGGTACGTACGCTGGAAACTTGGGTGACGCAATCCGTCAAGGAAGGGCGTATCTCTGTGGAAGAAGGAAAGGAATTCTTGTCTAATTACCGTTCCGGACTGTACGGATATACTTATTTGGAATAAAATGGAGAAACTGACTGTAATAAAGGTGGGTGGCAAGATTGTAGAAGAGGAAGCCACCCTCTATAAGTTATTGGATGACTTTGCAGCCATCGAAGGCTACAAGGTCTTGGTACATGGAGGCGGACGCTCAGCTACGAAGCTCGCCGCCCAACTGGGGATTGAAAGCAAAATGGTGAATGGCCGTCGTATCACTGATGCCGAAACGCTGAAAGTGGTAACAATGGTGTATGGCGGGCTGGTGAATAAGAATATCGTCGCTGGCTTGCAGGCGCGCGGTGTCAATGCACTGGGCTTGACGGGAGCCGATATGGATGTAATCCGTTCGGTTAAGCGTCCCGTGAAGGAGGTGGACTATGGGTTTGTGGGCGATGTGAAGCAGGTGAATGCTGCTTTTTTGGCAGACCTCATTCATAAGGGTGTGGTTCCCGTGATGGCTCCGCTGACGCACGATGGAGAGGGGCACATGCTGAATACGAATGCCGACACCATTGCCGGAGAGACTGCCAAGGCTTTGGCGGGCTTGTTCGATGTTACTTTGGTGTTCTGCTTTGAGAAGAAAGGGGTGCTGCGTGACGAGAACGACGATGATAGCGTGATTCCACAGATAACACCGGAGGAATTCAAGCAATATGTAGCCGATGGAGTGATTCAAGGTGGCATGATTCCAAAATTGGAGAACTCTTTCGAGGCGTTGAATGCGGGTGTGTCCGAAGTCGTAATCACTTTAGCATCAGCCATCAACGGGAACAGTGGAACCCGTATCCGAAAATAATTCAAAAAAAACGGCAATAGACTGTAACTTTCTGAATACTTAACCGTCAATTTATTAGAGATGCAAGAACTCAGCTTTCGCAATGACATTCTCCCGCTGAAGGATAAGCTTTTTCGGTTAGCCTTAAGAATTACGTTTGATAGGGCAGAGGCAGAGGACGTTGTGCAGGAAACGCTGATAAGGGTTTGGAACAAGCGTGACGAGTGGTCGCAGTTTGGTTCTATTGAAGCCTATTGCTTGACTGTGGCAAGAAATCTGGCGATAGACCGTAGCGAGCGAAAAGACTCCCGTACCGTGGAGCTACTCCCCGAAATGGAGCAAGTCTCCGATGCATCGAGCCCTTACGAAAAGCTGGTGAACAAGGAACGGATGGCGTTGATACATCGGTTGATGAGCAAGCTTCCCGAAAAACAGCGGTTGATTATGCAGCTTAGGGATGTGGAAGGTAAGAGCTATAAAGAAATAGCAGCGGTCCTGAACTTGACCGAGGAGCAGGTAAAAGTGAACCTCTTCAGGGCGCGGCAAAAAGTAAAACAAACGTTTATTGATATAGAAGGTTATGGACTCTAAATATATAGAACAACTCTTGGAACGCTACTGGCAGTGCGAAACTTCTTTGGAAGAGGAAGCATGCCTGCGTGCTTTCTTTAGCGGTAACGATGTTCCCGGACACTTGCTTCGCTACAAGGACTTGTTCGTATATCAGCAGCTTCAGCAGGAAGTGCATTTGGGTGAGGATTTTGATGCCCGGGTGCTTGCCGAAGTAGAAGTTCCGGTGGTCAAGGCAAAGCGCATGACATTGACCGCACGTTTCATGCCGTTGTTCAAAGCCGCTGCAGTAGTGGCAGTGGTCCTTTCTATGGGGAATGTGATGCAACATTCATTTTTCTCGGATGTAGAGGAGGTGGCCGCAGCCGATACTATCGGTAAACAGATTTCCGCACCGTCGGTAGCTCTTTCGGGAGATGTGCCCGTGTCTCATGAAAAGCAGGTAATGGATAGCCTGCGTCGGGTGGACAAGGGTCTGGAAATCAGTGAATAGATATTTTCATTTGCTTTTAAAATAACATTTTCATTTGCTTTAAACATAATAGTTAGTGTGCTTTATTAAAACAACTTGAGGCTGTGAAGTTTCAATTCTCTCAAAATCTTATAAAAACTAACTAAAATAGAAGGGACGCTGCGTGATGCAGCGTCCCTTTATTGTTTGTACGCCCAGCATGGGTGGATGCACAAAGAACGAAGAACTTCCTCGCGGGAGTCCTTCGTCATCTTTATAGGTAATTATTTGAGAGAGAATTTAGTTTAGGTTCATTAATCTTAAAGTCTATATTTTCCAATGTTAAAGCTTATACAGTCCTTTTTTCGGATAGTCCAGTTCCGGATTACCCTTGTAGCCCACACTGCCGCTTCCGCTAGTGCGTACTTTTAGGAAATCTGTGGCATGGCACTTGATGTCGCCTGAACCGGCAACACTGGCGGATGCTTTCTTGGCAACGAAATCGGAAGCAAACAAATCACCTGAACCTGCCACGCTGTATTCAGCTTCTTGGGTGCTGCCGCTCAGGATAGCGGTACCCGAACCGGCAACGGATGCTTTGGTGAAGTTGGCCGTTACGTTGTTCAGCTTCATGTCACCTGAACCTGCAACGGATACTTGGAGGTCATTGCAAGTGATGTCGCTGCTGTTGATGTCTCCCGAGCCTGCGATGGAAATATCGAGGTCTGTGCAGGAGATGTTGTTCCCATTGATGTCACCCGAACCTGCCACAGAGATTTTGAGGTTGTCTGTCTTCAGTCCGTTTTTCAGTTCCACGTCTCCCGAACCTGCAACGGCAATGCCGTTCAACTTTTCTGCGGACACACGTACTTCCAGTTTATTATAGGATACGCTGACATTCTTCTTGAAGCCGATGTAGAGGGTATTGTCCTTGACACGGATATCCAGTAAGTCTACAATGTTGTCCGAGGTGTATACTTCCACTGTCGGTTTGCCGGACTTCTGTGTGTAGGTCACGTCGGGGCTGCCGGCTACACTCAGCTTGGTGAAATTGTCCACTTTTATGTCTTTGGTTACATAGTTCTTGCTTGCCTTGACTGTTTTGCTGCCGAAGCCTCCGGAACGGTATGTGTGTTGTTGTGAACAAGCGGTTGTACTGAATGCCAATAAGGCGATTGCGATAAATGTTGTTAGAGCTTTCATATTCTTTTGTTTTTTGTGATTTAGTGTTTATTAGTTAGACGTGAACTGCCTTGAAAAAGTTGCATGTAGAAATGCTTTTTTCAAAAGAAACCAGTTCAGCATACTTTAATCAATTATTGTGCCATAAGTGTAAAATGGTGATTGTTAAAGGATAGCCGTTTTTGTGCAGTGTTCATTATCGGACACTCCGTCCGCTTTTGTCAGGTATTTGCTTGCGTTTTTGGATGATTCTTTGTTCATTTGCAAAGCCTCTTCCCACCCCTTTCCTATGGGAGAGGCTTTGATTTATGACAGTAAACCGCATTATAGAAGATAAAGAGCTTGGCCCTTTGTTTGTCCGGGTCAATGCCCGGGCACGGCGTCTTACTTTCCGTACAAAGGAAGATGGAATTTACGTGACTGTGCCTCCCCGGACTTCTCTTGCCGAGATAGAGAATGCCATCGAGCAGCTTCGTCCGCGTCTGAAGGCTGCCAGACAGAAGCAGGTCAGAAAGCTGATTGATTTGGATTACCGCATTGATACGGAGTTCTTTAAACTGACATTGGTCAGCGGACAACGGGAACGGTTCTTGTCCCGTTCGGAATTGGGGGAAATGCAGATAATCTGTCCTCCTGATGCCGATTTCTCGGATGAGAAGTTGCAGGCTTGGCTACGCAAGGTAATTGAGGAAGCTTTACGGCGAAATGCGAAAATTGTTCTTCCGCACCGTTTGTATATGCTTTCCATGCAGCACAACCTTTCTTACAAGAGTGTGAAGATAAATTCCAGCAGTGGGCGTTGGGGAAGCTGTTCGGCACAAGGCAATATCAACCTTTCCTATTATCTGGTACTTCTTCCCAAGCATCTGATAGACTACGTGCTACTGCACGAACTGGCACATACCCGCGAGATGAATCACGGGGAGCGTTTCTGGGATTTGCTCGATCGGATGACTGATGGAAAGGCACAAGCATTGAGAGCGGAGCTTCGGAAATATCAAACGAAAATAAATGATTAGAGATTAGTATGGGTGTATCACGGTAAGTAGTTCCTTGTTTTGCAGACAGTGATACTGCAAAACCACTGCATACCTTTTGCACTGTCACTGCACTCCTTTTGCAGTGCTGCTGCAACACCTTTGCAGTGACACTGCAACTGTTTTGCAGTAACGCTGCAAAAGGTATGCAGTATCGCTGCAGTGTCACTGCAGGAGTTGTGTAATGTCTTTGCAGTGCCACTGCAAAAGTTATGTGGTGTCTTTGCAGTGGCTGTTGGTAAGCCAGGAAACAGCTTGTCGACTCCGAAATATGAGAGCAAAATGCCTCAAACTTTTTATCCCTAATTTTTTGCCAACTGCTTTACCTCTTCCCCTTCCTTCTCGAACCGGTATTCTCCTCCTTTTTCGCTTAGCTCAAATAAGGAAAGCTTTTCAGTTGCATTGTTTACAATCATGAGTGCGTTTTGCTCGGCAAAGCGTTTCACTTCGATGGTGAAAGGTTCTTCTGCAATGGTGCGGTTCACTAGCAGGCTGTCGTTGATGAATATGGAAGTGGAATCTCCGGCAAATCCTTTCGTCAGTGTGATGGTGTATGTCTCGATGAATTTGCGTTCTCCTTCTTTCCGTTGTTGCAGCCTCATGCTCATGTAGACAAAGATGACAACTACAAAAATCACGGCGAAAGCAAGGATGCCGTTGCCTATCATAAACTGTTTGTTGGTGTTCAGTCGGTGTGCCATGGATAAAAAGGTTTTTTAAGAATGGTACAAATGTAATGAATAAATTTGAACCGACCGGCTTTTTACTTGCTGTATTCGCTCGGACTCACACCGAACTGTTTCTTGAAGCTTGTCGAGAAATGGGACAGCGTACTGAATCCCGTCATGTCCGCTATCTCTGAAATAGTGTATTTTCCTTCTTTGAGCAATTCGGCGGCACGGTTCAGCTTGTAGGTCTTGAAGAATACGCTGGGGTTCTCACCCGTCAGCCCCTTTACCTTATAATAGAACTTGGTACGGGAGATTTTCAGTAGCTCGGTCATGCGCGCCACGTCCAGCTCCGGATTGGAGAGTTCGTTCTCCATCAGGTGGTAAAGCTCGGTCATGAAAGTGTTGTCCTGCGGCGAAAGCACATTTCCCTCAATCTTATCCGTTTGGGTGGACTGGCTCAGGAGGCTGCGCACTTTCTCGCGGTTTTTCAGTTGGGATTTGATAAGCGCCAGCAGGTAGTTGGGCTCGAAAGGTTTCGTCACGTAGGCATCTGCACCGGTATTCAGACCTTCCACCTGATTCTCTACAGTAGCTTTGGCCGTTACCAGTATCACGGGGATGTGGCATAGTTGCAAGTCCTCTTTTATCTGGCGACAGAGGTCGTAACCGTTTCTTCCGGGCATCACTACATCACTCAGTACGAGGTCGGGCGCTTCTTCGTTCATGGCTTTGAAGGCGCTGTCGGCATCGAAGCGGCAGACGATTTTGTAGATGGGAGAAAGCAGGGCTTTCAGGTAGTGAGCCACTTCCGTATCGTCGTCTACTACCAGAAGAGTTTGCTTTTGCTGCCGGATGCTCTCTGTATTTTCCAGTTGATATTGTTCTTCCGTTTGTATCGGAAATGCCTTGTTCTGTTCCTCTTCGGGGAGAGTGCATTCTTCGGGGGTATAAGAGAGATCATTCACCGGTAGCAGTAGGGTGAAGACGGCTCCGTTTCCTTCGGTACGGTTGCCGGCTTTCAGATAGCCATGATGCAGCAGCGCCAGGCTACGGGCATAGTACAGACCGATACCGGTTCCCCAGTTATAGGTACCTTTGGATTGATTGTCCAGTTGGTAATAGCGTTCGAATACTTTCTCCAACTGTTCCTCGGGGATTCCGTGGCCACTGTCTGCCACGGCAACTTTGACGTACTGTGTGTCGATGTCTTTGTCCGTCAGCGTAAAGAGGCGTGCAGCCTCTTCGCGGGTAATGACGTCGAAGCACAGTTCCACTTTTCCGCCGTTCGGAGTGAACTTCAAGGCGTTTGAAAGTAGGTTTCCTACAATCTTGTCCAGCTTGTCCACGTCCAGCCACATGAGGAAAGTATCCTCCAGGCCATAAGTGTTCAGTGCGATGCCTTTCTCGTTGGCGTTGATGCGGAAAATGTCTACAAAACGTTGCAGTTGCGAGATGATGTCGGTCCGTTTCACCCGCAGTTTTAGGGTGTCATTCTCCAGCTTGTTGAAGTCCATCAGCTGGTTCACCAGACGGAGCATGCGCCCCACACTGCGTTGTACAATGTAGAGTAGCTGCTTGTTCTCTCCCTCTATCTTGGGGCTTTCGCAAAGTTGTGTCACCGGACCCGAAATCATGGTGAGTGGGGTGCGGAACTCGTGCGAGATGTTGGCAAAGAAACTCATGTTCATACGATTCACACGTTGTTCCTGGTCCTTCTCCAGTTTGGCGCGTCGGGCGGTTTCTTTTTCCTGCTTAATGCGTAGCCAGGCACGGATGAAGATACCGATGATGGCGGCGGCAATGAGCAGATAGGTGCACCATGCCCACCATGTTTGCCAAGGGGCGGGCTTTACGATGACGCGTATGGAATTTTCCCTTTCTACAATGCTCTTGTCGTTATTGGTTATTTTAACTTTGAAGGTGTAGGTACCGGCAGGCAGATTGGCATAGTAGGCCTCGCGGTTGTTGCGGGCATCAATCCAATATTTGTCGAAACCGTCCATCTTGTAATAATAATGTACGCGTTCGTATTCGCAGTAGTCCAGTGCGGCAAAGGAGATGCTGAAACCATTCTGATTGTGGTCCAGGCAGATGTCCGGTCGGTAGGAAAGGTGCTTGTCTACACTTTTGCTGTCTTGTGGGCGTGCCAACCGGTTGTGTATCTTCAAATCCTCGAAGAGCAGTGGAATTTCCCGTTTGGTACTTACGTCCATAGGGTTGAAGAAAGTCAGCCCGTGCGTACCGCCAAAAACCAGTGTCCCGTCGGGCAGGCGGCATGAAGAACGGTCGTAAAACTGATTGCCGCCTATGCCGTCGGCGGCATAGTAGTTGGTAAATTTCCCTACGGTGCGGTCATATTTGCCCAGCCCGTATTGTGTGCCTGCCCATATATTGCCTTGTGCATCTTCCTCAATGCAAGAGATGTCCCGGCAGGGTGTACCCTCTATGGTCTCGATTTTTCCGGTGGCGGCAGAATAGTGCAGCAGTCCGTTGCTGACGGTTCCAATCCATACATCTCCACGACTGTCTTCGAAGATGTCGGTAGGGATGAATACTGAACGTTGGATACAAGCTTGCCAGTCGGTGTTCTCGAATGGTACTTCAGCGCTTTCCCAATTGTCGGGATTGATTTGCATGACTGGGGTCATGAAGGCAGTGGCCCACATCTTTCCGTTGTTGAGTGGAAGGAGTCCGGGTATGAAGGTTCCCGTCCAGGAAAATACTTTTGTTTGGACAAATTCTTTTTCTTCACGCTTTTTGGCGTAAAGTTTGGGGCTGTGTGTACCCACCCAAATTGTTCCACGGCTATCTTGTGCAAACGACAGTGGTAGGAAGATGTCATGAATAGCCTCTGTCTTCAATATGCCGTTTTTATAGCTGCATTTCATCACCTTGCTCGCATAGAGGGCCGCCAGCCAGATGTAGCCCTCATCATCTACGAATACGCGTGTGATGTCCGGTTTGTCGGTAGCGCTTTTTCCCGGAAGTCCAGCCGAGTCCACTTCTTTCACTGCGTGGCTGTCCATGTTGTAAACGTACAGCCCGTCTATCATGGTGGCCATCCAGAGATTTCGCTCCTTGTCCACTGCCACGGACAGCACTGACTTCCGGTTCAGGTATGAACTGAGATGGTTGTTGGTGTTGAAACGTTCTTTGTAGTTATAGCGCACGACATACCCTTGGTCTACAGAGCCTATCCATAGGTTTTTCTGTGAGTCGGTAAACATGGTGCTTATCTTGAAGTGAGGCACTTCGAAGGGAAAACCGTTTTCGCTCTGATGTATCACGTATCCTTCCACGTAGTTGTAGAGAAACATTCCTTGTTGGTCGGTATTCAGCAACAAGCTGTTGCTGCCGTAAGGGTGGATGTAATTGACGTTGGCATGCAGCAGCGGATGGCTCCGGAGGGCTTGGGGTGTTTCCTTGAACTTGTGCGTATGTGTGTCGAACAATGTTATCTGGCGGTTTCCCGCCAGCCATAGGATTCCGTTAGCCTGCATGAAGAAGTAGGTGGGAGAAAAGCCCTGCATTGGAATGGAGTCTTCCAGTGCCAGTGTGGAGGAGTTGTAGCGGCGCAGAGACAGCGGGGTCACTGCCCACAGTTTGTTGCTCTGGTCTATGAAGCAGCGGTTGTTGAAGGTATAGTTCGGGTCGAATATCTTGATGGGTACGTCAAATTTATGTGTTTGCGGATTATATACGGCAAGGTTGTGCATCATGTTCAGAAAAATCTTTCCGTCTTTGTTTTCAAGTATCTGGATGCCGTTCTTGTTGGGGAAGTCCAGTGGGATATTTTGGAAATTATCTTTGTCCGTGTATAGGCTGGTTCCATTTACGGTGACTACCCACAACCGGCCTTGTGAATCGCGGAAGAGGTCGTTGATTTGATTATCGGGTATATCCAGTGAGTCATCCGTACAGTAATACTGATGATATTCATGTACATTATATTTGTTCACCCCTCGTGAAGTTCCTATCCAAATGTGTCCTTGTGCATCTTCGGCAAAGGCGGTGACCTTCTGGTTGGAGAGGTCATTGGTGATGACCGGGCTTTCGATGCTGCCTTCCGGTGCGGTCTTTGTGTCCGACGGGTTGCATGCGGTGATTAAACACAATAGAAGTAGGTATTTAATGTATTTCATAATATATAGTGTAGACTAAAAGCATTGGCATGTCATCCATTTGTTTTGTTCAACGAATCTCTGCATTACGATGCGAAAATACTCATAAAAATTGAGAGAGAGACTGCCGGAGAGCATGTTTTGAACAAATCTGCAAACATTTGAACATTGGAGAAAGCTGTTTTGAACATCGGGGAAAGCCGTTTGGATAACGTAGAAAATCCTTCTGGGGAGAATGTGCTAATATTGCAATCATAAAAACATAAAACTAATACATAATATGAAAAAGCAATTCTTGTCAGTGTTAGCATTCACCGCCATCCTACTTTCCTCGTGCGGAGGGACAGCTAAAATAGAGAAAGCATCTGCTTGTGGGCAGGAGGGGGAGATTACGGCTTCTTCGGCAACCGCCATTGCCGAGACCGAATCAGGAAAAGTAGCCGGATATGTGGAAAATGGTATCTATATATATAAAGGTATCCCATATGCCAAAGCCGAACGTTTTATGCCGCCCGTGGCCGCTGATAAATGGGAAGGCGTCCGCAGCAGCCGTGCCTATGGCCCTACTTGTCCGCAAGGCAAGCGCATGGGATGGTACAGCGACGAACAGGCGTTTGCCTTCAACTGGGATGACGGTTATCCTGACGAGAATTGTCTGCGGGTGAATATCTGGACACCGGGACTGAAAGACGGGAAGAAACGCCCCGTCATGGTGTGGCTGCATGGTGGAGGTTATTCCGCCGGCAGTGGTCAGGAGCTTCCCTCGTATGACGGAACAAATCTGGCAAAGAAAGGGGATGCAGTGGTTGTGACGCTGAATCATCGTCTCAACGTCCTGGGTTTTCTCGACCTTTCCGCCTATGGCGATAAATATGCAAAATCGGGCAATGCCGGACTGCTTGACTTGGTGGCGGCACTGCAATGGGTGAATAAGAATATAGAATCTTTTGGCGGAGATGCCCGGAATGTTACCATTTTCGGTCAGTCCGGTGGGGGAGGCAAGGTCTCTACGTTGCTTGCCACACCGTCGGCGAGAGGCTTGTTCCATAAAGCCATTGTACAAAGCGGATCTATGCTTCGTACGATGGAGCAAAAGTATTCTCGTCGCATTGGCAGTGCGGTTATGGAGGAGCTGGGACTGAATGCTTCGCAGATAGATGAATTACAGAAAGTACCTTACGACAAATTGCTTGCCGCAGGCGAAAAGGCCGTTGCCAAAATGCGTGTAGAGGCTGATAAAGAAGGAGTGGCTTCTTTTATCTTTGGCTGGGCTCCCACGGTAGATGGCGATGTGCTGCCAGCACAGCCTTTCGACCCTCAGGCTCCGGTGCAAAGCAAGGACATTCCGGTGATGATAGGCACTACCCTGCACGAGTTTACCGCAAGCACTTACTTCCCGCCTTTGCGGAGCATGACGAAGGAGCAGGTTGTGGAGCAGATTAAAAAGAAATATGGTGAACGTACGGATGATTTTCTGAAAGCTTTTGAGCAGGCCTACCCCGGTTATCAGCCCAAGGACCTGGTGGATGTGGACTTCATTTTCCGCCCCGGCGCAGTGGAGCAGGCCAAACTGAAGTCGGCACAGCAAGGTGCACCGGTCTATATGTATATGTTTGCTTGGGAATCGCCCGTGATGGACGGAATACTCCGCAGCACGCATTGTATGGAGATTCCTTTTGTGTTCAACAATGTCGTGCGCCATGCTTCGATGACCGGAGGCGGAAAGGCGGCACAAGTGCTGGCGGACAAGATGAGCAGTGCGTGGCTGAACTTTGCCCGTACGGGGAATCCCAATACTGAAGGTTTGCCCGAGTGGGAACCTTATACAGCTGATAAGGGAGCAACGATGATTTTCGATAATGATTGTGGCATGAAGTACAATCATGACAAGGAACTGCTTGAGGTGGTGATGACCTTTCCGGTGCGTGGATTCTGACATTTTTTTAAGAGCCCTTTTTATTATTAACATAAATCTAATATTTAATCAAATGAAACAAAATCTGAAACAAACAGCTCGGGAGAGATTTGCGGCTATGACACTCTTCCTATTGATTTGTCTCCCTTTCAGTCTGGTACAAGCTCAGACGGTGAAGGTGAATGGTAGAGTTACTGATGACCTGAACGAACCGATGATTGGCGTGAGTATCGTTGAGAAAGGTACTGCCAACGGTTGTATTACCGACATTGATGGTAACTATACTCTGAATGTGAAGCAAGGGGCTACCCTTGTGTATTCTTATATCGGCTATGTCGCTCTTGAACGGAAAGCCGTAGCGGGAGTAATGAACATCATCTTAAAAGAAGACGCTCAGGCATTGGACGAAGTAGTTGTAGTGGGATATGGTGTACAGAAGAAAAGTTCAGTGACGGGTGCCATCTCGCAGGTGAAGTCCGAGGATATCCAGAATCGTTCTATAACCCGTGCCGAAGAAGCCTTACAAGGCAAGACGGCCGGGGTACAGCTGGTGTCTACTACTTCTCAGCCGGGTTCATCACCTACTATCCGTATCCGTGGTTTCTCTTCCAATGGAACATCTGACCCCTTGTATGTAGTGGATGGACTTATCGTCAACGATTTAAGCTCTATCGACCCTAATAATATCAAGAGTATGGAGGTATTGAAGGATGCCGCTTCGGCAGCCATCTATGGTGCCCAGGCTGGTAATGGTGTTGTATTGATTACGACCAAAAGTGGAAGTCAGGGTACTAGTAGTATCTCTTACGATTTCCAGTATTCTATCAACAGCCTAGCACGTCGTCCTGAATTGTTGAATTCTCAGGAGTACCTTACACAGATGAAGGAAGCTGACCCTACTTTTACTGACGTTAATATTCGAGAGTTGATAAGCAATGGTGTATGGGATGGAGTGTCGTCAACAGATTGGTATGATGTGGCATTTAATGCTTCTCCTGCTTCCCGTCATACAGTCACCTTTCAAGGTGCCAATGACAAAGGCTCATATTTCTTGTCACTTAATAATTTGTATGATAATGGTATCATTCGTGAGGACCGTGATACCTACAAGCGCCTTTCTGTCATGCTGAATGCTGACTACAAGATCAAGCCTTGGCTGAAAGTGGGTACTACTGCCAATTATGCCAATTATACGAGCAAAGCCATCAGTGATGGTAGTGGTGGAACTTCTTATGTAAGTATGATAGCTACTGTTATGACCTTGGCTCCTTACATTGCTGATACTTATCCGGCTGACGCTTTGCCCACACAGATGCAAGCACAGATAGCTAATGGTTTTACACTTTTACAGAATGCCAATGGTGATTATTACAGCTGTTTGGGCACAATGGAACAAGTACATCCGATGGTGGCTATCCGTATGAACGACAAGAAGAATACGGGCAACAGCCTGATGGGTACCCTATATGCCAATTTTACTCCGATTAAGGATTTAGTGTTCACCACTCGTTTGGGTTATCGTATTGCCACGGATAATACTTACACTCACAACAATTTGTATTATGGTTCTGCCTCAGCTTCAAATAAAGACAGAAACGGCGTAACTCGCACCAGCTTATCTACTACTTATTACCAATGGGAGAACTTTGTCAACTATAATACCACCTTGTTGGATACACATAATATCTCTGCCATGTTGGGTATGTCTTATTCGCAGTCTGACCAGATTTATGTGTCTGCTGGTGTAGACAAGATAGCCAAAGATAACCTTTTGTATGCGGATGTGGACTGGCCGGCCGGCGATGCGGTAAAAAGTACCGGTGGACATAATTATATTTACCGCAAACTGTCTTACTTTGGTCGTGTGGGTTATGACTATAAGAACCGCTACATGGCTCAGTTTGCCATGCGTGCTGACGCTGCTGATGCTTCTGTATTGCCTCCGACGAATCGCTGGGGATACTTTCCTTCTGCTTCGGTGGGATGGACTATATCCAATGAAGACTTTTTTGCAGAGAACAATCACACTCCTATTACATTTCTGAAAGTGAGGAGCAGTTGGGGACAGAATGGTAGTACAAGTAATCTGAGTGGGTATAAATATTCTAATGCCTTGATTACGAATGCAGCTGGGTATCCTTTCAGCAATAGTAAAATAAATTATATGACATCTGCTCAGCCTTCCCAACTTTATAATCCTGATTTGAAGTGGGAAACTTCTGAGCAATTGAATATTGGTCTTGACCTTCGCGCTTTCAAGGACCGCTTTTCTTTGAGTATGGATTGGTATAAGAAGAAAACGAAAGATTTGATTGTATCTAACATTATTATTCCGTATGAGGCAGGAAATTCTGCTGCTCCTATGAATGCTGGTAATGTAGTAAATGAAGGTTTTGAGCTGGAAGCTTCTTGGCGCGATAATATTGGAGATTTTAGCTATTCGGTTTCAGGAAACATCGCTACGTTGAAGAATGAAGTTACTTACCTTGATCCACACGTTAGTGGTGGACGTATTGAAGGAAGTACTACAATGGCTTCCAATGGTTCATTCTCTGCTTTTGAGGAAGGTTTTCCGGTATGGTATTTCCGTGGTTATCAAGTAGACCATTTGAATGAAAACGGTGATCCCGTATTCAGAGATAATGATGGTAATGGTTCTATCAATGCCAATGACAAGGCTATGATTGGCAAACCAATGCCGGATTTTACTTATGGTCTTACGTTGACAGCCAGCTACAAAAACTTTGACTTGTCGGTATTTGGTAATGGTTCGGTAGGTAATGATGTGTTTATGTCCTACAGCTATAACCGGATTCTGTATTCGTTGAAAGAGATGTACGATCAGCGTTGGACGCCACAAAATCTTTCTGCCAAATATGCTCGTCCGCAACTGACGAATGCGGATAAATACGGTTTGTCTGATGCTTATGTTTTCGATGGCTCTTATTTCCGTATCAAGCAAATTCAGTTGGGATATACCTTCCCAAAACAATGGACAAAGAAAATCATGATAGACAACTTACGTGTCTATGCATCTTTGGATAACTTTTTCTTGTTTACCAAATATCCTGGACTCGATCCTGAAGTGTCTTCTACTACCACAAGTGGTATGGGGGTAGACTATGGTAACTATCCGACAACAAAAAAGGTAGTATTTGGATTATCGGTAACATTTTAATATATAACCTTTTGAATATTAATAAACTTATGAAAAGAGAAATATTATTGGGATTAATGGCAGGTGTGATCTCGTTTACATCTTGCGACGTTGACTTATTGGACATTCCACAGCAAGGTGTGACAAATGAAGAGGCTTTTTATAAAACTGACCAGGATTGTGAAGAGGCTATTGCTGCCGTTTATCGTTCGTGGCGTACGGCTTTCTCCGGAGGTCATAGAGGAGCTTCGCAATATGCCAACGGCTTTTTCGTGAAGAATCTTTTGGCAGATGATTTTAATACAGGAGGTTCACGATCAGACCAGACTTATGCACAGGAAATATTTGAAAGTGCAGCCATGCCTACTAATGGCTGGATAGAGACTTATTATAAGGATCTGTATACTACGATCTATTTATGTAACCTGGTGATAGAAAAATTCAATTCAGAGGACAGTGTCATTAAAGCTCGCAATATTGCTGAAGCTAAGTTCTATCGTGCGCTTTGCTATTTTGAACTGACTACTCTTTGGGGTAATCCTCCTTTGGTAGATAGGGTGTTGAAGAATTCGGAAGAATATAAAGTGTCTAATTCTACACGTGAAAAATTGTGGGAGTTTATTGAAACAGATTTGACGGAAGCTATTAATTCCGGTGTGCTTACTTCGAAAACTAGTGTGGATGATAAGGATGGATGTACCCGTGCTACTTTGGAAGCAGCCAAGACATTATTGGGCAAGTCTTACTTATACCAACAAAAATTTACTGATGCTAAAAGTCTGTTCAAGGATGTTATTGGTTCTGGTAAGTATGATTTGGAAGACGATATCAATATTTTCTATCATACAGCAGGAAATGGAAGTAAGGAATATGTATTGGAGTGTACCCGTCATTATGATACTGCTAATATGTATGCACAAGGTGGCTGGTATGGTATTTTGGCTAACTGGGCGTTTGGTTATGGGTTTATAGCAGGTCCGGAATCGTCCTCTCATTTTAGATTTAATGCAACCAGTGGCTATAGTTATTTCAATCCTACTAAATCGTTGTATGAGGCTTATGTAGCAGAAGAAGGAGTGGATGGGTATCGTGTAAGTAGCTGGATTCGTACCTTTGAACAAGTTGTAGGAATGAACATTGGTATAAATTCTACAGCAAATAGATATGGCAATGAGGGCTATTTCCGTTTGAAATGGTTGGCAAGCTTAGATGACGAAAATGTGTCATATTGGTGCGGTAATCAGAGCTGTACACCGGTTATTCGCTATGCTGATGTCTTGCTGATGATGGCAGAATGCTGTATTCAAACAAACGATCCTGATGCCGATATTTATCTGAATAAAGTACGTACAAGAGCTCAATTGCCTTCTAAGTCAAATGTTACGATGGATGACTTAAAGCTGGAACGTCGGTTAGAACTTGCTATGGAAGCAGTGCGTTTCCAAGACTTGATACGTTGGGGAGATGCACCTATTGTGTTGGCTGATAAAGGTAAGAAATTGCCAAACTTCCTTATAGTTCCTAAAGAAGGAAATGATTTGACTACTGCTAAAGGTATATATAATGCTCAGTATGATACTTCTGTATCTTATACAGAGAATGAAAGAGAATTGGCAGGTTGGACACCTAATCGTGATGAATTACTGCCATATCCGGAAAATGAGATTGAGGTAAATCCTAATATTGTTCAAAACCCGGGATATTGATGTGGATTGATGATATAGCCTCTCTCTTTTTGCTGGGGGGAGGCTGTCTCTAGTTTATATGAAAGTTGATTATGTAGTTTATAATGTATTATCTGTGTCAAGAGATTCTTAAATATATGATTATGAAGAAAGGTTTATTATTTATAGTTGTTCTATTTTCTTTTGTGGGAACATGGTCACAAGTTGTTTTCAAGAATGATGAGGTGACTGTATCTAAGCTGAAAGATAAAACATGGGTGTTTGAAACATGGGATTTTACTACTATGTATTTGTTGGAGGGTAATGATAAAGCTGCATTGATTGATGCGGGTACTCGTTGCGCTGATTTGGATAAGATTGTAGAGAGTATCACTAATAAACCTTATGATGTCATTATCACTCACGCACATCCGGATCATGCTGGGTGTATCGGCTATTTCGACGAGGTTTGGATGCATCGTAACGATAGTATACTTATCAAGGAACGAACAGTGAACTATACTGGTAAGGTACGTTATATGGAGGAAGGACAAGTATTTGATTTGGGAGGACGTAAACTGGAAGTTATGCTGATGGCAGGACATACACCGGGTTCTATTGTTCTTCTTGACCGTGAACAAGGAGATTGTTATTCGGGTGATGCTTTCGGCTCAGGAGAGGTATGGTTGCAATGTGTACCAATGTCTCCAATAGAAACTTTTTATCAATCTTGTTGTCGTATGGAGAAACTGATGACGGATGGAAGTATCAGTAGAATATGGTGTGGACATTATCCATATTTAAAGAATTATCTGTCTCTAAGCTATATTCAGACTATGAAAAAAATGTCCCGCCGGTTGGCTGATGGAGAACAAAATGGAGCCAGACCATACAATAATTTTGCAATTCCGCAACCCTCTACAACTCGTAGCATATCTGACGGTTTTTGCAAGATTGTTTATGATGTCAGAAACATTGTCATTAAAAGGAAAAGTATTGACTCGCATCATGCAATTATATTGGATCGTCTCCCCAAAGTAGAGCAAGAAGCATATATGTATCGTGATACTTGTACGCAGGTTGATGGCCGTTTTGCGGGCTTTTCTCCTTTTTTCCTTATATATCCGGATAAACGTTGTGACGTAACTCAAGCTGAATCCTTGATTAAGGAGATGGGGATGGATAGTATTCTACATAAATTTTCTGCATCGGTATGTGTTATGAATCCTTTGGGTAATACTTATGATATGGAAAAAGATTTGTCGGCTTTCCAAACTTTTTTTAAAGGTATGCGTGTTGTTAATAATCTAAAAGTTATAGGTATTGGACAAGGAGCAACTTTTGTGAACAAGGCCATAGCACGGAACGCTGAGGCTGTGGCTGGTATAGTTACTATTGGCGGTAATCCTGGCAAGTATGAACTAGATGATTGTCCTGTACCGACATTCGTTGCTGGTGCTAGAAGTAAACAGGTGACCAACTCTTATGTAAAACTTAATAAGGCTGTTAAGACTGCAGTAAAGGGCAACCTAACATTCTATGTCAATACAGATGAAGAACTGTTGCAAGTAGTTTCATCGAGCGATACAAGTGCATCGTTGAAAGAGACTTTTTTGGAAGCTTGGGTTCAAGTGTTGTCTAAAAACTATCGTTTTAATAATTATAAACATACATGGTATATGGGAGGTACTCCTGAAAAGTATGGAACTTATGAGCTTGAACCATATATCATGCCTGAAGAGTGGGGGATAACTCGGCGGGTTATGGAAACGAATTTGCTGGGTACTGGAACTTTTTTGTGGTATGAATTTCATCCTGAAGCAACATTGAAAGCGCCTAGAGGAACTGTACCTTTATTGCTCTTGCTGCATGGCAATGAGAATGATCCGCGTACACAAGCTGAGACCTCTGGTTTCATTGAACTCTGCGCAAAAGAAAATTTTGTAGTTGTGGAACTTGAATGGCAGGGTAGTAAAGATTATGCCCGGATGGGTATGGATGGTATTGAACAGGTTGTATATTATTTGTTGAAGACTTATCCTCAGCTTGATGCTTCACGTGTCTACACAGAAGGTTTGTCTGCTGGATCTGCCACTTCTACAGGATTAGGAATACGAAAATCATATCTGTTTGCTGCGGTAGGTGGCTTTTCGGCAGGTATATTGCCTGGAAGTTACCGGTTTGATTGTGATCGGCAATCTTTGTTGGGTGAAGCGATCCAAAAGAGTGGTGCAGTAGAAATGCCCTATTTTTCTGCAACAGGAACCAGTGATACTGTAGTACCATTTATAAATAAAGATAATTGGCAGAAGAATGCTTTTTTTGCTGCATGGCAAATATATCAGATTATGAATGGTATGTCGGTTACAGAACGTCCAGATTTTAGTAAGGACACTATTTTTGGTATTACTCTTGAGAATCGTGAAACAATTTGGACGAATAAAGGTATTTCGATGGAAACTGGTGTGTTGAGTAAAAATGGGGTACCTCTTATTCAGATGGTTGCGGTCAATGATTATGGACATTGGAATTTTAAACCTGCAGCAAAAATGATGTGGGATTATTTTATGCAATTCTCACGTGATCCACAAACGAAGGAGCTTATTTATCATGGAAGAAAATAATAAAGTTGATGTCTTGATATAATATATAGTGAAGCATTAGAGATGTTTTATAAAAATGATGCGAAATAGGTATCTTTTTTATTGAAACAACGGTCTTCCCTCCCACCTAACTTAGATTGCTTGTACGTGAATGTATGGGTGACGGCGATGAACGATGGTACGAAGCTAAACTAATAATTAAATTAATTTGTAAATGAAAAAATAAAGAATATGAACTTGAGGCGGTATATGTTATTTGCCGTACTGCTTCTGTATTGTCTCTCTTTCAGTTAGGCGCAAACCTAAGCCTTGAAAGTGGCAGGTATAGTGACGGACAACCTAAATGAACAGATGATTGGTGTAAGTATTCTGGAGAAAGGCACTACTAACGCTTGTATTACCAATATTGACGGTGATTACTTTTTGAATGTGAAGAATACTGGTAAGTTAATGGAACGTGAAGCTGTATAGTTATATGTTAAGGCTCCCAAGAGTGGTATGGGCAAGCCTGCCAAGGAGTTGAAGGCCTTCGGCAAAACTGCCTTGCTCCAGTCGGGCGAGAGCCAGGCACTGATTCTGACTTGGAACGTGATGGGCATGGCTTCCTTCAACGATAAAATCAATGCTTGGGAATTGGCAAAAGGTGAATACAAGTGGATGGTAGCTGCCTCCTTTGCAGACATACGTTGTATCGTCACCCAAAAGGTTGCCAAAGCACGAAAGGATAAGGCAAACGATGCAATGAAGTTGCTGTTGTCTTGAATGAGGTTAGAGCTAGCGGTAAGTATAAACTTTATGATGGAAATTATGAGGATATCTTGACCTACAAGGCTGAGTATAATTGTGAAAGTATGCTCGAAAGTAACCGTATTTTTGATGCAAGTAATTCCATGGATGAGTTCAGTTTCTTTGAGGTGATGAATCATTGGCGCACTGATAAGTTGGATATGTCTGGCTCTAACAATCAGTTTAATGGTACCGGATGGGGATTTATGGTTCCTCAGAAAAAGTTGTATGATGCATTTGTTCAGGAAGAGGGTGTAGATGGTTATCGGTTGAATCAGACAATGAAAACCTATGACCAAATTTCTCAATTAGGTGTCAAGGTTGCCAAAGGGCAGAGTTTGATTAATGAAGGTTATTTCATGTGGAAGCGTCGCTTCTCGAATGTAGAATCTCCTGCTGGGTTCTGGTGTTCATATAATAACTATCGTTGGATGCGTTATGCTGAAGTCTTGTTACTGGCGGCTGAAGCAAACCTGAAGGATGGCAATCAATCTGAAGCTGATGCTTGCTTGAATGAGGTGCGTCAGCGTGCAAGATTGGATGCCAAGACAGCTACCCTGGATGCCATTAAATTGGAAAAGAGACTGGAACTCTGTTCTGAATATACCCGTTATCAGGATATTATCCGTTGGAAAGATGCGGAGGCTTTGCTTAAGGATCAGGGTGAAAGAACACCTATCTTGTCAAATAAGGCAGGAAAAGATGAGCCGGATAATGTAGCGGTAGAATACATTCAGTATAACAAGGATAAAACGCGTTATGGTTTCAAGGAAAGACATTATTTGTTGCCTATTCCGGCAAAGGAAATCCGCTTGAATCCGAATATGGAACAAAATGCAGGTTGGTAAAGCGCATAAAGAATCAAAATCTAACTTCGTCATCTGATGCAGATAGACAAAATTAGATTTTTCTAACTGATTAATTGTTTGTAGAAGAAGTCCCCCGTGGAAATCATCTAATTGTACGGGGGCTTCTTTTGTGGCTTTTTAAATATAATATATATGAGAAGATTGTCAATTACTTTATTTTCACTCTGTCTGGCATCTGCCTTGACTGCACAGACGACCGGTTCGAATCAGTCAGTCAGACTGCGTGCCGATAATATCGACGAAGTAGTCAGTGCCATGACCCTCGAAGAGAAGGTACACCTCGTTATCGGTTGTGGAATGTCGATGGGAAGTGATACCAAGTTTCCCGGAACAGCGGGACGTACTTACGACATTCCCCGACTGGGTATCCCTTCCGCCTATCTTGCCGACGGACCGCACCGGTTGGCGATGGCTGCCAAGCGGGAATTCGACAGCCGTACTTATCATGCTACGGAATTTCCTTCCAGCACCACGGTGGCAGCAACTTTCAATCCGGATGCAGCCCACAAGGTGGGACGTACTTTGGGTACGGAGGTGAAGGATTATGGTTTGGATGTGTTGCTGGCACCGGGTGTCAACCTGATGCGAAATGTGCTCTGCGGACGTAACCATGAATATTATTCGGAAGATCCGGTGCTGACCGGCAAAATGGCTGCTGCTTATATCAACGGAATCCAGAGCCGGGGGACAGGTACCTGCCTGAAACACTTTGCCGTAAACAACCAGGAGACCAACCGCAATAACAACGACTCTCGCCTGACACAGCGCCCCTTGCGCGAGCTGTATTTGAAGTGCTTTGAGATTGCTGTCAAAGAGTCTCAGCCCTGGAGCGTGATGACCGCCTACAATAAGGTGAACGGCAAATATACCTGCGAGGACCGCGAACTGACAGAGGACATCCTCCGCGACGAATGGGGATTCAAGGGACTGGTGATGTCCGACTGGAATGCCGGAAAAGATGCCGTGACCTCCATCGTAGCAGGAAACGATATGCTTCAACCGGGGCAGGACCGCCAGTATAAAGCTATTTTGAAAGCCGTAGAGAGTGGTACACTGGATTTGGCACTCCTCGACCGCAGCGTGAAGCGTGTGCTGGAGTTTGTGGTCAAGAGCCATACCTTTGCCGGCTACGAGTATCCCAATAAAACCGACTTGGAGGCTCATGCGCAAGTAGACCGTGAGATAGGTGCGGAAGGTATCGTGCTGCTGGATAACAAGCAGGCGCTACCCATGGCTGCCGGCATCAAAAAAGTGGCCCTTTATGGAACTACTTCCTATGACATGGTTCCTGCCGGCATGGGCTTTGGCAGTACGGGCATCGGTTATTACACGGTTTCTATGGTAGAAGGTTTGCGCAATGCGGGCTACACCGTGGACAAAGAATTGCTGAACCGCTACAAGAAGCATATGGCCGACGAGCAGAAACGGCTTTTTCCTCACGGAAAACCGCCTTTCGCCTTTACTCCGCTGCCCCGTGCCGAGGAGTTCCTGCCCACTGCCGAGGAACTGGCTGCACAAGTGAAAGCCAACGACATTGCCGTGCTTACGCTGGGGCGTGTCAGTGGCGAGGGCTGTGACCGCCGTGTGGAAGATTTCCTCCTGAAGGAGAACGAATTGGCTCTGATTAAGCAAGTGTCTGCCGCTTATCGTGCTGCAGGCAAGAAACTGGTGGTGGTTCTCAACATCTGCAGCCCGGTGGAGACTGCTTCTTGGAAGGGACTGGCAGATGCAGTGGTTTGTGCCTTCCAGCCGGGACAAGAGGTGGGTAATTGTATCACGGACATCCTGACCGGAAAGGTGAATCCTTCGGGCAAGTTACCCATGACGTTTGCCGTGAAATATGGCGATGCGCCGTCGGATGCTAACTTCCCTTTTGATTACGAGTTCAAGATGCTGTCGTTTGCTATGGGTACCGGCATGAACTTCAAGTCCGAAAAGAAAGAGGAGAAACCGAAGGAACCGGAGAAAAATGTGGATTTCACCAACTATGAAGAGGGAATCTATGTGGGTTATCGCTATTTCGACACTTTCGGTAAAGAGGTTTCCTATCCGTTCGGTCATGGTTTGAGCTATACTGCTTTTGACTATGCGGTAGAGAACGCCAAAATGGATGCCGACCGCTGTGAGTTGAAAGTGAGCGTGAAGAACATCGGCAAGGTGGCAGGGCGTGAAGCTGTACAACTCTATGTGAAAGCTCCGAATGGGGGACTTGACAAGCCTGCCAAGGAGTTGAAGGCCTTCGGCAAAACTGCCTTGCTCCAGCCGGGCGAGAGCCAGACACTGATTCTGACTTGGAACGTGATGGACATGGCTTCCTTTAATGAGAAAAACAGCTCTTGGGAGTTGGCTAAGGGTGAATATCAGTGGATGGTTGCCGCATCTTCGGCCGATGTGCGTTGTACAGCGGTACAGAGGGTGACAAAGGCACGCAAGCAGAAAGTGCATGATGCCATGCGGGCGCAAGTGCCTGTGGCTGTGTATCCGATGGTGAAGAGATGAGGGGGATATGCGTGAAAAAACTGATATATATCAATTAGTTTTAGAATGGAAAACGCTTATTTTGTAGTACATTTTTAAATCGATACCATGAAAAGATTGATACTCTCTCTTTTAGCCGTCTGCTTGCTGTGGATGGCAAATGCACAAAATCCTGCATGGGGACCGCAAAGCAAGGTAGTGACCGACAGCATCTACAGCCAGGTATTGAAAGCACACCGTGCCTACACCATCTATCTGCCGCAAAGCTATAGCAATGAAACGGATAGGAAATATCCTATCCTCTATTTGCTGCACGGCATGTCGGGGGTGAATACCAGTTGGTTTACAGACCAACGTGTGAAGGACGTGATGGACCAGTTGGTGGCATCGGGCGAGGCTTGCGAGATGATTATCGTCAGCCCCAATGCAGGAGGCAATCCGGCTACTTGCTGGAACGGCTACTTCAACATGCCGGGCTGGGCTTACGAAGATTTCTTCTATAAGGAGTTCCTTCCTTATATAGAGAAGACTTACCGGGTGAAAGGTGATAAGCGGCATCGTGCCATTGCCGGACTTTCTATGGGCGGAGGTGGAACGGCAAGCTATGCACAGCGCTATCCGGATATGTATTGTGCTGCTTATGCTATGAGTGCTTTGATGAACATCCCCGTTAGTGGTGAGGAGGTGGGAAGAGACCCCGACCCCACAAACAAGATGGCTGTACTGACGCGTTCTGTGCAGGAGCATAGTTGCATCAGGTATGTGGCTGAGGCAGATGTTGCGCGTAAGGCACAGCTTCGTACTGTACAGTGGTTTGTGGATTGCGGAGACGATGACTTTCTGCTGGACCGTAATATAGAGTTTTTCCAGGCGATGCGTAATGCCGGTATCCCTTGCCAGTTCCGTGTGCGGGATGGCGGACATACCAGCGAATATTGGCATTCGGCACTTTATATGTGCCTGCCTTTTGTAAGTCGCTGCTTTGCTAAATAACAAGAAGCTAATTCATTTAATATAAGAAATTATGAAAAGATTATTAAGTTTGGCAGCGATGCTGCTGGTCTGCTGTGTCACCCTTTTTGCACAGCAAGCTCTTTGGGGAGGTGCGGCAGTTGTCTCTCCTGATATTCATGACGACAACACGGTTACTTTTCGCTTGAAAGCTCCTAAGGCTGTAAGGGTGCAGATTACCGGTGATTTTCTGCCTCCACAAACTATTAAGACTCCTCGTGGCGATTATGATGCACCGGGCATTGCCGATTTGACAGAGGGGAAGGATGGCGTTTGGGAATTTACTACTCCCGAACCATTGAAGCCGGAACTTTATGGATACTCCTTTATTGTGGACGGATTGAGAATGATGGACCCGAGCAATGTTTACATGATTCGGGATGTGGCTACCGTGACCAATGTATTTATCATCGGTGGTGACCGTGCCGATTTGTATAAAGTGAATAAGGTACCCCATGGAACGGTAAGTCGCATGTGGTACAATAGTCCTTCGCTGGGAATGGACCGCCGTCTGACGATTTACACTCCGGCTGGTTATGAAACCAGCGGCAAGCGTTATCCGGTATTTTATCTGCTTCATGGTGCAGGTGGTGATGAGGAAGCTTGGATTGCTCTTGGCCGTACTTCGCAGATATTGGATAATCTCATTGCACAAGGCAAGGCTAAACCTATGATTGTGGTGATGACTAACGGCAATGCTTGGCAAGATGCTGCTGCAGGTGAATCTCCCAAGGGTTTTGTTGCCCCCTCCATGCGTCCCGACGAAAGAGCGAAGGTGGCGGAAGGTGCTTTTGAACTCTCGTTCCCCGAAATCGTGAAGTTCGTGGAGAAGAATTTCCGCACTCTTGCCAATAAGAAGAACCGTGCCATTGCCGGGCTTTCTATGGGTAGTTTCCACTCTTGCAATATTTCCAAGTATTACCCGGACATGTTCGACTATGTAGGTCTTTTCTCCGGTGCAAGTACCGGAAACGATAAATCGACTTGTCCGGTCTATACCGACTTCGAAGGTAAGCTGAAGACTCAGTTTGCCAAGAAACCGGCTCTTTACTTCATCGCATGCGGCAAGACGGACTTTGTTTATAAAGGTGTGGCCGATTTTCGCAAGTTGCTTGACGACAATGGTTATAAGTACGAGTATCTTGAAACGGGCGAGGGACATATCTGGAGGAACTGGCGAATCTATCTGACGGAGTTCGCGCCGAAGTTGTTCAAATAAGAGGATTTGGTATAACTAATTTAATAACAAAATAACATACGTATCATGAAAAGAATTTCTATTTTGTCAGCTCTGTTGCTGATGTGTGCGATGACTTTCGCGCAACAAGCTCTCTGGGGAGGCGCTCCCGTGGTCTCACCTGAGATACACGACAACAATACAGTAACTTTCCGCTTGAAGGCGCCGAAAGCCGTAAAGGTGCAAGTAACCGGCGACTTCCTGCCTACGCAGAAAATCAAGACTCCTTTTGGTGAGTTTGATGGTCCGGGTGTGGCAGATTTGAAAGAGAACAAGGACGGTGTGTGGGAATTCACTACTCCCGAACCGCTGAAACCAGAACTCTACAGCTACACTTTCCTGGTAGACGGACTGAAGATTAACGACCCTGCCAACGTCTATATGATTCGAGACGTGGCAAGCGTGACGAATGTATTCATCATCGGTGGTGACGAGCGCATCGATCTCTACAAAGTGAATAAGGTTCCTCATGGAACGGTATCTAAGGTATGGTACAACAGCCCTACGCTGGGTATGGACCGCCGCCTGACTGTCTATACGCCTGCCGGATATGAGACAAGCGGCAAGCGCTACCCCGTCTTCTACCTGCTACACGGCATGGGTGGCGACGAGAACGCATGGAGCGAACTGGGACGTACGGCACAGATTCTGGATAACCTCATCGCCCAAGGCAAGGCCAAGCCGATGATTGTAGTAATGACCAACGGTAACGCTGCGTTGGAGGCTGCTCCGGGTGAATCGTCACTGGGTTTTGCCGCTCCCAGCATGAATCTGCCCAAGACGATGGAAGGCTCTTTCGAGACTGCTTTCCCCGACGTGGTGAAGTTCATTGATAAGACTTACCGTACGCAGGCCAACAAGCGGGGTCGTGCCATTGCCGGATTGTCTATGGGCGGTTACCACTCCATGCACATCTCCAAGCAATATCCGGATATGTTCGACTATGTAGGTCTGTTCTCGGCAGCCATCATGCCCAACAAAGATGTGAAGTCTCCGATTTATGACAACCTTGAAGCCAAACTGAAAACCCAGTTTGCCAAGAAACCGGCACTCTATTACATCGCTATCGGTAATAAAGACTTCTTGTTCCAAGCCAACAGCGACTACCGCAAGATGTTGGACGAGAAGGGTTACAAATATGAATATTATGAAACCGGAGAAGGTCATATCTGGAAGAACTGGCGTATTTACCTGACAGAATTCGCACCGAAGATATTTAAATAAGATTATGAAGAAGAATATCATATCCATGGCAGCAGCAATGGCTGTTTTGTCAGCTTGCGGACCGGGTGTGCCGCAGCTTGGAAAGTCCTCTCTGGATGAGGTGATTGGCGCCATGACCTTGGAAGAAAAGGCGCATCTGGTAGTGGGTACCGGTATGGCAGGCTTCTCGGGTGACAGTGCCGTAATCGGTGCAACGAGAAAGCTGGTGCCGGGTGCGGCAGGAACCACATACCCGATTGAACGCCTCGGTATTCCCGCTGTGGTGCTGGCTGATGGTCCTGCCGGACTGCGTATCGACCCCAAGCGTGAGGGGGATTCGGCTACGTACTATTGTACTCATTTCCCTATCGGAACTTTGCTCGCCTCTACCTGGGACCAGGAACTGGTGGAAAGTGTAGGTCAGTCCATCGGTAACGAAGTGCTGGAATACGGTGCGGACGTGCTGTTGGCTCCGGCGCTGAACATTCACCGTAACCCGCTTTGCGGACGTAACTTCGAGTATTATTCCGAAGACCCGTTGGTGTCGGGTAAGATTGCCGCCGCCTACGTACGTGGTGTGCAGAGCAACGGTGTGGGTACCAGTATCAAGCACTTTGCTGTGAACAACCAGGAAACCAACCGTATGGCTACGGATGCGCATGTATCTCCACGCGCCTTGCGCGAAATCTACTTGAAAGGGTTCGAGATTGCCGTGAAGGAATCCGCTCCTTGGACCGTGATGTCCTCATACAACTACCTGAACGGTGTCTACACTTCGGAAAACAAGGAGTTGCAGACAACCATGTTGCGCGACGAATGGGGCTTCAAAGGCATGGTGATGACCGACTGGTTTGGCGGCAAGGATGCCGTGGCACAGATGGTGGCAGGCAACGACATGTTGCAGCCCGGTCTGCCCAAGCAGTACGAAGCCATCGTGAAGGGTGTGCAGGACGGAGCGTTAGATGAAGCCATCCTCAATCAGAATGTGAAGCGTATTCTGGAGATGATTCTCCAGACTCCCCACTTCAAGGGATATAAATACTCCAACAAGCCTGATTTGAAGGCGCATGCTGCCGTAACCCGCCAGTCGGCAACGGAAGGCATGGTATTGCTGAAGAACGATAACGGTGCTCTGCCGCTGGCTGCCGACGTGAAGAACGTGGCACTCTTCGGTTGCACTTCCTACGATTTCATTGCAGGCGGTACAGGTTCGGGCAACGTGAACCGCGCTTATACCGTTTCGCTATTGGACGGCTTGAAGAATGCCGGCTATGTGGTGGATGAAGCGCTGAAGAATAGCTATGAAGCTTACCTGAAAGCCGAGAAAGAACGTCTGTCCAAAGATAAGAAAGAGTGGTTCATGCCCGATACCCGTCCGGCTGAGATGGCTGTTTCCGCACAAGTCATCCGCGAGCAGGCTGCCAAGGCCGATGTGGCACTGGTGACGCTGGGACGTACCTCCGGTGAGTTCCTTGACCGTATGGTAGCCGACTTCAACCTCACCAAAGAGGAACAGAACATGTTGAAAGCTGTGTCCGATGCTTTCCACGCTGCCGGAAAGAAGGTAGTGGTGGTGCTCAATATCGGTGGTGTGATTGAAACTGCTTCTTGGAAATCTGCTCCCGATGCCATTCTTTGTGCATGGCAGGCAGGCCAGGAGGGAGGAAACAGTGTGGCTGACGTGCTGAGTGGCAAGGCTTCTCCTTCGGGCAAGCTGACAATGACTTTCCCGGTGAAGTTTGAAGATGCCGCTTCTTCCGACAACTTCCCGATAGACATCCGTGTGAGCACCAACCTCATGAACAAAGGCGGGAAGAAGAACGACGTGAAGAACGTGGACTATACCAATTACGAAGAGGACATTTACGTGGGTTACCGTTACTTCGACACCTTTGGCAAGCAGGTTTCCTATCCTTTCGGTTACGGTCTTTCCTATACCACTTTTGCTTACGACAAGGCTGCTGTCAAGGCAGACAACGGTGTCTATACCGTGTCTGTAGAAGTGAAGAACACCGGTAAGGTAGCAGGCAAGGAAGTGGTTCAGCTTTATGTATCCGCTCCCGATGTTGCTGCCAACAAGCCCGAAAAGGAACTGAAGGCTTTTGCCAAGACCAAGGAGCTGAAACCGGGCGAAGCGGTTGTGGTGACGCTGAAAGTGAATGCTGATGACCTGGCTTCCTACGATGAGGCTGCATCGGCATGGGTGGTAACTCCCGGAAACTACAAGTTCCTCGTCGGGGCTTCCTCACGCGACATCAAGGCTACGCTGGAGGCTGAAGTAGCTGCCGCAACGCAGAAGACGAACAACATCCTGAAACTTCAGGAACCGATGAGCCTCTTGAAGAGATGAGAGTTGGATTGTCTGAAAAAATAACAAATCATACCCTAAAAAACATCCTGTTGTACCCTTTAGTATGGCAGGATGTTCTTATCTTTGTGCCTCGTATAAACAGATAGTGCAACTATTATAAACCAATATCACAACCATGAGTAAAAAGTTAATCTTATCTTTAGCCCTATCAGGGTTAGTACTTACTTCTACGGCGCAGACCACTGTTGCGCCTGCCATTCCAAGAGACGAGAAAATAGAACAGCAGATTGAGACTTTGCTGAAGAAGATGACGCTTGACGAGAAAGTCGGTCAGATGTGCGAACTCACCATAGACCTCCTGCAGAAACGCGCCAATCCTTTTGCCGGTCTCAATCCGAAAGATATAACTGTAGATGATTTGAAGAAAATCGTCAAGAGGTATAAGTTAGAGAAAGAGTTCAAGCTGGGTAAGGAGATGCCTTCGCAAGAAGTGATGATGCAGCTCTATATGCGTATCCAGGGTATTGAGAATGCCAAGGGCTTCCAGTTGGACGAGGCGATGCTCGACTCTGTCATCGGAAAATACAAAGTAGGCTCCATCTTGAACGTGCCTAACGGTGTGGCACAAAGCGTGGAGAAGTGGCAGGAAATCATCAAACGCATTCAGGAGAAATCCATGGAGGTGATGGGTATTCCTTGTGTGTACGGTGTAGACCAGATACACGGAACTACCTATACGCTGGGTGGTACTTTCTTCCCGCAAGGCGTCAATATGGGAGCTACCTTCAACCGTGAACTGACACGTGAAGGTGCACGCATCTCCGCTTATGAAACAAAGGCGGGAAGCATTCCCTGGACGTATGCCCCGGTGACCGACCTCGGACGTGACCCGCGCTGGCCTCGTATGTGGGAAAATTATGGTGAAGACGCCTACGTCAATGCCGAAATGGGACGTGAAGCAGTTATCGGTTTCCAGGGCGAGAACCCCAACCTGATTGGCGAGAACAACGTTGCCGCTTGTATGAAGCACTATATGGGTTATGGTGTTCCCGTTTCCGGTAAGGACCGTACGCCGTCTTCCATCACCGAGCAGGATATGCGTGAGAAGCATTTCGCTCCTTATCTGGAAATGGTGAAAGCAGGTGCCCTCTCCGTGATGGTGAACTCCGCCATGAACAACGGTCTGCCTTTCCATGCCAACTATGAGCTGCTGACCAAGTGGCTGAAAGAAGACCTCAACTGGGACGGTATGATTGTGACTGACTGGGCGGACATCAACAACCTTTATAGCCGCGACCACATAGCCAAGGATAAGAAGGAAGCCATCAAGCTCGCCATCAATGCCGGCATCGACATGTCGATGGACCCGTACGACTGGAAGTTCTGCACACTCCTGAAGGAGCTGGTGGAAGAAGGCGAAGTCCCCATGAGCCGCATTGACGATGCGGTGCGCCGCGTATTGCGCCTGAAGTACCGCCTCAATCTGTTTGAGAAACCCTATTATGATTTGAAAGACTTCCCGCTGTTCGGCAGTGCGGAACATGCCGCCGCCGCACTCCAGGCTGCCGAAGAGTCTTTGGTACTCCTGAAGAACACAGACGGCATACTGCCGCTGGCAAAAGGCAAGAAACTGCTGGTTACCGGTCCGAATGCCAACTCCATGCGTTGCCTCAACGGCGGCTGGTCCTACTCTTGGCAGGGTGACAAGGCAGACGAGCATGCAGGCCAATATAATACCATCCTCGAGGCTTTCACCAATAAATTCGGTGCGGACAACATCATCTACGAAGCCGGTGTCACTTATAAGCAAGGTGGCAACTGGTGGGAAGAGAATGCTCCTGAGATAGAGAAAGCCGTAGCTGCCGCTGCCGGTGCCGACTACATCGTTGCCTGCATCGGTGAGAACTCTTACTGCGAGACTCCGGGTAACCTGACGAACCTCTTCCTCTCACAGAACCAGCTCGACCTGGTGAAGGCTCTTGCCAAGACCGGCAAGCCCGTCATTCTGGTGCTGAACGAGGGCCGTCCACGCCTGATAGCCGACATCGAGCCTTTGGCAAAGGCTGTGGTCAACACCATGCTTCCGGGCAACTACGGCGGCGATGCGTTGGCAAACCTCATTGCCGGCGACGCCAACTTCAGCGGAAAGATGCCTTTCACTTATCCGAAGGAAATCAACTCGCTGATTACGTACGACTACAAACCGTGCGAACACATCGGCAAGCAGATGGAAGGCGCTTATAACTACGACGCGCAGGTGTCCGTACAGTGGGCGTTCGGCTACGGTTTGAGCTATACCACCTTTGCGTACAGCAACCTCAAGGTGGATAAGTCGGACTTTACCGCTGATGATGTGCTTACTTTCACCGTTGATGTGAAGAATACCGGTGACCGTGTCGGCAAGGAGAGCGTGTTGCTCTTCAGCAGTGACCTCGTTGCCTCCCTTACTCCCGATACCCGCCGTCTTCGCGCTTTCGAGAAAGTGGAACTGAAACCGGGCGAGACAAAGACCGTGACTCTGAAACTGAAAGGCTCCGACCTTGCTTTCGTAGGCTATGATGGCAAGTGGATTTTGGAGAAAGGTGACTTCCGCATCCAGACGGGTGACCAAACGGTGAACGTGGTTTGTACGGATACCAAGAAGTGGGAGACTCCGAATAAGTGATACGACAAGGTCTTTTAGACCTTTAGAACCATAGTAAAAGGGCCGATAGCATGAAACAAGCTATCGGCCTTTTATTTTTCCGCGTTGTCTTTCAACAGTATCTTCTTTCCGTTTGTATCTCCTTACTTCTTTTCCTGAAACAATAGAGATTGTATGCTTGAGATGTACATCTCATGTTGTCCGAGATGCACATCTCGTTGTGCTTGACATGTGCATCTCATGCAGTATGGAACGTGATAATTCATTTCATAAAGTATAAGCTTCTGTCTCATAAGATTATATGTTTTACCCCTTATCTTGAAGTGTTGAAAGGGTGTGTTTGTAATATAATTCCCGTTTGAACCGTTAAATCAATCTTTTTTTCTCTAATATTTTGTAGTCGAACAGATTATTTATATCTTTGCAACCGAAAACGGATGAAAGGTGGAGGGGCGATTAAGCTCCTCTTTTTTGTTCCTAATGGTTAATCTATGATAGAAAAGAAAACTGTTTGTCAGATTGTTGACGAGTGGCTGGCAGGAAAGGACTACTTCCTTGTGGAGGTGACAATCAGCCCGGATGACAAGATTTTGGTGGAAATAGACCACAAAGAAGGTGTTTGGATTGAGGACTGCGTAGAGCTGAGCCGCTACATCGAGTCCAAGTTGAACCGTGAGGATGAGGATTATGAGTTGGAAGTCGGTTCGGCCGGCATCGGACAGCCCTTCAAGGTACTGCAGCAGTACATTAACCACATCGGCAAGGAAGTGGAAGTGCTGGCAAAGGACGGCCGCAAGCTCAGCGGCGTGTTGAAGGAAGCCGACGAACAGCATTTCGTCGTGACCATTCAGAAGAAAGTGAAAGAGGAAGGTGCCAAGCGTCCCAAGCTGGTGGACGAGGACTTGACCTTTACGTATGAAGAGATAAAATACACTAAATACTTAATCAGTTTTAAATAAGACTATGGCCAAAAAAGTAGAAACTGTCAGCTTGATAGATACATTTTCGGAATTTAAGGAACTGAAGAATATCGACAGAACCACGATGGTAAGCGTACTCGAGGAGTCGTTCCGTAGTGTGATTGCGAAAATGTTCGGTACCGATGAGAATTACGACGTAATTGTAAACCCGGACAAGGGTGACTTCGAAATATGGCGTAACCGTGAGGTAGTGGCAGACGAGGATTTGGAAAACCCGAACCTGCAGATTGCATTGTCCGAAGCACAAAAGATTGATGCTTCTTATGAAGTGGGCGAGGAAGTGACGGATGAAGTTATCTTCGCGAACTTCGGTCGCCGTGCCATCTTGAACTTGCGCCAGACACTGGCCTCCAAGATATTGGAACTGGAGAAAGATAGTATTTACAACAAATACATTGATAAAGTGGGTACCATCATCAATGCGGAAGTCTACCAGATTTGGAAGAAAGAGATGCTGCTGCTCGATGATGAAGGCAACGAACTGTTGCTGCCCAAGACCGAACAGATACCGAGTGACTTCTACCGCAAGGGCGAGACCGCCCGCGCCGTAGTGGCACGTGTGGACAACAAGAATAATAATCCGAAGATTATCCTAAGCCGTACGTCGCCCGTCTTCCTGCAACGTCTGTTCGAAATGGAAGTACCCGAAATCAATGACGGACTGATTACCATCAAGAAGATTGCCCGCATCCCCGGCGAGCGTGCCAAGATTGCCGTTGAGAGCTACGATGACCGTATCGATCCGGTAGGTGCTTGCGTGGGTGTGAAGGGTAGCCGTATTCATGGTATTGTCCGCGAGCTTCGCAACGAGAATATCGACGTTATCAACTATACGTCCAATATCCAGTTGTTTATACAGCGTGCCTTGAGCCCTGCCAAGATTTCTTCCATCCGCTTGAACGAGGAAGAACGCAAGGCTGAAGTGTTCTTGAAACCCGAAGAGGTGTCGCTGGCTATCGGTAAAGGCGGTTTGAATATCAAGCTTGCCAGTATGTTGACTGAGTACACCATCGACGTGTTCCGTGAGTTGGATGAGGCCATAGAGGATGAAGACATCTACTTGGACGAATTCCGTGATGAAATAGACGGTTGGGTTATCGATGCCATCAAGGCTATCGGTATCGATACGGCTAAGGCTGTGTTGAACGCTCCCCGTGAGATGTTGATTGAGAAGACGGACCTCGAAGAAGAGACGGTGGACGAGGTATTGCGCATTTTGAAACAGGAGTTTGAAGAGGAGGAGCAGTAATGTGGTAATGTGGGTAATATGCTAATGTGCCAATGCAGATAGCATATCGGATGAAGTGCACACTCCTTTTTTCTCAGCCAATTAGCACATTAGCATATTGGCACATTAATTCATTAAATTAGTATGACGATAAGGTTAAACAAAGTAACAAGAGATTTAAATGTAGGGATTACGACGGCTGTCGAGTTCCTGCAAAAGAAGGGATTTACCGTTGAGGCAAATCCGAACACAAAAATTACGGATGAACAGTTCGAACTGCTCAAAAAGGAGTTTAGTACAGATAAGGACCTTAAGATAAAGTCGGAGCGTTTCAGCCAGGAACGTCAGAGCAAGGACCGCAACAAGGCGTCCGTGTCTATTGACGGCTATAGGGAAACGCAGGAGAAAGCGAAGCCCGAGGAGATTAAGACGGTTGTTCCGGAAGACGCACGTCCGAAGTTCAAGCCGGTAGGCAAGATTGATTTGGACAAACTGAACCGTAGACCTGCTCCTGCTCAGGAAAAAGAGAAAGAAGCGGAAAAAGCGGTAGAGGAGAAGAAGGTGGAGGAACCGGCAGTTGTAGAAACGCCGAAACCGGAACCTGCTCCT
This sequence comes from Bacteroides sp. A1C1, assembly GCF_004328515.1. NCBI lineage: Bacteria > Pseudomonadati > Bacteroidota > Bacteroidia > Bacteroidales > Bacteroidaceae > Bacteroides > Bacteroides sp. A1C1. The sequence continues at coordinate 2,528,679 of NZ_CP036491.1, forward strand.
GCTCCCCAACCGGAACCACAGCCGCAACCGGAGGTACAGCCGGCATCTGAGTCCGAGCCGCAGCCCGTTTCGGAACCGCAGCCACAACCCGTTGTCAAGGAAGAGCCTGCTCCGGTTGTAGAGGCTCAACAAGAATCTAAAAAGGAAGAAATGATAGAAGCGCCTGCTCCCGTACCGGTGGCTGAAGAAGCACCGGTTGAAAAAGAGGGGAAAGAAGAAGGAGAAGAAATCTTCAAGATACATCAGCCTGAGTTTGTTTCGAAGATTAATGTCATCGGACAGATAGACCTGGCGGCTCTGAACCAATCCACACGCCCGAAGAAGAAATCGAAAGAGGAGAAACGCAAGGAGCGTGAAGAGAAGGAAAAGATTCGCCAGGATCAGAAGAAGCAGATGAAGGAAGCTATCATCAAGGAAATCCGCCGTGATGACAGCAAGTTGAAGGATACCGCTGCCGGCGATGCCAACGGCAAGAAGAAACGTGTCCGTATCAATAAGGAGAAAGTGGACATCAACAATGCTTCCAACTTCCAGCGTGGTGGCAACGACCGTGGACACGCTGGTGCCCAGCAAGGTCAGGGTGCCCGCCCGCAAGGTGGAAACCAGCCTGGTGGAAACAATGCCAATAATAACCGCAACCGCAATAAGGACCGCTTCAAGAAGCCGGTCATCAAGCAGGAGGTTAGCGAGGAAGATGTAGCAAAGCAGGTAAAGGAAACTTTGGCACGCCTCACTTCCAAAGGAAAGAACAAAGGTGCCAAGTATCGTAAGGAAAAACGTGACATGGCTTCCAGCCGTATGCAGGAATTGGAAGACATGGAAATGGCAGAAAGCAAGGTACTGAAGATTACGGAATTCGTGACGGCCAACGAGTTGGCAAGCATGATGGATGTTTCTGTTACTCAGGTCATCGCCACTTGTATGAGCATTGGTATGATGGTATCCATCAACCAGCGTCTGGATGCCGAGACCATCAACTTGGTGGCTGAGGAATTCGGCTTCAAGACAGAATATGTAAGCGCAGAAGTGGCGCAGGCCATCGTAGAGGAAGAGGATGATGAGGAAGATTTGGAACCTCGCGCTCCGATTGTAACGGTGATGGGTCACGTAGACCACGGTAAGACTTCATTGCTCGACTATATCCGTAAGGCGAATGTGATTGCCGGTGAAGCGGGTGGTATCACACAGCACATCGGTGCCTACCACGTGTCGCTGGACGACGGACGTAAGATTACATTCCTCGATACTCCGGGCCACGAGGCGTTTACCGCCATGCGTGCCCGTGGTGCCAAAGCTACGGATATTGCCATCATCATTGTGGCTGCTGACGACAACGTGATGCCGCAGACAAAGGAAGCCATCAACCATGCCATGGCTGCGGGTGTTCCTATTGTATTTGCAATCAATAAGATTGATAAACCGACTGCCAACCCCGACAAGATTAAGGAAGAGCTGGCTGCCATGAACTTCTTGGTGGAAGAGTGGGGCGGTAAGTATCAGTCGCAAGATATCTCTGCCAAAAAGGGTATCGGTGTACCCGAGTTGATGGAGAAAGTGCTGCTCGAAGCAGAAATGCTGGAGTTGAAAGCAAACCCGAACCGCCGTGCTACCGGTTCCATTATCGAGTCCTCATTGGATAAGGGTCGTGGCTATGTGGCTACGGTACTCGTTTCCAACGGTACCTTGAAAATGGGCGACATCGTGCTGGCGGGTACCAGCTACGGTAAGGTGAAGGCTATGTTCAATGAGCGTAACCAACGCATGCAGGAGGCTGGTCCTTCTACACCTGCCCTGATATTGGGCTTGAACGGTGCACCTGCTGCTGGCGACACGTTCCACGTAATCGAAACGGAGCAGGAAGCACGCGAGATTGCCAACAAACGCGAACAGTTGCAGCGTGAACAAGGTTTGCGTACGCAGAAGATGCTGACGCTCGACGAAGTGGGCCGCCGTCTGGCGCTGGGTGACTTCCATGAGCTGAACGTGATTGTGAAGGGTGACGTGGACGGTTCTGTGGAAGCGTTGAGCGACTCTTTAATCAAGCTGTCTACGGAGCAGGTGCAGGTAAACGTAATCCACAAGGGTGTCGGTCAGATTTCCGAATCGGATGTCTCGCTGGCTGCCGCTTCGGATGCGATTATCGTCGGTTTCCAGGTACGTCCTTCGGGTGCTGCCGCCAAGATGGCAGAGCAGGAGGGTGTGGATATCCGCAAGTACTCCGTCATCTACGATGCCATCGAAGAGGTGAAGGCTGCCATGGAAGGTATGCTGGCACCGACATTGAAGGAGCAGATAACGGCAACCATCGAGGTGCGCGAAGTGTTCAACATCACGAAGGTGGGACTGGTGGCAGGTGCCATGGTCAAGACCGGAAAGGTGAAACGCAGCGACAAGGCCCGTTTGATACGCGACGGTATCGTAATCTTTACGGGTGCCATCAATGCCCTGAAGCGCTTCAAGGACGACGTGAAGGAGGTAGGTACCAACTTCGAGTGCGGTATCAGCCTGACAAACTGCAACGACATCAAGGTGGGCGATATTATCGAATCTTACGAAGAAATAGAAGTGAAGCAAACATTATAATTGAATAATGTGCAAATATGCTAATGTGCCAATTGGCTGCGCGTACAGAAAATGCCGCAGGGCAATTGGCACATTTTGCATATTAGTTATTTGCTCATTGACCCATTAGCATATTGGCACATTAGCATATTGTCACATTGGTACATTAATTTTATGGCAATTATAGATATCATCATATTGGCTGCTTTCGGCTTGGGCGCAATCATCGGCTTCATGAAAGGTTTTGTGAAGCAATTGGCCTCTCTGCTGGGGCTGATTGTCGGTCTGCTGGCGGCAAAGGCTTTGTATGCCTCGTTGGCAGTGAAGCTGTGCCCCATGTTGACAGACTCTATGACAGTGGCGCAAGTACTGGCATTTGTCTTCATCTGGCTGGCTGTTCCTTTGCTCTTCTCCCTGGTGGCTTCTCTGCTGACCCGGGCAATGGAGGCCGTCTCGCTGGGCTGGCTCAATCATTGGTTGGGGGCTGGTCTAGGGGCTTTGAAGTACCTCCTGCTGACGAGCCTGCTGATTGGTGTCATCGAATTTATAGACGGAGACAATACGCTGATTAGCAAAACAAAAAAGAAAGAATCAGTGTTATATTATCCTATGGAAGAGTTTGCCGGGATATTCTTTCCCGCAGCAAAGGCGGTTACGGAGCAGATTGTAAACGGAGACTTTGACTGATACCGTGAACCGTGATTTTGTAATTCATAATTTGTAATTATAGAAGTGATGCAACAAGAAGAACCCAATAAATATGTAAAGGAACTCACTCAGGAGAAGTATAAGTACGGTTTCACGACCGACGTGCATACAGACATCATTGAGCGCGGGCTGAATGAAGATGTAGTGCGGCTTATCTCTGAGAAGAAGGGAGAACCGGAATGGTTGCTGGAGTTCCGCCTGAAGGCATATCGCCACTGGCTGACATTGGAGATGCCTACATGGGCACATCTCCGCATTCCCGAAATAGATTATCAGGCCATATCCTACTATGCCGACCCTACGAAGAAGAAGGAAGGACCGAAAAGCATGGATGAGGTAGACCCTGAGTTGATAAAGACTTTCAATAAGCTGGGCATTCCGCTGGAAGAACAGATGGCGTTAAGCGGTATGGCTGTGGATGCCGTTATGGACTCGGTGTCTGTAAAGACTACCTTCAAGGAGACACTGATGGAGAAAGGAATCATCTTCTGCTCGTTCAGCGAGGCTGTACACGAGCATCCCGACTTGGTACAGAAATATCTCGGTTCGGTGGTGCCTTATCGTGACAACTTCTTTGCGGCACTGAACTCGGCGGTGTTCTCCGACGGTTCTTTTGTCTATATCCCGAAGGGGGTACGCTGTCCGATGGAGTTGTCCACCTATTTCCGCATCAATGCCCGCAATACGGGGCAGTTCGAAAGAACCTTGATTGTGGCGGATGATGATTCGTACGTTTCTTATCTGGAAGGGTGTACGGCTCCGATGCGTGACGAGAACCAGTTGCACGCGGCCATTGTGGAAATTGTAGTGCACGACCGTGCAGAAGTGAAATACAGCACCGTGCAGAACTGGTATCCCGGTGATGCCGAGGGCCGGGGTGGTGTCTATAACTTTGTGACGAAGCGTGGCCATTGTAAAGGGGTGGACAGTAAACTGTCTTGGACACAAGTGGAAACAGGTTCGGCCATTACCTGGAAGTATCCGTCTTGCATCCTTTCCGGCGACAATTCGACAGCGGAGTTCTATAGTGTGGCAGTAACCAATAACCATCAGCAGGCAGACACGGGAACAAAGATGATTCATCTGGGCAAGAATACCCGGAGCACCATTGTGAGCAAAGGCATTTCTGCCGGAAAGAGCGAAAACTCTTACCGCGGCTTGGTGCGCGTGGCACAGAAAGCGGACAATGCTCGTAATTACAGCCAGTGCGACTCCTTGCTACTTGGTGACAAATGCGGCGCGCATACTTTCCCCTACATGGATATTCACAATGAAACGGCCATCGTGGAGCATGAGGCCACTACCAGCAAAATCAGTGAGGACCAGATATTCTACTGCAATCAGCGCGGTATTTCTACGGAAGATGCCGTGGGGCTGATTGTGAACGGTTATGCCAAAGAGGTTTTGAATAAACTTCCGATGGAGTTTGCCGTAGAAGCGCAGAAATTGCTTGCCATTTCGCTGGAAGGAAGCGTGGGGTGATTTATAAATAGTAAATTGTAAATAGTCAAATAGTAAATATAAAGATGTTAGAGATAAAAGACCTGCATGCCAGCATCAATGGCAAAGAAATATTGAAAGGCATCAACTTGACCATACGTGATGGAGAAGTACATGCACTGATGGGACAGAACGGTGCTGGTAAAAGTACGTTGAGTAATGTGTTGGTTGGCCATCCTGCTTACGAAGTGACGCGCGGCTCAATTACCTTTAATGGCAAGGACTTGCTTGCCATGAGTCCTGAGGACCGTGCACATGAAGGAATCTTTCTTTCTTTCCAGGCTCCGGTAGAGATTCCGGGCGTGTCGATGGTGAACTTCATGCGTGCGGCTGTGAATGAGCAACGCAAGTACCGCCATCTGCCTGCTTTGTCGGCCAGTGAGTTCCTGAAGCTGATGCGCGAGAAGCGTGCCATTGTGGAGTTGGACAACAAGCTGGCCAACCGTAGCGTGAACGAAGGTTTCAGCGGCGGTGAAAAGAAGCGTAACGAGATATTCCAGATGGCGATGTTGGAACCGACTTTTGCTATTTTGGACGAGACGGATTCCGGATTGGATGTGGATGCTTTGCGTATTGTGGCCGACGGTTTCAACAAACTCAAGACTGCGGAAACCAGTGCTATGGTCATTACCCACTACCAGCGGTTGTTGGACTATATCAAACCCGATACGGTACATGTACTGCTGGGTGGACGTATCGTAAAGACCGGTGGACCGGAATTGGCGAAGGAGATTGAAACACGTGGCTTCGATTGGATAAGGAAAGAAGCAGGTGAATTATAAACTCATAATCTGAAAACATGAGTGTAGAGCAACAATACATAGACCTTTTCTCCCAAACGGAGGCGATGATATGCCGGCATAGTGCCGAGGTGCTGAATGCGCCGCGTGCCGCTGCTTTTGCTGACTTTGAGCGCTTGGGCTTTCCCACCCGTAAGGAGGAGAAATACAAATATACGGATATCAGCAAGTTCTTTGAGCCGGATTATGGCTTGAACTTGAACCGGTTGGAAATTCCGGTGAATCCTTATGAAGTGTTCAAGTGCGATGTTCCCAATATGAGCACTGCTCTTTATTTTGTGGTGAACGATGCTTTTTATGGCAGGGCTTTGCCTAAGTCCCATCTGCCTGAAGGGGTTATCTTCGGCAGCCTGAAGGAGGTGGCCGAGAAACATCCCGATTTGGTGAAGAAATATTATGGCAAGTTGGCTGATACGGCAGAGGATGGGGTGACGGCGTTCAACACCGCTTTTGCACAAGACGGCGTTCTGTTTTATGTTCCTAAGAACGTGGTGGTAGAGAAACCTATTCAGCTGGTGAATATCCTGCGTGGTGACGTCAATTTTATGGTGAACCGCCGTGTGCTGATTATTCTGGAGGAGGGTGCACAAGCCCGCTTGCTAGTATGTGACCATGCAATGGACAGTGTGAACTTCCTGGCAACGCAGGTAATAGAAATTTTTGCCGGTGAAAATGCTGTTTTCGATTTTTATGAACTGGAGGAGACCCACACCAGTACGGTGCGTATCAGCAATATGTATGTAAAGCAGGAAGCCAATAGCAATGTACTGCTGAATGGTATGACCCTGCACAACGGAACTACGCGGAATACAACCCGTGTGACGCTCGCCGGTGAACATGCGGAACTGAATCTGTGCGGTATGGCCATTGCAGACAAGAACCAACATGTGGACAATCATACGACTATCGACCATGCTGTGCCCAACTGTACCAGCAATGAGCTTTATAAGTATGTCCTTGACGAGCAGGCTGTAGGTGCCTTTGCCGGTCTTGTTTTAGTGCGCCCTGACGCACAGCACACCAGTTCGCAACAGACCAACCGCAATCTTTGTGCTACCCGCGATGCGCATATGTACACCCAACCTCAGCTGGAGATTTATGCAGATGACGTGAAGTGCAGTCATGGTGCTACGGTGGGGCAGCTCGATGAAAGCGCTCTCTTCTATATGCGGCAGCGTGGTATCCCGGTGCGTGAGGCGCGCCTGCTGCTGATGTTCGCTTTTGTCAACGAAGTCATCGACACCATCCGTTTGGATGCTTTGAAGGACCGTCTGCATCTGCTGGTAGAGAAGCGTTTCCGGGGAGAACTGAACAAATGCCAGGGATGTGCCATCTGCAAGTGATAGCTTATAATTTCGATTCATTATGAACAACGATATAAATAAGAGTAGTATCTTGGCTCCCCTCCCTACGGGGGAGGGGCTGGGGGAGAGGCTTCGAGCTGATTTCCCCATCCTTTCCCGTGAGGTATATGGCAAGCCGTTGGTCTATCTGGACAACGGCGCGACTACGCAGAAACCCCGCCAGGTAGTAGATGCCATTACGGACGAATACTATTCGGTGAATGCCAATGTGCATCGCGGGGTGCACTTCCTTTCGCAGCAGGCTACAGAGCTGCACGAGGCCTCGCGTGAGACGGTGCGACGTTTCATCAATGCCCGTAGTACGAATGAGATTGTCTTTACCCGTGGTACGACGGAGAGTATCAATCTGCTTGTCTCCAGCTTTGGTGAGGAATTTATGCAGGAGGGGGATGAGGTGATTCTTTCTGTGATGGAGCACCATAGTAACATTGTTCCCTGGCAGCTGCTTGCCGCCAAGCGTGGAATAGCCATCAAAGTGATTCCGATGAATGACAAGGGCGAACTCTTATTGGACGAATATAGGCAGTTGTTCTCCGAACGTACCAGGATTGTCAGTGTGGCACATGTTTCCAATGTGCTGGGCACGGTCAATCCCGTCAAGGAGATGATTGCTTTTGCCCATGAGCAGGGTGTTCCGGTGCTTGTGGACGGTGCCCAGTCCATTCCCCACATGCCGGTGGATGTGCAGGACTTGGATGCCGACTTCTTCGTTTTCTCCGCTCACAAGGTGTATGGTCCTACGGGAGTAGGCGTACTTTATGGTAAAGAGGAGTGGCTGGATAGGATACCTCCCTATCAGGGTGGTGGAGAGATGATTCAGCATGTCTCTTTTGAAAAGACTACCTTCAATGAATTGCCGTTCAAGTTTGAAGCCGGTACGCCGGATTATATCGGTACTACCGGACTTGCCAAAGCTTTGGACTACGTTTCGCTGGTTGGGATGGACAAGATTGCCGCCTATGAACACGAATTGACCCAGTATGCCATGCAACGGCTGAAAGAGATTCCCGGTATGCGTATCTTCGGCGAGGCAGAAGACAAGGGTAGTGTCATATCGTTTCTGGTAGGTGATATCCATCATTTTGATATGGGTACATTGCTCGACCGTCTTGGCATTGCCGTACGCACGGGACATCATTGTGCCCAACCATTGATGCAGCGTCTTGGTATCGAAGGAACGGTGCGTGCATCTTTCGGACTTTACAATACCCGGGAGGAGATAGATGCGCTGGTGGCAGGTATAGTTCGTGTCAGCCGGATGTTCTGACCCAAGCAAAGCTTTGCAACCTTTCTTCCATTCCTTGCGTCTAATATATCAACAACTAAAAAAAATGAATTATGTTAGTAACAACAACCCCGACTATTGAGGGTGGACGTATCACCCGCTATTATGGCATCGTTTCCGGTGAGACGATTATCGGTGCCAATGTATTCCGCGATTTTTTTGCCAGCATCCGTGACGTGGTAGGTGGGAGAAGCGGCTCTTATGAAGAAGTGCTACGCGAAGCTAAGGAGACAGCTTTGCGTGAGATGCAGGAAAATGCCCGTGCTATGGGTGCCAATGCCGTGATTGGTGTAGACCTGGATTATGAAACGGTAGGAGGTAGTGGCAGCATGCTGATGGTTACAGCCTGCGGTACGGCTGTAACGGTGGAATAATAAAATACATCATCTATTTTAATCGAACAGATGATGTATTTGACCTGAACAGATGATGTGTTTCCCAAGAATAAACGATACATTTTAGGGGGATACATCATCTATTTTTTTATAGATAGAGGTCTTTATTATTTATAGAAATGGAACTAGTGCATAAAATAGCCTAATTGTTTGCATATTTCGCTTCAAATCAATAATTTTAGGCTTTCGTTCAACCTTTTAATATGAATAAATGCTATGGACCAAATCCTATTTTGGCTGGTTCCAGCCGCTTCCGTTCTGGCACTTTACTTTGCCTGGTATTTCCATTGTCAGATGATGAAAGAAAGTGAGGGTACCCCTCAGATGATTAAGATTGCCGCTGCTGTGCGCAAAGGTGCTATGTCTTACCTCCGCCAACAATACAAGATTGTGGGCTGGGTATTTCTGGGGCTGGTTATCCTTTTCTCCATTATGGCATACGGTTTCGGAGTGCAGAACTCCTGGGTACCGGTTGCTTTCCTTACCGGAGGATTCTTTTCCGGACTTTCCGGTTTTCTGGGTATGAAGACGGCCACCTACGCATCGGCTCGCACTGCCAATGCGGCACGCACATCGCTGAATGCCGGACTACGCGTGGCTTTCCGTAGCGGTGCGGTGATGGGACTGGTAGTGGTTGGCCTTGGCTTGCTTGATATATCTTTCTGGTATCTGTTGCTGAATGCTGTAATTCCGGAAGATGTAATGACTCCCACCCATAAACTCTGCATCATTACCACTACCATGCTGACTTTCGGCATGGGCGCTTCCACGCAGGCATTGTTTGCACGCGTAGGTGGCGGTATCTATACAAAAGCTGCCGATGTAGGTGCCGACCTTGTGGGAAAGGTGGAAGCCGGTATCCCCGAAGACGACCCGCGTAATCCTGCCACGATTGCGGATAATGTAGGCGACAATGTAGGCGACGTGGCAGGTATGGGGGCTGATTTGTACGAAAGTTATTGCGGTTCTATCCTTGCTACGGCTGCCCTCGGTGCTGCGGCTTTTATCCACTCGGGTGATACGCTGATGCAGTTTAAGGCCGTAATCGCTCCGATGCTGATTGCAGCCGTTGGTATATTGCTTTCCATTATCGGTATCTTCTCCGTGCGTACCAAAGAGAATGCGAAGATGAAGGACTTGCTGAACTCACTGGCTTTCGGTACTAATCTCAGCTCTATTCTGATAGTCATTGCCACTTTCTTTATCTTATGGTTGCTGAAACTGGACAATTGGCTGTGGATTTCCTGCTCCGTGATAGTAGGTTTGATAGTAGGCATTATTATTGGGCGTTCTACGGAATACTATACTTCCCAATCCTACCGTCCTACCCAAAAGCTGAGTGAAAGCGGAAAGACTGGTCCGGCAACAGTTATAATTTCCGGTATAGGCTTGGGAATGCTATCTACGGCTATTCCGGTGATTGCCGTGGTGATGGGTATTATTGCTTCTTATCTCTTTGCTTCGGGCTTCGACTTCTCTAATGTGGGTCTGGGGCTCTATGGTATTGGCATTGCTGCGGTAGGTATGCTTTCTACATTGGGCATCACGCTTGCTACAGATGCTTACGGACCGATAGCCGACAACGCGGGTGGCAATGCGGAAATGTCCGGTCTGGGTGAGGAGGTGCGTAAGCGTACCGATGCGCTCGACTCTTTGGGTAATACTACAGCTGCTACGGGCAAAGGCTTTGCCATCGGTTCCGCCGCTTTGACGGGATTGGCTTTGCTGGCCTCTTATGTCGAGGAAATCCGTATTGGGCTGACCCGCCTCGGGGCTACCGAATTGTCGCTTCCTCATGGCGATGCCGTGGCTCTTCAAGATGCCACTTTCTTCGACTTTATGCATCACTATGATGTGACGTTGATGAATCCAAAAGTTCTTTCCGGTATGTTCCTGGGTTCGATGATGGCATTTCTTTTCTGTGGATTGACGATGAATGCGGTAGGTCGTGCGGCGGCCCATATGGTAGACGAAGTGCGCCGCCAGTTTCGCGAAATTAAGGGAATCCTTACGGGAGAGACGGAGCCTGATTATGAGCGTTGTGTGGCAATCTCGACGAAAGGGGCGCAACGCGAGATGGTGGTTCCGTCACTGATAGCTATCATTACTCCGATTGCGACGGGACTTATTTTCGGTGTTCCCGGTGTGCTCGGCCTGCTGATTGGCGGATTGAGTAGCGGTTTCGTGCTTGCTATCTTCATGGCAAATGCCGGTGGTGCATGGGATAATGCCAAAAAATATGTGGAAGAAGGCAACTTTGGCGGCAAAGGCAGTGAAGTCCACAAAGCTACAGTCGTGGGTGACACCGTAGGAGACCCGTTCAAGGACACATCCGGTCCGAGTTTGAATATCCTGATCAAGCTGATGAGCATGGTAGCCATTGTGATGGCAGGGCTTACGGTTGCGTGGAGTCTGTTCTAAAAAGAGTTTTTCCCCGTATCCCACCAAAGGCGGGTGGCGCCATTGTCTGCGCCACCCAGTTTTTCCGTGAGGGTAGCGTATTGTGCCGGGTCGGCAGTGGCGGCATCCGTCGAGAACGGAAGGCGGCGGATCATGATATCCGTATCAATCACTTTTCCGGTGTTGCTTTGGACCTTGAAAAGTTTGGGGTATCCGGTACGGCGTTGCTCGGCCCATGCCTCATAACTTTCGGGCCAGCATGCCAGCCACTTCTGGGTAATAATCTTTTCGAGTTTTGTCTCTATGTCTGCATCTTCTTCCCATTTTGGGGAGATGGTAATCAAGGCTTTCATGTCCTTGCCCACCTTGCCGCCTGAGACTACATCTTTATAATCGGCAGGGGTTTTATTGCTTTCCAGATATTCGGAAGCACCGGCACAGTCCCACTGTGTAAATGAAGTACTTACACCGTATTCATAGCATGTGCGGGGATTTTCTTTGGTATAGCCGCGGAGGGCTGCTTCGGCCCTGAGTAGCCAGACTTCTGCCGCACTCATCAATACGGCTCCGGTCTTTTCGCCGATGGTGCTTGTGTTGAGGGAAGAGCAGGAACTGTAAATGTTGGCGTCACCGTCTTTCATGGGTAAGCCGATGGGAATGCCTAACAATTGCTCTCTACAACCTTCGAGCAGGGCGGTGTTATACCATTTCTTGCCACGCGGGTCCTCATAACCGTTGACAATGGATTCCATCGAGGCATTCATGTAGACTTCACCCCAACCGGCAACGGCACACAAAGGATTGATATAGTTCTTGCCCATTACAGCGATGGTTTCCCTTGCACCTTCCAGTACACCTTGATTGTCATTCAGTGCTTTGGTTGCTTGGTCTTTGGCAAGTGTTGCATCCACATTGGAGATGCGCATGGCAAGGCGCAAACGCAGTGAGTTGGCAAACTTCAACCAGTCCTTCAAGGTCTTGCCGTTGGTCAGCATATCATACTCTTTGAATTTGTTGTTGTCACCTCCTTCGTCCAGGTATTCCCTTATCAATTGCTGCCCTTCGTCCAGGTCTGCAAAGAAACGTGTATAGGCTTCCTGCAGTCCGTAAACCCGGGGTACCTCACCCAATTGGTGGTAGACCAGCGGACCATATGTATCGGCAATGCGGTGCATCAGTTCTACTTTCAAGATTTCAGTAATGCCGAGATAGCCTTTCAGGTTGTCATTGCCATAAAAGTTCTTTTCTGCCTTCTGCACTTCCGTGTAGACATATCCGTAAGTACATTGCCATGCAGCATTGGTCCAGCCGGAGTTCAGGTTGTAGCAGGCGTTGGATTTCATGAATTTAGGAATAGGGTCCATGAAGTAGCCGGAGAACATGTCGTGGTTTAGGGATTGTGTCATCTGCCATACCCAGTTCAAGCCTACAGAACCTATATTGAAGTAGATACCCGACTGTATGGGTTCGAATGGAGCAGTCAAGTTCTGGAAGTCTATTTCCTTTTTGTCATCCGAGAAACCTCCTTTGATTTCGTTGTCATTCTCAAAACCACCGGTACAAGCTGTAAGCAGCAGCATGCTATGGCAGAAAAGGAATATGATGCACTTGTTTTTCATAAGGTATTCATTTTAAAAGGTAAATCTTAGGTTAAAGCCGATATTCCGGGTAGTAGGCATGCCAAACACGTCTACTCCTTGATTGTTGTTGCCTACGGACATCACTGCATCGGGGTCGAACGGTGCTTCCTTCTTGAAAAAGCACAAGTTGCGCGCTGCCAATGATACGTCGATTCCCTTTATGAATCTGCTATTTTCCAGTATCGTTTTCGGGAAAGAATAGCTCAGTGATACTTCACGGAGTCTGATGCAGGTTGCGTCGTACATATAATATTCGGAGATGGCATTTCTGCCGCCTACTGCACTGTAGAATGCTCTCGGGTCGTTGAACTTCTGTCCTTGGTATTCTACATATCCCCGGGTTCGGGCCTCTTCGGTGACTTTGGTCACGCCGTTGGCATCCAGTTCGGACTGTGTCAGTGACATGACTTCGCCGCCGAAGCGGAAATCTATCAGGAAATAGAGCTCCAGGTCTTTGTAGGTAAGTGTATTGCTCCATCCCATAGTGAAGTCAGGATTGGCATTCCCAAGCAAATCCTTGTTTCCGGTATTTCCCAAAGGCCTTTTGCTGGTTTCATCAACCATGATGCTGCCATCCTCATTACGGCGGAAAGCATTTCCATAAATATCCCCCAGGCTACCTCCTTCTTTGACGCGCATCTGATAGCCAGCATTGAAACCTTCTTCGTAGTAGGAAAATTCCGGATAGTCAGGATGCAGGGTCACTACTTTGTTTTTGTTGGCGGACATGTTGATGAGACTCTTCCACGAAAAGTTTCTGTATAGTAGCGGAGTGGCGTCTACCGTCAGCTCAAAGCCTTGGTTGCGTATTTTTCCGGCATTGACATACCGGTATTTGTAGGTGGAGCCCGTGGGGTTGTCCATTCTCAATAACTGATTCTTGGTATTGGTCTGATACCAAGTGAAGTCCATCCCGAATCGGTGGTGGAAGAAACGCCATTCTGTACCGAATTCGATGGAGCTGCTGATTTCCGGTTTTAGGTCACCACGCTGTTCTACGGTATTTACATTGATACTGCCGCCTACCATGATGATGTCTACCGGATTGGTGATTCCTATCGGAAGGTCATTACCGACTTCCGCCCACGAAGCGCGCACTTTGGCAAAACTTATCCATTGGGGTAGGGAGCAGGCTTTGTTAAGAATCCAGGTAGCCCCTATGGAGGGATAGAAGAATCCGGTATTCTTGCTGTCTGTGTAGGCCAGTGTGGATGACCAGTCGTTACGTGCGGTAATGTCCAGGTATAGTAATCCTTTCCAGCCCCACTGCATGGTGGCAAATACTGATTGGAGCGTGCGTTTGCTGTCGATGCTCTGGTTTACGGCTGCTTTGGAGTCCATCACTACATTGGGGACGGTAAATACATTCGGTTTGTAGAGGGAAGCAAGCCTTGAGTCTATTGTCAGGGAGTTGACTTTACTCATGTTGATGCTGGCACCCAGTGCCGTGTTGAGGGAGAAGTCATCAAATTCCTTGTTGAACAAGGCCATTACGTCACCGTAGACTTGGATTTCTTGGCTGTCCGACCAGATGTAACGTCCGTTTTCCTTGTCCTCGTATTTGCCGGCGATGTTGGGAGCTGTAGTGGCATACATCTTATTGTCGAATTTATCACTGATATAATCCACATTACCCCGTGCCTGCAGGCTGAAATAATCCGTAATGTGCAGATTGGCGCTGGCCGATGCGATAGCGCGATATCGCTTGTTGCTACTGAGCACGCGGTTTTTCAACCAGTAGGGATTCTGTCCCCATTCACTGACGGTACCATCTCCATTCTTTTCAATCCAGTTTTGTGTCATCATATTGCGGTCGGCATTCCACGTTTCAAAGTTTTCTCTGTAAGTGCTCATATCTACGCCACGTGGGAAACTGTACAAGCTGACCAGCGGATTCAGATAATAGCCGCCGGTAGCAGGGGAGTTCTTGACGGTTTGGGTCATTAGTGTTGCAATGCCGTCCAGTTTCAGCTTGTTGTTGAAGAGGCTGGCCGTTTCGTGTAGGTTCAGGTTATTTTTCTGTAGCTTGTTGTTGTCTACAATTCCTTTAGCCGTGGTGTTGGCGTATGAGAAATAAGTTTGTACTTTTTCATTTCCGGTAGTGATGGCCAGCGAATTGAAAGTCGTGATGCCATTGCTGAAGAACTCGCCTATGTTGTCATAGTCGGTTACATTGCTTTTTGTACCCCAGCTTGCCGTACCGCCATCTTCGTTGCGACCGTATGTATTTTGGAATTCGGGGGTACTGATGGCGTGACTCACGGTCAGGTTGGAGGAGAATGTAACGCGCTGCAGTCCGGCTTTTCCCTTTTTAGTGGTGATCAGAATGACACCATTAGCTGCCTGCGAGCCATAAAGTGCGGCGGCAGAAGAACCTTTCAGGATGTTTATGCTTTCTATATCGTCCGGATTCAGGTTGGAAATCCCATCACCGGCATCACGGTTCAATCCATCGTTGTTACCGCCGATTACGGTGGAGGTGGATTCTGTTGAGCTGTTCAGCATAGGAACACCGTCAATTACGTACAAGGGCTGGTTGTTGCCGCTGGCAAATGCAGAGCGTGCACCGCGGATGGCGACTTTGGCAGAACCTCCTAAATTGGCGGTTTTGTTGATTTGTACTCCGGCCGTCTTTCCTGCCAGTGTATTAATCATGTTCGGTTCTTTGGCACGGGTCAGCTCACTGCTGCTTATCTGTTGGGTAGAATAGGTCAATGAGGACATTTTCTTCTGGATACCCATGGCGGTTACCACTACCTGCTCCAGGGTGAGGTTCTTTTCTTCCATCCGGATGTGGAGATTGTTTCTACCGTTCAGGGCAATGGTTTGCGGTTCATAACTGATGTAGGATACGACAATAGTGGCATAAGGAGGGATATTCATGCTAAATTCTCCTTCGGTATTGGTGATAACACCATTGGCGGTCCCTTTTTCAAGAATGTTGGCACCGATAATCGGTTCACCTCTGGAGTCCGTCACCTTTCCTCTTACAGTAGCCATTTCCTGCAGAGTGTCTGTCTTATCCTCAGCACTCCTGCTGTTTTTGGTTAAAACGATGTTTTTGCCTTCCATCACATACTTGATGTCTGTCCCTTTGAACATTTGGTCAAGTACTTTGGAAACAGTTTGGTTACTTGCATGGATGTCGACGGTACGGTGTACATCGACGTTCTGTTTGTTATATACAAATAAGTATTCTGTTTGCGACTCAATTTGCTCGAGAACTTGCCCTACCCTCAGCCGGGCATTTTGAATGCTGACCCTGGCATTCTGAGAGTAGCAGTTCCCGCTGTATACCTGAAATATAACAAGCAGGAGAAGGAATAATGTGATTTTCATAGGTTTGCAATAATTGCTTAAAATCTAATTTTTTTAGATAAAAAAGCCTCATCAACAAAATTTTTCTCATATCTTTGTCACTGTGTTAAGTTAATAAATTGATTAAGGTCGATTTTTGACTGTTTCGGATCGGAAAGTATGGGGGTACTTTCCGATCTTTTTTCTTACTCATATATAACAATTGAGTCCTTTTCTTCGTTGATGCGGAACTTGAAAGGATGGTCTTTCGAGATGGTCCGCAGTATGTGTTCGATACCGTCCTGCTCTCTGAACTTGCCGGTAAAGCTGCTGTAGTTCAGCAGTTGGGGACTGGCAACGGTTATTTTTACGTTATAGTATTTCTCCAGTCTACTGAGGATGCCGCTGAATGGGGCGTCGTCAAAACAGTATAGTCCCTCTTTCCAGCGTAGATATTCATAGGAAGGAAGGACGGTCTTTCTGCATTTTCCATTTTCATTGAGAAATACCTCGTCTTTCTGCAACCTGGTGATTATCTGGCTGCTGTTGGCCGGATAGATATCGACGACACCTTCTACCAATGTGGTTCCGAACTCATGGCTCCCACTATAGGCACAAACATTGAAACTCGTTCCTACAACTTTTACCTTGTTCGTTTCTGTATGTACATAGAATGGGATACTCTTGTTTTTGGCTACTTCAAAGTAGGCCTCTCCGTCCAGCTCCACATTCCGTTCGTTGCGTCCGAAGTTGGCGGCATATTTCATGGTAGACTTGGAGTTCAGCCATACGCGCGTTCCATCGGCAAGGGTAATCTGCGCCCGTTGTCCGGCAGGCACGGTGACTGTTTGCAATTGTACCTCCTTGTTATATAGAAAGTCGGAGGTGATGAAATAACCGGCTATGGCGACAATGGTGACGGCGGCTATGCGGGCCGTCCAGCGGAGCATCGGCATGATGCGCACCGTTTTCTTTTCATTGTTGTCCTGTTTGTCCGAGAACAAGGAAATGTCATATATCATGCGCTCTTTCAGGAAGGTGTCCCGGTTTTCATCCGAGGCGTCTACCCAGTCGAGTATCATCTTTTCTTCTTCAATGGAAGTAATACCTTTGAAATATTTATATAATAGCTCTTGGTTCATTGTCAATAATTTGTTTCTTTTCTAAAATGTGCTCTTTTTACCTTTTGTATATATAACCGGAAAGTGGGCGGTAACCCTATTCCGTAGAGGCATCTTTTTAGGATATTAATATAATGAGTATAGTTATAAGATAATCTTTCAGTCTCAGCCGGAGAATTCGCAGCACTTTGGTGATGTGTGCCTCTACGGTCTTAAGTGATATGTTCAGGCTATCGGCAATCTGCTTGTTTGCCAGGTTCTGGTATCGGCTCAACATGAATATCCTCCGGCTTTGTTCGGGCATTTCCTGCAAGGTCTTATTTACGATATGTTGTATTTCCGTATTGAATATCTTGTCTGGTTCGCAGGCTTTCAGGGTGGAGATACGTAAGTCCAATTCGCGCAGGTTGTGGCTACTGATGGTTTCTTCCGCCCGTAGACGCACCTGCTTGTGCTCGAGTACGTGCAGGGCTTTGTTCTTTATGATGGTCAGCAGCAGGGCATGCAGGTTACTATTTTCTTCCCAGCGGTCTCGATTTTCCCATAGGGCAATCATGGATTCCATCACAACGTCTTCCGCTTCCGCTTTATCCCTGAGATAAGAATAAGCAAAGGCCAAAAACTTTTCTTGGTTTTCCTGGAAAAAACGTGAGAAAAGATTCATAGTATGTAGGCTCCTTAAACCGGACATTAATTGAGGTTCTTTATGGAATATAAGGCTTTATATAGCAAAAAAACATAATCTTTTTGGAATATGCAAGCATTGTGCCTTGTTTTTTCGGAGCCATTTTGGCTGTATGGACAAAAAGAAAGCCTGATGGAGCTCCACCAGGCTTTATATGCTTAAAGAATAAGAGATTTCTTATTTCTTTTCCGGTCTTTCTTGTCTTTCCGGTCTTGGAAGCAATACTTTACGTGACAGCTTGAATTTTCCGGTCTTCGGGTCGATGTCGAGAAGTTTTACGTCGATTTCGTCACCTTCCTTGATACCGGCTTCTTCCACTGTTTCCAGACGTTTCCAGTCGATTTCGGAGATATGGAGCAAACCGTCCTTACCCGGCAGGAATTCAACGAATGCGCCGTAAGGCATAATGGAGCGTACCTTGCCTTTGTAGACTTCGCCTACTTCAGGGACAGCCACAATGCCTTTGATGATACGCATAGCATCATCGATGCTCTTCTTGTTGGTACCGGCGATTTCGATTCTACCGATGTTGTCCACTTCTTCAATTGTGATGGTGGCACCGGTTTCTTCCTGCATACCTTGGATAATCTTTCCACCAGGACCGATGACAGCACCGATGAATTCTTTAGGAATGGTCATTGTCTCGATACGCGGAGCGTGAGGTTTCAGGTCTTCGCGAGGCTCGGCGATGCACTCGGTAATTTTTCCCAAGATATATTCGCGGCCTTCTTTAGCCTGCAGCAAAGCCTTTTCAAGGATTTCGTATGACAGACCATCCACTTTGATATCCATCTGAGTGGCGGTGATACCGTCTTTTGTTCCGGTCACTTTGAAGTCCATGTCGCCCAAGTGGTCCTCATCACCGAGGATGTCGGACAATACGGCATATTTGTCTTCGCCTGCATTCTTAATCAATCCCATGGCGATACCTGATACCGGTTTCTTAATTTTCACACCTGCATCCATCAATGCCAGAGTTCCGGCACATACGGTAGCCATGGAAGAAGAACCGTTTGATTCGAGGATGTCGGATACTACGCGTACTACGTACGGATAGTCTGCGGGAATCTGCCCCTTCAAGGCACGCCATGCTAAGTGCCCATGACCGATTTCACGGCGGCCTACACCGCGTTGTGCCTTAGCTTCGCCTGTAGAGAACGGAGGGAAGTTATAGTGCAGAAGGAAACGTTCTTTTCCGTGTTCCAATACGTCGTCGATAATCTTCTCGTCCAACTTGGTACCTAAAGTTACTGTAGACAAAGACTGTGTCTCGCCACGTGTGAAAATAGCGGAGCCGTGAGGACCGGGCAGGTAGCTGGTCTCACACCAGATAGGACGGATTTCGGTGGTCTTACGTCCGTCAAGGCGCTTGCCTTCGTCCAGAATGGAACGGCGCATCGCCTCTTTTTCCACATCATGATAGTAACGGTCGATGAGGGCTGCCTTTTCTTCCAATTCTTCTTCGGAGAACTGTGCCTTGAATTCTTCGCGGATGGCATCGAAAGCATCCATGCGTTCGTGCTTGTTCTTGTTTCCGGAAGCGGCGATGGCATAAGCCTTGTCGTAGCAAGCGTCGTGAACGGCTTTACGAAGTTCTTCGTCGTTCACTTCGTGGCAATATTCGCGTTTCACGGTAGAGCCTACTTCCTCTGCCAGTTCCATCTGTGCCTTACACTGAATCTTAATGGCTTCGTGTGCGGCCTTCATAGCTTCCAGCAAGTCCTGCTCGGAAACTTCGTCCATTTCGCCTTCCACCATCATGATGTTTTCATAAGTGGCGCCCACCATCAAATCCATATCGGCTTGCTCCAGTTGCTCAAAGGTAGGGTTGATGACAAATTGTCCGTTGATGCGTGCTACGCGTACTTCGGAAATAGGTCCGTTGAAGGGGATATCTGAAACTGCAAGTGCGGCAGAAGCAGCGAGTCCGGCCAGAGCATCGGGCATATCTACGCCGTCTGCCGAGAAAAGAATGATGTTTACGTATACCTCTGCATGGAAATTATCAGGGAATAATGGGCGGAGAGCACGGTCAACGAGGCGGCAAGTGAGGATTTCGTAGTCAGAAGCGCGTCCTTCACGTTTTGTGAAACCGCCGGGGAAACGTCCGAATGCGGAGAATTTTTCTTTGTACTCTACTTGTAATGGCATGAAATCTGTTCCGGGAACTGCGTCCTTGGCGGCACAAACAGTAGCTAAAAGCATGGTGTTGCCCATACGAAGCATTACAGAACCGTCTGCCTGTTTTGCCAGCTTTCCCGTTTCGAGCGTGATGGTTCTGCCATCAGGAAGCTCGATCGTCTTAACAATTGGGTTAATCATAAAAAATGTTTTATATCTAATTTTCTTTCAAAATTCGTGCAAAGATACATAATTTATTCATGTAAAATGGTGGGAATGAGATAAAAAGTTTGTATTTAGTTGTTTTTTGCTGTTTTCTATATGTAAGAACGTGGGAAAATGCTTTGACTGAACTTGAAAAGAAGTATATTTGCAGGCACGTTTGCAAAACAAAACTGAAGATACGATATGAAGAAAATCTTTTTTATGGCACTTGCTGCAATAGCATTGGGTGCATGTAATTCCGAACCTAAATTCAAAGTAGAGGGTGAAGTGTCTGGTGCCGACGGCAAGATGCTTTATTTGGAAGCCTCGGCATTGGAAGGTATTGTTCCTTTGGATTCTGTAAAACTAAAAGGGGATGGTTCTTTCCACTTCAAGCAGGTACGTCCGGTGTCTCCGGAATTCTACCGTTTGCGGGTAGACGACAAGGTTATTAATTTCTCGGTAGATTCGACGGAAACGGTTTTGGTAAGGGCACCTTATACCGATTTTGCCACTGCCTATACGGTCGAAGGTTCTCCGAACAGCTCGAAGATAAAGGACTTGACGTTGAAGCAGATGAAGCTTCAGGACAATGTGAATGCATTGCTGCAGTCGGTGCAGGCACATAAGATAGGCGCTGATGTTTTTGAGGATAGTCTCGCCTCTTTATTGAAGAACTATAAGGATGAAGTGAAAATCAGCTATATTTTTGCCGCTCCCAATACGGCTGCCGCCTATTTCGCCTTGTTTCAGAAGTTGAATAATTATTTGATTTTCGACCCTCTGAACAATAAGGAAGACGTTAAGTGTTTTGCAGCCGTGGCAACCAGCCTGAACAATTATTATCCGGATGCAGACCGTTCCAAGAACCTCTACAACATTGTAATAAAGGGAATGAAGAATACCCGTACTCCGCAACAGAAGGTGGTGGAAATCCCTGAAGAGGCAATTTCCGAAACCGGCATCATCGACATTAACCTACGTGACATGAAGGGCAATACACGTAAGTTGAGCGAATTGAAGGGCAAGGCTGTTATTGTGGACTTCACTGTTTATCAGAGTGCCGTTTCTGCTACACATAATTATATGTTGCGTGACTTGTACGACAAGTATGCTGCCCAGGGATTGGAAATTTATCAGGTTTCTCTGGATGCAGACGAGCACTATTGGAAAACAACTGCCGACAATCTACCTTGGATTTGTGTGCGCGACGGCAATGGAATTTATTCGTCTATAGCGGCTTCTTATAATGTGAAGAATGTGCCTTCTGTGTTCCTGGTTAACAAGAACAATGAGTTGAGTGCCCGTGGAGAGAGTGTTAAAGACTTGGAGGCGGCAGTGAAAGCATTGCTGTAACATGTTATAAATAAGAAGTTTTCGTTTAAATATGTTACAAAGCAGCCTTTTATGCTTGACACGCATTGCATAAAAGGCTATCTTTGCAAAGGAAAATCGGAAAGAGGGTTCCAGCATGCTGACCATGTTGGAATTCTTTTTTGTTTATAGTACCATTAAAAACTAACATAACATTTAAGGAGGAAAAAGTATGGCTTATATGTCAGAAGACGGCTACAAGAAATTAATGGCCGAATTGAAACACCTGGAGACGGTGGAACGTCCCAAAATATCGGCTGCCATTGCCGAAGCGCGTGACAAAGGTGATTTGTCGGAAAATGCAGAGTATGACGCTGCCAAGGAAGCTCAAGGTATGCTTGAGATGAAAATTAACAATTTGAAGCTGACCATTGCCGACGCCAAGATTATTGATGAGTCGAAGTTGAAAACCGATTCTGTACAGATTCTTAATAAAGTAGAGCTTAAGAACGTGAAGAATGGCATGAAGATGGTTTATACCATCGTTTCCGAAAGTGAAGCCAATCTGAAGGAAGGAAAGATTTCCGTGAATACTCCGATTGCACAAGGTCTGCTTGGCAAGAAAGTAGGTGACATCGCAGAAATCAAAGTTCCGCAGGGCATGATTAACCTGGAAGTAGTGAACATATCATTTTAAAGGAAGGCAGGTCCGCATACGGGCTTGCCTTATTTTATAATTTATAGCTATGGCAACAATATTCAGTAGAATTATCGCAGGTGAAATACCTTGCTACAAGGTGGCGGAGGATGACAGATTCTTTGCGTTCCTTGACATCAATCCGTTGGTAAAAGGTCATACATTGGTCATTCCCAAGCAGGAAGTAGATTATATCTTCGATTTGAACGATGAGGATTTGGCGGCGATGCATGTTTTCGCCAAGAGAGTGGCGCTTGCCATTGGCAAGGCCTTCCCGTGTAGAAAGGTAGGAGAAGCGGTATTGGGGCTGGAAGTGCCTCATGCGCACATACATCTGATTCCTATGCAGAACGAAAAAGATATGCTTTTTTCCAATCCCAAACTGAAACTGACGGACGAAGAATTCAAAGCTGTGGCGGAAGCCATCCGTGCAGCGCTTTAACCGGTTTATTTTCCTCCCCTAAATAAACGGAAGCGGGAGTTGGAATTCATCCAACTCCCGCTATTGTTACCTTCGGCACCTATCCTTTAATTCTTAATTTAAATGTATTTTTCTCCCAATTTTATCTGGGCGTCATTCACATATTTGCGGATGGTATGTTCTTCATCCTTCTTGCAAATCAGTAATACATTGTCCGACTCGGCTATGAGATAACCTTCCAAACCGTCGATAACTGCAAGTTTGTTGTCGGGCAGCACCACGATATTGTCCTTGCTGTTATAGATGAGTGATTTACATTTTAGAGCTACATTGCCTGCTTCATCTTTAGGAGACAAATCATACAAAGACCCCCAGGTTCCTAAATCAGACCAACCGAAATCGCCTAATGATACATATACATTGTCAGCCTTTTCCATGATGCCGAAGTCTATGGATACATTGGGGCAAGCCGGGAAGTTCTCATCAATGAATTGTTTCTCCTGGGCTGTTCCGTACACATCTTTGCCAGGGGCCAGTTTGGATGTCAGCTCGGGCAGCAGGGCTTCGTTTGCCTTAATGATGGTATTTACGTTCCACATGAACAGACCGGAGTTCCAATAGAATTCTCCGCTTTCCACGAATACTTTTGCCAGTTCCAGTTCGGGCTTTTCAGTGAAGGTTTTTACCTTGTAGAAGTTATCACCAGCGGTTTCGGCTATTTGTATATAACCATATCCAGTTTCTGGACGGTTGGGCTTGATACCGAGTGTCAGCAGATTATCGGATTGGGAAACGAAGTCCAGTCCTTTTTCGATAGCGGCCAGAAATTCGCCTTCCTTCAGAATTAAGTGGTCCGAAGGAGCTACCACTATATTGGCGTCCGGATTCAAGGCGCGGATATGATAGGAAGCCCACGCGATGCAGGGAGCTGTATTCCTGCGTGTCGGCTCCAGTAGAATCTGTTCGGGTTTAAGTTCGGGAAGCTGTTCTTTTACAAGGTCGGCATATAAGTCATTTGTTACGATAAGTATATTTTCCATGGGGATTACCTGCTTGAAGCGATCGAAGGTTTGCTGCAGCAAGGAACGTCCCGTACCAAAGAAATCCAGAAACTGTTTTGGAAGTGTCTTGCGGCTGAATGGCCAGAAACGGCTGCCGATTCCTCCGCCCATAATTACACAGAAATTATCCTTATTGGTTACCATGCTATTGATTTTAAAAGTTTCTGCTAATGTACTGCATATTTTACAAACAAGGAATGATTCAAGTCGGTTTTATCGTTTTTTTCGCCTTTTTTTAGGAAAAGTATTGCAGGTTTAGAAAAAAGCTGTATCTTTGCACCGCATTTGAGAAATCAAACATGCCCAGATGGCGGAATCGGTAGACGCGCTGGTCTCAAACACCAGTGGATTCACTTCCATCCCGGTTCGACCCCGGGTCTGGGTACTGAAACGGAGAAAGTTGAAAAACTCTCTCCGTTTTTCTTTTCTACTCCTCGTAACTCGTTGGTTTGCTGATGGGGGGCAAGGGTCAACGTAACAATCTGAGGGATTTTATATTTAAGCCTATAATTTAGCAAGTCTATATAAAAAAAAACTCTATCTTTTACTCCTCTGAACTGTGCTCTAAATGCTTTGATTTTAGCATTGAATGACTCTGCTGCAGCATTGGTTGCCCTCCTTTCAAAAAAATTGATTATATTCAGATAATGTGTTTGTATAGAACGTGCGACCCTTCCAAAGGTGAGGAACCCTGATTTATCTACCTCATCATACCACCTTGCCAGCCTTGTCAAAGCAATATCCTTAAACTTACACTGATGATAGATTAAGCCTAACCGCATAGACAGATAATATCCTTTCTTTATATCGGGATATTCCTTGAAAAGAATTTCAGCTCGTATTCTTTGAGACTGAGTCCATAAGGATTCCTTCTTGTAAAGCAGATAAATACTTCTCGCTAACAACTGCTTTCTTGTATCTCCATTAGCGAAAACAGGTGCATGATACATCTTTCCACAGGCCTTTGCATAAGCAATCTGAGTGGACTCTTCATCCAAAGCCTCCCAGCGAGCTTTTACACGCGTCTCCTGCACCGCTTCATAAGCTAACTTCTGTACGTGAAAGCGATCGGTAACACGTTTGGCCGCAGGAAAGCAGATGCGGGCAATCTGCTCCATGTTAGGAGCCATATCCAAAGTAATCTCGCGCACTTGGTAACGGCGGCGACGGGATAGCTTAAGCAGGACAGAAGTGACCGTATGAACGTCCGTACCTTTAATGATAGCAATCATACTACCTTTACCACCGTGAGCTTCTTTATTGATCAGTACAGTATAGAGTTCTCCACGCGAGAGGGCTACCTCATCAATACAGATATAAGCACCGATATTCTTTTCGAATAGTAGCCAATCCTCTGCATGAACAAGTTGGTCCCAATGGAGATAACCACTTAGATGGTTACGGTATTGATGCTCCAATAAATCTCCGTCAACTCCATATAAAACACCTAAGAGCTTGCAACTGATCGGATAGCTATCAATATAGTTCTTTTAAAAAAGACGCAAAATCTTGCGTCATACGAGTACCTTCAGCCACCATACGCCAGTTACGAGAGATATACTCATTATGCTTCTTTAAGAGCCAGCGACGACGACGAATGTTAAGGAAGACCTTCTTGCCACGAAGAGGGAAATCCTGAACAATAACAGGATCATAAAAGCCTTTACTCTCAGTATCCTGATCTGTATACTTCTCAGGAACGATATTTTTTTCCTCAAGGTAGATCACAACTTCATTTACGCTTTCCTTCACATCAACAAGATCAAAGTACTCTAAAGTGCCTTCAGGAAGAAGAAGGCGATAACCGTTTAACTCCATAAGCTATGAATTTGGAGACAAAGATAATAACTTATAAATTTACCCCTCAGGTTTTTACATTGACCCATCTTATTGTTGTTGTACACTCCCATATTGGTATAAGTGCGCTGTATGCGTACTATTTCGGAAGCTTCCTGTTCAAGCAATCCATTGGTGTATATAATAACTTAACTCAAGTTTCGGATTTAGACTTAGGCTGTCATAGCGTAGGCTTTAAGAGCAGCCAACCTCTTGTCGTTTTCAATGACCTGCATATTCAAATCTTCAGATTCAGCCCCAGCCTCAGTGATTTCAGCCACAACCGTCACGACTTCTAAATACTCAAATAGAACTTTGTTTCGTATGGTGTACATGTGAGAAAATTTTTCTAATGTCTTCCATGTGAAAGCCTGCCTTAGGAAGGTCTGTGTCATCTGCTATCAGTACTGTCGGCAATTTGCTTTTCTTGTGATCGTTCCGCATTGTCACTTTCATTAGAAGCCAATTGGTTATGCGGTATATCACCTTTCGCCAGTTGATGTCGTCTTGTGACAAATAGGAATACAGTGCATCCTTTTTTCGACCAAACATCCGGCTTAGGACAGAACCATCGTAATGTGAGAGCCCTTTTATTGCAAAGAATGGAAGCAACACTAATATTGGGAACACCTGGTGGTTTGTGAGCTGACAGTTGTCACGCTTCATTCCACCAAGACTACGACAGTCCAAGTTGACATTTTCAAGTAGGTGTGTAAATGAGTCCATAACGGCACTGCGACGTTTCTCACTGAAAAAATTGCGGATTTCTAACGGAATTTTTGTAATTTTGCTCATGGCTTTGAGTAATGTTTTTTATCACATCTAATTTGCTCATTTCCCATGATATACGGAAATACTCAAAGCCTTTTTTATGCGATATACTCAACCTCAAAGTCTAAATCATTAAATAAATAAGACGATTATGGATTTATATGCAGACGATTTGGCGGATTACATCTATCAAGAAAATGATGTGGACAAGAAACGGGCATTGTTATTGGAAGTGGAAGCGGAAATCAAAAAGCTCATGGGCGAACAGGAAAAGGGTAGCCTTGATTTAAGGCACATTGGTGCAGTACAGATAGAAAAGATACAAGATCTGATAGGTACAAGAAGTTTGCTTCTCAACCAGATGTTTCAAGCCACTTCGCAGGAAATCAAACGCTTTGAAGCGGTAAACGAATTGCTGAATAGTTTGACCAAGAAGATGTATCATCGCATGGCAAATCTCTATCGTACATTGATTAATAGCCCCAAAGATGAATCTTTTGATGACGATTATGTCATTTGTGGTACACTGAGGTATGTGTTCTGTGGGGTGGAGTCTATATTGAAATTGCCGGAAGACAGCTATTATGGCTCCGATTTTGCTTACATGATAGAACTAATTTGTTGTTGTTTACTTGAAGAATACAATGGGGGACTTCCCGAAATCGAAGAATGTTCTTGTAATTATTCACCCAAAAACACATCGGATATGACAGATGAGCAGTTACAATGTGTGGATGTATGGGATGATGGAGTGACATGGGCAGAAGGACATTTACGCCGTCCGGAACTGAAGCATATTATCGTGTGTCATGCCATACATGACATTTGCACTCACAAACCTTACTCCATTCCGGACTTATTGCGGTTAAATGATTTTTGGGTAGAAGCCCATCTGGTATGTCAACATATTATAGACCAAAACGGGAAACGCTATAACTCGGATTAATCATTTGTTTTGCAAAGTGCCTGAAAGGTGGAGACATTGCCAAACTTTGTGCTCCACTTTTCTTCCCATAGTCCTCCTGTATAATGCACATGGCCGAAAAGATGATATTTCGGTTGGCGCTCTAAAATTATTTGTTTCAATATCTCGCTACCCGTATCTTCATCCAATATACCTTTCGGGGGAATGTGGGTAATCAAAAAATCCGTTTTATAAGACAATCCACATTCTTCTCCCAACCATTGCATTTGCTGAATCATCCTACAGGAAATAGCGTAGAAGGTAATGCCGTCATATTCTATACCGCAATCTTCAAGCAAAGTTATATTTGCAGGTATCAACCGGCGGGCTTCTTCCGGACAAAGGTCATATGAGAATCTTTCTCTTTGGATTTCAATTTCAGGATAATCTTCACGAGATTTTCTGCGCTTTTTGTAGAACACGTTTATTTCCAATACAAATAATGCTTCTATAATTGATAGTTTTAGTAAAAAAATATCCCGATGCAAATGAATGAACCGGGAGTTTGACAAATAAAATAGATTACAAAATCAGTAGGGAGGTGCCCAATCTTTTTCGGATAATCCAATGTACTTGGGCAAAATTGTCTTGCTTCAAAAGTAAAGTCAAGCGTCTTTTACCTATGCGTTTATCGCACGCTATCAGTATGGGTACTAAGTGCCATCGGTCTTCAAATGAATGAGTGAGTAATTCCCAATCAGGACAATCAATATATTCTCTAATTAAGCAAGAAATATCGGATGTATCTCCCATCCAAGGATAAAACTGTTCTCTCAGTTCTTCTTTGGTGAATATTTGGGGATAGTCCCATATGATTTTTTTTCCTATGGTAATCCAATAACGTGGCATGTCGTCGTTAGCATATCCAGTCTTGCTACGCATTGGGTATGTTATGCAATGTATCTGAAATCCTACATTTGGGTCAATTATGCGGTATAGAGCTGTTTGGAGTTTGCTCCAGGGACGGTATCGTATTCTCATTTTCTTGTTGTTTTGATATAAAAAACGGTTTAATCTGTTTCAATCGTACAATTATTTCTTTTTTGAAACGCGATTCGGAGTACTCATCTTCTGTCCAGATAAGCCACGAAAAGTAGTCCCACGAATTGTTAGGATTGAGCGTAAATCCTTCTATATCCAGTTGGCTTACATCGCGTCCATATATATACGTACAAACAGCATATATATTATTGCGGAAATAGAACCCAGCTCCTACGATGTACCCGTTCTTTCGGGCTTCAATGGTGTATTTGCGGCTGTAATCCCAATTGGGTTCACTGAACTCAAACTGAGGAAGCTCTGATTTTATGTCAAGCAGGCAATGTTTCATGCTTTCCCAGTCCAGTTTCTCTAAGTCTTCAGGGGGAAACCGCTTCAGGGCTTTTTCTCTACAGGAGCTCTTTATTGCAGATGGTATATAGACCAAAAAGGCAATGCCCATGATTATTATAACTAAAAGCATCGGTAAATAAGGGATTAATATAAACTTCCACGGCATGACAATCAGATTGTTATAGCGTAGAAACATTAAGGGAAATGTAAGAAAATACGGCAAGGAAGATATATAACTTTCACCATCAAATATTTCATCTACAGAAGTATCTCTTGAAGTTAATACATTACGTATAAATATAAAAAGACTGGTAATTATAAAATATGCAGGTATTGCACACCATATAGGGATAAATACCTCCCACCATTCCCTTTGTATTGCACCATCCAGTTTTTGAGTTACCAGAAAAGCGCTTAAATATCCTGCGCTGGCTACAATAAATTTATAAGATCTTTTCATGCTATTCTTTTAATATCATGTTTATATTTTCAATAATATCTTTGCTTATGCTTTCTATCGTTTCCTTCATCCTACTTAAATGTCGTTGGCTATCTCCGTCATTCAGATTTCGGAAATTGATAGTCGGATGGGTATATTCCCATAAAAGCCAAGAATCACTCGAATGATATCTGTTGTCATTATGAAAATCTTCTATAATCTTATTAATTTCATTTATAACTTTCTGTATTTCTTCGTTTTGTATTTCTTTGGCGATTGAGAGTCTGACTGTTTTCCCCTCTTTATCTCTCAGTATAACACCGCTATATGTACGCCAGTCAACTTGAACGGCATACATCAATTGGTAATCATCACCGATTGTCTTTAGCTTAAATTCAAGAGACTGGTATTTATTGTTACTTTCATAATATCTGCGTATGTAGTCTTCATGATTGTCGAGAGCATATTTGTAGTCACTAAAAGATTCTTTAATTACTTCATAACCTTTTTCTTCAATGACCGCTTCCAGTTGACTCCAAAAATCGATTTGCAGACTAATTTCTACTTCTCGTATGGCATCCTTGTATTGAGATATACAACTGATATACTTCGGGTTACTTTTAATCAAATTGATTAATTCATTCTTTTCTTTATCCATTTGGTGTGTCAATATTTTGATTAAGTTCAAATAGTGTGCTATTCCTTCCCGTATCAGAGACTTGTCTATTGCTTTGTGGCGACAATCAGTCAGCCAGTTTAATATAAAATCGGCATAGGATATGGTAAAGAAAGTTATTTCTTCGCCACCTGTGGTTTTATCAATATCGTGTACTTCACCGTCTAAAGACAAGTATAGCAACAGTGTATCATTCTTATTTTTTGAACATCGTTTCAGAAAATTATGATACCGAAGAAGTTGATTCTCTTGGTCAGTCGCATAAATCTTGTTTTCAATGACAATATGGTTTATCCCGTCCGTGAGGTAAATGTCGAGTCTTCCTCCATCTGTATCTGTTTTAGGACCGATATATTTTTCACATTCCACTTTGGCATTATCGCAAGTGAAAGAAACAATATGGTCTGTTTGCCCATTCAGACGCTCAATGAATAATTTGAGAAACACATCTTTCATTTGGTGCTGTCCATTCGGATTCAGCAAATCCGCTATCATGGCTGAATGTACTCTTGTTTCGTCACTGGTCATATTGATTACTTTGAAAAGATTATAATTGTCTCCTTTCTCTTTCCGTATATATTCATGTTTTTCAATGATTAGATGTATTTCATTGAATAGTTGTATCAATTTCTTCATTTTCTCCTGTAGTTTTATACTTATAAAATTCAGATGTTTGTCTTTTGTACATTCTTAATTGGCTGATAAGAGGATAACTTATTCTTGCTTCTCTGAAAAATCAGCAAATGCAATTACATCTCCCTCGATGTCTATAATTGATTGTGTATAATTCTCACATAAGCAATAAGAGTCTATTTTTAATATCATGCAGATGTCTTTCATGATAGAAGTAACTTCTAAGTGTTTTCTATTTTTGAAAGTTATATATATTCCATGAAACCATTTTCTTCCTGTAAGTGTGGCGTAAAATTTCCATTCAACCTTTTGAGAAAAAAGATAATCCAGTAATTTATCAAGATCCTTTTTGTCTGAAGGCATTTCTACACAATATCCATTTCCAAAATCCAAAAAGAAATAGTTGATGTTAAAGCAGTTCAAAATCATATTGTGGCTCATAGCTTTTAATGAATATGTGGTTGATAAATGTTTTGTTTACCTCTTTAATTTATTTCAGGAGTTTGTCGGATATGAATAATACATGGTTAAAATGTTTGTGTTTGTTTTATTTTTATGTTTTAACATAATTAACATTGAAATACAAATAGGAGTCCTCAATGAAAGATTAAAAATTTACTCCTAATATAAACCTCTTGATTTCTTCCTCGCTCGGCAATTCTATCATATATTTCTGTACGAAGATATTCGGGTCTAATCCGGCAGTGGCATATTTTACTAATGTATCTCCCTTTTCCGTACAAAGCAGAATACCGATAGGTGGATTGTCGTCCGGCTGCATTATCTCTGCCTTGAAATAATTAAGGTACATATTCAGTTGTGAAGCGTATTCATGGCAGAACTTGTCTATCTTTAATTCCACAATGACATGGCATTTCAAGATGCGATGATAGAATACAAGGTCGGCAAAGAAGTAATCTTCATCAATCAAGATACGTTTTTGTCGGGCTTCAAAGCAGAATCCATGCCCCATTTCCAGCAGGAAGTGTTGTAAGTTATCAAGAATAGATTGCTCCAGATCGTTTTCTGTTACTAAGGCACGTTCATTCAATTCTAAGAACTCTAAGGTAACAGGGGTGTTGATAACATCTTTAGGCTGTAATAAGGTCGCTTGTTGCTGTACTAAAGCGGAGAGGGCTTCTTTATTTTTGGATAGTCCGCTACGCTCATAGTATAAAGACGCTATTTGTTGTTCCAATTCTTTGACAGACCAGCAGCTACGAATTGTTTCCATTTCATAGAAAGCATGTTTTACCGGGTTGTCTATTTTTGCGATATGTTTTAAGTGGGTATAAGGTATTTTATTGAATATCTTTGTTGCTGGATTTATCCATTTATTATACTATTTATCAGATTGTTGTAATTCGGCACTTGCCGAGTGCCGAATTTCATTTCCTGCCATGATGTAGTGTAATACTTGTTCTTTCAGATGTGGATAAACAAGGTATAACCGTCTAAATTCACGGAATCTACGTTCATTCAGACCTTTTGTTTTCAGCCGTTGTTCCTGCTTTTTCAACAGTTGTTCACCGTATGTGGCACGGTCTTCTCCGTTCTGTTCGAATTCCACGATATAGCAACCCATAAACCAGTTACGGGAAGTAAGGGCAAGGTTTACAGCGTGTGCGGCTTGTGCCTGCAACGTGTTCTGTATCGTGCTGATATGTTTTACTAATGCTTCAAAGTTCATAGTCGCAAAGATAATCTTTTGTGGTTAAAACTTTAGTTCAGGCAAGCTGTTTATTGCTTCCTCTTTCAATTTATCCACCACACGGGTGTATTTCTCTGTATGCTTCAATCCGCTGTGTCCTAAAAGATTGGCTAAGATCTTGATATTTGCCCCATTGTTCAGAATGTTCACGGCAAAAGAATGCCGGAAGCAATGCCAGCTTATATGCTTGTCTATTCCGGCTCTTTTTACCCAACGCTTAACCGATTTGCAGCAGCTTTCGTATGTAGGCAAATCGAATATCAAACAGTTCTTATCTGCCGGAGCTTCACCAATGATAGACAATAGAACGTCATTCAAAGAAATAACCACACCTACTGGCAGAATGTCCCTTGGCCTTGCTTTGCTCGAACTTCAATAATCAGTTAGCATAATCCACATTTTTAAAAGTAAGGTCTTTTACATCGCAGAAGCGCAGACCGCAATACAGGCAAAAGATAAACGCTCGTCTGGCTGTAGGGTTTTCGTTGTTATAATGAAAAGCCACCAACTTTTGTATTTCTTCGGGCGAAAGCACATCTTTCCGAAGCATCTGACTATCCACTTTGCAGGTAACATCTTTGCAAGGGTCTTCCAGCATTACATCATGCTCTATTGCATAGCGAATAACTTTCTTGAAACGCTGGTAAATGCTTTTAGCACCTTCACCAATGCTTCGGGATTGCAGATAAGCTACAAACTGTTCCATCATTTCTTTGGTGATGAGTTCCGGTTTAATGCTACACTCATTCATGGGGTATTTCTCTTTCAAGAAGTCTTTGAAACGGCTAAGTGCAATTTGCACCATGCGAATGTCTTTCTTTGTATAACTGTTTATGTATGCTTGATAATAATCCAAGAAATTAACCGTCCTGTCTTTCTTTAAGCGGTAGCCAAGCATACTCTCCTTAAACTCCTGCTCACGCTCTGCGCGTATTTTTGAAGCGAGTTCCAAAGTTTCCTTGTTCTGTTGTCATTCAGCTGGAGTATGTGGCTTGTCTATCAGATACAGGCTAAGGTTTTCTTTTCGCCTGTGATGCTTGACTGCGAACTTTGGCTTTCCTTGCATCTTGCCACTTTCGTAATATACCTGATTGCCGTTTTCATCTAATACGGGCTTTTCCTCTCTACCTAAATAATACTCCAACTAAAGGCTGATTCTGCCATCCGAAAGTTTATTTTGCTCCAATTTCGGATTTTCTTTCGTTTTCCTATGATTTCTATGGTTTGTACCTGGTCTGGGCATGAAAGGATGTAGACAAATCTATTATAAATCAAAATTTTACAAGGGTTTTGTCTTTTTCTACTGAAACATAGCTGAAACATTTTTGTTTTGGGTTTCAATCCCAGTAGATGGGACCAACGTAAAAAGAGGCGGATGAAAAAAATGAGGGAAAGGAACCGGGAGAGGGGTATCCGCAATATTGGAAGGCATTCTTGATAATCTTCTCATTACAACAAAAGTGAAGAATGTAAATGATGAGATGCGCTATACTTTTGGGAATAAAAAGGCAGAGGAACTCTTTGAATATTCGGCCAAAGAGGCTATAGACTAGACGGATTTTGAAACAATGCCAGAGGCTGTAGCTTTAATTAGGAAAGAGGATGAAGAGCAGCTGGTCAAGGCGGGGATTCCGCAAGAGGGTATACGACGTTTTTTTACCAAGAAGAGCAAGGAGTGGTTTTCCTTCCAGAACAATAATTTTGATGGTCGCAAGTGGATTGTTTATACTGCTTAGGACATTACTGATTTGAAAATCATGGAGTGCAAGCTGTGTCTGGCCGAAGAGGAGGCTGAGGAATCCAACCAGATAAAATCGACTTTCCTAGCCAATATAAGTCATGAGATGCGTACTCCGTTTAATGCAATAGTCGGTTTTTTGAGTATTCTGGCCACGGGAGTGTCCGAGGAAGAACGGGTGGAGTATCTCAATATTATAGAACGGAATAATGAACTGCTGTTGCAGCTCATCAATGACATTCTGGATTTGTCGAAGATAGAAGCCAGCACATTGGAATATGTCTATGCCAATGTGGATATCAATAAAATGGTGTTCGAGATAGAGCAGGCCACAAGTATTAGGCTGACCAATAAAGACGTGCGTATGGCCACGGTTACGCTATTGCCCGGTTTGCTGCTGTATACCAACCTGCGCAGAATTATGTAGGTATTTAATGACTTCATCAGCAATGCGTTGAAGTTTACTGCTGCCGGTAGCATTACTGTTGCTTACGGGATGCCCGAAAATGGGTATATCCTTTTTTATGTTACCGATACCGGGACGGGGATATCATCTTATAATGCGCAGGGGATTTTTAATCGCTTTGTAAACAGGCTTCCTTTAAGCAGGGTATCGGACTGGGAGTGGCCATTTCGCAAAACATTGCGAGGGAACTGAAAGAGGAGATAGGGGGACGCAGTTAGGCACGGGCTCCACTTTCTGGTTCACGTTGCCTTTTTATAAGATGGGCGCACACCGTTCTATCTTTCCTTGATGCGGTAAGCTCAATCCAATGAAGGGACATCGATTGTCTGGCTTTCCTCGTTCCAGTTGTCAATGGTGAATTCTCCGGATGATTCTTCGGAAAAGATGTCTCCCAGAGTAAGGGTCAGAGTCAGTTTGGAGTTTGCTTTCAAAGGTTCGTTCAATGTTTGTTTGAAACTTTTTACGTTTCCGTTTTTCAGTATGATGTTCATCTGGAATTCTGATTTCCCGAAAGAAGGGAAAAGCATGACGGTGGCATTGCTCATTTGCGTACCGTCGATGGAACGGACTAGAGGGAAGGCTACTGTGCGCGGGCTTCCCTGAGGAACGGCAGTGTAGAAATTTAGTTCTCCGGCAATATTAGTGATACGCACTACCATGCTGTCGATGCTCGAACTGAGGATGCCGTTATTCTTGTCCTTGATGATTACCTTCAGTCCGGTCACTACCCGTTTAAGGGATGCTTTCAGGTTTTCACTTCCGACGTTGGCAGGTTGGACGGTATGTACCAAGTCGAATACCGGATAATAGGTTGTGTCCGCTTCCATTTTGAATAAGGAAAAGTGTTGCTGGGACATGTCTTCGCCTAAGATGTAGGCCGGGTCCCTCATAAGAGGATGTGCATAAATCGGCTCCTCGTATTTAGGGGTTCCCCAGTAAATCATGTTATAGGGACCTGCGGGTAAGGATAATTCCCGATTGACGCCATCGTTATAGAAAGTTCCGTCTTTAACTTGGTAGTAACCGTAAAAAGGTGTCAGCTTTCGGTTTACATAGTTCCCATAATAAATAGAGGTGCCCGCCTTACAGGGCATGATGGTCAGTATGCCGGTCAGCGGGCTTTGTCCGCTTTCTGTGGACACGTCCATCAAGAGTCGTGGTGATACCAACTCACTACTTTTTTCTATCTGGGGCGGATTGTCATTGGTGCAGCTTGCCACGATTGCGGCAAGTACTGCAAATACTACTAATTTTTTCATTATCTGTTAAGTTTTAGGTTGTACTTTCCTGAGAACGTTTTTAGAAAGAAATGGTTCTTTGTATTCCGGAGAAAGTATATTGGGGATGGAAAAGTGAGATGAAATCAATTCCAGCATTGAGGGGGATGGGAAGAATCTCCCCCCCCCCTCTTTAAAAGGTTTAGAGAAGGGATGGAAAACAAATTATACCTTTTTTAGTAACATTTTAGAAGCCTTGATTAACGAAATCATATACTTTTCGTAACAATTTCTCGACACTCTTTCCTTGTTCCTCCATACTTTTGTATCCAGGTTCTTTGCATTGACAAAGAGCGTTATAAAATCTTTGATATTAACTATTAAACAATGTACAATGAGAAAAACATTCTTGGAAAAGTGCATAAATTTGCATTTGTGCCGCATTGCATGGGTACTGTTGCTATTGGTACCTGCAATCAGTAGCCTTCAGGCTAATCCTTCTCAAAACAAGGCCGTTACAGGAGTTGTGACATCGGCTACGGACAATGAACCGTTGATCGGTGTCAGTGTGCAGGTGAAAGAAACTGCTACAGGTGGTATTACCGATATTGACGGTAAATTCTCTGTGAATGCAGAACAAGGGCAGACGCTGATTTTTTCGTATATCGGTTATCAAACCCAGGAAATTCAGGTTGGTGCTTCATCCGTTATCAACGTGGTTCTGAAAGAAGATACGGAAATGCTAGATGAAGTAGTAGTAGTAGGTTACGGTGTCCAAAAGAAGAAACTGGTAACTGGTGCTACGGTTCAGGTAAAAGGTGATAACATCGCCAAACTAAATACAAACAACCCGTTGCAGGCTATGCAGGGACAAACTCCGGGTGTGAATATCACTTCAACTTCAGGACAACCAGGTGCTGATATGAAGGTGACCATTCGTGGTTTGGGAACTGTAGGTAATTCTTCTCCTCTTTATTTGATTGATGGTGTAGGTGGCGATATCTCCACGCTAAATCCTGCCGATATCGAGAGTATTGACATCCTGAAAGATGCTGCCTCTGCAGCTATTTATGGTGCGCAGGCGGCCAATGGTGTAGTGTTGATTACTACAAAATCGGGTAAGGAAGGTAAGGCTGTAGTTTCATTGGATGCTTATTATGGTATTCAGAATGTGGCACGTAAAGCAAATATGCTGAATGCGGAACAGTATATGGCCATCATGGATGAACAAGCATTGAATAGTGGCAATGCCGCTTATGATTGGAACAGCTTCAAGTCAATTCGCGATGCTAATGGTAACATATATGACACGGATTGGATTGATGCTATGCTCAAGGATGATGCCAAGACGCAAAGTTATACATTAGGTGTGACAGGGGGAACTGCCACTTCTACGTATGCACTTTCTTTAGGTTATATGCAGCAAGAAGGTATTGTTGGTGGTGCTGACGTATCCAATTACGAACGTTATAACTTCCGTATCAACTCCGACCACCAGGTCATCAAAAACCTTTTGAAGGTGGGTGAACAAGTGAGTTTCGTATATAAGAAAAATAATGGTACAAATGTAGGTGACTTGTATAACAATACGTTGCGCAGCGCATTTGCCACTTCCCCGCTGAGTCCTATATATAGTGATAATAATCTGTATGATAGTCCTTACAATGACACTAGTAGTAGCGATTGGCACAATTCTGATGGTAACCCTTATGGTTCCATGATGACCAACACTAATAATGAGAACAAGGCTGCCACTTTCGCCGGTAATGTATATGCGGAGTTGACTCCGATTAAGAATTTGAAGATACGTACTGTATTCGGTGCTACTTATGGTTCCAGTGAGTATCGCAGTTATACTCCCCTTTATCAGTTTGACATCTATACTAAGAATACGGAGAATACAAAAGTAAACCAGAACATGACTCATGGTTTGACGATGGTTTGGACAAATACTGCACAGTATGATTGGACCTTGGGTGAACATTCCTTCAATGCCTTGATTGGTATGGAATCCAGCCGCTATGAAGGCACTTATGTAGGGGCGAGAAATGGTATCCTGAAAGAAGGATTTGATGATTGGGACCACGCTTTTGTCAGCAACGGGTCAGCCACTACTCCCGAGCAGGGATTGGGTGCAGATGGTAAACCGAATGATGAAACACGTACCGTTTCCTACTTTGCCCGTTTGGGATGGAATTGGAAAGAGACTTATATGATTAATGCTACTGTGCGTGCCGATGGTTCTTCCAAATTTGCCAGTGGTCATCGCTTTGGCTACTTCCCTTCTGTATCGGCAGGTTGGACACTGACGAACGAGGCATTTATGGAAAGTACCCGCGAGTGGCTCGACTTCCTGAAACTCCGTGTCAGCTGGGGACAAGTAGGTAATCAGAATATTGATAACTACCAATATACAGCTCCTATCAAGAGCTCTACTACCAATTACTTGTTTGGTACGGGCCTTGGCTCTGCCAATCATGTCTGGGGTGCTTATCCTAGCCGTCTAGCCAACGAGAATGTGAAATGGGAAACTTCCGAGCAATATAATATCGGTATCGATGCCCGTTTCCTCAATGGATGCTTGGGTATGAATGCAGATTTTTATATAAAGACAACCAAAGATTGGCTGGTACAGGCTCCTATCCTTGCCACTGCCGGTACAGGTGCTCCTTACATCAACGGTGGTGATGTAAAGAATACCGGTATTGAACTGGCGCTGACTTGGAATGATGAAATAGGTAAGGATTTCCACTACAACATTGGTGTCAATGGTACTTACAATAAAAATAAGGTAGGAAATATTCCTACTGAAGATGGCATTATTCATGGTAATACAAACCAGCTGTATGACAACTCTCCTGAGTTCTATCGCGCTTCCAACGGCCATGCCATCGGTTACTTTTGGGGGTATAAAACTGCCGGTATCTTCCAGAACCAGCAAGAGATTGACGACTGGATTGCTGCCAAGAACGGTGTGTTGCAAAGTGATGTGAAGCCGGGTGATGTGAAGTTTGTAGATGTAGACCATAACGGAATTATCGATGACAACGACAAGGTGGACTTAGGTAATGGTATGCCGGACTTTACTTATGGTTTCAATTTGGGCTTCGACTATAAAGGTTTTGACTTCTCGCTGAATGCTAATGGTTCTGTAGGTAATAAGATTGTGCAGAGCTATCGTAACCACACTAATAAGAAATCAAATTATACAACTGCTATCCTCAACCGTTGGACCGGAGAAGGTACAAGTAACCGTATACCGCGTGTGACTGATACTAACGTCAACTGGCAATTCTCTGACCTTTATATTCAGGATGGTGACTTCCTGCGTATTAGTGCCATTACGCTGGGTTATGATTTCTCCCGTCTTTGGAAGGGCAAAGTTATTTCGCAGTGTCGTGCCTATATACAAGTACAGAATGCACTTACTTTCACCAAATATGATGGTATGGATCCTGAAATAGGTTTTGGTCCGGAAGACAGCAATAAAAAGAGTTGGGTATCGGGTATTGACTACGGTTATTATCCTCGTCCGCGTACTGTGCTTTTCGGCGTTAATCTTAAGTTTTAATAGAAAAGAGTTCTTATGACTCATAAACCCAAAAACAAGAAAGAAATGATGAAATTCAAATTAAATATACTGGCTTTGGCATTGTTCGGCTTTGGGCTGGCATCCTGCACAAACAGCTTCTTGGATGTGGAATCGAAGACGGAATCTTCCACCGGAAACTATTACAAGACAGAAAGTGACGCTTATCGCGCTTTGGTAGGCTGTTATGACGGATGGCAATGTACTACATCTAATAAGGGAGTAGGTTTTTATCTGGCTTCAGAGATGATGTCGGATGAGTGTTTTGGTGCTACCGGTGTTGCTGATGGACGTAATTATCAAGTAATCGATCGTTTTGATCAGGCACAGTCTACATCTGATTTGAACATATACGAAACAGATTGGAAAAATTATTATGCCGCTGTTTATCGTTGTAACGAGTTGATTTCCCGTGCAGATGACATTAACTGGACGAGTGAAGCAACAAGAGGCACTTATATAGGAGAGGCACGTGCTATCCGTGCACTTTGTTATTTTGATATGGTTCGTCTATGGGAAAATATCCCTTTGTTGGATATTCCTACTACTGATAATATTTCGCAAGCAAATCCGGATGACGTTTACCAGCTCATTATCAGTGATTTGAAATATGCTGCCGAGAATATTCCGGCCAATGCCTATCCGAAAGCACAAGCTGCATCTAACGACGGACATATTACGAAGTATGCTGCTGAGGCTCTTCTGGCACGTGTTTATCTGTTCTATTCCGGTTATTATGGTAAAGAACCTGCTGGGCTTACTAGAGCTGAAGCTTTAGCAGGAGTGGAAGATGTGATTGCTTCCGGGGAATTTGGTTTGATAGATGAGTTCAAGAATCTTTGGCCTGCTGCTTCCGTGACTTGGACAACTAATAATGATGGTAGCCATACCAAGACAAATACGTATGCAGGGCGTGGCAATGTAGAGACAGTACTGGCTCAAAAATTCAACTATACATCAGACTATAATGGTAATGCTGATGGTAATGCTTGGCAGGTGATGATTGCACTCCGTAATTTGATTGCGGTGCCTTATGGACAAGGCTGGGGAGGCTGTACAGTCAATCCGAAATTGGTGAATAGTTTTCAATCTGGTGACACTCGCAGTACGGCGTCCATTATTGACTGCGAGGCTGAGGGCCTTGTAGATCACGATAATTTCTCGTTGCTCTATAATGACCAACGTGAGTATACGGGTTATGCTATCAAAAAGTATTCGCCACTTGCTATTTGGCAACAAGCTGAAGATGGTACTTGGAGTGAAATAAATGAAGTAATGGGAAAGGACATAGGTGCAGGCGAGTATCAACTTAGTCCATATCAGGATTTCATTGTAGTTCGTTATTCGGATGTATTACTGATGGCTGCAGAGCTCGGTAGTCCTAATGCCCAGAGTTATTTGGATGCAGTGCGTGATCGCGCTTTTGGTGGTGATACCAGCAAGCGCGTGACAGCAACAAAGGAGAACATCCTGAAAGAACGCATGTACGAGTTTGCTTTTGAAGGGTTGCGTTACTGGGATCTGCTTCGTCAGGGTGTGGAAGTTGCTGCTTCCGAAATTGCCGAAACTCGTACTGTGCTCAGTGGTGGCGTGGAAGACGTAGTGACTATACAGAGTAGTAAGGTTGTATCAACAAGAGGTTTGTGCCAAATACCTTATAACCAGATAAACCTTTCAAACGGTGTGCTGAAACAGAATGCCGGTTGGTAAATGGATGTATAACAAATAAAAAAATCTAAGGTATGAAATTAAACTATTATATCTATTCGCTTATAGCAAGTGTGATGCTAATATTCAGCGCTTGTTCCCCCGATGAATATGATCTGGGTGACAAAGGAGTGACATCTGATGATCTTGTGGAGGGTATTGCCTATACGATTACTCATGACTCGAAGAATCCGAACATTGTTTATTTGGAAAGTAAGTTAGGTGTCAATTACACTGCTTTGTGGGAGCATCCCCAAGGACGCAGCCAAGAACAGAAAGTGACACTAAAGATGCCTTTTGAAGGTACTTATACTGTGAAATTTGGTGTAGAGACACGGGGTGGTGTTATTTACGGTGAACCTACAACTTTTGATATCAGTACTTTTTGTGCGGACTTTGTAAACGATGAATTGTGGTCATTCCTTACCGGAGGTGTAGACAGTGAGAAAGTTTGGATATTTGACGATGGTTCCTATGGCTATGCGGCAGGTGAGATGACTTATGCTGACCCTTCAAAAACTACTGAATGGAATAATTGGGAAGCTAACTGGGATCCGGGCAAGGGACATACTGGTGATGATGCTATTTGGGCAAGTACAATGACCTTTGACTTGAAAGGTGGAGCTAATGTAAATGTACATTCCGAGTCGGTTTCAGGTACTACGGACAGTAAAGGAACCTTTATGCTGAACACAGAGAACCATACCATCACTTTCACAGATTGTGATTTACTACACACTCCTGGCTGGACTGATAGAAGTACAAACTGGAGAAAAGACCTGAAGATACTGGAACTGGATGAAAACCATCTGCGTGTGGCTGTCATGCGTGATAATAGTGAGGGTGCTTGGTGGTTGATATGGAACTTTGTCTCTAAAGAGTTTGCTGACAACTATGTACCCGAGGATCAGCCTGATCCGGAGCCCACATTGCCCGACGGATGGAAAGATGCTGTATCTCAAACAGTAAGTACCACTATTCAGTGGAATATGTCTGCTGATGTTCCTTTTGACTGGGCAAATCTGGATGGTAGTTTGATGAATAACTTTACAGCAGGCAATTATCCTGACTGGGCAACTCCAGTAGCAGACCTTGATAAACTCTCTCTGACTATGGATTCAAAGGCTATGACCTATGAATTCTCCATGCCCGACGGAACAACCGTAAGTGGTACATATACACTGGATGAAAAAGGTATTTATTCTTTTGAAAGCGGTGTGCCTTCTTATCATATCGGTGGTGGAGACATCATGTTCTTTGCCAATTCTGATAACCAGCTCCGTATTCTTCGCCTGGAGACTATGGCAGGAAATGTGACAAGTATGTGGTTGGGAGTACGTAATGGTGATAAGGAGGAATATGTTGCCTATCATTTTATTCCCAATGCAGCAGGAGGCTCTTCTACTCCCGAACCCAAAGCGGTGGTAGTAGATAACAGTAAGCTGGTGTTCGGACATCTCGAAGGAGAGAAGAATAACTTCCGTATTGAAATCTACAATGATTTTGGTAGTACTAAAAATGATAGTCCGGTAGACCTTTCTGCTCTGACGTTTGATTATTCTATGAAGCTGACTTTCAGTATCAGCGGATTGAGTGGAGATGCACTGACAAAAGAGTATAATGCAGGGTTGATGTACACTGCTCCTGGATGGTGGCCTTCTTACAGTGGTGAGTCCGATGTTAAAATTAAAGGAGACGGTACTTATACTATTACTTATAAGCCGGAAGCAGCCATTAATGGTGCAATCGTATTTGTGATTGATATCTTTGATATCTTCAGTGATATTACCGAACCGGATGCTGTAAAGGTAACAATAGATAACTTGGAGATTTTGTAATCTCCTATGGTGGACGATGCTTTCGTGGCGTCTGTTGTAATAGGTATAAAAGGAAAGGCTACCCGTGAAGGGTAGCCTTTCCTTTTAAATGGAGGATTATTGATCAGTTCAATTTCTGAAGAACGGGTATATGCTTATTTCTCGTAGTCGAAATATTCAAAATCTGCGTACGCCTCTGATCCAGTCGAGCCGGAAGCTGCATATAGGCCCAGCGTGATTTCCGTAAAGCCACCTGGGGTTTCGGTACTGATATAGCAGGCATTCATGCGTCCCATCTCCTTGAAATTCTTTCCGTCCGTAGCATATTCAAAGGAATATATGTCTTTGTCGCCTTTTACACGGAGTTGCACTTTACCTTGAGGCAAAATCACCTCCTTTTCTATATGGGTCATTGCTCCGAGACGGTAGCGTAATACTACAGCTTGTTTCCCGTCTTCCTGCTGTTTGACGAAAAGGTCATAGTGTGCAGGTTTAAACATATAGACCGTCAATCCGGTTTCATCTCCTGCAGAGGCTTTCTGTAGCCGCATGGAAGTAGTAGCGGTAAAATCGATATGTTCTTGTCGGCGGCCGACGAAGATGGGGCTTTCCTTGCTGTTATCCAAATTGACGGGAGTCGCTTTCAGCCGTAACTTGCCGGATGAGAAAGTGTAGTGTTCCGGATGTGCACCCATTCGGCTCCTAATTTACCATCTTTGAATTCTGTGCGGGTAGGTTTTTCTGCAAACGTTTGTTGCGGCAGGGTGGGAACATACATTTGCAGGGCAATGGTCCCGTCTCCATTCACTACAGGCCAGGCGTTGGTGGCCCAGCGCACGGGAGCGAGGAAGGTTTCGCGTCCTAATAGATGGTGGGAACCCGTTTGCGGGCGGAATGCCAAGTAGACCATCCACCAGCTTCCGTCGGGAGCCTGAACAAGGTCAGCATGCCCGGTGCCTTGAATGGGGCTGTTCTAGGCGTTTTTGTTAATGTGTGTCAGAATCGGGTTGGTGGGGGGCTTTCGTATGGGCCGTCTATCGTGCGGCTGCGGGCAATCGTCACCTTATGTCCATATTCCGTACCGCCTTCAGAAATCAGCAGATAGTACCAGCCGTCTTTCTTATAGATATGCGGACCCTCCGGATGGCGTCCTCCCGTACCGTTCCAGATGTGCTTGGATTTACTGAGCTGTTCGCCGGTCATCGGGTTGATTTCGCATAGAAAGATACCTATGTCGGGGTTGCTGACCAGATAACATTTACCGTCTTCGAAATAGAGGGAGGGGTCAATGCCACCTTGTTTCAGCCAGATAGGATCAGACCATTCACCAAGCGGGGCGGTGGTATGGACGATGAAGTTGCCTTTGTCCGATACATTGGTGGTAATCATGTAGAATGTTCCGTTGTTGTAGCGGATGGTTGGCGCATAGATACCTCCCTACTGTTGACCAAGTAGAAGTCATCGCCTACGCGGCAAACGCTTGAGTCGGGATGGTAGCCCGGAATAACCGGATTTTGATATCCCTGCTTGTCTTGTGAATTCCAGGATGGACAAACAGGCTACGCCTGATGTCAGCTATTGATTACTTTCTGACCCTATTCGGTAACAAATCATACTGTTTGGCATAACATGCTGTTTGGCTATTTCTCACTTTTTCCGCTACTTTTGCTATTACTTTTAACCATTATTTAATACCTAAAAACAACATGAAGAATATTATTAAAAGATTCCAGATTAGCTTGGTGCTATTGGCACTTTTCCTCTCTTCTTTTGTGAGTGCGTGCTCCAGTGATGACGAAACAGTGACTCCGGAAATTACTATTCCTGAAAAAATTCTGATGAATGGAATGACTTTCTCCAAGGTCGGAGGAACAAGTACATTGAACATCAAATCGAATGTTGCGCTGGAAGTAACCAGCAGTGCGCCGGATTGGTGTAAAGTCACTGCCGAGAACTCCACATCGAGCACTATCCTTAAATATGCGGTTACAACTGAAGCCAATACGGAACCAAGTGACCGGGAAGCAAATGTGATGGTGAAGTCCGGAGGTAGTGAGGTTGGCCATTTTATTGTGAAACAGACGGCTGCGGATGGACTGGTAGTTGAGTCGACTACTTTCCCGGAAAAGGTACCGGCTGAAGGAGGCAATTATATTGTGACACTGATAACAAACGGTGATGTACAAGTGGCGGTCGATAGTGATTGGATAAAAGAGGTCAGTACAC
The DNA here is from genome assembly GCF_004328515.1 of Bacteroides sp. A1C1. Classification (NCBI taxonomy): domain Bacteria; kingdom Pseudomonadati; phylum Bacteroidota; class Bacteroidia; order Bacteroidales; family Bacteroidaceae; genus Bacteroides; species Bacteroides sp. A1C1. The sequence goes on from NZ_CP036491.1 coordinate 2,573,376, forward strand.
GTGCTGCAATGTCAGAAGCTGTTAAGAGTTTTATCGTTTCAGTTAATTATGGAACTGCTCGTTCGGGACTTATCACTTTGACTTTAGGAACTTTGACAGAGACGGTTGTTGTCAGTCAAATGGCCGGTCAACTGCCTGATGAGGGTATGGAAAGTGATGCAATGACATTGGCGGCAAAGATGTATGCAGGCTGGAATCTCGGAAATACGCTGGAAGCTATTGGAGGTGAAACTGCATGGGGAAACCCGAAGGTTACGGCGGAACTTATCAAGAGTGTGAAAGAGCTTGGTTTCAATGCGGTACGCATACCTTGTTCCTGGGATCAGTATATAGAAGACGGAGGGACATACAAGGTAAAAGATGAATGGCTGAACCGTGTTTATGAAGTGGTAGGCTATTGTGTATCCAATGATATGTATGCCATTGTAAATATCCACTGGGATGGCGGTTGGCTTGAAAACAATTGTACTGCCGACAAGCAGGAAGCTAATAACAAGAAGCAAAAAGCTTTATGGACTCAGATAGCGAATAAATTAAATGTCTATGATGAGCATTTGCTTTTTGCCGGATGTAACGAACCCAATGTGGAAAATACTGCCCAAATGGCTGTATTGAAATCTTATGAGCAGACTTTTATTGATGCTGTGCGTACTACGGGAGGTAACAATGCTGTGCGCAATCTTATTGTACAAGGACCGTCTACAGATATCGGCAAGACCGACAATCTCTTTGGCGACATGCCTACTGATGTGGTGAAGGACCGTCTAATGGTCGAGGTACATTACTATACCCCTTGGACATTCTGTGGTTTGGAGAAGGATGAAGATTGGGGGAGGATGGCCTACTTTTGGGGAGACTATAAAGTCGAAGGTTCCAACCGTAATGCTACTTCTGGTGATATGACTGAGATGAGTGAATTATTTGCTAAAATGAAATCTCAGTTTGTGGACAAAGGAATTCCCGTTATCCTTGGCGAGTATGGTGCAATGGTGCGTACCGGACTTGGAGAAAATCAAGAGGCTCATAATAAATCTCGCGAACAATTTAATGAGGTAGTAACTCGTGAAGCGAAAAATCATGGTATGGTTCCGTTTTTTTGGGATGGTGGTACGTTTGCTATGATTAAGCGTGCTGATGGAACGATAGGTGATAAATATACCTATGATGGCATTATGAGAGGTGCTAAAGAGGGTAAGTATCCATTTTGATAGAATATAGAACAGTTTTCTAAGTTTCATATAGATAGTTTTTATTAGGTTACAAAATTGTTAATATAGTTTTTTTTGATTGGTTATGGAGAAGTCTGTCCGTGAGGAATGTACTTCTCCTTCTTTTTTCTGCCCATGAAACAAATGAGGGGGATAAAATGATAAAAAAAGACGGGCTTTTCTTGTTTTTTTTTAGGCTTTTTGCTTCATTTGCAATAAAATATGTGTTCCTTATCTCCGATAGAATGAAAAGATTGCTATTACTTGTCTTATGGGTTTGGGTAGCTTGCTTCACTGCCGCTTCGCACAACTACATGTTTAAACATTTGGAAGTAAAAGACGGGCTTTCCAATAACCAGGTTAATGCCATTTATAAAGATTCACATGGATTCATGTGGTTTGGCACAGCTTCCGGGCTGAACCGTTATGACGGCTATGATACCAGGATATACCGCAGCCTGAAGGATGACGGCAATTCGCTGCCGGATAGTTATATTGAGGACATTCAGGAAGATGCTACTGGAAATTTGTGGGTACGTACAGGAGCGGGATATGCCATTTATAACTCTGTATCCGATATTTTCGACCGCAATGTGGAGGGCTGGATGTGGCATATTGGGATAAGTGGGAATCCTTCCACTGTGTATATTGATAGCGAAAAGATTTTCTGGATTTATGTGGCGGGTAAAGGTATTTACTGTTATAAGCCGGGACAAGAGAATGCGGTGATGGTGGCTGGTACTGATACCTTGTTGACAGAGATGAACATAACAGACATGACGGAATGTAGTGAGGGAATCTTGTTGGCTTTCGGCAATGGAGTTCTGGCTTGTCTGGATAGGGAGAAGTTGAATGTAAAATGGACTTTCGACGGTATTGCCAGTCAATGGGGGAAAAATCAATCAGAAACTTTCACTTTGTTCGTTGACAGTCATGAACGTGTCTGGATGTATAGCGTTGAAGGAATGTGGGTTTACCATCTGCCGAAGAAAAGCTGGGAGGTGCGTTCTGTCAGGAGCGATCGCTCTAACATGGTACGGGCCATTTCGCAGGATAAGTATGGAAACATTTGGATTGGTAGAGACCAGGATGGAATTGAAGTGATAGGTCTGGATGGAGAGAGCGTGCGATTGATGAATGACCCTAATAATGAGCGTACGATTTCCAACAATACGGTGACTGTTCTCTATGAAGATAATGTTGGTACCATGTGGGTGGGCACTTATAAGAAAGGTGTTTCATTTTACAATGAAAGTAGCTTCAAGTTTGGCATTGTCGATTTGGGTGACATTAATTGTGTGGAGGACGGACAAGGGGATATTGTGTGGTTGGGGACCAATGACCGTGGACTGGTGCGCTGGAATATGGTGACGGATGAACGGAAAACCTTTTCGCATACGGCAGATCCCCGTTCCATTTCAAGCGATGTGATTGTCTGTCTTCTTCAGGGTCGTGACGGCCGGTTGTGGGCAGGAACTTTTTGGGGCGGACTGAATTGTTATGACGGTAATCGCTTTATCCATTACCGTGCCAACAAGGATGACAAGAACTCACTGGCTTATGACAATGTATGGGCACTGGCCGAAGACGCTGACCGGAATATCTGGGTGGGGACTTTGGGGCAGGGATTGCAATGCCTGGACCCTAAAACGGGAATTTTTACAACCTATTCTACTGGGAATTCCAATCTGGTGTCGGATTATATCTCATCCCTTTGTGTAGGGCGCAACAATACATTATATATTGGAACTGCAGCAGGCATAGCTGTCATGGATTTGTCCACCAGGAAAATTGCGAACTTTACCGGTACAAAGTCCGGTAAGACCACTCTCTCAAATTTGGTCATCAATCAGGTGTATGAAGACAGTAGAGGACTGCTTTGGCTGGCTACACGCGAGGGACTTAATGTATACGATCCGCAACGGGATGAAATACATGAAGTCCCCATAAAATCCGATTTCTCGAAACTACTGATATTAGGTATCACGGAAGATGATAATAAAGGAATGTGGGTCAGTACGGGAGGGGAGCTGATAAATGTGGTTCTGCTGTCGGACAATAAGACGGGACAGATTTCTTTTCGTTGTTATACTTATAACGATAAGGACGGGTTGCAGACTTGTGATTTTAATCAGCGTTCTCTTAAACGCCTGCATACGGGTGAAATCGTAGTAGGAGGACTGTATGGACTGAACCGTTTCAGACCTGATAACATAAAGTACAACCGTACACTACCTAAAGTAATGTTTACCGGATTTCAACTGTTCAATGAGGATGTAAAGGTGAACGAAGAGTATGCAGGCCATGTGATATTGAAGGAGGCGCTGAATGAAACGAAGGAAGTGGTGCTGACTTATAAGCAGAACGTATTTACGGTGTTTTTCGCTTCGGACAATTATGTGTTACCGGAAAAGACGAGGTATCTTTATAAGTTGGAGGGATTCAATGAGGACTGGTTGACGAGCATGTCCGATATGCACCGTGTGACCTATACGAATCTGGCTCCCGGTACGTATGAGCTGAAAGTAAAGGCTACGAATAGCGACGGATATGCAGGTACTGAAGAGGCTTGCTTGAAGATAGTGATTCTTCCGCCTTTTTGGATGACTCCATGGGCATACACTTGTTATGTGCTGTTATTGCTCGGTAGTTTGTTTCTGGCTTTCTATACGGTGCAGCGTAGGGAGCGTAACAAATTCAAGATACGCCAGATGGAGCGGGATGCCAAAAAGAACGAGGAAGTTAACCAGATGAAATTCCGTTTCTTCACGAATGTCAGCCATGAATTGCGCACTCCGTTGACGCTGATTATCTCGCCGTTGGAGAGTATGATGAAGGAGACGGCAGATGAAAAATGGCAAGACAAACTGGGTATGATTCACCGCAATGCATTGCGTCTGCTGAATTTGGTGAACCAGCTGCTTGATTTCCGTAAGAATGAGATGGCGGGTTTGCACCTTACTCTTTCCGAAGGAGACATTGTGGCGTATGTACGTAATATCTGTAGCTCTTTTCTGATGCTTTCGGAAAAAAAACATGTGCACCTTACTTTCTTTTCGGCGGTGGAATGGCTGAATATGTCCTTTGACGAAGACAAGGTGGGCAAGATTGTGATGAACCTTCTGTCCAATGCCTTTAAGTTTACTCCTAATGGCGGGAGGGTGGATGTTTCGTTGGAAGTGCTGAAGGGCTCTCCGGAAACTCTGGAAATCAAAGTATCCGATACGGGGATAGGAGTCAAGGATGAAGACAAGGAAAGGATATTCGAACGGTTCTATCAAGCGGAGCACGAAGGGGAGGATAATCATTCCACCGGAAGCGGTATCGGGCTAAGCTTGGTGCGTGACTTTGTGACGCTCCATGGTGGTGCTGTGCGTGTGTTCGACAATGTGGGTTCGGGCAGCGTATTTGTAGTGGATATTCCTATCAAGCATTCGGTGGTGAATGTTGCTACGCCTTTGTCGGAAGAAGCGGCCGAAGAAGATGCGGTTGCGCTGGAAGTGATTGGGGGGACAAATCGGGAAAAGGAAGAATCGGCCGGAGAAAAGAAGAAGCCCTTGGTGCTTATTGTGGATGATAACGAAGATTTTGTTGCCTTCATGAAAGACAGCTTGAGTCTTTATTTCTCCATTCAAGTAGCTGCCAACGGACAAGAAGCATGGAATGTCATCCCGGAGCTGAAGCCCGACCTTATTGTCAGTGACTTGATGATGCCCGTAATGGATGGCAACGAACTTTGCCGCAGGGTAAAGACGGACAAGCATACGGAGAATATACCTTTTGTGTTGCTGACTGCCAAACAGTCGGTAGAGAATAAAGTAGAGGGCTTGACTATCGGTGCGGATGATTATGTGACGAAGCCGTTTAATATGGAAGTGCTGATATTGCGTATGCGAAAGCTGATAGACCTTAGCGGTAAGAATAGGCTGCGTACAAAGATTGACCCCGAACCAAGTGAAATAGCCATTACTTCGTTGGATGAAAAGCTGGTGGAAAATGCTATCAAATATGTGGAAGCGAATATTGCACGTAGTGATTTGTCCGTAGAGGAGCTGAGCCATGAGTTGGGTATGAGCCGGGTACATCTTTACAAGAAACTCTTGCAGATAACCGGTAAGACACCCATTGAATTTATCCGTGTCATCCGTCTGAAAAGAGCGGCGCAGATGCTGCGCGAGAGTCAGCAAAATGTATCGGAGATAGCGTATCAGTTGGGCTTTAACAACCCCAAGTATTTCAGCAAATATTTCAAGGATGAATTCGGTGTTTTGCCCTCTGTTTATCAGGAAAGAGAGGGTAAATAACAAAAGATACCCCTTACGGAAACATATTGTCTTTTAGGGTAATCAAAAGCGCCCTTGTGTTTCAACATCGGGGGGACCCGTTTTTGAAGGAAACTTTCTATTTTTACATCGGAGAAAATTCACTTTAAAAACAGTAATATGAAATTGAAAAACACTTCAGTTTATTTGCTTGCCGGATGGATGCTCGCCGCATGTTCCGGAGGCGGATTCCAAAAGACCGAGAACGGTGTTGTTGTGGAAGTCAAGCAGCAGCAACCGACGGATGTGCGTAAAGTAAGATTAGAAGTAATGGGCGAGAAGCTCATTCATGTATCGGCTACTCCTGAGAAGGAATTTTCAAAGGAGCAGAGTCTCATTGTGATCCCTCAACAGAATAAGACCGACTTTAAGGTCGAAGAGCAGGGCGATGAAGTGACTGTCAAGACATCGGAATTATGTGCCATTGTGTCCAAGACAACGGGTGAGGTACGCTTCACGGATGCTGACGGCAAGCAGATTCTGGCTGAAGACTCTGACGGGCGGACCTTTACTCCGGTGGAAGTGGAAGGTACGAAAGGATATACAGTACGTCAAGTATTCCAGTCGGCAGGCAATGATGAGGCTTTCTATGGCTTGGGCCAGCACCAGGCGGATGAGTTCAACTATAAAGGTAAGAATGAGGAACTGTTCCAGTATAATACAAAGGTGTCTGTACCCTTCATTGTGTCTAATAAGAACTACGGTGTGCTTTGGGACAGCTATTCGCTCTGCCGTTTCGGTGACCCGCGCGATTACTCACAGCTGGGTGATGTCTTCAAACTTTATGATAAAGAGGGCAAGGAAGGTGCTTTGACCGGTACATATATTCCGGGCAAGAAAGACGTGGAAACCCTTGTACGTCGTGAGGATTCTCTTTATTTTGAACATCTGGACCGTGCCGCACATCTGAGTAAGGTGATTAATTTGCCTGAGGAGTTCCCGTTCGGAGGGTCCGACGTAGTTTATGAGGGAGAAATAGAACCGGCAGAAAGCGGCTTGTTCCGCTTCATCCTTTACTATGCAGGCTACATGAAAGTATATATTGATAATGAGTTGGTGGTTCCCGAACGTTGGCGTACGGCTTGGAATCCTAATAGCTATAAGTTTGCTGTCAATCTGGAAGCGGGCAAGCGCGTTCCGTTGAAGATAGAATGGAAGCCTGACGCCGGAATTTCTTACTGCGGTCTGCGGGCATTGAGTCCGGTGGCTGATGAAGAACAGAACAAACTCTCCTGGTGGGGTGAAATGCAGAATGAAATAGACTACTATTTCGTTTATGGTGATGATATGGACGATGTGATTAGCGGCTACCGTACATTGACAGGTAAATCCCAGATTATGCCGAAATGGGCGATGGGTTACTGGCAGAGCCGTGAGAAGTACAATACGCGTGAGGAGGTTCTCTCCACCTTGAAGGAATTCCGTGAACGTCAGATTCCTATCGACAATATCGTAATCGACTGGCTGCACTGGAAGCAGGATTCTTGGGGAAGCCATGAGTTCGACCCCGAACGTTTCCCCGATCCGAAAGGAATGGTCGACTCCATCCACGCCATGAATGGACGTTTGATGATTTCCGTATGGCCCAAGTTCTATGCTACGACCGAACACTTCAAGGAATTTGACGAAAAAGGCTGGATATACCAGCAGGCTATTAAAGACAGTATTAAAGACTGGGTAGGTCCCGGCTATCTGGGCTCTTTCTATGACGCATACGATGCCGATGCACGCAAGCTCTTCTGGAAGCAGATGCAAGACCATTACTATCCTCTCGGCATAGATGCCTGGTGGATGGATGCCAGCGAACCGAACATACGCGACTGTACGGATTTGCAATACCGCAAGGACCTTTGCGGTCCGACAGCACTCGGCCCCTCTGCCAAGTTCTTCAATGCATACGCGCTGATGAATGCCGAAGCTATCTATGACGGACAGCGCGGCGTGGAACCGGATAAACGCGTCTTCTTGTTAACACGTTCCGGCTTTGCAGGATTGCAACGCTATTCTACTGCCACCTGGAGTGGTGACATCGCTACCCGTTGGGAAGATATGAAAGCACAAATCTCTGCCGGCCTGAACTTTGCTGTCAGCGGTATCCCTTATTGGACTATGGACATCGGCGGATTCTGTGTAGAGAACCGTTATGTGGCTGGTCAGATGGAATTCAACAAGACTGGACGTGAAAATGCTGATTATAAGGAATGGAGAGAGTTGAATACCCGTTGGTATCAGTTCGGCGCTTTCTGCCCGTTGTTCCGTGCACACGGCCAGTATCCGTACCGTGAGGTTTGGAATATCGCTCCGGCAGGACATCCGTGCTACAACTCCATCGTTTATTATACGAAGTTGCGTTACAACATGATGCCGTATATCTATTCTTTGGCAGGTATGACTTATTTCAATGATTATACCATCATGCGTCCGCTCGTAATGGACTTCACAGCTGATGCAAACGTCAACAATATAGGTGACCAGTTCATGTTCGGTTCTGCCCTGATGGTGGCTCCGGTTTACGAATACGGTGCACGCAACCGCGAGGTTTATTTCCCGGCAAGCTGCGGTTGGTATGACTTCTACTCCGGCAAGTATGTGGACGGTGGCCAGAAGCTGACAGTGGATGCTCCTTATGAACGTATTCCGCTCTACGTTTGCGAAGGTGCCATTGTACCTTATGGTCCGGATATGCAATACAGTGATGAAAAACCGGCTTCGGAAATCACACTCTATGTCTATACGGGTAAGGACGGTGCATTTACACTCTATGAAGATGAAGGTGTGAACTATAATTACGAGAAGGGACAATATGCCACTATACCTTTTGCTTATAACGATGCTGAAGGTACACTGGTTATCGGTGACCGTACGGGTGACTTCCCTGGTATGCTGAAGGAACGTACTTTCAATGTAGTGAAGGTAAGCAAAGATCAGCCGCAACCGTTCGATTTAAAGGCGAAAGGCACAACAGTGAAGTATGCCGGAAAAGCGCAAACTATAAAATTATAATCAGAATGATAGACGACGGTGCCAGGGAGAGAAATCTTCCGGGTGCCGGTCTCGTTGTTCCCCGGTGCCAGAAACTTCCCTGCTTCTGAATAGCTGTAAGAGAGGAATAGGCACTCGATAATCTTTTAGATATTTATTACCATGAATAAAATCATATTGTCTTTGGCCATCGGGCTGTCCCTGCTGGTTGGTTGCAATGCTCCTAAAGAGGTAGCTGGCGATGACCGTAGCTTGGATTTTACTGCCGACTGGGCCTTTCGCTTGGGAGACGATACAGCGGCATCCCGTTCAGATTATAATGACGCAGACTGGCGGAAACTGAACTTGCCCCACGATTGGGCTGTTGAAGGAGAGTTCAGTCGGGACAATCCGTCAGGAACAGGGGGAGGTGCTCTGCCTGGTGGTATAGGTTGGTATCGTAAGACTTTTATTGCCGATAAGGTCGATGAGGGCAAGCGCTATCGCATAGATTTCGATGGTGTCTATATGAACTCCACCGTTTATATTAATGGGCATGAACTGGGAACACGCCCCTATGGATACATCTCGTTTAGTTATGATTTGACTCCTTATATTAAATGGGGGGAGAAGAATGTGATTGCTGTAAGAGTGGACAATGCCGAACAACCCAATTCACGTTGGTATTCCGGTTGCGGTATCTACCGTAATGTGTGGTTGACGAAACTGAATCCGGTGCATGTGGCACAGTGGGGTACCTACGTGACGGCAGAAGAAGTGTCGAAGAACAGTGCCCGGTTGAAGATACGTACCAGTTTACAGTACGATGTAGAGACGCAGACGGAAGATTCCGTGCAGCAGGCCGACGGTACATATGTTGTGTTCGATTCGGAAATTATTCCTCTGATTGATGTCGTCCTGCAAACCCGGTTAGTGGATGCCGACGGTCATGTGGTAGGTGAGGCTGTGTCGGAAGCTCAGCTGATGCCTGTCGCTCCGGCAGAAATGGAGCAGGAAATAGAATTGAAGAATCCTAATCTCTGGAGTATTGATGCACCTTATATGTATGAGGTAGAAAGCATCCTCAAGAATAAAGAGACCGGCGAGGTACTCGACCGTTATTATACTCCTACCGGCATCCGTACTTTCCGCTTCGATGCACAAAAAGGATTTATCCTGAATGGTGAACAAGTGAAGATAAACGGTGTCTGCATGCATCATGACCTGGGTTGCCTGGGAGCTGCGGTGAATACGCGCGCCATCGAACGCCAGTTGGAGATTCTGAAAGAAATGGGTTGCAACGGAATCCGTTGTTCCCATAACCCTCCTGCACCGGAGCTGCTCGACTTTTGCGACCGTATGGGCTTCATCGTGATGGACGAGACTTTCGACATGTGGCGCAAGAAAAAGACCCGCCACGACTATTCACGCTATTTCAACGAATGGCACGAACGTGATTTGACTGACCTTATCCTGCGTGACCGCAATCATCCTTCCATCTTCATGTGGAGTATCGGCAACGAAGTGCTGGAGCAGTGGACGGATGCCAAAGCCGACACCTTGAGCCTGGAAGAGGCCAACCTGGTCTTGAACTTCGGTCATAGTGCGGATATGCTGGCAAAGGACGGAGAAATGTCCGTCAACTCATTGCTGACAAAGAAACTGGCAGATATGGTGAGGGAGCTCGATGCCACACGTCCCGTGACGGCAGGTTGCAACGAGCCGAACCCGAACAATCATTTGTTCCGTTCCGGTGCGCTCGATATTATCGGCTTCAACTACCATGACGACTGGTTTGCAGGTGTTCCCGAGAACTTCCCCGGCAAGCCGTTCATCGTGACGGAAAGTGTTTCCGGCCTGATGACACGCGGTTACTACCGGATGCCGAGTGATTCGATGTTCATCTGGCCCGAACGTTGGGACAAGCCTTTCTATGATGCCTCGTTCTCTTGCTCCTCCTACGACAACTGTCATGTTCCTTGGGGCAACCGTCACGAAGGTACTATGCGTCATGTGAAGAACAACGACTTTATCAGCGGACAATACGTCTGGACGGGCTTCGATTATATCGGTGAGCCTACTCCTTACGGTTGGCCGGCACGCAGCTCTTACTTTGGCATTATCGACTTGGCCGGCTTCCCGAAGGATGTCTACTACATGTATCAGTCCGAGTGGCGTCCGGATAAGGCGGTGTTGCATCTTTTCCCGCATTGGAATTGGACGGAGGGACAAGACATCGATTTGTGGGCATATTATAATAATGCCGACGAAGTGGAGCTTTTCGTGAATGGAAAGTCGCAGGGTGTGCGCAGCAAGGGAAAAGATGATTTCCACGTCATGTGGCGCGTGAAGTATGAGCCGGGTACGGTAAAGGCTGTTTCCCGTAAGGAAGGGAAGACTGTGGCCGAACAGGAAATCCGGACAGCGGGCAAACCAGCACAGATTCGTCTCAGCCCCGACCGCAGTACCATTCAGGCAGATGGTAAAGATTTGAGTTTCATTGCGGTTGAGATTTTGGACAAAGATGGAAATTTGTGTCCGAATGCCGAAAACGATGTGACCTTTGCCGTAGAAGGTGCCGGTTTCATTGCCGGAGTGGACAACGGAAGCCCTATTTCTATGGAGAAGTTCAAGGACAACCACCGCAAGGCTTTCTACGGGAAGTGCCTGGTGGTACTGCAGAACAACGGTGAACCGGGTGGTGTCAAGGTGACGGCTACGGCTGATGGACTGGAGAAGGCGACGACAACGATTAAAATTAAATGATAATTTAATGTGCCAATTAAGATATGAAGAATAAATTTTTAGCAACCCTATTATTGACATGCTCCATCAGTACCGTGTCTGCACAGACACCGGTCTATATGGACGATGCACAACCTATTGAAGCACGTGTAAAGGATGCCCTTAGTCGGATGACGCTGGAAGAGAAGGTAGCCCTTTGCCATGCGCAGAGTAAATTCAGCAGTGCGGGTGTTCCGCGACTCGGCATTCCCGAGCTTTGGATGAGCGACGGCCCTCACGGTGTCCGTGCCGAAATCAACTGGAATGACTGGGGATATGCCAACTGGACCAATGACAGCATTACCGCTTTCCCGGCCTTGACTTGTCTGGCCGCTACCTGGAATCCGGACATGTCTGCCAAGTATGGCAAGGCCATCGGTGAGGAAGCGCGCTATCGTGAAAAGGATGTGTTGCTGGGCCCCGGCGTCAACATCTACCGCACTCCGATGAACGGGCGTAATTTTGAATATATGGGCGAGGACCCTTATCTGGCCAGTGTGATGTGCGTACCTTACATCCAGGAGTTGCAGAAGAACGGAGTGGCAGCTTGTGTCAAGCACTATGCGCTGAACAACCAGGAACTGTGGCGCGGACATATTGATGTGAATCTTAGCGACCGTGCTTTGCATGAAATCTATCTGCCTGCATTCAAGGCTGCGGTAGAAGAAGGAGGTGCCTGGAGCATTATGGGCGCTTACAATAAGATTCGCGGCCAGCACGCCTGCCATAACGATTTCACACTGAACAAGATTCTGAAAGATGACTGGAAGTTCGATGGCTGTGTCATTACCGACTGGGGCGGTGCCCACGACACCTATGAAGCTGCCGTCAACGGTCTGGATATTGAAATGGGTTCTTACACCAACGGTCTGACGTCCGAGAGTGTATTTACCTATAACGATTATTACCTTGCCAACCCTTACCTCCAGATGTTGAAAGATGGCAAAGTGCCGATGTCTACAATAGACGACAAGGCTTCCCGTATTCTTCGTCTGATATTCCGTACGGCGATGAACCGTCAGAAACCCTATGGTTCGGTAGCTACGGAAGAGCATTATGCCGCTGCCCGCGAGATAGGCAATGAGGGCATTGTGCTCTTGAAGAATGTTCCGGTGGTAAAGAAAGGTGCTCCGTTGCTGCCGATTGATGCAGCCAAGTATCAGAATATCCTGGTGGTGGGCGATAATGCCGTACGCTTGCTGAATCAGGGAGGAGGCTCTTCCGAACTGAAAGTGAAGGATATGGTATCTCCGCTGGATGGCTTGCGTGCCGCTTATGGCGATAAGGTAGCCTATGCGAAAGGCTATGCCGCCGGTCGTCCGATGTACGGCCGTGCAGATGAAATTCCGCAGAATGTGGTAGACTCACTCCGTGCAGAAGCTGTGGAAATGGCGAAAAAGGCAGACTTGGTGGTATTGGTAGGCGGATTGAACAAGAACCACTTCCAGGATTGTGAAGGCGGCGACCGTCTGGAATACGGCTTGCCTTTCGGGCAGGATGAACTGATTGAAGCTTTGCTGGGTGTAAACAAGAATCTCGTTTTGGTACTTCTCAGCGGCAATGCGGTGGAAATGCCGTGGGTATCCCGGGTCCCTGCCATTGTGCAAGGTTGGTATTTAGGCTCCATGGGTGGCAAGTCTCTGGCTGACATCTTGAGTGGTGCGGTAAATCCAAGCGGAAAGTTGCCCTTCTCTTTCCCTGCCAAGTTGACGGATTGCGGTGCACATGCTTTCGATGAACTCAGTTATCCGGGCGACAGCATTAAGCAGGAGTACAAGGAAGATATTCTGGTGGGCTATCGTTGGCATGACACCAAGAAGATTCCGGCACTCTTCCCCTTCGGTCATGGCTTGAGCTATACTACTTTTACATATGGCAAACCGGTGGCTTCTGCCAAGACCATGGCTGCCGACGGTACGCTGACGGTGACAGTTGCCGTGAAGAATACGGGTAGCATTGCCGGAAAAGAGATTGTACAGCTTTATGTAGGCGATGATAAATGCAGTGTGCTTCGTCCTGTAAAGGAGCTGAAACATTTTGCAAAAGTCGCTCTGGCACCGGGCGAGGAGAAGAGTGTGACTTTCACCCTTACTCCGGATGATTTGAAGTTCTACGATGAGGCTTCCGCAGCTTGGAAGTACGAATCGGGTAAGTTCAAGGCATACGTTTGCGCTTCGTCTGCCGACGTCCGTGGTGTAGTTTCGTTCGAAATGCAATAAACTTATAATCAGTGCGTAACCACTGCAAAATCAGTGCAACTATTTTGCAGTGGTACTGCATACCTTTTGCAGCGCTACTGCAATTGCTTTGCAGCGTCACTGCAAAAGGTATGCAGCAATGCTGCAAAGTGTATGCAGTAATGCTGCAAAATGTATGCGGTAAGTTTGCAGCCTGAAATCAGAATCAAAAAACAATATGAAGACACTTGCCACTCTATTTCTGCTTGCAGCCTCGTTGCTGCTTCGTGCAGCCGATGCGCCTGCCGACAGTTGTAATCATCAGCTATACTATACATCGCCCGTCGCTATCTGGGAGGAGACTCTTCCTTTGGGTAACGGACGCTTGGGCATGATGCCCGACGGAGGCATTCTCCGTGAGCACATTGTGCTGAATGAAATTTCATTATGGAGCGGAATGGAGGCGGATTATAGCAATCCGGATGCCTCGAAGAGTCTGCCTGCCATTCGGCAACTGTTGTTTGAGGGAAAGAACCGAGAGGCACAGGAACTGATGTACAGCAGTTTTGTTCCGAAGAAGCAGGAGACTGACGGGAGATATGGAACCTATCAGGTATTGGGTGATTTGGATATAGATTTTACCTACAATTCTTCATTATCCATTCTCAATTCTCCATTAAACAACTATCGCCGTTGGCTCAACTTACGCGATGCGGTGGCATACACGGCTTTCAGGCTGGAAGATGTCGATTACCGCCGTGAGTATTTTGTTTCCCGTGACCGTGATGTCATGCTGATTCATCTGGTTGCCGGACATGAAGGGACTCTGAACTTCTCTGCCCGTTTGAGCCGTGCAGAACATAGCCTGGTGACTGTCCAAGGGAACACCCTTTTGATGGACGGCATGTTGGAAAGCGGTAAACCCGGTTTGGACGGTATGAAATACCGTGTGGCGATGCAACTCGTGCAGAACGGTGGTGAATCATCTGTCAGCCCGGGAAATGGTATCTGCTTGAAGAACGGGCAGGAAGCCTGGTTGATACTTTCTGCCACTACCTCCTATGCCGCTGCCGGTACAGACTTCCCGGGCGAACGCTATGCGGAAGTCTGCGACAGCTTGCTCCGTCCTTTCACCACCCCCGCTAATTCTCCATGTTCCATTTTCCATTCTTCATTATCCAACCATGTCACTGCCCACCGTTTCCTCTACGACCGTGTTTCCTTGACGCTTCCTGCCACGCCGGATGATACGCTCCCGACGAACGAGCGCATCCTCCGCTTCACACAGCAGGAGTCGCCGGCATTGGCTGCTTTGTACTATAACTACGGACGCTATCTGCTCATCAGCAGTACACGCCCCGGCAGTCTGCCGCCCAATCTGCAAGGACTCTGGGCAAATGGAGTATCGACTCCTTGGAACGGGGACTATCATACGAACATCAATATCCAGATGAACCACTGGCCTTTGGAACAAGCCGGTCTTTCCGAACTCTATCAACCGTTGACAACGTTGATGGAGCGCCTTGTCCCTTCGGGAGAAGCAAGTGCGCATACTTTCTATGGCGATGAGGCAGATGGCTGGGTACTCCACATGATGACCAACGTATGGAATTATACCGCTCCCGGTGAACACCCCTCCTGGGGAGCTACCAATACCGGTGGCGCTTGGTTGTGTGCCCATTTGTGGGAACACTATCTGTATACGCAGGACAAGAATTATCTGCGTCGTATCTATCCCGTCTTGAAAGGTGCCGCCCGGTTCTTTAGTTCCACCACCGTGCAGGAGCCTTCGCATGGCTGGCTGGTAACTGCTCCCACTTCTTCTCCGGAAAACAGCTTCTATGTGCCGGGTGACAGCGTGACTCCCGTCAGCATTTGTATGGGTCCCACTATGGATGTGCAACTGCTTACCGAGCTTTATACCAATGTCATTACCGCCGCCCGCCTGCTGGATTGTGATGCGGACTATGTGGCGAAGCTTGAGGCAGACCTGAAGAAGTTTCCGCCCATGCAAATCAGTAAGGAAGGATACTTGCAGGAATGGCTGGAAGACTATAAGGAAGTGGATGTGCAACACCGCCACGTTTCCCATCTCTACGGCTTGCATCCGGGAAACCTGATTTCGCCGGAGTCCACCCCTGAGCTTGCCGAAGCCTGCCGGATGACCTTGAACCGTCGTGGAGATGAGGGTACCGGTTGGAGCCGTGCTTGGAAGATAAACTTCTGGGCTCGTTTGGGCGACGGAAACCGTGCTTGGAAACTCTTCAAGAGTTTGCTGCATCCTGCTGTCGATACTGCGACGGGAGGTCATGGTAGCGGCACTTTCCCTAATTTGTTCTGTTCGCATCCTCCTTTTCAGATTGATGGCAACTACGGTGGCGCGGCGGGAGTCGGCGAAATGCTGCTGCAAAGTCATGAAGGCTTTATCCATCTGCTTCCTGCCCTGCCGGATAGCTGGACTACCGGCAACTTCCGTGGAATGCGCGTACGTGGCGGTGCTTCCATAGACCTGGACTGGAAGGATGGACGGGCAACGAGGGCTGTTGTTACCGCTCTTGTTCCGGGTAAATTCATCCTAAAGATGCCCACAGGCGCCGTCCGTGCCCAAGTGAAGATAGGAGGACGTACGCATACTTACAAAGAACCGGTATTTCCGTTGGATTTGAACAAGGGAGAGGCGGTGACCATACATTTCTTATAGGAACGTTCCCCTCCGACAAAATTATCAAGTTATTTGTCTTTCGCGTCCGAATACTGTACATTTGCAGTGCATGTAGAACAAATATCTTAGATAATTATGAAAAATAGAGTACGTTTTTTCTTCTTGTTTCTCGGCTTGCTGGGAACGTTGGCAGTTCATGCACAAATCAATGAGTTGCCACGTTCCACACCCGAGGCAGAAGGAGTCCCTTCCAAGGCTGTCACTGCCTTGTTTGATTCACTGATGGCATTGCCGAAAACAGACATCCACAGCGTGGTGGTGGTGCGTCACGGCAAGGTCATCGGAGAAATCTATCCGGCTCCGTTCGCACCGGAATATCGCCATACCATGTATTCCTGCTCCAAGACCTTTGTCGGGGCTGCCGTAGGGCTGGCCATTGCAGACAACCGCTTGCGCTTGACAGACCGTGTCGGTGCTTTCTTCCCGGAGCTTCTTCCGGATTCGGTTTCCGCTAATCTGGCAGACATGACTGTCCGCGACCTGCTTACCATGACATCGGGTGTCACTCCCGACTGGAATATGCGCAATCTCACTCCCGACTGGATACGTACCTTCCTTGCCAAACCGGTGAAAACTCCGGGCAAGAAGTTTGAATATGATTCGATTAGTACCTATATGCTTTCTGCCATTGTGCAGAAGGTGACGGGCATGACCTTGCTGGATTATCTGAAGCAGAAGCTTTTCATCCCAATGCATATCACGGACGTTGCGTGGGAACTAAGCCCCGAAGGCATCAATACCGGTGGCTGGGGGCTGCATATCCAGAGCGAGTCATTGGCAAAATTCGGATTGCTGCTGCTGAACCGGGGTGTTTGGGAAGGCAGGCAGTTGCTTCCGGCTTCCTGGGTGGAGCAGATGATGACCAGACAGATAGGAGATTATGGCTATCAGATGTGGCTTTGCGAATATCCGGGTGCTGTACGTGCTGACGGGGCTTTGGGACAATACATTCTGATTGTTCCGGATAAGGATATGGTAGTGGTCATTACCGAATGTACATTGATAGACGGTCGTCGGCAGCGTCGTTTGGTCTGGAACCGCTTGTTGCCGGAGACAGGTGACCAGGCATTAGTGCCCGGTAAGGACTACAAGCGCCTGCAGAAGAAACAGCGTTCTTATCAACTGCCGTTAGTGCAAGGAAAGGCTGCTTCCTCCCTTTCACAGAAATACGCAGGCAAGCGCATCCTGCTCGGAGAGAACAAATACGGATGGCAATCCATCGAGCTGCAATTTAAGCAGCAAGAAGTGGTGATGACTGTGGTGGAGAAAGACGGAAAGACATACAGTCTTCCGTTTGGCTATAAGCAATGGTCGAAAGCGGCAATTGATGGCTATCCTCCGTATTCGGTTGCTGCAAAGGGGCGTTTTAAGGGTATAGAAGGCCCTTTCCAGGTAGCAGGCAGTTATGCGTGGGCGTCACCTGATGCTTTGCAACTGAAAGTACATTATGTCAGCTGGATAAGCGCCCTTGGGCTTACGCTCCGCTTTGAGGATAACAAGGTACTCCTGACTGTTACGGAGAATTATTCTTCGGGTGAAGGGGTGACTTTCGAAGGTACATTAGCACATTAAAATAATGAATCATATTTTGCTTACTCTAAAACGGCCTTTTATCTGGCTGTACCGTTTTCGGCACCGTTGCGGCTACGGTGTACATTCTCCTTTTGCCTTTAACCTAATTACGCATGTAATTTACGAAAGTACGGCTTATTATAAATATGAAGAGCTGGCCAAGGCACAGAAGCAACTGGAGCTGGAGAAAGATAGACGTTGGAAGTACGAATCGAAGAAAGTAAAACGTCTTCTGTTCCGTCTGGTAAACTATACCCAGCCGGAGACCATTGTAGATGCCGGTACGCTTGCCGCTTCTGCCCTCTATCTGAAAGCGGGGAAGGAGGGGGCGGATTATACCTCGGCTTCCGACCTTTCCGAGCTCTTTCTGGAGAGTGGCGTTCCCGTTGATTTTCTTTATTTGCACGATTATCGTCGTCCCGGTTTTGTAGAGGAGGTCTTCCGCATCTGTTCCGCCCGTACCAGGGGAAAGTCTGTTTTTGTGATTGAGGGTATCCGTTACACTCCGCAGATGTCTGCCCTCTGGAAACGTATGAAGCAGGACGGGCGGGCGGGTATTACGTTCGACCTTTATGACCTTGGTATCCTATTCTTCGATAAAACAAAGATAAAACAAGACTATATTGTCAACTTTTGATTATCTTTAGGCGTTTCAATAGTGATTAGCGGTTAGTGATTAGTGCTTAGCTCCACTTACTGGCTGCTAAACATTAATCCCTAACCCCTAAACATTAATTCCTTATGAAGATATACACTAAAACCGGAGATAAAGGAACCACCTCTCTTGTAGGTGGAACCCGTGTACCCAAAACCCATATCCGCCTTGAGGCGTATGGTACGGTGGATGAACTGAATTCCAATCTGGGTCTTCTCATCACGTACCTGCCTGACGGGAAGGATAAGGATTTTCTGCAGCAAGTACAAGACAGACTTTTTGCCGTAGGCTCTCATCTGGCCACAGACCGGGAGAAAATGGAGCTGAAAGAAGCCAGTATCATCGGCCCGGAGCAAGTGGAAATGGTGGAGCGGGAGATAGACCGTTTGGATACTCTTTTGCCCCCTCTTTCGGCTTTTATTCTTCCCGGTGGAAGTCGCGGTGCGGCAGTTTGTCACGTTTGTCGTACGGTTTGCCGCCGTGCAGAGCGTCGGATTCTTGCTTTGGCCGAGCAGGTGGAAATCGCTTCGGAATTACTGGCTTACGTGAACCGCTTGTCTGATTATTTGTTCGTCCTTTCCCGTAAAATGAATCAAGACGACAAAAAAGGTGAAATATTTTGGAATAATAGTTGCAAGTGAAATAAATTGTTATACTTTTGCCGAAAAATAGAAATAGGACTTAATATTCACAATTTTAATACTAGAGACTATGTATTGGACATTGGAATTAGCATCTAAACTGGAAGATGCTCCTTGGCCGGCAACTAAGGATGAATTGATAGATTATGCCATGCGTTCGGGTGCTCCGCTTGAAGTGATTGAGAATCTGCAGGAAATGGAAGATGAAGGCGAGATTTATGAAAGCATAGAAGATATTTGGCCCGATTATCCCAGCAAAGAGGACTTTTTCTTCAACGAGGAGGAATATTGATACGCTTTAAAAGAAAAAACTTACCGGTATGTCTGGTAATATTTTGAAACATAGGGAGAAGTAATTCCAAGACCGATAACTATGGTTGAAGAATTACTTCTTTTCTTTTAATCCCCCCTACAATAATAATGGATGTACAAGAAGCAACAACATGTCGGTTGCCGGATTTGAAGGAAAGGCATCTGCCTGAAAACTGCCGCGAAGCCGTGAACACGATTTTAAAGGAGACTTACGGCTACGAACAGTTTCGTAATCTTGAGATTTACGATGATTTGTTCAAGGGAAAGGAAAAGCTTTGCATTTCGCAGGGACAGCTGATAGAGAACGTTATACTGGAGGCTGAAGAGGCTTGGAAAGGTGAAACGAAGATAGACAATATATTGTTGACTGCCCCTACCGGTTCCGGAAAATCCATGTTGTTCCAGCTTCCTGCTATCTATCTGGGGAAAGAATATAATCTGCTTACCATCGTGGTCTCCCCTTTGAAGGCGTTGATTGTAGACCAGGTGGAAAGTCTGCAAGAACTGGGGTATATGCGTGTGGCATATGCCTCGTCCGATTTATCGCCGGAACAGAAGATGGAGGTTTATCGGCAGGTGCGTGAGGGGGAGATTGATTTGTTCTATCTCTCGCCGGAATTGCTTCTCTCTTACGACATCAAGCATTTTGTAGGCGAACGCCGCATCGGTCTGGTAGTGGTCGATGAGGCACATACGGTAACGACATGGGGCAAGGAGTTCCGTGTGGACTATTGGTTCTTGGGACGTTACTTGAATACGCTGAAACAGACTCTCGGTTATAGTTTCCCGTTGTTTGCATTGACTGCTACGGCTGTCTGGAACCCGAAAGGGGGTAATGACATGATATTCGAGACTATCCGTTCTTTGCAGATGGAGCCTTGTGTGCTTTATGTAGGTACGGTGAAGCGCCGGAATATTGGCTTTGACATCCGTCAGATGGAGATGGAGGACGGGGAGACATACGACAAGGCAAAGCAGCGCGTAGTTGCTGCGCGGGTCGAAAACTTCCTGGACGGTCACAAGACACTGCTCTATTATCCTTTTGCGGGTGGCATCGACATGCGCTTGAAGACGTGGGTGAAGCCGGCAGACTGGCGTCTGGTCGCCTCCTATTATGGCAAGAAGGACAAGGAACAGAAAGCTGCCATTGTGCAGGAGTTCAAGGAAGGAACCAAGAAACTGATTGTGGCTACGAAAGCCTTTGGTATGGGAGTAGATATCAGTGATATAGACCGTGTATATCATGTGGCGCCATCCAGTACGTTTGTCGACTATATTCAGGAGATAGGGCGTGCCGCGCGTGATACGGAGATACAGGGTATTGCCGCTACCGACTACCATGAGCGTGACTTCTATTATATGAAGCGTCTGCATCAGACGGGGAACATTGCCCAGGAACAGCTGGTGCTTATTCTGAGAAAGCTCATGGAAGTGTACCGCATGAAAGGGGAAAAACCGGAAATCATGGTGTCTTTGTCTGATTTCGAGTTTGTGGTGAAACTGCCGCGTACAAAGAACAAGTTGGAGTATGAAGCAGAGTTGGGACAGCTCATCAAGACCGCCTTGCTTTGGCTGGAAGACGATTTGATGCAGCGTTATGGAAGGCATCTGCTTGAAATCAGCCCCAAGAATCTGTTGACTGAAGGATATGTCCAGGACAAGACGGGTGATGTCTTTGCCCGTGAATTCCAAAGCTATCTGACAAAGGTAGAAGGGGAGGACGGGGTTTACGTCGCACGTCTGGAAGCGCTTTGGGAAGAGCGTTTCCCGGAGCTTGGCTACAAGGAGTTCAAACAGAAACTGAATAATGGAACGTTGTGGGAGGGAGCCCGTGCCGTGTCTGTAGGCAAGCATGAGGTGCTGTTGAAGGAAGATGCCTCCGTCATCCGTGAACGGATGGATGCCTTGTTCAAGAGCTTGACAACGATGCTGAAAACGGCATTGATAAAGTCGAAAGGACGTTTTGATGAAGAAGAACTGCGGGCTGTCTTTGCCGAGCATGGCATGGACGTGCGCTCTGCCAAACGCTTTATCGGTTCCCTGCTGGAGAGTCGCACGGAGGAAGGCCGCAGTGTAAGCTATATCAGCAGCGTGAAAAAGAAGGATTCCAATGAACTCTCTTTTACGGTGACCAAAGGCTTTGATTTGCTTTTGTCGCGCTATCAAAAACTGTTCAGCCAACGCATAGTGGGCAGTAAGGGAGACCGCCTGGTGTTTTATTGCACTCCTTTCTCGGACTTGAATATGCTGCTTAATCTGCTTTCTATGCTCGACTGCCTTTCGTTCAGTGTGGAGGGTGGCGGTACGCCTTGCGTATTTGTCCGTTTCAATGACCCCGAAACTCTGCAGGAACTTGCGCTTGGCGATGATTACCGCAATCTGATTCTGGACACCAACGAGCAGGTATTCCAGGAACAGATAGCTTTATTCTCCTTCTTCTTTGGAACGGATAAACTGACGGATGAACAGCGTTGGGACTTTATCGAGGATTATTTTACGGGAATGGGAGTGGACGACTTGAAGGTGAAGTTTGCGTAAGCTATCGTTCTGTTTTCTGGAATGCCAGCCGTTCGTCCCCATTGGCCAGAAAAATGATGCCGCAATACTGGAAACCATGTTTCTTCAGTATGTATTGCAGGATGCGGTTGTCCCGGTGGGTATCTGCACGTAGGTTGGGGATTTGTTCGTAGCACCATTGCAGGCAGGCATTGGCCACTCCTTTGCTGTGCTCTGTGCTTGCCAGCCGGTGGATGACTCCGTAAGGCTGTGTGTTTTCCAGCCATTCTCCTTCGTGGATATGTGCATATGTAGGGTCGTTTCCACGGATAAAGGCGAAAGTCCCGATGATTTCTCCGGTATCGTCGGTGCATACGTAACTGTTGCCTTGTTCGATGTCTGCCATGACGAGTTCGCGGGAGGGATAGTTGCCCGTCCATTGGTGCATGTTGCCATCTTTCCGCATGATGCGCTTGGCCTGCTCAAAGATGTCCATAAGGACTTCCAGTTCTGTGGGTAGTGTCTTTCTGATTTCTATCATAGTTTTTATTTTGTCAGCGTGACATTTTCCTTGATTTATGTTGCAAAGGTAATGTGTTTTGTGATTCATTGTTCTCGTAAATGAACAAATGCTGACATATGTTGTTTCTTTAGGAAGAATTTGCATATATTTGTCCCGTAATATTAAACACAATTGATTATGAAAAAGATTTTTAGTGCTTTCATGATAGCTGTATGCTGTATGCTTATGGCTATGCCTGTTCAGGCCCAACTATTGAAGTGGGGTGTTAAGGGTGGTGTGAATATGACGAAAATAGATTGGGATGGCGGATATAAGGGAAACAAGGATAATTCTACCGGTTTCTTTATTGGTCCGATGGCTGAGTTTACCATTCCCATTGTAGGTTTGGGTATCGATGGGGCTTTGCTGTTCTCTCAGCGCGGCAAGGACGAGGTGAAGCAGACAGGACTGGAAGTACCCGTAAATCTGAAATATACCATTGGCTTGGGTAGTTTGTTGGGTATTTATGTGGCAGCCGGTCCCGATTTCTTCTTCGATTTTAAGAAGAAAGACTACGTAGACCGTAAGAAGGCTCAAGTGGCACTTAATTTGGGTGCCGGTGTGAAGCTGCTGAAGCATCTCCAGGTTGGAGTGACCTATCAGCTCCCGATGGGCGACTCATTTACGTGGAAGAATGCGGGTGATGCCATCGGTGCCAAGAATAAGACTTGGCAGGTGTCTGCGGCGTATCTTTTCTAAATGTAGTAAAACGATTTGTGGAATATAATATAAGAAAGGCTCTCCTACAAAAGGAGGGCCTTTCTTGCGTTTTTGATTACTTTTCTATAATTACATCTACTGGGGCAGGTGCATCATCGTGGAGTGGGGTAGCGGCTTCGC
This sequence comes from Bacteroides sp. A1C1, assembly GCF_004328515.1. NCBI lineage: Bacteria > Pseudomonadati > Bacteroidota > Bacteroidia > Bacteroidales > Bacteroidaceae > Bacteroides > Bacteroides sp. A1C1. Next base: position 2,596,628 of record NZ_CP036491.1, read on the forward strand.
GACTAGGCTGTCTGCCGTCTTTGATGGGAATTGAAAAGTTTATCAGATGGCTTTATCACCCATTCCTGAATCTTTCATGCATAATTTCCAATTCCCTAGATAGCGTACTGGTTTAAAGTACCAATTGGTCTTTCTAGTTTCGGTAAAGTAAACGGTGCATCTTACTTCATTATCTTCAGCTTCTTTAAATTGTATATTATCAATTTTATATCTATAGATAGGAAAGAGTTCAAATAATGTTTTAATATGTTGCATGTCTTCATTATCTAAAGGTTCTGGTGCTTGATTAGGAATTTTAGCATCCATTTTGTATAGCATGGCTACAGCTTCGGCATACTCTTTATTTTGGGCTAAAGTCATGAATCGGTTTACAAGCTCAGTCACAGTTGTTGTATCTCGCTGTGAGAGTACCATGATAGAGGATGTTTTGGGGGCAATACTTCCTACTCTTTTCTTTTCTTGTTTACAAGCTGTCATCAAAACAAGTACATACAACAGTATACTTAAAGACTTTATCGTTTTCATTCTTTTATCTACTTTTGTTAGGTGATTTTGGAGGCATATTATTATGATTGGTATCAATAGGCTGGAGCTATATTAAAATATATAGCGAAAAAATGAAAGAGAAATAGCTTCTTCACTTCACTCCAAGTGAACTGACCACATAATTTCAATATGTAGACGTCTTTATAGATTAAAAAGAGTGCCCTCTTTTGAAGGCACTCTTTCTATTGGAGATTTCTATTTAATCTAATGATTAGACAGTTCCGTGAACATCAATAACAATATTAACTTCAATAACACCCCATTTATAAGTTACTTTTACAGGAACTTGAATTTGGTAGCTACCAACTTCATTACCATTGTTCTTATAGTTCAGGATACCCATATGTGTACCATCAATAGGCTCTGTAGACGGAGTATATGTTATTTTAATCTTATTACTCTTAGAGCTCAATAACGTTTCACCCAATGTTCCACCATTCAAATTAGTTGTGATATTAGCTTCATCTACTTCAATCTTCTCAACTCCATAGTAAATATAGTAGTTATATCCTTCCGGACTGAACTCATTTTGTTCCTTGTTATTACGCCAGTCCGTAAATGCTAATACCTTGCTGAAGTCAAGCTTGTCACCGTCATTAATAGCATCTTTCAAGCCTTCATTATCCTTAGAAGTTACATTAATAGGGCGTATAAATTTCACATCAAATTCATAATTGCTCAATTTCAAGTCCTTTTTGCATTCGTTTGTTGCAACAACTTTAACACGACCGCAAAGAGTTTCACCATCTTTCATTTCAGTGCGACCAGCATAGTTCAAGATATCTTTTGCGTAATCAGTTTCTTGATATGTCACAGCAGTATTGCTAATTACTGCTATCTTTTGAGAAGCTCCGGTTGGTTGATTGTTCTCCAACTTAGTTGCAGATAAAGTTAATCCATCCGTAGAAACAGATAATCTGTACTTGTTATGTTTAGAAACGCCATAAACATCCTTTATGCGCGGAGTAACGAACTGGAATGTTTTAGTTAATTTATTATCTTGGAAATCTGCATAAACTGCATCTACTCCACTGATAGTAACCTTATTGCCTTCAAATACATTCAAAAGGTCATTTACATAAGTACACTTATCTGCGCCTTCACCCTTATTGGGTACTTTTACGTTCTGATGGATTTCATCATAACCGCTCTTAGCTTCTGTACTACCACTTGCAAACCAAGCATAGTCAAGTTTTGTAGTATTGGCAATAGTACCAGCTGGAGTAACATTGCGTGGACTCGGTGTCCAGTTGAATGTTACATACACATAGTGTGCAGTTTTATTGCTATTCTCCTTAACAAAACGAACGACAGCATTTATACTTGCTTTTTCTGTGAAAAGTTCATAAGCGTCATTAGCTCCTATTGTCCACTGCAATACTTCTGTCATATGGCCTTCCGTATCAGCAGTTGTTTTAGAAACTACCCCAATCTTCTTCGCAACTTCTACTGCATCTGCACTTGCCCCAGTGAATTGCTTTGCATCGCTATCCGTAGCGTCAAGTTTGTAAGTATTTTCAAACTCTTCCTTAGAAATATCAAGTTTAGCTAAAATTTGTTCTTCCACTTGATCCCAAGTTAATTTCTTAATCAAATTATCTTCAGAGCAATTAACGGTATATCCTTCAGTAAAGTTGAACGGATCAATAACAGTAATTTCATTCTCTTCCGGAGTTGTTGTAATTTCAGCTTTAATATAACCAACGGCTACATTTTGGTTCTGTACAGTATCTTTCAAGATGACACGAATCAACGGCATACGACCTATGGTTGCTTTGCTTTGTTCAGCACCAAATGCCTGTTGCTTACCACCTTTGGTTATTTGAGGTCTCAATATAGCACCCTTCCAATTTGCATGGGCACTTTCTGAAGTCTCATTTTGTCCGGCAAAATAACCTACCAATTCATAAATATACTTGAAACCATCTTTCTCAACAAGACCTTCATTTGCATTTTTATCCCAAGCGATATCTTTATTGGTAGTTGTTGTATAGTGTGTTTGAATATATTCAGCAACATCTACACCTTCGCTGTTCCATGCAACTTGAATTTGAGGTTCATTCTGAATAGCTTCAGCAGCAGTCGTATACAAGTGACCTTCTCCGTCAGCATGATTAGGTTGTACTTTTGCGTTTGCCAATACTAAATCTTTGATTTCTTGCGCTTTTACAGCAGCGTAATCAGAAGTAATTATAGTATCTACTTTGGCATCTTTATAATGAGCTTGCAAAGCCAATACTGTTACGAGTCCATCTTTGTCAATGTCTTTAATGCTACCGTCAGTCAATTTTGCTTTTACTCTCAAAACACCTGGTTGGTTTGGAGCTAAGCTTTTACCAATAACTTCAGCTTTCACTACTGCACCTGCAGCTTTAGTGTATTTCTTATCATCGGAGATAAATGTCAGTTCTGCGATATTATTTATATCTACAGTAGACGGATTCATGTGATAATCTGCAGTCAATCCTGGAGTCAAATAAGACAGCGTAGCTGCAATTGTTGCCGCATCTTTAGAAAAATCCGCATCAGCATTAACAACTTTCAATGTCAAAGCATTATATGCAAATGTAGACGCAGACATAGCTTCAATACCTTGATAGTAGAAATCAGGCTTAAACACTAAACTAGTCAATTGACGGCCGATCAGATTTAATGCCTCATTTTGTAATTTAGCCACCTTTTCTGCAAGAGCCTTCAATTCTTCTTGACTTGCTTTACCTGCAATAGCATTGGTCAGTTCAGATTTAAGGTTGGCAATTTGTTCCTCAACATCTTTTAAAGCTGCTAACTTAGCTATTTTAGCTTCTAAATCAGTTTTTAGAGCTTCCAAGTCAGCATCTGTAACAGTACCAGCTCCTGTAGCTTTATCTAAAGCTTCTTGAGCTTTTTTCGCTGCATCTTCTGCACTTGACTTAGCAGCAGCAATTTCACTTTCCAATGCGCTTACTTTGCTATTCAAGTCTTCAGCTGTAGCTTTTTTGTCCAATTGCTCCTGCAAATTATCGATGTCATCATCATAGTCCTTGCAAGACGTGAACGTACTTGTAGTAGCCGTCATCAAGGCCCCAAACAAGATTACACTTAAAAACTTTTTGTTCATAATGAAAACTTTAAATTTATAAATTTAAAAAATGAAAAATAATAAAATCTACGATTACAGTATTTTTCCTCACATTTTTATATATGATTTTTTCCGTTACTTCGCAGGTAACGGGAATCTATATTTAATCAATTGTATAAAAACATGTTTAATACAGTTTCGATACATCTATAATTGTTTATAATATTTTAAATGAATAAAGATAAGGAGGGGCTTATAGGTGGAATTCTTATAATAGGACTAAGAAATAAGATTGAGGTGAAAGAGACTCAAAAGGTTTGCAAGACAGGGGAAAATATAAAGTCTTATTTTGTAGTACTTTGACATAAGAAAAGGTGGCTGAGAAACAAACAAGGCGATCCTTCCCTTCAAGAGAAGTCTCTTGCGGGAGGAATAATAAGTACATATTTAGACTATTCTATCAATAAAAAGCAAAAAAACTATGCCGAAATTCCATTGCTTTTCACAAAAGAAATTACCTTCTCATTTGCCTCATCAATCTTCTTGTCGTTGAAGGGTTTGAGATAGGTTTCAGTAACATTTATCGATGAGTGTCCCATCGCTTCGGAAATAATTCCAGGGTGAATCTCGCAATAATATGCCATTGTAGCCCATGTGTGTCTTGCCGAATACGAGCTAAGATGTGAACTCATGTTTAAATGTGTTTTTAAAGTTGATAACTGATAGTTAAAACGTCTCAGAGCTGATTGATACTCTTTATAAGCCGCTTCGGTACCCTCCTTGCTATGTAATATTGGAAATAAATAAGGTGAGTTTTCGTCCTTATTGGACACCATGCGTACCAACTGCAAGGCTTCAGGGGACAGAAGTACCCGCAAGGTGTGACCAGTTTTTCTTCTACGATAGGATAATACGTTACCTTGCAAGTCTTTCTTACGCAAAAAAGCCAAATCGACAAACGGAAGACCACGCATCATAAACATAAACACGAATAGCATTTTTGCTTTTTGAAGTCTCGAGGAGGGAATCCTTTTGGACAAATCCATCTCTGTCTCGCAAACTAAAGCTCCTATATCCGAAGCTTCCAATGCTCTTTTCTTGTCCGCTTTAGTTCCCGTATACACATGTTCAAACAACCTGGGAATATAACGGACATATCGTAAATCTACAGCTCGGTTATAAGCCGAACGGATGACTTTCATATAGGTGGAAACGGTATTCCAACTACAATCCCGTTGGCGCAGGTACATTTCAAAACGTTTTAAAACCACTGAATTCAGTTTGCGCAGATGCAAATTCTGATAGTTGTTGAATACGGAAAACACATTCAATGTGGATTGGTAAATATGGGCTGTTCCCCATCTTCCATTTTTCCGAAGCTCTCCAATAATAGTTGACAGCATTTCTTGTAAGGTAATCTCTTTCATCTTCAATTTTAATTATACAATTCTTATTTATAATATGTATAAGGGTAACTCCTCTGTAATACAGAACACACGTACAAATACGCTAATAGCTGGGGCAACAACAATTCCATTAACAAAAAAGTGCGCTTAAATGCAGATTTTTCGATTAATTATAAAAAAACAGCATTATTATTTGCTCATTTATAGAAAAACGATTATGTTTGCACGGAAAATTCCTCCGTTACCTGCGAAGTAACGGAAAATTTTAACAAAAAAATAAGAGAAAGTAATACCAAATATGCGAGATTATTCACTTTTTATTTTTTTAAATTTATAAATTTAAAGTTTTCAATTATGAACAAAAAGTTTCTAAGTGTGATCCTGTTCAGTGCCTTAATGGCTGGTACTGCAGGAACGTTCACGTCTTGTAAGGACTATGATGATGACATCAAGGACTTGCAGGGACAACTGGACAAGAAAGCTTCACTTGATGAATTGAACTCTAAAGTAAGTGCTTTGGAGACTTCTATCGCTGAAGCCAAAACTGAAGCTTCTAATGCTAAAACAGCAGCACAAGAAGCACTGGACAAAGCTAAAGAAGCATTGGACAAAGCAGGACAAGGTGGATCTTCTTCTGAAGAAATTGCAGCCTTAAAAGCCGCTCTGGAGAAAGCGCAGGCAGACTTGCAGAAGCAAATTGACAAAATGGCCTCATTGGAGACTGTGGACAAGAAAATTGCAGATTTAAAGAAAGAGCTTGAAGGAGGCTTCGTTACAGACGAAAAATTACAAGCTTTGGCTGCAAAGGTTGATGCCCTGACCGCTGAGGTGGTTAAATTGATTGGACACCGTCTGACTAGTCTAGCTCTGATCCCGACTCAGCATATCAACGGTATTGCTGCTATGACTTTTACCACTTTGCAGTATACTCCTCAGAAGTATGAGGCAATGCCTACACATACGTCTGATCCTTCGGGCCACACTAACCGTCCTGTGTTAGACCACAAAGATGCCGGTACAGCCCGTTACATCGCTACTGAGAAGAATAAGGCTTATTTCCATGTAAGCCCGAGTGTAGGTGTTCGTACTCAAGATATCCTGACTCCGTCATTTGACTGCATCAAGTCTGAAAATATAATGACAAAGAATGCTGACGGTACAACAATTACAAACAATAGCCCGATCGAAGTTACAGGTCACAATATTGACAAGGAAGGTGTACTGGAAGTTACATTCAAAAAACATTCTGATTTCTTAGGTCAACAGCTCTCTACCACTAAGGAAGGCAATAAAGAGAAATTCTATATGGCTTCTTTGAAAGCTCCTATTTCTGCAGAAAACTATACAGAAGACGAAGCTAAGGATGTTGAAGCTGGTACTATTGATGGCGTTTATGTAAACTCTGAATATGCTCGTATTGAAGAGCTTATCAAATTGCCGTATTTGGCTAACAGCAGAACTGATTTTGGAAAAACCATAACAGGTGAATTCGCAGACGAAATACAGAATGATGGAAACGGTGATTTCTATGTTCACTATCATGACTCAGTATGTCTGTATGAATCAAATGCAAATGCTTTAGTTGACTATTACCAAGCTTATGACCAACCTCTTGATTTAAAGAAATTGGTAAAAGTTTGTGTTAGTGACAAAGCCAATGATCATGCCGCACATGAGGATTTGGTAGACTACAAGGACTATGGTCTGACATTCCGTTTCCGTCTGGCAGAAGCCGCTTATATTCCTGAAAACGACAATGACAACAAGACTGACCAACAAAAATTTGCAGAAATCGATTCTCCGATGAATGGTAAAATGTCTGCTAAAGTATATGACATCTCTGGATCTGCAACAGCCGTAGGTCGTGAGCCTATTGTTTGCGTAGAATTGATCGACTCTGTAAATGGCAATGCATTGGTTGCTCAACGTTACTTGAAGGTTAAATGGACAATGGAAGGAAAAGAACTGGCAGTTCCGTTCAACCCGGTATTGTTCTCTTGTACAGTTAAGAACCTTGTCGATACAGAAATGATGAATACCATGATTTACGACAAGGCTAAAGAAGGTGGTATGACAAAGAACGAATTCCATGCTATCTATACTGAATTCATTGTAGGTGAGGGAGCTGGTACAGCTGAAGATTTGAAAGATCCGGAAGAAGGCGTTGAGTCTCACAATATTTTGTGGACATTAAACGAAGAAGATCTTGGTGTGTTCTGGCCTGGTCAGCAAGAGAAGACGTTCACGAAGACTGTTATCTACAAAGATCCTAAGGGTATCAATGCTGATATTACCGTTGTAATGACAAGAACTGTCTATATGCCTGCTTTGAATGTATGGGGCCACATGGGTACATACTGGAAAGGTGAAAAGGAATATAAGATATTCAACATCAACCCGATCGTTTATGGAACCAAAGAATCTAATCCGGCATGGAATGTTGTTGACGGTACTAACCCGACATGTAACATCTATACTGACTTGTTGAACGGTTTCTTGGATGACAGAGGTGTGAAACCTACTGAAGGTGCTGCTGGCGCTATCTATTATACAGATAAGAATGTAGCTAATACGAAGTTCTATTATCCTGCTTTTGGTCCGATGCAACCTGACCACACTATGCCTGAAAATGCTAACGGCATTTACTATGCAGAAGAAGGCGTAAGATTCGTATTCGATAAGGCAAGAATCGCCAACTATACTTATATTTGGAACGATGGTACTGAAGTGAAGGCTGAGTTGAGAAACAATGATACAGAATTGTGGATTAAGGGAGAATTAGCAGCAACAATCGTAAATCACAAGGCTAACCTTTTGAACGCAGACGAGCTGACGTACAACATCAAGTTGCAAGAAGCTGTTCCTGATCATGCTGTTACAGATTTCACTAATCAACCGACAGAAGCTGCTAAGGCATTGGTTGGTAAGATGGTTCCCATCAACTTGGTTGCTGATCTCTGCAATAATGCAAAGAATGTAGGCATTGTTAAGCAATACGAAGCAAATATTATTGAGCCGTTGCAAGTTAAGAAGGGCGAAATCGACAACTTCGTTGACGCCAAGAACGAAGGTAGCTCAATTGATGTAACTGGTGCATTCACTTACTACTCTTGGAATGACAACAAGCAGATTGTGGAAAACACAACTGGTCTGCCAAAAGCATTGTATGACTTCTATCAAGTAAGAGAAGCTGTTTGGCCGTTGAAGGCTGGTTCTGACAATATTCTGGATGTTACTAAGATCAAGACTAACTTGAAACTGACTGACGGTAACTTGGAACCAGAAGAAGGTTATACAAATGGTAAGTTGCCTGCAAACATTGAAATCAGATATGAAGAAAAAGATATCGATGGTGACGGTGACAAAGAAAAAGTCTTGACTTATTACAACTATAGCGGTACTCCGGTTAACAAAGCTTATAAGCTGTTTATCCCGGTTGAATACGGTTATAAGTGGAAAACTCTCATCAATGTTTATGAGATTACTGTAGCTCCTAACTCTGGAACTCCTGGTACACGATAAGTAAAGATCGTTAGATACTGATATATTAAAGGGTATTCCTTAATGGGATACCCTTTATTGATTAAATAAAAACAGATGAAGATGAAAAGATTTATTTATTCTTCAATGCTCTTGATGGGTATCTGTGTGTTAGTAGCCTGTACCGGAAAAAGCAGTAGCCATCCCTTTGGCGGCACTTTTTTTACGGAAGAAGGAGTACGCTTTGAACTTAAAGCGGATTCAACCACACTTATCCAGTTTAACGACTCGCTGACTTATGAAGGTACTTGGCAAGTCTGTAAAAGTGCAGATAATTTGGAATATGCTACAATTGAGTTTGCCGGATATCCTGCTTACTATTTCCTGAAAGACGGAAAGCTCTATCGTAGTGAACGGGAAATGCGCAATGACGTATTGGGCAGAAGAATCAATTACCCAAAATGATATAAGCTAGATATTCCATACTAGAAACGGCTATTTCCATTTTCCTTCTTAGGAAAACGGAAATAGCCATCTTTGTATATATCGACAAGAAAGAAAGGAGCATCCAGTTCATACTCTTCGTTGCGTATCACATATCTTGTTGCCCAAGCAGCTTTAAACTGCTAAAGGCAGTACTTGGAGAATCAATGCCGACACCTTGTAGAAAAGGAAGACTGGAACCCTCATCTCTACAGCTAAGCCTATCAATACCTTCTTGTCTGTTTCATCCATTGACGGCTGAAATGAAACTTCTATGCCATCCGTCATGGATTGGTTGAAATGGTGGGAATAAAATGAAAGTGAGTGATGAGATACTCCAGACGTTCCATAGGATATTGCTGAAGCATAATCCACAATAATCGTGCGGCAAAGTCGGCAGTGCCTGTTACCAACTGCAGGTTCAACTGGAAAACGGGACGTGACAATCCTTTCGTTACTTTTTGGACGAGGCTGGTCTTGCTGAAACGTCGTGGACTAATAAATATCAGGCGATTTTCACTTGCAAGTATCTCTCTTACTCTTCCCTATTCCGCTACTCTATCCGTAAAGTATTCACCGTCTACAATGGTACTGAATTTAAATGGATTATTCATATTGCGATTTTTTTTCAATGCGACTTTTTTCGCAAATATAGTGAATATATTTGGGGGCATTCTGAAAGACTGGCTAAAATGAAAAATACATTATAAGCTTCTGTTTTTCTTCATTTTATTGTATATACTTGTAAGATAAACTCTTTATAAATAAATTGGAAATGAGCAGAAATGAAATTACCTTACAAGAGATGTTCTCCTCAGTCATCGGGGAACTCCGGGAAGGCGGCAGATGGGGGACAGCACACATCTACCAATCAGCGATGAATGCATTCTCGGGATTCACCAAATGGCAACCAATGCCCATGCGCAAGCTGAGCCCGACCGTACTGAAGAGGTTCGAAAACTACCTCAGGCAGAGGAACTGCAGTTGGAACACCGTGTCCACCTACATCAAGACGGTACGCTCGGTGTATCATCGGGCGGTGGACAGAAAGTACATACGGTATGTACCCAGACTGTTCGAGCATGTGTATACCGGCACACGGGCAGACAAGAAGAAGGCGCTCAAGGCATCCGACATCAGCAGCCTGGTAAGGGAGACGGAAAGGAGCCTGCAAGGAGGGACGCTCCCAAACGCACAGCAGAGAACAAGGATTTTCTTCGTACTCATGTTCATGCTCAGGGGCATACCCTTTGTGGACCTGGCGTACCTGCACAAAAGGGACCTGCAAGGGAATGTACTGTCTTACAGAAGGCGGAAGACGGGACGGGCACTGACCGTGTCACTCACACCCGAAGCCATGCAGATGGTCAGGATGGTGGCGGACAGGAACCCCGACTCCCCCTATCTGTTTCCCATCCTGCAGAGCGAGGAAGGCACGGAAGCCGCATACCGGGAATACCAGTCGGCACTCAGGGCATTCAACCAGCGTTTGGCAGTACTCAGACAGTGTCTGGGAATGCAGTCGGCACTCAGCACCTATGCGGCGAGACATACCTGGGCCACAATGGCTTACCATTGCGAGATACACCCCGGAATCATATCGGAAGCCATGGGGCACTCCTCCATCACGGTGACGGAAACCTATCTGAAGCCTTTCAGCAACAGAAAGATTGACGAGGCAAATCAGAGGGTAATTTCTTTTGTAAGAAGTGGAGCGTGTATGGTGTAAAAGACGTTACTGCTTTTGATAGGATAGAATAGATTTGTCGCACATTTTCCGGAATCTTCAAACAGAGTTTTGAGGAACGGAATGGTGTTGCCTTTATGGAGCTCACATCGGTTCTATCAATATATTGTTATTCAACCTTTTGAGCTAAAAAATACACACTTCCATTTTTTGAAGACCTCATTTCATTACTTTCCCATTGTCACTTTTCTGGACTTCCAATCCTCTTTCCAATATCCCAACGAACAGATTTTTACTATTCTGGACAAGCCCCACCTGTTTTCTCCTTATTCCCTGATTATTAACGAAATTAACAAGATTTCATTACCTGCGAAGTAACGGAAAATTTTAACAAAAAAAATAAGAGAAAGTAATACCAAATATGCGAGATTATTCACTTTTTATTTTTTAAAATTTATAAATTTAAAGTTTTCAATTATAAACATAAGTATGTTCTTGTTCAGTGTCTTAATGGCCGGTACTGCAGGAACTTTCACGTCTTGTAAGGACTATGATGACGACATCAAGGACTTGCAGGGACAATTGGATAAGAAAGCTTCACTTGATGAATTGAACTCTAAATAAGTACTTTGGAGACTTCTATCGCTGAAGCCAAAACTGAACTTCTAATGTTAAAACAGCAGCACAAGAAGCATTGGACAAAGCAGGACAAGGTGGGGCTTCTTCTGAGGACGTTGCAGCCTTGAAGTAAGCTTTAGAGGATGCAAATACAGCTCTACAGAAACAAATCACAAGCTGGCTTCTCTGGATGCTGTAGACAAAAATATTGCAGATCTGAAGACGGAATTACAGAAAGATTTCATCTCCGATGCAGATTTGAAGGAACTCGCAACTAAGGTTGAAAAATTGAGCGTAGAAGTGATGACCTTGATTGGTCATCGTTTGACAAGTCTCACATTGATTCCGACTACATACATCAATGGTATTCCTTCTATTGAATTACTGTCATTGCAGTATACTCCGCAGGTTTATACTGCTGTAACAGGCCATCAAGACAATGCGAACCCGAGAGATCACGGGCAACTTCGCCCTGTTTTGGACCACAAACCAGTAGCTAATGCCAAATCCCTTAATATCTCTACAGAAAAGAACAAGGTTAGCTACAAAATGAGTCCAAGCATCGGTGTATTGAAAGATGATATTAAACTCTCGCAGTTCGAAGGCATCAAATCTCAGAATGTAACCAAGTCTACTCCTGAAGTCTTGGAGAATGCACTTATCGAAGTAGTAGATTATAGTGTAGATGGTGGCATTTTGACTATACAATACAAGCATTAGACGTTTTACCTATCTCCCTACGCAAGTGTAGATGGTGGCATTTTGACTATACAATACAAGGAGAACAAGGGATATCTGAATGAAAAAATCAGTACATATGGCTCTGCACATGGAGAAGGTAAGCTTGAAACATTCTGGATGGCTTCTCTGCCCCCCCTATTGCTGACAAGAATCTGACAGATGAAGAAGAAAAGGCCGGTAAAGAAGTGTATGTAAGTTCTGAATACAGCCGTATCGAAGAATCTATAGTATTCCCTTATTTGGCTAACAAGCATATTGACTTCTCAAAAATATCTGGCAATTTTGCTGACGAAGAACAAAATGGCAAATATGTTCACTATCATGACTCTATTTGCTTGTACAAATCAGGAAATGAAGAGCTGGTAGACGTTAAGCAAGCATATGACGAACCGCTTGATTTGAGAACACTGGTAACAGTATGCTATACTTATGCAGAAGACGAACATGGTAGCCACAAGGAATTGAGCAACTACCCCGACTATGGTCTGGAGTTCCGTTTTGCTTTGGCAAAAGCCAAGTATCTGCAGGGTGACCGGAAGACAGACGAACAAGAATTCGGCCGTATCTTGTCTGATGGTTATACTCTGAAGCCTGAAGTTTATGACGTAGAGTTGGGAGACAACGAATATTCCAAAACTTCTATCGGTCGTGAGCCTATCATTCGCGCTGAGTTATGGGATAAGAACAATGGTAACATGATTGCAGTTCGCTACATTAAGATCTGTTGGACTGGTGAAAAGGATCAGACTATTGCTGCTATCACATTCCCGAACGACACTGTAACTTGTCATGACATGTTCCAGCAGCTGTTCTCTAAGGAAATGAACGAGAAGATCTATCATATGGTTAAGTTCGATAGTGGACAGAGTATGAGTAAAACTCAGTTCCATAACATCTACAAGGACATCGAAATCCTTGAACTTAGAAAAGATGGTAAGAAGATTGACCTCAGCACATTGGCAGAGTCTACAGATGCTTTGAATGACTGGGAAGAAGGAGCAAATAAAGTTGGTAAAGACGGCGGTGAACTCATCAATAATAACAAAGAACTTGTATTCGGTTTCTTACAGGATGCTGAGGACAATACTTCTTTCAACTTGGTTTGGCTATGAATCCGAAGACTGTTGGTACATTGGCTTACAATGCTGCAAACAAGACTTATGCTTCTACATTTGAAATTGATGTTAAGTACGTTGACGGAACTGGTTTGAATGATGACATCAAGCAGACAATTGTTGTTCCTGCACAGAAGTTTGCATACCAAGGTACTTTCTGGAAGAATGGTAAGGGTGAAGGTGTCTTCAATGTGAATCCGATTGTTTACACTACTGCAAATGACGGTGGAACACAGAAAGACCCGCATGTATATCCGGGTACTCCAGACGGTTGTGAGCTTAAAGACTATAGCCACATCGAAGCTGACTTGGTTAATGGCTTTGTATATAAACCGACCAAAGAAAAACCAGCCAACTTGGCCCAATTCATCCAGTATATTCGTGAGTGTGCAGAGGTTAAGTTTATCTTTGACGAAACACGTATGAAAGACCTGACTACTTATCCGCATTTGAAAGACTTTGTCACAAGCGATGACCAAACCCAATTGTGGTATAAGACTAAAGGTACAGCAAAAGACGAAGTTGTAGGTGACAACAGCAACATCGGTAGAACGGATGCAGGAATTAATGATTATATACAATCTAACGATTTGGCTGCCACTATCAATAACCTGATGGGTGCTGATGCTACAGAAAACAAAAAGAACTTGCCTTGGAATTATGATGAAAAATTAGGTAATAGCGTAAATGAATGCTCCAGTATCATCCGTCTCCACGAAAAAGATGACTTGAACGGTACTGATGCCGCCCTCAAGTTGATTGGCAAGGAAGTTCCTGTACAGCTAGTTGTTGCATACAATGACTTCAATGTTATTCCAGTTCAAGAATTTGAGGTACACTTCATCAACCCGTTGACTATTGACGGTTCTATCAGCGACAACTTCGTTGATGCTGAAATTGACGGTAGCTTCTTGAGCGTTGCCAAGAACTTCACATTCACTGACTGGAATAATAAGCCGGTAGCTGCTGCTGTAGCTGACAAGGCCACTGGTGATGAAGTTTATGCACATGCTTTGTATGACTACTATGCTGTGCGTGAAGTTAAGTTCTTGACTGATAAGACCACTACCAGCTTGGCTTGGAATGCTGCAACCAGCACTTATGAGCATAAGGAGGGTACTACTGACGGTAAGTTGCCGACCAATGCTTCATTGAAGATGATGAACTGGGATGAGACAAAAGCTAAGTCTACTGCTACAGAAGCTAAAGCTGACCCGACTCACTTGGCATACTTCAACAACCATGGTACTCCGGTTAACGTTGACTACAACATGTTCCTGACTGTAAATGTCAACTACAAGTGGGGTGTATTGAGCAAGGATAACCTGAAAGTCATCGTTAAGAAGGCTGCCGGTACACCGAGTGCCAAATAATTAAAAAGAGATTCTTGATATAATTTAATAAAAGGGACGTCCTCTTGCAGGACGTCCTTTTTTTCAATCTTTCATTTATAAATATCAGATATGAAGAAAATACTATTCATTTTGACCGTGTCAGTTTCACTCATCTGCTTTTCTTCATGTAAGAAGTCAGCAGCTACACATCCTTTTCCAGGCAAATTCATCACTGAAACCGGTATCCAATTCAACCTTCGATCCGACTCCACCACCTTGATTCAATATGATGATTCCAGCTCTTACGAGAGTACATGGAGAGCCTATAATCAAGGAGACACACTAAAGTATGCCACTATTGAGTTTGCCGGTTACTTTAACTATTATTATCTGCGTAATGGTAAACTCTATCGCAATGAACATAATATGATACGTCAAGTTCTTGGTGAAGAAATTGAATATCAAGATTAAAACAGAAAATAGCTATTGCTATTCCTCTATTCTTTGGATGAGGAAAAGAATAGCCATTTCATATGATAGTTAACCACACACTTCTATTAATAATCATTTTATGATTATCATCTAATGATTATTGTGATATTTTCTATATATTTGCGTGTAAACTCAATAATCATATGAAAAATCCATTTGTTACGAACGGCTATGTGTCACCAGAATATTTCTGTGACAGAGAGAAAGAAACGACTAAAATCGTCTCACTTTTGACGAATGAGAATAACATAGCCTTGATTTCCCCACGCAGATTAGGCAAAACAGACTTGTTGCGGCATTGTTTTGGACAGCCGGAAATCAAGGAGCATTATCACACTTTTATCATCGACATCTATGCCACAAGCTCTGTACGCGATTTTGTGAATGTTTTCGGCAAGGCTGTACTGGATGAATTACGTCCAAAAGGTAAATCCGTATGGAGTACCTTCCTGAATGTCCTGGCCTCTCTTCGCTCCGAAATAACATTCGACATGAATGGGCAGCCTACGTGGGGAATCGGTCTGGGAGCTATAACCAATCCCTCTGCAACATTGGATGAGATATTCTCCTATCTGAACAATGCCGGAAAACCATGCCTAATCGCCATCGATGAATTCCAGCAAATAACCAAATATGCAGACGATCCCAACATAGAAGCGGCATTACGGACACATATACAACGCTGTTCCAATGCCCACTTTGTCTTCTCCGGGTCCCATAGGCATCTGATGGGGGCAATGTTTACTTCTCCGACACGTCCATTCTATCAATCAGTTACATTGATAAACCTGCCTCCCATTTCTGTTGATAAATACGCGGAGTTCTGCCTTAAGCACTTTGAGCGGGCAAGCAAACTCTTAGATACATTGGTAATAACAGAGTTATATGAACGCTTCAATGGTATAACTTCGTATATGCAGAAGGTTATGAACATTTTATTTTCCATGACCGGAACTGGAGAAATATGTATTCCCTCAATGATAGATACTGCCATTAACGACCTTCTAGACTTTTCTGCCGACACCTATGATGCCTTATTATATCAGATGCCCGAAAAGCAGCGTATTGTATTTATGGCAATAGCAGCAGAGGGAAAAGCTAAGGCTATCTCAAGTGGTGGCTTTGTACGTAAATACAAGTTGCAATCTGCAAGTTCTGTCTCTTCAGCTGTAAAAGGACTGCTAGAAAAAGACTTTATTACGTATGATAAAGGTATTTACCAGGTATATGATCAGTTCTTCCAACTTTGGTTGCAAAGGAACAAGCTTTAATGGTTTCTTTCTTGAATCTTATATTCATTCAATTTATTTGTAATTGCAGGGCAAACCATTTATAAATAATTTAGAAATGAGCAGAAATGAAATTACCTTACAAGAGATGTTCTCCTCAGTCATCGGGGAACTCCGGGAAAGCAGCAGGTGGGGGACGGCACACATCTACCAGTCAACGGTGAATGCATTCTCGGCATTCACCAAATGGCAACCGATGTCCATGTGCAAACTGAGCCCGACCGTACTGAAGAGATTCGAAAACTTCCTCAGGCAGAGGAATTGTAGTTGGAATACGGTATCCACCTATATTAAAGCAATACGTTCGGTTTACAACCAGGCGGTGGACAGAAAGCTGGTGCGATATGTACCCAGGCTGTTTGAGCATGTGTATACCGGCACACGGGCAGATAGGAAAAAGGCGCTCGAAGCTTTTGACATAGGCTCTTTGGTGCGAGAGACGGAGATGAGCCTGCAGACCGATAATTCTCCCAACACCCGACAGAAAACAAAAATTTTCTTTGTATTGATGTTTATGCTAAGAGGGATTCCTTTTGTGGACCTCGCCTATTTGCATAAGAGGGATTTACAAGGAAACACTTTGTCTTATAGGCGCAGGAAGACGGGACGGGCACTAACCGTGTCACTCACACCCGAAGCCATGCAGATGGTCAGGATGGTGGCGGACAGGAACCCCGACTCCCCCTATCTGTTTCCCATCCTGCAGAGCGAGGAAGGTACGGAAACCGCATACCGGGAATACCAGTCGGCACTCAGGGCATTCAACCAGCGTTTGGCAGTGCTCAGGCAGTGTCTGGGAATGCAGTCGGCACTCAGTAGTTATGCCGCGAGACATACTTGGGCCACCATGGCTTACCACTGCGAGATACATCCCGGAATCATATCAGAAGCCATGGGGCACTCCTCCATCACAGTGACGGAAACCTATCTGAAGCCTTTCAGCAACAGAAAAATTGACGAGGCCAATCAAAGGGTAATTTCTTTTGTAAGAAGTGGAGTGTGTACGGTGTAAAAGACGTTACTTCTTTTGATAGGATAGAATAGATTTGTCGCACATTTTCCGGAATCTTCAAACAGAGTTTTGAGGAACGGAATGATGTTGTCTTTACGGAGCTCACATCGGTTCTATCAATATGCTGTTATTCAACCTTTTGAGCTGAAAATACACACTTCCATTTTTTGAAGGCCTCATTTCATTACTTTCCCATTGTCACTTTTCTGGACTTCTAATCCTCTTTCCAATATCCCAACGAACAGATTTTTACTATTCCAAACAAAACCGGTCTATTTTCTCCTTATTCCCTGATTATTAATGAAATTAACAAGATTTCATTACCTGCGAAGTAACGGAAAAAATCATGTAATCAACAGCTATGTGAAAGGGAATGAAAATGAGAGATTATTCACTTTTTTATTTTTTAAATTTATAAATTTAAAGTTTTCAATTATGAACAAGAAGTTTCTAAGTGTGATCCTGTTCAGTGCCTTAATGGTTGGTACTGCAGGAACTTTCACGTCTTGTAAGGACTATGATGATGACATTGATCAGATCAACAATGAGTTGACTGGTATCAAGGCTTCAATCAGCGACTTACAGGCAAAAGTGGGCGATGGTAAGTTTGTTACCAACGTTGTGAAAAATGGCGATGGTATTACAATCACTTGGAGTGATAATACTACTAGCACCATTGGAACCATTAAAGGCGATAAAGGGGATAAGGGTGATGCTGCTACAATCACCATCGATCCAGTTACTAAAAATTTCATCATCAACAACGAAGATACCGGTATTTGCTCTGAAGGTAAGAATGGAGTAAACGGCATCAATGCTAAAGCTCCTTCTATCAGTAAGGAAACCGGTAATTGGGTGACTTACGAATGGGATGCTGAAAAGAATGACTATGTCGGCACTGATACTGGCATTTCTGCCATGGGAGCAAGTACTTATGTCGTAGATAAGACCAGCTATTGGGAACTGCACGTTGCAACAAGTGAAAATGGTGAAGGCGAACCTGCTGTCATCAAATTACCCAAAGCCGCATCTATTACAAGCTTGAAAGCGGTTTCTATTAATGACGGTAAGATTGAAGCTGCTAATGTTACAATGAGCTATGGTAAGGCATTGGGTGCTGATGTGAAATTTAATAATGTAACATATAAGAAAGACGCTATTTTGCTTTCACAGACTAGTACATTAAGTGCTATTGTAAATCCTCAGGATGCCGATGCCACTAAATATGCTTATGTTTTGTCCGATTCAAAAGGTAATATGCCTTTCAAGGTGACTAATCCGGTAGCTAACATGACTGAAGATGCATTGACTCGTGCAGCTTCAGTGAACAAGGGTGTATTCGATATGACTGTAGAGTATCTTTCTACAACAAATTGTGGTAAATCTGCAGGAACTTATGCTTTAACGACTGAAACTGCCGATGGTTTGGTCGCTTCCACATATGATGTAAAAGTGACAGAAACGGCTGTTAGTGCAATTTCTGTAACTAGCCTGAAAGCTCTTTCTGTTGACATCAATAAGGAACTTGATTTAATCGGATGCTTCAAAAATACTGCTGTTGCTACTGTTGATGGTACTGCTGTTGCCGATTTGACTCCTTATATCGTTGATTACTATTTTGAAATTGCCGATAAGACTGCTGCAGCAAATCTTGGTGCAACTATATCTGGAAATACGATTAAGGCTGAAAAGGCTGGTAGTCTTAATATTAAAGTAAATTATCTGTTAGTAAATGGAACTGTTGCAGAAGCTGCAACTGCCAAGACTATTACAGTAACCTTTAAATATGTTGCTCCTTCAACAACTTTAGGTGATGTAGAATGGACAGTAAATAAAACTAATGCTGATTTCTTCTTGCCATTGGGTGATATTCAAGCAGCTTTGGCTGGTTCAACTGACACTGACCTGCCTTCTGTTGCAAAGGTTGGAAGCATTACTTGGGCAGACGGCAAGGCTCTTACTGAAAAGACAATCACAGTAAACGGTGTGAAATATGGTAAGGATGGAACTGCATTCGATGAAAGCTGGATTACAACAATTGATGCAAGCACTCTTTATGTTAAAAACAGTGCAGGTCAATATGTTTCAGCGGCTGGCTCTAAGATTCAGACCCCGTTGTACATTAAGTTCAGTTTCGATTACACTAAAGCATTCCCAGCGGAAGAAAGCTATCAAATTGTATTGGGCTTGAAGAAGAAGGGAGCCACAGTAAACGCCTTTGAAATTCCTGTTAAGGTTACTATCAAGTCTCCGGCTGAGTCAGCTGTAACTCCGTTCAGCAGACTGTCTGCTTACTTCGTTGGTGACAACGCTGTAGCTTACGGTTCAGCAGATGGTACAGATGTTACTTATAACTTGTTCAAGCTGTACAAAGACATGGGTGCTGAAAAGACCAATGTAGCGTTTACTGAAACGCTTCACGAAATTGATGGACACACTTGTACACCATGGATTACAACAACCGGTGTTGCGGGTGATATCAGCGTTAAGGTATACGACAATGCTCAGAATGCAGACAACAGAGACAATGTTTACTCAACTCGTGAAATCCAGGCTGCTTACACTGTATTCGGCAACGTTCACATCGCTAAGATTGTAGATAAATTCAACTTGACAGTTAAGTCTGAAATCAAGGAAGGTGCCTTGGAAGCTACTGCAGCTGCAAATGCTTCTGGCAATGGTGTTAGTCCTATCAAGGTTAGCTTGAAGAACATCACTGCTAAGGATGTTTACGGAGAGGCTTATAACTTGACTCAGATGTATAAGAAATCAGGTGCTAATTATGTAGCGGATACAACTGAGCCTATGGATAGTAGAATCCAAAGCGTGAGAGTTGTTTTGGCTGATGACAATGCCAAAGAATATCTGGCTATTGAAGACCATAGTGGAAGTCAGTTTGCTCCGACTGAGACTGATGCTTACTCTTACTTCTCAGTAGTGAAGAAGAGCGCAGAAACTGCATTGCAGAACGATGTTCCATGTAAGGTTTCTCTCGTTGTACTTGATAAGTGGGGTGCTACCACAACCACTACTGTAACAATTACTTTGAAGAAGTAAGATATATAGTACATAGATAGACTTGAGGGTATTCCGATAAAACGGAATGCCCTCTTTTTTTCTCCAAAAATTTATTTTCCATCACTTTGCTTCCACACTTCCACCCACCTCCTGCATCCCCCTATCCATCGGCATTTGAGCTGCTGTGGAAGCAACAAAAAAAGGTGGAAGCAAATTTTGCTTCCACCTACTCAAAACGCTATAGTTTTACCGTAACCTACTCGTCTCTACCATAATACCCCGTGCAAGGTAGATAAATCGGTTGGTTCAGTTTTCCTGCATTCTCGAGTTTGCCTTCGCTGCGAAGCAGGCGAATATGAAGCTGTGCCGTAGAGCGCATCATTCCGCAGAGGCTCTGAAAATCACTGCGCGTAAGGAACTGATGCGTAGAGAAGTAGCTCGTCAGCCGCCTGTCAATCTCCTTGTCACTCAGTTTTTGGGAATGCTCATTCAGCCCCAGTGGTTTAGCTTTGATAGCGCCTATCTCATTCTTCAGTACCTGGTCGGCACGAAACTTGATGCCCTTCAGCTTAATCTTGGTGGTTTTACGTTTGGTCGCAGCGGTCACCGGCTCCGTGCTAGTCAGTACGGGATGGAAATAGCCGATACCGTCCAGATGCACCTGCCGCCCCTCGGCAAGGTCTTCCCCCATGACGTGCGACAAGGCATCCAGCACCGCCGAAACATCAGTCTTCGTCAACGAACAGCGTTCCTGAATCCGACGTCTCAGTTCGGCAGTACTGGTAGAGCCGTTCAAGCGGATGCGCGGATGAAGTATCTTTTCTTCCCGCTGTTTGTCTTTAGGTTCCGGGAGCTCATACCAATCGAATAAAATTGCCATAGTTCAATGTCTTTTAAGTTGTTGTACAATACGTTCGCGCCCTATGCGGAATAGGTGCGGGTTACGTACTTCATCCGTAAAAGCTTTGGGGATAGAAACGCCTAACGACCATGAACAGCTCTGCTTACGGTCGTCAAGCGATTGCTTCATGGCCGTAAGCAGAGCTGTTCATGGTCGTTAGGCGTCATCTATTCCCTATACAAAAGTAGACAAACAAAGGGAGAAAAACAAAGGAATGCCTATGTTTTAAAAAAGAAATCCAAAGGTTTCCGATACCACGCTGTATAGTTTGTGGAAGCAGGGATTTATTTAATAATTATTCTACTGAATACTTGTTTTCCGCCTTCTGATATCGTATCTTTACGAGAATTATATTTACTTAAACAAGCTGACAAACAGAATGAAAATTACCTTGATTAGAGCAGAAAAAGAGAGCGGAAAGGAAGCCCTCAGCACCCTGGAAGCGGATGCACTGATTAAAAAACTGAAAACCGAAACCAAAGCCGGACATGTATCGACCCTCCGGGCCATCCTTCCTCAACTGGAGGGTACTTGCGCCCAATACGAACATATAGACAAACTGCCACGCATCTACCCTGCCGTGGAATATAGCCGTACGCAAGAGGGAGAACGGCAGATGAAGAACTATAACGGACTCGTACAACTGGAAGTAAACCGTCTGTCGGGCATTGCCGAAGCGGAATATGTAAAGCGACAAGCCGCCCTGCTGCCACAGACCTTTGCCGCTTTCTGCGGTTCCAGCGGACGGAGTGCCAAGATATGGGTATTGTTTGCCCTGCCCGACGGCACAACGCCGAAGCGGGAGAGCGATGCCGCCTTGTTTCATGCCCACGCCTACCGTATGGCGGTGAAGTGCTACCAGCCCTTACTGCCGTTTGCCATTACATTGAAAGAACCTTCCCTTACACAGAGTTGCCGCATGACTCTGGATGGATATCCTTACTACAATCCTGCCGCTGTGCCTTTCTGCTTGGAACAACCCCTCGGCATGCCCGAGGAAGAGAACTTCCGGCAACGAAAACTCGCAGAAAAGAACCCGCTGTTGCGGCTGCATCCGGACAGTAAAGCCTCGGACACCTTCGCCATACTCTTCGAATCGGCCCTTGACCGTGCATTTCGCGAATTGGACGGCTGGAAACGGGAGGGGGATTTACGGATACTGCTGGTGCCTCTGGCCGAACATTGTTTCAAGGCAGGCATCCCCGAAGAGGAAGTAGTCCGCCAGACATTGATGCACTATTACCGGGAAGCGGATGAATTCATTGTTCGTCAAACGATTCATAACCTATATCAAGAGCTTAAAGGCTTCGGGAAAAAGAGCAGTCTGACGCAAGAGCAGGAGAGCGTTTTCCGGCTGGAAGAGTTTATGGGCCGCCGGTATGAGTTCCGCTACAACACCGTTCTGGATGATTTGGAATACCGTCAGCGCGACTCCGTCCATTTCTATTTCAAGCCTGCTGACCAGCGTGCCCGCAGTACGGTCTCCATGAATGCCCTGAAGGAGGGTATCCGCGTATGGGACCGCGACATCAACCGTTTCCTTACTTCAGACCATGTGCCACTCTATAATCCCGTCGAAGAATACCTTTACGATACCGGCCGCTGGGACGGGAAAGACCGCATCCGGGCGTTGGCCGACCTCGTCCCGTGCCACAATCCTCATTGGCGGGAGTTGTTCTACCGCTGGTTCCTAGGCATGGTGGCACACTGGCGTGGAATGGACCGGCAACACGGAAACAATACTTCTCCTCTGCTTGTCGGTTCCCAAGGGTTCCGGAAATCCACCTTTTGCCGCATTTTGCTGCCACCGGAGCTGCGTTTCGGCTATACGGACAGCATTGACTTCAAGAGCAGGCAGGAAGCGGAACGCAGCCTGGGATGCTTTCTGCTCGTCAACATCGACGAGTTCGACCAAATCAACATCAACCAGCAGGGCTTTCTGAAGCATCTGCTGCAGAAACCGGTTGCCAACCTGCGCAAACCCTACGGCAGCACCATCCGGGAGATACGGCGGTATGCCTCCTTCATCGGCACCAGCAACCAGAAGGACTTGTTGTCAGACCCCAGTGGCAGCCGCCGTTTCATCTGCATTGAGGTCACCGGCCCCATTGATACGAATGTCACCATCAACTACCGCCAGCTCTATGCACAAGCTCTGAATGCCGTAGCCAAAGGTGAGCGCTACTGGCTGGATGATGCCGATGAAGCCATCTTGAAGCGGACGAACCGGGAATTTGAACAGCTCACCCCACTGGAACAACTCTTCCACAGCCATTTCCGCGCGGCAGAAGAGGATGAGGAGGGGCAATGGATGATGCCCATGCAGATTCTTTCCGCCTTGCAGACAAAGACGCGGGACCGTCTGGCAATCAACAAGGTTGCCGTATTCGGGCGGACGCTCAAGAAGCTTGAAATACCGAACAAGAAGTCACGGCAGGGGACACTGTATCATGTAATGCCGCTGGATTAAATGCTCTGCAGTAACCCGGCACAAGCATCCTCCAGAATGTCCAGCACATACTCAAAACCTTCGGAACCGCCGTAGTAGGGGTCCGGTACATGGTCGGCATGGGTAAACTTTGTACAGTATTCCGTCATGCGGTGTATCTTGCTCCATTCGGCGGTTGAAGGGGCGCGGTCTTTCAGGTCGTCGATGTTGCGGTCGTCCATACCGATAATCAGGTCAAAGTTGTAAAAATCCTCGGTACGTACGGGGCGCGAAAGATGCGTCAGATTGTATCCACGGCGGGCAGCATGGGCACGCATCCGGCTGTCCGGCAGTTCGCCCTGGTGATAAGACAGAATGCCTGCAGAATCGATTAAAAACTCATCCGCACGTCCGGCTTCTTCTACCAGATGCTTCATGACTCCCTCTGCCGAGGAGGAACGGCAAATGTTGCCAAGGCAAACGAAAAGTATCTTCTTCATATTTCTATAGTTACGAGTTATTTACATCGGGTCTACATCATAATACACTATCAGCGACTTGAAGCGGTCTTCCGCTACCATCTCCTTTTGCACCTGGACGAGCAGTTCGCGGGCACGGGCCATCGGGGCATTGGTTTCTATCTTCAAGACAATCTTTCGGATGAACAGGGTCTGTACGCGTGCTACGGGCGGCTTGTCCGGTCCCAGTACCCGGTTGCCAAAGACGGTGCGGAGCTTGGCGGCCATAGTCTGTGCCATGAGGTCGAGCAGGGTCTCGTTCCGGTTCTTCAGGTAGACATACACCAGGCGGTAGTAGGGCGGGTAGTGGAACATCTGGCGTTCGGCAAGCTGCCCGCCTACCATGGCTTCGTAGTCGTTGGCAATGACTTGCGGGATGATGGGATGGTCGATGCTTTTGGTTTGTAGCACCACCCTGCCGCGCTTGTTCTTCCGTCCGGCGCGTCCGGCAACCTGCGCCATGAGCTGGAAGGCGCGCTCGTAGGCGCGGAAGTCGGGATAGTTCAGCATAGTGTCGGCATTGAGTATGCCCACAATGCTGACGTGGTCGAAGTCCAGACCCTTGGACACCATTTGTGTGCCTATCAGGATGTCCGTCTTGCCTTGCTGGAAATCGGAGATGATGCGCTCGTAAGCGGTACGGGTGCGGGTGGTGTCCAAGTCCATACGGGCTACTCGAGCGTCGGGGAAAAGGGCTTTGATGTCATCTTCTATTTTCTCCGTGCCGAAGCCGCGGTTGCGCAGGTCAGTGCCCTCGCAGGCGGGGCAGATGCGGGGCAGTTGGTAGGTGTAGCCACAGTAGTGGCAGGTCAGTTGGTTCAGCCCCTTGTGGTAGGTGAGGCTGACGTCGCAGTTCTTGCACTTGGGTACCCAGCCGCAGGTGTTGCACTCTATCATGGGGGCGAAGCCGCGGCGGTTCTGAAAGAGGATGACTTGTTCTTTCTGTTCCAGCGCTTCGCGGATGTATTGCAGGAGCAGTGGAGAGAACGGACCTTTCATCATCTTCTTGCGGTGCAGTTCCTTAATGTCTACGGGGATAATCTCCGGCAGTTGTATCTCTTTATAGCGTTCTTTCAGTTCCACGAGGCCATACTTACCGGATGTGGCATTGTGCCAAGTCTCTACAGAAGGGGTTGCCGTACCCAACAGAGTTTTGGCGCCGTACATGGAGGCGAGTACAATGGCTGCATTGCGAGCATGATAGCGAGGGGCGGGGTCTTGCTGCTTGTAGGTGTTTTCGTGCTCCTCGTCCACAATCACGAGACCGAGGTTGCGGAAAGGAAGGAAGACGGAGGAGCGGACGCCGAGAATAATGTCATAGTCTGCTTCCGACAGCTGCTTCTGCCAGATTTCCACCCGTTCGGCATCGGGGAACTTGGAGTGATAGATGCCCAGTCGGGAGCCGAATACGCGTTGCAGGCGCTCTGTGATTTGTGCAGTGAGAGCTATTTCGGGCAGGAGATAGAGCACTTGCTTTCCTTGCCGGATGGTTTCTTCTATCAGATGAATATAGACTTCGGTCTTGCCGCTTGCCGTGACGCCATGCAGCAGGCAGACGTTCTTGCTTTGAAAATTCTCTAAGATGGAGTGATAAGCGCGTTGCTGGTGCTCGTTCAGCGGGTTGACGGGGATGACTTCTTTGAGGAGTGTTTTGTCTATGCGGCCTATTTCCTGCTGGTAGACTTCGAATACACCACGGTCCACAAGACCGTTGAATACGGCAGGGGTGGCGGAGGTGCGTTGCAGCAGTTCGGCTTTGGAGACTTCTTTTATATCTCGTCCGCTGAGGTAGCCGGAGAGTTCCAGGTACTTCATCAGCAGGTCCAGTTGCTTGGGGGCACGGCGCTGCAACTCGTCGAAGAAGATGTGCAGGCGGTGTTCGTTGCGGGCGGCAGTGGTAAGGCGCACTCGGTTTTCGGTCTTAGGCTTATAGGTACGGCGCAATTCTTCCTTTACGAAGATGGCCTCTTTGTCGAGCAGTGACTTGATGACAGAAAGTATGTTCTTGATGCCGGTCTCTTTCTCCAGTTTCGTCACGCATTGCTCCGGGTCGGCAGAGAGCATATCCAGTATCTTCTGTTCCTTCTCCGGCAGGCGGACGTCGGACTCGAAATCGGGGTTGTACTCTACGATTGTTTCGCTTTCCAGCTTCAGGCCGGAGGGTAGGGCGGCTTTGTAGACGTCTCCTTGTGTGCAGAGGTAGTAGTCGGAGAGCCATTCCCAGAACTTGAACTGCCGCGGGAGCAGTATGGGGCGGGCATCCAGCAAGGCGGACACTTCCTTTACTTCGTATTCGGTGGGGGCACAATAGTGCACGTTGCGCACGATGGCTGTATAGTATTTCTTCCGTCCGAATGGCACTACCACCCGGCAACCGGTCTGCACTTCATCCGCCCACTCGTCGGGCAGGGAGTAGGTGAAGCAGCTGTGCAAAGGCAAAGGCAATATGACGTCGGCAAACTTTTTCATCGCGGGGACAAAGATAGTGGAAAGTGGAGGGAGAATGAAATGAACGGGGGCATTTTTTATGCTGAGGAGGGGGAGGAGGCTGTTGTGGATTTGGGATGAAGATAAGGGGGGATATGGGTATTGCAGATTTTATGGGTAGGATGGGTGTAGAAGTATGGGGAAACTGGTGCAAGTGTTTTATAAACTTTGTTCGATGTATTAAAATAAGAATGAGTTAGTTATGGTAAAACTATGGCGTCTTGAATAGGTGGAAGCAAATTTTGCTTCCACTTTTGGGAGTTACTTCCACAGCGGGGTAAATGCCGATGGACAGGGGGATGCAGGAGGTGGGTGGAAGTGTGGAAGCAAAGTAGGGAGAAAAAAGTAGGAGAAAACAATTTTGTTTTCTCCTACCCTCATAAAGTACGGAAGCTTATTTTTTCAGTTAGGCTTCTCTTTCATCAATTACTAAGAATGAAAAAATTATTTCTTAATAACGAAGTATGGATATTCCTCAGGATTTTCGTGTCCGAAGAAGTCTACCATTGTGAACTTCAAGGTTGCAATAACATCAGAAGTCGGTGGATTTTGTCCCAATCTTGAAACAAATACAAATTCTTGAGTAACCGCATCAAATGTTACAGTAAAGTATTCGTCATCCACATTGTTAGAAGCCAAGTGGCATTCTTTGATATTTGCAGCAACAAAAGTAGGCGTGTAATCTATATCACCTTTCTTGAACTTCAGAATATTAGCAAGAGCAATTCTTGTTTCAGAAGCGTTATAGATTAAGGATTCCTTAATTGGATTCTTCTTGTCATCAAAGTTCTTCCATTCAGAAGTGAAACCTTCACCACATACAAGTCTCAGTTTGAAGTTCTGGGCAGCCGGGGCTTTTACAGTGTAAGAGTAGTCTGCCGTTTCTGATGAAACATTGCTGTACTTATAGGATACGGTTACATCGTACATCTTTCCTTCTGGTTTATCTGCAAACAGAGCTGCTGCTTTATCCTTGTCATTGTTTACATCGAGACAGAATCCATATCTAGCAACATTTGCCTTATCAGAGTAGAATACAATCTGCTTTTCTGCGCAAGTGAATGTATAGTTGAAGTCGATGATTGCGTTGGTAGGATCAGAAACGCCATTGAATGCTGTACCCAGATTATGGATAGTAGTATTCCAGTTAGCTTCTGTTACTTCAACAACCTTTGCGCCTTCTTTGTCAAGTTGGTTGGCCTTAGCAGAGAATGCAGCAGGGAATTCTGGCATCTTCTTGGTTATTTCAATGGCAACTTTCTTAACTATTACATTCTTCTTACTATCGGTAAAGTTGAAATACATCTTATAAGTACCATTATCCTTGAACTTATTCAAATTACCCTTCAATGAAATAACTAACTTGCCTTCCTGGCTGTCGAAGTATTTGACGAAATTTTCATTGTCATTCGGATTATTCTCTATGTCAAATATCAAATTACCTTCCTCATATTCATTATATTTATCTTCAAACAGTTTCAGAAGTTCTTCGTCCAAATCAATCTCAACATCACGTTCGTAATCACCATCAGGAGCATTCCATACCGGTACGTAATCAGCCTTCAACGTAGTAGTCATAGCATCGATGTCGCCTACTGCTACATAGAATGCCTTACCGTCCGGGTCAACCAAAGAACCGTTATTATTTACTGCATATACGCGGAAACCGATAATGTCACCATCAGCCTTCTCTGCATTGATAGACATTTCAATCTTACGGTTTGTCGTAATTGTATTCAGTCCTTCGATATCTGCCTTATAAGAGTTCCATGCCGTGATTTCAGACGGAGCACTTTCTACGGCACGTTGCGCGTCAAGCACTACATAGAAACCATAGATACCACTGATATCCTCATCATTATAACTCAATTCTACGGTAAACTTTTCACCCACTTTTGTAGAGAAGAAAGATTTGCTAGAACCTTCTTTGTCACGGTTATCGCCACCCCTCCAAAGGTCTTGGTCTCTCCATGTGCCATATTTAATAGTAGCATCAATAGATACATAAGAGCCGTTTTCCTCTATACGGTTTCCGTTTCTATCAACATTCCATTTATAGTCATAGAACAGCTTTTTGCTTGCATCAGCAGTTAAAGTTCCATCTTCAGCATACTGGAAACGGTTACGCAGATCATTCACTTCCTTGTCGTTGACCTTGAAATTCAGTTCATACTGCGGTGTATATACAGAACCCAGTGTCAATTCATAACCGGTTGTCACACTACGTTCCACGTCGCCCGGTTTGTCTGTTACTGCTACTGCGTAGAGAATATCCTTCAGTTTCTTCACCGGTTCGTCTTCAGCGTTGCCGCTCTTATAGTCAAACTTTGCAGCTTTCAGCAAATTCTCTTCTGTATAGTTATCCTTGTTCAACTTGAATACGACTTTCCACAGACCATTAGAAGATACACCTCTGGTGGTTACTGTGCCTTTAAACTGCTCCACTTTCTCAACAGTCACCAGTTCATCTAGATTGCCCAGTGCAGAATTGACAAATGAAATCTGTCCTTCGGTCAAGGTGGCATTAGCCGGTGACACACGAATCAATACAGAGTCGCTGATGAATGCTCTTTCACCTTTTTTGAACTCCTTTTGATTAATGATTTCATAAGAATTTGCCTCTACTTCGTCGGAGCTGCCTTTACCAAACACACGGTCTTCTACAGCTTCAGCAGTACGCAAATCCATTATAGAAGGCTCACCTTCAATAATATTGTCAGTTTTGCTGCCGAATGAATAATTCAACAATTCTACATGAGTAACAGCTTTACTGAATGCAGCAGAAATCAAGTCTAATTTAGCGCCTACAACTTCTGTTACTTGTGCTGCAATTTTTGCAGCCATTTCTTCTGTCAGCTCGCCAGCTTGCAATTTTTCCAAATCAGCTTTTAAAGCAGCAATGGCAGCATCGTTGGTTCCTTTATATTCACCCAAAGCGGCAATTTGTGCTTCAATGGCAGCTTTGTTCTTACCAATCTGTTCTGCATTGGCAGCGACATCAGCTTTCAAGGTAGTGATGCTGCTCTGCAAAGCTACATCTGCTGCTGCCAATTTTTCCAATGTTGCTTCAGTAGTAGTTTTGAACTGTTCCAAAGTCTGGATTCTACCTGAAATTTCAGCCAGTTTTTCTTCTATTGCTGCTATACCGGCTTTGTCGGCCTCTTGCAACTCGGCTTTGACTTTTTCCAATTCAGCCTTTGCTACAGCAATAGCAGCTTCTTGTGCTGCAAGGGCAGCCTTTGAAGCCTCGTCTTTTGCAGCAGCGATTTCACTCTGCAAACCACTTTGTGCAGACTGCAAATTGCTGATTGAGCTCTCTACAGCAGTAATCTTGGCACTCAGACCATTTTGACCGTCGATTTGTTCCTGCAAGTTGTTGATGTCATCATCGTAGTCCTTACAAGACGTAAACGTTCCTGCAGTACCAACCATTAAGGCACTGAACAGGATCACACTTAGAAACTTCTTGTTCATAATTGAAAACTTTAAATTTATAAATTTAAAAAATAAAAAAGTGAATAATCTCTCATTTTATATTCCATTCCTATATCCGTTTTGTTATATGATTTTCCGTTACTTCGCAGGTAATGAAATCTTGTTAATTTCATTAATAATCAGGGAATAAGGAGGGAATAGGCTGATTTTGTTCAGAATAGTAAAAATCAGTCCGTTAGGATATTGGAAAGATAATATATAGTCTTAATCCCCAACATCATAGAAAAGCTACAATAGAAATTATGAAGTGAAAAAGTGCCTAATTTTCAATCAAAGCTTCTATCTTTCAGTTTATTGCTTACGTTGGGAAATTTTTTGTAAAGTCGATATCAATCCGTTCCTCAAAACTTTGTTTGAAGATTATAAAAAAGAAACAACAAGTTTGCTCTACTTCCTCAAAAGAAGTAATCTCTTTTATACTGGATATCCTTCGTTTTTTACAAAAGAAATTACCTTCTGATTGGCTTCGTCAATCTTTCTGTTGCTGAAAGGCTTCAGATAGGTTTCCGTCACTGTGATGGAGGAGTGCCCCATGGCTTCTGATATGATTCCGGGATGTATCTCGCAGTGGTAAGCCATGGTGGCCCAAGTATGTCTCGCGGCATAACTACTGAGTGCCGACTGCATTCCCAGACACTGCCTGAGCACTGCCAAACGTTGGTTGAATGCCCTGAGTGCCGACTGGTATTCCCGGTATGCCGCTTCTGTGCCTTCCTCACTTTGTAATATGGGGAATAAATAAGGAGAGTCCTTGTCCTTGTTTGCTATTATTCTCACCATCTGCATGGCTTCGGGTGTGAGTGACACGGTTAGTGCCCGTCCCGTCTTCCTGCGCCTATAAGACAAGATGTTTCCTTGTAAGTCCCTTTTGTGCAGATACGCTAGGTCTACAAAAGGAATCCCTCTTAGCATAAACATCAATACAAAGAAAATTTTTGTTTTCTGTCGGGTGTTGGGAGAATTACCGGCCTGCAGGTTCATCTCTGTCTCTCGCACCAAAGAGCCTATGTCGGAAGCTTCGAGCGCTTTCTTCCTATCTGTCCGTGTACCGGTATATACATGTTCAAACAGTCTGGGTACATATCGCACCAGCTTTCTGTCCACTGTCCGGTTGTAAACCGAGCGTATTGCTTTAATATAGGTGGACACCGTGTTCCAACTACAATTCCTCTGTCTGAGGTAGTTTTCGAATCTCTTCAGTACGGTCGGGCTCAGCTTGCGCATGGGCATCGGTTGCCATTTGGCGAATACCGAGAATACATTCACCGTTGACTGGTAGATGTGTGCTGTTCCCCACCTGCCGCTTTCCCGGAGTTCCCCAATGACTGAGGAGAACATCTCTTGTAAGGTAATTTCATTTCTGCTCATTTTTAAATTATTTATAAAAAGGTTTATCCTGCAATTATAAATAAATTGAGAGCAAGTGCAAAGGCATCATTCTGAAATCTGCGAAACGGGAATGATGCCGTATCCGGCAGCTTATTTGTTGGCTAACGTCTGTTTAGTGGCTGATATACGTATCCTGGAAGAACCGTTTGTTGTCGTTTAGGCTGCAAGTGGCATCCACTCCGGCTTGTTGCAGGCGTTCGGTAATCTCATTCAGCTTTTTCCTCGAAACCCTTCCGATATAAAACAGACGATAGCGGTAATCGTTGTCCAACAATTCCATGACGTGCGTGAAATTCTGTTCGCGGGCAAAGTCGAAGTTTACTTTTCTTAGGTTTTGGTACGGATAGCGGATGTTCCTGCCTACGCTGTGTATGATGAGGCCGTCATTGTCCAGCGTCAGGTAACAGAAGCGGGTCATCAGCATGCTGATGAAAAAAAGACTTAATGCAAACGAAATGATAGCCGGGATGAAGCCCCACCATACGTTGCCACTGACGGAATAATATCCCAAGATAAGGGACACTAGGAATAAGACAAAGAACCAGAACATATAGAGTGACGGGCGCTGGTATGTTTCTGTGGGAATCTTTGCGGCTGTCCGTTCCCTCGGTGCGTAGTTGTCGAAGGGGATTTCTTGGGAGACCAGGTAGCGGATGACCGAGGAAGGGTGACGGAAAGGAGGCAGATAGATTGCTTTTTCTTTCCCTTCCTTTAGATGTAAAGTCAGTATGCCCGGACCGTATTTGTCTTTTGCAGCCAGGTTGCTTTTGCGGGGAACCTGGTGGTAACGCTTCATGAAACTGAAACTCTTGATTTGGTGCAGTCCGATGTGCTGGCTTTGCAGCAGTTGTTCGGCTCTTTTCTGTTCTTTACTGGTCACTTCCATAGTTCTTATTTTTTAAGTTCGGGATAACTGATGCGGGTATGGTATATAGTCTTCAGCTTCTCCTTGAATACGTTCTTCACGGTGGCGATATCCTTGAAGGTGATGGGGCATTCCTTGAAATAGCCTTCTGCCACTTGCGAATCGATAATCTTGTCTACCAGGTTGCTGATGCTCTCTTCCGTATATTCGGGCAGACTGCGTGAAGCGGCTTCCACCGAATCGGCCATCATCAGGATAGCCTGCTCTTTGGTGAACGGGTTGGGACCGGGGTAAGTGAATGCCTCCTCGTTGGGGGCTTCACCGGGGTGTTCGTTTTTCCAGGAGATATAGAAATACTTCGTTTTTCCACGACCATGGTGAGTGGTGATGAAATCCTTGATTACTTTGGGGAGATTGTTCTTCTCGGCCAGCTTCAGCCCGTCCGTCACATGGCTGATGACGACTTGGGCACTTTGCTCATAGCCCAGATTCTTGTGCGGATTGACTCCGCCCGACTGATTCTCGGTGAAGAACACCGGATTCTCCATCTTGCCGATGTCATGATACAGCGCTCCGGTACGTACCAGCTGGCTTTTGGCTCCGATGCGGTTGGCCGCTTCTGCCGCAAGGTTGGCAACCTGCATGGAATGCTGGAAGGTGCCGGGAACTGTCTCGGACATGCGGCGCAGCAGGCTGTTATTGATGTTGGACAATTCGACCAGGGTGACATTGGAGGTAAAGCCGAACGTCTTTTCCACCAGGAAGAGCAGGGGATAGGTGAACAGCAGCAACACTCCGTTGATGACGAAATAGGTGTACATGCTTCCGTTGATTTTTGTCAAGTCGTTTTCTGTAATCAGCTCAAAAGCAAAGTAGACGGCAGCGTAGGTCAATATGACGAGGAAGGCTGTTCGGAACAGTTGCGACCGTTGTGAAAGCTCCCTCAGACTGAAGATGGCAACCAGTCCCGCCGAGAGTTGCAGAAGAATGAATTCATGCGGATAGCGCAGGCAGATGGAGCATATCAGTATGGTGGTGACTTGTGCGATGAAGGCCGTGCGTGAGTCGAGGAACACCCGGATGATGACCGGCAGCATGGCATACGGGATGATATAGACATTGAATATGTTGTTGGCAACCATGATGGCCGTCACCACGCAATAGAACATGATGAGGGCGAAGAGCAGGGAGAGGCTGCCCTTGCGCTTGTAGTAATCTTTACGGAACAAGTCGAGGTAGAGCATGAAACACAGCATGAAGATACTGGCAAACAGTACCTGCCCCGCCAGCATCAACCGTTTTTGCCCGATGGACTCACTGCGTTTGATGGATTCTTTCCGTAGACTTTCAAGGATGTTGTATGTCTCCTGGCTGACAATCTCGCCGCGGTCGATGATTTTCTGTCCGCTCAGTACGATGCCGTTGGCCCATGAATAGTTGTCGAGCATCTCCTTCTTGGCGGTCTCTGTCCGCTGCTCATCATAGGTTAGATTAGGAAACAGATATTCGTTCAGCGAGCATTGCCGTAGAATGTCCGGGCGGTAGTGGGCGGTATCGGCCGTGAGTATATAGTTATAGGCATCCTTCACCGAATATACCTTGTTGATGTCCTGCTGGTTGGCCAGTTTGTCGTTAATGACCATGATGGCGGTTGTGCTGTCCTTATGCAGTTGGTTCAACTCTTCGGTGGAAACGATGCCGGCGCGATATACTTCAGAGAGTTTCCTTTCCAGAAAGCGGACGTAGTCGGTGGAGGGAAGCAGGCCGCGCAGGTGGGTCTGATAGTCTGCCTTCAACTTGGCGAGCACACTTTTCTCAATGCTTTTGTCCAGCTGGAAATACGGCTGGAAGGCGGCGAGGATACTGTCCTGCTCGCGTTTCACCACTTCGTCGGCCTTATAGATGGGGAAGTCGAAGGTGGCCATGAGCTGTCCGTACTTCCAGGGCTTGTCAATGTCGAACTGGTAGTTGAATTTACCGTCACGTGGCAGAAAATAGACAATAATCCCCACAGTGCCGATGAATATCAGTGCTCTGTATAGCAAATCTCTGAGTGAGAACTCTTTTTGGGTATTGAAATAACTCATATCGGCTGAAATTTTTGCGAAAAGTACAAAAAAAAAACATTAGTGTGGAAAAAAAGGTTTAATTTTGCCGTCTAAAATATTCATAAGTAAGGTAGATTATGACAGAAAGAAAGGTCAGAGTCCGTTTTGCCCCGAGTCCTACGGGGGCGTTGCACATCGGCGGTGTGCGTACAGCTTTATACAATTATCTCTTTGCGCGTCAGCATGGAGGAGATTTGATATTTCGTATTGAAGATACTGATTCCAACCGGTTTGTACCGGGTGCGGAAGAATATATCCTGGAGTCTTTCAAGTGGTTGGGCATCCCGTTTGACGAGGGCGTGAGTTTCGGTGGAGACCATGGCCCGTACCGTCAGTCGGAACGTCGGGAAATATACAAGAAGTATGTTCAGATTCTGCTGGAGGCCGGAAAAGCCTACATCGCTTTCGATACTCCTGAGGAGCTGGAAGTAAAGCGTGCGGAGATTGCGAATTTCCAGTACGATGCTTCTACCCGCATGCAGATGTGCAATTCACTGACCCTTCCTAAAGAAGAGGTAGACGCGCTGATTGCTGCCGGTAAGCAGTACGTGGTGCGTTTCAAGATAGAGCCGAACGAAGATGTGCATGTGAACGACTTGATTCGTGGGGAAGTGGTGATAAACTCTTCCATTCTTGATGACAAGGTTCTTTATAAATCGGCAGATGAACTACCTACTTACCATCTGGCCAATATTGTGGACGACCATTTGATGGAAGTGTCCCATGTGATACGTGGTGAGGAATGGTTGCCTTCCGCACCGTTGCATGTATTGCTCTACCGTGCCTTTGGGTGGGAGGATACCATGCCTGCCTTTGCGCATTTGCCCTTGTTGCTGAAGCCCGAGGGTAACGGCAAATTGAGTAAGCGTGACGGCGACCGTCTGGGCTTCCCGGTTTTCCCGTTGGAGTGGCATGACCCCAAGTCGGGAGATGTCTCTTCAGGTTACCGCGAATCTGGTTATCTGCCCGAAGCGGTCATTAATTTCCTGGCTCTGCTGGGCTGGAATCCGGGCAATGACCAGGAACTGATGTCTATGGATGAATTGGTGAAATTGTTTGATTTGAGCCATTGTAGCAAGTCGGGTGCCAAATTCGACTATAAGAAAGGTATCTGGTTCAACCATGAGTACATCATGATGAAACCGGATGCGGAGATAGCTTGTCTTTTCAAGCCGGTGCTGGAGTCTAACGGCATAGACGCCTCCAACTATAGCGACGAGTTCCTTACGAAAGTGATTTCACTGGTGAAGGGACGCGTCAACTTCGTAAAGGAACTGTGGGACCAGACCCGTTTCTTCTTCGTAGCTCCCACGGAATATGCGGCAAAGGATGTGAAGAAACGTTGGTCGGAAGATACTCCCCGCATCATGGCTGAATTGATGGATGTGCTGCGCGGTATCGGGGATTTCTCCTCCAAGCCTTCCGAAGATATTGTGATTGGCTGGATTACCGAGCGTGGCTATCACATGGGAAATGTGATGAATGCCTTCCGCTTGTCAGTGGTGGGCGAGTGTAAAGGTCCGCACATGTTCGACATTACTGAGCTGATTGGCAAGGAAGAGACGTTGGTCCGTATACAGCGTGCTGTTGATGCTTTAAAGTGAATAAATCTTCTTCATCCTTAATCCATATAGTATGCTATATGACTTGGCAATAGCCATCTACGATATTCTGGTGCATCTGGCTGCTCCATTTAGCCGTAAGCCCCGAAAGATGATGAAGGGACACTGGGTGGTTTATGAACTTCTCCGGCAGCAGTTGGAGAA
This sequence comes from Bacteroides sp. A1C1, assembly GCF_004328515.1. NCBI lineage: Bacteria > Pseudomonadati > Bacteroidota > Bacteroidia > Bacteroidales > Bacteroidaceae > Bacteroides > Bacteroides sp. A1C1. The sequence continues at coordinate 2,632,867 of NZ_CP036491.1, forward strand.
GGACGTGCGCTATATATGGTTCCATGCCGCTTCTTTGGGGGAGTTCGAGCAGGGACGGCCGTTGATTGAGAAAATTCGTGCCAAATATCCGGATTACGGTATTCTGCTGACTTTCTTCTCGCCGTCGGGCTATGAGGTCCGCAAGAATTATAGGGGGGCAGACGTTGTCTGCTACCTGCCTTTCGACAAGCCTCGAAATGTGAAGAAGTTCCTGGATATCGTGAATCCCTGCATGGCATTCTTCATCAAGTACGAGTTCTGGAAGAACTATCTGGACGAACTGCATAAGCGTCGTATTCCGGTGTACAGCATTTCCTCCATTTTCCGTCGCGGGCAAGTATTTTTCAAGTGGTATGGCGGTACGTACAGACATGTGCTGCGCGACTTCGACCATTTGTTTGTGCAGAATGAACGCTCCAAACGCTATCTGGCGAAGATAGGCATCAGCCGTGTCACGGTGGTGGGGGATACCCGTTTTGACCGTGTGCTGCAGATTTGTGAGGAAGCTAAGCGTCTGCCTTTGGTGGAGCTTTTCAAGAACAATACGATGACTTTTGTGGCAGGAAGCTCTTGGCAGCCGGACGAGGATTTATTTATTGAATACTTCAACCAGCATCCGGAGGTGAAGTTGATTATCGCTCCGCATGTCATCGACGAGAACCATCTGGTAGAGATTATCCGTAAACTGAAACGCCCTTATGTGCGCTATACCCGTGCCAACGAGAAGAATGTCCGTAAGGCCGATTGCCTGATTATTGATTGCTTCGGGCTGCTCTCTTCCATTTACCGCTATGGCGAGATTGCCTATATCGGAGGTGGTTTCGGAGTGGGAATCCACAATACCCTTGAGGCTGCAGTTTATGGCATTCCGGTGATTTTCGGACCGAAGTATCAGAAATTTCAGGAGGCCATCCAGTTGCTGGAGACAAAAGGCGCTTTCTCGGTGAAGGATTATGAGGAGCTGAAAACTTTGCTCGACCGTATGCTGACAGATGAAGTCTTTTTGCGCGAATCAGGCATGAATGCAAGCAATTATGTGACCAGCAATGCCGGTGCGACGGATAAGATAATGAGTATGATAAACTTTTAGAAGAGTAAAGAGTGATAACGATAGGGCGATAAAGGTGATGGAATGGCATCCCTTTATCGCCCTGTTTTTTAGGGGGGCCTTGCCTCCCTTTATTTGTACCAGTCGGAATACATCAGATAGTTGTGTGCAATCTTCTGGTTCAGCTCCTTGGCCTGCTTCGGGTCCACTTTCTTGATGAACTTGGCGGGGACTCCTCCCCAAATGCTTCCCGGCTCGATGACCGTATTACTCAATACCAGGGAACCGGCGGCGACAATGGCCCCTTCGCCCACTACTGCGTGGTCAAGGATGGTGGAACCCATCCCTACCAAAGCATAGTCCTTGATGGCAGCTCCGTGGATGGTCACGTTGTGCCCCACGGATACGTGGTCTCCTATCTCTATGGTCGATTTCTCGTACAAGGTATGGAGTACGCTTCCATCCTGGATGTTTACTCCGTTTCCTATGCGGATTGAATTTACGTCACCTCGCAGCACGGTGCTGAACCAGATGCTGCAATCCCGTCCCATCTTGACGTCACCAATGATAACCGCATTGTCCGCCAAAAAACAATTCTCCCCGATTTCGGGAGTGAATCCTCTTACTGATTTTATTAATGCCATTTTTTAGTGATTAGTAGTTAGGTTACTGCATGCTTCCTTCAGCCATTCCCGTTCTTCTTCGTTCAGGCTTGGCGAAAGTTTCTCGTATGCATGCTGGTGATAGTTGTCCAGCCATGCCGTTTCCTCTGCCGTCAGCATCTCTTTGATGATACCTTTCTTGCAGATGGGGCAGAGGGTAATGGTTTCGAATTTCAGGTAATTTCCGAACATGCCTTCACGGTCCTTCACGGTCAGCATCAGGTTTTCTGTGCGTATTCCATGACTTCCGGCTTTATAGACGCCCGGTTCGTTGGAAGTGACCATTCCCGGCCGGAGGGTTACCGGATTCTCGTTCATACGGATGCTTTGCGGACCTTCGTGCACATTGAGGAAATGACCTACGCCGTGTCCGGTACCATGCAGGAAGTTCATGTGGTGCTGCCATATCGGCATGCGGGCCAGTACATCCAGTTGCGCTCCTCGCGTACCTTCCGGGAAGACAGCCATGGCAAGGTTGATATGTCCTTTCAGTATCAGGGTGTAGTCCGTCTTCTCTTCTTCGGTCAGTTCCCCCAGTGCGATGGTGCGGGTGATGTCGGTAGTGCCGTCCAGGTATTGCGCACCCGAGTCCAGGAGCAGGAATCCCTCGGGTTTCAGTGGCACGTCCGTTTCCGGAGTGGCTTCGTAGTGTACAATGGCTCCATGCTCCTTGTACCCGGCAATGGTGTCGAAGCTTTCCCCCATGTAGAGTGGCTGTGCGGCACGGAATTCGTGTAGTTTCTTGTCTACGCTGATTTCTGTCTCGTTGCCTGCGGGAACGGCCTCCTCCAGCCATTTCAGGAATTTCACCAGTGCCACTCCGTCGCGTTGCATGGCTGCGTGGATGCCGGCTATTTCCCGGTCATTGCGGACTGCTTTCAGCAAGGCTATCGGTGAGCGCTCGTCAAGTACCCGGCAGGAAGGGGGGAGGGCAGAATAAACGGCATAATTCGTCCTTCCCATGTCGAGCATGATGCTGCCGTCCGGTATTTTTGTCACAAAGGATTCGGTGTCCTCATAAGCGTGGATGGTGACGCCGGCTTCTTCCAGATAGGCTGAAAGCTCTTCCGTTACTTTCTCGGGCTGGATGAAAAAGTGTGTTTCTTGTTCGTTGATTATCAGATAGCTCACTACTACGGGGTTGCAATGCACATCGTTGCCGCGTATGTTGAGTGCCCATGCTATCTCGTCCAATGCCGACACCAATAATACGTCTGCTTCGCTTTTCTTCATTTCCCGGCGGATATCAGCCAGTTTGTCCGGGCAGCTTTTCCCGGCGTATTTCATCTCGTGGATAAAGGCGGGTGCTTCGGGCATGGGAGGGCGGTCTGTCCATATCTCATTCATCGGGTCGGCAATGCTCTTTATGGTGATGTCGTTTTTTGCCAAATCCTCTTGCAGGGCTATGGCTTGTGTGGTGGAAAATACCTTTCCGTCTATACCTACAACTGAATTCGCTGTAAGGTTCTCCCGCAGGAAATCGAGGATGCTGGGCGTTTCGGGCAACATTTCCTTGTATAAGTCGATGCCGCTGCCTTCCAGCTGCTGCTCGGCTTGGAGAAAATAGCGGGAATCTGTCCACAGCCCCGCCTTGTCGGTGGTAATCACCACCGTGCCTGCCGAACCGGTAAAACCTGATATCCATTCTCTTGATTTCCAGTACGGTGCTACGTACTCGCTTAGGTGCGGGTCGGTACTGGGGATAATGAAAGCGTCTATGCCTTCTCTTTTTAACAATGCCCGTAAAGCATCTATACGTTGATTGATTGTCTGAGCCATATTTTTATAAATGTAATTAAGTAGGCGTGTAAATGAGTTTATAATCTCTCCATTCTCTGCTTTCAAAGTTACACATTCTCTTTTAAAAAATTGCCATGCTTCACGGATTTTAGCGGATTGGCTCAATAAAAACATCTTTCCCTCTGCTCATTCGTTTGATAATTAGGAATTATGGGTAATTTTTTTGCAGAAAGTTTTGTGAATAAAGAAAGTATGTGTAATTTTGCCGCTCAATTTGATCGTGAGATTTTTAAACCATTAACATTTAATTAAAAGAAAATGATTGTAGTACCTGTAAAAGAAGGCGAAAACATTGAAAAAGCGCTGAAGAAATTCAAAAGAAAGTTTGAAAAAACTGGCACAGTTAAGGAATTGAGACGCAGACAACAGTTCGATAAACCGTCTGTGACTAAAAGACTTAAGAAAGAACGTGCTGTTTACGTTCAACAACTTCAGCAAGTAGAAGATTAATAATTCGTAAATTCCTTTGAATTATTGAATTCTTTTTCATACATTCGTTGCATGATTTTAGATATGTAGCGATATGTTGTTGACAGATTCTTTTCTTGACTATCTTCTGTACGAGCGGAACTATTCCAAAGGTACGATTGAGTACTATCGGACAGATATTCTTGAACTGCAGAGGTTTGGAGAAGAAATGTGGGGGGACTTGACTCCATCGGATGTAGATGCAGAACTTGTTCGTGAATGGATTGCTTCCTTGATGGACAAAGGACTTGCTTCTAATACGATAAACCGAAAGCTGAGCTCTATCCGGACATATTATAAATTCCTTTTGAGGAGAGGTGAGGTTGTGGTAGATCCGTTACGAAAAGTTACGGGGCCCAAAAAGAAAAAACCGCTTCCAGTATTTCTGAGAGAAGGTGAGATGGATAGGTTGCTGGATGATATGGATTTTGGTGAAGGTTTTGAAGGGTGTCGCGACCATATGATTGTTGAAATGTTCTATGCTACCGGCATGCGACTTTCAGAATTGATAGGGTTGGATGACAAAGATATTGATTTTTCGGCTTCTCTCGTTAAAGTGACAGGAAAGCGGAATAAGCAACGTCTTATACCTTTTGATGAGGAGCTGGGGCGCTCGATGAGGGAATATGTCAATGTGCGGAATGAGGCTGTTCCGGTTCGCTCGGATGCTTTTTTTATCCGGAAGAATGGAAAGAGGCTTTACCGCGGTATCGTAGCATGCCTTGTGAAACGAAACCTTTCGAAGGTAGTGACTGTAAAAAAAAGAAGTCCCCACGTGCTGAGGCACACCTTTGCAACGGCTATGCTGAACAATGGTGCTGATTTAGGTTCGATAAAAGAACTCCTCGGGCACGAGAGTCTGGCGACAACGGAAATTTATACGCATACTACTTTTGAAGAGCTTAAAAAAGTGTATAATCAGGCTCATCCCCGAGCCTAAAGTAAAAAGGAGGTAAGTATGGAAGTAAGAATTCAATCGATTCACTTTGATGCGTCAGAGCAATTGCAGTCTTTCGTTCAAAAGAAAGTTGCTAAGTTGGAGAAATTTTACGACGATATAAAGAAAGTAGAGGTGTCATTAAAGGTAGTAAAACCAGAAACAGCCGAAAATAAAGAAGCCGGAGTGAAAGTGTTGGTTCCCAATGGCGAGTTTTATGCAAACAAGGTTTGTGATACGTTTGAAGAAGCGGTAGATTTATGTCTGGAAGCTTTGGAAAAACAGCTGGTTAAGTACAAGGAAAAGCAACGGAGCAAATAATTTTCCGCTAAAATTTTGCGGGTAAAAAATAAATGTCTAAATTTGCAGCCGTTTCGCTCACGCTATGAACGTTACGGTTGCATTTTTTAGCTTGCCTCTTTAGCTCAGTTGGCCAGAGCACGTGATTTGTAATCTCGGGGTCGTTGGTTCGAATCCGACAAGAGGCTCGCTCAAGGATGAGTGGAATAAGTCTTTCTTCACGAGGTGGAGGTGATATGAAAACGGAAATCGTTCGGGTAAAGTTTACTCTGCGATGATTTAGTAAGGAAAAGAGTTCTTTTTATAATGTAGGGGCAAATACCAGAGTGGCCAAATGGGGCAGACTGTAAATCTGCTGGCTTACGCCTTCGGTGGTTCGAATCCATCTTTGCCCACAACTCTTATTCTCCTTGCTGTTATAGCTCAGCGGTAGAGCACTTCCTTGGTAAGGAAGAGGTCCCGGGTTCAAGTCCCGGTAACAGCTCACAAAAATGTAAAAGCTGATTATTAATCAAATAAATAACAAGTAAAGCTATGGCTAAAGAGAAATTCGAACGTACCAAACCGCACGTAAACATTGGTACAATTGGTCACGTTGACCACGGTAAAACCACGTTGACAGCTGCTATCACTACAGTGTTGGCAAAGAAAGGTCTTTCTGAACTGCGTTCTTTCGATTCTATCGATAACGCTCCTGAAGAAAAAGAAAGAGGTATCACTATCAATACTTCTCACGTAGAGTATGAAACAGCTAACCGTCACTACGCTCACGTAGACTGCCCGGGTCACGCTGACTACGTAAAGAACATGGTAACTGGTGCTGCTCAGATGGACGGTGCTATCATCGTAGTTGCTGCTACTGATGGTCCGATGCCTCAGACTCGTGAGCACATCTTGTTGGCTCGTCAGGTAAACGTACCGAGACTGGTTGTATTCATGAACAAGTGTGATATGGTAGACGACGCTGAAATGTTGGAGCTCGTTGAAATGGAAATGCGTGAACTGCTTTCAGCTTACGAATTCGATGGCGACAACACTCCGTTTATCCAGGGCTCTGCTCTTGGTGCGTTGAATGGCGTTGAAAAGTGGGAAGAGAAGGTTATGGAGCTGATGGAAGCTTGTGATACTTGGATTCCTCTGCCTCCGCGTGATGTTGATAAACCGTTCTTGATGCCGGTTGAAGACGTATTCTCAATCACTGGTCGTGGTACTGTAGCTACTGGTCGTATCGAAGCTGGTGTTATCCATGTAGGTGACGAAGTTGAAATCCTTGGTTTGGGTGAAGATAAGAAGTCTGTTGTAACTGGTGTTGAAATGTTCCGCAAGTTGCTGGATCAGGGTGAAGCTGGTGACAACGTAGGTCTGTTGCTCCGCGGTATCGACAAGAACGAAATCAAACGTGGTATGGTTCTTTGTAAGCCCGGTCAGATTAAACCTCACTCTAAGTTCAAAGCTTCTATCTACGTTTTGAAGAAAGAAGAAGGTGGTCGTCACACTCCGTTCCACAATAAATACCGTCCTCAGTTCTATCTGCGTACTATGGACTGTACAGGTGAAATCACTCTTCCGGAAGGAACTGAAATGGTAATGCCTGGTGATAACGTAGAAATCACTGTAGAACTGATCTACCCGGTAGCATTGAACGTAGGTTTGCGTTTCGCTATCCGTGAAGGTGGTCGTACGGTAGGCTCTGGTCAGATTACTGAAATTCTTGACTAATAACCAATATAATCTTAATCAGTTCCCGGTATACATCGGGAACTGATTATGTACAAACGGGAGTAGCTCAGTTGGTAGAGCACCGGTCTCCAAAACCGGGTGTCGGGAGTTCGAGCCTCTCCTCCCGTGCTAATATTTTTGAAATGAAGAAGATTGTAGCTTATTTTAAAGAAACTTACGACGAACTTGTTCATAAAGTGTCGTGGCCTACGTATTCTGAACTTACTAACAGTGCAGTAGTTGTTTTATATGCTTCCCTACTAATTGCAGTGGTAGTATTTGCGATGGACTTCTGTTTCCAGCATCTGATGGAATTTGTTTATCCACATTAAAAGTAAGAAGAAATGTCTGAGATTGAAAAGAAATGGTACGTTTTGCGTGCTATTAGCGGAAAAGAAGCTAAGGTAAAGGAATACCTTGAAGCTGATATTAAAAACAGCGACCTTGGTGATTACGTATCTCAGGTATTGATTCCTACCGAAAAGGTATATCAGGTTCGCAATGGTAAGAAAATTGTGAAAGAGAGAAGTTATCTCCCTGGTTACGTTTTGGTGGAGGCTGCTCTGGTGGGTGAGGTTGCTCATCATCTGAGAAATACTCCTAATGTGATAGGGTTCTTGGGTGGTTCGGAAAAACCCGTACCTCTGAGACAGTCGGAAGTGAATCGTATACTTGGTACGGTTGACGAATTGCAGGAATCAGGTGAAGACTTGAGTATCCCGTATGTAGTCGGCGAGACTGTAAAGGTGAATTACGGTCCGTTCAGTGGATTCAGTGGAATCATTGAAGAAGTGAACACCGAGAAGAAGAAACTGAAGGTCATGGTCAAGATATTCGGACGGAAGACTCCGCTCGAATTGGGCTTTATGCAAGTTGAAAAAGAATAGTGCAGGTGTTACGCTGTAGTATTCTTCATTAATGTTTATATATAAATCAATTAGAAAATGGCTAAAGAAGTTGCTGGACTAATCAAATTACAGATTAAAGGAGGCGCGGCAAATCCATCTCCCCCAGTAGGACCTGCTTTGGGGTCCAAGGGTATCAATATCATGGAGTTTTGCAAGCAATTCAACGCCAGAACCCAAGACAAAGCAGGAAAGATTCTTCCTGTGATTATCACTTACTACGCAGACAAGTCTTTCGATTTTGTAATCAAGACTCCTCCCGTGGCTATCCAGTTGTTGGAAGTGACGAAGCAAAAGAGTGGTTCTGCTGAGCCTAACCGTAAGAAGGTTGCCGAGATTACTTGGGAACAAGTTCGTACGATTGCTCAGGACAAAATGGTTGACTTGAACTGTTTCACTGTAGAAGCTGCCATGAAAATGGTTGCCGGTACAGCTAGAAGTATGGGTATCGCTGTAAAAGGGGAGTTCCCGGTTAATAATTAATAAACTTCAATTAGAATGGGTAAACTGACAAAAAATCAAAAGTTGGCTGCAGAAAAAATTGAAGCAGGGAAAGCATACTCTCTCAAGGAAGCTGCTCAGTTGGTAAAAGAAATCACTTATACCAAGTTTGACGCTTCTCTGGATATCGACGTACGTTTGGGCGTTGACCCGCGTAAGGCCAACCAGATGGTGAGAGGTGTTGTATCACTTCCTCACGGTACTGGTAAGGTTGTACGCGTTTTGGTGCTTTGTACACCAGATGCTGAAGCTGCTGCAAAAGAAGCCGGAGCTGACTATGTTGGTCTTGACGAATATATTGAAAAGATCAAAGGTGGATGGACTGATATTGATGTGATTATCACTATGCCGTCCATCATGGGTAAGATTGGTGCACTCGGTCGTGTGCTCGGTCCTCGTGGATTGATGCCTAACCCCAAGAGTGGCACTGTAACTATGGATGTTGCTAAAGCTGTAAGAGAAGTAAAACAAGGTAAAATCGACTTCAAGGTTGACAAGAGCGGTATTGTTCATACTTCTATCGGTAAAGTTTCATTTAGCGCTGAGCAAATTCGCGACAATGCGAAAGAATTCATCTCTACTTTGAATAAATTGAAACCGACTGCAGCCAAGGGTACATATATTAAGAGTATTTATCTTTCTAGCACGATGAGTGCGGGCATCAAGATTGACCCGAAAACAGTAGAAGAAATCTAATAAAACGGAGTAATAATGAGAAAGGAAGATAAAAGTACGATTATTGAGCAGATTGCTGCTACAGTGAAGGAATACGGTCACTTCTATTTGGTGGATACCACTGCCATGAATGCTGCTACAACCAGCATGTTGAGAAGAGAATGTTTCAAAGCTGACATCAAATTGATGGTAGTTAAGAATACATTGCTTCACAAGGCATTGGAAAGCCTGGAAGAAGACTTTTCTCCGCTTTATGGTTCTCTGAAAGGTACAACTGCCGTAATGTTCAGCGACGTTGCTAACGCACCGGCCAAGTTGATCAAAGATAAGGCTAAGAATGGTATTCCCGGACTGAAGGCTGCATATGCAGAAGAAAGCTTCTATGTTGGTGCTGACCAGTTGGATGCTCTCGTAAGTATCAAGAGTAAGAATGAAGTTATTGCCGATATCGTTGCATTGCTGCAGTCACCGGCCAAGAATGTTATTTCTGCTCTGCAATCAGGTGGTAACACCCTCCACGGAGTTCTCAAGACTCTTGGTGAACGTCCCGAAGCGTAAATTTCGGAAAAAGAATTATATCAATTTATTTAGTATTTAAACAATTAAAAATCATACAAAAATGGCAGATTTGAAAGCTTTTGCAGAACAATTAGTTAACTTGACAGTAAAAGAAGTTAATGAACTTGCAACAATCCTGAAAGAAGAATATGGTATTGAACCTGCTGCTGCAGCTGTAGCTGTTGCTGCTGGTCCTGCAGCTGGTGGTGCTGCTGCCGCAGAAGAAAAGACTTCTTTCGACGTAGTATTGAAGAGCGCTGGCTCAGCTAAACTTCAGGTAGTTAAAGCCGTTAAGGAAGCTTGCGGTCTTGGCTTGAAGGAAGCTAAGGACATGGTAGACGGTGCTCCTAGCGTAGTAAAAGAAGGTTTGGCTAAAGACGAAGCAGAATCATTGAAGAAAACATTGGAAGAAGCTGGAGCTGAAGTTGAACTTAAATAACATTAGCCTGTAAATCAGGTAATTCGGTTAGGAACCCTTCGTGAAAAGGGTTCTTAACCTTTTTGTGTATATATTTAAAATTAAGTTCTACAAATCCATTAACAGATGTCTTCAAATACTGTAAATCAAAGAGTTAATTTTGCTTCGACTAAGAATCCGCTTGAATATCCGGATTTTCTGGAAGTACAATTGAAGTCATTCAAAGACTTTCTACAACTGGACACCCCACCCGAGAAGCGTAAGAACGAGGGACTGTATAAAGTATTTGCTGAAAACTTCCCCATTGCCGATACAAGAAATAATTTTGTTCTTGAGTTTTTGGACTACTATATTGATCCGCCGCGCTATACCATTGATGAATGTATAGAGCGAGGGCTTACATATAGCGTGCCTTTGAAGGCAAAATTGAAATTATATTGTACCGACCCCGACCACGAAGATTTTGACACGGTCATTCAGGACGTGTTCCTAGGTCCCATTCCTTACATGACGGATAAGGCGACATTCGTCATCAACGGTGCGGAACGTGTGGTTGTATCCCAACTTCACCGTTCACCGGGCGTATTTTTCGGACAGAGCGTACATGCCAACGGTACCAAGTTGTACTCAGCCCGTATCATCCCGTTCAAGGGTTCGTGGATTGAGTTTGCCACCGACATCAACAACGTCATGTATGCTTACATTGACCGTAAGAAGAAATTGCCGGTTACTACTTTGCTGAGAGCCATCGGTTTTGAGAATGACAAGGACATTCTCGAGATCTTTAATTTGGCGGAAGACGTGAAGGTAAACAAGACGAATCTCAAGAAGATGGTGGGACGTAAGTTGGCCGCACGTGTGTTGAAAACATGGATTGAGGATTTTGTAGACGAAGATACCGGTGAAGTTGTTTCCATCGAGCGTAACGAAGTCGTTATCGATCGTGAAACTGTAATCGAGCCGGAACATGTTGATATTATATTAGAGTCGGGTGTTCAGAATATCCTCGTACACAAGGAAGAACCGAACCAGTCTGACTATTCTATTATATATAATACTCTGCAGAAGGATCCGAGTAACTCGGAAAAAGAAGCTGTACTCTACATCTACCGCCAGCTGCGTAATGCAGACCCAGCCGATGATGCCAGTGCACGCGAAGTTATCAATAACTTGTTCTTCTCAGAAAAGAGATATGACCTGGGTGATGTAGGCCGTTATCGTATCAACAGAAAGTTGAACTTGACGACCGATATGGACGTGCGTGTCCTTACCAAGGAAGATATTATCGAAATTATCAAATATCTCATCGAGTTGATTAACTCGAAAGCGGATGTGGATGATATCGACCACTTGAGCAACCGTCGTGTGCGTACAGTGGGCGAACAGTTGTCCAATCAGTTTGCCATCGGTCTGGCACGTATGTCGCGTACTATCCGCGAACGTATGAACGTCCGTGACAATGAAGTCTTTACTCCTATTGACCTGATTAACGCCAAGACAATCTCTTCCGTTATCAATTCATTCTTTGGAACGAATGCTTTGTCACAGTTCATGGACCAGACCAACCCGCTGGCCGAGATTACTCACAAGCGCCGTATGTCTGCCCTGGGTCCTGGCGGTTTGTCACGCGAACGTGCAGGCTTCGAGGTTCGTGACGTACACTATACTCACTACGGGCGTCTTTGTCCTATCGAGACTCCTGAAGGTCCGAACATCGGTTTGATTTCTTCACTCTGCGTATTTGCGAAAATCAACGAGCTCGGCTTCATTGAAACTCCGTACCGTAAGGTGGCAGATGGTAAGGTTGACCTTTCTGACGAAGGTTTGGTTTACCTCACCGCAGAAGAAGAGGAAGCCAAGATTATTGCGCAGGGTAATGCTCCTTTGAACGATGACGGTACTTTTGTACGTGATAAAGTAAAATCCCGTCAGGATGCCGACTATCCGGTGGTTCCTCCTTCCGAGGTGGAATTGATGGACGTATCTCCCCAGCAGATTGCTTCTATTGCAGCTTCTTTGATTCCGTTCCTGGAGCATGATGACGCCAACCGTGCATTGATGGGATCAAACATGATGCGTCAAGCTGTTCCTTTGTTGAAGAGCGAAGCTCCGATTGTAGGTACTGGTATCGAACGTCAGCTGGCACGCGATTCCCGTACGCAGATTACTGCCGAGGGTGACGGTGTGGTTGAATTCGTGGATGCAACGACTATCCGTATTCTGTACGACCGTACGGAAGAGGAGGAATTCGTAAGCTTCGAGCCTGCATTGAAAGAATATAATATCCCGAAATGGCGCCGTACCAACCAGAACATGACGATTGACCTCCGTCCGATTTGCGAGAAGGGCCAGCGCGTTACTGCAGGTCAAATTTTGACAGAAGGTTATTCAACCGAAGACGGAGAGCTTGCATTGGGTAAGAACCTGCTGGTTGCTTACATGCCGTGGAAGGGCTATAACTATGAGGATGCTATTGTACTGAACGAACGCGTGGTTCGTGAGGACCTTTTGACTTCTGTACACGTGGAAGAATATTCTTTGGAAGTTCGTGAAACGAAGCGTGGTATGGAAGAGTTGACTTCTGACATTCCCAATGTAAGTGAGGAAGCGACTAAAGACCTTGACGAAAACGGTATTGTTCGTGTGGGTGCCCGCATCGAGCCGGGGGATATCCTTATCGGTAAGATTACTCCGAAGGGTGAATCAGATCCTTCTCCGGAAGAGAAACTGCTCCGTGCCATCTTCGGTGATAAGGCCGGTGATGTGAAGGACGCTTCTTTGAAAGCTTCTCCTTCTTTGAAAGGTGTTGTTATCGGTAAGCGTCTGTTCTCTCGTGTTATTAAGACTCGCAGCTCCAAGCTGGCCGACAAGGCTCTGCTGCCGAAGATTGACGACGAATTCGATGCCAAGATAGGTGATCTCAAGAAAGTATTGATAAACAAACTGTTGAAGCTTACAGAAAACTATACATCGGAAGGTGTGAAGGATTACATGGGTGCCGACATAATTTCCAAAGGCGCCAGATTCTCTGCTTCCGACTTCAGTGATTTGGACTTCACTGCTGTTCAGTTGAGCAACTGGACGAAGGATGAACATACCAACGGACTGATTCGTGCGTTGGTGATGAACTTCATCAAGAAGTATAAGGAACTCGATGCCGAGTTGAAGCGCAAGAAGTTTGCCATTACTATCGGTGACGAGTTGCCCGCAGGTATCATTCAGATGGCCAAGGTATACATTGCCAAGAAACGTAAGATTGGTGTCGGTGACAAGATGGCTGGTCGTCATGGTAACAAGGGCATTGTTTCCCGCGTGGTACGCCAGGAAGACATGCCGTTCCTTGCTGACGGTACTCCGGTAGACATCGTGCTGAATCCGTTGGGTGTGCCTTCACGTATGAACATCGGTCAGATATTCGAGGCCGTTCTCGGTCGTGCCGGAAAGAACTTGGGCGTGAAGTTTGCCACTCCTATCTTTGACGGTGCATCTTTGGACGATTTGAACGAATGGACCGATAAGGCCGGCTTGCCCCGTTACGGCAAGACAACGCTGTATGATGGTGGTACCGGTGAAGCATTCGAGCAGCAGGCTACGGTAGGTGTGACCTACATGCTGAAGCTCGGTCACATGGTTGAAGACAAGATGCACGCACGTTCCATCGGTCCGTACTCACTCATTACGCAACAGCCGTTGGGTGGTAAGGCACAGTTCGGTGGTCAGCGTTTTGGAGAAATGGAAGTTTGGGCTCTCGAAGCATTCGGTGCCGCACACATTCTGCAGGAAATCCTGACTATCAAGTCTGATGACGTTGTAGGACGTTCCAAGGCTTATGAAGCAATCGTGAAGGGTGAGCCGATGCCTGCTCCGGGTATCCCCGAGTCACTGAACGTATTGCTGCACGAGTTGAGAGGTTTGGGCTTGAGCATCAACTTAGAATAATGGATAATTGATAATTGAGAATGGATAATGCAAGTTACCATTCTCAATTATCGGTTTTCAGTTTTTCAATTTCAATTTTCCATTGTCAATTATCAATTAAATAAATTTATGGCTTTTAGAAAAGATAACAAGATAAAGAGTAATTTCTCGAAAATCTCTATCGGTTTGGCTTCTCCTGAGGAAATCCTTGAGAATTCGAGTGGTGAAGTTTTAAAGCCTGAAACCATCAACTATCGTACGTATAAGCCCGAACGCGACGGATTGTTCTGCGAGCGCATCTTTGGTCCTATCAAGGATTACGAGTGCCATTGCGGTAAGTACAAGCGTATCCGTTACAAAGGCATCGTCTGCGACCGTTGTGGTGTGGAAGTGACTGAAAAGAAAGTGCGCCGTGAGCGTATGGGACATATCCAGCTCGTTGTGCCCGTGGCTCACATTTGGTATTTCCGTTCACTTCCCAACAAAATCGGTTACTTGTTGGGCCTGCCCACCAAGAAACTGGATGCCATTATCTATTACGAGCGTTATGTTGTCATTCAGCCAGGTGTACTGTCCGACGAAGTGGCACAGTACGACTTGCTGGAAGAAGGAGAATACCTGGACTTACTGGAAAAGTTGCCGAAAGACAACCAATTCCTCGAAGATTCAGACCCCAATAAGTTCATTGCCAAGATGGGCGCGGAAGCTATCTACGATTTGCTGTCACACCTCGATCTTGACTCTTTGTCTTACGAACTGCGTAATCGTGCCGGAAGCGATGCTTCACAACAACGCAAGACCGAAGCCCTGAAACGTCTTCAGGTAGTTGAGTCGTTCCGTGCATCACGTGGACGCAACAAGCCTGAGTGGATGATTGTACGCATTGTGCCGGTTATTCCACCCGAACTTCGTCCGTTGGTTCCGTTGGATGGAGGGCGTTTCGCAACTTCTGACTTGAACGATCTTTACCGTCGTGTCATCATCCGTAACAATCGTCTGAAGAGATTGATTGAAATCAAGGCTCCTGAGGTGATTTTACGTAATGAAAAACGTATGTTGCAGGAAGCTGTCGACTCTCTGTTCGACAACTCTCGTAAATCGAGTGCTGTGAAGACTGACGCTAACCGTCCGTTGAAGTCACTTTCTGACAGTTTGAAGGGCAAGCAAGGACGTTTCCGTCAGAATTTGTTGGGTAAGCGTGTCGACTATTCCGCACGTTCTGTAATCGTTGTAGGTCCAGAGTTGAAAATGGGTGAATGCGGTATTCCAAAACTGATGGCAGCTGAGCTTTATAAGCCGTTCATCATCCGTAAGCTCATTGAGCGCGGTATCGTGAAGACGGTAAAGAGTGCCAAGAAGATTGTAGATCGCAAGGAACCTGTTATCTGGGATATTCTGGAACACGTGATGAAGGGTCATCCGGTGCTGTTGAACCGTGCTCCGACACTTCACCGTCTCGGTATTCAGGCATTCCAGCCCAAGATGATCGAAGGTAAGGCAATCCAGCTGCACCCGTTGGCATGTACGGCGTTTAATGCCGACTTCGACGGTGACCAGATGGCCGTTCACTTGCCGCTGAGCAACGAAGCGATTCTGGAAGCACAAATGCTGATGCTCCAGTCACACAATATATTGAACCCTGCTAACGGTGCTCCTATCACTGTGCCCGCCCAAGATATGGTACTCGGTTTGTACTACATCACTAAGTTGCGCAAAGGTGCCAAAGGTGAGGGGTTGACATTCTACGGTCCAGAAGAAGCACTGATTGCCTATAATGAAGGTAAGTGCGACATTCACGCTCCGGTAAGCGTCATAGTGAAAGACGTTGATGAGAATGGCAACATTGTGGACAAGATGATGCACGATACCTCCGTGGGCCGTGTCATTGTCAACGAAATTGTTCCGGCAGAAGCAGGATATATCAATACGATTATCTCCAAGAAGTCACTCCGCGATATCATCAGTCACGTAATCAAGGTGTGTGGTGTTGCCAAGGCAGCCGACTTCCTCGACGGGATCAAGAACCTCGGTTACTACATGGCCTTCAAGGGTGGTCTGTCGTTCAACTTGGGGGATATCATCATCCCGGAAGAGAAGGAAGCATTAGTACAGAAAGGTTATGATGAAGTAGAGCAGGTAATCAATAACTATAACATGGGTTTCATCACCAACAACGAGCGTTACAATCAGGTAATCGATATCTGGACACACGTGAACTCAGAGTTGTCCAACATCTTGATGAAAACCATTTCAAGCGACGACCAGGGTTTCAACTCTGTATACATGATGCTGGATTCCGGTGCCCGTGGTTCTAAGGAACAGATCCGTCAGCTCTCCGGTATGCGTGGTTTGATGGCAAAGCCCCAGAAAGCAGGTGCCGAAGGCGGTCAGATTATTGAAAATCCGATTCTTTCTAACTTTAAGGAAGGTCTGTCCGTGTTGGAATACTTTATCTCTACTCACGGTGCCCGTAAGGGTCTTGCCGATACCGCTTTGAAGACGGCTGACGCCGGATACCTGACCCGTCGTCTGGTTGACGTATCGCACGATGTGATTATTAATGAAGAAGACTGCGGCACGCTCCGCGGATTGGTTTGTACAGCATTGAAAAACAATGACGAAACCATCGCCACTCTGTATGAACGCATCCTCGGTCGTGTATCCGTACATGATATTGTTCATCCTACAACTGGCGAACTGATTGTGGCTGGCGGTGAGGAAATTACCGAAGACATTGCGCAGAAGATTGAAGATTCCCCGATTGAGAGTGTTGAAATCCGTTCCGTATTGACCTGCGAATCCAAGAAGGGTGTTTGTGCCAAGTGTTACGGACGTAATCTGGCTTCCAGCCGCATGGTTCAGAAAGGTGAGGCAGTCGGCGTAATTGCTGCACAGTCTATCGGTGAGCCGGGTACACAGTTGACACTGCGTACATTCCATGCCGGTGGTACGGCAGCCAATATCGCTGCCAACGCAAGTATCGTGGCTAAGAACCCTGCCCGTTTGGAATTCGAAGAACTCCGTACGGTAGACGTTATTGACGAAGCAGGCGAACCTGCAAAGGTAGTGGTAGGCCGTCTGGCTGAAGTGCGTTTCGTGGATGTCAACACGGGTATTGTTCTTTCTACCCACAACGTACCTTACGGTTCTACGCTCTATGCTGCTGACGGTGAAATGGTAGAGAAGGGCAAGATGATTGCCCGTTGGGATCCGTTCAACGCAGTTATCATTACCGAAGCTACCGGTAAGATTGAATTTGAAGGCGTTATTGAAAACGTGACTTATAAGGTAGAGTCTGATGAATCTACCGGTTTGCGCGAAATCATCATCATTGAATCTAAGGATAAGACGAAGGTGCCTACCGCACACATCATGACAGAAGACGGCGAACTGATCCGTACATACAACTTGCCGGTAGGTGGCCACGTGGTGGTTGAGGACGGTCAAAAGGTAAAGGCCGGTGAAGTTATCGTGAAGATTCCGCGTGCCGTAGGTAAAGCGGGTGATATCACGGGTGGTCTTCCCCGTGTCACTGAGCTGTTTGAGGCACGTAACCCGTCTAATCCTGCTGTGGTTTCAGAAATCGACGGTGAGGTTACCATGGGTAAAGTGAAACGCGGTAACCGCGAAATCATCGTTACTTCCAAGACCGGCGAAGTGAAGAAGTACCTCGTACCGTTGTCCAAGCAGATTTTGGTTCAGGAGAACGACTATGTACGTGCCGGTACTCCGTTATCAGACGGTGCTATCACACCTGCGGACATCCTGGCCATCAAAGGTCCTACAGCCGTGCAGGAATATATCGTGAACGAGGTTCAGGACGTTTACCGTCTGCAGGGTGTGAAGATTAACGATAAGCACTTTGAAATCATCGTACGTCAGATGATGCGCAAGGTGGAAATTGACGAGCCGGGTGATACCCGCTTCCTGGAGCAGCAAGTTGTTGACAAGATGGAATTCATGGAAGAGAACGACCGTATCTGGGGAAAGAAGGTGGTAGTGGATGCTGGAGATTCCCAGAGTTTGCAGGCTGGTCAGATCGTGACGGCCCGCAAGCTGCGTGACGAGAACTCCATGTTGAAACGCCGCGACTTGAAACCCGTGGAAGTGCGCGACGCTGTACCTGCGACTTCTACTCAGATTCTTCAAGGTATCACCCGTGCTGCATTGCAGACTTCAAGCTTCATGTCGGCTGCTTCCTTCCAAGAAACGACGAAGGTGCTGAACGAGGCTGCCATCAACGGAAAGGTGGACCGTCTGGAAGGTATGAAGGAGAACGTAATCTGCGGTCACCTGATTCCTGCCGGTACCGGACAGCGCGAGTTCGAGAAGATTATTGTTGGCTCCAAAGAAGAGTACGACCGTATGCTTGCTAACAAGAAGACGGTACTTGATTATGCTGTAGACGAGAAAGTAGAGGGATAACCTTACAACGTCAATATAATTCTATTAAATAGAGAGAGGGAATATCCTATAAGAAGGAGTATTCCCTCTCTGTTTTATCTTTGCCTCTTCCTTCTGTATTGCAACGCTTCTGCATGTTTGTTATAGTGCTACTGCAAAACGATTGTAGTGGCTTGCTTCTTTTTCTGGACGGATTATTATGTGTCTTTTGGGGACTTAAATGTATATCGTCCGAAAAAAAAGAGTACTTTTGGTCTATCTTTTAAGAACATTTTAAAAATAATTGTGCAACATGGAAAATCAAGAAAACAACAACGGTCAACTTCAGATAGAATTGAAGGAAGAAGTGGCGCAAGGTACATATGCCAATTTGGCTATTATAACTCATTCCAGTTCGGAATTTATTCTCGACTTTATTCGCGTGATGCCTGGAATGCCAAAGGCTGGTGTGCAATCGCGCATAGTTTTGGCACCCGAACATGCCAAGCGTTTGCTGCGTGCACTCGAAGAGAATATTGGGAAATACGAACGCTCTTTCGGACCGATTCACATGCCGGACGAACAAACATTTCCGCCTCTTCCCAACATCAAGGGTGAAGCGTAAAATTAAAAAAAAAAACTTGTAGTGCATTGATTATTCAAAACTTATTAGTATCTTTGCAGCCCAAAAGTGTATAGTTCTGAATTAATATAAACAATAATATATAACTAAAAACAATTAAAATGCCTACAATTCAGCAATTAGTAAGAAAAGGACGCGAAGTGCTGGTGGAGAAATCAAAGTCTCCAGCCTTGGACTCTTGTCCTCAAAGACGTGGCGTTTGCGTGAGAGTGTATACAACCACTCCGAAAAAACCGAATTCAGCTATGCGTAAAGTAGCTCGTGTACGTTTGACCAATGGTAAAGAGGTGAACTCTTATATTCCGGGAGAAGGTCACAATTTGCAAGAACACTCTATTGTATTGGTACGTGGTGGTCGTGTAAAAGACCTTCCGGGTGTGCGTTATCATATCGTACGTGGTACTTTGGATACTGCAGGTGTTGCAGGTCGTACACAAAGACGTTCCAAATACGGCGCAAAACGTCCGAAACCGGGTCAAGCAGCTCCTGCTAAGAAGAAATAATCTGGTGGCCTGATACCCAAAAACAGAAAAATTAAAAGTAATAACTTACGTTTTAGTTTGTTGGAAATGCTAAAGGTTGAGTAAATTCTCCGGAGGGAGAGTTGAAGAAGACAGAAGTAAACAACCAAGAACGAAAAACATTATTCTTTCAGACAAATGAGAAAAGCAAAACCGAAAAAACGCGTTATCCTTCCGGATCCCGTGTTCAATGATGTAAAAGTTTCCAAGTTCGTGAATCATTTGATGTACGATGGAAAGAAGAACACTTCTTATGAAATCTTCTATGCTGCGTTGGAAACAGTGAAGAATAAAATGCAGAACGAAGAGAAATCCGCTCTTGAAATTTGGAAAAAAGCTCTGGATAATGTGACTCCTCAGGTGGAAGTGAAGTCTCGCCGTGTGGGTGGTGCTACTTTCCAGGTTCCTACAGAAATCCGTGCTGACCGTAAGGAGTCAATTTCAATGAAGAACTTGATTATCTTTGCACGTAAGCGTGGTGGCAAGTCAATGGCTGACAAGTTAGCCGCTGAAATCATGGATGCTTTCAACGAACAGGGTGGTGCTTACAAACGTAAAGAAGACATGCACAGAATGGCAGAAGCTAACCGTGCGTTTGCTCATTTCAGATTCTAATACTATAAGAGACTAACCAATTAGAAGATTAAAAACTTAAAGTAAGGGAATTAGAAAATGGCAAAGCATGATTTACATTTGACACGTAATATCGGTATCATGGCCCACATCGATGCCGGAAAGACAACGACCTCTGAACGTATTTTGTTTTACACGGGTTTAACCCACAAAATCGGTGAGGTGCACGATGGTGCCGCTACAATGGACTGGATGGAGCAAGAACAGGAACGTGGTATCACTATCACTTCTGCTGCTACTACCACTCGTTGGAAATATGCCGGTGATACTTATAAAATTAACTTGATTGACACTCCGGGACACGTTGACTTTACCGCTGAGGTAGAGCGTTCTTTGCGTATTCTTGATGGCGCCGTTGCTGCTTACTGTGCAGTAGGTGGTGTTGAACCGCAATCTGAGACAGTTTGGCGCCAAGCTGACAAATATAACGTACCGCGTATCGCTTACGTTAATAAGATGGACCGTTCGGGCGCTGACTTCTTTGAAGTAGTTCGCCAAATGAAGGATGTTTTGGGAGCTAATCCGTGTCCTATCGTCGTTCCTATCGGTGCTGAGGAATCTTTCAAAGGCCTGGTAGACCTTATCAAAATGAAAGCTATCTATTGGCATGATGAAACAATGGGCGCTGACTATACAGTAGAGGAAATCCCTGCAAATCTGGTAGACGAAGCTAACGAATGGAGAGATAAGATGCTCGAAAAAGTGGCTGAGTTTGATGATGCTTTGATGGAGAAATATTTCGATGATCCTTCTACCATTACAGAAGAAGAGGTTTTGAGAGCTCTCCGTAACGCAACAGTGCAAATGGCTGTCGTTCCGATGCTTTGCGGTTCTTCATTCAAGAACAAAGGTGTACAGACATTGCTTGATTACGTTTGTGCATTCTTGCCTTCTCCGCTGGATACAGAGAATGTTGTCGGTACAAATCCCGAAACTGGTGCTGAAGAAGATCGTAAACCGAGCGAAGACGAAAAGACTTCTGCTTTGGCATTTAAGATTGCAACTGACCCGTATGTAGGTCGTTTGACTTTCTTCCGCGTTTATTCCGGTAAGATAGAGGCTGGTTCTTATATCTATAACTCTCGTTCTGGTAAGAAAGAACGCGTATCCCGTTTGTTCCAGATGCACTCAAACAAGCAGAATCCGGTAGAAGTTATCGGTGCTGGTGATATTGGTGCTGGCGTAGGTTTCAAGGATATACATACTGGTGATACATTGTGTGACGAAACTGCACCGATTGTATTGGAATCTATGGACTTCCCGGAACCGGTAATTGGTATCGCTGTTGAGCCTAAGACTCAGAAAGATATGGATAAGCTGTCAAATGGTTTGGCTAAGTTGGCTGAAGAAGACCCGACGTTCACAGTTAAGACTGACGAACAGACTGGTCAGACAGTTATCTCTGGTATGGGTGAGCTCCACTTGGATATTATTATCGACCGTCTGAAACGTGAGTTCAAGGTTGAATGTAACCAAGGTAAGCCTCAGGTTAACTACAAGGAGGCTATCACTAAGACAGTTAATTTGCGTGAAGTTTACAAGAAGCAGTCTGGTGGTCGTGGTAAATTCGCTGATATTATCGTGAATATCGGCCCGGTTGATGAAGACTTCAAGGAAGGTGGATTGCAATTCGTTGACGAAGTGAAGGGTGGTAACATCCCTAAGGAATTTATTCCGTCTGTACAGAAGGGCTTCACTACTGCTATGAAGAACGGTGTGTTGGCTGGTTATCCGCTGGATTCACTGAAAGTAACTTTGATTGACGGTTCTTTCCACCCGGTTGACTCTGACCAGTTGTCTTTCGAAATCTGTGCTATCCAGGCATATAAGAACGCTTGTGCTAAGGCGGGTCCGGTATTGATGGAGCCTATCATGAAGCTGGAAGTTGTTACTCCGGAAGAAAACATGGGTGATGTTATCGGTGACTTGAACAAGCGTCGTGGCCAGGTGGAAGGTATGGAATCTAGCCGTTCCGGTGCACGTATCGTGAAGGCAATGGTTCCGCTGGCAGAAATGTTTGGTTACGTAACAGCATTGCGTACCATCACTTCTGGTCGTGCAACCTCTTCAATGGTATATTCTCACCATGCCCAGGTTTCCAACTCTATTGCCAAGGCAGTATTGGAGGAAGTGAAAGGCCGTGCTGACTTAATCTAAAAAAAACTTGAAGTCCCGTAGGCTAGCGAATGACTCTTAGCCTGCGGAACTTCATCTTATATAACTATTTAATAACTAAAAACAGTAATGAGTCAAAAAATTAGAATCAAACTGAAATCTTACGACCACAACTTGGTTGACAAGTCAGCTGAGAAAATTGTAAGAACGGTGAAGACAACGGGCGCTATCGTTAGCGGTCCGATTCCTCTTCCTACGCACAAGCGTATCTTTACCGTGAACCGTTCGACTTTCGTTAACAAGAAGTCGCGTGAACAATTCGAACTCTCTTCTTACAAGAGACTGATTGACATCTATAGCTCAACAGCTAAGACAGTAGACGCTCTGATGAAGTTGGAGTTGCCGAGTGGTGTGGAAGTAGAAATTAAAGTGTAAGTATTAAAAATTAAGTGAAATGCCAGGATTATTAGGAAAAAAAATCGGAATGACATCCGTTTTCAGTGCCGAGGGTAAGAATGTACCATGCACTGTTATCGAAGCAGGTCCTTGTGTTGTTACTCAAGTGAAAACTGTAGAAAAGGACGGTTATGAAGCTGTTCAGCTGGGCTTCCAAGATAAGAAGGAGAAGCACACTACAAAGCCTTTGATGGGGCACTTTAAAAAAGCTGGAGTAACTCCCAAGAAACACTTGGCTGAGTTCAAAGAATTTGAAACAGAGTTGAATCTGGGTGACACTGTTACTGTAGAACTGTTCAATGACACAACTTTTGTTGACGTTGTAGGTACCTCTAAGGGTAAGGGGTTTCAGGGCGTGGTAAAGCGCCACGGTTTCGGTGGTGTAGGCCAGACTACTCACGGTCAGCACAACCGCGCTCGTAAGCCGGGTTCTATTGGTGCTTGTTCTTACCCCGCAAAAGTATTCAAGGGAATGCGCATGGGTGGACAGCTTGGTGGCGACAGAGTAACTGTTCAAAACCTGCAGGTATTAAAGGTAATCGCGGAGCATAATCTTCTTTTGATTAAGGGGTCTGTTCCTGGTTGCAAAGGTTCAATCGTAATAATTGAGAAATAATGGAAGTTAACGTATATAACATTAAAGGTGAAGACACTGGGAGAAAGATTACGTTAAACGAGTCTATCTTCGGAATTGAGCCCAACGACCACGCTATCTACTTGGATGTTAAACAGTTTATGGCTAACCAGCGTCAGGGTACACACAAGTCAAAGGAAAGAAGCGAAATCAGTGGTTCTACTCGTAAAATCGGTCGCCAGAAAGGTGGCGGTGGTGCACGTCGTGGTGACATGAACTCACCGGTACTTGTTGGTGGTGGACGCGTATTCGGTCCGAAACCGAGAGATTACTACTTCAAATTAAACAAGAAAGTAAAGGCTCTGGCTCGTAAGTCAGCTTTGTCATACAAGGCTCAGAACAACGCGGTTGTAGTGGTGGAAGACTTCTCTTTTGAAGCTCCGAAGACTAAAGATTTCGTTGCAATGACAAAAAATCTTAAAGTTTCTGACAAAAAGCTGCTTGTGATTTTACCAGAAGCAAATAAAAACGTATATTTGTCGGCTCGTAATGTAAAGGGTGCTAATGTGCAGACTATCTCAGGGTTGAATACTTATAGAGTATTGGACGCTGGGGTTGTTGTGTTTGCTGAAAGTGCACTTTCTGCTATCGACAATATCTTAATGTAAAAAGGAGGCTTAAATAATGGGAATTATTATTAAACCGTTAGTGACAGAGAAGATGACTGCAATTACTGATAAAACGAACAATCGTTTCGGCTTTATCGTGCGTCCTGAAGCTAATAAACTGGAAATTAAGAAGGAAGTTGAAGCCCTTTACAACGTTACAGTAGTTGATGTGAATACGATGAAGTATGCCGGCAAAAATAAGAGCCGCTATACTCGTGCCGGTATCATCAACGGACGTACGAATGCGTTCAAGAAAGCTATCGTTACGTTGAAAGAAGGAGATACTATTGATTTTTATAGCAATATTTAATAAAAATGGCAGTACGTAAATTTAAGCCCACAACACCGGGGCAAAGACATAAAATTATTGGTACTTACGAAGAGATTACTGCACGGGTACCAGAAAAGTCTCTTGTATTTGGTAAGAAATCTTCAGGTGGTCGTAACAATGAAGGTAAGATGACTATGCGCTACATCGGTGGCGGTAGTAAGAAGATTATTCGTATCGTAGATTTCAAGAGAAATAAAGACGGTGTGCCTGCAGTGGTTAAAACAATTGAATATGATCCGAATCGTTCGGCTCGTATTGCTTTGTTGTTTTATGCAGATGGAGAAAAAAGATATATTATTGCTCCCAACGGATTGCAAGTTGGTATGACTTTGATGTCAGGTGAGGCTGCTGCTCCGGAAATCGGAAACGCACTTCCACTTCAGAATATTCCGGTCGGTACTGTAATTCACAACATCGAATTACGTCCGGGACAAGGCGCTGCCTTGGTTCGCTCGGCCGGTAACTTCGCTCAGTTGACTTCCAGAGAAGGTAAGTACTGCGTTATCAAGTTGCCTTCAGGGGAGGTTCGTCAGATCCTCAGTACTTGTAAGGCTACTATCGGTAGTGTAGGTAACTCAGATCATGGATTGGAAAGTTCGGGTAAAGCTGGACGTTCTCGCTGGTTAGGACGTCGTCCGCGTAACCGTGGTGTTGTTATGAACCCGGTTGATCACCCGATGGGTGGTGGTGAAGGACGTGCTTCAGGAGGACACCCGAGATCTCGTAAGGGATTGTATGCTAAGGGTCTTAAGACAAGAGCTCCGAAGAAACAATCGTCTAAGTATATTATTGAGAGAAGAAAGAAGTAATCTGATTAATTGAGTAAATTATGAGTCGTTCATTAAAAAAAGGTCCGTATATTAACGTTAAGCTTGAGAAGAAAGTGCTTGCCATGAATGAATCGGGCAAGAAAGTGGTAGTTAAGACCTGGGCCAGAGCTTCAATGATTTCGCCTGATTTCGTAGGCCATACTGTTGCAGTTCACAACGGAAATAAATTTATTCCTGTTTATGTTACCGAAAATATGGTAGGACACAAGTTGGGAGAATTTGCTCCAACTCGTACTTTCAGAGGACACGCTGGTAACAAGAAAAAATAAAACAGGATTTATCTGAAATAATAAAGTAATAATATAATGGGAGCAAGAAAAAAAATATCGGCTGAAAAAAGAAAAGAAGCCCTTAAGACCATGTATTTTGCGAAATTGCAAAATGTTCCTACTTCCCCCCGTAAAATGCGTCTCGTGGCTGACATGATTCGTGGGATGGAGGTGAACAGAGCACTCGGCGTTTTGAAGTTCTCTTCAAAAGAGGCTGCCGCAAGAGTGGAAAAGTTGCTGCGCTCTGCAATTGCTAACTGGGAGCAGAAAAACGAACGTAAAGCTGAAAGTGGCGAGCTGTTCGTAACCAAGATTTTTGTTGATGGTGGTGCCACACTCAAAAGAATGAGACCGGCTCCGCAGGGTAGAGGTTACAGAATTCGTAAACGTTCAAACCACGTAACGTTGTTCGTTGGTTCTAAAAGTAATAACGAAGATCAAAATTAAGGTAAATGGGACAAAAAGTTAATCCAATAAGCAACCGTTTAGGAATTATCAGAGGATGGGATTCCAATTGGTATGGTGGAAAGAATTACGGCGACTCTCTGCTGGAAGATAGCAAGATTCGTAAATATTTGAACGCTCGTCTGGCAAAGGCTAGTGTGTCAAGAATTGTAATTGAACGTACACTGAAACTCGTGACTATTACCGTTTGTACTGCACGTCCGGGTATCATTATCGGTAAAGGTGGCCAAGAAGTTGACAAGTTGAAGGAGGAGTTGAAGAAGGTTACGGATAAGGATATTCAGATTAATATCTTCGAAGTTAAAAGACCTGAGTTGGACGCTGTTATCGTGGCTAACAACATTGCCCGTCAGGTTGAAGGCAAAATTGCCTACCGTCGTGCCATTAAGATGGCCATTGCCAATACAATGCGTATGGGTGCGGAAGGTATCAAGATTCAGATTTCAGGACGTTTGAATGGTGCAGAAATGGCTCGTTCTGAAATGTATAAGGAAGGAAGAACTCCGTTGCACACTTTCAGAGCAGATATCGACTATTGTCATGCAGAAGCATTGACTAAGGTTGGTCTTCTCGGTATTAAAGTTTGGATTTGTAGAGGTGAAGTTTATGGTAAGAAGGAGTTGGCTCCGAACTTTACGCAAAGCAAGGAAAGTGGTCGTGGAAGCAATAGCGGAAACAATGGCGGAAAGAACTTCAAAAGAAAGAAAAATAATCGCTAACGAATTTGATTTTTAGGAATTATGTTACAACCGAAAAAAACAAAATTCAGAAGACAACAAAAAGGCCGTCAAAAGGGTAATGCCCAAAGAGGAAACCAGTTGGCTTTCGGATCTTTTGGTATTAAGGCCTTGGAAACGAAATGGATTACAGGCCGTCAGATTGAAGCTGCGCGTATTGCAGTGACAAGATATATGCAACGTCAAGGACAGATTTGGATTCGTATTTTCCCCGACAAGCCTATTACCAGAAAGCCAGCTGATGTGCGTATGGGTAAAGGTAAGGGTGCACCGGAGGGATTCGTTGCCCCAGTTACACCGGGTAGAATTATTATCGAAGCCGAAGGAGTATCTTATGAAATCGCTAAAGAGGCTTTGCGCTTAGCTGCACAGAAGCTTCCTATCACAACCAAGTTTGTGGTTAGACGTGATTATGATATTCAAAATCAAAATGCGTAAGGAGTATGAAAATAGCAGAAATTAAAGAGATGCCTACCAACGACTTGGTAGAAAGAGTTGAAGCAGAAGTAGCTAATTACAACCAAATGATTTTAAATCATTCTATTTCTCCTTTGGATAATCCTGCTCAGATCAAACAATTACGCAGGACTATTGCGCGTATGAAGACTGAATTACGCCAAAGAGAACTTAACAATAAATGATGAGCTTGATGGAAGCAAGAAATTTAAGAAAAGAAAGAACTGGGGTTGTGCTGAGCAACAAGATGGATAAGACCATTACAGTAGCAGCTAAGTTTAAGGAGAAACACCCCATATATGGTAAGTTCGTTAGCAAGACGAAGAAGTACCATGCTCATGATGAAAAGAATGAGTGCAATATCGGCGATACTGTACACATCATGGAAACTCGTCCTTTGAGCAAGACTAAGAGATGGAGATTGGTAGAAATAATTGAAAGAGCTAAGTAATTATGATACAAGTAGAATCCAGACTTACAGTATGTGATAATAGTGGGGCAAAAGAGGCTCTCTGTATCCGTGTTTTGGGTGGTACAGGTCGTCGCTATGCTTCAGTAGGGGACGTGATTGTCGTTTCTGTTAAGAGCGTTATCCCTTCAAGTGATATTAAAAAAGGTGCAGTGTCTAAAGCTTTGATCGTACGTACTAAGAAAGAAATCCGTCGTGCTGATGGCTCTTACATACGTTTTGATGATAATGCTTGCGTGTTGTTGAACAATGCAGGTGAAATTAGAGGTAGTCGTATTTTCGGTCCGGTAGCTCGTGAACTTCGTGCTACTAACATGAAAGTTGTGTCACTCGCTCCTGAAGTACTTTAATATTGTAAAAGATTTGAGTAATGAGTAAATTACATATTAAAAAAGGCGATACAGTTTATGTAAACTCCGGTGAAGACAAGGGTAAGACTGGTCGTGTATTGAAGGTTCTTGTTGATAAAAACCGCGCAATCGTTGAAGGTATCAACATGGTGTCTAAGAGCACAAAACCGAATGCTAAAAACCCACAAGGTGGCATTGTGAAGCAGGAAGCTTCTGTCCACTTGTCAAATTTGAATCCCGTTGATCCAAAGACTGGTAAAGCAACGCGTGTTGGTAGAAAAGTAAGTGCTGAAGGCACTTTAGTGCGTTATTCTAAAAAATCAGGAGAGGAGATTAAGTAATGAGTAATACTGCTAGCCTTAAGAAAGAATATGCAGACCGTATTGCGCCTGCATTGAAATCACAGTTCCAGTATTCTTCTTCTATGCAGATACCCGTACTTAAGAAGATTGTTATCAATCAAGGTTTGGGTATGGCTGTTGCTGACAAGAAGATTATTGAAGTGGCAATTAATGAAATGACTGCTATCACTGGTCAGAAAGCCGTGGCAACCATTTCTCGTAAGGATATTGCAAACTTTAAGTTGCGTAAGAAAATGCCGATTGGTGTTATGGTAACTCTGCGTCGTGAGAGAATGTACGAATTCCTTGAAAAGTTGGTTCGTGTAGCTCTGCCTCGTATTCGCGACTTCAAGGGTATTGAAAGTAAGTTCGATGGTAAGGGTAACTATACCCTTGGTATTCAGGAACAAATCATTTTCCCTGAAATTAATATCGATAGTATTACTAGAATTCTCGGAATGAATATTACCTTTGTAACCTCTGCGCAAACAGATGAAGAAGGGTATGCCTTGTTGAAGGAATTCGGTTTACCGTTTAAAAACGCTAAAAAAGATTGATAATATGGCAAAGGAATCAATGAAGGCACGTGAAGTAAAGCGTGCTAAATTAGTAGCCAGATATGCCGAGAAGAGAGCTGCGTTGAAGCAAATCGTTAGAACTGGTGATCCTGCTGAAGCTTTTGAAGCTGCACAGAAATTGCAGGACCTGCCTAAGAATTCTAATCCGATTCGTATGCACAACCGTTGCAAGCTGACTGGTCGTCCTAAAGGATATATCCGTCAGTTTGGTATCTCCAGAATCCAGTTCCGTGAGATGGCTTCTAACGGTCTTATTCCCGGTGTAAAGAAAGCAAGCTGGTAATTTTGTTTTTTAAATATTGTCAGGGTAGGCCTGATTAATTTAATTTATTTTTTATATGACTGATCCAATAGCAGATTATTTGACGAGGTTGCGGAACGCTATTCAAGCGAAGCACAGAGTTGTGGAAGTTCCGGCTTCAAATTTGAAAAAAGAAATCACTAAGATTCTTTTTGAAAAGGGCTACATTCTTAATTATAAGTTTGTAGAAGATGGTCCTCAAGGTACAATTAAAGTTGCCTTGAAGTATGATCCGGTAAACAAGGTTAACGCTATCAAGAAGCTGGAGAGAATCTCTTCTCCGGGTTTGCGTCAATATACCGGTTATAAAGACATGCCGCGTGTTATTAATGGTTTGGGTATTGCTATAATATCTACTTCCAAGGGTGTAATGACCAACAAAGAAGCCGCTGAACTAAAGATTGGTGGTGAAGTTTTGTGTTATGTATATTAATAGGAGGAATTAGCAATGTCAAGAATAGGAAAATTACCCATTAGTATTCCCGCTGGAGTAACAGTTACTCTGAAAGATGACGTGGTTACCGTTAAGGGACCCAAAGGCGAAATGAGCCAATATGTAAATCCTGCTATCAATGTTACCATCGAAGACGGTTATGTTGTTTTGGCTGAGAATGAAAATGCAATGCTGGATAATCCTAAGCAAAAGCATGCATTCCATGGATTATACCGTTCATTGGTACACAACATGGTTGTTGGTGTATCAGAAGGATATAAGAAAGAATTGGAACTTGTCGGTGTAGGTTACCGTGCCTCTAACCAGGGAAATATCATTGAACTGGCTTTAGGTTATACTCACAGTATCTTTATACAGTTGCCTCCTGAAGTTAAAGTTGAGACTAAGTCTGAAAGAAACAAGAATCCTTTGATTATATTGGAATCTTGCGACAAGCAGTTACTTGGTCAAGTTTGCTCTAAAATACGTTCTTTCCGTAAGCCTGAACCGTATAAGGGTAAGGGTATTAAGTTTGTTGGCGAAGAAATTCGTAGAAAGTCTGGTAAATCAGCTGGTGCTAAATAATCATTTAAATTGATATTATTATGACAACAAAAATAGAAAGACGAATTAAGATCAAATATAGAGTACGCAACAAAATTTCAGGTACTACTGAATGCCCGCGTATGAGTGTATTTAGAAGTAACAAGCAAATCTATGTTCAGATTATCGACGACTTGTCCGGTAAGACATTGGCTGCCGCTTCTTCTTTGGGTATGACTGAAAAAATGCCTAAGAAGGAACAAGCTGCTAAAGTAGGTGAACTGATTGCGAAAAAAGCTCAGGAAGCAGGTATTACTACTGTTGTTTTCGACCGTAATGGTTACTTGTATCATGGGAGAGTAAAAGAGGTGGCTGATGCTGCCCGTAACGGTGGACTTAAATTTTAATCATTATGGCAGGACTTAATAATAGAGTTAAGATTACAAACGATATAGAGCTGAAAGACAGATTGGTTGCTATTAATCGTGTAACCAAAGTAACCAAAGGTGGTAGAACTTTTAGTTTCTCTGCTATTGTGGTAGTAGGAAACGAAGAAGGCATCATCGGTTGGGGCCTTGGTAAAGCTGGTGAAGTAACCGCTGCTATTGCCAAAGGTGTTGAATCTGCAAAGAAAAACCTGACAAGAGTGCCTGTACTGAAAGGTACAGTTCCTCACGAACAGTCTGCAAAGTTCGGTGGCGCTGAAGTATTTATTAAACCGGCTTCTCACGGTACCGGTGTTGTTGCTGGCGGTGCAATGCGTGCCGTATTGGAAAGTGTTGGTGTAACAGACGTTTTGGCTAAGTCAAAAGGTTCTTCCAACCCGCACAACTTGGTAAAGGCTACTATCTTGGCATTGAGTGAAATGCGCGATGCTCGTATGGTTGCCCAGAACAGAGGAGTTAGTATGGAAAAAGTATTTAGAGGATAAGGAGGAAGAATATGTCGACTATAAAGATTAAACAAGTTAAAAGTAGAATTGGTGCTCCTGCTGATCAGAAGAGAACTCTCGATGCACTGGGGCTTCATAAGTTGAATCGTGTGGTTGAACACGAATGTACTCCTTCAATTCTTGGAATGGTGGATAAGGTTAAACACTTGGTTACCATTGTTAAGTAATTATTTGTTGAATATAAAACGAATTACAATATGAACTTAAGTAATTTAAAACCTGCAGAGGGATCTACTAAAACAAGAAAGAGAATTGGACGTGGTCCGGGTTCTGGCTTGGGAGGTACTTCTACTAGAGGTCATAAAGGAGCTAAATCAAGATCTGGATACTCTAAGAAAATCGGTTTTGAAGGTGGTCAGATGCCTCTTCAACGTCGTGTTCCTAAGTTTGGCTTTAAAAATATCAATCGTGTAGAGTATAAGGCTATCAACTTGGATACAATTCAGAAATTGGCTGAAGCAAAGAACTTGCAGACTGTAGGTATCAGTGACTTCATTGCTGCTGGTTTCATTTCTGCAAGCCAGTTGGTAAAAGTATTAGGTAACGGAACTTTGACTGCTAAGTTGGATGTACAGGCACATGCATTTTCTAAGACTGCTGTTGCTGCCATCGAAGCTGCTGGTGGACAAGTAGTAAAACTCTAATTCAATGAGAAAAGCTATTGAAACATTAAAGAATATATGGAAAATTGAGGATCTGAGACAACGGATCCTCATTACCATATTGTTTGTGGCAATCTACCGTTTTGGTTCGTATGTCGTTTTGCCGGGGATCAATCCGTCAATGCTGACACAATTGCATCAACAGACAAGCGAAGGTCTTTTAGCCTTGTTAAACATGTTTTCCGGAGGAGCATTTTCCAATGCTTCTATTTTTGCATTGGGTATCATGCCGTACATCTCTGCCTCCATTGTGATTCAGCTGCTGGGTATTGCGGTTCCGTATTTCCAAAAATTGCAGCGCGAAGGTGAGAGTGGTAGAAGAAAAATGAATCAATATACTCGTTATCTGACGATTCTTATTCTTTTGGTTCAGGCTCCTTCTTATTTGCTCAATCTTAAGATGCAGGCTGGTCCTTCTTTAAATGCTTCATTAGATTGGACTCTGTTTATGTTTACTTCTACCATTATTTTAGCGGCTGGAAGTATGTTTATTTTGTGGCTTGGTGAGAGAATTACGGATAAGGGTATCGGTAATGGTATTTCGCTGATTATCATGATTGGTATCATCGCCCGTCTGCCGCAGTCCTTATTCCAGGAATTGATTTCCCGTATGACGGACAAGACTGGTGGTCTGGTAATGTTCCTGATTGAGCTTGTTGTGTTGCTGGTTGTTATTGCATTCGCTATTCTTTTGGTGCAGGGAACTAGAAAGATTCCTGTTCAATATGCGAAGAAGATTGTGGGTAACAAGCAATATGGCGGTGCTAGACAGTATATTCCTTTGAAGGTGAATGCTGCTAACGTGATGCCTATCATTTTTGCTCAGGCTATCATGTTTATTCCTATCACTCTTGTTGGGTTCTCGAATGTAAATGATGCAAGCGGTTTCGTACGTGCATTGACTGATCATACAAGCTTTTGGTATAATTTGATTTTTGCAGTGTTGATTATATTGTTTACGTATTTCTATACTGCAATTACTATTAATCCGACTCAGATGGCTGAAGATATGAAGAGAAACAATGGTTTTATTCCGGGTATCAAGCCAGGAAAGCAAACTGCCGAGTATATTGACGTGATTATGTCACGTATTACTTTGCCTGGTTCTTTCTTCTTGGCCTTGGTTGCCATTATGCCTGCATTTGCCGGCATATTCGGTGTGAAAGCTGAGTTTGCTCAATTCTTTGGCGGTACATCTTTGTTAATCCTTGTGGGTGTGGTGCTTGATACTCTCCAGCAGGTAGAAAGTCATTTGTTAATGAGACACTATGACGGTTTGCTGAAATCCGGACGTATTAAAGGCCGCAGTGGTAATGTAGCTGCATATTAATCTTTTTTGAAGAATGATATTTCTTAAAACAGAAGATGAAATAGAGCTGCTCCGCAGGAGTAATTTGCTTGTTGGAAAGACGTTGGCTGAGATAGCTAAGGTTATAAGGCCCGGAGTGACAACAAAAGAGCTGGATAGGGTAGCGGAAGAGTTCATCAGAGACAATGGTGCTGTTCCAACCTTTAAAGGTTTTCCTAATCAATATGGCGATCCGTTTCCAGCTTCTATTTGCACATCTGTAAATGACCAAGTGGTACATGGTATTCCGGGAGATAATGTGGTATTGAAAGACGGTGATATCGTGTCTGTTGATTGTGGTACTTACATGAATGGCTTTTGTGGCGACTCAGCTTATACGTTTTGTGTAGGTGAAGTTGACGAAGAGGTCCGCAAATTACTGAAGGTTACTAAAGAAGCATTGTACATAGGGATACAGAATGCCGTTCACGGCAAGCGGTTGGGTGATATCGGCTATGCGATACAGCAGCACTGCGAATCTAATTCTTATGGTGTGGTGCGTGAGTTTGTGGGTCACGGAATAGGCAAGGAAATGCATGAAGATCCTCAGGTCCCCAATTACGGAAAACGTGGTTATGGGACAATGCTGAAGAAAGGCTTGTGCATTGCCATTGAACCGATGATAACTTTAGGTAACCGACAAATACTCATGGAGCGTGATGGCTGGACGGTGAGGACAAAAGACCGCAAGTGTGCAGCTCATTTTGAACATACGATAGCAGTCGGTGCTGGTGAAGCTGATATATTGTCATCATTCGAGTTCATTGAAGAAGTATTAGGAGATAAAGCAATTTAAGAAATTAATATGGCAAAGCAATCTGCAATAGAACAAGATGGAGTTATAGTTGAAGCATTGTCTAATGCAATGTTTCGTGTTGAATTAGAAAACGGACATGAGATTACTGCACATATTTCCGGTAAGATGCGGATGCATTACATCAAAATCCTGCCAGGGGATAAAGTAAGAGTCGAAATGTCTCCTTATGATTTATCGAAAGGAAGAATTGTATTTAGATATAAATAAAATTAAGATATGAAAGTAAGAGCATCCTTAAAGAAACGTACGCCAGAGTGTAAGATCGTTAGACGTAATGGCCGTTTGTATGTTATTAACAAGAAAAATCCTAAGTATAAACAACGTCAAGGATAATATTATTATTTTTGCAAAAAAAATAATTTAGTATATGGCTATAAGAATAGTTGGTGTCGATTTGCCTCAAAACAAGAGAGGTGAAATTGCGTTGACCTATGTATATGGTATAGGTCGTAGTAGTTCAGCAAAAATTTTGGATAAAGCAGGTGTTGACAGAGACCTGAAAGTAAAAGACTGGACGGATGATCAGGCTGCCAAGATTCGTGAGATCATTGGTGCAGAGTATAAGGTTGAAGGTGATCTTCGTTCTGAAGTTCAATTGAACATTAAGCGTTTAATGGATATCGGTTGCTATCGTGGTGTTCGTCATCGTATTGGTCTTCCAGTAAGAGGTCAGAGCACAAAGAACAATGCCCGTACTCGTAAGGGTAGAAAGAAAACCGTTGCTAATAAGAAAAAAGCTACTAAATAATAATTGTTGATATGGCAAAAAAAACAGTTGCAGCAAAAAAGAGAAATGTGAAGGTTGATGCTAATGGACAGTTGCATGTTCATTCATCTTTTAACAACATTATTGTTTCTCTGGCAAACAGCGAAGGTCAGATCATTTCTTGGTCTTCTGCCGGAAAGATGGGTTTTAGAGGTTCAAAGAAGAACACTCCCTACGCAGCACAGATGGCTGCTCAAGATTGTGCTAAGATAGCATACGATCTTGGCTTGAGAAAGGTAAAAGCATATGTGAAGGGCCCGGGTAACGGACGTGAGTCTGCTATTAGAACTATCCACGGTGCAGGTATCGAGGTTACTGAAATCATTGACGTAACTCCGCTTCCGCACAATGGTTGTCGTCCTCCGAAAAGACGTAGAGTTTAAAATTTACCTTTAATAGAAGTGAGACTTGATTTTGTTATTGGATTGTAAACTTTCTCTCTGCAATCGCGGCTGCAACAAACCCAAGTTCATGAATAAACAATTAAATATTTAAAAGAAATGGCTAGATATACTGGACCAAAATCAAGAATAGCCCGTAAATTCGGTGAAGGTATCTTTGGAGCAGATAAAGTATTGTCAAAGAAGAACTATCCTCCCGGACAGCACGGTAATTCCAGAAAGAGAAAGACTTCTGAATACGGTGTTCAACTTCGTGAGAAACAGAAGGCTAAATATACTTATGGCGTTTTGGAAAAACAATTCCGCAACTTGTTTGAGAAGGCTGAGACTGCTAAAGGTATTACTGGTGAAATCCTTCTCCAATTGTTGGAAGGTCGCCTTGACAATATCGTATTCCGTTTGGGTATTGCTCCTACTCGCGCAGCTGCTCGTCAGTTGGTGAGCCACAAGCACATTACTGTAGACGGTGAGGTTGTGAATATTCCTTCTTATGCAGTAAAACCGGGTCAGGTGATCGGTGTTCGTGAAAGATCCAAATCATTGGAAGTTATCGCTAACTCACTGGCTGGTTTTAACCATAGCAAATATCCTTGGTTGGAATGGGATGATAACTCTAAGGTTGGCAAATTGCTGCATGTACCTGAAAGAGCAGACATTCCTGAAAACATTAAAGAGCATTTGATCGTAGAATTGTATTCTAAATAATAATTAATTTCATGGCGATATTAGCATTTCAAAAACCTGATAAAGTATTAATGTTGGAAGCGGACTCTAGATTCGGAAAATTCGAATTTCGTCCGTTGGAGCCCGGTTTCGGTATTACCGTGGGTAATGCACTGCGCCGCATCCTGCTTTCTTCATTGGAAGGTTTTGCTATCACTACTATCAAGATAGACGGTGTTGAGCATGAATTTTCCAGTGTTCCGGGGGCAAAAGAGGATGTTACTAACATTATCTTGAATCTGAAACAAGTGAGATTCAAGCAAGTAGTTGAAGAATTCGAGAGTGAGAAAGTAAGTATTACGGTCGAGAATTCAAGTGAATTTAAAGCAGGTGACATAGGTAAGTATTTGACTGGATTTGAAGTGTTAAATCCTGAATTAGTTATTTGTCATTTAGATTCAAAGTCAACTATGCAGATAGATATTACGATCAACAAAGGTCGTGGTTATGTTCCTGCTGACGAAAACCGCGAATATTGCACCGATGTGAACGTAATTCCTATCGATTCTATTTATACTCCGATACGTAATGTGAAGTATCAGGTAGAGAACTTCCGTGTAGAGCAGAAGACCGACTACGAGAAACTGGTACTTGAGATTACTACCGACGGTTCCATTCATCCGAAAGAAGCCCTGAAAGAAGCAGCAAAGATTCTGATTTATCACTTCATGCTTTTCTCTGACGAGAAGATTACGCTGGAAACAAATGATGCTGACGGCAATGAAGAGTTTGATGAAGAAGTATTGCACATGCGTCAGTTGCTGAAGACCAAGCTCGTTGATATGGATCTCTCTGTACGTGCCCTCAACTGTCTGAAGGCTGCAGATGTAGAGACTCTTGGTGACTTGGTACAATTCAACAAGACGGATTTGCTGAAATTCAGAAACTTCGGAAAGAAATCGCTTACCGAGCTTGATGATTTGCTGGAAAGTCTGAATCTGTCGTTTGGAACTGATATTTCTAAATATAAATTAGATAAAGAATAAAAAATGAGACATAATAAGAAATTCAACCATTTGGGTCGTACTGCCTCTCATAGAAACGCTATGTTGGCTAATATGGCGTGTTCTTTGATTAAGCACAAAAGAATCACTACGACCGTTGCAAAGGCTAAAGCTCTGAAGAAGTTTGTTGAGCCTTTGATTACAAAGGCTAAAGACGATACGACTAATTCCCGCCGTGTTGTATTTAGCAATTTGCAAGACAAGTATGCTGTAACTGAACTGTTTAAAGAAATCTCTGTGAAGATTGCTGATCGTCCGGGTGGTTACACTCGTATTATCAAGACTGGTAACCGTTTGGGTGACAACGCAGAAATGTGCTTCATTGAACTCGTTGACTACAACGAAAATATGGCTAAGGAAAAGGTTGCCAAGAAGGCTACTCGTACTCGCCGTTCAAAGAAAGCCGCTGCTACTGAAGCTGCTCCTGCTGCAGAAACATCTGCACCGGTTGCCGAAGCTCCTGCTGCTGAGGAAGTTAAAGCTGAATAATTCAACTATTCTTTTTATATATAGAAGCCGTTCCAATTTGTTTGGAACGGCTTTTTTTTCCTATAAATCATCCAAGAAACATTAAAAGATGTGTGCACAAAACAAATTCCTGATAGAAACTGTTATATTTGCACATAGATATGGCTAAATTCTTAAGATTCATAGGATTCATGGTGCTTGCATTGGCCTTATGGCAGACTGCAAGCGATGCATTTGCAAATAAAGCGGCAAGTGGGGGGAATGTTGTGAGTGAGAATACTATTGCCGTACATGAGCAGACTGATGCCTATATTGAGATGCCTCAATTACCTTATCTGCCAGATGCAGAGCTGGCGGGTATGGGTGGACAATTACATTCACTGACGTACTCCCGTATACAGCGTATTTCTACCACGGAATATATATTTTCTTTAAAGGACTGGATTGACAAACTGGCCCAGCGAGCGGCTGTTTTGTCTCTGCATCGTGAGAAACTCTATGATGCCACTGCCTATTATCGTTGCCAGCCGGTGTGCGAATATTACATTTTCACACTAAGGCGTATTCTCATTTAGTGTTTTATTGAATTTTCCTTTTTCCCTTGTGTATGGTCAGACTATGTGTTTTTGCAGGGGAATACTGTATTTTCTATTTCTAATAAATTCATTAAAACATATTATAATTATGGCAACTCAAACTATTGACGCAACTCTTTTTGCGTCTTCACATCCCGATATTGTAAAGCGTACCAGTGTTTCAGGACTTATCTTTTCAGTAGCTATGCTGCTGGTCGGTGTTTTTATTTTTGTATCCATTTTTGAGATGAGTGATAAATCTTCCACTCTCAGCATGGTTTTGATGGTGCTGGGTACGGCATTCGTCTTGCTTGGCGTGTTCCGTCTGTTTTGGAAATCGAAGGAAGTGGTCTATTTGCCGACGGGCAGTGTGACCAAGGAACGCAGTGTTTTCTTCGATTTGAAATATTTGGGCAAACTTACAGATATGATTGAGAATGAACAGCTGAATGGCGAGACTGAAATAAAAAGTTGCGGCAGTGGAAATGTGCGCATGGATGTCATTATTTCGCAGGATAATAAATTTGCGGCTGTACAGTTGTATCAGTTTGTGCCTTACACGTATACTCCGGTAACTTCCGTACGCTACTTTACGGGTAGCGATGCGGTTGCAGTGTCTACTTTCCTGGAGAAATGTAAAGCTGCATAATCAGTCAAAGAGTTAGACTTGGCTTTAACTGTGGTGGGGATTAGTTGGCAACGGCAATCCCCATTTTTTTCATCAGGAAGCAGGCGTTCATATTCTGGGCGATACCTGGGCGCAAGCGGTAGGAGAATGTCAGTTCATTGTCTGTAATGTCTGCTTCAAAGCGATAGTTGCGGATATCATCGGGGAAGAGATCGATGAGTGTTCCCAGTAGCAGATCGTGGGTGGCAATGATACCATTGGCCTGCAAAGTCATGAATTGCTTGATAAGGGCAAAGGATCCTTTCTGCTTGTCCATGGAGTTGGTACCTTTCAGAATTTCGTCGAGGATGATGAAAAGCTCCTCACCAGCCTGTAACTTGTCTATGATGAGTTTCAGACGTTTGAGTTCGGCAAAGAAGTAGGACTCGTTGTCATTCAGTGAATCCGAGGTGCGCAGGCTGGTGATGAGCCGGGCCGGGCATATTTCCATTTGGCGGGCACAAACGGGGGCGCCGATGCAGGCAAGGAGGTAATTGATGCCCACCGTACGCAGATAGGTGCTTTTCCCTGCCATGTTGGCGCCGGTGACGATGATGAAAAACGGTCGTTTCACCATGTCGATGTCATTGCGGACACAGCGGTCACGGTTCATCAGCGGATGGCCCAGGGCTTCGGCACGGAGACGAAAGGAGGAAGGGGCATTGATGGGGGCTTCCGTTTCAGAATTGCTTTCTTCTTCTTTATTCAGGTTTCCTTTCCCCTTTCTTTCCGCTTGAACTATCTTTGGGTAAATATAGTCCGGATGATTATAGGCAAATGTTGCCAGTGAGTTGAGCGCATCCATTTGTCCGATGGCATCGAGCCACCCGGGCAGTTCAGCGGCATATTGCTCTTTCCAGGCTTCAATGCGCATGATTTGACGCAGCTCCCAGAAGAAGAGGCCGTTCAGAATGACGTACATAAAGACATTGTTGCGTTGGTCGAGTTCATCCATGAGCTTGTTCAGCCTGCTGATGGAGTGGGAGGCTTTCCGTTTTTCTCCGCCAATCTGTTGTTTTATCTCTTTGAGCAGGGTGGCTTGTGCAGGCTGCTTTTCCATGAGGTGGAGCAGGGCGGCGTAGGTGGAGAGGATTTGCAGTTTTTTGCCATAGATGGCCTGCATCTTGGTGACTTTGCCAGTGAAGCCGAAGCCGGAGATGACGAAGCTGGTCCAGATGATGCCGTAGATACTTGCGGGTAGAATTCCTGCCATGACGAGTGCGAGGCAGATGAGGTTGGCTCCCGTCACCAGCACCGGCAGGAGGCGCAGTAGTTTTCGGTTCCGGAAGATGCTCGGACTTTCCGCCCATTGGCACAGTTCTGTTTCATCGGCGGCTTTTCCTTTGTACAGCAGGCCGAGGATACGGAAGCGCTGACGGAATTTCAGTTCCGGAGCCAGTTCGCTGACGGCTTCCTGGCGGCGGATGATTTCTTCCTTTCTCTCGAGATGTTTTCCCAGCCAGTGGGCGAGGCGGTGTTTCCCGGGCTGTGTGCAGGTACGGTTGATGTACTGGAAAAGGGAATGCGGACCGAAAACATCCAAATCATAGGTGTAGAGATGGGTGGGGTCGATGTATGCTTCGCCGTCATCGAAAGAAGACGTATCGTAATCCAGAGCGGCGAGTTCCTGCTCGTTGATTTCCATCTTCTTTTCCAGATAGTCCTTGCGACGAAACAGCCGGTTGTGGTATTTCATTAAAAATAGGAATGGCAGTAGGGTGATGAGGGCAATGCAGGCCAGTATACCCCAGCTCTCGCTCCAGAAATAGATAATTCCTACTACTCCTGCCACAAACAGCAGCAGGCGCAGGCTGCCGATGCGGTAAATCTTCTGTTGTACTTTATTCAGTTCTTGTCTTGCCTCTTCTGCCGTGTTGCGGTAGACGGCGCTGATTTTATCTATCGTATTTATTTGCTTCATACATGTTAAGTTTAAGGCAAAGATATACATTTCCAATTGTTTTTTCCGCGATTTTTTGTCTACTTCCGATAAAAAATGTACCTTTCGCTCACTAAAACAAAGTTTCAGAAAAGAGGAGGTTGGGATATGAAGAAGAGTTGGTTGTCAGGCGTTCTGATGTTGCTGGCGGTTTTGCCGGCGGCGGCGCAACAGGTAATGTATTCCAATCTGAAAGAGTTGGTGGAGAACCGTGGCGATACGGTTACCACGCTGAAGATTGAGAAGCGTACAAAGAACCAGATTTACCTCATGGGCGGTGCCGATTATCGTATTACGGTAGACGACAATCCCGGTCTTTGCCGTTATTTGAAGTCCCGTTGTTATGCTGTACGGGTAGATACCTCGCTTTATGTCAATTGCCGTAAGATGCGCTATAAGCGTTATCGCTTCGGGCAGTGGTATGCACCTGCCATGTGGCTCGGCGGAAAGGTTTACTTCTGTGCACAGCCTGTGGGACAAGCAGCCACCAGTACCATGACTCCCGATGATGCCACACGATTGGGCGGTGAAGTGGGAGACGCCATCAATGCTTCGGGACTGGTGCATGCCCGCGTCTATTACGAACTGAATCCCGAAACTGGAAAGTCCGAGTTCGTGGGACGTGAGCGAATGATGCAACTGCTTGCCGGATACCCGACACTGCACGCAGAATTCGAGAAAGAAACAAGCGAGTCGGCAGAGGTCATCGGCAAGTATCTGCGTGCACTCCGTCCATTAATCACTAACCATTAATCATTAATAAGATGATATTATTGCAAGACGTGCCCGATGGGTACGAATACTGCTTTGCGGGTAACGGGAAGTGCCCCAAAGCCTCTTCCTGCTTGCGGGCGATAGCGGCACAACTGTTGTCCGAGAGTGAAGGCCCCCAGCCACAGTCCGTTCGTGCGGTGAATCCTTTTTATGTCGGCAGCTTGTCCGGGTCCTCCACTTGTGCCCGTTACCGCTCCAGCGAGCAGCTGCACTATGCCCGCGGTATGACGCACCTTTTCGACGAAGTACCCACCAAGCTGCTTTTCACCGTGCGCCATCGCGTGATGGGATGCTTCTCTTGTGAACGCTATTACTATCATTGCCGCAAGGGCGAGCGCCCTATCTCTCCCGAAGAACAGCAACGGATAGCCCGGGTATTCAAGGCAGTAGGCATAAGCACCAAGCCTAAGTTCGACCGCTACGAGTATGCGGTAGCTTGGTGACCGGCTGCAAAGTCATTGCACGCCTTTTGCAGCGTCACTGCAAACCCGTTGCAGTCGCGCTGCAAAGCAGTTGCAGTATCACTGCAAATAGGTATGCAGTGGCACTGCAAAAAGCATGCACTCACTTTGCAGTGAGAAGTCTCTGTTGTTCACGTTGTTAAAGTATGAATACAATGAGGCCTTATCCTCCTTTTTTGGCCCGCTGTTTACAGATTGCAGAAGAAGGATACGAATACCGGTACACTCATATCAATTAATATTCCGTGGAATATAGCGATAGGAATCACATCCTTTCCGGAATATTGGGTGATGGAGGGTAGAAGTACATCCATCGAATTGACCCCTGCCGCCGATATAGGTGCCAGTTTGCCGAAATATTTCCGGATGAGCGGTGCACCCAGCAAAGCCATCATTTCACGGAAGATATTGGCAAGCAGGGCGATGGTGCCCAGTTCCGTGGCGAGTTGCAGACCTATGGAAGGTTCCTTGAATTGCGTAATCAGAATGGAGGAAAGCGAATAATAAGCAAATCCGCTACCCACCGCCATGCAGTCGAACACACTCCATTGGCTCAACAGCAGACTGGCGAAGGCGGAGAACAACAGTGTTCCCACAATGGTGGCCATCGGCACCAAAAGCATTTTGGGCCGCAGACTCTTGACCAGCTCCTTCAATTGCTTGTTGCTCCCGATGCCGATGCCCACCTGGAACATCAATGCATAGAGCACATACATGGATAAGT
Organism: Bacteroides sp. A1C1; assembly: GCF_004328515.1. NCBI lineage: Bacteria > Pseudomonadati > Bacteroidota > Bacteroidia > Bacteroidales > Bacteroidaceae > Bacteroides > Bacteroides sp. A1C1. Next base: position 2,675,153 of record NZ_CP036491.1, read on the forward strand.
CGTGCAGGTCGAACTGAAAATCATTGGCTACTCCCATCAGGCAGCCGGCACAGAAAAATGCAACAACCATCAAACTTCCCTTCATCTCTTCTCTCCTTTCTTAAAAAATAGGTGAAACACCATCAGTGAGGCTAGCATGCTGCCTGTAATGCTCAGTGAGGCCAGTACGGCGGCCTGCCACCCGAATCTTCCCAGATTGTCAACAATCAGACGGTTGGAACCGATGGATACACCGAGTACAAAGAGCAGCAGTAAGATGGTGAGCGAGGCGCTTTTCTCCACTTTTTGCAACATCTGTACATTACGCATTAGGTATCCGATACCGATTCCTATAAACATGATGGATATAATTGTAAACATAAGTTTTTTTCTTTTTTGGGTGAATACATAGGTTAGTCCGGTTTTTCCGAACGGAAACTCCATACACGGCATCTCTCCCTCCTTTTCTCGGTAAGGGAAGTGCAAAATAGTAAGATGCAAATTGCAGGATAGTTAAATGAATCCGCTGAACCAATGTACGTGCACTATGAAGTGCCCGCATAAGGTCTTGTTGCCCCATGCAGCATTGCGCGTATTGTATCTTGTAGTTAAGTACTGGTTCATATCGTTTTTGAATTTCGGTGCAAAGGTAATGCTAGTTTGAATAATTTCCAAATAAATATTCATAATTTGTTTCGTGAAAAGATTCTTTGATGCGTGGAAGTTCCCGTAAAAACATTATTTTTGCAAGAGAATAGAGGAAAAACAAGAGCTCCTTTGTTTAGAAATATAGTTTTAAAAAGAGAAGAGATATGAAAAGATTGAGAGATTTAACTGCTGTTCTTGGCATGGTTGCTTTGGCTGCTTGCAACAATGCCTCCATTGAAGGCTCCTGGGTGGAGCCGGTTCCGGGAATGCCCGGCATGCAACAAGGTTTCGTTCTTGATAGGGACGGAAGCGCCTCTTCCATTAACATGGCCACCTTGAAATATGAGGCATGGAAAAAAGTAGGAAACCGGTTGTTACTTTCAGGTACCAGCATCGGCAATCACCAGAATATTTCTTTCACGGATACGCTGACAATAGAAAAACTGACGCAGGACAGCCTGATTCTCAAAAGAGGAGAGTTGCTCTTGAAATATGCCAGGAACAATGAAGCTCTGAATCAAAAAACAATACCTGCTGCGGTGCTTACCCCTGCCAAGAAACTTCTGTCGGTAAGAGGCGAGCTGGTCATCGGCCATGAGGTGCGTTCCTTCAAAGCCGAAGGAGATTCTGCCGATTATTGGATTGTGGATGAGACCGGAGAACTCATGCAAAAATATGATGATATGACGAAAGGAGTTAAAAACGGAAAACCGGTATACGTAGAGTTGGAAGTAATCGATATGGGCAAAGCCGATGACGGATTTGCCGCCGATTATGAAGGTGTCTATCAGATAATGAAAATCAATAAAATGGCTTTAAAATAGAAATCCTCTTTGTTGGTTTCTGACTAAAAGATAAATAATCCCGGCATTCCATTGCGAATGTCGGGATTTATTTCTATATTGCGGCAAATATAGCCCTCGTGGGCTGACACTTTGTAAATCCTTAATCTTTATAGGACATGGAGATAACCTTAAGTAAAACATTGCCTTCCTATCCTTCCTTTGTCGAGGGTATCCGGCGGGCACCCGACCGTGGCTACACCCTTACCCCTGCGCAGACGGCTACGGCATTGAAGAACGCTTTGCGCTACATCCCCAAAGAGCTGCACGAAACCCTCGCTCCGGAGTTCATGGAAGAACTGCGTACACGTGGACGTATCTATGGCTACCGCTACCGCCCGCAGGGCGACCTCAAAGCGAAACCCATCGATGAGTACAAAGGGAACTGTATTGAAGGCAAGGCCTTCCAGGTGATGATTGACAATAATCTTTGTTTCGACATCGCCCTTTATCCGTATGAATTAGTTACCTATGGTGAGACGGGACAGGTCTGTCAGAACTGGATGCAATACCGGCTCATCAAGCAGTACCTCGAAGTGTTGACGCGCGAGCAGACACTGGTTATCGAAAGCGGGCATCCGTTGGGACTGTTCAAATCCAAGCCCGAAGCGCCCCGTGTCATCATTACCAATGCGCTGATGGTGGGGCTCTATGATAATCAGAAGGACTGGCACACCGCTATGCAGATGGGCGTTGCCAACTACGGCCAGATGACTGCCGGAGGCTGGATGTACATCGGTCCGCAGGGCATTGTGCACGGCACCTTTAATACGCTGCTGAATGCGGGCCGTCTGAAGCTGGGCATTCCGCAGGATGGTGATTTGCGCGGACGCTTGTTTGTTTCTTCCGGTCTGGGAGGCATGAGCGGTGCGCAGCCCAAAGCTGCCGAGATGGCAGGGGCGGCGGCAATCATTGCCGAGGTGGATGCTTCCCGCATCGAAACCCGCCATACCCAGGGTTGGGTGGGACACGTTACGGATTCTCTGGAAGAAGCCTTCTCGCTGGCTCAAAAAGCGATGGATGAGTGCCGCCCGGTTTCTGTGGCCTATCACGGCAATGTCGTCGATTTGCTGGAATATGCGGTGCAGAAGCAGTTGCACATAGATTTACTTTCTGACCAGACTTCCTGCCATGCCACCTACGAGGGCGGTTACTGTCCCGTCGGACTGACGTTTGAGCAGCGTACCCGTATGCTACATGAAAATCCGTCGGAGTTCCGGTGCCTGGTGAATGTTTCCTTGGAGCGTCATTTCAAGGCTATAAAGAGGCTGGTGGAACACGGTACATACTTCTTCGATTATGGGAACTCCTTCATGAAAGCCGTCTACGATGCCGGTGTGAGCGAAATTGCGCGAGACGGGGACGATAAGAACGGCTTCATTTTCCCCAGCTATGTGGAAGACATTATGGGACCGGAATTGTTTGATTATGGTTATGGTCCGTTCCGCTGGGTGTGTCTCAGTGGAAAACATGAAGACTTGGTGAAGACCGACCGTGCGGCGATGGAATGTATCGACCCTACACGTCGCGGGCAAGATTTGGATAACTACAATTGGATTCGTGATGCGGAGAAGAACAATCTGGTAGTCGGCACGCAGGCTCGTATTCTCTATCAGGATGCCGTGGGACGCATGAATATAGCTTTGCGCTTCAATGAAATGGTGCGTAAGGGAGAGGTCGGCCCCATCATGTTGGGACGCGACCATCACGATGTCAGCGGTACAGACTCTCCATTCCGTGAAACATCCAATATCAAGGACGGCAGTAATGTCATGGCAGATATGGCGGTACAGTGTTTTGCCGGAAACTGTGCGCGTGGCATGAGCTTGGTGGCCTTGCACAATGGAGGTGGCGTAGGTATCGGAAAAGCCATCAACGGCGGTTTCGGCATGGTGTGCGACGGTAGTGAGCGGGTAGACGAAATCTTGCGTTCCGCCATGCTGTGGGATGTGATGGGTGGTGTGGCACGCCGTTCGTGGGCGCGTAACCCTCATGCCATGGAGACGAGTGAAGAGTTTAACCGTACGCATGCAGATGGCTATCATATCACGATGCCGTATGTGGCGGATGAGGATTTGATTAGAAGCATGTGTATATTCTCTCATTAGCATATTACTCACATTAGCATATTAGAATATTATGGACAGAATTATGGAATGCGTCCCCAATTTCAGTGAAGGGCGCGATTTGCAAAAGATAGATAAGATAGTGGCTCCTTTTCGGAGCAAACAAGGTGTGAAACTGTTGGATTACAGCAACGATGAAGACCATAACCGCCTCGTGGTGACCGTAGTGGGTGAGCCTGAACCGCTTCGTGATGCTGTGCTCGAAGCTATCGGCGTAGCGGTAGAGCTGATAGATCTCAATCACCATCAGGGACAGCACCCTCGTATGGGTGCTGTAGATGTAGTACCTTTTATCCCCATCCGGAATGTGACGATGGAAGAAGCTGTTGCCCTCTCCAAAGAGGTGGGCGAGGAGGTTGCAAAACGTTACAATCTTCCTGTCTTCTTATATGAAAAGTCTGCTTCTGCCCCTCATCGGGAGAATCTGGCCGCTGTCCGTAAAGGGGAGTTCGAAGGTATGGCCGAGAAGATAAAGCAACCGGAATGGCATCCCGACTTTGGATCGGCTGAACGTCATCCCACCGCAGGCACAGTAGCTATCGGTGCCCGCATGCCTTTGGTGGCCTATAACATCAACCTCAATACTCCCAGTCTGGAGATAGCCCATGACATCGCTAAGAAAATCCGTTTCATCGGCGGCGGACTGCGTTATTGCAAGGCAATGGGAGTGGAGTTGAAAGATCGCGGCATCACGCAGGTATCCATCAACATGACGGACTATACCCGCACCGCCCTCTACCGTGCTTTCGAACTGGTGCGTGTGGAAGCCCGCCGCTACGGTGTCAGCATTGTGGGCAGTGAGATTATCGGTCTGGTGCCGATGGAGGCCTTGATAGATACAGCGTCCTACTATCTGGGATTGGAGAACTTCTCCATGGAGCAAGTTTTAGAAGCACGAATGTAACCGAATTAAATAGTACTAACTTAATTCCCCTCCTTACGGGGGAGGGGTTAGGGGAGAGGCTTTATGACAGAGAACCTTATTATATTCAATGCCCGTGTCGTGACCCCCCTCGGTTTTTCCGCCCGTCGCGGCAGCGAGATGGAGCAACTGAGCATCATCGACAATGCTACGGTGGAAGTGACCGACGGTGTCATCACCTACGTCGGTCCCAACCGTGGAGAGGAGCGTGATGGCTATTATCAGCACTACTGGCATTACAATGCCCGCGGCAAGTGTCTGCTGCCCGGCTTTGTGGACTCACACACACATTTTGTGTTTGGTGGCGAGCGTGCCGAGGAGTTCTCCTGGCGTTTGAAGGGAGAGAGTTACATGTCCATCATGGAACGTGGAGGAGGCATCGTGAGTACGGTGAAGGCTACCCGTGCATGCAATTTCATCCAGCTGCGCAGCAAGGCGGAGGGCTTTCTGAAGCAGATGAGTGCTATGGGAGTGACTACCGTAGAGGGAAAGAGCGGCTACGGTCTGGACAAGGAAACCGAACTCCTGCAGCTTCGGGTGATGCGTAGCCTTAATAATGACGAGCACAAGCGTGTAGACGTTGTCTCCACTTTTCTCGGCGCACATGCTGTGCCTGCAGAATACAACGGGCGGACGGACGAATACGTGGACTACATTATCCGCGAAGTGATGCCCGTAGTGGTTCATAATAATTTGGCAGAGTTCTGCGATGTCTTCTGTGAGCAGGGTGTTTTCTCCATCGAACAGTCTCGTCGCCTTTTGCTAGCAGCCAAGGAAATGGGACTTGCCTTGAAACTCCATGCCGATGAAATTGTACCATTAGGTGGTGCTGGACTGGCTGCTGAACTTTCTGCCGTCTCTGCCGACCATCTGCTGCATGCTTCGGATGCGGACATCCGCGCCATGGCCAATAAAGAAGTTGTGGCGACCCTTCTTCCGCTGACAGCCTTTGCTTTGAAGGAACCCTATGCCCGTGGACGCGAAATGATTGATGCCGGTTGTGCCGTGGCTCTTGCCACCGACCTCAATCCGGGCAGTTGTTTCTCCGGTTCCATCCCCCTGACATTTGCCTTGGCGTGCATTTATATGAAAATGAGTGTTGAAGAGGCCATCACTGCCCTGACCTTGAACGGTGCAGCCGCCTTGAACCGTGCGGACAGCATTGGTAGTATCGAGGTGGGCAAAAAAGGGGATTTTGTAGTCCTCGATACGGACAATTATCATTTTTTGCCCTATTACGTCGGGATGAATTGTGTCAATACCACCGTGAAGAACGGAGTTCTTTATCCGGGACTTTAGAGCTCCTTGAACATTAATATTTAATCCTTAATAATTTATTACCATGTTAGTTGATTTGACAGTAAAGGAATTTTTGAATAAAGTGGCGGGTAGTGATCCCGTCCCCGGTGGCGGTAGTATTGCCGCTTTGAACGGTGCCATTGCTTCTGCTCTTGCCGCTATGGTTGCCAACCTCACCATCGGCAAGAAAGGTTATGAACTTCACGAAGAGCTGATGCGCCATGTCTCCGGAGTTGCCTTGCAGCAGAAGGGAGCTTTTGTGGAAGATATAGACCGCGACTCTGAGGCCTACAACAAGGTGTTTGCCTGCTTCAAGATGCCGAAAGCTACGGATGAGGAAAAAGCGGCGCGCAGTGCTGCCATTCAGGAGGCTACCAAGTTTGCTGCCCTTGTTCCCATGCAGGTGGCACGCAATGCGTATGAGTTGATGACAGTCATCATGGATATAGCCCGCATGGGCAATCGCAATGCCGTTACGGATGCTTGTGTAGCCATGATGTCTGCCCGTTCGGCTGTGCTGGGCGCACTGATGAATGTACGCATCAACCTGGGTTCGTTGAAGGACAAGGAGTTTGTGTCCAAGCTCCAAAGTGAAGCCGATGAATTGGAACACTTGGCTTGTGCGAAAGAAAAGGAATTGTTGGACGAAATCAATCAAGAGCTGAAAGTATGAACAATGTCTATTACGTAGGTTCCGGTGAGCTGACCTTCGACCTCATCGAACGCATCATTAATGAAAACTTGAAACTGGAGCTGGCTCCGGAAGCCAAGCTGCGGATACAGAAGTGCCGCGATTATCTGGACAAGAAGATTGCGGAGTCGGAAGAACCCTTGTATGGCATTACCACCGGTTTCGGCTCGTTGTGCAGCAAGAGCATTTCGTCGGACGAGCTGGGTACCTTGCAGGAGAATCTCATCAAGAGCCATGCTTGCAGTGTGGGCGAGGAGATACGTCCCGTCATCATCAAGCTGATGATGTTGCTCAAGGCGCATGCCCTCTCTTTGGGGCATAGCGGTGTGCAGGTTATTACCGTGCAGCGTATCCTCGACTTTTTCAATAACGACGTGATGCCTATTGTGTATGACCGTGGTTCACTGGGCGCCTCCGGCGATCTGGCTCCTCTGGCCAACCTCTTCCTGCCGCTTATCGGTGTGGGCGATGTTTATTATAAAGGAAAGAAGCGCGAGGCTATCAGCGTGCTCGACGAGTTCGGCTGGGAACCGGTGAAGCTGATGAGTAAAGAGGGATTGGCATTACTCAACGGCACCCAGTTTATGAGTGCCAACGGTGTCTTTGCCATTCTCAAAGCCTTTCGTCTCTCCAAGAAAGCCGACTTGATTGCCGCCCTTTCCCTGGAAGCTTTCGACGGACGTATCGATCCCTTCATGGACTGTATCCAGCAGATTCGTCCACACAAGGGACAGATAGAAACGGGTGCCAACTTCCGCAAGCTATTGGAAGGCAGCGAGCTGGTAGCTCGTCCCAAGCAGCATGTGCAAGACCCTTATTCGTTCCGTTGCATCCCTCAGGTGCATGGGGCAACGAAAGACGCCATCCGTTACGTGTCTTCCGTTCTGCTGACGGAAATCAATTCCGTGACTGACAATCCCACTATCTTCCCCGATGAGGACCGTATCATTTCGGGCGGTAACTTCCACGGCCAGCCGCTTGCCATCTCCTACGACTTTCTCGGCATCGCCCTGGCAGAACTGGGCAATATATCCGAGCGGCGCATCGCCCAGCTTATCATGGGGTTGCGCGGACTTCCGGAATTCCTTGTTGCCAATCCAGGTCTGAACTCCGGTTTCATGATTCCGCAATATGCCGCCGCATCTATGGTGAGCCAGAACAAAATGTACTGCTATGCCGCCAGCAGCGACTCCATCGTTTCCTCCAACGGGCAGGAAGACCACGTCAGCATGGGTGCCAATGCAGCTACTAAGCTTTATCGCATTATGGATAATCTGGAGCATATCCTTGCCATCGAACTGATGAATGCCGCTCAGGGCATTGACTTCCGCCGTCCGGCAAAGACTTCTCCCGTTTTGGAGCGTTTCCTGCACGAATACCGCAAGGAAGTTCCCTTTGTGAAGGAGGACATCGTGATGTATAAGGAAATCCATAAGACAGTCGCTTTCCTCAACCGGACAAAGTTTGATTATTAGGAACTTCCCAATAAATCTGCCAGAAACATAATAATTATTAATCTGTTAACAATAAGAAAGGAAACTTAATTGGCGAATTGAGTTTTCTTTCTATATTTGTCTCGTTTTATTCCGATAATGAATAAAAATAGTTTTAGTTTAGAAAGGGAAGAAAAATGGGCGAACACACGAAGCATTCAACATCACGGGTGGAACTAAGGGAACGTATCATTCTGGCCGCTGTAGAATTATTTACAACAAATGGAATAAAAAGTATCACGATGGATGAGATTGCAGCATCTTTGGGTATCTCTAAGCGCACTCTTTACGAAGTTTTTCCGGATAAGGAAACCTTGCTGGAAGAATGTATCCTGAAGTCCCAGAAGGATGGTGATATTTTTGTGAAAGAAGTCATAGAGACTTCCAACAACGTATTGGAAGTTTTGTTGAGATGTTATCAGTGGAGCATAGAGCGTTTTCATGCCACGAACAAGAAGTTTTTTGAGGATATCAAGAAATATCCCAAGGCTTATCAGTTGATGAAGAACAACCGGAACCGGAGCTCGGAAGATACCGTGAACTTTTTCAAAGAGGGCGTGAAGCAAGGCATTTTCCGTGATGATGTGAATTTTGCTATTATCAATCTGCTTGTGCGCGACCAGCTCGATTTGCTGATGAATTCGGACATCTGCAATGAGTATTCTTTCCTTGAAGTGTACGAATCTATCATGTTCACTTTCTTGCGCGGTATCTCTACGGAGAAGGGTGCCCGTGTCCTGGAGGACTTTATCTGCGAATATCGCAAGAATCAGGTAAAGCCGGATGAAACGAAGGAGTAGTTTTAATAAATAATCTATTTTTGATTTATGAAGATGCAGAGATTTTGGGTAGGCAGAGCACTATTGTTGGCAGTTGCTGTGCTGTATGCCGGCGGCTATGTGCGCGCACAAGAGACAAAGGATACCCTGACCCTGACCCTTGACCGTGCCTTGGAGATTGCTTTAAGCGACAATCCTACCATAAAGGTGGCGGAGGAAGAAATTGCTTTGAAGAAAGTGACTCACAAGGAAACCTGGCAGAACTTGCTTCCACAGGCAAGCATTGACGGTACGTGGAATCATACCATCAGTGCGGCACAGATGAATCTTGGCGGACAGTCGTTCAAGATGGGTATGGACAATTCGAATACGGTAAGCGGGGTGCTGAATATCAGTTTGCCCATATTCGCCCCTAGCGTATATAAGGCCATGTCGATGACGAAGACAGACATTGAACTGGCTGTGGAAAAGTCACGGGCTTCTAAGCTGGACTTGGTGAACCAGGTAACTAAGGGTTACTATCAGCTGATGCTGACGCAAGACTCCTACGATGTGTTGCAGAAGAGCTATAAGCTGGCAGAAGACAACTACAACATTGTCAATGCCAAGTATCAGCAGGGTGCCGTCAGTGAGTTCGATAAAATCAGTGCCGAGGTGCAGATGCGCAGCATTAAGCCGAATGTGATTTCGGCGGGTAATGCCGTGACGTTGTCCAAGTTGCAGTTGAAGGTACTGATGGGAGTAACGGCCGATGTGGATATAGAGATTGCCGACAATCTCGGCAACTATGAGACGGAGCTGTTTGCCAATGAACTGAATCAGCCCGCTGCCAATCTGAACAATAATACGACGATGAAGCAGTTGGACTTGAACCGGAAGATGCTCAATCAGAACATCAAGTCACTCCGTACCAACTTCATGCCTACTTTGGGTATGAATTATTCTTACCAATACCAGTCACTCTACAACGAGGACTGGAACATCCTCGATTATAATTGGAGCGGAAGTTCCGCACTGATGTTTACGCTGAGTATTCCTTTGTATAAGGCAAGCAATTTCACCAAGCTCAAGTCCAACCGTATTCAGATACGTCAGTTGGAGCAGAACCGTCTGGACACAGAGCGCAAGCTGAACATGCAGATTACCAGCTATCAGAACAATATGGCTGCCAGTTCCGAGCAGGTTGTCAGCAACCGCGAGCATGTGATGCAGGCACAGAAAGCTGTGCAGATTGCCGGTAAACGCTATGAGGTAGGTAAAGGTACGGTGTTGGAGCTGAACACTTCGCAAGTGCAGCTTACGGAGGCCGAACTGACTTATAATCAGTCCATCTATGATTATCTGGTTGCGAAGGCTGACCTTGACCAAGTACTGGGAAAGGATTATATTGCAGGGAACGAAGAATGAAGAACTAAGAATGAAGAATAGAAATAAAAACAACGATATGAAAAAAGGTTTTCAATGGATGGTCCTGCTGGTGGTTGCCATGCTGGGGGCATGTAGCGGAGGTAGTGATAAAGCTGCTGCTGAGAAGGTGGACGAGAAGCCGAAGGTGAAACTGGCCGAGGTGTCGTCCCGTCCCGTAGAACAGATTCAGGAATACACCGCTACGGTGGAAGCCGAAGTGAAAAACAATATTGCTCCCTCTTCTCCGGTGCGTATAGACCGCATTTTTGTGGAGGTGGGCGACCGCGTGTCGAAAGGCCAGAAGCTGGTCAGCATGGATGCTGCCAATCTGAAGCAGATAAAATATCAGCTGGACAACCAGCAGATAGAGTTCAAGCGTATTGACGAGTTGTATAAGGTAGGCGGTGCCTCCAAGTCGGAGTGGGATGCCGCCAAGATGAATCTCGACATCCGTGAGACTTCCTATAAGAATCTCTTGGAGAACACCTCGTTGCTCAGTCCCATTAATGGAGTGGTGACGGCACGTAATTACGATAACGGAGATATGTATGGCGGTGGAGAGCCGGTACTGGTAGTGGAGCAAATCACTCCGGTAAAACTATACATCAACGTATCCGAAGGCTACTTTACCAAAGTGAAGAAGGGCGCTCCCGTATCTGTGAAAGTGGATGTCTATGGTGACGAGGAGTTCGAAGGCAAAATCAGCCTTGTTTATCCTACCATCAACCCGGCTACCCGTACTTTCCCGGTAGAGATACAGCTTGTTAACCGTGACCAGCGTGTACGTCCGGGAATGTTTGCCCGTGCCACGCTGAATTTCGGAATACGGGACCACGTGGTCGTTCCCGACCTGGCCATTGTGAAGCGTGCCGGTTCAGGCGACCGCTATGTCTATGTCTACAAGGACGGCAAGGTGTCTTATAATAAGGTAGAACTTGGCCGTCGTATGGATACGGAGTATGAGTTGATTTCCGGTGTAGACAATAACTCTCAAGTTGTTATTGCCGGGCAGTCTAAATTAGCCGATGGTGTGGAAGTTGAGGTAGAAAAATAATATGGTAATGTGGTAATGTGATAATATGCTAATGTGCCGATGTAGCTACATTGCGCAGCCAATTAGCATATTAGCACATTGGCAAATTAAAGAATTAATCTTATGAGTTTATACGAAGGAGCGGTTAAGAAACCGATTATGACCTCGCTCTGCTTCCTGGCAGTGGCTATATTTGGTCTGTTCTCTCTGTCGAAATTGCCGGTAGACCTTTATCCGGATATCGAGACCAACACCATTATGGTGATGACTACCTATCAGGGTGCCAGTGCCTCGGACATTGAGAACAACGTGACTCGTCCGTTGGAAAACGTGCTGAACTCGGTCAGTAATCTGAAGCATATCACCTCCCGTTCGTCGGAGAATATTTCTGTAATTACGCTGGAGTTTGAGTATGGATATGACATAGACGTGCTGACGAACGACGTGCGTGATAAACTGGACATGGTGAGCTCCATGCTGCCCGATGAGGTCGAAACTCCCATCATCTTCAAGTTCAGTACGGATATGATTCCTATCCTGCTGCTCTCCGTGCAGGCAGAGGAGAGCCAGCCGGCTCTTTATAAAATATTGGATGACAACGTGGCGAATCCCTTGGCGCGTGTGCCAGGTGTGGGTACGGTGTCTATTTCGGGTGCCCCCAAACGTGAGGTCAATGTATATTGCGACCCCAATAAATTGGATGCCTACAGCCTCTCAGTAGAAACTATCAGCTCTATTATCAGTGCCGAAAACCGGAATACGCCGGGCGGTACGTTCGATGTGGGTAACAATACCTATTCGCTGCGTGTGGAAGGTGAGTTCAAGGATCCCAAAGAGATGGAGAACATCGTGGTAGGTACGCATAACGGTGCTTCCGTCTATCTGCGCGATGTGGCAAAAGTTGTGGACTCTGTGGAGGAACGTGCACAGAAGACGTATAGCAACGGTGTGCAGGGCGCCATGATTGTGGTGCAGAAACAATCGGGTGCCAATTCTGTAGCCATTTCGCAGAAGATAATTGATATGTTGCCGCAGTTGCAGAAGTCACTGCCGAGCGATGTGAAGCTGGGGATCATTGTCAATACTTCCGAAAACATTCTGAATACGATAGACAGCTTGGAGGAAACCATTATGTACGCTATGCTGTTCGTTATCTTGGTGGTGTTCGTTTTTTTGGGGCGTTGGCGTGCCACGGTCATTATTTGTATCACCATACCGATGTCATTGGTTGCCTCATTCATCTATCTGGGTATCATCGACGGCGGTTCACTGAATATCATCTCGCTCTCTTGTCTCTCCATTGCTATTGGTAACGTGGTGGACGACGCCATTGTGGTACTCGAGAATGTAACGACCCATATTGAACGGGGTTCCGAACCGAAGCAGGCAGCGATACATGCCACGAACGAGGTGGCCATCTCCGTAATTGCATCTACGCTGACTATGATTGCGGTATTCTTCCCATTGACGATGGTAAGTGGCATGTCCGGTGTGCTATTCCGTCAGTTGGGATGGATGATGTGTGTGATTATGACGGTTTCCACAGTTTCAGCCTTGTCATTCACTCCGATGATGTGTGCGCAGCTTCTGCGTTTGCAGAAAAAGCAGAGTAAGATGTTCCTTACGCTCTATACGCCGATTCAGCGTGCGCTGGACGGTCTTGACGTGTGGTACCAGAACCGGTTGAACTGGGCTGTGCGCCATCGTCTGACGGTTATGGCAGGCTGTGCCGCATTTTTTGTGGCAAGTCTGTTCTGTGCCAAGTACATAGGTACCGAGTTCTTCCCGGCAGCAGACAATAGCCGCATCGGTATCAACCTTCAGTTGCCCATCGGGGCCCGTGTGGAACGTGCGGAAGCGTTGGCTTCGGAACTGACAAACAAGTGGATGACGCGCTACGGAGATATGATGAAAGTTTGCAACTACACTGTGGGGCAGGCGGACTCTGACAATACGTTTGCTTCCATGCAGGACAACGGTAGTCATATCATTAGTTTCAATATCAGTCTGGTGAGTCCGGGAGACCGTGACGTGACACTGGAAACCGTTTGCGACGAAATGCGTGAGGACTTGAAGGGGTATCCCGAATTGGACAAGGCGCAGGTTATTCTGGGCGGTAGCACAGGCGGCATGAGCGCCCAGGCAAGTGCCGACTTTGAGGTTTATGGTTACGACTTCACCGCGACGGACAAAGTGTCAGCCGAACTGAAAGAGAAATTGTTGCAGGTGAAAGGTGTGAGTGAAGTGAATATCAGCCGTCAGGATTATCAGCCCGAATATCAGGTGGACTTTGACCGTGAGAAGCTGGCATTGCATGGCTTGAATCTTTCTACTGCCTCCAACTATCTGCGTAATCGTGTAAATGGTGCTTTGGCATCTTATTATCGCGAAGATGGTGACGAGTACGACATCCGTGTGCGTTACGCTCCCGAATTCCGTACAAAGATTGAAGATTTGGAGAACATCCTTATTTATACGCCTTCCGGTGAGGGTATCCGCGTGAAAGACCTCGGCAAAGTAGTCGAGCGTTCTGCTCCTCCTACCATCGAACGTAAAGACCGTGAGCGTATTGTTACTGTATCTGCGGTTATTTCGGGAGCACCTTTGGGCGATGTGGTGGCCGATGGTAATGCTATAATTGATAAGATGGACCTACCAAGTGGTGTTTCTATCCAGATTTCGGGTTCGTATGAGGACCAACAGGATTCATTCTCCGACTTGGGAACGCTGGCTGTATTGATTGTTATTCTCGTATTCATTGTGATGGCAGCTCAGTTTGAGTCTTTGAGTTATCCGTTCATCATCATGTTTTCCATTCCATTTGCATTCAGCGGTGTGTTGATGGCATTATTCTTTACGGGAACCAATTTGAATGTGATGTCGCTTTTGGGTGGAATCATGTTGATTGGTATTGTGGTGAAGAACGGTATCGTACTCATCGACTACATCACGCTTTGCCGCGAACGTGGTCAAGCGGTGCTTCACTCTGTAGTCACGGCAGGCCGCAGCCGTTTGCGTCCGGTATTAATGACTACACTGACCACTATCCTCGGTATGGTGCCGATGGCTGTAGGGCAGGGTGAAGGTGCCGAGATGTGGCGTCCGTTGGGGGTTGCCGTAATTGGCGGTCTGACGGTATCTACCATTCTGACATTGATTCTTGTCCCTGTACTCTATTGCTCGTTTGCAGGTGTTGGTATTCGGCGCACACGTAAGAAGATTAAGAAAGACCGTGAGCTGAATGATTATTACCAGTTGCATAAGGAGAAGATGACGAAACCACGTAAACAATGATTAATCATTATCCGTTAATCATTAAACATTAATCACTAAACATTATATAGCGTGAAATCAGTATTTATAACATTCGACCAAGCGTTCTTTGAACGTATCATGGCATTGCTTGATCGTCACAACTGCCGCGGCTTCAGCTATTGGCAGCAAGTACAGGGGCGTGGCAGTAAGACGGGAGAACCGCACTATGGCAGCCATGCCTGGCCCAGTATGTGTTCCGCCATCATCACTATCATAGATGAGGCTAAGGTGGCTCCGCTGCTCGAAGCGCTCCATCGGATGGACAAGGAGACCGAGCAACTCGGACTCCGTGCTTTTGTTTGGAATATCGAACAGACCATTTAATCGGGTCTGCTCTGTCTATAACCGTTATCCCCGGAGAAAAAATCTTGTTTCTTCGGGGATAATTCTTTTTTGTCCGGAGAGATTTTTCAACCTATATCTATATCTTTGCGTCCACATTAGGTATGGAAAAGAATTCATTGAAATATACGGGTCTGTTGGCGTTTATCGTATGGGGTGCATTGTTGCTGATGCATCTGTTGCCAAGTATTACGATGGGTGGCCGTGTGCTGAGGCGTGTGGATATCTTGGGGGACGTGCGTCGTCCTTCCAAGCCGGTGAGTGAGCCGGACAGCCTGCTGCCTCCGCCCCGAAGGTGAAGCCCGCCTTTGTGGACACCTGCCGTGCGGGCATGACGTGCATTGAAGATTATAGTGATTCTACCATGCGTGGCATGACGCGGTTCTATCAGGCACTCGACGAGCTTGCCAAAGCACCCCGTCCGGTTCGTATCGCCTACTTCGGCGACTCCTTTATCGAAGCGGATATTCTGACGGCTGATTTACGCGAGATGCTTCAGCAGAAATATGGCGGTTGCGGAGTAGGTTTTGTCACCATTACGTCCATGACCAGTGGCTTCCGCCCTACAGTGCGTCATTCCTTCAGCGGATGGGAGAGTCATTCTGTCATGGACTCCGTGTTCTTTGACCGTAGCAAGCTGGGAGTCTCCGGACATTACTTTATTCCGAATACCGGTGCTTATGTGGAACTGCGGGGGCAGAAGAACTATGCCTCCCGTCTGGACACCTGCCAGCGTGCCAGTATTTTTTTCTATAACCGTGGCACAACCACCCTTTCTGTCCGCGTCAATCGTGGCGAAGCAACTACTGAGACTTTTGAGCCGATTGATGATTTGCAGGAGATGACGGTAGAGGGAAATATCGGTTCTGTCCGTTGGACGGTGGAAAGTGCGGACTCCACCTTGTTTTATGGCCTTGCCATGGACGGTACTTCCGGCATTGTGCTGGATAACTTCTCACTGCGTGGCAGCTCCGGCCTCTCCCTCCGTTCTGTTCCCGTGTGGATGATGCGCGAGTTCAACGAACAGCGTCCTTACGATTTGATAATCCTGCAGTACGGACTGAATGTGGCTACAGAGCGCGGACGGAATTACGACAAGTACATTGCCGGCATGCAGACAACGGTGCAGCATCTCAAGGAGGCCTTTCCGCAAGCAGCCATCCTCATAGTCAGCGTGGGCGATAGGGACTATAAGACCGAAGAAGGGGAGCTGCGTACCATGCCTGGCATCAAGAATCTGGTTCGTTATCAGCAGAATCTGGCAGCGGATGAGGCTGTCGCTTTCTGGAACATGTTCGAGGCCATGGGTGGGGAAGGCAGCATGGCAGACATGGTGCATGCCAAGCCGTCACTGGCCAATTATGATTATACGCACATCAACTTCCGTGGTGGAAAGCATCTTGCGGGATTACTTTATGAGTCTTTGATTTATGGCAAGGAACAGTATGACAGAAGGAGGGCCTACTATGAAGAGGAGCCATAAGGAGGATTTACGATTGTACGATTTACGATGTATGATTTGCTGCGCGGTGCTGGTACTGATTGCGGCGATACGGCCGCTCCATGCACAAGACATACTGCCAGGCAGCCTTTCGTGTCATACCGGTGGAGCGGATTGTGATACTCTCTGCCTCTATTCCCAACGTACGGATACGGTGTCTGTCCCTTTGATAACTTTTCCCGCCGCATTCCGGCAAATGAAGGAGAATGTACTTACCGACAGTCTGGGTATTCTTAATCCTTTCTGGGAGAAGTTGCGTCTGTCCCGGCTGGGTGCTTCCGCTGATACGCTTCGCATCGTACATGTGGGCGACAGCCATATACGCGGCCATATCTTCCCCCGTACCACCGGTGCGTTGATGCAGGACACTTTCGGGGCAGTCTCTTATACCGATGTAGGTATCAACGGTGCATTTTGTACTACTTTCACCCGTCCGGACCGTATTGCTGATATTGCGGCTCTACATCCCGACCTGCTTATTCTTTCCTTCGGGACGAACGAAAGCCATAACCGCCGTTACAATACAATGTTGCACTATCGCCAGATGGATGACCTTGTACGCATGCTTCGCGAGAAACTGCCGAATGTACCGATGTTGATGACCACTCCTCCGGGCTCTTACGAGAGTTTCCGGCAGCGTCGCCGTCGTCGGACCTATAAGATTAATCCGCGTACTGCCGTTGCCGTGCAGACCATCCGCCGCTATGCCGATGAAAACGGATTGGCGGTATGGGACATGTACGAAATACTTGGCGGTACCCACCGTGCCTGCCTCAACTGGCAGGAAGCCGGATTGATGCGTCCGGACCATGTACATTATTTGCCGGACGGTTACCGCCTGCAAGGCGAGCTGTTCTGCCAGGCCTTGTTAAAAGCTTATAACGATTATGTGGAATATTGAAGAATTTTTATCCGGATTGAATATAGACTTGGACCGTTTGCGCGATGTCTTCACTTATGACCCGCAAGCCCCGATGATATTCAGCAGTGGTATTTTCCTCTGGCTGTTTGTCGCTTTTATATTGGTTTATCTGTTGTTGCAACGCCGGACGACGGCGCGTTTGCTGTTTGTCACCTTGTTTTCCTATTACTTCTATTATAAAAGTAGTGGCACTTATTTTTTCCTGCTTGGACTGGTGACGGTCTGTGACTTTTTCATTGCACGTTTGATGGCACGCGAGGCTATTCCCTGGCTACGTAAGGCATGGGTTGTGTTGAGTCTGTTCATCAATTTGGGATTGTTGTGTTACTTCAAGTACACCAATTTCCTGGGCGAAACTTTTGCCTCGCTGACGGGAGGAACGTTCACGGCAATGGATATTTTCCTTCCGGTGGGCATCTCTTTTTTCACTTTTCAGTCGTTGAGCTATACGATAGATGTGTATCGTCGCCAGATAACGCCTCTGGGCAGTTTATTGGATTATGCTTTTTATGTTTCCTTCTTTCCCCAGTTGGTGGCGGGGCCTATTGTACGTGCCCGTGATTTCATTCCGCAAATCTGCCGTCCACTGTTTGTCTCCAGGGAGATGTTCGGGCGTGGAATCTTCCTCATCGTGAGTGGACTCTTCAAGAAAGCGGTCATATCGGACTATATCAGCGTCAACTTCGTAGAGCGTATCTTTGATAATCCTACTCTTTATTCGGGGGTGGAGAATCTGATGGGTGTCTATGGCTATGCCTTGCAGATTTATTGCGACTTCTCCGGTTACAGTGATATGGCTATTGGCATTGCCTTGTTGCTGGGTTTCCATTTCAATATCAACTTCGATTCTCCCTATAAGTCCGCTTCCATTACGGAGTTCTGGAGGCGGTGGCACATCTCGCTTTCCAGTTGGTTGCGCGACTATCTTTATATCTCTTTGGGAGGCAACCGGAAGGGGAAAATCCGCCAGTACGCCAATCTCATCATTACCATGTTCCTGGGTGGCTTGTGGCATGGAGCTTCGTGGAATTTTGTCCTTTGGGGGATGATGCACGGTGTTGCGCTTGCAGCCCACAAGTGCTGGATGACGCTCACCGGACATAAGAAAGGTGCGGAAAGCCGTGGCATTCGCCGGTTCTTCGGGGTGCTTATTACTTTCCATTTTGTTTGTTTCTGCTGGATATTCTTCCGTAATGCGGAGTTTTCCACATCAATGGATATGCTGAGGCAGATATTCACTACTTTCCGTCCGCAACTCTTCCCGCAGTTGGTGGCAGGCTATTGGGAAGTGTTCGCATTGATGGCATTGGGATATTTCCTGCATTTTGTGCCCGACAGTTGGGAACGTGCCTGCACAAAAACAGTAATCCGCCTTCCCTTGTTGGGAAAGGCGGTACTGGTGCTTGCTGTAATCTATCTGGTCATTCAGATGAAAAGTTCGGAGATACAGCCGTTTATTTATTTCCAGTTCTGATTACTTCTTCTCGGTAGCAGTGGAGTCTGCCTGCTGTCGGAAGGGTTCCCGGTAGTTGAGCCCGTCTCTCCGGTAGAGGCTGATGAGTCCGGCCAGTCGGGTAGTGAAGTTTGTATAATCTTTCTTTTCCTGTTGTGTCCATTGTACTTCGGCAAGGGCGGCCATACGGGGGAGAACCATATACTCTACCTGCTCGCTGGTCGGGATGTATTCTGTCCAAAGGTTGGCTTGTGCGCCGAGTATGTGCTTGGCTTGTTCTTCGGTCAGTGAGGCGGTAGGATTCAGACTGTATACTTTTTCCAATGGGACAAAGCCTCCGATGGCAAATGGTTCGTGCCGGGTATCCTCACTTTGGTAATAATCAAAGTAGCAATAGTCGTTGGGTGTCATTATCACGTCGTGTCCCAGTTGGGCCGCTTTGATTCCTCCTGCCGAGCCACGCCATGACATAACAGTTGCGTTAGGAGCGACGTCGCCTTCCAGAATCTCATCCCAGCCGATAATCCGGCGTCCTTTACTATTGAGGAACTTTTCGATACGTGTCATGCAATAACTCTGCAGACGGTCTTCGGCTGTATGGTTCTTGTCGGATTTCAATTTTTCGGTTCTGATACGCGCCTGGCATTTGGGACACTTTTCCCAACGGGTGCGGGGAGCTTCGTCACCGCCGATGTGGATGTATTTGGAAGGGAATATATCAATGATTTCGGCCATGACATCTTCGAGGAACTGCATGGACTTTTCGTTGCCGATGCACAGCACATCTTCGAATACTCCCCAACGTGGACACACTTCATACGGTCCACCGGTGCATCCCATTTCGGGATAGGCGGCCAGTGCGGCAAGCATGTGTCCGGGCAGGTCTACTTCGGGGATGACCGTGATATAGCGCTCCTCGGCATATTTTACGATTTCCTTGGCTTGTTCCTGCGTATAGAAACCGCCATATCGGGTATTGTCATACTCTTCGGTATTCCGGCCGATGACGGTACGGTCGCGCCAGGCGCCAATTTCCGTCAGCTTGGGATATTTCTTTATTTCTATTCTCCAGCCTTGGTCTTCGGTGAGGTGCCAGTGAAAGGTATTCATATTGTGAAGTGCCAGTAAATCGATGTATTTCTTGATGAACTCAATGGGGAAGAAGTGGCGGCCCACATCGAGGTGCATGCCTCGGTAGCTGAAGCGGGGTTCATCCTGGATGCTGCCGGCAGGCAATAGGATAGAGGTGGCTTTGGTTTCGGCAGGGATTGATTTACGCAGGGTTTGTATACCGTAGAACACTCCGTTCTCGGTCTGGCCGTTTAGGGTCACCCGGTCGGCTTTGACGGTCAGCACATAGCCTTCCCGGTTGCGGATAGCCGGATCCAGTCCTAATGTGATGGCGCCTTTGGGCGCTTCGCTCCCCGGGGCAAGGGCTTCTGTCTGGAGGGTGTGGCCGGTGGACTGGCTGATGTATTCAGCCAGAAACTTAGCATTACGTTTCAAAAGTTCATTGTTTTCGGGGTAGGCGATGATGGTACCGGCATTCAGGTTGAAGGGAGATTCCTGACTCAAGGCAACTTCCTGGGGCAGGGGGATGACTTGATAGTTGGCTGTTGTTTCTACCCCGCATGAAGAGCAGGCCAGGACGAGGGTACCTGCAAGGAGCATGTGTGTAAGTTTTCTCATGGCATTGAATTGATTAAATTAGTGTCTGACAAATATACGCAAAAAATACTAAAGAGGTAGAGGATAAGGGGGATTTATGTATGCTTATGCTTCAGTTCTCTTTGCTCTATACTCCTTGGGTGACATTCTCGTGTGTTTCTTGAAATATCGTCCGAAAAAAAACTGGTCGGGAAAACGGTATTTGTCGGCAATCTCTTTCAGTATTAGCTGTCGCCGGCTTGGTACTGACCAGTTGCGGCATCTATACCAAATACCAGCGCCCGGAGGACATCACAACCGATGGACTTTATGAACACGATTTGGACGGGCAAAGTTTGGATAGCCTGAGTCTGTTTGCGGCATCGGACACTGTCTCCATCGCCTCCCTTTCCTGGCTCGAGCTTTTTACGGACACGCAATTATAGTCGCTCATCGAGCAAATCTTGCAAGGCAACACCGACTTGCTTTCCGCCCAGCAATGCATCAGGGAGGCAGAAGCCACGCTGATGTCGGCCAAACTTTCGTACCTGTCTTCGTTTATGCTCACTCCGCAGTGTGGCGTCAGCAGTTTCGACAATTCCAAAGGTTCGTGGACCTATTCCGGTATTGCCTCGGCAAGTTGGAGAGTCGATATTTGGGCTAATTTGACCAGTGCCATGCGCTGCTCCAAAGCGCTCTACCTTCAAAGTTTGGAGTACGAACAAGCCGTCAGCACTTCGCTGATAGCTATGTGGCCAACCTTTACCTTGCTGATACTTGACGAGCAATACCGCATTTCCGAAGAAACAGCCGCCAGTTGGCGCGAAAGTGCACGCACCATGCGAGCCATGATGGCTGCAGGCATGACGAACGAGGCGAGTGTTTCGCAATCCGAAGCCAACTGTCGCCCAGGTGGAAGCTTCGCTGCTCGACCTCCGGCAGCAGGTAAGGGAAATGCCGCCCGTTCTGCTTTCTACCCCTCCATCACCCTGAGCGGTACAGCTGGCTGGACCAACTCGGCAGGAAGCATGATTGTCAATCCCGGAAAACTTCTTCTGTCTGTCATCGACTCGCTGACACAACCCTTGTTCAACAAAGGGCTGAACGTGGCACAGCTCAAGATGCCAAAGCACAGCAGGAAGAAGCCAGGCTCGCTTTTCAGCAAGTTTTGCTTAATGTCGGCAGCGAAGTGAACAATGCTCTGACCCAAGTGCAGGTAGCCCGTGGAAAGACGGAGCTCTGCACAAGGCAGATAACTTCACTGGAAACTACCGTCCGCAGCACCCGGTTACTGATGCGGCACGGCACCTCCACCTATCTGGAAGTGCTCACTGCCCAGCAGGGGCTACTCTCTGCCTAACTGACACAGGTAGCCCACTGCTTTGATGAAATACAAGGTATCATCAACCTCTATCAAGCCCTCGGTGGAGGGCGGGAGTAAAATATACTCTTTCTCATCTTCATTCTCTTGCTCCTCTATCAATCCGGCATTTCCTTTTTTGTGGAAATCCGGCGGTAGAGGAACTTTCATATAAGCGGGCTATGGCAAAAAAACTACGGTCTCCTGCCGTCAAACCGGGACAAACTTTATAACTTTGCGGCATACGACATAAAAATCTATTGATTATGAACTGCAAATCCTTGTTTTTTCTGGCTATTTTCTCCCTGCCCCTTATATCAGGGGTGTTTGCTCAAAAGAAAGTTTCTATTCTTGGCGATTCCTATTCCACTTTTTACGGTCATGTCTCTCCTGCCGCCAATCTCTGCTGGTATGGAGTTCCCGGCGAAAAGAAAGAGAATGATGTGACAAAGATGGAGGAAACCTGGTGGTACCGTTTCATCCATGAGCACGGCTTTCAGTTGGAACGCAACAATTCCTATTCCGGCTCCACCGTCTGTCATACCGGTTACGAGAAAGCCGATTACTCCGACCGTTCTTTTATCACCCGTATTCACAACCTCGGCACCCCCGACATAATCCTTGTTTTTGGCGGTACCAATGACAGCTGGGCAGGTGCCCCCATTGGCGCATACCAATATGATGGCTGGACGAAAGCCGATTTGTATAGCTTCCGTCCTGCCTTTTGCTATCTGCTTGCATCTCTCAAGCAGCTCTATCCTGCGGCCAGGATTTATAATATTACCAATTCTGAATTATCCGAAGAGGTAACTGATTCCATGGATGAAATTTGCCGGCACTATGGCATCGAGAATATTCGTTTGCACGACATTGATAAACAATGGGGGCATCCTTCTGTGCAAGGAATGCAGAGTATTGATGCTCAGGTTTGGGAGTCTGTCTCCCCGATATTGGAGGCTTCTGTTTCTTTGCCTGCCAAGAACTAAAGACAGACCCATTGGGAGTTATCCTTTTCTATCCTAGATGCTAATCTTTCCACTGCCGTATTCTTTTCTTTCCACAGCTGTGGAAAGAAAAGAATACGGCAGTGGAAAGAAAGTAAAATCCTTGTGGCAAGAAAAATAATTAGTACCTTTACTGCCAGCTTCTGCCGATTTCGAGAACATTTCTTCCCCAAGTTTGCTGCAAGTTTCCCTCAATTCTCTATAAACCATTAATTTAAATTATTTTATGAGTGCTTATTATGACCTTTATGAAACGCCCGTCCCGAAGGCGAGGAACCGAAGTCGCTACATGCCCGTGTCTGTTCCAAGGGAACCATTTCCGGTAAAGAGTTCATGGAACGGGTTTTTCGTGAAGAACATATGCCCCACGCCATGGTTGTGGGTATTGTGCAAGCTATCACCACTACGCTTGGAGACTGGCTGGCAAAGGGCTATACGGTGGAGATAGAGGGACTTGGCTTCTTCAGCACCACGCTGAAGTGTACCCATCCGGTGATGAATAAGAAAGAAGTACGTGCGGAGTCGGTCAAGATGTCCACGGTGAAATTCCGTCCCAGCATCGAATTCAAACGTTATGTGGCAGGTAAGATGGAGTTGGAACGTGCGGATAAACGCTTCTTTCCGGATAAACCGAAAGCAATGGGCGACATGGCTGCCCGTGAAAAAAGCATGATGGACTTTCTGGAGGCTAATATCTGTATCACTCGTGCAGAATATTCCCGCCTTGTCCACGTCACCGCCCGCCGGGCTTCGAGGGATTTGCAGACATTTATCGATTCCGGCGTGATTCGCAAGCGCGGTGCCTGTCGTTCAGTGGTCTATGTCAAGGTATGAATTGGAGCTTGTATTGCGCGCGCGTATATATATAATGTGTCCCTTCCTTTCCTTATCCCAGTTTCCTTTAAAAAACATGCTTTAAAACATATCTATCAATCAGTGAGTTATGAAAAAGTTCATGGAATCTCTCAAAAAAACCGTGTATAAATTTTGCAGATGTCCATAAAAGGCCTACTTTTGCATCCGCTTTCGGGAACGAAGGCGGCGATGTTTTGACATTCTGACAGTAAAACGGAGCGGTAAGCTTCCATTTTTCTCTTCTTTGCCATCGGTTTCTTCCGGAACTTCGGCCTTGGAAAAGAAAAATGAAAAAAAACTTCTGAAAATATTTGGAAGTTATGCTTTAAAGTTCTTACCTTTGCACCCGCTTTTGAAAATGAAAGCAGCGCGAGTTGACATTCTTTTAAAAGAAACGGTGCCTGGTTCTTCTTTCTTTTTCTTTTTGCCTCCCTTTCGACAAGAGAGACGACGAGGAAAGAGAAAAGAGAGAAAAAAACTTCCGAAAATATTTGGAGGATATACTTAAAAGTTCTTACCTTTGCATCCGCTTTCTGAAAAGAACAGCAATCGTGAAACGAGCGATCTTTGAACAGATTTACATAAACAATACAAGTAGTACAAGAGCAAGGTTTTTCCTTATCAATGGGGAAAGCCTTGGGTAAAACAAGAGAACCGTCAATACTTATTTTATATAGGTAAAGATAAACTTTTGAATTCGAGCGTCCTGAACAGATAACAAGCTGTCGCATATTAATTTTTTTAATTTGCGCAGTCACGATACTTTTACAATGAAGAGTTTGATCCTGGCTCAGGATGAACGCTAGCTACAGGCTTAACACATGCAAGTCGAGGGGCATCAGGAAGAAAGCTTGCTTTCTTTGCTGGCGACCGGCGCACGGGTGAGTAACACGTATCCAACCTGCCGATGACTCGGGGATAGCCTTTCGAAAGAAAGATTAATACCCGATGGTATATCTGAAAGGCATCTTTCAGCTATTAAAGAATTTCGGTCATTGATGGGGATGCGTTCCATTAGGTTGTTGGCGGGGTAACGGCCCACCAAGCCATCGATGGATAGGGGTTCTGAGAGGAAGGTCCCCCACATTGGAACTGAGACACGGTCCAAACTCCTACGGGAGGCAGCAGTGAGGAATATTGGTCAATGGACGAGAGTCTGAACCAGCCAAGTAGCGTGAAGGATGACTGCCCTATGGGTTGTAAACTTCTTTTATACGGGAATAAAGTTAGGCACGTGTGCCTTTTTGTATGTACCGTATGAATAAGGATCGGCTAACTCCGTGCCAGCAGCCGCGGTAATACGGAGGATCCGAGCGTTATCCGGATTTATTGGGTTTAAAGGGAGCGTAGGCGGATGCTTAAGTCAGTTGTGAAAGTTTGCGGCTCAACCGTAAAATTGCAGTTGATACTGGGTGTCTTGAGTACAGTAGAGGCAGGCGGAATTCGTGGTGTAGCGGTGAAATGCTTAGATATCACGAAGAACTCCGATTGCGAAGGCAGCTTGCTGGACTGTAACTGACGCTGATGCTCGAAAGTGTGGGTATCAAACAGGATTAGATACCCTGGTAGTCCACACAGTAAACGATGAATACTCGCTGTTTGCGATATACAGTAAGCGGCCAAGCGAAAGCGTTAAGTATTCCACCTGGGGAGTACGCCGGCAACGGTGAAACTCAAAGGAATTGACGGGGGCCCGCACAAGCGGAGGAACATGTGGTTTAATTCGATGATACGCGAGGAACCTTACCCGGGCTTAAATTGCAAATGAATGTTCTGGAAACAGATCAGCCGCAAGGCATTTGTGAAGGTGCTGCATGGTTGTCGTCAGCTCGTGCCGTGAGGTGTCGGCTTAAGTGCCATAACGAGCGCAACCCTTATCGATAGTTACCATCAGGTTATGCTGGGGACTCTGTCGAGACTGCCGTCGTAAGATGTGAGGAAGGTGGGGATGACGTCAAATCAGCACGGCCCTTACGTCCGGGGCTACACACGTGTTACAATGGGGGGTACAGAAGGCAGCTACACGGTGACGTGATGCTAATCCCTAAAACCTCTCTCAGTTCGGATTGGAGTCTGCAACCCGACTCCATGAAGCTGGATTCGCTAGTAATCGCGCATCAGCCACGGCGCGGTGAATACGTTCCCGGGCCTTGTACACACCGCCCGTCAAGCCATGAAAGCCGGGGGTACCTGAAGTGCGTAACCGCGAGGAGCGCCCTAGGGTAAAACTGGTGATTGGGGCTAAGTCGTAACAAGGTAGCCGTACCGGAAGGTGCGGCTGGAACACCTCCTTTCTGGAGTGACGTCTCGACTCGATCGTTGGTTCTTGAAGTTATGCTTCCATAAGAACCTCTTGTACTGCGCGTACTTGTTTATTAAAATATACGAGAAAAGTAGAAGCCGAGCCGTAAGGCGAGGGTTTGACTGACAGTCCTATAGCTCAGTTGGTTAGAGCGCTACACTGATAATGTAGAGGTCGGCAGTTCAACTCTGCCTGGGACTACTTCTCAGTTGGTGACCGACCGGTTACGATTTAGCGGGTCTTTCATCAATGGTGAAGGGGGATTAGCTCAGCTGGCTAGAGCACCTGCTTTGCACGCAGGGGGTCAACGGTTCGAATCCGTTATTCTCCACTTCTCAAGATTAGGAATTATCTTTAATCCTTAATCCTTGACAACGATCTTTGACATGATGTGACCAAAAAAAGTAAAGTTGAAAGCTGAAAGTATATATCGACCATACGTGATCGGTAAGACAAAAAGTAAGTAAGGGCACATGGCGGATGCCTTGGCTCTCGGAGGCGATGAAGGACGTGATAAGCTGCGATAAGCCGCGGGTAGGTGCAAATGACCTTTGATCCGCGGATTTCCGAATGGGACAACCCGATATCCTGAAGGGATATCATCCCGCAATGCGGGAGGCTAACGCAGGGAACTGAAACATCTTAGTACCTGCAGGAAAAGAAAATAAATAATGATTCCCCCAGTAGTGGCGAGCGAACGGGGAACAGCCCAAACCATCCATGTTACGGCATGTGTGGGGTTGTAGGACCACGTTGTGGCAAGAAAGTTGGTGAGCAGAATGTTCTGGAAAGTACAGCCATAGAGCATGATAGCTGCGTATGCGAAGCCAACCGAAGCCTAGTGGTATCCTGAGTAGCGCGGAGCACGAGGAATTCTGCGTGAATCTGCCGGGACCATCCGGTAAGGCTAAATACTCCCGAGAGACCGATAGTGAACCAGTACTGTGAAGGAAAGGTGAAAAGCACTTCGAACAGAAGAGTGAAATAGTTCCTGAAACCATGTGCCTACAAGCGGTCGGAGCACTTTTAGTGTGACGGCGTGCCTTTTGCATAATGAACCTACGAGTTACTTTTTCCGGCGAGGTTAAGGATCTCAGATCCGCAGCCGAAGCGAAAGCGAGTCTGAACAGGGCGTATAGTCGGAAGGAGTAGACGCGAAACCAAGTGATCTACCCTTGGGCAGGTTGAAGGATGGGTAACACCATCTGGAGGACCGAACCAATAAGCGTTGAAAAGCTTCTGGATGACCTGAGGGTGGGGGTGAAAGGCTAATCAAACTTGGAGATAGCTCGTACTCCCCGAAATGCATTTAGGTGCAGCCTTGACTTATACTGACATGAGGTAGAGCGACTGATAAGATGCGAGGGCTTCACCGCCTATCAAGTCTTGACAAACTCCGAATGCGTGTCAGTTCTATGTCAGGAGTGAGGGCATGGGTGCTAAGGTCCATGTCCTAAAGGAGAACAATCCGGACCAACAGCTAAGGTCCCGAAATGAATACTAAGTTGAACTAACGAAGTCAGATTGCTAAGACAGCTAGGATGTTGGCTTGGAAGCAGCCATTCATTTAAAGAGTGCGTAACAGCTCACTAGTCGAGGAGTTTGGCGTGGATAATAATCGGGCATAAGTATTCTACCGAAGCTTTGGGATGAGAAATCATCGGTAGGGGAGCATTCCACTCAGCGTCGAAGGTAAGGCGTGAGCCTTGCTGGAGCGTGTGGAAAAGCAAATGTAGGTATAAGTAACGATAAAGGGGGTGAGAAACCCCCTCGCCGAAAGACTAAGGTTTCCTGATCAACGCTAATCGGATCAGGGTAAGTCGGGTCCTAAGGCTCAGCCGAACGGCGAGGCCGATGGCAGAACCGGTTAATATTCCGGTACTACCTTAAGGAGTGACGTGGAGACGGAGTCGTGACAGCGCCGCGGACTGACGGAATAGTCCGTTGAAGGGTGTAGATGTTGATTGTTCCAGGCAAATCCGGAATGAGAGTCGAACCTGACAGTATGGAGCGTCCTTCTGGACAATCCAATAGTGCGTGTAATCATACTTCCAAGAAAATCCGCTAAACTTAATCCTTACGGTACCCGTACCGCAAACGGACACACGTAGTCGGGTTGAATATACTAAGGCGCTTGAGTGATTCACGGTTAAGGAACTAGGCAAACTGACCCTGTAACTTCGGGATAAAGGGTCCTCAAGCAATTGAGGCGCAGAGAATAGGTCCAGGCAACTGTTTAACAAAAACACAGGGCTGTGCAAAATTGAAAGATGAAGTATACAGCCTGACACCTGCCCGGTGCTGGAAGGTTAAGAGGAGACGTCATCGCAAGAGAAGCGTTGAATTGAAGCCCCAGTAAACGGCGGCCGTAACTATAACGGTCCTAAGGTAGCGAAATTCCTTGTCGGGTAAGTTCCGACCTGCACGAATGGTGTAATGATCTGGACGCTGTCTCAACCGTGAGCTCAGTGAAATTGTAGTATCGGTGAAGATGCCGATTACCCGCGATGGGACGAAAAGACCCCGTGAACCTTTACTATAGCTTAACATTGAATTTGGGTAATTGATGTGTAGGATAGGCCGGAGGCTTTGAAGCGGGCACGCCAGTGTTCGTGGAGCCGCTGTTGAAATACGGCCCTTTGATTATTTGAGTTCTAACCCGCTGTTGCGGGGACACTGTTTGGTGGGTAGTTTGACTGGGGTGGTCGCCTCCAAAAGCGTAACGGAGGCTTCTAAAGGTGCCCTCACGACGATTGGTAACCGTCGGCAGAGTGTAATGGCATAAGGGCGCTTGACTGGGAGACTCACAAGTCGATCAGGTAGGAAACTAGAGCATAGTGATCCGGTGTTTCTGTATGGAAAGGACATCGCTCAAAGGATAAAAGGTACTCCGGGGATAACAGGCTGATCCCTCCCAAGAGCTCATATCGACGGAGGGGTTTGGCACCTCGATGTCGGCTCGTCACATCCTGGGGCTGGAGAAGGTCCCAAGGGTTGGGCTGTTCGCCCATTAAAGTGGCACGCGAGCTGGGTTCAGAACGTCGTGAGACAGTTCGGTCTCTATCTATCGTGGGCGCATGAAATTTGCGTGGCTCTGACACTAGTACGAGAGGACCGTGTTGGACTGACCTCTGGTTTACCGGTTGTGCCGCCAGGTGCATTGCCGGGTATCTAAGTCGGGATTGGATAAGTGCTGAAAGCATCTAAGTACGAAGCCAGCCACAAGATTAGATTTCTCAGGGTCGTTGTAGACTACAACGTTGATAGGACGCAGGTGTACAGGCAGCGATGTCATAGCCGAGCGTTACTAATTGCCCGTTCACTTTTTGCCTTGCCTTGTATGGAGGTATATACGTTCAGCCATAAATGAATGCTTTGCTTTTTTCGCATCATGTCTACCTTATTCAGGTGACTACAGCACCGGGGTTCCACCTCTTCCCATTCCGAACAGAGAAGTTAAGCCCGGTCACGCCGATGGTACTGCGTAACAGTGGGAGAGTAGGTAGTCGCCGTTTTTCAGAAGAAGCCTCCGTGTCTGATAAGGATACGGAGGCTTTGTTCGTTTTATATACCTCTCCTCTAACATTCCGTTTCTACCGCTAATCACTATACCTTATTATATATAATTATTCATCGTATATTCATCAGATTAATTCCCGAATTAAGGTGCTAAATGAATGATTAAAAACGTTTAAAATCAGTATTTTATATCCTATTCCCACTTTCGTATTTCATATATTATTCGTACCTTTACAGAGTATTAAAAGGTATAGTAAATCCTTTAATCAGTGAACAATTTAATCTTTTTACAAAAGAAAGTAATATAGTTGTAAAACAAATAAGAGAGACATCTGTTATTTATTGTAGAATCATTAGACGACATGAAAACAACTGTAAAGACATTCTGGATATGCATGCTACTGATGTTGACTTGCAGCATTAGCGGTAAAGCCATTGACCTGGTGCAGGTGGATGACAGAATGGCCGGAACTGCTGAAGTTTCCGCTTCTTTATCTTCATGTTCTTCTACTTCCGACAATAGTATTGACAAGAAGAATTCATTGTTCACGAATACCAAGTTCGCATGGACTACGGATGTCGAACTGGGAAACAAACCGGTTTCCGAAACTTACTCTTCTCATCAACAGCGTTTGCGCAGGGTGATTGAAGACAATCTTTTCCTCAGAAACATTCTTTTGATGTTATCCAACCACGAGAATCTACTCGTGCAAGGCCGCTCTAAATTATACTACTCAGATAAAGACCCGTACTATGCATTGACGGGCAGTGATTACTATATTTATACGCTTCGGCGGATTTTGATTTAGCCAACTTTTCTTCTTATTGATTTCCCCCTTTTTCTCCTTATTGTCTTGAAGAGACTGAAGGCAGGTGACCTTTAGTGTACATATATGTTAGTTAAGGTTGCAAGGATGATTACGCCCTATCGGTTCGTAAGCGGGAAGTCGTATCCCTATGCTTTATTTTCAAAACTCTATTTAAATACCAACAATTAAACTTTTCATCATGGAAACTACTCAAAAAAAAGCAGCCTCTTTTAAAGGCATCAGATCCGCCGGTTGGGTAATCGTAATCTGTTTTATCATCGCCGTGCTTATTTTTCACTTTGTGTTGGGAAATCCCTCCAACTTTATGAACAACGACCCGAACAACCATCCGTTGCCGGGTAACTTCCTCGGTACCATCTATAAAGGTGGATTCATTGTTCCTGTAATTCAAACGCTTTTGCTGACTGTCATCGCACTGAGTATTGAACGTTATATTGCCATTGGCGCTGCCTTTGGTAAGGGGTCATTGGTGAAATTCGTAGCTAACATCAAAGCAGCCTTGGCTGAAGGTGATATGAAGAAGGCACAACAAATCTGCGATTCACAACGTGGTTCTGTAGCCAATGTGGTAAATGCCACTTTGAAGAAGTATGCCGAGATGGAGAATGACACAGAGCTGTCCAAAGACCAGAAACTGCTTGCCATCCAGAAGGAATTGGAAGAAGCCACTGCGCTGGAACTGCCGATGATGGAGCAGAATCTTCCTATTATTGGTACCATCACGACTTTAGGTACATTGATGGGATTGCTCGGTACAGTTATCGGTATGATCCGTTCATTTGCCGCCCTTGCAGCCGGAGGTTCAGCCGACTCCATGGCTCTGTCGCAAGGTATTTCCGAGGCTTTGATTAATACTGCCTTCGGTATCTTGACCGGTGCATTGGCCGTTATCTCCTACAACTATTATACAAACAAGATTGACAAGTTGACTTACAGCCTCGATGAGGTTGGTTTCTCCATCGTGCAGACTTTTGCAGCTACCCATAAATAGTTGACTGCTGATAGTTGGAGCTGCGCTGTGACGTAGGCTTCTATTATCTATTCAACGAATGAATTCTCAATTTTAATTTTCAATGAAACGATTATGGGCAGAGCGAAAATAAAAAAGAAAAGTACGTTCATCGATATGACGGCGATGAGTGACGTAACTGTACTGCTGCTGACCTTCTTCATGCTGACTTCTACGTTCGTGAAGAAAGAGCCGGTACAAGTAACGACTCCCGCCTCTGTATCCGAGATTAAGATTCCGGAGACAAATGTACTCCAGATATTGGTCGATCCGAGCGGAAAAGTATTTATGAGTCTGGACAAGCAGTCCGACTTGCGCGAAGTGCTGGAAGCTATGGGGCAGGAGTATGGAGTGACTTTCACTCCGGAGGAAACTAAAAAATTCATGCTGGCGTCTACCTTTGGTGTGCCGATGAAGAGTATGAAGAAATACCTCGACTTGCCGCAAGACCAGCAAGATGCTGTATTGAAGAATGAGGGGATACCGACAGACAGTATTGACAATCAGTTCAAGGCCTGGGTACGCAACGCCCGTGCAGTGAACAGTGATTTGCGCATTGCCATCAAGGCAGATGCCAATACTCCTTATTCCGTAATAAAAAATGTGATGAATTCACTTCAGGACCTCAGAGAGAACCGGTACAACCTGATTACTTCTCTGAAGACCACAAGTGAGGAGTGACAAGCTACGAGTTACAAGTAGAACAAGAAAGGAAACATTATGGCTGAAATACAAGAAAGCGGCAACAAGAAAGGTGGAAAAAGCAAGCAGAAGAAAATGACTGTCAGGGTGGACTTTACACCTATGGTGGACATGAACATGTTGCTGATTACCTTCTTTATGCTTTGTACCTCACTGAGCAAACCTCAGACCATGGAGATAAGCATGCCGAGCAATGACAAGACCATCACCGAGGAGCAGCAGACCAAAGTCAAGGCTTCCCAAGCCATCACGCTGTTGCTGGGGGATGACAACAAGTTGTATTATTACGAAGGGGAGCCCAACTACAAGGACTATACTTCACTGAAGGAAACTACCTATCAGGCGGATGGTCTGCGGGCAATGCTTCTGCAACGTAATAGAGTTGCTGTGAACGAGGTGAACAGACTGAAGCAGCAGAAACTGGATCTTAAGATATCAGAGGATGACTACCGGAAACAGCTTTCCGAGATAAAAAGCGGAAAGGATACGCCGACAGTCATCATCAAGGCTACCGACAAGTCTTCGTACAAGAATCTGATTGATGCTCTCGATGAAATGCAGATATGTAATATAGGTAAGTATGTGATAACGGATATTGCCGAAGCCGACGAGTTTTTGATGAAGAACTACGAAAGCAAGGGCGAATTGTCCCAGAACATTGCTGAATGATGTGTAACACCCAAAGAAAGGAAAGAATATGGCTAAAGTAGATTTAAGCTCCCAAGCATGGTGTGACCTCGTGTTCAGTGGTAAGAACAAAGCATATGGAGCCTATAAGATGCGTGAGACCTCTCCCAGACGGCACAACATTGCCGTGATACTGGTAATTGTAATTGCATTGATAGGTTTCAGTATCCCTACGCTGATAAAGATGGCTACCCCCAAACAGAAAGAAGTGATGACCGAAGTGACTACCCTTTCGCAGCTGGAAGAACCGGAAGTGAAGCAGGAAGAGATGAAGCGGATAGAGCCCGTGGCCCCACCGCCGCCTGCATTGAAAAGCTCCATTAAGTTTACCGCTCCCGTCATCAAAAAGGATGAGGAAGTGAGGGACGAGGATGAAATAAAAAGCCAGACAGAACTGACGGAAACGAAAGTTGCCATCTCCATTGCCGACGTGAAAGGTAATGACGAGGAACACGGCAAGGACATCGCCGACTTGAAACAAGTGGTGACGCAGGCCGAACCGGAACCTGAAAAGGTTTTCGATATGGTAGAGCAGATGCCCCAGTTCCCCGGTGGTCAGGCCGAGATGATGCAGTTCATCAGCAAGAATATGAAGTATCCGACCATTGCCCAGGAAAACGGTACGCAAGGGCGTGTAACCTGCCAGTTTGTGGTAGGTGCCGACGGCAAGGTGCGTGATGTGAAAGTGCTGAGAGGTGTAGACCCCTATCTGGATAAAGAAGCTGTCCGTGTGATTATGTCCATGCCCAAATGGATTCCCGGCAAGCAGAATGGTAAGGCCGTATCGGTGAAATATACGATACCGGTGATGTTTAGATTACAATAAGTGTGTGTGTTATGAAAACGGTGAAACAACTTCAGCTTTCAGGCTTGCTGGTGCTGCTGACTCTGCTGTCTGCCTGCCAAAGCAAGCCCAAGGACGGACAAACGGATACGTATACCTCCGGTGTGATTGCAATTGCTGCGGACGAAAGTTTCCAGCCTATTGTGCAGGAAGAAATTGACGTGTTCGAAGGACTGTTCCCCTTGGCAGGAATTGTGCCCCGTTATGTGACGGAAGTCGATGCCGTCAACCTCTTGCTCAAGGACAGTCTGCGGTTGGCAATAACCAGTCGCAGACTGACTCCCGAAGAGATGAATTCCTTCAATAGCCGGAAGTTTTTTCCGCAGGAGATAAAGATTGCTACGGACGGGCTGGCATTGATAACCCATCTTGGCAATCCGGATTCATTGATTAGTGTGAAGGACATCCGCCGCATCCTGACGGGTGATGCGAAGCAGTGGAAAGATATCTATCCGGCTTCCCGTCTGGGGGATATCAGTCTTGTGTTTGACAACAAGAACTCCAGTACCGTACGTTTTGCTGTCGATTCCATCTGTAAGGGTGTACCGCTTTCCAGTCAGTTGAAAGCGTTGAAAACCAATAGGGAGGTGATTGACTACGTGGCCCGCACGCCTGATGCCATCGGTATTATCGGCGTGAACTGGCTGAGCGACCGGAATGATAGTACGGGGCTCTCTTTCAGTAAAGAGGTGCGGCTGATGTCCGTCAGTGCTGCTGACAAGGCCATGCCGGACAACAGTTACAAACCCTATCAGGCGTATTTGTATTACGGTGATTATCCGTTGGCACGCAGCATCTATGCCTTGTTGAATGATCCGCGGAGCGCACTTCCGTGGGGATTTGCCTCTTTCCTCGCTTCCGACCGGGGACAGCGGATTATATTGAAGTCGGGATTGGTCCTCGCCACCCAACCGGTGCGCGTGGTGAACGTCAAGGATGAATAACTAAAATGAATGCTAACATGAAACGTAGATTTGTATTTTGTTTGGGAGCGATGCTGTTTGCAGGTACGCTCGCCGCACAAACGCCGGTGCCCGAATGGCAGGCGGGGGTGGATAAAGTAAAAAGTCTGATAAAGACGAATCCGGAGCAGGCTTCCGACGCAGCCGGAGAACTGCTGAAGGGCAAGAACAAAAAAAATGTGGAGCTTGTGACTTCCGTGGCCCGTGCCTATCTGGATGCAGGACAGCTGAAAGAGGCGGAAACCTATCTGGAGATGGCAAGAAAGGCCGACAACAAGGCTCCGGCAGTTTCTGTACTCGAGGGTGACATCGCTTTTGCCCGGAAAGATATCGGAAAGGCATGCCAGCTTTATGAGCAAGCCATCTATTTTGATTCGAATTATAAGGATGCGTATCTGAAATATGCGCAGGCATACAAGTCTGCCAGTCCTTCGCAGGCCATAGAGAAGCTGAACCAGCTGAAGGCCATAGCTCCGGATTGCCTGGAAGCAGACAAGGAGCTGGCGGAAGTGTATTACGCCACCAACCGTTTTGGCAAGGCTGCCGACACCTATGCCAAGTTCATCGATACTCCCGTGGCTACGGAAGATGACATCCTGAAATATGCTTTTGCACTATTCCTGAACCACGACTTCGAGAAATCCTTGGCGGTGGCGCAGAAAGGTTTGCAGAAGAATGCCCGCCATGCCGCATTCAACCGGCTTGTGATGTACAACAATGTCGACCTCAAGCGTTATGACGAGGCAGAGAAGGCTGCCGATGCTTTCTTCAATGCTTCGGATAATGCCGATTATTCATACTTGGATTACCGCTATCACGGTGCTCTGTTGAGTGCTCTGAAGAAATATGACCAGGCCATTGAGGAATATGGTAAGGCATTGGAGAAGGATGAGAGTCAGGTGGATTTGTGGCGTGAGATTGCCGATGCTTATGAATTGAAAAACGACTATACCCAAGCCATTGCTGCTTATAAAAAGTACTATGACTCGCTGGCACAAGATAAAAAGACGTCCGAAAACTTATTCCAGTTAGGGCGTCTGTACTACGGAGAGGGTACGTCCTCGGACACTCTCTCCGTTCAGTCTGCCGACCGCATGGCGGCATTGCAGGCTGCCGACTCTGTGTTCGCACTTGTTGCCGAACAAGCTTCCGACAGTTATTTGGGAGATATGTGGCGCGCCCGCACACACTCTGCCATGGACCCCGAAACTACAGAGGGATTGGCGAAACCTTATTACGAGAAGGTGGTGGACGTACTGCTTGCCAAAAACGAACCGAGGTACAACTCTGCATTGATAGAGTGTTACAGTTATCTGGGCTACTACTATCTGTTGAAGAGTGACTATGCTACTTCGAAAGAGTACTGGAATAAAATTCTGGCTATCGACCCCACCAATGCCACAGCAAACAAGGCATTGGACGGCATCAAATAGCAATAATTTTAGTTGTTTGTCGTGTCGGGAGGAGTGGAGAGTGATTCTTAGCTCCTCCTTTTTTTTGAACCTTCGTACGTATTTCCTTTTTTCTCAAATCTCTTGTTATTCTAAAAAAAATGCCTATGTTTGCAGTGTACTATTATACTAATACACATAAACAATAAGATATTTAATTCATCCAAGCGTATGTTACAAGTAGAAAACATTTCATTTAGTTATCGCAAGGGGCGGAAAGAAGTCCTGAGTGATTTTTCACTTTCGCTGGAAGCCGGCCGGGTTTACGGTCTGTTGGGTAAGAACGGAGCCGGCAAGTCTACGTTGCTCTATCTGATGAGCGGTTTGTTGGCTCCCAAACGTGGGAGAGTGATGTATCATGATACCGACATGCGCCGCCGGTTGCCCGTCACGTTGCAGGACATGTTTCTGGTACCCGAGGAGTTCGAGCTGCCTCCTATTTCCTTGGTCAGCTATATTGAACTGAACAGTAAGTTCTATCCCCGTTTCAGCAAGGAAGACATGGTGAAGTACCTACATTTCTTCGAGATGGATATGGATGCTGATTTGGGAGCCTTGTCCATGGGGCAGAAAAAGAAAATCTTCATGAGCTTTGCGCTGGCCACCAATACTTCCCTGCTGCTGATGGATGAGCCTACCAATGGACTGGATATTCCGGGGAAGAGCCAGTTCCGTAAATTCCTGGCTTCGGGTATGTCGGACGACAAGACGATTGTTATCTCCACCCATCAGGTGCGTGACATTGACAAAGTGCTGGACCATGTGCTGATTATGGACAACAGCCGCGTATTGCTGGACGAATCCACTGCCAGCATTTGCAGTAAGCTGTTCTTCTTGGAGAGTGACGACCGGGAGTTGGCTGCGACTGCCTTGTACACGCTTCCCTCCGTACAAGGCAATTTCTTGATGCTGCCCAATACGGAAGGTGAGGAATCGGAGATTAATCTTGAACTGCTGTTTGGCGCCGTACTTGCAGAGCCTGGGAAGATAGCGGAAATGTTTCACACTAAAACAAATGAATAATGATACGCGATACCTTTTTTAATTTGCATCGCTTTGTGAACGTATGCCGCAAAGAGATGGTGGAGAATTGGAAGACCTATATACTCCGCTCGGTGATGGTCTACGGAATGTTGGCCATAGTCTTTGTCTGGAATGGATACTATCAGTATCACAATCTGGAAGCGGGAGCTGTGGGCATGGACCCTATCTGGGAGTTTGAGTCCAGATTCTTTCTTTGGGGACTTGTCATTTGGGGATGCATTAGCGCCTCGTTTACCATGGAAAGGATGAAAAGCAAGACGAGTCGTACCGTTGTGCTCATGACACCTGCCACCATGTTCGAGAAATTCTTTGCCCGCTGGCTGGTGGCTACCTGCGGCTTTATCTTGGTCTTTCTGATAGCTTTCAAGCTGGCGGACTTGACAAGAGTCGTCTTCTATCTTCTGGCCTACCCGGAGCTGCATGTCGTTCACTCCTTTCCGTTGTGGGAATTCTGCTGTAACACGAACTGTTTCTATGAGACGATAGGAAGCGGACCGGCTGTGGTGGGGATATTCCTGAGCTGCTACTTTTTCCTACAGTCTTTCTTCCTGCTGGGCAGTACGGTCTGGCCCAAAAATGCACTTATCAAGACTTTTGCGGCCGGTGTCTGCATCTTCGTTTCATATATCCTGATAGCTGTATTGTGCCTGAAGGCCATTCTGCCTAATAACTTCTTCATGACTGAGCCCTATATTGACAGGGAGGCATCGGGCGGCTGGCTGATTTTTATAACTTCGTTTTTCGCCCTTTTCAACTGGGTGCTTGCCTATTTCCGTTTCAAGGAGTCCGAAATCATTAATCGCTGGTAACTATGAACTTTAAGGAAAGCAAGGCCATCTACCTGCAAATAGCAGACCGCATTTGCGACGAGGTACTTCTCGGGCAATATCAGGAGGAAGAACGTATTCCTTCGGTACGGGAATATGCGGCTGTGGTAGAGGTCAACGCCAATACGGTGATGCGTTCGTACGACTACTTGCAGACGCAAGGAGTGATTTACAACAAGCGGGGTATCGGCTATTTTGTGTCGGTAGGTGCACGTAAGCTGATTCTTTCGTTGAGGAAAGAGTATTTTCTGAAGGAGGAAGTGGATTATTTCTTCAAGCAGATTTTCACGCTGGGCATCTCTGCCGAGGAGTTGTCCGGGATGTATCAGGAGTTTATCAAGAAACAAAAATAAAAGAAGACAGTTATGAAACGAACGACTTATATAATGATAGGAATGCTGGTTACCGGTGTGGCAATGGTATGCGGACTCATGTTCTATGTGGTGGACCGCAATGTCACTCAGAAAGATAATTTTATGGAAATCGGCGGAGAACGGAAAACGGTGCAGCTGCCCTCGTGCAGGGTGTTGAAGCTGACACAGCCTCCGGTGGTGTGGAAACAGAAAAAAGAAGGTATTGTGGAGGCGGAGCGTATATTCTCGTTCGGGGAAGTGCCGTTGGAGGTGACTGCCGACTCTTTGCAGCAGGGCAGTTTCTCCTATGCAGGGGATATGGAGGCTTTTATGTCGATGACTTCCGTTGGCGATACCCTGCTCGTCACCTTTGACTTTCCGGAGGATAAGCTGGAACAGCATCTTCAGAATGACATTTGGATAAGGGTTCGTTCAGAAGGGATGGAATTGCGGTTGCCTGCGGAGGTACAAGCGGTTGTGGTAGATGTGGAGGATATGGAAACCAATTTCTACGGACTCCGTTGCGATACGCTCTCTTTCCGCACGCGATACCTTGCCCGGCTGGAAGATTGCCATGTCACTGCGCTTGCGGCGCAGGCGCAGAGCTTGCATCTCAACAGCGGCACAGTGCGCAACCTTTATCTGAATCTGGACGAGATAGCCGACTGGGATGTCAATACCGGTTCCTTCCATATCGATACGGAGCATCTGTCCGGCAGTCGCTATCATCGTTGTCTTTTGCAGAAGAATGAATGCCGCCGGGTGTTCTGGACACCGTTAAAGGATGATGCCTCTTTGAGTGTGGAGTTAAAACAAGCAGTTAAAATAGAAGTAGGTGAGTAGCCATAATACGAAATGACTTATCTTTGCACATGAATCAAAAAGTGTAGAGTATATGGCCTTGCAATTGGCATTCGTATTGGTAGCTATCATTATAGGCGCCCGCTTGGGCGGCATTGGACTAGGTGTAATGGGAGGGATAGGTCTGGCAATTCTGACGTTTGGTTTCGGATTGCAGCCTACATCACCTCCCATTGACGTTATGTTGATGATAGCCGCCGTCATTTCTGCCGCATCCTGCATGCAGGCGGCTGGCGGACTGGATTATATGGTAAAGCTGGCAGAACGGTTGTTGCGGAAGAATCCTTCACAGGTCACCATCTTGAGCCCTATTGTGACCTATTTGTTTACTTTTGTTGCCGGCACGGGACATGTGGCATATTCGGTGCTTCCCGTGATTGCCGAGGTTGCCACGGAGACCAAGATTCGTCCCGAGAGGCCACTGGGCATTGCGGTGATTGCTTCGCAGCAGGCTATTACGGCAAGTCCCATTTCGGCTGCCACCGTCGCACTGCTTGGGTTGCTGGCGGGATTTGATGTCACCTTGTTCGATATTCTGAAAATAACGATTCCTGCTACCATTATCGGGGTACTTGTGGGCGCCTTGTTTTCCATGAAGGTGGGCAAGGAGTTGGCAGACGACCCGGAGTACAGAAAGAGGTTGACCGAAGGCTATCTTGATGTCAAGAAGGTGGAGATAAAGGATATACACAATAAACGGCATGCCGTCTTGTCCGTGCTTATCTTTATCCTTGCCACTGTTTTTATCGTGTTCTTTGGTTCGTTCGACAGTTTGCGTCCTGCCTTCGTGATAGACGGCGAGACGGTGAGACTCGGCATGTCCGCCATTATCGAAATCGTGATGCTCTCTGCCGCCGCCCTCATCTTGCTGCTGACTCGCACCGACGGCATGAAGGCAACGCAAGGCTCCGTCTTCCCGGCAGGCATGCAGGCGGTGATTGCCATATTCGGCATTGCCTGGATGGGAGATACTTTTCTTCAGGGAAACATGCTTCAGTTGACCCAGTCCATCGAGGGAGTGGTGAGGCAAATGCCGTGGCTGTTCGGGATAGCCTTGTTTGCCATGTCGATTCTGCTTTATAGCCAGGCCGCCACTGTGCGCGCACTGATGCCTTTGGGCATCGCTTTGGGCATTTCGCCTATGATACTGGTTGCTCTGTTCCCGGCCGTAAACGGTTACTTCTTTATTCCCAACTATCCCACCGTAGTAGCAGCCATTAATTTCGACCGTACCGGAACTACCCGTATCGGCAAGTATGTGCTGAACCACTCGTTCATGCTTCCCGGACTTGTTTCGACTGGCGTTGCCATCGGGCTGGGGTTGCTTTTCATCAGGATATTCTAAGGGAAACCGCTGCTTTCAATCCGTTGTATATAGGGCTTTGTTTACTTGTGTATAGGGGAGTGTTCCCTTTTACTCATTGCCTTATCAGCGCCTAATGGTCGTGCGGCGATCTGCTGACGGCTGTTAAGCGGGTTGTTGATGGCCGTTAGGCGATTGCATCATGGCCGTTGCATACTGTTGATTCCTTATGTCCGACGTAATAAATACCTTCATTCTCTGAATAAAGCACAGAGGAAAACAGTATTGAAGTCTTGGCTTTGTGTGGCTGTACGCATTTGTTCTGATTGCATTTGAAGGGGGAGGAGATGGAATTAATACCGTGTTTGCAGGATATTGATTTCGTGCAGGTACGATATAAATAAGATGTGATACAAGAAATTAATAACTTGTGTTACTTCATGTTAGCTTCTTGTGTGTCAGTATTTCTGTTTGTGAAACGGTGTGGAAGCAAATTTTGCTTCCACACTTTTGAGTTGCTTCCACCGCATCTGTAATGCCGATGAATAAAGGGATGCGGAGAGGAGGTGGAAGTGTGGAAGCAATTTGCACAAACATTATTTGCGCAAACATTTTTTTCTGTCCTTGATGGGAATTAAAAAAAATGAGGATAAACGGCCTTTAAACCTTTTATCCTCATTGTAGTTGCGGAGATCCGACTCGAACGAATGACCTTTGGGTTATGAGCCCAACGAGCTACCAACTGCTCCACTCCGCGATGTTATTGTTTTGTGGGTGCAAAGGTACGGCTTTTTATTTAATATGCAAATAAAATGCATGATATTTTTGAGGTTAAGTGGATTTTAATGAGTAATATGTTGATAAATAGAACGATAATAAGCCTACTTTTTTTCTTCCTTTTTAGGGCTGTTCATTAATAAAATGAATGTTTTCTTGTAAGATATGCGGAAATGTCTTACTTTTGCTCAAATAATAAAGCAATGTGCAATTAATCTATGACCGTATCGAAGACAAAAGCTAAATTAGTGGACGTTGCCCGTCAGCTGTTTGCAAAGATGGGCGTTGAGAATACCACGATGAATGATATTGCCCTCGCTTCGAAGAAAGGTAGGAGAACGCTCTATACCTATTTTAAGAGCAAGGAAGATATCTACTTGGCTGTTGTCGAGTCGGAGCTGGATATTCTTTCGGATATGATGAAGCACGTGGTAGAGAAAGATATTCAGCCGGACGAGAAACTGATGGAAATGATTTACACCCATCTGGATGCGGTAAAAGAGGTTGTCTTTCGGAATGGTACTCTTCGTGCCAATTTCTTTCGGGATATTTGGAGAGTGGAGAAAGTGCGCAAACGTTTCGATGCTACAGAGACCCAGCTTTTCAAGGAGGTTCTGCGTGAAGGTATGGAGAAGGGCGTTTTCCAGATAGATGACTTGGATATGA
This sequence comes from Bacteroides sp. A1C1, assembly GCF_004328515.1. NCBI lineage: Bacteria > Pseudomonadati > Bacteroidota > Bacteroidia > Bacteroidales > Bacteroidaceae > Bacteroides > Bacteroides sp. A1C1. The sequence continues at coordinate 2,716,908 of NZ_CP036491.1, forward strand.
CTGCCGAGATTGTGCATTACAGTGTCAAAGGTATTGAAACACCTTATATCCGCGGTCATATAGGAGCCAATCTGGATGATGCGGTACGCGATACTTACGTGACCCGTCTGGTACTTGGTGCATTGGGAAAGAAGTAAGAATACATTTTATAAATAATTTTAAAATAATATGGGATTATTAGATGGAAAAACAGCCATTGTGACAGGTGCTGCACGCGGCATCGGCAAGGCTATCGCTTTGAAGTTCGCTCAAGAAGGAGCAAACATCGCATTCACTGACTTGGTGATTGATGAAAATGCCGAGGCTACGGCAAAAGAATTGGAAGCTTTGGGAGTAAAGGCAAAAGCTTATGCCTCCAATGCAGCAAACTTTGAAGACACTGCCAAGGTAGTGGCAGAAATCCATAAGGACTTTGGACGTATTGATATTCTGGTAAACAATGCCGGTATCACACGTGACGGTCTGATGATGCGTATGAGCGAACAGCAATGGGATATGGTTATCAATGTCAACCTGAAATCGGCATTTAACTTTATCCATGCCTGCACACCCATCATGATGCGCCAGAAGGCGGGTAGCATTATCAATATGGCATCTGTGGTAGGTGTTCACGGCAATGCCGGCCAGGCCAACTATTCTGCTTCCAAAGCCGGTATGATTGCTTTGGCCAAGTCTATCGCTCAGGAGCTGGGCTCTCGCGGCATCCGTGCCAATGCCATTGCTCCGGGGTTCATCATGACAGCCATGACCGACGCCTTGTCTGAAGAGGTGAAGGCTGAATGGTGCAAGAAGATTCCTTTGCGCCGTGGCGGCACACCCGAAGACGTGGCAAATATCGCTACTTTCCTGGCTTCTGATATGTCTTCTTATGTATCCGGTCAGGTTATTCAGGTAGATGGTGGGATGAATATGTAATTTAATGATTAATGATTAGTGATTAATGTTTAATGAGAAGTTGGGTGTTAGTCATTAATCATTAATCACTAATCATTAAACATTAACAATCGATGACTGTCGTATACGAAGACAATCATATCATTATAGTCAACAAGACCGCTTCCGAGATAGTTCAGGGAGACAAAACGGGTGATACACCGCTTTCGGAAACTGTAAAGCAGTACCTGAAAGAGAAGTACAGCAAGCCTGGAAATGTCTTTATCGGTGTCGCCCACCGGCTGGACCGCCCCGTGAGCGGTCTTGTTGTTTTTGCCAAGACCAGTAAGGCACTGTCGCGTCTGAACGAGATGTTCAAGAATAGCGAGGTGAAGAAGACTTACTGGGCAGTGGTGAAGAACCTGCCCCGCGAGGAAGAGGGGGAATTGGTGAACTATCTGGTGCGAAATGAGAAACAGAACAAGAGTTATGCATACGACAAGGAGGTGCCGGGCAGCAAGAAAGCGATTTTGCATTACCGGCTCATCGGGCGGTCGCAGAACTATTATCTGTTGGAAATAGATTTGAAAACCGGACGCCATCACCAGATACGTTGTCAGTTGGCAAAGATGGGCTGTCCCATCAAGGGAGATTTGAAGTATGGTTCGCCCCGCTCCAATCCCGACGGCAGCATCTGTCTGCATGCGCGGTATATCCGTTTTGTGCATCCGGTGTCCAAAGAACTGATAGAAGTGGAGGCGCCCGTTCCTCCCGGAAATTTATGGAATGGTTTTGAAACGATTTAATCTTACAGTAATGAAGAAAATCACAGTTTTGTCGGGTTTGCTGCTCCTTGCGGGATTGGCTGCCCAAGCTCAGGAAAGAGTTGCTGAGTATAACGTGCGTCCGGCCGTTACGGTGCGCACTCCCCTCCAGGGCGATAGTATCAACTTCAAGGGAGACAAGTTTACTACCGGCAATCTTCTGAAGACGAAGGTCAGTCTCGACTTCGACGGAGGTCGGTACGAACGTATGGTTGCTGATACGGCTGGATATGTAACTGTGGCAAAGGCGGACAAGGACAATCTGTTCTATCTGTTTGCTACCAATCTGCGTGCGGAGCGTTTCATGAAGGGCAAGCTGAATGTATATTCTCCTGCCCGTTTTGAGGTGTTTGTAAACGGTGAATCCAAGCAAGTCAAGGAGACAGCGGAGGACAGCTTGTCGCAGGTCCGTCCTACGGCTGTCAGTTTACGTATGGACCCCGAAGCGGATTATGAGATTGTCATCAAGTTGCTTTCAAGCGCGGACGACAAGATGCAGCCGATGCTGAAATGCGAATTTGAAAAGGAAAAGGACTTTGCCGATGTAGCCTGCCGGATGGCACCGGACATGAAGAGACGTTTCTCTTTGTTCAACACCAATTTCGGCTCCCGAGCGAGCAGGGTTTCTCTTTCGCCCAACGGCAAGTATCTGCTGACCCGCTATTCGGACAATTACGACGTGAAGCGTTCCAGGACCCGTTGTGAGCTGACCGAGGTAAAGACCGGCCGGGTGATATTGCCCAATGCCAATGAAAAGATGAACTGGATGCCCAACAGCAACAAGCTCTATTATACGGTTATGGGCGAGGAGCAGAATGACCTGGTTGTGTTCGATCCTGCCACGATGCGTGAGGAAGTGCTGCTGAAGAATGTTCCCGAAGGATATTTCAGCTGGTCTCCTACAGAAGACTATCTTATTTATATGCTCACGGACGAGGGCGAAAAGGTGAGTGGCCCGTTGAAACGTCTCTTGCATCCGGACGACCGTATCCCCAATTCTCGTGACCGCTATTATCTCATGAAATACGATGTGGCGACGGGACTTTCCGAGCGTCTGACCTACGGTAGTCACAACGTCTATCTGAATGATATTTCCCCGGATGGCAAGAAACTGTTGTGCAGCACTTCCAAGCCGGACATCACTCGATGCCCTTTCTCCCTCTCTTCTCTTTTCGAGATTGATTTGGCCACCTTGCAGGCAGATACGCTGGTCGCCTGGGATGCTTATCTGGGAAGTGCTTCTTACTCTCCGGATGGGAAGCAGCTTCTGGTGACGGGCAGTCCGTCTGCTTTCGGAGGCATTGGCAAGAATTGCGGTGAACATCCCATAGCCAATGACTTTGATACCCAAGCATTCATTATGGATTTGGCTACAAAGAAAGTGCAGGCTATCACGCGCGATTTCAATCCTACAGTGTCTCCCGTGCAGTGGAACCGTGTGGACGGATGTATCTATTTCGATACGACTGATGGGGATTGCAGGCATATATACCGTTATGTTCCGAAGACGGGTGGCTTTGAAATGCTTCCGCTTGAAGAAGATGTGATTACTTCCTTCACGCTGGCCAATGACAATCCGGTTGTGGCTGCCTATGTGGGTGGAGGAAACACCAGTACGGGCGTAGCCTATACGTACGACACGAAGAAAAAAGTTTCTACCCTGCTTGCCAACCCCATGAAGCCCGTCCTCGACAAGATTGAGCTGGGACAGATGGAAGAGTGGAACTTTACAGCTTCGGACGGTACGGAGATAAAGGGAATGATTTGCCTTCCGCCGTCTTTCGACCCGAACAAGAAGTATCCGCTTATCGTGTACTATTATGGAGGAACGACTCCTACGACTCGCGGTATAACTTCCCCGTACTGTGCACAGTTGTTTGCGTCACGTGACTATGTGGTTTATGTTATCCAGCCCAGTGGTGCCATCGGGTACGGCCAGGAGTTCTCTGCACGGCATGTCAATGCATGGGGTGAGCGTACGGCTGATGAGATCATTGAAGGTACGAAGAAATTCTGTGCAGCCCATCCGTTTGTCAACGATAAACGTATCGGATGTCTGGGTGCCTCTTATGGAGGATTCATGACGATGTATCTGCAGACTAAGACGGACATGTTCGCTGCCGCTGCCTCGCATGCTGGCATCAGCAATGTGACGAGCTATTGGGGCGAGGGTTATTGGGGATATTCCTATAACTCTGTTGCGGCAGCCGATAGCTATCCTTGGAATAATCCCGATTTGTTTACGAAGCATGGAGCATTGTTCAATGCGGACAAGATTAATACCCCTCTGTTGTTGCTGCATGGCACGGTAGATACAAACGTGCCTATCGGTGAAAGTATCCAGTTGTATAATGCGCTGAAGATATTGGGCAAGCCGGTGGAATTTATTACCGTGGATGGTGAAAACCATTTTGTACTTGATTATGCAAAACGTGAATTGTGGCACAATTCAATTATGGCTTGGTTTGCCCGCTGGTTGCAGGATAGTCCGGCATGGTGGAATGACCTTTATCCGGAAAGACATTGGTGATTTCTTAGTTGACAACTATCAACTATCAATTAAAAAAGCCGTTTCCCAGAATAGACAAGGAGGAAACGGCTTTTTGTTGTAGTGTGCTTACTGTTATTGGGCCACTTTTGCTGTGTCTTGGACGTTCTCGGCTTTCTGCAAAGTATCCGTTACCACAGTGTCGTTAGACAAGGTTGTTGTCTTACTCGGCTGTTCTACCGGAGCCTTAGCTTGAGCCAAGAACGTTCCGCCACAAACAAACATAAACAGGGCTGCTACTAATACTAATTTTTTCATAATTCATTTGCTTTTAGGTTGCTATATCTTATTGTTAAGTCTAAGTGCTTGTTTGTTGTAGCGCTTGTTGCTTGTACTTAATACAAGTCAAATGGTGTGCCAAAAGAATTGTTTGTTGGGTAATGCTTTGATAACTAGATGTATATGTTTTTATGCAAAGTGTAGTATAATGTGGAAAAGTGGGGAATGTGTGGAGAGGAGTGTGGAATTATTCCACATCTTTTAGTCGGATATGTTATAAAGCTTCAACTTGTTGTACAGCGTTTTGCGGTCAATGCCCAACAGTTGTGCAGCGCGGCTCTTGTTGTTTCCCGTCTGCCGTAGGGCTTCGATGATTTGACGCTTCTCTGCCTCCTCATTGCGGAGAGGGATGCCGATGATGGCCGATGCAGGTTCTTTCAGTTCACTTAGTTCGTTGATAGTAATGAATTTGCCTTGTGCCAGCAGGGTTGCACGGCGTACCATATTCTTCATTTGTCGCAGATTGCCAGGCCAGGGGTATTCCAATAAGGCGCGGGATGCTTTGTCATCAAAGCCGGTCAGTTGCTTGTCCATTTCGCGGTTGGCCTGGTCCAGAAAGAAATTGGCAAAGAGCAAGATGTCTTCACGGCGGTCTTTGAGTTGCGGCATGCGCAGGGTGAATTCATTGATACGGTGATATAAATCCTCACGGAACGTTCCTTTTTCGATGGCTTGCTCCAGATTTTCGTTGGTGGCGGATACCAGACGTATGTCCACGCTTATCTCTTTGTTTGAACCAACCGGACGTATCTTGCGTTCTTGCAAAGCACGCAGCAGTTGTATTTGCACTTCATAGCTCAGATTGCCTATCTCATCCAGGAAGATGGTACCGCCGTTGGCTTCGACGAAAGCGCCCGTTTTGTCGGTCAGTGCGCCGGTAAAGGCGCCCTTTATATGCCCGAAGAATTCCGAAGCGGCCAATTCTTTGGGGATAGAACCGCAATCGATGGCTACAAACGGCCGGTCGGCACGCTTGCTGAGCTGGTGGATGCGATGGGCTACGTATTCTTTGCCCGTTCCGCTGGCACCATTGATGAGTACGGACATATTGGTAGGTGAAACCAGTTTCACATAATTGTAGAGTTGTTTGGCTGCGTCGCTCTCTCCTTCGAGGAAGTCGGAGGAAGACAATGAGCCTTCTGCACTCTTCTGAGACTGATTTTTCATCTTGTCGGAATGCATCGTCTGTTTAGGCGAGACGGATGGTCTGTTTGGGGTAAACGCGTCATCTGTTCGGGACGGATGCATCATCTGTTTCAAAGCGGAGGATGATGCATTCAAGGCTTCGCCTATTTTTTTCAGTAATTCGTCCGGATTCACAGGCTTGGCAATGTAATCGCAGGCTCCCAGTTTCATGGCTTGGACGGCCGACTGTATGTCAGCGTATCCCGTCATGATGATAAGCGGTATTTGCAGGCCGTGTTCGCCCAGCCATTTCAATAAGTCAATGCCATCCTTGTCGGGCAGGCGTAGGTCAGACAAAATCAAGTCCACGGTTTCCGACTCAATATGTTTTTGAGCACGGGCAATGCTGCTGGTGGAGGTTACTTGGAAACCTTTTTTGCCGAGCCATGTTTTTAGCATCATGCCGTAAGTAATATCATCTTCTACAATTAATATGGATGTCATTGCTTTTGCCTTTTATCTCTTTTATGTAGGCAAAGGTAAGTGCTTTTGTCTGATTTTAGTATATTTGCAAACTTAAATTAAATAAAAAACAAAATGAAAAGGAATCTAATTGTATTATTAACTATACTGGTTTGCGGTTTGACTGCTTGCAAGCCGGGACAAAAGAAAGAGGAAAATATGGAAAAAGAAACGAAGCTGAAGATTGAAACAAGTGCGGGTGACATCACCGTGAAACTGTATAATGAAACCCCGAAACATCGTGATAACTTTATTAAGCTGGTGAAAGACGGCACGTATGAAGGTACGCTGTTCCACCGTGTCATCAAGGACTTTATGATACAAGCAGGTGACCCGGAATCGAAAAAGGCTCCAAAAGGCAAGATGCTGGGGGCAGGCGACGTAGGTTATACTGTTCCTGCCGAATTTGTTTATCCGAAGTATTTTCACAAAAAAGGTGCTTTGTCGGCTGCACGCCAGGGTGATGAGGTGAATCCCGACAAGGCATCATCCGGCTGCCAGTTCTACATTGTGACTGGAAAAGTGTATAATGACTCTACCTTGCTGGGGATGGAACAGCAGATGAATCAGATGCGCCTGAACAATGCTTTCAATGCATTGGCCCAGAAGCATATGAAGGAAATCTACAAGATGCGTAAGAATAATGACCAGGACGGTCTGATGGATTTGCAAGATTCTTTGATTGCGCAGGCAGAGGCTCAGGTTGCCAAGGAACCGGAGTTCAAGTTTACTCCCGAGCAGGTGAAGGCTTATACTACCATGGGTGGTACTCCGCATTTGGACGGTGCATATACCGTATTCGGTGAAGTGCTGGAAGGTATGGATATAGTTGATAAAATACAGAAGGTCAAGACTGATCGTAACGACCGTCCTGAAGAGGATGTGGTTATTAAAAAAGTGACAGTGATAGATTGATGATAGATTCTGTCATTCTATTTTATGAAGATAAACAAAAAGATATTTGACAACGGTCTGCGGTTGGTGCACAATGAAGATACCAGCACGCAGATGGTTGCCTTGAATATTGTTTATGACGTAGGTGCCCGTGACGAGCATCCCGAGCATACGGGCTTTGCCCATTTGTTTGAGCATCTGATGTTTGGAGGTTCGGTGCATATTCCTGATTATGACGCTCCTTTGCAACTGGCAGGTGGGGAGAATAATGCATGGACCAATAATGATATTACCAATTACTACCTGACGGTTCCAAAATCGAATGTGGAAATCGGCTTCTGGCTGGAGTCCGACCGTATGCTGGAACTGGCATTCAGTGAGCAAAGTCTTGAGGTGCAGCGTGCAGTGGTGATGGAGGAGTTCAAGCAACGTTGTCTGAACCAGCCGTATGGTGATGTGGGGCATCTGCTTCGTCCTTTGGCTTATCAAACGCATCCTTATCGCTGGCCTACTATCGGGAAAGACCTCTCTCACATTGCCAATGCCACGCTGGATGAGGTAAAGGAATTCTTTTTCCGTTTTTATGCACCTAATAATGCAGTTCTGGCCGTTACCGGAAATATTTCGTGGGAAGAAACGATTAGGCTGACTGAAAAATGGTTTGCTCCTATTCCCCGTAGGAATGTGCCTGTAAGACAATTACCGCAAGAAGTTGTACAGACGGCGGAACGCCGGCAGACGGTGGAACGGAATGTTCCTCTGGATGCTTTGTTCATGGCTTATCACATGTGCAGTCGTGAAGATGCCGATTATTATGCCTTCGATATTCTGTCGGATATTCTGAGCAATGGACGTTCCAGTCGCTTGACCCGCAGGCTGGTGCAGGAGCAAAAGCTCTTTTCCAGTCTCGATGCCTATATCTCCGGTACACGGGATGCCGGACTGCTGCATATCAGTGGAAAGCCATCTGCTGGCGTATCTTTGGAGCAAGCCGAGGCTGCTGTCCGGAAAGAGTTGGAAGAGTTGAAATCCGGGTTTGTTGGAGAGCAGGAATTGGAGAAAGTAAAGAACAAGTTTGAGTCTACACAGATATTCGGCAACATCAATTATCTGAATGTTGCCACGAACCTTGCCTGGTTTGAACTGACCGGGCAGGCGGAAGACATAGACCGTGAAGTGGACAATTACCGCTCTGTGACGGCAGAACAGCTTCATAGGGTAGCCCAACAGACCTTCCGCGATGAAAATGGGATTGTGCTTTATTACCAAAAAGAAAACCTTTAGTATGAGAAATTTATTTGATACGTATAAGCAACACTACAAAGCATTGCTTCTCCTGGGACTACCCATTGTGGTGGGGCAGTTGGGAGTCATTGTGCTGGGGTTTGCCGATACGCTGATGATTGGGCATCATAGCACGGAAGAGCTGGGTGCCGCTTCTTTCGTAAACAATCTGTTTACTCTCTGTATTATTTTCAGTACGGGGTTCAGCTACGGGCTGACCCCGGTTGTGGGAGGCTTCTACGGTAACCGCCGTTTTGCCGAAGCCGGACAAGCGTTACGGTGCAGTCTGGTGGCCAATGTGCTGGTAGCTTTATTGCTGACTCTTGTCATGGCTGTTCTGTATTTCAATGTGGAACGGCTGGGGCAGCCCGAAGAATTACTGCCTCTGATTAAGCCTTATTATCTAGTGCTGCTTGCTTCACTGGTTTTTGTCATGTTGTTCAACGGCTTTAAACAGTTTACGGATGGCATCACCGACACCAAGACGGCCATGTGGATTCTGCTTGGAGGGAATGCGCTTAACATCGTAGGAAACTATATTCTGATCAATGGAAAATTGGGTTTCCCGGAGATGGGATTGCTTGGCGCGGGTGTAAGTACCTTGTTCTCTCGCATTGTGATGGTCGTGGTCTTTGCGGTGATTGTGCTTCGTAGTCGCCGTTTTATCCGTTATAGACTCGGATTCATGAGGCTGGGATGGTCGACACCGATGTTTAGGAAACTCAATGCTCTGGGCTGGCCTGTCGGTATGCAGATGGGAATGGAGACCGCTTCCTTCAGCCTCAGTGTTGTCATGGTGGGGTGGCTGGGGACACTTGCTCTGGCATCACATCAGATAATGCTCACTGTCTCTCAGTTCACCTTCATGATGTATTATGGCATGGGTGCTGCAGTTGCTGTGCGTGTCAGTAACTTTAAGGGGCAGGGCGACGGGCAGAATGTGCGCCGTTCGGCGTATGCTGGCCTTCACGTCATCTTATGCATGGAAGTGGTGCTGTTGAGTATTGTCTTTGCACTTCGCGGTCAGGTCGGAGGATGGTTTACAGATAATATGGAAGTGTCCGGTATGGTAGCCGCTCTCTTCTTTCCGTTCCTGATTTACCAGTTCGGTGACGGATTGCAGATTAATTTTGCCAATGCCCTGCGTGGTATCTCGGATGTGAAACCGATGATGATTATTGCATTTATATCCTATTTTGTTATATCTTTGCCCGTAGGGTACCTCTGCGGTTTCATCTTCGGCTGGGGACTGACGGGGGTCTGGATGGCTTTCCCGTTTGGACTGACCAGTGCAGGGGTGATGCTGTGGCTGAGATTCCGTAGACAGACCAGGGAAAGGATTTGATAATATGAACAGTGTCTCCAAAGTAAAGATTGCCGTAGGCTACACTTTGTTGCTGGCGGTATTGTTTTTTTCCTTGTTCTTCGTACACCGGGAGATGGAGAACCTTATTCTTACCGATGACCGCGATGTACAATGGACAGACAGCGTACTAGCTTTGATACGCGAGAAGGATACCAATACGATAAGAATGCTGCGTACGCTGAGTGAGGCGAATGACAGCATGGTATCCACCAGTGACATTGAGCAGATAATTGCCCAGCAGGACTCAGTAGTGACCCAGCAACGTGTGCAGCACCGTATCATTACACATCGGGATACCGTCGTGACACGCCCTCGGAAGAAGGGTTTTTTCCGTCGTTTGGGTGAAGTGTTTGTCCCCCCAAAGAAAGATACGGCTATCCAGGTAAAGACCTCCCTCGAATTTGCGACGGATACGGTGATTGAACCTTATAATCCGGCCGATTCTTTGCATGAGAAACTGCGTGCTGTGGCCCAGCAGAAAAAAGCTGTAAACACTGTTATACAACGACGTAAACGCTATCTGCAACGCTTGGACCATATGCTGACCGCTCGTATTGACAGTTTGCTGAAAGATTATGAGACGGAAACTCTGCTGCGTGCACGGACGGAAGCCGAGTATCAACAGGCGGTCCGACGCCGTTCGGCCAAGATTATCAGTGGCATTGCCGTAGGTGCGGTATTGCTTTCCGTTTTTTTCCTTATTATCATCGGCCGCGACATAACCCGAAGCAACCGGTACCGCCGTGAGTTGGAAGAGGCTCGCCGTCGTGCCGAAGATTTACTTGCTGTCCGTGAAAAACTGATGCTTGCCATTACCCATGATTTCAAAGCCCCGCTCGGTTCTATCATGGGCTATGCCGATTTGCTTTCCCGTCTGACGGTGGATGAGCGCCAGCGGTTCTATCTGGACAACATGAAAACCTCATCGGAGCATTTGCTGAAGCTGGTCGTTGATTTGCTCGACTTCCATCGTCTTGATTTGAACAAGGCTGAAGTCAACCGGGTCACTTTTCATCCTTCCCGCCTGCTTGAAGAGATACACGTAAGTTTTGAACCGCTTACGGCTGCCAAAGGGCTGGAGCTTCATTGCGACATTGCCCCGGAGCTGGACGGTACCTATATTTGTGACCCCTTGCGTCTGCGTCAGATTATCAACAATTTGCTGTCCAATGCCGTGAAGTTTACGGACCAAGGCGGTATTACCATGACTGCCCGTTACGAGGACCGTCGACTGGTAGTTGCCATTGCTGATACGGGTAGAGGTATGGAGCCTGCTGACCGTGAGCGTATCTTCCAGGAATTCACCCGATTACCGGGTGCTCAGGGTAAAGAAGGGTTCGGACTCGGACTTTCCATCGTCCGTATGTTGGTACAGTTACTTGAAGGTACGATTGATGTAGACAGTGTACCAGGTAAGGGAAGCACTTTCACGATATATATTCCTATCTATCCCGTAAGGAGCGAAAGGCGTAGAATGAAGGATGAAGAATTGGGCTGTGTTGTCACGCCGGAGGGCAATTCTTCATTCTCCGTTCCTTGTTCTTCATTGAAGAATGTCCTCCTTATCGATGATGACCGTATTCAACTTACCCTTACTGCCGCCATGCTTCAGCAGAGTGGTATAAATTCTGTTTCTTGTTTACAACTGGATGAATTGCTGGATGCCTTGCGCACTGCAACCTTTGATGTTCTGCTTACTGATGTGCAGATGCCTGCTATTAATGGTTTTAATTTACTGAAACTGCTGCGTGCTTCGAACATACCGCAGGCACAGTCTGTTCCGGTGATTGCTGTCACTGCTCGCAGTGACATGCAGCGTGAGGAATTTACGGCGCATGGCTTTGCCGGATGCCTGCATAAGCCGTTTACCGTCAGTGAATTGCTGCATGAATTGAATGTGGAGGACAAAGGGAAGGAGGTTACGGAAGCTTCGGCTTGCCCGGGGTATAAATTCTCTTCGCTCACCGTTTTTTCGGTCGATGACCCCGAGGCCGCAAAGTCCATTCTGGAAAGTTTTGTGGCTGAAACCCGTCTCAATGCGGAGCGTTTGCAGAAGGCTGTGGAGAATGAGGATGTGGACGAGATGGCTGCTGTCTCCCACAAAATGATTCCCCTCTTTACGTTGATTGGAGCTACGGAACTGGTTGCATTGCTGAAACTGTTGGAAACTTCGCATGGAGTGCCTTTTACCGGAGAGTTGAAAGAGCACGCCCTTGCCGCCCTCGTTTTGATAGAGGATGTCATTACTCAGGCAACAGCTTTTCCGTAATGGGGGAACAGAGAAGAATACATGATTTTTCTCTATCGGGAACCAAATGTCGAAAGAAATTGTTTACTTTGTAGGACTTTTAAATACGATGAAAGATTGACGTTCCGATGAGAAGAAAATGGTTGAGAATAGCACTGTGGGTGCTGCTTACTCCTATTATACTGTTTATAATATTGATGATACTGCTCTATGTGCCTCCCGTACAGAATTTGATACGGAAGCAGGCTACAGCAATTGCATCAGATGCTACGGGTATGGACATATCTGTGGAGCGGATTGACCTTCGCTTTCCTTTGAATTTGTTGGTTCGCGGTGTATTGGTGGTACAGCCTGCCGACAGTGCTGTTGAGGTGCAGCATCCCGATACTTTGCTGAATCTTGGAAGTTTGAACGTGCGGGTGCAGGCATGGCCTTTACTCAAAGGGAAAGTGGAGGTGGATGACATTACCCTGAAACAAGTTGCTGTTAACTCTTCCAATTTAATGGAAGGTATGTGCATCAAAGGGGTACTGGGGCATTTCTTTTTCGAAAGCCATGGCATAGACCTTACAAAAGAAGATGCTATTCTCAATAATATAGAATTGAGCGATACCCATGTGCAGGTAATGCTTGCAGATACCACTGAGACTCCCAAGGACACTACTGACACTGCGTTAAACTGGAAAGTCACACTCCATACCCTGAAGTTGAAGAACGTCTCGGTCGATTTACAGATGCCATTGGACTCCATGGGGCTGAAAGCCCATATAAGAAATGCTGAGATTGCGGACGCTGCTGCCGACCTGAAACACCAGTTCTATGGCTGGAGAAAATTCCTGCTGACTGGAACTTCTGTCAATTATGATACCGGCGGCCCGGGGAGTGCGATAGGTTTCGACCCCTCGCACATTGCTCTTCACGACATTCGTATGGGCATTGATTCTGTGATGTACTACGGTAGAGATATGAATGCCGTTATCCGGGAATTTTCCATGTATGAGCGTTCCGGTTTGAGTGTAACTTCCCTGACCGGGCGGTTGTTTGCCGACTCTACCGTTATCCGTATCCCTTCTTTGAAGTTGCTGACACCTCATAGTGAGATGAATCTTACGGCACAGACTTACTGGGAACTGATAAATATACCTACCACCGGCCGTTTGACAGCCCGTTTCAATGCCCGTATCGGCAAACAGGATGTACTGCTTTTTGCCGGTGGCCTGCCGGAAACTTTCAAGGAAGCCTATCCGTTCCGTCCGTTGGTGATTCATGCCGGTACGGAAGGAAACCTGAAGCAGATGCAGATTTCCCGTTTTACGGCTGAGCTGCCCGGAGCCTTTTCGTTGAGTGGGGGAGGAGAATTCTGGAACCTGACCGACAGTGTGAAACGCAATGGAAACATGGACTTCGAGATGCATACGCAGAACTTGAACTTCCTGACCGGACTAGCTGACATTGCTCCCGATGGCTCCGTCATCGTGCCGGACAGTATGCACCTTGCGGCACGTGTCGGTATGGAGGGGGCGCAGTGCACTGCCGCCCTGAAACTGCAGGAGAAGGAAGGCGCCTTGAATCTGGATGCCGCCTATAATCTTGCTACGGAAGCCTACCATGCCGACCTTGCCATCAACAACTTGCAGGTGCATCACTTCCTGCCCAAGGACTCTATTTATACTCTTACGGTAAAGATGTCCGCTAAGGGACAAGGGGTGGATGTGGCATCACGAAAGACTGTGGCTGCTTTGAATGCCTCCTTGGAAAAACTACAGTATGGCCATTGGGACATTTCCGGTGTGGATGTGCATGCCGGACTCAAGTCATCCGTTGCTACTGTCCGTCTTGCCAGCGATAATGTTCTTCTCAAGATGCAGGGAAATGCAGATATGCGTCTTGACCGCAGCTATCTGGATGGCGCTTTGGATTTGAATGTGGAAGAGGTGAATCTGCATAAGCTGGGGTTGGTGCCCCGACCGTTGAAACACCCATTTGCCTTTACAATGGGAGCGGAGGCACGTCATGATTCTCTCGAGTTGAGGCTTGATGCCGGTGACTTGAATCTGCGTTTCCGCGCTCATAGCACGTTGAAGAAGTTGATGGAACAGTCGGATAAATTTGTCTCTATCCTGACAAAGCAGATTGATGAACGGCGTTTGGACCATGCCGCTTTGCGACAAGTCCTTCCTTCAGCCGGCATGTATCTGGAAGCCGGTAACCAGAATCCCGTCAGCTATTTCCTGGCTGCAAAGGGTATTTCCTATAATGATTTCAAACTGAGCTTCGGATTTACTCCGCAAGTCGGCATCAATGGACGTACAGCTGTTCACGGATTGCGCATGGACTCCTTGCAGCTCGATACGATATTTTTTACAGTGAAGCAGGATACTGCCCGCATGAAGTTGCAAGGTGGTGTCATAAACGGTCCCAAGAACCCGCAGTTTGTGTTCCGCAGTACACTGACGGGTGAAGTCCGTAATGAAGATGCGGAGCTGACTGTGGATTATGTGGATGGAAAAGGGCAGACTGGTGTGCTGTTCGGTATTAACGCCCGTCCGTTGACCGAAGGACATGGTCGCGGTGATGGTGTGCTGCTGAACCTTATTCCTGCCGAGCCGATTATCGCTTTCCGTAAATTCCACTTTGCGGACAATAGTAACTGGATTTATCTGCATAAGAATATGCGCGTCTATGCCAATATTGATATGGACAGCGACGATGGTCTGTGTTTCCGTATGCAATCCGACAAGAATGATACCCTTTCCTTGCAGAATATAAACGTAGAATTGAGCCGATTGCGCCTGGATGAACTTACGGAGGTACTTCCTTATATGCCTCGGCTTACGGGATTGTTCTCCGCCGAAGCAAATTATATACAGACTGCCACTTCCCTGCAGGTGTCCGCCGAAGCCAATGTAGAGAAACTGACCTACGAACGCCAACCGGTTGGAGATATAGGTCTGGGGGCTACCTGGTTGCCGGGCGACAAGAATACGCACTATTTGAATACCTATTTTACACATGATAACGAAGAAGTGATGACCGCCGACGGTATCTTGACGCAGAAGAACGGAAAGGATACTCTGGAAGTGTCCACTCGTTTCGAGCATTTCCCATTGAAGATGGCCAATGCATTCATCCCTGACCAAATGGTGGCCTTTACCGGAGATATTGATGGAGGGCTTTATATTTACGGTTCGCTGGATAAGCCTCAAATGCATGGTGATATTGTTTTGGACAGTGTGTCTGTCTATGCACGCCAGGCGGGAGCACGTTACTGGTTCGACAACCGTCCGGTGCAGATAAAGGACAATCAGTTGATATTCGATAAGTTTGCCATTTATACCACCAGCAAGAATCCGTTTACGATTGACGGTAAGGTTGATTTCCGGAATATGGAGCGTCCTACTGCCAACCTCAATCTGCTGGCAGAGAATTATACGTTGCTGGATGCACCGCGTACCCGCGAAAGTCTGGTATATGGAAAGGTGTTCGTTGACTTGCATGCCACGGTGAAGGGACCGCTTGACGGGCTCACGATGCGTGGAAACATGAATCTGCTGGGCAATACCAACGTAACCTACGTGTTGACCGATTCCCCTTTAACGGTGGAAGACCGTCTCAGTGGGCTGGTTACCTTTACCTCATTCACCGATACGACGTCGGTAAAGGCGGATGAAGTTCCTGCCATGTCGTTGGGAGGATTGGAAATGTATATGTCCGTCCATATTGACGATGCTGTCCGTCTTCGTGCCGACTTGAGTCCCGACCGCAGCAAATACATCGAACTGGAAGGTGGCGGTGATTTGAATATGCAGTATACTCCCCAAGGGGATATGAGCCTTACCGGACGCTATACCCTTTCGGGTGGCGTCATGAAATATTCGCTGCCTATCATCCCCTTGAAGGAGTTTCAGTTCAATCCCGGCAGTTATGTGGATTGGCGAGGGAATATTATGAATCCTACGCTAAGCCTAAAGGCTACGGAACGTATGCGTGCTTCTGTGGCCGACGGTGACGGGGACGGTTCGCGCATGGTGAACTTCGATGTTTCCATTTCCATCAAGAACAGGCTTGACGCTCCCGATCTTATATTCGATATTTCGGCGCCCGAAGATGGCACAGTAGAGAATGAGCTGCAGGCAATGGGGGCAGAAGAGCGTAGTAAGCAGGCTATTGCGATGCTTGCTACGGGTATTTACTTGAATAGCGGCGCCAAAGGAGGAGGTTTGTCAATGGGAGCCGCCTTGAACTCAGTGCTTCAGAGCCAGATAAACTCCTTGGCGGGAGGTATAAAAGGTGCCAATATCAGTGTAGGTGTGGAAGACCGTACCTCTGCTGAAACGGGCGACACGCAGAAAGACTTCAGTTTCCGTTATTCCCAGCGTTTCTTCAACGATCGCGTACAGATAGTCATCGGTGGAAAAGTATCCACCGGGGCCAATGCGACGAACGATGCGGAATCATTCATTGACAATATATCGCTGGAATACCGTCTTGATGCGTCGGGTACCCGATATGTCCGTGTATTCCATAATAAGAACTACGAAAGCATACTCGACGGTGAGATAACCGAAACGGGTGTTGGCCTTGTGCTGCGCCGGAAGATGGACCGGTTGGGTGAACTCTTCATCTTCAGGAAGAAAAAGATAAAACCGGAGGCTGAAAACAGCGATATGAAAAAGTAGGAATGTGATATGAAACGACTGATATTATATATTGCAGGATTGATATTTCTGGCAGGTTGCTCCACCACGAAGCACTTGCCCGAGGGGGAGATACTCTATACCGGACAAAAGCCGATGATTGTATTGAACCGCAGTGAAACGTCTGTTGGCGAGATTGCCATGGAAGAGGTGGAAGCCGCCCTTGCTACGGCACCGAACAATTCGTTGCTGGGGAGCTCTACTATCCGCTATCCCTTTCCTTTCGGACTGTGGATTTACAATGGTTTCCAGAAGTATGAGAAGGGACTCGGAAAGTGGATATTCAATAAATTTGCCGCCACTCCGGTGCTTCTGTCTACGGTGAATCCCGATATACGTCAGAAGGCGGCGGTTAACTTGCTGCGCGATTACGGCTATTTCAACGGAAGCGTCAGCTACAAGACATTTATCGACCCGAAAGACTCGCTGAAGGCAAAGTTGCAATATACGGTGAACATGCGTAATCCTTACTTTATAGATACGGTGTACTATCGTGGTTTCAACCAACGTACCACTCGCATTATGGAGCTGGGGCGCCGACGTTCCCTTATCAGTCCGGGAGAACAATTCAATGTGGCTGATTTGGATGGGGAGCGTACCCGTATCAGTACCCTGCTGCGTAATGTGGGCTGTTATTATTTCCGTCCCGACTACCTAACCTATCAGGCCGATACCATGATGGTTCCCAATGGGCATGTCCAGATGCGCTTGATTCCCGTTCCCGGTATGCCAAAGGTAGCCGAGAAGCAGTTTCGTGTGGGGCGTAAATCCGTCTATCTTCTTGGAAAGCAGGGGCAGGAACCCAATGACAGCATGGATTACAAAGGCTTGACCATACATTACTACAACAAACCACCGGTACGTCCCAACATGCTTTACCGTTGGTTGAACTATCAAGGTTATCGGCGGAAACGTCAGATACAGGACAGCGCAGGTATTGCCCGCCAGCGTTCTATGCAGAGTTTGTATAGCTTATATCGTCAAACCCGTATTCAGGAGCGCCTGGCAAGCGTCGGTATTTTCCGTTATGCGGAGATGCAGTATATACCGCGTGATACGGCATTTGTGTCTGATACATTGGATGTGAAGGTCATTGCCGCGCTCGATAAACCCTACGATGCGGAATTGGATTTTAATGTCACTATGAAGAGCAATAATCAGACGGGACCGGGTGCCGCTTTTACGGTGACGAAGAATAATGTCTTCGGTGGCGGTGAAAGCTGGAATGTGAAGTTGAACGGTTCGTACGAATGGCAGACGGGCAAGGCAAGCTCTTCTCTGATGAACAGCTATGAACTGGGTATCTCCACTTCGCTTATCTTTCCGCGCGTGGTGTTTCCCAGGATGGGCGACCGTGAGTATGACTTCCCGGCTACAACGACTTTCCGTTTGTATGCCGACCAGATGAACCGTGCCAAGTATTATAAGCTGTTGGCTTTTGGCGGTAATGTCACTTATGACTTCCAGCCCAAATCGACTTCCAGGCACAGTATAACTCCTTTCCGGTTGACATTCAATGTACTGCGCAATCCTACTGCCGCTTTCGATACACTGCGTGCCGAGAATCCGGCACTCTACGTTAGTTTGCGCGACCAGTTCATTCCTGCCATGGAGTACACCTATACTTATGACAACGCTTCCGTGCGCGGCAAGCGTAACCCCATCTGGTGGCAGACCACCGTTGCGTCGGCCGGTAACCTGACTTCTGCTGTTTACCGTATTTTCGGCAAGCCGTTCAGTGAGGAAGGGAAGAAGCTTTTCGGTGTACCTTTTGCACAGTTCTTGAAGCTGAACTCGGAATTCAGGTACCATTACCGGATAGACAAGAACCAGATGATTGCTTCGCGTATTGCGGGAGGGGTAATATGGTCGTATGGCAACGCTACGACCGCACCTTATACGGAACAGTTCTATATCGGTGGTGCCAACAGTGTGCGCGCCTTTTCTGCACGCAGTATAGGTCCGGGCGGTTATCCTCCCGAGACGGATAGGAAATATACCTATATCAACCACGTGGGTGATATTCGCATGGAAGCCAATATCGAGTATCGCTTCCGTATGATTGCCGACTTGCATGGAGCCGTATTCTTGGATGCCGGCAATGTATGGCTGATGCGTAAAGATGAAAACCGCCCGAATGGTGAATTTACGTTGAAGAATTTCCCGAAACAGATTGCTTTGGGCACGGGATTTGGCTTGCGTTACGATTTGGACTTTCTTGTTTTTCGTCTGGACTTGGGTATCGGGCTGCATGATCCGTATGATACCGGGAAGTCGGGGTATTATAATATTCCCAAGTTCAAGGACAGCATGGCGTTGCATTTTGCCATCGGTTATCCGTTCTAAATGTACCTTTTTGAACGGATAGTGGTAAAGAATGAACTAAAACTCCCTTCTGTCAGCCATAAATTTTTGTACATTTGCAGCCGTTATCAACTGTGATATACTAACCTTTTTAAATAATAACTAAATATGAAACCAACTTTATTCTTATTGGCAGCCGGCATGGGCAGTCGTTATGGTGGCTTGAAACAATTGGACGGACTGGGCCCGAATGGCGAAACTATCATGGATTATTCTATTTACGATGCCATCAATGCCGGTTTTGGAAAGCTCGTTTTCGTAATCCGTAAAGATTTTGAGCAGGATTTCCGCGACAAGATTATTTCCAAATACGAAGGCCATATCCCCTGCGAACTGGTATTCCAGTCCATCGATGACCTTCCCGAAGGCTTCACCTGCCCCGAAGGCCGTACCAAACCTTGGGGAACCAACCATGCTGTAATGATGGGTGCCGATGTAATAAAGGAACCGTTTGCTGTTATCAACTGCGACGATTTCTACGGTCGTGATTCCTTCCAGGTAATGGGCAAATTTCTTGCAGCCCTTCCCGAAGGTTCCAAAAATGTATATTCCATGGTAGGCTTCCGCATCGGTAATACATTGAGCGAAAGCGGTACCGTATCCCGTGGTTTGTGCGGAACGGATGCAAACAACTTGTTGACTTCTGTAGTAGAGCGTACCAAGATTCAGCGTATGGACGGCGAGGTGAAGTACATCGATGATAACGGTGAATGGACTGCCACTCCCGAGACGACTCCGGTCAGCATGAACTTCTGGGGCTTTACTCCCGATTACTTTGCTTACAGTGCAGAGTTTTTCAAGAGCTTCCTGAGCGACCCGAAGAATATGGAGAATCTGAAAAGCGAATTCTTCATCCCGCTGATGGTGGATAAGCTGATTAACAATGGCACTGCTACCTGCGAAGTGCTCGATACAACCAGCAAGTGGTTCGGTGTGACTTATCCCGAAGACCGTCAGAGTGTAGTCGACAAGATTCAGGCTTTGGTGGATGCGGGTGAGTATCCTGCGAAGCTGTTCTAAAGTAAGACGGAAGGATAACTTGATTCGCATTAATTTATTGGGTAAAAGAACAAAAGGACAAATATGGGGAAGGCGTTTGCCAGAGCTATATTTGTTCTTCTGTTTTCTGTTCACGAGGTGTCTGGTGCAAGCATACTGAAATGTTGGAACAGAACCCTGCATTGGGCTTACCGATATTGGAACCTTTGAAATCAGATTACTCCAAGTATGCCCGGAACAGCGTAGGGAATTGGTTAAATGATGCAAGTAAGACGCAATCCGGATTTGTAAGGAAGCTTTGCAGGCGTTGGGAAAGTGAAACGAAAGAGACCAAGTATATCGTTAAGAAAACGCTGAGGACTGTCGGTAAATGAGTGTCTGTTCCAAGGTATGGGGTGAGTTTTGGGCTTACTGAATCGATGTGCGGGAAAAAGGGCATTATATCCTCAAACATAAATCGTTATAACCAAGTGATGAAACAATTAATTGCATGTTGCGGGTTGGATTGCGAAAATTGCGCCGCCCGTATAGCCACTGTCAATAATGACGATGAGCTGAGAGAGAAAACTGCCAAAGAGTGGAGTGTGCTGAACAATACGCCGGAAATTACGCCGGAAACCATCCATTGTATGGGGTGCCGTGCAGACGGGGTGAAGTTTGCCTATTGCAGCGATTATTGTGCTATCCGCAAATGTGTGTACGAAAAAGGTTTCAATACTTGCGGCGACTGTAAGGAACTGGATACTTGCCAGGTGGTAGGTGCGGTTCTTCAGCATGCGCCCGGTGCAAGGGAAAATCTTTATTAACCGTAAAATCTTTGATTAAATAAAATATTGCGTATCTTTGCAGTATGACAAAGACATTTAAATCGGATTTGGTTTTGTAAACAATCTGTGTTCCCTGCACAGATTGTCCCCCCTTCGTTTACTCTCGGATAACTTCTTTCGAGAGTGTTTTTCTATTGTTATAATTCAAGTTTAATCCGCATATTATGCTGAAGGTATTGTGATACTTTCCGTATATGCAAAATATAGTAAGAAAATGAGTAACGAAAATAAAACTATCCACGATTTCGAACTTAATTTAATCTGTGACTTTTTCTCCAATATGGAACGACAAGGCCCTGGCAGTCCTGAAGCGACGTTGAAGGCATTGAGCTTTGTAGACGGTCTTACCGATGAATCCTTTATTGCCGATATCGGCTGTGGAACGGGTGGCCAGACAATGGTAGTAGCTGGCCATGTGCCGGGGTGGATTACAGGAATTGACCTTTTTCCCGGCTTTATTGATATCTTCAACCGTAATGCAAGGCAGTTAGGCTTGCAGGACAGAGTAAAAGGAATTGTCGGTTCAATGGATGCCCTTCCTTTCGGTGAGGAGGAGCTGGATATGATTTGGTGTGAAGGTGCTATCTATAACATTGGCTTTGAACGTGGCTTGAAGGAGTGGCGTAAGTATCTGAAACCGGGAGGGTATATTGCCGTCTCCGAGAGTTCATGGTTTACGGACGAACGCCCTGCGGAAATCAATGACTTCTGGATGGACGCTTACTCTGAAATGGATACACTTCCCAATCAGGTGACCAAGTTGTACAAGGCAGGTTATCTTCCCGTTGCTACATTCATTTTGCCGGAGAATTGCTGGACAGAGCATTACTTTGCTTCAAAGGTTGCGGCTCAGGAGATTTTCCGTAAGAAATATGCCGGTAATAAAATTGCCGAAGAGTTCAGCTTACTCCAAATGATTGAGGATGAACTGTACGGCAAGTATAAGGAATTTTACGGTTATGTGTTCTTTATTGCCAAGAAGGTAGGCTGATGACGGACTTCTCTTATTGAGGAATGCGGGTATTCTCAGGACAGAATATCCGCATTTTGGGTTTTGAGTAGATTTTATTGTTTTGAGGATGTACGGAATTTCTGAGGAGGTATTCCCGTATGACGTTTAAAGAATTTGTTGAAGAAGGCCGCATTATTAAAACCTAGACTCACGGCTATATCCTTTATCGGAGTGTTGGCGGTACAAAGCTGTGCTTTGGCATCCATGATGATAGTATTGTTGATGATTTCCATGGCTGTATGTCCTGATTCCTTTTTGACAAGGCGGCAAAGAGCTGCCGGCCTCATATTCATTTTCAATGCATAATAGGACACTTGATGCTCCCGGACATAGTCTGTGTGTACCAATCGGATAAAAATGCGGTATTGGTTGAAATGCCTGCTGCCCGGAGTCTCTTTTATCCTAGGGTGTTCCGGACAGAGTTCGGATATGCCTTGTAACAGATATGCCAGTAGAGTTTGCAATGAAACTAGACTTGAGGGGCTTTCTGTTCTTTGATAGAGGTGTGACAAATAGGTCATGAACTCAGCATAAAGCTGGAAGTTCTTTTTCGATAGAGGAAAAATATAGTGTTTACCTATAATGTGAAACTTATCCATCATGACCTTACCGACTCCTGCACTTTGGATAAGTTGTTTGGAAAATATGACGACATATATTTCAGTATCGTCTGACGTGTGTAGTAATTGTACGAAGGTCTCAGGAGGAATAGCTAGGAGAACGTTAGCTTCAACCTTGAATTGGGTATTCAGAACTCCTTTGATACACAAAACGAAGATACTGGCCTTGGTGTGGTATGGCTTTTTCACTAGCGGATTCAGTTCACTGGTTGTGATATGATTGCAGGCAATGAACTCGTCATTTATATTGAATTCGGATATATTCATGTTGGAGATTTTAAGACGCAAAAATGGGGGATAATAATGTATAAATGACAGAGGTAACAGTTAAAATCAATATTACGCTCAACTTATCTCTGTTAAATAAGGTAAAGTTGTGAATAATAGAATATATACATATTAAAATGGAATATTGATTTATAAGGGTTTGTTTGTGGTATAAGCATTTTAACCCGAACTTTACTTCTTGTATGATAAACCAATTCTGATGAATCCGAATGTTCCTCAAGAAGTACGTATAATAAATGCCATCTCCGAGCAGTTGTTCAACTCATGGCCCGTCAGCATTATTATGATTGATTTGGAAGATTGTATCTGGCGTCTGAATCAGCAGGTGATGAATGAACTCCAATTGAATGAGTATGTGATAGGGCGGCGTATCACTGACTTATTGGAGGTGGTATGTGATAAAAAGAATGTGTTAGAAGACCTTTTGCTGCAACTTCGGGAGAGGGATGTGCGGATTATTCCCTTAGATACCAATTGCTTTATACGTGAATTGAAGAGTGGTATAAGTTTTCTGATACAAGGTGCTATGGTGGGAATTCATGAAGATGGACAATTGGTGAGGATTGTACTCTATTTCAGGAATGTGTTGGAAGAACGGACACAGAAGCATTTGCTGAATATTGCGCTGAGTCGTACCCAGATATTTCAATGGTCTTTCGACATGGAACATAATCTGATGATTATAGAACCGCGTTATTTTGAATATTTGGGGATTCCTACGCGTGACTATACGCTGACGCCTGAGGAATTCGCATTTCTGATTCATCCGGACGACCGGAAGGGAGTGTTTGATGCTTTGGCTTTACAGTTGCATGGTAATTTGTACGAACGCCCAGTGGAATACCGTCTACGGCGGGGAGACGGCAAGTGGGAGTGGTTTGAGGCGCAGTCTACCTATGTGGGGCAATTGACGGATTTGCCGTTCCGTATCATCGGTATTTGCATGAGTACGCAGAAATACAAGGATACGGAGAATAAATTGAACGAGGCTTTGCAGAAAGCGCAACGTAGCGATGAGTTGAAGAGCGTGTTTCTTGCTAATATGAGCCACGAGATACGTACGCCGCTAAATGCCATTGTGGGCTTCTCTACACTACTGGCTTGTGGGGATGCCGACTTGTCACGGCAGGAGATTATGGAATTCACGTCTTTGATTGAAAAGAACAGCCAGTTGTTAATGGTGTTGATTTCAGATATTCTGGATTTGTCCAAGATAGAATCGAACACAATGGAGTTCCATTTTGAGAAGGTTTCTTTAAAAGGCATATTGGAAAGCATTTACAGTGCGCAGAAGATGAATCTTCGGAAAGGAGTGGAGTTACTGCTAGACCTTCCGGACCGGGCGGCAGTTATCTATACAGATCCTACGCGTTTGGGGCAAGTTGTCAACAATCTTATCAATAATGCGGTGAAGTTCACTGCTGAAGGACGCATAACCATAGGGTATAGGCTGAAGGACTTTGCTACATTGGAAGTCTTTGTGGAAGATACGGGAACTGGCATGTCGGAAGAAGTTCTGGCGCACATTTTTGAACGTTTCTATAAGGGAGATGCTTTTGTGCAGGGCACGGGATTGGGATTGGCCATTTGCAGGACTATCGTTGAAAGGTTTCATGGAAAAATAGAAGTGGCCTCATCTCTTGGCAAGGGGAGCCGCTTTGCAATTGTCCTTCCGCAGGAAATGCGGGAGTAGTGTTCTCTTTCTTGGATATTTGATGTAATTATGTGAGCGTATGATATTGTATAACGTTGAAAATCGCTACCTTTGCAGTCTTGAACGATAAATTCATTGACACTATGATATCTGTAGAAGGACTGAAGGTAGAATTTAATGCCACTCCTCTGTTCGAAGACGTCTCTTATGTTATCAATAAGAAAGACCGTATAGCTCTTGTCGGCAAGAATGGTGCCGGTAAGTCCACCATGCTCAAGATATTGGCTGGCATTCAGCAGCCCACTGCCGGCATTGTTGCCGTTCCTCGCGAATGTACTATCGGGTATTTGCCCCAAGTGATGATACTCAGTGACAAGCGCACCGTGATGCAGGAGGCTGAACTTGCCTTCGAGCATATTTTTGAGATGCAGGCAGGCATCGAACGCATGAATCAGCAACTTGCCGAACGTACCGACTACGATAGTGAGGATTACCAGAAACTGATTGACCGCTTCACCCACGAAAACGAACGTTTCCTTATGATGGGAGGCACCAACTACCGTGCCGAAATAGAGCGCACGCTCCAAGGGCTGGGCTTTAGCCGCGAGGACTTTGACCGCTCTACAAGCGAGTTTTCCGGTGGTTGGCGTATGCGTATAGAGCTTGCCAAGCTGTTGCTTCGTCGTCCGGATGTGTTGCTGCTCGACGAGCCTACCAACCACCTTGACATCGAGAGTATCCAGTGGTTGGAGAACTTCCTTTCCACCCGTGCCAATGCGGTGGTGCTTGTCAGCCACGACCGCGCCTTTTTGAACAATGTCACTACGCGTACCATCGAAATAACTTGTGGACGCATTTACGACTATAAAGTGAAATACGATGAGTTCGTGGTGCTTCGCAAGGAGCGCCGGGAGCAGCAACTGCGTGCTTACGAGAATCAGCAGAAGCAGATACAAGATACGGAAGACTTTATCGAGCGTTTCCGGTACAAAGCTACCAAGGCTGTGCAGGTGCAAAGTCGCATCAAGCAACTTGAAAAGATAGAACGTATCGAGGTGGATGAGGAAGACAACTCCTCTTTGCGCCTGAAGTTTGTTTGCAGCAGCCGTAGTGGTAATTATCCCGTCATCTGCGAGGATATGGAGAAATCCTACGGTGAGCACATTGTTTTCCATGATGTGAATTTGACCATCAACCGAGGAGAGAAGGTTGCTTTTGTCGGTAAGAACGGCGAAGGAAAGTCTACGCTTGTAAAGTGTATTATGGGTGAGATTACGGATTATACCGGAAAACTTACACTGGGACATAATGTGCAGATTGGATATTTTGCCCAGAACCAGGCACAACTTTTGGATGAGAACCTAACTGTATTCGATACGATTGACCACGTGGCCGTAGGGGATATCCGCCTCAAAATTCGTGATATTCTGGGTGCTTTCATGTTCGGCGGTGAGGCTTCGGATAAAAGGGTGAAGGTGCTCAGCGGTGGAGAGCGTACCCGGCTTGCCATGATAAAACTGTTGTTGGAGCCGGTGAATTTTCTGATTCTCGACGAACCTACGAATCATCTTGACATGCGTTCCAAAGATGTACTGAAGGAAGCTATCCGCGATTTTGACGGGACGGTGATAATAGTCAGTCATGACCGTGATTTTCTGGACGGACTTGCGACTAAAGTATACGAGTTTGGTGGCGGACTGGTGAAGGAACATTTGGGAGGAATTTATGATTTCCTGCAAAAGAAGCAGATAGAGAGCCTGAATGAGTTACAGAAATCTCCTTCACTTTCCGCTTCGCCCACTGCCGGTAAGGCGGCATCAGGAAATGCTGGTGCAGAACCGGCTCAGCCCTCGGCTGCCAAGCTCTCCTATGAGGAGCAGAAGGAGCTTAACAAGAAACTTAAGAAGCTGGAACGCCGCGTTGCCGATTGTGAAGCGGAGATAGAGCAGACGGAGGCTGCCATTGCCATTCTTGAGGCTAGGATGGCTACACCGGAGGGTGCTTCGGACATGTCGCTTTATGAGCAGCACCAAAAACTGAAAGAGCAGCTTGACCGTGTGATGGAAGAGTGGGACGCGGCTACTGTAGAGTTGGAGAATCACTAACTATTATATTTTATATATTTATGAAAGCAAATCATTTGTTACCCATTGCAGCATTCTGTCTGATGACGGCATCCTGCAACACCGGCAAGCAGCAGGCTGAACTTACAGCAGGCATCCAGCTCGCCAATCTTGACACAACGGCTCTACCCGGAACTGACTTTTACCAATACGCATGTGGCGGTTGGATGAAGAACAATCCGATTCCTGCTGAATACTCACAGTACGGTTCTTTCACTATCCTTGCAGAAAACAACCGCAAGCAGATTCAAGGACTGATTGAAGAACTTGCCGCCACCCAGCACGAAGCCGGCAGCGTGGCACAAAAAATCGGTGACTTGTACAAAATCGTAATGGACAGCGTGAAGCTGAACAAGGACGGTGTGGCCCCCATCAAGGCTGAACTCGACCAGCTGGCTGCTTTGAAGGACAAGAAAGAGCTTTATGCCTTGCTGGGCGATATGCAGAAGAAAGGTATCATCGTCTACAACGTGCTGTATGTTGGCGCTGACGAAATGAACAGTAGCATGAATGCCGTACAGACCTATCAGACCGGGCTGAGCATGGGCGAACGTGAATACTATCTGGAGAATGATGAGGCTACTGCCAAAATTCGTGATGCTTTCCGTACACATGTACAGAAGATGTACCAGTTGGCTGGTTTCGACGAGGCTACTGCCAAGAAAGGTATGGAGGTGGTGATGGATGTGGAAACACGTCTTGCCAAGGCTTTCCGCTCTCGTACGGAGTTACGTGACCCACATGCCAATTATAACAAGATGAGCATGGAAGAGTTGAAGAAGAATTATCCTACTTTCGATTGGGATGCTTATTTGTCTGCCATGGACTTGAAGGATGTGAAGGAAATCATCGTAGGCCAGCCCGCTTCACTGAAAGCTGCTGCCGATATCCTGGATACGCTGCCCATTGAACAGCAGAGCCTTTATTTGCAATGGAAATTGATTGATTCTGCCGCAAGCTTGCTGAACGATGCTATGGCAGAACAGAACTTCGACTTCTACAGCCGCACTATGAGCGGTACACAAGAGATGCAGCCCCGCTGGAAGAGAGCGGTAAGCACTGTAAGCAGCGCGCTGGGCGAAGCTGTAGGTCAGATGTACGTGGAGAAATATTTCCCTGCTGCTGCCAAGGAGCGTATGGTTACTTTGGTGAAGAACTTGCAGGAAAGCCTGGGCGAACGTATCAAGAATCTTGCCTGGATGGGTGATTCCACTAAGGTGAAAGCTCTGGAGAAACTGGCTACCTTCCATGTGAAGATTGGTTATCCCGACACTTGGAAAGACTACTCCACACTGGAAATCAAAAACGACTCTTACTGGGCAAACATGGAACGTGCCAACGAGTGGAGCCATGCCGAAATGATAGCCAAAGCCGGCAAGCCGGTGGATAAGGATGAATGGCTGATGACTCCGCAGACCGTCAACGCATACTATAACCCGACTACGAACGAAATCTGTTTCCCCGCCGGTATCCTGCAATATCCTTTCTTCGATATGAATGCGGATGACGCCTTCAACTACGGTGCCATCGGTGTGGTAATCGGTCATGAAATGACTCACGGATTCGACGACCAGGGTCGCCAGTACGACAAGGACGGTAACCTGAAAGACTGGTGGACTGCTGAAGATGCCAAGAACTTTGACGAGCGTGCCCAGGTGATGGTGAACTTCTTCGATAGCATCGAGGTTGCTCCGGGCGTATATGCCAACGGACGCATGACATTGGGTGAGAATATTGCCGACCACGGTGGTCTGCAGGTTTCTTATCAGGCATTCAAGAAAGCTACGGCTGCCAATCCGTTGCCGGTGTTGGATGGTCTTACTCCCGAACAACGTTTCTTCCTGGCATACGCAGGTGTATGGGCCAATGATATTCGTCCCGAAGAAGTGCTGAACCGCACGAAGAGCGATGTGCATTCATTGGGCGAATGGCGTGTAAACGGTGCATTGCCGCAAATCGGTGCTTGGTATGAGGCATTTAACGTGACAGAAAAAGACCCGATGTTCTTGCCGGTAGAAAAACGTGTCTCTATTTGGTAAACCAACAAAATAACCCTTAAAAAAAGGCGGCAGACTGGAAACAGATGCCGCCTTTTTTAATTATACCTAATTTATTGTGTATGAATGTATGTATGAATAAACAAAATTTGTAACTTTGCGCATCAAATACTAATATACGCATACTTTAATACGCAAATCCATGTCTGAAACAAAAAGAATCAAAACAGCTCTGGTATCTGTTTACCATAAGGAAGGTTTGGACGAAATCATTACCAAACTGCATGAAGAAGGTGTAGAGTTCCTCTCAACCGGTGGAACACGTCAGTTTATAGAATCTCTGGGCTATCCCTGCAAGGCAGTGGAAGACCTCACTACATACCCTTCCATCCTGGGCGGACGCGTAAAGACTTTGCATCCGAAGGTTTTTGGAGGTATCCTTTGCCGCCGCGGATTGGAGCAAGACATGCAACAGATTGAAAAATATGAAATTCCCGAAATAGACCTCGTCATCGTTGACCTCTATCCGTTTGAGGCTACAGTTGCCAGTGGTGCCGAAGAACCTGCCATCATCGAAAAGATTGACATAGGCGGTATCTCCCTGATTCGTGCCGCTGCCAAGAATTACAACGACGTGGTTATCATCGCTTCGCAAGCACAATACCAGCCGTTCCGCGACATGCTGATGGAACACGGAGCCACTACTACCATCGAAGAACGCCGTTGGTTTGCCAAAGAGGCGTTCGGAGTGTCTTCACACTATGATTCTGCCATCTTCAACTATTTTGACGGTGAGGAAGGTTCCGCTTTCCGTTGCTCTGCCAATAGCCAGAAGACTTTACGCTATGGCGAGAATCCGCACCAGAAAGGTTATTTCTATGGCAATCTGGATGCTATGTTCGACCAGATTCACGGTAAGGAAATCTCTTATAACAACCTGCTCGACATCAATGCTGCCGTTGATTTGATTGACGAATTCAAGGATACTACTTTCGCTATCCTGAAACATAATAATGCTTGTGGACTGGCTTCACGTCCCACTGTGCTCGAAGCATGGAACGATGCGCTTGCCGGTGACCCGGTATCCGCTTTTGGTGGTGTGCTCATCACAAATGCCGTGATTGACAAGGCTGCTGCCGAAGAAATCAATAAAATATTCTTTGAGGTAATTATCGCTCCCGATTACGATGTGGATGCGTTGGAAATCCTCGGTCAGAAGAAGAACCGTATTATCCTGGTTCGCAAGCCGGCAGCTCTGCCTAAGAAGCAGTTCCGTTCTTTGCTGAATGGCGTATTGGTCCAGGATCGCGACCTTAAGGTGGAAACTCCTGAAGAATTGAAGACTGTAACCACGAAGGCTCCCACTGCACAGGAAATCGAGGACATGCTCTTTGCAAACAAGATTGTGAAGAACTGTAAGTCGAATGCCATTGTATTGGCAAAAGGAAAGCAGTTGTTGGCAAGCGGTGTAGGCCAGACCAGCCGTGTGGATGCTTTGAAACAGGCTATCGAGAAAGCCAAGAACTTTGGTTTCGACTTGAATGGTGCTGTAATGGCGAGTGACGCATTCTTCCCCTTCCCCGACTGCGTGGAAATTGCCGGCAATGAAGGTGTAACAGCCGTCATCCAGCCGGGTGGGAGCATCAAGGATGAACTCTCGTTTGAATATTGCAACGAGCATGGCATTGCCATGGTAACTACTGGGTTCCGTCACTTTAAACATTAAGGTCATTTATTATTTGACGATTTACTATTTACTATTTGCCGGGAGGCGTCATTGTAGGTGGAGGTCGTCAGATAGCAGATCTGCCAAATAGTAAATAGTAAATCATTTAATAGTAAATCAATAGATGGGATTATTCTCTTTTACACAAGAAATAGCGATGGACCTTGGCACAGCCAATACCATCATCACCACGAATGGTAAGATTGTGGTGGATGAGCCTTCGGTGGTGGCTTTGGATCGTCGTACCGATAAGATGATTGCCGTGGGTGACAAGGCAAAGATGATGCACGAAAAGACCCACGAAAACATACGTACCATCCGTCCGTTGCGCGACGGTGTGATTGCTGACTTCTATGCTTGCGAGCAGATGATACGCGGACTTATCAAGATGGTGAACAACCGTAACCGTCTTTTCTCTCCGTCACTCCGCATGGTGATTGGTGTTCCTTCGGGCAGTACCGAAGTGGAACTGCGTGCCGTGCGCGACTCTGCCGAGCATGCCGGCGGGCGCGACGTTTATTTGATTTTCGAGCCGATGGCTGCTGCCATCGGTATCGGTATCGATGTAGAGGCTCCCGAAGGCAACATGATTGTTGACATAGGTGGTGGTTCTACGGAAATTGCCGTAATCTCTTTGGGAGGTATCGTAAGTAACAACTCCATCCGCATTGCCGGTGACGACTTGACTGCCGATATTCAGGAATACATGAGCCGCCAGCACAACGTGAAGGTCAGCGAGCGTATGGCTGAGCGTATTAAGATTAATGTGGGTGCTGCCTTGACGGAACTCGGTGAGGATGCTCCTGAAGACTATATCGTTCATGGTCCAAACCGCATCACGGCATTGCCCATGGAAGTGCCGGTATGCTATCAGGAAGTGGCGCACTGCCTGGAGAAGTCTATCTCTAAGATTGAGACAGCCATCTTGAGTGCATTGGAAAATACGCCTCCCGAATTGTATGCCGACATTGTTCACAACGGCATCTACCTTGCCGGTGGCGGTGCATTGCTTCGTGGACTGGATAAGCGTTTGACTGATAAAATAAACATACCGTTCCACATTGCGGAAGACCCCTTGCATGCCGTTGCCAAAGGTACGGGCGTGGCATTGAAGAACGTTGACCGCTTCTCATTCTTGATGCGGTAATGCGGAATTTATTAAACTTTCTCATTAAATATAATTACTGGTTCCTCTTTCTACTGTTAGAGGTTGCCAGTTTTATTTTATTATTTCGCTTCAATCATTACCAGCAGAGTGTGTATTTCACCTCTGCCAATGGCGTGGCAGGGAAGGTTTATGAAATATCGGGTGGCATCACTTCTTATTTCCACTTGAAGACGGCCAACGAAGACCTGCTCGACCGCAACATGTGGCTGGAGCAGCGGCTTTCGTTTCTGGAAAATGTTTTGAAGGAGAAAGGATTGGACTCCGCCAGGTTGTACAGCATGGAACGGCTTGCTCCTACGGAGTATCAGATATTCAAGGCGAATGTCATAAAGAACAGCTTGAACAAGGCTGACAATTATATCACTTTAGACCGTGGAACAACAGAAGGTATCCGTCCTGAGATGGGAGTTGTAGATGCCAATGGCGTGGTGGGTATTGTGTATAAGACCTCTCCCCATTATTCGTTGGTCATTCCGTTGCTGAACAGCAAGTCGAGCATCAGCTGTAAGATTGTGGGTAGTGATTATTTCGGTTATTTGAAGTGGGAGGGAGGTGATTCCCGTTTTGCCTATCTGAAGGATTTGCCCCGGCATGCCGAATTCAATCTGGGAGATACAGTAGTGACCAGCGGCTATTCCACCGTGTTTCCAGAAGGTGTTATGGTGGGGACGGTGGATGACATGTCCGACTCGCACGACGGGCTTTCGTATCTGTTGAAGATAAAGCTGGCTACAGACTTTGGAAAGGTGAGTAATGTGCGCGTCATTTCCCGCAACGGGCAGGATGAACAAAAGACATTGGAGTCGAGGGCGGACGAGAAGTGACTAAGAAATTAGGGATTAGGGGTTAAGGATTAATCATCTTTATATCTTATAACTTATACACTCAATAACTTGTAACTCGTAACTTATAACTCATTAGCGTTGTTAATTAATTATCTGCATAAAATAGGATGGTTCATAGGCTTGGTACTGTTGCAGGTGCTGATATTGAACAATGTGCATATTGCAGGATATGCCACTCCATTTCTGTATATCTACTTGATACTGAAGTTTGAGTCGGACACTCCCCGCAATGCGTTGATGTTGTGGGCATTCTTTTTAGGGCTGGCTGTCGACGTCTTTTCCGACACACCGGGGATGAACGCTGCCGCTACGGTGTTGCTGGCTTTCTTGCGCCCCACTTTCTTGCGGCTGTTCGTGCCTCGTGACACGCTGGATACACTGGTTCCGGCCATCCGTACAATGGGGATTCTTCCTTTCCTGAAATATCTGGTTGTGAGTGTGCTGATACATCACGGCTTGTTGCTTACCCTCGAATTCTTCTCTTTTGCCCATATCGGTACGCTGTTGTTGAGAATTGCGGCAAGTACCCTGCTTACTGTGACTTGTATTATGGCTGTTGAGGGAATAAGAAAGAAAGGATAAAGGGATTAAGGATTAGGAATTGATGAAAGACTATACACTGGAAAAGCGGAAATATGTAATTGGAGCGGCGGCTATTGTCATCGTTCTTATTTACGTGTTCCGGCTGTTCGACCTGCAAATCATGACTGATGACTACAAGAAGAACGCGGACAGCAACGCTTTTCTGAACAAGATACAATATCCATCACGGGGGGCTATCTACGACCGTAACGGTAAGTTGCTCGTGTTTAACCAGCCTGCCTATGATATTACGTTTGTGCCTCGGGAGGTGACGCAGCTGGATACACTCGACCTTTGCAGTGCCTTGAACATTACCCGTGAACAGTTTGACAAACGGATGAAGGACGTCAAGAACCGCTGGATGAACCCCGGTTATTCCAAATACACCCATCAGGTGTTCATGACGCAGCTTTCTGCCGAAGAGTGCGGTGTGTTTCAGGAGAAGCTGTTCAAATTTCCAGGTTTCTATATTCAGCGGCGTACTATCCGCCAATATACCTATAACTCTGCCGGCCATTTGCTGGGGGACATCGGCGAAGTGTCCAAGAAAGACATTGAGAACGATGACTATTATATTCGTGGAGACTATATAGGCAAGCAAGGCATTGAGAAATCCTATGAAAAGTATCTGCGTGGAGAGAAGGGGGTGGAGATTCTGCTTCGTGACGCTCACGGGCGCATCCAGGGACACTACATGGACGGACAGTTGGACCGTTCCTCCGTACCCGGCAAGAACCTGACGTTGGGCATCGACATTGACCTTCAGATGTTGGGAGAACGACTGCTTCAACACAAAATCGGTGCCATTGTGGCCATCGAACCGGCTACGGGTGAGATACTATGCATGGTTTCCTCGCCTACCTTTGACCCTCATCTGATGATAGGGCGCCAGCGGGGAAAGAACCACCGCCTGCTGCAGATGGACAAGCGGAAGCCTTTGTTGAACCGTGCCATCATGGGAGCTTATCCGCCGGGCTCCACCTTCAAGACGGCGCAGGCACTGACTTTCCTTCAGGAAGAGATTATCCACGAAGATTATCCGACTTTCCCTTGTGCGCATGGTTTCAATCATAAAGGCCTTCATGTGGGATGTCACGGACATGGTTCGCCTCTGTCGCTGATTCCTGCCATCGCTACCTCTTGTAATTCCTATTTCTGTTGGGGATTGTATCGCATGTTCGGTGATAAAAAATACGGTTCGCCGCAGAATGCCATTACCGTATGGAAAGACCACATGGTATCGCAGGGCTTCGGCTATCGGCTCGGTACCGACCTCCCCGGCGAGCAGCGTGGCCTCATACCGAATGCCAAGTTTTACGACAAGCCCTATCGGGGCTCGTGGAACGGTCTGACGGTTATCAGTATCGCTATTGGACAGGGAGAGATTCTTGCTACACCCTTGCAGATAGCCAATCTGGGTGCCACCATTGCCAACCGGGGGCATTTCATTACTCCGCACATCGTGAAGGAGATAGAAGACAATGAACTGGACAGCATCTATCGCAATCCCCGTTATCCCACCATCGACCGCGAATATTATGAAATGGTGGTGAAAGGTATGCGTGCCGCTGTAGACGGAAGTACGGGTAGCGCCACTTGCCGCATGGCGGGAGCTATCCTGCCGGGTGTGGAGGTCTGCGGAAAGACGGGTACGGCACAGAACCGCGGCAAGGACCATTCTGTCTTTATGGGCTTTGCCCCGATGGACAACCCTAAGATAGCCATTGCCGTCTATGTGGAGAACGGTGGTTTCGGTGCCACGTATGGCGTACCTATCGGTGCCATGATGATGGACCAGTATCTGCATGGAAAGCTGTCGCCCGAGAATGAGATACGGGCGGAAGAATTCAGTAACCGGGTGATACTTTACGGAGATGAGGAGAGATGATGATTAGGGGTTAGGGATGAACGGTGAGTGACTTCAATAGTAAATAGTAAATCGTAAAATTGTAAATAAATTGGTGACGAGGAGAGATAGCATATGGAAATCATTGGACTGGGTGACGATTGTCGTTTACCTGCTGCTGATTGTATTCGGCTGGTTCAGTGTTTGTGGAGCAAGTTATGATTATGGTGACCGTGACTTTCTGGACTTCTCTACGCGTGCCGGCAAGCAGTTTGTCTGGATTATATGTTCCTTCGGGTTGGGGTTTGTGCTGCTGATGCTGGACGATTCCCTCTATGACATGTTCTCCTACCTTATATATATAGGGCTGATGCTGTTGCTGATTGTCACGATATTCATTGCGCCCGACACGAAAGGGTCGCGGTCGTGGCTCATCCTGGGGCCGGTCAGTTTGCAGCCGGCGGAGTTTGCCAAGTTTGCCACGGCGCTGGCGCTTGCCAAGTATATGAGCGCCTACTCGTTTACGATGAAGAACTGGAAAAGCTCCCTTATGCTGGCTTTCCTGATTCTCTTCCCCATGTTGCTGATTATCCTGCAGCGGGAGACGGGTTCGGCATTGGTGTACTCTGCATTTTTCCTGATGCTTTATCGGGAGGGAATGCCGGGCGTGGTACTGTTCTCGGGTATATGTGCAGTGGTCTACTTTGTGGTGGGCATCCGTTTTGATGCGGTGATGATTGCCGATACGCCGACGCCTATCGGAGAATTTGCCGTGTTGCTGATGGTACTGCTTTTTGCCGGAGGAATGGTATGGGTTTATAAAAAGCGTTGGGAACCCACGCGGAATATTATCGGCGGTTCGCTGGGAGTGCTGCTCGTGGCTTATCTGATTTCGGAATACGTGGTACCCTTCAACTTGGTGTGGGTGCAGTGGGGGCTTTGTGCACTTGTTGTCGGGTATCTTGTCTTTCTTTCTTTAAGCGAGCGCCATTTATCTTATTTTCTGATTGGGCTGTTTGCTTTGGGTTCGATAGGTTTCCTCTACTCCAGCGACTACTTCTTCAATAAAGTGCTGGAGCCCCATCAACAGATACGTATCAAGGTGGTACTCGGTATGGAAGAGGACCTTGCTGGTGCCGGCTATAACGTGAACCAGTCGAAGATAGCCATCGGTTCCGGGGGGCTGACCGGCAAAGGTTTCTTGAACGGTACGCAGACAAAGCTGAAGTATGTGCCGGAGCAAGATACGGACTTCATTTTTTGCACCGTGGGTGAGGAGGAAGGATTCGTAGGGTCTACGGCTGTACTGTTACTGTTCCTTATTCTTATTTTACGGCTGATTGCCGTGGCCGAGCGGCAGCAATCTCCCTTTGGCCGGGTGTATGGTTACTCTGTGCTTAGTATATTCTTGTTCCATCTATTCATCAATATAGGCATGGTGCTGGGACTGACCCCCGTCATCGGTATCCCGTTGCCTTTCTTCAGTTACGGAGGTTCTTCTCTTTGGGGATTCACAATCCTGCTGTTTATTTTCCTGCGGATTGATGCGGGACGTAATCGCCGAATTTAGTTATGACCGTTTCCTTGTGGGACATACGAATGGACTTGATTATCATTACATTGCATTTGCACATTGTTGACATCGTAATGTAAAGGCTGTTACATCGCATTGTAACGTCCTTTACGCTGTATTGTAACGACCTTTACATGCTGGTGTAACGGCCGATACATTCTGGCGTAAAAGACGTAACGCTATGAGGTAAGAGGGCAAGTTATGATACCCCGCCCGTTTCCGCTTCAAGGAGACGTGAGTGGGAGACTGAGATGGTTGTTAGAAGAAGGTGATAAAGAACAATAGGGAGTTCCTATCTCTTCAGTTTGATGCCGATGTCATTGATTCCTTGCAGCCTTTCGTCCGGTAGCGTATAGGCCACTTTAAAGAGGTAGGTGCCGGGTTTGCCGATTTGAACGCTTCCTGCGGAGACGGCAGTCTGATAGAGACCTCCCCAGCCGTCACCTTTCCAGATCCCTTCTTTGTCCGCCAGGATTAGCTGTATGGTGTCTGCGGGGGAAGGGATGGAATCTGCGGTGGTGTAGCAGATGGATAGAGGTAGATTCTGATAGGGGTAGTTGCTTCGGTTACGAACTTCCAGAGACAGTTTGTAGTAGGTCAGTGAGTCGGTGACCTTCACGTCGAAAGAGAGCGTGTCTTCGCGCGGCCAGCCTTCGGTGGGGAGGGATTGGAAGGAATGGTATACGGTCTGTTTGTCGCAAGCGCTCAGCAGGCTTGCGACAAACAGTAGTATGATACCTTTCAGGCAGAGATTCCTATTCTTGAGCCGGTTTGTCATTTTGGGCAGGTCTTTCACCTTGAGGTTTGGGCTTATTGTTACGGGGCGGACGACGGTTGTTATTGTTCCGTTGTTGACGTTCGCCTTGTTGCTGTTCACCTTGTTTGGGTACTTGCCGGTCTTGTTTCTGTCTCGGTTGCCGGTCTTGCCTGGATTGTTCTCTCTGGTTGTTGGATTGGGGAGCACCCTGCTCACCTCCTTGCGGACGACCGTTCCCACTCTTTTTCTTTCTCTTGTTACGGCTGTTGTTGCTGTTCTCGTTACCGTTGCCGTCACCGCCACTCTTGCCTTTCCGGCTGCGGTCAAAGCGTGTGAGGCTCTCTTGTTCCAGCAAGTCCACCGGCTTTTTGGGTTCGGAGCGATGGGCTTCTTCTATCAAGCTGTCGGGCTTGATGCCACGTTTGTTCAAACCGATAATCTCGAAGGCGCGTCTGCCGCTGATGGTCACCAGGTTGGCAGGGATGTTCTTGTCGCTTGAGTAGGTTATCTGGTTGCTCAGAATGTCGGCTTTGAAGAAGAAGAACTCGCCGTCTTTGGTTTCCAGGGTAATCTCGCGTGAGGGCAGGCGTTTCTGTGCTTCCACGTAGCAGTCTACTTCGTAGTTGAGGCAGCACTTCAGTTTGGCGCATTGTCCGGCAAGCTTCTGCGGATTCAGTGAAATGTCCTGGAAGCGCGCCGCGCTGGTGGATACCGATACGAAGGAGGTCATCCAGGTGGCGCAGCACAGCTCGCGTCCGCAGGGACCGATACCGCCGATGCGTCCGGCTTCCTGGCGGGCACCAATCTGTTTCATCTCGATACGCACGCGGAAAGCGTCGGCAAGTACCTTGATGAGCTGGCGGAAGTCCACCCGTTCGTCGGCTATGTAGTAGAAGATGGCCTTGTTGCCGTCTCCCTGGTATTCCACGTCACCAATCTTCATGTTGAGGTTGAGGTCCAGGGCAATCTGGCGCGAGCGTATCATGGTGGCGTGCTCGCGGGCTTTTGCTTCGTTGTACTTCTCCATATCTACGGGCTTCGCCTTGCGGTAGATGCGTTTGATGTCTGCCTCGGACTTGATATTGGCTTTCTTCATTTGCAGCGGCACGAGGCGTCCGGTCAGGGTCACCACGCCGATGTCATGTCCGGGGGTGGCTTCTACGGCTACGATGTCGCCTTTCTCCAGGGGTATCTTGTTGCTGTTGCGGAAATATCCCTTGCGGGTGTTCTTGAACTGAACTTCCACCAGCTCGCTCTCATCGGCATTGCCCGGTATGTCGGCCAGCCAGTCGTAGGTGTTCAGTTGCTTGTCCTGCCTGCCGCAACTCTTGCAGCAGAGACCTCCGCTTCCGTTATGTAGTTTAAATTCCATCATCTGTTTATTTACTATTTGACTATTTACTATTTACGATTTGATACTTTGCATTTCATTATCTTGCCACTTTTCATTGTTTCAATAAAACAATCATTTTGAGGGAGAAGTCGAAGAACACCATGCGGGCGTTCACGTTCTGCTCGATGTGGCGCTGCGCTTCACTCAGTTCGTCCATGATGCCCACGACGTTACGCTCGTTGACAAAGGGGGCGAAGCGGGTGGCGAAGTTCTGTTCGGGCAACGTCATGTAGTTCATCTCCTTGCGGTGCAGGTTGTAGATGAAGTTCTCGCGGGTCATACGCTGGCAGTAGTCCAGGAAGTTCTTCTGCCGTTCGCGTCCCATGGCGGCAAGCTGCTCGCTCCATTGTTTCATTTCCCGTATCTTGCGCTGGTAGGAGAGTCGCATCAGGCTGACAAAGAGATTGAAGAACAGTTCGTTCTCCTCGTTCATATGGATGGTCTCCAATGCTTTGATAAAGTCTCCGTTTGCCAGGTGGGCTATGGTCTCGCTGTCGCGGGGCTGCACTCCGTACTTCTGCTGTAAGGCTCCTGCTATGTCAACTTCTTCAATCTTGGGGATGTTGAAGCGTTGCGTGCGGCTGAGGATGGTGGGCAGTATCATTTCCGGAGCTTCGGAAATGAGGAGGAATATCGTTTTCTCGGGCGGCTCTTCCAGCAGCTTCAGCAGCTTGTTGGCGCAGACTTCGTGCATTTTTTCGGGCAGCCATACGATGGTGACTTTGTAACCTCCTTCGCTGGATTTCAGACTGAGCTTGCGGGTTATCTCGTCGCTTTCTTTGGCATAAATGATGGCTTGCCCGTTTTCGGCATCCATCTCGTTCAGCCAATGATTCAGTCCGAAGTAGGGGCTGTTCAGCAGCAGGTGCCGCCAGTTGGTGATATAGTCGTCGCAGACTTCCTTTTTCCCTTTGGCACTCTTGACGATAGGGTATACGAAGTGTACGTCCGGGTGCACCAGCTTGTTCCATTTCACGCAGGAGGGACAAGTACCGCAGGCATCGGTTTCCGTCCGGTTGGGACAGCAGATGTAGCGGGCATAGGCAAGTGCCAATGGGAGTTTTCCTACTCCGGCAGGGCCGCAGAAGAGTTGTGCGTGGGGGATACGTCCTTCCTGCACTTCTTGTATCAGCCTTTGCTTGGCTGGCTCTTGGCCTATTATGTCCTTGAAACTGAACACGGGGTAATTAGTTATAAGTTATTACTTGTGACACTGCCTGTTGTCAATTGTCAACTGTTGATTGTCCATTGTTTAGTAGATTTGTTTGGCTACTTCCTTGATGCTGTCTGTAGCTCCTACCGAGTAGAAGTGGAGGCTTGGGACGCCATGGGCTATCAGCTCTTTGCACTGCTGCACGCACCATTCGATACCCACTTGCTGAGCTTCTGCGTCGGTGTTGCACTTCAGAACCTCTTGGGTCAGTTCCTTGGGCAAATCTACTTTGAACGTCTTGGGTATCATGCTGAGTTGTGACAGCTTCTTGAAGGGCTTGATGCCCGGGATAATCGGGATGGTGACACCGGCTTGGCGGGCGCGTTCCACGAAGTCGAAATATTTCCGGTTGTCGTAGAAGAGCTGGGTCACGGCATACTCTGCACCCATTTCCATTTTCTTCTTCAGCCAGTAGATGTCTGTATCCATGTTGGGGGCTTCTTCATGCTTTTCCGGATAGCAGGCTACGCCGTACGAAAACGGGGTATTGGTAACTTTCATCTCGGAGCCGTCCACAAAGATGCCTTTATTGAAGTTGTTGATTTGTTCTTGTAGTTCGACGGCGTGGTGGTAACCGTTGCCTACGGGGATAAACGAAGATTCGTGCTTTGCCTTGTCGCCACGAAGCACCAGCAGGTCGGTGATGCCGAGGAATTGCAGGTCGAGCAGCACGTACTCCGTCTCCTCGCGGGTGAAGCCGCTGCAAAGGATGTGCGGCACCATGGTGATGTTGTACTTGTTCTGGATGGCAGCAGCTACGGCTACGGTGCCGGGGCGGCGGCGCAGGCGGTTTCGCTGGAACAATCCGTTGCCGAGGTCTTTGTACACGTACTCGCTGCGGTGCGTGGTGATGTTGATGTATTTGGGGTCGAATTCCCGTAACGTATCTATGGTCTGATACAGCTTTTCGATGCCCGTACCTTTCAGTGGTGGCAATATTTCAAAGGAAAAAGCTGTTTTTTCGTTACTGTTTATCAGGTCGATTACTCTCATTTCTCTTTCGTTATCTTTGTCCGATTGGCAAAAATCTTGCACATTGGGAACAAAAATACAAAAAAGAAATGAGAAATGTCGAAATTGCCGGCTATTCTTTTATACAGCGGATGGAAAGAGCTTT
Organism: Bacteroides sp. A1C1; assembly: GCF_004328515.1. NCBI lineage: Bacteria > Pseudomonadati > Bacteroidota > Bacteroidia > Bacteroidales > Bacteroidaceae > Bacteroides > Bacteroides sp. A1C1. The sequence goes on from NZ_CP036491.1 coordinate 2,757,672, forward strand.
ATAGTAGGGCTTGCCGGTGACATGGGCGGCGCTTGAGACAAACTCGTCGCTTTCGCCGAGAAAATAAATGGTGCTTTCCGAAAGGGTATGCTTTGTATGATCCCAACTCCAGAAGGCGGTCATTTTGTTTGGACTGTTGTGCCCCTTGTTGTACCACATTCCTACGGGAAAAGCATTGAACCGGGTATAGTTGTTGACGGGGGCTACTTCACCGGATACCATTGTCTGCCATTCTCCGGCTTTTAGTATGGAGCTGTCGTTGCCGGTATAGCTTTTCAGCTGTTCCCAGTCTGCATCCGATGGTATTTTCCAGCCTTCGGGTACCAGCTCTCCTGCCAGTATGGCTTCTCCATTGTAAAAATAAATATCATACTTATCCGGCTTGTAATATCCGGCTTTGTCTGTTCCCAAATCAATCTGTTTTTTCAAGGGAGTTCCGTCACGGTAGGTGGTGGCATGGAGCTCTTTCCCCATCCAGTATTGGGCTCCAATCTTGACAATGGGGTATTCGGTAGACACTCCTTTTCTGATGTCTCGAAGGGTGTAGCATGCCACATTCACCTTGATGGCGTTTTCCGGCTTTTCCAGAAGTAGTTTATGGCTGTTGTCTATATAGAGCTTGTCTATGCCGGTATATTCCCCTTTAGTGTAGGTAAATCCATAGTCGTCTGTATTCCAGCTTATTCTTCCTCCGCAGATGGTGTCTTTACGGTCCGCAAGCTGTAGGATGACGCCATTGCTCAGGTCGGCCTTTTCATTTTTACCTATGGGATAGGCTATAACGGCTCTGGAAGTCAATGACGCTGATTTGAGATATTCCTTGCAGACTTCTGCAATGGGTATCCCTTCGTGATAAATTCTGTATACATTTGAAAGAGAAAAGGAGAGAGCGGAAATATGTATGGCAGTGTAATCTTCCATATTATCGGTGTCGATGGGAGGGAGGCTGCTCCATTCCTTGATTTTGCCGGCAAAGCTGCTCAGGACGTTGCTGTTGCTCTGCATGGCTGATATGTTGATGATACATTGCGTGCTGCTACTCATTTCCACTTCGGGTATTGCACAACTGTATATACGTCCGCTCCACTCCATAATGAAGGATTGCTTGCCATCATTTATCGTTTGGGGTATGATAATGAATTCCTTGCCGGTAAGTTTGTTGTCTTTGACACTCCATTCACCGGAGGCTATGATGTCTTGTGTCCCCGTAAGATTACTGAAAGTCCCGTCTTCCAGATTATAATCGGCCGAGGTCTTGAGCCCGGTTGCGATGATACGCGGATTGGCTTTCAGCAAATCATTGGCAGAGTTGCTTGTGTCGGGTGTCAGAGAGATTGCCAGTTTGGACAGCTTGTGTTGGAACTCCAGGGTTACAGATTTGGTTTTATTGGTGATTCCTTGCGCTTTAGCTACCAAGAAGTCACTTTGTGCGCGGTTTTTCTCATTGCTTTGGTCTATCTGTACAGATACGGGAAGAACGGGTGTACCGGCAACTACCCCTTCGGTTTGGTAAGGGTGGTAACTGATAAAGTCCAGTGGCACATCTCCTTCCGGATAGAATACTGTCTTTTGGGGAATCAGTGTAGAGCCTTCCGTATATTCCAGAGCCAGATTGTCAATATACCGTTTCCCCTTGATAGAGCCGGAGGAAGTGGTTGCAAACAAGCCCATTTTGTCTCCTTTTTCAAAGGCGGTGTTTGTGACCTTGGTACTGGCCTTTTCTATTTTGATAGAGAACGTGATAGGCGTCGTCCCTTCCTCGATTTCCGCTTCTGATTCTTCGTCAATCCGGTTCACACAAGCTGTATTCCCTAAGGACACGCAGCAGAATAAAGAGGCAGCTAAGACTCCTCTTGCAAGAATAAGTTTTTTCATTATATTATTATTGCGGGGCAACGGTTTTTTCCGCTTTCCCAGTTATACTCAATGAACCTTGTCTTAAAAATGTGGATTTAGCAGAGCTATAACCGGTATGGAAAAGTCTTTTACGCTTTTGGATGCTAATTATCAGTATCACGCTTGATGCCGCAGTGCTTTTTAACCTTATTTTTTAATAACTTTTAATAGGTTTCGGGTACAAATGTAATTAAACGTGTTAAATGAAGAGGGATAAATCGATAAAACTTTTATAATTTATTTATCACACTCTGATTTTTTGCCTAACTTTACACGCTAAAATAGTAGACAGTAATAAGTTAAACCATAGATATAAACTCATGCCTTTAAATTTACCCGATAAACTACCCGCTATCGAGTTGCTGAAAGAGGAGAATATTTTTGTCATTGATAATTCCCGGGCAACCCAGCAGGATATCCGTCCGCTGCGTATCGTGATTCTGAACTTGATGCCGCTAAAGATTACAACGGAAACGGACTTGGTGCGTCTGCTTTCCAATACTCCGCTTCAGGTGGAAATCTCGTTCATGAAGATAAAAAGCCATACTTCCAAGAACACTCCGATAGAACACATGAAAACATTCTATACGGATTTCGACAAGATGCGCGGTGAAAAGTACGATGGCATGATTATCACCGGTGCTCCGGTAGAGCAGATGGATTTTGAGGAGGTGACTTATTGGGATGAGATTATTGAAATCTTCGACTGGGCGCGTACGCATGTCACCTCTACGCTCTACATCTGCTGGGCGGCGCAGGCAGGGCTCTATCATCATTATGGAGTGCCGAAGTATGCACTGGATAAGAAGATGTTCGGTATCTTTGAACATCGTACCTTGCAACCGTTGCATCCCATTTTCCGTGGATTTGATGATATATTCTATGTGCCGCATAGCCGCCACACGGAAGTGCGCCGGGAAGATATACAGAAGGTTCCGGAATTGACGCTGCTTTCCGAGTCGGAGGATGCCGGTGTATATATGGCGGTGGCCCGTGGAGGGCGTGAGTTCTTCGTGACCGGCCATTCGGAATACTCTCCGTTGACGCTGGACACAGAGTATCGCCGTGACTTGAATAAGGGCCTGCCCATCGAGATACCCCGTAACTACTATGTGGACGATGACCCGGACAAAGGAGTGTTGGTGCGTTGGCGTGCCCATGCCAATCTGTTGTTCTCCAATTGGCTGAATTATTTTGTATATCAGGAGACACCGTATAATATTAATGATATAGAGTGAGTAGCGTGTCACTTGTCACTCGTAATTGAACAATGATAAAACAACGTAAAATAGAGCTGCTGGCTCCTGCCAAGAATTTGGAGTGTGGCATAGAAGCTGTGAATCATGGAGCGGATACGGTCTACATCGGTGCACCCAAGTTCGGTGCGCGTGCTGCTGCTGTCAACTCTTTGGAGGATATTGCCGCTTTGGTGGAGCATGCCCATCTGTATAATGCCCGTATCTATGTGACGGTCAATACCATTCTGAAAGAAGAAGAGCTGAAAGAGACAGAGAGGATGATTTGGGAATTGTACCGTATCGGTGTGGATGCGCTGATTGTACAGGACATGGGGATTACGCGGCTGAATTTGCCGCCCATCCCGTTGCATGGCAGTACACAGATGGATAACCGTACGCCGGAGAAAGTACGTTTCCTTGCCGATGCCGGTTTCCGTCAGGTGGTGTTGGCACGCGAACTTTCTTTGCAGGAGATACGCGGTATCCATGAGGCGTGTCCCGACGTGCCGCTCGAAGTCTTTGTACACGGGGCTCTTTGCGTCAGTTATAGCGGGCAGTGCTATGTCAGCCAGGCTTGTTTCGGACGGAGTGCCAACCGGGGGGAATGTGCGCAATTCTGCCGTTTACCCTTCAGTCTGGTAGATGCCGATGGCAAGACCATTGTGCGTAATAAGCATTTGCTTTCTTTGAAAGACCTCAACCAAAGTGAGGTGTTGGAAGAACTGCTGGATGCCGGAGCCACTTCCTTGAAGATAGAAGGCCGCTTGAAGGATGTGACGTACGTGAAGAATGTGACGGCGGCTTACCGTAGGCGACTCGATGCCATTTTTGCCCGTCGCAAGGAATATGCCCGTGCCTCTTCGGGCACTTGCCGTTTCGATTTTCAGCCACAGTTGGACAAGAGTTTCAGTCGTGGTTTCACTCATTACTTCCTGCAAGGAAGGGGAGGGGAGATCACTTCGTTCGATACGCCCAAATCTTTGGGAGAGGAGATGGGCACTTTGAAGGAACAGCGCGGGGGCTATCTCACGGTGGCAGGCATAAAGCCTTTCCACAACGGAGACGGTGTCTGCTTCTTGGATGAGCAAGGACGTTTGCAAGGTTTCCGTATCAACCGGGTGGATGGCAACAAGCTCTATCCGGCAGGGGAAGTGCCCCGTATTAAACCACGTACCCGGCTTTATCGTAACTTCGACCAGGAATTTGAACGTATCCTTACCCGTAAATCCTCCGAACGCAAAATCGGTGTTTGTTGGGAGTTGGCAGATAATTCTTTCGGATTTAGCCTGACGGCTGCGGACGAAGATGATAACCGCGTGACACTTTCTTTCCCTTATCCGAAGGAGTTGGCACGTACACCGCAGGCGGATAACCTGCGCAGCCAACTGGCTAAGTTGGGAAATACACCTTTCGAGGTAGCCGGGCATTTATCAGAAGAGGCGTCGGGTATCAGGCTCAATCTTTCTGCGAATTGGTTCATTCCTGCTTCTGTGGTGGCGGACTGGCGCCGGCAGGTGATAGATAAGCTGATTGAGGCTCGGCGTGTTACTTATCGTCGTGAGCTGGCTGTTTGGAAACCGACCAGCCATGCTTTCCCGGCTACTTCGCTGACCTATCTGGGCAATGTGATGAACAGTGCTGCCCGGAGTTTTTACCGTGAGCATGGACTCTCGTCTATAGCGCCTGCCTATGAGGCACAAGCGGTTCCAGAGGCTGTGCTCATGTTCTGCAAACATTGCCTGCGTTTCAGTATGGGATGGTGTCCCACCTATCAGAAAGGACATTCTCCCTATAGGGAACCTTATTATTTGGTTGGGACGGACGGCAAGCGTTTCCGCTTGTCGTTTGATTGTAAGAATTGCCAGATGAAAGTCATTGCTCATGAAGAGCCGCTTTAATGAAGGACGAAGAATGAGGAATTACTAATAAAGACTTGAAAATGAGGAGTGAGGAACGGGCACATAATGAAAGGCTGGCAAATGACCGGTACCGGGAAGCGGGCAGGGACAAACATCCTTTGCGTTCACTGCGTTCCCTCCTATTCTGCATTCTTTATTTTTTATGCTTCATTGCTTTAGTTTCCTGTCATTATTCCCGTCCTAATCTTGAAGATGAACATCTGTCTAAGGAGACGCGTGATTCGCTGACCTATCTTTTTGAACGGCATTATACTTGGAATACCAATCTGGAAGTGCTGGCAGATTCTGTGAATTTGGCTTGTCTGCCCGTGAAGGACTGTTATAATATGCTTTATCGGGGAGACCGCGTGGTGGTTGCCGAGTTCGCCATCCATCCTGCCGACAGTGTGGATAGTGTATGGGTGAAGCTTGCCCATTCGCAGGAAGTGCAGGGCTGGTTGCGGGAGTCCGAAATGATGCATGCCTTTGTTCCTACAGACAGCATTTCGCAGGCCATCTACTTGTTCAGTGATACCCATGCCTCTTATTTTATCATTATTTTTGCCTTGTTTGTGACAGTCTGGCTGTTCCGGGCTTTTCGGCGCAAGCAGCTAAGGATGGTGTACTTTAATGATATAGACAGTCTCTATCCGTTGTTGCTATGTCTGTTGATGGCGTTCTGTGCCACTATTTACGAATCTATACAAGTGTTTGCGCCGGAGACGTGGCAACACTTCTATTTTAATCCTACCTTGTCGCCGTTCAAGGTACCGTTTGTGCTTTCTGCTTTTCTGATGGGATTCTGGCTGTTTATCGTGGTGTTGCTGGCGGTACTCGACGATTTGTTCCGCCAGTTAAGTCCGGCGGCGGCCGTATTCTATCTGTTGGGGCTGGCCTCCTGCTGCATCTTCTGTTATTTCTTCTTTATCCTTACTACATCTATCTACGTCGGATACTTGTTTTTGGCTGCTTTTGTATGGGTATTCCTCAAAAGGCTTCGTATTTCGCTGCTGGCTTCACGCTATCGTTGCGGCAGATGCGGGCAGAAATTAAGGGAGAAGGGAGTCTGTCCGCATTGCGGAGCTATCAATGAATAAGGAAATCAGAATCTGCATCGTAGTTCTATCCCTGCTTGCACGGGACGTCCTTTCTGCATAAATCCGTTTCCCATACTCTCGAAGTAGAAGGAGGCGTAATCCTTGTTGAGGGCATTGCGCACCCAGAAGTCAATTTGTCCATGTCCTTTCTGGAAGCTGATGCGTCCGTTCAGCGTGCCGTAGAAGGCTTGGCTCACGGTATTTTTCTCGGTCCAGTAGATGCGCCCGGCACCGGTGTAGTTAGCATTCAGCTGGATGCGGTCCAGCCAGTACCCCGGACGGATGCGGAAGATGTACTGACCGCCCACGTTCATGGTATGCTTGGGAACAAAAGGTACATACTTGCCATTGTAGCTGATTTCCTGAAGCTCACCATTTACTTTTTCGTTGGTGATGTAGTCCTTAAAGATGGCACGAGTATAGCCATAACTTGCATTCAGCGTGAAATCCGTAGTAACGGCAGCTGTCAAGGCAATCTCTGCCCCTTGGCTGCGGCTTTTACCGGCATTTGCCGTTTCACGTCCCAGTCCACTTGGGGCGAAACGTGAAATCTGTTGGTCGCGGGTTTCCAGCCAGAAGATGGAGGCGTCGGCATGCAGACGTCCGTCAAACAGATTCAGGTGAGTTCCTATTTCGTAGTTCCAGGTTTGTTCGGGTTTATAGACAGTGGCAGATTTTGCATCCGGATTCTCTCCTGCATCGGGGAAGTATTTGCTCACCAACTCTTTGTAGGCATCCGGTACGTTGGACATAATCGCCTCTTTGCTTTGCCGCATCATGTCGTTTTTCAAACTGGATTGCAGCAAGTCGGAGAACATCTGCACGTTGTAGCCTCCCGAACGGTAACCTTTGCTGACCGTAGCGTAAATGTTTCCTCTGTTTCGCGCAAAGTCATACTGCAAAGCAAACTTGGGCAACAGCTGAAGATAATCTTTGTCGATACTTCCCTGGTAGCGAGACTCTACGGTCAGCGCTGTCTCCGGCATCATCTCTATTTCGCGGATGACGACATCGCCTCGCTTCATTTCTCCCTTGATGCCCACCTTGTACTCCAGGCTGGTGCCGGAGTTGTAATCCATGTTCATACGTTCATAATCCAAACGTAGCCCGGCGGTGAAGGACACTCCTTTCAGCCCGAATAAATCTCTGAAGGTGGATTGATGAAAGAGCGCCCCATTCAGCAGCGGAGTGTCGAAACTGCCTCCGATGGGCATAGCCCGGCTGATGATGCCCAGTGAGGGCAGGATATTCATGCTCATGGACGGACCCATCTCTACTTGTATTTGTGATGGAATGACACTACCCAACATCTGGTTCAGCATCCCCATTCCGGCTTCTTTGAAGGTTACGGGAGCTTCCGTATTCAGCCATTGGTAGAAGCCGAAGGCACCGGTGGTCCATTGCCAGCGGTTGCCGCTTTTACTCTTCAAGATGATTTCCTCGCTCAGTGCGTGGGAGCATTGTTTCTGTTGCAAGGTATAGATGTCGTTGGCGGTGAAGTCTTGGTCTATGTCCATGCAGTCCTTTAGAAACTGGTAGCCGGTGACCATGCTCAACGTGAAGTGCTGTGCCTGGTATTCCAGGTTCAGACCGGTGTTCAGCAGGTTGCGGTAATAGTTGCTTCGGGCATTGTTGGAGACCTTTCCAATGTAGGGTTTCATCGCCTCGCTCTGTGCTTCGGGGGCCAGGCTACCTTGATAGAAATACGGGTATCCTCTTTGGTCGCTGTATTCGTAGTTGATGTTCAGGTCCACCTTCCAGTTGTCCGAAGGGAGGTAAATGGCGCGGATGCGTCCGCCTGCCGATTGCCCCTTGTCCGCTTTCTCGTCCCTCACCGTGTTGCGGAAGAATCCTCCTTGATAATCGTAAAACCCTCCGGTGGAAAAGGCGAACCGTTCCGAAAGCCGATGATAGTGGGTCAGCGAGGTATTATAGGCATTGTGCGTACCTGCCCCCATGCGGAAGTCCGTTCCCTGGTAGGAGAAGGGAGATTTGGTGTGTACCTTAATCAATCCGCCCATAGCATTGCGCCCGTAGAGCGTGCCTTGCGGACCGCGTAGCACGTCGATGCGCTCTACGTCGGCATAGCTGAAGTCGAAGGCTGACTTGTCTATATAAGGTATATTGTCTACATAAAGTCCTACGGAGGGAGTGTTGATGCGTGAACCTATGCCGCGGATATAGACAGCCGAAGTCAGTCGAGATCCGTAGTCGGGGATAAATATATTGGGCACTACGGATGTCAGATTCTTGATGGAGTTTACTTGTGCGTTCTGCATGTCCTGTTGCGAAAGCAGGGTGACGGCAGTGGGCTGCTCGCGCAGTTTCCGGTTTTCTTTTGGGGTAGCAATGACGGTTATTTCCTCTACGTCTACCACTTTCAAAGTGTCTGCCTCTTCGGCAAGTACATTGCCGGTTGCCAAAAGGCAGAAGATGCCGGCTAAAATTCTATATCTGTTCATAAACTGTTTTTTTGTACCTGCAAAGTAAGGGGATTCTTGCGGAAGGGGCAATCCTCATTTATTAGGATTTCGTTCTTGGAGTGCTAATCTTAAATCGCTCTATCATGTGGAAAATATCGTTCCATCGTGGAGTAAAAATCGTTCCACCATGGTGGAACGATTTTTACTCCACGATGGAACGATTAAACTTTGGCATACAAGTACACTGATTAGGGCGGAGCCTTTCTGAAAAACTCCGCTTCTGATGTGTTCCGGTTGCAGGATTATATTCTGTCGGCTTCCACATATCCGTGCATGACTGCATAGATAGTCAGCCCGGATACGGACTTGATGCCCAGCTTCTCGGTGATATTCTTGCGGTGTGAGATGACGGTGGTCAGGCTGATGTTCAGTTTGTCGGCAATCTCCTTGTTGATGAGGCCTTTGGTAATCAGCACCAGCACTTCTATTTCTCGGGCGGAAAGGTCGTGGCTGGTGGTGTCTGGTGCCATGTTTGCGTGTCCGGCAGACTCCGGTCTGCCTTGGTGCAGGTGGTATTGGTCTCCGTATTGACGCAGCTGCAGAATGTTCTTTGCCAGGTTCTGTTCGTCCTGATAGATGTTCAACGTCGGCACGCTCGACAATTGGGGAACGGTTTCACCGTTGACCAGCACAATGGTTTTGGGTTTGCGCTCCAGAAAGAAAGCGGTATGCTCGAAGTAAATCTGCGAGGAGATGAAGTAATGCACATACATGTCAGGCGTATCATCCATCAGCTCACCAAAGGAACGGAAAGAGCGGATGACGGCTGTCGGGATGATTTCCTCCAGCAAGTTCTGCAGTCCCAGGCAGGAGAGGGTGTTGGAGTCGACGATTGCTATTTCAGGAGTCATTCTCGTTTTTTGTTTCTGCAAAAATACGGATAATTTTTTAGGGTTTGGCTGTGTGGGGCTGCAAAATGAAAAATTCTCCTATGCAGAACTATTCTCCCTCTCCTTTGGGGGAGCAGGGAGTGTCTCCTTTCGCATATTGGCTGGGGCTGACATTGAAATATTTCTTAAAGACTTCCCGAAAGTATTTCCCATCGCAGAAACCGGTTCTTTCTGCGACTTCGGTAATAGAATATTTTCCCTCTTTTAGTAAATTGGCAGCGTGTTTCAAACGAATATTCCGTACGAAATCTGCCGGGGCCTGGGCGGTTAGCGCTTTCAGCTTGTTGTAGAAACTGGTGCGACTCATGTTCAGGAGAGAACATAAGGTGTCTACTGTGAAATCGGGATTATCTATGTTATCTTCGATGTTCTTCTTTACATTGGACATGAATATCCAATCAAGGCTATTGGAACAAGTAGCTGTAGGAGGTTCCTCTTCTGCTGCATTGATTTCCAAATCTGCATACTTCTTACGTAGCAATGCACGGTTGGCAAGCAGATTGGCTATACTGGCTTTCAGTATGTTTATGCTGAAGGGTTTTACAATATATTCGTCAGCACCGATCTGGAGACCTTCAAGAATGTTTTTTTCATCTCCCAGTGCCGTCAGCAGTAGTATCGGGATATGGGAAGTTTCGATGTCGCTCTTGATGGCTGTACATAATTCGTCTCCTCGCATTTCCGGCATCATGATGTCGGAAAGAATCAGTTCTGGCCAGAATTGTTTTACAATAGCAAGCGCTTCTTTGCCGTTACCGCATACTTGCACGTTGTAATTGGGGGAGAATGACTGGAGCAGATAGTTTCGTAGCTCGTCATTGTCCTCTACAATCAAGATACGTTGCAGTTTGTCCTTGTCTTCGGTCAGGAAAGAGTCGGTACGTTCCGAAGGAGTAATGGGAACGTCCAGTTCATAGGCAGACTTCTTCTCTTTGATTGCCAATGTGAAGTGCTTGAACTGTTCTTTATCTTTGGGCAGGGTGATTCTGATAGTAGTGCCTTGATGTTCGGTACTTTCAATGTGTATTTTGCCATTGTGCAGGTTTACCAGTTTCCGTACCAGCATTAAACCGATGCCACTCCCCGTGGTCTTGGAGTTAATGGCGTTTGTACCACGGAAGTGCATCTTGAATAATTTCCTTTGTTCTTTGGCTGGAATCCCTATGCCATTGTCTTTGATCTCCAGTCTCCACGTATTTCCAATGTCATATACGGAAATGAGTATGTCACCTTTTTCAGGAGTATATTTCAAGGCATTGGATATGACGTTCTTCAGGATGGAGTCCATTTTCTCTTTATCGAACCACACATTCATGTAACTGAAGTTACTTTCATATCTGAAAGAAATGTGCTTTATGGCAGCGTATGTACGGAAAATATTGTATATCTCCTTTATATAAGTATTCAGTTCATATTCTGCTATGTACAGATGGGAGGAATATACTTCTGCCCGTTCGAAGTTTATCAGATTGGTGGTCATGTGCAGGAGTGAATTGACATTTCTCAGTGCCATGTACATATTGTTGGTCTCGGCTTCGTTCAATGTCTTGTTTTCAAGCATTTCTTCCAGAGGTGCCTTTATCAGTGTCAATGGCGTGCGGATATCATGTGCGGTATTGACAAAGAAGCGGGTTTTCTCATCGGATATCTTTTTTTGTTTTCTCAGTGCTATGATACGAAAACCGGTAATGAACATCAATGCCGCCAATAAAACATAGCAAGCTATAGCCCAAAAACTGAACCAGACGGGACGCGCAATGCTGATGTCGATACTTCGCTCTTCAAAATAGAGATACGGCTCTTCCTTGGATACCGCCCGTATGCAAAGCTTGTAATCGCCCGAGGCAAGATTGGTGAAGCGGAGATGCCCTTCTTCACTCAGTCGGTTCCAGTCATCGTAAAATCCTTCCAATTTCCAGTAGAAAGTGACATTGTCCGGTGCGTCATAATTAATGGATGAAATGTTGAGAGAGAAAGTGTTCTGGTTATATTTCAGCTTTAACCGGTCTGTCTGGTTGATGTTTTCCTTCAAGGGGGAATTCATACTGCCGGGAAAGACTGTCTGATAGAATATCTGAAAATCGCTGAGTATCATGGGGGAGTAGATGTACTTGGGAAGACGGGTTCCTTCGGGGAATTCGATGGCTCCGTCTGTGCTGCCAAAGACAAAACCCTTGTTCTTGCGTAGCGTTCCGGAAGAGGCGCTGAAGCAGGAGGACATCAGCCCTTGCTCTTTGGTCCAGTTGTGGAATATCTTCTCCGCAGGGTGGAAACAGCTGATCCCGTTTTCAGTGCTCATCAGGATATGCCCGTCCGACTCGGGGAGTATGGTGTAGATGTTGTTTGAAATCAAGGCACAATTGTCCTTATGATAATGCTTGAACGTACTGTCCTTTGCGTTGTATACAACCACTCCGGAGCCGTTTGTTCCTATATATAGAGAGAGGTCTTCCGCTTGGTAAAGTGTGTTGATATAGGTCGCCTCTTCCTGCAAGGCGATATATTGGAATCTGCCTGACTCTCTGTCCAACAGATATAGTCCGGTACTTGTCCCAATCCACATGTGTCCGTCGTCCTTTTCTGTAATGGCGGTGATGGAATTTATTCCGGGATACAGACGGACAGAATTCAGGGACAAATCGAAGCACTTCAGATTGTAGAACCCTCCGGACCAGATATATCCTTTGGAGTCTTTTACAATGTCGCGGATATACTTGTCAGGACGAATGTTGTCCGGATTGAGCAGGTAAGGGGAGAAATATTCTACCGAGAGTGTCCTTTTATTTATTTTGTATACTCCCGAAGTATATCCTCCTGCCCAAATAATGCCGGGTGATACCTCGCATAGCGTAATGAAGATGTGGTTCTTGTCTTTCAGTTGATGGTCGAAAGAGCTCAGGAATGAATGCCACTGCCCGGTTTTTGATTGATAAAGGCTGATTCCGTTGCTTGTTCCGAACCATAGGTCTCCGTCACTGTCTTCAATGACAGAGTGCACCTGGTCGTTGACCAGCGATTGTCTGTTTCCGATGGAATGCTTTATCCAGTTGTAGTTTTTGTACCGGTTGTCTATAATGGTAATCCCTTCCGGGTAGTTGGCTATCCATATCCGCTTTTCTTCATCAATATAAATGTCATTGATGTTATTGCTGTTCATCTCATTGTAACTTTTGTAGCTGGAGGTGATGTACGGTTCCGAGATGCACGAGTTCACATTGATTTTGTGTATGCCCATACCTTCTGTTGCTATCAATAGTTCTGTCCGGTTCAGAGGTCTGATTCGGGCGATGTTTACATCGCTCAAATCTGTATTGGAGTGTATAATTCGTTGTTGCCGTATGTCGTAGGCAAAGACTCCTTTTTCAAAAGTACCGATGAAAAGTCTTTGTGACTCTTGGTGGAAATAGAGTGCACTGATTTGGGCCCGGATTTTGTCAAGAGGTTCAAGAGGGACAATCTGCAATGTTTTGTTTTCGAGTTTGACGTATCGCGCTCCCTTGCTGGTGCCCATGAAGAAGTGGTTATTGTCTATTTGTTCGATACTTGTAATGCTCCTTTTTAATTCATTGGGCATTTGATGGGTTTCTCCGGTCTTTGTGTCATAGAGAATGATACTGTATTTGCTACATAGCCAAATTCTATTATTGTGATCCATATAGCTACAGCTGATATTGACCGATGCTTTGGGCAGTTTATATATCCTGTTGAACGAATCGCGTTCTTGGTTATATTGAAAAATGCATCCGGATTTGCCTATTACCCATAATTTCCCTTGGTCTTCAAAATATAGCCAGCCAAGATGGATGGGGGAGTTTGACTTTTTATCTTCTTCAATTAATTTGTAATGTTTGATGTCTTTTCCATTGTACCGGTCTATGCCTTCGTTGGTGAGGAACCACATGTAACCTATTGAATCCTTTTGAATGTCGAAGATTCTGCGGTTACTTAATCCGTTTTCCACTCCGATGTATTTATAGGTTTGCGCTGTGGCAATGAAAGGTAAGAAAAATAGAAAGCATACAATGTTTCTGATGAATCTCATATAAATATTTCTATAAATACAATAAAACAATGTATATGTGATAATTGTTTACAAATTAAACGATAAAATAAAAATTTGAATGTAAATATTATAGCTTAATTAAAGAATGCCTTTGCCGCTTCCGCACATCGTTCGCCGTCAATTCCGGCAGAAACAATGCCGCCAGCGTATCCGGCGCCTTCTCCGCAGGGGAATAGTCCTTTTACGCGTACATGTTGTAGTGTCTCCTTATCTCTTGTTATGCGTACCGGAGCCGATGTACGGGTTTCCACTCCAATCATGACCGCCTCATTCGTCAAGAACCCCCGGCTGTATTTCCCGAATAACTGAAAACCTTTGCTCAGGCGTTCTGCAATGAAAGAAGGCATCCAGAAGTGGAGAGGCGAGGAGACCAATCCCGGTGCATACGAAGTTTCCGGCAGGTCGTAACTTAGTTTTTTCTTAGTGAAGTCTGCCATTCTCTGTGCCGGTGCTGTCTGCTTCATATTGCCTTGTTGCCAGCAGAGGCGCTCCAGATATTCTTGAAAGTACATCATGCTTAATGGGGAATTGACGGTTGGCAATTGACAATTAGCCGCGCTGTCGTGCTGCATAGAAATTGTAAATTGTAGATTGTCAATAGTAAATTGCTCTATGTCTTCCGGGCGTAGCTCTACCACCATTCCCGAATTGCTCCAACGGGAACCGCGGTTGCTGGGACTCATCCCGTTGACTACAATCTGCTCGGGACCGCTGGCGGCGGGCACAACAAAACCACCGGGACACATGCAGAAGCTATATACTCCTCGTCCGTCTACCTGGTTTACAAAGCTATATTCGGCGGCAGGCAGATATTTTCCCCGTCCGTTCCGGTTGTGATATTGTATTTGGTCTATTAAGGTGGCGGGATGTTCCAGTCGTACGCCTACCGCAATGCCTTTAGCTTCAATCTCTACATTGTTGGCGGCAAGCCAGCGGTATACATCCCGGGCAGAGTGACCGGTGGCAAGTATCACCGGACCGAGGAAAATCTTGCCGGTATTTGTTTCAATGCCTTTGACTTCATCCTTCTCTATGAGCAGAGCGTCCATGCGTGTTTCGAAGTGAACCTCGCCACCGCACTGGATGATAGTGTTCCGCATGTTTTCAATGACACGCGGCAGTTTGTCCGTACCTATGTGCGGATGTGCATCTACCAGTATAGAAGTGGAGGCTCCATGTTGGCAGAAGACGTTCAGAATCTTGTCTACATTACCGCGCTTTTTGCTGCGTGTGTACAGCTTGCCATCCGAGTAGGCTCCGGCACCTCCCTCTCCGAAGCTGTAATTGGACTCCGGGTTGACGAGTTGCTGGCGGCTGATTTGCGCCAGGTCTTTCTTGCGTTCCCGTACGTCCTTTCCACGTTCCACAATGACGGGGCGCAGACCGAGCTCTATCAGGCGCAGAGCGGCGAAGAGTCCTCCGGGACCGGCGCCTACCACTACTACTTGGTTTTTTCCTTCTACATTATTATATAAGGTATGTTGATATTCGTCCTCTTTCGGCATTTCGTTCAGATATGCCCGTACGTTGAGGTTGATATAGATGCTCCGTTGGCGGGCATCGATACTGCGCTTCAAGATGCGCGTTGCTGTTATTTCCCCTGCATTCAGTCCTTTCTCATGTACTAAGTACTCTTTCAGGCGTTGCTCGTTTGCCGCTACTTCGGGCAATACGCGCAGTTGGTATTCTTGTATCATAATGATTATCCGAATAAGGCACGGAATGCTTCTTCCACCTTCCGTACCGGTATCAATTCCATTTTAATCTTCTTCGTGTTCAGTCCTTGCATATTATACTTGGGAAGTATGAATCGCTTGAATCCAAGTTTCTCTGCTTCTCCGATACGTTGCTCTATGCGGTTCACTGGGCGGATTTCACCTGACAGACCTATTTCTCCCGCCATGCACACCTCCGGCTCTATGGCCGTGTCCATGTTGCTGGAGAGGATAGAACTGATGACGGCAAGGTCTATTGCCGGGTCGTTCACTTTCAATCCGCCGGCAATGTTGAGAAAGACGTCTTTCTGTGCCAGCTTGAAGCCTACACGTTTTTCCAATACGGCCAGCAGCATATTCATGCGGCGGATGTCGAACCCTGTGGCAGAGCGTTGCGGGTTACCATATACGGCACTGCTGACCAATGCCTGCATTTCGATGAGGAACGGTCTGATGCCTTCTATCGCGGAGGCGATGGCTATGCCGCTCATACCTTCATGGTCCTGGTTCAGCAGCAGTTCGGATGGGTTGCTCACCTGGCGCAATCCATCTTGCCGCATTTCGTAAATCCCCAGTTCGGCAGTACTTCCGAAACGGTTCTTGATGCTGCGCAGGATACGGTACATGTAGTGTTGGTCGCCCTCGAACTGGAGTACGGTATCCACGATATGTTCCAGTACCTTGGGGCCGGCTATGCTTCCTTCCTTATTGATATGCCCGATGAGGATGACCGCCGTATGCGTTTCCTTGGCAAAGCGCAGGATGGAGGCGGAACATTCCCGTACCTGGGCGATGCTCCCAGGCGACGATTCAAGGGTTTCGGTAGAAATTGTCTGTATGGAGTCGATGATGACTATATCCGGGCGAATATTTTTGATGTGGACGTAAATCTGTTCCAGGGAAGTTTCGCACACGATGAGGCAGTCACTGGAGGTGCTTGTCAAGCGGTCGGCACGCAGTTTCAATTGGCGGGTGCTTTCTTCGCCGGATACATAGAGAATACGTTTTTCCGGTATGCGGAGTACGGTCTGTAGCACCAGGGTGGATTTCCCAATACCCGGTTCGCCGCCAATCAAAACAAGAGAACCTTGTACAAGACCACCACCCAGTACCCGGTTCAGCTCGGCATCATGGAGGTCGATGCGCGGTTCGTCATCGGCTACAATCTCATGGAGGGTTACGGGTTTGGCTTTGGCGGTTTCTATGCCCGATACGGGACGCTTGTTCACCACTTCTTTCCGTACCACCTCTTCCACATACGTGTTCCACATTCCGCACGACGGACACTTGCCTACCCATTTGGGAGAGTCTTGTCCGCAGTTGCTGCATACATAAACCGTCTTTTCTTTAGCCATAGTTGCGCATTCCTTCTAAAATGATTGCCCAAAGGTACAATTTTTCAATGCAGGGCTTGCAGACTCCCATAGAGTTTTTTTATTTTTGTGAGTAGAAAACAATAACATGTTATAAAAGCCATGATAGAAGATATTCTTGCATACAACAAGCGTTTTGTTGCCGAGAAGGGATATGAGAAATACATCACGAATAAATACCCGGATAAGAAGATTGCCATCCTCTCTTGTATGGATACCCGTTTGACCGCTTTACTGCCGGCGGCCTTAGGTATCAAGAACGGTGATGTGAAGATGATAAAAAATGCGGGTGGAATCATTTCACATCCGTTCGGTAGCGTCATCCGTAGTCTGATGGTGGCCATCTATGAGTTGGGAGTGACGGAAGTTATGGTTATTGCCCACTCCGATTGTGGTGCGTGCCATATGAGCAGTGCCCAGATGATAGAGCATATGAAGACCCGGGGTATCAAGCAGGAGACGATTGATATGATTCGTTTCTGCGGAGTGGATTTCGAGTCCTGGCTGTATGGGTTCGAAGATACGGAGAAATCGGTAAAAGGTACGGTGGAAGCCATTGTCAACCATCCGCTGATACCGGATGATGTCAATGTCAGCGGTTTCATAATAGATTCTGTGACGGGAGAACTGACCCCGGTGCAGTGATAGTTGTGCTTCACACGGTAATTTCCCCTGCCAGCGGTCGTCCCATCAGTTCGCGTATTTCGGCAGGTGGATAATCGTGCCCCAGAAGGAACATCAGCTTGGTTACGGCAGATTCCGTTGTGCTGTCATATCCGCAGACAACTCCTGCCTGCATCAGGTGGTAACCGGTTTCATAGCGCTCCATTTCAACGGTGCCGGCACTGCATTGGGTGACGTTGACAATGATGATGCCTTGTTCGCAGGCATCATGCAGGCGGCGTAGAAACCATTCCTTTCGGGGAGCGTTGCCGGAACCGTAGGTTTCGAGGACTACGGCCTTCAGTCCTTTAGTGGCAAGTATGGCTGCCACGACATTTTCCTGAATACCTGGAAAAAGCTTCAGTATGGCGATGTTGGTATCGAGCAGATAATGAGGCTCCAGTTCGCGGGGAGTGCCGTGTGTATGAATCTGTACATTATTATATTTAATATGTATACCGGCAGAAGCGAGTACCGGATAATTGAAGGAGCGGAAAGCATTGAAGTTTTCCGCGTTCATTTTGGTGGTACGGTTGCCGCGCATCAGGTGATTTTCGAAGAAGATGCAGACTTCGGGTACGATGGGCTGTCCGTTGGAGTGGCGGTCGGTGGCTATTTCGATGCTGGTCAGCAGGTTTTCCTTGCCGTCTGTGCGGAGCACGCCAATGGGCAGTTGCGAGCCGGTTAGGATGACGGGCTTGTTCAGCCCTTCAAGCATGAAGCTGAGTGCGGAAGCTGTGTAGGCCATGGTATCTGTGCCATGCAGAATGACGAAGCCAGTGTATTGGTCGTAGTTGTCGCTGATGATGCGTACCAGTTTGCGCCAGGCATCGGGGTCCATGTCCGAGGAATCCATGGGCGGGTCGAATTGATAAGTGTCGATACGGAACGCAAATCTCTGAAGCTCGGGAACATGTTTCTGCAACTGCTCGAAGTTGAAGCTTTCCAGGGCGCCGGTTTCTGCATTCTCTATCATTCCGATAGTTCCACCGGTGTATATTAGCAAAACGGAAGTGTTTTCTGGGTTCATGCGCACTTTTCTTTCATGTTTTCCATGCAAATATAATGATATATCTTGATAATGATAGCAAAATGTTAGAAAAGAATAAACGGATATACAGAAAAAAGGTATGGAAAGTGTGAAAGTGTAAGCCGTAAGTTGTGCATATTTCTTGCCTTTTTAAAGGCTTTCTGTATTTTTATCGCAAAAAAGTCGCAAAAAGTGATAGATTGAATGTTTTTATTGTTACTTTTGCAACACTTATCATAAATGATAGAAACAAGAGACAATGAACAAGTACTATCAGCATACAGTCACATCCATGTGGACCATGACCCTTAGGGGTTAGGGATAGTATTTTGTGTTTCTACGTGTTACACCATTTTCAAGCAGTTTTTCTATTTAATTAAAGTCAATGCAAGCCGTATCAGCTTGTTTCCGACACATTGTATCAACCATCTCAACAATATAAAGAGAAATGAAAGTAATGAAATTCGGCGGAACGTCCGTAGGTTCCGTGAACAGTATTTTGAGCGTCAAGAGAATTGTAGAAGCAGTCGATGAACCGGTTATCGTGGTAGTGTCCGCATTGGGTGGTATCACGGACAAGTTGATTAACACCTCCAGAATGGCGGCAGCCGGTGATGCTTCTTACGAGAATGAGTTCCGGGAGATTGTCTACCGTCATGTGGAAATGATTAAGGAAGTGATTCCGGCAGGCGAGGCGCAGGTTGCCTTGCAGCGCCAGATTGGCGAACTGCTTAATGAGCTGAAAGATATTTTTCAGGGTATTTATCTGATAAAGGACCTTTCGCAGAAGACGTCCGATACGATTGTGAGCTATGGCGAACGGCTTTCATCTATCATCGTGGCACAACTGACGGGAGCTGAATGGTTTGATTCGCGTAAGTTTATCAAGACGGAGAAGAAACATTCCAAGCATGTGCTGGATACGGAGCTGACAAATTCGTTGGTGCGCGAAACATTCAGCAGCCTGCCCAAACGCGTATTGGTTCCGGGGTTTATCTCCACAGACAAAATGACGGGAGAGGTAACGAACCTGGGTAGAGGTGGTTCCGACTATACAGCGGCAATCATTGCTGCCGCACTGGATGCCGACAGTCTGGAAATCTGGACGGATGTAGACGGGTTCATGACAGCTGACCCGCGTGTGATTTCCAGGGCATACACTATCAATGAATTGAGCTATGTGGAAGCTACGGAGCTTTGTAACTTCGGTGCGAAAGTGGTCTATCCTCCGACAATCTATCCGGTTTGCCACAAGAATATCCCCATTCTGGTGAAGAATACCTTCAATCCGGAGGGTGTGGGAACTGTCATCAAGCGAGAGGTTTCCGACCCGCAAAGCAAGGCCATCAAGGGTATTTCATCCATCAATGATACGAGCCTGATTACAGTGCAAGGCCTTGGTATGGTAGGTGTTATCGGTGTGAACTACCGTATCTTCAAGGCGCTGGCAAAGAATGGCATCAGTGTGTTCCTTGTGTCCCAGGCTTCTTCGGAGAATTCAACGTCTATCGGTGTGCGCAATGCGGATGCTAACCTGGCTTGCGAGGTGCTGAACGAGGAGTTTGCCAAAGAAATAGAGATGGGAGAAATTTCTCCTATTCAGGCAGAAAAGAACCTGGCTACCGTGGCCATCGTAGGCGAGAACATGAAGCATACGCCGGGTATTGCCGGAAAGCTGTTCGGTACGTTGGGGCGTAACGGTATCAATGTGATTGCTTGTGCGCAGGGTGCTTCGGAAACCAACATCTCGTTTGTAGTGGACAGCAAATCATTGCGCAAATCGCTGAATGTCATCCATGATTCTTTTTTCTTGTCGGAATATCAGGTACTGAATCTCTTTATCTGTGGCATAGGAACCGTAGGCGGTAGCCTGATAGAGCAAATCCACAGCCAGCGCCAGAAGCTGATGCAGGAGAACGGCCTGCAATTGAATGTAGTGGGCATTGCCGATGCAAACAAAGCCATGTTCAGCCGCGAAGGTTTCGATTTGGGACGTTTCCGTGAAGAACTGCAGGAGAAGGGAAAGGACAGCTCTCTGGAAACGCTGCGTAATGAGATTATCGGTATGAACATCTTTAACTCTGTCTTTGTGGACTGTACGGCAAGTGCAGGCGTGGCTTCCCTTTACAAGGACTTGCTGCTGCACAATGTTTCGGTAGTGGCTGCCAACAAGATTGCCGCTTCTTCTGAATACGAGAACTATCGTGAACTGAAACAGATTGCCCGCCAACGCGGTGTGAAGTACTTGTTTGAAACAAATGTAGGTGCCGGACTCCCCATCATCAATACCATTAACGACCTTATTCATAGCGGTGATAAGATATTGAAGATTGAAGCCGTGCTGAGCGGTACGTTGAACTATATTTTCAATAAAATCAGTGCCGACATTCCTTTCAGCAAGACCATTAAGATGGCACAGGAGGAACGTTACTCCGAACCCGATCCGCGTATCGACCTCAGCGGAAAGGATGTTATCCGCAAACTGGTGATTCTGGCACGCGAGGCCGGTTACTGTTTGGAACAGAGCGATGTTGAGAAGAACCTCTTTGTGCCCGATGACTTCTTTGAAGGCTCCCTGGATGACTTCTGGAAGAAAGTGCCGAGCCTCGATGCCGATTTCGAGGCCCGTCGCAAGGTGTTGGAAGCCGAGAACAAGCATTGGCGTTTCGTAGCCAAGCTGGAAAACGGCAAAGCATCTGTCGGCTTGCAGGAAGTCGGCGCTAACCATCCGTTTTACGGTCTGGAAGGCAGCAATAACATCATCCTGCTGACCACGGCACGTTATAAGGAATATCCGATGATGATACAAGGATACGGAGCCGGTGCGGGTGTAACGGCTGCGGGGGTATTTGCGGATATTATGAGCATTGCAAACGTTTAATCCAAATCGTAATATAAAAAGATGAAACACATCATTATATTGGGTGATGGTATGGCCGACTGGCCCGTGAAGGCTCTGGGAGGCAAAACCTTGCTGCAGGCGGCTGCAACTCCCTATATGGACAAGCTGGCACGCATGGGACGTGTGGGAAGGCTGGTGACGGTGGCCGAGGGATTTCATCCCGGCAGTGAGGTGGCGAATATGTCCGTTCTGGGCTATAACCTGCCGAAGGTGTACGAAGGCCGCGGTCCGTTGGAGGCGGCGAGCATCGGTGTGGACTTGCAGCCAGGTGAGATGGCGATGCGCTGCAATATTATCTGCATCGAGGGAGACAATATCAAGAATCATTCTGCCGGGCACATCACTACAGAGGAAGCGGATGTGTTGGTGAAATACCTTCAAGAGCATCTGGGCGACGACCGCGTGCGTTTCCATACGGGCGTGCAATACCGCCATCTGCTGGTAATAAAAGGAGGGGACAAGCGCATTGACTGTACGCCGCCCCACGATGTCCCTTTGAGGCCTTTCCGTCCGTTGATGGTGAAGCCGATGGAGGGGACGGAGAATATTTCGGTCCCCGAAGGCGGTGCAGAGCTTACTCCGAAGCAGACTGCCGATTTGATTAACGATTTGATTATCCGTTCGCAAGTGTTGCTGGAAAACCATCCGGTCAACATGAAGCGGAAGTCCGAGGGTAAGGACCCTGCCAATAGCATCTGGCCGTGGAGTCCCGGTTATCGTCCGCAGATGGAGCGCCTTTCAGACAAGTTTCCGCAGGTGAGGCGCGGCGCCGTGATTTCTGCCGTGGATTTGATTAACGGTATCGGCTACTATGCGGGGCTGCGGCGTATCACCGTAGAAGGTGCGACGGGGCTTTATGATACCAACTATGAGAATAAGGTGGCTGCCGCCCTCGATGCATTGCGGACGGATGATTTTGTCTACCTGCATATCGAAGCCAGTGATGAGGCCGGTCATGAAGGAAACGTCCCCTTGAAGATTATGACGATTGAGAATCTGGACAGCCGTGCTGTAGGTCCTATCTACGAGGCTGTGAAGGATTGGGAGGAACCCGTTGCCATCTCCGTATTGCCTGACCATCCCACTCCCTGCGAGCTCCGTACGCATACGGCCGAACCTGTTCCATTCCTCATCTGGCATCCGGGTATCGAGGCTGACGAAGTACGGACATTTGATGAAGTGGCAGCCTGTGAAGGCAGTTACGGACTGATGAAAGAAGACGAGTTTATCAATGAATTCTTTAATTTTTAATTTAATATGAAATATTATAGCACCAACAAACAAGCTTCCGAAGTCACTCTTGAAGAGGCCGTGGTAAAGGGGCTTGCCGCAGACAAGGGGCTTTTCATGCCCTTTACAATCAAAACTCTGCCACAAGAGTTTTACGATAGCATCGATACACTCAGCTTTCAGGAGATAGCCTATCGCGTGGCAGATGCTTTCTTTGGTGAGGATGTTCCTGCCGATACGCTGAAACAGATTGTTTATGACACACTCAGTTTCGATGTCCCTCTGGTCCGGGTGACGGAGAATATTTATTCGCTTGAGCTGTTCCATGGTCCGACACTTGCCTTTAAGGATGTAGGCGGTCGCTTCATGGCGCGTTTGCTGGGGTACTTTATCAAGAAAGAGGGCAAGAAGCAAGTCAATGTGCTTGTGGCTACTTCCGGTGATACGGGGAGTGCCGTTGCCAATGGTTTCCTCGGTGTGGAAGGCATACACGTCTATGTGCTCTACCCGAAGGGAAAAGTCAGTGAAATCCAGGAGAAACAGTTCACTACCTTAGGGCAGAATATCACGGCCATTGAGGTTGACGGTACGTTCGACGATTGCCAGGCTCTGGTTAAATCCGCTTTTATGGACGGGGAACTAAACGAGCACCTGCAACTGACCAGCGCCAATTCCATCAACGTGGCGCGTTTCTTGCCGCAGGCATTCTATTACTTTTATGCCTATGCTCAACTGAAGCGTGCCGGTAAGGGAGACAATGCCGTCATTTGTGTACCCAGTGGTAACTTCGGCAATATCACTGCCGGCCTTTTCGGCAAGCGTATGGGACTACCCGTGGAACGCTTTATCGCTTCCAACAACCGCAATGATATCTTCTTCCAATATTTGCAGACGGGCATTTATACACCGCGTCCCAGTATCGCTACCATTGCTAACGCGATGGATGTGGGCGACCCGAGCAACTTTGCTCGCATACTCGACCTTTACGGAGGCAGCCATGCCGCCATCTCTGCCGAAATCAGCGGTGCCACTTATACCGATGAGCAGATTGCCGAAACTATGCGGGAAGTGTGGAAGAAGGACCATTACCTGCTCGACCCGCACGGAGCCTGCGGCTTCCGCGCTTTGGTCGAAGGACTGAAACTCGGTGAAACGGGCGTGTTCCTTGAAACGGCTCATCCGGCGAAGTTCAAGGATACAGTCGAGAAGATTATCGGTGAAGCCGTAGAAATACCAGCCAAGCTTCAGGCCTTTATGCGCGGTGAGAAGAAGAGCCTGCCGATGTCGAAGGATTTCGCGGACTTCAAGCAATATCTGATGCATGTATAAAGAATGGGACGTCAGTAAAGAAAAACACCGGATTGCTTGACATTGCCTTTCGGATGTTGTATCTTTGTAACTGCAATCTTAGTTCAGATTCAATTTTAAATTAGCATAAAAGGAGAGGCGTCGCTTCTCCTTTTTTGTTGTGTTCTTCCGTCACTTCATTTGCTAAACCTTAGGGTTTACTCTCCTGAACCAGTGCTTTACAGATTTAATCCTCCACTTCAGCAAGCGGAATAGCGGGCATTTGCTTGGAAAATCCCAGTGGTTTTGACGAAAAGCTCGGATGTTTCGGATGATATGTTCAGCGCCGACAGATGGTGTGTCGAGGATAAACAGATGATATGTTCGGGACGGATACATGGTTTGTTCCGGCTATATGAACGGACGATAATGCGTCTGTTCCGTTAATCTTCCATAAATCTGCTCTTGACAAGATTGGCTGCTTTATTCTGTATCGGGTTCTTCCCGGATGAGGTCTATCATGCTGCCCAACTTATGATGGTTGTTCCATAGCACAAGCACTTCTATCTTCCGGAGACTGTGCCGGTAAAGAAGCGTATAGTCGGGATGCGGGATGATGTACCGTATGTTCTCTGCTTCGGTGGGCTGTCCGATAAACGGATTCAGCGTGATGCGGTACAATGCATTTTGGAATAAGGAGTACAGAACCCCGCCACACCGTTTGTTGCCATCTCTTTCTTGCGAGGAAATCAGCAGGCCCTTCAGCGCCTCTTTGGCGAGGGGCGACCATATTATTTGTTTAGCCATGCCTTCACCTCCTTACTGATTGTGACGTCCTCTTGTCCTTCTCCCTCATCCAGTTGCCGGCAGGCTTTCTTAAGGTCATGGCGTAGCCGGGTGGAGAATGCGAGGACTTGCTTTGTTTGCTGAGACGATTGTTCTTCTTTAACTTTTGCCATAGTGTTATCTCCTTTTTCTCCTAAAACATTTCAAAGTAATGAATTGTTTGAGGGGAAAAATACGAAGCTGATGAAAGATAAGAAACTGGAAGCCAATCTCAGTATGGTTGCATCGCGCGTCATGGCGGGGTTGAATATGAATGGATTGAAATTTCTGCTCCCTTTGTGGCTGGGTGCATTGACGGGTGTCACGGTGCGTTGTGTCTTTGCTGCCGTGGCATTTTGGATAACAGGCTGGTTTGTAAAGGAGGCACCGGCCACAAGGCGGCAGCGGATAGGGCTGTTCTGCCTGGGGGCTTTCGGACTCTACGGGTTCATGTTCTGCTATCTGCTGGGCATCAGTAAGACGACTCCGGTTTCCAGTGCCATCTTCAACTCCATGCAGCCCATTTGGGTCTTTCTGATATCTGTCTTTTTCCTGCACGAAAAGGCTACGCTGATGAAGATAATCGGCATAGCGCTGGGTTTTGGCGGTGCGTTGCTGTGCATCCTTACGCAAGGCAGTGATGACCTGGCGCACGATGCGTTTACGGGCAACATGCTCTGCATGGTGAGCTCGCTGGTCTTTGCCGTTTACCTGATTGTGAGCAAGAAACTGCTGGAAGAGGTCGGGGTAGTGACGATGATGAAGTACATCTTTGGCGGTGCGGCAGTAACGGGATTGATTGTGTCGTCCATTATAGGCTGGGATGCACCCTTGCTTACGGATGCCTTGCATGGGAAGTGGCACTGGGTGCCGTGGGCGGTGTTGGCGTTTGTGCTGGTTTTCCCTACTTACCTCAGTTACTTTCTGGTTCCGGTGGGCTTGAAGTATCTCAAGACGACGGTTGTATCCATGTACAGCTATCTGATATTGGTGGTGACTACCGTTGTTTCCCTCACCTTGGGGCAAGACCGTTTCAGTTGGACGCAAGCCGCTGCCATTGCCATGATTTGTATCAGCGTGTACTTTGTTGAAGTGGCGGAAGCGAAGAAGTAGTGACGAATACCAGGTATTCCCCTTCCGCCTCGATGGTGAATTCCGTACCGGTGCATTCGTTGAGTGTGCCTTGCCACCAGTTGGTGAAGTCGCTGAGAGGATAGACCAGTCCTTTGCCATGCAGACCGTGTGCAGTGAAATTGATGATGGATACTTGCTGTCCGGGATGGCTTGGGAAGGTGCGGGTACCCCGGCAGGGGATGAAGATGCCGTAATCGGTATAGGTACGTACATCGGCTCCGGCACGGAGATAGTCGATGAGCAGGCTGATATTTCCCAGTGTATGGTCTTCACGTTTGCCCGTGGCACCGATGATGGCGATGCGGCGTTTGCCTTGCGCCAGCAGGAAGTTGACGGCTTTGGTCTGGTCGTTGGTTTCCTGGTCGCTGATACGGTGCAGGATATGTCCGAACTTCCGGCGGTTTTCATCACTGAGGGAGTCGCCGTCGCCGATGATTATGTCGGGAGTATGACCCCGGCGGATGTATTCGTTCGCTCCGCCGTCGCAGCAAACCACGTATGGCGCTTCCGCCAATATCTTCAAAGGCAGGGGACCGGCAGGATATTCCCCATTCGCTAAAACTACGGCATCAATAGTTGATAATTGCTCGTTGCTCGTTGATAGTTCGTTTTTCATATCTTTCTTAATCCCTAATCTCTAATCCTTCGTCTTTGCTCATCATCTTTCTCCATTTGAAGTAGCCAAAGATAGCTATAATTGTATAAAGGGCATATAGTCCGGCTGTAAAATCAAGTCCTTTGTAGATGTACAGTCCGGCGCTGACGGCATCTACCGCAATCCATGCCCACCATTGTTCTACATATTTCCGTGCCAGCATCCACATGCCGACGATGCTCAGTGCGGTGGTGAAGGAGTCCAGCCAGGGCACATTGCTGTCCGTGAAGTTTATCAATATCCAGGCAATGCCGAGGAAGGCGGCGGTGAATACGGCAGTAAGCGGCAGCAAGTAGCGCGTCGGCATATAGGTAATGGAAAGCTCCTGCTTTTGTTCTTCTGTTCTGTTGTTCTCTCCCCTTTGTGGGGCATCTTTCCGTTTCAAGATAGTACGTCGTAGTACAGCTCTGTACTTCCACATCATCCAGCCGTAGATGGCAGCACCCAGATAATAGATGTTGATGCCGAAATCTGCATACAACCCCGCATCATAGTAGACAAAAATATAGACGGCAGGCATAATGATGCCCGCTATCCAAAGATAAATGCTTGCCCGGTACTCCAACCAGAGGTAGAGGATCCCGGTCACAGTGCCTGTAATCTCAAGAATATGTTCCATCAGAAATTGATTGCTATATGTCCCAATACATTCGTTCCCGCCTGGGCAGCGTAGCCGGCATAGTTGTAACGGACTTTTCCTCCGTTATCGTCGAGATAGTATCCGCTGCCTGCGTATCCGTTATTCTCGTATTCTTCATTGAACAGATTATAGATGGTGCACCCTATGGTTACCGACTTTACTTTAGGCAACTTGAAGGTATAGGACAGATTCAGGTTGCTTACGAAATAAGCATCCAGCGTGCACTCCTCTTGCTTGGCGTTACTCATGTATTGCTTGCTGATATATTGTGACTGTAACGAGGCTTCGAATCCTTTGAACGTATAGCCGAAGCGGTTGTTCAGTATGAAGTCGGGAGAGAATGCGATGGGGGTATCTCCGTGTTCGATGACCCATGCTTCCGACCCTGCCTCTTCGTTTTCAAAAAGTGTCTCGGTAAAGTTCTGCACACGGTTCTTGCTGAGTGTGGCATTGATGTCCCATTGCAAGCCGCAGTCCAGTTTGATGCCAGCCATCAGTTCAATACCCGTACGGTAGCTGTCGGGCACGTTGCTGGCCATGGCTTCGCCTATCTCGTTCAGCTCTCCCGTCAGTACCAGCTGGTCTTTATAGTCCATATAGTAGAAGTTGGCACCCGCATGGAGCCATGAGTTGGCGAAGGTATATCCCAGTTCGTAGTCGAACAAGCGCTCAGCCTTGGGATGTTCGGTGAAGTAGCCGTCGGTGTAGTTGTTGCGCGTAGGCTCTTTATGGGCTACGCTGAACGAACCGTATAGGCGGTGGTTGCGGTCGATTTGCCAGGACAGTCCGGCTTTCGGGTTGAAGAAGTCGAAGTCTTCGTCGATGTCCAGCTTCTGCATTCCCGGAGTGGTGGCAGTCCAGTTGTACTTGTCGTTCAGTCCGTTTATCTTGTAGTCGATGTGGCGGTATTGCAGGTCGAGGTAGGCGCTGAGGCCGCTTACCAGTTCATAATTGGCTTTCAGATAAATATTGCCGTCATTCTTTGTGGCGTTGTTGCGGTAGTAGTCGTGGTCGGGGTTCAGTTCGCCGATATAGTTCTTTACCCAAAGCACTTTTCCAAAGTGGTCGCCGTCATAGCGATTCAGTGCACCGCCTAGCGAGGCATGCAGACGGTCGGCTTTGTAGCTTACGGAGAAGATTCCACCGCCAAACCAGTTGTCCATTGCCTTCTTGCGGATAAGGTCGCTTACTTCTACCTTGCCGCCATTGTATTCGAAAGGCGACATGCCGTACTCTGTCAACGAGCGTTCGCCTTTATATTCCTGGTAGTACCCGTCGCCTTTGGTGTAATGCAGGCCGATATTCAGATTCCATTGCGAGGTGAAATTGTGGTTGAACAGCAACTGGTAATTCTTCTGCGTATAGTTGTCGGTCTGGTCGTCATAGAAATGCAGTGCACCTCCTTCGTCCGTGAGGTAATGCTTCTCGCCGTTGTCGTCTTTATAATATTCTTTGCTGTATACATGGCCGTCCCGGTCGGTGGCGTACATGAATCCGCAGGAATTGTAACGCCGTCCGTAACGTTCCATCTCCTCCTTGCTGGCATAGTTCCATGCGTGGTAAGTGCGCTCTTTGCCGGCAAAGGTTATCAGTTTGACGGAGGTATTGTCATTGTAGTATCCTCCTTGCAGATAATAGGAGTTCAGTCCCACAGATGCCCGGTCTATATACCCGTCCGTACTGATGTTGGAGAGCCGCGCATCGAACGACCAATGATTGTTGATGAGTCCCGTTCCCACTTTCACCGTCTCCTTGTGCGTATGGAAGGAGCCGTAGGAACCGTTGAATTCTGCATAGGGTTTCATGGAGAAATCACCCGTCTGCATGTTGATGCTGGCACCGAAAGCTCCTGCACCGTTCGTTGAGGTACCAGCTCCGCGTTGCACCTGCATGTCCTTGACGGAGGAGGCGAAGTCCGGCAGGTTGACCCAGAATACCGTGTGACTCTCCGCGTCGTTGATGGGAATACCGTTGGCGGTGACGTTGATGCGTGTGCCGTCTGTTCCGCGGACTCTCAGCGTGGTGTAACCCACCCCGGCACCGGCATCGCTGGTAGTAATGGCGGAGGGTGTCATACTCAACAGATACGGCAGGTCTTGTCCGAAATTCTGTTTTTTCAGTTGTTCTTTGCCTATATTGGTGAATGCCACCGGTGTGCTGTTTGTGGCACGTGTGGAGATGACTTCCACTTCCTGCAGGTTTATCACCCGCAGGCTGTCTTGTTCTTGTGCCTGCGCACAGACACCCAGTGCTGCCGTCAGGAGGCAGACCGCCATTGCATGTCTCTTCATTTGCAATTGTTTCGTTTAGATGAATACAGAAAAGGGGAACTTTTCTTCTTTTCCCTCCGCCGGCATTACCCGGATCAGGTTAATGGGTATGATCTCAGCCCGTCGTATTAGGGCACCCCTTAGTTGAAATCGGGGCAAAGGTAGGAGTTTTCGTCGAAAGTGGCAAGTTAAGTGAACGAAACTCAGAGTTATTTGTTAATTTTGTAGCATTAATTTTAAAAAAAGAATATAGTTATGTTATCATCTTTATTCATGGCAGCCTTTGCTGCCCAAGTTGCTGACGATGGTTTCAGCAAACTGCAGATATTCCTTCAGCAATTGATAGATTGGGGCGTAAGTGCCGGTGGACGTATTATTGGAGCTGTCATCATCTTTGTGGTAGGACGGTTCTTGATTTCCTTTCTTAGGAAAATGCTGGCGAGGTTATTGGCAAAAAGACATGTGGATGCCAGTATCCAGAGCTTTGTGAAAAGTTTAGTCAATATCTTGCTGACCATTCTGCTGATTATTGCCGTTATCGGCAAATTGGGAGTGGAAACTACTTCTTTTGCAGCTTTGTTGGCATCTGCCGGTGTGGCTATCGGTATGGCACTTTCCGGAAACTTGCAGAACTTTGCGGGTGGATTGATTGTACTGTTGTTCCGTCCTTTCAAGGTAGGCGACTGGATTGAAAGCCAGGGAGTGTCCGGAACGGTACGTGAGATTCAAATCTTCCATACGATTCTGACCACAGCCGACAATAAGGTAATCTATATACCTAACGGTGCGTTGAGCAGTGGTACAGTGACTAATTACAGCCGTGAGGATACGCGTCGTGTAGATTGGGTGATCGGTGTAGAATATGGTGAGAACTATGACAAGGTAGAGAGCACCGTGCGTCGTATCATCTCCGAAGACAGCCGTATCTTGAATACTCCCGAGCCGTTTGTGGCTCTTCATGCCCTGGATGCCAGCAGTGTGAATGTGGTGATTCGTGTTTGGGTGAAGAGCGGAGACTACTGGGGCGTTTATTTTGATATGAACAAGAAGATTTACTCCGTATTCAACGAGGAAGGTATCGACTTCCCATTCCCGCAGTTGACGGTGCATCAGGCGAAAGACTGAGTGGGCTACAAGTTTCAATTTATTAGCTATCAGCCACTATAAGTTACGGGCTACAAGTTGTCCTGCATTATCATACTGCAGGACAACTTGTAGCCCGTAACTTAATAGTAGTCGGTAACTCCGTAGTTTATTTATAACTTAATTCTGCCTCTATTTCTTCGCAGACATCTTGTTCCAGGTTGAGCAGCTGATTGATTTCTTTTCGTTTTTCCAAATCCGTGAAATAGCTCTCCACTACTGCATAGATGTTGAAGCCGGTTGTGGAACCCGCAGCCAAATCCAATGACTCAACCATTTTCTCTACTGCTTGATGAATGCGTTTCTTACTGATAAAATGCAGTTCATTACTATGAATTAAGCTCTTTTCCATGATATTTTCTGTTTTAGTTATTGTAGTTATAACATTCTATCAAGCAAGTTAGTTCATGTAGATTGAACAGACTTGACAGTCGACCGAACGATATTTCTTTTTATATTTGCCAAAAATATAAGCGCGGCAATGAAAGAACTGTTTATAAAAATACTCCGTTTTCTGATGTTTGTACTGGTCGTAGCTTTGGGCTGCATCGGATATAACATCTATGAAGATACGTTGGCTGCTGTGTGGATACCCGTAGGGGTAGGACTTGTGGTGGCAGTCGTTACACTTCCTCTATATAAAAAATGGATATGGCTGACAACGATGGAGCAAAAGGCAGTGAATATATTGTGTCATGTGGTGTGCGTGGGTGTCATCAGTTGTTCGCTTTTTCTGGTAGGAAATTATCAGATGGCGGCTCCTGCTTCGACAAAGGAGGTGACGGTCACCGTACTTGAGAAGCTGATAAAAGAACATGAAAAGAGACGTAAAGTAGGCAAGCATCGTTATGTGTCGGACGGAGTACGTAAGGAGTATTACTTAAAGGTGGCTTTCGAGGATGGAGCGATAGAGACCTTGCATGTTTCCACAGCCACATACAACAAAGCACGAAAAGACAAACCGAAAGTCTTGACTTTGCAGAAAGGAGCTTTCGGATTGCCGGTGATAACGAAGGGGTTATAGTTCTAATTTCCCCATGCAAGACATCAGATGAGGAACAGAATGCTCTTCTTAAAGATTTCTGCGTACAAAATGTCCGTCAATCCAAATGGTGGCATGGTGCCCTTTGAATTTCAGTAATACATAATTGGGATCTGTCGGGCCTTTGCTGAAGTGTGCGCTGAACCACTCTTGCCACATTTCCTGCTTGGTGGCTTCGTCTTCTATAATCTCCACTTCACCGGTGAGCACTACGCTGTTTCCTTTTTCCTGAAAGCACAAACCTGCTTTCGGATTGGCTGCAAACTCCTTTGTTTTAAGACTGTCTTTGCCGGTTGCCAACCATACGGTGGTGGCCCCTTCCGACTTGATGTTGCTCATTGGAACGGGGCGGGGATATCCCTCTTGGTTGATGGAAGTGATGACGACGGTTTCGCATCTTGCCAAGATTTCTGCTGCTTTCTCGATTAATGTTGCCATATTGGATGTTTTTATTGATTTGATTGCTGCAAATATAGGCATGGTAATAGGAAGAGCTATTGTAAAAAATCGACTTTTATGTTTTCACATAACTCAAAGTCCCTTCTTCCAATGGAGCGGAAGTGAGAAGCTGGCTTGGCGTGTTGCCGGACATCTTCTTGATTTCTTTTGAGAGATGGGAGACATCATAATATCCTGCTTTGATGGCAACGGACAGCAGATTGTCGAAAGAGGTACTCCGCAACAAGTCTACAACATGTTTGAACTTCATAATCCGACTGTACTCTTTGGGTGTAAGTCCGGTGTGCTGCTTGAATTTCCGTTCGAAATGGCGTTGGCATAGGCAAGTCTCCTCCGCTAACCGGAGGAGTGACAAGTCACCCTTGCATCGGTTGATTTGTTGTATGGCGAACAGCATGCTCCGTTCTGCTTTTGGACTGTATCGGCATAAGGCTTGAAACAGGAAGTTTTCAATAAAGACCAGGTGCTCTTGAATGGTTCCCAGTTCGCCCAGTCTCTCTGCAAAAGAGTGGGTAAAGAGGCTTGTAAGCTCATCGGCGTTTAACCGTAAGTTGGTGAGCTCCTGCAAAGGGAGGTCCATGAAGCGAAGTATTCCGCAAGGCAGAAAGCGGATTCCCAGCATATGGACTGTTACCGTATGGGTCACTAATTCGGAATATTTGGTCATGGCTCCAATGAAGTAGGTATGGTAGGGCTGCATAACGAGGCTGTCGTGTACGGCCTTAGGGGCTTCACCCAACGTGAATATAAAGTCTGTGCATCCGTCCGGCAGGATGTTGATATGCATGCCGTATCCGGGTTGTCCTTTAAACTCCCAATATTTGTCAATATAGGGGGAGAGCAGGGGGCTGGGATGATATTCTTTGTACATAGGTTGTAAAGATAGGAATAAACTTCGAAGATAGGGAAATCCCTATGTATAAATAGAGAGAATCACGGAAAAGGAGGTTTTTATCATACTACATTTGCTGTATGGATAAATACTAAAACTTTCTATTATGAAAAAGATGTCAGTTGTTTTAGGCTTGTTACTCGCTGTCTTGGTGACGGGCTGTGGCATTTATGAGAGCTACGGGTTTGATTATAAGCAGTTGAGCAGCATTGAACGTGGTATGAGCTTTAAAGAGGTGTGTACCATTTTAGGAGAGCCTGCATTTAGAGATTTGAATAAGGAGGGAGAGGCTTGGACATTCCGTGCTTATACTCCTGCGGGGTGGTCGGCTGTCAAGGTGTGGTTCAAAGACGGAAAAGTGGACGAAATGAAGAGCTATCTGGATGATACTTATCCGGTTACCACTTCGCGGGACAAGAGTTTCATGGACGAGAAAAAAGAATCTTCCGACAAGAGTAGCGAAACAAAGGTAATAGTTTCGCCGGAAGGGAAACATTACATCAAAATGGGCTCGGTAGTAGTCACTCCCGAAGGCAAGCATATAATAGTACCTTGATTATACCAGCATAATCGTTTCCGGATATAGTATAATGTGAATATACCTTTCTATAAAGTGCTGATATTTATAAAGTTCTATATTTTTTGCAGATTTTAGGTATATGTAGTTCAAAGAATGTTATCTGAAATGAAAAGAATGGGCAATGTTTGTCATTGCTCTGTCTTTATCTTATATTTGAGTAGATAATATAGGATATCATTTTAAGAAAGGAACTAATAATAAGATAATAATATGAAGAATATTGAGAAGGCGACCAATAATATGAAAATGGTATATTCCATTCTGTGCAATCTTAAGAAGTGTACAATCTTTGAATTACAGAAACTGACGAAGTTCAGGGATGTGGATTTGTGTTTGGCCTTGGGGTATCTGCTGCAGAATAACCAGATTTATCAGAAGCGTATTGATAACATGGTTTACTATGGAGTCGTCGCAAAATGAAAAGATATACAATAGGTTTACCACACATTTTGCTTACATGCTTGCATGGCGCTTTCTAATTGTTTGTTATACCGCGTTTTACGGTATGTAAGCAGACGCTATGCAAGTATGTAGGCAAACTTTGCTTGCATGCTGTTTTTTCTTGTGCAAATGGCTGGTCTTCTTTCCGCAAAGAACGGCTCTTTCTTCTACTAAAAGCTTATTAATGACTATTGTGCACGGTTGTGATGCAGTTTCTTCACTATTGTGGTACGGCTTCTTCATGCTTGTGGAGAAGCAGTACCACAATAGTGCGCATATCTAACTGTCATTTACTCAGTGGACTAAAAACCTATATTTGAGTGATGAAAAACTGATAAATAGTCTTTCATTGGCTGTGTATGTACCTTCAAAAGAGTGATATGGCAGTGGATAATGTTCATGTCTTACAGTTTTTCAGTGAAAGAAATCATGAATATTGGGATACTTGAAAAATAAGTTTCTCTTTTGCACGCGAATTAGAAAACCAAAAGAGTTTTGTAATCCTCATCGGAGGGGCGTAAAAATACCGGATAAGATGACTGGGTAAAACCAATCATTTTCATTGTGCTTCTGTTTTGTGTTCTGAAGTATCGGTATGATTATAAACTTTCCAACCAACTCATTACGTAGCAGATGCCTTTAAAAGAAAAAAGCAATTATCTATTTCAGATAACTGCTTTTCTTTGGTGAACCGCTTGGGGCTCGAACCCAAGACCCCAACATTAAAAGTGTTGTGCTCTACCTGCTGAGCTAGCGATTCAGACCTTATTGCTGTTAAGCGGGTGCAAAGATAGATACTTTTGTTTAAAAAACAAATGGATTAAGGGAAAAAGTTTTGATAACGACTTCTGCTTTTACTCTTCTTGTTGATTATCAGTCTGTTCAAACTTGTGAATTTTTTCTCTGTTTATGATGAAACGTTGATAGTAGGAGAGCATAAGGGTGGTAAGCGGAAGTGCTATAATCATACCCAGCATACCCATCAATGAGCCCCAAATTGATAAAGACAGTAGGATGATGGCAGGGTTCAGGCCCGTAATTTTCCCCATGACACGCGGTACGATGAATCCGTCTTGAATGGCTTGTACTATGATGAATACCGCAAGGGCCGATGCAATGATAATCCAGAAGTTTCCTCCCGTATCCGCTGCTTTCAGTATGGCCAGCACGATGGTAGGTATAAAGCCAATAATCTGTAAATAGGGCACTAGGTTTAAAGCACCGATGAACAAGCCGAGCCCAATGGCCAGTGGGAAATCAATAATCAGAAAGCCTATACTGAACAGAATACCGACACACAATGCCACGAATGCTTGTCCGCGGAAGTATCTGTTCATGCCGTCTTTCACATCGTTCATTACATTGATTACGAAGGGCCGGTATTTCTGTGGTACCAGGTGGGGCCACCCTTCGGAAATGCTTTCATAGTCCAGCAATATGAAGATTATATAGAGAAGAATGAGAAAGAAAGTGAAGAAACTGAACAGTAGATTGACGGATTCTGACAGCAAGGACCAGAGCCGGGGAACGGTTTCCTTGATGGCGTTCAGCATATTCTCTTCCTTGAACAATTGGGTGACAAACTGGGTGTCTATGTTCTCACGAAGGAATTCAGAGAGTGTTTTGGGCACATTGCCGTCGTGGGTTCCGTTGGAAAAGTAGTCTATTACCAAATCTTTCACCCTGACGAATTCGTCCATCATGGGAGGCACAAGCAGATAAAATGCGGTTCCTCCTACAATCAGAATACTGAATAAGGCGCAGAAGATGGATATGACCCGGTTCTTGAGCCTTAATCTGTACTGGAAAAAGGTGACCAGGGGGTATATCAGATAGGCAATGAGCCATGCGATGAAGAATGGCAGCAATACGCCGCTTAGACGCTTGAAGAGCATAAGGATGCCGATAATAATGACACCGAGTATGACACCGCGGATAAAACTGTCGAATGTAATCTTTTTGCGTTCCATAATGCTCTGTTTTTTGTATTCGTTAATGACCGCTTTCCTTTTGGTCGGCTTGGATGGCTTGCTGATAGCACTCCCGGCATAGAGGTTCGTACTCTTCGGTTTCCCCCAGCAGTACTTGTTTGTCGTTCTTGACGGTACGGTGGGAGAACGAGGCGAGTTGGCCGCATTTCACACAGATGGCATGTACTTTGGAAACTTCGTCTGCAATGGCACACAGTCCCGGCATAGGACCGAATGGAATACCCCGGAAGTCCATGTCCAGTCCGGCAACAATGACGCGTATACCATTGTTGGCAAGCTGGTTGCATACATCAATCAGGCCGCTATCAAAGAACTGGGCTTCGTCAATGCCCACTACATCTATCTCTGAAGTGAAGAGCAGAATGCTGGCAGACGAGTCGATGGGAGTGGAGGCTATGGAATGACTGTCATGCGATACTACATCGGCTTCGGAATAACGGGTGTCTATGGCGGGCTTGAATATCTCTACGCGTTGTTTGGCAAATTTTGCCCGTTTCAGTCTCCTTATCAGCTCTTCGGTTTTGCCGGAAAACATAGAACCGCAAATGACCTCAATTCTTCCCCTGCGTTTGGTTTCCTGTATATGATCTTCTGAGAATAATACCATGCTTTCGAGTGTTATATTTAAGCGCAAAAGTAACACTTTTGTTTGCTTTCCGATATTTTTTCATTATTTATTTCTACATTTGTAGCGTTAACACGGACTGTGTAAAGGATATGCAAACCTTATTAAATGACATAGAATTAGATATTCAGGAATTGAAATGTTTGATGCAAGCCATTTCAAGTGATACCAATCCGACATTGAGGATTGTGGCAAAACGGAATATCCAGCAGATGAAGGTACGCTTGGAGGCGTTGCAAGAACTGCTTGAGGAGGCGCCAACGGCTGTTGTGCCGCCCCTGAAGGAAATCCCTACTGCTACTACTCCTTTGGCTGGACCGGTTTCTCCGGTTGTACCGGTCGTCCCTGATACAATGAAGATGGTATGTGAGGAACCGGAAACAGTTCATACGGCTGAAGCGCTCCAGACTGTTGTAACTTCGGCATCTCCTATTTTGGCAGAACGTATCAAGCCTGCCAAGGATTTGAGACATGCCATCAGTCTGAACGATTCATTCCGTTTTGTCCGCGAGCTGTTCGCAGGCGATGCTGCACGGATGAATGAAGTGGTACGACGTTTGGGTGAGGCCCCTTCTTTGGACAAGGCTATGGATATTTTCGTTTCGGAAGTGCAGCCGGATGAAGAGAATGAAGCCGCTGTCGATTTTATGGAACTCCTCAAAAAATATTTCAGCTAAACAACCGATAAGTATGGGAAAACTTTATGTAGTGCCTACCCCGGTAGGGAATTTGGAAGATATGACATTCCGTGCTATCCGGATTCTGAAAGAAGTGGATTTAATATTGGCTGAGGATACACGTACTTCCGGCATATTGCTGAAACACTTCGAAATAAAGAATGTGATGCAATCTCACCATAAATTTAATGAACATAAAACGGTTGAAAGTGTTGTTAATAGAATAAAGGGGGGAGAAACTGTAGCTTTGATTTCGGATGCAGGTACACCGGGTATATCCGACCCGGGCTTTCTGGTGGTCAGAGAGTGTGTGCGCAACGGCATCGAAGTGCAATGCCTGCCGGGAGCGACAGCTTTTGTGCCGGCATTAGTGGCTTCCGGATTGCCGAATGAGAAGTTCTGTTTTGAAGGTTTTCTTCCACAGAAGAAAGGAAGGATGACTCGCCTGAAGGCATTGGCCGGGGAGCGTCGTACCATGGTGTTCTATGAGTCTCCCCACAGATTGGTAAAAGCTTTGGCGCAGTTTACCGAACATTTCGGTGCCGGACGTCAGGCATCTGTTTCGCGGGAAATTTCAAAGGTGCACGAAGAAACGGTGCGTGGAACGCTTACAGAATTAATAGAACATTTCACGGCGAACGAACCGCGCGGTGAAATTGTGATTGTAGTAGCAGGAATAGACGATTAAATAACTTCATTAACCAAACGTAAAACGAAAGCGTATGAAAAAGTTAGCAGTTTTAATTGTATGCGCGGCTGTAATGGCTTCGTGTGACAGTTTCTCTGGTGGCAGTAAGAACCAGCTGAAAGCTGAAAATGATTCTTTATTGATGGAACTGACTCAGCGTAATGCTGAATTAGACGAGATGATGGGTACTTTCAATGATATTTCAGAGGGATTCCGCCAGATTAATGCGGCGGAGAGCCGTGTGGATTTGCAACGTGGCGCTGTGGCAGAAGGCTCTTTGAATGCCAAGCAGCAGATTGCGTCGGACATTGAATTTATCCGTAAACAGATGGAAGAGAACAAGGAGCAGATTGCCAAACTGCAATCTATGTTGAAGAACAGCAAAAACAACTCTGTTCAGTTGAAGAGAGCTGTAGAATCTTTGACTCAGGAGTTGGTGGCAAAGACCCAGCGTATTGAAGAATTGCAGGCTGAGCTGGCTTCCAAGAATATCCGTATCCAGGAACTGGATGCTGCCGTGACCGGCTTGTCTAGTGAGAAGGAGGAATTGACTGCCGAAAATGAGGCGAAGGCCAAAACCGTTGCCGAGCAAGATAAGGCACTTAACACAGCTTGGTTTGTGTTTGGCACAAAGAAGGAGCTGAAAGACCAGAAGATATTGACAAATACCGGGCTTTTCAAAAAAGGCCAGGTGCTGAAAGATTCTGATATCAACAAGGACTACTTTACACAAGTGGATATCCGTACGACAAAAGAGATTAAACTATACTCCAAAGATGCTGATATCTTGACCACTCATCCTGCTGGCTCTTATGCGTTGGAGAAAGATGATAAAGGACAGCTGACTTTGAAGATTACAAATCCGAAAGACTTCTGGAGTGTGTCCAAGTATTTGGTAATCCAAGTAAAATAACACTGTTATAAGATTGATACAGAACGGACGCAGGTTATTGGAATTGATAATCTGCGTCTATTTTTATATATACCTTTCCTTTAAGTAATGGCATCTCAATATAAAAACCTCTTTTTTGATCTGGACGATACGCTTTGGGCATTTTCCCTTAATGCACGTGATACATTCGAAGAAATGTATCACAAGTATGACTATGGTCGTTTCTTTCGCTCTTTCCTGCATTTCTATACTCTTTATCAGCATCGTAATACAGAGCTGTGGGAAGAATACGGTAGAGGGCAGGTCAGTAAGGAAGAGTTGAACCGCCAGCGTTTCCTATATCCTCTGGAGGCAGTAGGGGCGAGGGATGTTGCTTTGGCTGAGGCTTTTTCTGATGATTTCTTTTCGGTCATTCCCACAAAAAATCGGCTGATGCCGCATGCTTATGAGGTGCTGGAATATTTGGCGGGGAAATATAACCTCTATATCCTTTCCAATGGTTTCCAAGAACTGCAATGTCATAAGATGCGTTCGGCGGGTATCGACCGCTTTTTTAAGAAGATTGTTCTCTCTGATGACATCGGTATCTTGAAGCCCTGGCCCGAAATCTTTCATTTTGCACTTTCTGCCACACAATCCGAGGTGCATGATTCTTTGATGATAGGCGATAGTTGGGAAAATGATGTGATAGGAGCCAAAGGAGTGGGTATGCACCAAGTGTTTTATAATGTAACCGGGAAGGAAGAACTGCCTTTTCAACCGACTTATCATATCAGTAATCTGAAAGAATTGATGCAGATTTTGTGACATTGAAATTTTTAATTGTACTTTTGTCTGCAGAAACGTATATTATACAGCTATGGACACAATCTTACCTTTCGCTCTACTTTGTTTTACCTCCTTCTTTACGTTGACAAACCCTCTCGGCACCATGCCGGTGTTTTTGACCATGACGCATGGAATGACGGACCGTGAACGGCAGTCGGTAGTATCGCGCGCCACTTTGGTTGCCTTTATTACGATTATGGTCTTTACGTTTGCGGGACAGTTCCTCTTTAAGTTCTTCGGTATCTCTACCAATGGTTTCCGTATTGCCGGTGGAGTTATTATCTTTAAGATTGGCTTCGATATGCTGCAAGCCCGTTATACTCCAATGAAGCTGAAAGACGAGGAAATCAAGACTTATGCCGATGATATTTCCATTACTCCTCTTGGAATTCCGATGCTTTGTGGTCCCGGTGCCATAGCCAATGCCATTGTGCTGATGCAGGATGCCCACACCATTCAGATGAAAGGAGTTCTTATAGGAATGATTGCCTTTATTTATCTGATTACCTTTTTCATATTGCGTGCTTCTACGCGGTTGGTCAAAATTTTGGGTGAGACGGGAAACAATGTGATGATGCGCCTAATGGGACTTATCCTGATGGTTATTGCCGTTGAGTGTTTTGTCAGCGGAGTGAAACCTATATTGGTGGATATATTGAAAGAAGGAGGCATACCATCACTGGCACACCTCCTCTAAACACTTTATTTATAAAAACACATTGGGAAAATTCCCAAGTTTCTTTAGGCTACTATTGATTAATAGCCTGGATTTTGTTCTATGTTCGGATTGGCATTGATTTCACCGACGGGAATCAACGGGAGCGCTTTCTTGGAGTCGCGGTTGAATGTACGCGCTTCTTCGCTCAATACGTCGTGCCATCCTCTGTCATTAACGTCCGTGTAGCGTGTAACGGTTTCACCTCGGCGCATAACATCGAAGTAGCGCTGTCCTTCACCTACAAGTTCCTTGCGGCGTTCGATGTAGATGCGGTCTAATGTGATGTTTCCGCTGGTTACTTGTTTGCTTTCATCCGTTGTGCGGTTGGAGATGATATCGTTCAGCAAGTTGGCAGCCTTGTTCTTGTCTCCGGCTTGGAAAGCTGCTTCTGCTGCTGACAAGTAAACTTCTGACAAGCGCAGCAATGGGACATTGGAGTAACGTACATCTCCGTTTACAGCAGGCATTTTGTTGATGTAAACTTTACGTTTGTCAAATCCTCCTGCTGCCGCTGCCAATAATATGTCGTTACGGATGTCTGCCGGGTCGGATGTAAGCATGTCAGAGAAGTCTTTTGTGACAATTACATCTCCATATCCGGGAGAAGCGCCAGCCTTGTCTGCATATAAGTAGGCAATACCTTCACGGTCTGTCCAGTCAGTATTGTTGTTGATGGAAATCTCGAACATGATTTCTTTTGAATGATTGGCATCACTTTTGCTCCATGCAGCAACATATTCTGACGGTTCCCAAAGTTTGTAAGACGAGTTTGATATGATGTCTTCAGCTACGGATAAAGCCTTGCTCCATTCGCCTTTTGTCATATATACACGTACCTGCAAGGCTTTGGCAGCCCAAAGGTTGACATAACCCACTTCATTGGTTTTGGGCAGTGCATTTGAGTTGATTGCATCTGTCAAATCCTTTTCAATAGCCTCATAACATTGGGCTACCGTGCTGCGGCTTGGCTTTTCTGTCGATTCCAGCGGGGAGGTAGCGATGGGCACACCGAGTGAGCTGCCTTGATCTACTGTATAAGGTTTACCGTAGATACGTGTAAGGTCAAACAGTGCCATGGCGCGCAGAACTTTTGCTTCTGCATCATATTGGTCAATAGTGGCTTTTGCCTCTGCCGCGTCGGTCAGGTTGCCACTTTCTGCTGCCTGAATCAGACGGTTGGCGCGTGCTATGACTACATAAGGCATCTGCCATACGGCTGTTGAGGTGGTGAAATTGTCGGCAGTTGTATATTCCATATAGTAGTAGAAGTTTGCTCTTCCACTTCCACCGTTATATTCATATTGGATATCTTCCCCTCTCATGTCACCGTATACGAACATGAGGCGTCCATAATAATTAATCAGGCTACTGTTACCTTTAACGGCAGCATAAAGTCCCGTCCGCACATTGGCCAAATCATCGCTGTTCTTGATTGCGGTTTCAGCATCTATTCCGTCTGCGGGTGACTGATCCAGCCAACTGTTGAGGCATGATGAAGTGCTGACTGC
Organism: Bacteroides sp. A1C1; assembly: GCF_004328515.1. Classification (NCBI taxonomy): domain Bacteria; kingdom Pseudomonadati; phylum Bacteroidota; class Bacteroidia; order Bacteroidales; family Bacteroidaceae; genus Bacteroides; species Bacteroides sp. A1C1. The sequence continues at coordinate 2,799,445 of NZ_CP036491.1, forward strand.
CATAGCTGCGCAAAGCGTTGCTGTGTATAATGTCTTTAATATTTTCATTTTCGTATCTTTATTAGTTAGAAATTCAATTCTATTCCGAATGTATATGTTCTCAATGCCGGAGTCTCAAATGTGCATAGTCCGTCTACACGCATTTCCGGATCTACAAATAAGTCTTTAGATTTCCATGTAAGCAGGTTGGACCCCGAGAAGTAAATTCTTGCCTTGCTAAGTCCAAGCTTGTTGATATAGTTTTGCGGAATGCTTACACCTAATGTGAGGTTCTTCAGACGTAGATAATCAGTAGGCATCAGCCAGCGTGAAGACAGTGAAGCTACGCTTCCATATTCAAATTTAGGCAATGTGGCATTCGTGTCGCCCGGGCCGGTCCACATCTTTGAGATGTCGTAGTATGTCGGTACGGCACCACCGTATAGATGTGAACCGCCATTGGAGTGCTGCCAAGTGGAGTAGTCAAAAGCATCACCACCCAATGAATAAGTGAAAGTGAAGCCCAAGTCAATAAACTTCCATTTGAGGTTGTTGGTAAGACCGCCTTCTATACTAGCCTGATGCTTGCCTACAATAGTTTTGTTGGCTTCAGAGATATTGGTTGTTGTCTTGCGGGCATTCTCTGTTCCGTCATTCAGGTAGAACATTTCTTTACCGGTCTCAGCGTCGACTCCGGCGTATTCATAAACATAGTATGAATAGTAAGGTTCGCCTACACGGTGAATCAGTGGTCCTGATACGATTTCATTCTGCTGGCCATCCAGTTTGGTCAGTTTGTTGCTGTTATGTGCCATGTTCAGAGAAGTGGTCCATGTGAAATCCTTGTTTCTGAAATTGGTTGATGTAATGGTCAACTCAAAACCGGAGTTCTTCAGTGAACCGATGTTCTGCGGAGTGGTATATCCGTAATCGCCATCATAATATCCTCCGACTTGTGATACGGGGAGGTCGTATATAAGGTCACTGGTTTTACGCTGATAGTAGTCGAATGTTACGGAGATACGGTCAATGAATGAAAAGTCGAGACCGATATTCCATGTTTTGTTCTTTTCCCATTTCAGGTCCGGGTTTGCAATTCCGACGATTGACATTCCTGACTGTCCATTGTATATGACTCCATATTTATAAAGATTCATATAAGCGTAATAGTCTGATGGTTGCGTTCCGTTTACACCATATGACACACGGAGCTTTCCATCTGTCAATACACTCTTGACGGGATTCAGAAAACTTTCGTCTATGAATCTCCATGCTCCGGAAACCGACCAGAAACTTCCCCAACGGTTTTCTCTTGCCAGACGTGAACTTCCGTCGGTACGATAGCTGAGACCGAGATAATATCTGTCTGCGTAGTTATAATTGGCACGTCCGAGGAACGAAGTCATGCGATAGCTCTGTCTGTTGGTTTCGGCACTTGTTGAACCGGCATTTGTCAATTCGTACAAATCACCCGGATAGTCTTGGCCTGCCATATAGTTGAAAGCATATTCCGTATCTTGTGTTTCAAAACCAAGCAGGGCATCAATATTGTGCAGGCCGAAAGAGTTGATGTAAGAGAGCTGGGTTTGTGTATTCAGCTGGTCATTACGATTGACAATGCGCTGCATGACACCACCTGGAGCGCCATTGTTTGAGTGTCTGTCCCAAAGAACATCATTGGTACCTTGTGCGTAATCATAAGCAATCTTTTCACTTAAATTTAACTTGTTCCAAATATTATAGGTCAACTTGATTGTATTAAATGCCTTCATCAGGGTATAAACGTCAGAGCTGTGCTCTCTTTCATACAAAGGATTGACTCCAAATATGCCGCAACCATTGTTTAATGTGCCGTCTTCATTATAGGGAGTTGATGAGGGGCTTTGGAAGAATGCATAATTGGCTACAGGCCCATCATAGGAGGTAGCTTCATTGGTTTTGTTTTGTCTTACTTTTGAAAATTGGCTTGTAACCTGAACTTCAAAGTCTCCAAACTTATGAGTGAGGTTTGCATTACCAGTGAAACGTTCCAGACCTTGTTTGTAAATGATGCCTTCCTGATTGGTATAAGCGGCTGAGGTGTAGAATTTGGTACGGTCGTTGCCGCCAGATACGCTCAGCTGGTAGTTCTGATGAGAACCGTTACGGAAAAGCAGGTCTTTCCAATCCGTCCATCCGGTTGAGGGTTTTGAAGCGAAGTCCTCGATGTTCTGGTCTGCAAAAGTTGCGGCATCTGCATCGGACATGTTTCCGCTGTATAATCCATAATTCTTGAGACCGGTCCATAAGAGTTCGCGGCGTGAGTCACCGTCGAGCATAGGACGATAATCTATTGCCATGTTTGAAAAACCCCAGTCAGAGCGGAAACTTACATTTGTTTTACCTTGTTTTCCGCTTTTCGTCGTAATGACCACAACACCGTTAGCAGCACGCGAGCCGTAAAGAGAGGCAGCCGCCGCATCTTTGATAACTGTGATAGACTCGATGTCATTGGTATTGAGTGAAGACAGAATATCAGTTCCTGCATCACTATAAGTGAACTCGGATAAGTCTCCACTTGTTACCGGTGTTCCGTCAATAACATAAAGCGGATTGTTTCCGGCATTGATGGAACCCATACCACGTACACGAATACTGCTTACAGAACCTGGATTACTTGAACTTGAACCAAAAGTAACACCAGCGACATTACCAGAAAGCTTGTCGGCAACAGAAAGAACAGGTACATCTTCCAAGGTGGAAGTGTTTACAGTAGAAGCAGCTCCGGTAAATGATGCTTTTTTAAATGTACCGTAACCGGTAACCACAACCTCTTCAAGCAGCTCAGAATCGGATTTCAAAATTACCTTTACATGAGGTTTAATCGTTACTTCTTGGGTTTGCATACCAACAAACGAAATCACCAGAGTTTTCGCGGAACTATAATAATTGTATATTGTTGAAAAACAACTGTTTATGTTTGCCGTAGAACAGGGTTTATTCTATTGTATATTATCTATAAAGGTATATGGCAAAGGGAGGTAAGTATCTCAAAGTACCCATTTCATACCGTTTTGAATAATTAAAAGCTGATAATGAGCACGTTATTGTAACATTTCATTCTACTCTTTTAATTGGTGATGTACTAATTAACCCAATAAATGTTTTTTATTCAAGAATAACGATAGATTATATAGAGGAATATATCTTGAAAGATAGATTTTATCCATGAAAGTTCCAAAATATTTTTTGTTGAGAAATATTTGGTTTACATATGTTATTTATAATCGATGAATATATAATATGTATGGAAAGATTCAATTATAATTGAATGATTTTATATCTTTGTGCATAAACTAAATCGTGTTTGAATATGAAAAATTATATCTCCCGCCCTTTATACATAAGGAGAATTGAACCGTTTATTGATAAAAGTATAATAAAAGTCATAACCGGCCAACGTAGGATAGGTAAAAGCTACATTCTTTTGCAGATATCAGATATCATAAAGAAAAACATACCGGAAGCCAATATCATTTTTGTAGATAAAGAGCAACTTGCCTTCACGGAAATTAGGAACTACATGGATCTTTATCAATATGTTTTAAAGAAGGTTATTGGGCATAATCATAACTATCTCTTTGTAGATGAAATCCAAGAGATTGAAGAATTCCAATTGTGTCTGCGGAGTTTATTGAATGAAAATAGATGCGATATCTATTGCACCGGAAGTAATGCTAAAATGCTATCCAGTGAACTTGCTACTCAGTTGGCAGGAAGATATATAGAATTTCCCATTCATTCACTTAGCTACGGGGAATTCTTAACTTTCAATCAATGTCAAGATTCCACCGAAAGTTTAAAACTCTATCTTACATTCGGAGGTATGCCCTACATTCATAATCTAACAATGGACAAGAATGTCATATTTGAGTATTTGAGAAACGTTTATTCCACTATCCTACTAAAAGATGTGGTTGCACGTGAATCAATCCGGAATGTATCTTTTTTGGAAAATCTCGTAGCTTATCTGATAGATAATACCGGTTCTCTTTTTTCTGCCCAGAATATTAGTAAATATTTAAAGTCGCAACACGTCAACATTCCTACGCAGACAATTCTGAACTATCTAAAGGCACTGTGCAATAGTTTCTTTATTTACAAAATTCAACGAGCTGAAATCCAAGGGATGAAAATCTTTGAGATTGGTGAGAAATATTATTTTGAAGATTTGGGATTACATAATTCCATACAGCATTTCGATTTTCGAAAAGACATCAACAAGTTAATGGAAAATGTAGTATGCATTGATTTGTTAAGATATGGATATGAAGTATATGTTGGAAAGAGTGGTAATAAGGAAATTGATTTCATTGCTTCCAAAGACGACCATAAAATCTATATTCAAGTAGCATATATGCTTCCCGATGATGCAACTGTTAGGCGAGAATTTGGCAATCTTTTGGAAATAGCAGACAATTACCCCAAATATGTGGTAACAATGGATGAAATGCAAAGCGGGGGGAATTACAAAGGAATTAAACAGATTTCACTGCGAAACTTTTTGTTGGCAGAGGATAAGGAAAAACTGTAAATTAACGATTCAATCTCTGCGAATCGATATTTAAAGTAAAAAGCCGGCCCCTTGTGTGAACCGGCTTTTCTTATGTAATTTTTTTAATTTTCAAATTACTCTGTCTCCAAAGAGTTAAGGTATGCTTCCGCACTCAAGTAGAGATAAGACGGGTTGGTACAAGGATATGCACCACCGTCTTGATAGTCAGCCATACTTACGTACAACGAATTGGCTGGGAAGGTAATACTACCGGCCTTTTCATTATAAACTCCCAAAGGATAAGAATTTATATTAGTAGATAAGTTGCCATATACAGAACCACCGCTGAACATACCATATCCCCAATCCATACCATATTGAATTGGTTTCAAAGAAGCGCCTTCTTTAGTCACATCAATTACGAAAGTATATTCACCTGGAACTATATCAGCCTCTTCATTAAAGGGATAACCGTTGAAACCACCAACCTCATCTTGTGCGGTCGCAACTTTGGCAAACGGGCTGTCGAAACGGAAACGTGTACTGGTAGCAGTTGTAGTCTTTTCAATTTCCACAGCCATCGGAACAGACGGATCTACTTTAAAGAAATTGGAAACTGTACCATCCAAGTAGTATCCGGTACCGATAGATTCCCACTTCAAAATAGCAAAATTCACTGATATTTCATGGTATCCGGAGGAATAGTTACTGACATCATTGCCGCTCAAAGCCAGCTGTAGATTATAAGTGATACCCTCAGCAGCTGATGGTGCTTCAACTGTCAACTTGGCTGTTTTCTCTCCAGCAGCGAATGATACAGTAGAAGGGCATATAAATATATTCTCTTCATTATTTATCACAGTAACATCAACCGTACCGACAGCATCTGTCAAGGCGCGTGTCAAGGTTAAATCAAAAGAGGTTATTCCCGGCTCAACTTCCACTGTTTGGGTGTAATTGCCCACAAAGCAGATGCCTTGATTACCGTCTTCCTGTTCACCCGGAGTATAACTTTCTGCATCAGGATCGCAAGAGGTAGCTATCAGTGCGATGACAAACAGACTAAGTATCTTATTTATATATTTCATATTCCATATTTTTAATAGTTAACATATACATTATTCTACATCAGGTATTGGTGTAGGTGCCGAAACCAGCGGATTGTTCTCCAATAATGGGTTATATTGTACTTCCTTATTAGGAATACTGTAAATTTGAACCGGATCACCTGCTGTAATATTAAATACGGCAGTAGTCGGGAAGCCGCAGCCTAAACGGTTGACTCCCTTGTTCAGACGCATAATATCAAAATATGCCATACCTTCTCCCCAGAATTCAAGACGACGTTGTTGCCAAACAGCTTCTTGCACAGCTTCCGGTGTAGTGGCTGTACACTGATAAGACGGGTCACGATATGCAGTAACAAACGAGTTAAGGGTAGATACACCGCCACTGACATTACCACTCATAGCTTGTGCCTCAGCCTTGATAAGATACATTTCCTCAACACGCATCAATATTATATCCGTAGCATTGTTGTCAGTTCCCCATTGGTCATTCAGCACCCCATACTTCACTTGTGTATAGGCAGGTGCCTTTTTCCCAGTAATATATGCCTGGGCTGCAGCAGGCAAATTGGCGGATATACCTTCACCGTTCAGGAACCATCCCTTGCGGACATCACTGGCAGGAATCTCACTATAGAGTTTCGGACTGATTCTACGCCATCCACCTACAGAAGCATAACCATAATTCAAAGAGCCCATATGTGAAGGGAAATTACAAATACCGGTTGTACTTACACGGTCCTGTTCTGTAATCAAGATACCCCACATCCATGAATTGTCTTCGATATTAATGAATGAAGGCTTGCTTACATCAGCACGGGAGTATGGAGTGGCAGTAGTTTTGGCCAGTGCGGCTTCCGCATCCTTTAAAGCTTCCGCATAGTTGTGCATTGCCAGATAGACACGCGCACGGATACCGTAAGCGACATCCAAGCTGACATAGCGCTTGTCATCACGTTCTTTTGTAGTGGCTGTCAGCAGCTCAATAGCTTTATTCAGGTCTGCCAAGATAAAATCATAAGTTTCCTGCACCGTAGAACGGGCGCAACCATTGGCTGCAACTTCTGTTGCATTCTGCTCTGTAATCAAAGGCATACCCATGGCACTCTCATGTCCTTTGTAATTGAACTGATACAATTGTATCAACGTAAAATAGTCAAAAGCACGGACTGCTAATGCCTGCGCCAGATAATATTGCAACGTAGGATCTTCTGTTTCGCTATCTACAGTACCGATTACGTTATTGGCTGTAAAAATCTGGTTGTATAATGTACCCCAGAATTCAATGGTAGCTGTACTTGTATTCAAGCAGTCACTGTAATCGGCTGAATTGGAATACCAGTTATAACCAGTAATATCTGCCACCATGTCCGTACCTCTTGATTCCGTGGCCAGCATAATGGTCGGATAACCTATATCACTATGCACATTGTCATCTTCTGTGTAGATTTTGGCATATTGGGTGAAATTTGCAGCCACGGCTGCTACGCTGGCTTCCAATCTGGAAGGATCAGATTCAACAACTTCTTCCTTTTGGTCAGATGTAATAGTCGAACTCAGCGGTTCTGTATCCAGATCTGTACATCCGGCTACCATCAAACCGAGCATAATATACGGTGTTATCTTATATAATTTCTTCATATTCTTTCTGTATTTTATTATTGAACTATTATCAGAATGTTACTTTCAAACCGCCGGAAATAGTACGTATAGGCGTATATCTATCTGTAGAAGCTGTTGTGTAGCTCATACGTGGATCAAGCCCTTTACGGGCAGAGAAAAGAGCCACATTGTCAGCCGCACCGTAAATACGCAAGCTTCCGATACCCAGACTTCTCAACCATCTCTTAGGTAAAGTATAGCCCAGGGTGATGTTATTGATAGAGAAATAATCAGAACTTGTCAACCAACGGTCTGATGAAGAGTTGGTGTATTTATCAATGGCATCTACACGCGGAATATTGGTATTTCTATTCTCTGGTGTCCATGCATTCAAGATATCCTTGTGCCAGTTATATCCCATGTAGTGGGAGTCACCGCCATGCATGAAAGCTTGATAGCCACTATCATAAATCGTACCACCCAACTGATAAGCACACTGGATGGAGAAATCAAAGCCACGGAACTCCAATGTTGTACCGACACCGCCATAGATAGTAGGCAACAGGTCACCGGAAGCTTGTCTATTGGAATTGTAGGCAGCAGACCAATCTTTATCCTTATACTCTACACCGTTTTCGTCCTTTGCCCAATACAGAGCTTCGCCGGAATCAGGATCTACCCCTGCATATTTTGTCAAATACATCTGGTACAAAGATTCACCTTCACGATAAATATAGGAACCATCAATCATCTCTCCTTTCAAATCCGGATGCAGCTCAAGAATCTTATTTTTCATCAATGTTCCATTCCAATTGATCACCCACTTTAAATCATTAGTTTCAATAGGAGTATAGTTCAATTCAATTTCCACACCGGAGTTGCGTACCGAACCGATATTCATAGGAAGTTGGGTATAACCGTTAGACATCGCTACCGGTTTATAATACAACATATCCTTAGTCTGGCGGTTGAAGTATTCGATTGTACCGTCAATACGTCCTCCCAAAAGAGCGAAATCCACACCTACATTGAATGAATTGGATGTTTCCCAAGTGATATCTTTGCTCCCCTTGTAGTAGAGCACACCATCAGAGAATACACCGTCAGACCCGCTAACCATGAACTGATCCAGATACGGATAGTAGTTTGTATATCCCTTATAATAGAGGTTGTCATTACCCTGCTGACCGAAAGAAGCCTTCAGCTTCAGCATGTTGATCCAATCGTATTGACTGATAAAGTTTTCTTTTGCCATATCCCATGCTGCACTCACACTCCAGAAGTTACCCCAACGGTTATCCGGATGGAAGCGTGAAGAAGCATCACGACGATAAGAAACACTACCATAATATTTTTCATTGAAATCGTAGCTGGCACGTGTAATGATACCGATTGTGGCATATTCATTGTAACTGCCAGAACCATTCTTGCGGTCGATAACATTAGATGCAGTCCAGTTCTTGTCACTATACATGTTATATCCTAAAATATAGTGACTTTCCGTGTTGAAGTCCATACTTTCATAGCCGGCAAGAATATCCAAGTTATGGTTGCCGAATGTCTTTTTGTAATTCAACAGATATTGTTGGTCAAGCGAATAAACGCGTGAGGAGTATTGCATAACAGAACCGCCATAGGAAGCCGACTGACCATAATACTTGTTACCCACACTATGCTGGCGTGTGTTGTCAATATGCAAGCCCAAAGAAGCTGTCAATGACAAACCGTCAATGATATCAATCTTTGCATACCATTTCCCATTCAGAATATCCATCAGATATTTTTCAGTATCATAAAGGAAACCGCTCATAGGATTGGACATGCTCATAAAATTACGGGTGAAGTTTGTACTTGAACCATCACCATAGTCATATACATGATAGCCGGTATTGGCATTATATTGTAAACTGCCGTCTGCATTCCGTACATACATCGGATAGATTGGTGCGATAAAGTTACCAACAAAGAACGCATTACCGGAAGAAGTAGCGGCATCGGTATCCTGATCGCCCGGTGAACGGCTTGTTACATTCGAATAGCTAAGATTCACTCCAAGTTTCAACCACTTTTTAGCCTGATAATCCACGTTCATACGAGTGGAGATACGTTCGAAACCTGAATTTTCAATAATACCTTCATCATTCAAATAACTGGCAGACAGATAGTAACTTAATTTGTCCGAACCACCAGAAACACTAAGATTATACTCTTGGCGCAAATTACTTTGGAACATCTCATCAGACCAGTTGTCCGGTGTATAATAATAGTCACCGTCACTATATCCCAAAGCTGCATGAGGGTTTAACTTGCCGTTCCGACCAATAAGATATTGTCCATCAGGTATGGTATAAACTTGATAGCCCAGCTTGGGAAACAAGTCTGCATTGGCCAATTGATAAGCCTGTTCTGCTGTATATCCGCTATTATATAGGTATCCGTTGTACAAAGCAGAATATGCAGTCTCCATATAGGTATTTGCATTCTGCAATACATCATAGTTTTTTACTAAGCGGGAGTTGACTCCCCAACGGGCGTCTAAAGAAATCTGCGTATCACCGCTCTTACCTTTTTTTGTAGTAACCAAAATAACACCGTTTGCACCACGTGCGCCATACAGAGCAGCAGCTGCAGCATCTTTCAATACGGTCATCGATTCAATATCTTGTGAATTGACAGCGGAGATATCTCCTTCATAAGGAATGCCATCCACTACATACAAAGGATTGTTGCTGGCATACATAGAACCAATACCGCGAATACGAACTGTCGCACTCGTACCCGGCTGGCCATTTGTACTTTGTGTCTGCACACCAGATACAGTACCGGAAAGTGCGTTCGATAAGTTGGAGACTTGACGCTTCTCCAATGTCTCAGACTTGATCACAGAGGCTGAACCAGTAAAAGCGGACTTCTTTGCTGTTCCGTAAGCTACCACCATTACCTCATCAAGCATCTCAGAATCGGAACGCATGAATACTTTTATATTCGGCTTAATCTCAACCTCTTGAGTCTGCATGCCAATGTACGAAATCACCAAAGTTTTCGCGGAACTACAATATGTCTATATTGTTGATAATAAGCAATATAAAATAAATAAAAAGAGCTCCTGAAATAAAGTAATCCTCTAGAGAAGATACTCTATACATATCCACTGTAAATGACAATCTACTTATATGATACTATTTATAATGGTAATATGCTGATTTGAAGGTTTTTAATTCTGTGCTGATGTGCTATAATCATAACGTCAGGATCTTTTTTCTCAAAAACTAGAAGGGCTTTGTCAATATCTATCATTTAGTTGCTTTTGTCAATTATTTACCGTGTTGTTTATTCCATCTATGAGAATGTAACCCCTTATGTAAAATACTATTGAATTTATAATGGTTACATAAATACTATCCTACCTATTTATCCATTTTATGCATAGAACACTATGTAATTGTCTCTATCTTATAAATGGAGATTATTCCAAATACAAAGTAATTGGAGTAAAGAATTCTATAGCTATGAAAAACTACTGTTTGGAGCATGTCAAAAACGTAATGAGGAAGTCTTCTTGTAAGAGAATATAGTCTACATAGAATAACGAAGACTGAGTGGATATATTTTTATAATTCAGGGGAATAAAGAATGTACTTTTGTAATCCGCGCTGACTCCCGTGTCGTGCAGACAATTCAGGTTTGCTGTTTATTGAAGAGAGGATATTTCTATCGTTTCAGTTCTTCTCCATAAAGTCTATGCAGTATGATACGTGCCGGTATACTTTTAATCTCTCCATTGGCATCACTTTGGAAGACGAGGAAGAAATAACCGTTAATCCCCGGCAGCGAATTTCTATACGTCCTATTTGGAAATGGTTGTTGCAGAAATAAAGTGGAAAAGATAGAATAACAAAAGCCGCTTACTTCACAGTGAACGGCTTTTAAAACACTTTATTTAGAAAACACCCTATCAAATAGAGATGTTTTGAAAGTTCATAAATCAGATATACTCCTTCTTACAGACTTATTTATAAGCAGGATTCTGATCATTATTTGTCAGTTCTCCATTAGCATCAATCTCTGCTTGCGGAATAGGTAATTCAAATCTATCAGAGCCAGCAGGAAGGTCTAATTGACTAGTCCACAAATCGTGTCCGTCAACTCCAGTTCTTGTCAATGCCAAACCTCTACGTTTCATGTCGAATAGGCGATGTCCCTCTGCAAATAATTCACGCCTTCTTTCTTGTTGTATCTCATCTGCTAAACCGGCATCCGTTCCACTATATTTATCCAATCCACGAGCTATCCGAACAACATTTAATGCTTCTTTAGCCACATCATAATGCTGTTTGTCAGCAGCTAATTCAGCAATAATAAGATACATCTCAGAACCACGCAGCATATTGAAAGAGCCTTGTCCCATTTCATTGTTACGACTATGAATCTTTGTTGTCAAGTATCCTGTTTCACTGATATAATCGTTTGTTTCAGAATCTTTCGGGAACTGAGTTTTGCGTATATCTTTATCTTCCATTAGATTAATCAAAGCCTTTGAAACTCGTAATGAGCTATAACCAATAACAGCATCTTCATAATCATCTCCACACAAATACCAGAAAGAGGGTAATGAAAGATAGAATTGATTATCATCAGTTGGACATTCGAAAGCCCAAAGTGTTTCTGAGTTAACTTCACAGAAATCAGCTGTGTAAACTGCCGTATTCATCAAATTAACACCTTTCAATGCAGCATTGGCATGTTTGATGCCATTTGTTTCATCACCTAAATCCAAATACAAACGTGCAAGAATTCCATGAGCAGCATTCGCACCGATATATGCCTTGGATGAAGAAGAATGCTGGTCCAACAATCCACATGCTTTTTCCATGTCAACGACAAGCTGATTATACACATCTTTTACCGTAGCACGAGGAAGGTCTTCTGTTCCAGAAGAAATACGTAAAATTATGCTCGGATTATCCGGGTACTTGTTTACAGGTTTGGCATACATTCTTACTAAGAAATGATAAGTATAAGCTCTTAGAGATAGCGCTTCACCTTCAATTCTGTTACGCTCTGCACTTTCTGCCAGGTTTCCGATATTATCCAAAATGGCATTCGTATTATCTATGATACTGTAACATCCCTTCCACGGGTCATCAGTATAGGTACTTCCTGGAGAAACTGTATATTGATAAGGAGACACAAAACGTCCATAATTGTAGTTGGGGTCAGGTGTCACCAATGCGTCATCTCCCATAATGTCAGGCAAGAAGAAAATATATTGGTTGGTCATATGAGCCAACCAGCCATTGGTCAACCAGTCATAAGCACCGGTCAACACTTGCTGCGCACCGTCTATCGTAGTAAAGGTGTTAGAATCGGACATTTGGTCCGAAGAAGTAGTATCCAAAAAATCATCACCGCAATTTGCCAAGCTAAGACCTATTGCAAGTGCTATTATAGTTTGCTTTATTCTATTCATCGTAATCTCAATTTTAAATTAGAAACCAACATTTATACCAAATAAGATTGTACGAGGCAATGGAACCGTACCTGCACCGTCCAATACTCCGGTTACACCTCCCAATTCCACATCGTAACCTTTGAAACTACCATCCAAGTTCCATACACAGATATTCTCCAGACTTCCAAAGAAACGTACTGTCTCCAACTGTATCTTCTGTGTCCATTTTTTTGGTAGAGTATAACCTAAGTTGATATTTTTTAATTTAATGAAATCTGCATCGTGCAAATAGCGGCTTGATGTAGAATGAGAACTTGAAGTGTTATTGGGCAAGAATGCAGGATTCGGAGCGTTTGGATTCTCTTTTGTCCAATAATTCGCTTGATCTTTGATGGCTTGATAACCGTTGTTGTTACCATCATTCAGCAAATTGGCTTCGTACGCATCATATATCTTTCCTCCAAAACTATAAGTAAAGAGGAATGAAAGGTCTAATCCTTTAAATGTAAATGTGTTATTCAAACCTCCAAATACATTGGGAAGTGCAGAACCAAGTTTGTATTTGTCTGCAGTAGAGTAAGTTGAAGTGGTAGTTCTTTCACCTGTCGGATTACCTTTATCATCTTTTACGTCTTTATACCAAAGTGGAGCACCGGTTTCTTTATCTACTCCGGCCCATTCTTGCATGTAAAATTCATAAAGGCTGTAGCCTACCGTACGAACTTTTGTACCAACAACTTCCTGTTCTTCGGGATAAGAAGTGATTTCATTCTTGTTAAAAGAGATATTGAAGTCGGTTCCCCAATTAAAGTCTCCGGCTTGAATATTTAGGGAATGCAAATCTACTTCTATACCAGAGTTGCGCATACCACCCAAATTAGACATAATTATGTCCAACCCCGTAGAACCGGCTAAAGTTTTTTCCAATAACAGTTCATCAGAGTTTTTGATATAATAGTCAATGGATCCATGCAGGCGACTGTTAAGTACTGCAAAATCCAACCCCACATTGAAGTTTTTGGATTTTTCCCATGACAAATCAGGATTTGCTAATTGAGAATGTCTGAAGCCAGACTCTCCGTTATAATTGGCTCCACCTTCATAGAAGGCTTGATAACCATATAAGTAATCAGATGTTTTGTTACCTGAAGTACCATAGCTGGCACGCAGTTTCAAGTCATCGAGCCAAGTAATATCTTTCATGAAGTTTTCTTCGCTGATACGCCAATTTAATCCGACACTCCAAAATGTACCATAACGATGTCCCGGTGCAAAACGTGAAGAACCATCGGAGCGGATACTGAATGAGGCAAAATATTTATTCTGATAATCATAATTTAATCGACCAAAATAAGAAAGCATGCGCTCTTTATCTGTTACAGAACCTACTTCTTGCGGAGTAGCAGCTACATTCAGCTCTGTCAAACCACCAATTGGAAATTTTGTTCCTTGTGCATAAGTGCGCTTGTACTCTTTATTATAGATTTCATAACCAGCCAATACCGAGAAGTGATGGTCTTCCTTTATGTTGAAATTATAATTTAATGTACTGGTCAATCCAAAAGTATTGTTCCAAATGGCATATTTGTACAAGCGTCCTTGTGCAGCTTTACCATTACCATGCTCCGCATTATACCATTGCGTTTCATCCAAATTGATATAATCATATGAAAGACTTGTTTTCCAATGAACTCCATAAAAGTTGAAATCCACGTAGGGATTTACCAAAACACGGTATGTGTTAGTTGCATATTTGTCAGTTTGTGCAAATGATATAACATTCATATCCTGAAATATGGGATTCTTGAAGTTATAAAGAGGTTTGCCATTCTCATCATATTGCATTTGGAAATTTTCATCCAAATCATATACTGGAACAGCATTGGGTAGGAAAATACCATTAGTCAAAGGACTAGCACCGCCACCTCCACCTACAGGAGTGTTTTGTTTTGCCAAAGAGAAAGTGGAATTGATACCCATACTGAACCAAGGTTTAATTTCTGTTGAGACATTTGCACGACCTGAATATCGTTCAAAATCCGAACCAATCACAATACCCTCTTGATTCATATATCCCATAGAAATGAAGTATTTTGATTTCTCGTTTCCTCCATTTACACTGATATCGTATTCTTGTGACATCCCGGTTCTGAAGACTTCATCCAACCAATCGGTATCAATCATCAATTGAGCGCCAGATGTCAAGTCGCCAGAAGCATCCAGAGGGTTAGCAACATTATATGGATTTCGCCCATACATGCTTTGTGTGGATTTGTTGGCTGCAGCAGAAGCTTCTTCTGAGGACATGCCTTTAGCAATATTATTATTATAGAAGCCTCCATAATACAGAGCATAATGTTCGGAGGCATTCATCAAATTATAACCACCAGAAGGGAGTTTGGAAGATGACATTTGAGCTTTAAAGCTAACCTTGGCTTGTCCTTTTTTACCCTGCTTCGTTGTAATCAGAATAACACCATTGGCCGCACGTGATCCGTACAGAGAAGCAGCAGAAGCATCTTTTAAGATGGTAATAGACTCAATATCATTCGGATTTAAGTTTGAAAGTGGATTTGCACTTGTCCCATATTTACTGGTATTTGCAACTT
Source organism: Bacteroides sp. A1C1 (assembly GCF_004328515.1). NCBI lineage: Bacteria > Pseudomonadati > Bacteroidota > Bacteroidia > Bacteroidales > Bacteroidaceae > Bacteroides > Bacteroides sp. A1C1. The sequence goes on from NZ_CP036491.1 coordinate 2,814,688, forward strand.
CACTTAAGTTTGCAGCTTCAATAGCAACTCCATCTATAACATAAAGTGGGGTACTTGAGGCAGACATAGACCCGATACCACGAATACGTACCTGTGTAGACGAACCCGGTTGACCGGAGACACTTGCGATCTGCAGTCCAGGAGACAATCCTTGTAATGCTTTCTCAAATGAAGTAACTGGAAGCTTTTCCATATCACTGGATTTGATAGTAGCAACAGAACCTGTTAGTGAGTTCTTCTTTGCAGTACCATAAGCTATGACTGTTACTTCATCAAGAATTTCACTGTCGGACTTTAAGATGACTCTTAAAGAAGGTGCGACAGCCACCTCTTGCGTTTGCATACCAACATACGAAATTAGCAGAGTTTTCGCGGAACTACACTATCTGTATTCTGTTGATAATAAAGAATATACAATAAGTCAAAGAATTGGCTAAAACAAGGAATACTCTTTTCAAAGCTGTCCTATATGGGTCTACAATAAACAAAACCTTACTTATGTGATACCATTAACAAATGTAATATTTTGATTAATAGTTATTTGAGTGTTAATTAATGTACTGCAGTTGTAAAATTAGCATTCCTCTTTTTAAAAGAATGGGTGATTATGTCAATATCTATCATTTGTTTATTTTTCGTTGAATATTTACTTGTATTATTTATTTCATCCATAAGAATATTGCATTTCATGTAAATACTATTTTAAATTACAGAATAACTATTCCTATTTCAAATAGAGAAAGTCTGTGTTTGTCGGATAAAAAACTAATGAACTTATGAGGTTATTTCTAAAGGATCTTAAATAAATTACTTTATAGTTTTTTGTGTAAAAGTTCAAAAATAAATTCATTTTATACAAATATCGTCTTTAATTAGTATTATCGTAATGTACACTACGGATAATAGTGGACTTGATGTAAAATAATAGGTGTATTATGAAATTCTATGGTCAAAAAAGAGTTGGCTGTTTTAAAGAATATAGCAGAACAGTTTCAAGAAGAATCGCAAATGCCGGTTTTAGTAGGAAGAAGGCGCATCGGTAAGACCTCACTTTTATTGAAATCAACGGATGAAAGACCGACATCGTATTTTTTCATTTTATGAATTGGTCGAAATTAAACACAATCCTGAACGGATAGGTTGGGGGATATTGAAGAAAAAAGTCACAATCAACAAAGAATGGAAAAACTGCTCTGTTTCTTATAAAGGGCTTTCTTTGGAAGATATGTAATCTTGAAATAACACTTCCCCCTGAAGTCTTTTGTTGGATTAAGAGAAGAAAGCCACCCATTTCGCAATGAGTGGCTTCTCAAAAACACTTTATTATGAAATTCCGGTATGTTCAACCGGATGAATCATCATAATTGCCGCATTATTATTGTTGGGGTAATGCAGCTTGATTAGTCTGCACAGATAGCGCTTCTGTGTCATTTTTCCGTATAACATGTCCTTTGAAGTATTAATTCTGGTCGCTCGGAGAAAGCTGAGAATTATTCTCTATTTCAGAGAGAGGTAACTGGTAAAGGAACGGCCTGTCTTCTTGGTTATAACGGAACTTACCGGCAGAGAAGTGATTATTATTTTCTGCGCCCCAAGTTTCATCTGTACGATCTACAGGAATATTCAAACGACGATTATCAATATATTCCAAACCTTCACCCCAGAACTCTACACGTTTCTGATAAATGATTTCCTCTATCAGGTCAGCCTTGTTCGTGAAAGTGTAATTATAATCGGGCTGGCGGGTCTTCATAAAGCTATTCAGTTCAGTCACTGCTTCAGCAGAACCCTTGTGAGCCAAAGCTTCCATTTTTATCATGTAAGCTTCTTCTGAACGCAGGTAAATATAATCTCCCAGTTCCCATCCGCTGAACACACCGGCCTTGATGTTATCACGACCTGTACCGATAAATTTTACGGCTTGGTATTCCACGGCAACTGGAGACTGAGTGTCACGAATCAATGTTATACGATTACCGGAGTCATCTGTTACACCTGTAGAACGGTCGCAGCAGAACCATTGCAGACGGATATCAGTATCCGCGATACGGTCTACTAATGGCTTAAAGGCAGCGCGCCATACACCGATGCCGGCATAACCATCGCCATAAGTATCCATCTGCGAGAAGAAAGACATATAAGTTGTACTATTGTCTGCTGTAACATCGCTACCGAATACTACATCCGGCAAGCTGATATTACTGAATCCTTGGAGTATCTGGTCTTCACTCTGCAATATAGGGAAATTATCAATCACCACCTGCGCATACTTTATCGCCTCATCCCATTCATGGATAACCATGTTCGCACGAGCCAAATGCATAGCTACCACGCAGCCATCCATATCAGTGGGTGAGGAAGTACGCGTCATATCCAAATTCTTGAACAAGTCGAAAGCAGTAGTAAGGTCACTCTTGATTTGTTCATAGATTTGGGCTACAGTAGCACGTGGCTGGTCACCTTCCGTATCCTCTGTAATAAGCGGTACACACGGAGACTGGGAGAAGTCATATTTCTCTCCACGGCCCCATTTCGTTCCATCCGCACCGGTATAGTAGGAATGCTGGTATAAGTAAGTCAGTTGTAAGTAGGCGTAGCCACGGAAACCAAGAGCGATGGCACGATATTTCAAATTGGCGGGATCTTCACTGCTGGGGTCAATCAGCTTGAGGATGTTGTTGGCATTGGCTATGACACGATAGTACTCTTTCCAACGGTTGTTGGTCGGAGTATAGTTCTGTTGCCAGTAATCCAGCAAATAATGATACATACTCATAGCGAAACGTCCGGTCATAATCATATCGTTGCCCATCAGCGATGTTAAGTAATCAAAACTCTTTTGACCGAAATAGTTGTGACTCATATTGACGTCAACATACTGTTGCATATCAGTATACATACCTGCCACAGCAGCTGAAAAAGCCTTATCAGGATCTTCCTGAGCCACATTGCCCAGTTGGTCTTCAGTCAAATAAGCGGTAACATCAGCATCTTCAATGCAAGATGTAAGCAGGCCCCCGACAAGAAGCACCTGCATCATATATTTCATTATCTTCATATACAATTTTATTTTTTAGTTTAGAATGTAAGGTTGATACCTCCGGAAATCACACGCATCGGAGAATAGCCTCCATATTCATTATCAGAACCAGCCATTGCCACACGAGGGTCAAATCCCTGACGTTTGGACCACAAGCCGAGATTATCTGCCGTAGCATAGATACGCAGTTTCTCAACACCCAATTTCTGCATCAAGTTCTTCGGCAATGTGTAGCCCAAAGTGATGTTACGGATGCTGAAGTAGCTGGCCTTTACCAGATTGAGGTCTGATTGCTGAGTGAAAGAGTTGGAAGCATTGTCGGCATTCCAAATAGGAAGTGAACCTTGACCGGTCTCAGGGTTGAATGTTTTCCACATATCCTTATTATGACCTACGTAGAATGAAGAGCTCATGCCGGACAGATAAGAGTAGTCATAAGCATAGCCACCAATCTGGAAAGCCGTTGCTATAGAAAGGTCAATTCCCTTGTAAGAGAAAGTAGTGCTCAAACCACCGTTGAAATCGGGCAGCGCAGATTTTCCAATGAAGTAGCGGGTTGCGTCTGCATAAGTGGTGGTGGTAGTACGGCCTGTCACTTCCCCTTTCTCGTTTGTCTCATCCATGTACCACATGGCATTTCCTTTTTCGTCCATGCCGGCATACATATAAGTATAGTATTCAAAGCGGCTCTTACCTTCGCGCAGGTTGAACGGACCGGAAGTGATACCATTTTCACGGTTTTCTTCGGGTAATGTCACAATACGGTTCTTGTAGTGGGAGCCTACGAGCGATACCGTCCACTTCAGGTCAGACTGATTGAAGATATCCACATTCACTTCAAACTCTATACCAGTGTTCTTCATCGCACCCAGATTTTCCCAGTTATACGGCCGTCCGGCTGTAGAGAAAGCTACGGGACGCTTGAAAAGCATATCGTCCGTACGACGATAAAAATATTCGAATGAACCGTATACTCTATCGAAGAGACGGAAATCTACTCCCACGTCAAAAGTCTTCTGCTTTTCCCAGGTCAAGTCCGGATTACCGTAGAATTCCGGTGAATAACCCAGCTCTGAACCATTCCAAGTAACTGTGTATTGGTCTTGATAAGGCGTGTACACATAGGCATAGTCATATTCCGAAAGGATGCTTTCATTACCCTGGGTACCATAAGATGCACGCAGTTTCAAGTCGTTCAACCAAGAATTTGTACCTTCCATGAATGCTTCGTTGGAAATACGCCAAGCAGCACCTACCGACCAGAAATTACCCCAACGGTCCAAAAAGCGGGAAGTACCGTCGCGACGGAAAGCGGCAGAAACGTAATATTTATTGCTATAGTCGTAGTCTGCCATACCGAAATAACCCTCGATGTTATGGTTTGCCGTGTAGCTATTGATGTATTGCATTTGTCCACCGTTGTCCAGTTCCGGATTGTTCGGATTAAAGAAGTTGGTCTTCTGTCCTGCCAAATACTGATATTCATACTTGTAGTACTCGTGACCTATCTTGGCCGACAGGTGGTGGTTATCGCCAAATACATTGCTGTAAGCCAGAATCTGGTTGAAGTTGGTAGTCGTAGTGTTGTAGCTTCCTTTTGTACCACGACCACCGAAAGACTGTCCGTCACCGATGAGCGGAGTGTAGAATACTGTCTGGCTACTGTTCGTGAAATCATAACTATAGTTTGCTGTAAACTTGAAATTCTTCAAGAACGAGATTTCCAGATACGAGCGTGAAGTCAGATTATTGTACACAGTTTCACGAATATCCTCTTTCATATTGGCTATCACATTCTGGTTAGTAGCCGTAGGACGTTTAGATGTACCGTCTGTTTCACCATTTCCGGCATCATACATGGGGCTTCCATCCTCATAATATTTCATGTTACCTTCTGCATCATAGGCATGAACCGGAAAGATAGGAGCCCAAGAACGTGCTACTTCGAAAGGATTGGAGGCAGCTCCGGCATTCTCTTGTACACCATTCTGAGTTGCTTTGGAATATCCTACATTGGTACCTACCTTCAACCAGGATTTCAACTGGGAGTTAACGTTGGCACGAGCTGTAAAACGCTCATAAGAAGAACCTAACACATAAGAGTCATTATCCAGAAAGCCCATAGATACATAAAAATCTGTACGGTCATTACCACCCGATGCAGATACATTGTATTCTTGGCGGAAGGCATTGTCGAACAAGGCATCGGCAAACGAATCATTATAACGCAAACGTGCATTGGGGTTAAGTTTTCCATCAGGTGTTACTAAATATTCTCCTTGCGGGATGATATATGCATTGTAATTACCCAGTTCGCCCAGTAAATCCTGACTGGCTGCTAAATTAGAGTCTTCAATGGATTTTCCAGCCGCCCAATAGGTATTACGAAGACCATACCAAGACAAACGATAGAACTCTTCCGGATCAGTAGCCATATCATAATCTTTGTACGCACGCTGTGCCACACCCCAGGTACCGTTAAAGTTGATGGCCACCTTGTCTTTGCGTCCGGTCTTGGTAGTAATCATGACCACACCACCAGCTGCGCGGGAACCATACAAAGAGTTGGATACAGCATCTTTCGACACGTTCACTGAAGCAATGTCCGTAGGGTTGATGTCCGACAACTTACCGTTGAAGGGCACACCATCTACTACAATCAGCGCATTGTTGCTGGCTGAAATAGAACCGATACCGCGCAATACGATATTGGCATCTTGTCCCGGCTGGCCGGAAGAGCTTACAACCTGCAAACCGGCCACAGCTCCTTCTAGTGCATTGGACACGGATGTAGCTTGTGAATTACTGATAATCTCATTCTTTACACTGCTGATAGAGCCCACCAAATCTTGTTTGCGTTTAGTGCCATAAGCCACTACTGTTACTTCATCAAGTATCTCTGTATCAGGCATCATAACCACTTTTACGCTCGGTTTGATTACCACTTCTTGAGTCTTCATACCGATGTATGAAATCACCAGAGTTTTCGCGGAACTATATTTTATTTATCTTATTAATAATCAGATAATTATGCTATGTGCTAGAAATAACTATAGCGAAATTTCCTTTCTCACAAGGTATGTGTATGGAGGGACGACGCATAAAACCTTACTGCTGTGATACTATTTGTTGGATTAACAACCAAGTTATCAGATGTATACCATAAAGTTAATACACTGCTTAAAGATTTTAAATGATTCTTCCTCTTATATGAAGCATGTCTTTTGTCAATATCTATCATCTTAGCTGCTTTCAATGAAGTATTTATTCTACATTGTCACTTTATTAGCGAAACTACTAAAGTCTATGTAAAAGAATATTTCAATAGCTTCAGAAAACAGCAAATTCAAAACTTTCTGATTGGCTAAACAATCAAGACAACAATTGTTTCCTCATAACAGTTTTCATCATTTTTGCTTCCACGCTTCCACCCGTTCCTTATATCCCTCTATTCATCGGCATCACAGATGCTGTGGAAGCAATGCAAAAGTGTGGAAGCAAATTTAGCTTCCACACCTCCAATCAGTTTAAATATTGATAAAACACCAATGTTAATCTTCTATTCACACTATGCTGTATCTAATTGATTATAAATAGTTTCTTGCTGCAAGATTTTGCAAACCTATTGCAGTGATACTGCAAAGCTGTTGCAGTGGTACTGCAAGCAATATGCAGTGGTACTGCAAACAATATGCAGTAATACTGCAAAACGTATGCAGTGAGTTTGCAGCGAGCAGGTTGAAACAGAATAGTGAGTGAATAGACTTTAAAGGAGAAGTATATGACTAATGATATGAAAGTGCAGTATTGACTATGCTAAGTTCGTGTTTTTTTAGGCAAAGGCATGAGTGCATGGCTCTTTTCTAAATCATGTACTATAGTCATATCCATTACATTCGTATACACTTGTGTGGTTTTAACACTTTTATGCCCCAACAATTTTTGCACCGTTGTAATGTTTACTCCATTATAAATCAATAGAGTTGCATTAGTATGGCGAGCGGTGTGAAATGAAATCTTTTTTGATAAACCGGCTAGGCGGGAAATCACAATTAAATTTTTGTTCACATTAGAGTTATCCCTTAAATGAAAGAAGCTTTGTAAGTCATCCCGATATTTGTCCAGAATAACAAGCCCTTTTCCTTCGAATAAGAGATAAAGAGGCAATCTGACTTCTGTACTCGTCTTTATGGATTTATAAATTAGCCAGGTTTCTTGACGGATCTCCACGATGTTATCGGGTGATAAACTGATAAAATCAGAATATCTCATTCCTGCATAGCAACAAAACAAGAATGCATCTAAAGTCTTCTGCAATTTAGTATATCTGCCAGCCAAGCTTAATTTCTCCAACTTCTCCAGCTCTTCAGGGGATAAGTGCGTATGCTTGTTTTCTATAGTTTTAATCTTGTACTTTCGAAAAGCGTATTTTTGTATCTCTATATAATCCTTGTTGATGGCAACATTTATATGCCGCTTCAGATGCTTCATATGTTTGGCTATCGTATTTGTGTGATAGCCTCTTGATTGCAAGAAATATTCAAAGGAGGATATGAATTCGAATGTTAAATCAGAAAAGGTTACATCCTTTTTGAACTGTTGTAATAATGAAAGAGTGGAGAGGTGATTTCGTTTTGTACTTTCTTTCAGAGCAGAGTTTGCTATCTCTTGTCTACAAAAAGAAATAAAAGAGGTTTTGTTTTCGCTTGTGCTCAAAACGTCCTTTAGTAATTCTAATGAAATACGCCTTCCTTGCTGCCACAATTCCAACTCTTTTTTTTCTATCATAGCCATAAATTCATATATCAATCTATTCAGTGCATCCGCATTAGGATGATTCTTCACGATAAGCTTTTTATTGTCCCATTGTTCTGGCTTTAGATAAACTTTGGTGGAGAAATACTTTTTTTTTCTATCCAAATAGGCTTCTACTTGCACTAACGCCATTCCTTTTTTATTCAGGCTTCTTTTTCTGTTGTATACTAGATTGTAAATAATTTTACTCATTTTGTTTGGTTTTAATTAATACTAATAACAAATAAGACGATATTCTGTGCTCAGTGAGAATAGAATAAGAATTAATATCTCTAAAAAGTGTCTTTTTGTGTTTAGCTATTAATTGGTATTTAATCTCCGGAAATTCTCATTTTGTTTCAAAATCAGGTATGTTTTTTGTTTTAGCGGCTTGTTTATTAACCATTTTGTTTTAAAATATGTGTATTTCTTGGAAAAATCACCTTGAAAGAGGGAATCATAGTGATAGTAAACATAAGCCGGTTTAGGTTTTTTAAGTATGAAAAATCTGTTATTAAGCATAAAGTAGCGTATTTAATTAACAGATTGATAGATTTGCAAGGTTTTTTCAATAAAATAGTTGTTCGTTTCAGTTTTATTAATATATTTGCACTTTGTTAGAGTAAAGAAACAATTAATGTAAAGTTAAACTTTAAGAGAGAATTTATGAAAAGAAAATTAATGCTGTTATTGGCCTGTCTTTTTGTTGGAATAGGCCTAGTAACTGCCCAAACCCAGAAGGTTACAGGTGTTGTAATTTCTGAAGAAGACGGGCAGCCAGTTATTGGAGCCTCTGTATTGGTAAAAGGTACACAAGTTGGTGCTATTACCGGTGTAGATGGTGATTTTACATTACCAAACGTACCAAGTTCCGCGAAAACTCTGGTAATTTCTTATATTGGTATGCAAACCCAGGAGGTGACAATAAAACCTAGCGTAAAAGTGGTGATGAAGTCTGATACAGAGATGCTTGATGAGGTAATGGTAGTTGCTTTCGGTACAGCAAAGAAGTCTGCATTTACGGGTTCGGCTAAGGTGATAGGTACGGAAAAGCTGGAGCAGTCGCAGGTGACAAACGTTACCGATGCTTTGGCTGGTGCTGTGCCGGGTGTGACATTGACATCCAATGACGGTGCTCCTGGTTCAAAGTCATCCATCAAGATCCGTGGTTTCAGTTCACTCAATGCAGGAAACGACCCTCTGATTATTGTGGATGGTGCTCCTTATAGCGGTGATATCAATAATATCAATCCCAACGACGTTGAATCAATGACGGTATTGAAGGATGCGGCTTCCAATGCTCTTTACGGTGCGCGTGGTGCTAACGGTGTAATTATCATCACTACCAAGAAAGCCAATATGTCGGGTGAGGCCAAAGTAACTTTCGATGCCAAGTGGGGAGCAAATACCCGTGCGTTGCAGAAATATGACGTGATTGACAATCCTGGCATGTACTATGAGACGCACTATGAGGCAATGAAAAACTACTATAAATATGAGGGGGGAATGAGTGATCAGGCTGCATGGCTTGAGGCAAATAACAATTTGTTTGGCTCTAACGGTGGCTTGGGTTACAATGTCTATACGGTTCCCGAAGGACAATACCTTATCGGTCAGAATGGCAAGCTTAATCCCAATGCCACATTGGGTAGAGTTGTGAATTATAAAGGACGCGACTATCTGCTTACTCCGGATGATTGGGACGATGTAGGTATGCGTACCGGTTTACGTCAGGAATATAACTTCTCAGTGAGCGCAGCTAATGAAAAATCTTCTTTCTATGTTTCTTTAGGCTATCTTGGAAATGAGGGTATCACTGAAGGTTCTGACCTGAAACGTTTGACTGGCCGTTTAAAAGCCGACTATCAAGCCAAGAAGTGGTTGAAGATCGGTGGTAATATGGCATATGCGCGATTTGATTCCAATTCATTGAGTAATAATGGTTCCAGTAGTTCTCAAGGTAATGTATGGGCATTTATTACCCAAATGGCTCCCATCTATCCTGCTTACGTACGTAATGCTGATGGCAGTATCATGGTTGATAAGAATGGTATTGGAATGATGGACTACGGTAGCGGTATCAATGCAGGTATGCAACGTCCTTTCATTCCTGATGCCAATCCTATTCTGGACAACAAACTTAACACCCATAATGCTGAAGGAAATGCTATCAGTGGTAATGCTTTTGTAGACATAACTCCTATAGAAGGGTTAAAGGTGACATTCAATGGTACTTTCAACTTGGATGAGACACGCTTTACATATGTTTATAATCCTTATTATGGACAGTTCGATTCTACCGGTGGTACAGTAAGCAAGCGCCACCAGAGAACTTACGACTACAACTTGCAACAACTTGTCTCATATGCCAAATCATTCGGAAGCAATAATTTCGATATTTTGTTAGGACATGAATATTATGACTACCGCCTTTCTTATTTGGGAGCCAGTAAGTCACAGATGTTCTCTCAGGACAATCAGGAATTGGATGGTGCCATTATAGATGGACAGAGTGCTTCTTCATATAAGAGTCGTCGTAACAACGAAGGCTTCTTCGGACGTTTGCAATACAACTATGACGAACGAATCTTCGGCTCAGCTTCCTTGCGTCGTGATGCTTCCAGCCGTTTCCATCCAGACCACCGCTGGGGTACATTCTGGTCGGCAGGTGGTGCATGGCTCATCAACAAAGAAAGCTGGTTTGATGCTTCTTGGGTGCAGGAACTGAAGTTGAAGGCTTCAATCGGTTCACAAGGTAACGATAATATCGGTGATTTCCGCTATACGGATAGATTTAATATTATTAATTCCAATAATAGTCTCGGCACTTCGTTCTACTCTAAAGGTACTAAGGACATCACTTGGGAAACCAATACCAATTTCAATATCGGTGCGGAATTCCAATTGTGGGACCGCGTTACCGGTAGCATAGAGTACTACAGACGCAAGACTTCAGATATGTTATTCTCATTCTCCGTGGCTCCTTCATTGGGTTATTCTTCTTATCTGGACAATGTTGGTAACATGGTCAATAGTGGTGTAGAAATGGATTTCAATGTGAATATCTTCGATACACGTAACTTTACGTGGGACGTAAATTTGAACATCTCAACTTTGAAGAACCGTATTACGATGCTTGATCCTGACAAGTTGATTACTACTGAGTATACAGCTGACGGAAAGGGATATAAGGGTTATTCTAACGGAAGCTTCTTCATTGGTGAAGATTTGTCTATGTTTACATGGCGTATGAAGGAATATGCCGGAGTGGACGAAGAGGGAAGAGCCTTGTATTATAAGAATGTTAAGGATGAGGCCGGCAACATCACCGGACGCGAAACGACTTGGAACCATGCTGAAGCTGACTATTACATCACAGAAGAAAGCACGATGCCCAAGGTATACGGTGGTTTCGGTACCAAACTGAAAGTATATGGTGTAGATTTCGGTATTAACTTCACTTACCAGATTGGCGGCAAGCAGTATGATGGCACGTATGCATACTTTATGTCATCACCCAAAGGCACGGCAGGTTACAACTATCACAAGGATATCCTAAAGTCATGGACTCCCGAGAACACCAACACTGATATTCCGCGTTTCATGATGAATGACCCTTCATATCCGGCTTCATCATCTACACGTTTCTTGACCGATGCAAGTTTCTTGAATATCCAGAACATAAATGTGGGCTATACATTGCCTTCCAAGTGGACAAAGAAACTGGCTATAAGCTCTTTGCGCGTGTACATGTCGGCAGAAAATGTTTTCTACTGGTCTAAACGTAAAGGGTTCGACCCGCGTCAATCATATGACGAGACGACCAACGCTACTTTCTATTCACCGATGCGTACCATCTCCGGTGGTGTGTCATTCGAGTTCTAAAACTAAATATTATAGATAACAATGATTATGAAGAAAAATATATTCAAGTTGTTTTCAGCCATGGTGGTATCGGCTACAGTACTAACCGGCTGTATAGAAGAGGTTTTTCCCGAAGATTCTACTGCGACCTCCGAGCAAATCGGTGCGTCAGCTACGGCGCTTGAGGCTGCAGTCAGTGGCATGCCGTCACAAATGGTACAAGGCTATCTGGTATATGGTAGCCAAACCCATGAAACCGACCTTGGCTATCCTTCGCTGATGTTGGCACAGTCTGAATTGTTGGGCGATGTAGTGGACACAGACTATGGGTATGACTGGTGGTGGCCCTTCAATGCAAGCTTGCAGATGTATGACAATGGTTATTACTCATATTTGCCTTACTTTACTCTATATAAGTTTGTTAAATCGGCCAATGACGTGATTTCAGTTGTTGACGTTACCGATCCCACGATTACCGATGAGATACGTGGACTCGGCAGTATATCCCATGCTTTCCGTGCGTTTAGCTATTATACGCTGATGGTGCTTTTCGAGCCAGTAGAGAATATCTATACTGATTGTAGCAAGGTGTTGGGACTGACAGTGCCCATTGTAACTGAGGAAACAACTAATGACATTGCGAAGAGCAATCCGCGTGCGACTCACGAAGAAATGGTGAACTTTATCCTTTCTGACCTTGACAAAGCAGAGATAGGTTTGGAGTCTTATATACCTACTAGCAAGAATTTTCCCGACTTGGCTGTAGTATATGGTCTGAAGGCTAAGGTATATATGTGGGATGGCCAATTTGATAAAGCTGCCGAGTATGCCCGCAAGGCTATTGATAAGTCGGGTGCAACTCCTATGAACGAAGCACAGTGGCATAACCCCACTACAGGTTTCAATACGGCTACTTCTGCATGGATGTGGTATCTTCACCCCACAGCTTCCAACATGGGTAACCTTGCTAATTTCATCGGTCACATTTCCAATGAAGCGGATTGGGGATATGCTTCTTTGTCTAAACTCCAAATGGCACGTTCACTTTATGACGCGATTCCTACTACCGATTTCCGCAAATATTCTTACCTTGACCCGGACAGATCTGTTTACGCTTACCAGTCTGTGAGAGGCAATGAGTGGTTGGACGAACAGCCGGATTATATGTCATTGAAGTTCCGTCCCGTGGGCGGTGACTATAGTACTTATTCTGTGGGTGCGGCTGCTGATATTCCCGTGATGCGTGTGGAAGAGATGTATCTCATAGAGGCTGAAGCTGTAGGTGCCAGCCAGAGTGTGGCAGCAGGTGTACAACTGTTGAATAACTTTATGAAGCAAAATCGTCAGTCTGATTACAGTTTTAACGCAGGCGATTTGCGCAGTTTCCAACTTGAGGTCTTGAAGCAGATGCGTATCGAGTTTTGGGGAGAGGGGGTTGCATTCCCTACTGCCAAGCGTTTGAAACCGGATGTTATTCAGCACTATGAGGGTACCAATTTTAAAGAAGATAACTTCAAGATCAACTGTAAAGGTGTGAAGCCTAACTGGACGCTGATGATCCCCAAGACCGAGGTGGATTCAAATATCGCGCTTCAAGGAATGAACAATCCGGACCCGACCGGTGCTATTCCTAAGCGTCCTACTCCGATAGGAGAGTTTGCGCCTGGTAACAATTAAATTAAATGAACTAACTTTATAATTGAATTTGTATATGAATAAGATATTTAATAAACTGTTTTGGGTCATGGCTGTATGCGGCTTGACAATGACGGCTTGTTCAGACGATATTGACTGGAATCCCGGTGCTGCTGCCGATGGACAAGGGGTCTTCTTCCCTTCGAGTCAATCAAGCAGTATAACGCTGACCGAGACGTCTGGTTCTTTCGAGGTAAGTGTATTTCGTACAGTAAGTTCAGGAGCCTCCACCACACAAATAACTGTTACTCCCGGTGAGAATGCTGCTGGCATTTTTACAGTTCCTACCGAAGTAAGCTTTGCTGATGGTGTGACAGAGGCAAAAATAACGGTGACTTACCAGAATATGAAGCGTGATGTCCCCTATACTTTGACCCTCTCTGCAGTGGACGGCACTCCGTATGGCATTACTGACTTGACGATCAGTGCCATTTGTCCATTAGTTTGGGAAGTGGTAAGTACTAATGCCACATTGATAGACAATATGTTTGAGGCATTTGGTGCTGCCGGTGTTAAACTGACCGGTATTACGGTGGAAAAGCATCCCGAACTTAACAAATATCGTTTTAAGAGTCCTTATGACAATTCTTATTTTAACTCTTTGTTTGGCATAGGAACTCTTCTTCCTGATGATTTTAAACTTCCTTATATTGAGTTGGACGGTAATACTTATCCGGGTGGATATTATATCACTGTTACAAAATTGGGATGGAAAATGGTAAATGGTGTAGGTCCTGAGGCCAATAGCGATTGGGGAACTTTCGGTTCTGTTTATGGAAATCTTTCCGAAGACCTTGGTACTTATCCATTGGGAAGCTACAACGATGCTGAGAAGGTATTTGATTTGGGAGCTCTTTTCTTTTGTATAGATGACAGTGGCTCTGAATTAAATTATCCTCTTAAGGGTACAACTTTGCTGTATCTGAACAACTGATTTTTGTTTGTATTCCGTGTGATACGGAACTTATGAATGTGGAGGGTGAATTATAATAGAATTCATCCTCCCTTTATTTTATCTCCCTTTCTAAGGAGCTTCCGCTAAAATTATATATATTTGCTGCCAGAACCAACAATATATATAATAAGGTATAGAAACTATGAAAGAATTTGTAATCTCCGAAGTGCGGGCAGAAACAGCGGTATTGGTAGGTCTTGTCACGAAGACTCAGGATGAGCGTAAGACCAACGAATACCTAGACGAGCTTGCATTCTTGGCTGAGACAGCCGGGGCGGAAGTAGTAAAGCGGTTTACCCAAAAGCTGGACCAGGCGCATTCCGTGACCTACGTCGGCAAGGGCAAGCTGGAAGAAATCAGAGAGTACATCCGTAATGAAGAAGAAGCCGAGCGTGAAGTCGGCATGGTGATTTTTGACGATGAACTTTCTGCCAAACAGATACGTAACATTGAAGCGGAGTTGAAGATTAAGATATTGGACCGTACTTCGCTCATTCTCGATATTTTTGCCATGCGTGCCCAGACTGCCAATGCAAAAACGCAGGTGGAGCTGGCTCAATACAAGTATATGCTTCCTCGTCTGCAACGTTTGTGGACCCACTTGGAACGCCAGGGTGGTGGCTCCGGTGCCGGTGGAGGTAAAGGTTCCGTGGGACTTCGCGGTCCGGGTGAAACGCAGTTGGAAATGGACCGCCGTATCATCTTGAACCGTATGTCATTGTTGAAGGAGCGCTTGGCTGAGATTGACAAGCAGAAGTCTACCCAGCGGAAGAACCGCGGACGCTTGATTCGTGTGGCATTGGTGGGATATACCAATGTAGGAAAATCCACATTGATGACTTTGCTTTCGAAAAGTGAAGTCTTTGCCGAGAACAAGCTGTTTGCCACGTTGGATACTACGGTGCGTAAGGTGATTATTGAGAACCTGCCGTCCCTGCTTTCTGATACAGTGGGCTTTATCCGTAAATTGCCGACGGATTTGGTAGACTCCTTCAAGTCTACCTTGGACGAGGTACGCGAGGCAGACTTGCTGTTGCATATCGTAGACATCTCTCATCCGGATTTTGAAGAACAGATAGAAGTTGTGAACAAGACGTTGGCAGATATCGGTGCCGCCGGTAAGCCTATGATTCTTGTATTCAATAAGATAGACGCTTATACCTATATAGAGAAAGCGGCTGACGACCTTACCCCCAGAACCAAGGAAAACTTGACACTCGAAGAACTGATGAAGACGTGGATGGCTAAGATGGAGGATAACTGCCTCTTTATTTCTGCCCGCGAAAAAATCAATATGGAGGAACTGAAGAGTGTGGTTTATCAGCGTGTGAAGGAATTGCACGTGCAGAAGTACCCCTATAATGACTTTCTTTATCAGACCTACGAAGAAGAAGTTTAATTTTAGTTATGAGTGATAAGTTATGAGTTATTTGCTGGCAGCGGTTTGAATCGGTAGTGCCGGCAAAGGCAATAACTTATAACTCATAATTCATAACTCGTTATAAGGATGAATTACAGAAGACTGACCGAAGATGAAATTCTCCGGTTGAAGAGCCAGTCATGTCTGGCTGATGATTGGGGAAAAGTAGCTGTTGCAGAAGAGTTCTCAACGGAATTTGTGCATCATACCCGTTTTTCGGGTGAGGTGCGTTTGGGAGTGTTCCATTCAGAATTTATGTTGCCGGGAGGAATCAGGAAGCATTCCGGTTTGCGGCATGTGACGCTGCATAATGTAACAGTGGGAGATAACTGTTGCATTGAGAATATCCAGAACTATATTGCCAATTATGAAATAGGGCATGATACTTTTATTGAGAATGTGGATATTATTCTGGTAGACGGTGTGTCGAAGTTCGGTAACGGGGTAGAAGTGTCTGTCCTGAATGAGACGGGAGGCCGTGAGGTGCTGATTAATGATAAACTCTCCGCACACCAAGCCTATATTCTGGCGCTTTACCGCCATCGTCCGGAACTGATTACACGGATGAAGGAAATCACGGATTTTTATTCCAACAAACATGCTTCTGCTGTAGGAAGCATCGGGAATCATGTAATGATATTGAACACCGGTTCCATAAAGAATGTGCGCATCGGTGATTATTGCCGCATCTGTGGTACATGCCGTCTGTATAACGGAAGCATCAACAGCAACGAGGTGGCGCCGGTACACATCGGGCATGGGGTGATTTGTGATGATTTCATCATCTCTACCGGGTCTCATGTAGATGACGGAGCTATGCTGAGCCGCTGCTTCGTGGGGCAGGCATGCAAGTTGGGACACAACTACTCTGCCTCAGACTCTTTGTTTTTCAGCAACTGCCAGGGAGAGAACGGGGAGGCGTGCGCTATTTTTGCCGGACCTTATACGGTGACGCACCATAAATCCACGTTGCTGATTGCCGGTATGTTTTCCTTTATGAATGCCGGTTCGGGGTCCAATCAGAGCAACCATATGTATAAGTTAGGGCCTATCCATCAAGGCACTTTGGAGCGTGGTGCCAAGACGACTTCCGATTCGTACATCTTGTGGCCTGCAAGGGTGGGAGCGTTCTCCTTGGTAATGGGGCGCCATGTCAACCATTCTGATACTTCGAACCTGCCGTTCTCTTACTTGATAGAGCAGAATAATACGACTTATCTCGTGCCCGGTGTCAACCTGCGTAGTGTGGGTACCATCCGCGATGCCCAGAAGTGGCCGAAACGTGACGGGCGTACCGACCCGAACAAACTGGATTACATCAACTATAATCTTCTCAGCCCCTACACGGTGCAGAAGATGTTCAAGGGACGGGAGACGTTGCAGAATCTGCGTCATGCCAGTGGCGAGCTTTCGGACATCTATTCTTTCCATAGTGCGAAGATACGTAACTCGGCTTTGGTGAAAGGTATCCGCTTCTATGAAATAGCCATTCATAAGTTCCTCGGAAACTCTGTCATCAAGCGCTTGGAAGGCATTGACTTCCGGAGCAATGAAGAAATACGTGCCCGTTTGAAGCCCGATACTGCCATTGGCAGCGGCGAATGGGTGGATATTTCCGGATTGATAGCCCCAAAGAGTGAGATAGATGCGCTGATAGACGGTATTGAGTCCGGCAAAGTCAATCGCTTGAAGTCTATCAATGCCGAGTTTGAGAAGATGCACAGCAACTACTATACCTACGAATGGACCTGGGCGTATGAGAAGTTGGAAGAGTTCTATGGTATCAAGCCGGAAGGTATGACGGCAGAAGACGTCATACATATTGTCGAAAAATGGAAAGAAGCAGTAGTTGGCCTCGACCGCATGGTGTATGAGGATGCTAAGAAAGAATTTTCACTGGCTTCCATGACGGGCTTTGGAGCCGATGGCTCACGCTTGGAAAAGGAACTCGACTTTGAGCAGGTACGCGGCGACTTTGAAAGCAATCCGTTTGTAATGGCTGTGCTGAAACACATTGAGGTGAAGACGGCGCTGGGCGATGAACTGATAGGGCGGATGCAGCGGGTGTCAGAAAATTAATTATGATTTGTTGCGTTTTTACTCTAATTAAAGAATTATTTCAATAATAGTTTTTACCTTTGCTCGGTAAAGGCGGTTTTGTGCTGCCTTTACTACCCGAATCACTTTTAAACATTAAATATACGAGTAATTATGGCAACAACACCTCCGTTCAAGTATCAGCCCATGTTCGAGAAGGGGAAAGATACTACTGAGTATTATCTGCTTACGAAAGATTACGTGTCAGTAAGCGAGTTTGAAGGAAAACCTATCCTGAAGATTGAAAAAGAAGGTTTGACGGCAATGGCCAATGCGGCTTTCCGTGATGTATCGTTCATGTTGCGTCGTTCGCACAATGAGCAGGTTGCTAAGATTCTGAGTGACCCCGAAGCCAGCGATAACGATAAATACGTGGCACTCACCTTCCTGCGCAATGCAGAGGTAGCATCCAAGGGGGTACTTCCTTTCTGCCAGGATACGGGTACGGCAATCATCCACGGTGAAAAGGGACAGCAAGTATGGACCGGCTACTGTGATGAAGAAGCTCTCTCACTGGGTGTTTACAAGACTTATACCGAAGAGAACCTGCGCTATTCGCAGAATGCTCCCCTCACCATGTACGATGAGGTGAATACGAAGTGCAACCTTCCCGCACAGATTGACATCGAAGCTACGGAAGGTATGGAGTACGAGTTCCTCTGCGTAACCAAGGGTGGTGGCTCTGCCAACAAGACTTATCTCTACCAGGAGACAAAGGCTATCCTCAACCCCGAAACATTGGTTCCCTTCCTTATCTCAAAAATCAAGACTTTGGGTACGGCAGCTTGTCCTCCCTATCACATCGCATTCGTTATCGGCGGTACCTCTGCCGAAAAGAACTTGCTGACTGTGAAACTGGCTTCCACCCACTTCTACGATAACCTACCCACTACCGGCAATGAGTTCGGCCGCGCTTTCCGCGATGTGGAACTGGAGAAGCTGGTACTGGAAGAAGCTCATAAGATTGGCCTCGGTGCCCAGTTCGGCGGCAAGTATCTGGCTCACGACATCCGCATCATCCGCCTGCCGCGTCACGGTGCGTCCTGCCCCGTGGGTCTGGGTGTTTCCTGCTCTGCCGACCGTAACATCAAGTGTAAAATCAATAAAGAAGGTATCTGGATTGAAAAGCTCGACAGCAATCCGGGTGAACTGATTCCCGAAGAACTCCGTAAGGCCGGTGAAGGCGACGTGGTGAAGATTGACTTGAACCAGCCGATGGCCGATATTCTGAAGGAACTGACCAAGTATCCGGTTTCCACCCGTTTGTCTCTGAATGGAACCATCATCGTAGGCCGTGACATCGCACACGCCAAGCTGAAAGAACGTCTGGACCGTGGCGAAGACCTGCCGCAGTACATCAAAGACCATCCCATCTACTACGCCGGTCCTGCCAAGACTCCTCAAGGCATGGCTTGCGGCTCCATGGGCCCGACTACTGCCGGACGTATGGACCCGTATGTAGACCTCTTCCAAAGCCACGGCGGCAGCATGATTATGCTTGCCAAAGGTAACCGCAGCCAGCAAGTGACAGATGCCTGCCAAAAGTATGGCGGTTTCTACTTGGGCTCTATCGGTGGTCCTGCCGCTATCTTGGCACAGAACAACATCAAGAGCATCGAGTGCGTGGAATATCCCGAGCTCGGTATGGAAGCTATCTGGAAGATTGAGGTGGAGAACTTCCCTGCATTCATCTTGGTGGACGATAAGGGCAACGACTTCTTCAAGCAACTGAAGCCTTGGAATTGCAGCAAATAAAACAGAAGCCTTTTAGAAAGGCATAATATAAGGAAAGCCGTAACGGAGAAAATCTTGTTACGGCTTTTTTGTTTTGTAGAGGAAAACAAAGTGTTTCGCGGCATAGAACACTCTGTTTCATCAAGCAAAACAAACTGTTCCTTTATGTTGAAACAAATTGTTTCAATAGGAAGAAACAAACTGTTCTTTCATGTTGGAACAAAGTGTTCTTCCCTATTGGAACACTCTGTTCTGCCTTGATAAAACAGATTGTTCTCTATAGGAGAATAAAACTGAAACTCGTTTGTTGTCGTATTTTTGTTACATTCTCCTTTTCATTTCTCGGTTAACTTCTTTATCTTTAGCCCTCCAAACAACCAATTTAATAAAACATGGAACCAACTCTTACACGACAAACTCCGGCACAACACATCGTATGGCTGGATGTGGTACGCCTTGTTGCAATGTTTACAGTAGTTTGCTGCCATTGCACAGACCCTTTTAACTTCTATCCGGGCACATCGCCCGACATTGTTGACATCAAGTTCTGGGGAGCTGTCTACGGTGCGGCGCTCCGTCCTTGCGTACCGCTTTTTGTAATGATTACCGGTGCATTGCTGTTGCCGGTACGGGGTGACGCCTCGGCATTCTACAAGAAACGTATCCCCCGCGTATTCTTTCCTTTCCTCATCTGGTCTGTGATTTACAATCTGTTCCCCTGGATAACGGGACTGCTGGGAGTGGAGCCGAAAGTGATTCTGGATTTCTTCCCTTATTCGGGTGAGGAAGTGATGCGCCAGTCTCTGGCAGTGAGCCTGGGATATATTGCAGAAATGCCTTTTAATTTCTCTCTATTGGATGTACACATGTGGTATATCTATCTGCTGATAGGGCTTTATCTCTATCTTCCGATATTCTCGGCATGGGTGGAGAAGGCCTCGGAACGTGCCAAACTATGGTTTCTTGCAGCATGGGGAGTGACACTGCTGCTGCCTTATTATACCGAGTTTGCCGCTCCGTACCTTTGGGGGACTTGCTCGTGGAACTCGTTCGGTATGCTGTATTACTTTGCCGGTTTTAACGGCTACCTATTGTTGGGCCATTATCTGAGGAACCATAACTGGACGGGTCGGCAACTCTGTGGCATCGGCATTCCCATGTTTGCCATTGGCTATGCCGTAACATTCCTTGGTTTCCGTCGTATGACCTCCTTGCCGGATTTTACGGATGAGATGCTCGAACTCTTCTTCACCTACTGTTCGCTGAATGTAGTAATGATGACCATCCCCGTGTTTATGCTTTGCAAGCGGGCCAATTTCCGTTCGGAGCGCATCAAGAAAGCATTGGCAAACTTGACGCTCTGTGGTTTTGGAATCTATATGATACACTATTTCTTTACCGGACCGAGCGTAGTCCTGATGCGTGCTATCCATGTTCCTATCTATCTTCAGATACCTTGTGCCGCAGTCGTCGCTTTCTGTACTTCCTGGTTTCTGGTGGCAATGGCATACCGTTGTTTCGGGAAACGGACCAAGTGGGTGCTGGGGTAGTTTGGATGAAAGATTGTTTATCTTTAAAGGAGGAGATTTAGGGCTTATTATCTCCTCCAGATTCTCCACATATAGTAAGCGCAGTGCGTGAATGCGAAAACAAACGAGATAATCAGCAGCACTTTGCTTTCTCCCCATCCCACAGTCTGTTGGTGCCACAGTCCGGTGATGACACAAAGAACGGCAAGGATAAGTCCAATCATGTTCAAGGTCACCTGCCCGTGGCGGGTGTCGCCTCCATGCTCCAGCTTACTGTGCTTCATGCCGTAGCCCACGTAGATGTCCAGACCGATGAGCATCCACAGCACCAGGCGTATCCATGTATCGGCAGGAAGGAACAACATCATGCAAAGGCAAGTAAGAATACCCAGTATGGGGATAAGTGGAACAAGTGGGGTTTTAAAGGAGCGGGGCACGTCAGGCATGGTTCTGCGTACTACCAGTACAGCGGCACAGACCAGCGTGAAGGCCATCAGCGTGCCGATGCTTGTCATCTCTCCGGCCAGCCGTGCGGGTACAAAAGCTGCCAGCAGGCCCACAAGTACCATGAAGAGCAGGTTGCTGCGTGCCGGAGTACGGAACTTTTCGTTGATATGCGAGAAGAAAGGAGGCAGCAGCCCGTCGTGGCTCATGCTCAGGAATACGCGGCTCTGTCCCAGCAGCGTCACCATGATGACGGAGCAATATCCGAACAGAATGGACAGCACGATGGCACGGTTCAGCCAGGGATAGTCCGGCTGGATGATACCTGCCGCATCAGCCTGCCCCATGTGCTCTATGGCTATGGCAACGGGAGCAATGCCTTGCTGTCCGCTGAAGGCGGTGTAGTGTGCCACTCCCGTCATGACGTGGGCAAAAACCATATAGAGCACGGTGCATACCAGCAAGGAGACCAGAATGCCGATAGGCATGTTCCGCTTCGGGTTCTTCGTCTCTTGGGCGGCTGTGCTCACAGCGTCGAACCCGAGGAAGGCGAAGAATACGATGGCCGCCCCTCGCAGGATGCCGGAGAAGCCATATTCGCCCAGCACGCCCGTATTGGCAGGGATGTAAGGTGTATAGTTGTCGGTATTGATGTATTTCCAGCCGAGTATGACAAAAATCAGTATGACGGAAACCTTCAGGAATACAATGAAGCCGTTGAAGATGGAGCTGCCTTCCGTACCCCGTATCAGGAAGAGGCTCATCAGCACGACGATAAGGAAGGCGGGGATATTTACGACTCCACCATCCCAGGGACAGGCGGTGAGGACTTGCGGTAGATGTATGTCCAGTCCCTCGAGAAAGACGACCAGATAGCGGCTCCAACTGATGCTTACCGTGGTTGCGGCTACGGTGTATTCCAATACCAGGTCCCACCCGATAATCCAGGCGATGAGTTCGCCCATCGTGGCATACGAGTAGGTGTATGCGCTGCCGGCTACGGGTATCATGGATGCAAATTCCGCATAACATAGTCCGGCGAAGCAGCATCCCAGTGCGGCAATGGCAAAGGACAGTGTGATGGCCGGTCCCGTATAGCCTGCCGCCACCGTTCCGGTGATGGAGAATAGACCCGCTCCGATGATGACTCCCACGCCCAGGGCAACAAGGCTCCACGGACCAAGTACACGTTTCAATGTTTTCTTTCCGGAGGCATTCGCCTCCGCTTGCAGTGCCTCGAATGGCTTTCTGATGAATAATCCCATTGTGCTTTAATTCTGATAAATCGGGCGTAAAGGTACGGATTATATTGCTTATTCCATATAGCGCGCTACTTTTCCACTGATTTGCAGTAGGGAGATTTCACATAATTTGGTATCATATTCCGCGGAGAGAATACGTTCTTCTGCATCCAGCAGACTCTTTTGGGCTTCGCGCATCTCGATTCCCGAGAGGTTGCCCAGCATATATCGTTCCATGGCAATCTCGTGGTTCTCCTTGGCAGCCACAAGGTTCTGGCGTTCCAGGTTCAGCATTTGCAGGTTGTTTTGGTAGGCCTGCCATAGGTTGCTGAGGTCGGCGCGCAGGGCCTGCTCCAGTTGCTCCCGTTCCAGGCGAGCATTCTGTACGGCAATGCGGGCATTCTTGCGTTCGCGGCGCCGGTTGCCGTCGAACAGATTGAAGCCGACCGTGACGCCGAAGTTCAGACCGAGGTTGCTGCGGCGGCTGTTGGCAGAGATGTCATACTTGTTGAGGGTGTAGCCGTATCCGCCGTTCATCTTCACGTATGGGTAGTCGCGCGAGCAGACTTTCTTGTAGTCCAGACGGGCCAGGGTATTGTTCTGTTCGGCACGTAGCAGTGAGGCGTTGATGGTGAGGGTGGCGTTCCACAGCTCCTCGAAGTTCAGGGAGGCGGTCACGTTGATGAGGCTGTCTTGTATGATAAACGGCTGGTCTACATCTTTGTTTGCCATGAGTTCGTTCAGCTGGATACGTGAGGTGTGCAGCAGTTCCTGCTGTTTCATGTATTGGGCACTGTCGGCATTGAAGTCCACTTTGGCCTGCTGGTAGTCCAGGCGCGAGAAGTTACCGATGTGGTAACGCTCTTCCACAATGCGCAGGCGCTCTTTGGATAGCGATACGGCATAACGGAAGTTCTTCAAGCGGATTTTTTGCTGCACATAGTTATAGTATTCAGCGGCTATGTTGGCTATCAGGTCCTCGATGGCGATGCGCGTATTGGTCTCGCCTTGGCGTTCCAGCTCCTTGAGCCGTTGGTAGTTGGCGGTAATGTTGAAACCGTCGAAGATGGTCCAGTTCAGGTTGATGCCTGCATCGAGAGTTTGGTCAAACACTCCGTTGTCCTTGGTTGTCTCTCCGGTGGCTCGGGCTTTGGTTTCGATATTGTCTATGGTTCCCTTGTAGCCGGCGGAGAGGTATAGTGTGGGCAGGTAGCCCGCATTGCCCAGTGTGGCGTTGTTCTTGCTGACCTGCTCTTCATTGCGGACAATGCGCAGGGAGTAGTTGTTCAGCAATCCCTGCTCCAGGCAGGACTTCAAGGTGTAGGTAGGCGCAGGCTGTGCGTAAAGGCCCAGCGCTGTGCAGGCAGTGGCTATGAAAATTAAAACAATGCGTTTCATTCGGTCTTCAGTTTACTTCGGTTCGTTGATACATAACTATATATGGCAGGCACGATGTACATCGTCAGTAGTGTGGAGATGAGCATGCCGCCTACGACGGCAGTACCCATGGCGATGCGTTGGTTGCAACCTTCGCCGGTGGCGTAGGCAAGCGGTATCAGTCCCAGGATGGTGGAGGCACTCGTCATCAGGATGGGGCGCAGACGTTGCAGGGAGGCGTCCTTGATGGCTCGCATCTTGTCTTCACCCGCTTCCTGCTTCTGATTGGCAAATTCCACAATCAGGATACCGTTCTTTGCCACCAGACCAATCAGCATGATAATACCAATCTGGCTGAATATATTCATTGTAATTCCCCCGAAATACATGAATACCAGTGCACCGGCAATGGCGAGAGGCACCGTCAGCATGATAACCAGCGGGTCCTTGAAACTTTCGAACTGGGCGGCAAGAATCAGGTAAATCAGCACAATGGCCAGGATGAAGGCGAACATCAGACTGGAGGAACTTTCCCGATACTCTTTGGAGTCTCCGGTCAGTGCGGTGCGGAAGGTCTCGTCCAGTGTCTCTTTGGCAATCTTGTCCATTTCATCCAGACCTTGTCCGATGGTCTTGCCGTCCGCCAGTCCCGCGGAGATGGTGGCGGAAACGAAACGGTTGTAACGGTACAACTTCGGAGGGGCGATACCGCCGGTCAGTTCAATCAGGTTGTCCAGCTGCACCATGGTTCCATTGTCGCTACGGATATAGATGCCTTTCAGGTCGGCAGGCTTGTTGCGTTGCTGGCGGTTGATTTCGCCCAATATCTCGTATTGCTTTCCGTTCATGTAGAAGTAGCCCATGCGCTGTCCGCTCAAGCCGTATTGCAGGGTTTGGGCAATGTTCTTGGTGCTTACGCCCATGATGCTCGCCTTGTCACGGTTGATGTTGATGCGCGCTTCGGGCTTGCTGAACTTCAGGTTTACGTCTGCCATCTGGAATACCGGATTTTCGTAGACCTTCGTCATGAACTTGGGGAGCACCTCCTGCAATTTCTCGATATTGGTTGCCTGCAATACATACTGCACGGGCATACCGCCGCGCCGTCCTCCGAATGAGGAGGACTGCTGTACGAAAGAGCGTGCCATTGTCTTTTTCTGCACTGCCTTCGACAACTTTTCGGCAACTTCCATTTGGGTATAGTCACGGTCTTTCATGTCTTTCAGTGTGATACGTACGTTACCGCTACCACTGGACACACGCGCTGTTACCGCTTCTGCATCCGGGATAATGGAGTCCACCAGATGATTGATGTCTTCGGTATAGTCGCGGATATATTCGTAAGTCACTCCTTCGGCACCCATTGTATTGATACTGATTTGCGAACGGTCCTCCAATGGCGCCATTTCAGCCGGGATAGTATTCCAAAGGACTCCGATAAGCAGAATGGTGACGATGGTGAAGGGCAAGGCAATCCAGCGCCGTTTCAGGAAGGCGGCCAGTGACTGGCTGTATACCCGGTTCATCCCTTCGAAGAAAGGTTCGGTCTTGCGATAGAACCAGCTCTGCTGTTCCCTTTTGATTAAAAGTTTGGTGGCAAGCATCGGCGTAAAAGTCAATGCGGCGAAGGAGGAGATAATCACCGAACCGGAGACCACAATACTGAATTCGCGGAACAGTCGTCCCGTCGTCCCGTCCATGAATACAATAGGGAAGAATACCGCCACCAGCGTAATGGTAGTGGAAATGACGGCAAAGAAAATCTCCTTGGCTCCTTCTATGCCGGCTTCTTTCGGTGGCATCCCTTTCTCGATGCGGACATAAATGTTCTCCGTCATCACGATGGCGTCGTCCACCACCAAGCCCACGGCAAGCACCACGGCAAGCATGGAGAGCACATTGATGGAGAAACCGGCCAGATACATGACGAAGAAAGCTCCAATCAGCGAAACGGGGATTACAATACATGGCACAAGCGTCACACGCCAATCGCGCAAGAAGAGGAAAATGATGATGATAACCAGTACAAAGGCCTCATACACCGTCTGCTTCACCTCGTCGATAGAAGCGCGGATAAACTTGGTATTGTCAAAACCGTAGTTGTAATGAACATCTTCGGGAAGGTCTTTCTTCATCTTCTCCATGCGGTCATATACGGCGTTGGCTATTTCAATGTGGTTGGCACCCGGCTGCGGAATTACTACGACACCTACCATGGGCACACCGTTCATCTTCATATAACTTTTGATGTCGGCTGGTCCCAGTTCGGCACGTCCAATGTCGCTGAAACGGACAATACGGTTACCGTCTTCCTTCAGGATAAGATTGTTGAACTCTTCGGCTGTATGCATCAGCCCCAACGTGCGGATGGTGAGCTCGGTAGTGTTTCCTTCGATACTTCCGGAAGGGAGCTCTACGTTTTCGTTGTCCACCGCATTCTTTACATCCAGGGGAGTGATTCCATAGCCGGACATCTTGATGGGGTCCAGCCAAAGCCGCATGGAATAGCGCTTTTCTCCCCAGATGCTTACACTACTTACATCTGAAATAGTCTGAAGCTGCTCCTTGACAGTTAGGTCGGCTATTTCACTGAGCTCCAGTAGGGAACGTTTGTCACTTTGGAGGGCAACCATCAGGATAGGGGTGGCGTCCGCATCGGCTTTTGATACGGTAGGCGGATCACAGTCACGAGGCAGATAGCGCTGTGCACGCGACACTTTATCACGTACGTCGTTGGCGGCGGTTTCCAAGTCAACGGAAAGCTCAAACTCTACTGTAATGCGTGATGAACCTTGCTGGCTGACACTGGAGAGGGAGCGTATGCCGGGAATACCGTTGATGTTCTGCTCCAGAGGCTCCGTTATCTGGTTCTCGATGACATCGGCGTTGGCACCCGGATAGGAGCAGGATACTGATATGATGGGATTATCTACAGACGGGTATTCGCGTACACCCAGATAATTGTAGCCGATGAAGCCAAACAGCAGGATTATCAGGGTAAGTACTGTCGAGAGTACCGGTCGCCGTATACTTAATTCGGATATATTCATTCTTTACAATTGATAATTAATGGTTGATAATTGACAGTTGTCAATTGATATTGTCCAGTGTTACCGGCAGTCCGGTACGGAGTTGCAGGGTTCCCGAGGTGATGATGGTATCTCCTGCCTGCAAGCCTTGCAATACTTGTACTTCCGCTTCCGTACGGATTCCCGTAGTAATCTCTACCGGCTGGGCTTTTCCCGACTTATAGAGGAATATTTTGTCTTTTCCCATTTCCGGTACAATGGCTTCGGACGGTACGGCGAGGGCGTTCTGAATTTCGTCCTTGTTCAGCTTGATGCTGGCATAGCGGCCCGGAAGCACGGCTCCGTTGGCATTGGGATAAAGTGCACGGATTGTCAAGGTATGGGTAGTAGGGTCTATCTTTGATTCGCGTGCATAAACCGTGGCGTGGAAGGTGTTTAGTTTTCCTTCGAGAGTGAAGTCCAGTCCGGCGCCGGTCTTTACGTCATTGGCATACCGCTCGGGTACGGCAAATTCCACCTTCAACGGTGAAATCTTGGTGAGCTTGGCTACAATGGTTGTAGGGGAAGCGTAAGTACCCACACTGACTTGGCGTAGACCGATGACACCGTCGAAAGGGGCACGCAGCTCGGTTTGTGCGATGTTCGATTCTATCAAGTCAATGTCGGCATTCAGGGTGGCCAGCTCGGTCTTTACTTGTTCGTAGGCTTCTTTACTGACCGCATCCCTTTCCAACAGGGCGTTCTGGCGAAACACGCGGTCTTCTGCCAACTTTAATTGGGAGACGAGGCGTTGCAATTGTGCTTGCAGCGGCCGGTCATTAACTTTGGCAAGTAATTGTCCTTTCTTGACGAAACTGCCTTCTTCAAAATTTATCTCTATGATTTTGCCGGATGTCTCGAAAGAAAGGTCCACTTCCTCATCCGGCAGCAGGCTGCCGCTGATTTGTATTTCATCCTTCAGCAATTGCGGTTTGATTATTTTTGCGTTTACGTTTAGAATTTTCTTACCGCTACGTTGACCGGTCATCACCTTGTCTGCAGCGGCTAATTCTTCATTCTCTTTAGGTAATTGGGAGTAGATTCCTCCTCCAATCAGTCCGGCACCAATCACGATAATGATGCCCCATTTAACTCTCTTATTCATGTTGTAGTATTAGTAGTAATAAAATCAGCCTTAGATTAGACAGCAGGAAAAAGGAAAGGTTTAAAATATAAAGAGTTAAAAAGTGTAAGAATATGAGATGGAAAGATGATAAAATGACAAATCAGTAAGCAGCCCGGTATTTCCCCTCCTCCTTGTCTTCCAGCATGTTCAGATAAGAAGCGTATCGTGACTCACTGATATAGTGCTTCTCAACCGCCTCGCGTACAGCGCATCCGGGTTCGTGGCGGTGGGTACAGTTGCCGTAACGGCAGTCGGCAGATACTTTGAATATTTCCGGGAAATAGTGGCCTATTTCTTCTTCTTCCATATCGAATGTTCCAAAACCTTTGATGCCCGGGGTGTCAATGATATATCCGTCACCGGGAACCGGGAACATTTCTGAGAAGGTAGTGGTGTGCATACCTTTATTATGATAGGTGGATATCTCTCCGGTTTTAATCTCTATATCGGGCAGTATTGCCTTGATGAGTGTCGATTTCCCTACTCCGGAATGTCCGGAAAAGAGGGTTATACGTCCTTTGAGTTCTTCCTCGATAATATCGATGCCTTCCCCTTTTTTGGCAGAAACCTTGAAACATGGATAACCGATGGTGGTATAAAGGTTGATGAGACTGTTCAGATAGTGCAGTTCCTCTTCGTTGTAGGCATCCACTTTGTTGAATATAATCTTGACGGGAACACGGTATGCCTCGGCAGAGGCGAGAAAACGGTCTATAAATGTGGTGGAGGTTTCGGGATAGTTCACCGTCACTATGAGCATGCACTGGTCGAGGTTGGCGGCAAGAATATGTGATTGCTTGGAAAGGTTGGAGGCACGGCGGATGATGTAATTCTTCCGGTCCTCTATCTCGCTGATAAAGGCCGTACCTTCCTGGTTCAGTATGATGTTTACGTAATCGCCTACAGCCACGGGATTGGTGCTTCGTATGCCTTTCAACCGGAAGTTCCCTTTGATTTTACATTCAATCTCCCTTCCGTCGTCAGTCCGTACCAAGTACCAGCTTCCGGTATTTTTTATAACGAGTCCCCTCAAAATAATTGATAATTGATAATTGATAATTGATAATTGATTGCTGGATAATTAACTACAGGTATTATTACACATGGTAATTATCAACTGTCAATCATCAATTATCAATTCATTAAACGGTCATGATTTCTTTATCCTTTGCAGCCAGCATGTCATCAATCCGCTTGATGAACTTGTCGTGAATCTTCTGCAGCTTTTCTTCACCGCCTTTCTGGGCGTCTTCTGCCAGTCCGTCCTTTACGGATTTCTTCAAGGCGTCGATGGCATCACGGCGTGCATTACGTACACTTACTTTGGCTGTTTCTCCTTCTCCCTTGCATTGTTTGGCAAGCTGCTTCCGGCGTTCTTCCGTCAGCGGTGGGATGCCGATACGGATAATTTCACCGTTGTTTTCGGGCATGATGCCGAGACTGGAGTCAATGATGGCCTTTTCAATGACGCGGAACATGCTCTTATCCCATGGCTTGATGGCAATGCTGCGTGCGTCCGGAGTGGTTACGGCTGCCACATTGTTGATAGGAACCATACTTCCGTAAGAATCCACACGGATACCATCCAGCAAACGGATATCAGCTTTTCCGGCGCGGATATGAGCCAATGCCTCGTCCAGATACATGATGGCCATGTCCATACTTTCTTGCGCTTCGTCTAAGATGTCTTTTACGTCTCTCATATTATTTTCGTTTTTGGAATAGCTTTAATTTGAAACTTTGCAAATATAATTATTAAATCGGGAATTGAGAATTAAGAATTAAATAACATTCATTTTTTTATTCTCAATTCTTCGTTTTCCGTTTTTAATTCAATTATGTACCAGTGTACCGATTTCTTCTCCTTGCATCACTCTTTTCAGATTCCCCACTGTATCCATGTCAAAAACGATGATGGGTAGGTTGTTCTCCTTGCACATGCAGGTGGCGGTGAGGTCCATCACTTTCAGACCGCGCTTCAGTACTTCGTCGTAAGTGATGTCGTGGAATTTCGTGGCTGTCGGGTCCTTCTCCGGATCGGCGGTATAGATGCCATCCACACGGGTACCTTTCAACATGACATCTGCCTCAATCTCGATGCCGCGCAGACTGGAACCGGTATCGGTAGTGAAGAACGGATTGCCTGTACCGGCGGACATGATGACTACTTCGCCTGCTTCCATACATTCGATGGCACGCCATTTATTGTAGAATTCACCGATGGGTTCCATACGTACGGCAGTCAGCACGCGGACCTTCACGCCGGTAGCTGCCAGAGCTGAACTGAGGGCAAGGCTGTTGATGACGGTTGCTAGCATTCCCATCTGGTCGCCTTTCACGCGGTCGAATCCTTTGTGGGCACCGTTCAATCCGCGAAAAATGTTTCCACCGCCTATCACGATGCCTATTTGTACTCCCAATTCGTGGATTTCTTTGATTTGAGCTGCGTACTCGGCAAGGCGTTTTTCGTCAATGCCGTATTGCTTTTCACCCATCAGGCTCTCGCCGCTGAGCTTCAATAAGATTCTTTTATAGGTTGTCATAATATATAGTTTGTTATATTTCTTTGCAGCAAAGATAAAGAATAAAACTGAAAAGTGCTGCAGAATGAGGTAGGATAGTTGCCTAACGTATTGTCTTTAGGAACTCGTCCATGCTGTGATATAACGGAATACCATAATGGTTACAAGTAATTCGCACATTGTCGTAGCGGTAGAAGCCGGGCTCGCAGATGACGTGCAGTTTGCCGGAACGCATGTGCAGCCCCATCTCCAGCAGAGTGATGGGAGACTTACTGCTTGCCAGGATATTCATGATTATCAGGTCGGCTTTTTCCAGATGTTCCAGTTCCCAGTTCACTTGATGTTCAAAGTCGGACATTTCACCGCTCAACCCCTTGTCCCTTCGGGGGTTGTATAGGAGATATTTGCCTTCGGGACGTGCTCGGAACCAGTCGCAGGTTGCCTTTTGCCAGTCTATGCTCTTGCCCATGTCAATGGTTCCAGCCAGGAAAATTTTGGTATATTCAGCTTCGTTCACTTCGGCTTTGTCTTCATCCGGACGGAGTACGATCACCTCGGACTGAGCTTGTAGGCCGATAGGGAATAACAGAACTAAAAGCAGGTAGAGATTTTTTTTCATGGTTGATGATGGTTTATAGAATTAGTTGTTTTTCTTGCTCTTTATCGGGAGTCTTGGAAACAGTTTCCTGAAACGAACCAGTTGGCCTGTAATGTTTCCCCCTGCGATGACGAGCGTTACGGCTACAATAATCATCACCAGTCCGATGCTTTCTCTGACAGTCAAGCTTTCTCCAAAGACAGCTATTCCGAAGAAGATGGCTGTCACGGGTTCCAATGCACCGAGAATAGCGGTCGGGGTGGAGCCGATGTATTGGATGGCTCCAGTAGTGCAGAGGAAGGATATGGCGGTGGGAAAGACAGCCAGTGCAAGCAAATTGCCCCACAGATACCACTCGTCCGGTGTGTTCAGTACTCCGGAATAGAGCAGGCGTGCTACGAAGAGCGATAAGCCGAAGAGAAGGACATAGAAGGTGACTTTGAGTGTAGCTACATTTTTCAATGACGTCTGGTTGATGCCCACGATGTATATGGCGTAGGAAAGGGAGGAAGCGAAAACCAGCAATGTCCCTATCAGGCTCAGCGTACTGCCGTCCTCACTTTTATAGAGCAGCCCGATGCCTCCCAGTGCAAGCAGCATGCAGACGATGGTTTGCAGTGCCAGCTTCTCTTTGAAGACCATAGCCATAATAAGAGCCACCATGATGGGGTAGACGAACAGCAGTGTCGACGCTATGCCGGCGGCCATATAATTATAACTCAGAAAAAGCGTCAGTGAGGAGAGGGCTACGAGTAATCCCATGATGATGAGCGGAAATGTTTCTTTCCGTTGTATCTTGAATGTCCGCCCTCTCGCTTTTATCATAATGCCCAGCAATGGGATGGCAAAAAGGTATCTGAAAAAGAGTACGGAGTCCGGATCCATGCCGGCTTTGTACAACGGGAGGGCAAACAATGGATTCATACCGTAGGAGGCTGCGGCGATAGAACCCAAAATATATCCTTTAGCTTTTGCATTCATATCTTTATATGTAGATTAGCGTGCAAAGGTAGATATTTACTTTGATTTCCTCTTTCTTTTCTGTATGAAAACCGTATGAATTTTACCCTTATACCTTCAGTGTGTAGTCACCGGCTTCTTCTGTCACTGCCTTCTGCAATTCTTCGAGTGTCTTTTCTCCGTCTGAAAACTCTACGATGGCCACCGGAGGGTTCAGAGTTACGGTGGCATGTACGCCCTCCATACTATTTAATGCTTTCTCTACGTGCATGCGGCAATGGTTGCACATCATACCTTCTACCTTGAATTCTTTTTTCATGATTGTTTCTGTTGATGGTTCAACTTTTTTGTTTTCTTCTCCTTCATGTATCTTTTTCCGTTTTAGCAGCAAGCTGTTGCTCACCACACTGACACTGCTGAATGCCATGGCTGCGCCGGCTATCATCGGATTCAACAGGAAGCCGTTGATGGGATAGAGTATTCCGGCTGCAATGGGCACACCTACTATATTGTATATAAACGCCCAGAACAGATTCTGCCGGATGGTCCGGACTGTCAGACGGGACAGCCGGAGGGCTTCCGGAATTTTTGTCAAATCGGAGGAGATGATGGTCATTTTGGCTACGTCCATGGCGATGTCACTACCTCCGCCCATAGCGATGCTCAAGTCGGCTTGGGCAAGGGCGGCGCTGTCGTTGATGCCATCGCCCACCATCGCCACTTTCCGTCCTTCTGCTTGTAACCGGCTGATAAAGGCTGCCTTGTCCTGCGGCAGTACGCTCGCTTGATAATGCGCAATACCTGCTTTGCGGGCAATTTCGCGGGCGGTGGTTTCATTGTCTCCGGTCAGCATGTGGACTTCGATACCGGTGGCACGCAGCTCGTCGACGGCACGAATGGAAGTTTCCTTTATCCGGTCCGTGATTCCGGCTATTGCCAGTGCGTTTTCTTCGTCGGCAAACCAGATGACGGTTTGTGCTTTCGCTGTCAGTCGGGTAGCTTCTTCCCGAAGAGACCGGCTGATGGCAATCCGGTTCTCTTCCAGTAGTTTCAGGTTTCCGACAAAATAAATCCGGCCTTGTGTCCGTCCTTTTACACCTTTTCCGGTGATGGTTTCGAAATCTTGGATGTCGTCTATGGAAGCCGATTCCTTGAGGTGATTCACTACGGCGTCTGCCAATGGATGTTCCGATAACTTTTCCAGACTGTAGAAAATGTCCGGCAAGACATCTTTTGAGGAAATGCTTGGATTGGGAGTAGTTGTCGGCGTATTCCATACCAGCTTACTGACTACCGGTTTTCCTTCGGTTACGGTTCCGGTTTTGTCGAGTACTACGGTATTTACCTTTTTGGCAATCTCCAGGCTCTCGGCATCTTTTATCAGTATCCCCCTCTCGGCTCCCTTGCCGATGCCTACCATGATGGCGGTAGGAGTGGCCAACCCTAGCGCACACGGGCAGGCGATGATAACCACTGTGACAAATGCCAATAATCCGTGGGTGAATCCACCGGTTCCGTCCAGCATCATCCATACGATGAAAGCGAGCACTGCAATGCCGATAATGGTAGGTACGAATATCCCTGCTATCTTGTCGACCAGTTGCTGTACCGGTGCTTTGCTCCCTTGTGCGTCTTGCACCATGTGTATAATCTTTGCCAGCAGTGTATCTGTGCCGACTTTCTCTGCACGGAAGCGGAAACTCCCCTTCTGGTTGATGGTACCTGCGAAGACTTTGGCATCTTTTTGCTTGGACACTGCTACCGGTTCGCCGCTCAGCATACTTTCGTCTACGTACGAAGAACCTTCCGTCACGATGCCGTCCACTGCAATCCGTTCGCCGGGCTTCACCAGTATGATGTCGCCGGGGCGAATCTGCTCAATAGGGACAATGCGTTCCTCATTCCCAACGACGGTCACGGTCTTGGGTTGGAGTCCCATCAGCTTCTTGATGGCTGTTGAAGTGTTTCCTTTCGCCTTTTCTTCCAGCAGGCGCCCCAGCAGGATAAAAGCTATGATGACACTTGCCGCTTCAAAATACACATGCGGGTGGATGCCCCTGGACAGCCAGAAGTCCGGAAATAACATGTTGAACAGACTGAACAGATAGGCTGTTCCGGTGCTGATGGCTACCAATGTATCCATATTGGCGCTGCCATGTCTCAACTGTTTCCAGGCACTGCTGAAGAATCCCCGTCCCAGCCAAAATACAATAGGAGTGGATAGTGTCCACATGATAGGATTGGCATAGGGCATATCCATGAAAAACATACCTATTATGACAACAGGTAAGGATAGAATAACGGCCCAGACAGTGCGGAGTTTCAGTGTAGTGAATTTTTTGTTGTGGGCCTCTTCCGCTTCTTCGAGCGTATTGCCGTCCCGATTTATCAGCAAGTCATATCCAGCGGCCTGCACGGCTTGCTGCAATGCCTCGGAAGAACAGTTCTTGGGATCATATTCTACGGTTGCCGTTGCCGAAGCGTAGTTTACGGCTGCTATCTTGACACCGGACTGCCGGTTCAGCGTCTTTTCTATCCGTGCGGCACATGATGCACAGCTCATTCCCAATACGGGAAATGTCTCTTGAACAATATTCTTGTCTGTCATAACAATTATGTATTTAAATTCCGTAAGTTCTTGAACTTGCGAAACTTGAGTTATGTATAAATCATAGCGATACAAAGATAATGCTTTTTCCCCTTGAAATGTTCATCGCTTAAAATCGCAATAAATAGACTACTTCTCACTGGGGAATGCTTTTTTGATGACTCCCCGACTCAATCCCGTCTGCACCGCTCCCCGCATCAGGAGGTAGGTGAGGAAGGCAAGCCATAAAGCATGGTTTGCCAGGACGGGATGTAGGCCATAATACAAGACAAAGAAGCTGACGGCTGCTGCAGTCATGGACAGCAGCATGCCGCGTGTGGCTGTGGCACCTATAAAAATGCCGTCCCAAATGAAGGCGGCTATACCAACAGCAGGAACGGCAAGCGCCCAGTAGAAATAGGTGTCGGCAACCGCTATCACTTCTTTGTCATCCGTCAATAGCCCGAGGAAGGCATTACCTCCCAGTGCATAGGTCAACGTAAAGAGAACTGCCATTACCGCTCCCCATCCAAAGAGATGTCGGACGGTGTCTGTAAAGGCTTCCCGGTTGTGTGCGCCTATGTATCTGCCGCTCAGGGCCTCGCCTGCGTAGGCAAAACCATCCATTACATACGAGAACAAAGTGAAGAGCTGCATCAGCAGCGTGTTGACAGCCAAAATGATTTCGCCCTGCGAAGCTCCTGCTGAAGTAAAGAACAGAGTAACCGCCACCAGGCAAAGGGTGCGCAGAAAAATGTCCCTGTTCACTTGGAAGAATTTTAGCATTGTCTCCTTCTCCCAGATACCTTTTCTTTCTTCCCCTTTAATTTCCAATTTATAATTTTTAATTTCCCAGTATCTCTGCAACTTTCCATAATTGCGTATCCAGAGCATCAGCCCCATCAGGAAACCGGCGTACTGGGCTATCAGCGTCCCCAGGGCAACTCCTTCGACTTTCATTCCGCATAGATAGACCAGGCAGAGGCTGGCAATGATATTGACTATATTCTGTGTGATGGCTATATACATGGGAATGCGTGAATTCTGCATGCCGATGAACCATCCCGTGAGCCCGTATAGTCCCAGCATGGCGGGTGCACCCCAGATGCAGATGTGGAAATAAAGCGTTGCCATCTCTTTGACCTCGTCTGTAGGATGAATCAGCAGGAATGCGCCTTGTCTGATGGGGACTTGCAATGCTATGAGGCAGGACGCGACAGCCAGCCCTATGCCGACGGAGCGCACTAATAGGCGTACAACTTCCGGCAAATCCCGTTTTCCGTATGCTTGTGAAGTCATTCCGCTGGTCCCCATGCGCAGGAAACCGAAAATCCAGTAGATGATGTTGAACAGCATCCCGCCTACGGCAATGGCTCCGATATAGGCCGGTGAGCCTAAGTGTCCGACAATGGCTACATCAATCAGTCCGAGCAAAGGAACGGTGATGTTTGATACGATGGAAGGCAGTGCTATTTGCAAGATTTGCTTGTCTCTGAGCTTCATTGGTAACGCTTATTTCATAAGATTGGCAAAGTTACGCAGAAAAGGGGAAAATAGTGGGAAAGATTAACTATATTTTGTTGATGTTTGCAGTGAAAGTGTGTAAATTTGTAGGTGAATTTCTATGGAGATGATTCAGGCTGTTAAACTATTATATACTTTAAAAATGAAATCCTTAACTTTATTTTTCTCTTTGTTTCTGATGTTGCCTCTGTCAGTTTTCGCTCAGTCGGCGGGTGAATTGTTACAGAAAGTTTCCGAAGCGTTGTCCGAAGGCAAGGACGATTATGCCGTAAGTCTGTTTCGTCAGTCGGCAGATGCCGGTGTGGACCAGGCGGAAATGTTCTATTGGGCCAATGTTGACAAGAACACTGTGGTAGCTTCCCGTTTGGCCAATGAGCTGGCTGCCCATTACAAGGAAATGCGGAATTACGACAAGGCCTATCTCTTCTATAAGGAGTTCTTGCAACGCCATCCCGAAGATGTGCCTGCCCTTGTTTCTTGTGCCGAGATGGAAATGATGCGGGGAAAAGAGAAGGATGCTCTGAAAACCTACGAGAAGGTGCTGATGCTCGACGGTGATAACCTGCAGGCAAATATCTTCTTGGGGAATTATTTCTATCTTCAGGCAGAAAAGGAAAGGAAGAAGCTCGATGATGACTTTAAGAAGATAACTTCCCCTACGCGGATGCAATATGCCCGTTATCGTAACGGTTTGTCGGACGTGCTTACCAATAGCTATAGCAAGGCAAAGACCTATCTGCAACGGGTGCTCCAGGTATTTCCTTCCATGGAGGCAGGCAATACGCTGGAAAGAATAAAGAAGATGGAGGCGGAGATGCGTTAATAGTAGCTCAATCTCCTTTTTGAGATACGGATTGCGCAAGTAATAGATTTCTAACGCTTATTCATCGCGGGTGCGAAGCGAGGTGTTGTGCGGGAAGACTTGTTTGGCGAGGCATAGCTGTTCACTCCCATATTCTTCCGAGCAGCGTCTTCTCCGACAAGATGATGGATGCCTTTCCTTTCATGCCTTTCTGCATGAAAGGGACTTCTTTCAGTGACAGTATAAAACAGAAATAGTTGTGCCCGTTGCGGCTATCCGTGTAGAAACGGTTGTGACAGTTCCTTGCAGATAGCCGTATTCCTTGCTTGTATATCCTTCCAGTTCAATTTCTGCTTTCATGCCGGTACTTACTTGTGTGATGCAGGCATACGGCAGTTCTCCGGTAGCTGACACTTCTCCTTGCTGAATGTCCGTCAGGGTGATGTTGCATTCCGTTGTTTCGGGATAGGGGACAAATGCGGCTACAGCCAGCAGCAAAGCTATAATTATTCCGATGATGCCGATTCCGCTACGTACCAGCAGCGGAGGAATCTGCCCGATGATTTTCCGTACCTGTTTGCTTCTGAGTTCTATATCCTTGCTTTCCATATGCTAACTGCCCAATTCCAATTGATTCTTCACAAGATTATAATAAGCTCCCCGGCTGGCTATCAGTTCCTGATGCTTTCCGGCTTCTATGATTTTCCCTTTGTCTATCACTACTATCCGGTCGGCGTTCTTTACAGTGCTTAGGCGATGGGCCACCACGATCACCGTTTTCCCTTTGTAGAACTCCGTCAGGTTCTCTACAATTATCCGCTCGTTGTTGGCATCCAGCGCATTGGTGGCTTCGTCCAGAAAGATGTACTGCGGATTCTTGTAGACGGCTCGGGCAATCAGTATCCGTTGTTTCTGCCCTTGACTCAGACCCACACCGTCTTGCCCTATCAGAGTGTTGTATTTCAGGGGGAGGCGCATGATGTAGTCGTTTATATTGGCAATCCGGGCAGCCTCTGCCAGCCGTTCCTTGTCTATTTTAGGTTGAACTGGTTGAGATCTGTGTCGCCGATGGAGATTTCTCCGCCCAATGCCTTGTAGTAGCCCAACAGCAATTTGATGATGGTCGTCTTTCCGCTTCCTGTTCTTTATTTCGTTGATGAAGATGCTGCCTGCTTCTTGTGTCTGTTGCAGTTTCAGGTTCTTCATGTTGGCTTCGAAAAGTTCGGCCTGCACGTCTTCCCACTCCCAGCGGCGGCGTTGCTCGCAGTCTTGCAGCTTTATCCCCTGCATGGCGGTGATGAACTGGTAGGTTTTGTTGTTGTTCTTAAGGTTAGGCACAAAGTCTCCTCCCATGTAAAAGGCGGCATTGCGCAAATAGTTTCAGGTTTCTGTATTGTAGTATTTTTCTGTTCCGGAGTAGTGCTGTTCTCCGTATTCAGTTCCTTTTTCACGGTTGTTTCCCACCCAGGAAAAGATGGTGTAGAAAGAGAATTTATCGTTCCCGGTTTCAAAACTTCCACTATGAGAATTTGTCAACATTCCCGGATGGACGTCATTGTTCAGATTTAGCAGCTGGTAAGTCTAGCTCCTTTTTTTGAGTTTTATATTGAGCACCGTTGCATATCCGTCTTTGAGATATTTATGCGCCAACATAAAAAATGCAGGAAATGTTATTGCGCTTCCTACATTTTTCATATTTTTGCATTTGGAGAGAGGAGTTCTCTCCAAGACATTTTAGAATTTGAAGAAGCGTTATGCTTATCTTGTGGTTGGGAACCTAGGAAATTCGCAATTGTACACAAGGATAGCATAGTGGTTCTCACGCATATAGCGTGGGCTGCTATAACCATATCCGTGTACAAGGTTTTCCTAGGACCTCCAACCAGAACGTGGCATTGCAGTCTCACGCTTTTATGTTGAATGGTTCCCGGGAGAGACTGAGGGAGATTAATTATTTAAATATTATGAATGCACGTCACCTATTCATTTTATGCGGTACGTTTTTGTTATTCATGGCCTGCAAAGACTCTCCCAAGCAAAAGTCTCTTTCTGCCTCAAAGAATCCAAACCACACGTATGTAATTGCAATAAAGTCGGACATTAGCGTCAAAAAGGAATCGGTGGAAGGCAAACAGGTAGGGGTTGTTGAACGTGGAGAAATGTGCGAACTGGTAGATTCGGTCAACGGATGGTATAAAGTTCGGTTACGTACAGGTGAAGAGGGCTATGTCAACAGCGAATTTTCCAAAGTGCTATCCCATGATTCTATTCCGAAGAAGGCTTTTGAAGCGTATTGTCCTTTGGCAGAGCAGAGAGTACAATACGGTGCCCTATCTTTCAGACTGGATGGAAACAACGTATTTATGGCGAGGGGTTATAATTCTGTGCCAGAGGATGGAAATCTTTGGAATTCGGTCTACCAAGGGGCAACGGTCTATTATGGAAAGATAGAAGGAAATCGGCTGGTCTTCACACGTCACTTGGAATCCTTTAGGGGACTGCTGGAAGACGTTACTCCGGAGGAGATGGAGGAAGTAAAGCCTTATACCGCATATTATTCGCCCGTTGAGGGAGGATTCATCTTTGAAGGGGCACTATTTAAGACTTCAGATGTTGATGGCATTTTGAATGCGGCTCCCGTTAATAAAGAAACTGAAACTCCTCATCCTTTGTCGGCACGTAAAGGTCTCGGCCTATATGGGAGCGTAGAAAGTCTGACCAATAGTGAAGGGGAAACCACTCGGTTTGACAAGGTTGGGAATATACTGGAAATCAGTAAAGGGGAAGAATATTCCCTGATTTATAAGTACAATGACAACCGTACAGAATACAGCCGAAGCGATTGGGGCTCTTACACCATCACATACAGCGACCATAAGCGGAGCGATATGAGTAAGAATGAATCCGATATGGAAGGTTCTGTAGAATATCTTTTTGACGAGCAGGACAGAATCATAGAACGTAAAAGTCAGGTAAGAATGATTTACCTCACAGAAACATTCACTTACACCGGTGTGAACCTTCTTCCTGATAGTAAAAGTGTACACGATTACGATGAAACCGGAGATTACCTTACCACAGATAGATATGAGTATCTGGAAGTGGACGAGCATGGGAATTGGTTGAAGCGAAAAGTTACCCGCACCAATCAGGTGAAAGAGTATAAGGAGAATGGTGAGTCATTCTCTACCAAAACAGAACCGGAACGTATCGAGACACAATCCCTTGAGTATTTCAACAACTAAAAATAACTATTTATGAGTACGAAAATGAAATTCAAGTGTACTTCATGCCAACACATATTTGAACATGATGCTTATCAAAAGGAATGTTTCTGTCCGAAGTGTGGTAACATCAGTGAACGTTGTGCAGAAGAGGAACAGTTTATTGTTTGTAGTGAATGTGGAACTGAAATCCCTAACGGTGTAACATCGTGCCCCACATGCGGGTGCCCCATATCTGCCACGAAAAATCGCCATTGCCATGAATGTGGTGCTGAGCTGGCTGATTCCGTATACGTTTGTCCGTAATGCGGATGTCCCGTTGTACCAGCTACGCCGATTGCCGCTTCATCTATCCCTCCGGTATCCATTACACAGACAGCATCTCCTATAGAGGTTGAAGAGCAGGAACTTTCCCTTCCCCCAAGGAGTAGGGCTTTATATTGGTTTATTGGTGGTATTGTATTGGTGCTGTTAGTAAGTTTCGGTATATTTTATTATACGACCGATTATTTTAAGGATAAGACCAACACATTGGAATCTGTCGTAGGTACTTCGCGGCAAGTAGTGATTGATGGTGTCAACCTACGTTTACGGTATGCACCATCGTCGGATGCAGAAACATACAAGTGGGCTGACGGAACCAACCGTCACCCGGAGAAAGGTGAACGGTTTCCTTATTTAGGAGAAGTAGGAGACTTTTATAAGGTTGATTATAAGGGACTTGTGCTGTATGTTTCCAAACAACATACTCACCTAGAATAGTTTTTTATTTATTAACGCTAATATATTTTGTATTATGGCACTCATTTTTTGTTCCCATTGTGGAAAGCAGGTTTCGGACAAAGCTACCACCTGCCCTCATTGTAATGCAGTCCTGCAAGCAGGACAACCTCAGGTTCAACCTCAAACAGCCCAGCAGCCGTTCCAGCAGAACACAAATGCTACGCAACAGTCGGTTTACGTAAATGTTCCAGGTAAGCAATCCAATGGTATCGGCACTACTGGGCTGGTATTCGCCATTCTTGGAATCTTTCTTGGGTGGATACCTATTCTTGGGTGGATTATCTGGTTCCTCGGTGCGCTTTTTAGTTTCATCGGCTTATTCAAAAGTCCGCGCGGCTGCGCCATTGCAGGTTTCATTATCTCATTTATATGGGTGATTGTCGCTGTGTTCGTCGTTGGGTCTATTGGAGCCTTTTCACTCTTTAGTTAATGGTTGTTATACATAGAAGGTTCTATCGTTTAAGAATTTTAGATACCAATTAAGTGATGCTGGCAAAAAGAACAAATTCACTTTTTGCCAGCATATTTTGTTACTTTTGTAATCAAAACAAAAGAAAGTAGAGCTAAAGAAATTTCATAATTTTCATTCTCACATTTCCGGTGTCCCTTTTTCTCCGGTCACTTTCTGATAAAGTCGTCTTCGGATGGAAGAAATGCTTTCCGGCTTGGGTGCATCAACCGTGCGATGTCTGTTTGGCGGAATTGGAGCTTGATAAGCATACATACGTGCAGTTCGTTTTCGTTGGGATTGTGCAGTGAATGCAGCTTTTCAAAGAAGTTGGGGCAGACAGGAGACATCAGTTCTTTCAGTATTTCCCATTCTTCAGGGGTGATGTATGCCTCGCCACGAGCGAAGTTTGCCCGTTCTTATAGTTTCTGCTATATATTGGAACCAAGCAGATACTCTTGGCCCTCCTGCTCTTGCTCGTTTTCTATCGCTTTTTGTTGCAAGATGTGGTTGAGCAACTCTAAGTTGTCGCTTTCAGCCGGTTGTTCTCTTTTTCACGCAGTTGATAGTTGTAGAGGGAAGTGCATCCGGTGGATGGTTTCCGTCTGTGTCGCTTGTTCGATGGTGAGTTCCAAAAGTTTGCGATAGGCAACTTGTTTGGCATAGATGGTTCCTCCCTTGTGACGTGATAGCGTGACAGATGAATTTCAAAATAAACTTTGTGATAGGGATGAATCTCCTTTACAGAATGTATTGCACTTCCTTGAACAGATATTCCCGTTCACTTCCTCCTTCATCCTCCAGCACGAACCGTCCGTCTTGCTCTACACGCAGCAACCGGGCAAGGAACTTGCCGTTGGCATCTTCATAAGGGTGCAATCCCCGGCGACGGAAAAGGGAGCGGGCATACCGTGTGGATATCTCGTCGGAGTAGACGGCGAAGTCCTCCATTTGGAGGCTGTTGTAGTAGATTTGTACACGTCTCAGGATATGGGCAAGGATTTCATAACGGTCGTGCTCCTTTCCGGTGATTTGTTTCAGTGAGACGGGGTTGGGAGCATCACTGTTGAAGACTTCCTGGTTGATGTTGATGCCGATTCCGGCAATGCTGCGCCTGATATGATGTCCGGAAAGGTCGTTCTCTATCAGTATACCGCAGATTTTCTTGTCTTTCCAATAAATGTCGTTCGGCCATTTGATGGTGATTTCATCAGACCATCTGCTCAGTTCTTCCTTAATGGCGAGGGAAACGATTTGTGAAAGGATGAACTGTCGGCGGGCTTCCAGAAAAGAAGGGTAGAGTACAAAGCTGAAAAGCAGGTTCTTGCCTTCTTCAGCTTCCCAGGTGTTGCCGCGCTGGCCTTTACCGGCGGTTTGGAACTCGGCAGTCACGGTTGTTAGTTCGGCAACGGATTCTTGCAACTGGTTGCAAAGCTGGCTGAGGTATTGGTTGGTCGATGCCGTTTCGTCCAATGCTACCAGCGGGAACGGGAATGTGTCAGGGCAGGGCTTCATATTCGGTACGCATTTTTTTTGGTGAACTTCTTCAATACTTCTTCCATAGAGTGGTCTATCAGTTGCTTCAACAGTTTGTCGTCGACGTCACCGTCAAGGAACACCTGGTTCCAGTACTTTTTGTTGAAGTGATAGGCACCTTCGATGGCAGCATAGTGCTCCCGCAGTTCGAGTGCATATTCGGGGTCGCATTTCAGACAAATCTTGTTGGCGCTTTCCAGGTCGATAAGTGCAAACATTTTATCCATGACTTTCATCACGAGCGAGTATTCGTCGAACGGAAGGCATTCCGTGACGGCCTTTTTGCTGAGGCAATATTCGCGGGCGGTTTCTATGTCCATGATGGTATTTACGGTTTACAATTTATAATCTACGATTTACGATTGAAATAACTCTCACTTATCAATTGTCAATTATCAAAATATGGGTGGATAGAAGGCATCCTTCATGTGCTCTATCCTGAATGCTCCCGGTTCGCCTACAGCAGTTATGATGTCGAAGCGGACGGGTGCATCCAAACAGAAGTGCTTGATATAGGCATCGGCCGCTACGACAATACGTCGTATTTTCTGCCAGTTCACGGCATTCTGCGGCTCGATGTAGTCCGTATTGCTACGGGTTTTCACTTCCACAATAATCAGTTCCTTATCTTTGTCGGCTACAATATCCAGCTCAAGGTGATTCTTCCGCCAGTTACGGTCACGTATGGTGTAACCGTTCTGTTCCA
Organism: Bacteroides sp. A1C1; assembly: GCF_004328515.1. Lineage (NCBI taxonomy): Bacteria > Pseudomonadati > Bacteroidota > Bacteroidia > Bacteroidales > Bacteroidaceae > Bacteroides > Bacteroides sp. A1C1. Next base: position 2,858,762 of record NZ_CP036491.1, read on the forward strand.
AATATTTGGCAGCGGCGTCTTCACCGGCTTTTCCAAGAATATTGTGTATTGCCATTATTCCGGCAACTTAATCATGCCTTCATGTCCTCGTCGGTAGATGGCAGGGACCTTCAAGGCTTTGCCTCTCATCAGGGGTTCTGCACTGCGTGTTGTGGGTGCCGGAGCCTGACCGGTGATTTCCTGGATGGCACGGGCATATAGGAACTCTTTATCCGAACCATAGTCTCTGTATATGTAATATCCGTCTCCTCTGCCGTAAGGGTCGTTTTCATCTATTTCGATGTCAGGTGTGAACCCATTTTCATAATCTCCAACTCCTTTGGCATTATAGCTTTGGAAGGTGATGGGAACCACTTCGTAGACGTTATTTCTTATGGTATATTCTACTGGTTCCATACCTACATTTTTACCGGTAGTTCTTTTACCTATAAGTGTTACTTCTACATCTATTCCCTTTAGAGAATTGATGACAAGTTCACTGGCTGATGCTGTTCCGTTACCTACGATACAATAGACGTGCTGAAGGTTTAAGGCACCTGCTGATAGAGACGTAGCCAGATTCTCATAGTTGGAATATGCAAACAATTCTTCCTCACGTTTATCATTGCGTTTTTTCATTCTTTCTTTATTATATCTCAGGCTTGTGAACACTTTGCCTTCAGATTTTGCGCCGGCTATACAAGTTGCTATTAGGTTGGCTGATATAACGTGGCCACCTCCATTGTAACGTAAATCCAAAATTAGGTCCGTGATATTCTGACTTTTGAATTCTTTGAATACATCGAATAATTCTTGGTCAAATCCGGCCTCAAATCCAGAATAAACAAGATAGCCAATTCTGTGCCCTGGGGTTTCTTCTTCTGTTGTCACTTTACTGAAAAGAATAGGATTGCAGTACATGGCTTCGGAAGATATGTCTTTTTCTTGGGTTCCTCCCTCTGTCTTTTCCTCTGTAATTTTCAGGCTGAAAGCCGAAGCTGGTATCAGTAAATCTAGGTAATGTTGCCAATAATTACTCATGGTTAACTTTCTCTCCGTTTATTTGCATGATTGAGGAACCTCGTTTAATACCTGCCCGTGCTGCCGGTGAATTGGGGTAAACACCTTGTACAAAGAAGTAGATAGTGTAATTATCTTCGCTTCCAATTGCTCGAACGTCTGCTCCGGTAATGCCGAAACTGTAAGTTTGTTCTTTTTTTACCCATTGAGTGGAACGGGTTGAACCGATGGGATTTTTTTTCTGTATGTATGAAAAGAGAGTATATTTTCCATCCGCAGTGGCCTTTTTATCCAAAGTATTAGTAGTCATACTTCCCAATGCATCATAGAAGAAGTCTTCATAGCCTTTGTTATGGTCAAGATTCAATGTTTTGTATTCATCGTTCCAGAGATACATTTCTCTCAGATATTCATCAACTTTAGCGTTAATCTCCATATCTTCAGTGGTTTGGGGAGCACTGGTCCCTTTTTGTGTAACTTCAAAACTTGCAGGAGAATAGCCGTCTATATTAATGGAGATTCTGGCTGTCCGGTCGGTGGTGGAACTTGTACTTACAGATAATTTCAAGGTACTTTGTCCTTTTGTGCCCGAGGTCGTATTCAGTTTGCACCAATCCGCTCCAGAGGTGACGGAAGCTACCCATTTAGCTGCAGCATTGAAGCTTACAGACAAGTCATTATCCTGGCTGATCTCCAGGGATTTTCCCTCTGTCCAACTTTGATTGGTTATGCCGGTATTAAGCTTATTATCGTCATCGTCACTACATGAGATAAAACTTATACTGAACAACGCGAGTAGAAAGAAGCTGAGATAATTTACATGTTTCATACCTTTTAAATTTAGAACTCTCCAAAAATACGTTTTTAATTATTAAATTAAAATGTTTTTAAGAAATTCTTTAAGTTTATCGGTCAAAAAAATATTTCAGTGCCATTTAAGCGTTTCTGATATAAAAATTACGTAGGTTCGTTTTGTTTTTACAGAAGTAAAAGTAATTTTGCAGGAAATATGAGAAAGAGAGATAAAACGTGTGCGAAAGCAACGCCCGAAGAACCGAAGCGCGAGCAGCGCATGGTATGCCTGATGAGCGAGGAAGAGCAGCGGATTGTGGATCGTTATCTGGAGAAATACAAGATAACGAACAAGTCGCGTTGGCTGCGGGAGACTATTCTCATGTTTATCCATAAGAATATGGAAGAGGATTATCCTACTTTGTTCGGTGAGCACGACATGAGGAGATGAGCATTAAAAATTAGAAATTAACAATTAAAAGGGGATGGCGTTGGACGATAGCTATTATATGAAGCAGGCACTTCAGGAAGCGCAGAAGGCAGGTGAACGGGGAGAAGTTCCTGTAGGTGCGGTTGTGGTTTGCAAGGACCGTATCATAGCTCGTGCCCATAATCTGACGGAGACCTTGACAGATGTCACCGCCCATGCCGAGATGCAAGCCATTACCGCTGCCGCTGCATCCCTTGGCGGCAAATATCTGAATGAATGTACTCTCTATGTCACAGTGGAACCCTGCGTGATGTGTGCCGGTGCCATTGCCTGGGCGCAGATGGGACGTCTGGTCTTTGGTGCTGAAGATGAGAAAAGAGGGTATCAGCGCTATGCCTCGCAGGCATTGCATCCCAAAACACAAGTGGTAAAAGGAATTCTGGCAGATGAATGTGCCGCCCTGATGAAAGAGTTCTTTGCCGCCAAGCGCAAATAATCTCTAATCCTTTATCCCTAATCCCTACTCTTTGATTTCTTCAAAATCCACATACTCTCCCTCGTCTTTGGAGAACAGTTTCTTGTGGCGGGGGCGTATTTCACCTTCTTCAGCTTGTACCTCTTCAGACGATTGTCTATTATCATTGTAGGAGTACCCTCCCGGCTGGTAGTTACCATTTCCTTTTTGGTAGGGACCGGAGTTGGAGGAAGTACGGCGTCCGCCCAATCCGAATATGTTCCGGATGACAGTACCGATAATGCTGAGGCCAATGAGCAGAATGGCAATTATGATGATGAATAAAAATCCTAAAATATGAAACATGGGCTAATGTCTTTTTATGTGTTCGTTTTCTGCGAACTTCAATACAACAACCGTGCCAAAAATTTGTTTATTTACTTTTCCTTGTAATAAGCGAAAGTAGTATATACCACACGATAATTGCAGCAAAGCTGCAGATTCCCAAGAAGATGAGGAACGGAATGCAGACAAGCAGGAAAATGAAGCTTGTTTTATTGTCTTTCCATGACAGATTCTTGAATTTGAGTGAGAACATTGGAATCTCCGATACAAGTAGCCATGAGAAAAGGTAGACCAGCAGCAACAGATAAACCGGATGGAAGCTGCCGCTCACCAGCCAGTCGTGAGCGCCCGTCACCAATGAAGCCCAGAACAAGGCGTTTGCCGGGACGGGAAGTCCTACGAAAGAGCTCGTCTGGCGGGTATCGTTGTTGAACTTGGCAAGCCGCAGTGCAGAGAATACGGACAAAAGAAATGCGAGATAGGGGAAAACACCGGCCAAGCTTTCCATTGCGCCCGAATAGTCCATTTCCTTGAACAAGGAAAATACAATCAGGGAAGGGGCCACTCCGAAACTGACATCATCTGCCAGAGAATCCAAATCCTTGCCGATAATGGAGTGTGCGTCCAGTGCACGTGCCATCATGCCGTCGAAGAAATCGAATACGGCACTGAAAATAATGAAAGCGAGTGCCCATTCATATCTGGCTTCGAATGCCATGACACAAGCAATACACCCGGAGAATAGGTTCAGGCAGGTCAGAGTATTTGGAATATGGCGGGTAATGCAGTTTGCCATTGTTGTTCTTTTATTATTTAAGTTTGGCTATCACTGTCTGATTGCCAGTAGTCAGTTGTCCTAGTTTAACGAATACTTCGGTGCCCAACGGCAGAAAGACATCCACGCGGGAGCCGAATTTGATGAAACCCATATGTTCGTCAATATAGCATTCCTCGCCCGGTTCGGCATAGGTTACGATGCGGCGCGCCATGGCTCCGGCTATCTGTCGTGCCATAATCTCCACGCCTTCCGGGGTTTCTATTACTACGGTGGAACGCTCGTTGTCGGTGCTGGCTTTGGGCAGCCAGGCTTTCATGAACTTTCCGTTTTGGTGCCACACCTTCTTTACCGTACCGTCTACCGGATACCAGTTGGCGTGTACATTAACCAGACTCATGAATATAGATACCATGATACGGCGGTCGTGGAAGTATTCGTTTTCCTCCACTTCTTCCACCACTACGATTTTACCGTCGGCAGGAGCTACCACGACTTTCTCCGTTTCTTGTCCGAACAAACGGATGGGGCAGCGGAAGAAGTTCACGAGTATGCCATATACTATGAGGCTGATGACCGCTACTACGTAAAAAGGAACTTTGCATTCCAATCCGAAGTAAAGGGCAGTGTTGACAGCCAGAATCAAGGCCAGGCTGCCTGCCAATGTATGTGTTCCTTCACGGTGTATGCGTATCTTTTTTAATCTTTTTAATCGACCCATGTATATCGTATTTGCTAATTTAGATAGAAATTATCTGCAAAAATAGGCTTATTTTGAAAATCTAACAAGGATTTGGAGAGAGAAATGTGTATGTTGATAACTTTTTGGGAAATATTTTTGTTAGCTGTGATAGAGGTTGTAATTTTAGGCTCTGAATAGAAAGGATATATATGCAAGATTTTGTTCATTTACATGTCCATACCCAATACTCTCTTCTGGATGGCCAGGCAAGTGTCAGCAGGTTGGTTGACAAGGCCATGAAGGATGGTATGAAAGGCATTGCCGTGACTGACCATGGAAATATGTTCGGTATCAAGGAGTTCACCAACTATGTCAACAAGAAGAACAGCGGGCCGAAGGGGGAGATAAAGGACCTCAAGAAAAGGATTGCCGGTATTGAAAGCGGTGAGATAGAGTGTGAAGACAAGGAAGCGGAGATTGCCGGTTGCCGTGCCAAGATGGCAGAAGCGGAAAGCAAGTTGTTCAAGCCGATTGTAGGCTGTGAAATGTATGTGGCTCGCCGAACCATGGATAAGAAGGAGGGGAAGCCGGACCAGAGTGGCTATCACCTGATTGTGCTGGCGAAGAATGAGAAGGGGTATCACAATCTGATAAAACTTGTATCGCATGCCTGGACAAGGGGATACTATATGCGTCCGCGTACAGACCGCAGTGAACTGGAAAAGTATCATGAGGGGCTGATTGTCTGCTCGGCTTGTATCGGTGGCGAGGTCCCTAAGAAGATTATCAATGACCAGCTGGAAGAGGCGGAAGAAGCTGTACGCTGGTATAAGAATCTGTTTGGCGATGATTACTACCTGGAGCTTCAGCGCCATAAAGCCACTGTTCCCCGTGCCAACCACGAAGCCTATCCGCTTCAGCAGAAGGCGAATGCCAAGTTGCTGGAGCTTGCCCGGAAATATGACATTAAGGTTATCTGCTCTAATGACGTCCACTTTGTGGATGAAGAGAATGCGGAAGCGCACGACCGCCTGATTTGTCTGAGCACGGGTAAAGACCTGGATGACCCTACCCGAATGCTCTATACCAAGCAGGAATGGATGAAGACAAAGGCTGAGATGAACGCCTTGTTTGAGGATATTCCCGAAGCCTTGTCCAATACCTTGGAGATTTTGGACAAGGTGGAATATTATTCCATCGACCATGCTCCTATTATGCCTACGTTTGCTATTCCGGAAGATTTTGGAACGGAAGAGGGCTATCGGCAGAAATATACCGAAAAGGACTTATTTGATGAGTTTACCCAGGATGAAAACGGCAAGGTGGTGCTGGATGAGGATGCCGCCAATGCCAAGATAAAGCGTCTGGGGGGCTACGACAAACTGTACCGTATCAAGCTGGAAGCCGACTATCTGGCAAAGTTGGCATTCGACGGTGCCAAGAAGCTGTACGGTGATCCCTTGTCCGACGAGGTGAAGGAACGTCTGGTCTTTGAGCTGTACATCATGAAGACGATGGGTTTCCCCGGATACTTCTTGATTGTGCAGGACTTTATCAATGCCGCCCGCACACAGCTGGGCGTTTCGGTAGGACCGGGACGTGGTTCGGCTGCCGGCTCGGCGGTGGCCTATTGCTTGGGCATCACGAAAATAGACCCGATTCAATACGACCTTCTGTTCGAGCGTTTCTTGAATCCCGACCGTATCTCTTTGCCTGATATCGATGTGGACTTCGATGATGACGGGCGTGGAGAAGTGCTCCGCTGGGTGACGGAGAAGTACGGGCAAGAGAAGGTGGCGCACATCATTACATATGGCACGATGGCGACCAAGATGGCCATCAAGGACGTGGCGCGCGTGCAGAAACTGCCTTTGAGCGAATCGGACCGTCTGTGCAAGCTCGTGCCGGATAAGATTCCCGACAAGAAACTCAACCTGCCCAATGCCATTGCCTACGTGCCCGAATTGCAGGCTGCGGAGGCTTCGCCCGATCCCCTGGTGCGCGATACGATGAAATATGCCAAGATGCTGGAAGGTAATGTACGCGGTACGGGTGTGCATGCCTGCGGTACTATTATTTGCCGTGACGACATCACGGATTGGGTACCCGTCAGCACGGCGGATGATAAGGAGACGGGCGAGAAGATGCTCGTTACCCAATACGAAGGTTCCGTCATCGAAGATACGGGACTTATCAAGATGGACTTCCTCGGACTGAAAACCTTGTCCATCATTAAGGAAGCCGTTGCCAATGTACGTCTGCACCGCGGCTTGGAACTCGACATCGACAAGATATCCATTTCCGACCCTGCTACCTATAAACTCTATTGCGACGGCCGCACCATCGGTACGTTCCAGTTTGAATCGGCCGGTATGCAGAAATATCTGCGTGAGTTGCAACCGAGCACTTTCGAGGATTTGATTGCCATGAATGCCCTCTACCGTCCGGGTCCTATGGATTATATCCCCGACTTCATCGACCGTAAGTGGGGACGCAAGCCCATCGAGTATGACATCCCCATCATGGAGAAGTATCTGAAGGATACCTACGGCATTACGGTCTACCAGGAGCAGGTCATGCTTCTGTCGCGTTTGCTGGCGGACTTCACCCGTGGTGAGTCCGATGCCTTGCGTAAGGCGATGGGTAAGAAACTGCGTGACAAGCTGGACCACATGAAGCCGAAATTCATTTCGGGTGGACAAAAGAACGGCCACGACCCGAAAGTGCTTGAGAAAATCTGGGCCGACTGGGAAAAGTTTGCGTCCTATGCCTTCAACAAGTCACATGCCACTTGCTATTCGTGGGTGGCCTATCAGACGGCTTTCCTCAAGGCCAACTATCCGGCCGAATACATGGCGGCGGTCATGAGCCGAAGTTTGGCGAATATTACCGATATAACCAAACTGATGGATGAATGCAAGGCAATGGGCATCAATACATTGGGGCCGGATGTGAATGAAAGTAACCTGAAGTTCACCGTGAACAAGGAAGGCAATATCCGTTTTGGTCTTGGCGCGGTGAAAGGGGTAGGCGAGGGTGCTGTGCAGAGCATCATGGAGGAACGCGAGAAGAATGGTCCTTTCAAGGGTATATTTGATTTTGTGCAGCGTGTCAATCTGACAGCCTGCAACAAGAAGAATCTGGAATGTCTTGCTTTGGCGGGCGGGTTCGACAGCTTCCCGGAGCTGAAGCGAGAGCAGTATTTTGCCGTAAATTCCAAGAACGAGGTCTTCCTCGAAACCTTGGTGCGGTATGGTAACCGTTACCAGGCCGACCAGGCTGCGGCTGCAAACTCCTTGTTCGGCGGTGAGAATGTGGTGGATATCGCCACTCCGGAAATACCGGTAGCGGAACGTTGGAGCGACCTCGACCGTTTGAACCGGGAGCGCGATTTGGTAGGTATCTATCTGTCCGCACACCCGTTGGATGAGTATTCCGTAGTTCTGGAGCATGTTTGCAACACTCACATGACAGAGCTGGAAGATAAGACGGCACTTGTGGGACGCGAAATAACAATGGGTGGCATCGTGACCGCCGTGCGTCGCGGTATCAGCAAAAATGGAAATCCTTACGGCATAGCCAAGATTGAAGACTATTCCGGTTCGGCAGAGCTTCCTTTCTTCGGAAATGATTGGGTGACCTATCAGGGGTATCTGGGTGAACGTACCTTCTTGTTCATCAAAGCCCGTTGCCAGCCCAAGCAATGGCGGCAGGATGAGTTGGAGCTGAAGATAACCTCCATGGAACTGTTGCCTGACGTCAAGGAGAAACTGATTGAGAAGATAACCATTCTCATTCCGCTGAGTGTGCTGAACAAGGCTTTGATAACTGAACTGGCAGAACTGACCAAGGAACGTCCGGGCAGTACGGAGCTTTATTTCAAAGTCAGAGATGAGGATAGCAAGATGACGGTCGATTTGATTTCCCGTCCCGTGAAGCTTTCCGTGGGGCGTGAACTGATTACTTATTTAAAAGAGCGTCCGGACCTTGAGTTCAGGATTAATTAGTTATCTTTGTTGGAAAACGAAGATAGGCTGCACCTCGGCATAAAAAATGAACAAGTTCATTTTGTTTTGCATTCGGTTTGCACTATCTTTGCTTCGAAAGCGAAGGTTGATAAAACGCAATTGACAGTAAATTAATAATTATAGTTGACATTTAATATTAAAAGAAATGGCTTTAGAAATTACAGACAGCAATTTTCAAGAAATCCTGGCAGAGGGAAAGCCGGTCGTTATGGATTTCTGGGCACCTTGGTGCGGCCCTTGTAAGATGGTGGGACCAATCATCGATGAATTGGCTACTGAATATGAAGGAAAGGTGATTATTGGCAAATGTGACGTGGATGAGAACGGTGATGTGGCTGCCGAATATGGTATACGCAACATCCCTACAGTCTTGTTCTTCAAGAATGGAGAGCTGGTGGACAAGCAGGTAGGTTCTGCTCCGAAATCTGCTTACGTGGCCAAGATAGAAGCGATATTATAAGGTACTATTTGACGATTTACGATTTACCCTTTCGGCATCATGGCGCAGCTAAATAGTAAATAGTAAATCGTCAAATAGTCAATAACATTAACCCTTTAAGCAATAGTAAGTATGGGAATGGAAGACGATTTTTTGCAGAATGATGTCGATGATGAAAAGACCATCGAGTACATCAAGAATTATTTGCCGCAGGAGTTGAAAGAGAAGTTCTCTGACGACGAGTTCTATTATTTTCTCGATTTGATTGACGAGTACTATTCCGAGAGCGGCATCCTTGATGCACAGCCGGATGCGGATGGGTACATCGAAATTGATTTGGGGAAAATCGTGGACTATATTGTCAAGGAAGCCCATAAGGATGAGATGGGTGACTATGATCCGGAAGAAATCCTTTTCATCGTACAAGGTGAGATGGAATATACGGAATCTTTGGACGAAGAATAGTCTGTATCAAAAGTATAGGAAAATCGCGGATGAGCATGGCTTCATCCGCGATTTTTTGTTTTTATGTAACCGGTGGCGTATTCAGAAAAAAGAAGATGGACGTGCCGATGAGGATGACACCCAATACACCGTAGAACAGGCGGGCTTGTCGCCGCCCTACATTTTGTACGATAAACTGGGTGTTTCGGGCAGTAAAGAACCAGTTCCAGTCCAATATGGCTGCCAGCAAGGCGGTGATGCCCGCGACGGCAAAAATTCCTTGAACGATGTATTGGCTCATCAGAAATAACAATTAAGAATTAAAAATTAAAGCGGGGGAAAAGCATGCCTTATTCAAAGCTCTCTAACGTGACTTTCCGCTCTCCGTTCTCCACTTCTTCGATGGTGACCTTAATGGTGTTACCCGGCAAGAGCTCCTCTACCAGCTCCGGCCATTCTATGAAGCAGAGGGCGCCGCTGTAGAAGTAATCTTCGTACCCCATGTCATACACTTCTTCCAGTTTCTTGATGCGGTAGAAGTCAAAATGGTAAATCAGTTCGCCGGCAGTGTCGGAACGGTATTCGTTGACAATGGCGAAGGTAGGGGAGGTGATGACGTCGGAAACGCCCAATTCCTCGCAAACGGCTTTGATGAAAGTCGTCTTGCCCGCCCCCATTTTTCCATAGAGGGCGAAGACGGTATTGTCACCCATTTCAGCGATGAACTGGCGGGCGGCTTCGTGAATCTGGTCTAATGACTGAATTTTGATTTCCATTGTGTCTTTTGATTTAGCGTTGCAAATATAGCCAAAAACTTTTTCCCGTCTTGCAAATGGCATAGATAATGATGGAAAAGAATATGATGGATGCACCCGAGGGGACATTCAAGTAGAAAGAAATCATCAGCCCGCCCAGGCAACTGAGGTAACCGATGCCGATGGAAAGCCAGATGATGCGGTGGAACCGGTGCGAGAACAAGTTGGCGGTCATCTGCGGAACGGTGAGCAGTGAAATGACCAGCACGATGCCCACCATGCGCAAGCATGCCACGATGGTCAGCGCAATGAACATCATCAGTACATATTCGAATACCTGCACCGGAATACCTTGCGAGCGAGCAAACTCCCGGTCGAAAGCCACGTAGATGATGGGATGGAGATACAGCGCGAAAAACAGTATCAGCAGCAGGGCAAGCCCGCCCAATAGAGCGATGTCGCTCCAGGTAATCGTGAGAATGTTGCCGAAGAGATAGGCGGACAAGTCGGGTGCGAATCCCGGCGAAAGGAAAGTGAACATGATGCCCAGTGCCATGCCCAATGTCCAGAATACGGCAATAGCGGAGTCTTCCCGCATATCCTTTCGTTTGCTGAGCCACTCTACACCGAAAGCGGACAAAACTGCAAACAAGGCTGCCGACAGAATGGGAGAAATGCCGGTATACAATCCCAGACCGATACCGCCGAAGGAGGCATGCGTCAATCCGCCGCTGATGAACACCAGTCTCCGGGTGACGATGTATGTGCCTATCAGCCCGCAAGCAATGCTTGCCAGCAGACTGCCGATGAGGGCATGTTGGAAAAAGGTGTATTGCAGTAGCTCCATTTATTCAATTAAAAATTAAGAATTACAAATTAAAAGTTGGATGTGGAGTGTTAGGAATGGGGGGTGAGACGACGTTCGCCGATAATGAGGAATACTTCATCCTTGATATTCTCCGGCAGGGCTATGCCGCGCAGTTGCAGGCTGCGTACCCATCCGGCTACGTCCGTGTCTTGCATGGTGTAGAACACGTCGCGGAACTCGTCTTCCTGCTCGGGAGTATAGGCATCGGGAGCGGTGCCGATGTATTTGTCCAGTTCCTCGTCATCGTAATATTCAATTTGTTTGCTGACGGCTGCCAGTAAGCTGTCACGTTCGCAGATTTCATGCTGTCCGCAGCATTCGGAATCCACTTCCTGCACTTCGGGCATGGCGTCCAGTTCGCCGCGGTCTATCTTCTTCTGCAGTTTCCGGTTGCGTATAATTCCGGCTGTGGCTGCCACGAGGGCAAGGACAATCAGGCTAATAATCAATATCCACATGGGCTTCCTTTTCTTGAAAAACATGTTCCATTAATAGAACGGACAAAGATACACATTGTTTTGTACACGACAAAATAATGAGTCAGATTGCAGGTAGGCAGATTACTTCCACCCGACGCAGGCATTACTTGCCTGGAACGCAGTATAAAACTACTTTGGATGCATCCTAATCTTAGAATGTATCCTTTATTCCTAAGAATAAAGGTTATATTCTTAAGAATAAAGGCTGTATTTCTAAGAATAAAAGCTTTATTCTAAGATTGCATTGCATCTTGGCAGACTTTAAATCCCGCCTTTTGCAAGTCTTCCCAGTAAGCAGGGTAAGATTTGGTAACGACCTGTGGTTCATTTATCCGTATTTGGGGCAGTACAAGGCAGGCGGGGGCAAATGCCATGGCCATACGGTGGTCTTCGTAGGTGGCGATGACGGGGTCAGCGTCTGCCGGGCAGCGTTCGCCATCCCACAACAAGATGCTGTCTTGCTCGGAGCGCACGACGTAACCCAGTTTACGCAGTTCCGTAATGAGGGCGGTGATACGGTCGGTCTCCTTTATTTTGAGGCTTTGCAGTCCGGTGAAGCGGAAAGGGATGTCCATCAAGCAGCAGGTGACGACAAAGGTCTGCGCCAGGTCCGGGATGTCCACCATGTCTTCGTCGAGACGGGTGGCGGGAGTACCCTTCCGGGTCAGTTTTACTCCCCGGTCTGTATATTCGGTATGGACGCCGAGGCGGGTAAAGACTTCCGCGCCGCGGCTGTCGCCTTGATAGCTGTGGGCGAAGAGACCGAGTAGTTCGATTTCTGCCGTGTACGCTTCTTCCTTCGTGCTGTCTTCACTTTCTTTTGCGCTACTTCTGTCTCCCCCTTTTATTTTTTCATTTTTAATTCCTTCTATTGCCATCATCTGATACCAGTAAGAGGCGGCGCTCCAATCGCTTTCTACGGTGAAAGGGGTATCCGTGTATCCGCCGGGGCTGACGGTGATGCAATCTTCGGAGACCCAGTCGGCTTGGGCGCCGAAGTCGCGCATCAGTTGCAGGGTCAGGTTGATGTAGGGGCGGGAGATGATGTCACCCGTCAAGTGCAGGCGCAGGCCTTTGGGAAGGACGGTACCAATCATCAGCAGGGCGGATATGTATTGTGAGCTGACATTGCCGGCGAGGGATATTTCGCTGCCGGTCAGTTCTGTTCCGGTGATGCGCAAGGGAGGGAACCCTTCGTTTCCGACGTATTCTATGCGGGCGCCGAGCTCTCGCAGGGCGTCTACCAGTATGCGGATGGGGCGTTGCTGCATGCGTTGCGTACCGGTGATGATTCGGGTGCCAGGAGTTACGCTGAGGTAGGCGGTGAGGAAACGCATGGCGGTGCCGGCGGCAAGGATATCTATATGTCCGGGATTTCCGTCGAGGGCGCGAGTCATCACTATGGTGTCGTCACAATCGCTCAGATTGCGGGGCAGGATATTGCCGTGGGCAAGGGAGTGGAGGATGAGTGCCCGGTTACTGATACTTTTGGATGCCGGGAGCTGTATGGCTGCGTGCAGTGAGGCAGGAGCGGAAACGGTATATCGCATGGTCGTATTTGTTAAGTTACGGTGGTAAGGAGTTTTTTTATTGTCACTGCAAAAGTAGGATAAATCTTTGGGAAATGGAAAAAAGGAAACTTGTTTCTGTGGTTTCAATCTTTCGTTTATCTTTGCGGAGGTAAGTCCTGCTATCGGGACGGATAGATATAATTAAGCATCATTCTTATGGAAATAGATTTAACCACCCCCGCCTTGCTGTTTTCGGCCATATCGCTGATTATGCTGGCCTATACCAACCGTTTCTTGTCCTATGCCCAACTGGTGCGCACCTTGAAGGAACAGTACATGGAGAACCCGTCTTCGGTGAAGGCGGCGCAGATTGCCAACCTGAGGAAGCGGCTCTACCTGACGCGTGCCATGCAGGTGGCGGGCATCGGCAGCCTGCTGCTGTGCGTGGTCAGCATGTTCTTTGTCTATATCCGTCTCCATCTGCTTTCGGCCTATATCTTCGGTTTGGCGCTGATATTGCTGATTATTTCGCTGGCCATATCGGTGTACGAAATATATATATCGGTGAAGTCTTTGGAGATACATCTCAACGATATGCACGAGTAGAGGCTCTACGGGGTGATGTTCCGTACGGGGAGTTCCAGTTCTCCCCAGTCAATCATGGCATTGAACAGCCTGACAGTAGAGAATGAAGGCAAGTCTTCCGGTCTGATATCTTTTTCCTGCAAGATTCCTTCTTCCAGCAAGGCTGCCCGTTTGGTCCCTTTCAGCAGGGGATGTGCCGGCGTGTACCAGTGGGTACCGTCGGAAAGGGCGATGTTGGCGATGGAGGTGTCTGTCAGCAGGCCTTGTTTCACAATCAGAATGTCGTCGCATGCGCCGCGCAGGGCAAAGAGGCAGTTCAGCGGTTCGCGTCCGGTGCTTTTGTAGGTGTAGTCGATGTGGTCTGCCTGTATCAGTGCCAGCGAATGCACGTGCCGCACGGCGTAGGGGGAGTAGCTGACATCTTCAATACCTTTCTCACCATACACTACGCGTGCCTTGACGATACCTGCCTCGCAGCTGAGAGACGACAGATGGTCACGCAGTTGTAGCGGTGTACTTTCCGGCCAGAAGTGGGCGCGGGTATCGTTCAGCCTCCGATTGTGGCGGGAAAGGTTGCAGGCTTTTCCGTGGTCGATGCGTATGGTTTCAATAAATAGGCACATATATTTTCTGTATTACTTCGTTGTATTCGCTTTCCCACCGGCTTTTGGCGGTGATGCCGCCTCCTGCCTTGAAATGGAGCCGGCCGTTTTCCTGCTCGATGAAGCGTATCATGACTGCGCTGTCCAGCTGTCCATCGGCATAATGCCCCATGATGCCGGTGTAGAAGCCCCGTTCGTAATCTTCGGCTTCGGCAATGATTTCCACGGTTTTGGGCTTGGGGGCACCGGTGATGGAACCGGCGGGAAGCAGGCGGAAGAGGATGTCGCCGATGTGTGCGGTATAATCTTCGGGGAGGGTCCCGCATATTTCGGAGCTGGTCTGGAGGATGGGGCCTTTGTTGGTTTGCAGGCGGTCTATGTATCGGTAGGAGGTTACCTCTACGTGCTCTGATACCATACTTAGGTCGTTGCGTATCAGGTCGACGATGGTGGCGTGCTCGGCGGCCTCTTTGGCATCCTGCATCAAAAGCTGTTCCGCATCAGGCAGGGTAGCGTCGATGGTGCCTTTCATGGGGAAGGACTTTATCTTGCCCTTCTCTATGCGGACAAAGATTTCGGGGGAGAAGCAGACGAATCGGTCTTTCAGCCACAGCTTGTACAAGGCTTCGGAGTGGAGGAATATTTCGTCCATTGTCAGATTGGTGCTGACGGGCACCCGGCAGGTGAGGTTTGTCAAGTAGCTGTTGCCCGCCAGTAGATTTTGCTTCACGAGGTCAAACGAGTGTTTGTATGCGGCGGGGGAAGGGGGAGTGATGTCCCACTGAATAAGACCGGCGTATCGGGCGGCTGTTGCAGCTACCCCCACGTTGCCTGCCTTCGGGAATTGGAAAAGGCAAGTGGCGGGATTTATCAGGTCGAGGGGCTCTACGTGCGACTGCTCTTGTGCGTAGTCTACGATGAAGAGGAAGGGCACATTGTCTCCGGCCAGTGCGTTCATGCGGGCGATAGCTTCTGTTCGGTTGTAAGTTTTCATATATCAGTAGACTGCAGAGGATATCACCTGGATTATCAGAATGAGGAATACCATTGCAATGGGATATACCGTGGCATAGGCTACGCTCGGTATGTTGCTGTCCGTCATGGAGTCGGCGGCGGCAAGGCCGGGCGTGCTGGTCATGCCACCGGTGATGGTGCCCAGCAGGTCGAGAATGTTTATCTTGAATACGAACAGTCCGACGATGACGGCCACCAGCATGGGTACCAGCGTGATGGCGGCACCTACGCCGAACAAGAGCCAGCCGCTTTCCTGGAATGTGGCTACCAGGTTCCGTCCTGCCGAGGTTCCCACTTCGGCCAGGAAGAGCAGCAGTCCCAGCTGGCGCAGCAGTTGGTTGGCTGGGCCGGACATAGACCACAGAATGGGACCGGTCTTTCCGATGGCACTGAGGAAGAGGGCCACCATGAGGATGCCTCCCGTCAGTCCCGGTGAGAACGACAGACTGTCCGAGAAGGAGATGTTCAGCTTGCCGAAGAGCACGCCCAGCACGATACCCAGGGCGATGGGAAAGAAGTCGGTGTCGGACAGTTGCTTGTTGTCGTTGCCCAGTAGGCGTGCCACGCCTTTAATACCGTCTTTCTCGCCTACCACCATCAGCTTGTCGCCGAACTTCAGTGCCAGATCTGGCGAGGGGGAGAGGTCGATACCGCTTCGGCGGACGCGGGTGACGGTACAGCCGAAGTTCTTCATCAGGTTGAGGTCGCCCAGTTGTTTGTTTATCATGTCCTTCTTGGTGAGCAGTAGAGATTCAATCTCCTGCATGTCTACGAGTGGCAGTTCGCCTTCTTCGCGCTGGCCCACGAGGACGGCGAGCTGGTTCAAGGCCTCTTCGCTGCCCACGGCTTGTATGTAGTCTCCCTCGTGAAGTATGGTCTGGGCGGTGGGGATGGCTATCTGCTCATTGTGCTTATGGCGTGAGATGACAGCTCCGGTCATGGCGCGCGCATTGATTTGCATCAGGCTCCGGTCGAAGACGGCGGGGTTGGTTACACGGAACAGGCAGGTTGTCAGTTCCGGGAACTGGCTGCGGCGTTCCTTCTCCAGTCGGCGCGCCTCCTTGTCGAGGTCGATGCGCATAATGCGGGGCAGCAGCTTGACGAAGAGGATGACGCCGATGACACCGAAGGGATAGGCGATACCGTAGGCGATGGAGGCTAGCGGAGAGTGGGTGCTGTCGATGGCTACGGCGAGTCCCGGCGTACTGGTCAGCGCGCCGGCTATGAGACCGACCACGCTGGGTGTGTCTATATCGAAAGCGTACTTCAATCCTACGGCTGTGAGGGCGGCAGAACAGATGATGAGCAGGGTGATGACGATAAGTGTCTTGCCCTTGCTCCGGAAGGAGTCGAAGAATCCGGGACCGGCCTGGATACCGATGGTGAAGATAAACAGCACCAGTCCGAAGTTGCCTAACTCTTTGGGGATGATGACGCCGAAGTGTCCGAACAGCAGGGCAATGAAGATGACAGCGGAGACGTCGAGTGAAAGCCCTTTAATCTTGATTCTTCCCAACATGAAGCCTAAAGCCACAATAAGAAAGAGCGCGAAATAGGAGGAGTTTAACAAGTCAGCAAACATAATCAGTTAAAGAGTTAGGAGTTTATGCCACAAAGATAGTGCAAAAAAGTGAGATAGAAAAAGGCATTGTTTTCTTGTGGTATATAAAAAAGGAGTTAAACCACGGTTTAACTCCTTAATATATATTGGCCTATATGGCCGGTATTCCTGCGTGGGGCAGGGCGGTACTTATTTTTCGAGTTCCTTCAGCAGTTCCTCTACGGCAGCTTTCAGTTGTGTGTCTTCTCCCTTCACGATGGTCTCGGGTGAATTGGCTACCTTGATGTCCGGCTCCAGCTGCGAGTTCTCCAGATAGCTGCCGTCTGGTAGGCGGTAGCCCACGACGGGGATGCCGAATACCAATGACGGGTCTTGCAGGCGTTCCCATGAGACGCTGGTCATGGTTCCCGGCACGGGCATACCTACCAGCTTGCCGATGCCGCGGTGGCTGTATACCCACGGCGTGCCGTGCGCATTGGAGTAGTTGGCCTCGCACATCACCATGATGGAGGGTTTGTTCCAGCGGCGGCTGGGCATGTCGCACGCCTCGCGGCCGCGCACCACCTGGGTGAAGTATTTCTGTCCGCTGAAAAGTATTTCTATATCCTCGTGCAAGCGTCCGCCGCCATTGAAACGGGTGTCGATGACGATGCCTTCGCGGTTGTTGTACTTGCCCAGGATGTCCGAGTAGACAGAACGGAAACTGTCGTCTCCCATAGACTCAATGTGCACGTAACCCAATCGGCCACCCGACCATCGGTCAACGTCTGCCGCGCGCTGTTTCACCCAGCGGCTGTAGAGTAAATCGCTGAACGCACCGTTCGTAATGGGGATAATGACCTCTTCCCAGTGCTCCTTGGTCTGCGGGTCGAAGAGAGAAACAAGTGTTTTCTTCCGTGCCTTGTTGTTGAGCAGCGTGTAATAGTCCGCATCGGGGGTGATTTCCACGCCGTCTATCTTTTCGATGACTGTGCCGGCTTTCACCCGGGTGTTGGCTGTGTCGAAGGGGCCTTTCTCTACTACTTCGGCAATGAGCATGCCCCGGCCCGTGTAGTTCCAGTCGAAGAACAGTCCCAGACTGGCAGTAGGCTCGAACTGCCCTTTGGGATAGAAACGGCCGCCGGTGTGAGATACGTTCAGCTCGCCCAGCCATTCGCTCAGCAGTTCGGCAAAGTCATAATTGTTGTCGATATGGGGCAGGAAGCGGCGATAGGCGGCGGTCATCTTCTCCCAGTCCACTCCGTGCATATTGGTATTGTAGAATCGCTTCTGCTGCTGGCGGTACACGTGGTCGAACATGTATTCGCGCTCCGCAGCCAAATCCATCTTGGCATCTACCTGGAAGGTGATGGGGGTCAGCGCATCGGATGAAGTGTCCATTTTCTGCATCTTGCGGCTGCCCAGCAGGAAGAGGCTCTTGCCGTCCTTGTCCAGCTGCATGTCTGCCCATCCAGCGTCCATCTTGTGCAGCAGGCGGGTCTCTTTCTTGCGTAGGTCCATCTTCCAGAGGTCGTAGCCGCCTTCGAAGGCAGCCAGGTAGTAGAGTGTCTCGCCATCCTTGGAGATGATGGTGCTGCCCATGTCGGAAGAATTCGGGGTGAGGCGCACCACACGGTCTTCGATGCCTCGCAGCTCGACGACGATGTCTTTCGGCTGGTCATCTTTTTCGTCAGTATTGCTGTCTTTCTTGTCGTCTTTCTTCTTTTTATCCTTGTTTTTGTCTTGGGGGGTGTCTTTTCCGGCAGACTTCTTCTGTTCCTTCTCCAGCTCCTTGCGCAGTTCGTAGTCTTCCTTGCTCAGGCAGTATTTGTCGTAGGCGTCTTGGTTGAGGAAGACGAGCATGGCGTCGTTCAGCGAGCCCCATGAGGCGTGGGCACGCATGCCGTAGCGTTCGGTGGTGAAGAGGATGGCGTTGCCGTCCAGCGCAAAGCGGGGATAGCCGCTCATGTAGCCGCTATTGGTGAGGTTGATGATGTCTTTGCCTCCCTCTGCGCTGACCAGGCCGATGTCGGAGTAGGGGTCGTGCTTGTTGCCGGTGAACTCAAGTGTAAACCACTTGCCGTCCGGCGACCATGCGTAGTCAAATCCTCCGCCGGTGCTGTACCAGGTGGAGCCGTCCGTAATCTGGCGCACCTTTTTCGTTTCCAGATTGAGCACCATCAGCCGGATGCGGTCTTCGATAAAGGCGAGTTCCTTACCGTCGGGCGAGAATTGCGGATGGGCACGTTCCACGGTGGTGGAGGGCAGCAGCACTTCTTCTTCAATCAGCGTGGCGTTCGGGAAGTTAGGGTCTTCCTTGCGGGCTATCTTGGCAAGGTAGAGCTGCCAGTTGCCGCCTCGCTCGCTGGCGTAGGCCAGGGTGCGGTTGTCTGGCGCAAAGGAGAGGCCCGCTTCGCGTGCCGGTGTGTGCGTCACCTGCTTGGTAGTGGCATAGTCTGCCGAAGTGACAAAGACTTCGCCGCGCAGAGTGAAGGCAATCTGCTTTCCGTCCGGGGACACAACGGCAGAAGTGGCTCCGTCGGAAGACTGCAGGTTGGCGAATTGCGGCCGGTCATCGCGCACAATTTCTATGGCGACTTTCTTCGGGGTGGCATCCGGCTGCTGGGTATAGATTTCGCCGTCGTAACCGTAGCACAACGTCCCGCCGTCACTCATAGAGAGGAAGCGCACGGGATGTGTCTTGAAGCTGGTGATGGGCTTCACCTCTCGGGGCTGTGCCAGTGGGAAGGCATACACATTGAATGAGCCGCCGTTTCTCTCACTCAGAAAGTAAACCGTTCTTCCATCGGGTGACAACACCGGGTTGCGGTCTTCGCCCGCGTGGTCGGTGAGGTTGGTATGGATACCCGTCTTTGCATCATACAGCCAGATGTCGCGGGTGATGGAGGAGGTGTGGTGCTTTCTCCATTCATCTTCAAATCCCTTGCGGTCTTGGTAGAGGAACTGCTGGCCCGCCTTGTCGAAGCAGACCGCTTCGGCAGGGGTGCCCAGCACTTGTTCCGTACGCCCTCCCGTTGCAGGTACTTTGTAAAGCTCGGTCATGGCCGACGTGGGGAAAAGAGCGCTGCTTGCCGGGTCCTGGATGGAGGCGGAAAACAGGATATACTTTCCGTCCGGAGTGAATGTGGAGGGTATCTCGCCGGTGGAGTGGGTAGTGAGCCGTTGGGCGGTTCCGCCGTCTGCCGGCATCACGAATACGTCGAAGTTGCCGTATCTGTCGCTGGCAAAGGCAATCTGTTTGCCGTCCGGCGACCATATGGGGGTACATTCGTAGCTCTCTTGGGTAGTAAGCTGTGTGGCGGTTCCACCTTTGGCAGGCACCTTGTAGATGTCTCCTTTGTAGCAGAATGCGATTTCCGTACCGTCGGGAGAAATTTGCACATCGCGCATCCAGAGCGGCGTGGCGGCATGTCCGGCAATGGCAGTAAGGCCTAGTGCAAGGATTGCAAGGGTTTTCTTCATAAATGTGTGGGTTGATGTTAATATAGAATGTTTATAAACGTCATGATGCTGTCCACAAGGCAAGGCACGAGGTATGTCATTTCATACCTCGTGCCTTGTATATCTGTTCTTTGGCATTGTTGATGCTTTGGAACTTCTCTTCTGCGGCTTTCTTGATGTCTTCGCCCAGCGTTGCCACCCGGTCGGGATGGTGTTTCAAGGCTAGGCGGCGGTAAGCGGCACGCACTTCGTCATTGGTGGCGGTAGGTTCAATTTCAAGTACTTTATAGGCCTCGTTCAGTGAGCTGCCGCCCAGGTTGAGCATGGATTCCACTTCCTTGACGGATAGTCCCATGTACATGGCCACTTCTTTCAAGGCTTCTATCTCCTCGTTGCAGACGTGTCCGTCGCTTTTGGCAATTTCTACCAAGAATACCAGCAGTTGCAAGCGTTCCTCGTATGTCAGGTTGGCGGCAATCTGCGTTCCACAGTCACGGATGGTGTTTTTAAATGCCAGTGGGTTTTGTCTGTCCATCTGCTTGCGCTGTTCGAAGAGGTTGAGCAGTATTCGTTCTCCCTCGCCCACGGCAGCCTCACCGAATGTGCTTCTCAGAAAGCGGCGGACGAATTCCATTTCACTATGCATGATGCGCCCGTCTGCACGGATAATGTACGAAGCCATCACGAGCATGGAGAAGAGGAAACTGTTCCGTTGCCCGGTATAGGTAGTGCCGCGCGTTGGTTCTTCTCCATAATAACTGCCTGCGTCATTTGAATCGGTGTCGAACAGTGAACCGAATACAAAACCTGCCAAGGCTCCCAGCGGTCCTCCGGCCATGAAACCGATGATGCCGCCTATCCATTTAGCTGCTCCCATAATTTTTTTTGTTTAAAGTGCAAAAATAGAGATTTCTTACGAGAATTCCAGTAATTTGATGGGCTATTCTCACTGAAGCGAATAGCACCGTCTTCTTTTTGTACATATTCAGCATATTCATGGCAGCAAGTCTGTCATTAAGAAATACTATAAAAATTAAGGAGTTAAGTCTTAGACTTAACTCCTTAATGCTCAACAGTCGGGATGACAAGATTCGAACTTGCGACCACACGCCCCCCAGACGCGTACTCTACCGGGCTGAGCTACATCCCGAATTGCGGGTGCAAATGTACGGCTTTATTTTAAAATAGCAAATATTTATAGTGCTTTTTTTATTGAATGAACCTATATTTTGCAGTTTCAAGGCTTTCGGCCAACGTGCCCTACTTTCTTTTTACTTGTATGCCTGCTTCGCAAGGCAATGGCTTTGAGCGGGCAGGCATACTTTGAATGAAGTTATTGCAGGTTTAGGCTATTTCTTACGGAAGTGACAGCCGGACTTTCGGGCGTTACGGATTTCCGGGTACAATAATCGAATTCCGCAGACTTTTCGCCGCTGAATGATTTCCATTTCAGTTTCAATTTAACGGTCTTGCCTTCTGTATCAGGCAGGGCATCCAACTTGAAAGCAACCAGACCGTCCGCATACCTGCCGTAAATATCGCCCTTGGCATTGTGGCGGAATTCTACTTCATACGGGTTTTCCGGATTCTCGCTCAGCAGCAGATTGACAAAGTGCTTTGTTTGATAGTCTCCTTGCTGAGTTCTAAAGCGAAGGGTTAGATAACCGTCTTCTGCAATGGTCACCCAATCGTTCACAATTTCCACCGGGTCGGTGCCGTATACGGTATCGTTCTCTTCACCCAAATCCGGGGCGATGGGTTTGGTAAGGATACTGTCTATCCAGTTTATATGTACAGCTTGGGTGTAGATATCGCTGGGCTCGTCCACTTCCTTGTAGTTTACCAAAGCGCGGACTTCCTTTTCGCCATAGGGAGATTTCGTCATGTTGGTAGGCAGCAGAGTGGTCTTGTCATCCAATTGCAGAAAGACTGTCTGGTCTGCATCGGTCTTTACCGTTACCAGGGCATTGGGGAATCTCATGGCATAATTATCATCGTCGTCCAGGCATGATTGGAGGCTTAAGGAACTGATGGTTGCAATAGCGATTAAAATTTTCTTGTTAAAGATTGACTTTATTTTCATAGTGTACTCTTTTAAATTAAACATTCGGAATAGGCTTCACTTTTATAAAAATAGCATATTTGCGAAAACCCTGCATGCGGCATTGTTAATTAATGATAAGAGCCGGAGTAAGCTGGTGCGGAACATTATTCCCCGATACATGAAAGATATTTGTATATCAGGTGGAATATGATTATCTTTGCTGTATGAGATGCACATCTCGCGTGTGTTGAGATGTATGTCTCGAACTGCATGAGATGTGCATCTCGTGCATGTTGGGGAATAGCTGTCCGGCAGTATGGAAACTGGCTTTCTGTTGAGGGGAAGTAAACTTCGGGTGGGGTGTCGGCAGTCTGGTTGCAGTAAGAAACATTATGTTCATTGTGAAAAGAGTATGAGTATAGTCTATTTGGTTCGAAAGAAGGTTTTCCGCACGGCGGAAGGGGTGAAGCAACTCTATTATGCTGTGCAGCGTGTGTTACAGCGGCGTGGAGGTGTGACGGCAGAGCTGCTGGCGCAGCGTATGGCATCCAGAAAAGGGATGAGTTCGGGAGACGTGCAGAGTGTATTGATAGATTTGCCGAAGTTTATAGAGGAAGCGCTGATGGAGGGAGAGTCGGTGACCATTAAGGGGCTGGGTTCCTTCCATGTGGCGGTGACGAGTGACGGGTTTGAGCATCCCGACGATGTGATGCCGGGCAAGGTGCGCTTATCTCGTGTCTATTTTCGTCCGGATAAGTCGCTGGTGGCGAGGCTGAACAGCGGGATGGATTTCTACCGTTATCCGCTTAGCCGATATTTCCCTCACGATATGTTGCGGCCGGAAACGCTGCGAAAGGAGCGGGCCGAGGGAAAGACGGGAATTCCGGATGAAGACCCGGTTGGGATGGAAAATGATACGGAGGACTTTTCGGGGGAGGAGTGAGCGATGAATGTGGAAGAATTCAGAGAATACTGTCTCTCCTTGCCGGGAGTGCTATGCTCCCATGCACTCCCTATAAAAGTCGAACATCTCGAAGATAGTATCCTTGTCTGCCGTCTGGTTGAGACAGATGTTACCCACTTCTTTCAATAGGGTGAAGTTGATGACTCCGGCGGTATTCTTCTTGTCATGCTTCATCAGTTCGTACAGCTGGTCGTACTGTTTGCAGTTGAAGGAGAAGCTGCCATAATTCTCTTTGACGAATTGGATGGTCTGGCGCATCTTGTCCTTCGGGAATCCGGTCTTTATATAAGAAAGGTATAGTTCGCAGACCAGCCCCCATGCCACTGCATAGCCGTGCAGCACCGGACGGTTTTCGGCAAGGGCGAGGCTTTCGAAGGCGTGTCCCACGGTGTGCCCCAGGTTCAGGGCTTTGCGGATGCCATGTTCCTGCGGGTCTTCTTCTACGATGTGTTCCTTTACCTGCACGGAACGTCCTACCATGGACTTCAGCAAGGCATAATCTATCTTCTCCGTATCGAAGGCCAGCAGTTCTGCCAGATGTTCCGGGGTACTGATGAGGCCGTGCTTCAGCATCTCCGCATAGCCGGAGAAGAAGTTATGAGCATCGAGGCTGCGCAGGAACTCGGTTTCCAGCAGCACGCAGGCGGCAGGAGCAAAGACGCCGATTTCATTCTTCAGACCGTTGAAGTTGATGCCCGTCTTGCCTCCCACGGAAGCGTCGACCATGGCGAGCAGCGTAGTGGGAACGTTGATGTAGGCGATGCCCCGCTTGAAGGTGGAAGCGGCAAAACCGCCAAGGTCGGTCACCATGCCACCGCCCAGGTTGATGAGCAGGGAGTGGCGGCTGGCCCCTTTCTCACTCAGGGCTTGCCATACGGCAGCCAGCGTTTCCAGATTCTTGTGTACGTCTTCTGCACCGATAATAA
Source organism: Bacteroides sp. A1C1 (assembly GCF_004328515.1). Classification (NCBI taxonomy): domain Bacteria; kingdom Pseudomonadati; phylum Bacteroidota; class Bacteroidia; order Bacteroidales; family Bacteroidaceae; genus Bacteroides; species Bacteroides sp. A1C1. The sequence goes on from NZ_CP036491.1 coordinate 2,882,900, forward strand.
TTTCTTCCGCTTCTTCCAAGGCGGGGATACCGTCCAGATGCGGGCGGCAGAGGCGGTGGGTATGCTCGTCGGTAAGGATGAAAAGCTTGTCATGGGGACACTTCGCTATGGCATGCGTCAGGCTGTTTGCCAGTCCTTCGCAAAGGATTACTTCTTGTTTACTCATCTTGTTAATTACAAATTACGAATTACCAATTACTGATGTTACGGATTATGAAGGAAAGGGGGCCTTCTTCATTATATTGTGGCACAAAGATAGCTCTTTTGGCAATAAAACGTTATCTTTGTCCCGTGAAATTCTATGGGTGGCAAGGCGTTTCCGTCATCTGCCTCCCACTATTTGTAATTAGTAATTTGTAATTGATTGATAGAAATGAGAGCATTACTTCCCGTTTATTGCCGTCCGCTGGGTTATTTCATCATAGCTTTGGCGTTGTTCCTCCCTTTCATATTCCTATTGTGGGGAAAAGTGACAGATGCCAACTTGCTGTTTTACAAGGAATGCTCCAAACTCCTGATGATGATGGGGGCACTGATGATAATCTTTGCCTTGACGAAGAACGAGAATAAGGAGATAGAGCAGGTGCGCAACAAGGCCACGCGCAATGCCATCTTTCTGACCGTTCTTTTTATCTTCGGCGGTATGCTCTACCGGGTGGCGCAGGGTGACCTCCTTTCGGTCGATTCTTCTTCTTTTCTCATATTTCTTATATTGAATGTGCTTTGCTTGGAATTTGGTATAAAGAAAGCGACAGTTGATAGATTATTTAAGCGGAATAGTCGATAAACGGAGCAAATCGTCATGTGGGGCATTAAACCTTTTGCCCGGAAGTCTGTCAAATGAAACAGTGAATAAAAGGCATTGTTCATTTAAGAATAGACAAAGAATAGACACATGAAGAAAATTATCACGGGGATGGCGTTGCTGTTGGTAACAACGCTGTCTGCATTCTCACAGACCAAAAACATTACGGTATCGGGCCGTGTCGTGGAGGACACCAAGGAGCCCGCGATACAAGCTACCGTGCAGTTGCTTTTGTTGCCAGACAGTGTCCAGGCATCGGGTACGGCTACTACGGCACAAGGTTATTTCACTCTTCCCAAAGTCAGTGCGGGTAAATACGTGCTAAAGGTTTCTTATATCGGGTTCAAGAGCCGGTACATCCCTTTACATCTTTATGCCACGACAACCGCCAAGAACGTGGGTACCCTGACACTGGAAACGGATGCGGTGATGCTGGCCGAGGCTGTGGTTACGGCAGAAGCGCCGCAAGTGCAGGTGGTGGAAGATACATTGGTCTATAATTCCTCTGCTTATCGTACCCCCGAGGGAGCCATGCTCGAAGAGCTGGTGAAGAAGTTGCCCGGTGCGGAGATTGATGACGAGGGGAATGTGAAAATCAACGGTAAGGACTTGTCGAAGATTATGGTCGACGGGAAGGAGTTCTTTGGTGGAGACGTAAAGACCGGTTTGAAGAATCTGCCGGTAGATATGATAGAGAAGCTGAAAACCTACGACAAGAAGTCCGATTTGGCACGTATCACCGGTATTGACGACGGTGAGGAGGAGACGGTGCTCGACCTGACCGTAAAGAAAGGCATGAACCAGGGGTGGTTCGGTAATGCCGATGTGGCCGGAGGTACGGAAGACCGCTACATGGGACGTGTTATGCTGAACCGTCTTGTTGAAAATACTCAAGTTACTCTTATTGGCTCTGCCAATAACGTGAACGACCAAGGCTTTTCAGGCGGTGGCGGTCCTCCGCGCTGGCGCAGGAACAACGGACTTACTGCAACGAAAATGCTGGGTGTAAACTTCGCTACCCAGACCGATAAACTGGAACTGGGTGGTAGTGCACGCTACAACTATCAGGATGGGGACATTGCAAGCATTGGCTCTACCGAGGACTTTCTGCCGGACGGCAACTCTTACTCCAACTCGAACAGCAAGCAACGTAACAAAGCCAAGAATTTCAATGCCGATTTCCGTATGGAGTGGAAGCCGGATTCGATGACGAATATTATTTTCCGCCCCAACTTCTCGTATGGTAAAACGGACAATCTCTCCAATTCTGAGAACGGTACGTTCAATTCCGACCCTTACAGTCTGGTGAGCGCCCCCAATAACTGGCTGAATCTGGAGAAGATTCTCAATCCGGACGATGACCCGTTGAGAAGTATCCGTATAAATGCCATCAATAGCGGTTCGCTGAGTGACAATAAGAGTGTGTCTACGGATGCAACCTTGCAGTTGAACAGAAAGCTGAATGACAAAGGACGCAATGTCACGTTCCGTGGAAGGTTCGGTTATACCAATACTGACAACAACCAGTATACGGAGTCGGAAACGCACTACTTCCAGTTGTTGAATGCTTTGGGAGGAGACTCCATCTTGGTACGTAACCAGTACATCACTACTCCTACCAAGAACTACAATTACAGTGCACAGCTGACTTACAGCGAACCGATAGCCCGTGCCACTTTCCTGCAATTCAGCTATCAGTTCCAGTACAAGTACAGTGAGAGTGACAAGACGACGTACGATTTGCAGGGCTTTCCGGATTGGGGATTGTCAACCCAGCTTCCCACGGGATATGAAGAGCATGCGGTGGACAGTCTGGGTAAGTATGCGGAATATCGCTACTACAACCACGATGCATCCGTGTCCTTACGCTTTATCCGCGAGAAGTATCAGCTGAGCGCAGGTATGTCGTTTCAGCCGCAACATTCTGTGTTGTCCTATAAACGTGGCGACTATATGATTGATACCACCCGCAATGTGTTCAACTTCGCTCCGAACCTGGACTTGCGCCTCCGTTTCTCCAAAGTGAGCCAGCTGCGTATAACATACCGCGGGCGTAGCAGCCAACCGAGTATGGAGAATCTGTTGCCGATTGTGGACAACTCCAATCCGCAGAATGTGCGTATCGGTAATCCGGGCTTGAAGCCTTCCTTCACGCACAGCATGAGATTTTTCTATAATACGTATAATGCCGAAAAGCAACGCGGTATTATGTCGCACGTCAATTTCTCGGCAACGCAGAATAGCATCAGCAACAGCCGTGTGTACAATTCGGAAACCGGTGGATGGACTACAACTCCGAAGAATATCAACGGTAATTGGAATGCGTTCGGCTTGTTCGGCTTCAATACAGCGCTGCCCAATAAGAAGTACACCATCAGTTCTTTCTCCAATGCCAGATATCAGAACAATGTGGCTTATCTGACGTCCGGTAAGGGAGCAGATGCCGTGGAACGGAAGAATACGACCACCAACCTGACGCTGGGCGAACGTCTGAATGCCGCCTATCGTAACGACTGGTTTGAATTCGGCTTGAACGGAAGCATCTCCTATTCAATAGAGAAGGATAAACTGACGCCTGACAATAACCAGGAGCCCTATACCTTCTCCTACGGTGCCAATACGCAGATTTCCATGCCGTGGAACATGACGCTCTCTACCAACATTGCCAATCAGAGCCGTCGCGGATATACGGACAGTAGTATGAACCGTAATGAGCTTATCTGGAATGCGCAGTTGTCGCAGACTTTTCTGAAAGGAAATGCCACTGTCAGCTTCGAGATGTACGACATTCTGAAGAAGCAGAGCAACATCAGTCGTTCGCTGACTGCAAGCGGTCGCTCGGTGTACGAATATAACGGCGTGAACAGCTATTGCATGCTTCACTTCATCTATCGTCTGAATATTTTCGGCAGCAAGGCCGCACGCGACAAGATGCAGGGTCGACGTGGCTTCGGTGGTCCGGGCTTTGGTCCGGGGCATGGTCCTGGCCGTTTCGGAGGGCATAGGCCGTTCTAAAATCCTTTTCTGTATAAGGTTTGTAAAAGACACAGAGGCACAGAGCTTATTCTTTATATTATATAAGCTCTCTGTATCTCTGTGTCTTTGTGATTTTCCTTTTCTTTTTCTTTCATTTCATTTTTTGTACTTCATTTCTTTTTCCTACATTTGTTTCACACTTAATTGTCTGTGAACATGCTTGATTGGAACTTTATTGCCAGCCAGATTGCTACGATAGCCTTCGACATTGTTTATTTCGGTGCCATCATCGGAACGATTGTCGTCATTATCCTCGACAACCGCAATCCGGTGAAAACCATGGCATGGATACTGGTATTGATGTTCCTTCCTATCGTGGGGCTGGTGTTTTACTTCTTCTTCGGGCGTAGTCAGCGCCGTGTGCGCATGATAGGGAAGAAGAGTTACAGTCGCTTGTTGAAGAAACCTATGGCGGAATATCTGGCGCAGGATTCATGTACGCTTCCCATCAATTACAGCCGTCTCATATCTTTGTTCCGTAATACCAACCAGGCTTTCCCCTTCGATGGAAACCGGGTGGAAGTCTATACCCTGGGGCTCTCCATGCTGCAATCCCTGCTGCGCGAATTGGGGAAAGCAACGAAGCATATCCACATGGAATTCTATATCTTTGAGGACGATGCCATCGGGCGCTTGGTGCGTGATGTCCTGATGGAAAAGGCGCGTGCCGGGGTAGAGGTACGTGTGATTTATGATGATGTGGGTTGCTGGCATGTTCCCAACCGTTTTTTTGAAGAGATGCGCGAGGCCGGTATCGAGGTACGCAGCTTCCTGAAGGTACGTTTTCCGCTTTTCACCAGCAAGGTGAATTATCGTAATCATCGGAAAATAGTTGTCATTGACGGGCACATCGGCTTTGTGGGGGGGATGAATCTTGCCGAACGCTATATGCGCGGATTCTCATGGGGCATCTGGCGGGATACACATCTGCTGCTGGAGGGCAAGGCTGTTCACGGATTGCAGACCGCCTTCCTGCTCGATTGGTACTTTGTGGACCGTACACTGATTACGTCTACCCGCTATTTCCCGAAAATAGAAAACTACGGTACTTCCTTGGCACAGATTGTAACGAGTGAGCCCGTGGGCCCATGGAAAGACATTATGCAGGGCCTCGTCATATCCATTTCCAGCGCAAAGAAATACTTCTATATCCAGACTCCCTACTTCCTGCCAACCGAAGCCGTACTTGTTGCCATGCAGACAGCTGCCTTATCAGGTGTGGATGTGCGTCTGATGCTGCCCATGCGTGCTGATAATCGCTTGACACATCTGGGCTCCTGCTCTTATCTGGCAGATGTGCTCTATTCGGGAGTCAAGGTCTATTTCTATAAGAAGGGCTTCCTACACTCCAAACTGATGGTTTCGGATGATGAGTTGTCCACGGTAGGCTCCACGAATGTGGATTTTCGCAGTTTTGAACATAACTTTGAGGTGAATGCCTTCATCTATGACACAGAAACAGCGCTTCAGATGCGCGAAATCTTCCTCCAAGATCAGCGCGACTGCGTACAGGTATTCCTGAAGAACTGGGTGAAGCGCCCTTGGTATCGTAAGGCTGCAGAGAGTGTGGTGCGGCTGATGGCGCCGCTTTTGTAAGTGGAAAGTTGAAAATGAGATAAAAATCAATACCTGATACATTCTCACCATTCATTTCCCATTTTCAATTTTCACCTTTCCGTTTAAAGAATGAGAAGTTCACGCTCCCGTACACCCTTCTCTCCACAAAGTGCGGATGTCCTTCGAAACTGTTTTTCTTCCCGTGTTCCAGAACGAAGAGGCCGTCTTCTTTCAGCAGGTTGTTTTCGAAGATAAGGTCGGGCAAAGTTTCCAGCCCGGCAAGTTCGTAGGGAGGATCGGCAAAGATAAAGTCGAATTGCTCCCGTCCGCTTTTGAGGTATTTGAATACGTCACCGCGTATGGGCAGGCACTTGTCCGTCTTTAATTCCTGCATAATCTTGCAGATGAAGGCATAGTGGTCGCGGTCTTTTTCCACGCTGATTACTTGGTCGCAGCCTCTGGACACAAGCTCGATGCTGATGCTGCCCGTACCGGCAAATAGGTCGAGGGCACGGATGCCGTCCTCAAAGTCCATGTAGTTGGAGAGTACATTGAACAGATTCTCTTTGGCAAAGTCTGTGGTGGGGCGTGCCTTGAAGGAGTGGGGCACGTCGAAACGTCGTCTTTTGTATATTCCACTGATTACTCGCATAGGGTTATGGCTTGCAGGTCAAGATTAGTGGCGGGATTCATGATGAATACCTGCCGGATGAATTTTCGCAGTTCGGGCAGTAGCAGCTCTTTGTCGTTCAGGTCACCGGTTAGGTGCAGCTCATCGCGCTCCTGCTCGAAGCCGAGTTGTTTCCATATATATAATAGGTAGTAGACACGGTCGGGTGTGCTTCTGCACTCAAAGGAATTGGCTAGAAGCAGGCGTCCGCGCTCGTAGCCGTATACGTCTACGGCATCTTTTCGCAAGTGTGCATACATTTTCCGGCTGTTGCCCAAGCGGCTCTTTGAAGAGAAGAACTCAATGAAGGGGCTGGCTTGGGAATAGAACTTGACACCGGGATACTGTTCGCGAAGGAAGGAACAGGCACTCTTATCCATGCCGAACAGTACGACAGTGTTGTTCTTATGCAGTATGTTGTATTGTACGGTTTCATTTTCCCGTTTAGGGTGGTTGTGATAGAAGATGATTTCCGTTTGTTCGTCTTCGAAGAACTCCAGGGGAATGAACGTGAAGCGTTTGTCTGCCATGAGCACATTGACACGGCGGAAGGGGCGTTTCAGCCACTCCAGCTCGCGGAAAGTCTGTTTCAGATTGGCAGTGAGGGAGAGGGACTCATCCACTTCACGGTCGTAGTAAGAAAACTCACCGTCGCCCAGAGGATTGAACACAGAAAAAGAAAATCCATCCGTGCTGAGACGGATGGATAATGTATACTGTTCCGATTTATTAAAATCAGTCGTTTCTATCATACGTTTGTCGGGGTGAGATTATTCCCAGTTACCGGCGTTGTTGTTAGCTGTTTCCAAGCTACCAATCATCAGACCGCAGTACTTGCCAAGTTTGGTTTGTACGTCCTTGATGTTAGCAATTTCCTGCTTATCCAGACCGTTCAAGTAAACTTCATACGGAGTCTTCACTTCGAGCAAACAGAAAGGAGCACCGGATTTGGCTGTATCGTTCTTGATGGCCATTTCGAATTGTGCACCGTTTCCGAAGGGAACATATCTCATTGAATCGGGGTTGAAACCTTTCGGGAAGATAGTGTCCAATACGGCTACCCACAAGGTATCACGTTTGAAGTTTTCCAATCCCCATTTCTTTACTTCATCATATTTGCCGGTCTTCTTGGCTTTATTGATGATGTTGATGGCTTTCTTTTCAGTCAGACCGTCTTCCAGCTGCTTATCGTTCAGTTCTCCTTGCTTGAAGATGAACGGAAGTTTCTGGTTTTTAACAAAGTCAATCAGAGAGTCGAAGCTTGCAGTATATTGCTGGTCATGTAAAGTACGATATTCCAATTGTGCTTTACGGATGTCAATCAGACGTGCAATGACAGCTGCATCTCTGTGCTTCTTTGCTTTTTCAAAGTTGATAGGACCCATAATGCTGGCGTAACAAATATAAATTAGCACCAAAGCACATAAGCCTAAAATGACATTAAATACTGTTTTCATGATAAATATGTTTTTTAGTTGTTATATTCGCACCGCAAAAATAAAAGAAATTAATTTAAAAACGATAGTTCCCTTTACTTTTTTCTGTTACAAAAATGATAAATAACTATTTAGAAAGGCAAATTAAGGAAAATTTTCCTTACCAACCAACTCCTGAGCAAGAAATTGCTGTAAAATCTTTATCGGAGTTCCTTCTATCACCTTGTAGCGAGGTGGTTTTTATGCTTCGTGGTTATGCGGGGACGGGTAAAACATCGTTGGTCGGTGCCTTGGTGCGGACGTTGGATAAGCTGCAACAGAAGTCGGTATTGCTGGCACCAACCGGGCGGGCGGCAAAAGTTTTTTCATCGTATGCGGGGCATCCGGCGTTTACAATTCATAAAAAAATCTATAGACAGCAATCTTTCTCCAACGAGCTGAGCAATTTTTCTGTGAACGATAATTTGACAACTCACACTCTCTATATAGTGGATGAGGCCTCGATGATTTCCAATGAGGGACTGTCCGGTTCCATGTTCGGCACGGGCAGGTTGCTGGACGACCTGGTGCAGTTTGTCTATTCCGGCCAGGGATGCCGTTTGCTGCTGATGGGCGATACGGCACAGCTGCCGCCAGTGGGGGAGGAGCAGAGTCCTGCCCTCTTTGCCGATGCCTTGAAAGGCTACGGGCTGGAAGTGGTGGAGGTGGACTTGACGCAGGTAGTGCGTCAGGAGCAGCAGTCGGGTATCTTGTGGAATGCCACCCGCCTGAGGCAGTTGATAGCGGAAGACGATTGTTACAGCCTGCCAAAGATAAAGGTTTCGGGGTTTGCCGATATTAAAGTTCTGCCCGGTAATGAGCTGATAGAGACGCTGAGCTCTTGCTACGACCGCGACGGGCTGGATGAAACCATCGTGGTGTGCCGTTCCAATAAGCGGGCGAACATCTACAACAAGGGCATCCGTGCGCAGATTCTCTGGCGTGAGGATGAATTGAACACCGGTGATTTGTTGATGGTGGCGAAAAATAACTACTTCTGGACGGAAAAAGAGAAGGAGATGGACTTCATTGCCAACGGTGAGACTGCCGTAGTGCGCCGCGTGCGCCGTACGCGGGAGCTGTATGGTTTCCGCTTTGCGGACGTGACGCTGGTCTTTCCTGACTATAACGACTTTGAACTGGAAGTGAACATGCTGCTCGATACGCTGCATACCGACTCGCCTGCGCTGCCTAAGGCAGAGAACGACCGGCTTTTCTATTCCGTCCTCGAAGACTATGCCGACATCACCGTGAAGCGTGAGCGGATGAAGAAGATGAAGGCAGACCCGTATTACAATGCTTTGCAGGTGAAGTATGCCTACGCCGTGACTTGCCACAAGGCGCAGGGCGGGCAGTGGAGGAATGTATTTCTGGACCAGGGCTATATGACGGACGAATATTTGACACCCGATTACTTTCGTTGGCTCTATACGGCTTTTACCCGTGCCACGGGAACGCTCTACTTGGTGAACTATCCGAAAGAACAAATCGTTTGAAAAAGAGAGGGGTACCGATGCAGTATTCCGGTATTTTTTGTATTTTTGTAGATAGAACAACTATAACAGAACAAGTATGAAGAAGCTATATTCTCTCTTTGCCTTGATAGCACTGCTGTTTACCGCTTCCGGTTGCGAGGACGATTACCGGAGCATGGTACTTTTCGAAGGCGTGGAGCCTATTTATCAGATTGGGACATGTGATAATCTGGTGTCTAATCTTTCTTATTATCTTTCTGAAACAAACGAAGATACAGTGCTGGGCATTGACGGTGGTGACGGTTCCTATAATGTGATTAACGAACATGAGTCGGTGGCTTCCGTGACTTTTACCGATGAGGTCAACGGTTATCAGCGTATCAAAATTCATCCGTTGGCAGAGGGAGAGACGATTGTGAAGGTGATGGATGGTTCCGGTGAGGAGACCCAACTGCGCATCACGGTGAAAGGTCGCAGGCAATATACGTTGACGAAGATGGGCTCCGAGTATGGTATCAGTAATGGTGCACTGACGGAACTGCTGAGTGATGTCTCTAAGGCGCTTGCCGAGCGTCCTTGGGTGAAGGATGGCGGGTATTATGTGCTGGTACCCGAAGATTTCTCCAATAGTATGTGGAAAGGTGTATTGGAAATCTATCCGACGGGGAAAGAGGAGGAACCGCTAATGGGAATATACGAGACAGTTCCAGTGGAAGATGAGAACGGAGATACATATGCACTGTGGCAGTTTACTTATAATGGAGAGAAGAGGCTCTTTACGCGGACGGTCTCGGGAAATGGTAAATGTGTACTTGCGGAAAATGTAACTCCTTTCTGTCCTTCCGGTTTGTTGCCCGAAGGTGCACTGGTGGTTTATCGCGAGATGTTTCTACTTCGGACGGAATGAGGTTTTAGTGAAAATCTTGTCAAGAGTAGATTTACGAAAGATTAACAGACGGGAGGCTTAGGCTTCCCGTTTTTGTTTCTGTTGTGCATCATCTGTCTGTTCTGTATGCATCATTCGTTTGCTTCGAATGTATTGTCTGTTTGTTCTGGACTAATCATCCGTTCCCTCCACTTCACTGTCCCAAACCTCAGGGCTTTTCACGGAAACCCCAGGGCTTTGGAGGGTAAATGCCAGCCATTTCACTTGCTAAGGTGTGGCATTTAGGATGGTAAGGTGTGGAGTTTGGGGAGCCGGCATGTGGCATTTCAAATGGAATACTGTGGAGGGTAAAAAGAAAAGGAGAAGCAATGCTCCTCCTTTCCCGGTAGTTTAATTTTTAAATATCTAAAAAATGACGTTACAAATATACAACATCGCAGAGGCGATGTCAAGTGTTTTGCCAATTATTTTCGATTATAATCCTGCCAATTCCAATACTTTGTCAATGGCAGCGTTCAGTCCATCAACATTCTTACCGCCGGCAGTTGCAAAGTGGGGCTGGCCACCGCCACCGCCTTGGATAAGTTTGGCGGCTTCTTTCACCAGGTTACCGGCTTTCAGTCCACCTGCCACAAGGTTGTCGCTCAGCATGACGGTCAGCATCGGCTTGCCTTCGGCTTCTGTTCCGGCCACGAAGAACAAGTTTTCCGTAATCTGGCCACGCAGCTGGAAGGCGATGTTCTTCACTGTTTCTGCCGGCAGCGGGGCACAGAACTTGATGACTTTAACGCCATTGACTTCCTGCACGTTCTTCAGCAGTCTTTCTTTCAGCTGTGCTTCTTTCTCTTTCATGAAGTCCTCTACCTGCTTCTTCAGTCCGGCGTTCTCGTCGATATACTTGCGGATGGTTCCGGCAAGGTCGGGTGCGTTGTTGAAGAGCGCCTTCAGGTCGTGCAGCGTGTCCTCGATGGTGTTCATCAATTCCTCCACGCGTGCACCCGTGTAGGCTTCGATACGGCGCACACCGGCAGCCACGGAGCTTTCGGAGATAATCTTCACCATACCGATGTTTCCGGTTGCAGCCACATGTGTACCACCACAGAACTCTACGGAAGAACCGAACTGGATAACGCGTACATGGTCGCCGTACTTTTCGCCGAACAGAGCGATGGCGCCCAGTTCTTTGGCTTCTTCGATAGGAATGTTGCGGTATTCCTTCAAAGGTATGTTGGCGCGAATCTTTGCATTAACGATGTGTTCCACCTTGCGGATTTCCTCGTCCGTCACCTTTTGGAAGTGTGAGAAGTCGAAACGCAGGGAGTCTGGTGTAACCAAAGAGCCCTTCTGCTCTACATGTTCGCCCAATACTTCGCGCAGTGCGGCATCCAGCAAGTGGGTGGCAGAGTGGTTGGCAGCACAAGCAGCACGTTTGTCGGTATCTACGCATGCCATCATCGGAGCTTCCAAATGTTGGGGCAGCTTCTTGGTGATGTGGATGGGCAAGTTGTTTTCCTTCTTGGTGTCTACTACTTCGATGGTTTCGAACTCGTTTACCAATACACCGGTATCGCCTACCTGACCGCCGCTTTCGGCGTAGAATGGAGTCTTGTCCAGTACAATCTGATATAAGGTCTGGTTCTTCTGCTTCACTTGGCGGTAGCGCAGAATGGATGTCTCGTATTCCGTATAGTCATATCCCACGAATTCAGTGGTACCTTCTTTCAGCGTAATCCAGTCACCGGTCTCTATGGCAGCGGCATTGCGGGCACGTTGTTTTTGCTGTTGCATTTCGGCGTCAAACTCCTTGATGTCGGCAGTCATGCCGTTTTCGCGGAGAATCAGCTCCGTCAAGTCAAGCGGGAAACCGAAGGTGTCATATAAAGTGAAGGCGTCCTTTCCGCTGATTTTGTTCTTGCCGGCGGCTTTGGCGTCTGCCATGGTCTTTTCCAGCAGGCGGATACCCGTCTCCAAAGTGCGGAGGAAGGAATCTTCTTCTTCCTTGATAACTTTGGCAATCAGTTCCTTCTGTGCATTCAGTTCGGGATAAGCGGCACCCATGTTCTCGATGAGTACGGGGAGGAGCTTGTACATGAATGCCTGCTTCTGTCCGAGGAACGTGTAGCCGTAGCGAACGGCACGGCGGAGAATACGGCGGATGACATAACCTGCTTTGGCATTACTTGGAAGCTGTCCGTCGGTAATAGAGAAGGCGATGGTACGGATGTGGTCGGCAATCACACGCATGGCGATGTCCGACTTCTCATCGTCGCCGTACTTCTTGCCTGCTATGTCTCCGATGGCTTTCAGTATCGGTTGGAACACGTCGGTGTCGTAGTTGGAGGTCTTTCCTTGCAGTGTGCGCACCAGTCGCTCGAAGCCCATGCCGGTGTCGATAACCTTGGCGGGAAGTCCTTCCAGGCTGCCGTCTGCCTTGCGGTTGAACTGCATGAACACGAGGTTCCAGATTTCAATCACCTGCGGGTGGTCTTTGTTCACCAGCTGGCTGCCGGGTACTTTGGCCTTCTCTTCTTCCGAACGGGAGTCCACATGGATTTCCGAACACGGACCGCACGGTCCCGTATCGCCCATTTCCCAGAAGTTATCGTGTTTGTTGCCATTCAGAATGTGGTCTTTCGGCAAGAACTGCTCCCAGTAAGAAGCAGCTTCGTTGTCGCGTTCCAGTCCTTCTTCGGCGCTACCTTCGAATACGGTGGCGTAGAGGTCTTTGGGGTCGAGTTTCAATACATCCACCAGATACTCCCATGCCCAGGAGATGGCTTCTTTCTTGAAGTAGTCGCCGAACGACCAGTTGCCCAGCATCTCGAACATGGTGTGGTGGTAGGTATCGTGACCTACTTCCTCCAGGTCGTTGTGTTTTCCGCTTACGCGAAGGCATTTCTGCGAGTCAGCAACTCTTTTGTATTTCGCCGGGTGGTTGCCCAAAATGATATCTTTAAACTGGTTCATTCCCGCATTGGTGAACATCAACGTGGGGTCATCCTTAATCACCATCGGGGCCGAAGGCACTATCTGGTGACCTTTACTTTCGAAGAAACTCTTGAAAGAGTCTCTGATTTCGTTTGCAGTCAACATACTCTCTATTGATTTATCTGATTCTAATTTGATTTATCTTCTTCTGTCGTTTTTTGTCCGTTTCTTACTACTAACTACTTGCTACTTAGTCTTAATATTCTTGAAAAAACTGTGCAAAGATAGCTTGTTTTTATTACTTTTGTCGCATTGACAAGCGAAATATTTCCTAAGATGCGCAAAGTTTACTACATTTATAATCCCCAGACGCAGACGTATGACCGTATTTATCCTACCGTGAGGCAGCGGGCGTTGAGCATTCTCCGCCGTTTGTTCATCGGTATGGGGCTGGGTGCGGGCAGTTTCATCGTATTGCTGCTTATCTTCGGTTCTCCGTCGGAGAAGGAGCTGCGGAAGGAGAACAGCAAACTGCAGGCGCAGTACAACGTGCTCTCCCGTCGGCTGGACGAGGCGATGGGAGTGCTGCAGGACATACAGCAGCGTGACGACAATCTGTACCGGGTGATTTTCATGGCCGACCCTATTCCTTCTGCCATCCGTCAGGCTGGATATGGCGGCACCAACCGCTATGAGCATCTGATGGATATGGCAAACTCTGACCTGGTTATCAATACCACCCAGAAGATGGACATGCTGACGAAGCAGCTCTATATTCAGTCATGCTCTTTCGATGACGTGGTGGAGATGTGCAAGAATCATGATGAAATGCTGCGTTGCATTCCTGCCATACAGCCTGTTTCGAACAAGGACCTCCGTAAGACTGCTTCCGGTTACGGTACGCGTATCGACCCCATTTATGGTACCAGCAAGTTCCATGAGGGTATGGACTTTTCGGCTCCTCAGGGTACAGACGTCTATGCCACGGGAGACGGTACTGTGGTGCAGATGGGCTGGCAATCGGGCTATGGCAATAGAATCGTGATAGATCACGGATTCGGTTACCAGACAGTATATGCACACTTGCGCGATTTCCGGACGAAGTTAGGCAAGAAAGTGGTACGTGGTGAGGTCATTGGCGGGGTAGGCAGTACGGGCAAGAGCACTGGTCCGCATTTGCACTACGAAGTACACGTCAAGGGAAAGGTTGTGAATCCCGTCAACTACTACTTTATGGACCTCAGTGCTGAGGATTATGACCGCATGATACAGATTGCTGCGAACAATGGTAAGGTGCTTGATTGACGGATGATTGATAAAGAAAGGATTACATCATGTTGAATACAGATAAGAATTTGAAGTTATATTACTCCATCAGTGAGGTGGCTGCCATGTTCGACGTCAACGAATCGCTGCTCCGTTTCTGGGAAAAGGAGTTTCCGCAACTCAATCCGAAGAAAGGAGGGCGGGGAATACGCCAGTACCGTAAGGAGGACATTGAGACAGTGAAACTTATCTATCATCTGGTGAAGGAGCGCGGGATGACCTTGCCCGGCGCCCGCCAACGGATAAAAGACAATAAGGAAGCTACGATACGTAACTTTGAAATCGTAGATCGCCTCAGAGCTATCCGCGAAGAACTGGTAGGCATGAAACTGGCATTGGATGAGTTTACCTACGAGGATGTGGAGAACTTGAAGGAAAATATCCAAGGACTGAAGTAGAATACCACTCCGTTTATTCCTCTACTCTCGTCACTTGTTTTATATTCTGTATCTGCTTCAGATTATTGCAGATAGTGCGCACGTCGTCCACATCGTGTACATAGAGCTGTATCTTTCCTTCGAAGATGCCATCGTTGGTTTCGATGGTCAGTTTACGGATATTCACGTTGAGCTGGCGGGAGATGACTTGGGTCACTTCGTTCAGCAATCCCATGCTGTCTATACCTTTTATATATATGGTGACGAGGAACGACAAATCCTTGTGAGTGTCCCATTCGGTGGCGATGATACGGTTTCCGTAGCTACTTTTAAGGCGGGTGGCAACGGGGCATTGGCGCTTGTGGATGACAACACGGTTCTGTTCGTCGATGTATCCCAGTACGTCGTCACCCGGAATGGGGTGGCAACAGTCAGCCATGATATAGTTCTTTGAGATGGTCTCTTCCGTCAGCTTCAGAATCTGCTTGGTGTTGATTTTCTCTTGCGGTGCTTTCTCTTCCGGTTGTTCTTTGGCATCCTTGTTGTCCTTGTTACCGAAGGAGAAGGTCAGGAACTTCTTCCAGTTGCTGTTCTGTTTTTCCTTGAACACATTCTTGTCGGCATCGCCCAGCACAACCCGCTTGTTACCAATGGCAACGAACAACTCGTCGCGGGTGTGGAAGCCGTGCAGCCTGGTCAGTTTGTCCAGAGCGGCATCATCCATACGTATATCCTCGTTTTTGAAGAATTCGTTCAGTATGGTTTCACCTTCTTTTTGATAGGCTTTTGCTTCTTTACGCAAGATGGCGGCAATCTTGGTACGGGCACGGGCAGTGGTGGCATATACTTCCCACTCCGGCTGCACGCGTTGCGATTTGGAGGTCAATATCTCTACCTGGTCACCGCTTTGCAGTTTGTGGCTTAGGGGGACCAATTTGTGGTTTACCTTGGCGCCGATGCAGTGGCTGCCGATGTCGGTATGCAAGGAGAAGGCAAAGTCCAGTGCCGTAGAGTTCTGCGGCATGGTCTTGAGGTCGCCTTTCGGGGTGAAGACGAAAATTTCCGACGCGAACAAGTTTAGTTTGATGGTATCGAGAAAGTCGATGGCGTCCGGTTGCGGGTCATCCAGAATTTCTTTGATGGTACGCAGCCATTTCTCCAGTTCGCCTTCATCTTCGCTGCCTCCGCCTTCTTTGTATTTCCAGTGGGCGGCAAAGCCTTGTTCGGCAACGTCATTCATACGCTCACTGCGGATTTGTACTTCAATCCATTGCCCGTTGTTACCCATAAGGGTGACGTGCAGGGCTTGGTAGCCGTTGGCTTTGGGATGGCTCACCCAGTCGCGCAGGCGGTCGGGGTGGGGCTTGTATATCTTGGATATGGAGACGTAGATGTCGAAGCAGTCGTTTAGCTCTTCCTCTATATTGCGAGGCTCGAAGATGATGCGGACAGCAAGCAGGTCATAGATTTCCTCGAAGGGGACATGTTTGGTCTGCATTTTGTTCCAGATGGAGTAGATGGACTTTACACGGGCAAGGATACGGTATTTCAGTCCCATTTTGTCCAGTTGCGCCCGTATCGGAGCGGTGAACTCATTGAATACCTTGTCGCGCTCCACAGCGGTGGCTTCCAGTTTCTCTTCTATCTCGTGGTACTCTTCCGGATGTTCGTACTTGAAGCTCAGGTTTTCCAGTTCTGTCTTGATTTTGTACAAGCCGAGGCGGTTGGCGAGAGGAGCATAGATGTAGAGTGTTTCGCCTGCAATCTTGAACTGTTTGTTGGGCAGCATGGAGCCGAGTGTACGCATGTTATGCAGACGGTCGGCTATCTTGATGAGGATAACCCGGATATCGTCGGACATAGTGAGCAGCAGCTTCTTGAAGTTCTCCGCCTGCGCCGAGGCACGGTCGCCGAAGATACCGCCGGAAATCTTTGTCAGCCCGTCTACAATCTGGGCGATTTTGGGACCGAAGATGTTTTCGATATCCTCTACGGTGTAGTCAGTGTCTTCCACCACATCGTGCAGCAATGCCGAGCATATGGAAGTAGACCCCAGTCCTATCTCATTACAGACAATCTTTGCCACAGCAATGGGGTGCATGATGTAGGGCTCGCCGGAACGACGCTTGATGCCCTTATGCGCCTGGTTGGCAAAGTTGAATGCTTTGGTTATTATTTCGATGCGCTTGCGGTGTTTGGTGGCCAAATAGTCGTTCAACAGTTCTTGGAATGCTTGTTCGATCATTTCCTCTTCGGCTTTTTCCTTTTCCTTCTGACTTATATTTTCTTCCATATACTGCTTTCTCCTTTCTTCACTTCACTTTTTGCAAAAATAAGCAATTTTCAACACCGGGCAAGCGTTTATGTCTTTATTTATAAATCTTCAAACGCTTTCCTGCGGAGATTCTGGTACTACGCAATCCATTCCAACTTTTTAACTGATTGACTGTGACGCCGTATTTTCGTGCAATGCTGCCGAGATTGTCACCCTTGCGTATCTTGTAGTAAGTGACATTCCCCGTAGTGGTACTGCTTTTGCTGCTGCGTGCCGTCGGGCGTGTATTGGAAACGGCCACGACTCTGCGGTTCTTGAACAGCTCATTGCTGCGGTGGGCATAGATTGTATCTTGTTTGTCGATGAAGGCACTGATATAATTGATGGGGAGGCGTAGCGTCTGTGGCTTGCTCTCTCCGGGGATGATACTTTTCTTGAATTGAGGATTCAGACTCTTTATCTGATCCAGACTGATGCCGCATAGGTCGGAAATCTGTTCGAAATGAAGGTTACGGCTTACCTGCACCGTATCGGTTGCTTCCGGAATGTCGGTTTCCATGGGGCAGATGTTGTGCTTGCAGTAGTAGGTCATTACGTAGTTGGCGGCAATGAAGGCGGGCACGTAGCCACGTGTCTCTTTGGGCAGATAGTTGTAGATTTCCCAATAATCGGTTTTCCCTCCCGAACGACGGATGGCTTTGTTGATGGTGCCCGGACCGCAGTTATAGGCGGCAATCACCAGGTTCCAGTCTTTGTAAATGTCGTACATGTCCTTCAGGTAGCGTGCTGCCGCCCAGGTTGCCTTTATCGGGTCGCGGCGTTCGTCTACGAGGCTATTGCTTTCCAGTCCGTATATCTTCCCGGTGGCGAGCATAAACTGCCATAGTCCGCAAGCTCCAGCGCGGGATACGGCAGAAGGGTTGAGAGCGGATTCTATGATGGGCAGATATTTCAGCTCGAGCGGCAGACCGTAGGCATCCAGCGCTTCTTCGAAGATGGGCATATAGAAGTTGCAGGCGCTCAGCATGAAGGCAACTTGGTTGCGCAGGCGTCCGGTATACATGTCGATGAATTTGCGTACAATCTCGTTGTACGGCATTTCCATGACGGTCGGCATGCGCGACAACCGGTCTATGTATACAGAGTCACTGAACATCGGGTTTACGGTAGAGGTGCTGCAGTCTTTTCCCAAGTCTATGTAATTCTTGGCTTTCCAGTCATTGAGCAGGCTGTCCAGCGGATAGGTCATGCTTTTGGGCAGCTCGATGGATTCCTGGCGTTCTGTACCGTTTTCGCGGATAAGTACTTCCACGCTTTCTTGCGCATGCATGGCCGGAACGGCGAAGAGGGCGCAAAACAGAAGCGAGGAACCGAGAATAATTCTTTTCATATATATGGCCTTGTGTATCATTAGGTAATAATTTATGCTTTAATTTTCGTTTTTAGAATCGGAAACTGCATTGCACGCCGACGTTCTTATTAGAGGAACCGGTCATCTGACTGTTGATTATGGCAGGTTCCACTTTCATGCTGAGGTCGGGGGTGATGTCGAAGTTGGACAGTTCTGCGTCTACGTATGCGTCGACAACGGACAATAGATATACACCGATAAAGGCGAAGATGCTCAAGTCGCGGTATCGTCGGAAGGTGTCCTTACGCTTCCGCAGTGTCTCCGTCAGCTGGCTTTCGGTATAGTTATAGTTGGGAGGCAGCAGGTCGGTAATGGTACTGGAGTTGAAATTACCATTTACGGCATCCTTGTAGGCGGCCGAATAGTCCTTGTACATCTTGCTGTTCCACGTGAGGGCATAGGCACAACCGGCAAATCCTCCATAGAAGATGGGCAGTTTCCAATATTTGCGGTTGTAGATTTGTCCACCGCCGGGAATGACGAGGGCAAGCCAGGTGGCTTTTGTGGGGTTGGGCACCCATCGCTTGGGGTCGATGGCCTTTTGCAGGCTGTCTGTAGGTACGGGCTGTTCCTTCAGGTCGGGGCTGGCGGTCATTTCCAGCATCTTCCGTTTGTTTTCGGCCGCAAGACTGTCGGCAACAGCGAGGCTGTCCCGGTTTACCACGGTGTTGAGTGTATCGGTCTGATGCCGCTGCGCACGCTTGGAAGCGGCACGCGGACGGTCCTGACCATACATAGCAATCCCTGCCGTCTGTAAAAAACAGAGCAGCAGGGTAATGGCTAACTGATATATTCTTCCTTTTTTTCTCATTTATTTCTTCAGTGTATCAAGAATGCCGATGATACGTTCCAATTCTTCTTCGTTATTGAACGGGATACTGATTTTGCCTTTTCCTTTCTCCGAGCAGGTGAGTTGCACCTTGGTACTGAAAAAGCCCGAGAGTTGTTGTTTCAGCATATTGAATTCTTCGGGCAGTTTGGCGCGCTTGGGAGCAATCTTACGACCACCGCTTTTCACGGTTTCGCCTTCACTCAGTGACTTTACTATTTCTTCCACTTTGCGTACGGAATACCCGTGCTCCAGGATTTCCTCGAAAATCTTTACTTGCAGTTTGGGGTCGCCGAGCGTTACCAACGCGCGGGCATGTCCCATGTCTATCTGCTTGTTCTGCAGCCCCATCTGGACGGGAGCTGGCAGTTTGAGCAGCCGCAGGTAATTGGCGATGGTGGTGCGCTTCTTGCCTACACGTTCGCTGAGGCGCTCTTGCGTCAGCCCGTATTGCTCCAATAGATGCTGGTAAGCGAGAGCTATTTCTACGGAGTTCAAGTCTTCGCGCTGTATGTTTTCGATGAGCGCCATTTCCATGACGTTCTCATCGTCTGCAGTGCGGATATAGGCGGGGATGCTGGTCAGTCCGGCAAGCTGCGAAGCGCGGAAACGACGCTCGCCGGCGATAATCTGGTATTCGTCGTCGCTAAGCTTGCGCAGGGTGATGGGCTGTATGATGCCGATTTCGGAGATGGAATCAGCTAACTCCTGCAACGCAACCGGGTCGAATTCA
Source organism: Bacteroides sp. A1C1 (assembly GCF_004328515.1). Classification (NCBI taxonomy): domain Bacteria; kingdom Pseudomonadati; phylum Bacteroidota; class Bacteroidia; order Bacteroidales; family Bacteroidaceae; genus Bacteroides; species Bacteroides sp. A1C1. The sequence continues at coordinate 2,902,683 of NZ_CP036491.1, forward strand.
TGACGGGGCTGGTTGGGATTGACCGTAATCTTCGACAACTCTATTTCATTGATAGAAGAGGAGCCTTCGGTCTTTACTTCATCCATGGAGAAGAGGGCGTCCAGCCCGCGTCCTAATGCATTTCTTTGTGCCATCTATTTATTTACTATTTATTCCCTACGGTCATGACACATTTCTTATCTTTGACACATAGGTACGTTGACGATTTACAATTTACTATTTAGCCATACGGGGTGATTTTGTTGTGTATTGTAAATATGATATTTATCACTACCCCCTAATCATTAATCACTAACTGCTTATTCCTTATCCCTAACCGCTAATCCCTTCTTTCGTTTCTGCTTATCAGCTCCTTGGCAAGTGCCATGTGGTTCTTGGCTCCGGTTGAGTCTGCGTCATAGAGAATGGTGGGCAGGCCGTAGCTGGGAGCTTCGCTCAGTTTCACATTACGCTGGATGACGGTGTTGAACACCAATTCCTGGAAGTGGCGTTTCACTTCATCGTAAATCTGGTTGGCTTGGCGCAGACGCGAGTCGTACATCGTCAGCAGGAAGCCTTCGATTTCGAGGGCAGGGTTCAGCTTGGACTTGATGATTTTAATGGTATTCAGCAATTTGCTGATGCCTTCTAGTGCAAAATATTCCGCTTGTACGGGGATGATTACTGAATCGGCGGCAGTCAGTGCGTTGACCGTAATCAGGCCCAAAGACGGGGAACAGTCTATCAAGATATAGTCAAATTCATTCTTCAGCGGAGCGAGTACCTCTTTCAGTATCTTTTCGCGGTTTTTCAGATTGAGCATCTCTATTTCGGCACCTACCAGATTGATGTGGGAGGAGATTACCTTCAGTGTGTCTATCTCCGTGTCATGAAGGGCTTCGCGTACGTCTGCACGGTCAATAATGCACTCGTAGATAGTACATTCCGACTGCTTGATGTCCACACCCAATCCTGAGGAGGCATTGGCCTGAGGGTCGGCATCCACAACGAGCACTTTCTTTTCAAGTGTGGCGAGTGAGGCTGCGAGGTTGATCGTCGTCGTAGTCTTGCCTACACCACCCTTTTGGTTAGCCATAGCAATTATTTTTCCCATAATCTCAATATTTATTGGCAGCGAAATAAGTGATAATTCCGGATAGCGCCTACAAATTTGGAGAAAGATTGCAAAAACGGTTGATAAGTCGGCTGTTTTGTTAATAACTCACAGACGTTTACCGCTGTTTTTCTTCCTGTAAATTACTCGTAAAGCGTTCTTTCTCTGTTTAGTGGGCAAATATACGTATTTATCTTGAAATGAAGCTGTTTTTTTGTCTCGCTTGCAGAAGATTAAGATTTGTAAACCAATGGAAGACATTGGCTTGGACTATTCTCTCTACTTGCATGAGATGTACATCTCGTGTCGTTTGAGACGGGCATCTCATGTTGCTCGAGATGCACATCTCATGCAGATGGACTACTGTGTGGATGGCGGTCGGCAGATAAGTTGTTCCCAGGCGGAAGGAGAGGAGATGGTGTCAGACCAAGGCTTTGACGAACTCCCAGCAGAAGTATGCACATATGACACATTTCACTACTGTGCCCAGCAAGAATCCAAGCAGCGAGCCCAGCCCCGATTTCAAGGCCTGGTCTGTCTTGCTGCCTCCCATCAGTTCGCCGGCAAAGGCTCCGAGAAAGGGGCCGAGGATGATGCCCCAAGGCATGAAGAACAACCCTACGATGGTGCCTATGAGGCAGCCGCGCGTTCCCCACCGACTGCCTCCGCTATATTTGCTGCCCAGCATCGGGACGAAATAATCCAGTATCTGTACAAGGACGACTGCTGCCAGCCATAGAAGTAACTGCGTGGTGGAAAACTGCGCCTTGTCCGTGAAATGTAGAAGCAACAAGCCTGCATAGGCTACGGGCGGTCCCGGAATCATAGGCAGGATACATCCTGCCAATCCGACAATCAGGCAGAGGATGCCTAAGATGATGAGAAGAATGTCCATAGGTGTATCGTTTCTGTTGGTGAAGATGACAGCGGTTGTTCCCTGCTACTCGAATCGGTTGTATATGACAATGGGGCGGGAGCGGCGTGTGCTCATCGACGGGAACCATATATCGTCGGCTGTGAGGCCGCATTGCTTGATGGCTTCGGCGCAGTATTCCAGTCGTCCGAAGTCGGCATCGACATTGTTTGTACCGAATGTGAATTTGATTCCACGTGCTTTGGCGCGACGGATAATATCGAAACTGGGAATCCGGTAGCGTGCATTGATTTCCAGAGCGATTCCATGTTGTTGCAATACATTCAATACGCGTTCAATGCGTCCGTCCGTCCAGTACTTGTCGTAATCATGCGCCATAGTATCGGGCAAGAAGGTAGGGTTGGCATAAATGTCGGCTGGCTCGTTGGTCAGAATCAGAACTGTTTGGTCGACAAGGTGGTCCATATACTGTTCAAGCGTAATGTCATCAAAGAGTGCTTCTTCGGCCCGGTAGATACGCGAATTACGTCCTTTGTGGTCTATGATGGTCATGGCGTCGGTAAACAGGTAATCGAAAATCCCCAAGGCTTCCTGCGAGAAAGTTGCCGTCCATTTGCGTCCCTCACCTTGTACACCGCACAGGAATGGCATCCCTTTTACTTCATTAAAATAGTCGTACACTTCTTTGTCATCGGCCAGCATACGTCCTACGCCTCCTTCTCCGGCATTGGGGGCGACACCATAGTTGATACCGTAATTCATGGACATGGCGTGTGCCGTTTCCTTCGTCAGCCCTCCTTTCAAGTGAACGTGGTAGTCTATAACTGGGAAATCGCGCTGCTGTAGCCTGATTATCTCATCCGTGCGCTCGTCTACCGGAGCAAGCGTGTCGGCTTCGTTGCGTGCTTCCTTGGCAAGCTGTTCGATGGCGAGATTCCGGAATGACACTTCGCCGTGTATGCCTTGCAAGGCTATGGAACCTTGACTCAACAGTTGCCGGGCGTGCTCCTCTGTGCGATATGGATGTTCGGGTTCGGTATAGCAGACAACTTCGGTTCCGTTAATGCAGACAATGATGTTTTGTCCGCGTACGGTTATCTCGAAGTCAAACCATTCTCCATCTTTTGCGAGTGAGCGATAGAGGTTGCGCACCGAGGCGAGTGAGCCGCTCTTGCGTGTGCCGTCGATGTCTCCGTTACGGAATATCATTTCATAACCGGACTCGCCGTCCGTATGAAAGAGGAGGCCTGCTTCGGAGCCGGGTTGTGTGAGGGCTTCTCCGGTGAGTCGGAAATTTTGGTATTCTTTGTCGTTGAAGAGCTTCCGGCCTTCTGCAATGACCGGGTCTGCCGTGTGAAGCGTAGATGTCCCGTCATTCCATTGGTCAAGTGGCTCGGGAGAACTGCTCCTGCCACAGCTTGTCAGGGTTGTTAGAAACAGAATAATTGCGGCAGCTGCCGTCTCGATGCGTGCAGCAATGGTAGAATGGCAAAAAGTGTTCATTATAGCATGGATTTTATGAATGATTATATTCCAATTATTGTCGGTACAAAGTTAGCCTTTTCTGAAAATATCTTTGAATACAAAAGAATTATTATCTTTGTAGTATTCTGTTTAAAGCCTTTTTAGCTACTTTTGCACGATAATAAAAAAGAAAGTTATGGAAAATCAGAGACCTTTGATATTGATTTCCAATGATGACGGCATCATTGCGAAAGGTATTAGCGAGTTAATCAAATTCCTCCGTCCGCTGGGTGAGATTGTGGTAATGGCGCCGGATGCACCCCGCTCTGGAAGTGCGTGTGCGCTGACAGTAACGGAACCTATCCACTACCAGCTGGTTCGTAAGGATGTTGGGCTGACGGTATACAAGTGTTCCGGTACGCCGACCGACTGTGTGAAGCTGGCTTTTCATACGGTGCTCGACCGCAAGCCCGACTTGGTGGTAGGCGGCATCAATCATGGCGACAATTCTTCCGTAAACCTGCATTATTCCGGTACGATGGGCGTTGTGATAGAGGGATGCCTGAAAGGAGTGCCTTCCATTGGATTCTCTCTTTGCAGCCATGAGCCGAACGCTGATTTTGAGCCTGCAGGTCCTTACATCCGAGAGATAACCCGGCTGGTATTGGAGAAAGGACTCCCTCCGTTGACGTGCCTCAATGTCAACTTCCCCGATACCAAAGAACTGAAGGGTGTGAAGATTTGCGAACAAACCAAAGGGCAATGGACTAATGAATGGGAAAACTTTGCCCATAGAGGAGATGCCCATTACTACTGGCTGACCGGTGAGTTTGAGAACAACGATGCTGAAAACGAGAAGAATGACCATTGGGCACTCGATAACGGTTATGTGGCAATCACCCCGACCACGGTGGATGCAACGGCATACGGCTTGATTGATGAACTGAAAACATGGTTCTGAATTAATTGACAATTATCAATTGATATGAAGTACTACTTGATTGCCGGTGAAGCTTCTGGTGACCTGCATGCTTCCCATCTGATGGCTGCATTGAAGGAGGAGGACTCGCAAGCGGAGTTCCGTTTCTTCGGAGGCGATCTCATGGCTGCAGTGGGTGGTGTGATGGTGAAGCATTACAAAGAGTTGGCATATATGGGGTTCATTCCCGTATTGCTGCATCTGCGCACCATTTTTGCCAATATGAAGCGCTGCAAGGAGGATATTGTTGCGTGGCAGCCGGATGTGCTGATTTTGGTGGACTATCCGGGCTTTAATCTGGATATAGCCAAGTTTGTCCATGCCAACACGAGGATTCCTGTCTTTTATTATATCTCTCCCAAGATTTGGGCATGGAAGGAATACCGCATCAAGAATATTAAACGGGATGTAGATGAGCTGTTCTCCATCCTACCGTTCGAAGTGGAGTTTTTTGAAGGGAAGCACGGGTATCCGATACGTTATGTTGGCAATCCGACAGTGGATGAAGTGACGGCTTTTCTTGCTTCCAGCTCAGAGACATTCGACGACTTTGTCCGGGCAAACGGACTTCCTACCAAACCCATTATTGCTCTGCTGGCTGGTAGCCGCAAGCAGGAAATCAAGGACAATCTGCCCGACATGCTTCGTGCGGCAGCTTCTTTTCCCGATTATCAACTGGTGCTGGCCGGTGCTCCGGGTATTTCCCCCGAGTATTATAAACGTTATGTGGGTGGGGCGGACGTGAAGATTATCTTCAACAAGACATACCCTTTGTTGAGGCAGGCAGAGGCTGCACTGGTCACTTCGGGGACGGCAACGCTGGAAACAGCTCTGTTCCGTGTGCCGCAAGCGGTGTGCTACCATACTCCGATAGGAAAGGTTATCGCTTTCCTGAAACGGCATATACTGAAAGTGAAGTACATTTCCCTGGTCAATCTCATAGCCAACCGGGAGGTGGTGAAAGAGCTGGTTGCAGATACCATGACGGTAGAGCAGGTACGCTCGGAGCTGAACCGCATTTTGTACGATAAGGAATACCGCCGTCAGATGCTCGAGGGATATGAGTATATGGCATCCCGTCTGGGAGAGGCAGGGGCACCCAAACATACTGCCCGCGAGATGGTGGCATTACTGAGAAAGAGGGAAGAATAATCGAAAAATTAAGAATTTGTTAAAATGGGAAAAGCCGGTGCAGTAAATGCCCGGCTTTTGTATTTTCTATACAGAAACAAATGAAAAGGACTTTGATTATGAAAAAGCTACATTGGTTATTTATGGCAATATGTTTGGCAGTGATGCCCGCTTTGCAATCATGTGATGATAACGACGGATATTCTTTGGGTGATTTCACCCCGCCTTTGTGGGCTACTGTGCGTGTTACGGGAAATGCCTTTTATTTAAACTGCGATGTCTGGGGGACACTCTGGCCGGTGAATACGGACATTGGGTGGTATGATGCTGTGGATGGGCAGCGTGTGATTACCATGTTCAATCCTTTGTGGGATGACTATGCAGGGTATGACCATGCTGTGAAATTGTTACGCTTGCAGAATGTTCTGACGAAAGAGGTGGAGACGCTGACTCCCGAAACAGAAGAGGAGTTCGGCAATGATTCCGTACTTATATATAAAGGTGACATTACCATTAGCGGTGGCTATATGAACATTTTTTTCATGCAGAACCTGCCGTCTTCGGCTGATAATAAACATCGCATTAGTCTGGTACGTCCGCAAGAAGATGATGCTTTGTATGGTGAAGACGGATACATCCACTTGGAGCTCCGCTATAACGACTATGATGACTTGACGGGTTATCGCAGCCCCGGTGCTGTTTCTTATAATCTGAACAGTCTGGACATTCCCTCTGAAACCAAAGGTATCAAGTTGAAACTCAATTCAGAGGAGAATGGAGAGGTGGAAGTAACCTTTGATTTGAAAACTGTGGGTACTAATGAAAAGTTGACTACTAATGTGGATTTGTCCAATATGCAGTTGAAGTAAGAAAGAGTTTGCGAGAGTATATAGTTAGAAAGAGCACCCGGGATTTTGATGTCATTCACCTTGCCCGGGTGCTCTTTTTATATTTGTTTTATGTAAGTTTGGTCATGTGAGTCGTCGTTAGAACATCGTCAAGGCATATAGATAAACAACTGCTGCAGGAATTGCCATCAGTGCACTGTCGAAACGGTCGAGCATCCCTCCATGCCCCGGCAGAATGTTACCGGAATCCTTTATGCCCAATTGGCGTTTCATGAGTGATTCGGTCAAGTCGCCCCAAGTGCCGAAAATGACGACAACGATTGCCAGACCTACCCATTGCCATCCTGGCATAAAAGGAAAGAAATGTGCAAAGCCAAGAGAGGAAGCGATGGAGAATATTCCGCCGCCGATGCTGCCCTCCCAGGATTTTTTAGGTGAGATGCGTTCGAACAGACGGTGTTTGCCTATCAGCGAACCTACGCAATAGGCACCTGTATCGCTCAACCAGATAAAAACGAAAATGGAAAGCGGTAGAATAGGGTTGTAGGTCACACTGCCCGTTTCCGGGGAATTTTGAAAAGCGAGTACGTTCAGCAGGGCAAAGGGGAGTGCCACGTATAATTGGCTTAGCATGGAGTAGGCCCAGTTACCCGTCGGATTCTTTTTCTTGAGGTAAAGTTCCGTAATCATCATGTAGAGCAATAGTCCCAAATAAGGAAGGAATACCCGTGCTCCTACAGACTGCTGGGTACAGAAACTCATTAATGCAAGGAAAAGGTAGGCTCCCCCCAATGCAGTGATGGTTTTGTTAATGCTTACTTCGCCGCTTTTGCTGACTAATTGGGCAAACTCATGTACGCTCAGTGCACTGATAATGGTGAATAGTATACCGAACGAAAGGGGGCTGTAAAGAATACAGCCCACCAATACTATGACGAATAACACGCCGGTAACGGCACGTTGGATAAAGTTATTTTTCATGCTTTTCTTCTTCTTCCTTGACTTCCTTTTCTGCTTCTATGGCTTTTTGCTCTTCTTCTTGCTCTGCTTTTTTTAGCTCGGCAGCAGTCTTGTTTGCACTGATTTCCTCCGAGCGGGAAGCCCATGGACGTTTCCCAAAGATGTGTTCAACGTCTTCGGCAAAGATTACTTCTTTGTCAATCAGCAGTTGTGCCAGCCGGTTGTGCCCTTCTTGGTTTTCGGACAATATTTTCTTGGCACGTTCGTACTGTTCGTTGACCATCTGCTTCACTTCTTCGTCAATCAATTCCGCAGTCTTTTCGCTATACGGGCGGTTGAAGGAATATTCCTCATTATTATAGTAACAGAGGTTGGGGAGTTTTTCGCTCATACCCAGATAGGCAATCATACCGTACGCCTGCTTGGTCACGCGTTCCAAGTCATTCATGGCTCCGGTTGATATTCTACCTAAGAATAGGTCTTCGGCAGCACGTCCTCCCAAGGTGGCACACATCTCATCAAGCATCTGTTCCTTGGTGGTGATTTGCCGTTCTTCCGGCAGATACCAAGCCGCGCCCAAAGCGCGTCCACGGGGTACAATGGTTACTTTAATCAGTGGATTGGCGTATTCCAGTAACCAGGAGATACTGGCATGGCCGGCTTCGTGTATGGCAATGGAACGGCGTTCGGCCTCGGTAGTGATTTTGGTTTTCTTTTCCAACCCACCCACAATACGGTCTACAGCGTCCAGGAAGTCTTGCTTTCCGACAAACTTTTTGCCGTGGCGGGCGGCTATCAAAGCTGCTTCGTTACATACATTGGCAATGTCTGCCCCCGAGAATCCGGGAGTCTGGCGTGCCAGAAGGTCTACATCCACACTATTGTCTATCTTGATGGGGCGCAGGTGTACACCGAATACTTCCTTACGCTCATTAAGGTCGGGTAGGTCTACATGTATCTGGCGGTCAAAACGTCCGGCACGCAACAATGCCTTATCCAAAACGTCCACACGGTTGGTGGCGGCTAAGATGATAACACCACTGTTGGAGCCGAAACCGTCCATCTCGGTCAGTAACTGGTTCAATGTGTTCTCGCGCTCGTCGTTGCCACCCATAGCGGCTGCTTTGGCACGGGCACGCCCTACAGCGTCAATCTCGTCGATAAACACGATACAAGGCGCTTTTTCCTTTGCTTGGCGGAACAAATCGCGGACACGGGAAGCTCCCACGCCGACAAACATTTCCACAAAGTCGGAACCTGCCAAAGAGAAGAAAGGTACGTTGGCTTCTCCGGCCACAGCCTTTGCAAGCAGGGTCTTTCCGGTTCCCGGAGGGCCTACCAGCAAAGCGCCCTTGGGTATCTTACCTCCCAAATCGGTATATTTCTGGGGCTCTTTCAAGAACTCGACAATTTCTTCTACCTCTTGCTTGGCTTCGGCAAGTCCTGCCACATCCTTGAATGTAATCTTGATGGGGGAACCTTTTTCAAACAATTGGGCCTTGGACTTTCCTACGCTGAAGATGCCTCCACCTCCACCCATGCCTCCACCACCGCTCATGCGGCGGGACATGAAAATCCAGAAACCAATAAGGAATGCAAAAGGGAGAATCTGCCACAGAATGGCACCGAAGTAGTTCCGTTTTTTTTCGTAGTTAATAGAACCGTCAAAGTGGGCGTCGTCTCTTTCCTTTTGCAGGAAATTGCCCAGGCTCTCGCGTGAAGGGGCCTCGGTCGTAATAAGCGGATTCTTACCTACGCGACTGGAGTCCTGACGAAATACGTTTCCTACGTGTTGCGGTTTGACGTATGCTTCGACGGAATTGTCGTCGTAGCCGATGACTTTGCTTATATAACCGTCTCGTACATATTGCTGGAATTCATCATAAGAAATATTTTTAGTTGCCGTACCACTTTCATTGGTCAGGTACAACCCCAGCAACATCATTGCTATAATCATATACAGCCAGTTCAGGTTGAACTTGGGCATATTCACTTTATTGGGTTTCTTGTTGGTATTATTGTCCATACGTTTTGATTAATCGAGGTCAGGAATTTGAGTTAATTTGGCGTCTGCCCAGAGGTGTTCCAGATTGTAGAATTCCCTTGTTTCAGGCAGGAAGACATGCACCAATATGTCCGGGTAGTCCATAGCTACCCATTCGGCATTGCGCAGCCCGTCTACGGCAAAGGGCTTGGTGTCGGCACCCTTGCGTGTGAAGTCCCTGATGGATTCTACAATGGCTGTCACTTGGCTGGGAGAGTTTCCTTGGCAGATGACGAAATAATTGCATATTGTATCGTCGATTTTTGTCAGATCTGCGATGACGATTTTTTTTCCTTTTTTATCTTGAATACCTTCTGTTATCTGTTGAATCAGTTTTTTCGTTTCGTTCATTATACAGTATTATATTAAAACTGTTGACAAATATACGTTGATTTCTCATATCAAACACGCAAAAGAGGAAAACTCTTTCAATTTTTGATTTTTTTTAGTTATATAATCCTTTGGATTACGGTATCTTATCAGTTTTTTGCGAAAAAAATACTCGTTTTTGTTTTGATTTATAGAAATCTTTGTATCTTTGCAACCGCAAAACGGAAATAACAATAATTGGGCTATGGTGTAATGGTAACACTACAGATTCTGGTCCTGTCATTCCTGGTTCGAATCCAGGTAGCCCAACTATCAAACAGCTTATTTAAGTCAAAAAACCACTAAAATCGCAAGTTTTAGTGGTTTTTTTCGTTACTTTTCAATCATGTACGAAAATTTCAGTGTAGGCATTCGGTGGCAAATTCAGTGACAAGGCTTCTGTAAGCCGGAAATATTCTGTAAATTTGTAGCATTTCAACATTAAAGCAGAATTTTATGGCAAAAGAATTAGCACTGAAGTACGGCTGTAACCCTAACCAGAAGCCGGCTCGCATTTTCATGCAGGAGGGGGAGTTACCTATTGAGGTTCTGAACGGACGTCCGGGGTATATTAATTTTATGGATGCCTTGAATGGATGGCAGTTGGTAAAGGAACTGAAAGAGGCGACCGGTATGCCTGCTGCAACTTCATTCAAGCACGTCAGTCCGGCGGGGGCCGCCATCGGTTTGGAACTCGACGAAATAATGAAGAAGATTTATTTTGTGGATAATCTTCCGCTCTCTCCGCTTGCTTGCGCATATGTGCGTGCCCGCGGTGCCGACCGTATGTCTTCTTATGGTGACTTTATCGCTTTGAGTGATGTGTGCGACGAGGCTACTGCACGTTTTATTAACCGCGAGGTCTCGGATGGCGTTATTGCTCCGGGGTATACGGACGAAGCACTGGCTATCTTGAGGGAAAAGCGTAAAGGAACTTACAATGTGATTCAGATAAGTCCCGGCTATAAGCCTGCCCCGATTGAACATAAGGATGTCTTTGGTATCACGTTTGAGCAGGGACGTAATGAGATAAAGCTGAATGGAGATGAACTCTTTGCGAATATTCCTACTCGGAATAAGAATTTCCCGGAAGCAGCGAAACGTGATTTGATGATAGCCCTTATCACTTTGAAATATACGCAGTCGAATTCTGTATGCTATGTGAAGGACGGTCAGGCTATCGGTATTGGTGCCGGCCAGCAGAGCCGTATCCACTGTACTCGCTTGGCGGGCAACAAGGCTGACATTTGGTATTTACGCCAGCATCCGAAGGTGTTGAATTTGCCATGGGTAGAGAAAATCCGCCGTGCCGACCGTGATAATACGATTGATGTCTATATCAGTGAAGACCATGACGATGTGCTGGCTGATGGCGTTTGGCAGCAGTTCTTTACGGAGAGACCTGAAGTGCTGACCCGTGAAGAAAAACGGGCTTGGTTGGATACATTGAAAGGTGTTTCTTTGGGTTCGGATGCATTCTTTCCTTTTGGAGACAATATTGAGCGTGCCCATAAGAGTGGAGTAGATTACATTGCCCAAGCGGGTGGTTCTGTACGCGATGACCATGTGATTGAAACTTGCGATAAATATGGCATTGCCATGACGTTCACGGGTATCCGTCTGTTCCATCATTGATAAGACTTAATAAAAAAGTAGACCCGCCCCTACAGCTATACAGCCGTGGGGGCGGGTCTACTTTTTTATTAAGTCTTATCTTGTTGCGTTATCCTTGATTTTTGATATTCTCGTCCACCACTTTTATCTTTTCTTTTACAAGTTCGATATCTGCTTTCAGCTTTTCCACCTTGCGGTTGATTTCTGTCAGCAGACTGTTTCCCTTTTTGGAAGAAGTGGTTAGGAAACCGAGATTGTTTTCATATGTCTGAAGCTCGTTCTTCATATTGTCGAAGGCACGTACCAGCTTCTCACGTTCCCGGTAAAGAGCTTGTGGACTACCTTCCTGAATGGAGCTGATAGTCGACTTGAAGTTGCTTAGCTTCTTGTTGGAGGCGCTGATGTTGAAGCGTTCAAACAATTTGTCTACCTGGCTGTGGTATTGCTTATAGATTCGGTCTTTCTCTTTGAAAGGTACATGTCCTACGCCGTTCCACTCTTTCATGAGGTCGCGTACCAGTTGGGTAGCTTCCTCCGTATCCATTTGGTCATCGATGACATTCAGTTTCTCGATGATGGCTTTTTTCTTTTCCAGATTTTCCTGCTCTACGCTGCGCTGTGAAGAAGTGGCTTTGTTCTTTTGTTCGAAGAAGTAGTCACAAGCGGAGATGAAACGTTTCCATACGGCATCCGAATATTTTTTTGCTACCGGACCAATGGTTTTCCATTCTTTCTGAAGTTTGGTCAGTTCATCGGCGGTTGCTTTCCAGTCGGTACTGTCCTTCAGAGCTTCTGCTTTTTCGCACAAGGCACGCTTCTTTTCCAGGTTTTCGTTCATACCTTCCTTCAGGCTCTTGAAGAACTCTCCCTTTCTACGGAAGAACTCGTCGCACGCTTTGCGGAAACGTTCGAAAATCTTCACGTTCATTTTTTGCGGAGCGAAACCAATGGTTTTCCATTTGTTTTGAAGTGCGATGACTTCTTGCGTCTTGCTCTCCCAAGAAGCAAAGCTTGTCAGTTCTTTGTAGTCAATGGCTTCTATGATTTCGCAAATTACAGTCTTTTGGTCAAGATTGTGCTGTTCCACTTCCTTCAATGCTTCGAAATGTTGCTGGTGACGTCGGTTTACGGTTGTAGAGGCAGCTTTGAAACGTGCCCAGATTTCGTCGCGTAGTTCTTTGGCTACCGGCCCTGTATCACGAAATTCTTGATGTAGCTTCTGTAACTGATGGAAAGCTGAAACTACATCCTCTTCATCCGCCAGCTTTTCGGCAGCTTCACAGAGATGTGTCTTGATTTCCAAATTCTTCTTGAAATCGTATTCGCGGAATTCATTGTTCAGTTTCAGAAGGTCATAGAATTTCTCAACATACAATTGGTAGTTTTTCCAAAGCTCGTTGACCTTAGCTTGCGGAACGAGTTTAACTTCGTTCCATTGCTGCTGTAGTTTCTTGAACTCCGTATAGCTCTTGTTGGCGTCATCTGGAGATTCAACCAGCTCCTTCAGCTCTTCGATGATGGAAAGCTTTACCTGCAGGTTCATTTCCTTTTGCTTCTCCAGTTCGGCTGTGAGTGCACTTCTTTTTTCTTTGATGACGGACATGATATTCTTGAACTCTTCCTCCACACAGTCTGTTTGTGGAACAAAGTTCTCCGCGGCGCCTCCGTTTTCAATGAACAGTTTTCTCGCCGCATCCTGCTCAGCATTGTGCAGCTTGTAGAAAGATTGCTTCAAACCGTCTATTTCAGGTTTTGCCACGTTCTCCACGTCTGCAACCACCTCTTTGAGTTTGGCAAGTATTTCCTCTTTCGTGAGCTTCAGAACTGACTCTACCGGCTTTTTTGAAACGATTTCTTCAGCGGGAGTTTCTGTTGTTGCCGGTTCAGAAACCTCTGCTGTCTTCTTTTCTTCTTCTAATTCCACCGGCTTTTCGGGGAGATTAGTGTCATGAGTGTCCGTCATTGTATTTACTTTTTTAGAAACGGGTTCCTCCCGTTCGGGTTACATTAGGCTACAAATTAATGAAATAAAATGATTACTTCATACAATTTGCCTTGATTTTTTTCTATTTTCTTGTTTTTATGACAGTAAGACTGTGATACCCATGTACAGCATCATGCCTATAATGTCATTGGTGATGGAGATAAATGGGCCGGTGGCAATGGCCGGGTCAACCTTCAGCTTCTCTAAAGTCATGGGGACTAGCGTTCCGAAGATGGAGGCGAACATGACGACTGCAAAGAGGCTGATGGAGACGGAATAAGTGACCGTAGCCGTAGCTCCGAACCGGATAAAATTATAAATGTATACTAGCAGGGAAATGATGGTTGCATTGATAACCGCCACTACAGCTTCCTTAGCTACCTGTTTGAAGGTGTCTTTGGCATCCAGTGAGCTGTTGGCAAGGCCTTGTACGATGATGGCAGACGACTGGGTTCCCACGTTTCCCCCCGTACCGCCAATCAACGGAATATAAAGGGCCATTTCCGGGTGGGCGGCGAAAGTCGTGTCGAAGTTGCCCAATATCATGGAGTTGCCTATACCGCCCAGCATACCGATGAGTAGCCATGGAAGGCGGGCTGAAGTTTGGCGCATAACATTATCGTCCGTTTCTACATCTTGGGACAAACCGGATGCCAGCTGGTAATCACGTTCCGACTGTTCGCGGACTTCGTCCATGACGTCGTCTACGGTAATCTGGCCTACCAGGCGCCCGATGCTGTCTACAACAGGAACTGCCACTAAGTCATACTTTTCGATGATTTGCACCACTTCGTCAATGGGGGTATCTACATGGACGGAGATAGGATCTTTTCGCATCACATGCTTTACCTTGGAGACAGAAGGGGAAGTTATCATTTTCTTTAATGGGAATACTCCTTGCAGACGGTCTTCGTCGTCGATGACGTATACGTAGTAAATTTCATCCAGCTTTTCAGCTTGCAGGCGCATTTCCTTCAGACACTCCGGCATACTCCAGTTTTCATTGACAGTCACCATTTCCGTACCCATCAAACCACCGGCAGTGTCTTCATCATATTTCAGCAGGTCAACGATGTCACCGGCTTGTTCTATATCTTCGATGTGCGAAAGTATTTCCTCCTGCTTGTCTTCATCGAGTTCGCGCATCAGGTCTACGGCATCGTCCGTGTCCATATAATCCACGAAACGTTTGGCAATGGTCTCCGAAGGAAGAAGTTCCAGGAATTCTTTCCGGATGTCTTCGTCCATTTCAACCAGTACATCCGCTGCCGTTTCGTTGTCAAGGAGGCGGTAAACGAAGCGGGCTTCCTCCAAGCCGAGGTCATTGCATAGTTCTGCAATATCCGCCGGATGAAGGTCGGTCAAAAGTGTCTTGACGTTTTCCGCGTCTTTCTGTTCTATCAGGCTTTTGACTTTGTCTATATATTCTTCGTCTATTTCCATGATTATTCGTGTTTAATCACTAACCATTAATCATTAATTGTTCTCAATGCCTGCTCCACTTGGTTGGTCAGTTGAATAAATTCCTTTACGGACAGTTGTTCCGGGCGTTTATTAAATAATACGTCCTCCGTCAGTGGACAGTCTTTGCCGAGTATCGGTTTTATGGAGTTCCGCAGTGTCTTGCGTCGTTGGTTGAACGTGGTTTTCACTACTTGCTTGAACAATTTCTCGTCGCAGCCTAAATCGTGCGTTTCATTGCGCATCATGCGGATGACGGCACTTTTAACTTTTGGGGGCGGGTTGAAGACATGTTCGTGTACCGTAAACAAGTACTCCACTTTGTACCATGCTTGTATCAGTACACTTAGGATTCCGTATGTCTTGCTGCCCGGCCCAGCGGTTATGCGCTCGGCTACTTCCTTTTGTATCATACCCGTACAGCAGGGAATCAGATCCTTATATTCCAGCACTTTGAAGAATATCTGGCTGGAGATATTATAAGGATAGTTTCCCGTCAGCACAAAAGGTTGCCCGCCAAACAATCGTTGCAGATTCATTTTGAGGAAGTCGTCCTCAATGATGTTGTCTTCCAGTTGCGGATAGGCTTCCCGTAGGTAGGCCACTGACTCGTAGTCCAGTTCTACTACTTTGACGTTGCGTTCTTTGGGCAGAAGAAACTGGGTCAGCACTCCCATTCCCGGACCAACTTCGAGGATGGGAATTTCGGGACAGACATCTACCGTGTCGGCAATGTCTTGTGCCACTTTCAGGTCTTTCAGGAAGTGTTGCCCGAGAAACTTTTTAGGTTTAACTACTCTCATGTATCAACTAAATCATTACTTTTGCTCCGTAAACGTAGGCTGTAACGTGAACAACAACCTATCTTTACACGGAGCAAAGGTAGTTCTTTTCAATGAAGAATGAAGAATGAAGAATGAAGAATTTGGGAATATCGTATGAATAAGCTGCTAAAAAAGACGTTGAAAATCATCTTACCCATTTTATTGGGTGGTTTTATCTTCTATTGGGTATATCGTGATTTTGACTTTTCAAAGGCAGAAGAAGTTCTACTTCATCAGACGAACTGGTGGTGGATGTTGTTGTCCTTGTTCTTCGGTGTGATGAGCCATGTGTTGCGAGGCTGGCGTTGGAAGCAGACTTTGGAGCCTCTGGATGCTCATCCCAAAACAAGCGATTGCGTCGATGCCATTTTCGTATCTTATGCCACCAATCTGGTACTGCCCCGTGTGGGAGAGGTTTCACGTTGTGGAGTACTTGCCAAATATGATAATGTTTCCTTTGCGAAGTCCTTGGGGACGGTGGTGACAGAGCGGTTGGTAGATACGCTTTGCATTCTGTTGATTACGGGGATTACTTTTTTGGTGCAGATGCCCGTTTTTTTTCGTTTTTTTGAGGAGACGGGCACCAAGATTCCATCACTGATGCATCTTGTGACTTCTCCTTGGTTTTATGTGGCTCTTTTTTCTATTATTGGTGTTCTGGTACTTCTCTATTTTCTGTTGCGTATGCTCTCTTTTTTTGAAAAGGTGAAGGGGGTAGTCTTGAATATATGGGAAGGTGTGATGTCGCTTAAGAATGTGAAGAATGTGCCTTTGTTTGTTCTTTACACTTTACTTATTTGGCTATGCTATTTTTATCATTTCTATATAACTTTCTATTGCTTCCAGTTTACAGAGCACCTTAGTTTCCTTGCCGGAATGGTGATGTTTGTCGGAGGAACGTTTGCAGTCATTGTTCCTACGCCCAACGGGGCAGGTCCCTGGCACTTTGCTGTCATCACTATGATGATGCTTTATGGGGTAAATGCTACGGATGCGGGTATCTTTGCGCTGATAGTGCATGGCATACAGACGTTGCTGGTGATAGTGCTGGGCATCTACGGGGCGTTGCACCTGGTGTTGGCGAATAGGACAAAGAAATAGACGTTTCTTGTGGTGGGTTCCTATATTGTTATTTCTTATGTTAGAGGACAGAAACAGTTATTTATAGAGAACCACTGTAGTACTCCTTTAAAAGTACTGTAATACTTCTTTGCAATAACTTCGGCATTTCCTTATATGTACTGGAGTCGTAAAGGTTGTTGGAAGATTGGTTTCTTTAAACGATATTGTTGCTTGTATATGGAAGCGGGAGAAATTCCTAAATGATGTAAAAGCCATATTTAAGATAGCCGATGATTTAGTACTTTAGAAAAATCCCGGTTTATTGTACTTTCCGAGAATAAACCGTTATATTTGCGAAAACTAACTTTTTAGAATTATGAGTACAATCTTACAGTTAGCTCCACAGAATGTATGGAAGCACTTTTATTCACTGACCCAGATTCCCCGTCCGTCAGGACATATGGAGAAGATTACCAAATTCCTTATTGATTTTGGAAAAGGCTTGGGGTTGGAATCATTTGTCGACGAGGTCGGCAATGTTATTATTCGTAAGCCTGCCACTCCGGGTATGGAAAACCGCAAGGGCGTCATCCTTCAGGCGCATATGGACATGGTGCCCCAGAAGAACAACGATACTATCCACGATTTTACAACAGATCCCATTGAAACCTATGTTGACGGTGATTGGGTGAAAGCCAAAGGAACTACGCTGGGGGCAGATAATGGTTTGGGAGTGGCTGCTATTATGGCGGTACTTGAAGATAATAACTTGAAGCATGGTCCATTGGAAGCCCTGATTACCAAGGATGAAGAAACGGGAATGTATGGTGCATTCGGTTTGAAACCGGGAACTATGCAAGGGGAAATTCTGCTGAACCTTGACTCTGAGGACGAAGGAGAACTCTATATCGGCTGTGCCGGTGGTCTTGATATTACTGCTACTTTGGAATATAAGGAGGAGATGCCTATGGTCGATTTCGTTGCTCGTAAAATTACGTTGAAAGGTTTGCGTGGCGGTCATTCCGGTTTGGAAATCAATGAAGGGCGCGGTAATGCCAATAAATTGTTGGCACGCATCGTACATGATTTGCTGATTGAGTTTGACTCCCAGCTGGCAAGTTTTGAAGGTGGCAATATGCGTAATGCTATCCCCCGCGAAGCACATGCGGTATTGGTGTTCAATCCTGAGGATATGGACGGTTTGGAAGATTATATGAAGGAATACGAGGCACAACTGAATGACGAATATGCTCCGATTGAAAGTGGTATTACTCTGAGTGTAGAAGAGGTGACTCTACCTGCTGCCGTTGTTCCCTCAGAAATCCAGGATAATATGATTAACGTGTTGATGGCTTGCCAGAATGGTGTGATGCGTATGATTCCTACTGTTCCCGATACTGTAGAAACCTCCTCTAATTTGGCTATCGTAACCATTGCAGATGGTAAGGCCGAAGTTCGTATTTTGGCGCGTAGTTCTTGCGATACAATGAAGGATTTCCTGGCAGACAGCCTGACAGCTTGTTTCGCTATGGCAGGTATGAAGGTGGAATTGAGTGGTGGTTATTCCGGATGGCAGCCCAATGTGGATTCTCCTATACTGCATGCCATGAAGCTGTCCTATAAGCAGCAGTTTGGTGTGGAACCTGCCGTGAAGGTTATTCATGCAGGTCTGGAATGCGGTATTATTGGTGCCAATTGTCCAGGACTCGATATGATTTCTTTCGGTCCCACTTTGCGTTCTCCGCATTCACCGGACGAGCGTGCATTAATTCCTACTGTTTCCAAGTTCTATGATTTCTTGGTGGCTACATTGGAGCAGACTCCTGAAAAGTAGAGAATACTTTATGTTATGAATAGGGGCGGGGTGCTTTATAAGTATCCTGCCTTTTTTATCTGTGACAGTTTGTCCTCTTTCTGCCAGAATGTCTCGGACTTATTACAATGCATGTCAATATCCTTTCACTTTCTCCTTGAAAATTGACTTAAGTCAAGAAATGTGTTATAAAACATGTTTTCTATCCATTTTTTGCTTGCTATCTTGAACAAAGGCTCTATTTTTGTGTTGTAAAACATGAAAACAATAGAAAACTAGTAGATTTTTTAAGGATAACAAGATTGATTTTAGGAGGATAACAAAATGAAAGTGTTAAAGAGTTTTTTTAAGCATGTCGGCGAAGCCGATAAGAACATTTGGGGATATGTAATGCTTTAAGCATTCCTTCCCTTTCGTGAAGTATCGAATTTTAGTTTTCAGGTATTGGTTTAATTTTTTAAGATTATGAAAAAGAAGATTGCAAATTCATTTAAGCACATTCTTACCGCCGCTGGTAAGAATTGGATGGAGGCAATGAGATATTATAGCCTCCAAATGTGAGTACACTAACATTTAAGTATAGAACAAGGGATATGTTTGCAAACATATCCCTTGTTTTTTTGTAGGAGTAGAATAAGATTTTTTATATCTAAAAGTACATTTGTTTGAACTTTATTCACTTCCTTTGTTATTAATACAAAGACTAACAAACGAATAATCATGAGAGTAATTCAAAGAATTTGTAGCATATTGTTGCTGCTGGTTACATTTGGGGGGGCGGCATTGTATGCGCAGACGTACGATAAGTTGTGGAAGCAGGTGGAGCAGGCTCAAAAGAAAAGCCTGCCTCAAACAGTGATAAAACTGGCTGATGAAATCTATCGGAAAGGTCGGCAAGAGCAGAATGCTCCGCAAATGTTGAAAGCCTACATTTGTAGGGAGACTTATCAAGAGGGGCTGACTCCGGACAGCCTTTACTCCAGTCTGAAATATATGGAATCTTGGGCACAATCGGAGAGGAATCCTGTGAACAAGGCTATTCTACACTCTTTGTTGGCATATGAATATGTTGACTTGATGCGGAAGAATCGCCGTGTCTTGCTGTCACGTACTCTACTGGCTGTTGACGAGGTCCCGGAAGATATCCGTGAGTGGAGTATCAGCCAGTTTGTGGATAAAATAGATAGGTGTAACCGTGCATCCTTGCAGGATTCCATCCGCTTGCTTGATACATCTGCAGAAAAATATGTGCCTTTTGTGGTGTTGGAAGACGGTAGCCGGTTCTATGGGCACGATATGTACCATCTCTTGGTAAGCCGTGCTGTTGATGCCTATCGGCAACTGGATGGTTTCAGTGTGGATTCTTTGGTACAGGCCCGTATCGAAAGGATTTATCTGGATATGATGAATGCTTATCGCCATCGTGCCGGTTCGGAAGATGCTATGTTGCTCTGTTCTCTTGATTATTGGAGCTGGAAGCTGACCGGTGGTATCAGCCAGCAGCCTTATCCTACTTTCCGAATGCGTCAGGAAAAGGCTAATCGGGAATATCTTGAGGTTTTGGATAAATTGATAAAGGAATACGGTTCACGAGAGGTTTGTGCCGAGGTTTACATTCATAAAGCCAACCACCTGCGCCGTTTGGAACCGAAACGCGCTGATGAGGCTCTAAAAGTCTGTGAAGAAGGCTTGAAGCGCTATCCTGCGTATAAGCGTATCAATGAGTTGAAAAATATCCGTGAACAGATTTTGCAGCCTGAACTCATTCTGACTATGAATGAAAGCGGTTATCCCGGCGATTCGGTAAATATGAGACTGCATTATCGTAATGTCGGGGGCTTCACTCTCAACTTATATGCCACTACTTTAAGTGAAGTGCCTTGGATGGACCATGGTATAAATAAAGATACTTATAGAAAATATGCCCGGAAGTTTTCTTCCACGCATTTTGGCTTAAAGCCGTTGCCAGGCAAGGATAAATTGCCTGAAGATGTCCCTTATCTTGCCTCGGACACTGTATTTAAGTTCATGATACCTCGGGAAACGGGAGTCTATATTCTTCAAATAGTACCTGATGCTGAAACGGCCCGTACAGATGATAAATTTTTGGTATCTACTCGCTTCAAGGTGCTGACATTGGATTTGGGTGACGACCATATGGAAGTGGTTACATTGGATGCCCGTAGCGGACAGCCGATTGCTGATGCCAAAGTGAGTTTCTACTCTTCTTATGATGAGAAGAATAGAAAAGTGATGGCAGAGGTACTGACTGATGCCGGGGGGAAAGCTGTATTACCCTGGCAGAGTGGAATCCGAAGTTATGTGGCGCGTAAAGGCAGAGACACAGGTATGATGCCGCAGAATGTTTATATGAATCATTCTTATTACGGTATAAAGGATACAGATTGGAGGCAGATGGCATTGCTGACAGACCGTTCGCTTTATCGCCCCGGGCAGACCGTCCATGTAAAAGGAATAGCTTACAAACAGAACAGTGATAATGCCCAGGTGCTACAAGGAGTTGATTATGAGCTTGTCTTGTTGGATGCCAACCGAAAGGAACTTGCCACTAGGAAGGTGCAGACCAATGATTTCGGCTCTTTTGCTACGGAGTTTGTACTTCCGGCAGCTTGCCTGAATGGCATGTTCAGTATACGGACTAAAGAGCCTCAATCTACCGTCACTTTTAGGGTAGAGGAGTACAAGCGACCTACGTTTGAGATTGCCTTCACTCCGGTTTCGGAAGCTTACCGACTGGGGGGCAAGGTAGTGTTGAAAGGAAATGTCAAGGCTTTCAATGGCATGATGGTACAGGATGTGCCATTGGCATATACGGTGACTCGCCGGAATCCGAGACCTGGCTATTGGAGCAATGCTGATAAACCATTACTGTCTGACACCATACAATTGGATGCCAACGGGGATTTTTCCATACCCTTGACTTTAGAGGTTCCGGTTGTAGATACAGACGGGTATGGAAGTGTGTATACTTATCATGTGGAGGCGGTGGTGACGGATGAGGCTGGTGAAACGCAGTCCGCTTCGTATAACTTGCTGGCAGGCCCTAAGGCTTATTCCTTTGATGTCCGCCTGCCTCAATATGTTTGTAAGGAAGATAGCATGCTGTTCACTTTTAGAGTGAATAATATGATGAATGTTCCTCAAGATATGAAAGGCTCCTATTATCTGTATCCATTAACAGAACGGGATCGGGGGAGGAATATAGGAGACTCTGACCCTTTGACTGATGTAATATTAGAGGGGGACTTCATGGCCAATCGGCTCCAGGATTTTTCGGCTTGGAACAAGCTTCCTTCAGGTAACTATCGCTTGAAACTTTCTGTACGTGATAGTTTGGGACGTGAAGAGAATAATGGGGCATATGGCAGTGACAGTTTCATGCTCTTTTCAAAGAGTGACAAGCGTCCGGCTACGTTTACAGATTTCTTTTATTATAAAGAAAATGAGGAATTTGATGTACAGTACCCTGCCGCTTTTCTTTTGGGGACTTCTTATCGGGATGCATATGTGCTGATGGATGTCTTTTGTGACAGAAAACGCATTGAAAGCCGTGTGTTGCAGTTGAATGATACTATTATTCGTATGGAATTCCCTTATAAGGAAGCATATGGCAAGGGAATCACCATTCTTTTCAGTTTTGTGAAAGCTGGCGAGATGTACAGTCATCAGGTTGAACTGAAGAAGCGGGAGCCGGAACGTGCTCTCGACATGAAATGGGAAGTGTTCCGTGACCGTTTGCGTCCCGGACAGGAAGAAGAGTGGAAGCTCGTCATAAAGACGCCTCAAGGTATGCCTGCTGCGGCTGAGATGTTGGCTACGATGTACGACGCTTCACTGGATAAGATTTATAAGAGTAACCAGATACTACGGGTTTTCTATCCGGATAATCTGTATGGGGCATTCCGTGGTGCGAGCCGTTATAATAGCAATTACTTCTCCGTTTATTTCCCGTTGAAGGCTTGGAGGGTTCCGGTGTGGTCGTTTGACTACTTCTGTTCTTCTTATATGGATGGAAGGATGCGGATAGTGATGGTAGAAGACAATGCGCTTTTGGAAGAAGTAAGTGTTGTGGGGTATGGGACTACCCGGAATAGCTCTTTGACCGGTAATCTTAGAATACGTGGTGCCAACCAGCCGATGCTTGCTTCCAAAGCAGAATCCGGGAATGCCGTTGAAGTGAAATATGTTCCTGCACAAGTAGTGGAAGACGCGGTGGAAGATGTTGTTTTTGAATCGGAAACGATACCGGTTGGCGAGGCCTTGCAACCTATTGAGGGGCTTCGCACCAACTTTGCCGAAACAGCCTTTTTTTATCCTCAACTTCGTACAAACGAACAAGGGGAGCTTGCGTTTTCTTTTACGATGCCGCAGAGCTTGACTCGTTGGAATTTCCGTGGTTACTCACATACTAAGGATATGCTGACTGGGATATTGGATGCTTCCGTTGTAACTGCCAAGGAGTTTATGCTGACTCCGAATATGCCTCGGTTTGTCCGCGTTGGAGATAAAACACAGATAGCCGGAACAATAGCCAATCTGACGGGTAAAGCGGTGAAAGGAACAGCAGTATTCACACTGTTCGACCCTATGACGGAGAAAGTTATTGCTACTCAACGTCAGAAATTCTTGGTAGAAGCAGGAAGAAATACTGCTGTCAACTTCCATTTCGAAGTGTCCGACCGCTATGATTTGCTTGGTATTCGTATGGTTGCCGATGGAGGTACGTTTAGCGATGGCGAGCAGCATCTGTTGCCCGTATTAAGTAATAAGGAGTATATTACGGAAACGCTTGCTATGCCTATCCGTGGCGAGGAGACCCGTACGTTCTCATTAGACAGCCTTTTCAACCGTAATAGCCGTACAGCGACAGACCGTCGTCTGACTGTAGAATTTACCGGGAATCCGGCTTGGTATGCTGTACAAGCGTTGCCGGCATTGAGCCTGCCTGCCAATGATAATGCCATTTCTTGGGCTACAGCTTGGTATGCCAATAGTCTGGCAGGCTTCATTGCCAACAGCCAGCCCCGCATTAAGACTGTATTTGACAGTTGGAAGGCTGCCGGTGGCACGAAAGAAACCTTCCTCAGCCAGTTGGAGAAGAATCAGGATGTGAAGAATATCCTGCTCAGCGAGTCTCCGTGGGTACTGGAAGCTACTACTGAAGCCGAACAGCAGGCACGTATTGCCACGCTGTTTGATATCAACCAACTGAATAACCGCAATCTTTCCGCTTTTACCAAATTGAAAGAATTGCAGGGTGAAGACGGTGGATGGAGCTGGTATAAGGGAATGTCCGGTAGCCGCTATATAACTGGCTATATTACAGAATTACTTGTTCGTCTTCCTCTGCTGACGAAAAATGAACTGTCTGAAGAAGTTGCCGCCATGCGGCAGAAAGCTTTCGGCTATTTGAATCTGCAGGCTTTGGAAGAGTATCGCAATATCCGTAAAGCTGAGAAAAATGGCGCTAGAATTACTGTCAACTCCGAATCGGCAATGACATATCTGTATCTGATAGCCCTTAGCGGCGAACAAGTGCCGGCAGACAATCAAGCGGCTTACCGCTATTTCCTATCAAAAGTAGGTGCCAATCTTAAAGATGGAACCATGAGCAGCAAGGCGCAGTCTGCCATCATCCTGAAAGCAGTAGGGCGTACAGCCGAGGCGAATGAATTCATCGCTTCCCTCAAGGAACATCTGGTACAGACGGATGAACTGGGTGCATACTTTGCTTTCCAAGCAAATCCGTATAACTGGGGTATGCTGCCCATCCCTGCCCATGTGGAAGTAATGGAAGCCCTGCGTATGGCAGGTGGCAACGATGCTTTGGTGGAGGAAATGAAACTCTGGCTGCTGAAACAGAAGCAGACTACCAGTTGGAATTCTCCGGTTGCAACGGCTGATGCTGTTTATGCATTGCTTTGTCAAGGTACTAATCTGCTGGAAAGTCGGGGAGACGTACGTATCACGTTAGGTAACAAAGTTTTGGAAACATTGTCGCCTACAAAGACCATAATCCCGGGTTTGGGTTATGTCAAGGAAACCTTCGCTCAAGGAAGTCCGGAGCTGAAAGCTAAAACCGTCACCGTAGAGAAACGGGATGCAGGCATTGCCTGGGGAGCTGTTTATGCCCAGTATCTGTCACCCATATCTGATGTAAAGCAGCAGGGGGGGAATTGAATGTAGAGAAGAAACTTTATGTAGAGCGTATATCGGCCGGTGGTAGCAAGTCCTTGCAACCGGTTACGGAAGGGACCGTATTATCCGTCGGTGATAAAATAGTGGCCCGTTTGACTATCCGCTTGGACCGTACTATGGATTTTGTTCAGTTGAAAGACCAGCGGGGTGCCTGCTTTGAACCTATAGGCTCGCTTTCCGGTTATCGTTGGAGTAATGGCCTCGGTTATTATGCAGAAGTGGAAGATGCCGCAACCAATTTCTTCTTCGACCATTTGGGCAAAGGCGTTTATGTCTTAGAGCACAGTTATCGCATAGCTCGTGGCGGAACATACGAAACGGGGCTGGCCACGATACAGTGTGCGTATGCTCCGGAGTATGCTTCGCATTCGGCGGGAGGGATAATTGTAATAAAGTAACAATAGAGTATGGAGCGGAGCGCAATTTGTACAAATTGCGCTCCGCTATTTTAGGCACTCTCGATTAGGACTCTTTTCCTAATACATATCATATTTTCGTGCTACACAGGTTATATTTCTTTTCCTTTTCTTGTCTGTTTGATTTTTTCTTGATAACTTGCCGTTGTATTTCTTCTATATTTGTACAATACATAACTATCGAAAGAGTAGTGATTAAAATGGATATTTGTATAAAATGAGAAAAAGTTATCTTATATGTTAACCTTTAAATCTTTAAAAGCTCTATTAATCAGATGATAATGGATAAATATTTGATATCCCATTTGTATCAAGATAAAGAAAATGGGCAGTGGATTATGCAATCCAATGATGAGCATCAGGAAGGGGTCGCAAAAATGGCGGCCTCCTTTGCCTGCCAGTTCGAACTTTCCTCTTGGGGGAGGGCGCTTGGACTGCTTCATGACAAAGGCAAGGAACGGGCGGCATTCCAGCAATACATACGCAAGGTAAATGGTCTGCCTACAGATGATAAAAAGTGCTATGACAATCATACTCATGCTTTTGTGGGTGGAATATTGGCAAAAGAATTTGTGGGAAAGGAAGTTCTAAATCTTCTTGTCAATCAAATTGTTTCTCATCATACGGGGTTGCATGATTACACGGATGTGGAAAATATCTTGAAAGAGAAACAACTGCCCAAAGAAATAAGTAAGAGTGACATTGGCATAAACAAACCTTTATTGTTCCAAGAATTTAAAGATTCGTCTTTTTCTAAGTCAAACGTCGATAGGAGGCATCTTCATCACTTGTCTCGTATGCTTTTTTCTTGTCTTGTAGACGCAGATTGCCTCGATACGGAGAGGTTTATGGATGTGGAGTCGTGGCAGAAGCGAGGAGGTACGGCTACGCTTGCCGACTTGTTGCTTAAACTGGAGGCATTTATGCAGAATTTGCAATCGAATGCCACTGCCACAAAGGTGAACCGCATCCGTCGGCAGGTGCAAGAACAATGTTGCGCGGCCTCTTCTGGCGAGAAGGGATTTTATAGTCTTACCGTACCCACGGGAGGTGGCAAAACTTTCTCGTCCCTGCTATGGGCGATGAAACACGCTGTAAGTCATTCAATGAATCGCATCATCATTGCCATTCCATATACCAGTATCATTGTGCAGACGGCAGGACTCTTGAAGAAAATCTTTGGGGAAGAAAACGTATTGGAGCATCATAGCAATTTCAATCCCGATGATATTAAGGATGAAGAAAAGCGAGAGAAAGCGAAACTGGCTACAGAGAACTGGGATTATCCCATTATTGTCACTACCAATGTGCAGCTTTTTGAGTCGATGTTTAGCAATAAACCGTCTGATTGCCGCAAACTGCACAATATCGCAAATTCAGTCATTGTTCTGGATGAGGTTCAGATGTTACCGACAGACTTCTTGCAACCGATAGTTGATGCATTGAAAGCATATCAAGAGATGTTCGGGGTATCGGTCTTGTTTACAACAGCAAGCCAACCAGTGCTAAGCGGTCTGATAGAAGGCACAAATCCAAGAGTCGGGTTTAAGGGGATAGGGCATATTAAGGAAATCATTTCGTCCGAATTTGCATTGCACGACGAACTTCGCCGCGTGAAACTGGAAATGGACGATGAGGGAAAGACATACGACGAGATAGTAGTTAAGTTATCGGGATATAATAAGGTGTTGTGCATAGTGAATACCCGTAAAGATGCCAAGGAATTATATGACCGTTTGCCTAATGACGGAGTGAAGTTGCATCTGTCGAGGATGATGTGCCCTGCTCATGTAAATGAAACTATCGGTAAAATAAAAGTTTTGCTGAAGGACGAGGCACAGCCGGTTGTCAGGGTTATTGCGACCCAACTCGTGGAGGCCGGTGTGGATATAGATTTTCCAATCGTGTTTCGTCAAGAGGCCGGACTCGATTCTGTATTGCAAGCGGCTGGGCGGTGTAATCGTGAAGGAAAGAATGCGGTGGGCCATACATTCGTGTTCAGTCTTGCCGCTGAAGGCAGAACACTTCCTCCTTCAATGAAAAATGCCAATTATGCGCGGCTGAATTTGCCAACCAATAGTGATTGGTTTGCTCCTTCTACAATGACAGCATATTTTCGTCAGTTGTATTGCAGGATAAATACATTTGATAAAAAGGATATAAAGCACTGGCTTTACAAACCAACAGAATTATGTTTTGAAACAGCATCAGAAGCATTCCGGTTGATTGATGATGATAGTATAAGCATCATTGTAAATTGGGAAAACAGCATGGAGCTTGTGGAGAAGTTGAAGGTATCAGGGTGTACCTACTCTTTGATGAAGCAATTAGCACAATTTACCGTGGGTGTTCGTTCAAAGGACTTTAAGCAACTAAATGGTTATGGGGTTGTCGAAGAAATATTGGAAGGTATATACGTACTGACAGACTGGGCACAGTACGATAAAGCCACAGGGCTCAGCCTTGACAACCATTGGCTGGAGGAAATATTAACGATATAAAGACAAAGCTGAATATGACAAAGAAGGAAAAATTGAAAGTCCAAACTGGGGTACAATTTGTACCTTGGTTCCTTTGGTCTGTGAAGATGAAAAGAAGCTGGAAGATTTATTAGCAAGCAAAAAAGAAAATGAATGATATGGAATATACAGATAAAGAATATTGTTTGGAGGTGTGGGGCGATTGGGCTTGCTTCACTCGTCCGGAGTTGAAAGTAGAGCGTGTGAGTTATGATGTCATTACTCCATCGGCAGCACGTGCGATTTTTGAAGCGATATTGTTTAAACGCTATGCCATGCGTTGGCAGGTAACAAAGATTGAGGTGCTCAATCCTATTAAATGGACTACCATAAGGCGGAATGAGGTGGGGGCAGTTGCAAGTAAGTCGTCTATCTTTATCGAAGATAAGCGTCAGCAGAAGAATTCTTTGCTTTTACAGGATGTGCATTATCGCATTTACGCCAAATTGATATTTATTCCAGTTAAGAATCGCTCGAAAGAGGCTTTTGTCAAGCATCAACCAGGGGGTGACGAAAATCCCATGAAATATTATCAGATGTTTGAGCGCAGGGCATCGCAGGGGCAATCTTTCACGCAACCTTATTTCGGATGCCGTGAGTTTGCTGCAAATTGGAAGTATATTGAAAATACCGATAGTCTTCAGTTTCCTTTAGCCGAAGACAAGGATTTTGGCATCATGCTTTATGATATGGATTTTGAAAAGAGTCCACAAAAGCCGGATGCAATGTTTTATAGAGCCCAAATGAAACAAGGAGTGATTGTTGTACCGGATAAAGATAGTGAGGAGGTGTTGAGATGATACTGAAAGCATTATATGATTACTATCATCGGAGTGGAGATGCGGTGGCTCCGTTTAGTCTGGAATATAAAGAGATTGGATTTATCATTGTTATTGATAGGTATGGAAAATTTCTGCGTTTTGAGGATAGACGTATAGATAAGAAGTCGGCCCAACAGTTTCTTGTTAAGAAAAGTGTTGGTCGATCAAGTACTCCTATTGCAAACTATTTGTATGATAATAGCCAATATGTGTTTGGTTATTCCGACAAAGGAGACGTCGTAAAAGTAAACAAATGTTTTGAGGTCTTTAAGGCAAAAGTGAAAGAAATTTATGATGCATTCTCGGATAATGAGGATATAAAGTCTATTTATACATTCTACCAGCAAGATTCTTCTGCTATGATTGAAACAATGCAGAATGATCCTTTATGGGATGATATAGCTAAAAATCTTAGTAAGAAATATTCTATGTTCTCGTTCCTTATAGAAGGGGATACGAAAATAGTAGCTTCGAAAACGGAGCTGATAAATTTGCTTGGAGATAGCCATGAAGTGGCTGGGGAGCTTTGCTTGATAACAGGGAAGCATTCGAAGACAGTAGAGATTACCACCGCTACAATGATACCTGGAAGCCAAGCGACAGCTAAACTTGTTGCATTTCAGGTTAATTCTGGATATGATTCGTATGGAAAGTCGAAGGGGTATAATGCTCCTATATCCGAAGAGGCCGAATTTGCATATACAACCGCATTAAATCATTTGTTGCGCTCAGATTCTCACAATAAATTCATGGTTGGTTCACGTACTTATCTTTTCTGGGCTTCTTCCAATAGTGAGGCTTCAAAAGAGTCCGAGGATAGTTTGTATGCTTTATTGGGACGTGTTGAAGAAGACGATGACCCAAACAGACGTATAGAATTGGTACGTAATACATTCTTATCTATTTATCATGGAAAGTTGTCGGCAAATGAAGATGATAAATTCTTTATCTTGGGTTTGGCTCCTAATTCGGCGAGAATAGCGGTAGTATATTGGAGTGAGATACCTTTGCGCGGGTTTGCCGGTTTAATCAGTGAACATTTTTTAGACATGGAGATGGTTGATATCCGCAAAGAAAAGAAACCATACGTGGGATTGCATTCAATTCTCGGAAGCGTAACTCTTGGAGGAAAATCAAGTGATGCAACTCCAAATCTTCCAGATGCTGTAGTGAAAAGTATTTTTCAAGGCTTGCCATATCCGGTATCTTTATTCCAATCCTGCATTCGTCGTATCCGTGCAGAGCAATCCGTCAACATTGTTCGTGCTGCCATTATTAAGGCATATCTCAATAGACTAAATAGAAATAATGACAATGAAAAACTTGATATTATGTTAGACAAAGAAAATCAAAATCAAGGGTATCTTTGCGGCAGGTTGTTTGCCGTACTTGATAAAATACAAGAGGATACCAATGGCATTCACTCCATCCGTGAGCGTTACATGAATTCTGCATCGGCTACTCCGGCTATGGTATTTGCTACTATTCTTAATCTTTCAACTCATCATTTAGAAAAGTTGAGTGTTGGTGGACAAATAAAGTATGAAAAATTGAAACAAGAAATTGTTTCAAAACTTGATGCGAATGGCTTCCCCCTGCATCTTGACCTACAAGACCAAGGACGGTTCTTCGTGGGTTATTATCACCAGCGTCAAGACTTTTTTATAAGTAAAGAGAATAAAGAATCTGAGTAATAATAATCTTAAAAGAATATAGCTATGTCAGAATTAAAAAATAGACTCGATTTTGTTTATATGTTTGATGTACAGGATGGTAATCCGAATGGTGACCCGGATGCTGGTAATCTCCCCCGAGTAGATGCTGAAACAGGTATGGGACTTGTTACGGATGTTTGTTTGAAACGTAAGGTACGTAACTATGTACAAGTGGCAAAAGGTTTTGTGGATGGCTTTGATATATTTATCAAAGAGAAGGCTGTTTTGAATACTTTGATTGATAATGCACATGACGATTCTGAGGTAAAAAATGCAAAAGACAAGACTGAAGCAGCACGTCGTTTTATGTGCAAGAATTATTTTGATATTAGAACATTTGGTGCTGTTATGTCAACAGGTAAAAATGCAGGTCAGGTTCGTGGGCCTATTCAATTTACATTTGCCCGTTCTGTTGATTCTATCGCTACAGCGGAACACTCTATCACTCGTATGGCTGTAGCGACAGAAAAAGAAGCGGAGAAACAAAGTGGCGGCAACCGTACGATGGGGCGCAAAGCAACCATCCCTTACGGCCTTTACGTTTGCCACGGCTTTATCTCTGCCAATTTGGCGCAGCAGACAGGATTCTCGGAAAAAGACCTTGAGCTGTTTTGGGAAGCTTTAAAGAATATGTTCGATGTAGACCGTTCGGCTGCACGTGGATTGATGAGTGCTCAAAAGTTGATTATCTTTAAGCACGACTCGATACTGGGCAATGCTCCTGCCAACAAACTGTTTGATTTGGTCAAGGTGGAAAAAGTTTGCGATGGGGCACCACGCTCATTCAGCGATTATTCAGTTACCATAGACAAAGATCGTGTTCCGTCAAATGTAACGGTTGAGGAACTGATATAATTCCCGTCGCATGTACAGTGATGATGATATGCTTATGTTGTCGGGGATTCAGCACTTTAGGTTTTGTCCCCGGCAATGGGCTTTGATACACATTGAGCAACAGTGGGACGATAATCATCTCACCATCGAAGGGCAGATTATGCACAAGCATATGGATGCCCCGTTCTATCGGCAAAAGTGCGGTGATCAGATCACATTGCGCGCGGTGAATATCGCTTCGCATGAACTGGGACTTTATGGAACCTCTGATGCCATCGAGCTGTTTTCAGCCTCATCTCTTGAAGGCACAATTGTGCATCCCAAATATCCGGGGCGATGGCAACCGGTGGTTGTAGAATACAAACATGGCAGACCCAAAAGGGATGAAGTGGACGAGGTACAGTTGGCGGCACAAATCATGTGTCTGGAGGAAATGTATGCTATTCATATTCCCTACGGTGTGTTCTTCTACGGAGAGCTTCGTCATCGGGTAGAGGTGGATATAACGGGGGAACTGCGAGATATTGTCAGACAATGCGCCCAGGATATGCACGAAATATTCAGCAAGGCAGTCATTCCTAAAGTGGAATATGGCAAGCATTGCGATAAATGTTCGTTGAAGGATATTTGTATGCCAAAGATGATGAACTGCACTACGGTAAATGCGTACCTTAATAAAAATTTGTATCAATGAGAAAATTGTTGAATACTTTATATGTAATGACTCCGGAAGCATATCTTAGTAAGGATGGGCTGAATGTAGTTGTGTACGTCAAACAGGAAGAGATGTTTCGCATTCCTGCTATTAACATAGAGGGTATTGTAACATTCGGGTATATGGGAGCAAGTCCCGGTGTGATGAAATTGTGCAGTGACAATGGCATATCGCTCACGTTCCTGTCCCCAAACGGTAGGTTTATCAGTAGGGTGCAAGGGGTGGTAAAGGGAAATGTGTTTTTGCGTAAGAAACAATATCAGTTGTCTGATGATGAATCGTGGTCATTGCATGTGGCGCGGTTGATGATTGGTGGGAAAATCCAAAACTATCGTAATATATTGAGGAGATATATTCGTGATTATGGTGATAATGAGAATGTTAATCAAACAGTGCATGTGTTGGAACAAGCTAAACGTAATGTTCTGGTGGCTCAGGATAAGACAACATTGATAGGGCATGAGGGCATGGCTTCAAATGCTTACTTTGAAGTATTACCGATTTTAATACTTCATCAGAAGGCTGATTTCCCGTTTCATGGTCGTAACCGTCGTCCTCCTAAGGATGCTGTGAATGCCATGCTGTCTTTTGCTTATACGTTGATAGCTAATGATGTTGCCGCCGCACTCGAAACGATTGGCCTTGACCCATACGTAGGGTTTCTTCATACGCTTCGTCCGGGACGTACGTCACTGGCTTTAGACATGATGGAAGAACTGCGTGCTTATCTTGGCGACCGTTTTGTCTTGTCGTTAATTAATAAAAGACAGATAACAGCTAAGGATTTTTTGTTTCAAGGTGATAATGGGGTTGTTATGACAGACAAAGGAAAGAAAACATTTGTTTCTGCGTGGCAAAGCAGGAAGCGGGAGGTAATCATTCATCCTTATTTGAATGAAAAGGTAGAAATAGGACTTCTGCCCTATGTACAAGCTATGTTATTGGCAAGATATATCAGGCAAGATATTGATGATTATCCGGTATTTCTAATAAAATGAATGCTGATTATGTATATTCTTGTAACTTATGATGTAGATACTACGAGTAAAGCAGGTGCACGTCGCTTACGGTGTGTGGCTAAGGCTTGTATAGATTATGGGCAGAGGGTACAGAATTCTGTCTTTGAGTGCGAGGTGACAGAGGCTCAATATTGTCTTTTGAAAGAAAGAATCAAGAGTATTATTGATATATCGTTTGATAGTATTCGTTTTTATATCCTCAGTAAGAATGAAAATAGGAGGGTAGAGGTGTTAGGTGTTGAAACTGCTTATAAAGTGAATGATGCGCTTATTATATAGCGCGTGCGAATGTATAGTGTTACATAAATAATAGTATTTTCGCATGTGCTAATAATCAGTAGATTGGTTTGTTTGTGAAGCATTTTTCTTTTTGTGAAATCGGGAAAAGTGATGATTCGCATAATAATGGATTAAACTTACTGGTTTGTAATATGTTATTTGCCATAGCGTCACACCCTACGTGGGTGTGTGGATTGAAACTTATTGTGGCTCATGTGATGGGTAACTTTACCGTGTCACACCCTACGTGGGTGTGTGGATTGAAACCAAACAGACTTTCAAGAACGGACAGCCCGTGGGGTCACACCCTACGTGGGTGTGTGGATTGAAACAAAAAGCGCATACGACGATATTATGAAGGCAAAGAGTCACACCCTACGTGGGTGTGTGGATTGAAACACTAATAGAGAAACTGAAAGGAGATTGAATAATGGTCACACCCTACGTGGGTGTGTGGATTGAAACTTGAGGGGGCTGTTTTCGGCAGACGGACATACTTCGGTCACACCCTACGTGGGTGTGTGGATTGAAACACAGATGGCAACAGGTTATGACGGTGCCGCCGCGTCACACCCTACGTGGGTGTGTGGATTGAAACCTCTTAAAACTGTTTCATCTCCAAAAACATATTGTCACACCCTACGTGGGTGTGTGGATTGAAACACTTTTAGTAAATGTAAGTGGGTAAAGGAAAAGATTGTCACACCCTACGTGGGTGTGTGGATTGAAACTCTGTAAACCACTTTATTACTCTCGTCAAACAATTGTCACACCCTACGTGGGTGTGTGGATTGAAACAAGCTTAGGGAATACGGAAGGAAGTCCGTGAGCTGTCACACCCTACGTGGGTGTGTGGATTGAAACAAGCTGGAAGTCGGCGACAAGCTGACCGCGGAGTCACACCCTACGTGGGTGTGTGGATTGAAACTTCCGTAATGATATATCCGTAGCTCTTTCCACCGTGTCACACCCTACGTGGGTGTGTGGGTTGAAACACTACAAGGCGATTTGTGACTTGGCTATACTGAGTTATTCTCTATGTGAGGAAGGGAGAATGTATTTGAGCAAAGGTATTTATGTCTTGGAGCATGGCTACCACATTGCCTGTGGTGGAACATATGAAACGGGGCTTGCCACTATACAGTGTGCATATGCTCCGGAATACGCTTCGCATTCGGCGGGAGGAACAATCGTGGTCAATCAGTGTGATTAGAATTAAAATGTAAATATACCTTCAAGCATCTTCTTCCTTGGCCTTCCCTTCCCTCTCTCCCAGCCCCTTTCTGTGCAAGGCGTTTCTCCGACACCAGGGAACACTCTCTCTCCGGCACCGAGGAGGGCTGGGCTTCCCGGTGCCGGAGAAAATGAAATTTTTCATCCTTATCTGATTTGTTGATGAAGATGACTGTGTGACGCAATTTACAGAAATTGCGCTCCTCTATTTTAGGTACTCTCGCTAAAAACACCTATTTTTGTCCGACTAATATTGAATGAGAGTGGCAGAATTAGGAAATCTTGATATTAAGAAAAATAGATGAAGCGGATATTGATAACTTTATATGTGCTTGCAAGTGTGGTATTGACTGCTGTAGCGCAAGCTCGTTTTACCTCGAATACAGAGATGTACAGTTTCGGCCAGATAGAATGGAAGCATCCCGTGACTGTGCAATATACCATCACCAATACGGGTGACCAGCCTTTAGTGCTTACAGAAGTAGAGCCGGATTGCGCCTGCTCCGTGGCCCAGTGGACAAAAACGCCTATTGCTCCGGGGGCAAAAGGAACAGTAAATGTGACTTTTGACGCCAAGGCATTGGGACATTTCCAGAAATCTGTGGCTATTTACAGCAATGCGCAACCCAATCTGGTCTATTTGAAGTTCAATGGTGAAGTAGTACAGGAAATCAAGGACTTTACCAAGACGCATCCCTATCTTATCGGTCAGATACGTATTGACAAGAACAGCCTCGACTTCCCCGATATTCAGCATGGTGAGCAGCCGGTGATTCATATCGGCGTGGTCAATCTTTCCGACCGTCCTTATGAACCGGTACTGATGCATCTGCCCCCTTATTTGCAGACAAAAGTAGAACCTAACGTGCTGCAAAAGGGAGAAAAAGGAGTGATTACACTTACATTGAATTCGGAAAGACTGACTGGCCTCGGACTGACTCAAACGTCGGTCTATCTTTCTCGCTTCTCCGGTGACAAGGTGGGCGATGAAAACGAGATTCCCGTTTCTGCCATTCTTTTACCGGATTTCTCCGGAATGACGGAAGTGGAGAAGGCAAATGCTCCTGTCATCAGCCTTTCTACCAAAGAAGTTGATATGAGTGCGATATTGGCAAAGAAGTCAAAAGCACGTCAGGATATTACCATTACCAATACCGGGCGTTCTCCTTTACAGATAAACAAACTCCAGGTATTCCACCCGGCAGTGGGAGTTAACCTCAAGAAGAGTGTATTGCAACCCGGTGAAAGCACCCGCCTGCGGGTAACGGTAGTGAAGAAGAATATAGGCAAGAAGCGCCGTCATCTGCGTCTGCTGATGATTACCAATGACCCGATGCAGCCGAAAGTTGAAATCAACATTAAAGCAAAACAATAAGAAGTCGTAAAGTCCTTCATAACTCATAACTTATAACTCACAAATAGCCATGGAACATCCCGAAAATAATGAAGCATATAAAGGCTTGGTTGTCAATGCAGGCATTGAGCAACCTTCATCGGTCAATCCTTACTTGAAGAACCGTCCCAGGCGGAAGAAACGCGAGCTTTCCGTATCAGACTATGTGGAGGGTATAGTGAAAGGTGATGTTACGGTACTCAGCCAGGCTGTAACACTGGTGGAAAGTGTGAAACCGGAGCACCAGGCTGTGGCGCAGGAGGTGATAGAGAAGTGTTTGCCCTATTCGGGCAACTCCGTCCGTGTGGGTATCAGTGGTGTGCCCGGTGCCGGTAAAAGTACCTCTATTGATGTATTTGGCTTGCATGTACTGGAGGAACACGGCGGCAAGTTGGCCGTTCTTGCCATTGACCCGAGCAGTGAACGCAGCAAAGGCAGTATTCTCGGTGATAAGACGCGTATGGAGAAGCTCTCCGTTCATCCCAAGTCCTTTATACGTCCCAGTCCCTCTGCCGGTTCGCTGGGTGGCGTGGCACGCAAGACGCGTGAAACGATTGTGCTTTGTGAGGCTGCCGGTTTCGACAAGATATTTGTAGAGACGGTAGGGGTGGGGCAGAGTGAGACTGCCGTACATTCTATGGTAGACTTCTTCCTGCTGATACAGCTGGCGGGTACGGGCGATGAGTTGCAAGGCATCAAACGCGGCATCATGGAAATGGCCGATGGCATTGTTATTAATAAGGCTGATGGCGACAATCTGGAGCGGGCCAGACTGGCAGCAACGCAGTTCCGTAATGCGCTGCACCTCTTCCCGGCTCCGGAGAGCGGTTGGACACCCCAAGTGCTGACTTATTCCGGTTTCTATAATCTTGGTGTAAAAGAAGTGTGGGATATGGTCTACAAATACATTGACTTTGTGAAAGATAACGGCTATTTTGAATACCGCCGCAATGAGCAAAGCAAATACTGGATGTACGAGACCATTAACGAACAGCTGCGCGACAGCTTCTACCACAATCCGCAGATTGAAGCGATGCTGACTGGCAAGGAAAAACAAGTGCTACAGGGCAACTTGACTTCTTTTGTGGCTGCCAAGAACTTGCTGGACACCTATTTTGCAGAACTGAAGAAATAGGGGCATATCCCTTTCTCTATATCGATGACTAAGGAAAACAACATGGAAGTGGCGCGGCGGTTTACCCGCCGCCTTCATGAACTCCCTTCTGAGGAGCTGGAGCTCATTGCCGGTTTGTTTGTACGCCGTGAGGTGCACAAAGGAGAACTGTTGATTAGTGAAAAAGATATAGCCAGGGATATTGTTTTTGTAGAGAAAGGACTGCTTCGCCAGTTCTATTTCAAAGAAGGCCGGGACATTACAGAGAACTTTGCCTGCGACGGTGACGGCGCTATGTGTATCGTCAGCCTTTTCACCGGACGCCGTAATTGCCTTCAGCTGGAATCCTTGGAGGAAGGCGTCATCTGGAGCATTTCGTATGCAGGACTGGTCGAACTCTCTGAGCGTTATCTGCATATAGCCCGTCTGCTTCGCCATTTATTGGAGGGGTCTTTAATGCTTTCCCAATATAAAGCAGACTCTTGGCGTTTCGAAACCTCACGCGAGCGGTATGCGCGCTTCGTCAGGGATTATCCGGAGATAGCCCGGCGTGCCTCAGTCAACCACATAGCATCTTATCTGTTAATGACTCCCGAGTCTCTGAGCCGGGTACGTGCCGGAGTACTGTGACGGTGGAACGGCTGTTTTATACGGCTTTCCCTTCTTTCTCGAAATCCTTGCGTGACTTGCTTTGTGTCACGATGTACACTCCCAGGAATACCAAGGCTATGGCTATTCCCTTTTCCAAATTGAACACTCCCAATCCTAAGATGATGGCAACGGTTGAGGCCACGATGGGCTGCATGTAGTTGTACATGCTCACCACAGTGGGGCGCAACAGCCTCTGCGCACTCATTATGAAGATATAGGCAAGGAAGCTTCCTCCCACAACCACATATCCCGCTTGCAGCAGGGCGGCTGTAGATATTTCGCTCCACTGTATGGCAGCCACGTCGTGGTAAGAGAACGGGATGTAGCACATGGAGGCATAGACAAACATCCATTTGTTCAGGGTGATGGGAGAGTATTTTTGCGACAACCCCTTGAATACGGTCAGATAAATGGAGAAGCTGATTTGGGCGAGCAGGCAGAGAAGGTCTCCGATGAGGCTGCCATTGCCGGCACCGGTGGTCTGGCTGCTCATGATGAGTATGAATGCGCCCATAGCCCCTACAAAGATGCCCAGCACTTTCTTGTTGGTGACCGGCTCTTTCAGATAGATTGCAGCCACTATCATGGTGACGATGGGCAGCGTGGTTGTAACGATGGAGGCGTCTATGGGCGAAGTCATGGAGAGTCCGAAGATATAGACACCCTGATTGAATACCAGCGCGAAGAGTGCGGCGAAGAATATCTTCAGCATGTCCCGGTGGTCCACCTGCTCGCGTTTGCAGAACAAGGAGAGGAGCCAGAAGCAGGCGGCTGCGCCTACCATGCGGAATGTGGTTACTGACAACGCGGAAAACTCCGCTAAGGCCGACTTGCCGATAGGTGCCATCAGCCCCCATAAGATATTTGCGGTAAGGGCGAACAGATGCCCTTGAATGTTCTTGTCCATACTCTTTTGTTCTTTGCGGGTGCAAAAGAACAACTATTTTCTGAAAAGAGAAAATCTTTCATTATATGATTTTTCTGGTTCATGGGCGTAGAAATAAGAGATTATCGTGTATATTTGCTTCTAATTAAAAGCAAGAAACCATGGAAGTACAAGCCAATTACATCAAGCGTATCGAAATACACGGATTGTGGCATCGGTACGATATTGCCTGGGACCTGCGTCCTGACGTCAATATACTTTCCGGCATCAACGGAGTGGGGAAGACCACTATCCTGAACCGTTCGGTCAACTATCTGGAACAGACATCGGGTGAAGTGAAGAGTGACGAGAAGAACGGCGTACACGTCTACTTCGACAACCCCGCAGCCACCTTTATCCCCTATGATGTAATCCGCAGCTACGACCGCCCCCTTATCATGGGCGACTTTACGGCACGCATGGCCGATGCCAACGTGAAGTCGGAACTGGACTGGCAGCTCTATCTGCTCCAGCGCCGTTATCTGGACTACCAGGTGAACATCGGCAACAAGATGATAGAGCTGCTCAGCGGTGACGAAGAGCAGCGCAGCCTGGCTCCCTCCCTTTCCCTCCCCAAGCGGAAGTTCCAGGATATGATTGACGAGCTTTTCAGCTATACCCATAAGACGATAGACCGCAAAAGCAACGACATCGTTTTCTATCAGAACGGCGAGCGCCTGCTGCCCTACAAACTGTCTTCGGGCGAGAAGCAGATGCTGGTCATCCTGCTGACCGTGCTGGTGCGTGACGATGACCACTGCGTACTCTTCATGGACGAGCCGGAAGCCTCCCTGCACATCGAATGGCAGCAGAAGCTCATCGGCATGATACGCAGCCTGAATCCCAATGTGCAGCTTATCCTCACCACCCATTCGCCCGCCGTCATCATGGAAGGCTGGCTGGATGCCGTCACCGAAGTCAGCGAAATCTCCTCCCTAATCCCTAATCCTTAATCCCTACCCAAGTGTCCACTTCTTTAAAACATAACCTTACTTCCGCCTATCTGGATGCCGCCCGCAAGTTGTCTCCCAAGAGAGCACGCAGGCGCATAGTGGCGTATGTGGAGAGCTATGACGACATCGCTTTCTGGCGGACGCTGCTGTCCGAGTTCGAGAATGAGGAGCGTTATTTCCAGGTGATGCTTCCGTCTGCCACCTCCCTGGCAAAGGGCAAGAAGATGGTGCTGATGAATACGTTGAACACATCGGAGCTGGGCCGCAGCCTGATAGCTTGTGTAGACAGCGACTACGACTTCCTGCTGCAAGGTGCCACCAAGGTGTCGCATAAGATAAACAAGAATCCCTATATCTTCCAGACTTATGGCTATGCCATCGAGAACTTCCACTGCTTTGCCGACAGTCTGCATGAAGTCTGTGTGCAGGCCACGCTGAACGACCGGCATATCCTGGACTTCCCCGCTTTTCTGAAGCGTTATTCTCAGATTGCCTATCCGCTGTTTCTGTGGAATGTCTGGTTCTACCGCCAGCACGACACACACACTTTCCCGATGTACGACTTCAACGCCTGCGTGCGTTTGCAAGAGATAAACCTGCGTCATCCTTACCGTAGTCTGGACGAGATGCAAAAGACGGTGTCGGCAAAGCTGTCCGAACTGCAAGCCCGTTTCCCCCGCTACATCGACCGGGTGGAGCAGCTGGGCACGGAGTTGGAACGTTTGGGACTGACTCCGGACAATACCTATCTTTATATCCAAGGACACCATATCATGGATTGTGTAGTGCTGAAAATCCTTATCCCGGTATGTACGGTGCTGCGTCGTGAACGCGAGCAGGAGATAAAGCGCCTGGCAGAGCATAACGAACAGTTCCGCAACGAACTGACGGGGTATGAGAACAGTCAGGTCAATGTATCCGTGATGCTGAAAAAAAACAGCGGCTACAAGAACCTTTATCTTTATCAGTGGTTGAAAGAAGATATCATGGAGTTCCTTGAGCGGGAGGAGCAGTCGCGTAGATAAGATTGCCGTTATGATAAACATACGATTATGGAGATATTGAAGAAGATAGACGACCTTTTAATCGGGTGGGGCATATCCCCTTCCCGTGCCGACATGTTCGACCAGTTCATAGCCTTTGCACTGATACTTGCCGTTGCTTTTCTGGCGGATGCCCTATGCCGGAAAATTCTGCTGAAAGTAGTGGCACAACTGGTGAAGAAGACCAAAGCTACATGGGACGACATCGTATTCGACCGCAAAGTGATGGTGCACCTCAGCCGCATGGTGGCTCCCGTCATCATCTATCTGTTTGTCCCATTGGCATTTGTCGAAGTCGGTTCATCGGCAATGGATTTTATCCGGCGTATCTGCCTTATTTACATCATCATTACTTTCCTGAGTTTCGTCAACTCGTTCCTGAAGGCTGTTTACAGTGTATACAGTGAGAAGGAGCAATTTCGTGACCGCCCTTTAAAGGGGATGTTGCAAACCATGCAAGTCATCCTATGGCTGGTGGGCGGCATTGTGGTCGTGGGCGAACTGAT
Source organism: Bacteroides sp. A1C1 (assembly GCF_004328515.1). Taxonomy (NCBI): domain Bacteria; kingdom Pseudomonadati; phylum Bacteroidota; class Bacteroidia; order Bacteroidales; family Bacteroidaceae; genus Bacteroides; species Bacteroides sp. A1C1. The sequence continues at coordinate 2,943,558 of NZ_CP036491.1, forward strand.
AGGCCGCGACCCGCTTTCGCTGCTTGCCGGATTGGGTGCTTCGGCAGCCATCCTGATGCTGGTATTCAAGGATTCCATTATGGGCTTTGTCTCCGGTGTGCAGCTTTCGGCCAACGACATGCTGAAGGTGGGCGATTGGATTGCCATGCCCAAGTATGGCGCCGACGGCACGGTGATAGAAGTGACACTGAACACCGTGAAAGTGCGCAACTGGGACAATACCATTACCACCATCCCTCCTTATCTGCTTGTCAGCGACTCCTTCCAGAACTGGCGCGGCATGCGCGAGAGCGGTGGGCGGCGAGTGAAGCGCAGCATCAATATCGACATGACCAGCGTCCGTTTCTGTACCCCGGAGATGCTGGCAAAATATCGCAAGATACAGCTACTGAAAGATTATGTGGAGCAGACGGAGGAAGTGATTGAAAAGTACAATGTGGAAAACGGCATCGATAACTCCATCCTCGTCAACGGACGCCGCCAGACCAATCTGGGGGTGTTCCGGGCGTATCTGACGGCTTATTTGAAAAGTCTTCCCGACGTAAATCAGGAACTGACCTGCATGGTGCGCCAACTCCAGCCTACCGACCGCGGTATCCCGATAGAACTTTATTTCTTCTGTGCGCTGAAGGATTGGGTGCCCTATGAAGGGGTGCAGGCGGATGTGTTCGACCATGTGCTGGCAATCATCCCCGAATTCGATTTGCAGGTATTCCAGTCTCCGTCCGGCAGAGATTTCCAGCGGGTACTGCCTGCTGCTTCCGAAGAAAAAGGAGCTTGATTCCGACCATCAAAAAGGCCTATATCTATTGTATTTCTCATAGGGAGTCATTACCTTTGAACCCTATACTGAAAGGTCAGAACATCCCCATCTTTTCTCCCAAAACATCCCCATGTTTTGGGGTATTACATCCGGGTGTTTTGGGTGAAAACATCCCCATGTTTTGGGGCAATACATCCGGGTGTTTTAGGTATTCAGTCATATAGTGAAAGGTATTCGGTCACGGAGTCTTTACCGTAAGGTATAGGCTTTGTGTATGCAAGTTGTAGGTGTGCCTCGCGTCGGGCGGGAATATCTTTCGTTTTTTACGAACCTAATTATAAAGAAAGATTGGTATGTCAATGAATTATGTGGTCCGCAAGAAGGTGGACAAGAGTGGAGACAAGGAAGTGGTGCGCTACTACGCGGCGTCAAAAGTGCTTCAGCCGGAACCGGTGAGCAATGACGAACTGGCCAAGAGGCTGGCTTTTGTCAGCTCCCTGCAGGTGGGCGATGCCCAGTCCGTGCTGGTGCAACTGCCGGATATTATAGCGGACTATCTGGCCAGTGGACGCACGGTGAACATCAAGGGACTTGGAAACTTTTTTCCCTCCATCACCAGCGAACCGGTGGAACGGATAGAGGACTGTACGGCAGATAAAGTGCGCATTTCGCGTATCTGCTTCAGGGCGGCAGGCAGTTTCATGCAGCGCGTTTGCCGTCATCTGGACTTGTTCAGCTTTCAGGTTCAGGAATTGAAGAAGGAGCTGAAGAAGAAGTAAACGGTACTTTTAGTTTCTTTCTTGAAACAGCGCGTACCCCTTGAAGCCGGAAGGCATTCGAGGGGCACGCTGTTGAAGAAGTTGTGTGTTTTTTTATAGCCTTGCGAGTGCTTCTTTTTTTTACTTCACCCAGCTTCCGTTCATCCAGCTGCATTCTTTCCTGATGTCCTCGAAAGAGCTGTAGCTCAGGTTGGCGTCCACCTTGTTGCTTGTCACGGCGATGAAGTCGGCATGGGTGTAGATGCCTTCTTTGCTGCTCAGCTCGGAGGTGAGGGTGATGTTGGTCAGCTTGGAGGTGCCGTTCTTCAGGGCGTTTTCGGTAAGGGCGGTTTCCACGGTCAGGGGTTGGCCTTTGCCGCAGACCTTGGCGTTGTCTATTTCCACTTCCGTGCCGGCACGCAGACGGATGCCTTGCTTGCTGCCGCCGTTGCCGACGAGGATGAGGTTCTTCAATACGGGGTGGGCAACGGGAGTGGCGGCGTTGTTGCTGCCGTTGTTGTCGCACTCCATCAGGCAGTCGCAGTCGTAGCCCAGTGTGGATTTGTCCTCTTGGTAAGCCACGAGGTTGGTGCCTTTGCCGTTCCAGCCTTCGGTCCAGTCGAAGGAGTCGTCGCTACAGCTTACGGCTACGAGGTTGCTCACGTTTACCGAGCCGCCGAAGAACTCAAAGCCGTCGTCGGAACCTTTGTAGGCTTGGCAGTGGTCCACGATGGTACCGTTGCCTACGCCGTAGAAAGAGATACCGTTGGCTTCGTGCTCTTCATCGAAGGCAAAGCCGGTGTATTCCAGACGAATGTATTGCAGCGTGCCCGAGTTGTCGGCATCATCGTTGCCGCCGTAAACGGCGCCGCCTATTTCAGAACTTCCCTTGCCGCCTTCGGCATTGGTGTGGGCGCGTCCGCAGATGTGTATGCCTCCCCATGCGCCCGGCTCTTCTTTTTCGCTGGTCATTACGATGGGTTTGTCCGGCGTGCCTACGGCGTTGATTTTACCGCCCTGCTTCACGAGGATGTAGTCTGCGATGTCATCGTAGACGGCGATAATCTTCACGCCTTCCTCTATGTGGAGCGTGGCACCTTCTTCTACGATGTATTCGCCGCTCAGCTTGTAGGTGTTTCCGGCAGCCAGGGTCACGTCGGAGGTGATGGTACCTTTCAGTATCGTACCGTTTTCGATTTCATTGCCGTTTCCGTTGCCGTCGTTGCCGTCATTGTCGTTGTTGTCGTCGCTGCTGCAAGCGGTGAGGATAGACATTCCGGCTACAAAGGCCAGAGAGTAGAATTTCCATTTCATTGTTTTCATAATTCAATTGTTTTAGTTGTTATATCCAATTTATCTGTCTGTCATTCAGATTGATTCTCTTAAATCAGCTTGTTTGTCAAAAAGTGTTCTCCGTTCTCTTCAGGGGGAGGGTGGGAGACTTTATAGGTTGTAGCTTATTCCCACCTCAAAGTTCGTTCCCTTGTGGTATCGTTCTACTTCCATTTCCTGCCCCGTGGTGGGCACATCTTGTTTGAAGATGACATCGCGGTTCAGCAGGTCGTTCACTTGCAGCTTCAGGTTGAAGTGTTTGTTCAGGCTATATCCGGCGCTGAAGTTCAACGTGTGCAGCGTCTGTTGCCTGACATCGCCCAGACCCGACACGCCTACTGCATGGATGCGGCTGCCTTGCAGGTTGTAGAGCAGGGCCAGATTGAGTTGCCTGTCTTCACCGAAGCGTGGCGAGTAGGTGAGGTCGGCATTGGCAAGGATGGGCGATGCGCCTTGCAGCGAACGTTCCTTGTTGGTGTAGGCACCGCCTTGGGGCAGCTTCACGTTGGTGTACATGTAACTGATGTTGGCACCCAGGCGCAGGTCTTTGACGAGCCGTTTGCGTATCTCCAGCTCCACGCCGGCAGCCATGCCGTTGTCGGCATTCTTGAAGCTGTGCAGCGTGGCGCCGCCTTGCAGGTCTTGGATGCGTTCGATGGGGCTGTCGAGGTATTTGAAGTAGCCGGTCACGGAGAGCATGTCGCCGTCCTTGCCGAAGCGTTCGTAACGTAGGTCGAAGTTGTAGTTGTAGCCGTTCTGCAACTCTTCGTTACCGCGGATTTGTGCCGAACCGTAGGACTCTTGGTAGAGGAAGGGTGCCATCTCGATGAACGAGGGACGGGTGACGGTGCGCGAGGCAGAGAAGCGGATGCTGTTGGCGGGGTTCACCGCATATTTCAGGTTCAGGGCGGGGAAGAGGTCGTTCTTGTCTAAATTGCGCCGACGGGAGTACCAGTCGCCGCCGTCGCTGGCGTAGCGCACCCATTGCTTGCTCATTTCGTAGCGCAGGCCGAGGTTCACCAGGAGGGCTTCGGTGGGATAGAAGTCGGTCAGCAGGTAGGCGGAGTAGATTTCGTTTCCGGCGCGGTAGCTGTCTTTGGGCTGCATCACACGCTGTACCATGATTTGTCCGTCGGCAATGTTCTGCTGGTTGAGGAAGCCGTCGGTGTTGTAGATGTCGGTGATGACGGGGTCCAGCTTGTTCAGGTTGTAGTAGAAGCGGGTAGCGCTGTAGTCGCGGTTCTTGTCCTTGTAGTTGAAGCCGAGCTTGAGGTGGCTGGTGTCGTTCCACTTCCAGCGCATGGCGAGGTTGGCGTTCCACTCTTCTTCGTCCAGGCTGCCGAAGTAGCGCATGGTCTCTTGGCGGTTCAGCTTGAAGAGCCTGAGGCTGCCGTCGTTGTCCTTGACGTACATCACTTGGCGGCGGTCGGGTTCTTCGCTACCGGTCTTGCTGTACGAGCCTCCCCAGGTCAGTTGCCACCTGTCGCTCTCGCCGAAGTTATGGATTCCGTTCAGTTGATGGTTTTGCAGGGTGTATATGTGCATGATGTTGTTGCTGCCGGTCAGCTCGTGTCCTTCGGCATCAGTACCTTCGCGGCGCTGGTAGGTGTCGATGGCGTTGCGGGCGTAGAAGAAAGTGTAGCCTATGCGGTCGCTCCGGCGCAGGGTGTAGCCCAGGTAGCCGAGGGCGGCGAGCTTCAGTTCCTGCGCAAAGCTGTCGTAGGAGAAGTCGTCCTGCACGGTGTCGGTGGCCTCGAGTGTCTTGTAGAAGGCATCTTCCATGTTTTGGTAGCCGTTGCTGGCGCTGAAGGAGGCGAGCAGGCTGAGTGTCTGGTTGCCTATACCGAAGTTCTTGCCGAAGCCGAGGTTCCCGCCCAGTTCGGGCAACGAACTCTTCTTGCCGGCGCTGAAGGAGGTATCGAAGATATTGCGGGTCTTCACGTATTTGTCAAACTCCATCAGGGGCATGCCGAGGGCGGCTGCGTCCACTCCGGGTGTCTTCAGGAGCGAGCCGCTGCGGTCCATCTGATAGCGGTCTTTGCCTAAGGTGTTGAACTTCCCGCCCGTGTTGAGGCTCAGTTGGAAGAAATCTTGCGGTATGTTTTCTTTGGTGCTGATGTTGATGTGCGCACCGCTGTAGTCGGCAAAGGCGGCTGCGTCATACACCTTGCTGACGGTGATGTTCTGTACGGTGGACGAGGGGAACAGGTCGAGCGGCACCAGCTTGTTGTCCGGGTTGGGCGAGGCGATGGGCAGTCCGTTCAGCGTGGTGGTGCTGTAGCGGTCGCCCAGTCCGCGGACGATAAGTTGTCCGGCGCTGGCGATGGAGATGCCCGTTATTTTCTTTACTCCTTCTTCCACATTGCCGATGCCTTTGAGGGACATCTCTTTGGAACCGAGGTTCTCGATGGCGAGGGTCGCTTTTTGCCGTTCCATCTGCAAGGCGCGTTCGCCCTCAAGGTTCTTCTTGGCGGTGACCTGCACTTCGCCCAGGGTTTGCGTGTCCGGCTCCATGTCGAAGTTCAGCACGGTTTCGCCCTTTATCTCTACGGCATTTATCGTCATGTCTTTGTAGCCGATGTAACGGACGGTGAGGGTATAGGTTCCGTTTTTCAGCTCCAGTGTATAGTTACCATCCAAATCGGCGACGGCGCCTTGTGCCGTTCCGCTCACTTGCACGGTGGCTCCCGTCAGCGGTTCTTTGGTTTGTCGGTCGGTGATTGTCCCTTTGATGGTTCCCGCCGTGGCAGCCATGACGGAAAGTGTGAGGAATAAAATAAGGAAGAAAATCTTTCCCAAGTCTAATTTCATGCTCATCTCTTTTCTTTGTACGTTTTTTAATCCGCTGCAAAGATGAGGCAATGACATTACACCGGTGATACATGGCACATACGTTTCATTTTCAAATTTATTACGATTCGGTTACCGCACATTCTTCCGGATTGTTTGTTATCCTTATATATAGGCTGCTTGGGACGAAAAAGGTTTCTAATGGTTGCTTATTAGAGTTTTATGGCTATTTTTGTATCTCAAACCAATATTGATAAATATATGGCTGTTCATCGTGACGATAGTGAACGTTTCCGGCGCCTTTCCATTCTTGGCCGGATAGGTTGGTGGGAGGCTGATTTTTCTTCAAGGCAGTATCTCTGCTCCGAATATGTCTGTAAGTTGTTAGGCTTGGAAGGGGAATACCTGAGCTTTGAGGATTTCGGTAAAATGATACGCGAAGACTATCGGACGCGTATCAGCCGGGAGTTCCTTGCCATTCAGAATATGGAGGTCTATGAACAGACGTTTCCTATCTATTCTACTGAAGGAGTGGTCTGGGTCTACTCGCGCGTGGGGTATAAGGAGCATTTGCCGGATGGTACGTTGAAGGCTTTCGGAGTGTTGCAGCGCGTAGAGATGCCGAAGGAGGAAGCTGCGAAGCAGGCTTTGCAAAGAGTGAACAATTTGCTTTATCGGCAGACCTCAATATCCCATTCCTTATTCCGTTTCCTGAAAGACGAGGATATCAGTGCGGGCATTTACGACATACTGAAAGATATTCTCGATTTCTTTCGCGGCGGGCGTGTCTATATATTCCAATACGATGAGAAGTGCCGGTACCAGAGCTGCACATACGAGGTGGTGGCTCCGGGAGTGGCTCCTGAGAAAGAAATGCTTCAGGGAGTCCAGGCTGACAGCTTGCCGTGGTGGACGTCACAGATTATGGCACAAAAGCCTGTTCTGCTGGAAACGCTGGGGCAACTGCCGGAGCACGCTTACGCCGAATATGAAATTCTGGCGAGACAGAATATAAAGTCCTTGATGGTAACTCCGCTGGTTGCCAATGACCAGGTGTGGGGATATATGGGCATTGATTTGGTGGACCGTACCCGAATGTGGACTAACGAGGATTACCAATGGTTTAGTTCGTTGGCAAATGTCATCAGCATTTGCATAGAGTTGCGCAAAACGAAGGATGAGGCTGTGCGTGAACGTACTTTCCTCAGCAATTTGTTCCGCTATATGCCTTTGGGGTATGTGCGGATGTCCATTGTCTGTGATGAAAAGGACAATCCCTACGGGTATTATGTGACAGATGCGAATTCTATCTTTGCCGATTTTCTGGGAAAACCCGCGTCGACGTTTATCGGCAAGACTGCCTCGTCTTTTTCAAGGGAGGCGGCCCCCAGACTGGAATATCTGCTTGATATAGTGAACACCGGGACACATAAGGAAATGGACATGTGTTTTGAGCTCACCAACAAGCACTGCCACGTGGTGATATACTCTCCGGAAAAGAATGAAGTGGTGGCGTTATTCCTCGATACGACAGACTCGGTACAGACTCATCTGGCTTTGGACCATAGCGAAAAACTGTTCAAGAATATCTTTGCCAATATACCGGCCGGGGTGGAAATCTATGACAAAGACGGATTCCTGGTAGACATCAACAATAAGGATATGGAGATATTCGGGGTCCGTGACAAACAGGATGTCATTGGAGTGAACTTATTCGAGAACCCGAATGTGTCCGCCCAATTGGCAGAACGTATACAGACCGAGGATATGGTCGACTTCCGCCTGAATTATGCTTTCGACCGGACTGAAGGGTATTACTCCACTTCCAAACAGCCGAAGGATGTGATACATCTTTATACGAAAGTGAGCAAGGTGTATGACAGTAAAGGTAACTTTACCGGCTATGCCATGATTAACATCGACAATACGGAACGGATTGATGCCATGAGCCGTATCTGTGATTTCGAGAATTTCTTCCTGCTTATATCGGATTATGCGAAGGTAGGTTATGCCAAGCTGAACCTGCTCGACCGGAAAGGCTATGCCATCAAGCAATGGTATAAGAATATGGGAGAGGACGAGAATACCCAATTGGCAGATGTCGTGGGAATATACAGCAAGATGTACCCCAGTGACCGCAGGAGGATGCTTGATTTCTTCAGTAAGGCCCGTGTGGGCGAAGCCAAACATTTCCAGGGAGAGATGCGCATTGAGCGTCCGGGCGAAAAGGGAAAATGGAACTGGGTACGTACCAATGTGGTTGTCAATCTGTTCGAACCGGAGAACGGACAAATAGAGCTGATAGGCGTCAACTATGACATTACGGAATTGAAGGAGACGGAGGCTATGCTGATTGAAGCCAAGGAGAAGGCAGAAACCGCCGACCGTCTGAAGAGTGCCTTCCTTGCCAATATGAGTCATGAGATACGTACGCCCCTGAATGCGATTGTCGGTTTCTCCAGTCTGATGGGAGAGACCGGGGACATGGAGGAAAAAAGGCAGTATATGGCGATTATCGAAGAAAACAATGACCTGCTGTTGCAGCTGATTTCCGACATACTGGATTTGTCCAAGATAGAGGCCGGGACATTTGACTTTGTGGAAAAAGAGCTGGACGTGAACGTACTATGTGAGGACATTGTGCGCTTCATGAAGATGAAGGCTAAACCGGGTGTGGAAGTTCTCTTCGACCATCATCTGCCGGAATGCCGGATTGTCAGTGACCGTAACCGTTTGAATCAGGTCATAGCCAACTTTGTCAACAATGCCATCAAGTTCACCACTGCGGGAAGTATACGTGTAGGATATGATAAGGTGGATGAAACTCATTTGCGTTTTTATGTGGCCGATACGGGCCTTGGCATTGAGCCGGAAATGCAGGCTCAGATATTCGACCGTTTTATAAAGCTGAATACGTTTGTGCATGGCACCGGCCTGGGGCTTTCTATCAGCAAGAGCATTATAGAGCAGTTGGGTGGCACAATCGGTGTGGACAGTGAACCGGGGAAAGGCTCATGCTTTTGGTTTGTGCTGCCGATTGTATAGTATGGAAATGTGCTAAAATACACACTCACCACAAATTATGCAGATTAACACAACTCAAAGCTCTTGATTATCAGAACTTCTAAAGATAATTTGTGCCAATCTGCGTAATTTGTGGTAAGTGATGATACCCTCCGGTTATAATCCGAATGAGAACTTATCGATGGATTGATATACCACACTTGCAATACTCAGTACCACAATACCCAGCGTGCAAATGGCCAGGCTGGCACGTGTATAGTTGTCACTGCGGAATGCTGCAATCGGCTCGTCGCTCTTGTTGATGTACATTGCCTTTACAATCTTCAGATAGTAATAAAGCGAGATGATTGTATTGATAAGGGCAATGAATACCAGCAGATGGAAGCCGCCTTCGAAAGCTGCCGCGAAGATGAAGAACTTCGAGAAGAAGCCCGCAAACGGCGGGATGCCTGCCAGAGAGAACAGTGCCAGTGTCATCAGGAACGCCAACTTCGGATTAGTGGTATACAGCCCGTTATAGTCTTCAAGTGTGAACTTGCCTGCCCGCAGTGCCACAATCGTGATAACGGTAAATACGGCAAGATTGGCGAACATATATATCAGCACGTAGTATACCAGCGACGTCATACCTTGTGCGCTTCCGCTGATGACACCCAGCATGATGTAACCTGCTTGCGAGATACTGGAGAAAGCCATCAACCGCTTCAGGTTCTGCTGGCGCAGGGCGAAGAGGTTGGCGATTGTGATGGAGGCGATGATAACCCAGTACAGCACTTCCTGCCATTGCTCCACCATCGGAGCGAATACCTTGATGAGGATAGTCATCAGTACGAAAGCGGCAGAGCCTTTAGAGATGACACTCAGATAGGCTGTCACCGTGCTTGGAGCACCTTCGTAAACGTCTGCTGTCCAAAGATGGAAAGGCACCAGTGATATTTTGAATCCCATGCCAGAGAAGAAGAATACGAATGCCATAATCTGCAACGGGTCACCGGTGAGGCGTGCCGGTATGTCGGCAAAGTAGAGAGTGCCTACCGTACCGTAAATCAAAGATAATCCGTATAGCAGCAATCCGCTGGAGAACAGTGCCGTGAGAATATATTTGGCACCTGCCTCGGCAGAGTGATGGCGGTATTTGTCGAAGGCAACCAATGCTGCCATTGGGATACTTGCCGTTTCCAGGCCGATAAAGAACATCAGGAAGTGGCCGGCGGAAATCATGAAGTACATACCCAGCAGGGTGGAAAGTGTCAGAATGTAGAACTCACCTTGTTTGATGGCAGTGTCCGGACGGCGCATCCATTCGTGGGCCATCAGGAATACAATCAGTGTACCTATACTGAGGATGGATTTCACGATGCTTTGTATAGGCTGGTTGTGGTACATGCCGCCAAAGGCATCGGCCATAGGACCGGGAACGATGGTGATAAGTGTATGTATGGTCAGCAGAACAACTGGCAGCATTGTGTTCAGCACCGGTTTGCCGTCATTCTTGTGTGCATCCGGACTCATGAAGAGGTCGGCGACAAAAAGGATGACGATGACCAATATCAGCGAAAGCTCTTCTTTGAGCAGGAGGAATTGAGAATAATCCATGACTATGTATTTATTGTTTTACAATTTTCTATTTACAATTTACAGTGCATTAACTATCGGCAATACGCTGTCTCCAATCATGCCGCTAATCCACCATGGTGCCATACCAAGGGCGGCAACGCATGCTATGAGGATAATGACCGCTGTGCGTTCATCCCAGGTAGCGTCGCTCAAAGTGAGGTGATGTTTGTTAGTGCAGGTGCCATAGAGAATCTTTCCTACCAGTCGCAGGATATAGACTGCTGTAATCACGATGGAACTGCATGCAATGACTGTCCACACGCGGTGGAACGTATCGGGATGCTGGAACGAACCGGTGAAGATGGTCATTTCGGCAATGAAACCGCTGAGTCCGGGTAATCCCAGATTGGCAAGACCGGCGATTACATAGCAGACAGCCAGGAAAGGCATAATCTTCATCAGACCGGAGAGTTCGCGGACGTCACGCGTATGGGTACGTCCGTATATCATACCGATAAGGGCGAAGAACAAGGCTGTCATCAGTCCGTGAGAGAGCATCTGCAGAACAGCACCCGTGCAAGCTGTTTGGTTCATCATCAGAATGGCGAACAACACCAGACCGCAATGGCTGACGGAAGAGTAGGCGTTGATATACTTCAAGTCGGTTTGTACACAAGCGGAGAATGCGCCGTATACTACGGAGATTCCGGTAAGAATCAGGAATATCCATCCCAGTTCCTGTGCAGCTTCGGGCATCAGGTACATGGCTATGCGGAAACAACCGTAACCTCCCAGCTTCATCAATACACCGGCATGGAGCATGGATACGGCAGTCGGTGCGGAGGCGTGACCGTCGGGGCTCCATGTGTGGAACGGGAACAGAGCGCCCAGCACACCGAAACCGAGGAAAGTGAGCGGGAACCAGATACGTTGCTGTTCGATGGGAATATTGTGCATCTGTGCTATTTCCAATAGATTCATAGAGGTGGCTCCGGCACCGTAGTAGATACCCAGGATACCGATAAGCAGGAAGGCGGAGCCGCCCATCAGCATCAGTGTCAGCTTCATGGCAGAGTACTCCTTGCGTCCCGACCCCCATACACCGATAAGCAGATACATGGGAATGAGGGCTACCTCGTAGAACATGAACATGGTGAACAAGTCTATTGAGATGAAGAACCCGAACACACCGATGGAAAGGAAGGTGAACCAAAGGAAATATTCTTTAGTCAGCGGTTGCAGCCTCCAGGAGGCGAATGTTCCGGTAAAGACAATGATGGCCGAAAGCAGCAGCATGGCTACCGAAATACCGTCTACTCCTACCGAATAGTGGATGTTGAGTGCAGGATACCAGGCCATGTCGGCACGGAACAGCATTTCATCCGTGGCACCGGCGTGGCGTGCATTGAGGTACATTACGGTCAATGCTGCAGAAAGAACCAGCAGAGCCGATGCACCGGTCACCATCACCGCACGTATTTGTGCGATGTTGCGGCTGAGCCAAAGACCCAGCAACATCAGCAAGGGGATGAGTACAAATAATGATAAAAAGTTCATCTTTATATTTACGATTTAACGATTTACGATTTACGATTGAAAGATCTCGGGTTATAGCAATAGTAGCAGTATCAATGCCAGCGTGCCCAGCAGGAATACAAATGTATATTGCTGGATGCGTCCGCTCTGCAGACCGCGTATCTCGTCACTGGTAGCCTCGGCACTCCAGGCAAGGAAGTTGAAGAAGCCGTCGACCACGTGGCGGTCCCACCAGGCGATGGGGCGGCAGATGCAGCCGAAGATGATGCGGTGGGTGATGAACTGGTAAACTTCATCCAGGTAGAAGCGGTGGTAAGCTGCTGTCCATAGGCCTTTGAAACGGCGTGCCAGTGCGTTGGCAACGGGCTGCCGGCTACCTGCATAGATGTAGGTGGCAATGGCTATGGCAACCACTGCTACGACGATACTTGTACCTGCCACACTCCAATCAAGATGGATGCTATATGCTTCACCGTTGGAACTGATGAAGTGTCCGAAAGGAATGAAACCGGCAACTATCGTAACAACAGCCAGGAGCATCAGGGGCAGGGTCATCGCCAGTGGACTCTCGTGGGGGTGAGGCACGTGGCTGTCGCCCCCATCACTTGCCGACTTTTGTCCCGGCTCTGAGCCGGCCCAAAAGATACCATAATAAAGACGGAACATATAGAATGCTGTCATACCTGCAATCACTGTCATAATCCATCCCATAGTGGGGCTGAACTGGAAGCATGCCGTCAGGATTTCATCTTTGGAGAAGAATCCGGAGAACGGCGGGATACCTGCAATGGCAAGGCAGGCGATGAGGAACGTGATATGCGTAATGGGCATATACTTCCGCAGTCCGCCCATGGCAGACATCTCGTTACTGTGTACGGTATGGATGATGCTACCCGCTCCGAGGAACAGCAATGCCTTGAACATGGCATGTGTGAACAAGTGGAACATGCCTGCCATGTAGCCCAGTCCCCCTTCGTGCGGGTCGGCTGATGTACATACACCCAGCGCCACCATCATGAAACCGATTTGGGAGATGGTGGAGAATGCCAGTACACGTTTGATATCACTCTGCACACATGCCACACTGGCGGCATAGAATGCCGTGAAAGCTCCTACGTATGCCACGATGTGCAGCACGCTGGGAGCATACTCTATGAACAACGGGAACATGCGTGCCACCAGATAGACCCCTGCAACCACCATCGTGGCGGCATGAATCAGTGCACTGACTGGCGTAGGACCTTCCATGGCATCGGGCAGCCAGATGTGCAACGGGAACATGGCACTCTTTCCGGCGCCACCGATGAACATCAGTCCCAAGGCAAGCGGAATCATGGCCGCACCGCCCTTTGCCAGCGCCATCTCATTGGGGCTGAAGGTGTATGTGCCGGCATAATATCCATAGACAAGGATACCTATAAGGAAACCTAGGTCAGCAAAACGGGTAACGATAAATGCTTTCTTCGAAGCAGCAATAGCTGCGGGTTTCGTATAGTAGAAACCAATCAGCAGGTAGGAGGACACGCCCACCAACTCCCAGAAAAGATACATCTGGAAGATATTCGTAGCCACTACCAGTCCGAGCATGGACATGGTGAAGAGCGACAAGAAGGCGTAGTAGCGCTGGAAACCGCGTTCGCCCTTCATGTAACCGAAAGAGTATATGTGTACTAGCAGCGAAACGGTGCTGATGACTACGAGCATCATGACCGAAATCGGGTCAAGCAGAATGCCCATGTCGATACTGAGGCTTTCTGTGAAGGGCAGCCATTTGAAGTTATAGGGCATCAGCGTCTCGTACGTACCGTCAGCAAGGCGGGGAGCGCTGAAGTACATTCCTGCGGTGAGATAGGAAAGCACTGCGACCAGGCCCAGTACTGCAGTTCCGATAAGGCCGGCAATGCGGTGCGACATCCATTTACCTCCAAGTCCCAGGGCGAGGAAAGAGAGGAAAGGGAGCAGAAGGATTAATATTGTATATTCCATATATACTATGTTTATCAATTATTACTATTCAAGAAACATCGTTTGGCGATTTTGGCTCTTACCATTTCATCTCATCCAGTTTGTTCACCTGGATGCTGCGGATGTTACGGTAGATGTTGATCATGATGGCAATGGCTACAGCCGTTTCGGCCGCCGAGATGGCAATGGAGAATAAAGAGAAGAAATATCCTTCCAGTCCTCCAGGGAATAAGAAACGGTTGAACACCGCAAAGTTGATGTCCGTGGCATTCAGAATCAGCTCGATGCTGATAAGTATCGCCAGTGTGTTGCGGCGGGTAAAGAACCCATAGATGCCTGCGAAGAACATGATAGCCGAAACTATCAGATAATATTCCATGTGTATCATAATTCTTATCTTTTACGTGCTATTAATAATCCGCCTACGATACATGCCAATAATAAAATGCTGACAGCTTCGAAGGGAAGCAGATAACCATACTTGTCACCGCTCAGCATGTGGTGACCGATGGTCTTGATGTTGACTTCCAAAGGCTCCACGTCGGTAGTGGCAATGAACTTATGCTTTAAAGTGATGAATACTACGATGATGGCACCGCCCACGGTGGCACCCAGTCCGGCAAGGAATCTGCTACGCTTTAACTTCTCGATGACATCGCCTTCGCCACTGGTAAGCAGTATGGAGAAGACGTAGAGTACCACGATACCGCCGGCATAGACCATAATCTGCACGGAACCGAGGAAGGTGTAACCCAGCAGAAAGTAGATGCCTGCCGTACCGAAAAGCACGAACAGCAGGTAGGTGGCCGAGCGCACCATGCGGTGGGTCGTTACCGTCAAGATGGAAAATACGGTGATAAAGGCCGCAAGGAAGTAGAATACTACTGTTTCAAGAGTTATTTCCATGTTGTTTAATTACAAGTTACTATTAACGAATTACTTTGTTGTCTCTTCTTTGGGAGCAGCGGGTTTCTTTTTTTCTTCTACATGGCTGCCCGGACGGTTCAGCGTCATGACCAGTTTCGTGCGGTCGAACACAGCATGCTCAAAATCCTGGTCGAACGTGATGGCATCGTGAGGGCAGGCATTCACACAGAGTTGGCAGAACATGCACGAACCGAGGTCGTACTCGTACTTAGCCAATATCTTCTTTTTCTTGCCGTCTTCCGTTTCAATCATCTCGCCGGTCACCTTGATGGTGTCGTTGGGACAAGCCATCTGGCACAAGCCGCAAGCCACGCACCGATGTTCATTTTTGTCATTATGGGGCATGGTCAGCGTGCCACGGAAACGGTCGGAGAGTTTCAATGTCGAGCGGTTTTCCGGATATTGTTCGGTAGTCTTTCGTCGGCAGAATACGGTCATGGTTGTCTTCATACCCGTCAGCAGAGAAGTGACGCCGTGTATGAGTCCGCCGATATAAGAGTTCTTTTCTTTCATTACTTTTGCCTTTATTAAAATTATCCGCAAGGAAATCTTGCTCCGGCGCTACGCCGGTTAGAAATGCAATTTAAATACTACAATTAATACCATCAAAATCAAGTTCACCATAGAGATGGGTACCAGGTACTTCCACTCCAGATTCAGAATCTGGTCAATACGCAGGCGGGGGAAAGTCCACTTTATCCACATCAGCAGGAAGACTACGAAGAAGGCCTTTCCGAAGAACCATACAAAGCCCGGAATGTAATCCATCACTGCGTTGAAGCCGTCCAGACCTACGATGTGTAGCGGCATCCAGCCTCCCAGGAAGATGGTGGCTGCCACGGAGGCTACGATAAACAGATTTAAATATTCCGCCAGATAGAAGAATCCGAAGCCCATACCGCTGTACTCCGTATGGTATCCGGCAGTCAACTCGCTTTCGGCTTCGGGCAAGTCGAAGGGACCACGGTTGGTTTCCGCATTTCCGGCAATGAGGTAGATGATGAAGGCTATCAATGCAGGGATATGTCCCTTGAAGATGAACCAGCCGTCAGCTTGTCCTTCTACTATTTCGGAGAACTGCATGGTTCCCATCAACACTACCATTGTCAGTATGCTCAATCCGCAGGACAACTCGTAGCTGATAATCTGCGCACCGCTTCGCATGGCTCCAATCAGCGAGAATTTATTGTTGGAGCTCCAGCCTGCCAGCAGGATACCCACTACGCCGATACTCGATGCAGCCAGCAGGAAGAACACTCCTACATTGAAGTCCAATACCTCCAATCCCTTGTTGATGGGCAGGCAGGCAAATGTCAGGAAAGAAGCGATGATTACCATGAACGGTGCCAGATTGTAGAGGAACCGGTCAGAAAATTTCAAATCAATGATTTCCTTCGTCAACATCTTGATGACGTCGCAGGGCACTTGGAGCAATCCCCATTTCCCCACGCGCATCGGACCGAGGCGGCATTGGAAGAAGGCGCATATTTTACGCTCCATGTAAATCAGGATGATGGCAAGCACGGCATACATCAAGATGATGCATACGCCAATCACCACGCATTCGAGGAATATTGCCAGACCTTCCGGCATCAGGGAAGTCAGCATCTGGTGTATCCAGTTGGTTACTATACTAAAGTCAAACACGTTGTTCATTTACTATTTACTATTTACAATGTACAATTTACGAGGCGCTTTTTGATTTACAATGTACAATTTACAATTTGGCTGCGCTGTAATTCCGCATGGTAAATTGTGAATTGTCAAATCGTAAATTCTTTTATCTATCAATATCTGGTACTACATAATCTAATGTTCCGCCAATGGCTATAAGGTCGGCGATTTTAGCTCCGCGGCAAATCGTGTTTACGGTCGATACCAATGGCAAACCCGTACTGCGGAAGTGCAGGCGGTAAGGCGTTTTGTCACCGTGGCTTTCGAGGAAGACGCCGAATTCACCGCGGCTACCTTCTACGGCTGCATAATAAGTGCCTTCCGGTACGCGGATAATAGGTTTCATCTTTTCCTGGTAGGCTCCTTCCGGGATGTTGTCTATCAGTTGCTCGATAATCTTCAGGCTCTCCAAAATTTCATCCATACGGATAAGGTAGCGTGCCCATGAATCACCTTCGGTGCGGATGACTTCTTTAAAGTCCACCTTGTCATATACGGCATACGGCATACGCTTACGCACGTCGCAGGCCCATCCGCTGGCGCGTCCGGTGCCTCCGGTAGCTCCAAAGGCGATGGTATCTTCCCGTGAGAGTATACCCACACCTTTCAGACGTTGCTGGGCAATGATGTTTCCGGTGAATACGTCGTGATATTCGTGTAGGATACCGCGGAGGTAGGGGATGAACTCCTTCACTTTCTTTACGAAGCCGGGAGCAATGTCCGCCTGCACGCCACCGATGGTGTTGTAGTTCATGATGAGGCGTCCGCCACAAGTTTCCTCAAAGATGTCGAGTATCTTTTCGCGGTCGCGGAAACCGTAGAAGAAGGCCGTTAATGCACCCAAGTCCATAGCAAGACAAGAGTAGAACAGCAGATGAGAGTCTATTCGCTGCAACTCGTCCATAATGGTACGTATGTACTGCACGCGTTCACTAACTTCCACGCCCATTGCCTTTTCGATACACATGCACAAGGCATGGCGGTTCTGGTGTGCACCCAGATAGTCCAGACGGTCGGTCAGAGCCAAAGTCTGCGGATAGGTCAGGCTTTCGCACATCTTCTCGATACCCCGGTGGATGTAGCCGCAGTTGGCATCAATCTTGTCGATGACTTCACCCTCCAATGATACACGGAAGCGCATTACGCCGTGGGTGGCCGGATGTTGGGGACCGATGTTCACCACATATTCTTCATCACCAAAAAGTTGCATCTCCTTATTTTTGATGCTACCGTCGGGATTCAGCTCCAACTCCATGGTGGTGTCTACCGTTTCTTCGTTGTCCATACGTAACGGATTATCTTTTTCCGGTTCATTGTCCTTACGCATGGGATAGCCTACCCAGTCATTGCGCAGATAGAGTCGGCGCATATCCGGGTGACCGATGAAAACGATACCGTAAAAGTCGTAGACTTCGCGTTCGTTGAAATCCGCAGCTTTCCAGATATCGCTGACGGAAGGGAGTTCGGGATGTTCCCGGTTTAGAGTGGCGGTACGTACCGCTATCCGTTCGCCGGTAACGGTAGATTCCAACAGATAGACTACACCGAGTCCGCGGGGAGTGTCCGGTGTGTCTTTCTCGTCGGGTATTCCCCAATCCATACCGCTGAGGCATTCCAGAAAGTCCATCTGTTTCTCTTTCCGCAGACGCAGCATTTCGTCGTGCAGGGCTGAGGGCTCTATGTATTTTATTTCCATATATTTAAGTGCTGATTAGTGGTTTTCTTCTTTTCTGTTTACTCCACCGAAGTATTTTTCTATTTTCACTTTACGCTGCAATTGCATCATGCCGTAGTAGAATGCTTCCGGACGCGGAGGGCAACCGGGAATGTAGACATCCACCGGCAGAATCTTGTCCACACCGTTCACCACATGATAGGATTTCTTGAACGGGCCTCCGCTGACGGCACAGCCGCCTACGGCTACTACATATTTTGGATCGGCCATCTGGTCGTAAAGACGTTTCAGAACGGGAGCCATCTTGTTGGTTATTGTCCCGCAAACCATAATCATATCTGCCTGGCGCGGACTGGCACGGGCTACTTCGAACCCGAAGCGCGCCATATCATAGCGGGCTGCGCCGAGGGCCATGAATTCGATACCGCAACAGCTGGTTGCAAACGTAAGAGGCCACAGTGAGTTGCTGCGTCCCCAATTGACGAAATCGTCCAGTACGCCAAGGGCAACATTGGCGCCTCCGGCATTAAGTTCCCGAACCAGTTTCTCCAACGTTTCGTTGTCTGTAAACTCCTCATAAGGGATAGATTTAATTTTCGGCTTCTTTGTTACTTCCATTCCAAAGCTCCTTTCCTCCAGGCATAAGCAAGACCCAGAATCAATATAATCAGGAAAAATAAAACACTGAAAAGTCCTGCCACGCCAAGTTCGCGGGTGATGACTGCCCAAGGGAACAGAAATACCGTTTCCACTTCGAACATCAGGAACAAGATGGCAAACAGATAGTAACCTACCCGGAATTGCATCCACGATTTACCGCGGGTAGGGATGCCACACTCGTACGGTTCCATCTTCTGTGCATTGTACGAACGGGGTGCTATCGCATTGGAGAGCGCGATGACGATACCCACGAAAGCGATTGCCGTCAATAAGACGACCACTAACAAAGTAAAGTTCATAAACCTGATAAGATTTTAGATATATAATAATAGATACATCGTACCAGAGGACAAAAAACTGAATGTTGTCCGGGGCGAGGTCAAGGGGCAAGCATTTGCGCTTGCAGGCCTTCTAAATGATAATCTTTCTTAGTCCGAACACATAATAGTTTGCGTCGGGTACGGGATGAGGAGACAGATTTAACAAACGGTCGCATTCCGGTGCATAAGCATACTGCTGCATCTTGTAGATGTACATGCGCAGGAGTACGTTTTTATTGGTTGGTACTTGCGTATGATCCACATGCTCTATGCAGAGGGAGTTTGGTGAAAACAAGTCGTAGAACTTCTGGACTACTTGTTGGGTGGTAGGAGCTTGTGACAGCGTACAGCATTCTGCTTGTCGGGTGGCAGGAACACACAAAATGTCCGCAACTCCTATTGCACTGTCGTGCAATAGGGCTGCAAAGATAATGATTAAACAGTATTTGATGCATTGCTTCATACCACAAATCTCTCTTTCAAGGGCGCAAAGATATAATAAGTCTTGCTCATTTTGCTATCCCCGCATAACAAAAATGGTTATTTTTACACTTTTTATCCTAAATCAATTTCGTTTCCAGAAATCAGGTGTGAAAAGCAGTAGTACGGTGAATAACTCAAGACGTCCCAGAAGCATTAAAAGGGATAATAGCCATTTAGCTGCATCGGGCAGGGCATTCCACGAATAGGCAGGTCCGGTTTCACCCAATCCGGGTCCCATATTACCGATGCTGGAAATAACGCAGCCTATTGACTCTTCAGCTCCGACTCCCATAGCCATCATAAGCAGTGTGCTGATAACTATAATGGTGATATAAATAAAGCAAAAAGCCAGTACGGTGGAGACAATGGAGGAAGATATGACTTGCTTGTTTATTCGTACCGGAAGTATGGCATTGGGGTGTAGGATGTGTTTGAATTCGTTCCGTGATACTTTGGTAAGAATTACCATACGTATGCATTTCAAGCCTCCGGTGGTACTGCCTGCACACGCTCCCATCAGCATGATGATGGTAAGCAGGCCCCATAGGACGGGCGACCATTGCATGTAGTCATCCGTTGCAAAGCCGGTGGACGTATGAAGGGAAATTACCTGGAACAAGGATTTGCGGAAGGATTCTTCCATCCCCATGGGACTGGTATAATAGAGCGCGATGGCTATGACTGCAGTGAAAAATACGACTGAGCTGAAATAGAATTTCAGCTCGGCGTTGCTGATGAATTTCTTGAATTTCCGGTTGACGAACAATAATACTAAAGTGAAGTTGATACCGGAGATAAACATGAAGATGGAGATGACATATTCTATATAAGGAGAATTATAGTAGGCAACGCTGGCCTGCTTGGTAGAGAATCCACCGGTGCCGGTAGTGGCAAATGCATGGCAGATGCTGTCGAACCAGTCCATGCCTCCAAGCATCAGCAGGCAGACAAGTAAAGTGGTTATGCCGGTATAGATGCTCCAAATCCACTTGGCGGTGATACCGATACGCGGATGAACCTTGTCATGTGTGGGGCCGCTTGCTTCGGCTGCGAATACCTGCAGACCACTGACTCCGAAGATAGGAAGCACTGCAATGGTGAACATGATGATTCCCAAGCCGCCAATCCACTGTGTCATGCTGCGCCAGAACAGTATTCCATGAGGAAGTGACTCGATGTCGTCCAAAATAGTGGCACCCGTACTGCTGAAACCGGACATGGTCTCGAAGAATGCATCGGCAATGTCGGGTATGTATCCGCCTATATAGAAAGGCAGCATTCCGAAAAGAGAGAATGCCACCCAGGCAAAGCTGACCAGTACATATCCGTCACGGCGCGTCAGTTGCCGTTCACCTCCTTTACCGAGAGCTGCCAGCAATAAGCCTATCCCTGCTGTGATACCTCCTGCTTTCCAGAAATCGAGCATATCGCTTTCTCTGTAGTAGAAAGACACGCTCGAACAGACCAGAAACATGACTGTTTCCAGCAATAGCAGAATACCGATAATCCGTATGATTGTCTTGAAGTTAATCATTTACCAACGACTCATTCTCTATTAGTTAAAGTATTTTTCGATTTTCTTAATCATCATGTTTAGACAGAATACCACCACATGGTCACCCGGTTGTATCAAGGTATTACCCATAACCACGACGCCTTCCCCCTGACGGATAAGTCCGCCGATGGTGGTTCCTTTCGGGAGGCCGAGGTCTTTTACCGGATGTTTGGTAATCTTTGAGCCGGCCTTAACGGTAAATTCCGCTACATCGGCATTGGCAAAGGTCAGGCATTTCACATTGCTGACGTCCGCATCCAGCATCATCTGATAAATGTGGCTGGCGGCAATCATCTTTTTGTTGATGACAGTGCCGATGTCAAGGCTTTCAGCCATGCCTATGTAGTCTATATTCTCCACTTCTGCTACGGTTTTGCTGACTCCCATGCGTTTGGCGGCAAGGCAGGCTAGAATATTGGTCTCCGAATTGCCGGTCAAGGCAACGAAGGCTTCCGTGTTTTTCAGTCCCTCTTCCACAAGTAAGTCCATATCCCGCCCGTCGCCATTGATAATCATGGTGCGGTCGTCAAGCAACTCGGTCAGACGGTTGCAGCGGTTCAAGTCGTTGTCCACGATTTTCACCTGCATGTAGTCCGGGACGTATTGGGCGGTGCGTACGGCAATTCGGCTTCCACCCATAATCATTACGTTGCGCACATCAGCATAATCTTCCTTGCCAGCTATTTTGCGGATGTAGGGGACGTATTTCCTGATGGTGGTAAAGTATACGATGTCATGTAGCTTGATGGTATCGTCACCGCGGGGAATCAGTGTCTCGCTTCCCCGTTTGATGGCTACCACGTGATAGGGCAGCTCCGGTCCGCCCAGTTTGTGGAGAGGGATGTCCAGTATCTCGGCTTTTTCGCGTATTTTGGTGCCTATCAGTATCAAGGCGCCTCCGCAGAATTCCCACCATTGGCGTACCCAGCTCATGCGGATGGAGGATACGATCTCTTTGGCGGCAAGCATTTCCGGGTAGATGAGTGAATCGACACCCAGCTTCTGGAAAAATTCCTTGTTTTTGGGCAGCAGGTATTCGTAGTTGTCAATGCGGGCTACGGTCTTCTGTGCTCCCAGATTGTTTGCCAGCATGCATGCGGTCATGTTCCGGCTTTCATCAGGGGTGACGGCTATGAACAAGTCGGCTTCTCTCACTCCCACTTCTTTCAAGCCTTTTATGGATGTAGGGGAGGCCGTAGCCGTCATTAAGTCAAAGTTGGAGTTTAGGGTGCTCAACTTTTCTTCGTTGTCGTCCATCAGAATGATGTCCTGCTTCTCGCGGGACAGCAATTTAGCCAAGTGTGTGCCTACTGCGCCGGCACCTGCAATAATTATTTTCACTTTTAATTAGTTGATAGTTGATAATTAATAGTTGACATATGGGGTAGATACTTAAACGGTCAATTTTCAACTATCAATTATCAATTGATTATAGATTCCTTCTTCGTCCATTCCGCAAAGATGATGCAACTCTTGTATGGTGCCGTGCTCTATGAAGGCATCGGGTACACCGATACGTCTGATATGGGGGATATAGTCATTGTCTGCCATGAACTCCAGTATGGCACTGCCCATTCCTCCTTTTTTGACACCGTCTTCTATGGTGACGACATGCTGGAAGTTGAGTCCTACCTCGTGCAGCAAGGCTTCGTCGAGCGGTTTGAGAAAACGCAGGTCGTAATGGGCTATGGAGATCCCTTTGTCTTTCTCTGCGCGCTCTATGGCACGTGCGGCTACGTTGCCTATGGGACCGAGGGTGATGACTGCCAGGTCTTTACCTTCCTTCAGTTTACGCCCTTTACCTACGGGGATTTCTTCCAGCGGACATTTCCAGTCCAGTAATACGCCGCGTCCGCGGGGATAGCGGATGACGAACGGACCTTTGTCTGACAATTGTGCCGTGTACATCAGGCGGCGCAATTCATGTTCGTCCATCGGTGAAGATATGGTCAGGTTGGGAATCGGACGGAAATAGGCCAGGTCGAAAACTCCGTGGTGGGTCGGTCCGTCTTCTCCCACCAGTCCGGCGCGGTCCAGACAAAGTACGACGGGGAGGCGGAGCAGGGCGATGTCATGGATGACATTATCGTATGCCCGCTGCATGAAGGAGGAGTAGATGTTGCAGAAAGGTTGCATTCCTTCTTTTGCCATACCGCCCGAGAAAGTGGCTGCATGTCCTTCGGCAATACCCACATCGAAGGCACGGTCGGGCATGGTGTCCATCAGCTTGTTCATAGAGCAGCCAGTGGGCATGGCGGGGGTTACTCCGACGATTCTCGGATTTTCCTTTGCCAGTTCTACCAGTGTTTCCCCAAACACGTCCTGGTAAAGCGGAGGCAGGTTGCTGGTATCTGCCTTGAGGCGTTTTCCGGTTTTCGGATCGAACTTGCCCGGTGCATGCCAGATATCGGGATTCTTCTCGGCAGGTTCGAATCCTTTTCCTTTTACAGTGTGCAGATGCAGTATTTTCGGTCCCTGCATATCTTTGATGTCCCGCAGGACACGGGCTATGTTTTTCACATCGTGTCCATTGATAGGACCGAAGTAGCGGATGTTCATCCCTTCAAAGATATTCTGCTGCTGGGCGGCCATTGATTTCAGACTGTTGGCAAAGCGAATCAGCGCTTTGCGGCGGTCCTCGTTCAAAAGTCCCATTTTGAATAGCAGTCTGGAAGTTTTGAAGCGCAGCTGGTTATAGCGGTTGCTGGTAGTTAGGTTGAAAAGATACTGCTTCATGCCACCTACACTTCTGTCTATCGACATATCATTGTCGTTGAGAATGATAAGAAGGTTGTTTGGGGTGGACGAAGCGTTGTTCAGTCCTTCAAAAGCTAAGCCGCCGCTCATGCTTCCGTCGCCGATGATGGCCACTACATGGCGGTCCTTCTCGCCTTTTTCGGCAGCGGCAACAGCCATGCCAAGGGCGGCGGAGATTGAATTTGACGCATGTCCGCAGGTGAATGTGTCATAATCGCTTTCCTCTGGTGAGGGAAAAGGACGAACTCCCTTGAATTTACGGTTGGTGGAGAATGCTTCACGGCGTCCGGTCAGTATCTTGTGCCCGTATGCCTGATGGCCTACATCCCAGACTATGCGGTCGTACGGAGTATTGAATACGTAGTGCAAGGCAACGGTCAGCTCTACCGTGCCCAGACTGGCTGCGAAATGTCCGGGGTTACACGAAACCTCCTTTATAATGTCTTGCCTCAATTCTTTACAGACTTCAGGAAGCTCTTCTACGCTGAGTTGGCGTAAATCCTCGGGAAATGTAATGGTGCTAAGCAAGTTATATGTTGTTGGTTCTGTTCTCATTTCTAATCTGAAGATTACAAAATGCAAAAATAGCAAAAGAAAACGGATGACGGGAAGTTTTAGAAGGAAAAAAAGCCTCTTTTGTTCACTTCGGTTTTTACTTTCTCTGTATAAATTGCATTTCTTGTTCTGCCTATAATTAAGGAAAAAGATGCCTGATGGTAAATCGTTCCTCCATGGAGAAAATATTGTTCCATCCTGGTAGAAAAATCGTTCCACCATGGTGGAACGATTTTTTCTCCATATAGGAATGATTTAGTTTTGGCAAGCAAAGATATTAATCCTTTCAAAGATTGACTTGTACTCTCGTATGTGTGCATCTATGATAAGAGATGCTTTAAACTTAACACTTGTTGAAAAATGCAACTTTGCAAACTATTTATTGCAACTTTTTTAGGAGCTTGGACTGTTGTTAATATAATATTATCTATATTTGCAAAGTAGAATATGTCCTATTTATCAATATGTTATACGATTATGAATTGTACATGATGGCATTCTTAGTTGTAATATGTGCCGGAATGGGGCGTAACCACGAATTGCTAAATGAATAAACAATGAATGATATGAAGAAAAAGTTTAACTTTGGAATTTTGGCTATTGTGAGCGTAGTGTTTTTTTCCGCTTGCGGTTCTGATAGCGATCTGTTCGACCCGGAAAAGGCGGTGGCTAAGAAAGAGGCACAGTATGCATCGGCTTTCGTGCGGAAGTATGGAAAAATTGCAGTTAATCAGGATTGGGGATTTGGGGTAACACCGACAACGCGTGTTGCTAACACTAATAGCAATCAATGGAGAGATTTTGCGGAAGTACCGGGGAGTGTTACGGCTATAGAAAAAGAAGTGGTTACGAAATGGTTTGAAACACATCAGAATCCACAATCCATTGGTGTGGATTGGACCGACTTTTTTGTTCAACATGTAAGTGGCTCACGCTCTGATATGGATTTTTTGGTTGCGGCATCAGATGATCATATCAATAATTTTAATGCTGCTGAGGGAGCTATAATGCTAATGCAGAATAGTGGGACGTCTTCTTTTGGCTATAGGGCTTCTTTGGATAGTAAAATGCACTATAATTATACTATACAATATATTGAGGGTGCTTATTATGTGGGATTTGACTTTGAAGCTACCGGCCAGAACCCAAATCAACAAGTAGCTGCAGATGGGTATTATAGTGATTGGATTGTAAAGATCTCTCCGGCCGTATATACAAATGCGTACAGAATCATAGCGGAAGACCTTGGAGACAGTGACGATTTTGATTTCAACGATGTCGTGTTTGATGTAGCGACCAATGGAGGAACAACTATCATTACCCTGCAGGCTGCGGGTGGTACTTTGCCTTTGTATATTGAGGTAGGCGGTGATAGTCGTGAAGTTCATGAGATCTTTAGTGTTTCTAGTACTACAATGATAAATACGGGTGCTGGAGCAACTAAGGCTCCGGTGATGTATAGAGTTAACGGTACTGGTGCCGTAAATATCAAAGTGGAAGGTCAAAATGCTGAAGTATATACACTGAAAGCGGAGGTAGGCAAAGCTCCGCAGAAGATACGTGTAGAGACAAGATATGACTGGACTTCTGAGCGTCAGGCTATTAATAATAAATATCCAGATTTTGCAAATTGGGTGGCTGATCCTACGGTTAATTGGTATTAATGGAATATATAGTATTTAAGGTAGGTGATATAATGGAAGGTTATATTACCTGCCTTTTTTATGTTTCGACCGTTATATATTGAAATTTACTATCTTTGTGGCGTAGCAAGTAGGTTGGTACATCCTTTTTCCCGAATGTGAATGTTTTTTTATTCCGAGCTTATGAATCTTTATACGCCTGTAGAAGTAGTTTCCGGTATGCCCCTTCTTTCGCAAGAGAATAATCTGTTGCTGATGGGTTCTTGTTTTGCATCCGAGATGGGACAAAGGCTGGCGGATGCCAAGTTCTGTTGTGACGTCAATCCTTATGGTGTGCTTTATAATCCTTTTTCCATTTCTGTGGCATTGCGTGAAATCATTGCGGGCAAATGCTACAATGAAAACGACATTTTCCTCTTTCATGGACTTTGGCACAGTGCCATGCATCATGGTAGCTTCTCCTCAGTCTCTGCAGAGGAAACATTGGCAGGTATTAACGGACGTTTGAAAAGCGCCCATGAAAGATTGGATCGGTTGGATTGTCTGCTACTGACTTTCGGCTCTGCTTGGGTATATGAAAATAAAAAGACGGGAACTATAGTTGCCAACTGCCATAAGCAACCTGAGTCTTGCTTTACTCGTCACATGCTTTCCGTCAGTGAAATAGTGTCTGACTACACCTCTTTGCTTTCCGGTTTGCTGGCGCGGATTCCCCGGCTGAAAATATTGTTTACCGTCAGCCCCATCCGCCACGTGCGTGACGGAATGCATGCCAACCAGCTCAGTAAAGCTACCTTGCTGCTTGCCGTGAATCAGTTGCAAGCCACTTTCCCAAAACATGTTTTCTATTTTCCGGCATACGAGCTGTTGCTCGACGAGCTTCGTGACTATCGCTTCTATGCAGAAGACATGGTGCATCCTTCTGAAATAGCCATTCGCTATATCTGGGAAAGGTTTATTCGGTCGTGCATCTCTGCCGATGCGTTACGGATTATGGAAGAAAGTGAAAATATCCGTAAGATGTTGTCGCATAAGCCATTTTATCCTGCTTCAGAAGAGTATAAGCGTTTTTTAGGACAAATTGTGTTAAAAATAGACCAACTTAACGGAAAATACCCGTACTTAGATTTCCAAAAAGAGAGAGAAATATGTCGTATTCGATTGAAAGCATAACCGAAAGTATTGGCGCACGGCGTGTGGGAAACGTGCCGGCTACCATAGACTGGCTGCTCACAGACAGCCGTTCCCTGAATTTTCCTGAGGAAACATTATTCTTTGCCTTGACCACCAAGAGAAATGACGGTGCGCGCTATATCGCAGATTTATATGCCCGTGGAGTACGTAATTTTGTGCTTAGCGAAGAAAGCTTTAGATTAATTGAGCATGGAGAATTGAAAATTGATAATGATGCGCAGCAACCCGCTATCCATTTTCAATCTTTCACTGTCAACTACCTTATTGTTTCCAATCCGCTGAAAGCCCTGCAAAAACTGGCAGAACAGCATAGGAACCGGTTCCAGATACCAGTCATCGGTATTACGGGAAGCAACGGAAAGACAGTTGTGAAGGAATGGCTGCACCAGTTGCTCAGTCCGGAACGTGCCATTATCCGTTCTCCCCGTAGTTATAACTCCCAGATTGGAGTACCTTTGTCTGTGTGGCAGATGAACGAACAGTCTGAACTTGCTATTTTTGAAGCCGGTATTTCCGAACCGGGGGAAATGCGCGCTTTGCAGAACATCATTAAGCCTACCATAGGCATCCTGACCAATATAGGAGGGGCTCACCAGGAAAATTTCTTCTCGTTACAGGAGAAGTGTATGGAGAAGTTGATGCTTTTCAAGAATTGTGATGTAGTGATTTATAATGGTGACGATGAGTTCGTCAGCAACTGTGTGGCGAAGTCCATGCTTTCTGCACGTGAGATTGCGTGGAGCCGGAAGGATATGGAACGTCCTTTATATATAAGTAAAGTGGAGAAACAGGATGACTGTACTGTCATTTCCTATCGTTATCTGGATATGGACAATACGTTTACCTTGCCGTTCATAGATGATGCTTCCATCGAGAACTCGCTGAACTGTCTGGCCGCATGCCTCTATCTGATGCTTCCTGCCGAACGGATTACGGAACGTATGGCAAAGCTGGAACCCATCGCCATGCGTTTGGAAGTCAAGGAGGGAAAAAACAACTGTCTGTTGATTAACGACAGTTATAATTCTGACCTTGGCTCATTGGATATTGCACTCGATTTTCTTTACCGCCGTTCGCAAAGTAAGGGATTGAGGCGGACCTTGATTCTTTCGGATATATTGGAGACCGGTCAGAATACGCCGACACTTTACCGACAAGTGGCACAGCTGGTAAACAGCCGCGGCATTGAACGCATCATAGGTGTAGGAAATGAAATCTCTTCCTGCGCTGCACGCTTTAATATAGAGAAGACCTTTTATCCGGATACGGCAGCTTTGATACGCACTATCCAGCGTGGGGAACTGCGCCTTGAAAACGAAATTATTCTGATTAAGGGTGCACGTAAGTTCGGTTTTGACTCCTTGACGGAAGTATTGGAGAAGAAGGTGCACGAAACTATCCTGGAGGTTAATCTTGGAGCGATGATTGCCAATCTGAACTATTATCGTGGCAAGTTGAAGCCGGAAACAAAGATGGTCTGCATGGTGAAAGCCTCCGCTTACGGTGCAGGTTCTTATGAGATAGCCAAGACTTTGCAGGAACATCATGTCGATTATCTTGCTGTGGCAGTTGCCGACGAAGGCTCCGAACTCCGCAAAGCGGGTATCACAGCGAACATCATTATCATGAATCCTGAGATGACTGCTTTCAAGACCATGTTCGATTACAAGCTGGAGCCCGAAGTATATAGCTTCCATCTGCTGGACGCTTTGATTAAAGAAGCGGAAAAGGAAGGTATCACAAACTTCCCCATCCACATAAAGCTGGATACCGGTATGCACCGCCTGGGGTTTGCTCCGGAGGATATGCCCCGGCTGATAGAACGGCTGAAGGGACAGAATGCCGTGATTGCCCGTTCCGTCTTCTCACATTTGGTAGGGAGCGATTCGCAGCAATTCGACAGTTTTACACGCCGGCAGATAGAAATGTTCGAAAAAGCGTCCATGGAATTGCAGGGAGCTTTTCCGCATAAGATACTTCGCCATATCTGCAATTCTGCAGGTATCGAGCGTTTCCCGGGGGCGCAATTCGATATGGTGCGTCTGGGTATCGGTCTTTATGGTGTCAATCCCATAGACAATTCCATTATGAATAATGTGAGCACGTTAAAGACTACCATCCTCCAAATACGTGATGTTCCTGAAGAGGATACGGTTGGGTATAGCCGGAAAGGGCATCTCACCCGTCCGTCACGTATAGCGGCTCTTCCCATTGGTTATGCCGACGGTCTGAATCGCCATCTTGGAAACGGACATGCCTATTGTCTTGTAAACGGCCAACGGGCTGTCTATGTAGGGAATATCTGCATGGATGTCTGTATGATTGATGTAACGGACATCGATTGCAAGGAGGGTGACAGTGTGGAAATTTTTGGTAATCATCTGCCTATAACCGTTCTTTCCGATGCGCTTGCAACTATTCCTTATGAGGTGTTGACAAGCGTTTCTACGCGGGTAAAACGTGTTTATTATCAAGACTGAAGATAGGGGGCAGGGATTAGGGGATGGAGATTACAATAAAATTAATCCTTAATCCTTAATCCCTAATCCTTAATTTTTCTATCTTTGCATTATAATTAATCAGATATAACTATGACAAACTTACTTTTATTAGGCTTTCTGCCCAGCGGCTCCGAATGGATAATTATTGCATTGGTCATCTTACTATTGTTTGGCGGTAAGAAAATTCCCGAATTGATGCGTGGTTTGGGCAAAGGAGTGAAGAGCTTCAAGGATGGTGTGAATGAAGCCAAAGAAGAGATAAACAAGGCTCAGGAAGATTTGGATAAACCAGCTGAAAAGAAATAAAAGGATTTACTATTTGACTATTTACGATTTACTATTTGATACTCTGCAAATTGCAGAAGTATGGGTAGACTTGTTATCTTTCATTCCACTGCGTAGCCCAAATAGTAAATCGTAAAATAGTAAATGCATTGGTGTTTATGGCAGAAAAAGAGCTAACCTTTTGGGATCACTTGGACGAGTTGCGCCGGGTACTGTTTCGTGTGCTTGGTGTGTGGTTTGTATTGGCTATCGGTTATTTTATTGCCATGCCTTATCTGTTTGACAACGTGATACTGGCTCCTTGCCATAACGACTTTGTTTTCTATGACCTGCTCCGTTGGATAGGGCAGAAATTGGATTTGAAGGATGAATTCTTTACTCAAGAGTTTCATGTGAAACTCATCAATATCAATCTTGCCGCACCGTTCTTTGTCCACATGTCTACCGCTTTCTGGATGTCGGTGGTTACGGCTGCTCCTTATATATTCTATGAAATCTGGCGCTTTGTAAGCCCTGCCCTTTATCCAAACGAGCGTAAAGGGGTGAGGAAAGCGCTGGGTATAGGTACGGTGATGTTTTTCATCGGTGTGTCGCTGGGGTATTTTATGGTCTATCCACTGACTTTGCGTTTCCTTTCTACTTATCAATTGAGTGCAGCCATCGAGAATCAAATTTCCCTGAACTCGTACATTGACAATTTCATGATGCTGGTGCTTTGCATGGGGCTGGCATTCGAACTGCCGCTGGTGACATGGCTGCTTTCCCTGCTGGGACTGGTGCACAAGACCTTTTTGCGGAAATACCGCCGTCATGCTGTTGTCATCATTGTTATTGCCTCGGCCATCATTACTCCGACCGGTGACCCGTTTACCTTGACAGTAGTGGCGGTGCCGCTTTATCTGCTCTATGAGTTGAGTATCCTGATGATAAAGGATAAAAAAACTGATGATGAAGCGGAAGAAGTGGAGACAGAGGAATGACGGATTGTGAAGTAAAAGAATATTTTAGTATATTGCAGGAAGCCTGCCACGTTGAGGAAAGCTCCCTGGATGTGGCCTATCGGCAATTGCGCGAATTGCTGGAGCGTTTGTGCCGTACACAGATGCCCGACGGAAGCTTGCAGATGACGGACCTTTCTGCACGTATCAGTTTCGTGGCTTCGAAGGCCGGACTTTCCACCGTGGAACAGAACCGTCTGCATACCTTCCGGCTGACCTCCAATGCTATTCTGAACCGCCAGACGGAACCGCAACGTGAACAGTTGTTGCGTGATGCCAAGACACTGGCATTCTTTGTCAAGCGCTTGACAGGGGAGGAGATACCTGCCGGGCTTTATCGCCTGCTGCCCCGTGCGGATGCCACCTATATAGTGGCGCCGCCCGCCAAAGAGCAGATAAAGCGCATGCGCGTCTGTTTTCAGTATGCCGATGATACTTACTTATATGTACTGCCAGTAGACACTGTGGCCGATGAGCCGTTACGTGTCCGTTACAATGTACCTCAGATTAATGAAGAGTTTGCAGAAACCTGCCGGATTCTGTGGCGGCATGCCCAGGTCAATCTGCTGGATGTTACGGTGGACGAAGCCGGCATACTTACTCCTTCCTTTATTGTACTTGAGCCCGATTACTTGATAGACATCAGTTCGCTTGCCGAATGCTTTAAGGATTACGGACATCATCCTGCCAACTATATCCTGGCACGGCTCCAGTCGCCGGACAATACCCGTCCGTTACTGTTGGGTAATATTGCCAACCTCTTTCTGGACGAGTGGATTCATGCCAAGGAGGCACCCGATTATTTGGCATGCATGAAGAAGGCCTTCCGTTCTTATCCCATTGAGCTGGCAGCATGTGCCGACCTGCGCGACCGGGAGAAGGAAGCCGAATTCTTTTCCGATTGCAAGCGCCATTTCGACAATATCCGCCGGACGGTGACAGAAACATTCCGTGCATCCGGCTATGAACTCGATAGGACTGATGCCGTGCTGGAACCCTCTTACATCTGTGAAGCATTGGGTTTGCAAGGGCGTCTGGACTACATGCAGCGGGATATGACCTCGTTCATTGAAATGAAGTCCGGTAAGGCGGACGAGTATTCCATCCGTGGTAAGGTGGAGCCTAAAGAAAACAATAAGGTACAGATGTTGCTCTATCAGGCTGTGTTGGAGTATTCTATGGGAATGGACCATCGACGTGTAAAGGCCTACCTGCTCTATACCCGTTATCCGTTGCTTTATCCGGCACGTCCTTCGTGGGCAATGGTGCGCCGTGTGATGGATGTGCGTAACCGGATTGTAGCCAATGAATATGGCATCCAGTTACGGAACAGCCCGCAGTATACGGCAGAGCGCCTGAAAGACATTCATCCGGACACCTTGAACGAGCGCGGTTTGGACAATACCTTGTGGAAACGTTTCCTTTACCCTTCCATCGATGCCGTAGCGCAACGCATCCGTTCGCTTTCGTCGTTGGAACAAAGCTATTTTTATACGCTCTATAATTTTATAACCAAGGAACTCTATACCTCCAAATCTGGAGATGTGGATTATGAAGGACGTACCGGCGCTGCCGCCCTCTGGCTTTCCACACTGGCTGAGAAATGTGAGGCAGGTGAAATTCTGTACGATTTGGCTATTTGCGAGAATCATGCGGCAGATGCGCATAAACCGTATTTAAGCCTCTCCCCCCGTACCCCCTCCCCGGTAGGGAGGGGGAGGGAATACTCCGCGGAGCCGGGAGTAGGGGGGAGTTTGCCCAATTTCCGTCAGGGTGATGCGGTGGTTCTTTACGAACGGAATACGGATACCGACAACGTTACCAACAAGATGGTATTCAAAGGTAATATAGAGCGCATATCCGATGACGAAGTCTGCATCCGTCTTCGTGCCACTCAGCAGAATGCGGGTGTATTGCCTGCTGCTAGCCTTTATGCCATAGAGCACGACTATATGGACACCTCCTTTCGTAGCATGTATCTGGGACTTTCCGCTTTTCTTTCTGCCACCCAAAGACGACGTGACTTGTTGTTGGGGCAGCGCCCTCCCGAATTCGATGCTTCTTTGGATGCCGCTATTGCGACCGCTCCGGATGATTTTTCGCGGATTACTCTGAAAGCGCAGGCTGCCCGCGACTATTTCCTTTTAATCGGTCCTCCGGGTACCGGTAAGACCTCCCGCGCGCTACGGGGCATGGTAGAAGCCTTTTACCGGGAGGGGAAACAGATTTTGCTGCTTTCGTATACCAATCGTGCCGTAGATGAAATCAGTAAGGCGCTGACCTCCATTGAGCCTGAAATAGACTTTATCCGTTTAGGCAGTGAGTTGTCTTGTGATGAGTCATTCCGCCCGTATCTGATTGAGAATGTGCTGGAACCTTGTGCCACTCGGCGGCAGGTGCAAGAGCGCATTGCCCGTTGCCGTGTTTTTGTCGGTACGGTTGCCACGCTTTCTTCCAAGACCGAGCTTTTCCGGTTGAAGACTTTTGATGTAGCGATTGTGGATGAGGCTACTCAAATTTTGGAACCACAACTGCTGGGATTACTCTGTACCCGTAATCCTGCAGGCGCGGATGCCATCGGCAAATTTATTTTGATAGGTGACCATAAGCAGCTGCCCGCAGTGGTCTTGCAATCGTCCGAGCAGTCGGAAGTGTGTGACGAAGCTTTGCAGGCCATCGGATTGTATAATTTGAAAGATTCCCTTTTCGAACGCCTTTATAGAAACCTCTCCAGGGAGAGCGCCAATCGCCAGACATCAACCTCTCATCCTTCATCCCTTATCCCTCATCCCTCCTATGACATGCTCTGTCGTCAGGGACGCATGAATATCGAGGTAGCTTTGTTTCCTAATCGTGCTTTTTACGGTGGTCTGCTGGAGCCGGTTGGCTTGCCGCACCAGCAGGGTGAGCTGACCCTTGCTCCTGAATTGTGTGATTGTGAGTTTGCCGGCTTGCTCACTCGTCGTGTCGCTTTTCTGCCTTCCGCAGTCGAACCGCCGGCACAGTCGGCCAAGATGAACCATTCGGAGGCGCGGATTGTGGCACGGTTGGCAGCGGCTATCTATCGGCAGTATGCGGCTGTTTCCGGTTTCAACCCGGCTGTCACTTTAGGTGTCATCACTCCTTATCGCAGTCAGATAGCCTTGATTAAGAAAGAGATTGCCGCTTTGGGTATTGCTCCTTTGGAGGATATATTGGTAGACACCGTGGAGCGCTTCCAAGGTAGCGAACGGGATGTCATTATCTACTCTTTCTGTGTGAACCGGGCTTATCAGTTGAAGTTTCTGGCAAATATGACGGAGGAAAACGGTACTCGGATTGACCGGAAATTGAATGTTGCCCTTACTCGTGCCCGCAAGCAGATGTTTATGACAGGAGTGCCGCAACTATTGAAACTTAACCCTATTTATGCCGAGCTCTTGTCTGTAGTTTGCCATTCGTAACCGTCTTATTAGTAAATCTTAAATATTCTCTGCTTCTTTATAGAGTTTATTAATAACGCTGTGTGGGATAAACCATTATCTTTGCATTACGTTTTTTTCATAGAGATTTAGATTTAAGGTTAGAAGAATTGTGGAAGTCGTGAGACTTCCCTTTTTTTCATCTTAAATTGTGTTCCATTTACAGTTTTTTGTTTTTGACTGTAATTGAACAAAGAAAAGCCATTTCGTGAGAAAGGGCTTTTTTGTGCGGAGTTTGCAAGGCATGTAATGCAGTTTGCAAACTCCGCATGATTTTGAATATCTATAAAGAGACTTCTGATTAGTCCACTATAATCGGTTTGTACTTCGGAACCAGTGCCTTCATGATGCACCAGCCTATCAGGTAGGACACTGCACATATACAGAAGATGATGAAATATCCGGCAGGCTTGCCCTGAAATCCGAGAAATACCATTTGTGTCTTGTCGGCATAGTCGAACAGCAAACCGGAACTCATGTTGATGAGGAATGAGCTGATACCGCCCGCCATACCTCCGATTCCCACAATGGTGGCAATGGTGCTCTTGGGAAACATATCACCTACCACAGAATAGATGTTGGCCGACCAGGACTGATGGGCAGCGCCTGCAATACCTATGATGATAATCGGGAACCAATAGGCTTGTTCGCCAAATACTTCCTTGTTGCCCAATGGCTGTGCAAACAATGCCAATAGCGGGAACAGTGCAAAGATGAACATGGCCTGCATGCGTGCGGCGTAGGGGTTCTTGCCGGTCTTGTTGATAATGATGGTGGGCAATTTTCCGCCATAGACGGACAACATCGTGATGGCATAGAGCACAAAGATAAGCATCTGTGCCGTGGGAGTATCTGAGGAGAATCCGTAAACGTCCGAAATGTATGCGGGTGCCCAGAAGAGGAAGAACCACCATACACCGTCAGTCATGAATTTGCCGAAAAATACAGCCCAAGTCTGCGGATATTTGAAACATTGCAGGAAAGAAATGCTCTTTTCGTCCTTGGTTGCCGGAGTAGTCGCCTTTTTATCCTCCTCTTTGTCTTGTTCTATATATGCCAGCTCAGCTGCGTTTACGTGTGGATTTTCATCAGGTTTCTTGTACATGAACATCCATAGTCCCATCCAGATGAAACCCAATCCGCCGATAACGATAAAAGCCATTTCCCAGCCGTTGCCCACGCCCATGCGTTGGAAGTAGCGGGCCAGGGTAGGGATACACAATGGGGCTATCAGTGCTCCGATGGTAGAGCCGGCATTGAAGATGGAAGTGGAGAAGGCACGGTCTTTCTTGGGAAAATATTCGGCGGTAACCTTGATGGCGGCAGGAAAGTTTCCTGCTTCACCGATGCCCAGTATGATACGGGCGGCAATGAAGTAGTAAACACTGGTGATGGCTATGGTAGAGGCCAATGCACCGGTAGCACTAATCATGTTGGCGGCATTTTCAATGCCGAGGGTCACTTCTGTGGCAAGTCCGCAAAGGGCGTGCATACAGGCGCCGGTGGACCATACGGCGATGGCCCATAAATATCCTTTCTTCGTTCCCATCCAGTCGATGAAACGTCCGGCAAACAGATTGCCTAAGGCATAGACGATGGAAAAGATGGCCGTGATGTAGCCGTAGTGTGTATCGGTCCAGTGGAATTCGGGGGAGATAAAATCTTTCCAGGTCAATGAAAGAACCTGGCGGTCGAGGTAGTTGACGGTTGTCGCGAAGAATAGCATGGCGCAGATAATCCAACGGTAATTGGTCATCCGCCCTGCGGTGTTTTGAAATGTACTCATGATAATAGATTTATATTTTGATACAAATGTAGGTTTGTGTGTTGTTCGAGGTGTAATATTGGGTAAATTAGGATGCTGAAAATGACAAAAATAGGCATGGATTATTTAAGTCCATGCCTATCGGGCGCTACAGGGCAACTTTATTTCATATCGATGTATTTGATTTCGTCTTTGTCGCTGTATTTCAGGTTTTCACCGCCCATACCCCAAATGAAAGTATAGTTGCTGGTTCCGGCAGCAGCGTGGATAGACCATTCGGGAGAAGTGATGGCTTGTTCGTTGTGCAGCCATATCAGACGTTCTTCCTGCGGTTCGCCCATCAAGTGACAGATAGCGTTGCCGGGTTTCAGGTTGAAGTAGTAGTAAGCTTCCATGCGGCGAGTGTGTGTGTGGGCAGGCATGGTATTCCATACAGAACCGGGAGCCAGTTCCGTGAGTCCCATCTGCAACTGGTTGGTACCACCGTCTTTCACTCTTTCCAGTACATCTTTCACAATCAGCTGGTTTACGATGCGGTCGTTACTGTCCTCCATTTTTCCATAATGGTCGGAGATGCCCAGTGCATATTTCTTGGGGTTGGCTTTCTGAAGCTTGGCATCGGTAGTAATCAGCTGAGTAACATAGGGCTTGTAGGCCGGAGCCGAGTTGATGTAGAACTTGGCGGGATTGGTAGCGTCGTTGCTCTTGAAGGTTACTTCCTTATTTCCGCAGCCTACGTAAAGGGCTTCCTTATACTTCATGGGGTATTCCTTGCCGTCTACAGTAACCACTCCGTCACCGCCGGTATTGATGACACCCAGTTCGCGGCGTTCGAGGAAGTAAGTGATTTCCGGACCCAGTTCACGGAACACTTCCAATTTCAATGTCTTGTTCACCGGCATGGCGCCACCGTAAATCAACCGGTCGTAGAGGGTGTAGGTTACGTTGATTTCATCCGGAGCCATGACTTTGTCCATCATGAATCTGCTGCGTAGAAGTTCCGTGTCATAATGCTTCACGTCCTGCGGATGGCAGGCGGTCTGCACTTTGTAATTCACTTGGGCATTGGCTGCCATGGCAGCTGCTCCCATCATAAATGCAAGTACTAACTTTTTCATAATCCGTTACTATTTAACTTTTAATTTTTGATTGATTTCTGGTATTTGATAATGGCACGACGGTTCATAATCATCAGGAACAATGTGCATAATACAAGGATACCGGAGCCTATCCATTTCAACGAGTAGGTCAGGTGGAAAATGACCCAAGCGAAGGGGCTGGATGCAAAGTCCAGTGCGCCGCCTTCAAAGCCGGCAGGGATATTCACGGCAGCGTCTTGTGTCTTCTCGTATACATCGTGGGCTGCTTGTGTGAAATAGGGGGCGAGGTCTGTTACGAAATAAAGACCGATGGTCAGTACAACGAGTCCGATGATGAATGTCTTTACTACATTTCCTTTCGTGATGGGCAGTACCAGCGGGAAGAGGTAGAACATTCCGGCCAGCGACGCCAAAGGCAGGAACTGGTTACCCGGCAGGATGACAGCCAGCAGTATGGTTACGGGAATCAGCAGCAGGGAAACCACCAGCGTTGCAGGATGGCCGATAACCAATGCGGGGCTCATACCGATATTCAGGCCGACAGCACCTTTGAATTTCTTGGCAATCAGCTCGCGGGTAGCATCGGAAATAGGTTTCAAACCTTCGATGAACAAAGCGGTGATACGCGGAATCAGTTCCATTACGGCGCCCATCTTGA
The DNA here is from genome assembly GCF_004328515.1 of Bacteroides sp. A1C1. Taxonomy (NCBI): domain Bacteria; kingdom Pseudomonadati; phylum Bacteroidota; class Bacteroidia; order Bacteroidales; family Bacteroidaceae; genus Bacteroides; species Bacteroides sp. A1C1. Next base: position 2,981,494 of record NZ_CP036491.1, read on the forward strand.
TACCCAAACCTAATATATAAGGTATCTTGTCTACCAGTTCCTGGCTGTTCTTGCAAGACAAGGCACCGATACCGCAACCAACCAGAATACCCAAGAACAGAGGCTCACCCAGCAAACCGAATTTCTTCTTCATGCCTTCCGCATCGATGTTCAATTTGTCAAAACCGGGGATTTTGTCCAATGCTTTATTGATGACTACGGCAAATGGTACGAAACCTGCGCAGAAAGGCTGGGGAATGGAGATACCCTCCATCTTGTCGTAGAATCCTTGGAATTTGTCGGCGGTATAGTCGGCCATAATCAGGGTAATGATGTAGCAGATGATAGCGGCGAAGAAGCCCCACCAGATATTGTCGCTGGCAAAATAAACGACTGCGCCGATAAATGCGAAATGCCAGTAGTTCCAAAGGTCGATATTGACCGTACGGGTCGTTTTCGTTAATAACATCAGAAGATTTACTCCCAAACATACCGGAATGATGAATGCACCTACCGATGTGTTATAGGCTACAGCAGCAGCTGCTGGCCATCCCATGTCGAATACTTTCAGCTGAAGACCATAAATTTCAACGACTTGGCTCAGAGCAGGACCGAGGCTGCTGGTCAACAATGCAGTGACAACTGACAGACCTACGAACCCGACACCTACCAGCAGACCGCTCTTTAATGCCTTACTGAATTTAATACCGATGCATACTCCCAAAATTGTAAAGATTATAGGCATCATCACTGCTGCTCCTAAGCCGATGATATAGCCGAAAACTTGTTCCATTCTCTTGTGATTTAATTAGGTAATTGAGCTTGTTTTTGCAATAGTATGAATTAAAAACCGGGTCAAAAATAAGACCTTTTCTCAATTAATCAAACTTGAAAAGCATAATTATTAGTAAATGGAACAATTTTGGACGAAATTGGTCGTTATCGTGCACAAAATTGCTCGTTTTCGTACACGAAAACCAAATAACACATCTTCTACGTTGAAAACTACATATCCGTTTGGAAAGAAAGCATTACTTTTGTTTTGGGAAATAAAACTGTTCTAATACAAAAAATGAATGATTGCATGAAGAAAGATTCGATTTGTAAATTTATTGTATCTGCATGTATTTCGATTAAGAGAGTCGGGGGAGGAAACTAATCCTCGTGTACGTGCCTTTTTCTCCAAATTCGGGTGGAGTGAACTTTCATACCGTTCGCAGTGTTATTATAAAACATTGAAACAAACCGGACTATAATGATATATTTGATTTTTTTATTGGCAATAGGACTATTGGTCGGATGGAGCTTATGGAAAGCTCCATCTGATATTGATTTATGGGGAAAAGATGTGGAGGATTGATAGTTATATTGGTTATATTCTGAAAATTTACGGGCATGCCTATCTTGTGATGGGGGGAGATAAAGGTGTGATGTGGGAATTGTTCTGACCCTACATATCTTGGGTGATAGTTGTTGTCATCACTTCCTGTTCCTTATCACCTCGGGGAGGGAGTGCCCTCTCAAAGAGCAGCGATAACGGCAATGTCCGTAGCATTGTCTACGATATGTGCCGGATGAAACTCTTCCAGTTCTGTGCGGGGACGGAATCCCCAAGTGACTCCGCAGGCGGTGACTCCGGCATTGGCGGCTGTCTGCATATCCACTCCGGAGTCTCCTACATATAGTACGTCTTCACGGGATATCCGGGTGATGTCCAGAATGTCATGCACCACTGTTGGGTCGGGCTTCACGTTGACCCCTTCCCGCTGTCCGAAGACGGCGGTAAAACGTATGTTGGGGAAATAGTGTGAAATCAGTTTCACGGTAGCCGATTGATATTTGTTGGAAGCCACTGCCAATATCATCTCTTTCTCCTGCAACTGTTCCAGCAGTTCGGGGATGCCGGGGTAAGGGCGGCTTTTATCTGCATTGTGCACGTCATAATAAGACACAAACTCCTTGCGGACACGCAGGACGTTTTCTTCGCTCTTTTCCCCTTCTGGGAGGGCGCGCTCGAACAGTTTGTTGATTCCGTTGCCAACCATGAAGTTATAGGCCGATTCCGGGTGGGTGGGATAGCCGAGCGCTTGCAGGGCATGGTTTGTACTTTGTGCCAAATCGGCTATTGTATTCAGTAAAGTTCCGTCCAGGTCAAATATAATCAACTTCTTCATTGCTTTCTCTATTTTTTAGTTTGCTGCAAATATAGGGCTTTTTGCGCTCATGTTCAAATGCTGCCTCGGGTTTCATCAGGTATTTGCAGAATAGCAAGCCCTGGGCTGATAATCAGTGCATTATTACTGCATTCCTGCTGTATGCGCTTTGCAGTAGTACTGCAGATGGGGTGCAGCGTGACTGCAACAGTATTGCAGTGGCACTGCACAAGTGTTGCAGTAGTTTTGCAGTGGGTGATTGGTGTATTTTTTGCCGTTCTTCCCTTTTCTTTGCACACTTTCGGGCTTTTTATGCAAAAACTTCCTATCTTTGCAGCCGAATTTTACTAAAAATAGGTATGAGTTACAATTTGTTGAAAGGAAAAAGAGGCATTATTTTCGGTGCTCTGAATGAGCAGTCCATTGCCTGGAAAGTAGCAGAAAAAGCAGTAGAAGAAGGTGCAACCATCACTTTGTCGAATACGCCGGTTGCCGTACGTATGGGCGAAGTGTCCGCTCTTTCGGAGAAACTGAACTGCGAGGTGATTCCCGCAGATGCTACAAGTGTAGAAGATTTGGAAAATGTATTCAAACGCTCTATGGAAGTATTGGGTGGCCCGGTCGACTTCGTGCTGCACTCCATTGGTATGTCTCCCAATGTGCGTAAGAAACGTACATATGATGATTTGGATTACGATATGTTGGAAAAGACGCTGGATATTTCCGCTGTCTCTTTCCACAAGATGATACAAGCTGCCAAGAAGCTCAACGCCATTGCCGACTACGGTTCAATCCTGGCTCTGAGTTATGTGGCTGCGCAACGTACGTTTTACGGTTACAACGATATGGCAGATGCCAAGGCACTGCTGGAATCTATCGCCCGCAGTTTCGGTTACATCTACGGACGCGAACACCATGTACGTGTCAACACCATTTCCCAGTCTCCTACGATGACCACTGCCGGTTCCGGTGTGAAAGGTATGGACAAGCTGTTCGACTTCGCCAACCGCATGTCTCCGCTTGGTAATGCTTCTGCCGATGAATGTGCCGACTACTGTATCGTCATGTTTTCCGACCTCACCCGCAAGGTTACCATGCAGAACTTGTTCCACGATGGAGGTTTTTCCAGCGTAGGTATGAGTCTTCGCGCCATGGCTACCTATGAGAAGGGTTTGGATGAGTATAAGGACGAAAACGGAAATATCATCTACGGCTAATGGAAATCGCACTTTATCTTTTGCCTGTCACCTTGGGCGATACGCCTATTGAAGCAGTGTTGCCTCCTTATAATAAGGAGATAATACTGGGAATCCGTCATTTCATCGTGGAGGATGTGCGCTCGGCACGTCGGTTTCTGAAGAAGGTGGACAAGGGAATAGATATTGATGCGCTGACATTCTATACGTTGAACAAGCATACGTCGCCTGAAGACATCTCCGGCTATCTGAAGCCGCTGGTGGAGGGGCAGCCGATGGGCGTAATCTCCGAAGCCGGTTGTCCGGCTGTGGCCGATCCGGGAGCGGACGTAGTGGCTATTGCACAACGGAAAAACTTGAGAGTGGTCCCCTTGGTGGGACCTTCTTCTATTATCCTCTCTGTTATGGGTTCCGGTTTCAACGGTCAGAGCTTTGCCTTCCACGGTTATCTTCCCATTGAACCGGCAGAGCGTGCCAAAAAGCTGAAAATGCTGGAACAACGCGTCTATAATGAACATCAGACCCAGCTTTTCATTGAAACGCCTTACCGCAATAATAAGATGATAGAGGATATTCTTCATAACTGCCGTCCGCAGACCAAGCTCTGCATTGCGGCGAACATTACTTGTGAAGGGGAGTATATCAAAACCAAGACAGTGAGGGAGTGGCAGGGAAAGACTCCCGACCTTTCTAAGATTCCTTGTATTTTTCTCTTGTATAAATAATAGCTTCCAGGTGCTCGAATTCATATTCCAGGCAACTGCTGAAGAAGTTCCGTCCCAGGTTGTGTTCCATTTGCTGGAACGTCCATAGCTTTCCACCCTTGAAATTCTTATTGCATAAGATGGAGTCATCGTCCAGGTCTAGCGTGAAGAGATAGACCAGGCGGTCGGTGGCTTCATTCTCAAAATGATACATGAAGTTGAAGTGCAAATGGTCTAATGGGGCGGTGGGAAGCGTTTGCCGTAAAATTCTGTGTGCGCCTTGTTCCAATGTTTCTCCATATATCAGGTAACCCTCCATCAGTAAGTCGATTTTGTCTTTCTCGAAAACGTTGCATTTGGGGCGGGGGAGGAGAAACAGCATGCCGTGTGAGGCAACGGCAATCCGGATGACCGGATTGATATAGTCGTTTTTCCGGTTGATGGCTTCTGAAGCGATGGCTTTCCCCATGACATCTCCTTTGGTGTTGACTATCGGTACGAAAACCGTGTGGTTCATCACTATATTGAAATAGAAGATACCGAATTGGTTGAACAGAATGCCTAATATAAAGACGAGGGGAGGCGCCACATAAAACAGAATGTGGCGGGTAGTATCTCCCAAAGGGTAACTGACCAGAATCGCCAAGGAGATAATCAGAAAATGCAGCAGGCTTATGATAAGGATTACGCGTGAGGATACGATGGCGGCTTCTGCCCCTTGTGCAAAAAGCTGCTTGCAGCATTTCTGTGTCTGAGACATGTGGTAGTCCAGAAATTTTCTCCTATTGAGGTAGATGACGAATGGGGGAATGATAGCGCTGATTTCCAGTGTGAACGGAAGCATAAAACGTGGACAGTAGTTTACGAGGAATAGGGTTGTTACCGATAATAGCAGTAACATTCCGGTAGTGCAGTAAAGTATGATTTGTGGAACATGAGTCCCTCTATGCCTCACCGAATAGATGCTAAAGAAGAGTCCTACACCTGTACCGATGTAGATGGACATGTCCTGCGTTATAAACTCGCATAATATGATGGATATTATAACGGGGATGAATCCCAGCGACATATTGAATCTTGATGATAGAATTCTTTGATGATTCATTATCCGTATTATGATTTTGTCGTTTACATCATAACAACTGGGAGATTTAAATGTTTCCTGTTTTACTTCTTTTTTGTATAAAATGAATCTGTTTTTCTGCATGATAGGAGGAGCGTACCAATGGGGCGCTTTCCACTTGCTGAAACCCTTTTTCCAATCCTTTCTCTTTGTAGAGTGCAAATTGTTCGGGAGTAATATATGCCGCTACCGGATAATGTTTGTGTGTGGGTTGAAGGTATTGCCCTATGGTCAGTATGTGACAGCCCACTTGGCGAAGGTCGTCCATCAGTTCTTCCACTTCTTCCGGAGTCTCGCCCAATCCCACCATAATGCCGGACTTGGTGGTGGTATTGCTTTCTGCAATCTGCCGCAACACTTCCAGGCTTGTCTCATACTTGGCGGCACTGCGCACGAGGGGGCTGATGCGGCGGACAGTCTCCATGTTGTGCGAAATGATTTCCGGTTGTGCATCGATAACTTGTGCCACGAGCTCCTTTCTTCCCTGGAAGTCGGGAATCAGCACTTCGACGGTGGTGTCCGGATTGAGCCGCTTGATTTCCCGGATGGTACGTACCCAGTGCGATGCGCCTAAGTCGGGCAGGTCGTCACGGTCTACAGAGGTGACGACTGCATGGGAGAGTTTCATCAAGGCGATGGATTCTGCCACATGTGTAGGCTCATCGGCATCCAGCGGCAAGGGCTTCCCGCTTGCTGTGTTGCAGAACTTACAGCACCGGGTGCAGATATTTCCCCCAATCATGAAGGTTGCGGTGCCTTTCCCCCAACATTCCCCCATATTGGGGCAACGGCCGCTGCTGCAGATGGTATGGAGGCAATGCGACTCGACAATGCGTTTGGTCTCGGTATAGCGCTCGTTGGCACCGATGCTTATTTTGAGCCATTCAGGCTTACGTACTCTTTCAGGCATTATTTCAATTCTTTGTTGAAGAAGTTGGTCAACCGCGTATATAGGTGTAACCGGGTATTTCCTCCGTAGATACTGTGGTTGCGGTTGGTGTAAACCTGCATATCGAACTGTTTGCCGAGCTGTACCAGTTGTTCGGCATATTCGGCACAGTTCTGGAAGTGTACATTGTCGTCTGCCATGCCGTGTACTAGCAGCAGGTTGCCGTGCAACTTGTCGGCACGGGTAAAGGCGGAACTGGCCTTATAGCCTTCGGCGTTTTCTTTCGGTGTGCGCATAAAGCGTTCGCCGTAAACGGTGTCGTAGTAGTTCCAGTCGGTAACGGCAGCTACGGCTACTCCGGCCTTGAATACCGGTGTTCCTTCACTCATACTCATAATGGTCATGTATCCACCGTAACTCCATCCCCAGATTCCGATGCGGTTTTTGTCCACATAAGGCTGGTTGCCCATGTAGAGGGCGGTTTCCACCTGGTCTTTGGCTTCCTTGATACCCAGGTTCAGATAGGTGCATTTGGCGAATTCGGCACCACGTCCTCCGGTGCCACGCCCGTCTACGCAAACCACGATATAGCCTTGCGATGCCATGTAGGTTTCCCAGCTTACACTGAACTTGTCAAGCACTTGCTGTGAACCGGGGCCGCTGTACTGGTACATCAGTACCGGGTATTTCTTGCCGGCGGAGAAGTCGGCAGGTTTCATCATCCAGCCATTCAATGTGGTTCCGTCGGAAGTCTGGAAAGTGAAGAATTCCTTTCGTGGCATGTCATAGCCACTGATTTCCTGCTTCAATGCCGCATTGTCCATCAGGGTGGCAAGAGTCTTGCCCGTATTGTCGTTCAGTGTAATGACGGTCGGAGTATCCAGATTGGAATAACGGTTCATATAGTACTTCATGTTCGTACTGAACTGCGCACTGTTTGTTCCGGCTTGTGACGATAGCCTGGTCTTTTTGCCTTTCCGGTCAATCTTGTAGATGGCACTGCGCATGGGGCTTTCCTCGTTGCTGCTGAAGTAGAAGCTTCCTTCTTCGGGGTCATAACCCAGGAACTCCTGCACTTCATATGGTCCGGCTGTCACTTGTTTCAGCAGATTGCCACCTATGCTATACCAGTACAGATGGTTGTATCCGCTCTTTTCGCTGACAAAGCTGAAATTTTCCGGATAGAAGACGATGTTGTCGAATACATTCTCGCGGATATAGGTATCGCTTTCATCACGCAGAGCCAGTTTGGCTACCGTGCTGCGAGGGTCGGCAAAGTATAGGTCGAACCGGTTCTGATGGCGGTTCAGTGTCATGACGGCAAGCTTGTTGGGGTCTTGGGTAAAGCGGATGCGGGGAATATAGCCGTCTGCATCTACCGGCACGTTTATCTTGCGGGTCACTTTCGACTTGATATCGAAGGTGTGTACGGACACTTTGGAATTTACTTCTCCCGTTTTAGGATATTTGTAAGTATACTCTCCCGGATACTTCTCGAAAGGGGTGAAGTGGGGGGCTTGTCCGGCAAAAAGAGGGAAAGAGTAGGAGGGAACATCTTTCTCGTCGAAGCGGATGAAAGCCAGCATCTGGCTGTCGGCACTGAATTCCAACGCACGGTTGAAGGAGAACTCCTCTTCGTAAACCCAATCGGGGATGCCGTTCAGCACCTCGTTCTGTTTTCCGTCTTCCGTCACCTGGCTTTCGCTGTTGCCATAGAGCAGTTTCACAAGGAAGATATTGTTGTCGCGTACAAAAGCCACCTGGTTGCCGTCCGGTGAAAATACGGGCACCTGCTGCGGGCCGCCGTCCGAAAGTTTTTCCACAATATTGTTGATTTTACCGTCCAGATTGCGCTTCAGGCTGTAGATGTAATGCACAGCCGTATAGGAATGGCGGTAGATGGGAGTTGTTTCGGTGGCAATGAGCAGTTTGCTGCCGTCCGGAGCAAAGCTGTAGCTGTCAAATGTCTTGAACGTGCATTCGCGTGCGGTAGCGGCATCAAACAGCACTTCCACGGGTTTTCCCGTTTTGAAGGAGTATTTGATGATTTGTGTCCTGTCCGCATTCATTTGCGAATAATGTTCTCCGTCTCCCGGGATGGGGATAACGCCGGAAATGTTCTTCGGAGTGAACTTGCCCGATATGATTTCTTTCAAATCGAGCGCCTTGCCACCTTGGGCGAAACCTGCCAGCGTACAGAGGCAGAGGAGAAGTGCGATGCTTATCTGTTTCATATCTATCTTTTATGCTTATCTGTTTCCATCTTTTTTCTGGGGAACAAATATACAACAAAGGGAAGATTTATCGAAGCAGTGGGCCGATTTTATTCTTTTTGAACAGAAAAAGCCCGTCCTGCTCCTTGGGGGCGAAGCAGGGACGGACGTCCGTCACTCATAGATGATGATTGGATGAGATGATGATTGGAATATCTTTCGTTACAAGCACTTGACTTTTCTTTGATATTCTGCAATGGCTGCATCCAGTCGTTCGTGGGCGGTTGTGTCACCCGGAACGTTGTGCGACGGATGGATGTACAAGTGTACGCCACGGTCGGCAAGGATTTCGGCAACGGTAGTGATGGTCATCCATACCATGGTGACGAAACTCAATGTAGACAACGGACCTACCTTGTCGAAGTGGTTCTTCAAAGGTACGGAGGCGTCTACCAGGGGAACGCAGGAATCCACTACGATATCTGCCAACTGGAAGAGGTTCTTTCCGCTGGAGTGGCGGCTGGCCTTGTCGCCCGTTTCGCTGGCCGAACCGTATACAATAACTTTCATGCCGCGCTTCTTGGCTTCCAATGCCATGTCTATATTGACGGCATTGATACCGGTATGTGAGAAAATCCACATACAGTCTTTGGAATCAAAATCATAGTTCTTCATAATTTCCTGGCCGTAGCCTTCTGCCCGTTCCAGGAAGAGGAACTGATGAATACCCATCTGGCCGATAATCTGCGTGAAGAATGTCAGAGGCAATTCGCAAAGCGGGTGGAATCCTACAAAGCTGCCGATACGCGGATACATTTCTTCTACGGGAATCGTTGCGTGGCCGCAACCAAACGTGTGGACCCAACGACCGGTTTCGATGGAGTCTGCCATAACAGTGGCTGCTTTTTTGATGTTTTCCAACTGGGTAGCTTCCAGCTTTTCCATAATGCCATGGGCATTCTTTAACCATTCGAGTGCTAACATAACTTTTTTGTTTTTTAAGAAGTTAATAAATTTATTTGAGTGAGCGTTTATACAAAAGGAGCATGACGGCAAGTGAGGCAATCATCAGATAAGGATAAAGCCCGATGCCATTGGTGTATTGGGAAACCATTCCCATCAGGCCATTCATTGCAGTCTGGCCAATGAGGGCTATGGCAAGCGCCACGCTGAATGCTGTTCCCGATAAGGACGGGTACCGGCTTCCAAGAATGCTGAGTATCACGGGATACGTGGCCGACAGCCCCATACCTACCAGCACCATGCCGACTGCTGCGCGTGCAAAACCCGGCGAGAACATAAGGAAACAGAATCCTATGGCAGTGAGCGTAAGGCTGTAGGGCAGTACGGTTTCCGGTTTTATCTTCTTGAATATCGCAACCTGCACCATACGTGCCACGGTCAGTCCCGCTACCATGCAGGTCAGTGCAATCAATGCCTGATTGGCCGGAATATCCGTCATCTGCCCAAAGTAACTTGTGGACCAATTGTTGCAGACACCCTCAATGCCGCTTTGGAAAAAAAGAATGAAGCTGAGTAGCAGTAAGCTGCTTTCTTTCAGCAGTCCCAATCCCTCTTTTACCGGGAAACCTTGTGCCTGCTTAGGGGCGGGGAAGCGTACGGGGATGCAGAATATAATGCCCGCAAGCATCACTACACCAATTCCCAGCAAGATGGTTTCGAATGAATAATGCTTGGAAAGGGAGCCCAGCAACATCGGTATGCCCAATGCGCCCAGTCCGTAGAACATGCCCAGAAAGCTGAGACGCGACCCTTTCTCGGATTCTCCCGAGATATCGGATACCAATGCATTGGTTTCTCCGTTGAGGATGCCTCCGCCCAAGCCGATGCCGACGATGGAAGCTTGCAGTAATGGCACACTTTCAAAGAAGGCAAGTCCTTCCATCCCCAGCAGTACGATGATGCAGCTGGGCACCAGCAGGGCTTTATGTCCGAACCGGTCTACGATGGGACCGAAAATCAGGGAACCGGCCAGCATGCCCAGCGGCAGGAAAGTGGCCAGTGAGGTTGTCTGCAACCCGCTCAGATTCAGCTTGGCTATGAGGGATGGCAACACTGCTCCCAATGTAATCATGGAGACTCCGAAGAAACACATCCCGATGCACGCTGCCGTGAATACGAGATTCTTGTGATAACTGTTACTCATACAAGTGATTTTTGATGGCAAGAAACGCTGCTCCTATCAGTCCGGCATTACCGGACAACTGAGAAGGTACAAATTCCACCTGCTTGATGCTGAGCGGCTGCGCCCATTTGCAGGCTTCCTTATAAATGTCATCTATAAAGATACCGGCAGGGCCGAAGACGCCTCTGCCCCAAATTATCTTCTGCGGGTTGAGCAGGCTGACCAGATTTGCGGAAGCCATGCCCCACATCTCGACGGCTTTGTGCAATACGGAGATGGCGATAGGGTCTTTTTCATTATAGGCACTGAACATATCATAGGCCGATATGCGGCAGATGGGTTTCTGGCGCAGTTTCCCTTTGTATGCCTTGTTGGCGCGTACGGCATCGCGTACCCGTGCCCCGATACCATTGCCGGAAGCGTAATATTCGAAACATCCGCATGCGTCATACTCTTCCCGGTAGGGAGGTTGCAGGGCCATCCAGCCGGTGGCGCCGATAATGTCGTTGGCTCCGTGCAACACGTGCCCGTCGATGATGATGCCGGCACCGATACCGGTTCCCACGGCAATGAATATGGCACTGTGACATTCTTTGGCGGCACCTTGCCACATCTCTCCATACATATAGCAGGTACGGTCGCTGTCGATGTATATCTCGATGCCCGGAGGCGTTACACTGCGCAGCTCCTCATAGAGGGGGTAGTTATCCCAGCCCGGTATGTTGGGGGCCCATATCCGGTTGGTTTGGGAGTAAACGATACCGGGGATGCAGACACCTATTCCGTCGATGTGTATACGGCTTCTGCGTGCTACGGTAAGAAGTTTGGCGAGGATATCCGCGGCGAGCTTGCCCACTTCGTGACCGGTTCTTCCTTTCAGGAGCCGTTTGCGGTTAAACATCATGCTTCCGTCCGGAAAGAAAATGGCGCTGGCTATTTTTGTGCCGCCTATGTCCAATGCGATTGTTGCCATGGTGTTATAGTATTTATAGGTTGATTCATTAAGGTTGTATGCAAAGCTATGAATTTATTTCATTCTTGAGGAGTATAAACTGAGGAAATTGTGTGTAAAAAGAGTGTCTAATCACTAAATTGTGTTTAATTTAATTGAGCTTGGATGTACTCTTTCTCAATTAATTAGTTATATATCAGTAGATGAAACATTTTTTAGTGCAGGCGGAAATTCTTTGTTTTATGTTCGTTAACAAATCAAGTGGAAAGTATTCTTGTTTTTGCAGGTTCATCCCACGGAAAAATCCTATATTTGCCACTTACATAAGGAATATGTATGGAAACCAAATCTACGCTCTATAATGAGTTCCCTTTTTTTCTGAAGCGATATTTTCCCTATAAGGTACAGAAAATATCGCTGAATGCCGGTTTTACGTGCCCCAACCGGGATGGAAACAAAGGAGTCGGCGGTTGCACCTATTGCAACAACCAGACCTTCAACCCCGATTATTGCCGTACGGAGAAATCCATTACCCGCCAGCTGGAAGAGGGCAAGCAGTTCTTTGCACACAAATATCCGGAGATGAAGTATCTCGCCTATTTCCAGGCCTATACCAATACGTATGGCGAATTGGAAGACCTGAAGCGGAAATACGAGGAGGCCTTGTCGGCAGACGGAGTGGTGGGCCTGGTTATCGGCACCCGTCCGGACTGTATGCCCGACAGCTTGCTGGACTATCTGGAGGAGATGAACCGGCATACATTCCTCTTAGTGGAGTACGGCATAGAGAGTACCGACGACAAGACACTTTGCCGCATCAACCGCGGGCATACTTTCCATGCCGCCGCCGATGCGGTGGAAAGAACCGCTTCACGCGGAATCCTGACCGGTGGGCATGTCATCCTCGGACTGCCAGGCGAGACGCACGAAAGTATCGTAGCACAAGCCGGTGTATTGTCCCGCCTGCCACTCACTACCTTGAAGATGCACCAGTTGCAACTGATAAGGGGTACCCGCATGGCTCTGGAGTACCGGCAGTATCCTGAAGATTTTCATCTGTTTGATGTGGAGGAATATATCGACCTCGTGATAGACTATATCGAGCATCTGCGGCCGGACTTGGTGCTGGAGCGTTTCGTCTCCCAGTCTCCTAAGGAACTGCTCATTGCACCTGACTGGGGACTGAAAAATTATGAATTTAATCATCGGGTTCAAAAAAGAATGAAAGAACTCGGTGCATATCAGGGAAAGAAGTATGAAATGTGAGAAAAAAGAATTATTTTTGCCGCAACTTTAAATATGGAATCAATCTAAATAAAGAATAATTATGAACCCAAAAACAGTGATAAAAGGAAAAATCCACTACGTGGGAGTGAATGACCGCAATAAGCATTTGTTTGAAGGTATGTGGCCGTTGCCGTATGGGGTTTCCTACAACTCTTACCTGATAGACGACGAAATGGTCGCTTTGGTCGATACGGTAGACATCTGCTACTTCGAGGTGTATCTGCGCAAGATAAAGAGTATCATCGGCGAGCGCCCCATCCAATATCTCATCATCAACCACATGGAACCGGACCATTCGGGTTCTATCCGTCTGATAAAGCAGCATTACCCCGACATCATCATCGTGGGCAACAAGCAGACTTTCGGCATGATAGAGGGCTTTTATGGCGTGACGGGCGAACAGTACATGGTGAAGGACGAGGATTTTCTGGCTTTGGGACATCATAAACTCCGTTTCTATATGACCCCGATGGTGCACTGGCCCGAGACGATGATGACTTTTGACGAAACGGAAGGAGTTCTTTTCGCCGGTGACGGTTTCGGCTGTTTCGGCACGTTGGACGGAGGGTTCCTGGATACCCGCATCAATCTGGACAGATACTGGGATGAGATGGTTCGCTACTATTCTAACATCGTAGGCAAGTACGGCTCTCCGGTGCAGAAGGCGTTGGCTAAGCTGGGCGGTCTGCCCGTTTCCACTATCTGCTCCACGCACGGACCGGTGTGGACGGAAAACATAGCCAAGGTTATCGGCATCTACGACAAGTTGAGCCGTTACGCTGCTGACGAAGGTGTGGTCATTGCTTACGGTTCCATGTACGGCAACACGGAGCAGATGGCGGAAGCCATTGCGGCGGAACTTTCTGCACAAGGCATCAAGAACATCGTGATGCACAATGTGAGCAAGAGCAATCCTTCTTATATCATTGCCGATATCTTCAAGTATCGCGGACTTATCATCGGCAGCCCCACCTACAGCAACCAGATTTATCCTGAGATAGAATCCTTGCTTTCCAAGATTCTGGTACGCGAAGTGAAGGGACGTTATCTGGGATACTTCGGATCCTTCTGCTGGGCAGGTGCTGCCGTGAAGCGTATGGGCGAGTTTGCCGAAAAGAGCAAGTTCGAGATTGTGGGCGACCCGGTAGAGATGAAGCAGGCCATGAAGGACATTACTTACGAACAATGCGAAAACCTGGCACGTGCCATGGCAGAGCGTTTGAAGAAGGATAGAAGTAATTAAAGTTGAATTACCCCTAATTTATTAACCTAATAAAAACAATCACAATGAGACTTATCATTCAATCGGATTATCAGTCCGTATCAAAGTGGGCGGCACATTATGTGGCTGCCAAAATCAAGGCCGCTCATCCGACACCTGAAAAACCGTTTGTATTGGGATGCCCCACCGGTTCTTCTCCGTTGGGCATGTACAAGGAACTTATCGACCTGAACAAGAAAGGCATCGTGTCTTTCCAGAACGTAGTGACTTTCAATATGGACGAGTATGTAGGTTTGCCCAAGGAACATCCCGAAAGCTACTATTCCTTTATGTGGAACAACTTCTTCAGCCATATAGACATCAAGCCGGAGAACACCAATATCCTGAACGGCAACGCTGCCGACCTGGATGCCGAGTGTACACGCTATGAAGAGAAAATCAAGTCCTACGGCGGCATTGACCTCTTCATGGGCGGTATCGGCCCCGACGGACATATTGCTTTCAACGAGCCAGGTTCTTCCCTTGCGTCACGCACCCGCCAGAAGACATTGACTACCGATACCATCATTGCCAACTCCCGTTTCTTTGACAACGACGTGAACAAGGTTCCCAAGACTGCCCTGACCGTCGGTGTGGGTACTGTGCTCAGCGCCCGCGAGGTAATGATTATCGTAAACGGACACAACAAGGCACGTGCCCTCTATCATGCAGTCGAGGGTCCCGTGATGCAGATGTGGACCATCAGCGCCTTGCAGATGCACGAAAAGGGTATCATCGTTTGTGACGATGCGGCTACCGAAGAATTGAAGGTGGGTACTTACCGCTACTTCAAGGATATTGAGGCGGAGCACCTGGATGCGGAAAGTTTGCTGAAGTAAGCAGATAATTATTGTATAATATGGATTAGCGCAGCTTGTTTGATTATGAAAAACAAGTTGCGCTTTCTTTTTGTACTTCGGAACGGCATGATTATCTTGGAAAATGATTACTTTTGCTCGATTTTGTAACCTGAATGGATACTTGAATTTTAAATATGGAAAGTGCGGAGTACTCTTTGGATGAGCTATTATGTCAGTCTCTTCTGTTGTTTCGTCAGTATCGGTTTTATGATGCTCCGGAATGTGGAGAAAAAGCATTCCGGATGTTGGAGGAAGCCCATGTATGGATGGGGCGTACGCAAGAGTGTGTGGATATAGCGAAATAGGGGTGCGTGATAGAGTGTCTTGCGCAGAAATACTACATAGAAGATGATACGGATGCGATTCTGGAAGAAATTGATGCTGCCTTGGTTGTGCATCGGAAGAGATAGAGAAAATCCATGCAGAAGTCACCGCCGTTTATTTGTGGCTGGGGTACTATTTCCTGCTACGTTTCAGAAACCGGGAATCCCGTTCCCATTCCCGTTGTAAACAGATAATGTCCAGCTTGTTGTGTGCTTTGGTCGAAATCTTCCGTAAGGTGGAGAAGGGGGGAGCCCCGACAGAAGTCTTGTCACATCTTTCGGTAGATGTTTGGAGAGAGATCGTCTGCTGGATGGAGCAGGTACATGATTCCCGTCTTTGCGAGAAGCAGTCGTCAGCTTTACTGGCACAATTTTATAAAAGGTCCGGGAAAGCAGGATGCTTTGCTCTAGCAGATTCTGGAGTTTTATTGCTTTTAAGGGGAAATTATCTCTGCTTAGTTTTATCATTTCTGCTTCCACACTTCCACCCACTTCCTGCATCCCTTTATTCATCGGCATTACAAGTGCTGTGGAAGCAACTCAAAAAGGTGGAAGCAACTTTTGCTTCCACAGCGAAAATACGCCGGAAAGTAAGTTAATATCTTGTTTGTTAGTTTATTAATAGAATGTACAGCAATTTGCAAATATCTTGTTTACACGATATGAGTTTCGTGTAAACAAGGTATTAACTTCGTAAAAGACTGTTTACCGATAGACTGCAGCTGGGCTCATAATAGGAATAAGATAGGTGTACAATATGGGGAAACCATGAGTGTAATAGGTGTTCAACGGCTATGAGGCACCTTGTTGACGGTCGTTAGTCGAGTGGTTGACGGCCGTTGGCAGAGCGTATCACGGTCGATAGGCGCTGATAACTCCGTACAGAAAATGGAAAGGAAGCCTATGTAAGGGGAAACAAGCTCTGAGCTATTTGTTTTGTTTGTCACATTTATCTTGTTTTTGTACATTATTGAAGCGTTTTTTTGTATCTTTGAAGGGAGGGGCCGTAAAAAAGCTTATTCTCATCCAAAGTTTAATTATATATACATGAATTATGAAGTGATGTATAGTGCTGTTCATAATATTCTGCTGTACAGTTATTTCTAATGCGCAGACAAATGGCATTGTGACTGATGGGGAAAAAGGATTGCCGTTGGCTGGTGTGAATATTTATCTCCAAAAGGATTCTGTGTATACGCAATGATAATCTGGTAAAGAACATGTTCATATGAAAAAACTGTTATATCTTGGGCTTTTGTCCGTTTGCGTACTGTTAGGTTCTTGCGTAGAGAAGAACGTATCCAATGCTTTTGATAAGGTAGAGAGGTATATGGATGTATATCCTGACAGTGCATTGCTGCTGTTGGAGCAAATTCCTCATCCAGAGAAGCTTCGTGGAAAGCAGCGGGCAGATTATGCATTGTTGTTGACACAAGCACGTGATAAAAACTATCTGGATAGTTTGCAGTCGGATTCGTTGATAAAAAATGCGGTAGATTACTATTTAGAGGGTGATGATAAAGTAAAAATAGGAAAGGCTTTTCTCTATTATGGTAAGGTACTGGATTTGCAAAAAAATGAAGCGATGGCTATGAAAGCCTATTTGGATGCCTATGCAGCGTTGGAGAAGACCAAAGAGTATAAGATGCTGGCTTTAATTCAGCAGTATATGGGTTCTTTGAATAGTGATCGGAAGATGTATGATATGGCGCTTAATAATTATCGAAGGTCTATTTTTTATAGTACGAAAACGAGTGATACTTTGAAAATAGTATATAGTTATCGGAATATAGCTTGGATTTATGAGATTAAGCAAAATTGTGATAGTGCAACTTGGTATGCAAAGACTGGAATCTCATTATTAAAAGGGGATAGTTTGTCTCCGGTATTTTCTTCTCTGCTACATTTTATGGGTGAGCAGGAGAAAAAGAGAAAAAACTATTCTGAGGCAATTACCTATTTTTGTTCGGCGGTCAAAAATGAACGAATTCCCCATCTCGCTTATTGTTATTGTATGTCGTTGGGAGATACTTATCTGCAACTTGGTCAATTAGAAAAGGCAGAAAAGTATTTGAAAAAGGTTTTAGCTTCAAAAGACGACTATACACAATCTGGCGCTTATAATTATCTCTATTTGTTGGAAAAAAAGCGTACTGATTATGTTAGGGCACTTGCCTATAAGGAAAAATCTGATTCATTGTTGAGAATTAGTCGGGAGATAGATTTGCAGAATAGAATTCTTACTTTACAGCGGAAATATGAGGCTGACAAATTAATGATGGAAAATAGGTTGCTTGCGCAAGAAAAACAAATCCAGCAATATGTATGGATATGCATGTGCTTGCTATTGATAGGCTTGGGCATAGTATTATATTGGGGGATAAAGAAGCAATATAGGAAAATATATAAGAAACGCCTTAAAGTGCGTATGGAGAGGGAGTTGAAGGTGTATAGAGAGAATGAACTGGCAATTAGGCAATATATTCATCAAATAGAGGAACTGAGACAAAAGGAAGCGCTGTCGGTGGAAAATACAAAAGAAAAGATTGGGAAATTAAATCAGAAAATGCAAATATTGATGAATGAGAATAAAGAAATCCGTGAAAATTCTGCTGTAAGTGCTCCATATATTTTGGGCCAATTGAAACAAGGCTTGTTACTTGTGGAAAATATGACCCGGCAAGACAAATTGAATGTTTTTGAATATGTGGATTTATTGTCCGGCAATTTTGTTACTCGTCTGCGGAAAGATTATAATTTGAATGAAAATAATCTCTTGTTATCTGTTTTGATAAAATTAGGTTTTTCTACAACAGAACTGCTTCTTGCTTTTGATTGCGAAGAAAACTCTATTTATAGGAAGAAACAAAGGCTAAAAGAAAGGCTTCATTTGGGTAAACAAGATGATTTGGAGGCGTTCTTCAGTTCAAATCCCATCTATTTGTCCATTATAAAAGATGAATAATGATGCGCAATATTCTGATATATAGTGTTTTATTGTGTATGTAGATTGTCCATATATTTATTGTCTATATTTCTTCTTTTTGCACTATCTTTATGGCATAACAATGAAATTCTTATGCTATGAAACTAAAGAGATTTTTGTGTCTTTTAAGCCTATGCGGTTTGTTGTCAATAACTGCAATAGCTACTGATTCGGGGCCTGTGGAGCGAGTGGAAATAAAGCTGTTTGTCACAGATGAACCTTTTACAATGCCAAATGGTCGGGAAAAGGAGCCTCGTTCTATACCTATGCTCGTTCCTTTCTCTGCATTTTTGAGTGAAAGCCATTCTATAGAGTTGGATTTCTATGAAGCTATCGGTGAAATAGAAATTATAATCTCTCAAAATGGAGATGTTATCTATTCTTCTTCCGAGAATGTTGTATCGCCTATATTGAAAAATATCCAATTACCGCAAGGTTCTTCTGGTGTTTTTTTGCTTGAAATAAGAAATGGTGAAGGGGCTTATGCTTTTGGTAACTTTGACTTGTAAAGATATGGAAATATGAGAACGTCGTCATATAATATAATAGTAAAAGTAGATGATGATACAGGGCGTTATGCTTTGTTGAACAGTTATACTCATGCTTTTGATATTGTAAATCAGAATGTATACTAGTATCTCAAGAATGAAGGTAGCGATTGTGATATTTCAGATGAAACAAAGAAGAAGCTTGTGAAGCGGGGGTATATAACCTCTTTGTCGAAAGAAGATGAAAGGGAATTAGTGAAACGGCTTTTAGATAAAATTTATGATGAAGTCCGTTTGAAGAATTTCGGTTTTCATTTTATAATTTCGTATGATTGCAATCTGAGATGCGTGTATTGTTATGAAGACCCAATATTGAATGGATGCGCGTGTTTACCCAAATGCAGGATAACCAAGGAACAAGTAGATAAGGCCTATGAAATAATAATAGAAAAGGATAAGGATAAAACTGGTAGAAAAACTATCCATTTGTATGGTGGAGAACCTTTCTTGGTTGAAAATTATGAAATGCTTGAGTATATTGTGCAGAAAGGTAAAGAACTGGGATATGTGTTTTCTGTAACATCTAATGGATATGACTTGGATAAATATATGGATTATTTAGAAGAAAATTCTAAAATATTTTCTTTTCAAATAACAATAGATGGAGTAGAGGATATACATAATGAGAGAAAACCACATTATAGGAATAAGGATTCTTTTGCTAAAATCACTTCAAACGTAGATAGTTTACTCAAACTTGGAATTTCGGTTTCAATTCGTATAAATACAGACCCTTATACGATGGAACGGGCTGATGAATTATTGGATTATTTCAAAGAAAAGGGGTGGCTTCAATACCAAAATTTTAAAGCTTATTATGCTCTCTTGAGAAAGGAAGTTCCAATAAAAGGAGAAAATGGAGAATATTCGAAAGAGATGTTTACGCAAAGTAGTTTCTTCTGCACTTATCTACAAAAAGGATTGGAAAAACAAGGATGTGGTAAAGTTATGTGTCAGGATTATAACGTGAGGTCGGTGTTGACAAATATGCTTTTGGGGAAATCTACTCCTTATAAAAGTCATTTTTGCGGTGCGCAATCTGGTATGATTATATTTGATCCTTTGGGTGACATTTATTCTTGCTGGGATGTTGTGGGACAACGGGAATATAGAGTGGGACACTATATGCCAGATTTTGTATTGGAGGATACGTTTGCGGATAAATGGTTTGATTCGAGAGTTAGTAAATTTTCTTGTATTAAATGTAAATATGTGTTGTTTTGCGGTGGAGGATGTTTGGCAAACGCCATACGAACAACCGGAAATTTACAATCAGGTACATGCAATGATTATTCTCGTCTGTTCAATGCCGAAATAAAGTATATTTATAATGAAAAAATAAAGAAAGGTATTGATGAAAACTGAAGATATAGTGTTGAAGTATTTACAGTCGGATAAATGCAGAGAAGAAAAGTATCTTCCTAAAGAATTTTTTTCTGTAACTGTTGGTTTTTTTAAATTGCTTGAAAGTTTAGAAAATGCAGAAATGGATATTCGTTTGGGAATTGTAGAAGCTGAAATAATTTCATTTTGTACATGGAATGCCGATAATGTTTTTTTGGAGTCTCATATATGCGAACTGAAAAATTTGCTAAAATCGGATTTTACATTTGAAAAATTGTGTCGCTGTGAAGTTATATTTAAGTGTATGCGGAATCTTTATCTTGAAAAGTATGCAAATAATGGTGTAATATTGTTGGAGGTTAATTAATGCAGAGAAAAGTATTGAGTGAAGTAGTAGATTATTTGCATAAAGCCTATCCTGATGCTTCTATTGGGGTTGGTGGTTCTGTTGCTATAGGAACTTATAGAGCTGATAGTGATGTTGATATCCTATTTCAACAAGAGGATTGTCATAAAAACTTCTTAGTCTCTTTTTCCCATAGAGGAATTAAGGTCAGTATTTTTGGATTTAGTAGAGATGGTTTGCGTTGGAGCGAGCAGCGATTTCTGATGAACCATCACAATATGCCAGTTGCTTTTATTCTAAATGTGGTAGTTATATATGATAATAAAAAGCTAATAGCTGATTTGAAAGGTTTTATTAGAGAGGCTATAGAGAGACGTAAAGCATTAAAGTATGTCCTGATTGATGAGTTGAAAGCTCGTATTGAAACTCAGTTGCAAATAGAGCCAATTTCATGTTTTGATGCAAAAAGAAAAAGTTGTAACATAATTAATATGATAATTTTTATATTCTATTTGAAGTTTCATGCAGATAGAATTGTGCAGAAATTAGAAGGTTGTAATCCATATGACGTAATAAAACAAGATGATTATATATTATATGAGAAACTGAAGGGATGCTTACCTTATAGTTTTAAATCATATAGGCAACTAAAAGAACTTTTTGAGAATTATATAAATAATGTTTATTAAAAATAGGAAGATTTATGAAAGAGAAGATGGAAATTATCTCTTTGAATACTACTAAAGTAGAATTTGAAGAAGAATTGAATTTAGATGCAAGATTGCAAAGATTGGAGTCTAATGAGTTGAAACTTATAAGGGCTGGTGAAACTTGTGTAAGAATGGATTGTCCGACCTACGTTTGTCCGTCCATGTGGGGATGCTCATCGGATTGTAATCGTTGTGATGGAAATTGTGCACCTGCTTGTGAATGGGATGGTTGCACTCCTTATAATGATTTTGTAGGTTGTTTTTATAGCCCTGATGCATGCTTTGATATGGGCATGGATAGTTGTTTTAGTATGGATCCGACATGATGTGTACAAGTTAGAGAAAACGTTTATATGTTGTTGAATACGTTGGCTATATGAAATTATATATATTTCTTTTTTCCCTTTGCTGTACTTCTTCTTTAAATTCTCAGGTTAGGGGATGTGTTATTGACGGGAGAGATAAATCCCCGCTATCTGGGGTCAATATCTATTTGCAACGTGATTCAACTGGAATTGCCATAACGGATGATTCGGGCAAATTTAAACTTGGTGATTGGAATCAGGGGATTCTGAATGATACTCTTGTCTTCTCTTACGTTGGCTATATGCCTATGAAATATACTTTGAAAGAATTAGAGGCTTCTGGATACATAGTTAAGCTGTATAGCTATTCCCAGTCGCTGCAGGAAGTGGTAGTGAAGGGAGAATCTAGGCGTACTTTCGGTGAGTATGAATTTTTGAATAACTTGCCGCAAGGGCTTTATTCTTCTGCCGTACTTGCGTGTGATGGAAAAATTTATGTTGTTTCGGGAGAGGAATCTTATGCTATATGCGGTAAGGGTATAGGAGTTACACGTTATGATAACTTGGTGAAGAAAATGTTTATATATGACATTGCTCGGGATGCTTGGAAAAAGTGCAGGCATTCTTTTAAGGCCCGTATTGGTCATGCTGTGCATTGTTATAAAAACAAATTGTTCATATTGGGAGGCAAGTATTTTTCTACTAATCGTAGATTGGAATTTACGTCTCCTCAGCTTGAAGTATATGATATAGAGAAAGATACGGTGTATGTGGACAAGCGTATTCCACATCAGGCTGTTAACCCCATTACGTTTATTTATAATGATTGCTTGTATGTGATGGGTGGTACGGTTAAAAAGAATAAATATTCCGATAAGGTGCATATGCTCGATTTGAAAACCGGTGTTTGGTACGACGCAGGAATAAAAATTCCCAAAGAATGGATGGATAATCTGAAGGGCGTTTTGGCGGGACATACAGTTTATTTGATAGGTGGAAATAGCACGGATTCGAAGTGGACTATAAGAAGTTTTAATTTATTGAGTGGCGAATGGAAAACATTATGTAACTTGAAAGAGGTGGTGTACGCACCGGAAGTGGCTCTTAACGGAGTTTTGATTTATATTTATGATGCGAATGTTTTACAGATTTATAATATTGAGACCAATGAAGTGAATACATGCTATTTTACGTATGGTATAAAGAAACCGGGATTTTGTTATGCCGATGGTAAATTGTATATCATAGGTGCTTATCGGGAGGGGCTTCCTTCGATAGAGGTTGTTTCTATTGATGTAGACAGATTGAATCCGAAATAGAATGAGAACTTTTCCATACTATAAGCAGTTGGATAAAATGGATTGTGGTCCTGCGTGCTTACGTATGATTGCAAAATATTATGGGAAAAATTATTCTCTACAGACTCTTCGTGAATATTCTTTTCTATCGCGGGAAGGTGTTTCATTGATGGGACTTAGTGATGCGGCTGAGTCTATAAGACTTCGTACTGTCGGTCTACGCATTACATTGGAACAGTTGAAGAAAGATGTGCCTTTACCTTGCATTTTATATTGGAATCAGAATCATTTTGTGGTTTGTTATGGCATAAAAAAGCAGAGAGGCAGATGCCTTTTTCAAATAGCAGATCCAGCCAGTAGTTTGCTTGTTTACTCGGAAGCGGAAATTAAACGATATTGGTTATCTGCAGAATCTGACTCAAGAGAACTCGGAATAGTATTGGCTTTAGAGCCGGGAGCACGTTTCTTTGAAAAAGATGATGAGCCTGAAGTTGGGCAAGGACATAAGTTGATGTTCTTTATAAAATACCTGACTTCCTATAAAAAGCAGTTGTTACAATTAGTATTAGGGATGTTGATAGTTGCTTTATTACAGCTTATCTTCCCTTTTTTGACTCAGACTTTGGTGGATGTAGGTATTCGGGACGGTAATTTGAATTTCATAACCTTGATACTAATTTCACAAGTGGTTCTTTCTACTTCTTTACTTTCAGTCGAATTTATTCGAAGCTGGATATTGCTTCATGTAAATGCACGTATTTCTATATCGTTAATATCTGATTTTTTGATAAAACTGATGAAACTTCCATTACACTTTTTCGATGTGAAATTTGTGGGAG
The DNA here is from genome assembly GCF_004328515.1 of Bacteroides sp. A1C1. Classification (NCBI taxonomy): domain Bacteria; kingdom Pseudomonadati; phylum Bacteroidota; class Bacteroidia; order Bacteroidales; family Bacteroidaceae; genus Bacteroides; species Bacteroides sp. A1C1. Next base: position 3,004,956 of record NZ_CP036491.1, read on the forward strand.
ATATCATGCAGCGAATCAGGGATCATGGACGGATAAGATCTTTCCTAATGGGTTCATCCATATCCACGGCTTTCTCTTTTGTGACTTTTTTTATATTTGCAGGTGTATTGGCTTACTATAATTTGACTATATTGGTAATCTTCCTTATTGGGAACTCATTGTATGTAGCTTGGATCCTTTTTTTTATGAAATATCGTCGCGAATTGGATTTTAAACGGTTTGAACAAGCTGCGGATGAGGAGAGTAACCTTGTACAGATGGTGACCGCTATGCAGGAGATTAAGTTGAACAACTGCGAGACACAGAAGCGCTGGCAGTGGGAGCGTATTCAGGTGAAACTGTTTAAAATCAGCGTAAAAGGGTTGGCTTTGGGGCAAGTACAACAAGTAGGTTCTGTATTTTTCAATCAGACCACGAATATTATAATCTCCTTTATAGCGGCAAAAGCAGTGGTAGACGGTCAGATGACACTGGGTATGATGATGTCTCTGACTTATATCATCGGCCAGCTCAGTGCGCCGGTTTCTTCTTTTATAGGATTTGCGCAACAGTTTCAGGATGCCAAGATAAGTCTGGAACGGCTGAATGAGGTACATGGGAAGCCGGACGAGGAGCAGGATATCGCTTCTAAATTGTCTGTTTTGCCTGAGAAGCGGGAGCTAAGAATGGAAAATGTGTGCTTCAGTTACGATGGAGCGGATAGAGACTATGTGCTGGATAATGTCTCTTTGGTGATTCCCGAACATAAAGTGACAGCTATTGTAGGTGCGAGCGGGAGTGGAAAGACCACTCTGGTGAAACTGATGCTAGGTTTCTATTCGCCCAATAAAGGAAGCATGAAGGTAGGGGATGCTTCGTTGGAGAACATAAATCCTCATTTGTGGCGTGCCAAGACGGGAGCCGTGATGCAGGACGGCTTTATTTTTTCGGAAACCATTGCGCAGAATATTGCTGTGGGAGAGGAGCAGATCGATGTGGAGCGGCTGCGCCATGCCGTGGCGGTGGCCAATATCCGTGATTTCATAGACTCGCTTCCATTGGGGTATAACACCAAAATCGGTATGGAGGGAAACGGCATCAGTCAGGGGCAGAAACAACGTTTGCTGATAGCGCGTGCCGTATATAAAAATCCGGAATTTCTTTTCTTCGACGAAGCTACCAATGCCTTGGATGCGAATAATGAAAAGGAGATTATGGAACATCTGCATGAATTCTATAAAGGGAAAACCGTAGTGGTAGTGGCGCATAGGCTCAGTACGGTGAAGGATGCCGACAAGATTGTGGTGCTGGATAGGGGATGCATTGCGGAAGAAGGTACCCATCGGGAACTGACGGAGCGGAAAGGAATGTATTATCGGCTGGTTAAGAATCAGCTGGAATTGGGTAGCTAATGAATGGAGGAAGAGAAGATATATAAGGATATAGAACTTCGCAGTGAAGAAGTACAGGAGGTGATGAACCACATTTCTCCTTGGGTGGTGAGGTGTGGGATTACTGTCTTGGCAGTGATTCTGTTGATGGTACTGGTTGGTTGTTGGATATTCAGGTATCCGGACACCTTGGCGGCAGAGGTGACTCTGGCTACGGAAGAGCCCCCCGCCTTTGTGCTGTCACATGCTACGGGGAAGCTGGATACACTTTATGTGAAGAATGGGAGTCTGGTGAGTGCGGATGCGGATTTAGGAGTGATTGGCAATGCTGCGTCTTCTGAAGATGTGCGTTTTCTTAAGGAGAGGATGAAAGCCTGGGAAGCGCAAGATTATGACTGGCGGGAAGGGGTGGAGTTTTTTGCCGGTAGGCGCTGGCAGTTGGGGGAACTGCAATCGGTTTTTGCAGCTTTCATTACTTCACTTACAGAATATGCACGTTTTATGGAGTTGGACTATTACGCTCGGAAACTTCGTTTTCAGGAAAAACAACTGGGTGGACAACGCTCCTATCTTCGGTTGGCAGAGCGGGAGTATGAGTTGATTGATAAGGATATAAAGCTTGTCGAAAGTATGTATACCCGTGATTCTATTCTATATGTGCGTAAGGCTATGATTGCTGCGGAATTTGAGGAGTCTGGAAGCAGATATTTGCAAAGTTTGCGTTCTAAAGAAGAGGTACGTATGAGTTTGCTTCAGGCAGAAATGCAGTTGGTGCAACATGAGGAGAATATGTTGGATATACGTAAGCAAGCATACGATGAGGAACAGAGTCGCCGGACTGATTTAAAGAATGCCATAGAGCAGTTAGCCGCGCAATTGAGTGAATGGGAGCACTCTTATTTATTGAAAAGTCCGGTCAGGGGGAAGGTTACTTTTATGACGGTTTGGAGTCGTAACCAGAATGTGAAAGCCGGTGAAACGGTTTTCACGATTCAGCCATCCGACAGTTCAAGGGTGTTAGGTAAGGCTCTACTTCCTTTGCAGGGTTCGGGTAAGGTACATGTGGGATAGCGGGTGCATATACGTCTGAATAATTATCCTGACCAGGAGTTTGGCTATGTAAAAGGGCAGGTTGCAAGTATCTCTCCTGCTCCAACGGAAGAGGGAATGTATATAGTAGAAATAACTTTGCTTGACGGCATGCAGACCAACTACGGCAAGCAGCTGCCTGTTTCGCGTGAGTTGAAAGGTACGGCAGACATTATCCTTGCTGACAAGAATGTATTGGAAAGGTTGTTGGCTCCGTTGAGGAAAATGGTGGAATATGAAAAATGAAGTACTTATTCCGTCATCTTCCCCCTTGTATCCAAATACCCTCTTTTAAACATATCCACGAACAGAAAGAATAGTGACAAGAGCAGTGGCCCGAAGATGACACCCATGAATCCGAAAAGGGACAAGCCGATTACAACTCCGAAGACAGTGATAAGCGGATGAATGTCTGCCATTTTCTTCTGGATGATGAAGCGTATCAGGTTGTCGAGCTGTGAAATGACTGCACCGCCATAGATGGCCAGCCCGATAGCTTGAACCCAGTTGCCTATCAATGCCATGTAGACAGCTATCGGAAACCATACCAGCGCTGTTCCTACCATTGGGATGATGCTGGCGAAGCAGGTCAGGAAACCGGCGAACAATATGTTGGGAGCACCGAAAATCCAGTAGCCTATCATGGCTACTCCTCCTTGTATGACGGCGAGTAAGGGGATGCCGATGGCATTGGAGCGGACAATCATGTTGATTTCGTGGATGACGTTTTGTGTATTGTCATCGTTGAACGGCAGTAGGTCGTTGACGTACTGTTCCATCTTTTTGCCCCCTATCAGCATGAAGTAGAGTACAAAGACCAGTACGAAGATGTTGACGGCAAAACTGCTGATACCTCCCATGATGGCTTGCCCGATGCGGGGAAGAATTGAAATGACGTATGCCACCGTGTCTTTCCCCAAGATATAGTAGCCGGTTTTGGCTTTAATGATGTTGGCCGCTTCTTCGAAAGGAGCTATAATGGCTTGCGGGTCCAGATTGATGTTTTGAAGATTGACCACAGCCAACCATACCACCAGCCCAAGCGGAACCAGAAAGCAGAGAATGGCCTCTGCTGTAATGAGGGTGGCAGCTATGCTGCGCTTCATTTTCCGCTTGTCGGAAAGATACATCATCTGCTTTCTCACCAGGATATAGATAGTCAAGGCTCCCAGCAGACCGCCCATGAATGGGGCTATTTGTCTGAAAAGAATGATTCCCAGCCCGATAATGATAGCTATCAATGAATATTTCCAGTATTGTTCTTTTGTGCTCATAAAGTTCCTGTATTTCTTAGTAAAGAAACATAAAAGAAGTTGAAAAGGTTTGGAAATTGTGGCCGGAATTCAATATTTATCCTTCGTCCAGCCAGCCTACCCCCTGGCGTATGATTTCCGGCTCCCCATTGGTGCAATCCACTACGGTAGAGCCTTCCGTACCGCCGATACCGCCGTCTATTACCAAATCGACAATATCACCGAATTTCTCGTCAATCAGTTCCGGGTCTGTGCAGTATTCAATGTCCTCATTGTCATCATGCGGCAATGTAGTTGTCATGATGGGAGCATCCAGCAGGCGGGCTATTTCCTGAATGATGGAATTGTCCGGCATACGGATGCCGACCTCCTTACGGTTACGGAATATCTTGGGCAGGCGGGTGGTGCCGTTCAGAATGAAGGTGAAAGCTCCGGGCAGATTACGCTTCATCAACTTGAAGGTGCTGTTGTCCACTTTGGCGTATTCGCTGACCTTGCTCAAGTCGTAGCAGATGATGGAAAGATTGTTCTTCTTGGGGTCGATGTCCTTGAGGCGGCAGATGCGCTCGATGGCGCGCTCCTTCAGTCCGTGGCAGCCGATGGCATACATGGTGTCGGTAGGGTAGATAAGGATACCTCCGTCATTCAGTAGGTCGATCACCTGCTGCAGGTCGGCGGGATTGTTATTTTTTTCATAAAGTTTCAGAAGCATGGCGGAAATGGATTTGAGTTTTATATTACATGCAAAAATAGATAATAATCGGCTTATAAACAAGCGATTCACCTTTTTAGCATCTCTTTCTCCAGTTTCTTTATCTTCTTCCAGGCCTCTTTGAATTTGGGACAGAGGGTGACGGCTTTCTCATAGTTTTTCATGGCTGCCTCCTTCATGTCATGCTTCAGGCATTCGTCACCCATAAGGATGTATTCGCGGGCATACTTTACAAGGGCTTTCTCTTTCTCCAATGCTGCTTGTTTTAGTGCACGGTTTTCCTCTTTCAGACGGTTGATGATGTTCAGCTTCCGGCGGATGAGGCGCTGCACGTTGGGCTTCTCGATGTCGTAGCGGGAATGGATGGCTTTGAAAAACTCATCCAGGAAAGTGCCGAAATCCCCTTTGTCGAAGGCTTTGGCGGCGGCAACGTATTGAACGTCTGCCTGTGCTTGCTTCAAGGCACGGTCGATGGCGGTGCGGTTGTTGAAGCGTTCGGAGAAACTGACAATCTCCGGACGCACGAATACATCGGCACGGCTGATGGGCTTTTTCAGCTGGATGCCTTCCAGCGAGGTGCAGCGGCTGAGGGCTACGTATGCCTGCCCACCGGCAAACACGCCGCCGGTAAAGTCGATGACTACCCGGCTGAAGGTCAGCCCTTGGCTCTTGTGGACGGTGATGGCCCATGCCAGGCGCACGGGATATTGTGTAAAGGTACCCAGCTCTTCCTCTTCAATCTGTTTCTTTTCTTCGTTGTATTTGTAGCGGATGTTTCGCCACGACTCTCGTTTGACGTCACATTCCTTGCCGTCGTCGGTGATGACGTAGAGGGTCTCTTCAATAGGGTCGAAGCCGCTGATGACGCCGATGGTGCCGTTCACCCAGCGGCGGTCGAAGTCATTCTTGATGAAGATGATTTGTGCGCCCGGTTTCAGTACCAGTTCCTGCGAGGTGGGGAGGCTGCTTTCGGGAAAGTCTCCCATGATTTCGCCGTAGAAGGTGACCGGGTCACCGGGAAGTTCCGCCAGTTTCTTGTCGTTGATGTAGTCCACATTATCACGGCGGGTGGCGAGGGTGATGTACATGTCGGCTTCCGATTGCTCTATTTGGGTGCCATAGCGGGTGTTGAGCAGCTGAAGTTCGGTAGAGCCGACGGTATTGTTGCGGATGTGGTCCAGCACATGGATGAACTTGCTGTCCGTTTGCCGGTATACTTTCTGCAGTTCGATGGAGACAAGGTCTATCTGGCCGAACACTCTGGCAGAGAAGAAATAGGGGGTAGGGTAGAATCGGTTCAGTATCTCCCGTTCATCTCCTTTGACGACGGGTTCCAACTGGAACACATCGCCCACCAATAATATCTGTTTGCCACCGAAGGGTTCGCGCAGGTTGCGGGAATAGACGCGCAGGATGCGGTCTACGGCGTCGATGATGTCGGCGCGTACCATGGAAATCTCGTCGATGATGACCAATTCCAGCTCTTCCAGCAGTTTGCGGTGGGGTTTGGTGTATTTGAAAAATTCGTGGATGCGTCCCCGTTGCAGACTGAAGTTCGGGTCGTCGGGCAGCAGGGGGTAGAAGGGCAGTTTGAAGAAGCTGTGCAGGGTACTGCCTCCGGCATTGATGGCGGCTATGCCGGTCGGTGCAAGCACCACGTGCTTTTTCTTTGTATTCGCGCAGATGTACTTCAGGAAGGTCGATTTGCCCGTACCTGCTTTGCCCGTCAGGAATACGGACTGACGGGTATACTGGATGAGGTTCAAGGCGTCTTGAAACTCTTTGTTTTGGGTATCGGGAACGAAGCTCAAAAGATTTCAGATTTATGATGGATTCCCGACTATGCCGAAATATTTCAGGGCGTTGGCGATACCGTCTTCATCAACAGAAGTGGTTGTGTAGTTACTGGCAGCTTTCACGTCGTCATTGGCATTGCCCATGGCTACACCGATACCGGCATGGCGCAACATGCTGATGTCATTTCCTCCGTCGCCGAAGGCCATGGTTTCTTCCAGCTTGATGCCGAAGTGGCGGATAATCTGGTCGATACCGTTCTGCTTGGTGTTTCCTTTGGCTGTCACGTCTACGAAGGCGGGATGCCAGCGGCCCATTTCGCAGTGGGGGACGGCGGGCAGGATGATTGCTTCTTCCTCGGCGTTGATAAAGGGAGTCAGCTGGAAGAAGGCTTTGTCGGCATGGCTGTCGGTATAGGGCTTTGCTTCGATGGGGTCCACTTTCAATTGGTGATGGAAGATTTCCTCCACTACTTCGCCGGGCTGGTTCACGCAGATGTCGTGCTCTCCCACCAGGATGCATGGGATGTTGCGTTCGTGGCAGAAAGCTGTCAAGGCATCCACTTCCGCTGTCGGTATGGGGCTTTTGTAGATAACGGTGTCTTCTACAAAGCAATAGGCGCCGTTCATCGTGATGTAGCCGTCTATCAGATTCCGTTCCTGCAAGGCAGACAAGTTGTTGATGATGACGCGTGGACGTCCGGTAGAAATGAAGATATGTATGCCTTTGGCTTTGGCGGCAGTCAACGCTTCAATAGTGGAAACGGGAATTTCGTGGGTCTTGAAGCTGACCAAGGTTCCGTCGATGTCAAAAAACAGAGCTTTTATCATAAGGGGTTCTTTTATCTTGTGCGCGAAATTACTTAAAAAAGCGAAGATATTTCGTACTTTTGTGCACAAATAAATGATAAATAACAAATGAAGAAACATTCTTTGAAAGATTGGATGATAGCGGTGCGTCCGTGGTCATTCCCCGCCTCTTCGATGCCGGTGGTGGTGACGTTGGCATATCTGTATTGGATGCGGCAGGACATAAACTGGGTGAACGGTATCTGGGCATTGTTGAACATCATTGTGTTTCACGCTGCCGGGAATACCTGGAGTGATTATTTTGACTATAAGCATAAGGTCGATGCAAGGGATACCTTTGGCGCCAAGACACTGACTGATGGGATGTTTACCCCGCGTGAGATATACCGCTTGTCGATGGCATTGCTGGCAGTTGCCCTTGTTGCGGGTATCGGCTTGTTGTGGCGTACCGGCTTGCCGCTGTTGTATATAGGTATAGGCGGTGCAGCTTGCTCGTTGCTTTATCCACCGCTCAAGTATCGTGCGTTGGGCGATGTCGTCATCTTTTTGGCGTATGCCTTGCTGCCGACGTTGGGCACCTGCTATGTGGCTACGGGAGTAGTTGACTGGAATGTCTTGTGGATAGCTCTGCCGGTGGGACTGATTACGGTGGCCATTCTGCATGCCAATAATACACGGGATATGCGTACCGATGCCCGTGCAGAGATTCAGACACTGGCCATGAAGCTGGGAGGAAAGGCGTCGATGTACGTTTATTGTGCCGAAGTCCTTTTTCCTTTTGGTTGGATAGCCGGCTTGATAGCTGTGGGAACTCTTCCTTTATGGACCCTGCTGGTGATGCCGGCACTGGTTCCTGCCATAGGCAATGTACGGGTGGTGTCCCGTTTTCCCAGAAAGGGAGAAAGTGCCATAGCCGGTCTGGATGAGATGACTGCAAAACTCCAGTTGTTGTTCAGTCTGCTGTTCACGTTGTCGTTCGTTGTAGCCGGTTTGCTGTCATGAAGAAGCTGATTTTTACCATTCTGCTGGCTGCCGTGCTGTGGACAGTCATGTTTTCGCCTTGGACGGCTCCTTTCGTGAATTTCTGGTGGATGATGACTGGTTCTGCGCTCACGCTGTCCGTGTTTGCCACCTTGTTCAATCCCGGCTGGTGGCGGGAGGTGAAGTGGAACTTGCCGAATGTCTTGCTGGGAATTGGCATTGCTGTTGCTTTGTGGGGCGTTTTCTGGTTGGGAGACAAGGTGTCATCTTGGATGTTCGATTTTGCCCGTCCGCAGGTGGACTCCATTTATGGGATGAAAGAGGGAGAGTCTCCTTGGCTGTTGGCGGCATTGCTGCTGTTGCTGATAGGGCCGGCGGAAGAGATTTTCTGGCGCGGCTATGTGCAACGCACGCTTTCCAAACGCTGGAATCCGAATGCGGGTTTTGTGGTGGCTACTTTGATTTATGCACTGGTGCATGCCGGTTCCTGTAACTTCATGCTGGTCATGGCTGCTCTGGTGGTGGGAGCGGCATGGGGTGCGCTTTACCGTTTCTTTCCGAACCGCTTTGCCGCTATTATCTTGTCTCATGCAGTGTGGGATGTGGCGGTATTTATATTTTTCCCGATATGATTATTGTTTACAAAAATAAGGCAGCGGTAATGGTTCGTATAAAAACAAGACAAATTGATGCGTTGGATTTGTGAAACTACAAGTAAAAAAGCAAGCATATGACTTACAATTTTGATGAAGTAATAGAGCGCCGTGGTACCGACTCCGTGAAATGGGACGGTGTGAAGAGTGTATGGGGACGCGATGACCTCCTCCCCATGTGGGTGGCGGATATGGATTTCCGCACGCCCCCGTTTGTGATGGAAGCCTTGCGGAAGCGTCTTGAACATGAAGTGCTGGGCTATACGTCTGCGTGTGAGGAATGGTATACTTCCATTTGTAGCTGGCTCAGTCGTCGCCACGGTTGGGACGTCACTCGCGAGATGCTGACTTTTGTACCCGGCATTGTCCGCGGTCAAGCCTTCGCATTGCAATGCTTCACCAATCCCGGCGACCGGGTAATGGTGATGACTCCCGTTTATCATCCCTTCTTCCTGGTGACGCAACGCATGAAGCGCGAAGTGGTTTACTCTCCGCTCGACCTGAAAGACGGACAGTATCAGATTGACTTTGAGCGTTTCCGTAAGGATATACAAGGATGCAAAGTATTGATTCTCTGCAATCCCCATAACCCGGGCGGGCGTGTATGGACGATGGACGAATTACGCCGGATTGCTGATATTTGTATGGAAAACCATACGTTTGTCATCTCCGATGAAATTCATGCCGACTTGACTCTGCCGCCTTACAAACACCATCCTTTTGCTACTGTTTCGGGGGCTGCTGCGCAGAATTCCCTCACCTTCATGGCACCCAGCAAAACATTCAATATGCCGGGATTGGGAAGTTCGTACGCCATTATCCTCAATGAGGACATCCGCCACCGTTTTCAGGAGTTCATGGAAGCGGGCGAGTTCAGCGAAGGGCATATGCTGGCCTATATCGGTGCGGCTGCTGCCTATATGCATGGTGAGGAATGGTTGGAACAGCTGCTGGACTATATAAAGGGTAATATCGATTTCACGGAGAACTACCTGCGCGAGCATATTCCGGGCATCGGCATGATACGTCCGCAGGCTTCTTACCTGATTTATCTGGACTGCCGGGGATTGGGACTGATTCAGGAGAAACTGGTGGGACTATTTGTAGACAAGGCACATCTGGCACTGAATGACGGCACCATGTTCGGTGAACCGGGTAAGGGATTTATGCGGCTGAATGTCGGCTGTCCGCGTTCGGTGCTGGAGCAGGCGCTGAAGCAACTGGAAGCTGCGGTTGCAGGCAGTTGATAACTGCGTTTGACGGATTGAATAAAAATGATTTAGACAGAAGAACATAAGAACAAAAACATAAGAACATAAGGAAAAAAATGTTCTTTTGTCTGAAAACACATCTCCTATATATGAATCGATTACCTTTCCTGGGACTGTTGTTTGCATTGCTGTGCCTCGTTTCCTGTCGGCAGATGAACGATGTACGTCTGCTGCATCTGGCAGAAGAACAAGTAGAAATGAATGTGGACAGTATTTATGCTTTGCTGTCACAGATAGAGAAACCCTCGCAGCTCTCGGGTGAAGAGAGGCTGTTGTATGGGTGGCTGAATGCGTACGTACACTATAAGTGGCGAAACTCGATGACGGAAGATTCCCTGATATTGCCTGCTTCCGATTATTATGCTTTTTGCGACGACACGGCGAAGAACCTGCTCTCCTACCAACTGAAGGCCTGGTATTGGCATTGGCTGAAAAAGCACGGACAGTGTATAGCTGCCATTGACAGTGGCATAGCTCTTGCCAAAGCCTTGCAGGACACCGGAAAAATGGCAGATATGCTGAGTGATAAGGCATATTGGTATGTGTACGTGTGGAAAGATTATAAGAAAGCCATAGAAACTTTCCATGCTGCCATAGCTCTGGACGCAAAGGCCGAGAACTTCTTCTCCATGGGTATTGCCCTGGGGCTGAATAAGAATGATTCTGCACCTTACTACATGGAGCGTAGCATAGAACTGGCTGTGCAAGCAGGAGATACCAGTAAGATAGTGCATTATTTGCGTAACTATGCCCAGATGCAGGCTTACCTTTTTGATGAACCTTCCGGTGCGATAGCTACTATTCGTCGTATGGAGCAGTATGTCGTCGACCCGGTGCAGTTGCGTATGGGAGATCTGGTGAAAGTGGAAGTGTTCTTGAAAGAAGGGCTGCTTGATTCGGCGAAATACTATTTGAATAAGGAGAGGAAACGTGGCGAGGGCCGGAACCGGTTTCTGACGGAAGAGAATATGGTGGCAGTATATAGGGCATTGATAGATTATACACGTCACCGTACGTTTGATGTGCTGGACGTGGCACGTTATAATGATTCTGTAGCCAATGCTCTTGCTGCGTTGCAGAGTACCGTCCGGCGTAAGGATGAGTCGAAGGAGACGCTTTCGCAAGCCAACTTGATTCTGACGGTGGAACGGAAGCAGGCACAGTTGAATTTGTTGCTGGCACTGTTGGTACTGGTGCTTGCAGGTGGCGGTGTGTCCCTTTATGTCCGTAACCGGCGTAACCGGTTGATTGAAGCGGAAGAACGGGCGGAAACACTGACCCGGCTGTTGGAAGATGCGACCAAGAACCAGTCGAAGGAGGAAGACGGACAGTTTTTCCGGAAAATACTGTTGCAGCAATTAGGCATGATACGGCTGGTGGCTAAACAACCTACCTCACAGAATCAGGAGCTGCTTCGCCGCATTTCGGGTATTACCAGCCATGAACTGCCGGTAGAGAGTTTGCTGGTATGGGAGGACTTGTACCCTATCATAGACCGGATGTATGATAACTTCTACACAAAGATGGACAGCCGTTTTGGCGATGTGCTCATTGACAAAGAAAAGCAGCTTTGCTGCCTGCTCTGTGCGGACTTCTCGACGAAGGAGATTAGTGTGGTGACACAACAAAGTATTCCCACCATTTACCAGCGAAAGACGAATATCCGCAAGAAGCTGGGGATGGAGGAGAAAGAGGGCATCGTAGAGTTTATAAAGAGCATATAGACCGGGAAAGGTATAATATAGAGTGTTGTAAGGTTAAAACGTTGATATGTAGTGATTCGTGGTTCGAGGATATAGACTTTTTATTCCTTGGTATAGACTGTTTGAGGCATGTTTTACCCCTATCTTTGTTTCAGCGAAATACAAAGAGTAAAACATTGAAATCAAACGCATAATGAAAGAAAATCTACTGAACAACGTTAGAAAAAAAGTGATGGTATGGATGGCCTTGGCAAGTATGGCCACTTTCCTTTCCGCCCAGACTTACCGGCTTTCCGGTTGTGTGCAGGACGAGAACCGCCAACCGGTAGAGGTGGCGAATGTGCTGCTGAAGCAGGCAAAAGACAGTGCCTATATTACCGGTATGCTGACCGACACGCAAGGTTGTTTTTCCTTTGACCAGCCACTGGGAGAATACTTGTTGCACATTACCCTTATCGGCAGCGAAGACCTCTACGTTCCCGTTGTGCTGCGAGGAAACAAAAACGTTGGCGAATTGACATTGAAATCTTCTTCCGCCTTGCTGGACGAAGTGACCGTTACGGCCGCGCGTCCTGTTATCAAGCGTCTGGTAGATAGGGTAGTATTCGATGCACATAATACCATAGCCTCTGCCGGTGGCAGTGCACTCGACCTTCTGCGTGAAGTGCCCGGTCTGCAGGTTGGACAAAACAGCATTGGTATTATAGGTAAAGGGGGCATCAAGGTTTATATCAACGACCGTGAGACGAAGCTGTCGGGAGATGAACTGATAGATTACCTCCGTTCCTATGACGCCTCCCAGATACTGAAGGTGGAGGTGATTACCACGCCTCCGTCCAAGTACGATGCCGCCGGAAATGCAGGCATCATCAATATTCGCTTGAAGTCACGTCCCAAAGATTACGTGGGTGGTACGGCTTCCGCTTCCTACAGCGCTGGTGAAAAGGACAATTACGGATATGGCGGGGTAAGCCTGAACCTCAGCAAGGGGCGCGTGTCATCCTTTCTCAACGGGGGTACTACGCAGGGCAACTATGAGACGCGTGAGAAGAATTACCGCTATTTTCCGCAGAACACCTGGAACAGCCGTGCCGACTACACCAATTACATGAATAGCTTCTACCTTCAGGGAGGTGTGGATGTATCGTTGGAACGGGACTGGAGTGCAGGTATGCAGGCCATCTATAATCACAGTGCTCCCAAACCGAGCAACGCCCTTTCATGGACGGAAGTTTACGATGCCTCTACTGCCGTACTGGATTCTCTGCTGTACTCCAACAGTGACAAGGATACCGGTTCCGACCGCCTCAATCTGAATTTTCATACCGATAAGGTCTGGGATGACAAAGGCAAGAAAATGACTTGGGATGTGGATTACCTGCGTGACAACCGGGACGAAAATATGGGCTTTCTCTCGAAAACCCTCCTGCCTGACGGTACGGAGATTCCGGGTACAAACTTCGACTACAACTATCTGCAACATCGCAAGGTGGATGTAGTCTCCTCCGCTCTTGATTTCATCCTTCCTTTTGAAAAGTACAAGATAACGGCAGGTGCCAAGGTCTCCTTTACCAACACTCGCAACGGTATCAATTACGATACGTCGGACCCTACGCTGGTGCAGGATGATTATTTCCGTTACAAGGAGCAAATCTATGCCTTATATGCTGATTATAGCCGTGAATATTCCGAACGTTTTTCCATGCAGTTGGGCTTGCGTATGGAGCACACCCGCACTACCGGTATTTCCGAAGCGAAGGATACGGAGGACAAGCACGACTATACGCGCTTGTTCCCTACTGTCTATCTGCTTTATTCGCCTACAGACGGGCATGCGCTGAACTTCAGTTTCTCCAACCGCATCTCCCGTCCGTCGCAGAATATGGTCAATCCTTTTCCGTTCTATCAGAACAAATATACGTATGCCTGCGGACGTGAGGACTTGAAACCCAGCTACACTTACAATGCAGAACTGGGATATACGTTGAAGAACAACTTCAATGTTTCCGCTTATTATTCTTATTCGGACGATGTATTCTTCCAGGTTGTGGACTTGGATGCCGAAACGAATGTGACTTCTTTCCTTTGGGAGAATTTCATGAAGACGCATGCTTTCGGGCTTAACAATTCGTACACTTTCCGTACCAAATGGCTGCAAGCTTACGCCCAGCATGGAGTGAGCTATCGCCGGACTACCTCCAGCGCTGTCACCACCTCTCCCGAGGAGAAAGGATGGGCTTATGACGCCAGTCTGCGCAACACTTTCTTCTTCAATGAAAAGAAGACTCTTCTGGCCACGTTGTCCGGTTCCTATTCTTCCCGTCAGTATCAGGGCATCTATCTGATGAGTCCCACTTACAGCGTCAGTGCAGGTATGCTTTACCGGTTGTTGAACAATAAGCTCAACCTCAGCCTGAATGTCAACAATCTGTTTGTCAGCCATTCCAAATTGGAAACCATGTCCAACGGGCTGAAGATAATTGCAGATAACCAGTTCTCCTTTACCAGTTTCCGTATCGGTGTATCCTATACTTTCGGTGGAGATATACGTAGCAAGGGGCAGCGGAACAGTAACGAGGATATTCAGAGAAGATTATAATAAGAAGTTTATTGCGTGTTGGCAATTGGGAGAAAATATTTATCTTTGTGATACAAGCGATTGTAACAACGATTAATATAAAACCATGATGACACAGAAACTTCTTTACCTATTGCCACTCTTCCTATTGTCGGGATGCGGGCAGGCTACTTACAAGAATGCATCTCTGCCGGCAGAAGAGCGTGCCGGACTTTTGCTGAAGGAACTGACGCTCGAAGAGAAGGTGTCCTTGATGATGGACAGCTCCAAACCGGTGGAACGTCTGGGCATCAAGCCCTATAACTGGTGGAATGAAGCGTTGCATGGAGTGGCGCGTGCCGGGCTGGCCACAGTGTTTCCCCAACCGATTGGTATGGCGGCATCTTTCTCGCCGGAGACTGTATACGAGGTATTTACTGCCGTATCCGATGAGGCCCGTGCCAAGAATGCCTACTATGCATCTCAGGGAAGTCGTGAACGCTATCAAGGATTGACGATGTGGACGCCTACGGTGAACATCTACCGCGACCCCCGTTGGGGAAGGGGTATAGAGACTTATGGGGAAGACCCTTATCTGACCAGCCGTATGGGAGTGATGGTTGTAAAGGGTTTGCAGGGCACGAACGATGGAAAATATGACAAGTTGCATGCTTGTGCCAAGCACTTTGCCGTACACTTCGGTCCGGAGTGGAACCGCCATGAGTTTAATGCGGAAAATATCAAGCCCCGTGATTTGTATGAAACTTATCTTCCTCCTTTCGAAGCTTTGGTGAAAGAAGGAAAAGTGAAGGAGGTGATGTGTGCCTACAACCGCTTTGAGGGTGATCCTTGTTGCGGTAGCGACCGCTTGCTGATGCAGATTCTGCGCGATGAGTGGGGATTTGACGGTATTGTCCTTTCGGACTGTGGAGCTATTGCTGATTTTTACAGAGATAATGGTCATAAGACGCATCCTGATGCGGAGTCCGCTTCGGCGGCTGCGGTGCTGAGTGGAACTGACTTGGAGTGCGGTTCGAGTTACGAGGTCCTGGTAGAAGCGGTGAAGCAGGGAAAGATTGATGAAAAAGCAGTGGATGTAGCAGTCAAACGCCTTTTGACGGCCCGCTTTGCCTTGGGGGAAATGGACGAGCCGGAGAAGGTGTCCTGGACCGGCATTCCTTTTTCTGTGGTGGCTTCTGCTGGACACGACTCTCTGGCGCTCGACATGGCGCGCAAGTCAATGACACTGCTTATGAACAAGGATAATTCCTTGCCGTTGAAGCGTGGAGGTCTGACTATAGCCGTGATGGGTCCGAATGCCAATGATTCTGTGATGCAATGGGGAAATTATAACGGTATGCCTCCGCACACAGTTACCATTCTGGACGGAATTAGAAAAGCTTTGGGGAGTGATGACCGGCTTATTTATGAACAAGGCTGCGGATGGGTGGAGAGAGCTCAGATACAGAGCGTCTTCAACCGTTGCAAGACTGCCGACGGGAAACCCGGATTTACTGCACGTTACTGGAATAACGTGACTCGTGACGGTGAGCCAGTCACTACTGCCCAAGTGACCACTCCTTTCCATTTCTGTACATCCGGTGCCACGGTTTTTGCTCCGGGTGTGAACCTTACCGACTTCTCGGCTACCTACAACAGCGTATTCACTCCCGACCAGTCGGGAGAGGTCGTTTTTGACATCTATGCTTATGGCTCAGGGAGATTGCGGATAAATGGAGAGGAAGTGAGAGGATTCTCTAATCAGCATGGTGGGCAGAAGAGTGCTTATACTTTGCAGGTACAAGCAGGAAAAACGTATGACGTTGAATTGGATTTTGAATATTTCCGTAGCGATGCACAGCTGGACTTTGACCTTGGATTTAAGAATGAAGTGGATGTGAAGAAATCTGTGGAGCGTGTAAAGGATGCTGATGTCGTGGTCTTTGTGGGAGGAGTCTCTCCGAACCTCGAAGGCGAGGAGATGGGCGTTGAGCTTCCCGGATTCAGAGGAGGCGACCGTACGGATATCGAGTTGCCTGCTGTCCAACGGGAACTGATTGCCGCCTTGCACCGTGCCGGCAAAAAGGTGGTGTTGGTGAACTGTTCGGGTTCTCCCATCGGCCTGGAGCCGGAAACCGAGAGGTGTGGAGCTATCCTGCAGGCTTGGTATCCCGGTCAGGCAGGTGGTACGGCTGTAGCCGAAGTATTGTTCGGTGATTACAATCCGGCAGGACGCTTGCCGGTGACCTTCTACCGTAATGTGTCACAGCTTCCGGATTTTGAGGATTATAACATGACGGGGCGGACTTACCGTTATATGACCCAGGAACCGCTTTTCCCCTTCGGTCATGGATTGAGCTATACCTCTTTCAGCTATGGCGCTGTGGTGCTTGGTTCGGATAATATAAAGTCCGGTGAGAAATTGAGATTGAGTGTTCCCGTAACCAATACCGGCAAATGTGACGGTGAAGAGGTTGTGCAGGTCTATTTGAAGAAAAACGATGATTTCGAAGGACCGAGCAAGGCATTGCGTGCTTTCAAGCGGGTACATATCCCGGCAGGAAAGACGGTCGATGTAGAGTTTGATTTGGGTGATAAAGAGTTAGTGTGGTGGAATTCGCAAAGCAATACCATGTGCGTTTCCGAAGGCAGTTATGAACTGATGGTGGGCGGTAGCTCGCAAACTGCTGATTTGCTGCGCCGGTCTTTTGTCATTCAGCCTTGATACATCACTGACAGAGTCAAAAAAAAGTTTTCCGCTTGAGGGTGAGTTATGACCCTCAAGCGGAATTTTTATATACTGGGAATACATGTTCTTAATAATCCTTAATACGATATGTTAACTTCCTTGTTTCTTTGTACTTCTCTAAATTTAATTGATATATTTGTGATATCATTATGATATCAATTAAATTTATAGAATATGGAAACAAAAGAGTGTGGTTTCAGTGGTTTCAAGATGAATGGCTTTCTGGCCTTGTTCCTTCATTTGGTAGTGCTTACGGCGGTGATAATCTTTGGATTTCTCATTTCTGTGCCTACCTTGATCCTTTCGGTGTGTCTGTGCCTGGTATGGTTCATTATGTTTGCCGGCTATATGGAGCTGGAGCCGAACGAGGCGCGTGCTATGGTGTTCTTTGGCAAATACAAGGGAACATTCAAAGAGACCGGTTTTTTCTGGGTAAACCCATTCCTTAATAAGAAGAAGCTTTCGCTTCGTGCACGCAACCTGGATGTGGAGCCGATAAAGGTGAACGATAAGATTGGTAATCCTATTCTCATAGGGCTGGTATTGGTGTGGAAGCTGAAGGACACCTATAAAGCCATGTTTGAGATTGATTCACAAACAATGGCTGCATCCGCTCCGACAGCGGGTAATGCCAACCAGGTGAGCCTTGGCAATGCGGTGGCCAACCGTATGAATGCGTTCGAGAACTTCGTCATGATACAGAGTGATGCCGCTCTTCGTCAGGTTGCCGGTCAGTATGCCTATGATGATAATGAGGCTGATACGGAAGAGTTGACACTTCGTTCGGGCGGTGAGGAAATCAATGAACAGCTGGAGCAGAAACTGAATGAACGCCTGGCCATGGCGGGTATGGAAGTGGTGGAAGCCCGCATCAACTATCTGGCGTATGCGCCCGAAATTGCCGCTGTGATGCTGCGTCGCCAGCAAGCATCTGCCATTATTACGGCACGCGAGAAGATTGTGGAAGGGGCAGTCTCTATGGTAAAAATGGCGCTCCATAAACTTTCTGAAGAAGAAATTGTTGAACTGGACGAAGACAAGAAAGCGGCAATGGTCAGCAATCTGTTGGTAGTGCTTTGTGCGGATGAGGCTGCTCAACCGGTAGTCAATACGGGAACGTTGAACCATTGATAAAGGATACGGATGAAAGAGATGGGGGTTATAGGACGATGGGCTCTTATACTGCTCTTGCTGGGCAATGTATATGGGGGCTTTGCACAAGATGCGAATACTGCGCGCGCGCAGCACATTTATGAATTGTTTGTGGCAGGGCAAGGTGACAGTATCCATGCGGCATTGAACCGGGAGTTGCAGGAGAAACTAGCTCCGGCATTCTTTAATGATTCTTTCCGGCAAGCAGAGAAAATGTTTGGTAAATCCATATCAAAAGGAGAATGGAAGACCGATTCTGTCCAGGGAATTACTATCTATTATTCCGATGTGGAATTTGAACGTTATAATCTCCGCTTTCTAGTGGCTTTTGATGCTGACGGGGCACTGAATACAATCAGGCTGGTCCCTGCTCCTGCTGTTAGCACTGCTCAACCGGTAGCCTATGATGAGACAAAAATGGATGAAAGGGATATTACGCTGGGAGCCGACGGTTACAAGCTTCCCGGAACGTTGACTTTGCCCAAGCGGGCAGTCGGCCCGGATGCATGCAGGGTTCCTTGTGTTATTTTGGTACATGGTTCCGGTCCTCACGACTGTGACGAGACGATAGGTCCCAACAAGCCTTTCCGTGACCTTGCTTGGGGATTGGCGGAACGCGGCATTGCTGTCGTCCGCTATGAAAAACGGACAAAGGTATATGGTGCGGCTTGCGTTCCTGCCGGTCGCGAACTCGATTATGATACTGAGGCCGTGGACGATGCCGTTGCCATAGTGGAGCAGGTAAGGGCTTTGCCCGAGCTGGCTCCTGACAGTGTGTATGTGTTGGGGCACAGCCTGGGAGGTACATTGGCTCCCCGTATTGCCGGGCGTTCGAAAGGTTTGGCAGGTATCATTATCCTTGCCGGGCTGGCAAGACCGCTTGAAGATGCTCTTGAGGAACAGTTTTATTATACCTCTTCTTTGACGGATTCTTCAGTCAATGTAAAGGCTCAACTTGATGAACTGAAACAACAGTTGGCTAATGTCAAAAAGCTTGGTACGGAAGAGTTTGATGAAACGATTTCCTTGCCATTGGGGCAGCCCCGCTCATATTGGCTGTTTGCCAATGCTTACAAACCGGTGGAAGTTGCCGCTAAACTAAAGCTGCCTATATTTGTTCTTCAAGGGGAGAGAGATTATCAGGTGACTATGGAAGACTTCGGTTTATGGCGTTCCGGTTTGTTGCGCTGCAAGAATGCATATTTCAAATCTTATCCGAAATTGAATCACTTGTTGCAGGAAGGCAGCGGCAAGGCGACTCCGTTTGAGTATAGCCATGCTTCGCCCGTCCCAGCATATGTTATGGATGACATTGCCTCCTTCGTGCGGGGCAAGCAGAATACTCTTTGATTGGTACTTGGTTATATCAAAGTAACTTCAATCGTAAATCGTAAATTGTTAAATAGTAAATAAATAGTGGCTAAAAAAGAAACTTCAACCAAAAGCTTTGTCCTCCGTGTGGATGCTGCAACGATGGATGCCATTGAAAAATGGGCAGCCGACGAGTTCCGTAGTACCAATGGACAGCTTCAGTGGATTATCGCTGAAGCATTGCGGAAGAGTGGGCGGATGAAGAAGTCCAAGAATCCTCCTCCGTCTGAAGAGAAAGCAGAGGAGGATTCGTAATAACAGATTCTAAATCGCAGATAGTATGATTAATCTTGGTCCTTATTCCGGCAAGAATTGCCCTAATGTCCGTTTTTAACCCACTGTGATTGACCGTATTCTGGAAGGTACGGCCCTGCTTATCGTGCTCGTTACGTGGATTACATTTACTGGCTGTATACCCAAAGAGAAGGTGCCCTGCTGCCCGCCGTCTGGGTGATGGGTGGCTGTTCCATTTTCTGTTTCCTTTTGATGGGGGGATTGGCGTATCTTCCCGTCCGTTTCATCAATTTCCCTATTCGGGTCACCGAGCGCAATGCGGCTGTTCAATATTTGTTTGCCATACGCCTTACCCGGGTGATGAACATCATTCTGTTGTTAGTGCTTTTGGGCAGTGTTTGGGGCTTGTATTATGCATTCGGCAAACTCCTGCTCCTTGTCTCGTTTGTTTTGTTGGGGGTGGCATTTATAGGGTACTATATACTGGCGTTTAAATATAAGTAGCCTTACAGTCTGTTTAATAGTCCTTTTTACCACTTACCCTCCTTTCTCATCTTTATTTGTTGTTATAAATCTGCCATTACCTACTAATGGTTACTCTTTCTCTTCTTTTCGTAATTTTTAGGTATTGTTCTCCTTTTTAACTACCTCTACCTTTGCCCCAATAAAATTTAAGATAAAAGATGAGAAAATTAACAGGCTTATTCGTTTTATGTTTTCTGCTTTCTGCCAATGCTTTGCAGGCTGCTGAACCTGAAAAAGTTACTTCTGCAGCAGAGAGTACGGAAATTTCAACAGACAAAGAGAAAAAGGAAAAAGTAGCGAATGATGGCGACAACTACAAGAAATTCCGTTTCGGTGGATACGGAGAAATGGTTGCAAGTTTTAAGGATTATGGTATTAACCGTTTCTATGGTGCGCCTGAAGGCAATCCAGACAAACATAGGAATACAATTTCTATACCCCGTTTCGTGTTGGCTCTGGATTACAAGTTCAATTCCAAATGGATACTCGGTGCTGAAATCGAGTTTGAATCCGGTGGTACGGGTACTGCTTATGAACTTGAGAATACGGAAAACGGTGAGTATGAAACGGAGGTGGAAAAGGGTGGCGAAGTGGCTATCGAGCAATTCCACATTACCCGTTTAATTGTTCCACAATTCAACATACGTGCCGGTCACATCATTGTCCCGGTAGGATTGACCAACGCCCATCATGAACCAATCAATTTCTTTGGAACTTATCGGCCAGAAGGAGAGACAACCATCCTTCCTTCTACGTGGCATGAAAACGGACTCGAGTTTTTTGGTTCTTTTGGAAAAGGATATGCCAGCTTTGATTATCAGGCCATGATAGTGGCCGGTCTGAATGCCAATGGTTTTGACCGTAACACCTGGATAGCAAGTGGCAAACAAGGCATCTTTGAAGAAGACAATTTTACTTCACCGGGCTATGTGGCTCGTTTGGACTATAAGGGGGTTCCGGGGTTGCGTATAGGTGCTTCGTTCTATTACTGCGCTGATGCCGGTTCCAATTCTGACAAAGCGGATACTTATTCGTCTACCGGTAAGATTCCGGTAAGAATCTATACGGCAGATGCCCAATACCGTAATAAATATGTGGTTGCCCGTGCCAATATGGTATACGGAAATTTGGGTAATTCAGCGAAGCTTAGTGAGGCAAATACCAAATTGTCGAATAAATCTCCTTACAGCCGTATAACCCCCATTGCAAAGAATGTAGTCAGTTATGCAGCCGAGGCCGGTTTGAATATCAGCGCTTTCTTCAAAGGAAACAGGAAAGTTCCGGTTATCTACTCCTTTGCACGTTATGAATATTATAATCCGCAAGAAAAGGGAGAGGCCAGCCAGATAATGGAGAAACGTTGTCAAGTAAGCATGTGGACTGCTGGATTGAATTGGTATGCCTTGCCTAATCTGGTGGTAAAGGCTGATTACACCACCCGCCAAATCGGAACAAACAAGGTTTTTGGAACTGGTAAGTATAATAGTGAAAATGAGTTTTCGATCGGTATTGCCTATATCGGTTGGTTTGTCAAGAAGTAGATGAATAGTAATCAATTAATTTTATACAAATGAAGAAAAATTTCTTTTATGCGACAGCTTTGGTATTAGGGCTGGCATTTACGGCTACTGCTTGTAGCGATGATGATGACAACAGTACAGTTAATCCTGCTGACATTGAGTATAATTCGGGGAATGCAGCAAGTTGGCACAACTACATGAGAAATGTGGCGGCTTTGTTGAAGACAGATGCCACCAATCTTTATGATTCTTGGAATACGAGTTATAAGGGTGGGGCAAGTTTTGCAACTTCCTTCAAAGCTCATAATGGTGCCTATAACTTTTCAAGTGCCTGGAACTGTATAGAGCAGGTTATCGACGGTTGTGTTGAAATCTCCAATGAGGTAGGTGAGACGAAGATTGGTGATCCATATAATAAATATATGGCAAACAATGTTACAGAGGCCCTCTATGCTGTTGAGTCATGGTATAGCTGGCATTCCCGTGATGATTATACCAATAATATTTACTCAATCCGCAATGCCTATTACGGCTCTTTGGACGGTAAGGTGAGCGACAAGTCAATTTCAAAATTGGTGGCTGGAGCCAATGCGGAGTTGGATACGAAAGTGTCGGCAGCTATCACTACGGCAGCATCGGCTATTCAGGCTATTCCCCAACCTTTCCGTAATAATATCAACAGTCAGGAAACGGTAGCGGCTATCAAGGCTTGTGAAGAACTGGAAAGTGTATTGGATAAGGAGTTGAAACCTTATATCAGGGACAATAGCACCATTAACAGCAATGAAGCACTTGACCCGATTGTTGAAAATTATGTCAATGTTGTGGTTTTGCCTACCTATAAGGATTTGAAGGAGAAGAATAGTACGCTGTATGACGCTGTGGTGGCTCTTGCCAACAATCCCTCTAACAGTGCTTTTGAGACGGCATGCAATGCTTGGATAACAGCCCGTGAACCTTGGGAGGAAAGTGAGGCGTTCCTATTTGGGCCGGTGGATGAGCTGGGGCTTGACCCGAATATGGATAGTTGGCCTTTGGACCAGAACGCCATTGTCCAGATTCTGAATTCCCAGAAATGGGGCGATTTGGAATGGAGCGAGGGTGATGATGATGCAAAAGTTGAATCTGCCCAAAATGTACGCGGATTCCATACTTTAGAATTCCTGCTTTTCAAGGATGGCAAGCCTCGTACAGTTAAATAAGAATTATTTATAAACAATACTCAAGAAGTAAAGGGGGGGATTTGGAGAATCCTGCCTTTACTTCTTTGGCATGTTTGGATATGCCATTATTAAAAAGTAGATAAAGATGATGAATCATTTAATGAGATATTCATGTCTTCTCCTTTGTTTGTCGGCAGGTTTGACTGCTTGTGATGATGATGGGATTGACGTGTTGGATATAGAGATTCCTGAAGGATACGCTCTGTCTGCCGGAACGTCCACAATCTTCATGAATTCATCCAAGGCCTATGATTCACCGGCAGATTGGGTGTCGGGTGTTTACAACAGTCGCTTTAATGATGGTGACGGGCTTTACGATGATGTGCGTACGAGTAGCAATGGCATGGGAGGGGGGCTTGGCCCAGTCTATGCGGGGTATTCTTGTGGCAGTTGTCATCGTAATGCCGGCCGTACCAAACCGACGCTGTGGAGTGAAGGCGGATCGGGTAGTTACGGGTTTTCCTCGATGCTGGTTTATATAAGCCGCAAGAATGGTGCGTTTTTTCAGGATTATGGCCGTGTTCTCCATGACCAGGCCATTTATGGAGTGAAACCGGAGGGAAAGCTTTCTGTGGAGTATACTTATGAGACTTTTACCTTTCCCGACGGAGAGAAGTATGAACTTTGCAGACCGGCTTATTCCATATCCGAATGGTATGCTGACAGTATAAAGCCTGAAGATATGTTCTGTACGGTGCGTATCCCGTTGAGACATGTCGGTATGGGGCAAATGATGGCTTTGGAACCTACGGAGATTGAAGCGCTTGCTGCAAAAAGTAATTATCCGGAGTATGGTATAAGTGGCCGTTGCAATTACATTACCGAACGTGGTGTGAGAAGCTTGGGGCTGTCGGGAAATAAGGCTCAACATGCGGATTTGACTGTTGAACTTGGTTTTTCAAGTGATATGGGTGTTACCAATAGCCGCTATCCGGAAGAGATATGCGAGGGGCAGGCCCAGGTGAATCAAGGCAGCATGATGGGGCTTTCTTATGCCCAGTTGGATGTTTCTACAGAAGATATGGAAGATGTTGACTTGTATATGCAGAGTCTTGGTGTTCCTGCACGGCGTAATGTGAATGACCCGCAGGTGATAAGGGGAGAACAGAATTTCTATAAAGCCAAGTGCCATCTTTGCCATGTCACCACGTTGCATACCAAGCCTCGGGGCTCCGTGCTGTTGAACGGTACCCGTTTGCCATGGTTGGGAAGTCAGACAATTCACCCCTATTCGGATTTTTTGCTGCATGATATGGGCTCCGAAATTATGGGAGTCGGTCTGAATGATAACTATGTAAGTGGGTTGGCGCGTGGCAATGAATGGCGCACTACTCCGCTTTGGGGTATCGGGCTTCAGGAAAAGGTAAACGGACATACCTACTTCTTGCACGATGGCCGTGCCCGCAATCTTGTTGAAGCCATAATGTGGCATGGGGGAGAGGGAGAAGCATCGAAAAATCTCTTTAAGAACATGAGCAAGGATGACCGTGATGCCCTGATTGCATTTTTAAATTCACTTTAGAACTAATAAGCTTTATATAAAAAGTAATTATGAAGAAATTTTTATATGTCGCCATGCTGGCTGTTTTGCCTTTGACCGCTATGGCGCAACATGAGGAAGATACGGAGAATGGTGTAGTGTCATTGGCCGGAAGAGAAGGTTTTACCATTGAAACAAAGAAAGGTGACTTTGTTTTCAAGCCTTATCTGTTGGTACAAACGAGTGCTAATTTCAATTGGTATGATGATGAAGGCTTGGATAAGGCTTATAACCAAGATAATATTGCCAATTCGGGTTTTTCCATTCCTTATGCCGTACTTGGCTTTACTGGCAAGGCTTTTGGAAAAGTGGCTTTCAATCTGTCCATCAATGCTGCTGCAAGTGGAGGAGCGCTGTTACAGCAGGCGTGGTTCGATGTACAGCTGAAAAAACAATTTGCGATTCGTGTCGGAAAGTTCAAGACTCCATTCTCGCATGCCTATCTGACAACTCTTGGCGAAACACTGCTTCCCCAGTTGCCGGTTTCTCTGACGTCTTCTGTAATTTTGCCTTATTCGTTGAATGCCGTGACGCCTAATATCGGTACGGGATTTGACCTGGGTGTTGAAGTTCACGGTCTGGTGGCAGATAAGTTCGGTTATGAAGTCGGCTTGTTCAATGGAACCGGAGCTTCCGTGAATACAGCTTCAAAGACGATGAGTGATGACTGGCATATCCCTTCATTGCTGTATGCCGGACGTCTGACTTATATGCCCAAGGGGGTGATGCCTTCCACACAAGGTAATCCTAACCGTTTGAACGAGGATAAGATATTATTCGGTCTTTCGGGTTCTATCAATGTGGAGAGTGAAAATGAGAGTACCAATGATACCCGTGTGGGGTTGGAATTTGCTATGTTGAAGAACAAGCTCTATCTGGCGGCTGAAGCTTATTATATGAATGTAGGTTTCACCAAACGGCAAAAGATAAATGAATCGTATAGCTTTTTAGGCGGTTATGTGCAAGGTGGTTACTTTGTCGCTCCCCGCCTACAGCTTGCCGCACGCTACGATATCTTCAATCGTAACGGTACGGATGACGACGGTTTCCTGAATATGCCTGCTGTAGGTATGAACTACTTTTTCAGAGGATGCAACTTGAAATTGCAGGCAATGTATCAGTATGTAGCCCGTTGGGGACACGACACGCAGCTCGACCGTGATAATGATAATTTAGGTCTGGCCACTCACTCTGCCACGGTGATGCTTCAATATACATTCTAAATGAAGTCAGGAAAGGATTCGTCTATGAAAAAATACATTCTTTTCTTTTTTCTGCCCGTGCTTCTTATAGGTCTGCATGCATGCGATGAGGGGAGAATTTATGAGAATGCCGTTGTGGCCACGGGTGAAGGACGCACAGTGAAGATGACAGGCCGGATTAGTGGTGTGGATAAGTGGTCGGGCGACTATAGTGTGGTAGTGGCAGGATTTGATGATGAAAGCGATTATGCCATTGTTTCAAAGGTTGTTCCGGCATCCGAATCGGATAATGATGAAATCCAGTTGACAATGTCCGGCATAACGGATGAGGTGACAACTGTCGAGCTATGTGTAATCAATAAGTTGAGGAAGCGCATTGTCAGTTTGGTGGCAATGGAATGTACTGAAATCGCTGATACTATACTTATGGATGCAGGAACAGTTGATGCAAGTATGTACAATGCCATTCAACAAAAAATATTCAATGCCACTTGTACGGCTTGCCATGGTCTTAGCACCACTCCGGGTGGTGGCTTGAATCTGCTGGAAGGACATAGCCATGCTGATCTGGTCAACCGGGCTTCAACGACGGTGGACGGTAAAATGAGGGTTATGCCCGGTAATGCGTCAGAAAGTGTCTTGCATCTCATATTGGGTACGGACATCAGCTCGGATTGGCGTATAGACCATTCTCAGATGATAACCTCATCTGATATGCAGTCTTTGATTGGCAACTGGATTGACGATGGTGCACAGCCGTAATAATGATGGGCCTTACTGGTAATACCGGTACTTTTTTGAACAACAACGACTAATTGATATTTAATATGAAAAATAAACAACAACAAACTAATCAATTGGAGAATACCTTAACCGAAATCTTTAAATATGAGGTAGAAGCGGGTGTTTCGGAATATCATGTAATGATTCATGCCACCAGACCGGAAGCGACTTATGAAGAACAGCTGAATGCGGTGGTCGACACTTACTGCCAACTGCGTGAAAGTGAACTACAAGGTGCTGTTGCCATCTTTAAACGCTACTTTCTAAGTGACGCCGCCAATCAAGCAGATATGCTACTGGCGCTTTCGGCAGAATGTTCGGATTGTGCACTCTCCGTGGTAGAGCAGCCGCCGTTGAACGGTACAAAGATTGCACTGTGGGTCTATCTGCAGAAAGGTGTGGAAACACAGGTGCTTCATAACGGATTGTTCGAAGTGAGACATGGCGCCTACCGTCACCTTTGGGGAGGCGGCTCTTTCAATCGTGCTGCCAATTCGGAATACCAGACCCGTCTGCTGTTGAATGACTATGTGATGCAGCTGATGGAACAGGGCTGTAAGCTGGCTGATAATTGCATACGTACCTGGTTCTTTGTACAGAACGTGGATGTGAATTATGCCGGAGTGGTGAAGGCGCGTAATGAGGTGTTTGTTACCCAGGACTTGACGGAGAAGACTCATTATATTTCCAGTACCGGTATCGGTGGCCGTCATGCCGACCCAAAAGTGACGGTTCAGATGGATACTTATGCTGTAGATGGTTTGAAATCTGAACAAATTCACTACCTTTACGCACCGACACATCTGAATCCCACATACGAATACGGTGTGAGTTTCGAGCGAGGTACGTATGTGGATTATGGCGACCGTCGCCAGGTGTTTATTTCGGGTACTGCGAGCATCAATAATAAAGGTGAGGTGGTATGTCCCGGAGACATTCGCAAGCAGACGGAACGTATGTGGGAGAATGTGGAGGCTTTGTTGAAAGAGGCTGGCTGTACGTTTGATGATTTAGGACAGATGATTGTTTATCTGCGGGATGTTGCAGACTATACCGTGGTCAAAGGAATGTATGACGAGCGTTTTCCGGATACTCCGAGAGTGTTTGTATATGCTCCCGTATGTCGTCCGGGTTGGCTGATAGAGATGGAATGTATGGGAGTCAAGTCTTTAGAAAACAAGGAGTTTGCTCCATATTGATTTTTTTACTTTTAATTGATAGCTCTTAATTGAAAAAGTTTCTCATAGCTGTTTATGGTTGTTTGCTGCTCTTACTTGCTGCAACTACGTTTGTAGAGCAGACATACAGTACGGATTTTGTAGAAAAGCATGTTTATCATACGATTTGGTTCTGTTGTTTGTGGGGAGCCCTTGCTGCGATGACTGTTGTTGTGCTTGTAAGACAGCGGTTGTGGCGGCGTCTCCCGACGTTGTTGTTGCATGGCTCCTTCCTCGTGATTTTGGCGGGAGCCATGACTACGTTTCTTTGTGGCCGAAAAGGATATGTGCATCTTACTGTCGGCAGTGAGGTGAACTGCTTTTTGGAACAAGACGGCAGGCAGGTTGTAGAGTTACCGTTCACCTTACGTCTGGACAGTTTCCGGATTGAGTACTATCCGGGTACGGATGCTCCTGCAGATTATATCAGCTATATTCACGGTGAGACGCCCGTCTCCATGAACCGTATTCTTTCACGGCAGGGGTTCCGCTTTTATCAGTCTTCCTTTGATGAGGATATGCAGGGGAGCTGGCTGACAGTGAATTATGACCCGTGGGGGATAGGGGTTACCTATAGTGGATACCTCTTGTTAGGTGTCTCCATGCTCTGGATGCTGGTCAGCCGGGGTGGAGAGTTCCGCAGGCTGCTGAGGCATCCGTTGTTGAAGAAGGGAGGAATGTTTGTTCTATTGTTGCTGTGTCTGGGAAGTGGGGTACATGCGCAGAAGAGAAGCCTTCCGGCACTGGCACGCAAGCAGGCGGATAGTCTCGCCCGTAAGCAGGTGATTTATAATGACCGTGTGGTTCCTTTCAATACCCTTGCGCGCGATTTTGTACTGAAACTGACGGGAAAACCGTCTTATGGAGGCATGACGCCGGAGCAGGTGATTGGTGGATGGCTTCTGCGTCCGGAAGTTTGGCAGAATGAGCCGATGATTTATATCAAAAACGAGGCACTCCGTCGCCTGCTTCATTTGGAGACACCCTATGCATGTCTGGCTGATTTGTTCGACGGTGAGAAGTATCGCTTGCAGAAGTTCTGGAAGGGGAAGCAAGACCATCATCAGAAAATGACTTCTCTGGAAAAGGCCATTGTAGAGGCGGATGAAAAGGTGGGACTGATTTTGATGCTCCAAAATGGTACATTGATTCGTCCTTTGCCGGAAGACGGGAGTGTGGAGCCTGTTTCCGATACTAAAATACAAGCCGAATTGCTGTATAACCGTATTCCTTTCAGCAAATTACTGTTCATGTTCAACCTTACGGTGGGGATGCTGGCTTTCTTCCGTCTGCTGTATCGCGGCCTGCGTCGTTCGTCGGCATTGTCAGACTCTTCCGGTAGGATTGTAGCGCTCTCTTTCTCTTCGCGTTTGGCAGATACTTTTTTCCCGTTTTCTCTTTATGCGGCGTTTCTCTTTCAGCTCTTCGGGTATGGCCTGAGGTGGTACATCGGTGGGCGAATACCGTTGGGCAACGGATACGAAACGATGCAGTTCATGGCAT
The DNA here is from genome assembly GCF_004328515.1 of Bacteroides sp. A1C1. Taxonomy (NCBI): domain Bacteria; kingdom Pseudomonadati; phylum Bacteroidota; class Bacteroidia; order Bacteroidales; family Bacteroidaceae; genus Bacteroides; species Bacteroides sp. A1C1. The sequence goes on from NZ_CP036491.1 coordinate 3,034,167, forward strand.
TGTGTGCGCTGTTCCTGGCTTGTCTGTTTCGGCGGCGCTTCCCGTTTATGGTGCCTTTCGGCTTTTTGCTGTCCGGTTTTGCCTTGCTAGTGTCTTATTTGGGACAGATGAATCCCCAAATCACTCCCTTGATGCCCGTGCTTGTTTCTCCATGGCTCAGTACGCATGTGTCGTTGATAATGATGTCTTATGCTTTGTTTGCCTTTATGATGCTGAACGGCATACTGGCATTGTGTCTTCGCCGTTCAGCCCGGATGTTGATGCTGCTCGGCCGATTGCTGCTTTATCCTGCCGTTTTCTTTTTGGGAGCCGGTATTTTTCTGGGTGCGGTTTGGGCCAATGCTTCTTGGGGGCGATATTGGGCTTGGGACCCGAAGGAAGTATGGGCGCTGATTACCTTTATGGTTTATGGAGCGGCGTTCCATGCGCGCAGCCTGCGCATTTTCCGCAGGCCGTTATTCTTCCACATCTATATGATTGTCGCTTTTCTGACAGTCCTGATGACCTATTTTGGGGTGAACTACATCCTTGGAGGAATGCATAGCTATGCCAATGCTTGATTTGCGGGTGGTTCTACCTATTTATAATGACTGGCTTTTTTCATTATACCTAATTTGAGCGATTGCGTACTGTCTGCCGATGCCTTATCTTTGCAACATCAGATTTGAATGAATTAGTTAGTCATAATTACGTAACCACTTTTATGAAGATAAAAGGATCCCCACTTTCCGATGTGATATCGTGAAGTGGGGATTTGTGTATGGCGTGGCGGATACTGTGGGCAAGGTTGGTTAAGGCTACTTGTCAGACTGCTTGAGTCATAGCATGGGGAGGGCTGACATAGGGGATGAGCTTTGTCTTCAGCCTGAAGATGCACATCTCTATGCTGAAGATATACATCTTTACGCTAAAGATGTATATCGCCAGTCACAAGATAAACCTTAATCAATAGCCAGAGGCCTTTTCCCGTATGGGGGAGAATACTTTTGCAAGGGATTCATCCGTTTTTTCCCTATAGGCCGTAGTGGGTAGGGAAACAGTTGCCGGAAGAACCTTATAGAGAGTCCTTGATGTCTCCCAATTCCACTAGCTTGTTCACAATAGCGTAGATGGTAAGCCCTGCCGGAGAATGTATCTGCAGTTTGCGTGCAATGTTACGGCGATGGGTAATGACAGTATGAATGGAGAGGTAGAGTTTGTCGGCGATGGCTTTGTTGGTCATGCCCTTCACAACGCAGGTGATGATTTCTTTTTCGCGCTGGCTCAGGGTTTCTTGTTCGCTGTCTTTTTCCTCTTCCTCCTCGGTGTGCAGCAAGTGGTTGATTTTGGAGGTGATGACATCTATGTCATCGCACATGGCGAAGTTCTCGTCATATTCCTTCAATATGTTGTTGTCGATGACGGAGCATACCATAGCAATGTACTTGATGCCGGATTTTCCGTGTTCTGCCTTGAAGGCGGGCAGGTCGAACCAGCCACCGAAAGTGGGGTTGATGATGATAATGTCTGCCGGATGCATGTGAATGTAGTTTTGCAGCGATTCCGGAGAAGAAACTTCAATAGGGTGTGCATTCAAGTTGGGAATACGCTTCAAAACAGCCGTCAGACCACTTCGGATGATGACCGAAGTTTCTGCAATGACAATCTTCAAAGAAGTATTATTGTTCATTTTTCAGTTTCCTTTCTATTTGCGCTACGGCGGGAACAAACATATAATCTTCTACCTGGCAGTGGGTGGCAAGGTCTTGTTCGCAGTTGAATATATCGAACAAGACCGCATTCAGGAGATTGTTGTTCTCCTTTTCCGGGTAGTATTTGATGATGATGTTCTTCAGTTCTTTCAGTTTGGTGTCTATCTGATTATGTTTGCTGGCAAAAGTGGCGATGTTGTATTCGTCCGATAGTCTGCCCTGGAGCAAGTGCTCTACGTAGGTGAATACGGCCTGGTTTTCATATTCCATGTGGCGGCGTACCTCCTTGGCATATTCATCGAAGAACTTCAGGATGAGGTAGGCTACATCGTTTGTACTGGAACAATCGATGGCTTCGATGAGTTTGCGGCGGATGGCCGGCAGGTTGAAGTCGAGGAAATACGTGTGGGCACGCTTCAGATAATCCATAAGGGCGGGAATGGAAAAGTCACTTTCATTGCCGCTGTAAGAGTATTGTTCTTCGCTGATAAAGTTGGCTACGGCGAGGAATGTGGGGCAATCTACGCCTTGCGCTTCGCAGACGTCCTTCACGTTCTTGTCTCCGAATCCTAATGACAGTCCGAAGCGGCTCATCACCATTAATAAGGAGTAATTGTCACAGATGAGGTCGCTCATTTTGTCCGTGGAGCGGTACTTATGTTGCTCATTCATTGTGTGTTATTGTTTTTAATTCTTTAATTCGTGCGCAAAGTAACGGCTTTTATCCGAGAACTGCAATCACTATTAGTAGGTATTTTGCTTGTCGGGAGATGGTTGGAGAGTGGTGTTTGCTGGATAAACTAAAAGCTTTAGTTTTATTTAACGAGAGAAATTAGTTTTTGAACTAAATAATTTAGTTATTTGCGGAAAACAAAGAATGTTATGAAAGGATTGACTGCAAAAGAAGAAGAAATCATGGGCTTTTTCTGGGGAAAAGGACCCTTGTTTGTGAAGGAAATGCTGGCATTCTATGAAGAGCCGAAACCCCATTTCAATACTTTGTCCACCATTGTGAGGGGATTGGAGGATAAGGGATTCCTAAGCCATCATGCATATGGTAACACCTATCAGTATTATGCGGTGGTCAGCGAGGAGGATTTTCGCAAGCGGACACTGAAGAATGTTATCAGTAAATATTTCAATAATTCCTATCTCAGTGCAGTGTCGTCTTTGGTGAGGGAAGAAGATATATCTTTGGAAGAACTGAAACTGTTGATACAAGAGGTGGAAAAGGGAAAGGATTGAGGTAATTGAAAATCTAATAACTCTTGCTTATGAAAAACATCGGATTGGTTTGTTGGTTGCTGGTGAGTATTTGCTGCGGATTGCAAGCAAAGAAAATTGTAAAGACTCCCTATTTCATGGCTTGTAATACGCGTAGCATCGAAGTGGAGCGAGTGATACTTGGAGAAGACACGACTTGGCTGGATGTGAAGATATACGGTATGCAGGGTGATAAGGTCAGGATAGATTCGGCAGCCGTATTGCAGGCATCCGGAAAGCATTATGAATATTGGGGGGATACCGGTTTTTCCAGAGGGGAATGGACAAGTATTCCTGCTTCCGGTGAAATGACCGCTACTTTGAAGTTTAGGCCGCTTCCGATGGACACCGAGAGTTTTGACTTTCTGGAGATGCCTGGCAGTGATGAGGGATGGATAATCTACGGCATACAGCTCAACGGGCAGAAGCCTCAGGTGGATATTCCCGAAAGGCTACTGGACAAGAAGCCGGATGAAGTTTTACCCTTGCCCGCACCGGAACTGAATGCAGGAAAGGCTGTCATAAAAGGACGGATATTAGGGTATAAGCCGGAATATGGAGTGACGTTACGCTACTATGGCTCGCCTTGGTTCTTTATGTATTTCACCGGCAAGGACTTGGAGATTGCGGAGGATGGCACGTTCCGCTATGAGACGGAGGTGCTGTTGCCAAGCGGTGCTGCGTTGTGGATATCCCGTTCGAAGATAGAATTGTTCCTTGTGCCGGGTGGAGAACTGGATATTACAATCAATCTGCCCGAAATATTCTATTCGCAGAGCCGTCTTTTAAGCAGGAAAAGCGATGGGGAAGTGGAGAACCGCGTCTGGTTTGAAGGAGACTATGCCGGACTGAACACCGAGTTGTTGCGGTTCGGTGAAATGAAAAGCTTATCGGAAGCTGATGATTTTTATTCCGATATTTGTGGGATGACTCCGCAGGCATATAAGAAATATCTGTTCAGGCATTATGAAGATATGCTGGAGGAACTTGTGAAAAACAAGGATATGAGTCAGGCTTGCCGCACCTATATCCGGTCAAATCTGGATATGAATCTATTCAGCCTTATCTATAATTACAAGAGCAACCTTAGTTATGCCCCGATGCTTTCGGGCAGGAAGGGTGTGAAAAGGGCGGACATGACGGTGGACAGCACCTCATACTTCAAGGAAATACTGCAACTAGATATTCTGCATTCTCCCGCGCAGAAGTATTATGACTTTTATACGGATTTTGTGCGGACTGCTACCGGAGAACTTCGTGACAGGTTTGTGCAGGACACCCTTTGGCCGGACATGCTTCTTGCCAGGCGTGCTTCCCGTAATCTGAGCAAGTACATGCCTTTGACTGAGGAAGAGCATCGGACGGTAGACAGCATTGCTTCTCCCGACCTCAGGCAATTGTTCCTGATGAGAAACGAGAGGATTGAGGCTGAATTGAAGGCCGGGATGGAAGCTGCTAAGGGCAAGACCGGATATACGGTTGTTGAAGTAGGAAAGGAGATAGCGGCAGATAGCTTATTGAAAGTTATTACCCGTCCTTATCGTGGTAAGATGGTATTGGTCGATATGTGGAACACCTGGTGCGGTCCTTGTATGCGGGCAATGAAAAGTCTGAAACCTTTGAAGGAAGAGTTGAAAGAGGTGGTCTATTTATACATTGCGGATGAATCATCTCCTGAAGGGAAATGGAAATTGAGGATACCGGATATACACGGCATCCATTGCCGCATCAGCAATGAGCAAAGTACAGCATTGGCAAAGTTGTATGAATATCCGGGCATCCCGACCTATTTCGTAGTGAACCGTGAAGGAGATGTCTCCTACAAAGTAACCGGATTCCCCGGAGTGGAGATGCTACGGAATGAACTGACTAAGTAGCTGTAAATAGTAAATCGTTAAATAGTAAATAACTCCATGGGTCTGTTTTTTGTTTATATACTCAAATCATCCGTTTGTCTGGCGGTATTCTATCTGTTTTATCGCTTGCTGCTGGCACGTGATACATTTCATCGTTTCAACCGGTTTGCGTTGCTGGGCATTTTGTTGTTGTCGTGCCTGCTGCCTTTGGTTGAGGTAAGTGTAAGGCAAGAGACTGAAGTGCATCAGACCATGCTGACATTGGAACAGTTGTTGATGATGGCAGATGCAATGAATGCTACTGAAACCGGAATAACGGCTGAGGCGGCAACGGTCACCTGGATACAGGTGGCGTTGTTGGTTTATCTGGCAGGAATCATTTTCTTTGCTCTCCGCAATGCTTGTTCGTTGGTGCGGTTGCTGATGTTGCTGAAAGCGGGTAAGAAAGAAAGTGTCGGCAATTACTTGCCGGGCAGGAAAGAGCGCGTTACTTTGATTGTACACAACTGTGACATCGCTCCGTTCAGTTGGATGGGATATATTGTCATTCCACGGAAAGACTTGGAGGAGAACGGACGGGAAATCCTTATCCACGAGCTTGCCCATATTCATAACCGCCATTCCTGGGACTTGCTGGTGGCTGATGTCTGCATTTTCTTTCAGTGGTTCAATCCGGCATCATGGCTCCTGAAGCAGGAATTGCAGAATATCCATGAGTTTGAAGCGGATGAAACGGTGATAAAGGAGGGTGTGGATGCAAAACAGTATCAACTATTATTAATAAAAAAAGCTGTCGGCACAAGGCTCTACTCTATGGCCAACAGCTTTAATCACAGTAAACTTAAAAAACGTATCACTATGATGTTAAAAGAAAAATCAAGTCCGTGGGCACGTTTGAAGTATCTTTATGTACTTCCGGTAGCTGCCATTGCAGTGACAACTTTTGCCCGTCCAGAAGTCTCCGATAAGGTTGAGGAGATTTCAAGTGTCAAAGTTAACGATTTGGCTGCAATTGTAGAAACAAAAGTGGTGGAAAGTGTAGGAGACACAACGAAACCTGCCGATGTGAAGTATGTACCTACGGAAGTCCGCAAGCAGTTGAAGGGAACTCCGGTCTTTGAACTGGTAGAGGAGATGCCGGAATTTCCCGGAGGTGGAATGAGTGCTCTTATGGGTTATCTGAAAGACAATATGCGCTATCCGGCATCTGCCAAAGAGAAAGGTACGCAAGGGCGTGTGACTGTCCAATTTGTGGTGGATAAAGATGGAAGTATCAAGGAACCGAAACTTCTCCGTTCTGTAGATAAGGATATGGATGCTGAAGCGTTGCGTTTGATAAGTAATATGCCGAAGTGGAAACCGGGGAGACAGAAGGGGCAGCCGGTGGCGGTGAAATATACGGTTCCGGTGATGTTCAGTTTGGATGATGACAAACTTGAGAAAACTTCTTCTGCCAATGGTATTACAGTTGAAGGATATGCAGGTAATGGGAAAGAACCACTGTATATTGTGGATGGAAAAGAGGTGACACCATCTGTCATGAGTGCATTGGATCCTGATAAGATAGAGCGTGTAACGGTTTTGAAAGATAAATCTGCCACGGAATTATATGGAGAAAAGGGAAAGAATGGTGTTCTTTTGATAACCCTGAAACAAGGAACTCCAGGTATAGTTATCCGTCGGGATAAAGAGGTGACAGAGAACGCTAAAGTACAGCATAACGGTAGTCTTGATTTAACGAAGACTATTTATATTGATGGAGAAAAGGTTGATTTGGGTACTAAAACTATCGATGATTTAATACCTGCGGAGAATATTGAGAGCATTGAGGTGAAGAAAGAGGCAGGTGGAAAAGGTGAGATTTACATTGCTACTAAAAAAACTAAAGCTGTAGAAAAGACTTCCGTTCAAGGTAATATGAAAGTGGAAGGCAAAGTGGTGGATGAGCAGGGCGAGCCTATTATTGGTGCGGCTGTTCTGATAGAAGGTACCACTACGGGAAGCGTTACCGATGTCAATGGTAATTTTGTCCTTTCTGTTCCTTCTAAGGATGCTGTATTGGTTGCTTCGTATATAGGCATGGCTACCAGCAAAGTGAAGGCGCAATCCAAGCTTACGATTACACTAAAAAATGAATAGTCTCTAACAACTATGACAAGTAAAATTCTTTCTTTGTTTCTGATTCTGATAGCTGTGGGGGCAGGGCTTTGCTCTGCCCAGACAGCAGGTAAGAAATATTATTTAGTGGATGGCCTTTTCTTCGAAGGCATGCCACCTTGTGTGGATTCGGATAATGTAGCAGCCTACGTTATACATAAGGACGGCGTGGGACACGAGGTTACAGAACTTCGTTTGTGCAGGGATTTTGTGCTGCCTGAAGATGTGAGAAAATACGCTACTCCTGCTGAAGAGGTGTCTGGTGCGGAAGCCTTTTTGATGAGTTATCGTGGAGGGATAGGGCAGAAGCTCCCGATAGTCTCTGTCGTACGGACTCTGAAGACAGAGGAATGGATAGGTAAACCCTTTCCAGAATTCAAAGTAAAAGATACCGCAGGGAAGGAGTGGACTAATACCGATGTAGTGGGCCGTCCTATGGTCTTGAACTTCTGGTATACTGGCTGTGGCCCTTGTATCCGTGAAATGCCGGAGCTGAACAAATGGATGGAAGTCTATCCTGATGTAACCTATCTTGCTACGACTTTTGACAGTGCTGCACAAATAAAGAAAATTGTAGAGAGCCGTCCTTTTCTCTTTACCCAGATAGCCGATGACTTGTTTTTCTTCGAGACCTTTCATGTGAGCGGTATGCCGGTCACTATACTGGTGGATAAGAAAGGTATTATCCGCCATATAGAACAAGGTACTGGAACTGCGAAACTTCGGTATATACAGGATAAGTTGCAGAAACTTGTCAGCGAATAATTCTTTCTTGATGAATAGGGATAAGGATTTCAGAGGATTTCTTTTGCTCTTTCACAGATTATCATACCTTTGCGAATATAAATCTAAGGAAGGGGAAGGTTATGATAAAACATCTTTTTTTAATATTGGGACTGCTTGCTGCGCTCACTTTTGCCGAGCCGGTTCTGGCTTGTACATCTGCCGTCGTTTCCGGAAAGGTTACTCTTGACGGCCGTCCGTTGCTATGGAAAAACCGTGATACGGACTATCTGCGAAATCATGTAGCTTATGTGAAAGGTGAGAAGTATGACTTCATTGCCGATGTGAATAGTGACAATTTCCCTGATTTGAAGGAGGCATGGGTCGGTACCAATTCCGCCGGCTTTGCCTTGATGAACACCCAATCCTACAATCTGGTGGAAGTGAAAGATGGGGAAGAACGGGGTGCCGCCAACGGGAGGATTATCTACCGTGCTTTGGAGGTTTGTGCCACGGTGGAGGACTTCTGCCATTTTCTTGATACCATCACCAAGCCCAGCCTGATAGAAGCCAATTTTGGCGTGATTGATGCCAAAGGCGGTGCCGCCATGTTTGAGGTGGATTACTATAAATATACGATGTATGATGCCAATGATCCGAAAGATGCTCCTTACGGTTACATTGCCCGTACGAACTTTTCTTTTGCCGGTGAGGTGAACCGGGGAGCGGGTTATGTACGCTATATGGAGGCAGACCGGGTATTGATGAAGGCTTCTGCAACGGGTGGGGTGACACCTCAGGGTATCTTCAATGACCTTTCACGTTCGTTCCGCAATTGCATGCTCGATATTGATTTGAGGAGCGGGAAGTTTAATCGCCCGCAAGGTTCCGGTTGGTTTGTCGACCAGGATTTTATTCCCCGTAACAGCACTTCTTGTTCCATTGTGGTGCAGGGCGTAAAACCGGGTGAGAAGGCGGAACTTACTACGATGTGGACAATGCTGGGATATTCTCCTACGGGCATTGCCGTGCCACTTTGGGTGAAGGATGCGGATAAATTTCTGCCTTCGATGGTATGTTGGGACAAGGCGTGTGCTGCCGCTCCGCTCAGTGATTGGTCACTCCGGCTTTCCAATAATGTCTTCTGTTACAATCAGGGGATGGGAACCAATCGTTATCTGAATTGGGAAAAACTGTACAATATGGAGAATAACGGCTATATGCAACAGCTTGTTCCGGTGGAGGCGGAGGTGTTTCGCCGTACATGCCCATTGTTGGACAGTTGGAGACAGCAAGGAAGCATTGATTCTCAAGAAATGCAGAAGCTTTATCAAGATGTGGAAGCACTTGTCCGAAAGGCTTATACGCCTTTGATGGAGCAATGACAGTATTCCAGTATTTCTCTTTCCTGCTCAGGGTGGAACCAGCGGATTTCCTCGTCCCGTTTGAACCAGGTCATTTGCTTACGGGAATAGATGCGTGAGTTCTGCTTTATCTTCTCAATGGCAAAGGGTAATGTCCATTCGCCGTCCAGGTACTTGAATATTTCTTTGTAGCCTACTGTATTTAGGGAATTTAGACTTTTATGCGGATAGACCATGCGCGCTTCTTCCACCAAACCCTCTTCCACCATTTGGTCCACCCGGCAGTTGATGCGTTCATAAAGCTCTTCCCGGTCACGCGTTAATCCTATTTTGATAATACGGAAGGGGCGTTCTTTCTTTTGTTGGGTGCGGAAGGAAGTGTAGGTCTTGCCCGTCATATAGCAGATTTCCAAAGCATGGACTACGCGTTTTGGGTTTTTCAAATCTACTATTTTGTAATATTCCGGGTCCAACAGCTTAAGTTCCGCACAAAGTCTTTCCAGACCTTCTGTTTCGTATTTGTACAGCATGAGTTGGCGTGTATCGGCATCTACGGTCGGAATGTCGTCAATGCCTTTACAGACTGCATCTACATACATCATTGAGCCTCCGGTCAGCAGTATGGTGTTATGCTTTGTAAACAAGTCTTCCAGCAGCTTCATTACTTCCGCTTCGTATTGGGCGGCACTGTAATAGTCTGTCAGCTTCAGGGTACCGACGAAGTGATGCTGTACCCGTTGCAGCTGCTCCGGTGTAGGGGCAGCCGTGCCTATCTTTAAATCTGCATAGAGTTGTCTCGAATCGGCCGAGACGATACAAGTATGGAAATGTTCTGCCAATCGGAGGCTTAATTCTGTTTTGCCTACTCCGGTGGGGCCGATAAGTACGATTAGGGTGTGCATGCGGGTATAAAATTTAGGCGCGAACCATAACAATCCGCGCCTTTCTGAAGGGGAATAATGTCTGTTTAATATTTCTCTTCTTCGAAGGAGTTCCCGGCTTCGTCCAAACCGCCGAAACCCTCTTTGTCGAAATCTTCCATATCGAAGTCTTGGTCGCCGTAAAAGTTTTCGTCCAAGTCCAGGGAACCGCCGGCAGCTGCCATTTCTTCAAAGTCAACGGTCTGCTTGGGAGCTTCACCCGCTTTCTTGGTGCATTTGGCGCCTTTCATTTCTTTTCCGGTAATGATTTCAGAAAGCTCGATGAAGAAGCAGCGTTCAGTCATATAATCGAATACATAGAGAAGTTTCTGCTTCTCGTCTTCAACCAGTTCGCTCAGCTGGGTCTCTTTCATCACCCAACTGTCCATTTCCGGATTATCGTCCATTTCTTCCAGCGTAATTTCCTTTTCTTTTTCCCAGTCATCATCGCAAATGAAGAAAGAAGTCATCTGGTCGTTAGTGTAGCCTGCCGACTTTAGAATCGCCTCATGGAAGTCATAAAAGGTAGCTTCCGGGTCTATCTGTATTTCTCTGACAAAATCGTCCACCTCATCAGAGATGATTGTAAATCTGTAGATCATGATGATTTATAATTTATGATTTCTGACTTCTGATTTTGTGTAAATCATACGTCTTTTCATTTTCCTGCGGGGATAATGCCGCGGGCTGATTCACGTATAAAGTTTACGATATAGCTTATTTCCGGTGTCATTTCCATTTCATCCTCGATTTTCTTCAAGGCATCCGTATTGTTCAGGCCGCCTTGGTAGATGATGCGATAGGCATCATGGATTTTCTCGATGGTCTCGTTGGAGAAGCCGCGGCGGCGTAACCCTACCACATTGATTCCCGCATAGCAGATAGGCTCGCGTCCGGCAATGATGTACGGTGGGATGTCCTTGCTGAAACGGCAGCCGCCCTGTATCATGCCGTAACCACCTACATGGCAGAATTGGTGCATCAGTACATTGGCGCTGATGATGGAATAATCGTCGATGACAATTTCACCCGCCATTTTTGTAGAGTTGCCAATGATACAGCCGTTGCCTATTAGGGCATCATGCGCCACGTGTACACTTTCCATCAAGAGATTGTTGTTGCCGACGATGGTTCTGCCTTTGGCAGCTGTACCGCGGTTGACAGTTACGTTTTCACGTATGATATTGTTGTCTCCGATTTCAGCAGTGCTTTCCTCCCCTCTGAACTTTAAATCCTGGGGAATGGCACCGATAACGGCTCCCGGGAAAATGGTGTTTCCATTGCCGATGCGTGCACCGTACAGAATGTTGGCGTTTGCCATAATCTTGTTGTTATCACCGATTACCACATTCTTGTCAATGAAAACAAAAGGAGCAATCTCTACGTTTTCCCCGATTTTAGCTTCGGGATGAATATACGCTAAGGGACTTATCATATTATTTACGATTTAGCTATTTACAATTTACGATTGAGATTACTTGCGATTTACTGTATATACGATTTTACCCGAAGGTGATAATTCTTATGGGTAATATGAATCGTAAATCGTAAATCTTCTAATCGTGAATCTATTTATTTGTTCTTAACTATTTGTGCCATAAACTCTGCTTCGCAGACCACCTTTTCGCCTACGAACACATAACCTTTCATGGTGGAGATGCCGCGGCGTATGGGGGCCATCAGCTCTACACGGAAGATGAGCGTGTCTCCCGGTACCACTTTCTGGCGGAATTTCACACCGTCAATCTTCATGAAGTAGGTGGAGTAACGTTCCGGTTCATCCACCGAATTCAGTACAAGCAAACCTCCCGTCTGTGCCATTGCCTCTATCTGCAATACACCGGGCATTACGGGTTCCTGCGGGAAGTGTCCCTGGAAGAAAGGTTCGTTGGAAGTTACGTTCTTGACACCTACAATGTAGTTGGCACCTATTTCTATGACTTTGTCCACCAATTGCATCGGGTAACGGTGAGGCAGAAGTTCGCGGATGCGGTTTACATCCATAATCGGTTCGCGGTTGCAGTCGTAGGTAGGAGCCTGTATTTCGTGCAGGCGGATTTCCTTGCGCATCTGGCGAGCGAACTTATTGTTGATGGTGTGTCCCGGGCGGGTAGCGATGATACGGCCCTTGATGGGCTTGCCTATCAAAGCCAGGTCACCGATGACGTCGAGCAACTTGTGGCGGGCGCATTCATTGGGCCACACCAAAGGTTTGTGGTTGATATATCCCAATTGTTTGGCGTCCATGTGAGGAACACCCATCACATCGGCCAGCTTGTCATAGTTCTCCTGGGACATTTCGCGTTCGTAAATAACAATCGCATTGTCAAGGTCGCCGCCCTTGATAAGACCGGCTTGCAGCAACGGCTCAATTTCGCGTACAAACACGAAAGTACGGCTTGCGGCGATTTCATCCTTGAACTTCGTCATGTCTTCCAGCGTTGCAAACTGGTTGGGGAGGATGTTGGAGTCGTATGATACCAATACATTCAAACTGAAGTTCTCGTCCGGCAATACGATGATGGAAGAGCCGGTTGTTTCGTCACGGAATTCAATTTTGGACTTGATGATATAGAAATCTTTTACGGCATTTTGTTCTACAGTGCCTACGCGCTCTATTTCGTTGACATAATATTGGGCGCTTCCGTCCAGAATGGGAAATTCCGGTCCGTTTACCTGTATCAGGCAGTTATCGATACCCAATGCATAGAGGGCTGCCATACCATGCTCCACTGTGCTCACCTTTACTCCGTTTTTGGAGATTACAGTTCCACGGGTAGTTTCGGATACGTTGTCTGCAACGGCATCGAAGGTTGGCTGTCCTTCCAGGTCGATACGTTGGATTTTGTATCCATGGTTATCCGGAGCAGGATTGAAAGTAACGGTTAGGTCAAGTCCCGTATGAAGACCTTTTCCACTAAGCGAAAAGCTATCTTTCAGAGTCTTTTGTTTTAACATTGGTTACTTATTTAATTGTTGTTTAAGTTCATTCAATTCTTTGCGGAGCTGGCGTAGCTCCACTTGCATTTCCGGCAAACTTCTTTGTACGATGGATGCCTTGAAATATTGTTTCAGCTCCATAGGAGGGGTGCCGATAAGCTGGCTGCCGTTTTTTATGCTACTGGGAACACCAGACTGTGCGCCAAGGTTTACTTTATTGCCAATATGAATATGGCCTGCAATGCCTACCTGACCGCCGAACATGCACCATTCTCCTATCTTGGTAGAACCTGCTATACCTACTTGCGCCGCCATTACGGTGTGGGAGCCTATTTCATCGTTGTGTGCCACCTGAATTAAATTATCCAGTTTCACGCCGCTATGTACGATGGTAGCTCCCATAGTAGCACGGTCCACACACGTGTTGGCACCGATTTCCACATGGTCTTCCAGAATGGTAATGCCTATTTGCGGGATTTTTTCATAACCCTCGGAAGTGGGGGCGAAGCCGAAACCGTCTGCACCGATAACGCAACCGGAGTGCAGGATACAGTGGTTTCCTACCCGGCAATCGTGGTAGATGGTTGAATTGGCGTAAATAATACAGTCATTGCCTACTTTGGCACCGCTGCCAATCGTGACGTGCGGATGAATGACCGTATTGTCTCCCACCTCTGCATGCTCGCCAATGCAGGCAAAAGGCGCAATGTAAACATCCTTGCCAATTTTAGCTGTTTCGGCAACAAATGCCAGAGAGTCAATTCCCACTCGCTTTGGTTTACTTTGCTCATAAAGATTTAGCAATTTAGCAAGACTTTCATACGCATTGTCCACTTTAATCAAGGTAGCTTTCACTTCTTGTTCCGGAACAAAGTCCTTATTTACCAGAACAATGCTTGATTGGGTTTCGTATATGTAGGGGGTATATTTGGGGTTGGATAGGAAGGAGATGGCTCCCGGTATTCCCTCTTCGATTTTCGCAAAGGTATGAACGGTAGCATTCTCGTCTCCAACAATTTCTCCTTGGATAAATATTGCAATTTGTTTAGCAGAGAACTCCATGTCTTATTCTTGTTAGATGGTTTCAAAACGCAAATAACGGACTTTTTTTTTATATTTCCTTGTCCTGAGGTGAATATTTTATACTTATCTATGCAAACGTTGGTAGCATAAGTAGTATTTTTTTACTTTCTTGGACAGAAGAGAGATATTGAGCATATCCGATGCTTCGGCAATATTCTTGATGCTGCCGTCGTTGTAGAGGATGTCAATACTGTCATCTGCCTCGTCGTACATATTCTTCTCGATGCTGGGGGTAGAGATGAAATATCTCGCTTCGGAGAGAGGGATGTTCAGTTGTTCACTGATTTGCAAAGTTAGTGCTTTTTTCCGTTCCTCACTAATAGGTTCGGTAGAAATCTCAACTTTGAAGATGTTTCGGTTAATCATGCCGGCGCTCAAGGTGGACAAAACCTTGTCCGGATGGCGGCTCCATACCTTGAGGGCAGTCCAGATGTCATTATCGTCCAACTGAATGAAATTCTCCAAACATTCGGGATTGTTGTAGAATGCCTCCCGGCTGATGTCGTTGTATAGAAAGAATTTCAAGGCGGGTGAGGCAAAGAGGTCTATGCCGCGGCTTGCCAGTTCCTTGGCGCGGAGCAGGGCGCTAATCAGCATTTTCTCGTAGGCAACGGAGGTCTTATGCAGGTAGACCTGCCAGTACATCAGGCGGCGGGCGGTGAGGAAGTTCTCAATAGAATAGATGCCTTTGGACTCTACTACCAGGTGGTCATCCTTTACATCCAGCATCTTGATGATGCGGGCGGAGCCAATGTTGCCTTCGGTCACTCCGGTATAGAAGCTGTCGCGGCGCAGGTAGTCCAGGCGGTCCATATCCAGTTGCCCGCTTACCAGTTGGTGCAGGAAGCGCTTGGGGTATTCATCCTTGAAAATTTGAATGGCGAGTGTCAACTGTCCGTTCATTTCCTTGTTGATACGTTCCATCAGCATCAAGGAGATGTCTTCGTGGGAGACGCCCTGCACGATAGTATTTTCCAGTACGTGGGAGAAGGGGCCGTGGCCGATGTCGTGCATCAGGATAGCGGCTTCCACAGCTTCGGCTTCGCTGTCGAAGATAAAGTTTCCTTTGGTGGCAAGTTGCTGGATGGCCTCACTCATCAGGTAGAAGGCTCCCAAAGAGTGTTGGAACCGTGTATGCTGCGCACCGGGATATACGACAGAGGACAACCCCAGTTGCTTGATACGGTTTAGACGTTGCAAAAGAGGATGTCGTACAACATCGTACAACAACCCCTTTGGTATGTTGATGAACCCGAAGACAGGGTCGTTGATAATCTTTCTTTCGAACATTAAGCGTTAGCCGTTAATCACTTTTTTCAACTCTTCCGCCATCTGTGCCTGCACTTCTTGGGCTGCTTTTCGGCTGGCGGCGGCGAAGTTCTCTGTCTTGTCCACGTAGATGATGCCACGGCTGGAGTTGACAATCAGGCCGCAAGTCTTGTTCATGCCATACTTGCAGACTTCTTCCAGGGAGCCGCCTTGTGCGCCTACGCCGGGAACCAATAGAAAGTGTTCGGGAGCAATCTTGCGGATATCTTCGAAGGCGCGGCCTTGTGTGGCGCCTACTACGTACATCATCTGTTCGTCACTGGCCCACTCCTGGGATTTGCGGAGCACTTTTTCGAAGAGGCGTTCGCCGTTGGTGTCTTCCGTCAGCTGGAAGTCGTGCGAGCCTTTGTTGCTGGTCAACGCAAGCAGGATTACCCATTTGCCTTCGTACGTAAGGAACGGGGTCACACTGTCTTCGCCCATGTAGGGAGCTACGGTTACGGAATCTATATCCAGCTCTTCGAAGAAGGTGCGGGCATACATGGCAGAGGTGTTCCCGATGTCACCGCGTTTGGCGTCGGCAATGATGAATTGGTCGGGATAGTTCTGCTTGATGTAATTTACGGTTTTCTCGAAAGCTATCCAGCCTTTCACGCCCATACTCTCATAAAATGCCAGATTGGGCTTGTAGGCGATGCAGAGGTCGGCAGTAGCGTCGATGATAGCTTTGTTGAAAGCGAATATAGGGTCTTCCTCTTTCAGAAGATGTTCGGGTATTTTCTTGATGTCGGTGTCAAGACCTACGCAAAGAAATGACTTCTTGCGCTTGATGTTCTCGAATAATTGCTGTTTGTTCATATTATTTTTTAGTTACGGGCTACAAGCTACGAGCTACGAGAGATAGCGTGTGGGCTGGCAGCTGGTTGTTTTTTTAGTTATGAGTTACGAGCTACTTGTCACTTGTTTCTTGTAACTATCTTACAGCTCGCTCTCTTTCAGCCTTTCTGCATTTTCCGCCACAATCAGGTGGTCGATGCAGTCTTGGATGTCTCCGTCCATAAAGGCGGCGAGATTATAAATGGTGTAGTTGATGCGGTGGTCGGTGATGCGTCCTTGCGGATAGTTGTAGGTGCGTATCTTGGCAGAGCGGTCGCCAGTACTGACCATCGTCTTACGCTTGGAGGCGATATCGTCGATGTACTTCTGGTGTTCCTTGTCGTAGATGAAGGTACGTAGGCGCGAGAGGGCGCGTTCCTTGTTCTTGGGCTGGTCGCGCGTCTCGGTACATTCGATGAGGATTTCCTCGACTATGCCTGTGTTGGGGTTCTTCCAGTTGTAGCGCAGGCGCACGCCGGATTCCACCTTGTTCACGTTCTGACCGCCGGCACCACCGCTTCGGAAGGTGTCCCACTTGATTTCACCTTCGTTGATGACTACGTCGAACTCTTCGGCTTCGGGAAGCACGGCTACGCTGGCGGCTGAGGTGTGTACGCGTCCTTGCGTTTCTGTGGCCGGTACGCGCTGCACGCGGTGCACGCCCGATTCATATTTCAGTGTGCCATATACATTGTCTCCCGTCACGGAGCAGACAATTTCCTTGAAACCGCCGGCTGCACCTTCGTTGGCGCTGGATATCTCCATTCTCCATCCCTTGGATTCGCAATACTTGGTGTACATGCGGAAGAGGTCGCCGGCAAAGATTGCCGCTTCGTCACCACCCGTGCCGCCACGAATTTCGAGGATGGCATTACGGCCATCCTGCGGGTCGGCGGGGACGAGCAGCAGCTTTATCTGCTCTTCCAGTTCCGGTTGGCGGGCTTGGCAGGCATCCAGCTCTTCGCGTGCCATTTCCCGCATCTCCTGGTCTGTTTCGTTGGCGATAATTTCTTTGGCTTCTTCTATGCCGCCCAGTACTTGCATGTACTCTTTGCGGGCATTCATCAGGTCGCCCAGTTCTTTATATTCTTTGGTGAGCTTGACGTAACGCTTCTGGTCCGCAATCACTGCCGGGTCTGTAATCAAGGTCGACACTTCTTCGAAGCGGGCGACAAGCCCTTCCAGCTTTTCGAGTATGGTATTGTTGTCTGCCATATATTTAATACTTGAACTCTCCGAATTCACTCTTGATAATCAGTTCTTTCTTGTCGCTTTCTTCCACGCGGCCTACAATCTGTGCATCGATGTTGAAACTCTTCGAAATAGCAATCACCTCTTCTGCATGTTCGGGAGAGAGGTACACTTCCAGGCGATGTCCCATATTGAACACCTTGTACATTTCGCTCCAGTCCGTATCGCTCTGCTCCTTGATGGTCTTGAACAACGGTGGAACGGGGAAGAGATTGTCTTTGATGACACGGCAGTTGTCTCCCACAAAGTGCAGTACCTTGGTTTGTGCGCCGCCCGAGCAGTGTACCATACCGTGGATTTGGGGACGGAGCGCATCGAGCAGTTTCTTTACTACCGGTGCGTAGGTGCGGGTAGGGGAAAGTACCAGCTTTCCTGCATCCAGCGGACTGTCTTCGACACTGTCTGTCAGTTTTAGCTTGCCACTGTATACCAGCTCTTCGGGTACAGCCTTGTCATAGCTTTCAGGGTATTTCTCTGCCAGGTATTTGGAGAATACATCGTGGCGTGCGCTGGTCAGTCCGTTACTGCCCATACCGCCATTGTATTCTTTCTCATAAGTAGCCTTTCCGTAAGATGCCAGACCAACAATCACATCGCCCGGACGGATATTGGCATTGTCTATAACATCTGAGCGCTTCATGCGGCAGGTCACTGTCGAGTCTACGATAATGGTACGTACAAGGTCGCCCACGTCGGCTGTTTCGCCACCGGTGGCATAAACGCCTACGCCCATCTCGCGGAGTTCGGCAAGCAGTTCGTCCGTACCGTTGATGATGGCTGAAATTACTTCGCCGGGGATGAGAAGTTTATTACGTCCGATGGTAGAGGATACCAGAATGTTGTCTACCGCACCCACACAAAGCAGGTCGTCGATGTTCATAATCAGTGCATCTTGTGCAATGCCTTTCCACACACCCAGGTCGCCGGTTTCCTTCCAGTACATATAGGCAAGACTGGATTTGGTGCCTGCTCCATCGGCATGCATAATGTTGCAATACTCCGGGTTACCGCCCAAAATGTCGGGGATAATTTTGCAGAAAGCCTGCGGGAAAATACCTTTGTCGATGTTCTTGATGGCGTTGTGCACATCTTCCTTAGATGCGCTGACGCCTCGCATCATGTATCGTTGATTACTCATGAGATAATAGGTTTGTTCAATTGAATGTGCAAAGATACATCTAATCTTCTACAACACAAAGCGAGGCACAAAGTTTCTCGCCTTTGTGCCTCGCTATAGAGTTGTGTATTTATCAGAATTGTACCTGGGGAGCTTGTTCCGCTCCTTCTGCCGCTTCGAAATAAGCTCGTTTCTCAAAACCGAAGAGACCGGCAAGGATATTTTTGGGGAAACGGCGAATGGCTGTATTGAAGTTCTTGGCTGCATTGTTGAAGTTGGTCCGTGCTACGTTGATACGGTTTTCCGTACCTTCCAGCTGTGCCTGCAGTTCCAAGAAATTCTGATTTGCTTTCAAGTCCGGATAGTTTTCTGTGATGGCAAGCAATTTACCGAGGGCAGAAGTCACCGCACCTTGTGCTTTCTGATATTCAGCCAGCTTTTCTGGAGTAAGGTCTGCAGCATCCACTTTGATTTGAGTGGCTTTGCTGCGGGCTTCTACTACACCTTCCAGTGTTTCCTTCTCGTGCGTGGCATATCCTTTCACGGTATTCACCAAGTTCGGAATCAGGTCGGCACGGCGTTGGTATTGGGTTTCTACGTTCGACCATTGTCCGCTGACATTTTCGTCCATGGTTACGAGTCCGTTATAGCCGGTTACACCCCAAATGGCGAGAAGAGCTATAACAACGATAATGATAATGGTTGATTTCTTCATACTTTTCATTTTTAGGCCTCACCTCCAATTTCTCTCCGATAGAGAGAGGGGAGGAGGGGAAGGCAGTTATTAATCATTTAATTATATTCTATGTAAACGTTTTATATTCTTCCAGTATCCTCGAAGGTGTGTCAAAACGGTTGATGGCACACAGATGACACATCCTCGGCGTTAGAACCGGGAACCGGCTCCACCGCCACCTCCCATACCGCCTCCGAAGCTACCACCGCTGAAGCCTCCTCCGCCACCTCCGCCGAAGAGACCTCCACCACCGAAGATGACCGGACCACCTCCGCCTCCTCCCCGGTAGTTTTCATCGTATGACTGCTGGCGGCGCACTACTTTATGTCCGCAATTGCGGCAGGTGTAGGTCACATCTTCCGTTTTCACTCCATTGCGGCGTGAGATGAGTATGCTGCTGCTACGTTGCAATTTATGTTGTCCGCAGTTGGGGCATTTGTTGGCAGCGCGTTGGGCAAGGATGCCTATAATAGATGCCACTGCGAGGAAACCGATAAGCCCCAGTAGGATACCTCCTACGGAGAGGTCATCCTCCTCTTCCGTGTCATTCACCATAGTGCCGTCAAGACGTGAACAGACTGCCTTTACACCCGCTACCATTCCGGCATCCCAATTACCGTCTTTCAGATAGGGAATCATGTATTTGGTCTGTATGCGTTTGCAGATGGCATCAGGAAGGTCCCCTTCCAAACCGTATCCCGTATAAAACTGGATGCAGCGTTGATCGGTTACCAGCAGAATGACCAAACCGTTGTTTTTCTCTTTTTTCCCTACTCCCCATTCATTGAGCAGCTGGTGTGAGAAATCAAAACAGTCTTCTTGTCCGATGGAGGGAACAACGGCAACTACCGTTTCAATACCAGTCTGCTGCTCCAATGCGTAGAGCATGCGGTCTATGTCGGCACATGCCTCTTTGGATAAGATGTCGGCAGGGTTGCAGACATAACGCGTCTTGTCCTGAAGGTGTACTTTAGGAATGTTCTTAGTGGTGTAGACTTCTTGTGCCTGCAAGGATATGAACAAGCACAGGAAGAATGCTATGGAAATAAATCGTTTCATATTACCAATGTTTGTTGCGGCGAAGATAGGAAAAATCACGTCAATGTATGTATTTCCCTACGAATTTCTTTACATGCTCGGTGTATTCCTGCGGATAATCCTTGTAAGACATGGCATGTGTGGCACCGGGTACAATCCATAATTCTTTGGGTTCGGGCTTGGCTTCATAGAGGGGATAAACCATCCACGTCGGTACAAAGGTGTCGGCATCACCGTGGATGAAGAGCATCGGCAAAGTACATTTCTTTACTTGCTCCAGGGCAGAAGCTTCGCGGAAGTCCCATCCGTACTCCTGCCGGCAAAGCCAGCTTGCAGTATGCAGTAGGGGGAAAGCGGGCAGTCCGAACTGTTCTTTCAACTCCCCGCGAAACTCATCCCATACGCTTGTGTAACCGCAGTCTTCCACAAAACACTTGATGAATGGCTGTTGGTATTGTCCGTGTTCCACTTCGCCGGATACCATCATGGTGGTGGCGGCTCCCATGGAGATGCCGTGTACTACCATCTTTGTACTGCGGGACGCTATGCTGTCCGTATGGCTGCGTCCGAAAAGCTCATCGGCGGTTTCGGTCCATTGCAACACGTCGAGCCGGTCTTTCCAGCCCATCTGTACATGGTTTCCTTCGCTCATCCCGTGTCCGTAAAGGTCGGGCAGCAGGATATTGAAGCCCATCTCCTTGCTGTACAAATAACCTATCATCAGCATGCGCACGGCGTTGTCCGTATATCCATGTACGATGACTGCCGTTTTGTCGGTAGGGCGGGCAGCGGCAACATAGAGCGCATGCAGCGTCTCTCCGCGGTCGTTCTCGATGTAGAAGTCCTTCAGTGCTCCTGCGGTCATCAGGCTATCCACCCAGGGGGGCAGTTCGGGGTAGCGCTCGTACATGAAATCGTAGGATGCGGCTATGTTGCGGCTGCGTGAAACGAGGTCGTCCGGTTTCAGGGAATAGCCCAGCATATAGTACCCTCCGCACAACAGTAGGGTGCAGAGGGCGGCCAGACTGAGAATTGAATATTTTATGGCTTTTTTCATTATTTATTCCAAATTTCCCATGCGGCAAAGGCCTGCAACAGCAACATCTCCAGTCCGTTCTTGGTGACGGCTCCTTGTGCCTGGCCTTTCTTCATGAAGAGGGTTTCGTTTGGATTATATAACAAATCGTAGAGCAAATGGTTGGGGGTCAG
This sequence comes from Bacteroides sp. A1C1, assembly GCF_004328515.1. NCBI lineage: Bacteria > Pseudomonadati > Bacteroidota > Bacteroidia > Bacteroidales > Bacteroidaceae > Bacteroides > Bacteroides sp. A1C1. The sequence goes on from NZ_CP036491.1 coordinate 3,055,660, forward strand.
TAGCTCGTAAGGAATGTTGGGACAGAAGTCCACTTTGGGGTACATGCCTACGGGGGTACAGTTGACAATCACCGTGTACTCCTGCATGATTTCCGGTGTCAGCTCTTCGTAAGTGAGGTATTTGTCCTCTTTCTTGGTGCGCGATACGAAGGTACTTTTTATACCCAGGTTCTCCAGCCCGCGATATACGGCTTTCGATGCGCCGCCGGTGCCCAGAATCAGGGCTTTCTTGTGATGTGGTTGCAAAAGCGGTTCTATGGATTGTGTGAATCCTATGATGTCGGAATTGTAGCCAACCAGCTTTACCTTGCCTTTGGGAAGGCGGATAATCTTGATGACATTGACGGCGCCTATCTTGGCGGTGTCTTTGTCCAGTTCGTCCAGATAGGGGATGACTTGCTCCTTGTAGGGGATGGTCACATTCAGTCCACAGAGGTTAGGGTTTTCCTCTATAACTTCCATGAAATCCTCGATACGTGGAATTTCGAAGTTTACATATTCTGCATCAATGTTTTCTGCCGTGAATTTCTCATTGAAATATCCGATGGAAAAGGAATGTTTCAACGGGTAACCTATTAAACCGTATTTCTGCATAATGAGGGTGTGTTAAAGGGGAATTAATGATTATTTTCTGGCTGTATACAACGTACATATTCCGAAAGTGAGCCGCTTGAAGTGTACTTCACTGAAACCGGCCTTGCGGATAACTTCCTGCATCACTTCTCCTTGAGGGAAGGCACGGATGCTTTCCGGCAGATAAGTGTAGGCGCTGTTGTCTTTCGAAATACATTTACCGAGCAGGGGGATAACGACTTTGGAGTAAATGGTAAACAGTTGTTTCATCGGGAAGCGGTCCGGCGTGGAGAGTTCCAGTATGACAAGATGTCCGCCGGCCGTCAGTACGCGGCACATTTCGGACAGTCCTTTATCCAGCCCTTCGAAGTTGCGGATGCCGAACGCTACGGTTACAGCATCGAAACTCTCATCGGCAAACGAGAGAGAGGTGCAGTCCTCCCGGGCAAATGAAATCTTGTCCGAGAGGTGCGCCCGTTTTACTTTTTCGCGCCCCACATTCATCATGCCTTCCGAGATGTCGGTACCAATCAAAGCATCGGGTTGCAGTTCGCGGCATGCAAGGATGGCGAAATCACCGGTGCCGGTAGCTACGTCCATGATACGTCGGGGGTGGAAAGGAAGGAGGTATTTGATTGCCTTCCTGCGCCAGCTGCGGTCAATACCCATGGATAGGGTGTGATTCAGCTTGTCGTAGGCGGGAGCGATGTTGTCGAACATTTCTTCCACTTGTTCGCTCTTCTTACCGTCAGCGCCGTAGGGCTTGATGTGTTCTTGGGGGTAATCCATGATTTTTTTATGTGCTAATGTGCTGATACGCCAATGTGCTAATTGGCTGCGCTATTATGCCGCAAGGTCATTAGCACATTGGCATATTATCACATTAAGTAATTAGTTACATTCTTTTCAATGCGTTCGGCAATGTTGTCGGTATCTTCCTTTACGAACTTCTCGCCAGTGATGTGTTCGTACAGTTCGATGTAACGTTCGCTGATTGAAGTAACGATTTCGTCTGTCATTTCCGGTACCTGCTGTCCTTCCTTACCCTGAAAACCGTTGTCCATCAGCCATTCGCGTACAAATTCCTTGGAAAGTTGTTTCTGCGGTTCGCCTTTGGCAAAACGTTCTTCGTAGCCTTCGGAGTAGAAATAACGGCTGGAGTCCGGGGTATGGATTTCGTCCATCAGATAAATCTTGCCGTCGTGCTTGCCGAATTCGTATTTGGTGTCTACCAGAATCAATCCGCGTTCCGCTGCAATCTCTGTACCGCGTTTGAAGAGAGCCATTGTGTATTTTTCCAATACGGCATATTCTTCGGGCGTGGCAAGTCCTTGTGCTAGGATTTCTTCTTTGGAGATGTCGGCATCGTGTTCGCCAATTTCGGCTTTGGTAGTCGGGGTGATGATGGGTTCGGGGAACTTCTGGTTCTCCTTCATTCCTTCGGGCAGTTTCACACCGCAGATTTCACGGACACCGCTTTTGTAAGCGCGCCATGCACTGCCGCAGAGGTAACCGCGTACAATCATTTCTACGGGGAATCCTTCACACATCACGCCTACCGTCACCATCGGGTCGGGAGTAGCCATTTTCCAGTTGGGGCAGATGTCGGTGGTGGCATCCAGAAACTTGGCTGCAATCTGGTTCAGCATTTGTCCCTTGAAAGGAATGCCTTTAGGCAATACTACGTCGAAGGCTGAGATACGGTCGGTAGCTACCATGACCAACTTCTCGCCATTGATGTTGTACACATCACGAACCTTCCCATGATAGACACTTTTCTGTCCGGGAAAGTTGAAATCTGTTTTTGTTAATGCTTTCATCTTTGTAATATTTACGATTTGAGAATTTACTGTTTCTGTTCAATCTTGCTATTGGCTTGTTCGGCCTTGCGTCTTTCGCGCTCCGCTTTCGCTTCTTTGTCAAACTTTTCGTAGGCCTCCACAATTTGGGTGACAAGCTTATGCCTTACGATGTCTTTCTTGTTCAGTTCCACGAAGCTGATGCCTTTCACTCCTTTCAGAATACGGAGTGCCTGCACCAGACCGGATGTCTGGGAGGAAGGCAAGTCAATCTGCGTCATGTCTCCCGTGACAATCATCTTGGTGTTCATTCCCATGCGGGTGAGGAACATTTTGATTTGCTGGGTGGTGGTGTTCTGCGCTTCGTCCAGAATGACGACGGCATCGTTCAGTGTGCGTCCGCGCATAAAGGCGAGGGGGGCAATCTGGATGATGTTCAGCTCCATGTACTCTTTCAGCTTGGCAGCAGGTATCATGTCCTGCAGGGCATCATAGAGCGGTTGCAGATACGGGTCTATCTTGTCCTTCATGTCGCCGGGCAGGAAACCGAGCTTTTCTCCGGCTTCTACAGCGGGGCGGCTGAGGATGATTTTCTTGATTTCTTTGTTTTTCAGTGCCCGCACAGCAAGCGCGATGGCAGTATAAGTCTTTCCGGAACCGGCAGGACCGATGGCAAACAGCATGTCGTTCTTGGCAAAAGCCTCCACCAGTTTCAGCTGGTTCTCGCTGCGCGGGATAATCGGCTTTCCGGTTACGCTGAATACAATGACATTGCCCGATTTCTCTGCTTGCGGGGCATTGCCTTTGATGATGTCTATAATGACCTCTTCTTTCAAAGAGTTGTACTCGGCACAGTATTTTTCCAGTTTGGTGATGTTCTCTTCGAATGCACACATTTCCTCCTCATCACCCAATACTTTGATGACATTGCCACGGGCGATGATACGAAGCTTGGGATACAGGGCTTTTATCAGTTGCATGTTGGCGTTGTTTACGCCGTAGAATATTACCGGATCAATATCTTCAAGAACAATCAGTTTTTCTATCATTGATATGCTTTAAAGTTCAATTCGTTCTTTTAGTGAAACGTTTTGCAAATGTAGTGAAACGTTTGGATACTTAAATGGTTCTATCGGGTATTTTTTTTGCAGAGGCTTCGGGTAGATTGCCGGCAATTGTTGCACGACGATGCCGTTTCCTTTTTTTGAGCATCCGATGCGTTGCCGGTTCAGCGTCTGCTCCTTCATGTTGAAGATGATATTGGGGTCGAAGTGCTGGCCGTTGACTCGTGTTTCGAAGTGGAGATGCTCGGTAGAGGCGCGTCCGGTACGTCCGGTCAGTGCGATGGGCTGTCCGGCTTTGACCGTGTCGCCACAATGTACAAGGTTTTTGAAGTTGTGGCTGTATATCGTTTCCAGTCCGAAGTCATGGCGTACGACAACGACATTGCCGTAGGCGCTGTAAGGCTTGGACATCCGTACTACGCCGTTGAAGGCACTCCGTATGGTGTCTTTGGCGCAGGTCTTGATGTCTATGCCGCTGTGGCGTCCCCGCCCCCGTCCGTAAGGGGAGATGACTTTTCCTCCGGGCAGAGGAAAGGAGTATTCCGTGTCCGGAATGTCCTCCAAAGGTAGCTCTATCAGTTCTCTTTGCGAAAACAGTCCTGGAGTGGCAACGCGGATATGGTTGGTTTCCATGGCGGAAAAGACCGCTTTTTTCCCTTGTGCCGTGGCACCAAGGGCTATGAGTAGGAGAGGGACAAGAACGCGTATTCTCATTTATTCAAAATATTGTATGGTCCCACCGGTAGAGGAAGCATATTTCTCCAACAGTCCCAATATCATTTCGGCTGCTTCTTTCAGGCCTTCCTGCCCGTTGTAGCCGTTGACAATGGCAAGGATATGGCGGGTTTCCAGTTTCATCTTGGTGCGTTCGTGGTCACTGGTCGGGGTACCGATACCGCCTATACGGTCGCGGTAGACGGGTAGCCCTTCTATGTTCAGCATGCCGCGGCCTATACCCTCGAACGATTCCTCTCCACGTCCTATGCCCAGTTCAAGGTCGGTTCCTTGTATCTCGTCGGCATCAAATCCGCCGATAGAGTGACCCGTACGTAAGGAAACAAGGTTGATAAGGTCTACCAACGTATCTATCTGATAGAGTTCCAATCCGCGTAGCAGTCGTCGTCTCAGTGCTTCGGCCGAGGGACGGTAGCGGCTGGGGTCTTTGCCGCAACGTTTGTAGGCTTCACGGGTGGCGGCAATGACAGGTTGGTACTTGATGCTGTCCGTGGTTTCACGGGCTCTTAGCTCTTGGGTGAAAGTTGCGATTTCCTGCCACAACCCTTCGCTATATGCGGTATTTGTCACTTCGGCAAATACGGCTGCACCACGGAATTCGGGGCAATTCTGTTTGATTTCTTTAGAAAGTGTGATATGATACATTATAATATGCTTGAATATGTTCTTTATCTCAATTTCATTTTAACATGATTCCTGACAGTAATCTTCCGGATTTGATACCCAGCCTGCGTGCGGAGAAGAATTCTTCGTGTCGGGTGTATGTGCAGATGCCTGCCGTCTCCACTTGTGCGGAAGGTACTCCGAAGTCCAGCAGTTGCAGTCGGTTGGCAGCCCATAGGTCGATATGGTATTTGTGGGTGTCGGGTTTCCATTCGGAGATGCAATCCATCTGGAAACCGTTCTTGCGGAATGCTTCATAGACTTCGTCGCCTACCTCGAAGGCGGAAAGGGAGATACCGGGGCCGATGCAGGCTATCACTTCTTTACCCTCTGTGCCATAGCAGGCACTCATCTTGTCGAGTGTGTGGCCGAGGATGTAATTCACAGTGCCGCGCCATCCGGCATGAACAGCGGCTATCACGGCATTCTTCCGGTCGTAGAGCAGGATGGGAATGCAGTCTGCCGTAGAGATGCAGATGCAGCAGCCCGGTTCACGGGTTATCAGTGCATCAATGCCCTGTAACATGGAGTGGCGTTCTTCTGCTGTTGCTTGCAGATAAGTTCCGTCAATGACAAGTGCCTTTGTCCCGTGGGTCTGAAACGGAATGACCAGTTCTTTGGGACGCTGGGGCAGGGAAGAACACACTATTTCCTGATTGCAGCGCACAGCTCCAGCTTCGTCTCCCGTGTAAGGCGTACAATTGAGGGAGGCATAGTTTCCCTGGCTGCACCCTCCATGACGGGTGGTTACAAAACAAGAAATGCCGGGATATGAGGCAAGCAGCTCATATCCCAACATTTTCCTATCTTCAGTAAGAGGAATCATTTTTTATCTTCCTCCCAATCCTCTTCGTATTCAAAGTCCTCGAGGTCCTCTATGTCCTCGTCGTCGTTGACGTATTCATAGCTGAGGTCTTCGTCCTCACCCTCTTCTTTCAATTCTTCCTGCAGGTGGCTGAGGTCTTTGGCGCGGTGGGCAATGCTGTTCACTTTGCCTTCTATCTTATTGCTTTCCTTGTTCAGCTCTTCCCAAAGGATGTCTTTCAGCGTAGAGATGCCCATGCCGGAGACAGCAGAGATGAATATATGCGGAATCCCTTCGGGCAGTGTCGGTTCTATCTCGTCCATCAGTTCCTGGTCGAGCATGTCGCATTTGGTGACGGCAAGCACTCTCTGTTTGTCCAGCATTTCGGGGTTGAAAGTGCGAAGCTCGTTCAACAGGATTTCGTATTCCTTACGGATGTCGTCACTGTCGGCAGGCACCATGAACAGCAACAATGAGTTGCGCTCGATGTGGCGCAGGAAACGCAATCCCAAGCCTTTGCCGGCACTGGCCCCTTCGATGATACCGGGGATGTCTGCCATGACGAATGACTTGCTGTCACGGTAGGACACGATGCCCAGATTGGGCTCCAAAGTGGTGAACGGGTAATTGGCGATTTTGGGCTTTGCCGCAGAAACGGCTGCCAACAAAGTCGACTTGCCCGCATTGGGGAAGCCTACCAGACCGACGTCTGCCAGCAGCTTCAGTTCCATGATTACCGTCAATTCCTGCATCGGTTCGCCCGGTTGGGCAAAGCGGGGAGCCTGGCGTGTGGCGGTTTTGAAGTGCCAGTTGCCCAGACCTCCTCGTCCGCCTTTCAGCAGGATGACTTCTTGTTCGTGCTCGGTGACGTCGCAGATATATTCACCCGTTTCGGCGTTGTACACCACCGTGCCGCAGGGCACTTCAATAACCTTGTCCGCTCCGTCTTTTCCGAAACTGCGGTTCTTGGAACCGGATTCTCCGTGACCTGCCAGGATGTGGCGATCATATTTCAGGTGGAGCAGCGTCCAGTAGTTGCGGTTACCCCGCAGGATGACATGGCCTCCTCGTCCTCCGTCACCTCCGTCGGGGCCTCCGTTGGGTATGTATTTCTCACGCCGCATATGCGTAGAACCTCGTCCGCCCTTTCCGGAGCGGCAATATATTTTTACGTAGTCAACAAAATTCGATTCAGCCATATTCTGTTTTATTGTTATTTCACTGCGTCAATAGCCTTGCAAACATCAGCAAAGATTTCTTCCAATACGCCGAAGCCTTGGATGTGCTGGTATTTGCCATCTTGTTTGTACCAGTCAATTAGCGGAGCTGTCTGTGAGTGATAAACAACAAGGCGCTTTTTGATTGTCTCTTCGTTGTCGTCTGCACGTCCTGATTCTTGTCCACGCTTGATGAGGCGCTTCATCAGTTCTTCTTCGGGCACGTCGAGGTCAAGCATCACGCTGACTTCTTGTCCGCGTTCGGCGAGCATCTTCTTTAATGCTTCAGCTTGGGCGATTGTTCTGGGGAAGCCGTCGAAAATCACGCCTTTGCTATCCTTGAAGCTGTCGAACACGCTTGCCAGGATATCAATCATCAACTCATCGGGAATCAACTGGCCCTGGTCGATATAACCTTTAGCAGTCTTGCCCAGTTCTGTACCGTTCTTCATTTCAGCACGGAGCACGTCTCCGGTAGAGATGTGGTTGATGCCATACTTTTCTACAATCTTTTCACTTTGCGTTCCCTTACCTGAACCGGGAGCGCCAAAAATTACAATGTTCAACATTTGCTTAGTTATTATTTAATGATTTACTATATTATGTCTGTATCAGTCTACTACAGTATAAATGTCGGGATAGTTGCGCCCGAAGCCGTCATAATCCAACCCGTAGCCCACGATGAAGTCGTTCGGAATATTCATGGCCACATATTCTATGTTTAAATCAACTTTCAGCTTATCGGGTTTCACCAGTAGAGAGGCAATATGAATCTCTCTGGGACCGCGAGTGCCGAGGGTGTCCAGTAAGCGTTGCATGGTGAGTCCCGTATCTACGATATCCTCTACAATGACCACTGTACGGTCCGTGAGGTCTTCATTGATGCCTATTACTTCCTTAATTACCCCGGTAGAGGATACTCCTTGATAAGATGCCAATTTGACAAACGAAATTTCGCAGGGAATCGTGATTCGTTTCAGCAAATCGGCGGTAAACATGAACGAACCGTTCAGTACGCTGAGGAATAGAGGATTCTTTCCTGCCAGGTCGCGGTTGATTTCGTTCGCTACACGGGTTACTTCTTTCAGTATGTCCTGCTCCTTGATGGAGACTGTGAACATCTTGTCTTTTATTTGTATGGTATCCATAGATGGGATGTTTTTAGAAAGTTGCCGCAAAAATACGATTTTTATTCCACTCCATGCATCATCTTCTGTAATTTCTTTGAAAGCAGGAAGAGGATAAGCGATGCCGTGGCAGACATGACGACGAACACCATGAAGAAATCGTACATCGTCTCAATGCGATAGCCCAGTAGCGTCTTTACCTTTCCGGCTTCGGGGTAGAGCCCGCTCAGCGTGCCTGCAAACTTATTGGCAGTGGCGGTGGAGAGGTACCATATCCCCATCATCAGCGAGGCGAAGCGGATGGGCGTGAGCTTGTTCACCATGGAGAGCCCGATGGGCGAGAGGCAGATTTCGCCCATGGTATGGATGAAGTAGAGCCCCGTCAGCCAGATGAGACTCACCTTGATGCCCGGCTGAACATCTTTCACCCCAAAGCAGATGACGAGATAGCCCAGTGAAAGCAGTAGCAAGCCGATAGCTTGCTTGGTGGGCGAGGCGGGCTCCATGCCCCGCTTGCCCAGGGCGCCCCATACGCCCGGCATGATGGCGGCAAGTATCACCACAAAGAAGGGGTTGAAGGACTGAATCCAGGAGGCGGGCATTTCCCACCCCAGGATGACGCGGTCGGTCTGCTCGGAGGCGAAAAGCGTGAGCGAGGCGCCTGCCTGCTCGTAGGCCGCCCAGAAGAAAATGACGAAGAAGGCGATGATGTAGATGACGAAGATGCGGTCGCGCTCCGTCTTGGTGAGCGAGCCTTCCAGCAGGATGCTGACGGGAAACACGATGCAGGCGGTGAAGATGCCGATGCTTATCCAATCGCTCCCGAAACACCGGTAGAAGAAACCGGCAAGCGCGATGGCGAGCAGGGCGAGCAGCAGGTAGTTGCGCATGGGCCGTCCGTTGGCGTGGGCACTCTTCCGGGCGGTGTTGTCTGCCTGGGGCCGCTCCTTGCGGGCGTCGGGGATAATGCCGAGGGGCTTGCCGTCGGGGCCGATGAGGTACTTGTTCTTCTGGGTTTCGAAGAGGACGACCGTCAGCACGGTGACGATGGCTGCGATGAGGAAGCCCCATCGGAAGTCGTGAGGATTGCCCGTCTCGCCAAAGTAGCCGCAGACCAGCGGGGCGAGGAAGGAACCCACGTTGACACCCATATAGAAGATGGTGTAGGCGGAATCCAGCCGTTTGTCACCCGGCTTGTAGAGTTGCCCCACCAGGGAGGAGACGGTGGGCTTGAAGCAGCCGTTGCCCAATATAAGGAAAGTCAGTCCGCCGTACATCAGCCAATGCGAAAGCTCACGCGCCTCCAGCATCGAGGCGCTGGCAAACATCAGGAACTGGCCGACTGCCATCATCATGGCCCCCCAGAAGACGGAACGGCGGATGCCCCAGTATTTGTCGGCGATGTAGCCTCCGATTAAGGGCGTCAGGTACACCAGTCCGGTGTAGCTGCCGTAGATGGAGGCGGCGTGCTCCTTGTCGAAAAGGAGCGCCTGGGTGAGGAACAGGATGAAGATGGCACGCATGCCGTAGTAGCTGAAACGCTCTGCCGTGCTGGTGGCGAAGATAAGGTAAAGACCTTTCGGGTGTCGGGATGTACTCATTGAATATGCTTTTATTGTTTTGGCTTTTATTATATGTTGAGGGTACAAAATTAGTCATTATTTTGCGTAAGTTAATGGGTATAATTAGAAACTTGCCGGCAAGCCTGCGGGAACTTGCCGACAAGCCTGTGCAAACTTATCCGTAAGCCTACGCAAACTTAAAACAGAATTTCTGTTTCTGTAAATAAAGCTTTTGTTTATAGAAATAGAGCTTTTGTTTCTAAGAATAAAGGCTTTGTTCTAAGAATCCTTTGCATTGAAGACAACTTTTCCTTACGGAGCAGATATCTTTTCCCGGGGGACAAAGCAACTTGATAAAAAACGTCTTCTCTTTGTACAGTTGAAATCAAAGCCCTATCTTTGCTCTACGATTTTAAGATAATCCTATTATGAAGATATTTCCTACTACAAGCATCAAGCAACTGGATGCAGATACCATAGAGAATGAACCGATTGCCTCCATCGACTTGATGGAACGTGCCTCACGCGCATTGGCCCGTGCCATTGCCGAGCGTTGGGAGCCGGACACGCCGCTCACCGTTTTTGCCGGACCGGGGAACAACGGTGGCGATGCGCTTGCCCTGGCGCGACTGCTGGCTGGGAAGGGCTACCGGCTCGAGGTGTATCTCTTCAATACGAAAGGGACGCTTTCGCCGGACTGCGAGACGAACAAGGAGCGGCTGGCCGACGTGCCGGGCGTGGACTTCCACGAAGTGACCACTCAGTTTGTACCTCCTGTGCTGACGGCGGACCATGTGGTGATAGACGGCCTCTTCGGCAGCGGTCTGAACAAGGCTCTGAGCGGCGGTTTTGCAGCCGTAGTGAAGTACATCAACGCTTCGCCCGCAACGGTGGTGTCCATCGATATCCCATCGGGACTGATGGGTGAGGACAACACCTACAACGTACATACGAATATCGTCCGTGCCCATCTGACGCTGAGCCTGCAATTGCCGAAACTGGCATTTCTCTTTGCCGAGAACGAGCCGTATGTGGGCGAATGGCAGTTACTGGACATCGGGCTCAGCAAGGATGCCATCCATGACATGGAAACGGACTTCTGCCTGCTGGAGCATGAAGATGTATCTGCCCTGCTGAAGCCGCGCGGCCGGTTTGCCCATAAGGGGAATTTTGGCCGTGCACTGCTGATAGCCGGTTCGCAGGGGATGGCGGGAGCTTCGGTACTGGCTGCGCGTGCGTGCCTGCGTTCGGGTGTGGGGCTGCTGACGGTACATGTGCCGTTCTGCAACAACTTCATTGTGCAGACTTCCGTGCCCGAAGCCATGACGGAGCTGGACATCAGCGACACCTGCTTTGCTGCCGCTACCGATACGGACGATTACCAGGCCGTAGCGATAGGCCCGGGACTGGGAAAGGCGGCAGAGACCGAGGCGGCTCTGCTGGAGCAGATAGAGATATGCCAGACTCCGATGGTGGTGGATGCCGATGCCCTGAACTTGCTGGGCGAGAAGCGTAACTATATAGGGCGTCTGCCCAAAGGGAGTATTCTGACTCCGCACCCCAAGGAGCTGGAGCGTCTTGTAGGCAAATGCCAGAATTCGTACGAGCGCTTGATGAAGGCTCGCGAGCTGGCGAAGAGCGCCGGAGTGCACATTATCTTGAAAGGTGCTTATTCTGCCATTGTCACTCCTGCCGGGAAATGCTTTTTCAACCCTACCGGCAATCCGGGTATGGCAACGGGAGGCAGCGGTGATGTGTTGACGGGAGTGGTGCTTGCCTTGCTTGCCCAAGGTTATGAGCCGGAGAAGGCTGCCTGCCTGGCCACGTATGTGCACGGACTGGCGGGAGACATAGCCTGCAAGAAGCAGGGGGCAGTGGGGATGACGGCGGGGGATATGACTGCTTGCTTGCCGTTGGCGTGGAAGATGCTGGAAGAATAATTCTTTTCCGCTTATTTCTCTCTTGTCGTAATGTGGAAGCATCCTTGCTTCAACTCGTACTTGATGTAGCATTTATCGGCTTTCCGCAGGTCACGGAGCACTTCCGAAAGAACCAGCTTTAAGGTATCTGCGCTGACATCCTGCAAAGGGCGTCCATCTTCGTCTTCTATTTTCTGGAAGCGTTTCCAACTGACATCGAATGTCGTTCCGTAAAAATGTGCCGAGTTTGGAGAAGCATTGCCGTTGCGGCGGCGCAGGCGTTTTACATCGTCCTGGGTGCGAAGTACGGAAGTCACAATTATCTTGTTTGGATTCAGTCCTTTGGCGGTCAGTGAATCTAGGAAGTTGTGTCCGATGGTGTCCAGTAGGCTGGCGGCGCCCGGAATGAGATAAGGGATGGAATGCGTCAGTGAATCCACGGCATACAGTTCGTTTGTCGTGATAGGTTGCAGTTGCTCCTTCATCTTTTCTGCTTCCTCGCGGGAGGAAAGCACACGTATGCCGATGGCTTGGGCTACATTGAGATGTTTCTCATTCAAGTCTCCGAATGAGCGTTTGTAGCTGACAACGCCCCGAATGTTGCGCGGTTCGTTCAACTTGAGCGACATGTCTTTCTTCTTGCAGCCGGCAAAGGTGAATGTTGCGGCAGCTGCGACAATTATCAGTATAGGTAGGATTTTGGAAGAATATTTCATGATGTCTGTGAAAAATCTGCGTTAATCTGTGTAATCTGTGGTGAAAAACCTTGCAAAGATAATTCAAACCTTCTTAAATTAGCACTATCTGTGCTGAAAAAGCGAATATAGGCTGCACCTTAACATAACTTTTTCATGCGAGCATGAAAGTTCTGTATTCGGTTTGCACTATCTTTGCACACAAAAAAGACCGTGCAACGATATTTTGTATACCTGGCTTATGATGGCACCGCTTATCACGGCTGGCAAATCCAGCCGAATGGAGCGAGTGTGCAGGAGTGTTTGATGAAGGCGCTGAGTACCTTGCTGCGTCGCGAAGTGGAAGTCGTGGGAGCGGGGCGTACCGATGCCGGGGTTCATGCCTCACTGATGGTAGCTCACTTTGACAGTGATTCTCCTCTGGACACTGTTTTTATGACGGATAAGCTGAATCGTCTGCTTCCTCCCGATATTTCTGTATACCGCTTGCGGGCCGTGAAGTCCGATGCACATGCCCGCTTTGATGCTACGGCGCGTATGTATAAGTATTATGTCACTACCGCCAAGTCTCCTTTCAACCGCCAATATCGCTGCCGTCTGTTCCAAACACCGGACTTTGAACGGATGAATGAGGCTGCCCAAACCTTGTTTGATTATACGGACTTTACCAGCTTCAGCAAACTTCATACAGATGTTAAAACCAATAATTGCAAGATTATGCATGCTGCCTGGACTCGGGTAGACGATGTGACTTGGGTTTTCACCATCCAGGCCGACCGGTTCCTGCGGAACATGGTACGTGCCATTGTCGGCACTCTACTCGAAGTGGGTCGTGGAAAACTTTCTGTTGAAGGTTTCCGACGCGTCATCGAACAGAAGGACCGTTGCCAGGCAGGAACCTCCGTTCCCGGAAATGCATTGTTTCTGGTGGATGTAGCCTATCCGGAAACGACTTTTTTAGAATAAACAGAGGGATGCACTACAAAAACGTCCCCCCCCCTCCCTTTAATTTTTAATTTTTAATTAACTCTATGTGGTTATTGCTTGCTTTCCTTTCTGCTGCCTTGCTGGGATTTTACGATGTCTTCAAGAAGAAGTCGCTTCGTGATAATGCCGTACTGCCGGTACTTTTCTTGAACACGCTGTTTTCGAGCCTTATATTTCTTCCTTTCATTCTTGTATCTGCCTTTGCGCCGTCAGTGTTGGGAGGTACGATGTTTGATGTTCCCGTGGTGGGGTGGGAGGTGCATAAGTTTATTGTTGTCAAGTCGTTTATCGTGCTTTCTTCCTGGATATTCGGTTATTTCGGGATGAAGCATCTGCCGCTGACCATCGTGGGACCGATTAATGCGACGCGTCCCGTAATGGTGCTTGTAGGTGCTATGCTTGTGTTTGGCGAACGCTTGAACCTTTATCAATGGATTGGCGTGCTGCTTGCCATAGTCTCCTTCTTCATGCTGAGCCGTTCGGGTAAGAAAGAGGGAATCGACTTCAAGCATAACAAATGGATTCTTTTCATCGTGCTGGCTGCCGTTGCTGGAGCTGTCAGTGGGCTGTATGACAAATACCTGATGAAGCAGCTCAACCCGATGTTGGTGCAGTCGTGGTATAATGTCTACCAAGTCTTTATCATGTGTCCCATCATCCTGCTGTTGTGGTATCCCAAGCGAAAAGAAAGTACCCCGTTTCGTTGGGACTGGACCATTATCTGTATCTCCATTTTCCTTTGTGCGGCAGACTTTGTCTATTTTTATGCCCTAAGCTATGAGGACTCCATGATTTCCATTGTTTCGATGGTGCGTCGTGGTAGTGTTGTAGTTTCCTTCCTTTTCGGTGCGCTTTTCTTCCGTGAAAAGAATTTAAAAAGTAAGGCTGTCGACCTCATTTTGGTGTTGATTGGAATGTTCTTCTTATATTTGGGGAGTAAATAAACAAGTGATATATGGCAGAAGACCTATACATAAATGCTGGTAGCAAGACAGAGAAATATCGCGCTTTGCTTCCTCAACTGAAAAATCTGCTGGCAGGTGAAGATGACTTGATAGCCAATCTGGCGAATGCTTCGGCGGCGCTGAAAGAGACTTTCCATTTCTTTTGGGTAGGCTTCTATTTAGTGAAGGGTGAAGAATTGGTGTTAGGACCTTTCCAGGGACCGATAGCTTGTACGCGCATCAGGAAAGGCCGCGGTGTTTGCGGCGCGGCATGGGATAGAGCCGAGACGTTGGTTGTGCCCGATGTGGATGCATTTCCCGGACATATAGCCTGCAGCTTGCTGTCGCGTTCGGAGATCGTGGTTCCGCTGAAGCGTGAGGACGGTGAAGTGTGGGGAGTATTGGATATTGACAGTGACGATTTGGGCAGTTTTGATGAAACAGATGCCCGTTTCCTTGAAGAAATGATTAAAATGTTATGATAAGAAAACTGAGTGCTTTTTTGATTTTGGCTTTCATCGGATGGGGGTATTTGCAGGCTCAGGAAGCCAAGACGTGTTTTAAGAATATGCCGGATTCTATATGTCCGTTGCTTAGCGCCGTGAACCGTGCGGATTTTATAGACTTTCTGGAAAGTAAGATGAAAGCTGAGGTGACCAACAGCTTTGGTGGTAAATCGGAAATGACGGAACTTTCTCCAGACTATATACATGTGAAGATGACGCCCCAGAGTTCATGGCAGATGAAGCTCTTGCCTACTAACGACAGTACGAAGGTGATTTGTGTGGTTGCTACGGTTTGTGCTCCGGCTTGCGACAGCCATGTCAAGTTCTATACGACAGACTGGAAGGAGCTGGTTGCTTCGTCCTACCTGCCGGTATTGCCCGTTCTGGATGATTTTATCGCTGAGGCTGCGGATACGGTGGATATCTATGAGTATGAGGATGCTCGTCGCCAGGCCGACATGCTGCTGATGAAAGCGGACCTTTCTGCGAAGGACGCCACGTTGGCATTCACTTTTACCACGATCGATTACATGGGTAAAGAAGCGGCGGAAAAACTAAAATCGTTTGTCCGCCGTCCTATTGTTTATACTTGGAATCAAGGGAAGTTCGGGAAATCCTCTACTTCACTTTGATTCTGTCGAATCCCTCTCCATAGACTCCGATGACTGCACTTTGTGATACAAAGGCATTGGGGTCTATGTCTTTTATGAGCCGGAAAATGATGGTGGACTCCCGCTTCTTGGCCAGCACGAACAGCATTTTTATCTCTTTTCCCGTATAGAAGCCCGAGGCGTTGATGACCGTTGCACCTCTGTGGGGATATACCTGGATGTGCTTGGCTATCTCCTCATATTTATCGCTGATAATAAAGAATTGTACGGACTGGCGGGCACTGTTCACCACTTGGTCGAGCACGAAGCTGCATATGTATAGAGTAACGTAGCCATACACCACCTTTTCCCAATCTTTTAGAACAAAGTAACTGGACGAGATGATGATAAGGTCACATATCAACATGACTCTGCCCAGCGTGATGTCGCGGTACTTGTTGATTACGGCGGCAATGATGTCCGTGCCGCCAGTACTGCCGTTGTTGGAAAAGGCGATGCCGATGCCGCTACCGCAGAAGGAGGCACCGATGACACAAGCCATGAAAGGCTGGTCGTGCAGGAGGACAACACCCTCAGTCAGTTTTTGGATAATGGAAAGGAAAAAGGTCAGGGTGAATACGGCAAAGATTGTCTTTACGCTGAACTTCCATCCCAACACACGTAGGGCAAGCAATAGAAGCAGGAAGTTGATGGCAAAGTACGTATATTGGACGGGAAATCCTGTGGCAAAATATACGATGGATGCAATGCCCGGTACGCCACCGGTAGTAATATCGTTGGGAAGCAGGAAGACTGTCCAGCCGATACCGTACAAGACCATGCCTAAGGCAATCATCAGATAATCCCGCAGTTCGCGCATAGTGTTCTGTCGGGAGGGAATATTTACTATTGTTTTCATTATAATTTTATGTGGTTGTGAAAATGCGGGGACAAAGATACTGCTTATTTGGGATATAATGTTGAAAAAAAAATGCAGATTTTTGCAACCAAACTTCATCTTTCTGCGTCTAATAAATAAAAAGAGGAGATTATGAATATGAAAATGAATTTTTCCATGGACGAGATTCGTCTTAAAGTAGAAGAGTATATAAAGAAAGGTGGCCGGGCAGCTGGTCGTCCAGTACTGACGGCTTATTATGTGATGACTGCAGACTCTACTCCGGAGAGTGAAAGGACAAATATCATGATTGCTTTGGTGGCCATTGTATTTCCTACCAGTATAGAAGATCTTTTGGGACAAGTCTTTATGGTAGGGAAGGGATTTGCCGCAGTTTATGCTTATAAGAAAGTGAAGAAATACATCACTCCACAGATAAAAGACAAGGTTGAAGCTAAATTGGATGAGTGGTTCCATGAGAATGTGACGGAGGTGGTGGAGCCACTTTATCTGGAATAGCAGTTCGCCACGGAGATTATGCTGATTTGTACGGATTGAATTCATATCGCGTATTTGTATCTGTGCGAATCAGCATAATCTCCGTGACGGACTGTTTATTGTTTTTTGCTCAAGAAGCGTTTAGCCAGATATTTCCGTACCGGTTCATCATAGAATTTCAGGCATAGATAGGCTAACAATATATTCCATGCATAGACGCATAAGGCAACCTGCCAAGTCTGCTCCAACGTGAAGAGCTGGTTCTTGATGAGCCATGCATAGAACAAGTACATAAATGGATAGTGTATCACATAGACAGGATAGGATATATCTCCCAGGAACTTGCATATCTGGGTCGATTTCTTATCCGTTGTGGTACCGGAAGCTCCTAACCAGACAAGAATCGGAAAAGCTATGATGACACAGAACACTTCATAAATGCCATTTGTACAGACCGGCGCCGTACCTTCCAGATAGGGCACTGAGAACAAGGTAATCAATGCAATGGTGCATATCCAGAAAGCGCCTTTCACCTTAATGGGCTTGAAGTTGCGCGATAAAAGCATACCCATGGAGAAAGGGAAAAGCATCCTCAATAATCCTCCGATAAAGTTTATTCCGTCCAGTGTCCAACCTACTCCCATATTGCCATATCCGGAGACATCGAAGATGGCGAATGATGCCAATGCTATTCCCAGCAATATTGTCAGTACGGTCAGTGCTTTGTTTGACAATCGTCGGATGAACAAGGCATAAAGGATGTTGCCTATATACTCAAAGAACAATGACCAGCAAGGACCATTCAAGGGAAACATTTCGCCATTACCACGGACTTCATAGCCTGCTCCCGGCATTGCGGGAATAAAGAATATGGAGCAGAGAAGGGACAGCATAATCATTGATAGGGCAATATGTGTTCCGTCCCATTGTATGCATCCTTGAATGCAGAAGGTGATGGCGCCCAAAACAGCGCCCATAATTACCATCGGATGAAGACGTATCAGACGTCGCTTGAAAAAACTCTTCATGGTGAGGCTCCTGCCCCAACGGTCGTCATAAGCATACCCGATAACGAATCCCGATAGTATAAAGAAGAAATCTACAGCTAAATAGCCGTGGTTGAAGGTTTCGATAATGCCACCACCGGCAAAAGCGTAGCCTTCGAATATATGATACCATATAACCATCAAGGCTGCTACGCCACGGAGCCCGTCGAGAAGGTCATAATGTGCTTTGGTGTCTGAAAAGGCAGAAGATGAAATGTACGACATCTATTTTTTCTGTTGTTTGGTTAATGTTTTCGGATGTCAAAGATACGCCATGCGAAGCGAAGTTCTTTTGCTTAAAAGCAAAAAAGAACGGTAATCTTCTATTTTTTTGCGCGTACCCGGCTGAGAGTATAGATGGAAATACCCAGGAAAGCTGCCACATATTTTAGCTTCACCCGATTTATCAGTCCGGGGTAACGGCGGTTAAATTGTTCATACCGCTCTTGGGGAGGCAGTTGGAGTCTTTCCACAAACATATGACTGAGCTCCTTGTTTACGTTCTGATGCAGTATTCTGCCCCAGTTGGCTATATCAATATATGTTTCGTAGAGAGCATTTAACTTGTCTATGTGGATAGTATAGATTTTGCAGTCCGAAAGAGTTTCAATGCTTTCTACCGACGGCTGCTGATAGTACAGTGAATCCATTCCGAAGGTTACATCACCTTCCTGGCTGAACCAAGTGGTGGTATCTTGTCCGTCGTGATGAAATACGGAACGGGTGACCCCTTCCTCAATGAAATAAATCAAACGGTCTGTTACTCCCGCTTGTACTATATAAGTTCCTTTAGGATAGTATCTTACCTGCATATTCGTCAAAAGTGCCTGAAGTGCTTCTTCGGAAACCGGGTAAATCTGCCTGATTTTATGAATGATGTTGTTCATTGGAGGGGAACTTTTTATTCGTTTACAAACTTACATAATTTTATTAACTAAAACAGAACTTTGATATACAAATGTGTGCGTTGCCTCATAAGCGTTTATGGTATAATGGAATTTTTCTTGTAAAAGAGATGTTTGTTCTTTGAATATTGTATCTTTGTAGAAAACGGTAGCCTATGAATAAAATATTGGTAACATTATTGGCTCTAATCGGAGGCAGCTGCATTTCATTCGCACAGATGGAGACTGGAAGAGTTTCCGATACAGCTGAGGATACATTGAGAATAGAAAATGAAATTGTCGCTGTTGATACCGGATTTTACCAGTCAGTAGTCCGCTATGATACGGTGCGCTATAATTTGAAAATGCAGAGTGTTTACAAAAAGGCTTTTCAACTAAAGAATGATGTTTTTGTGGAAAAGATGAAAGAGCCGTGGTTAGATGATATTCTCAGAAATATCTTATTTAAATAACCATGAATTTGTGCTTTGCGGCATTCGGTTGACTTCCAGGTTTAACTCACTCGGTTAAACCACACTAAATTCAGCATTCTCTAAAAACAAAAATCAGATAGAAATCTTGCGATAACTATCTGATTTTCTTAAGAGCGGAAGACGGGGCTCAAACCCGCGACCCTCAGCTTGGAAGGCTCTTTGATAATACTATTCAATTATTTGATTGTTAGTCTGTTAATTACTTCTATAAAAGTCAATAGAACAACTATTGACCAACATTGGTAAGGTTTATACAATACCAATAGTAGCATTTAGTAATGCTAAGTTTCTTGTTTCTTTCTCATAACAATTTCTATTATTTTAAAATATCACATTTGCTCCAGAAGGTAGAGCCTAAAATAGCATAGTTCTCTTCAATACTCTTATCAATAAAGAATAGTTCAGAGTAAGGGTGTCCCTCATATTCAAAATTGAGTTTGACTGCCTTACACTCCCTAAACTTATTATCACTGCACCAAACAACTTTCTTTCCAACATAATGGAATGTATCTTCCAGTGAAATACTATCTACATAAGCAGGAAGAAAAGGAAGGGAGTTATTATATTCAGGTTTTGTACTTACTGCTCCTATACCATTATTTAAAAGAGAATCCCTCTGCTTATTTGTTTTGAAGAAAGCTAAGAAAGTAGGGCTAATCAAATTGTGTTTCATTCTTTTGTCCAGAAGGAATGTAAAGCCTAAACCTTTTACTTGAATAAATACTTCTATTTCATCGTTTCTTATAGTCATATCCATACAGCTTTTTGAACTTATCCTTTGCTTGTTCTTCAACTATATCATCTGGAATAAACTCTGCATATTCATCTGCTGATTTTATCTGCCTAATTATTTTGTCAAAGTGATAATCATCCCTGAGCTGTTGATTTTCCCTCTCATCTTCCTCATTAAGATTACCTGTGAGATGTCTTATCCTATAGTCTTGTTGCTCTATGGTTTTCCTATTAGATTTCATCTCTGCATATAGAAGTATTGCAGCTCCTACGGCAAGTATTGCTATGCCCTCAATCATTACATTTTACATTATAAGTTTCAAAATCAATAATCCATTTATTCTCTATCAAAAATTGTACCCCAAGTACCCCATGAATCTGTATCCCAGTTTCATCCTGCACTTGTTTTATAGCCTCAGAAGCATCCAATACAGAAAAGGTGGAAGTATAATCCCTCCCTTCAAAATTGAATGTAGCTTCAATGATAGGGGTTTCTTTGTAGTGTCCCTCTATCCCCATTGTTCTATATGTCCCTTCAAGTAGCTTAAACTCACTCTTAAAATGTTCATATACAAAGTCAAATAGGGTGTTATGAGTAGCACCAGTATCAATCAAGAAACAAAAGTTATTTGTTTTTCCTGATGTCAGTATCAGTGGTAAACCTGTTTTTTGCAGACCAAATGTTAGTGGAAATTCCATTTTTATTCATTTATAATCAATCATTATTTCATTTTATATCTAAATTACCCCTCATAAGCATCTGCTAATCCACTTTCTACATCTTCCCTACTCCAACCATCATAGAAAGCTTGCTCATCTCCATAAGGGTCATCCCAATTATCTACATCATTCATCCTTTCTTCTTCATAATCCCAGAAAGAAGTTCTATGTGAATATGTTTTGGAAGTCTTTTTCTTGTTAGAAGTTACCTTGGCAATAGGCAATGTTGTTTTCCCTATATCTGACTTTTCCATCAGTAAAGGGAAAATCTTACCACTACTATTGGCAACAATGGATATGACTGGTTCTTTGGGAATCCTTCTTAAAGAAACAAAACCTATATTAGCTCCGTAAGTAAAATACAATTGCCTTGTATTAGGTTGAGCTTTGACATACAGTTTCTTGCAATGTGCTAATTCTTTAAATGCCTCTACTGAATAAGTACAGATGTAGGTTAAACCATCAAAAATGACTTTATTGCCTAATTGGTGAAGGTTTATTCTTTCTTCTTTATCACCGAGAAAAGCCTTGAGAGAAAAAAGAGAATCTTCCTTTATAGCCCATATTTTATCATATTTCAGAGGAACAACAATATTTTCCAATGTGTCAATGATACCCCATTTATTCTTTTCTTCAAGATAATGATATTCCATTACACGAGAAAAACCACAAGTAAATTGCGGGTCACACCAAGAATATTTGCCAAAAGGAACTACTTGTTTATTGTCAATATCAATGTAAGCATACTGATATTGATGATTCCTGACCAAAGATAGACCACAACTGAATGGCTGCATTTCCATATATTGAGGTTGAATGATAACTTCCCCTCTTTGGTTCTTAGCTCCAAATAAGCCATCCTCTTGAAATATAATATAGTCCTTATCCATGCTGCCTTTTTGTAGCCATACTACAAAAAAGAAAGTGTGGTGCTTTCCTGCTGAGTCCAAGGTATCACCACAACACCTACAATCACAAACAAGGAAAGCCCACACCTGATGGTATGAGCATTTACTCCCTTACTGCTGTGATTGTTAGTCTTCAAAGTGGTGATTTTAGGACTTCACAAGTAAGAAGCAAACACTTCTTTTTCTAATATGTCTTGTTAAACTTCTATTTCATTAGCAATCATTTGATTGTTTCTGTTGCAAAGTTAGGACTTTCCACAAATAAACAATCATTTGAAGGCTACTTTTAATAGGTTTCAATCCATATTAGTACCATAGGCATGAGCTTATTCTCTTATCTGTCATTAAGGCTCTTGAAGTGGAAAAGTAATAATATACCTTCATATCCACCAGTGGCAAATGTACCATTAATTCCATTACATATCTCTGATTCTCATATATTTTCAAAATAAAAGCCCCAATTCCTTACAAGAACCGAGGCTTACAACAATAATAAACACAATACAAAGGCTGTTCACCTTTATCTCTCTTTAGCCATTATACACATGAATATCAATCCAATAGTGATATTCAAAATGCCTTTTACCATTATCTCCATGTTATAATCAGTTCAAATACCTTAATACCCAACTACAGCCAGCTACTCCAGAAGGAATAACAAGAAAAAGATGGAGGACATTTCATATCCAATCTTTCTTTCAAACCACCTTCTGGAGCTTGTTTTCCAGTTTTCCATTCAGCCACCATAGAAAATACCCCTTGCTCACTTACTTCCTGTATAAATATAACCAAGTAAGTGTGAAGTGTCGAATTTTTATTTTTATTCCTATAAGGTACATTACAGGTTTTTTCGACACTACAGAATTTCCTAACATAATGGATAAATGGGAGCAGATACTCCAGAAGGGAATAGGAAGTATAAGATTATTGTATAAACCAAGAATATTCATTTTCTCCATACAGAGCCTTATTTAGCCCTTCTGTAAGCTGTGTGGCATTCAGTGACCTATCCAAGAAATTATCTATATAGCTGCTTTTGTTGGCTCCAGTGAGCAAATTATATACATTCCACATGGATATGGCACTCTGATTCTCAGGAAGGGCAAAATTATCATCATTATAATATGCCTTGGCTACAAGCCCTATCTGAGTATCAGTCATCAGCATTTGAGGAAGTCTTTTCTTCTGTTCAATTGGGAGATATTGGTATAATCTGCTCTTTCCCAAGAACTGTGCAAATTGGCTTTCAGTCATATAACTATCCTTATAAGCACTCATGTAGTATAGGTGCTTGGCTATATTGTATTCTTGAAATAGCCTCATCACTGAACTAAATAAATCAGCAGTGCTCATCACCTTTAATTCTGACTTGTAACCATCAGTAGATACACACATATTACAGCAAACCAAATTTTTAAAACCAATGAATACCTTGAACTTTTCTGTACCTTTCTTACTATATAGATTCTCATGGTTATATGCCCTGATACCACCTATTGTAAGGTTTAACCTATTGCCCATTATATCCTCATGGATAGTGGGAATCTCAAAGCAGAACATCATTCTTTCATAGTAAATAGTCTTGTCTGATTCAAGTAAATCCTTCACTGGTTTATGAATAGCTTCGGGTGTTCTGCCTTTAATGACATGGCTTACTCTGATTGCAGGTTCTTCAATCCTCTCATTGGGAAATATCTGATTGGCAGCTTCCCAAACAGTTTCAATAAATGAAGGGTGACTGATAGTTATCTCATTATCCTTGCTGAATACTGGCACTACACATTCTTCCCTTAGATGCTGTATAGTGACTTCTTTGGTATTGGCTTCTATAAAGGGCAATCTTTTGTTTTCCCTTCTGGAGTTGATAATTTCAGTCTCTATAGTTTCAACTGGGGTTTCAATCTCAAACTTTGGCTGACTAAATGTTTGCATCAACATATTAGTTCTGTGTACTGGCATTAACTGCATTGCTTCCATAATGTATAAAATTAGGATTATAATTGATAATAGGTTTATTGCTCTCTTCTTGTAACTGCATCTTCTTCTGCATGAAATCTGATGTAAGTTGTTGATACCATTCTGGGTATTGGTGATAAATGGAGGTAAGTTCTTCAATAGTTTTAGCTTGATTTATCTTCTGCCTTATCATATCCAAGTTTACTCCATTATTGCACCAATCCAGTATTATTTGCCCAGTAGTGGGTGTAATAGTAAAGTCTGGTTTACCCATGAATAGACTTGTCCTATCCTTTGATGCAATGGCTTGATGCTTCATATTAATATCAAGGACTATAGTAAATTCATAGTCTATTCCATCCCTCATGACAGCCTTTAAGCCCACTTTCTCAGGAATCATCTTGCCATTTTTTTCACTAAGAACATAATCCTGCTTACACCTCATGGTACAAATAACATGGCTTGGAGATTGTAGAATCTTCTGCATGAAGGCATTCATTCTTGGTGTAATCTTCTGCCAGTTAGTAAATGAATTACCTTGTAAGTTAGCATGATACTCCAGAAGGCAATCCCAGCATTGGGAAATGCTGTCTATGATTATCACCTCCATTTTAGCCTCTTCACATATCTTTATAGCTTCAATATAAGTCTCAGGTGTGAAGTTGTCTTGAAGGGGTAATACATTGTAATTTCCCAAGTGTGCATATAAATCAGCACTCCCATTTTCACTGTCTATGATGGCTATTTTAGCCCAGTCATTAGTCAGACCATAGGCTAATGACAAGGCTGAATAGGTTTTACCACTACCAGCACAGCCTTGCAGAGCAAGCTTTATCTTAGCCTGCTTCTTTGATGATACTCTTAAATTTAACATGACTATATTCTATTAATGATAATTATTTAGAAAATAAAAAAGGCAGTCAGACTATTAATCCAACTACCCTTCTGGAGCATTTTCATTAGTTCCTATAGAGTTGCCAATGTAGTAGCTCCTCCTTCCCCTTTCTGATGTAACAGAAGGAATATATCCCCTGTTTCAGCAGAGCATACTTCTGAAATGACTGGTATTGTCAGCTCTCCAGTCTCCACCTTCTTTGAACAAGCTCCAGTTTCAAAGCCATAGACAAAGAAACACTTGCCAGTGTGTTCATTTCTTTTCACTTCAATCTTTTCCACATTGTGCTGTGCTTTAAATTCAGCTACACTCATTGTCTTTAAGAACTTCAAGTTTCTTTCCATAATTGTAAATTTATTATTGTTGCAGGGGGGACCATCCCCACCCTGAATGATAGGGTAGGTGATTGGTTGGAGTGCATAACACTCATGGCTCCAGAAGAGAAAAAAATAAAAAAATAATTTTGAATAGTTTTTTCAAGTCAGTAAAAACAGTTATACATTACTACTTATAAACATAGTAATACTGTTGCTTATCTTTGTAAACATACATACTTTTAGGAACATCTTCACTTATGGCTGCCATTTCTAACCAATTTTCATAGTTTATATGTCCTAACCAAGATACACATAACATATAGTCACGAGGATAATCTTCACTTTCTGGATTCTCAGGAACATCTTCAAGTTTTTTCAAATAACCCTTATTTATGAGTGATTTTCTTATTTTATAAAAGGTGCTTTTTTTCACTTTAATTTTTTCCTCCCAAAATTTCCATGACATAGTAAGGTTGAAAGAATTATTCACAGTATTACAATATAGTGCAATGATGAATCCTTTCTCTTCTGAAGTTAAATCTGTATTTTCTAATACTTCCTTCTGAATTATTCTAAAATTAGTTTGTGGGTGTGGCAGAAAATATCTTTTTCTTTTAAGTCTTTCTTGAATAAACAACTCTATTCTATCGCAGAAACCACTTTTTTCTAACCTTGGCATAAAGTTATCTTTTATATAACTAAAGGATTGTTTTGTAATATCTGCTATTTGGAGATAGGTTGAGTCAGTTGAATAGTTTGAGTTGGCTGTAAAGTATAAGCCTATTAAAGTATATAAATCATTTGGAGAAAACAAACTACTAATTCTATTGGGTATTACAGTATAATTTTTCATATCTTATTTTCATGAGTCCATATTTTATGTGATACTATAATACCTACCTTAATCTTTTGTATTATAGTATCGCATAAAATATAGACAATTGTAAATCCAGTTTTGCTAAAGATAAATATGAGAAGAAAACAATCTCTCCTTTAAGGAATATATAAAGATATGAAAAAATATTGACTTATGCAAATTGTTTAACAGTTTATTGTGTTGATAATCAGGATTTAAGGATTAAAAAATCTTAATAAATTATTTTCTTCTGGAGCAATTCTATCCTTATGCTCTTTTAATTGTAGAGGATTTTCCCCTCTAATAACATATTGATTCCTTGGTCTATCAGTCTTATACATGCTTTTAAAGAGGCTTATATACTTTCTAGGCATTAGTACCTTGTGCAGATGATATTTGACTATAGGGACTAATATAGCTTGTATTTCAGGGGAAGATAATGTTTGATTTACAGAAAAAGACTCCCTTATAGCTTTTTTGAAAGGGTGTTCTTCTGCTAAAGCCCAATACATTACAGCATTGCTGAGATTTTTAAAGGATACATCATTGTCAGTTCTAATCTCCCAAAGCTGTTTTAATAGGCTATCCAAATCAACATATTTATATAGCCTACTGAATCTCTCAAGAAATATTCTCTTATTTCTTTTACTCTGCCTAATACATGTCTTTAAAGTATTATCATTTAAACTACCTATTGCAGCCAATGTATTAATTTCAGTAATAGCCTCTTGTATGTAACTATCTGCAAGTTCTCCTTGCATGGCTTTGTTTTCATCTTCAAGAGCCATTTGTTGCTGGCTTATATCATAATTTATAGAGTTGTATTGGGCTATGTTGGCACATTTATCTAAAGCTTCTTTCATCTTCTCAGGTAGGAAATATAGCCCTCTATATAACTCCATTCTCTCAACTAAATAATCTATATTCAGATAGGCAGGCACATACTCACCATATATGTTTCTCCTAATTAGATTTATAGGTTCATCATTGCTTATCCTCTCTTGTGCTTTATCCTTTATAGCCTCTTTTACAATAGAGAATAGGTTTGTAAGTGTATAGTCTCCTTGGCTAATGTCATCAGCAGCAGTAATAAGCCTTAAAACTTTATTAGCTTTCCTTACAAGAGAGTCTGGATAAGTTCTCATATCTTCTACCAATGCATAATCTTTGGTATTATAAACAATAGTGTCACTTAGTATCTTATACTCACCTCTACATCTTCCATATATTTGTGTCATTCTATCTAAGGTTAACATAGAATAGTCTCTTCTGGAGTCTGATACTGTTATTAGATGATAATTGTCTGATATGTCTATTCCAGTAAAGTAGCAACAAGTGGCAAAATTAATTCTATTTGGCAATACATCATCACTATCTAATTTGGCTACATAATATTCTCCTGCTTCTTTAATAGATGCCTCACTACATAGTATTGCACATTCCTTTTTCACTTCTTCTTCAAGAGAAGATATGATATTTTGAATCTGTAGGATGGAGTTATATGCAATGAATATTTTCTCATTTGGGTGAGATTTAATCTCATTTATCACTACTTGGATAATGTTATTGGTATGAAGTAGTTTAATATTTCTTTTCTTTTCCCATTGCCATGAAATAGGAAATAGACATTCCTTCTTTAAAAGGGGATTGGTAAACTCTTTCATAGTAGCTGTAACCATGCACCTATTCTTGGGAGGGAACAATAGATAATAATCAATCACATCTTCCAGTTGAGGTCTGTAGTTACTATCAGATTGAAGGACATCTATTTCATCAATCATTAGAAAGTAGTCTTTATAATTCTCTTCTTTTATTAATTTCAGTAACCTACCTAAACTATCTGCTACTACCAACAGCTTCTTATATCCTTCCTTCTGGAGATACTCTATTATCTCTTGGTCTGTTGTCCTTTCCTTTTCATCCTTTATTTCACTTCCTATATATAAAGTTTTGGGGTGCTTTTTACATTTGGAGAAAGCCAGTGCTTTTGTAGGAAGGACTATAATTGAATTTCTATTTGAGTTTATTTCAAGGGTAGTAGCACCTACTCCAGGAATCTGTTTGTTTACTATGCCATGTGGCATCTTATCAATGTAAAAAGATAGATTAAAGTTACATTGAACCTCTTCATACTTTGAAAAATCTCCATATAATAATCCTTCAAGACTATCAATTCTTGTATCTGGTGATATTTCTTTGATTTCTTCGGAATTTCCATCTATTGAATATACAATCTGTGGAGCATCATATAAATCTCCATAAGTATTATACAATGGGGTAGTATTTTCCATATCTCACTTAGTTTAAGTTTATAATAAAATAACAAAGTGAGCAAAAATAGTAAAGAATCTCCATAATCCAATAAACCATAGAGATTCTTTTAAACCTACTTACTTCTGGAGATCACTGCCAAACACATATTTAAGAACTTTAGAATTAGCTTCATTCTCAATCTTAAAGTCTCTTTCAATGTATATATCTGTGACTTTCATGGCTTCATCTATGTGGTTTAGTGCTGCATGGACTGTATATTTGTCTATGCTTGCCTTATTGACTGCCAAGGTAGCCCAACTATGCCTTGCTGCGTAGTATTCCAAATCATCTATTTTCAAAAGTTTTCCAATCTCTTTGAGTCCTATATTTATAGCCTTATTGAAGTTGCCAGCAGTTGAATAAGTATGATAGAAATTAAATATTCTATTTTTTGTTTGGTCTTGGTATTTTTCCATTAGTGGTTGAAGAATAGGGGGAACTATAACTTTCATTTTGGCTTTATCTAACCTTCTGTCTTTGGTTTTACTTCTGTAGTAGGTGATTGCTTTTCCTTCCAGTGTAGAGCAACTGTATAAGTCTATTGAGTTCATTCCCATTAGGCAGAAAGATATAATGAAGCAATCTTTGGCTAAATTATATGGGCATTTCTTCTCTTTTCCTGTGTTGTTGTATTGATAAGGTAATTCCCATATCTTTTTGATGGCTTCTGCTGGTATGGCTCTCTTTCTTGTAGCCTCTTGCTTAGGTATTTCTAAGTTATCAAAAGGTGAATTGGGCACTAAGATGATATTTCTATCATAGTCATTATATCTTTTTTTGACTTCATTGTATAGATGTCTGAGGCATCCAATATATAAAGAGAGCATTCTGTTGGAAGGTATTCGTTTTCCATGTTTCTTTAATTCCTCAATTCTTTGGGCTCTTTTTAATTGTAGGTAGTTCATGAAATCTTTTAATAGCTTTTTAGTTATTTGGTCTGTATTCAAGTGTTCTTTTCCAAGATAAGTGATGAAAGCATTAATAGAAGTCTGGTAGTTGGCTTTTCCTTTTAATTGAGTAGTCTTCAACCACTCTTTTGAGAACTGAATGAAATCTATGGTAGTCTTTCTTTCATTTTTAACCTTGATGCACTCTATTATATCATTTAAGCTGTAATTAGCTGTTTCCAATGGGAGGGAAGCACATAATTCTTGATATTGCCTAACAATATTATTTGCTTCCTTAATAAACTTGGGATTCTTTATTTTGAATGCCTTGGTGAGGTCTTCCTTCCTTACATAGATAGAAGTAGGCAGTCTTTTGACTTCTCTCTTATAAGTCATTCTGATTTTGACATTATACGTACCATCACTCTTTTGTTTGCCTTTTAATACTTCGGCTTTGATTGTTATCATATCTATTGTTTTTGGGGGAACAACAATAGACCAACAATTACATAATTTATAGTATAATGAAAGGGTGTTTCAAAGAATTCATATAAAAGAAAAGGATTGATAACCTTTTGATTATCAATCCTTTCTAAGAGCGGAAGACGGGGCTCAAACCCGCGACCCTCAGCTTGGAAGGCTAATGCTCTATCAACTGAGCTACTTCCGCAATTTTTTGTGGGCAAAGATGGATTCGAACCACCGAAGGCGTAAGCCAGCAGATTTACAGTCTGCCCCATTTGGCCACTCTGGTATTTGCCCCTTTTGCACTTAAGATTCTATCTCAATTCTCTCATTGAGTAGGTTTGTTTCTCAATTGCGGTGCAAAGATACGACTATTTTTGTAAACTCCAAGCAAAATCTATCATTTTTATTGCAGTAATTGCACATTCGTCTCCTTTATTACCCAGCTTGCCACCGGCGCGGTCTTCTGCTTGCTCCATAGTATTGGTAGTAATTAATCCGTAAATTACTGGTACATCGCCACTTGCGTTTAATTGGGTAATTCCTTGGGTAGCACCCATGCAAACATAGTCAAAATGTGGAGTATCTCCTCTGACTACACAACCAATTGCAATAACTGCATCGACTTCACTGTATTCGATAAGTTGGTTGGCACCGAAAGTCAGTTCAAAACTGCCGGGTACTGTTTTTACCAGGATATTTTCATCTTTGGCTCCATGTTTTTTTAAGGTGTCTATGGCACCTTTTAGGAGAGCACCGGTAATATTATAATTCCACTCAGATACAACGATGCCGAATTTCATTTTTTCCGCGCTGGGTACAGAACTGAAATCGTAGTCTGAAAGATTGTGATAAGCTGTTGCCATAAATAAGGAATTAAGAATTAAAAATTAATAATTGAAAATTAAAGGGAGAGGGGAGATAAAAGAGGCACGGACTGCACGGATTCACGGCTATTGTGTTTTTCCGTGTTTTCCGTGTAATCCGTGCCTGAAATGTCTTTATAATAAAGTATATTACTTCTTCAACAGTTTGGCTTGTTCGATATACTTGTCGATATCCATTGCCTGGTATGAACGGAAGTATTTATCCTTGATAGTGGTATACGCCTGAATTGCATCGTCATATTTACCTTGCTTTACCAGGATTTCTCCGGCTTGCAGCAGGTAGATGGGGCTGAGGGAGTTGTTGTCGGCTTCGTTGGCGGCTTTCAGCAGCATAGAAGCGGCTTTGTCCAGTTGGCCGAGCTGCGCATAGCAGTTACCCATAGCACCTTTCATGGCAGGAGTTACCATTTGGTCGTCTCCGTCAAAGCTGTCCAATGCTTTCACTGCTTCGTCATATTTGCCGAGGTGTGCATAGCAGAGACCCATATAGGCTTTTGCAAGATTGGCTGCTTTTGTGCCGCTGTATTCATCTGCCACTTTTACAAATCCGGCAAAACCGATGCTGTCACCGTTCAGTGCTTGTACATAAGCGTCTGCTTCGAAGTATTCTTGTCCTTTGAATAAGGCAGCTTGTGCTTTTTCTTCACGGGGGTCTGCATAAAGGTTCTTGTACATCACTACACCGGCTATGATGATGATTACTGCTACTACAGCGCCGATGATTGCTTTTTTGTTCTTAATGAAAAAGGCCTCCGATTGTGTCAGTGCATCCTCCACGTTTAAGGCTTCATTCGTCTTTTTTTGTTCTGCCATTTTTATATAATCTTTTTGTTATTATTCTTATTTATCTATTTCGACCCGCAAAAGTAAGTTTTTTATAGCTATCAACGAAATTTAGCAGCATCTTTTTTTGTATTGTATCAGAAAACACTGAAATTATTTCTACTTTTCAATAAGCCGGGCTTCACCTCTGTGTTAAAAATAAGCAGGCTTATTTTGTACTGCTTTTGGTTTTGCATTATCTTTGTAACCGAACTCATCGTTACTATAATGATACTGAAACGTATATCTATACTCAATTATAAGAACTTGGAGCAGGTAGAGCTTACATTCTCGCCCAAGTTGAACTGCTTTTTCGGACAGAACGGCATGGGGAAAACGAACCTGCTGGATGCGGTGTATTTCTTGTCTTTCTGTAAAAGTGCCGGTAATCCCATTGATTCCCAGAATATCCGCCATGATGCCGACTTCTTTGTTATTCAAGGGTTTTATGAGGCTGCCGATGGGACTCCTGAAGAAATCTACTGTGGTATGAAGAGGCGCCAGAAGAAACAGTTCAAGCGAAACAAGAAGGAGTATACGCGTTTGTCAGACCATATCGGCTTCCTGCCTTTGGTCATGGTCTCGCCTGCCGATTCGGAGTTGATAGCAGGAGGCAGTGATGAACGCCGACGTTTTATGGATGTGGTTATCTCGCAGTACGACAAAGAGTATCTGGATGCTTTGATACGATACAATAAAGCTTTGGTGCAGCGGAATACCTTACTGAAGAGTGAACAGCCGGTGGAGGAAGAGCTCTTTCTGGTTTGGGAGGAGATGATGGCGCAAGCCGGCGAAGTGGTGTTCCGCAAACGTGAGGCCTTTATCCGTGAGTTTATTCCTATTTTCCAGTCTTTCTATTCATTCATTTCGCAAGATAGGGAGAAGGTGGGATTAAGCTATGATTCCCATGCCCGCGATGCCTCTTTGCTGGAAGTACTGAAGGAAAGCCGTGTACGCGACCAGATTATGGGCTATTCATTGCGCGGTGTGCACAAGGACGAGCTGAATATGCTTTTGGGAAATTTCCCCATCAAACGTGAAGGATCGCAGGGACAGAACAAGACTTATCTGGTAGCGTTGAAGCTGGCACAGTTTGATTTCCTGAAACGTACCGGGACCACTGTTCCCTTGTTGTTGCTGGACGATATCTTTGACAAACTGGATGCCTCGCGTGTGGAGCAAATCATCAAGTTGGTGGCAGGCGACAGTTTCGGACAGATTTTTATAACCGATACCAACCGCGAACACCTGGACCGTATTCTGCATAAAGTGGGCAGTGATTATAAGATGTTCCGTGTGGAGCAGGGAATAGTTGCTGAGATGAAGGAGGAAGAGGCATGAAGCGAAATAATGCCGAACAGATAGGTGAGCTTATCCGTCATTACCTCAGGCAGGAAAGTCTGGAGTCTCCGCTGAATGAACGGCGGCTTATCAGTGCGTGGCCCGAAGTGCTGGGCCCTACTATTGCCTCCTACACCCGTGAACTTTATATAAAGAACCAGGTACTTTATGTACACCTCACTTCTGCTGCCCTGCGCCAGGAGCTGATGATGGGGCGTGAGTTGCTGGTGCGCAACTTGAACCGTCATGTGGGGGCTCAGGTCATAACGAATATCATATTCAGATGAGCATCCTCAGCTCATCTATTCTTTCAATCTTCAGTTCTTTCAATTCCCGGACTGCCCGGTCATAATACATCGGAGTTTCCAAATCCTTGTTGTCATGCGCATCCAGTCCGATGATAGCTGTACAGCCTTCATTGGCAGCGATTCGCCAGAATTCCGGGCATGGGTAGGTGGATAAGCTGTGCGCTTCATTGTAGGCTACATAGCCTATATTGTATTCCAACGGGACATTCAGGCGTGCAGCAGTGCGGCAGATGTGCCGGCTGATGGTAGTGCAATGGTGGTCGAATCTCGGATAGGAACGCATGAACAAGTCCGGATGGGCAAGGCAAGAGAATAATCCGCTTTCCATACCTTCGATGGCGCTCTCTTCGTAAAGGTCGAGCATATCGCGGCTGTCCGTATGATGGCCGAAGTAGGGGAACTTTTCATCAGTGTGGTAGTGATGGTTTCCGAAGATGATATAGTCCAGTTGGTACTTCTTGATTTGTTCTTTCAGCCAATGGATATATTGGGGGAAGTATTCACATTCAAGTCCTATTCTGATGTCTATCCGGTCGTGGTATTTCTCACGGAGCGTCTTAAGACTCTCCACGTAGCCGGGAAGCTCTTCGGGGAGCATCCGCATGTCGGCTACGTAGTCAGTACGGTATTTCCAGGGAGTGTGGTCCGAAAATCCGAGTATCCGGTAACCGCCTTTGATGGCACTGAGCACATAGTCTTCATCATCTCCGGTGGCATGCATGCAGCGTGTGGTGTGCGTGTGATAATTAGTTTTCATTGCGTTATGATTTCATCCATGCGTATATCAAACGGTTCCGCAGGAACTTCTTCTACGAGTTGAAACGGGAAACAGATGCCGGCTTTGTAGGCTGATGGGATGCGGGGCAGAAGCCGGTCGTAGTAACCTTTACCGCGCCCCAGACGGTTGCCGTTACGGTCGAATGCGACACCGGGAACTACTATGAAGTCAATGTCTGCATAGTCGGTAAATAGCTCGCCGGTTGGTTCTTCAATGCCGTATGCGCCGGGTTTCAGGTCTTCCGGTCCGGTGTACAGCCGCAGTTCCAGGTCGTCGCCTACAACTACCGGAAGCAGTATCCGCTTTTCGCAGCTCCACTTCCGGATAAATTCGTGTGTGTCCACTTCGTCTTTGAGAGAGTGATAAAGCAGTACGGTTGTTGCCGCCCTGAAAGCAGGATGTGCCTCGAGGGCGGCAAGTATTTCAGCAGACTGACGCGTAGTGGAAGAGCTGTGTCGGGTCTTCAACAAAGCTACCTGCCTGCGCAGTTCTTTTTTCCTTTCCATCATCTTTTGTATCCTCTATGATTGGTGTCGCTTCCGGGGCTTTGGGGAATGCCTCGCCACGTTCCAGAATATCCAATGCCTTCTTGACGGTAGCATCGCTCTGGTTGATGTAGCGGATGTATTGCTCCCTTCCCAGTATGTTATAGATAATGTTGCCGTAAAGGCTTCTTTCCAGTAGCTTGTAAGACTTGTGTATAAGCAGGTTGCGCCGCTTTACTCCCTTGGAGTCTGCAAAACGCACAAACTGTTCCACAATACCCTGATGGCGAAGGTACTTCAACAAGTCTTCTTCATTGTCGTATTCACTCAATTTCGTGCGGTTGCGGTCGGTATACTGGAAGCTGAATTGCAGAATCAGTCCCTTGTTGCTTACTTCTATCAGGTAAGAAGATACTCCGGTGGTGTCTTGCGGAACGAATACGTCCGGCATAATGCCACCGCCGCCGTATACGGGTCTGCCCAAGCCGGTAGAGTAACGTAGGTTTTCGTCCAGTTTGATACTGTCTTTGGAGAAGAACTCGCCGTGTTCGTAACGGGTAATCCAGTCCATTTCGTATTTGCTGTCCTTACCGTTCTCATAGGGACGCTGGATGCAACGGCCCGATGGGGTGTAATAGCGGGCAATGGTCAGGCGGATGGCGGAACCGTCGCTGAAGTCGATGGGTTGCTGTACGAGTCCCTTGCCGAAGGAACGGCGTCCTACAATGGTCCCGCGGTCATTGTCCTGAATGGCGCCCGCAAAGATTTCGCTGGCCGAAGCGGAGCCTTCGTTCACCAATACTATCAGCGGCAGCTTCTGGCAACTGCCGGTGCCGTTGGCATATTCCTCCATACGGGGATATTTGCGGCCGTGGGTATACACTATCAGCTTTCCTTCCGGCAGGAATTCGTTCACCATGCGCGTGGCGGCTTCCATGTATCCTCCGGTATTGTCGCGCAGGTCGATAATCAGGCCTTTGCATTTCTCGTGGCTCAGTTGGGCAATCGCATTCAGCAGCTCCACGTGTGTGGTGCGTCCGAATTTGCTGATTTGTATATAGCCATAGTCATCATCGAGCATATAGGCTGCATCAATGGTGTTTTGCGGGATGTCACCGCGTGTGATGGTGAAGTCGAGCAACTCCTTTTCCGTGGCACGCTTGACGCCTAACTTCACTTGGCTTCCTTTCGGACCTTTCAGGTTGCGCATAGCCTTTTCGTTTGTCAGGCCTTTGCCTGCAAAAAGACTGTCGTTGACCATCACAATGCGGTCGCCTGCCATCAGGCCCACTTTCTCGGACGGTCCGCCGGGAATCACGCTGTTTACGTGTATCGTGTCTTCCTGAATGGTGAACTGGATGCCTATACCGCTGAAGCTGCCTTCAAGTTCGGAATTAACCTCCTCCAGTTTCTGTGCGGGGATGTAGGTGGAGTGGGGGTCGAGTTCCGCCAATATCTGCGGCATGGCCTTCTCTACCAAATCGGTCATGTTGACGGTATCCACATACTGGTCGTCAATAACACGCAGCAAGGCATTCAGCTTGTTGGACGAGCTATTGATGATTCCCAGTTTATTACCGGCAAAATGCCTGGCATAAAACGTTCCGATAAGGATTCCCGCGACTACGCTGATTGCGATGATAAGCGGCATAAAGCGGGAAGTATTTTTTGTACTCATGATGTTTATTTACTATTAGACTATTTACAATTTACTATTTGGCTGTGCATGCAATTTTCAACTTTCTATTATCCATTATCCATTGAAATAAATACCACCTCGATGCCTGCCCGTTTCAAAAGTTCGATACCATCTTCCAGGCGGTATTTCTCGGAGTAGACCACCCGTTTGATGCCTGCCTGGATAATCAGTTTGGCACATTCTATGCATGGGGAGGCGGTGACGTACATGGTGGCACCGTTACTGCTGTTGTTTGAACGGGCTATTTTGGTAATGGCATTTGCTTCGGCATGGAGCACGTATGGTTTGGTGACGTTGTTCTCATCTTCGCACACATTCTCAAAACCGGAAGGAGTACCGTTGTAGCCGTCGGAGATAATCATCTTGTCTTTTACAATCAGTGCACCGACCTGGCGGCGTTGGCAATACGAATTTTCGGCCCAAATGCTTGCCATACGTATATAACGCCTGTCCAATGCTTCTTGTTTGTCTTTTGTAGAATCGTCCATCATATTTATGTTTTATCGTTGCGGGGTGAATCCCATGACTCTGGTTGTCGGTCCGTCTTTAAAATAGAGGGTCAGTGAATTGGCATCCCCTTCATACTTGTACACATTTTGCAGTCCGGAGATGAATGCCTTGGCCAGTGCATCGCTCTCTGCGGACCCTGTAACCTTTACGCTGATGCTGAGCGAGCCTGAAGCTCCGTCGGCTTTCCAAGTGCCGTTGACGCTTGAGTTGATGCCTTGCCCGTTGACGGTGGTGCCCATCAGTTCTCCATCCAGTTCGGTACCTTCAAAATTGAGGGTGAAGGTACTTTTCTGATTATATAGCTTGTCCAGACTCTTCTTCATCTCTTCCTCATTGTTGTTCCAAAGGTTTGGATAGAATTGGGCATTGCTGCCTTTATTGGTGAGTCGGCTGAGCTTCCATGTCTTCCCGGTGAATATCCCGACAACATCGTCCTCATTGTCGCAACCGCTTAACAGGGGAAGCAACGACAACATGAGCAGCATGCAACAGATGTTCCTTATAAGTCTCTTCATTTCTTTATTCCATTTCTGATTAATAATGCGTCGATTGTAGGCTCTTGTCCGCGGAAGCGTTTATAGAGCGTCATCGGATGTTCCGTTCCACCTTTGGAAAGGATATTCTCTCGGAAGGAGGCGGCAGTCTCAGGGTTGAAGATGCCCGTCTGCTTGAATAGCGAGAAAGCATCTGCATCCAGCACCTCTGCCCACTTATAACTATAGTATCCGGCAGAATATCCTCCGGCAAAGATATGGGAGAATTGTGTGCTCATGCAGGCTTCTGCCACAGAAGGCAGAATCTGTGCTTTTTCCCAAGCCTTCTTTTCATAGGCTTTCACGTCACCTTCAAACGGGGTGTTACGTGTGTACCAAGCCATATCAAGCAGGCCGAAGCTAACCTGGCGGAGGCAGGCGTATGCCGCGTTGAAGTTGGAGGAATCCACAATGCGCTGTACCAGTTCGTCCGGTATCAGCTCACCGGTTTGGTAATGGCGGGCAAACGTATGCAGGAATTCCTTTTCGATAGCGAAGTTCTCCATGAATTGGGAGGGGAGTTCCACAAAGTCCCAATACACATTGGTCCCACTCAGGCTTCCGTAGGTGGAATTGGCAAACATACCATGCAGGCTGTGTCCGAATTCGTGCAGGAAGGTTTTTACTTCACCGAAGGTCAATAGGGCGGGTTTGTCTTGTGTCGGTTTGGTGAAGTTCATCACGATGGATATGTGGGGACGGCTGTTCTCGCCGGTCTTCTCGTCAATCCACTGCTCCTTGTAGCTGGTCATCCAGGCTCCCGAGCGCTTGCCTGCCCGGGGGTGGAAGTCGGTATAGAACACAGCCAGGAATTTTCCGTCTTTGTCGAATACCTCGTAGGCGTCCACATCCTTGTGATAAACGGGAATATTTGGGTTCTTCTTGAAGGTGATGCCATACAGTCTGGTTGCCAGGCTGAATACACCTTCCTTCACGTTGTTCAGCTCAAAGTAAGGGCGGAGCAGCTCATCGTCGATATTGAACTTCCGGTCTTTCAGTTTATGGGAATAGTACGCCCAGTCCCACGGCATCACGACGAAGTCTTCTCCTTCCGCTTGGCGTGCCAGGGCTTGCACTTCTGCATATTCTTGTTTGGCGGTAGGCGTGTAAGCCTCCAGCAGTTGGTCCAGCAGCTTATACACGGACTCACTGTTTTGTGCCATGCGCTCCTGGAGGTTGTATTCGGCGAAGTTGTCATAGCCTAGGAGTTGGGCAATCTCCATACGGACATTGGCCAGTTTCTTTACAATTTCCAGGTTATTGCTGGCGTTGTCATGCGTACACTTCGTATTGTAGGCCATATATAGCTCACGGCGCAGGTCACGGCTGTCTGCGTAGGTCAGGAAAGGGCCATAGCTGGGAGCCTGCAAGGTGAATACCCAGCCTTCGACGCCTTTTTCCCCGGCTATCTCTGCAGCGGCTTCTACCGCGCTCTCGGGTAGCCCGGCCAGTTGTGACTTGTCGGTGATGACAAGCTTGTAGTCGTTCGTTTCTTTCAGGTTGTTTTCACTGAACTGCAGCGTCAGCAGGCTGAGCTCTTTGCATAAAGCCCGGTATTTCTCCTTGGCTTCTCCCTGGAGGTTGGCTCCATTGCGTACAAAGCCATTGTAAATATCTTCCAGCAGCTTGTGTTGTTCCGGGTTCAGCGTCTCTTTGTCTTGCTGCTCGTAAACCGCTTTGATGCGTGCAAACAGCTCTTCGTTCAGGCTGATGTTGTTTTCATGCTCGCTCATCATCGGCATGATTTCCTTGGCCAGTTCCTGCAGGTCATCGTTCGTTTCTGCGCTGAGCAGATTGCCGAATACGGTACCGACACGGTGGAGCATTTCGCCGGACTTCTCATAGGCCAGCACTGTGTTGGCAAATGTCGGGACTTCCGGATTGCGGATGATGGCATCTATTTCCGCATTCTGGCGGCGGATGCCTTCGTGGATGGCGGGTACATAGTCTCCGGTCTTAATCTTGTCGAACGGGACAGTGCCGTGTAGCGTGGAGTATGTTTCAAAAAAAGGATTTTGAGACGATATAGTGTTCATAAAGCAAAGCAATATTAGAGTTAGTATAATCTTCATCATCATTAAAGAAGCTGATAAAAAACGTACTAGCTGCAAAATTGCAAAAAAAATAGGCGACTTCCGCAGAAGCCACCTATTTTTTATTATTTTCTAACTGTATATTAGCAGTTAACTGATGCCATGTGAGCAATCAGGTCAAGAACCTTGTTAGAATAACCGATTTCGTTATCATACCAAGATACAACCTTAACGAAAGTATCAGTCAAAGCGATACCAGCCTTAGCGTCGAAGATAGAAGTGCGAGTGTCACCCAAGAAGTCAGAAGAAACAACTGCATCTTCAGTGTAACCTAGAACACCCTTCAATTCGCCTTCAGAAGCTTCCTTCATGGCAGCGCAGATTTCAGCGTAAGTAGCGGGCTTAGCCAAGTTAACTGTCAAGTCAACTACAGATACGTCCAAAGTCGGAACACGCATAGACATACCAGTCAGTTTACCGTTCAATGCCGGGATAACTTTACCTACAGCCTTAGCAGCACCGGTAGAGGACGGGATAATGTTGCCGGAAGCAGCACGACCACCTCTCCAGTCTTTCATAGAAGGACCGTCAACTGTCTTCTGAGTAGCAGTTGTAGAGTGAACAGTAGTCATCAAACCGTCAGTGATACCCCATTTGTCGTTCAATACCTTAGCGATAGGAGCCAAGCAGTTAGTAGTACAAGAAGCGTTAGATACGAATTGAGTACCCTTAACGTAAGTCTTTTCGTTAACACCGCAAACGAACATCGGAGTGTCGTCCTTAGAAGGAGCAGACATTACAACATATTTTGCGCCAGCTTCGATGTGAGCTTGAGCTTTGTCTTTGCTCAGGAACAAGCCAGTAGATTCAACAACGTATTCTGCCTCTACTTCGTTCCATTTCAAGTCAGCCGGATTTTTTTCTGCAGTGATGCGGATAGCCTGACCGTTAACGATCAATTTGCTGTTTTCAACGTCAGCTTCGATAGTACCGTCGAATTGACCGTGCATAGTGTCATACTTCAGCATGTAAGCCAAGTAGTCTACCGGGCAAAGGTCGTTGATACCTACGATCTGAATATCGTTTCTCTTCATTGCAGCGCGGAATACGAAACGTCCGATACGTCCGAATCCATTAATACCTACTTTAATCATTTTGTTTAAACTTTTAAGGGTTTTATAATGTTTAAAAATAAACTTTCGCTTACTAATTGCATTTCTTTCTGATTTGCGGTGCAAAAGTAAGAAAATGTTTTTATATTCGTAACCAAAATCATAATTAAATAATTGAAAAGATGGGAAAAAGTTCATTTTTACAGGAATTTAAGGCTTTTGCCATGAAGGGCAATGTGATAGACATGGCCGTCGGTGTGATTATCGGTGGGGCATTTGGAAAAATCGTCTCTTCCATCGTGGCAGATGTGATTATGCCTCCTATCGGGTTACTGGTGGGCGGTGTCAACTTTACAGACTTGAAGTGGGTGCTGAAACCTGCCGAAATGGTGGATGGGAAAGAGGTTGCTGCCGTGACCTTGAATTACGGTAATTTCTTGCAGGTCACTTTCGACTTTCTGATTATAGCATTCTCTATCTTCATGTTTATAAAGTTGTTGACCAAACTGACTGAAAAGAAGAAAGAAGAGGCGCCTGCCGTTCCTCCGGCTCCCCCCGTACCGAGCAAGGAAGAGGTGCTGCTGACCGAAATCCGTGACTTGCTGAAAGAAAAGTAATATCGAAGCAGAACTTCATAATGTGGTTAATGTGCCGGTTGGCATATTAATTACATTGGTACCTTTAACTCTTCCCGACACTGCCGGAAACTGTTCCTTTTTGTGCTAAGCAATAATCTTACCACAGCTGTGGTAAGAAAATAACATTGCTGTGGTAAGCAAGTTGCATAGCTGTGGTAAGAAAACAACACGGCTGTGGTGAGAATAGCTTTTCGTATATTTGTGGATAGTGTTTGCCTGAATTTAAAGCTGTTTTTAGTAAAAAAGCGTTTTTCTGTCACATTATCCCTAATAATTCCTTTACTTTTTCTACTTTTGCAAATCATTTATTAAAGTCTATACGGATTTATATGCAAGAGAAGATTATTATTCTTGATTTCGGTTCGCAAACCACGCAGCTCATAGGCCGCCGGTTGCGCGAACTGAATGTCTATTGCGAGATTGTACCTTACAACAAATTTCCATACGGAGATGAGAGTGTAAAAGGAGTTATCCTTTCGGGTAGCCCCTTTTCTGTTTATGATAAGAGTGCATTCAAGGTAGATTTGAGCGGGATTCGTGGGAAATATCCCATTCTGGGTATCTGCTACGGTGCACAGTTTATCTCCTACAGCAACGGTGGACGGGTGGAGCCGGCAGGAACCCGCGAGTACGGACGTGCCCATCTCGGTTCTTTCGATTCGGAGAATGTCCTTTTCAAAGGGGTAAGGAAGAATACCCAAGTATGGATGAGCCACGGAGACACGATTACAGCCATTCCCGACAATTTCAAGATTATAGCTTCTACGGACAAGGTAGCGATTGCTGCTTACCAGGTGTCCGGCGAGGAGATATGGGGAGTGCAGTTCCATCCGGAAGTGTTTCATAGCGAGGATGGTACGCAGATGCTACGCAACTTCGTGGTAGACGTCTGCGGTTGCAGTCAAAGCTGGAGCGCCGCATCGTTTGTAGATACCACTGTGGCCGAACTGAAGGAGCAGCTTGGCAACGATCGCGTTATCTTGGGACTGAGTGGCGGTGTAGACTCTTCGGTAGCCGCCGTGTTGCTGCATCGTGCCATCGGTAAGAACCTGACCTGCATCTTTGTAGACCACGGACTGCTTCGCAAGAATGAGTTCAAGAATGTGATGCACGACTACGAGTGTCTGGGGTTGAATGTGATTGGTGTGGATGCCAGTGAGAAGTTCTTCAAGGATTTGAAGGGAGTGACCGAGCCTGAGCAGAAGCGTAAAATCATCGGCCGCGATTTCATCGAAGTCTTCGATGCCGAGGCGCA
This sequence comes from Bacteroides sp. A1C1, assembly GCF_004328515.1. NCBI lineage: Bacteria > Pseudomonadati > Bacteroidota > Bacteroidia > Bacteroidales > Bacteroidaceae > Bacteroides > Bacteroides sp. A1C1. Next base: position 3,097,116 of record NZ_CP036491.1, read on the forward strand.
CAAAATTACCGATGCCCGTTGGTTGGCACAAGGCACCATTTATCCCGACCGCATCGAGAGCTTGAACATTACGGGCAAGACCATCAAAAGCCATCACAACGTGGGCGGTCTGCCCGAGGAGATGAACCTCCGTCTGTGCGAGCCGTTGCAGTGGCTGTTCAAGGACGAAGTACGCCGCGTAGGACGCGAATTGGGAATGCCCGAACATCTGATTACTCGTCATCCTTTCCCTGGCCCGGGACTGGCTGTCCGCATTCTGGGGGATATAACACGAGAGAAAGTACAGACCTTGCAGGAAGCCGACGATATTTTCATCCAGGGCTTGCGTGATTGGAAAGTGAAGGATGCCGCCGGCAACGAGACATCGCTCTACCATCAGGTCTGGCAGGCGGGCGTCATTCTTCTGCCCGTACAGAGTGTGGGCGTGATGGGTGACGAACGTACCTATGAACGTGCGGTGGCCTTGCGTGCTGTTACTTCCACCGATGCCATGACGGCCGACTGGGCGCATCTGCCCTACGAATTTCTGGGCAAGGTGTCCAACGACATTATTAATAAAGTGAAAGGTGTGAACCGCGTAACCTATGACATCTCTTCAAAACCGCCCAGCACAATAGAATGGGAATAAGACCGACTGAAATTATTAACTTAAAAACAATATAGAAGAATGAAGCAGGATATGATTGTGATTCTGGATTTGGGAAGCCATGAGAACACAGTGCTTGCCAGAGCGATTCGTGCGTTGGGAGTATATAGCGAAATATACCCGCACGATATTACCGCTGCCGAACTGAAGGCTTTGCCGAATGTGAAAGGTATCATCATCAACGGTGGTCCCAATAATGTGGTTGATGGGGTATCTATCGATGTATTGCCCGAGATTTACGAAGCAGGGTTCCCCGTGATGGCCGCCGGACACGACAAGGCGTTGTGTGAAGTGAAGCTGCCGCAGTTTACGGATGATGTGGAAGCCATCAAGGATGCTGTGAAATCTTTCGTATTCGATACTTGTAAGGCTGAGGCTAATTGGAACATGACGAATTTCGTCAACGACCAGATAGAATTGATACGCCGTCAGGTAGGCGACCGTAAGGTGCTGCTGGCACTGTCCGGTGGTGTGGATAGCTCCGTGGTGGCTGCTTTGCTGCTGAAAGCTATCGGCGACAAGCTGGTTTGCGTACACGTGAACCACGGGTTGATGCGTAAGGGCGAATCGGAAGCCGTGGTGGAAATCTTTGGCAAGGAGCTGAAGGCTAACTTGATATACGTGGATGCCACAGACCGTTTCCTCTCCAAGCTTGAAAACGTGGCCGACCCTGAACAGAAGCGCAAGATTATCGGCGGAGAGTTTATCCGCGTCTTTGAGGAAGAAGCCCGTAAGCTGGACGGCATCGACTTCCTTGGACAGGGTACCATCTATCCCGACATTGTAGAGAGTGGTACAAAAACAGCCAAGATGGTGAAGTCTCATCACAACGTAGGCGGTCTGCCCGAGGATTTGCAATTTGAACTGGTGGAGCCGTTGCGCCAGTTGTTCAAGGACGAAGTACGTGCATGCGGTGTAGAGCTTGGATTGCCGTACGAGATGGTTTACCGTCAACCGTTCCCCGGTCCCGGATTGGGAGTGCGTTGTCTGGGAGCCATTACCCGCGACCGTTTGGAGGCTGTACGCGAGTCGGATGCCATTCTGCGTGAGGAATTCCAATTGGCAGGCCTGGATAAGAAGGTATGGCAGTATTTCACTGTGGTGCCCGATTTCAAATCTGTAGGTGTACGCGACAATGCGCGCTCTTTCGACTGGCCCGTCATTATCCGTGCCGTCAATACGGTGGATGCTATGACCGCTACCGTCGAGCCGGTAGACTGGCCCATCCTGATGAAGATTACAGACCGTATCCTCAAGGAAGTGAAGACCGTCAACCGTGTTTGCTACGATATGTCTCCGAAACCCAATGCGACAATCGAGTGGGAGTGAGACTGGCCAATGATAATGATAGCCTCACCTTAAAAATGGTGGGGCTGTTTTTTTATGACAAAAACAACAAAGAATAGAACAATGAAACTTTTATGTATGATTGCTGTCTTTTTGTGCATACCTTGGGTAGCCTCTGACGCGCAGAAGCAGGATTGGGGAAATTTGAAACGTTATGCAGAGGCAAATAAGGAACTGGTACGGAAGGGAAAGCAAAAGGACCGGGTGGTTTTTATGGGCAACTCAATCACAGAAGGATGGGTGGCAAATGATGCCGCTTTCTTTGAAAAAAATGGCTATGTGGGCCGTGGTATAAGTGGGCAGACTTCTTCCCATTTCCTGCTCCGTTTTCGTGAGGATGTCATCAAGCTTGCTCCGGCGCTGGTCGTGATAAATGCAGGTACCAATGACGTAGCGGAAAATGCAGGCGCTTATAATGAAGAATACACTTTTGGAAATATAGTGTCTATGGTTGAGTTGGCACGGGCTAATAAGATAAAGGTGATTTTGACATCTGTGTTGCCTGCCGCTGCTTTTGGCTGGAATTCTTCGGTGAAGGATGCTCCGCAAAAGATAATGCAGCTGAATGCCAGAATACGGGCATATGCTAAGGAGAACAAGATTCCTTATGTCGACTATTACAGTGAGATGGTAGAGGCGGAAGACGGCAATAACGCCTTGAACCCCTTGTATACTAAGGACGGGGTACACCCCACTCTGGAAGGGTATAAAGTGATGGAATCCTTGATAAAGAAAGTGATAGACAAGGTGTTGTAGGAAATCTCGGTTCAGGTGGTTATAAGAGTTTTTCTGCGTTGGGAATCATCATCTCGCCTCTGTGCAGTTCGAGCAGACCTTTCTCCTGCATGCTGTTCAGCGCTCTCGATACTCCCACGCGGGTATCATTGACCACCTGGGCCAGTTCTTCCATTTTTATTTTCAGCGTTTTCCTGCCTGCCGGACGTTCGATGTGTGTTAGGATAAAGTTGCCGATACGTCTTTCAAGGTTGTCGGTGTTTTCTGCCCAAAGGCGGTTGCTCAGACTTTGCGCGCGGTTGCTGATGATATTCATGTAATTCAGGCGGAATATATCATATTTAAACAATTCGCTCATGACGAAAGCCTTGCTTATGCTAACAGTGTGGGTCTCAGTTTGGGCGGTATAGGTCGAGACATAGGAGGTGCTCATCCCGAATAGGGATTGTGGCTCGATGACATAAGGCGCTTGAAAATATTCCGTGAAGCTGTATGAGGTATTAGCGGATGAAGTACATGAGGAGATTTCACCTTTCAATACGAATATCAGTTGACTGCATGTGTCACCGGCTTTCACGATAACTTCGCCGGCTTTATGCTTTGTAAAGTTCAGCTTGACTTTTCCTAGGATATTGGTAAAGTCTTCTTGTGCGAGTCCTTGAAAGAGTGGCAGTTGCAATAATGTATCAAACATTGTATTCATGATGCTTTTTCTTCTTGTTTTGAAACAAAAGTAGACATTATCAAGGTGTACTGTAAACTCTTTGCCCCTCTTTTTGTTTTTTTTATTGTTTCTTAAACGTGCTGTTGTCCTCTTCTGCCTTGTGGTCCGAATCCTCTTTTTCTGAATCCTCTTCTTCCGTGTCTTCCTCTTCCTCCTCTCCGGCAAACGGATCAGGCCGTTGTGGTCCGTATCCCATAAAGCATATGGCGCATAGCGTGCCTGCTATGGCTCCGCTAAGGTGTCCTTCCCAAGAAGTGGTGGCCTTTGCAAATTGTGGGAACATATTCCATACCAGGCCGCCATATAGGAACGTTATCAACAGTGAAATGGCGATAAGCGGTACATGTTTGCGCAGTATGCCGCTGAAGAACAGAAAGAAAGCCAGTCCGTATATAATGCCACTGGCTCCGATATGCCATCCCGGTTTCCCTATAAGAAAGGTAAGTGTACCGCATCCTATCCAAATGGCAAAGAAAATGTAGGGGGCTATATGGCGGTAGAAATAGAACAGACACCACATCAGGAAAAAGAGTGGAATCGTATTGGCGAGCAGATGCTTGAAGCTGCTGTGCACCAGTGGATGTGCGAAAATTCCGAACATACCCCGCTGTTCCATCGGATATACTCCCAGTTGTGTGAAGTTCCAGTCCATGCCTATCTCCAAAAACTTCAAAATGTATAAAATGAATAGCAGGAATAGGGGTATAACCGCCGCCAATGCCATTCTGCGTATATCATGCTTCATATTTCGTACAGTGATTGCTATTTTTGTACAATACTACGGAATATTTGACGAAAACCGAAAAAAAACTGACTTTTTATTTTGCCTATAAGCTTTAATTCGTATTTTTGGGCATCGCTACATGGCTTGTAGCGCATATACCGAAATAATTAACCTTTAAATAATGCACAACTATGAGTTATTTACGATTTGACAAGACCCTGATGATTAATCTGCAAGAATCTTTGCCAAGGGAGATATTGCGGACGAATAGGTCGGGAGCCTATCATTGTACAACAATTGTAGATTGTAACACACGCAAATATCACGGTCTGTTGGTGATACCGGTCCCCAACCTTGATGATGAAAACCATGTGCTGCTGTCTTCTTTGGATGAAACTGTAATTCAGCACGGTGCGGAGTTCAACCTGGGGTTGCATAAGTATCAAGGGAACCACTTCAGTCCTAACGGACACAAGTACATTCGAGAGTTCGACTGTGAAAATATCCCCACAACTACCTATCGTGTAGGAGGTGTCATCCTTCGTAAAGAAAAGATTTTCGTACATCATGAAAATCGGATTCTGATTCGTTATACCTTGGTCGATGCCCATTCGGCAACTACACTCAGATTCCGCCCTTTCCTGGCATTCCGCAGTGTGCGCGAGTACACGCACGAAAATGCGCAGGCAAGCCGCGACTATCAGTTGGTAGAGAATGGCATTAAAACCTGCATGTATCCTGGTTATCCGGAGTTGTTCATGCAGCTCAACAAAAAGAATGAGTTCCACTTCCAGCCTGACTGGTATCGTGGTATTGAGTATCCTAAAGAACAGGAACGCGGATATGACTTCAATGAAGACCTTTATGTGCCGGGATATTTTGAAGTTGATATAAAGAAAGGGGAAAACGTTGTCTTCTCCGCCGGTATTTCCGAGATTTCCCCCCGCAAGCTGAAGCAGACTTTTGAGTCCGAGGTGGCCGACCGCACTCCGCGTGACAGCTTTTACCACTGTCTGAAAAACTCGGCGCACCAGTTCCACAACAAGCAGGGAGAGGAGCATTATGTGCTTGCAGGTTATCCTTGGTTCAAGTGCCGTGCCCGTGACTTGTTCATCTCCCTGCCGGGTCTTACTTTGGCCTTAGGCGAGCAAGATGAATTTGAAGACGTGATGAAAACAGCCGAAAAGGCTATCCGTGAATTTATCAATGGAGAACCTTCTTCCTATAAGATATACGAGATGGAGCATCCGGATGTGCTGCTGTGGGCTGTCTGGGCTTTACAGCAGTATGCTAAGGAGACTTCGCGTGAAAATTGCCGGCAGATGTACGGTAATCTCCTTGAGGAGATTGTTGACTATATCCGTGAACGCAGGCATGGCAATCTCTTCCTGCACGAAAATGGATTGTTGTATACCAATGGTACCGAGAAAGCGGTTACCTGGATGAACTCTACCGCCAATGGCCGTCCGGTTATTCCGCGTACGGGCTATATTGTGGAAGTGAATGCACTGTGGTACAATGCCCTGCGTTTTGTAGCCGATATGGTGCGGGAGGGAGGCAATGAAATTCTTGCTGATACACTGGACGCTCAGGCAGAAGTTACCGGAAAGTCTTTCGTAGACGTATTCCGCAATGAGTATGGCTATCTGTTTGACTATGTGGATGGTTATATGATGGATTGGAGTGTACGTCCCAACATGATATTTACTGTTGCTTTTGACTATTCTCCGTTGGATAGGGCCCAGAAAAAGCAGGTACTCGATATTGTGACGAAAGAACTGTTGACTCCGAAGGGTTTGCGTACACTGAGCCCCAAGAGTGGCGGATACAATCCGAATTATGTAGGTCCTCAGATTCAAAGAGATTATGCCTATCATCAGGGTACGGCATGGCCGTGGCTGATGGGTTTTTACATGGAAGCATATCTGCGTATCTATAAAGTGAGTGGCGTGTCGTTTGTAGAAAGATACCTCATCGGTATGGAAGATGAAATGACTTCCCATTGTATTGGCGCATTGCCCGAACTCTTCGATGGTAATCCTCCGTTTGTAGGAAGAGGGGCGGTGTCATTTGCCATGAATACGGCAGAAATCCTGCGTATCTTGAAGTTATTGTCTAAGTATAATTTATAAAAGGAGGAACGAAGATGAAAGTTTTAATGTTTGGATGGGAATTTCCTCCCAAAATATATGGTGGTCTTGCGGTTGCTTCTTATGGAATAACTAAAGGATTAAGTTTGCAGGGCGATGTGGAAACTACTTTCTGCATGCCCAAGCCGACGGGTGAAGAAGAGGACTTCTTGAAGATAGTAGGCATGAACCAGGTGCCTATCGTGTGGCGTGATGTCGATTACAATTATTTGAAGTCGAGGCTGACGCGCAACATGACGCCGGAAGATTATTATTCTTTCCGCGACCATATCTATTCGGATTTCTCTTATATGCACGTCAATGACATAGGCTGCATGGACTTTGCCGGCGGTTATCCCGGCAACCTGCACGAAGAGATAAACAACTTCTCGGTGATTGCCGGAGTAGTGGCTCGCCAGCAGGAATTTGATATTATTCATGCCCACGACTGGCTGACGTATCCTGCCGGAGTGCATGCCAAGATGGTGAGCGGAAAGCCGCTCTGCATCCATGTGCATGCTACGGACTTTGACCGTTCACGTGGAAAAGTCAATCCTACCGTCTATTCTATGGAGAAGAACGGTATGGATTATGCCGACTGCATCATGTGCGTGTCCGAACTGACCCGTCGCACGGTTATTGAGCAGTACCATCAGAATCCCAAGAAGGTGTTTGCCATGCACAATGCCGTCTATCCTCTCTCGCAGGAATACCAGGACATTCCACGTCCCGACCATTCCAAAGAGAAGATTGTGACATTCCTTGGCCGCATCACCATGCAAAAGGGACCGGAATACTTTGTGGAAGCTGCTTCACTGGTATTGCAGCGTGCCCGTAACATCCGCTTTGTTATGGCCGGTTCGGGAGATATGATGGATGCCATGATTAATCTGGCAGCCGAGCGGGGCATCGCCGACCGGTTCCATTTCCCGGGCTTCATGAAGGGAAAGCAGGTATATGAGGTTTATAAGAACAGTGATGTATTCGTTATGCCTTCCGTTTCCGAACCTTTCGGTATTGCTCCGCTGGAAGCCATGCAGTGTGGAACTCCTTCCATCATTTCAAAGCAGTCGGGATGCGGTGAAATTCTTGATAAGGTCATCAAGACCGATTATTGGGACATTCATGCAATGGCCGATGCCATTTACTCTCTCTGCACTAATCCCGCTCTCTTCCAATATCTGCAGGAGGAAGGCAAGAAGGAAGTGGATGGAATCACGTGGGAAAAAGTAGGCTTGAGAATCCGCGCCCTCTATGAGGATGTGTTAAGAAACTATGGTAAATAACAAAAACAATAATAGAAATGAGAACTATCTGTCTTTATTTTGAAATACATCAAATCATTCATCTGAAACGTTACCGTTTCTTTGATATAGGTATCGATCATTATTACTACGATGATTATGCCAATGAAACCAGTATCAATGATGTAGCCGAACGCTCTTATATCCCGGCATTGAACACTCTGATTGAAATGGTGAAGAATTCCGGAGGTGCGTTTAAAGTGGCTTTCTCCATTTCAGGGGTTGCGCTGGAGCAGTTGGAAATATATGCACCGGCTGTCATCGACTTGTTGCACCAGCTGAATGATACTGGTTGCTGTGAGTTCCTTGCCGAGCCTTATTCTCATGGCCTTTCTTCTCTGGCCAACGAGGATTGCTTCAAGGAAGAGGTGATGCGTCAGAGCGCTAAGATGAAGCAAATGTTCGGTAAGGCGCCGAAGGTGTTTCGTAATTCCAGCCTGATTTATAATGACGAGATTGGTGCGATGGTGGCAGCTTTGGGATTCAAGGGCATGCTGACGGAAGGAGCCAAGCATGTTTTGGGTTGGAAGAGTCCGCACTATGTATACCATTGCTCCATGAATCCTAACTTGAAGTTGCTGTTGCGTGACTTTAAGCTGTCTGACGACATCAGCCTACGCTTCTCCAACTCCGAGTGGAACGAGTATCCTTTGTTTGCCGACAAGTACATCAACTGGATTGATGCTTTACCGCAGGAAGAGCAGGTCATCAACATCTTTATGGAACTCTCTGCTCTGGGCATGGCACAGCCGTTGTCTTCCAATATTCTGGAATTCCTGAAGGCACTTCCATACTGTGCCAAAGAAAAGGGGATTACTTTCTCCACACCGACGGAAATCGTTACTAAACTGAAATCTGTTTCCCAGTTGGACGTTCCATATCCGATGTCTTGGGTGGACGAAGAAAGAGATACCAGCTGCTGGCTGGGTAACGTGATGCAGCGTGAAGCATTCAACAAGTTGTATAGTGTTGCCGAACGTGTCCATCTCTGTGATGACCGTCGTATCAAGCAAGACTGGGATTATCTGCAGGCAAGTAACAACTTCCGTTTCATGACTACCAAGCAAAGCGGTGTCGGTTTGAACCGTGGCATTTATGAATCTCCTTTTGATGCTTTCACCAATTATATGAATATTCTTGGTGACTTTATCAAACGTGTCGATTCTCTTTATCCGGTAGATATAGATAATGAAGAACTGAATGCATTGCTGACCACTATCCAAAACCAAGGTACCGAGATAGAGGAACTTCATAAGGAATTGGCGAAAGCGCAGACCAAACTGGAGAAGATAAAGGCTGCGGAAAAGAAAGAGGGCAAGGCTACAGCTAAATCTGCCGCAGAAAAAACGGCAAAGGCCAAGGCTTCTGCCAGAAAGCCTGCTGCAAAGAAAACAACTAAAAAGGCTGCTGAATAATATCGGCAGCTTTCCCATCAATCATAAAAAAGCCTTCCGCTCATTGTAGAGCGGAAGGCTTTTTTATGGAATATCTGTCAGTTACTTGTTGAAACTGGTGTATGTAACTTCTATCTTCAGAGGCGATTCCACTTCGCCTTTTGCATTCTCTTTCGGACCGCCTTTCAGTTTGGCATATCCCGGCTTGAGGTCGTTTTGGATACCGGTTATGGTTTTGTTGCCGCTACTGCTTGTACTGTTGTCATAGGTAATGGAAACCGGAATCAGCAATACCTTATCCCAGTCTTCATTTTCTTTGTTCCAAGTTTTTTCCCACTCTGTCTCATTCCAAGAACTGCCGGCCTTTTCTTTGGCGGCTTTCTTGGCAGCTTGTTTTTCGTTGATGCAAGTGGTAACCAACCGGGCGATGTTGCTGAATACATATTGATTAGTGGCAAATGCATTGTGGGTGGTTGTAAATGAGGTAATATTATCCATGACTTTGTTCTCTTCAAAGAAGCTTTTCAAGTCTTGTTTACGTATCAACAGCACGTCATTGGGAGCACTCATGCTATATTCATAGTCACTGTTTATATTATAATTCGTGAAAGTTAACTTCACGGCATTCAAGGTGTCATTGGTCAGTTTATTGTATATTGAATCGTATGGCATGGTAGCTTGAGTGAAGATACCGGCAGGAGATTTGATATAGGTATGTTGAGTTTCGGCAGCCTTTGCTTTTATCAAATCAGAATTCAGAAACTGGTTTGCCTGGATAACCTCTTTGGTAGAGGCGAATACAGTTTGCATGCTATAGAACAAAGAGTCTGTACCATCTTTTTTCTTCAGTGCTACACCGGTAGTATCATTTACGTGGTGGAAACGGAATTGCATTTGCAGAGCCACATAATCCACATAGAGGATGGTTCCATCTCCATAATCGCTCTTCACGTATACTCCTTTGAAAATCTTGTCTATGAAAGTTGCGGCGTCTTTAAAGTATTCGGGATGCTCGCGATAAACCTTCAATATTCTGTCTTCGCCGAAGGTTTTCTTGTCCAATGGGAACGTTACATTGGGATAGAAAGTATAATAACCGTTATTGTCCTTTTCAAATCTCACAGAGTCTGGAACAGACGTGTCGAAAGCTGAATAAGCCTTACGTCCGAGCAGGGACTTGGGGTCATACTTATTGTAGTACTCCTCTGGATTGATGTTGGTATAGCGATTTTTGTCCAGCTTCTTGTCCAGTTCATAGACACTCATTCGGCATGCATTCAGGGAATCGCCGAACCAACTGGAATAATAGACTGCCAGTTGTACTGAAACTACCGAGTCGGCAGTCATTGTACCTGTTGCCTTGATTGGATTTCCTTCACTGTCCCATTCGGTCACTTTATACACTTCCGGAAGTGAGAAGTTCTCCGTACAGTTCAGCTCCGTAAGGAAACTTGTTTCGTAATAACCGAATTCCGGGTCGGAAAACTTGCCTATATAGCCGGTACTCGTTTTGGCAAATACGGAATCAACGGGAAATGAACATGTTGTTACATTAAAAGTAGCAGTATGCGCTGACATGCCGTCAGAATCGGGCAACATACCCAGGCCTAATGTGCCGGTGTTGTCATCGCATCCAAAGAAAGTCAGGACTGCCAAAAGTAATGTTCCCAGATATCTTACTTTCATAGTTTTAACTGTCTAAATCGATTTTATTTTTGTTCTGTTTTCCATACCTTGTCGTAGAAGTCGTTGCAGGCTTCAGCAAAGTTTTCGGGAGATTGATATTCCAATACGGGCTTTCCGGATTCGCGGGCATAGTTCAGTACTTCCTCATTGACGTGTTCGCTTTGCTGTATAATGCCGTCGGAGAAGTCAGCAGCCAGTTTGCAAAGTGCTGTGTAGTCAATGGGTTCCTTCAATCCTGCAATATCTTTTTTGGCAATGCCTTTCAACAATAGCTTGTTAGAAAAGTCTGTGTGGAAAGCTTGTTTGAAGTCATCTTCATAAAGGGAAAATATGACTTTGGCATCTCTGAAAGAAGGTTCGTCTTTATAGGCTTTCTTGATGTACAGAGGCGCTAAAGCGGTCATCCAGCCGTGGCAGTGGATGATGTCGGGACACCAACGCAGTTTCTTCACCGTTTCCAGTACGCCGCGGGCATAGAAGATGGCACGGGCATCATTGTCTTCATACTCTTCACCATTTTCGTCTGTTACCTGCAAGCGGTTCTGGAAGTAGTCATCGTTGTCGATGAAGTATACTTGCATACGTGCAGACTGGATAGAGGCAACCTTGATGATGAGCGGGTGATCGGTATCGTCAATGATGAGGTTCATGCCGGAGAGTCGTATCACCTCATGCAGCTGGTTTCTGCGTTCGTTGATATTTCCCCATTTTGGCATAAACGTTCTGATTTCTCTGCCTTTTTCTTGAATAGCCTGAGGTAGGTTTCTGCCTACGAGGGACATTTCGGATTCTGAAACGTAAGGGGTAATTTCTTGGGTTATAAATAAAACCTTGTTCGCCTTTGTCATAATAACAATGTTCTCAATTATTCTGCAAAGATATAAAAAAAATCGGGCAATAAAGCAAACAGAGCCCGTCTATAATTCCTTATGAATTGTTAACTGATTGTTGTTCAGTGAGAAATCTTCTTTTGGAATTGTCGGAAAGTGTACTGAGTTTTGCATTAATTTGTGATATTTCTTCTTTATATGCTAAATAATGGTTTATTTTGCACCGCTTTTGAGAACAACCAAGTTATTATATAACCAATTAAAATGGAAATAGTACATACTATCAAGGACTTGCAGGCCGGACTTTCGGCTTTGAGAGCCCAGGGAAAGAAGATAGGTCTGGTACCTACGATGGGTGCCTTGCATGCCGGTCATGCCTCATTGGTGAAACGTTGTGTGGCAGAAAATGACGCTGCCGTAGTAAGCGTTTTTGTAAATCCGACCCAGTTTAATGACAAGAATGATTTAGTGAAATATCCCCGTACGCCGGAGGCTGATTGCCGTTTGCTGGAGGAGTGTGGAGCGGCATTTGTCTTTGCTCCTTCGGTGGAGGAGATGTATCCGGAACCGGATACCCGCCGTTTCAGCTATGCACCGCTGGACACAGTGATGGAAGGGGCATTCCGTCCGGGACATTTTAATGGTGTTTGCCAGATTGTGAGCAAACTGTTTGATGCTGTGCAGCCGGATCGTGCCTACTTCGGCGAGAAAGATTTCCAGCAGCTGGCAATTATTCGCGAGATGGTCCGCCAACTGAAGTATCCTTTGGAAATTGTAGGCTGTCCCATTGTTCGTGAGGAAGACGGGTTGGCTCTGAGCAGCCGCAATGCCCGTTTATCTGCCGAAGAACGCAAAAATGCACTGAGAATTTCGCAGACTTTATTTGAAAGTCGTACCTTTGCAACCTCGCATACGGTAACTGAGACACAGAAGTTTGTGGAAGACACCATCGCAGCCACCCCCGGATTGCGTTTGGAATACTTTGAGCTGGTGGATGGCAGTACCTTACAGAAGATTGCCGATTGGGAGGAAACCTCTTATGCTGTGGGTTGTATCACGGTGTTCTGCGGGGAAGTCCGTCTGATTGACAATATCAAGTACAAAGAGCCTGCTGCCTTGTAATTTATAATTAGTAATTCGTAATTTATAAAGATATGATGATTGAAGTGTTGAAGTCGAAAATCCATTGTGCCCGCGTCACGGAAGCAAACCTGAACTATATGGGAAGCATTACGATTGATGAGGATTTGATGGATGCTGCCAACATGATTGCCGGCGAGAAGGTGTATATAGCCGACAATAATAACGGTGAACGTTTTGAAACCTACATTATTAAGGGCGAGCGCGGCTCTGGAAAAATTTGCTTGAACGGTGCGGCAGCCCGCAAGGTGCAACCTGATGACATCGTTATTATCATGTCCTACGCGCTGATGGACTTTGAAGAAGCCAAGTCATTCAAGCCGACGGTGATTTTCCCCGACCCGGCAACGAACAAGGTGGTGAAGTAGTCTCTTTATTGAAATATGGAAATAAAGCCCCGTTTGCAATTTTTCTGTAAACGGGGCTTTGTTTTTACTTCTGATTCTTCCCCGCAGGGTTCGTATGAGAATGAGGAGCCGATTTAATCTTATCGAGTAAATACAGAATCTCAGTTTGGACATCGAAATTATATCTTTGGTAGTCCTGATAGGTGGGCATCAAGTCCGGATAAAGTGTGTGGGCACACCGGTCTTTGCCCGGAAAGCATATTTGTATGGAGTTGGAGATAGAGCCTTGCATGCCGGTATAAGGTAACCGGAATAAGGTTTGTTCCATATAGGTATTGGGGGCTTGTCCACTGGGTATTCCTACAAGGGTAGCACCCATTTTCCACAGATAGAAAGTGTAGTGGAAAGCTGCACTGAAGGTACGTTCGTTGGTAATGACGTAAATGTGTTCCGGAGTATAGAGCGCCTTTCCTTGTTGCTTTCTCAGTTCTTCCGGTACACTGGACATACAGTTCTCGATGAAGTCGGCCCGTCGCTGTTCTATGTTTGTGGTATCTGCTTCGTCCGTACTAAAAGTGTAGTCACCGTAGGTATAGTCTGTTCCGTATGTTTGGTTGAAATCCTGCAAGTTTGTCTGTAGTTTTTGCATGTAGAGGGGAGAGATGATACGATAGAATTTTATATCCATATCCGTTTGCAGGAAGTGGTCACCGAACAGTTGGTAAAGTGTGGGTAGGACAATCGGAGTCCAGCCGCCGCTATTGTTGCGCAAATCTATGATGAGAGTGGAGGAGGCTTCCTTCTTCATCTCTTTCAACATATGGGCGAAAACTTCGGAAAGGGACGGGAGTTGCCGAATGGCTTGCAGGGTATCGGCGGGCATATCTTGTTTCAAGATATCCCGATAATAGAATCCTATTTGCCGGTATAAATCTTTCAGCCCTTGTTTTTGCATATACTCAAAATTATCCCGTGCCATGATACTGTTGATATTGATGAGCATTATTTGCTTGTCGTTGTCTACGAACTGATAGGTCAGTTGTTTGTCTGTATAAGCTTTCCAACTGTTATTGTGTTGCATGGGTGTGTTTTGCACTTCCTGCCTTGACAATAAGGGAAGGGTTAATCCTCTTGATTTGCCGTCGGGAGTAAGAAGTGAGAGGTGAAGGTTGTCTTTCATTTCAGGGAAAAGCTGTCTCAAGAAATGTTCCGTAGGCATGGACTTGCATAGATTGGCATAACGGTCATATAGGTTTTCACTGGCTTGGATAGCGGCAGTGCGGGCCAGTACCTCTTCTAAAGAATCTCCGTTGATGGTTGTGATACGGCTACCTAACAAGTCTTTGTACGTTTCAGGGATTCCTTGAAGTATAATGCCGTCGGGGATGGTGCGTACTTCCAGTGCCAGGTAACGCTGCTTTGCTTGTTGATTGGCTGTGGGAGGTAAAAGGTAGGTGTGTCCGTCTTGCAGATTGGATAGGAAAATGCTTACCTTGTCAAAAAAGGTCTGTTTCGTACTGGGAGTCCGGCGTAACTCGTTCTCCAGATGGAAAGCTTGTTCGTAGAAGAATACTTTTCCTCCGAAGCCGCTGTAAGGGTCAAGATGGGTTGCTGTCAGTTCTTTTACCAGATACCGAAAGTCTGAAGCAAGGGAATCCCCGTTTAGGGGCTCTTGGGCGCTTGCCAATAGGGAAGCCAGACAGAGAAGGAAGGATAGATGAATATGTTTCATATTCTTGAAATATTAAGTTGTATATTAGAAGGGGAAAGTAGAAGGAGAGGTTGTAGTAGAATAAAAAAGGTGGAGTTCGTATGTCTCCACCTTTCATGACAGATTCTTATTTTTTTAGCTGTTCGTTCATCGCTGCTGCTGCCTTTCGTCCGTCTCCCATGGCAAGGATTACGGTAGCACCTCCGCGGACAATGTCTCCTCCGGCAAAGATGGTCGGGATGGACGACTGCATGTTATCGTTGACGGCAATCGTTCCTTTCCGGCCCAATTCCAGTCCCTTGATGGAGCTTGGGACAATCGGGTTGGGAGATACACCTACGCTGACGATGGCAAGGTCAATGTCGATGGTTTCCGTGGCTCCGGGGATGGGTACGGGACTGCGGCGTCCGCTGGCATCCGGTTCACCCAGTTCCATTTTCTGAAGCACCACTTGTTTCACTTTTCCTTGTTCGTCGGCAATGTATTCGATTGGGTTGTGGAGGGTCAGGAATTCTACACCTTCTTCCTTGGCATGTTTCACCTCCTCGATACGTGCCGGCATTTCTTCTTCCGAACGACGGTAGATAATTAGGGCGCGCGCTGCACCGAGGCGGCGTGCAGTACGCACGGAGTCCATGGCAGTATTACCGCCGCCTATCACGGCTACACATTTGCCGAAGGGAACCGGTGTATCGGAATCTTCACTTGCCGCATCCATCAGGTTGACACGGGTCAGGTATTCATTGGACGAGAGGATATTGATGGAGTTCTCGCCGGGGATGTTCATAAAGTTGGGCAGTCCTGCACCGGAAGCTACGAATATGCCTTTGAAGCCTTCCTCTTCCAGTTGTTCCACGCTGAGCGTCTTGCCGATGATACAGTCCTTGACGAATTCTACTCCCATTTTGGCAAGGTTGTCAATTTCCACATCCACCACTTTGTTGGGCAGGCGGAACTCAGGAATGCCGTATTTCAATACACCACCAATCTCGTGCAGTGCTTCGAAAACAGTCACGTCATAGCCATACTTCGCCATATCTCCGGCAAATGACAGACCGGCGGGACCTGAACCGATGACAGCTACTTTGATACCGTTCTTTTCCTTGATTTCAGGTATGGAGATTTGTCCGCTCTCTCGTTCGTAGTCAGCGGCAAAACGTTCCAGATAGCCGATGGCTACCGGCTTTTCGTTCATCTTCAGATGGATACATTTGGATTCGCACTGTTTCTCTTGCGGACAGACGCGACCGCAGACGGCAGGCAGCGCACTGGTTTCTTTCAGTGTCTTGGCCGCTTCGAGGAATTCACCGCGCTCAATGTTCTTGATGAAGCGGGGGATGTCGATACCTACCGGACAACCTTCCGTACATCCGGGGTTGGCGCAGTCCAAGCAACGTTTGGCCTCTGTCAGCGCTTGTTCTTTCGTTAACCCTTGGTTGACTTCCTCCTTGCGGCTGTGCGAGCGGTATTCTGCATCGAGCTCGTTCATCTCCACGCGTGGAATGGCAGTCCGTTCTTTGGCTTTTATGGATTTGCGTAACTCCTGACGCCATGCAGCATTACGGCTTTTCTCATCTTCCATGTTTTCACCGGTAGCTTGGCAGGTCTGAGGTTCTTCCAGCTTGTGCATCTCCTCGCGTTCGATGCTTTTAAAAGCGCCCATACGCTTCAGCATCTCATCGAAGTCCACTTGATGTCCGTCGAACTCAGGGCCGTCCACACATACAAATTTGGTCTTTCCTCCGATGGTGATTCGGCAGGCGCCACACATGCCGGTACCGTCAACCATAATCGTATTCAGGGATACATCCGTGGGGATTTCGTATTTCTTTGTCAGCAAACAAACAAATTTCATCATGATGGCGGGGCCGATGGCGAAACACTTGTTCACCTTCTCGCGCTTGATGACTTCTTCTACGCCTTCCGTCACCAGACCTTTTCGTCCGTAGGAGCCGTCGTCGGTCATGATAATGACTTCGTCGGAGCTTTCGCGCATCTCCTTTTCAAGGATGATCAGTTCTTTGGTACGTCCTGCCAGTACGGTGATGACGCGGTTGCCGGCAGCTTTCAGCGCTTGCACGATAGGGAGCATGGGAGCTACGCCTACACCACCTCCGGCACAGACCACAGTACCGAAGTTGTCAATGTGCGTAGCTTGTCCCAACGGGCCGACAACATCCGTAATGTAATCGCCTTCGTTCAGTTCGCAAAGACGGGTAGAGGAGAGCCCGACTTCCTGAACCACCAGTGTGATGGTTCCCTTTACCGGGTCGGCTTCCGCAATGGTAAGCGGCATACGTTCGCCTTTTTCGCCCACACGTACAATGACAAAGTGCCCTGCCTTACGTGATTTGGCAATCAATGGTGCTTCAATGACTAACTTAAAGACCTTTTCAGAAAAGTGTTCTTTGCTAATGATTTTATTCATTATCTAATAATTTTGTTGGTGTAATTACGCAATTACTGTCAGATTGATAGATTTTGCAAAGATAGGGGTTATTTGGTAATATCAAAAGAAGAATAGGGTAAAACTGCATGTTGTCACTGGATAACATCCCTTTGTCACTATAATTTGTTCACTTTCTACAGCCTGCCTACTTTTGAAATAAAAAATGAGGAAGAGTATGTATCGAAATGTTTTTTTAGGGGCAATTTTATTGAGTATGCCTTTGGTGGTTTGGTCGCAGCAGGATACGATTGCCGACCAGCGTTTGGAAGAAATTATGGTAACTGCTAAACTCCCGTTGGTAGAAATATCTGCCGGTAAAACAAGTTATCGGATGGATGCATCTGTCACTCAAAGTACGGGCAGTCTTTATGATGTTCTTGCTTCCCTGCCGGGAGTCGTGATAGATTCCAATGGCAATATTTTGTTGAACGGACAAAGCGGTGCAACGATTCTGATGGATGGCAAGCCTACTTATCTTTCGGGAGATGAATTGATGAGTCTGTTGAAATCTACTCCTGCAACTAATGCTGATAAGATAGATTTGATAACCCAGCCTTCCGCACGCCACGATGCGGCGGGAAGCTCCGGGTTGATTGATATACGTACAAGAAAAATAAGGCTGCGCGGTGTGAATCTGGCCTTGAACGGCAATGGCAGTCTTGGACGGACGGGTGGCGGTTATGGCGGCGTTTCCATGAATGTCAGGGAGAATAAGTTCAATCTTTATTTGAATTATTCGTATTATCAGGGAAAGGATGTCATAGACTTGTTTATCGACCGTGCGTTCGAACGGGATGGAGGAAGAATGATGCAGGACTCTTACCGGAAGCGTAGGAATTATTCGCACTATTTTCGTACCGGATGTGATTATTATCTCAATGAACGGACAGTTTGGGGAGTCTCGTTGGGTGGAAACTTTTCCCGGCAAAAGGAAAATGCAGGCATGTTTACGGAAATCCAAGAAATCGGAGTTGCGGGAAATACTTATAGCTATGCGGAGCAAAACCGGAACAATCTTTCTGCCGGGACCAGTATGGTGCATAAGCTTAAAAGAGAAGGGGGAGAACTCAGCGCTTCTTTTGATTATTTCCATTATTACCGTGTTGGAAACCAGTTGATGGATAGTTTTAAGCCCGATACATTGAAAGGGGACATGAAGGGAAATACCGACTTATATGTCGGACAGATAGATGCGGTTTATCCATTAAGTGAGGTTTGGAAGTTGCAGGCCGGAGTCAAAACCTCATTTGTTACGATAGACAATACGGCAGGTTATATGCGTCCGTCGGCTTCCGGCTGGCTGCCGGACGGGGCGCTTGGTTCCCGATTTGTATATGATGAAAATATCAATGCCTCCTATCTGCAAGCCGGCTATGAGAAAGACCGCTTGAAAATCTCAGCGGGTCTAAGGTTGGAACATACCCATGTACACGGGGACTTTGGAGGAAATACACAACAGAAAGACTCTTCGTTTACAACGAATTACTTCCATTTGTTTCCTACCATTGCTTTGCAATACGGTTTGACTTCGGAACATTTGTTTCAGTTTTCGTATGGCAGGCGTATTACCCGCCCCAATTATGGTGATTTGAATCCTTTTACCTACATATTCGATGACTATACCCATGAAGGAGGAAATACAAAACTGCATCCTTCCTTTTCTGATAATATAGAGTTGGGGTATGTGTATCGTGACTGGTTTCAGACGGTTCTCTTTTTCTCGTATACAGATGATGCTATCATGAAGAGCTATCGCGAACAAGAGGAACGGCGTATCTATGTAATGCCTCAGAATCTGTCTTCCTATGTACAGACGGGTGTGCGTGTACATGCTGCCAACCTCTCACCTGCTTCTTTTTGGAAAGTGAATCTGACCGCTATCGGTATTTATAATAATTATGGTTGGACGGAACAAGGGCAGAAAATGAAAAACCGTATGTTTACCCCGATACTCGGCTGCATGAACCAGTTTGCTTTCGCTTCAGTATGGTCGGCCGAACTTTCGGCAAATTATAATGGGCGAATGGCCTACGGACAAGCCACTGTACATCCGGTGCTGGAGGTGAACATCGGTATCCAAAAGAAGATGTTCCGTAACAGATGCACCGTTACCTTGTTTGCCAAGGATGTATTCAACACCAATTATCAAAAAGTAGATATTCGGTCTCCCGGTGTGCAGGCGTTTGTTGACGAACGGCACAACAAACGTGTGCTGGGTATTGCTTTCTCTTGGCGTTTTCAAAAAGGCAGCGATACAAAAGAAAGCAGAAGGAAAAAAGAAATAAATGAAACAAAAAGAGTAAATTTGTAACTACTATGGGCAGACTGTGGAACAAATGGCTGATGCCGGCATTATTTGCCGTGATTCTTTTTCTATGTATTCGTGTGGCGAATGATATTCCGAAACATGAATACTATTGGGAAAGTAATGAGTGGAATTTCATGTTGAAGGATATGCTTGTGGTACTCTTCATGTCTTACCCTATCTTTTTTCTATTGAAGTATTGGCTTTGTTTGTGCCGGAAGCGGAAGTTGGTGTGGTGGCAGGAATACGGGGTGGTTGTCCTGACAGCTCCCGTCTGGTGTCTTCTGACGATGTGGGTTATCCGCTTTTTGATGGGGGTAAGTCTTGATTTATACGATGTGCCTATTCCCGCCATAGTCAGTATGTTGCTTGGCGGCTTCTTCTATATATTCTTGCGTAATCAGATGATACAGAAGGAAAACGAAGCTCAACGCCTGCAATTGGAGAAGATAAAAAATGACCAGCTCCAGACAGAGCTGAAATTCCTTAAAGCACAATATCATCCACACTTTCTTTTTAATGTACTCAATACGGTTTATTTTCAGATAGATGAGAATAATGAGGCTCCACGGCATACTCTTGAGCAATTGTCCGATTTGCTTCGTTACCAATTATACAATGACGGGGAGAAAGTGCAAGTTCGTGTGGAAGTGGAATATCTGAAACAATACATCAGCCTATGTAAACTTCGTGCTACGAAGCGGCTGCAGTTGCAGATGCATTTCGATGAAATGGAGGCGCAGGTTGAGATTTATCCATTGTTGTTTGTACCGTTGGTGGAGAATGCTTTCAAATATGTGGGAGGGAACTATTTTATAGCTATGGATATGTGTCTGAAAGAAGGCAAGTTGTGTTTTAGTATTGAAAATTCTATACCGGAACCATTAGTGCACCAGAAAGGAAAACATGGAATCGGCATAGAAAATCTGAGGCGCAGGCTGGAGCTGCTATATCCGGAGCGTCATACGCTGGACATAAATAGAGGAGATACTTTGTTTAGAGTAAAACTTGTGATAGAATTATAGGATGAAACAGGTAAAATGTGTAATAACCGATGACGAGCCTACTGCATGTGAAGGATTGCAACGCTATGTGGAAAAGGTGGATTTCCTTTCTTTAATGGGTGTATGTGAAGATGCTATGCAGTTGAACACTCTTTTGCAGACTGAGCAGCCGGACTTGTTGTTTCTGGATATTGAAATGCCTTATCTTTCGGGGCTTGAACTCTTGGCATCTCTTGCCCATCCGCCTCATGTGATTATCACTTCCGCTTATGAGCAGTATGCATTGAAAGGTTATGAACTTGATGTTACGGACTATCTGTTGAAACCGATTTCGTTTGACCGGTTCCTGAAAGCGGTGAATAAAGTACATGGTCTTTTGCAGCAGGAGAAATGGCCGGATGAAGCTAATAATTTTATATTTGTCCGTTCAGACCGTCAGATGCATAAGGTGTTGTTTAAGGATATTCTGGTGGTGGAGGGGCTGGAAAATTACGTCTGTATTTATACGGAAAGCACAAAGCTGCTTGTACGTTCTACCATGAAGCGTATGATAGAGGCTCTTCCTGGTGGAGTATTTCAGCAAGTCCATAAATCATATCTGATAAATTTGGAAAAGATTGAGATGATAGGTGGCAATCGGATTATAGTTGGGAGGCATACTGTTCCGGTGGCACGTAATTTCCGCGAGGAGGTGTTTGCACGTATTTTGAAGAATACTTTGTAGTTGCGCAGGAGAAGCTTGTCATGATAAAACTCTGGGCACGAATTACATGGATTTCACGTTTTTTGCTAACCGCAACTGTGAAATTCATGTAATTCGTGCCCGAAAGAAAGTGTCAAAGGCGTATTGCTGCACGTGACTATTATGGCCTTAGTCTATTATTTCAAATCCCGTATACGGAACCAATGCCTTTGGTATGCGGATTCCTTCTGGAGTCTGGTTGTTTTCCAGCAAGGCGGCAACGATGCGTGGCAGAGCGAGTGCGGAACCGTTCAGCGTATGGCAAAGCTCTGTTTTCTTTTCTGCCGTACGGTAGCGGCATTTCAGACGGTTGGCTTGATAAGTGTCAAAATTAGAGACGGAACTTACTTCCAGCCAGCGTTTCTGTGCTTCGGAATACACCTCAAAGTCAAAACAGAGGGCAGCCGTGAAGCTCATATCGCCACCGCAAAGGCGCAGGATGCGGTAGGGGAGTTCCAGTTTTTGAAGCAAACCTTCTACATGGTCCAGCATTTCCTGATGAGACTGTTTGGAGTGTTCCGGCTTGTCGATGCGCACCAGTTCTACTTTGGAGAATTCGTGCAGACGGTTCAGACCACGTACATCTTTTCCGTATGAGCCGGCTTCGCGACGGAAACATTGAGTATAGGCGCAATTCTTGATGGGCAACTGTTTTTCGTCCAGAATCACATCGCGGTAGATGTTTGTTACCGGAACTTCGGCTGTAGGAATCAGATATAAGTCGTCCACTTCGCAATGGTACATTTGTCCTTCTTTATCGGGAAGTTGCCCCGTGCCATAGCCGGAAGCGGCGTTCACCACTGTCGGCGGCATTACTTCTGTATAGCCGGATTTGCGTGCCTCGTCCAGGAAGAAGTTGATGAGCGCGCGTTGCAGTTGTGCACCTTTGCCTTTGTATACGGGGAATCCGGCACCGGTAATCTTAACGCCCAGGTCAAAGTCTATCAAGTCATATTTCTTGGCCAGTTCCCAGTGGGGCAGGGCATCTTTGGGCAATTCGGTTTCCATGCCGCCCATCTTCTCTACCACATTGTCGTCGGCACCGACGCCTTCGGGTACACTGTCATAGGGAACGTTGGGGATGGTGTAAAGTAAAGTCTGCAAATCGTTGGCAGCCTGCTCCATATTGGCTTGCAAGTCTTTGTTGACTTCTTTCAGCTCGGCCACGCGGCTTTTGGCGGCTTCTGCTTCTTCTTTCTTACCCTCCTTCATCAGTTGTCCGATGGATTTGGAGAGTGAGTTGGCTTCTGCCAAGTTTTTATCTAAGATGGTTTGATTGGCTTTTCTTTTGTCATTGAAGTCCAGCACTTGTGCAATGGTTTCTTTCGCATTCTTGAAGTGCTTCTTTTCCAGTCCGCGGAGAACCGCGTCGGTATTTTCTGTAATTTGTTTGATGGTAAGCATATCTTATACTTGTTTTTATGTTATTCGGTTTTGTGAGTGCAAAGATATGGAAAAAACAAATAAAGTGTTGCTTTTGACATGAAAGAAAGGGATGCAATCCATTCGGATTGCATCCCTTTTCCTTATTTCTTGTTCGGAAACTTATGCTTCTGCGTTTTCTGCGGGGATAACAGAAACTGAACGTCTGTCTTCCTTGCCTACTTTGAACTTTACAGTTCCGTCTACTAAAGCGAAAAGAGTGTGGTCTTTTCCCATGCCGATGTTCTCACCCGGGTGGAATTCAGTACCTCTTTGACGAACGATGATGTTACCTGCCTTGCAAGCTTCGCCACCAAATATCTTAACGCCTAATCTCTTGCTCTGTGATTCGCGGCCGTTCTTAGAACTACCGACACCTTTTTTATGTGCCATTTTTTCTTACTGTTTTAATTGATTAAGCTACTACTTCTGTAATTGTTAACTCTGTGAATTGTTGACGGTGACCGTTCAACTTACGATAACCTTTTCTTCTTTTCTTATGGAAAACGAGAACTTTATCGCCTTTTACCATGTTTGATACGACCTGGCAAACAACCTTTGCACCCTCTACTGTGGGAGCACCTACGGTGATGTTGCCGTCTTTGTCTACCAAAAGAACCTTGTCAAACTCTACTGTTGCACCGTTTTCTGCATTCTGGATGTGGTGTACAAACAGTTTTTTGCCAGCTTCTGCTTTGAATTGCTGACCGTTAATTTCTACAATTGCGTACATTTCTTATATTAATGTATAAGTTAGCTCCGTCGGGTGGTCTCTAATCACTTAGAAAGCACTTGGTCGAACCCGGTGCGGAATAATCGGGCACAAAAGTACTCTTTTTATTCTAAATGGGCAAATGTTCTTTTGCTTTTTTATTCTTTTAGTGCAGATTGTACTTTTGGCCTATTGGAGAAAAACTGTTTCATCAAGAAGAGACAATTTATGTAGGGATGGTTGTTGTTACAAGATGAATTTCAGTACATAGATACCGGCCAGCATTAGTGCCATGACGAGGCATGCAAATATGACGAGTAGCACAAGACTGTAAGTCAGCATGAGGATAGTGCGCCAAAAGCTTCTCCACCAGGTGCAGCGGTACAATTGTTTGTAATCGCAACAGAATAGGAAGAAAATAAGCCATAAAGGCAGCTCATACAAATCGTCTACCTTTGCATACCCGTTGAAAGGCAGCACGATGATGCTTAGCAGGAGTATCTGGCAAGCTATGTAGGCTTGTATGAATACATGCTCCGTGGTATTGTAGTTTAACTTATATTTCCGGCGTCGGAAGGCAAGTTGGGTAGCAAGTGCAAACAGAGGCAGTGTGGCAATGATGCGGAATGCTTTGTTTCCGTGTCCCCAGCTCTTCATCAGATTCCATACTTTCATTAGGAAAGGAGAGTTCTGGAAGACTTTTTCCAGTCTGTCTCCCACCTCCGAGGTGTCGTTTACAAACTCATCGATGAGGTCGCCATCATCGCTGTTCGATTCGGATACCTGTGTGGCAGAAGTGGAGGCGTTCTTCTCTTCCAGTTTGTTCAGGCTTTTCTCCAGGCTTTTTATAGTGATGGCGAGGGCTCGCTTTTCCTCTTTGCTATAGGTTTTCTCCATCTTTTGGGTAAGCTTCTCTTTAGCGGCAATGATTTCTTCTTTGTCTGTCTGCTCTGTCTTTTCCGTCTTTGCTTTTTTGCTCAGAGCTTCCGGGTCTACCAGTTGCACAGCCATGATATAAAGAGCTGCAAGAATGAAGAGTGTCTGGAACGGGCGAAAATACTCTATACGCTTACCACCGATGAAGTCTCTAATCATGTATCCCGGACGGTAGAGGAGTTCCAGAAGGGTACGTCCAAAACCATTGTCTATATTGAAGAAGCCTCCGGCAATGTTTTTAAGGGCGTTGCTTAGCCGGTAACGTGGAGTGTTTCGGCTTTGTCCGCAACGGTTACAGTAGTTGCCGGTATAGGTGGTGCCACAATTCAGGCAAGTGCAGGTTTCGGTACTCGCAGGAGGAGTTTTCCTTCCTTGTATCAGCTTGATGTGGAATGCACGCAGGCGTACTGCGTAGGGGTGCCACCATGAGTCGATGAAAGTTCTTGCTTTGTTGGGCAGTATCCTTCTTTTTGGGAGGATGCCCCACAATGTTAGTATGAAGACAACCGGGAAGAAGTTGCTGTCGTCGGTCATGTCCAGCTCTTCAATAGCCAACCAAAAGAGTGTCAATAGAAGGAGGATTTGCCAGGCATTTATCCTTTTCTGTTTCCGGGGAGAAGTGGCATACATATTTTCCGGTCGGATGGGGCTTTCAATCTTGAATATGGAGGGATGCTCCTCCTGAACTGCCAGCAGTTCTTCCAAAGTGCTCATTATTTTCCGGTGTGGGTACTTTTCCAATTCTTTGGCAGTGGTTACTCCGTGGGTGACCCCGGCAAAGTCTACTCCGGCCGCTTGGGCTGTTTCCGCATCTATCGTGCTGTCGCCTATATAGAGGGTATCGGTTTTGCTGACATGTAGCCGCTTAATGGCAAGGAGTAGCCCTTCGGGAGATGGCTTGGCGGTTTTCACGTCTTCACCACCCACGATGATGTCTATAAAATCTTCAGGAAAATGCTGGTCGAGGAGTTCCTTGATGCGGAATCGGTATTTGGTCGAGATGATTCCGATGCGGGCGCCAGAGTCCTTTAGTGCAGTCAGTACAGACTTGGTTTCCAGGAAAAGCACCGTATTGACAGTCATATGCGTATCGGCCTCTTTTCGGTATTCTGCCTTGAATCCTGCCAGTTGTCCGGCATCTGTCACGCCGGTGAGGATGGAAAAAGAGTTTTCCAGAGTCTTGCCGATGGTACGTTTGATGTCGTCATCTGTAACCTCTGTATATCCGTGACGGGTCAGTACGTTGCGGAAACAAGTGACGATTCCGCGGGAAGAATCAGCAAGCGTATAGTCAAAGTCGAAAAGATAGGTCGTGTAATTCATTGTGACTTTTTGTGGCAAAGATAGTGTAAAGTATATTTTTACAAAATAAAAAAGAGGATTAATCGGAATTTTGTATTACTTTTGTTTGCATGAATTCTGTTGAAAAAGTGACAAGATGTGTAAGTGTTTTATCCGGTTAGGTTGTTATACTATACACGTTAACCCTATAATGTTATGAATTTGATAAAATCTTGTTGTTTGTTTGTGGTCTTTTCATCCTTTCTGGCATGTACCCCACAAGTGTCGGATGTGAAGAGTATGTCTTATACAGAGTTCGTGAACCCCTTTATCGGTACAGATTTTACTGGAAACACCTATCCGGGTGCCCAGGCACCGTTTGGCATGGTGCAACTCAGTCCTGACAACGGACTGCCGGGCTGGGACCGTATTTCCGGATATTTTTATCCAGACAGTACCATTGCAGGCTTCAGCCATACCCATCTCTCCGGAACCGGCGCTGGTGACTTGTATGATATCTCTTTTATGCCGGTGACATTGCCTTATAAGGAGGCGGAAGCTCCGCTCGGCATTCACTCTTTGTTCTCTCATTCGGAAGAGTCGGCAAGCGCCGGATATTACCAGGTGCGTCTGAAAGATTATAATATCAATGTAGAGTTGACGGCCACCGAGCGTTGTGGCATTCAGCGGTATACTTTCCCCAAAGCCGATGCTGCCGTTTTCCTGAATTTGCGGAAAGCCATGAATTGGGATTTTACCAATGATTCTCACATAGAAGTCGTCGATTCGGTAACGGTGCAAGGTTACCGTTACTCTGACGGTTGGGCACGCGACCAGCGCCTCTACTTCCGTACCCGTTTCTCCAAACCGTTTGTTGTGATGCAGCTCGATACAGCTGCCATAGAGAAAGATGGCAAGCGGATAGGGACATCCGTCATTGCACGATTCGACTTTCAGACTAAGGAAGGAGAACAGATTCTTGTTAGTACTGCCATCTCCGGTGTGAGTATGGAAGGGGCGGCACGTAATTTGGCAGCCGAAGTACCCGATGATGATTTCGACAAATACCTGGCAGCTGTGCAGGATGATTGGAACAAACAATTGTCCCGGATAGAAATAAAATGCGATGACCGTGATGAGAAAGTCAAGTTCTATACGGCTTTGTATCATTCGATGATTGCTCCTACCATTTACAGTGATGTGGACGGTGCTTATTACGGTCCCGACAAGCAAGTGCACCGTGCGGAGAGCTGGACAAATTACAGTACTTTCTCCTTGTGGGACACTTACCGTGCGGCTCATCCTCTCTATACCTTTATTGAGCCGGAACGGGTGAACGATATGGTGAAGTCCTTCCTCGCCTTCTTCGAACAGAACGGTCGCCTTCCCGTATGGAATTTTCAGGGGAGCGAGACAGATATGATGATAGGTTACCACTCTGTACCAGTTATTGTAGATGCCTATCTGAAAGGTATTGGGGACTTCGATGCGAAAAAGGCCTTGGAGGCTTGTGTAGCTACTGCCAATATCGATTCTTATCGTGGCATTGGGTTATATAAGAAATATGCTTATGTTCCTTATAATGTGACGGATCAGTATAATTCGGAAAACTGGTCACTTTCTAAAACACTGGAATATGCATACGATGACTATTGTATAGCCCGTATGGCAGAGAAACTGGGCGATAAGGAGGTAGCGGACGAGTTTTATAAGCGTTCCCGTAATTACCGGAATGTTTACAATCCGGTAAGTTCTTTCATGCAGCCCCGTGATGACAAGGGAGAGTTTATCCGGAACTTCTCGCCGGACGACTATACTCCGCACATCTGCGAGAGCAACGGCTGGCAGTACTTCTGGTCTGTACAGCAGGATATTGACGGCTTGATAGCTTTGACCGGAGGTAAGGAACGGTTTGCCCAGAAGCTGGACAGTATGTTTACCTATAATCCTTCTGCAGATGATGAGCTGCCTATTTTCAGCACCGGAATGATTGGCCAGTATGCGCATGGAAATGAGCCTAGCCATCACGTCATTTATCTGTTCAATGCTGTGGATCAACCTTGGAAAACCCAGAAATATGCAGCCCGGGTGATGCATGAACTCTACCTGAACACTCCTGCCGGTTTGTGTGGCAACGAGGATTGCGGACAGATGTCTGCTTGGTATGTGTTCAGTGCGATGGGCTTTTATCCGGTAGACCCGGTTGGCGGAAAATATGAAATCGGTACCCCCCTATATCCGGAAATGAAGATGCACCTGCCTGGTGGAAAGACCTTTAAGGTACTGGCACCGGCGGTGAGCAAGGAAAATTGCTACATTCAATCTGTCAAACTCAACGGTAAGAGCTATGACAAAAGTTATATTACGCATGAACAGATAATGGATGGAAGTGTTTTCGAATTTGAAATGGGGGATAAGCCAGGTGATGCATGGTACAGCCCCCGATAACCGGCTAAAATATGGATGAACATTTCGACTTGACATATAAATCCCTTTTCCGCAGGTATTATACCAATCTGCTGTTCTACGCCACACGCATTGTGGGGGAAGAAGATGCGGAAGATGTGGTGCAGGATGTTTTCGTGGAGCTGTGGAAGCGGAAAGATACCATGAAGGTGGGAGAGCAGATTCAGGCTTTTTTGTATAGGGCGGTGTATACCCGTGCCTTGAACGTTCTGAAGCATCGGGACATTGTAAGTGGCTATGAGGCTGTCATGCTCGAAATCCATAAAAAGAGGGTTGAGTTCTATCAACCCGACAGCAATGATGTGGTGAAACGGATAGAGGATGCCGAACTCAGAAGGAAGCTGTCCGATGCCATCAATGAATTGCCGGACAAGTGCCGGATGGTATTCAAACTCAGCTATCTGCATGATATGAAGAATAAGGAGATAGCTGATACGATGGGAGTGTCATTGCGTACGGTGGAGGCTCACATGTACAAAGCTTTGAAGTTGCTGCGCGATAAACTGGGGTATCTGAACCTGATGTTGGCTCTGTTTTTCATCGGGAAAGTAAGTGTTTTTGCGAGCAGCGTTGTTTTATTATCATAATGAAGGAAAGAATGAATAAGTTGAATGAGGAGATATTGGCCAAGTTCCTTATGGGTGAATGTACGGAAGATGAACTTCGTGAGGTGAACGCCTGGCTGGAAGGGTCGGGTGAGAATGCACGCGAATTGTTCAGGCTGGAGGAGATTTACCACTTGGGGAGACTGGGGGATACTTCGAATGCACAAGACATAGAAAAGGTCGAAAAGCGATTGTTTAAAAGGTTGGAACAAGAGAAGACGAAACAATACAAGGTACGGAGGATGGTTGGATGGATGCGGTATGCGGCCGTATTTGTGGGCTTCTTCCTTTTGGGTACTTTCGGCTATCTTTTTTATCAGACTTATAGCCAGCCGGAAACATTACTGGCTGTCACCACTCATGATAAGATTAAGGAATTGAAACTGCCGGATGGCACAAAAGTCTGGCTGAATAAAAATACTACCTTGAAATATCCGTATGAGTTTGCAGGGAAGGGAAGAAAGGTTTATCTGGAAGGAGAAGGATATTTTGAGGTAATGAGGAATCCGGAAAAACCGTTTGTCGTACAGAGTGAGGCCATGCAGGTCAGAGTATTGGGAACTGTTTTCAACCTCAAGTCTGACAAGGCTAAGATGTCTGCAGTAGCTACCCTTCTGAAAGGCGAAGTAGAGGTGAAAGGCAATCATGGCGAGGGTATGATTATCCTTGCCCCCGGACAGAAAGCCGAGCTGAACGGAATGACTAGGCGTCTGGTGGTGAAGCAGGTGGATACGGGAATCGAAAACTGGCACAATAATGAGTTTGTCTTTGAGAAGGCTGACCTATACACCATTGCGCGTACATTGGAGAATTCGTATGGGGTGAGGATAATTCTGGCACCGAACATAGATGTAAGCAAGACCTACTCGGGTACACTGAAGAAAAAAGAGAGTGTGGGGGCTGTGCTGAATCTGATAAAGAATGCCATTCCATTGGAGTATAAAATTGTGGGGAACAGTGTTTTCCTCTCCTCAATGAAGTAGGAAGGCCGCACAAATCCGAGATATGACGAGAAGAATTTATTTAATACTAACAACTTTCTAATATTATGCGAAAATTAATCCTATTGTTTCTTTTTGTGAGCAGTTCCTTGTGGCTGCATGCCAAGGACTTTACCCAGTATGTCAGTCCTCTTGTCGGCACGCAGTCTACTTTCGAGCTTTCCACCGGTAATACCTATCCTGCGATCGCACGTCCCTGGGGTATGAACTTCTGGACTCCTCAGACTGGTAAGATGGGTGACGGCTGGCAATACGTCTATACCGCGAACAAGATCCGTGGTTTCAAGCAGACACACCAGCCCAGTCCCTGGATTAACGACTACGGGCAGTTCTCCATCATGCCGGTGGTTGGCAAGCCCGAGTTTGATGAGGAGAAGCGTGCAAGCTGGTTCTCCCACAAGGGCGAAGTGGCACTTCCTCATTATTATAAGGTATATCTTGCCGAACACGATGTGGTTACCGAGTTCACCCCTACCGACCGTGCCGTATTGTTCCGTTTCACTTTCCCTGAAAATGATCATTCATACGTTGTTGTTGATGCCTTTGACAAGGGCTCTTATGTGAAGATACTTCCGGAACAGAATCGTATTATCGGTTATACTACCCGTAACAGCGGCGGTGTTCCCGAGAACTTCAAGAACTATTTCGTGATAGAGTTCGACAAGCCTTTTACTTATAAGGCGTCTGTAGCCGATGGCGTCTTGACCGAGAATAAGGTTGAGCAGGAAGCCGGACACGCCGGTGCTGTTATCGGCTTCAAAACCCGCAAGGGTGAAGTGGTACATGCCCGTGTAGCCTCTTCTTTCATCAGTTTTGAGCAGGCTGACCGTAACTTGAAGGAGCTTGGCAATGACAATTTGGAAACATTGGTTCAGAAAGGTCAGGATGCCTGGAACAAGGTGCTGGGCCGTATTGATGTGGAAGGCGGAACCCTTGACCAGTACCGTACTTTCTACTCATGTTTGTATCGTTCCTTGTTATTCCCCCGTGCATTCTATGAACTGGATGAGGCGGGAAGTCCTATTCATTACAGCCCTTACAATGGTCAGGTGCTGCCCGGTTATATGTATACGGATACCGGTTTCTGGGATACTTTCCGCTGTCTCTTTCCATTCCTTAATCTGATGTATCCGTCAGTGAACAGGCAGATTCAGGAAGGTCTTGTCAACACCTATAAGGAAAGCGGTTTCTTCCCCGAATGGGCAAGTCCGGGTCACCGTGGCTGTATGATTGGCAACAACTCTGCTTCCGTACTGGCAGATGCCTATCTGAAAGGTGTGAAGGTGGAGGATGTGCAGACGCTGTACGAAGGTCTCATCAACGGTACAAAGAATGTCCATCCCGAGGTCTCTTCTACGGGTCGCCTCGGCTATGAGTATTACAATAAGCTTGGTTATGTTCCCTACGATGTGAAAATCAACGAGAACACTGCCCGTACTTTGGAGTATGCTTATAATGACTGGTGCATCTACCGCATGGCAAAAGAGTTGAACCGTCCGAAGAAGGAGCAGAAACTCTTTGCGGAACGTGCCATGAACTATAGGAATGTGTTTGATAAGGAAAGCAAGCTGATGCGTGGTCGTAATCAAGACGGCCAGTTCCAGGCTCCTTTCTCTCCATTGAAGTGGGGTGATGCCTTTACTGAAGGTAACAGTTGGCACTATTCCTGGTCTGTATTCCACGACCCTCAAGGTCTGATAGACTTGATGGGTGGCAAGGAATCTTTCGTGGAGATGCTTGACTCTGTATTTATTGTTCCACCCTTGTTCGATGACAGCTATTACGGCCAGGTAATCCATGAAATCCGTGAGATGACAGTGATGAATATGGGTAACTATGCCCATGGCAACCAGCCCATCCAGCACATGATTTACCTTTATAATTATGCCGGGGAGCCTTGGAAGGCCCAATATTGGCTTCGTCAGGTAATGAACCGCATGTACACTGCCGGTCCCGACGGTTATTGCGGTGACGAGGACAACGGTCAGACTTCCGCGTGGTATGTCTTCTCTGCACTTGGTTTCTATCCGGTTTGCCCTGGTACGGACGAGTATGTACTGGGCGCCCCTCTGTTCCGTAAGGCTACCCTCCATTTCGAGAACGGTAAGTCCCTGACAATTGACGCTCCGGATAACTCACCGGAGAACATGTATATCGAGTCTCTCAAGGTGAACGGCGTGGATTATTCCAGGAATTATCTGACGCATGGCAATTTGCAGAATGGCGGTACCTTGAGGTTTGATATGGGCAGCCAGCCTAATATGAAGAGAGGTACGCAGCCGGAAGATTATCCTTATTCTTTCTCGAATGAACTGAAGAAGTAAAGAATAGTAATAATATAGTAAGAAAAGGGTTGCCTCGAAAATAAGTTGATATATCATTTTGTTATTTACTATCTGTATTATAGGTGTTTTTCTTGAATCAGGTGGAAATAATTATTTACTTCGTTAGTAATATTGAGCAAAATGATATATCAACTTATTTTCGGGGTAACTCTTTTTTTTTAGGATTAATGATAAAAAAGATACTTTTTCAGTAAGTGTATTTTCATTGTCTGTTGTTTTATATAGGAATGCGAGAGAATGAATCTCTCGAAGTAATTTATTGTATAACCTATAAATTGTGTTTATGAAAGACAATTATGCTTTTCGGAGTTCGACGTTCATGCGGGCTTTATTAGTTTTGTTGTTCATGGCAGTTTCTATCCAGTGGGGCTTTGCCCAATTAAACCTGAATGTGTCTCGCGGCACATTGAGGACAGTCATTGAACAAATCAAGTCTCAATCCAAGTATCAATTTTTTTATGACGACAAACTGGCTGCGTTGCCGGTAGAAAACGTCAAAGTGAACAATGCGTCTATAGAAGATGCTTTGAATGTTATTCTCAAAGGGAAAGACATTTCCTATAAAGTGGAGGATAACATCGTTTATCTTTCTGAAAAGTCTGCTGCTCCTCAAGAGGGCAACCAACAAGGGAAAGAACGGACGATTACCGGAGTCGTGTCAGATGACATGGGACCTCTGATTGGTGTGAATGTATTGATAAAAGGTACCAGCAACGGGTGCATTACCGACCTCGACGGTAACTTTACGTTGACCACTACGGAAGCGAATCCGGTGATCGTATTCTCTTATATCGGTTATACTACTCAGGAAATTCCCGTGAAAGGTAATGCACCGATTAATGTGATGATGGCCGGAGATACCCAACAGCTTGAAGAAGTTGTGGTTACTGCCCTAGGTATCAAGCGTTCGGAAAAGGCATTGTCCTACAATGTACAGCAGGTGAATACAGATGCCATTACTTCCAATAAAGACGCCAACTTTGTGAACTCATTGAGTGGTAAAGTAGCAGGTGTGAATATCAATGCTTCTTCATCCGGTGTGGGTGGCGTGTCAAAGGTAGTGATGCGTGGTACGAAATCCATCATGCAGTCTTCCAATGCACTTTATGTAATTGACGGTGTGCCTATTTTCTCTGGCCGTGGTACTGCCGGAGGTAAGGAGTTCGACTCCCAGGGATCTTCAGAACCGATTGCTGACATCAACCCGGAAGACATCGAGTCAATGTCGGTCTTGACTGGCGCCGCCGCTGCTGCCTTGTACGGTTCGGAAGCTGCCAACGGTGCCATTGTCATCACTACAAAGAAAGGTAAAGAAGGTAAGGTGAGTCTTACTGTCAGCAGCAATACTGAATTCACCAATCCGTTTGTGATGCCGAGCTTCCAAAACCGGTATGGTACGGGAACCGGTGGTGTGATGAGCACTTCAGGAGCCATGAGCTGGGGAGCTCCTTTGTCTGCAGCCAATAATTACAATTACAGTCCGAAAGATGATTATTTCCAGACGGGTATTGTAGGGACGGAAAGCATCTCTTTGTCAACTGGTACAGAAAAAAACCAGACGTATGCATCGGCTGCTGCCGTAAACTCTAAGGGTATTGTTCCCAACAACAAATACAACCGTTACAACTTCACGGTACGTAATACCACTACTTTCTTGGACGACAAGATGACTTTGGACTTCGGTGCAAGCTATATTCTGCAGAATGACCAGAACATGACGAACCAGGGTACCTACAATAACCCGTTGGTGGGTGCTTATTTGTTCCCGCGCAGCAACGACTGGTCGGATATCAGCATGTATGAGCGCTATGACGCTGCCCGTAAGATTTATACGCAATATTGGCCGGTAGGGGACGAAGGTATGGTAATGCAGAATCCTTATTGGATTAACTACCGCAATTTGCGCCAGAACAAGAAGGATCGCTATATGCTGAATGCCGGTTTGAGCTATAAGATTCTGGACTGGCTGACTGTTTCAGGACGTGTACGTTTGGATAACTCCAATAATGACTATACAGAAAAGTTTTATGCTTCTACCAATACTCAGCTCACCGAGAGTTCTTCACGAGGTCTTTATGGTATTACTAAGACGCAGGACAAACAGTTGTATGCTGACTTCCTGGTGAGTATCAACAAATATTTCGGTGAAGACTGGTCACTCCAGGCCAACGTCGGTGGTTCATTCTCCGATATACGTTCGGATGCAATGAAAACACGTGGTCCGATTGCTGACGGTGGTGATGCTTTCGGTGGTGAACCGGTAGGTCTAACCAACTACTTTGCTATCCAGAACCTGAGTGCCAGCAAGACACAGCGCTTGCAGGAGGGATGGCGTGAACAGACTCAGTCTCTCTTCGCTTCGGCTGAGCTTGGTTACAAGAATACTTACTTCTTGACGCTGACCGGACGTAACGACTGGCCTTCACAGTTGGCAGGTCCCAACTCCAACAGTAAATCATTCTTTTATCCTTCAGTCGGTGGTTCTGTTGTACTGTCTGAACTGATGCCTAACTTGAACAAAGATTATCTTTCTTTTATAAAGGTTCGTGGTTCATGGGCATCTGTTGGTAGTGCTTTCTCCAGATACTTGGCTAATCCTCACTACGAATGGAATTCAAGTTCCGGTCAATGGAGTATCACGACTCAATATCCGTTGTATAATCTGAAGCCTGAGCGTACCAATTCTTGGGAAATCGGTTTGAACATGCGTTTCCTCAAAAATTTTGAATTGGATGTGACATATTACAATGCCAAGACTATGAATCAGACATTCAATCCGCAGTTGCCTGTCAGCGGTTGGTCGGCTTTGTATATCCAGACCGGTGCCGTACGTAACTCCGGTATTGAGTTGTCACTGAACTATAAGAATACTTGGAAGGACTTTACATGGGATACTGGTATAACTTTTTCCAGCAACAAGAATAAGATTTTGACACTGGCAGACAAAGCCATCAACCCCGTTACCGGTGAGTTGTTCTCTTTGAGCACGTTGAATATGGGTGGTTTAGGTGATGCCCGCTTCTTGCTGAAAGAGGGAGGAAGCATGGGGGACCTTTACTCTCTGAGAGATATGAAGCGTGATGCCAATGGACAGATTTTTGTAGACCAGAACGGAGCAGTTGCTACGGAAACCATTACCGATCCTGACAAATACATCAAATTGGGAAGTGTACTTCCTAAGGGGAATTTGGCTTGGCGTAACAACTTCATCTGGAAGAATTTCACAGCAGGCTTTTTGATTTCAGCCCGTTTGGGTGGTGTGGTCTACTCACGTACACAAGCCATGTTGGATTACTATGGTGTGTCTGAGGCTTCTGCGGATGCACGTGATTTAGGTTACGTATTGGTGAATGGCAAGGACAAGGTAAATCCCGAAACATGGTATGGTGTAGTCGGTAGTGGTACAGCTGTTCCCCAATACTATACTTACTCTGCTACCAACGTTCGCCTGCAGGAAGTTTCCTTGGGTTACACTATTCCCAAAAAGTTGTTGAACGATGTGTGTGATATCAAGGTTTCGTTGGTAGGCCGCAACTTATGGATGATTTACAGCAAGGCTCCTTTCGATCCAGAAAGTGTGGCTTCTACCGATAACTTCTATCAGGGAATCGACTATTTCATGATGCCGGCTTTGCGTAACATCGGCTTTAGCTTGAGCTTTAAATTTTAATACCAAACGATATGAAAAAGAGAAATATAATAAATAAATTGATTATTGCTCCATTGGTTATGGGCTTTATGTCCTGCACCGGCAATTATATGGATATCAATTCCAATCCTTATCAACCGGGCGATTTGACTCCCGATGATTATGCACTGGGTTCTGCCATGAGTAACTTGGCAAGTACGGTTATTTCGTCAGACGTCAATACGGCACAATTTACCGATTGTTTGTTGGGCGGACCGTTGGGAGGTTATTTTGCCGATTCAAATGCCGGCTGGTCCAATACAATATCCAATTTTAATGCTACGAATGACTGGACACGCGTATTCTTGATGAGTGACCGTATCATCTCGACATTATATGCTAACTTGAGCACAGTGAAACAAGTATCGGAGAATACCAACAATCCGGTTCCCTATGCTATTGCACAAATCATAAAGGTTGCTGCCATGAGCCGCGTGACTGATACATACGGTCCCATCCCTTATTCCAAGATTGGTCAGGATGGCAAGATAACTATTCCTTATGATACGCAGGAAGAAGTCTACAATGCATTCTTCAAGGAACTGGACGAGTCCATTGAGGTGCTGACCGAGAACAGAAACGCGGCGTTGGTCGCTTCTGCAGACTTCGTATACAGCGGTAATGTACAGAAATGGGTGAAATTTGCCAACTCGTTGAAGTTGCGTCTGGCTATCCGCATTGCCAATGTAAGTCCTGCCAAGGCCAAAGAGATGGCTGAAAGCGCAGTGAATCATGAACTGGGCTTGATTGAAACAAATGCAGACAATGCTACATGGAAGTATTTCGGAACAATCAGCAACCCGCTGTTTATGGCAGTGCGTTATAATGAAGAAGCATCAGGCGGTGATACCCATCCTGCTGCTGACATCATCTGTTACATGAACGGTTACAATGACAATCGCCGCGCCAGCTATTTTGAAGAATCCAAATGGGAGGGAGAGTCTTATGTAGGATTACGCCGTGGTATCGATCTCAGCAAAGCGAGGGAATCTTTCATAAATTATTCACGGGTGAAGATTTCCTCTTCAGACCCTGTGCTTTGGATGAATGCAGCGGAAGTTGCCTTCTTGCGCGCTGAAGCTACTGCAGTCTATGGTTTCAGCATGAAAGGAACTGCGGCTGATTTTTATGAACAAGGTGTCCGCCTTTCTTTTGAACAATGGGGAGCTACGGGGGTAGATAGTTATCTGGCTGATGAAAGCAGTGTCCCTGCCCTTTATAAGGATCCTGCTGGTCTTAATACGTATGAAAAGAACCTTTCAAACATTACCATCAAATGGAATGAGGGAGCATCCAAAGAGGAAAAGCAGGAGCGTATCATTACTCAGAAATGGATTGCTAACTGGCCGTTAGGCAACGAGGCTTGGGCTGATTACCGTCGTACGGGTTATCCCAAACTGTTGCCTGCAACCAGCGAAGGCAATAAGAGTAATGGAATTGTTGACAGCGAGAAAGGTGCACGTCGCATGCCTTATCCTTCTGAAGAATATACAAATAATACTGAAAACGTGCAGGATGCAGTAAGCAATTATCTGGGTGGACCGGACAACATGGCTACTGATGTATGGTGGGCACGTAAATAATAACAATAAATGCTGAATAATTATGAAATTATATAAGAAATCATTTAAAGGAATTGCGCTGGCAGCTTTTTCCGTATTGGCATTGTCTGCCTGCTCCGACTGGACAGATACAGAAAGCATCAATTTGGCAGAACCCGGAATCGACGAACAGTCTCCCGAATTGTATGCCAAGTATCTGAAGAACTTGCAGGAATATAAGAATTCTGACCATAAGATTGTGTACGGCTGGTTTGATAATAGTGAGAAAGTTCCTTTCAGTCGTGGGCAACACATGTCAGATGTGCCTGACAGTCTGGACGTAATTATTGTGACTACTCCCGATTTAGTGGAATTCGAACTGAAAGACATTGTAAGTGTACACGAGAAAGGAACAAAAGTATTCTACTCTATCAGTTATGACAATATCTTGAAGGAACATACCGACAAGGTGAAGGAAGGAACGGAAACGTCCACATTCTCGGCTTATCTTTCTGCTGAGTTGAACAGATTGATTGCTCTGGAAGCTCCTTTCGACGGCATTGTTGCTGAATATCGCGGCAGCAATCCTATCTACATGTCCGAAGCTGACAAGGCTGAAGCAAAGGCAAATCAAGATACCTTTTTCAGTGTGATAGCCAACTGGAAGAGCGCCAATTCGGGTAAGAAGCTGGTGTTCCAGGGGTATCCTGCCAACCTGATAGGTCAGTCTGTACTGTCTTCTTGTGACCATATCATCTTGATTACAAATGATGTCACGGATGTTGCCCAACTGGGGATAGAAGCGCTTCAGGCCTTGATGGCAGACGGTGTTCCGGCTGACCGCTTCATTGTATCGGCATCTACCATCTCTCTGGATACAACTGATAAGACTACCGGATATTACAATGCTTTGAGAGCTCTGTCGGAAGCCGCTTATTGGGTGACAGAGCCGTCTGCTGAGTTTATAAAAGCTGGTTTGGCTATTGAGAACATGCAGAATGATTACTACAATGCAACCAATACCTACCAATACGTGAGAGAAGCTATCAATATTATGAATCCTGCTCCTAAAAAATAAAAGAATATCATGAAACTGAAAAGTATATATTTAGTATCGATGGCATTATTGGCAGGTGTATTTGCTGCTTGTAATGATAATGACGTTGAGAATTTCGATAATCAGGTGTATATCAACAGCTCGGCGATGACCAGCACTGTGTTGTTGAAAAACACAGTTTCCGATACGGAAGGTTCATTCCGGATTTCAATGGCTCGCCCTGAATCACGGGACATAACTATTTCCTTGAAGGCGGACCCTTCCTTGGTAGCTACTTATAACGCCACCTATTATGACACAGCCGAGGCGCTGCCGGAAAATTATTATACGGTAGAAACTCCGCAGGCTACCATTTTGGCCGGTGCTGTCATTTCAGATGACATCACTGTCAGCTTCAAGAACTTGACGGAACTGGACCGTGAGAAGGTATATGTATTGCCGGTTACGGTAGACCAGGCAAGTATCGGAGTCTTGAAGAGCTCCGGTACTATGTACTACGTGCTGAAGGGTGCTGCATTGATTAATACGGTTCCTGATATTACCAAGAATCTGGTTTACGTAACTTGGACCAATCCGGATGTAGCCAATAATATGAATAAACTGACGGCAGAAGCGTTGATTCGCGTAAGCAAGTTCGACAAGATGCTGACTTCCATTATGGGTATCGAAGGCAAGTTCCTGCTCCGTATCGGTGATGCCGGAATTCCTCAGAACCAATTGCAGGTGGCTACAAGCAGTGGCAATGTGACTGATGAGAGTCTGGCTATTCCGACAAATGAATGGACACATATAGCTGTGACCTACGATGCGGATGCAAAAACTGTTATAGTTTACATCAATGGTAAGAATATGTTGGAGACTACTTTGGACTGCGGTGCTGTGAACTGGGGGCAGACTATGACTGATGAAGGTAACGGATTCTGGATTGGTCATTCATACAATCGTGACCGCTGGTTGGAAGGTAACATCTCAGAGGTACGTATCTGGAACAAGGTGTTGACATCAGCAGAAATCAATGCAAAGGACCACTTCTACCAGGTAGATCCGGATGCTGACGGACTGGTTTCTTACTGGAAGTTCGATGAAGGTGCCGGTACTGCCATTCATGACTATAGCGGAAATGAGAACAATGCTACTGCAGTTGAACCATTGACTTGGACTGCTGTGGAACTGCCCGCCAAATAATTTAGTTATACCTTAATTCAAATAAAAAGATATTGATTATGAAATATATGAATCATGTAAAATCAGGCTTGCTGGCAATGGCTTTTGCATGTGCAGGAATATGCTTTACCGGTTGTGAAGATGATGTTGTCATCAACACCGGCAACAGCGACAAGCTGGATACTGTGGATGGCGTGTATGGTTATGTAAAGTCTGCCGCTGGTGCACGTGAACTTACTCCGATTTCCGTTTTTGGCGACAAGGTTGCTACCGGACATCTCTATTTTGAACTGAGCAAAGCTGCAGAGCAGGATGTTACGGTGACCTTCAAAGTGGACGAAGACGTTTTGGAAGCTTATAATAAGAAGAATGGAACAAGCTATAAAATGTATCCCGCCGATAAGTTGAGTCTGGCGAACGGTGGAACTGTCATTATCAAGGCGGGCGAACAGAAGTCGGCTTCTGTGGAACTGAATATCAATGCAGGAGGCACAATCGGACAAACTTATGCTGTTGCCGTTTCTGCATCTGCCAATAACGGTGTGGAAGTTTCTACAAACAATCAGGAATATATTTACTTGGTAAAGCCTTTGGCTGCTATTCCTGAGAGTATCAGTAAGGGTGATATACTTACACATTGCTTTGTGGAAGTAAATGACGAGAACATCTTGAATATGGGTGAATATACCATGAAGAGCGACGGAAAGCCTTTCTTTGATGTAGTCAGCATTTTTGCTGCCAATATCAATGTGGATAGCAAGACCGGTCGCGTACATGTTTTTTGCAATGACCAGGTTTCTTTCTTGCTGAGAAATGCGGATAAGTTCATCCGTCCTTTGCAGGCTAAGGGCATTAAGGTGGCTATGACTATTCTTGGCAACCATGATGAGGCCGGTATGGGTAACCTTTCTGAAGCTGCCGCCAAAGACTTTGCCAAGGAACTGAAGGCTTATTTGGATATCTATGGTTTGGATGGCATTGACTTTGATGATGAGTACACCAGTTACAACAACTCCAACCCCAGTCCCGGCTTCGAAAAACGTTCACGTGCCAACTTCGCACGTTTGGTTTATGAGTGCCGCCAGGTATTTGGAGATAAACTGATCGGTGTGTATGAATATGGTTCGCTTGATTCTCCCGATGGCGAGGTAGAAGGTGTGAAAGTTGGTGATATTGTGGACTATATGACCTATGGTTATTACCAGAATCAGAATCCTAATGGAGCTTTTGGCCGTGAAGCGTCTCATTTTGAGAACCTGCCCAAATCCAAGTATGCTCCGCTGCCTTGGAAGATTAATGATGAGTTGAACGGAGGTTGGAATGGATTTGACAAGAGCAAATTCCAAAAAGTGAAAGATGAAGGTTATGGCATTCAGATGTTCTACAATCCCAAACCGCTGATGTATCAGTATTATACGCTGCTTTCGGAAATAAGTAAAGTACTTTTTGATGATGAAGTGGAGTGGAGCGGTAAGTACTGGAACCGTACTGGTGAAGCTTATCAAGGAAAGATGATGGGCTATGAAGATTTGGTCGGTGAATGGAAAGTAACTTCCAGTAACTCCCTCTTTACCTATGTGGATGAAGAAGGCAATCCTCGCTGGTGGGATTGGAAAGGCAGTCAGGATTTTGAGAAGAATGTAATTATAGAGAAAGATGAAGAAGGTACCGGATATGTAGTTTACAACTGGGGTACTTTCCCCGAAATTACCGGTAAGTATCCGATGCATTGCGATTACTATAACGGTGCACTGCTCATCTATCCGCAAACCATTCATGAGGGCGATGCTGAAGACCCTGCTACCTACAAGATGCATTTCGGTACTTATAGTAATGCCTTCCAGTGGAAAGCATATCCTAAGTATGATAATTATTCCATGGATGGCGATATTGCTCCTAACGGTGATATGCGTATCTATGGTTTGGGCAACAGATGGGCTATCAACCCTTATAAGTATGTAGGCGGTGAGATTGAGAACGACATCTTCCCCGATGTTCCTTACTTCGTGAGTGAGAACTATACGATGAAGAAGGTACGCTGATGCCATGTTTTCCGTAAACTGAGGTTTCGGAAAAATGGATGCTTGAACCTTTTCATACATGAAACAAAGGAGGGCTTTGCTCAAAGTAATGGGGCGGCCCTCCTCAAGCATTCTCATATAACAAGATTCTATTATGAAGCTATACACTTACTTATACAATAAACAATATGAAGAAAAACATGAAATCTAGTTCCATACTGTTGGGCGGACTTTTTCTGCTGGGGGCGGTTTGCAGCTGTACCCAGACGGCACCGGACTATGCGTCTTACGTCAATCCGTTCATCGGTACGGGCGGACATGGGCATACCTATCCCGGAGCGGTAGTTCCCAACGGAATGATTCAGCCCAGCCCCGACACGCGTATCTACGAGTGGGATGCCTGCTCCGGATATTACTATGCAGATACTACTATCAACGGATTTTCACATACTCACGTCAGCGGTACGGGTTGTGCCGATTACGGGGATGTGTTGCTGATGCCCACTGTAGGGCGGCAGGATTACCACTCTATGGGCTCGAAGAGCCAGCAGATGGCGTACGCCTCTGCCTTTTCCCACGAGAATGAAACAGCCGAACCGGGATATTATTCCGTATTTTTGGACCGCTACGGGGTGAAAGCCGAACTGACCTCTACCAAACGTGCGGCGATTCATCGCTATACCTTCCCGAAAGCGGAAGATGCAGGCTTTATCCTCGACTTGGATTATAGCATTCAGCGCCAGAAGAATGAACAGATGGAGCTGGAAGTAATCAGCGATACTGAAATCCGTGGACGCAAGAAGACTGTATATTGGGCTTTCGACCAGTATATCAACTTCTACGCCAAGTTCTCCAAACCATTTACCTATACGCTGGTCACGGACTCCATGGCATTGGACGAAGGCGGTCCGCTTCTGCCTACAGCTAAAGCTTTACTGCAATTCCAGACGGAGCCCAATGAGGAGGTATTGGTAAAGGTAGGTGTGTCTGCCGTGGATATGGACGGTGCCCGCAAGAATGTGGAAGCCGAAATCTCCGGATGGGATTTTGACGGTGTGCGCCGTGCTGCCCGCCAGCAGTGGAACACTTATCTCTCCAAGATTGACATCGATACGAAGGACAACGACCAGCGTACCATGTTCTACACGGCACTTTACCACACGGGCATGCAGCCCAACTTATTTACCGATGTCGACGGACGTTACTTTGGTATGGACTTGAAGCCCCATCAAGGCAGGGTGGACGAGCCTGTCTACACCATTTTCTCTTTATGGGACACTTTCCGTGCCTATCATCCGCTGATGACGATTATCGATCCAGAACTGAACGAGGCCTTCATCCGTTCGCTCATCCAGAAGTCCCGCGAGGGCGGCGTCCTGCCTATGTGGGAACTGGCCGGAAACTATACGGGTACCATGATTGGTTATCATGCAGCTTCCCTCATAGCGGATTCGTATGTAAAGGGATACCGTAACTTCGACGTGCAGGAGGCCTATAAGGCTTGCCTCCGTACGGCAGAATACGATACGACGGGCATTATCACGCATCCTTTGGTTGTGCCGCATCTGATGCCGCAGGCCAAGTACTGGAAGAACAAGATTGGCTACGTGCCTTGCGACAAAGACAATGAGTCCGTGGCAAAAGCGCTGGAGTATGCTTACGATGACTGGTGCATCTCTGTACTGGCAGGTGCCTTGGACGACGAAGTCAACCGCGACAAGTATGCTGCCTTTGCCGAGGGATATAAAGTTTATTTCGATCCGAGTACCCGTTTCATGCGTGGACTGGACAGTGAGGGCAACTGGCGTACGCCTTTCAACCCCCGCGCATCCAATCACCGTAACGATGACTATTGCGAAGGCACTGCCTGGCAGTGGACTTGGTTCGTTCCCCACGATGTAGACGGATTGGTAGAACTGATGGGAGGACGCGACGCTTTCATCGGCAAGTTGGATTCTCTGTTCACTGCCGATTCCAAGCTGGAAGGTGAATCGACTTCGGTGGATATTTCCGGTCTGATAGGCCAGTATGCTCACGGCAATGAGCCGAGCCATCACATTGCCCATCTCTACAACTACGTAGGCCAGCCCTGGCGTACGCAGGAGATTGTGGATGAGGTGCTGCATACGCTTTACTTCAACAACCCCGACGGACTTTCGGGCAATGAAGACTGCGGACAGATGTCTGCATGGTACATTCTGAATGCGATGGGCTTCTATCAGGTATGCCCCGGCAAGTCGGTATATTCCATCGGACGCCCGCTGTTCAACGAGGCGACCGTTCATCTGAAAGACGGCAAGTCGTTCAAGGTGATAGCCCACAACAATAGCCGCGATAACAAGTATGTGCAGAGCATTGTGCTGAACGGCAATAAGCTGGAGACTCCATTCTTCACGCATCAGGATATAGTGGACGGCGGTACACTGGAACTGACTATGGGCAGCGAACCGCTGAAGCCGGAAGAGTAAATGGATTATTATGCTCACAAGATTCCCTGATGAGCAATACCTTTAATAAGGTGGAGTCCTACCGGGAAATGAATAGCAGCAGCAACGGCATGTATTCTTTTAGCTCGTTGCGCAGAAATTCCAATGTTTTTTGTTTATAGCGGTTGACTGACTTCACACTAAGGTTCAGCTCTTCCGCTATTTCTGTATGCGTTTTTCCCTTGAAGAAGCTCTCGATGAAGACAATGCGGTAGCTCTCGGGAAGCTTGTTCAGGGTACCGTACAGCATCCGGTACATTTCGTCTAAGGTATATACACTGTCCGGTTCCGTTTCGTAGACAGGGGTTTTCTTTTTGACGACTTCCGCATAATTCCATTCATATTCCTGATGCTTCAGGTAGTTCAGGCAATTGTTCCTCACGCACATC
Organism: Bacteroides sp. A1C1; assembly: GCF_004328515.1. Classification (NCBI taxonomy): domain Bacteria; kingdom Pseudomonadati; phylum Bacteroidota; class Bacteroidia; order Bacteroidales; family Bacteroidaceae; genus Bacteroides; species Bacteroides sp. A1C1. The sequence continues at coordinate 3,141,447 of NZ_CP036491.1, forward strand.
TTGAGGTAACCCAATATCGTTTTCGGGTCTATCTCGAAGTTGTCCATGTTGTTCCATAGGGAGGCGAATACTTCGGAAACAATGTCTTCGCGAGTCTCTTTATTGTCAACAAAACGCTTGGCATACAAGCAGAAGGGGGCATAGTACTCCTCGTAGAGCTGCTTGAATACTTGTTTCTTGCTTTGTTCATTAAGAGATAGTTTCATAATATATCTACAGTATTTCGAAGGCAAATATACAATAAGAAAGTCAAATAAAAGGTTCTTTTTGAAATTTAAAAGAACAAAGCTGTGGCAATAGGCAAGTAGTATTTTGTTATTAAGGACCCAATTGAAAAAACTTTGTTTTAGCTGTCCCTTTTTGATTTCCCGATTGTATTATCTATGTAATTGCAATTATAAATAGGTTATAAGGTTTAGAGATTATGGAAAAATTAGATTCGGATTTATTGTTTCGGAAAGCACAAGCATTGGGAGATGATATCCGGGAAATGGAATCAATTGATGTGGCCAAAGCTTTTGAACGGACACAGCAGTTGATAAGGAAAAAGCGGGGTAGGCAGATGTATGATAGCTTGATGCGCTATGCCGCATTCTTGACGTTACCTTTGCTGATGATTTCGCTGACGTTGGGCTACTTATATTTCAGTGGACCGGAAGCGGTAGACTGCTACGCCGAAGTCACGGCTGCCAAAGGTTCGGTCATCCGTTATGAGCTTCCTGACCATTCGGTGGCGTGGCTCAATGCGGGAAGTACCTTGCGTTATCCCATAGTTTTCAGGAAAGACAATCGGAGCGTGGAACTGAAAGGGGAAGCGTATTTTGAAGTGCAGGCCGACAAGAAACGTCCTTTTTATGTGAACACACTGGATGGATTGAGTGTATATGTATACGGAACGAAGTTCAACGTGGCTGCCTACGAGGATGAAGAACTTATTGGTACGGTGTTGGAGAAAGGTAAGGTAAATGTGGTAACCCCCAATCAGGAGACAATGGAATTGTTACCCGGAGAGCAGTTGCTTTACAATCGGAACAGTCGGAAATGGATTAAAAATAAAGTGGATGTCTACGAGAAGGTGGCTTGGAAAGACGGAAAGCTGATTTTCAGGAATGCGACGTTGGAAGAGATATTCAAAAGGCTTTCAAGGCATTTCAATGTGGATATTGAGTTTGACAATAGGTTGGGAAAGGAATACAAGTACCGGGCGACTTTCCACAAAGAGACCTTGCAGCAGATTTTGGATTATCTGGCAAAGTCGGCAGCCTTGAAGTGGAGGGTGGAAGATGCTGCGCAGCAGGCAGACGATACCCTTACGAAGGCTAGGATTATAGTAAACTTATATTAGTAACCCTTAAAACCATAAAGAGCCTATGATATAGTATAAGAAGAGCAAAAACAAAAAAGAAGGTGTGTCAAAATGCACACCTTCATTATTTTACGTACAAAGCCCCGACTTTCACAAGCTGGGGCTTTGTTATTACCTAAAGATTCTGTATCTTTAGGCATAAGAATTTCACTATGACAAAGATACATTTTCGTCCTTACATTCCCAACCAAACCGTTCTTTTTCCTCAAAGAATTGATGAGGATATTGCAGAAAACGATCCGGTGCGCATGGTTGACGCCCTGGTTGAGGGCTTGAATCTTGAAAGTTTCAGAAAGCTGTATAAGGAATGCGGCCGCAGCCCTTACCACCCCAAGATGATGCTCAAGGTCATTCTGTATGCCTATATGAACAACATCTACTCCTGCCGGAAAATTGAAAAGCTTCTTCACCGTGACATCCATTATATCTGGCTGGCCGGATATGAGAAACCGGATTTCATTACCATCAACCGTTTCCGCAACCGGGTGAAGAAGGAAATCAACGAGGTGTTTACGCAAACCGTACTTCTTCTCTCTTCCAAAGGCTTCATCAGCCTGAATGTGGAATACATTGACGGGACAAAGATCGAATCCAAAGCCAACAAGTACACTTTCGTCTGGCGAAAAACGGTTGAGCGGAACCGTGAACGCCTGATGAAGAAGATACATGTCCTGTTAGGGCAGATAGACGATGTCATTGCCCGGGAGAAGTCATCAGAGAACAATGAGGAGGTTGAGTTCACTCCGGCCATGCTGACTGAAATGGCAGGAGAATTGCGTCATGCATTGGAACAGGTTTCCGAGCCATCCGCGAAAGAGGAAAAGACTGAACTGAAAAAGAAACGCAAACAGCTGAAGGAACTGGAAGAACACAGGGACAAACTGCAGGAATACGACTGCCATCTGGAAACACTGCAAGAGAGGAATTCCTATTCCAAGACGGACAAGGACGCTACTTTTATGAGAATGAAGGAGGATGCCATGCGCAACGGACAGACGAAGCCCGGTTACAACCTTCAAATCGGCACCGAAAATCAGTTCATCACCGATTTTGCACTCTTCCCGAACCCTACGGATACACTGACCCTGATTCCTTTCCTGCAATCTTTTTCAAACAGGTATGACCGGATGGCCCATACGGTGGTTGCTGATTCCGGCTATGGCTCCGAAGAGAATTACCGCTTCATGTCCGAAAACGGCATGGAAGCCTACGTAAAGTACAACTATTTCCACATGGAGCAGCGGCCGAGATTCAAACCGGACCCGTTCAAGGCCGAAAACTTCTACTACAATGAAGAACATGACTTCTGCATCTGTCCTATGGGGCAAAGGATGCGGAGGATAGGCACCAGGAATGTGAAAACCGCATCCGGATATGTCAGCGAAAATGCACGGTACAGAGCTGTCAGGTGTGAAGGCTGTCCCCTGCGATGCCGCTGTTTTAAAGCAAAAGGAAACAGGACGATAGAACTGAATCATAGGCTTAGACAATACAAGCGGAGAGCCAAAGAACTGCTCTGCTCAGAGAAAGGACTGAAACACAGAGGGCAGAGATGCATAGAACCGGAAGCCGTGTTCGGACAAATTAAAAACAATATGAACTACAAACGTTTCCGACATTTTGGAAAGGACAAGGTCTTCATGGACTTTGCCTTCCTAGCCATTGCCTTCAATATAAAAAAGATGTGTGCAAAACTGACAAAAGAAGGTATGAACTGGCTGATAGGATGGTTTTATGAGCTTACTGTCGCTTTATTTAGATGCTGGAGACACATAAATCAAAGAAATCTTCGAATTATCGCAGCTTGAAGAAAATAAACCGATTTATATCGGTGATAAACAAGAAAGAAGGTGCATCGTGCATTACGACACACCTTCCTACTCATTAAAAAACTCACGGATTTTGGTTTAGCAGACAAGAAGCCGTGAATCAAACCTTAGTTCATTTAGTAATAAACTTTAGTTAACCGCAAATGTATGAAAAATAATCATTCATTTAGTGCAGTATGCCTTAAATATACCTTAAAATTAAAACTTCCTTTACCTATGAGGATAAGTCTAATACTACTTTTTGCTGTTGTATTACAGCTTCCTGCCAGTAACGGGTACGCCCAGCGGACGCGAGGCTCCTTTTCTATGTCGAGTGTTTCCATAGAAAATGTATTGAATAAGATAGAGGAGAACTCCGACTATGTGTTCCTCTATAATAACAAGACGATTCAGGCAGACCGCATTGTTTCGGTAAACAGCCGGTCGGGAAAGATAACAGAGATCCTGGATGACATGTTTCGTGGAACAAATGTCACTTATACATTGGTAGACAATCAGATAATCTTGTCCACGAAACAGATAAAGCAACAAGAACCCAAAATCAAGGTGGACGGCGTGGTCAAGGATGCTACCGGCGAACCGCTGATTGGCGTCAACGTGAAGGTGAAGAATACCATTGCCGGTACCATTACTGATTTGGACGGCAAGTTCAACTTGGCGGTAAACAAGGGGGACGTTCTCGAAATCTCTTATGTGGGATATACTACTAAGGAAATCAAGATAATAGACGATCGAATCCTGAATGTGCTGTTGGAAGAAGATTCGCAGAAGCTGAACGAGGTAGTGGTCACTGCCCTGGGTATCAAGCGTGCCGAGAAAGCGTTGAGCTACAACGTGCAGCAGGTGAAACAAGACGAGCTGGTCCGTGTGAAGGATGCTAACTTCGTGAACTCGCTGAGCGGAAAGATTGCCGGTGTAAGCATCAACAAGAGTGCTAGCGGCGTGGGAGGAGCTACCCGCGTGGTGATGCGTGGAGCCAAGTCCATCGAGGGCGACAACAATGCACTCTACGTGGTGGACGGTATCCCTTTGTTCAACACCAATATGGGGAATACGGACAGCGGTATCATGGGTGAGGGCAAGGCCGGAACGGAAGGTATTGCTGACTTCAACCCCGAAGACATCGAAAGCCTCTCCGTGTTGAGCGGCCCTTCGGCAGCCGCCTTGTACGGTAGCAGCGCCGCCAACGGGGTGATTCTGATTACTACCAAAAAGGGCAAGGAAGGAAAACTTTCCGTCCAGTTCTCTTCTTCCACGGAGTTTAGCAAAGCCTACATGACACCGGAGTTCCAGAGCACCTACGGCAATAAAAAGGACATGTACGAAAGCTGGGGAGAAAAGCTGGCTACCCCTTCTGCCTACGATCCGAAGGACGACTTCTTCAATACCGGAACCAACTTCATCAACTCGTTGACATTGACCACGGGCACCAAGCAGAACCAGACGTTCGCGTCCGTATCATCCACCAACTCGGCCGGTATTGTGCCCAATAACTCTTACGACCGTCTGAACTTCACTATCCGCAACACTGCCACCTTCTTCAAGGATAAACTGCAACTCGACCTGGGCGCGTCGTATGTGAAGCAGAAAGACCGCAACATGGTGTCGCAAGGACAGTACTGGAATCCGGTGATGGCTGCCTACCTCTTCCCGCGGGGAGAAAACTTTGAAGACATCAAGACTTTTGAGCGTTATGATGACAGCCGTAAGTTTCCCGTACAATACTGGCCGGTGTCCGAACCTACCTACGCTTCGCAGAACCCTTACTGGACTGCCTACCGCAATGTGGCTACCAACGAGAAGAGCCGCTACATGTTCAACGTGGGGCTGACCTACAAGATTACCGACTGGCTGAACGCCGCCGCACGCTTCCGCATGGACGATACGCATGTGCTCTTCGAACGCAAGATTTACGCCACTTCCGACCAGAAGTTTGCCGAGGGAAAGAAAGGACATTATGGCTACAGCAACTATAACGACCGCCAAGAATACGCCGACTTCATGCTGAATGTCAACAAGCATATCCGGGACTTCAGCATTGCTGCTAACTTGGGCTGGAGCTATTCTAACTATTGGCTATTGGAGAGAGGATATAAAGGAACATTGAGCCTGGTACCCAATAAATTCGTGGCAGTCAACATCGACCCGGCCAATGGACGTGTCTCCGAAAAGGGCGGTGATAGCCGCGTGCGCAACCATGCCGTCTTTGCCAATGTGGAATTAGGCTGGAAGAGTATGCTTTACTTGACGCTGACCGGACGTAACGACTGGAACTCCCGTCTGGTGAACACCGACGAAGAGTCCTTCTTCTATCCTTCCGTAGGTTTGTCGGCCATCATTTCCGAAATGGTAGATTTGCCCCGGTTCATTTCTTACTTGAAGGTACGTGGTTCCTTTACCGAAGTGGGCGCTCCAATTTCCCGTTCCGGTCTGACTCCCGGTACGGTGACAACTCCCATTGACGGCGGTACGGTGAAGCCTACCTATATCTATCCGTTTACCGACTTCAAGGCAGAGCGTACCCGTTCGTATGAATTCGGTTTAAGTTTGCGTTTGTGGAACAAGTTGAGTGCAGAAGTCACTTACTACCATTCCAATACCAAGAACCAGACTTTCTTGGGTAACTTGCCTGAATTTACCGGTTACAAGCAGATTTACTTGCAGGCCGGTAATGTGGAGAACCGCGGATGGGAAGCCTCTTTGGGTTACAATGACAAGCTGAAGAACGGACTGGCATTCTCCTCCACATTGACATTTTCGCGTAACGTCAACAGAATTAAAGAAATGGTGGATGGTTACCATACTGATTTGTTGGACGATCCCATCCAGATTTCTGAAGTTGTGAAAGATGGCGGACGTATCATTTTGAGGAAAGGTGGCAGCATTCACGACATTTACGCCAATACCTTCTTGAAGAAAGATCATCAGGGTTATGTAGAGATAAAGAGTGACGGTACGTTTGAACTGGATAATAGCGGTAAGCCCGTCTATTTGGGCAAGACTTCCCCCGACTTCAATATGGGATGGAACAACTCCTTGTCGTACAAAGGACTCGGACTCAGCTTCCTGCTCAACGGACGTTTCGGAGGTGTGGTTACCTCCTCTACCGAAGCATTGCTCGACCGTTTCGGCGTGTCGAAGCGTTCGGCCGAGGCACGTGACAATGGCGGTGCATTATTGCCGGGACAGGGCAGGGTAGATGCAAAGACCTACTACCAGATGATTGGTACAGGAGGTTACGAGACCTCCGGCTACTATGTCTACAGCGCTACCAACATCCGTTTGCAGGAGTTGACACTCAGCTACACCATGCCCAACCGCTGGTTTGGCAACGTACTGAAGGACGTGACGGTTTCCTTCATTGCCAACAATCCCTGGATGTTGTACTGCGAGGCTCCGTTCGACCCCGAACTGACTCCCTCTACCGCCACCTACGGACAAGGCAACGATTACTTTATGCAGCCAAGTGTGCGTAGCTTTGGCTTTGGTATTAAATTCAAATTATAACAGACCGACTTTTAATATGAAAAAGATAAATCAATATAAGCTTTTAGCGGGAATATATGCCCTAGCATTGTTGGCATCCTGCGATTACGAGGAAATCAATACCAATTGGGCTGAAATGAACGAGAAGGAAGAAGCCATGGACGGTGTTGCCGTCGGAGGATTGGTGACAACGATGGAGCAGACCGTCTTCCCGGTAGGGACACAAGCCGACGATACGGACATCATCAACATGTACCAGACCGACTATCATCTGTCTGCCGACTGCTGGAGTGGATTCTTCTCACAAAACAACTCTTGGAACGGTGGTAACAACAATACCAGTTATTATTTGATTGACGGATGGATTAAGGGTACTTATGCACGTTCTTATACCAATGCACTCGACCCGTGGAAAAAATTGAAAGCCGCTTCTGAAAAGAACGACACTCCCGAAGTCTTTGCCTTGGCACAAGTATTGAAGATTTCGGCTTGGCACAAGGCGTTGGAGAGTTTCGGGCCGATGCCTTATTCACATGCAGCCGATGCTACGATGAACATTCCTTTCGACTTGGAGAAGGACATATATGCTGCCATGTTCAAAGACTTGGCCGATGCTGTGGAGGTTTTGACCAAGAAAGCGGATGCCGGGGTGACCATTATGGAAGATTATGATGCGGTTTATGCGGGTGACTCTAGGAAATGGGTGAAGTATGCCAATTCGCTGATGCTTCGTCTGGCGATGCGCGTACGTTTTGCCGATACCGAACTGGCAAAGCGGTATGCGGCTTTGGCCGTGAAACACTCCATCGGAGTGATGACCTCCAAAGACGAAGAGGCGCAGATGAGTTCGGGTGCGGGCATCACTTTCCGCAACAACATCGAGTGGTTGGCCGAGCAGTACAATGAATCGCGCATGGGGTCGTCCATGTTCTCTTACCTGATGGGTTACGAAGACCCACGTCTGAGCGCTTACTTCAAACCGGTGGATGACAAATGTACTTTGGGACAGTTGGCATTCGATGGCAAGAAATATCAAGCCATTCCTGCCGGGCATCTTTACGGGCAGAACGATGTCTATACGACATTCTCAAAGCCGAATATCAAAGGTGACACTCCGACCTATTGGATGCGTGCTTCCGAAGTCTATTTCTTACGTGCTGAAGCTGCTTTGGTGTGGGGAGGTGAATTCGGTAATGCCGACGAACTCTACAAGCAAGGTATTGGGATGTCGTTCCAGGAAAACGGGGTGACAGCTTCGGTCGATGATTACATGAACTCCGGCAATGTACCAATCAAGCATGAGTTCGGTGGTTCTTACTCTTGCAGTTTTTCCGCCCCTCGTGCCGTTACAGTCAAGTTTGAAGGCAGCCGGGAAGAAAAATTGGAGAAGATTATTATCCAGAAGTGGCTTGCGCTCTTTCCCAACGGTCAAGAGGCTTGGACGGAGTGGAGAAGAACTGGCTATCCCGACTTGAATCCGGTGATGGCAAACAGAGGTTCGTTCCAAGGAGCCACCATTGAAAAAGGAGTGCGCCGAATGATTTATCCGACCAGTTTCCATCAGACAACGGAGGACGAGGCCAACTATCAGGCCATCCTGAAGTTGCTCAATAATGGGAAGGGTGGTGAAGACAAATCTTCTACCCGTCTGTGGTGGGATTGCAAGTGATAAACGATGTCTTACGTTAGAAATAAGAAAAATATGAAAAAATTGAAGAAACTATTATATATTGTTCCGTTGCTTGGTTTGATGGCTACTGCCTGCACGGATATTGAGAGCATTGAGATAGATCATATCGGTGGTAACAATACCAAAGATGACGTGGAGAGCGAAGCGTACTATGCCGACTTGCGCGCGTATAAAGAAACCGCCAAGAATTATGGCCGCCCCGTTGCGTTCGGCTGGTTTTCCAACTGGGCGCCGACGGGAGCCATGCGGAGGGGGTATCTCACTTCTGTGCCCGATAGTATGGATATCATATCTATGTGGAGCGGTGCCCCAGGACGTTATGAAATCACTGAGGCGCAGAAGAAAGACAAGGAGTTTGTGCAAAAAGTGAAAGGCATCAGGTTATTGGAAGTCTGCCTGCTTTCACACTTGGGCAAAGGGCGCACCCCTACTTCGGTATACGATGAAGTGGAAAAAAAAGCCATAGAAGAGGGTTGGAGCGAAGCTAAGCTGACAGAAGAAAGAAAGTTTGCTCGCTGGGACTTCTGGGGGTTTACTTCGCATGACTTGAACAACAAGGAAGAGCTGGAACGGGCTCTTTCCAAATTTGCCAAAGCCATCTGTGACTCGTTGGTGACCGGCGAGTGGGACGGATATGATATCGACTGGGAACCGGGTAACGGTTTCAATGATTCCGACGGTACTATCGGCAGCCGTAACATCGGTTTCGTGGTGAAAGAGTTGGGCAAATACATCGGTCCTAAGAGCGACCCGGAGAACAAAGGGCATAAACTGCTATGCATCGACGGGCATATCAATGATTTCTTGCCTGAGATAGAAGATTATGTGGATTACTGGATAGCTCAGGCGTATGGGCAAGCTTCTCCTTATTTGCATTCGCCTGGCAATATCAATGAGAAACTCATTGTCACGGAGAACTTCGAATCGTTTGCTTCCAATGGAGGGCAATTGTTGAAACAGGCCGCCTGGATGCCGGAAGAAGGGTATAAAGGCGGTGTGGGAGCTTATCGCTTTGATAATGACTATGACAATGCACCCGATTATAAATGGATGCGTCAAGCCATACAGATTAATCAGCGTGTGTTCAACGAATGGAAAGAAAGCAAAGGAAAAAATAAGTAGTGAATCAAATTTTAGAATATGAAAGATATGAATAAATATTTGTTGAAATATATGGTGTTTTGCTTCATAGCCATGCTGTCGGTCAGTTGCAATGATAGCGAAAGTGATTTGCTGGAACCTAAGGTCTATTTTGAAGAAAGGGAGTACCGGATAGAGGTGGAAGAGGGCGAAGCGATGACCCATGAGTTGCGGGCACGTGTGTCATCCTTGTGTGCTTCGCAGGTAGAGGTGTCTTATGAAGTGGCCGATACTTCTGTAATTGAGGCTTATAACAAAAAGTATGGAACGGAATATGAGATGTTCGATGCTACTGCCGTAGATTTGGGAAATGCTGTTGCCACTGTTCCTTCCGGAGAGGTGTATGCCGGATCGGTATCGGTGAAATTTTCTAAGTTGGATAAGGTGGAAGAAGGTAAGTCTTATCTGCTTCCGGTGCGTGTACGGTCTGCTTCTCTACCGGTTTCCCAAGGGGGAGATGTGGTTTATTTTATCCTCCACAAGCCCGTGCGGATTATGAAGGTGGCTCGTGTGTATAACAATTATGTGAGGATACCTTTGCTTCCCGGTACCCAATTCACATCCGTTACTTACGAAGCATTGATTTATATTGATTTCTTTGGAAACAACAATACTGTTATGGGATGCGAGGGAACTCTGATTTTCCGTATCGGTGATGCACCTTTGCTGGAGAAAGACCATTTGCAGATTGCAGGCAAATCGGAATACAGCGTTTCTCAGGCTTTGGGAACCGGGAAATGGTATCACGTGGCGTTCACTTACAATCAGCCTACCGGCAAGACTGCCATCTTCATCAATGGAGAAAAAGCTTCCGAAGCGGTTTGGGATATTCCGAGCTTCGATTTCGGTAAGGGCGACTTCTTTATCGGTAAGGTGGCCGGATTCATGTGGGGCGAACGTCCGTTCTATGGTCGCATGAGCGAAGTCAGACTTTGGAATGTGTCGCGCACGGAGAGTCAAATCAAGGAAAACATGATTACGGTTGACCCGAAATCGGAAGGCCTTGCTGCTTATTATAAGTTGAACGGAACCGACCAGTTCCAAGACGGAGAGACGTGGAAAGTGAAAGATGCTTCCGGTCATGGAATGGACGGATTGGTGAATGGAGGCGATAAAGCCCTCGGCATCGTGGAATTGGATGAACCGATAACTATTAAATAGCAGGATTCCGGTTTGGATATGAATGCAAGTTCTTGCAACTACCAATTACAAGAACTTGCATTCTTTCTTTTACCGACATGTCTTTATTCTTTATCCTTCTATTCTGCTAATTAAAATTAAAAAATAATCTGCAGTATTAGTGTTTTTGCCGAGTGAATTGTTTTATTAACCAATAAAAGGCAAAAGAATGTGTCTCAATAAACTTAAATTTAGGATGAAAAACATGAAATCTATTGCATGGCAAGCCGGATGTCTCTTGTGGTTGGGCATGGCGGTATGCAACTGTACTCCGGCTTCTTCAGGGGAAGACTATGCATCTTACGTAAATCCGTTTATCGGTACGGGGGGGCACGGACATACCTATCCGGGCGCAGTGGTACCCAACGGGATGATTCAGCCGAGCCCCGACACGCGCATCTTTCAGTGGGATGCTTGTTCCGGTTATTACTATGCCGATTCCACCATTAACGGATTCTCGCACACGCACCTCAGTGGAACGGGTTGCGGTGATTATGGCGATGTGCTGCTGATGCCCACCGTGGGCCGTCAGGACTATCATGCGATGGGGAAGAAGAGCCAGCAAATGGCATACGCCTCGCCTTTCTCGCACGGGCGGGAGAAGGCAGAACCGGGATATTATTCCGTATTCCTCAACCGTTATGGCGTACAAGCCGAGTTGACCTCTACCAAGCGCGCCGCCATTCATCGCTACACGTTTCCCAAGTCTGGGAAAGCAGGATTTATCCTTGACCTTGACTACAGCCTCCAGCGTCAGAAGAATGAAGAGATGAAGCTGGAAGTCATCAGTGATACAGAAATCCGCGGACATAAGAAAACCGTTTACTGGGCTTTCGATCAATACATAAACTTCTATGCCAAGTTCTCCAAACCGTTTACTTATACAATGGTGACCGATTCCATGGCATTGGATGAAGGGGAACCGCTGCTGCCCACCGCCAAGGTGCTATTGCAATTCCAGACGGAGAAGGATGAGCAGGTGATGGTGAAGGTGGGTGTTTCAGCTGTGGATATGGACGGTGCCCGCCGGAATGTGGAAGCGGAGATACCCGGATGGGATTTTGACGGAGTGCGTCGGGCAGCCCGCCAATCATGGAATGAATACCTTGCCAAGATAGATATCGAGACGGAGGATGAAGACCAGCGTACCATGTTCTATACGGCGCTTTATCATACGGGTATGCAGCCCAATCTGTTTACCGATGCCGACGGGCGTTATTTTGGCATGGATTTGAAAGTGCATCAGGGTAGCGTGGAAGAGCCCGTCTATACCATTTTCTCTTTGTGGGACACGTTCCGTGCCTACCACCCGTTGATGACGATTATCAATCCGGATTTGAACCAAGCCTTCATCCGCTCGCTCATCCAGAAGGAGCGCGAAGGCGGTGTATTTCCCATGTGGGAATTGGCGGGCAACTATACGGGCACGATGATAGGCTATCATGCTGCCTCCCTTGTGGCAGATGCCTATATGAAGGGCTATCGCGACTTTGATGTACAGAAGGCATACCGCGCTTGCCTGCGTGTGGCGGAGTATGACACTACTGGTATTATCACCCATCCTTTGGTATTGCCTCATTTGATGCCGCAGGCCAAATATTGGAAGAACAAGGTCGGTTACGTGCCTTGCGACAAGGATAATGAAGCAGTAGCTAAGGCCTTGGAGTATGCCTACGATGACTGGTGCATCTCTGTGCTGGCCGGTGAGTTGGGCGACACGCTGAACCAACGGAAGTATGCTGATTTCAGCAAGGGCTATCAGAACTATTTCGATCCAGTTACCCGTTTTATGCGTGGACTGGATAGCAAAGGCAATTGGCGTACGCCGTTCAATCCCCGCTCTTCCAACCATCGCAGTGATGACTATTGTGAGGGGACTGCCTGGCAATGGACCTGGTTTGTTCCTCACGATGTGGAGGGACTGGTGGAACTGATGGGAGGCCGTGAAGCTTTTATCGGTAAGTTGGACTCGCTGTTCGTGGCCGATTCTTCACTGGAAGGTGAACTAGTGTCTGCCGACATTTCCGGCCTGATAGGGCAGTATGCCCATGGTAATGAGCCGAGTCACCATATCATTCACTTCTACAACTATGTGGGCCAACCCTGGCGCACGCAGGAGTTGGTGGACGAGGTACTGCAGACGCTTTATTTCAACAATCCGAACGGGCTTTCGGGTAATGAAGACTGTGGGCAGATGTCGGCATGGTATGTACTGAATGCCATGGGCTTCTACCAAGTTTGCCCAGGCCGTCCGCTCTATTCCATCGGTCGCCCGTTGTTCGACAAGGCGACAGTGAACCTTAAGGATGGAAAGAAATTCACGGTGGTGGCCACGGACAACAGTCGTACGAACAAGTATGTTCAGAAGATGTTGTTGAACGGCGAGGAATTGGTACGCCCGTTCTTTACGCATCAGGACATAACGGACGGTGGCACTTTGGAGTTGATAATGGGCGACAAGCCGGTAAAGACAAACAATTGATAACGTGCGATTAGTTATGAATCACAATAATTACCGTAACCCGGTTTCCTGGGTGCCTTCCGTTTATTTTGCCATGGGGCTGCCTTTCATTGCAGTCAACCTGGTCTCTACGTTCATGTTTAAGGATTTGGGCATATCCGACACGCAGATTGCCTTCTGGACTTCTATCATCATGATGCCCTGGACGTTGAAGTTCCTTTGGAGTCCGTTCCTGGAGATGTACCGCACAAAGAAGTTCTTTGTGGTTATCACCCAGTTGTTGAGCGGATTGCTGTTCGGACTGGTGGCTTTTTCGTTGAAGTTCGATTACTTTTTTGCCATTAGTATTTCGACAATGGCAGTCATCGCTTTCAGCGGAGCCACGCACGATATAGCCTGCGATGGCGTGTATATGGCGGAACTGTCACCTGCCGACCAAGCCAAGTACATCGGTGTGCAGGGGGCTTTCTACAACATCGCCAAATTGGTGGCGAACGGCGGACTGGTGGCGATGGCGGGTATGCTGGCCCAGAGTTTCGGGGCGATGGAAGGCCGTTCTATGCAGGAGAACATGTCTGCTTATAAGGAAGCGTGGATGATTATCTTTATCGTCATTGCCGTGTTGCTGTTGCTGTTGGGGGGGTATCATTCACGGATGTTGCCGTGCACGCAGAAGCGGCAGGACGCCAAGCGTTCGGGCGCGGAGGTGATGCGGGAACTGTGGGCGGTGATAAGGAATTTCTTCACAAAGCGCCACATCTTCTATTACATTTGCTTCATTATCCTCTACCGCTTTGCTGAAGGGCTTGTGATGAAGATTGCACCGCTCTTCTTGCGCTCCTCGCGTGAGGTGGGGGGATTGGGGCTTTCGCTTACTGAAATCGGTACGTTGAACGGTGTCTTCGGTTCAGCGGCTTTTGTGCTGGGATCCTTGTTGGCAGGCATCTACGTGTCGAAGCGCGGGCTGAAGAAGACGCTGTTTTCGCTCTGCATCGTGTTCAACTTTCCGTTCGTGGCCTACACGCTACTCGCCATTTATCAACCGGAGAACCTTTATCTGATAGGTGCGGGCATCGTGGCGGAGTATTTCGGTTACGGCTTCGGCTTCGTGGGGCTGACGTTGTTCATGATGCAGCAGATTGCTCCCGGCAAGCATCAGATGTCACACTACGCCTTTGCTTCCGGCATCATGAATTTGGGAGTGATGCTTCCGGGGATGATGAGTGGTTTCTTTAGTGATTTGTTGGGGTACGAGAAGTTCTTCACTTACGTGCTGTTGGCCGCCGTACCGTCGTTGCTGATAACATACTTCATTCCCTTTACGCATGACGATGAGGTGAAGTAAGCTTTGCAGCATGAATGAGACTTGTTGCATAAAAAACTATTGAATAAAAGAATATAATCTGTGCCCATCTGTGTAATCTGTGGTGCAAAGATAAAAATCCAAAATATTATGAACAATAAATTTACTTCAATCCCTTGGGAAGAGCGTCCGGCAGATTGTGCGGACGTGATGTGGCGTTATTCGCAGAATCCCGTTATCGGACGTTACCATATTCCGACGTCCAACAGTATCTTCAATAGTGCAGTGGTGCCTTTTGGCGACGGATTTGCCGGTGTGTTCCGTTGTGACAACCGGGCGGTGCAGATGAATATTTTTGCCGGTTTCAGCAAGGACGGCATCCACTGGGAAATAGAGCATGAGCCAATCAAGTTCAAGGCCGGGAATACGGACATGATAGAGTCCGAATATAAATACGACCCGCGCGTGACATGGATTGAGGATCGCTACTGGATTACGTGGTGCAACGGCTACTACGGTCCCACCATCGGTATCGGCTATACTTTCGATTTCAAGGAGTTCTTCCAGTGCGAGAATGCTTTCTTGCCTTTCAATCGCAACGGTGTATTGTTGCCTCAGAGGTTCGATGGCAAATATGCACTCTTGAGCCGTCCCAGCGACAGTGGCCATACACCTTTTGGCGACATCTACATCAGCTTCAGCCCCGACATGAAGTTTTGGGGCAAACACCGCCATGTGATGGCTCCCACACCTTTCCCCGAAAGTGCCTGGCAATGCACCAAGATAGGGGCGGGTTCGGTACCGTTCCTCACGGACGAAGGTTGGCTGATGTTCTATCACGGCGTGATAACCACTTGCAACGGTTTCCGTTACTCCATGGGGGCGGCTATTCTGGATAAGGACAATCCTGCCAAGTTGCTCTACCGCACCCGTGAGTATCTGCTTGCGCCTGCTGCTCCATACGAACTGGCAGGCGATGTACCCAATGTGGTGTTCCCTTGCGCAGCATTGCAGGATGGAGAACGTGTAGCTGTATACTACGGTGCAGCCGATACGGTAGTGGGGCTTGCCTTTGGCTATATCCACGAGATTCTGGAGTTCACGAAGCGCACAAGTATTTTGTAAGCACCAAGCAGTTGGCAGGCGCTTGGTATTGCTGAAAAAAACGTCTGCCGTAACTGTCTTATACTTAGTGAAATATCACTGCAAAGATACTGCATGCTTTTTGCAGTGATACTGCAGAGCCGTTGCAGCGCCACTGCAAAGCTGATGCAGCGTTACTGCAAAGCTGTTGCAGCGCTACTGCAAAGTAGTTTGCAGTGTCACTGCAGACCGTTTGCAGTAACGCTGCAGAGTGCATGCAATGACACCGGCATGGGTAGCGTGCTCACTAACTAATAAAGAACAAATCCCTACTATATTATGAAACGACTGATTACTTTCTGTATCATCTCCTTTGGAATGCTCACGGCATCTATGGCTGCGGAGAAGCAACCGACGGACTATGTGAATCCTTTTATTGGTACCACCAACTTCGGCACTACAAATCCGGGAGCCGTCTGTCCCAATGGAATGATGTCCGTAGTGCCCTTCAACGTGATGGGCTCGGAGGACAACAAATACGATAAAGATGCCCGCTGGTGGTCCACTCCCTATGAGTATCACAATTGTTTCTTCACCGGATATTCGCATGTCAATTTGAGCGGTGTGGGCTGTCCGGAATTGGGTTCTTTGCTGCTGATGCCCACTACGGGAGAGTTGTCCGTGGATTATAAGGAGTATGGAAGCCGCTATAAGGACGAGCAGGCATCCCCCGGATATTACAGCAACTTCCTGACCCGCTACAATGTGAAGACGGAAGTGACGGCAACTCCCCGCACGGGTGTGGCGCGTTTCACCTTTCCTGCTGGGCAAAGCCATGTACTGCTGAATCTGGGCGAAGGTCTGACCAATGAATCGGGAGCTTTTCTGCGTCGGACGGGTGAGTGCGAGTTTGAAGGTATGAAGCTGCTGGGTACTTTCTGCTATAATCCGCAGGCCGTTTTCCCCATCTACTTTGTGATGCGTGTCAACAAGCAGCCTGCTGCTTCGGGCTACTGGAAGAAGCAACGCCCCATGACCGGTGTGGAGGCCGAATGGGATCCCGATAACGGACGCTACAAACTTTACACCGGCTACGGGAAAGAGCTGGCAGGAGATGACATCGGCGCTTACCTTACATTCCATACTGAAGAGGGCGAGCAAGTGGAAGTACAGATGGGAGTCTCTTTTGTGAGTATAGAGAATGCCCGGCTCAATTTGGATATCGAGCAGCAGGGAAAGAACTTCAGCCAAGTGCTGGAGGAAGCCCGTCGTTGCTGGAACGATGACCTCTCGCGCATCCTTGTGGAAGGAGGTACGGAAGAGCAGAAAACCGTTTTTTATACGGCACTCTATCATACGCTGATACATCCCAATATCCTGCAAGATGTGAACGGGGAGTATCCCGCTATGGAGAGTGACAAAATTCTGACCACCAAAGGCGACCGTTATACCGTCTTTTCCTTGTGGGACACTTACCGCAATGTGCACCAGCTTCTTACGCTAGTATATCCCGAACGGCAATTGCAGATGGTGCGCTCCATGCTCGACATGTACCGCGAACACGGCTGGCTTCCCAAATGGGAACTCTACGGCCGTGAGACGCTGACCATGGAAGGTGACCCTTCCATCCCCGTCATCGTCGACACCTGGCTGAAAGGTCTGCGCGACTTTGACATAGAACTGGCCTACGAGGCCATGCGCAAGGGAGCCACCCTGCCGGGGGCGGAGAACCTGCTCCGTCCGGACAATGACGACTATGTGTCATTGGGATATGTGCCTCTGCGGGAGCAGTATGACAATTCCGTTTCACATGCCCTGGAATACTATATTGCCGACAATGCCTTGTCGCGCATAGCTGCTGCGCTTGGCAAGAAGGAGGATGCCCGTCTGTTCCACGAACGTTCGCTGGGCTACAAGCATTATTACTGTAAGGAGTACGGTACTTTCCGTCCCATCTTGCCGGACGGAGAATTCTATGCTCCTTTCAATCCTATGGAAGGTGAGAATTTTGAGCCCAGCCCCGGCTTCCACGAAGGCAATGCTTGGAACTATACTTTCTATGTTCCCCACGATGTGAAAGGGCTTGCCCGGCTCATGGGTGGAAAGAAGCCGTTTGTAGACAAGCTTCAGCGCGTGTTCGACGAAGGGCTGTACGACCCTGCCAACGAACCGGACATTGCATACGCCCATCTTTTCTCTTATTTCAAGGGTGAGGAGTGGCGCACGCAGAAAGAGCTGCACCGCCTTTTGCAGAAGTATTTCAAGAATGCCCCCGACGGAATTCCCGGCAATGATGATACCGGAACGATGTCCGCTTGGGCTATCTTCAATATGATGGGCTTTTATCCGGATTGTCCCGGAGAACCGGCATATACGCTATCTACTCCGGTATTTGATAAAGTAACCATAAAGCTCGACCCTAAGTATTGGGGACGCGACCAACTGGTAATAGAGACGGAACGTCCGTCGGCAGAATCTCTATATATCCGCGAGATGAAGCTGGGAGGAAAAAAACTGTCCCGATATCGTATCACTCATGAAGAACTGGTGCAGGGAGGTAAACTGCAGTTTAGTCTTCGATAGGTATTGTGAGTCAGGATAACATCGGTGATGGTTTAGGTTGCCCGCTGTTGACAGAGTTCATGTCAGTGGCGGGCTTTTCTATGCAGGTTGGCTTCCGGCAGGTTGATAGGGTATTTCGAACCAGAATTCGGAACCTTTCCCCGGAATAGAGCTGACGCCCACTTTTCCGTTCATTTTCCCGGCAATCATGGTGCAGATGGAGAGTCCGAGGCCCGTGCCTTGTTTAAAGCTGTTTAGCTTGACAAAGCGTTCGAATACATCCTTTTGCTTTTCGGGAGGAATGCCGCACCCGGTATCACGGACAAAGAAGCGAATCCTGTCTTCTTGCGGCAGGTGATAACCAATGTCGATGAAACCTTCTTCCGTATGCTTGAGGGCGTTTGACAGATAGTTGTTCAGTACTTGCCTTACCCGCTTGGGAATGGTATGAATGCTACAGCAATCCGTACCGGGGAGGAGACGTATGCAGACTTTGGGCGGAAGTTTCAGTTTTGCCATCGTCTGCATTTCATCAAGCGTCTTGTTTACATCCATATCTCCTTCTGTGAATTCGAGAATGCCGGCTTCGATGCGTGACAGGTCGAGAATATCATTAATCAGTTGCAGCAGCAGTTGGGTGTTTTCTTCGATGATATGTATGTATTCCTTTGTATCTTCGTCTTGTATATAATCGGAAAGTATGGAGGAGAATCCGACAATGGCGTTTAGTGGAGTACGTATCTCGTGGCTCATATTGGCAAAAAAAGCCGATTTCAGGCGGCTGGCTTCTTCTGCTTTCTCTTTGGCTGCCAGTAGTTCGGTGATATCCAGTGCAGAACTGACAATCCATCTCTCTTTTCCTTTGTTGTAGGACACCAGCGTTTTGTGAAACGACAGAACATACTCTCTGCCTTTGGGATTGACAAAGTGTTTGATGTAGGACTGGGGAGTTTCCGACTCTTCGACTTCTTTGTCTGTCTCCTGAATGAAATTATCTTGCATTAGGGGTTTGAACTCCTCTTCATAGTGTCCCACAATATCCTCAGCGGGGACTTCCATCATCTCTGCCGCTTTTTTGTTCCATATCAGGTAGCGTCCTTCGTCGTTTTTGTCTTTTACTGTAGTGGCGATGGGGAGGTTCTCCAGAATACTTTCAAGGAAGAAACGGTATTTTTCGTTTTCCCGGCGTTGGACTTCATCTTCCGTAATGTCGCGTATGAAGGCCATGGCATAATTTCTGTTGAGGTAGACCATGCGCACTGCGATATATAGTTCTTCACTACTTTCCACTCTTATCTTTAGGATCAGGCTGTCCGAAGTGCGGGTATTCAGTACGCGTAACAGCGACGTCATGTATTTCCGGCATTCATCGGCGTCTGTCACTAAATTATTGATATTTAGAACTCCCGAATTCAGAAATGGAAGTCTGTTCGCCTTTTCGGTAGGTGTATTAAGTAGTTTTACGACAATACCTTGTCTGTTCAGCAGATATACTGGAATGTCTATTGCCCGGATAATCTGTCTGTTCAGACTTTTGTATTTATGATTTATCCAGTATAGAAAGCTTGCAGATGTAACGGCAATTAACAGAAATAACTGTACTTCTCCAAATAATGTAAGATGCATACGCGGTGTCTTTCATTTCGTCTGTCCTCATTGACGAAGGTTATTATATAAAAAGCGCGAGGACTGTTATTGTCTATCTGCATTCGAGGCTCTGGAAAATGCCCACACCGTTAATAGACAACAGCCCCCACGCCTAAGTATATAATAACATAGACGTGAAGAAACTGTTGCTATTATCCTGCGGTGTTTAAGAGAATTTTCCAGATTCCGAATAGCAGGGATAATAACTTTCGCTTCTTGCGTTCTTATCGAATCGAGTCAAAAGTGACGTTATCACTATAACAGCCAAGACTTTGGTGCAAAAGTAGTATATTTTTCGGGATGTACAGTATGATGAGGACAATAAAGTGTATATGCAAACAAAGCGTGATGGTATTTGACCGTCACGCTTTGTATAGTCTGCCATTAAAAGTTGTTGTTAGAGAGAATTGTTAGAGGATTTATTTCATGGCTTCTATGGTATATCCTTGTTGTTTCAGAAGGTTCAGCACTCCATTGTCTCCGGGCAGGTGTCCGGCACCGACTACGAAAAGGGTGGGGGCTTCCGTCATGATGGCAGGCATCTTTTCAACCCATGCCTTGTTGCGGTTGTCCAGCATGGCTTCCATCTCTCCGGGCAGCGGGTCGCATGAATTGCCGTCGCGCTCTTCCATCAGTTGCAGCATGGCATCCAGATCCTGCTTTTCATAAGCGGCAATCAGGCGCTTGCTTTGCTCGATACCTTTCTCGATGTCACTGATAGCGCAGTAGAGGAGGTTTGCCTGGCGTTGCAGCGTCTGGCTGTTGAACAGAATGTCTATTTGTGACTGGGCTGTTTCCAGACCGCCAACTTTCTTGCCTTGCTGTCCGGCCTGCTGCTGGAAGTAAGTGTCGAGCTGTTCTTGCGGGTTGAAGCCCGGAGTATGTTTCATGTAGAGCAGGACGACAAGCTGCTGGTTGATGGCAGCCGGTTTCAGTTGAGCAAGCATGGCGATGTCTACCATCATATTCTCTTTTACAACTTTACCTACTTCTTCGTATTGCTCGGGAGTAAAGAGGCTTTGCAGCGTGGTGTCTTTGGGCATCATCATCTGCTGTTGCATGCTTTGCATGAAGGCGGGAGTCGCCATTTCGCTTATCACGACCTCACCGTAGACTTGGGTGGTTTCGTTCATGGCCTGCGGCATGGCGGCGATGCTGTCCTTGATGCTGAGTGGAGAGAGATGGTAAGTACCGAAAATATAGGATGGTTTCTCTAATCCTTTACCGGATACTTTCCATAAAAGTTGTGCATTGGCACTCAGCGCAATGCTGATGAATACGAGGATGCCTAAAAGTTTCTTCATTGTTTTCTTCTTTTAATTGTTTCTGGACTATCAGTCGGGAAAGAGTAAAGAAAATCACAAGAAGGGAAAAAATTAGTATCATTTTATTCTTCCTCCGCAGAGCCAGTGTTGGGTGTAATATTTTTCCCGGAGGTTGCTGACTATGACTCCCTGGCTGGTACTGGCATGTATAAATTTGCCGTCCTTGAGGTAGATACCTACGTGTGCCACTTTTTTGCGGGAAGCACGGCTGGTGAAGAACACCAAATCTCCCTCACGCAAGTTGCGGCGGGAGATTTTGCTGCTCTCTTTCAGTTGCCCGTCTGTGCTTCTCGACAGACGGGTGTGGTAAACTTTCTTATACAGTTGCGATACCAGTCCGGAGCAGTCTGTCCCCCGCTTGCTGTCGCCACCAGCACGATAGGGGGTGCCTATCCATTCGGAGGCATGGATGTACAGCTTGTGGTTGTCCTGCAGTTCAATATCCACTCCCAAACGGACGGATGCCTGTGCCAGGGCTTTGTAGTCCAGGCGTGGCGCGGAGGTATGGCAGGAACTTAGACCTATCAATATGATGGTAAAGGCTACTATATAAGAAAGATATTTTTTCATGCTTCCGAGTTTTTTTCTTCTACCGTTTTATCTTCTTTTTCCGTTATTTCTTCTACGGCTGCTTCTGCTTCTTCTACCGTTTCTTCTACCACGGCTTCTTCCTCCACGCCGACGTTGAAGTAAGCTTCCAATTCCTGTTCGGCAGAGTTGTTCTCATTTCGTATATCGCGGATAATAACACCGTTTTCTAACAATGCAATACGCGGGCAAACGTCCACTGTGTGGTTCAGGTTATGGCTGGAAATGATGACAGTGGCTCCGTGTTCTTCATTGTATCTTTTCAGCAAGTGTTTGATTACAGACTGTGAACTGGGGTCAAGGAAGTTGAACGGTTCATCCAGAATCAACAGTTGCGGATGGTGGAGCATGGCGGAGATGATGCCGATTTTCTGTTTGTTTCCGGCAGAATAGTTGCGGATGAATTTCTTCTGGCCCATTACCTCGCCGTTCATGAAGCGTTCGAAGGGAAGCAGGCGTTCGTCTACCTCCTCTTTCTTCAGACCGTACATCTTGCCGATGAAATAGAAGTATTCTTCGGGAGTGAGGTAGTCTATCAGGAAACCGTCGTCTATAAAGGCTCCCGTGAAGTTTTTCCAGTCCTCACTTTTGCTGACGTCAATGTCATTGATGGTTACATTGCCCTGGTCTGCCTGTAGTAAGTCAAGAATAAGGCGGAAGAGGGTGGTCTTGCCTGCACCGTTGTTGCCTACCAGTCCCAGCATATCGCCTTGCCCGATGGTGTAGTTCTCTATATCTACGGCTTTTTTTGTGCCGAAATTCTTCTGTAAATTATTGATGCGTATCATGTTAGTGATTGATGTTTAATGATTTCTATTTCTGTCTACTGTCCCTGAAGCCTTCCATATTCTTGTAGCGGCGTTTCATGAGTCGGTGATATACATTCATCAGCCAGAATTTGGAAGTGGCGATAAATGCCACGCCGATGCCGATAAGTATCCAGGGGGTGACCTCTTTGCCAAAGATGGCATTCAGTGCAAAAAGCAGCAGTAAAGGTATGCCGAAAGCACCTCCTGAAATCAGATTCTGCAGACCGGTGCCTATATTCTGCCGGCTGGTCATCTTTGAATTCAGGTCGGTAGTCTTGTTGTTGTATACTGCCAACTGGAACAGACAGCAGTATACGGCTCCCGGAATGAATATCAGCCATGCAATGCAACCGAGTACGGATACCTTCCCGGTAACCATACCGGGAATCATCAGAATTGTAGGAATGAGCAATGCAATGCTGTACAGTATGTATTTGGCACGCAGCAGCGAGTAGATAGATTCCTTGCGGCTCATCAGTCCGTCAATGTAATTGCCTTCGTAACCCATCAGTGTGCTGAGGAACATGATGCCGAAGATAATGTAGTTATAAAGGACGAAGAAATCTCTCAGACCTCCGTCATACACATCGGAAAAGCTAATGATACTACTGAACATTATCACTACACCGGTGATGGAATAGAGCGAACGCTTACAAATCTTGTTGCGTAGCAATAACTTGAGTTCCAGTCTCATGTATTCGCCTATTTCGCCGTAGCGGTCGAGGAATTTGTATTCGGATACATGTTTTATCCGTGTATCTTCCACTTTGTTCAGTTCATTGTAGATGAGTTTCTGCATCAGGGTGCGGTTGATGAACCACATGAGGGCGATGGCAGCCAGTACACTGATGAATGACAGTATACTGCCGGTGATGAACCCTTCTCCCAGATTGACAAAACAGTCGAAAAGCGGACTGTTGTCCGGAATGAATAGTGCGGCGGCAATGCCACCATATACTACTACTGGTAATGCCAGCCACCAGATGCGCTCACCCATCAGTGTGCGGCACAACAAGAACCAGTAGTTATTGAATACCATCAGCAGCCAGATGCCAATGCAATAGGTCAGCACACCACTGATTCCATAGAATTTGGTGACGGTGATGATGGAAAAC
Organism: Bacteroides sp. A1C1; assembly: GCF_004328515.1. Lineage (NCBI taxonomy): Bacteria > Pseudomonadati > Bacteroidota > Bacteroidia > Bacteroidales > Bacteroidaceae > Bacteroides > Bacteroides sp. A1C1. The sequence goes on from NZ_CP036491.1 coordinate 3,165,030, forward strand.
GGAACAAACAGAAACAGCCAGAACAGATTGAAGCCATCCAGTCCGGAACGAATCAGCAGGAAGTCTATAAGACGATTCCGTTTGATGGGAAGCAGCAGGTAGGGCTTCACTTCCTGGGTGGGTGTTTTTTGGAAAGGCAGGCGTATCAGGAAATCCAGCACAAGGACAAATATCAATCCGGAGTTCATTACGTGATAGGCTTCTGTGGCACCACCGTCAAAGGCGAATGCAAAGGTCGTACCGAAGAATATCAGGTAACCGGCCCAGAAGACGAACATGAAGTACATCCAGAATTTTCCGAATTTACTTTTTTCGTACATCGGATTTCGTTTTTCCGCCAGTTTTCCGTGCTTGCGCAAATCTAAGAAAAGACTCATAGTATTTGTATATATAGAGTTTGTATAAAAAAGGCTGCGCTGCCTTTTAAACAACGCAGCCTTCTGTGTGTATGGCTCTCTTATTCTTTGTCAGGAGTTTCAGGACTGATCATTGATACCTCAATCTCATTCTTCTGCTTGAACAAGTCGTCGGTGAACTTCTGGATGTCCTTCACGGTAATGCTGTTGACTATCTGTTCGTAATCCTTTATCGGATTCATACCGGTGAACAGGTATTCGTCAATACTTCCCAGCCAGTAGCTGTTCTCCTTCAAGTCTTCGGCGTGTTTTTTCAGCATGAACTCCTTCACTTTATTCAGATCTCCTTCCGACGGACCTGCTTTGGCGATGTTGTCGAGTTCTGTAAAGATAATCTGCATCAACTTTTCTCTTTTTGCCGGAGCGGTTTCGAATATAATCTGCAGAAGGGCCTTTTCTTTCGGATATTTGCTTAACTGGCCGCCTACATATACACCGTAAGTGCCACCTTCGTCTTCACGTACCTTGGCTGTATAAACCAAGTCAAGAATCTGGCTGGTCATATCCAGCAGGATGTCATTTTTCAGGTCGTACTTGCAGTCACCGCTCAGCAGGACAAAATTCGACGCTTTAGCAGTTTCCTGCTTCCTTACGAACTCATTCTTGTAAATTCCTTGGCGCATGTCGACTTTATTGTCCTTGAATGTTTCCTTGCGGTTGATGGCAGGCAGTGCACCCAGGTACTCGGCGATGAGCGGTTTCATTTCCTCCACATTCACATTTCCTACAAAGATAAAGGTAAAATCGCTGGCATCTTTGTAGCGGTCTTGATACATAGACAGAATCTTGTCATAATCCATCTTGTCAATCATGTCCGCCTTTATTCTGGCTCTTCTGGGATGGTGCATGTAAATACCGGCCGAGACAGAGTCACTGAACGCCACCTGGGGATTCATTTCCATATTTTGCAAAGCAGCTTTGTTGCGGTTCTTGTAGGATGCAAAGGCATCGTCGTCACGGCGCGGGGCGGTGAACGTCAAGTAAGTGAGCTGCATCATTGTCTCGAAGTCTTTCGGTGAACAGCTGCCATTGACGGTTTCTGTCTTGTCACCGATACCATAGCTGACGGAAGCTTTCTTGCCAGCCAGAACTTTTTCCAGGTCTACGGCACTGAAATTACCCAGACCACCGACACTCACTGCATCCAGTCCGTTGATGTTGATGATTTCCGAGTCGGGGAACAAGGAACTGCCGCCCAGGCTGACTCCCTTCATGCGGATTTCGTCTGCCTTGAAGTCTGTCTTCTTGATAATGACCTTGACTCCGTTGGAGAGTGTCAGCGTTGTAGTGCTGAATATATCGTCTGTCTGCTCGGATACAATCTTTCCGCCTTTCGGGGCTTCGGCCATCAAAGGTTCATCCGATACCTTGTCTACGTAGGCAGTCAGTTTTTCAGCTTTAATATCTTTCAGTATCTTCTTGATTGCATCTTCTGTCGGCATTTTCAATCCTTCCTTATCCGGACCGAGAATTGCGACTACCTGGTTACTGTCTGTTACGAGGGCTTGCATCATCTGGTTCAGTGCGGCAACCGGAATGGCGGGAGCTATCTGATTGATGATGGCGTATTCGTTTTCGATGCCTGGAATCGGTTCGTTATCGAGGAAATGACGGACATATTCATCCACGTACTCTTCATTCTTGCGTTTGTCACGCTCGTTATAAGCAGATTCCAGTTGGCGCAGATATTCGGCACGGGCACGGTTGTATTCCGTTTCCGTAAAGCCGAATTGGCGGGCGCGTTCTGTTTCGCGCAGGAGAGTGGCTATTCCATTTTCTATGGCATCTTCCTTGCAGACAACGACACCGGTGAAGGCATCTTTGGTTTTGGCAACAAAGAAATCATCGTCATAAGTGGCGGCATATATATAAGGAGGATTGGCGGTCTGTACCAATTCGTTCAGACGCGCATTCAGCATATTGTTGATGAGCGTGGTTGCATAATTCTGTACCAGATAGCCCATGTCGCCTTTCTGCTCGTCAGGAGTGGCTTCGTGCTTGTTGAAGATGAGGGCTTGTACATTGGACTGTTCCTTGTCCTGATAAACCAATACGATAGGCTCCTTGTTGTCGTTTACCGGATAGTACTCACGTTTGGCAGCATTGGGCTGGGCGGGAATATCAGAAAATATTTTCTTGATTTGGGCTTCGATGGCATCCACGTCTATATCGCCAACTACCACAATACCCTGAAGGTCCGGACGGTACCACTTTTCATAGTAGTCTCTCAAGGTTTGCGGTTTGAAGTTCATAACGACCTCCATCGTTCCGATAGGGAAACAAGTGGCATACTTCGTTCCTTCGAACATGACCGGAAGCATCTTCTCCTGGAAGCGTTGTATGGCGCTCATACGGGTGCGCCATTCTTCGTTGATGACTCCGCGTTCCTTGTCTATTTCCTTCGGGTCCAGAGTCAAATCGTTACTCCAATCGTGCAGAATCAGCAAGCAGGAGTCGATGGCTCCCGGAGTAGTGACCGGCACATTGGAAATGTTGTATACGGTTTCGTCTACGGAAGTATAGGCGTTCAAGTTCTCACCGAATTTCACCCCGATACGCTCCAGGTATTGTTTCAGTGCATCACCGGGGAAGTGGGTCGTTCCATTGAAACACATGTGTTCCAGGAAATGGGCAAGGCCGCGTTGGTCGGCTTCTTCTTGAATGGAGCCTACCTTTTGGGCAATGTAAAAGTCGGCCCGGTTTGCAGGCTGGCTGTTCTTGCGGATATAATAGGTCAATCCGTTGTCCAACTTTCCGATACGGACATTTTTGTCGACCGGGATAGGCGGCATTTGCTGTGCAAATACCTGCTGAAAATTGCAGCAAAGAATTAACGCTACAATCCATAAACCGCGTAATAGATGTTTCATATTATTATGAATTTAAATTGTTCTTGAACTATCTGTCGGACAGCCCTTAGATAAATCACAACTTCTGTTGTTTTTTTCGGATTCCATTCCGGATAAATGGAATTTATCTGACTGCTTCCCGGATGCGGACCAATTTGGTCAGCAGGTCTTCCAGCAGGTCGAGTTTCAGCATGTTGGCGCCGTCACTCTTGGCTACGGTGGGATTTTCGTGGGTTTCGATGAACAGTCCGTCTACACCTACGGCAACACCGGCTTTGGCTACGGTCTCGATAAGTTGCGGCATACCTCCCGTGACACCACTGGTCTGGTTGGGCTGTTGCAGGGAGTGGGTTACATCCAGGATGACAGGGAAACCGAAGGTCTGCATTTCGGGGATGCCGCGATAGTCGATGACCAAATCCTGATAACCGAAAGTAGTTCCGCGTTCCGTCAGCATGACGTTCCTATTGCCTGCTTCCACTACTTTATCAGCCGCAAAGCGCATGGCAAGCGGAGAGAGGAACTGCCCTTTCTTGATGTTGATGGTTTTTCCGGTTTTGGCGGCGGCTACAAGCAGGTCTGTCTGCCGGCAGAGGAAGGCGGGAATTTGCAGAATATCCACATATTCGGCAGCCATGGTGGCTTCTTCGGCGGCATGAATATCGGTTACGGTAGGTACTCCGAAAGTGGTGTGCACTTTTTGCAGTATCTTCAGCGCCTTTTCGTCACCGATACCCATAAAGGAATCCAGGCGGGAGCGGTTGGCTTTGCGGTACGACCCTTTGAATACATAGGGGATTTGCAGTTTTTCGGTGATAGTCACGATACGTTCGGCAATGCGCATTGCCATTTCTTCTCCTTCGATGACACATGGACCTGCCAGTAGGAAGAAGTTTCCGGCAGGATTATTCTTTAATTCAATCATAGGTTGTTACTGATTAAGTATTTTCAATTGGGTATAATCAATGTTATTGCTTCATGCAGTACGCTGATGTCCAGTGGAAAATGACGGTCGAGAATACGTCCGTCCAAATCGACAGAGGCATTTTGCGCACGCAGCACTTTTACTTTTTGCGTACGGTAGGGCATCACTACCTTATGGTTCAGAATCCGCCCTTGGATAAGCATCCACAATCCCGACCATAGTTGCAGCAATTCGGGACGGTAAATGACGGAAACATCCAGCCAGCCGTTATAGGGCACTGCACTAGGCGCCTGGCCGTATCCCCACGCACTGCCTATGCAGACAGTCATGATGCGTCCGCGTATATGCTCGCCGTTTATCTTGAGATGCATGCGGTACAACTTACGTTCGAAGATAATGGATAGCAGTGCCATGAAGTAAGAGAGGAACTTCACTCCCCAAAAACGCTTGCACTGGTCGGTGATTTTCACGATACGGGCTCCCAGACCTATGTTGATGGCATTGAGAAAGTAGCGTGTCAGATGCTTTTCACCGTCGTAATAATAGCAGGTACCCACGTCTATTTTCCGGCGGCGGTTGTTGATAATGCAATCCACCGCTTTCTTGTAATCCGAACTCATTTCCCAATAGTCGGCAAAGTCATTTCCTATACCATTGGGGATGATGCCGATGGCTATATTCTCCTTGTCCGGTGCATTGGAAAGCATGATGCCGTTAATGACGTCATTCAGTGCGCCGTCACCGCCTACTACAACAATGGTGCGGTAGCCGTTGTTGGCGAGGATGCCTGCCAGACGCTCTACCGAACCGAACCCTTCGGACTGCACATAGTCGTAAGGCACACCTTTGCTGTCCATGTATTCTTTGATTTCTTTCCACCGTTTCTGCACTTTCCGCGTTCCGGCCTTGGGGTTGTATATCACTCCCAACTTTTCGGGTTCTGCACTCATGATTCTATTTACAATTTGACTATTTACAGTTTACGATTTAAATCACCCGGTTACTTCATCATTTCATCATCCTTCCAACTTATTCTTTACAAAAGCTATCTTTTCTTCCATCGGCCATCGGGCATTCATCCAATGGATGGTAAATCCACGCCGTTCCATACCGCGGAACCAGGTCATCTGGCGTTTGGCAAACTGGTGGATGGCTGTTTCCAGTTGCGTGAACATCTCTTCATAGGTCAGCTTGCCGATGACATAAAGTGTCAGATACTTGTATTCCAGTCCGTAATAGATGAGGTCATCCGGTTGGATGCCTTGCTCTATCAGACGGCGCACTTCGTCTATCATTCCTTCTTCCAGGCGCTGGTGCAGGCGGCGGGTGATTTTCTCCCGACGCAATTCCCGGTCGATGTCCACACCTATGATGAGGCTGTTCATCTGGGGGAAGGAACGTTCGTCTACTGGGGTATGGGCATAATACTCTTCGATTTCGATGGCTCGTATGGCACGTTTGGCTGTGTCCACGTCCGTAGTATTGTGCAGGCTTTTGTAACCTTTCAGTATGTCGGTCAGTTCTTCCAGCGATTTGTCCGCCAGACGGGTGCGCAACTCAGGATTCTCGGGTACGGGCAGCAGACGGTAGCCTTTCAGCACTGATTCGAGATACATTCCGGTTCCTCCACATACAACGGGCAGGCAACCTTTTTGTTTAATAGTCTCGTAAGCATTCAAGAAATCACGCTGATACTCGAAAACATTGTACTTATAGCCCGGGTCGGCTATGTCGATGAGGTGATAGGGAATCTGTTTCCCGTCGACGGTATAGTCGGCAAGGTCTTTGCCGGTGCCCAGGTCCATCCCCCGGTAGATTTGCCGTGAATCGGCACTGATGATTTCCGTATGGAGTTCGGCGGCCAAGGCGGCTGCAAATGGAGTCTTTCCTGAGGCGGTAGGCCCTAATATGGCGATTAAATCATAGTCTGGCATATATAAGTTCTTGTTAATCTCATTACAAAGATAGTGCAAACCGAATGCAGAATAAAATGAACTCGTTCATTTTTTATGCTGAGGTGCAGCTTATCTTCGTGTTAGTGCAAAGATAATGCAAACTGGGAGTATAATGGAAAGAACTTGCTTATTTTTTTACGTGATGCTATACCTCCTTTTCTATTTTGAAGCAGAAAAAGTGAAAAAGGACGTGAAAACGAGCATTTATCTTATTAAAATGTGTTATGAAACATGCTTTTTTTCTTGGAAAGTTTGTCAATGTCCCAAAAGTCCGTACATTTGCAATGTGTTTTTCATAGTATTAGATTTAAGGTTAACAAAGGTTGGAGTACAGCGGTACTCCTTTTTTTATGCCCTAAACTGAACTTTGGCACATTTTTTTCTGTACTTTTGCACTATATCTTGAATGAACAAACATATTCACCTTTTATGAAGCTCTGTATATAGCTACGCTCAACGAATAGCCCTGCTTGATAAAGCTATTCAGCTATCTGGCAAGCGATGCCCCGTTTGCCATAGAGATTGTATATCCTTTTATTCATGAATTTGCAGGATAGCATGCTGTACTTGTACAGTGTGTTGTTTTGTGCTATTTTATTGTTGAGCAATGCATTATACATATAAACAGATATGGCTTATCAACTTTCCGGTAATGATGAGCATTTTGATGGAGCAGCTGATAAATATAACCGATGCTGTTTTCTTAGGTCACGTTGGCGAGGTGGAATTGGGAGCATCTGCCATTGCAGGGATTTATTATTTGGCGATCTACATGCTTAGGTTTGGATTTAGTATCGGATTGCAGGTGATGATTGCCCGCAAGGAATGGAGAATGTGATTATGGTAAGGCTGGGAAGATATTCTTTCAAGGTTTCTTCTTTTTATCGGGATTGGCTATTTTGCTTTGTCTGCTGATGCAGGCAAGTTCTCCTTTCATATTGGGAAGGTTGATTTCCTCACCGGAGATTTATCGGGCTGTAATTCAGTATCTGGACTGGCGCAGTTTCGGTTTGCTGTTTTCGTTTCCGTTTTTGGCTATCCGTTCTTTTCTTGTGGGAATAACATGCACTCGGGCATTATCGTGGGCTGCAGCCGTTGCAGTAGTGATTAATATTCCTTTGAATTATATTCTGATATTCGTTGGAGGACTGGGAATATCGGGAGCTGCCATTGCTTCTTCTCTGGCAGAGATGGGTTCTTTGGCGATGCTTCTTTTCTACGTATGGCTGAAAATAGATAAAGGGAAATATGGATTGAAACCGGTATATGACGGAAAGCTGTTGGTAGATGTGCTGAGCTTGTCGGTATGGAGCATGCTTCATGCCTTTATCAGCGTAGCTCCGTGGCTCTTGTTTTTTGTGGCGGTGGAACATTTGGGTAAAACGGAATTAGCCATTTCCAATATTACGCGAAGTGTATCTGCTGTCTTTTTTGTAATAGTCAATTCTTTTGCGGTCACTACGGGTTCGCTGGTCAGTAATGCGATTGGGGCTGGAGAAAGGAGGGCTGTTTTCATTATCTGCCGTAAGATACTGAGGTTGGGCTATTCTGTTGGATTTCCACTGATAGGGGTAGCTGTATGCTGTAATCGCTTGATAATAGGAATCTATACAGATAACGAACTGTTGACGGAGCAGGCTTTCATCCCTTTTGTTGTGACGTTGCTGAATTATACCTTTGCCTTGCCAGGCTATGTATATCTCAACGCAGTTGGAGGGACCGGTAAAACCCGGATTACTTTTCTTTTCCAAGTGACTACCACTGTCGTGTATTTGGGGTATCTTTATTGGTTAAGCGCTTGCACTCATGCATCCTTGGCTATTTACTTAACGGCAGAATACCTTTTTGTGATTTTGCTGGCACTGCAATCGGTTTTCTATTTAAGAAGTAAACAATATTAGAAACATATCGAATTATGATGACTAAAATATATCCGCGTACGGGAGATAAGCAAACCGTATATCTTAATGCTGTTGTAAAGGATCCTCGAATAGAGGTTGGTGACTATACTATTTATAATGATTTTGTAGCTGACCCTTTGTTGTTCGAGAAAAACAATGTGCTGTATCATTACCCCATCCATCAGGAGAGGCTGGTTATTGGTAAATTCTGTTCCATTGCTTGCGGTACGAAATTTCTGTTCAACTGTGCCAATCATACGTTGAAATCTCTGTCTACTTATACATTTCCTTTATTTTACGAAGAGTGGGGATTGAAGAAATCGGACATAACGGATGCATGGGATGACAAAGGAGATATTATAATAGGTAATGATGTTTGGATTGGTTATGAAGCGGTGATAATGGCTGGTGTTCATATAGGAGATGGGGCGATTATTGGTGCACGTGCTGTTGTGACTAAAGATGTTCCCCCTTATACAATTGTAGGGGGAACTCCTGCCAAAGAAATCAGGAAACGTTTTGATGAGGATGTGGTGAAGAAATTATTGCGGCTGCAATGGTGGGATTGGTCGATTGATGAGATACGCTGTTACTTGCCGCATCTTGTACAAGGCTGTTGGGATAGATTTCCTTAATAATCCATCATCAGTGAGTTGCCGGTCTTGCCTCGTGAAATGTCAAGGTTAGGCGGTGCATAGCTCTGGTTACAGCTACATAAAGCATACTCTTGTCAATCTCCGAACGGTAATTTCTCTCATCCGTCTGTGGAATAATGACTTCGTCAAACTCAAGCCCTTTTGCCATGTGGGCAGAGGTGATGACGATGCCTTGCACAAATGCGGAGCTTTGACTTGATAGGAAGCTGATATCATTGGCATATGATTTCAGCATGTCTGCCATCTTCCTGGCTTGCTGCTCCGTCTTGCATATGATGCCAAGAGACTTATATCCGGATTTCCGGTAAGTGGAGATTAGCCCCATAATGCCGGACAGTTCTTCTACGGCACTGCCGAACTGCAGGATTTGTGGCTTTTCTCCATGCCGGGCAACCGGTTCCAGCTCTGCGTTAGGATGAATCTTTTGCGCAAAATCCGTAATCTCGAAGGTGGAACGATAACTCTTACACAATTTCATGATTTCACTTGCAGTAAGTGACTTTTGGATAGTTTCTGCTGTGGATGAGCCATAAGGATTCACGGACTGTCCTGCATCGCCCAACACGGTTTTCCGGCATGGAAAGAGTTTCTGTATTACCTTGTACTGTATGGGCGAATAGTCCTGCATCTCATCTATCAACAGATGTTTGACTCTGAATGGCTGGTTCCCGTTTCCCTCCAATGCCAAGTGTAGGTATGCCAGCGGTGCCAAGTCTGAGTATTCGAGTGTATGTCCCTTTCGCATTTTGAACATTCCGGGATTATTTGTCCATTTAAAGAAATCTTTGTAGACTTGAATGTCGTTATTGCCTGCAAACATTAGTCTGATTCCTTTTTTCAAAAGGTTTCTGCCGGCGGTGGTTACCGTAAAGGCGTATTGTATTTTCAACATATCCAGCATATAATCAGCCATAGCATCAAATCGTCGGCGTATGGGATAACGGTTGAAACGTAGGTACTGTTCTTCAATAAACGGGGCAGGTATGGTGATGTATTTGGTCAGCTTCACGTCTGCTGCCTTGAAGTAGGTGTTCTCTATGTGGAGGATAAACTTGTCAAGCTCTGAAATGAAGCCGAAAGAGGCTTTATAGGCTATTCTGTCGATGAGGCTTGAGGATGGCTTTTCTAACAGTTCATTCACTAGCCCGAAGTATGTTTGGTACTTATATTTGTGTTCCAACACTCCGGAGAGTATTTGTTCCATACTGGTTTCGGGCACGGTTTCTTCCCCAAGTTCGGGGAGGACGTTGGAGATATAATCGGAAAACACTTTGTTGGGGGAGATAATCAGAATATCTTTTGATGAGATGCTGTCTCTGAAGGTATAGAGCAGGTAGGCTATGCGGTGCAGGGCTATGGATGTTTTTCCAGAGCCGGCCACTCCTTGAATAATAAGCGTGCGGATATCTTCGTTGCGGATAATCCGGTTCTGTTCCCGTTGGATGGTGGCAACGATATTTTTCATCTTGTCATCTGCATTGGAACTTAACTCTTTTTGCAGAATGTCGTCATGGACGGTCAGGGCACTTTCAATCATAAATTCCATTTTGCCGCCCCGAATTCTGTATTGGCGTTTTAGGGAAATTACTCCTTTAATCTCTCCCGATGGAGACCGATAGCCTGCTTCTCCTAATTCATGGTCATAGAACATGCTCGAAACGGGTGCTCGCCAGTCATGGATAAGGGTAGCTCGACTTTCCGGGTCATAGAAGGTATGGATACCTATATAGATAGGCATCACTTTGCTGTTTTCTTTCTTTTCCAAAAAATCAATTCGTCCGAAGTAAGGAATGGCAAGTATCTTGGTGAGCCGCTTACGCTTGTTGATTACACTTTCCCCCAAGGCAAAATGGTTTAGGATGCTTTCGCGCATGGAGCGTATCTCGTGCGGGTCGATGTCTTTGTTGGACCAGATATAGTCTTTGTATTCTGCCAAGGTGTCGACGTGGTCTTTCACTGATGCGTCGGTATTACCGATAACCTTTTTCAGAAAACTGATTATTTGCTTTAAATATTCTTTCTCTTGTTTCTCTGTTTGATTGAATGCCATAATTAGTTGTTGCTAAAAATAAGACAGTGTGCAAAATTAGTGTATTGTATCGGGAAGGGAAATGGCTATTTATAGCTATATATTGGGAAGTTTTATATCTTTGCACATTCAAAAAAGTGGAGGTAAATGGATATTCATGAGCTTGCAAGGCAGAATCAGCAATCTGCATGGAAAGTATTGGAAGATACCCGTATTATTGAAGCATGGGAGCGCATTGGAGCAACCGTTCATTTGGTGGGCTCACTCCGTACCGGGCTGTTGGCGAAAAGTAGGGATATAGATATCCATATTTATACCGATAGGTTGGATGTAGGAGAGAGTTTTTCGGTCCTCCGGGAACTTGCGGAACGATTGCCTTTGCAGGAAATACAATATAGGAACCTTATCCATACGGAGGAAGAGTGCATGGAGTGGCATGCTTTATATAAGGATAGAGAACAGAATACTTGGAAGTTTGATATGATTCACATCCGGAAAGGTTCCAGGTATGATGGTGTTGTAGAAAAGGTGACTGCCGCTATTGCGGAGCGCCTTACTCCTGAAATTAGGAAAACGATATTGCAAATCAAATTCGATGTGCCGGATGGTGTAACGATTCCAGGTATAGAGATTTATCATGCTGTCTTTACGGGAGGTGTCCGCACTTATAAGGAGCTTGAAGAGTGGCGCAAAACAAATCAGTTGGCGGACAGTCTCGGTTGGCTTCCGTAATCTTAGAGGTAGATACCAAGATTTTCTACTATATGGATGGCTTCCATTATATTGTTGGCATCTAACTTGCTTAGGATGTTTTTCCGGTGATTGTTCACAGTATAGATGCTCACTCCCAGCTGGTAAGCGATTTCCTTGCTTAGAAAACCTTGTCGGATGAGTCGTAATATTTCTTTCTCCCGGTTGGATAATTGTTTGTCGGGAGAAACAGTGCATGTTGGAAGTATCTCTCCCGTTTTTCTGTTCACCACCGTCCGTTTGATTCTTTCGATAGGGGTCTGGTCGGGAAGTATGTCCATTACTCCCATGATTATCCAGGCTTTACCATTCCGGTCTGTTTCTATGACTTGTTGCCGGCTGCTTACATTGATATACTGTTGCCGTGCATTCAACATACGGAATTGAAATATTTGCCGGTAGTCATTTCTTTCTTCCGGTGGGAGTGAGTAGATGAACTGTCCATGCTCGATTTGGCATTCTGTGAGTTGAATTCTGTCATCAGGGTGTATTCTCTCTTCCAGTAAATCGCCTTGTTGCCTGATTGTCTTTATCCAAGTGGGATTGTATCCGAAAAGATGGGCAAAACTGTCGGATGCAAAATCGTATCTCTCTTTAAATACGTCAACTGTAAAAATACAGCTCTGACTCATTTGTGAGAACGCTTGCACGGATATTCTTTTCTTGTTCCACAAATCATAGTCCACATCGGGACCGCTAATCTGCTGTCTTGCCCATAATTCTTTGGGAGTTGTCTTGTTGGTAGTCATGGAACAAAGATAACTGATAATTTTCTTTTGAGCTTTATCTTTTACGGGATAATATTATTTTTAAGAATATGTTGTAGGGTTGGATTAAGTGGCTACTTTTGTAGGCCATGTCATTGGGGACGTCGTGAATGAAAAGCAAACGAGTAATAAATTCAGGTAACTATATACCACTTTGCACTAAATATTAAATTCAATAAAAATAGAAAGTTATGGAAATGAACGAGGAAAGTATCAAAAATTTATGGGTAATAGTAGAAAAGACCCATAAGCAAGTTTTAGCGATGAAGTTTTTAGGCGAATTTAAAGCTTATGTAGTAAGTGGGTTTTCAACAAAGACAAGGGACAACCCTTTTAATGAAGCTTACAATGCGATTGATATTACAGATATATCGGTTAACCTGCCTATTTTACCGTCGGAATTAAACCCACAATCTTTTGAAGAAAAGCTACGAGGACGTTCTGTAAAAAATTTTAAATTTGGTGGTGATGATTATTTTTGGTTGATTAAATCTGGTAAAACAGAATATTTATAAGAAAAATATACTATTTTAGTTGGATTTGTGAAAAAATATTCGTATATTTAGATGTAAAAGGAGGAATATATTATGATAGGATTCAATTCGTTTAATTCATTGTTTGAACTGTTAGAAGCATTTCCTACTGAACAGTCTTGTATCGAATATTTAAAGAAAGTGCGATGGGGTGAAAAGGTGGAATCTCCTTTTAGCCCTGGCTCTAAAGTGTATGTATGTGGAAATAATACATATTTATGTAAGGACACCGGGAGAAGGTTTAATGTAAAAACGGGAACCATTTTTGAGAATACGAAAATGTCATTGCGAAAATGGTTTATGGCTGTATGGATGGTTCTTTCAAACAAGAAAGGAATATCATCTTTACAGTTGGCGAGAGACATTAAAGTTACTCAGAAAACAGCCTGGTATGTGTTACAACGGATAAGAATATGTTTGGCATGTGAAAATCAAGGGAAATTGCATAATGAAGTAGAAGCCGATGAAACCTTTGTCGGAGGAAAGAACAAGAATAGACACAACGACAAGAAAGTTAAGGCTTGCCAGGGACGTTCATTCAAGGATAAGACCCCGGTTCTTGGAATGGTAGAAAGAAAAGGAAAGGTTATCGGGATAGTTATCAAAAACACGTCCAAAGAGGAACTTACTCCTAAAATATTGGAGTTTGTTGATAGAAACGCTATATTGTACACTGATGAATGGTACGGATATAATGAGATAGACAAAATGTATTATCACTATTCCATAGACCACAGCAAGAAACAATATGGGTACGGAAGAATCAACACTAATACCATTGAGGGTTTTTGGACTTTATTAAAAAGAGGATATGTAGGAATATACCACTATATGAGTTCTAAGCATCTTCAAAGATATGTTAATGAATTTGTGTTCCGCTATAATACACGAAAAATCAGCGAGAATTCAAGATTTAATTTGTTACTTTGTAATATGAATTACCGTATTACATATAAGAAATTGACAGCATGAGTAAAAAGGAAATGACGATAGGAGAAGAATTTGAAAACTTTATGAGTTTTGCAATGCGATATAATTACAAGAAGAAGGATATAAGAAAGAAGAAGAAAGAAAAGAATTTACTTACACCTTCTGAGGTAAGAGATATTTTTAGGCAAAATTCTTGGTCTGATGAAATGCTTTATAAAAGACTTGTAGGAATTGGAGAAAAGCCGGACAATGCACAAATATTAGTACAAAGGATTCTTCACCCTACAGAAAAAGACTTGGAATTAGAGCAGTCTGTTAAGGAAAAAGACCTTTATTTGGATTGATTCTCTTCTTTGTCTGTTTCTTCTTGAAGTTCTTCTGAACTATCTAATATTACTCCTAATACGGGTATAACATCTTTAGTTAAGATAATGGCTGAACATTTTTGGCATGTATAGCCGGAGGATGTTTTTACCCATTCATGTTTGCATTTATTTTTCATAAACTATTTAAAATCAATTATTTATGAGAGTGGATTTAAAAAAGAAAATGATAAACGGTTATGAGGTCGGTAAATTGCTTGCAAACCTTCATAAAATTTCAAAGGAACTTGACAAACCTTTTGACGCACCCGAAGTCTTACTTGCATATAGCGAGCAGAATAACGGAGTGAACGAAGAATTATCGATTTATGTGATTCATCCAATTTATTTTCCGCCGGAGGACTGTTCTTATGATAAGAACGAACTTATAATTTATCCTAACAACCCAGTTTCTCCACTATAATTCTTTTCTAATTCACTGATTAGATTATAGTCTGTAATAGGTTTAACTTTTGAATAATGTATAAATTGTCTATGGGGATTGTCTTTAAGGTAATATTCTAACATGCCATTAGGATTTGAGATTGAGATTTTAACCATAACAGATTTGTCAGATTCCAAGTATACCCATTCTCCACCTGAATAAGGATTTTTAGTGTTTTCTGAAATTTCCATAATATTTTCTTATTTGTTTGACATTGCAAATGTAGCAAATATCACTATATTTGCAAATGTTCTATAGAACAAATGTTTTAGAGAAAATATTCGGGAGTGCCTTACTTCGTTAAAATCGCCAGTTTTAACACGCACACAAGGCACAAGCCCTCACTGTACCAAGTGGGTTGCTTGTCTGCGTGTGCATAGGTTTCTGGCGATACCTTACGAAGTTGTGGACTGTGACCCACTTCCTTTTAGGTACAGCCTTTATAGGTCACGTGAAGGCAGAAATACGAATAGTTATGAAAAAGTTTGTATTATTGATTTTGTTTGTCGTTTTACCAATAATTGAGATAGCATCTCAAACTGGGAAAACTCTAAAATTAGATTCATTGTCTTCTATTTTAGAGAAAAATTATGATGGTATAAAACTTAAGGGAAAATTGGAAGGAATGCGTATAGATAATTTATTTGATATTTATAATTTAGATATTTGTGAATATTATGATTTGAGAGATTATGATACTGAATTAAAACGTAAAATGTTTAAGACAACTCCAGAGGGAAAAGACCTTTTAAATAAATTGAATGCGAAAAAGAAAGATATAATGAATTCAAGTATGTATTATGTATTTCCTTTTAGATACGCAGGTTACGGAAAAGAATATAATTTAGAAACAAAAACCTTTGACCTTTCCTATCAAATGGATTGGGATGATTTTTATCCCATTCAAGGGTATATGAATATTGAACAACTTGTTTTCAAATGTCCTTCTTCTGTTAAACAATATTGGAAAGAGCGTAAGCATTCAGATAGATATTATTATTACAATACTTTAAAATTACCTATGACAGAAAGCCAAGCCTTTCCTATTGAAACAAATAGGGATAATATGGCTTTAGTAATAGAATTCAAATATTATAATGGTAAGTGGAATTCTCGTCAAGCTGCTATATTCAATATTAGAACATTGGTTATCCAAGGTATTTGTTCAAATATTTATATTATAGATAAGAATAGTAAAGAGATTTATTATTCATTATTACCAATAAAATCAACTATTAGTAATTAATTCTATTTTAAAAACACATTGTGCATCAGTTTAAATGTCTGATGCACATATTGTTAATATTTTTAATTAATGTTTAGTGCAAAGTGGTATATAGTTACCTAAATTCAATATGTGATAAGATGAAAGATATACCGGCAGACAGCTTAATAAAGAATTATTTTCCTGTAGATTATATAGATTCTTTTTCTAAAGTGATGGTCACTGGGCAGGCATTGACACCGGAAGATTTTCGCAATCTTGCCTTCAGCCGATTTCCTAAATGGATTGGTTGGCTCATGAATTTCAGGAATGCGATTGTAAAGCCATTAGGACTGGATACAGCAACCAGATTTACAGATATGGTCTTGGATAAAAATCTGCATGAAGAAATTCTCGGAATGCTGGATAAGCATCTTGATTTCCATGTGTCCATGTGGTGTGGGGAATATCACGAAGGAAAACAAGAACTTCGGATTACTACTGTTGTGAAGTACAATAATTGGCTGGGAAGGGCATATTTCTTTATTATCAGACCTTTTCATGGGATAATAGTAAAGTCTATCTTAAAGCATGTTGCTGGGGATAGGGGGAGTGGGTGTAAATAAATACTCCCATTGAAATATTATCATTTCAATGGGAGTATTTATTTGAGTGGTGCCACCAGGAATCGTAATCTAACGATAAGTGGCTGAATATCTTTGATGTAACTTTTAGCTAAAGAAGTAATCTCCCGCTATTGCTCCACTGGATTTCTGCAATATTTTGCACAAGGTTGCGTGGAGGTTTCCTAAGACAAAGATAGAAATTTTAATTTGTATTTCTGTTAAGTTTACCATTATATTCATCAACAAATTTTGAGTATGCTTCTTTTATTTCTTCTCGTGTGATAGATGGATTATCATTATGTTCTTTAACCCAGTCTATTAGGAATTCTGTAATTTTTACTTCATAAATGTATTTTAAACTTCCTTCATCTTTCCTGAACGTAAATGGAGAAATCATTTTAGGATATGAATTTGAAATTAAACTTGGGAAATATGCAGTGTCTACAAATTTTAAGTCTTCGGCATCTTTTAATTTAAGAGCTTTATATTTATCTTCACAAGGTATAATATACCTCAAATTAGCAGGAATAAAAGAAAAGATGTCATCATCATCGTCTTCTTCGGTTGTACTTTTACCAGTAATATATTCCAATAAATTATTTTCATAAATAATGTGTTCTGGTTTTGTTTTAGATAAATGTAGGATACGACATTTTTTGTCTGAAGATTCTTCCTCAGAAATATATTGGAAATATTTCTTAAAAATACGATATAAAAATCTGGAAATAGCTAATTCGTCATATCCTTTATCATGAATATAAAGTGCATTATCTTTTATCTCATATGAGTTAATGGGAGTATCTGGCCCATATGCATAATCGTATATATAAATATCGTTACAATTATCTACAAAGTATCCAAGTTTATACTGATTACCATTATTAATCGTTATCTGATATTCTTTCCATTGTTGATAAGTATCTAAATTTAGGTATTCATTATAATCATCTTCCCAATAGTAATTAACAAACATACTAATCATGTGCTGAATATCTGTATTTGAAGATTGCTCTTTTGCATACTTAGGTATTTCTTTTATAATGCACTTTTTCAGAACTTCAAAAAAATCAAATTCAAATTCGTATTTTAGATAGTTTCGATCTAGGGATACGATATCCTTTGCATTACATTTCAATATATTTACTTCGAAACAGAGGAAGTTGAAATCTATTCTGCTTTCAATTCTTTGTCCTTTATAATAAAAAATCGTTTCATTGTCCTTTACTTTAGGAATTATATTAAATTGAATTTGTTCTTCTTGATTAAAAAACTGAAATGTATTATTTATACCTTTACTTTTATCATTTAATATATGTTTATCCCCCCTAATAGATAAATAAATATCTAGGCACGAGGCTTTGGCGAATTTATTTAATTCTTGTATAATAAATTCTAACTCAGCTGATACTTTTTTATGCTCAAATGGGTCAATATATAATTCTCTATAGAACTTATATTTATTTATTTTAATATCAGTATAATCTTGCTTTTCTTTTTGGGGAAATATAGGACTTGTCTTAATTCTAAAACTTAAAATTGTCCCTGGTTTTCGTTTATATGTTGAAGCTACCTGTTTAATAAGAATGTCACCACGTCTTTCAGAATCAGGATTAGAAAGTTCTATTTCTAATTCTTGCTGAGTGAAGAAGCTTTTAGTATTAATATGGACTAAATCTGTTATCATAAAAATACTTTGAAAACCAATACCAAATTCTCCAGAAGGTTGTAACCATTCTGGCATCTCAGATATGATTTGATTTCGTATTTTATTTTTTCTGCTACTTCCTGTTATTGATAAATATTCTAAATCATTAATTGATAATCCTATACCATTATCTTCAACTGTAATTTTCCACTCCATATCTTCATTGTCACTCTTGGAAACTTCTTCAATTGTAACGTTAATTGGATAGTTTTCCAACATGCCTAATAATTTAGAATCATTGGGAGAATTGAAGTCATCATTCTCATTTTTCTCCAACCAAAGTCTTAATAGAGAGGCATCAACAGAGTTTTGTAAAATTTCTCTTAAACATTGCCATGGAGTTTGATATAATCCAGCACCTTTTAGTAACTGTAATGCTTGTTCATTATCAACTTTAAATCTAGGTTTCTCTTTATCATGTATATATCTCCACGTGTTCAAATTTACTTTAAGGTTCTTTATTGTAGGGAGATATCCCATAGATTTATTAGGAACTATGTTGTTCCAATTTAGCATCTGATTTACGATTTCTTGTCTAATATATTCAAACCAAGATTGAGTTATATTAGCAACATTATAATCATCGCAACTTGCTGTAATATCTATAGTTGTTGTGTCAACGCTAAAATGTGTAATTGAAAAATGCTTTTCTTTGTGTAACAAAGAATCTTTTGGTATAGATTTTACTGATCTTAAGAATACATCAGAAAAGCGATTATTATCTAAATCTAATAGATCACCAAGCCTTAATAAGCAAGCAATATATCTGGGGTGAGCATCATTAATATCTATTCCTACTTCATTTTTAGGCAATTCTAATACTTTATTAAAATCTTCGGTGTGTGAGGCGCAAATTGCTCCTAATATTTTTATAAGCCTTTGGGGTATAACACCTCTTGGCGAGTTAAGAGATATTTCTTTTTCCGGATTTATTATTATTTGTTCGGAACGATTTGCATGAAATCTTCTAAAGTAATCTGCTAATAAAAACTTTACGCTATCATATATATTAATATTAAATGAGCTATCTTTCAATACTAGTCGTCTATGTTCTTCCTTGAAATGCGAAGCATAAAGATATAATGGATGTGATAAATCACTTTGAATGTCAGATATGTAAGATAAAAAATCTTTACTTTTTAGGGTCTCTTCAATACGATCGGCAGGAATAGCCATTCCTATATCGTGATAATAAGCGGAAGTTAATAATAACCAAATATCTATTGCTGTAAATTTCTCAATAACATCTTCTCCTACTATTCTAACAATATTATTGATGACCGTTTCTGAATGAGATTGATCATGCATGCTATAGTGTGGAAATATTCCAGCGATTAATGATAATGCTCTTGGTACCAGCTTTTTATCATAAATCCATTGAGTATATAATATGTCACTTTGAGAGTCTTTTGTCTTTTCAAATAAAATTTTTTCTAGTTTGTGAATCATAACTTATAGTATATTAAAACATTATTTATCATATGAATGTGGAAATATACAGTAAAGTATTGATATATACAAATTTAATTAATGATTATTGTACTGGTTTTACCATTTTCTCAATAAAGTATATCTCTTCATCGGAGAGTTTGTATTTTCTATAGAACTGCTGGTCTATTTCAAAAATGGTTCTATTCCAGTCAATATCAGATTTTTCAGTGAAATCTTGCAATGGGATGAACTGGAACTTATCAGGAGAAAGATTTATAGAAGATACTGCCAGCATTAATAAGAATCTGGTAAAGCGAGTTTGAATATATTTATATTCATTTTCAACAACAGACTTATCTTCTGATGCACCAATAATCAAATAGGAATCCGTACAAACATCATTTGGCCCTATAATTTCTGTCCTTGAAACGATTCTGAATTGGCCGTTTTTATCAGGCTCACCGGCATGTTCAGCTGTTACTTTGCTCATAAGAATTTTGTATTTAGAAAGTAGTTGATTTGAAGCTGAAACAGCAGTTTTAGGAAGCCATGATACCCCTTCACTTGATATTAAACGAAGATCTCCAGATTTATCACCTCTAATATTTGATGATAAACCAAATGGATTACGTGTACTTACTATTGAGGCAAAGGTTTTATCTGATTGACATTTCTGAATTATATGGATAGCAGGATTATAGCGGATAAATACTGCAAACTGATCTAATGGGCGTGATACAGTGTCACGTAATAATCCTTGGACAGTTGTAATCGAACAATCCCCATGGTGGTTAGCATCCCATAATATGTAATTTACACCTCCACCAATACTTGATGTTGGAAAACAATCCTTTGCATTTATATAATCGAAAATATAATGAATTCGTTTATCAGACAACATATTCGCTCTAAATGAGTCCAATCCTTTGCCTCCCGCAAACCATCTAGAAGGCATAATCATGGAAATATATGTTGGATTTATGAGTTTAGCTATTTCAACAAATAAGTTATAAACAGGTTTTGCACTGACCCCAGCACCTCCATCCATAATTTGATATGGTGGATTTCCCACTATCGCATTAAATTTCATATTGTCATTATCTATGGCTTTCCAGTAAGAACGACCTTTGGCAACTTTGGCTATAAAGTTTTCCGGCTTATTCTTAATCTGGTTGATTAAATCTTCAAAATATCTTGTATTTACTTTAGCTTTACGGAATCCGACAAGCGTGCGTTTGGTAATACTCTTTGCCATCGGAGTCTTACAGATGACAAAGATGTTCTCGGCTATTACCTTATCCCATACAGCCTGCTGCTCTTCTACTGTTTCTACTGCGAAAAGAGAAGCCTTTACCCCTGCCCGGTAAATGCCGTATGCCATATAAAGCGGATAAAGTCCAGATTTGGAATTGATTTCCAAAATACGGGATTCAGGGGAGAAAACTTCTGCGGTAACCTCTCCTTTATCTATAAACCGTGGTTCAGGAATCACATTCTGATACTCTGTGTCATAGAAGTTATATCCTCCTAGACAATCACCTAGGTGCATGTTTACCACACGCCACGGAGTAAGCACCGTTTCCTTATCCGGATTACGGAAAGTACTGAAGATGTCCGTAATCCTCTCGATACGTTCCTCTATACTCAGTTTGTCCGCAGCACGGGCCATTGCACGGATTCGTTTTCCGGCAGCACAGAATATTTCCGGGTCATAATATTTTTTGAAGCTGTTGAATTTCTGCTTGGTCACTCCCTTTGGCATGAACTCTTCCCATGACTGCGGATCAATGAGTGAGGCAAAATTATCAATCGTGATTTCCTGACTCTCATCACTCAGTTCCGCACCATAAATCAACAGGGGCATACGGATGGAGATACCACGGAGTATGGATATGGCCGCTTCCCTGTTCTTGGTCTTCTTTTTCAGTTCTTCCAGCCGTTTCCGTTCTTCCTCCGTAAGTTCCTTCTTGGGTTTCTTCTCCAGCTTCTCCTTTTCATCGTATTCCTCATTATTCAGGCCTTGACTGTTGATGTCCACCTGGTTGGTCTTGGGCATGGCTTTGGTCTGGCCGATGATCTTTTTCAGGTCATCGAATTCCTGTAGTTCCAGATCATCCAGTTTCATCAGCTCATCGTTATACAGACTGTTGTCTTCAAACCCGTTACGAACAACACGTTCCACATATACCCGTTTCAACTGTTCCAGCATACGGGGTACATCAAAGCGGTTCATCTGTGAGCCTTCAATGGATATGATAGGACAGAAATTGATAAACTCTCCCATTGCCTTACGGTCACTTTGTGAAGTCTTTCCAGCCTTGGCCGATATTTTGGCGGTTTCGGCTATCACTTTCAGGGTACGGTCCGGAGCAAAATCAAAAACGTAGCACTGCTCCTTCATCCGTCCGTTGATGGTGGCAGGTGTCTGCACGCGGAAAATGGTCTGCATATAACTGGATGCAGCTGTATTATAAGAACCGGATAACATGAATACGGCAGTCCATGCCTTTACACTTACTCCGGTCGTCAGTCGTCCGCAAGAAAGGGTTATGGTCCGTGTAGCATCCGGATCTTTTCCGATAGCCTGTTCCACGGCTTCCAGGGCATCACGGCTCTCCTCGTCCTGATCACCGTCACCAGCTACATTGACCACCTTGAAATGCTGGAACACCGGATGTGCTTGAAGCATGGCACTCAGTGCCCGTGCTTCCTTCACGCCAGGCACCATCCAGAGGGTATGGCGGAAAATATTCCGATATTCCTCGTTGGCATATGGATAAAGGCTGTCCTTGTCCTCCTTGGTAAGAAGATTCAGAAAAGCCCACACATCTTTTTCATGACAGAAACTGCCGGATTCATTGACCCGGAAAAATTCCCTGAAGTTAAAGGCGACATCTTCATCTACAAATTCATGAAGCAGCCGTCCCAAATCGTAGGTATAGATATTGAGTGTAGGCAGTGAGGCATACGGATTGGGATCGCCAAAATGGAGTTCGTCCCAGCTCACCTTGGCCCGCTGTTCCATCACATAGTCCCATGTATAGATTTCATCCTCCTTGAAATCATCCAGCAGGTTGAATGGAGTACCTGACAGGCGCAATACTTTGGCCTGTTCCTTGACCAGCTCTCCCATAACCGCTTTACCCAGTTCGGTCTGGGTGCCTTCGTGCGCTTCATCAACGATAATCAGGTCCCAATCGGTAGCAAACACTTCGTTGTTTTTGTCGAAGTTGCCACCAACAAGTTCAGAACCACGCAAATCCTGCATGGATGCGAAATAAACATAATGAAGCCCGTTGTTTTCCGCCCGTCGTTCAAGGCTGCCAAAACTTTCCCCGTTGTTCTTGGAACCGTATGCAAAATCCTTGCGGTCGTAAAATATCTTACCGAAATCCTCAAACCATCCGGCATCCACCACAGGGCGATGAGTCAGAATCAGGGTACGCTGAAACTCCATATCCTTGACAACCTGCATGGCAGAAAGGGTCTTTCCGAAACGCATCTTTGCGTTCCAGAGCATCTGGTTGCCTTTCTTAAACTGTTTCTTGGTCTTGCTGATGGCTTCCTGCTGTTCCGGCCGGAATACAATCGGGGAATATTCACGGGTAACTTCCGCTGATGAAAGGGAGCTCCGGCCTTCCTTTACAGCCGCAATGGCACGCTTGACGGTTTCCAGATCGGTGATGAACCATTCATTGGCTTTGTTGACTGTATCGAAGACTTTCTTTTTGACGCCGGAGCGTTCCAGAACATTGTGTACCTCTTTGTCGTTGAATGAACGGAGTCCGCCACGGTTGTAAACGGTCAGTTCAGTATATAGCAGATCGTATGCGATGCCTGCCGTCTGTGTGTACTGGTTGATACGCTTTCTTGCCGCTTCATTGAGCGCCTTGCTGTTAGGAGACAGACCAAACACGTTTTCATCCTCACAAGTTGCCTCGCCAATCTTCAGGCATCCATGGTGCGCCGCATCATTGATACGGAACACATAGATAAGTTTTAGTTTCAGGGACGATGTGAATCTCATGCTTCTTCATTTATGAGGTCGATAAATCGGATTCGTTTCCCCTTTTTGCCTGTTGCCTTGTCTGTAGCCCGCCAGTCCTTGATAATGCAGTAAATTCCGTTGTGCTTGGTCAGGTCATTTTTCAGACAGCCCTCGCACGGTTCCCGTCTTTCAATCGTACCGAACAGACTTGGTTCCATTCGCACACGTTCTCCGCAACTGTCCGGAACAACACCTTTCAGTCCGTCCATCTGCCATACATTCCAGGAGATGATATAGGCTATATGGTTGATGGATTTAATTTGCGGATCTTTACCGAACTTGTTCCGGTAATATTCAATGAAGGATAAGAGAAGGGCTTCACGGGCAAGAAGAAGACTGTCGCCCAGCCATTCATAGGCATAGATGCTTCTGTAAGCATCCTTGGCTGCCTCCAGCCATTCACGCGTTGTCGTAGTATTCTCACTGACAATACGGAGTTTACGGTCAAGCAGACCGATACGTTTCTCCACGGGAATGAATGTTCCGGTAGTCGTATCATACCGGCTTACTAGATAAGGAGCTTCTCCACAGGTGATTTCCAACCGGTTTTCCCGTACATAGTCTTTCCATGTCCTGCCTTCAGGAAAAGCAATCTTATCCGGATTGATTTCCCATGAATGTGTACCGTCTTTGGGTGTCACTTCATGGTTGAATACATTCTTTCTGCCAAACCAGGCTTCATCGATAAGGTTGTTCTGGGCATTACATATCCAGGACGGAGTAAATACCTCCGCCATTTCCCTGGAACGTGTGCTTTGGGTATCCCTGTGTTTCAGAACACGGGGCATGACTACATGGCCGTTCTCTCCGGTTATCAGCTCCGGAAGAATCTGTGATCCGTATTCATAGCCTTTGCCGAGCGGTTTATAATCGGAAGTAGCCCAGAATATATTACACTGTTTTCCTTCCTTACTCGTTGTATGATCTTTGAGCAAGGTATTCAGTAAGTCGGGTGAAAGTTCTTTCAGCTTGTTCTCCTGTATGTCGGCTTCTCCGGTCGTTTTCTCCATCTTCTTTCTGTGCGTAAAGGGGATGAGAAAGTCCCGGTGTCTGCGTCTTTCTTAGACAGAGGGAGATTTTGGGCTATAAGGCTGATTTGCTGATGAATTATATGTAGGATTGCTAAACAACAGTTGAAATTCAATGACTTCCGTATGAAAATCCAACGGCTGGAATTGCAGGATTTTCAATAAAATGTATAACTTTGCGCAAGAGTGAGTCCCTCTGTCTAAGAAATGAATGCTTTTGCTAAACGTTCTCCAATCCTACAAACTTTTCAGAATTTGTGCGTTGGCTTTGTCCACTACGGAATTGTCCAATGAAGCCAGATAAATTTGTGTGGTCGCCTCGGAGTCATGTCCCATTCCTTCACTGATAACCGAAATCGGAATGTTCTTGCCTTTGGCTGCGCTTGCCCATGAATGACGGGCACAGTACATGCTCAGAGGAACGGATATATCGGCCAATTTGGCTATTTCTTTCAGGTTCCGGTTTATTCCGGACATGACATTTCTGTAATGCTTGTGCGTATCCTTAAAAGGATATCTCAATACCGGTAAAAGATAAGGACTGAGGCTGTCTTCCGGGTATTTGCCGACTATCTCCTGCATACATTTTTCCCACCTGATAACCAGCTGCTGCCCGGTCTTTCGTCTACGATACGATAAAAATCCGTTCTGAAGATCTTTCTTTTTTAGGTGAGCCATATCTATGAACGACATGCCACGGGTATAGAAGCTGAACAGGAACATGTCCCTTGCAAATTCCAGATTAGGCTGTAAAGACAGATCCAGATTCTTCATACGCTTGATGGCGGATAAGGGAACGGCACGCTTGACGGTCTTGTCCACTCCCGTATAGACATGCCTGAAAGGATTGCGCTGTTCCATCAGTTCCTTTTCCAAGGCACGGTTATATACCGCCCGAAGGATACGCATGTAGAATGAACTGGTATTCCGTACGGCCCCTTTCCCATGAAGATAGGCTTCATAAAGCTGCATCAGATCCGAATCAATTTCGGACAGCAGAACATCCCTATCTCCTCTGAACTGCATGAAACTTTTCAGAGTACAGGAATAATTTTCAGCCGTGCGTATCTTGCCCATCTGTTTTAGACGGGCTATGATGCCCTGCATGAAGTTGAAAAACGACTGTCCCTCTGTATTGTTCTGAAAAGAAGCTACAATATCATCTGCCGTATATCCGGCTTTCCGGTTATCCAGTTGGCGGATAATCACGTCCAGCCGTTTCAGGTCCCATTCCATGCGTTCTTGCAAGGAAAGGAGCAGATCGCTTCGTTCCGAACTACCGACAATGATACAGCTTTCAGCTTCGTTCCATTCATCCGTAAATATCCGGTAATCCGTCTTTAACTGACGGATTACACGGTTCTGGATAATCTGATAATAGACGGTACCTTCCTTTCCTTCTATGGCGGAAGGTCTGAATTTCACTTTTACACTGGCCATATCAATCGGATTCAGATTCTACCTGTAATTTAAGTGTCTCCTGCATCAGGCTGTCGGAAACAGCTTTCAGCTCGTTCTCGTACCCGTCGGCCTGTTTCCTGACCCATTCGATGGCCTTCTCGTCACGATGAATGTCGAAAACCTTGTTCAGCCAGAGAATATCTTCAGGAGTACACCCGCTCCAGGAACGGATAGCTCGGAACTTCAGGGCATCATCCGCATATTGCCGGTTAGACTGCCAAAGTCTGATATTTCCCCATAAGGACAGGCTGCATACCACCCCCATTCCGACCAAAAGAGAAAATACTTTGCTTGACCTGATGTCAAAACGATGCCGGTGAATATGCCTTACGCATGTCGGGATCACTTCTTCTGCCTGTCCGTCAGTAGGTGTTCCGGCCTTCTGATCCAGCTTCCCGTTTATCATATCAATCTTGTTCTTGATTTCTTCAAACAAAACATATACATTGTCTTTTTCCATGCTTTACCATCTTATTTTTCGTTGTTTTTTCTTTTTCTTCTTTCTCAAATAATCGTCCGGATAACCTTCCGGTTGTTCCGGTTGCGGGTTCGGTGTGAACAGACCTAAAGAACCGCTGTACAATTCATTGCCATGCGATTCCTGCTGATATGCCGGTTCACTCTGAACAGCTACCTGCCTTTTTGTTTCCAAGTGTGACGGTGTCTTTAATGCGGCATCTATCTTGGAATAGCTGAACTGTCTGTCAATCTTGGAACCGCTGAAGGAATAACCGTTCATGATGAACACTACACCCTGTACTTCATCGGATTTTCCCTTGTATTTGAGCCGTACATCCACTCCCTTTTCGTTTAATCCGGCAATCAGTTCCTTCCAGTTCCCGGCCTTTCTGACTTCTGTTTTAAGCAGAATGTAAAGTTCATATTTTGTCTTGTCCGGTTCCCTTAAGCGTTCAGTCTTGACATGATCCTTGCCTTTGGCCATGTGCAGCCCATATTTCAAGGTCAGTTCCTTGCAGATGCGTGCACTCCGTAACCGCTCGTTTTTGTCGGATATGGTCCTGCCGTCATTGTCTATCCGGTTGTAGGCAATATGTATATGGGGATGCTCCTTGTCGAAATGTTTGGCTATAAAAAACTGTGTGTCCCTTATGCCCATCCGTTCCATGTATTCCAGAGCTATTTCTGCCATAATCCGGCTGGTCAGCCTGCTTTCATCCTCTTTGGAAAATCCCAGTGCAATGTGTCCGACCGGTCTGGATACTTTCGGATTCATTCCGGCTTGTGCTTCGAAAGCCTTTGTTATTGTGGCAACATCCTCAATAAACAAGCCGGCATGTGCGATAATCCTGGCATTCTTTTTACTGTCAATGATATAACCGGTAACTTCACGGAATCCGCTTCCCTTTACAATCTTCGCAATCATAGCAGGATATGGTTCAGAAGTTCTTCGATTCTTGCCACCTGTACACGGCATTCCAGCTTTGCCGTATCGAATCCTCCGGCATTTGCCTTATGAGCCAGCTGGTTCAGATTGTTCGCCATACCGCATAGCTTATGGATATAGTCGGAATGTTCGGCTGTTAGTCTTTGCCGTACATATCCCTTACGGAAACATTCCCTCAGGTATTCGCTTGCCGATATGCCTGCGCTTCTTGCCCTGCTTTTCAGCATGTAATAATCCGGTGTCGCCAGTTTCACGGTAACACGGTATTTCAGTTTGTCGGTCGTACTTTTGGGAGGACGGCCGCCCTTGTTGTTTCTTTCTGTATTCTGTTTCTTTTCCATCTGTTGACTATTGCATAAAATGAATGTACTGATTAGACCAGCGGGATGAACCTCTCACTGCGTCCAGTAGTGGGAGCAAGCGGTTTCGGTCTGCCCGAAACACAAACTTGCCCCACTAAAAACCAGAATCCCGCTATTTTGAGCGTCTCTGAATATGCTCCTTATAAATCTGGGAGAAATAATACCGTTGTCGGTATCATCTTATGGAGGGGACAGGCCTGTTTTTCCGTTTCTGTTCATCATGTATTTTCTCATTTTGTTTGCCATGTTCCGATATATCTCGGAATGAATTGTCTGGCAAAAAAAGAATATAAGTTTCCAATAGTCAAACAGTTGGCCGGGATGTGGCAACAATGTAGCCTGTTGCAGTTTGCATGAAGGGCAATCGGTGTGGAATGCGGTATTTTTCCTGTTTGATGAAACAATGAACCGGGGATTCAAACAGTTACTGATCTATTGACTTGAATATTTACTGACTTAATGTCGTACTGTAGTAAATATTCATGTCTGTGAATCATTGAAGGAACAATTCTTTGCTTCCTTAGCTAATCAATGGCTTGGAAAAGTGATGAAGTAAGGTTACATGGAAATAAACCATTCCTTATCCATTGCTATGGACCTTTATTGAATCAGGTTCATAGATCTTTTATTCTATAATTCATTATTGGATGGAGTCCCTGAATATAGGGATATTTGCAGAAAAGGATATGAAAGTGGCCTCATAACTAGGATAATCAGCGCCACATGCTGCCAGTTAAGCGGAAACCATTGCCTTTCAGAATATATGGCTTTTCTTTGTCGCAAACAACGAAAAAAGAATAAACATCAATCAACAAAAAAAGGAAACGATATGGAATTTGTAGGAATAGAAAAACAACTGTTTGAGGAATTGGTGCGTAAGTTTGAATACTTTGAGCATCGGGTCATGGAAATTTGTAACCGGGAGAACGACAGGACGCTGCACAAGTGGATGGATAATCAGGACGTATGCCGGTATCTGAACATCTCGCCCCGTACCTTACAGACACTCCGTGATAACGGTACCCTGCCTTTTTCCCAAATCAATCACAAGATATTCTACAAGCCGGAAGATGTGCAGGGTATCGTCAAGAAAGTTGAGGACAGAAGAAAAGAGGCTCTTTACAGAGGACGTAACATATAACAGTTAAACAATAACCACTAAATCCATAATAACATGAGTGAACTGAGAACAGACAGCAGAGAATGGGTACACCGTATCATGGGAAGTCTTGACCGTATGCTGGTCGGGATTGAGAATCTGGCGGTCGGAACCCGTCCCGTACTGGGTGGTGAACGCTATCTGACCGACAAGGAAGTGTCGGCACAATTGAAACTGAGCAGACGCACGCTTCAGGATTATCGTAATGAAGGGAGAATATCCTATTACCAGTTGGGAGGTAAAATCCTATACCGGGAGAGTGATATTGAGAAAATGCTTCAGGAGAGTTATCGGGAAGCATATATGAGTAGTAAATAAAAGATAAGCATAAAGGCTGAGTGCCGGTCTGGATGAACCGATGTCACACAGCCTTTATGCTTGTATGATGAACAATTATAAATCTTCGGGCATGGGGATGACAAGTACTTACTATACAGGATTTCGTAAATAGAGGAATTTTATACAAAAAAATGTAGATGATTGATTTGCTACTAATTTTGATAAGTTAATTCCGAAATACCTTCAATAAAATTGTGCATTTTTTCCATAACAGATTTTAGGTTGTCTAAATCGATATCAATTTCATTTTTGAATATTGGATTAATATTTTCTTCATTATTATTAGTCCCAACATAGGCATATCTGAAACTGAATGATTTATTATCAATTCGATTTATTTCATTTATAAGTTTCTCAAAGGCTTGACATTCTACTGTTTGAGTCTGTTGTATATACTTTTTTAATTGATTCCAAATTGTTAATAAGCTATGTTCCTTGTCATAGCCAATTTGTTCAGGTGTAATTTCGTTATTTGCTATTTTGAATTTTCTAATAGTATCCTTCATTATTATTTCTAAATAATGCCTAAAACAGAATAGGATTGGGAAAATTAAAGAATCTTTCGTTATATTATTATTGCTATTTTGCGCTTTTATTAAAGTATCGATGGCAATTGTGTAATATCCTTCTGGTATTAAAATTTCCTTCAAATTATTGCTCTGTCTTACCATTGACAAAGAACTGTAGTCTGATGGTTTCTTGATTAAAATATCATTTTTTTGTGGATATGTATATTCTACTGTTTCACTTGAATTAAAAATAGAACATTCATTCATTGATGAATGTTGTTTTTTGTGAAGCATAAGAATGGGACAATGTTTATGTTTACATTGTTTATATAATTTCAATAATTGATTGAGTTTAATTCCTTTTCCTTTGTTTCTTAAAATATTTCTATTCTTTTTTACCATAATGACATTTGATTGATATTTTGTAAAATTACTCTATTATTTTGAGTGTTACAATTAATTGGAATATTAAAGATCTAGAACATTTTTATGAGAGTATATTTTTATATTATTATATGTGGATAATTAACCGCAAAATTTGCGGCTTATTATCCGCATGAAACACTGAAATCAATATTTATCAGCATTTTAGATATGACTTATGATTTCCATTCACCATGCAGATAACCATTGACTTTTCAGATTGGAACAGTCTGCTTATTATATACTCACGTAATTGTTGTGCCGGATAAGTATTAATCTGAAAGGCAAGCGCAAATATCATTTCCAGGTTATAGACTACCTGATACCCCTCTTTTAACGGAATACGTTGTTCTGCGGTGAATGGTTGCAAAATCTCAAGTTTATATATTCTTCTTTTCGCTGCTCGTAAGGTCGGTGCAACCACATTGAACAAACCGACAAGTTCGGCTTCGTCCATACGAATCTTATCAGGATGGACAGCAGGAATAACAATTCTGCCGTCCTCCATTATATGGATAATTTCTCTTTTCATAAGCTACAGACAATTTGAAAGTACATCCCTTACATTATTCATATCTTTCAGAATGGAACTGTCGAGTACCCTTGCATAGTGCTGCGTCATCTTGATATTGGAGTGACCGAGCATTTTGGCTACATTCTCAATGCTTACCCCATTGGCCAAACAGACAGATGTGGCGTACGAGTGGCGGGCGGTGTGTGTAGTCAGGTTCTTCTTTATCAGGCATAGGTCGGCAATCTCTTTCAGGTAGCTGTTCATCTTCTGATTGCAGGGGACAGGCAGCAATACTCCTTTCTTTTTGCAGGCAGGATAATCTGCATATTTTCTCAGGATTTCCAAAGGAATATCCAGCAGCGGAATATTGCACATGTTCTTTGTTTTCTGACGTGGCTTCCTGATCCACAGGTTTCCGTTGTTGTCTTTTACGATATGCTCAGGGGAAAGTTGTTGCACATCGATGAAAGCCAGACCGGTAAAGGCGGCGAAAATAAAAACATCACGGACTACGGTGATTCGCTCCAGAGAAAATTCCTTGTGGTAGATGGTCAGCAGTTCATCCATAGTAAGAAACTCACGGATTACTTCTTTTTCGTGGAACTTGATACCGATAAACGGGTCTTTGGCTATCCATTCATTGGCCAGTGCCAGATTGGTAATTTTCTTCAGACATTTCATATAACGGATAACGGTATTCTGCTGACATTCCTTTTCCGTCTTCAGATAAAATTCAAAGGCACGTACCAGCTCACCGTTGACTCCCGCCAGCGGCAGATCACCCTTTCCGTATTTCTGTCTGATAAGTTCGGCAAGATAGCGCTTGCAGCTTTCATAACGGCGAACGGTAATCAGGGCGTAGTCTTTCCCGACTAGGGCACGGCATTGGTCATTGTGCTCCTGCATGGTACCGATGAGGGTGCGTACCGCTTCCGGTTCTTTGTCCTGTCCGAAAAATATTTCCTGTAACAGACGTGCCGTTATAGGCTGGTTCTGTTCTTCCAACTCACAAAAAATCTGATGTAATTTGATTCTCGCATTTTCGATATAGGCATTCAGATCACATGATTTGCGGCTTTTGCCTCTGGCGGATTCCTTAGCCTGACTCCAGAGAGACGGGTCAATGCTTTTGCGGATGTTGTTTTCAACTCGCGTACCATCTACAGTGATACGCATACAAACGGATGCTTCTCCGTTTTTCAGCAGCTTGGTCTTCTTCAAGAAGAAAAGCACATTGAATGAACTTCTTTTCATTTTTCCTACAGTTTTTAGTTTGGACAAAAGTAGGAAACCGACCACGTTTTCTTGATACGCAAAACATTGCAAATCAGTGAGAAAGACTCTAATTCGGTGGAGATTTTTGCTCCACCTTTTATCTCCACCTTTTGCTCCACCTCAAACGGTAATATTTTGCCGTTTTTTGCGTGTCGGGGGAAAACAAAAAATCCCGATTTCGCTTGGAAATCAGGATTTTACTGTCTTTTGCTTTTCTTCAAAGTGGTGCCACCAGGAATCGAACCTTTTAGTTTGGTTTACTCTAATCCCTTGATTGACAGCACCTTTTTGCTTTATTTCTTATGAAAACCATCGAATTAGCTTTACACTAAATTCATCGCTTTTCTTTATCAATTCAACAATCATTATCTTTTTGACGATGCGAAGATAAGCAAAAGGTTCGATTTCTGCAAGCCTTTATTAGATTTTTAAACGAAGAACTATGGCTCTTTATCTCAAGAAACGAGCGATTTTGTTAATATGTTGATTGTTAGTATTTTTATTTACTATGTGCTTAACTTTTAATTCTTCTTGTTTGTTTAACAGCCCAAACAGCAAGGTTAGGTGTATTGAAAATCAGCCTAATATTTTTTCGTTTTTAAATGAAAGAGCCGTGAGAAGAAACCTGAAATTTAGTTGTATGGATGTTATTGTATTTAAGAAATTTCACTAACTTTGTTTGTTGTGGATGTGGCGATAATGGATTTGTAGCGTCATTTACTATTTCATATTTAATGTTCTTATTGCTACATTCTTATTTTCCAATGGAGTTAAAATAGAATTATGTTAATAACAAAAGTATGAACAGTTTAATTCTTGATTTTTTAGACAGTTATGCTGGTAATCCTAATCCTCAGTATGCCGTGATGCTGAAAGGAAAATGGGGATGTGGTAAAACTCATCTTATAAAGCAATGGAAGAAGAAGTTTGATAAGACCTCAGATACCAATGAGGAAATTACACTAAAGCCCATCTATATTTCGACCTATGGAATGGATAGCGTGAATGATATTAAGACTGCTATAGATAGAGAATTAAATCCTTTCTTTTATTCGAAAACAGGGCGCTTCATAAAAGGAGCTTTGAAATTAGCCGGTAAGATAGTCTTCAAAACAAGTATGGATTTTAATGAAGATTCTAAAGAGGATGGTTCATTTTCCGCAACACTGGATTCATTGTCGTTACTACAAGTGGAAGACGATAGTATAAAAGGTGTAAAATTTCTGATATTTGATGACATCGAAAGGTGTCTGATAGAAATGAAAGAATTGTTAGGTTTTATCAATTATTTTGTAGAGCACTGTAATTGTCATGTTGTTGTAATTGGAGATGAGAACCACCTTGAAGAACTGCCTAAGGCTGTATTGGATGAGTTTAAGGAAAAGACTATAGGCAAGGAATTTGAAATACAACCCAATATAAAAGAAGCCATCGAATACTTCCTTGACGAAGTTCCGACATCCGATTATTTGAAAGAAATGCGTGATTTCATTATTGACTGTTTTATATGTACAAAATCCGATAACTTACGGGTTTTGAGACAATGCTTATATGATTTTAAAAGCCACTTAAACAAACTTCCTTCCGAACTGATTGAAAAGGATAATATCTTTCTTAAAAATATTCTTGGTTCATTTATTGCAGTGTATGCAGAGTATAGCAATGGTGAAAGCAAAGAGTTAATTTGCAAATGGAGTGAAGAATGTAAATTTTTGCTACACCAAGATGATAATGAGGATAAGCAAAGAATGCAGCATTTGAGAGAAAAATATGATTCCTTAAATAAAAGCTTGGTATATAATGTTTTAAATCCAGGGTATGTTACGGCTATTATAAACTATATTATTACAGGTGCTCCACTTGTAGAATTCATTGCTATGGAAATAAAGGGTAATCAAAGAGAGCTAAAACCTTGGGAAAGGTTATCTGGTTTTTTCGATATGGAACAGCAAGAACTTGAAAGTATTTGTCAAGCTACTATAAATGCCATATTGGATAAAGAAATAAAAGACGCTTATCAACTTGGTTATAGTATTGCATATCTATCATATTTTGCTGCTATTGATGCTGTCTATTTGGAAAAGGATACTGTCTCTTCAATAAAAGAGAGAATAGCAGAAATGATTAATAATCAAACCAGTTTAGAAGAACTTTATCGGCTAAAAGGGCTTTTTATTAGTGGATGTAATTATGTAACCACAGATTCCAAGACTCTAATAACAGATGATATTGTGTCCTATTTTTTGCAGAAGATGAAATCAAAGATTAATGATTTACCAGATCAAATGCAAAAAGCACTACGTAATTTGACAGAAGAAACTGTCGAGGAGCTCATAATTATAGATAGGCAACCTTATCCGGATAAAAGTTGCACATACGAATATCGTACTATATTTGCATCGGAAGATGCAAATACTCTTTTTGATGCTATTTGTAAACTAAGTAATAAAAGCAGAAATTCTTTTACGCAATTTCTTTCTTATCATTATAATTTTGATTATCACCTACAAGATGTGGGGGATAGATATAAGGCAGATATTCCTTGTTTACTCCAATTGAATGATTTGGTTAGTAAGAAAATCAGTGTATTAAAGAGTGTGGACAGGCTTGCCTTTATAAGGTTGAAAGAGGCTTTGACTAAAGCGATTAGGAGGTGTGAAGGCAAGAATGACACCAGTGATTGTATTTAATATAAAAGCTATGCGGATTTAGATTCAGATATTTTCTACATGACAAGAACTAATTGTCTATTTATAACCATTTATCGTATAAATTTATTAAAACAAATGACAAAAGAGCGTATGGAAACCTTTAAAATCATTGGTGTACGACCATTGAAGGGATGTAATAAACATGTAATAAAAAACTTGAGACCTGATGTTTTTTATGCATTTTATAATAATTATGAGCTTAAAGATGGGAAAGTGATAAAAGGCGAACAACAAGTTCCGGATAATTTGTATGCATCCAATATTAGCCTGCACGCTATTGTTGGAATGAACGGTAGTGGAAAAAGTACAATCGTAGAATTAATTATCCGGATTATAAATAATTTGTCTTTTTATATCTTAGGAGAGCAATCTGGAACATACGCCGCTGAGCCATTGGTTCCAGTAAAACGCTTGAAGGCAGAATTGTATTATGAAAAAGATAATGTCATTTATAAGATCGCTATTTCCAACGAAGGCTTTTCATGGACAGACGAGTATGGTAATATAATGGGACACAATAGTGATGATTTGCAATCGCTGTTTTATACGATCGTCATCAATTATTCACATTATGCCTATAACTCATTGGAATATCAGTCCGAAATTATGGGGAGATATAAGAAAAAGTTTTGGATAGAAGCTCTTTTTCATAAGAATGACGGTTATAGAACACCCATTGTTTTGAATCCCTTCAGAGAACGAGGCAATATTGATATCAATGTGGAAACAGAATTGGCAGAACAACGTTCTATCGCTTTTTTTTCTTATTTCAAGCTTTACCACTCTATTAGTTTTCATCCCGATTATGACATTAAATCTTTTGTAATCAAACTAGATAAAGATGGTGTATCACAAAAAGTCAAACATGCGATGAAAAACTATTATCCTTGTTTGGCTAAAATAAAGGATATGAGCAAGGAGGATATGGAAAAACTAATCAAGGAGGCTTGGATAAAAAGATTTCCATTTCTTAATGGCAATAATGAATATTCAGAATATTGTTATCAATATCTTGTCTATAAAACAATGTCTATCCTTGTTAAGTACTCTTTTTTTCAAGTCTATTTCAAAGAAGGTTCTAAACAAGAAAACCCATTTGGTAAGGCTGTGGATATGTTAAAAAAGGATAGAAGTCATATAACATTGAAAATTCATCAGATTCTTTATTACTTGGAAGAACCTTATTATCATGAAGGGAGATATTATTGGAGCGATTTGGAACCTTTCTTAAAGAAAAGATCGGATTCATCTGTTCAGATAGATAAAATTATGTATTTGTTACCTCCACCGATCTTCAAGACCAGTTTTTATTTATCTTATAGAACGGATAAAGGACAACTTGGAGTTGTTAATATAACTGATTTGAGTTCGGGGGAAAGACAATTGGTTTACTCAATGAGTTCAATATTGTATCATGTGCATAATATATATACCATAAAAAATGCCGAAAATCGAAAATCATATAATTGTGTACAGATTGTTTTGGAAGAAATAGAACAATATTATCATCCAGAATATCAACGTATTTTAATAGCTACTTTAATTGAATATTTGAACAAACTTAATATCGATAAGAATTTTAGGATAGACATATTGCTTGTTACTCATTCACCATTTGTGCTTAGTGATATTCCAATGGAAAATATCCTTTTTTTAGAACAAGGAAAGCCTGTCACATCAAAAGTAAAAAAGGAACTGACAGAATCTTTTGGAGCTAATATGTATGATCTCCTTCGTTTCAGTTTCTTTCTAAAGGAGAGTGCTATTGGAAAAGTGTCTTATGAGGTTATTAATAGTTTAATGACCAAGATAATGAATGATACCTCTTTTGATGTATCCTATTTCTATGAACAAACTCAAATCAATCATGGAAATCTTGACAAATACGTCAAACTGGTCGGCGACACCTTTCTTAAAAATATTCTTGATAAAAAATTAGGAAATAATGTATCAACTGAAAATAACTAAAAACACAGATGCCTTAGCGTTACAGCATTTCAATAATGTAAAGGGGCGTTTGTTAGATGATATTAATTACTTTCTTTCTGGTAAGAATAGAATAATGAATAAAGAAAAAATATCTATTCTTAGAGATAAACCTAGTGAAGATTTGTTGAGGTATTTATCTAAAGAGGAAAACTTGAAGGAACTTATAGTGTCCCATCCAGATAAGCTAAGGTGTATAATTTCAAAATTGCATTCAGATGCTTTTGATTCTAGTAAGATTTTAAATCGTATTCTTTATCATATCTTCATTGTCTTTGGATATAATGATAAGTGTTTTAATAAAGATGATTTTTATCGACAAAGCCAAGTGGGGACCTGTCCCTATTGTAATATGGTAGATATCCATTATACTCCCGCAACAGCATTCTCTAAGACGGAGAAAGGAGAATTGGATCATTTTTATCCTAAAGAAAAGTATCCAATGTTGGGATTGTCTTTTTATAATTTGATACCAAGCTGTCCTTCTTGTAACGATTTTCAGCATAAGAATAATTGGGATGTCACATCAGATAAAGAGGATGCGAGCTTAACTCCAATGAAGATAATCAATCCATACGAGTATCAAGATAGTCATTTTTTCTTTGATTATAATTTGAAGTCTCACTGGGAAAATGCAGAAAACGGTGATGTGTATATATTAACAGGTGGAGATAAAAAAGATGGTTATAATGCATTGTTAAACCTGGGTTGTCGATATGATACAATACAGAATCGGGAGAATGTAATTTCCATAATTCGAAAATTGAATAGATATCCTCCCACTTATTTTGATTATTTGAACATGTTACCTATACCAGCAGATTTGATAAAAAAAGAATTTGATGATTGGGGATTCTATTTGAGAAGAGATGAGATTTGTAAATATCCTTTCAGTAAATTTAAATTGGATATATTGGAAAGAGCGAGGACCAATATGTAACTAATAAGTAAGAAGTGTCAAAACTCAATTTTAGTCCAAATGAGCTTTTAAATCAGCCAACCAATTCATACTTAAAGTCTTGCGAATTAGTTGGCTTTTTGTATCTTTAGGAGGCTGTCTCAAAAAATGAGACGCCCCCTTTATCTATATTTTCATAAATACTCAGTTTGTTGCAACGAATATCACCTGCATTTTTAATAGCTTATAATGGAACGTGAGATATTGAAAGGTGAACGCAGATTTAGTATTAGAAAATATGATATGCAATAAAATATATCCATATTACATCATACGTTCTTTGACAAGATTTGGTATGTATTTATTTTTTTCATGCATATCTCCTAATCCTAATTTAGGATATACCATGCCACCAATTCCAGGAATGATACCTTTTTCTTTATCTTTAAGGGTGTCAATTGCAAATGTTAAGAAATTGAACTTATCTGATATGGAAGCAGGAAATTCTTTTTTCAAATTAGCTTGGGCATCTTTATACATCACAGGAGCTACGATGTAAATCTCTTGAGGATAAATATCATTAATCAAACGAGTTAACTGTGTTCGTACAACACAAGATGTACTAATAATGGATTTGACAACAACCAAAGTCCGGCATTTGTCAATTGGCTCTATATAGGATTTGATAATAGGACTATATTCTAATCCGGTAGAGGCATTTAATGTTATTCTTTCATTCCAAAAGACAGCTAAAGATACTTCCTTTTGAGACAAGCTCTCCAAAACTCCACGAGCCAACCAATCAGCATCTTCTGAAGCACAAGCCAACATTGTATTGCCATACTCACCATGTGTACGTTCATTCAAGAGTTTACCTAAAGCTTTTCCTACTAAGTAAAAGGAATGACGATAATCGTCAACAGAAATGTCAGGTTTTGATAAAGCCTGTATCTGTTGAATCGTTTCGCTGTTCGCTTCATATGTCAAATTTACATAAGTTCTCATATCTAACTTAATAATTCTATTAATTCCCAAAGATCAGAAGGTTGTACATTTTCTAACTTTTGCTCTATTTCTGGAGTCCATATTATTTTGCCTGACAGTTTTTGATTACTTGTATGCCAATGCAGGTTATTTCCGCAAGTATAAAAACAGAGATCAAAACGTCTTAATATTTCTTGACTGCTATCTGCTATTTGGATATTCGGATAGGTTTTTATATTAATAAGTCCCTTACCTATTCTTTTTACTTCATCAGATATTGCCTTCAAAGAAATATTCTTTTGCTCCAAGCCAGTCCATACTCCCAAGATTGCTTCTGCAATACCCAGCAATTCATCATCTTTTGCTTCTCCCAATACTGTAATATTTTGAATAGCATTCTTGAAAGGAGGATAAGACAATATCAATTGGTTAAGACTTTTCTCAGCCGGAAAAAATGAGACTGAAGTACTTGAAACTATCTCCTCCGGAATAGGAGTAACCATCGTGGGGGAATTTGAATGAACTAACTTCAGTTCAAAATTTTCTCCCATTTCAGATGATATATCCATCTGCCGTTCAAAATCATGTTTCAGCTGTTTTGTTTGCCATGATAAATTTTTCACATCCTTGATTTGATGATATATCCGATGAGCCGTATTTGATTCTTCTATAAGAAGATCATCTACAAAACACTCTTCTAATTGGGACGTAAAATAGACAGAATCCAGTTGCGTTATATGGCTATTCATAAAAAGAGCAATACAGTAAATAGTGTAAAAACTTTCATAAATATTCCCTTTACTGTTATTATTGCCACCTTTATGTTTGTTCTTCAGATATTTTTTTTCTTGAGGGCTAATAGGCATGACATTTCTTTTTCTGCAATCTCAGTGAAACGATTTATTTCAATACCATCACGGATTACTTTGTCAAAAAACAAAGTTTTAGGACGTACCCATATTTTATGCATACCATACAAAGCTTGGTAGATTACCATCTCCTCTTGCGTTTCACTATGATAAGCATACCCTATCAATTTATATAATCCGCCCTTGAAATGCATAAAATATCGTTCCTTATCCATGATAAATCTATATTTGAGTATAAAAATAGTGAATTCCTCATTAAAAACATCGAAATGTCACAGATATTTTCTTTTTTAACGTTGTATAACGTCGCAATAAGAAATAAAGGAGGAGAGATAAGGATGCTTTTTATCGACAAAGCAAGTGGGAATCTGTTCTATACTTATGTCTGCATGAATAAACAAAGGAAAATTTTATCTATCAAGTATCCATGCAAGAAGATGGGAGTATTTACGCATTGATTGATGGAACAAGTTGTCATCTGATGACTTTTAATGACATCTGATGATACTGCTTTTTATGTTTCGGATATAAAGCGGTTCTTTGTCGTGTATTAATAGTGAACTAATCCATGAAAATGAGATGCCATGAACATACAAGAAGCAAAGAACATCAGGCTTGTTGATTTTTTAGCCGGATTCGGATACAAGCCGGTAATACAGCGTGGGAACAGCGTATGGTACAAATCGCCCTTCAGGACGGAAAAGGAGGCCTCTTTCAAGGTTGACCTCCATAAGGAACTGTGGTATGATTTCGGTCTGGGGAAGGGAGGGGACATTATAACGTTGGCCAAGGAGATTTATCGGACACAAGATATAGGTTATGTACTACAGTGTATTGAGGATAAAAGAGCCGTACTGAAACCGGTTACTGTTTCCTGTCCGTTTGAAAAGGCATATCCCGCTTTTCAAGATCTGAAAATCATTCCTCTTGCCAACCGGATACTGCTTACTTATCTGAAGGAACGGTGCATCGATCTGGAAACTGCCCGAAAAATATGCAGGGAAGCCCATTTTAAACGGAATGGGAAGAATTATTTTGCCATCGCTTTTCCTAATATTTCCGGAGGGTACGAAATCAGGAACAGGTATTTCAAGGCTTGTATTGCTCCCAAGGACATTAGTCGCATCATTAGCACGCCGGAAAGCAGGATTTGCTATATTTTTGAGGGGTTTATGGATTTTCTGTCTTTCAGACCGGCTTTTCCATCTTTGGAAGAGGGGGATTATATAGTGTTGAATTCTGTCAGTAACTTACAGAAAGCTTTTTCTTTCCTTTCACAATATGACGGCATCCGTTGCTGTCTGGATAATGATGCCGCCGGGAAAAATGCGGTGCAGGCATTAAAGGAGAAATACGGAATCCGTATATGCGATTTTTCGCATGAATATTCCGGATATAAGGATCTGAATGAATATTTGTGCGGGAAGAACAATCTGCTCCATATCTAATAGATGTATTGAAAAGACTGCCTGATGATATACCCTTGTTTCTTTCCTGTCATATGTGGCAGGAGGAAACAAGGGTGATTTTTCATGTGGTGATACTATGTTAATAGTAGAATGTGGTCAGATGCGTTTTATGGTCTTTTACAATCTTTACTTCCTGCATCTGTCCGTATATCTCACGCATGGATACCGGACAATCCATCTTTTCCCATTCTTCCGGGGAAATCCTCATGTCGGAATGCCTGAAACACAGCATGACCATTTCCTGAGAATCCTCTTCAGCGAATATGGTACCTTCATGGTCGTTGACAAACTGTTTGAGTCCATCCTCATCCTTACAGGATATTTCTCCGACGTACATATCCTCGCCCGGCCGGGTGTTTTTGCGGATATGGATTTTGAACCATTCCCGGCTTTCCGGCTGTTCAGGTGCGCCACACTCCCACAGGGCTATTTTCGCATCGTAGTAAACCTCCCCGTTTTCACATGCCCCGTAATGCCCCCAATGCTTGAAACGGCCGGTAGTCCATGCCTTGAACCTTACATCGCCTGCCTTTACCAACAGACACTCACCGCCATGCATATCGCATTTGATACCCTCTTTGTCACGGGACACGAATGGAACACGGGAAAAATCCCGGAGTATAATGTTATCTCCATATACGGCATCTATAAAGAACAGCCGGGAACGCTCACCATAACCGGAAACAAAGAACAGGTTGTCTCCTGTTCGTGGATACCGGTCGGAGTGTGTCTTTTCGATGTGTTCCACCATGGTATTCACTTTATCTATATCTTCCTGTACAAGTCCGTGTATCCGATCATACCAGTAGTTCAGGCGGATGAAAGTTTCTTTGCTATACTTGTTTGTTGTCTGAATCATAATTTCCTTATTTTGTGATTAAACATTTCCGGCTTTGGCAAAGCCGGTATTTCTATCTCTTACATGTCAGACATTTGTCTTTTGCTCTGATAGTGCAAGGCTTGGCGAAAAAATACCGCAGCGAAGCGAGGATGATTTTTTCAGCCAACCAGTCCGAAGGACCGCCTTGCGCATCAGAAGCAAAAGGCTACCTTTACATGTAAGAAATAGAAATGCTGACCGATATATGATTCCAAAATAAAAAAACGTATAATCTGCCGGTTCTGTAATAAGAAAGCCATGAACCCCTCTCTTTTTATCGTTTCCATGACTTTCTTATGTTTATGTCGTGATACTTGGAAACGGGTATTACCAATGATCAAATGTTTCCACCCTGTTTTTTTCCAACAGAACAAGAATGTCCTTTTCCTTATATAAAAGTTTGCCTCCTATTTTGTAATAGGGCAGCCTGCCGTTCATTCTGTAATCAGCCAGCGTCCTTCGTGTCAGCTTCAATTTCTCCGCCAACTCGCTGTCGGTAATGTAACGCTCTCCGTTCAGAACCGGACGAAGGTTTTTCTCCTGATCATCCAGCATTTTGGACAGGGTGCTTATGTTCCGAAAAAAACGTATAATCTCAGGGCTTTCTTTAGTCAGTATGAATTGAGTCATAAGGATTCGGGGGTTACATGGTGAATACTGTTTTCCAAATAACGTATAATATCCTGACGCCTGTAATATACCTTGCGGTCTATATGGCTGTAAGGGATAATCCTGCTTCTCCGAAGTTGCAACAGCTTTCGGGGCGAGACATTCATAAGCATACACGCTTCCTGGTTATCAATCCAGTCATCCATACTACAGATGCCTCCTCCGCATGTTTCACGCATTTTCTTTTCAACGGCTTCCAAAGCCTCATTCATTTCCATGAATGCCTTAGCTTCGATACATACAAACTCCATAAACTCTGCTTTTTTTGTCCGGCACGAAAATACGGGAAGTAAAAGTCGTGGGCAAAAGGATGTCATCAAACGGCATCAGATGTCATCAGATGTCATAGACCGCTCTGTTTGGGGAAGCAAAGTAAAAGAATGGCTAAAAGTCTGTTTCTTTACCGGAAAAACAGTATTTTTATCCCGGACAATCTGTCCGAAAATAAAAAAACAGGAAATATGGAACTGATAATCAATGCAACATTATTACTAGCGGCTATCGTTCTCTGGATATACGGACAATACTGGAGAAAAAAGTGCGGCAAGGTGCTATGCCAATATGCAGCAGCCTACGATGAGCGGGAAGACAGGGAGAAACCGCTACGTCAAGCCATCATAGCAGGAAATCCTCATGCACCGCTGTTATATGCGCTGACTTGTCCTGAGCTGTTTGATAAAGTCCGTCCGTTGCGATTGTTCTCATTCGGGAGCATTCGCTGCGTGTTTGCCGGCTATTATTTTCCCAAACGCTTTGAAAGCTGGCTTTGTGATGACCAGTTGGCATTCGTGCAAAAAGTATATGATTTCAAGGATGGAAAAGACAGCTGTACGGAATATTTTTCACAAGCATTCCTGCTTCTTTCCACTGATGAGGATATTACTGCCATGTTTATGCCGTGCAGCACATCAGACCGCTATTACAGACGTTTCTCAGGTATTGCCAGTTTTCTGGAAACGCATGGCTATGTCCGTTCAGGACTGGATTTAATATGCATTACGGAAAGCAGGGAGTGTAAACACGCCTCAGAAAAACGCTCTGAAATAAATACCGCCAACTATATGATGTCAAACGATCTGTACGGAAAGCGCGTGGTGATTGTCGATGATTTGCTGACCAGCGGATCCAGCCTGATGGAATACGCCCATAATCTGGAAAGAGCCGGTGCCAAAGTGGAAGGTGCTGTATTTCTTGCCCGTACCTTTCAGATGCCTTCGCCGGCAAAAGTAAAACGCCTGGTATGGAAACGCCATCTATCAGTCCTGATCTGGAGAAGGTCTGACGACCTGTAAATTGTAAAGTTTACATTCGGATTTTACAATTTTACACCTCGAATTTTTACATTTCAATTTCCCCTATACTATTTTTATATCTGTATTTTATTGATTTGCAGCATTATATAATTCCCCGTCCAATATAAACGGATAATGTGGCATACATTTTTCACTGAACATGGCATATACTCTTGAAAGTGCGCACAAGAAAAGGGTATTCCAGTAATAACCTTTAAAAAGACAGGAGAAAATTGCCATGATGTATATAGACAATGAAGTGCTTGAAAAAATGATAATGACCATAGTGGAAGGTTTTGACCGTATAGAAAAGAAACTGGACAGGATGGGACGCGTGAAGGACTGCCTGAACGGAGACGAGCTTTTGGACAACTATGACATTGCCAAACTGCTAAACGTGTCATTGCGGACAGTCGCCCGTTACAGGGAAAAAGGGCTGATCCGTTATTACCAGACGGACGATAACGGGAAAAACTTCTACAGAAGCTCGGAAATACAGGAGTTTTTACAGAAACGTGGGAAAAAAGATAAGGGCGGGAATACCAACATGGGAAAGTTATGCTAACTTTGTTTCATAAACAGTTGTTATGAAGACAAATGCCAATTCAAGATATACCGTTGCAGTCCTTATTGACGGGGATAACGCATCCTTTGAGAGGATGGAAGATATAATGGGCTTTGTTTCCCGTTACGGGGATGCCGTTGTGAGACGAATTTATGGAGACTGGACGAGGAAAGCGCTTTCCGCATGGAAGGAAAGTGCCAGGGAGCATGGATTCAGGCTTGTACAAGCTTCCTCCCATGTTCCCGGAAAGAACACGACGGACATTGCACTGGTCATAGATGCGATGGATATTCTTCGGGACGGGCAGGCGGACTGTTTCTGCCTGGTGGCCAGTGACGGTGATTACAG
The DNA here is from genome assembly GCF_004328515.1 of Bacteroides sp. A1C1. Classification (NCBI taxonomy): domain Bacteria; kingdom Pseudomonadati; phylum Bacteroidota; class Bacteroidia; order Bacteroidales; family Bacteroidaceae; genus Bacteroides; species Bacteroides sp. A1C1. Next base: position 3,209,708 of record NZ_CP036491.1, read on the forward strand.
CCTGCTTGCCCAACGGATACGGGAAGCCGGGGTGAAAGTGCTGGGATATGGGGAAGGAAAGACCCCGGTGTCATTGGTACGGTCCTGTTCCGTATTCCTGTATGCCGACCGGAAGGAAAGCAAGGCAGAGGAGAACACTCCCGAATTCTTTATCCGAAGGGATATGGAGTATTTCGACAAGGCTTTTGAGCAGGCGGCTGACGGCAAAGAAGAGGTTTCCCTTTCACTGATCGGCGGTGCATTGAAAAAAATGATGCCCAAATTCAAGGTCAGGAGATATGGATGCAAGACATTGGGCAAACTTTATGAAAAGTTGGACCGGTATGAGCTGGTCATGACGGAAAAGGGAGTGGCAAATGCCGTACGGCTGAAATATTAAACCGCATGGCAGGAGTGTTCCAAAACGTCAGTTTCTCCTATACATCTTTTTATGTATCAGGAGAAACTGACGTTTGTGTTCTATACCGGGATGGGGTTTACCCGTAACGTGTCAAGATTGAGATAGGCTCCCCGGTAGAACGTTCTTCCTTCCCTGAGCATGCGCCACAGGATGTCGCATCCGATTTGTGCCAACATGGAATTGATGAAGAGATCCTGCTTTTGCAATGCCTCCGTCAGCGAGCAGCTCGGTCCCGAATCCTTCTCCCTGATGGTGGAATAAGGAACTTCCTCCGTTATGACGTTCATCTTGGGTATAGGCAGGTATTCAGTGGAGGAGGGCTGCGGTATCTTGCTTTTGACATTACCTATCAGTACTTGTCCGGTGGTCTGGGCATTGCCGAAATCCATCCAGTATATCGGTGATTTCTCGTCATCGTATGAACGTTCCCTATGCTTTTTCAAAAAACGCCACAGACCGGTCCGTGAACGGGTGGTGTCCGTGCAGGTGATGATGATATTCGCCAAAACGGAATCTGATGTTCCTGACGGATAGCATTGCCCTTTTGCTTCCCATGAAAAGCCGAAAAAGCGGTTGATACGGGTTACAAGTGCCACCGCCTTGTTCAGTCCGAGCTCGGATTCGCTGAACAACTGGCGTCCGATGTTCGCTTCCGTGACAGTATCGGGGTCAAAAACCGTCAAGTGCAGGCCCGGATGTCCGAGTGCCTGCAATGCGATACTTATTCTTGCCAGATTGGTGGCCACCTGCGATCCGGTTCCGCCCGCACCGATTACGAAAACGGTTACGGGATGGTGGGGATTGAGCAGGTATCTGTCTGTATAATGAATCTTTTTCATATCAATAAGTCTTTAAGTTGTCTGTCCATAGGTTTCAATTCGTTATAGTCAAACGGATTGGTCCGTGCCTTTTCCGTCACCGAAACCAGATTGCTTTCGGTGGGATTCCTGCTTCCTCCCAAATGGGAAAATTCACTGAGCCAGAAGCGTTTTTCCCAATGCTCAAGGAGTTTTGAGAAAGTCATGTTTTCCGGAGGAGTCAACGAGGCATTTCCCAGGCAGACACTGCTTCCCGTTACATTGAAAAACGGGGCAAGGAAAAGCGGGCTGTCTTCTGCCGGTGCTTCTCCCTTATAGGCAAAAATTTCCAGTCTGTCACCGGAAACCCTGTAAATGACACCGGGTACATGGAATGTCCCGTCCGGAATATTCAGCCTTTCGGAAAAGAACATCTGCCGTTTTCCCGGAGGATTGTACCAGATGTACCTCTCGTGTCCCTTGCGTGTATCGCACCACAGCATATTGGTGGGGATTTTCCCATGCGGTACATCCTGCCGGTTATCCGTATAGTATTCCACAAGGGAGTCCATAAATTCATACGTAACGGGGACGGCAGCCTCCATCCGGCCTCTGTCGTTGATCGGATGCAGTTCGAGATAATATGTCCCGTGTCCATAGCGGCCATCACTGTATTCGTAAGCAATCAGTGCCGCTTTGGGAACCATCACCTGTTGAAGTTTCTTAGTCAGTTCATTCATGTCATTCGTTTTAAAAGTTGTCATCAATATAGCCTGTAAAACACACCAACCATCTGGAAAGCCTTTCCGGATAGTCATCCATCTGAAAAAGACTGTCCGTTTCCGGTGTCAGTAGCTTGTAAGTGACCGGAGTAAGGGCATAGGTTTCCTGATAATCCGAATTTATATACCCCTTGACACACTCCGCCAATGTATCATCAGCAGAATAGACCAGTATGACCTGGCTTTCCATTCCCACCGGGGGAAAATCGCATTCCTCTTCATAAGCCCAATCGTACTGGTAGCCTGTCAATACCGGGCTTTCCGGAGTAATCAATGCCATGCCGTCCTCAATCAGTTCCAACAGCTTCAGCTCTTTTTCCTTTTTTGTCCGATAATTCCGCACAGCCTCCTCCAAAGACTTGCAGAACGGTTTGCCCGACATCCGTCTGAGTGCTTTCATCCGTTTTCCAGACTGATAGGAATCTGCCAGCCGTTTGTTCGCCCTGACTTCCTTCGGGGAAGCATCGGAATCCCGGTTTCCCCAGTCTTCCAGTTCTTCTATGGCAAAGTCATAACAAAATGTCTCAGTAATATCGTACAGTCTGTGGTGTCGGACAAATAGCCGGATGAACTCTCTGACAATGTTCTTCAATGATGCCGAAAGCCGTTCGGTAAAATCAACCGGAATCCAAAACAAAGTAGGTTCCGGCCAGTCATGATGGCGGAACAGACAGAAATGCAGCCTTCCGTCCTTCTTTTCCAGATTGATACACTCCGGTACACACTCTTCCATAACTCTGTACAACTCGGTAATATTCAGGCGGGGGCAACCCCCTTTCCTGTATCGGAAAGGGAGTTTTATGCCCATAAGTTCCGCATATCTTGATGCCGACCGGTAGAGATAGTCAAAATTTTCCGGAGTCGTGAGATTGACCGGAGAATCATTATCCATATCCTGATGCCAATAATCCGGTGCAAGGGGTGTGATTCTACCGGTCAGAAAAGCATTGTGCTTCCCGGTGGCGGAAGTATCCTTCTTTTCCGTTCCGAGGTTCCCCTTCGGATGTGGGACGAACTTACTGAGAGAATAATCAGCCGTGCCAGTCCATCCTTGGCTTGTTCTGAAAGCTGTCTGCATGTTTCCTTATCCTTTTTTTTCTTGTTCATACCGCTTACCCTTTTACTCCGATGGTTGTCTTGAAGCGGTAAACCGCCTTGTCGTCCTCCCACTCAGGACCATGTACCGTTGCCGTAGTCAGTTCAGGGTAGGTCATGGAATAGAAGTCCATCACCTCGTTTACGGACAGTTCGCTGTTCGGATCATCCAACACGAGCTCCACGGAGTCCTTCTTGAATTTGAATACTCTCTGCAATCCTTTGATTTCAAGTGCCATATTATTTTTCTTTTATAGGGTTTAACAATATACCATATCCATTTGTGCCATATCCGTCATGCGGCATTCCTTCGGAAAGTCCGGATATTCCGCATAAGGGTCCTCCCTGAGCAGCTCCCGGTCATCCTCGTAATCCTTGTCGAAGTTATACATTGCAGCCTCCTGCACCGTTGCATACTGTGACGGAGCCGGTTGTTGCATCCAGCGATTGTCCGCCAATTGCGGTTGCGGCACCTGTACCGGTTGATGGAACTGGATGTCTTGCGGTTGTGGAGCAGCCTGCTGAGGAACCGGTTGCGGTGCAGGTTGCCTATATTGTACGGGCTGGACTTGCGGCTGTGCAACGGGTTGCGGAGCCGGGGCAGGCTGTTCGGGCATGAACATCGGAACTTGCTCTCCGCTCCGGTATTGTGGCGTCGGGGCTGCCATCGGTTGTGGAGCCGATTGCTGCAAGGATGGCTGTGGAGCAGTTACCGGCGGCTGTACCATGTCGAACAGACTTCCCTCGGATGCCTTCTTCTGCACTTCCGCCATTTTTTTGTCAATGTCCGCCTGTTTGTCCGGCTGTGCCAGTACCTTAGCCTGCCTGAGCCAGGTCAATGCTTCGGAATAATGCTTTCCTGCCGTGGCATCCTCAGCTTTCTTCAGCAGTTTTTCCATCTTTTCCCGTTTTTCACGGGCTTCCTTGGACTCCTTTTCCACCGTAGGCTTGGAGGTTTTGCTTTGTGAAACCGCCTGCTCTGCCTGCTTCTCGAACGATTCCAGGTTGGTAAGGATACCTTGCGCTTTCTGTACGGGTGCACCGACAGCCTGCAGGAATCCTGCATCCAGTTCTTCCGGCGTACCGTTCAGGATGAGCGGGACAATGCGTTCGCCGGCCTTTACTCCCGACCGTCTGGGAACGACGGCAACCGTCAGATTGTCGTTTACCCGTCTGATGTTGATACTCAGGTCTGTGCCTGCCGTAATCATTTGGTTGATTGCTTGAAAAAACATAATGGTAAAATTTAAAATGTTATACATAAGTTTCCTTGAAAAAATCCTTCAGGATTCTCTGCCTGTCCGGATTCGAGGCGATGCCTTTCAACGGTTCCAGATAGTAGCCGATACGTCTGGGCCCGTCTGTCGTACAGGGAGGCTGTCTTTTGACAGGTGTTGTCCGGTTTGTGGCAGGCCATGCAGCCGGCATGACCGGAGCCGAGGATGTAAATGTGTAAGTTCTCATATCTTCTGCATTTGATGGTTATACAAGCATGCCCATGACAATCAGGACAAGGATTGTTTTCAAGACAAAGGTGAATGTCCTGAAGGCGAGACGGACCAGTGTTCCGGACATAAGGAACAGGACAGACAGGTACACGGGAATGACGCCCTTGCAGTAAAGCAGGCATATTCCCGTAAGCAGAACCAGTGCGACCACTTGCCTGCAGATGTTTTCGATGAGTTTCAGTTTCATGTCTTTAAATTTTTAAGAATGAATAATCCCATCGGGATATGTTTTCCCGATTTTATAGGCCTCCGGCCCTTGGATTGCCTTTTTGCGCAAGGCTTGGCAAAAGAAAATACCGCAGCGAAGCGAGGATGATTTTCTTTTAGCCGACCAGCCCCTGAAAGGGGCCGCCTTGCGGCAAAAACGAGGCAATCCAAGACCTTTGCCGCTTAAAAGCGGAAAAACGTATCTTGTACATATATAAAAACGAGGCACAGACCCCAGTCTGCACCTCTTCTGTTCCGTACCTTCCGCCCGGCCGTCTATATGGAACCATGCGGCTGTCCATCTTCCGAAAGTTTCCGGAAAATCTCACCGGTAACCTCATTTACCGTTTCCAATACGCCATCCAGAAATTCTTTCTGTGTGAGTTCTCCCTGTTCAATCCGTGCCAGCTCCGCTTCCCAGCCGGAGGTGAGGGAGGCGTCAGCCACTTTCATTCCGCGTACCGTTTCATATAAAAGAAGACCTTTTGGGGTCGGGATAATGTATTTGCCCGAATACCGGATATATTTACGCTCCAGAAGCGTACGGATGATATTCGTGCGCGTGGATGCGGTTCCCAGACCGGTCTTGTCCATATAGTCCGCCAGTTCCTCATCCGTATAAGGGGCAGCGGGCAGCGATTTCCTGTGTATAAGGCTGCATCCCGTTACCGGCAGCTTCTCCTCCCGAAAAAGTTCAGGGGGTACGGGACAGAGGTCGTTGTCTTCCGCGACAAGCCGTTCCCTCTGAAAGATACCGAGCCACCCCGCTTCCAGAATACGGTATGTACGGATTCGGAACTTGCGTGCGGCACAGACCGCTTCAACCGTCGTATATTCCACCTTGCAGGGCGGCATGAACGTTTCAAGCATCCTGCCGACAACAAGGGTGTAAACCAGCCTTTCCTCCCTGTCCAGTTCCCCCGGCTGTATGCCGGTGATGACAATGGCATGATGCTCCGCCGTGTCCTGATTTCCGGTTACGCCTTTCCTTGCAGCAAGGTCGATCATACCGGCATATTGACGGAATTCCTTGCCGGACAGCAGCTTTTCCATAACCGGAGGCAACATGTCATACACGTCTCCGGGCAGCAGACGGCTGGAAGTGCGCGGGCAGGAGATCAGTTTTTTCTCATACAGGCTTTGGGTAATTTCCTGCACCCGTATGGCTGTCAGGTTATGGTAACGGTTCGCATCCTTCTGAAGCCCGGTCAGGTTATAAAGGGCAGGTGCGGTGATTTCCTCAGTCCGGCTGTTGACCGCCGTGATACGGGCATATCCTGCCGCCTTGCAGTCCTCGTAAAGTTCCAGGGCATCCCGGCGGTTGCAGAAATCTTCCACATGCCGCATCTTTATTATCTTCCCGTTCTTGCAGAGGCTGACGAATACGGGCCAGCTGTCTGCGGGAATGTGATTTTCCCTTTCCCTGTACCGTCCGCTTATCGCTGCCAATACAGGGGTCTGTACCCTTCCAAGCGAGTTGTTCCCGAAACCGACCGCCTTGCAGACGGCATAGCTCGAATTGACTCCAAGAAGCCAGTCGGCCTTGTTGCGGCTGTCTGCCGCCAAAAACAAGTTGTCGAACAGGCTGCAAGGACGAAGGTTTTCCATTCCTTTGGCAATGGCTTCGTCCGTCAAGGAGGAGATCCACAGGCGGAGGCAAGGTTTCCTGCATCCCAAAAAACGATAAAGATACCGGAACAGCATTTCCCCCTCGCGGGAAGCGTCGGTTGCCGCAACAATAGTGTCACACGCATCGAACACCCCGGCTATCACCTTCAACTGGAGCACCGCATTGATGTCGGGATTCCATCCCGTGTCCGTCTTTACATGCCGTACCGTCAGAAAAGGAGGCGGCAGCAGGGGGAAGTTCTCCCGCTCCACCCATGCCGTACCGGTATCTTTCGGCATCGCCAGGGAAAGCATGTTGCCGTATGTCCATGTTACCATGTATCCGTTTCCGCTCATATATCCGTTCTCTTTTCTGTCAGCTCCCAAAACCCTTGCTATCTCTCTGCCCACATTGGGCTTGTCAGTCACTATCGCTATCATATTCTTTTTCCTTTTGATGTTCCGTACCGTCAGGAACGGCACGGAACGTGAGTTATACTTATTGTTTCCCGGTCAAACTGCCGCCTCCTCCTTCTGACGGAGACCGTTTATTTCCATGACCGGTCTGCCGTTGCCGTCGGGTACCAGCTTCAGCGTGGCATCCATTGTCAGGCTGAGGACCGAAATATGGAGTTTCAGCGGAACGATGCCCGTTTCCTTTCCTTGCAGCAACAGTTCCATGTTGCCTTCCGCTTCCAGTTGTTTCTTACTGATACCTGCGGCCTTCAGACCGTCCCAGTCGATATCTTCCGTCTTATAAATATGACGGGTATTCTGATCCGTATTCATACGATTCGTTTTTTTAGGTTTGTATGATTGATTCTGTTTCTCTCCGGGCAGGTCTATACTGCCTGCGATGCACCCTTCTTCTGCTCCTGCTGCTGTCCCTGTGCGGTCTCCGTCTGTGCGGCACGGCGGGAAGTGTCCCTGCGGATGTCCGGATTTTCCTGAAAATACTGCAACTGCCCGGAATAGGGATTGACTTTCAGGTAGGAACTGAAGGTCTGCCCGTTGTTTTTCAGCCCTTCGACAAGCAAAGTCTTGCCATCCTGGAGGTTCGCTTTTTCCTGTGCCGTGAACACGTGCCCGTAAACCTCCGCCGGAATACGCGGTGCCTGCTGCTCGTTGAATCCGTTCGGCGTGCGTGAATACATCGTCCTGCCGGTATTCATATCCAGCTTGACGAACGAGGAGAATTCCTCCCCGTTGCGCCCGATCATGTTTTCCAGATAGACCGGCTGTCCCTTGCGCAGGGTTTCCCTGTCTTCGGCAGTCAGCTGCACGTTGCAGATTTCCTTTGGAATATAAATCTCTCCGGTTTCCGGATTGTGCCGCGTGTAGTTCGGGCGCCCCGTAACCTTGTCTATCGTTACAAAGGACGAGAAGGTGTCATTCCTGTTCCTGAACTTCATGTCTTCCACCAGAATGGTATGTCCTTCGCTGAGCATTTTTATCTGGGTGGGCGAGAGAGGCACGCCTCCGATGGAACGTTCGTTGAAAATCTGGTTTTTCGGAAAGATGAATTCCAGTCCCCTGCGCTCGGCACTGTACTGGAGTGTGGCATCGAATTCCTTGCCTGCTTTGGAAGTCATACCCTCCACTTTGACAGGCTGTCCCTCCTTCAGCAGCCTGATCTCCTCTGCGGTAAGTTTGACCCCGCTCACTTCCTGCGGGATGTAAACGTGCTCCTGACGGACGGCAACCAGCTCGTTGGTGCTCTTGTCGATGGAAATCAGACAGGGGGTATATTCACTGCCGCGCAGGTTGAGTTCTGCCACACGCCCCATGTTGCCGGTCTCACGCAGATTCTTCTTGTCCTCCTCGTTAAAGTTAAACCCGAAATAAGGACGCTCCAACTGCGGTTCCTTGCGTATGCCGTGAATGGCCAGTCCCACCTGTCCGTCCTGTTGCGGGATGAGTGAGAGCCTTGCATCCAGTTTGGCTGTCAGCAAACCGGAAAGATGGATGGTCAGGGGCACCAGTTTGTTGGTCTTGTAGCCCTTCAGCATGGAATCAAGGAGTCCCTGCTGTTCCAGCGAAGCCTTTGAGATTCCGACCTTTTCCAACTCCTCCCAGTTGACCATGTTCTCATTATACCGGTAACGCGGTCCTTGCGACTCCTGCGCTGCCTGTTGAGCCTGGGGCTGCTGCTGTTGCTGTGCCGCCTGCTGTACTTCGCTCTGTTGCAGGGGTTCCTGCGGTTGTGTCTCTTTGTCTGCCATAGCTGTTTTTTCTTTTTGGTTTACACTTTGTTCCTTCTTGTTTTCTCTCGGACGGATTTCGTAGCGTTTGAGGAACTCTTTCACCGCATCCGTCTGCTTTCCCTCCGACAAATCCCTGATGGCCTGCTTGTTCACCTTGTAGTCGTGGTAGGTCATGCGGAGCAGGCGGAAATGGGTAGGTTCCTTGAGCTGGCTCCAAAAATTCTTGATGAAGTTTTCGAGAATACTCGAATTCTTGTCGAATTTCAGGAATGAGTTTTCATTCTTCTCGTCCGCCGGAACCGTCTTCGCTTTTCCGTCCTTGTCAATTTCACTGACAGCCTGTACACCGAATTTCGGATCGTTCTTGTTATGAACCAGCATCAATTCCGTAATCTGTTCCACCGGAAGAGCATCACTTCCGGCCTTCGGTTTCCGGGTCCGTTTGGGCTTTTCGTTCGGGATCTTTTCTTGTGCCATACCTTTTCTTTTAGGGGTTAATGAATTGCTTTGACGCTTCAAAGGTATGGGGTATTTCCAAATAATATGCTGATTTTCAAAAAGGTGTCATCAGATGTCATCAAATGTCGTCAGATGTCATAAACATGACTGTTCCCAACGGCTAAACCGTGAACGGAGAAGAAGGGAAGTGAATAAACGGAAAGAGAGAAGATACGTGAGGCAGAAGGGAAAAAGCCTGCGCATCCGACACCAGAAAAGAGCAGGCGGGCAGGCAAGACAAAACCATGCAGAACAGAGGGAGCTGAAGCCCCCTGTCTTCTCATGCCTTCCGCTTTTTTACAGCAAGACTTTCATAAGATCTGTATCCCGGCTGGATATGTGGAATTTCATGGATTATGAAATACGGCCTCTTCAAGCAGCCCATATCCTTTATCCATGCGTCACATCGGTCGCAGTTTGCCCCTGTAATCGTTTTTCAAATCGAATCTGGATTGCCGCCGCATTCTTTTTCGTGAAAATTTTCCACGGCGAAGCCGCAAGGAAAATTTCCACGAAAAGATTCGGCAAATGCGGCCGGCAAGACAAATTCGATTTTCCTTTGATGAGGGGGAAAACTGTATCGCAAACAAACCTATCTGGAAATTCCGTGCAGGCTCATTCTCTTGTAAAGGGTCGGGCGGCTGATTCCCAACAAGGCCGCTGCCTGTGTCAGGTTCCCTTTAGAGATGGAAAGAGCCGTCTTGATCTGTTCTATGTTTCTTCTTTCATCTTTCTGCAAACACTTGTCTATCTTCTCTTTCCCCATGGGGTCAGAAACGGGCTCTCCCGCATATTGGAGCCGTAAGGAATTGGGGGTAATCAGTTTTCCTTTGCATATCAATACCGCCGCATGAATAACCTGCTTCAGTTCCCGTACATTTCCCGGCCAACTGTATCCCAGCAGCATCTTCTTTGCCGGTTCGTCAAAATCCAAGACCTCTTTCCGGAGCAATCCGCAAGATTGCTCCCGGAAAAAATCCGCCAAAGGCAGTATATCCTCCAGGCAATTATGCAATGCAGGTACGGTGATGGTAAAATCCTGAAAGCGATAAAGCAGGTCCTTCCGGAAACGCTTTTCCGCAACAGCCTCCTGCAAATCCTCATTGGTGGCCGCAATGATGCGCACATCCATCAGCCTGTCCCGTTGTCCGCCTACCGGACGATACCGCCGTTCCTCCATGGCACGCAACAGCATCCGCTGCGTTTCTATCGAAAGGTTCTCCACCTCATCCATGAACAGGGTGCCTCCCTGCGCTTCCTGAAAATATCCTGCCTTTTCCTCTGTGGCTCCGGTAAACGCCCCCTTGACATGGCCGAAAAAGGCGGAAGGTGCCAGCTCTTTGGACAAACTGCCGCAATCGACCGTTACATACGGCTTGCCGGATCTGAGGCTCTGCCTGTGAATCTTTTTTGCCAGGTGTTCCTTTCCCGTTCCGGTGCTTCCCAATATCAGTACCGTCATATCCGTCGGCGCTACCATGTGAATGTACCGGTTCAACTCGCAAAAAGGGGTGCTTTTGCGTTCATAGATTACCTTGGTGAAAGCCTCGTTCACCGTCCTTATTTTTTTGATGACGGGCAGCAGCCTGGTTTCAACCAGCGGTTTGAGGATATAATCTTCCGCACCCAGTTTCATGGTATGAACCGCAGAATGTATCTCTTCATAATTAGTCATCATGATGAACGGGTGCATATAGCCGTTCTCCCTCATCCACTGCAACAGCGTGGTACTTTCCCCGTCAGGCAATCTTAAATCCGCCAATACGATGTCATCCTCACGGACGGATGTCCCAATGAACTTCTTAGCCTGTGCCAGCCTGTAAGTCCTTACAGTATCCAAATCCGCCTTCTGCAAAAAATTGCAGATATAATTACAGAACAAGACATTGTCCTCAACAACAATTACTCTCATAAGCCTTCTTAGCCTGTTGTGCCAAACATATTATTTCTTTTCCTTTATCCAATACCTGCTGTACAGTCCGCCCGAACTCGTCCACAGAAAACTCTCCCGAATCCTGAAGCAGTGCGAACAACTCACGCAGCGGCTTGCCGGCATGAATGATCTCCCATGAGCCTGTCAGATGATGTATCCATTCTTTCAGTGCCTCATGATCATTCTTTTCTGCACATTCAGCCATAGCCTCCATATCCTTCCTTGTCTCCCGGATCAGGGTATCCAGCATCTTCCGCCTGTTCCCATATTTCAGCAGGGCATCGAGGTCTATCTGTTCAGACTGCCTTTCATTTCCCAGACATTCCGTACATACCTGCAAAAGTTCTTCGGCGGAAAACGGCTTTTTCAAACAGCCCGAAAACCCTGCCGCATACAAATCCCCCGTATCGCAGTTTCCCGATGCGGTACTCGCTATAACCGGAATGCTCCGTGAATTTCCCACATTGGCCATGCGCAGGAGCTTCAACACCTCGAATCCGTTTGTCCGGGGCATTTTCAAATCCGTAATCAAAAGGTCATAACTACGGCTGCGGACATGCTCCATCAGATCACGCGTGTTCTCACATACCGTGCAAGCCACCCCGTGATACGCAAACATTTCCCTGATTGCCGCCAGCAAAACGGTGTCATTGTCCAATACCAGTACCGTATAGGACCGTACGGAAATCCGGCTCCTGCCGCTCTCCGCCATCGCTTCCTCTGCCACAGCCAGAGGAAGACAGACAGTGAACCGGCTGCCCACCCCTTTCCGGCTTGCCACTTCAATCCTGCCGTCCAACAATCCGACCAGACCTTTTACTATTGAAAGTCCCAGTCCGACCCCTTCTTCCGCAATCGCATTGGGAAGCCTTTCGAATGCAGTGAAAATGCGTGTCTGCTCCTCATCGTCCATTCCGGTGCCGGTATCTTCCACGATAAGCGTCAATACGCCCTGGTCAAATTGTGTGCGAACCGTTACACTTCCCTGCTCCGTAAACTTGATTGCATTGGACAACAAGTTGCTTCCTATCTGTATTATCCTGTCCCTATCTCCTATAACAACCGCATCTCCGGCACTCAGCACGTTCAGCAAAAGGTTTTTTCCTGCTGCCAGCGGCATAAAATCCGTTTCCAAAATCTCGGTGACGGAACATAACCTGAACGGGACAGGAACGGCCTTTTCCCCGCCACTTTCCAACCGAAAAAATCCCAACAGGGAATTCAGCATGGAAGACATGTGTCCCGCCACCTGCCGTATGTTCCGGCTGTATTCCCTGCACTTCGACACTTCTCTTTCCGTGGAAAGCAATTCCGCATAGCTGCTGATAGAAGCAAGCGGCGCGCGCAAGTCATGGGTTACGGCCAGCATGATTTTCTTTCTTGCCTCAATCAGTTCCTCGTTTTCAAGAACGGTCTGCTCCAACTGACGGACTGTGCCTTCCAGCCTTTTTTTATAACGGTTTATACGCATCATATCCCGGTGTATCACCATGTAGGACCATATCAGCAGCAAAACCATGAATGCCGTCAGACCGATGACCGTGGCAAATGACCGTTTCCCGGCTTCCGCAACTTCTTCTTCCTGTCTCTTCAATTCTGCTTGTACCGTTCCGTCCATATTCTCAATCATCTGCCGCAACTGCACGTTCAGCCTTCTGTTCATCCCATCCAAGCTGTCCGTCCGTTCTGCCAGCTTCCGGGCATACGCCTGCTGTCTGCCCACCACGCTTCGGTTAAGTTCATGAAGCATGGAGGCGGCAGAAGGAGAATCCGCCTTGTGGCGTTTTGCGAACAACCTCTTCAGGAATCCCCCTTTGGGGGCATTTTCCCGTTCACTCTGTCTGGCAATGGCCGGAATCTGCGCTGCAATTTCCCGGTCGGCTTCCTCCTGCCTGTGTACCCAATATATGATTTCCCGCATATACCGCTCCTTGGCTCTCCACAAATTACGGATGCTGTCTGTATGTGAGCCGGAAGAGGAGTACCTCAAGCTACACAACAGGCTGTCAATGTGCCGTCTCCGCTTCTGAAATGATAAAAAATCCTGCTCACTCCACTCCATAAAGGTTTCACAGAAGAAAGAAAGCCTGAGCATTTTCACGTATATATCATTTATCTCATGCTTTTTCCGGTTAATCATCCGTACTTCCATTTCCCTGGCCTTAGTCTCTTTCCATTCGCAGATGCCAACGTAAGCAATACCACTTATGACTACAATCTTGGCCATATATCCTACCGCTATTTTGGCAAGAAGCGGTTGCAGGCGCAAAGATTTCAACAATTTATTCCTACTTTCCAATTATTCACTTTTTAATTCATTATATTCTATTAAAATTCTTTGCAAAATAAACCGACTGGTCGGTTTATTTTGCAAAGATAAGCCTTTTCCAAGAATAATGAAAAAAAACAGGTTCCAGCAAGTAAAGTTTTATCATTTATCAGTCTAAAAGACAACGGAATGAACTGATAGGGAGGAAAAGGAAAGGAATGCGGGCTTAAATTTCTGAGAACATCCCCAAGAAAGTCTTACCAATAGAAGTGTTCAATGCCTGTCTGCTGAACGCCTTGGCATCCTTCAAACTTATTTTATGACCATAAGCCACATTGGAAAGAAAGTCCTGTTCCCGGATAAGGAGTTGCTGATACATTTGTGGAAATTCGTCCATATATTCATGGGCGGAGGAAACAAACTGCATATAACATACCAGGAGATTGCCATTCAGATGTTTTGGAAAACTGTTTATCACCCGTTCTATCGGATTCCTGTATTGCCTTAAAAACTCATTCCAATCCTTGTCAGCCAAGGAATACATTTCACAAGAAATCTGCGAGTCGGGGAAAAAACGCATTCTGACAACCGCATCAATCAGTTTCTTTTTGGAAGGAAAGTAGTGTATGACAGCCCCTTTGGATTTATGCACGGCGACAGCCACATCGCAGAATGAGGTCTGCTTCATTCCTTTTGTGATGAATAACCTGTATGCCTCCTCTATAATCCGCTGTTTCAAATTCGGGTCCATCCTACTGCCTATATTATAAAAAATAGCACAGATGCAATCAACACCCCAACGCGGTAGTGGAATACCTAGAGATGATGCTGACGCACCTGTGCTATATATTTTAATATAGCGCAAGCCGTCATATTCCATCTTATCTCTTTGAAATTTTCCACTTTTCGTTTGGAAGATGATATATGATACTATACTATGTCGTTTTAACAGCGCAAAAATACGTTATTTATCGTTTATTTCCAAATTTATACGACACTTAATAGCACTGTTCCATAAGAAAAGCGTCCGCTTTCAGGGACAAGCAGCAGTATTTTTTCTCCCGGCACGAGCTTATGTGTCTTCCAGAATTGATCCAGAATTGCAAATATGGCTGCTGAAGCAATATTTCCGACTTCCGGCAAATTAGTGAACCATTTGCTCTTGTCGATTCCAATTCCCACTTGTTCAAGCTCATTTATTATTTTATCATAAAAAAACATGGAAGAAACGTGAGGAAGTACATACGAAATCGTGTCTGGTGATATGTTATGTTTCGCAAAGCAATATTTGATATGTTTGGCCCAATATGGAACTGCCTTTTGTTCCAATAATTTAATATCTTGTTTAACAGTAAAGAGTGAACGATTTACAAAATCTTGAGAATCAAATGATTTCCAACTCTTTAATTCTCCATTTTCTGTTTTTTCTGCTCCCATAAACATACATGTTGGTAATTCATTTGCAAATGAAGTCATCTCTACCCATTCAACCTTCAAAGCCTTTTCATTACCCGGATTGTCCTGAAGCAATACAGCACTAGCCCCATCACTCAACATGAAACGTAAAAAATCTTTCTCTAGTGCCATGTATGGCTTTATTCCAAGATTTGCGCATTTCTCATATTCTAAATCATAGTTTTTGGATAGCAAGCCTGCTGATGCCAATTCAGAACAGCTACAAACAGCATTCCGTTTTTCACCAGATAAAATGCTCCAATAAGCAATTTTAAATGCTTGAATGCATGATAAACAAATACCAGATGATGAATATATTTCCATCGGCTTATTTTTTAGTAAACCATGTACCATAGAAGCATGTGAGGGTAATATCTGATCCGGACTAGCAGTTGCGCACGCTAACAATTCCAAATCCTGCATTGGAAGAGGGTGTTTCGCCAACAAGTTATATATAGATTGTGCCGCCAAGTCTGCATTAGTATGTGTCATGGTCTGATTAGTATCAATGGCATAGAAACGTTGCTTTATACCATTCTGTCTAAGCACAATGTTTTTAACACGAGAGTGTGAACCGGAAATTAAGCCCAAATACTCCTCCATTTGGTTATTGCCGATAGGAGAGTTGGGAAAGTAAACAGCTGTTGTTGTTATAAAAACTTCTTTCTGCATTTAAATTATATTTTTATTAGATTATATATGAATATAAATTGTTTTTTTAGCTCAGGTATATTTAATCCGTTTTCTAGGGCATCATTATAAGATTGTCCAAAGAAAAGATATTTAAACTGTTTGGCAAGGTATCTACAATCATATTGTTTATTTATTTCCCCCTCATTTTGAGCATGTTTCAATATTCTTTCCCACAACAATAATTCTTTTTGTGTTATTATTGTTGTTTCTTTAGTGAAATTAGGATAAAATTTTTCAGCTTGTAGAATTAAGTTCATATATGCTCGTGTTCCATTAGTTTTAGCTTCCGGCAAAATGAACTGAGTTAAATAATTCATAGTACGCTCAACATTAATAATATAGTGTTCTATAAATTCATATAAAGACATGGGCTTTGAAATTTGCAGTTTGTTATCAACATCTTGTTTTCGGAGTATGTATTGGTCTATCACATCAATAAACAATTCTTGTTTTGTAGGATAGTGATATGACATACATCCTCTCGACAAATTGAGGCTTTTTTCTATATCTTTTAAGGGGACCATGCTGTAATCTTTTGTCAGAAACTGTTTAAATGCAGTCTCCCTTATTAAAGCTTTTGTTTCTGAACCTTTTGTTCCTTTCATGACATTCTTTTTTTTGCATCATACAAAAGTAGTTCTTTTTAAGAGAATAAGCATTTTGTTTTAGTATTATTAAATATGCCTTTTTCATATGAATCAAAGCCTTTTATGAATTTACGACACACCGATCTGCAATACCATTTTATTTTTTTGTGCGATATATTATTTTTTCACTATATTTGTTTTCAAATAAGCCGATTAGTCGGTTTGTTTAACATAGGGGAACCCAAACAGAAAGTGGAATTTCAAACAGAGATGTTCCCCTGTGTTTTCATTCCATATTCTGATAACTCTTCTATATTCATTCAAAAAAATACCGACCAGACGGTATTTTTTTGAATGCAAAAGTATAAATATCCCCAACAAAAACAAAGGGAAAAGCCAATTATGCATTCTATCGGCAAAGAAATGCCTATGAAATATACATAATCCGCTTTTCCCTATGAGAAACATTATGTTACCGGCTTATCTTGAAGGTATCTTCATCTTAACCTGCACCCCCTGTGAGTTTAAAACACGAACCGGTGTCTTTTCTCCGGCTTTCAAATAGAACAGAAGATAATCCTTCGCACGCTGGGACTCGAAGAAACCTTTTTCGCGATACTCGGCAATCCACCTCTGAATCATCGGAATCTGCCAACGGTTCATCAAAATATAGTAGCCGAAATAATACTCCAAATCGCTCAGGAAAATATTGAGTTTCAGGTAATCCCACCAGAACTGTTCTTTCTTTTTGCTTTTGGCATTGAGTATGATAACCTGATGTTCATAAGTGTCACGAGGATTTTCCCAATCCTGTTGCGAAACAAATACATCGGGAACCACATTATCGGCATGGTCCTTTGCCGGAATAAAGGGAGATAAGGATTCTATTGAATCCTTTATCTTTCCATATAAGGACGGTTCGTACTCCTTGTTGTACAGCATAACATCCCGCAAACGGGTGGAAGTGAGATGGGTTACCACGGAACGTCCTACCACACAATGATCCGGAACAGTCATTACCGATGCCAGACGTTTCATAAATCCGACTTCTGCTTTTGCCTGTTCTTCCTTATCCGGTCTCTTGAAAGGATAATCTGACCAGGCAATCTTCCGCATCCCCAGATGCAGGTCTGTAAGCTGCAACCCCGCATACGCACAGAAAATGGAAGCACGAATTATCTTGAAGATAGGGGTACGGTCACCCTCGTGAGCCACGTAAGGCAGATCTTCCACGCCAAAAAGCATTTCATTTTCCGCTATCAAATCGGCAGAGACCGTCTTGCCTTCTTCCAAGCGTCCCTTAATCTTGAAGTTACGCTTTTGGTATCCCCAAGTGTGAACAGGCCGCGTAGCTATCAGTGCCACACAATAATTGCCGTTTTGCGGCGTGAAATCTACATTTTGCGGTGTTGCATTGAGCATCAACTCGTTCAGCAACTTAATCTTTTGGATATAGTCCATAAATCAACAGGTTTTAAGTGAAACATTTTGTTAACGGTGCAAATGTAGGCATCAAGTTTCGTACCGGAGTTCCGTTTTTCGCCGAAAATCACTGCAGGGTCAACCAATTATTCAATATTTATTCTGTTCTCGATTCTCAGTATATAGTTTGTTTCCAAGAAAAAGCGTTCCATACGTACTGCCTGACCGGTTCTGAACAAAGGTTTTTCGCTATTGGCTATGTAGGCTTTTTTTATGGGAAAATTCCGTGCCTCTTCCTGTTGTTCAAAATAACCAATGGTAGAACGCAACTGCTGTTCGCCGTCTTTTATCCATTGATTACCCTTGCCTTTTCTTTGCTTCAACTCTACAAATATGATCGTATCTCTATAAAACAGGCAGCCGTCGCAGCGGTTGTCCATACTCCCGTCCGCCCTGCGCAGTTCAATGCAATGATCAACCGGTACGAAATTCACCTTTATCTGAGGATAATTGTCCACCGCCGCAATCCAATCCTGACCCTGTCTTTCTGCAATATATGCTTTTTCAGCAGCAGGAGCCGGCCGGTCACATATACCGAATTTGCGTCTGTTTGATGATGATATATGTCGTGTCGGGAAGAAGTCAATCATAATTCCTGCTGTATTTCCAATAAATCGGCAAAATCTTCGTTTGTTCTCTCTAGCATCCTGTTGAGGAAGTTCTCATCGGAAGGAAGCCCATGATATGTGTCCAGTACAGTTACCGTCCCTTCTATCTCGTTGAACTCGTAAATAGCGATTTCGTCAGGGTGTATGGCAGCTTCTATGGGATAAATAGCATTTATCCTTTCTTGTACCTCACAGGAAAGATTACCTACAGCCAACAGCATACCGGCTTTGACAGCGACGGTCAGGCTATTAATAAGGTATGGGCTATGTGTTGTAACTACCAAACGGTTTGTTTCCAAAGCATTGTTAAAAGCCAGCAACTGTTTCATTATCATCCATTGCGATTCCGGATAAAGGTTTTGTTCCGGTTCTTCTACAATGTTGACAAATGCCGATTTGTTGAATCTGGCAGAAACGGCTGAAAGGGCAATCCTCCGTTGCTCGTCCGTAAGGTTCGGTATGTTCCATATATTCGCAACTTCCGCTTCGAAGCGTTTCGCTTCATCGCTGCTCATCTTTTGGGCACTATTCGCCTGACTTTTTACAGATTCGGACAAATGTAAAGAAACCAAATAAAGCGGTACGATGGATTGGAATCCGCTGGACGCTTCCATTAACTTCACCTTATAGTCCTCACCTTTGACATAAACAATGTCATTTTGTTTGTTATATTCCAGTTGAGCATGATTGATAGGCAGTTCCAGACTACTCTTAATGCGTTGTTTGGCTTTGTCATATTCCGTAAGAAAACCTAGCAAGGCATCCGGCAAATCCTTAATCAGATCCGGTTTGTTGACCATGCTGATGAAATTCCGTTCGGCAGGAACGTACATGATTTGAGGAAGGGCATAGCTGTCCAATGCATTCTCATTCTTTTCTATGACAAGTTCGCCTTGCTTCGTGTAGGTAAACTTGTAGGAATCCCCTTCGTAGAAAATCTCAGTCTGTTCCTTTATGAAATAATTGGAAATACGATGGTAACCGCAATACTTGTTCTTGAACTTGGCGGCGGTAAATTCTTTCTCCTTGAAATCACCCCGTGTCAAGACCTTCTCCATCCATGTAAAGGTGGAAATCAGTTTGGCAACCGTACTTTTACCGCTACCCTGGTTACCCGTAAAAACGGTTACTTTCTTTATATCTATCCATCCGTCCGTTACAGATGCTGTTTCTTTCAACGGACCGAAGTTTTTAATCTTGATTCTACTCATATATTTATTGTATAGACCTGTTACAAAGATAGTGTTTCTAAATGAAACGACCTAATGAATGTTGTGTTTCATTTGCTGTGAACATAGAGGTCTTCCCAATTCTTTGTTTTTCCAATTTTTAACCTGTATGTTTTATGATGGTTTTCTAATAGTCAGAAGTGTCAATCTGATATCTGAATGTGTATCAGTCGGCATTGAACGGACGGATTTCGGAAAGATTTTCATTGCCGCTGTCAATAAAGCGGTCGAGCACCTTAATCATGACAACAGGTATATTCTGCTTCCATAGTATCTGTGCGTCCAGCTCTGTACAAACCAATGCCATCTGTTTCAATTCTTTTTCCAAGTATGCTCCCGAACTGATATATTCATTTAGAAGAGGTTCGTTTTCGGATAATTTGATTACAGAGGCATATAACTTGTATTGTTCATTGATACATTTCAAATGAAACTTGTCCTTTAGTGTGGAAGGCGGATCAAGTAATTTCAGTTTGGGCAGGTCTGACTTGTTGAGAATAATCACAGTATTTGTAAATTCGACTGTATGATCTCCAGGCAGACTATACAACAATCTGTTGTCAGGGGATTTGAACTTATACTCGTTTTCCTTCCGTAAATTCTGAGGATAAGCATTGTACCAGTTGAAGTGAAATCCGATGATTATCTGTTTGTCGGTCAATCTTAAAGTCTGGAAGGCCTTGTCAAGATTCTCCGGAAAAACCCTATATTCACTTTTAGGCTGATACTGGAAGCTTCGGAGCCAGCAGTTTTTGAAAGAGTATAGTGTAGCAGCACTGAAAGACTCCTTAAAATTGACATATCCTATTGTTTTATCCGTACAGAATGCCTCTGCCGGCATCAGCTGACGTATTCTTCCGACACAATCGAACTTGTTACAGTTTTTGTGCTCATCATTAGTTATGACAGATACTTCTGTAATCCACTTCATTTCTCTGCCAATACTATCTGATGCTATTTGGTAAAAATCCTGAATTTCATCTTCAGACAGCTGTTGAGTAACTTTTTGATGTTGTATTGCTGAAGTAAGCGAATTGGAAAGGGACTCCAGTGCATTCTTCAGCTTATGTTTAGCCCTGTATATGCGCGACTGATCCAATGGCAGTATTGTTGTGATGTCTTCCAATGGAATGGAATTCTGCTCAATCTGTTTCAGGATAATCGGAACATTTTCCAGCCATTCGTTCTTTTCGGACAAGGATTCAGGAAGAGCCGGCAGTGAATAAAAATCCTCGTAAACATAGGTGCGGTTAAGTGTTGCCAGACGTAACATTAGGATATACAAGTATTTCTGTATCCAGCCATTGATGATGCTATTGTTGCGTACGCCAGCCTGAAGGCCAAAAAATGGATATTTTTGCTCGTATTTGTACATTGAATCGGGACTGAATGAGAGCAAGTCCATATACAGTGAAATAATTACAGCCAGCGATCCTGGAATCAGAACATAATGAGGTGGTTGGCTATTAGTGTAATACAATATTTGATTTAAAAGTTCGTGCTCCTTTCTAAACAGCAAAAGTCCCCCCAATGCGATATGGAACTCCTTAAATTCTTTCCGCTCTTTTTGCCTTAGCTCAACCATTTTACTATCGGCAATAGCTTGTCCAGATGGGGTATAGGAGACATATATGCGCTCATTAAGTTGGAAATCTGCAAGGTGAAGAAGCAGAAGAGAATTGGCTGCATTCCAATATTTGATAATCCATTCACTGCGTTTGTAAAACAATTGCTGGTTCAAACAAGTCCAGATTGTACGGTAGGTATTCTGATGCATTATGGTGAACTGGACTCCATCCAGCATTACGTTGACTATGTCATTGCCGTTTTTGATGGAAACCGCCTCCTTTTGTTGCATACACAGCTGTTCATTGATAGAGATAATGCCTTCGTATAACTCCGGCGGATATTCCATTACCGTCCATTGTCTTCCTTCACGTAAAGACATGGTCCAATTATACAATTCTTGAAAACAATCGCGCAATACATCCACGTTGTTCTGTTTGAGCATGGCAATAAAAAGTTCGAACCATGCCTTTCTGGTATTTCGTGGAATATCGTTCCTCTTGATTAGATGCTTTTGCAGTTTTTCAGGCACATTATAAATATAGATAAGCCTGAAAATCATAAATATACTGAATGTCAGCAGTACACAGAATATTGTCGCGAGAATAATGGCAGAATAATCTATGTACTTTGTAAGAACTCCGAAATCAAAATAGTTAGGTGGAGCGACCAATTGATAGAACAGTAAAAATATGGTAATAGCGAGCAAGCCAAGAAAATGCTTTGTGCTTCTTTCGTTCATAAAGAGTTGTATCAGGCGGGTAGATTCATACTTATCGTCTATCCGCTGAATAACTCCAATTAACAAGGGAACGGCAATGCCCAGTATGGCTGCCGTTATAGGTATAATAATTTCTTTAGAAAAAATGTCCATAATATAAAAAATGTTCAATAGTTGCTATGGTACTGTAGGAAACTTTATGCGTCCTTCTTTATCGATGGTACAAGATAAAGCTTCCCCTTGATTTTTTTTAGCAATACGGTTATAATTTGTTGCTGTTCGTATTTTTAAATCTATCAAGTCTATCCATTCAAAAGTATGCTCAATTTTAAAAACATTCTGTTCATTTGCTTTGAACATATACCTTCCCATTTTTCTAAGAAATTTATACATTGATTTTTTGGGAAAAGGAATAGATAAAACTGTGGTATATTAATACGAATCATATTTCCTTTTACTTACTAGTTTACCGTTTTTTATATCCTCAAACCTTTCTTCAAGCAATGGAATAAAAGTAACGGCATCAAAATCAAGAAAGCGATCTTTATATTTTAAAATAACTTCTTTAAAATAAAGAAATATATCATCACAAAGCTCTTTTCTCGTCTCATCTTCAGATAAATCATCATATTTATCTATTGTAAGCATTTGATCTATTATAAGTTTATCATCTTTTTTTAGGTATCTATAAAATGATTTTAAATTGCCACCTTCTATATTTTCTGAAAGGAAAAATCTAAGAATTGCGCCAATTGCAATATGACTATATTGGGGATCATGAGTCGTTAGTTTAATTGAAATTGAATCTTGCCAATCTCCATCGTTTAAACCATCTATAATATAGCCTAAAACCTTACGATTTATAAATGCTTTTTCGACTGTTCTTCCTCCTTGTGATTGATACGTAATTCGTAAAAATAGTCCCATAATAATTATTTTTAATGATTAATGATGCGTTTTATTACCAGCAGGCAGATGATGATTATTTTGTTCATAAGTCTTTATTCTTTGAGTTTCGATTGAACGATCGGCTTGTTTGGTATTTCCAATTGTATTTTGATCAATGTCCATTTCCAAACCAGCTGTCATAATATTTCCATTTATATCTAATTTAGGTTTTCCATTAGTGTCTATGGCTACTGAAGTGGCAGTTGATTTATTTATCCTAGCTTCATCCAATCTTACTTGAGAATACCTACTTTGGGGATTTTGAGATTCACCTATTTTGTAGACATCACCTTGATTTAATCGTACATATGATGTTGGATTCAATTTTCCTTTTTCATATACAGGATACCAGCCATCACTTGTTGCTACTAGTTCATATACACATAATCCATACAAGTCTATTTGTGCATTGATATTTTTTACATATCCATACAGAGTTGGGTTTCCTCCAATTAAACCAGTAGGATCTTGATTTAAATAGTTCCCAATATTGGAATCATAAAAACGTAATCTGTTATAGTACAATCCGGTTTCACTATCCTTATACTGCCCCTGAAACCTGAACGGACAATCAAACTCCGTTCCCTTATCAACGGCAAGCACTTTTCCGTAAATATCCAGCGTGCAGTCCCAAGTTTTGTTGCCCTGTCCGTCGTACATCTGGATGGGTGTACCCAAGTAGTCGGACACAATGGAATACTGCTTGCTCTCCTGTATCTTTGCCGTAGGTACAAACGTACCTGCCTCGAACACCCAGGTAGTAATATCTTCTACCGGTTCTTTTGGAAGGGTGTTTCCCTTTTCGTCTGATTGTAAGCCAATAGCTTTATAGCTCCACTCATGTAAAGGTACGTTTCCGTTCCACACCCAGCGTGTGGTCTTTCCGAAATACCGCTTGACAGTGCGGCGCCCCAACGCATCATACCGGAACTCCACCGGTCTTCCGTCCGGACGTATAACCTTCTTCAGCATTCCGTTGGACGCCCATTCGTAGAGCCATCCCGTACCCGTTGCCAGACAACGGATGCCGCGTTCCTTCTCCATGCGCTTCCGGTCGTACCTTACACCCGTTTCCTGCAACTGCTTGAACTCGCGGAAAATGAGGTTTCCCTCATCGTCGTAGTGATAGAAACAATCCGGGTCCTCCAAAAGTTTTCCACCGGCACCGTATTTGCGGTCCTTTCTGTCCGGAGTCCCGAAGAGGTTACCCACGAAGTCCGGCACGCGGTAAATCACGTCCGTTTCCGAGCCTTGGGTGGTTTCCTGCCGGATGAGGAAGTCGAAACGGTCGTAGTCGTAGCGCATGACCGTTCCGGTCAGCTCGTTCTCCTTGGAAAGCAGGCGGTTGGCAATGCCCCACTCATAGCGGTATGCTCCACGCTCGATGCCTCCCGACCGAACCGACTTGCGCACCTCGCGCCCGAAACCGTCGCGCTCGGTGCTGACGGTTACGCCACCGGAGAAGGTGCGCTGCACCTCCAGCCCCGTATTGTCACGCACCCACGATGCCTGCCAGCCTTCGCCCGCCTGCATGGTCTGCAGGTTGCCTTCCCGGTCATAGGTATGACGGATGTCCGCTCCCAGACTGCTGGTGATGCGGGTGCAGTTGCCTTCGCTGTCATAGGTACGGCTGACGGTGTGTTCTCCCTGTTTCTCCTCTATAATCAGTCCCGTCTTCCTGTCACGGGTGAACTCCAGCAGATTCTCGCTGTTCTTCGCCTTGACAAGCATGCCGTCCTTGTCATACGTGTAGAGGGAGACCTCCCCGTCATACTGTTCCTCCTTCAGGATATTGTCCAGTCCATCATACTGGTATTCCGTCCATTTTCCTCCGGGACGGTTCACACGGGTGACACGTCCCGCACCATCGCGCTCGTATTCACGCCGCAGGCCGTCGAAGCCGGTTTCCGTAACGACCTGTCCCAGCCCGTCCAGCTCGAAGAAATAGTTGTCGCCCGCCTCATTGCCGATGCGCCGGAGCTGCAACTCGCTGTTGTAGCCGAATGTAATCCAGTGTCTGTCCTGCTCGCGGCTTTTCAACACCCCCAGCGCCCCATAGGTGAACCTGACCTCGCGGATGTTGTCGCTGGCATGTACCATGTTCCCCATGGCATCGTACTCAAACCGGTGCACGTTGCCGTCCGGCTCTTCCAGCCGTATCAGGTTGTCCGCCCGGTCGTAGGCATAACGGGTAACGTTGCCTTTCACATCCACCGCCTGCACAAGCCTTCCCCTGCCGTCGTACTCCCACCGGCGGAACAGCCCGTTGGGAAACTGCAGCAGCTCCAGGTCGTACCTGTCGTTGAACGTGAGCGTGTAAACCCGGCCCTGTCCGTCCGTTATGGTACGCAATACGCCTCCCTCGTAGGTATATTTCACAGTTTCTCCGCCCGGTGTGGTCCGGCTGACGACCCGATCCTGTCCGTCATAGTCCCATGAAAGCCTTTTTCCACCCGGAGTGTAGAGCGAGACGAGGTTGCGATTGCCGTCGTAGTCCAGGAAGGTGTCCTCCCCGTTCTCGTCCGTAATCCGGACCGGCTGGCCGAACTCGTTGTAGGCGGTCTTACGGGTATAGCCTTCGGGATTGACCGTGACCTCCAGCTCCTGAAAGCTGTTGTATTGGTGACGGGTAATTCCTCCGTTGGCATCCACTATCTTATAGATGAGTTTGTCCTTACCGTAATAATATTCGGTTTCGGCATTTTCCCCGTTACGGATATGGGTATATCCCTTGCCGTAACGGATGAAATATTCCATCACGCCTCCATCGCCCCATGTATGCACACAGCGGGCATTCTCCCCCTTACCTTCATATTCCCAGTGGAAGGACATACCCCCTTGGTTGGTGAGCCGTACCAGCAGGTGTCCGCCGGAATAGACGAAATGCTTGCTGACATCCAGCGCATCCAGCGTTTCCACCATGTCGCCCCGGTCATCGTAACGGTAGCGGACCAGCTTCACCTCCTCGCCATCCTGATTCACGGAAACGCAAAGCACCCGCCCCAATCCGTCGGTCTCCACCTTCAGGAACTCTCCCCGTGAGGATATGATACCTGCCAGCCTTCCCCCCGAAGTGTATTCGAAGCGGATCCGGAATCCGTCCTTCGTGGAAATGCCTGACACCATGCGGTAGCCGAAACGGTTTTCAGGACCGTCAAAGCGGTATTGCAACCCCCGGATGTCCGTAAGCAGGTAGCCCCGACTGTCGAGTGTCCATGCCAGCTGCTCCTTGCGGTCAAAATGGGATTCTCCAAGTTTCAGCGCGGGCAGGAAGGACTCCCGTCCGTCAGCATGGCGGAATGCGAACGCCCCTTCCTCCAGCTGCCGTATTCCCAGATTGTAACTGTGGTGCCAGTTGTATCCCAACGGACCGTCCACGGCGGCATCACTGTAATAGGTACGTTCCCATACGACGGGAATCGGACCCGGAAGCTCGAAGTCCACATTGGTGTGATAGACCCTGCCCGTAGCAGCGTCCACCGGCTCACCGAATATGATGCAAGCTGTTTTCTTGAGAATCCTGGCAAGCCGGGGATTCAATCCCGCCTTGTCTATCAATCCATGCAGCAGATGGGATATTTTTTTTCCGAGCTTTGACAATCCTTTCAGCCCCAGTTTCATCGCCAGCGCAAACACATCAATGGTAGGCGGTCCTCCCACAATCACGGGATTTCCTACGGATGTGATGGTGGAGAGCATGGAAGTGGGGGCAAGCAGGGCCTTGCTCACCTTCCTGGGCTTCCCTTTGCGGGGAATCGTCGGTATTCCCACAATGTTGCATGAGAGTGCCGGATGTGTGAGGGAGGAACAGGGCGCACCGTCCGCCAGGACAGTGGAACTGCCCATCCACATCTCGGACTCGGACATACCGCTGACCAACGGGGCCGGATGCAATACAAATGCCGGCAGATGCACGATGCCGATACCTGCCTGCGCAATCCACTGGTTATGCACCTTGACCGACGGAGTCATGCTCTTGAGGATGTTGCACGCCACTCCGACCACTCCATCAGCCGCAGGCGGCATGGCAGCCGCCATGCCGGCCATGAGGTCTGCCATGAGGTCGTACACCTTGCCTACATGAGGCACAGGCATGATGGGAGAGGGAGGGGTAACGGTAGGATGCATGTCTATCCCGATGGACAGGTCGCCGAACTTGGCGACAGGCATACCCGGCATGGAAGGAAGGATTCCGCCCAGACCCGCCTGAATCTCGTCCAAAGCCGCCTTGGAGGCTGAAAAAAGGTCGGCAAAGCCCCGTCTGACGCTGCTGCTACCGGCGGCGTCAGCTATATTCTTGAACACATCCGGCATAATGAAACTTTTTGATTCTTGTTTTTAAACCGATTGGTCGGTCTGCTTTTTGCAAATGTATCATTTAAAATCAAAAAAGAAAAACATTCTCCTACTATTTTCTATCAAAAATCATAAGACAATCCATAAAAGGCAATTGATTTCAAGTCATGTATCAAAAAAACGTCGTATATTTGCATCTGTTGAAGAAAAAAGGAGAGTAAATGGACTTTGAAGGAGAATATACCATACGGACGGCTTCCAACCAGCAGACATACGAGCCGAATACCGTATATCCGGACGCAGTGCTAAATATAGCCCGCGAATCGGCTTCCGTGTTCCAACTGAAGCGGAAATGGGAAAAAACTCCTCCGATGCTGAATCTGACCCCTGATTTTCAACGGGGACTGGTATGGAAGACCAAACAGAAAAGCGAGCTGATAGAATCCATACTGATGGGCATTCCTCTACCTCTGATTTATGTGAAGGAAGATGAGAAGGGAGTGTATCTTATTGTAGACGGCAAGCAGCGTCTGAGCACCTTGTTCAGTTTTATCAACAATGAATTTGCCTTGGACAAACTCACTATCCTAAAGGACAAGAACGGTTCCCGATTCGCAGATTTGACTCCGTTGGAGCAGAATAAAATAGAGGACTGTTCGCTTACCTTGCATGTGATTAAGGCACCTACCAGTGACCGGGTTACCTTTGACTTGTTTGACCGGGTGAACCGTGGCGGGACGCGGCTTAACAATCAAGAGATGCGCAATGCGCTCTATCAGGGCAATGCCACGAAACTGATCAACCGGCTGGCCAAGAAAGAGGTATTCGTTGAAGCTACAGAAGGTTCCATTCCAGACAACCATATGAAAGACAGGTATCTGGTACTCCGTTTTACGGCTTTTTATTTGTGGCAGCAGCATATCACCATAGACCCGGACACCCATGAGCCTCTGGATTACCGAAGCAATGTAGAGGATTTTTTGGGGAAAACGATGCGTTTTCTCAATCAGCTGGAGCCGGAAAACGGTTTGTTTAAAGAACTGGATAGCCGGTTTACACGTGCCATGGAGCTTGCTATACAACTGCTTCCGTCAGGCGGCTTCAGGCTGCCTTCGTTACCGGGCAAGAAACGGCCGATAAACATGGCTTTCTTTGAGAGTTTCAGTTATCTTCTGTCAAGATTGAACGGAGAAGGGGAACAATTCCATCGTCAGGTTCAGGATACTTATATGCAATTAATGTGCAATGATGCCTATCTGGATTCTCTCACACGCTCCGTGGATAGCGGAAAGCAGACCTATAAGCGTTATGAAATTATCAACCGACTTATTCATGAACTGAATTTATGCTAAACAATCTGACT
Source organism: Bacteroides sp. A1C1 (assembly GCF_004328515.1). Lineage (NCBI taxonomy): Bacteria > Pseudomonadati > Bacteroidota > Bacteroidia > Bacteroidales > Bacteroidaceae > Bacteroides > Bacteroides sp. A1C1. The sequence goes on from NZ_CP036491.1 coordinate 3,237,957, forward strand.
GTCAACAATTATAAATGCCTGGTGGAATGTTCGTTGGAATTAAAACCTCTGAACCTGTTCGCAGGTCCGAATTCATCGGGAAAATCTACCGCACTGCAAGCCTTGCTGATTGCTTCGGATAACGTGACGGAGCAAAAAGGCAAACACGGTCTGAAGAACCGGAGAACAGAAGCGTCGAATTTCAATGATGTAAGGAACTTTGTGACCAATGCCAAGTCATACGAAATCTGTATTTCGTATCATGGAGAAGATCCGACCCGGCTTTGTTTTACTCCGGGCGATGACTCATTCCAAACCACTTTTGTGGAACAATCGGCTGACGCATCTCCGAACCTGCTGGGAGTTCTCGGAAGCGAGAACCTGCTGTACCTGCCTGCCACACGCCCCGGTGGGGCATATATGCATCCCGTTAATCCCGATTCGGAAAACAAGCTGGGGCGTAACGGGGAATTTGTGATAGACTATTACGCCAAGCACCGTCTGGATACGCTGGATGCCGCATTGATCTTGGCTCCCGGCACTCAAACCCTGGAAGGTCAGGTGAATTATCAACTGGACAGGCTGACCGGTTACCGGCTGGTAGTGGAAACAGTAGGAAGCAATCATTACGTAAAATATGAAACGCGCAGCGGCAAACAGCTTCTCCCTTACCATGTCGGTACCGGAGTAAGCTTTATGACGGAAGTCATCATAGCTTGTTTCGCGACCCCGAAAGGCGGCATGGTGATTACGGAGAATCCAGAAATCCATCTGCACCCCAAGGCACAAGCCGACCTGATTGATTTCATGGCAAAGATAGCGAAAGCCGGTGTGCAAATCATCATAGAGAGCCATAGCGACCACCTGTTTAACGGTATCCGGCGCCTGATCAGTCAGGAAAAGTTGGCCTTGTCTGACGTTGCCGTGTACAACTTCAGACAAGACGGGAATGGATTGACCCATGCCGAACTTGTGGAATTTACCCCACAGGGAGGAATCCAATCCTATATTCCCGGCATGTTTGAGCAGTTTGATATTGATTTGGATGCCATTTTAAAGCTATAAGACTCTATGGACGGTATCATTATCAATGAATTGTCATTGAACGGACAGTTTTTGGACAGCCGGGATTTCTGGAAAAACGGAATGCCTCCGTTTCACAAGGCATTGCAGGATGCCCTTTCACATGGAGTGGGATATCTGTTCAAACAAGGAAGTTTTTTTGCTGCGCAAGCCACTCCCGACAAGACTTTACACGATTTGCTGACAGCACCGGAAACCCGTATCATCGATGAAGCCAGGCTGTATAAAAGTACATTGGCACGTGCCATCTGTAATCCGTTTTGGGATGAAGCTCCCCAACAGGATTCCAATGCCCAATATTCAGTAGGTGAAACCGATGTATCCGGCAGTTCAGTTGCCGAAGCAGCAGCCCGCTCGGTTTGTCTTCTATCATTTATTAGATCCAGGTATGAGAAGCATCCGGTTGCCGTAACCAAAGATGAAGAACCAATCGAGGTTGGTAATATCTGGAAAGAGAAGCAATTGTACTCTATCTTGTTTGAAAGGGGTGAACTATCTCTCGAAAAGTATATTACCATTCGTTTCAGTGGAGGCAAGCTTGATTTCAGTCTTATTGATGACACGCTTGGTTTTTCCCTTATTGACGGCGAGAATCAAAACGAATTTATTGATTCATTCCGTAAATTTGAGGAATTGGACTGGAATGCCATTGCTACAGATAATGGGTTGGATTATAAACCGTATAACAAGAAGAAGAAAAGCAAGCGCTATTTTTCAGATGACCTATGGAAGAAAGGCATTAAGAAATTCAGAATCACTCAGCGGAACAGGTGTTTCGGCTATGTGGATAATGGCGTTTTTTATGTGTTGAGGTTTGATTTGGATCATGAGTTGAGTGATGTGGGGTAATGCTTTGTACAGTCTTGGTGTATTTTTAGTAGAAATAGAAAGCTGTCCAAAAACTCATATCCTGTTTATCTGCATTATGCTATGTTTTAGATAAGAGTTCTTGTACAGCTTGATTATACCTTTTCTATTTTAAGTCCTTTAAACAATCGCAAATTTATAAAGATTGGTATCTTGCTTACCTCCATATACTTTCAGAGGAAATTTAAGAATTACCAATCCTAATACTCATAACCGGCAGATTATAAATCCGCAGGGATGGAGAAATTTAATTCGTTTCTTTGTACTAGCATAAGTTTTAAATATTGGATATTTGTTGATTTTTAAATCAAATATAATAATACTCACGGCTTATGCTATTTTATTAGCAAACTATTTTGCAATTACAAACATAGGAACTAATATAAAGTTCGCATCTATTTCGTGTCCCATGTTTATTTTGTACAGAATAGGAATGAATCGGTCTGTCTGTTTTGAAAACATATCCTTTTTGCACCCAAAACGGAAATAGGAGTGGCGTTTTTTAAAAGATTGTTTTCCAAACCTTATCGTTTGAAAACTTTTACTGAACATAGATCACTCCCTATTAGGCTTACATCTCCTATTGATAGTGTTAGAATTCTGTATCATAATGGGATTATAAATCCACCGGAATGGGTACCAACGTCTTGATTCGCAGAATTCAATTATACAGAGTTATTTTCTCATAAATTCTAACTTTCATTTTATTATTTGTATATCTATCCTATTTAGGATGTTAGAGTGAATTGCATCTATTGACGCATTGCTACATTTTTCAATTGTCAATTTAATTAGTTGTGGTAGTTGTTCAATAGTTAAAATATCTTCTAGATATTTGTTTCTTGCAAGATATAATATTTCAATTGGTAGATATTCAATCCCTTTTAATTCTTTAATTTTTGAACAATATATATGTAGTGCATTTAACTTCTTTAGTTTTTTTAATTGTTGTAGATTGTTGTTAGTAAATTTTACCAAAACAAGACTTGTCAAAGAAAGGGCATTCTCGAATAAAATTCCCCTCCAATATTCACATCCCAAATGAATGATATTAGGAAATTTAGAGATATCTATTGTAAATTTTTGTTTTTGTTGGATATATATTTTCTTTATATTTTTTAGAGAATAGATTGAATTTAAATTTGAGATATTTTCCCAAATGCCAACAAATGATATTACTTGCAAATACTCGGAAAGTTTTTCTATGTTAATAAAGTCAATCAATATATCATTGGACATATTGACAAACTGAATTTGAGATATTTTTATTTGTCTAGCAAATTCTATACCTTCTAGAAAATCATCTGCATATATTGTTAGATATTTTCCATCAATATTTTCTCGTATATTTTTATCTAATGACATTTTATTCCTTTTAATTGTTTAAATTCAGCTTCAAAATCATCTGCTTTTTTCATTATATCATCGTATAATGCTCTGTTTTTCTGATATGCATCTGTTAACATCTTTTCTCCTGGGGAATTGATTTGGTTTAGAAAATCTATGCTTGTGACAGCTTGATTTCGCCTCATAAGTGCTGCTTCAACCATGAGACCTGTATTATTATTACCATAATCAATATGTAGTCCTTTTGTGACATTTGTGTATCCACCAACTCTAATATCCATAGACTGGTACATTCTACTTTTGGGTCCTTTCCCTATATACCACTTCTTGCCATCTGTAAACATATAAGTTCCTGTAAATCCGAAAATATCAACACCAATATTGGTATCATATATATATCCATAAAATGTCGGATTAGAACTATATAGTCTTATGGGATCTTGTGAAAAGTAACTACCAGTTTCAGGTGAATAGTATCTGAATCTATTATAATACAGTCCTGTTTCCTTATCCTCATATTGTCCTTGAAACCTGAAAGGGCAATCATTTAAAAAAAATCCTTCAAAATTTACGACTTTCCCATATATATCTAAAGTACATTCCCATGTTTTGTATCCTTTTTCATCATACATCTGTATAGGTGTACCCAAATAATCGGACACAATGGAATATTGCTTGCCATCCTGTATCTTTGCCGTAGGTACAAATGTACCTGCTTCGAACACCCAGGTAGTAATATCTTCTACCGGTTCTTTTGGAGGGATGTTTTCCTCTTCGTCCGATTGTAAGCCAATGGCTTTATAGCTCCATTCGTGTAAAGGTACGTTTCCGTTCCACACCCAGCGTGTGGTCTTTCCGAAATACCGCTTGACAGTGCGGCGCCCCAACGCATCATACCGGAACTCCACCGGTCTTCCGTCCGGACGTATAACCTTCTTCAGCATTCCGTTGGACGCCCATTCGTAGAGCCATCCCGTACCCGTTGCCAGACAACGGATGCCGCGTTCCTTCTCCATGCGCTTCCGGTCGTACCTTACACCCGTTTCCTGCAACTGCTTGAACTCGCGGAAAATGAGGTTTCCCTCATCGTCGTAGTGATAGAAACAATCCGGGTCCTCCAAAAGTTTTCCACCGGCACCGTATTTGCGGTCCTTTCTGTCCGGAGTCCCGAAGAGGTTACCCACGAAGTCCGGCACGCGGTAAATCACGTCCGTTTCCGAGCCTTGGGTGGTTTCCTGCCGGATGAGGAAGTCGAAACGGTCGTAGTCGTAGCGCATGACCGTTCCGGTCAGCTCGTTCTCCTTGGAAAGCAGGCGGTTGGCAATGCCCCACTCATAGCGGTATGCTCCACGCTCGATGCCTCCCGACCGGACCGACTTGCGCACCTCGCGCCCGAAACCGTCGCGCTCGGTGCTGACGGTTACGCCACCGGAGAAGGTGCGCTGCACCTCCAGCCCCGTATTGTCACGCACCCACGATGCCTGCCAGCCTTCGCCCGCCTGCATGGTCTGCAGGTTGCCTTCCCGGTCATAGGTATGACGGATGTCCGCTCCCAGACTGCTGGTGATGCGGGTGCAGTTGCCTTCGCTGTCATAGGTACGGCTGACGGTGTGTTCTCCCTGTTTCTCCTCTATAATCAGTCCCGTCTTCCTGTCACGGGTGAACTCCAGCAGATTCTCGCTGTTCTTCGCCTTGACAAGCATGCCGTCCTTGTCATACGTGTAGAGGGAGACCTCCCCGTCATACTGTTCCTCCTTCAGGATATTGTCCAGTCCATCATACTGGTATTCCGTCCATTTTCCTCCGGGACGGTTCACACGGGTGACACGTCCCGCACCATCGCGCTCGTATTCACGCCGCAGGCCGTCGAAGCCGGTTTCCGTAACGACCTGTCCCAGCCCGTCCAGCTCGAAGAAATAGTTGTCGCCCGCCTCATTGCCGATGCGCCGGAGCTGCAACTCGCTGTTGTAGCCGAATGTAATCCAGTGTCTGTCCTGCTCGCGGCTTTTCAACACCCCCAGCGCCCCATAGGTGAACCTGACCTCGCGGATGTTGTCGCTGGCATGTACCATGTTCCCCATGGCATCGTACTCAAACCGGTGCACGTTGCCGTCCGGCTCTTCCAGCCGTATCAGGTTGTCCGCCCGGTCGTAGGCATAACGGGTAACGTTGCCTTTCACATCCACCGCCTGCACAAGCCTTCCCCTGCCGTCGTACTCCCACCGGCGGAACAGCCCGTTGGGAAACTGCAGCAGCTCCAGGTCGTACCTGTCGTTGAACGTGAGCGTGTAAACCCGGCCCTGTCCGTCCGTTATGGTACGCAATACGCCTCCCTCGTAGGTATATTTCACAGTTTCTCCGCCCGGTGTGGTCCGGCTGACGACCCGATCCTGTCCGTCATAGTCCCATGAAAGCCTTTTTCCACCCGGAGTGTAGAGCGAGACGAGGTTGCGATTGCCGTCGTAGTCCAGGAAGGTGTCCTCCCCGTTCTCGTCCGTAATCCGGACCGGCTGGCCGAACTCGTTGTAGGCGGTCTTACGGGTATAGCCTTCGGGATTGACCGTGACCTCCAGCTCCTGAAAGCTGTTGTATTGGTGACGGGTAATTCCTCCGTTGGCATCCACTATCTTATAGATGAGTTTGTCCTTACCGTAATAATATTCGGTTTCGGCATTTTCCCCGTTACGGATATGGGTATATCCCTTGCCGTAACGGATGAAATATTCCATCACGCCTCCATCGCCCCATGTATGCACACAGCGGGCATTCTCCCCCTTACCTTCATATTCCCAGTGGAAGGACATACCCCCTTGGTTGGTGAGCCGTACCAGCAGGTGTCCGCCGGAATAGACGAAATGCTTGCTGACATCCAGCGCATCCAGCGTTTCCACCATGTCGCCCCGGTCATCGTAACGGTAGCGGACCAGCTTCACCTCCTCACCGTCCTGATTTACGGAAACGCAGAGTACCCGTCCCGACTCGTCGGTTTCCACTTTCAGGAACTCTCCCCGTGAGGATATGATTCCTGCCAGCCTTCCCCCCGAAGCGTATTCGAAGCGGATCCGGAATCCGTCCTTCGTGGAAATGCCTGACACCATGCGGTAGCCGAAACGGTTTTCAGGACCGTCAAAGCGGTATTGCAGTCCCCGGATGTCTGTAAGCTGATAACCCTGAGCGTCAAGCGTCCAGAACAATTGTTCCTTGCGGTCAAAATGGGATTCTCCAAGTTTCAGCTCGGGCAGGAAAGACTCCCGTCCGTCAGCATGGCGGAATGCGAACGCCCCTTCCTCCAGCTGCCGTATTCCCAGATTGTAACTGTGGTGCCAGTTGTATCCCAACGGACCGTCCACGGCGGCATCACTGTAGTAGGTACGTTCCCATACGACGGGAATCGGCCCCGGAAGCTCAAAGTCCACATTGGTGTGATAGACCCTGCCCGTAGCAGCGTCCACCGGCTCGCCGAAAGTCTTGCACTTGATGGGCTGGAGAATGTCCGCCAGCCTGTTCATGCCTTTTTTCCTCAGCCTGTCGATCAGGTTCTGGAAGCGGTCGCCTATCTTCTTCCACATCTTGCCCAAGCCTTTCAGCCCGAACTTCATCGCCAGCGCAAATACATCAATGGTAGGCGGTCCTCCCACAAGCACGGGATTTCCTACGGATGTGATGGTGGAGAGCATGGAAGTGGGGGCAAGCAGGGCCTTACTCACCTTCTTGGGCTTCCCCTTGCGGGGAATCGTCGGTATTCCCACAATGTTGCATGAGAGTGCCGGATGTGTGAGGGAGGAACAAGGCGCACCGTCCGCCAGGACAGTGGAACTGCCCATCCACATCTCGGACTCGGACATACCGCTGACCAACGGGGCCGGATGCAATACAAATGCCGGCAGATGTACGATGCCGATACCTGCCTGCGCAATCCACTGGTTATGCACCTTGACCGACGGAGCCATGCTCTTGAGGATGTTGCATGCCACTCCGGCCACTCCATCAGCCGCAGGCGGCATGGCAGCCGCCATGCCGGCCATGAGGTCTGCCATGAGGTCGTACACCTTGCCTACATGAGGCACAGGCATGATGGGAGAGGGAGGGGTAACGGTAGGATGCATGTCTATCCCGATGGACAGGTCACCGAACTTGGCGACAGGCATACCCGGCATGGAAGGAAGGATTCCGCCCAGACCTGCCTGAATCTCGTCCAAAGCCGCCTTGGAGGCTGAAAAAAGGTCGGCAAAGCCCCGTCTGACGCTGCTGCTACCGGCGGCGTCAGCTATATTCTTGAACACATCTGACATGGTGAGAATTTTTTAGAATGTGAAAAAGAGACAACCGGGCGTTCCAACCGACACACTCCGGCTGTCCCTGTAAGGACTTACCTATGCATCCTGTGCATAGTCGCTGTTCCAGTCGTTCTCGTCATCCCCTTTTGTACCTTCCAACTTGATGACAAAACTCTTTGCCGGGAAATAAGGAGTCAGGTGAATGTCGAGGAAAATACGGTCTTTCTGCTTCGGATCGCGCTCGAAACGAAGAATCTTGAATTTCTCAATCAAGCGTCCGGGACCCTGTATGCTATCCAAAAACTTGCTGATCTGACCACGCAAATCCCTTTCCGCCTTGCTGTTCCAGTTCTCAAAGGCACGGCGGTTGAGGAAATCCATCAGCACTTTCGTTACCCAATCGAACACACGGACTACGGAATAGGTCTGCAATCCCAAGTTGTCCCCGTTGAACAATGTCTTGGCAGAGAAAGCCATCACCTTGCCGTATTCCTTCACCATCGGAATCAGGCCAATCTTCTCGATTTCGGAAATCTCGCTTTTTTTCAGGTTGAAGGCCACCCCGTCCACCTCGCTCATGGAACCATACTTCTTACCGGCGGTAACCTGTGCCATTACCGTCTTGTACACACTGCCGGCCAATGCCGCAGAAGGAGGAATCAGCAAGTCTTCGGTTTCGCCCAGTTCCGCATAGCGTCCCCGTCCTACCAAATAGTTGCAGGTCATACATACGTTGGATTTGTACACATCGCCTCCCGAAAGATTGGAATCAAAGAACATTTCAATGACATCATCCGGTTTTTCCAGATCAGCGAAATCCGTGTAAATCATCACCTTGTTGTCATGCGCAATCTTTGCCCATTTTTCAACAACCTTGTTGGAACCCAAATATCCCGGGATAACCAGCAGGGAATAGTTGGTACGCAAGTCCAAACGGTCATAATTCGCACGAAGCTCGTTTGCAATGGCATCGATAAAGAAGGAGTTGTCCAAATCGGTAAGCTGGCTCATCGAAGCGTTCACAATGGAGATATTCTTGATCTTGTCGGAATCCGTATTCTTGTAGAAGAGCATGACCGTGCGGTAGGACTTCTCCAACTGCCTGACCTCTTCCACCGCTTTCAGCTGGTTCTGGGATAGCAGACCGGACACCGCCGCAGACTTCTTCTGGCACAGTTCCACCATCTCGCTGATGGATTTGTTGCCTTTCAACATATCGACCCACATCTCAAGCCGTTTTTCCAGCTCCTTGCGCTCAGCCGCCCGTTCGGGGTCGGAAAGGAATATGTTCCGCCGTGCCTTACGCTCCGGATTCATGTTCTGTATGCCGTCCACGGAAGATTCCAAGACATTGAAACCGCCAAACTTAGCCAGAATCTGCAATTCAGCGTTCAGATTTCTGGACTGCGCCACAGCCTGTTGCTGCTGTACGGCTGCTTCTCTTTGTGTATTCTGTTCGCTCATAACTATCATTCATTAGTGGGGTTAGACTTCTCATTGTTCTTCAAATCGTCCAAAATGGCAGAAATCGCATTGACAAACGCTCCACGTGTCTCCGGATTTTCCAGTACCCGTTGCAGCACCTTGTTGGAACGCAACGACTTCTCCATCCTGTCCGCAAACTGCTTTTCCGCATTCAGGCCGGACAAGAATGAACTCTGCTCCGTCATTTTCCTGACAGAAAAATCACCGACATTGTGGAAACGGAAATTTTCCTCTACGGGAGCACCGTCCGCATCCGCGAACTCGATATCTATTTCCGGCCGGAAATGTGCAAAGACTTCGTCAATGTTGGTCAGACCGGCAACCACTTCGGGAGCCACCGGCTCATCCTTCGTCAGCTGTTCCACCAATAAGGTTCGATTTTGTGGAATTTCCGCAATACCTTCGGAAGCGTCAATCTTCACTTCGTTTCCGCCGATTCCATAATTACCAAGATCCATACTTATTCAATTTTAAATTTAAAATATATATTAATTAAATCTCGCTCAACTGAAAAAACTTCCCCTTCTTCTGGCCTTCGCCTGCTGCATATCCGGATTGTCCACCAGTTCCTTCCAATCCTCCCCAATCCATTCGCAGAGCTGCCGTTCCAATATCCCGACATCAATCGGAGCGCGAACCAGTCTTCCCGTATGAAGAGCCAGATACGCCGCATAAACGAACGTGGAACTCCGCCTGATTTCGGCAGAAAGGTAGCTGCCTCCTGCCAGGGCAAGCAAAAAATATTCGAAAGCCTGTTCCATCTTTCCATCCTCATAGCGCAGGAAACCACACATGCGATAGCCTTCCATGACATAATAAGGGTCCTTCTGCATGACGGCTTTTTTAGCCATCATGTCATACAAGGCAACCGCTTCCTCCCGTTTTTTCCCAGCTGTCAGAATGGCCGCTTTCATGGAAACAGCCATTTTCCAATAACTATATCCTGCCGTTTCACCGCCCTGCATCGCCTTTTCCGCCTCCCGGACGGTTTCGTCGCTGTATTTCATGCTATGCTTATATTCCCTGATAGCATAACATGCCTCGGATGCGATAAGCAGAGCGGAAATCCGGATATTCGTATCCTTTATTTCCTGTGCAATATCCAACAGTTTTCGGATTTCCCTGTCCAATAATTTCCAATCCTGCTTTTGTGTAGAATCCATGACAACCGTAACCTGCTGCTTGAACCGATTTTCAGGTGCAATCAGGTCGTTACCGCTATCCGACCGTGCCATCCGGTTATGCAAAGCCGCCGCCATATCGAACTGCGGGCGTATGCAAACCACTTCCCGAGACTCACCCAGCCGGATACTCCTATTCTTTTTCAAGTCAATGGTTGTCATCCGGATTCCCTGCGGAACACCTTCTTTCAGCACATTGCCGAACCATCCTGCCCGGGAATACCCCCTTTCCTGTTCCGGAGGAAAGTACAGACAGAAAAAGGCATCATCCAACCTGGAGATACATGCTTTGAAACGCAACATCTCTCTCCACAAGTTGCCCGCCGTATGCTCAACCGACACATCAGGAATGTATTCTTCCTTCAGCAGCCCGTCGTGCCTCAGAGCCCTGAGAATATCATACTTCTCCTCAACCTTTTCTGAAAACCAACCCGCATATTCCTGCCAGAGCTGTTCGGTGTATTCCTCGTCATCCCCCCTGTACGGCGTATCAAAACGAAAGAATATGTCATCGAACTGCCCTACCGGAGAACGTTCTATTTCCAGAAACCTGTCCACCAAGTCCACATCGTTCTGCCCGACAATCCATACAGACAGTTTCCAGTCCCTGTTGCCGACTATGTCCGCCCAGTAATCGACCGCTTTGTAATATTCCTGTATCACAGATGCAGCTGCTCCCATGGCCAACCGAATTATGAGTTAAACTTTACTATTCCTCCCGAAACCGTTACGTTTCCCTTTCCCTCTATCATCAGATTTACACCGTTGACCGTTCCGTTCTTTGCAGCAACATCGTAATCCTTTGCCGCCTCCTGTTTGATATTGGTACCGCTGCTGCTAATTATACTCTTTTCGCTGCTGAGCACCATACATTCGTTGCCGGACAGCAATGTTACACTTTTCCTGCCTTCGAGAGCAATGGTATCGGCCTGCAAGCCTATCGACTTATCATCCATTACGATGACCGATTCCGCCTCGTTGGTAAGGGTAATGCTCTTTTTCGCCATGACGGTAATGGCATCCGTGCCATCCAACATGATCAGCTGTTTTCCCGTCTGGTCGGTAATAACGATGCTTCCCGTCTCATCATCGAAAACGATGGCATTGCCGCTGCGTGTGATAATGCTCTTGACCTTGTTGTCCTTGTCCCCTCCTTTACCTGAACCGGAATGGAACACCGATCCCGTAACATAGGGGCGGTCCGGGTTGCCATGCTCGTAGCTTACCATAACCTGATCGCCGACTTCCGGAACAAATACCCATCCGCGATTCTTGGGAACCGCACCACTTACTCCCGCATTAGGAGTCTGCACCCTGATCCAATTGGTTGTCTTGCCGTTTTTCTGCCAGTCGAAAGCCACCTTCACACGTCCCTGTCCCTTGTCGTCGTTGTTTTCCTTCACCGTAGCCAGTTCCGGCAACGCCAACGGCCGCTTCACATCGGGAACAGGAATATGTACCGTACCGTCCGGCACACCGACAAAACTATTGGAGTAATGTCCGTCACGGCGTACCTCATGCTCAATCCCGACAATACGGAACTTGCCTAAAGGAGGCAGTTTCATCCTGTCAGGGAAAGAAACGTCGATGATTTCACCAATCCTTATCCGGCAAGTCTTTCCTATGCCTTTGATGTTCAGAAGATTGGCACCAGACGCATTCTTTACAATCCTCATCTGTTCGTCCAGTTCCGCCTTGTCCGTTACATGGGGGTCGGCAGCCGAGGTCGTTTTTGCGGTATATGCCTTCTCAGAGCAGCTGTGTGCAATAGACTGAAGGTCGTTCATGCCATCCGGTTTGGCAGGCGTATCCGCATTATGCTGTTTGTTCTCCTGCGCTACATAATCGTATCTTGCGGATTTACCCGGTACCAGATTGGCAACCAGACGTACTTCCTCCAAATCCATGTCATAAACAATCTTCTCCGTATTGTCCCTGTCAGGCTTGCCGAAATACACTTTCGTCCCGTCATAATAGAACCACTCCCCATAAAGAGCCGAAAGGCGATTCATAAAGTCAAAGACACTCTCGTTATACTGCGCCATGTAGGGTATGGGCGCCGCATACTTGGGATTGGAAACCAGATTGACCTTTCCATACTCCTGCGTCGCCTCTTTTATTATGGTAGAGAGGGACTGATCCATCCAAGAATCGAGTGTCCTGTTGTTCTCATACAGTATCGTAGGGCTTGTTCCGTGAATGGCCACTCCGCCTGTCTCGCCCATGCTTCCAACCATTTCCACTTGAGTGATGATTCCCTCGAAGTCATAACTTTCACCCGTCTGCCTATGGACAAATGAAATGCTGGCAGTCTCCCCGATGTAGCCGATGAATTTTTCCGGGGTCTGTTGGAACGTATTGTTAGGCGACAGATAATTCACCACCACAGTGAAGGTGTGATGCCGGTTGAAACCCTGACGGAGATGCAGTGAAACGAATTTCTGTTCTTCTCCTTTCACGGTTACTTTAGTAGCCACCAAATTCAGAAAACTTGCTCCCATACTATCTTAAACTATGATTTTAAATAAATAATCCGACTGGTCGGTATGTTTTTTGGTGCCGAAATAACCGGAATTGGTATATTCCGGCACCTTAAAACTTTGATTAGGAAACAACCATTAGTTGTTTTCCGGCCAATCCTGTACAAATGTAGCCTCGTCCATCTTCACGGTCTGTGCAGAAATGGCGAACTTGATTGTCATCGGATACTGGTTAGCCACATTCAGTGCCTCTTCGTAATCCACCACATAACCATTTTCGAACACCAATTCCTTCATTTTGGCATCTTCATCCGCTTTCTTGAAGACGATGTTTCCGTTTACGGGCTGGTACTGCTTGAACATCTTATCCAGCACAATGGTATCGGGAGTTGATTCGACTTCCACATAGATTGTGCCACCATAAATGTCAGATGCCGGACGGCCTTTGGGGTCCACATCACGATTGAACTTAACTCTCCAGGTCAGTACATCAAACTCTCTTGAGTCCGAAAACTTAAATGACGCTTTAAATGCCATATTCTCAAAGTTTTAAATTAAAAAATAAGTTGATTTTGAAATATCCGGTCAAAGGAGGCCTGCTACAGTCCTATCTTTGTCCTTCAATTTCTGCGCCCAATATATGGCATTTTCTGAAAACTACAAAGAACTTTTGATGATTTTTTCTTGTTTTTACCGAAAATATGCCCATAAGCATAAAAAAAACGCTGCCAACAATAGCCGAATTATTTTTTTTGCCTTATATTTGCAATGTTCTCCTGCGCAATTTTTAAATCTTACGATTATGGAAACAGGAGTTGGTTTCATCAATCTTGATGATTCTGTAAAAATTGCGCTTAACATAGCACTTGCAGTGGCTCGTGAAAATGCGAATGAGTGTTATACACCCTCGCATTTGTTGAAGGCTCTACTTCATAAAGATGTAGGGTTAAGAGATTTTATAATAAGTATAGGCAAGGATTTAGGCTATCTGGAGGAATGGGCGGACGTATATATCGAACAATGCCCGAAATCCACCCAGTTGTCCGAAATCAAGCCTTCGGAACGGATTGACGCCGTTTTCCGTGCCGCAGACGATGCACGAATCCAGTTCGGGCTGTTCGACATCAATCCCATCTGTGTGCTATTGGCACTGGCAAAGCCCGGTGTCGCTTTTTCCAGCGACCAGCTCAGGTCTTTCCCCATTCTGGAAAAGGATATCCATTCCATATATATAGGTAACGGGCAGCCGGCATGTCCTTCCGCCACTACGGAGAAGTCCTATGCCCCGACTTCCGCCTCATCCTCCTTCTTGGGCAAATACTGTGTGGATCTAACCGAAGATGCGGCCAACAAGCTGCATCCGGTCATCAACCGCGACCGTGAAAACCGTATGGTCATGGAGATACTGGGAAGCCGGAGCAAGTCCAATGTCCTGATTGTCGGTGATGCCGGAGTAGGAAAGACAGCACTGGTTTACGGACTTGCCTGGGAGATAGTCAGCCATAAAGTGCCCTCGTTTCTGGAAGAAACCCGTGTATTTGAACTGGACAACGCCTCCCTGATTGCGGGAGCCACCTACAAGGGGGAAATCGAGGACCGCCTGAAAAATATCCTGAAAGAATTGCGGAATATCGACAATGCAATCCTGTTTATTGACGAAATCCATGTATTGCTGGACAACCGACAAGGAAATACCGGTGCGGGAAATGTATTGAAATCCGAACTGTCGCACGGCGATCTGACCGTCATCGGCGCCACCACCATTGACGAATACCGCAAAATAATCGAGCCGGACCATGCTTTCAGCCGCCGTTTCGAGGTCATACAGGTAAGCGAACCGGACATAAAGTCCGCTATCCAGATGCTACACTCCGTGCAGAAACAATACGTGGACTACCATCATGTAAGAATCAGCAACGAAGCCGTAGCCGAATGTGTCCGTCTTGCCAAACGGTATATCAAAGACCGCCGTCTGCCTGATTCCGCCATCGGTCTGCTGGACATGACGCTCTCCGCCATCAAGATGGTCAATGAAACAGGAAAGAAGAATGTGGAGACCCTACTGTCCGGGCTGGATGAAATAGAAAAGGACGAAAAGGACCTTCAGGAAAAGACCGAAGAACTGAAAACGCTGCTTTTCGTAATGCACAACAAATTAAGCCCCATCCTTTTAGGAGTCATACCCGATGAAGCGGATATCCATGAATTGCAGGAGTATGAAGAGCTGACCGGCTATCTGAGAAACGCATTGAACGTCCTCCTCCAATTTGCAGAAAAGAAAATAGAAGAGGTGGGTATCTATGAGGTAGCCGCCGTTGTCGCCAGCAAGACAGGCATCCCCATCGGCAAGATACAGTCGCAGGAAAAGGAACGGCTACTCAATATGGAAGATTATCTGAGGCGACGCGTCGTCGGACAGGACCAGGCCCTGAAGACATTGACGGATGCCATCCTGGAATCTCGTAGCGGCATGAACAAGCCGGGACAGCCCATCGGCTCCTTCTTCCTGCTGGGACCCACCGGTACCGGCAAGACCGAACTTGCCAAAGCACTGGCGGAAGCCCTGTTCAATGACGAGAAATCCATGATCCGCTTCGACATGTCCGAGTTCAAGGAAGAACACTCCGCCGCCCTGCTGTACGGAGCGCCTCCGGGATATGTGGGCTATGAGGAAGGCGGTATGCTGGTCAATAAAATACGGCAACAGCCATACGCCGTTGTCCTTTTTGATGAAATAGAGAAAGCGCATCCGTCCGTATATGACATTTTCCTGCAAATCATGGACGAAGGAAAACTGCATGACCGTCTGGGCAAGGAAGGGGATTTCTCCAACTCCATCGTGCTGTTCACATCCAATGTAGGAAGCGAGTGGCTGACCAAGCAACTTGAGTCCGGCAATGTTCCGTCAACCACCCAGATCATGGAGGTGATGGGGCAGTATTTCCGTCCGGAGTTTCTGGCACGCCTGTCTGAAATCGTTCCGTTCTCCCCCATCCGCGAAGACATACTCCTGAAAATATTCGACATACAGTTCAACGGAGTCAGAAAACTTCTGGACAAGCAGGGTATCGGCATCACCATCAGCAATGATGCCCGTAAGATGCTTGCACACAAAGGATTCACACCCAAATACGGTGCCCGCCAAGTGGCCGGTGTAATCCGTAACTATCTGCGCAGACCGATTTCACGGCTTATCATCAACGAGGAGCTGGGCAAAGGAAAAAGTCTGGAGGTAGGTCTGGACGAACAGAATGAATTAACCTGGAATATTCACCAATAATCAAGTATCGTATGTTTGGATATACCGTATTCTTAAAGATAGGCAACCTGGCTGCCTCCTCACTGACCGACATGTACAAGGACAGCTACCAGCTCATCGGTTGCGAATTCGGATTTGCCCAAGGGATAGATATCAAAGGGCAGGCACAGACCGAGGTAAAAGGCGGCACGTTTTATGTAACCTACCCTCATCTTCCCAACCGTGACATGATCCAGTGGATGCTGGATGCCCGTAAATACCAGAGTGGAGCCATCGTAGTTCATGACAACCAAGGCTCCACACTCGAAAAGATACTCTTTGAGAAAGCGACTTGTGTGGATATGGAAATCAGCTATATCCGGCAAGGCAAAAGCTATATTGCGACCAAACTGACCGTACAGGCACAGAAACTGGCATTCGGTACAGAAGAGTTTGAAAATCAGTGGGTGTTTTAAAAACAGCAACGTTATGGGACTTTTTAATTTTCCGCAAGTGGACAGCAACGTGAATGTCATATTCAGCGTTGACGGCGACGAATATGCAGTGGAACAGTTCAAAATAGGTTTTCACCAGCCTGTAGATAACCTAAAGAACCAACCGGAAGGCGAAGTGCGTGGAGGACGAATCATGATAACCCTTTCGCAGACGGTGAAAAGCAACATCTACGGATGGGCTGTGAAACCGTGGGTGAAAAAGAACGGGGCAGTTCTGTTCAAGACCGGAACGTCCGGGGTGATATTTGAGGTGGCATTTACGAATGCGTATTGTGTCAATCTGAAACGGGTTGTCGAAGCTTTGGGGCAAGGATTGTCAACTACTTTGATTCTCTCTCCTGAGAGTGTAAGCGTGAATGGTATTGAATTTGATAATCGGTGGGTAAAATAAATGATATGCCTAATTATGTAAAAGAATATATATCCATTGAAGAGTTTTTGATTTTACAACAATGGAAAGTACCTTATACAGGCTTTATTAAGGGGGTAGGATATACTTATCCCCGATATGATGCTGTAGAGTTTCCTTTAGACTGGTCTATTCCTAATTGGACGTTTGGAAATTATATTTCACATCCATTAGCTATTCAAATAATTGATACATCTCCTGAAGCTGTTTTTCAAAGTATGAATTATTCTGAACAAGATATATTAGATTGCATTAAAAAAGAGAATGGAAACAAGACGATTACGTTTACTATTGGTAATGAATCTATAACAGTTCCTTCTGATAATTATCAAACTCGTATAAAAATAGATGATTTTGATTGTAGTGTAAGAATTGGTATAAAAGATAATATTACAGGTAATTTAATATTGAAAAGAATACCTTTCAGTAAAATTAGAGAAGAATTACAAAAACGTTATAGTAAAAAGCATAAAGATTTTGGTGACAGAATTACAAAAGACCTCATTATAGATACATCTATAAGTTGTATAGACGCAAGTGCTGATTGGGCATACAATATTATGCTGGATAGAGGAAAATATATGCCATATAATAGTCGTACTATAACAGGAAAGAGGGTTCGTTTGAAAAAAACAGGAGATATTGTTATCAGGTCTAAATGGTGGAATTTCACTACAAATGCAAAGTATTTAAATTATCTTAGAATAAGTGGTAAATTTATAGGTATTACAGGAAATGTTATTTCTATATCTAATGCTATAAAGAATGTAGAAGAAAATCCCAATACAAAAACAGTAACTAGTCTTATTACAAAAACAGCAATAATAGGATTGGGATTCATTCCTGTTTATGGATGGGCTATCGCTATTGTTGCAGGAGTTGCCGATGGCCTGTATGGGGATACTTTTTATGATTATGTAGATGATTTAGTAAATGAATAGATAAAATGAAAGTTATAGATTATTTGTTTTTTAAATTTTATAAATTTTGGCAGCGCAGTTCCATATCGGAAATATCAACTTATGCAGCTATTTTACTTCTTTCTGTATTCTTGAATTGTAATATCCATACAATATGGGGATTATTGGAATACTATAAATTGGCGATACATCCAACAAAACTCATGTATAATATTTCTTTATGTGTAATTTTTATATTATTATGCTTTTATTTAGGGTGGCATAAAAGATATAAAGCTATTATAGAAAATTATGAAAGACGTTTGCATAGTGGAAATTTATTGATTATTATAATATATATGTTTTTATCTCTGTTTTTGTTTGTTGTATTATCTTTCTGGAAAAAAAGTGTTATTTGATAGTTATGAAACAATATAAAACATTAATTATTTATGCAATTTCCAATGACCAATCAAAGAAGTCATTGGAAGAAGAACTGGAGAAATACGGACTGGAACGGGTAGGAACGCAAGACATCTTTGTCCTTCCCTTAGAGGAATACCGAACAAAGGTACAGGCATTCAAAGCCTACCTGCGAGCCTATGTACGCAAGCATCTGGACAGCCAGGACACGGTACTGTTCGTTGAATCACGCATGAACGAGGAACGGACTCTGACAACCATGCTGCAAACCAATCTGATGAGTGAAGAAGAATAAAAAAACATAAGGATATGAGTGCACAATCGTATATCAAGTTCTGGACAGCCGAACCCTCGGAGCATGAAGAAGTGCAGGCATACGACCTGCTGGGCTACGAGTATGACTTCCGGAAAGAAACCACTCCTAACGGAAAGGTAACCGGGAAGACCTACGGCGGTAAAATACGGGTAAGCATTGCCGGATTTCCTACAGAGGAACTCTTGGAATGGATGTTCAATTCAAGAATCCTGAAGGACGGAGAGGTGATGAACACTTTCGGCCTGCCCGGTACTCCCAAAGAGATTATCCGTTTCAAGGGAGCAAAATGCCTTGATTTCAATGTGCATTCAACAACCAAAGAGAGCCGTATATCACTATTCATCCACTTCCGGGAAATGGAGACCGGCGATTCGTGTCACTTAAACTTATAATCATGAACTGGTTCACTTCATTGTTCAAAAACAAAAAATCCTCAATGCCGGATGACCGCTACGTGATGCGGCTGTCCGTCTGCCATGAGACATACAGCATTGAAGAGTTCGACCTGCAATTCAAGCGGAATACAGACCGTGACGGATTGCCTGAAGGTGAAGCCTACGGCGGATTCATTACCTGTACCCTTACCGGTATGCCGGGTGACGAGCTGTTGAGATGGGCCGCATACAGCCACTCCCGTGAAGACGGCGAAATACGGATCTACCAGAAGGAGCAACCCGACCAACAAGCGGCATTTGCCTTGCGCTTTGTGGATGGGAACTGCATCCGTCTGCAACGCAAGGTTGACCGTATATCCAATTCCAGCAGCATCGTCCTTCTGTTTGCCGCAAGAACACTGAAGTTCATAGACGAAGAATTTGAAAACGAATGGCACTGACAAGTATGGAAACAAAGTTTTGCAAATTGCCCCTGGATTTTGAAGCCCTGCTCAGCGAGGATGTGGAAAACAGCCGTCTTGCATCCTGCTCGGAAATCGAGTCTATCGACCAGTTTATCGAACTGCTGATCAGTACGGCTCCCGGCGAACATGCCTTTGACAAGGAGTTCGGCTGTGAGATCTTTTTTCTCGACTTTGAAAGCATTGTCTCACACACCCGTTGGGAAGGACAATTCTCGGAATACATAACCAAGGCAATTACCCGGCACGAGAAGCGGCTTACGGGTGTAAATGTACGTGTCATCATTGATGATACCACCCGACAGGACAATGTATTTGACGCTCCCGCCGTAAAGAAACGTGTACAAGTATATGTATATGGCACCCTGGTACATACCGGAGAAAAACGGTGTTTCTATTATGTAATCTATTTAGGACCGATTTCAACCCGATGAAAGGATTATGAGTACAGAAAAATACAATAAAGAGCAAATCAGAAACCGTATGCTGAAATACGCTGCGGCTTTCTGGGGAATAAAAAAGGCGGAAAACTTCGACCCGGTTGTCAAGCTCCTGCTGGAAGCGTTGTCCAACGAGATATATATGCTGGGAGAGGATTTTACCGCCATCGAGACAAGGCTGCTGGAAAAGACCGCCCGAATCCTTACTCCGGACATCCTTACCTCACCCTTTCCCGCACACGGCATCGTACACGCCTATCCCATAGAACCGTGTTACCTGATAACCCGGGAATCGGGCATGTATTACGAGAGCGACTCGCTTACCCGGAAGCTATCGACCGGAAGCGTATCGTTTTATCCCGCCTGCGATACCCTGCTGCACAAAGCCGACGTGAAATATATGGTCTGCGACGACCTTCTCTACCGGATAGCCCCTACCTTGGAGAAGACCATGATTGCCCGTGCAGAGACAAGGATGCCTCCGCGTACCGTCTGGTTAGGAATGGCGGTGGATGAATCCATTTCCGACCTTGAAGACTTTTCCTTCTATCTGGATTTTCCCAACCTTACGGAAAGCTATGAATACCTGCTCCTACTCCCCTGTACGGAATGGTCCGTAGAAGGGAAAACAGTCGTGATGGAAGGGGGAATCCATGAAAAGACAACCATACAGAAAGAACCAACCCGTGCCTTTTTCCAAGACTATGACGTGATGTCCGTCATAGACAAGGAAGTCATGGATATTTACAGCAAACATTTTCTGAAGGTATCGCAGTCCTTTCCACTCAACGGTTCCTGCAGGAAAAACCTTCCGGACACCCTGCGGTCCTGTTTCAAAGAGGCCGTTCTGGAGAAGATGCAGGACAAGCTGGTATGGGTGAAGATACAGTTCCCCGCCCATTTCACTGCGGAAGTTCTTGAAGAACTTCATGCCGGCATCAACATCGTGCCTGTAGAGAACAAAACGCTTCACGAACAGACGACCACCCTTGAGGAAACTTTCAGGGTGATACCCTTGCGCACGGGCAGCTACGAATCCCTTCTGTCCGTACACAGCGTGAAGGATTCTGACGGAAAGAACTACCATGAACTCCTCTATCCCGCAAAGGATTCCACGGAAAGCTATGGAACCTACTCCATCCGCAAAGGAGGATGCGAGCGTTTCGACTCCCGTTCCGCCAAGGAGCTGCTCGGCTATCTGTCCGACCTGCTGGATGACGAGACCCATGCTTTCAATGCCGTATCAAGCATTAAGCTACAGGCACTTACCATCCAGATGGAGCAGCTGATGGCGCAAATGAAACAGACAGCAGACAACATGAACGAGTTCAGGGAAACACCTTATTACCTTATGATTGACGAACTGTCCGGCAAGGGGCAGATTACCGTCAAATACTGGACAACCAACTGTGAGGTAGGAAACCGGATACAGGCAGGCGTAAACCTGTCCCCCAACGCCACCACTTACCTGGACCCGAAGACACTGGCTCTGGTCAGTACCACCTACGGCGGGAAACAAGCCCCCCAAAACAGAGAACGGATTGACATCTACAAATACGCCTTCATTTCGCACGGCCGTGTCCTGACACAGAACGACATAGCCAGCTTCTGCAAAAAAGAACTCGGCGAACTGCTGGTGCGAACAGAAATCCGGAACGGGGTGGAAATCAGCCCGATGCCGCACGAAGGACTGATCCGAACCAAAGAAGTCCATCTGATTCTTGGAACGAAACTGGATGAGCCTTCGCAGGAAAAACAGATAAAAGACAACCTGCGTACCAAACTTTCGGCCTGTTCGCCGGACACATTCAATTACCGGATATTCATAGAATACAATAAAGCATAAATACCATACTTATGAACCCAGTTACCCAACATCTCATTTCATCGTACCTGCTGATGCCGCTGCTGACCGTGATTTTCGGAATCGCAGCCTATTTTATCGCACGCAAGAACAAGCTGCTCAACAACAAAAAACTGATTGCGTATCTGCTGCTGTGTGGCATAATCCTTGCCCTGCCCGGTCTGTCCGGATTCAT
This sequence comes from Bacteroides sp. A1C1, assembly GCF_004328515.1. Taxonomy (NCBI): domain Bacteria; kingdom Pseudomonadati; phylum Bacteroidota; class Bacteroidia; order Bacteroidales; family Bacteroidaceae; genus Bacteroides; species Bacteroides sp. A1C1. The sequence continues at coordinate 3,259,791 of NZ_CP036491.1, forward strand.
GGACTATAACTTCATGCCCTATGCCTATATCCTGCTGGTCATCCTGTACTGGACTGCCGGATATTACAACCGGCTCGTCCTTCGCAAAGTGTTCGCATCAAGCAAGGAAATGCCTTCTTTCGGCATCCAATGCCTGCTGACGGTTACGGTCATGCTTCTGGGAGCCGGACTCTTTTCCGTAGTGTTCAACCTCTGCAACGAACTCCAGTACGGCATCTGGGCCTCCACCTGCCTGCTGCCCTTTGCATTTCCACTCCTGTATTCCCAAACGGTGAACAGCTATTTCGACATACCCATTGAAATTTATAAAGTATGGAAATATTCGGAGGAATATGACTCGGATACCTTGTACATCAACCGTGAACGGAGCATCGTAATGGATGTGGACATATTCCGCAGGGTGGATGACCCCGCATCGGAACGCATAACCGGCAAGGCATCCGAGGATGTCATCTTCGGGCAGTGGTTCCAGCGCATGATTGACGACTGCAACCTCAAATCACCGTCTTCGCCCATCGTATATAAGAATGAAGGAGGAGCCTATTACGAATGGGTATTCTATACCAAACCGTCCTTTTTCAAGAGACGGCGCTATATAGACCCCGACGTTACACTTGCCGGCAACAAGCTGAAAAGACACGATGTAATCATAGCCAAGCGTGTGGCAAACGAACTTATAAAGTATAACGAATATTAAATAGAAACATTATGATAGGAAAACAGAGCCAAAAGAAAAAATATCCGCTGGTAAACTGGGCGGACGGAATGCCTGTCAACAAAGGGCATTTCACCCAACAGGAAGACCACTTTACGGACCGGTTGTGCGAATACCAGTCATTTCATCTGAACCGCAATACCTACGGACTCCTGCCATTCAAGAAAGGAGAACCGGTTTCCGGCGATTTCAGCATTACGGAACTAGTTACAGGCACCTTGGAAGTCCGATTGAAACGTTGCCACGCCCTTACTTCCGGAGGTTACCTGATAGATTATGATGCCGGTGAGGATGACGAACTCACCGCCAGTTTCCATATCCCTACAGAAGAGGAAGAAGAAAAGGACAAACGGTGGGATGTCATACTGATGGCAGACCCTTTCGAACATCTTCCTTCGGGCATTCCGAACGAGAAGGAAATCAGTCCACGCCAGCCCAATGCCTTACCCAAATATGCGTTGAGCGTGCTGCCGAGCGGACAGACCGACGGAAGCGAGCTGGGAAGACACTTTCTGCTGATCGGACGCCTGCGCAAGAACGGAAACCGCTGTGAAGTGGACGGAAACTTCATCCCGCCATGCACAAGCATGTCCAGCCATCCGGATCTGAAAGGCTACTATACCAAATTCGGGCAACTTGTGGATTCCATAGAAAAGGCCTCGTTTGACATCCTTGCCAAAGTGGAGAATGCAGAAAAACAGACCAGCCTGGCCACCAACATCGGTATGCTGTGCCGCCATGTCATGCTGTTCATATCCGATATCTACTTCTCCTTCCGCAACGAGGGGCAATACTATTCACCGCTACACTTCCTGAATGTATTCTCCACATTGGCTCACCGCCTGTATGTATGCCTGAGTTTCATGGACAAGGAAGACAAGGAGGATCTGCTGAAATACTTCAACGAATGGAACGGCATCACTCCCGGTGCCTACGAAGGCCTGCTGAGGGAAAACTGCGGGCTGCTGTACAACCACCACAATATCCGCCAACTGATGGTTACGGCGGAACGTTTCCTATACCTGTTCAATGACCTGTGGACAACCCTCAGCCGTCTGGAATATATCGGCAAGCACAAGGAAAACATCGTTGTCGCCGAACGCTCCAGACAACCGAAAGAATCGAGCGAGTCACGCTGGAACATACTGGACTAATCCCCTATAAGCGAACGGACATGACGGAAGAACAAGATAAAATAGTACGGTTTGACGAACATTCCCATTCATTCAACCTGCCGGATACCGACTTCAAGGCGGAAGTGGTGGCCAGCGGACTGAAAGAGGCCGGGTATGATGCAGAGCGTACCCTCATATTCAGACGGGGAGACATCCGGCGCGGATTCTCGAAAGACATCCATGACATCCACCCGGAATATTCCCATTATGACCTGACGGATTACCTGTATCTTTATGTGAACAGGAGAAGCCTTTATGACGAGCTGCCCGAAGGCATATTCCACAAGAACCTTTACCAGTCCGAGAAAATATCGAAGGAACAGGTGCTGGACGAAATCCGCATCCACCGTGAAGAGGAATTTTTCGCCCGCCGTTTCTTCAAGCCTTTCGAAATCTCCCTGGACCATATGCTGGTAGCCTTCCAGAACAAGGAACGCCGCATTGACGAGATGAACGTACATCCGGATTTCGTAAGCATCTTTTCCGGTCAATGGCCCGTACTGGAATTGCTGCCGACCCATCTGGCGGTCATGCTTGTCCATATGCTGGCCTATATGGAACAGATTACAGCGAGCCTTTCCAAAACCGGCGAGTGCATGACCATTCTGACCGGTGTGCCCGTGCATATCAAGAGAGGAGACAAATGCGTGGTGGAAGTGGATCCCTGCCTTATTCCCAAATTGGGGAGCTGCATTCTGGGAGACGACATGGTTCTGGGAAACAGTTTTGCCGACGGCACCTACCAGATGCTGGTGGAAATCGGTCCCCTGTCCGCCCGACGGATGGAAAGCTTCTTTCCCGGCGCCGCCGACAGTAAAATACTGAATGCGCTGACAGAACTGTTCCTCCCCTCGGACAAGGAGATACAGATCCGCTACATCATCCAGCAGGAAGATGCCCGGTTCAGGCTGGGAACCCCAACCGAACAAGGCGCCTATCTGGGTATCAGCACCTATTTATGAATATAAAACATCATCCTATATGAAACCGAAAAACAACACAGAAGTAAGGAAAGCCTATCTGAGATTTGCGGGCTATCTGACATGCTGCACCATCCTTGCGGTAAGCATCTTTGCCTGTTTCCTGAAAACCTCCGGCATAGAAGTAAAGCGAATCACGGAGCAGGCACTGGAATATGACCATATCTATGCCAAAGAGCTGTCCCTGTCGAACAGCATGGACTCCATCTACCAGTACATGAAACTGATGAACACTTCACCGCAAATAAACGACAAGCTCCTGCAAAGCGTAGTCAGTACGCGCAAGATGAACCTGCTCAAATATGTCCAAGGCATGGATACCAAAGATTGCAGGCTTTACAGGCAGCTGCTGGAAAACCTCAACATCTTCCTCGGGGTAAAAGACTCCATCCGTCTGCTGAACATCCAGGAAGAGATGGTGAAGAAAGACCTGATGCAGTGCATCCAAGACAACTGGAAAACAAGGCGTAACCTGAATGTGGGTTCCGGCGGCAACAAACAATAAAACGGAAAGCCATGGACAACAACAGAAAGACAATGAACAAACGGGAAATATTCATGGGACATGCCTATGTATTCCTGTTCTTTTTCCTGACAACCGTAGCGTGTTGTCTGGTAATCTTCATGTGGAACTCAGATTTCAAGATGTTTGAGCAGAAAGAGTTCGTAAAGATCAAGATGAACCGCATCAAGGATTTCCAGCAGGAACAAGCGGAAAGCCAGTTGCCGGTGGACTCCCTGTTCCGTAAAATAGAAACATTTGAACCGGGCGTTTACGCCCAGTATGAAGAAGACGACATCCATTATCTGATAAACAACCTGCGGAACACATACGAAAGGAACAGCTGGGACAAGCGATACAAGCTGTTCATGCACATTGCCGACTTTTATGCCATGTGGCTGTCCGACAGGAAACAGCTATGGAGTATCGGACAAAACATAAGTCTGTTCAAAGCCAATCTGGAGGAGTGCGAGATAGGCTTGCAGAAAAAGGAGGAAGACTTGCGCTCAGGAACTAAAAACAAATGACATGGGAAAAATTTATACCAGAAAGATTCTGTTCGTAATCGCAGCCATGCTGCTGTGCATCCTTGTCGCCATACTGATCCGGCTGTTCTTTTCCAGCCGCACCGTGCGTATGACACTGACCCCCATAGAGGTGGAAACCGGAGAAACGGTCCATTATGCCGACAGCACCCGCAACGCACGCTCCTGGCTTTGGGAATTCGGCAACGGAGACATATCACACGAACGGAGCGGAGAATACGTGTTCAAGAAACCGGGACGCTACCAAGTACGCCTTCAAGTGGACGGAGGACTGGAAAGGAAACAGATCATCACAGTACACAGGAGCCGGGATGATTACGGAAGCGACGAACTTGTCAGGATGAAAGCACCGGCAACCGCCTTTCAAGGAGAAATCGTATCTTTCAAAGGATACGGTCCGTCGAAAGAATGGCGCTGGCAGTTCGGAGAATCCGGAATTGTCGATTCGCGGGAGCAGAACCCACTCTACGCCTATACAGAACCCGGCATATACGAGGTTCTGCTGACTACGGAGAATACCCAATATCCGGTCCGGCACACCATTGAAATCCTTCCCCAATATACGGAGAACGACTCGACAGACGTGCTTGTCATCATCGGCAATGACATCCGTGAACACTTGCAAGCCATCGTGGACGGCAAGCCGTTCAATACCCATTACAATTATATCCTGAAGAAATACCTTTGCGGAAATCCGGACATAGCGGTAACCGTCAACAACAGCAAGAAGAATGATTTCTATTCCTATTGCCAAGGACTGAAAATCATAGCACGCAGGAAAACCCTTATAGACGAGGTGTTCGTCGATATGGGAGACAACCTGAACAACGAATGTGTGATGCAGCTGATGGTAACACAGCACGAACGCTTTTCCGAACAAAAAAACAAATGAGGCATGAAAAAGAATTGCATATCGACACTCATAAAAGGAGGATGGATTTGCGGGTGCATCATCTGTATGGCATCCTGCGGACCGGTACACCGTTTTACGCGGATAAAGAATGTACCCCGTGAATATATGCGGAACTATTCCATAGAAGGGGTAAAGGCTCCCCGCAACCAGACACTGCCCAAGCATACCCCGTGGATTGTCTTTGCCAATGAAGCAGGAACGACCTATCTGAGTCCGAGCGGAAAGAACGAGATGCAGTCTGTGAAATACATGGACGCATTTCTCGTCATCAAGCGAAAAGGAGACTGGCTCAGAGTCATTCAATACGACCCAGCCATTCTGAAAAACGGGAAACTGAAAGAATGGAAACAGGCAAAATACTGCGGATGGATCAACCAAAACGACCTGTTGCTGACCCGGAGCGGCTTTACCGACATTGTTACCGGATTCAAAAACAAACAGGTGGTCATGCTGAACGACAGCGTGGCATTGGCCACCCCAAAAACGTATTTTGCCAACGACTCCGTAAAACTGTTCAAAAATACAGACCTGACACAAGAGGCTGGCAAGATTCCATTTTACAGTGTCGTATATCCTTATCAAATATCGGAAGACAAAGGATGCACCCTCGTGGCAGACAAGCCGCAGCTTGACGCAGACAGCATAGGGCATGCTGTCATCGGATGGATAGACGGACGCCTGCTGACCGCCCCCGAACAACAGCTCCATATAGACCTAACCTCGCTGCCGGACAGCACGCTCGTCTTTAAAGACAGGGAACGGAAAGATACCTTGCCGCTATCATCCAACGACCTGAAGTGGAAACTGCAACTTTCGGCCAGCCAGCCTGCTATCCGCTACAGCCCGGTACTGTCCTACCGGAACTATGACACGAGCTTCTGCTTCAAAACCCGGCTTCCGATGCCGGTCATCGATAAACGGGAAAGCTATGTGCTGAATGTCAACGGCAATCCAATCTATTACGGGACTTTCAAAAACAAGATAGAGAAGGACCTGCAAAAAATAAACCTCATGTTTGTCCTGGAAGGAAAAGAGAACACCATCCAACGGTTTCCAGCCGTGGTGAATGCCATCCAGGGACTGCAATCGCAACTGGTGAATGACGACAGCTTTTCTTTCAGGTTCGGTGCCGTGCTTACCTTCAACGAACCGGACAACCGGAAAGACCCCATCTGCAAACTGACTCCCGACTACATGGAGCTGCTTGATTTCCTTTCCGCCAAAGCACGTAATGCCGAGCAACTGAAGCCTACATACGGACGATTCGGCAGCTGGTCCGGCCTTCGGATCGGAGTGGAGCAATTCAACAAATGTCCGGATGAAACCAATATCCTGGTTGTCATCGGCGATAAAGGGTTCAACAGCGAGTGGGCAGACTCCACCTTGGTGAACAAGCTGGTAAAAAACAACTGCCGCATGATCGGCTTCCAGCTCTACGGAGGAGAACCGGACAACTTCAACAACTTCGTGCTGCAAATCGGGAACATGATAGACTGCTCGGCACCACGCATCAGCCGGAAAAAACGGGAACTGATTGTATATCCCGAACAAATCAGAAATGAAAACGAATATGCGGAGGTGAACCATAACACCTATTGTCTGGACTTTCCAAACCGGAGCATGACACAGGGATGGCTGGTGTTTCCGCAAAAGAACGAATCGCTGGAACTGGAAGGACTGACCACCGCCGTGGATTCCATGCTGATACAAGTGAAGTTTGACAATACCCTGCTGAGCAACAGCCTGGCAAGGGCATTCGACGAAGTGGGTACACACCGATATAGGACAGATTCGACAATGACAGCTTATTACCATATCCGCCAGTCGGGGGTACAACCCATGCTATCCGTACTTCCGGATACCGAACCTGCCTGGAGCCTGCCTGCACAGCCAATCGTACTGCCGGACTCGCTGTCCTCCACACTGGACTATTATCTGCTTGTCAACGAAGAGGAGTTCAAACGGTTGAAAAAGTATGTGGAAGCACCCTCCAAGCTGATTGTTGACTATAAATACGAAGCGGTCAAAAAGAAAAAGCAAGCGAAGGTGGATATCTGCGACTGTCCGGACGACTATCTACAGACAGATGCCGAAGAATCTACCGTACGTGTAAAGACGGACAGCCTAAACGCACCGGAATATGCCTCAACCCGACGTGTAAGAAGAAAACTGGTCAGACATTTCCTTTCAGAGCGCAACAGGGACAGATATTGCAAGGTAGGGAGAAAGACTTTCCTGAGAATGCCCCTGTCAGAGGTCTTGCAAAGGTTTACCTCCTGTCCGACCGACTATCCTTTCTTTGAAGTTTACCGTGTCAAGGACTTGCGGAAAAAGAAAATGATTACGGATGCGGAGCTGGACATGCTGATTGAATATTTCAAGGAAAAGAAGAAACTGCTGGACGAAGCCGCCGGCAAGTCGTTTCAGTCCAACGGGCAGACATACTATTGGATCAGCCGTGACCTATTACCATAGTCATTCACCTGAAACTGTATTATCATGATTTATGAAACTATTCTGAAAATAAGAGGAATGGAGGTGCCGATACTCTATTATAACTATCGGTGCCACATCCGGCACTATGATGACCCGAATCTGAGAAAAATCATACAACTCCACATCCAAGTATGCGAGGAAATCGGTAATCGGGAGTGTCTGCCGGTCGAGGGAGACCTGATTACGCTTGCGTTTGAGTGCAAGGGTGAAGAACAGTTCTTCTATGACTGGCTGAACGAAGGAGCCATGCACAACGGGGAAATCCATTTCATCTACAACGAAGTGGAGATTGCGGACATTTTCCGGTTCTGGGACTGCTTCTGTGTGAAAATAGAAGAGTATATGAGTGTAGGAAACTCTCCGATGATGATGGTGCTGTATTTGTCACCGGGGATTATCAAAAGGAATAATCTGGAGGTTAGGGAGAAGGTGTGGAAAGAGAGCGACCCCACAGTCCAAAGTAGTGCAGAAAATTTTGTCAAAAACGAAATAGAAAAGAATGAAGTTTTTCAAGAGAATACTAACTTTACAGCAAATTCTTCTTTAAAAATATCAGATGCAGAACTGGCTGTTGTCAATGCCCAAGTGAAGCAGATGAAACAAATATTAGAAAAAGAGGAAGAACGGTTTAAATCTTTGTTGCAAAGTGGTAACAAAGACGAACCGAGCAATAAGCAAAAGGGTTATTATGGAGAGATGAAATCCTGCCTTAATTTGTTGACTAGTGAGAGTTTAAAGAAAGGTGTAAATGGCAGACGATATAATTTGAAGAGAATCGGTGATGATGCACCTAACAGCTTGGATTCTAAAATTAGGAAAGGCATCGATGGAATTTATGAGAATTTGACGCCATTGCCTAAATTTGTTATTGATGAAACTAAGTATGAAACCTCAATGCTTAGTCAAACCCAAAAAGGTCCTCAGATGGGAATAATATGGATTAAAGATAAAATTCTTAGATTAGAAAAAAAAGGAATTATATCTATAGAATTATCAAGAAAAATTAGGCGTGCACTAGATAATGAAGAGGTGGATAGGATTGTTTCTCGTATTTTTGAAAATGGTAAAGTTGTAACTAAAAAAATTAGAGTTCAAGGAAATGAGTCTATTAAATCAAAAACTTCTGATTTCATTTCTGAGATTTGGCCATAATAACTATAATATTAAATGTATATGGAAATAAGAGACAAACTTTTTACAGAAGAACAATATTTATCACAACTAAAGTTGTATAATGAAGAAATTTTATATTATGAGCAACTGCATCGTTCTGGTAAACATATCGGATATGATTCTTTGTTCAATTTTAGACTTCGTTCTTTGTTAGTGCAGTTTTCTGTAGGAAAGAACCTTGAAGATTTGAAAGGTAATTATATGGAAATTATTAGAATCATGCCACGTTTTTGGACTGAAAAAGGATTTTATATTGAAATGTTATGGATGTTATCAATTGGCATCATGTTGGAATATGATGATAATACTATGCAAAAATTAGTCCAATTGATAAAAGATAATGATGTAAAAGATTATATCTATGATACTTTCATTAGATATAGATTTCCTGATTGGACACAAACAACTGGCACTGTTTTATATCCGTTACCCTATCAAGCGGTTATTGCTGTAACAGAATTAGCTAAACAAGATAAAATAGAAGCAGTGAAACGTTTGGAAAAATATCTCAAAAAAGAATGGTATCGAGGACATTCAGATTTATCTTGGTATAATGATCACAAATACGGAATTAACCATGATGGATATTGGTGCTTTGAAAGTGGTGCTTTGGTTAAAGTATTGGGGCTTGATGATAGTATTTTGAAAGGACATCCATATTATCCATACGATATGGTTCATTGGGCAGATGGTCAAAAGTAAGTAACAACTAAAAACAAGACTGATATGAGTTATTATGTTCATGCTTATTTGGTAGATGCAAATAAAGTAAAAGCCGTTTACGGTTCGCATGATATGGATTTGTTGAACCAATTGTCTTCTTCGCTGAAGGAGAAGTTAGACAGCTTAAATAATTACTTTGAAAGTGAAATAAGTCCGTCAGAAGATGCTTACAGTGTACTTGCTGACATTGTAAACGGAGAGAAACGTTCTCCCCACATGGCATTCATGTATGGATATGTATATGAAAAAGTCTGTGAATATTATGGACGAATCATCTATAATGCCGAGAACTTGTGGCAACTGGACGAACAGAGTAGCTTCATACCTATTCCACTCAGTGACGATTTTCCTTATATCATAAGCATTCCGATGTCAGAATTGGAAATCAAGAAACAGCAATATACTGCATTGGAAGCTGGAAACGGCATTGGTGATTATGATTATGAAGAAGAAATGGATGATTTGAATTTTATTTTTGATGAAGCCGTTGAAACCCAGAAAGATTTGATTATTACTGTTTATTGAAAAATGTATGAATGATTTTCAAACATCCAACCTGTTTAGTCTATCCGTTGTATTTTTTCTGATTATTGATCGTAACTATGATTATACAATGGACTATATGGAAAACGTAGCCCGGAACTTCACGAAGAAGTATCCCAGCTACCTTATCCATAAGAAAAGCGAAAACAAGATAAAAGCCTTTCTGACCGATATGGTCAAGACCAAAGTGGAAACCTTTGCCAATGCAGAGGCAAAGAACGTAACAGTAACTGAGGTGCGTGAACTATCAGACCTGATAGCGGAATATGAAGGTGCAGAAAGTTCTTCATCTTTTGGAACCCATCCTACGGATTCCCCCTCTTTAGGAAACACCGGAGTGGAGCTTGTCATGAGCATGGATAACGGAGCATCGGACATCCGTCCCATCAATGTCGCCAAGCCCGCAGGCGCATTGGGGAAACCCAAGATAATGAAAAGAAGTGTCATCCGTGTAACCATGGAACTGGAAGTGCAGATGGAAACCAAACAATACTTGCAATTCCTGCAACAGATTCCGGACCTGTTCAGCCTGCATGAATTCCCCAATTTGAGATGCCGCGTGATATGCAACCAGAAAAAGGCAACAATCAACGAAGAGCCAGCACCGGTTGAAGTGAAGGTTTTGGATGACAGAAAATACCAGCGGTGGTTTGTTGCCTTTACCCTGTTGATGGTATGCTGCATGGGCGGAATCATAGCCCTGTTCTTTTCCATTCCGAACCTATACAAACAGGACATCCACTTCCTGCGGAACGATACGATTCATCAGGAGTTTTCCATCTCCAACAGCCGTATTGACTTGAAGGATGTAAGCCTGACGAATCATGGCGGGAAAGACACACTTGTCATCAAGGATAAAAAGATAATCATAGCCAAATAAAAAGCAATGGAAAATTCGATTCAGATACAAGGGATAAGAAACATGCTATCCCATAGCGGATGCCCGGAAGACCTGCTGGAAAGTTACCTGCAATTCCTACAAACCGAAGGCCAACAGGTGCAGATTGTCAGAGGAGAAGTCTTTATGATGTTTGAAAAGGAAGCGCAATACCGCAAGAGAAGGAATGAAAAGATGAAAGGAACCGTAACTTTCTGCAAAAACACGAAGAACGATACAGGGGAATACAATACAGGAGTGTTCATCGGAATGGAATTTATCCAATGCTGCTTCAACCATGGGATTCCTGCACGGGTGCTGAATGTGCGGAGAGTACATGGGGAAGTGACGGAGATTGTCGTGGAGTTCGGGAAGTAGATGAAAGGAATACCCCTATTGCAGAGCTTCGGCCTAATAGTATGGGGGGGAATTGACGGGAAAATCCCCCCCCACGCACTTCATTGATATTTAATGATAGGAAGGATTACTCCTTCTTGGATGTTTTTTCATTATCCAGCCCCAATCGCTTGCATAACTCCGGGTCGTTTTTGATACGGTCCATCTCTTCGTTGATGATGGCCTGTGCGTCCGACTTGATCTGGTCGTAGTTACGCTGAATCTGCTGCATCATGATGTCATTACCGTCCTTGTCCTTGAATTCGTTGATGAAAGGGATTTTCCTGTAGGCCTTTTCTTCCGCACTGACCGCCGCATGGTCCACAACAATTTCGGCATGGAATATTTTCTGTTCTATCTTCTCGCCAAAATTATCCGCCACAGCCCCGACAAACGTACCTTGCGACAGATTGGCAATCTTGGATGCCGGGATAAGCGAGTCAAGCTGCGTGTTGATGGAAGTGGAAACATCCTGACGGTTGATGGAAACGGACTGACGCTGCTGGAGCACCTTGCCGAAGCGTTCAGAAAGTGTCTTTGCGGTTTCTCCGACCACCTGCCCGCTGAATATATTTCCTACCGTGTTCTGAATAACCTTGGACTCCTTTTCACCATAATCGCGGGTCAGCTGGCTGAAATCCTGAAAACCCAAAAGTACGCCCACCTTGTTGCTTCGTGCCGTTGCAATCAGATTGTCAAGCCCCCGGAAATAAATGGTGGGAAGCTCATCGATGATTACGGCACATTTGAGCTGTCTTTTCTTGTTGATAAGTTTGACAATACGGGAATTATATAGTCCGAGTGCAGCCGAATAGATGTTCTGCCTGTCCGGATTGTTGCCGACACAAAGTAATTTGGGTTCTTTCGGATTGTTGATATCCAACGAAAAATCATTTCCTGTCATCACCCAGTATAGTTGTGGGGAAATCATACGCGTAAGGGGGATTTTTGCCGAAGCAATCTGGCCCTGGAGCTGATCCTGCGCCCCTCCTTTCCATGCATCCATGAAAGGAGAAAGGTAGTTTTCCAGCTCCGGGTAGGAAGTCAGGACGGTGAACAGGTCCGAATAAGGCTTGTTCAGTAATTCCACCGCATGCGGGAACGTACAATAAATCCCGTTCTTGTAAATCTTCAAATACCAGATTATTGCAGCAAGCAGAATGATGGGGGATTCTACAAAAAAGTCACCCTGCTTTTCAATCCAGGTGCGATTGAGGTTGAGCATTATCGTATAGCTCGCCTCGTACGCATCGGAAATGTCCGTCATAAATTCCGAATTGATAGGATTGCATCGGTGAGACCTGCGCGGATCGTCGAAATTTATGACATAGAACCGGGGCTTGACCTCATACTTGTCCATATTCTTCAACAAAGAATTATAGGCTATGGTGGACAGGTCATCAAACTTGTAATCGTAGATGTAAATAGCAAAGCCTTTGGCTATAAGCTGGCGTATGTAACTATTGACTATCGCATAGGACTTGCCGCTACCCGGTGTCCCGATAACCATGCAAGCACGGAAAATATTGACAATATTGACAAATCCGTTATTCCAGCGTTTTTTATAATAGAATCTCGTCGGGAGATTTACCGAATACTCATTCTCCATCAGTCGGGTTTCCTGCATGAAACTCTCATTTTCCATATTGAACACATCTTCCATGAGGTTGTGCCTGTAAAGGCGGCTCATCCATAGCCCCGACATCAGCAGGGCGAGATAGCCTGCCGTAAGAGTAAAAATATAGAATGCGGTATTTGCCGCGTGCGGCAATGGCAGCTCAAGCAACCACCAGTTCAGAAAGAACAGTGCGCATCCTGCCACCAGCGCCGCATAAATTTTAGGCCAGGTTATCTTTTCACCTTTGACTCCGTGCGTACCCAGACAGGAAACGGCCAGCAGAAGCACTGCCAACAGTTTGCTCCAGAGAATGCAGTTGAAAATCCCGGTCGTATTATTGAAATTCACCAGAATCCTGTCCATCACCGCAAGGTTCAAGTTCCACGCGGTGATACTCGGATAACAATACACATAGACGTGTACCACCAAAAGAAAAATACTCACGGCCCTGCCAAATTCCATGATCTTGGCAAGCGCCCTCAAATCGTCTTCCTGCTGCATAAGAATTGTATATAAATGGGTTGATACTTGTTTTGTCTAAATGCCACGTTTGCGTCCGGCCTTCTTCTTTTTCTTCATGCGGCGTGCAAAGGCTTCCTCCTCGTAATCCCGCGGATTGGTTTCCATAGAAAGAATGCCTGCCGCCAGTTCGAGCGTGCTAGAGGATTCGTGACGGTGATGCTGCCAAAGCTCTGTAGCGGAATGTCCACCCCGTTCCTTTTCGGGTATGTTTTCCAACCATTTGAAATAGTCGTTGAACACATTGGCGGAAAACTCCTTGCCCATGCGTGAACCGTTGAAAACCTCCCGTCGGTTGTGGTCAATGAAGGTGACACCGTAGATACGTCCCCGCTCATTCTCACGGAACACCACATCGATATTTTTTTGCCCCAGCAGTTCCACAAACCGTTTCCGTGAATCCGCCTGCCGCAAAGCACGGGCGATGTCCGCCTGTATGGAGGGTGTCCATTTCCCCTCTTTGAGAGCTTTCAGATTCATCAACATCCGCTTTTCCAACAGTTCATTCCCGAAGCGTTTTCCGAAACGTGAACTCTTGAACGGCGGACTGACCACCTTGCCGGTATCATCCGTGGCAGAATAGACAATGCCGGTGTAGGGTATGCCGTTGTATTCCCCCCTGACCTGTTTCGCCTCGATGTTGAGTGTGGAAAGCAGTGCGCTGTATTCCCCGAAAGTCTGGAAACGGTAGCTTTCCAGTACGGCTTTAAGGGTGTTGCCTACCTGATGGCGGACATCCCCCAAGGAAGCATCCACCTTTTTTAGTTCCGCTTTCGGATTCCGCCTTTCCGTGTCCGCTCCGTTACGCAAGCCGAAATCCGTTTCCAGTTCCCGACAGGCGGTCATGGAACGGCGATGCTCGTAGGCGTCACTGATCTTTTTTCCCTGTCCGTCCACACAGACACTGACGATATGAATGTGGGCATTATGGGTATCGGCATGTTTGTAGGCTATGTACGGCTGATTCCCATAGCCCATCTTCTGCATATACCGTTCCGCCAACTCTACCAATTGCCCATCAGTCAGCCGGTCTTTCGGTGCCGGAGAAAGGGAGATATGCAGGACGGGCTTCTCCGTATTGCGGTTTGCCAGCAGGTAGTTCTCAAAAGAGAGCAATGCCAGACGTATGTCCTCACTGGGCAATCCCAATCTGTCGGAAATCATGCGGTTGCCCGAAAGAATCTCGGCGGTACCTGCCGTTACCTTGTCGTAGTTATAGGCAAGTGCTCCGTAAAGGCTTGTTCCGTGACTTATTTTTGCAACCATTTCCGCTCGTATTCCTGGGTTAGCACCATGACTTTTTTACATACAAGCATCAGTTCGATGCTCAGTTTCTCCAACCTGTAGAGCAATGCCATCGCACGTTTTTCCCCGAAATTGTTCTTCAAGGTCCGGACAACCTGATTGTAGTTGTTTCCGACGGCCTGAAACTGCCTGTGGAATTCGGTCAGTTTGATGTAGTAGTCCATTGTCGCCTTGTCGATTTTCACAACTTTAATGCGACCTCCAAAAATGGATTTCTTGATGAATCCCGCTTTTTCTTTCATGCCGGATTCAGAGAATGCCGCTTCAAAGCGTACGTTTTCTTCATTTGTCAACTTGATGCCGTAACGATGTATGGCCGGATCTGCTTTGGGCTTTCGTCCCATTTTTTTCCTTGAGCTTTCTTTCATGCACTTTAGGGAATTTATGATTTGACTTTTTTCCAGATTTTTCGACTTTGGAGAAAAATCCCCCGGCTTTTGCCGGGCAAGTTGGTTTTGGGATGCCCGAAAAGTTTCGGGCTGCCGAAAACACAACTTGCTCTGTTCGCTTGAACAGAGAATCCTCCTTCGTCGGATTGCAGCGCGACGTTCACGGAACGCTGTGGTCCGACGAAGTCAGTTCTTTTCCATCGTCTGATTCCGATTTTGCAAAATTAGACAGTGATAACCGATTGGTAAACAGCGTTTGATATGACATTTGATGACATCTGATGACATCTGATGTCAGGTAGGGGAAATGTTGGTGGAAGTTTCAAAAATAGCCGCTACTTTTGGCACAGTGCATGAGGGCATACATTGAAACATTGTCCTGTAAGGGGTATTGCTTGCCTGCCACAGGTGGTGCATGATGTGAATGCGGCATCATCCCTATATGTGCAATGCCATATATGCTGCACGACAATTCTGCATGACGGAATACATTGCATCCGTGCAATGCAGTATGGGATACATTGAACCCCATATTGCATGAATGCAATGCACCTTATATGGCAATGCCCATCGGCAACCGGTATTACACTGGTGCAATATGGTATGCAATGTATTCATGCAAACCGGCAAACAATGCGTCATTGCCATATACCAACGGATGCATTGCCGTGTGATGAAACGAAAAAATCCGGACAGATATGAAACAAATTATACACTCTAAATTCAAGCCTATGAAGAAAGAACCTTTATTTGTCGCTTTGAGCAACCAGAAAGGCGGTGTGGGAAAATCCACGTTCACGGTATTGCTCGCCAGTTACTTCCATTACCTGAAGGGGTATAACGTACTGGTGGTGGATTGTGATTATCCACAGCACAGCATCAGTACCATGCGGAACTGGGAAGTGGGAAACATTGAAAAGAACGTGCATCTGCAAAACCAGCTGGTGGAACAGTTCGGAGCAAGCGGCAGGAAAGCCTACAGCATCCTGAACTCCACTCCGGAAGAAGCCCGGGAAACGGCCGGACGCTTTCTTGAAAAGTCGGAGCTGGATTATGACCTTGTCCTTTTTGACCTTCCGGGCACCGTAAATGTGCCAGGTGTATTCCAGTCCGTAATCAATATGGATTATGTATTCACCCCCATCACGCAGGAAAGAATGGCAATGCGGAGCAGTATGTCTTTTGTCCTTGCCATCCGGGAATACATGCACCGGCATAAGGATGTACCCTTGCGTGGTATCCATATGTTCTGGAACCGGATGGACAAACGTGTTTCCAAAGACCTGTATAACGGCTATACTGAAATTTTCCGTTCGCTGAAATTGCCGGTACTGGAAACCGTCATTCCCAGTGCAGAACGTTACAAAAAAGACTCCGGAATGAAAGGGTCTCTGTTCCGCAGCACTTTGTTCCCTCCATCTTCCTCCGCAATGAAAGGAAGCAGTCTGGACCTGCTGGCAGCGGAAATAGAAACCATACTGAAACTTCAATAAAAACAATTATGACTACCAAAAGAAGAACGGATTACCAAGTGGACGAGGAGGCATTGAAACGCATGATGGCAGGAGATGTGACCGCTTTGGAAAGAACGGTTCCTCCGGAAAAGGAGCCGGAAACAAAAAGTCAGGCTGGACCTTGTCCGGAGAAACAGGAGAAGAAAAGCGGTTCTTCCAGACAGCAAATAAAAAAAACACCGGATGGAGCGGCTGATTCAGATGAATACCGGAGCCGGTTTCTGAAAGTGAAACTATCGGGAGCAAGAAGGCAGACCTATATTAACGATACATTGTACAGGACTGTTGCCAAAGTATTGCCGGTCATTGCACCGGAAATGTCTGTCCCCATGTTTTTAGGGAGTGTACTGTCAGACCATCTGGAAAGGTATCAGCATATCATCAATGAAATATATAATCAAGAAGCAACTCAAAAGCCAATAGAATGGAAGAAATAGTTTATTTATCAATACGGTTCGGCTGTACCGCTTATCTGTTATATAAGGTATGGAAACAAAAAGAGAGAATAGGTAAAATCTGTGATCTGCTTTATACTCCCCGCAATCGGCCACAAGCAGAAAAAGACAACGGTGAACCGGGAAATGCACAGGATGTGATGGGAGCTACCCGATTTGTCTATCTGGACGAGAATGCCGGGAAGACCGTCGCTCCTTACATGAGCCAGCAACTGGAAACCGGAAGTGATTTTATCGGAGCGGATAAGGATATTCCGGAAGATGAAGTGGAATGCAAACTGCCTTTGGAGGAGATGAGAATGCTGAAAGAAGAACAGGAGGAACTGGACAGCCGCTCTCCCGAAACGGAAGCCATTGCTCCGATGGTTACTCCTGCTGACCTGCTCAATGTAGGCGACGTGCTGCTTAACCTGAATGGTGCCGGCTCGGACGAGAACAAATCATACAGGGCGGCCATGACACTGCATTCCATCCGGGAAACGGACATGTTTGAACTGTTCTCCTCCCAGGTGGAGAACAAGAAGCTGATTGAGGAACTGATGGGGAAGTATGTGGATAAGGAGGGGAATGCGTTGCCTTTGAAAAGAGAGAGGAAAGAAAGCAAACATGTTACTGACTGGAGGAATCTAGTCTGAAAGTAAATGCTATTATGCTACAAAAATTCCATATGCGTTAAATATTATATGTAGAATCTTTATTATGTGCCCCGACTTTGTCTTTTTTATAATCCATGAAAAAGGTTGAAGTTTGTCTTTTGGTAAGAGTAATAGGAAGAAACAAACTTAAAACATAGAAATCACGGGGACAACTCAGAAAATTGGATACTTCCTCACAGTTGCTTACGAATCAAAAGTAAAAGAATAAAATTATCCTAATTGGCTAACAGGAAAAACTATAGCTTAATTTATTAAGTAAAATTTCTCTGCAAGCCTATAAATTATAAAAAATAAGGAGCTGTTTACCAAGTCAGCTCCTTACTTTTTCCAATGGATGAAAATCCGTTTTTCCTACTTCCTTTTATACAATATTTTGTCGCACTTTATGTGCATAACAGATATCATAGAAATCACATTTAAATTTAGAGCTCTATTACATGATTTTGCATTGTTCCTTGTTCACAACTCTATCTCTAAACAACTTCATATTAGTAAAGTTTCTGGAAATATTTTGAACCAGTTCCAAATAATTATCGCTGCCATCTTCCCATTTATGATAAAACGGCTTTATAGAAACACAGTTTTCATGTTCAAAGACGGTATTTAGTAATGTTCGGTCTGAGTTTCCGCAAGAATGCCCCATTATCAAAACTTGAAAAGGTGCAGCTAAAAGAAACTCCAGCAAATCATGGTAATGTCTTGTTTCTAAATATTTAACGGATTTGACATTTCTAAGTAACTCATTGTCATTCATATCAAGAATAGACTGATAGCTTTTGTCAAGTTCATCCCCATAGCCAAAAATTATATTTTCAGGCTTTTCTAACTCACCATGAATATAATTGTGGGTAATATTGAAATTATTGTACATCTTAGCTGTTTTTGTATAGTTGAAACTCAACAACATGATACGTTTAGGGAGAAGTTTTTTGCGTTCTCCATTATTGTATTTAACTTCTGCAAAGCTAGATGTGTCAAATCCAATGTTATCCAAAGCTTTCTTTTTTCCTTCTGTTGAGAAATCAGCAGGGTCAAAGAAGTCAATTATTGCATTATGAAGGTCATCCCTTACATTGCCTGTTTGTATTGTATGGAGGTATTCAATTAATTTTTCTTGAAGAAATACTAATTGCTCATTTAACTCACCGATCGTATAATCACAATCCGGGTTATCCATTCCCGCTTTCAACAGTTGATAATAGTCGTTTTCAATATCCACCCATCCTTTGACTTCTATTGATTGCAGAATAGTTTTGAAAAATGGGCAACATTCAATAGAGAAAACATCCGGCTGATCCTTGATATACTGAATAACTTCACTACCTGAGTATCTTTCTTTACGATAGATGTCTTTAAAAAAACATGAGTGGGTGAAGACAAAAACATTCCAGCAATTAATATTTACATTATCTTTGATAACCAAACGACAAAGGCAATCTTCTGATACATTTGTAGTATTACCGGCAAAAGCATATACTCGTTGGTCCCAATACCAGTTGATGAAATCCACATAACTTGTTTTAAAGCCATGTGCCATGTCAAATCCGTTTCCTATGATAACAAGTCTATTCATTCGGTTGTAATGATAATGTTAGTGTTATTGACTTAAATTATAGAATAATCTCCTTGTTCTTCATTTACAAGAAGTGGTTTTAAAAGCGTTTCCACCGACTCAAAAGTATTTTGTTTTGAGAAGTGTATCTTTGGTTGTCCCCACCATCCTTTAATATATTGCTGGTATTGGTATTGCAAGGTACGGCGAGGTGCCTGCGCCAAACTGCTATTATAAAAGGAATCCACAATATCAGAATGGTAATTGGTCAATGAAAAGAAATACTGCCAAGTTTCTGATATTTCATTTGCGCTGAATCCGGGACGTTCTATTATCTCCACTGCATCCAATCTGTGAACACCATCATGTTTAGAGAACGCAGCTTTAAGTATTTCACTTGCCTCCTTATCAGAAGAAGGTGCGCTATACCCAAAGATTGTTACCTTGCCTGCTTTCGATATATAGTACTTTGCAACGTTCCATTGGTCACGGATAAAGATGTCGCTGTTGTAATCCTTTTGTTCTACAGGATACAGCAAAGGAACAACGTTATACGGTTTGCCACACTTTCTGCAATAGTTTTGTATAAGACCAAAGGTCATGCAATCTTTACACACACCAGCTCCCACATTTCCATGCAAGAACAGAATTTCCGGTCTATTCCGGGTAATCTTTGCCACTCTGTTATATGCTTGGATAAGAAGACTATCCCAGTTGAAGGATACAATGCAGTCTTTTTCTGTGAGCGAAAGAATTAAAAGGTCGTAGATGGTTAAGAAGGATGGAAGCTGCACATTTGAAAAATATTCATAAAGTTTTTTTTCCATTGCTATCCGTGCATTTTTACACTCATCACCACGCCTAAACAGCTCACTATATATATCTTCAAGATTCCTGCTTTTCGTTTCTAGCATAAATCCTTTAAGGATTCCATCTAACCCGACCTGTTCAATGGCTTCATTCATCGTTGGGCAAGATTTTCCCATGACCGCTCTTGAAGCACCTGCTCCAACTATTACGACATGAGGGCGTTGGCAATATAAATCTTTAAGGTTTTTCTTCATACACTAACTGATTAAATATTTTGCCTGTAAGCACTTGTTACATTATGCTTTATTTTACGACCTTATATTTTGTTCGCTTTGTTTAAGCACCATAATTTCATTGTTCATACTTACTAAGTATGAAGGTGATTGTTCTCTGTCTGATTGTTCTTGAATATAAACAGATATATTACTTAAAAATACTTTATTCAAGGCGTGCTCTTTACATTACATGATGCACTGTTTTAACCTGTTTGCATTGGCCATAAAACTGCGTTTGATATGCAAATATAATGATTTTAATTCAATATCAATAATAGTCGTATTTGACAAGAAATCAACTTTATGGAATTTGCCGGCTTTTGTAATGGTAATTATATAATGGTACAGAAGTACAGAAAACTATGTAATAGTTTAAACAATCCATATTTGTACCAAAATTATCGTTTAAATATTATGCTTAAAGAGGACATCTGATGACATTTGATGACATCTGATGACACCTCTGAATCATAGCGCATTATCCCCATTTATCTTTGTTGTCGAATTCAAATTTATGTCTTACCCAAACGATTCGACAATGAAAAGAAGAATCCTTTTTTCTGTGATGTGTGCGGTTATCGCCGCAAACACCTTTGCGCAGGGCCAGGGCCTTGCGGGTATCAACGAGGCAACCAGCCTCATGACCTCGTATTTCGATCCCGCCACCAAACTATGCTATGCCATCGGTGCGGTGCTTGGTCTGGTAGGCGGTATCAAGACCTATGGCAAATTTTCCAGCGGAGATCCCGACACTTCGAAAACCGCCGCCAGCTGGTTCTTTGCCTGTATCTTTCTGATCGTAGCCGCCACCATCTTACGTTCCTTCTTCCTCTAAAGCCTATGGAATATCCGGTAAACAAAGGTGCCGGCAACCCCGTCGAGTTCAAAGGACTCAAGTCGCAATACCTGTTCGTCTTTGCCGGAGGGCTTGCGATGGTGCTCCTTATGGTAGTCTTTCTTTACCTGACGGGGGTGGACCAATGGATATGCTTATCCTTCGGAATCCTGTCCGGCAGCCTGTTGGTGTGGGTGATATTCCGTTTGAATGCCCGTTACGGTGAACACGGGCTGATGAAGCTGCTGGCTGAAAAACGACATCCACGCTATCTGATTCACCGCAAGAGAGTTTTCAGATTATTCACAAGAAGAAGAAAAAAACAACAATCATGAGAAATGTATTAAAGGCGGAAACGCTGGAACGCAGGTTCCCCCTGCTATCGGTAGAAAACGGCTGTATCGTGAGCAAGGATGCAGACCTGACCGTGGCTTTCGAAGTGGAACTGCCCGAACTGTACACGGTAACGGCAGACGAGTATGAGGCCATGCACTCCTCCTGGATCAAAGCCGTGAAGGTATTGCCGGAACATAGTGTCGTCTGCAAACAGGACTGGTTCGTCAAGGAAACCTACCGTCCGAAGACCGATGACGGAGAACAGAGCTTCCTGACACGCAGCTATGAGCTGCATTTCAATGAAAGACCTTACCTGAATCACAAATGCTACCTGTTCCTGACGAAGACAACCCGCGAACGCAGCCGCCGGAAGAGTGACTTCAATACCCTTTGCCGGGGATTCCTGTTGCCCAAAGAGATAACCGACAAGGATGCTGCCGCCCGCTTTCTTGAGGCGGTGGAACAGTTCGAGCGTATTATGAATGATTCCGGACATATAAGGCTTCGCCGTCTGGAAACAGACGAAATCACCGGTACGAAGGAACGTCCCGGACTGGTGGAAAAATACTTTTCCCTCTCGCTGGAGGATGAGACCGCCGTATTGCAGGACATCTGCCTCAAGCCCGGCAGGATGCGCATCGGCGACAAACGCCTCTGCCTGCATACCCTTTCCGATACGGAAGACCTGCCCGGCAGACTTTCCACGGACATGCGCTACGAGAGGATGTCCACGGACCGCAGCGACTGCCGCCTCTCCTTTGCCGCACCCGTAGGACTGCTGCTGTCATGCAACCACATCTATTCGCAATACGTGTTCATCGACGACGCACAGGAAATCCTGCAGATGATGGAGAAAAACTCGCGCAATATGCTCTCGTTGTCAAAATACAGCCGGAGCAATGCCATTAACCAGGAGTGGACGGAGATGTATCTTGATGAGGCACATACCAAAGGAGTGCTTCCCGTCAGATGCCACTGCAACGTCATCGCCTGGGCGGAGGATGCGGAAGAGTTCCGCCGCATCAGGAACGACACGGGCAGCCAGCTGGCCATGATGGAATGCACGCCAAGGTATAACACCATTGACACACCGGTCATCTATTGGGCGGGAATCCCCGGAAATGCAGGCGACTTTCCATCCGAAGAATCCTTTTATACCTTCCTGGAACAGGCCGTATGCCTCTTTGCCGGAGAGACCAATTACAAGAGCTCGCCCAGTCCGTTCGGAATCCGGCTGGCAGACCGCCAGAACGGGATACCGGTGCATGTGGATATTTCCGACCTGCCCATGAAGCGAGGAATCATCACCAACAGAAATAAGTTCATCCTCGGGCCTTCGGGCAGCGGAAAATCCTTTTTCACCAACCACCTTGTCCGCCAATACTATGAACAGGGAGCGCATATCCTGCTGGTGGACACTGGAAACAGCTACCAGGGGCTGTGCAGGATGATCCATGACCGTACCAACGGGAAGGACGGGATTTACATCACGTATGAAGAGGACAATCCGATATCCTTCAACCCGTTCTACACCGAATCCGGAAAATTCGATGTGGAGAAGCGTGACAGTATCAACACGCTGATACTGACCTTGTGGAAACGGGAAGACGAGTCGCCGAAACGTTCGGAGGAGGTCGCTCTTTCCGGAGCAGTGAACGCCTATATCCGAAAGATTTCGGAGAACCGGAACATCAGACCGGACTTCAACGGTTTCTATGAGTTTGTCGCCGATGACTACAGAAGAATGATTGAAGAGAAAAAGGTGCGTGAGAAGGATTTTGACATTGACGGTTTTTTGAACGTTCTGGAACCGTTCTACCGAGGCGGAGACTATGACTTCCTGCTGAACTCCGACAAGGAACTGGACCTGACAGGCAAACGGTTCATCGTATTCGAACTGGACAATATCAGCAGCAACAAAGTGCTTCTTCCGGTGGTGACACTGATCATTATGGAAACTTTCATAGCCAAGATGCGCAGGCTCAAAGGTATCCGTAAGATGATATTGATAGAGGAATGCTGGAAAGCCCTGATGTCCGCCAATATGAGCGAATACATCAAGTACCTTTTTAAGACCGTCAGAAAATATTTCGGCGAGGCTGTGGTGGTGACACAGGAGGTGGACGACATTATCAGCTCCCCGATTGTGAAAGAGGCCATCATCAACAACTCTGACTGCAAGATCCTGCTTGACCAGCGGAAATACATGAACAAGTTCGAGCACATCCAGCGGCTGCTCGGTCTGACCGAGAAAGAGAAAGGGCAGATTCTTTCCATCAACCAGGCGAACCATCCCGGACGCTTCTACCGGGAGGTATGGATAGGGCTTGGAGGAACCTGCTCGGCAGTATATGCCACGGAAGTGAGCGAGGAAGAATACTTCACGTTCACGACCGAGGAGTCGGAGAAACTGGAAGTACAACGGATTGCCGGAGGGCCGGAGGGCAGTCTGGAGGGAGCCATCCGCCGTCTGGCGGAGAAAAAGCGAGAGGAACAGAAACAGGTATCAAACCCGAAATGAAAACGATTATGAGAAACAGACCCCTTATGAGGCTGGCGGTATGTCTGATAAGCATGGCCGCCATGATATTGCAGAGCTGTTCGGAAAGCGGTATCGACCGCGACAAGATCTGCGGAACGTGGACCAGCGTGGAAGGCAGACCTGACGTACTGGTATACAAGGAAGGAGAATGCTATAAGGTGACGGTGTTTTCCCGTAGCGGGAGAACCCGAAAGCTGAAGCCGCAGACTTACCTGCTGGTGGAAGAAAACGGAAACCTGTTTGTTAATACGGGCTACCGTGTCGATGTGTCCTACAATGAGGCAGCCGACGTGCTGACATTCTCACCGGGCGGAGACTATGTAAGGAAGGAGGAACGGGCATGAAGGCAAGAACGCTTCTGATCGGAACGGCATTTGTACTGGGCGTTACCGGAGCACGCGCCCAATGGGTGGTGACAGATCCCGGCAATCTGGCCCAAAGCATCATAAACATGTCGGACAATATCGCCCATACCTCAAAGACGGCAGTCAATACGGCAGAAAGCTTTGCCGAGACAGTAAAGATCTATGAGCAGGCCAAGAAATATTACGACCAGCTGAAATCGGTCAACAACCTGATACAGGATGCCCGCAAGGTGCGTGACATCATCCTGATGGTGGGCGACGTGTCCGACATCTATGTAACCAACTTCGGCAAGATGATGAACGATGAAAACTTCTCACCGCGCGAACTGGACGCCATCGCCTTCGGTTACACCCGCCTGCTGGAAGAGAGCAACGGCGTGTTGCAGGACCTGAAACAGGTTATCAATGTCAGTACCCTGTCCATGACCGACAAGGACCGTATGGACGTGGTGGACAACTGCTATTACGAGATGCGCCGTTACCGCAACCTTGTGAGCTATTATACGAACAAGAACATAGCCGTAAGCTACCTCAGGGCCAGAAAGAAGAACGACCTGGAACGTGTGATGCGGCTCTATGGGAATGAAACCTCCAAATACTGGTAGCCATGATGCCGTTGTCGATAGATTTTGCCAACCTGCACACCATACTGGCAACCCTGTATGACGAGATGCTTCCCCTTTGCGAGGACATGATGGACGTGGGCAAGGGACTTGCCGGACTGGGTGCGTTGTTCTACGTTGCCGTCCGTGTATGGCAGTCGATGGCACGTGCCGAACCGATAGATGTCTATCCCCTGCTGCGTCCCTTTGCCATAGGCATCTGCATCCTGCTCTTTCCCACGCTGGTGCTCGGCACGCTGAACAATATTCTCAGTCCCATCGTGCAGGGCACACACAAGATGCTCGAAGGGCAGACGATGGATATGGAACAGTACCGGATCCAAAAGGAGGAACTGGAAAAGGAGGCCATGCTCCGCAATCCCGAAACAGCATATCTGGTAAGTGACGAGGAGTTTGACCGTCAGCTGGATGAACTGGGCTGGTCAACCATAGATACCGCCTCCCGGCTGGGCATGTATGTGGAAGTCGGGATGTATAATCTGGAAAAGAAAATCCGGGACGCATTCCGCAGCCTGCTGGAGCTGATATTCGCAGCGGCATCGCTGCTGATAGACACCGTGAGGACTTTTTTCCTGGTCGTACTCTCGATACTGGGACCGGTAGCGTTCGCCTTCAGTGTATGGGACGGATTCCAGTCCACGCTCGGACAGTGGTTCACGAGATATATTTCCGTTTACCTGTGGCTTCCGGTCAGCGACCTGTTCAGCACCCTGCTTGCCAAGCTTCAGGTACTGATGCTTCAGAATGACATTCAGGAACTGCAGAACAATCCGGACTACTCGATAGACAACTCGAATAGTGTCTATATCATCTTTATGCTGATCGGGATTATCGGATACTTCACCGTGCCTACGGTAGCAGGCTGGATAGTGCAGGCAGGCGGTGCCGGAAACTTCAGCCGTAACCTGAACCGTACGGCCACCAAGACAGGCGGTCTTGCAGCCGGAGCAGGCGGTGCCGTATTGGGGAATATCGGAGGCAGGCTGAGGGGCAAATAAACCCTGCGGAGCCTCCTTCCCATGAGTCGGGCAACCCAAGATGACGGGTCCGGTGACCTGTCGGAACGGGATGTCCCTTCATACCGGAAATATTTATTCATTCAAACCAGACATCAAAAAAAATGGAATTCAAGTCATTGACAAACATTGAGAGCAGCTTCAAGCGCATCCGCCTGATGCTGGCGGTCTTTGCCTGCTGCTGTGCGCTCGTTACCGGATATGCGCTGTGGAGCTCATACCGCTTTGCCGAGAAGCAACGCGAGAAAATCTATGTGCTTGACGGGGGCAAATCGCTGATGATGGCCCTTTCGCAGGACCTCTCACAGAACAGGCCTGCCGAGGCGCGGGAACATGTAAGGCGCTTTCACGAACTGTTTTTCTCGCTCTCACCCCAGAAGGATGCCATCGAGCACAATATCAACCGTGCCCTGCAACTGGCAGACAAGAGTGCCTATCACTACTATGTGGATTTTGCCGAAAGAGGGTATTACAACCGCCTGATTTCAGGCAACATCAACCAGGTGGTGCATGTGGACAGCGTGGTGTGCGACTTTGCCGCCTACCCTTACAAGGTGCGGACATACGCCCGGCAGCTGATTATCCGTGAAAGCAACGTGACCGAGCGCAGCCTCGTAACTTCCTGCTCGCTTCAGAACACAGGACGTTCGGATGACAATCCCAACGGATTCATTATCGAGCAGTTTACCGTGCTGGAGAATAAGGACATAAGAAGTGCGGAACGATGAGGGGAAAACGCGGATTCTTCGGCCATGCGGACAGCCGGGTACGGCTGTTCTGCCGGCGGCTGACAGGAAAGCAGCGCATCCTTCTGGCAGGCACGGCCTCGTTCCTGCTTGCTGCCTCCTGCCTGTACTCGATTCTCTCCTGTGTATCCCGTTTCGGGGAGCCGGGCCAAAGACCGGCAATGGGACATATCCGTTCCGTCGTGTTCCGGCCGGAAAGAACAAGAAACATTCATTCAAACATCCATAAACATGAAAATGGACTTTCAGAAAATCAGGGAACGGCTCGGAGTGTCAAATGACAAGCCGCTGACTCCCGAAGAGAAGCGCCGGCGCGCAAAGTATATTGTCTATCCGTTTTTCTGCCTGCTGTGCATGGGGTTCCTCCTGCTGGTATTCAGCCCGTCGGAAAAGGAGAAGGCGGAAATGGAAAAAGGCAAGGGTTTCAACGTGGAGATGCCTTCACCGGAAGATTCGGAAATGGAGGGCAACAAGGTAAGCGCCTACGAGCAGGAAGCACTGGCAAAAAAGGAAAAATGGCGCAGGGGAACCTTCCAGGAAATGTCCGAACTGCTCAACAAGGACGGTCAGGATACTGCCGGTCTTACCGCAGGAAAAGCAAACATGGAACTTCCGCCGGAACCGGAAAAGGGGAAAGCCCCCGGCTCCATCCGTTCCTCTGCAGAAGCCTACCGGAATATGAACCGTTCGCTGGGCACTGTATATACCCGGAATGAAAATCAGCCAAATGCCGATCTGCTCCGCCGTATTGAGGATCTGGAAAAAGAAAGGAAGCCGGCGGAAGAACAGGCGGAAGGCCAGACTCTGGAAGAAAAGATGGCTCTGCTGGAAAAGTCCTATGAGCTGGCTGCCCGCTACAACGGGAAAGAGCCTGATGCTTCCTCTACGGCCAATGCCCCAAACAGCCGGAAAGAACGGACGGCTGTCCGGCCTGTAAAACGGGTACAGAACCGGATGGTGTCATCACTCGCCCAGCCTGCAGGCAATGAAGACATTGCTTCCGGATATGCAGGCGAGAGAAATACCGGCTTCCACACCCCGGTAGGCAAAATGCCATCTTCCGGCAGGAACACCATCGCCGCCTGTGTGCATGGCACGCAGACCGTATCTGACGGACAGGCACTGCGTATCCGCCTGCTGGAGCCGATGGCAGTGGACGATCTCCTTATTCCAAAAGGTACGGTACTGGTCGGCGGCACACGTGTCGAGGGGGAACGGATGGGGATCCTGATCGAGACAGTGGAGTACAGGGGCACGCTGTTCCCGGTGGAACTCGAAGTGTATGACGCTGACGGGCAGCAGGGAATCCTTGTACCGAACTCGATGGAGTATGATGCCGCACGTGAGATTGCCGCCGGCATGGGCACCTCTATAGGAAGCAGCATCAATATCTCAACGGATGCCGGAGCGCAGATTGCCTCGGATGTGGGCAAGGGGGTGATACGGGGTGTGTCACAATATGTGGGCAAGAAGATGCGCACGGTGAAAATCACCCTGAAGGCCGGGCACCGGCTGTTGCTGCATTCTCCTGAAAAATGAAGGAGGAAAGGAAATCAACCATTTATTCACCAATCAACCAAGAAACACACATGAAGAAGATTCTGATGATGCTTGCCCTGATTGCGGGCACAGTGGCTGCATACGCGCAGCAGAGCAGCGGGGATTATTATGAAGGACTGAGCCGCAAGATCGGATTCAGCCGGATGATTCCCCCGCACGGTCTGGAAATCACATATGACAAGACCGTACATATTATTTTTCCCTCTCCCGTGAGATATGTGGACCTGGGTTCGCCCAATCTGATAGCGGGCAAGGCGGACGGTGCGGAAAATGTGATCCGTGTGAAGGCAACCCGGAAACATTTTCGGAGCGAGACAAACATGAGCGTAATTACCGAAGACGGTAACTTCTATACATTCAACGTCAAGTATGCCGACGAGCCTTTGCTGCTGAATGTGGAAATGTGCGACTTCATCCATGACGGAGAGGCCGTGAACCGTCCGAACAATGCGATGGAAATCTACTTGCAGGAACTCGCCGGGGAGTCTCCCCGTCTGGTACGGCTGATCATGAAATCCGTGTATGAACAGAACAAACGCAAGGTCAAGCACATCGGCTGCAAACGGTTCGGAGTGCAATATCTGCTTAAAGGACTTTATGCGCACGGCGAACTGATCTATTTCCATACCGAAGTGAAGAACGCCACGAACGTGCCTTTCGACGTGGACTTCGTGACCTTCAAGATCGTGGACAAGAAAATCATGAAACGTACCGCCATGCAGGAACAGGTCATCTATCCGCTTCGTGCCTTCAACTATGTGACCCGTGTGGACGGGAAGAAGAACGAGCGGACGGTGTTTGCCCTGCCCAAGTTCACCATTCCCGACGACAAGAAGCTGATAGTGGAAATGTATGAGAAGCAAGGCGGCCGGCATCAGTCCTTTGATGTGGAGAATGAGGACCTGGTACGCGCAGAAACCGTCAATGAACTGAAAGTCAGATGAACGCCATGAAAAGGAACTCCCTCTTTATTATCCTCCTGCTTGCCCTCTTTACGGGGCAGGCAGAAGCCCAGCGCCGCCTGCCGGGAATGAAAGCCGTCCGCTTCACCACTGAAATGGCTGACGGATTTTACAGCCAGGCAAACCGTCACGATGCAGGCTATGCCTTCTCGCTGGCTGTATCCACCTGTACCGGGAACGGAAACCAGTGGATGTTTGGCGGTGAGATGCTGAAACGTAACATCCCTTACCGGAGTACGCATATACCCTTGTCGCAATATACGGGGGAAGGCGGTTATTACCATACGTTCTTTTCCACCCCCGGCAAGTCCTTCTTCCTGAACCTCGGCGCTTCCGCCCTGTTGGGCTATGAGACCGTGAACGAAGGAGACCGGCTGCTGGATGACGGAGCCGTTTTGCAGCAATGCGAGTCTTTCATCTATGGCGGCGCGGTAACGTTGGAAGCGGAAGGATACCTGTCCGACAAGGTTGTCCTGCTGGTGCGTCTGCGTGAGCGTTTCGTATGGGGCAGTGCCTCGGGAATCTGCCACTTCCAGTATGGAATCGGAGTAAAATACATTTTCTAACCTTAAAAGAATACATACCCATGAAAAGAAAAATCCTTGATTTTATGCTGACAGCCTGCTGTATGGCGTTCTCCTTTCTTGGTCTTGTCGCTTGTGACAATGAGCTGGATATCAGACAGGAATACCCGTTTGCGGTAGAAACCATGCCGGTAGCGGATGAGATTACCGATGGGGAGACTGTGGAAATCCGGCTGGAAATCAAGCCGGAAGGGAACTTTGCCGGAACCGTCTATACGCTAAGGTATTTCCAGCCGGACGGCAAGGGCAGTCTGAAGATGGAGGACGGTACGGTACTGAAGCCCAATGACCGTTATCTGCTGAACGAATGGAAATTCCGTCTTTACTATACTTCGCAAAGCGGCAAGGAATCCCAGACCATAGACCTCTATCTTGAAGATAATTGGGGGAATCTGCAACAATTGACATATGATTTTAATGGAAAGGATACGGATGAAGAAAATAACAAGGAGGCTGCATGAAAAGAATACCGGCTGTTATGATCTTTCTGTTACTTGTCTTGTACGGCAAGGCGGAAAATCCCCCGTCTGACAAAGATAAGGCGGTAGCCTGCATCAAGCGGTGGGAAGGCTGGCACCGGGGGAAAATGCCTTACATCGGTTACGGACACCGCCTGCTTCCTCACGAGACGCTGACCGAGAACCTGAGTGAGGCACAGGCAGACTCACTTTTGAGATGCGACCTTGAACGGTGTTTGAAGGTATTCCGAAAATATGGGAAAGACTCGCTTCTTTTAAGTCTGTTAGGCTTTAATGTAGGCTGTTACCGTCTGATCGGAAACGGCAAGATACCTAAAAGCAAACTGATTCAGAAACTGGACAGCGGCAACCGGGATATTTACAAGGAATATGTATCGTTCCGCTGTTATCGGGGGAAAGTCATTCCAAGCATAGAGAGAAGAAGAAAAGAGGAGTTTGAACTGTTCTATATTCCGTAGATTGCTTGCTGATAAAGGTTTGGTTGTTACGAGACGACCGAACCTTTTTTATTTGTCCGGCATGTTACATCCTGAACTGGTGTTGTATTTTAATGTAACCGAAAGACATAAAATGTGTTATTGAGCATATGGTGCATAAAAAATGCTCTGTGAACATTGTCTTTCTTGATTTTTTGCTAAGTTTGAGATGTAATGTCAAATGCATAAAACAAGTCGTCATGAATTCAGAAATAATATTGGAAATAAATGGCTACAAATGCAATCTACTAAAGTATAAATACTGTTTTTCCCGTAATATAGACCGTAAAGGAAGACCTGTAACAGGAGTGTTAGGAGGAAACATATATATAGAAATGGAATCTAATGGCAGCAATTGTATTTTGGATATGATGCTTGTTGATACGGACCGGCAGCGTCCCGCTTTCTTTTCTCATGCAGAACATTTTCCGGTTTGGGGGAAGATACTGCATAGCATAGATGACATGATGTTTCGTGAACTTGCTTTTGATGAAGCATATCTTTATTGTTATGATGAAATTATGAATGCGACAGAAAGTAGTCCTATGCTTACCCGTTTTCTTATATCTCCAACAAGACTGGATATCAATAGAACCATTAGACTGGATAGAAGGATGGATACGACAGACGGATTCTGGTGGGAGGAATATAAGGAGGAAGAGAGTTTTCAATCTGTTGTAAAAATTAATTATGATAATCAAACTATTTATATAATAGATGCATATTGGATTGATGAAAATGGTATGAAACAGCGTTGTTTGAATGTAGAAAAGCCTGTAACTCTTTATATAAAAGTGGATAATCCTGTTGTAGGAAAACTTGTTGAACTTTCTTTTGAAGATAAAGATTCCGAATTATCTACAGTTCGGTATTCAGGTAAAATAAATAAAGAAGGAATAATTATCATTGATAAATTCAAAATGAATTAAATATGGGTAATATTGTTATTACATCCAGAACTGAAGGAGTCAAAGGAAGTGCTAATTTACAAAAGAAACCGAAAGTGAAAACAATAATGATTTCTGACTTAGATGAAGGTTCTACAAATGATGGCACTTTTAATCTAACCCAAAAAGGATTAGTTTATAACAAAACATATTCTTTAGAAGTTCTTGATTTTATATATGGCATTCCTAAAAGTAATGATGTTAGATGGGAATGTCATTATACTGATAATGGTGGAAATATTACAGTTTTATCTACATGGAAGCCAAGAGGGAAAAAGGTGGACTTTAAAGTAGATGATTTTAATATATTAGGATGCTTCGTGACTTTTTACGCTTACATACAGGAGCAATGTAATGAAGGAGTATTAAAAGTTTGGATACATTACCGGTTTAGATATTTAGATAAAAAAGAAGTTGAAAGAAATATAAATAAACGAATATCATTTCCTTATCTTATAAATCAGCAAAGTACTTCTTTATGTGGAATAGCCTCAATTGCTTATATCTTTGCAAAAAGCAATAGTACTGGATATAATAACTTTATAACCAATATGCATAAGAAAGGAATTGCCCTTATTGACCAAACGGGATATAAAGTTGAAATTGATAATGATGAACATTTAGTAGAACTTAAACCTCAAAATAAAAAAGTAGGTTCTTTAGAATTTGCAGACTATCTGTTTTTGGCAACAATCAGGGATTTTAAAAATATATTATGGGACTACGATACTCGAAAAGATGATAGCAAAATAGAAGAAACACTGGAAGGCTGTACTGGAATTTCTTTCCCTCATATCATTTCAGGTTTGATGAAAGATGTTTTGAATTTTAACAGTATAATTGATACAACGGCCTTATTTCAAGTACTAAAAAATGGTAATGCCAAAGATATTATATCAGATTTGCAAAATAAATTAGATGAAGGATACTCTGTTTGTGTGCTTATTCACGCAGAAACAGTGATATTTGATGAAGATATAACCTCTATATGTCCTAATCACTGGGTTTGTGTTGAGGAAATTCAACAAAAAGAGAATCATGTTATCATTAAAATGTTTACTTGGGGTAAAGTAATGGAATGTACCATTGATATTGATAATTTTGAAGCGGGATACTATGGATATGTTGCCGGTAAATAGAATACGGGATATTATAAATAAAATAATACCAGTCTTAAGTATTACTCAAAAGGTAATAGGAATACTCTTGATGGTTATAAGTTTTTGTTTGTTGTTTCCTATGCTGCAAGAGAAATACTCTTACAATGATATGACAATGTCAATTATTTGTATATTCTTTTTCATTGCTTTATTAATATATTCTACAATTACAATATTCAAAGTTGTCGTACTTTTTACTCTTAAAATAAATTCACTAAAACCTGTTTTTTTAATACCTTATTGTATATTGATTTTATTATTTGTATTTTTCTGTTACACAATTAACAGTCCATATAATCACCCTTCATCTGTTGATTCATATAAGATTAGAACTGTTATTTCTACTATAGGGTTTGAAGAGTATGAAATAAACGATATACATTTATATGAATTTAAAAAAGACACAGACTTTTCATCTCTTGTACATGAAATTCCTTTAACGGAATTTAGAGTAAGGGAACGATTCTATGGATATGAAAGTTCCGACTCTTTATCTGTTATGTTTGATTGGTTAATAACGGTTAATGATACTATCGTATATAGAATAACCGAGCAAAAAACAGAAAAAAGACTTGTAGGGAAAATGTGGGAGAATTATATTACATCATACGTTCTTAATGGAGAACAATATTCTAATTGCGGAATATATATTGAAAAAAATAAAGGAAAGATTAAAAACAGGGATATGTTTAATATGTATTAGAGTTTGCTGTTAAAATGTTAGTGTAGAGAGAATATGGACTAAATACAAAACGTAGAATTTAACGATATAGTAAAAAAATACACCATAATTTTAATTATATCCATCTATGAGCCAATACAATAATATTTTTATAAGCAGAGAAGATTTTCTGGATTATAAAACAAAAGGAATTCCGTATACTGGATTTGTAATAGGAGAAGGGTATGCTTTTGTGCAATATCAGGATTATTACGAGGATACAGATAGAACAGTCATAGATATGAATGACAATATATTGCCATTCCAAATATGCATACCTAACATTGTTCAAATCCAATGCATTGATACCTCAAAGGAAATGATAAAAAAAAGCCTCAGAGGGCTATTTAGCAAAAATGGATGCGCAAGATATGTAGTGTGTGAAGGAGATACCTTAGCATATATTGCAGAAATGTTTGATGTTACCGTTGAAGAATTAAAAAGATGGAATGACCTGTCAAGTGAGTATTCTATATCCATAGGACAAAGGTTATTAATAATTGACATAACGGAAAGAAGGATTATAGATATACCAAGACAGGTTTACCATGGTGAAATAAAAGAATTGAGAGGATTGGCAGCTTTTGAGATGGATATAAACTCTCCTTCTTCAAACATTCTAGGAGAAGGGCTAAGGTTATTCACAAAATTCTTTTATGATGGGGTTAATGCCCCTGTAATTTGGATTACAGGACATACACTTGGCGGTTTTTCTCAAACACCACAAGAAAGGGCACAAGCATTCATGGACTTTGCGCCCACAGCATTCATTGGAGGAGCACTAAGAATTTTAGGACCTTGCAGTAAAATAAATAGTGGTCTTAATGGTTATAATGCTTATGTCAAATCTTCAATGTATAAACAAAATCTTTATAAGCCAAAAGGACAAGGATGGCAAAAAGAGGCTGGAAAAATGTTTCAACAGGCTAAACAACGTTTCAAAATGAGTGAAGAAGGTGTGTCATTTATTGACATGATAGAAACTTTCAACTTTTGGAATGATACCTCGGAAGAACATTTTAATTGGTATAAAACTTCAACAGATACATTAAATAACAAAAACAATAAGTAATAATGAGTGCGCCTGGTATATATTATCACGTTGGGAAATTCTTAGTTTGGATTTGGCATAATCATACACAGAAAAAAAAGATAAAATATGAAGATATTATATTTCAATATCCAATAAAACTATTCTGGATAGTTGGCATTATTGCAGGAATATTATTTATCATAATAGGATATGCGTTATTCAGACTGACAAAAGACCTCTAAGAGCAACGGAAAACTATAAATGGCAGTTTATTTCTAAAACGAACCATAGAATGAATATTCAAAAGACAATAATAATGATTGATATTGTAGGACTGGAAAGTATAGGTAAATATGTTATTGGGCTATGGAGTAAATATGTAAAACGAAAACATATACCTTATATGGACCTTGAGTTTCATTATCCCAACTATCTCTTTATAGCATTGGGGAGTATTATAGCTGCCATTATATTGGGAATAGCAATTGCCTATTTTTCAATTAAATAAGGAAATGACTCCAATTGCCATATTAGATGCATATTCCCAAAGCGGGCAGAATCAAGAACCGGGAAGTGGCTAAAACGGAAACGCCACAGGTATGATGTGATATACATCACCTTGTGACGTTTCTGTTTTTTAAGATGTATTTGTCTGCTGTTCTTACTTTTGCAGCAAGTATTCCCCTATTGAACGATACCGGCCTTTGATTGCGGCATTTTCATTGAATCCATTCAGACAATGGAGCAAGGCTTTCTCCAAAGTGGTGTATCTGCGGTTAAAACATTGCGGATTGTCCAGGCAATAGGCATTCAAGGCATATCTGTATGGGGCATATTCAGGATTATCCTCTTTTGTGATTTTCACATGCCAAGGAAAGTGTATCCGCAGAGTGAATGACCGTGTTTCCCCTTTTGTAATCCGTTCCTCTTCCTCCAGCATTTTTTTCATGAGGGACCTGTCCAGCAACGGATATCCATATTCCCTGTAATGTTTGATATGGCAGCAATACTCCGTTGCGTATTGCTTCAATTCTTCCGGTCTTATACCATAGTGTTCCCCATAGAAAAGCAGCACTTCCCTGCCTGTTACGATAACGGGCTTTCCGTCCGCTTCATGTTTAAATACCTGCCGTTCCATCTTTTCCCTGTCTGTCAGCAAGGCAAAACCGAAACATTCCGTAAGGGTGAAACTTTCCCTGCCGGGAACGGACAGCCCAATAAGCCTTTCCAATGTGTGGCAGTAAAAGAAAATACCATCATCGGCCATACCGGTGTCCGGTGAAAGCATAATTCTTACATCCTTGACCTGACCGCTGTCCCTTTGGACAATCCGGCAATTCGCGTAATGTGGCTCACAAGCATTCTCTTTCTTGAACCTGTGGTATTTCTCCAAAATTTCGTTCCGGACTTCCTCCTTGTCGGTCAGGGCAACTCCCAATCCGCAGTTTTCGCACCACCCGTAATAAAAAGCTTCGTCCGTGAAGTGGTCGAACCCTTTTGTGTTGGGGTTTACCATTGCCTCACACCTGACATTGGCCGATCCGCATCTGCTGCACACTATATTATTTTCCATTGTTCTTCTGCTTTACGGGCGACTCACGGCCGCCCTTGTCATACAATTCGGTTGTTATTCTCTTAATTTATTTTTACCCGGTTCATCAGCTGTCCCGAAATTTCATGCAGTTCCCGACAGCGTTCCGGCTGCTGTTCCCTTGCAAAGGCGGTGATTCCCTGTGTCAGTTTCCATAGCGTGGCCCCGCCTGTAACTCCGTCGTCAGGATTGTTGTTCATCAGCAGTTTCTCGACCTCACGTCCCTCGTTTTTCAACAAGGCTCCTTTCTGCACCAGATTTTTCAGCTCCTTGTCGAAATCCACGTCTATTTCCGATGCTCCTTGAATTTCGATGGCCTTCTGCATGATGGTATCTTTGCTGTACAGTCCTTTGGTCAGGTCGGAAACAGCCGATACGGTGGTCTGCGTGTCCAGTTCGTAGGTCTTTTGGGAGAGGGACAGGGATTCCGGCAGTCGGCCTCCAAGGTGTATCTGCCGCATGATGGACTCCCTGACCATCCCGTTCAGGCACGCCCCGTTGAGCAGGAACGACCGCATATCGACCGATCCGTTGCCATAGTCGGATGTGGAGAAGCGTGCTCCTGCGAAGATGATGACCGTTCCGTTCTTACGGGTGGGTATCTCTATCGGAGTGGGCAGGATTGTCTCACACCATACTTTCGTGTCGTTCATATAGGCATCGGACACGACCGCTCCCTGTCCTCCCGCCTCACGGATGAAAGCGGTCAGGATATCCACCGAGTTCAGCCGACGGTAGGAGTCCGACAATACGCCCCGGACTTCCATTCCTACCGCCCGTATCAGTACCCGTGTACGCTCGGTCCATCCCGAATGCTCGTTCAGGATGGTGGCGCACAACTGTTTCTGCCAAACATCCCCGGCGGAAAGCTCGCGCAGGTATTTGGCGGGAATGCCCATCTTCTCCGAAATCTGGCTTATGGCGTTGCCGTGCAGGTTGAAGTTCCCTTCGGGCATTGCCATCTGTACCCTTCCTTCCGCTTTGAAAGAGATAACGGGGCGTTCCTTGCTACGTTGGCTTACCCCGATGGGAGCGATGAAATCCTGCGCGATCCGTCCCTCACTGAGCAGACGGTTGATGGTGTCCATGACACCGCCTTGCCTGCCTTCTATCATCCGCTGTACCTTGTTAATGACTACCTGGTTGAGGCCCTGCTGTTTCTGTACCGATGCAGTTGCCGGCATTACTGTTGTTTCCATAATACTATGTTTTTAATGTTGATGAATCAGAATTTATTCTTAGAACTTGTCTTGGTTGTTTTAGCATGTCCCATGTATGTTTCTTCTGACAAACGGATATAATCCTCTTCGCTATATCCGGTCAGCCCGAACAGTTCATAATATCCGGGGAAAGTTTTTTTTTCTGCTTCCGGTATATGCATGCTGGTTCCCTTGTGGCAGCAGATGATATGCCGGACAAAGCGGTAACACTTGCAAAGATCAGCCACGACGGTATATTCGTTGTCCGTATGAGGTTCGTAATATCCACAGGAAAGATTGATACAGGATACTTCCAGACCGTTTCTTTTCAAAGCCGCCACATCTGTATTCAGTCCCTGTGCCGGCTTGTAGCCGTACTTCCGGAAATCTATAGCTGAAATGAACTCGTTGGAGCAGAGCTTCATCCCATTGAT
Organism: Bacteroides sp. A1C1; assembly: GCF_004328515.1. Lineage (NCBI taxonomy): Bacteria > Pseudomonadati > Bacteroidota > Bacteroidia > Bacteroidales > Bacteroidaceae > Bacteroides > Bacteroides sp. A1C1. Next base: position 3,297,531 of record NZ_CP036491.1, read on the forward strand.
TTGTGTTACCATATCCCCGTTCCCTTTCCGGTCACACTGAATCACGAAACGGCAATCGGAAAAGAAGGGCATATCGGCATGGCTGCTGCCTATGCATCCCACCTCCTCCTGTACGAAGAAGGCACATTTCACCGTCTTGCAATCCTCCAGGCATTTCAGGCAGATCCAGATGCCGTTCTTGTCATCCGCACCGATTCCGGTCATCCGTTTACGCTTGTGATCATAGCCGACAATCATCGAGTCCGCCACAAGATGGGCTGCATAAGAGCCTGTTTTGCGCCGGTGTACCTCATCCATGTGCGCCACGACACAGGGGTAGCTTTCCCGGTTGCCTTTGACCGCATAGATGTTTCCGTACCTGTCTTGCCGGAAAGGAATCTCCATCTTTTTGAGTTCCTCTATGATGAATTTAGCCATCTTCCCCTCTCTGCCAGAGGGGGAAGAAATGCCGTAAAGAGCCATTAGTTTTTCCATGATAATGATATTTTAGGAAATGAACAATTTTTCGATTTGCAGGTATCGTCTGAATTCCGGTACGGGACGCCCTTTACGAAAGAGAAAAGACGGATATTTCTTTCCTTTATATTCCACTGATAATCCTTTCAGGACTTTCCCGAATACGGTAGATACATAGTACATATCCTGACAGTTCTTGCAGAATGCCGCATCCGGGAAGATATGTATCTTCCCGCATTTGGGACATACATATTTTTTCCTGTTTGCACACCCTTCCGTGCTCCGGCAGGTGGCTATGCTCGTGTCGCCCTCCGTATTTCTCAGTTCCAGGTTACCGTCCGTCAGATGGAGGCTGTAGAACGTGTCGAGGTAAGGCACCCCTTTCTTGTGCCACCTGCAGGCGGGCACTTTCACCGTCAAAGAAACCTGTATATTATCTCCGGCCGCCCATTCCTGCCCCTCAATGGGATTCAGTACGGTGAAATCCGTTGTATGTGTATAATCGTTGTATCTGCGTCGCAACAGGATACCTGCCTCCTGCGCCTGCTTGCGGATCAGTTCGATGACGAATGCGTGTGAGGAATAGATACGATCCAGCAGGGAGGCGGCAATCGGTGTGTTTATTGATTTCCACAATGTTATCTCGTTCCATACAATGGCCCGTCCGACCACATTGCTGCTGTCATCCCTTGCCACTAGTATTTTGGCTCCTGCGAAATTGGCATAGAAATCCGCTGCATTACGGGCCTTGTCTTCATATCTCATACAGGAGTTGTGCAGGCTGGATTCGCTACCGTCAGATATGGGACTATAGTTGCTTTCCAGATAAGCCTCCATAAAATCGTTCATACTGTCATGCAGTCTGATTGTGACCTTGCTGTCCAGTGAGATGGCGCTGCAGAAATAGTTGATTTCATCGGGCTGGTACGGTCCCAGATTTTTGAACAGCTCGATAAACGTGGACGGTTCCAGATCTGTCCGGTTCTCCGGAAACCAGGGCGCCTGCGGATTGTTCCGGTCCGGGAAATTGGGATGGCCCAAGTCTTTGTTGCATGCCGTGAACACGATCCGGATTTTCTTGAACGTGCCGGCTTCCGTCCGTTTGCGTTTGGTGGAGAAAAAATTGTAGGACCCCCGTATGACTTCTTCCACCGGTACGTTCTTTTTTACTTCCGAAAGGATATCTTTGGCTATCACACTTCCGTTTTCCGCCGCATGGGTCAGGCGGGATTTCAATTCGTTGCTAACATTCAGTTTCATAATCATTCGGTTTATTGTTTATAAATTCTGTTGTTTATATGGCAATTGTTTCTTGCCAGGCTGCATTTGGCGCAATTTCTCTTTCCGCTTTCTGAGCAGGTCAACGGACATGTTCCTGCTTGTCCGATATTCCTCCTCACTCATCCGGCGAATGGAGGGAATGCCCGTCTGGGTCAGTGTATGGTTTACCATCCAGCCGTCCATGAAGTTTTCGGGGCAGAGGCTGTCATGGTGGATGACCTCACCTATGCAGCCATGTACGAGCATGTTGCAAACGGTCATCAGGCAACAGGTACGGCTGACATCCTCTGCAACCAGATAATTACCCAGGTGGCGTACATGATATGCCAGCAGCAGCCTTCCGCTTCCGCATGTCGGGTCACAGATACGTTTTCCTGTCGCTGTCTCCCCCGAATCGGTACATAAGACCATCAGGTCGCAGATATCCGGCGGAGTGAAGAACTGTCCGTTCACCTGCCGACCGCTTTTGGAGGATATTGCCATGAAGAGGTCACCGAACGCATCAAACCATCCGCCGGATTGCAATTCCCGCTGCATGAGCCGTATCCATCCGGTAAGCATTTCCATAAAATGCCTGTTCTGCTGCCGTTTGTATTTCCAGTCCATAAGGGGCGGTGCGCCGGGAGAGAACCCGTGAATGACATAACGCAGGAAATCGTTGAAAACGGATATCGGATCGTAGCCGTTCGAATAGGCGAAATCACAGACCATTTTCTCAAGCGGACGTATCGTCTGCGGTGTGTTGTATGGTACCATATTACTCTGATTTTTTATAGATTGTTACTATATGTCTTTTATGGTCAGTCTGTATCCTGACGGGAGAAATGCCAAGGAAAGAGAGATGGGTGTCCGCTTTCAGCATGTTCCATTCCCATGCGGGAAGTTCCTTCCATTCCATACGGTATGCCCAGAGTATGAACAGACCGGGACGGAATCCGTTGAAAAGCTTTCCGTGCAGAATCCCGACCAGCCGTTCCAGTTCTTCCCGCGAGTAAAGGGTGAATGCCTCATTCCGATAGACAAAGGCATCAGCCGGTTCAATATCCGGCTGACACTCGATAAGGTATCTCGTCCATTCTTTTGTGGTGTACTTTCCGTACAGAGGATCGGGTTCCGTGTATTTCCATGCCCTGACGAATGTGTGGAAGAGGACGGCACCGTTCCTGTGCCTTCCGGTATGCCCCCACATCCGGAACTGTTTGCTGCGTATGCCATCGGGAATCAGCAATTCCGGACCGGTTGTAACCCAAGGGCCTCCTTCGGTATTGTAACCGGTACACTTTTCATTTTCATGGCAAAAAGGTGTCTGTGGGAGAAGGCAGATATGAACTTCCCGGTCATCGCCCCTTTCAATGTGTGCCTGCGGATAATAGTCACCGCCACGGGTGATATAAGTGACAACGTCTCCTGCAGTCGGTAAACCGACTCTTTCCCTGTCCTCCCGCATCCTTGAAATCAGCCGGTTCACCTTCTCCACATCACATTCCTTTATGGAGCAGGCACACCCTTCATGCCTGTTGAGCAGAGTCAGACTTTCCAGGTCATAAAAATTACCGTACTTCATATTGAGATCGTTTTTGTTGATACAATTTGACCTGACGGGTAACCATGTCGCAGAACTTCTGTCCGTTCTCCTTCTCGCTTCTGAAATAGGCAATCATGTCCCAGAGATTCCGATTGAAGTAGCCGGTCCATTTTTCGTAATAGTGACTTCCATAGACCTTTCCGAACGTTTCCTCGAAAAGTGCAGGAGTCAGCCCTTCATCCCCGTGGTGGTTGTATTGCCACAGGGAGACAAGCAGCAGCTGGTTATAATCCAGTGTTTCCATATCTGTTCTTTTTTAAGTAAAACATCGGCCTACATGGGTAGGCATTTTTATTTCTTGATGTCTTTCCAGTCTGTTTTCCGGGGATTGCGGCAAGGCTTGGCGAAAGAAAATACCGCAGCGAAGCGAGGATGATTTTCTTTCAGCCAACCCAGCCCCTGAAAGGGGCCGCCTTGCACAATCAGCCCGGAAAACGGCTATCTTTACAGCAAGAAATGAAAAAGCAGACCTCGGATTCTCTGTTCTGAAGTCTGCTTTTCGGTCATTGTCAAGTTTCATGTTTTTCAGGTATGTATCTGCCATCCGTGGAACGGCTGCAATGTCACGGCAAATGATTTGTCCGGTATTCCGTGATAGAGCAGACCTCCTACGATACCTATTCTTCCATCGGCATAATGCTGGGTAAAGCCGAACGAGTATGGGGCATGGTCATAGTAGAGTGAAATCTCACTGGGATAGTCAGAATTCCCTTCCCAACTCTTCAACCGTTCCAAGCACTTTTGAAGTGAGGTGTCACCAATGGATTCGGCATAGCGCTTTACGTTCTCGAAATGTTCTTCATTCAGGATTTTCATAACTTTGGTGTTTTATCTGTTAAACACGTCCGGCTCCGGGAGCCGGTATTTTTATTTCTCGCCTGCCTGACAGTCCCGTGGCCGTACCCGCAAGGTTTGGCGAAAGAAAATACCGCAGCGAAGCGAGGATGATTTTCTTTCAGCCAACCCCGCAGGGGCCTGACCTTGTACGGGTACACAGGACACGGGACTACCTTTGCAGGGTGGGAAGTAAAATATACGGTTGTTTTTTGTTGTGGGATTTTGTGTGGATTCCTTAGATAATCTTCCTGATTTGTTCGCCATTGCCGGACAAATGCTGTATTTTTGCAATTTCTAATTTCAGGATTATGGAAAACTATGTAAAGAAAGCGGCGGATGCTTTCCTTGTGGAGCGTCCGTACGGTATGCGTGTGGATTACAGGAAGAAAGGATTCGTGCTGTTTAACCGTAACCTCAATGTGTTGGGAAATGCGGAACAGACCCGTCTGGAAGAACTGCCTCTGGAGCGGTGCAATGTGGAGGAGATTCCGTTGAAGGGTGAAGTCGTGGAGGAACACGCGGGATTTACCGATGTATTCTTCTATACCGATCTGACCAATCCCTATGCCGGATATGTACTGAATTTGCAAAAGCTTAAAGCCTATAACCGGTTGATGTTTCCGCTGGCAATGGCGCTGAACCGTGAATTGTGAGGCCGGAAGCCGGTAGCGGTAACAGCTGCATGGAGCAGACCGTTACCGCCCCGGATTTAATTATTTGCCCTCTTTTTCTGTTATGAACGCCAGATAGACGGACACGGCCTTATGGCATCCGGTAAAGTCCGGAGTCCGGCAGCCCTTGATTTTCCGGAAACTGACGGTTCCGTTCCTGTCAATGCCCCTCACATGCCTGTTGAATGTCCCTTTGGTTCTGATATGGATGTCAAAACCGTCCCTTCCGGTGATTTCAAGGAACATTTCTCCCGTGATCCGTTCCCCGTCCAGGAATTTCTGTTTCTGTTCATTGAGCAGCCGCTGATGTTGCTCTTCCTGCACTTTGCGCTCTTCCGCCTCTTTCTCCTTCTGCTCCCTGCGTTTCTGCTCCTGTATTCTTTTATATTCCTCACGGGCTTGCACCAGGGGGGTGGTGTCAAGTCCGAGAGCTTCGAACACGCGGACGGAGATCAAATTGACGAAGGCTCCTCTTTCCGCACTTTGAAGCGTATCCGCAATCCAGTTCCTGCAATAGGTGGCGGCTTCCTCTCTGCAACCTTCTCCCTTGAGGAACCGGCGTGAATACTGCCCGCTAGAGAAATAAACGTTTTCAATCCGGCAGACCACATGGAAACAGTCATCGTCTTCATTCCCGTATTCGTTCTTTCTCGACAGGGAGAGATATACATTCTCCGCGTACGGCTCCAGTTCCATATAAGGAGCCACGACGGTATTTCCATCAAACTTGTACTTGAATACTTTTGCTTTCATACTATCGTTCAGTTTGTCGGTTGTTGCATATTTCATCTATAATCTCTTTCCCGCTTCTTTCACCCTTCAGGAAGGCAAGGAAGCGCCTCAAAAAGAGCCGGGCACAGTCAGTTCCCAGCTGGAAGCTTTCACCGTCTTTGGTAGCACATACCGCAAAACGCCCTAGTCCGAAACTGTCCTGTTGCGGTACGATGTGGTAAGACAAGTCCTCGCTTGCGTTGATGTGCAACCCACGACGGAAAACATAGAAAGTTTTCGGGATTCTTCTGTCGGTATCGATTTCCATACGCTTGTAACCGTGATGTTCCAATAATCGGCCCAGTTCCCTGTTTGTCGGAATTGTATGTCCGATCCAGTCCGGCCAGCTTATATTTTCTATTGTGTGTCCGTAATTGTCATATAATATGTTGAACTGTTCCTGGTATTCATCGTAAAATTCCCCGTTCCCGTTGCACATTTCCTCCAACGCGATGCCGTTTTTACGGACAAGGGCAAGGTCGCCCAGTCCGCACGCGATTTCATTGAGCAGCGTGCGTTCCTCATCCCTGTCCTTTGCCGTTCCGTAAATTCTAAGCCGGGAATATCGGTGTAGCGCCGAACGGGACGGCATATCCAGTTTTTCCCATATTCCATCGTTTCCTATAGCCTGTCTGGTGTTTCCCGGAAGTCCGTACCACCACTTGTCCAAATTGTTTGTATCCATAATTTCTGAATCAGATTGTTTCAAATTCTGTTTTGAGTACCATGCCTGATACGCGGCGGCATACTCCTGACGTTCCCGTTCCAGGGAATTTCTCATTTCAGGGGTGTACCCGAGCAGGCGGATGTATCCTCCGTTATAGCCGGTGGGTTCGCACTTTATTCCGGCTTCCTCCAGTTTGTCGATGCGTTTTTGGGCCATTTTTGCGCTTGAATATTCCTTCGGCCAAAAATAGACTTCGCCCCGTGAGCCCCGTGAGCCGAAACAGTCTTCCCCCAGAATTATTTCCCCGGCATACTTCCGGCTTTCGATGATGCCGAAACGCGCTTTGCCCAATGCCCGGCGCATTGCCTTGTGTGCCGGACCTTCCGGATGCTTGAATACCTCCGGCTTGTCTTTGCTGCCGAGTTTGGGCGGTTCCACCTTGTACGGCTGTTTGTAACTTCCGATTCCGAGCGTCAGGTAAAAGTTGGTATGAAAATAGTCCGTCATGGGGGCGCTGTCATCGAAATTGTACGACATGATGAAATCGCAGATGTTCATCATTACATCCTTTGCCCTGTCCGTCAATGATTTGTCTGAATGGATATGATGGTGGTTGACATCGCCTTGAACTTTTCCGGACTCTTTGGTGAACGCCTCGAAATCCGCTTTCATCAACCGGATATGGATGGAGTGGCAATTCTCCCGTCTGGCAGAGAACTTGTATCCCGGATAGGTCTCCTTGAGCCATGCCCGTACCAGTCCCACGATTTCCGGAGCGTGCTGCCCCTTGTAATTGCGGCCTTTCCAGCGGTATTCGTTATACACATACCCGGTGTATTCCTTTGCCGTGGCTCCCGGATAGTCATATTCATATCCGGTTGAGGTCGAGGGAATATCCGGTTTTTCTTTCCAAGCCTCAAAAAGCCTTCCAAACTCGGTGGTCACCTGTTGCATGATTGCGGTGTCACCACCCTTGTCCGGGTGGTGCTCCAATGCCAGCCGGCGGTATTCTTTCTTCAAGTCCGCCAGAGAGTGTATGTTCTGAAAATAAGTCATAGCCATAAGTTTTTTATGCCCCTGCGAGGCGGTTGATAAAATATTCCCGGTAGTCAAGGTCAAGACCGAGGTTGAGACAGGCCGTTTCCATGTCATCTTCTCTCAGGTCGTCCGCCTCCTGCAATTCGCGCAGGTACCGTATTTCGGAGTCCAGGTATTCCTGTGCTTCCGTTTGACTGCAACCGCATGAGTTGCAGATCAGACTGATAATGTTTCCCTGCATGCTGTTTGATTTTTTATGTTTCTGTTCCTGTTTCTGAGGCCTCGTCCGTCATATATCGAGACGGCCCGTTCCACCAGAATCCTGCGGTTGTCTTCCGAGAGTTCCAGGTAGAACCGTTCCGCCGCGCCGAATGTGCCCTTGTCTGTCGCCACGCACCATTTTTTCCAGAAATGCGGGTACATGCCGCCATACACGGCTTTGCATTCCTCCTCGCTCCAGGCGTTCCACATGTAGTAGAAGAAACTGGAGACGGTATTTTCCGCTTGATATTTCATGGTTCTTCTATTTGTGATTCTACATTGTTTGTTTCTCTCAGTTGATGCCACACAGCCTCATACATCTCATGAAGCCAGTCTATGTTCTTTGCGCCGAGTTCAAACGGGCTGTGACACTGCACCCCGTCACCGCTTTCTTTCTCTTCGGCAAGGACGGTCAGGCTGTCCGCCGTTACCCGGAGTCCTGTCACCCTGCATTCATATGGTTCTCCGTTCTTGCCAAACCATATCACCCAGACCGGATCATAATCCTCTTCCGGAAGACGAATTTCTTTCATGCAGTGAGCATGGAGCAACTGCCGTATCGCGTCGATGATGTCCCCCCGCAGTTCCTTGATCCTGCCGCTGAAATCAACGGCTTCTGACGGTAAACTTCCTTTTCCGCCTCTTTCCTGCAAGGAGAGAATCCGCGTGTCGGGATGGATACAGAAATCCCACTCCAATACTTCATCGTCATCGCGTGTCGTGTGGATATCGCCGCCCAAAACAGGACCGCAATCGTCATTTACCATTCTTTTTGCTTCATCGCGGTCTTCTGCCGCTACCGTGTAAGTGCCCTCGAAGGAATACCTTACTCTTATGTCATATCTTTTCATGATTCTTTCCATTTGATTGTTGATACCAGATTCATTGCCCGGAAGGATTACCGGATATTCAATATTGCGCTAAAGGCATGTGGGTCAAGCCTGTAAAACGTCGGAAGGTTAAGTGTGACCATCGGGTAGCTTACCCAGCCGCTCTGACGTCTATAACCTGTATCCTCAGCCAATTTGTTGGACAGAAGGAACTCCATGGCATCAGGATTGTTGTTGATGTCCACGAATGCCCTGTTAGGCAGTGAGAATGCCGCCTTATCTTCCAGGTTAACCGTCAGGACCGTGTATATCTCATGGGTCACGGGATCTTTCAGAGACAATGCCGGCCAGCCGTTATGGTACATTTCAATCACGATTGAGAAACGGCTTTCCTGATACAGGAAAGTCTCTTCCATGGACGGATGGTCGCATTTGACAATTTCAAAATCATCCTCCCCTTTGGTAAATGTCACCATCGGATAGGATACATCGACAAAACATTCCTCTTCCCGGTAACAGAGATGTTCTTTTCCCTCTGAACGGATTATAGCCAATCGGGTGTTCATATTCGTAACTGGTTTTAAAATTATTGACTTGCAAGTTAATTGGCCGGCATTCACCTGCCTGTTTCTTTAAACGTGTGATTGTCACCGCCTGCGGACATTTGGGAGAGTTGCTGTCTCACCGCCTTGATTTTCCCGATCAGTTCGTCCTCCCTTCGGAATGAGGGGGTACATTTGGTACGCCTCATCCCGGCTCCCCAGGGGATGCCGCCGCATACTTTTCTCAGGCGTGCCTTTTCGCTTTCCAAGGCCGACTCCAGACGGGCCAGCCTGCGTCGCAACGATTCTTCGGTCACAGTTCTCATGATCTCATTGTTTTTTTAGTATGGTGACGGATCGGAAAGACAGTCACCATACCGTCGTTATGTGTCACGTTATATTTTAGCTTTTTCCCTTTTGATGCCTCTCAGGACGTACAACAGGTGCAGGAACAGCTCCCTGTCGTAAATCCGGAAGAAGAACGGCTCGCCTGTTTCCCTGACCGTTCCGGTAAACGACACGGACTCCCGGTTCACGGGATATTGGAAGAAGTTGCCGTTTGCCAGCAGGGTGTGCTTTTTCTTCATCACTTCGCCTAGGAACCTGTCCATATCGTCGTTTCCCTCATAGCCGGAGAAGTAGAGGAAATGATGACGGCGCAGGCTTCGCAGGATTTTGGCGGTTTCCAGCCTCACATCCCTGCCTGACGATTCGTCCGTTCCTCTCATCAGGTTGCAGATGAACTTTTTCTCGCCATTTATGTCAAGAAACAGATAAGGAACTATAATTATAGAGGCATGCCGTGCGTGGTTGGAGATGACCATCGGCTTTTCTTTCTGGATGTCTCCTTTGAAGGTAATGTTCCGGTAATGGTTGTCCATCTGCCGTTCCAGCTCCTTCCTTGGCGTGGTAACGGAGCGGAGTCCCGTGAAGTAGCGTCCGCCCGCCCGGAAGCAGAACCGGTAGATGTCCGCATGATAAGGCTCTCCCAGGAAAAAGAAATTCCGGGTATGGCGGATGGGGGGCAAGACATCCATGTAGTCGAAATATCTTTCTTCCGTAATCTCACTGAACGGGGCGCAGAGGGATTGCAGGTGGATGCGTATCATCTTGCGGACGGTATTTCCGGACACGGCTGTGAGACACGGGTTCTTTTCCCTGTCTCTCAGTTCCTCCAGTGTCTCATGGTGGTAGTCGCCGTGTATTCCGTCAGACATGGTGGTCACGCAGCTGCCGTCAAAACTGCGTGAATCGACTACGAATTTCAGTTTGTCGTTATTCATGGTTCAGATGTTTTGAAGGTTCAACACTCTTTTGGCGGCACTGAGGGCATTGGAGGTGAGCTGCCGTTGCCATGCCTTGTTTCTGGGTGACCAGCGGAATCCGGAGGATTTCAGTTCCTTGCGTCTGTTGTCTTCGGGAATCCTGTCAAACAGGATCTGAAGGCGGTCTTCCCCATAGTTCCATACAAGTGTCCCGCCCTCGAACGGCACTTCCTTGTTTTCCCGGCTTTGCATCGCTTTCAGCTTTTCGCGCATCCGTTCCGCCAGTTCCGGCAATTGGAAGAATTTGTTTCTCGGTGTGATGACGGGTTTCTTCACCCTTGCGTTATATTCGGAAATGAAGTCCACGGCCCTACGGACGATTTCCACTTCCCCGTGATTGGCCAGGGTGGATACCTTGTTCAGGATGCTGCTGACAAACAGGGCACGGCTATAGCCCCGGCATTGTCCGGTATCAATCCCGTGGATGGTATCGGCACTGCTCTTGATGTCGCGTTTGAGCGTCTGCCATGCCTTTTCCTGTTTCTCTTCCTCCGGTCGTGCGGCTTCCTTTTTCCGTCTGACGGTTTCAAGAACTTTTTTCCGCCAATTGCGGAATTCTTCGTAACGGTTCTGATAGCTTCTGTTCGTTTTTTCCTGCCTGTAGTAATCAAATCCGCTCCGTCCCGTCACCATCGGGTTGGCACAGCGGGAGAGGGCCGAGAGCTGGGCGGACAACTTTTGCCGGTAGGCGGCGATGTATGTATCCCGTTCCTCTTCCGGCATGAGTTGCAGGTCGTTGTGCAGCTCCTCTCCATAAATCATGATGTCCGTCTCGCCGCGAATCTCCGGATTGAAGGAACTCCAGGCGTATGCGTCGCAAGCCTGTTTCCACATATCATCCAAATAGGCAGGATGTTTGAATGCTACGGCTTCCCAGTCTTTGAAGTCCTTGGAATGCAATTCATTGTGATCTTCCGGATTTCCGTACAGGTGTACATAGTTGCCCGTTCCATGATGCTCCTTTCTGAAATGGAACGGTACGGGGGGATAGTCCGTACCTTTTTTCCGGATCATCGTGACCCTGTGTGCATTCTCTATGGTAAGGCCTGCTACTTGCTCTTCGCAGACCTTTGCTGTTGTTTCATTCATAATCATTACTTTTTTAAATGTCAGCCGTAAATCATTTCTTCCAGTTCATCGTCCGTCAACAGGCGGATCTCTTCGTCCGAACAATAGTAAGCGATTTCTTCGTCCAAATCGAATGCTGCCGGATCAAGGCTTCTGATGCCATCCAGCAGTTCCTGTTCCAGTCTTTCTACGGAAACCAGATAGTTCCCATCTTTGCCTTGCACTTCCCGTGCAGGATAGCTCATTTCCCGATAAACCAACATCGTCATTTCCGGATTGGCTTCCTGCTGTCCTTTGCTTGTCGTCTTTCTGTTCATACCTTTATTTTTTAAAGTTTGACATGATCGGCTCCATGGAGCCGGATTTTCGTTTTCTTACTTGCCGGGCTGTCCTTTGTCGGGGATTGAGCAAGGCTTGGCAAAAGAAAATACCGCAGCGAAGCGAGGATGATTTTCTTTTAGCCAACCAGCCCCTGAAAGGGGCCGCCTTGCGCAATCAACCCGACAAATGGCTATATTTGCAGGTAAGAAATTGAAAGGACGGCAGGATATTGTGATTTATAGATTACAAAAAAAGCCATCCCTAGGGGGACGGCTTAATGACTGAATTTGTATACTTATTGTGCAAGACGCTCCTTCACGTTGTTCATTGCTTCTTTCAGGCTGCTGTTCATGACCCGTGCATAATGCTGTGTCATACGTGTGGAGGCATGGCCGAGCATGACGGAAACATCTTGAAGAGGCACATTGTTGGCAAGCGTGACCGTAGTCCCGAAAGTGTGACGGGCAACGTGCGTGGTCAGATTCTTCTTAATGCCGCAGAAATCGGCTATTTCCTTGAGATAGCTGTTCATCTTCTGGTTGCACATGACGGGCAAACAGCATCCTTTCTTAATGCAGGTCGGATGTTCCTTGTATTTCTCCAATATGGCCAGGGGTACGGGCAGCAATGGAATATTGCTGATGGAAGAGGCCTTCCTACGGTGTTCCAATTTGACCCTTCCTTTTCTTATCCACCAGTCTCCGAGATTGTCCTGTACCAGATTCTCTTTGTTCAGACTGGCAACATCGGAGAATGCCAAACCGGTGAAGCACGCAAAGACAAAGACATCCCTGACCAGTTCAAGCCGTGGAATGGTGAATTTCTTTTTCATTACGGTCTGCAACTCGTCGTAGGTCAGGAATACCGGATCGGTCTCGTCCTGCTCCATCTTGTAACCGTAAAAGGGATTCTTGCGCATCCATTCCTTTGCCAATGCCATATTGGTAAATTTCTTGAAGCATTTCATATAACGGACTATCGTGTTCCGGCACAGTCCCGCCTCCGTTTTCAGGTAAATGTCAAACGCACGGATGAACTCCGGTGTCAGCTCATGGAAAGTGACATCCTCCTTTCCATAATAAGAGGGGATGAGCAGCTGTAATTTCTTCACCACGTTCTTATACCGGTTGATTGTGACGGGAGAGTAGTCTATACCCGCCAGCGTTTCCATTTCCTTGATGCCTTCCCTCATGGTGCCGAGCAGTGTACGCATTTCGGTGTCTTTCCCGAAAACACGTTTAAGAATCAGTTTTGGGGTAATCAGAGCCTGTTCCAATACTAGTTCCTTGTGTTTTTCCAAGGCGCGTGCGTGCAGTTCGGCAATATAGGCGTTCAGTGCCACTGATGCCCTGTCCCTGCCTTTACTGCATCCTTTGGCGGCGTTCCATAAGTTCAGGGGTACGCTTCTTTGGATACGTACATCGTCATAGTCTCCATTGATGGTTATCCGCATCAATACCGGTGCCTCACCGTTTTTCAACAATTTCGTTTTAAGCACGAAAAACAGAATGTTCATTGTTCCTTGTTTCATCACTTTTGTTTTTTGAGGTGTTACATTCAATTGTTTCGTCAAAACCGGATGGCATGAGGATATGGAGCGAAATGTTAAATTCGGTGGCTTTTTTGAGGGACTTGTGGAAAAGCCATAAAAATCCCATTTTTCTCAGGTTCGAATTGCCTTTTGTATCCCGGGTTCGATTCCTTTTTTTTATCCCGATGGGAAATACCGAATTTTTAAATTTCTTTCACTTTTTCGACTTCATCCGGTCATGTGTGCAAAATTACTTTTTCACACCGGAGATTGGAATTGTCAAACAATTGAAAAACAATGAAGTATGGTACATATTTATGGCTTTTTCAAAAGCCTTAAAAAAAGCCACTGAATTGGCGAAATCCAACTTCACAAATATGTAGCGGAATGCGTAGTGAGGGTAAAAAAAGAACCCTTGAACTATCTCTAATTCAAGGGTTTTCATGCGTGAAAAGCATTTATGTACTTTCTTTGGTGGTGCCACCAGGAATCGAACCGGGGACACAAGGATTTTCAGTCCTTTGCTCTACCAACTGAGCTATGGCACCATGTTTATCTCTTTTGCGGTTGCAAAGGTAGTGAAACTTTTGGACTATGCAATAGCTTTCATAATAAAAAACGCTGATGATTGGCTATGTAGCTAATTATCAGCGTTTATGATTTGAGAAAAAATACTGAAAAAGTTTTATAGTTATGCTTTTTCCGCTTCTTCTTCCTTCAAAGGATTCCATCCTTGTGCTTTGAGTTCAAACTCTTGGCCGTCACGGGTAATTAGTGCGCAGCCTAATTCTGGTTTGGTGATATGGCCAATCAGCTTGACGCCTTCCATTTCGGCAACTTTTTCATGGTCGGCAATGGGGACGGTGAACAATAACTCATAATCCTCGCCTCCGTTCAGTGCACAAGTGCTCAGGTTCATATTGAATTCTTCTGCCATTACAGCCGTCTGATAGTCGATAGGAATATGTTCTTCGTAGACGCGGCAACCCACTTTGCTTTGGGTACAGATATGCAGTAATTCCGAAGAAAGGCCGTCCGATATATCCATCATGGAGGTGGGTTGTATACCTTCTTCTGCCAGTTTCTGAATGATGTCACGGCGTGCTTCGGGCTTCAATTGACGTTCCAGAAGATACTCCTTCCCCGAGAAGTCCGGTTGCAAGTCTTTGTCACCTCCTTTGAGCACCGCCTTTTCGCGTTCCAAAAGCTGTAGTCCCATGTAGGCGGCACCCAAGTCGCCGCTGACGCAAATCAGGTCGGTTTCGCGGGCACCATTGCGGTAGACCACTTTTCCTTTCTCACCCTCGCCTATGCAGGTGATGCTGATGGTAAGCCCGGTATAGGAAGCGGAGGTGTCTCCTCCCACGATGTCAACATCATATTCTTCGCAAGCCAAACGGATGCCGGCATAGAGTTCCTCCATGTCTTCTATACTGAAACGCTTGGATATGCCCAAGGAAACGGTAATCTGCTTCGGTGTGCCGTTCATGGCATAGATATCGGAGAAATTGACTACGGCCGATTTATACCCCAAATGCTTGAGCGGTACATACACAAGGTCGAAATGGACGCCTTCCATCAGCAAGTCGGTAGTAACGAGCACTTCCTTTTCGGCCGGGTAGGAGAGGACGGCAGCATCATCTCCGACACCATATCGGCTCGACTCATTCTTTAGTTCAATGCCTTCGGTGAGGTGACGGATGAGGCCGAATTCACCGAGGGTAGCTATTTCTGTTCTCATGCTTTCTTATGCTCTATTAATCAATTCACGCATAATCTCTGTCATTCTCGGTTGTGCCTCGTCTGCAGCTTTCTGCACTTCTTCGTGAGAAACTTCTACGATTTTACCTTCTACCCCCAAGTCTGTAATGACAGATACGCCGAACACTTTGATTCCGCAATGATTTGCCACGATGACTTCCGGCACGGTGGACATGCCCACTGCATCGGCACCCAGAATATGGAACATCTTGTATTCCGCAGGTGTTTCGAATGTGGGACCTTGCGTACCGATATAGACACCGTGCTGAACCTTGATGCCCTTTTCTGCTGCAATGGCGTCGGCCTTACGAATCAGCTCTTTGTCATAGGCCTCGCTCATATCCGGGAAACGAGGGCCGTAAGGTATGTTTTTGCCACGCAATGGATGTTCGGGGAAGTAGTTTATATGGTCGGTGATAATCATCAGGTCGCCGATCGCAAAATCCGGATTTGTGCCTCCACTGGCATTGGAAACGAACAAGGTCTTGATACCCAGTTCGCGCATTACACGTACCGGGAAGGTTACTTCCTTCATGGAATAGCCCTCGTAAAAATGGAAACGTCCCTGCATCGCCATGATGTCTTTATGGCCCAGTTTGCCGAAGATAAGTTTTCCGCTGTGTCCCTCTACGGTAGAGACGGGGAAGTTGGGGATTTCTTCGTACCTTATCTCATACTTTTCAGTGATTTCACCGGCAAGACTGCCGAGTCCGGTACCGAGGATGATTGCTGTCTCAGGCTGGGTGTGCATCTTTCCCTTCAGAAAGGCTGCTGTTTCTTGAATGCGCTCTAACATAGCCAATAATGTTTTGGTTAAATATATATTGTTGATTTTGTAAAATTTCTATTTCTATCGGCAGCACGTAGATGTACGGCTTTAGTGTTTCGTCCAGTGCGGGATGGAGTTTCAGCCTTGCCGCATCTTTCTCCGTGGTGATTATCAGTCTTTTCCACTCTTCCAGGTGCAGGAATTGTTCCTTTATTTGCAATAAATCCTTGGGAGTAAAGTCATGATGGTCATCAAATGACAGCAATTTGACGTGCGGCGTGTAAGATTCCACTTCTTTCTGCAAGGGGGCGGGGGAGGCGATGCCTGTCACCAGCAGTACTTGCTCGTCTCCGGTGAGGGAGGAGAGCACTTCCCAGCTGTTCGTTTTCTCGGGAAATAGCGGGGTCAACATTCCATAGCGGAATCTGGAGAAATACAGTTGTTGGTATGGATAGAGGTGGAGCCGTTTGGCTATGATGTTGAAGTCTATCGGCTTGATGTCATCCGGACATTTGGTGACGATGACCATCTGTGCCCGGTTTTTACCGCTTGAAGGTTCGCGGAGTCTTCCGGCAGGGAGCAAGGCATCATCGCATAGTAACCGGTGAAAATCGGTTAGTAGAATGTTCAGTCCGGCTTTTACATGGCGATGTTGGAAGGCGTCGTCCAGGATGATGGCTTCTACAGTGGGATTTTCCAGTTTCAGCAGTTGCTCAATGCCGTGACAACGGTTTTCGTCTACCGCTACCCGTGCATTGGGGAATTTATTTTTAATTTGATACGGCTCGTCACCTATTTGCCGTACATTGCTCTTGTCATCGGCCAGTACATAGCCTCGGCTTTTACGCTTGTAACCCCGACTGAGGGTGGCTACATTCACTCCGTTTTTTTGTAATAGCTTTATCAGATATTCGGTATGTGGCGTCTTGCCAGTTCCGCCCACAGCAAGGTTGCCCACGCATATTACTGGAACGTCAAAACTCTTTGACCGGAGCCAGCCCCAGTCAAAGAGTTTATTTCGCAAGCATACCCCTATTCCATAAAGCCATGATAGGGGATATAGCCAATGATATATCTTGATAAAGTTTTCTTCCATTTATTGAATATTCAGTTCAAAGGGTACACGTGCTTGTATACGGTCACATTTGTCAAAATTCTCCAGGACGCTGAACTGCTGGTATATCTCGCCCATTGTGCCTTTCAGCATGCGTGCTTTGACGTAGTTACCCGGATTGGTGTTCATCAGGCTTTCAAAGAAACTTTCCTTTTTCGGATAGCTCATCACGGTATAGGCATCTACTCCGGCCTTTGCAATGGCAATGTCCAAAGCTTTGTCCAAACCACCCAATTCGTCGACCAGTCCTAGTTCCTTGGCCTTGCTTCCGGTCCATACACGACCTTGGGCAATTTTATCCAGGTCTTCCTTGCTGATGCCTCGGCCATCGGAGCAGCGGGTGAGGAAGAGGTCATATCCGTTGTTCACATACATTTGCATCAGCCCTTTTTCACCGTCATTCATCGGGCGTGTCAGCATGCCGAAGTCTGCGTATTTATTGGTTTTCACTACATCAAAATTTACCCCGATTTTATCAGTCAGCCCCTTTGCGTTGGGGAACATGCCGAAGATGCCGATAGAACCCGTCAGTGTGGTAGGCTCGGCCACGATGGTGTCTGCATTACAAGAAATGTAGTAACCTCCTGAAGCTGCATAGTCACCCATGGAAACAATGACCGGTTTCTCTTTCTTCAATTCGCTGACGGCATACCATATCTGTTCTGAACCATAGGCACTTCCGCCCGGTGAGTTTACGCGTAATACTACCGCTTTTACATCTTCGTCATCTTTCAGCTTGCGCAGGTCTTTAATCACCTTTTTAGAGTCGATGCCTTCTTCGCTGGAGGCAGAAGATGAACCACCGTCAATTTCTCCATAGGCATAGTATACGGCAATCACATTTCCACTTTTGTCTTTGGGAACGTTCTTCTTTACGTTAATCATGTCCTGCAAACCAAGTACGGGCATGCGGTCGTCTTTGTCGATGCCTACCATCGCTTTCAGGTAGTTGCGCACATCATTCTTATATATTAATGTATCGACCAGTCCGCATTGCACACTTTCTTCTGCGGGATAGAACATCAACATGCGGTCGGCAATGGCGTTCAGTGAGTCTACAGATATTTTGCGTGATTCTGCAACATCATTGGTCACTTGTCCCCAGATGGAGGTCAGGTAAGCGTCGATTTGTTCACGGTTGGCAGGGCTCATTTCGGTAGAGATGAAAGGCTCTACAGCCGATTTGTAGGTACCTACTTTGAATATCTGCATTTCCACTCCGATTTTGGCCAGCAAATCCTTGAAGAACATGGGGGTAGCGGCCAAGCCCCTCCACTCGACCATACCTTGCGGGTTCAGCAACACCTTGTCGGCTACACTTGACAGATAATAAAGACCTTGGGAATAGCTGTCACCATAAGCTACGATGAATTTTCCCGATTCCTTGAAATCCTTCAATGCATTGCGTATTTCTTCGCGTGAAGCAAATCCTGCACCCAGCGAAGTTGCTTCTATATAGATACCTTTAATGTTGTCATTCTCTTTTGCTTTTTTGATAGAGGAGAGGACATCATCCAGGCCATAGGTCTTATAATTGTCTCCCATAAGGGCATCGAACGGATTGTCTTGGCTGCGTTCAGCCAGTGCGCCATTCAAATCCAGCATCATAATGGAGTTCTTGCGTACTTGCGTTTCCGACTCCGAAGATGATACCATGCTGAAAACCACCAGAATACTGATGAAAACTAAAACAACGACTGATACGATGATGCCGGTAATGGTGGCAAACGTAAACTTCAGAAAATCTTTCATTGTACTTTATTGTTTTTAGTATGCTAACTTTTAAAAGCTAACAAAGATAAATAATTAGGTTGATATTTACCCTATCTGTCGCTGAGTTTTTCGGTTTGTCACAGTATTATGGGAGATTTCATTCTCTTTTCTTTTATCTTTGAAGTATGTCATTTCGTTCTTTATGGATAGTTAGTTTGTAAAATGCCAGAGTATAATTGCTGTCTTCTTACTTTCTGAATCTATTTCTCCTAAGAACTAATCTTTCCACACCCGTGTTTCTTTCTTACCACAGCTGTGGTAAGAAAGAAACACGGGTGTGGAAAGAAAGCAACATATCTGTGGTGAGAAAAGTTGTTCATTAGTTCCCGTTTAGTTTCCGTGCTTTCCGGATGTAGCCTTTCGCAGGTTTATTGTCAGTTCTCTTTGTGTTCCGCAAGCGCGGTGCCTGTCGTTCAGTGGTCTATGTCAAGGTATGAATTGGAGCTTGTATTGCGCGCGCGTATATATATAATGTGTCCCTTCCTTTCCTTATCCCAGTTTCCTTTAAAAAACATGCTTTAAAACATATCTATCAATCAGTGAGTTATGAAAAAGTTCATGGAATCTCTCAAAAAAACCGTGTATAAATTTTGCAGATGTCCATAAAAGGCCTACTTTTGCATCCGCTTTCGGGAACGAAGGCGGCGATGTTTTGACATTCTGACAGTAAAACGGAGCGGTAAGCTTCCATTTTTCTCTTCTTTGCCATCGGTTTCTTCCGGAACTTCGGCCTTGGAAAAGAAAAATGAAAAAAAACTTCTGAAAATATTTGGAAGTTATGCTTTAAAGTTCTTACCTTTGCACCCGCTTTTGAAAATGAAAGCAGCGCGAGTTGACATTCTTTTAAAAGAAACGGTGCCTGGTTCTTCTTTCTTTTTCTTTTTGCCTCCCTTTCGACAAGAGAGACGACGAGGAAAGAGAAAAGAGAGAAAAAAACTTCCGAAAATATTTGGAGGATATACTTAAAAGTTCTTACCTTTGCATCCGCTTTCTGAAAAGAACAGCAATCGTGAAACGAGCGATCTTTGAACAGATTTACATAAACAATACAAGTAGTACAAGAGCAAGGTTTTTCCTTATCAATGGGGAAAGCCTTGGGTAAAACAAGAGAACCGTCAATACTTATTTTATATAGGTAAAGATAAACTTTTGAATTCGAGCGTCCTGAACAGATAACAAGCTGTCGCATATTAATTTTTTTAATTTGCGCAGTCACGATACTTTTACAATGAAGAGTTTGATCCTGGCTCAGGATGAACGCTAGCTACAGGCTTAACACATGCAAGTCGAGGGGCATCAGGAAGAAAGCTTGCTTTCTTTGCTGGCGACCGGCGCACGGGTGAGTAACACGTATCCAACCTGCCGATGACTCGGGGATAGCCTTTCGAAAGAAAGATTAATACCCGATGGTATATCTGAAAGGCATCTTTCAGCTATTAAAGAATTTCGGTCATTGATGGGGATGCGTTCCATTAGGTTGTTGGCGGGGTAACGGCCCACCAAGCCATCGATGGATAGGGGTTCTGAGAGGAAGGTCCCCCACATTGGAACTGAGACACGGTCCAAACTCCTACGGGAGGCAGCAGTGAGGAATATTGGTCAATGGACGAGAGTCTGAACCAGCCAAGTAGCGTGAAGGATGACTGCCCTATGGGTTGTAAACTTCTTTTATACGGGAATAAAGTTAGGCACGTGTGCCTTTTTGTATGTACCGTATGAATAAGGATCGGCTAACTCCGTGCCAGCAGCCGCGGTAATACGGAGGATCCGAGCGTTATCCGGATTTATTGGGTTTAAAGGGAGCGTAGGCGGATGCTTAAGTCAGTTGTGAAAGTTTGCGGCTCAACCGTAAAATTGCAGTTGATACTGGGTGTCTTGAGTACAGTAGAGGCAGGCGGAATTCGTGGTGTAGCGGTGAAATGCTTAGATATCACGAAGAACTCCGATTGCGAAGGCAGCTTGCTGGACTGTAACTGACGCTGATGCTCGAAAGTGTGGGTATCAAACAGGATTAGATACCCTGGTAGTCCACACAGTAAACGATGAATACTCGCTGTTTGCGATATACAGTAAGCGGCCAAGCGAAAGCGTTAAGTATTCCACCTGGGGAGTACGCCGGCAACGGTGAAACTCAAAGGAATTGACGGGGGCCCGCACAAGCGGAGGAACATGTGGTTTAATTCGATGATACGCGAGGAACCTTACCCGGGCTTAAATTGCAAATGAATGTTCTGGAAACAGATCAGCCGCAAGGCATTTGTGAAGGTGCTGCATGGTTGTCGTCAGCTCGTGCCGTGAGGTGTCGGCTTAAGTGCCATAACGAGCGCAACCCTTATCGATAGTTACCATCAGGTTATGCTGGGGACTCTGTCGAGACTGCCGTCGTAAGATGTGAGGAAGGTGGGGATGACGTCAAATCAGCACGGCCCTTACGTCCGGGGCTACACACGTGTTACAATGGGGGGTACAGAAGGCAGCTACACGGTGACGTGATGCTAATCCCTAAAACCTCTCTCAGTTCGGATTGGAGTCTGCAACCCGACTCCATGAAGCTGGATTCGCTAGTAATCGCGCATCAGCCACGGCGCGGTGAATACGTTCCCGGGCCTTGTACACACCGCCCGTCAAGCCATGAAAGCCGGGGGTACCTGAAGTGCGTAACCGCGAGGAGCGCCCTAGGGTAAAACTGGTGATTGGGGCTAAGTCGTAACAAGGTAGCCGTACCGGAAGGTGCGGCTGGAACACCTCCTTTCTGGAGTGACGTCTCGACTCGATCGTTGGTTCTTGAAGTTATGCTTCCATAAGAACCTCTTGTACTGCGCGTACTTGTTTATTAAAATATACGAGAAAAGTAGAAGCCGAGCCGTAAGGCGAGGGTTTGACTGACAGTCCTATAGCTCAGTTGGTTAGAGCGCTACACTGATAATGTAGAGGTCGGCAGTTCAACTCTGCCTGGGACTACTTCTCAGTTGGTGACCGACCGGTTACGATTTAGCGGGTCTTTCATCAATGGTGAAGGGGGATTAGCTCAGCTGGCTAGAGCACCTGCTTTGCACGCAGGGGGTCAACGGTTCGAATCCGTTATTCTCCACTTCTCAAGATTAGGAATTATCTTTAATCCTTAATCCTTGACAACGATCTTTGACATGATGTGACCAAAAAAAGTAAAGTTGAAAGCTGAAAGTATATATCGACCATACGTGATCGGTAAGACAAAAAGTAAGTAAGGGCACATGGCGGATGCCTTGGCTCTCGGAGGCGATGAAGGACGTGATAAGCTGCGATAAGCCGCGGGTAGGTGCAAATGACCTTTGATCCGCGGATTTCCGAATGGGACAACCCGATATCCTGAAGGGATATCATCCCGCAATGCGGGAGGCTAACGCAGGGAACTGAAACATCTTAGTACCTGCAGGAAAAGAAAATAAATAATGATTCCCCCAGTAGTGGCGAGCGAACGGGGAACAGCCCAAACCATCCATGTTACGGCATGTGTGGGGTTGTAGGACCACGTTGTGGCAAGAAAGTTGGTGAGCAGAATGTTCTGGAAAGTACAGCCATAGAGCATGATAGCTGCGTATGCGAAGCCAACCGAAGCCTAGTGGTATCCTGAGTAGCGCGGAGCACGAGGAATTCTGCGTGAATCTGCCGGGACCATCCGGTAAGGCTAAATACTCCCGAGAGACCGATAGTGAACCAGTACTGTGAAGGAAAGGTGAAAAGCACTTCGAACAGAAGAGTGAAATAGTTCCTGAAACCATGTGCCTACAAGCGGTCGGAGCACTTTTAGTGTGACGGCGTGCCTTTTGCATAATGAACCTACGAGTTACTTTTTCCGGCGAGGTTAAGGATCTCAGATCCGCAGCCGAAGCGAAAGCGAGTCTGAACAGGGCGTATAGTCGGAAGGAGTAGACGCGAAACCAAGTGATCTACCCTTGGGCAGGTTGAAGGATGGGTAACACCATCTGGAGGACCGAACCAATAAGCGTTGAAAAGCTTCTGGATGACCTGAGGGTGGGGGTGAAAGGCTAATCAAACTTGGAGATAGCTCGTACTCCCCGAAATGCATTTAGGTGCAGCCTTGACTTATACTGACATGAGGTAGAGCGACTGATAAGATGCGAGGGCTTCACCGCCTATCAAGTCTTGACAAACTCCGAATGCGTGTCAGTTCTATGTCAGGAGTGAGGGCATGGGTGCTAAGGTCCATGTCCTAAAGGAGAACAATCCGGACCAACAGCTAAGGTCCCGAAATGAATACTAAGTTGAACTAACGAAGTCAGATTGCTAAGACAGCTAGGATGTTGGCTTGGAAGCAGCCATTCATTTAAAGAGTGCGTAACAGCTCACTAGTCGAGGAGTTTGGCGTGGATAATAATCGGGCATAAGTATTCTACCGAAGCTTTGGGATGAGAAATCATCGGTAGGGGAGCATTCCACTCAGCGTCGAAGGTAAGGCGTGAGCCTTGCTGGAGCGTGTGGAAAAGCAAATGTAGGTATAAGTAACGATAAAGGGGGTGAGAAACCCCCTCGCCGAAAGACTAAGGTTTCCTGATCAACGCTAATCGGATCAGGGTAAGTCGGGTCCTAAGGCTCAGCCGAACGGCGAGGCCGATGGCAGAACCGGTTAATATTCCGGTACTACCTTAAGGAGTGACGTGGAGACGGAGTCGTGACAGCGCCGCGGACTGACGGAATAGTCCGTTGAAGGGTGTAGATGTTGATTGTTCCAGGCAAATCCGGAATGAGAGTCGAACCTGACAGTATGGAGCGTCCTTCTGGACAATCCAATAGTGCGTGTAATCATACTTCCAAGAAAATCCGCTAAACTTAATCCTTACGGTACCCGTACCGCAAACGGACACACGTAGTCGGGTTGAATATACTAAGGCGCTTGAGTGATTCACGGTTAAGGAACTAGGCAAACTGACCCTGTAACTTCGGGATAAAGGGTCCTCAAGCAATTGAGGCGCAGAGAATAGGTCCAGGCAACTGTTTAACAAAAACACAGGGCTGTGCAAAATTGAAAGATGAAGTATACAGCCTGACACCTGCCCGGTGCTGGAAGGTTAAGAGGAGACGTCATCGCAAGAGAAGCGTTGAATTGAAGCCCCAGTAAACGGCGGCCGTAACTATAACGGTCCTAAGGTAGCGAAATTCCTTGTCGGGTAAGTTCCGACCTGCACGAATGGTGTAATGATCTGGACGCTGTCTCAACCGTGAGCTCAGTGAAATTGTAGTATCGGTGAAGATGCCGATTACCCGCGATGGGACGAAAAGACCCCGTGAACCTTTACTATAGCTTAACATTGAATTTGGGTAATTGATGTGTAGGATAGGCCGGAGGCTTTGAAGCGGGCACGCCAGTGTTCGTGGAGCCGCTGTTGAAATACGGCCCTTTGATTATTTGAGTTCTAACCCGCTGTTGCGGGGACACTGTTTGGTGGGTAGTTTGACTGGGGTGGTCGCCTCCAAAAGCGTAACGGAGGCTTCTAAAGGTGCCCTCACGACGATTGGTAACCGTCGGCAGAGTGTAATGGCATAAGGGCGCTTGACTGGGAGACTCACAAGTCGATCAGGTAGGAAACTAGAGCATAGTGATCCGGTGTTTCTGTATGGAAAGGACATCGCTCAAAGGATAAAAGGTACTCCGGGGATAACAGGCTGATCCCTCCCAAGAGCTCATATCGACGGAGGGGTTTGGCACCTCGATGTCGGCTCGTCACATCCTGGGGCTGGAGAAGGTCCCAAGGGTTGGGCTGTTCGCCCATTAAAGTGGCACGCGAGCTGGGTTCAGAACGTCGTGAGACAGTTCGGTCTCTATCTATCGTGGGCGCATGAAATTTGCGTGGCTCTGACACTAGTACGAGAGGACCGTGTTGGACTGACCTCTGGTTTACCGGTTGTGCCGCCAGGTGCATTGCCGGGTATCTAAGTCGGGATTGGATAAGTGCTGAAAGCATCTAAGTACGAAGCCAGCCACAAGATTAGATTTCTCAGGGTCGTTGTAGACTACAACGTTGATAGGACGCAGGTGTACAGGCAGCGATGTCATAGCCGAGCGTTACTAATTGCCCGTTCACTTTTTGCCTTGCCTTGTATGGAGGTATATACGTTCAGCCATAAATGAATGCTTTGCTTTTTTCGCATCATGTCTACCTTATTCAGGTGACTACAGCACCGGGGTTCCACCTCTTCCCATTCCGAACAGAGAAGTTAAGCCCGGTCACGCCGATGGTACTGCGTAACAGTGGGAGAGTAGGTAGTCGCCGTTTTTCAGAAGAAGCCTCCGTGTCTGATAAGGATACGGAGGCTTCGTTCGTTTTGGCGGTCTCATAAACTTTTCGTATATTTGCTCGAACTAATTTTATATCAACGTTTAAAGCAAATTGAAAGTATGAAGACTAAAGTTTTATTGGCTGCCGTTGCGGTAGCGTTTTCTTTCGCAGTGACATCTTGTGGCAACAAAAAGGCTGCAGATTCTAATGTAACTGAGGTGGATTCTTGCTGCGCAGCAAAAACAGAACAAGTGTGTGACTCTGCTAAGGCTTGCTGTGAGGGTGCTGACTCTGCTGCTTGTGACAGTGCGAAATGTGAGAAGGCTTGTGATAAAGCTGCTTGTGATAAGAAAGAAGATTGCAAGAAAGCTTGTGATAAAAAGTAATTCAAGACTTGTATTAAATTGTGCAATAGGAAAAGGCATACTGTAAAGTATGCCTTTTTTGTGATATATTTAAGTAATAGGTGAATGCTAACTTATAAAATGAAACTGTTTCTTTGAAAAAAGTAATGAATTTGTTTGTGTGATACGAAATAATATCTACCTTTGCAACGTCAAAACAAAAAAGAAGATGATTCAGAACTTTACATATATTCTACTGTGTGGTATTATTATTCTACTGGCAAAGTTTAGTGGAAGTGAGTGCTGTGCGTGAATATATATGTAAGATGCAATGATATATGAAGCCTTTCTCACTTCCAAGTGCGAAAGGCTTTTTTTATGGGACATAAATTAAATACAATAAAGCAATGAGTGACAAATTATTTATTTTCGACACAACGCTCCGCGATGGCGAGCAGGTTCCGGGATGCCAATTGAATACAGTGGAAAAGATTCAGGTAGCCAGACAACTGGAAGCCCTGGGGGTGGACGTGATTGAAGCCGGATTTCCGATTTCAAGTCCGGGAGATTTCAATTCGGTCATTGAGATATCAAAGGCTGTGACATGGCCCACCATCTGCGCCTTGACACGTGCCGTACAGAAAGATATTGATGTGGCAGCAGAGGCTTTGCAATTTGCCAAGCATAAACGTATCCATACTGGCATCGGTACATCTGACTCGCACATTAAATATAAATTCAATTCCAATCGCGAGGAAATAATAGAGCGTGCAGTGGCTGCCGTAAAGTATGCACGTAAGTATGTGGATGATGTAGAGTTCTATGCCGAAGATGCAGGCCGAACGGATAATGAATATTTGGCACGGGTGGTAGAAGCTGTTATCAAGGCAGGTGCTACTGTGGTGAATATTCCCGATACAACGGGGTATTGCTTGCCTGATGAGTATGGCGCGAAGATAAGATATCTGATGGAACATGTCAACGGTATTCATAATGCCATTATTTCTACTCATTGCCACAATGACTTGGGCATGGCTACTGCCAATACAATGGCTGGCGTGCTGAATGGTGCCCGCCAGGTGGAGGTAACCATCAATGGTATTGGTGAACGTGCCGGCAATACTTCTCTTGAGGAAGTGGCGATGATTATCAAATGTCACAAGGACATAGAAATCGAGACCAACATCAATACACAGAAGATTTATCCAACCAGCCGTATGGTGTCCAGCCTGATGAACATGCCGGTGCAGCCCAACAAGGCTATTGTAGGTCGCAATGCTTTTGCCCATTCGTCGGGTATTCACCAGGACGGTGTATTGAAGAATGTGCAGACGTACGAAATCATTGACCCGCATGATGTGGGTATTGATGATAATTCTATCGTATTGACAGCCCGTAGCGGACGTGCAGCCTTGAAGAATCGTTTGTCGATATTGGGAGTACAGCTGGATCAGGAGAAGCTGGACAAAGTGTATGAAGAGTTCTTGAAACTTGCCGATAAGAAGAAAGATATCAATGATGACGATATTCTGGTATTGGCAGGGGCAAATCGTACGCAGAACCACCGTATCAAACTGGAATATCTTCAGGTGACCAGTGGGGTGGGGGTTCGTTCGGTTGCCAGCTTGGGATTGAACATCTCCGGTGAGAAGTTTGAAGCCGCTGCCAGTGGAAACGGTCCGGTAGATGCCGCTATCAAGGCTTTGAAGAAGATTATCGACCGCCATATGACATTGAAGGAATTCACCATCCAGGCTATCAGCAAGGGTAGCGACGATATGGGTAAGGTACATATGCAGGTGGAATACGATAATCATATTTATTATGGGTTCGGTGCCAATACGGATATTATCGCGGCATCAGTGGAAGCGTACATCGACTGTATCAATAAGTTTAAGATGTGATTTTAATCGTAAATTGTAAATAGCTAAATTGTACATAAAGAGATGAATACATTATTTGATAAAATCTGGGATGCCCATGTGGTACAGAAAGTGGAAGACGGTCCCACACAGCTTTATATTGATCGGCTTTATTGTCATGAAGTAACCAGCCCGCAAGCCTTTTCAGGATTGCGCGAACGTGGAATCAAGTGTTTCCGTCCGGAAAAGATTTTCTGTATGCCCGACCATAACACGCCGACGCATGACCAGGACAAGCCGATTGAAGACCCGGTTTCAAAGACTCAGGTAGATACACTGGCCAAGAATGCGGAAGAGTTTGGATTGGTCCATTTCGGCATGATGGACAAGAAGAACGGAATTATCCATGTAGTAGGTCCGGAACGCGGGCTGACCCTGCCTGGCATGACCATTGTCTGCGGTGACTCGCATACTTCCACCCACGGGGCGATGGGAGCAGTGGCTTTCGGTATCGGTACGAGTGAGGTGGAAATGGTAATGGCCTCGCAATGTATCCTTCAGACCCGTCCTAAGACAATGCGCATCACTGTCGACGGCAAACTTGGCAAGGGAGTGACGGCAAAAGATGTAGCATTGTATATGATGTCGAAGATGACGACCAGCGGCGCTACGGGATATTTCGTGGAATATGCCGGAGAAGCTGTGCGTGGTCTGACTATGGAAGGCCGTCTGACCTTGTGCAATCTGAGTATAGAGATGGGTGCCCGCGGCGGTATGGTTGCTCCGGATGAGACCACTTTCGAGTATATTAAAGGACGCGAATATGCTCCGAAGGGTGAGGCATGGGACAAGGCATTGGCCTATTGGAAAACATTGAAGAGTGATGAGGATGCAGTGTTCGACAAGGAAGTCCGTTTTGCTGCCGAAGATATTGAACCGATGATTACATACGGTACCAACCCGGGCATGGGTATGGGTATCACACAACATATTCCTACTACCGAAGGCATGGGAGAAGCTGCCCGGACCTCTTTCATGAAGTCTATGAGCTATATGGGTTTCCAACCGGGAGAACCTTTGCTGGGTAAGAAGGTTGACTATGTGTTTTTGGGTGCCTGCACCAATGGGCGCATTGAGGATTTCCGTGCATTTGCCTCCATTGTGAAAGGTCGTCAGAAAGCCGGGAATGTAGTGGCATGGCTGGTTCCGGGCTCCTGGATGGTAGATGCACAGATTCGCGAAGAGGGACTGGACAAGATTTTGGAAGAGGCCGGTTTTGCCATTCGCCAACCGGGTTGCTCCGCTTGCCTGGCAATGAACGACGATAAGGTGCCTGCCGGAAAGTATGCAGTGTCTACCAGTAACCGTAATTTTGAAGGACGCCAGGGGCCGGGTTCCCGAACACTGCTTGCCAGCCCGCTTGTAGCTGCAGCAGCGGCAGTGACTGGAGTAATTACTGACCCGAGAACGCTGATTTGATGTACGATTGGACGATTTACGATTAAAATTACTTCGTAAATCAAACATCGTTCAACAAAGGTAAATCAAGAGTATTTTCAATCGTAAATTGTAAATCGTAAATACAAAGATGAAGACAAAATTTGATATAATAACCAGTACTTGTGTGCCTCTTCCATTAGAGAATGTGGATACAGACCAGATAATCCCTGCACGTTTTCTGAAAGCTACTACCCGTGAGGAAAAGTTCTTCGGAGATAATTTGTTCCGTGATTGGCGCTATCATCCGGACGGTTCTCTGAACAAGGACTTTGTTTTGAACAATCCCACTTACGGTGGACAGATTCTGGTGGCGGGAAAGAACTTCGGTTCCGGTTCCAGCCGTGAGCATGCTGCATGGGCCATTGCCGGTTACGGGTTCCGCGTGGTGGTATCGAGCTTCTTTGCCGATATACACAAGAACAATGAACTGAACAACTTTGTGCTTCCGGTGGTGGTAAGTGAGCCGTTCCTGAAAGAGTTATTCGACTCTATCTCTGCCAATCCGAAGATGGAAGTGGAAGTGAATCTGCCCGAACAGACCATCACCAACAAGGCTACGGGCAAGAGCGAACATTTTGAAATCAATGCCTACAAGAAACATTGCCTGATGAATGGCTTGGATGACATCGATTTTCTGGTTGAGAATAAAGATAAGATAGAAGCTTGGGAGAATAAAAATGAAGCATAATCATCCGAAGATAGAAATCATGGACACTACGCTCCGCGACGGTGAACAGACCAGCGGAGTCTCCTTTGTGCCCCATGAGAAGCTGATGATTGCCCGTTTGTTGCTGGAGGAATTGAAGGTAGACCGGGTAGAGGTGGCTTCTGCGCGGGTATCCGAAGGAGAGTTTGATGCCGTAAAAATGATTTGTGACTGGGCGGCACGCCGTAATCAGTTGCCAAGAGTAGAAGTGCTTGGCTTTGTAGATGGCCACACGTCGGTGGACTGGATACATGCGACCGGTTGCCGTGTCATCAATCTGCTGTGCAAAGGCTCGCTGAAGCATTGCACCTACCAGTTGAAGAAGACTCCCGAAGAGCATATCGAGGATATTCTGTCCGTAGTGGATTACGCTAACGAGCAGGATATGGTAGTGAATGTCTATCTGGAAGACTGGAGCAACGGCATGAAAGATTCTCCGGAATATGTGTTCCGTCTGATGGACGCCTTGGAGCAGACCAATATCCGCCGTTACATGTTACCTGACACATTGGGCGTATTGAACCCGCTACAAGTCATCGAGTTCATGCGCAAGATGGTGAAACGCTATCCGCATGCCCATTTCGACTTCCATGCCCACAATGACTATGACCTTGCCGTGAGCAATGTGCTTGCCGCCGTACTTAGCGGTTGTAAGGGACTGCATACTACCATCAACGGCCTGGGCGAACGTGCCGGCAATGCTCCGCTTGCCAGTGTGCAGGCTATCCTGAAAGACCACTTCAATGCCATTACCAACATTGACGAAAGCCGCCTGAACGATGTAAGCCGTGTGGTGGAGTCCTACTCGGGTATCGTAATCCCTGCCAATAAACCGATTGTGGGCGAGAATGTATTTACCCAAGTGGCAGGCGTCCATGCCGACGGTGACAATAAAAGTAACCTCTACTGCAACGACCTTCTGCCCGAACGCTTTGGCCGCAAGCGAGAGTATGCCCTGGGCAAGAACAGCGGTAAAGCCAATATCCGGAAGAATTTGGAGGACTTGGGATTACAACTGGATGAAGATGCCATGCGCAAAGTGACCGAACGCATCATTGAGCTGGGCGACAAGAAGGAACTGGTGACGCAAGAAGACCTGCCCTATATTGTTTCGGACGTACTGAAGCACGGAATGGCAGAAGAACGCGTCAGCCTTAAGAGCTATATTGTGAATCTGGCGTATGGATTGAAGCCGATGGCTACGTTGAAGATAGAAATCAACGGAAAGGAATATGAGGAAAGTTCCAGTGGAGATGGCCAGTATGATGCTTTTGTGCGCGCCTTGCGCAAGATATATAAAGTGACACTGGGCCGTAAGTTCCCGATGCTGACGAACTATGCCGTGACCATTCCTCCCGGCGGGCGTACCGATGCCTTTGTGCAGACGGTTATTACCTGGAGTTTTGAAGATACGATATTCCGTACACGCGGATTGGACGCAGACCAGACGGAAGCGGCCATCAAGGCGACGGTGAAGATGTTGAATATCATAGAAGACGAATACGAATCATAAAAAATGGATCTTATGGAGAAAAAGAAATCGTTTTTTGAGAGGCGTCCTTATGTATGCTATGCGTTGTATGCAGGCTTGCTTTTTGCTTTCAACCTCTTTCTGCGTTGGTGGAGCGGCGAGTTGGATGCGGACGAGTATCTTATGTCAGCCATCAATACCCTTATATTGACAGCTGGTTTTGTGTGGGGTGACCGGTATCGCCGCAAGAATCTTGCAAACAAAAAGAAGATAGATGAACTTTTAAATAATAAATAAAACAATGGATTTTAAAATTGCAGTGTTGGCCGGTGACGGTATCGGCCCCGAAATCTCTACCGTAGGCGTGGATGTGATGACTGCCGTGTGTGAGAAGTTCGGACATAAAGTGAACTATGAATATGCCATCTGCGGTGCAGACGCGATAGACAAGGTGGGTGACCCGTTTCCCGAAGCCACTTATGAGGCTTGTAAAAATGCGGATGCTGTATTGTTCTCTGCCGTAGGTGACCCGAAATTCGACAATGACCCTACTGCCAAAGTGCGTCCCGAGCAGGGCTTGCTGGCTATGCGCAAGAAACTGGGACTGTTTGCCAACATCCGTCCCGTACAGACCTTCAAATGTCTGCTCCATAAGTCTCCCCTTCGTGCGGAACTGGTGGATGGTGCCGATTTCCTTTGTATCCGCGAACTGACCGGTGGCATGTACTTCGGTGAGAAATACCAGGACAATGACAAGGCGTATGATACGAACATGTATACCCGTCCTGAGATTGAACGTATCCTGAAAGTCGGATTTGAATATGCCATGAAACGTAACAAACATCTTACGGTGGTGGATAAAGCCAACGTGCTTGCCTCTTCCCGCCTTTGGAGACAGATTGCCCAGGAAATGGCACCGCAATATCCCGAAGTGACAACCGACTATATGTTTGTGGACAACGCCGCTATGAAGATGATTCAAGAGCCGAAGTTCTTTGACGTAATGGTTACGGAAAATACGTTTGGCGATATTTTGACGGACGAGGGTTCCTGCATCAGTGGCTCTATGGGATTGCTGCCTTCTGCTTCTACGGGAGAGAGCACGCCGGTATTCGAGCCTATTCATGGCTCCTGGCCGCAAGCGAAAGGTTTGAATATAGCCAATCCGCTGGCGCAAATTTTGTCTGTAGCCATGCTTTTCGAATACTTCGACCTGAAAGAGGAAGGGGCGTTGATTCGCAAGGCAGTGGATGCTTCACTCGATGCGAATGTACGTACACCGGAGATTCAAGTAGAAGGTGGAGACAAATACGGTACCAAGGAAGTGGGCGCTTGGATTGTAGACTATCTTAAGAAGTCTTGATGCCAGTATCCCATTACTGTTCTGTCCATCAGTAACTTCCCACTGTAAAGTTCTGCAAAAAGCATGCACCATCTTTGCAGTGGGAAGTCGCTGATTGTCAGATATGGTTCTTCCTTCCCATTTTTCCTTCTTCAATCGTTTCATATCCTTTCATCCTCTTTATTCGTGTTAAGCTTTGGTAGATGGCAGCATAATCTTTCCTTTCCCGCACGGTTTATTTCTTGGAATTTGCATATCTTTGTCAGCATATCCATGCACCGCAAGTATGTGCGGGAAGAATGTATTAGACAATAAGATTATGGCGAAAATTGCAAAGAACCTGACGGAGTTGATTGGGCATACTCCTTTGATGGAATTGGCTGAATACAGCCGTAAATACGGATTGAAAAGAAACGTAGTGGCAAAACTGGAATCTTTTAATCCGGCGGGAAGCGTGAAGGACCGTGTGGCATTTGCCATGATTGAGGATGCCGAGGCACGTGGGGCTTTGAAACCCGGAGCTACGATTATTGAACCTACCAGTGGCAATACCGGCGTGGGACTGGCGATGGTGGCAACCATCAAGGGATACCATTTGATATTGACCATGCCGGAGACCATGAGTGTGGAACGCCGTAATCTGTTGAAAGCCTTGGGCGCGGAGATTGTACTGACCGACGGGCTGGCAGGTATGTCCGGCTCCATTGCCAAAGCGAAAGAACTGCGGGATGCGATACCCGGTGCGGTTATTCTGCAACAGTTTGAGAATCCCTCCAATGCCAAGGCTCATGAACATACTACGGGGGAAGAAATCTGGACGGACACGGATGGCAAAGTTACTGTTTTTGTTGCCGGTGTGGGCACGGGCGGCACGGTCTGTGGAGTGGCGCGTGCCTTGAAGAAACACAATCCGGATGTCTATGTTGTGGCTGTAGAACCTGCCTCCTCTCCGGTCCTGGAAGGAGGGGAAGACGCACCGCACCGCATCCAGGGGATTGGAGCCAATTTTATTCCTTCCATTTATGATGCTTCTGTAGTAGACGAGGTTATTCCGGTACCCGATGACGAGGCCATTCGTGGAGGACGGGAGCTGGCTTCTACGGAAGGCTTGCTGGCCGGCATCTCATCCGGTGCAGCGGTATATGCGGCACGGTTGCTGGCCGAACGCCCTGAATTTGCGGATAAAATGATTGTTGCCCTACTGCCCGATACGGGGGAACGCTATTTGTCAACAGAACTGTTTGCTTTCGATACCTATCCTTTGGAATAAATACTGAACGATTATATGAAGAAATTTATTTTTTCTTTCCTTTTGTGTGGAGCCACGATGTTTTCTGCCTTTTCACAAACCTATCAAGAACTGAGCGAACGTGCGGTTGCAGCCACGGAGCAGGATAGCTTGTCATTGGCCGAAAAATACATTGAACAAGCTTTGAAAATGGAGCCTGCCAACCCTCATAACGCTATGCTGTTCTCCAACTTGGGAACGATACAGCGTCGGCAACACCGGTATGAGCAGGCCCTTGACTCGTATACTCTGGCATTGAACATTGCTCCGCGTGCCATACCTGCCCTGATGAACCGTGCCGCTCTTTATCTTGAGTTGGGGAAGGATGATTTGGCCCGGATAGACTATTCTTTGGTGCTGGATATAGAGAGCGATAATCAGGAAGCCTTGCTAATGCGCGCCTATATCTATATGCGGCAGCGCAACTATAATTTTGCAAAGTCTGATTATGAACGTCTGCTGAAACTTGCCCCCCGGAGTTACAATGGCCGTCTGGGGTTGGCTACACTGGAGCAGAAGGAGGGCAAATATGAAGCGGCGCTTTCGATATTGAATGCCATGATTGCAGAAAAAGGAGGAGAATCTATCCGGCTGACTACCCAGCAATATGCCGTGCTTTACGTGGCACGTGCGGGTGTGGAGCAGGATATGAAACATGTAGACCTGGCCATGATGGACTTGGAAGAAGCTATTAAGCTGGATCCTTCACAGACGGAAGCCTACTTGATACGGGGACAAATTTATCTTTCCCAAAAGAAAAAGGAGTTGGCAAAACGTGACTTCGAAAAAGCCATTTCGCTTGGCGTACCGCAAGGTGACCTCAGGGAATTGTTGTTGCAGTGTAAATAATATTCAACTATATTTCCGTATCAGCTCCACAAACTCTTTTCCGTATTTCTTCTTCTTATATTCACCGATACCGCTGATATTACCAAAATCTTCTATGGTGGTGGGGCGGGAGGTGCTTAGCAGGTGGAGTACTTTGTCAGACAGTACGATATAGGCAGGGAGTGCTTCCTGGTCGGCAAGGCGTTTGCGGAGAGTGCGGAGAGCCTCGAAAAGTTCCCCACTTTCTGTATTGGGCAATCCCAATGGCAATTCTTTGGTTGGAACTGTAGCCTTGCGTTTACGGCCTCTTGTAGTTTGTACAGCTTCCTCGCGGCGGATGGTGACAAGCAGGGCGCGTGCTCTGCCAAACAAGATATCTGTTCCGCTTTGAGTAATTTTCAGATGGTTGTTTTCATTGTAGGCTATTTCGAAATAGCCGAGTTGCAACATTTGCAGCAGGTAGTCATGCCAATCTCTGGCGGGTACTTCACGCCCGACTCCAAAGGTCTTAAGACGATGGTATCCTCTTTCTGTAACTTCAGAACTCATGTTTCCTCGGAGGATGTCCACTAAAATACCGGTCCCTATCTGCTGCTCGGAACGCGCGATTGCACTAAGTGCCTTTTGTACGATTATTGTACCATCGAAACGCTCGGGAGGATTTTTGCATACATCACAGTTTCCACAGTCGCAAGTCGTATTTTCACCGAAATAGCTTAACAGAATGCGGCGGCGGCAGATATCTGCTTCCGCATATTGCTGCATGCGTTGCAGTTTTTCCAGGTTGATGCTTTGCTGTCCACTGTCCGTTGCGAATTTAGTGAGCAGAATGAGGTCGGCCAGTGAATAGAACAAAAGGGTGTCACTGGGCATTCCGTCCCGTCCGGCACGTCCTATTTCCTGATAGAAACTTTCAATGCTTTTGGGCAAATTGTAATGAATTACCCAGCGTACATTGCTTTTGTCAATTCCCATTCCAAAGGCGATGGTGGCGCATACCACTTGCACGCGGTCATTGATGAAGTCGTCTTGCGCTTCATCTCTTCGTGCCGGTGACAGTCCTGCATGATAGACCGCTGATTTTATCCCTTGTTTTTGAAGCATTTGTGCCACTGTTTCAGTCTTGCTGCGGCTCATGCAATAAATAATGCCGCTCTCTCCCGGATGGCGGGCAATGAAGTCGAGGATGGCTTTGCTTTTTTCCTTCTGCTGGTAACCTCTTTTTACGGTGAGGCTCAAGTTGGGACGGTCGAAAGATGAAATGAAAACCCTGGGTTGGTTGAGGCGTAGCTGTTTAATAATATCTTCACGGGTTATTTTGTCGGCTGTGGCAGTAAGTGCAATGATGGGAACCTGGGGAAACTGTTGGTGAAGGATGCCCATCTGTGTATATTCCGGACGGAAATCGTGTCCCCATTGTGAGATGCAGTGAGCTTCATCAATGGCGAAAAGGGAAATATGCATATCTCTTAACAGATAGTTGGCTTCCGTCAATAATTTTTCAGGAGAAATATATAGTAGTTTCAGCTTGCCTTCCATGCATGCACGTCGTAGGGAAGCATTCTCTGTTTCATCATTATTGCTGTTCAGTGCACCGGCCGCGATGCCGTTTGCACAGAGCGTTTCCACTTGGTCCTTCATCAAGGAAATGAGCGGAGAAACCACTACCGCCGTGCCTTCACTCAATAAGGCGGGAAGTTGATAGCAGATGGATTTTCCGCCTCCCGTCGGCATCAGTACCAATGCGTCTTTACGGTCCATCAGATGGCGTATGATGTCTTCTTGTAAGGGGCGGAAACTGTCGTAACCGAAATATGTCTTGAGCGTTTGTAGCATAATCTGGCAGTATGGATTTCTTCCGACAAAGGTACACTAATTATTGCATATACTACAAATGGAAAGTCATCAAGATTTAGTATCATATGAGTTTCCGCAAAAGGTTAAAGTTTCTTATTAATGGCTGAATTGAGCTACTTTTCAACCTTTTTCGTTGTTTATTTATCAAAAATATATACGGGAAAAGTTGTGTATTAAAAAAAAATGTCTGACTTTTGTAAAGTCTAAAGGGCTAACCCTTTGGCTTTTCCGATTTTAAACAACCCTAACCAGTTAATTCAATGAGTGATTTAGAAAACAATGCCCAGGAAAAAGGAACGAAGAAACGTCCTTACAACCTGCGCGAAAAGAAAGAAAAGAATGCTGCCTACCGTTCTTTGATAAGGCCGGAATTGGCAGATGAGTTGTATGACAAGATATTGAATATCGTTGTTGTACAAAAGAAGTATAGAGATGCTGATTATTCCGCTAAGGATTTGGCGAAAGAATTGCAGACCAATACCCGCTATTTATCTGCAGTGGTGAATTCACGCTTCGGCATGAACTACTCTTGCCTGCTGAATGAATATAGAGTAAAAGAAGCGCAGCATTTGTTGACAGACAAAAGATATGCTGACAAGAATGTAGAGGAAATCAGTACGATGGTAGGCTTTGCAAACCGTCAGTCTTTTTATGCTGCTTTTTATAAAAATGTAGGTGAGACTCCTAATGGATATCGTAAAAGACACGCTGAAAAAGAGGCTAAGAAGAAATAATTCTGTATGATTGAATGAATAAAAAGGAAATATTTCGGAACAGTTGTTTCGGGATACTTCCTTTTCTTCTTTTTTAATACCAATCCATATATTCCCGACACATGAAGAAACAACTGATTTCTATGGTGACTGCCCTTTCTCTATTGACGGCTTGTGGCGGAAATCCGAAAACAACTGCTGAGGCAGAAAAATTTGACTATACAGTGGAACAATTTGCAGATTTACAGATTTTACGTTACCGTGTACCAGGTTTTGAGGATTTGTCCCTCAAACAAAAAGAATTGGTTTATTATTTGACGGAAGCGGCTTTGCAGGGTAGAGACATTCTTTTCGATCAGAATGGCAAGTACAACCTGACGATTCGCCGGATGTTGGAGGCTGTCTATACCGGCTATAATGGAGATAAGAACACTCCTGATTTCAAGGCTATGGAAGTGTACCTCAAGCGGGTATGGTTCTCCAATGGCATTCATCATCACTATGGCAGCGAAAAGTTCGTTCCGGGATTTACTCCCGAATTCTTCAGGCAGGCTGTACAGAGTGTGGATGCAGCTACGTTGCCGCTTGCCGAAGGACAGACTGTGGAACAACTATGCGAGGAAGTATTCCCCGTTATTTTTGACCCTAAAGTGATGCCCAAGCGGGTGAATCAAGCTGCCGGTGAAGATTTGGTATTGACTTCCGCATGCAATTATTATGATGGCGTGACGCAGCAAGAAGCCGAAGACTTTTATAATGCCTTGAAGAATCCGCAGGATGAAACTCCCGTTTCCTATGGTTTGAACAGCCGTTTGGTGAAAGAGGATGGCAAGATTCAGGAGAAAGTATGGAAAGTGGGTGGTTTGTATGGACAGGCACTTGAAAAGATTGTCTATTGGCTGAAGAAGGCGGAAGGAGTTGCCGAGACTCCCGAGCAGAAGGCGGTGATAGCCAAACTGATGGATTTCTATGAAACCGGCGATTTGAAGACATTCGATGAATATGCCATTTTGTGGGTGAAGGATTTGAACTCACGCATTGACTTTGTGAACGGTTTTACCGAAAGTTATGGTGACCCGCTCGGCATGAAGGCAAGCTGGGAATCTTTGGTGAATTTTAAAGATTTGGAAGCTACCCGGCGTACAGAGTTGATAAGCGGCAATGCACAGTGGTTTGAGGACCATTCACCGGTAGACGGACAATTCAAGAAGGAAAAAGTGAAAGGGGTGTCTGCCAAGGTAATCACGGCGGCTATTCTGGCCGGTGACTTGTATCCTGCAACAGCTATCGGCATCAACCTGCCCAATGCGAACTGGATACGTAGCCAGCATGGTTCGAAATCCGTTACAATCGGTAACATTACAGATGCTTATAACAAGGCTGCTCATGGCAACGGATTCAATGAGGAGTTTGTGTACAGTGATGCAGAGCTTCAACTGATTGATAAGTACGCAGATGTGACAGATGAACTGCATACTGACCTGCATGAATGTTTGGGACATGGTTCCGGCAAATTGCTTCCGGGTGTGGACCCGGATGCGTTGAAGGCGTATGGCTCTACTATTGAGGAGGCACGCGCCGACTTGTTCGGACTCTACTACGTGGCCGATCCGAAGCTGGTGGAACTGGGGCTTACTCCAAGTGCGGATGCTTATAAGGCTCAATACTACACCTATCTGATGAATGGTTTGATGACACAGCTTGTACGTATCGAACCGGGCAACAATGTAGAAGAAGCCCATATGCGTAACCGCCAGCTCATAGCGCGCTGGGTGTATGAAAATGGTGCGGCGGAGAAGGTTGTGGAATTGGTAAAGAAGGATGGGAAGACGTACGTCGTGATAAACGATTATGAGAAAGTGCGTGACTTGTTTGGCCGGTTGCTTGCCGAGATACAGCGTATCAAGTCCACCGGTGACTATGCCGGTGCCCATGATTTGGTGGAAGCCTATGCCGTGAAAGTCGATCCCGCTTTGCATGCCGAAGTGCTGGAACGCTACAAGAAGCTGAATCTTGCGCCGTATAAGGGTTTCGTCAATCCGAAATATGAGGCGGTGACGGATGCCAACGGTACTATAACAGATGTGACAGTGACTTATGATGAAGGTTATGCGGAACAGATGTTGCGTTATAGCAAAGACTATTCTACATTGCCTTCTGTCAATAAATGATGAACTATGATAGATACTAAAGAGCAGCTGCATCAGCGGCTGAAAGATATAAAGACACAGCTCCGTCTCTCAATGAACGGGGCTGTGTCCCAAAGTATGCGTGAAAAAGGGCTGGTATATAAGCTGAACTTTGGCGTGGAGCTGCCCCGTATCAAGGGTATTGCTGCCGGTTACGAGAAGGACCACTCTCTGGCTCAGGCTTTGTGGAAAGAAGATATCAGAGAGTGCAAAATATTGGCGGGACTTTTACAGCCAGTAGAGAGTTTCCTGCCCGAGATAGCCGATATCTGGGTGGAAGATATCCGTAATATCGAGATTGCAGAACTTACTAGTATGAATTTATTCCAACATCTTCCTTATGCGCCTGCCAAGTCCTTCCATTGGATTGCAAGCGAGGACGAATACACGCAGGTTTGCGGCTTCCTCACCATAGCCCGTCTATTGATGAAGAAAGGGGATATGAGTGAACGGGTTGAAAATGAGTTCCTCGACCAGGCAATAACGGCTTTTTTGTCGGGCTCCTATCATGTGCGCAATGCAGCCATGACCGCTATCCGCCGCTTTATGCAGCAAAATGAGGAAAATTCTTTTCAAGTTTGCCGCAGGGTGGAGGGTATGGACAATTCTTCTTCTGATGTAGAACAATTACTATACAATCTTGTAAAAGAGGAGGTTTGTTAGATTAGTTCTATGGTTATAGAGACTGATGCGGTAAGGGAATATTTCCCTTATCGCAATTTTTATCTCTTTCTCGTTTGCTTTCCACAAAAAAGGATTAACTTTGTTGGCTGTAAAACTGCGCCGTCAAATGGAAAGTCAGAATGTGAAAGATACAGTTAGGCAGATATTCACTGAATATCTGAATGCGAACGGGCATCGGAAGACTCCCGAACGTTATGCCATACTTGACACCATTTACTCCATAGACGGTCATTTTGATATCGACACGCTCTATTCACTGATGGCCGACCAGGAGAATTTCCGCGTCAGCCGTGCAACGCTTTACAATACCATCATTTTGCTTATAAATGCTCGTCTGGTCATCAAGCATCAGTTCGGCAACTCTTCCCAATACGAAAAATCTTATAATCGCGATACACACCATCACCAGATATGCACCCAGTGCGGAAAGGTAACTGAGTTTCAGAACGAGGAGTTGCAGCATGCCATTGAGAATACCAAGCTGAGCCGTTTTAATCTTACGCACTATTCCTTATATATGTATGGGTTGTGCAGCAAGTGTGACCGGGCCAATAAACGGAAGAAAAAGAATAATAACCATAAAAAAGAAAAATGAAAGTAGACGTATTATTAGGATTACAATGGGGCGACGAAGGCAAAGGCAAAGTCGTTGATGTGTTAACTCCGAGATACGATGTCGTAGCTCGTTTCCAGGGCGGACCGAATGCCGGACATACACTCGAGTTTGAAGGGCAGAAGTATGTGCTCCGTTCCATTCCGTCTGGAATATTCCAGGGGGACAAGGTGAATATCATTGGTAACGGTGTAGTGCTTGACCCGGCTCTCTTCAAAGCGGAAGCCGAATCTTTGGAAGCGTCTGGCCATAACTTGAAGGAACGCTTGCACATTTCCAAGAAAGCACACCTCATTCTGCCGACTCACCGCATACTGGATGCTGCATACGAAGCAGCCAAAGGCGATGCAAAGGTAGGAACGACCGGAAAAGGCATCGGACCGACTTATACGGATAAAATCAGCCGTAACGGTGTGCGCGTAGGCGACATTCTGCATGACTTTGACAAGAAGTATGCAGCGGCCAAGGCCCGTCATGAACAGATATTGAAGAGCCTGAACTATGAGTATGAACTTGCAGAAATGGAGAAGGCATGGTTCGAAGGTATCGAATACTTGAAACAATTCCAGTTGGTGGACAGTGAACACGAGATGAACAATCTGTTGGCTGTCGGCAAGTCTGTATTGTGCGAAGGCGCGCAGGGGACAATGCTAGACATTGATTTCGGTTCTTATCCGTTTGTCACTTCTTCCAATACGGTCTGTGCGGGTGCTTGTACCGGTCTGGGTATTGCTCCCAACAAGATTGGTGAGGTATATGGTATTTTCAAGGCCTATTGTACGCGCGTAGGTGCCGGTCCGTTCCCGACGGAATTATTCGACAAGACCGGTGACCAGATTTGCACGCTGGGGCATGAGTTCGGGTCTGTGACTGGACGTAAGCGCCGTTGTGGTTGGATTGACTTGGTGGCATTGAAATACGCCATTATGGTAGACGGGGTTACCAAACTGATTATGATGAAGAGCGATGTGCTCGATTCTTTTGAAACCATTAAGGCTTGTGTAGCTTACAAGATGGATGGGGAAGAGATTGATTACTTCCCGTTCGATATCAACGAGACTATTGAACCGGTTTATGTAGAGCTACCCGGTTGGCAGACGGATATGACCAAGATGCAGAGTGAAGATGAGTTCCCGGAAGAATTCAATGCATATTTGTCATTCCTGGAAGAACAGCTTGGTGTGCCCATCAAGATTGTTTCCTTGGGACCGGACCGTGAGCAGACCATCGAACGATATACAGAGGAATAATAAAACAAACAGATAACCTTAGGCACGGATTACACGGATTTCGCGGCTTCATCTGAAGAACCGTGGGTGTCCGGATAATCCGTGCCTTTTTTATTTATTGCCATGAAAACACGTCTTTTGTCTTTTTTACTGCTGTTGCTCCTTGTGCCCTCCGCACAGTCGCAGACTTATCAGCCGACGGAGGAAAATCTGAAATCCCGTCAGGAGTTTCGTGACAACCGATTCGGTATCTTCCTGCATTGGGGGATATACAGCATGCTGGCTACTGGAGAATGGACCATGACGAACAAGAACCTTAATTATAAGGAGTATGCCAAACTGGCGGGAGGCTTCTATCCTGCCAAGTTCGATGCCGCCAGATGGGTGTCAGCCATCAAA
Source organism: Bacteroides sp. A1C1 (assembly GCF_004328515.1). Classification (NCBI taxonomy): domain Bacteria; kingdom Pseudomonadati; phylum Bacteroidota; class Bacteroidia; order Bacteroidales; family Bacteroidaceae; genus Bacteroides; species Bacteroides sp. A1C1. Next base: position 3,339,435 of record NZ_CP036491.1, read on the forward strand.
GCGTCCGGGGCAAAGTATATCTGCTTCACGTCCCGGCATCACGATGGCTTTTCCATGTTCCACACACGCTTTTCCGATTACAATATTGTGGATGCCACCCCTTTTAAGCGGGATATTCTGAAAGAATTGGCAGACGAGTGCCACAAGCAAGGTATCCGTCTGCATCTCTACTATTCGCACATTGACTGGTATCGCGAAGATGCTCCGTGGGGACGCACCGGACGTGGAACGGGACGGCCGAATCCGAAGGGCGACTGGAACAGCTACTATAAATTCATGAACAACCAGCTGACCGAGTTGCTCACTAATTATGGAAAAATAGGTGCCATCTGGTTTGATGGCTGGTGGGACCAGGACCAGAATCCGGATTTCGATTGGCAACTGCCCGGGCAATATGCCATGATACACCGCCTGCAACCGGCTTGCCTGGTTGGGAACAACCATCATCAAGCACCGTTTGTCGGCGAGGACATCCAGATATTCGAGCGCGATCTGCCGGGAGAGAACCGTGCCGGCCTTTCCGGGCAGGATATCAGCGCCTTGCCCCTTGAAACCTGCGAGACGATGAATGGAATGTGGGGATATAAGATTACGGACCAGGATTATAAATCCACCAAAACGCTGATACATTACCTGGTGAAGGCTGCGGGTAAAGATGCCAATCTGCTGATGAATATCGGTCCTCAGCCGGACGGTGAGCTGCCTGCTGTTGCATTGGAGCGTCTGGCAGAAGTAGGGGAATGGATGAAGGTATACGGTGAAACCATCTACGGAACCCGTGGCGGCTGCATTGCTCCGCATCCTTGGGGAGTCACTACACAAAGAGAAAATAAATTATACGTGCATATTCTCGAATTGCAGGATAAGGCTCTCTTCCTGCCGTTGGAAGGCAAGAAAGTGAGGAAGGCAGTGGGGTATGCCGACCGTCTTCCAGTGAAGTTCCGTAAGTGTGAAGGAGGGGTGATGCTTTACTTGCCGGAGGTTCCGACGGATATCGATAAAGTGATAGAGGTGGAGATTGAAAAATAAATTATAAATCAGAAATCTTTAATTCTTCCTAAAAGATAAAGGAAACGCTGGCATTGCTCACCGTTTCCTTTTATTTTTGGCAGACTATTTGTTATACAATAAGAAACGACTGATTTATTCACAATTTAAAGAAAGAAAATTATGGGAACAGGAATGATAGGAATGCAATGGATTATTTTTATCGGTATTGCCGTCGTCAGCTGGCTGGTACAGATGAATCTTCAGAACAAATTCAAGAAGTACTCTAAAATCCCTACCGGCAACGGAATGACGGGAGCAGACGTGGCCTTGAAGATGCTGCACGATAATGGCATCTACGATGTGACTGTGACGCATACTCCTGGACATCTGACCGACCATTATAATCCTGCCAATAAGACAGTAAACCTGAGTGAGAGTGTTTATAGCAGTAACAGCATCATGGCTGCTGCCGTTGCAGCCCACGAATGTGGCCACGCTGTGCAGCATGCGTGTGCATACGCTCCGTTGACAATGCGCAGCAAACTGGTGCCGGTAGTCTCTTTCGCCTCACAGTGGATGACGTGGCTGCTGCTGGCAGGTATTTTGATGCTGAACTCCTTCCCGCAACTGTTACTGGCGGGTATTATACTGTTTGCGTTGACTACTTTGTTCAGCTTCATCACCTTGCCGGTGGAAATCAATGCAAGTAAGCGTGCGCTGGTATGGCTTAGCAATTCCGGCATTACAAATTCATATAATCATGCACAAGCGGAAGATGCACTGCGTTCGGCTGCCTATACGTATGTAGTGGCTGCTCTCGGTTCGCTTGCTACCTTGATTTATTATATCATGATATTCTTGGGACGCAGAGATTAAGTATATGATGCAGACATAAAAACAGACCATCTGTTCCATACGGACAGATGGTCTGTTTGCTTTAGATGGATAGTCTGTTTATATCAAACAGCTCATCTGTTGTGTATTATTCAACCTTTTCTGTAAAGGTGTAAGTTCAAAGCTTGTTTTTGTCACTTTTATACTGCAGTAATGGCATAAAGATAAACATTCTCTTTTCTCAATCAATAAAATACTGTAACTTTGTCGTCCGATTTTTAAAATGATTGAACTGATTATGGCTGCAAAACCAAGTATTCCGAAAGGAACCCGTGACTTCTCGCCCGTAGAAATGGCGAAGCGTAACTATATATTCAATACGATTCGTGAAGTGTATCACCTCTATGGCTTCCAGCAGATAGAAACGCCCTCAATGGAAATGCTTTCTACCTTGATGGGGAAGTATGGTGAGGAAGGTGACAAGCTCTTGTTCAAAATACAGAATTCTGGTGATTATTTCTCCGGACTTACGGACGAAGAACTGTTGAGCCGTAATGCAGTGAAGCTTGCCAGTAAGTTCTGCGAGAAAGGTTTGCGCTATGACCTCACAGTACCTTTTGCCCGTTACGTGGTGATGCACCGCGATGAAATAACTTTCCCTTTCAAACGTTATCAGATACAACCCGTGTGGCGTGCCGACCGTCCGCAGAAAGGGCGTTATCGTGAATTCTATCAATGCGATGCCGACGTGGTAGGCAGCGATTCCTTGCTGAGCGAAGTGGAACTGATGCAGATTGTAGATACGGTATTTACCCGCTTCGGCATCTGTGTTTGTATCAAGATTAACAACCGCAAGATATTGAGTGGCATTGCCGAAATCATCGGTGAGTCTGACAAGATTGTGGATATTACTGTGGCCATCGATAAGTTGGATAAGATAGGTCTAGATAATGTCAATGCCGAGTTGAAAGAGAAAGGCATCAGTGACGAGGCTATCGCTAAACTGCAACCTATCATTTTGTTGAGCGGAAGTAATGAAGAGAAACTCGCAACTCTGAAGGAGGTCCTTGCTGCCAGCGAGACTGGACTGAAAGGTGTGGAGGAAAGTGAATTTATCCTTTCCACTTTGAAGAATCTCGGCTTAAAGAATGAAATCGAGTTGGACTTGACATTGGCTCGTGGCTTGAATTACTATACCGGCGCCATCTTCGAAGTAAAGGCGCTTGATGTGCAAATCGGCAGTATCACCGGTGGAGGACGTTACGACAATTTGACGGGTGTATTCGGCATGTCCGGTGTCAGTGGTGTAGGCATCTCGTTCGGTGCAGACCGCATCTTTGATGTGCTGAATCAGCTCGACCTTTATCCGAAAGAAGCAGTGAATGGTACTCAGCTGTTGTTTATCAACTTTGGTGAGAAAGAAGCTGCATTCTCCATGAATGTACTTGCCGGGGTTCGTGCGGCAGGTATTCGTGCCGAGATTTTTCCCGATGCAAGCAAGATGAAGAAGCAGATGGGGTATGCGAACTCTAAAGCCATTCCGTTTGTGGCTTTGGTAGGGGAGAATGAGATGAATGAGGGTAAGGTGACATTGAAAAACATGGAGACCGGTGAGCAGAAAATGGTCACTCCCCAAGAGTTGGTTAGCGAACTGAAATAATAAAAACTGAAATACATTTAAAAAGGAGCATAAAGTTGCTCCTTTTTTTGTATATTTATGGCACGAATATAAGTATTTGTAATAGTGGCGTAGGAGAAATGAAACATCCTGCATTTATCTTTGTACTGACAAAAAAGGAGGTTCTTATGGTTTCTGTTGAGCTTAAGCAAGAAAAACACAATGCCCTCGTCAGTTTCCTGATGATTGTCATAGCGGTATTGTTCCTGCTCTATATGGGCAGTTCATTAGTGCATTCTACAAAAGCGTTCTGGGAAAATTATTCCATAGAAGAGCTGCTGGAATAGAAGGAATTCAAGTCAAATCACTACCTTTGTCGGCAAAACATACTGCCGATGATACTTTATTTTACCGCAACCGGAAACTCACACTGGATTGCAGAATTGCTTGCAGAGGCTACGCATGATACTGCCGTCAGCATTGTTGATTGCCTTAAGCAAGGCCTGATACCCGCAGAGCTGTCAAAAGCTGACAGAGTGGGTATTGTTTTTCCGGTGCACTCATGGTATGCCCCCCGTGTCTTGATTGATTTTTTGTCGCAGCTCCGGTTGCCGGACTGCCGTTATCGTTATGCCGTGTGTACATGCGGGGACGATGTGGGAAAGGGAATGAACCGTCTGGCGGAGCATTTTCCGTTGGATGCTGCTTGGTCTGTTGCAATGCCTAATACCTACGTACCGATGTTCGACTTGGACGATGAGGCGCTTTGTCGTAAGAAGATAGAGAATGCACGGCTTGCCATTACTTCAATTGTGGAGGATGTCATTGCACGGAAGAAGGCTTGGAACGTGCATGAAGGCGGTGCTGCCTGGCTGAAAACGTATGTAGTGAATCCTTTGTTTGTACGTTTCATCATTGGTAGCAAGGGATTTCATGTAGATGAAGGCTGTATCTCTTGCGGAATATGCAGTAAATCTTGTCCGGTAGGTAATATCCGGTTGGTGGATGGGCGTCCGGTGTGGGGAAAGCACTGCATTCATTGTATGGCTTGTTTGCATTTTTGCCCCCGGAAAGTGATACAGTATGGAAAAGCGACACAGAAGAAGGGAAGATACCGGTTGGGAGATTATCTTTGTCGCTTTACCACTCCCACATAAATCAGCAGAATAACATTCATTACCAGTGCGTAGATAATGGCAGGTATTGCAATAATGTCATTGTTGAATACAAACGGGCTACTGGCAACGGCAATTGCCTGTGCGGCATTTTGCATACCGATTTCTATAATGAGTGTACGTTGTTCTTTTCGGTTGAGGTACATGGACTTCGATAGCAGTACGCCGCCTCCTATAGCCAGCAGGATAAGAACGGAGATGCAGATTCCTAGTTTGCCGAATTGGTCGGTGATGGTGGAATGGTGCTGTATGAAGAAGATAGTCGCCAGCAGGATAAGTGCGGGAAAAGCTATCTTCGACAATGTCTTATGAATCCTTTCTGCCATTTGCGGACGGTAACGCTTTGTGAGTATACCGGCTACAATGGGAAGGAGCATCAGGGCCAGGTTCTGTATGATGAGGCTGCCTATAGGGAGATGGACGTCTATGTTCAGATTGTTGTCTACATAGTGTGTGGCGGATTCCATAATCATGGGGATGGTGAATAATGTGATAATACTGCTGCATGCCGTCAGTGACACGGACAATGCTACGTCTCCTTTAGCTATCATGGAGAAGATGTTGGATGAACTGCCACCTGGCGAGCAGGCTATGAGCATGATGCCGATAAAAAACAAAGGTTCGAGCTGGAAGACATGTCCTAAAGCAAATGCCAGCGTCGGCAGTAGGATAATTTGACCTGCCAGTCCGGCAATGATGGGGCGGGGGCGTTTGCGGAACAGTTTAAAGTCTTCGGTTTGTAATGTCAGTCCCAGTTCAAACATCAATAAGGTAAGAATGGGGAGGACTATCCATATTGCATTCATAAGTCAAATCATTTTGGAGGCTGCAAAGATAGCAAATCTTGTTTATACTTTGTCATTTTGTCAGTCTTTGTCTGCCAAACAAACAGCTTGTCGGTTTGGCACGGTTTTCGTAAGTTGTTTATTGCTTGTTTAAAGCGAAATTACTATTATAATAAATGTATAACATATAAAACAAAAAGACTATGAACATTAAACCATTAGCAGACAGAGTGCTGATACTCCCTGCACCTGCAGAAGAAAAGACAATTGGCGGTATCATTATTCCTGATACAGCGAAAGAGAAACCTTTGAAAGGTGAAGTTATTGCAGTAGGCAACGGAACAAAAGACGAAGAAATGGTGTTGAAGGTTGGTGACACAGTGTTGTATGGCAAGTATGCTGGTACTGAACTGGAAGTTGAAGGAACCAAGTACCTCATCATGCGTCAAAGCGATGTGCTCGCTGTTTTGGGATAATTTTTAATTAGTAAACCGTTAAATAGTAAATAAAATTATGGCAAAAGAAATATTATTCAATATCGATGCCCGCGACCAATTGAAGAAAGGTATCGACACACTGGCAAATGCAGTGAAAGTAACCCTCGGCCCTAAAGGTCGTAACGTTATCATCGAAAAGAAATTCGGTGCTCCCCACATCACGAAAGATGGTGTAACGGTAGCTAAAGAAGTTGAGTTGGCAGACGCATATCAGAATACCGGCGCACAGCTGGTAAAGGAAGTTGCTTCCAAGACCGGTGATGATGCAGGTGATGGTACTACAACCGCTACTGTTTTGGCTCAGGCCATCGTCGCCGAAGGCTTGAAGAACGTGACTGCCGGTGCCAGCCCGATGGATATCAAACGCGGTATCGACAAGGCTGTTGCCAAAGTGGTTGATTCTATCAAAGGACAGGCAGAGAAAGTGGGTGACAATTATGACAAGATTGAACAAGTTGCTTCTGTTTCTGCCAACAATGACCCCGTTATCGGTAAGCTGATTGCAGACGCTATGCGCAAAGTTTCCAAAGACGGTGTCATCACTATCGAAGAGGCCAAGGGTACTGATACTACTATCGGTGTGGTTGAAGGTATGCAGTTCGACCGTGGCTACCTCTCTGCTTACTTCGTTACCAACACGGAGAAGATGGAGTGCGAAATGGAGAAACCGTACATCCTGATTTATGATAAAAAGATTTCCAACTTGAAAGACTTCCTGCCTATTCTTGAACCGGCAGTACAGACCGGTCGTCCTTTGCTGGTTATTGCAGAAGATGTGGATAGCGAAGCGCTGACAACTTTGGTTGTAAACCGTCTGCGTTCTCAGTTGAAGATTTGTGCAGTGAAGGCTCCGGGCTTCGGTGACCGTCGCAAGGAAATGTTGGAAGATATTGCAGTGCTGACCGGTGGTGTTGTCATCAGCGAGGAAAAAGGTCTGAAGCTGGAACAAGCTACTATCGAAATGTTGGGTACTGCCGACAAGGTAACTGTTTCCAAGGATAATACAACTATTGTAAACGGTGCCGGTGATAAAGAAAACATCAAGGAACGTTGCGAGCAAATCAAGGCTCAGATTGTATCTACGAAATCTGATTATGACAAGGAAAAACTGCAGGAACGTCTGGCCAAGTTGTCTGGCGGTGTAGCTGTTCTTTATGTAGGTGCTGCTTCTGAGGTTGAAATGAAGGAAAAGAAAGACCGTGTAGACGATGCGCTTCGTGCTACCCGTGCCGCTATCGAAGAAGGTATTGTTCCAGGTGGTGGTGTAGCCTATATCCGTGCATTGGATGCTCTGGAAGGCTTTAAGGGTGACAATGTAGATGAAACAACCGGTATTGACATCATCAAACGTGCTATTGAAGAACCGTTGCGCCAGATTGTTGCCAACGCTGGTAAAGAAGGTGCTGTTGTTGTACAGAAAGTGCGTGAAGGCAAGGCAGACTTTGGTTACAATGCTCGTACAGATGTTTATGAAAACCTGCATGCAGCTGGTGTGGTAGATCCTGCCAAGGTTACTCGTGTGGCTCTTGAGAATGCCGCTTCTATTGCAGGCATGTTCTTGACTACAGAATGTGTAATCGTAGAGAAGAAAGAGGATAAGCCCGAAATGCCGATGGGTGCTCCCGGAATGGGCGGCATGGGTGGAATGATGTAAGACTTTTCCCCTGATTGCTTAATCAAATAGAAGAACCGCAGTGTCTTTTTGATAGATACTGCGGTTTTTTGTTTCATTTTCCTTCTTGATTATCAATAAAAAGAGTGTAATATTACAAAAGTGTTGCAAAAACGGTTCATTTTTATATCTTTTGTTCGTTTTTGTTGTTAGTTAAATAAAAAATCATATCTTTACCCTTTGTAAAGATAACCTAATCAACAAGAGCTATTAACCTTTTTAATTAAAGAGAAAAATGAACAAAAGCGAAATTGGACTAAATGCTGGGAAAGTTTGGCAGTTGCTTAGCGATTATACCAGATGGAGCTACGATTCTTTAAAGAGGAAGTCCAGACTGAAGGACAAGGAATTGGGAGCCGCATTGGGGTGGCTTGCCCGTGAGGACAAGATTGAAATTCATCAGGAAGAAGATGAACTTTATGTTTCACTAGGGGTAAATGTTTATATCGGATAAAGGGAACCGAGTGAATGGATTGATTGAGGGGCACAGATTTCATAGTGCGGAAGCATTTTCTGCCGGGGGGATGAAATCTGTGCTCCTTTGTTTTTTCATGTTGCAGAATATTCTTTCCTTTGCACATTCTTTTCAATGAACAAAAACAGAATGACTATGAGAAGTTTTGCTTCAGACAATAATTCAGGCGTACATCCGCTGGTAATGGAGGCGCTGAACCGGGCCAACCGTGACCATGCTGTTGGTTATGGGGATGATCCTTGGACAGAGGAGGCTGTCCGTAAAATAAGGGAAGCGTTTACGCCGGATTGCGAACCGTTGTTCGTATTCAACGGTACGGGCAGTAATGCGGTGGCTTTGCAGCTGTGTACCCGCCCTTATAATTCCATTATTTGTGCAGAGACTGCACATATCTATGTCGATGAATGCGGTGCGCCTGCCCGCATGACAGGTTGTCAGATTCGTCCTATAGCTACCCCTGACGGCAAGCTGACGCCCGATTTAGTCCGTCCTTATTTGTGCCATTTCGGCGAACAGCATCATTCGCAGCCCGGAGCCATCTATATTTCGCAATGTTCGGAGCTGGGCACTGTCTATAAGCCAGACGAATTGCGGGCTTTGACGGATTTGGCCCATCGGCATGGCATGTATGTCCATATGGACGGAGCCCGTCTGGCAAATGCTTGTGCAGCCTTGAATCTTGGCTTTAGGGAACTGACAGTGGATTGCGGGATAGATATCCTCAGTTTCGGTGGTACGAAAAATGGACTGATGTTGGGAGAAAGCGTGGTTGTCTTTAACCCAGCCTTAAAGAAGGAAGCTTATTTTGTGCGCAAGCAGTCGGCACAGCTCGCATCCAAGCTCCGCTATCTGTCCTGCCAGTTCACTGCTTACCTGACGGACAGCCTTTGGCTGAAAAATGCCGCGCATGCCAATCGTATGGCAAAGATTCTTTACGACGGATTGAAGGAGTTGCCAGGTGTGCATTTTACGCAGAAGGTGGAAAGTAACCAGCTTTTCCTTACGATGCCCCGTCCGGTGATTGACGAGCTGTTGAAGGAGTATTTCTTCTACTTCTGGGATGAGGCCATCCACGAAATCCGTTTTGTAACCTCTTTTGATACTACGGAAGAAGATATCGAGCAATTGCTGCAATCGGTAAAAAGGCTTCTCTGAAATATATAAAAGCTCCTAACCTTCACAGGCTGGGAGCTTACTTCGAAACTTTCCCCTCTTGGGGTAGGGGAAGGTTTACTGAAAACAAACCGATTGAATATTTACCTTAAATACCTTTGCACGATAACTTTTTTAACTAACCTTTTCAATAAATCCTTGTTAGAGTATGCTTATATACCGATAGCCTCGCGGACCGGTACAAAAGTATAGCCTTTTCGTTTCAGCGTCTTAATCATCTTGTCCAGATAGCCATTATAGAACTTGTCTGTGCGGCGGTCGTCCGTTCCGAAGTGTATCAGCATTAGGTGTCCGTTCAGACCTTCTTTCTTTTCCACCTCCATAATCTTGTCGTAGATGAATTTGCTGCTCCGGTACTTCTGTCCCATGTCCGGAGTGGTGTAGTCGGCATTGCTCATGGTACCAGGGGTATAGTTGATGACTTGAATACCCATATTCTTTGCCCAGGCGGATATTTCCTTGTTATAGTATTCGTAAGGAGGAATATAGACGGGAGCGTCTTTGTATTCGATACTTGCCTTACGGAGGGTCTCGTAGCTTCTCATCATATCGTTCTCAAACTCTTCGCGGGTGACCAGCAGAGAATCACGGTCTTCCCAAGGCATGTACAACAGATGTCCGTAACTGTGGCTGCCTACAAAATGCCCTTCGTCGAGCAGGCGTTTCACTACATCGGGATAGAGTTCATAGAACTCTCCGGTAAAGAAGAAGCCACCTTTGATGCCATGCTTCTTCAAGGTGCTGATGATGGCATCGGCACCGTCTGCTTTGTCGGCGGCAGTGAATACGAGGGTGATTTGCTTTTTTGAGGGATCGGTGCGGATAATGCCTCCGTCCACATATACATTCTTGTCATTTGGGATACCGGCTTGCTTCATTCCATCCTTCTGCATGGCAGAGAGGTAGTACGTGAGGCAGGCGGTTCCGTCCATGGTAGGCTCATTGGTGGAATAGTCGTGGATGGCGTCGTGATATACCATCAGGTCTGGCTGGAAGCGTTCGTAGTCTTGTCCGGGAGTTCCGGGAATTCCCGTCATATTGACACCGCGCAGGCTTTCGAAGATGGTACGATAGACAGGACCGTCCACCAGTCCGCCGGTAGTATTGCCCACGCCTGCATTCAGCAGTGAGGAGTGGGGTTGCGAGGGATAGTCTCCGTAAAGGGGAAGTTCCACAATCATGCTGGTTCCCCAAGGGTTACAGCCGAACAGCCAGTCGCGCAGGGAGGCTTCCATTTCGGCGTATGTGTCATCGCCGGTGGTTTCACGGTACAGCCGGCATTGGGTTAGCATGGCGGTAGTCAGATTGTTGGAACACCAGATGTAGGGTATACCGTGCAGGAAGGGGCTTTCTACCGCTTTCTCGTACGTGCGTTCAATGCCCGTACGCATGTTGCGGATGAATTCCTTGCTGATGCGGCTGTTGTCCACTTTGGCAAGATGGTAGTGCCCCATGTTCATGAACGGATACCATTGGTAGTGGCGTGCACTGTCGGCGCCCATCCAAGGAGTCACCGGTTCGCGACGTCCGTATTCAAGGGCTTGGGCCAGGTATTTGTTGTCGCCGGTGGCTTTGTACAGTTCCATGGCTCCCAGTTCCATATCGTCCACCCAGTTGTCCTCTTCGTAAATGTAGGGAGACAAGACAGAGGCAGTCTGGCATGCTCCCGGTTTCTTTACGCCTTCCTGATAGGCGGCATCGGCCTTGGCTTCGATTTCTGCTGCAAATTTAGGATAGTAGTCTTTCAGTATCTTGGCGCCTAAAGCGAAGCAGGAGGCAAACTTGCCGGCAGTGCTTGCCACTCCGGTCGTTGCGTTCTTGAACTCTCCACGTACTTGCGGTTCGCCACTGCAAAAGTAAACGGGGCGTCCCTTGCCCGGTCCGTAGCCGTAGTCCACCAGGTCTTTGTTAGGTAGGCGCATTCCGGCATGGTCACGGTCGTCGGCTATCTGGTTGTACAGCTCGCCCGGAGCAGGATTCATCCGGTTCAGCCAGTCCAGTCCCCACTTGATTTCGTCCACGATGTCGGGAATGCCGTTGGCTCCCGGATGTCCGGCTGCATCATAGGCGTCACCGAATGATTCCGGATTTTCCTGATAGGCAAACATCATCTGGTAGATGGCATTGGCGGAGGTGGTGGTGTATTGCAGATAGTCCGTAGCATCGTGCCAGCCTCCGCGGACGTCTATATGTTGTCCGGTTTTGGTGGGATGATAGACGATGTAGCCGTCGTGCACGTGGCAGCTGTCTTTCAGGAACGGATTATAGCCGCAGCGTTGCTGCCGCATGTAGTGCAGCAGGTAGTCTGCGGTACCGTTGTAGACTTGTGCATTGATGGGGAAACGGGGGGAGACCGCTTTGCCTGCTTTCAGATAATACGTGCCCGGTTCTGTGAAATCACTGAAGTTCAACCGGTAGGTACTTTTCATACCTCCCATCTTGCCGGTGGCTTTGGCTGTGTTGAAGGTACGCACCACCTTTCCGGTGAAAGCGTCAATCAATGAATAATTTCCTACGTTTGTTCCTTCCTCGCTCATGAATACAGCGACTTTGACGGATTGCGGCAAATAGCCGAGTTGGTTGATTCTGATCCATTCGCCTGCTTTGCCCGGCAGGGCTACGAGAGCGAATATTACCGTTAGGAGCCAATAATTACTTTTCATAATGGGGGTTTTTAATCTAAGGTTGGGGATTATATATAAAACAAATTTTCCTTATTACAAATAAAGTATTTTCTGTCAATTTTAGGAAGATTTAGGATGAATAATTAGACGATATTAGGTGTCGTTTACACTATTTTGGTGTTTTATAGACGTGAAATAAGTGTTTGGTTGAAACTAAATGTTTGTTTATCACGTAATTATTATGCTTGATGATGCTTTTTAATTTTCGTTTACCTATTTTAGTAATGCGTAAAACAAATTGGCGTGTTATTTGTTTTATGGTATTTAGACAATAAAACTAATAGACTATGGCTTATATTGATTACTATCAGGTCCTTGGAGTGGACAAAAAGGCATCTCAGGATGACATCAAGAAAGCGTTCCGCAAGTTGGCGCGCAAGTACCATCCTGACTTGAATCCGAACGATGCTACGGCCAAGGATAAGTTTCAGGCTATCAACGAGGCGAATGAGGTGCTGAGTGATCCTGAAAAGAGAAAGAAATATGATGAATATGGTGAACACTGGAAACATGCCGACGAGTTTGAGGCGCAGAAGCGGGCACAGCAGCAAGCCGGGGGCTTCGGGGGATTTGGCGGTTCCGGTTTTGGAGGTTCCGGTGCGGGATTTGGTACGGACGGAGGCGGTACGTATTGGTATTCTTCCGACGGTCAGGAATTTTCGGGCAGTAATGCCGGTGGTTTCTCAGACTTCTTCGAACAGATGTTCGGTCATCGTACGCGCGGCGGAGGCGGTGCCAATGCCGGTTTCCGCGGGCAGGATTATCATGCGGATTTGAACCTATCGCTTCGTGAGGCTGCGAAGACCCATAAACAGATATTGACGGTGAATGGTAAGCAAGTGCGTATTACCATTCCGGCCGGTGTGGCCAACGGACAGGTCATCAAACTGAAAGGCTATGGTGGCGAGGGTATCAACGGAGGTCCTGCTGGTGACTTGTACATCACGTTTGTGATTCCGGATGACTCGGTATTCAAGCGTTTGGGAGATGATTTGTATGTAGATGTGACCGTTGACCTTTATACAGCCCTGCTGGGTGGCGACCAGTTAGTGGATACTTTGGATGGTCAGGTGAAGCTGAAGGTGAAACCCGAAACCCAGAACGGGACTAAGGTACGTCTGAAGGGCAAGGGCTTTCCCGTATATAAGAAGGAGGGACAGTTTGGCGATCTCATCGTGACTTATTCCGTGAAGTTGCCGACGAATCTGACGGAACAGCAGAAAGAGATGTTCCGTAAAATTAAGGGTATGAACTAATGAAAGGAGAACGGAGTATGCAGAACGAATGGATTGTCATCAGCGAATATTGTGACAAGTGTCATATAGAGCCCACTTTTATTGATATGTTGTGCGAAAGTGGGCTGATAGATGTGGAGCAGGAAGGTGGAGAACGTTATCTTCCTTTCTCCGAGTTGCCGGATGTGGAACGGTACAGCCGTATGTACTACGACCTTTCTATCAATATGGAAGGGATTGATGCCATCCATCATCTGCTGGCAAGGATGGAAGAGATGCAGCGGGAGATACACTCGCTGCGCGGCAGGCTGAGGCTGCACGGAGAGTATTAATTTTCCTTTCGTCTCTTTGAGAGCTTTTGTCCCTTTAAGAAGGAGCAAGCAGGAAATTTTTCAGAAAAAACAAGCGGGCATCGGAGAGTTTAGCTACTCCGGTGCCCGCTATATTTGTCTTGTCAAGCAATGCGTTTATTTGCGGTAGCTTTCCAGCTCTTCTGCTTTGAACTTACGGATGAAGTTAAAGTGTTTTTCCACTTCGGCTTCTGCATAGTTCACATACACCAGAGCCGATTTGCCGAACAGTTCGGGAGCCTTTGTCGCATCCTGGATGATGAGATGCGACATGATACATACCGCAGCCATCTCATAGAGGCGACGTGCCACGAAGTCCAGCAATTCCTGATTCTGTGCCTCTTTCACCGCATTGGTGCAGGCTTCGAACTTGTTGGTCATCTCTTTGATGCGGTCCATCAACGGTTGCATTTCTTCGCTGCACGGCACTTGCTCGTAGTCGCGCAAGGTGGCAGAGTATGAGCCGTTTGTTACATAGCGGATAGCAGCTACGGTCTGCAACTGAGTAGTACCTTCGTAGATAGAAGTAATACGTGCATCACGATAGATACGTTGGCAAGCATACTCCAGCATGAAGCCCGAACCGCCGTGAATCTGAATACTGTCGTAAGCATTCTGATTGGCATATTCAGAGTTCATACCTTTGGCCAGCGGAGTGAAGGCGTCGGCAAGTTTGGCATACTTCTTTTGTTCCTGGCGTTCTTCCGGAGTCAGTTTACGTTCGCGGGCGATGTCGTCCAGCGCTTTGTAGATGTCCACGTAGCGGGAAGTCTGGTACAGCAAGGAACGTCCTGCATCCAACTTAGCTTTCATAATAGCCAGCATGTCATATACAGCAGGCAATTCGATGATGGCCTTGCCGAACTGCTTGCGGTCTTTGGCATAAGCCAGACCTTCGTTGTAGGCAGCTTGTGAAAGACCTACTGACTGTGCGGCAATACCCAGACGGGCACCGTTCATCAAAGCCATAACGTATTTAATCAAACCAAGCTTGCGGTCGCCGCAGAGCTCTGCCTTTGCATTCTTGTAAACCAGTTCGCAGGTGGGAGAGCCGTGGATACCCAGCTTGTTCTCGATGCGGCGCACGTCTACACCGCCTTCATTCTTGTCGTAGATGAACATGGACAAGCCACGTCCGTCTTTCGTTCCTTCTTCTGAACGTGCCAGTACGAGGTGGAGATTGGCATCACCGTTAGTGATGAAACGCTTCACACCGTTCAGGCGCCAGCAGTTGTTGGCCTCGTCATAGGTCGCTTTCAGCATTACGCTCTGTAAGTCGGAACCGGCATCCGGTTCTGTCAGGTCCATAGACATGGTTTCTCCGGCACAGACACGTGGTATAAAACGGCTGTGCTGGTCTTCGTTACCGAATTCGTAGAGCGTTTCGATGCAGTCTTGCAGTGACCAGATGTTACCGAAACCGGCATCGGCGGCGGCAACGATTTCCGCACACATGGTGTACGGAGTAATCGGGAAGTTCAAGCCACCGAAACGGCGCGGCATGGTCATACCGTTCAAGCCAGCTTTTACCATGGCGTCGAGGTTCTGCTTAGTGCCGCTGGCATATTCCACGCGGCCGTTGGCACAGTGGGGACCTTCTTCGTCCACGCCTTCGGCATTGGGAGCAATAATCTCTCCGGTAATCTCTCCGGTGATTTCAAGTACCTTGTCAAAAGAGTCCATAGCGTCCGCATAGTCCTGCGGAGCATAGTCATACTTGTCTTTGTCTTGGTAACCGCGTTCTTTCAGTTCGCAGATACGTTCCATCATCGAGTTGTTCAGATGATACTTCAATTCGGGAACTTCGGTATAAAAATTTGCCATAATTTCTTGGTTATTTAGGTATTCTGAAGTATAGGGGCATTGTGAATTTCACTCGCTTGGCCTCTCCGTCCTGATAGCCGGGCGACCAACGGTAGACGTCGGCAATGGCCTTGAAAGCACGTATGGCTTCTTTATCGATGTCATAGCGCACGGACTGGAGGATTTTTGGATAGGTCATCTTGCCTTCTTCGTCTACAACAAACTGCAGGATTACCCTTCCTTCTGCCTTTTGCTTCCAGGCGTCTTCCGGATATTTGGTAACATTGGCCACCAGTTTCATGAGGTTCTCTATTCCTCCGGGGAAGGATGGAAATACGAAATACGGCTGATGTGCCATTTCAGTTCCGTGCTTGTCGAACATCTTTCCATCGGTGCACTGATTCTCTGAATAGTGTTCCTTTCTACGAAGTTTTCCATCGGGATAGTATTGCAGGAGTGTTCCGTCAAGTTTCCCATCACTGTAGCTCCGGGCCAGATGTATGGCACCGTCGGGATAATACACCATGGTTTGCCCCTCCAAGCGATTGTCTCTATATACTTCTGTCAGGCTGTCCTTGCCGTTTGCATAGAATGATGTATGCAAGCCTTCCCTTATCCTTTTGCGGGGATTGCTTTTGTATTCGGAGAAATGCCAGACATCCTTCTTTTGTCCTTCCAAAGCATACTCTTCCACCTTGATGCACTTTTTGTTTATCTTGGAAACAAGAGCATACCTGACTGCTTGGATGGAGTCGTCCGTCCATTGGTAATTCTTGTCCAACCAGAGTTTCTCTTGAGCGATAGCGGAAGATATACCTGAAAGAAGAACAAATATAAGAATCAGCCCTTTCATGATTACCTTTATTGTTATTTACTGTGTGATTTATAATATTTTATCATCTTCGGGATAACCTCTTCCACCGTACCGTTGATGACGTAGTCGGCAATCGTATTGATGGGAGCGTTCTCGTCATTGTTGATGGAGATGATAATACCACTTTCCTGCATACCGGCAATGTGCTGGATTTGTCCGCTGATGCCGCAAGCAATATACAGTTTGGGGCGGACAGTGACACCGGTCTGGCCAATCTGGCGGTCATGGTCGGCATAACCGGCATCGACGGCAGCACGGCTGGCGCCTACCTCAGCATGGAGTTCTTTGGCAAGCTCGAACAACATGTCAAAACCTTCCTTGCTTCCCATGCCGTAGCCTCCGGCAATCACGATGGGAGCGCCTTTCAGGTTATGTTTTGCCTTTTCTACGTGGCGGTCGATGACTTTTACCACATAGTCCGTCTCGGGCACGTACTTGGCAACGTCGTGGTTGATGACTTCGCCCTTATAGTCAGCGTCCAGTATCTCTTTCTTCATCACACCTTCGCGAACGGTTGCCATCTGCGGGCGGTGTTCGGGATTCACAATCGTGGCAACGATGTTACCGCCGAATGCGGGACGGATTTGATACAGTAGGTTCTCGTAGGTCTTACCTTCCTTCTTGTCTTCGTGGTTGCCGATTTCCAGTGAGGTACAGTCGGCGGTCAGTCCGCTGGTCAAAGCGGAAGAAACGCGCGGACCGAGGTCGCGACCGATAACGGTGGCGCCCATCAGACAGATTTGCGGCTTTTCTTCTTTGAACAAGTTGATGAGGACAGAGGAGTGGGGAAGGGAAGTATAGGGGAACAAGCCCGGAGCGTCGAATACGTGGAGTTTGTCTACTCCGTAGGGTAATACTTGCTTTTCAATGCCTGCCAGATTGCTTCCGGCAGCAACTGCCTCCAGTTGGCAGCCCAACTGATTGGCTAATTTACGACCTTTGGTCAAGAGTTCGAGACTGACGTCGGCAACTGTTGTGCCTTCTATCTCTAAATATACAAATACATTATTCATAATCTTATCCTATCGTATGGTTGGCTAACAGTTCAACAATCAAATCTTCCACATCCTTGTCGCTGCCCGTCAGCGTTTTGCTTTCTTTGGCTTGGAATGAGATGTTCTGAATGGTCTTCACCTTGGTAGGAGAGCCGCTCAGACCGCATTGTGCAAGGTCGCCGTTCACGTCGGCAACGCTCCATTCCGTGATGTTCAGATAGGGATATTTCTCGTAGAGGTCGGCGTAGGCAAGCTCAGCGCCTTCCTTGGTGATGGCAGCTTTTTCCTGGGCACCGAGGGCGCGTTTGTACTTCTGCACCAGTTTGGCATTGCGTGGGCGGCAGGGGGCGGCACTTCCGTTTACGGTGATGACGATGGGCAGGGGAGCCTCAACGGTTTCCACACCACCGTCGATATGACGTTTCACGGTAATCTTCTTGGCAGCTTTGTCCACGTTCAGAATCTCTTCTGCGTAGGTCACTTGCGTCAGTCCCAGTTTTTCGGCAACTTGCGGACCTACTTGGGCGGTATCACCGTCGATGGCCTGGCGTCCGCCGATGATGACGTCATAGTCGCCTATCTTCTTGATGGCTGTGGCAAGGGCATACGAAGTGGCAAGTGTATCGGCACCTGCAAAAGCGCGGTCAGTCAGCAGATAGCCGTTGTCGGCACCACGGTAAAGTCCTTCACGAATAACTTCGGCTGCACGTCCCGGTCCCATGGTCAGGATGGTAACGGTGGAGCCCGGATGTTCATCTTTCAGTCGGAGAGCCTGTTCAAGAGCGTTCAGATCCTCGGGGTTGAAGATGGCAGGGAGTGCCGCGCGGTTGATGGTTCCGTCGGCTTTCATGGCATCTTTCCCAACGTTGCGTGTGTCGGGAACTTGTTTTGCCAATACAACAATTTTCAAACTCATGCTATTAATTATTAGTATTAGTATTTCTTTGTATGTCAGTGCCGGGAATAGGAGTAGTAGAATCCTGCTACTGAAATTGGCCGGTTAACTCATTATCAGCCTGCAAATTTACGGAAAGAGTTGGGTTTGACAAGAAAATGGGGTGAAAAATGCACAAGTTGAGGGATTTTGCGCAAATATCAGTTGGCTCTATATCTGTAAAAAAGGTAATAAAACCGGTAATTTATCTACCTTTCCGTTCCCGTTTCCTCTGTACTTTTGCAGCGTCCGGATGAGGCCTGCACGACGGGCGGCATCGGATAAACAAGTATCGCTACTTAAATGCTATTATAGAATATGTATATTGAAAAAGTAAATTCCCCTGCTGACGTGAAAAAGTTATCAGTCAGCGAAATGAACGGATTGGGTGGAGAAATCCGCCAGGTGTTGTTAAACAAGTTGAGCTCCCACGGAGGACACGTAGGTCCCAACCTGGGAATGGTAGAAGCCACCATAGCCCTGCATTACGTGTTCGATTCACCAACGGACAAGATAGTTTATGACGTGTCCCATCAAAGTTATACCCATAAGATATTGACAGGCCGCCGGGCAGCGTTTATGAATGCGGACGAGTATGACGAAGTCTCCGGATATTCCGAACCGTCGGAAAGCGAGCACGACTTCTTCGTCATCGGGCATACCTCTACCTCCGTCAGTCTGGCAAGCGGGCTTGCCAAGGCGCGTGACTTGAAGGGGGAGACGGGTAATGTGATTGCCGTCATCGGCGATGGCTCGCTAAGTGGTGGCGAAGCCTTCGAAGGATTGAATGTAGGTGCCGAACTGGGCACGAACTTCATCGTCATTGTCAACGACAACCAGATGTCCATTGCCGAGAATCATGGCGGGCTATACCGCAATCTGCAACAGTTGCGCGAAACGGAGGGTCAGGCTCCCTGCAACTATTTTAAGGCAATGGGATATGATTATCTCTATGTGAAGGATGGCAATGACGTGGAGCAATTGATAGAGGCTTTCCGTGAAGTGAAGGACAAGAAGCATCCGGTTGT
The DNA here is from genome assembly GCF_004328515.1 of Bacteroides sp. A1C1. Lineage (NCBI taxonomy): Bacteria > Pseudomonadati > Bacteroidota > Bacteroidia > Bacteroidales > Bacteroidaceae > Bacteroides > Bacteroides sp. A1C1. The sequence continues at coordinate 3,358,557 of NZ_CP036491.1, forward strand.
GGTACATATCAATACCTTGAAAGGTAAGGGATACAAATTGGCGGAAGAGCAGAAAGAACGTTTCCATTACAGTGTTCCGTTCGACCTTGAGACCGGCAATCTGACCGGTGAGCCTGGGAAGGGTGAAGACTATGCCGACCTTACCGCCGGTTATCTGTTGCAGGAGATGAAGAAAGACCCGACTGTGGTGGGTATCACCGCAGGTACACCTACGGTATTTGGCTTTACACCGGAGCGCCGCAAAGAGGCAGGGCGGCAGTTCATTGATATGGGCATTGCCGAAGAGCAGGCTGTTGCCATGGCTTCTGCCATTGCTGCCGGAGGTGGAAAACCGGTATTCGGGGTTTACAGCACCTTTATCCAGCGCGCCTACGACCAGTTGTCCCAGGATCTTTGCATCAACAATAATCCTGCACTGATTCTTGTCTTCTGGGGAAGCTTGTCGAGTATGAATGACGTTACCCATCTTTGTCTTTTCGATATTCCGGTTATCGGCAATATTCCGAATATGGTTTATCTGGCACCTACTTGCCGTGAGGAGTATATGGCAATGCTGGAGTGGGGCATCCGTCAGACGGAACATCCGGTTGCCATTCGCGTGCCAGCCAATGGGGTTGTCCGCAGGAATGTAGAACCAGAGAAGGATTACGGCAAGACGCTGAACCGTTATGAGGTGTCCCATCGTGGAGAGAAGGTCGCCATATTGGGACTGGGCTCTTTCTATCAGTTGGGCGAAGCTGTGGCTGCCCGGTTGAAGGAAGAGAAAGGAGTGGATGCCACGCTTGTCAATCCCCGCTACATCACGGGTGTGGACGAGGCTTTGCTCGATGACCTGAAGCTCGACCATACACTGGTCATTACTCTTGAGGACGGAGTGCTGGACGGTGGCTTTGGCGAGAAGATTGCCCGTTACTACGGTCCGTCGGATATGAAGGTACTGAACTATGGTGTGAAGAAAGAGTTTATCGACCGTTACGATGTGGAGGAACAGTTGAAGAAGAACCGGTTGACGGTTCCGCAGATTGTGGAAGATATCTGTAGGATTTGTTAAGAATTGAAAAAGGAGATGCAGTTTGATGCATCTCCTTCTTTTATTTATTTAATACCCAGTTTCTTGGCAATATCCTTAGGTAGTGCATCCTTGTGCACAATGATGTTCATTGTTTTATAGCGCACGAAAGCTTTGGAAGCATACCACAAACCTTTGTACTTTCCGGCTTCACCCCAAGAGTTCTTTACCATATAGTATTCGTTGCCTTCCTGGTCTTTGGCTATACCGTAAATCAGCATACCGTGGTCGTCAGTAGTTTCCCAGTTGTCGTATGCCAGCTGGCGCTCTTCTTGTGTGCACCACTTCTGCGGTTGAGGCTTGCTGTTCAGTTTCTTTTCTTCGGGTTTCATTTTCAGCCAGTGTGCCATGTCAGAACCGCTCAGTTCTTGCACCTTTTCTGCATCGGGCATTACGGCTATACCGTCGCGTGTGAAGCCTTGTTCGCTTACGTCACTACCCCATGCAATGGTGTAACCCTTATTGATAGCGTTGTCAAACACTTCCATCAACTCGTCGATAGGCAAGTTGTAGGAAGAAGCCCAACGCCAGTTGTCTTGTATTTCTAGGACGAACGGCTGGTAGAAGGGATGGTGGGTATAGGAAGTCAGTGAGATATAGTCATCTGCATTCAGTCCGGTAGATTCATAGAAAGACTTCGGAGTATATTCCTTGCCTTTGTAGGTGAACTTCTCGGGACGTTCGCCCAGATAAATATCGTGGATAGCGGTAATGGCTTTCTTCCAGAGCGGGTTCTTGTCTTGGTCTGTTTGCAGGCTGCGGTGTTTTCCCTTGGCAATGGCTGCCACTACGGCATCAGATACGGCTGTCAATTCGGTGTGGTTGCTCAGCGTGTCGCCATACATAACGCCCGGACGCATTTCCTCTTCGGGCACCAGACCGAAAGTTTTCATACCATAAATTACATCGTAGAACGAACCGCCTTGTGAGAACGAAACGTCACCATGTGTACGCACTGCCTTGTCGGCACGGTCCAGATAGGTGTTGTGTACGATAAACATTTCAGAAAAGTCGTATTCGCCTTTGCCCATGCGGAGCAGTTCGGATTCGATGAATGCCAATCCGGAATAGCACCAGCATGTACCGGCGCGGTTCTGGTTCTTAACAGAAGTGATAGGATTTTCTTTTACGGTCGTAAAGATGAAACCTTCCTCTTTCAGAGTGTCTTGTGCTATTGTGTTTAAACTTAATAAACCCAATGCAGCCATCAGTATTGATTTCTTCATCATAATTAAAATGTTATAGATTTATTGTTGCAACTGCAAATATAGGTAGAATATCGTAAACAAAAGCTATCTTTGAAGCGTTAATTCCGACACTTATGGAGAAAATAATACATATTGATGACCGTAGCGGTCTTGTTTTGGAGGGTGGCGGTATGCGCGGCGTCTTCACTTGCGGTGTGCTCGACAACTTTATGGATCGTGGCATTCGCTTTCCCTATACCATCGGCGTCAGTGCCGGAGCCTGCAACGGACTTTCCTATATGTCCGGTCAGCGCGGGCGTGCCAAGTACAGCAATATCGACTTGTTGGAAAAATACAATTACATCGGATTGAAGTATCTGTTGAAGAAGCGGAATATCATGGATTTCGACTTGTTGTTCCAGGAGTTTCCGGAACACATACTTCCCTACGACTACGAGGCATACTTTCATTGCCCCGAACGCTATGTGATGGTAACTACCAATTGCGAGACGGGCGAAGCGAACTATTTTGAGGAGAAGCGGAGTAAAGAGCGCGTCATTGATATTGTGCGTGCTTCGAGCAGTCTGCCGTTTGTCTGTCCCGTTACCTATGTGGACAACACCCCGATGCTGGATGGAGGTATTGTGGACAGTATCCCTTTGATGCGTGCCCGTCAGGATGGATTTACCAATAATGTGGTAGTATTGACGCGCAATCATGGATACCGTAAGGAAATTCAGGGAACGAAGGTTCCACCTTTTATATATAAGAAATATCCGCTATTGCGTGAAGCTATCAATCGCCGCAGCATTGTCTATAATCAACAGTTGGAGCAGGTGGAACGGATGGAAGCCGCCGGGGAAATTATTGTTATCCGTCCACAGAAGCCGGTAGTGGTAGACCGCATCGAGCGTGACATCAAGAAGCTGACGGAGCTTTATGAAGAAGGATACCGGTGTGCGGAACAGTTTGTTTTTCGTTTTTGATTCTGAGAGAGTATACTATGAGAGCTGGTACAATTAGCATCTGCTCCCATATTGTTTTCATTCTTTTCTATTAATTTGCTGCTAAAGCTAAAGTTTATTTAGCAAAAAACACGCGTAGAATACCTTTAGAAAGGGGATGTATCAAAAATACCACCTTTCGTAACATTTGTTATAGGTGCAAATTCTGGTTTCGCTTAATTTTGCTGACACAAAACTCAATTGCAGAATTGGTTTATTATTAACTTTAAATTGATAGATATGTTGAAAAGCATTAGTCTCAGGCTTTGCACACTAATTGTGCTTCTCTTTGCGGGCATCTCTTCCTTTGCCCAGCAAGTCCAGGTAAAAGGTACTGTCGTTGAAAAATCGAGTGGTGAATCCATTATCGGTGCTTCTGTCATGGAAGTAGGTTCCAACAGTAATGGAACAATTACGGATATTGACGGAAATTTCATTCTGTCTGTAGCTTCCGGTGCCACATTGTCTGTATCCTATATAGGATATAAAACCGTTACAGTAAAGGCACAGCCCATTTTACGCATTGAGTTGACGGAAGATTCCCAGTTGATTGATGAAGTAGTAGTGACCGGCTATATGTCCGAGAAGAAGGCTAGTTTGACTGGTTCGGTGGCTGTGGTCAAGATGAAGGATGTAGCAGATATTCCTACGGGAAATGTGTTGTCGAGCTTGCAGGGACGTGTTGCCGGTATGAACATTACGACTGATGGCACACCGGGCGGTGGAAATACTTCTACATTGGTCCGTGGTAAGTCATCTTTCCGAAATGATGCCAATTCCCCGCTTTATGTCATTGACGGTGTGATGACCCGTGAGAACATCTCGTCTATCCTTTCTTCCAATGATGTAGAATCCATTCAGGTATTGAAGGATGCCGCTTCCGCTTCTATTTATGGTGCACAGGCTGCCAATGGTGTGATTATCATTACTACCAAGCGTGCCAAGAAAGGGGAGACCCGTGTGGATTTTGATATGTCGTTGACTTTGCAGACCTATCAATGTGGTTTTGATATGTTGAATGCAGATGAGTGGGGCCAGGTTTATTGGTCGGCTTATAAGTATGCCAATAATGGAGCTACGCCAAGTAGCGAAATATATGGTAATGGTGCAACTCCCCAACTTCAGGACTATATCGGCCTGAATGGAGCTAAAGTACATGCCGTTGATACGGATTGGCGCGATGTGGTTTATCGCACTGCCTTGATGCAGAATTACAGTGCGACACTTTCAAAGGGCTCTGACAATGGTGCCTTCTCGTTAGCGTTGAACTATCTCGATCATGACGGTCTGGTAGAGAATACGAATTTCCAGCGAATCAATACCCGTATCAGTTCTAACTATCATTATCTTGACAATCGCTTGCGCATCGGCGAGAACGTTGCCATCAATCGTTGGACACAGACCCTCAGTCCGGCCGGTGTAGATGAGAATGCCATCAAACAGCATCCTGCCAAGACGGTTTATGATGAGAATGGTAATTATAACGATGCCATCAATGATGTTTTGGGTGATGCCCCCAATATGGCACGTTTGTTGGAGAATGAAAAACAGAACAAACATGATTATTGGCGTATCTTTGGTAATGCATTCCTTGAAATTGAACCGATTAAGAACCTGGTGCTGAAAACCAATTTCGGTATGAATTATTATGATGAAACCAACAAAACTTTTGAGCCGGCATGGGCACGCGATGAGGTCAATAAGCTGACTCAATCATCCAACAAAAGACTGGATTGGGTATGGACTAATACCGTGACTTATAGCAAAGCATTTGGAAAGAACAATCTGACTGCACTTCTTGGTACAGAGGCCAAGAAGAATCATTCGGAATCCATGTTCGGTTATGGTACGGGACTGGCTGTAGAAGATGAAGATTATATTTATCTCGACGGTGTGACTGCCGGTAAGAATGTAGGTGCCGGTGCTTCCAATTATGGCATGGTATCTTACTTTGGTAAAGTGAACTATGATTATGAAGGACGGTATCTGGCTTCTGTTACAGTACGCCGTGATGCTTCTTCCCGCTTGGCAAAGGGTAATAACGTTGATTACTTCCCTTCAGTGTCGGCAGGCTGGCGCATTTCAAGTGAGAAGTTTATGGAAGCGACCAAGAATTGGTTGGCAGATTTGAAACTACGTGCTTCATGGGGTATCAATGGTAACGATATTATTGATAATGAGGCCCCCTATACTAAATACTTGATTAGTCTGAAGGATGCAAGCTACAACATGAACGGTGATGGAACGACTTTGGCCCCCGGTGGCTACAAAGTGAGGTCTACCAATCCTGATTTGAAGTGGGAGAGTACAAGACAACTCAATATCGGTGTGGACGCCGCTTTCTTGAACGGACGCCTGAGCGCTTCTCTCGATTATTTTGATAAGAAGACAAGTGATATGCTTGTGGAGAAACCGTATATTGCTGTCATTGGCGAGGGTGGTTACTGCTGGTATAATGGTGGTACGATGAACAATAAAGGTTTCGAGATGGCATTGACTTGGAATGATAAGGTAAAGGATTTTCAGTATAATGTAGCATTCAACCTTTCATATTACAAAAATGAAGTGACGGAGCTGACGGAAGAAATTTACTATACTTACGGTGGCGGTAATGGTGTTGACAAGACTTTGGTTGGCCAACCGTTCGGTTCATGGATGGGCTTCAAGACAGATGGAGTGTTCCGTACCCAGCAGGAGGTGGATGAGTATAAATCCAAATATAATGTACAGTTTGGCGCTCCCGGAGTAGGACGTATCAAATACGTGGATGCTGACGGTAACGGTACGATTGATACGAACGACCGTGTATGGTTGGGTTCTGACAATCCGAAAGTGATTGCAGGTCTGAATCTTGGGGCATCTTGGAAAGGCTTTGACCTCAGCATGTTCTTCAACGGTATGATTCGTGATGCCTATAACAACTCCAAATATTATACGGATTTGTTCCAGTGCTGGACCGGTAATCACTCTACCCGCCTGCTCGATGCCATGCATGCTTACGAGAACTTTGAAAAGACGGGTGTTTACAATAGCAGTGTACCTGCTTTGACCACCCTTAACAGCAACAATGAGCACGAAGTTTCTGAGTTCTATATTGAAAATGGTTCGTATATCAAGCTGAAAAGCCTGACATTGGGTTACACGCTTCCTAAAGCAGTTCTCGACAAGATGAAGATGCGTCATGCACGCATTTATTTCCAGGCTCAGAATTTGTTTACGATTACCGGTTATACGGGTGCCGACCCTGAAGGGCTGGGCTATCCTTATCCGCTGCCCCGTACGTTCTCTTTGGGATTATCATTTGGTTTCTAAACTTTAAAACTATACTATTATGAAATTGAAACATTTATATATACTTGGCGCAGTAGCGCTGATGACTGCAAGTTGTAATGAAGACCGTTTCCTGGATTTGAAGCCCCAGGGTAGCTTGAACGAAGATATTATGACTTCTACAGAAGGTGCCGACCTTTTGGTGAATGCCGCGTATGCAGCTTTGGGTGGTCCCGAGGGACAGAGCTGGAGTGTATGGTGTCATCCTACTTCCAATTGGACCTATGGTGAGGTACGTTCGGATAATGCCTATAAAGGCGGTGGCGGTGTCGGTGACCTTAATGAAGTGCACCGTATGGAGACATTTGATATGGATGCAACCAATGGATTTCTGGACAGCAAGTGGTATCATCTATATTGCAGTGTGCAGCGTTGTAACTCTGCATTGCGCGTACTGAATGCTGCAACAGATGAGCAGGTGAACGGACGTGTATCCCGTATTGCGGAGATGAAAGTGCTTCGTGCCCATTATTATTTTGAATTAAGCCGCCTTTTCAACAAGATACCTTATTTTGATGAGAACGTTGAGATTTCCCAATATCCGGATATTCCGAACAATGAGTTTACCCGTGACGAGATTCTGAGTATGCTGGCCGAGGAGATGCTTGATGCCGCCGAACAGCTTCCTGCATCACAGCCGGAGGTAGGGCGTATTCATAAATACATAGCACTGGCCTATGCGGCTAAAATCAAGCTGTACCAGGCGTATCAGCAAGATGAGACTACGCATGCCGTAACTTCCATCAATAAAGAGCTGCTGAGGGAAGTCGTTTCGCTTTGCGACCAGGTGACTGCCAGCAATCGTTACGGTTTGCTTGACGATTTCCAGGGATTGGATTTAGTAGCTAATGAAAACGGTAAAGAGTCTGTTTTTGCCATTCAATATTCCATGAATGACGGTACCGAAAGTGCCGGCCGCATCAATTGGAGCAATCTGTTGAATTCTCCGGGTGGAGGCAGCCCTTACGGAGGTGACGGTTTCTTCCTGCCCAGCCAAGACCTGATTAATGCTTATCAGACAGATGCAAACGGTCTGCCCGATTTTAATTATCAGTCAAAGTCTGATTATAGTTGGGCGGTATTGAACAATGGGGTTTATACTTTACAAAACACGACTCCCAATGTAGACCCGCGTCTCGATTTTGTTGTGGGCCGTCCTACTATAACTTGGAAAACTTACCCGGACAAACCATGTGAAGGATGGGTGCGTGATAAGGAAACTTATGGCTATAATTGCGCGAAGCGCTTCTGGGTTTCTCCGGAAAGTAGTGATATGTTTAATGGCTGGCCTTGGGGGGCTTCACAGTTGAACTGGCAGATTATACGTTACGCGGATATTCTTCTTTGGAAAGCTGAGGCTCTTATTGAACTCAATGAAGGCAATGGACTCGAAACTGCCCGTGATTTGATTAATCAGATACGCAATCGTGCCCGGAACAGCGCCTATGTAAAGGATTTCAACGACCATTCCAACTATGCGGCCAACTACCTTGTCAATCCTTATCCTGCTGATGTCTGGAATCAGGATTATGCCCGTCAGGCCCTCCGTTGGGAAACACGTCTGGAGAAGGCTTTGGAAGGTGAACGTTTCTTCGACCTGGTCCGTTGGGGCATAGTGGAAACAACCATGAACAAGTACATCGCTGCGGAGTCAGACAATCGCATTTATTATGCCAATGCGCACTTTACGGGTGGAAAGGATGAGTATTATCCGGTTCCGAACAATCAATACGGATTTTCTGGAGGCAAGTATGTACAGAATCCCGGTTATGCTCCGTTCAACTAATTATATTTTGAAATAAAAACGGAAGGGAGGGGAAACAAACGTTTCCCCCTCTTCCTTTAAACAATCTTTTATTATGAAACACTTTGCCTATTCTATATTGGGCTGTCTATTGCTTTCTTTGAATGCAGCTTTTGCTCAAAAAACATGGTCGTTTGATGGGCAGGACCCCTTACTCTCCAGTGACGGCAAGTCATTGTTGAATTTGTACACTATAAAGGAAATACCGGAATTTGTTACCGGAGTCGAAGGTAAAGCCCTTCGTACAGACGGGTATTCCACTTGGATGGATACAACCACGGAAGGAGATGTTTCGTCGTTGTCCGGATGGTTTGCTCTGGAATCTTATCCGACGGATACTGCTGCCTTTATGGGAATCAGAGACATGGCAGGAACATCTGTAGCGGTATGTGTAGACCGTTATGGTGAGCTGCTGTTGGGAATGGGGCAGAATGGCTCATACTCTTACTGTTCATTAAAGACAAAAGTCGACCGTTTCAAGTGGCTGCATGTAGTCCTTGATTTGAATAATGAATCGGTTTGCCTGAATGGGCAGAGGATGAGTGTAGAGGTATGGCCCCGGAACTTGCAAGATGGTGAAATGATGCTTCGGGTAGGTAAGGATTTCAGGGAAAAGAAGGTTTGGATGTACGATGTTACGGCTATAAACGGGTTGATTGACGGGATAAGCCTCACTCCCTTTTCCGATGATTCGTCTGCATGGAGAGACGAGATTGCCTTAGGATTGAAGAAGACTCCGGTTTTGGCTATTCCGGAAACCCGTTTTGCGAAGGACTTCAACCGTCCCCGCTATCATCTGTTACCGGCTGCCAACTGGACGAATGAGACGCATGGTTTACTTCTTTATAAAGGTAAATATCATATATTCAATCAGAAGAATGCTTCTGCAATCTTCCTGGGACAGATAAATTGGGGACATTTCAGCAGTCCCGATATGCTTCATTGGACGGAGGAAAAGCCGGCTTTGACTCCTGATGCTGCTTATGACAAGAATGGAATATGGTCCGGGCATGCTGTTATCAATGATGACGGTATCCCCCAGCTGATATACACAGCCGGTGGAGACAAGATGGGAGTGGGTATTGCTTTTCCAAAAGATACTGCGTTGATAGAATGGGAGAAATATGCGGGTAATCCGGTTATTGCCGAGAAGCCTGCCGGATATACCCGTACGGACATGCGTGACCAGTATGTCTGGAAAGAGGGTGATGTCTGGTATATGATTATCGGTTTCGGCATTGAGCAGACCGATACACCCCACGGGGCTTTGCTGCTTTATAAATCGGCGGACTTGAAGAGATGGGATTTTGTACATTTGCTGTTTGAGGGCAATCCGGAAGTGGATGACTCCGGTATTTTCTGGGAAATGCCGGTCTTTAAGAAGATGGGCGGCAAGTATGTTCTTTTGGTGAATAGGGTTCCTCATAAAGGCATACCTGCGCGTTGCCAGTATTGGATAGGAGATTTCAAGAATGAAAAGTTTATACCGGACAATCCGGTTCCTCAAAATCTGGAGGTCATCAACCGCTTGCTGTCCCCTTCTGTTGTGGAGACTTCGGAAGGGGATGTTGCTGCCATTGCCATTATACCCGATGAAATAGGAGGGGAGGCCACTTATGAACAAGGATGGGCGCATCTCTATAGTATGCCCAGAAGATGGCAGCTGAAAGATGGAAAACTATGCCAAACACCCCATCCCGTAATGAAACAATTGCGTGAACAATCCACGGTTTATTCCAGGCAGGCATTGACTGCTGCGAAACCGCGCATTGTGAGCAGAAGGGAACATCAGCTTGAAGTCAAGGCGACTTTTTATCCCGGTGACGCAAAACGGTTTGGATTTACATTGTGTAAGAATCCGGATAATAGCGAATATAGCCTGATGTATTATGATGTGGAAAAGGAGGAACTTATTGTGGACCAGACGCATTCTTCCTTGCGTGCACACATTCCTTTGAAGCTCCGCAGGGATCGGTATCGGTTGGATACAACCAAGCCGGTGGAGATTCGTCTGTTTATAGACGGTTCTGTGGTGGAAGGATTTATTAATGATGAGGATGCATTCACCACAAGAATCTTTCCTCTGAAAGAAAACAGTACGCTATTGGAACTATTCTCTGACGGAAATACAACGGAAGTTGCTGCCGAAGTTTGGAGACTGAAAGATGCAAGGGTAAAGATGAACTTTTAATGAAAATACAGAAAATGAAGATACCGACTATATTGGGTGCACTTTTAGTGGCAGGAACATTGTCTGCCGGTGCACAAATGAATTCAGACAGTTTATACAAAGAGCCTTATCGTCCTCAGTATCATTTCAGTCCGGAGAAGGGATGGATTGGTGACCCCTCGGGATTCATGTACTATCAGGGTAAATATCATATGTACTGGTGGGGCAAAGTCGAATCTACAGATTTGGTACATTACCAACAGATAACCCCTTATGCCATGACCGGAGCAGATGACAATATCAGTTACTTCACCGGTTCTGCAGTCGTAGACAAGAACAACACTGCCGGTTTCGGCAAAGGTGCTTATGTGGCGGCTTACACCGTTTTTGAGAAGGACTCCAAGAAACAAGCGCAGGGCATCTCTTTCAGTCATGACGGAAAGACATTTCATTATTACGAAGGTAACCCGGTTCTGGACCTTTGGAGTACGGAATTTAGGGACCCTACCGTCTTCTGGCACGAGCCGACTCAAAAATGGGTGATGGTTGTAGCCAAGGCCCTGGAGAAGAAAATCAAGTTTTATACCTCTCCTGATTTGAAAAACTGGACTTGGACCAGTGATTTCGGCCCTGCCGGTGACAGTGAAAAGTCTTGGGAGTGCCCGGATTTATTCCAGTTGTCGGTTGACGGGGATTCTGACAAGAAAAAGTGGGTGATGGTCGTATCTGTAAACTGGGCGCAAGAACAATACTTTATAGGAGACTTCGACGGCACTTCTTTTAAGCTGATGGATAACCATCCTGCAGAGCCTCTATATGTGGACAAAGGGCTGGACTTTTATGCATCCCGTACATTTCAGGATTTTGACGGAACGTTGGATTCCAAAATTTCGATGGGCTGGGTTGCAACCTGGGACTATGCACCGGTAGCTCCATCGAAGTATGGGAAGGGCTTTTGGTCCATTCCCCGCAACCTGGAACTGAAGACATACAAGGAAGGCGTGAGGCTGGTGCAGAAGCCGGTGGAACAGTTGCAAACACTTCGCCATAAGCCTGCATCGGTGAAACGTGCTTTATCGGTGGGGACACAGAGGTTACCCGGCTTTGTTCCCGATAAGAATGTCTACGAACTCGATGCTTCGTTTTCTACTGACGTATCCAACACCTTTGGCTTGAATTTGTGTGTGGGTGAAGGGCGCAAAGTGGTGGTCAGCTATGATACGGATTCACATAATCTGGTGATTGACCGTACCCATTGCTCCGATGTGCAGATTCCTAAATTCAGCCGTATGGCATATGCCAGGGTGGAACCGGTAGATAATAAGATACATTTGCATATATTTGTAGACAAATCGAGTATTGAAATCTTTGCCAATGACGGGAAGGATGTATTCACATTATTAACCTATCCGGGCGAGGCTCAAACCGGTATCGAACTTTTTGCGCAGAAGAAGGGGACGAAAATGGAGTTGGATGCCTGGATGCTTAAATCAATATGGAGATGAGGAATTTAATTTGTGTTATTTTAGACTGAATGTAACATTTGTAGTATGCTTTGAAACAAAAAAGATAGTCTCCTGCTGCTTGGTGGCGTATCTTTGCATGGTAGAAAAACATAATTAATTTAATACCAACAGAAACATGATTCATTTAAAAGACTTTTGGCGGACAATCAGAAGGACGCTTACCGTATTTATATTAGGAACTACCGTGGCTGTCTTCACATGCCAGGCCATAAATCCTCCTTTCGTGATTAAACATCTGGGTGACGGACAGAGTATCGTCCAAATTGACGAGCAGAAGAAGTTTTTGCTGCTGCCGGTGGAAGAGGCTTCTCCGGAGGCAAAATTGTATATGATAGCAGACAATGATGTTGTACGCAGTATGAACGTGCGATTGGCAGTCAATAAGGTTGACTATTTTGTTCCGGTCGATTTGACTGGCTTCGATAATAAACATCTCTCTTTCAACTTCCAGCTTATTTCGGATTCGGCCTTATGCTGGGAAGAAATGAAACTGTCGGATGAATTCGATGTTTCGAACCGGGAGAAGTTCCGTCCGGTGTATCATTTCAGCCCGGCTTACGGTTGGATGAATGATCCTAACGGAATGTTCTACAAAGACGGGGTTTACCATTTGTTCTACCAGCATAATCCCTACGGCTCCATGTGGGGGAACATGCATTGGGGACATGCCACCAGTACGGACCTCGTCACTTGGGAGCATCACGGAGATGCCATTTCGCCCGATGCGCTGGGAACAATATTCAGTGGTTCTTGTGTTGTCGACAAGGATAATACGGCCGGGTTTGGTGCCGGTGCCGTCATTGCTTTCTACACATCGGCAAGCGACCGCCAAGTACAGAGCATGGCCTATAGCCTTGACAACGGAAAAAACTTCAAGAAGTATGCGCGAAATCCCATCCTGACTTCCACGCAGCGCGACTTCCGTGACCCTAAAGTCATCTGGCACGAAGATACCAAGAAATGGATTATGGTTCTTGCCGTAGGGCAGGAAATGGAGATATACTCTTCTGCCGACCTGAAGAACTGGACGCTGGAGAGCAAATTCGGTGAAGGACAAGGTGCTCACGGCGGAGTCTGGGAGTGTCCCGACCTGCTTGAACTGCCGGTTGAAGGTACGGAACTGAAGAAGTGGGTACTCGTCTGTAACCTCAATCCGGGCGGACCGTTCGGTGGCTCTGCCACACAATATTTCGTAGGGACATTTGACGGTAAGAAATTCGTGAACGAGTCTCCCGCAGTGACGAAATGGATGGACTGGGGAAAAGACCATTATGCAACTGTCACTTGGAGCAATGCCCCTGCAGGACGTGCCATTGCATTGGCATGGATGAGCAACTGGCAATATGCCAATGATGTGCCCACCCGTCAATATCGTAGTGCCAACTCCGTGCCGCGTGACCTTTCGCTCTATACCTCGGAGGGTGAAACCTATGTAAAGGTAACCCCGTCTCCCGAATTGCTGAAACTGAGGGATAAAGGCAGCAAGAAGCGTGCTTTCAAGGTAGACCGCACGTATAATCTGGACAAACTGCTGAATGACAATTCCGGAACGTATGAAATCGAAATGACCATCAAGAATAAGGATGCGGATGTGATAGGATTCCAGCTCTTTAACTCGAAAGGCGAGGAGGTGGAGATGTACTATAACCTGGCGGAAAAGACGTTCACCATAGACCGTACCAAGAGTGGTGAGGTGTCGTTCAGCAAGGACTTCCCTGCAGTGACCGTGGCTCCTGTCGAGGGTGGCAATGAAATGAAACTCCGCTTGTTCGTAGACAAGTCGAGCATTGAAGCGTTTGGCAACGACGGACGTTTTGCCATGACAAATCTTGTATTCCCGTCGGAACCTTACAACCGTATCAGTTTCTATGCTAAAGGTGGAAGCTGCAATGTCACCTCGTTTACTGTGTACAAACTCGGATTAAAATAACAGATAATAATCTTCAGCATGAAAAATACTAAGAATTCTTCTTTGGCAAAGCTCTTTCCGGTCATGCTTTGCTTCTTCGCCATGGGCTTTGTGGATTTGGTGGGCATCGCCTCCAACTACGTGAAGGCCGACTTGAACCTGACCGACTCGCAAGCTAACATATTCCCGTCTCTGGTGTTCTTCTGGTTCCTCATCTTCTCCGTACCTACGGGTATGCTGATGAACCGCATCGGACGCAAGAAGACGGTGCTTCTCAGTCTGGTCATCACGTTTGCCTCTTTACTTCTCCCGGTTTTCGGAGACGGCTACGTGCTAATGCTGCTTTCGTTCTCATTGCTGGGCATCGGTAATGCGCTGATGCAAACGTCGCTCAACCCGCTGCTTTCCAACATCGTAAGCGGCGAGCGGCTGGCAAGTTCGCTCACCTTCGGACAGTTTGTAAAAGCCATTGCTTCGTTTCTGGCTCCATACATTGCCATGTGGGGAGCTACGCAGGCCATTCCGTCTCTGGGCATGGGCTGGAGGGTACTGTTCCCGGTCTATATGGTCATTGCGGTGATTGCCATTCTTTGGCTGAGCGGTACTTCCATCCGCGAGGAAAAGGAAGAGGGACGCCCTTCCACCTTCGGGGAGTGCCTCGCCCTGCTGGGCAAGCCGTTTATCTTTCTCTGCTTCCTGGGCATCATGTGCCATGTGGGCATTGATGTAGGTACGAATACCACAGCGCCCAAAATCCTGATGGAGCGTCTGGGCATGACGCTGGCCGATGCCGGCTTTGCCACCAGCCTTTACTTCATCTTCCGCACGGCGGGTTGCTTTCTCGGAGCCTTCATTCTTCAGAAGATGACTCCCCGAACCTTCTTCGGCATCAGCGTGTTATGTATGTTGGCGGCGATGGTAGGGTTGTTCGTTTTCCATGAAAAGACAATGATATACATTTGCATTGCCCTTATCGGTTTCGGCAATTCGAACATCTTTCCGGTTATCTTCTCCCAAGCGTTGCTTGCTATGCCACAAAAGAAGAACGAGGTTTCCGGCTTGATGATTATGGGGCTCTTCGGCGGTACGGTATTTCCGATAGCAATGGGCTTGGCAAGTGATGCTGTAGGACAAAGCGGTGCCGTGGCTGTGATGACGGTAGGGGTAGTGTACTTGTTCTTCTATATGCTGCGTATGAAGCGGTAATCTTTGTTCGCAGGCTGCGGATACATATCCCAAGGCTGCGGATATCTGTCCCAAGGTTGCGGATGTCTATCCCAAGCCTTGGGATAGAGATAATCCTTAGTTCTTAGAAACTTTTTAATAGATAATTGGCAACTTTTCATTCTATAGTTAGGAACTTTTTTATTAGGTTTGCAGCGGGTAGGACATTGAGTTTGCCGTGAATAAAATATATCATTCATTAAACAATATAATATTATGAATAAGATAATAGTAGGTATGGGCGAGGCTTTGTGGGACTGCCTCCCCGAAGGAAAGAAGATAGGCGGTGCTCCGGCAAACTTTGCTTACCATGCATCGCAGTTTGGTTTCGACAGCCGTGTGGTCAGTGCCGTAGGTGCCGATGCGGATGGGGACGAGATTCTGGATGTGTTCGCCCGGAAGGGGCTGCGCACCCAGATAGAGCGCGTGCCTTACCCCACGGGAACGGTGCAGGTGACGCTCGATGCCGTGGGCGTGCCGTGCTATGAGATAAAGGAAGGCGTGGCCTGGGACAACATCCCCTTTACCGACGAACTGAAGCGTCTGGCACTGAACACGCGTGCCGTATGTTTCGGCTCTTTGGCGCAACGCAGCGAAACAAGCCGCATCACCATCAACCGCTTTCTCGACACGATGCCCGATGCGGAGGGACAACTGAAGATATTCGACATCAATCTCCGCCAGGGTTTCTATACCAAAGAGATACTCTGCGAATCCATGCGCCGCTGCAACATCCTCAAGATAAACGATGAGGAACTGGTGACCATCAGCCGTATTTTCGGCTACCCGGGCATCGACTTGCAGGACAAATGCTGGATTCTGCTGGCCAAGTATAATCTGAAGATGCTTATCTTGACTTGTGGAACGAATGGCAGCTATGTGTTCACTCCGGGAGTGGTTTCTTTCCAGGAGACGCCCAAGGTACCGGTGGCGGATACCGTTGGAGCCGGTGACTCGTTCACGGCAGCCTTCACCGCTGCCATTCTCAGCGGGAAGCAGGTGCCCGATGCCCATAAACTGGCAGTGGAAGTCTCTGCCTATGTATGTACCCAGAGCGGTGCCATGCCGGAATTGCCGGACGCCTTGAAAGAAAGGCTGGCATAGATTTTTCTTATTCTTTTCACATTTTTCGCTATCTTTGCTCATCTGCAATCTTAAATCAGAGGAAAGTGAAGATGAGACAACATAACCTTCGGATTTTATTCTTTTTGCTCGTGCTTTGGGGAGTGGCGGTTGCCTGCTCCCGGCGCGAGGCACGTTTCCGTATCGGCGTTTCCCAATGTAGCGAGGATGAATGGCGGCACCAGATGAACAGTGAGATACTCCGTGAAGCCCATTTCTACGAAGATGTGGAGGTGGACATCCGTACTGCCGTCGACGATAATGACCGTCAGGCAAAAGACATTCGTGAACTGATAGCCGAAGGGGTGGACCTGCTGATTGTGGCCCCGAATGAAGCCACTCCGATAACTCCGGTTGTGGAGGAGGCATACAACCGGGGCATTCCGGTGATTGTAGTGGACCGTAAAATCCTTTCGGACAAATATACAGCTTACGTCGGTGCAGACAACTACGAGATAGGGAAAGCTGTGGGAGAGTATGTGGCCAATGTGCTGCACGGGCAGGGAGATGTGGTGGAAATCTCCGGTTTGGTGGGCTCCACACCTGCCGTAGACCGTCATCAGGGATTTGTGAAGGCTATATCCGCTTATCCCGGTATCCGGTTGCTGGCCGCTGTAGACGGTGCCTGGTTGCAACTCAAGGCCGGAGAGAAAATGGATACCCTGCTGAGCCGCTTTCCGCATATCGACCTGGTGTATGCGCAGAATGACCGTATGGCGGC
Source organism: Bacteroides sp. A1C1 (assembly GCF_004328515.1). NCBI lineage: Bacteria > Pseudomonadati > Bacteroidota > Bacteroidia > Bacteroidales > Bacteroidaceae > Bacteroides > Bacteroides sp. A1C1. The sequence goes on from NZ_CP036491.1 coordinate 3,375,623, forward strand.
CGGAGCCTATGCTGCCGCTGCCCGCAAGGGGCGGGAGAAGGAAATGCGGTTCATCGGCATAGACGCCCTGCCCGGCAAAGACTACGGAGTGGAGAAAGTGCTTGCCGGCGAACTGGATGCCACGTTTATATATCCTACCGGTGGCGACCGCGTGATGCAGATTGCCATGGATATCCTGAACAAGCGTGATTTTCCCCGTGAAACTATCCTGGGCACTTCCGTCGTCGACCGCGACAATGCTCTCATCATGAAGATGCAGACCGCCCACATCGGCACCCTGGATGGAAAGATAGAAACCCTGAACGGAAAGATAAACCAGTATTTAGCCAGTTATGCCACGCAGCAGGTTGTCTTGTACGGCAGTCTGTCCGCCCTATTGTTGCTGGTCGGCTTGTTGGTGGCTGTCTACCTCTCCTTGCGTGTCAAGAATCGGTTGAACCGTGAGCTGTCCATGCAGAAAAAGAAATTGGAGGAACAGAAAACCCAGTTGATACAGCAGAAGGAACTGTTGGAAGTACAGAAGTCGCAGTTGGAACAGCTTTCCCATGAACTGGAGGAGGCTACGCATGCCAAGCTGGTGTTCTTCACGAATATTTCGCATGATTTCCGTACTCCGCTGACATTGATAGCCGATCCCATAGAGCAGCTTCTTGCCAACCGCACCCTCGACGGACAGCCGCGCCAGCTCCTCGAGCTGATGAAAAAGAATGTGCATATCCTGCTTCGCCTGGTCAACCAGATACTTGATTTCCGAAAGGTGGAGAACGGGCGCATGGAGCTCCATCTCGAACCTTTTGATTTGCTCGACAGTTTCCGGGGCTGGAACGACTCTTTCCGCATGGCGTTGCTGAAGAAACATATTGCTTTCAGCTTTGAGGCATCTTCCGATACGGACTTCCGGATGATGGCGGATGCAGAGAAGATGGAGCGCATTTACTTCAATCTCTTCTCCAATGCCGTGAAGTATACGCCGGAGAACGGGAAAATCACCGTACGGTTGTTAAAGTCGGAACAGAACTACAGTCTGTCCGTCTTCAATTCCGGCAGTTACATTTCTTCGACCGATGTGGAAGCTATCTTCGAGCGCTTCTATCAAGTGGACGGGCATCAGGCCGGTACCGGTATCGGACTGGCGCTGGTACGTGCCTTTGTAGAGATGCATGGTGGTAACATTGCGGCACGCAGTGACGAGAAAGGCACTACTTTCACTGTCACTTTCCCGCAGCAGGATGTTTCGCAGTACCATCCCACTATAGTGACGTTGCCTGCTGAAGAGAAGGACGTGTCGTCTACCCTGATAGATACGGAAGTGAAGGCAGGCGAAGAGGTGGTTGAGGCTGATTGTCCTACTGTGCTGGTAATTGACGATAATGCGGATATCCGCAGCTATGTGAAGTCACTGTTGTCGAACGAATTCCGTGTATTGGATGCGGCGGACGGGGCAGAGGGTATCAGGCTGGCCATGAGGTATGTGCCGGATGTGATTATCTCGGATGTAATGATGCCCGGTATGGATGGTGTGGAATGTTGCCGCCGTTTGAAGAGCGAGTTGCAGACATGCCATATCCCGGTGATTCTGCTGACGGCCTGCTCGCTGGACGAACAGCGTATCCAGGGCTATGATGGCGGTGCCGATTCTTATATTTCCAAACCATTCAATTCGCAGTTGCTCTTGTCTCGTGTCCGCAATCTCATTGCAAACCGCCGTCAGTTGAGGCAGTTCTTCGGAGATAACCAGACTATTGAGAAGGAAACCATCAGTGATTTGGATAAGGGTTTCGTCTCCCGCTTCAAATCGCTTGTCGAGGAGAGGATGAAAGATGCGGAACTCAATGTGGAGGATTTGGGACGGAATATGGGTATGAGCCGTGTGCAGCTTTACCGTAAGCTGAAATCGCTGACCAACTATTCGCCGAATGAGCTGCTGCGCCAGATGAGGTTGAAAAAGGCTGCCTCACTGCTTGCCTCCTCTGATATGACAGTAGCGGAGATTGCTTATGAAGTGGGCTTTTCGTCACCTTCCTATTTCACAAAATGCTATAAGGAACAGTTTGGGGAGAGTCCTACCGAGTTTCTGAAAAGAAGGGGATAACTATTGCCTATCCCCTTGTTCTTAATACACGTTTGTTTACTTCTGTTTGATGATACCGGAACTTATTTCAGTATTTGGGGCAGGTTTTCTCTTCCCCAGAAGTAGTAAACACAGATTCCAATCCAGCTTGTGAGCAGGATGATGATTGCGACCAAGAGCTTCTTTACTCCGTCTACCGGCCATCTCATGATTTCGAGTACAGCCTTGACTGCAAGGACCACCCCAATAACCCAAATAATAAATCCGATCATAACTTTTTGATATTTAATGTTTTTATTTAAAACAAATAGAGGCTGCATCCAGTTCGGGAACAGCCTCTATTTTCTATTTAGTAATTAAGGAATTACTCTGTAACTTCAGCGCCCCAGTTTTCTTTGGAAAGACGCTTGTAGCTGTTGTAGCGCCATTTAGCGTTTTCTTCGGCGGCCTTGAACAGCTCTTCGGCTTCCTGCGGATATTGCTTCATTACGGATGCGTAACGAACTTCACCCTTCAGGAAGTCTTGGAATCCGCTCCAATCCGGTTCCTTGCTATCCAGCGTGAACGGATTCTTGCCTTCGGCTTCCAAAGCCGGGTTGTAACGCCACAAGTGCCAGTAACCGCACTTAACGGCCTTTTCCTCTTCTGCCTGGCTCTTGCCCATGCCTGCCTTCAGACCGTGATTGATACACGGAGCGTAAGCGATGATGAGTGACGGGCCGGGATATGCTTCTGCCTCGCGGATAGCCTTCAAGGTTTGAGCCTGGTCGGCACCCATAGCGATTTGAGCAACATATACATAACCGTAAGTAGTAGCCATCAGACCGAGGTCTTTCTTACGTACGCGTTTACCGGCAGCGGCAAACTTGGCGATGGCGCCTACCGGAGTAGCCTTGGAAGACTGACCACCTGTATTGGAGTAAACCTCAGTATCCAGTACGAGGATGTTGACGTCCTTACCGCTTGCAATTACATGGTCGAGACCACCGTAACCGATGTCGTAAGAGGCACCGTCACCACCGATAATCCACTGGCTGCGTTTAACCAGGTATTGAGACAGACCGGCGATAGTCTTGCAGCTGTCGCATTTGTCTTTGGCTGCTTCTACCATCGGGATGATCTTTTCGGCCAGTTCCTTGGTCTTGTCTGCATCGTACATGTTTTCAATCCAAGCCTGGAATACTTCTTTGTATTCAGCCGGAGTTCCTTCTGCTGCGATGGCATCTTCCATAGCCTTCACGATACGTGCGCGCATCTTTTCGTTGGCAAGCTCCATACCCAAACCGAATTCGCAGAAGTCCTCGAACAATGAGTTTGCCCAAGCAGGACCGTGACCCTTTTCGTTCTTAGTATAAGGAGTAGAAGGTACTGAACCGGAGTAGATGGAAGAACATCCTGTTGCGTTGGCTACCATTTCGCGGTCACCGAACAACTGGGAAATCAGTTTAACGTACGGAGTTTCACCACAACCGGAGCAAGCGCCTGAGAACTCGAACAACGGAGTAGCGAACTGGGAGTTCTTCACGTTGGCCTTGATGTCAACCAAGTGTTGTTTGCTTTTTACGTTTTCAGCACAGTAGGTCCAGTTAGCAGCTTCCGGCAATTGGCTTTCGAGGTGTTTCATAGTCAGAGCCTTGCCACCCTTCTTCGGGTTGCCCGGACAAACATCGGCACAGTTGCCGCAACCCAGACAGTCGAGAACGTCTACTTGAATACGGAATGTCATACCGTCGAATGCTTTACCTACAGCCTTCAGTTGAGTGAAGTTGGCACCCTTCTGCTCTTCAGCATCGAGTACGAACGGACGGATGGAAGCGTGAGGACAAACGTATGCACACTTGTTACACTGGATACAGTTTTCAGCGTTCCATTCGGGAACGAATGCAGCTACACCACGTTTCTCATATTTGGCAGTACCTTGTTCCCAAGTACCGTCTTCAATACCCTTGAATGCAGATACCGGCAATAAGTCACCGTCTTGTGCGTTGATAGGACGAACCACTTCGTTGATGAATGCAGGATCGTTGTTTTCAGCCTTGGCGTCGTCTGCCAAATTGGCCCAAGCCGGGTCAACGGTCAGTTGCTTGTATTCGCCGCCACGGTCAACTGCTGCGTAGTTCTTGTTGACAACGTCTTCACCCTTCTTGCCGTAAGACTTAACGATGAACTTCTTCATCTGTTCTACAGCCAGGTCAACCGGAATAACGCCGGTGATACGGAAGAATGCGGATTGCAGGATGGTGTTGGTACGGTTGCCCAAACCGATTTCTTGTGCAATCTGAGTAGCATTGATATAGTAAACAGTGATATTGTTCTGTGCAAAGTACTTCTTCACCTTGTTAGGCAGGTTCTTGGCCAGCTCTTCGCCTTCCCAGATGGTGTTCAGCAAGAAAGAGCCGTTCTTACGCAAGCCGCGGGTTACGTCGTACATGTGCAGGTAAGCCTGAACGTGGCAAGCCACGAAGTTAGGCGTGTTTACCAGGTATGTAGAGCGGATAGGAGTATCACCGAAACGCAGGTGTGAGCAGGTGAAACCGCCTGATTTCTTGGAGTCGTAAGAGAAATAAGCCTGGCAGTGCTTGTCGGTATTGTCACCGATAATCTTCACAGAGTTCTTGTTGGCACCTACTGTACCGTCAGCGCCCAAACCGTAGAATTTGGCTTCGAACATGCCTTCGCCGCCCAATGCGATTTCTTCTTCCTGGGGCAGAGAAGTGAAGGTAACGTCATCTACGATACCGATAGTGAAGTGGTTCTTCGGCATCGGCATAGCCAGGTTCTTGTAAACGGCGAGGATTTGCGCGGGAGTAGTGTCCTTGGATCCCAAACCGTAACGGCCGCCTACGATAACCGGAGCATTCTCTGCACCGTAGAAGCAGTCTTTTACGTCGAGGTACAACGGTTCGCCGTTAGCACCCGGTTCTTTCGTACGGTCCAGTACGGCAATCTTCTTGGCTGTCTTGGGAACGGCGGCAAGGAAGTGCTTGGCAGAGAACGGACGATACAAGTGGACGGCAACCAAACCTACCTTTTCGCCATTGGCAACGAGGTGGTCGATAGCTTCGCGGGCAGCTTCTGTTACAGAACCCATGGCGATGATAACGCGTTCTGCATCTTCTGCACCATAGTAATCGAACAAACCGTACTTGCGGCCTGTGATTTTGGAAATCTCGTTCATGTATTCCTCAACGATAGCCGGAACTGCTTCATAGTAGTTGTTGCAAGATTCACGGTGTTGGAAGAAGTGGTCAGGATTTTCGGCCATACCACGGGCAACCGGGTTCATCGGGTTCAATGCACGTGCGCGGAATTCAGCCAAAGCTTCCTGGTCGATAAGCGGAGCGAGGTCTTCGTTCTCCAGCATTTCAATCTTCTGGATTTCGTGAGAAGTACGGAAACCGTCGAAGAAGTTGACAAACGGAACACGGCTCTTGATAGTAGCCAAGTGAGCTACACCGGCCAAGTCCATAACTTCCTGTACAGAGCCTTCGGCCAACATGGCAAAACCGGTCTGACGGGTAGACATTACGTCCTGGTGGTCACCGAAGATACACAGTGCATGGCTTGCCAATGTACGTGCTGATACGTGGAATACACAAGGCAGGAATTCACCGGCAATCTTGTACATGTTAGGGATCATCAGCAACAGACCTTGTGAAGCTGTGTAAGTGGTAGTCAGCGCACCAGCTTGCAGAGAGCCGTGAACGGCACCTGCAGCACCGCCTTCTGACTGCATTTCCTGTACCAATACTGTTTCGCCGAAGATGTTCTTGCGACCTGCGGCAGCCCATTCGTCTACGTATTCAGCCATCGTAGAAGAGGGGGTGATGGGGTAGATGGCAGCTACTTCGGAGAACATATACGAGATATGTGCAGCAGCCTGGTTACCATCACAAGTAATGAATTTCTTCTGTTTAGTCATAACTAAATTGAATTATTTATTTAAGTGAAAAAATCTCTCTCTTAATACAAGAAACCGAATAACCAGAGAGGTATTTGGTTGCCTCGGCCTATTTCCGCCTTATGCAGTACATAAGTAACTCCCGGATTATTCTTTATCTTTGTTCCTTCCGGACAAATCTTGAAAGGCATCACCTCATCTACCATGAATGAGATGTTCTTGTCGCCCTTGTTCACTTTGTGGTCCTTCCACATTGTGTTGGCAAAGAAAGTGTCCAATACGTCTTGTTCTTCCACCTTGACGGGATAGATGGAATACATCAGATTTGAATTGTGCATCATTATCTTCGACGGCTTCTTGGGGAATTCTTCTCCCTTAGGATAGACCATATTGATGAGCCGTGCGTCTGCCAGATACTTGATGTAATTCATTACTGTGGCGCGGGAGGTCTGTATGTCGTTTGCCAGTTGGCTGACATTCGGCGCTTTCGGCCCGTCCACGGCCAACAAATATAGTAATTTCTTTATCTTCGAAAGGTATTTCAGCTCAATTTGTTTGATAAGCAGGATGTCTACTTCCACCATCATGTTCATCGTCTTGAGCAGATTCTCCGAAAAGTTACGCTTTTCAAGGAAGAATGGGTAGAAGCCGTGGTGCATATAGTCTTGCATGTAGTCCAATGGACGTACTTTGGAGAGGATGCCTTTGGCTATCTGTTCGTGGTTGCTCAGAATTTCTTCCAGCGGATAGGCATGGAACTTCATGCCCGTCTGCAAGTTCAGGTATTCGCGAAAGGAGAAGCCGCGCAGGTTGTAGCTTTTCACAATGTCGCGCAACTCCAGATTCTCTTCTTTCAGGCGCATTACGGAGGAACCGGTGAATACGATTTTCAAGTTGGGGAAACGGTCGTAGCATATGCGCAGCTCCTTGCTCCACTCCGGGTATTTGAATACTTGGTCTATCAACAGCACTTTTCCTCCGCGGCGCTGGAATTCGGCGGCGAACTCCACGATGCCATGTCCGGAGAAGTAGAAGTTGTTCATGTTGATGAAGAGGCAGGAGCGGTCTGTGCCGAATTTCTCTTTGGCATATTGCAGCAAGAAAGTAGTCTTACCTACGCCTCTTGTGCCTTTGATACCGATAAGACGGTCATTCCAGTCTATTTCGTCCATTAGGTCGCGGCGTACGGGGGCATTGGTATGCTCTACGAGATAAGCGTGTGTACGGTAAAATGCTTCCATGCTTTAAATTCGGTTTATCGGGCGACAAATATACGGCTTTTTTATAGATTTGCAAAGTAGAGATGGCAAAATATTATATAACTTTGCACTCTCATACAAAACGTGAGTAATTGGTTAACATTTGAAAGATGAAACTTTATGTGTTCAATCCTGATGCAGATATGGCATTGGGAAATAATGAAGAAAATTATATGGCGCCCGCTACCATCCGCCGTATGGCTGAAGACCTGGCTTTGTTACCGATTTGGTATGCCCGGCCGGGTAGTGGGGTACTGGCCCCTTCCGCCTATAATGCAGATTATCTGAAACAGATGCAACAGTTGTTCCGGCTGGATGTACATTTGGTGACAGAGCCGGAGCTGCCCGATTATGCTGATGTGCGGGTAATGCCTTGGGGATGGAATCCCGCTATCCGTAAACGGATGTTGAAAGGCGGTGTTCTGGAAAGGAATCTTCCTACGCCGGATGCTTTGGATAAATATCGTATGAAGGCTGCCCGTAGTAACGCTTTGGCTTTTCGTGCACTTTTCTATTCCAATAAAATAGATTATACTTGTGGTGACGGTTGTTGCTTGGTGGAGGCTGATGGTGGAACTACGGCTATCTCTCTGGATATTATTGGTCGTTACAAAGAGGGATGTGTGTTTAAATCACTTTGGTCGGGAAGTGGGAAGGGATTGTGTTGGTGCCGTCATGGCTTTACGAAAAATGTTTCCGATTGGTGTAGTAGGGCGCTGAAAGAAAATGGAGGTTTTGTGATGGAGCCTATATTTGATAAGGTGGAAGATTTTGCCATGGAATTTTATTCGGATGGCCGGGGAAAGCTTCTTTTTGTCGGCTATTCCCGTTTTGTTACGGATGACAAGGGGGCTTATCGTGGTAATATCCTTACTTCAGATGGGCAAGTGGAGGAATGGATTCAGCAATATGTGCCCTTTGAAGCATTTGTGCGCATACGCAATATGATGCAGAAGGCATTGGAAACGGGTTATGCTACATCTTATACGGGTTTTTTGGGTGTGGACATGATGGTCTGCCGTCAGAAGGAAGGGCATCCGTATGCCATCAACCCCCATGTCGAAATAAATCTACGGATGAATATGGGAATCGTTTCCCATGTGCTTAGTGATCATTTCATTGTCCCCGGTGGGGAGGGACGTTTCTCCATCGATTGCTTTCCGACCCATGAAGCTTTGATGGAGCGGCATGAGCAGGATGCGCAAAGTTATCCGCTGGTGGTGAAGGACGGCAGGGTTGTTTCCGGCTATCTGCCTCTGGTTCCGGTCACTCCGAAGAGCCGTTACCGGGCTTTTGTCTGTGTCACTGCTGCTGAATAGCTTCGCTTTCGTTTCCGCAACGGTCTATGGCTGTCACGGCAAAATATTTTCGGGCAGTCCACGGGCGGATGGGGGCATAGGTATATTCCGTGCCTTGTACTCGTTGTGCCAGGATATTCTCCGGATTGGAGGTATCTACGGGATAGGTGTCCGAACCGTAGATTACATACATCGGAGCATTCCGCTTGTCATTATCCGTGGCGGGTTGCCAGCTTAGTTTCCAATAGCCGTTTTCCGGTGTTTCCACCGTGAGTCCGGCGGGAGGTGTAGGAGCTACATTGTCTATCCACGGCATGGCGGGTTGCAGGGCCGGGGCGGTATAGAAGTCTTCTTCCAGCGCATCATAAAGCCCTTGCGTATTGTCCATCAGATACTTCACGCGGTAGTGTGCCTCGCCCGCTAGACCGTGGGCGCGGATAAAGTGCATCTGCCGTTCAATCTCGTCCAGCGTCCAGTTCCCTTCGCTGGGGTCGAGGAAGTAGATGCCCAGACCGGGAATGATTTGGCGTCCGTTACTTTGTTCCTGCCAGTCAAGGGCAAAGGGATAGAAATGATTGCCACGGAAATAGAGCATCGGATAAATCTGGTCCTGGATGCCCTCGCCCAGCCAACCCTGCACGTCCTGATAGACGGTGTGGAAGGCATTCCAGCCACGGGAAGGGTAGCGGGAAGTGTCTTTGTATTTTCCTACCGGACAGGTGCTGACTTTTACCCAGGGTTTCATGGCTTTTACACCTTTATATATATAGCGCACTATTTCCGTCAGGTTGTCTCTGCGCCATTGGGCAAGGCTGCGTCCTTTGCTGTATTTGCGGTAGTCGTAGCTGTCGGGAAAACGGGGGGCGTTTTCCGGATAGCGCAGGTAGTCGAAGTGTACCCCGTCTACATCGTAGCGTTCCACCACTTCGCGGACAAGGCTCATCAGGTACTCTTTGGTTTGCGGATGTCCGGGATTCAAGAAGTATTCGCGTTTGTAGGGTACGCAGATGGCGCGTTTCTTTTTGGTGACGGACTCTTTACCGAGGGCGGCCACATGCTTGCGGTTGCCCAGAGGAATGGTCACCATCCAGGCATGGCACTCCATGCCGCGCTTGTGGCATTCGGCTATGGCAAAAGCCAGCGGGTCGTAGCCGGGGTCGCCGCCTACCTTTCCGGTCAGTATGGAGTTGTAGGGCTCGATGGCCGATTTGTAGAGGACATCTCCCCGTGTACGGGTCTGGAACAGTACGGTGTTGAAGTTGGCGGCTTTCAGTCTGTCCAATATTTCAATCAGTTCGGCCTGCTGCTTGCGGATGCTTTCGGGCGAAGTGGCGCGTGTCTGCGGCCAGTCCAGCCCATAGACGGCGGTTATCCAGGCGGCACGTACTTCATGTTTGGGCGGTTGTGCGGCAAGCGGCAGCAAGATGGCTATATATAGTAAAATGGAAATAATTCGTTTCATTTTTCTCTTTTCTTCTTTATTTCTATCATTTTTCTCGGCGAAGATAAGCAAAACACCCGATTATTTTGTGCTGTTTACTTGGAAACTGTTACATTTGCATAGATTAAAGATATTAACACGCCATGATTACATTTACGCTTTGCCTGCTGGCGTTGATAGCCGGCTATTTTATCTATGGACGCTTTATAGAACGCGTCTTCGGTCCCGATGACCGCAAAACACCTGCCCTTACAAGAGCCGATGGTGTGGATTACATTCCACTGCCTACTTGGAAGATTTTCATGATACAGTTTCTTAATATAGCCGGACTGGGACCTATCTTCGGCGCCATCATGGGAGCCAAGTTCGGCACGGCATCCTATCTGTGGATTGTACTTGGCAGTATCTTTGCCGGTGCAGTGCACGACTATCTTGCCGGTATGCTCTCCTTGCGGCATGACGGGGAAAGCCTGCCGGAAATCATCGGACGTTATTTGGGGTTGACCACTAAGCAGGTGATGCGTGGCTTCACCGTTGTCCTGATGATATTGGTGGGAGCTGTCTTTGTGGCAGGCCCTGCCGGACTGCTTGCCAAGCTGACCCCCGACAGCTTGGATACCACTTTCTGGATTATTGTAGTATTTGCTTATTATATTCTGGCTACCTTGTTGCCAGTAGATAAGATTATCGGCAAGATATATCCGTTGTTTGCCATAGCCTTGCTGTTTATGGCTGTCGGTATTTTGGTGATGCTCTATGTCAACCATCCCGAGTTGCCTGAAATATGGAACGGCTTGCAGAATACACATCCCAATGCGGCTTTGTTGCCTATCTTCCCTATTATGTTTGTCAGTATAGCTTGTGGTGCAATCAGTGGCTTTCATGCTACTCAAAGCCCTCTCATGGCACGCTGCATGACAAGTGAACGCCACGGACGTCCCGTCTTCTACGGAGCCATGATAACCGAAGGCATTGTAGCTTTGATTTGGGCTGCCGCCGCCACTTACTTTTTCCATCAGAATGGCATGGAAGAGACGAATGCCTCCATTATTGTAGATGCCATTACAAAAGACTGGCTGGGCGCCGTAGGTGGAGTATTGGCTATTCTGGGTGTCATTGCCGCCCCTATTACCAGTGGTGATACGGCTTTCCGTTCGGCACGTCTTATCGTGGCTGATTTCTTGGGAATGGAACAAAAATCCATGCGTAGTCGTTTATATATCTGCATACCGATGTTCCTGGTGGCCATCGGGTTGTTGCTTTACAGCCTGCGCGACAAGGATGGCTTTGATATGATTTGGCGCTATTTTGCTTGGGCCAACCAGACTTTGTCTGTTTTCACCTTGTGGGCAATTACCGTTTATCTGGTGCGTGAGAAAAAAGGGCATTATTTTTATATCACCTATTTTCCCGCATTGTTCATGACGGCTGTATGCACCACTTATATTTGCATTGCTCCCGAAGGACTCGGACTTCAGCCGCAGTATGCGCTGCCGATAGCTCTTTTGGCTGCTGTATTGGCCGGCTTCTGGTTTAATATCTGGTATTTCAAGACGACTAAAAAACTTTGGTAATGAAAAAAATAAAGAAATCTACCGGGCTTACGTTGGCCCTGCTTATTTACGTTTCTGCTACTGCCGCTTATTTCCTTCCCCGCAATACGGAAATCAGCGATACTGAGAAGTATGTCACTGTAGCTGCCTCGTATCTCATTGTATTTGTGTTGTGGCTGGTACTTCGTAAGAAGGAGGCGCTACAACGCAAACGATTCGAAGAAGACAATAAACAACATTGATTATTCACTCAAAAAACAGAACAAGATGAAAAAACTGGCATTATTCGTTTGCTTGCTTGTTGTCACAGTGGCAGCTCAGGCACAGTTTGAAAAAGGTAAGTGGATTTTGAATCCGTCCATCACCGGTTTGGAATTCTCTCATGACACGGGAACCGACAAGACAAGTTTCGGGCTTGAAGCCAAAGGAGGTGCTTTCCTGCTCGACAATGTGGCTTTGCTGGTGCATGCCGGAGCTGCTTGGAATTCCGGAGGGTCTGACCTCGATGTCTATACGTTGGGTGTAGGCGGACGTTATTATTTCGACAAGATTGGCGTGTATCTGGGTGCCGATGTCAATGTAGACCGTTGGGACTGGGGACATGATTTGGATGATACCAAGTTCTCTTTCGGTCTGGAAGCCGGTTATGCTTTTTTCCTGACGCGTACGGTGACCATCGAACCTGCCGCTTACTGGAATATTAACGACGACCGTTCTAAATTCGGCCTGAAGGTAGGTTTCGGATTCTATTTCTAATCTCATTTTGCTACTCCTCCACAGAGTTTGTTTTTGCAAAACATCTGTCATGCTATCACGCGAGGGGGGTATTCGCCTGACTACAAATGGCTTGTCGCGTGATAGATGGGTGTGATAGATAAATATTCTTACAAGTATCTATCACGCCCATTTTCGTTCCCATTCCGATTGTACTGCATACGTCTTTCATTGATGCTATTATCTTAGTTATCAGCTCTTTCTTACTGCAAAGTCCTGCCAACTTTTTGCAATGCCACTGCAAAGGTGTTGCAGCGTCACTGCAAAGGTGTTGCAGCATCACTGCAAAGGTGTTGCAGCATCACTGCAAAGGTGTTGCAGTATCACTGCAAAAGGAATGCAGTAACTTTGCAGTGGCGATACAGTGCCGATTTAGCCGTTATCTTTCCTTTTCTCATGCCGCTATTGCATGTATTCCTTCTATAGTCTTACGAAATTAGGAGTTTTCTTTTTGATTGTGATTGCAGGAATGAGTATATTTGTATCTGATGCTATGAACTTGAAATACAAAATGCCATGAACAGAGTTTGTTTTCTCCTATTGCTTTGCTGCTTGTCATCTTGCCGAATGAATAAAACGGAACGTATGGAAACGCTTGAAGATTCCGTAGGTACAGTAAGGATAGGCCAATGGATGGGAGAAAAAATAGTGAGCGATAGCCTCAAGATAGGGATTGCGGATGATGGTGACTGCTTGCAAAGGCAATTGCTTGCCATTCACGAAGAACTAGGAAAAAGATTGAATAATACACCATATATACACATTCAGAGGAATGTGACCGGATATGGGGTGGGGTTGCATTGCATCGATATAGATTTGATGGTGAATACTCCCGAGCGGCGGAAAGAGTTCCGGGAGAAAATAATGGACTCCCCCGTTTTCTGTTTTCATGGTGTAGAAGTCCCCGTCATCAACGAGAGAGTAGGCAGGAATCATATTCGTGGCATCCATATCCGTCCCGAATATCCGGTCTTTTCAACGAAAGCGACTCAGGCGACATTCATCCTCAGCAATCACAGCGGCGGAGATTTGACCTGCGGCGAGCATTATTACCTGACGTTCGAAGACGAAAAAGGTACCTGGCGGGAATTGCCGATAAACGCTGCCTTTTGGGACATCGCCTATGTGCTGCGGGATGGGGAGGAAAGGGTTATGAAAGCCTCCCTTTATCCGGATGTGCATCCCAACAAGCCGGGACGCTACCGTTACTTTTATGAGATAACCATCAGGAGGAAACCTGTCTTGATGATGGCTGAGTTCAGACTGACGGACAATGAGGAAGAATGGAGAACGGCGGAAAAGACATCTCTTCCCCCTTATGTTTCGGATGCAGGGAAGGGCGGGAGCCCACAATTGATAACGGAAGAGCCAATGGAAGAACCGGTCTATAAAGTAGTGGAAGTGATGCCCGAGTTTCCGGGAGGCATGAAAGCCTTGATGGATTTTATTCAAAAGAATGTCCGTTATCCAGAAGAAGCCCGTAAGAATGGCATTCAGGGGAGAGTTATTGTCAGCGTGGTGATTGACGGGAATGGTCGTGTGGTGGACCCCGTTATTATGCGCAGCAGGTATCCTGCCTTGGATGAGGAAGCATTACGGATTGTAGGATTGATGCCACAATGGAAGCCGGGGATGCAGCAAGGTAAAGCCGTGAAGGTGGAATTTACTTTTCCGGTTACTTTTAAATTGGAGTAGTGGCACCCGGTAAGATTAAGCACAAAGACACGGAGGCATGGAATTTTATTCTTTTTCCTTGAATTTAATATCTCTGTGTCTCCGTGCCTCTGTGTTCTATTTAAGGAAGAGAGGGGTGTAATTTCTCTTGCAAGAACTGCCCTGTATAACTTGCCGCACACTTCGCCACTTCCTCCGGTGTACCGGTAGCTACGATGTTTCCTCCTTTGTCCCCTCCTTCGGGTCCCAGGTCTATCACATGGTCCGCACATTTCACCACATCCAGATTATGTTCGATGATGACAATGCTGTGCCCGCGGCGTATCAGGGCATCGAAGGCTTCGAGCAGTTTCTTGATGTCATGGAAGTGTAGTCCGGTAGTCGGTTCATCGAAGATGAACATGGTCGGGTCCGCTTTCTCCTGGCTGAGGTAGAAGGCAAGTTTCACGCGCTGGTTCTCTCCACCGGAGAGGGTGGAGGAGGCTTGCCCCAGTTTGATATATCCCAAACCTACATCCTGCAAGGGTTGCAGCTTCTTCACAATCTTTTTCTGTCCGTGTTGCGTAAAGAATTCGATGGCTTGGTTTACGGTCATCTCCAGTACGTCGTAGATATTCATGTTGTGGAACTTCACTTCCAGCGTGTCCGCCTTGAAGCGTTTGCCGTGGCAGGATTCGCATTCCAGTACAAGGTCTGCCATGAATTGCATCTCCACAGTGATGGTGCCTTCACCCTTGCACTCCTCGCAACGGCCACCTTCGCTGTTGAAGCTGAAGTATCCGGCACTGTATCCCATCTGCTTGGCAAGTGGCTGGTCTGCCCATAGTTTACGGATTTCGTCGTAGGCCTTGATGTAGGTCACGGGATTGCTTCGCGATGACTTTCCGATAGGATTCTGGTCAACAAACTCTACATTGCGCAGGTTCTGCAAGTCTCCTCCGATGGAGGTGAACTCGCCCGGGCGTTCGCTGCATTCGTCCAGCTCGCGTTTCAGGGCGCGGTAGAAGATGTCGCGCACCAGCGTACTCTTGCCCGAACCGCTGACACCGGTCACCACGGTCATTACATTCAGCGGGAAGCGTGCCTCCACACCTTTCAGGTTGTTTTCGCGGGCGCCCTTTATTTCTATATAGTTGTTCCACGGGCGACGGTGTTCCGGCAGTGGGATTGTCTCTTCCCCCAGCAGATAGCGCACGGTATAACTGTCACTGTTTTTCTGAAGGTCTTTCATGTCTCCCTGATAGACCACCTCTCCTCCCAAGCGGCCTGCCCGGGGACCGATGTCGATGATATAGTCGGCAGCACGGATAATCTCTTCATCGTGTTCCACTACCACTACCGTATTGCCCAACTGTTGCAGCTGGCGGAGCACATGTATCAGTTTGTCCGTATCGCGGCTATGCAGGCCGATACTCGGTTCGTCAAGAATATACAGGCTGCCCACCAGACTACTTCCCAGCGAGGTGGCTAGGTTGATTCGCTGGCTTTCACCGCCGGAGAGCGAGTTGCTGAGGCGGTTCAGCGTGAGGTATCCCAAACCGACATCCAATAGGAACTGGATGCGGCTGTTGATTTCTGTCAGGATGCGGCGGGCTATGTCGGCGTCATGTGGGTCTAGCTGCAGGTTGTCGAAGAAGAGCTTCAACTCAGTGATGGGCAAATCTACCAGTTCGGAGATGTTGCGTCCTCCCACGCGTACGTAGTTTGCTTCGGGTTTCAGGCGGGTGCCGTGACATTTGGGGCAGAGCGTCTTTCCGCGGTAGCGTGCCAGCATCACACGGTATTGTATCTTGTACTGGTTTTCCTGCACCATCTTGAAGAAGGCGTTGATGCCCTCAAAGTAGGGGGTCCCTTCCCACAGCATCCGGCGTTGCTCGTCGGTCAGTTCATAATAGGGAGTGAAGATGGGGAAGTCGGCTTTCTCGGCTCCGTGTATCACCATATCCCTCCATTCGCCCATCTTTTCGCCCCGCCAGCATACTACAGCGCCGTCATAGACGGACAAGGAGCGGTCGGGTATCACGAGATGCTCGTCGATGCCGATGACTTTCCCGAATCCCTCGCATACGGGGCATGCGCCGATGGGAGAGTTGAAGGAGAACATCTGGTCGTTCGGTTCTTCGAAGGTGATGCCGTCTGCTTCGAACTTGGTGCTGAAACGATAGAGGCAGGTACTCCCGTCAGGCTGGTAGAAACGCAGTAGGCAGGCACCGTCTCCTTCGTACATGGCTGTTTCGGCCGAGTCGGTGAGGCGGCTGACGGAATCCTTTTCTGAAGAGGCTGTCATACGGTCAATCAACAGAAAAACTGTGTCTCCGGCTTTCGGCTTGTATTCGTCGATGCGCATCATTTCACCATTCACTTCCAGACGGGTGAAACCTTGCTTCATGTCTATCTCCAGTTGTTGTTGCAGCGTGCGGTCTTCGCGCAGCAATATCGGGGCGAGTACGGTATATCTGGTTCCTTCCGGATATTCCAGCATGCACTTCACGATGTCTTCCGCCGAGTGCTTCTTCACTTCCAGTCCGCTGACCGGGCTGAAGGTTTTCCCTACGCGTGCGTAGAGCAACCGCAGATATTCGTATATTTCGGTGGAGGTGCCAACGGTGGACCGCGGATTGCGGCTGCTTACTTTCTGCTCAATGGCAATGGCAGGTGGAATCCCTTTGATGAAATCGCATTCAGGCTTGCTCATACGTCCCAGAAACTGGCGGGCATAACTGCTCAAGCTCTCCACGTAGCGGCGTTGCCCTTCGGCATATAATGTATCGAAAGCAAGTGAGGATTTTCCGGAACCGGACAGTCCGGTGATGACTACGAGTTTGTTACGGGGAATCTCTACGTCAATGTTCTTGAGATTATTGACACGGGCCCCTTTTATGATAATCGATGTATTTTCTGCCATATCTGTAGGTTGGTTCGGTGGTTTACAGAATGCAAAGATAATGTTTGCTATCCGAATTGTAACAATCAGGCAAGGCAAAAGTGGATTTATTGGGGAGGAAAGATACCCTTGGTTAAGATTTGTTATACTTTCCGGTTTTTACCGGTATACTTAGGACAAAAGAATTAATTTCGCTTTTTTAATAAAAGCTATTGACCGGAATATGAGAATAAAATCCATTTTATGCCTATGTCTTTTGTCACTGATGGTGGCAGGAGGGGCATTTGCGCAAGTGCAGACCGGGTCTGCCTATCCTAAACGTGAATTTCGTGCAGCATGGATACAGTCAGTAAACGGACAGTTTCGTGGAATGCCGACCGAAAAGCTAAAGCAGAATCTGATCGGGCAGTTGAATTCCTTGCAGAAGGCAGGAATCAACGCCATAATTTTCCAGGTACGTCCCGAAGCGGATGCTCTGTATGCTTCCAGACTGGAACCGTGGAGTCGTTTCCTTACCGGAGTGCAGGGTAAAGCGCCCGAACCTTATTGGGACCTTATGCAGTTTATGATTGATGAATGCCATAAACGTGGCATGGAGTTTCATGCATGGATTAATCCGTATCGCAC
Organism: Bacteroides sp. A1C1; assembly: GCF_004328515.1. Lineage (NCBI taxonomy): Bacteria > Pseudomonadati > Bacteroidota > Bacteroidia > Bacteroidales > Bacteroidaceae > Bacteroides > Bacteroides sp. A1C1. The sequence continues at coordinate 3,393,105 of NZ_CP036491.1, forward strand.
GAAGACGACCTTGAAGAGTGAGTTGGCTCCCAATCATGTGTACAATATCCATCCGGAATGGTTTGTCACTTATGGCGACCAGTTGTATTTTGACCCGGCACTGCCTGAGAGCCGCCGACACATCTGTATGGTGGTGAGCGACATTGTTTCCCGTTATGATGTGGATGCTATCCATATGGACGATTACTTTTATCCTTATCCCATTAAGGGAAAGGATTTCCCCGACGATGCAAGTTTTGCACGTTTTGGTGGAGGATTCAGCAATAAAGGAGACTGGCGCCGGAGCAACGTGAATGTGCTGATTAAGAAACTGCATGAAACTATCCGTGAAATCAAGCCGTGGGTGAAGTTCGGGATTTCTCCGTTTGGCATTTACCGGAACGAAAGCAGTGACCCGCTTGGCAGTAAGACCAAAGGCCTGCAAAACTACGATGACCTTTATGCGGATGTACTGCTGTGGGCCCGTGAAGGTTGGATAGACTATAATATTCCGCAGATTTATTGGCATATAGGACATCCGGTTGCCGACTATGAGACACTGGTGAAATGGTGGGCCAAGAATACGGAAAACCGTCCTTTGTTTATCGGTCAGTCCGTAATGAACACTGTGCAGAATGCCGACCCAAAGAATCCGTCAATCAATCAGCTTCCCCGTAAGATGGCTTTGCAGCGGGCTTATCAAACCATCGGCGGCAGTTGCCAGTGGCCCGCCAGTGCGGTGATTGAGAATGCGGGCAAGTATCGTGATGCCTTGATTGCCGAATATCATAAATATCCGGCATTGCCTCCTGTTTTCGATTTTATGGATAACGAAGCTCCAGGAAAGGTGCGTAAGATGAAACCGATATGGACGGAAGACGGATATATTCTTTTTTGGACAGCACCCAAGTATAAAGAGGAGATGAATCGTGCTGTCCAGTATGTAGTTTATCGTTTTGATGCCAAAGAGAAAGTGAACATAGACGATCCTTCCCATATTGTAGCCATCACGCGTGATAATTTCTATAAACTTCCTTATGAAGACGGAAAGACAAAGTACCGCTATGTGGTGACAGCCTTGGATCGTCTGCATAATGAATCGAAATCCGTTGGAAAGAAGATTAAACTTTAAAAAGAAAATTAAGGATTAGGGATTAACGTCTAATCCTTAATCCCTAATCCCTAATCCCTAATCCTTAATTTCCCTCCTTAATAAAGTATCAACCCTGCTATTCCACAGGCTACAATCATTCCTATCGGGTTCAGTTTATATTTTTTGGTGCCTACAAATGCCACGAGGAAAATGAGGCAGCTGATGACGAAGGAATATGTGTCTTCTTTGGGAGAACTGAAGTTTTCCGAATTCATCAATACCAGCGCGGCTGAGGCCAGCAGACCGACCACTGCCGGGCGGAGCCCGCTGAATACCGCTTCTACGGAAGGATGTTTCTGGTATTTCAGAAAGAATTTGCTGATGGTCAGCATCAGTAGGAAAGAGGGGAGCACTACGGCAAAAGTGGCGGTAATAGATCCCCATACACTACCGGTGACAGTAAAACCTACATAGGTTGCCGAATTGATACCTATCGGACCGGGTGTCATTTGGCTGATTGCCACGATATCAGTAAACTCTTGAGGGGAAAGCCAGCCATAACGGGTGACTACTTCGCCTTGTATCATAGACAGCATGGCATATCCGCCGCCAAAGCCGAAAAGGCCGATTTTAAAGAATGTATAGAATAGCTGTAAGAAAATCATGGTTAGTGATTAATGGTTAGTGATTAATGATTAGTGTTATTGCACCTTTCATTTTTTAATTCTTTCATTTTTAATTCTTCGATGTTTCCGACGTCCGAAGGCATATCCCCCTGCACCTGCTGCAATGATAATCCAGATGGGGGAGAAGTCCAGCAGCCAGATGAGCAGTGCTGAAACCACCGGTATCCATATATTGTATCGGTTTATCCGGGCCGATTTGGCCATGCTGAATGTAGGGGCGGCAATCAATGCAACCACTGCCGGGCGGATGCCTTTGAATATACGTTCCACAATGGTGTTGTTCTTGAAGTTGTGAAAGAACAACGCTATGGCGAGGATGATGAGAAACGAAGGAAGTATGGTTCCCAATGCAGTGATTATGCTCCCTCGTATTCCCCGTAGCCGGTACCCTATAAAAATGGATATATTGACGGCAAGAATGCCCGGAGCGGACTGTGATATAGCAAGCAGGTCAATGAAATCTTCTTTGGCTATCCAGTTTCGTTTGGTTACGATTTCGTTTTCTATCAGTGGTACCATGGCATAACCGCCGCCGATGGTAAAGGCTCCTATCTTAAAGAATATGGAGAATGCTTCAAGATATATATTCATATTCAAAATGTTGTAATTTACTTTATTTCTTTATCATCTTTCCCTTCTTTCCCTCTCTTGGCATATTGGCTTGGGCTCATATCGAAATGTTTCTTGAATACTTCACGGAAATATTTCGCATCACTGAAACCGGTCAGCTCTGAAATCTCGGTGATGGTATGCTTTTGTTCTTTCAGAAGTTGGGCGGCATGTTTCAGTCGAATCAGCCGGATGTAGTCAGCCGGAGCTTGGTCGGTCAGTGCCTTTATCTTGTTGTAGAAGCTGGTTCTACTCATATTCAGCAGGTTGCAGAGCACGTCGACGTTGAAGCTTGGGTTGTCCATATTGTCTTCGACACTCTTTTTGACGGTTGCAATGAATTTCCAGTCCAAGTCGTTGGAGCAGTTGATGCAATCCGTATTGTTTTTCTCGTCGTTCAGGTCCAGGCTGGCATATTTGTGGCGCAACAGTGTCCGGTTAGTCAGTAAGTTGGCAATGTTTGCCCGCAATATACCGATATTGAAGGGTTTCACAATATATTCATCTGCTCCGCTTTGCAGTCCCTCGATGATATTCTTGTCGGTATTCAGTGCTGTGAGCAGGATGATGGGGATATGTGATGTCTCGATGTCGTTCTTCAGGATATGGCACAACTCGTCTCCTCTCATTTCCGGCATCATGATGTCTGAAATGACTAGGTTAGGCATATACTCCTTGACAATGATCAGTGCCTCTTTTCCATTGGAGCATACTTGTATGTTGTACTGTTCAGACAATGTTCTGCGCAGATATTCCCTTAATTCGTCATTGTCCTCTACAATAAGAATTTTCTGGTGGCTACTGTTGTTTTGCGACTGTTGCTGCGTCTTGTCGTAGATGCCGCTGGAAGCAGGGGACGGTGTGGCGGAGGCATTGATGGGCACTCCGGAAGCCGAATAAACAATCCGTTCGTTTTGGGGTTGAGGGCGTTGGATTGCCTTGCGGAAATGCTTGTTCCCTTTGGGGAACGTGATTTTGATGCAAGAGCCTTTTCCTTCCATACTGCTGAAGTTGAGCTTTCCTTTATGTAAGCGTACAAGTTTCCCAACCAAGAGTAGTCCGATGCCGCTGCCGGTAACTTTGGAATTGATAGCATTGCTGCCGCGGAAATGCATCTTGAACAGCTTTTTTTGTTCCGAGGCCGGAATTCCGATACCGGTATCTTTCACCTCAATACTCCAGGTATCTTCCGTCTCGGAAGTAAAGACATGTACATTGCCGCCGTCCGGTGTATATTTCAATGCGTTGGATATGATATTCTTCAAAATGGAATCCATCTTGTCCTTGTCCAACCATACGTTCAGATAACGGAAACTGCTTTCGTAGGTCAGGTTGATGTGTTTTATGTTTGCGTATGGACGGAATGCATCGATTGTCTCCTCCATATATGTGCTCAGTTCGTATTCGGATACGTATAGACTTCCGGAATAGGTGTCTGCTCGTTCGAAATTAATAAGATTGGTGGTCAGGCGCAACAAGGCATTTACGTTTCGCAGAGCTGTGTTGATGTTGCTCTGTCCGCTGGAAGTCAGTTGTTCGCGTTCGGTGATTTCTTCCAAGGGTGCTTTGATGAGCGTCAGTGGAGTACGTATATCATGTGCCGTGTTGACGAAAAAGCGTATTTTCTCGTCGGATTCTTTCCGCTGTTTTCTCAAGGCTATGATTCGCAGGGCGATGCTTGCAATGGATATGATAATCACTGCATAGAGTATTAATGCCCAAAAACTGAGCCAGATGGGTTGTTCGATAATGATGTTCATACTACGTTCCTCCAGGACAATACGGCGGTCTTCGTTGGAGATGGCACGTACGCGGAGGGTATAGTTACCCGGACTCAGATTGGTAAAACGAATGACATTTTCCTGTCCCGGGCGGCTCCAGCCCTCATAGAATCCTTCCAGCTTCCAAGAGTACAGAATCAGGGAAGGGTAGTCATAGTTTATATCGGAAACTTGCAATGAGAAGATGTTCTGGTTGTACTTCAAACGCAAGGTTTCTGTCTCGTCTATATCCTGAATAAGTGGGGAACCTTCATCTTTGGGATAAACGGTCTGATAGAAAACCCGCAGGTCGCTGAATACCATTTTGAATTTATAGTCACGTGGCAGGACCATGTCCTTATCGAACTCTATGGCTCCGTCCGTACTGCCGAAAATGAAATTGCCGTTTCCTCTTAAGGTGCCTGAAGCTGCATTGAAATGATCTGACTTCAGTCCTTGTTCTTTGGTCCAGTTATGGAATGTCTCTTCGGCAGGATAGAAGGTGGACAGACCGTGTTCTGTACTCAGAAAGATATTTCCTTTTCCATCAGACAATAGTGTATAGATATTATTGGAAATCAAGGCACAGTTGTCTCTATGATAGTGTCTGAATGTATTTTTGGCCGTATCATATACCAGTAAACCGGCATTGTTGGTACCGATGTACAACATTCCGTCAGAGGTCTGGCATAGAGAGTAGATATAGTATGATTCTACTGGCATTCGGATATAGGTGTACTTGCCGGTTGCTTTTTCTAATAAGTATAGGCCGGTTGCAGTGCCTATCCACATATGTGTGGAGTCTTTTTCTATAATGGCGGTAATGCCGTTCAGACCGGGGAAATGCCGTATGCTTTTGCTGGAATAGTCTATTTCCTTCAAGTTATAATACCCTCCGGACCAGATGTTTCCTGAAGAGTCTTTCATGATAGAACGGATATACTTGTCCGGCCGGATATTGAGGTTGCTGAATAAGGATGGAGTGAAGAAATCTACGGACTGTTGCTTCTTGTTTATCTGATAGATGCCTGAACTGTAACCTCCGGCCCAGATGATACCAGGCTCAACCTCGCATAGTGAGATAAAGGTGTGGTTTTTACTGTGGCTTGCAGGATCGAAGGTACTGAGAAAAGAATGCCATTGGTTTGTTTTACTATTATAAAGGCTGATGCCGTTGTTGGTGGCAAACCATAAATCTCCGTCATGATCTTCGATGATGGCATTTACTTGGTCATTGATGAGTGACTGTTTATTACCGATAGAGTGTTTTATCCATTGGTAATCGGCATATCGGTTGTCGCGTACGGTGATACCGATGGGATAATTGGCTATCCAGATGCGTTGTTCGCTGTCAATGTAGATGTCGTTGATGGTATTCCCGTTCATAGAGTTGTGCCGGTTGTAGTCGGCAACAATGTATGGTACGGACTCATAAGTAGCAGCGTTCATTTTGTAGATGCCGGCTCCGTCTGTTGCAATGAGAATTTCATTGTCAGTGTAGGAACGGATGCAGTTGATGCTGACATCCATCAGGCCGGACGGTATATGCATGACTTTATGTTTGTTCAAGTCATAGACAAATATTCCTCGTTGAAAAGTACCGATAAAAACCTTACGGGACGGTTTGTGATAGTATAATTCGTTGATTTGTACCTTTAAGGTATCCAATTGGTCGCAGGGACTCAAGGTGAGTACATTGTTTTCCAATTCGGCATAATGTATGCCGATGTCGGTTCCGATAAAGAAATGAGTTGAGTCAATCTGTACGATGTCCGTGATTCGTTCTTTTATTTCATTTTGAATGAAGGTCACTTTTTGAGTATTACTGTCGTACAGATATAGGGCATCTTCATTGCAAAGCCATATTACGCTGTTGGCATCCACAAAACCATAGCTGATGGGAGTAGGACGTCCTTTTACTTCATTTTCGGGTAGCTTGTATACTAAGACAAAACGGTCGTGTCTTGTGTCGTAGCGGAACACACGTCCTTTTTTGCCTATTTCCCATATGGTTCCTTTAGGATCCACATAGAGCCAGTTCAGATTCATCATGGAATTTACTTCTTCATCTCCGTCCATCAGTTTGTAAGACTTGAAATCTTTTCCGCTATATCGGTCGATGCCGTCGTGGGTGAGAAACCACATGTAACCTTTGGGGCCCTTTTGAATGGCATATACCCGTCTGTTGCTCAAACCGTCTTCCACATCGATGTACTTGTATGTTTGCGCAATGCCTATAATTGGCAATAATAGTAGTATGTAGAAAAAGAAGTACTTTTTCATAATTGTCGAACGGTTTTTGAATGTTGTACTGAGGGAGAGTTGAAAATAAACACAAAAGTAGTGCTTTTGTTCGAGAAAAGCAAAAGGAAGGCAAAGAATGGAAAAAATGAACAAGCGCGGATTTATTTGTCAACCCGCGCTTGTCACATTTCTATTAAGAAGGAAGTTCTGTTTATTTTTTATTGGCTTCCACCCACTTGCGTGCATTGACAAACGCTTCTATCCAAGGAGTGATTTGGTCGCTGTTTACGCGGTCTGCGGGGTAGCAACCATTTTGCCAGGGGAAGATAGCACGTTCCAAGTGGGGCATCATGGCCAGATGGCGTCCGTCGGCACTTGCCAATCCGGCTATGGAATAATCCGAACCGTTGGGGTTGGCAGGGTATTCGTCGTATGAGTATTTCAGCACAACGTTGTATTTGTCCTCATCGTACGGCAAAGAGAATTTGCCTTCGCCGTGGGCCACCCAGATACCCAGTTTACTGCCGCTCAAAGACCCGAGCATTACACTGCGGTTAGTGGGAACGGTAACACCGAGGTATCTGGATTCGAATTTGTGGGAATCGTTGTGCAACATCTTGCCTTTCTTTTCAAGCTCGGGATTGATAAGGTTGAGTTCCATCATAAGCTGGCAACCGTTGCAGACGCCTAGCGAAAGCGTATCCTTGCGTGCATAGTACTTATCGAGCGCTTCTTTGGCTTTCGGATTGAAAAGGAAGGCACCGGCCCAACCCTTAGCAGAACCAAGCACGTCGGAATTGGAGAAACCACCGCAGTAAACAATCATGTTTACATCTTCCAGCGTCTCGCGGCCGCTGATAAGGTCGGTCATTGTAACATCTTTCACATCGAAGCCTGCCAAATAGAGCGAGTAGGCCATTTCGCGTTCGCCGTTAGTCCCTTTTTCACGGATGATGGCAGCGCGTATACCGGAAGGTGTGCGGCGGTCCGGGGTAATGCCGTATTGTGAGAACTTGCCTTTGAAGTCCGGCATGAAGGCGAATTCCACCGGTTGCATCTTGTAGTTCTCGAAACGCTTCTTGGCACAGCCGTTCATGGACTGTTTACGATCAAGGAGATAAGAAGTGGAGTACCATACATCACGCATATAGTCGATGCCGAACTGATAAGTAGCATCGCCTTTTGATACAAGAATATGGCGTTCGTCTGTCGGTTTACCGAGTTTCACATAACCTACGCCTGCATCTTCCAGGATTTGCTTTACTGTTTCCTTATGCTTGTCACTCACCTGAATAACGATACCCGGATTCTCTGCAAACAGAATCTTGATAAGGTCTTGCTCCTTGATTTTATCCAGGTTGATTTCCATACCGCCCTCCACATTGGCAAAGCACATTTCAAGCAGTGTAGTGATAAGGCCACCGGCAGAAATATCATGTCCGGCAAGAATCAGTCCCTTGTTGACCAGCTCCTGCACGGCAAGGAAAGCATCGCGGAAGTATTCGGCATCCTGCACGCAGGGAACTTCGTCACCCACTTTGCCCAGGGTTTGGGCGAAGGCGGAACCACCGAGTTTCAGGTTGTCGAAACTGAAGTCTATATGATAAATGGTAGTTTTTTCATTGTTGACCAGCACTGGAGAAACGACCTTCTTGACATCGGAAACTTCTCCACCGACAGAAACAATTACCGTGCCCGGAGAAATGACTTTGCTGCCGTCGGGGTATTTCTGTGTCATGGAAAGAGAGTCTTTACCAGTCGGTACATTGATTTGCAGGGAACAGCAGAAGTCGCTCAATGCCTTTACTGCCGTGTACAGACGGGCATCTTCACCTTCTTGCGAACGGCAAGGCCACATCCAGTTGGCAGAAAGGGAAACGCTGTCCAGACCTTCGGCAAGCGGTGCCCAAACCAAGTTGGTCAAGGCTTCGCTGACGGAAAGAACGGAGCCGGCTGCCGGGTCGGCAAGTGCCGCCTGTGGAGCATGGCCCAGAGAGGTTGCGATACCCTTTTCGCCGCGATAGTCCAAAGCTACCACACCACAATCGCTCAGAGGCAACTGCAATTCACCCTGGCACTGCTGGCGAGCAATCTTGCCTGTTACAGAACGGTCTACCTTGTTTGTCAACCAGTCTTTACAAGCCACAGCTTCCAGTTGGAGCACATTGGTGAGGTATTCATGTAGTTGGGAAAGTTCGTATTGGGGCATTTTGTAATGACGTTCCACGGTCTTGTCCACCATATAAGTCTTGGGGGAAGAGCCGAACATCTGTTCTACGGCGAGGTCGAACGGACGTACACCGTCAGCTTGCTGGAAGGCAAAGCGATGGTCACCGGTGGTTTCACCTACTACGTACATCGGAGCGCGTTCGCGTTCGGCTACCTTGCGTACATGTTCGATGGCCTCTTCCTGAATCAGCAAGCCCATGCGTTCCTGGCTTTCGTTGGCTATGATTTCCTTGGCAGACAGCGTGGTGTCACCGATGGGTAACTTGCTCATGTCAATCAGGCCGCCGCATTCCTCTACCAATTCAGACAGACAGTTAACATGTCCGGCAGAGCCGTGGTCGTGGATGGAGACAACCGGATTGGTCTCTTCCTCACAAAGTGCGCGTACCACGTTGTAGGCACGTTTTTGCATTTCGGCGTTGGCGCGTTGCACGGCATTCAGCTCGATGCCACTGCTGTAGCGTCCGGTATCTACGGAAGATACGGAGCCGCCGCCCAGACCGATGCGGTAATTGTCTCCACCGATAACAACCACTTTGTTTCCGGCTTCCGGTGTACCTTTCAAACAGTCGCGTTGGGTACCGTAGCCTACGCCTCCAGCAAGCATAATCACTTTGTCGTAACCATAGACTTCATCATTTTCCTTATGTTCGAAAGTGAGCACGGAACCGCAGATTAGCGGTTGACCGAATTTGTTTCCGAAATCACTGGCACCATTGGAGGCCTTGATCAGTATTTGTTCGGGAGTCTGATACAGCCATTTGCGTACCGGCAGAATCTCTTCCCAAGGACGTCCTTCTTCCGTACGGGGGTAGGAGGTCATATAGACGGCTGTTCCGGCAATCGGCCAAGAGCCCTTACCGCCGCCCATACGGTCGCGGATTTCACCGCCCGTACCGGTAGATGCACCGTTGAACGGTTCTACGGTAGTGGGAAAGTTATGTGTTTCCGCTTTCAGGGAGATGACACTCTTGATGTCTTTTACTTGGAAATAGTCGGGCTTGGAGTGGTCTGCCGGAGCAAACTGTTCGATAACCGGACCTTCGGCAAAGGCCACATTGTCTTTGTAGGCAGAGATAATCTTGTTGGGATTCTCTTGTGTGGTCTTCTTTATCATTTGGAAGAGTGAAGATTCTTGTTCTACTCCATCGATGATGAATGTCCCGCCGAAGATTTTGTGACGGCAGTGCTCGGAGTTGATTTGCGCAAAACCGAATACTTCGGAGTCCGTCAGAGGGCGTCCAAGATCTTTTTCTACCTTCTTGAGGTAGTCCATTTCCTCTTTGGAAAGTGCCAGCCCTTCTTTCTCATTGTATTCCTCCAGGTCTTCGATGTGTACAATCGGTTCCGGTTGCCGGTTGGTTGTAAATACATTCTGGTCCAGCCCCTTGTACATACGTTGCAGCATCGGGTCATGGTCTGCATTCTCATCTTTTACGGGGAAATACTCCTCGATGCGGATAATGCCGTCCAGTCCCATGTTCTGGGTGATTTCTACGGCGTTTGTACTCCACGGAGTAATCATCTCGCGGCGCGGGCCGACGAAATGTCCTTTCAGGTTGTCTTCACTTTCGGGGGTGGCTTCTCCAAAAAGCCAGCAGAGTTTGTCGCTGTCTGCCTGGGGGAGTTCATGATTACATTCTACGGCAATCACACTCTTGGATGGTGTTCTGAAAAAAAGAATCATAGTTATATTTACGATTTTACGATTTACGATTTTACGATTGAAGTTACTTCTTTGAATATCTTCATCTTTTCTTCTTGGGGACAAAGATACGCAAAATCGGTGGGGAGGAGAAAAAAAGGAAAACAAAAAACGCATGCAATTTTACTTGTATGCGTTTTTTATTCTGTTTTATAAAGCCGGATGTATATTATTGTATGACGATTTCATCCGTAAATAAGAATTGTTTCTTCCCTTGTATGGCGTGGAAGCGTACATACCGTGCTTCAGTAGGGGTGCCGGTCCATCCGAAATCTCTGAAAATCACGTCTTTTCCGGCATCCTCCTCGCTGCAAGTATCACTGCCCAGCAGGGAGAATTCTTTGCCGTCCACTGATGCCCACACTTCTACTTTGGCTGGAAGAAAAACCTGCGGGGTACGGATTTGCATGAAGTTGGCCATGACCCGGTGTATAGCGGTCACTTCGCCCAAGTCGATGGTGGCATCCAAATCATTGGGGCAGAATCCCTGCCAACGCCCGTCCATGTAGCTTTTACCGCCGCGAAGTCCGTCGAGGAGACCGGTGTCACCGCCGCCTTTGTATACTTCTTTATGCTGATAGTATCCGCCGCCCGGTGCATAGGTTATCTTTTTGCCTATGCCTTTGTGATAGTCGGTGCGCAGGTGAAGGCTTTTTCCGATAGGCTTTTCTCCATCGAAAAGACGTGCGGTCAGCAATATGGAGTCTTTTACGGCAAACGGTTTCTTGTATAACTTGGAAGACGCAGTCGGTTCGGAACCGTCCGTTGTGTAGCGGATGTCAATCGGATGTTTTTCGGAGGTGAGGGACAGCATGATTCTTTTCTTGGCATAGTCAACGGTCTGGCTGGTCTGCACTAGTTCCGACAAGGTGAACGGGTTGTAGCCTATTGCTTTGATATGGCGTATTTCGTTGTTGATACGTCTCTTGAAACTTTCTGAATGCTTGTTCTTCATGGGAGTCCATCCTACTTCTGCCAGAGCGATGATGCGCGGGTATATCATATATTCGGCATGTTCGTAAGTGGGTAGATATTCGGCCCATACATTGCCTTGCACGCCTAATATGTATTTGCAGATATCACTTTCCAATGAGTCGGGAGCCGGGTCGTAGGAGTAGGTCTGTCCGATGGGGACGCAGGCGCCGAACGCCAGCGGCTGTGTCTCGGGGTCATCCTGGTAGTGGTCCAGATAACAGTGGCTCTCCGGTGTCATGATGGCGTAATGCCCCATGCGGGCGGCGGCAATGCCACCTTCCGTACCCCGCCACGACATGACGGTTGCGTTGGGGGCCAGGCCTCCGTCCAGTATCTCATCCCAGCCGATGATTTCACGCCCTTTGTCGTTGAGGTACTTCTCTATGCGGGCTATCATATAGCTTTGCAGCTCACTTTCATCTTTGAGCCCTTCTTCCTTCATGCGCTTCTGGCATTTGGGACATGCTTTCCAGTGGCGTCTGCTGGCTTCATCGCCTCCAATATGGATATAACGGGAAGGGAACAGCCGTATCACTTCATCCAGCACATCTTCGAAGAACTTGAAGGTCTCTTCGTTGCCGATACAGACTTCACCGGATGTATAAGGCTCGCCAGTACAGGACAGCTGTGGATAGGCTGCCAGTACTTCTCCTGAGTGTCCCGGCATTTCTATTTCGGGGATGACGGTAACATGCCTCAAGCGGGCGTATTCTAAAACTTCGCGTACATCTGCTTCTGTATAGTAGCCTCCATAGGCTCCTTCTTCATCCTTTTCGCAGAAGCGGTGGTTATATTTCCCCCAATCCTGCAGATTGGCGGCTTTTCTCCAGGCTGCGAATTCTGTCAGGCGGGGATAGCCCGGAATCTCCAGCCGCCATCCGGCACCGTCGGTCAGATGCCAATGCAGGCGGTTGATTTTGTAGGTGGCTACCAGGTCTATTTGTTTCTTGACATAGTCCGTGTTAAAGAAGTGCCTTGAAACATCCAGGTGCAGCCCACGGTAGGGGAATCTGGGTTCGTCCTTGATGGTCGTGACTGGCAGTTCCTTCCCGTTACGGGCAAGTTGTGCCAGGGTTTGCAGTCCATAAAAGGCACCTGCTGCGGAGGAGGCCTGAATATTTACACCTTGTTTGCTGACTGTCAGGTTGTAGCCTTCGGCGGCGATTGGATTGTCCGTCTCGTCCGTTATTTCTATCGTTACAAAAGGATTCTTGTCGACAAGCTTCATGGGGATGGCAAAGTCCGGCAGATAGGCCAGCAGGTCATTCATGTCGGATTTCGCCAAATTGGTCGAGAAGGTTACTGTAGATGGCAGTTCGACTGTTTTTGACGTAGTTTGGGCATACTGCGGATATGGAATCACACCGAGTTCCTTGGGAGCTTCGCATGCCGTCAGTAGTAAGACGGTCATGGAAACGAGTGCTAGAGTTTTTTTTATTCGTTTCATTAGGGGGTATTGTTAAGTTCGGAGGTAAATATACGGAATAATATGTAAAATGGATAATCTTTACTTCTTAAAATCCTTTTCCGTCGAAAAAACGTTAACACTATTCGTTCGTCTCATAAAAAAGTCCGATATTTGCAGCCATGATTCAGATAGAGACCATATTTGACATATTGTGGAAGGGGTTCATTATCGGCGTCATTGTGTCCGCGCCATTGGGTCCTGTAGGAGTATTGTGTATTCAGCGTACTTTGAATAAAGGACGGTGGTATGGTTTCGTAACGGGGATAGGAGCTTCGCTGAGCGATATTGCATATGCCTTGCTGACGGGCTACGGGATGAGTTTCGTTTTTGATTATGTCAACAAGAACATCTTTTACCTGCAGCTTTTCGGAAGCATTCTTCTGTTGGCATTTGGCATTTATACGTTCCGCAGCAATCCGGTACAGTCCATCCGGCCGGTATCCACCAATAAGGGTTCCTATTTCCATAACTTCATAACGGCGTTTGCCGTCACACTTTCCAATCCACTGATTATTTTCCTTTTTGTAGGCCTTTTCGCCCGCTTCGCTTTTGTAAGTGAGGGCGTGCTGGTGTTTGAGGCTGTCACCGGATACTTGGCCATCGCATTGGGTGCTTTGGCTTGGTGGTTTGGCATAACCTTTTTTGTCAATAAGGTCCGTACACAATTCAACCTGCGAGGTATCTGGATACTGAACCGTATTATCGGGAGCATTGTCATTGTGGTGTCTGTGATGGGACTGGTGTTTACGCTGATGGGTGAATCGCTGTATTAATGGATAATCGATAGTGGATAAATTGATAATGAAGTCATAAATCTAAGGTTATAAATCATACATTTTATCGTGAAGATTGCGCAACAACTGAAAGAGAAGAATATAGCCGAATACCTTATATATATGTGGCAGGTGGAGGACTTGCTCCGTGCCAACGGCTGTGACATAGACCGGATACGCCAGAACATCATCTTGCGCTATCCGGAGGAGGAATGGCCTGCGCTGGAAGAATGGTATGGAAACCTGGCAGATATGATGCGTGCGGAAGGCGTAACGGAAAAAGGGCATCTGCAAATCAACCGTAATGTCATTCTGAATCTGACGGAACTGCATGGCGAATTGCTGGCTTCTACGAAATATCCGTTCTATAATGCGGCTTATTTCAAGGCACTGCCTTTTATCGTGGAACTGCGTCAGAAGAACGGCCGGAAAGAGGAGTCTGAGGTAGACACTTGTTTCGAGGCGCTTTATGGAGTGTTGCTGTTACGCTTGCAGAAGAAGGAAATCAGTCAGGGCACGGCAAAGGCTATGGAGGCCATCAGTGGTTTCATCTCGTTGCTTGCCAACTATTATGACAAGGAGAAGCGGGGAGAACTGGAGTTGATGGATAATTGATAGTGGATGATTGATAATTATGAAGGAAAATATTGTTCATCGTAACATTCTATATATAAGTGTAACTTTATTAAATGAATATTCTGATAACCGGTGCCAACGGTCAACTTGGCAATGAAATGCGAGTGTTGTCGAAAGAAAACGGACAACATGCTTATTTTTTCACTGATGTGCAGGAATTGGACATTTGCGACGAACAAGCTGTGCACAGGTTTGTGAAGGGTAACCGGATAGATGTGATTGTGAATTGCGCTGCTTATACGGCGGTGGACAAGGCGGAGGACAATCAGGAACTTTGCGACAAGCTGAACCATGTCGCTCCTGGCTATCTGGCTGCCGCTGCCGAAGCTTGCGGTACTGCCTTGATACAAGTGTCCACCGATTATGTTTTCGACGGAACCGGACACACTCCTTATACGGAAGAGGCGGCCACTTGCCCCAATTCGGTATATGGCTCTACTAAACTGGCAGGTGAGCAGGCGGTGATGAAGCATTGCAGCCGTGCCATGATTATCCGTACAGCATGGCTCTATTCCATTTACGGGAATAATTTTGTGAAGACGATGCTTCGTCTGGGGCGTGAGCGAGAGACGCTGGGGGTTGTCTTCGACCAGATAGGTACGCCGACATATGCCAATGATTTGGCACGTGTCATTTTTGCGGCTGTCAACCGGGGGATTGTTCCCGGTATCTATCATTTCAGCAACGAGGGTGTGTGCTCGTGGTATGATTTCACTTTGGCTATCCATCGCCTGGCCGGCATAAAGACCTGCAAAGTAAATCCACTACATACGGACGAATTCCCTGCCAAGGCGCCGCGTCCGCATTATTCCGTACTGGACAAGACAAAGATAAAGAAGACATTCGGCATCGATATACCCCATTGGGAGGAGAGCCTTGCTGTCTGCATGAAGAATTTGGAAGAGTGATTATTACTGACTAATTGATATATGGCCAATAACAACGAAATAGAAAGACGGAGAACGTTTGCGATTATCGCGCATCCGGATGCCGGTAAGACGTCATTGACCGAGAAGCTGTTGCTTTTTG
Organism: Bacteroides sp. A1C1; assembly: GCF_004328515.1. NCBI lineage: Bacteria > Pseudomonadati > Bacteroidota > Bacteroidia > Bacteroidales > Bacteroidaceae > Bacteroides > Bacteroides sp. A1C1. The sequence continues at coordinate 3,408,291 of NZ_CP036491.1, forward strand.
GTGGACAAATCCAGGTGGCGGGTGCCGTAAAGAGCAATAAGATAAAGAAGACGGCAACGTCGGACTGGATGGATATTGAAAAACAGCGTGGTATTTCCGTCACCACTTCTGTAATGGAGTTTGACTACCATGACTACAAGGTCAACATCCTTGATACTCCGGGTCACCAGGACTTTGCTGAAGATACCTACCGCACGCTGACGGCTGTGGACAGTGTTATCATCGTGGTGGACGGTGCGAAAGGTGTGGAAACGCAGACACGCAAGCTGATGGAGGTCTGCCGTATGCGTAATACGCCGGTGATTATCTTCATCAACAAGATGGACCGTGAAGCCAAAGACCCGTTCGACCTGCTGGACGAACTGGAGGAGGAACTGCACATCCACGTGCGTCCCTTGACGTGGCCTATTGAGAGCGGTGTCCGTTTCAAGGGTGTCTACAATATCTACGAGCATAACCTCAACCTCTACCAGCCCAGCAAGCAGGTAGTGACGGAGAAGGTGGAAGTGGACATCCATACCGAGGAGCTGGACAACCAGATTGGCGCCCAGCTGGCCGATAAGCTGCGTGGCGAACTGGAACTGATAGACGGTGTTTATCCCGAATTCGATAAGGAGGAATATCTGAAGGGTGAGCTGGCTCCTGTGTTCTTCGGTTCGGCACTGAATAATTTCGGTGTGCAGGAACTGCTGGATTGCTTTGTGGAGATTGCTCCCAGTCCCCGTTCCGTGAAGGCGGAAGAACGTGAGGTGGAGCCGGAAGAACCTAAATTTACCGGATTCATCTTCAAGATAACCGCCAATATCGACCCGAATCACCGTTCATGTATCGCTTTCTGCAAAATCTGCTCCGGGAAGTTTGTACGCAATGCCCCGTACTTGCATGTACGTCATGGCAAGACGATGCGTTTCTCGTCGCCTACGCAGTTCATGGCGCAGCGCAAGACAACTGTCGATGAGGCTTGGGCGGGAGACATTATCGGTTTGCCGGATAACGGTACGTTTAAGATTGGCGATACGCTGACCGAAGGCGAGGCGCTTCACTTCAAGGGGCTTCCGAGTTTCTCTCCGGAGATGTTCAAGTACATTGAGAATGCCGACCCGATGAAGCAGAAACAGCTTGCCAAGGGTATCGACCAGTTGATGGACGAAGGTGTGGCGCAGTTGTTCGTCAACCAGTTCAACGGGCGTAAGATTATCGGTACGGTGGGGCAGTTGCAGTTCGAGGTCATCCAGTATCGTCTGGAGAACGAATACAGTGCGAAGTGCCGTTGGGAGCCGCTCAGTCTGTATAAAGCCTGCTGGATTGAGAGCGATGATGCGGCTGAACTGGAAGCCTTCAAGAAGCGCAAATACCAGTACATGGCGAAAGACCGCGAGGGTAGGGATGTGTTCCTGGCGGACAGCGGATATGTGTTGCAGATGGCGCAGATGGACTTCAAGCATATCAAGTTCCACTTTACGAGCGAGTTCTAAGCTATACGATTTTTGCTGACTCACGGCTATAAATGATGCAAGTCGAAGAAAAAGAGGAGGTACAAAGTAATGAAAAACTTTGTACCTCTTTATTTATTGTGGGAAGAAAGTGTTACCTTTGTTTCTGCAACGATTAATATGCATTGATTATGAAAACTGTTGAAGTAAGCTCGTTCCTTACCGATTTTACACCTTACTTATTATAAACACAAAATTTCAAGATGAAACATACCTTCCTTTTTCTCCTGCTGATTCTCCTTCTGGGGCTGACAGCCTGTTCGAAACCTGCCGATAGAACTTTGATGAACTACGAACAGTCCCTTTCTCATGCTGACTCGTTGGTGCAATGCGGTGCTGTCGACAGTGCCCGGGCCGTCCGCCTGATTTCCGGCTTGCACCGTGAATACAATCAGATAAAGGAGCTTTCCGATGGCAGGCATGTGCGGCTGAAGTCGGTCAGTGGTTACGAACGTTTTTTCTGGGGAGTGTTTTCTGTGATTATGTTCAGCATTTCCGGTGCTATGCTGTTCAGCCTTGTCCGGTTCAAGAAAGAGCGCCACCACCGCAACTACCTTATCACCTTGAGCGAAAACGAACAGCGCTTGCGCAACAATGAACGCGAGCGCGAGGAACTGGAAGAATGCCTGAAGGAGATGTCGCTGACCGACGAAGAGCGCGAAGAAGTGCATAGCTCGCTGACGAACCTCATGGAACATGGCAGCCGTCTGGATAAGGAAAACGAGTCACTCCGCGCCCGTCTCAAGGAGTATGAAGACAACCCCGTGCCCCGCGAACTGGAACTGTTGAGGAAAGAGGGCGAGCGTGTCCGGATGCTCGACGGGCAGGTGCAGGCGCTTGCTTCTGCCGTGATAGACGCAGACGAAGTGGTGAAGCAGTTGCGCATCCAGCCCAAATTCCTTGCGGACAGCCAGTGGAACTACTTGCAGAAGCTTACTGACAGAGTATACAAGGGTGCTTCCAAACGCCTTGTCTTGCGCTTTCCCCAGCTTACGCCTGCCGACAGCCAGCTCTGTATGCTTATCCGCCTGCACTTCAGCAATGCACAGATTGCCACGCTCATTGCCGTGTCTCCCGCTTCCGTGTCCCAGCAGAAGTTCCGCCTGAAGAAACGGATGATGCAGGCAGATGGTGGACTGTTTGCTGATGGAGAGACGCTGGATACAGTAGTGTGCCATGTCTGAAATTTCGGATTGCAAGACAACAGTGACAAGGGTATGAAACTATTAGGTGGCATTAAGATAAATTGGGCCCGTAATTTCTTTACGGAAATCCTTTTCCGTATCTTCAAGTGGGATTTGTCAAGTCCGGCTAATTATGAGTTCATAAAAACGCTATCAAAGACGGTATCATAAAAAATGGTATTGTATATGGACCGAACGAATCGGGTAAAACAAACTTCAGTTTGGCCTTATTCGATATTGAGAACCATTTGTCGCCCCAATGGAAGAAGATAGATTATTGTGTGAATTTTATTTATGCCGGAAAGAAAGAGGGAGTAGTCGGGTTCGAATATACATTTAGGTTTGAGAACGGGATAGTTGTCTATGTCTATTCTAAAAATGCCGGTGGTATATTAGTGTCCGACTCGCTTCGGGTGGACGATAATTGGGTTTTTGAACGGAAGAATGGTTCTTTTTGCATAGACAAGCAACAGTTTCCTATGGAAGAAACCATAGAGAATAACCTCGGAAGTAATGCTGATATTTTTATATGATTATTTTAGGAATATAGCCAATTTGTGTTGATTTATTAGGACAAAAAGTCGGTGATTTCCTCTGTTCTCAATTCTGTTTTGCTACTAATATAACCTCGGTCTTATACTGAACCCTATTCAGTCTTATACTGAATGCCATTCAGTCGTATATTGAATCCTATTTAGTCGTATACTGAATTACCCCACTTCAGAAGGTGTTCTGGGAGGGGATGGACTGTGACGGTTTGATGGCTTGAAACGGATGTTTTTGGGATTTGAAATGTTGTTACAAAATGAAATAAGAAACTGATTGGTGACTTAAAAAATATTGTTATTCCTTGTTATTTCAATAGTTCGCTCTCTATCGGACTGCTGTGTTGAATTGATTACGGATGAGAGCATAGAATCAAATTGCTCCATAATTAAAAATATCCCTCCAAAAGAAGTGAGTTTACCGGATTTTATGCTTATTTTTGTCATGCTTGTTGAAGATTTCTTGTGCTTTTTTGCAACACTAATTTAAGTGAATCTTCTGACATGGCAAAGTACTGGGCAATATTTTATTACTCAGTACTTTAAATAATTGTTTTGTAAAGTGCCGCAGAACTAAGGTCTAATAAAACGAGGATGGAACATTCCAAATTAATAAACAATATAAACGAGCGTGTAGTGGATGACATCAAAGGACGGTTATCCAAAGGTACTTTTGTGTCTATTGCTGCGGCTTCATTCTCCATCTATGCCTACGAAGCATTGAAAGAAGAATTGGAGCAAGTGGAACAATTGCGTTTCATTTTCACATCTCCTACTTTCATCAAGGACAAATCAAAGAAAGAGAAACTTAAAACATTAGAAAATAATTAAGAAACAAGATATATGACTGACATATTAAAACATTTGGATTTGAACTCTGCAGACGGAACGCAACTCAATCTTGATGCGCTCTATCAGATAGCACCTTCGGCATTTACCGAAGTACGTGATGACAAGACTGGTGAAATCTCCCGAAAGGTAAACTTCGAGGTGCTTCGCCGGTTGCTTGGCGACCATGTCACAGACGGCGATGGCGAGATGTATCAGTTTACATGGGTAGGTAAGAATGCCGCTCGTGCGGAGGCTGCCAAACCAACCGATAAGACATTACGCCCGGTGGTGGAAGATTCCGTGGATTGGGACAATACGAAGAATATCTATATCGAAGGTGATAACCTGGAAGTGCTCAAACTCTTACAACGCTCATATATGGGTAAGGTGAAGATGATTTATATCGACCCACCCTATAATACTGGCAATGACTTTGTGTATCATGACGACTTTGCTCTCACTGCTGCCGAAGAGGATTTCAAAGCCGGCAATGTGGACGAGTTGGGCTATCGCTTCAGGAAGAATTCCGATACGAATGGTAAGTTTCATTCGGATTGGTGCAGTATGATTTATAGTCGTCTGCTGGTGGCTCGTTCTCTGCTCACGGAGGATGGAGTTATCTTTATTTCGATAGGTGATGATGAGAATGCAAATCTCATCAAAATATGTGATGAAGTCTTTGGCGAGCATAATTTCATTGCTGATATTTGCCATAAGCATAGAGCCTCTGTTTCTAATGATAGAATCATATCTGAGAATCACAATCACATTGCGTTTTATGCCAAAGAAATAAATGAGGTGTTTGCTCAACAAAAGAATATAGGAGAAGACCCTGTATTAGACGGATTTGATCGAGAAGACGATAAGGGAAAATATAAATTGGCACCTGTAGATGGTCCTGGTGGAGCAAAGAAAGGTAATCCTTTTTACGAATTTATGGGCGTTGAAGGATATTGGAGATATTCAAAAGAGACCATGCAGAAACTGTATGATAATGGACTGCTTATTGTCACAGAGAACAATCTCCAGAAGAAGTATTACGAAGATCAGGCTCGACAATCAAGAAAAAAAGTTACGACTTGGTGGGATACAGATTTCTTAACTTCTTCCGCAACTTCATATCTTCAGAAATTAATGGGCTGCAAAGCATTCGACAATCCCAAAAGTATAAATCTCTTGATAAGGATGCTCAAGATGATGACTCATTTTGATAAAGATGCACTTATCCTCGATTTCTTCTCAGGCTCTGCCACCACTGCTCATGCTGTAATGCAACTCAACGCCGAAGACGGAGGTAACAGAAGATATATCTGCGTTCAGCTTCCCGAAGAAACGCCAGAAGATAGCGAAGCACGTAAGGCAGGCTACGCCACTATCCCTGAGATAGCCAAAGAACGCATCCGTCGTTCCGGTGCAAAAATAAAAGCAGATTCCTCGCTTACTACCCAAAACCTCGACACCGGTTTCCGTGTCTACCGCCTTGACGAAAGCAACTACGAGAAAGTATCACTTTCACCCAAGGAATACAAGCAAGACCAGCTTGACCTCTTTGCCTATAATATCAAGCGCGATCGTACTGACCTCGACCTACTCTATGGTTCGATGTTGGCATGGGGTGTTCGCTTGGACTTGCCCTTGCAGACAGAAACCATGGACGGTTGTACCATCTACACTGTCAACGAAGGCGAACTTGTGGCTTGCTTTTCCGAGGGCATTACCGATAAGGTAGTAACTGCGATGGCCGACAAGAGTCCCTTGCGTGTACTTTTCCGTGATGCCTGCTTCAAGGAAGATGCTCAGAAAATCAATATTTATGAGCAGTTCAAGCAATCCTTGGATTGGTCGGATAATGATGCGTTTAATAATATCAGAGTAATTTGACGTGTCCATGGAAGAGAACAACAAAATACTAATTTATACAGACAATGACGGTCTGACAAAGATAGATGTGAAATTTGAGGAAGATACTTTATGGCTTACTCAAACGCAGATGTGCGAGCTGTATCAGACGAGTAAATCGAATGTAAGTGAGCATATTAAGCACATTTTCGAAGAAGGCGAACTACAAGAGGACTCAGTTGTTCGGAAATGCCGAACAACTGCCACAGATGGTAAGTCATACATGACAACCTTCTATAATCTTGATATGATTATCGCTTTACTTGATTTCGCAGAAAGCCAAGCCGAGAAAGAGCAACCCATGACCATGAACGATTGGGCAAACTATCTGGATCGCATACTCACCTCAACTGGAGAACAACTCCTACTGGATGGAGGCCTAGTATCCCATCAAGAAGCGATGGATCATGCCGCTACTGAGTATCGTAAATATAAACAACGCACACTCAGCGATGTGGAGCAAGACTATTTGAACGCTATCAAGGCGATTAGTGACAAAAGTAAGAAAGGAGGCAAAAAGTGAAAATAAGATATAAACATCAACGCTTTCAAGCGGAAGCCGCCAAATGCGTGAGCGATGTGTTTCAGGGGCAACCCAAACACGATGGCAGCCGCACCTTCTTGAACAAGTTTGGTGCGCTCAACTTCGACGGTTTCGGCAATTTTCCCCTTGTACTTGACAATGAAAGCATTTGCGAGAATGTGCGTGGCATACAGATGGCAGAAGGATTGAATCCCGTGGAGCATCTGGAGGGAGACGGACGTACCTTTACCATCGAGATGGAAACAGGTACGGGTAAGACCTATACCTACATCAAGACCATGTATGAGCTGAACGCCCGTTATGGCTGGTCGAAATTTGTGATTGTAGTGCCCAGTATTGCCATCCGCGAAGGCGTGTTCAAGAGTTTTGAAAGTATGGCAGAGCACTTTGCTGGAGAATATGGTAAGCGCATGCAATACTTCATCTACAACTCGAAGCAGCTCGCTAAGATTGATGCCTTTGCTTCGGATAACGGCATTCATGCAATGATTATCAATACGCAGGCTTTCAATGCTTCGCTTAACGAGGATAAAAACAAGGAAGGTCGCGCAGGTGATTCCGCAGCCCGTATCATCTTCTCACGCCGTGATGAGTTCGGTTCGCGAAAGCCTATTGACATCTTGGCAAAAACGAATCCCATCCTAATTATTGACGAGCCGCAAAGCGTGTTGGGTACGGACAAAGGCAATGCCACACGAAAAGGTATCAAACTGTTTAATCCGCTCTTTACCTTACTTTATAGTGCCACGCACCGTGAAATATTCAACCAAGTATATCGCCTCGATGCCATCGACGCTTACAACAAGAAGCTGGTGAAAAAAATAGAGGTACGCAGTGTGCATCAAGTGGGTTCTACAGCTACCAATAGCTATGTCTATCTGGATGAAATCGTCATTAGCAAAGGCAATCCACAAGCTCGATTGGGCTTCGATGTCAAGACTGCCAATGGCACACGCCAGACCATTCGCTTGGTCGGCGAAGGGTTCGATCTTAAAGAGCAAAGCGGTGGTTTGCAGGAGTATGCCAATAACTTTAAAGTGGAATGTATAGACGGATTGACCAATACCGTGCATTTTCTCAACGGACTGACGCTTCATCCCGGTGAGGTGGTGGGCAGTGTGAATGAGGATATTCTCCGTCGCCACCAGATACGTGAAACCATCAAGACTCATTTGGAACGTGAACGCCAACTTTTTGCTCGCGGCATCAAGGTGCTTTCGCTCTTCTTTATCGATCATGTGGATAGTTACCGCATCTACGGTAAGGACACGGCAGAGAAGGGGAAATTTGCACGGATGTTTGAAGAGGAATACCAACGTGCCTTGCAAGAGCTTATGTCTACCTTTAAGGATACCGCCTACACTCGCTTCCTTTCCAATCCGAAGAATGCGCCCGAAAACATTCACGATGGTTACTTCTCTATCGATAAAAAAGGGAAGAACGTGGAATCGAAGAATAAGGAAGGCGAAAACGAAGAACGTGGTTTCGACCTTATCATGAAGGATAAGGAGCGCTTACTTAGCCAAAGTTGCCCCATTCGCTTCATCTTCTCTCACTCGGCCTTGAAGGAAGGTTGGGACAATCCTAATGTGTTCCAGATTTGTACGTTGAAAGACACCTCCAACGAAATCAAGAAACGTCAGGAGGTGGGTCGTGGTATGCGCCTATGCGTCAACGATAAGGGCGAACGTCAAGATGCCGACGTATTGGGTGACCATGTGTTCGACACCAATATCCTGACCGTTATTGCCAGCGAGAGCTATGACGACTTTGCCAAGAAGCTGCAAACCGATATGGCAGAAGCCTGTGCCAGCCGTCCGGTAGTGGTGACAGCCACACTGTTTGCCGACCAACTGGCACAGACACAAGATGGACACAGCATAAAGATTACGACCGAACAAGCCGTGGAAATCCACGAAGAACTGATAGTCCAAGGTTACATCAAGAAGGGCAAGCTCACGCAAAAGTACTTTGACGAAAAGAAAGCCGATTCGCTCCAGTTTGGTGAGGTGGAAAATCTACATTCGTTTATCATCAAACAGTTGGATAAAGTGTTCAATCCCGATGCCTTCAAACCAGCCAATGGACGTAATAAAACGGAGGCTCACTTAGTTAAAGACAACTTCAACAAAAAAGAGTGGCAAGAGTTGTGGCGGCGCATTAATACACGTACCTACTATAACGTGAGTTTTGAAACGCCAAAACTCATCAAGAGTGCCATTGATGCACTCGACAAGCACCTGAATGTGACAGAAATCCGTATTGTAGTGGAGAGTGGCGGCATGGAAAGCATCCGTGACCGCGAAGAATTGGAAGCCGGAGCAGCCATGAGTGCCGCTACAGTGAAAACCATTCGGGTAACGGAAGTTATTGGAGCAGAAGTAACTTACGACTTGGTAGGTGAACTCGTGCAATCCACCGGTCTAACTCGCCGCACCATTGTAGAAATGCTGAAAGGCGTTAATCCTGCGACTTTCCATCAGTTCAAGCTGAATCCAGAAGAGTTCATCATCAAAGCCGGTCGCATCATCAACGATTGTAAGGCTATCTCGCTCATCCAACACATTCAGTATGAGAAATGTGCTGGAACTTTTGGTACTGGCATCTTTGAGGAAGCTACGCTGCGTGGTACACTTGGCAAGAATGCTATCGAAAGTACCAAGTCGCTTTACGATCTTGTAGTGGTAGATAGTGAAGGTATCGAAAAGAGTTTTGCCGAGTCGCTGGAAGCTGAGGATGATGTGGTGGTATATAGCAAACTGCCCGGTGGATTCTACATCAACACTCCGATGGGCAAATATAATCCCGACTGGGCTGTAGCTTTTCGAGAAGATTCCGTGAAGCACGTCTATTTCGTGGCAGAAACCAAAGGCAACGACATCGAAGTATCACAACTTCGCCGTGCCGAGGATGCCAAGATAGAGTGCGCCCGTCGCCATTTTGCAGCTATCAGCACTGGCGATGTGGCGTATAGTGTGGTGAAAACCTACCAGGATTTGTATAATGCAGTAACAAAGTAAAATCAGCCAAACACGTAGAGAGGCACATTCTCTCTATGTGTGCATTCTTTCTTTTCACTGGCATAAACTCTAAATGATGTCATATTGCAAAGAATAGCTTATAGTAACTATCTTGTAGAGACCGGAAGATATAGGTGCCTTCATTATCAGAAGTTTGCGTGTATAGCTTGTAGAGATTATCACCTTATTCTTCTTATTTCAGCTTTATTTCCCCTTCTTCTTGTAGAGATGTTGTTTTTGTAATTGTTTGTATTTTAGTGATTTATGTAAATTGGTTGTAGATGCCATTTTCTTGTTTTCCCTTGTTTCCCACCCTAACTTTGCAACATCGAATTTGAGAAAAGCAGACGGCTGAATCGTTGAGGCCTCACGATGAAAACTTCTGCTTCTCGGGTGAGACAAGAGAAACCGGATATACATTATTAATTAATCATTTAAAACATTACGATTATGGCATTTTTTAAAAGAGTTCAGAAAAAAGTAAACGATTTGTGGTATCCTCAATCAGTAACCTGGGGCAAGGCGGTTACTACCCGTGAAGTGGCAGACGAGCTGTCTGTTCTTTCTACCGTGACCCGTGGTGACACGTATGCGGTGATGGAGAACTTGGGACGTGTATTGAGCAATTTCATGGGGCAGGGACGTACTGTGAAGATAAACGGTGTAGGCACCTTCTACTATACTGCCACCTCTACTAAAAGAGGAGTGCCGACGGCTGCGGAGGTAAGCGCTTCGCTGATTAACGGAGTACGTGTCCGTTTTTTGCCCGAAGTGGAGCGTAATAGTGGCCGTCAGGTGATTACCCGCAGCATGGTGAATACGAAGATTGTTTGGGAAGAGTGGGGCAAGCTTCCTTCTTCTGACAGTGGCAATCAAGGTGGCAGCAACCAGGGCGGCAACGACGGCGATCAGGGAGAGAACCCGCTGGGCTGATTTTTCCCATCCCGCCAATTGCCTCTTTTCTTGACATAAATGGGGTATTATACACTTCCCGTACCACCTCTCCGGTAGTGCGGGAAGTGACGTTTTAGCATCTTTTATTATTTTTTACCACCTTTCTTTAACGGATAATCGCTAATTTCGAACGATTTTTTTTAAATCCTACGGAATAACTAATAATTTATAATATGGAAAACTTGAACATAGCACTTCTGCTAATGGTGGTAGGTATGGCAACAGTCTTTGCTATCCTGCTGATTGTTATCTACTTAGGAAAATGTCTCATTGCACTTGTGAACAAATATGCACCCGAAGAAGTGGTACCGGCCAAAGCTGCAGCAAATGGTCCTGCACCTGTCCCCGGTAATATTCTGGCAGCTATCAGTGCAGCCGTAACAGTAGTGACACAAGGTAAGGGTAAAGTTGCTAAGGTAGAAAAAATCTGAAATAATAATCTTATATAAAAACACACCGAATAATTTAGTATGAAAAAGGAAATTAAGTTCAGCTTGGTATTCAGGGACATGTGGCAGAGTGCCGGAAAATATGTACCCCGTGTTGACCAGCTGGTGAAAGTAGCTCCCGCTATCATTGAGATGGGTTGTTTTGCGCGCGTGGAAACCAATGGCGGAGGTTTTGAACAAGTAAATCTGCTGTTTGGGGAGAATCCGAATAAAGCCGTGCGCGAATGGACGAAGCCGTTCCACGAAGCCGGTATCCAGACTCACATGTTGGACCGTGCCTTGAATGGCCTCCGCATGAGTCCCGTGCCCGCCGATGTACGCAAGCTGTTCTATAAGGTGAAGAAAGCGCAAGGTACGGACATCACGCGTACTTTTTGCGGTCTGAACGATACTCGCAATATCATTCCTTCCATTGGTTATGCACACGATGCCGGAATGATTTCCCAATGTTCGCTCTGCATCACCCATTCACCTATCCATACCGTAGAATACTACACGAACATGGCTTTGAAGCTTATCAAGGCTGGTGCCGATGAAATTTGCATCAAGGATATGGCAGGCATCGGACGTCCGGTTTCCCTGGGTAAGATTGTGGCCAATATCAAGGCGGCACATCCCGATATTCCTATCCAGTACCATAGTCATGCGGGGCCCGGCTTCAATATGGCAAGCATTCTTGAAGTGTGCGAGGCAGGTTGCGACTATATTGATGTAGGTATGGAACCGCTTTCATGGGGTACAGGACATGCAGACCTGCTCAGCGTGCAGGCTATGCTGAAAGATGCAGGCTTCCAGGTGCCCGAAATCAACATGGAGGCATATATGAAGGTACGTGCCCTCATCCAGGAATTTATGGATGATTTCCTTGGCTTGTACATCAGCCCGCGTAACCGTTTGATGAACTCCCTGCTGATTGGTCCTGGACTTCCGGGCGGCATGATGGGCAGTTTGATGGCAGACCTGGAGTCCAATTTGGAATCCATTAACAAATATAAGGCAAAACGCAACCTGCCCTTCATGAAGCAGGATGAATTGCTCATCAAGTTGTTCAACGAAGTGGCATACGTCTGGCCGCGTGTAGGTTATCCGCCATTGGTGACTCCGTTTAGCCAGTATGTCAAGAATCTCTCCATGATGAACGTCATTGCTATGGAGAAGGGCAAGGAACGTTGGGGCATGATTGCCGATGATATTTGGGATATGCTGCTGGGCAAAGCCGGTAAGTTGCCGGGTGAATTGGCTCCTGAGCTTATTGAGAAAGCAGAGCGCGAAGGACGTAAATTCTTCACCGGCAATCCGCAAGACAACTATCCCGATGCTTTGGACAAGTACCGCAAGCTGATGAAGGAAAACAAATGGGAATTGGGCGAGGACGACGAAGAGCTTTTCGAATACGCCATGCACCCGGCTCAATACGAGGCTTACAAGAGTGGCAAGGCCAAGCAGGACTTCCTGGAGGATGTGGAGAAACGCCGTGCTGAACGTGACAAATCTCCGCTGGACGATGCCAAACCCAAGACGCTCACCGTGCAGGTGGACGGTCAGGCCTACCGCGTAACGGTGGCTTATGGTGACATTGACCTGCCCGCTTCGGCTACCGAGAAGGTGACTGCTCCTCCCGTAGGCGAAGGTCAGGATATTCCGGCTCCGCTCGAAGGCAAGTTCTTCTTGACGAAGAATGCACAAGAAACCCCGTTGAAAGTGGGTGACAAGGTGAAGAGTGGCGATCTTCTCTGCTATATCGAAGCTATGAAGACATACAATGCCATCCGTGCAGACTTTGATGGAACGGTTGTTGCCATCTGTGTCAATCCGGGTGACTCTGTTTCTGAAGATGATGTATTAATGAAGATAGGATAATGGAAGATATATTTGCAAAACTCTATGATATGACGGCCTTCAGCAATATCATTGCTGATCCGTCGTTCCTCGTGATGTATGCCATCGCTTTTATCCTGCTTTATTTGGGCATCAAGAAGCACTATGAACCATTGTTGCTGGTACCCATCGCTTTCGGTGTACTCATCGCCAATTTTCCTGGCGGCGAGATGGGTGTGATTCAGGCGGATGAAAACGGAATGGTCATGGTAGGCGGGGTGATGAAGAATATCTGGGAGATGCCGTTGCACGAAATAGCGCACGACCTTGGACTGATGAACTTCATCTATTATATGCTGATTAAGACCGGATTCCTGCCACCTGTCATCTTTATGGGGGTGGGTGCGCTGACGGACTTCGGTCCGATGCTCCGTAACTTGCGTCTCTCCATATTCGGTGCGGCTGCGCAGTTAGGTATTTTCACCGTACTGCTTTGTGCTGTGATGATAGGGTTCACTCCGCAGGAAGCGGGTGCGTTGGGCATTATCGGTGGTGCCGATGGCCCTACGGCTATCTTTACTACCATCAAGCTGGCTCCCCATCTGTTGGGACCGATTGCCATTGCTGCTTATTCTTATATGGCGCTGGTACCGGTCATCATTCCGATGGTGGTGAAGTTGTTCTGTACCAAGAAGGAATTGATGATTAACATGAAGGAGCAGGAGAAGCTGTATCCTTCGAAAATCGAGATTAAGAATCTGCGTGTATTGAAGATTATCTTCCCGATTGCAGTGACTACGATTGTTGCTTTATTTGTGCCTACGGCAGTACCTTTGATTGGTATGTTGATGTTCGGTAATTTGATTAAGGAAATCGGTTCTGATACAAGCCGCTTGTTCGACGCTGCTGCTAATAGTATCATGAATGCAGCTACCATCTTTTTAGGATTGAGCGTTGGCGCCACGATGACTAGTGAGGCATTCCTGAATTGGACAACCATCGGTATTGTGATTGGCGGTTTCCTGGCATTTGCATTGTCCATTACGGGAGGTATTTTCTTTGTGAAGCTGTTCAACCTATTCAGCAAGAAGAAGATCAATCCACTGATTGGTGCTACCGGCCTGAGTGCCGTGCCCATGGCAAGCCGCGTCTGCAATGAGATTGCAACGAAATATGACCCGAAAAACCATGTGCTGAATTACTGTATGTCCAGTAATATCTCCGGTGTAATCGGGTCGGCTGTTGCGGCTGGTGTATTGATTTCATTCTTGGGATAAACCTGGTCAGTAGGGGAAAGATAAAGAAACTCCGGCATGGCTTTACAAAGCCATGCCGGAGTTTCTTTATCTTTTTCGTTGAGGGGCATTTCATTCGCTGACCACTTTCCAATATTCAGCTACCGCCATCTTTTCCGCGAGATACGCATCAATCAGGTTGGTGTGTGCTTGTGTCCATGAGAGTTGTGCGGACAGTACATCTACCATGCTGGCTTTTCCTTCATTATAAGAGAAGGTGACAAGGTCTAGATTCTCTTCGGCAAGTGTCATATTCTCCCGGGCCGTCTTGACTTGCTGTTCAGTTTCCGTTAGCTTTGTGGTGGCTGCGGAGAGCTCTTCCAGAATATTGTCCGTTACATAGCTTTGTTGCAGCTTCTGTATGCCGATATAGGCTTTCTGTTGGCGGTTTGTCTTGAAGCGGGCTCCCCAACGGAAGATGGGGATGCTGACGTTGATCCCTGCGACGGGAGTATGAGGTACATTCTGCCCCATATAGGCGATTCCCGTATCCCAACCGGTAGCGAGAAACATGCTGACTTGTGGATTGTAGCGGCTGAGGGCGGCATGCCGTTGCGCTTCACTGCGGGCGATGTTCACGGAGGTACTGGCATATTCTGCCCGGCGGGGCAGCACATCATCCAGGCCCAAAGGGATGATGGGGGCAGTCGGTATATCTATTTCGGCTATGCTGTCTATGGGAGCGTCCGGTTCCGAGCCCATAAGGATATTCAGTTTTTGCAGGGCAAGGGTATGGTTTTGGCGTGCCTTGATGTACTGTAATTCGGCCTCCTTACGCCGGGTGGAAATCATCAGCAAGTCTGTGCGGCTGATGGCGCCGTCATCGAAGCGGTCTTGGATGATGTCGTACTGCTGTTGTACAATATCCTGAAAGGTAGCCGCGGCTTTCAGACCGGCACGGGCGGCAGAGGCATTCCAATAGACGGCGTCACTTTGATAGTGTATCTGGTCGAGGGTCAGTTCTGTGGTTAGTTGCTCCAGTGCCTCTTCGGTTTGCGCCACTTTCTTTTGGGCTATTAGGGAACCTCCGGTATAAAGCGGCTGCGTCAAGGTGGCAAGTGCCTGATAGGTATAAGGGCGGTAGTCTCCTTTCGGACTGTTCCATTGGTCCAGATGATTGAGATTGGCGGTACCCTCGGCGATGATGTCAATCTGGGGCAGGAAACCGGTGGAGGCAATCTTGCGTGCCTCGGTACTGGCGAATGTTTTCAGATGCTGTTGTTTTAGAATCTGGCTGTATGCTTCTACCTTGTCGCGGTATTCTTCGCGGCTCAGATATGCTTGTTGTGCCCCGGCATTCAGTCCGGAGCACAGTAATGATAGAATAAGTATCTTTGTTTTCATCATTCAATTGGTAAACTGTAAATTGTTGAATGTTCTCTCACTTGATTTTATGAATGGCGCAATAAGCCACCGGCAGCACGAATAATGTCAATGCCGAGGCTACCAGCAAACCACCCATAATGGTTGCCGCCATGCCGCCGAACATGGCGTCGAACAATAACGGCAACATTCCCAGGATAGTGGTACCCGATGCCATAGCCACCGGGACAATACGGGTGGTCGTTGCACTGATAACGGCTTCACGCGGTGCTTTCCCGGCAGCGGTTTCCGTATCAATCTGGTCCACCAGCACGATGGCATTCTTGATATTCATTCCAATCAGCCCCAGCAAGCCGAGGATGGAGAAAAAGTCGAATGATTTTCCCAATACCACCAGTCCCAGTACAATACCTATAAAGATAAGCGGCAGCATCAGCAGGATAACAATCGGTTTCCGGTAGCTGCGGAACAGAAACAGCAAGGTGACGAACATAAGGAAGAATGTCAGCGGCAGATTAGCTGCCAGTGCGGCATTGCTTTCTGCCTGGCTTTCCTGCTCTCCGAAGTATTTCATGGTGTAACCTTCGGGCACTTCAATCTCCTTCTGCACTTGCTTCCATATACGGTTGAAGGCGGCAATGGCATTCACACCGCGGCGTGGGTCGGCCTGCGCCATCATCACCATCTGCCGGTTGTAGTCTTTCACATTGGAGAACTTGTACTGGAAGTCGAACCGGCTGACGACTTGTTCCAGAGTGGTTGTTTCGCGTGCAGTGCCGAATACGGGGAGTGTACGCAAGTCGTTAATACGGAAAGAGTCGATGGTTTTATCCTTCAACAGAATGGGGAGTACTTGGTCTCCTTCCCTGTATTCTCCAAGTGTCATGCCGTTCGTACCGATCTGGATACTCTGTGCCATGCTTTGACGGGAGATACCCAACGGTTGTGCACGTTCCTGACTGTAAATGGGATGCCATACCGGTATCTTATTGCCCCAGGAGTTGCGCACGTTGATAAGTTCGTCGTTACGGTGCATGATGTCCAGAATCTTGTTGGTCAGCATGACCAGCGTATCCGTGTTATTGCCGATGAACCCGATTTCAATGGCGGCATCTACGGCAGGGGAGAGCTTGAACAACATGGTACGGGTGATGGCATTGGGATAGTTGGCCTTCATGTAGGCATCAAGGTTCTTTTCCTGTTCCTTGGTATATTTGCTGTCCGTTACTTCCACCAGGATATTGGCGAAGTTAGGTTTGGGGCCGACGGAAGTGGAGGCCAGATAGTAACGCAACGGTGTGCTGCCGAATGTGACGGATACCCGTTTCACTTCCGGCTGCTGCATCAGATGGGCTTCCACCTTTTTCATTTCGGTTTCTACTTCGCGGATGCTGTACCCGTCCGGATAGAATACATCTGCCCGAAAGTAGGGTTTGTCCAGAGAAGGGAAGAAGTTCTGGGGCATCAGTCCCATGACGAAAAGGGAGAGGATGAACAGTGCTGTAATGCTGCCAAGGGTCAACGCCTTCTTGCGTATCAGTGTGCCGAGGATGGAGGCGAATTTATGGTAGAAAGGCTTGTCGTATGGGTCTTTACCACCATCTTTTGCCTTTGCTTTCAGTATGAAGTTGCCGAATGTAGTGGTTTGTGTCAACGCCAGCACCCAACTTAATCCCAGGGAAATGGCCAGCACTACGAATAGCGGTTTCACGATTTCGGCTACGGAAGAGGGAGCCAGATACAGTGGCAGGAACGAACAGATGGCAATGAACGTTGCTCCCAGTAATCCCCATTGGGGACTGGTGGCACCGTCTATCAGCGCTTTCCGGCGGTCGATGCCGCGGGCAATGGCAATCTGGGCATTATCTGTCACCACGATGGCATTGTCCACCAGCATTCCCATGGCTATGATAAATCCGGCGAGGGAGGTCCGGTTCAGACCTACGCCAAGAAACGACATAATGAGCAGTGTGCCTCCGATAGAGAATATAAGGGAAGAGCCAATCAGTACTCCTGCACGCATGCCCATCACCAGCATGATGATTACAATCACAATCAGGATGGATTCTATCAGATTGATGATGAACCCGTTGTTGGCTTCTTGGGCAATCACGTTTTCGGGATACAGACTTTCCAGTTCCAGCCCCACGGGGATGAGGGGCATGAGTTCGGCAAGCCTCCGGTCTACCAGTTCACCGGTTTTTACCACATCCTTTGTAGGGTCTGTGGAGATGCCGATACCGATGGCGCGCTTTCCGTTGACGTGCATGATATTGCCGGGAGGTTCCATGTATCCCTTTTCAATGATGGCGATGTCGCCTAGCTTGACTTGTCCGCCGGAGGTAGTGATAACCTGGTTGCGGATATCATCGACAGTCGTGTAGGTACCGTTGGCCACGATGCGTAACTGTTGTTCTCCAGCACTGATTTCACCCGTATTGATAATCTGGTTCTGCGATTGCAGCAGGCTGGCCAGCTGCTTGGGGGCGATACCCATTCCTGCCAGCTTGTTTACGGAGATGAATATATGGATGACCTCTGTCTGTGTACCGAAAAGGGCTACCTTCATCACACCGTCTGCCGTGATGACTTGTGTCTTGATTCGTTCCGCCCAGTTTCTCATTTCTTCATAAGAGAAACCGTCGTCACCCACCAGGCCGTAATAGATGCCGAAAACGTCTCCAAAATCATCCGAGACGGTCGGCACAGAAGAGCCTGCGGGCAGTTGGGGCTGTATGTTGAGCACTTTGCGCCGCAGTTCGTCCCACTTCTGCGGAATGGATGCGGCAGAGAGTGACGGTTGCAGTTCGAAGGTTATCTTGGAGAGTCCGTACATAGACTCTGACTTTATCTTGTAGACGCCGCTCATCGACTGTATTTCTCGGGAGATGGGTTCGGTGACGAGTCGTTCCACTTCTGCCGGCTCCGCTCCCGGGTAGCGTGTCATGATGACTGCCGACTTGATGACGAAAGGTGCGTCTTCCTTCTTTCCTAACCTGCCGAATGACAGTATGCCACCGATAAGCAGCACAGCCAGAAAGAAGTAGACTATCTTCGTGTTGTCTAATGAATATTTGGCTAGATTCATGTTGTTTAATTATCAATTATCAATTTTTACCTTTTCTCCTTCTGTCAGCTGGTATACTCCGGCCGTCACAACGGTTTCTTCCGGTTCCAGCCCTTTAGAGATAAGCAGGTTTGCCTCTCCCGTTGGAGAATAAACGGTCACTTCGCGGCGGCTGACTTTATTACCTTCCACCACCCATACATACGTTTTCTGGTTTTCACTGTTACCGAATACGGCACTTAACGGTACATTCATCAGCTTTTCTTCCAGGAAGGGAGTGACATCCGATGCCAGCTTTATTTTGCATGTGAATCCCGGTTTTACGTCATAACGTGCACGGTCAAAGTGCGGGTCGTCAATTGTTATTGTCACCGGAATACCCGTCCCTGCTGTGGAGATGTCAAGATACTCTTCCAGTCTGGCATCGAAAGCCTCTGCGGGGTAGCTGTCGAACACCACCTTGAACTTTACGTCCTTGGCACGGAGCAGATAGAGATAATCATCCGGTACGGTGAACTTGACTCGTAGTTTCTGTGTATTTACCAGTAGTACAACCCCTTCTCCCGCATTGACACGCTGATAGTTCTCTACCAGCCGTTTTTCGATGGAACCGTCGAAAGGGGCTGTCAGCCGCGTATCCCGTATATTGTTGCCGGACAACTCGTAGGCGGATTTTGCTTTCTGATAGTTGGCTACGCTGATTTCGTATTCCTGCACGGAGATAGCCTGGCGGCTAAGTAGCCGTTTGTTACGTTCCACTTGTGCGGCAGCTGTTTCGTAGGCAGCTTTGTCGGCTGCATATTGCAGGGAGATGTCGCGTGGGTCGATGGCGGCAATCAGTTGCCCCTTCTTTACCCGCTGTCCCTCTACAACCGGGAGGTTGATGATTTGTCCGCTGACGCGGAAGGCAAGTCTCACATATTCCACGGCTTCCACCATTCCGGAGAAGTCTTTGCGGATAACCGACTGTGAACTGACTTGTGCAGTCTTCACCGGTCGGATAAGGGTATTGCTACCCTTTTGTTTTTGCCCGCACGACGTGATGAGCAACGTCGTGACCAGGGCGAAAAGAAACATTTTTTTCATTGGTAAACAAGTATATAGTTATTCGTTCAGGTATATATAAAAACATAAAACCGGGAAAACAACCAAATGTTCTCCCGGTTATAGGATAAATGATGATTTAATGTGCCAATATGGTTAATTACATGAGCACATTAATTTTTAATTCCGTCCCCCGTTCCAGCGTATATGGGTGTCCGTAGACTTGTATGTCCACTTTGCTGCCTGCTGTAAGCGAGATTTCGATTTCTTTTCCTACCCGTATGTGAAGTGTGTTTTTCAGATAATTCACCTTGAATGAATAGCTGTCCCATTTTTGCGGTATGACGGGGGAGAAACACAATGTCTCCTTCAGCACCTGCATACCTGCAAATCCGCGTACAATGGCCAGCCAGCTGCCGGGCATACTGGTTATGTGCAGACCTTGGTCCGCTTCGTTGTTGTAGTCGTCCAGGTCAAGCCGCGTGGCATGCAGGAAAAGCTGGTAAGCTTTTTCCACTTTGCCGATGCGTGCAGCCAGGATGGAATGGATGTGGGGAGAAAGGGAGGATTCGTGTACGGTCATCGGCTCATAGAACTCGAAATTGCGGCGGACGGTTTCCGTGTCGAAATAGAAATAATAAAGGTAAAGTCCGAGCAACACGTCGCTTTGCTTGATGTAGCAAGAGCGCAGAATGCGGTCCCATGACCAATGTTGGTTGATGGGGCGTTCTTCGGCAGGAATGTTATCTGTACTTTCCAGTACTTTATCCATATAGCCGTCATTCTGGATAAAAATTCCCCGTTCCTTGTCTTCCGGCAGATACATGTGTTCGATGATGTCTCTCCACCGGGCGCTTTCCTTTACTTGGTCGAGATTGGTGATGCGGCGTATGCGGGCATATTCGTCCGGATATTGCTGTGCTATCATTTCCAGAAAACGGAGGGTCATCTTGAGGCATTGTATGCAGGAATAGTTGGTGTACCAGTTGTTGTCCACATTGTTTTCGTATTCATCCGGGCCGGTAACTCCCAGTATGACATATTTCTGTTTGGGTTGGGAGAAGGATACCCGTTGGCTCCAGAAGCGGCTGACGGCAATCATAACTTCCAGGCCATATTGGGCGATATAGTCCATATTACCCGTCAGTACTGCATGCTGAACGATGGCATAAACAATGATATTGTTGCGATGGATTTCCTCGAAGGTTATTTCCCATTCGCTGTGGCATTCCTCTCCGTTGTTGGTTACCTGCGGAAACAACGCTGCACCGTCCTTGAAACCCAGTTTGCGGGCGTTTTCTATGGCCTTGGGAAGCTGGTTGTGCCGGTATGCCAGCAAGTTCTTTGCAATCTCTTTGGGAGTGGAGAGCAGAAAAAACGGTACACAACACAATTCCGTGTTCCAATAGGTATTGCCGCCATATTTTTCTCCGGTGAATCCTTTGGGGCCGATGTTCAGGCGCGGGTCATCTCCCCGGTAAGTCTGATACAGCTGGAATATGTTGTACCGGATACCTTGCTGTGCTTCCGGGTCCCCTTCGATGACGACATCCGTTTCGTCCCAGATTTCCTGCCAGGCCCTTCGATGCTCTTCTACCAGCGTATTCCAGCCTATGTTCTTGGCTTCGCGTGCCTCGGTCATGGAGTGCTCCACCAATTCACTCCGTTCGTGGTAAAGAGAAGAAGCGATGGCGGTGTATTTGATGAGTGTCACGTTGTCTCCGGGTTTTACGTCGGCACCTACGCTGAAACCGGTCTGCTTTTCCTTTTCTATCCGTATGGGATTGGCAGTGGTTTCCTTGTTGTTTTTGAAGAATTGGTAAGTCATGGCGTAGCACACTTGTGCATCTTCCCGGCGGGTCTGTGTCCAGAGGTAGGCACAGTCGCTGGTAGAACCGGAACGCAGGATGTTCCATATTTTCAGGTTCGGCAGGTCGGCATCGTCCACGATATTCCCGTCAAGGATGGGCACGAGTGAGATTCTACCGGTATAGTTGATGGAGGACACACTGTACTTGATGAGACAGAGGTTGGGTCTTGCCATATCCGTGATGTGCTCTATATGGATGCGGAGCTGGTTTCCCCGGGGAGAGGTCACCTCCATGTCCCGGTAGGAGATACCCTCTTTCATGTCGAGGCGGCGGTTGAAGCTGTCGACATCCCAGCCTGCCAAATCGAGTTCCTCATCGATGAGGCGCAGGTTGATACGGCTCCAGTCGGCAGCCTTGGGTATGCGGGTGTAATATGGGGGAAATCCGTTCTTCCACCATCCTACGCGGGTTTTGTCCAGGAAAGTGATGCCGGCCACAAATGAACCACGGTAACTGTCACTGCTGTAAGGCTCCTCAAAATACCCCCGTTGCCCGAAACGTCCGTTTCCGAGACTGAATATACTTTCCGACATCCGTTGACGGTCGGGGTGGAATTGGTCTTCGATGATATTCCATTCATCGGTCTTGAGGTATTTCTTCATGACGACGTGTTTTCTGTAGTTATCGCCGTAAAGTTAAGCAATATGCGGAAATAAAGAAGAAAAGTAAGGACAAAAATAAAGAAAGGCAAGGAAAGACATCAAAAAGACACCGGGAAAGTATCGTTCCTTGGTACCGAACGATGCTTTCCCCGGTGTCAGGTGGAATGTTGCCCGGTGTCGGTCAATATTTCCATCTCAGAGTACTTCGGGGGTGATTCTTAGTTTGCTTTCTCTCCTTTGGTCTCTTTGATTAAATATACACAGAAAGCACCGATTATCAGCATGACTCCTGCTAACACAAGCATATTGATTTCAGGAGGCAGTCCTCCTTTGGGAGTAAACAAGGCAAGGATGATGCCGCCCAAGGCTGCCGCTATAATCTGCGGGATACAGATAGTTCCGTTGAAAAGTCCCAGATAAGTACCCATGTGTCCTCCGCTCAGTGCGTTGGTTAGGATGGTGAACGGCAGTGCCAGCATGGCAGCCCATGCGCACCCTATCAGCAAGAAGGAAATGAAGAGCATATAAGGGTCGTGTATGAAGTAGGTGGAAATGAAACCTATACCTCCCAGAACAAGGCTGAGTGAGTAGACGCGGCGGCGGTCCTTGAACATCGGTATGCAGATGGCCCAAAGCACAGAGCCGATGGCTTGCACGGCAAACAGTACGCCTACCCAGTCGGCGGCATTCTGATATTGCAGGCTCTTGGTGTCGAGTACTATTTTGGTCACACCATCTACCAGGTGCTCTACTGTAGGAGCGTCGAAAGCATTGGCAGCGATGCTGCCGTTGGTATAAGTCCACATGAACATAAAGGCAAACCAGCAGAAGAACTGTACCAGTCCGATAGTCCAGAATGCTTTCGGAGCCTTGATGAGCAGCTTCAGCATGTTGGTCTTTTCATGTTCCTCTTCTTCGGTGATGCCGTGATACTCTGCATATTCGGCAGGCGGCATCTCTTTTACTTTGACCGAAGTGTAGATGACGCAGAAGATAAGGATGGCCGCTCCGATGTAGAATGAGTAAATCACCGAGTCGGGGATTACTCCTTGGGGAGCTGTATTGCTGATGCCAATCCATGCAAAGATGAACGGGAAGAGATATCCCACCAGGCTGCCTGCATTGCAGAGAAAACTCTGGATGGAGTAGGCGAGTCCTTTTTGTTTCTCATTCACCATGTCGCCCACCATCATTTTGAAGGGTTGCATGGCCATATTGATGGAGGTGTCGAGGAACATCAGCGATACCAGTCCGAAAATCATGGCTGTACTTACTGCCATGCCGAAGCTTCCGGCATTGGGTAGCAGGCACATGACGAGTACGGCCACCAACGAACCTATAAACAGATAAGGGATGCGCCGCCCGAAGCGTGTCCAGGTCTTGTCACTGGCGGCTCCCACGATGGGTTGTACAATGATACCTGCCAACGGCGGTAATATCCAGAAATAACTCAAATTATGCGGGTCTGCACCCAAAGTGGAAAAGATACGGCTGATGTTTGCACTCTGCAAAGCATATGCAATCTGTACGCCGAAAAAACCAAAGCTGATGTTCCACAGCTTCCAGAAACTTAAATCGGGTTTTACTTTCATGATGGTTTAATATGTTTTATTATTTCGTAGTTCCTCTTATCACCAGATTGGTACGTACTATCTTGTTGTTGCTTTTCTCTTCTCCCTCCAGCTTTCCGGTCAGAATGCTGAAAGCGCTTTTACCTACTTCCTCGCCATGCTGCTCCACGGTAGTCAGCTTCGGGTCGGTGCTTTGGGCAATGGCTCCGTCGGTGAATCCGCAGATGGATACTTCATCGGGAACTTTTACGCCGACCAGTTTGCAGGCATACAGTATGCCCGAAGCTGTCTCGTCGTTGATGGCAAAGAAACCGTCAGGGCGGTTTTCGCTTTCCAGCAGGTCGGGAGTGATGGAGATGGCGCGTTCACGGGTGTCGCACAACAGAATCATGCTGTCGTCCACCGGAATTTTATACTTCTTCATGGCATCCAGGTAGCCGTTCCGGCGATTCTTGGTAATCTCTAGGTGGGGAGCCGCACCATAGAAAAGGATACGCTTGCATCCGGTCTGTATCATGTATTCCACGGCTGCAAAGGAGCCGGCATAGTCGTCCACCACCACTCGCTCGGTTTTCAGCCCCGTACATATACGGTCGTAAAAGACAATGGGAATATCGTTGTTCAGCAGCTCCTGGTAATGGTCGTATTGGGAAGTGTCCTTGGCAAGTGAAGCGATGACTCCGCAGACACGGGCGGCAAGGAAAGAATGTACAATTTTCACTTCCTGCTCGTACGATTCGCTGCTCTGCGCCACTATGATATTATATCCGGCATCCGCCGCTGCTTTCTCAATTCCGCTCAATACGCAGGAAAAGAAGTGGTGTACCAGTTGGGGGACAATGACGCCGATGGTATTGCTGCGGCTTGCGCGGAGATTTACGGCAAGTACGTTGGGCTTGTAGTTATGCTCGCGCGCATAGGCATGGACAAGGTCACGTGTTTCCTTGCTGATGTCCGGATTGTCTTTCAGCGCCCTCGACACAGTGGAGGGGGAGACATTCAGCGCCCGGGCAATATCCTTGATGGTAATCTGCGGTTTATTCATGGTATAGTTTTGAGGACAAAGATAAGGTAAACTTCCCTAATCCGATTGCAAAAATAACGTAATAAGGTAAATTGTGCTTATCCGTTGAGGTTTATCGGGTTGTAAGTTTGTGCAAACGATTGCAGATACCCGTATTTTGACAAATTAAGGTGATATATAGTTCTATATTCCCTAAATGCTTATATTTGCAGTACGCAATTAATGATGATAACGCCATGAAACACATGAAGTTTTTGACTTTCTTTTTTTGTATTGCCTTTGCAGTATTTGCATGCAGCAGCAATAATGAGACAGACCCCAATGCTGGTGGACTTCCCGATAAGGAGGAACCTCTGGCTACAGACTTTGCTAAAGGTGCCGACATCAGTTGGGTGACGGAGATGGAACATAAGGGTATGAAATTTTACAATACCTCCGGTGTGGAGACCGATTGTTTCCAGCTGATGAAGGATTTGGGCCTGAATGCGGTTCGACTCAGAGTATGGGTCGACCCCAAAGAACACGATAACTGGTGCAATACGGCCGATTTGGTGACGAAAGCCAAGCGTGCCGCAGAGCTGGGCATGGACGTAATGGTAGACTTCCATTACAGTGACTGGTGGGCCGACCCTGGACAGCAGCATAAGCCTGCTGCATGGAAAGGACTGAACTTGGCCGACTTGAAGAAAGCCGTCGCCGGTCATACTGCCGATGTACTTAATGCGCTGAAAGCGGCAGGAGTTACTCCCAAGTGGGTTCAGGTAGGTAATGAAATCCGTTCGGGGATGCTCTGGGATGAAGATGCTGCATTGAGTGGTGCGTCCTATGATGTGAGGGAATGTGATGTAAAGGGTTCCAACAGCACTTCCGAGGAAGTGAAATACCGTGAGAACTTTGCCAACCTGGCTGCTTTTATCAATGTAGGATACGATGCGGTAAAGTCCGTCTTCGACGATGCCATTGTCATCGTCCATCTGGACAATGGATATGACAACGAATTGTATACCTGGTTCTTTGATGAACTGAGAGCCAATGGCGGTAAGTGGGATATGATAGGCATGTCGCTCTATCCTTACTGGACGATGCTCGAGCACAAGGAATATACAGCTGATAGAACTATCACCGAGTGTATTGCCAATATTAATAGTGTAGCCCGGAAATACAACTGTGACGTGATGGTGGTGGAAACCGGCATGGAGTGTGCCGACGACAAAGGGAATCTGGCAAGTGCTTCCGTGCTGGCAGAAGGGAAACGCCAACTGGCACGTATCCTGAAAGAGTGCAAGGAGAATACCGGCGGACGCTGCAAGGGCGTGTTCTACTGGGAACCGGAATGCAGGCCGAACCAATATCGGCTGGGGGCATTCACTGAAGACGGCCGCCCCACTGTGATAATGGATGCTTTTAAATAATTATATTAACAAAATCTTTTAAAGAAGAATGAGAAAGACAATACTTATCTTTTCCTGCTGCGCTTTTTTTGCCTTGGCGGCAATGGCGCAGCGTACAGAAGCATTGTTGGAAAAGAACTGGAAGTTCACCAAGGGAGATGTTCCCGAAGCAACACAAACAAATTTAGACGACAGTAAGTGGGAAACAGTGACCATTCCTCATGATTGGGCCATCTTTGGTCCGTTCGACCGCAACAACGATTTGCAGGAGGTAGCGGTTACGCAAGACCTTGAAAAACAAGCTTCCGTAAAGACCGGGCGTACCGGAGGGTTGCCTTATGTGGGTGTCGGTTGGTATCGTACGGCTTTTGATGCTTCTGCAGACAAGCAGGTCACTCTGGTTTTCGATGGTGCTATGAGTGAGGCTCGGGTCTATGTCAATGGGAAAGAAGCTTGTTTCTGGCCTTTCGGGTATAACTCTTTTCATTGCGATGTTACCGGTTTGCTGAATGCCGACGGTAAAAACAATGTGCTGGCTGTCCGTCTGGAAAACAGACCCCAGTCCTCCCGTTGGTATCCGGGGGCGGGATTGTATCGCAATGTCCGCCTAGTTACTACGGAACGTGTTCATGTTCCGGTTTGGGGTACACAGCTCACCACACCGCATGTTTCTGCTGAATACGCTTCCGTGCGTCTGCGTACTACAATACGGAATGCCGGTGATGCGGATGTTCGTATTTCTACTGATATTATTGCGCCGGACGGTAAGATAGTAGCCCGTAAGGATAATAGCCGGAAAATTAATCACGGACAGCCATTTGAGCAGAATTTTCTGATAAATGCTCCGTCTCTGTGGTCCCCTGAGACACCTTATTTATATAAGGCAGTATCTAAGATTTATGTAGATGGCAAACAGACTGACGAATATACCACGCGTTTTGGTATCCGCAGCATTGAGATTATAGCTGATAAGGGATTCTTCCTGAATGGTAAGCACCGTAAATTCCAGGGGGTATGCAATCACCACGATTTGGGCCCGTTGGGTGCGGCTGTCAATGTGGCTGCTCTTCGCCGTCAGTTGACATTATTGAAGGATATGGGATGTGATGCAGTCCGTACCTCCCACAATATGCCTACACCCGAATTGGTGGAACTCTGTGACGAGATGGGCTTTATGATGATGTTGGAACCTTTCGATGAATGGGATATTGCCAAATGTGAGAATGGTTATCACCGCTATTTCAACGAATGGGCAGAAAAGGATATGGTAAACATGCTGCATCATTATCGGAACAATCCTTGTGTGGTAATGTGGAGTATAGGAAATGAGGTTCCTACCCAATGTAGTCCCGAGGGCTACAAAGTGGCTTCTTTCCTGCAGGATATTTGCCATCGCGAAGACCCTACACGCCCCGTTACTTGCGGTATGGACCAGGTAACTTGCGTGCTTGCCAACGGGTTTGCGGCAATGATTGATGTACCCGGTCTTAATTATCGGGCTCACCGTTATGTGGAGTCTTATGAGACTCTTCCACAGAATATTGTGCTCGGTTCGGAGACGGCTTCCACTGTAAGTTCTCGTGGTGTCTATAAATTTCCCGTACAGAAGGGTGCCAGTGTGATGTATGATGACCATCAGTGCTCCGGTTATGATGTGGAGTGTTGTTCCTGGTCGAATCTTCCCGATGAGGATTTTGCTTTGTCTGATGATTATGACTGGACAATCGGACAGTTCGTCTGGACGGGCTTTGATTATTTGGGTGAGCCTTCTCCTTATAGTACGGATTCCTGGCCCAGCCACAGCTCCGTTTTCGGTATCATAGACTTGGCAAGCCTCCCCAAAGACCGTTTCTATCTGTACCGCAGCCTATGGAACAAGCAGGCAAATACCTTGCATGTCCTTCCGCACTGGACGTGGCCGGGCAGGGAAGGGGAGAATACTCCGGTTTTTGTTTACACCAGCTATCCCAGTGCCGAACTGTTCGTCAACGGAAAGAGTTATGGCAAACAACGGAAACTTACTGCTGATGAAAGCCGTGCTTTGGAAGGTCAGGACTCCCTTGCTTTGCAGCGTCGCTATCGCTTGATGTGGATGGATGTTCCTTATGAACCGGGCGAAGTGAAAGTGGTGGCTTATGATGTTTCCGGCAATCCTGCAGAAGAAAAGGTGATTCGTACCGCTGGCAAGCCCCATCATCTGGAGCTGGTTGCCGACCGCACGCACTTGTCTGCCGATGGTAAGGACCTGGCATATATCACAGTCCGTGTCGTGGATAAGGACGGTAACCTTTGTCCGGCAGACAGCCGCATGGTAAACTTCTCGGTGAAGGGTGCCGGAAAATATCGCGCTGCTGCCAATGGAGATGCTACCAGCCTCGATTTGTTCCATCTGCCCAAGATGCCGGCTTTCAGCGGTCAGCTGACGGCTATTGTGCAGAGTGGCGAGCAAGCCGGTGAGATTGTGTTTGAGGCAAGGGCTAAAGGATTGAAGTCCGGAAAGCTGGTACTTTATACTTCAGAGAAATAAATAGCACTATTTGCTTCCACTCTACCACACCTGCTCTGTAACCCTTTGTTCATCGGTGTTTGAGGTGCGGTGGAAGCAACAGAAAAAGGTGGAAGCAAATTTTGCTTCCACCTCTGTTTTTAGGGCCGATATGATGTTAACTTGTTGTAATGTAACAAGTTAATATCATGTCGGCCATTTTGTTAATATCGTGTTAATGGCATATTAATATTGTGCAGACACGTTATTCATATCCTGAAAGTATGTTGCTTGGTTCATACATGCATGGCATTTCTTCAGTAAAAGCTTTGTGTTTCTTTTGTTTTGTCTTGATGTTGTGTAGTACTTAACGGTCGTAAAGCGATTTGTTGACGGCCGTAAAGCGATCTGTCAACGGCCATCGACAAATCGCCTAACGGCCGTTAGGCGGTGAAAATCTCTGTACTTTAGCAGAATAAACATATATGTTATGTGCAAGAATGCCACATGTAGAGTGGAGAGAAGCGCTGTATTATGATATATCAAGTGATTTTTCTATCTTGTGCAACCGCATGCAATCGTTTGCACTGTTCGTTTTCCACATTTTACACTCTCTTTATACTTTACTAAAGTAATAAAGCATATTTTTGTTGCGTCATGCTTTAGGTACTTGAAAGACGTTAGAAAGCGAAAGTACGAAAATTATTTTTCGAATAATATATATAGGTAATTAATATTGTTAACTTTAATTTATTAAATGCATGAAGCAAGTTAATCTTAGAATCTGTCAAACGATTCTTACCCTAATGTTAGG
Organism: Bacteroides sp. A1C1; assembly: GCF_004328515.1. Classification (NCBI taxonomy): domain Bacteria; kingdom Pseudomonadati; phylum Bacteroidota; class Bacteroidia; order Bacteroidales; family Bacteroidaceae; genus Bacteroides; species Bacteroides sp. A1C1. Next base: position 3,437,515 of record NZ_CP036491.1, read on the forward strand.
GTTATTCTTGTCTGTAGGCGCTTATGCACAGAACATCACCGTGAAAGGGCATGTAAAAGATGCTTTGGGAGGAGTGATAGGCGCAAATGTAGTGGAAAAAGGAAATTCCACGAATGGTACAATCACTGACCTTGATGGTAATTTTACATTGACAGTTCCTCAGGGAGCTACGTTGGTCGTGTCTTTTATCGGATACAAGACGCAAGAAGTAGCTGCTGCTCCTTCAGTAATTATTACATTACAAGATGATGCGGAATTGTTGGGCGAGGTGGTCGTAATTGGTTACGGTACAGCCAAAAAGAATGATTTGACTGGGTCTGTTACGGCTATTAGTGCAGATAAAATGGTAAAAGGTGCTGTTACATCTGCTACTGATATGTTGGTTGGTAAAGCTGCCGGTGTAAGTGTGATTACTGACGGTGGTGCTCCGGGAGCTGGTGCTACAATTCGTGTGCGTGGCGGTTCTTCTATGTCTGCATCCAATAATCCGTTGATTGTTATTGACGGTGTGCCTGTAGATGACGGTGGTATTAATGGTATGTCAAATCCTTTGGCTACTGTCCATCCCAATGATATTGAGACTTTTACTATTTTGAAAGATGCTTCTGCAACAGCCATTTATGGTTCTCGTGCATCTAACGGTGTTATTATTATTAATACTAAAAAAGGAAAGTCTGGACGTGTACAAGTTGGTTATAGCGGTACATTCTCTATTAATACAAGACCCAATAAAGTAGATGTAATGTCTGCAAATGAATTTAGAGAATTTGTGACTTCTAAATTCGGTGAATCAAGTGCTCAGTTTAAAGCATTAGGTCAGGCAAATACTGATTGGCAGGATGAAATATTCAAAACCTCTTTCAGTACAGACCACAATGTTAATGTTTCTGGTGCTATACCACACATGCCCTATCGTGTATCAGTTTCTTATACCAATGAAAATGGTATATTGAAGACTTCTAATATGGAGCGTTTGACTGGTGCTATTAGCTTGAATCCTAATTTCTTTGATAAGAAATTGAATATTCAGTTGAATGTGAAAGGTATTTATAATACAAACCGTTTTGCAGATACTGGTGCAATAGGTATGGCGACGCAATATGATCCGACACAGCCTATTTACATGGATGGAAATCCCTATGGTAACGGCTACTTTATGTATATGAAAAGTGGCAATAATCCTACACCGGTTGATATTGGTTTGGCTAATCCCGTTTCTATTTTAGATTCAAAGCATGACGAATCAACTGTTTATAGAAGTATTGGTAATGCACAAATTGACTATAAGTTTCATTTCCTGCCCGAATTGAGAGCAAACTTGAATTTAGGTTACGACGTGTCTAAGAGTGAAGGTGATGTTATTATAGAAGATAATGCTCCTATGACTTGGTGCCAAGGTAACTATAAAACTGGTTTTGGGGAAAATAGCAGCTATTATCAATTGAAGCGGAATACATTGCTGGATTTCTATTTGAATTATGCTAAAGAGTTTGGTGCACATCATGTCGATGTTATGGGCGGTTATTCTTGGCAGCATTTCTATAATTCTACATGGACCAAATATCCTTATTCTACAGTAAAAGCTGAAGAAACTGGTAAGGAATTCTATAAGGATATGGAAGATTATTCAACTGAAAACTATCTTGTTTCTTTCTTTGGGCGTTTGAATTATACATTATTGAATCGTTATTTGGTGACATTTACCTTGCGTAATGATGGTTCTTCACGTTTCAATAAAGACAATCGTTGGGGATTATTTCCTTCAGTTGCTTTGGCATGGAAGATGAAAGAAGAGAATTTCTTGAAGGGAGTGGATTGGCTTTCTGATTTGAAGTTGCGTTTGGGCTATGGTATTACTGGTCAGCAAAACCTGAATAATGGTGACTATCCTTATATGGCTCGCTATATGTATTCCAAAGCTGGAGCAAATTATTATTTTGGTAATAACAAGTATTCATTGATTGCTCCTCAAGCTTATGATGAAAACTTGAAATGGGAAGAAACTACAACTTACAATATTGGATTGGATTTCGGTGTATTGAACAACAAATTGACAGGTACTCTTGATTTGTATTATCGTAAAACTGATGATTTGCTGAATACGGTTACAGCTCCTGCCGGTACAAACTTTAGTAACCAGTTGTTGACGAATGTAGGTACATTGGAGAATAAAGGTATTGAACTTACTTTGACGGCTCATCCTATCACGACAAAAGATTGGGACTGGACATTGAGTTATAACATCTCTTATAATAAAAATGAAATTACCAAATTGACATTTAATGATGACCCGGCTTATAAAGGTGTGATTCATACTGGTATTGATGGAGCAACCGGTTATAATATCATGATAAATGCTGTTGATCATCCTTATAATTCATTCTATGTATGGGAACAACTTTATGATAAGGCTGGAAATCCGATAGAAGGTGCTTATGTTGATCAAAATGGGGATAATAAAATAGACGAAGAAGATTTGGTCGCTTACAAAAAGTCTGCTCCTGACGTATTTATGGGATTAACTTCTCAATTGTCTTATAAGAATTGGGATTTGTCATTTGCTTTGCGTGCAAGTATTGGAAACTATGCTTATAACAATGTACAATCCAATCGTGAGGCTTGGGATGGTTCACAAATGTATGACCAAACTGGTTTCTTGAAAAATCGTTTGACTTCTGCATGGAAAACAAATTTCAAGACAGGGCAATATCGTTCTAGTTACTATGTTCAGAATGCTTCTTTTGTACGGATGGACAATATTTCATTAGGATACACTTTTAACAAGCTGTTCAATGATAAACAAAGTGCACGTGTTTATGTCACGGTACAGAATCCGTTTGTTATTACCAAATATGATGGTTTGGATCCTGAAATTAGCGGTAGTGGAGTTGATAATAATATCTATCCTCGCCCTCGTGTATTTATGTTAGGCTTGAATCTTAATTTTTAATCAATGAAGTTATGAAAACTGATTATCCGTTTATGCACCTGTTATATTCGCAATTACTAGTCTGTCAAAGAGTTTGTCTCCAAAATACCGTCTGTTTAATTTGTAAATAAACTCGTTGAGATACAACTGTAAGTATTTCCTTTTGATTTTATGGTAGTTGCCCAGCAATGTCCGTTTTGCATTACTGATTGCGATATGCACCCATTTGAGTGTTTCCTTGGTGGTTTTGGCGTCTGATTTCTCGGTGACGTGCAATTCCACCAGATCGGAGATGTCAACGTAAGAAGTGCTTTTGTCCGAAAATACGATGGCATCATCCTCCATGCAGTCCCTGACCACGCCGTTGATTCCTTCACTTTGATGGCTATCCAGTACCCTGGCCTTGAAATAACGCACATGCTTCTCCTTTTTGCCCGTTTCGATATCTTCCAACGGGGTGCTTTCGGCCATCACCGCAACGTTCTGCTTTCCCTCGGCTCCCCGGCCACGTGTACCCTTGCCTCGCTCGATTTCCTTACTGGCCACCGAAAAGTTAACGAATTCTTGCGGTTTCTTTCAGCGCCGCCAATACCGCCAGCCCGTCGCGCAAGGGGCGCGGCTCGTGTGTGCGGATGAAGTCAGCTCCACCTGCGGCGGCGGCAAGCTCTGCAGCGAGTGTCGCGGCCCCGACATCCCCCGGACCACGGCCTGTGAGCGCGCGCAGAAAGGATTTGCGCGAAACAGACAGAAGCACCGGCAAATCGAAGCGCAGCCGCAATTCATCGAACCGCGCCAGCACCGAGAGCGAGGTTTCGGGAGCAGCCCCCAGAAAAAACCCCATGCCGGGATCAAGGACAAGGCGGTTGCGTTTGATACCGGCACCCGTCAGCGCCGCGATGCGCGCGTCAAAGAACGCCGCAATGTGATCCATGATGTCGCCAGCGGGTGCCTCGCGCCGATCTGCCTGCCCGTCTTGCACCGAATGCATAACGACGAGTTTGGCAGATGATTTCGCCAATTGCGGATAGAACGCAGCGTCTGGAAAACCGCGAATATCATTGAGATAGGCCACACCACGCGACAAGGCATAGGCTTGCGTCGCGGGTTGATAACTGTCGAGCGAGACGGGAATGCCATCTGCCTTGAGCGCGTCCAGCACCGGCGCGATACGCGCGATTTCTGTGTCGGACGAAACAGGCGCGGCGTCGGGATTGCTGGATGCCGGACCGAGGTCGATCACATCTGCCCCCTCGGCCATCAGCTTACGCGCCTGCGCAATGGCTGCGTCTGGCGCCAGATACCGGCCTCCATCGGAGAAACTGTCCGAGGTTATGTTGACGATGCCGAAAATGATGAGCGATTTATTCATGGGGGCTTCTATAATAATACCTAAAATCCGCAGGTAGTTAATTAGGATGTTTAAAGATTCTGATTATCCGTTTATGCACCTGTTATATTCGCAATTACTAGTCTGTCAAAGAGTTTGTCTCCAAAATACCGTCTGTTTAATTTGTAAATAAACTCGTTGAGATACAACTGTAAGTATTTCCTTTTGATTTTATGGTAGTTGCCCAGCAATGTCCGTTTTGCATTACTGATTGCGATATGCACCCATTTGAGTGTTTCCTTGGTGGTTTTGGCGTCTGATTTCTCGGTGACGTGCAATTCCACCAGATCGGAGATGTCAACGTAAGAAGTGCTTTTGTCCGAAAATACGATGGCATCATCCTCCATGCAGTCCCTGACCACGCCGTTGATTCCTTCACTTTGATGGCTATCCAGTACCCTGGCCTTGAAATAACGCACATGCTTCTCCTTTTTGCCCGTTTCGATATCTTCCAACGGGGTGCTTTCGGCCATCACCGCAACGTTCTGCTTTCCCTCGGCTCCCCGGCCACGTGTACCCTTGCCTCGCTCGATTTCCTTACTGGCCACCGAAAAGTAACCCTCATCCAGTTCTATCATCCCTTCCAGTGTATACCTTGCATCCCGGTTGCCCATCGCCCTGCGGAGTTTGTGTACCATCGCCCATACCGGTTCGTAACGCTTCAATCCTAATTGCTTCTGGAGTTCGTTGGTGGAGAATCCCTTTTTTGTGCAACTCATCAGGAACATCGTTTTGTACCACACCAGAAACGGCAGCTTGGAGCTCTCCATGATCGTACCGCTGCGCAACGAGGTGCGGAAACGGCAACCTTTGCATTCATAACTCCATTTACCCTGTAACCAATAATGGGAAGTGCCCCCGCATCGCTTGCAGACAACCCCTTCCTTATCACGCTGCTCCTTGAAATGCAAACGACAATCTTCCTCCGAACCGAAATGAGCCGTAAAACTGAATATGTTCATAATCCCTGCTTTTTGAGCGCTAATATACTAAAAATATTAGGTGTGTTTGCGGAGAATCAGATATGAAAATATTAAAATATAAATATATATTGTCGGCAGCCCTTTTGAGTACGATGTTAGGGGTTACCTCTTGTGTGAACGATCTGGATACGGTTCCATTGGATAAGGATGAATTGGTTTCGGATGTCGTTTTTGGAAAGGAGATAGGAGCTTATGAACAAAGTTTGGCTAAAATATATGCAGGTTTGGTAATAGGTGGTAATGCAGGTGGAGACTCAGACCAGGATGTTGTCGGCATTGACGGTGGTTCTCAGGCTTCATTTATTCGCGTATTGTGGAATATGCAGGAATTGGCTTCTGATATCGCTCATTGTTGCTGGAATGATCCTGGTATTCCAGACTTCAATCATATTTCTTGGGCTGCTTCAAGTCCATGGATCAAAGGATCATATTATCGTTTGTATTATCAGATTAACTTGTCAAATGCGTTTTTACGTGAAACAACTGATGATAAACTTGCCTCACGAGGTTGTTCAGAGCAAGTAAAGGCTTCTATTAAAACTTTCCGTGCAGAAGCTCGTTTTATGCGTGCTTTGATGTATCTGTATGCTTTGGATTTGTATCGTAATGTTCCGTTTGTAGATGAAAACAGCCCTATTGGTAGCGTTCGTCCACAACAAATTATGAAAGATCAATTATTTGAATACATTGAAAGTGAAATGTTGGCATGTGAAAGTGATATGCTTGATCCTGTAGTTGGATTTAATGATAATTATGGACATGCTAATAAAGCTGCTCTGTGGGCTGCATTGTCTCGCTTGTATTTGAATGCAGACACGTATGTAGGTGTAAATAAATATACTGAATGTGTGACTTATTCTAAAAAGATTATTTCAGCAGGTTACCAATTGGAACCGGTTTATGGCGATATGTTCAAAGCTGATAATGACCAATCCAAAGAGATGATTTTCCCATTGAGATATGAAGGTGAAGATACAATGACCTGGGGAGGTATGACAGCTTTGTTATGCTGGGGTTCTGCTGATTTTCAAGAAGAAACGAATGCAAAGGGAGGTTGGCAAGGTGTTAGAGCTAAGTCGTCTTTATATAATATCTTTGAAAAAGAGGATAGCAGTGATAAGGATACTCGTAAAGCAATGTTGCGTACAGAAGCTACCACAAATATTGAGATCACAAATGAAGCTGATTTTGTCAATAATGGCATTCCCGTTACCAAGTTTTATAATGTGAATAAAGATGGAAGTAAACCTGCATCTGCGGAAGCTTGGACAGATTATCCATTATTCCGTTTAGGTGAAATCTATTTGAATTTAGCAGAAGCTGTTCTTCGTGGCGGACAAGGAGCAACAAAAACAGAGGCTTTGGGATATGTAAATGATTTGCGTAAACGTGCATATTCAGACAAGGCGTCCGCACCTATTTCCGATAGTGATTTTACTTTGGACTTTATGATGGATGAACGCGCACGTGAGCTATTCTACGAAGCTCAAAGACGTACAGATTTGATTCGCTTCGGTAAATATACTTCTGCTGATTATGTTTGGCCATGGAAGGGTGGAGTTGCGGCAGGAAAATCTGTTGAAAGCTTTTATCAAGTGTTCCCCTTGCCTTCAGACGATGTTGGTTCTAATCAGAACCTGGTACAGAATGAAGGATACTAATATTAATGATTAAACATGAATGATATGAAGACAAAATATATTTATTTACTTTTGGCTGGAATCTTCGCATTGATGTCTTGTGAGGAGGATGCTACCCCCATATTGGAATTGAAGACTGCTGCTGCATTGCATGCGCTTTCCCAAACAGACATTACTATTACTAAAGACAATAAGGATGCGCAATTTCCGGAAATAGCTTGGGATAAGGCAGATTATGGAGTTTCTGCAGTAGTTAATTATGTTGTAACTCTAACAAATACTTCTACCAATAAGAGTATTGTAATAGGAGAAACAGGGGATGCAAAACTGGCATTTACAAATAGTGAAATGAATTCTTTATTGGCTAAGGTAGGAGCATATCCGGGGCAAACGTATGATTTTACTGTTTCTTTGGTTTCTGAGGCATATGATGCTTATACTGATGCAGCTAGTAACTCAATAACTTTTAAGGCTACACCTTATGACCCTAATGTAGATAATATTACATGGAAGTATGCTTATGTAGCTGTTGGCTATCCTGATTGGGACTACACTACTGCCTATTTGATAGGTGACCCTGACGGTGATGGCATTTATAGTGGTTATGCCAATTTTGATGGTGCTGCTTCTTATGCAATCATTGATGGTGCAGACCTTACGAAAGTATTGGCTAAAGACCAGCAAGTTACTGCTGATGGTAAAGGTTTCATTGAAATTACTTTAGATGCAGAAGGTAAGGTAACCCAATCAGAGAAAGGGCTGGTTTGGGGAGTAATTGGAGATGCTACGTCTAGTGGTTGGGACAAAGATACCCAGATGGAATACGATACCACTACTCGTCTTTGGACAGTGGTTACTCCGTTGCTCGATAAGGAATTCAAATTTAGAGCCAATAATGACTGGGGATTCAATTATGGAGCAGAAGAAGGTAAACTTTCTGAGTTGGCCGGTAACTTGGTTGCTGGAGGTCAAAATTTCAAAGTGGTAAAGGCAAGTCCCTATATTATTACTTTAAATTTGACTAATGCAGGAAAATATACTTATAGTATGGAAGAAACAACGATTGAGCTTTCTAGCTCTGCAATGACATTGCCTGGTAGCTATCAGAGTGGTGATGGTTGGAAGCCGGAAGCTGATGATTGCTATAAGGTAGAATCTGCAGCTCGTGATTTCAAATATACTGGCACTCACTATTTCCCTGCCGATACAGAATTCAAGTTCTATGATTCTGGTACGTGGATTGGTGTTGTTGGAGATATTACTTGGAATGAGGCTAAGACATCAACTACGTTTGTTATCGGTGATGGCGGTAATGTTAAGATTGAGGCTGCCGGTTATTATCGAGTAGGTGCCGATACTAAGAAGATGGTTGCTACTTTGGATAAGACAGGTTGGGAGATTATTGGTGATGCTACTCCTGGTGGATGGGATAAAGGCACTTTAATGGATTATGATGCTGAAACGCAAAAGTGGTCGGTGACTGTTACATTAGGTGATGGTGAAATGAAATTCAGATGGGATGCAGCTTGGACTATAAACTTTGGTGGTAGTTTAGGTGCGCTGACGCAGGATGGTGGAAATATTAAAGTTTCAGCTGGAACATACACGATTGTATTGGATCCAGAAGCTAAGAATGCTACAATGACAGCCAATTAAGGCTCTCTTATTTATAGAAAAAGGATTAAGGGGGGGACCTTTAATCCTTTTTTATTTGTCAGACCAATGAATTGTAAATAGATGAGGAATTTATTTTATACTATACTTGTATTATTGACAGTGTATGCTTGTGCCGGAAAACGCGAGATAGTTACTGAACAAAAGCAAGTATTACCTGCTGTAGAAGACGTTGTGATGTACGAAATCAATCCACGTGTTTTTGCTCTGAAGAATGCATTTAATGTCATATCAAAACATCTTGATTCTATTCAGTTTTTGGGTGTTAATGTTGTTTGGTTTATGCCAATCTATGAGATTGGTGAGGTAAATACGGTGAATTCTCCTTATTGTATCAAAGATTATAAAAGAATAAATCCTGAATTTGGAACAGTAGAAGAATTTAAGCGTTTAGTGGAATTATGCCATGAAAAAGGAATAAGTGTAATTTTAGATTGGGTTGCTAATCATACATCTTGGGACCATGCTTGGATTAAAGAACATAAAGAGTGGTATACTCAGGATAGTATCGGAAATATAATTTCTCCTGCAGGAACGGGATGGAATGATGTGGCAGATTTGAACTACGATAATGCAGATATGTGCCTTGCAATGATTGATGCTATGAAATATTGGATACAAGAAGTTGGTGTAGATGGTTTTCGCTGTGATGCTGCTGATTATGTTCCATATACTTTCTGGAAGCAAGCTGTTGATTCTCTGAGGGCTATTCCAAATCGGAAATTGTTAATGTTGGCAGAAGGTAAGCGCAAAGATCATTTTGATGCAGGATTTGATATGAACTATGCTTGGGATTTGATGGAGGCGATGCGGGATGTTTTCGTTAATGATAGTAGTGCGGCACGCTTGTTGGAGGTGGATTGGAGCGAGTATGACTCAATTCCGGCAGGAAAAATGAAATTACGTTTTATTACCAATCATGATGAGGCTTCTAAAATGTCGCCAATTGTGGAGTTAGGAAGTGAAAGGGCAGCTATGGCTGCTTTTGTTGGAACAGTTTTTTTGCATGGTGGAGCATTGATTTATAGTTCACAAGAAATTGGACATGAGGCTCCTATTAATTTTTTTGCATATACATCCGTGGATTGGTCCGAATGTTCGGATATTTATCAAGAATATGGGTGTTTAATGGGATTGTATAATAAATATCCTGCACTTCGGAAAGGAATATTAACTGGGTATCCTGCTTCAGACGTCTTGATGTATCAGAAAAGTGATGGTAAAGATGCTTTTATGATATTGGTTAATGTGCGTAATAGAGATGTTTCTGTTATCTTACCGGAGGGTTGGAAGCATCATGTAGCTACTGATATTTACGAAAATAAACCTCTGGAATTGATGAATGAAATTAAACTGAATGCATTAGAGTATAGAATAATTAGATTCTGACGGCTGGATTTTAATAAAAGAGGAGACCCTATACTATTATATTGTGTAAGGTCTCCTCTTTCTGTTTGATATGCAAACGTTTTCGTGATATTGTTCTCGTTTTCCTTTACGTTAATTGATTTGCCCTTTCTTTTCCGGTTATATTTGTGAAGTGATAACTTTAAATACTTCATATTATGAAAATTATCGTTCAACGTGAGAATCTTGTTTTATGGCATTTGATATGCTTCAGCGTGCTGCTGGCATTCACGGCATGTAGTGACAACAAAGAGGAGTTTCAGGAATATTTGACTCCTGCCTCCGGTAGTGAAGCTATTTTTGAACAAGGTTTTAGCTTTGCTGAAGCTGCTTCTTCACAAAGTGTCAGTTTTGAGGCCGGATATCAATGGACTGCTGAGCTGAGTGGTGAGGATATTGGCTGGTGCAGTATCAATCCGGCAAAAGGCTTGTCAGGAAAAGCTACGATTATGGTTTCTGTTGCTAAAAATGAAACTGGAATAGCGCGTACAGCACAATTGAATATTATATCCGGTTCAAAAAGGGAAGAAATATCCGTCACTCAAGCTGCCAATGCAATTGCAATTCCTGCTGGTCTGAGTTATACACCGGTGGTACCAGATGCTGATCAGTCTCTTGTCATTACGTTTAAAGCGGATACAAAGTCTGCCCTCTATGAGTATAAAGGAGATGTGTATGTACATATTGGTGTTGTCAGTGAAGGTCGTTGGCAATTCGTGCCTGCAGAGTGGGCAGAAAACAAAGATAAATGTAAGATGACTTTATCTGAGGCTAATATTTGGAGTATTACATTGAGTCCGAATATCCGGGAGTGGTTTGGGAGTGGAAAGACACCGGTGAACCAACTTGGAATAGTGATTCGTAGTGCGGATGGTAGTAAAAAAGGAATAGATACTGATTCCTTTATAGCGGTAACTGATACAAAATATGAAGGATTTGTACCCGGTGAGATTAAAACTGCCGCTGTACCGGCTGATATGGTCGAAGGTATCAACATAATGGATAATTCTACAGTGACACTGGTACTTTATGATAAAGATGTGAATGGAAATCATAAGGATTTTGCACATGTTGTGGGTGACTTTAACAATTGGACCTTAAGTAATGACGAAAAGTCGCAGATGTATCGTGATGATGCTTCCGGATGTTGGTGGATTACGTTGGCGGGGTTAGATGCTGGTAAAGAGTATGCTTTCCAATACTATGTGGGTACAAAGGAAGGTGAAGTAATTCATTTGGCAGATGCTTATACTGAAAAAATACTGGATCCTGATAATGATAAAGATATTTCAGCTTCTACCTATAATGAAAACCTGGTTTATCCTAAGGGAGGGGTAGGAATCGTTTCGACCTTCAAGATACAGAAAGATAGTTATAACTGGAAGTATAATGATTTTAAAATAGCAAATCCTGAGCAATTAGTGATATATGAATTGCACTTGCGCGACTTTACGGCTACGAGTGACATTAACGGTGCGATGGGAAAGCTTTCTTACTTGAAAGAAATGGGTGTCAACGCTATTGAGTTGATGCCGGTGCAGGAGTTTGACGGCAATGACAGTTGGGGGTATAATCCTTGTTTTTTCTTTGCGATGGATAAAGCTTATGGGACAAAAACAATGTATAAGCAGTTCATTGATGCTTGTCATGAGGCTGGTATGGCAGTTATTCTGGATGTGGTTTATAATCATGCTACAGGAAATAATCCGCTGGCTAAACTCTATTGGGATGGTGATAAGACTGCAAAGAATAATCCATACTTCAATGTGGAAGCACCTCATCCTTATAGCGTGTTCCATGATTTCAATCATGAAAGCCCATTGGTGCGTAAGTTTGTGAAGCGTAATCTGCAATTCTTGTTGAAGGAATATAAGGTGGATGGCTTTCGTTTTGATTTGACGAAAGGGTTCACACAAACCTCTTGCACTGAAAGTACAGCATCCAATTACGATGCGGGTCGCATTGCCGTCCTAAAGGATTATAATGCGGCCATCAAGGAAGTGAAAAAGGACTCTTATGTTATCTTGGAGCATTTCTGTGATTCAAAGGAAGAAAATGAACTGGCAGCTGATGGTATGCACTTATGGCGTAACTTGAATAATGCCTATTGTCAGTCGGCTATGGGGGATGCTGAAAATAGTTCTTTTAGTAGCCTTTATGAGAAAAACACTGCATGGGTAGGTTTTATGGAAAGCCATGATGAAGAACGCACAGCTTACAAACAGTCGCAATGGGGTGATGGTGTGCTGAAAACCGACCTTGATGCCCGTATGAATCAGTTGGCACTAAATACAACTTTCTTCCTTACCGTTCCTGGTCCTAAGATGGTTTGGCAGTTCGGAGAGATGGGATATGACATCTCTATTGAAGAAAATGGCCGTACCGGTAGGAAGCCTTTGCATTGGGAATATTTAGATAACGCCGATCGTAAAGGGCTGCACGATGTTTATGCAGGTTTGATGAAGCTGCGCAATGCTCATCCGGAGTTGTTTGATGCAAATGCAACTTTGACATGGAAGGTGGAAACTTCTGATTGGGACAACGGTCGTACATTATTGGTAAAAAGTATAACGGGTAAGCAACTGGTGGTGGTGGGTAACTTTACACATACCGCTACTGATATTGTTTTCCCTGCCACTCCTGGTAACTGGACCAATTACTTTACAGGAAAAAGTGAAACCGTAAATAAACAGGTTAATGTACCGGCTCATGGATATGTGGTCTACACTAATTTCTGATTTCGGTAAGAATCATTCATACATCTTTATCAGCACCCGATTCAGCCAGTTCCAACGGAAACGGAACCAGCGTCGGGTGCTGCTTTGTTTTCCTCCAAAGCGGAGAACGAACTCACGGTAGCCATGTTTACGGAAGGGAAGTCCCACGTCCATGAACTCTAAGTGGCGGTATCCGCGTTGTTTGGCATCATCCAGTGCTTTCCATACGGCAAGAATCCCCGGATATTGCAGGGCATAAGTCTTGCGCATGCCACCTGAGAACCATAGATAGGCGCTATCATCTGAATAAATGCATGCGCTGCCACCGATAATCTTCTCCTTATAAATGACGATGAAGATTTTGCTTTGCTGCCCTTTTGTCAACTGGTTTTCGAGATGCTGAAAGAACTTGATACTGGGGAAGTGGCGCCGTATCTTGGAAGAATATACGTGGCGCAACATCTGGGCGAAACAGAGAATCTCCTCTTTGGTACGTGCTTCCCGCACTTGGGCACCGTTTTTGAGGCCTTTCTTGATTTGCCGGATACGTGACGGGCTGAAACGCTCTTCCACCTTTTCGACGCTGTGCAACGAGTTGCGCACCCGCAGCCAATTGATGGCGATGTATTGGTTGTCTCGGAAAGATTTGTATCCGAACATGGCATTTTCCAGGTTGCGGAACTCGATGAGAAAAGAATCGCGCAATGCTTCATTGGTAAGCCTTTGCAGCATGTCACTGAAGATAGTCTCTTTGTCTGCCTCGTTATTGAAATATTCTCCCGTACCGTACACCTCACATCTTTTGATGATGCCGGGTGGAAACATGCGGACACTTTTACGTATGGCGGCAAGCAGTTTCGCAACGGGCTTGTCATCTTCGGATGCCACAATGAGTATGGGGGTATACCCCGGAGTTTCCTCGTAGATTCGGAACAACTCTGTGGAATGGAAGGTGTTGGTGCCTGGCAGGTCAGGAACCTTGCTCCCACGGTAATATGTAGTGAGTTTGAGGGGCATTGCTTGCAAACTTAACAAAAAAACTGAAATTTCGGTTGGCATGGGTAGGCTTTTTTATTAAATTTGTCACTATAGCTGAAGTCTTACATAAAAAGAATGGATATGATTTTTAAGAAAAAGAAAACGGTTCTCGAAGAACAGCCGCTGTGCTACTGGGAAGAGTCCTCTTATATGATGGCAGTGCCTAAGGGGGGTGGAATGGATTTGTCGGTACGGCTTTTTGAGCGCGTGGCTGCTATCTCTGGAGTGGAATTGTTGAAAAAACGTTTGCCTGATGAAGACGAACCGGGATATATGGAAGTAGGATATGATGGCGAAGTGTATGAAATAGGTTTCTATGAAGGTGATTTTTCAATGCCTGATATGTTTAATCGTCGGGATTATTATTTCACTGACGAAGAACTATATGCTATTGGCAGAGCCGATAGGGCACTTACGGTGTTCATGAAGTTCGGCGTTGACGGGCAGAAGTCCTACCATCTGCAACTGAAGATTGCTGTAGCTATGGTGCCCGACCTGCTTGCCATTGTGGACGAAAGTGCCGAGAAACTGGTTTGTGCTCGGTGGGCCACTCTGGCTGCCGACTCGGCGGTAGTTCCCGGAACGAGTGTTTTGTTCACGGTACATGCTGTGACCGATGAAGGAGGCGAGGTGTGGTTGCATACGCACGGATTGAACCGTTGCGGTTTGTATGAACTTGAGATTCTGAAATCAGACAAGGAGAATTACAACAACCATTATTACTTGATTTCCGCCCTTGCTAGTCATCTGCTCGATAAAGACGATAGGACTTCCGAACCTGGTGTTGGCGTATATATCGGGATGTTGAATGACCGTTTGCCGATAGTGGCCACCTACGTTTCGTGGACAAAGGCGCTGGATGAGTACCGAAGCCTCGTTCTTGGCAGTGCGGACGACCGTGAGGAGGGACACAACGGCCGTACGGCACCCGTGTTCATCTATACGAGTGAGGACGACGAGAAGAAAGGCAGACTGCGGAAGGTGTCCGAATACGATAGCATGTGGGGTGAGAATCCGCTATTCTTTATTAGTACCCGTGAAACCAATCGCATGAGTGCGTTGGCTCGCGAGCGTTTCGGTCTTGTGAAATACATGGCAAAGAAGGACGAAGGCTCTATCTTGCTTAAAATTGGCTTGAAGACAGACAGTGCCGAGCAGGCTGACGACCGCGAACATATTTGGTTTAAGCTGTTGGAGTTTGATGGAGAACGCTTCAAGGGACAGCTTATACAAGAACCTTACGACGTCAGCCACATGCACGAGGGTGATGAGGCGTGGTTTACGGTAGAGGATGTGACCGACTGGATAATCTATTTAGAGGAATTTTCGGTTGCTCCGGATACCGCCTATCTGCTTGTATGATACAAAAGGAAGCGGGGAGAAGATTGTAAGGGCTTTTATTCGCCATTCCCGGATATTTTATCTAAATTTGCCTTCGCTAAACACGAATATGTTATGGAAAGTTTCAGTGAATTGATAAAAGCCCGCCGCAGCATGCGGAAGTTTACAGAAGAAGAATTGACACAAGAACAAGTCGTCACTTTGATGAAAGCTGCTTTGATGGCACCCACGTCGAAGCGTAGCAATGCATGGCAGTTCATAGTGGTGGACGAGAAGGATAAATTGAAGGAATTGTCCTATTGCAAGGAGCAGGCATCGCAGTTCATTGCCGATGCGGCACTGGCTGTAGTGGTTGTTGCCGACCCGCTGGCAAGCGATGTGTGGATAGAAGATGCCTCCATTGCTTCCATCTACCTGCAACTTCAGGCCGAAGATATGGGGCTGGGAAGCTGCTGGGTGCAGGTGCGCGAACGTTTTACGGCTTCCGGTATGCCTTCCGGCGAGTATGTGCACGAGGTGTTGGATATTCCTTTGCAGTTGCAGGTGCTTAGTGTTATTGCTATCGGCCATAAGGGGATGGAGCGCAAGCCTTTCAACGAAGACAATCTGCAGTGGGAAAAGATACATATCAATAAGTACGGAGGAAAGTAACAGTGAGTGCAGCAAAAGCAAACAATAACCGTGATACATATAAGGCCACTGCCATCACACTGATTGTATTCGGCATTCTTTACTTGGTGGACAAATTGGTGCATTTTTCTGCAATCGGCTTGCCGTGGGTGATGAATAAGGATAATTTTCTATTGTATACCGCAGTGATTTTTCTGCTGTTCAAGCATGACAAGTCAGTGGGATTGGTATTGATAGGTTTGTGGCTGATATTGAACTTCGGGTTGATAACTGCCTTACTCGGTACGATGTCCGCTTATCTGCTGCCGTTGGCGTTGCTGGCATTAGGGGCTATTCTGTATTGGTTGGCAACAAGATAAGCGTATGGCAGGAAGAAGTATAGAAGATATGTCCATTGCCTTTATCGGTGCCGGAAATCTAGCTACTAATCTGGCAAAAGCTCTTTATCGGAAAGGGTTTCGTATTGTGCAGGTCTACAGCCGTACAAAAGAATCGGCGCAGGGATTGGCACAGACGGTGGAAGCTGCATATACCACGGAGCTGCAGGCGGTTACGAAGGAGGCGCAGCTTTATATCGTTTCGCTGAAGGACGCGGCTTTTGTAGAATTATTACCCCAGATTGTTTCTGGAAAGGAGAATGCTTTATGGGTGCATACAGCCGGCAGTATTCCTATGAATATTTGGCAGGGGCATGTTGCGCGTTATGGAGTGCTTTATCCGATGCAGACTTTCAGTAAGCAGCGTGAAGTGGATTTTGGACAGATACCGTGTTTTGTGGAAAGCAACTCGGAAGAGGATGTGCAGCTTCTGAAGGACATTGCTTCCGCCCTATCGGAAAAAGTGTATGAAGCAAGTTCTGAGCAGCGCAAAAGTTTGCATCTGGCGGCTGTGTTTACGTGCAATTTTACCAATCACATGTATGTGTTGGCTGCTGAACTGCTGAAAAAGTACGGGTTGCCGTTCGAGGCAATGCTCCCCTTGATAGACGAGACGGCCCGCAAGGTGCATGAGCTGGAACCGCTTGCCGCACAGACAGGACCGGCTGTGCGCTATGATGAGAATGTCATTGACGAGCATCTGCGGATGCTTGCCGATGAGCCGCAAATGCTGGAACTATATCGGGAGATTAGCGAGAATATACATCGGTTGGCAATAAGATAACCGGATGCCGATGCTTGCCTCTTTTGAACTAATGTTTTGCTGCATATAGGTATATTATAATGAACAAGAAAAAAGTGCAATGAGTACCATAAACTATGATTTGAAAAAGATAAAAGCCCTTGTTTTTGATGTGGACGGTGTGCTGAGTGCCAATGTTATCCCTATGAGTTCGGAGGGTGAACCTCTGCGTACGGTCAACATAAAGGATGGTTATTCCCTGCATCTGGCCGCTAAGCAAGGTGTGTTGCTGGGTATAATTACGGGTGGACGTACAGAAGCAGTCCGCAAGCGTTTTACTTCTTTAGGTTTTGAGGATGGAAATATCTATATGGGTTCTTCTGTTAAAATCCATGATTACCATGACTTCCGTGACCGTCATGGCTTGAAGGACGAGGAAATATTGTATGTAGGTGATGATATTCCCGACTTGGAGGTGATGCGTGAGTGTGGTTTGCCGTGTTGTCCTAAGGATGCTGTGCCTGAGGTAAAGGCTGTGGCTCGCTATATTTCGTATGCAGAAGGCGGTTATGGCTGTGGTCGCGACATTGTGGAACAGGTATTGAAAGTGCAAGGGCTTTGGATGGCAGATGAAAAAGCTTTTGGTTGGTAGTTGTTTCAATCGTTAAATTGTAAATCGTCAAATCGTAAATGATATGATGTTAGATAATCTGAAGAAATATAAGGTGATTCTTGCCTCTAACTCTCCGCGAAGGAAAGAATTGCTGGCTGGTTTGGGAGTGGAATATGAAGTAAGAACTTTGCCCGATGTGGACGAGTCTTATCCCGAAACGTTGCGGGGAGCGGATATTCCTCTCTACATATCCAGGGAAAAGGCAGATGCCTACCGTGATATGATGCATCCGGACGAATTGATGATTACAGCAGATACCATTGTCTGGCTGGATGGACAAGTTCTCGGAAAACCCAAGAATAGGGAAGAAGCTATGCAGATGTTGCGCGACATGTCCGGACGTACCCATGAAGTGTTTACCGGTGTATGCATCACTACCACTGAGTGGCAACGCAGTTTTGCGGCGGCAACAGAAGTGCGTTTTGCCAAACTGAACGAAGAGGAAATTGCCTATTATGTGGACAAATACCACCCCATGGATAAAGCCGGAGCTTATGGTGTACAAGAGTGGATTGGATTCATCGGGGTGGAAAACATATCCGGGAGTTACTATAATATAATGGGGCTCCCCGTACAGAGGCTGTACAGGGAGTTGTTGGAGGTCTAAACCAGATCCATCATTAGAGGGATATCTTTTTCACTGATTCCTTGTCTGACAAGTGTTTCTTTGTCTTTACCGAACATTTCTCTAAAAATCTCCTGCCCGCCATATTCCAAAGCTGCTTTACTGTAAAGTTCTGCAGCTTTTTCTATTTTGCCCGTTCTCCAAGCAACATGTCCGGCATTGAGATAGTCTGCTGCGAGTGGTTTGGAGGCGAGTATCTTTTCGTAATACTTCATTGCTTGCTCATACTTGCCGTTGACAAACGAACACCAGCCTGTAGCACGCCATGCTTTGATACAATTGCTTTCGATGAAATCAAGCTTGAAGAAATATTGCAGAGCCTCTTCATATCTTTCCAGTTCGGCAAGGCAGCTTCCGGCGTAGAAAAGGATATTATGGTTTTCCGGCTGGATTGCCTCCACTTTCTTGTAGTATTCCAGTGCAGAGGCAAAGTCCCTTATCTGCCTGTAGCACGTAGCGAGATGGCGGATTGTCCAGACATGGTCGGGCTTTAGTACATCGGCTTTCAGGTAGGCGTCTATCGCTTCCTTATACCTCTTTTCCTTTTGCAGGCAATAGCCAGCCTTTTGGAAAATGTCTGCATTTGCATGGTTCAAGGCTATCAATTCCTTATAAAGCTCCAATGCTTCTGCCGGGTGTTCTTTGCGGAAGTGGAAGTCGGCGATGGTAATCAGCAGCTCGGGTTTGCACAGAATCTCTTTGAGTGCCGGGATACGGTGCAGGGCAATCTCTTCCTTGAAGATGTCACGGAACTCGTGTCTGCGCTGGCTTAATTTGAAGAAACGGTATAAGTCGTGGACATACTGGTTGCTGATGACATCCGGTCGTTCGGCATACTGCCGCAAAGCGGAGGATTTGCTTTCGTCCATGAGTGCATCCAGATCCTGAGAAGTCATCTGGCTGAGCATCATCGTACGCTGTGACTGTGGTATATGTGCCATTGTAAAGCAAAGGGAATATTTGTCACTATTGCAGAAGAAACCGGATTGGAGGATAAGGGAGAGGATGGCATTGTCTCCGGTAGGCTTGAATCCGAATTCCTTGATGATGCTGGAGTGATGCATGTCGAACGGATAGAACCAGTTGTACGGTTCCTTAAAGAACGGATAAGTCTTGAGTTGTGCAAACGTACTCATATAGACGTCAGCGCCTTCCAGCTGTAATTCGTTCATCTCTCGTATCTTGTCTCCCAGTCCGGAACTTTCAAAAGCTTTTTCCCAATCCGGATTAAGATCGTTTTCCTCAGGGTTCTCTTCAAAACCGAATTTCATGTTGCGCATGATGTTCACATTCCTCATCATCTCCGGAATGATTTCTTCACGCATCTTCTTGTCTATCTTTTCCGTTTCCTGGCTACGGAGCAACTCGATATAAATACGGTTCAGTTGCTTGCCGAAACTGCTGTCTTCATTGAGCAGGGAAAGGCGGGCTGTTAATTCGGGATAAAGCGACAGACGGGTGGGATGAAAAAGAAGTGCGAAAGCGATACCTACCAAAGCCCGTTGGTTTACTTGCGTATTTGCATGCGTTACGGCGTTCAGCAACCATGAGAATTTACGGGTATCAAAGCACTCCATCAGACTGAGCATGACGGCACTGGTGAACAGGCACAAATCATTGACGGGAAGCATTTCTGATTCCAGTAATCCTTTAGCTTGCTGTTCGTCTTCTGTAGACCAGTCGCTGTTGCTCCATGTGGAAAGAAAAAGGACCTGGGCGGTTTGTTCGTGCCGTTGAAGTAGGGCGTCCAGACCTTGGTTGTCCGGCATCAGCTGACAAACGGCCAAGTCATCAGGGAAAGATTCCAATACCTTCTGTAGTGCGGCAATATTGTATTCTTTGGGGAGGCGTTCCCGGTTATTGCGCAGGGAATGGTAATAGTGCGTGGAAACTCCGTCAAGGAGAGACAGACGTGCCTGGTCAGCGACTTCCCAAGTTTCGGTCAGAATTTGACGATATAGTTTCTGACGTTCAGGATCGTCGATTCCTTGGCGCATGTATTGCAGCATATACTGATAGGATGTTTGTGCTTGTTCCAAACGGTTACGGAGTGGCCAGTCACCGCTGTTCCAAAGAAAGGCTTCCAGTTGGGATTGCGCTTCCTTCAGCCGTTGCTGCTTGAGTAGAGCGACAATATGCTGATATTGCTCTTGTATGGCTTGTTCGTTCATAAATCAGTATCTTTTGAGGTATGTATTCTACAAAACTACAAAAAGAATGCCAAAAAGTTCGGAATTTCTCATTTTTCATTTTTAGAAACGAACTTGCAACTGGGCTTGAAGCAGGTTTGAATTCTCTCCTTTATGGCGGTTACAGTATGTGTATTGGGCTTGCAGACGGCATTTGGGATAGAACCAATACTGTACACCTGCTACATAATTGGTCTGTTTATCGGAAATAGTTTTATTTTTGTTGAAATAGTCATAAGAGGCTATTACGTCAAATTTGGGAAGCACATGGGCAGATACGGTTGCATAGTAACCATCACTTTTAACGTGTCCGTCTTTTCCAGCCAAGTATTCTGTACGTACATCTACGGATTTTGTTTTGATGGTAGCACCTGCCGACCAGCGGTTTCGGGCGTAATTCTCTCCTATGGCTATATCCGGATTAATGGAAGAAACGGCTACGGCGCATCCTTTTCCTTTAACAAAAGAACCGCCGACGGACAACCATTTCAATGGATGTACCATAAGGCTGCCTACAATGTCTTTTTGATTGTTTTTGTCTTTTAGGTTGATGCCTTGTCCGTTCATGATGGCAAGGTTATAAGTCATCAAAGAGTTAAACAAGTCTCCATAAATTAGTAATCCCATATCACGACCGCTTGCAGAGCCATACAAGGGATCACTGCCATTGATACCGGCCAGGTAATTGACAGCTTGAGAATAACAGTTTATTAATTCGACAAAGCAGGGAGACATTGGGTTCTCAATGGTATACATGGTTTTGAACTGTCCGATACGTGCTGTGAGTTGAGGGAGAAAACGGTATTCCGTGTAGGCTTCCAAGATTTTCCCGGTATTGGCAAAGCTGTACATGAAGTAAGCCGACCATTTATCGGTGATTTTACCGCGTGCCATAAAGATAACTCTCTTTATATCAAAAGTATTGCTGGTACCTTCGCCCGCATCATCGTATGTATATCCCACTTGGGCATAGCCGGAGAGGGAAATGCGGTCTTTTAAAGTGTTGACTACATCATTCAGACAAGCATTTTGTGCTTTCAGGATGCATGTGGCTGATAAAAGGATGCAGGATAGTAGAATTCGTCTCATTATTAGGGATAAGGATAGTATAAAAAAGGCAACCCTTTTTTCAAAGAGCTGCCTTTGGATGTTATTTTACTTGTTTTTATTCGTTGATAGCAGCGATACCCGGAAGAATCTTTCCTTCGATTGCCTCAAGCAATGCACCACCACCGGTAGATACGTAAGACACGCCGCTTGCCAAGCCGAACTTGTTGACACAAGCTACAGAGTCACCGCCACCTACGAGTGAGAAAGCACCGTTCTTGGTAGCTTCTACGATAGCTTCGCCTACAGCACGTGAACCGTGAGTGAAGTTCTCGAATTCGAATACACCCGTCGGACCGTTCCAAAGGATAGTCTTGGAGTTCTTGATGACATCTGCAAAGATCTTTTCAGTCTCAGGACCGATATCAAGACCTTCCCAACCGTCAGGAATTTCGTCAACCGGGCAGAACTTGGTGTTGGCATCGTTGGAGAAAGAATCTGCAATCTTGGCATCAACAGCTAAAACAAGGTTTACGCCTTTTTCTTTTGCTTTCTTCATCAGGTCAAGAGCCAAATCCAGTTTGTCATCTTCGCAGATAGAAATACCGATTTTGCCGCCCATAGCTTTAGTGAAAGTATAAGTCATACCGCCGGCAATAATCAGGTTGTCTACCTTGTTCAGCAGGTTTTCAATGATCTCAATCTTAGAAGAAACCTTGGAACCACCCATGATGGCGGTAAACGGACGTTGGATATCGTTCAAAACTTTATCAACAGCCTTTACTTCTTTTTCCATCAGGTAACCGAACATCTTGTTGTCCTTGTCGAAATATTTAGCGATCAATGCAGTAGAAGCGTGTGCACGGTGAGCGGTACCGAAAGCGTCGTTTACATAGCAATCTGCATAAGAAGCCAATTTCTTGGTGAATTCTTTCTGGCTTTCCTTAACAGCAGCTTTGGCAGCCTTCTTTTCTTCGTCTGTAGCATCTTCAGCCAAACCGCGGGGTTTGCCTTCCTCTTCAGCGTAGAAACGGAGGTTCTCGAGCAACAACACTTCACCCGGTTGCAGAGCGGCAGCCTTTACGGCAGCTTCTTCGCCCATGCAGTCGTTAGCAAATTGCACCTCAACACCCAACAACTCTTCGAGATGCTTCAGAATGTGCTTCAAAGAGAACTTGTCAGCCGGGCCTTTCGGACGACCGAGGTGAGAACCGATAATTACACTGCCGCCATCGGCCAAAATCTTCTTCAGTGTAGGAAGAGCGGCACGCATACGGGTATCATCTGTAATGTTGAAGTTTTCGTCCAAGGGTACGTTGAAGTCCACACGAACGAATGCCTTTTTTCCGGCAAAGTTAAATTGATCAATTGTCATAATACTCTATTTTATTTAAAAGTGTTATTAAATTCTTTTTAGTGAGCGCAAAGTTAGCATTTATTTCTTTTTTTTGCTATGAAACCGTTGTTTATTCTTTGTCTTTGCCGTTCTCTTTGCTAACTTTATATTTCTGGCAGTAATATTTGCACATTAATTGCAAACCGCAGGTATCACATTGTGGAGTACGTGCCTGGCATACATAGCGACCGTGCAGGATAAGCCAGTGGTGAGCTATGGGGATATCTGCTTCCGGTATATGTTTTACCAATTCTTTTTCGACACTGAACGGAGTTGTACATTTATCTGATACCAGGCCCAGGCGATGGCTGACGCGGAACACGTGTGTGTCTACCGCCATAGCCGCTTTATTGAAAACAACGGATTGGATGACATTGGCTGTTTTGCGGCCTACGCCGGGCAGTTTTACCAGTTCTTCAAGGGTATCGGGTACCTCACTGTTGAATTCTTTCACCAACATCTGTGCCATGCCTACAAGATGTTTGGCTTTGTTGTTGGGATAGGAGACGCTGCGGATATATTCGTATACCACGTCGGGAGTAGCAGCGGCGAGTGCTTCGGGAGTAGGGAAGTCCCGGTAAAGGGCGGGGGTAATCATATTGACGCGTTTGTCCGTACATTGTGCAGAGAGAATAACTGCTATCAACAGCTCGAACGGATTGTCATAATGCAACTCTGTTTCGGCTACGGGAACGTTCTCCCTAAACCAAGCAAGGATTTTTTCATAACGCTCTTTCTTTCTCATCTTAATTTGTTTTTATGATAGTGAGGAGATACTTTCAGATTGAAATAGAAGATGGAGATAACCGTGAGGCAGGCTCCGAAAAAATATGCCATATCGAATGAGGTAATCTGTGCGATATAACCTCCTGCTGTCAGACCTATACCAATGCCTACATCCCATGAAGTCAGGTAGGTAGAGGTGGCTGTTCCGCGCTGGTTGTTGGGGGCCAGGTTTACGAACAGCGTATTGAAGGCGGGGAACATCGTCCCGAAGCCTACTCCCAATAGGAGGGCAACCATAAAAAACAATATGTTTGTCAGTTCCGGGACGGTCTTCATCAGTAGTCCGCAAGCGGATAATATGAAGAAACAGCTACATACCAGATATAGTCCTAAAGTTATGACTTGGGTGATATGTCCTTTATCCACTTGTTTGCCGGAGAACATACGGGACACTGCCATGCCGACGGCCATAAAAGTAAAAAACAATCCGGAATTCAAGGTAATTCCTATTTCTTTGGCATACATGGCTACATAAGTGCTTGTCATGCCATATGGTATGGAGAGCAGTAGCAGTGCGATTCCTGCCGGGATACCTTTCAGCAGCACAAAGCGGTCCAATGAGATAGGTTCTCGTTTGACAGGTTGTTTGGGTGGGGTCTTGACGAGGCATGCGGCAACAAAACCGATAGTTCCTGATATGAGCGAGCAGGCAAAAATCGTTTCAAAGGAATATATGTCATGCATGAAAAGACCAATCATCGGGCCGAAGCTCATGGCTGTATTGTTCATCAGTCCATAATATCCTACGGCTTCGCCGCGACGGGACGAAGGGGTAATATCAATTACAATTGTATTTCCCGCTACGGTCACCATTCCAAATGCAAGGCCGTGGACAACCCGCAACATGATGAATAAGGATAGGACTCCCGCTAACATGTAACCTGCGAAAATGGTGATAAAGATGAAGTATGCCACCAGATAAAGAGGCTTGCGGGCTAGCGTGTCGAGCAGGTATCCCGAGAACGGGCGTATGCAGAGCGAGGCAATGGTGTAGCATGACAAGATGACACCCACTGCTGCATTTCCGGTATGGAATACCTCAGTCAGGTAGAATGGAAGAACCGGTAGTATCAGATAAAAGGCAAAATACAAAAGGAAATTGGCAGCCAGGATAAGGCAATAGCCGGAAGTTACAAGTTTGTCTTTTGCCATAGCGAAAAATAGTGGTTAGCGATGAGTGGTTAGTGATGAGTGATTAATGATATGCTGAAAATGCGCAACTTATTAATCACTAATCACTAGCCGTTATTCACTATATTTAGTAAGCGCTCTCGAATTCTTTCAGAAAGCGTGTGTCATTTTCAGAGAACATACGAAGGTCTTTCACCTGGTATTTCAAGTTGGTGATGCGTTCTATACCCATACCCAGGGCATATCCGCTATACACTTTGCTGTCTATTCCGTTCAGCTCCAATACATTCGGATCTACCATACCGCATCCCAGAATTTCTACCCAACCCGTATGCTTGCAGAAAGGACAGCCCTTGCCGCCGCAGATATTACAGCTGATGTCCATTTCGGCACTCGGCTCGGTGAAGGGGAAGTAGGAAGGACGCAGACGAATCTTGGTGTTACTGCCGAACATCTCTTGAGCAAAGAGCAGTAAGGCCTGCTTCAAGTCAGTGAAAGACACATTGCGGTCTACGTATAAGGCTTCTACCTGATGGAAGAATGCGTGTGCACGGTAGCTGATGGCCTCATTACGGTATACACGTCCCGGACAAAGTACGCGGATAGGAGGCTGCGTGGTCTCCATAACACGGCTTTGCACGCTGGATGTGTGTGTGCGAAGAATGATGCTGTGCGATACGTTTTCTGTATCATTTTCGATGAAGAATGTATCCTGCATGTCGCGTGCCGGATGGTCTTCGGCAAAATTCATGGAGGAGAATACGTGCCAGTCGTCTTCCATTTCCGGTCCATCGGCGATATTGAATCCCATACGGGCAAATATATCGATGATTTCGTTTCTCACGATGGAAAGCGGATGGCGGGTTCCTAATTCTATCGGGTAGGCTGAACGAGTCAAGTCAATATCGTCACAACCAGTATCCTGGCTTTCGAACTGTTCCTTCAAGGCGGCAATCTTTTCTTGTGCTTTGTTTTTCAGTTCGTTCAAGCGCATACCCACTTCTTTTTTCTGTTCGGCGGCTACATTGCGGAAATCTGCCATCAAGTCATTGATGGCTCCTTTTTTGCTGAGGTATTTGATGCGGAGTGCCTCTAATTCCTCGGGGTTAGCGGCTTTCAGTGCCTCTACTTCCTGCAGAAGCTGATTGATTTTAGCTATCATATCGTTGTTATCTTATTTATTTTCTAAGTTAAAAACGGTGCAAAGATACAATATTATCATTGTTTTGCCGCCAATTGGGGAAGATTATTTGGTGTCAGTGGTACAAAATTTCATGTGAAGAAGCAATGATAAAGGATTGGAGAAAAAATAATAATATATAAAAGTCTTCATATTGTTTATGGAAAAAACATAAATGAGCGTTGTTTAGTGACTTTTAAAATATACTTTTTGTATCTTTGCGCCCCGTTTACCGTTCTATGGAGGTAGAACAAACTGGCGGTTGGTATTTATTAACATACGTCAAAGAGAGAGTTAACGGAGTAATTGTTGCATTAAAGTTAGAGTTTGAATTGATGAAATTGAAGACAATCCTGCCAGTCGTGGCAGTTGCGGGAGTACTCATGTGTGAGCCTGCCGTATTGTTGCATGCCGGTACATCTGATTTTGCTTCTTCCGAAGCTATGGGATGGTTCCGTAAGAAAAAGAAGAGTGAAGCCAAGGACAGCGTTCAATCCAAGAGCGACTACGAGAAATTGACGGGTTCAGGTGCTATTGCCTGCAAGGGAATGTTCAATGTTTACCAGAAGAAGAGCGATTATTACTTTGAAGTGCCGGCAAGGCTGCTGGGACGTGATATGCTGGTAGTAAATAAATTACAGCGTGTTCCTTCCGAACTGAATGAGGCGGGTGTGAACCGTGGTACGAATTACGAAAATCAGATGGTGCGTTTTGAATTGGACAAGGCTGCCAACAAGCTGTTGGTACGTCAGAGCCGTCCTCTTCCATTGGCGCCGGATGAGGATGCCATACGGCAGTCCGTACTGGATAATTATATTTCTCCGCTGATAGCCGGTTTCAAGATAGAAGCATTCAATAATGACTCTACCATGATAGTGGTCAAGGTCAACGATATTTATGATGGTACGGAGACGAGCATCAATAATGTCTTTACAAATATCAACCTGGGAACTTCGGCCATCAAAAATCTCTCCCGCATTTTATCTATCAAAGCTTTTGAGAACAATGTGGTAGCTACTTCCGAGTTGACAACTAAGGTGACTGAGGGAACAACGACTGTGTTTGTTACGGTCGAAGTCAGTTCCTCTCTGTTGCTGTTGCCGGAGAAACCGATGATGGGACGTCTGGATAGTCCGCGTGTAGGTTACTTTACCAATCCGTTATTGAATTACAGTGACGGTCAGCAGCGTGTAGACAAGAAACCCTTCATCACCCGCTGGCGTCTGGAACCGAAACCGGAAGACCGGGAGCGTTATCTTCGTGGTGAATTGGTGGAACCGGTCAAACCAATCGTGTTCTATATCGAGAACTCCACTCCCCGTCGTTGGCGGAAATATATCAAGCAGGGAATTGAGGATTGGCAGGCTGCTTTTGAACGTGCCGGATTCAAGAATGCCATCGTCGCAAGGGAGTTAACGGACAGTATGAATGTGGATAAGGATGACGTGAACTACTCTGTGCTGACCTATGCGGCCTCCACCAAAGCCAATGCCATGGGACCTTCTATCCTTGACCCACGTTCTGGCGAGATATTGGAAGCGGACATCATGTGGTGGCATAATGTGCTGGGTATGCTCCAGGAATGGATTACAGTGCAAACCGGTGTCGTACGTCCTGAAGCAAGAGGAGTAAAGCTGCCGGATGAACTGATGGGTGATGCCATGCGTTTTGTGGCATGCCATGAGGTGGGGCACTCGTTGGGTTTGCGTCACAATATGATTGCTTCCTGGACTTTTCCGACAGATTCCCTGCGTTCCAAAACATTTACGGATTGTATGAATACCACTTCTTCCTCTATCATGGACTATGCACGTTTCAACTATGTGGCACAGCCGGGTGACGGTGTTACGGCGCTTTCTCCCCATATCGGTCCGTATGATATGTTTGCCATAGAATACGGCTATCGTTGGTATGGTAAAGAAACCCCAGAGGCGGAGAAGGATTTGCTTGCCGACTTCCTGAGCCGTCATGCAGACCGTTTATATAAATATAGTGAGGCGCAGGATGTGCGTGATGCCGTAGACCCGCGTGCACAGAATGAAGATTTGGGCGATGATGCTGTCCGCTCATCTCTGCTGGGTATTGAGAACTTGAAGCGTATTGTTCCTCAAATCATCCAATGGACTACCACTGGCGAGAAAGGACAGACTTATGAAGAAGCTTCCCGCCTATACTATGCGGTTATCAACCAATGGAACAATTACCTCTATCATGTATTGGCAAACATCGGTGGTATCTATATAGAAAACACCGTTGTGGGCGACGGACAGAAAACCTATACCTTCGTAGAAAAAGAAAAGCAGCAAGCAGCCTTGAAGTTCCTGCTGGACGAAGTGCTGACCTATCCCAAATGGCTGTTCGACACGGAAGTGGGAGAGTACACCTACTTGCTGCGCAACACTCCGCTGGGCGTAGTGGAGAATGCACCGACACAGGTGTTGAAGAATGCCCAATCCTATATCCTTTGGGATTTGCTGGGCAACAACCGCCTGATGCGTATGTTGGAGAACGAATCGGTGAACGGCAAAAAGGCTTTCACGGTGGTAGAGCTGATGGATGGCCTGCATCGCAACATCTTTGCCACTACGGAACGCGGTGCTTTGCCGGACGTCATGACACGCGCCTTGCAGAAGAATTTCGTAGATGCGCTGATTACGGCAGCTGCCGAAAGCGAAGGAGTGAAAATAAACAAAAAACTGATGGACAACCACTTCTTGCTGGACCACCAGACTGCCCTTTGCAGTTGTGACGAGCATGTTGGTAAGACTTTGGATGCCGACCGTATGGGGGCCCACCGCGAACTGAACTTCTACGGTTCGCAGATAAACCGCGTATCTGATGTCATTTCAGTGAAGCGTGGTGAGTTGCTCCGCATCAAGGAACTGCTTCAGAGCCGTTTAGGTACATCGGATATAGCCACTAGATATCATTATAAGGATTTGATTTTGCGTATCAATACAGCATTAGGAATGAAGAATTAGGGATTAGCGATTAAGGGTTAGGGATAAGTCGTTAGTAACTAACCGCTAATCCTTAATCCCTAATTTGAGTATTAATTTAATTTTATATGTAACGCATGGAAAAACGTGTATTAATCGTTTTGCTATGCCTTGTGGGAGTTTTGTCATCTGCTTTTGCTGCAGAGAAAAAAGTCCAGGGCGTAGTAATATCTTCAGAGGATAACCTACCGCTTATCGGTGCTTCCATCTATGTGACTCCGGAAGACTTGAAAAAGGCGGGAAGTGCTCAGACTACAATGGGGGTTATTACTGATGTGGATGGTCAGTTCTCTATAGCTATACCTGCCGGGATAACCCGTTTCTTTTGTAGCTACGTGGGGTATGACGTATTGGAAGTAAAGCTTGTTCCGGGGAAGGAATTTTATGAAATAACACTTCATGTATCTTCCCAAATGCTCGATGCCGTTGTTGTGACGGGTTATCAGACGGTGGAGCGTCGCAAGCTGACGGCAGCGGTGTCCAAATTGGATATATCGGATGAGACTATTGGTGCAGTAAAAAGTATTGATCAGGCACTTGCCGGACAAATTGCCGGACTTTCTGTCAGCCCGACTTCAGGTGCTCCGGGTGCTCCGGCAAAGATACGCATTCGCGGTACCGCTTCGTTGAATGGTACACAAGACCCTTTATGGGTGCTGGACGGCATTCCTTTGGAGGGAACGGATGTTCCTGAACCGGATGAACTGAATGACATCACCAACATGAAACAATCTTCCATTGCGGGCTTGAATCCGGCGGATATTGAGAATATCACCATTCTGAAGGATGCGGCAGCCACAGCCATCTATGGTGCGCGTGCAGCCAATGGCGTCATTGTGATTACGACAAAGAAAGGGAAGGTCGGTAAACCGGTTATCAGTTTCTCATCCCGATTTACCTATACTCCTACATTGAGCCTTGACCGGTTGAACTTGCTGAACTCAGCGGAGAAAGTAGGATTGGAAATGGATATGATCCGTAACAACTATTCTCCGGACAATCATAAAGGAGGTGTATATAATATTCTTTCCAATTACAATGAGTTGTCTGCCTTTCAGAATGGAGGATGGGATGCTCTGAGCAGTGAGACGCAAGCTGCTATCAACCGTTTGAAGAATATAAATACAGACTGGGGAGATGTTCTTTTCCGTGATGCTTTCAGCCAGGAATATAATCTGAGTCTTTCCGGCGGTACGGAAAGAGTTACTTATTATACCTCTTTCGGCTATTACAAAGAAGATGGAAATGTGGACGGTGTGAGTATGGACCGTTTTAACCTGGTAGGAAAGACGTCTTACAAAGTAAACAATATATTAAAGGTGGGTGCCTCCATGTTTGCCAATCGTCGTAAAAATACCAATTATCTGACAGATGCATATGGCATGTCCAATCCCGTGTTCTATTCGCGCAAGGCTAATCCGTATTTCGAGCTTTACGATGAAAATGGAAACTATAATTACGATTATGATATTCAGAATAATACCGATAAGGATTTAGGGTTTAATATCTTTGAGGAACGTCGGAACACGTCCAATGAAAGCGTAGTGAATTCTTTTTCGTCCATATTTGATGCGGAACTTCGTTTTAATGACAAATGGAAGCTGACTTCCCAGTTCGGTTATCAGTTGGAAAAGACTTCCAGAGAAGAGATAGCAGACTGGGAAAGTTATGCCATGCGTTATTATTACAAGTTGAGCGAATACTCTCAGGATGGGGAAACGAAGCATTTTCTACCCGAAGGGGGGATGCAGAAGTCATACGAGAATTCCAATTCACAAATTACCTGGAAGGCGATGGGAGAATATCGTGACAGTTTCAATGATATTCACGAGTTGGAAGTGATGGCGGGTACCGAACTACGCAAGACTTGGTATGAAACCTTGTTCTCGGCAGGGTATGGCTTCGACCGCAAGACGTTGACGACCAAACCGGTGATTTTCCCCAACGAAAGTTACGCCACGTCTTTCCCGCTCCATCAGACAACGTATAAGGAGAATGCTTATGTATCTTTCTACTCTACGGCCTCTTACTCTTTGTTGAACCGCTACACGGTGGGAGGAAGTATCCGTTTTGACGGTTCCGACCTTTTCGGTGTGGATAAGAAGTACCGTTATCTTCCTCTTTATTCTGTCAGTGCATTGTGGCGTCTGTCACAAGAACCGTTTATGCAGCAGGCCAAGTGGGTGGACAACCTGGTGTTCCGTGCATCCTACGGTCTGCAGGGAAATATTGATAAGAATACCTCTCCGTTCCTGCTGGGTACTTACCGATCGGAAAGTATTCTGCCCGGTGTGTCGGAAGATATGATTGTTATTAATTCCGCTCCCAATAAGAAGTTGCGTTGGGAAAAGACGCAATCAGTCAATGCAGGCTTTGATTTTTCTGTATTGAACCAGGCTATCAATCTGAGTGTGGACTATTATTACCGTAAGGGTACCGATTTAATAGCTTTGCGCATGCTTCCTTTGGAGACGGGTTTTACTTCTATGAACGTCAACTGGGCAAGTATGGAGAACAAAGGTGTGGAAATCAGCTTGTCTACCCGTAACATAACGACGAAGAATTTCTCTTGGTATACAAATTTCAATTTTGCTTATAACGGTAATAAGGTGCTGCAAGAAAATATTCCCGAACAGCAGACCACTCCGGGGCGTGAAGGCTATCCAGTAGGAGCAATTTTCGCACTGAAGACTGCGGGTGTAGATAAGGGAACAGGTAACATGATGTTCTATAATCCGGAGGGAGAGAAAGTGACCTTGAAGGAACTCTACCGCCTGAAAGATGAGTGGGGGATAGGTATTGCCTCTTCCGATGTAACTGCAGCCGAAGAGAGGACCTTCTATTCGTATATCGGGAGTAGCGATGCTCCTTATACGGGAGGTTTGATTAATACCTTCAGCTATAAAAACTGGGAGTTGAATGTCAATTTCTCTTTGACGTTTGGTGGGTACGTACGTACGCAGCCCTCTTATGACATCATCAATCCGGATTATGGCAAGAACTATAATGCTGATGTGCTGAACCGCTGGACTCCGGAAAACCCGAATGCGGAGCTTCCGGCATTTATGCTGAGTGCTTCCAACCCGGAAGAGTACTCTTGGTATGATTCTAAAACCATCTGGAGAGATTTGGATATCTGGGTGAAGAAGCTGAACTACGTACGTTTGCAGAATCTGCGTCTGGGTTACCGTATCCCTGAACTCCTGACAAAGCGTTTGGGAATGAACTCGGCAACGGTATCTGTTGAAGGACGCAATCTCTTCGTGTTTGGTTCGGGATATAATAACTACATGGATCCGGAGTCGATGTACAATCCTTATGCAACTCCCGTACCCAAGTCGGTTACATTCAGTTTGAACTTGAATTTCTAACTTCAAAAGCAGAAAGAAAATGAAGAAAACAATAAGTCTGATGATAATGGCCTGCATGCTTCTGCTTGCGGCATGCGACAACTATCTGGATATACAGCCTACCGGTAGTGTCATTCCCAATTCTTTGGCTGAGTATAGGGCGTTGCTTGCCCGTTCTTATAAGGACGTGAGTAAATTCAGTGACCGGGGAATGGCTTGTTTCCGTTCCGACGAGATGCAGGTTCGGGATGATGAATATGATCAAAATTATTATATGGATATAGAGCGCTGGAACGATCTTGCCCCCAATGCCTATACCTCATCGTTTGAATGGGCCAAGTATTATAATGTGCTTTTTATTGCCAATCATGTTATAGAGAGCAAGAGTGATATCAAAGAAGGTACTGAAGAAGAGATAAATCAGCTTGTAGGAGAAGCGTATATGCTCCGTGCTTATGTACATTTCTTATTGGTAAATCTTTATGGGCAGCCCTATACTAAGGAGGGAGCTTTGGATACCAAATCGGTGCCGCTGAAACTGGATACTGATTTGGAGAAAGTCCTGAAACGCAATACAGTGAAAGAAGTTTATGTTTCCATCCAAGAAGATATTGATGAGGCGCGCAAACTGGTTACGGAGGCAGAATGGGAGCAGAGATATTCATATCGTTTCAATACAGCTTCGGTAGAGGCGTTTCAGTCGCGTGTATCCCTTTACAAGGGTGAGTGGCAAGCAGCTTGGAATGCTGCTGAAGCAGTGCTTGCCGTGAAGTCTGTATTGGTAGATTTGAATGATGACGCTGCAACTCTTCCTAACAATTATAATTCCGTAGAGAATATCACTCCGTTGGAGACACCTTTGAGTAGTACAGTCAATGGGGCTGCTCTGGCTACTCCGGTTTTTCTCTCCCTTTATGCTGAGAACGACCTTCGGCTGGATAAATATTTTGCTGAAGCGGATGAAAAAGGTTTCAGGAAGAACAAGAAGGCGGGAAGTAACAACTATTTGTGTACTTTCCGTGTAGGTGAAATATATCTGACGGCTGCTGAGGCTGCTGCTCAACTAGGACAACTGCCTCAGGCACGTACCCGCCTGCTGGAATTGATGCGGAAACGTTATGTACCGGAGGCTTACGAAGCAAAATCTATTGCTGTCAACGCTATGGATAAGGAAGCGTTGGTACAGGAAATATTGGATGAGCGTGCCCGTGAACTTGCTTTTGAAGGACATCGTTGGTTTGACCTTCGTCGTTCCACTCGTCCACGTTTGGAGAAAGTGCTTGGTGGTACGCGTTATGTACTCGAAGAAGATGATGCCCGTTATACATTGTCCATTCCGAAAGAAGCCATAGAAGCCAATCCGGGATTGCTGAACTGATAAAGATGACCGGTAAAGATTAAACTCCCCGATTCTCGGCTGAACAGCGCAGGGAATCGGGGAGTTTTGTCTTAATGTGGATTGGATATATGTTTTTTACGTACCTTTGCACCGTTTTTGTAATAGACAATATAAGATGATACAGAATCAGAGACCTCCTATCCGTAGAATTGCTTTTCCAATTCTTATAGCATTGAGTATTTCGCATTGCTTGAACGATATGCTGCAATCGGTCATTTCGGCGATATACCCTTTGTTCAAGGAGGATTTATCCTTGAGTTTTGCCCAGATTGGTCTGATTACGTTGGTGTATCAGATGTCGGCGTCCGTGTTTCAGCCTCTAATGGGATTGTTCTTTGATAAGCGCCCCATTGCCTGGTCATTGCCAATAGGTATGTGCTTTACTTTGGTCGGCATTATGAATCTGGCTTTTGCAACTAATCTGTATTGGCTGCTGGCTTCGGTATTCATTGTGGGTATCGGTTCATCTGTACTCCATCCAGAGGCGTCGCGCATTGCCTTTCTGGCTTCTGGCGGAAAACGCGGACTGGCGCAGTCTCTGTTTCAAGTGGGTGGGAATTTGGGAGGCTCGCTTGGACCATTGCTGGTGGCTTTACTGGTAGCTCCTTATGGGAGGCGACATATTGCTTTTTTCACGGCTTTTGCCTTGATTGCCATCGTGGTGATGATTCCTATATGCCGTTGGTTCCGTTCCTACTTGAACCACATCAAGAAAAGCCCGATGCTCGTGGCAGGAAAGATAGAACGTCCCCTTTCTTCAAGGATGACGGTGTTTGCCATAAGTATTCTGCTGATACTTATCTTCTCCAAATATATCTATATGGCAAGTCTGACGAGTTACTATACATTCTATCTGATCCATAAATTTGGTGTCACTGTTCAGGACTCACAGCTCTTTTTGTTTGTCTTCCTGGTAGCCACTGCCATCGGAACATTGGTGGGAGGCCCTGTAGGTGATAGAGCTGGGCGTAAGTATGTTATCTGGGCTTCCATTCTTGGAACGGCTCCATTCAGTATGATGATGCCTCATGTAGGGCTTGCATGGACGGTAGTGCTGAGTTTCTGTGTCGGTCTGATGCTTTCTTCCGCTTTTCCTGCCATATTGCTGTATGCACAGGAATTGCTGCCTAATAAGTTGGGTTTGATTTCCGGGTTGTTCTTTGGTTTCGCTTTTGGAATTGCCGGTATCGCTTCGGCTATATTGGGAGGTATGGCAGATAAGTATGGTATAGAGGCTGTTTATAATGTATGTGCCTTTATGCCTTTGTTGGGGTTGGTGGCTTGCTTTCTGCCTAATTTGAAAAAGAGATAGAGGTTTTGTATTCCCATTGTCAGCCATGCAGAGAGAACGAAAGGTGCAGTCAATGTAGTGAGTCCTCAGTTAATTCCTACAATTTACAAGGCTACAGAGAGTAAAACGAAATACACTGCCCATATTCAGCTCATCCAATTTTGGTCTTCTAGAGCAATGGTACACAAGATAGGAGAGGAATAACTCCCCCAATATATGGTATATATTGCTGCATTCCGGGAATTTACGAGGGTGCCTGCAAGGAAAAATAGTCTGGTCATAATGTTTCCTTGAAACATCACCTGGTTTATATCCATACTGAAACATTGTAAGTAATCGATGTAGGAAGTAGAAATGAATAGCATGTTAGGCATCAGCTAACTGCACAATCCTAGCAGTAGCTATACAGAAAGGATAAAAGGAACAGTGAACCCGGGTAACACGCGTTGCATGTTGAAAAAAACGTGTATGTAGATAGATATAGATGCGTACGAGGCAATAGTTATCAGCATCAAGGATCCATTTGCATGAATGGCAGAATGTGCTTTGCTCCCCCTCCTTTTTGTGTGGCAACTCAAACGTAACTAAAGGGCTGATATCTCAAAAGAGATACCAGTTCTATTTTTGTATTAGCAAAAAGTTTTAGCGGACAGTCATGTTTAATAAATTATCTTTATTGATATTGGTTACAGTGCAGTTTGTCATTTCTCTGTTAAGCGGTAAATTGGTTTCCTCAACAAAAGACAAGACGGTATCTTTACCTTCAGTTGATTTTGCTCCCGATATCGAACTTGGCACTAAACGTACAGTCTAGTGATAGTCACCGAAGGATATTCAGATTATCGGTCTATTCTTTCAACCGGCACGAATATGCAATCCAAATTCTTAATTGCCATTGATCTTTGTCCTTGCAATTTTTATATGAAGAATCTTTTGGAAAAATGTTTTGAAGCTTGTTTTTTCGTTATCTTTGAGCACAGAAAGCTTTTGATTTGCACGAATATACACTTTATAATTACGCCATTAAAGCGACGTTTTTTTAGATAAAGCATCTTTTATCAGTCAAGAATAGTTTAGCAGGAAGTATACATAACAGTTTGAAGTATTTTGAATTGCTTCTTGTTTTTATAATTCTGTATTAAACTAATAATTGATTGTTTATGACTAGTGTAAAAGTAAAATTCAGCCCTTCATCCATTATCCTCAAAGAGGGAACGCTTCATTATCAAATAATCCATCATCGTAAGGTACGACATATCCGTACCGGTTACAAACTGTTTTCAAGTGAGTGGATTTCTGCTTCCGGTGAAATCGATGTCTCGGCAGGAAGTGGAGAAGATCGAAAAAACTATCTTATTGCGTTAAAAAAGCAAATTGATAAAGACCTTGTTAAAATAGAGAAATGCATCAACCGTTTGGTTCAGGAAGATGCTCCTTTCACTGTGGAACGCATCATAGAGCTTTACACTGTTCCTGAAGGAAATTACACTTTCCTTTTATACGGAAAAGAACTGCTGGTTGAATTGAGGAAAATAGGCAAGGTACGTACAGCGGGTACCTATCAGAGTGCCTTGAATAGCTTTGAACGTTACTTGAATAACCGTGGTGATGTCTCGTTGGATGCACTGGACTCCAATCAGATGATAGCTTATGAAAGCTGGCTCAAAGGGAATGGCATTTGTCCGAACACCAGTTCCTATTATATGCGTAATCTCAGAGCTATCTATAATCGTGCGGTAGAACAAGGTTTTGTTGCCCAACAAAATCCTTTTAAGCATGTATATACTGGCATTGATAAAACAAGGAAACGTGCTGTATCCTTAGATGTGGTTAGGGAAATACGCGACTTAAATTTGACGAAAAAATCACTGGTCTTTGCCAGGGATATCTTTTTATTCAGCTTTTATACACGTGGAATGTCCTTTGTGGATATGGCATTCTTGAAAAAGAAAGACCTGCAAAATGGGATCCTTACTTACCGGAGACATAAAACCGGTCAGCAATTGTTTATCAAATGGGAAAAACCCATGCAGGAACTCATTGATAAATACGACACCTCTGATATTCCCTACCTACTACCGATTATTCGAAATAATGGTATGGACGAATGGCATCAATACCAAAATGAAGCGCACCGTATCAACAGAAATTTGAAACACATTGGCAAACAGATGGGTTTGGGTATTCCACTTACTACTTATGTTGCCTGCCATGCATGGGCCAGTATTGCTCAAAGTAAAAATGTCTCTTTATCTGTTATCAGTGAAGCATTGGGACATGATTCGGAGCAAACCACCCGAATTTATCTTGCCTCTTTAGATGCATCTATTGTAGACACGGCAAATAGTCTCATTTTGATGTCTATATGAATAAAGTGATTTATATAATAATCATTAACGAATATGACAAAAGAATATCAAAGCCATTCAAAAAGATACATATCTTCATAAGAGATGTATATTTCGTTTGCAAAGATACAAAAAAACTAAAAAATAAAGTAAAAAATAAACTTTTTTTGTGGCTTTCTTATGATTTGTTTCCCAAAATGTTCAACATAGTGTGTAAAATAAAAAACAATCACTCTAATATACACTCCTGAATGGTTTTAGTAATCAGTCAATTACTATTTATGTATTCGGAAGACGTACCTCTCTTATGAAGATAAAGTTACGATGGTTACTCTATTTCAAGTTTTATAACTAAAGACGTACCTCTCTTATGAAGAGAGGTCTATTTACCATGGAGAATTGGTGGAGTAAATATGCCTAAGTCATGAGAAAACAGCTTGTAAAAAGCGAAGGTGTTTTGGTAAAATGTCATAAGCACTTCAAAGTATATGCCCTCCACAAAATAAACAGTGATGCTTTTCTCCTAGAGGTGTATTGGTAATGTGTACACAAATATGGAATCAATATGAAAGCGAATAAAATCTTACTTGTATTCCTGATATTTTATGTAGGCCATATCCAGGCACAAGAGATACAGGATTCGGTAAAAATCTATTTCAGACAAGGATATTCTGTATTGGAACCATCCCATAGAAACAACAGAGAAGCGTTGGACCGGATAGCAGACAGTCTGCGGACAAGCTATGCGGACTCTGTTTACCAACTGAAACGTATCCAGGTAGTGGGTGGAGCATCACCGGAAGGCAGCATTCTCCTAAACAGACGTTTATCTGTAAAGCGAGCCAATGTGCTGTTTGATTATCTTTCACGTTATGGAGAACTACCCGACTCCTTGAAAACGAACGTGTTCCTCGGGAGAGACTGGAACGGTCTAATCCGTTTGGTGAGTGATGACTGGGAACTACCCTACCGGAAAGAAACGCTACATTTATTGCATGAATTGGCAGAGGATGCGGCAAATGACAATCTTACAAAAGGTGACCATCTGCGACGGATACAGCAACTGCATGGTGGGGCACCTTATCGGTATATGTATAAAAAATATTTTCCGGAGTTGCGCGCCTCCCGGTTATATCTATGGTATGAGAAAGTATGGAATCCTATTGCCCCCATGCCAATGCCTCCCTTCAAGCTTCCTATACCCGAACCAAAACCGACAGAACCTCTCCCCCTTGTCCCATACATACCTACGCAGCCACGTAAGCTGTATCTTGCCGTAAAGACAAATATGCTGTACGACGCATTGCTCGTACCGAATATCGGTGTGGAATTTTATCTTGGCAAAGACTGGAGTATGAGTGCTAACTGGATGTATGCCTGGTGGAAAACAGACCGGCGGCACTGGTACTGGAGAACTTATGGCGGTGACATAGCCATTCGGAAATGGTTCGGTAAGGCCGCCAAGGAAAAGCCTCTTACGGGACATCATGTGGGACTCTACGGGCAGATTTTTACTTATGATTTTGAAACAGGGGGAAAAGGCTATATGGGTGGAAAACCCGGAGGAACACTCTGGGACAAAATGAACTATTCCACAGGTGTGGAATACGGCTACTCGTTGCCGGTGGCATACAAACTGAATATTGACTTCACTATCGCTGTCGGGTATTGGGGGGGGACCTATTATGAATATACCCCCATAGACAACTGCTACGTATGGCAGGCTACCAAGGAGCGGCACTGGTTCGGCCCTACTAAGGCGGAAATATCGCTGGTATGGCTGATTGGCAGGGGAAACTTCAACAAAGGGAAAGGAGGCAGACGATGAAAACCGGAATACGAATGACTGTTTACACACTGCTGACCATGATTCTTTTCTCATGCGAGCACAAGGAACTCTGTTTCCATCATCCGCATGTGGCTACGGTCAGAGTGGATTTTGATTGGAAGAACGCTCCGCAGGCCAATCCTGAGGGAATGTGCGTGTATTTCTATCCTGAAGAAGGCGGATATCCGGTTCGGTTCGATTTTGCAGGGAAAGACGGAGGACCGGTAGAGATTAAAGTAGGAAGGTACCGGATACTCTGTTACAATAATGACACGGAGTCTTTACTGTTCAGAGGAATGGAAGGATTTGACACCCATGAGGGATATACGCGGAACGGTAACGTTTTTGAGAGTATTTACGGTAACGGTGCCCATTATGCGCCTCCGGCCAAAGGTTCGGAAGACGAGCGTGTCGTCATCTGCCCTGACATGATGTGGGGAAGTAACGCCCGAAATGTGGAAATCACCGAATCAGGGCTAAGTTATGAATGTGTTCCCTTTACAGACAAAGACAAGGTCGAATGGATAGAAAGTAGCGAGCATGTCATCAAGCTTTATCCTGCCGAACTGATATGTACCTACACCTATGAGGTCCGTAATGTCAAGAACATGGAGTATATGACGCAGGCTTGCGGGTCATTGTCGAGCATGGCTCCCTCCATGCTGTTTGCCAACGAGGAACTGGACAGGGAGTGTGTCACAGTCCCCTTCGAAACAGAACTCCACCCCGAGAGTTCGAAAATGACCGGTAAGTTTTATACGTTCGGTCATCATGAAGAGAATGCCCGTCCGCACAAAATGATGTTTTATGTATGGTATTCCAATAAGGAGAAATTCTATACAACCTTTGATGTGACTGACCAAGTACATAAAGCACCGGACAGGAAGCATGTGCACATCATCATTGATAATGCGGACTTTCCGGAACCGCTTCCGGACGAGGGGGGATTTGATGTGGAGGTTGATGATTGGGTGGAAGTCGAAAACGATATCATTATGTAGTTTTTTATATCTTTTAATGTTATGCAGACGAAATCAATTCTAATGGCACTATTGGCCATGGCATTGGTAACGGCATGTACCAATGATGAAACAATAGAAATGAACCAGGGTGAAGGCATCAGTTTGAGTGCGATAGCAGGAAAGGCAATCCGTACGGGAAGCGAAGCCACCACAACCAACAGCATAGACAAATTCCATGTATTTGCCTTTACCCAAGAAGCAGAATACATGAATCACGATGTCCGGAGACAAGGGAACGTATGGTCGTATGGCGATACCAAATTCTGGCCGGAAACAGATGTGGACTTCTATTCGTATAGTCCGACGGATACGAAGAATGGTAATGTTGACATTACAGTAAATGGCGACAAGAAAATTACCGGCTATGAGGTACCCGGCGATGAGGACCTGCTTTATGCCTTGAACCTGGCTGAAAAGAAAGCCGAACATGAGGGCAAACAACCGGTTACGGTCAACTTCCGCCATGCCCTGTCACAGATTGTATTCAGAATCAAGAACACCAGTTCCAACCTGACAGTGTTCGTAGACGCAGTGAAAGTGGAGGGAATAGAGAAACAGGGTACATTCTCCTGGCCGACTTTGAGCACTACTACCCAATGGCAGGGAACTGAAAAGGATACGGAAACTGACAAGTCATGGGGAACATGGGATATCGCATATAACAAAGAGAACGCAAAGCAGAACAGCTATGCCGCTGAGATTACTCCGATTATGGAACCAGGCTTTACAGGTTCCAAAGATGCATCTGTGCGGGACTTGACTGTTAAAACAGGCAATGGCTATAAGGGACTGCTCCTTTTGCCGCAGACATTGAATCCCTGGATTACGAAGACCGGTGGAACAGATGAAAATCCGGAGTACAAAATCACGGGGACAGCACGTGTGCTTGTTAAATGCAAGCTGGTAGATACGGCATCTGATGTACAATTGTGGCCAGACAAGGACTCACAAGAGGAAACCGCATGGGTGGGTGTCTCTCTGGTAGGAGAACCCAAGGACATAAGCGGAAAAACCGAACAAGTCTGGAAACAAGGCAAGCGTTATGTTTATACCCTTATCTTTGGTGAAGGCGGTGGCTTTAACCCTGAAAACCCCGATCCTGAAAATCCGGATCCGGAACCAGTATTGGTTCCTATCACATTCGACGTAACTGTGGATAACTTTGTTGAATATCCTCAGGACCTCGATGTAAGCGTTCCTGATTCAAACCCCGGAAAATAAACTGAACCACCGCAAACCTGTCTTTTCCACCCGTCGGGTTGCGGAAATATAACAGACCGGGCGGGGGTGAATGTTCCCCTCCCGGTCACTACTTATTCAAATAAAAAATAAATGCCTATGCGACTTAATTTTAAAAAGGATTTTCTTCTTGTTACGGCCATGCTGGTCGCTGCCGGCTGTTCCGATAGCATGACGGGAGAAAACAATCCGGAACAACAGGTGCCGATTGCCTTTGGCACACAAGTTGCCACCCGCGCCGTGGTGGAAAGTGACAAGGAGGGCATGGATAATTTCACACTGTGGGGATGGGTACGGGAAAGCGACGGGCCGAAACTGTTTTTCGATGCCGCTTCGGTTACTCCGTCGGGAAACTATGGCGAGAAACGTTTCTGGGCTGTAGGCAGGCCTTATGACTTTTATGCGGTGCATCCGGAAGAAATGAAAGAGATTGGTGTCGCTACCGAAGTTTCCTGCAACGACAAGGGCGAACTCAGGGTTACGGGTTTTGATTCTTCCGGAATGGGGAAGGATGCCGTGGATTTGATGACGGCAACAGAGACAGACGTGACTTATGAGGGTGGCGGAACGATGGCGCCCGTGCTTCTGGCATTCAAACATGAACTGGCACAGGTGAAATTAACTGTCCGTACCGGAGAGAAGCAGGCGGAAGTGTCGGACATCAGACTTTTCGGTGTGGACTATAAAGGTGACTTGCTGTGGACGCCGGAAAACTCGACATGGCAAAACCGGGTGAAATGTACGGAAGAGAAAACTCCTTTCGTACGCAGCGGGAGCGTGCGGATAGAAGCCGGAAGCAGCGCTACCGTGCTGGATGGCGTATTGCTGTTGCCGCAGCCGGTGACGGAGGATGTGGCGGTAACCTTTAAGTATGCCTATGCCGGCAAACCGCTGTCGGAGGCAAAAGAAGCGATGGTATACCTGGATGCGGCCCTGACAACGGAATGGATAAAGTCGAACACTTACCATTATAAAATAACGCTGCCTGCTGCCGATGCCGACATTACTGTCAAAGTGAACGTGGGCGATTGGGACAGCAAGGATATTTCGGCAGATTGGTAATCTCATAAACAGGAAGGAGAAGATATGAAAATCCTGAAATACTCATATATATGTATGTTTTCCGCAACGGCGGGGATAATGACGGCTTGTGCACCGGACGGGCAGGAAGGGATGTTTCCCGGAAAGGGAGAACCGGTGAAGGTGAAATTTTCAATCGATACAAGGGCGGCAGAAACGGATGATTTCGACTCGCAGGTGAAGACGCTCAGGGTGTATGCTTTCCAGAATGGCAGCCCGGTGGGGTATTATTATGGCGGGGAGGATGTGCCGGCTCATACTTTTAAATGGAAATTGCCGAAGGGAGAAGTCTGGTTTTATGCAGTGGCCAACGAGCAGGAGGCCGGAGAACTGCTTTGCGAAAACAAGGGAGACATTTTTGTACTGCCCGGTGAGACTGTCGGGGGAGTACATCCGGTCGAAGGCTTGGAAGTAGTGCCGGACAGACTGGAGTCTTTGACTTTCAGCCGGCTGCCGGAAGCGGAATATGTGTCGGGCGGAACGGAAACAGACAAGGATGAAACGGGAAAAAAATACCGCTCTGCCATTGTGCCAATGACCTGTAAGTATCGTGGAACAGTTACGCACGATAATCAGGAGATAAACCTGGAACTGAAACGCAGCATAGCGAAGCTACAGCTTTACTTTGCCAAGGCGGATGTGGCAGACGCCGGAGAGGGGCAGTTCTATATGGGGCGCGGGTTGTATCTCTACAATATGCCGGAATACGGGTATCTGTTTCCGAAAGAAAAGTACGAATATACGGGAGATTTCAATTTTCTGGAGGGAGCCGGTGAAAATTCCGACTCGAAGAATCAGAAGAACGGCAAGGTAATTCTGAGTGCGGGATGGCCGGAGGAACCGGAAATCGCTCCGCAAGAAGGGACACCGGAATATGAGGAGTATGAAAAGAACTTGCAGGAGAAGACCCATATCAACGAGATTAAGGCTTTGGCACATGCCGGGAATACAGACACGAAAAACTTTCAGTGGATGCCAGCCAAACCGATTTATCTGTTTGCCAACTCCAATGAAATTGCAGACCGTTATCCTGAGAATCCGCCAGCTGAGAGTTCAAGGGGATATTATCTGAAAATACTGTCGCATGAACATAAAGTGGGAAGTGACGGTACGGAAGGACATGAGGCTGATATGCAATATGTAGCTTTGCCCGAAGTGGAAGCCAACATGAACCTGCGGCTGTTTTCCGTTATTTCCATGCACGGACACGTGGCTATGACAGCACATTGGATGATTGTTCCGTGGGAAACCGGAGGCGGAGATGTGGAATTTAATTAGGCAGACGAATAACAGACAAAAATATACAGCATGATGA
Source organism: Bacteroides sp. A1C1 (assembly GCF_004328515.1). Lineage (NCBI taxonomy): Bacteria > Pseudomonadati > Bacteroidota > Bacteroidia > Bacteroidales > Bacteroidaceae > Bacteroides > Bacteroides sp. A1C1. Next base: position 3,481,278 of record NZ_CP036491.1, read on the forward strand.
AAAAAACAGTGAATCATATTCTAGTGGCGGGACTGTTGGCGCTCCTGTCGCTTGCATCTTGCACCGATGAGTTCATCGAAGGAAACGACTTGCAGGGAGTAGACCGTGACAAGCGGGTGGAGGTGAGGCTTCCGTTCGGTGTGGGACGTGGCATCACTACCACGATTACAACCCGTGCGGCAGGTGGAGAGATTGATTATGACTCCCAGCTTTCGGGCGTGATGGCTTTTGTATATGAAGCGAAGAGCGACAATCCGGAAGAAAATGAGTTGTTGGCCTATCATCTGTTCTCCAATCCGTCCAATAAGCCGCTGGAAGGTGCTACCGGCGGATGGATCGCCGATAATGACGACCCTACATGCGGTGAAATCAAGTTCTATGTTCCGGTGGGTGATGTATACATCTATCTGTTGGGCAATGCGCAAAGTTCGTTCCTTAATTTCTTTCCGGGAGTATCGGGTGGGGATGCGCTGGGCACTCAGGCGGAGTTTTTTGAAAAAGCAACCCCGAAGTGGAACGGAAATATACACAGCGTAGACGGTTATCTGCCGCTTACGGGTATGGTGAACAACAATACAGGATTATGTCATGTGAACGAACAGGGACAAATCAGTTATACGGATGAAGAGGGAAAAACTCATATACTGTTGCCGGACGGTAAACACGATGAAGACAACTCGTTTGTGCTGAAACGCCTGATGAGCAAGATTACAATGAATATCAGGGAAGGTAAAGGAGTGAAGTTTACGGCGCGAGATTACACGGTTCGCCATATACCTCATTATGTGTCGCCCACCGCACAGGCGTGGACGGAAGAAGAGCGGGACCGTATCCTGGTGGAAGATGCCAAGCCGGTGAATTTCGGTTTACTGGATTCTCTCACTTTTACTATATACCTGCCGGAGAACATACGCAAGGTAAGATCCGGCGTGGAGATTACCGAATACAGGCAGCGGGATAAGGTGGTGAAGACTGCCGACAATAAAAATACGGAAGAGACCGCTCCCGATGATTTTCATGCTGATAATGCCGATAATCACAAAGGGCACTACAAGTTTGAGTTTGCTCCGAAAGCTTCTACTTATATTGAACTGACCGGATGGTTTGAAAATGCAGACAAGACGGTTGCTGCCGATGTCCGTTATTATATCCATTTGGGTAATTTCGGGAAAGACCTCAATCACTTCAGCGTGGAGCGCGACCATCACTATACGTATAATGTAACCATCAACGGAGTGGATGATATAGTGGTGGAAGTGGAAGATGAGAACGAAAAGACTCCGGGAGCGGAAGGAGTGGTGTTCAAGCATGAGGCTTTCGCACATATCGATGCCCATTTTGACCAGGTGGAGATGAAATTCATGCGGAAAGACATTGAGAATGGTGTCTATCTGTATACCGACACACCTTTCGGGGTCATGGGGGTGATGTATTATCCTAAAGGTACCCCCGACGGAGGTGCGGAAGGCAAATGTGTATCCGTGAGCAGTTTCGGTATTACCAAAGATGTGGCACAAGGCTATCTGGCGTGGCTGGAGTTTGCGAGAGAGAAGACACCGGATAACTATTTCTATAATGGAACAAAACCGGATAAAGAAAGCCCCTATCTCCTGGAATACTATCATCCTGACAAGGTGAAAAGTGTGTTCGATGCGCTCGATGAGTTTTATGCAAGCAAGGAGGATTCGGCGTACTACACCTGCTTTGTGGATGAGAACTTTTATGAGAAACATCCCGACCCGCGTATTACGGCATCGGTGCATCTGAAAGATTTTATCAACTGCAAGGACCGTATCTTCTCGCTTGCTACGGACCTCAAGTTCAGCCAAGATGGTAAGAGCGCGGTGTCGCAGTCGGTTTATACGCTGAAACAACGTTCCATTGCCTGCTTCTATGATATGAACGATGAGACTCTCAATAAATTCGGCTTGGAGTCGGTGGAAGAGCAGACGGCCATCCTGTATGAGCCAGAATCGGACCAGAGGGAAGTTTGGGACGGCAGAAAGAATACTTGGCAAAAGCTGGATGGTCAGGTTGGAAATTGTAATATACATGGTATGGAATGGGGGCTTAAAACATCACCTTTCCTATCCGGTTTTATACTGAGGAAAGATGGAAGTCTGAAGGAATCCCGACCGATTAGCGGACAGGCCGACGATCCGGTTATCATGCTGATACGTAACCGTGATTTGAACGGCAACGGCTATCTGGACGAGGAAGAACTGCGCTGGTATGTACCTGCCATAGGGCAATTGGTGGGTATGTGGCTGGGAGAGCCTGCCATGGCAAAAGAAGCCGCCTTGTGGAAAGCGTCTTTCGATATATATATAGGAGCGGAAGGGAAAGAGATAACCGACAATCCCGTACAGGGATATACGGCCAGTACACACGGTTCTTATTCCACAATATGGTCGGAACTGGGAGGATACATAAGTCATACGTATCTGAGACACATGATTAGTGTGAGGAGCTTGGGAAGCGGAGTCGTGAGTGGCAGGATGGACAGGGAAGTTTCGTCTCCTTATTACAAATACGATGAAGCAAGCCGTACGCTGGAAGTCTTTTTGGCGGACGAAGCCATGCGCTCGTTCAGTTACCGGGAGCTTCAGCCCCATAACGAACGCGATACGCAGAACCGTCTGTACAAGAAATTCCAGCTGGCACAAGAACCCATGCTGATGGATACGATTGCGGAATTTGAGTGCACTGACCCGAGTCACCTGAGATTTGATAAAGATACTCCCAGTAAGGTAACATGGACAGGTACGACATTGAAACTTATTGAGATAGACAATGTCAAACGAGATAAGTTTACCATAGCCCAAGACTATCACGAAGCAGGAGACGGAGTGACCCCCGCCGGAGCGTGGCGCTTGCCCAATGAACGCGAACTGACATTGATTCAGCTGGCATTCAACTTCTTCCAGGATGAGGACAACCTGCCTTTCTCGCCCATGGTGAAGCCGGGAGACGAGGATGCCGTAGGTGATGCTTACGGCTGGTACAACCCACTCAGTCTGACATGCGATTTAAGTGATAAAAGGAATCATAACTTTAAGCACCGGCTTTGCGCCGTGTTCCATTGCCGTACGGCGTATTCTTACAGCCGCTATTATCCCGGTAGACACGAATATACGCCTACCGGCTACATACTGAACTATTGGAAGACCGATTCGGAAGGGGAGTTGCTGAAAATTCGCCGGGTAGAAATGCATATGATGCGCTACTATTCAGATGAGAGAGGCATGGTGGAGGAAGACAAGGAAGAACGGAAAAAATACGGCAGAGCCGGTGTGTTCTGTGTGCGCGATGTGAGATACTGATCTGTAGGAATAATCGGATAGTTTTTCTTCAAAGAATCTATTCGAAAATGCCAGAGATTGTCAAATTGCATATTTGGTAAAAGATTGTGGGTTTAAGTATGCCGATGAAACATTCCATCATCGGCATACTCATTTTTTAAAAGCATACTTTTTAGCATGATTAATTTGTAAAGTATCAATAGATACGCTACACTTTTTCTTTTCGTAGGCAAATCTTAATCCGTATCTTCGTAGCATGAAAGAAGATATACGGAAAATACGGATGCGCCAAAAATGGCTTGAGCTATATGGTTAAACGGGTTCTATGACAAAGACTGCCCTTCGGCGAGGGATTTCTGTTTCACGTTATACCCTTGGATAAATCGTGAGAAAGAACAAGGCAAGTCGGATTTGTCCGATAAGTCTAAACGTCCATCAAGACTTGCCAATGTGAAGATAACACCTGAAATTGAAACCACTATCCTTAATCTGCGTGAGATGAGAAGATGGGGGAGCGCAACGGATTGCCAACTATCTGCTTAGGAAGAGAATAAAGCTCTCAGCCATGACGGTGTGGTATGTGTTAAAAAAGCATCAAGTCAAGACTGTTGTGAAACGACGTAAAAAGTCAGCCTGTACACGATACAGTAAAGAAATTCTAGGAGAGAGGGCTCAGCTGGATGTAATGAAAGTACGAAACGGGGCATACCAGTTCACAGCCATAGATGGTTGCACCCCTTTGAGAACTATTCGTGTATATCCCAATAAAAAAGCAGAAAGTACAATTCATTTTTAAATTCATAAAACATAGAAACAAGAAAACTCTTATTCAATAAGCTGTGAACAATCAAAATATATCGCGGATTGTTTTACGCTTTTAAATTCATCGGTCGGGGAACGGCCAGCGCTCTTGTCGGGACCACCCGTCCCGACAAGAATAAAAATTCGCTAATGTAGCAAATCTGTTGTTATGGCACAGATAAAACTTACATCAATGATATTTTGATTTGGTTATTAAGGATCATATTATTATTTGATTCTAGTTTAGGAAGCAGTTTACTTACTTTGGCTTTATTCTTCTCCCATTGATTGGGGTACCTTACATCTTGTAGATGTACGCACTTGTTCGTTTTTGATTTTTACTATGAAGTAAAACATTATTGATTTTGTCTCTTTAGGTTTTACTAGGTTATGGTAGGGGGGTATCTTTTGGACAAAACATTGTTTGATTTCATTGTTTGAAATCATTGTTTCAGCTTTCTTAATAGAATCATTATTTGATGTTTCAGAATGTGCCATAATAGGGTGTTCTAGGCATATAGGCATAAAATAAGACACACAACTATTGCTGTATGTCTTACTCGTGGAGCGTATGAGACTCGAACTCATCACCTCGACACTGCCAGTGTCGCGCTCTAGCCAGATGAGCTAACGCCCCGTTGCCAACGTTTGCAGGCTTGCTTTCGTTTTTGATGGTGCAAATATAATGCATTATTCTGAAATAATTGCTATGTTTGCGAAAGAATTTGAAAAAATAAGTTATGCTGATATATAATACCACTTATCATGTAGAGGAAGGAGAAGACAAAAACTTCCTGATATGGATGCAGGAACACTATCTTCCCGAGGTAGAAAAGAACGGAACATTGTATGCTCCACGTATAGCCCGTATCTTGAGTCATATTGAGGAAGGAAGCATCTGCTATTCTGTTCAGTTTGAGGTGGAAAACTCTGCCAAACTGCATCGTTGGCATCAAGAGCAAGGAGTGAAACTGAACGAGGAATTACTGAATATCTTTAAAGATAAAGTGATTGGCTTTCCTACATTGATGGAGGTAATAGTGTGATACAACCGGTCAAAGAGAAAATAATATTGGGTATAGACCCTGGTACCACCATTATGGGGTATGGAGTATTGCGTGTGGCAGGTGTCAAGCCGGAAATGATAGCCATGGGAATTATCGACCTCCGCAAATTTGGAGACCACTATCTGAAGTTACGCCATATTCATGAACGGGTACTGAGTATCATAGAGAGTTATTTGCCTGACGAGCTCGCTATTGAGGCCCCTTTCTTCGGAAAGAATGTACAGTCCATGTTGAAGTTGGGGCGTGCGCAAGGCGTAGCAATGGCAGCTGCTTTGAGTAGGGATATTCCCATTACGGAATATGCTCCTTTAAAAATAAAGATGGCCATCACCGGAAACGGACAGGCATCCAAGGAACAGGTGGCGGACATGTTGCAGCGTATGCTGCATTTTCCTAAAGAGGATATGCCTACTTTTATGGATGCAACGGACGGGCTTGCTGCTGCCTATTGTCACTTTCTGCAGATGGGGCGTCCCACGGTGGAGAAAGGCTATCATGGCTGGAAAGACTTTATTGCCAAAAATCCGGATAAGGTGAAGAAGTGATAAGAATTGAAATGTAGAATCTAAAAATAATATCATGAAATTGAATGAACTTGCTATCATTGGAGTGGCTGCAACGACGGTTGTAAGCTGCACTCCCGCGAAGACGGAGTATGCTTCGTACGAACTTTACCCTGTCCGTTCGGGTAGTCTGACAGAGATGGAATATACACCTGCTGCCACGCAATTCACATTGTGGGCACCTACGGCGGATGAAGTTCGCCTGATGTTGTTCGAAGCAGGAGACGGAGGGCATGCCTATGAAACTATTTCAATGGAATCCTCTGAAGAAGGAACTTGGAAAACTAAAGTTGAAAAGGACTTGATAGGTAAATTCTACACATTCAATGTGAAAATCAATGATAAGTGGTTGGGGGACACTCCGGGTATCAATGCCAAAGCTGTAGGGGTGAATGGAAAGCGTGCCGCCATCATCGACATGAAATCCACGGACCCCGAAGGATGGGCAGATGATAAACGTCCGGCATTGGCCTCTCCTGCCGATGTGATTCTTTATGAAATGCACCATCGTGATATGTCCATTGATCCGTCGTCGGGTATTGAGCATAAAGGAAAGTTCCTGGCATTGACAGAACAAGGAACGGTAAGTCCCGACAAGCTGGCAACCGGCATTGACCATCTGAAAGAATTGGGAGTGACACATGTACATCTCCTTCCGTCTTATGACTATGCCTCCGTTGATGAGACAAGGCTGGACGAGAACAAGTATAATTGGGGATATGATCCGCAGAACTACAATGTGCCTGACGGCTCTTATTCTACCGACCCCTACAAACCGGATGTTCGTATCCGGGAATTCAAGCAGATGGTGCAGGCTTTGCACAAAGTAGGTATCCGTGTTGTTCTGGATGTGGTGTATAACCATACTTTCAATACATCCGACAGTAATTTTGAACGTACAGTGCCGGGATACTTTTACCGTCAGCGACCGGACGGAACGTATGCAGACGGTTCGGCTTGTGGCAATGAAACTGCCAGCAACCGTCCGATGATGCGTAAATACATGATAGAGTCTGTATTACATTGGATTAATGAATATCACATTGACGGATTCCGTTTTGACCTGATGGGTATTCATGACATCGAGACAATGAACGAAATCCGTAAGGCGGCAACGTCTGTAGATCCGACTATATTTATATATGGTGAAGGATGGGCGGCATCGGCTCCACAGATGGCGGAAGATTCTCTGGCAATGAAAGCCAATACTTATAAGATGCCGGGTGTTGCTGCTTTCTCTGACGAAATGCGTGATGCTTTGCGCGGTCCGTTCAATGACAATCATCAAGGTGCTTTCCTTGCCGGATTGCCGGGAGGAGAGGAGAGTATAAAGTTTGGTATTGTAGGAGCCATCAGGCATCCGCAAGTAAATAATGACTCTGTGAATTATAGTAAGGCTCCGTGGGCGGAACAACCTACACAGATGATCAGCTATGTTTCCTGCCATGATGATATGTGCTTGGTGGATAGGCTGAAAGCAAGTATCCCGGGTATTACTCCCGTAGAATTGGCAAAGCTTGACAAACTGGCGCAAACAGCCGTATTCACTTCCCAAGGTGTACCGTTTATTTATGCCGGTGAGGAAGTGATGCGTGACAAGAAGGGAGTACACAATAGTTTTGAGAGTCCCGATTCCATCAATGCGATTGATTGGAGACGAAAGGCGGAGCATACAGATGTATTTGCTTATTATAAAGGTTTGATACAGCTTCGTAAAAAGCATCCGGCTTTCCGTATGGGTGATGCGGATTTGGTGCGTAAGCATTTGGAATTTCTACCGGTTGACGGCAGCAATGTGGTGGTTTACCGTCTGAAAGAAAATGCCAACGGTGATGCATGGGGAGATATTATAGTAGTCTTGAATGCCCGTAAGGAGCCTGCCAAACTTACCGTACCCGAAGGTAAATATACAGTGGTCTGCAAGGATGGCTTTATCAATGAACAAGGTTTGGGCACACTGTACGGCCCCGAAGTTGTTGTTCCGGCCCAATCGGCACTGATTATGTATAAATGATGATTGGATGATGCAGCAACATACAATACACATAGCGGGGGGCGTAGTACGCAACCCGCTTGTTCGTTTGACAGAGCCTGTCACCCTTGATTTTCTGGCAGGAGAACACATTGCCATTGTAGGACCGAACGGAGCCGGAAAGAGCCTCCTGGTGGATATGCTGATGGGAAAGTATCCTTTGCGTGATGGTGAGCTTACCTATGATTTCTCTCCCTCCCTCACGAAAACTGCCTATGACAATATCAAATACATTGCCTTCCGTGATACTTACGGTTCTGCCGATGCCAATTATTACTATCAACAGCGTTGGAATGCCCACGACCAGGAGGATGCTCCGCTAGTACGCGAAGTGCTGGGAGAGGTAAAAGACGATGCCTTGAGGCGGCAGCTATTTGAACTTTTCAGCATAGAGCCGATGCTTGACAAGAAAATCATTCTTCTCAGCAGTGGGGAGCTGCGCAAGTTTCAGTTGACTAAAGCTTTGCTGACTGCTCCCCGAATTCTTATCATGGACAATCCTTTCATAGGGCTGGATGCGCCTACCCGTGAACTGCTTTTTAATTTGCTGGAGCGGCTTACTCGGTTAGGCAAGTTGCAAATTGTTCTTGTGCTTTCTATGTTGGATGACATACCTTCATTTGTTACACACGTTGTGCCGGTAGAGGACATGAAGGTGGGCGAGAAGATGGAACGTGAGGAGTATGTGCAGGCATTCCGTGTGGGCAATCAGATGCGTATTCAAGAAGAGGCCGGATCGTTGGAGGAATTGCAGCGGCGTATTCTCGATTTGCCCTACGAACATGCGAATTTCACTTCGGACGAAGTGGTGAAATTGAACGGGGTTAGCATCCGTTACGATGACCGTACAATTCTGAAGGAGCTGGATTGGGCAGTGATGCGTGGTGAGAAGTGGGCGCTGAGTGGCGAGAACGGTGCCGGCAAGTCTACCTTGCTTAGTTTGGTTTGTGCGGATAATCCGCAGTCATACGCCTGCGATATCAGTCTTTTCGGACGGAAGCGCGGAACGGGGGAGAGTATTTGGGAAATCAAGAAACACATCGGTTATGTCAGTCCGGAAATGCATCGTGCTTATCTGAAGAATCTGCCTGCTATAGAGATTGTCGCTTCCGGTCTGCACGACAGCATCGGATTGTATAAGCGTCCTCATACCGAACAGATGTCGGTATGCGAGTGGTGGATGGATATTTTCGGTATTGCAGCCTTGAAAGACAAGCCTTTTCTGCAACTCTCCAGTGGAGAACAGCGTCTGGCATTATTGGCTCGTGCTTTTGTCAAGGACCCGGAACTGCTGATATTGGATGAACCGCTTCATGGACTCGATACATACAACCGCTGTCGGGTCAAGAAGATTATAGAGGCATTCTGCCATCGTCGGGATAAAACGATGATTATGGTAACCCACTATGAGAATGAATTGCCGCAAACAATTACAAACCGTTTATTCTTGAAGCGAAACCGCTGACCGGATAATATTGCGTCAGGGAAAGATAATAAAGGACTGGCGGGAACCATTTATGGTGTAAATTCGTATATTTGTAATATCAACCATCTAAACATTTATATCATGAAGTTTTTTATTGATACGGCAAATTTGGAACAGATTCGGGAGGCCTATGACTTGGGCGTACTCGACGGAGTTACCACTAATCCTTCGCTTATGGCAAAAGAAGGTATCAAAGGAGTGGAGAACCAGCGTAAGCACTATGTGGACATCTGTAATATTGTGCAAGGCGATGTAAGTGCCGAGGTGATAGCCACCGACTATGAAGGTATGATTAAAGAGGGTGAAGAATTGGCAGCCTTGAATCCGCATATCGTAGTGAAAGTGCCTTGCATTGCAGAAGGTATTAAGGCCGTTAAATACTTCTCGGGCAAAGGTATCCGTACAAATTGTACTCTGGTATTTTCTGTCGGTCAGGCATTGCTGGCAGCCAAAGCAGGTGCAACGTATGTTTCCCCGTTTGTAGGGCGTCTCGATGACATTTGTGAGGATGGCATTGCATTGGTTGCCAAGATTGTAGAGATGTACCGTTATTATGGATATACCACCCAGGTACTTGCCGCCTCTATCCGTCATACGGCACATATCATGCAGTGTATAGAGGTGGGTGCTGATGTGGCTACTTGTCCGCTTTCAGCCATCAAGGGCTTGCTCAATCATCCGTTGACCGATTCCGGTCTGAAGAAGTTCCTTGAAGATTACAAACGCGTGAACGGATAAACTTAAAATATCCTATAAGCCTATCTTTCAATGTAATTATTGACTAATATTGGTGAGAAATCGAATAAAAAGATTTATTTTTGCGCCTTATATTTAGATATACAATAAGGCACCGATGAAAGATAGGCTCATAGGATTTATTAAGACATACTGCTTGTTTGTCTGCATTTTTGTGTTGCAGAAACCACTATTTATGCTGTTTTACGAATCGCTGTACCCGGATGCCTCGTGTGCGGACTGGTTCAGTGTCATGTGGCATGGGTTACCTTTAGACCTATCTCTGGCTGGTTATCTGACAGCTATTCCCGGTTTCCTTTTCATTGCTTCGGTATGGACACTTTCCAAATCCCTTCATCGCATCTGGTGTGGCTACTTCCTCTTCATTTCTGTTCTTCTATCCATTATTTTTACTGTAGATTTAGGATTATACGAGTATTGGGGATTTCGTTTGGATGCCACACCGTTGTTCTATTTCTTTTCTTCTCCTAAAGATGCAGTGGCCAGCGTCAGTATCTGGATGGTGCTGGGGGGAATTGTTGCAATGGCTGTTTATGCTGCCGTGCTGTATGTTGTTTTCTACAGCATCTTGTTGCAGAAGAAACTGTTGCTGCAGATGAAACTGCCTTATCGTCGCCTGAAGGTGTCAGGTATATTGTTGCTGATGACGGGGCTGCTGTTTATTCCTATCCGTGGAGGCTTTACAGTATCTACCATGAATGTGGGGAAAGTCTATTTCAGTGCCGAGCAGCGTCTGAATCATGCAGCTATCAACCCTGCATTCAGTCTGATGGAATCTCTTGCCAAGCAGAAGGACTTTAGCAAGCAGTACCGTTTTATGGAAGCTGCGGAGGCCGACCGGCTTTTTAAAGACATGCTTGAACCCGCAGTTGCCGGTGGTCAAACGGAAGAGACGGATTCTGTGCAGCAATCTGCCGATTCGCTGCATACTTTATTCAATACTCAGCGTCCCGATGTACTCTTTGTGATTCTTGAGAGTTTTTCCTCCAGGTTGATGACAGCTTTGGGAGGTGAGCCGAATATTGCCATCCATCTGGATAGCTTGAGTAAGGAAGGGGTGCTCTTTACGAACTTCTACGCCAACAGTTTTCGTACGGACCGTGGACTGGTGGCTATCTTGAGTGGCTATCCTGCCCAGCCCACTACGAGTATTATGAAGTATCCCCGTAAAACGCAGTCCATTCCTGCCATTGCAGGCAGCTTGCGGAAGGCGGGTTATGGTACCAAGTATTATTATGGCGGTGATGCCGACTTTACCAATATGCGTTCCTACCTGATGTCATCGGGCTTTGAAGACATTGTTTCCGACCAGGACTTTCCCGTAACGGAACGTTTAAGTAAGTGGGGGGCGCACGACCATCTCGTATTCAACCGTCTGCTGGAAGACTTGAAAACCGAAGCTGCCGAAGGAACTGCAGAAGAGAAAACTCCTCATTTCCGTGTCTTGCAGACCTCCAGCAGCCACGAGCCTTTTGAAGTACCTTTCCGTCGTCTGGAGAATGACCGGCTGAACGCCTTTGCCTATACGGATAGTTGTGCAGGTGATTTTGTAAGACAGTTTCGTGAGCTCCCCCAGTGGAAGAATACGGTGATTGTGTTTGTTCCAGACCACTTGGGAGCTTATCCCGAACATATCGACAATTTGTCGGTAGAACGCTACCGGATACCTCTGTTGATGGTGGGCGGTGCCGTCCGAGAGCCGAGGCGCATTGACGTCTATGGCTCGCAACATGACATTGCAGCCACATTGCTGGCCCAATTGGCGCTACCCCATGAAGAGTTTGTTTTCAGTAAAGATATGCTTAATCCCGCTTCCCCTCATTTCGCGTTCTTTACCGTACCCGATGCTTTCGGTATGGTGACAGCAGACAACCAGGTGATATTCAATTGCCAGGCAGGTGCTGTGGTAGTGGATGAGGGCACGGCAAAGGGAAAGAACTTGCCGTTGGGCAAAGCCTATCTGCAGAAATTGTATGACGATATAGCAAAAAGATAAAGGAAGATAATTAAAGTATAAGAGTATAAAGTATAAGAGTATAAAGTATGACAGCACTTATGGATGTCTTGCAAGGGGCGATAGATATAGACACAAACATATTCCTTTTCATCAATGGGATGCACAACACCTTTTTCGATTACTTTATGAGTGCCTACAGCGGTAAGTGGGTCTGGGTGCCGATGTATGCTGCCATTTGGTATGTGATGCTGCGCAACTTCCATTGGAAAGTGACTTTGTTCTGCATGGTCGGTCTGGCACTCGTAATTACCATTGCCGACCAGACGGGGGCAACATTGATACGCCCGTATGTGGAACGCCTTCGTCCCGCCAATCTGGAAAATCCCATATCCGACATGGTGCATATCGTAAACGGACATCGAGGAGGGCGTTATGGATTCCCCTCCTGTCATGCTGCCAATACTTTTGGCCTGGCATTCTTTGTCTGGTTTCTTTTCCGTAAACGATGGCTCACTGTGTTTATGATGGGATGGGCGTTGCTGACCTGCTATTCACGTGTCTACTTGGGAGTGCATTATCCGGGCGATCTCATCGCGGGAACATTGGTTGGATTGATTGCCGCATACATTGTATATCGCCTTTTCCTGAAAGTCAGCGGGTATAAGACCATGAAGAAAGTCCCCCATATTTATGCTCCCATATTGGTGGGCGGATTGACGATAGTTGGGATATTGATATATTCCACGGTGATGATATTGCAGGCTCAGAACTGATGATTTATCGTCACCATTGCTTCCCTCGGACGTATATTTAGTCGTGAAGTGTAGCTTTGCGTGGTGGAATATGTTGTGTAAGCATACTCTTTTTTGTTGAACAGGTTGTTGAGGCTTGCTTCCAATCTCCATTTTTTTCTTTTATAGATAAGGGATGCATCTGCGAACACGGTGTTGAGATGTGCGTCCCCTCCTAAGTCATTCCGGTAATGCTCGCCGGATAGCCGTAGGTCTACCTGCCCGATACTGAATGTGAGATGTAGCCGTTGTACGAAGTCCAGTAACGGGGTGAGACGGGTATCACTTCCTATCTTACTGCCGCCATAGCCTAATGTGGCATGATATTCCGCTTCAAAAACATCTGCGGGCGACCAGATTATTTTAGGCTCTGCTTTCAGATAATCATAACGATAGGTCTGCAGAAGACTTTGCCGGTTACCCTCGCTGTCAGCCAGGCGGGTAAGCTGTTCGCCATTGCTGCGACTGAGTAGTAGGGTGAGTGAGGTTTTCAAATTCCAGTCGTATATACCTTTGGAGAAAGTACTGCTGAGATTCCAGCTATCGTTATGGTTCGGTAGTTCACGACGAGTGTAGACAATGGCATTTTCGGAAACACTCTGTTCGAAAAGAGTATTCCGGTTGCTGCGGCTGTAGGTTAGTGCGGCAGTGATGAAAAATTCCTGTACAGTGTTTTTGTACTCTCCGTAGAGATTGTAGGTTTGCGTGAGGCTGGTAGGGAAAAGTCCGTTGCCGTCTCGCCAGGTGCGGTAATCAGTTTGGTAGAGTCCCGGATACAAGTCGGAGAAGTCTTCTGCCGAGCGTTTCAGACTGCCATAAAGGGAGAACGTCCAATGATAATCCAGTTTATAGCGCAAATACATGGACGGATTGAAGAACAGGAACGAACGCTGTTGTGAGAAATACCGATCTGCTTTCAGAGGAAGCGAAAGTGTAGCCAGCCATTTTCCACGTTCCAGCTGGAGGTAGGGGGTAATATACAATGACAGATGCGAAGCATTGAAATCATTGGGCTGTCTTGTCGGAGTATATTTCAGGGTAGCCCGTTCTCCTTGTATTCCTGCCTTATATTGTTGGGTAAATCCATCATACTTTCGTAGATATGCGGCACTGTTATCTGTGTAGAAGTTGTGCTGGTTGAATTTACTTTTTCCTTCTTCGAGTAGTAAGGATGCAGGCTGGTAAGCATACTGTGTCGTCGAACGAAATTCCCAGGTTCCGCTTTCCCGGTTTCGGATAAGATTGAAGTAGTTTCCGGCACTTAGCTGTGACGTTTGCAGAGTTTGTCCCAGTTCCTCCGAACATCCGCGATTTATTTCTCCGTCTACGGTGAAGCGGTTGGATATATAATTCCGGCTGCTGTTATCTTCATAACGCAGTTCCAGATTAGCGATGTCACTTCTCAGACGATAATGGTAGGTTTCGTCTATTTGTATGGTATCTGTCGGTTGATAATAGATTTGGGTATTTCCCCGTTGCTGTCGGATTAGCTCATGAGTATATCCGGCTTGCAGGCGTAAGCTGCGGTCATCATTCCATTTGTACATACGGTTGCCGTTCAGGGTGTGGGTTTCATTGAATAATAAGCGATTCTTGTCTAATGGTGCGCTGATGCCCGGCTGGGAGAGAAAACCGGAAAGCGGAACTTGTTGCTGGCCATTTCCGGTCAGTTTGGTTTGCTCGTTGCTGAGGTCCTTGCCATTGTTATTTGTCTTGTAATTATAGACACTCTGTTTTCCTTTACCCAGTTGAAGGGCATTCAGTCTGCCTTCCCACAGGATTTTGTTGTTGTCACTCCATCCGGTTCCCAGAGTACCGTTTGCTATCCATTGATCGCGTGCTTTCGGATCCAGTTTCAGGTTCAATGCCACCTCATCGGAATTGATTTTTCCTTTCAAGGCCTTTACTGACTGATAGTTCTCCATGATTTCCGCACTCTTTACGGCTTTGGCACTCAGGTTGTTGTTGATTTGGTTATAACGTCCGCCTGTCACGTCCATTCCTTCCACAAAGTAGTGGTCGATGGCTTTCCCTTTATACTTAACCTGTCCGTTTTCATCTACATCCACGCCCGGAAGTTTCTTCAATACATCCTTTATGTGCACATCTTTAGATGAAGCAAACTGTGCCAAGTCATATCTCACCGTATCTTTTCGGGTATTGATACGTCCGGGACGTATTTGTACTTCTTTTAATACGATGGCTTCCGGTTGTAGGCTGAGATTCAGGATTCCTGCCGCATTGATATTCCGCATTTCTCTCTTATAGCCTAACAAAGAAATATTGAGTTGCAGCATTCCGCTATGCTTCCACGGCAAAGAAAATTGTCCTTTGGCATCGGTCAATGCATAGTCTATCGTTGTGTTTCCGCGTAATACACTAATCATTACAGCTTCCAGCGGTTGATTGGTTTCTGCATCTGTTATCTTGCCGCTCAACGTCTGTGCGTAGGTAGGCGACAAGAAACTAAAGAGAAACAGGAAAAATAGAATGATAGTTTTTTTATTCATACACTGCAATAATTGATTGTTTGGCAATTGAAGTTTGTTGAAATTTTTATACAATTATGATAATTTTATAATCCGTTGATTATCAATGTGCAAAAAGAGAATATTTAAGTATACGACTGAGTGGCATTCACTATACGACTGAATAGGGTTCAGTATACGACTGAAATGCATTCAGTATGCGATAGATTTCACGAATGCTTACGGGTGTGGAGAAATATTATCGTTCCAGTGGATTATAAGGAACGTTTTTCGGGTTCTTGGTTGCATTGCCATGTTCATCACTAACCTTAACGGTGACGTTCGGCATGCTTCCGGTGATAAATCCTACCGGATCGGCATAATAACGTTCGTGCACTTTGTTGTATGCTTTGCGGTTCATCGGTTCGTACTTCTTTCCGTCGAAAAGTATCGGCCGATATGTGTGGCATTGCTCTACACCTGTGGCAGTGAATGAATAATGCCCTTCACTGTCTTCGGCTTTCAGTATCAGTCCGGGCAGTCCGCAAAGCTTCCATGGACCTTCGCTGACGGGTATTTCTGCAGTAAACCATGCCGTCCATGTACGGCCTTTGAATTGACATTCGGCTTTGCTGCAAAGGTAGGAGAGGACACTATCGTTTTCTGCCAGTATCTTCCACTGCGGACGTTCATCCGTTTCTTCGCAACGCAGGCGCGTCATGCCTGCCACTTCATCGAGGGTCGTTACTTTTCCGGCAGGATAACCTCTGAAGGTTCGTTCGCTCAGTTTGCTTGTTCCGTATTGTTTCAGATGTTCATTAATCGTTTCCTGCGAGGCTTTATTGGCGAAGTCTACTGCCAGTACAGAGTCGCAAACATACTTGGTGTAACTGTAGAACTTAGAGAGATTTTTACCGACTTCCAGCATCATGGTTTCTTCCGTAACATTTTCCGGCTTTTCCGTATTACTGATACAGCGCGTTTCATATTGCACAAGGATTTGTGCTTCACCGATGGTATCATTCTGTATTTTCGTTCCATCAGAAACGATGATTTGTGCCTTCGCTTGTGATGCGAACAATATAGCGAGACACAGATTGAGGAAAATAATTCTTGCACTCATAGTTTTTACATTTTTAGAGGTTTTACATATTGCTTCCAGCGATTATTGTACTGCAAAACTATGCGGATTTTGCTTCAGAAGAGGCTGAAAGTTATTACTGAAATATTACTCAATGCATAATATCTGCCTCGCACGTACCTATATTTGCAAGCTAACTTCTACCTTTGCCGGTACTAAATGAAAGTCTTTCTAAGTGAGACTAAAAAAGAACAATTATGGAACAACGGATTAAGATCGTTTGGATATTCTCCATCGCATCGATACTGCTTATTACCTGCGGACAGGTCTACTGGTTGCGTAATCAGTATCAGTATATGAATGATGAACAAATCAATGGTATTTATGATTGCATCTTGCAGACCGCCCAACAGTATGACTCTATCCGTACTCCCCAACCCAAAAAGGTGCTTAGCAATACCAATATGTTCTTCTATCAGCTTAGCAAATCCATTGATTTGGAAAAGCGGACCACTATCGACGAATTAATTTTGGGTGTTCTGAAAGGGCGGGACTTGAAGAGCTTGGGCCAAAAGAATATAGAAACTCTCAAAATAGAGCAGCAGGACTCTGCCAGTACAGATGATAAAGAGAGAGAGGCAAAGCGTAGGGAATGGGCATTGGCGTTAGACACCCTTTTGCCGGAAGAGCGGCTCATTGCGAAGGATTCATTCAAAATCAATATGTCCGATAAAGATGCTCCTAATTTGAACTCTATTATTAATCTTTATCGTTTGGAGTTGGATGTGCCTTTTGCGTTGCAGCAATTTGATTCCTTGCTTGCCATACGTTTGGACAAACAAACGTTTACTACGCATCTGGTGGTTTCCGAAGATTCCATTTACCAGTGGAATGCGGAACTGAAACGGCAAGGTACATTGTTCAATCCATATATAGAAGTAATGTATCCTTATAATCCCCTGAAGCGCCAGTTTGTGCTTGTTTCCGTGAAGGTTTCACCTCATGTGGTACTTGTGCGTATGGGTTGGCAGTTAGTGGGCAGTACATGCCTGATATTTCTGCTGGGGCTTTGTCTGCTGTTTCAGATAAAAACCATCTTGAAGCAACGGCGGATAGACGAACTGCGAAAAAGCTTTGTAAACACTATGATACATGAACTGAAACGTCCCGTCCAGGCTCTGAAAATGTGTATAGCCTTTCTCAATGACAAGTCTATGCGAACAGATGAGAAAGCGATGGATGAAGTGATTCACGATTCCATGTCCGAGCTGGATAACTTGTCGGCCTATCTTTCAAAACTACGTGATATGACGCGTGCCGATGATGAACACACGCAGCTTTCCGTCCGTACATTTGATATAAAGACGAGTTTGGAAAAGCTTGTCCGGCTTTACCATGTTCCTGAGGATAAGGATGTTGCTATTGAAACCCATTTCAGTTCGGAGACTCTGGTAACGGCAGACCCGGTGCATGTTTCTAATATTATCAGTAATTTGATAGAGAACGCCGTAAAGTATTCGGGCAAGTCTGTGCATATTGTTGTAGATTGCCTTTTGCAGGATCACCAATTGACGATACGGGTGTCTGATGATGGCATCGGCATTCCGGTTTCCGAACAGAACCGTGTATTCGATAAGTTCTATCGGGGCAGTAATCTTCCCGACCGTTCGTTGCCCGGCATTGGTCTGGGGTTGAGCTATGTAAAGTTGCTGGTAGAGGCGCATCATGGAAGCATTTCTTTAAATAGTCAGGCAGGCAAGGGAACAATGATTGAAATTAATATTCCTCAATAAGTCCGTGCTAACCCGCATAATCCCTACTCTAAAATAACCAATGATATGAAAGCCTTGAAAATACTTTTTGCCGATGATGATTTGAAATATTCAATGCTGCTGAAGCGCTTTCTTGAGAAGGAAGGCTATGAAGTGACTTATGCCGGAAACGGGAAAATTGCTCTGGAACAATTTCCGCTCATAAAGCCTGATTTGGTATTGCTCGATATCAATATGCCCGGTTACAATGGCTTTGAAGTGGCTGAACGCATCCGCGAGACGGATAAACACGTCCTGATCTTTTTCCTTTCCGACCGTAGCGATAAGGCCGACCGCCTGCAAGGATTCCAACTGAAGGCGAACGATTATCTTGCCAAACCTTTCTATCCGGAAGAGCTGACAGCGCGTATCCGCGAGCGTTTCACTTCGCAGTTGTCCGGCGTGGCGGAGGATGAGATGTATGCTTTCGGCCATTCCGTATTCAATTACAGTACGAACGAGATTCGTACGGGAAATAGTAAGGTGCTGATTACTTCCCGTCAAGCCGATATCCTTCGCTTGCTGGCGCTGAATGTGAATAAGACTGTCAGTCGCGATACGTTGCTGGATGCTGTGTGGGGCACTGCCTCGTATGCCAACTCCCTTGCCTTGAATGTACAGATGTCCTATCTGCGGCGGTCGCTAAAAAACGACCCGAGCGTGAGGATTGAGTCGTTGATGAAAAAAGGGTATATGCTTGCCGTTCTCTGAAAACATCTTTATCTTTGGATTGTTATACAAACAAGACACTTCAAAAAAAAGAGAGCTTATGATGAGTTTAGGAGGATGGATGAATAAAGTCCTGATAGGTTGGGGGATAGACCCGAAGTTTGCCGATATGTTTGACGAGACGATTATTGCACTGCTGATGGTGGGGCTTTCGATAGGGCTGGACTATTTGTGCCAGGCAATCTTCGTTGGCGGTATGAAGCATTATACCCGGCGCTCTCCCCATCAGTGGAATACGTTGCTGATGAAACGCAGGGTGATACACCATTTGATACATATTCTGCCCGGAATCCTCATTTACTACCTGCTGCCCATGGCCTTTGTGCGTGGAAAGGAGATGCTTGAGTTCTCACAAAAGGTGTGTGCTGTCTATATCATTGTGGCGGTGCTGCTTACTATCAATGGCTTGTTGCTGGTGATGCTCGATGTTTATAACATGAAGGACAAGCAGAAGAACCGTCCGCTGAAAGGCTTTGTGCAGGTATTGCAAGTGCTACTGTTTTTTATCGGAGGTATCATAGTGGTTTCAGTGCTGATAGGCAAGTCTCCTATGACCTTGTTTGCCGGTCTGGGCGCATCTGCGGCTGTACTGATGCTGGTATTTAAGGACAGCATTCTGGGGTTTGTGGCCGGCGTGCAGCTCTCTGCCAACGACATGTTGCGGATAGGGGACTGGATAGCGCTGCCGGGTGGCGTTGCCAATGGAGTTGTAGAGGAGATTACGCTGAACACGGTCAAGATACGCAACTGGGACGAAACCATCTCGACCGTACCGCCGTATACCCTGGTGAACAACTCCTTCCAGAACTGGCGCGGCATGCAGGAAAGTGGCGGGCGACGGGTAAACAAGAATATCTTTCTGGATATGACTACCCTGAAGTTCTGCACTCCGGAAATGCTGGATAATATCCGCAAGGAAGTCCCCTTGATGGCCGACTATCAGCCAGCAGAAGGAGAGGTGCCAACCAATGCGCAGCTCTATCGTATCTACATCGAACGCTATTTGTGCAGCCTGCCGGTGGTGAACCAGGAGATGGACTTGATTATCAGCCAGAAGGAACCCACGACGTATGGGGTACCCATCCAGGTATATTTCTTCTCTCGCAACAAGGTATGGAAAGAGTACGAGCGCATTCAGTCCGACATCTTCGACCACTTGCTAGTGATGGTACAGAAGTTTGACTTGAAACTGTATCAGTATTCCGACTAATATATCAACCGGAACTCCGCATATACAGGCAAGTGGTCGCTGTATCCTCCTTGATACTTCATCCCGTAGTAGGTGCGGAAGGGTTGCTGCCCTCCGTATTTCTTGTCTCTTGTCAGTAGGAAGGGCAGGCAGAATACGTCTGTCTTCGCTTCCTCTGTATATAGCGGTGCGTGTTCTTGCAGCAACGTACCTGATACGATGATGTGGTCTAGTAATCCCCATTCTCCTTGATACTTGTAGCTGCCGAAGTGCTTGCGTGTTTTGGCTTTTCCTGCTAGTAGATGGTAAAGTTTTTGTGGACGTAGAGAGTCTTGCAATGTTGACGGTGCTGCTGCCTCCAACACCTCCTTTACCGATTTATTCTCCGGATAATCGTTGAAATCCCCTAAAAGGACAATTTGCGGATGTCGGCGTATCGTGTATAGGCTGTCTATGGCATGCTTCACCTTTCGGGCAGCCAGTAGCCGGTAAGGTTCAGACTCTCTTGCCCCTCCCGAACGGGATGGGAAGTGAGCTACCAGTACATCAAGCGTATCCCGGTTCAGCAACAATCCGCTGACGTGAAGAATGTCCCGTGTGGGACGGCTATTCTTCCGGGGCTTGTCTACGGGGAGGCTCTGATAGGAAAGCAGTTTGAAAAGATTACGTTGATACAACAGCGCTACGTCGATGCCGCGTTCGTCGGGAGATTGTGTCATCACATACCGGTAGTCTGCTTCGCGCAAGGCAGAGTAGCGGGTAAGGTCGCGCATCACACTGTCATTCTCCACCTCACACAAGGCAACAAGGGCGGGCGGCGTCCATCCTCCGGTGGCGATGATGACGCGGGCTATATTATCCAGTTTCTTTCTGTATTTAGAGTAATTCCAATGCCGGGTGGCATCCGGCAGGAACTCGTAGTCATTCTTTAGTGTGTCATGTCGGGAGTCGAATAGGTTTTCTACATTGTAGCTTACTATCCGAAACGTGAGGGTATCTCTTCCTTCTTGCCCGTACAGACTGATGTACGGGCAGAGAAGGAAGAGTATAACTCCTATCTTATGGATAACGTTCATACAAACGATTCCCGTTCCCCTTTAAGGAACGCGGGATATTTATTTCACCGGAATGTGCTTCAGTATATCCAGCAGATGGTCCCAGAACTTCTGTACGGTAGGAATCAGCATCCGTTCGTCGGGAGAGTGCACACCCTGCAGGGTAGGTCCGAAGGAAATCATGTCCAGTGCCGGGTATTTGTCAAGAAACAGTCCGCATTCCAGACCTGCATGGATAGCTTTTACCTTGGCATCTACACCGAACAAACGTTTGTAGGACTCAACAGCCACTTCCAGGATTTCTGAATGCGGGTTGGGCTTCCAGCCCGGATATCCGTCGCCGAACGATACGGCTGCTCCACCCATTTCGAATACAGTACGCACCATATTGGCAATGTCTTGTTTGGAGGAGGCGGTAGAGCTGCGCTGGCTGGTCTCGATGCGGATGATATGACCGGGCTTCATCTTTACGGAGGCCAGATTGGTGGAGGTTTCCACCAGCCCCGGAATGTCTTGGCTCATGGCATACACACCGTGGGGTGCGGCATAGATGGTTTGCAGCAAGCGCTTGGCGGTATCTTTGTCAATGGCTTTGGGACGGGCTGCTTCCGATTCGAGTACGAATTGGAGGTCCGGGTCAACGACGGCATATTCTGCCTCCACTTCGGCGGCAAAGACATTCAAGTCTGTGCGCAGGGCATGCTTGTCTGCATCAGGTATGGCAATTACCGCGTATGCTTCGCGGGCAATGGCGTTGCGCAGGTTACCGCCGTCTATTTCGCAAAGGTACATGTCGTACTTCTGGGATGTCTGGCTCAGGAAGCGGTTCAGCAGCTTGTTGGCATTGCCGCGCCCCAGGTGTATGTCGCCGCCGGAGTGTCCGCCTTTCAGCCCCTTTACCTGCACTTTGCAGCAGAAATACCCTGTCGGTACGTCCACTTCCCGGTAGGTGAATTCGGCAACGGAATCTATACCTCCTGCACAGCCGATGAAGAGCTCGCCTTCATCCTCGGAATCGAGGTTCAACAGAATGTCTCCGTTCATGAAGCCTTCTTTCAGGGCGAAGGCACCGGTCAGTCCGGTCTCCTCGTCTACGGTGAAGAGGCATTCGATAGGACCGTGCTCGATGCTGTCGTCGGCAAGGATAGCCAGTTCGGTGGCTACACCGATGCCGTTGTCGGCTCCCAAGGTTGTACCTTTGGCTTTCAGCCATTCACCGTCAATTTCGGTTTCGATAGGGTCGGTCAGGAAGTCGTGCTTCACGTCGTTGTTCTTTTCACATACCATGTCGATGTGCGATTGAAGTACGACAGTCTTGCGGTTTTCCATACCCGGAGTAGCGGGTTTCTTTATCAGAACGTTTCCGGCTTCGTCCACCTTCGTTTCCAACTTATGTTTTTCTCCGAATGCTTTTAAGTAAGCAATGATTTTCTCTTCCTTCTTCGAAGGGCGCGGCACTTGGCAGATTTCCTCAAAATAGTGAAATACACCAGCCGGTTTCAAGTCTTTTTTTTCCATAATTATCTGAATTAGCGGCTGCCTTACATGTGTTTATGCAGCCTTCATTATCAATTGTCAAATATCAATTCTCCATTAAATTAACCACTTATTGCTAAATATGGTTAAATTGATTGACTATTTTATTCCCCTTTCTCTTTTTTTAGAGTAAAAAAGGCGAGTTAGTCCAACCAAAGCCCTATATTTGCACCCACAAAAATAGTAAAAACACTATTTTCATGTAACAAAATTAATGGAAATGCTTGATACAATATTGATAACTCTGTTAATAGTTGCTATTTGCATTGTTTTATTGGGTGTGAAGGTCTTTTTTGTGAAAGGCGGGAGATTCCCTAACGGGCATGTCAGTGGCAATAAGGCAATGCGCGATAGAGGTATCGGTTGCGTGCAGTCGCAGGACAGAGAAGCACAACGCAAATCCCGTTTTTCCATTGATGAACTGGAAAAAGCCTTAAACGATAGTATGAACTAATTTTAAAAAACAATATTTATCAATTATGAAGAGATTAAACTACCTCATGAACGGTCTGGCAGCTCTCGCACTGATCGTTTTATTTGCTCAATGTGCCGGCAATACTGATAAACAGACAACAAACGCTCCTGCACAAACCGGCGGATTATCGGAAATGAAAATTGCTTATGTTGAAATAGATACGCTTTTGGCAAAATACAACTATTGCATAGACTTGAATGAGGCTATGGTGAAGAAGGGCGAGAATGTCCGTCTGACATTGAACCAGAAAGCCAGCGAACTGGAGAAGCAGAAGCAGGAATTCCAGACAAAGTATCAGAACAACGCTTATCTTTCTCAGGAGAGAGCGCAGCAGGAATACAACCGCATTGCAAAGTTGGAGCAGGATTTGCAGAACCTGAGCAACAAGCTGCAGTCTGAGCTGATGAGTGAGAATGAAAAGAACAGCCTGCAACTGCGTGATTCTATCAATGCTTTCCTGAAGGAGTACAATAAGACAAAAGGTTACAGCATGATTATCAGCAATACGGGTTTTGACAACCTGCTCTATGCAGACAGTGTCTACAACATCACCCGTGAGATTCTGGATGGTCTGAATGCAAGATACTCTTCTCCGGTGAAGAAATAATATTTATCCTATGATATAAAAAAGGATGTGCTGAAAAGTACATCCTTTTTTTATAGGCCTCTCTCCCGACCCCTCTCTACGGGGGAGGGGCTAGGGGAGAGGCTTTTAATGCTCCGATTGTACGCTTTACCCGCTCCGCAGTAGTGATGGTGTGTGTGTATTCATCAATATGCACCGTTCCTCCCATAGAGACGGCGGAATTATGATAGAGCATGGAACTTTCGATATTTTCCCTGGCGGAGAAATGAAACTCGCGGATACCGGTTTCTCGGGCAATGTGGGCTATGTTGGTTTCATTCACCCCACAGCCTGCCAATAGGATGATTCGGTCTGATGCTTGTTGTTGGAGTTCTTTCAGAAGGGGAATGCCTCGCTCTGCTGTAGGTTGCTGTCCGGAAGTTAGGATGCGGTTGCATCCTAATTCGATAATATCTTCTATCGCTTTTCGTGGATTTCTGCATACATCGAAAGCACGGTGGAAGGTGACGGACATCCCTTGTGAGGCTTTCATAAGCTGCTCCATCAATGGAATGTCTACATCTCCTTCTGCCGTCAGGCAACCGAACACGACTCCGTCAGCGCCTAGGCGGCGGGCATTCTCTATGTCTTTCAGCATGATGCGCTGTTCGGTGGAGGAGTAAAGGAAGTCTCCTCCACGGGGACGGACAATGATATGCAATTTGGTCTGCTGCAATACTTCCCGTGCGATGAGGATATCGCCGTATGAGGGGGTTGTTCCTCCCTCGGGGATGCCTGCGCATAGTTCCACCCGGTCTGCTCCGCCGGCTTGTGCGGCAATACAACTCTCTACGGAGTTGGCACAAACTTCAAACTGATAATCTTTCATTTTGTAAAGTTATGGTTGTGGTGCAAAAATAAGAAAAGGGTGAATACGAATTCACCCTTTTCTGCATTTATTTTCTTTTCTGATGTTACTTTGCGTAGCTCACCGCACGTGTCTCACGGATAACGGTAATCTTCACCTGACCCGGATAAGTCATTTCGTCCTGAATCTTCTTGGCGATTTCACCGGAAAGGTTCTCCGTCTGCTTGTCGTCAATCTTGTCTGCACCGACAATGACACGCAACTCACGGCCTGCCTGGATGGCATATGTCTTTGTCACTCCCGGATAGGACATGGCCAGTTGCTCAAGGTCGTTCAGGCGCTTGATGTATGCTTCTACAATTTCGCGGCGTGCTCCCGGGCGTGCTCCTGAAATGGCATCGCATACTTGTACGATGGGGGCCAGCAGGCTGGTCATTTCCACTTCGTCGTGGTGGGCACCGATGGCGTTGCAGATGTCTGGCTTTTCCTTGAACTTTTCTGCCAGCTTCATACCATAGAGTGCATGCGGCAATTCCGGTTCCTCATCGGGTACCTTACCTATATCATGCAGCAGTCCGGCACGTTTTGCTTTCTTCGGGTTGAGTCCCAGCTCTGATGCCATCACAGCGCAAAGATTGGCTGTCTCGCGTGCATGCTGCAAAAGGTTCTGGCCGTATGAAGAACGGTATTTCATCTTACCGATAATGCGGATAAGTTCCGGATGCAGACCGTGGATGCCCAGGTCGATAGTAGTGCGTTTACCGGTTTCGATGATTTCCTCTTCTACCTGCTTGCGTACTTTGGCAACTACCTCTTCGATGCGTGCTGGGTGGATACGTCCGTCTGTTACTAACTGGTGCAATGCCAGACGTGCAATCTCACGGCGAACCGGGTCGAAAGCTGACAATACGATAGCTTCCGGAGTATCGTCTACCACAATTTCCACACCGGTGGCAGCTTCCAGGGCGCGGATGTTGCGGCCTTCGCGACCGATGATACGTCCCTTGATTTCATCTGATTCGATGTGGAATACGGTTACTGAGTTTTCAATGGCTGTTTCCGTAGCCACACGTTGGATGCTCTGTATCACGATGCGCTTGGCCTCTTTGCTTGCCGTCAGCTTGGCGTCGTCCATGATGTCGTTGATGTAGGACTGGGCTTGCGTTTTGGCTTCTTCCTTCAGGGATTCCACCATGCGCTCTTTGGCTTCTTCGGCAGAAAGTCCGGAAATGGCTTCCAGCTTTTCTATTTCCTGGCGCTGCATGTGCTCCAGTTCTTCTTTCTTCTTGTCTACGATGGACAGTTGGGCTTCCAGATTTTCTTTCACGGCTTCTGCTTCCATCTTCTTGCGCTGGATTTCTTCCTGGCGTTGGTTCAGTACCAATTCACGTTGTTTCAGCTTGTTTTCTGCCTGCTGTATCTTTTGGTTACGTTGGGCCACTTCTTTTTCCAAGTCTGCCTTCTTGTTCAGGAATTTTTCCTTTACTTCCAGCAACTTATTCTTCTTAATCACTTCCGCTTCCGCTTCCGCATCTCTCAGGATACCGTCGTATTTGTTTTTCAGCCCGTGCTTGAAGAACAAGTACGAGGCAAACCCTCCGACAATGAAGCAGGCAATGGATAATACTATTGTAACTACTGTCATTTTATTAATTTGTTTTTAGTATATAAATAAAAAAGCACTGCATAAAAGCTTGCTTTGATGAAGGGCAAACTTTTGTACAGTGCGCGAATTTCTCTCTTTTACCGACCCGACGGAGGGATTGCAGCTTATTGTTCCTTGAAATAGGTCTCCAATACCTCTGTCAGTTCCTTTATTTTAGCTGTATAGGGTTCAGTATCATTACGGTCCTTCAACTGAAGGTTTTCTAAAGCGAACTGATAGGCCACCATGGCTATAATTCTCTCTAGAGACACATTCTGATAATGCTCCCGATACGCATTGAGCCTGATATCTACCTGCTTGGCGGCTTCTCTTACCATTTCCTCGTCCTCACGGTTGATTGTGAGAGGGTAGGAGGCTCCTGCCATCTGCAGGTTTATCTTTATCTTATCGTTCATACATCCTCTTCTCTTTATTCATTCAACAAAGCGATGCATTTATCGACTTCACGCACTAATTTGGACAATCGCAGTTTCGTCTCTTTCACGTCACTGCCGTTAAGGCTGATTGTCGTAGCTGTTTTTAGGTTCGTGTAGTTAAGTTCCAGTTCCCGGTATTCAGCTTGTACCTTCCCGTATTCCTCCTCTTTGGCTTCAAGAAGTTGCTTTAGCTCAGCATTTTCGCGTTTTAATTCATCGTGCAGATAGATTAAATGCCGCAGTCTGGCTTCAAAGGTACTTAATAGCTTCTTTTCTTCGTCTGTCATCACTACACCAAAATTGTACACAAAAATACAATTTACTTGGAGATTACAAAAACTTTTCGGGGAAAATATGCTGTAGAAGTGCCGAAATAACCGAAGTGGCCTATGAAGTACTGGTTTTGAGGGATTGAAAAAGGGTGGCGGAGGCTGGCTTTTCAAGAGATGTGGATAGGTATGGAACAATTTGCTTTTTAGAAGGATTTTATTTCTTGCTTTTCGAAAGCTTAGTATCTCCGTTACTAAATAGTAATCGTCCGACGCTTGTTTAATTATCGTCCGACAGTTGTTGGACGATAATTAAACAGATGTTGGACGATAATTGAACGGTTGTTGGACGATTACTGTTTAGTAAGGCCGAAATTACTTTTTGCTGTTTTAGGCACTACTCTTTAGGTGCGGTTGGAATAGTATGTAGTAAAGGAAGGAGGAGATGCTAAGAAATAAATAAAATAATTTATATAATAATTTGGTTTATAAAATAAACCTTTTATCTTTGTATCGGAGTTCGAACCCGAAATGTGATTTTGGTATGTATAACTTAAAGAGAATGATTATGAAAACGATTGTTTGTAGAAGTATGGCGGCAGCTCTTCTTTGTGTATTTGCATTGGGGGTGTCTGCGCAAGATGTTCTGAAAGTGAAGGTGATGAACATACCTTCTGCTGTGGGAAAGATAATGATTGCCACTGACAAGGGGCAGTATGGTATGGTAGATGCCAAGGGCACGGAGGCGGTACTGGAACTGAAAGATGTGACAGTGGGTAAATATAAGCTTTATGTCTATCATGATGAAAACAACAATTATCAGTTGGATAGGGAAGACGGAATTCCATCTGAGTATTGCGCGATAGCGGATGTGGAGGTGAGCGCCGACACGAAGCAGGTGGAGATAGCACTTAAGCGGGTATTAAAAGGAAGCAACAAATAAGGCGGCAGGAAAATGGAAGAAAGAAAATTGAATGAGAAAGAGAGTTTAGAACTCATCACTCGGATGATACAGAACACGAAGGACAGAATGGCGGAAAATTCAGGGACACCTTTTTTGCTGTGGGGATATGTAACGGTAATTATCTCGTTGCTGGTTTGGTTTCTATTGAAGGAAACGGGCAATAACAATTGGCAATTCCTATGGTTCCTGCTTCCAGTCATAGCCTTTCCTGCTACGTTGTGGAGTCAGCGGAAGGCTCGGAAAATGTTGAAGACCTACATAGACCGTGTTGTGGATTATGTGTGGACGGTATTTGGACTGGGTGCTTTCTTGGTATCGTGTACCGCCATATTTGTATGGAAGATTCCTATTCTGTTTGTCATTTTGCTGATGATGGGGATGGGAACTGCCCTGACGGGACTGATTGTGAACACGAAAGTGGTTACGATAGGGGGAGTGCTGGGAGCCTTGCTCTCGTTGGGATGTTTCTATATGCCCGGCATAGACCAGATACTGTTTTTTGCATTGGCGTTCGTCTTTATGATGGTGATTCCCGGACATTACATGAACAGTGTGGCGAAGCGTCACAAACAATAAAAGAAGAGGATGATATATGTTTAAAGAACTGAACCCTTTGCTCCATAGCGAACTGCGGCTTGCGGTGATGTCGTTGCTTATTAGTGTCGAGGAGGCGGACTTTGTCTATATCCGCCAGCAGACCAAAGCTACGGCAGGAAACCTGAGCGTGCAGATAGACAAACTCAGCAAGGCGGGATATGTGGAGGTGACAAAGACTTTTAAAGGAAAGATGCCTTGTACGATTTGTAAGATCACTCCGCAAGGAGTAGACGCATTTGAGGAATATGTAGAGTCATTGAAATCTTATCTGGCAGGGAGGTTGTGAGTGTGGGTGACTTTACATTTATGGGGTAAAGATGGAAATCTTCTGAAAAAGGTTTCTATCTTTGCCTTTTTCATGAGAAGGAGGAGGGTGTGTCATCAACCGTTTTGCCACCCTCATGCCGGACAAAATTTAAACAGACTCTAAAAAGATAGAATGATATGAGAATTTTAGTCACTTATGCCGTACAAGGCGAATTTACGGAATTGAAATTTCCCGGACTGATAGGGGAGGAAGAGGTGCAGATAGGCTATCTCCGTACCGGTGTGGGAAAGGTGAAATCGGCTTTTTATCTTTCTGAAGCGATAAGCCATGCGCAACCGGACTTGGTGGTCAATGTAGGTACGGCAGGGACTATCCGTCATCGGGTAGGAGATATTTTCGTATGCCGTCATTTTGTAGACCGTGATATGCAGAAGCTGGTGGAGCTTGGTATGGAGTATGAGATTGATTCAATGGATTTGTTGTCCCAAAAAGGATATTGTTTACACTGGCCGGCAGGCGGTGTATGCAATACGGGGGATACTTTCTTGACAGAACTCTCGGATGTGTCCGGTGATGTTGTGGATATGGAAGCCTATGCCCAGGCTTTGGTATGCCGTGCCAAGAATGTTCCTTTCATTTCGGTGAAGTACGTGACGGATATTATCGGGCAGAACTCCGTGAAACATTGGGAAGACAAGCTTGCCGATGCTCGGAAGGGGTTGGGAGAATTCTTCGAAAAATTGGGAGGAGTTTGATTAATGTGCTAATATGCCAATGTGCTAATTGGCTGCGCTATGTGTATATTAGACTCTCACACCGCAGGTCATTGGCACATTAGCACATTAACCACATTAGCACATTCATTTATCTCAACGTCTTGAATGACAGTATATGCCAAGTCACCCCCACAGCGACAAGGAACAATACTGTCTTTATTTCTGTTAGTGGAATCAGGAAGAAGATGCAGTAAACCATTGTTCCCCACATCAGCAGTAGGGAGATGATTTTGGCACGTAGAGGGATGGCTTTGTTCTCGCGGAAGCTGCGGATGTAGGGACCGAGGCATTTGTGGTTCAGCAACCATTGGTACAGTCTGGGTGAGCCTCTGAAGTAGAGTGCTGCCGTGAGCAGCAGGAAAGGCGTGGTGGGCAGCAACGGCAGGAAGATGCCGATGATGCCGAGTGCCAAAGAAACTGTTCCCAAAATGATGCAGACGGTTTTCATGCGGCAAATGTAGGAAAAATAATAATATAGATAATATGTATGCGAATAAAGTAAAGAAGGTTGTTGCCGTCCACGACTTGTCGGGAGTCGGACGGGTGTCTCTGACGGTGGTCATTCCCATCCTTTCGTCTATGGGCTTTCAGGTGTGTCCGTTGCCTACAGCCGTATTGTCGAGCCATACCCAGTATCCGGAGTTCTCTTTTCTGGACTTGACGGATGAAATGCCGAAGATTATTTCCGAGTGGAAGAAGCTGGAAGTACAGTTTGATGCCTTTTATACCGGCTATCTGGGTTCTCCGCGGCAGATACATATTGTTTCTGACTTTATTGATGACTTCCGCCGACCGGACGGTCTGGTTGTGGTAGACCCGGTGTTGGGTGATAACGGACGGCTTTATGCGAACTTCCACGAGTCCATGATTGATGAAATGAAACATCTCATCACCAAGGCCGATGTCGTTACTCCCAATCTGACGGAGCTGTTCTATCTGCTGGGTATTCCTTATAAGGAGATGAATACGGATGAGGAATTGAAGTCATACCTTCGCCGGCTTTCCGATTGTGGTCCCGAAGTGGTGATTATTACCAGTGTGCCCGTACGGGATGATAAGCATAAGACGTCCGTGTATGCCTATAACCGGAACGGTAACCGCTACTGGAAGGTTACGTGTCCTTACCTGCCGGCCCATTATCCCGGAACGGGGGATACGTTTACCAGTGTCATCACCGGAGCACTGTTGCAAGGCGACAGTTTGCCCATTGCCCTGGACCGTGCCACGCAGTTCATTCTGCAAGGTATCCGTGCTACTTTCGGATACGAGTACGACAACCGTGAAGGTATACAGCTTGAAAAGGTATTGCATAATCTCGACATGCCGATTCAAATCTGCAGCTATGAATTAATTTAAACCAATCTCATCTTATGAAAAAGAAAATATTCCTGGCAGTGTTTCTCTGTTGCGGCATGTTTGCAGCAATGGCGCAGACTGCTGCCGACTCTCTTGCCATCGTTTCTGCCGACTGGCAGACTGAGCCCCTGCAGAAAGGGATGCTTTATAAAAAGGCAGTATTCAGTTCTTTGTATGGAGTTCCTCAGGAAGTGTCTATTTTTGAAATATCCCCGAAGCGCTACCGTTTCGATGTGCTCGTCCACAATCCCAAAGAGGAGACCAGTGTAGCCGCCCGGCATGCAGGTGCGGTGGCGGCCATCAATGGTTCCTATTTTGACATGAAAGTCGGGAATTCCGTCTGCTATCTGCGTAAGGACGGGGTGGTGATAGATACTACCTCTACCGGGGTTCTGGCAACAGTGTCCAATGGAGCTGTACTCATAAAGAAAGGCAGGCTGGAACTGATTCCCTGGAGCAAGCAGGATGAAAAGGCATGTACTTTGAAAAAAGGCACTGTGCTGGCTTCCGGTCCTTTGATGCTGAAGGACGGGCAAGTGTGCGACTTGTCCGGGACTAACCGGAATTTTGTAGATACCAAGCATCCCCGCAGTGCTGTGGCGCTGACAAGAGAAGGAAAAATCCTGCTTATTGTCGTTGACGGACGTCGGAAGGGAAAAGCGGAAGGTATCAATATACCCGAGCTTGCCCATATGATTCGTATATTGGGCGGGGAGGATGCGTTGAATCTGGACGGCGGTGGTTCTTCTACGCTGTGGAGTGGGGCGTTGCCGGATAAAGGAATAGCCAATACCCCGAGTGGCAGTGCAGAGCGTAAGGTTGCCAATTCTCTTTGTGTGTACGAATAAGTTAGGGAAGTAAATGGATAAATCTTAAGTTTTTTGTAATTTTGCCGTCGCATCGAGGTGACATTAGATGCGGCAACTTATTATATTAATTAGCGTATTAACAATATGTACACAGTCATCAAACGCATGGAAGTGTCGGCTGCCCATAGCCTGAAACTTTCTTATCGCAGCAAGTGTGAGAATCTGCACGGTCACAACTGGATTATCACTGTCTATTGCCGTTCCAAAGAGCTGAATGCGGACGGAATGGTGGTAGACTTCAGTCACATCAAGCAGGTGGTAAAGGAACAGCTGGACCACCATAATCTTAATGAAGTGCTGTCCTTCAATCCCACAGCCGAGAACATAGCCCGTTGGATATGCGACCAGATACCCACTTGCTTCAAGGTAGAGGTGCAGGAGTCGGAATCAAACATTGCCGTCTATGAGGAAGATTAATGAGATATTCTACAGTTTGCAGGGAGAAGGATACCATACGGGTACCCCGGCTGTCTTTATCCGTTTTTCCGGTTGCAACCTGAAGTGCTCCTTCTGTGATACGCAGCATGAGGACGGCATACTGATGTCCGATGAAGATATCGTAACAGAAGTCAGTAAATACCCTGCCGCTACCGTGATATTGACCGGTGGAGAACCCTCCCTTTGGATTGACCGTGAATTTGTGGATTGTCTGCACCAGGCGGGAAAGTATGTCTGCATTGAAACAAACGGTACCCGTCCGCTGCCGGATAATATAGATTGGGTGACCTGTTCTCCCAAGCAGGGGGCAAAGCTGGAAATTACGCGTATGAATGAAGTGAAGGTAGTGTATGAAGGGCAGGATATTACTGTTTATGAGCAGCTGCCCGCCGGGCATTTCTTTCTTCAGCCTTGCTCTTGCAGCAATACGGTCGAAACGGTGGATTGCGTGATGAAGCATCCTAAGTGGAGGCTTAGTTTGCAGACACATAAGCTGATAGATATCCGGTAGGCATTTATAAAACGAATAATGGCTGTAAGCAATACTTACAGCCATTATTCGTTCATGCACGGGAGGAGAGGCTCGAACTCCCGACACCCGGTTTTGGAGACCGGTGCTCTACCAACTGAGCTACTCCCGTGTTTGCGGCTGCAAAGGTAATGTAAACTTTCAAATATACAAGTAACAGACGTACTTATTTTCTAAAGAAAGTTGCTTACAACATCTGTAAGTCCTGATACATAATGCGATACGCTGCTGCTTTTTTTTCCAGAGCCAGCGGGTAGGCTCTCGAGGAAGAAGGCATCCGGTAGAGGCGCATCGGATGGTTTTCGAAAAGAAACTCCGTGAAGTCGCCTACTTTGGGCTTGTCGATGGAGAACTGCGTGCATAGCGTGTCCGTAGCCTTCTCGCCGGTGGTGACGATAGCCTTGCATTGCGGTATCCGGTGTAGCAGGGCAGGGACGTCCGTGGGTTGCACCACTTCCAGAAACTTATCCGAGGCATTGTCTTGCAGGCGCCGTATGGCAGAGGCTGTGTCGAACAAAGCAATACCCTTTTCCTGCAGGAAACTGATGAGACGTTCTTTGCAGAAAGCCTTCTTCGTTTTGTCTACAAAATAATCCTTGTCATTGAAGAAAAGGAACCCGGTAATCCTCCACATGTCATTGTTCCAGTTGGGGTAGTAAAACTCCATGGACCACCGCTTTTTCTGCGGAGGAAAGCTTCCCAGCATCAGCAGACGGGCGTTGCCGGGAAGGAAGGGTTCTAAAGGGTGTTGTTCTATTTCGATACTTTCCAATTTCATTGTTCTGCCTGCAAAAGTACGGAATATATCTTGGATATGCTATCCTGCAATGTCCTGATTGCTCATTCTGTCGGTGATTTGGAAGGGGAAATCAGGATATTCGTAGAGGCTGAACCGGGATTCCGTCTTGCCTTCCGTATAGTTCCAGATGGTGGCATATTCTTCGGCGTCTTCTCCCATGGCTTGCAGCTGACGGAGGTAGGAGGCTATGGACTTGTTTTCTACGATATATATTTGTCCCAGCTGGTCTATTATAGGGCTGTGGCGCCGGGTGCCGTCATGGTCGAACCGTAGGATGCGCTTGCCTTCGGGGGTGATGCCTACCATGTTGAAGGTCATGCTCTTGCCGATGGCGGGCAGATTGAGTACATTGCGGTCGGTGGCGAGGAAAGGCAGGTGGTGCGTTTTCAGGAAACGCCGGATGCAGGCTGCCGGGTCATGGACGGTTCCAAGCAGTACGGACAGATTATGGGCATCTTCCTTGGTCAGCTTCCCGAAGCGCTTTTCTTCCCGTTGCTCTTGTACGGAACGGCTGTTGGGAGTAAACACGGCATTGTTTTCTTCAAAACCTTTCACGGAGAAGGTGTAGTAGCAAACCACTCCCAACTGATTGAGCACTTGGCGCAGGCGGGTGGTATGCCCCCGGCGGGATGCAGCTACGTTGTATACCAGTTGGTTGTCAATGAGCCAGCCTGCCGCCAGCAGTTTGCGTATTCCTTCGGCAGCTTCCGGAGTGACTTCGAGCGGGGTTTGGAAATGTGTCTGGATAATGAACTGGCGGATGCCGATGGTAGACGCCTTTTCCTTGAATTCCCTTAGAATCTCCACCAGCCCGTCATTGATGCGCATGGGCAGGTAGGCGGGGAGGCGTGAGCCGAGGCGTACGCGTTGCAGCTCTGCATACTTTTCTCCTTCGGGCCGTTCCTGATTGGCTTTCCGCTTGCGGACTGCCATGCGGTAGACGGCATCCAGAATATTGCCCAGCGTCTTGTTTTGGCTCATCAGTGCGTCACCGCCGGTGATGAGAATGTCCCGTAGTTGCGTGTCTTCCTCAAAATAGGCTATCAGCCGGCGCAGCTTCTTTTCCCATGTCTCCTTGGGGCGCAGGGTGTCAAACTCAAAATTGAGCCGTTTGCTTTGAAAGTCGTACATACGCTGACAAGATGCGCAGAGTCCTCCGCAGGCGCGTCCCATGGTGTCGGGGATGAGGATGGCCACTTCCGGATAACGGCGGTGGATGTTATGCCCGTCGGGCAGCAGCCAGCCGGCGGCGTTGGGTTTACCTGGTTCTACGATATCCTCCCGTTCCCAGGCACGTATCTGTCCGTAGGTTTCCACCAGTTGGGGTGAATAGAGTATATAGCTGCGCAGGGCCTCGTCGTCGTATCCGCTGCCGGTGCAGTTCAGCAGTGACAGATAATAGGGGGTGGCGAAGAAAGGCATTCCCTTCTTACGGGCTTTTGAGAGCAGGTACATGGTTTCGGCAGAAAGGGAGTTGCCGAGAAGACGGTTTAGCTCCGTAGGGCTTTTGACGGCCATGGCAAGATGGAAACGGAAGTCATTCCACCATTCGCTGACGAGGTTGAACTTCTCCTCGTAGCTGAGTCCCTCTTCGAAATGGAAGCGGGAAGCCGGGGTCTTGCGGTGCTCAATCTTCTGCACCAGTGCATGCAGGATGCGTTCCTTGTTCTTTGCACGGATATGCTGCACGTCTTCATCCAGTCCGCTGGGCCAGCGTTCGGTCAGGGTTTTGATTTTCTGTGCGGAGGGCAGGGTGGGGGCTGGTTGGTGGAGGCGTTTGAACTGCTGGAACAAGTCGATGAACAGGTCCGTTTCCGTTTCCTCTTCCCATTGTCCCGTGAGGAAGGAATGCAGCATTGATAAAGTTGATATGGGCAGCTGTTCTCCGATGGAGAGCTCGTGTACTTCCTGCCCGTCAAATTCAATCAAGAGTCGAATTTGCTTACCGGCCTCGCTGTCCACTTCCGGATGTCCGGCAATGTACTCCGTCAGGTTGGCCTTGAAGGCTTCCGTATCGTCGCTTTGAACGGCGATGCTGACCAATTCAGGGAGTTCGTGCCGATAAAGTTGTTCCAGTTGTGAGAGAGTGAGTGCAAGCATTTTCTTTTGTTTCATAAGCGGTTGTTTTTTTGAAGTTAATATTTATGATGGTTGACGCGGGGTGCGTCCTTGTGTTCCGTGAGGGGAAAATGATTTCATTTGCTAAAAATAACAAAAAAAAGCGGGAAATTTCTTTCCCGCCTTCTTGTTTCTAAAGTTCTTTAGAATTCTTTTTCTTTTATTTCTCTTCGTTGTCTTTCTGTTTCGGTTCCTTTTTGGCCAGCATCACTACGTTGTAAACGTACTCGGTCATCCATTGTTCCGAATATCCCAGACGCTCTTTGTACTGGCGTACTGCCGCTGCCGTTTTGTGTACATCGTCCTTTTTCCATACGGTTTTTGTACAGACGTCGTGTACGGTTTTTTCGGTCATGCTGCGCAGTGCTCCCTTGAAGATGGAAGGCATGCGGAATTTCCACTGCATCAGGTTTCCCATCAGCATCATCAAGTCATTGGAGAAGCCTTGATACATAAAGAGATAACCTTGTACGTCGTTCTGCGTACGGCAGTGCTTCTTGACGGAAGTATCAATTTCCTTGAAGAAGTTTTCACTGATGCCGTAGTCCTGCATCAGCATCTTGCGCGAAGCGGCCTTTTCCGCTTGTCCCAGGCGGCCTCCCTGCGTGGGGATTTTGAACAGACGCTTGAAGTTGGCTACATCCGGCACAAAGCGGATATTGGTGATGCCCAGGTTGGCGGCTATTACAGACTGGAAGTAGACGCGTGTCAGTGACACGAAGTCTTCCACATTCTTTGAAGATACTTCTCCGGTATTCTTGTTGAATAGTTTGGCAAATAAACTCATATCAAATTACGAATTACTGATTACAAATTACAAGACCGCGGGTCATCCGGCGGTTCCGGCTGCAAAAGTACGAAATAAGTTGGTTATCACCAGCACTCTATGTCTTTTTCTACCTCTTTCAGGCGGTTCTTGGTGAAAACGGGGTCTTTGATACCGGCGCTTTTCTTTGTGCGGTAGTCTTCAAGCAGCCTGAAAGCGTATTTTCCGAGCAGGCTGATGGCAATAAGATATACTTTTCCTTGGCATCGCCTTTCCCGTCTGAGTCACCCAGCAGACGTACCATTTCCTTTATCATCCGGAACTGTACAAAGCGGGTTCTCAACGTAAACCATACGGTGCATCCCAATTTAGTAAAAAACTCACATAAAAAAAGTGCTATCCTCTGTCGTTATTCAAGGCTACCTCTGTCGTTAACTGAGATAGATACCTTGCAAGTTGATGATAACAACGTAGTATGAACTCGCATGCTGCAATTTGTACCATGGACAAATCTGGAAAACCTGACGGAATCTCCTTGCCTATTTCAGCCTGAAGTGAAATTTGTGTCCTTCAAACACCGGTTCCACTATGTCGTAACGAACAAACTTTGCCAGCAGATGTTCGGCGGCGCGTCGGGAAAGATGCGCCAGGCGGCAGTAACGGTTCAGTGAAAGGCGGTCGTTTTCTTCCAGCAGATTGAGCAACAGTTGTTCCCGTTCGGTATATTCTATCAGTTCTCCTTTCGGACTTCCGCTTTGCTGCCAGACGCGCAGATGGACGGGAGTAGCCAGGATGTTTTCATCCTTGATGCGGAGATAGGCCAAGTATTTTCCTGTTTCGTCCTTGGCATATACCGGCTTCCGGTCACTTTCCTCGATTTGTACCACCAGCACACTGCGGCCTTCCACCAGATAGGTCTGCATGGTGTAGTTCACTTCGGGGCTGCAATAAAGTCCGGCAGCCGCTTCTATCATATATTGTTCTTCGTCCGAACGGACACCGGCAATTTTCCCGTTATCTTTCACTCCGATGAGCAGTTTTCCACCGTCTGTATTGGCAAAGGCTGAAAGGGTTTTGGCTATCTTGCGGGCGTCGGATATTTCGAACTTGAAATCCTGCTGTTGGTGCTCTCCTTCGGCTATGAGAGCGTGTATATATTCGGTGTCAGTAAGCGTTTTCATGCTTGCAAAAGTAGATAAAAAACGCGTAAGAGCCCCTTTTTGCGGCGATTTTACCGAATATTTCAAAAAAAATATCGTTTTTCTGCATTTATTTCAAGAAAGAATGTATTTTTGCCAGACATTATTAACGAAGTAATTTAAAAAGGATTATGAAAGAATTAGTTGAAAAAGTAGCTGCATTGTATGCAGACTTCTCAAAAGATGCAAACGCTCAGTTGGAAAACGGTAACAAGGCAGCAGGAACTCGCGCTCGTAAGGCTTCTTTGGAAATCGAAAAAGCTATGAAGGAATTCCGCAAAGCATCTTTGGAAGCTTCTAAGAAGTAAGAAAAAAAGCATATTTGATGCTGCGAAAGACTGCCACTACTGGCGGTCTTTTTTGTTTTTGAAAAGTATTATTGTTACTTTTGGCGCAGGTATTATGGATGAAAACGTTCTCAATAAATTGAAGATACTGGCAGAGTCGGCAAAGTATGACGTCTCTTGTTCCTCCAGTGGTACGGTGCGCTCCGGCAAGGCGGGTATGCTGGGGAACACTGTGGGCGGTTGGGGTATCTGTCACAGCTTTGCCGAGGACGGTCGGTGCATTTCCCTGCTTAAAGTGATGCTTACCAATTATTGCATCTACGACTGCGCCTACTGCATCAACCGCCGCAGCAACGACCTACCGCGTGCCACGCTGTCGGTGACCGAGCTTGTGGACCTCACCATGGAGTTTTATCGCCGCAACTACATCGAAGGGCTTTTCCTGAGCAGTGGGGTGGTGCGCAATCCCGATTACACGATGGAGCGTCTGGTGCGTGTCGCCAAGGACCTCCGTACTATCCATCGTTTCAACGGATATATCCATCTGAAAAGCATTCCCGGCGCCAGCCGCGAACTGGTGAACGAGGCGGGGCTTTATGCCGACCGTCTCAGCGTCAATGTAGAAATACCGAAAGAGGAGAATCTGAAACTGCTTGCGCCGGAGAAAGACCATAAGAGTGTATATGCGCCGATGCGCTACATCCAGCAAGGGGTGCTGGAAAGTTCGGAAGAACGCAAGAAACACCGCCACGCTCCCCGTTTCGCTCCTGCTGGACAAAGCACACAGATGATAGTAGGCGCTACCGCCGAGACGGACAAGGATATTCTGTATCTTTCGTCAGCTCTCTACAAGGGACCTACGATGCGGCGTGTCTACTATTCGGGCTATATTTCCGTCAATACCTACGATAAGCGCCTGCCGGCATTGAAACAGCCCCCTTTGGTGCGTGAAAACCGCCTTTACCAAGCTGACTGGCTGATGCGCTTCTATCAGTTCAAGGTGGAGGAAATAGTGGATGATGCCTATCCTAACCTTGATTTGGAGGTTGACCCCAAGCTGTCCTGGGCTTTGCGCCATCCCGAGCAGTTTCCGATTGATGTGAACAAGGCGGATTATGAGATGTTGCTCCGCGTGCCGGGCATCGGCGTGAAGTCGGCACGGCTGATAGTGGCTTCCCGGCGTTTCTCCAAGATAGGTTTCTACCAGTTGAAGAAGATAGGGGTGGTGATGAAGAAGGCGCAGTATTTCATTACCTGCTGTGAGTTGCCTATGCACACGGTCAACGAACTGACCCCGCAGGGGGTACGCAGTCTGCTGCTGCCCAAGCCTAACCGTAAGAAGGTGGATGAGAGACAGTTGGTACTTAATTTTGAGGAATGAATATTTTCCTGTATGACCATACGTTTGAAGGATTGCTGACTTCCGTGTTCGAAGCCTATTCCCGCCGTACCTTTCCCGATGCGCTGCTTTTGGAAGGAGAGCCGCTTCCTTTGTTCTACGACGGGCTGTTTACCGTGGTGACCGATGAGGAGAAGGCTGGTCGTGTCTGGCGGGGATTGCAGAAGAAGCTGTCGTCTACGGCACTTGCTTGTCTGGCCCAGTGCTGGCTGGCCGAGGAGCCGGAAACTCCCATGCTCCTTTTCCGCTATATTCGCAAGGCAATAGATGCTCCTCGTTCCATTGAAACAAACTTTGCCGACCTTGATGTGCTGGAGTTCTCCCGTATGTGGAAGCGGGTGGATTGGGAGCGTATACGCCTGCTTCAGTTTGTCCGTTTCCAGAAAGCTGCAGACGGTACTTTCTTTGCGGCTGTCGAGCCCGAGAAGAATGCCCTTCCCCTGGTGACGGAGCATTTCAAGGACCGTTTTTCCGACCAGCGTTGGCTGATTTATGACATCAAACGCGCCTATGGATACTATTACGACTTGAAGGAGGTGCGCCAAGTGACTTTTGGTGAGGACAGCCGCGAAGGGCATCTTGTCACCGGCATGCTCGACGAAAGTCTGATGGACAAAGACGAACGGCTTTTCCAATCTCTCTGGAAAACCTATTTTAAGGCAATCTGCATCAAGGAACGCCTCAATCCCCGGAAGCACAAGCAGGACATGCCCGTGCGCTATTGGAAATATCTGACGGAGAAACAAGTTTAATGAAGAATAAGGAATGAAGAATGAAGAAATTAGCCGCGCTGTGGTACCGAATGGTAATTCTTCATTCCTCATCCTTCATCCTTTTAGTTGATAACCCAGTGCTTGTCGTGGGGCACTGTTTTCTTGGGGTTGTAATGCATTCCGGCTTGTGTCGGTATTTTTAGTATGTATGTACGTCCGCTTTTATTCATCAGCGAGGTATCCCGCAGCCACGGATTGGCATCTTTCAGTTGGGCATAGGTGATGCCTTTATCTTTGGCAAACTGTGCCAGGTTGCCGATGCCCGTTGTGACGGTCACTTCCGTGTAGGGGATGGGCGGATAAAGATGTTCCCGTTTCAACAGAAAGCCGTACTGCTGCGGATTGCTGATGACTGCTTTGGCTGCCAGCAGGCGGAACATGTAGCGCGAAGTCTCTTCTACCAGCCATAAGTCGACAGCCTGGTCCACCATTTGCTTCTGCAGTTGTGTGGAGATGCGTCCTTGCCCGGCATTGTAGGCAGCGGCTACGCACAGCCAGTTCCCGTATTTCTGATAAGCATCTTTCAGGTACTTGCAGGCTGCTTTGGTCTCTTTCTCGATATGGTATCGTTCGTCGATGTTGCTGTTCACCTCCAGTCCGAATTCGCGTCCGGTGGCAGGCATGAACTGCCATAGGCCGGCGGCACCCGCAGGCGATTTGGCAAGCGGGTTCAGGTTGCTTTCTATCACAGCGAGGTACTTGAAGTCATCGGGAAGGCCGTTGGCTTTTAGTATAGGCTCTATGACGGGGAAGTAGCGGTTGGCACGCTTCACCATGAGCATGGTGGTGGAGTGCATGTAGGTGAAGGACATCAGTTCGCGGTCCATACGTTCGCGGTGGTCGTAGCGAAGCAGGTCAATAGCTTGTCCGGCAAAAGTGATCTTATCCGGTACGCTGGGGGAGGTCACGCAGTAGGGAACTTCGGATTTCACGGAATCGCGTTCGGGATTCAGCGTACTGCTGCCTGCGAGGAAGGGGAGGCTGGAACCTGCGCACAGTGCAATGGCAGCGGTAAGCACGATATATTTTGAATTTTTCTTCATGTCTGTATGTATATTTCTGTTTGGAGACGTGAAGATACGAAATCAATTCGTTATAGGCAACCTTTCCCATAGCCATCGTGGAATCATACGCCAAAAAAACACCAGTACCCGGTAGCGTCCGTCAATGACAACTACCCGTCTCTTTTCTCTTAAAGCCTTGATTATGTGCTGTGCTACACGGTCTGCTTTCATCAGCATCGGGTATTTTCCGTTTTTCAGTAAATCGGTGGCAACAAATCCCGGACGGATGTCGGTGAAGTGTATATCAAGATGCTGCATCCGGGCAAGTTGTGCCAGCGCTTCGATATAGGTATTCTGGAAGCGTTTGGTGGCAGAGTAGGCCGGTGCAACGCCTAGTCCTTTAGTGCCTGCAATGGAACTGATGACAGCAATATGTCCGGAGCCTTTTTCCTTGAAATAGTTGAAGGCGGCAGTCACCATGCGGGTAAATCCCTCTACATTGGTACGTGCCGTGTTCAGTTCGATGTCCGGTTGTAAGTCCCGGTTTTGATGTCCCACGCCGGAACTGAGGAAAAACAGGTCCATGCCTCCCAGCTTTTTTATCAGGTTATGGAGGTGTAGAGTCGCTGTCTCTTCCGTAACGTTCAGCTGTTCCGTGACTATCCGGTCGGGTGCGGTGGCTTGCAGGGCATGCAATGCCTCTTTCCTTCTGCCGGCAATGCCTATATGCCAGCCTTGTTGTACAAGTATCCTGGCTACTTCTTGTCCGATGCCTGAAGTGGCACCGATGATGATGGCTTTCTGCATGATGATAGGGGATTATCCGATGGCGGTTGCTACAATTCTTCTTCCTCCGCCCCGGTTGCGGAACTCGCAGAGATAGATGCCTTGCCAGATACCCATGTTCAGACGCCCATTGGTGATGGGGATGGTGAGGCTGGTTCCGCTGAGGGTTGCCTTGGCATGGGCGGGCATATCGTCATCGCCTTCGCATGTATGTTGGTAATAAGGTTCCCGTTCTTTTACGAGGCGGTTGAAGATGGCTTCCATATCTGTCTGTACGTCAGGGTCTGCATTCTCGTTGATGGTGAGGCCTGCGCTTGTATGCTTGATGAACAGATGCAGGATTCCGGCAGGCGGAAGCGGTGGAAGGTTGCGTATAATCTCCTCTGTCACCAGGTGAAAGCCACGCCGGCGAGGGGTCAGGGTAAATTCTTTCTGTGCGGTCATAAATCATTGTTTTTCGTTTGTTGTCAGGATGGTCTTGTCCAGCAGGGCAGTTCCACGGTGAATGTGCTTCCCACTCCCATTGTCGAATCTACGGTAATCACTCCATTCATTTTCTCAACGATGGATTTGCAGATGGAGAGTCCTAATCCGGCACCTTGGGCAAAGGAGTCCACCTTTTCGAACCGTTCGAATATCATTCCCAGTTTTTCGGGGGGAATACCGCATCCAGTATCGGAAACACTGATTCTTATGCTGTCTGTGTCCATTTCGTAGCACACTTCGATATGTCCCTGCACGGTGTTTTTCAGTGCATTCGATATGAAGTTGTTCAGTATCTGTTTGATGCGCATCGGGTCGTGCTCTATCTGGCCGGGGGCTGCCGGATGCCTGGCAAAGAGTTTTACTCCTGCCGGAACGTTCCGTTCGTACTCGGTAATACTTTCCTCGATGAGTTCTGCCGGATTGAACCATTCGGAATGGAGCTCTATATGTCCGGCCTCTATCTTGGAAAGGTCCAGAACGTCGTTGATTAGTTTGAGCAACAGTTGGTTGTTGTGGTTTATCAAAGAGATGTACTGTTCCCTTTCCTGCTCGTTTTCCACATAGTGCAGCAGGCTGGAGAAACCGATAATCGCATTTAGCGGCGTGCGGATTTCATGGCTCATATTGGCAAGGAAAGCGGATTTCAGCCGGTCTGCCTCTTCGGCCTTTTCCTTGGCTTGTATCAGCATTGCTTCCGTCTTCTTTAATTGGGTGATGTCATAATTGATGCAGATAATCTCTATGATGTTCTGTTCAGGCATGTAGCGTTCTACAATGATGTTGACGTGGGTCCACATGAAAGAACCGTCTTCTTTAAGAACACGTACTTCCCGGCTGAGCTTGTGTGCCAGTCCTCTCTTTACATTCTGTAGGAAGTCAAGCATGATAGTACGGTCGTCTGGGTGGAGATGATTGTAGGTTCCGATGATTTCGGACAACGGTGTTCCTGTTTTCTCACCCAAGTTCTTGTACCAGCTGCGTTGGGCATAGCCTTGCTCATTAAGAAGGTCATAATTGGCATATCCCACTTTGGCATAGTCACCTATAAGCTCAAAGTGGCTCTCGAACTCTTGTATTTTGTTGTAAGCGACGGTCGTTTCCGTTTTGTCTGCGTTGATTAGCAGATAGTTGGTCAGGTTGTGATTATCGTCGTAAAGGCTTGTGACTTTGGTTACAAGGTCTATGGTGCCCGTCTTCTTCTGTGTCTTGTAGTAATTGCCTATTTTAGAGAAGTCATACC
The DNA here is from genome assembly GCF_004328515.1 of Bacteroides sp. A1C1. Taxonomy (NCBI): domain Bacteria; kingdom Pseudomonadati; phylum Bacteroidota; class Bacteroidia; order Bacteroidales; family Bacteroidaceae; genus Bacteroides; species Bacteroides sp. A1C1. Next base: position 3,524,815 of record NZ_CP036491.1, read on the forward strand.
GGAAAGTGAAGTCTGCATTTTCATGTTTTCTTAACTTACTTTTCATCTCTTCCGGGAAAATCGGATTCTCGAAAATATTGATTCCAAGTAGATCTTCTTTCTGTTTGAGATGGAACATTTCCTGCTCTTTGTCATTCATATCTATCAATATTCCCTCTCGGTTATAGAGCTCAATTCCTACCGGAAGATATTTATAAATATTATGGAGGAGACGGTTACGCTCTTGTAAGGCTTGGGATGCCGATGACATGTCGGGACCGTCTTGTGTTTCGGCAATGCCGTAGATTTTGACATTATCGTTTTCGTCGGTTCTCTGTAGGCATACCTTGCTTCTTATCCACGTTGGACCCTCTACTGTGTTGAGCAGATATACAGTCTCTTGTGCCTGCCGGATATTGTTGAAGGAATGTGTGGTAGTATGCCGTTGTTCCTCTTTCAGAATACGTTTGTTGAAATCTTTAAAGCTGATGGTTCCATTCTCATCCAGTCCCAGCAACCGGGAGATATATCCGGAGCAAATGTAACTTTCGGTCTTTAAATCAGCTTCCCACCATCCCATATTGGCATTGGTCATCATTGCTGACAGTAAGTCATAATCAAATTTAGAATTCATACCGGAATCTTTAATAGTGGTGTTTTTGTTCTGTCACAACAATTAAGATATTGACAAAGATACATTATTTCCAAATTAATATGTGATGAACGGAAATAAAAATAAGGGTTATATGTGTTTTGGGGAAATGGGAAAAAGGTACCCGAGTTTTTGTACTTGCCGGAATAAGACGTATATTTGTTGCAATTTTTACATCTTAACAAGAAAATGCCATGAAGCGTATTGGACTCTTTGTAATAGTTTTTTTCTGCATATCACTCTTACTCCATGCAAGCGGCCCGCGTGTCTTGTTTATCGGAGATTCTATCACGGACGGTAACTGGGGGAATGCCTGTGGGATGCCCAAACCGACTGCGGAGCGAAGTCTTTGGGATATGAACCATATTTATGGTAGCGGCTATATGTATTTGTGTGCAAGTCATTATCAAGGAGATTTCCCGGAAAAGGAATATGCTTTTTTTAATCGTGGCATCAGTGGAAACACTCTCAGGGATTTGGAGAAACGCTGGGAAGAGGATGTCATTGGAATGAAACCGGATGTGCTTTCCGTCTTGGTGGGGACAAACGATGTACATTACTATCTGCAGGGTGACAAAAAAGAGCCTTTTGATTTTGAAGGATGGGAGAAATGTTACCGTTCCTTGCTTGACCGTTCTTTGCAGGTCAATCCGGAATTGAAGATAGTGCTGGGCGCTCCTTTTGTTGCCAATGTCGGCAATATGCGCAAGAGTGGGGATTTTGCAGAACGTGACAGTCTGGTACGTCGCTGTGCCGCCATCGTAGAGAGGATAGCGAAAGACTATCAGACGGTATTTCTTCCTTATAATGCGATGTTCGATGAAATTCTCGGCACTGCTCCGGCTTCTCAAGACACCTATTGGATTTGGGACGGTATCCACCCCACTCCTGCAGGGCATAAACGAATGGCTGATATGTGGATAAAGCGCGTGAATTTATAATTTATCAATAAAATAGAGAGTAATGGAAAAAGTGATTATCAACTCGTACGAGGATTTTGAAAAGCTGGTAGGCCAGCAAATCGGTGTTTCGGAATATGTAGAGCTTCCTCAGGAGCGTATCAATCTGTTTGCTGATGCGACATTGGACCATCAATGGATACATGTCGATACGGAACGTGCCAAAGTGGAAAGTCCTTTTAAGAGCACCATTGCACATGGGTATCTCACCTTGTCCATGTTGCCATATCTGTGGAATCAGATTATTGAAGTGAACAACCTGAAGATGATGATTAATTATGGTATGGACAAGATGAAGTTCGGTCAGGCGGTATTGTCCGGACAGAGCATCCGGCTGGTTGCCCATTTACAATCTCTGTCGAATCTGCGCGGCGTGGCAAAGGCGGAAATAAAGTTTGCCATCGAGATACAAGGTGAAAAGAAGAAGGCACTGGAAGGGGTAGCTATATTTTTGTATTATTTCAATTGATTATGCGTAAGATGGTATGCCCTCAATGCAAAGTGGGGGCATTTTTTGTGATGAATGGACAAGGTGAGCGCCTGCCGGTCTATATCTCTGACAAAGGCGAGATTGTGCCTAAAGACAGCACCTCTTCATTGGAAGGATACGACCTGGATACGGTTTATTGTTTGTGCTGTTCCTGGCGCGGGACTCCGAAGCGTTTGGTGAGATACTGATGGACATACTCCTGCCACAAATGGCAGAGTGCCGCTACGGGATGATATAACAGCATCCGTGGTCCGGCATACCGCATGACTTCACGCATCCGTTCTTTCATTTTGGGCTTGTAGCAGTGAATGCTGCATTGCCTGCAGGTGGATTTATTCTCACCGAAAGGACAGCGTGAAAGACGAGTGCGGGCATACCCCAGCAGTTCCTCGCATTGGGGACACAATTGCTTGTTACCTTCCTTTTTCCGGCAGTAGAGGCGGACCATCCGTTCTACTGTCCGTTTTTCCTGCTCGATACGGGACGGCATGTTTATTGTTTGGATTGCCAGCGTTTCAAGGTCGGGAAGAATTCTTTCATACCGGCAATGGCTTCCTCTTTAGTGAAATTCATTCCGGAATTCTTGTTGAATTCGTCGGTGAACTGTGCACAGTGTTCTATCATTTCGTCCATAGTGCAGTCTTGTGCAAAATTGCCGTGCTGGTAGCAATAGGTGCAATATTCCTCGTTGAGGCTACCGTCGGCATTGGTTCCGAGTACTTCTGCAGATGACAAGGGCATTCCGCAGCTTTGGCAAAGTTTAGCTTCCATAATGTGTGGAGTTAAGTGATATGCAAATATAGGATATTATTTTGGTTGAAGCGTCCTTTTCAGATAAATCATGTCTTTCAGTTGCTTGCCTCCTTCAAATATGGGGTGGTCGTAATTATCGATAAAGAAATCGGGTACCCGGTGTGAGTATGCAAATCCGCAGCTTTCATAGAAGGGGATGGTTAGCGGACTGTCTCCAGTGCCGACAAGCATAGTATGGCACCGGTCTTTATAATGTTCAAGAACGAATGCTATCAGTTGTCTTCCATATCCCTGGCGCTGGTATTCCGGATAGACAGCTATGCTCTTTATTTCGTAGATTCCTTTATCCTCGCAGGTGATTACACAAGACGCTTTGACTGTATCATTATCGGATAGGATGAACATCTCTCCCCGTTCCAGATAACGGTCAATCATGGACTCTTGTTCGTCGGCAAGCAGCAGCAGGTCAAGATATTGCTTTTTGTTGCCGGATATGGGATGTATTCTTATCATATTTCTGAATTTCTGGTGTGAAGTTAGTCATTTTCTATTGAATTACAATGGATATCTCTTTTTAACTGTTGAATGGTTGAGAGTTGCCGGTGAACAAAATCTGCCATACGCCGTTCTTCTCATAATATGATAATCTGATGAAGTTATGAGTAAGTTGAAATTCTCTTTTCTGGTTTTGATGCTGATGGTATCAGTCTCGGCTTCTGCCGATTGGGCACCTGCTGATGTACAAGCTGCACTGAAGAAAATGTATCCTACGGCAGATGATGTTGCCTGGTCGCATGATGAATCTTATTATGTGGCAGATTTCCTGATGAACGGTTTTGATACGAAAGTCTGGTTTGACGGGCAGGCGCAATGGGTAATGCAACAGACGGACTGGGAGACAATGGACGAAGTGCCCCCTGCCGTTTACAATGCTTTTGCCGCCAGTGAATATTCCGGAGGGATGGTGCAGAATGTCACTTGGGTACAGTTTCCCAAATGGCAGTCCATCGTGGCGGTAGAGGTAGGGATGGCAAATCTCCAGACGAAATATCAGATATTGTTTACCCCGACGGGCGAAATCATCCGTGCCCGTAATGTCACCTATACATACAATCCGCTCGGCGCAGCCACTTTCTTGTAACGTCTGTTCGCATACCTGCTGAATTTATCATATCTTTGCCTTCCCAAACCAGACTTTTATGGACAAAGACACTTTTCAGCAGGAGGTTTATAATGTAGTGGCCGCAATCCCTCCGGGGCGGGTGGTGACGTACGGACAGATAGCCTATCTTGTCGGAAGACCTCAATGTTCGCGCGTGGTGGGACATGCTATGCACGATGTGCCCGACGGCATGTGTTTGCCCTGCCATCGGGTAGTGAACAGCCAGGGCAGGCTGGCACCGTGCTGGGCGGAACAGCGGGCTTTGCTGGAGGCAGAGGGCGTGACGTTCAGAAAGAATGGGTGTGTGGACATGAAAAAATGCCAGTGGGAATTCATGAAAGAGCAAATACAATAAGATTATGAAATTTATAGGTGCACATGTATCGGCCAGTGGGGGAGTGGAAGCGGCTCCCGTCAATGCCAGTGAGATAGGGGCAAATGCTTTTGCCTTGTTTACCAAGAACCAGCGTCAGTGGGTGGCAAGGCCGCTGACGGAGGAGAGTATCAGGGTGTTTAAGGAAAATTGCGGGAAGCTTGGCTTCGATTCCCGCTATATCCTGCCTCACGACAGTTATCTGATAAATTTAGGGCATCCCGAAGAAGAAGGGTTACAGAAAAGCCGTGCCGCTTTTCTGGATGAGATGCAGCGCTGCGAACAATTAGGGCTGAAGTTACTGAATTTTCATCCGGGCAGCCATCTGAATAAGATTTCCGTGGAAGAGTGTCTGGACAAGGTCGCTGAATCCATTAATCTTATATTGGGCAAGACGCACGATGTGGTGGCTGTCATAGAGAACACAGCCGGGCAGGGTAGCAATGTGGGAAACGAGTTCTGGCAGCTGGGACATATCATTGACCGGGTGGATGACAAGTCTCGCGTTGGAGTTTGCCTTGATACCTGCCACACGTATACAGCAGGCTATGATATAGTGAATGAGTATGACAAGGTGTTTGAGGAGTTTGACACAGCGGTAGGTTTCGGCTATCTGCGCGGTATACACCTGAATGACTCCAAGAAAGCACTCGGCTCCAGAGTAGACCGTCACGACAGCATCGGCAAGGGGCTGATAGGTATGGATTTCTTCCGGCGCTTTATGCAAGATGTGCGTTTTGACGGTATACCTATTATTTTGGAGACGCCCGATGAATCGCTTTGGGCAGAGGAGATAAAACTGTTGAGAAGCTTTGTCTCCTCTGATTGAGAGACTATGCCCTGAATACACATTCTATACGGTTGCCGTCCGGGTCGAGGACGACACTTTCAAAATATCCGTCGCCGGAGGTACGGGGCTCTCCTGCGATGGTATATCCCGCTGTGCGTAGCCGTTCTGTCTGTCGGAGGACAGCTTTCTGGCTGTCGAAGGCAAAGGCAAAGTGGGTCAGTCCCAGTCTGTTTTCCTCAATAGGGGTATTCTGTATGTCTGTACGGCTCATCAGTTCCAAATCCGTTCCTTCATCGAAGTGAAGGAAATAAGATTCGAATCCTTTTTGGGGGTTGATGTACTTTTCATTGCTGCTCCCGTTGAAGTAACAGGTGTAGAACTCTTTCATCTCTTCCAGTCGGAAGGTCCAGATGGCGATATGATGTATTCTCATGAGTCTGATTATTATGGTTTATAGGATCATCATTTATTGTATTACTTTGCTGATTATAAATCAGCAGACGGTCAGAATTCGGCTTCTTTGGTAATCTTTAGGGTTTCTCCCGTGATAGGATGGGTAAATTCCAAATACTCGGCATGCAGATAAAGCCGTTCTGCTTTCTTCCCGTAAAGTTCATCACCGATGATGGGGCAGTGCAAGCCAAGCGGGTGTGCTGCATGTATACGTAGCTGATGGGTTCTTCCCGTGCGCGGATAGAAAGCGATACGGGTCCGCTTTCCGTCCAGACGTTCCAGAACTTGATAATCGGTGATGGCGGGCTTCCCGTGTTCGGTGTGTACCATTTGCCGTGGGCGGTCAAGTGGATTCAGGCAAAGCGGGAGGTCGACCGTACCTTTGTCCTCTGGGACGATACCTTCGAGCAGTGCGACATAACGTTTCCTGACCAGGCGGTTCTTGAATTGGGCTTGAAGGTTCTGGTGTACGCGCTTGCTCTTGGCAATGAGCATTAAACCGGAAGTGCCCATGTCGAGACGATGTACCGTCAGGGGACCGTCAGCTTCGGGATATTGCCTGCGCATCAGGCTATAGACGGAGACTGCATCTTCCTTGCCGGGAACAGACAGCATTCCTGCCGGTTTGTTGATGACCGAAAGCCATGGGTCCTCATAAACAATCTCCAAATTTTGGGAGGGTACCTGCATTCTTTTCAACATGGGGTTTTCCTCTACTTGTAGACCTTGCAGCATGTGTTGCAGTATAGGTTCGCACTTTCCTTTGCAAGCCGGATAATAGTGGCCGTGATGGCGTATCTCTGTCTTGGGGGAATCACCCCACCAGAACTCGGCCATGGCAATAGGTTTCCATCCGTGCAGATAAGCTTGTTGCAGCAGTTTGGGGGCTGCGCATTCACCCGCACCGGCAGGAGGTGTCTTGTGCACGGTCTGCCCGAATATCTCACAGAGATTCTTGACTTCTCCCCGGTAGTTCAGCATCCCGAACTGTTCGAATAGCTTTTGCTGCAATGCTGCAGAGCGGGTTTTACGTTCAGACTTCAATGCTGAAATCCGTCTTTCCCAGTCTTCTGTCTGCGTTTGTAGTGTGGTAATCCTTGCTTTCCATGAACGTTCCAGACGTTTATATTCCGCCTTTTGGAACTGGCTTTCCCGTATCAGTTCGGCTTCTTCCTGCGCATTGAGTTCTTTTTCTTTTCTGCGCTGTTCTCTGGCTGTTTTGGCTTCTTTCAACTGTGCTTTGGCTGTTGCCAGTATGTCTTCTGCCGACCGGATGGTTCGGGCAAGCTCTGCTGATAAGGCAGCATATGCTTTGTCATTTTCCAGTTGCCGGATGTTGCGGTTGATGGAAGATATGTTTTCTTCTTCTATCTTGAAAAAGCCTTGTGGCTGTAGCAAGTCATATACGGGAGGAACAAAAAAGGAGTGTAGGTTCTTTCCGGCCAATATGCCTGAGAATGCGGCTAAATATCCGGTTTCTCCATGCTCGGTCTGTACAATCAGCACCCCGAACATTTTGCCTTGGCGCAATTCGTCCTTCCATGCAGTTTGCCGGGTAAGATAGCTTTGTACTTCTTTGGCTGCCAATATACATAACGGGTGTGGAGTATAGCAGAAAGGATAGGTGAACCTTTCCGGAAGCGGAATGTCGGTTATGGGAGTAGTAAAACGGTGCAACATGATGTTGCAAAGATACTACTTTTCTCTTATAACGGCCGTTTGTACTGCAAATCTTTCTTTCGTTATTATTTTTAGAAGCGGTAGTCTTGTTCGATGTATGTCATATATTCGTCGTAACTGATGTGCCTGCCTCCCATTGTCTTGAGGTGAGGAGTTTCGAACTGGCAATCTATCATGACGCCTCCATGTTCCCTGAAGAATTGGGCAAGATGGATGAGGGCCAGCTTCGAGGCGCTGGGGACGAGTGAGAACATGCTCTCTCCAAAGAAACAACGTCCTAAGGTCACCCCGTACAGTCCGCCGACCAGTTGTTCTCCTTCCCATACTTCTACGCTGGCAGCGAGACCTTGCTCGTGAAGGTGCGTGTAGGCTTCCATCATCTTCTTTCCGAGCCAGGCTCCTTCCTGTTCCATCCGCAATTCTCCGCAGGTTTGTATGACGTCTTCGAAAGCCTCGTTGAAGGTGATTTCGTACTTTCCCTTGTTGATGAGCGTACGCATGGAGTGGGAGATATGGATTTCGTCCGGAAAGATGACGAAACGGTCCATCGGGCACCACCATTGTATCAGTTCTTCCCGAAATGCGTACCAGGGGAAGATGCCGTTGGAGTACGCCAGGATGAGGCGGTCAATGGATAGGTCACCGCCCACAGCGAGCAACCCGTCGGGGTCGCCGTAGTGAGGGTCGGGGAAAGCAAGTTTATCCGTCAGTTGAAAGACCATATCGTTATTCGGTTGCGGGTTGTAGTTTCAATGCTCCGTTTTCCACTTGCACGCGGACTTTTCCTCCTGCCTTCAATGTACCGAACAGAATTTCGCGCATCAGCAAGGGTTTCAAGTGGGCGGCTATCACGCGGTCCATCTCCCGGGCGCCGTATTCGGGGATAAAACCCCGTTGGAGCAGCCATTCGTGTGCTTCCTGGCTCAATACCATTTCCACCTGACGGGAGGACAGTTTGCTGCCCAGTTCTCCGAGTTTCTTGTCAAGGATAAGTGATGCCATCGGGCGGTCCATGTCGTGGAAGACCACCGTGGCAGAGAGGCGGTTGATGAATTCGGGCTTAAAGGTTTTTTTGACTTGTTTCAGCATGGCTTCTCCGGCGGTGACCTGACTGTTGAAGCCGATGGACGCTTGGCGGGCATATTGTGCTCCGGCATTGGAGGTCATGATGAGGACCACGTGTCGGCAGTCGGCTTTCCGCCCTTTGTTGTCGGTCAGTACGGCATAGTCCATTACTTGCAGCAGGATGTTGAATACGTCGGGATACGCTTTTTCTATTTCGTCGAGCAGCAACACGCAGTTTGGAGTCTTGCGTATGGCGTCGGTCAGCAGGCCGCCGTCCTCGTAACCCACATAGCCGGCAGGCGAGCCAATCAGTTTGGCTACGGTATGCTTTTCGGTATATTCGCTCATGTCGAAACGTTGCAGGGCGATGCCCAGCTCGGCGGCGAGCACTTTGGCAACCTCGGTCTTTCCTACTCCGGTGGGACCTACAAAGAGCAGGCTTGCCATCGGTTTGTTTTCGTCCAGTAGCCCGGCTTTGGACATTTGCACAGCTTCCACCACCTGACGGACGGCTTCTTCCTGCCCGTAGATGTGGGAACTGATGCGTTCGTGCAGGCTTTCCAAGGCGACGGTGTCGTCCTCTTTCATGGCGAGGGCATTGACCTTGCAGGTACGTGCCAGTATGTCGGTTATCAGTGCCTTGTCCACGGTCTGTTCTCCGGAGTCTGTGGGATGTATTTCCCGGTAAGCTCCTGCTTCGTCCACCAGGTCGATGGCTTTGTCGGGCAGGAAACGGTCGCTGATGTAGCGGGCGCTTGCCTTTACGGCGTAGGGGATGACGTCGGGCTCGTAGGTGACGCCGTGGTAGGTTTCGTATTTCTCTTTCAGGCCTTCTACGATATGTATGGCTTCTTCAATGCTCGGTTCCAGTATGTCTATCTGCTGGAAGCGGCGTACCAGTCCCTTGCTGCGTGCGAAGTAGCGGTTGTACTCGTCGTAGGTGGTGGAACCGATGAAACGTATTGCCCCGGTTTCCAGATAGGGTTTCAGCATGTTGGAGGCATCCATGGAGCCTTCACCCGTGCGTCCAGCGCCTATCAGGTTGTGTATCTCGTCAATGTAGATGATGGCGTGTCCTTCACGTCCGATACCTTCCATGATACTTTTCAGCCGCTTCTCGAAATCGCCGCGATATTGTGTGCCTGCCAGTAGACTGCCCAAGTCCAGCTCATAAATGCGGAAGCCGGCAAGCCGTTCGGGGACGTTGCCCGCTTCGATACGGGCGGCAAGCCCATAGGCAAGGGCTGTTTTGCCTACACCGGGTTCGCCCACATGCAACGGGTTGTTCTTTTCTTTGCGGCAGAGCACTTGTATGGTTCGCTCCAACTCCATCTCCCTGCCGATAAGCGGGTTGTGGCCTGCCAGATGGTCGTTGAGGCAGGTCACGTAGTTACGCCACGCTTCTGTTTTCTCTTGTTCATCGGGAGATGGCGTATCGCCTGCTTCTTCTGCCAGCTCCGCTTCTTCGTAGTGGGTAATGAGCAGACTGAGGAATTCGGACAGGTCGCCGCCGACTGCTTCTTTTAGGAAATGGCATGCCCAGGAATCTTCCAGTTGCAGCAAGCCTTGTATCAGATGGGGAACACCCAGCTCTTCGGCGCTGGAATACTCTGTCACCATATAGGCATGTTGCAGGAGTGAACTGAGCTGGACGGAAAGTCCCAACTCGTATTCCACATTGTCGGGGATAGTTTCCACTTCTTCCGTCAGATAGTTTTCCAGTGAGATGCTGAGCTCCACATAATTGTAGAAGGTATCTTGCAGGGTGTTGATAAAGGGTTCCTGTTCCAGAATGGCGCTCAGCAGATGTTCGGGCATGATGAACTCGTGCCGGTAAGACTCGGCTTTTCTTTGTGCGGAAGCGAATGCTTGGTTTACGAATATCGTATTTTTTATATCCATATTGTTTCTTTCTTATTCTTCTTCCTCCGGGGTGACGGTGAGCCGGAGGGGGAAACCTTCATTGCGTGCCATGCGGGTGGCTTTCTGTACTTTGGAGTGGGCGATGTCGTATGAGTAGATGCCCACTACCGCGGAGTTGCTCTTGTGCACCTGCAGCATCAGTGTTTCCGCTTCTGCCGATGATTTGTAAAAGACGGTGGTGAGTACCTTTACCACAAACTCCATGGTGGTGAAGTCATCATTGTAGATGGTGACTTTGAAGCGTCGGGGTTCCCGTAATTCTATGCGTTCTTTTTCTTTGAAAGAAGATTGCTGTTGTTCCATTTCTTTTTAAAAACTACTGTTAAGACATTGTTCTACCGTTGTGTGGGCAACGAAAACTCCTGCCAGTCATATTCGTCCCCATACTCGTCGGCTATGGCTATGCGTATGGTGACGTTACCCGTCTTTATCCGTTCTCCGGCACTGATGTTGGCGGTGTATTTCACACCGTTGTGCGGAGTTATTTGCTCTATCATGACCGACGGTGATATGTAAATGCGCTTCATGCCCGTGGTTTCCGCCACCACCGGCACTACATTGTAGGCTGTTTTGTTTCCTTCGTTCATGATTTCAAAAATCACTTTACAGTTTTCGCCCGAATTGATGACGTGGTTGCGGCTGTCGTCAATGAAACGTATATTCCGTATCCTCAAGTGGTCGATGGCCGATGCTTGCGGCTGTCTTCCGGATTGCGGGGGATAGGGCTGTGTCCTTTCTATCCGGTAGCTGTACTCCTCCTGCTTTTGGGGGGCTGTGGCTGCATTGGCAATGGCAGCTCCCGCAATGGTCCCTATGATGGTGCCGATGGCAGAACCCCGGTATCCTCCTCGCCAGCCTCCGTTACTGTCACCTATCAGTCCGCCGATGGCACCGCCTACATTACTTCCGATGGCAGCTCCTGCGAGCACTGCGTTAGGGTCGCCTGCAGCCATCTGGCTTGTGCCGCATCCGCTGAGGATGATGGTTGCTGCCAGGATTCCTATAAAAGACTTTTTCATGTTCATATCCTATAATTATTATGTTAGGCAGATTGTTTTATAAAAGGGCTATTCCCAGTAAATCATCTTTTTGGTCATGCCTCCGTCAATGGTTATGTTTTCGCCATTGATGAAGTCGTTTTCGTCTTGGCATAGGAATACGCACATACGGGCAATATCTTCCGGTTTGCCAACCCGTCCGGAGGGGTGTTGCGAATGGTCTTCTGCTCGTAATTGTTCATAATCGTGTGTCTGAATCCAGCCCGGAGAGATGGAGTTGACCGTGATGTGCCACTCTGCAAGCGATAAAGCCAACGCATGCGTCAATGAATAGATACCTCCTTTGGAAGCTGCATATCCTTCACTGCCCGGTTCACTCATCAGATAGCGGGTAGAACAGAGATTAATGATTCTTCCGTAGGTATTCGTGCTGTTTTGACTTTTGCGGTGTACTGCCAACGCATGTGAAGTAATGAACACCGGACGTAAATTCACAGACAATATTTTATCGAACGTCTCCACACTCGTTTCTGTGATGGGAGAGAATTCACTAATGCCGGCATTGTTTATAATGATGTCAATATCCCCCCATTCCTTGAAAATATTTTGCAAGCACAGTTCCAATGCTTCTTTGCTGTTTAGGTCGACGGGATAGAATTGTGCTCCGGTGGCTTGGGCGGTTTGCTGCCCTTTCATTTCATTCTTGTCACAAAAGGCTACTTGGTAATTAAGCTTGCAGAAGGCTTCTACAATGGCTTTGCCAATACCCCCGGCACCTCCGGTAACGAAAACTTTCTTTCCGCCTTTTTTGAGGGGAAGTGTCGGCTTATGTAGCGTTTGTACCTTGCCGGATTTTTTCGCTTTCTCCCAAGCTGCTTTGCGTGCCTGGTATTGCTCGTACTGATTTTCAAGATAATTATCGGCCATATATGTTTCCGGTTTTATTGTTTAACTACGGCGTGTGTCACTTCGTACCCGATGACTACTGCCAGTCCGTTCTGTTTTAGGTATTGTCCGATGGCGGGTACGTAACCGCATCCATTCAATATGAGCAGGGAGGTGGTCAGTATAGCAATCTGTTTCTTCATGTCATTTTGACTTTATTTGGTTTAATGTTACAAAGGTAGAGAAAGTATTGAAAAGGCTATAGGGGTAGCATTATGTTTTCTTTCCTTTTGTCATATTATTTTTTTCAATGTGGTGATTCACCTCTCCATTAATGAGAGTTATATGATGGCTTTTACTGATTTTTCCTACTTTTTGTTTGTGGCTTTTCCCACTTTTACGAAATAAGTTACATATTTCTGTAATTAGAGCTGTCAAAATGGCTATAATGATGGGAACTAACCACTCTTTATTATTTTGTATGAATTCTACTGGATTGCTCATATTTGTATGTATTTATTAAAGTTAGATATGGATAACGGTGATGAATGAGTGAGTTTCCCTATGATTTTTGTTCCAATATATAATCCTAAGATACTTAAACTTAATCTTGTTAATGTAGAACTATTTAGTAGATTGAATACTTGCTCCCAGTTCTTATTTAAATTACAAAAATAGTTTCTGACTTCTGTGGCTGTAAACGGTGGCATTTCCTTTTTAAACTCTTCAATCAAAGGAATAAGATATTCTTGTTCTCTAACTTTTAATTTTTTATAGAAAAGATCACTGTTTACCTCTGTAAAAGAAAGTGTGTCTTCTTCGTGAGACGTACAAAACATACAACTTCCCATATCGTTTACTGCATTCATAATTTCGGGATGAATTGATTTGAAGTCCTCTAAAAAACGTCTGTCTATTTTTTGCCTGAAGAATAAATCATATTGTTTCAGTAAATGATTCTCAAAAGTATCTATCGGATAAAAACCAGAAATATTCATGGTAGCATTTCTTTGAATTATATACTCGATATCAATGGTCTTAATATTGTAAGCTATGTCAACAATGGGGGAGAGTTGTTTGAAAAACAGTTCCAGCATAAATGAAATAGAAGGATTGACCATCTGCTGTCTAAGCATCATGAAGGTAATCAAAGCAGATGTTGATGCATTTAGGTTAGGTATAAGTTTTATCGCTTCGTTTAATATAGCTTTTTCTGTTGATATGTTTTGAAAATTTAGTCTGTCAATTAAAACGTCTATAATAAACTCTTTTGCTCTTTTATCTTCTGTGGAAATATATTCAATTAGGGTATCATGTAAAAAGGCTTGCATAGATAAAGACTGGAACCTTTCAGTCAGGTGTTTTTGTTGTTCTTTTGCTAGCTTTTCAAGAATACTTTTTATACACTCTTCAATTTCTTGTTTAGCTTGTTCTATGGCTGTGGTAGTGTATTTATCAAAGTCTGTCCGTAGGATTTCGAGGCAAGAGGTCTGGAGGTCTTTAGAGATTTGCCCATCAATTGTTAGATTTCCATTGATAATAACTACATTATTAGAGTTCTCAATCTTTCCAATGTACTGTATTTTATTGTTGTCTAACATATTCAGTTGTTTTTGATTTTTTTTTACTCTATTGAGTCATGTGGTATATTCACATGCTTCACCAATAGACTTATCTTTTCTCCGAATAAGTTCACTATATTGATACAAGATAACCTTCATCTCTCTTCCTTCTTTTTTCCTTGAATTCTCTTTACTTGTTCCTCTATTTCCTCAATCGAAGGCAGTTGACTTTTAATATCTTCGGGAATCAGCTTAGACAGCTCATACTCTGATATGCCGATAGGCTGATTTGTTGATTCCAGTGCATATTGCGCCATTACTTGGTTTTTTGTCTTGCAGATAAGCAAGCCGATGGTGGGGTTATCGCCAGGTTTACATTTTAGATGGTTTACGGCACTGATATAAGTACCGAGTTGACCTATAAATTCAGGTTTGAACTTCTGCACTTTTAGCTCGATTACGCAATAACAACGCAGTTCCAAGTGGTAGAAAAGCAAGTCGGGATAGATTGTTTCATCGCCTACTTCCAAAGGCATTTGACGTCCTACGAATGCAAATCCTTTACCCAATTCAAGCAGAAAACGAGTGATATTTTGTGTCAAAACCTTTTCTAACTCTAATTCTTGAAAATCTTTGGTAATGGTCAGGAAATCGAAGTTATAGGGGTCTTTGAGTGTCTGTAGAGCTAGGTCACTTTGCGGTTTTGGTAGCAGACGACTGAAATTGTTTACCGCTTTGCCTTGCCGCTCATAGAGATTGGTATCAAGAAAGTTGAGCAAAACGGCACGACTCCAGCCGTTTTCTACAGTTTCATTCAGATAGAATAGAGCCTTATCCACTTCCTTGCATTGGGAGATGATATAGAGATGATGCCCCCAAGGGATGGAGAAAAATTTCTCTTCACCTAATTTGGAAACAACTTGTTGCCAAATTGTATATGGCTCATTATAAAATAGATACCACTGCTTTATACTGCGTATGTTTCTATATGAGAACCCTTTCATATCAGGAAATTCTGCCATCAGCTCACGACTCAACTCTTCGAGAAATCCGCTTCCCCAAGTCATTTCTTTCTGCCGTTCTATAATTTCTGCCCCCAGTTGCCAGTAAAGGTGAAGCAGTTCGCTGTTCACGCGTACAGCCGCTTTAATCTGTGCACTACGAATGTCTTGTTTTAGGTGGTTTACCCAATCCTTGAACGGTTGATTTATAGATAGTGCTGTTTTCATATTTTTATTTTCTTCATCGTCATATTCGATGTTTCTATTTCACAAAGTTAAGAAAAAGAATTTATTTCAACTGTAATCCTTTCCGTCTTTTCTACCTCTCTACTTTTACTACACAATATACCATCTCCCCCTCTCTTTCCTTTACCTCATCCCGTGTTGCTGCAATATCCTCCCGAACACGTTCACCCGTTTTGCAGAGAATAGGTATCGCACTATGTCGCTGTATTTCCTCCTATATTTTCGCAGGCGATAATTATTCCCCTTGTAGGGCTTCAAAAGGGAATCCGTCTGTTTCCCTAAGGAGAACGGTTTGTTTCAATATGGAGAACAGTTTGTTTCATTAGTAGGAAACAGTTTGTTCCGTTAAAGAAAACAGTTTGTTTTATTGAGTGCGAACAGTTTGTTTCATAGTATGTGAACACTTTGTTTCTTACTGTTGTAACAAAGTGTTCACCGTTGTGAACTAAAGTGTTATCTATATTTTTAGTGATAAAATGACATGAAAAGGGGGCTGAAGATTACCTTTCTACCATTTGTATTCCTCGCTGTAAGAGCCGAAAGCCGGTTCTCCCGGAATGTTGTATTGGTGGAAAGTTCTGCGGATATAGTTCTGGTCTTCGGGGGAAAGGTAAGATTCTTCCCGGTAGAAGCGGTAGTATTTTCCGCGGCCGAAATGGGCTATCAACTGGCTTTTCAGAGGTTGGAGATTCTTGTAGGGAACTTCATCGAGCAAGTGGCTGATTCCCCATGCAACATGTATCTTTTGTGTCGATTGGAAATAGGCGCATTGACTGCTATCCTCTGGAATGCACAGTGGATTGATGATGCGGATGGACGGGTACTCGGGGGTATCGCGAAGGGCAGCTAAGCGATGCAGGCAGTTGTCGGCTTTCGGGCATTGGTTGTTGAAACAGCGTGAGTAGTTGGCAGGTGCTAAAGGTTTTTCGGAAGAATGTTTCATGTTTATATATACTTTGATGAAGCTACAAAGATAACACTAACTTTTTGATATAGCCTTCTGTTCTCTTGTTTGAAATGCCTCTTCATTGAAAAAACAGTAGCCGGAACCACTGAATCCAGTAATTCCGGCTATACCGTTCTTTCTTATAAGCAAGGATGGACTATTTCACCTGGATGATGTCATAATTCAAGTCACTCACCGCCTCTTGCAGGCTGTCGTTGACAAGGCGCAAGGTAGTGTCGTTCACTACTACGAAGTACACCGGAGTGTCGCCGTCGTCTGGAGTCAGTTTAATGGCTGTTTTCTTCTTGTTATTGACGTCTTTCTGGATAACTTCTTTCTTTCCTTTGGAAGTAAAGCTTTTGTTCTTTCCGGGGCCTTCGGCATCCAAATAAGTTGTTACCAACGTATAACCGCTTTCTCCATCAGGACCTACGCTGTCCACGCTCAATACATACTGGATGCCCGGACCGTCGGCAGCAGGAAGAATTCCCTCGTATACGGCTACGGCAGACGAGTCATTGCCGGCAACAGCCATTACCCCTTCGTCCACGGCAACAGCATCATTGTTCTGGGTTCCTTTTGATTGGCAGGATACCAATGCAGCGGCAAAGGCTGCAATCATCATTACTTTTTTCATTGCTTTAATGGTTTAAATTAATTATAAAGACGCAATAGCGTTCGTTATTCATCTTCTTCTTTCTTGATGACAAGCAGTTTGTCCACTCGTCCGCGGTCCATATCCACTACTTCGAAGTCCAGGTTTTTGTAGCTGAACAAGTCTCCGGCTTTCGGCACCCGTCCTATCAAGAACATGGCAAGACCGCTCAAGGTGGTGAAGTCTTCTTCTTTCAGGTCATCATAGTTCATAATGTCCATTGCCTCCATAAAGTCATCCAGATTCATGGAAGCCTCCACCAGCATGGAACCGTCTTGACGGACAACGATTTCCTCTTCTTCCGTTTCATTCTCTTCGAGGATGTCTCCGAAGATACTTTCCGTCAAATCGTGCAGGGTGATAATCCCTTCTGTATTTCCATACTCGTCTACAACAACTCCGAACTTGTTTTTGTTCTTCTTAAACAGCTCTAAAACTTTCTTTGCATACAAACTTTCCGGAATAAATAGGGCAGGGCGGGCAATATTGCGTAAGTTGAAGGGGTGTTCGCCGCCCATCATCAAGATGATGTCCTTTACGGAAACCACGCCGATAATCTCATCTTTCCCCCGTTCCACCAGAAGATATTTGCTGAAGTGTTCTTCATGGATGATACGCAGCACCTCTTCCGGTGTGTCTGTGGGGTGGAGCACAACGATGTCGCGGCGATAGGTCATCAGGTCATTCGCTCTTTTGTCCGAGAAGCGGAACACGTCACGCAACATTTCTGTCTCGTCTTTGTCGATGACGCCTTGTTCCGAGCTTTGGTGGAGGATCATCTTCAGTTCGTCTTGTGTCATTTGGCGTTCCTCGCCGCTGTTCAGTCCGATGAGTTTGTTCATCAGTTTGGTGGAAGCGCTCAGCAGGCATACAAACGGATAGGAGATCTTGGTCAGCACAATCATGAAAGGGCTGAGCATGGTGGCCCATCGTTCTGGGTTATTCAAGGCGATGGATTTGGGTACCAGTTCACCTATGATGAGTGACAGATAGGTGATGATGGCTACTACGGTAATCATGGCAAGAGTCTTGGCATAGGCGGCTGCTCCCGGAATGATGGCGAACAGCGGTTCTACGTCATCAGCGATGGTGGCACCGCCATAGGCACCGGATACGATACCGATAAGAGTAATACCGATTTGGATGGTGGAGAGGAACTTTTCGGGTTCTTCCAGTTGTTTCAATACTCCTTTGGCTCTTTTGTTCCCTTTTCCGACAAGAGTTTCAAGGCGTGCTTTACTTGAGGAGACTAAGGCGATTTCATACATGGCAAAAATACCGTTCAGGATAAGTAAAAGTAGAATGATAATAAATTCCATAGTGGATTTTGAATAGTTTGTGAGGCAAAGATAATGATTTTTCAGTATTTATTGTTAATATTGCCATCCGTTAGAAAAAATAAACAATAAATAGATGAAAAAAAGAATTACTGCCTTGGGGCTTTTGTGGTGTCTGTCTGCCGTGATGTTGCAGGCGGCACGTGTAGACACGGTGCTGGTGAGAAGTGTAGCCATGAATAAGGATGTAAAAGTTGTGTATGTATTGCCTGATAAGGCTATCGGCAAGCAGGCTTGTCCGGTGGTTTATCTGTTGCACGGTTATGGCGGCAATGCGCGGAGCTGGATGCAGCTGAAGCCGGAATTGCCGCAGATGGCGGATGAGAAAGGAATCATATTTGTATGTCCGGACGGCAAGAACAGTTGGTATTGGGACAGTCCGGAGAATCCTGCCTACCGTTATGAGACTTTTGTCACCTCGGAATTGGTGAAGTATACAGACGGGAACTATGCTACCATTCCCGATAGAAAGGCGCGTGCCATCAGTGGATTGAGTATGGGCGGTCACGGTGCTTTGTGGAGTGCTATCCGCCATAAGGATGTGTTCGGTGCGGCGGGCAGTATGAGTGGAGGAGTGGATATACGGCCGTTCCCCCAGAATTGGGAAATGAGCAAGCAGTTGGGAGAGTTTGCTGCCAACAAGGCATCTTGGGATGCACATACGGTGGTCAACCAGTTGGATAAGATTGTAAATGGAGACTTGGCGCTAATCATCGACTGCGGTGAGGCCGATTTCTTTCTTGAAGTGAACAAGGACCTGCACAACCGGCTGCTGGCAAGGAAGATAGACCATGACTTTATCACCCGTCCCGGTGGACATACCGGAACGTATTGGAACAACTCCATAGACTATCACGTCCTTTTCTTCGACAAGTTCTTTAAGAAGTAAGTAACTTGTTATTCGATGGTATAGTTCACGGCGCGTGTGTAGTCCTGCTCGTAGCCGTTCCTTATATGCCTGACGACTGCATGGCAGGAAGTGACGATACCCCGGTTATCCAACGTATAAGTATAGGTGGTGGTCTCTTCACTTTCTCCGTTGCTGTCCGGGATGAGTTGGGTAATCAGGTAGTTTGCAGGTTCTCCCAATATCTTCCCGTATATGGCAACCGCATGCATGGAAAGCGGATACATGTCCGTAATGAATAGGCTTGGTATTTCGGAGATATTTGCAATTTCATCGCCTGAGGGTGTGGTAGCCGTACTGTTGTGCTCAAAAGCATCTACCTTTTGCTGTATGCGTAATGCCCGGAAGTTGTTGTAGTCTATTGTAATGGATGAGTATTCTTTTCCGTTGTCCAGCCTTTCTGTGATGTTTTCCAGATAGTATTTGTCTTCGGTGTTGATGAGGTAGGAGAAGGTGTAAGTACGGGTATTTCCTGCCATATCCTGACTGGTACAAGTGGTGGCATAACCTTTGTCATTCAGCGTGTAGGTTGATACTGTACCTGCTTCGTCGGTTATCACGGCTTGATGGTCCTTGTATTCGACGGTAGTGGTATTCTCTATCTCGAAGAGTTCGTCTCCTGCCGTAAAGCTCTGTTTGCCGGTGTAGCCGGTCAGCCTGCCTGCACTGTTGTAAAGGTAGGTGTGGGTGGCAGTAACCGGTTGCGCATCGCTCTCTATCACTTCTTTGAGTTCGATTTTGGAGAAAGGAGTGGTGGGGTAGGTTGACGGCTCCGGTTCTGGCGTATCACTGCCATTGTTATCATCGCTGCAAGCTGCCAGTCCGCCGAGCAACAGCAGGCTGAGCATGATTCCCGAAAATCGGGTGATGATTGTAACTCTTCTGTTTAGTTTCATCCTATTTGTCTTTTTATTTGATACGTACGGCATGGCTTGCCCGACGTTCAATGGAGTTTGCGAGAGTGGTCACTCTTAAAGAACGGGTATCTTCTTGTGCGGGCGGTTGTATGCTTCCGTCGATGGCGCCGAGTGCAGTGCTCAATAAGGCTTCGTTGGTATCTCCAAAGGGCAGGAAACGTGACATGTCGCTCATCTCATTCACTACATATCCCGAGTAGGCCGGTTGGAATCCGGATTCATAATCAGATTTCCCTTCCGAATTGTATATCTTGCAGACGATGGGATTCATCGTTATCATCAGTTCGGGGCTGGAGAAATTCCTGGAACCTACATTCTTGCCTACGGTAGTACCGCCGATGATGACAACATCCATATACGGGTCGAGGCAGTTAATCACCATTTCGGAGGCGGAGGCAGTCTGGCTGCTGGTAAGTACGTAGAGAGTATTCAGGTTTAGGTTTGCTCCGTTTCCGATGAGTCCGGAGTTCAGGGTGAACGGTACTATCTGCGGATTGAAGCGGTTGTTGAATTCCAGGTACCCCAACTCTTGTCCCAAGGCGGAGGAAGGTGCAAGCATGGTACACAGCAATTCTGCGCAACTCAGTAATCCGCCGTTGTTGTAGCGTAAGTCAAGGATGAATTCGTTGACTTGCTGTGATGCGAAATATTGGAATGCGCTGCGCAGGTCGTTGTCATATTCATTGCTGTTGTCCGTGGGGCCGGAACTGAAGTGGTTGTAGACCAGATAACCTATTTTCTTGCTGCCTGATGTATATACATTCTTATAGTGCACCGGGTTGTCGTTGACGGGACGCGCCGATGCTATCTGCCTGGGTTTGTCGTAAGCAACAATGGCATTTTTCTCCACGTCGTAATAACCTACTGTCAGCTCCATGGCACTACCTCCATACAGTTTCTTATAATTCTGTTCGGTAATAAAGTTCCCGTCCATCTTCATAATCCAGTCACCCCGTTTCAGCCCGATTTCTGAGGCCGGGCTTCCGTCGGCAACGTAAAGAATCTGTGCAACAATGGCATTATCTTCTCCTTCTACTTCTATCTGATTGGTAGTGAACTGGAATCCGTAGCTGTAATCCGTATAGGGGATGCTGCGGGTAGTGGTGACGCTGACCAGACTGTCGATGGTGGAGAATTTGTCCTCTTCGGATTTGAGCGAGGCAAAGAAAGTGAAAGGGGCTTGGAAATAGTTCAGGTCGTTGGTATGGGGGATAGCGTCTACCCAATAGTACCACACACGCATGGTGTCGTCAATCCAGCGGTCTGTCTGGGTCTGTCCGGCATACTCTTTCCAGCGGTCCACTCCGCAGGAAGTCAGATAAATGGGAAGAATCAGGGTTCCCAATATGAGTATCAGTATATTTTTTGCTTTCATGGGGGCAAAGATAGTGCAAATTGAGTGCAGAACTTTCATGCTTGCATGAAAAAGTTTTGCCGAAATGCAGCTTATCTTATCTAAAGATAGAAAATAGCTTGCTTATCTACCACAATTGTGGTATAAAATTCCCTAACCTATGTCATTGTCTGCCCCGGCTTATCGCTCTATCTTTGCAACATCCGAATGAAAAACGATTTATTTACCTAAAATACGAACGACAATGGAAACAAAGAAATTGCACTTTGAGACTCTACAACTTCACGTTGGACAAGAACAACCTGACCCGGCCACTGATGCCCGCGCCGTACCTATCTATCAGACAACTTCGTATGTATTCCATAATTCGGCCCATGCGGCAGCCCGCTTTGGCCTGCAGGACCCGGGGAATATTTACGGGAGGTTGACGAATTCCACACAGGATGTGTTTGAGAAACGTGTGGCTGCTCTGGAAGGCGGTGTTGCCGGATTGGCCGTAGCCTCGGGTGCGGCAGCCATCACTTATGCCTTTGAAAATATCACCCGTGCAGGAGACCATATCGTGGCGGCTAAGACCATCTACGGCGGAACGTATAATCTGCTGGCCCACACATTGCCTGCCTATGGGGTTACCACTACTTTTGTAGACCCGGACCATCCTGACAATTTCGAGAAAGCGATTCAGGAGAATACCAAGGCGGTATTCATTGAAACGCTGGGCAATCCGAATTGCAACATCATTGACATCGATGCCGTTGCTGAAATAGCACACCGTCATCGGATTCCTCTGATTATAGATAATACCTTCGGTACTCCTTACCTGATTCGTCCTATAGAGCATGGGGCAGACATTGTAGTCCATTCGGCAACGAAGTTTATCGGAGGGCATGGTACGTCCTTGGGGGGGATTATTGTAGATAGCGGCAAGTTCGACTGGGTGGCTTCGGGGAAGTTTCCCCAACTGACGGAACCGGACCCGAGTTATCATGGAGTACGTTTTGTCGACGCTGCCAGTCCTGCTGCCTATGCCATCCGTATCCGTGCCGTATTGTTGCGTGATACCGGTGCTGCAATCAGTCCTTTCAATGCTTTTATTCTGTTGCAAGGGCTTGAGACGTTGTCACTTCGTGTGGAACGTCATGTGGAGAATGCCTTGAAAGTGGTTGAATTTCTGCAGAAGCATCCCAAAGTGGCTGCCGTGAATCACCCGTCTCTGCCCGAGCATCCTGACCATGCACTTTACGGGAAATATTTCCCGAACGGAGGTGGTTCTATTTTTACGTTTGAGGTGCGGGGCGGTGTGAAGGAAGCGCAGACGTTTATTGACAGTTTGCAGATATTTTCGTTACTTGCCAATGTGGCTGATGTGAAATCTCTGGTTATTCATCCTGCCACCACTACCCACTCCCAATTAAGTGCACGGGAATTGGAGGAACAAGGCATCAAACCAGGTACGGTCCGTCTCTCCATCGGGACAGAACATATCGATGATTTGCTGGAGGACTTGTCTCAGGCGTTTGACAGAATTTAAAAGGATAACATTAAATGAATATTGCCGTATTACTGTCGGGAGGTGTGGATAGTTCCGTTGTCGTGCATCTCCTTTGTGAACAAGGTTATCGTCCTTCTCTTTTTTACATCAAGATAGGGAGGGATGATGCCGATTATATGGACTGCTCTGCGGAAGAGGATATGGAGATGGCTTCTGCCATTGCCCGTCGCTATGGATTGTCATTGGAAGTAGTGGACCTGCACCGGGAGTATTGGGACCGGGTGGTGGCTTATGCCATTGATAAAATAAAACGTGGCTTGACTCCCAATCCGGATGTGATGTGCAACAAGCTGATAAAGTTCGGATGCTTTGAGCAACGTGTGGGAAAGGGGTTTGATTTTACGGCAACTGGGCACTATGCCACTACGGTGTTGAAGGATGGAAGGACATGGCTCGGTACCGCCGCCGATTCCGTGAAAGACCAGACCGACTTTCTGGCACAAATAGATTATCTGCAAATTTCCAAACTGATGTTTCCATTGGGCGGGCTGATGAAGCATGAGGTTCGTGACATAGCCCTGCGTGCCGGATTGCCCAGTGCCAAACGTCGTGACAGTCAGGGTATATGCTTTTTGGGGAAGATTGATTATAATGATTTTGTACGTCGTTTTCTTGGCGAAAGGGAAGGGGATATTGTGGAGTTGGAAACGGGCAGGAAGTTGGGCAGGCATCGGGGCTATTGGTTTCATACCATCGGCCAGCGCAAAGGATTGGGATTGAGTGGAGGACCGTGGTTTGTTGTTCGCAAGGATATTGAAGGGAATGTGATTTATGTATCACGAGGATACCATACGGCGTTGCAATACGGCAATGAATTTCATATGCACGATTTCCATTTCATCACGGATAACCCCTGGAAGGAAGCAGAGAGAGGGGTGGAGGTGACTTTCAAGATACGCCATACGCCGGAGTTCGTCAAAGGCAGGCTGCAAAAGAAGGCGGGGGGCTACTGCATAATATCGGAAGAGAAGCTGCAAGGCATTGCTCCGGGCCAGTTCGGAGTGGTGTATGATGCCGCCGCCCGGTTGTGTATCGGGAGTGGGGAGATTTATATATAATATTCCACCAAGTCCACGATGCCTGCCTTCATGGCATATTTGGTAGCCTCGTGCGCATTGTTTACACCCAGTTTCCGGAAGATATTCTTTCTGTGGCTGTTTACCGTATGGAAGCTGAGGTTTCTTTCGGCGGCTATTTCTTTGGTTGTTTTCCCCAGGGCTATCTCTTTCAGGATGCTCCGTTCGGCAGTAGTCAGTAAATCGTCTTTGATGGCAGGATGGGTGGGGGAGGAGGAACCGTTGCCCGCAAGTAGCAGGTTGCTGACGTGATTACAGATGAATCGTTCTTTGCGTGAAGCGCATTGTAGTGCGGTCAGTATCTCTTCTTTGGAATTATCCTTCAGCACTACGCCGAATGCCATGCTGCTGAACAATACCTGGCGCAGGAACGGTAGGCTCAATTCGTCGGAAAAGAGTAACCAATCGGCTTCCTTGAAGCGTTCGTGAAGTACCATTAGCTCTTCGGCTCCCGAAAAATCAAAAAGGGTATAGTCCAGAATGACAACGGCGGTGGGATGCAGGCGTAGTTGCTGTATCAGTTCTGCCTTGTTGTCGGCTTCCAGCAGCAGGGAGGTGTCTTTCTGTCTGCCCAATAGGAACATCATGCCTGCTTTGGTGATATCTTGATTGTCTGCAATGATAAATTCTCTCATGACATTTGGTATATAAAAAACTCCGCTACAAATGTACACTTTTTAGTGTGATTTGCGGCGGAGTGGGAATATATATATTTATATAAGGGTTTTACCAGGAACGTCCCTTGAATATGTTGGATTGTTCCAGCGGAACCAGGTTCCCGCTCAAAGTCATGGTGTTGGAGTTGAAGTTCGGGCTGATGGTTACAGTTGCGTTGTTCCCGCCATTGGTCAGCGTAAGGAATATCTGGGCGGAAATGCCGATACCCTGGATGCTGAAGTTGCAATTCACGTTGCCCCGTTTGTCGGTAGTCATCTGGATGTCTGATACAGTTCCGTCCACTGTTACACCGCCAATGCCGTTAGGACCCGGGTATGCGGTGTTGAAGGCTACCTGCACGGTGCCGCGTCCTTGGTTTACCAATACGAAGTTGGTGTTGGAGTTTACAAATGCGGTCTGTCCGTTGCGGAACATCACCTGGTCTGCCTCCATTACGAACTGGTGAGCTTTCAAGGCCGCCATTGCGTCATCATATGAAATGGCATCCTGTGCTTGTTCTTCAGCTTTCAGGCGTGCACGTTCTGCGTCTCTCTGGGCTTTACGGTCTGCGCGCTTTTCAGCTCTACTCTCTTGTGCATACATGGTCGTTGTTGCCATGCTTACCAATACTACTGCTGCTAATGCAATAAACTTTTTCATAATCGAATTTTTTTTGTTTAGGTTTAAATAAATTGTTCGTTATAAGTTTATTGCAAGAACAATGCCTATCCAGGATTGTTCACCGGTTTTTTAATTATTTTATATCCGATAGCAGCAATAAAGATACTCATTACCGGACTGATAAGGTTGAAGAAGCAATAGGGAAGGTAGGTCAGTGTGGGTACACTCAAAATGGTGGCTTGCGTCATGCCGCAGGTGTTCCATGGGATAAGCGGGGAGGTGACGGTAACGGCATCTTCTGTGGTACGGCTAAGTAGCCGGCTTTCGTAGCCTTTCTTTGCGTAAACGTTGCTGAACATGTTTCCGGTGAGGATAATGCTGATGTACTGGTCTGCCGTGGCAAGGTTCAGGAACAATCCGGAACATACGGTGGATGCTACTATGCTGGCTGTGTTCTTCATGAAGCGGACGAATAGGGAAGTGATGCTTCCCAGCATGCCGCTTGCCGTCATGGCTCCGCCAAAACACATGGCGCAGATGATGAGCCAGAT
The DNA here is from genome assembly GCF_004328515.1 of Bacteroides sp. A1C1. NCBI lineage: Bacteria > Pseudomonadati > Bacteroidota > Bacteroidia > Bacteroidales > Bacteroidaceae > Bacteroides > Bacteroides sp. A1C1. The sequence continues at coordinate 3,550,359 of NZ_CP036491.1, forward strand.
GGTATTCATCATTCCTGCCATACCTCGTGTGGCAATCAGTTCTGTCAACATGTCACTGTCAGTTTGTAGACTGGTACTGCCATAGAATGTCATCATTATCCCTTTGAACATATTCCCACCTTCCGCTATCTCATTCAGTAGTCCCGGTTGGAAGATGAAGGCGAATATCCCTGCCAGCAGAGTGGAGAGAAAGAGTGTGATGACGGAAGGCACTCTCCGGGCAATCAGTATTCCCGTAATCACGGGAACAGCCAGTAACCAGGGAGTAATGTTGAATTTGGCGTCCAATGCTGCCGTAAATTCCGCGATCTGTTGTGTATTGTTCGTTTCGTGTGTGAGTCCCATTACTGTAAAGATGACAAGGGTGATGAGGAGAGAGGGGACGGTGGTAATCATCATATAGCGGATATGGCTGAATAGCGGTGTGTCCGTTACGGATGAGGCAAGGACTGTGGTATCCGATAACGGTGAAATTTTGTCTCCGAAATAAGCTCCTGAAATGATGGCACCGGCTATCCATCCCTCTTCAAAACCTTGTGCCTTACCTATGCCCAAAAGGGCGATACCGATGGTGGCGATAGTGGTCCATGAACTTCCCGTCATTACTGATACCAATGCACAAATAATGCAGGTAGAAGCAAGGAAGAAATTCGGATGGATAATTTGCATACCATAATATATAAGGGTAGGTACCACCCCACTTATCATCCATGTGCCGCTCAAAGCACCGATAATCAATAGAATAATGATAGCTGTGGCAACACCTGAAATGTTGTTGGTGATGGCAAGTTCATAATCTTTCCAAGGGATGCGGTAGAAAGCCATGCCGATAAAGACACACATGCCAGTGGTGGCAAGCAGGGAAATCTGGCTTCCTCCACTCAAGGCGTCACTTCCGAAAGTATGGATGGTGGCGAACAGCATTCCTATGAGAAAAGCGATGGGAAATAGAGAAACGAGTGGAGAGGGTATTTTCTTTGCTGAATTCATTGGGTTGTTTTTGACTATGCTTGGTTGACAAATCTATTATCAATCTGCCGTTTATAGTTTGATGCGGCAAAGGTATAACAATTCTGTTTAATATCTTTCTTATCCTCTGTATGACAAATAAAAATTATCAAATCTTTGCGTTTGCTTGGAAAAATGATAGTATCCTTGTTATTTCTTGCTGTAAAGGGTGATGGACAACGATATTATTGTCAAAATAACGCCGGTGCCGACCACGCCACTCCATCCCCAAGTCTGCCAACTACTTCCTGCAAGGAAGGTACCCAAAGAGCCGCCGATAAAGTAAGTGGTCATGAAAATCGTATTTACCCGATTGGAGGCAGATGGGCAGATGTCGAAAATACTGGTCTGGTTGCTGAGTTGGATACATTGCATGCCTATGTCTATAAGAATGACACCGGTAATGATACCTGCATAGTTGTTTCCGCAGAAAAAGAGCGAGCCCCATGCAAGCAGAATCATTCCGCAACCGATAAAGTTGAAATTGCGTATGCCTATCTTTTTTACATATTTTCCTACAAAAGATGCGGTTAAGGCTCCGGCAATACCGCAGAGCCCTAGTATGCCGATGACGTCGCTGGATGCATGGAACGGGGCTTCTCCCATTTTGAATGCAAGGCAGGACCACATGGCAAGGAATGAGCCAAAGGCCAGTCCCGCACGTATCGAGTAGATTCGTAGAGAGGGGTATTCTCTTACTAATGAGAAAAGAGACTTCATCAGCCCGGAATATTTGCCTTGGAAAGTCGGTTGTATGTCTGGTAGTACCTTTAATACAACGATGGCGCATAGTAACATCATTCCGGCGGCGATGAAGTACATTTCACGCCAGCCAAGCACTTCACCCACAAATCCGCTGACAACACGTGATGCAAGTATTCCAGTCAGTAATCCTGAGATGACGACACCTACATTCCGTCCCTTGTTTTCGGGGCGTGAGAATTGCGAGGCAATCGGTACAAATATTTGGGGTATCATGGAGCAGATGCCGGTGATGAGTGATGCTGCCCAGATGATGTAGATGTTCGGTGCCAGGGCAATGGCTAGAAGGGAAAGTATGAGTAGGAAGAAATTCGTCAGGATGATATTCTTGCGTCTATAGAGGTCTCCTAATGGAACGATGAACAATAATCCCAGCGCATATCCGATTTGTGTAACCATGGCAATGAGGTTCGTTTTGAATTCAGAAACTCTCAATTCATGCCGCATGATATTAAGCAGGGGTTGGTTGTAATATAAGTTGGCTACGGACACGCCAGCTACGATGGCAAGTGTCCAGAGTATATGTGCCGGTAATCCTCCGTTTTCTTTCAAGTCTCGTTTCATGCTGCAAAGATAATGTCTTTCTGTTTCATGGGCAAGATATGTGAGTATGATAAGAATATGTGTGAAGTGGTATCATCTTTTTAATCTTTCCGTTTGTTATACTATTATTTTGTTTGAAAATAATTGATTGGGGCTATCTTGGATAAGCAGAATATTGTATTGGTACTTAAAAATACGTTGGGTATGGAAAATGAATGGTTTAGAGAGTTGCTGGGTATGAAATGCAGGTGGACGGAATGTAGGCTCTGCTAGCAAACGAGGGTTGGTAAGGTGAATTTGATGATTCAAGGAACCTGCCGTTCCTCCATTAGACCGCCTCCTGATGACATACTTGGGATTATCCTGCTATTGACTGAAAACTCGGGTATATATTAGTAGGAATCATTATTACTTAAATTTATAATAGTATGAAACATTTATCGATAATAATAATAGTAGTGTCATTATTCATTTTCCTGCTGTCCATCGGCGTATATCATAAGGTTCCCTGGTCTGTTCTGCCAATAGTGGCTAGTGGAATCTGTATATTATGTTGGCTTTTGTTCCATTTGCTCTGTATCAGTGAAGAAAGAGATTTACTGAAAGAGGGAAATCAGTATTTCATTGATACCTTTCAAAACATACGTAATCCCATTTCTTTGATTAAGACACCGTTAGGGGCAGTTACGAAGGAGACTGTCCGGAAGACATAAAGAAGGAACTGGCTGTTGCACTTCATCATATAGGCGGGTTGGAGCAGCACTTGATAGCGTTAATGGAGTTGAAACGACTATTTGGCAATTCTAGTAGCCTGGTAGTTGCAGAACATGAAATCGGCGCATTTATGAGGAAGAAAGTGTCTTTTTTACAGTCTCATGTGGCCGGGTTGCAGATGAAGCTGGATTTGGTTCCGGATTTTGACTATGCAAGCGCTTGGTTTGATCCGGGAAAGATATCTCCGGTTGACCGGTTTGTATTGAGTGCCATCGAGTGTTCTCTGCCGGAAACGCACCTCTCGATGCAGGTTTTGTTGAAGGGGGATTACTGGGCAATCAAGATTAAGGACACAGGCAACAAGCGATTTTTGAAATGTTGCAGATGGTACTCGTCGCGGCTTCCTATTCTGCGACCTCTGCATGGCAAGTAGTATGGCATGGGCGGTGTGTTTTTTGACAAGTTGATGAATATGTGTGACGGGAAAATACTGACTTTGGAAAAGGAGGCTCTGTTTCGATTTCCCATAAGATGTTCGTGTGCGGTTTCGGGGGGTGTATACATTCTTAAATATTCCGGACACTTTTCAGGTGAATGAGTCGGAAATGGTTTTCCATGGTTTCTCGAAGAAAAAAATATGGATTAGACCTTTAGTGATACTTGCGGATAATGACAAGGGATTCAGGGATTATCTTGAGAAACGTTTATCGGAATGTTTTGTAGTGAGGAGCTTTGATGACGGTCAGGAAGCATTGGAGGTAATATGTGAAGAGTATCCGGATTTGGTGATTTTTGAATGAAGTGAAGCTTTACATTATGGAGAATATGGATAAAGAGGATTTGACAGTAGATGATATTGCCTCCAGGATGTGCATGAGCCGGATAACCTTTTATAATAAGTGGAAGTTGTTGATGGGAGAAGCACCCAAATATTTGATTTCGAGAATCAGGATGGAGAAGGCACGGGAACTTTTGGAAAGCGGAAAATTTTCTGTGACCGTGGTTGCTGAAATGGTGGGTATGCGAAATCTGAAAAACTTCAGTATAAGGAGTATTTTGGAAAAACACCGAAGGAGTTTATGAAAAAAGTATGATATTTACTTGAAAAAAACTTTCATAGAAAGGCTGTCACATATTAGATAATGGACAGCCTTTGTTTTGAAATGGGAGATAGGAAAACTGAACATCCTAAGCTAGCTATAAAGGAAAATCTCTCATCGTTTTCGCTTTGGGGATAACTGGGTATATATGATTAGCTTTACTTGCTGATGCAAAATTTGAAAATTAAATAGTCATATTGTTGTATGATAGATAGTTATTACATAAAATACACTCTTTTAAGCAACAAACAAGCAACAAAACTTCTCTAAATTGCATAGATGATATTTTGTTTCTGAAGATATTCATTGCCTTCTCAATCTTTTATCAACTAAAGCCAGATATTTTAATCCCGTTTGATCTATTATATTTTCAGGTTTTTCAATTTTACATGCTGAATGGATAGCATTTAGGAAGCCGGGGATACCTAAAACAGGACTGGCTAGTAATCCTATTCCTGCGGAAATAGTTCCACATATTGTTCCAAAAATGATATCACCTATATGGCTTTCATTCATCCTTGCGGATAGTTCTTCTTTAGCCATTTTCATATCCTCAAGAGTTATTTTGAATAATGGTGATTCCGGAGTAATTGTTGGATTTAGAACTAATAGTTCTACTTTGTTACTGAATGCTTTTAATAAATCACGGTACTTATCTTTAAATTTTCTAAGATTGATCAAATCTATTTGTTTAGGATATGGTATCAGATTCTTGAGTATCAAATCTCTCTTATATTGTCTTGTTCGTAATTCAATATCTTGGTTTCGTATGTATGTTGTAGCGAAGCTATAGTCAATTTTGTCTGTAGTTGGCTGGAAATCAATTTTATTGGCAATTACTGAGGTCAAAAAAGTCATAAGTTCATTGGCAGTTTTCTTTTCTACATTATACCAATTGTTATCTATCCTTTCTGCCAATCCCATTTGAGTGAGCTCATGAAAAATCTCAAAATCAAACTTATCTACGTGTAATTTATTACCATTTTTTTTCAATGAAAATTTCTCAGGATGAATATGGCTAGTCCCGAATTTGTTATGTGAAAATCTTCGTCTTTGTATGATATCTCGGTTCTGAGTTAAATATTCCATAAACATTTTTGAAACTTCCCAAGGATGTTCAAGAACATCCATAGGATTAATTGGGTGGATTAGTTCATTTTGAATTACCTCCCGCATAAAAGGCTCATATTGTTCTGGTTCATAGAAATATTGAGTCGGTACTATAGAACTAATATTGTCATAGTAAAGCAGAGCTCGTATAGCCCAATCAGTGTTAGGCAGATTTATGTATGGATAGTATAACAGATTGTTCATGGTTTTCAGAATTATTTATGTACAAATATAACAAAATATGATAATTAGTTTACTTTTTTACAATGCGATTACATTTGTTTTGTTGCTCAAATATTTCTAAGTAACAAAATAAGATTGTATATTATTGTTGTTTGGCGTTAATTAGTCGATTTATACCTATTTATACTCCTGGATGGTTTTGATTTTAAAAGGTGTAAGTGGTCGATTGTTAGTGTATTATGTAGCTTATTTACCGTTGCAAAAAATGCAACTGTACTACTGAAGTCATCAATACCTTTTGATAAAACAAATTGGCGGATTAAAATACCAAAGACTAGAATGACTCCAAACACCAAGGAATAAAGTGCTATATATTCTGCTTTTTTCTGATTCATGATGATATTTGCTAATTGTTCAGCTACAAATATATAGGATTATTTTTTCAAAAAATCAATAGTATTGGCCTACTATGGCCTTTTGACAATAGATTTCATCAAAAGACATAATATTACACACTAATAATCAATGAATTGTAATTATTTCAATTTTTAATGAGACTTTTATAAGAACTATACTAATTCCTGATAAAATTATCTGATTCTCCGCAAACACACCTAATATTTTTAGTATATTAGCGCTCAAAAAGCAGGGATTATGAACATATTCAGTTTTACGGCTCATTTCGGTTCGGAGGAAGATTGTCGTTTGCATTTCAAGGAGCAGCGTGATAAGGAAGGGGTTGTCTGCAAGCGATGCGGGGGCACTTCCCATTATTGGTTACAGGGTAAATGGAGTTATGAATGCAAAGGTTGCCGTTTCCGCACCTCGTTGCGCAGCGGTACGATCATGGAGAGCTCCAAGCTGCCGTTTCTGGTGTGGTACAAAACGATGTTCCTGATGAGTTGCACAAAAAAGGGATTCTCCACCAACGAACTCCAGAAGCAATTAGGATTGAAGCGTTACGAACCGGTATGGGCGATGGTACACAAACTCCGCAGGGCGATGGGCAACCGGGATGCAAGGTATACACTGGAAGGGATGATAGAACTGGATGAGGGTTACTTTTCGGTGGCCAGTAAGGAAATCGAGCGAGGCAAGGGTACACGTGGCCGGGGAGCCGAGGGAAAGCAGAACGTTGCGGTGATGGCCGAAAGCACCCCGTTGGAAGATATCGAAACGGGCAAAAAGGAGAAGCATGTGCGTTATTTCAAGGCCAGGGTACTGGATAGCCATCAAAGTGAAGGAATCAACGGCGTGGTCAGGGACTGCATGGAGGATGATGCCATCGTATTTTCGGACAAAAGCACTTCTTACGTTGACATCTCCGATCTGGTGGAATTGCACGTCACCGAGAAATCAGACGCCAAAACCACCAAGGAAACACTCAAATGGGTGCATATCGCAATCAGTAATGCAAAACGGACATTGCTGGGCAACTACCATAAAATCAAAAGGAAATACTTACAGTTGTATCTCAACGAGTTTATTTACAAATTAAACAGACGGTATTTTGGAGACAAACTCTTTGACAGACTAGTAATTGCGAATATAACAGGTGCATAAACGGATAATCAGAATCTTTAAACATCCTAATTAACTACCTGCGGATTTTAGGTATTATTATAGAAGCCCCCATGAATAAATCGCTCATCATTTTCGGCATCGTCAACATAACCTCGGACAGTTTCTCCGATGGAGGCCGGTATCTGGCGCCAGACGCAGCCATTGCGCAGGCGCGTAAGCTGATGGCCGAGGGGGCAGATGTGATCGACCTCGGTCCGGCATCCAGCAATCCCGACGCCGCGCCTGTTTCGTCCGACACAGAAATCGCGCGTATCGCGCCGGTGCTGGACGCGCTCAAGGCAGATGGCATTCCCGTCTCGCTCGACAGTTATCAACCCGCGACGCAAGCCTATGCCTTGTCGCGTGGTGTGGCCTATCTCAATGATATTCGCGGTTTTCCAGACGCTGCGTTCTATCCGCAATTGGCGAAATCATCTGCCAAACTCGTCGTTATGCATTCGGTGCAAGACGGGCAGGCAGATCGGCGCGAGGCACCCGCTGGCGACATCATGGATCACATTGCGGCGTTCTTTGACGCGCGCATCGCGGCGCTGACGGGTGCCGGTATCAAACGCAACCGCCTTGTCCTTGATCCCGGCATGGGGTTTTTTCTGGGGGCTGCTCCCGAAACCTCGCTCTCGGTGCTGGCGCGGTTCGATGAATTGCGGCTGCGCTTCGATTTGCCGGTGCTTCTGTCTGTTTCGCGCAAATCCTTTCTGCGCGCGCTCACAGGCCGTGGTCCGGGGGATGTCGGGGCCGCGACACTCGCTGCAGAGCTTGCCGCCGCCGCAGGTGGAGCTGACTTCATCCGCACACACGAGCCGCGCCCCTTGCGCGACGGGCTGGCGGTATTGGCGGCGCTGAAAGAAACCGCAAGAATTCGTTAACTTTTCGGTGGCCAGTAAGGAAATCGAGCGAGGCAAGGGTACACGTGGCCGGGGAGCCGAGGGAAAGCAGAACGTTGCGGTGATGGCCGAAAGCACCCCGTTGGAAGATATCGAAACGGGCAAAAAGGAGAAGCATGTGCGTTATTTCAAGGCCAGGGTACTGGATAGCCATCAAAGTGAAGGAATCAACGGCGTGGTCAGGGACTGCATGGAGGATGATGCCATCGTATTTTCGGACAAAAGCACTTCTTACGTTGACATCTCCGATCTGGTGGAATTGCACGTCACCGAGAAATCAGACGCCAAAACCACCAAGGAAACACTCAAATGGGTGCATATCGCAATCAGTAATGCAAAACGGACATTGCTGGGCAACTACCATAAAATCAAAAGGAAATACTTACAGTTGTATCTCAACGAGTTTATTTACAAATTAAACAGACGGTATTTTGGAGACAAACTCTTTGACAGACTAGTAATTGCGAATATAACAGGTGCATAAACGGATAATCAGATAAAATTATTATTCTAATATTCGATTAGAGATAATATTTCTTTTGTTAGATGCTAATGTTTGGCTATAATTTAGTATCTTTATGAAACTATAAAATAGAATTATATGGCAAATCATTATAGTACATATTTCAATATTACGCATGAAGATTTAGTTAATAGAGGTGTATATAATGCATTTCTAGATAAGGATTCATTACTCCATATAGATCCATTATTATTAAAAGATTGTACAATTCCTGAATTTAAAAATGCTTATGAAGATTTTCTTCAATATTTTAGAGGTTTTGTTGCATTAACTAATGCAGCTAGAAGTAAATCGACTAAAGATAAATTTTTTAAAAGGATTGTAGATAGATACACATTAAAAGAAATTTCAAATACTGGATTAGGTTATTCAACGGGAAATACACGTGGAAGAGGTATAAGTGGAGCCTTGTCTATTCAATTAGCAGAAAGCACATACGATATTATAAAAGCAGGAATGACAGATCCTGAGATCTTTTGTCTGATGCAATTAATTGAGGATAATATGGGGCCGGATAGAATCAGTGATATGACTATTTCTATTTTACATGAACATTTTCTTGCATATACCCATTAGTGCAGAATTGAAACTGCCGACAAAACTATATAGATATTCATACGATTTATCGTTCAATGTACCATTTTATCAAAATAAACCAATACTATTTATTCCGACACAGTTCTTATGCGATTTACCATATGCTATAGACTATGATGATATAGATAGAGTTTGTGATTACAATAATAGATTGAAACAGAAAATAGCAAGTATTATAGGTGTTTGTTGGACAGAATGTCTTAAATATAAGAAATCTGATTGGAAATCTTTAATTTGCAACAATAGAGATTGCTATGATGTTGCAATTGAGTATTTTAAGAAAATTAAGGGAATACCATATGATTTTAATGAAGATAGAAAAGGACAATATAAAGATATATTACTGGCTGAATTATTAAGTAAAGTCCCATTTTTATGCAATATTGAAAAATCTAAAAACATAAAAGAAGAGGTTTATGAACTTTCATTAGCAATGTGTAATCAATTTAAAAGACTTGTAGAAGATTTGCGTCTATCAGAGCTATTATATCGCAAAGGTAGAAAACCAGATGAAACTGATTGGCAACTAATGTTATTTATGGTGGCAGACACGTATAGAAATGCTGGACAATTTGATGTTGCTATTTCTCGCGAGTCTAACCCTGGAGTTGGAGAACTTGATTTTCAAATAACACGTGGTGCAAAAGCAAATACAGTTGTGGAAATTAAACGTTCATGTAATAAAGATTTAATGCATGGATATCGGACGCAATTAGCTGCATATATGAAAGCTGAACAAGCTACAAGTGGTATTTTTATGGTTATTGTTGAGGATGACTCTATTGATTATATAAAAGCCCAATTAAATGAGGTCAAAAAAGATATGATTGATAAAGGAGAATACATTCCTAAAGTTATATTTATTAATGGGAAACATCAGCCATCTGCCAGTGCCCCCAGTTATAAAAATCCGACATTATAAATATAATGAGAAGGGAGTGTATGGTTTATAACAACACACTCCCTTTTAAATTATTTCAACGAAATCTTATTCGCCGTCTCTCGCTTCTTGGAGTTAACCAAATCAGCATAAATTTGTGTCGTGGTGACATTCTTATGCGTCAACATCTTCGATACTGTGTAAATGTCTGTGCCTAAAGAGATTTGGATGACCGCATACGAGTGCCTAAAGCAGTGGAAGGTTATGTGTTTTCTGATTCCGGCTTCGGCAATCCATTGTTTCAAGGGATGATGAGTCATGGAGCGGGTTAAGCCTTTGAAGACTTTTCCGGTGCCCCATTCGCCACACAACTCCAGTGCCTCTTGACTAATGGGGAGGGTAGCCTCGGTTTCTGTCTTTTCGGTGCAGATACGGATATAGTAACCTTGATCCGGGCCAACCTCAAAATCACGCCAGTCCAGCTTCAGAATATCACTGATACGGAGACCGGTCATACAAGCGAATAGGGAGGCTTGTTTTAAGACTGGAATCTTGCATGGCGTAGCCGCCAGTTTTTTGACTTCATCAAGTGTCAGATACTCTTTCTTGACCTCTTTCCATTCGATTTTTTCCAGAAAGTCGTTCAAGTTCTCACGCAACATCTTCTCTTTATAGGCTATTTTTAATAAGGCACGGAACGTCGAATAATAGCCAGCTGCCGAATTTCGTGAGATATAAGCATTGGGATGATTGATTTGTTTGCATTTGAGCAGGTAATCCCTGAACTTCTCGCACAGTTCCACGGTGACATCGCCAAAGGTACATTTGCCGCCGACAAATTTCTCAAAGTGATTGTAAACACAATCCCATTTCTCATACTTTTCCCGTGCCTTTGTCCGGAAGTAGGCGAGGAAATCTACCTTTTGCTTGTTCTTGTCCAGGAACCCGAATTCTTCATTGATAAGCGACTGGACACGGATACAGCGGATGGCCTCTGCCTTATTCAGCATATCCTGATTGAACATTCTTTGCTGCTCGTTCTTGGGCTTGGCATAGATGTAAATGCCGAGGAATTCCCGGCGACTCATCTTCATCGTGTAAGGATTGCGAATGGCCGGATAATAATCCAGATAAAGAGATATGCGGTCGTTACGCAATGGCTTTTGTCTCAAAGTTACGTTGGTGCATGTAAGTGTCATAGCTATATTGTTTTTTGATTAATACTTGTTTTTGTTGCAAATAAAATAGGTGTTCTAATGGTGATGTTTATCACCGGAAAATAACTTTCGACTCATTCTATCTTTGGAGGCTCAAAGAACTTGTCCAGCTCTGCCCGCAGGATCTTGGTATATTTACCGACCTTGATACGGGGAATATTATGGTATTTCACATAATGGTAGAGTTGATCTCGTGTCAGATTGAATCGCTCCATCGCTTCGGCAATGGTGTAGTATTTGGGCTCTTCTGGGGCAATGAGACCTTTGGCAATGTCCACATGCTTTTTGGAGTAGTACACCATGATGCCGACCTTCTTCTTGGGAATGGCATTCTTTGAAACAAAAGAATAGATGGCCGTCAGTGTCATACCGAACTTCTCCTGTATGTCTTGCGTGCTGTACCATTCCTTGATTTCAGGATCGGGAGCTTTCTTTGCAAAGTAGTCATCAATATGCTTTTTGCTCCAATAGGTTTTACCACGGTGAAAGGTTCGTGGAATATTATGTTCCTTAGCGATATGAAATATCCAGGAATCCTTTACGCCATACTTCTCCTTGACTTCGGCGGTGGTGTAGAAATCATTAATGGAAGGTTTGTCTCTTACCGGAATCTTAAATTCTATAGGCTTATTGAATAAGTTATCAATATCTTCCTTTTTCAATAGAAATTTATATCCAAGTCGAGAGGCTTTTAATTCACCTCTTTTCAGATAGCCATAAAGAGTAGGTCGGGTTACGCCTATGTATGTGGCAGCTTCTGTGATAGTAAGAATAGGCTTGTCTCTGATCTTCTCAATCGGCTTTTCCTTGATGACTTTTTCGACAATTTGGTTGTTAGCCTTAATAGAAGCTTCACGTTTCTTCTGTTTATACAGAAGGTTTGCACATCTGTGCGAACAACAGGTTGTAGTCATTTTATGCGCAATGAATTCTTGCTTGCACCACGCACAGATTCGTCTGATTTCAATGTTGCTACTCATGTTATTTCTCCTTATTTCTCCAATATTTTTGTATAACTCCGTAAAATCCCGTAAAATGGCGTAAAAGTTCTCCACGACCTTGCCAACGATAATCCTCAGATTTTCGTGGTGAGGTACACAAGAGGTACAAAAAATGGCGTAAAAAGGCTTAGCAACGATTATCAACGATACTTGTGCAACAAAAAAGGCGCCCCATAAAGAGCGCCATATTAATCGATTACAATCAATTTAATTCATTGATAATCAGATAGTTACTTGCCGATGCAAAAATGTTCAAAAATATTCCCAAGTACCATGTCGTTCGTAACTTCCCCCGCAATATCGCTTAGATGGAAAATACATTCGCGGATATCTTGTGAAACAAAATCTCCGGATAGATTTTCTGCTATCCCTTGTTGGACCCGGTGGATGGCTTCCAAGGCATGGGTCAAAGCCTCGTAGTGGCGTATATTCGTGACAATGACATCGTTTTGGGTAACCGTGGGCAGGTTAGCGGCAGAGATTAGCATTTGCTGAAGCTTGTCGAGGTTGGTACGCCCTTTGGCAGAGATGGAGATGCATTGCACATTAGTAGCGGCCAGGGTGAAACTGGGGGTGAGGATGGTTGAGGCATCCTGCACCAGATCGGCCTTGTTGAATACGAGAATGAGCCGTTTCCCTTCGCAACGGGGAAGTATCTGGGCAGTTAGTTGTGGTATCCGTGAGACGGCATTCGTGGCATCAACTACCCAGAGCACGATTTCCGCCTGCTCCAATTTCTGGAAGGTTCGCTCAATTCCTAGGCTCTCGATGGTGTCGCTCGTTTCGCGTATGCCTGCCGTATCAATAAACCGGAAAGTTATCCCGCCAAGATTGACTGTGTCTTCTATCACATCTCGGGTTGTCCCGTGTATGTCGCTTACAATGGCTCGTTCCTCGTTTAGTAGTGCATTCAGCAGGGTGGATTTACCAGCATTCGTTTCGCCGATGATGGCTACGGGCACACCGTTCTTGATGGCATTGCCTACACTGAAGGATTGCACTAGACGGGAAATTACCTGCTCTATGCCGTCTGCCAGGAGACATAGCTCGGAGCGGTCGGCAAATTCCAGTTCTTCATGGTCGCTGAAGTCCAGTTCCAGTTCTATAAGTGATGTGAAGTGCAACAATTGGTTGCGTAGTGAGGTCAGCTCTTTACTGAACCCGCCGCGCATCTGGCTCATGGCGAGGCGGTGAGTGGCGGCAGAGGTGGAGGCGATGAGGTCGGCCACGGCTTCGGCTTGGCTTAGGTCCATTTTGCCACCCAAGAAGGCTCGTTGCGTGTACTCACCGGGAGCGGCCAGGCGGCAACCATTGCCGATGAGCAGTTGCAACACCTTCTGAAGAATATAGCTCGAACCGTGGCACATGATTTCTGTGCTATCCTCGCCTGTATACGAGTGGGGGGCACGGAATAAGCTGACAAGTACTTCGTCTATGATGTTTTCTTCTTCATGGATATGACCGAAGGTAAGTGTATATGGCTTGGCATCCTTCAGCTTCTTCCCCTTCCGGGCAGGGGTAAATATGCGGGATGTTATCTCTATGGCATCCAGTCCGGAGACACGGATGCATCCTATGGCTCCCCCTTGGGCGGTGGCTATGGCACAAATGGTATCTTGGTTCATTTTATCCGGCTTATTTTTATTCAGCAAAGATAATGGTTTCTTTACAAAAAAGAGAGATGACGATTCAACTTATGGGCTTTTATTGTAACTTTGTACAAATCGATAATGGATAGATGCTTATAAAGCCTAATCCGTCTCTGTGCCCATTGTGGTCATAGCAGAACATTGCTGCTATACAGACCAGCAACGGGCACGTCAAGCAGGATGTGATGAAGTCTTTACTAAACCTTACTCCCTGGACTGGCTGAAAGAGAGGGTGAACTTAGATACGGTCGAGTACTGTTTTGATAAGAGTATCTATCGTATTCTTGTATCCCGTGTTCGCTTCTTTTATCAGGCGGTTGGCAATGACCATGCATACTGTCATGGCCTTGTGCCCCATCAGACGGCTCAAGCCTGCCAGGGCAGAACTTTCCATCTCGAAGTTGGTGATGCGGTAGCTGTTGTATTCAAATTTTTCAATCTTTTCATTCTGATGCGGGTCGGCAAGCGGCACGCGTAACTCGCGTCCTTGAGGTCCGAAGAAGCCCCCGGCGGCAATCGTTACGCCACGTACCATGTCGTCTTGTGCGATGCGGTCTATCAGTTCAGCACTTGCATCAATGACGTAGGGGGCAGGGGCACACATGTTGCCGGACCATCCCATATGGTTGAGGAAGGCACGTTCCATGGGCAGGTCGCACACGGAGTTGCGTCCTGCATAGAAGTTGAGCAGACCGTCGAAACCAATGGATTTTTCAGAACATACGAATGTACCCACCGGAGTGTAGGGTTGCAAGCCTCCGCAGGTGCCGATACGTACCAGCTCAAGGCTACGTAGGCAGGGCTTTTCTTCGCGCGTCTCGAAGTCGATGTTTGCCAGGGCATCCAGTTCATTCATCACGATATCGATGTTGTCACATCCGATACCGGTGGAAACCACCGTAATACGTTTCCCTCGGTAAGTACCGGTGATAGTCTTGAACTCGCGGCTTTCCACTTCACATTCCTTGTTCTCGAAATGGGAGGCAACCAGTGCCACCCGTCCGGGGTCGCCTACCAAGATGACTTTGTCTGCCAGCCATTCGGGCTTTACGTGAAGATGAAATACAGAACCGTCTTCATTGATGATCAGTTCGGAAGAGGCGAAATATTTTTTCATTTGATAGAGTTTTTAATCTTTATGTTTATAAATAGAAACGCCGGGAGCCGATTCTTGTTCACCGGTTTCGGCGTTTCTGTCAGTTACTTTTCGAGTTATTTGCTCAACGGCTGGCTGGTATTGCCCGTCGTCGGTTTGGCAATGTTTTCGCGCATGGAAGTGTCAGCTTCTATATTCTTCATCCGGTAATAGTCCATGATACCCAGATTGCCGTTGCGGAATGCTTCGGCCATGGCTTTGGGTACTTCCGCTTCTGCCTCGATAACTTTGGCACGGGCTTCCTGGGCCTTTGCCTTCATTTCCTGCTCTGTGGCTACGGCCATGGCGCGGCGTTCCTCTGCCTTGGCTTGAGCAATGTTCTTGTCGGCATTGGCTTGGTCTATCTGCAGGGCAGCACCGATATTCTTACCTATGTCAATATCAGCAATGTCAATGGACAGAATTTCGAATGCCGTTCCGGCATCCAACCCCTTGCGTAATACCAGTTTGGAGATAGAATCCGGATTCTCTAATACAGACTTATGGTTCTCTGACGAACCGATGGAGGAGACAATGCCTTCGCCTACACGGGCCAGAATCGTGTCTTCTCCGGCACCTCCCACCAATTGGCGGATATTGGCGCGCACCGTTACACGGGCTTTGGCAATCAGCTGGATACCGTCTTTGGCAACAGCTGTCACAGGAGGGGTGTCGATTACTTTGGGGTTAACGGACATCTGTACGGCTTCGAATACGTCACGACCGGCAAGGTCGATGGCGGTTGCCATCTGGAACGGCAACTCGATATTGGCTTTAGAGGCAGATACCAATGCGTGTACCACCCGTTCTACGTGGCCTCCGGCAAGGTAGTGCGCTTCCAGTTCGTCACGTGTGATGTTTTGCAATCCTGCTTTGTGAGCTTCAATCATGCCGGGCACAATGATATAAGGAGGAACATTACGGATGCGCATCAGGAAAAGTTGTACCAGCGAGATATTTACTCCCGATACTTTGGCGGACAGCCACAAGAAGAACGGTACATAATGGAAGAAAAGTACCAGGAAGATAATGCCTCCTATAATGAGGAAGGCGGTTAAATACATTGTGCTTGGATCCATGAGATTAAATATTAATTGTTAGTTATAAATAGGTTGATTTCAGAAATTTCACTGCTTGAGCCGCTCCACTAAGAGGACTCCGTCCGCAATACGGTCTACGATAATCGGAGTCTTTTCGTTTAGGAAGCCGTCTGATGACTTTACTTCCACGATGTCTCCGTTGATTTCGGCATAGCCGATGAGGGCCAGGCGGGTAGTGGTGATGCCTACATCGCCTACCTTGACTTTTTCCTCTGCACTACGGTCTACTTTGGAGGTGATGTTTTTTTTCAATGCAATTTTGTCGAGTGTCTTGGAGCGCATGAACCATACCAACGAGCCGATACAAGCCAGGGCAGATATGATAAGCGTAATGACACCTGCCGTGGTGCCCATATAGGCAAAGGCATAGTAGTTGGCAAAGATGATGCAACCTCCTGCCAGAAAACCGGCAATACTGATGCCCGGAATTACGAATAATTCCACTAAGAACAAGATTATTGCTCCTATAATCAATGAGGCGATAATGAGTATATCCATAGTTGTCTTTATTTGGTGGCTTGCTTTTCCTGGTTGCGCACTTGAATGGCAGTCTGCTCCATCTCAGTGGACAATTGCCGTACACGTTGCTCCAGGTCGAGGATGGCGGCAGACATCTTGTCCTTTTCTTGCTTGTTGGCTCGGGAGTATTCCGAACGCATATCTTCCAGTTTCTCCTGCAGTTGTTTGTAGCTCTGCTCCAGCTGATTGTATTTGCCATACGAGGCTTTGGCCTGCGGGGAGCGGAAATCGTCCAGCTGGTAGTAGGTGGAGTGGTCGTCAATGACGAATTGAAAATCGTGCTTCTTGGTAGTCCGCGGCTTTGCGTTGGCAGCGGTCCGAAGTCTTTCTCGGGCGGCCTCTACCGCATCGGTGTCCGTCCATGTGTCCTTGATAGAGTGAAGTTGCGCCAATGATATCATCTTGTCCGGGTCCATCCCTTCGTAGTTGTACACTTGTTTGGATGAGTTGGGAATGAATACATAGATGCACACTTTGCCTTCGGGCTGGTAACGGTCGGAGGCAAACCATCCCAAGGCGTTGAATTCGTCGATGACGTACATATAGTCGTTGTAGGGCGAATTGAACGGCATGCCCACATTTTCCGGCATCAGATAGGAGTCGGTATTCGTATTGTAACGGGTGACGAAAATGTCATATTCTCCCATCGAGCCAGGGCCATCCGAAGCATAGTAGATAGTGATACCGTCTGTAAGTACATAGGGATAATCTGCATTCATGGCCTCGTTGATGCTTCCGGGCAACAAGCTGCCATCGCTCCATTTGTCCAGCAACTTGTTGCGCGAAAGGATACTGAGGGTGCTGTCCGGTTGCATTTCGCTATAATATAGCTTGTTGCCCAGCTCCGTTTCGTATACCGTTCCGCCTTCCTTACCGGAATCTTTGAAATAGGCGTCGTACATGAACAGCTTGCCCGATTCGGGGCTGATTTTGTATGCATCCAGGAAATTTTCCTTGTCTACCACAAAGCTGTCGATGAAGCAAACCTCTTCCACACCTTTCAGCATGCGCAAGTTGGATTTGCTTTTTTCCAATAATTGTTCGGCCTCTTCGGTGGAGCGTTTTCTCTTTCTCAGGTCGGAAATGTAGGTCTCATAAGTTTCGATGGCATCTTCGAACCGATATAAATCATTGTATGCCCGGGCCAAATAGAGTTGCCCGCTGGGGACACGTCTTTTGACGGCGTTTTCCAGGTGTTTCAAGGCTTCTGCGGGGTCGCCGGTTTCCAAGCAACATACACCGTACCATAGGTTGTAATTTCCATTGCCAGGTTGTGTCTTGACGAACTTTTTGAAGGCGGGCTTGGCCTCTTCGTATTCTCCCTTCTCGTACAAGGCTTTGGCTTCTGCCAGGCTTTGTGCAGAAATTGTTATGCTTAAAAGGCTGAATAGAAAGAAAAGGATATATTTTTTATTCATATTGATACATGTTTTATTCATATTGATACATGCTGATTTGTTCAGAAGGTCAAAAATACAAATTTATCGTGAATAAAGCTGGTTTCCGTAATTCTATTTTGTTAATTCTTCTTTAAATCGTTCTTTTGCCTTACTTTTGCAGCCGGAAGAGCTATAACTTATAACTCATAACTCGTATCAATGGCACAATTTGCTGAAGAAGAAAAGATGTTGCGCCGCATAGACAAGCGGTTTAGCAAAGGTGTGGTGGAATATGGACTGATAGAGGACGGCGATAAGATTCTTATCGGGCTTTCGGGAGGCAAGGACTCTTTGGCGCTGGTGGAGTTGTTGGCACGGCGTGCCCGTATCTATAAACCCCGTTTTTCCATTGTCGCCGTACATGTAGTGATGAAGAATATACCTTATCAGAGCGATGTAGACTATCTGAGGGAGTATGTAGAGTCGTGGGGAGTGCCTTTTGTTCTCTTTGAAACGGAGTTTGATGCCACGACAGATACCCGCAAGTCTCCTTGTTTTCTTTGCTCTTGGAATAGGCGGAAGGCATTGTTTACCGTAGCCAAGGAGCAGGGATGTAATAAAATTGCGTTAGGCCATCACATGGATGATATTCTGGAAACTTTGCTGATGAATATCACCTATCAGGGAGCGTTCAGCTCCATGCCTCCCCGATTGGTGATGAAGAAGTTTGATATGACGATTATCCGTCCGATGTGTCTGGTTCATGAGGCGGATTTGATGGAGTTGGCGCAAGTGAGGGGGTATCGTAAGCAGGTGAAGAATTGTCCGTATGAGTCACAATCCAGCCGTAGTACAATGAAAGGCATTCTGAAACAGTTGGAGGAAATGAATCCTGAGGCACGCTATAGTCTATGGGGGAGTATGACGAATGTGCAGGAGGAATTGCTGCCTGCAATCATAAAACATTAACCATTAATTATTAAAAAATATATGAAAGCATTTTATACCATTTTGCTATTGATTGTATCTAATATTTTCATGACGTTTGCCTGGTATGGGCATCTGAAGCTACAAGAGACAAAAGTCATCTCCAACTGGCCGTTGTATGCCGTGGTGCTGTTTTCTTGGGTAATAGCTCTGGCTGAGTATTCTTGCCAGGTTCCGGCCAATCGGATAGGCTTTTTAGGCAATGGAGGCCCGTTCTCATTGATGCAACTCAAAGTGATTCAGGAAGTAATCACTTTGATAATCTTTACGGTGTTCACAACAGTTCTTTTCAAGGGAGAAACGCTGCATTGGAATCATTTTGCCGCTTTTGTATGTCTGGTACTGGCGGTATATTTTGTATTTTATAAATGATGGGTTAATCGCATTTGCGCATTATTTCATATACTTCTCCATCCCTTTTGTTAAGAACGTTTGAAGCTTTCCTTCTTCATCCGTATAAATGAAGCAGGCGTCGATATCCGGATGTGCATCCGCCACGCGTTCTGCTTCTTCCAGCCCCATCACCATGAATGCCGTGGCATAGGCGTCTGCACTCATGCAATCTTTGGCGATGACGGTGGCTGACAAGATGCTGTGCTGTACCGGATAGCCGGTACGCGGGTCGATGGTATGCGCATATTTCTTTCCGTCTTTATAGTAGTAGTTGCGATAATTGCCCGATGTAGCCATGCCTAAATCTGTGACTTGCAGCACTGCTTGCAATTCTTGGTTCACTGCCAGTGAGTCGTCTATCGGCTTGTTCAAACCGATGCGCCAAAGTCCATTTTGAGGGTTTTGCCCGTGAACAACTACTTCTCCGCCTATATCGACCATGAAGTTGCGGATACCCTTCTTCTTCAGAAGTTGGGCTATGACATCTACTGCATATCCTTTTGCCACAGCGCTGCACGAGAGCATTATACGCGGGTCTGTTTTCACCACTTTCCCTTCATCGGACAATTTTACTTTTTCGTATCCTGTCATCTCCAGCAGGCTGTCTATCATGGCAGAGTCGGGGAAGTTACCCTTCTTGAACCCAAATCCCCAGGCATTGGCAAGAGGGGCAACGGTGATATCGAAGGCACCATCGGTCTCCCGGGAGATTTCCATGCTACGTCGGAAGACGTTGGTAAAGAATGTGTCGGGCACAATGTCCTCGTTGCGGTTGATGCGCGTAATGGTCGCCGTATCATTGAAAGGGGACAAGGAACCGTCGAAACGTTTGAGTTCCGCTTCTATCTCCGCCTTCAGATTCTGGTCACATTGATAAGTCACTTTATATACCGTACCGAATATCAGTCCGTTATCCGTTTGATAAGGAGTGACTTGGTTGTGGCGGGCAAGTATCCAGATGGTGCCCAGTACCAGTAGGGCAATCCATAAAAAATTCCGTTGTACTTTCTTTTCCATATCCTATCTGATTTTTTACTTTTTAATTAAAAGAAGAGATGCTCTATCAATATCTTGGTACCGATGATAATGAGGATAATCCCTCCCCAAAGTTCGGCGCGCAGTCTGCGGGCTATGCCACATCCGAAACGGATGCCGAACATCAGGCCGACCATCGACAAGGCGAATGATACAAAACCGATAATCCCGATGGGGGAAAGAATAGCCGAGAATTGCTTGATACCGAGGAATGCAAACGAAACACCTACCGCCAATGCATCGATGCTGGTTGCCACGGCCAGAGCGAGCACCACCTTCAGGCTGGTAGGGTCATACTCGTGCTTGCAACCTTCGTCCTTGAAGGATTCCATTATCATACGTCCGCCCAGGAAGGCAAGGATACCGAATGCAATCCAATGGTCGATACTTTCTATCAGGTGGCTGAAAAAACTGGCACCTATCCATCCCAGCAAAGGCATCAAAGCCTGGAAAAAGCCGAAGCTGACGGCCATCACCAGCATAGGGCGCAGCCGGACGCGTTTCAATATAATTCCGCTGGCTATAGAAACGGCGAAACAATCCATCGCAAGTCCTACGGCCAGTAGCCAAATCTCTAACCCTGTCATAAGTTGCTTAAAGAGGTAGTTTATAAGTTATCGTATAGGTTACTCCCATCGTGTTGGAGCCATATTTCCCGAAACCGGGCACATACCACGGGTCACCGTATTCATCGGCCGAGGCAGACAATTTGAACTTGAAGCGTAGTGACCAGCCCATGTACAATGCCTTCCAGACGTGCGCCCGGATACCGACACAAAATTCCGCCCATTGCATGGAGCCTTTCATTCCTTTATGGTTATAGGGCAGGCTGCCTCCCCATATCTCGTCGTCCAGATTCGGATTGCCTACGATGCCACCATATATCGGGTCGTCCAGTCCCAAGGCGTCTACATCATACTTGAAGCTACTAACACCGTAACGCAAGCCTACGAGTAGCATGTGTCCGTGCTGCTTCTTGTATAGCGTGTTATAGTCCATTCCTATGCGGAAGTAGGGGGCATTGCTTTTGTAGTGTATGCCTTTGTCACTCCAGGTGTCCGTGGAGCCATATCCCAGTTCGGCAATAGGGAAGAAGCGGTTCTTGAGGTTTACGTCCACGGCCACTTCGGAACTCAGGAAATCTCCTCCAAATACGGAACTTCCGATTCCCCACAAGTCCAAGCCGACGGACATGCCGTTGTATAACGGATAGTGCACTTCTTCTTTCGCGTCCTTCTTCTCCTTCTTGGGAGGTGCTCCCTGGGGGGGGACGGTAGGATTCCCGTTCTGCGCCCGTAGGGGGAGGAACATCAGCAGGCAGAGTGCCAGACTAATAGAATAACTTAAGATTTTCCTTTCCATAGATGCCTGCTTCATTGTCTTTGATGTATATCGAGTCCAGAGAGATGCGGGTGCACGTTACGTCTGTGATGGCCTGCTTCATCTGATAGCCGCAATCCATCGATAGGAAATAGGGGGTGTTGGTGTGGCGTATCACCATCGTGTCACTCTTGGTCCGGCTATACTTGAATATCAGCTTGGTGGAATCCTCCGTATAGCGCAGTGGCAGGGAGATGTCGTGTACCTTCTTCTGGTTGTTGATGATGATGGAGTCGGTGCCGTATGCTGTGACGGTGAGCGAGTCGAGCGTGTCGTTCTCCACGTATTGGGTTTCGGGGTCTACTCTATAAAGAATGCAATTCACCATGGGGCGTGCCGTCATGGAGCAATCTGCCTCCTCCGAGCAGGAGATAGCTATGCTTATTATCGGGCAAAGGATAGCTCCGAGTATGACAAGTCTGACTAATTTTTTCATCGTTAAATGGTTTTCTCTATTTGATATTTGTTTCGTTCCGGGGCATTACGTGAAATCAGCTCTCCGAGGAATCCTGCCACGAATAGTTGTGTGCCGATAATCATGGAGGTCAACGAGAGGTAGAAGTAGGGAGAGTCCGTCACAAGGCGGTAGGGCATGCCATGGTGCATGTAGTACAACTTGCTGACACCCACTATGACCACGGCTATGAAGCCGAAGATGAACATCAGCGAACCCAGCAATCCGAAAAAGTGCATGGGCTTGATGCCGAACCGGGAAAGGAACCAAAGGGAAAGCAAATCCAGATACCCGTTTACAAAACGGTTCAGCCCGAACTTGGTCTTTCCGTATTTGCGTGCCTGATGGTGCACCACTTTCTCGCCGATTTTCTTGAAGCCGGCGTTCTTGGCCAGGTAAGGGATGTAGCGGTGCATTTCGCCGTATACTTCTATATTCTTGACCACCTCTTTGCGATATGCCTTCAGTCCGCAATTAAAGTCGTGCAGGTTTTTGATGCCCGATACTTTGCGGGCGGTGGCATTGAACAATTTGGTGGGGAGGGTCTTCGACAACGGGTCGTAACGTTTCTGCTTCCAGCCCGATACGAGGTCGTAGCCCTCCTGGGTAATCATGCGGTAGAGTTCGGGTATTTCGTCGGGACTGTCCTGCAGGTCGGCGTCCATGGTTATCACGACGTCGCCTTGTGCTTGTTCGAAACCACAGAACAATGCCGGCGACTTCCCGTAGTTGCGGCGGAACTTAATGCCCCGTACCTTGTCCGGAGCTTGTGCCTGCAATTGCTCGATAACCTGCCACGAACGGTCGGTACTTCCGTCGTTAACGAAAATCACTTCGTATGAAAAGCCGTTGGCATTCATCACCCGCTCAATCCATGCGAACAATTCGGGGAGTGATTCTTCTTCATTATATAGTGGTACGACAACTGAAATATCCATTGATGTATGATTTTTCTATTTTACAATTGAAATAACAATTCTTTTTGCTGTTCCGTCACTCTGCCGGAGCGTCGTCTTTCTTGCGTCTCATCACGAACAAGGCGGTGGGGAAAGCCAGTATCGAACCCCAAAATACATTGGACGATATCATCTGTAGCGTAATGTCGATAGGGCTGAGTAGTCGGGCTGTCTCCAAAGCTTCCTGATAGGTGGCGATGTACGAATCCATTCCCGGCATGTTGCTTTGGGCAAGCGTGTCTACCATCGTTTCGCACGTGTTTATCACATATCCGTGGTCTATGAACCTGAAGTAGATGTAGTGTGCCACGGCGGCAAGCAGCGCGGCAAACATATACATGAAAACGGTGAATATCCATGCATGCAGGAAGCTGATGCCGCCTCCGCATACCTGATTACGATACATCCGTGCATAATAATATCCCATAAAAGGTACGCATAGCGTGAGTCCCATGAAAAGGAAAAGTAAAAAAGGAACCGACAGCCCCACAGGAAAGAGTATGAACTTCAATATCCAGAAACCTCCCATATAGGTACCGAACAGCATTGCGTATCGTTGCATGTAACCTCTATTTTCTGCCATCTTTCTTAGAAATAATGTGCAAAGGTACAAATATAGTTGGATTCAAGGGCAAGCCGATGTGTAGATTTTAAATAAATTAGAGGATTCTTTGCGGGGCAAAAAGAAAAAAGCAGGTAACACTTTCGTATCATCTGCTTTTCTTTCGAGCCTCTTGTCGGATTCGAACCAACGACCCCGAGATTACAAATCACGTGCTCTGGCCAACTGAGCTAAAGAGGCGGGTGGGTAAGCTTGCTATATCGCGCCGCTACAACCAACTACCTTTGCTGCGATCAAGCCCTGGAGGATTCGAAGGGAGCTGGCCGTATAGGACTTACCCGTTTTCGTTTTGTGGTTGCAAAGGTAGGCATTATTTTGAAATCTGCAATAGTTTGCGGCGATTTTTTTATTTATTTTTTTAGATTCTCTATTCTATCCCTCTTCACGGCTCCTTATACAGACACTTTGGAGGGGAGGTACGGATTCTTTCCGGCATTACGATGGACAAATATTCCTTTTACTAAAAAGTATTCGTCCGACATATGTAACCTTATCGTCCGACGGCTGTTGAATTATCGTCCGACAGCTGTCGGACGATAATTCAACAACTGTCGGACGAATACTTCTTAGTATACCGGAATCTAAAGTATAGTAATGCAAAAGATTGCCATTCGAGAAGAAAATAATAATCGGGGACGAAAAAACTGATAGGCTATTGTGCGCTACCTTGAAAATAAGCATTATTTTTGTGCAACTAACTATATAGTCATTATACACATGAACAAACACATATTGTCATTCTACTTTTTTTTCTGCCTTTTTCTTTTTCTCCCTTTGGTCGAAGCAATTGCCGGCTGGAATAGCTTTATCGTCAATTTTGATAAAAGTGTTTATGGCAAGGGGACCCAGACTTGGCAGATAGCACCCTATGATGACAAGTGGGTATATTTCGCCAACAAGAACGGTATGGTGCAATTTGATGGCAATGTCTGGAATGTATTTCCATTGAACAATGCTTCCGATGTGCGTTCCGTTCTGGCTTCTGCTACCCAAAAAAGAATTTATGTGGGGGGCATCAATGAGTTCGGCTATTATGAACCGGATGCGGACGGTTCTTTGGCCTATCATTGCATGTCCGATACTTTGGAGAGTTCCGTTCGTTTTCTTGGAAACGTGTGGGGCATCCATGAGACTGACAATATTTTGTATTTCCAAGGGGACGGGTGTGTGGTGAAGTACCTGAACGGAAAATATACCGCCATTGAAATGAATGCCAAGATAGATTGTTCCAATATGGTCAATGGTATTCTTTACATCGGTACGGACAGAGGTGTATGGCTTTTGGTTGGAAACACTTTTTTCCCTCTTCAGGGTGCCGATGCGTTAGCTTCCAAACGTATTCGTGGCATTATACCTTATAAGAAAGGTGTTCTGGTGGTGACTGCATACAACGGACTTTACTATTGTGACGGGCGTACGATGGAACCGTTCATCACCGGTGCCGAAGAGTTTATGCGTGAGAATGAAGTCTTTTGCGTGGCCAAAAAGGATGATAAGATTGCCTTGGGAACCATTCATAAAGGATTGGTACTGGTGGATTGCAGCACCATGCAACTGAAATATTTCAATGAGAACAACGGCTTGCGTAACAATACGGTGCTTTCTGTCTCCTTCGATACGACCGGAAACCTCTGGGCCGGTCTGGATAGCGGCATTGACTACGTCTGTCTGAGTTCTCCTTTTACGAATCTCTATTCCTATCCCTATTCCTACGGCACGGGATATACGGCGGCCGTAGAAGGCGGCTATCTTTATTTAGGTACCAATCGTGGTTTGTATTACACCTCTTATCCGGTACAGATGAATGGCGATTTGCCGGATATCCGTCCGATGCCCCAATCCAGCGGACAGGTCTGGAACCTTTGCCGTATAGGTGATGAACTCTTCTGTCTGCACGACCGTGGTATTTTCCTTATCAATGGCACTTCCGTAAAACGCGTGACGGATATTGCCGGCGCCTGGTGTTGCCAACTTGTGGCAGGACGTACGGACCTTATGTATGTTGGGGTATATAACGGTATTTATTTGGTTGGGAAAAAGAATGGAGAATGGCAGGTGGTTGGCAAGATTGAGGGTATGAACGATTCTTGCCGTCTTTTTGAGCAGGAAAGCGATAAGGTGATTTGGGTGTACAATACAGATCATGTTACCCGTGTGGATTTGGATAATGATTTGACAAAAGCTGTCCGTATAAAGGAATATAGCGCGAAGGATGGTTTCCCGGTAGGGCGTGATATGTATATAGCGAAGATAGAAGACCGGGTGTATTTTGCCACTCCCCGGGGAATCTATAAGCATAATCCTCATAAAGATGTCATGGAGCCTTGTCCGGATATGAACAACCTTTTGAATGGCACCGCGGCCTATTCGCGTATCTTGGAGTATCACGATAAGTTGATTAGTTTGAGCCCTCACGAAATCTGTATTGCCAATCTGGGTACCTATAAGCGGGGGGCGAATACAAGCATTAATCCCATCCAGCAATCGCTGATTGAACTGGTACCCGGTTTTGAAACGATTATTCCTCTTTCAGATTCGCTGATGGTGGTTCCTAATGAAGGAGGTTTCGCTTTATTCAGTATCCCGGCCGTAAGAGAGCGTCAAGATCGTAGCCACTCCTTATATATAAGGAACATGTATCTGTCTTATCCCAAGGATTCATTGGTATATACCGCAAACTTTTTAGGAGAGAAGCCGGTTCCGGTGATAGCTTATTCCATGAATTCCGTTCGTTTTGACTATGCCCTTTCTTTTTTTTCGGTAGGGGATGATATCCGTTTTCAATATCGTTTGAATAAGGGAGGCTGGTCCGATTTCACAACGGTACGCACCAAGGAGTATAGCAGCTTGTCGGAAGGGGAATATACGTTTGAAGTTAAAGCGGTCTTTCCTGACGGTACGACATCATCGGATACAATCGCCTTCCGTATACTTCCACCGTGGTATCGCAGTGCTGTTGCATACGTTTGTTATATCATCTTGGCTTTGCTTGCCTTATGGTATGTCTATCGCTGGGATGATGTCCGTGTGAAGCGGAAGAAACAGCAGGCGGTGGTCGAGAAGGACAAGGAGTTGCACGATATGGAAAGGGAGTACGAAGAGGAGAAGGCTCGTCAGGAAAAGCAGATTATGCAGCTGGAGAAAGAAAAATTGGAATACGATTTGCAACATAAGAGCCAGGAAATGGCCAATCTGATGATAAACTTTGTCCGTAAGAATGAAATGCTGACTGAAATCAAGTCGGAGATACTTAAAGTATCCGCCTTGCTGAAGGGTGAGGGGGCTCGTGAAGGGAAACAGCAACTTATACTTATCAATAATAAAATAGACGGTAATATACAGAGTGATGAGGTCTTGAAGCGTATTGAAGACCAGTTTGACTTGATACATAACAATTTTATGAAACGTCTTCATGCCAAGCATCCGGAACTTTCCCACAACGAACGCATGATGTGCGCTTATCTAAAGATGAATCTTTCCACGAAAGAAATAGCTCCTCTATTGAACATTTCGGTTCGTGGAGTTGAAACAATCCGTTATCGTCTTCGTAAGAAGTTCGCTTTAGAGAGAGAGGATAGTTTGACGGATTATTTAAGCAATAAACTGTAGTCTTTAGATATTAACTTCCTTTAAAAGAAGGAAGTGCATGGAAGGGAGGAATTTAATATTCCTCCCTTTTGTGTTCTATAACATGTTGTGACGTAATACTTAAAAGTATATATTAACTATTGATTATTAATAAGTTATTTGTTAATGACGTATTGATAACGTATTTGAGTTTTGTATTTGACGTATTTAAGAATGATTGTTTCTTATTTGTTTTATTACCTTATTCTGTATGTTTGCATCGTTCGATTGAGAACAAAACCGAGAAACGTTAATCTTAATTTAGTAAAACTTATGAAAAAGTTATTATCAGTTTTATTTCTGTTAAGCTTTACCTTGGCTTCTGTATATGCCCAAGATATACAGGTAAAAGGTACAGTGGTAAGCGGTTCGGATAATGAACCGTTGCCTGGAGTAAATGTGGTAGTTAAAGGTACTACCAATGGTGGAATTACTGATTTGGACGGTAATTTTACATTGTCGGTTCCTGCCGACGCAACACTTTCTGTTACTTATATTGGTTTTAAATCGCAAGAAGTAGCGGTAAAAGGCCAGAGGTCTTTAAAAATTATTCTTCAGGAAGACACTGAGACACTAGATGAAGTGGTTGTTGTGGGCTACGGCGTACAGAAGAAATCTGTTGTGACGGCTGCTATCAGCAAGGTTGGAGCTGATGAATTGAATTTGACGAAGCCTTCGCGTGTGGAAGATGCTTTAAAAGGTAAAGTTTCTGGTGTGCAGATCACACAATCATCCGGTCAGCCTAATTCTGATTCTAAGGTGCGTATTCGTGGTATTGGTACGGTTAATAATTCTGATCCGTTATATATTGTGGATGGCATGCCTGTCGGTGGTGGAATTAATTATTTGAATCCTACTGATATTGCATCCATTGAAATTTTGAAAGATGCTGCTTCTGCAGCTATCTATGGTGCCCGTGCCGCTAACGGTGTGGTTCTGGTGACCACAAAGTCTGGTAGTAAGGGAAAGACTACCGTGAGCTATGACTTCAGTTATGGCTGGCAGAATCCTTGGAAAAAGAAAGCCGTGTTGAACGCTCATGAATATATGACTATCATGAATGAAATGCAGATAAATGATGGTAATGCTCCTCGTTATTCAGCAGCGGATATTGCTAATAATATGGTAGATACAGATTGGCAGGATGAAGTTTTCAACTACGATGCTCCAGTTCAACAACACCAGCTGAGTATTAATGGTGGTAATGACAAAATGACGTATTTTCTTTCTTTGGGTTATTTCAATCAAGAAGGTATTGTTGGCGGTAATTATGGACGTTCCAATTATGAACGTTTGTCTGTTCGTAGTAACTCTACTTATAAAGTATTCGAGGTTGAAGATCGTAAATATCTGAATGCAGTTACGGTAGGTGTAAACCTTGGTTATACTCGTGACCATTCAACCAGTGTTGAAGCTAACTCTGAGTATGGTTCTATTTTAGGTAGTGCTATTGCATTTTCTCCATTAGTTCCGGTTTATGCTTCTGAGGAAGAAGGAGAGTCAATCCTTGCTAGCTATCCCAATGCTATTGTGAAAGATGGTAAAGTGCTTTCTTTGCCACCTTCAGGTTTCCAAGAATTGACCAATCCGGTTGCACAATTAAATAGACCGACATTGGGACGTAATAATTCAGATAAAATAGTGGGTACATTTTATGCTGAGCTGAATATTCTCCCCGGCTTAAAATTCCGTTCTAGTTATGGTGTGGATTTGGCTTTCTGGGGGTATGATGGTTATGGCTATCCCGATTATCTGGGTACAATGACCCATACAGACGCTAGCTGGGTTCAAAGTGAGATGAACCGTGGTATGCGTTGGCAGACAGAAAATTATTTCTCTTATAATCAGACTTTCGCTGAAAAGCATAATGTTTCTGTTGTATTGGGACAATCTGCTGCTCGCTATCGTTCACGTAATATTGGTGGTAAAGATTTTGATTTGTTTGATTTGAATCCTATTCATGCTAATATCGGATCTGCTACAGCTGCTGAAACAGAATCTATTTTATGGGGTGGAATAGGTGATGCAACTCATACTTCTATTGCCTCTTATTTCGGACGTATAGATTATAACTTTGCTGAACGTTATATGTTACAGGTGACAGTTCGTCGTGATGGTTCTTCACATTTCGGTGCCAACAATAAGTGGGGTGTATTTCCGTCCTTCTCATTAGGTTGGAATGTTTGGAATGAACCTTATTTGGCAAAAATGAAACCTGAGTGGTTTGATGTTTTGAAATTCCGTTTTTCATGGGGGCAGAATGGTAATGAGTCTATCGGTGATTTCCGTTATCGTGCCTTGATGAGTGGTGGCCAAAACTATTATTTTGGTGGAAGTTATAAACCTAATATGAATGATTTTACGAAACCTGGTGAAAATGGTGGCGCGATGATATATGGTACTTCTCCGGCTGCTGCTGCTAATCCTGATATCAAATGGGAAACCTCCACACAAACAGACTTTGGTATAGACATGCGTTTCCTCAATCAGCGTTTGAGTTTTGGATTTGACTATTACTATAAAAAGACAACGGATATGTTAGCAGAAATGCCGGTTCCTACTTATATTGGTCAAAGCAAACCTTGGGGTAATTTAGGCTCTATGGAGAACTGGGGTATTGAAATGGAACTCGGCTGGAAGGATAATATCAAAGATTTCTCTTATTGGGTTAATACTAACTGGTCTTATTCGAAAAACAAACTGTTGGATTTGGGTAATGCTTCTGGTGAACAGAATTACGAGAGTGCAGGTGCTTCTGGTGTAGGTGATTATGTACATGCCAAGAACGGAGAGGTATGGCCTTATTTTTACGGTCGTAAGACAGATGGTATTTTCCAGAATTGGGATGAAGTGAACAGTTATGTGAATAAAGATGGCGAGCTCTTGCAACCTAATGCACAACCAGGTGATGTTCGTTTCGTGGATGTTACTAGTGATGGTGTTATCAATGACCAAGACCGTACTAAAATTGGTAAAGGTATGCCTGATTGGACCTTCGGTTTCTCGCTTGGTGCAGAGTGGAAAGGCTTCGATTTGAGTCTTTCTTTCCAAGGGACTTTGGGTAATGATGTATTTGATTTTGCGCAACGTGGTGATGTTCCAGCTATGAACCGTCCTTCTTGGATTATGGACCGTTGGCATGGGGAGGGTACTTCGAATCGTATTCCTCGGATGACTTCTGCCAATCCTAATGGAAACTGGACTTCTTCTGACCTTTATATTCACGACGGTTCTTATCTCCGTTTGAAGAATGCTCAGATTGGTTATACGCTTCCTGCAACTCTTACTCGCAAAGCTTCTATTCAGCGCTTGCGTCTTTATGTGGGAGCTGAGAACTTGATTACCATTACCGGTTATGAAGGATTTGATCCTGAACTGGCATCTGGTGGTTATACCACGTTGGGTGTAGACAAGGGTATCTATCCACAATCTCGTACAATCACAGTAGGAGCTAACATCACATTCTAAACATTAAAATTAATCAGATTATGAACAAGTTTAAATTCTATATAGTAGCGGCAGTTTTGGCATCAGGCATGACCTTGACCTCTTGCGGCGATAGTTTCTTAAATCCTGATCCGGCGTCAAAGGGGGCTGCTGGAGCAGCGGGTGACCCGATGAATATTAACTCTGGTCTAGCAGCAGCTTATCAAATCCTCTTGTTGGATTCATACGCAGGCGGTTCTTATGAATCATCTGTTTATATTGGTGACATTCAAAGCGATGATCTTTGGAAAGGTGGTGGTGATGCTCAAGATGGTATGTCAGGTATGAACTTGAATGTGTCGATGTTTACTACTACGGGTAATAGCACATTGCATGGTACTTGGAATATTTATACTTCTGGCATTACTCGAGTAAATAGTGCTTTGGGACTTTGTGAGACTGCTACGACAAACAACCCTGCAGAGTTGAAACTTATTTCACAGTACCGTGGTGAAGGATTTTTCCTGCGTGCCTATTATCTCTATATGTTGTGGAGAAGTTTTGGTTCTGTGCCTTTCCAGGAAACATTGTATGAACCTCCCTATGTTGGTCCGCAACTGAGTCCGGATGAGGTATATGCTCAAATTATCAAGGATGTGGACGCTTCTATCGCTAGCTTTAAAGAAGCTGGAGTGAAGTATTCTACAAATGGTGGAGCGAATAGCGGACGTGCTAGTCTTGCTGCTGCCTTGATGTTGAAAGCTCGTGTTGTCATGTATCAGAAAGATAATGCTAAATATGCGGAAGCAGCCAGTGGATTGGCTGAGATTATTGCCAGTGGTGAGTTTGAATTGACTTCTAAGTATGCTGATATTTGGGTAGATGAAGGCGAATTCAACAAAGAATCTATTTTTGAAGCCAATCACATTGGTGAAGGTAAGGACTGGGGAAATCAGTGGGCTACTGGTGGTACCAATCTTCCGGCTTACATTTCACCAAGTACTTTGAGTGATCCTACTAATACTTACGAAGATGGATGGGGATTTGGACCGGTGCGTGAAGAAACCTATGAAATGTTTGCTGCTGGTGATACTCGTCGCGAGGCCTCTATCCGTGATTATCGTGGTAAAGGTACTGGTGGTAATGTGGGTGACAAAGTGGAAATTGCGTCAGGTGGTTCTTATGTTATTCGTTTTCAGGATACGGGATTCTGGTTGGCAAAATATGCGGCTCGCAAGGGTTATCATAAACCGACGGGTACTATAGCTTTAAATTATTGTAATAATTTGCGTATTTTCCGTTATGCCGAGACTTTATTGGCATATGCTGAACTTGTAGGAGTGGAAGGTGTGGCTGAACAGAAAGGTATTTCTGCACAGCAATGCTTAGATATGGTTCGTGACCGCGCGTTTGGTGATACTAACCACCGTGTTGCAGTGAACAAACAGAATATTATCAATGAGAATCATTATGAATTTGTTGGTGAAGGACACCGTTATTATGATGTAGTTCGTTGGGGTATCACAGAGGTGTTGAACGTAGACAATGTACCGGGAATAAATAGTGCGCGTACTTGGAAATCTCACAATAAATACGTGGCTATTCCGCAAGGTGATATTGATGCTACTAAGGGAACTGAATTTGAATTGAAACAGAATGAAGGTTATTAATCATCTATCAATAAAGGAATCATTATGAAAAAGAATCTATTATATGGCTTTTTTGCATTGAGCATGGCTATTATGGGGATATCGTCTTGTGCCCCAATGGACAGTGATGACCATAGTTTGGGAGGCTCTGTCGTTTCTCAAGATGCTTTGTCGCTGACAGTTAGTGAAGGAGCGGATAATACTTATACTATTACTAACTCTTCACAAGACTTGGATGATATTCGTTATTTTATCAGTACTGATGGTAAGAAATTGGAAGAGTTTGCCGTTGGCGCTTCCATCACTTGCCAATTTAAGAAGAAAGGTAGTTATCCGGTTTATTTGTATGCATTTTCTGCTTGCGATCAAAAGGTACTTTCTCATAATATCGAAGTAACTGAAAATTGGGTAGATCCTAATGCTCCTACAGATGATCCGACTGAATGGCTTGGTTTTACGGCAGGAACAAATCTCTTTGAGGGTACGTCAGCAACGCTTCGTTTTTGGTTTGCAGATGGCAGTTGGACTCAGATAGCAGATCCGGACAATGAAGGAGATGTGGCAACGGGCATTACTTTTACAATGAATGGCTGTGGTTCTGAGAGATGGCAGGCGCAGATGCAGGTTGAAAATACGGGTATCGTACTGTCGGCAGGTAAGACTTACGACTTCTCTGTTGTGATTAATTCGAGTGTGGATGGCGTTGGTGCGACGGTCAAGCCACAGAAAGAAGGTGATGATGGTACGTTCTTTACCGAAAATATATTCCCGTTACATAAGGGAAATAATGTAATAGCCTTAACTGGCTGTGTCGGATTTGATGGAAATCTCAAAGTGGCTTTTGACTTTGCGGGTGCACCAGAAGGTACAGTATTTACTGTTAAGAACTTTTTTATAACAGAGCATAATGATGCAAATGTCATTCCGTTGGATTATAATTCAGCTGATAATATTTGGAAAGCCATAGACGATACTCAAGCTTTTGAAATGTCTTTCTGGTGGGCAGATGCAGGCTGGGCTCAGATTGGTGATCCTGGATTCGAGGCTAATGGTCGTATATATACTATTACGTCTAACTCTGCTACTGCTGCAGAGTGGCAGGCACAGAATGTGTTTAATACAACATCACTTGGTTTTTCAGCTGATGATGTGTTTGATTTCTCTTGTGTGGTAATGGCAACTGCAGATAGCCGTGTGACAGTGAAACTTTGTCAAATAGATGACGATGATAATCAGGCCTTTTATAAGAATGATGTTCAATTGAAGGCTGGAAAATTGCAGGTTATTAAGTTTGCAGATTGTAAGTTTGCTAAAGGTGCTGCGTCTCCTGTAAAATTGATTTATGATTTTGGTGGTTGTGAAGCTGGTGTTGATTTCGTAATTGCTAATATCACTATAATTAAGAAGTAATTAACTGTATACGAAAGCTACTTCTTTCTGGCATGAACTTACCGGAGAGAAGTGGCTTTTGTCTAAAATACATATAATGAAAAATATGTCTCTATTTTCTCTTTTATGTATGGCTGGCTTGTTACTGGCCTGTGGTGGTGGAGATGAAGGTTCAATACCTTCTGGAACACCGGATATACCCGAAACTCCGAATGAAGTGAAGCTGTCTGTATTACCGTCAGTCTTGGATGCTATGGCTTTAGAAGACACTTATGAGATAAAGGTAACAACGACAAGCGAGGGATGGACTGCTCATTCTACAGATGGATGGATAAGCCTTACTCTGGAAAATGGGGAAAGCAAGGAAGGAGTAATTAAAGTAACCGTAAAGGAGAACAAGGATGCCGAGCGTTATGGAAGGATAACTGTGACTTCCGGCACCCAAAGTGAATATGTGCAGGTAAAGCAGAAAGGTGGAATCAGATTTTCTGTACAAGAGGTACTTTGTACTTCAGGAGCAGGTAATGCTGAGGTGACGGTGTATGAAAGTGATGATTGGACTGTCCAATCTGATGCGGATTGGGTGACTGTGAGTCGCGATAAAGCACGCGTGATTGTTGCTTATACCGCCAATACTAGTTTGACAAGCCGTACGGCTACAATAGCGGTGACAGGAGAGGGACAAAAACGAATGTTTTTTGTCATTCAAGAGGGTGCTGGAATTACTGCCATACCAGAACGTGAAGGATATGAATTAGTTTGGCATGATGAGTTTACTGAAGGTACAGAGCTCAATGCCACTCATTGGAGACATGAAGTGCAGAATGCAGGTTGGGTAAACAATGAACTCCAAAATTATGTGGATGGAGTAGTCAATGGCAAGCGGGTGACAGAATTGTCAGATGGGAAGTTGCGTATTCATTGTTTTAAAGGAGATGATGGAAAGATATATTCCGGTCGTGTCTATGCCCATGAATCGGAGGGCTGGCAGTATGGATACATTGAAGCTCGCATGATGTTGCCTAAGGGTAAGGGGACTTGGCCGGCATTTTGGATGATGCCTTGTAATGTAGATTGGAATAAGGAGGGATGGCCAAAATGTGGCGAAATAGATATTATGGAAGAAGTAGGTGTGGTACCTAATGAAGTGTCTTCCAGTCTTCATGCTGAAGGACATAATCATACTAACGGCACACAAGTGACTCATGCTATGACGATTGAGAAAGCTGAAGGAGAATTCCATACTTACGCCATAGAATGGACTGCACAAAATATTACCACTTATGTGGATGGTAAAGTTCAACTCACTTATGATAATGATAATAAAGGGGTGGTCAATTGGCCATATGATAAACCATATTATATTATTTTTAACCTTGCCTGGGGAGGTAGCTGGGGTGGTATGCAGGGAGTTGATGAGTCTGCACTACCTGTTACATGTGTTATAGATTATATACGTGTGTTTCAGAAAAAGTAGTCATTAAAATTTAGGAGAATGGAAAAAATATTTAATAAGGTTTGTTGTTTGTTCTCTCTTTTCTTTTTTGCTTGCTCTCCTTCTGTAGAGAACGGCATTAAGATAATAGGAATGGGTGATAGTTATGCGCTCTATATCGACGGAAAAGAAACCTATATTAAAGGCGTAGGCGGCACATATCGGTTGGACATTGCCGCCCAGAGTGGTGCCAATGCCTTCAGAACCTGGGGAGGTAATGTGGAGGAGATAAAGAAAAACCTGGCATTGGCTTCGGAGCACAACATGTACGTAATGCAGGGAATAGGCATGACCAAAGACTCCATACGCTATTACGATGATGAATATAAGAACAAGATGCGCGAAGAAGTCCGCTTGTTGGCAGAAACGTTCAAGAATGATACGAGTTTGCTGGCTTGGGGTATTGGCAATGAAATTGAGTTGGGAAATGCCAATATAGCTGCTGCATGGAATTTTGTGGAAGAACTGGCACAGCTGATTAAGTCGATAGACAAGCGTCATCTGGTTTCGACAGTGATTTCCTACAATCCGTCGGCATTGGATTCTGTGGCAAAGTATGCTCCATCTCTCGATTATGTGGGCATCAATGTATATGGTCCGATGGGAGAGGTGCAGATGGTTGTTGACAAGTCGGACTACAAGGGTGCATTTATGATTACCGAGTGGGGACCGACCGGTTGGTGGGAAACAGCTTCTACCGAGTGGAAAGCACCCATAGAGCAGACCAGTGAAGAAAAACGGCAGGTGTACGAAGAGCGTTATACGCAATATATTTCTGCCAATCCCCGTTGCTTGGGCTCTTTTGTATTCTTGTGGGGACAAAAAGAAGAACGTACGCCTACCTGGTTCAGTATGTTTGTAGAAGACACGGTGGATATGCTGCCTCTGAAAGGAGAAAAGACTCCTATGGTAGAGGCTATGCAAAGAGTGTGGACTGGTAAGGAACTGGATGAAACGGCTCCGGTAATTCTGGGTATGATGACTGTCAATGGGAAGAGTGCTATTGATAATGTCCGCATCAAGGCAGGTGCTTCATTGAAAGCAGAGGTTGCGGCCATAGACAAGGAAAATGATTCTCTGACTTATGTTTGGGAAGTGCTTAAAGAAGCTACAGTGCTGGGCTTTGGAGGTTCTTATGAACCGCGTCCGGAAAGAGTCGGTGAGGTGGCTATGTCAGATAAAAATGTGTATGAGACTACAATTAAAGTTCCCGGAGAATATCGTTTGTACGTATATGTACTTGATAATACGGGCTTTGTCTCAACAGCAAATATTCCATTTCAAGTAATAGATTAAAGATGAAAACAATGAAAATGCTCTCTGCTTGTTTGTTGCTGCTTCCTTTTATATCTTGTACTCAAGTGCAGGATACAAAAAATGACGCAGTCATCGAGCAGAAAATAGAAGCGCTGTTGTCCCGTATGACATTGGAAGAAAAAATTGGGCAGATGAACCAGATTTCTTCTTATGGTAACATAGAGGATATGAGCGGATTGATAAAGAAAGGTGAAGTCGGGTCTATCCTGAATGAAGTAGATCCGGTGCGTGTCAATGCCTTGCAGCGTGTGGCAATGGAGGAGTCCCGCTTGGGCATCCCCTTGCTGATGGCGCGTGATGTGATCCACGGTTTCAAGACCATATTCCCTATTCCTTTGGGACAAGCGGCATCTTTCAACCCGCAGGTGGCTAAGGATGGTGCACGGGTAGCGGCTGTGGAGGCTTCTGCCGTGGGTATCCGCTGGACATTTGCGCCGATGATAGATGTGGCTCGCGATCCCCGTTGGGGGCGTATGGCCGAAGGATGTGGCGAAGATACTTATTTGACTTCAGTGATGGGTGTTGCTATGGTCGAAGGTTTCCAAGGAGATTCGCTGAACAGTCCGACTTCCATAGCCGCATGTCCTAAACATTTTGTAGGTTATGGTGCTGCCGAGGGCGGGCGTGATTATAATTCCACTTTCATTCCGGAGCGTCGTTTGAGGGATGTATACCTTCCTCCTTTTGAAGCTGTGGCCAAGGCAGGAGCAGCCACTTTCATGACTTCGTTTAATGACAATGACGGAGCACCGTCTACCGGAAACACTTTTATTTTGAAAGATGTGCTTCGTGGTGAATGGGGATTTGATGGAATAGTAGTGTCAGACTGGGCTTCGGTAGCCGAAATGATGGCACATGGCTTTGCTGCCGATTCTAAAGAGGCAGCAATGAAGGCGGTGAATGCTGGTGTGGATATGGAGATGGTCAGCTATACGTTTGTCAAGGAATTGCCGGAATTGATAAAAGAAGGTAAGGTCAAGAAGTCTGCTATAGACGATGCCGTGCGGAATATTCTGCGTATCAAATTCCGGTTGGGACTGTTTGATAATCCTTATGTGGATGAGAAACGGATAGAGGAACTTTATGCTCCTTCTCATCTGGAGGCTGCCAAGCAAGCTGCTGTGGAATCGGCCATCTTGTTGAAGAACGAAAAGGAGACATTGCCTTTGCAATCTTCGGTAAAGGCGGTTGCTGTGGTAGGTCCGATGGCAAATGCACCTTATGACCAATTGGGTACCTGGGTATTTGATGGTGACAAGACAAAAACCGTGACACCGTTGAAGGCTATCAAGGAACTGGTGGGGGACAAAGTGCAGGTGATATACGAGCCGGGTCTGACTTATAGCCGTGACAAGAATATGGCAGGTGTTGCCAAAGCCGCTGCTGCCGCTGCACGTGCTGATGTTATTTTGGCGTTTGTAGGCGAAGAGGCTATTCTTTCAGGAGAGGCGCATTGCCTGGCCGACCTGAACCTGCAAGGTGCGCAAAGCGAACTGATTGCCGCTTTGGCGAAAACAGGAAAACCGGTGGTTACTGTCGTAATGGCAGGGCGTCCGTTGACCATAGGAAAGGAAGTCGAACTCTCGTCAGCTGTACTTTATTCGTTCCATCCCGGAACCATGGGAGGACCGGCATTGGTCGACTTGCTGTGGGGTAAGGCTGTGCCAAGTGGCAAGACTCCGGTGACTTTCCCGAAGATGGTAGGACAGATACCGGTTTATTATGCTCATAACAGTTCCGGACGTCCGGCTACGCGGAATGAGGTTTTGCTGAATGACATTCCGTTGGAAGCGGGGCAGACTTCGTTGGGATGTACTTCTTTCTATATGGATGCAGGTTTCGATCCGCTGTATCCGTTTGGCTACGGTCTGTCGTATACGACGTTCAAATATGATAATGTGAAACTCTCGTCTGCCAATCTGAAGAAGGAAGATGTGCTGACTGTGACTTTCGATCTTGAGAATACCGGAAAGTATGAAGGTACCGAGGTAGCCCAGCTTTACGTGCAGGACAAGTTTGCTTCGGTGACCCGTCCGGTGAAAGAGCTGAAACGCTTTGCTCGCGTCACATTGAAGCCGGGTGAGAAGAAAAATGTATCGTTTGAACTTCCGATAAGTGAACTTGCTTTCTGGAATATAGATATGGTGAAGACGGTGGAAGCCGGAGACTTTGCTCTTTGGGTGGCACCGGATAGCCAAAGTGGAGAAGAAGTTTTCTTTAAGGTAGTAGATTGATTGTTGATTTAAGGTTAAAAAGAGAAGGGGCGGACCGTGACGGTTCGCCCCTTCTGCTTTCTTCTTTATAAGCCCCGCCTTCCGGCAAATAACTCATCACTTATTACTTATAACTTTCTTATATCCATACACCGCATTGCTTCCCAGTTCTTCTTCGATGCGAAGCAGTTGGTTGTACTTTGCCATACGGTCTGAGCGGCTCAGCGAACCGGTCTTGATTTGTCCGCTGTTGGTAGCTACGGCTATGTCTGCGA
Organism: Bacteroides sp. A1C1; assembly: GCF_004328515.1. Taxonomy (NCBI): domain Bacteria; kingdom Pseudomonadati; phylum Bacteroidota; class Bacteroidia; order Bacteroidales; family Bacteroidaceae; genus Bacteroides; species Bacteroides sp. A1C1. The sequence goes on from NZ_CP036491.1 coordinate 3,589,465, forward strand.
TAGTCGCATCTTCCGTTTCACCGGAACGATGGGAAGTTACGGTAGTATATCCGTGGCGGTGTGCCATTTCGATGGCATTCAGTGTTTCGGTCAGCGAACCTATCTGGTTTACTTTAATCAATATGGAGTTGGCACAGCCTTTTTCGATGCCCATTGCAAGGAAGTCCACATTGGTGACGAACAAATCGTCTCCTACCAACTGGCAACGGTTGCCGATACGGTCGGTCAGTTTTTTCCAGCCGTCCCAGTCGTTCTCGCTCATGCCGTCTTCGATAGAGTCGATGGGATACTTGTTGATTAACTCTTCCAGATAGTCAATCTGTTCGTCGGCAGTACGTTTCTTGCCTTTTTCACCTTCGAATTTGGTATAATCGTAGATGCCATCATGGTAGAACTCGGAAGAAGCGCAGTCCATGGCAATCATTACATCTTTGCCCGGTTCGTATCCGGCAGCCTTGATGGCGGCAATGATGGAGTTCAAGGCATCTTCTGTACCCTCCAGATTAGGAGCAAAACCTCCTTCATCGCCTACTGCTGTGCTGAGGCCACGGTCTTTCAGGACTTTCTTCAGTGCGTGGAACACTTCGGCACCCATACGCAAACCTTCGCGGAAGGAAGTGGCACCTACGGGGCGTATCATGAATTCCTGGAAAGCAATGGGAGCGTCACTATGCGAACCGCCGTTGATGATGTTCATCATCGGTACAGGCATCACATAGGTATTTGTACCACCGATATATCGGTAGAGTGGGATGTCAAGGTAAGCGGCGGCAGCCTTGGCTACAGCAAGAGATACGCCGAGGATGGCATTGGCACCCAGATTGGCTTTCGTTTTGGTTCCGTCCAGTGCAAGCATGGCATGGTCGATACCCATCTGGTCGAGGGCGGACATACCGATGAGCTTGGGAGCAATGATATTATTGATATTGTCCACGGCTTTCAGGACACCTTTGCCTCCGTAACGTTTTTTGTCACCGTCACGCAGTTCCAATGCTTCGTGTTCTCCCGTGGATGCTCCTGACGGGACAGATGCACGGCCTATGAAGCCGGATTCCAAGGTTACGTCTACTTCTACAGTTGGGTTACCTCTTGAATCGAGGATTTCACGTCCGATAATCTTCTCTATTTTCATATTCAGTCAATTTTAATTATAAACTATCTTACTAACAAATGAAAACAAGGAATTGTTTTTCGTTTTTAATCCTTTATTGTAATGCCTAAAAGAGCAGTCAACTCCATGGCTTGGGAAGTATTGACGATGGCTCCCCGTATGTCGGGCAGGTTGAGGCGTATACCTCCTATGTGCGAGTCGCTCAAGTCGATTCCTCTTAGAGGGGTGTGTGAAAACTCGGATTCTACCAGCTCACAGTTTTCAAAGGCGATGGAGGCAAGTTTGCAGTCGTTGACGTCGCTGTTGCGCAAGTCACAAGAGGTGAAGCGGGCTTGATTGATTTTACTCATGGAAAGATTGAGGTATCTGGCATTGCAGTCCTTCATTGTCAGATGGTTCAATATTGTTTCCGGCAGATTGGTTCCCACCAGTTTGCAGGATATGAATTCCACTCTGAACAGAGAACTTTCGGCAAATGAGATGTTGGAAAGGTCGCAATGTTCAAAACGTACATCAGTGAAATGGCAGGATTTCAGTTTGCAGGCGCTGAATTGGATATGACTGAAAGTACAGTTGGTGATGCTTTTGTAGGAATACTCCATGTGTTCCTCTGTCCGTTTACCGAAGTGAAGGTCTCTGACAGTTTCTTCCGTATTCAGCCATTCTTCCAATGATTTGGAACTTTCACTTTGTCCCTCTAAGGTAGGAGGGATGATGCGTACGGGAGGCATGACAAAAGGCTTGCTGGGTTTCATAGGGGTGTTTGGGTTATATACAGCGTCCGAAGGCGCCGCCGGCGAAGGCTGCCAGGACTCCTAATGTGATACTTAATAAGGTATATAAGGCAAACATTCCGTAGAATTCTTGCTTTATCAGAATCAGTCCGTCATTGCTGAAAGTGGAGAAGGTGGTGAATCCTCCGCACAGACCGGTAGTCAGCAACAGCCGTACCTCAGTAGAAAGGTTGAAACGGGCGGATAAGGTATAGAATAGCCCGATGAGGAAACTTCCGAGGATATTGACTGTGAATGTAGCCCATGGGAAAGAGTAGGGGACTATGCGCTCGTGGAGCATCATCTGCACGCAGTAGCGCAGTACGCTGCCGGTACCGCCGCCAAGGAATATAGCTATCAGTAATCTAGTCATAGGTTTTCTGGGGTTGGTTTTGGCTGCAAAGGTAGTGAAGACAAAGGAATTTCAGTAAATCATAGCCCGAAATTTCATAAAGCGATTCTGTACTGGGGGAAGTAGTTATTGGTGGGATGTATATAATTTTGATATTTGATATGAGTGATTGCCAATCTTGGTTCCGGATAGTTCGTGATGGGGCAGAAGCGATTTACTAAATCTTGGAGGAAGATTTAGTAAATCGTTGCCGGAGATTTAGTAAAATGTCCGGGAGATTTTAGTAAACGAGTAGAAGGGGCTTTGGAAGGATGACTGGTTTGTCTGTATTTTTGGATACGGTAATAACTTGTGAAACTTGAGCCACTCTTGAAATTGAGGTCTTAACCGTTCAAATGCCATATTGTAGAGACCTCTCTAGAACCTTGTCTTGATAATCAGCGATTTATTTTCATTGGCTGTAGAGATTGTATCCATTCCTTCTCATTCTCTTCCTGCCTTTCTTTCTTCACTTGTAGAGAAGGGCTGTTCTTAATTTGTTGTTTTTTAGAGTTTTAACGAAATTGGTTGTAGATGTCATTTCCTTGTATTCCCGTCATTCACACCCTAACTTTGCAACATCGAATTCAAGAGAATGAAAGTTTATCGTTGAGGCCTCACGATGGATCTCCACTTCTTGAAAGAGAGGAAAAGGCTTCGGCCTATTTATTACATTATTATATTAACTTTCTAAAACATTAAAAATTATGGGACTTCAGTATGTAGTGGCAAAGAGAATCTTTGGTTTTGACAAGGACAAAAATGTAAAGTATGTAGCTAAATCCGTAGGAGCGGGTGAATTGGATTTTGATAAGTTGTGTGCCAAAGTGAGCCGTATTCTTGGTATTCACAGAAAGACGGTGGACTTAGTGGCTACAGGACTGGTGGACATCATGTCGGAAGAAATAGACGATGGAAAGACTGTTCGTTTAGGTGATTTCGGATTGTTCCGCCCTTCTTTTGTAGGGAAGAGTGCTGATACGGAGGCTGGCGTTTCGGCCAGTAACATTGTCCGTAAACGTATTCTGTTTTTTCCGGGGAAAGCTTTTAGTCAAATGTTGGGCAATATGAGCGTCACCAAGATGGTGGTTCCCGATACGGACTATACGGATGGAAGTAGCAATGGTGGAGGGGATAACTCCAATCCTTCGGGAGGCAATGACGGGGACCAAGGTGAAAATCCTTTGGGATAATTCCAGTGCACGATTAAAGTTGTAAAAATATGGAGGGCGAAGTTTTCGTAGCGATACTTCTCCTTCTATTTTGTTTGTAGGCAGGATATTGTTCAAGGGAAGTTGGTTTTCATGCAAACGTTTGCCGACAAATCATCTATCATTTTAGTTTAATTGCGTCAGAGTGTATTTCTTTCCTGCCTATATTTGCATCTGGAACATAATTTTATAAATATAGCATGAGAAACATGAAAGCAATCTGTACAAAATTAGCCTGCTTCCTGCTCGTTTTGTTGGTGAGCGGCGTAGCAATGGCAGAGAGTATTACCTCTCCCAACGGACAACTTCAATTGAATTTTTCGGTAAATGCGCAAGGCGAACCCGTTTACGAACTTTCTTACAAAGGAAAGCCGGTGATTAACCCTTCCAAATTAGGACTCGAACTGAAGAACGACCCCGGTCTGATGAATGGCTTCACGATGGAGGATGCAAAGACTTCCACTTTCGACGAGACTTGGGAACCGGTATGGGGTGAAGTAAAGCAAATCCGTAACCACTATAATGAGCTGGCTGTGACGCTCAACCAAAAGGCGCAGGATAGGAACATCATTATCCGCTTCCGTTTGTTCGACGATGGTATGGGCTTCCGTTATGAGTTCCCTTTGCAGAAGAACTTGAACTATTTCGTGATTAAGGAGGAGCGTACTCAGTTTGCCATGACTGGCGACCATACAGCCTTCTGGATTCCGGGCGACTACGATACGCAGGAATATGATTACACAGAATCCAAACTTTCTGAAATTCGCGGGCTGATGAAAGGGGCCATTACGCCTAACTCTTCGCAAACCCCGTTTTCGCCCACCGGTGTTCAGACTTCTTTGCAGATGAAGACTGCTGATGGTTTGTACATCAACTTGCACGAAGCTGCTTTAGTGGATTACTCTTGCATGCACTTGAATCTGGATGATAAGAATTTTGTTTTTGAATCTTGGCTTACTCCCGATGCAGTAGGCGATAAAGGTTATCTGCAAGCTCCCTGCACGTCACCGTGGCGTACGGTTATCGTAAGCGACGATGCTCGTGACATCCTTGCCTCTAAAATCACGCTGAACTTGAACGAACCTTGTGCTTACGAGGACGTTTCCTGGATTAAGCCCGTGAAATACGTAGGTGTATGGTGGGAAATGATTGCAGGTAAGAGCACCTGGGCATATACAGACGACCTTCCCTCCATCAAACTGGGTGAAGTGGACTACTCCAAAATGAAGCCCAACGGCCGTCACGGTGCCACTAACGAAAATGTAAAAAAGTACATCGACTTCGCAGCTGAGCACGGTCTGGACCAAGTATTGGTAGAAGGCTGGAATGAAGGCTGGGAAGACTGGTTTGGCAAATCCAAGGATTATGTATTCGATTTTGTGACCCCTTATCCCGATTTCGACGTGAAGATGCTGAATGAATATGCCAAGAGCAAAGGCGTGAAGCTGATGATGCATCATGAGACATCCGGTTCGGTGCGCAACTACGAACGTCACATGGACAAGGCCTATCAGTTTATGGTGGATAATGGCTACAATGCCGTGAAGAGCGGATATGTAGGTAATATGATTCCCCGTGGTGAACATCATTATGGGCAATGGCTGAACAACCACTACCTCTATGCCGTGAAGAAGGCAGCCGACTACAAAATTTGTGTAAATGCGCACGAAGCTGTACGCCCTACCGGTTTGTGCCGTACTTATCCTAACTTGATTGGCAACGAATCTGCACGAGGAACTGAATATGAGGCATTCGGCGGTAGCAAACCGTTCCATACCACATTGCTTCCATTCAACCGCTTGATTGGCGGTCCGATGGATTATACACCGGGTATCTTCGATACCAAACTTGACTTTATGGGCGATTTGCCCCACGGACAAGTGCAGACTACACTTGCTAAGCAACTCGCTCTGTATGTAACTTTATACAGCCCGTTGCAGATGGCTGCCGACTTGGTTGAGAACTACGAAAAGCACATGGATGCTTTCCAATTCATCAAGGATGTGGCAGTAGACTGGGACGACAGCAAGTACATTGAAGCAGAACCGGGTGATTACATTACCGTGGCCCGTAAGGCAAAAGGAACCGGCAACTGGTTTGTTGGAGGTATTACAGACGAGAATGCACGTACAGCCAACTTTACGCTCGACTTCCTTGAACCGGGCAAGCAATACGTAGCCACTCTCTATGCCGACGGTAAAGATGCTGATTACAAGGAGAACCCTACTTCTTATCAGATAAAGAAGGGTATCGTAACCAGCAAGACCAAAATGTCCGTGAAGGAAGCGCGTAGCGGTGGTTTTGCATTGAGCTTGATTGAAGCGACTCCGGCTGACAAGAAAGCTGTGAAGAAGTGGAGATAATTTAGGGTAGAAAGAGTTTTTATTAGGCATTAGTGAGGCCCCGCAGAAGTCCAATCTTTGCGGGGCTTTTTTTGTGTTAGGGTAAGCTCATTCTTATACCGTAAAAATAGCATCAAGACCCGAGTTTTTGGTAAGTCCGTTCTTTGGGGAAACCTTTATTTTTGCACTCAGATAACAGATTGCATAATCATTAAAAATCAGAGATATGAATACGGATAAGAAAATCAGTCGTCGGGAGGCTTTAAAGCGTATGGGATTTGCCGTGATGAGCGGTGCTATCGCATCTTCCGGCCTACTCTCGTTGGCATCCTGCGAAACAAAAAGGAGTAAGCGTATCATCTTTTATTTTACCGGAACGGGTAACAGTCTTTACATCGCCCGTCAGTTGGCTGGAGAGAACGCAGAATTGTTGAGTATCCCTCAGATGGTGAAACGGGGGAAGTATGAATTTGAGGCAGATGAAATCGGCATCGTTTATCCCATCTACGGTCATATGCCTCCCTATATGGTACGGCAGTTCATTCAGAAAGCAAAACTGAAGGCAGAATACAAGTTTGCTGTCCTCACCTATGGTGCAAGGAAGTGCGATGCGGTAGAGATTTGGGACCGTATATCCCGTAAAGCCGACAATGCGTTCGACTATATCAACACTATCATCATGGTGGATAACTGGCTACCCAACTTCGACATGAACGAGCAACTCAAGATAGACAAGCACATCCCCGAGAACTTGCAGAAGATAACGGCAGATATCAACAGTCGGCAGCATTGGCACGAACCGGTGACGGAGGAGGAACGGCAACAGCACCAAGGTTTTATGCAGCGGAGTGGACTCGACCCCGAGGTGGGCTTCCTGATGAAAAGCGAGAAGTTCTTTACCGTGACTGATGCTTGTATTGACTGTGGCATCTGCACCTACGTTTGTCCGCGCGGCAATTATGAGCTGACGTCGAGAGGAGTGAAGACGTCCGGTGACTGCGAGTTCTGTTTTGCCTGCATACAGAATTGTCCGCAGAAGGCTATTCAGTTCATAAAGCAGGAAGATGGCTCTTTTCCTGACGGAACGGAGAAGAACCCCAATGCCCGCTATCGTAATGAGCATATTTCGCTAATAGATCTGAAACGGGCAAACAATCAAAAACTATAATCATTAACCTCTGTATTTTGTCGGATTTACACCCAGATGTTGTTGTACGTAACGGCTAAAATAAGCAGGAGAGGAAAAACCGAACATATCGGAAATACGGACGAACGTTAGTGATTTGTCGCGCAGCAAACGCGAGATGTCGAGTGTGGTATAACGGTTTATCCAGTAGTTTGCTGTATAACCGCTTACTTTCTTGGAAACTTCCGAAAGATATTTGGAGGTGACACATAGGCAGTCGGCATAATAGGTCACTTCACGATGCTCGCGGAAAGTTCCGTTCTCCAGCATGTTGAGGAAACGGCTCATGATGGAAGCATTTTGTACAGAGATATTGTCCTCGCCATATAGATGGGAGTGGAAATCGAAGAAGTCGAGTATCAACATCTGTGTGGAGGCGATAAGCATATCGCGATGGAAATGATGGTCTGTATTCCGGAGTCTGTATTCCACTTGTTCAAAATCCCGGAGACATAGCTCTTGCTGTTCGGTAGTCAGGGACATGATAGGATTGAGAAATAGGGAAAGTTGCCCTTTCATGCCGTAGTTGTTCTGTGGTGTACTCAGCACCACAAAGCCCGATGCGATATAGATGACCTTTACGCGAAAATCTTCTGAAGGTTGAATTTTCTCTACCAGTTTTCCTTTGCGGACAATCATCAGGTCGCCGGCACGTAGCTCGCGCTCCTCTCCATTGTACTTCAATCGGCAGATTCCTGACAGACAGAGGGCGTGTGCAAGATAGCCACTGTATGCGTCCGTCCCCAGACCTTGAAGAGTATCGGCTATTATAATATTTGCGGTTTCTCCCATTATACAGTTGTTTGGTTTCGATCACAAAAGTATATGTTTCCAATAATATAACTTCTATTGTGGGCAAGAAATATATTGCCTTTTTTATTCATTTCAAATCTGCCCGAATTTCGCAAATTCTTCATACCTTTGCATCCGTTAATTTTAGAAACCAATAACAAAACAGAACTTATGGGAGGTTTTTTCGGAACAGTCGCCAAAGCAACAAGCTGTGTGGCGGATTTGTTTTACGGCACAGATTATAATTCACATTTAGGGACAAAACGTGGTGGGTTGGCTACATACGATGCAGAAACGGAGCAGTTTACCCGTTCCATTCACAATCTGGAAAGCACTTATTTCCGCACGAAGTTTGAGGATGAACTGGACAAGTTCAAAGGAAATTCCGGAATAGGAATCATCAGCGATACAGACCCTCAACCCCTTATCCTCAACTCCCACCTTGGTCGCTTTGCCATTGTAACGGTAGCCAAAATAGTAAATCTGCAAGAACTGGAAACAAAACTGTTGGCCCAAAACATGCACTTCGCCGAACTCAGTTCGGGCAAAACCAATCAGACGGAACTTATCGCCCTCCTTATTATACAAGGAAAGACATTTGTCGAAGGAATTGAAAATGTGTATAAGCATATCAAAGGTTCCTGCTCCATGCTGTTATTGACGGAAGACGGCATCATTGCCGCTCGCGACCGCTGGGGACGTACTCCGATTGTGATTGGCAAGAAAGACGGAGCGTATGCCGCCACAAGTGAGTCGAGCAGCTTTCCGAATCTTGGTTATGAGATAGACCGTTATTTGGGACCCGGAGAGATTGTTCGCCTGCGTGCCGATGGTGTGGAACAGATGCGCAAGCCTGATGAGGGAATGCAGATTTGTTCCTTCCTATGGGTATATTACGGTTTCCCCACTTCCTGCTACGAAGGTAAGAATGTGGAGGAAGTGCGTTTTGCCTCTGGTTTCAAGATGGCACAGACAGATAAATCAGAGGTGGATTGTGCCTGCGGTATTCCTGATTCGGGTGTAGGTATGGCGCTTGGGTATGCCGAAGGTAAAGGAGTTCCTTATCATCGTGCCATTTCCAAATATACTCCGACTTGGCCTCGTAGTTTTACTCCCAGCAAGCAGGAATTGCGTTCGCTGGTGGCAAAGATGAAGCTGATTCCCAATCGTGCCATGCTCGAGGGTAAGCGTCTGCTGTTCTGTGATGACTCTATTGTCCGGGGGACTCAGTTGCACGACAATGTGAAGGTGCTGTATGAGTATGGTGCCAAGGAGGTGCATATCCGGATTGCTTGTCCTCCATTGATATATAGCTGCCCGTTTGTAGGATTCACGGCTTCCAAAAGCGACATGGAACTGATTACCCGTCGTGTCATCAAGGAACTGGAGGGTGACGAGAATAAGAATCTCGATAAGTATGCCACTACCGGCTCACCCGAATACGAAAAGATGGTGGACGTTATCCGCGAGCGTTTCGGACTTTCATCCTTGAAGTTCAATACGTTGGAAACTCTGGTTGAAGCTATCGGATTGCCTAAGTGTAAGATATGTACGCATTGTTTTGATGGTAGCAGCCATTTTTGATTGACATTTTGTCCTTAAGGAATAAAAAAGGGGCGTGAATTGCTTGGCAGTTCACGCCCCTTTTTTTATCTTTACAGCACAAAATAGTGGTTAATGATTAGTGATTAATGATTAATGCCATTCGGATAATGCTTTTCGCCAATTACTAATCACTGACCATTAATCACTAACCATTAATCACTAATCATTATTCATCATGACTTTAGTAGAACGTTTTTTAAAGTACGTAAGCTTCGATACTCAGTCCAGTGAAGAGACTGAGATTACTCCGAGTACTCCGGGGCAAATGGTGTTTGCCCGGTATCTGAAAGAAGAATTGGAATCTTTGGGTCTGGAAGAAATCACGTTGGACGAAAATGGTTATCTGTTCGCCACTCTTCCTGCCAATACAGACAAGCCGTTGCCCGTCATCGGCTTTATTGCCCACATGGATACAAGCCCCGATATGAGTGGCAAGAATGTTTCTCCGCGTATCGTGCAGAATTATGACGGTAAGGACATTGTTCTTTGCGCCGAAGAGAATGTGGTTCTTTCTCCTGCCCAGTTCCCCGAACTGCTCGACCATCAAGGGGAAGATTTGATTGTGACCGACGGCAAGACCTTGCTTGGTGCCGATGATAAAGCCGGTATTGCCGAAATTGTATCGGCGGTGGTATATCTGAAGGAGCACCCCGGAATCAAGCACGGTAAAATTCGTATCGGCTTTAATCCGGATGAGGAAATCGGTTTGGGCGCCCATAAGTTCAATGTAGCGCAGTTCGGTTGCGAATGGGCCTATACCATGGATGGCGGAGAAGTGGGTGAACTTGAATTCGAGAACTTCAATGCGGCCTCTGCCAAGATAAGCTTCAAGGGACGGAATGTGCATCCGGGCTATGCCAAGAATAAGATGATTAACTCTATCCGCGTTGCCAACCGTTTCATGTCCATGCTTCCGGCTGACGAGGCTCCGGAGCATACCGAAGGTTACGAAGGTTTCTATCATCTGATAGGCATTACCGGCGAGGTGGAGCAGACAACAGTCTCTTACATTATCCGTGACCACGACCGCACCCGCTTTGAAGAGCGCAAGAAGGAGATGGAACGTCTTGTGGCAAAAATCAATGAAGAATACGGTCCGGGTACCGCTACTCTGGAACTTCGCGACCAATACTATAATATGCGCGAGCAGATTGAACCGGTGATGCATATCATCGACACCGCTTTTGCCGCCATGAAGGCGGTAGGTGTAGAGCCTCGTGTAAAAGCCATTCGCGGAGGTACGGACGGTGCCCAGCTCTCTTTCAAGGGCCTGCCTTGTCCCAATATCTTTGCCGGTGGCTTGAACTTCCACGGCCGCTATGAGTTCGTGCCTATCCAGAACATGGAGAAAGCCATGAACGTCATCGTCAAGATTGCCGAGCTCGTAGCAAGCAAATAGATAATTCATAACTCATAACTCTAATAGTTCCATGAAAACCACTCCGTTTACCGAAAAACACATCTCGCTGGGTGCCAAGATGCACGAGTTTGCGGGATATAATATGCCTATCGAGTATTCCGGCATCATTGACGAGCATCTTACAGTATGTCAGGGTGTCGGTGTATTCGACGTCTCACACATGGGAGAATTTTGGGTGAAAGGTCCCCATGCTTTGGACTTTCTGCAGAAAGTGACTTCCAATAACATAGCTGCCCTCACACCGGGGAAAGTACAGTATACCTGCTTCCCAAATGAAAATGGAGGCATTGTGGACGACCTTCTGGTCTATCATTATGAGCCGGAGAAATACCTGCTTGTCGTGAATGCGTCGAACATTGAGAAAGACTGGAACTGGTGTGTGTCTCATAACACGGAAGGCGCTGAATTGGAAAATGCTTCCGAGCACATGGCACAGCTTGCTGTGCAAGGACCGAAGGCTATTCAGGCTTTGCAGAAGCTGACTTCCATTAATCTTTCCGACCTTCCTTACTATACTTTTACCCACGGTGAGTTTGCCGGAGAAAAGGATGTCATTATCTCCAATACCGGATATACCGGTGCGGGTGGTTTTGAGCTTTACTTCTATCCGGAGGCTGCCATGAAGATTTGGGATGCCGTGTTCGAGGCAGGCGCGGAGTTCGGCATTAAGCCAGTTGGTCTGGGTGCGCGCGATACGCTTCGTCTGGAAATGGGCTTCTGTTTGTATGGCAATGATTTGGATGACACCACTTCGCCCATTGAAGCGGGTTTAGGATGGATTACCAAGTTTGTGGAGGGAAAGAACTTCACCAATCGCCCGATGCTGGAAAAACAGAAAGCGGAAGGCACTACCCGTAAGTTGGTGGGATTTGAAATGATAGACCGCGGTATCCCCCGTCATGGTTACGAGCTGTATAGTACAGACGGTACTGCCATCGGTGTGGTTACCTCCGGAACTATGTCGCCTACCCGCAAGATTGGTATCGGAATGGGGTATATCAGACCCGAGTACAGCAAAGTCGGTACGGAAATCTGCATTGACATGCGGGGACGTAAGCTGAAAGCTGTGGTTGTGAAGCCGCCGTTCCGCAAACAGTAATTTGAATGAATAACTAAAATAAGAAGAATGAAGAATTTGTCATGCGGCATCATCGCGCAGTCAAATTCTTCATTCTTAGTTATTCCTTTCTCTATATTCTGCTTATCCTGTCCAGCATTTGGTTTGCCCAACCTATCTCTTTATTGGTCCATTCCTTTTCGGTTCCTTCTATGCCCTGGCCTTCGTAGGCCGAAAGCAAGGTGATATATTCTTTCAGTATATCGGCGGCTTGGGCTTGTTTGTTCATGCGCATCAATAATAGTATTTTTTGTTTATATATGTCCAGATTGGGGCTTGTTCCTGCCATCTCCTGGGCTTTATCAAGCATGGCGAGGCAGCGGTTGTTCACTTCTTCCGTATTAGACAGTGCCATTTCCGCTTTTACCAGGATGATGTAGTCATTGTCTGTGGCTAGTCTGTTGTCAATGTTCTTGCGTATCAGCCGGGCAGTTTCCTTATAGCGCTTGTTGGCGTAGTTCATACTTGCGTTGAAAGAAACGACATCGCTGGTGGTCCGTAGGTAGGGGCGGGCACTCAGGCTATGGGATTCACCGGCCTTTTCTATACGCTTTTGCAGGTTGCCGATGCTGCCGTAGCGAGGAATGTCCTTGTTGCGTTGGTGCAGGTTGTAATACCCTATAATTTTACCGAGGGCCGATGCGATTCCGTCGGGATTATATCCCTTGAATGCCAGAAGTTGGCGCGCAAGGCGGTCTGAAGAGATTTCCTGGGAAGTTTTGTATTTCATCCCCAACCGGTCCGTTGCCGGAATGCTCAAAAGGGAAGCGATGGCTCCGATATCTGCCACCAGACTGACGGCATAAGCATCTTCATTATCGTCCCAGTAGGCCACATCGAGGGCTGCACTGGCGGTAGTGGCAAAGACATCTGCCCAAAAAGCTGCACGCTTGGCACGCCGCTCGGCACGGTAAATGTTGTTTACCTGATGGTCGAGGACGAAATGTCCCAGCTCACATGCGATGACGGCGGCCAGTTCGTCTTCGGAATCAAGAGTGCAGAGGAGGCCCGTACTGATAACCATGGAGCCGTTGGGAAGCATGAAGGCATCTGGTTCGGGCGACTGGATGATACGTATGTTCAGACTCTCCCCGCGATTGCTGTCAATGGTGGTGGCGTTCAACTTGGAGAACACTCCCTGCACGTACGAAACGATGTAATCTTCCTGATAGGCTATCTCATTCAGTTTGTCGAGATACTCCAGGCACTCTTCGTCGATTTCCTGGCGCAGTTTGTGCTTGTAGCCGCGGTCGCTGAAATATTCGTAAAGATGGTTTTTCAAGTATATCTGCTGCCAGAATTCCCGGTCGGTTTGCGGAGCGGATATGGCAATGTGCCCCATCTCATTCAAAGGAATGGTCTCTTGTATGCCGTTCATTTCGACAGCATAGCAAATGTTGTTGCTGCTTTCACCGGGATTCTTCATTTTGACAACCCGGCGGATAATGACCGGTGTACCGGCGGGAGATTGCCGGTACTCTTTTGTCAATTCTCCTTTGACAGCGATGTTTCCGCTTAAATCTTTGTACTTTTTAGGCTTGGCAAATCCTGCCGTTGCGACAAGGATTGTCAGGATGAATAGGGTGGCGAGTCGTTTCATGATTAGTATATGTTTTCGGTTTTGATGATACAAAAATAGGGAAGTGTTTTTCTCCTTTCTCGTTTTTTTCCCTATTCTGTGATAGGAGATTCCCTATTTATCGGTCCTGCAGTGGGAGGCGGAAACAAAAAAGGGAACCTTTCAGTGAAAGATTCCCTTTTTTCAGTTTGCTTGAAACTGATTATTTCTTACGGTTACCGTAGCGGCTCATGAACTTATCAACACGACCGGCGGTGTCAACCAGCTTGGACTTACCAGTGTAGAACGGGTGAGAAGTGCTGGAGATTTCCAGCTTTACCAGCGGATAAGTTTCACCTTCGAATTCGATAGTCTCTTTCGTGTTGCAAGTGGAACGAGACAAGAATACATCACCATTTGACATATCTTTAAATACTACCGGACGGTAATTTTCGGGATGAATACCTTTTTTCATTTTGATATTTTCTTTTAAAAATTTATATTCTGTTACTATTTTGGTAATAAATAGTGTAATGGTCTTCTTTTCAGAGCGCAAAGATAGTGCAAGTTGGAGACTCTACAAAATAAAATCAGATTTATTTTCATTTAGTAGGTTTATCGCATTTTATTTCTGACTTTTGCAGTACTTAATAATCTTGTGAATTTATGAGGAAACTACTTGTCTTATGCTCTTTCTGGCTGTGCGTGGCAACGCTGGGGGCACAAAATGCGGAACGGAAACTGTATAGCGTTGCGTTCTATAATCTTGAAAACCTGTTCGATACGGTTCATGATGCCGGTAAGAACGACCATGAGTTCCTGCCCGACGGCAGTTACCAATGGACGGCAAAGAAGTATGAGTCTAAACTGCAGAACCTTTCCAAAGTGTTGGGTTCCCTTTCGCGTGATTTAGTGCCGGAAGGTCCGGCATTCATCGGTGTGGCAGAGGTGGAGAACAGCCGGGTGCTGGAAGACCTCGTGAAGCAGCCGGCCATTTCCAATTATGAGTTCGTGCATTATGAAGGACCGGACAGACGGGGCATCGACTGTGCCTTGTTGTACGACCCGAAGCAGTTCAGCGTTACCCACTCAAAGTTGGTGCTTTCCACTCCTTTTGAGGGGGATACGGTGCACTTGACGCGCGGCTTCCTGATTGTGGACGGGCAACTGGCGGGAGAGCGTGTCTGCGTGATAGTGAACCACTGGCCCTCCCGTGGGGCAAAGTCACCGGTGCGTGTGCATGCAGCCAGGCAGGTAAAGGCCTTGAAGGACTCTCTGATGCGTAGCGACAAGAAGCTGAAGCTCATAGTGATGGGGGATATGAATGACGACCCGATGGATGAAAGCATGGAGGTGCTGGGTGCACGCAAATATCCGAAGCAGGTGAAGAAAGGCGAATTCTACAATCCCTGGTGGGAGACACTGGAAGACAAGGGAGTGGGGACATTGCTCTATCGGGGCAAGTGGAACTTGTTTGACCAGATTGTCATTTCGAAACCGTTGCTGAAGGCTAAGAAAGGGTTGCGCTATGATCACAATGAAGTTTTCATCCGCGATTATCTGATTCAGCAGGATGGCAAATACAAAGGTTCCCCCTTGCGTACGCATGGAGGCAGGACTTGGCTGAACGGTTACAGTGACCATTTGCCGACCATCATCTATCTGAAAAATTAGTATTACATAATAATGTGTAAACAGATGCCGGAGAGCAAACATGTTCTCCGGCTTTTTTGTTGATAGAAGTATAGATGGCAAAAGTATGGCTGGCAGAGATAAATGCAAAGAGTTTGTAATATAGAGATTACAATAATCTGTTAAATGAAGCCAATAGCTTTAAAATAGAATGGATTTGGTAGGATGAGCCGGATATTTTATTCCTCTCAAGTTCTTTACTTTAAAGGATAATGATTACTTTTGCGTAGAATTTTAATTCACTAACAATAAAATTTAAACAAAATGGTTAATTACAAAGATTTAGGACTGGTAAACACAAGAGAGATGTTTGCTAAGGCTATCAAAGGTGGATATGCTATTCCGGCATTCAACTTCAACAATATGGAACAGATGCAGGCTATCATCAAGGCTGCAGTTGAAACAAAGTCTCCGGTTATTCTTCAGGTATCTAAGGGTGCCCGTCAGTATGCCAACGCTACGCTGTTGCGTTACATGGCTCAGGGTGCTGTTGAGTACGCTAAGGAATTGGGTTGCAAACATCCTGAAATTGTTCTTCACCTCGACCATGGAGATACATTCGAAACTTGCAAGAGCTGTATCGACTCCGGTTTCTCTTCAGTAATGATTGACGGTTCACACCTTCCGTACGAAGAAAACGTTGCACTGACTAAGAAGGTAGTTGATTATGCTCATCAGTTCGACGTAACTGTAGAAGGCGAACTCGGTGTATTGGCCGGTGTAGAAGATGAAGTTTCTGCAGAACACCATACATATACTAATCCTGAAGAAGTTATTGACTTCGCTACCCGTACAGGTTGCGATTCACTGGCTATCTCAATCGGTACTTCTCACGGTGCATACAAGTTCAAACCCGAACAATGCCACGTTGACCCTGCTACCGGTCGTCTGGTTCCTCCTCCTCTGGAATTTGCCGTTCTGGATGCTGTAATGGAGAAACTCCCGGGATTCCCCATCGTTCTTCACGGTTCTTCTTCAGTTCCTCAGGAAGAAGTTGATACTATCAACAAGTATGGTGGCAAATTGGAAGCTGCTATCGGTATTCCCGAAGAACAGTTGCGTAAGGCTGCCAAGTCTGCTGTTTGCAAAATCAACATCGACTCTGACTCACGTCTGGCTATGACAGCTGCTATCCGCAAGACATTTGCTGAAAAACCGGCAGAATTCGACCCGCGTAAGTATCTGGGCCCGGCTCGTGATAATATGGAAAAACTGTACAAGCATAAAATCATCAACGTGCTTGGTTCAGAGAACAAATTGGCTCAACTGGACTAATCGAAAGATAATCCGAATATAGTGTCAGCCCTTGCAATATTGATGTTGCAAGGGCTGATTTGTTATATATAGGCCGGTGTTGTGGGATGGTTAAGTTCGCCGGTTATTTCAGAAGCGGATGTTTCAACGTGTACAACAGTCTGTTTCCCTTAACTGAACAGTTTGTTTCAATAAAGAGAACACTTCGTTCCAATATGCAAAAACACTTCGTTCCAATACGTAAGAACACTTTGTTTCTCTATACTGGAACAAAGTGTTCACCGTTATGAACTAACAGATTAGCTATATTTGAGGCCGGTGAAAGGCATATCCCCGTGACACCTATTCCATACTAAAAATCCCTTGCAGATAGCTGGCAGGCGAGGTGTCTGCTAGCTATCTGCAAGGGATATTTGCAAGAATGAGCTCTCTGTGTGGAGTGCGCGTTATAATTCTATCACTAATGATTCTCTGGGGCCCATCTTCAGCTCTTCACCGAAGGTGATGGCCTTGCCGCTAAGAATATCTTTTCCCTGCTTGCTGTCTTTTAGGATTTCCTTGTAGAATTTCAAAGGAACGGTGGTTTCTGCATCTGTACCGTTCAGCATCACGAATATCGTCTTGCCTTCGTACTGGCGTGCGTAGGCATAAACACCATTCTGTACCATGAACTGCACCATGCTGCCTTTGGCAATCACATCGTTTCCTTTACGCCAGTTCAGGATGGTCTTGTAGAAGTCGTAGCACTCGTTCTGTATCTTGGTACGTCCGGCTGGGGTCAGTGCGTTTGTTGCGTCACCGGTCCATCCGCCGGGGAAGTCCTTGCGGACATAGCCGTCGCTCTTGCTCTTCACGCCATTCATCATGACTTCCGTTCCGTAGTAGAGTTGCGGAATGCGGCGGGTGGTAAGCAGCAGGGTAGAGGCTTGCTTCAGCATCGGAAGGTTGTTGCCCTCGCCCAGGAAGCGGTCGGTGTCGTGGTTTTCGATGAATGCCAGTACGGAAGCGGGGTTGGGGTAGAGGAAGTCGTATACGAAGTTATTGTATATGCGGTCCAGTCCCTTGAACCAAGTTTCGGTCTGTTCATTCTTGGCGGTGTTTATCTTGTCAAAGAAGCTGAAGTCCATAACGGTCTTGAGGTTACTGTTCTTGGGGGCTGATAGCTTGGAATCCTTCTGCCACCAGGCGGTGTAGGCGGGTTCGGTAACCCAGGTCTCGCCCACGGTGTTGTAGTTGGGATATTCTTCGTTGAGCTCTTTCATCCAGTTGCTCATGGCATCATAGTCGGCATACGGGTAAGTGTCCATGCGGATGCCGTCGATGTTGGCGAATTCAATCCACCAGAAACTGTTCTGTACCAGGTAGCGGTAAACGTGAGGGTTCTTCTGGTTGAGGTCGGGCATGGAAGGTACAAACCAGCCGTCGTTCATCTGGTCGGCATCGTACTGGGAAGTATAAGGGTCTACGTGCGGGGTCAGTTTGAAGGAGGTCTGCACGAAGTTGTTTTCGTGGTCGGGGTTGTTGAACCAGTCTTTGGAGGGCATGTCCTTAATCCATACATGCTCTACGCCGCAGTGGTTGAAAATCATGTCCATTACGATTTTGATGCCGCGTGCATGGGCTTTTTCAATCAGTAGCTTGTATTCTTCGTTAGTACCGAAGCGCGGGTCCACCTTGTAGTAGTCTGTGGTGGCATAGCCGTGATAGGAACCGCCGGTCATGTTGTTTTCCAGTACCGGAGTAAACCAGAGGGCTGTGACGCCGAGGTCGGAGAAGTAGTCCAGGTGTTGTTCGATGCCGGCAAGGTCACCGCCGTGGCGTGCATTGGGGTCATTGCGGTCTACCTTGTACTCGGCCATGCTCGCAATCTGGTCATTGCCCGGGTTGCCATTGGCAAAGCGGTCGGGCATCAGCAGGTACAGTGCGTCGGAGGCGTCGAAACCTTTATGTTCGCAACCTTTCTTGTTGCGTGCCTTCAGTTCATATTTCTTTACGAGTTTCTTTTTTCCTTCAGTGAAGGTGAGGTTGAATTTGCCGGGTTTTACATCCTTGTCCAGTTTCAGATAGACCAGGAGGTAGTTGTTGCTTTCCAGCTTGACGGTGCTGCTCAATGAGACGCCGGGATAATTGACGGATACTGCTGCGTTGCCGATGCCTTCGCCATAGACCATCAACTGGAGTTCCGGGTTCTGCATGCCGGTGTACCAAAACGGAGGGTCGATTTTGTTCACATTCATAGCTGCATACGTACTGAGGGAGAGTAAGAGTGTTCCCAAGATTAAGAATACTTTTTTCATGATAGTAACTTTACGGTTAATTTTTGCGCTAATTTAAAACAAATAACGGAGAAAGTTAATCTTTCTCCGTTACTGTACCTTATTATATTATGCAAACGTTTTCATTGGGGCTATTTGATGGGGGTTACGCTGGCGGTATCGACCTTTCCCTTGAAGAAGTCCTCTTTCTTGCGCTTTTCTCTGATGTCCTTCAGCCAGTTTTCGGCGGCATTGTATCGGTTGTCTTCTCCGATGATGGGAACTCCGTCCGCATCTACTTCCTGCACTTTGTCCTTGCTGTTTTTCGGACGGGTTTTCAGGTAGGCCGTTAGGTATCTCTCTGCTTTGGACGCATCTTTCAGATAGTAATAATAGATAAAGGCTGCGTCGTAGAGCAGTTTGTGTTTCTGCCGGTCGTATTTTTCGTATTGCGTCAGAAGGGTATTCGCCTGGTCGGTGTATTGAAATGCCATCTTGTAGCAGTCCGCAAGCCCCACATATAGGCGGGACATGACACTGTCGCTGGGCATGGCGAGGCTTACGGCAGTTTCCAGATAAGTCACTCCATCCTCTTTCCATGATGTCTTGGAGCAGGCGCGTCCCAGATAATAGAGAACGTTGATGTTGGTATTGTCATCTTTAAGAGCCCTTTCCAGCAGGTCGTGTGCTGGGTAGAAGTCTTCGAGGGCATAATAGCTGATTCCGGCGTAGAAGCAGGTTTGGAAAGAACTGTCTTTTTCCTGTAACAGTTGTTCATATCTTTCTATTGCTTTGGGGTAATCTTTGTTCAGGCAATAGGCTTGGGCATTGATGCGGTTCACAAGGACGTTGGTGGAGTCTATGGAACGGTATTTCTCCGTTATGTTTATGGCGTCTTCATACTGGTGGCCTGCTACATAGATGTTGCCGAGTTTGGCAGCAGACAGGTAATCATTGGGATATCTTTTCTGTATGTCCAGATAGGCATCTATCACATGCATGATTTCTGTGTTGTCATAGACTTGCCCCATACTTTCGGCTCTAAGGTGTAGTACATAGGCGGAACTGTCCCTTTCTGCCAGCAGGTTACTTTCCTTTAGAGACTCACGGTATCTCTTCATGTTCATCAGCAGACTGATATACTGGATGCGTGCGTATTTATTGTCCGGATTTATGTGGAGCGCATTCTGGTAGTAATCCAGTGCCTCGCTATATTTGGCAAGTGATTTGCAGCATTCGGCAGCTTCAATGTATGCCCGGGGATTGAGAGAATCCTGAGCTACGACTTCTTGAAATACGCTCAGAGCTTCAAGGTTATTGCCCAGTCCTTTCAGCGCTTTCCCTTTTTGGTAGAGCAGGGGGACGGTCGGGGTTTCTTGATCGATCAACATCAAGGCTGTTTCATAATCGTAGTTGGCCATCGCCTCTTGAATGGGGTTTGTGGTCTGTGCCGCCAGAAGTGAACAGCATGCACTGAAACATAAGGAGATAAAAAGCTTTCGCATACAGTATATTATTTATATGAGGTTAAACTGACTGCAAGTTACTAAAAAGAATGTATTTACGAAATAATCGTAATCTGTTTTAGATAGATTAACGAAAAAGCCCCTCCAAAAATGATGGAGGGGCTTTAAAATAGTTCGGAATTCAATCCGGATAACGGAATGAATAAATGTATTACATTAAGAATCCCAGCAGGATACCTGCTGCTACAGCGGAACCGATTACACCGGCAACGTTCGGGCCCATGGCATGCATCAGCAGATAGTTGGTAGGATCGTATTCCAGACCTACTACTTGGGAGATACGTGCAGAGTCGGGTACGGCAGATACACCGGCATTACCGATCAACGGATTAATCTTGTTGCCCTTCTTCAGGAAGAGGTTGAAAATCTTCACGAAGATGACGCCGGATGCTGTGGCAATGACAAATGATAAGGCGCCCAGACCGAATATCTTGATTGAATCAAGGGTTAAGAACTCGGATGCTTGCGTAGAAGCACCTACTGTCAAACCAAGCAGAATAGTAATGGTATCAATCAGCGGACCACTGGCTGTGTTTGCCAGACGACGTGTAACTCCACTTTCTTTCAGTAAATTACCGAAGAACAGCATACCCAGCAAAGGCAGACCGGATGGTACAAGGAATGTGGTTAGTAACAAACCGATAATCGGGAACATTACTTTTTCCGTATGTGAAACCACACGGGGAGGTTTCATACGGATAAGACGTTCATTTTTACTGGTCAGCCAACGCATAATAGGCGGCTGTATCACCGGTACTAATGCCATATATGAATAGGCTGATACCGCAATGGCACCCATTAAGTTAGGAGCCAGTTTGGAAGAGAGGAAGATGGCAGTCGGACCATCGGCACCACCAATGATACCGATTGCACCAGCCTGCATCGGGTCAAATCCTATGGCAAGGGCAATCATATAAGCACCGAATATACCGAATTGGGCTGCTGCACCAACCAACATTAATTTGGGGTTCGATATCAAAGCGGAGAAATCCGTCATGGCACCGATCCCCAGGAATATGAGTGGCGGGTACCAACCGGAGGTTACTCCCTGGTACAGAATATTAAGTACGGAACCTTCTTCATAGATACCGACTTTCAATCCAGCCTCCATATTGAAAGGTATATTACCAATCAGCATACCGAAACCGATAGGAATTAATAGCATCGGCTCAAATTCCTTGGCTACAGCCAAGTATATGAAAAACAAACCTACCAGAAGCATTACCACATGTCCTACCGTTGCATTGGCAAAACCTGTATAAGTCCAGAAGTCGGCAAGGTTGTTTCCTAAAAATGTGATAAATTCTCCCATATTATTCAATAATTACGAGGTCAGTACCTTCGAGAACAGAGTCCCCTTTGTTTACATTGATGGCTGTAATCTTACCGTCTTTATCAGCATTGATATTGTTTTCCATCTTCATGGCTTCCAGAATGATGATAACTTGTCCCTTCTTTACTGTATCGCCGACATTTACTTTGATATCGAGGATTACACCGGGAAGCGGAGATTTTACACCTGACTTGCCGGTAGAAGCAGCGGCCGGTTTTACTACCGGAGTAGCAGGAGCAGCAGGAGCGGATGTGGCTGCCGGACGTGCTACCGGTTTAACGACTACCTTCGGTGCTTTTTCCATTTCAACTTTGTAGGGAGTACCGTTCACTTCTACGTGAGCGATGTTGTCTTCAATATCTCCAATGGCAACTTTATATATGTTACCGTTAATTTTATATTTATATTCTTTCATCGTTTTATTTTATTATGGGTGACTTACTTTTTGTGAGGAGTCTCACGCAACGTATAAATCTTTGAACTCCACGGTGAGTAACTGCGTTTTACACGGGTAATGGTAAGTATCGTGTCTTCCACATCGTGTACATCGCTTTGGAATTCGTGCATGGCCATTGAAATGGCAGCAAAAACTTCTCCCGGAGCCTGCCCCAGTTGTTTCTCTTTTGCTTCTTGTTTATCAGTAATACCTTTAGCTTTCATGGCATTGCGTTTGCTGAGGTTAACTGATATTTTACCTATAATCTTGAAGGAGATGTAGAGTAATATCAGCCCGCAGAATACAACGCTCATGGCAGAAATAGCCATACCGATACCTACGCTGTCATGCTCTTCGAATTTTTCCATTTTGGCATTGCTGTCGATAGTCTTGTTGTTGGTACTCGGAGTGACATATTTATCTTCGCTTCCACCCTTTACTTCCCATTGGTCGGCTGCATCACTGACACGGGCATAGGATTGGTTGGCTTTTAAAGTACCGGCAGGCACTATGACTTGATCAAGCAATTTCTTGCCGGAATCATACAACCCAATCCAGTTGGCATTTGTGGCATCCAGTTTGAAGTTCGTATGAAATGTACCGCGTCTTGGTTCTCCATCAGCCCAGAAAAGTGCATGCTGACGTGGTTTTATGAGTGTCAGAACGTCACCTTTGGGAATGAAATAACTGGCAGTATCACCCGGCTGGCTGCTGAATTTCAGATAGCAACCTGCAAGGTCGGCGCTGCCGTATGATCTGTTGAATATTTCAATCCATGCGCTGTGCACACCGTAGTCATCCTGATAGTTGCTCTCGTTGTTGACCAGCACTTCATTCAGCAGCAGTTTGTTGTTCGATTTCTGTTCTTTGCAAGAAGAGCAAAAGCCCAACACCAGCATCAATGAAAGGAATATTCCGATTTTTGTTTTATTCATAATCGTTCTTGTTTTAGTGTGAAAAGCTTGATTACAAGGGAATATTACCATGCTTCTTAGCCGGGTTAGTCAATTTTTTGGTTTGCAACTGTTGCAGGGCACGGATGATGCGGAAACGTGTGTTACGCGGTTCGATAACATCATCGATGTAGCCATATTTAGCTGCATTATAAGGATTGGCAAACAACTTGGTGTATTCAGCCTCTTTTTCAGCCAGGAATTGAGCCGGATTTTCCTGCTCTTTGGCTTCGCGGGCATATAATACTTCTACAGCACCTGCACCACCCATTACAGCGATTTCAGCAGTAGGCCAAGCATAATTCATGTCGCCACGCAGCTGCTTACAGCTCATCACGATGTGCGAACCACCGTAGGACTTACGCAGTGTGATGGTAACTTTGGGTACAGTAGCTTCACCGTATGCATACAGCAGTTTGGCACCGTGCAGGATGACGCCGTTGTACTCCTGGCCGGTTCCCGGAAGGAATCCCGGTACGTCTACCAATGATACGATAGGAATATTGAAGGCGTCGCAGAAACGGACGAAGCGTGCGCCCTTGCGGGATGCGTTGCTGTCGAGCACACCTGCCAGATACTTCGGCTGGTTGGCAACGATACCTACGGACTGTCCGTTGAAACGTGCGAAACCGATAATGATATTCTTTGAATAATCTTTTTGGATTTCGAGGAACTCACCATTATCTATGATAGCGCCAATTACCTCGTACATATCGTACGGCTTGTTCGGGTTATCAGGAATGATGTCGTTCAGGGAATCTTCCAGACGGTCGATAGGGTCTGTACAGTCTACATAGGGAGCTTCTTCCAGGTTGTTCTGGGGAATGTAGCTCAACAGTTTGCGGATAAGAGCCAAACCTTCTTCTTCTGTCTGTGCAGTAAAATGAGTAACACCAGATTTGGTGGAGTGAACGCTCGCGCCACCCAGGTTTTCCTGGCTTACGTCTTCTCCGGTTACAGTCTTTACTACCTTCGGACCGGTAAGGAACATGTAGGATGTACCTTCCATCATCAGCGTAAAGTCAGTCAATGCAGGAGAGTAAACGGCACCACCGGCACAAGGACCGAAAATACCGGAAATCTGCGGAATGACACCCGAAGCAAGTATGTTACGTTGGAAGATTTCAGCGTAGCCAGCCAAGGCATTAATACCTTCCTGAATACGTGCACCGCCCGAGTCGTTGATACCGATACACGGAGCACCCATTTTCATGGCTTGGTCCATAATCTTACAGATTTTCAGAGACATGGTTTCGGACAGTGAACCGGCAGAAACTGTGAAGTCCTGTGCGAAGACATAAACCAGACGGCCCTCGATTGTACCGCAACCGGTTACCACACCGTCACCGGGGTAGTGTTTCTTTTCCATGCCGAAGTTCGTGCATCTATGTTCTACGAACATGTCCATTTCTTCGAAACTGCCTTCGTCAAGAAGCATGGCTATACGCTCACGAGCTGTATATTTACCCTTCTCGTGTTGCTTTGCAATCGCTTTTTCACCACCACCGAGACGTGCTGCAGCGCGGCGGTCTATAAGCTCTTTAATCTTTTCAAGTTGATTACTCATGAATTTATATTCTTTAAGTGTTTATACAATTTATGATTTGATGATTTTACAGTCTTGCTTATTCCGGTTTCTCGCAAAGCTCGGTCAGGACACCGAGAGTTGACTTCGGATGCAGGAATGCAATGTTCAGACCTTCTGCACCTTTGCGGGGAGCTTTGTCTATAAGGCGGATACCTTTTTCTTCGACTTCTGCAAGCGCACCGGCCACTCCGTCTTCAACGGCAAATGCCAGATGATGCATGCCACCGTTACCGTTGTTCTTTTCGATGAACTTGGCAATTGTGCTTTCGGGAGAAGTAGGTTCCAACAATTCGATCTTTACATCGCCCACTTTCAGGAAAGCGGTTCTAACTTTTTGATCTTCCACGGTTTCGATGTTGTAGCATTTCAAACCTAAAACGTTTTCGTAGTACGGAAGGGCTTCTTCAATGCTCTTAACGGCAATGCCCAGATGCTCAATGTGTGAAATCTTCATAACTATATAAATTAATGTTAGTATTGTATCCTTTTTAATAAAGGTATAAAGCAGCACAAAGAAAGAGAATTCTTCCTTAATAAAGAAATTTTTCATCAATTAATTCATGGATAATTGAACTTTAGAAGGATTTTTTCAGACTTTAGATAGAGACCGGTTGTTTTCCTAATATCGTCCGCTAACGGACATCCCCACTGTCCGAAAATGAACACTTACCCCTCTATGAAACCTTCCCGGCCACTTGGCACACTCTTTGCTTTTCTGTTTGCGACAATTTTAAAGATTGAACATGAAAAAGAATATTTTACTTGCAGTTTGTTTTTTGATGCCGTTGGCAACCATGGCGCAGAATGATACTTTGGGACATGAACGCAATATTACGCTGTCGGAGGCCATTGTACTGGCCCGTACGCAGTCTGTGGATGCTGCTGTGGCATTGAATGAATTGAAAACCGCGTATTGGGAATACCGTACATTCCGTGCGGACTTGTTGCCGGAAGTGAATTTCACCGGTACACTACCCAACTATAACAAGTCCTACAGTACCTACCAGAATTCCGACGGCTCCTATAGCTTTGTCCGCAACAATACACTGGGGCTGTCCGGCCAGCTTTCGGTAGACCAGAACATTTGGTTTACGGGGGGTAAGCTGTCACTGACTTCTTCGCTGGATTATCTCAAACAACTGGGTTCCGGAGGAGCGAAGCAGTTCATGTCAGTCCCCGTGAGTCTGGAGTTGACGCAACCGGTCTTCGGAGTGAATACCTTGAAGTGGAACCGCCGTATAGAGCCCGTACGCTATGCCGAGGCAAAGGCCGAGTTCATTTCAGCTACGGAAGAGGTGACGATGAAAACCATCACTTATTTCTTTGAGTTGCTGCTGGCCAAAGAATCGCTCGCTACCGCCATGCAGAACAAGACGAATGCCGACCGCCTTTATGAAGTGGCCATAGCCAAACGTAAGATGGGACAGATATCCGAGAATGATTTGCTGCAGCTTAAACTGAATTCATTGCAGGGCAAGGCGGACATGACTGAGGCAGAGAGCAACCTGAATGCAAAAATGTTCCAGCTCCGTTCTTTCCTCGGGGTGTCCGAGCAGGAAAGCTTGAACCCGGTGTTGCCCGCCACTGTTCCTGATATAAAGATGGACTATGACCGCGTGCTGAACAAGGCACTGGAACGCAACTCCTTTGCACAGAACATTCGCCGCCGCCAGCTCGAAGCTGATTATGAAGTGGCAACGGCACGCGGAAACTTGCGCAGCATCGACCTCTTTGCCAGTGTGGGCTATACGGGGCAGAACCATGAATTCTCTTCAGCCTACCGGGACTTGCTTGACAATCAGATTGTGCAGGTAGGCGTCAAGATTCCTATCCTTGACTGGGGCAAGCGCCGCGGCAAGGTAAGGGTGGCAAAGAGCAACCGTGAAGTGGTCTTGTCCAGAATCCGTCAGGAACAGATGGACTTTAACCAGGACATCTTTTTGCTGGTGGCTAACTTCAACAACCAGGCGCAACAGCTGGACATAGCCGAAGAGGCGGATGTCATTGCTGAGAAGCGTTACAAGACTAGTGTAGAGACCTTTATGATAGGTAAAATCAGCACCCTGGACCTGAACGATGCACAGAACTCTAAAGACGAAGCCCGTCAAAAGCATATTTCAGAGCTGTACTACTATTGGTATTACTTCTATCAGCTCCGCAGCTTGACCCTTTGGGATTTTGAACGCGATACGGAATTGGAAGCTGATTTTGAAGAGGTGGTAAGAGGATAAGTCGACGGGTTGCAAGTGATAAGTTATGAATTATTTGCCGGTAAAAGTACCGTATATGCGATATTATAGGTAAATAACTTATAACTTATCATTCATAACTCTGCTTTTTTACTTATTTTTGCGGGAAACAAACTACAATTTTTATGATACTGATAATAGACGACGATAGTGCTGTGCGCTCTTCCCTCAGCTTTATGCTGAAGCGTGCCGGATATGAGGTGAAAACGGCTCCGGGTCCTCGCGAAGCTATGGATATAGTTAGGGCCGAAGCTCCCGCTTTGATTTTGATGGATATGAACTTCACTCTTTCCACTACCGGAGAAGAGGGACTTACCTTATTGAAGCAGGTAAAGGTGTTCCGTCCCGATGTGCCCGTTATTTTGATGACGGCATGGGGAAGTATCCAGCTTGCCGTGCAGGGTATGCAGGCCGGCGCATTCGATTTCATAACTAAGCCTTGGAACAATGCTGCTCTTTTGCAGCGCATCGAGACGGCCCTTGAGCTTACGGCCGCCCCGAAAGAGGTGCCGGAAGAGCAGACTACCGCATTGAATCGCAGCCATATTATAGGTAAGTCCAAAGGGCTGATGGAAGTGCTGAACACAGTGGCTCGCATAGCCCGTACCAATGCTTCGGTGCTGATTACGGGCGAAAGCGGAACGGGCAAGGAGCTGATTGCCGAAGCCATCCATATCAACAGCCAACGCGTGAAGCAGCCCTTTGTCAAGGTGAACCTCGGCGGTATCTCGCAGAGCTTGTTCGAGAGCGAGATGTTCGGCCATAAGAAAGGGGCGTTTACCGATGCCAGCGCCGACCGTATAGGGCGTTTTGAAATGGCAAATAAAGGTACTATCTTCCTCGACGAGATTGGTGACCTCGACCCTTCCTGCCAGGTGAAACTGCTGCGCGTGCTTCAAGACCAGACATTCGAAGTGCTGGGCGATAGCCGTCCCCGCAAAGTCGATGTGCGCGTTGTGTCCGCCACTAATGCAGACCTCCGCAAGATGGTGTCCGAACGTACTTTCCGTGAAGACCTTTTTTACCGTATCAACCTGATTACCGTAAAACTGCCCTCCTTGCGGGAGCGCCGTGAAGATATTCCTTTGCTGGCACGTCACTTTGCCGACCGTCAGGCAGAGGTGAACGGCTTGCCGCGTACGGATTTCTCGGCCGACGCTCTGAATTTCCTTTCCCGCCTGCCTTATCCGGGCAACATTCGTGAGTTGAAGAATCTGGTGGAGCGTACCATTCTGGTCAGCGGCAAGCCGGTGCTGGATGCCGCGGATTTCGATGCCCAATATCTGCGTCACGACGAACCGGCCAAAGCTGCCGAAGGTAGTTCTTTTGCAGGTATGACCTTGGATGAAATAGAGCGGCAGACTATCTTGCAGGCGTTGGAACAGCATAAAGGGAATCTCAGTCAAGTGGCAGTGTCATTAGGCATCAGCCGCGCTGCGCTTTACAGACGTTTAGAAAAATATAATATTCAAGTCCCGTGCGCATAAAATTCTTTTTCTTCATACTTGTCCTTTTTCTGCTCGGTCTGGGTGGAATGCTGGTATATTTGCTGAGTGGGAAGCCGCTTTTGTATCTGTACGTATTGGAGGGGATCATCGGGTTTATCCTTATCTATCTGATAGTATTCTATAATAAGATAGTGAAGCCGATGAACACCATAGGCAGCGGTATGGAGTTGCTGCGCGAGCAGGATTTCAGTAGTCGTCTCAGCCGGGTAGGGCAGTACGAAGCAGACCGCATTGTGAATATCTTTAACCGAATGATGGAGCAGCTCAAGAATGAACGGTTGCGCATGCGCGAGCAGAATCACTTCTTGGATTTGTTGATTCAGGCATCTCCAATGGGGGTTGTTATCCTGACAATGGACGATGAAGTGTCGCAACTGAATCCGATGGCGGTAAAGATGCTCGGTGTCCGTATGGAGGAGGCGATGGCAAAGCGGCTGGACCAGATGGACTCCCCGTTGGCTGCCGAACTTTCGTCCATTCCCAAAGACGAGACGGCAGTGGTCCGTCTCAATGACGCGAATATTTATAAATGCACCCATTCTTCTTTTATTGACAGAGGGTTCAAACATCCTTTTTTCTTGATAGAGCGTATGACAGAAGAAGTGATGCGTGCCGAGAAGCGTGCCTATGAAAAGGTAATCCGCATGATAGCTCATGAAGTGAACAATACCACTGCGGGCATCACTTCCACACTCGATACAGTGGAGCAGGCACTTTCTACAGAAGATGATATGGAGGACATCTGCGACGTGATGCGCGTCTGTACGGAGCGTTGTTTCTCGATGAGCCGTTTCATTACCCGTTTTGCAGATGTGGTAAAGATACCCGAACCTACCCTGGCACCCGTCCAGCTGAATGAGTTGGTGTCCATGTGCAAGCGTTTCATGGAAGGAATGTGCAATGACCGCAATATAGAGCTACGTCTGGAATGCGACCCGGAGGTGGGAATGGTGCGTATGGATGCTTCTCTTTTTGAGCAGGTGCTTGTGAATATCATCAAGAATGCCGCCGAAAGTATAGAGGGGGACGCCGGAGAAAACGGACAGCAAGGTGAGATAATAGTAAGGACCACTGCCCCCGCTTCTGTCGAAGTCGTTGACAATGGTCCGGGGATAAGTAAAGAGACCGAAGCTAAACTCTTCAGTCCCTTCTTTTCCACCAAGCCGAACGGGCAGGGAATTGGCCTGGTGTTTATCCGGGAAGTTTTGAGCCGTCATGGTTGCACGTTCTCCCTACGTACCTACAACGATGGATTGACCCGCTTCCGTATACTATTTAATTGAAATTTGAAAGTTTTACCTTTCACCTTTCAATTTTCAATTTTTACCTTTCGCCTTTCCATTTTTAAAGAATTCTTTTGCATACTCCTCCAGTATCTTTTTGATGCCTTGGCCGATGGTTGCATAGTCTTTCTCGTCCAGATTGGCGAGTGAGGCGCGCACGCTCCATTCGGGGCCGTCAAAACCACCGCCGTTCAGCAGCACCAGAGAGGTTTCTTTGGCAAGGCGGAAGACTACGTTCAGCGGGCTGTAGGTGCGTTTCAGATATTCTACAAAGTCGTCCCCATAGAACTTCTTTGCCCAAACCAGCATGTCGATTTCTGTATAATAACCTACGCGCAACGGGTCTTCCGTCAGCGTGAAACCGGTATTCTCCCAAAGGGCATGCAATCGGCGGTGGATAATCTCCTGCATCTTTTGCTTGTATTTGTTTTCCTTGTCCAGCAGGGCAAAGGCGGCGAAAAGGCCCATCTGCATCTGTTGTGGCAATGACAGTCCGGCGGTATGGTTCAGTGCCACCTGACGGCTGTCGGCAACCATACGGTCGATAAACTTCAGTCTTTCAGGTTCCAGAGTGAGGGTGGAGTAGCGGTGGTGCAGAATCTCCCGTTTCTCTTTCGGCAGTTTGGCTATCAGCTTGTCGAACAGGTTGAATTCGTGCAGGGCAATGACCGCATTGCGCCATCCGGTGGCACCGAAGTATTTGGAGAATGAATAGACGCAAAGCGTATTGTAGGGAATTTCTGCCATGAACGAACGGAAGTGCGGACTGAATGTACCGTATACGTCGTCTGTAATAATCATCAGATTAGGGTTGTCATTTCTGACGATGCTCACGATGCGCGCCATTGTATCCGGACTGAGTGTGTAGCTGGGCGGATTACTGGGATTGGTGACAAAGAGGGCCTTGATTTTAGGGCTTTTCAAGCGGTCTATGTCTTCGTCGCTGTACTGCCAGAGGTGCATCCCTTCGCTATTCATGCGGTTGGCATGTATTTTGGTCACTCGAAACTGGTAGCGGCTGAGTTGTGGGATTTCAATATAGGGGGTAAAGGCAGGAACCATGAGGACGATGCCGTCCCCTTTGTTCAGCAGGAAGTTTTCCTGCAGGGAGTCGAAGATGTAGCACATGGCGGCTGTTCCACCTTCGGTGGCAAACAGGTCATAGGCACCCCGGGGAGGACGGTTGTCGCACATCTCTTGCGAAAGGTAATCTTGCACAAGGATTTCCGTAAAATGAAGGATGCGGTCGGGCACGGGATACTGATCGCCTACAATGCTTTCGGCCCATTCGTGTACAAGGCTGTCGGGGTCGGCGGCATGCTGCATCAGCAGGTAGTTGTAGGTTTGTTCCAGCAATTTGGCGCCCGGTACGTTATTGTTCTTTTTCAGGAAGGCTTCGAAGTGGGAGGCAATGCCTTTTTTTTCGGGGATGCCTGCAATGCCCTCGGGCAAATCCATGATGCGACGGCACTCTTCCAAGCCGAAGCTTCCCAATAGGAAAAAGGCCTCGCGTGGAGCGGTTGCAATCCAGTTGGGGTTGCCGCGCCCTGCGTTCAGCATGGTACGGGCGGTTTTCTTCAGACTTTCGTCTGCCATGTCTATCAGGCGGTTCTTCAGTTCGAAAGGACTGATAGATTCCATTTTCTTTTCTAAAAGTTTTGTATCCATAAGCTCAAGTTTAGGTTCGTTATTTATTGTTTTCAGTCATTCGGTGAATAATCTTTGTTCATGTGGCATACTATTTCTTTCCTTGCTTGAAATTAATCGTCCGATATATGTTTCCTTTTCGTCCGACAGTTGTTGAATCATCGTCCGACAACTGTTGAATTATCGTCCGACAGCTGTCGGATGAATAGCTATTAGTGAATGGGTATATAGTCGCTTGCATTTCCGGCAATAATTCTTTGAATGCTCTGGATTAGTAAGCATTGGTACAGAATCGTCTTATATTAGCAAAACGATGACTACACCCCATATTATTAATAAGGTATTGCCCACGGCATAGGTCACGGTGTATCCCAGAGCAGGCGTTTCGCTCTCAACGGCATCCTGCACCGCGCCTAAAGCGGCCGTAGTGGTACGTGCCCCTGCGCAGACGCCCAAAGCCAGTGCCGGATGGAACTTGAAAACATACCTTGCCAGCAGCAAGCCGATAATCAGCGGCAGGGTGGTGGCTGCTGCTCCCACCAGAAACAGGCTGATACCTACGTCGTGGAAGCCCTGCACGAAACTGGGACCTGCCGAAATGCCCACTACCGCGATGAACATGTTCAGACCGACATTGTTCAACACCCATTGTGAAGGTTCGGGAATGCGCCCGAAGGTGGGGTGCTTACTGCGGAGCCAGCCGAAGAACAAGCCCGCAATCAATGCGCCGCCGCTTGTGCTCAAGCTGATGGGGATGCCGCCGATATGGACGGAAAGTGCTCCGAACAAACCTCCGACAAGGATACCCAGGCCTACGAATATCATATCCGTCTGGTTGGTAGGACGGTCTATATACCCTAGACGTTTGGCTGCTGCTTCCACTTCCTGCCTGGTACCTACCACTTCGATGACGTCGCCGGCATCTACTACCGTTTGTGCCAGCACGGGAATGGATATTCCGGCGCGCTTGATGCTCCGGATACTGACACCGTGCATGAACTTTTCCCTTCGGATAGCTGCAACCGTCTTGCCGGCAACCGTCTTGCGTGTGATTGTAACCGGTAACTTTTCGGCAGGAAAATCCAGGAGCTGGGCATCTTGTACTTCCGGCCCTATCCAGCTTTCTTCGCCTATGATGTATTCGCGGCGTCCGCTTAGCACTACTTCGTCTCCCGGCTCTATCTGTATGTTCATGCTGACTTCCACCACAACTCCGGATTTGCGG
Source organism: Bacteroides sp. A1C1 (assembly GCF_004328515.1). Taxonomy (NCBI): domain Bacteria; kingdom Pseudomonadati; phylum Bacteroidota; class Bacteroidia; order Bacteroidales; family Bacteroidaceae; genus Bacteroides; species Bacteroides sp. A1C1. The sequence continues at coordinate 3,621,920 of NZ_CP036491.1, forward strand.
AGGCGTTCCACAAATAGACGTTTGTCGTGCTGCCGGAAGTAGACTTCCAGGTCAATCACCCGCTTTCCATTCTTGAACCACTCGTTTTCGACCCGGTAGGCACGGAAAGTGACGGGGCGTGCCGCCGGCATGAATCCCGGTTCGTCAGCCAGAGAGCTGCCCATCTTCGCCTCCAGCTCCTTGCAGGCGGCTTTCACCTTTTCCAGCCCGCCCAGCATCTTGGGACCGATGGATGATAGGACCCATGCCGAGCCTGCCGTACCGAAAATGTAGGTGACGGCGTAGGATACGGGAATGATGTTGACGTAACTTTGTCGTTGGGCCTCGTCCAGTCCCATATTGGCCATGGTGTCTTCTGCCACTCCGATGACGGCGGAGATGGTTTGCGAACCGGCCAGCAGTCCGGCAGCTTCACCGGCATTGTAGCCCATCATCAGGGCCAGCAGCCAGGTCACTAACAGTACGGATACACACATCAGTACGGCAAAGCCCACTTGGGGCAATCCGTCCTTTTTCAGTCCGCGGAAGAACTGGGGACCCACTTTATAGCCCACGGCAAAAAGGAAAAGCAGAAAAAATACCGACTTTATCGGACCCGGTACGGCTATGTTCAGTTGCCCTACCAGTACGCCTACAAGCAGTACACTGGTCACTGTGCCCAGCGTAAACTTACCGATACGCAGTTTCCCCAGCCAGAATCCCAGGAATATAGTGAGGAAAATGGCAAGTTCGGGGCGTTCCCTGAGCTGGTTGAAAATCCATTCCATAATCAAGTTGTTTAGGTTATATATTGGTTGTTCCGATGCTTTCTGGAGCGTCGTTTCGCTATACAACGGCTTTTAACGGGAAGTGTTTTATACAAAAGGAGTTTTTTAGAACATTTATTCCGTAAAACCGAACTTTAAGAAAAAGTTTTCTTCCGTACCTTTGCCATCCAAATTAGGTAAAACAAGGTATGAAGTTGTTTTTTAGGGTATTTCTGCTTATCCAGCTGGTTACTCTTCCATTGAGAGCACAATATATGGTGCAAGGCGTTGTCACCGATTCGTTGACGAAGGAGCCATTGCCTTATACGTCAGTTTATCTGAAAGGAACTACGGAGGGAGGGATGACGGACAATAACGGCCGTTTTTCCTTCAAGACCTATCGCCCGGAGGCCACGCTGGTCATTTCGGCCGTGGGATATAATGAATATGTCCGGCTGATTCATCCTGCAAAGTCTTCTAAGTTCAATATAGCCCTTTCGCCAGCCACTTATGCACTGGATGAGGTGGTGGTGAAGCCGAAGCGTGAACGGTATAAGAAAAAGGATAATCCCGCAGTGGAGTTTGTACGCAAGATGATAGAGCATCGGGATGACTACTCGCCCGACGAACGCGACTTCTGGAAACGTGACCGCTATGAAAAGATGACTTTTGCTATCAATAACTTCGACAGCTTGAAGCAACAGAAGTGGCTTTACCGTAAGTTCAAGTTCCTGACGGATTATGTCGATACCTCTGCCGTTACCGGCAGGCCGGTACTGGCCATCTCCAACCGTGAGTTGCTTGCCACAGACTATTACCGCAAGTCTCCGCATAGCCGGAAACAGTGGGTCACCGCCCGCAGGCAGGCAGGAGTGGACGAGATGCTTTCCCAGCAGGGTATGGAGCAGGCTATCAGTGTCACCATGACCGATGTAGACCTTTATGAGAACAACATCACCTTGTTCACCAATAAGTTTGTCAGTCCGCTATCCTCCCTTGGGCCGTCTTTCTACAAATATTATCTGATGGATACGCTTACCGTTGCCGGAAAGCCTTGTGTTGACTTGACATTTGTCCCTTTCAACTCCGAGTCGTTCGGTTTTACGGGACATTTGTACGTCATGCTGGACAGTACCTATTTTGTAAAGCGTGCCGTCATGAACTTTCCTCAGAAAATAAATCTGAACTTTGTGGACTACATGAAGATTGAACAGAATTTTGACCGCGCGGAGGACGGTACGAGGCAGTTGCTCAATGAGAGTATCACTACGGAGTTCAAGTTGGTGGACAATAGTGACGGTATTTATGCCAAGCGGGATGTGTATTACAGAAATTATCAGTATGAACCGGATGACAAGGCTCTGCAGGCTTTCCGAAAACCGGAAAAGGTGATTGAAGAGACATCGGCTTCCGGCTATTCGGAAGCATATTGGGATGCCAACCGCCAGGTGGAGGTCAGCAAGAAAGAGACTTCGGTGGACAAGATGATGGCCCAGTTGCGCAGCTATCCCGTTTATTTCTGGACGGAGAAAGTGTTGAAGGTGCTGTTCACGGGGTATATTCCCGCTCCGAAGGAAAAAGAACCTTTGTTCTATATCGGTATGATGAATACCACTATCAGCGGAAATACATTGGAAGGGGTGCGCTTGCGTGCCGGCGGTATGACGACGGCATGGCTCAATCCGCATTTGTTCGGCAGGGGCTATATGGCATACGGTTTTCGCGACCATCGTGTAAAGGGACTCGCCGAACTGGAGTATTCTTTTCATAGGAAGAAGGAATATGCCAATGAATTTCCTATACATTCGTTGAAGCTCCGTTACTTGTCAGATGTCAATCAATATGGACAACACTATCTTTATACCAGTCAGGACAATGTTTTTCTTGCTTTGAAACGTCAGAAGGATGACCGTATCGGTTATCAGCGGAAGGCGGAACTGACCTATACCAATGAGTTCCATTCCGGTTTTTCCGTACAGATGACGACGCGTCTGCGTAAAGATGAATCATCCCATCTGATTCCTTTCGTCAAGCAGGACGACCATAATACGTATGTAAAAAGTATTTCGACCAGTGAACTGGAATTGAAGCTGCGCTATGCTCCCAACGAGAAATTCTTCCAGACCCAATGGAACCGTTTCCCCGTTTCGCTGGATGCTCCGGTCTTTTCGCTTACACATACCATGGCTGCCAAAGGGGTACTGGGAGGAGACTATACCTATCACTATACGGAAGCGGGTTTTCAAAAGCGTTTCTGGTTCTCGGCATTCGGTTATACGGACGTTATCCTGAAGGCCGGGAAAGTATGGAACAAGGTTCCTTTCCCTTTGCTCGTCATTCCCAACGCGAACTTGTCCTATACCATACAGCCCGAGTCCTATTCACTGATGAATGCCATGGAATTCATGAACGATGAATACGCTTCCTGGGATGTGACCTATTACTTGAACGGCTGGCTCTTCAACCGTATTCCTTTGTTGAAAAAGTTGAAATGGCGTGAAGTACTTTCCTGCCGCGGCTTGTATGGGAATTTGAGTGATAAGAATAATCCGGCTTTTCAGCAGGATTTGTTCCGTTTTCCTGCTGGAAGTACCACCATGGGACATACGCCATACGTAGAGGCAGGTGTAGGCATTGAAAATATTTTCAAGGTGTTGCGTGTCGATTATGTATGGCGTCTGACTTACCGAAATTTACCGGATGTAGACAAATCCGGGCTCAGAATCAGTCTACACATGACATTTTAACTTAAATCTTACTAATAGGACATTAAATCGGATAAAATGACTAATCCCAATTGAGTAAAATACCCTAAATTTGAGCAATTTTTTAAACTCTAAATAATACAATGGCAATGAAAGAAAACATTAAGCCGGCAACCGGACGCTTGGGCGTGCTGGTAGTCGGAGTAGGTGGTGCGGTTGCAACCACCATGATTACCGGTACATTAGCTGCTCGCAAGGGCTTGGCAAAAGCTATAGGCTCAATCACACAAATGGCTGCTATGCGCATGCAGGATGGCAAGGAAAAACTTATCAAAGACATAGTGCCTTTGGCTGATTTGAATGATATCGTTTTCGGCGGTTGGGACATTTTCCCGGACAACGCCTACGAAGCTGCTATGTATGCCGAGGTTTTGAAAGAGAAAGACTTGAATTTGGTAAAAGACGAACTGCAAGCCATCAAGCCGATGCCTGCTGCATTCGACCACAATTTTGCAAAACGTTTGAACGGTACGCATATTAAGAAGGCTGCTACTCGCTGGGAAATGACAGAGCAGTTGCGTGAGGATATCCGTAACTTCAAGGCAGCCAATAACTGCGAGCGTATTGCTGTGCTGTGGGCTGCAAGTACCGAAATATATATTCCGCTGTCCAAGGAGCACGAATCTCTCGCTGCTTTGGAACAGGCAATGAAGGAAAACAATACTGAAGTCATCTCTCCGAGTATGTGCTATGCATACGCTGCCATTGCAGAAGGCGCTCCGTTTATTATGGGTGCTCCTAATCTGTGTGTGGATACTCCAGCCATGTGGGAATTCTCCAAGAAAATGAATGTGCCCATTTCCGGTAAGGACTTCAAGAGTGGCCAGACTTTGATGAAGACGGTGCTTGCTCCGATGTTCAAGACCCGTATGTTGGGTGTAAGCGGCTGGTTCTCTACGAATATTCTGGGTAACCGTGACGGCGAGGTACTCGACCAACCGGAGAACTTCAAGACAAAAGAGGTCAGCAAGCTGTCTGTTATCGACAATATCTTCGAACCGGAGAAATATCCTGACTTGTACGGTGATGTTTATCATAAGGTACGCATTAACTACTATCCTCCTCGTAAGGATAACAAGGAAGCATGGGACAACATCGATATTTTCGGCTGGATGGGCTATCCGATGGAAATCAAGGTTAACTTCCTGTGCCGTGACTCCATTCTTGCTGCTCCCATCGCGCTCGACTTGGTTATTTTCAGTGATTTGGCATTGCGTGCAGGTATGTGCGGCATCCAGACGTGGCTGTCCTTCTTCTGCAAGAGCCCGATGCACGATTTCGAGCATGAGCCGGTACACGATTTGTTCCAGCAATGGCGCATGGTGAAAGAGACTCTCCGCAATATGGTGGGTGAGACAGCACCGAGTTATCTGGATTAAAAAAACAGTGATAAGGTGATAAAAATAAGGTGGTAAGGTGATAGAGTGATAGCACTTTACCACTTTATCACTTTTATTACTTTATTGCATTTATCACTTTACCGTTTTTATCGCATTTATCACCTCATTACTTTTTTGATGAAGAAACCCTCCCTCCTCCCAGTCATTATCGGTACGGGCTTTGGCTCGGGCTTTTCTCCTTTTGCACCCGGCACTGCGGGAGCTTTGCTGGCTACGCTTATCTGGTTCGGGTTGTCTTATCTGGTTTCAAGTGTCTGCCTTTTGTGGCTGACAGTAGCATTGATTTTGGTATTTACACTTGCCGGTATCTGGGCTGCCAACCGCCTGGAGGTATCTTGGGGCGAAGACCCTTCGCGCGTGGTGGTCGATGAAATGGTCGGTGTGTGGATTGCTTTGCTTGCAGCGCCTGCCGGACACGTATGGTATGCGTTGGGAGCGTTTGTCTTGTTCCGCTTGTTTGATATATTCAAGCCCTTGGGCATTCGCCGTATGGAAAGTCTGCCGGGTGGAATCGGGGTAATGATGGACGATATTCTGTCCGGAGTCTACGGATTTATAATTTTGATTGTGGCAAGATGGATAATCAGTTGAAATCAAATGGCAAAGGTGTGTCGTGGCGCCATTCTGTCTGGATCTTCTTCAAGGCCCAGATTTCTGCGCAATTCGCAAGCTTTGTCGATTTTCTGGTGACTATCCTTCTGGTAAAGGCTTTTGCTGTTTTTTATCTTTATGCCACATTCACGGGTTCCGTGGTAGGAGGCATTGTAAACTGTGCCATTAATTACGGATGGGTGTTCCATGCCGAAGACTGTAAGAAAACGCATGTTGCCGTGAAATATCTCTTTGTCTGGGGAGGCAGCATTATACTGAATACCTGGGGCACTTTTGCACTGACCGAGTGGCTTACGGGCATGACATGGGTCAATGGGCTGTTGGGATATTATATAGACAATGTATTTATTCTGTCAAAGATAATAGTAGCAGTGCTGGTAGCTTTTTTTTGGAACTACCATCTGCAACGTTTTTTCGTTTATCGTAATCACAATATAAAAGGCTTTCTGAAACATTATTTAGAGAACAAAAAAGACGAATATGAATTATAGAGATTGGTTGCAGCAGGTGATATACAAGATTATCAATCCTGTGGTGCATGGTATGATTAGAATTGGCATTACGCCTAACTTTATTACGACTACGGGGCTGGTGCTGAATATCGTGGCGGCTGCCTTGTTTGTGTATGCCGGGGTGTACAAGAGTGGTGAACTGGCCTATGTAGGCTGGGGAGGCGGTATTGTGCTCTTTGCCGGGTTGTTTGACATGATGGACGGACGTGTGGCACGCGTGGGTAAAATGAGTTCTACTTTCGGTGCGCTCTACGACTCCGTACTCGACCGTTACAGCGAGCTCGTGACATTGTTCGGCATCTTCTATTACCTGATGCTGCAAGGCTATTTGTGGGGCTCCATCATTACATTCATTGCGCTGATAGGTTCGCTGATGGTGAGTTACGTGCGTGCCCGTGCCGAAGGTTTGGGGCTGGAGTGTAAAGTGGGTTTCATGCAGCGCCCCGAACGCGTTGTGCTGACTGCCCTCGGTGCCATGTTCTGCGGTATCTTTGGTGATTGTACTTTATTCGACCCGATGCTGATACTGATTGTGCCTATGGCAGTGATTGCAATATTGGCGAATTTGACGGCATTTGCCCGCTTGGCGCATTGCTATAAACTACTGAAAGACAAGGAATGAAAAATAGTTTGTTTCCCTCTGTGAGAGAGGCGGTGCTGGTGATTGTCATCACAGCGTTTTTCCTGATTCTGACAGCGGTCTGTATCGGGCTTCGTCCGGAACATTTCCTGATGGCGGGTGTATTTTTGGTATTGTTCTTTGCCGGACAGATAACCCGTAAGTTGGCAGTGGCGCTGTTGCCGTTTTTCATATTCGGCATTTCGTATGACTGGATGCGCGTATATCCCAATTACCAGGTGAATCCCATTGATGTAAAAGGACTTTATGAGGCAGAAAAATCCCTTTTTGGCTTGTCTGTAGACGGTGCTGTCCTTATCCCTTGTGAGTATTTTGCTTTGAACCATTGTCCTGTTGCCGATTTCTTTGCCGGGATATTCTACCTCTGTTGGGTACCGGTTCCCATTGCATTCGGGTTGTGGCTCTATCTGAAGGGTGACCGTAAGGTATATCTTCGTTTTGCGATGGTGTTCCTGCTGGTTAATCTCATCGGTTTTGCCGGCTATTACATCCATCCCGCTGCTCCGCCCTGGTATGCCATGAATTATGGTTTCGAGCCGATACTCGACACTCCGGGCAATGTGGCAGGCTTAGGGCGCTTTGACGAATTGCTGGGATGTTCCATCTTCAACTCCATTTACGGAAGGAATGCCAATGTATTTGCAGCAGTGCCCTCGCTCCATGCCGCCTATATGGTGGTGGCTTTGGCTTACGCGGTTATGGACCGCAGCAAAAAGTGGTTGATAGCGTTGTTTGCGGTGATTATGGTCGGTATCTGGTGGACGGCTGTCTATTCGGGACACCATTATCTGATTGATGTGATGCTGGGCATCTCTTGTGCATTGCTGGGTATTTTTGTTTTTGAGAAAGGACTGATGAAGTGGGGAGCGTTCGGACGCTTCTTTGAAAGATACAGTCGATACATTAAATAAGGTATACAATGAATAATTTTGTTTTTTATAGTCCTACAGAGTTTGTCTTTGGCAAGAATACTGAAGTGCAAGTCGGTGCATTGGCGCGTAAGTATGGTGCACAAAAAGTGATGATAGTATATGGAGGCGGTTCTGTTGTACGGAGTGGTCTGCTGGATAGAGTGAAGCAATCCTTGCAGGAAGCCGGTGTGGCTTATTGCGAAATGGGAGGTGTCCAGCCCAATCCCATTGACGGGAAGGTATACGAAGGTATTCAGCTTTGCTGTCGTGAGCAGGTGGATATGATGCTTCCTGTGGGAGGTGGTTCGGTCATAGATACGGCAAAGGCCATTGCTGCCGGAGCCCTCTATGATGGTGACTTTTGGGATTTCTTTATCGGTCGTGCCAAGGTGGAGAAAGCGTTGAAAGTAGCCGTGGTGCTGACTATCCCGGCTGCCGGAAGCGAAGGTTCGGGCAATACGGTAATTACCAAGACAGAGACACTCCAAAAACTGGGGCTCTGTGCCCCCGAGCATTTGCGTCCCGTATTTTCCATCATGAATCCTGAACTGACCTACACTCTCCCAGCTTATCAGACGGCTTGTGGTATTGCCGACATGATGGCTCACATCATGGAGCGTTATTTCACAAATACACCGGATGTGGAAATCAGCGACCGGCTTTGCGAAGGCACCTTGACAGCTATCATTAAAGAAGCTTACCGGGTGAAACAGCAACCGGACAACTATGCCGCGCGTGCCAACATTATGTGGTGTGGCACTGTGGCGCATAACGGAACTTGTGGGGTAGGGCGTGAGGAAGACTGGGCATCCCATGCACTGGAACATGAAATCAGTGCTATCTATAATGTAGCCCACGGTGCCGGCTTAGCTGTAATCTTCCCTGCCTGGATGGCTTTTATGGCAGAACATAATCCGGCAAAGATAGCCCAGTTTGCCCACCGCGTTTTTGATATACCCAAGTCCGAAGATTTGGAAGAGATGGCTTTGGCTGGTACCGCCCGCCTGAAACACTTTTTCCGTTACATGGGCTTGCCGGTTAGCTTTAAGGAGTTGGGCATCGAGCATCCCGATATAGACCGTATGCTCGTCAGTCTGCAGCGCAATAAAGGCGAACTGCTTGGCAACTACGTGAAGCTGACCATGACTGATTGCAGGGAAATCTATCGTTTGGCTTTATAGCGGAAGGCATGTTTGGGGAGAGCTCCCCCAAAGCAAGAGATAAAAAAGACGGCGAAGATAAATACCCTTCGCCGTCTTTTTTATTTGATTTCGATTTCTTCCTTCATGTCTATCTCTTCCCCTTGCAGGTCGTAGAATACATATTCCAGGAATGCTAATTTCTGGTTTGGAATAATCTTGATACCGAATCCGTACTTCATCTGCCACTTCCGTTTCAGGGAGACGAGTCCCTGATTGACGTAGGCTGCGATGTACGGGTGGATGTGTAACGAGAATTTCTTTATCTTCAATTTGTTGACCAGGTAGTCAATCTTACTCTCTAAGGTGTCCGTAAAGAGGATGGACGATTTGATGGTGCCTTTACCGAAGCAGGTGGGGCAGGTTTCCGTCGTATTTACATCCATAGCCGGGCGTACACGCTGGCGTGTAATCTGCATCAGTCCGAATTTACTGAGCGGCAGGATGTTGTGACGTGCTCTGTCTTTCTGCATGTTGGCACACATACGTTCGTAAAGCTTCTGTCGGTTTTCGGCTTCATTCATGTCGATGAAGTCCACCACGATGATACCACCCATATCCCTTAGTCTGAGCTGGCGTGCCAGTTCGTCGGCTGCACCCAGATTCACTTCCAGTGCGTTGGCCTCCTGCCCGTTGGCATTCTTGGTGCGGTTACCGCTGTTCACGTCTACTACGTGAAGCGCCTCAGTATGCTCAATAATCAGGTAGGCACCACTTTTGTATGAAATGGTCTTGCCGAATGACGACTTGATTTGTTTGGTGATACCAAAATTGTCGTAAATGGGGAGTTGACCTTTGTACAGCTTCACGATTCCTGCCCGTTCAGGGGCGATGAGGGTTACGTAATCCTTGATTTCGTGGTACACAGCCTCGTTGTTCACGTGGATGTTTTCGAAGGAAGGATTGAACAAGTCGCGCAACAGTCCTACGGCACGGCTGGTTTCTTCGTAAATCAGTGTCGGAAATTTGGTGGCCTTCTGTACTTTTGTAATGGCATCTTCCCAATGTTTCAGTAATACTTTAAGCTCTCCGTCGAGTTCGGCAACACGTTTTCCTTCGGCTACGGTGCGGACGATGACGCCGAAGTTTTTCGGCTTGATACTCATCAGCAGTTGCTTGAGGCGTGCGCGCTCTTCGCTCGATTTAATTTTTTGTGATACGGAAACCTTGTCATTGAAGGGAATCAGCACGAGGTATCTTCCGGCAAAGGAAAGTTCGGAAGTCAGTCGCGGCCCTTTGGTAGAGATAGGTTCCTTGACAATTTGCACCACTACTTCTTGTCCCACCTTGAGTGTGTTGGAAACCGTTCCGTCCTTTTCAAGGTCGGGAAGTATGGTTGCTTTGGTAATGGGATTCAGCTTCTTCTTGTCGCTTAAAGTTTGCTTTACGTACTTCTCTAACGAGTTAAATTGAGGACCTAGGTCCAGATAATGAAGAAAAGCATCTTTCTCGTAACCCACGTCCACGAAGCAGGCATTCAGGCCGGGCATCAATTTTTTGACGCGTCCCAAATACATGTTGCCCACCGAGAAGGAGATGTTTCTTCCTTCGCTCTGGAGTTCCACCAGCTGCTTGTCTTCAAGCAGTGCAATGGATACCTCTTTGGGCTGTACGTCTACAACGAGTTCGCTTGTCACAATAATTGGCTTTTAAATGATTCTATTTACTACTTAAACAAAGAACAAACCCGCGAGACATTTTGCTTCACAAGTTTGTTCTTTATTTTGTCCTTCAGACTAAAAATTACTTTTTGCTTTTATGTCTGTTCTTTCTTAGTCTTTTTTTACGCTTGTGCGTAGACATTTTATGTCTTTTTTTCTTCTTTCCGCTTGGCATAGCTTCAAAATTTTTATGGGTTAATACTATTGTTTATTATTTCTTCACTGAGAGGGTGAACGTTTTTGCAGGCTTAAATGCCGGAATGTTATGTTCCGGAATGATTATTGTAGTGTTCTTGGAGATGTTGCGTGCAGTTTTCTGAGCTCTTTTCTTCACTACAAAACTACCAAACCCGCGGAGGTAAACATTTTCATCTTTGGATAAAGATGCCTTTACTGCGTCCATGAATGCTTCAACGGTTGTAAGTACGGTTGTCTTATCAATTCCGGTGTTCTTTGTAATTTCGTTTACAATATCAGCTTTAGTCATTTTTCTTTAAAAAAAATATTATTACTATAGTTTTCCTAATTTTTTGGACTGCAAATATATAGCTTTTCCGTGGCTCTAAAAAATATATTTCGGACAATTTTCTAAAAAAGTCTTGGCATTAAGCTTTGTTAGGCTGAAAATGAAGTATTTTTGCAGCATGAATATTTTTAGCGGAACATTGTTGGATTGGTATGCGGAGAACAAACGCGACCTTCCGTGGCGAAATACCACGGACCCTTATCTGATATGGATTTCTGAAATCATCTTACAACAGACAAGAGTGGCGCAGGGTTATGAGTACTTTTTGCGTTTCATAAAACGCTTCCCGGATGTGGCGTCGCTGGCTGCTGCGTCCGAGGACGAAGTGATGAAATATTGGCAGGGCCTGGGGTACTATTCCCGTGCCCGCAACCTGCATGCCGCAGCCAAAAGCATGAAGGGTACATTTCCAAAAAACTATGCAGAGGTGCGTGCTTTGAAGGGGGTAGGGGATTATACGGCAGCGGCCATCTGTTCTTTTGCCTATGACATGCCTTATGCGGTGGTAGACGGGAATGTATATCGGGTGCTTTCCCGCTATTTCGGCATTGATATTCCCATTGATTCTACCGAAGGGAAAAAAACTTTTACTGCTTTGGCGAGAGAGATGCTCGATAAATCCCGACCGGCAGATTATAACCAAGCGATTATGGACTTCGGAGCCGTGCAGTGTATGCCGCAGTCGCCCAACTGTCTGTTCTGTCCTTTGTCTGGTAGCTGCAGAGCCTTGTTGGAAGGCAAAGTGCAGCAACTGCCCGTGAAGCAGCACAGAACAAAGACTACCAACCGCTATTTTAATTATATATATGTACGTATGGGTGCGCATACTTTGATACATAAGAGGACGGAGAACGATATCTGGAAAAATCTCTTTGAATTGCCTCTAATCGAAACGGAAAAAGATTTATCCGAAGAGGAGTTCCTGGCATGTCCGCAGTTTCATGCACTGTTTGCAGAGGGAGAGGTGCGGATGGTCCGTACACTACTTCGGGGAGTGAAGCATGTATTGTCCCACAGAGTGATTTATACCAATTTCTATGAGGTCACTCTACCCGATAATTCGGGTTCTTTTTCAGGTTACCAGCAGGTTGCGGTCGAAGATTTGGACCGTTATGCGGTGCCTCGGCTGATACATGCTTTCTTGGAGAAATATATATAAAAGTTGTCTGTATTCTTGCATGGTGTGGATATTCTCGTTAATTTTGGCAGCAAATTAATAAAATAGAAGCTTATGTCAGTAAACAAGGTGATATTGTTAGGAAATGTGGGCAGAGACCCGGAAGTGAGATACCTTGACAGTGGGGTGGCGGTAGCTACTTTTTCTTTGGCTACTACAGAAAGAGGATACACTTTGCAGAATGGAACCCAGGTTCCCGACCGCACTGAGTGGCATAATATTGTGCTTTGGCGTGGACTGGCAGAAACTGCCGAAAAATATGTGCATAAAGGAGATAAACTTTACATTGAAGGCAAAATTCGCACTCGCTCGTATGATGACCAGACAGGAGCTAAGCGCTATGTGACTGAAGTTTTTGCAGATACAATGGAAATGTTGACACCTAAAAGTGCATCGGTATCGGGCAATGCGCCGTTTGCGCCGCAAGCCGGAGCGACAGCCCAGCCGCAACAACCGGTACAACCGCAGGCTGCCCCTGCACAAGATAACCCGACGGACGATCTACCGTTCTGATTGTTTAACTAAAACCAAAATCTTTGGACCCAGACGCTTATTTATGCCAGTTGGCAGATGTTTTTAACGGTATATCCGTACAGACTCCTTCTATTTCGGCCATTGTAGCCATTGTGTTGGCAGGTTTGCTTTTGCTCGTTTCCGGCTTTGCATCAGCTTCCGAAATAGCCTTTTTTTCTCTTTCTCCGTCAGACTTAAATGTAATAGCGGAGAGAAAGCATCCTTCGGATGAGAAAATCGGTAATTTGCTGGATAACAGTGAACGTTTGTTGGCGACGATTCTGATTACAAACAACTTCGTGAATGTAACCATAATCATGCTCTGTAACTTCTTTTTTATGAATGTGTTCCAATTTCATTCTCCCATTGCAGAGTTCCTCATTCTGACAGTAGTCCTTACGTTTTTGCTGTTGCTTTTCGGTGAAATCATGCCTAAGATATATTCGGCTCAGAAAACGCTGGTTTTCTGCCGTTTTGCTGCTCCCGGCATCACGTTTTGCCGTTCCGTATTCTATCCGATGGCATCTATGCTGGTACGTTCCACTTCTTTCCTGAACAAGCATGTGGTCCGCAAGAACCATAATATATCGGTCGATGAACTTTCACATGCACTAGAATTGACCGATAAGGCGGAACTTTCGGAGGAGAACAATATTCTGGAAGGTATCATCCGCTTTGGTGGAGAGACAGCCAAGGAGGTTATGACTTCCCGCCTCGATGTGGTGGATCTGGATATTCGTACCCCTTTCAAGGATGTGGTGAAGTGCATTGTAGAGAATGTCTACTCCCGTATTCCCATCTATGCGGATAACCGTGACAATATCAAGGGGGTGCTTTATATCAAGGATTTGCTTCCCCATCTGAACAAAGGGGATAATTTCCGCTGGCAGTCGCTTATCCGGCCCGCCTATTTTGTGCCCGAAACCAAGATGATTGATGATTTGCTGCGCGATTTTCAGGCAAACAAGATTCATATAGCCATTGTGGTCGATGAGTTCGGCGGTACGTCGGGCATTGTCACCATGGAGGACATTATTGAGGAGATTGTGGGCGAAATTCATGACGAATACGATGATGAAGAACGTACATATGCCGTACTGAATGACCACACTTGGGTATTTGAAGCCAAGACCCAGCTGACCGATTTCTATAAAATAACGAAGATAGACGAGGAAACGTTCGATGAGGTGGCAGGGGATGCCGATACGCTTGCCGGACTTCTGCTGGAGCTGAAGGGGGAATTTCCTGCTCTCCATGAAAAGGTGACCTACGGCCGTTATGAGTTTGAGGTGCTGGAGATGGACAACCGCCGTATCCTGAAAGTGAAGTTTACAGTAAATGCCTCAACTCCTCTAATCCCTAATCCTTAATCCTTGCCTCATGCCCCTCTTCTTACAACATACCGCTCTTCCCTGCCGATGGGGAATTTGGAAAACGGAGGAATCTCCGGAGGAATTGCTGGCCATGCTTCCTCATCAGGAAGTATACCGGGAAGGTATGCGGCGTTTCACCGCAGCACACCGCCGTCTGGAGTGGCTGGCTGTCCGTGTATTGCTTTACACGCTGTCGGGAGAAGAGAAAGAGATTGCCTATCATCCCAGTGGGAAACCTTATTTGGCAGATGCTTCCGCCTCTCTCAGTATTTCGCATACGAAAGGTTATGTGGCTGTTGTTTTGGGATTGCCGGGTCGGGAAGTGGGCATTGACATTGAGCAGTATGGTGAACGGGTAAGGAAGGTGGCGCATAAATTCATGCGCGAAGATGAACAGCCATCCGTGTTTCGCGGAACCGACACTTGGTCACTGTTGCTGCACTGGTCGGCCAAGGAGACCATGTTTAAATGCCTGAATGCTTCCGAGGTTGATTTTCGTGGGCACATGCGCATTCTGCCTTTTGCTGTAAATGAAAGCGGCGTATTCTCCGCCGAAGAGTATCGTACGGTGGAGAAACGCCGGTTCACTATTCATTATTATTTGTTTCCGGATTTTGTCTTGACATTGAGTCTGTAAATTTCTTACAGCCTTTCCAGTTGTACCGTAAAATGTCTCATCAACGGAGCTTCCCAAGTGATGCGAACTCCGCGGGTAATACTTTCCCGCTTGTCATATACATTTTTTAAAGCGGCTGCTACCACATCCATGTGGTTGTCGGTGTACACGCGGCGAGGGATGGCAAGCCGGAGCAAATCCAAGCCGTTGAAGCGGTTTTCGCGGGTCACCGGGTCGCGGTCTGCCAGCAGATAGCCGATTTCACAACCGCGTATGCCTGCTTCTAGATAGAGTTCGGCGGTCAGTGTCTGTGCCGGAAACTCTTCTTTGGGCACGTGTGTCAGCACTTTGGGGGCATCCACAAATATGGCATGGCCGCCTGCGGGACGTTGGTAAGGTATCCCGTACTCATCCAGTTTCATGGCTAGATAGCCCACCTGGTGAATGCGGGTTTCCAGATTGTCAAATTCAGTATTTTCATCCAGGCCGATGGCAAGGGCGTTCATGTCACGTCCGTTCATGCCGCCGTAAGTGAGGTAGCCTTCGAATTGCACGCAGAAGCCTTTGGCACCTTCATACCAGTCTTTCCGGCGGGTGGCTATGAATCCGCCCATGTTGACAATACCGTCTTTTTTGGCACTCATCGTCATGCCGTCGGCAAGGTCAAACATCTCGCGGGTAATTTCCTTTATGCTCTTGTTGCGGTAACCTTCTTCTCTCATTTTGATGAAGTAGGCATTTTCCGCAAAGCGTGCCGAGTCAAAGAGAACGGGCTTGCCGTACTTGTCGGCAATGGCGCGGACTTCGCGCAGGTTCTGCATGGAAACCGGCTGGCCGCCTGCGGTGTTGTTGGTTATGGTGACGATGACGAACGGTATCCGTTCGCTATGTTCCTGTAATGCTTTTTCCAGTTTTTTAGGGTCTACATTGCCTTTGAAGGGAATTTCCAGCTGTGTCTGTTTGGCTTCGTCTATGGTGCAGTCCAGAGCCAGTGCCCGGCGTCCCTCGATATGTCCTTTGGTGGTGTCGAAATGGGAGTTTCCCGGCACAATGTCGCCCTCGTGCACCAGGTAGGAGAAGAGTACATTTTCGGCAGCGCGTCCCTGGTGGGTGGGGATAATGTATCCAAATCCGGTGAGGCGGGTGATGACTTCCTTCAGTCTGAAGAATGAGGTGGCTCCGGCATAGCTTTCGTCGCCCAGCATCATGCCTGCCCATTGGCGGTCGCTCATGGCGCCGGTGCCCGAGTCGGTGATGAGGTCGATATAAACTTGTTCCGATTTGAGTTGGAATACGTTGTAGTGGGCTTCTTTCAGCCATTGTTCGCGTTCCTGGCGGGTACTTTTACGGATAGGTTCCACCATTTTTATTTTCCATGCTTCGGCAAATGGTAATTCCATAGACTCTGTATCTTTAATAATTTGACAATAGGTTAACGGATAAACCGATTATTTCGGTTTAATGTGCCGAATTTAGGTAAAATCTATGTAATAATCAATTTAAATATGACTTTTTGTAATGTAAATGTCCGGACGAAATCACTTCGGCCGGACATCATCAAATAAACTTGGCAGAGTTTATTACCTTCTTTACTTTCTCTGAATTAGGTTTGATGAATGAAATGATGGACGGTTTGTCCGGCTCATTAGACTCAACGCTTTTTCCTCGAAAGCAATGATAAAGTATGCATGGCAGGTCTTCTGACTTGTTTCTGTTGCAGGCGCCTTCCCGGAAGAATATTCCAGTGGCATAGAGTAATTGTCTGCAACGTTGCACGAAACTTACAGCAGCGGGACTGTCCAGGATTTACACCTGATTCCCTTTTAATCGCTTTCCCAGAAGAGGGGGAGCGAACCAATGCATGACAAAGATACGGATTCTTTTTGAGAAAACAATTCTATGAGTGATAAATTTTCTTCCCCGCTCTCTTTCTTTTTGCCGACAAATTGGCAAGGTTTTGCCATCCTCTTGGCAAGACTTTGTCACCGCGTTGGCAAAACTTTGCCATAGGCATGGCAAAAGTTTGCCAAAAACATGGCAATAGGTTGGCAAAATTACTCTCTGATTGATAGTGACTTAAGGCGATTTAAGCAATCCGTCATGTCGGTAAGGTGAAAAGATACCAATACAAGCCACACTTGCCACAAGAACCTTCTCCAGAGGTATGCAAAGCATTTTGTTTGGTGTGGTAAAACGGGCTGTTATCTCTCTTTTGCCAGTGTGAATACAAACTCCAGCCCTCCGCCTTGGTTGTTTTTGGCAGAGATGGTGCCTCCGTGAATAAGGACTGCATTCTTCACTATGGCGAGCCCCAAGCCGGTGCCGCCCAACTTGCGCGAGCGTCCTTTGTCTACACGGTAGAAGCGTTCGAACAAACGGTTCAGATGTTCGGGAGAAACGCCGATGCCGGTATCGGCAAAACTGAAATAGTAGTAATTCTCGTCTTCGCGGAAACAACTGATGTTGATGTGTATGTTGGTGCCGGCATAAGCGATGGCGTTGTCCATGAGATTGCGGAAGATGGAGTAGAGTAGAGAGTAGTTGCCCCGCAACTGTATCTTCGATTTTAGGGAATTGACAACGGTGATTTGCTTCTGTTCCAGTTCCAGGGACACTTCGTTGACGATGTTTGAAACCAGCATGCTGATGTCCACCTTTTCCATATCGATCATGTTGGCGGCTTCGTCCATGCGGGTCAGTACGGATATGTCGCGCAGCAGGCGGCTCAGGCGGTTGCTTTGCGCGTAGCAGCGTTCCATGAAGATTTGCATCTTTTCGGGCGCGATGTTCTCGTTGTTCACGATGGTTTCCAGATAGCCTTGTATGCTGCTTACGGGGGTTTTCAGCTCATGGGCGATGTTTTGGGTCAATTGCCGTTTTAGCTGTATCTGCTCCTCTTCCTGGGTGATGTCGTTGATGGAAATCTCAAAGCTGAGGTCTTGGAAGATGATGCACTCCACGATGAAGATGCGTCCGTTCTTGTTGATGTGAACGGACATTCTTCGTTCTTCGTTATAGGAAGGGCGTTTCTGTGCCTTGTTGATGAAATCTGTTATCTTCTGGAATTCGCAGATGGAGAATATTTCTTCGGTAGTCTGCAGGTTGGAGTCTGAAATCAGATTGCCGTATTGGGTGAACAGATTGTTTACCAGTATCTCCTTTTTGTCTCTGTTGAATACGCCCAGTCCTTCGCGGGAGGTCTGCAAATGGGTGATGAGTTTTTCGCGCTCAATGTAAAGCGCCTCTTTGGTTTCGCGCAGGCGCTTATATATTTGTATGATGTGCTGCGAAATCTCTCCAAGTTCATTGTGCGGGAAGGCGGTTTGTATGTCCATGTCTATGGGTTCGTTCTTGTCGGCTCTTTTGGCAAACTCACGCAGGTGGTTGATGGCACTGCCAAGTTTGGAGGTGAATTTATAAAAGATGAATATCAGCAGCAGTGATACAATGACCGTGAACCAGATGTAATGTGGGTCGGCAGCCAGATTGTTCATCAGGTTGACGTTGTAGGGGAGAGCTGAGCGGATGATGCAGTCTTTGTAGACGGTGGCAGAATAGAAATAGGTTCTGCCGGTGGTTTCGGAGATGCGCCGCAGGTCGTAGCCTTTGCCGGCTTTCAGTGCCTTCTGCACTTCGGGGCGCTTGATGTGGTTGTCCAGTTCATGGCTGCCGTTCTGGGAACTGTCGAACAATACGTTACCTTGAAGGTCTACCACGGTGACGCGCAGTTCCTTGTTTACATGCTTGGAGATATAGCTGTCCAGCATGGAAGTCCATAGGCTGTCGGGGAGATAACGAAGTTCCTGGTGTAGTCTGTCATTATAGTCTTGCAGCTGCGTGTCCAGTAGCTCCACTTTATATTCCTTTTCCCGCTGATACTGGTAGGCGATGAAGCATGCGGCGAATATGAGGAACAGTGAAATGACCGAAAGGAAAAGCTTCCGGCTGAAGGACAGAAAGTGTCTGTCGTTATTCGGCTTCGAAACAATATCCATATCCCAAGCGTGTTACGATGCATTTGCCATAAACTCCGATTTTCTTGCGTAGGCGTGTGATGTTTACGTCGATGGTACGGTCCAGCACATATACTTCATCACTCCAGATGCGGTTCAGTATATCCTCGCGCGAGAATACGCGTCCTTTATTCTGCAAAAGCAGCAATAAGATTTCAAACTCTTTTTTGGTGAGCGGTGCCTCTTCACCGTCAATGCAGACTTTCTTCTTGATGACGTTCAGCACCAGCGTCTTGTAGACAATCTGTTCCGGTGCATGCTCTGTCTCTCCTTGCTGGGTGCGTCTCAGTACGGCTTTGACACGTGCCGCTACTTCGCGCAGCGAGAAGGGTTTGGATATATAGTCGTCCGCTCCCAGGTTGAAGCCAGTCACGGTGTCATTTTCCGTATCTTTGGCGGTAATGAAGATGATGGGTATCTGGGCCGTCTTCTTGTCCTTCTTCAGCATACTTGCCATTTTGAAGCCGGAAATTTCTCCCATCATCACGTCCAGCAGTAGTAGGTTGTAGCTGCCAATGTCCATTCTCAGAGCTTCTTCGGCAGAGTTCGCCGTGTCCACTTCGTAGCCTTCGTTTTCGAGGTTGAACTTCAGAATTTCACATAAGTCTTCTTCATCGTCCACTACTAAAATCCGGTAATTGTTCATTGCTTTGTTGTTTATGTATGACAGGAATAAAACAATTTTCTTGTCACAAAGTTAAACTTTATTTCTTTTTATCGGCAAAAATAGTGCAAACCGAATGCAGAATTTTCATGTTTACATGAAAAGTTGTGCCGAGATGCAGGCCATTTCTGCTTTCTGGGTACAAAAGTGAGGCTAATTTGTTACGGAATGATGAAACAAGTGTTACATTTGGGTTACATTAAATTCCCGTTTATCTAAAAGCCCCGTCACATTAAAATATTATCTTTGCTTCGTAAATACTGAATTGTATGAAAGAACTTATGTATATCAGGAGTTTCTCTAAGAGACATTTGTCGGTTATTATGGGAACTCTACTTTTAGTGATAATCGGCTCTGTCTGGCTGAATACGGCTCCTTTCCGCTCGGGATTTGAGATTACGGATGAACTGGGCGGTAATATATTCCCTTCCAGTATCCTTTCGGTGGCTACTACCGATGCTCAGGTCATAGTGCCGGTAGACTCCATGTATGTAGGTAATCCGAAGTCCTGCATCGCTGTCCGTGTCCGTTCGAGGAATGCTTATAGCCGGGTGCGGGTAGAGGTTGCAGAGACTCCGTTCTTTTCCCGTTCCGTGTCGGAGTTTGTGCTGGCAAAACCGCGTACGGAGTATATTATCTATCCTGATATCATATGGAATTACGAGGCTCTGAAGAATAACAACCAAGCGGAACCCATCAGTGTGGCCGTTATGGTAGAGATGAACGGCAAGGATTTGGGGCAGAGGGTGCGTACTTTTTCCGTTCGCAGCATTAATGAATGTCTGTTGGGGTATGTCACGAATGGTACAAAGTTCCATGATACCGGCATCTTTTTTGCAGCTTATGTGAATGAGGAGAATCCTATGATTGACAAGCTGTTGCGTGAAGCGCTGGATACGCGTATCGTCAACCGGTTTTTGGGTTATCAGGGAGGTGCCGAAGTGGTGGACAAGCAGGTTTATGCCTTGTGGAATGTGTTGCAAAAGCGCAAGTTCCGTTATAGTTCGGTGTCCAATACGAGCCTTTCCAGCAACGTGGTTTTTTCACAGCGTGTGCGCACGTTCGATGATGCTTTGGAGTCCTCGCAAATCAACTGTGTGGATGGGAGTGTCCTTTTTGCTTCTTTACTCCGTGCCATAAATATAGAACCTATATTGGTACGCACTCCAGGACATATGTTTGTAGGATACTACACAGATTCTAGTCATAAAGACATGAATTTCCTTGAAACGACCATGATTGGTGATGTGAATTTGGATGATTTCTTTCCGGACGAACAGTTGGATTCGACAATGGTGGGAAAGTCGCAGAACCAGATGTCGCGCATTACCTTTGATAAGTCCAAGGAGTATGCCAATAAGAAGTATACCCAAAATAAAGAAGGTATTCATTCCGGTAAACTGAACTATATGTTTCTGGAAATATCCAAAGAGGTGAGGAGGAGAATACAACCGATAGGGAAATGAGGCGTAGAGTAGAATACAAACAGCTGATTCTCACGAACCGGCTGTTCCAATCATCGTCTATGAATGAAGACCGTTAAGAGTCTTCGATGTGCCTTAAGTTCTTCTTCTTCTTCGATGTCCCACCATACCGGTACAGAGGCCATATGTCATCAAACATTGCCTTGGGATTTGAAGCTTCCAGATTCTTAGCGTTGAAATTTACCTCATGCTAACGATGGGCCATGCGACGCCACCAATAGTGCTCGCTCGTTTTTGATGCACCGGGGAACTTTTGGATTATGTCTGTCACAGTACTGGTACCTTTTACCAGCACACTGGCACCGATGATTGGTTCGCCCGCTGCATCTAAAACTTTACCTGTGATTTTCTTGGCTTGCTGAGTACTTTGGGAACTAAGTTTTATACTTAATATTACTATCTCTCACTAGTAAATTACCTTTCTTGCTAATTATAAATTGTTGAAAATAAGAATGATAAATATGTACACAACCTTTTTACATATAACTTGCACATAATAAAGCTTATGTCGAATGGCTATTTTCCAAAACATTGTTTCAAGCTACTCTTTCAAATGAATACTGACCAACAGCAACTTTCGCTATTTACAATTTATATATATTAGCATTATGCTAAAAAGAAAAATGTTAATATAACTTACAAGTAAAACTTGCTGCTATTAATAGTCTAACACTATTTTTTGATGAACTTATGAATCATTTTACCTTTTTTTGCTTTTGAAATCTTTATTCATGTTGGTATTTCCACATAATCAAGTTTTTTTTAGTGAAAATAATTACACATATACTTTAATGTGTAAATCAAATATCTTATAATATTAGTATATATTATTAATTCGTACACTATATTCTTTATTTTAATATTGTTAAGTTGTATTATTTGTAAATATAGCATCAATATGATTTAAAGTTAATACAATTAATAAATATCAAATAAATACTTAAAACTTTGCAAAACTATAAATGCAAGCGTTTTGATATTTATTTAATAATTTTTAATTTGATTGATAGTAGAATTCCTAAATTAATTCATATGTTTGCAAATAAATCCAAATAATAGAGCTTATGAAAAGAAATTATTGCTTATCATTAGTGTTGCTTGCATTGTTTGGGACAGCTATGCCTTTTGCAGCCAACGCAGCTGTTGAAAGTGTACTTAGTTCCCAAAGTACTCAGCAAGCCAAGAAAATCACAGGTAAAGTTTTAGATGCAGCGGGCGAACCAATCATCGGTGCCAGCGTGCTGGTAAAAGGTTCTGGTACCGGTGCGGTGACGGACGTTGACGGAAAATTCTCTGTAGAAGCGCCGGCGGGTAGCACATTGGAGATATCCTTTATTGGATATAAAACTGCTATGCTTAAAGTGACAAATGCTTCTTCGTATTCAGTGACTTTGCAAGATGATTCGCAAACATTGGATGAAGTGGTAGTGACAGCTATGGGTATTAAGAAAGACCGGAAATCTTTGGGATATGCCATTGATGATGTAGATGCGGAAGAGCTTATGAAAAATAAAAGTGTGAATCCGATTAACTCTTTGGCTGGTAAAATTGCTGGTGTTAATATTACGCAAGGAGGTGGTGCTGCCGGTGCCGGTTCTCAAATCATTCTTCGTGGTGGGACTTCGCTTGAACGTGACAATCAACCAGTATTTGTTGTTGATGGTGTAATCTATGATAACTCTACTACAGTAGTTGGTAACTCTGCTTTTGATGGTAGTTTATCGACAGCTTCTACCAATTCTAATCGTGTAATGGATATAAACCCTGAGGATATTGAAAACATGTCAGTTCTTAAAGGTCCGGCTGCTGCTGCTCTTTACGGTTCACGTGCTGCTGCAGGTGTTGTAATTATTACAACCAAAAAAGGAAAGGAGGGAGCCGTTGAGGTGAATTTCTCCACTAAGTATATCACGCAATGGGCTACTTCTCTTCCTAAAACACAACGGAAATATGGAAGAGGGTTTGCTGAAGATCAGTACACCGATGGAAAATATACTGGAACGACTTATAATGATTTTAGTTATAATTCATGGGGAGCACCTATTGACAATGAGGCAGCAACCTATGATAATATAGATGACTTTTTTCAACAAGGTGGTGCATGGGATACCAATATAAGCGTGGCTGGTGGTTCTAAAAATAGTAATTTTTATCTTTCAGGCTCTTATTATAATCAAGATGGTATAATTCCTAATACTGGTTATGAGAAAGCAACGTTCCGTTTTAATGGTGAACAAAAGTGGAGAATGCTCACATTCGGTGCAAATGTAGCATATTCTCAAGCAAACACTGATAAAACATTGACCTCTGCTGGGTTATATGGTTCAAGTGGTTCTGGTACCATGACGGGGGTATACCGTTGGTCTCCTACTGATGATATGAAACACTACTTGAATGAAGACGGTACTCGCTATCGTATGTTTGGAGATCGTCTTGATGTTGTTGATGAACGCGATAATCCATACTGGATTCTTAATAAGAATAAGTTGAAAGATAATACTGAGCGTTTCACGGGTAATTTTAGTATCAAGGCTGATATTGCAGATTGGTGGTGGATTAGTTATCGTATGGGCATTGACTCTTACACTACAGATGATTCAAAGACTCTTGCTGCTGGTGGAGTATATAAATTGGCATGGCAAAAAGGTATGTATAGCGAAAATTCTTATCGGTATAAATATCTTTCTACGAATTTAATGATGAATTTCAATAAACAGTTTGGAGACTTTAACTTTAACTTGATGCTTGGTACATCTACTGACGATACTCGGACTTGGATTAACTATAGAATGGCTTGGAACTTTGAAATTCCTGATTTTTACGCATTTGACAATGCAACGAATGATAACCGTGATTTTTCAAGTTCACGTTCTCAAAAACGCCTTATTGGTACATTTGGTGAATTCCGTGCTGATTGGAAGAATACAGTGTTTTTGACAGTATCAGGACGTAACGATTGGTCTTCTACATTGCCAATTGAGAATCGTTCTTATTTTTATCCTTCGGTAAGTGGCAGTATTGTGTTTACAGAATTTCTTCCTAAAATAGATTGGTTATCATTCGGCAAAGTACGTGCGAGCTGGGCGCGTGTAGGCAAAGATACGAGTCCGTATTCGTTGGAAACAGCATTGTGGCCCAGTCAGTCATTCCTTGGTGGCCTTACTGGGGTAAGTAATTATTGGACTGCTGGTAATGCTGCATTAAAACCCGAGATTACGGAATCTACTGAATTGGGTATTGAATTGCGCTTTTTTAATAATCGTCTGAAGTTGGATTACGCCTACTATACCAATAATTCGTATAATCAGATTATGTCACCTCGTCTGTCAAATGCAACTGGTTATATTCTCCGTTCTGTTAATGCAGGTGACGTTTATAATAAAGGCATGGAGTTAAGTATTGGCGGTACACCTATTCAAACTAAGGATTGGACATGGGAATCAACTATTAATGTCAGTGGTAATCGTGGTACAGTGAAAAATCTGCTTGAAGGTGTAGAAATTCTTTATGTGACTGATGTACAAGTTGGTAATGCTAAAGCGGCTTCTTTCCCTAATGGTAATTTTATGGCAATTTCCGGTAGTGAATGGAAACGTGATGACCAAGGTCGAGTTGTATTAGACAAGAATGGGCTTCCGACTAAAGGAACTAATGCCAATCTTGAAATAGGTAATCGTGAACCTACATTCTCTGGTGGATGGAATAATACTATTACTTATAAAGGGGTGTCATTGAATATGTTGTGGGATTTTCGTGTAGGTGGGCATGTTTATAATGGAACGGAATATGCTATGACGCTTGCGGGTGTGAGTGAGTTCTCTGCCAACCGGGAAAAAATAGAGGTTTCAGGTGTAAATACAAATGGTGAATTTGTAACGAATACTTTCGAAGCTAATAAAACATATACTTATAATGGTAAAGAAACCAGCTGTAAAACAATTATAGCTAATTATTATCAGGATATTTATCCTAATGAAACAGCAAACTTCATGACAAAGGTGAATGCACTTCGTCTTCGTACTATTTCACTCTCATATAATTTGCCAAAAACGTTACTTGCCAAAACAAAAGTTATAAAACGTGCCTCAATTACGGCAACGGCTAATAATCTTCTTCTTTTCACTAATTATAACGGTGATCCGGAAGTTGCAGCAGCTGGATCGGGTGCAGTAGGCTCATCCTCAGTAGGTATTGATTATTGTGGAGTTCCTGCGACAGCAAGTTTTGCTTTTGGTGTTAATCTGACTTTCTAAATATTGTTTAACTGTATGAAAATTGAATAATATGAAACTATACAAGAAAATAATTCTCGGAGTTGCAGCTTGTGTCGCGCTCTCCGCATGTGATGACTGGTTGGATGTCAACACCAATCCAAATACTCCTATATCTACTGATGCTGAGTTCCATCAGCGTTTACCTTGGATGCAATTTTATATGGAACATATTTACCATATTGTAGCCTCGAATACTAGTTTTTATTGTGGTCATTTCTATCGTAACAATGCACGCGAAGGAGGGGCGGCTAAATGGCAACTTGATTCTTCAACTCGTGCTGCTAATGCGCAACAGTGGTTTTTTACTCAGGTAGGTGTGAATTGTAATGATTTATATAATCAGGCAATGGAGGCTGGTGCTTATCACTATGCAGGTGCAGCCAAATTTTTTCGTGCTTATGGTTTTATGATGCTTACTGATTTATTTGGAGAAATCCCTTATAATGATGCATTTGGAGAAAATCCTTCTCCTGTTTATGATAATGGTAAAACAATATTCCTTGGTTGTATAACTGATATTGATGAAGCTATTGAGTTGTTTTCTAGACAACAAGAGGCAATAAATAATGTTACACCAGTGGATTTGGTAGAAGGCGATTCTTGGAATGGTGGTGATGCAGATAAATGGCTGAAAATGTGTTATCTTCTTAAAGCACGCTGGCTGAATCATTTAGTCAAGAAAGAGGCTGGAAATTATAAAGATGGCAAATATGATGC
Source organism: Bacteroides sp. A1C1 (assembly GCF_004328515.1). Lineage (NCBI taxonomy): Bacteria > Pseudomonadati > Bacteroidota > Bacteroidia > Bacteroidales > Bacteroidaceae > Bacteroides > Bacteroides sp. A1C1. The sequence goes on from NZ_CP036491.1 coordinate 3,647,723, forward strand.
TCCGGAAATTCTGAATTGTTTAGCTAAAGCTCAACAAAGTAATGCTGATAATACTGTTATAAAACATACGGATACTAATACACCTTCTCATGATGTATTGGGCTGGAATGAGCCGATAGATTATTCTGCTCTCTATTCTTGTATTGGTATGAATAGTAATATTTATATAACTAAATGCTATTATGATAATTTGACTAACTTTGATGGAAAGGGAATAGAAGATCCACGTGCTGATAAGTTTATCCCTTGGACTCGTTCTATGAAAGGTCCTGCAACCCCTATTGATATAAAATGGTCAGAGGACGGTTTGTGGCGTCGTTCTATGGGGGTTGATATGCAAACTGATATTTTAAGTCAATCAGGTCCATATGCTTTGTCATTTGATGTAACTACCCAGAGTTGGTATTGTGATAGCCCAACTCGTAAAGGAGATACTATTTATGTGTGGACAACTTGTGGTGGTACGGGATACGCAGGCGGTGTAGATATCCTTTATCGTCGTAATAAATCTTATGACACTTCTGCGCTGAGCGGAGTGTTTTATGCCCGTCCAACAAGTCCATCCCTTATGGCATCGTATTCCGAAGCTTGTTTTATCAAAGCAGAGACGCTTTTCCGTCAAGGCGATAAATCGGGAGCATTTATTGCCTATAAAGAAGGTGTTAAAGCAAGTATTGATTTTGTTAATGATCAGATTGGCGTGTGGACTTCAGAGGATGGAAAATTGGAGTCTTGCCCCTCGTTTACTCATATTGAACAAACTGATATTGATAATTTCTTGAATAATGCACTAGGAAATTCTTCAGATATTACTCTCGGTAAAATTTTGACTCAGAAGATGTTGGCAATGCCATATTCTAATGAGAATTGGAATGATATGCGTCGTTGTGATTATGATACGAATATATTCATGAATTGGGATAAATCGTATTATTATAGGAATACTCCAGCAGGATTTACTTACTGCCCGGAAGATAAGTCGCCTCGTCGTTGGAAGCAAGCTTCTTATGAGCTGACATATAATACCACTAATCTAGCAGCCATTGGTGCCCAAGTTCCAGGAGCTGCTGAGCTTGGTGAAGGATGGTATAATAATAATCTTATTTGTACATTGCCTGTGTGGTGGGATTCAAATCAGGAATAAAAAGAAAGTTCAATTACGGTTGGCATTATCGGGATGGCAAACCTATTCAGCCATCTATTTATAGAATGTTGATTTAATATTCTTAAAATCTTAGGATTGTATGTATTCCATTGATTATCTTTGCATCCGAATTAGAAATTTAATGGATTTCATTTTGACTTTAGTTTAATTGAATAAAGATATTGAAGGCTCTAATGGTCTTCATTCATAGATGATGATTGGAACAGCCGGTTCGTGAGAATCGGCTGTTTTTTGTTTCGTTTGTTTGCATATCAACGGCGGTAGTGTTACTTTTGCTCTAAAAGCGAAGATAGGCTGCACCTCAGCATAAAAAATGAACAAGTTCATTTTATTTTGCATTCGGTTTACACTATCTTTGCGAAAAATAGCTAAGATGGTATGAACTGTCTTTGCAAAGATTAGTCTATATATGGAACAAAGCAAGAAATTTATCTCTCCGGGAGCATGGTTTTCCATGACTTACCCGGCAGACTGGAATGAATTCGAAGATGGGGAAGGTTCTTTCCTTTTCTATAATCCCAATGAGTGGACCGGTAATTTTCGCATTTCGGCTTTCAAAGGGAATGCTACATATGGCAAGGACTCCGTGAAGCAAGAGTTGCGGGAAAACTCCGCTGCCACTCCGGTCAGGATAGGCCGGATGGAATGTGCATATAGTAAGGAGATGTTCGAGGAAGAAGGTGCGTACTATACTTCTCATTTATGGATAACGGGTGCGGATGAAGTTGCCTTTGAATGTTCGTTTACGGTGAAGAAGGGAGAGTCGGTTGCAGAAGCGGAGAAGATTATCGCTTCGCTGGAAACGCGTAAGGATGGGATGAAGTATCCGGCGGAGATAATTCCGGTGCGGCTTTCGGAAATCTATCAGATTAACGAAGCATACGAGTGGGTGGATACTACTGTAAAGGAGTTACTGAAGAAGGATTTTCAAGGAGCGGAGGAAGACATTGCCAAGATGCAGCAGATGATGGAAGAAAGCAACATCAGCCCTAAAAAGAAAGATGCGTGGCTGGCTTTTGGCATTGTGCTTTGTGTTATTTTCGCCAATGAAGTGGATGGTATGGAATGGCGTACCTTGGTGGATGGAAACCGGGAAGCGCCCATATTGCTGAATACGTCTACCGGTGAATGGATAGACCCCATGAAGCTGGTTTGGAGCAAAGTAAAGGCAGGAGGTAAAGTGAATCTGCCGGAGGTATACAGCTCCTTGTTCTAAGGTCCGGTCATCTTGGTACTGTGAGTTTCAACTTTCAATTTTCATTTATCAACTATTAAAGCATTGGCAGCAGTAAATTCAATTCTTCAGGTGGAAAACCTGACCAAGTCGTTCGGTGACTTGGTACTATTCGAAAATATCTCTTTGGGCTTGTCCGAGGGACAGCGTGTCGGACTGATAGCCAAGAACGGCAGTGGCAAGACAACGTTGCTCAATATCCTTTCTGGCAAGGAAGGGTATGACAGTGGCACCATTTCCTTCCGTCGTGACTTGCGTGTGGGTTATCTGGAACAAGACCCGCAGTACCCAGAAGAGCTGACCGTGCTCGAAGCGTGCTTTCATCATGGCAACAGTACTGTCGAGTTAATCAAGGAGTATGAACGTTGCATGGAGACGGAGGGGCATCCCGGTTTGGACGAAATTCTGGTGCGTATGGACCATGAAAAGGCTTGGGAGTACGAACAGAAGGCAAAGCAGATTCTATCCCAACTCAAGATACGTGATTTCAGTCAGCACGTAAAATACCTGTCCGGTGGGCAGTTGAAGCGTGTGGCACTTGCCAATACTCTTATCACTGAACCCGATTTGTTGATATTGGACGAGCCTACCAACCACCTCGACCTCGATATGACGGAGTGGTTGGAGGAATATCTCCGCCGGAACAACCTCAGCTTGCTGATGGTGACGCATGACCGTTATTTCCTCGACCGTGTATGTTCCGAAATCGTAGAGATAGACAACCGGCAGATTTATCAGTATAAAGGCAATTACAGCTATTATCTGGAGAAGCGCCAAGAGCGTATCGAGGCAAAGACTGTGGAGATAGAGCGTGCCAACAACCTCTACCGCACAGAGTTGGAATGGATGCGCCGCATGCCGCAAGCCCGCGGACACAAGGCGCGTTATCGGGAGGATGCCTTTTACGAGTTGGAGAAGGTGGCTAAGCAGCGTTTCAACAACGACAACGTCAAACTGGATGTCAAGGCTTCTTACATAGGCAGCAAGATATTCGAAGCAGACCATCTGTACAAATCCTTTGGTGACTTGAAGATTCTGGATGATTTCTCCTACATCTTCTCCCGTTACGAAAAAATGGGTATCGTTGGGAACAATGGTACGGGCAAGTCGACCTTCATCAAGATACTGATGGGGTTGGAGCAGGCAGACAGCGGCACGCTGGATATTGGCGAGACAGTCCGTTTCGGTTACTACTCGCAGGACGGCTTGCAGTTTGACGAACAGATGAAAGTGATTGATGTAGTGCAGGACATTGCCGAAGTCATAGAACTGGGTAACGGCAAGAAGCTGACGGCATCGCAATTCTTGCAACATTTCCTATTTACTCCCGAGACACAGCACAGCTATGTCTACAAGTTGAGTGGGGGAGAACGCCGCCGCCTCTATCTGTGTACGGTCCTGATGCGCAATCCCAACTTTCTGGTGCTGGATGAGCCGACCAATGACCTTGATATTGTGACACTGAATGTGCTGGAGGAGTATTTGCAGAACTTCAAAGGGTGTGTGATGGTGGTGAGCCACGACCGCTATTTCATGGATAAAGTGGTAGACCATCTGTTGGTGTTCAACGGACAAGGAGACATCCGGGACTTCCCTGGCAACTATACACAATACCGCGACTGGAAAGATGCGAAAGCTCATCAGGAGAAGGAGAAAGAGAAGGAAGTTACCAAGGCTCAGGAGGATAAGACGGCGAAGGTGCGTCTGAACGATAAGCGTCGTATGTCTTTCAAGGAAAAGCGCGAGTTTGAGCAATTGGAACAGGAGATAGCCGATCTGGAAACTGAAAAGAAAGTGATTGAAGAAGCTCTGTGCAGCGGCACCTTGTCTGTGGACGAACTGACGGAGAAGTCGAAGCGTTTGCCGGAACTGTCGGACTTGATTGACGAAAAGACATTGCGCTGGCTGGAGTTGAGCGAGATAGAATCGAACTGAAGTCCGGAATTAAAAATTAAGAATTGAAATTATAGAATTAGGAAAGTGGGAAATCTGACGAACTATCATAGCCATAGCCTTTTTTGTGACGGACGTGCCGGCATGGAGGACTTTGTGCGTTTTGCATTGAGTGAAGGTTTTACATCTTATGGCTTTTCATCGCATGCTCCATTGCCTTTTTCTACGGCATGGACTATGGAGTGGGACAGGATGGACGATTATCTGTCTGAATTCCACCGTCTGAAGGAGAAGTATGCCGGACGTATCGAACTGTATATCGGTCTGGAGATTGATTATCTGAATGAAGCGAGCAATCCGTCCATCGCCCGTTTCAGGGAGTTGCCGTTGGACTACCGTATCGGTTCTGTACATCTTCTCTACAATGACAAAGGGGAAGTGGTGGATGTAGATGTATCTGCGGATACCTTTAAGACCATTGTAGACGGACATTTTTGCGGTGATTTGGAGCATGTGGTCCGTCTCTATTACGGCCGGTTGACGAGGATGCTCGAGCTGGGAGGTTTCGATATTGTGGGCCATGCCGATAAGATGCACTACAATGCAGCATGCTATCGCCCGGGATTGCTGGACGAGCCTTGGTATGATGAGCTGGTTAGGGCGTATTTCGCAGATATTGCCCGTCGCGGCTATCAGGTAGAGGTCAATACCAAAGCCTATCATGACTTGGGCACTTTCTATCCCAATGAGCGGTATTTCTCCTACCTGCATGATTTGGGTGTACGTGTGCAGGTAAACAGTGATTCACACTATCCGGAACGGATAAGCAACGGACGTCCCGAAGCTTTGCGTGCCTTGAGGAAAGCTGGATATGAATCGGTGATGGAACTACACGGAGGAGAATGGAAAGAGATGCCTATCGTGTTTTGAGTGAATAGGATACAAAAACTCCTGACTTGCCTTTTTGTAAAGGTAGTCAGGAGTTTTTCTTTCTATTATGAACTATTCTGTTTTCAGTAAAAAGTCATCAATCGCCTTTTTGTAGGTAGCCTTATCGGCTGCTCCGCGGAAGAGCTGAGGCTCTCCATTCATAGGGATGAATACAAAAAGGGGGATGCTTGTTGCATTGAACAACGCTGCCAATTCTTTTTCTTTATCCACATTGACTTTGTAGACAACGATTTTATCGGCATACTCTTTGGCCAGTTCCTTCATAATGGGAGCCACCATGCGGCAAGGTCCGCACCAGTCGGCATATAAGTCTATGATGGCAGGCTTGCTTCCCTTGTATTTCCAGTCCTGGGATTTCTCATAGTCGAACACATTCTTGATAAACATGGCTTTGTTCATGACGACAACCTCTCCGCTTGTTTGAGCGTAGGCCAGCATGCTGGAAAACACAAGGACAACTATTGTTATAATCTTCTTCATTTCTTCTTGTTAAGAGTTTTGTTCTATAACGGCTTTCAAATCCTTACCGCTGATGACACCCGAGTGGCGCCATACGGCTTCGCCTTTCTTAAATACGATAAATGTCGGTACTGCTTGTATACGGTAGCGGGCAGCAAGCTCTTCGTGCTGGTCTACATCTATTTTGGCGATACGGGCAGCATCTCCTATTTCGTTTTTGAGTTCTTCCAGTACCGGATGCATGGCCTTGCACGGGCCACACCAGGTTGCAAAGAAATCAACTAAAATGGGCTTTTCTGATTGTATCAATTCTTCAAACTTTTCCATAATTTTTTCCTTTCTGTTTTTATTTATTTGTAATGATAACAAAATAGGAGGAGGATTTGTTCGCTAAATCATTATTTAATCGTCATCTCTTCAATGAGATGCGAAGCTCCCGCGTATTTGTCGATGATGAACAAGGTGTAGCGGATGTCTACACATGCTGCTCGTTGGGAGGACGGACGGAAGGCAATGTCGCCAGTCAGACCTTCGTAATTGCGGTCAAAGCCGGTACCTATCAGTTCTCCTTTGGCATTGAACACGGGGCTGCCGGAGTTTCCACCGGTATTGTCTGTGTTGACAATGAAGCAGATGGGCATTTCGCCGTTCGGCATGGCATAACGTCCGAAATCCTTTGCCTGGTACAGCTGTTTCAGTTTGGCGGGGACTACAAACTCCCAATTGTCGGGGTCTTCCTTCTCCATGGCTCCTTTCAGAGTGGTGTAGTAATCATATTTCACACCGTCTGCCGGAGCGTAGGGGAGTACTTGACCGTAGGTCAGGCGCAAGGTGGAGTTGGCATCCGGATAGATGGGCTGACCATTGGCAAGTTTCATGTCCATCATGCCCTTTACCCATACCTTGTGGGCGGCATTGTAGTTTTTATTGGCATCCATCATGGCAATGGAGGTCTGAAGCAGGCCGTCCGTGATGGAATATTTCAGCAAGACCATCCAGTCTGTATTAATCTTGTAGAGGCTGGGCTTGCGGATGAACTTGGCAAAGTTCTCCTTGTTGCCGAAGATGGAATGTTCGAAGCAGGCGTCGATGAAAGCGTCGCTGTTGCCCTTGAAACGCTTGTCTATGATTTGGAAAATACCGATGCGTTGTTCGGCAGGGATATACTTCATGTAGGTTTTTAGCATTTCCTTGCCAACGATACGTTCCACTTCGGGGAAGGGGACAGAGGCGAAGTAGCGGTCGGCTGCCTTCTGAAGGCTGTCTTTAGCTGCTGCAATCTGTTTCTTGTCCTTGTTCTTCAAGGCAGACACCAGTCTTGCGGTACTGGGGATACGCATGAAATCGAGTCCCGTCACCAGTGCTTCCTGAATGGCTTGCTGGTGGTAGAGGGCTGGACGGCGTTGCTTTACGATGGCGCGTATCTGGTCGAATGCCTGCTGATAGCTATTGTCGTTCAGCGAGCGTCCGCGTGCCAGGAGTGCCTCTTGCTGTGCACGTTTGGTGTCCAATACTTTCAGACGGACGAGGCCTTCGTTCATACCGATGGCATTTTTCCAGTAGTTGGCAGAAGATGCATACTTGCTGGCATAGTGGATGCGTACGGCATCGTCTTGCAGCATCTGCTTCATCAGAGCTTTCTGGCGTACGTCACGCACGTGGTGGCGCATGAAGTTGGTGGTTTGCATGCGTTCCTCTACTTCGTCGGAAATCATGTAGCGCCAGTTGCGTCCGGGGAAGCCCATGACGAAGGTAAAGTCGCCCTCGCGATAGCCGTCGAGGCTGATGGTGAGGTGTTTCTTCACTTTCAGGGGGACGTTGTCTTTGCTGTAAGCGGCGGGTTTCCCGTCTTTGTCGGCATAGATGCGGAAGATGGAGAAATCTCCCGTGTGGCGGGGCCACATCCAGTTGTCGGTGTCTGCACCGAACTTGCCGATGGAGGAGGGGGGAGCGCCTACCATGCGGATGTCGCTATAAGTGGTTTTTACGAATAGATAGTATCTGTTGCCACCGTAGAAGGCTTTCAGTTCCAGTTTGCGGCCGGGTGTCAGGGTGATGCCTTCGGACTTGGCGAAGCGGTCGGCTACTGTTTTCAGGTATTTGGGAGACAGATAATTGGTGCCGTTCGGGTCGTCGTCGGTTTTCAGTTGTTCGTTTACGTAGTCTGTCACGTCCAGTATCCGGTCGACGTAGGTGACGGTGAGTCCCTTGCAGGGAAGCTCCTCTTCGCGGGACATGGCCCAGAAACCGTCGGTCAGGTAGTCATGTTCCACCGAGCTATGTTGCTGTATGGCGCTATAGCCGCAGTGGTGGTTGGTCAGTACCAGGCCTTCGGCAGAGATGACTTCGCCGGTACAGCCGCCGCCAAAATGTACCACGGCATCCTTCAGGGCAATGCCGTCGGGATTGTAGATTTGGTTGGCGGGGATGAGCAGGCCGAGTTCCGTCATGGCTACTTCGTTCTGCTTTTGTAGGTCGGTGAGCATCCACATACCTTCGTCGGCGTGTGCGGCAAGGACAGAAGATGTAATGAATAATGATAATAGGATTCTTTTCATGGTGATGTGCGTTAGAAGAGCATCTGAGAGGGGGGCTATTCAGTATACGACTGAATAGGGTTAAGTATGCGACTGAATGGCATTCAGTCGTATAGTGAATGCCATTCAGTATGGGAGGTAATCTCTCAGAGGCTTTTATTTATTCTACGATGTGCATTTCGTTTATCAAATGTCCGCAGTTGCCCAGCTTGTCGAGGATGAAGAGCACGTAGCGGATGTCCAGTGCAATGCAACGCTGCAGGTCATTGTTGAAGTTGATGTCACCGCTCAGAGACTCCCAGTTGCCGTCGAAAGCAGTACCGATGAGCTGTCCTTCGCCATTGATGACGGGGCTGCCGGAGTTGCCGCCGGTGATGTCGTTCGTCGTGAGGAAGCAAACCGGCATGGTGCCGTCTGCCATGGCGTAGCGTCCGAAGTCTTTCTTCTGAATCAGTTCTTTCAGCTTGGCGGGTACTACGAATTCACGGTCTTCGGGATTCTCTTTTTCAAGGATACCGTCGGTAGTGGTATAGTAGTCGTAGTGTACAGCATCGCGCGGGCTGTATGATTTTACATTACCATAGGTCAGACGCATGGTGAAGTTGGCATCCGGATAGGAGGGGACGGGCTGTTTCATTTCACCCAAGCCACGGATGTAGGCCTTGTGGAGCAGTTCCATTCCGCTTTCCAGTTCCATGTATTGCTTTCCGAGTTCCTGCAGCTTTTCGTTCTTGGAGCGCGAGTAAGCCGTAGCAGGGTCTTTCTCAATGGCTTTCACGGTGGGCTTTGCCAGGAATTTATCCAGGTTCTTGCGGTTGGAGAGGATGGAGTTGTCGTAAATGTTGTCTACGTATGCGTCGTAGTCGCCCTTGAACTCTCCGTTGATGGTTTGGTAGAAGGAGGGCAGCTCGTTGGCGTTCAGTGCCTTGGCAAGGGCGGGCAGGATGGCTTTGGCTACGGCGCGGTCCACTTCGTGGTCGTAGTCTTTATTGTGGATGCCATCGTAGGCATTTTCCAACTGCTTCTTCGAAGCTTGCAGCAATGAGTCGTTCTTCTCTTCGAGCGCTTTCTTTATGTTATCCATAATAAGGTAGGTACTGCCGAATTCGATAGCACCGCGCAATGCTTCGTTGGTATAGTAGAGCTGGCGCAGCGTGGGGGTGCTTTTCTCGATGATGGCATCAATTTTCTCTACCACACCCTCGTATTCGGGTTTTCCTTGGGCAAAGGCGGCATACTTTTTCTCGATTTCGGCTTTGGCGCTCAACACGTCATTGTCGATGATTGCCTTGTTCATACCAATGGAGTTTTTCCAGTAGTTACTGCTTCCGGCAAACTTGCTGGCATACTGGATGCGGGTCTTGTCACTGGCATCCATATACTTGCGCAGCACTTCGAGGCGTACGCCGCGCATGTCAATCATTGCCTGGTTCACGGCGTTCATGCGTTGCTTCACTTCGCTCTGGGTGAGGTAACGTTCTGTGCTGCCGGGAAAGCCCATAATCATGGCGTAGTCACCCTCGTTCAGGCCTTTGATGGAGATGGGCAAGAACTTCGGCGTTTTCAGGGGTACATTGCTTTCACTGTATTCTGCAGGCTCTCCGTTGGCATCGGCATAGATGCGGAACATGGAGAAGTCGCCCGTGTGGCGCGGCCACATCCAGTTGTCGGTTTCACCGCCAAACTTACCTACCGAGGAGGGAGGAGCGGCAACCATACGCACGTCGCTGTATACCTTATAATAGAACATATAGAATTTGTTTCCTGCATAGAAGGGGAGTGCGCGCACTTCAATGCCCGGTTTACCCTTCAAATCGCTCTTTTCCAGTTCTTCCTTTGCCAGTTTGCTGAGGAACGGGGAAGTCAGTGCATCGATTTCCGTCACTTCGCCTGCCTTTATTTTAGCGTTGACAAGGTCGGTGATGTCTACAATGCGGTGCACGAAACGGAATTTCAATCCCGGGGTGGGCAGTTCTTCACTACGGTTCATGGCCCAGAAACCATCTGTCAGATAATCGTGTTCCACGCTGCTGTGCTGCTGTATGGCACCGTATCCGCAATGGTGATTGGTCAGAATCAGTCCTTCCGGAGAGATGATTTCGCCGGTACAGCCGCCGCCAAAGATACCTACGGCATCTTTCAGTGATACGCCGTTGGGATTGTAGAGGTCGTCAGCCTCCAGCTTCAGTCCTTGTTTCTTCATCATGTCGATGGAGTTCTGCTGTTTCATCAGTTGCAGTAACCACATTCCTTCGTCTGCACGCGCAGAGCAGACTGTCAGTGCGGCAATGGCCGCAAGCAAACCTTTCTTAAATGTAATCTTCATATAATCAATTATTAAGTAATGTCTTTGAATTTCATTGTTATCGCTTGTGGGCTTATGGCTTGATGGCATTGTTTCTTATTGCTTCCATAATGTTTGCAGGCGGACGCTGGTTCATCAGTTCGTTCTTCATAAAGTCCATGTATGGGGCTGCGTGACTGAAGAACTTATGATATCCTGCACAAAGGTAATTCAGTCCCGGCTCCCCGTCGGCTGTACATACAAAACGGTTCTTTGGGCATTCGCCGTTGCAGGCAAACAGCCATTCACACTCCCTGCATTGGGTGGGGAGCGATTGTTGCTTCATCAGTCCGAAGGCTTGTTGCCGTTCGCCGTACATCATCTCCACCAGTGTATTCTGATGGATGTTGCCCAGTTTATATTCGGGGAAAACAAAATGGTCGCAGGTATATACGTCTCCGTTGAACTCCATAACACCTGCATGGCCGCACGTCTTTGCCATGGAACATACACCCGGCTGTTCGCCTATCCAGTTGGCAAGGGTAGAGTCGAACAGCTGTATGTAGTAAGTCCCCACGTCCTGCTTTACCCATTCGTCGAACAAGGCGCATAGGAAGTCTCCCCATTGTTCCGGCGTGACGGAGAAGTCTGCCAGCTGCGTGCTCTTTTCTTTGTCTGCCAGGGAGGCAAGATGGCGTCCGTCCCCATGAGGGGCAATGCGCTCCACGATGGGGGCAAACTGGATGTAATGGCATCCTATCTCCTTGAAAAAATTATAGAAGTCCAGCGGATAGTCGGCGTTGTAGTCATTGACCACTGCCATTCCGTTCCATTCCACACCGTGCTTTTTCAGCAGGTTGATGCCCTGCATCACCTTGACAAAAGAGGGCTTGCCCTGCTTGTTCTTCCGGTATTCGTCATGGAACTCTTGCGGTCCGTCTATGGAGACGCCCACCAACCAGTTGTTTTCTTTGAAAAACCGGCACCATTCATCGGTGAGCAACGTGCCGTTGGTCTGTATGCAGTTGTCGATGGTGCGTCCGTTGGCATATTTCCTTTGCAGCTCCATGGCCCGTTTGTAGAAAGACAGCGGACGCATCAGTGTCTCTCCGCCATGCCAGGTGAACAGAACCTGGGGCATGGTCTGTGAGTTGATGTACTCCTCGATAAACTTTTCCAGAAGTTCATCACTCATTACATGCTTGGGGTTGTCTCTATATAGTTTGGATTTCTCCAGATAATAGCAATAATCGCATGCCAGATTGCATACCGCACCTACCGGTTTCAGCATTACATAGAGCGGTTTGGCAAAAGGTGCATAGGTTGACATGTATATTTTCTCTATTTTTATCATTTATAATTGTGCAAAAATACGTAAACCGAATGAAAAATCCTTTCTTTCTATCCGGTTTATAAGGAATATTAATACCTTTGCTGGGTGTAATTCAAAAATCGTTTCTTGCATGATTAGAATGAGTGTGAACCGCATTTTACCCTTTTTGCTCCTGCTTGTGCTCTTTACTTCTTGCAACCGCAAGTATAAGATAGAGGGCAGTTCTTCGGTAACCAGCCTTGACGGAAAGATGTTGTTTCTCAAGACGCTTCGGAACGGGCAATGGGTGAATGTTGACTCGGCAGAGGTTATCCATGGGCATTTCAAGATGAAAGGCCGGACCGATTCCGTGATGATGGTGACTCTTTATATGGATCAAGAGGGTATTATGCCTTTGGTGCTGGAAGATGGTAAAATCGTAGTTTCCATCTCCAATACCCAGTTGATTGCCAAAGGAACCTCTTTGAATGACAAGTTGTACGAGTTTATAGACAAACGCAATTCCCTAGAGGTAAAGATAGAGGAGCTGGAACGCAAAGAGGCGCGTATGGTGCTGGACGGTGCCAATCTGGATGATGTGCATGGACAGTTGGCAAAGGAAGGCGAAACACTTGTGAAGGAGATGAACGACTACGTCCGTCAGTTCATTGTAGATAACTTTGAGAACGTGCTGGGTCCCAGTGTATTCATGATGATGTGCAGCACACTGCCCTATCCGGTGATGACTCCGCAGATTGAGGACATCATGAGAACTGCTCCCTTGTCTTTTAAAGAGAATACTTTGGTGAAAGATTTCCTTACAAAGGCGAAGGAGAACATGCAGCTGATTGAAGAGCAGAAGCGCATGAAGCAAAATGCTTCTGTAGGAGGACAGAAATAAATAGGAATGAGTTGATAATGATAAACGGGAATGCCTGAATATCTTGATAGGATATTCAGGCATTCCCGTTTATCATTATGTTTTTATCTGTCTTGGTCTTCGTTCTTCACCATCCCTTTATACTTTTCCGGCAATGCACTCTCCACTGCCGCATAAGCCTCGTTCATACTTGCTTTGATGTTTTCTGCCCCTTTCCCTTTGGGAGGAATAGGTTCATGGATGGTCAGTATCATCCGGTGGCGGTGTATCCACTTTCCGGTGCGTGGAAGAATCTCGAACGAGCCGTCTATCGTGACGGGTACTACTTCCAGTTGCAGTTCATCCGCCAGCTGGAAAGCACCTCTCTTGAAGTAGCCCATGTGTCCCGTGAAGGTACGTGCTCCTTCGGGAAATACTACCAGTGATACGCCGTCTTTCAAAGATGATTCTGCCTGCCGCATGGTGGCAAGCACCTTCTTGGGACTGGAACGGTCGACGAAGATATGTCCTGCGCTTTCGCATGCCTTACCGACAAACGGGATTTTGCGCAGGCTCTTCTTCATCATCCATTTGAAGTTCCGTCCCAGGAATCCGTATATCAGGAATATGTCGAAGGCGCCTTGGTGATTGGGCACAAACACGTAAGAAGTACGTTTGTGTATTTTCTCCCTTCCATGCACCTCCACCGGAATAAGCAGTATATAGCAGATGAGCTGTGACCAGATTTTACCGGGATAGTACCCCCAGGTATGCGCCCCCCCTATCAGCGAACCGATAATGGTGACCAATGCTGTAAGGATAGTCAGTACCAATAAAATAGGCAACGCAAAGCAAACCTGATAAGTGATATAAAGTATCTTCATAGGTGTCGGATTTTTTATTGCTACAAAGATATACCTTTTTCTTATTTCGTCACTCTTTCTCTCTTACTAATTTTAGTACTGTAATTTCCGGCCATGCCCCGAACCGGAACGGCAGTCCCACATAGCCGATGCCAATATTTACGTACAAAGCCCTTTTGCCTTCGTAGTACATTCCTCTCCATTCCGGATAGATAAGTTCGGCAAGGGAGTGTCCGAACAAGATGCCTTGCATGGCGTGGGTATGTCCTGCAAGCATCAGTGAAATATCCGATTGGGGCAGTACCTCGCGCCTCCAGTGGGTAGGGTTATGGCTGAGCAATATTTGGAACATCCCTTCCGTACCCTGCATGGCTTGCGGTAAGTCTGCAAATTGGGAGAAAGGAGGCTCGCCATCGTTTTCCACACCGATGAGGGCTATGCTGTCACCTTTGTGATAAAGGATGTCATGCTCATTGTTCAGCAGTTTCCATCCCATTGCTTTCTGCTGCCGGATTAAATAGTCCAGATTGGCGATTTCTGCTTTCGGGCTTTGCCAGTGATAGTATGAGCCATAGTCATGGTTACCGAGGATGGAGTATACTCCGTCCGGTGCGTACAGTTGGGAGAGTATTTCTTGGAAACCATCCAGTTCATGGCTCTGCTGGTTCACGAGGTCACCGGTGAAGACAATCAGGTCCGGCTTCTGTCCGTTGACTGAATCGACCAATTGTTTGATGGGTTCCGGATTGCCCTGCCAACTGCCGATGTGTATGTCCGATATCTGCACGATGCGGTAGCCGTCGAAACCTTCCGGAATATTGGCAGAACGATATTCTACTTCTTTCGTATCGAAACGGGTGATGCCTGCAAAAGTTCCGTAGAGGATATTGAAGAAGCTGACGACAGCTAAAACCAGTCCTATAGCGGTGAACGGGCTGCGGGGACAACGACGGATGATGAAGTGCGCCAGTACTCCCACCAGAGAGCAAAGCATGAATATGTTTTTTGGAAAGACAAACAGCATGATGGTAATTGCCAGTCTGCCTATAGCCTGCGTATGGTTTGACATCGCATTGTCGCCCGTAAGGAACATGAAGTAAACATAGCCTGCCGCCAGCAATAAGGTGGGAAGCCAATAGAGGCTGCGTAGAAATGTCTTTCTGGTTTTTCTTACTACATAAACCAAGTAAATGTAAAGGTCGGGGATGAGAAGGAAAAGGATGAAAACAAGAGTTACTCGGTGCATATATCTTTCAATTCTTCAATGTTCTTTTTAATATTGTCCAGATGTTTATAAATCACTTTTTTGTAGAGAATATAGATAATCAACGCATCAAATACTACAAAGAGGGTAATCAGTATGGCTTGCACGCCAACGGACATCAGATGATATTCCATCACCCAATAATTGAGGATATTGAAAAGGATAATCCAGATGGAGATGCCCATCACCTCATATTTGGTCCATTGGCGGAAAGTGGTCATACGGCGGCTGACTTCGGCAACACTCATTTCTTCAATATGTGTATTCTTATTCCAACGGTATGTTTTCCAGTCCCACCACATGCCTGCGAGAATGCTGATGGCAATGAACCCTAAAAAGGGAACAATCTTTTCTTGTAGTTGTTCGTTGAAACCGAAGGTGGGCAGTAGCAGCCATATAAGAAGAAGGGTAGCCAGACATATCGTTCCTATTCCGATAGAGAAGCGTTGTATGACTACGAGGCGTCCCAGACTTTTGCGGGTATTTGCCTTGTAGCCGGCAATCAGTTCTGTAATCTGCTGTTCATCAGCAATCGGTTCTTTCTGCAACTGTTCATTCAGTGCGTTCCATGATTTCTTCAGTTCATCCAGTTCCATATATCTATTCCTCCTTATTCATTCTTTTCAATTTGTCTTTGATGCGGCTGAGCTTGGTGGCAACGTTTGTCAAAGTCAGCCCGGTGATTTCGGCAATTTCTTCGTAGCTTTTCTCTTCCAGATAGAGCAGGATGATGGATTTTTCCAATTGTCCCAGCCGGTTTATCATCCGGTAGAGTTGCCGTAGCATGGCTTGTGTCTCGTCGGTTTCTTCAGTCCGGTCGGCTTCTTGGTTGAGGGTAACGATTTCGGGGATGTTCTTTTCTTTGCGGATAAAGCTGATGCACGTGTTCAGTGCGATGCGGTAAATCCATGTTGAAATCTTGCACTCCCGCCGGAACTTGGGAAATGCTTTCCATAAGTTGAGTACCACTTCCTGATATAAGTCGTTGAGGGTAGCGTTGGGCGTGGTGTACAGATAGCACACCTTATATATCACGCGCTCATACTCTCGTACCACGGATACAAACTCTTGTTCTGCATTTTCCATCTTTTTGCTTCTTTCGAGTTGCTTTGCACTGTTAGTCGCGGAAAGGGGCGATAAATCACAGTTCAAAAGGATTATTTTTTATGGCACATAGGTGACACAGATTAAACAGATGACCACAGATGAGAAATTCATGATGAACAAAATTATCAGTGAAAATCTGTTTAATCTGTGTCGTCTGTGTAACTCCTTTTTTAATGTACCGAATTATCAGCATTATGATACGCTTTCTATATTTCCTGCCAGAAACTTCCGCATATTCCCTATTGGCATTCCCCGGCGGCGGGCGTAGTCTTCCAGCTGGTCTTCTCCAATCTTGCCCACTGCAAAGTATCGGGATGCGGGATGTGCCAGCATCATGCCGCAGACGGAGGAGTGAGGGTGCATGGCTCCATGTTCAGTCAGCGTGATGCCTATCTGTTTCATGCCGAGCAGTTCGTCCAGCAAGAAATTCACGGATTGGTCGGGTAGGGAGGGGTATCCCACAGCGGGGCGGATGCCTTGGTACTTCTCGACCAGCAAATCCGGAATGGACAAGGATTCGTCGGGGGCATAGCCCCAAGCCTCCTTGCGGACATATTCGTGCATCTTTTCTGTGGCGGCTTCGGCGAGGCGGTCGTTCAAGGTTTGTACAAGGAGATGTTTGTAAGGGTCGTTCTTGTAAGTCTCTTCGGCCTCTTCACTGATGGTAGAGGCGAAAAGCCCTACGATGTCGGGTGTGTCCGAAGAGAGGGGACGTACAAAATCACTCAGACAGAGAAATGGACCGCCATCGGGTTGTGGTGTCTGCTGTCGGAGCAGAGGGAAGGTTGTTCCTTCTATCAAGAGGTTATCTCCATCTGCATTTGCCTGGCAAAGCCTGAAGATGCAATGGATGGAGATTGTTTCGTCCAGTCGGTCGAGCATTCTATTGGCTTCCTTGAAGAGCTGCATGGCTTCGGAAGCTTTGGTACGTTCCTCCTCGGGAAAGGTCGTCAGCCAAAGTGCACGGCAGGAATCGCAGCCATGGATGTTGGCAATAGCCGCAAAGCGAGGCTGGAAGCCCCAGGCATGGAAGAAATAAATCCAGTTGATGTAAGGGGTTACTTCATGAATCCGATACGAAAGCAATTCATGCCCCGGTGCCAGTATTGTCCTTTTCATCCCATTTAATCCCTAATCCTTAATTCCTAGCCTTCACTCCCCAAATCTCAGTTCCTCGCCACGATAAGCGTCGTCCACCATACCGTCAGTATAAACGGGATGTCCGTTGGCAAAAGTCCTTTCCACTTTCCAGTTGAAGGTATGTCCTTCCAATGGGCTCCAGCCGCATTTGCTCAAAACTTTGTCGGCTGTCACTTCCCACGGGGTATCGGGGCGTACCAGCACAAGGTCTGCCCGGTAACCTTCACGGATATAGCCGCGCTCGTTGATGTGGTAGATTTGTGCGGGAGCATGGCACATTTTTTCAACGATGGTCTCGAGAGTGAATATTCCCTCATCTACCAGTTGCAGCATGCTGACAAGCGAAAACTGTATCATCGGCATGCCGGACATGGCTTTCAAAGCACCCCCTTCTTTCTCGGCGAGCAGATGGGGGGCATGGTCGGTGGCTATTACGTCTATCAGGCCGGAGTTGACGGCTGCACGCAGGGCATCGCGGTCGGCTTGCTTCTTAATGGCAGGATTACACTTGATACGTGTACCCAACGTGCGATAGTCACTGAGCGTGAAGAGGAGATGGGCAACGCATGCTTCGGCGGTGATATGCTTCTCGGAAAGTGAATAGTCATTGAATAATTGCAGTTCCTTAGCTGTGGACACATGCAGGATATGCAACCGTGCTCCGGCAATTCTTGCCAGCCGTACTGCCAGTTCAGAGGATGCATAGCATGCTGCCGAAGAGCGGATGTAGGGATGCTTGCCTATGGGAATATCATTCTCTCCGGCAAACATTTCCTTATACTTGGCAATATTGTTCTTGATGGTTTCCTGGTCTTCGCAGTGGGCGGCAATCAGCATGTCTGTACCATTGAAAATATTTAGCAGGCTGTTCATCTTGTCTACCAGCATGTTTCCGGTACTGGAACCCATGAATAGCTTGATACCGCAGACACGGTGCTTGTCCAGCTTGCCGAATTCGCTGTAGTTGTTGTTTGTTGCACCGAAGTAGCAGGAATGGTTTACGATACACTTTTCGTTCAGTAAATCGAGCTTGGCGTTCAAAGCATCCAGTGTAGTGGTCACTGGATTTGTATTGGGCATATCCATGATGGAGGTCACACCACCTGCGGCAGCCGCACGGCTTTCGGTGAGGATGTCCGCTTTGTGGGTTAGCCCGGGATCGCGAAAATGTACATGGTCATCGATGATGCCCGGCAACAGATAGCATCCGGTGGCATCTATGGTTTCATCACAAGGGGCAGAGAGAGGTTTCCAGTTGGTCAGTACCTCTGCAATGCGCCCGTCTTCTATCACTACGGAACCTTTCACGGATTGTCCTTCGTTGACAATCGTAGCGTTATGTATCAATGTTCTTTTCATATCTTCCTAATATTTATAGTAAACCCCTATCACTCTATCACCCATCACTTCATCTCCTTATCTACAGTAGGATATTTATGAAACCAACTGTTCCATTTCAACCGAATCACTCCGAATACGGCTTCACCAAAAATACTGCTGTTCATTTTGGAAGTGCCCAGTTCGCGATTGATGAAGATGACAGGCACTTCCTTTACCTTGAAGCCGCATTTGTAGGCGGTGAATTTCATTTCTATCTGGAAGGCGTATCCTTTGAAGCGGATACCGTCCAGATTGATAGTCTCCAATACCCGGCGGCGGTAACATACAAATCCGGCTGTAGTATCGTGGATGGGCAGCCCCGTGATGAAGCGTACATATTTGGAGGCAAAATAAGACATCAGTACACGTCCCATGGGCCAGTTCACTACGTTCACACCACTCACATAACGTGAACCGATGGCTACATCGGCACCCTCTTCGGAGCAGGCCCGGTAGAGACGGGGCAGGTCTTGGGGATTGTGGCTGAAGTCGGCATCCATTTCGAATACATACTCATAGTCTCGTTGCAATGCCCACTTAAAGCCGGCTATATAGGCTGTTCCCAATCCCAGCTTTCCTTTGCGCTCCACCATGAAGAGGCGTTTGGGGAACTCTTTCTGTAAGGTTCTGACGAGATCTGCCGTTCCGTCGGGCGAACCGTCTTCAATGACAAGGATGTGAAAACCATGTTCCAGAGCAAAAACGACACGGATGATATTTTCTATATTCTCCCGTTCGTTGTAGGTGGGGATGATGACAATGCTGTCTGATATTTGCATACTTATAGGTAATGGGGGTTATAACTGGGAACAAATGTAATACATTTGTTCGAAAGTGAAAAGTTTTATTCCAGTATATTCTCAGAGGGCTATGAATTAGTCCGCTTCGTCACTTTGTGCTTTTATCAGTAACCAACTACTGACTTGCTTTTTCAATATTTTTGCATATGATAGTTGTGTTCTTGGTATGCTCTTTGTCAATCCCATTATGCTGGCAATGGCCGTCTTAAATTTCGAACATTCTGCTCCGTGCCAGCATGCAGGCCCCAACTACTCCAGCCTTGTCTTTTAGCTTGGAAACAGTCACCGTGGCGTCTTTGTTGACCAGATTCAATGAGTATTTCCTTATTGCCGTTTTGATTGGCTGCACTATATAGTCTCCTGTTGATGATAATGTACCCCCGATTATTACTAGTTCCGGATTGAATATGCTTATTAATCCAGCTATTTGCCTTCCCAGTTTTTGGCCTATTTCTTCCACTATCTCAATGCATAGCAAGTCCTCTTTATTGACTGCGGTGATGATTTCATCCAAGGTGGGCGGATTTTCTGCAGTCCGTTTTGATAGTATGGAACTTTCTCCGCTACCGATTCTTTCCAACAGGATGCGGTGCAGTGCCGATCCTGAGGCTTCCGTTTCTAGGCATCCTTTTTTGCCGCAGTGGCACAGTATTTCATTGTCGAAAACATTGACGTGCCCGAATTCTCCGGAAAATCCAGATTTTCCCGTGTATACCTTCCCGTCTATGATGATGCCGATTCCGAGTCCCCAGCTTATGTTGACAAAAATGATGTCTTTTTCCCCTTTGACGCATCCTTGCATATGCTCTCCATAGGTCATGGCCCTTGTGTCGTTGTCTATGCAGACCGGGTACCCTATTTTTTCATTCAATACATCCGCCAAAGGACGCTCTGAAAAGTTGAACATGCTGAAACTATATCCTGATTCCGGATTTACCCTTCCGGAGATGTTGATGCAGATGTTCATTATCTTCTTGTCGTTGATTTCTGTTCCCTTTATGAAGTTTCGGATGAGTGCACACAGTTCTTCCAAAGCTTCCTGTGTATTTTCGAACTTGTATGGTATGTTCATCCTGATTTCCACCATATCCCCCTTGAAATTGATCAGTCCGATGTTTATGGCAAATTTCTTAATGTCCACTCCGATGAAGTATCCTGATTCCGGATTGAGTCCATATAGGCTTGGATGGCGGCCGCTACTGGTCTCCAGTTTCCCATAGTCGTTTATATAGTTGTCCTCACACATTTCATTGATGAATTTGGTGGTTGTGGGCACACTCAGATCGAGTTCCTTGGCCAAGTCGGTAATAGTGGAGCTCCCATTATATATATAATGTGTGATGATCCTTTTTTTTAAGAGTGCATTCTTGCTCCCGGTTTCCATTTCTTTTAATAAATTCTGTTTCATAGGTATGTATTTTTATGTTATTTGCTCTATTTTGTTTATTATATTAATATATATGGGTTTGTTATTCGGAAATATTATGTATTTAATTTGTTATTATGTAAATTATTTGGTAATTGCGTGTTAACGTATATTAATTGTAGGTTATATATTAATTAAATACTTTATTAACTCTTGCAAAGATAATAAATATATCTATATTTGCAGCGTAGTAATTGAATAATAACGATTAATATCTAAACAATGAAAAACATAATTGATTTTTTATCTTAAAAAATCTGTTCGATAGGTTTAATATATAATGGTTGATCTTAATTTTATTAATAATGAAAACACGCAGGGATTTTTTAAAGAGGACTGCTTTGTTCGGTGCGTCTGCATTCATGGCCCCTTCATTGTTGGGGCGGGAGAGTGATGGGGATTACTTCTTTTCTCAAGAGTCTGCCTCTTCCATGCTGGTCCCCATGGGCGATGCGCTTAAAATTACCGGCACGTTCTTGGATGAGATATCCCATGATATTCCCCATCAGAATTGGGGGGAAAGGGAATGGGATCAGGATTTCCGGTATATGCAGAGTATTGGAATTGACACGGTCATAATGATCCGGTCGGGTTATCGCAAATTCATTACTTATCCTTCGGCGCATTTGCTGGGTAAAGGGTGTTATATGCCTTCTGTCGATTTGTTGGACATGTTCCTTCGTCTGGCGGGGAAATATCACATGAAGTTCTATTTTGGTTTATATGATTCGGGCAAGTACTGGGATACCGGTGACCTTTCGTGGGAGGTTGAGGATAACAAGTATGTGATTGATGAGGTGTGGAGCAGGTACGGTGAGAAGTACAAGAGTTTCGGCGGATGGTATATCAGTGGTGAGATAAGCCGTAAGACGAAGGGTGTCATTGATGCCTTTCATGCGATGGGCAAACAATGCAAGGATGTCTCCGGCGGTTTGCCGACTTTTATTTCTCCGTGGATTGACGGGAAAAAGGCCGTGATGGGTACAGATAAGTTGACAAAGGAGGATGCGGTTTCTGTTCAGGAGCATGAAAGGGAGTGGAATGAAATTTTCGATGGCATTCATGATGTGGTTGACGCCTGTGCTTTTCAGGACGGACATATCGATTACGATGAACTGGATGCTTTCTTTACGGTGAACAAAAAACTGGCTGATAAGTATGGCATGAAATGTTGGACAAACGCTGAAACCTTTGATCGTGACATGCCCATTGACTTTTTACCTATCAAGTTTGACAAGTTACGGATGAAGTTGGAGGCTGCCAAGCGAGCCGGTTATGACAAGGCCATCACTTTTGAGTTTTCTCATTTTATGAGTCCTCAATCAGCATATTTACAGGCAGGACACTTGTATAATAGATATAAAGATTTTTTTAATCTAAAGTAATATGGAGATCATGACAAGACTGTTATTTGTATTTTTTATTTCTGTTGTTCACTTGAATATGATGGCACAGAATCCACTTGCTATAACCGGACAAGTGAAATGTCAGGGGTATGGGGTCGCGAATGTGGTAGTAACGAACGGTTTCGATTGTGTCTTGACCGATGCTTCCGGCAAGTATACCATTCCTTACCATCGTGACGCCCGTTTTGTATATGTCACTACTCCTGCAGGCTATTTGCCTCAACGGGACGGTAGCCTTCCTTTATTCTATCAGCATATTATAGAAGGGACCTTTATATATGATTTTTCTTTGGTCAAGAATCAAAGGAATGATGATAGACATCTTTTCTTGGTTCAGGCTGATGTCCAGCTGGGAAAAGGCGAGGATGTTGCGGCTTATGCGGAGTACCTGAAGGATATGAGGGAGTTTATAAACAGACATTCAGAATATGATTTGTTTGTGTTGGACTGTGGTGATATTGTAGGCAATGCCTTGTCGCTTTTTCCTTCATATAAACAGACATCGGACGTGTTGGATGTCCCCATGTACCGTGTGATTGGAAATCATGATATGGAATATGGGGTCCGTTCCTACGAACATTCGTATAAGACCTATGAAGAGTGTTTCGGTCCTATCTATTATTCCTTTAATCGTGGAAAAGCCCATTATATCGTGCTTGATAACTGTTACTATATCAATAGGAATTATCGCTATATAGGTTATATTGATGAGCGTACTTTGCAATGGATTGAGAAGGATTTGGCTTTTGTTCCGAAAGACCATTTGGTGTTTGTTTCCATGCATATCCCCTCCAGTTCTACCAAGGAGTTGGAATTTAATGCTCTGCTTCCTGATGAAACCAGCAATGCTTCAAGTTTGTATGATCTTTTGAAAGGATACGAGGCGCATTTGCTTACTGGCCATACCCATAACAACGGTAATGTTGTATTCAATGACAGTCTGATGGAGCATAATACTGCGGCTGTATGTGGTACTTTTTGGAAAGCTGATATCTGTACCGATGGCACTCCCAGCGGTTATGGTGTATATGAAGTTGACGGAAACAAGCTGACTTGGCGTTATAAGAGTGCGGGGTATCCTATCGAACATCAGTTCAGGGCTTATCCGGTGGGGGCTTCAAGGGATTATCCTGAGTATATTCTTGCGAATGTCTGGAATTGGGATGAAGAGTGGAAGGTGGAATGGTATGAGGACGGGAAATATATGGGTGAAATGGAGCATTTCACAGGTTTTGACCCGGAAGCGAAGGCCATTTGCTCGGACAAGAAACGTGTAGAGTATGATTGGATTTCTCCGATAAGGACAGAACACATGTTCCGTGCTCTTCCTAAGAATCGTGAGGCTTTAATAGAAGTGTGTGTGACAGATCGTTTTGGTAATGTATATAAAGTTAAGCTATAGACAATGATGAAGACAAATGTAAATATCGGATATCTGGTGTTCCTTTCCTTTGTTGCAGCCTTGGGAGGTTTCCTTTTCGGTTATGATACTGCTGTGATTTCAGGAACCATTGCCCAGGTGACCGCACTTTTTCACTTGGATGCGTTGCAGCAAGGCTGGTATGTCGGTTGCGCATTGATAGGATCTATTGCTGGTGTGCTTTTGGCCGGTGTGTTGAGTGATCGGTTTGGCCGTAAACTGACGATGATTCTTTCCGCTGTGCTGTTTTCCACTTCAGCTATAGGTTGTGCTGTTTGTACGGATTTTGATGAGTTGGTTCTGTACCGTATTATTGGTGGTGTGGGTATTGGTGTTGTCTCTATCATCTCTCCCTTATATATATCGGAAGTCTCCGTGGCTCAATACAGAGGCCGTTTGGTCTCTTTGTATCAATTGGCTGTCACGGTAGGTTTTTTGGGCGCCTATCTGGTGAATTTCCAATTGCTTGGGTACTCGGAAAGTCATGTGGCTTCTGGCACGGGGCTGTTTGAGAAGCTCTTTATTTCTGAGGTGTGGAGGGGCATGTTGGGTATGGAGACATTGCCGGCACTTTTGTTCTTTGCCGTTATTTTCTTCATTCCCGAAAGTCCCCGTTGGTTGATCTTGAAGGGCAGGGAAGAACGCGGCCTCCGTATATTGCAACGAATCTACAACTCGGGCGAGGAGGCTATGATCCAGATGAACGAGACCAAATCGGTGATTGTATCAGAGGTCAGGTCTGAATGGGTGTTGTTGTTGCAGCCCGGTATTCTGAAGGCTGTAATAATCGGTGTTGCCATTGCCATGCTGGGACAGTTCATGGGTGTGAATGCGGTCTTGTATTACGGTCCTTCTATATTTGAAGGGGCTGGCCTTTCGGGTGGTGATTCCTTGTTATATCAAGTGTTGGTGGGGCTGGTCAATACCTTGACTACTGTGCTGGCTCTTGTCATTATTGATAGAGTAGGCCGTAAGAAGCTGGTGTATTATGGCGTTTCAGGTATGATCCTTTCATTGGTATTGATAGGCTTCTATTTTATTGCTGGAAAATCATGGGGCATTTCGAGCCTGTTCCTGCTTGTTTTCTTTTTGTCTTATGTGTTTTGTTGTGCCGTGTCTATTTGTGCAGTGATATTTGTGCTTCTTTCAGAAATGTATCCTACCAAAGTACGTGGTTTGGCTATGTCCATAGCTGGATTTTCTCTTTGGATTGGAACATACTTGATTGGACAGTTGACTCCTTGGATGCTCCAGAATCTTACCCCCGCTGGAACATTTTTCTTGTTTGCTGCAATGTGTGTGCCTTATATGCTCATTGTATGGAAACTTGTACCGGAAACGACTGGCAAATCTTTGGAAGAGATAGAACGGTATTGGACACGTATGAAATAAATTGACCTTATGAACTAAAATATAAAAAATTATGGACTTTAAAAAATTAGCAACACAGTATAAGGATGAACTGATGAATCATATTCTTCCTTTTTGGCTTGAATGTTCTCAAGATCATGAATATGGTGGATATTTTACATGCTTGGATCGTCAAGGTAATGTATTTGATACGGATAAATTTATTTGGTTGCAGGGACGCGAGGTGTGGATGTTTTCGATGCTTTATAATAAGGTCGAGAAGCGTCAAGAGTGGTTAGATTGCGCCATTCAAGGAGGAGAATTCTTGAAAAAGTATGGTCACGATGGTAACTATAACTGGTATTTCTCATTGGACAGACAAGGAAATCCATTGGTCGATCCTTATAATATTTTTTCATATACGTTTGCTACGATGGCATTTGGACAGTTAAGCTTGGCTACAGGCAATGAAGAGTATGCGGAGATTGCCAAGAAAACGTTTGATATAATCTTGTCGAAGGTTGATAATCCTAAAGGGCACTGGAATAAGTTGCATACAGGTACGCGTGACTTGAAGAACTTTGCATTGCCGATGATTTTATGCAATTTGGCTTTGGAGATAGAACATTTGCTGGATGCGGATTATCTGGAAAAGACCATGGAAGTCTGTATCCATGAGGTTATGGAAGAATTTTATCGTCCGGAATTGGGGGGGCTTATTGTTGAAAATATACAAATGGACGGACAGCTTTCCGATTCGTTCGAGGGAAGGCAGGTTACTCCCGGGCATGCAATTGAAGCCATGTGGTTTATCATGGATTTAGGGAAACGTTTGGGGCGTTTGGACTTGATAGAAAAGGCGAAAAATACCACTTTAACTATGCTCGATTATGGATGGGATAAAGAGTTCGGGGGCATTTATTATTTTATGGATCGTAAAGGTTGTCCTCCTCAGCAATTGGAATGGGATCAGAAGCTTTGGTGGGTACATATCGAGACTCTGATTTCTCTATTGAAAGGGTATCATTTGACGGGCGACCGGCAATGTCTGGAGTGGTTTAATAAAGTGCATGATTATACATGGACTCATTTTAAAGATACCGAATATCCTGAATGGTTTGGATACCTGAATAGAAGAGGTGAAGTTTTGCTTCCGCTGAAAGGTGGAAAATGGAAAGGATGTTTCCATGTTCCCAGAGGATTGTATCAGTGTTGGACCGTTTTAGAGGAAATAGCAAATTCATAAATAGAATCTGTATGAGCAAAATCATAGTAGTAGGCAGTTCGAATACAGATATGGTAGTGCATACCTCTCATTTGCCAGTACCGGGAGAGACTATCCTTGGTGGTAAGTTTCTTATGAATCAGGGGGGTAAAGGAGCAAATCAAGCGGTTGCAGTGAAGCGGTTGGGTGGTGACTTGTTATTTGTAGCGAAATTGGGTGATGATATTTTGGGACAGCAGGCCTTGCGTGTTTTTCAAAATGAAGGCATAGCAACAAACTATATTGCTTTGGATAAGGAGACCCCATCCGGAGTTGCGTTGATAAGCGTGGACCAGCATGCGGAAAATTGTATTGTTGTGGCTTCAGGGGCTAATATGTCACTTGGACAAGGAGACATTGACAGTATGGAGAAGGAGATGCTGACTGGAGATGTATTATTGATGCAACTGGAAATTCCCCTTCCAACTGTAGAATATGCTGCACAGAAGGCTTATGAAAAGGGAGTGAAAGTTGTATTGAATCCTGCTCCTGCTTGTTCTTTGCCGGAATCTTTGTTCCAACATCTATATATGATAACTCCCAATCGGATAGAGGCTGAAATGCTGACCGGAGTCAAGA
Source organism: Bacteroides sp. A1C1 (assembly GCF_004328515.1). Taxonomy (NCBI): domain Bacteria; kingdom Pseudomonadati; phylum Bacteroidota; class Bacteroidia; order Bacteroidales; family Bacteroidaceae; genus Bacteroides; species Bacteroides sp. A1C1. The sequence goes on from NZ_CP036491.1 coordinate 3,674,416, forward strand.
TAAACAGCAAAAAAGACGTGGCTGTGGCGGCCGATGTTTTGTATCGGAAAGGTGTGAAAAATATAATAATAACCTTAGGTGGCGAAGGAAGCTTTGTAAGAGAAGGAGAAAAAACTTGTTATATAGATGCTTGCAAAGTGGTTCCGGTTGATACTACGGCTGCAGGAGACACTTTCAATGGAGCTGTTTGCGTGGGTGTTTCCGAAGGGATGAGTTTGGAGCAAGCTGTATTGTTTGCATCAAAAGCTTCTTCTATTTCTGTTACAAGAATGGGCGCTCAATCATCTATCCCTTATCGGAAAGAGTTGGATATAAATAATTTAGTTTAATCTGTTAAAAGAGGAATATTGTGGATAGACGTCATTTTTTGTCAATGTTAGGTTTGGGAGCAGTTGGTTTGGCTCTGCCGGGAGTAGCTCAAGCGGATATTTTAAAGCAAGCGGCTGCCAATCCGAATATAAAGCCTATTTCCGGCTCTTGGTTTGAATTTCAGCATCCGGGAGGCAAAGAAGGAGTATATTGGGACAAAGATTTAAGACAGTTTACTGCTGCCCAATGGAGGGAAAAGATTCGTGAAATCAGTGAGACCGGTATGGAATATTTGGTGATGATGAATGTAGCTGCTCACGGCAAAGCCTTTTTTGATACGAAATTGGCTCCCAAGTTTGAAATGGGTTGTGAGGATCCTATTGAAACAGTGCTTTCAGCGGCAGATGAGTTTGGTGTGAAGTTCTTCGTGAGCAATGATTATTGGGGGCCAGATCTTGATGCTCATCGGATGATGACAGATAGAGAACTGGGTAAGAAAAGGAATCAATCGATGGAAGAAATCTATAAGAAATATGGGCATCACCAGAGTTTTTATGGGTGGTATTTTCCTAATGAGTCATGGTTGGATCCCTATTTTTGCGATTTTGTGATACCTTATGTCAATGAGTGCGCGCAAGTGGCCAAGTCATTGAATGCTAACTGTGTGAATATAATTGCTCCATACAATATAAAGAAAGAAAAATGTGATGATTATTTTGTGAGGCAGCTTGAACAACTTAATGTGGAAATCGTGGCCTATCAGGATGGAGTGGGAGTCGGTTCAACCAGGTTGGAAGACTCTGCCCGTTATTACGAGAATTTGTCGAGAGCGCATCAAAAGGCAGGACGTTCCAGAATATGGGCTGACATGGAGTTGTTTTACTTTGAACAGACCACTCATGGCAGTTTGCTTCCGGCAGACTTTGACAATAGGATCATCCATCAAATGGAAGCTATTTCACCTTTCGTGGACAAAATTTTGGTTTACCAGTATCTTGGGATCATGAATAAGCCCGGATCTAAGGCTCATGCCGGCTTGAGAGGAGAGACGGTAAGGTTATATAATCAATATATGGATTGGTATAACAGGCAAAATTTTAAATGAATAGGATATGAAAAGAATTGTATATTTTTTAGTTTCTCTGTTGGGATTTACCAAATTGGCGGCACAAGATCCTGCTGATTTTGTCCTTCCATCTATAATAAGTGATCATGCGGTGATGCAACGCGATGCCGAAGTGAAGCTTTGGGGATGGTGCCCCAGTGTTTGGGATTTGAAGATTGTGTGCAGCTGGGCTCCCAATGACACGGTTCATGTATCTTCTGATAAATATAAATATTGGGAAACTTATGTAAACACCCCCAAGGCTGAAGGACCGTACACCATTCAGTTTTATGGTTGGGAAGGTAAACTTTGTGCAGAGGTGAAAGACATTCTGATGGGAGAGACTTGGCTTTGTTCCGGTCAGTCAAATATGGAGTATTGCTTTAAGTGGCGTGTGGATGACATCACCGATAGAAGTACACTGTTTGACAATAAAAAGATTCGTTTTTTCAAGGTGGCTAAGTCATCCTCCGCATATCCGGTTGAGAGAATTCAGGGAAAGTGGGAAATCTGTTCCCCCGAAACTGCAGAAGACTTTAGCGTAGTGGCTTTTTGCTTTGGGAAAAAGTTGAATGAAGGGTTGGGCAATCTTCCTGTCGGGTTGATAGGGTCTTATTGGGGTGGCACTGCCATCGAGCCTTGGATTGACGAATTTACGTTGCGCCATGAGAAACTGGAAGAAAAGACTAAAGCATTGACTGCCGGATGGGCACCGACTGCTAATTCTTCTCTTTACAATGCGATGATCCATCCCATTATAAACTACACTATTGCCGGGGTTATATGGTATCAGGGAGAAGCTAACAATGAAAGGCATCAGGATTATGGAGTAATGTTTGATGCTATGATTAGGGGCTGGCGTAATGCTTTCCATCATTATCTGCCTTTCTATTTTGTCCAGATAGCTCCCTGGAGTGGCTATGCAGATAAAAATGCTGCGTATTTGCGTGAACAACAAGCCGATGTGGCTGCTACATTAAGAAATACCGGCATGGTTGTGGTGGGGGATTTGGTAAACGACCTGACAGATATTCATCCGAGTCTGAAGAGACAAGTAGGAGAACGATTGGCTGATATGGCTTTGAAAAATAGTTATCATAAAGAGGATATACAACCGTATTCGCCTATGCTAAAATCCTTTAGAGTAGATGGTCGTAAAGTAATTGTAACAACGACTGCTATTGGCAAACTTGCTTGCAGGGATAAGGCCATTCGCCATTTTGAGGTCGTGGATAAAGAGGGCAATTTGCATCCGGCTAAGGCTTCTATATTAAAGAATGGAGATATAAGTGTCATTGCCGATAAGGTGAAGGAACCGGTAGGAGTACGTTATTGTTTTTCCAATGATGCTATGCCTGATTTATTTGATAGTAACGGATTGCCTTTGGCTCCATTTAGAACAGATCGTAAAAAATGAAAAAATCTTTATTATATTTAGTTTGTTGTTTTATTTGCCTCTCTGCTTTTTCTCAAGCTTCTGATTTGAAGTTTCGTGACGGGAAGTTCAGGATTGTTCAGTTGACAGACCTGCATTGGGTAGAGAGTGATTCTTATAAATTGAAGAATGACAGCACTTGTCATTTGATTCGTGAAGTTATTCGTATAGAAGATCCGGATTTGGTTGTTCTTACAGGTGATGTAGTAGTTTCTTGGAATGCTAAGAAAGGATGGGAGAAATTGACCAAAATATTTTGGGAAACCCAAACTCCTTTTGTCGTGACCTTTGGCAATCATGATGAAGAAACGGATATGAACAATGCCCAGATATTGGACTATCTGTGTACACGGCCTTATAACCTGACTTATGATGCTGAAAAAGGACTTTCTGGCTCTGGCAACTGCATGTTGACCGTCCGTTCTTCTGATGCTGCATCCGAAAAATGGGTACTCTATTTCTTCGATTCTCACAATAATACCAAAGATCGTTCTTTTGGCTATTATGATTGGATTAAGCATGACCAGATAGAGTGGTATAGAAAAAGTAGCAGTCTGGTTACTGCTCGTAACAAGCGCATATTGCCTTCCTTGGCTTTCTTCCATATTCCTCTGCCTGAGCATGAAACGGCAAGGTGGACATGCCGGGAGTTTGGCGAGAAGCAGGAGGGTGTTTGTGCTCCAAATGTGAATACCGGGTTGTACTCCTCATTTATAGAAAAGAGGGATGTTATTGGGGTGTTTGTAGGTCATGACCATAATAATGACTATATGGTTGATTTAGACGGCAACATAACTTTGGCCTATGGCCGGAAGACAGGTTATCCTTCCGCCTATAATGAAACGCTTAGCCGGGGGGTACGTGTCATTAATTTGCATGAAAATGAATCTGTTTTTGATACTTATATAAGAGATTTGAAAGGGACCTATTTTCATTATCAATTTGAGCAGAAAAACAAGGGCAGTAATATTCCTCGTTTCAGTGGTTCCTTTGTGCAAGAGTTTTTGGTGACAAATTGGGACGACGAACGTTGGAATCAGGAAATGGATATGCTGAAAGAAGCTGGCATGAAGTACCTGATTTATGCACCTGCATTGCTGGTGGATGAAAAAGGGAAAACAACTACAAATTATCCGTCTGCTCTGACGAAGAAGAAGCAAGGCAGCAGAACGCTTGAAAAGTGTTTGCAAAGTGCACAAAAAAATGGCATTAAAGTATTTGTAGGATTAAACTTTAATGAACGCTGGTGGAAAGTGGATTATGATGCTCACTGGTTGCTGGAACAAATGGAAGTGGGTAATAAGGTGGCAGATGAGCTTGTTGCCTTGTATAAAGAAAAGTATCCGGATGCCATGCATGGCTGGTATTGGGTTTGGGAGGTGGACAACTTGAATTGTATGACTTCTGAACGTCAATCAATTTTAGCAGAGGCATTGAATATGAATTTGAACCATCTTTCCGAGATTGCTCCGGGAATGCCTCTTATGTTGTCTCCGTTTATGAATTACAAGGTGGGTGGAAATGCTGAAGAATATGGCAAGATGTGGACGAACGTCTTTGCGCAAACCGACTTCCGTCCGGGAGATATATTCGCTCCTCAGGATTGTGTGGGTGCAGGTGGACTGAATTTGGATAATTTGTGGGAATGGTTCTCTAGTTTGAAGAAGGCTGTCAACACTAAACCTGGACTGAAGTTTTGGGGAAATGTAGAGACATTCGATCAGCGCTTTTGGACTAGTGCTCCTTTGGAAAGGGTTCAAAAACAGCTGGAGATTGTAAATGGTTATGTCGGCAACCTGATTTGTTTTGCATACAATCATTACAATAGCCCGTTTGTAGTCAATCCGGCGTATCATCAGGCATATCTTCAATATTGCCGGACGGGATGTTTGCCTATAATGGATATTCCTGAGAGAGTGAAGAGTGCCGCTGTACGAAAGGTGGCTAAGGGAATCGAAGTCAGTTGGATACCTGATGAGGTGAAAGCGGTTGACGGATACAGTATCTATCGTGATGGTCAGTTGATTATGAAATTGCAAATACGTGACGGACAACTTCCGAGGACTTTTGTTGATGCAGAAGGAACAATAGATAATGCTTATGAAGTGGCTGTTTATAATGTGATTGGCAAAGAATCCGCTAAAGTAAAGGCTGAATGACAACTATAAAATTGATAAATATGAAGAATGTAACTTTTATTATTTGGATTTTCGTTGTACTATGTGCAGGCTGCGGTTCTTCCACTTCAGTTGTGCAGGATGAAGTCTCTATGACTAAAAAACAATTGGCTGATAAAGTGAAAGGTGGTTGGGCGGCAAAAACTATTGGCTGTACTTATGGAGGACCGGTTGAATTCTTGCATAATGGTACTATGATTCAAGACTATACTCCCATAAAATGGTCCAAAGATAGGGTGAAATATTATTATGATACATTTCCGGGATTGTATGATGATATATATGTGGATATTGTATTTGTGAATGTGTTCGACCGTTTGGGCTTAGAGGCACCGGCCGATTCTTTTGCCGTTTCGTTTGCTGATGCTGGATTTCCTTTGTGGCATGCCAACCAAGTTGCGAAGTATAATATTAAGCAAGGCATTATGCCCCCCATGTCCGGACACTGGTTGAATAATCCTCATGCAGATGATATTGACTATCAGATAGAAGCCGATTTTGCAGGTCTAATGTCACCGGGCATGCCTAATACCGCTTCTGAAATTTCAGATAAAATCGGCCATATCTTTACGTATGGCGACGGCTGGTATGGTGGTGTGTATGTAGGAGCTCTGTATTCCATGGCTTTTGTTTCAGACGATATGGAGTATGTGGTAGAAGAGGCATTGAATACAATTCCCGAGCAAAGTGATTTTTATGCTTGTATAAAAGATGTGATTGGTTGGTATCGGAAATACCCTGATGACTGGAAACAGACTTGGTTTGAATGTCAGAAGAAGTGGACTTCGGAAGTGGGTTGCCCCGATGGTGTTTTTGTTCCGTTTGATATTGATGCAAAGATAAATAGTGCCTATGTGACCATAGGGCTGCTTTATGGCAAGAAAGATTTTTATCGGACAATTGATGTTTCGGCACGTTGCGGACAAGATTCTGATTGCAATGCGGCTACTGCTGCCGGCATATTGGGTACAATGCTTGGATATAGTAATATTCCGGAATTATGGAAAGAAAGTCTTTATGAAGTAGAGGACACCCCATTTGCCTATACGGAAGTTTCGCTGAATAAGCTTTATGAGTTAAGTTTGAAACTGGCTTTGGAGGTGATAGAGCAGGAAGGAGGCTCTATTCAGGGAGAGCAGGTTGTTATTAAAACGCAACAGCCGGTTGCTGTAAAGTATGAGAAAGCTTTTGAAGGCCATTATCCGGTAGAGAAGAAGGCTGTTAACTTTTTGTTGCAGGATTCTTCAGAGTTCATGTTTGATGGTAACGGATTTGTTTTGAAAGGATATGTGAAATGTTCTGATGAATCGTATATTGCGAGTGTTGCGATGTATGTGGATGGTTCTTTGGTAGAAACAGCCAACCTTCCCGTTGCAAAATCTACTTCTATAGACGATAGGAGGGTTGATTTGTTTCATAGATACCAGTTGCCTGATGCGGCGCACACGGTTGTTTTAAAATGGTTGAATCCTCGTAAAGACGCACAAGTTTATTTAGGTGAGGCGGTAATTTATTCCGGCCAGCCCAATCAATTAACCTATAAATAATCAGTCGTAATGTATATAGTTGAAAATTATGGATTGGCAGTAGCTCTTTGTTGGGTTACAATGCTTTGCTGGGGCTCTTGGGGAAATACCCAAAAGCTGGCAGCGAAAACCTGGCGATATGAACTTTTTTATTGGGATTATGTTGTTGGTATTCTTCTTTTCTCTTTGATATGGGGATTTACTTTGGGGAGTACGGGGGATGCCGGTAGAGCTTTTGTTAATGATATGCTTCAGGTTGATGCTTCAAACTTCTGGAGTGCGTTTCTGGGAGGTGTCATTTTTAATGCATCCAATATCTTGCTGTCTTCTTCCATGTCATTGGCCGGTATGTCTGTCGCTTTCCCCGTAGGCGTTGGGTTAGCTCTGGTATTAGGAGTATTTATAAATTACTTTAGCGTCCCTAAAGGCGATGCAACTGTGTTGTTTTCTGGAGTATTTCTGATTGTGCTTGCTATTATTTTTAATGGTATGGCTTCCGGTAAAGTTGCTAAAGGAGGAACAGACCAGGCAATGAGGAAAAAGGGGATTATCATAGCCGTGTGTGCAGGCATATTGATGGCATTTTTCTATCGTTTTGTAGCGGCTGCTATGGATTTAGAAAACCTGGAAGTGCCGACTGCGGGTATGATGACTCCTTATTCAGCATTGTTTGTATTTGCAGTGGGTATTTTTGTCAGCAACTTCTTCTTCAATACATTAGTCATGAAGAACCCCTTTGTCGGCAAACCGATGGCGTATAGTGACTATTTCAGTGGAAATATGAAGACGCATCTGGTTGGAATTCTGGGAGGGGCTATCTGGGCATTGGGGACTGCTTGTAGTTATATTGCTGCGGGAAAAGCTGGTGCGGCTGTCTCCTATGCTTTGGGACAAGGTGCCACTATGGTTGCTGCCTTATGGGGGATTTTTATCTGGAAAGAATTCAAGGGCGCATCTAAGCCAATAAATTTGCTGCTTGCGTTTATGCTGGTACTTTTCCTTTCAGGCTTGGGGTTGATAATTGTATCTGGTGGTAATTAAATTTTTTATTTTTAAATAATATACTATGAGACAAAAAAAACAAATGAAAATGTGGGGGCTGTTGGGATTGTTGGCTGCATTACCAATAATTTCTGTATGGGCAGGAAATAATGGCTCTGACGAATCTCGAAAAGAAAAAATGGTCAAATCGGTTTCTGTGATACAGCCTATTACAGGTACGTGGATTAATTTGGCCTACAAGGACGTACGGAATAAGTATACTAATCCACAACATTTTGATAATACGGATCCTAAATTATGGACTGCTAAAGTGCGTGAATTGGCCAATATGGGGATTGAATATTTGGTGTTTATGGAGGTTGCCAATGAAGGGAAAGCGTATTATCCGTCAAAGTTGATGCCGTGGGTATATAATGATAAATTGCAAAGCCCCGTTGACGCGATTCTTGACGAGGCGGCCAGACATGATATGAAGGTATTCATGAGTACGGGTTGGGCAAAAGACCAGGATGACAACCTGCTTGATCCGGCAATAAGGGAGCGCCAGCTTCAGATTATGGAAGAACTTGCGTCTCTCTATAAAAATCATAAGGCTTTCTATGGCTGGTATCTTCCGGTTGAAGATTGTATTTGCCCCATTTTTGCAGAGCATGCTGTGCAGTCAGTAAATACACTGACAGAGAAGGCTAAGTCCTTGACTCCCGGAAAGAAGACCTTGATATCTCCGTACGGGATTGGCTTGTCTGAATTCGACCATCCTGATTTTGAGAAGCAGATGGCAAAGTTGAAAGTGGATATCATTGCCTATCAAGATGAGGTGGGATGTGTGCGTGACAAGTTTACCCTTCCTCGTTTGAAAAAGAACTGGCAAAGGATGCGCGATATACACAACCGTCTGAATATTGAGATGTGGGCTAACTGCGAGACCTTTACTTGGGAGGAAGGAACCAATGACCGCCAGTCTGCTTTGATTCCGGCTGCTTATCCCCGTTTGCTGTCACAGCAGGCAGCGGCTTCTGCAGCCGGTGTTGATAGGATTATTTCGTTCATGTTCGGTGGAATTATTGAAGATCCGAAGTCCTCCTACCAATTGGGGCATCCGGTTTGGTCTAATGATTTGTACAACAATTATATGGCATGGAAAGAAGGGGACATTTTTTGGAAATTGTTTGAAGCGGCTTTGCTTGAGGCATTGGGCAATTCTGCTACCCCCGAAATGATTGGCAAGGCTGACATGAAGGCACTGGCAGATGGTCGGGTAGCCGAAGAGGATAGTGGAGACAGCCGTTGGGTAAGGTTTGAAAAAGGTCATCATGAGGTAGTGATTGATTTGCAAAAGAATACTTCGCTTCGAAAGGTGCTGGTACGTACTTTGAACTATAATCAGGAAAAGATAGGTGCTCCTTTGAAGGTTTATGTTTACACTTCTCAAGATGGCCAGACTTATAATCTGGCTTCAATAAAGGATGCTCCGTATTTTCCTAACAACAAGCATGATGCTTGGATTGACGGGGTGTTCTTCGAGAATCTGGATGAAAGGGCGCGCTATGTGAAGATTGCTTTTGATGCTTTGGAAAATGTATATATGGATGAGATATTTATTAATCCAGTAATCAGATAGAGGATATTGCAATGGGATTATTACGTGGGGATCATAGGGGAGTGAAGCCGCCCAAGCGTGAGTTCGTACCATCGTATTAATGTGTTTGTCCGTCTTTAAAGTAGTTTAGGGCTGTTAGAGTTTAGTTTATATGGAGCCGTATCCTTGACAGATGGGAATCGGACATTGAATGCATTGAAAAACTTCATTTAATTATTTAATCAATAGAAAATCTATGAAAAGATTACACACATCAATGAAATGTATTGTTGGCATACTGTTGGTTGTCCTGATGGTTGTGCCGAACGGGCTGAAGGCCGAAACCACAGAGGTGTTCCAGGCTTCTAAAGTAACAGGAGTTGTTCTGGACGAACTGGGCGAACCGGTTATCGGTGTTACCGTGCGTGTCAAGAATGACAAGAGGAACGGTACTATCACGAATGCCGATGGACGCTATGTGATCAGTGTCTCAAAAAATGCGACATTGATATTCTCTTATATAGGTTACAGGACACAGGAGGTCGCAGTGAAGGGCAGAAATACGGTCAACGTGACATTGTCGGAGGACAGCCAGATGCTGGAAGAAACAGTAGTCATTGGTTATGGCAGTGTGAAAAAACGTGACCTTACAGGTGCTGTATCATCCTTGAAAAGTGAGGACTTGCTAAAAACCAACCCTGTGAGCATAAACCAGGGTCTGCAAGGAAAAATGGCAGGTGTAAATGTGTCTCAATCAGACGGTGCTCCTGGTGCGGGTATCAATATCCAGATCCGTGGTGCGAATTCATTTACTACCAGTACGGAACCTTTGTATGTGGTTGACGGCATGCCGTATTCCATGGGAGAAGGGCGTTCTACAGACTTTGGCATGAAGCAAAGTAATAACCCCTTGAGTACCATCAGTCCGCAGGACATTCTCTCCATTGAGGTTTTGAAGGACGCTTCGGCTACTGCCATTTATGGTTCCCGTGCAGCCAATGGGGTTGTTTTGATTACTACCAAATCAGGTTCTGAGGGAAAGACTAAAGTTCAACTCTCTGCCAATCTCAGTATTTCCAATCCCGTTAAGAGAATAGATGTGCTTGACGCATGTGACTATGCCTTATATCGTAATGAACGAATCACGAACGGGCTGTTGTATGACGGTTATTCGGAGGCTGACAGTTCTTTGGAATATCCATTGCAGGGATATTGGTCTGAAATAAAGGAACCCGATCCCATCACAGGTGAGATGGTGGTAGTAGGTAAGGAATATAAGCCCAGCCCTTGGGATTACCGCAATGGTTTTGATTATAAAGGAAAGATGTTCTATGGAACCAACTGGCAAGACCAGATCTTTCAGACTGCAATTAGCCAGGATTACAATGTTACCGTATCAGGTGGTGATAAGAAAGGCAGCTACATGTATTCTGGCGGGTATACAGATCAGCAAGGTGTAATTGTGAATTCTTACTATAGGCGTTATACGGCAAGAGCTAACAATAACCGTAAAATCAATGATTTTTTAGAGTTAGGTACTAATATCAGTTTCGCAACAGCGGATAATCGTTTTGCCCGTACTAATAGTGAAACTTATGGTGTGATTCCTGCTGCCATTTCATTCAACCCGACCCGTCCTGTGTTTGATCCGGATAAAGACTCAGGCTTCTCAGAAGATTTTTCTACCGGTTTAGCCAATCCCTATCTGACTGTACACACGGAAAAGAACATTCAGGAGACACTTAATGTTTTTATTTCCAGTTTTGGTGAACTGAAGTTTACTGACTGGCTGAGATATCGTCAAAAATTTGGTTATGGTTACAGTTACTATGAACGTAATACCTATAATAATCGTTGGACCGGTTCCGGAATCTCTCCTACTAATGGATATGCGACGAAATCCGATGACGCCTATGAAAGTATCACGACAGAGTCTCTATTGACTTTTGATAAAAAAATTGGAATCCATGCTGTTAATGCCATGTTTGGTATGACTTATGAAAAATATATGTGGCACAGTAAATGGATGGCGGCATCCAATTTCCCTAATGACATGAATGAAGACAATGTGATTCAAGCCGGTATTAAAGATCGCCGGATTGAGAGCAGTAGAGGGAAATCTCAGTTGATGTCCTATTTGTTTAGGGCTAATTATAATTTATTGGACCGTTATTTGTTTACATTTTCAATGCGCCGTGACGGATCTAGCAAACTGTCGGAATCACATCGTTGGGATAATTTCTATTCTGGTGCCATTGCGTGGCGTCTTTCTGATGAAGCTTTTCTGAAAAGGTTGAATTTTTTTGATAATTTAAAGCTGCGTGTCAGTGCCGGTCAGACAGGAGGGCAAGGTGTCAGTGCATATGCTACCCGTTCTCGCTTTGTAACTTCTGATTATGGCATGGGCGGTTCTTTACAGAGCGGTATGGCTGAGGACCGTTGGGGCGGTCCGGCTGCAACTCTTTTGAAGTGGGAGACGACCAACCAGTTCGATGTGGGTTTAGATATTGCTTTCTTGAATAGTCGTGTAAACTTGACGGTCGACGCTTATTATAAGAAAACAAAGGATTTGTTGCTTGACAAGCTTATCCCCATGAGTTCCGGGTTCAGTCGTATACAGGCCAATTATGGGAATGTGACGAATAAAGGTCTGGAAATTTCCGGACATTTTATTCCTGTCAAAGTACGCAATTTTTTGTGGAGCATTGATGCTAACATATCTTTTAACCGCAATAAAGTAGGTGGCTTGGATTCAGATCAATACTCGGATGTTGCTTGGGGGATTGAAAATATGTTTTTGGTACGTAATGGTGAGCCTATTGGTACGTTGTATGGTTATGTTGAAGATGGATTTTATGATAATGAGGCTGAGGTACGTGCGGATCCTTATTATAGGAATGAAACGGATTCTAAGGTAAAGAGCATGGTAGGGGAGGTCAAATATAAGAATTTTGATGAGGATCCTGTGATTGACAACCGTGATCGCCAGATAATTGGTGACACCAATCCCGATTTCCAATATGGTATAACCAATACATTGGAATGGAAAAACTGGACATTCAGTTTCTTTTTGCAGGGAACACAAGGTAATGATATTCTTAATGTCAATCTTAAGAAGTTTGATATGGCCAGTGTGGATAATATGCCTTATTTTATTTACAATAATCGTTGGACCGCAGAGAATAGGGCAAATGCTAAATGGCCACGAGCCAGTAGAACCAGCACACGTGCAATGAAGGCCTCTGACCGTTACATTGAGGACGGTTCTTATCTACGTTGTAAGAATGTCAGCTTAAGTTATCGTTTCCGCCATCCTATCAAATTTGTGGAAAGTATCAATCTGGCAGTCAGTGTCTCAAATTTGTTCACTATCTCTGGTTATAGTTGGATGGATCCTGATGTGAACTCTTTTGGTAGTGACCCTAAACGTAGAGGTGTGGATATGGCTTCCTATCCGAGTGCTCGCACATTCAACTTTGGTATTCAAATTGGATTTTAAATAATTGATGTTAGTATGAAAATCAAGAATATTTTAATGACATTGGGCTTGGGTTCCATGTTGATGACTTCTTGTTCATTGGATGAAGAAGTATATACATTTATTTCAGGTGAGGATCTTGCTGCTGACGGTGAATATGAACTGCTGGTGAATGGTGCTTATCAGCCATTGGCTTGGTTGTTTGAGTGGGGTAGTTATGACTCTGCGGTTAATTATGATAATGATTATCAGACAGGTCCTGGTTGGGCTTTTAAGGAAACCGGAACTGGTAACTTTTATAACAATGGTAGTATTAATAACCTTTTTGAATATTATTCGACTGCCATTCATCGTGCTAACTATCATTACTATTTGATAAGTACGATGACTAATGTGGCTGAAAAGGAGAAGAATAATGCTCTTGGTGAACTTCGGTTCCTTAAAGCGTGGGCCGAATTTGAGCTGGTACGTCGCTTTGGTCCTATTCCAATATTTAAAACGTCTATTAATGAGGGAAATGATACTTACCAGCCTAGAGCCTCTGTTAAGGAGGTATATGAAGATATTATTGCAAATCTAAAAGAAGCCGAAACTTTGCTTATGCCTCGTACGGATGCCAATTATCAGAAAGGGCATGTTTTTCGTGCCTCTGCTAAATCACTGTTGGCTTTAGTGTATGCGACGATTGGTTCTGCTTCAATGGAGAGTGGCAGGGTTATGGTCAAAGGTGGTCCCGGCAAAGTGACTAATCCTGATGGTACAGAGTCTGCTCTAATGCCTCAGGAAATTTGGCATGATAAGATTCGTCTTCCTGGTTATGAGGAGTTTGATTCACAAGAATATTATAGATTGGCGAAAGAAAAGGCGGGTGAGGTAATAACAGAAGGTGAGTGTACATTGGCTGCCAGCCAGAAAGACTTGTGGGCTCTTTCCAATAAGAATGGTCCAGAATTCTTGTTCTGTCTTCAGACTTATCCTGATGGAGACAATTTGTCTGGAAATTATTTAAGTGAATCTTATTATGGGTATTGGGATGATGATGGCACGATGGGTAAAGGGTATTATACCTACCGTGACCATTGGCTACAAATGTTTGATGATTGGGATGATGAACGCATTACCTGGGGAATCCTACACCGTTATCCTGGTTCTTACAATTCAGAAACTGGAGTTTATACTTGGTATTACTATCCGTTAAGAGATAGTGTCTATGTGAATCGTGAAGAAGCACCATATGAAGGCATCGAGCCTTATCAGAAAACAGACCAGCCTGCTTATGGCGCATATTTTGGCTCTCGTTTCACTAAATTTACGGCTGTAACGGGCACAATTGATGGTACACGTAAAGACTATAATTGGCCGTTTTTGCGTTATGCTGAAGTGTTGCTCCTTTATGCAGAAGCTGATAATGAATTGAACGGCCCTACTCAAGATGCATTCTCCAAGATGGAAATGTTGAATAGGCGCAATAATAGTACATTGGTGAGTGAACGTCATAAGAAAAAGCCGTTTGATAAGGAAACTTTCCGTTCGTTTATCCTCGAAGAGCGTGCTAAAGAGTTTGCGGTGGAGGGCAATCGCCGTACAGATTTGATCCGCTGGGGTATTTATCTGCCTGTAATGAACGCCATTGGAATGGATGAGAATGGTAATTTGAAGAGACGTGAAGAAAAACACTGGCTTATGCCTCTTCCACCCGATGAAATTAACGGTAATCCTTATATTGAGAAAAATAATCCTGGATGGTAATTGTTTAATTATTAATGGAGAATACAATGAAAAAGATAATAAGTTTAAAGGAGATGTACTTTGTTTGTGCCCTTCTTATAGGAATGTCTTGGACTTCTTGTTCTGATGACGATGAAACGGCTATTCCTATAAAATTGGCCAGTATAACTACCATTGCAGATTTAGATAAAGTGATTGTTGAAGCTGCTTTGGGTGATTTTATAGCTGTCCATGGAACAGGTTTGGACACCCATAATATTGATTCTATTTTGATTGATGATGTCAAGGTTGATATGCAGGAGGTATATACCGAGAATAGCATTCTGTTCATGAAAATTCCTGTGAAATTGGCGACTAATAAGACCAATAAAATCTATATTTATAATTCAACGGGCTGTTTTGAACTTCCTTTCAAGACTTTGGCTCCCGATTTGAAACTGACGCGTATGTTCAATGAGTATACCAAACCGGGCGATACTATTATGATTTATGGAGATTTTTTCAATTTGTATGAAATCGATTCACTGAATGCGGTTGTTGATTTCAATGGAAAGGTTTCCCCTGTTATACGGTCTGCTAATAATTATCTGACAGCCAAGGTGCCGGTTGATGTGGACAAGAATATCCGTGTCAAGGTCAAGGGATTGAAGCACAATGTAGAGGCGGTCTGTCCGGGACGTTATTATGACCGTGAATTCATGATCATGGATTTTGATGAACTGTTGCCAAGCGATGTAGCCAATGTTGTGACCGATGAGAAGGATCCGCAGCGTTTGAGCGGAAATTTTTTGAGAATTGATGAAAATTCTGTATATGTAGATCCTTGGTGGTGGTATATTGCAGAAAGGGGTGGCATTGAATATACGGAGGATATGCTGGGACTTGAGTCATGCAAGGATTATGTGGTGAAATGTGAGTTCCGTACATCCAATCAGTTCATCAAGGATAAAATAAGTTTCAGTATTTATCATTATTGGGCGGCAGCTCCTTGTGATTGGATTGCAACAGATTTCAATGTCCAGAACTTTAATCGGTGGGAGACCATTACATTACCGTGGAATGTATTCCAATCTGTGGATTATCCAGACTATTATCCGGGTTCATACACTAATTTTAATATGCTTCTGAAAATAGATCCTGAAATAGCCCGCAATTTTGCTTTCGATAATATTCGTATTTGCAAAAAAGGGGATTGATCTGTATTTTGTAGTGAGGACGGTAATTAGGTAATATATATTGCTGTCCTCATTTATATTTTGATATAATTTGTTTTGTAATACTATTTACTAAATCTGATAAACAATATGAATTTGAAAGGATGTATGGCTGTGTGGGCTGTTTTAGCCATAGGAGGATATGCCCTGCAGTCTTGTAATACTGCTCCGGTCAAAGAGGTGTGGCTGGATGAACTTGGCCAAGACTCATGCTATGTGCAGGATTGGGGAACTGTTGAGATAAACCGTTCGGTCGTGCTTACACCATTGACAGTCAATGGTATCGTTTATGAGCGCGGTTTGGGGGCACATTCTATCAGTCGTATACTGTATGACTTGAAGAGTGAGGCTGTGTCTATTTCCGGACTTGCTGGTGCCGACGATAACAATAGGTTTGCCGGCAAGCTTCAATTTAAAATAGTCGGTGATCAAAAGGAACTTTGGAAAAGTGGGGTCATGAAGAAAGGGGATCCCGTTAAAGAATTCAATGTGAGTCTGAAGGGGGTCGATAAAGTCTTGCTTCTTGTAGAGGAGTGTGGTGATGGTATCATGTATGACCATGCGGACTGGCTGAATGTTAAGATAGAAACTCGCGGTGATGTGAAGCCTGTTCGTGCTTGGGCAAAACCCATCGCTAAAGAAAAGTATATTTTGACTCCGCCGGCTCCTGAGGTTCCGGTTATCAATAACCCGCTGGTTTTTGGTGTACGTCCGGGCAGTCCTTTCTTGTGGTCCATAATGGCTACAGGTGACCGTCCGATGATCTTTGAGGCAAAGGGGCTTCCGGAAGGAGTCAGACTGGACGAGAAGACAGGCCGTTTTACGGGTAAGGCAATGAAGGAAGGTGATTATAATGTTTTACTGAAGGCAACCAACAGCAAGGGAACTGCCGAAAAGGAAGTGACGGTCAAGGTGGGCGGTGAGATAGCCTTGACCCCTTCGATGGGATGGAACAGTTGGAATTGCTGGGGACTTTCCGTGGATGACCAAAAAGTGAGGGATGCTGCCCGCATGATGAGTGAGAAATTGCACGCGTACGGTTGGGAATATATAAACATTGATGACGGATGGGAAGCACCGGAACGTACCAAAGGCGGTGAAATCCTTTCTAATGACAAATTCCCGGATTTCAAGGCTCTGACCGATTATATCCACGGATTAGGACTGAAATTCGGTATTTATTCTTCTCCGGGTGCTACCACATGCGGTGGTCATGTAGGCAGTTATCAGCATGAGGAAATTGATGCCAGGACTTGGGAACGCTGGGGAGTGGATTACTTGAAGTATGACTATTGCGGTTATCTGGATATTGAAAAGGATTCGAAAGAAGAGACCATTCAGGAACCTTATATCGTTATGCGAAATGCTTTGGATAAGGTAAAACGTGATATTGTATTTTGTGTAGGTTATGGCGCTCCCAATGTCTGGAATTGGGCGGCTGAAGCAGGAGGTAATCAGTGGCGTACTACACGGGATATTACTGACGAATGGAATGTGGTGACTGCGATTGGGACCTTCCAGGATGTGTGTGCAGATGCCACGGCACCAGGTAGAAACAATGATCCGGACATGCTGGTGGTTGGCAAATTGGGGCAAGGCTGGGGAAGCAAGGTGCATGATTCTTACTTGACAGCTGATGAGCAATATTCCCACATCTCTTTGTGGTGCATTCTTTCTGCCCCTTTGTTGATCGGTTGTGATATGGCAAATATGGATGACTTCACACTGAATCTTCTGACAAACAATGAAGTGATAGCGGTCAGTCAGGATCCGATGGTGGCTCCGGCTAGAAAGATGCTTGTCAAGAACGGACAGATCTGGTCTAAGAAATTGTATGACGGTTCTTATGCGGTAGGGTTCTTCCATGTGGATCCTTATTTTATTCTTTGGGATCAAGATGATGCTGAATCCATGCAGATGCGTGACTATGAATTCGACTTTGATTTGAACCTGCTAGGTATTGAGGGGAAGGCGATGGTCCGTGATTTATGGAGGCAGAAGGACTTGGGAGAAGTGGACGGCAGTTTCCAGACTAAAGTGCCTTATCATGGTGTCACTTTCGTAAAAATAACCCCAATAAAATGAATTCTGTCAAATTTGGAGAAGAATGAAGAAATTATATTTATCCATCGCTTTTTTGCTGACTTTTACTTTCCAGGTCCCTGCGCAACTGCAGGGACTGGATGTGGTGAAAGTTCCGGAGGCACAGCAGCCATATTCCGGAGAGTACATATATATACCTGATGTGGACGGCTATAAGGCTCTGAAATGTGATTTTCATGTACATACTATTTTTTCCGACGGGGATTTGAAACCGGAAAACCGCGTATGGGAAGGGGCGATTCGTGGGTTGGATGTCATAGCTATCACGGATCATATTGAATATCGTCCGAACAGTTACATCAAAGCCGACCACAACGAATCTTATAGAAGGGCCAAGACTATTGAGGCAAGTTCTAAGGTTATAGTTATTCAAGGAGCGGAAATCACCCGCTCCAAACCGATAGGGCACATCAATGCCCTTTTCTTGAGCGATGCCAATGCGCTGGATGTGGATGACCCTTTGACTGCAATAGACAATGCTCTGGCCCAAGGAGCCTTTATCATGTGGAATCATCCGGGCTGGCCCAATGACACAAGCACTATCTATAAGGTACATGAAGAGCTTATCAGGCAGAAGAAAATTCATGGGATTGAACTGGTAAATGGCTTCGAGTACTACCCAAAGGCTTTTAATTACTGTAAGGATTACGGTTTGACATATATGGGAAACACTGATATACATGGCGTCTATAGGCAGACGTATCGTACGGATATACAAAGCGGTCCTATGACAGTTGTTTTTGCCAAGGAGCGTTCGGAGGAAGGGGTAAAGGAGGCATTGTTTGCCGGACGTTCTGTTGTGAAGTTTGGAGATATTCTGATTGGTTCTGAGAAGAATCTGACGGCCTTGGTAAAGGCCTGTCTGACATATGAGGTGAAGAATACGCATGATAACCAGGCGCTGGTGAAAGTCATGAATAAATCTACACTGAACTTTGAAATCCTGTTGGATAATAAGTCAGTTACCATATTAGGCAATGCAACCACTGAATTTAAGGTCCGCTTGAATGACAAGGCGAAGTTCACTAACACTTATATTACGGATAACAGCCAGCTGGTGATTGATGTGTCGTCTTTACGGTAGGGCTTGTCATAAACCTTTAATTAATTCGTATACTATGAAGAAAATTTTGATTATACTTTTAGCTTTTCTATCTCCTCCTTTTTTTATGGTGATAATGGGGGGATGGATTCATTGAGGCAAGAAAAGGTTTATGTTCATATGGACAAGCCTTTTTATCTGGTGGGTGATACCATTTGGATGAAGGGGTATCTGGTTGATGCGCGGACGCATAGGAACAGGATGTCCGGAGCCGTTTTCTGTATGTGGAATTGATCAGTGACAGAAATAAAGTGCTGCTCCGTAAGAAGATAATGGAGGAGAAGAGTATATTCCGTAATTTTTTTCTTGGAGGAAGATATTCCAGAAGGGGCGGTATAGGCTTCGTGCTTACACCAATCTTATGCGCAATGCAGATGAATCCTTTTTTATACGCGACAGTTTGCTGTCTATAAGGATACGGAATCCTTGCTTATGTTGAAGGTGAGGTATGAGAAGGAGAAGGAAAATAGGTACCTCATGCTACTTTGTTACGTCGTGATGGAGAACCATACTCCAAGAAAAGCGTAGAGTATATGGTCTGTACCAAGGATTCTAATAATAAAGTCTGTGTCGGAAGAACAAATTTGGCAGGTGATATACTGGCCACTTTTCAAAGCGAGCATGAGGGCATTGGCTACTTTTTATTATCTGCAACAGATGGCAATTCACTATACGGTTGCGTCTGACAGTTCAGACCAGGAAAAGCGCTTTAAATTGCTGCTAGCTGTATCCGATCGGGTTGCCTTGTCTGTCACTTAGGATGATTCTTTGATATACTATAGGATGTGTGTCCCTTTCTGTCTGCATGCTGGAAGAGAAGTTGGTATTGTTGCCCCACGTATGTGGGCAGGTCGTACATCGTAGTCATATCTCTACGATGGAACTGAGGTCTCATTTCCAAGAGGGAAATGCCGGAGGTGATTGTACACTTCACTGCATTCAATGCGGTGAAGAAGCTTTGACGGAACGCCTTGTCTTTGTCCGTCAGCATGCCTCTCTTTTTCAGATGTCAGTGTTGGGCTCTCCGACAAAGAGCAGGGCTTTTCTGCATCCGGCGTTGTCTGGGAATTCCTTATGGCAACCTGAATGGGCATAAGTTATTAGTGGCCATCGCTAAAGATAGATAGGGCAATTTCTGCATAACCCACGATTTCCCTGATATGAGGGGATTCATAATTACCCCTTTCTGGAAAAAGGCACAACACTATAAGATCCGGCTGAAGGAGGACACTTATCCATCAGTCCCCCGGCTTTTATGGAGGTCTATGGTCAGGGCTAAGGCTGCCGATATTTGTACGAAGTGAACAATAAGACTGTCAACGGGATGAAGGTGTATCAGCTTCCTGAGGTGACGATACAAGGAGAGTACACTGGTCCTGATTACTTTTATCAGTCCTTTTAAGGGCGATCACTGTTTGGGGGCATGAGTGTCTACCGATAAGTCTTGGTATAATTATGAATATATGAATAATAAATGTATAATAATAAAAAACGAGTATTATGAAAGGACGGATTTTGTGTTTTGTGATTGTAGTGTGTAGTTTTCTTGTTGCCCATGCTGATGGAGCTGACTCATTGGCGCTGACCCCTCCCATGGGATGGAACAGCTGGAACTGTTTCAGTTGTGATGTGAACGAACGGCAGATACGCGAGATGGCCGACCTGATTGTGGCAAACGGGATGCGGGATGCGGGTTATACTTATGTGAATGTGGATGATTGCTGGCAGGTGGGACGTGATGCGGATGGGAATATTGTGGTTGATTCGGTGCGTTTCCCTTCCGGTATAAAAGCTTTGGCAGACTATATACATTCCAAGGGATTGAAGTTCGGCATTTATTCCTGCGCTGGTTCACTGACTTGTGCCGGGCGTCCGGGGAGTCGTGGATATCAGTTCCAGGATGCTCGCACTTATGCGGAATGGGGTGTGGATTTTTTGAAGTATGACTGGTGCTTTGATGAGGGGCAGAGTCCTCAGGGAGCTTACCGTACCATGCGTGATGCCTTGAAGGCTAGCGGTCGTCCGGTGGTGTTCTCTATCTGTGAGTGGGGGAGCAGCAAGCCGTGGACATGGGCCAAAGGTATCGGCCACTTGTGGAGGACTACGGGGGATATTATCAATGCCTTTAAAGGTACAGTACATTGGGGCGGATGCAGTGTTGTGGATATCATCGATAAGAATGCGGATTTGTGGCCTTATGCTGGTCCTGGGCATTGGAATGACCCGGACATGCTGCAAGTCGGCAACGGAGTGCTGACTGCTGAGGAGAACCGTTCACATTTTACCATGTGGTGTATGCTGGCCGCACCGCTGTTGGCGGGAAATGACCTGAGGACTATGGACAGGGAGACGCTGTCCATTCTGACGAATAAGGATGTGATTGCTATAAATCAGGACAAGCTGGGCATACAGGGTCGTCGTTACATGAAAATAGAACAGCATGAGATATGGGTTAAGCAGTTGTCTGACGGGGAAGCCGCTGTATGCTTCTTCAATCGTGACGAACAGCCGTGGACATTCGAGTATCAGTTTGGGAAAGACAAATCCCATCTCCACTTTGCGGATATCCGGTTTTGGGAATTGGAGTATGATGTTTATGATATTTGGGACGGGAATAGGCATCTTGGCACCTCCAACGACAATCTGAGTTTCAAAGTCCCTGCGCACGGTGTTGTCTTGGTAAGACTTTCCCCTAAAAACAAAAAATAATAATTTGTCATGGTAAAACTACTTTTCAGTGTAATGTGTATACTCATGTCTGTTTCCGGCTTTGCCCAGGAGCAGATCAAGATCAAGCACGGCCCTTATCTCCAGAACCTAAAGGAAACGGAAGTGACAATAGTCTGGCTTTCGGATAAGCCTTCTATAGGTTGGGTGGAGATTGCTCCGGATGATGGTACGAGTTATTACCGTACTGAGCGTATCAAGTTTTTTGATACGGTCAATGGCGTGAAGAATGTTTCGGAATTGCATGCGGTACGTGCCACGGGCCTTGCTCCCGGTACTAGCTACCGTTACCGTGTCTATGCCAGGGAGGTGCTTTCCCGCAGGGGGGAGGAGGTCATATATGGCAATGCTACGGCTCCGAGTATCTATGACCGCCGAGGATTGAAATTTACCACCAATGACAGTAGCAAGTCCGTGGCCTCTTTTGTCATGCTGAATGATATTCATGGCAATACGGACTATATACCTAAATTGCTGGCCGCTGCGGACTTCAAGAAAACAGACATGGTCATCTATAACGGTGACATGCTCAATAACCTACTGGATGAGGAGGAGTTGTTTAAAGGCTTCATGGACATCTCCATAGATATGTTCGCTACCTGCAAACCGTTGTATTATGCCCGTGGAAACCATGAGACACGTGGCTCATTTGCCACTTCCTTTCATCGTTTTTTCTCTCCGAAGGAACCCCATCTGTATTTTTTGATACGGCAGGGACCTGCTTGCTTCATTTTCTTGGATACCGGTGAGGACAAGCCTGACTCTGATATTGAATATCATGGTATCACCGACTATGACAATTACCGTACACAACAGGCGGAGTGGCTTGCAGAAGCCGTTAAATCCAGAGAATTCCAGGATGCGTCTTTCAGGATAGTGATCGCCCATATGCCTCCTTTGCCTGAAACTGACATCTGGCACGGGCAGGCCGAGGTCTTGGACAAGTTCGTTCCGATACTGAACGAGGCTGGAGCTGACGTGATGCTGTGTGGGCATTTGCATGAATATTTTAATAACAAGCCCACGGACAAAGTGCATTTTCCGGTAATAGACAATTCCTCCAATACAGTTTTAAAAGGTGTCATAAAGAGGGATAGGCTGGATATTGAGATAAGGGATATGAGTGGCGGGATAGTGGATACAATTTCTATAATGGCCCGATAGTTTTGTTATTTGTTGTTTTGGAACTTGGAATAATAATATTTGATTTGAAATAATATGAGAAACATGCATGATGTAACTGTGAAATGGATTTTTTTTCTGCTTTTGGTTATGGCGGGAAAAGCTGCAATGGCTGAAGGAATTACCTCACCGGATGGAAACCTCCGGCTTGATTTTGTGGTGAACTCTTCCGGTGAGCCTGTGTATCGATTGTCTTATAAGAACAAAGCCGTGGTGAATCCATCGAAGCTGGGGTTGGAATTGCAGGACGATCCGGGCCTGATGGATGGTTTTACACTTGTGGAGGCCAAGACCTCAACATTTGATGAAACCTGGAAACCCGTGTGGGGCGAAGTGGCACAAATACGGAATCATTACAACGAGCTGGCTGTGAGGTTGGAACAGAAGGAACAGGACCGTCATATCGTCATCCGTTTCCGCCTTTATGATGACGGTTTGGGATTCCGTTATGAGTTCCCTTTGCAAAGAGGTCTGCACTGTTTTACGGTCAAAGAGGAGCATACCCAGTTTGCTATGACAGGGGACCATACCGCTTTCTGGATTCCCGGTGACTATGACACTCAGGAGTACGACTATACTGAGTCCCGTTTGTCCGAAATCCGCGGCTTGATGGATAAGGCGGTGACGGTGAATGCCTCCCAGTTTGTTTTCTCGCCTACGGGTGTGCAGACCTCCTTGCAGATGAGGACGGACGATGGTCTGTACATCAATCTGCATGAAGCGGCTTTGGTGGACTATTCCTGTATGCATCTCAACCTGGATGACAAAAAACTCGTTTTTGAATCGTGGTTGACGCCGGATGTTTTGGGAAATAAGGCCTATATGCAGGCTCCCTGCAAAACCCCGTGGCGTACTGTCATGGTGAGCGATGATGCCCGTGATATTTTGGCCTCCAAGCTTACCCTGAATCTGAACGATCCTTGTGCATATGAAGACGTCTCATGGATTAAGCCGGTGAAGTATGTAGGCGTGTGGTGGGAGATGATTACCGGCCAGAAGTCATGGAGCTATACGGATGAACTGATTGCCATGCGTTTTGGAGAAAACGACTATACTAAAATCAAACCGAACGGCCGGCATGGCGCCACTAATGAAAGAGTGAGACGCTATATAGACTTTGCCGCCGAACATGGTTTCGACCAAGTATTGGTGGAAGGCTGGAACGAAGGATGGGAAAGTTGGGGAGGGAGCTCTCGTGACTTCGTGTTCGACTTTGTGACGGCCTATCCCGACTTTGACGTGAAGATGCTGAATGCTTATGCACACAGCAGAGGGGTCAGGCTGATGATGCATCATGAGTCTTCGGCTTCGGTACGCAATTATGAACGCCATCTGGACAAGGCCTATCAGTTCATGGCGGATAATGGCTATAACTCTGTAAAGAGTGGCTATGTAGGCGATATAATCCCCCGTGGAGAACATCACTGCGGACAATGGATGAACAACCACTACCTCTATGCCATACAAAAAGCTGCCGAATATAAGATTTGTGTGAATGCGCACGAAGCAGTACGTCCTACCGGTTTGTGCCGTACCTATCCCAACCTGATTGGCAATGAATCGGCCCGTGGTACGGAATTTGAGCCTTACGACGGCAATAAGCCCTTCCATACCACCGTGCTTCCTTTCACCCGTCTGATTGGTGGTCCGATGGATTATACCCCGGGCATCTTTGACATTTACCTGAATTTTATGAATCATGACAATCACGGGCAGATTCATTCCACGCTGGCAAAGCAACTGGCATTATACGTCACCCTCTACAGTCCGTTGCAGATGGCTGCCGATTTGCCGGAGAATTATGAATCTCATTTGGACGCTTTCCAGTTCATCAAGGACGTGGCGGTAGACTGGGATGAGAGCAAGTATCTCGAAGCGGAGCCGGGAGACTATATCACCGTGGCCCGTAAAGCCAAGGGTACGGAGAACTGGTTTGTGGGAGGCATTACCGATGAGCACGCACGTACTTCAGCTTTTGTTCTTGACTTTCTGGAACCGGGCAGGCAATACGTAGCTACGCTTTATGCCGATGCCGAAGATGCTGATTTTGAAAAGAATGCTACAGCTTACCGGATTAGGAAAGGTATTGTGACGAACAAGAGCAAGATGAATGTGAAGCTGGCGCGCAGCGGTGGATTTGCCCTGAGCTTGACAGAGGCCACACCGGAAAATATGAAAGGAGTAAAGAAATGGAAATAGGTTGACCGTTAGATGCCATTTTTATTAATTAATTGAAACAATAATGCCTATGAAAACACTGAAACAGAAGATGCTCTCTGTACTCTTTGTGGGGTTGGCGATAGCATCGTGTACTCATGATTTCTCGGAGGGATTCCGTCCTCCAGAGATGAAGCTGACGGTATCGGAAGCCCGTACGGCATTTGAACGTGAAGCGGACGCTTTGGACATCGTTCCGTTTGGTGCGGGTGCTGTCACGCGTTCTTTGGATGATGACATTGTCATTACGCCTCTTTGGAATGAGGCTGTCAGTTTTTCCGATGCAGAGGGCGCTTATGTTGTTGTCCCTTTCAATCTGCCTTTAGGCAAGATTTTTGCAAGAAAGCAATTTGATGAGGAAATTCCCGAAGATGAGAAGTTTGCCAATACGGATATTCGCTTGTTTATAGAAAAGAAACATGAAAATGAGTATCTTTACAGCATAATCCATTTAACCGGTAATTATTCTTATGTCATGGAGGAAAGTAATGACATGGCCTCGTTGCGATTGGATGATCTGGCATCTTTCTCCGGCTCTATCCGTCATTACAGTCTGCAAGGTGAAATGATGTGGGGGGATATTTATCATCATGGGCGGATTGTGGGAAAAATTTCTGCTATACCTGAGCCAAGCAGAGAAGAGCTGGATTCTCTGAGAGACAACCGCGGCTCGGTCCGTCCTCGTGGTTATGTGACCCGCTGTGACCCTCATTTGGTGGAATATGAGATTTGTTATCATACGGGTTATCCTACGGCTGAAGGTATTGTAGAGACTCATGTAGAATGTCATTTTGAGTATCGTTGGGAGGAGTATTGTTATCAGATATGGGTTGAAGACGGTACGGACAATTATCGTTGTCCTAATTGCGGTGATCCTAATTGCAACGGTAGTTGCCGGCCTACCCCTCCAGATCCAGATGGAGGAGATGTTCAGCCGGTCTTATCTCAAAAGGCTCAGGCTATAAAGAAAAAGCTTGATGTCACATTTGCAGGTTTGATAGATAATATCAAGAAAGTGGTGAGAATGAAAGAGGGCAAGACCGGTGACGGCAATCTGGCTGAGGGCGTTTCAGACAAGGCAACCATTTCTGAAATATTATATAAGAATGTACCTTTGACTCTGACTTTCAACAGTTCGCTTACGGAATTGCAACTGATGATCGTGATGGAGCATGAATATACACATCTCGAATTGCTTGAGAAATCCAGAACCGCTGGCAGCAGCAATGAATTTGCACTTAAAGAGCCTGAATTGTTGTCAGCAATCAACAATTCGTCCGAGCCAACGGATTGGGGGAAGATAAATGACGGGCACCATGAATATATGGGCAGCCATGTGGAAAGATGGAAGAACGTTTACGAAGTGCTTTCCCCGGTCAGAGTGAGGACTTCTATAAGTATGGAAAATGGGGAGGAGGGGCTACGAGTTCTGATGCGTTTCTGAAATTGACGAAATCGGAGAGAGATAAAATTATCGAATATTTGACAAATAATAATTTATAATAATGCTTATGAAAAAGTTTATCTTGTTATATTTATTTACACTGTGTACTGTACTGTGTGCGTATTCTCAATCTGCTGTCTATGTGATTTTTACTCCTATAGAATCAGATACCAAAGGTGTAGAGCATTCCGTTTTTAATATTCATAATTTGGGCGGAGGTGTAGTTCATATTTTCACTATATTTGAACTTGCGAAAAATACTCGTAAAAAATTGTATTTTTATAGATTTGAGTATGATAATCGGAAGGACAACGTTGATAATCCATTCCAAGTTAAGTCCAAAGACTTTTTAAACTCTGTCAATCTTGTAGATTGGGATTTGGTAGAAGGTAAGACCAATGTCGAGTCTAAATTTAAATATATAATGTCTCATGATAAAATATATTTTATAGACCGGAATGAGTCTACGAATGATTCTGTGAAAATATATCCTGTAAAACGATGGGTTCCTAAGTATTAATGTTGTAGAAGCCGGTTGATAGCTTATAATTTATTTATCTAACGGTCGCTTATTCATAATATGGCTTTTAGCCGGCTTTTATCTTTAGTATATTGTATTTCTGCCATATAAGGTACTTTGTAAATATGCTGAGGGCATAAACGAACTCTCATTGATAAAGTCAATGTCTGTTGGTTTGTAACCACCAAGTAGACATGTTGTTAGCTAAAAAATAACGCTTATGAAGAAACTTATCCTATTACATCTATTTACACTATGTACTGTGCTGTGTACGTATTCCCAATCTGCTGTCTATGTGATTTTCACTTCTACGAACTCGGATGATAAAGGTGTTAATAATCTTATTTTTGATGTTCAGGATTGGGATAGGGATGCAGGGCATCTATTTAGTATATTTGAACGTGCTAAAGATACTCGTAAACAATTGTATTTTTATGATTTTATATATAAAAACCATAAGGACAACGTTGACAATCCATTTCAGGTTAAGTCCAAAGACTTTTTAAACTCTGTCAATCTTGTAGATTGGGATTTGGTAGAAGGTAAGACCAATGCCGAGTCTAAATATAAATATATAATGTCTCATGATAAAATATATTTTATAGACCGGAATGAGTCAACGAATGATTCTGTGAAAATATATCCTGTAAAACGGCGTGTTCCTAAGTATTAATGTAACAGAAGCTGGTTAATGGCTTATAATTTATCTAACGGTTGATTATTCATATCAATAATTCATCTGAGGTGATGGATTGGGGAAGATAAATGACGGGCACCATGAATATATAGGCAGTCATGTGGACAAGATGGAAGAACGTTTACAAAGTGCTTTCCCCGGTCAGAGTGAGGACTTTTATAAGTATGGAAAATGGGGGGAGGAGCTACGAGTTCTGATGCATTTGAAAATTTGACACAATCAGAGAAAGAAAAAATTAATGAGTATTTAATAAAGAACAATTTGTAACAATAGCGATTATGAAAAAAATAATTTTCTTGCATTTATTTGTACTGTATAATATATTATATGTATATTCTCAATCAAGTGCTTATGTGATTTTCACTTCTACAAAATTAGATATTAAAGGTGTGAGTAAACAAGTTTTTGAGATTAGAGATTGGGATAGAGATGCTGTTCACATATTTAGTATATTTGAACGTGCTAAAGATACTCGTAAACAATTGTATTTTTATGATTTTATATATGAAAATTTGAAGGACAACGTTGACAATCCATTTCAGGTTAAGTCCAAAGACTTTTTAAACTCTGCCAATCTTGTAGATTGGGATTTGGTAGAAGGTAAGACCAATGCCGAGTCTAAATATAAATATATAATGTCTCATGATAAAATATATTTTATAGACCGGAATGAGTCTATGAATGATTCTGTGAAAATATATCCTGTAAAACGGCGTGTCCCTAAGTTCTAATGATAAATAAAATCTGTATATTCCAACGCAATGAAAAAGCTCTATCTTAGTAAAGAACTTTTATTGGGTGGGGCAATAATTGCAGCACCGTTGTGCAGCTTGGTGATGACGGGCGTATTCCAAAATGATATGCCATTGTTCCCACTCTTGATTATTTGCCTGCTGACGCTTTTCTTCCGACTGCTATTGTTTTTGAAGACTGGCAGAAAGATAAAAGAAGTCCGTCTGACAGCTTGTGACATAGCCGTTGCTCTGTTTATAAGCTATATCTTCCTGCGATGGCTACTGCAAAGGGAAGATGTTGCGGAGCTTTCAATATTCAGATGGTTTCTGTTTGCAGTGGTTTATATTTTGGCGCGAACGGTGAATCATAAAGAAACGCTTTTTTCAGCGTTGATATTATCTGCATCATTACAAGCGGTTGTGGCCCTTTTGCAAAAAGTGGGTTGTTTGTCGAGTCTCCATCCTCTGTTTGATGTGACGGGCACTTTCAACAATCCGGGACCGCTGGGCGGGTATCTTGCTGTGGGATTGGTTGTTGCCGTTTTATTGTATGCGTCCTCTTTTCGGCATTGGAGTACGAGAACTGTCTTGAAAGTAGCTTCGATAGGTGTTATGGGAACTGCATTTTATTGGGCTGATTCACGCGCCGGTTTGCTGGCAGTTGCGGCAGGATTGCTGATGGCTTATGGGGGGAAGATGAAATTTTTCGGATGGCGTGGACGTGCGTGGTGTGTGTGTCTGTCGGTGGCGGCTGTTGCATTTGTTTGTATCCTGTTGTTTGCCTATCGCCCGTTGTCGGCCAATGCCAGGTTGCTGATATGGCGGGTCTCATCGGATATGGTGATGGACAAGCCCTTATTGGGACACGGTGTAGGGGCGTTTGAAAAGAAATACATGTTCTATCAGGCGGATTATTTCAGAAATCATCCTCAATCCGATTTTCTGAATGTAGCCGACAACGTGACTTATCCCTATAATGAACTGTTGCATATTGCAGTGGAAACCGGAATGTGCGGGCTTGTTTTGTTCCTGCTGGTGGCGGTGTCACCGTTTGTCTTTTCTGATGAAAGGACATTGAAGGCCGTATTGGCTGCTTGGCTGATATTCGCCATGTTTTCATATCCGGTCAATGTGGTGCCACTTATGATGAACTTTGCATTGTTCACAGGATTGTGTCGTGGCAAAACTGTGTCTGTTCTGGGTGTAAACAGAATTTTTTGTGGAATTGCTGTTGTTCCTCTTATGGGGTTATTGGCGGTGTGTGGCCATGTAATGTTGTTTTTCTGTGAAAGTTCAACATTGTTGATTGACGTGCTTGGCAGGAAGGTTAGGAATGTGGAGCAGGTGGATTTGTTACAAAAGCTGCCGCTTTCTTGCGAAACATATTGTATGCGCGGTGATATATATCTGGAACGGAAAAGCTATGGGCAGGCCGAGGAGTCTTATAAAGTTGCTGCAGAAATGATTCCTACACGTATACGCCCCAACTATAAACTGTGGAATCTGTATCTGTTGCAACAAGATACTGTGAATGCCCGAAAGATGGCTTTGCATATTCTGGCGCAACGGGTAAAAGTGGAGAATACATTTTCCATTAAGGTGAGGGGGAGGATGAAACAGTTTCTTGATGAAATAGATTAAAAATGATGGCGGGATTTATATTGCGGAAATATTTTAGGAATGGAGGCTTCAACGTGATTTCAGGGCTTGTTGCGGTCTTGCTTGCCTGTTCCTCCTGCTTTTCTGATTTGAAATTGGAACGGGCTCTTGTGGCTGCTGAAGAGAACAGGTCCGAGCTGGAAAAGGTGTTGAAGCACTACTCTTTGGACAGTCCTGACCGCCAGAAATATAAGGCGGCGGTTTATTTGATAAGGAATATGATGGACTGCTATTCCTTGGATTATGTGTATGGGGATGAGTACGTGCGTGTGATAGATTCTCTGAGCAATATAAACGGGACTCCCGTGCAGGAGGATTTTATGCGGGATGTTGACAGTATAAGCCGGTGCTTGAACAGAAAGATACTTCAAAGCGGTTCGGTGATAAAATGTGATTTGAGACATCTTACTGCCGGGCAGTTGATAAGACACATTGACATGAGCTTCGAGTCGCTGCGTTATCCTTGGACGAAGGAACTGGATTTTTCGGATTTTTGCGAATATGTACTGCCGCATAGGATAGGGCATGAAAGACTGGAAGAGTGGATGACAGACTATAGGAACAGCATGAAGGTCGCTCTTGACTCGTTTGCAAGGACCGCTATGGCCGATTCCTGCATTTGCAGTTATTATCTCCGCAAATATGCGGAAAGGGATTTCTTTTATACGACGATTGTACCGGAGCTTTCTCCATCGTCACTGCTTTATTCTACGATTGGCTTGGGAAACTGCAAGGAGTTACAGGCGTTGACTGTCTATTCGTTAAGAAGCCTTGGCATTCCTGTTGCCATTGATTTCACTCCCCAATGGGGAAAAAGGAGTTTGGGCCACAGCTGGTGTACACTGATCGGCAAAGGTTATCAGCTTCCGTTTCTTTTTTACGACAAAGTACCTTTGGGTGAACACCTTGCGGATATGCGGAAGCGTGACGGGCTGGCAAAGGTATACAGAAGGATGTATAGCGAACAAGAGGGCACATTGGCAAGCCTTTTGCCGCAGGAGGAGATTCCCCCACTGTTTGAGGACAAGCATTTGAAAGATGTCTCCGAGCTCTATTTC
Organism: Bacteroides sp. A1C1; assembly: GCF_004328515.1. Taxonomy (NCBI): domain Bacteria; kingdom Pseudomonadati; phylum Bacteroidota; class Bacteroidia; order Bacteroidales; family Bacteroidaceae; genus Bacteroides; species Bacteroides sp. A1C1. Next base: position 3,705,412 of record NZ_CP036491.1, read on the forward strand.
ACTCCGGTGGCGGCAACGGTAAACTTGTCGTTCTCGCCTCCTGAAAAGAAGGAGTATGCTTATTTGTCTGTGTTCAATAATAAGGGATGGATTCCCATAGACTGGGGCCGTATCAAGAATGGAAAAGTTGAATTCAAGAAGGTCGCAAAGGGTAATGCTTACCTGGCCACTTATTACCATCGGGGCAAGACGTACCCGGCATCGAATCCCTTTATTGTGGAGGAGAACGGTGATACAAGGTTATTGGCCCCTGATGTCAACTCCTTTACTTCTGTTTTTTTAAGGCGGAAATATCCCGACAAGAAGCATGTCTATGAATTGTCAAGGAGTCGGACGGTAGGAGGCCGTTTTCAGATAATGGCTGATGTCTCCGAGCGATTTACCGATGTATGTACGATAGATGAATTCCCGGAAACACTGGCTCCGGTTTCGATTGTATTTGATACTCCTGTGGAGGCAACGGCACTCAGATACCTGTCTGCTCCTGACTCGAATGTCTTTCTGGCAGAGCTGGAATTGTATGACGAGCAGGATAACTTGGTTGAGGGGGAGATAATCGGTACGGATGGTAGTTGGTATGGCAATGGCCGTGACAAATATAAAGTGTTTGACCATGATATGTTGACCTACTTTGATGCGCCTGTATCCTCTGGTGGTTGGGTAGGACTGTCATTCGGTCGCGTCCGGAAAATAAAGAGGATAGTATATGCTCCTTACAATGATGATAATGGGATAAACAAGGGGGAGCTGTATGAATTGTTCTATTTTGATGCGGGCTGGGTTTCGCTGGGAGAGAAGTATGGTGACAGTTCGTATACAATGAACTATGACAGGGTGCCTCGGAATGCCTTGCTTCTGTTGAGGAACAAGACGAAAGGACAGGAGGCGTATATTTACACAGGAGGATGGAAAGCATGAATGGTGGTGAATCTGATATGAATCATGAAATGAATGATACGGTTTCCTTATTGTTGATGGTGACGATGTTCCAGTCTGTAGCCAGCCTGCTAATAGGGATATTCGGCTATAGCAGAAACTTTGCCGTTTTCGGTGTTGCTTTCCTTATGGTCGGATTTGTAATGCGGTGGGCCGCTCAATTTTTAATGATAAGTTTTCATTGGTGTTTTATTAAAATTGAGCCACTAATGTAGCTCCTTCTAACTCCTGACTATAAGGAATGCAGGTTAAATCAAAGAACCGTATGCTTGGAACTTTAGCCTCAATCTTTAGCTATTCCCGTTTCAATCATTAACAGAAAACATTCAAACTATTAAAGAAAAACTTTCGAAGTATAAAGGATAAAGTGGGTAGATATAGGGAGAAAAAGTGCTCTTCAGTCTTGGTCTGTCTATCCCAAGCCTTGGGATAGACAGACCAACCCCTGGGATACATGTCCGCAGGCTGGGGATAAACTTTGTGTAACATAACTCCTGAATAGGGATTGTGCAGGCTGTGTTATTCATAATTGGAGGAAAAGAAGTTTCATTGCCTTCCCCGATAAATAGGGCGATACAGAAAAAAGGTGAAGGATGTGCAGGCTGACAGCAGAAAGATTATTTCAGAGAACATAGTTGCCGACAGGTCAAAGCTAAAGATTATTTGTGTATTTTTGCACCGAATTTATTTCGGTAGGATACCTTATGAGAGGCAATACCGGGGGAAAAAGCGCAAAGCAATGAATATAACTGAACTGCAACAATCTTATGCTTCCCATCCCAATGTAGAGGGGGTGTGCAGGCTTCTGAAAGATAACTCTGTCCGTCACCTATATTGCGGAGGTTTATATGCCTCTGCCGCTTCTTTGTTTTCGTCTGTATTGGTTCAGCGGGCTACTTGTCCGCTCGTTTTCATTCTGGGCGATATGGAGGAAGCCGGTTATTTCTATCATGATTTGACGCAGATATTGGGGACAGAGCAGGTATTGTTTTTTCCTTCTTCATTTCGCCGCGCCATCAAGTACGGGCAGAAGGATGCGGCAAACGAAATACTCCGTACAGAAGTGCTGAGTCGCCTGCAAAAAGGAGAAGAGGGGCTTTGCGTGGTGACCTATCCGGATGCGCTGGCCGAAAAGGTGGTCTCTCGTAAGGAACTGGGGGAGAATACACTGAAACTGCATGCAGGCGAGAGGGGGGATATGGACTTTGTGACGGACGTATTGCGCAGCTACGGTTTCGAATATGTGGATTACGTTTACGAGCCGGGGCAGTATGCCGTTCGTGGCAGTATTATCGACGTCTTTTCCTTCTCTTCCGAATATCCCTTCCGTATAGACTTCTTCGGCGATGAGGTGGAAAGCATCCGTACCTTCGAGGTGGAAACACAGCTCTCGAAGGAGAGGAAAGAAAGCATCGTGATAGTTCCCGACTTGAGCCATAGCCTGGAAAAAAGGGGAAGCGGCGGCATGGTGTCGTTCCTCGATTTCCTTCCGTCGGACAGCTTGCTTGCCATGCGCGATTTCCTCTGGCTACGCGAACGCATCCAGACCGTGCACGACGAATCGCTCACCCCACAGGCCATCGCTGCCCGTGAGTCGGAGGAGAATGGAGCCATCACGCTGGAAGGCAAGCTGATTGATGGTGGCGAGTTCACCCTGCGCGCCCTCGATTTCCGCCGGATGGAGTTTGGCAACAAGCCCACCGGAACACCGGATGCCACCGTCTCGTTCCATACTACGGTACAGCCTATCTTCCATAAAAACTTCGACATGGTGGCGGAGAGTTTCCGCGAATACCTCTCCCGTCACTACACCATCTACATATGCAGCGACAGCCTGAAACAGACCGACCGCATCCGTGCCATCTTTGAGGACCGTGGAGACAACATATCCTTTACCGCCGTAGAACGGACACTGCACGAAGGCTTTGCCGACGACACTTTACGTATCTGTATCTTTACCGATCATCAGCTGTTCGACCGCTTTCACAAGTATAACTTGAAGAGCGACAAGGCACGCAGCGGCAAGGTGGCCTTGAGCCTGAAGGAGCTGAACCAATTCACCCCCGGCGACTATGTGGTGCATACCGACCACGGTGTGGGGCGTTTTGCCGGACTGGTACGTATCCCCAACGGTGACACCACGCAGGAGGTGATGAAGATTGTCTATCAGAACGAAGATGTGGTGTTTGTCTCCATCCACTCTCTGCACAAGGTTTCCAAGTACAAGGGAAAGGAGGGTGAAGCGCCCCGCCTCAACAAGCTCGGCACCGGAGCCTGGGAGAAGCTGAAAGACCGCACCAAGACGAAGATAAAGGATATTGCCCGCGACTTGATAAAACTCTACTCGCAACGCCGCGAGGAGAAGGGTTTCCAATACAGTCCCGACAGCTTCCTGCAACGGGAGTTGGAAGCCTCCTTCATCTATGAGGATACCCCCGACCAAAGTAAGGCTACTTCCGACGTGAAGGCCGACATGGAGAGTGCCCGTCCGATGGACCGCCTGGTGTGCGGTGACGTGGGCTTCGGCAAGACGGAGGTGGCTGTTCGTGCCGCTTTCAAGGCTGTGGCGGACAATAAGCAAGTGGCTGTACTGGTGCCCACTACCGTACTTGCCTATCAGCATTTCCAGACCTTCAAGGAGCGATTGAAAGGCTTGCCTTGCCGGGTGGAGTATCTGAGTCGTGCCCGCACCGCTGCTCAGGCAAAGGCTGTAGTGAAAGGGCTTGCCGAAGGGGAAGTGAATATTCTTATCGGTACCCACCGTATCCTGGGAAAAGACGTTAAGTTCAAAGACCTTGGTTTGTTGATTATTGATGAGGAGCAGAAGTTCGGCGTCTCCGTCAAGGAGAAACTTCGCCAATTGAAGGTGAATGTGGATACGCTGACCATGACGGCTACACCCATTCCCCGTACCTTGCAGTTTTCGCTGATGGGTGCGCGCGACTTGAGCGTCATCCAGACACCGCCGCCTAACCGCTATCCCATCCAGACGGAAGTGCACACCTTCAACGAGGAAATCATTGCCGACGCCGTCAATTTCGAGATGAGCCGTAACGGGCAGGTATTCTTCGTGAATAACCGTATTTCCAATCTGTTTGAGTTGAAGACCATGATAGAGCGGCACATTCCCGATTGCCGTGTCTGTATCGGACACGGACAGATGGAGCCTGCCGAACTGGAGAAGATAATCTTTGATTTCGTCAATTACGATTACGATGTGCTGCTTGCCACTACCATCATCGAAAGTGGCATCGACATACCCAATGCCAATACCATTATCATCAACCAGGCGCAGAACTTCGGCCTCAGTGATTTGCACCAGATGCGCGGACGTGTGGGGCGGAGCAATAAAAAAGCTTTCTGTTACCTGCTGGCACCACCTTTGTCCTCCCTTACTCCCGAAGCAAAGCGGCGTCTGCAAGCCATCGAAAACTTCTCCGACCTGGGCAGTGGCATCCACATTGCCATGCAAGACCTTGACATCCGTGGTGCAGGCAATATGCTCGGTGCCGAACAGAGCGGTTTCATTGCTGACTTGGGCTACGAGACTTATCAAAAGATTCTCTCCGAAGCTGTGCATGAACTGAAGACCGACGAGTTTGCCGACCTTTATGCCGAAGAACTGAAAGCAGACGGAGGCGTCATCAGTGGAGAACAGTTTGTCGACGAATGCCAGGTGGAAAGCGACCTTGAACTTCTGTTGCCTGCCGATTACGTGACTGGCAGCAGCGAGCGTATGTTGCTCTATCGCGAGTTGGACGGATTGACACTCGACAAGGATGTGGATGCTTTCCGTTCCCGCCTCGAAGACCGCTTCGGCCCGATTCCTCCCGAAACGGAAGAACTGCTGCGCATCGTTCCCTTGCGACGCCTGGCTGCCCGCCTCGGCGTGGAGAAAGTCTTTCTGAAAGGTGGGCGCATGTCCCTGTTCTTCGTCTCCAATCCGGACAGCCCGTACTATCAGAGCCAGGCTTTCGGTAAGGTCATTGCCTACATGATGAAATATACCCGTCGTTGCGACCTGCGCGAGCAGAACAACAAACGGAGTATGCTGGTGAAGGATGTCAGGACGGTGGAAGAAGCTGTCTGTGTGTTGCAGGAGGTAGTGGCAATGCAGGTGGAGGAGTAACTGTTGCCACTCCTGCCACTAACGTCCGAACTGCAAGGAGAATCCCAAATTGAAGAAAGTGATGTTGTTTTTGAACCAGCTATGATCTACTCCGTCATCATAGCCGTCCGTGTTGTAAAGTCGTGCATCGGGGTTGGCAAACCAGTCTGCTGTTAGGAAATCACAGCGAATCATACCCGAGAGTTTACAGCTGATGCGGAACTCATAGCCTGCAGCGAAAGTTATTCCACAATATCCTTTATGGAAAAGGTGTCCGTTCCGTTCACCGCGTTTATATGTCCGTTCTTGATAGTTCATATACCCGATGCCGAATGATAGGAACAGTCCTTGATTACCGTTGCTCCACAAGGGACGGTATGTGATGTTGGGGCGTATGCAGTGCAGATGTGCCTTATCCGGCAGGCGGGCCATGCGCAGATAGTCATATTGAAGTCCCATGGCAAATAGGGGCGTGATGTAGTAGCGGCCTTCTGTCATGAGGTCATATCCCACCCGGTTGCCGTTCTTGCTGAAGAAGTCGTTGCGGTTTCCTTCTACATGGGGCAAGGAAACACCGCCACCAAGGATGATGCTGTAATTTTGCGGTAGGCATTCGCTTTGTGCCAGCATCCCTGTCACTCCGATGGAGAGTAGGGATAGACAGAGGAGGAATCGTTTCATGCAGTTGCTGTGAGTTTCTTGGAAATATCGTATTTTTATCGTTTCCCGTATAGCTTGTCTATCAAATCCGTCCGTCCTATCCGCCGCAGTTCGTTTATGATGTTCCTGCGCTCTTCGGGTTTGTACCAGAAGAAGAATTGGCGTTGAGCCAGTTTCTCGCGCTGCGTTTTGGCACTGAATACCGGTTCCAGCGTATAAGGATGGAAGCCCGTGTACCATGCTTCGGTGGCAATGGTCATGGGAGTAGGGGTAAAGTCTTGCACTTGCTCCAGATGGAAGTCCAGTCGCTTGGTGATGACGGCAAGCTCCGCCATATCCTCTTCCTTGCATCCGGGATGACTGCTGATGAAATAAGGGATGAGTTGTTGGCGCAGTCCTTCTTCACGGTTAATTCTGTCGAATATCTTCTTGAACTCACCGAACTGGCTGAACGGAGGCTTGCGCATGATGTTGAGCACGCGGTCTGACGTATGCTCCGGTGCTACCTTCAGGCGACCGCTGACATGGCGGGCAATGAGCTCGCGGGTATATTCCTGCGTACTTTTGTTAGTGTTCGGGTCCTTGCTCTGGTGCAGCAGCAGGTCATAGCGTACACCGCTGCCGATGAACGACTTCTTGATGCCGGGCAGGGCATCTACGGCATGATAGATGTCAAGCAGCGGACGGTGGTCTGTATTCAGATTGGGGCATACCTTGGGGTAGATGCACGACGGACGCTTACATTTCCTGCAGACGGCCTCATCCCGTCCCTTCATGCGGTACATATTGGCCGACGGGCCTCCCAAGTCACTTAAGTAACCCTTAAAGTCGGGCAGCTCCATGATAGCTTTCACCTCTTTCAGAACGCTTTCCTTGCTACGGCTTACGATGAACTTGCCCTGATGCGCGGAGATGGTGCAGAAGGCACACCCTCCGAAACATCCGCGATGCAGGTTGACGGAGAACTTTATCATGTCGTATGCCGGAATACGTTTTCCCTTGTACTTGGGGTGGGGCAGGCGCGTATAAGGCAAGTCGAAAGAATGGTCGAGCTCTGCCTCCGTCAGGGGAGGATAGGGGGGATTGACTACCACTGTCTGTTTGCCGACCTTTTGTAACATGCGGGATGCTGTATATTTGTTGCTTTCCTCCTCGATATGACGGAAGTTGGCAGCTTCTTTCTTTTTATCCTTCAGACATTCTTCGTGGGAAAAGAGGGTAATATCTCCTTCTTCTGCAGCTACCTCCTTGTCGAGATAGACCATTTGCGGAATATCGGCAATGAGCTGTTTGAAGCCTTTGGTGTCCATTATTTGTTGGCATTTCAGCCTATTCGCAAGTTCCACCACCGGTTTCTCTCCCATGCCGTAGATGAGTGAATCGGCACCGCTGTCGAGGAGGATACTGGGGCGTACACGGTCTTGCCAATAGTCGTAGTGCGTCAAACGGCGCATACTTGCCTCGATGCCACCTAGTATGACGGGGACATCGGGAAATAGTTGTTTCAATATCCGGGTATATACAATGGAAGGATATTCGGGGCGCATATCCGGACGTGCGTCCGGTGTATATGCGTCATCACTGCGCAAGCGTTTGTTAGCAGTGTATTTATTGACCATCGAATCCATGCAGCCGGGACTGATGCCGAAAAACAGACGGGGGCGTCCCAGTTTCTTGAAGTCGCGTAAGTCGTCGCGCCAGTTCGGTTGGGGGACAATGGCTACGCGTAGTCCTTCCTCTTCGAGGATACGACCTATGACGGCGGCTCCAAAAGACGGATGGTCCACGTAGGCATCACCGCTGAAAAGTATTACATCTAATTCGTCCCAACCACGCAGTTCCACTTCTTTCTTGGTGGTGGGAAGCCAGTCTGTAAGGCGATATTCTTTCATTAATACATTGTAAACTGTAATGTCATTCGTTCTCCGTCGTAAATCTCACGGAAACCTATCTGCTGCTCGGAAAGATACTCTTTCATGTCATTGAAGGCAGTGGCGTTGTCCATGATGATTTCCAGCTTCTCGCCTTTCCCGGCCTTGCACATGGCTTTTATGGCAGGGATTAGAGGGCTGTAATGCTGTTGTCCGCAGGTATCGATGGTTTTCATTTATTCTTCTTCTATTTCTATAGTGCCTTGTTGGGAAAGCCATTGCAGATAGAGCTTAATGAGTTGCTGCAGTCCGAAGGCCTTCATGTTGTTGTGATAGATAACGTCGATGCAGAGGTCGAGTAGGTCTTTGCTATCTTCCTCTTGTGCGGCGATGAGGGAGCGAATGTTCAGTTTCAACTTGTCGAGCACTGTTTCGTCTACAATGCCGTTGCTGTCGATGAGATGGCGGAAGAGTCCGTACTTCTCAATGGTGGCAAGGTTTTCTTCTGAAACTTCTAAGCTGCGGGTTCCGCTGGGGTTGGCTTGTATGGTGTACATGATGTTTAATGTTTAGTGTTTAATGATTAATAGAAGCAAAGATAGTTTTTTCACCACAGATTACACAGATTTCTACAGATTATTTATAGGGATTGCTGTTTTTCTCTGTGTTGCTCTGCCTAATCTGTGGTGAGAAAGCGAAGTATCGAGGCCATAATTGCATTTCTGGACGTTTCTTCCCTGATACTTTCAAAAGGGAATCCCATGATGAAGGTGCGGTAATCGCTGCCTTGATAGGCCACGGCGGCAGATGCGTTGCCGGTGGCATAGGTCATGACTGGAAAAGCGGGAGACATGGGCAGGATGCAATCAGGGGAAGTGACCGGATAGTCCTGCTCATTCGGCAGTCGGGGAAGGGTGAAAGTACGCCCCAGCCCTTGGACAGCGATTTTATCCCCGTCTGTTTTCAAGGAATTTCCATACCGGTACTTCAGAATATTCTGGATAAAATCCCTATTACCCTGCGAATTGTCCATGTCGCTGCCCACATAGGCGCCGCTGACTAGGAGATTGCCTCCCGACCGGCAATACGAAGCCAATATGCGCTGCATGGATGAGGAGAATGTCTTGTAGTATGTATTGCGTGCCGGATTGCTGGAATTGTCTTCTTTTTCCAGCCCGAGGATATAGTCTACTATCGGATAGTCCTCTAAAGAGAGGATGCCTTTTTCCACAGCCTCATCGCTGCATGAGACGAAGCTGTAGTTACCGGCGGCTTGTATGGCCTTGCCGTGTATAAAGGGGTAATCGAAAGTATTTCCGATAATTTTCATACCTTCGTATTCCTCTCTACTCTCTCCCAGGCGTTTTCCCGCTTCCTTCCGGTTGAAGTTCTGCTGGGTACCGCAGAGGGAGATGTCATAGAGATAGGGAACGCCGGGATCTTGCGATAGGTCGAAACCTACAGTCTCGGGAGTGTCTATGACGGCCGGCCCACTGATACGGTCGAATCCGTTGACGATAAGTATCTGTCCTTTTTCCCGTTTGGCTTTATAGGCAGCAAGGATTTCCGAAGGGAAGCTTTCGCCGCCCCGATTCACGGCGGTTACTTTGAAGGAATAGACGATGCCCGGTTCTATTTTTACGGTATGGAACGGAGAACTGACACGTACGCCATTGTCAAATCCTCCACGTCCGATACGTGTATATACAATGTATTCGCGTGGTTTGGCAGTCGGTTCCAACGGGTCTTCCTTGCCTTGCCAGGAGAGCTCTAAAGTATTTTTCTTTTTACCGAAGCGGATGGCAAAGTGGCTGACGGGAAGCGGCTGGACCATGTACTCTTTCCCGTGCTGGTTGCATATATATTGCAGAATGGCTTTATAGAGTGCACGTCCGACGGTGAACTTGAAGTTGGGGTCATGCCCCAGACGCATATCTGCGAAGTTCTGGTGAGACAACAGTTCTACGATGGTGGAAGGAACGGCGGGCAGGCGCGTTTCACTATAGTTGCGGTTCCATAGGCTGCGACGTGTCCAGTCTACGTTGAAGGTGGAGCGGATGTCACGCTGCAACTGCGTCAGTAGGACGTCCGAGAGGTCGCGGGAGGCATGGCGGTCTGTACCGGCATTCAGCCTGCCGTTGTTGAAGTTGGTGGTATAAATGCCTAGAGTGCCTATAATCTCATTTTCCTTGCTGAAACCGGCATCGCTGTGCAGGGCCATACTCATTTCAAAGGGGATGCCCAAGCCTTCTTCTGCCGGGTTGAATACTGATTTCCCGGCAAGATAATTCACCGTACGGGAACGTGCGTTGATGTCATCGTTCATATCATTCTTCCCCTCGTAGCCTCCATAAACAGAGTAAGGCATGCCTGCCCATTGGGCAGAGTAGCGTGCGCCTTCCAGGTATCTGGGCAAGCCACTGGTTTGTCCTCCGCGGGCAATGTTGCCCATGCCTCCTCCAAAGCGGACGGCATCGGCACAGACCACGCCTTTCTCCTTGCTTTCGTTGCTCAATACCACCATGCCATAGTCATTCCGGCCTTTGTCGAAAGTGAATGTGCCGAGGTACACCCATGTGCCGCCTCCTATTTGCTGGTTCACCTTGAATTCTGTGACGCCTCCGTTGTGGAATACAAGGTATTTGGCATCGCTTACGCTGCCCGGCAGAGTCTGATAAGATACGTATACGGCATATTCTCCCGTTTCCGGAATATCGGGCACCCATTCGGCAAAAGCCTTGTCTTTCTTCTTTTCAGTTTTGGCAAAGCGTGCCGTACCGGTGAGGAAAGGGTTTTCATTGTCCTGATAGATTCGTTTCCGTTGGGCAAATCCGGGTTGGGAGGTCTGTTCCCAACGTGCTTTCCGGCTTTTCACGTCCAGATAGAGGGAACCTTGTCCTCCATCTCTGCTTAGGCTACCGTCATTGTCTACGATGACTTCCCGCTTTTGTGTGTCCCTTTCGCGGGGAGTGAATACATTGGCTCCTGCATTCTCCAGCATGGGCAGGAGGTAGGGCAGGATGAACGACTGGGTGAACTGGTCTTCCGTGGTGCAGAACAGCCTCGGGCGTTGCCATCCCCATTTGTTCTTGTCATTGATGTAATATTTCCCGTGGCTTTGCCAAAGGGCAATGTGATTTCCTTCCAGTCCTCGGGTGATTTCGTAGGGGCGTGAAGTACGGGTTACCCAAGGTATACCTTTGTATTCCAAGTGACTGAACGTACGTGCCTTGTCTTTCTTCCCTTTCCGGTAGAGGTTGGGGATAAGCTCTTCAATGTTTTTCCCATCAGCAAAGACGGTGAGGTCGAAGTTGTTTACTGGTCCTGGTAGGATTTGTCCCAGATGGCGGTAAATGGCATCGACGGTTTCAGGCCGTAGAGGCTGGTAGGCAAAGCGCTCGTTTGCATAGACAAGTAATTTCTTCTTCCGGAAGTCAATGCGGAAACTGTCTAGCTTGTAGGTACCGATGTTGGTCGTATGGGTGGTGTATTCCTTAAAGAATGTCTGGAGGCGTTCTTCCACATTCTGCTCTAGTTCTTGTGCCGGAAGGAGGATTCCATATAAGAGCCATATGCCGGTTAGGATAAGTTTTTTCATATTGATGAAATAATGAAGTTGTCAATATCTGCTTTTATCAGATAGTGATGCGTGCAAAAGTACATAAAAGAAAGCTTCGTTGACGATTGCGGTTATTTTCTTTTTATTATTTTTGCAGACATATATAATATGTAAACCTTATGAAGACACTTTTGAAAAGCAGTATTGCCTTCCTTTTGCTTCTGGTACCGGTTTTGGCCTTCGGGCAGCAGGTTCTCCAAATCATGAATGTCGGTGCACGCCAGACAACGTCCCTTGACGGACAATGGAAAACGATTGTAGATCCCTTTGAAAACGGTTATTATGACTATCGTTTGAAGCCTTATGACGGCGGTTATGCCCAAGACAAGACTTATTCTGATAAGACCCAACTTCAAGAGTATGATTTTGAAACGGATAAACTGCTGTTTGTTCCCGGTGACTGGAATACACAACGGCCTCAGTTGTACTATTATGAAGGCACTGTGTGGTATCGAAAGCATTTTGAATACTCCCTGCAACCGGGCAAACGTCTTTTCCTCAACTTTGGAGCTGTTAATTATGAAGCCATTGTATGGCTGAACGGCAAACGTCTGGGCAGGCATATCGGTGGCTTTACTCCTTTTAATTTTGAAATTACCGGCCTTTTGAGGGAAGGTACCAATAGCCTCGTGGTGAAAGTCGATAACAAACGCCATCCCGAAGCTGTGCCTACGGTCAATGCCGACTGGTGGAATTTCGGTGGCATCACCCGGCCGGTTACCTTGATTGAAACGCCTTCGACTTACATACGTGATTATTACGTACAATTGAAGAAGAATGATAAAGATACGGTTGAAGGCTGGGTACAACTGGATGGTTCTGCCAAAGAGCAAAAGATAGTGCTGGATATTCCGGAACTGAAAGTGAAGAAAGAGGTTGTAACGGACTCCAACGGTTATGCTTCGTTCCAGGTAAAGGCCAAACCAGTCTTGTGGACTCCGGAAAAACCTAAGCTGTATGTGGTGAATCTGGCTTCCGAAACAGATAAAGTCTCTGATGAGATCGGCTTCCGGACTATCCGTACAGAGGGAACTAAAATACTGTTGAACGATGAAGAGATATTCTGCAGAGGTATCAGTATCCACGAGGAGACTCCCTACTATAGCGGGCGTGCCTATTCAAGAGACCATGCCCGTACTTTACTGAGTTGGGCAAAGGAGCTTGGATGCAATTTTGTCCGCCTGGCCCATTATCCCCACAATGAAGAGATGGTGCGTGAGGCAGAGCGCATGGGATTTCTGGTATGGTCGGAGATTCCGGTGTATTGGACTATTCATTGGGAGAATAAGGATACCTATCAGAATGCGGAACAGCAGTTGTGTGATATGATTGCACGTGACAAGAATCGATGTAACGTTATCATCTGGTCTATAGCCAATGAAACGCCTCTTAGTGAACCGCGCCTGGCATTCCTTACCAAGCTGGCAAACAAGGTCAGGAGTTTGGATAATGTCCGCTTGGTTGGTGCAGCGATGGAGAAGGAAGAAGTTCGTCCGGGCGTTATGACTGTGAATGACCCGTTGGGAGAACTCCTTGACATTATCAGCTTTAATGAATATGTGGGTTGGTATGACGGCGATTCGGAAAAATGTGACCGTGTGAACTGGGTGTTCGATGCCCGGAAACCGGTCTTTATCAGCGAACTTGGAGGAGGTGCTTTGTATGGACGGCACGGTTCCAGGAAAGAACGGTTTACGGAGGAGTATCAGGAAGATTTGTATATCCGCCACGTGAATATGTTGAAGCGTATTCCGGGACTGGCCGGTACTACACCGTGGATACTGAAGGATTTCCGCTCTCCGAGGCGTCATGTACCCGAAATACAAGATGATTTTAATCGCAAAGGGCTGGTGTCTGATAAAGGACAGAAGAAAAAAGCTTTCTTTGTTTTGCAGAAATGGTACAGAGAATTGGAAGAGAGTTATAAATAGGATTTGTCCGATACATATTAAAAAAAGAGGCTGTCTCCATAATGAAAATTTGGAGACAGTCTCTTTTTATTTTTTTATATTTCATCCGTTTATAGCGGAATGTATTCCACGAAGGCCTCCATCGCTTCATAGGAAGCAAGTCCGAGGCTGTCGTACAAGGCGGCTGTTCCGCGGTTGCGGTCTTCACTGCGTTGCCAGAACAGACGTTCGTCATTGCCCAGGAACGGTGCACTTTCCATTTGTGACTGATGCTTCAGGATAGAGTTACGCTTGGCACGCAGTTCCTCCGGGCTGATGGGCACAGCCATTTCGATATTTTCGATTTCCCATTCTGCCCATGCACCGCGGTACATCCAGATGCGGCATTCCTTCAACCATTTGGCACCTTCTTCTTTTTCCAGGTCGATGGCGGCAAATACGGCATCCGTACAAACACGGTGTGTTCCGTGCGGGTCGGCTAGGTCACCGGCAACGAAAATCTGATGGGGTTTCACTTCACGCAACAAGTTGCGTACGATTTCCACGTCTGCTTCGCTGATAGGATTCTTCTGTATCTTGCCCGTTTCGTAGAACGGCAGGTCGAGGAAGTGGCAGTGATCCAAAGGTATGTTATTGTATGTACATGCGGTACGTGCTTCGCCACGACGAATCAGCCCCTTGATGGTCAGGATGTCGCGTGTATCCATGTCACCGTCTTTCTTCTCCTTCAGATACTTGCGGATTTCGGCATATTTGTCGTTGATAACCTGGTCCTCACTGTTGTTGAAGATTTGGTTGAACCCGTTGATGAAGTGCAGGAAACGGATAACTTCTTCATCGCCTACGGCAATGTTACCGGAAGTTTCGTAAGCCACATGCACGTCATGTTTCTGTTCTACCAGACGACGGATGGTACCTCCCATAGAGATAACGTCGTCATCGGGATGCGGAGAGAATACGACCACGCGTTTGGGATAGGGCTTTGCACGTTCAGGGCGATAGGTGTCGTCTGCGTTCGGCTTGCCGCCCGGCCATCCGGTGATGGTATGCTGCAGGTCATTGAATATCTTGATGTTCACGTTATAGGCTGAGCCGAACAATGCCAGCAGTTCACTCAAACCGTTTTCATTGTAGTCCTTGTTGGTCAGCTTCAGAATGGGTTTTCCGGTGAGTTGGCATAGCCAGACGATGGCGCTGCGGATGAGCTTGTCGTTCCATTCGCAGGAAGTTACCAGCCAGGGGCGTTGGATACGTGTCAAGTTGGCGGCGGCAGACAAGTCGATAGCTACATGTGCATTGTTGTGGGTCTGTAGATAAGATGCAGGGATAGTATCTGTTACCGGACCTTCAACGCATTCTTTCACCTTTTGTGCTTTCTCCTCACCCCATGCCAGTAGATATATTTTCTTTGCCGAGAGGATGGTGGCTACTCCCATGGTGATGGAGCTGATGGGGGTATTTTCAATGCTACCGAACATTTTGGAAGCTTCATTGCGGGAATCGCTGTCCAGCAATATCAGACGGGTGGTAGAGTTCTGGCGTGAACCCGGTTCGTTGAAACCGATGTTACCTACACGACCAATGCCCAGCAAAGCGATATCTAAGCCACCGAAACTTTCAATGCGCTGCTCGTAAAGACGGCAATATTCAAAGATGGTGTCTTTGGCGATGGTACTGTCGGGGGTGAAAACATTCTGTTTGTCAATGTCCACATGGTCTATCAGCATTTCCTTCAATGCGTTGAAGTTACTGTTGATGGCATTGGGAGCTAATGGATAATATTCGTAGAGGTTGAATATGACTACGTTGCGGAAACTTAATCCCTCTTCCTGGTGCATACGTACCAAGTTTGCATATACATTGCGCGGAGAGTTACCGCCTGCCAGTGCCAAGACACAGAAACGTCCCGCCTTTTGCTTGTCACGGATTAACTGTGCAATGTCAAGGGCAATTTGGTTGGCGCCTTCTTCTGCAGACTCATAAATATCTGTAGGGATTTTTTCCAGTCGGGTCAATACCGACCGTTCAAATGCATTCTCAGGTCTGTAGTACCTGGGGGAGACTCTGTTGAGAGTGATTTGAGAGCTTAGATTGGTTTTCATAAAATTTATTATTAATAAATGATTAAGTATTGTACTGTTCTTTCAATCAACAAATATACGAAAAACAATGTTCATCCGCATATTGCTGAAGATTAATTAAGAAATACTGTTCGTCCCATATCTCATATGGGGTTTGACAGCCGTACGGAAAGTGTCTTCGGTACATTCCATAAAGTCATGGCCAATCGCCACCGTGAGTATGGATTTTACGTTGGGTCAACATAGGATTTAGGGGTTAGAATTATTAAATTAATCATGTTGTCGCTTTGACATTGTTTCGAAGGACAAAAATAGGTACTTTTTGGAGAAGATGTACTCTTTCTTTGGGGTATTTTCATTAAATACTCTAAAAAAGCGGATTGGGTGCATTTTGTATAATGTCTCGTTCGTTTGGGGTATAAGTGAGGATAATCATATAAAAATAGACCATTCATTGCACTTTTTGTCGTTTGGGTTTGTTATATTTGTGTGTGTTTATAAACTCTAAAATATTAATGTATGAAAAGCTGGAAAGTAGAAGCAGCCATCATAGCTGTGGGGTTGCTTTTGTTGGGAATCATGGTAAAAGGCGGTATCAACAATTTTGTGAATAAGGATCGTGTAGTCAGTGTGAAAGGGTTGGCTGAGATGGAAGTACCTGCCGACAAAGTAGTCTGGCCTCTTGTCTACAAAGACATAGGTAATGATCCTGCACTGCTTTATGCCAATATGGAGAAGAAAAACGCTGCCATCGTGGGTTTCCTTGAAAACAACGGCATTGAGAAGGAGGAAATAAGTATTGCACCACCCGAAGTGATTGACATGCAGGCCGAACGTTATGTTGACCGCAACGTGGCTTATCGTTATAATGCCACGTCTGTCATCACTGTCACTTCCAAGAATGTGGATAGGGTACGTAAACTCATGTCCGGGCAAGCAGAACTCTTGAAGCAGGGCATTGCCATCACGGGAGGGGATTATAAATATAACGTGTCTTATGAATTTACCGGTCTCAATGAAGTGAAACCCAAAATGATAGAAGAAGCTACCAAAAATGCCCGTGCCGCAGCCGAGAAATTTGCTAAGGATTCGGACAGTGAACTGGGAAAAATCCGCAATGCCTCGCAAGGGCAGTTTTCCATCAGTGACCGCGATGCTTATACTCCTTATATAAAAAGCGTACGTGTAGTGACTACTGTGAACTATTATTTGAAGAAATAACGAACTCGTCCGCATCTTTCCAAGCGGGAAAATTTAACCTGAACTCCTGCAGGGAGGAAAGGCTGAGGGAGGCGGTGGCAGTTGTCTCTTCGTTGTCGGGTACAGTGGCAAGCACTTCCCCCTTCGGAGAGTAGACCACACTGCCTCCGCTGTGTGGAATGTCTCTGCCGTCTCTGCCGATACGGTTGACACCGCAGACATAACTGATATTTTCCAAAGCACGTGCTTGCAACAGAATGTCCCAGACTTTCCGGCGGGAAACGGGCCAGTTGGCAACATAAATAAGAAGGTCGTATTCGCTGTGCTTATTGCGGCTCCAAACTGGGAAGCGGAGGTCATAACATACAAGCAACAGTATGTTCCAGCCGCGATACTGGATAATGGGACGTTGGCAGCCGGAAGTGAAATGCTCTGTTTCGTGTCCCATCCGGAAGAGGTGTCGTTTGTCGTAATAGTAGGCATTGCCTTCGGGCGTAAGGAAGAATGCACGGTTGTAGTAGGAGGGATTTCCTCCTTTCGAGGCTGTTTCGCAGGCAATATAGCTGCCTGTAAGAGCGAGTTGGTATTCTTCAGACCATCGGCGCAGAGTCGTGATGGTTTCTCCCGTTGTAGGTTCGGCCAAGCTGCTGGTGTCCATACTGAAGCCAGTGGAGAATGTTTCCGGTAAAACAACAATCTCCGTTGTTCCACGAAGAGTTTCTAACTTCTCGCGGAGACGACGGAGATTTTCTTGTTTATTTTCCCAGACAATGTCTGTTTGCAGAATGCTTATTCGCATGACATTAATGCTTAATACCTGATTAGATATTTCCTAAATCAAAATTTTCGGGATTTTTTCCTTTAAAGTTCTTGAAGTACAGTTTTATCTCGCGCATATCCTTTTCTATGTCTCCGGTAGGCATGACAGTTTTGGTAGAGGAGATGGTCTTGGAAGGATAATCAATCCCGATAAGCATAATGGGTACTTGTGCTTTCAGTGCTATGTAATAAAAGCCTTTCTTCCAGTTTGGATTGGCTTTACGGGTTCCTTCGGGAGTGATGGCCAGATGGAAATGCTTACTGGCGGCAAACCTTTCTGTCATTTGGTCTACCAAGGAAGACTTGCGCCCCCGGTTCACCGGAATGCCGCCAACGGCTTTGAATATCACTCCAAGAGGAAAAAAGAACCATTCCTTTTTCATCATGAAGCTGGTTTTACGGCCGATGGCACCATAAAACAATTTACCGATAAATAAGTCCCAATTGGAAGTATGGGGTGCCGCACAAATTACACATTTGTCGTAGTTGGGCACCGTCACATTTGTCTTCCAGCCCAGCAGACGATAATAAATGAAGCTATAAAAGGCTTTCTTCATCTTATTTCAGTTTGCCCATTGCATTAATAATCTCGTCTACTTTTGCATTGAAGTCAGTACGAAGTTTTTTGTAGAAACCTTTTACATTTCCTGGTTCGGTATGGCTGATGCGGCTTATGAATTCATCTTGCATTTTTAGAATTTCAGCCATCAGTGTATCGGCTTTTTGTTTGTCTGTTCCAGGTACATATAAGCTATTTACAAGACACTCTGTGAATAATTCACCCGCAATATAGTTTATATTCTTTTTTAGTTCTTTTCTACTTGCCATAATCTTTACGTTTAAAATGAATAATCTGAGTTATTTTCGGTAAAGATAATGTTTTTCTTTGTTAGTGTAGAGGAAAAAAGGGTTTTTATGTGTTTTTAATTTATTACTTTTGTGGAATAATTCTACAAACTGTGGATGTATTCCACAAGGTAAAATGGAAGATGCCCCCATGAATAAAGAATTACTATCTTATCTTCTGTCTGATATATAGCTTATTAGATGTAACGGATAAGATAGTGGTGGATTGGCATCGAATTTGCTTTGATAGAAGGAAATAGGGTTAAATTTAATAGACAAACAAGCATGAAACAGTTTTTTACGAAAAAAGAATTAAAGCTGAAGAAGAAGAGGCTACTGATGATGGTTGCCTGCATGACGGTATTGTTGGCTGGTTATTTTATTCTGACTTGGCCTAAGAAGGTTGAACCGGAAGCTCCTACCGTAATCGTAGAATCTGCAGAAAAAGGAGATGTAGAGATATATGGTGAGTACGTGGGACGTATTCGTGCCCAGCAGTTTGTAGAGGTACGTGCGCGTGTGGAAGGGTATTTGGAGAATATGCTTTTTGCAGAAGGAACATATGTCACCAAGAACCAGGTGCTTTTTGTAATAAACCAGGACCAGTATAGGGCAAAGGCTGACAAAGTCCGTGCACAGTTAAAGAAGGATGAAGCGCAGGCATTGAAGGCAAAACGTGATTTGGAGCGTATCCGCCCCCTTTATGCGCAGAACGCTGCCAGCCAGCTGGATTTAGACAATGCCCAGGCTGCTTATGAGACTGCAGAGGCCTCGGTAGCGATGAGCCAGGCCGATTTGGATCAAGCTGAATTGGAATTGGGGTATACATTGGTCCGTTCTCCGCTATCGGGACATATCAGTGAAAGAAATGTGGATTTGGGAACATTGGTCGGACCGGGAGGCAAGTCCTTGCTGGCTACGATTGTGAAAAGCGATACAGTTCTGGTAGACTTCAGTATGACGGCATTGGATTACCTGAAAAGCAAGGAACGGAATATCGATATAGGGCGTCAGGACTCGACGCGTTCCTGGCAGCCGAACATTACGATTACTTTGGCGGATAATACTATTTATCCTTATAAGGGGTATGTGGACTTTGCCGAACCTCAGGTGGACCCGCAGACGGGAACATTCTCCGTACGTGCAGAAATGCCGAATCCTGACAGAGTGTTGTTGCCGGGGCAGTTTACAAAGGTGAAGCTGTTGCTGGATGTACGTGAGGGTGCTGTCGCCGTTCCTCAAAAGGCAGTTACCATTGAGAAAGGTGGTGCATATATTTTTGTGATGCGCCGGGACTCTACGGTTGAAAAGCGTTTCATTGAGTTGGGACCTGAATTTGGCAACAATTGGGTGGTTGAACGTGGTCTGGCTGCCGGAGAACAAATTGTGACGGAAGGTTTCCACAAGCTGACTCCGGGTATGAAAGTACGTGCCCAGGTTGCCGTTCCTAAAAAGGAGGAAGAACAGACGAGTGATTCTCTGAACAAGCAGGTTGTTTCCGAAACGAAGCAGACTACTCCGACTGAGAATAAATCAAAGGACAACAACCCTTCAAAGTAATGATGTTATGAAAGTAAGTTTCTTTATAGACCGCCCGGTATTCTCGGCGGTGATATCGATTGTGATTGTAATTGTCGGTATCATTGGCCTGACCATGCTGCCGGTAGACCAATATCCACAGATAACGCCTCCAGTAGTGAAAATCAGTGCTTCCTATCCGGGAGCTAGTGCATTGACTGTTTCGCAGGCGGTGGCAACCCCTATCGAGCAGGAGATAAACGGTACTCCCGGTATGCTATATATGGAGTCCAACAGTTCCAATTCTGGAGGATTTTCGGCTACGGTCACTTTCGACGTGTCTGCCGATCCGGATTTGGCTGCCGTAGAAATACAGAATCGTGTGAAACTGGCGGAGAGCCGTTTGCCGGCCGAAGTGATTCAAAACGGTATTTCTGTGGAAAAGCAGGCTCCCAGCCAGTTGATGACCATCTGTCTGACTTCCAGTGACCCGAAGTTCGACGAAATTTATTTGAGTAACTTTGCTACTATCAATGTACTCGACTTGTTGCGCCGTATCCCCGGTGTTGGACGTGTTTCCAACATTGGCAGTCGCTACTATGCCATGCAGATATGGGCGTTGCCCGACAAACTTGCCAACTTCGGACTGACGGTGCAGGATTTGCAGAATGCCCTGAAGGACCAGAACCGTGAGTCTGCTGCGGGTGTTTTGGGACAACAGCCGGTGAATGGGCTCGACATTACTATCCCTATCACTACCCAGGGACGCTTAAGTTCGGTAAAGCAGTTTGAGGATATTGTGGTCCGTGCCAATGCCAACGGTTCCATTATTCGTCTGCGCGATGTGGCTCGTGTTTCATTGGAAGCATCTTCATATAGTACGGAGAGTGGAATCAACGGTGAGAATGCTGCTGTTCTCGGTATTTATATGCTTCCCGGGGCCAATGCAATGGAAGTTGCAAAAAACGTGAAGGCTGCTATGGAGGAAATCAGTGCAAATTTCCCTGAGGGGATGAGTTATGAGATTCCCTTCGACATGACGACTTATATTTCCGAATCCATTCACGAGGTATACAAGACGTTGTTCGAAGCGCTGATTCTGGTGGTACTGGTCGTATTTCTTTCCTTGCAAAGTTGGCGTGCGACGGTGATACCGATTGTTGCGGTACCTATTTCCCTGATTGGTACCTTCGGTTTCATGCTTATTTTCGGTTTCTCTCTGAACATACTGACTTTGCTTGGATTGATTCTCGCTATCGGTATTGTGGTGGATGATGCCATTGTGGTGGTGGAGAACGTAGAGCATCTTATGGAGACGGAGAAATTGAGCCCGTATGAAGCTACCAAAAAGGCGATGAATGGATTGGCAAGTGCCTTGATTGCTACATCATTGGTGCTCTGTGCCGTATTTGTACCGGTAAGTTTCTTGAGTGGAATCACCGGACAGTTATACCGTCAGTTTACCATTACTATCGCCGTTTCTGTGTTGCTTTCTACGGTAGTGGCCCTGACACTTAGTCCCGTCATGTGCTCGCTCATATTGAAACCCGACAATGGAAAGAAAAAGAACATAGTTTTCCGCAAAATCAATGAATGGCTGAACTTGGGCAATCACAAATATGTGGCTGTCATTAATCGGGTCATCAAGAATCCCCGCCGCTTAATGAGTGCGTTCGGGCTGGTACTGGTTGCTATTTTCATTATCCACCGGTTGGTGCCTACCAGCTTCCTGCCGGTAGAAGACCAGGGCTATTTTAAGATAGAGTTGGAGTTGCCGGAAGGTGCTACTTTGGAGCGAACCCGTGTGGTGACGGATCGTGCTGTGCAATACTTGGAGAAGAATCCCTATGTGGCCTATGTGCAGAACGTGACAGGTAGCAGTCCCCGTGTGGGTAGTAACCAGGCGCGCAGTGAGCTGACGGTTATCCTGAAACCGTGGGAAGAACGTAAGGGAATTTCCATCGATAAGATAATGGAGAATGTGGAGAAGGATTTGAAGGAATATCCCGAATGCAGGGTTTATCTTTCCACGCCTCCGGTCATTCCGGGATTGGGTACTTCGGGAGGTTTCGAAATGCAGCTTGAGGCGCGTGGAGAAGCAACGTTTGACAACCTGGTGCAGGCAGCAGATACACTGATGTATTATGCCCAGAAACATAAGGAGCTGACGGGGCTTTCATCATCCTTGCAGTCTGAAATACCGCAGCTTTATTTTGATGTGGACCGTGATAAGGTGAAAATGCTGGGTGTGCCCCTGGCGGATGTATTCTCTACCATGAAGGCTTATACCGGTTCTGTATATGTGAATGACTTCAATATGTTCAACCGTATATATAAGGTGTATATTCAGGCTGAGGCTCCTTATCGTGAGCATAAGGATAATATCAACTTGTTCTTTGTAAAGGCAAAGGACGGAGCGATGGTGCCGCTTACTTCCTTGGGAAATGCCTCTTATACCACCGGTCCGGGCAGTATCAAGCGTTTCAATATGTTTACTACTGCCGTCATCCGCGGTTCTGCGGCACAAGGTTACAGTTCCGGTCAGGCAATGGAGATTATGGAGCAGATTGCGCGTGACCACTTGCCAGACAATATTGGTCTGGAGTGGAGTGGCCTTTCCTATCAGGAAAAGAAAGCGGGAGGACAGACGGGCCTTGTGCTTACGCTGGTATTCCTTTTCGTATTCCTCTTTTTGGCTGCGCAATATGAAAGTTGGACGGTGCCTATCGCTGTATTGCTTTCACTGCCGGTTGCCGCTTTGGGTGCCTATCTGGGCGTTGTGATATGCGGATTGGAGAATGATATTTATTTTCAGATTGGCTTGGTGATGCTGGTGGGACTTGCGGCAAAGAATGCCATTTTGATTGTGGAGTTTGCCAAGGTGCAGGTCGACAAGGGAGGAGACTTGATACAGTCTGCCATCCATGCTGCCCAACTCCGTTTCCGCCCTATTCTGATGACTTCCCTCGCTTTTGTATTGGGAATGCTTCCTATGGTATTGGCAAGCGGACCTGGCTCGGCAAGCCGTCAGGCCATCGGTACGGGTGTTTTCTTCGGAATGATATTTGCCATTGTATTCGGTATTGTGCTTGTACCGTTCTTCTTTGTCCTGGTATACAAGACAAAAGCAAAAGTGCAGCATAAGATTAAGAAAGACTGATTTTAAAGACAACATTTATGAAAAGAAAGAACATATATATTATTTTGTTGCTGAGTATGTTTGCCCTTACCTCATGCAAGGTGGGCAAGAGCTATGTGCGTCCGGAGATGGCATTGCCAGATAGCCTGGCACAGCAGCAGGATAGCATGAGCATAGCCGATGAACAGTGGCAGGCGGTTTATACGGACAGCACGCTGCGTGGTTTGATAGATCGTGCTCTGGAATATAACAAAGACATGCTGATCGCAGCTTCCCGTGTCAAGGAGATGGCTGCTCAAAAACGTATCAGTGTTGCCAACCTTCTGCCGCAGCTCACCGGAAAAGTGGAGGCTGAGCGTGAGGTGGAGAATTACGGTGGTCATAGCCGTGATGTAGGCAATTCTTACGAAGCCAAGGCATTGCTCTCTTGGGAACTGGACCTTTGGGGAAACTTGAGATGGAAGAAGGTGGCTGCTGTGGCCGAATATCTGCAAAGTGTGGAGGCGCAGCGTGCGTTGCGCATGACTATCGTTGCGGAAGTGGCGCAGGCGTATTATGAGCTGGTAGCCCTTGATACGGAACTGGAGATTGTACGCCAGACACAAAAGGCGCGCGAAGAGGGAGTGCGCTTGGCCCGTATTCGTTTTGAAGGCGGGCTGACCTCGGAGACCTCTTATCAGCAGGCTCAAGTGGAGTTAGCCCGTACGGCTACGCTTGTTCCGGATTTGGAGCGCCGTATCTCTCTGAAAGAAAATGATATCTCTTTCCTTGTGGGGGAATTTCCTACCCGTATCAAGCGTGTCAATTTTCTGCAGGAATTGGATGTGCCGGAGTCCTTACCGGTAGGTCTGCCTTCGGATTTGTTGGAACGTCGCCCCGATGTCCGTGCGGCAGAGCAGCAGTTGAAGGCTGAACATGCCAAAGTGAAAGTTGCTTATACCAATATGTTCCCCCGTCTGGCCCTGACCGGACAATTTGGATTGGAAAGTGATGTGTTGTCCAATTTTCTGGAATCCCCCTATTCCTTATTGAATGGGGCGGTCTTGGCACCGCTTTTCGGTTGGGGAAAGAACCGTGCTGCACTGAAAGCGCAGAAGGCTTCTTTTGAAGCCGAAGTGCATAGTTATGAAAAGACTGTGCTGAATGCTTTTAAGGAAGCGAAGAATGCCATTGTGGATTTCAATAAGATAAAGGAGGTCTACCAACTGCGTGCCAAACTTGAACGCTCTGCCAAGGGATATGTGGATTTGGCACAGTTGCAATACATCAACGGCGTCATCAATTATATGGATGTGCTCGACGCCCAGCGTGGTTATTTTGATGCCCAAATAGGGGTAAGCAATGCCATCCGCGACGAACTTATTGCCATGGTAAATGTCTATAAGGCATTGGGGGGCGGCTGGCAAACCGAATGACGTGTGATTAAAGAAAACTGTAAGGGCGTGTATATACTATCAAATATTTCGGTACATACACGCCCTTTTTCTATAATTGGCTTATTTCATCTGGGATTCTGTATTTAGAGTCTCCTTGTCTTCTTTCTTTTTCTTTGCCTTTTCTACTTCAAGAGCTACGTTTACGGCATTCATGCCTTTAAGGCCACGTTCAAGGTCGAACGTCACAATATTGCCTTTTGTTATATCTGTCAGCACATTATTAATGTGAAAAAAGTATTTTTCGACTCCGGATAAGTCCTTGATGAAGCCGAAGCCTTTCGATTCATTGAAAAATTCGATACGTCCTCTGCGGATGACCGGTTCTTCCTTGTCTTTTTTGGGAGTTGATATGACGATTTCTTCCAGCTTTATTTCTTCTTTAGGAGTGTTTTCTGCCGGAGGAGTAGAGGTTATCATGCCGTTTTCGTCAACATAGGCAATCATATCTTCAAAGCTGCTCGCTTTGTTGGATAGCTTTTTTTCTTCTTTCTTTTTCTGTTTTTCAGCCCGTCGGGCGAGTCTTTTCTTCTCATTTTCACGCTTGTCTGCGGAGATGGATTTGGCCATGTATTTTTATTTTTTTAGTTATAAAAAAAGCAGGGGGCATTGCTACAACACCTCCTGCTTCTGTCAGTAGTTAAGAATATTAATATCTTCTAGAGTTGTAACCGCCTCTTCTGTCGCGATTGCCGCCATTGGAAGGTCTTTCTTCTCTGGGGCGTGCCACGTTTACCGAGATTTGTTTGTGGTCAAATTCAGCACCGTTCAATTCGTCAATGGCTTTTTGGCCTGCTGTATCGTCCGGCATTTCTACGAAACCGAAACCTCTGGATCTTCTTGTTTCTCTGTCTGTAATGATTCTTGCAGAAGAAACTTCTCCGTACTCTGAAAATAAATCGTTTAAGTCAGCGTCTGTTGTGCTGAAATTTAAACCTGAAATGTAAATGTTCATTTGAAATTTTAATTAATTGTAATTATTAAATTGGAGTATGGAGAATAATTATGGAAGAGACCGCCTAATAATAGATGTATATTAAAAGAAGAACAATGCGATAACGACTCGTAACTCAAACTTTGCGACAAAGATAACACAATAAATCAGTTAATTGCTTTCTTCTCCTTTTTATTTTAGGATAAAAAACGATAAATGTCATTTTATACATTATTTCGGCTTCTCGTTTGCATATCTTACGAAAAAAAGCGAAATTTGCGACGCTTTTAAACGGAACTTTACTAACACCTTTAAATAATTAAGAGAAATGACTAAAAGTGCATTGCAAATTGCAAGGGCTGCCTATCAGCCCAAACTTCCGAAAGCGCTGAAAGGAACTGTTAAGGCTGCAGAAGGCGCAGCTACTCAGTCTGTTGCTGACCAGGAAGAAATCAAGAAATTGTTCCCCAACACGTACGGAATGCCTTTGATTAAGTTTGAAACTACCGATGAGGCGGTTGACTTCCCCGCAATGAACGTGGGTGTTATCCTTTCCGGTGGACAGGCTCCCGGCGGCCACAATGTGATTTCCGGTATTTTCGACGGTATCAAGAAGCTGAACAAAGACAGCAAATTGTATGGCTTTATTCTGGGTCCTGGCGGCTTGGTTGACCATAATTATATGGAACTGACTGCTGACATCATTGATGAATACCGCAATACGGGTGGTTTTGACATCATAGGTTCGGGCCGTACAAAGCTGGAAAAGGAAGAACAGTTTGAGAAAGGTTATGAAATCCTGAAGGAACTCGGCATCAAGGCACTGGTAATCATCGGTGGCGATGACTCCAACACCAATGCTTGCGTACTGGCTGAATACTATGCTGCCAAGAATTATGGTGTGCAGGTAATCGGTTGTCCCAAGACCATCGACGGTGACTTGAAGAATGATATGATTGAAACTTCTTTCGGTTTCGATACAGCTTGCAAGACTTACTCTGAAGTAATCGGCAACATCCAACGTGACTGTAACTCTGCCCGTAAATACTGGCACTTTATCAAGTTGATGGGACGTTCTGCTTCTCATATTGCTTTGGAATGTGCATTGCAGGTACAGCCCAATATGTGTATCATCTCTGAAGAGGTTGAAGCGAAGGATATGTCTTTGGACGATATTGTGACCAACATTGCCAAGGTCGTTGCCGAACGTGCAGCTCAGGGTAACAACTTCGGTACGGTTCTTATCCCCGAAGGATTGGTTGAATTCATCCCGGCCATGAAGCGTCTGATTGCTGAGTTGAACGACTTCCTTGCTGCCAATGCAGAAGAGTTTGCTCAAATTAAGAAATCTCACCAACGCGATTATATCATTCGTAAACTCTCTCCGGAGAATGCTGCCATCTACGCAAGCTTGCCCGAAGGCGTGGCTCGCCAGTTGTCTTTGGACCGCGACCCGCACGGAAACGTACAGGTATCTCTGATTGAAACAGAAAAGTTGCTGTCCGAAATGGTTGGCACTAAGCTGGCTCAGTGGAAAGAAGAGGGCAAGTTCGTAGGCAAGTTTGCTGCACAGCACCACTTCTTCGGTTACGAAGGACGTTGCGCTGCTCCGTCTAACTTCGACGCTGACTACTGCTACTCTTTGGGTTATGCAGCATCTGCATTGATTGCTAACGGAAAGACCGGTTACATGTCTTCTGTACGCAACACGACTGCTCCTGCCGAAGAATGGATTGCAGGCGGTGTGCCCATCACTATGATGATGAACATGGAACGTCGCCACGGTGAAATGAAGCCGGTTATCCAGAAGGCTCTGGTGAAGCTGGACGGTGCTCCGTTCAAGGCATTCGCGGCTCAGCGCGACCGTTGGGCTATGGAAACAGACTATGTTTATCCGGGTCCTATCCAGTACTTCGGTCCGACAGAAGTTTGCGACCAGGCTACGAAAACTTTGCAGCTGGAGCAGGCTAAATAAGTTGACGCATCAACAAGTTGACAATAAAACGGAGGGGCGGTTCATTCCGCCCTTTCTTTTCATTTACTCATGGCAACCAAGACCTCCACAAATACCCGGCGTAAAACTACTGCCGCACGTCGTTCTTCCTCTCCGCGGAGCAAGAAGAAAACGCAGCCGCGTACCATGCCCGTATGGTTGCGCAATCTTTTGGCGGTCTGTATCATTCTTGTTTTTTCTACCGGCTTTTACTGGTTTTTCATTCGTCCTTATGCTTATCGCTGGAAGCCTTGTTATGGCCAGAAAGGTTACGGTGTATGTATGCCTTGCAACTATGAGGTGCATGGCATAGACATATCCCATTATCAGGGAGAGATAGACTGGGAACTCCTGACACATAATAGAGAAGCCAAATTTCCTATCCATTTTATTTTTCTGAAAGCTACCGAGGGTGGCGACCATGGTGATGATACGTTTACGCAGAACTTCGGCCAGGCGCGTAAATACGGTTTTATCCGTGGTGCCTATCATTATTTTATCCCTAAGACCGATGCCCACAAGCAAGCCGATTTCTTTATCCGTACCGTGCAGCTGGCAAGGGGAGACCTGCCTCCCGTACTCGATGTGGAGACTACCGGCAAGCAGTCACCGCAGGAACTTAAAACGGCGGTCAAGACTTGGCTGGATAGGGTAGAGGCGCATTACGGCGTAAAGCCTATTCTTTATACTTCCTATAAATTCAAGAAACGCTATCTCAGCGATTCCATTTTCAATGCTTATCCTTATTGGATAGCTCATTATTATGTAGATTCCGTGCGCTATGAGGGCAAGTGGCACTTTTGGCAGCACACGGATGTAGGCACTGTGCCCGGTATCGAAGAAGAGGTGGATTTGAACGTCTTTAATGGTACAATGGAGGAACTTTTGGAGCTTACGTTGAAAACTCCTTGTATAGAGCGCTAAAGGTCAACTTTAGCTTCCTGATATTGACCTTTAGCTTCTTAGTATAGACCTTTATTATTTCTGGAATTTCACCGCTGCCCATCGGTTCTTCTCACGGTGGTGGACAAAGTGCAGCCCGTTGCGTTCGGCTTCTTCGCGGATGACGGGAATGTCATCTATGTAGAAACCGCTCATCAACAGCTCCGCACCGGGATTCATGCGGGCTATGTAGTGCTTCATATCTGCCAGGAGGATATTGCGGTTGATGTTGGCGATAACCATATCAAACGGACCTTTGCTTTCCAGAGAGGAGGCATCACCTTGGGATACGGCAATGTTATCCACTCCATTCAATTCTATATTTTCGAGGGAGTTGCGCACGCACCATTCATCTATATCGATAGCTGTACAAGGAGAGGCTCCACGCATGCGTGCCAATATGGCAAGGATGGAAGTTCCGCAACCCATATCGAGCAGTGATTTGCCTTGCAGGTCACTGTCCAGCAGTTCGCCGATGATGAGGCTGGTGGTCTCGTGGTGTCCCGTGCCGAATGCCATCTGCGGATTGATGACGATGTCATATTCAGCCTGGGGAACATCATTGTGGAAAGTGCTGTGGATGACACAGCGGTCTCCGATGACGATGGGCTGGAAGAAGTTCTTTTCCCATTCTTCGTTCCAGTCTTTATCTTCGGCTTCCACATAACTGTATTCTATTTGTGTGTCGGGCAGGGGAAAGTCGGCAAGTGCCTCTTTGAGGGCGGTTTCGCTATAAAGTTCTTTCTGTATGTAAGCGGTGATGCCGTCGGTCTGCTCGACAAAACTTTCAAAGCCGGCTTCACCCAAGACGCCGGAAAGCACATCGTTGACTATTTCTGTACACGGAACGGTGCGGAATGTAAATTCTAAATATTTCATCGGAATATGATTGTTTGTTAAATACAGAATATGATTCTTAGAAGCAAACCTGTTTCTGCGTATATTTGTTTATCTTTTTGCAAAGATAATGCAAACCGGGGGTAGAATAAAACGGACGTGCTCTTTTTTTATCCGGCAGGGCCTTTGATTTATTGAATGATAGGGTATTTAGGGAATTCCCTATAAATCTTTGGGGAAAATCTGCTGTATGGGATAAAATCCGGCGTTATCTTTGTGACGTGAAGAAATAGATAAACGTAAAATCCATAAACCAAACTAATATGAAAAAGATTGTTTTTTTATCGCTTTTTGCCTTGTGCCTCCCATGGACACTGGTGGCACAAAGTATAGATGACGACCTGTACTACACTCCTTCCAAGAATAAGGAAGAGAAAAAAGAAGAAGTGAAGCGGGAGAAGAAAGTAGCTGCTCCCGTAGAAGAGATTGTAGTAAAGTCGAATGCGCCGACCACTATTTATTCATCGCCGGGAAGCACTACTGTTGTAGTAAAAGACCGTAAGGGGAAAATCCGCAATGTGGACGAATATAACCGTCGTTACGATTCCCGCGACAATGATTTCGTGATGGAGAACGATACCCTTTACATCAATGAAAAAGAAGATGACGGCCTGGACGGCGAATGGGTGAACGGTGAGTTCGAGGGTTCGCAGGATGATTACGAGTATGCTACCCGTATTATCCGTTTCCGCAATCCCCGTTATGCCATCAGCATCAGCAGCCCACTGTATTGGGATGTGGTCTATGGTTTGAATTCCTGGGATTGGAACGTGTACACCGATGGTCTGTATGCATACGCTTTCCCGACATTTACCAATCGTTTGTGGTGGGACTGGCGCTATAACTCTTATGGTTGGGGCGGCTATCCTTACTATGGCTGGGGATGGAACAGCTGGTACGGTCCGAGTTGGAGTTTCAGCTGGGGCGGCTGGTACGGCGGTGGTTGGTGGGGACACCATCATCATTACCACCACCACTATTATCCTGGATGGTATCATGGAGGCGGTGGTCATTGGGGAAATGCATATACCAATAGACGTTCATTTGGAAGTTCTCGTGGAAATAGGGTCTCTGCCTATGGAGGAAGTACAACAACTAGACGTTCTTCTTATGTGAATGGTGGGCAAACAGTGCGTCGCAGTGGGGCTGCTGCAACGGGACAAGTTAGACGTGGAAGTACCGACACTAATCGCAGAGTAGTAGGGACAAGGTCATCTGCTGCTACACGTTCCAGCGCTACTCGCTCCAGTGCTACGCGTTCGGATGCCGCTACGAGTAGACGCTCTACTTATACTCGCCCAAGTAGTACACGTAGTAGTTCTTATGGTAGTAGTCGTTCTACTGTAGAGGGAGTGCGACGTAATACTTCTACAGCAGGCGGTCGTTCCTCGGTAGGGACATCTTCGCGAAGTACTACCCGTAGCTCGGCAACTTATAATCGTGGCTCAAGTACTGCTCCTGTACGTAGTAATTTCAATAATAATCGCAGTAGTCGTTCTTATAATAATAGTGGCAGTAATAGTCGTTCCTCTTCCAGCTTTTCTTCTGGAGGTGGCTCTCGTTCTTCGGGTGGAAGTTATTCAACTGGTGGAGGATCTTCTCGTTCAAGTGGTGGAAGTTCCAGAAGGAGATAAAGAACTTACTGATTAATTCTAAAAAGTGGATTTATGAAAAAAAATATAATGATGATGGCACTTGCTATGTTTACAGCTGTGAGTGTCAGTGCACAGACTATTTATAATGCAGCTAATATTGCAAATAAAGATTTGAATGGGACTGCTCGTTTTGTAGGAATGGGAGGTGCTATGGGAGCATTGGGAGGAGATATTACCACTATGGGAACCAATCCTGCGGGCATAGGTATATATCGTAGTAATGATGCTGCTGTTTCCTTTGGATTTTCTTCATATGGAACTGAAAGTAACTATATGGGTAATAAAATGAGTTCGGATAAGACACGGGCAGATTTCAATAATGCAGGTTTTGTGTTTTCCACAAAGGTAGGAAATGTAACTCCTTTGCGATACGTGAACTTTGGATTCAACTACCAGCGTGTAAAATCTTTTTACAATAACATGCAGATGGAAGGTAATCTTGGTGATTTCTCTCAAACTATTTATATGGCTAATCAGGCATCAGGTGCAGGTGGTATTAAAGATTGGCCTGATAATCCTTATCGGGATAATAATATAGGTTGGCTTTCTGCTATGGGATATAATGGCTATTTGATTACAGACTTGATTTCGCAAGGAGATTTAGATAAATTGTTGGCCTCAAACCCGAATTATTCTAACTATGTACCTTATATGAAAGATGGTGTACAAGTGCAAAATGTGGATGGAGAATTGATGTACCGCACTCCGGGCGAATATGTAGGTATGTATACCGGAGCAGATGCTAAGTTTCATTCTGAGGAACGTGGAGGAATTGATCAGTTTGACTTTAATGTTGCTTTTAACTTTAACGACCGTATCTATTTTGGATTAACTGTTGGAGCTTATGCATTGGATTATAGCAAATATTGTTTCTATGATGAAAATTATGGTGGAGGTGAAGGCTATAATTTGCAGACATGGAGTAAAATCAATGGAGCAGGATTTGATGTGAAGTTGGGAGCTATCGTACGTCCGTTTGAGTATTCTCCATTACGTATAGGGTTCTCGGTACACACACCGGTATTCTATAGCTTGGATTATAAAACCAATGCACGTTTGGAGTCTGATGTATGGAATGATTTGAATGTGACGAATGAAGTGGGTACTCCGAGCAATGAGATAGGACATTATGATGAAGATACTTATGATATTCTTAATGGCGACATGGTGAGCAAATTTCAACTTCGTACTCCGTGGACTTATAATCTCAGTTTAGGATATACTGTGGGTAATAATTTAGCGTTGGGAGCTGAATATGAATATAAGGATTATTCCTCTATTCAGTTCAGAGATGATGCCGGTTATGCAGACTCTTTCGATTATGAGAATTCTACTACAGATATGTTAAAAGGTGTTAGTACCATTCGTTTGGGAGCCGAGTATAAGGTGATTCCTCAGTTTGCTTTGCGCGCTGGTTATAATTATCAGTCTTCTATTTTCAAGGATGACGCTTTTAAGAATCTCCCACTAAACTCCATTCAGACGGATACTGACTTTGTTAACAGTGAATCGTTGAGTAACTATACATTGGGTATAGGTTATCGCGGTTCTATGTTCTATGCTGATTTAGCTTATAAGTATACTACTTATGATGCGAAGTTCTATCCATTTGATACATTTGATGGGAATAGTTTGGTACAAGCAACCAAAGTAACCAATACCCGTAGCCAAGTGCTCCTCACTCTAGGCATACGTTTTTAGAAGAATAATTTTTCATTGCAGATAACCTTTCATTGTCAATACCTTAGGGTATAAAAGAACTCCCCGGAATGTACAAATACATTTCGGGGAGTCTTGTGTTATAGAGGAGGGGTTACAAATACCATGCCACGCCAAATGAATAGGGAGACACTTCCGGTCCCTTGTTTTTTTGGAATAATCCGTATGTGGAATAGCGCAGGTAAATGCCGATATTACCGTAACCGGCTTGTGCCAGCAGATTTATGCCGACGGGCTGTGCATACATACCTTTTCCTACGGTTTTCTTCTTGCCTCCATTGATGTGTGAGAATGACTTCACGCCGTGGCGTATCTCAAATTCGGGACCGGCATTGAAGAACACTTTGTGTCTTCCTACTCTTTGTTGCCATTCCATCAATAAGGGTACGCGGAAGAAGAAATGGCGCAGACGGCTTTTGCTGTAGCTGGTCTCTTCATTCCCTGCGGTGAAAATACTGGTTCCATTTTCCTTTAGTAAAGCATAGTTACCGTCGATATTGAAAGAACGGTATCCCCAGCTGACTCCCAGGTTGATTCCCCAATGCGGGTTCTTCTTGAAGTTGTGATATACGGAGAGGATGTTGAAGCCGAATTCCCATGATTTGGACAAGTCGAGTCCCATCTTGTCACTTGCTCCGAAGAAGAGGAAGTCGTTAGCCAGCCGGCTGTAGCCAATATACAGACCGGAACAGTGCGGTTCGTAAGCATTGTACCTTCTCTTTTTGGGGATGAATGGCAGGGCATCGAGGAAAGTACGCTTGTCTGCATCCACCTTCTCGAGATAGACCCCTTCATAAATTTGCACTTCTTTTTTCTCGCCGTCTTCCAGCTGCTCTTCGTACACCTTGATGCGCATGTCTCCTTTTCCTTTCCGGATGATGATGGAGTCGCCTTGTGTCTGTACTGTAGCTTTCTGTTCAGGGTCAGTCTGTTGTTGTGCTGCCATGCGGCCGGCCGGCACAGCAAGCAGGCAGGCCAAAATCATAATTCTGGTTTTCATATCGTATATTGTTTTTAGTGTTATTCCGATTTGTAAAGCATATCCATCATTTCCTTTTCACTGAGCAGGCCCTCTATGTAAATCAAAGTGCCCATGGAGTCTTTTCCTATCTTGAAAATGAGGTAGCGGTTCAGTTTCTTTCCATTGCGTTCCACCTCTTTCAGTTGGTAATAGGCACTGCGCAGCACACCGCTTTCCATTACCTCCTGCGCCTTCTTTGCGTTGTCTTGCTTGTCGTGTACAATGGCCTGCTGAATTTCCCGGCGATAGGGGGATACATTCTTGAACACAAGGCTCTTGTAGGTAGTCATGCGGTAAGATTTCAGGATGCTTCCGTTCAGCTCTACCCTGGTCACGTCCTTTTGTTCGCCATACTTGTTGAACAGGTCGGCTATTTGCAGTCCCTCTTGTGCATGTACAAAGGCTGGCAGGCAAATCAGCAGGAAAAAGAGGCACAGAATACGTATGCAAATCAGTGTAGATGTTTTCATAACCTTGTAATATTAGTGTTGAAACAGTAAGTTGCTTAAATCTTCATCCGTGAAGCTGGCATTCTGCAGGGCTTCCAGTGCTTTGGCTTCCACCAGTTTCTCGTCTGTATACCGCTGGCCGTCGATGACGACATAATTTTCGGGAACACCGGAAAGCGGAAATATAATTTTGGCTACCCCGAGAAGCAGGAGCAATCCGGCGGCAATGCCGCTGACAGCATAGAATGTGCGATAGAGACGGGAAGGCTTCCGCTGTGCGGGTACTTCCTTTGCCGATTCTGTTGTTACGGATTTTTCCTCTGTCGGTTCCGCCATTGAAGTTGCTTCCCGGTTCAGATAAGCGAATAGGGGGCGGTACATTTGCAGGTGCTCCGGCACTTCCTCTTCTGTAAAGAAACGGCGCAGTTCACGTTCTTCTTCGCAGGAAGTTTCCCCTTCGAAATATTTATCCAGCAGTTCATCTATCTTCATGGTTCCTTTCTCCTTTCTTTTCTTTTTTGTATGGTTCGCAGGTAAACGTCTCTCACTTTCTTCCGGGCTCTTGACAGATTGCTGCGGATGGCTTCCGGTCCGCATCCCGTGATTTCGGCGATTTCGTCCGTTTCGTATCCTTCGATGTCCTTCATCTGCATGATGGTGCGTTGAAGATTGGGCAGCGAGTGGATGATTTCGTGCATCAAGCGGATTTCATCTTTGATTTCCAACAGCCGTTCCGGTGTTCCGGTGGGGGATGCCGCCTGCACAATGTCGAGAGATAGGTTGTCGTTGCATTTGCAGCGCCACATATCTATACAGATGTTGTGCGTCAACGTCATGGCAAATGCTTCGATGTTCCGGTATTGCTCCAATTCAAGCCTTTTGTTCCATAGCCT
This sequence comes from Bacteroides sp. A1C1, assembly GCF_004328515.1. Taxonomy (NCBI): domain Bacteria; kingdom Pseudomonadati; phylum Bacteroidota; class Bacteroidia; order Bacteroidales; family Bacteroidaceae; genus Bacteroides; species Bacteroides sp. A1C1. The sequence goes on from NZ_CP036491.1 coordinate 3,740,055, forward strand.
GAGCAGCACCTCCTGGACAGCATCTTCTGCATCCTCCGGTTCGTCGGTCAACTTCCGTGCGTAGTTCAGTAGCTTGGCACGGAGGGGAAGAACGGTTATTTTGAATTCTTTGAGTTCCATTTACACAGATAAGACGAATGGGAATTACAAACGTGACATTGAAAAGTGAAAAAAGTTAGAATAAAAAAAGGGACTTACTAAAATTAGCAGTCCCTTTTCATCACATTACTATAAAAGTATCGGATTATTTCTTGAAATAGCGGTTGTACAGACCTTCGAAACCTTTACCGTGACGGGCTTCGTCCTTAGCCATTTCGTGAACGGTATCATGGATAGCGTCGAGGTTCAAAGCCTTAGCGCGAGTGGCGATACGCTTCTTGTCTTCGCAAGCACCAGATTCAGCGTTCATTCTCTTTTCGAGGTTAGTCTTGGTGTCCCATACGCAGTCACCCAGCAATTCAGCGAATTTAGCAGCGTGTTCTGCTTCTTCCCATGCGTAGCGCTTGAAAGCGTCAGCAACTTCGGGATAACCTTCACGGTCTGCCTGGCGGCTCATTGCCAAATACATACCAACTTCTGTACATTCGCCCATGAAGTGGTTGTTCAGGTCCTTAATCATTTCGTCATCGCAACCTTTGGCTACACCGATTACGTGTTCGTCGGCAAATACCAAGGGGCCGTCAGCTGTTGCTTCTTCAACTTCTACGAACTTGCTTGCAGGAGCTTTACACAATGGGCACTTTTCGGGAGCTGCATCTCCTTCGTATACGTAACCGCATACAGTACATCTAAACTTTTTCATTTTCTCTCAGATTTTAATTAGTTGAATTAGTTATTCTTAAATGTTCTTTTTCCATGCAATGTTTACAGATTCCTTTGTAATAGTAGTGAATTTCCTGTACATCATGTCCGTCCATATCCATGTCGACTACCTTCTTGATGCTATTATTGCACATCAAGTCATAAATCTTTCCACAACGTTTACACAAAAAGTGACCGTGCGGACTGGTATCGGCGTCATAACACGTATTGCGCTCGTCAATGGTCAGAGTCAGTGCGGCACCTTGCTCGCTTAGTAGTTTCAAGGTATTGTATACCGTTGTCTTCGACAGTGTCGGTATGGAGGGAGACAATGCCGTATATATTTCATCCACCGTGGGATGCGTACGATGCTCCATCAGGTAGTTCATAATGGCTATGCGCTGCACTGAAGGCTTAATGTTATGATTCTGCAATCGTTTTACTACATCCATGCCAACTTGATATTCAAACTTGTAATTATTACATTTTTAATTCTTTTGCAAAGGTAAGAAGTTCCTATAATTCTCCAAAAGATTTCCGGAAAATTTTTAGTTGCGGTCATTAAAATTGTTTATATGTGTTCCTCTTCTTGTAGGTAGGTTGCCGTATTTTTGTCATAAAAGCGAAGATAGGATGCACCCGGCTTTAGTCAGTTTCTCGTGCCGATATAGAGAAAACGTTTTTCTCTAATCTCTCTTAATCAGAATTTTGCCGTATCTTTGCATCGAATAAATAATATAACATCCTTATGAATTACGGATATGTAAAAGTAGCGGCGGCTGTGCCCCGTGTCAAGGTGGCTGACTGTAAGTTCAATGCCTCAGAGATTGAAAAAGAGACTATTATAGCCGACGGGAAAGGTGTGCAAATCATAGCTTTTCCGGAGTTATGCATTACCGGATATACCTGTGGCGACCTCTTTGCCCAGCAACTTCTGCTCGAAGAGGCGGAAATGGGGCTGATACAGATTCTGAACAATACGCGCCAGATGGATATTATTTCGATATTGGGCATGCCCGTTGCACTGAACGGTGTGTTGCTGAATGCGGCGGTTGTCATTCAGAAGGGGAAAGTGCTGGGCATTGTTCCGAAGACTTATCTTCCCAATTATAAGGAATTTTATGAGAAACGCTGGTTTACTTCCGCTTGTGATGTGGCGGAAAACAGTGTGCGCCTTTGCGGGCAGATTGTTCCGATGGGGAGAAACCTGCTGTTCGAAACAGCGGATACCACTTTCGGAGTGGAGATATGCGAGGATTTGTGGGCGCCCATACCGCCTAGCTCGACGCTGGCACTGCAAGGTGCGGAAATCTTGTTCAATCTTTCGGCTGACAATGAAGGCATTGGCAAGCACAATTATTTGCGCTCGCTCATCAGCCAGCAGTCAGCACGTTGCATTGTCGGTTATGTGTTCAGCTCATGCGGTTTCGGAGAATCCACTACGGATGTGGTGTTTGCCGGTAACGGGTTGATTTATGAGAACGGGACTCTGCTGGCGGCAAACGAACGTTTTTCTTTCGACGGGCAGGTGGTTGTCAGCGAAATTGACGTGGAACACTTGCGCATGGAGCGCCGGGTGAATACGACTTTTGCCGCCTGCCATGCAAATTGTGCTTCGGAGCTTCCGGTACGAATCTCTACGGAGTATGTCAACAGCAAGGATTTGAATCTGACGCGTACTTTTGAACCGCATCCGTTTGTCCCACAGGGGGCGGCGCTGGACGAGCGTTGTGAAGAGATATTTTCCATTCAGGTGTCCGGACTGGCGCAGCGGCTGGTGCATACCAAGGCGAAGAGTGCCGTTATCGGCATCTCGGGCGGACTGGACTCTACGCTGGCGTTGCTGGTTTGCGTAAAGACTTTCGATAAGTTGGGATGGTCCCGCCAGGGCATCATCGGCATCACTATGCCGGGCTTCGGGACGACCGACCGCACTCATACGAATGCCATTGACTTGATGAATTCCCTCGGTGTGACCGTCCGCGAAGTCAGTATCAAGGAGGCCTGCGTACAGCATTTCAAGGATATAGACCATGACATCCATGTGCACGACGTGGTTTACGAGAACGCGCAGGCACGGGAGCGTACCCAAATCCTGATGGATATTGCCAACCAGACCTGGGGAATGGTTGTCGGTACGGGCGACCTTTCGGAACTTGCTTTAGGATGGGCCACTTACAACGGCGATCACATGTCGATGTACAGTGTGAATGCCAGCGTCCCCAAGACTCTGGTGAAGCACTTGGTGAAATGGGTGGCGGAGCATGATATGGACGATGCTTCACGTGCTACCTTACTCGACATTGTGGATACTCCCATCAGCCCGGAACTGATTCCGGCAGATGAGAACGGTAATATCCAGCAGATTACCGAGGACTTGGTGGGTCCGTATGAGCTTCACGACTTCTTCCTTTATTACTTCCTGCGTTGCGGTTTCCGTCCTTCCAAGATATTTTTCCTGGCAGCACGCACATTCAAGGGGATGTATGATGAAGAAACCATCAAAAAATGGTTGCAGACTTTCTGCCGTCGTTTCTTCAACCAGCAGTTCAAGCGCTCCTGCTTGCCGGATGGTCCGAAGGTGGGCAGTATCTCTCTGAGCCCGCGCGGCGATTGGAGAATGCCGAGCGATGCTTCGTCGGAGATGTGGCTAAGGGAGGTGGAAGGACTCTAATTCTTTACTTCGGGTATGCCGTAATATCGATATGGGTATTTGATGACTGCATCTTGTTTGCATTCTTGCTGCATGTGTTTTGCAGTGCGACTGCAAACGTGTTGCAGTATCACTGCATAACTGTTGCAGTCGTACTGCATATCGGTGTGCAGCGCCACTGCAACGGCTTTGCAGTATCACTGCAAAATGTATGCAGAATTTTGCAGTAATAAGCTGTTGATTAATAAGTAGTTGTAAAAGTAGGGATATGCTGCGTGTATGGAAAAGTGCAGCTTAGTTTCGTTTCCCGTAGTATCGTTTGTAGATTTTCTTGTATTCCTTTCCCTTTTTGAAACTATCCAGCCATGTGTTGAGGCTGTCCAGCAGGATAGGGGACTGTTTGCTTACCCCCCAGGAATAGAATTGCGTGAAGCTGATGGCGGTATTGATGTCTATTTGAGGAATACTGTCGGCTGCGGTACGGGCAATGCTTTCGTCGCATACGGCATAGTCGATGTCTCCGTGGGCTACCAAGGCAATCAGTTGTTCGGGACCGTACTTTTCTATCTCCTCAACGTAGATGGTGTCGCCTATTTCATTTCCCAGGTTGCGGATGCGTAGTATGGAAGGGGAGCCTTTCACTACGTGCAGTGTCTTGCCCGCCAGGTCCAGTTGGCTTTTGATGAACAGTGATGAGTCGGGAATATTCTCGAGCTTGCGCTGCACCAGCACTTGCTTGTTCAATACGATGGGGGTGGTAAGCAGTAAGGAGTCTTTCAGCTCGCTGGTGGCAAGGATGCCGTAGGCAATCACGTCATATTTCCCATCGGCCAGGCCTTCCAGCCGCTTGTTGAAGCTCATTTCCGGTGATATGGCAGCCTGCAGTCCGTGGTCGCGTGCAAAAGCTTCTATCAGCTCGTAGTGGAAACCGGACAAGGTGTCATCATCCACATAGAAGCTGATGGAGTTGTATTCCGTCGAAGCATGTATGATGCCTTCGGCAGCTATTTCGGCATAGTCGCGCGGATGACCTTTCGGCTTTTCTTCTTTCTTGATGAGATAGTGGGCTATGAGAGCCGCTGTAATCCCCAGAAATGCGTATTTGAGCAGTCTGCTTTTCGTCATACGCCCATCTGTTAGTCATAGAAGTTCCATGAGACACCAATCTTGAACAGGCGCGGATTGATGGGGTAGTGCGGCACCAGGAAGGAATTGGCACTTCCCATACCTGCGTTGACATGATACATCATGGCAAAGATACGCGTCCGCTTCAAGTGCAGGTTGGCATATACGTTTACGATGGGGTAACCGCCTATTTCCACCAAGTCGTCCGTAGGTTGCAGATGGAATTGCTGGACGCCGGGTGCATAGGCGGGTGCGTTGTACTTGGTGAAGTAACGGACATCGGCACCCAACTGAACGGTCAGCACCTTCTTGGCGAGTTTGGCCAGTATGTAGAAGTTATGGTAGAGCGAGAGTTGGGGCAATGGAAGTACTGTTTCATTGCTCGTCTTCTGCCAGGTCACTTCGTTGTCCAGGTGGAAGATACCGAGGCGGAAGTCTTGTTTCAGCGTAGCAGACAGCACTTGTATGTTGCCTCCGTTCTGTTCGGGCAGGGCGCTTTGGTTGAAGTAGGTGTAGTTCTTGATATTCTCTACACCGGCACGGAGATTGGTTCCCCAACGAGAAATGTTCAGTTCGCCTTCCACACGCGTGCGGAATTCTTTGTCCATGTTGTCATTGTCCCAGTTGTAGTGGTTGGAGTGATAATGGCGCATATAGAAGGAAGGAAGCGTGTTGCTCACATAACCGCGGGCGTAGAAGTTCACCGTATCTTTCCATAGACGGAAGTTCAGGTCCAGATTGGCGTTGACACGGAACTGCCCGATGGCTTTGTCTACCAAGCCCACTTCACCGTTTACGTTGTAGTGTAGCAGTTTGCCTTCGCGCTTGGCGAGTTCGCCACCCAGAAAGATTTCCTGCTCGGTGTAGCGGATGCGGCGCATGTCGGTAAGCGTGTCCGTGTTCATCAGGTCGTACCGGCTAAACTTGTGGGAGATATAAGCCGTAAGTCCGGCTTTGGCATATTTGTTGAAGCCCTCCAGCAAGGCTATTCCGAACACGTTCTTTACACTGAATGCAGTGGTAGAGTCGTTACTGTAATTCTTGTAAAGTTTGTAGTCTTCCGGGAAGAATCCTTCGGGCTCGCTTCCCGAACGGAATTGGTGCCGCGACCGTTCTACTTTCAGGGTATGGATAAAGCTGGTGACGGGGACGAACTCTTCTTCGAAAAGTGAGTCGTTGTCTGCGGTAGAAACAGACGGCAAGCTGTCATTGACGGCTGCAAGTGTGCCGACCGATTTTGATGCTATGCTGTCGTTTGGCAATGCTATGTCGTTGTTCGAAGCGGATATTTTGGCTTCGGAGGACGGGGAGGAAGAAGCTTGGGGTGCGGATTCCGTCGGTTTGCCTTCCTGTGTGCTCCGTACTTTCCGCGTAAAACCAAGACGATAGCGCTGTGTCAGATAGATATAAAAATCCTTGTTGCGGTTGGAACTCCGTTCCAATTTGACCGGTATAGTGGTGGATTCATACTCTTTCTTTCCTCCAGACATGTTTTCGGGACGGGTGATATATTGGTCGTCTGCAATACCGCCGTTTTCGTTCATTTTCAGGAAGAAATTGTTGTAGACTGCTTGTACCTGATATTTTTCACCGATATAGCTACCGAACAGACCTGCATTGAAGTGCGAGGTGGACTGGTTCTGGTAATAACCGCGCCCGTACAGATAGTCGATGTTAAAGCCAAATGCCAGCTGTTTGTTGACGTTGACGGAGAAGTAGGACTTGAAGCGTTCTTCACCGTTCACTTTGTTGCCGGCCTTGTAGTAGGTAAGATTGGTGTAAGGCACGTTGCTGTTAGTGAAAAGCACCTGGTCGGGACGTATGAAAAAACTCGAAAAGGGAGCCATGAAGATGGTGGGTTCGCTTTCCTCTCGTTCGAAGAACAGACGTGAGAGGCGTGGAGAACCTAAATTCCCCAAGTAATTGTAGTGGCCGAACATTCCTTCCACCAGATTGGTGCTCTGGAAGTTGAGGCTGGCTGTATCGGCAGGTATGATGGTACGGTTGCCTAGTGTCTCACTTAGTTTCCACATGTAAAGCTTTGGCGGAAGACTTTGAATCTCAGTATTGGTACTGTCTTCCAGATTGTCCGGCTGGGTATTCGGGTCAATCTGGTTACCGAACCGGTCGCGATTGTTCATTGGGTTTAAGGTGTTTTGCGCCATAGCCCCCCATATCCCTATAACGGACAGAAATATATATGTCAGTACAATTCGTCTCATAATTAGGCGCAAAGATACAATAAAAAATTATTTGCTTACTGAATTCAGCCTTTTTTGCTTCTTTTAAAATGTCTTGTTTTCTGTTTTGCCCTATACTGCTTCCGGTTCTCTGCCCTTGAATCCATGCTTTGGGGGCTTGAAATGAAATAAGCCCTTGCAATAAATCAATATCACAAGGGCTTATCCGCTTTCCTTTATCTCTTATTCTGGCGTAAAGTTTCTCCTCTTATGGGGGAGTGGCTTTACACAGCCTTTCATTTCATTTCCTGAATAAGTTCCATTCCTTTTTTGATAGCTTCTTCGTTCATCGGTATCAAGTGATGGTGGCGTTCGGGCAGTGTCTTCTTCAATCCTCTGAGTACACTGTCCAGTGTAACCATCGGCTTGATTTTCAATAATCCACCCAATACAATCATGTTGAACGCCTTGGCATTGTTCATTTCATTGGCGGCATCCATGGCGTTGATGCGGTAAACGTGGATGTCCTTGCGCGTCGGCGGGTTGATGATGCCGTAACCGTCGTAGATGAGTACGCCTCCGGGTTTTACCTTGCTTTCGAATTTCTCCAGTGACGGCTGGTTCAGGATGATGGCAGCATCGTACTTGCTCAAGATGGGTGAGGATATTTTCTCGTCACTCACGATGACTGTTACGTTGGCTGTACCACCACGTTGTTCCGGTCCGTAAGCCGGCATCCAAGTCACCTCTTTGCCTTCCATCAATCCGGAATATGCCAAAATCTTTCCCATGGACAATACACCTTGTCCACCGAAGCCTGCTATAATGATTTCTTCTTTCATTGTTCTTCTGTCTTTAGCATGATTATTTATCTTTCAGGTCGCCCAGCGGATAGAAGGGGAACATGTTCTCTACCATCCATTCATTGGATTTCGCAGGAGACATCTTCCAGCCGGAGTTACAGGTGGAGACGATTTCCACAAGGTTGGAACCTTTGCCTGCCATAGAGTTCTCGAATGCTTTGCGGATGGCCTTTTTCGCTTTGCGGATGGCAGGAACAGACTGTACGCTTTGGCGTGTCACATAAGCGGTGCCTTCCAGTTGTGCAGCAATATCGGCCATCTTCAGCGGATAGCCGTGCAGATGCACGTCGCGTCCGTAGGGGCAGGTAGCAGTCTTCATGCCTACAAGGGTAGTGGGAGCCATTTGTCCCCCGGTCATACCATAGATGGCATTGTTGATGAAGATGATGGTGATGTTTTCACCGCGGTTCAAGGCGTGGATGGTTTCGGCAGTACCGATACAAGCCAAGTCGCCGTCTCCTTGGTAAGTGAACACCAGGCGGTCCGGCCAAAGGCGCTTGATGGCAGTGGCAAGTGCGGGCGCACGTCCGTGGGCGGCTTCCTGCCAGTCGATGTCTATATAATTATAGATGAACACGGCACATCCCACGGGGGAGATACCTATTGCTTTGTCTTCCAGTCCCATTTCTTCGATAACCTCGGCTACGAGTTTATGAACTACGCCGTGGCTGCATCCCGGGCAGTAGTGCATGGGATTGTCGTTCATCAGAGTCGGTTTCTTGGCAACCAGATTCTCGGGCTTTATAATATCTTCTTTTGTCATAATCACTTCTCCTTATCTGTTGGTGAACCGTATGAAAAACTCCATCAGCTTGACGAATATCGCCGCGCCGCAGACGTAGATGAACAGCTTGAAGTCATCTTTTGCAGCAAAATATATAATGATAGCTGCTAGGGCGAGTACCATGAAGAGAATGTTCAGTACGTTTCTTATTTTATCAGGATTCATTTCTTAATCAGTTTTTCTTTCAATGCATCTACTATCTCATCCGGATCGGGAACAATGCCGCCGAGACGTCCGAAATGTTCCACTTTCACTTTACCGTTCACGGCAAGGCGGACATCTTCTACCATCTGTCCGGCATTCAATTCTGTAACGAGCATGCCTTTCACCTTGTCGGCGTACGCGGCAATGGCTTTGGTCGGGAACGGCCACAACGTGATGGGGCGGAGCATACCTACCTTGATTCCTTCTTCGCGCGCCAGCTCCATTGCTTTCTGTCCGATGCGTGCCATGGAGCCGAAGGCTACAATCAGGTAGTCGGCATCATCGCAATGAATTTCCTCGAAGCGAACCTCATTCTCTTCTATCTGCTTGTATTTGGCCTGGAAACGGATGTTGTTCTTTTCCATTTCTTCCGGTTTCAGTTCCAATGAGGTGATGATGTTGGGCTTGCGGCCGTTGGTTCTGCCGGTAGTGGCCCATGGGCATTGTTCGATGACTTCCGCATCGGTGCGGCGTGGCTTTTGTGCCGGGAGCACCACTTTTTCCATCATCTGGCCGATGACACCGTCGGCAAGGATGATTGCCGGGTTGCGGTATTTGAAGGCAAGTTCGAATGCCAGTCCTACGAAATCTGCCATTTCCTGTACGGAAGCCGGAGCAAGGGCAATCAGACGATAGTCACCGTGGCCGCCTCCTTTTACTGTCTGGAAATAGTCGGCCTGGCTCGGTTGGATGGTTCCCAGACCGGGACCGCCGCGCATAACGTTTACAATCAAGCAAGGCAGCTCGGCACCTGCCAGATAAGAGATACCTTCCTGCTTCAGGCTGACACCGGGGCTGGAGGAGGAGGTCATGACCATTTTACCACTTCCGGCACCGCCGTACACCATATTGATAGCTGCCACTTCACTTTCTGCCTGAAGAACCACCATGCCGGTCGTTTCCCAAGGTTTCAGTTCGGCAAGAGTTTCCAATACCTCTGATTGCGGAGTAATGGGATATCCGAAGTATCCGTCTGCACCGCAACGGATGGCTGCGTGGGCGATGGCTTCGTTTCCTTTCATTAATACAACTTCTTCTGCCATATTCTACTGATTTACAGATTTATTCTACTTTTATTTTATATACTGAGATACATCCGTCCGGACATACTGTGGCGCACGAGGCGCAGCCGTTACAAGTATCTTCCAATATCTGGTGGGCATAGTTATACCCTTTCACATTCACCTCCTTGGTGAGGGCTATTACGTTGAGCGGACATGCTACCACACACAAGTTGCAGCCTTTGCAACGTTCGGTGTCTACTACGATTGCTCCTTTGATTTTTGCCATAATTTACGTTCTTTATTTATTGATTGTACATATCCTTGTTGTAGAAGTTCAGGATGTCCATAGCCATTTGATAGGCATGCTGTGCCGGGCTTTCGGGGTTCAGGTCGATGGCATACTGATAGTTGTTCAGCGCTTGTTGCCAGTTGCCTTGTTTCCGATAGGCATTTCCCCGCAGGTAGTAAGCTTCGTCTTTGCCGGGAAAGTCTGTTTGCAGTATTTCGTCAAGCTGCTGAATGGCTTGTTCTACATTTCCCTGGTTGATAAGCTCTTTTATGGTATTCAGTCGTTCCATATCTAAAAAATATCCGGGTTATCGAACCACAAAGATAGTTTTTATTTGAAGATAATGAGCATCTTCATTGTGAAAAATAAGAAAAAGGGGCAAATAAAAAGCCCGAAGTTTCTCACGATTCTATCAGAATGTCAGAACTTCGGGCAGATATCATAAAGAATATGGTTCTACTGCTTTACAAGTGTACCGGTATCTTGTCCACTCTTCGTTGGTGGCGTCCGCCTTCGAATGGTGTACTGAAGAATTCCTTCATAATCATGTCGGCTTCTTCGGTACTGATGAATCGCCCTGGCATGACGAGTACATTGGCATCGTTGTGCTGGCGTGCCAAATGGGCTATTTCTGCCGTCCAGCAGAGAGCGGCGCGGATACCCTGATGCTTGTTCAGCGTCATACTGATACCTTCACCGCTTCCGCAGATGGCAATTCCCGGATAGCACTCTCCGGCTTCAACGGCCAGTGCCAACGGATGTGCAAAGTCGGGATAGTCGCAACTCTCGGTTGAGTAGGTCCCGAAGTCCTTGTAAGCCCAGCCTTTGGCTTCCAACCAGCCGCGGACATATTCCTTCAATTCGAAGCCTGCATGGTCGGAACAGATTCCTATTGTTTTCATGATGGTCAGTTAATATACCGATGTGCCAATGTGCTGATGCCTGCAGTTGTGGGGCGCGGGCAATCAGCACATCAGCACATCGGATAATGATTATAACATTGCTTTTACTTGCTTGTAAACGTTCTCTGCGGTGAAACCGAGCTTTTCGTCCAGCACTTTATAAGGTGCCGAGAATCCGAATGATTCCAATCCCCATACTTTACCGCGGGGACCTACCAGCCCTTGCAGTGTGACGGGCAGACCGGCTGTCAGGCCGAATACCTTGGCACCACACGGGATAATGCCTTCCTGATATCCCGGAGCTTGGCTACGGAACAGGCCTTCGGAAGGGACGGACACGATACGCACCTTGATGGCATCCTTGCGCAGCAATTCAGCGCCGGCTACCAATGTGGCAACTTCCGAGCCTGAAGCAACGAGGATTACATTCGGATTTTCATCGGAGCCGGCTACGATATAAGCGCCTTTGGCAGCTTGTTCGTAATCGTTGCCTTCGGGCAGGTTGGCGATGTTCTGGCGGGAGAAAATCAAACCGGTTGGGGTTTTGGTATTTTCCATTGCCAGCTTCCATGCTACAGTTGTTTCTTCTGCATCTGCCGGGCGGAGCACCAACATGGAATTGTGTCCCTTGTGGTTTTTCAGCTTTTCCATCAGGCGGATTTGAGCTTCCTGTTCTACCGGTTCGTGGGTAGGGCCGTCTTCACCTACACGGAAAGCATCGTGCGTCCAGATGAACTTCACGGGAACTTCCATCAGGGCTGCCATACGTATGGCAGGTTTCATGTAGTCTGAGAATACGAAGAATGTTCCGCAAGCGGGGATTACACCGCCGTGCAGTGCCATACCGATACAGCAGCAAGCCATAGTCAGCTCGGCAACACCGGCCTGGAAGAATGCACCGCTGAAGTCACCTTTCTTGAAGGCATGTGTTTTCTTGAGGAATCCGTCTGTCTTGTCGGAATTGGAAAGGTCGGCAGAAGCAACAATCATATTTTCTACTTGAGTGGCGAGAGCACCGAGTACAGTGGCGGATGCTGCGCGGGTGGCAACGCCTGCTTTCTGTTCGATGGCGGCCCAATTCACTTCGGGAGTCTTGCCGGAGAAGAACATTTCCAGTTTGGCAGCCTTTTCCGGATTGGCTTTTGCCCATGCGGCTTTGGCTGCATATTTTTCAGTCATGATTTTCTTCAGCTCAGCTGCACGCTTGGCATATAGTTCGGCCACTTCGGGGAAGATGACAAACGGATTTGTCGGGTCACCACCTAAATTCTTGATGGTGTTTACATAAGCGTCGCCGCCCAGAGGAGCACCGTGTGTGGCACAATCGGCCTCGTAGCTGCTGCCGTCTGCCTTGCGGGCACCTTTACCCATTACGGTATGGCCGATAATCAGCGTCGGACGCTCTTTCTCAGCTTTGGCTTCGTTCAGTGCACCGCGGATGGCATCGGGATCGTTACCATTGATTTTAATGACTTTCCAGCCCCAAGCTTCGTATTTCTTGCCGGTATCTTCGATGGTCACATCCTTTGTTTCGGTAGAAAGCTGAATGTCGTTAGCATCATAGAACATGATGAGATTATCCAACCCTAATGCTCCGGCGATACGGCCTGAGCCTTGGGAGATTTCTTCCTGGATGCCACCGTCCGAGATGTAGGCGTAGATGGTCTGTGGCATCACTTCCTCGAAACGTGCCTTCATGAACTTGGCTGCAATGGCTGCACCGACAGCAAAGGTGTGTCCCTGGCCGAGCGGACCGGAAGTGTTTTCGATGCCGCGCATGATGTCACGTTCGGGATGTCCCGGAGTGGGGCTTCCCCATTGGCGGAACTCTTTCAGTTCGTCCAGCGTGAACTTGCCGGTCAGGGCCAATGTAGAGTAAAGCATCGGTGACATGTGTCCCGGGTCAAGGAAGAAACGGTCACGACCTTCCCAAGCCGGATTTTCAGGGTCATATACCAGGAACTCTGAGAAGAGTACATTTACAAAGTCAGCACCACCCATGGCACCGCCCGGATGCCCGGAGTTGGCTTTCTCAACCATGGATGCAGCAAGGATACGGATATTGTCCGCCGCACGGTTCATAAGTTTGTTGTCGTTCATATTGAATCTAATTAATTTTGAATATTATCAATGGATTATTGGGGCCTTGTAGGTTTTCCAAGGGCAAAGATAACTCTTTATGCGTAATTCACAACACTCGAAGAGTGTCTTTTTTATCAGTATTACTGCCTTTTTGCTGCTAAAATGATACTAAACGTATTTAGCTGATTTTGTGCGGTGCACGGTAGTTTTACTGTAATTCAATAGTAACGATTGATTTGGCCGGAAGTTTAATCTTGAGAATATCTTTATTAATTTTTACCTCTTTGAACGGAACGGGTTTCACATTGTCGGGATTTTCAAATGAATTGTAGTCCGTCAGATTGGTGGAAGTCAATATTTCACCAACTGCTTTCTTGGCTTTCGTTCCAGACAGATTGATGGTCACTTCCTGTGCATTGTCTGCATCTACGTTGGACATGGAAATGTGTATCTTGCCGTTTTGATCTTTGGAGGCGGTAGCACTGACCATTGGTATTCTGCGGTTGTCGCGTACATCCATCATGTCGCAGTTCAGCTCAAGAGGGATGTACGTGGCATCTTGGTGTACATTGTACATTTTGAATACATAATAAGTGGGGGTGAGTACCATGTTTTTTCCGCTGGTCAGAATCATGGATTGCAATACATTGACGATTTGGGCAATGTTTGCCATTTTCAGACGGTCGGTATATTTATGGAAGATGTCGAAGCTGAGGGAGGCGACAAAAGCATCACGCAATGTATTCTGCTGGTACAGATGTCCGGGATTGGTACCCGGTTCAGTGTCCCACCAGGTTCCCCATTCGTCAAGCATAAGAGCCACGTTCTTTTGAGGGTCGTATTTATCCATAATGGTGCAATGCTTCTTGATGACATCTTCTATTTCGCGGCATTTGCCCAGTGTCCAGTAATAATCGTCTTTACTGAATCGGGTGGCGGCGCCTTTACTGCCGTTCCATCCGCTGACGGTATAGTAGTGCAAGGAAAGACCGTGCATACGGCCGCCTACGCGGTCCATCAGCACTTTGGTCCAGTTATAGTCGTAGTCGCTGGCACCGCTGGCTATCTTGAAAAGGCTATTGCCGTCATAGTTGCGGCAGTAGGTGGAATAGCGGCGGTAGAGGTCGGCATAATATTCGGGACGCATGCTTCCACCGCAACCCCAGCTTTCGTTACCCACGCCGAGGTATTTTACTTTCCAGGCTTTGTCGCGACCGTTCTGGCGGCGCAGGCGTGCCATGGGGGAGTCTCCTTCGGAGGTCATGTATTCCACCCATTTGGCAAGTTCTTCTACGGTACCACTGCCTACGTTTCCACTGATATAGGGTTCACATCCCAGCATTTCGCAGAGATTGAGGAACTCATGGGTTCCGAAACTGTTGTCTTCGATAGTGCCTCCCCAGTTGTTGTTCACCATTTTGGGGCGGTTTTCTTTAGGGCCGATACCGTCCATCCAGTGGTATTCATCGGCAAAGCAGCCTCCTGGCCAGCGAAGGACGGGTACACGGAGCTCCTTTAGTGCATTGAATACGTCGGTGCGATAACCGTTGATGTTGGGAATATCGGAGTTTTCACCTACCCAAAGTCCACCATAGATACAAGTTCCCAAATGCTCTGCAAATTGGCCGTAGATTTCTTTGGGAATGATTTGCTCGCTCTGGTCTGTGTGTAAAGTAATAGTGGCACTTTTCTGTGCGAAGAGTGACAACGAGGTGGAGAGAAATATGCTACTGATAAATAACTTTGTGTTCATAGTTTTTTAGTGTTATTAAATACTTAGTTCTTGAATCTTACTGCTGCTTCTTCGATGGGCAAACCAGCTTTATAGCTTTCGATGTAGGTGTTGAATCCGCTTACATCTTCGGCTGTCGGTGAGATTTCAATACCGGCATTTCCGGTGAATACATGCTTGTCCAGGAAGTCGGCAAGGGATTGGTCGTTTCCGTTGTTTGCAAGGTAGGAAGCGAGGAGGGCAATACCCCAGGCACCACCTTCGCCGGCTGTTTCCATAACGGAAATGGGTGAATTGATGGCAGCTGCCAGTATTCTCTGGCCTACTCCTTTGGTTTTGAAGAGTCCTCCGTGACCGGTGATTCTGTCTACTCTGATTTTCTCTTCATTGAAAAGGATGTCGTTGCCGATTTTGAGAACTCCCACTGAAGCATACAGATGGGTGCGCATGAAGTTGGCAAGGTTGAACTTGTCGTTTGCCGAACGTACAAACAGTGGACGTCCGTCTGCCAGTCCCGTTATAGGTTCGCCTGATATGTAGTTGTATGAGATGAGGCCTCCGCAGTCTGCATTGCCTATCAGAGCGTGGTTATAGAGCTTTCCGTAGATTTCGTCCATATCTACGGGGATACCCATCAGTTCCTGGTATTCTTTGAAAATATTGATCCAGGCATTGAGGTCGGAAGTGCAGTTGTTGCAATGCACCATAGCTACGAGGCTTCCGTCGGGGGTGGTTACCATGTCAATCATTTCGTAGGGCTTGGACAATTCTTTCTCCAATACAATCATTGAGAAAGAGGAGGTGCCTGCCGATACGTTTCCAGTGCGCTGCTTTACGGCGTTGGTGGCAACCATGCCGGTTCCAGCGTCACCTTCGGGCGGACAGACGGGAATTCCTGCTTTCAGATGTCCCGATACGTCGAGGCGACTGGCTCCTTCGGGAGTAAGGAAGCCTGCGTTTTCACCGGCCGACAATACCTTCGGCAGAATATCCCGAAGCTTCCAGTCGTATCCTTTCGGAGCAATAAGTCTGTCGAACTTATCCACCATTTCAGAAGAATAGTTTTTGGTGATGGGATCGATAGGGAGCATACCGGAGGCATCTCCTATGCCCAGTACCTTTTGACCGGTTATTTGCCAGTGGACAAAACCTGCAAGGGTGGTCAGGTAATTGATGGATGGAACGTGTTCTTCATTATCCAGGATGGCTTGGTAGAGGTGGGAAATGCTCCAACGCAGAGGGATGTTGTAGGCAAATAGTTCGGATAGGGCTGCGGCAGCCTGGCCGGTATTGGTATTTCTCCAGGTACGAAAGGGTACAAGGATTTCTTCTTTTTCGTTGAATGCCATATAGCCGTGCATCATAGCACTGACACCGATGGCTGCCAGGGTTTCTATCTCTGTATCGTGAAGGCTCTTTACATTAGCACGAAGGTCTGCGTAGCAATCCTGCAACCCATACCAGACAGCTTCGACGCTATATGTCCACAGTCCGTCGACTAACTGATTCTCCCAAGTATGGCTTCCCTGGGCGATGGGTTTGTTTTCCTGGTCAATCAAAACCGCCTTGATTCGTGTGGAACCGAGTTCTATGCCAAGGATGGCCTTACCTGCCTCAATGGTTGATTTTGCATCTAATTTCATGGTATTAATGATAAATTACGGATTTATAGTACGATTATAAACTACGGATTACTGATTGCAAACTACTGGTTACGTTTGTGGTACGCGTAATTAGTAATCCGTAATGATTATCAGCAAAGTGCCTTGTTCAGCATATAGTAGACTTCATTCATGCGCAGTTCTTTTTTGAACTCGCTGATGGTGGTATTTTCATCGATGACCACCATTTCGATGCCGGTCATTTCGGCAAAGTCTTCCCAATATTCCACCGTCAGGTCGTAGGAGAAGCTGGTATGATGTGTACCTCCGGCCAGAATCCAGGCTGCAGCGCCCACCTCGAGGTTGGGCATTGGAATCCACAGTGCGCTGGCAACGGGCAACTTGGGCAGAGGCTTACTCTTGATGCATTCTACTTTGTTCACAATGAGGCGGAAGCGATTGCCCAGGTCTACGATGGTAGCGGCTACACCTTCACCTTGCTTGCTGGTAAATACCAGGCGGGCTGTTTCGCTGTCGATACCGATGCTCAGACGGTGCACTTCCAGTTTCGGCTTCTGTTCGGCAATCAGTGGACAAACTTCCAACATGTGTGCCTGCAGGATGGCGCTCTTTTCTCCGTCGAAGTTCAGTGTATAGTCTTCGAGGAAGGAGCACCCCTTCGGCATGCCTTGACTCATCACCCAAGTGGTACGGTACAGTGCCGCAGTTTTCCAGTCGCCTTCGGCACCGAAGCCGTAACCTTCCGCCATCAGTCGCTGTGAGGCCAGTCCGGGGATTTGGTCAAAGTCACCCAAATCGTTGAAGTTGGTGGTGAAGCCTTTGGCACCCGTGTCTTTCAGCACGCGACGAATGGCGATTTCGGCCTTGGCGGAGTTCCATACTTTGGTGTAGGCTTCCGTACGTGCGTCTTCCAGTTCGGGAGCGTGGTCGTAGAGCTTGAAGTATTCTGCTACGAGTGCCTTCACGTCCTCGTCGCTGACAGCATTGTAGTATGCCATCACATCATTGATGGGATAGTAGTCCACATGATAGCCCAATACTTGTTCGGCGCTGACCTTGTCACCGTCTGTCACAGCCACGTTGTTCATCTGGTCGCCGAAGCGGATGATGAGCATATCCTGCGCATCAGCCCATGCGGCAGCTACGCGCATCCATGCGGCAATCTGGTTTTGGGCTTTTTCGTCCTGCCAGTGGCCTACTACCACTTTGCGGTTCTTTCGCATGCGTGTCACGATGTGTCCGAACTCGCGGTCGCCGTGAGCCGATTGGTTCAGGTTCATAAAATCCATGTCCATCGTCTCCCAGGGAATTTCCTTGTTGAACTGTGTATGGAAGTGTAGTAATGGCTTCTTCAGTTCCTGCAAACCGTGAATCCACATTTTGGCAGGAGAGAAGGTGTGCATCCAGGTGATGACTCCGATACACTTATCGTCGTTGTTGGCGGCTTTGAAGGTAGCGGTTACTTCTTTGGATGAATTGACCGTACCTTTATATACTACCTTTACGGGCAGTTTCCCGGAATCATTCAGACCTTTCACCATTTCATTACTATGTGCGTCTACTGCGATAACTGCGTCACCTCCGTACAAGAGCTGTGCTCCGGTTACGAACCATACTTCATATTGTTCAAATGCGTTCATACGATTTATTTTTATAGTTTATATTTAAAGAATGATAGTTATTTCTGTCCATAATAAGCGTTAGGACCGTGCTTGCGGCTGAAATGTTTTTCTATCAGCAGCGGATTCATGGTCAGATTGGGGTTCACGGCATAGGCTATACTTGCCATTTTTGCCACCTGTTCCATCACTACGGCATTATGTACCGCCTCGTGTGCGTCTTTTCCCCACGAGAAAGGACCGTGGTTCTTTACCAATACTCCGGGAGTATGTACCGGGTTCAGCCCCTCAAAGCGTTTTACGATAACATTTCCCGTTTCCAGTTCATATGCTCCTTCCACTTCCTCCTTCGTCATGTCTGCTGTGCAGGGTATGGCGTCGTGGAAGTAATCGGCATGTGTAGTCCCGATATTCGGTATGTCACATCCGGCTTGTGCCCAGGCTGTGGCGTAAGTAGAGTGCGTGTGCACCACACCGCCGATTTCGGGGAATGCTTTATAGAGAACCAGGTGGGTCGGCGTGTCTGAAGAGGGCTTTAACCGTCCTTCCACGACCTTGCCGTCAAGATTCACTACCACCATATCCTCTGCCTTCATTTCATCGTAACTCACCCCACTGGGCTTGATAACTACCAGACCGGATTCGCGGTCAATGCCCGATACATTGCCCCATGTGAAGATAACCAATCCGTGCTTCACCAGTTCAAGGTTAGCATGGAATACTTTGTCTTTCAGTGCTTCCAGCATATTATTTAAATTACTAATTACAAGTTGTTGAATATTAGGTTTTCAGAGCTTAAATTTCGGAGCTTTGCGGTATGCCTTCTCATTAAACTGATATAAAGCAGCTCCACGTTTGGACCCCGTTTTGTCTATTTTGTCAGTTTTTTCTATATAGTCCATTTCTGCTATGCGTTTTCGGAAGTTTCGTTTGTCAATGCTCTCGCCGTATATAGCTTCGTATAAGCTTTGCAGTTGTGACAGCGTGAACAGTTTAGGTAGTAGATTAAAGCCGATTGGTTCGGTGGACGCTTTTTGTTGCATCAACTTCCGAGCTTTCTCCACCATTTGCGGATGATCAAAGATTAGCGCTGGCAGTTCATTGATATTTACCCAGAAAGCATTGTGTTGCTGTACGGATTCTTTGTCGTATTCGTTGATGTTGATGAGCGCATAGTAAGCAATGGAGACTACGCGTTCTCCTGGGTCACGATCTATGGCTCCGAAAGCTTGGACTTGTTCCATATATACATCTTCCAGTCCGGTTAGTTCATTCAGGACTCGTTTGGCTGCATCATCCACGCTTTCGTCTTCCTGCACGAATCCACCCATCAGCGACCATTCGCCCATTGCCGGTTCAAAGTTACGCTTCAGCAACAGCAGGTTCAATTCTCCTTCATTGAAACCGAAAATAATGCAGTCGATACTTACATAAAGTTTCGGATTTGAACTATAGTAATTACTCATATCTTAATTTTTGTTTAAGGGGT
Organism: Bacteroides sp. A1C1; assembly: GCF_004328515.1. Lineage (NCBI taxonomy): Bacteria > Pseudomonadati > Bacteroidota > Bacteroidia > Bacteroidales > Bacteroidaceae > Bacteroides > Bacteroides sp. A1C1. Next base: position 3,759,404 of record NZ_CP036491.1, read on the forward strand.
ATGCTGCATGGATATATATCATGGCAACATACCGATTTACCAGAAATACCAATAAAAAGCAGCAGTAATACCCAGGATGATAAGGGTATGAATGATATCCCATTTATTCCAACTCGCACGTGTAGCTGCTTTTTGTTCGGGAGTTGAAATTCCGAATACCAGCCCTTGAATCTTTTCAGCGCTTGGGGCAGCTGTAAACATGCTGACTGCGATAACCACTACGATGCAGAACAAGAACATCCATCCGCAGAAAAACAGCCAGTTCATATCATAGAACAGATACTTGAAGGTACTGCTTGACACATCTCCTACATTGCTGTAATATACTTTTGCCCCCAGACGGGTTAAACCGATAATCATTCCGGCAATCAGTCCCCACATACCGCCTTGTGCAGAGGTGCGTTTCCAGCAGATCCCCAAGAGGAAGGCTGCGGCAATGCCTGGTGCTAATACAGATTGTACATCTTGTAAGTAGGTGTAAAGGACATCGCCTACACTGCGCATAATGGGAATCCAGAGTATACCCAATATCACAATCGCAACAGTTGCCATCTGTCCAATTCCTACCAGCTTTTTCTCAGAAGTGTTCGGCTTGAAACGTTTGTAGAAGTCAATGGTGAAAAGCATAGCAGATGAGTTGAACAAAGATGCGAGAGAACTCATCAATGCTGCAAGAATACCGCAAACAACCAAACCTTTGACTCCTGCAGGAAGTAATTTTGCTACTAGAGTTGGGAAAGCAGCATCTGCATTGGCATTTCCGTTTGCCAGCATAGGTAGAAAACCTTCTCCCCCGGTTCCGAGATATTTTTGGTGTAATGCGAAAGCAATCATGCCTGGGATAAGGAATAAGAATACGGGCAATAATTTCAGGTAAGCTCCGAAGATGGTACCGCGCCGTGCTTCCTTTTCATTCTTTCCGGAAAGTACGCGTTGCACGATGAACTGGTCTGTACACCAATACCAGAATCCGATAATGGCTGAACCAATCAGTGCACCCAACCAAGGGAAGTTAGGGTCGTTATTACTGCGTATAAGTTCTGTCATTGTGTTGCCATAATCGTTCACTGTGGCTGCACCGCAGATTCTCATCATCTCATCCCAGCCTCCCAATTCTTTGAAGCCGAGTACCAGGATTATCAGTGAACCTAACAGCAAGATGGGGGTCTGCAGGATGGAGGTATAAAGTACCGACTTCATTCCTCCGAAGATTGTGTAGAGCGCAGTCAGTATAACCAGACCGATGGCGGCAATCCAAAAGAAGTCGATCCCCCAAAGTTCTTTTATACCGAATACTTGTTGGAATACCAATCCTCCTGCATAAACCGTCACGGCAACTTTTGTCAGTACATAGCTGATTAAAGATATTACAGACAATATTGTACGTGATTGTGGATTATAGCGGCGTTCTAGGAATTCAGGCATCGTGAATACCATGCTTCGCGAATAGAACGGTACGAATACCCAGCCTAAGATAAGGATCATCCAACCTTGTATTTCCCAATGTGCCATCGCCATACCGCTGGAAGCACCGGCACCGGCTAGTCCGATTAAATGTTCGGAACCGATGTTGGATGCAAAGATAGATGCACCGATAGCAAGCCATGTGGCATCACGACCGCCTAAAAAATAGTCTGCTGAGTCATTCTGTTTCTGTTTGACAACCCAGACAATAATTCCAATTAAAGCCAGGAAAAAGATTCCAATGACTAGCCAATCTAATGTTTCCACGATAATAAATGATTTATAAGGTTACTGTTATTTTTCTACGGAAAATTTGAAGACACATTCACTGTTGTAAATTTGTCCGGGTTCCAGTACGACAGAAGGCCATTGGGCTTTGTTGGGGCTATCCGGATAATGTTGTGTCTCGAGGCATACGGAAGCGCGTTGGTTGTAAGTAATGCCTTTTTTACCTTTTACGGTGCCGTCCAGGAAATTCCCGGTATATACTTGTATGCCTGGCTCATTGGTATAAACTTCCAGAGTGATGCCGCTTATAGGCGATGTCAGTTTAGCTGCCACTTGGGATAGGTCACCTTTAGTATTCAGTACCCAATTATGGTCATATCCGTTTCCGTTCTTTATTTGTTCAAAGTCCGTCCGGTTGATGTCTTGTGCTACACTCTTGGGAGTGGTAAAGTCCATTGGTGTTTCTTTGACGGAGATGATGTCACCCGTTGTCATGAAAGTACTGTCTACCGGAGTATAGTTGTCTGCATTGATGTATAAGATGTGGTCTGTTGCTGCCTTTGAAGGATCACCAGATAAATTGAAGTAAGAATGGTTAGTCATATTGATGACCGTCTTTTGGTCTGTTGTTGCACTGTATTTTATATCAATGGCATTGTCATCCGTTAACTCGAAAAGTACTTTTGCCGTAACGTTGCCCGGGAAATTCTCGTCTCCATCCGGTGAAATGCGGGTAAGCTCCAGAGTTGTGCTGTCAATGGGATTGGCATTGTATACTTGGTACTGCCATCCTTTGGGACCACCGTGCAGGCAATGTCCGAAATTGTTCTGTGCTAACTGTATGGTATCTCCGTCAAGAACGATTTTCCCTTGATTAATCCGGTTGGCGTAGCGGCCGATAGAAGCACCAAAGTCACTTGGAATGTTGATGTAATCGGCAATGCTGTCAAAGCCCAATACTACATCTTGCATAGCTCCGTTTTTGTCGGGCACCATAATGGATACAATACGTCCTCCAAAGTTTGTGATGCATACTTCCATGCCCGCTTTATTCTTCAGCGTATAAAGATGTGTTTGGGCGTCATTGACCGTTGTTTGGAATTTTACTGGATCAAGACCGGACAGCGTAAGCGTTGTTTCTGTCTTTTGATTGCACGCAGCTAGCATCATTGCGGCAATTCCTGCAAGTAGAACATGTCTTTTCATGGTTTTGTATTTAATGTAAATGAGATGATTATCTTCTTTTGGTGTAAAAATAACACTTTTCTTTAGTGTAGGCTGTACACTTTTATATGTTATGCAACATAAGTGTCAAAAACATATCTGTGTCAACTGGCTGTATAGATAGGCACGTCCGGAATAAACTTCTCGGATGATCTTGTTTTTTTAGAGTGGAAAACGGTGGAATAGGGGGGAAGAAAAAGGCGCTTCCCATTGCTGGGAAACGCCTTTTATTTGAATACTGATGTCTGTTATTCTAATCTGCGGGCACCGTCGCTGATGACTACATCATATACTTTCGGGCTTCTGCCGAACTTCTTCTTGAATTCATCTTTTGCTTTTTCGATGAATGTGCTGTACAATTCATCCTTTACCAGATTGATTGTACATCCACCGAATCCACCGCCCATGACACGTGAACCGGTAACTCCACAATCGAATGCAAGGTCATTCAGAAAATCGAGTTCTTCGCAGCTTACTTCGTACAACTTACTCATGCCCTGATGTGTTTCATACATCTTTTGGCCTACAGTTTCATAGTCGCCTTTTTCCAGGGCATCGCAAACGTCAAGTACGCGTTGAATCTCTTCGATGACATATTCTGCACGCATATAGTCTTCTGCGCTGATGTCGGCTTTGGCTTCTTCCAGCATGCCCATGGTAACGTCGCGCAGGAACTCTACGTGTGGATGCTTCTTCTGGACAGCAGCAACAGCGGCTTCGCAGCTTTGACGGCGTTTGTTGTATGCTGAAGATGCAAGTTCGTGTTTCACTACAGAATCTACAAGAACCAGACGATAGCCTTGCGGGTCGAATGGGAAATACTGATATTCCAGTGAACGGCAATCCAGGCGGATGAGGCTTCCTTTCTTTCCGAATACGGAAGCAAATTGGTCCATAATACCACAGTTTACGCCACAATAGTTGTGTTCTGTAGATTGTCCCACTTTTGCCAATTCAAATTTGTCTATTTTGTTGTCACCGAACAAGTCGTTCAAAGCATAGGCATAGGTACTTTCCAAAGCTGCTGAAGAGGACATTCCTGCACCTAGGGGCACATCGCCTGCAAAAGCAGTATTGAAGCCTTTTACATCTACACCGCGTTTCATCATTTCCCGGCACACGCCAAAGATATATCTTGCCCAGCTTGCGCGGGGTGCATCTTCTTCATTCAAACCAAATTCCACATAATCTTTCAGGTCGATGGAATAAGCTTTTACTGTGTTTGTGCCGTTGGGTTTTATTTCTGCAATCATTCCTTTGTCGATTGCTCCGGGGAATACAAAACCACCGTTATAGTCTGTATGCTCACCGATAAGGTTGATGCGACCCGGAGAAGCATAAACAGCTCCCGTTGTTCCGTCAAAGTGCTTGATGAAACGGCTTCTTACGTATTCTATATCCATGATATTTATATTTTATAAGGTGAATAAATAAATTACCTATATTTTCTTGTTAATCAACCTTGATGTCCTTATTAACATTTTTGCAGCCTACCAAACCGTAGAACAACAGATAGCCAAGGGCTGCGATGATAACCCAGTAACTCGGCATGAAACCTGCAATGTCGGCCACCAAACCTTGGATAACGGGCAAGATACCGCCGCCGCATACCAATACCATGAACAGACCGGAAGCGGCTGCCAGATATTTACCCAATCCTTCTACGGCCAGATTAAAGATGCCACCCCACATGATGGAAGTACACAGACCTACCAGTACCAGATACATTGCATTGATAGGTACTTCTGCAAATCCGAAAGAGAGACCTCCCGTAGCGCTTTGTTGGAGTACTGGCAGATTGACAAGCGAACCGGTAGATGAGAAGATGGCAAGGAATACCAAAAGTAAACCTAATGCGGAAGTAAAGGTAAGCATTGCCTTACTGGAGATTTTTGCACCCAATGAAGCACCGGCCAGACGTCCAATCAGCATGAGGAACCAATATGTACCTACAACAAAACCGGAAATAGTGGAAGAAATGCCGGCTCCTCCCTTTTCAATAGGGTCGGTTAAGAACAAATTCAAGGTGCCCGGTACACCAACTTCAACACCTACATATACAAAGATTGCTATAGCTCCCAAAATGAAGTGGCGGAATTTTAAAGCGCCTGACATCAACTTACCGATAGGTTCTGTTGAAGTTGCAGCATTGGGTTCCGGTATGGGCACAATCAGAAGAACGAAGAACGCGATGGCAAATACAGCCATTGCCGTGTACATTACAGGGAATATCTGAGAGATGGTAGCTTTTTCAATGGAACCGGCAATCAGGATACCTACGAACATCGGAGTAATGGTGGCCATTACGGAGTTGAAAGAGCCGCCCACTTGGATAAGCTGGTTTCCTTTGTTACCTTCACCGCCGAGCTTGTTCAGCATCGGGTTGACCACTGTATTAAGCAAACACATGGAGAAACCGGCGATGAAAGCGCCAATCAAATATACGGCAAAAGCCATATCAGGGCTTGAATGACCGGATAAATATTGGATACCTACACCGATAAAGCCTACAGCTACTGCTATCAATGCCGTTTTTTTATACCCTACCCGTTGTAGTAAGATGCCGCTTGGTATTCCCATCACTGCATATGCAATAAAGTTACCAAAGTTACCCAACATTCCTAAAGCGTTGGATACTGAAAACTGATTTTTCAGTACGATTCCCATAGGGGCAGCAAGGTTGGTAACAAATGAAATCATACCAAAAAGGAAGATCATCGTGATAATTGCGATGAGTTTACCATTCTGTTTTTGTTGTGTCATGGTTTTGTAAAATTAATAAGTTTATAAATTGGATTAGTTATTTCATTCTTGTACACCAAACTTGTAGATTGTCACTTGCTGGTACTCATCACCCGGTAGCAATACTGCCGACGGAAAATGGGGCTTGTTGGGTGTATCGGGAAAACACTGGGCCTCAAAGCAGACTGCACTTCTTGCAGGGAAAGTGGCTCCATGGGCACCTTCAAAGCCTCCGAGCCAGTTTCCAGTGTAGAGCTGGACGCCATTTTCAGTGGTATATACTTCCATGGTTCGTCCGCTGTTGGGCTCCATGCAGGTGGCTGCAAGGCTCAACTCTCCACTTTCAGTCTTGTTCAGTACATAGCAATGGTCATATCCTGCGCCATTCACAATTTGTGTATGCTTCTCATCAATTCGTTCACCAAGAGTATGGGGAGTACGGAAATCCATTGGAGTACCTTCTACTTTCAATATCTCTCCGGTAGGAATGGATACTTCATTGATGGGTACATAAAAATCTGCGTTGATGGTAACGATATTGTTTAAGACTGTAGGAGAGGGATTGGCTATACCGGCAAGATTGAAGAATCCGTGATTGGTCAGATTGACGATGGTGGCTTTATCGGTAGTAGCCCGGTATTCGATGACCAGAGCATTGGTCTCATCCTCCAGGCGATAAGTCATTTCTACTTCGAGATTTCCGGGGAAGCCCTCTTCGCCGTCAGCGGATGTGTAGTTGAAGATGACTGTTGATTGCTCTGGCTGGACGGCATCCCATACACGGGTATGGAAGCCAGTCGGACCGCCGTGCAGTGAGTTGGGACCATTGTTGATTGCCAATTGGTGCTCTTCGCCGTATAAAGTAAACTTTCCTTTGGCTATCCGGTTGCCGTAGCGTCCGATGGTAGTGTTTAGAAAAGGTTCCGGACTGTTGATTACATGTTCAATACTGTCGTGTCCTAATACAACATTGGCATATTTGCCATTTTTGTCGGGTACCATGATGGAAAGTATTGCACAACCGTAATTAGTAACTGCAACTTCCATTCCCTGGGCATTCTTCAGGATAAACAAATCTGTCTTTTTGTTATTTATATCCTTTTGAAAGTCTTTTGGGCTTAAACCGGACAAATTACTTTCTGTTGGAGTAGTGTTTATCATATCCATGGTATTAATTAAATTTCTTGCAAATAAAAAGAAATTCTTTTGTTCCCCCAAGCAATTGGAAGGAAATGTGGAGAACATTTTAGGAAAGTTTAGCGTTTAACAAATGGAATACAAATTGATATTTTTTGTATGTTTGCTCCCGAAATCTAAAAAATCACATCATTAACAGAAAGTTCTAATAAAAACAACGAATGTATCCTCTAAAATTTGAGCCTATTCTGAAGCAGACGCTTTGGGGAGGCGACAAGATTATTCCATTCAAACATTTGAATGATCCCCTTGCTAATGTAGGCGAGAGTTGGGAAGTGTCGGCAGTAGAAGGTAGTGAGTCTATAGTGGCCAATGGTGCTGACAAAGGATTAACGCTGCCGGATATGGTCAGAAAGTATAAGGAAGACCTGGTAGGAGAAGCTAACTATGCACGTTTCGGAAATAAGTTTCCTTTGTTGATAAAGTTTATTGATGCCAAGTTGGACTTGTCGATTCAGGTACACCCGGGTGACGAGTTGGCTAAGAAACGTCATAACAGTTTTGGTAAAAATGAAATGTGGTATGTTATTGCTGCTGACCAGGGTGCCAAGTTGATTTCCGGTTTTGCAGAGCAGATTACTCCGAAAGAATATAAGGAACGAGTGTATAATGGTACGTTTGCGGATGTTCTGCAGACTTGTGCCATCAAACCGGGCGATGTGTTTTATGTGCCTGCAGGTCGTGTACATGGAATCGGTGCGGGAGCTTTTGTAGCAGAAATACAGCAAACGTCGGATATCACTTACCGTATTTTTGATTACAATCGTAAGGATAAGGACGGTAAATCAAGAGAACTGCATACAAGCCAGGCTATTGATGCCATTAATTTTGCAGATGTGCAGGACGATTTTCGTACGGAATACGATCAGGTGCAGAATGAACCGGTAGAAATGGTGGCAAGCCCGTATTTCACGACTTCAATCTATGACATGACGGAAGAAATCACTTGTGACTATTCTGAACTGGATTCTTTTGTTATCTTTATTTGTGTGGAGGGCTCTTGCCGTATTATTGATAATGAGAAGAATGAAGTTTCCGTACAGGCGGGCGAAACAATCCTGCTGCCGGCTGCAACCCAAGAAGTGACGATTGTGCCTGAAGGAGCAGTGAAGTTGCTTGAGACGTACGTATAAAAGTGCTTAGACTATATCGGATAAAAAAAGAGGGGATGACTGTTATGGTCATCCCCTCTTTTTTTATCCGATATTCTATCTCTTTCTTCCAAATATTTTTCTGAATTTCTTCATTACCTTTACCCCCAATACTATACCGTCAAAAACAGCCATACCGGTGTTGAATGCTCTCATCATGGCATTTGCCTTGTTGGTAGCTGGTTCCAGCGGAGCAAAAATTTCTTGTGTAAGCCCAGTCATGATTTCTTTCTGGAGTCGTATTTCTTGTAGCAGCATGGCTTTTTTCTGGGCGATGCTTTCTAAAGTGACGGGAGTGGTATTGGTCGTATTATCCATGAATATTTCGAATTAATTGTCTAAGAATAATTCTGCGATAAGTTTTACTGTCGGATCAATAATGAGTTTTTTGCGGAATAGGACAAGCAGAACGATGAGTAGGATATGGAAGCACGTGATAAGTGCAAAACTCATCATTAGCCCACCTACCAGCGGAGCTAAGATATAGACCAGCGTAAACGACAGATGAAACAGAACCACTACGCCGAGTATAACGACCAATAGCACCAATAAAAGCGTAGAAAGCAGTTTGGACAGTTTTTCGGTGACTTCCAGTTTGGTGTATTCTTTTTGCAGCTCCAGGTATTTCTTGAATTCAATGAAGAGCTGCTGCATATTTTCTATACTTTTGTCGTCTGCAAACATAGTGGTTCTGCTTTTTACCTTATTCCGTTACCTCGCCTTTGATTTCCGCAGCAATTTCATCTACCAAGTCTTCCATTTCGCTTCGGTTCAGACGAATCCCTTTCTTACGGAGAATTTCTGCGATTTTGTTACGGGTGTCTTCTCCTTTTTCAGGAGCAAATAAGATACCGAGGGCTGCACCTACTGCGGCGCCACCCAGGAAAGCTGCTAAAACATTTAATCCTTTCATAATGATATTCCTTTCTTTTTTGAGGTTCGTACGACAAAACTAACAATTTTTTTTGAAACTTTGTTCGGAATATCAGTTTTTTTATGATTGTCCTTATCTTCCAACTCCTTTTTGGGTGTTGTTTTGCGAGGTTTGCTTTTTTCTTCTCCAAAAGTCTCCATTCGTACGGCTCCCGCGATAGATTTTGTTTTCCTTGGTTTTAGCTTTAATTTCTTCAGTCTTGATTTCTTGGGCTTTTAAGCCATCGGCGGTGACAAAAGGGTGTTCTTTTATTACTGGGATGCTTTTCCCTATCAATTTTTGGATATCTTTCAGGTAAGGCAGTTCTTCCGATTCGCAAAAAGAGAGAGCAATACCGTCGTGGCCGGCACGTCCGGTTCGTCCGATACGGTGTACGTATGTTTCCGGAATGTTGGGCAACTCGTAGTTGATGACGTGTGATAGTTGGTCCACGTCGATGCCTCGTGCTGCAATATCGGTTGCTATCAGTACGCGCAGTTCATGGTTCTTAAAGCCGGTCAGTGCTCGCTGTCGGGCATTCTGCGACTTGTTTCCATGTATGGCTTCGGCTCTTATTCCGGACTTGCTGAGGATACGTGCAAGTTTGTCTGCTCCATATTTAGTTCTGGTGAAGATAAGTACGGATTCGATAGCCGGATTCTTCAGCAGATGAATGAGTAAGTCTTTTTTCTCTTTTTTCTCAACGAAATAGACTGATTGGGAGATTGTGTCAACCGTAGACGATGCAGGGGTGACTTCCACTTTCTCGGGGTGCGTCAGCATGGAGTTTGCCAAGGTCTCTATTTCCGGAGGCATTGTGGCCGAAAAGAAGAGAGTCTGCCGTTTTGCGGGCAATAACTTTAATATGCGCCGGATATCATGTATGAATCCCATGTCCAGCATCCGGTCTGCTTCGTCCAATACGAAGAACTCGAGCGCTTTTAGGTTAATGAAACCTTGGTTGACCAGGTCTTGCAGTCGTCCGGGAGTTGCAACCAGTATTTGTACTCCACGTTTCAGTTCATCTGTCTGTGGCTTTTGTCCTACACCGCCGAAGATGACGGCATGTCTCAATCCGGTATACTTACCATATGCACTGAAGCATTCTCCTATCTGTATGGCCAGCTCGCGGGTCGGCGTCAGAATGAGTGCTTTGATACTTTTGCGGTTATCCGTTTTATATAACTTTTGCAAGATAGGGATGGAAAATGCGGCGGTTTTGCCTGTTCCGGTTTGAGCACATCCTAATAAGTCTTTTCCTTGAAGTAATATAGGGATCGATTTTTCCTGGATTGGGGTAGGGGTGGAATACCCCTCTTCTTGAAGAGCCTTCAATATAGGTTCTATCAAATTCAAATTTTCAAATGTCATGTAATCAATTAAGTGAGCCTCATGCTCTGTTTATATTTGGCAAATATACGTCAAGTCTTCCGGGAAATCTCTTTTTATGGAGTGGTTTAATTATATTTAACTAAGGATGCTGAGGTATAATCGCATGTTATGGTGTACTTTTGTTCCATATTTAGATAGTGGCATGGAAAAATGATGAAATTGCATTTAAAATACCTTTGGATTGTATTGGTGACTTGTACCTTGACTGCTTGCATGAATGGTGGGGGTGACTTGGCGGGTAAGTGGCAGTTGCGTCAGTACCAATATGCCGACGGTACATCAGAGAAAGTGGACAGTGTATTTTATAATTTTCAAAAAGGAAGTTTTTCTGCCATATGTTTGTTGAAAGATGGGGGGGCGACTACGTTTTTTGGAAATTATTCTTTGAAAGGTGCTGAAATTTCCATTATTTTGTTGCCTGAAAGTGTTAACGATAAAAACTATGATACTTATTTCGGGTGGCCGGAAGGAAAACGTATCTTTAAAGTAGAAGATTTATCCTACTCTTCATTGCGTTTGGAATATGAGGGTACGAAATCTGTATTTCGGAAATTTTGAGATAAAGATAAGAATAGACGATTTTACTAATAAAAACAATAGAAAAGATGAAAAAATTAGCCGTATTGGGAATGGGAGTATGTATAGCTCTGGCATTCTCTTCTTGTAAATCAAGTGAAAGTGCTTATAAGAAAGCATATGAAAAGGCAAAACAGCAGGAATTGGCCGAGCCGCAGACAACTGCCCCTGTTGAAGAGGTGGCTCCAGTAGTTACCGCTCCGGTAGAAGTAAAGGTAGTGGAAAGTGCACCTGCCGACATGCGTCAGGAAAAGGTGACTGTGGTATCAGGTGGTACCAGCTTGAAAACCTTTAGTGTAGTTTGCGGAGCTTATAGCGTGAAAGCTAATGCGGAAGGTGTGAAGCAGACATTGGTGAATGAAGGTTATACTGCAATGGTGGTTTACAATGCAGAAAGAAATCTGTATCGTGTAGTTATCGGTACATTCGATGACAGAGCATCCGCCGAGAATCTGCGTGACTCTTTCAAAGCTAAACATCCTTCGAATGATGACTTCCAGAAGGCATGGTTGCTGTACAGCATCAATTAATAGAATTCTTTTTGGTAATTCATAACAGAAAGGAATGTATGTTTCCTTTCAAGATGAGGCAGTAACTGCGAAGTTACTGCCTTTTTCATGATATGCCGAAAGAATGTGAAGGCTGGCGCTGTCATGTGTTTGGTTTGGCAAAACAAAGTGTTTCCTTTAACGGAACAGTTTGTTTCATTAAAGAGAACACTTTGTTTCTCTTAACAAAACATCTCGTCCTATTGCATAAAAACAAAATGTTTTTATATACTGAAACAACTTGTTTTCCTATGCTGAAACAAAGTGTTCAGTGCTGTGAACTAATGAACTAACTGAGGAAAGGCTCTGATAAACTCATGTTGTCACAGTTTCTTTATTTCCTTCTCCTTCGTGAATACTTCACTCTATTTTTCTGCTCCGGATTGATTTTCCTGATTGTGAAAAGTGCTTATAATATTCTCTCTTTCGTTTAAAAGAAGTTATAAAACAAGAGGTGGAAACTTTTGGACCTAAAAAAGTTTTTAATTTTGTGCTTTATCTTTGAGAAGAATATAGTATGGAACGACGATATATACTGAATGCGATTGATGCCGCTTTGCAGGCTGGCGAGAAAATTCTTTCCATTTACGATGATCCGGCATCGGATTTTCAGGTAGAAAAAAAAGCGGATAATTCTCCTCTTACTATTGCCGACCGTAAAGCTCATGAAACTATCTGCCGTTTTTTGGCTGATACACCTTTCCCTCTGCTAAGCGAGGAAGGTAAACATTTGCCTTTTTCAGAGCGTAGAAATTGGGAAACCTTATGGATTGTAGACCCTTTGGACGGTACGAAGGAGTTCATCAAGAGGAACGGTGAGTTTACGGTGAATATAGCTTTGGTGCATCACTCGGTACCGGTAATGGGAGTTATTTATGTGCCGGTAAAAAAGGAGCTCTATTTTGGAGTGCATGATTCGGGTGCTTATAAGCTATCCGGTATTACTGCGCGTAATGGAATGTCCTGGGATGAATTGATTGCGAAAGCTGTCCGGCTGCCGGAAACAGGTATGCACGAACGATTTGTCATTGTGGCTTCCCGTTCGCATCTGACGCCCGAGACAGAAGATTATATCGAGAAGATGAAATGCAGCCATGCGGAAGTTGAGCTTATATCAAGTGGAAGTTCCATCAAGATTTGTCTGGTAGCTGAAGGTAAGGCTGATGTATATCCTCGTTTTGCCCCTACGATGGAATGGGATACGGCGGCTGGGCATGCTATTGCACGTGCTGCCGGAATGGAAATTTATCAGGTGGGGAAGGAAGAACCTTTGCAATATAATAAGGAGGATTTGCTGAATCCGTGGTTTATCGTAGAGCCCAAGCATACTGAAATAAAATAACGACTGTATGACATTTGAGATATTGTTTGTACTATTGGCATTGTTGGGTATGGTGATTGCCTTGGTTCTGGATAAAATGCGTCCGGGCATGGTGCTCTTTTCTGTCGTAGTATTGTTCTTGTGTGCAGGCATCCTTACTCCTAAGGAGATGTTGGAAGGGTTCAGTAATAAGGGGATGATGACTGTTGCCATGCTGTTTCTTGTCAGTGAAGGCATCAGGCAGTCGGGTGCTTTGGGGCAAATAATCAAGAAGCTGCTTCCGCAGGGTAAGACTACAGTCTTTAAAGCGCAGTTCCGCATGTTGCCCACCATTGCCTTCATTTCAGCTTTTCTAAACAATACTCCGGTGGTTGTTATCTTTGCTCCCATTATCAAGCGTTGGGCTGAATCGGTAAAATTGCCTGCTACCAAGTTTCTTATACCTCTTTCATACGTTACAATACTTGGTGGTATCTGTACATTAATAGGCACATCAACCAATCTGGTGGTGCATGGCATGATATTGGAAGCCGGATATGAAGGTTTCACTATGTTCGAGTTGGGCAAAGTAGGAATTTTCGTCGCGATTGCGGGTATCCTTTATCTGTTCGCTTTCTCCTCAAGGCTTTTGCCGGATGTTCGTACGGATGCGGTAAAGCTGGATGAGGAGCCGGAGGAGCATGGAGATTTGCATCGGGTGGAGGCTGTACTCGGCGCCCGTTTTCCCGGTATCAACAAGAAACTTGGTGATTTTAACTTCAAGCGGCATTATGGGGCCGAAGTGAAGGAGATTAAGCGTAGCGGTCAGAGCATTGCCGGAAATCTGGAAAATGAATATCTCCGCGAAGGAGACACGCTGGTGGTGATGGCTGATGACTCTTTTATAAAGACCTGGGGGGAATCTTCGGTGTTCGTGTTGCTGGCCAATGGCAAGGATACGGAGCCGGTGCCCGGAAAGGGAAAGCGCTGGTTTGCCTTGGCTTTGCTGATATTGATGATAGTGGGGGCAACGGTCGGTGAACTTCCGGCTGTCAAGGAAGCTTTCCCGGAAATCAAGCTGGATATGTTTTTCTTCGTTTCCATTACTACTATCATTATGGCCTGGACAAAGATATTCCCGGCCCGCAAGTATACCAAATATATATCTTGGGATATTCTGATAACGATTGCTTGTGCTTTTGCTATCAGCAAGGCGATGGTGAATTCCGGAGTGGCAGACGCTGTGGCGCATTTCATTATAGGGATGAGCCATCATTATGGCCCCCACGTGTTACTGGCTGCTATGTTTATCATAACGAACCTGTTTACGGAACTGATTACGAATAATGCGGCTGCGGCACTCGCTTTTCCATTGGCACTTTCCATCTCTTCACAGATGGGAGTCAGCCCGATGCCTTTCTTCGTTGTAATTTGTATGGCGGCTTCCGCCAGTTTCTCTACTCCTATAGGGTATCAGACTAATTTGATTGTACAAGGTATCGGTAACTATAAGTTCACGGATTTTGTACGCATCGGGTTACCTTTGAATATCATTACTTTCCTGATATCCATTTTCTTGATTCCTTTAATTTGGCCATTTTAAAAAAGAAGAAATAATAACATATGGAAGAAAACAACCACATATATCCGATATTCGACAGAATGCTGATGCGGAAGGACAAAGAAGACTTGTTGAAGCAGCACGGCGTGATGATTTGGTTTACCGGCTTGAGCGGCTCCGGCAAAAGTACGATAGCCATTGCCTTGGAGCGCGAACTTCATAAAAGGGGATTGCTTTGCCGTATCCTGGATGGTGACAACATCCGCAGTGGCATCAACAGTAACCTCGGCTTTACGGAGGCCGACCGTGTGGAGAATATCCGGCGTATAGCCGAAGTTTCCAAACTCTTTCTTGATACGGGGGTTATAACAATCGCGGCTTTTATCAGTCCTAATAACGATATTCGTGAAATGGCAGCTGATATTATCGGACAAGACGATTTTCTGGAAGTTTATGTCAGCACCCCGCTTGAAGAGTGTGAGCGCCGTGACGTGAAGGGGCTTTATGCCAAGGCACGTAAGGGAGAAATTAAAAATTTTACGGGCATTTCCGCTCCTTTTGAGGAACCGGCTCATCCGGCTCTGACGTTGGACACCTCTGTTCTCAGCCTGGAAGAATCGGTCAATAAATTGTTGGAACTCATTTTACCAAGAATTCAGAAGAAATAAGATATAATGAAAGAAGAATATAAATTGAGCCATTTGAAGGAACTCGAAGCAGAGTCCATTCATATTATCCGTGAAGTGGCAGCGGAGTTTGAGAATCCGGTGATGCTGTATAGTATCGGCAAGGATTCTTCGGTTATGGTGCGCTTGGCCGAAAAGGCGTTTGCTCCCGGCAAAGTGCCGTTCCCGTTGATGCACATCGATTCCAAGTGGAAGTTTAAGGAGATGATACAGTTCCGTGACGAGTATGCCAAGAAGTATGGTTGGAACCTGATAGTGGAAAGCAATATGGAAGCTTTCAATGCAGGTGTCGGACCTTTTACGCATGGCAGCAAGGTGCATACGGACCTGATGAAAACGCAGGCTTTGCTCCACGCATTGGATAAGTATAAGTTTGATGCGGCATTCGGTGGCGCTCGCCGCGACGAGGAGAAGTCACGCGCCAAAGAGCGTATTTTCTCCTTCCGTGACAAGTTCCATCAATGGGACCCCAAAAACCAGCGTCCCGAATTGTGGGATATTTATAATGCCCGGGTACATAAAGGAGAGAGTATCCGAGTATTTCCGTTAAGTAATTGGACGGAGCTGGACATCTGGCAATATATACGTTTGGAAAATATTCCTATTGTGCCGTTGTATTTTGCCAAGGAACGTCCTTGTGTGGAGATTGACGGAAATCTGATAATGGCGGATGACGACCGCTTGCCTGAACAGTACCGCGACCAGATAAAGATGCGTATGGTGCGTTTCCGTACGCTGGGTTGCTGGCCGTTGACCGGTGCTGTGGAAAGCGATGCCGATACCATCGAGAAGATTGTCGAGGAAATGATGACCACCACCAAGAGTGAACGGACGACCCGTGTCATTGACTTCGACCAAGACGCAAGCATGGAGCAGAAGAAGCGCGAGGGATACTTCTAAAGGAATTAAAATTAAGAATTAAATCATTAAGGATGAACGATTCTACACTTGATATAAAGGCTTTTCTTGATAAGGATGAGCAGAAAGACTTATTGCGCTTACTGACTGCCGGTTCTGTGGATGACGGAAAATCCACATTGATAGGCCGTCTGTTGTTCGACAGCAAGAAACTATATGAGGATCAGCTGGACGCACTGGAACGCGACAGCAAGCGCATGGGAAATGCCGGCGACCACATTGACTACGCCCTTTTGCTGGACGGCTTGAAGGCAGAGCGCGAACAAGGCATCACCATCGACGTGGCATACCGCTACTTCTCGACCAACAACCGTAAGTTTATCATTGCCGACACTCCGGGACACGAGCAGTACACACGCAACATGATTACCGGAGGCTCTACGGCTAACCTGGCAATTATTCTGGTGGATGCACGTATGGGTGTCATTACGCAGACGCGCCGGCATACTTTCCTGGTGTCGTTGCTTGGCATCAAGCATGTGGTGCTTGCTGTCAATAAGATGGATCTGGTGGATTTCTCCGAAGAACGTTTTAATGAGATAGTCGATGAATATCGGAAGTTTATAGCTCCATTGGGTATTCCTGACGTAAACTGCATTCCGCTGTCAGCTTTGGACGGGGACAATGTAGTGGAGAAATCGGAACGTACTCCTTGGTATGAGGGTATTTCACTTCTTGACTTTCTGGAGACGGTACATATTGACAACGATCATAATTTGAAGGATTTTCGTTTCCCGGTTCAATACGTCTTGCGCCCCAATCTTGATTTCCGTGGTTTTTGCGGCAAGGTGGCTTCGGGTATTATTCGTAAGGGAGATGAAGTGATGGCATTGCCTTCCGGTAAGAAGTCGCATATCAAGAGTATAGTTACATACGACGGCGAATTGGATTACGCCTTTCCGCCCCAGTCCGTCACCCTGACTCTGGAAGACGAGATAGATGTGTCGAGAGGGGAAATGCTGGTACATCCGGATAACCTGCCCGTCATGGACCGCAATTTTGAAACGATGCTGGTTTGGATGGATGAAGAGCCGATGGATATCAACAAATCATTCTTCATCAAACAGACCACCAATATAAGCCGTACCCGCATCGACAGCATCAAGTATAAGGTGGATGTCAATACGATGGAGCATCTTTCCATTGACAATGGAAAGTTGAGCAAGGAAACATTGCCGATGCAGCTCAATCAGATTGCGCGTGTGGTGCTGACCACTGCCAAAGAGCTTTTCTTTGACCCTTATCGGCAGAATAAGGCTACCGGTTCGTTCATCCTGATAGACCCGATAACCAACAATACCAGTGCTGTAGGTATGATTATCGATAGGGTGGAGGATAAGGAGATGCACTTGTCCGAAGACCTGCCTATACTGAATTTGCCTAAGCTGGGTATAGCTCCCGAACATTACGAAGCCATAGAAAAGGCTGTGAAGGAGTTGGAGCGCCAAGGCATTGCAGTGGTTGTGGAAAAAGAATGAACAGCTTTTTGATAGAGTGGGAGAGAAACTGTAATATATTAATATATAGACTATAATGGGACTATTAGAATTCAACAAGCTTCCTATAAACACATTGGTAGGCGCAGATTGGAAAACATTCAAGGATATAACGGGCGGTCGTGACATCGGTGCTGCCTACAAAGGCAAGTATCGGCTGACAAAAGCTGTCTGCCGCCTGCTGTCCACTTTGGCTCCTCTGCAGGACAGACGTTATGAAAAGCTCCTGGCAGATAAGCCCCTGGAGCATGATCCGGTATTCATTTTGGGACATTGGCGTAGCGGGACTACGTTTGTGCATAATGTTTTCTCCTGCGACAAGCATTTCGGTTACAACACGACATACCAGACTGTATTTCCGCATCTCATGATGTGGGGGCAGCCTTTCTTTAAGAAGAACATGAGCTGGCTGATGCCGGACAAACGCCCCACGGACAATATGGAGCTTGCCGTCGACCTTCCGCAAGAAGAGGAGTTTGCTTTGGCAAATATGATGCCCTACACCTATTATAATTTCTGGTTCCTGCCCGAATATCAGCAAGAGTATGCCGATAAATATCTGCTGTTTGATGATATTACAGAGAAAGAACTGAAAGTGTTTGAGGAGACTTTCGTCAAATTGATAAAAATCTCTCTTTGGAATACGAAGGGAACTCAGTTTCTTAGTAAGAATCCGCCTCATACGGGACGTGTGAAAGAGCTTGTCAAGATGTTCCCCAATGCTAAGTTTATCTATCTGATGCGTAATCCTTATACTGTTTTCGAAAGTACACGTAGTTTCTTTACTAATACCATTCAGCCGTTGAAGTTGCAGGATATCAGTAATGAGGAGCTTGAAAAGAATATTTTGTCCATTTATGCCAAACTGTATCATAAGTACGAAGCGGACAAGACATGTATTCCTGAAGGAAACTTGATAGAGGTGAAGTTTGAAGACTTCGAAGCGGATGCAATGGGAATGACTGAACATATCTACAAGGCTTTGTCCATTCCGGGCTTTGCAGAGGCACGTGCCGATATTGAAAAGTATGTAGGCGGAAAGAAAGGATATAAGAAGAATAAATACAAGTATGATGAGCGTACAGTGCAGTTGGTTCAGGATAACTGGAATTTTGCGCTGGAACAGTGGAAGTACGATTTATAATGATTGTCAATTATTAATGAGAGAAATGATTCAAAAGAAAGTTCGTATATTGGGAATGCTGTCTGCCATGCTCTGTTGCGGAGCAGTTTCTGCACAGCAGCACGAGGTAGAGATGATTCCTTTCGGAAATATGGATCAATGGATTGACCGCCAAATCAAGGAATCCGGTATTATTGGCGGTGCCACGAAGAATGTATATGCTATCGGGCCTACTGCTACTGTCACCGAGACCAAGGCATACAAGAATATGGGAGGTTCGCCGTGGGCGACATCCAATGTGATGGCCCGGGTAGCCGGTATCACGAAAACCAATACTTCTGTTTTCCCGGAAAAGCGAGGGGATGGTTTCTGTGCCCGTATGGACACCCGTATGGAGAGTGTGAAGGTTTTTGGAATAGTGGATATCACGGTGCTGGCTGCCGGCTCCATGTTTCTGGGTGAGGTGCACGAACCTATCAAGGGGACCAAGAATCCGCAGAAAATGCTGAATTCCGGCATACCGTTTACAAAGAAACCTATCGCCATACAGTTTGATTATAAAGTAAAGATGTCCGACCGCGAGAAGCGTATCCGTGCAACGGGCTTTAGCCGTATCACAGATGTTGAGGGAAAGGACTTCCCGGAAGTGAATCTGTTTCTGCAAAAGCGTTGGGAAGATGAGAAGGGGAATATCTATGCCAAGCGTGTAGGAACGATGGTCGTACGATATTATACTACTACCGATTGGCATAATAATGCCACTTATTCCATCATGTACGGTGATATCACCGGTGACCCTGCATACAAGGCCCACATGATGCGTCTTCAGGTTGAAGAACGCTATGCAGTTAACAGTAAAGGAGAGAGTGTGCCTATTAAGGAGGTTGCCTGGGGGACGAAGGACGATGTGCCCACTCATTTGCTGTTGCAATTCACCTCTAGTCATGGTGGTGCTTATATAGGTTCTCCTGGCAATTCGCTATGGATTGACAATGTAAAATTGGTCTATTAGAATAAAAGCAGTTAAAGTTGATGTCATACTTTAGCTGCTTTTTTTATGGAGTCAACGAGACTTTGACTTACTTCTTATTTCAAATGAATTTTGTATGTCAGCCCTCCCGTGAAATATTTCATCCTCTGCATTTCGACCTGCACATGCAGATGCTTGAACAGCAGATAAGTGGCTCCCAAAGCAAAGTCCTTGGAGTCGTACTCCGCTATCACCCTCAACTGCGGATGGAAGGTGGGATTGTAGGTGACACCCAGTGCAAAGCCATTCAGTTTGTACTCCTTGCGGTTGTTGTAAAGGTAGGAAAGATGGACACCGATCTCCTCCTTACCCACAACGGGTATATGCTTGGAGGCGGCAATATAGAAACGGCTGTAATAGCCGTTACCTTCCGTGGTGCCTACCTGGCCGCCACCGGAGGAAGTGAACGGGTCGGACGTCCCCAGCACGACAGCCGGCATGTATTTCCAGAACTGCCCCTCCTTCAACACACGCAGACGGGCGGAAAAGTAGCGGTCCTGGTTCGTGAACCCGCTATACCCGTATGGCTTCAATCCCAACGCCTCCGCCTTGAAGAGCGTACACGTGTAGGCCACTTCCAGAAAGGGGAAGATGGTGACGTTCAGGAAATAGTTGTAGGTATGATAGTACCAGGTGGGCGGTGTGAGCTCCTTGTTCAGGAAGTTGCCGCCGACCATGAAAGTCTTGTCGCGCTGCATCTCCGCAGAGGGCGCATGCAACAGCCCGGTTGTACCATACGTCAACTGGGAAAAGGCCGAAAGGGAAAGGCTGCAAAACAGAACGATAAAGAATAGCTTAAACTTCATCATCACATATAAATTCAGTCGCTGATAAAAAATGGGTTGCTTTATAACGTGCATCGGACATAGTACCAAAAAAAGGCGTCTGAGTCCCAGACGCCTTCATTTTTAGAGTCTATTTGTCACTTGGAGTGTATTATTCCAGGATAACTACGCGGTTCAGGAAGTTCTTGCCGAACATGTTTTCAGTACCACCGAATCCTACGAGTTCAAGCTGGTCCTTGTCAACACCCTGAGCAATCAAAGCGTCGTAAACAACCTGGGCACGCTTTTCGGACAGCTTCTGGTTCCAAGAAGCGCTACCGGTAGCCTTGTCTGCATAACCTGCAACTTTGTACTTCTTGTCCGGATTAGCCTTCAGAATCTTGGCAGCCAGTTCGATGTTAACCTTGCCATAGTCGTCCAGACGGGCGCTGCCAATCTTGAAGAAGATGGCACGCGGACCGGCAACTTCAACTTCCTTGGTCACTTCCTTAACTTCAGGTTTAGCGTTGGCCAGTGCATTCTTGCAGTTAGCCAGGTCAGCCTGAGCCTGAGCCAGTTCACTTCTATATCTGTTGATTTCCGCATTGACTGCGTCTTCGTCAATCTTAGAAACCGGAATAAACTTCTTACCGCCGAAGATGTAGCTAACACCTGCGGTCAGCATACCTGTACCTTCAGCCTTGCGATGGCTGCTGATATTACCGAAAATGGACGGAGCGATGGCACCGCGAGCTTCTACGTCAATGGCCCACTTGGTGTTGATATTGAACTTCAAGCCCAAACCGGCAGAAGCGCCGATACGTGCACGCATTTCTGCTTCACCGGCAGGAGCCATAGACTGCGAAGTACCATCAGCACTAATTGTAACATCCACATTTTGAGATTTTGCTACAGAAATTTGAGGTCCCAAGAAACCGTAAACTTCGAAGAAACGGTTAGGATTAGCACCGGCAAACAATGTAGAAAGATTGATCATTGCATCAATGTTACCACCTACATAAGTCTTGTTGTGTTCCCAGTATGCATCATCCAAACACAAATGCTGAGTAATACCGTTTACCTGAGCACGTACCCCCCAAGTCGGAGTAATCAGCTTACCAACTGACACGCTGAAATGCGGAGCAATCTTATTGAAACCGTCATTGTTGATGGCGTGGATACCACCACCTACACTGACAAAAATATTATCGCTCCATTTCGGAGTGTAGTAGTTCGTTTTTTCCTGTGCATTCAGATTTGCTGCACAAGCGCCTGCCAATAGTAAGGAGGCTATCATTAATTTACTTTTCATTTTCTCTTGAGTTTAAAGATTGATAACTACAACTGAAAATCAATTAGTCAGCAATTATAATACCACCACCTGCGTTGCCATCATCACCATGACCATGTCCATGACCATGAGATTGAGGAGCATGATTATGACCCGGAATCGGCTGATCAACTTTAATATCCAAATCTGTTTTTGTATAGTTATTTACTACAGCAATACCAAGAGTGACATCGCCAGCTTTTGTTGTAGCATCAGTCTTCTTAATAATCTTATACTCAGTATTTACAACAGTATAGACAGCCTTTGCTTCTGTTTGAGAATGAGCATAAACTTTAACATTTTCTTTTACAGCAGGTTCTTCTTTATATGTATCCTTGAGAGTTGCAAAGAATTGATTAACAAGCATCTTATCTTCAAAATCCGTTGCATCATTCTTAGTAGACACTACCTTATTCCCCGTTTTTTTAGTGTAACGTATGGTAGTGGTAAGCCAATAATCACTAGGATTGGCAACAGCGTTCTTGCCATCTACAGATTCCTTTTTATCAGTAGTAGATTCTTCAACTTCGATTTTTGTTTCTGCTGTTTCCTTCTGAAGAATGATAGTCGGAGTCAAAGAAGCAAACTGACCAGCTTGCAATTCCGGAACATCAACTTTGACTTCTACACTCATATCCTTATAAGAAGCAGTAACCGTAGCTTTGGTTGCTGCCAAAGTTGGATTACCAGTAAACGTAGCTGACGGACTGATAGTGACCGTAGCAGCAGTAGTTACATCAGTTGTAACGCCATTCTCTACGGCAAGTACAATCGGACTGATAGTAGCTTGCGCATTGATAGGCTCAATATTTACATTGAACTCTTCTTTTTCACAAGAAGTGAAAGTTGTAGCTAAAGCTACTACGGCTAACGCAAATACTGCACTTATGCCGTTTAAGAATTTAATCTTTTTCATCTCAATTAATTAATTAAAAATTTAACAATTCTGACTTAATAAAATATGGGTTAAAACTATTTTCTTCCATTATATTATCACTTGCCTCTGCTTTGTATTGCTTATAATAAGTCCTTTCATTACCCGCATTATATACAACGCCCATATTGGCAGAGGTGTTTACACGCGGTATATACCCTCTTCTCTTATACTTATAAGGAGGCAATGCCACCTGAAACCGGAATCCTCCATTCGCTTTGGCATGCTCTGCTTTCATAGCATAAAAGCCTATCGAACAATAACGAAAATGACGAGCCATTTCAAATCTGACCCCCTTTTCCTTCATTAGATATTGTTCAGCTTTCAGTGTGAACTGAGTATTGAACCGCGGCCAATAAAAGCTCCCCCCCAAAGACCAAGTGGCAACCCATGTAGAAGGATCATAATGCAATTTAAATCCGTCCCAATATCCAGTTCCAGTATATCCTATTCGAGCCTGCAAAGAAAATCTCTCATCATTAAAAGGCCTAAATAAATCTACATCAAATCCATACTGATCCGCATTAAAATACCCGACAGTAGCTTTACCAAACACATTATACGGCAACCTGAAACGTTGTGAAAGAGTCAAATTTCCCGAATGAACCTTACCTTCATATTTTCCATATCCATCATTATAAACCGGTATTTTCAACTGTGCCGTTAATTTCATACCTTTCCATAACGAAACTTCTATCGCAGGACTCAAATCAAACAAGACCTGGTAAATCTGTGTAATCACCAGATTCTTGAAAGCTAATTGAGGATATACCAATACATCAATCTTGAACAAAGAACTATTTTTCAACTTTATTTTTCGTGCATTTTTCCAAGTATCACCCAATTCATAGCTTACATTCCAGTCATCACGTTCTGCTTGGAGCACCGAATCTCCCTTTATGGGATGATAATAAAGAGAAATCTGGGGTACATTATTATCCAGAACTATTATGCGGCATGACTTTTCTTCCGGTAAACCCATCTTTTGAATAACATCCACCGCTTTGCCTATGCCTACGCCTTGCAAACGATATGCAGAGTTCTGCAGAACATACACACGTTCATTGCCATCTTCTGTCCATCCAACATTTTCAAATCCCATTTCCACTAAAGCATCTACAGTACTTTCCCCCGTTTGGCAAATCCCTTTTAAAGGGAGCAAACAGTATAAAAAGAACGCTGCACACAGTGCTATTGTTTTAGTATTTAGGCACTTTCTTATGTTAGAGTTTTTATACCTCATCTTTTTCAACCATTTTTTGTGTTCGTATAACACAAAATATGCTGCAAAAATAGACACATTTTTAATAATACCAAAGATTTTTATATGAAAAAATGAAATAATGTTGTTTTTTCTTCAAAAGCCCCCAACAAATACTCAGAATGTTTATATGAAGTATATTAGCTATCTTAAAATCCTTAATATAGCTGTGCATAATTACTATACAGAATGTTGTTTTTTGTGCCAAATAGTCATTTTTCAGATGTTTTTGCTAATTCACTTTTCTCTGAAAAAGGATAAATAGAAGAAATATCTGCAAGAATTAAAGAGAATGACAAATTGCACTTCGCATTTAACCAACCCCTATGATATATTAGGAATTAAATCAATAGCTTTCTTTTTACTTTCATCTACAAGCTTTGCATAAATTTGTGTTGTTTGTATATTGGTATGTCCCAATAGTTTGGAGACCGTATATAAATCTACTCCCAGTGTCAGCATCATTGTTGCATGTGTGTGGCGCGCTGTATGAAATGTTACATGCTTTGATATCCCAGCTTGTTCAACCCATTTGTGTAAAATTACATTACTTCTCCCCAGTGAGACCAATCCGGCAAACACCTTTTCCGTTTCTGGTGCATTTCCTCTGTCTGGCAGATGTTTTATGGCTTCCGAACAGAGTGGAAGCGATATGGCTTCTTTCGTCTTCTTCTGAATAATACTCAATAGTGCATTGCCATTTTCATCATAGCGTATATCTTCCCATCTCAATGCAATAATATCACAATGCCTCAACCCACAAAAACAGCTGAATAAAAATGCTTTCCTTAATAAGGTATTATAAAAAGGAGTATGAACCAATCTGGTCAATTCCTTTATAGTAAGATAATCCCTTTCTGTTCGATTACGTTTTGGTTTGTCCTCGTTCTTTATCTTATTCATCGGATTAACAGTTATATAATCTTCAGAGACGGCCCTATTCAAGCAGTAGCGCAGCGTTTTCAAATAATAGAATTGGGTGTTAACATGCAATGTCTTTTCCTTCTTACAATGTTCTTGTTTTGTTTTCTTCAAGTAATCTATAAAACCCAACAAATAAGTCTTGTCCACCTTTCTTAGCAATATTCCATTCGGAGTATATCTTTCCAAATGGCATACAACGGCATGTATGGCACTTTTCCGTACTCTATTGTTCACACTTTGTTCTGCTATTAATTTCATATAGCCAGTCAGCTTCATATTGGACAATCTGTTATGATTAAATCCGTAAGTTTGATTATATATTTCCAAAATCTTCTGAGCCTTTATCGCATTTGCCAAATTTAGCGTCTCGACATTTCTTTTTTTATCAGCTTGATTATGTTCAGGGATAATATACAACTTTAAGAATTCGTATTGCCGCCTTCCATTCATATAAATATCCAGATATATGGATTGGCATCCATTAACCAATTTTTTTGTTCTCACCTTTATTGGCTCTTTTAAATTCAATTGCTTTTTCATATTCTTTAAATAAAAACATACAGTTTATTATTAGTAGTAACAAAGCAGTAACAAAAATCAATCCTACAAATTGCTTTCATGTTCTATCACTCTTGTCTTTTTTTATAATTACCTTATTAACTATCAAATATTTACAGTATAGGGCACAGCGTTACTGAAAGAACAAATATAATAATAAGCCAGTAACAATTAAACTATCAAGAGTGTGGCTATTGCTATGGCGGCGGAAACTTTCTCTGGAAATTTATTTTCCATCACTTTGCTTCCACACTTCCACCCACCTTCTGCATTCCCCTATCCATCGGCATTTGCCCTGCGGTGGAAGCAAGCCGAAAAGGTGGAAGCAAATTTTGCTTCCACCTGCCTGAAACGCCGAGGTTTTGCAGTAACCACCTGTTTACTAGCATAATATTACGTAAGAGCTACATAAATCAATCAGTTCGTTTTTCCTGCATTTTCGAGCTTGCTCTTCTACGAAATCGGTGGATATCGAGTTGGGCGGTAGGACGCATCATTCCGCAGGGACTATGAAAGGTACCGGTAGAGTGAGCCATTCAAGCGGATGATTTCTAACTCATGGCTATGAATAATGCCGTCTAATGTCCTTTAAGTTGTTGTACAATACATTTGCGCCCTATCCACAATAGATGTAGGCTACGTACTTCATCCGAAAAGTCTTGGGGTTAGTGACGCCTAACAGTCATGAACAACCCTGCTTACGGCCATAAAGCAATCGCTTGACGACCATTAGCAGAGTTGTTCATGGCCGTTAGGCGTCATTAATCCCCTATGCAACAGCAGACAAACAAAGAGAGAGAAGCCAAGGATTGTCTGTGTTTTAGATAGAAAGCCCATTTATTAGCAGGTGTACCGGAAGAAAAGTCATGCCGGATAATAGTTCTGGACAATAATGTACCTCAGATTTCTCTTTATTATCATCCCATAAAGGGGGATTCGGTGCTCCAAGCAGAACGTGATGACTGGAATGTAAGCTATGAATTGGGTGATACTTGGAAAAATGCACGGAAAATAAAGTTGAAAAATAGTTCTTTGTTCAAGATTGATGTATTGGTGTATCCTCAATTAGCTTTCAAGAATCTGGTGATTACACAGATTTACCAGGTCTTGTTTGATTTGAGTCCTGCGATAGAAGTTTCGTTATGGAAAGGTATGAAATTAACGGCACAGTTGAAAATACCGGTTTATAATGATGGGTATGGAAGGTTTGAAGATAAAGTTCATCCAGGACATATTACAATTTCACAGCGTTTTAGATTACCGTATAATGTGTTTGGTAAAGTGACTGTGGGATGTTTTAGTGCTGACCAATATGGAGTGGACGCCGAATTTTATCGCCCTTTTAAGGATGAACGCTTTTCCTTAATGGCTCGGATTGGGTATACAGGAATGGGATATTGGAGCGGATTTCGCTATGTATATGATCCTTCGACAGCACTTGTTACTTGGTCTTTGGGCGGTAGCTTTTATTGGCCGCAATTTAACACTCAGTTTAATCTGAAAGCAGAACAGTATTTATTGAAGGAGAAAGGTGTTAAATTTGAAATGATTCGTCATTTTCGCTATTGTTCGATTGGTTTCTATGCAATGAAAGCAGAACATGCAAAGATGAATGGAGGCTTCCGATTTCAAGTGGCATTACCTCCTTATAAATATAAAAGGAAAGGATATATACCTCGTGTGAATACCTCTGCTAATATGGGCATTGTTTATAATGCAGGTAATGAAAGGTACTATTATAGACAGTATAAAGCGGAAGTTAGTGACAATATAATGGAAGAAAATAGTTTTAACCCATATTTTATTAAGTCAGAATTGTTAAATTTTTAATTAATTAATTGAGATGAAAAAGATTAAATTCTTAAACGGCATAAGTGCAGTATTTGCGTTAGCCGTAGTAGCTTTAGCTACAACTTTAACTTCTTGTGAGAAGGAAGAGTTCAACGTTAATGTAACTCCTACTAATGCACAAGCTGTTATTAGTCCGATTGTGCTTGCTATAGAGGATGGTGTTACTACAGATGTAACTGGCCAAGCCACTATCGCACCTGCAGAGTTGACATTTACTGGTAATCCTACTCTGGCTGCTAAGAGTGTTGATGTTACAGCTTCTTATAATGGTTTGAGTGCAACTGTTACAGTTAAGGTTCCTGCTTTGCAAGCTGGGCAATTTGCTACTCTGACTCCGACTATCATTCTTCAGGAAGAAGATGCTGAGACTAAGATTGTAGCAGTACCCACTACATCTACAGATGAAAAAACAAAAGAAAAAGTGTGGGATAATTATGAACTTTATTGGTATTCTATCCCTTCATTTACTTATGTAGAAAAGAGCGGTGCCAAAATTGTAGAAGGTTCAAAAAAAATCAACACAGACGATCTTATTGAACGTGCTGCTATTGAATCTTTCTTCAATACGCTTGAAAATACCTATACGGAACATATTGAATCAACAAAAGATGGTGAATATTCTGTTTATGCTAACTCAAGAACAACGGCTTCTATAACTTATACAATTGTAACGACTGAGTATAATGTTGTGAAACAAGCTGTGACTAAGGCTGATGCTGATGCTTTGGGTTCTATTAAGGTTGATGATTATACTACTTCTAAATTGAGTGTCTCTGAAAATCAGGATATTCCTGGTCACGGTCATAGCCACGGTCATGGTCATGGTGAAGGCAATGCCGGTGGTGGTATTATAATTGCTGACTAATTGATTTTCAGTTGTAGTTATCAATCTTTAAACTCAAGAGAAAATGAAAAGTAAATTAATGATAGCCTCCTTACTATTGGCAGGCGCTTGTGCAGCAAATCTGAATGCACAGGAAAAAACGAACTACTACACTCCGAAATGGAGCGATAATATTTTTGTCAGTGTAGGTGGTGGTATCCACGCCATCAACAATGACGGTTTCAATAAGATTGCTCCGCATTTCAGCGTGTCAGTTGGTAAGCTGATTACTCCGACTTGGGGGGTACGTGCTCAGGTAAACGGTATTACTCAGCATTTGTGTTTGGATGATGCATACTGGGAACACAACAAGACTTATGTAGGTGGTAACATTGATGCAATGATCAATCTTTCTACATTGTTTGCCGGTGCTAATCCTAACCGTTTCTTCGAAGTTTACGGTTTCTTGGGACCTCAAATTTCTGTAGCAAAATCTCAAAATGTGGATGTTACAATTAGTGCTGATGGTACTTCGCAGTCTATGGCTCCTGCCGGTGAAGCAGAAATGCGTGCACGTATCGGCGCTTCTGCCGGTTTGGGCTTGAAGTTCAATATCAACACCAAGTGGGCCATTGACGTAGAAGCTCGCGGTGCCATCGCTCCGTCCATTTTCGGTAATATCAGCAGCCATCGCAAGGCTGAAGGTACAGGTATGCTGACCGCAGGTGTTAGCTACATCTTCGGCGGTAAGAAGTTTATTCCGGTTTCTAAGATTGACGAAGACGCAGTCAATGCGGAAATCAACAGATATAGAAGTGAACTGGCTCAGGCTCAGGCTGACCTGGCTAACTGCAAGAATGCACTGGCCAACGCTAAACCTGAAGTTAAGGAAGTGACCAAGGAAGTTGAAGTTGCCGGTCCGCGTGCCATCTTCTTCAAGATTGGCAGCGCCCGTCTGGACGACTATGGCAAGGTTAACATCGAACTGGCTGCCAAGATTCTGAAGGCTAATCCGGACAAGAAGTACAAAGTTGCAGGTTATGCAGACAAGGCTACCGGTAGCGCTTCTTGGAACCAGAAGCTGTCCGAAAAGCGTGCCCAGGTTGTTTACGACGCTTTGATTGCTCAGGGTGTTGACAAGGACCAGCTTGAACTCGTAGGATTCGGTGGTACTGAAAACATGTTCGGCAAGAACTTCCTGAACCGCGTAGTTATCCTGGAATAATACACTCCAAGTGACAAATAGACTCTAAAAATGAAGGCGTCTGGGACTCAGACGCCTTTTTTTGGTACTATGTCCGATGCACGTTATAAAGCAACCCATTTTTTATCAGCGACTGAATTTATATGTGATGATGAAGTTTAAGCTATTCTTTATCGTTCTGTTTTGCAGCCTTTCCCTTTCGGCCTTTTCCCAGTTGACGTATGGTACAACCGGGCTGTTGCATGCGCCCTCTGCGGAGATGCAGCGCGACAAGACTTTCATGGTCGGCGGCAACTTCCTGAACAAGGAGCTCACACCGCCCACCTGGTACTATCATACCTACAACTATTTCCTGAACGTCACCATCTTCCCCTTTCTGGAAGTGGCCTACACGTGTACGCTCTTCAAGGCGGAGGCGTTGGGATTGAAGCCATACGGGTATAGCGGGTTCACGAACCAGGACCGCTACTTTTCCGCCCGTCTGCGTGTGTTGAAGGAGGGGCAGTTCTGGAAATACATGCCGGCTGTCGTGCTGGGGACGTCCGACCCGTTCACTTCCTCCGGTGGCGGCCAGGTAGGCACCACGGAAGGTAACGGCTATTACAGCCGTTTCTATATTGCCGCCTCCAAGCATATACCCGTTGTGGGTAAGGAGGAGATCGGTGTCCATCTTTCCTACCTTTACAACAACCGCAAGGAGTACAAACTGAATGGCTTTGCACTGGGTGTCACCTACAATCCCACCTTCCATCCGCAGTTGAGGGTGATAGCGGAGTACGACTCCAAGGACTTTGCTTTGGGAGCCACTTATCTGCTGTTCAAGCATCTGCATGTGCAGGTCGAAATGCAGAGGATGAAATATTTCACGGGAGGGCTGACATACAAAATTCATTTGAAATAATTAATGAAAAAATCAGCGGAGGGATGTTTGATACTATCAGACATCCCTTTTTTCTGTATTATATATGTAAGATTAACGGCGGAATTCAAATTTTAATCGTAATTTTGTAGCCCATTATGAGTAGAATAATAGCCATAGACTACGGTCGAAAACGTACGGGAATAGCCGTGAGTGATACATTGCAGATGATTGCGAATGGACTGACAACTGTGCCTACACACCAATTGTTGCAGTTTCTTCTTGATTATGTGGCTAAGGAGCCGGTAGAGCGTATCTTGGTAGGCCTTCCTAAGCAGATGAATAATGAGGCTTCGGAAAACATGAAGAATATCGAACCTTTTGTCCGTTCGCTGAAGAAGAAACTGCCTGACATGCCGGTTGAATATGTAGACGAGCGTTTTACTTCTGTTCTGGCTCATCGGACGATGCTTGAGGCTGGATTGAAAAAGAAAGACCGCCAAAATAAAGCACTGGTGGATGAAATCAGTGCAACTATTATTCTGCAAACTTATTTGGAGAACAAACGTTTCTCCTTTTTATAATGTATAGAAAATAATTTGTAATTAGTAATTTGTAGTAAAGGAAATGATTTTACCCATTTATGTGTACGGTCAGCCCGTATTGAGAAAGGTAGCAGAGGATATTGCCCCGGACTATCCGAATTTGAAAGAGCTTATCGAGAATATGTTTGAAACGATGGACCATGCCGAAGGCGTAGGACTTGCAGCACCGCAGATTGGGCTTCCCATCCGCGTGGTGGTAATCGATTTGGATGTACTTTCCGAAGATATGCCAGAATATAAAGATTTCCGCAAGGCGTATATCAATGCCCATATTTTGGAGGTGTCCGGTGAGGAGGTTTCTATGGACGAGGGGTGCTTGAGCCTTCCCGGTATTCATGAGTCGGTGAAGCGTGGCAACAAAATACATGTGCAGTACCTGGACGAGAATCTGGAACCGCACGATGAGATTATCGAAGGCTACCTGGCACGCGTGATGCAGCACGAGTTCGACCATCTGGAAGGAAAGATGTTCATCGACCATTTGTCTCCGTTGCGCAAGCAGATGATTAAAGGAAAACTGAATGCCATGTTGAAGGGCAAGGCACACTGCACTTATAAGGTGAAAACCGTAAAGAAATAAGTCAACCATATAATATGGTATAAAAGGCTCAAAAAATATAAAAAGTGTTCCGCTAATCCCGACAAGTAAACGAAAAACGTTACTTTTGTTTCGTTTACAAGCATTTATAAAACAAGATGATAAGAAAAATACTGACAGCTATTTTGCTGTTACCCACATTGTTGTATGCGCAAATCAATACGGAACGGGTGATGACCATTGCTCGGAATGCATTGTATTTTGAGGATTACGTGCTTTCTATCCAATATTTTAATCAGGTAATCAACGCGAAACCTTATTTATATGAGCCTTATTTCTTCCGTGGACTGGCAAAAATCAATTTGGATGACTATCAGGGAGCGGAGAGTGATTGTGATGCTGCGATTCAAAGAAATCCTTTTGTGGTAGGTGCTTACCAGATCAGAGGATTGGCACGTATCCGTCAGAACAAGTTTGACGAGGCGATTGAAGATTATAAAACCGCTATCAAATACGATCCGGAGAATGTGGTGCTTTGGCATAATCTTTCCCTTTGCCATATTCAGAAAGAAGATTATGAGGCGGCTAAGGAAGATTTGGGTACGCTTCTGACAATTGTCCCCAGATATACACGTGCCTATCTGATGCGCGGGGAAGTCTCCCTGAAACAGAACGATACGATACAAGCTTTGCGTGATTTTGACAAAGCCATCGATATGGACCGTTATGACCCGGATGGATGGGGGGCAAGAGCTATTGTACGCCTCCAGCAGGGGAAGTATAAAGAGGCTGAAGCTGATTTGGACCAGTCTATCCATCTGAGTGCAAAGAATGCCGGTAACTATATCAACCGTGCCTTGGCGCGTTTCCATCAGAATAATTTGAGAGGTGCCATGAGTGATTATGATTTGGCTTTGGATATTGATCCGAATAATTTTCTCGGGCATTACAACCGCGGTTTGCTGCGTGCCCAGGTGGGCGATGACAACCGGGCAATAGAGGATTTTGATTTTGTGTTGAAGATGGAACCGGATAACATGATGGCCACCTTCAATCGTGGTTTGTTACGTGCGCAGACGGGGGATTACCGGGGAGCTATCAGTGACTATTCCAAAGTGATTGCAGAATATCCTAACTTTATGGCCGGCTATTATCAGCGTGCCGAAGCCCGTAAAAAGATTGGCGACCATAAAGGAGCCGAGCAGGATGAGTTCAAAATCATGAAGATGCAGATAGACAAGCGTAACGGTGTTTCTTCTGGTGACAAAAAGGAAGGTGACGACAGTAAGGATGTTGCGGATAATTCTTCGGGGAACTCCAATGGAGATGGCGGGAAGACCCGTAAGAAATCCGACAAGAATATGGAAAATTATCGGAAAATTGTAATAGCGGACGATTCGGAAGTTGACCAGCGTTATAAGAGCGATTATCGTGGACGTGTACAAGACCGGAATGTGACCATCAAGCTTGAGCCGATGTATGCTTTGACTTATTATGAGAAACTGAGCGATGTGAAGCGTATCGTACATTATCATAAGTATATTGAGGAACTGAACCATTCGAAACTGTTCCCGAAGCCACTGCGCATCACCAATATGGAAGCTCCGCTGACGGAGGAACAAGTACGCTTCCACTTTGCTTTGATAGACGCTCATACGTCTGATGTGGTGGCTGACGAGAAGAACGCCAAGAAACGTTTCATGAGAGGTCTGGACTTCTATCTGGTTCAGGATTTTGCCAGTTCCATAGATGACTTTACAAAGAGTATCTTGTTGGACGACACTTTCTTTCCGGCATACTTTATGCGTGCTTTGGTGCGTTATAAGCAACTGGAATATAAAAAGGCCGAAGCCACAATGAGTGAAGGCGCCACTTCGGGTACAACGGAAATGAAGAAGCCTGAAGTGACGGCCATCGATTATGAAGTTGTGAAGAATGACCTGGACCACGTTATCCAATTGGCTCCTGATTTTGTTTATGGCTATTATAACCGTGGCAATGTGTCTTCGTTGCTGAAGGATTACCGTGCCGCCTTGGCGGATTATGACAAGGCGATTGAGCTGAGCCCCGATTTTGCTGAAGCATACTTTAACCGTGGGTTGACGCACATCTTCCTGGGGAATAACAAACAAGGTATTGCCGATTTGAGTAAAGCCGGAGAGTTGGGCATTGTGTCGGCCTATAATATCATAAAGAGGTTTACAGATACACGGGAATAACATTTTTTTGCTAAAAAATAGAATATCAAAAAGAATTAGCTATTTTTGCGTTCTGAAAAATGAAATATACATATAAACTATGATAAAGATAACATTTCCAGACGGCTCTGTTCGTGAATATAACGAAGGAGTAACGGGACTGCAGATTGCAGAAAGCATCAGTTCGCGATTGGCACAAGACGTGCTGGCTTGTGGCGTGAACGGAGAAATTTATGATTTGGGGCGTCCTATCATGCAAGACGCTGAAGTGGTTCTTTATAAATGGGAGGATGAGCAGGGTAAGCATGCCTTTTGGCATACCAGTGCCCACCTGCTGGCCGAAGCTTTGCAGGAACTCTATCCGGGCATCCAGTTCGGTATAGGTCCTGCTATCGAAAACGGTTTCTACTATGATGTGGACCCGGGTGAAACGACTATCAAGGAAGCTGACCTGCCGGCCATTGAGAAAAAGATGGCTGAACTGGTGGCTAAGAAAGAAGCGGTTGTCAGACAAGACATTGCCAAGGCAGATGCTTTGAAGATGTTTGGTGACCGTGGAGAAACTTATAAATGCGAGCTGATTTCCGAATTGGAAGACGGTCACATCACAACTTATACGCAGGGTGCATTTACTGATTTGTGCCGTGGCCCTCACTTGATGACCACAGCTCCTATCAAGGCTATTAAGCTGACTTCCGTCGCCGGTGCTTATTGGCGTGGACAAGAAGACCGTAAGATGATGACCCGTATCTATGGTATCACCTTCCCGAAGAAGAAGATGCTGGATGAGTATCTTGTTCTGCTGGAAGAGGCAAAGAAGCGCGATCACCGTAAAATCGGTAAGGAGATGGACTTGTTCATGTTCTCCGACACCGTAGGTAAGGGACTCCCGATGTGGCTGCCCAAAGGTACTGCACTGCGTATCCGCTTGCAGGACTTCTTACGTCGCATCCAGGCCCGTTACGATTATCAGGAAGTAATGTGTCCGCCCATCGGCAACAAATTGCTTTACATCACTTCCGGACACTATGCAAAATATGGTAAGGACTCCTTTCAGCCCATACATACACCGGAAGAAGGGGAAGAGTACTTCTTGAAACCGATGAACTGCCCTCACCACTGTATGATTTACAAGAACTCACCCCGTTCTTACAAAGACCTGCCTTTGCGTTTGGCAGAGTTCGGTACGGTTTGCCGTTACGAGCAGAGTGGTGAGCTGCACGGGCTGACACGTGTACGTAGCTTTACGCAGGATGATGCGCACATCTTCTGTCGTCCGGACCAGGTGAAGGATGAGTTCCTCCGTGTAATGGACATTATCTCCATCGTGTTCGAATCTATGGACTTCGAGAACTTCGAGGCACAGATTTCCTTGCGCGACAAGGTGAACCGCGAAAAATATATCGGTAGTGACGAGAACTGGGAAAAAGCAGAACGTGCCATTATCGAAGCTTGTGAAGAAAAGGGGTTGAAGGCAAAAATAGAATATGGAGAAGCTGCTTTCTATGGTCCTAAACTGGATTTCATGGTGAAGGATGCCATTGGTCGCCGTTGGCAGCTGGGTACCATCCAGGTGGACTACAACCTGCCGGAACGTTTCCAACTGGAATATACCGGTGCCGACAATCAGAAGCACCGTCCCGTAATGGTTCACCGTGCTCCGTTCGGCTCCATGGAACGTTTCGTGGCTGTGCTTATTGAGCATACAGCTGGTAAATTCCCGTTGTGGCTGACTCCTGATCAGGTCGCTATTCTGCCTATCAGCGAGAAGTTCAACGACTATGCGCATGAAGTGAAACAATACTTGAAGCGATATGACATCCGTGCCATTGTGGATGAACGCAATGAAAAGATTGGTCGTAAGATTCGTGACAATGAGATGAAGCGTATTCCGTACATGCTGGTTGTAGGTGAAAAGGAGGCTGAAAACAAGGAAGTTGCTGTCCGCAAGCAGGGAGAAGGTGATAAGGGAACCATGAAATTTGAAGAATTTGCCAAAAAAATGAACGAAGAAGTTCAGAATATGATAAATAAATGGTAACTTTGCGCCCAATTGTAGAAGCATAGCATATATTAGATGTTCTAAAGATCGCTTTTACTTAACATAAAACATTAATTTGGGAATAGTAAATAAGAAACAAACTGGAAGTAAACGTTATTTAATGAAGAATGACAGCTTAAAAGGGCAACATCGGATTAACGAACAAATCCGGGCCAAAGAAGTCCGCATAGTGGGCGATGAAGTAGAACCAAAAGTGTATCCGATAGCGCAGGCTTTAAGACTTGCTGAAGAACATGAAGCGGATCTCGTGGAGATTTCTCCAAATGCACAACCCCCTGTTTGTCGTATTATTGATTATTCTAAATTTCTTTATCAGTTAAAGAAGCGTCAGAAAGAGCAAAAGGCAAAGCAGGTGAAGGTAAACGTGAAGGAAATACGTTTTGGACCTCAGACTGATGACCATGACTATAATTTCAAGTTGAAGCATGCCAAAGGCTTTTTGGAAGATGGCGATAAGGTGAAAGCCTACGTATTCTTTAAAGGTCGTTCTATCTTGTTCAAAGAGCAAGGAGAAGTGCTGCTGCTCCGTTTTGCCAATGACTTGGAAGATTATGCGAAGGTAGACCAGATGCCGGTTCTGGAAGGAAAGAGAATGACAATCCAGCTCTCTCCGAAGAAAGCGGCGGCATCGAAGAAGAACGTGGCTCCCAAGCCTGCAGAAGATGCGCCAAAGGCCGCGTCGGCTGAAACCGAAGGAGAATAAAGAATGAGTAACGCCATAGGTATAGTGCGTTGCCATATAATTTAATAATTAAAAAGTTAAAAAAGATGCCAAAGATGAAGACTAACTCCGGTTCTAAAAAGAGATTTACTCTTACCGGAACAGGTAAAATCAAAAGAAAGCACGCTTTTCATAGTCACATCCTGACTAAGAAGACTAAGAAGCAGAAAAGAAACTTGTGCTACTCTACACTTGTAAGTACAACAGATGTAAGCCAGGTGAAAGAGCTTTTAGCAATGAAGTAATTGAAAAGCGTACAAAAGTATTAAAGTTATTAACCGAATGCATTAGCTTTAAGTCCGCTGCGTGAAGTAACGGCGCTAACATTCAAAAACAAGTAAAACTATGCCAAGATCAGTAAATCATGTTGCTTCTAAAGCAAGAAGAAAGAAAATTTTGAAATTGACCAGAGGTTACTTTGGTGCAAGAAAGAACGTTTGGACCGTTGCCAAGAATACTTGGGAGAAAGGTTTGACTTATGCGTTCCGTGACCGTAAGAACAAGAAGAGAAACTTCCGTGCTTTGTGGATTCAGCGTATCAATGCTGCCGCTCGTCTGGAAGGTATGTCTTACTCTAAGCTGATGGGCGCTTTGCACAAAGCCGGTATCGAAATCAACCGCAAGGTGTTGGCTGATTTAGCGATGAACCATCCGGAAGCTTTCAAGGCTATCGTTGCTAAAGCAAAGGCTGCATAAAAACAGTTAGCAGATAAACTACGAGGTGCTGATTACTCTTTTGGTAGTCAGCACTTTTTGTTTTCTGATAGTCTTGGGAGGGGTTAAAACATTAAAAGGGCTTGAAACAATTTGCTGATTTTACTTGTTTCTTTCATAGAAACTCATTACCTTTGTTATAGAAAAAATAGCCGCATTGATTGGATCGGGAAACTCATCAATTTTTATGAAATACCGAGACAAGCTTCGCTTCTCAATGGCGGGCCACGCCCTTCGGGGTAACTCTTGAGTCGGTGGATTACAAAGAGGAGGAGCACTCAAATCATGTCATACGGAGTTTCATCACATCATCGGTGCGGCTTTCTATAAAAGAGGAACGGTAATCTGTCTGGATAACCCGTTCCTCTTTCTTTTTATGCGGATGTGGGTGATTGTGAAACAAATGATACGTGATGCTGAAACAGATGATGTATCAAGGGAAGATAGATGATACGTTTATACAAAACAGACCATCTGTATAGGGTGAACAGGAACAGATGGTCTGTTTTGAACAGAGGTTTTTACGGTTTATTTGTTGTTCCTCAGGTCTTTTACCCTGACGGCTTTTCCTTCGCTCTGCGGTAGGGAGCCTTTCTTCACCAACCGCAATTTCGGGGTTACTAGAATCTCGTCTTTCAACTGACGGGTGATTGCTTTGCGAATCTTCTCCAGCTCGATATAGTTATCGGTAGAGAGGTCGCTGAGTTCAACTTCTACAATCATTTCATCTTGATTATTAACCGTTTCAAGTGTGATGAGGTAATTACTGCCCAATTCGGGGAATTGTACCAGTACCTTTTCCACCTGCATGGGGAAGATGTTGACTCCCTTGATGATGAACATGTCGTCACTACGGCCTTTGATGCGGTCTATACGGATGTGGGTACGTCCGCAAGGGCACTTGCCAGGCAGAATGCGGGTAAGGTCGCGCGTGCGATAACGGATAAGCGGCATCATTTCTCTGTCTAAGGTTGTCAGTACCAGTTCGCCGATTTCACCTTCCGGTACGGGTTCGCCGGTTTCTGGATTAATGATTTCGACCAGGTAGCAATCTTCCCAGAAGTGCATGCCGTCTTGTTCGGTACATTCGAAGGCTACGCCGGGACCGTTCATTTCAGTCATACCGAAGCTGTTGTAGGCTTTGACACCAAGCATGCGCTCAATCTTTCTACGTTGCTCGTCTGTGTGGGGTTCGGCACCGATAACAAGCGTTTTCAAGCTTGTACTGGTAGGGTCTATACCTTCTTCCTGGAATACTTCGGCCAGACGGATGGCATAGCTGGGAATGGCATGTAGGGCAGTAGTCTTGAAATCGGTGATGAACTTAATCTGGCGCTTGCTGTTGCCGGCAGCGGCAGGAACAGTCAGTGCACCCAGACGTTCGGCTCCATACTGAAAGCCCAGTCCTCCGGTGAACATACCGTAGCCGGAGCTGTTTTGGAAAACATCCGTCTTACGGATGCCTACCATATAGAGGCAGCGTGCCACTAAGTTTGCCCAAGAGTCCAAATCGTGTTGGGAGTGTACGATGACCGTCGGCGTGCCCGTAGTGCCACTGGAAGAATGGATACGTACTCCGTCCTCACGCATATCGCCTGCTACTAATCCAAAAGGATAATTGGCGCGCATATCAGCCTTGGTGGTAAACGGTATCTTACGTATGTCTTCTATAGACCGGATGCTGCCGGCAGTGATGCCATGCTCTTGGAATACTTTTTTATAGTAGGGAGAGTTGGCGGCAATGCTGACAGTCTTTTTTAACCGTTGCAGTTGTAGTTCGCGCAACTGCTCACGGGGCATCGTTTCAATCTCTTCTTCCCAGTATTTGTTATTCATGGTATGTTGAAATTTAGAGTCAATTATAGTTTACATCAGTTTTTCAGCAATCTCTTTGCCGGCAGCCAACGCTTTGAGGTTCAACTCTACAATGGCGTCTCCCTTGCGTTGGAAGATTTCGCGGATGCTGTCTTGCACCTTTGCATAGTCAATGCCGAGAAAGGGGATGGTGGCGCCCAGCAGTACGATGTTCGCTACGCGGGGAGAGCCGACTTCTTTTGCCACCTCGTTTACGTTCAGCATGATTTTATGCGGCAGCTTGTTGATTTCGGCCTTGATGTCTTCTTCTGCCGGATAGTTGGGAATGTTGATGAAGGGAGCTTCATTGGTCACCAGCCAACCCTCAGGGCTGAGGAAGGGGAGGTAGCGCAACGCCTCCATCGGTTCCAAGGAGATGATGAGGTCGCATTTTCCTGTGGGGATAAGGTCCGAGGCGATGGGTTGGTCGCTGATGCGCAAGTTGGACTGCACGTCACCGCCTCGCTGGCTCATGCCGTGTACTTCTGCCTGCTTCATGTAGAGTCCGCCCTTGAGGGCTGCTTTGCCGATTACGGTGGCGATGGAGAGGATACCTTGTCCTCCTACGCCGGAAAGTATGATGTCTTTTTTCATGGCTTTACTTGTTTCTTTTTTTGCGTGCTAATGTTTGGATACATTCTCTGCGGGGGATGATGACGGATACGCCGTGGTATTCGATTTCTTCCCGGATGATTTGCTTCATCTCTTCGTAGTTCTTCTTCAAAGGAACTACGACGCGGATGTGTTCGGGAGCTACACCGATGCCGGCGCAGATGGCTTCCAAACGTCCGGTGCCGGCAGAGTCTTGTCCTCCGGTCATGGCGGTGGTTTCGTTGTCGGAGATGACGATGGTGACGTCGGCGTTTTCGTTGACGCAATCCAGCAGTCCTGTCATGCCCGAGTGGGTGAAGGTGGAGTCGCCGATAACGGCTACGGCAGGATGCAGACCGGCATCCGAAGCACCCTTCGCCATGGTGATGGAGGCGCCCATATCCACGCAAGAGTTAATGGCGTTGAACGGAGCGTTGGCTCCCAGCGTGTAGCAACCAATGTCGCTGAACACCTTATAAGTGGGATATTCTTCTTTCAATACTTGGGTCAGCACCGTGTACATGTCGCGATGGCCGCAACCCTCGCACAAAGCGGGCGGGCGCATCTCTACCAGAGAAGGAACGCTGAATTCAGCCTTGTTCTCTTTGCCTACGGCATGTGCCACGCTGTCCGGGTTCAGCTCTCCGTCTTGTGAAAGAGTGCCGTCCAAACGGCCTTTTACTTTGATGCCGATGCCCAGATAGCCTTTCAGCTGTTTTTCTACGAACGGTTGTCCGTCTTCCAGTACCAGAATCTCGTCACATGCTTCTACCAGCTGCATCAGCTGTTTCTTGGGCAACGGGTATTGTCCGATTTTCAGTACCGGATATTCGCAGCCTTCGGGATAGTTTTCCATCAGGTGGTTGTAGCCGATGCCGCATGCCACGATACCCAGCTTTTTGTTGGGACCGTCGGTATATTTGTTGTAAGCGGAGTTTTCAGAAGCTTTGATAAATTCGTCCTGGCGTTGCAGCAATGCTTTGTAACGTTTGCGTGCATTACCCGGCAGGAGGATGAACTGACGTGGGTCTTCGCTGAAGGAAATCTCATTCTGCGGTTGTTGCTCCTTGCGCTCTACACCGGAACGGGAGTGTGCCAGGCGCGTAACCATGCGCATCAGGATGGGTTCGCCGGTCTGTTCGGAGAAGCTGAATCCGTTGTATACCATGTCGTATGCTTCCTGCTGGTTGCTTGGTTCGTACATCGGGATGAGGGAGAAGTCGCCATAGAAACGGCTGTCCTGCTCGTTCTGCGAGGAATGCATGCTGGGATCGTCGGCAGCTATGACTATCAGACCACCTTTTACGCCGGTAATGGCAGAGTTGATGAAACAGTCGGCAGCCACGTTCATACCCACGTGCTTCATGCACACTAGTGAACGCTTGCCTGCAAAGGACATGCCCAGGGCAGCCTCCATCGCAGTTTTTTCGTTAGAGCACCAGCGGTTATGAATGTTCTTTTCAGCAGTAACCGGTGCCATCTGAATATATTCGGTGATTTCCGTAGAAGGAGTGCCGGGATAGGCATATACGCCCGAAAGTCCGGCATCTAATGCAGCTTGTGCAATGGCTTCATCGCCAAGTAAGAGTTGCTTGCTCATATCTGAATATTTAAGTGTTAGTCATGGATTAATATTTGACGCAAATATAGGATTTTGCTTTTATTTTATCAGCAGATTACTTGAAAATCTTTCTTTCGTTTAATGCATCCCAATATCTTCTTGCATTTTTCATGTGCTCGGCATAATTGGATGCAAAGTTATGGGTGCCCGAGAAGTCCTCTTTGGCACACATGTAGAGGTAGTTGTGTTTCGTATAATTCAGCACGGCATCCAGCCCGCTGGGTGAGGGGATGCGTATGGGGCCGGGAGGCAATCCGGTATTGAGGTAGGTGTTGTAGGGGGATTCTACCGCCAGATGGCCATTCGTAATTCTCCGCAAACCGAAGGCCTGCAAGGCAAATTTGATGGTAGGGTCGGCTTGCAGGGGCATGCCGGCGTGCAGGCGGTTGATATATAACCCTGCTACCATCGGTTTTTCAGGATTGTTGTTTGTCTCTTCCTCGACGATGGAGGCAAGGGTGCAGATTTCCGTCGGGGTCATTCCGATGGCGGTGGCTTTGCCTAGGCGTTCCTGGTTCCAGAACCTTTGGTGCTCTTTCTGCATTCTTTCGAAGAACTCTTCCACACTCATGTCCCAATAGACTTGGTAGGTTTCGGGGATGAAGAGGCAGGGCAAGGTCTCTTTGGTGTATCCCAGTTTTTGTTGGAATGCGGAGTCGTTCATCAGTCCGGCTATTTCGGCGGAGTCTATCATGAGCTGTTTGCTTATGCTGCGTGCCAGGCGGTCCAGCGTGCGTACGCTGCCGACGGTGAGGTTCATAGGTTCTTGATATCCGCGGTACAGACGGCTGAATACGTGATATACGTTTTCTCCCGGCCGGATAGCGTAGCGTCCGGTGTGTATGTTTTCGGAATATTTCTTGTATTGGGCCATCCAGCGGAAGCCGGTGAAGCTTC
Source organism: Bacteroides sp. A1C1 (assembly GCF_004328515.1). NCBI lineage: Bacteria > Pseudomonadati > Bacteroidota > Bacteroidia > Bacteroidales > Bacteroidaceae > Bacteroides > Bacteroides sp. A1C1. Next base: position 3,801,262 of record NZ_CP036491.1, read on the forward strand.
GGGGATGGCCTTGTTGTTTCACCTTATTATATATGGAGTCGGCGGTGTCGTCGCGGTCTATATAGATATAGACTGTCTTTTGCGGATGGAATTGCGGGGCAAACAGATAGTAGTATACTGTTCCTGCACAAGCTGCTCCAATAAGAATTAGTGTAACGAATGTTCCGATAATGATTTTCTTCTTTTTCTTTTCCATTTTGTTTTACTGCATCTTTAGTCGGGCAAAGTTAGTAAAAAATGGAGTGAAAATCATCAAGTCATATCAGTTAATTCGATAGCTGACAAAGGCTATGCGTTTGCTGTCCGGTGCCCATGAGTTGACATTGATGGTGCCTTGTCCGCCGAAAATCTTTAACAAAGTTTTGGGTTCTCCACCGTTTGCGGGCATTAGGCGTAGTTCTACGTTCTTGTTTGCCAGATGCTCTCCCGGTTCCAGGTCACCTTTGTAGTAGGTGATGAATACAACGGATTTTCCGTCAGGAGAGATGTGGGGGAACCAGGAGTTGCGGGTTTCGTCAAAGGTCATCTGGGTCTGTTCGGAGCCGTCTGCCTTCATGCGCCAGACTTGCATGAGTCCGGTGCGTACGGAGTTGAACCAGATGTATTGTCCGCAGGGGGAATATTCCGGTCCGTCATCCAGACCCTCGGCAGTGGTCAGGCGGGTTTCTTCACCTCCTTCCACGGGGATGGTATAAATATCATAGTTGCCGTTTCGTTCGGCGCAATAGGCAAGTTCTTTACCGTCGGGACTCCAACCGTGGAGGTAGCTGGGAGCCATAGGCGTTATTAAACGGGGAGTGCCGCCCGTGATGGGAAGTGTATAAATGCGCGATTTATAGTCCTCTTTCGTCCCGTGGCTGATGGCTATCTGCTGTCCGTCGGCCGAGAGGACGTGGTCGTTGTTGCAGTTTTGGGCAAATCCGGTGTTTATCAGTTCCGGTTCGGCAGACGAGGTGGGGGAAAGGCGGTAAAGCTTTCCTTCGCTGTTGTATAGCAGCCATTGCCCGTCGGGCGTCCAATTGGGGGCTTCAATCCGGTAGGGAAATTCTTTGACGACGGTCCGGTTACCATTGGTTACATCCAGTATTTGTAGATTATGCTTTTCAAAATCTCTCAAATATCCATTCATCTACCTTCAGTTCTTTGCCTTTAAATACGAAATAAAGGTTGTGAATACCGTCTTTGTCTGTGTTTATCTTTGTAGAGACAGTCTGTAAAGAGTCTGAATTGAAGGAGGTGGAGGCCAGTACTTCACCATCGGGGCGGTCAAGGTGCACTTCCAGAGTGCCGTGTCCTACTGCTGTGGCACGGAATAGAGAGGGAAAGCCGGAGAAGAATACGCCACGTACGGATATAACTGATTTCTTTTGTTCACTGCCCACTGCAAGCATGTTGCCGGGTGTGGCTGTAGGCTCAAAGTGTATGCCTAGCGTAGCGGCTGTTGTTTCTGCTTGCTGATGAATGAACGGGTTCACTGGCTTTATCTGGTCCACACCCTTCAGTGTGGCTTCTCCCATTTCCAGCTTCACGTTTTTTTCGTCTACCTTCAGCTTGTTGACGCAAAGGCTGCGGAAACCGCCATTGGTGCCTTTGTGTTCTTGCAAGCACATGTTGTGATAAAATAGGTAATAGTCTCCTTTGTATTTTTGCAGATGGGTATGATTGTTGCTGAACCCCATACCATAGTCTCCGGGATTCTTGAAATAATTGTCCACATACTTCCAGCTGTCGGTGTCGAGAGGCGTGTGTGAAGTCATGTACGACATGCAGCAGATGCTGGGTTTGTCCACTCCCTCGTGGGGCCATTCGGTGCGCTTGTTCCAGTCGGTATTGTAGGTATAAATCCATGTGCCGTTCCAGTAGTTCAGCTCATTGGCTTCGAAGTGATAGGGAGCTTTTATCTCTACTATCTCGCTGTCCAGACTAATCAGGTCTTTGCCCAAGCGGACAATGCGGGCATCTCCAGGCATGTAGTCGGTGCCGACTTCCCCCTTTCCGCCTCCACCGAATGATAACCATCCTATACCTTCGTCATCTATCACGGCACCCGGGTCGAAGGGAGCTTTGCAGTGGCCTAATCCTTGGGTGAACTGGCTCACCAGCATACGCCCCAGCGGGTCGGTCCACGGGCCTACGGGAGAGGTGGAGGTTAGTACGCCTACGCCCGCACCGCTGTTGGAGTAGTAGAGGTAGAAGTGGGTTTTACCGTCCGATTCTATCCGCGATACAATGGATGGAGCCCATGAGGCTATACCCCATGGTGAGAGGGCCTTTACGTCAATCAGTCCGTGATAAGTCCAGTTTACCATGTCATCGGTAGACAACATAACCAGCGAATGGATTTATTGGTATGTGTTTTTGCCATCTTTCCCCACACTGTCCAGTTGCTGGGTGTCATTGGTTCCATACACATAGAGCCTTCCGTTGTATTCCATCGATGTCGGGTCGGCCACAAAAATGAAATCCGACAGTGGGTTGGCGTTTCCACTGAAGAATTTGGGTGATTCTACCGGATGCGTGTCTTTCTTTCCTGAAGTGGAAAGCGCCCACACATCGTTTCCTGCGGACATAGCCGCCAGCAGCAAAGCCGCTGTAAATAACTTGATTCTTTTCATTTTCTTATAGTATGTTATAGAAATCTATGGTAACCTTTTGATTTTAGCTTGTGTTTTTTCGTCACCTCAATACTTCATTTAAGATTGAAAAATTTGGTTATTGAAAAGTTGCCACAAATATTGGGAATTACTATATATAATATAGGTGTATTATGTTTTTAATAGTGTATCTATATGTTTCAAGTTATCATTTTAGACTGTGGATGTAATCAGATGGTGCTGTTTTAAACCTATTTTGAGATAATCATGCGGCTATGGATTAAACTGTTTGAAAGGGCATTGTGTTTTATGCAAATATACTCGTAGAAGAGCGTTTTTTATTTTAGAAAAGAAAAAGCACTGATTATCTGGAATAATCAGTGCTTTAATATTGAGCCGCTAGCCAGACTTGAACTGGCGACCTACGCGTTACGAATGCGTTGCTCTACCAACTGAGCTATAGCGGCAATAAACTTTTGTTTACGGGGTGCAAAGGTACATCTTTATTTGAAAAGGCAAAAAGAATCCTTGTTTTTTTTAGAAATATTTTAGTAGAATAATTTTCTGTTTGAATGTTCTGAACTTTATTGCCTTAAAAATTGGATAATAAAACGAAAAGAAGCATCTTTGTCGTAGGTCCTATAGCAAAAAGTCTGATACTGATTATGAATTTTAGAACATATTATAAATATCTTTCTTCACGCATAGCGTCCAAATGGGTGGTGTTGTCGGTAGATGTAATTATCGTTGTGATTTCCATACTTTCTGCATGTTTTTTGCAATATAGGCTTTCGTCCGTATCTTATGAAATTTCTTTGTATGTATGGCTGACCATTTGGGCTGTATTGTGTAATGTCTGTTTCTTTCATATTTTCCGTACTTATGTAGGTGTCATCCGTTTTTCTTCTTTTGTAGATATTTATCGTGTGTTTTGGAGCCTTACGATAAGCTATGTTGTACTGTTTTTGGGGAATTTCTGTTGGTCTGTTTTGGGGCTTGAAGAAACTTTGCCGAACAGCATTCTGTTTATGGCATATATGTTTACTTTCTCTCTGATGGTTTGTATGCGCATTGCTGTGAAGATGCTTTATGAAGCTATTGCTTTTGATGCACGTCATTGCGTGAATGTTTTTATTTATGGATTCCATGGGACTGGAGTCGATGTTGCAAAATCCTTGAGAGTTAGTCGTAATAATCATTATCGCCTGCGTGGCTTTATTTCGGACGAACTTGATATGATAGGTAAACATACGATGGGATGCAGGGTATATCCCAATGATGAACAGCTGTTTGATCGTCTAAAGAAAAAGAAAGTGGATACAATCATTATCTCTCCAAGCAAGGTATCGGATTTGGAAAATTCCGGAATGCTGGATAAACTGTTCTCTCATGATATTCATGTAATGACCGTTCCTCCCTTAAGCGATTGTATGGATGATGGACTGATCAAGGACATTCAAATAGAAGATTGGCTTCGTGGAGAACCGGTACAAGTTGACATGCGTAAAATTGCGGCCCATATTGAGGGGCGTAGAGTAATGGTTACGGGAGCAGCGGGAGCTGTAGGAAGGGAAATCGTCCGCCAGTTGGCTACACTGAATCCTTATCAGTTGATTCTGGTAGATCAGGCAGAGTCCCCATTGTATGATGTACAGTTGGAATTGTCTGATCATTGGAAGAATCTGGAGGTCCGCGTATTGGTTGCAGATGTTGCTAACCGTACGCGTATGGAGGCTATATTTGAAGGAACACGTCCTCAACTTGTTTTTCATTCTGCTGCTTATAAACATGTACAACTGATGGATGATTTTGTGTCAGAGGCAATTCAAACGAATATATCGGGAACAGTGAATATTGCGGACCTGGCGGTAAAGTATAGAGTGTCCCGTATGGTTATGATGTCTGTAACTAATGCACGTCATCCGGAGAATGCTATGGAATATAGTAAGCGTGTGGCGGAAATGTATGTGCAGTCATCTTATTGCAGGTTGAAACGCGACAAAGGGGAAACTGATATGTTCATAGTACGTTTGAGTGAGATGTATCCGATGAATGCGCATTGTTTGATGACCTTGTCTGAAGCTTGTATGCTCACCCTGGAAGTGGGAGTCATGGGGGATGGAGGAGAAGTGTACATTGTAGGAGGGCCTGGGGATGGGCTTTTGGATTCTGTAATCAGTGAAAAGATAAAGCGTGAAAAGGCATCTGTTGATGATTATGAACATGTGCGGGAAGAAGTGCTGGCCTTGGTGCAACATAGTTATACCGAAAAAAAGGCTATTTTGATTGGACTAATGAAAAAAATAGTGCCAATTTTCTCACTTTCTTCTACCCAAGGAAAAGACGTGAAAATGACAGCTTTTTAATGCTTTTTCTGAAACTTAGAAGTGGAATAAATGTATATTATAAAATAATATATTACCTTTGTGCCCGATTTATATTTATTACAAGAACTCAAAAGATTAATCAGAATATTTTATGCGTAGATTAATAACACTATTCTTTTTGGTATTTACTTTGTCAGGAGTAGCTTTTGCTCAGCAGATGTCAGATGATCAGGTTGTTCAGTATGTAAAAAGCGCTCAGCAGATGGGTAAAAATCAAAAGCAGATTACTACTGAATTAATGCGGCGGGGAGTGACAAGGGAACAAGTTGAAAGAATTCAGAAAAAGTATGAACATTCTAAATCTGGAAGTCCGCAGAGCAATACCCAAGATGAGAAACGTTCTCGTCAACGTGGTGAAATGAGTGGCGTAGTCAAAGGGTTGCGTACAACTTCGGAAACGTATTCTGCCAGGCAAACGGATGTTGCAGGGGATTCTTTACAAATGATGGATAATCGTTCCTTGTCTCAAGAGAAAGGGGCGGGGGATCCGACTTCGCAAATTTATGGTCATAATATTTTTACTAACGATAATTTGACTTTCGAACCTAATGTGAATGTTGCTACTCCCGAGAATTATCGTCTGGGACCTGGTGATGAGGTGATTATTGATGTGTGGGGAGCTTCTGAAACAACAATCCGACAAACAATATCTCCGGAAGGAAGTATTCTTGTGAATAATTTAGGACCGGTTTATCTGAGTGGTAAAACAGTAAGTGAAGCCAATAATTATTTGAAACAAGAATTTGCCAGAATATATTCTGGAGTAACTGGAAATGTTCCCTCTACCCAAGTTAAATTGACATTAGGAGAAATACGTTCTATTCAAGTAAACGTTATGGGTGAAGTTATGGTGCCCGGAACTTATACCCTCTCATCATTTGCTTCCGTATTCCATGCTTTATATCGTGCAGGTGGTGTGAATCCGATTGGTAGTTTACGCAGTATTAAAGTGATTCGCAATGGAAATACAATAGCAGATTTGGATGTTTACGATTTACTTATGAAAGGAAAAATGAAGGATGACATCCGTCTGCAGGATGGTGATGTAATTCTTGTGGATCCTTACCAGTCATTGGTACAGATATTGGGTAAGGTAAAACGTCCGATGTTTTATGAAATGAAACCCACTGAAACCGTAGGCACATTATTGAAGTATTCAGGTGGTTTTACGGGTGATGCTTATAAAAAAGCATTACGTATAATCCGTAAAAGTGGACGTGAGCATCAAATTTATAATGTGGATGAGATGGATTATTCTGTATTCCGCGTAGATGACGGTGATAAGATAACGGTTGATTCCGTTTTACAACGTTTTGAGAATCGTGTGGAAGTCCGCGGTGCTGTATATCGTGAAGGCTTGTATCAGTTGGACGGTACGATGAATACAGTGAAACAGCTGATTAAGAAAGCAGAAGGACTTCGCGGAGATGCATTCTTAAACCGTGCTATAATCGATCGTGAGCTTGAAGACTTGTCGCATGAGATTATACAAGTAGATGTGAAAGGTTTGCTGAACGGGACGGCTGCAGATATTCCTTTGCAGAAGAATGATATTTTATATATCCCAAGTATTCATGATTTGAAGGAAGAAGCTACACTTACCATCCATGGTGAAGTTGCCAATCCGGGTACATATCTCTATTCTGATAAAATGACAGTAGAGGATTTGGTGTTGCAGGCTGGTGGCTTGTTGGAGGCAGCGGCTACGACGAAAGTTGAAGTGGCACGGCGTATGAAAGATACGAAGAGTACATCTTTCAGTACTACAGTAGGCCAGAATTTCTCTTTTGATTTGAAAGATGGCTTATTGGTGGGAGAAGGAAGCCAGGATTTCCATCTTGAACCTTTTGATGAAGTTTATATTCGTAAGAGTCCGTCTTATTTTAAACAACAGAATGTTATGGTGGGAGGAGAAGTTCTTTTTAGCGGTAATTATGCACTATCGAAAAAAAATGAACGTTTGAGTGACTTGATAGCTAAGGCTGGTGGAGTGACTCCCGATGCTTATGTAAAAGGAGCGCGTCTTATTCGTAGGATGACCGAAGAAGAATTTCGCCGTAAAGAAGATGCCCTGCGTATGGCGCAAGCGGGAGGTGGAGATTCCATATCTGTAAAAAAATTGGATTTGTCTGATACCTATTCTGTAGGTATAAATCTGGGAGAGGCTTTGAAGAATCCCGGTTCAGATGCTGATATGGTGCTTCGTGAGGGAGATGTGTTATTTGTTCCGGAGTACGTAAGTACAGTGAAAATCAACGGTGCTGTAATGTATCCGAATACAGTTTTATATAAAAAGGGTGAAAGCTTGAAATATTACATCAATCAAGCTGGTGGTTTTGGTAATGATGCCAAGAAACGTAAGGTCTATGTAATATACATGAATGGTACAGTTTCTCGTTTAAAAGCAGGGAACAAGAAAGCCATTGAACCTGGTTGTGAAATAATTGTTCCAAGTAAAGAACAGAAAAAGAAGATGACTACTGCTGAAATTCTGGGAATGGGAAGTACGACAGCTTCTATTGCAGCGATGATTGCGACTATGGTTAATCTCTTTAAGTAATTTGAATTATGAGCGAAGAAAGAATACAAAACATAACCTCTCCACAACCTGAGGAACAAGAAATAGATTTGATAGAACTGGCCCAGAAAGTATGGGCTAGTCGCAAATTGGTTTTTAAGGCGTGTGGTATCGCTGCTCTTGTAGGACTGGTTGTTGCATTTAGTATTCCTAAGGAGTACTCTACAAGTGTGACATTGGCTCCGGAGAGTGGTGGCAAATCTGGTGGTGGAAGTATGGGAGCCCTTGCAGCCATGGCGGGTATCAATTTGGGCACTTCTTCTGGTGAGGATGCTTTGTCACCCGAACTTTATCCTGATATTGTAAGTTCTACTCCTTTTCTGATTGAACTGTTCGATGTTAAAGTCAAGGATCAGAAAGCAAAAGTAGACACGACTTTATATGCTTATTTGAAAGAAGAACAGCGTTCTCCTTGGTGGAGTGCAATTTTCTCCGCTCCTTTTAAAGTGTTAGGATGGACATTGTCTTTGTTTAAGGATGAACCGGAAGAGGGGGACGCAAAGCTGGATCCTTTTCGTCTTACTAGAGATGAGTCTGCCATTGCAGATGCTTTAAGTAAACGTATCTCTGTTTCCGTAGACAAAAAGACAGGTGTGACAACCTTGTCTGTTACTATGCAGGATCCTTTGATATCTGCTTCGCTGACGGATACCGTGATGCATTGCCTGCAGAACTACATCACAGATTATCGGACTAATAAGGCTCGTCATGATTTGGCATTTACCGAAAAACTTTATGGAGAAGCAAAGGCCAGTTATGAGGATGCCCAGAAGAAATACGCAAATTTTGTAGATGCAAACCAGAATATAATATTACTGAGTTATCGCGCAGAGCAAGAGCGTTTACAGAATGAAATGAATTTAGCCTATCAAGTATATACACAAGTGTCTCAACAATTGCAGATGGCAAGAGCTAAGGTGCAGGAGATTACACCGGTATATACGGTTGTCCAGCCGGCTACGGTACCTTTGAAGCCTGCAAAGCCCAATAAATTGATGATTTTGATCGGCTTCATGTTCTTGGCAGGTGTCGGCAGTGTGGGATGGATATTATTTGTAAAAGATTTATTAAAGGGATGGAAAAAGCAAACAATATGATGACGGATAATGATATGATGTGCTGGCATGCATTGTACACAGCACCTAAGTCTGAACATAAGTTGATGCAGCGTTTGAATGCTGCGGGATATACTACATATTGCCCGATGCAGGCTGTGTTTGTAAAATGGAAAGGGCATACCCGGAAGGTGATTACCCCTCTTTTTTCCGGATGCTTGTTTGTTGCTGGTAATGTGGCGGAAGTTGCCTCATTGGCTTCCTCGCAGAAGGCTGCTATATTACTAGATAAAGAAGGAAAAAGTTTGTCTATTGAAGCGGGTAAAGCAGAACTTCCTGCCAAGTTTGCTCAATTGCTGAGGTTATGATGAAGCTGATAACAGAAGAGCTGCTGGATACCGTTACTTCACAAGCCAAGGAGAATTCCCGTTTACGTATGAATTATAATTTTCATGCGTCTATGGATGCCCCTATTCATCGGTTGCTGAATGCTTTGGAACCAGGAACTTATCTTCCTCCTCACCGTCATACAGATAAGGAAGAAACTTATCTGGTTTTGCGTGGAAGTCTGCTGGCATTTTTTTATGATGATGCCGGTAATGTAACAGATAAGGTATGCCTCAATCCTTCGGAAGGTAAATATGGTCTGGAGATTCCTTCTAATACGTGGCATAGTATTATTGCCTTGGAGTCAGGCACCGTTATTTTTGAAATTAAAAAAGGCCCATATCAGCCTCTACCCTCAGAGGATTTGGCTTCATGGGCTCCTCAGACTTCTGATGTGGAGGGAATAAAGGCTTTTATGAAGCGGATGTTGGAACTTTAATATTTTTTTGATAAAACAAAGAAGCCTCCCGATATTTTATTGTATATCGGGAGGCTTCTTTATGTACCATGTTATTAGTCAAACAGGCTCTTGAACTTCTTGAATATTTTCTCCTTAATCGAAGTGTTTGGCTTGAAGTTATCAGATTCTTCCATTTCCTCCAATGTTTTCTTCTCATCCTTGCTCAGCGTTTCGGGTACATATACGCTGACATTTACTAGCAAATCTCCCGTGCCGTATCCATTCACGTTGGGCAAACCTTTGCCGCGCAGGCGGAGTACTTTTCCCGGTTGCGTACCTGAGTCAATTTTTACTTTCACCTTTCCATCAATCGTGGGAATTTCTACTGCACCACCCAAGGCTGCTGTCGGGAAGCTGAGGAGCAGGTTGTAAATCAAGTCATTTTCGTCGCGTATCAGGTTCGGGTCTTGTTCTTCTTCTACAAGAATCAGCAGGTCTCCCGGCATACCGTTGTGCTTGCCTGCATTTCCTTTTCCTCCCATAGAGAGCTGCATACCTTCTGCGACACCTTTCGGGATTTTTACGGTTACTACTTCTTCACCGTATACAATACCTTCACCGGCACATTCCTTACACTTGTTTTTGATGATTTTGCCTTCACCGCCACAAGTTGGGCAAGTGGTTCTTGTTTGCATGGTGCCGAGTATGGTTTGCTGGTTACGGATTACCGTGCCGCTACCGTTACAGGTCGGGCAGGTTTCGGCGCCGCCGTCGCCTTCGGCTCCCGTGCCATGACAGTGGGTACAAGGCACGTATTTCTTCAGCTTGAATTTCTTTTCCACACCGGTAGAGATCTCCTTGAGGTTCAGTTTTACCTTGACGCGCAAGTCCGAACCACGGTAACGGCGTTGTTGTGTGCCGCCACTTCCGCCGAAACCTCCAAAACCGCCAAAACCTCCTCCACTGTGTCCACCAAAGATATCACCGAACATGGAGAAGATGTCGTCCATGGACATGCCTCCACTGAAGCCGCCGAACGGACCACCATTACCGGCGGCACCACCCAGTCCGGCATGGCCAAACTGATCGTAGCGGGCACGCTTGTCCGGATTGCTTAGTACGTCGTATGCCTCTGCCGCTTCCTTGAATTTCTCTTCGGCTGTTTTGTCGCCCGGATTCTTGTCCGGATGATATTGGATGGCTTTTTTGCGATAGGCTTTCTTTATTTCTTCTACCGTTGCTGTCTTTTCGACTTCCAATACTTCGTAGTAATCTCTTTTTTCCATACAGTTTTATGTTATTCTCCGACTACCACTTTGGCATGACGGATCACTTTGTCGTTTAGGATGTAACCGGTTTGTACGCAGTCCAGAATTTTGCCTTTCAGTGCTTCATTGGGTGCCGGAATCACGGCGATGGCTTCGTGATAGTCTGTGTCGAGCGGTTGTTCCTTTGTCTCTATCACCTTAACGCCGTTTTGTCCCAATACAGACATGAATTTGTTGTAGATAAGTTCAACGCCTTCTTTTACGGCAGCTACATCGGTAGCTGTCTCCATGTTTTTGAGGGCGCGTTCAAAGTCATCCACAATGGGTAGGATACTGCTGATACTCTTTTCACCACCGTTCAGGATGAGTTCTGCCTTCTCCTTCATGGTACGTTTGCGGTAATTGTCAAACTCGGCAGACAAGCGCAGATATTTGTCTTTCTGCTCTTCAATCTGTTCATTGGCCTTTTCCAGTTCCTGAGCGAGCTTTTCTTCTTCTGTTAGGGGAGCTTCGTTTTCTTGTGAAACTTCTTGTCCTACGGTTTCTTCGTCACTTTCGTTAGGAGTAGCTTGAGTTTTCAGCTCCTCTTCCTGGTTGTTTTCTTTTTCTTTCGGATTCATATTGTTATGCTTATTATTCTTGTAAAATGATTTTGCTTTCATTGCTGTTAAGGGTTTAAGTTAATACGATATCAGTGCTCCAGCAAAAACTTTGCCAAAACGGATGTTTTTGCCGAAAACGCTGCAAAGGTAATACTTTTATGTCAGATTGACAGCGCTTCTCTGTGTCTATTCATGGAAAAATAACTATCTTTGCACTCGCAATTCGCAGACTAATAGGTATTAAATAGTAAATTGTAAATAAATAAATCGTAAATATAAAGATGATTACAGTCTCTAATGTCTCAGTACAGTTTGGTAAAAGAGTGTTGTTCAATGACGTAAACCTGAAGTTTACAAGTGGTAACTGTTACGGTATCATCGGTGCCAACGGTGCCGGAAAATCTACTTTCCTGAAAACGATTTCCGGGGAGCTGGACCCTACGACGGGTTCCATCATGCTGGCTCCGGGAGAGCGTCTTTCCGTTTTGAGCCAGGACCACTTTAAGTGGGATGCTTTTACGGTAATGGACACGGTGATGATGGGACACACGGTGTTGTGGGACATCATGAAGCAGCGTGAAGTGCTGTATGCCAAAGAGGATTTCACAGACGAGGATGGACTGAAGGTTTCCGAATTGGAAGAGAAATTTGCCGAGCTGGACGGCTGGAATGCCGAAAGCGATGCTGCCGCCTTGTTGAGTGGTTTGGGTATCAAGGAGGACAAGCATTATCTGTTGATGGGTGAGTTGAACAACAAGGAAAAGGTGCGTGTCATGCTGGCGCAAGCTCTCTATGGAAATCCTGATAACTTGCTGCTGGACGAGCCTACCAATGACTTGGATATGGAGACCGTGACTTGGCTGGAAGAGTACCTCTCCAACTTTGAGCATACGGTGCTGGTGGTAAGCCACGACCGTCACTTCCTCGACTCCGTTTGTACGCATACGGTGGACATCGACTACGGAAAGATTAACCTCTTTGCCGGTAACTATAGCTTCTGGTACGAGTCCAGCCAGCTGGCGCTCCGTCAGCAGCAGAACCAGAAGGCAAAGGCCGAGGAGAAGAAGAAAGAGCTGGAAGAGTTTATCCGCCGATTCAGTGCCAATGTGGCAAAGAGCAAGCAGACTACCAGCCGCAAGAAGATGTTGGAGAAACTGAATGTAGAAGAAATCAAGCCGTCATCACGTAAGTATCCGGGCATTATCTTTACGCCCGAACGCGAACCGGGTAATCAGATTCTGGAAGTTTCCGGTTTGACGAAAACGCTGGAAGATGGTACGGTGCTGTTCCGCGACGTCAACTTCAATGTAGAGAAGGGAGACAAGATTGTATTCCTTTCGCACGACCCGCGTGCCATGACCGCCCTGTTCGAGATTATCAACGAGAATATGAAACCGGATGCGGGTACCTTCAACTGGGGTGTGACTATCACCACCGCTTACCTGCCGCTGGACAATACTGCATTCTTTAATACAGACCTGAATCTGGTGGACTGGTTGAGCCAGTTCGGCGAAGGCAATGAAGTCTACATGAAGAGTTTTCTGGGACGTATGCTGTTCTCCGGTGAGGAGGTGCTGAAGAAAGCAAGCGTATTGTCGGGAGGTGAGAAGATGCGTTGCATGATTGCACGTATGCAGCTGCGCAATGCCAATTGCTTGATTCTGGATACACCTACCAATCACCTCGACTTGGAGTCTATCCAGGCATTCAACAATAATCTAAAGACCTATAAGGGCAATATCCTTTTCTCATCCCACGACCACGAGTTCATTCAGACGGTTGCCAACCGTATCATCGAATTGACTCCGAACGGTATTATCGACAAGATGATGGAGTATGACGAATACATCACTTCAGACCACATCAAGGAGTTGCGTGCACGTATGTACGCAACAAAGTGATAACGGAAGCTAAGGACTAAATAAGCATATTTTAAATCGTTCCATCATGAGGAAAAAATCGTTCCACCATGGTGGAACGATTTTTTCACCACGGTGGAACAATATTTCTGCCATGATGGAACGATTCTTCTTTCATATCTTTTTTGTTTAATAAAGGCTTGTGCGATATTGAAAAAAAGAAGAAGGTGTGTTAGAATGATTTTTAGCTATCATTCTGACACACCTTCTTTTGCTATTAAAAGAGTCTCTTTGTTCTTATTAAGGCGGGGAATAGTCTGGGTTATTGTTTCTCCTTATATATAATTTTGCCTTGGCTTTCGCCGAAAAGGTTGTCGCCCAGCGTGGTAATCTTATTCCCCGTGGCAAGCACATAGCGCAGGTTGTCGCATCCCATAAATGCTCCGTACTCAATGGCGGTTACACTAGCAGGAAGCACCAGCGTGCCGCACAAACGACCGCAGCCACTGAATGCACGCTGTCCGATGCTTCTAAGCTCTTGCGGGAGCCGTACGTTCAGCAGATACTTCTTTTGGGTGAAAGTATAGTCGGGAATTGCAGTGGCATTACTGTTGGTCATGTCGATGGAAACCAGATTGGGCATATAGTCGCGTATCAATGTGAAGTCGGCTTCGTCCATTTTACCTTCAACGGTCAGAAAGTTAACGTCTTTGGGCTGAAATCCGGCTCTTAGCAGTTCGCTGGCAAGGCTGCCCATTTTACCAATCTGCACATTTACTGTCAGTGGTTCTCCTTCAATGAATGCAAAGGTCTCCCATTTCTTTTTGGTACGGTAGGAGTCACTGCATCCCAATGGAACAAATATGGCTGTAACGCTATCAGCCAATGCTTCGGACAACAGATTGGGAGCCGTTTTCTTCCGTATCTGGCATATCTTGAGATTTTTGCATCCCTTAAAGGCAGCATCTTCGATGTTCTTGGTCTTGTCGGAAAGGATAACCCTAGTCAGTGTCTCCTTGCCAATGAAGGTACTGTCGTCCATTTGCTTGCAGAAGGCATATGCCGGAATGCAATTGGCAGGATATACGTAAAAACGGTTTGGATAAGTTCCGTTCTTGCCTGCATACGTGCTGATAGATGCGTTCGAGATGTCCAACTGCTGCAGATTCTTGAATTCATCTCTTAGATGCCTGAAGTCTATGGCATTCAGTTTGCCCTGCAGGGTTAGTTGGGTAATTTCATTAGCTTCCGCTTCAGTCATCAGCTCCACCAAGGTACCGGGTTTGGCTACGTAGTATCTTTTGGATTTTTGTGCCGAGGCATTCAGCATTAACGCCAGTCCGGCAATGGCTAAAAGTATTTTTCTTAGTTTCATGTTTATTGATTCTAGATTGATTTTTCAAATATAGGAAGAAAACGGCAGGAATACATGAGGTTTTTTCTTTTTATTATTATTTTTGTCGGATATTAATCAATATTGAGATACAAATGGAGACAGAAGAGACGGTAAAGGAAGGGCTTGTTACAGCAAGTAAAGCAAAAAGTATTTGGTTGGCATTCGTTGATATAGTACTGTTTGCTGTACTTTCAATGATTTTTCTGTTTTTGTTTGCCATACCTTTTGCATTAGTTTTTCCGGAGTTGAAGACGGAAGTTGGTGAAACAAACATTTACTTTCAGATGCTGAATGAAGTCTTGATGCTGGTCAGTGGGCTGATTGCCGCTTGTATGGTGTTGGGCTTTAGGAAGCTTCCTTTTTCGGGTTTGGGCTTGTCTTTGAAGGGATGGGGCAGGAGCCTGCTGAGAGGAGCTTTGTTTGTCGTGTTCTTGTATGTAGTCGGTTTTGGCTTGTCTTTGCTGTTAGGGGCAGTGGAGGTGGTAGGGTTCTTGTTTTCTCCCATATCTCTGCTGGTCAGTCTTTTGCTTTATTTTTTTGTGGCGGTTACGGAAGAAGTTATCGGACGCGGTTTTATTTTAGGGCGTATGCTGGATGGAGGCATCAATAAGTTTGTGGCATTGTTTATCTCTGCGGTGTTATTTTCGTTGATGCACCTTTTCAATCCTAACTTTGCCTTTGTCCCGTTTCTGAATATCATGCTGGCAGGTTGTTTCTTGGGGGCTTCCTATATATATACGCGTAACCTCTGTTTCCCCATTGCCTTGCATTGGTTCTGGAACTGGATTCAAGGTTCCGTTTTGGGATATAAAGTCAGTGGAAATGAATTCAGCAATGAGAATCTGCTGATTCTTCACTTTCCGGAAGAAAATTTGATAAATGGAGGAACCTTCGGGTTCGAAGGCTCCATTCTGTGTTCACTACTTTTAGTGCTTGGTACAGTAATTATCTTAAGACACTATTATAAGGGATTAGAGATTAAGGATTAATACGGAAACCATTAACCATTAATCCCTAATCCTTAATCCCTAATTCTGTTCCACTCCTTTCATTGTCAGCTGTATGCGTTTCCGGTCCATATCTATGCTGAGTACCTTTACGCGTATATGCTGGTGAATGGACACTACTTCATTAGGGTCTGATATGAATCTGTCGGCGAGTTGGGAGAGGTGTACCAGTCCGTTTTCCTTGATGCCTATATCGACAAATGCGCCGAAGTTGGTGATGTTTCCTACGATGCCGGGCAGTTCCATGCCTTCGCGCAGGTCGTTGATGGTGCGCACGTTCTTATCAAATTCAAATATCTTTATCGGTCCGCGCGGGTCACGTCCGGGCTTGTCCAGCTCTTGCAGGATGTCTTTCAGTGTCGGCATGCCCACGGTGGGGGAGAGGTAGCGTTCCGGATTAATCTTCAGACGCAGCTCCCGGCTGGCTATCAGTTCGGCTACGCTGCAATCCAAGTCCTTTGCCATCTGTTCTACGATGCAATAGCTTTCCGGGTGCACGGCAGTGTTGTCCAGCGGGTTCTTTGCCTGCGGAATGCGTAGGAAGCCGGCACATTGCTCAAATGCCTTGGCGCCCATGCGCGGCACTTTCATCAATTCTTTACGGGAGGTGAAGGCACCGTTTTCGGCGCGATAGTTCACAATGTTCTGTGCCAGTTGAGGACCCAATCCCGAGATATAGGTCAGCAGGTGGCTGCTTGCGGTGTTTAGGTTGACACCTACCAGGTTTACGCAGTTCTCTACAGTTTGGTCCAGCGACTTTTTCAGTTTTGTCTGGTCCACGTCATGCTGGTATTGCCCCACACCAATAGATTTCGGGTCAATCTTTACCAACTCTGCCAGTGGGTCCATCAGTCGTCTGCCTATGGACACGGCACCACGCACGGTGACGTCGTAGTCGGGAAACTCGTCCCGTGCAATTTTAGAGGCCGAATAGATGGAAGCTCCCTGCTCGCTGACGATAAATATCTGCACATCGCGGTTGAAGCGCTGATGCTTCAAGAACTCTTCCGTCTCGCGGCTGGCAGTTCCGTTACCTATGGCTACGGCATCTATTTTATAGGACTCCATCATCATTTGCAGTTTGGCGAATGCCTCCTTCTGCTTGCTGACTGGAGGGTGGGGGTAGATGTTCTCATTATGGAGTAGATTTCCTTGTGCATCGAGGCACACAACTTTACAACCAGTACGAAATCCGGGGTCTATACCCATCACACGCTTTTGCCCCAATGGTGAGGCCAGTAGCAATTGACGAAGATTTTCCGCAAACACTTTGATGGCTTCCTCGTCGGCGCGCTCCTTGCTTTGGGTCGCGAATTCCGTTTCTATGGACGGTTTTAACAGGCGTTTGTAAGCATCCTGCACAGCTTCTGCTACTTGCTGTCCACAGGCGTTGTTGCTCCGTACGAACTGCCGTTCTAGGCGCTCCGCACACTCTTCGTCATTGGGGCTGATGCTGACTTTCAGCAAACCTTCCGCTTCAGCGCGCCGGATGGCGAGCAGACGGTGGGAACTGCATCGCCGCAAGGATTCGGAGTAGTCGAAATAGTCGCGATATTTGGCCGCTTCTTCTTCTTTGCCTTTCACCACCTTGGCGGTCAGTGTGCCTTGGCGGACAAAGGAACTCCGGACGCTGTTTCTAGCCCGTTCATCTTCACTTACATGCTCGGCTATGATGTCACGGGCACCTTTCAGTGCATCTTCCACGTTCTTCACGTCTCCTTTCACATAACCGGCGGCGCGTTCCTCCGGATGGGGCTCACGTTGCAGCATCAGCAGGGTGGCGAGGGGTTCCAGTCCTTTTTGGCGGGCTGCTTCGGCACGTGTTTTCCGTTTGGGTTTGTAGGGAAGGTAGATATCCTCCAGTAGGGTGTTCTCCCAGGTCTCCTCGATACGCTTCTGAAGTTCGGCGGTCAGTTTGCCTTGTTCTTGAATGGTGCTGAGGATGGTTTCTTTACGTTTGGCGGTTTCGCTCAGCTTTTCGTAGTGGGTCTTTATGGATTCAATCTGCACTTCGTCCAGTCCTCCCGTCACTTCCTTTCGGTAGCGGCTGATGAAAGGGATTGTCGCTCCGTTTTCCAGCAAGCCGAGGGTCTGGCTTATTTGTTTTTCTGATATGCCGAGAACGGCAGATATCATTCGATGAAAATCTTGTATCATTTTGTATCTCATTTTATAAATAGGGGGTAAAAGTACAAAAAAACAATTGTTGTTTTTTCTTTAGGTTCCAACTTTTATCTATATTTGTCAAAGCTATGGAGCAATTAAACGAATCAATCAATTGAAACACATATATCGTACAATATTACCATGCGTGGTAGCGCTTTTCTGCTGCCTTTTGCCTGTTTTCTCAATTACGGGAGAGCATCCGGTATTGATTATCAGCTCCTATAATCCGGATGCCGGTCGGACTTCCAGCAATATCTCTGACTTTATGGAGGAATTCCAACGTTTAGGAGGGACAAATACCGTTGCATTGGAAAACATGAATTGCAAAAGTTTTTCCGAAGCTCCTTTTTGGGAAAAGAGAATGGCAGGGCTATTATCCAAATACCAGAATGATAAAAGTCCGGCATTGATTGTTCTTATTGGGCAGGAAGCTTGGGCTGCCTACCTTTCTTTGGAAGACTCTGTACGCGGCAATACTCCAGTAGTGAGTGCGCTATCCAGCCGGAACGCCATATTGTTGCCGGGAGATACCATCGATTTGAAAACTTGGATGCCTGAATCCGTAGATTTTTTCACGGATTTTCCGGATTCGCCTATCAAGGCCGGTTTCGTTTATGAGTATGATGTGGAGGCGAATATTAACATGGTAAAGCAGATGTATCCTGACACCGAGAATATCGCTTTTATATCAGACAACAGTTATGGTGGTGTTGCTATGCAAGCCTATGTAGTGAAGGAAATGAAGAAATTTCCCGAATTGGATCTGATACTGCTTGACGGACGTGTCAATACAATATATACTATTTGTGATAGGTTACATGAACTGCCGGAACATACGGCAGTATTAATGGGGACGTGGCGCGTGGATATGAATGATGGTTATTTTATGCGTAATGCTACTTATGCCATGATGGAAGCTGCTCCAGCCTTGCCCACATTCTCTTTGAGTTCTGCAGGTTTGGGATACTGGGCTGTGGCAGGCATCGTTCCTGCCTACCGTGCTTTGGGCAAGGAGATGGCAAGGCAATCTTATCGTCTGCTGACTGACCCGCAGGATGGGAATACTCATATGGAAGTCATTCCGAATGAGACCATACTGGACGGCAAGCTCGTGAAGGAAAAGGAACTGAATATTGCCAACCTTCCGGAACCGGTAAAGATGCTGAATGTAACCCCTTCTTTCTATGAACAGTACAAGTATCATATCTGGTCTGTCTGTGCTGTGCTATTGGTGCTGTTGGGCGGTTTGTTCGTTTCCCTTTATTTTTATTATCATACAAAGAAGTTGAAGGATGAACTGGAGGTATCCGAAGGTGCTTTGCGAGAGGCAAAGGACCGTGCTGAAGAATCCAGCCGCCTGAAGAGTGCTTTCCTTGCCAATATGAGCCACGAAATCCGTACGCCATTGAATGCGATTGTGGGCTTCTCGGACGTGCTGTCTGCCGGAGGAGCCTCGGAAGAAGAACAGCGTGGCTATTTTGAAATTATCAGGACCAACTCTGATTTGCTGCTTCGGCTGATTAATGACATATTGGATGTGTCCCGTTTGGAGGCCGACCGCGTCATCCTTTCTTTGGAGAGCTGCAATGTAGTGCAGATATGCCAGCAGGTAGTAGCTTCCGTGGCCCAGGCACGTAGGTCGACCAATCAATTCCTATTTGAGTGTGAACGTGAGGTGGTGGAGATGCGGACGGACGTGCAGCGTTTACAGCAGGTTGTGATAAATCTGCTTTCCAATGCGGACAAGTTTACAAAGGAAGGTACGATAACCTTGAAGCTGGAACTGGATACAGCAGGGAATGTAGCAGTATTTTCGGTGACTGACACCGGTTGCGGCATTCCTTTGGACAAACAGAAACGGGTGTTCGAACGTTTCGAGAAGCTGAACGAATATGTGCAGGGAACCGGCTTGGGCTTGTCCATCTGTAAGCTGACCGTTGAGAAGTGGGGCGGTGAAATTTGGATAGATCCTGCCTATACGGATGGAGCGCGGTTTGTATTTACCCATCCCATGAATTTATAAGGACTGACAAGAAATAAGGAAATATAATGAAAAGATTTAGTTGTTTTTTTATCTGGATTTTTGTCCTGACAAGCATACTGCCTGCGCAGGAAAGAGAGGTGAAACTGAAAGTCGTACAGACCAGTGATATACACGGAAACTACTATCCCTACGACTTTATACGCCGCCGGGAGGCAACCGGCAGTCTGGCACGCGTGCATGCTTTGGTGCAAAAAGAGCGTGAGACTTATGGCGAAAACCTGATTCTCTTGGACAATGGCGACATTCTGCAGGGACAGCCCACTGCCTACTACTATAATTACATAGATACTGTTGCTCCCCATCTGACTGCAGAGATGATGAATTTCATGGGGTATGATGCCGGTAATATGGGTAACCATGATGTAGAGACCGGTCGTGCCGTTTTCGACCGTTGGGCAGGTGATTGCCGTTTTCCGATATTGGGTGCCAATATTGTGGATATTGCTACCGGAGAAACCCATTTCAAACCCTATGAGGTGCTGGAACGTGACGGAGTGAAAATTGTGGTTCTCGGTATGATAACTCCTGCCATTCCCGTATGGCTTTCAGAGAATCTGTGGAAAGGGTTGCGTTTCGACGATATGGAGGAGACTGCCCGCAAATGGATGAAGATTATCCGTGAGCAGGAAAAGCCGGATTTGGTTATCGGTATGTTCCATGCCGGTCAGGATGCCCAGCTGATGGGAGGCAAGTATCGCGAAAACGCTTCGGTGGAAGTGGCATGCAATGTGCCGGGATTCGATATTGTCCTGATGGGCCATGACCATGCTCGCGAATGCAAGAGGGTGTGCAACATAGTTGGTGACTCGGTACTGGTGATGGACCCTGCCAGCAACGGTGTCGTTGTAAGTAATGTGGATATAACCTTGAAATTGCGTGACGGCAAGGTTGTTGGCAAGAAGATAGACGGCATACTGTCCGATACGAAAGACTACGGTGTCAGCGAAGAGTTCATGCAGCGCTTTGCCCCCGAATATGCAGCTGTGCAGAATTTTGTTTCCAAGAAAATAGGTTCTTTTACCGAGGCCATCTCCACACGTCCTGCCTATTTCGGTTCTTCCGCTTTTATAGACCTTATTCATGAGTTGCAGTTGGCAATCAGCGGAGCGGATATTTCTTTTGCGGCTCCTTTGTCCTATGATACGGAAATCCGTAAAGGAGACATTTTTGTGAACGATATGTTCAATCTGTATAAGTATGAAAATATGCTTTACACCATGCGTCTGACGGGAAAGGAGATACGCGATGCCTTGGAGATGTCGTATGATTTGTGGACCAATCGGATGAAGTCTCCGGACGACCATATCCTTCTCTTCCGTGAGAAGCGCCGCGAAGGTGCTACGGATAGGGCCTCATTCAAGAATTTCAGCTTCAACTTCGATTCTGCGGCGGGTATTATCTACACGGTGGATGTGACCAAGCCGGATGGCGAGAAGGTAGCCATTCTCAGTATGGCAGACGGTACTCCGTTCGATATGGATAAAATGTATAAGGTAGCGGTGAATTCTTATCGCGGAAACGGTGGCGGCGAATTGCTGACAAAGGGGGCCGGCATCTCGCAGGATGAATTGAAGGAGCGCATCATCCACTCTACGGATAAGGACTTACGCTATTATCTGATGCAGTACATTGAGCAGAAGAAGGTGATTGAACCGCGTGCGCTGAATCAGTGGAAGTTTATTCCCAAAGAGTGGGCGGCTCCGGCTTCCAAGCGTGATTATGAGTTCTTGTTTGGCAAAGTTAAAGAATAATTCACTATCTTTGCGGCTCAAAATCTATAGTATAAGTTTTTGGACGTGAAGCAGAAGAAAAAAATTATAGGTGCATTGAGCTTGCTGGTACTGTTTATCATGTACCAGGCAAGTATCACTGCGTTCACTCACGTCCATTATGTGAATGGGGTGATGATAACGCACTCGCACCCTTTTCATGGCACACACTCTCACTCTCAGACTTCCCTTCTGGTTATCGGGCATCTGTCGGTATTCCACTCTTCCGGGGTGGATGTGTATGAGGTTCAGCACCCGATGCGTCCTTTGCTGTCCATGCTCAGAGCCAAACCGGCAACGCCTACTGTAAAGGGGGAAGTTATACGTACTCTTTCCCTTCGCGCTCCTCCCGCTCTTTTTTCATAGTCATTAGGTTTAAAAACGCCTGGATTTTTTGCATGTAGATACCAGGTGTTTTAGTCTCGAATGTCCGGTATTTCAGTGAAAGAAGTGCGGTATGTCGGATTATTATCTTTTTTCAGACTTGAATTATTTTTTTATTTAGAGCGCTAATTTGATGAAACAATACATTTTGGCGTTGGTACTTGCAGTGGTAAGTGCCAGCGTAGCTTTTGCCGTAAATCCTATAAAGGAAGGCAATATGATTTCCGGCCATGTGATAGTGAAAGGTACGGAGGAAAATATACCGTATGCCACGGTTTTGATTATCGGCAGCGGTCAGGGAACGGTTTCCAATGAAGAAGGACAATTTGAGTTCCGCAAGCTTCCGGCGGGAAAATACAAGCTCCGTGTGTCTGCCGTGGGCTATAAGACCCAAGAGAAGGAAGTGACGGTGAGCAAGGACTTTACTGCCGTCATACATTTCCCGATGGAAGAGGAGAGTTTTATGACCGATGAAGTGGTGGTATCTGCCAACCGCAACGAGGTAAGCCGCAAGGCAGCTCCGGTAGTCGTGAATGTGATGAGTACCAAATTGTTCGAGATGGTCAACTCCACCGACCTTGCCAAGACACTGAACTACCAGTCGGGCTTGCGTGTGGAGAACAACTGCCAGAACTGTGGTTTCCCCCAGGTGCGCATCAATGGCTTGGAAGGTCCGTATTCGCAGATATTGATAAACAGCCGTCCCATCATCAGTGCATTGAGCGGTGTGTACGGATTGGAGCAAATCCCCGTGAACATGATTGAACGGGTAGAAGTGGTGCGTGGCGGAGGCTCTGCCTTGTTTGGAGCTAATGCTGTGGGAGGCACCATCAACATCATAACCAAAGATCCCATCAACAATTCCTTCCAGGTATCGAGTATGTTCTCCAATATGGACGGCAAGTCCTGGGAGCAATATATGGGTGGCAATGTATCGCTGGTTGCCAAAGATAACTCCTACGGCATTGCCCTTTATGAGAGTTACCGCAACCGTAACCCCTACGACCGCGATGGCGATGGCTTTTCCGAGCTGGGCAAGCTGAACATGAATACCTTCGGTTTCCGTGCCTATTACCGTCCTACGCATTTCAGCCGCATCAATCTGGAATACCATACTACTAACGAACTTCGTCGCGGAGGTAATAAATTTGATTTGCAGCCGCATGAGACGGACATTACCGAGCAGACCAAGCATATCATCAATAGCGGAGGCGTGAGCTACGATTTATTCTGGAAAGAGTACAAGCATAAGATTTCAGCTTACACCTCCATCCAGCACACCGATCGCAACAGTTACTATGGTGCCCAAAAGGACATGAATGCCTACGGCAAGACGAAAGACTTGACTTGGGTTGCCGGTGGCATGTATGTAGGCAATATGGACAACTGTTTCTTTGCTCCCGCTACCTTCACCGGCGGACTGGAATATCAGAACAACTCCCTGCATGACATTATGACCGGCTATCATCGTGACATGGAGCAGGATGTCCGCATTGCCAGTGCTTTCGTGCAGAATGAGTGGAAAATGAATGTACTGACCATGTTGGTCGGCGCCCGTCTGGACAAGCACAACCTGATTGACAAGCTTATTTTCAGTCCTCGCGTCAACCTGCTCTACAAGCCGACAGATGATTTTCAGGCACGCTTGACTTATTCTACCGGTTTCCGTGCTCCGCAGGCATACGATGAGGACTTGCACGTAACGGCAGTAGGCGGTAAGGGTGTCCAAATCAAACTGTCCGACAATCTGCGTGAAGAGCGTTCCAACAGTTACAGCGGTTCGGTAGACTGGACTGCCCATTTGGGGCACTGGCAGGCAAACATTCTGGTGGAAGGTTTCTATACAGACCTGCGCCATGTCTTTGTGCTCGAAGATATCGGCAAGAACGAAGTAGGGGATGTTATTAAGGAGCGCCGCAACGGAAACGGTGCACGTGTATATGGTGCCAATCTGGATGCGAGGATTGCCCATGGTAAGGAGGCGCAGTTCCAACTCGGATTTACGGCACAGCGCAGCCGCTATACCCATGAGGAAGCTTGGACAAAGGTGGACGGAAAAGACCTTACCACTAAGCGCATGCCCCGTACACCGGATTATTACGGGTACTTCACTTTCTCTTCCGCACCGGTAAAGAATTTTGATTTCTCTCTTTCCGGCACTTATACGGGAAAGATGATTGTTCCGCACTACGCACCGGAAGATGCTCCCGAGGGTGCCTTCTGTAATATCACTTCAGACCGCATGGAGCATACTCCCCAATTTCTGGATCTGAATGTGAAGTTGAACTATACGTTTGTGCTTCACGACCATATCAAGCTTCAGTTGAATACGGGTGTACAGAATATCTTTAACAGTTTCCAGAAAGACCTGGATAAAGGGGAATTCCGCGATGCGGGTTATTTCTACGGACCGACGCAGCCGAGAACCTTTTTTATCGGTTTCAAGATAATGAACTAAAAGTTTCCATTTAAGAATTTTTAGAGCTAAATTCCGCAAAATAGTCCTACATTTGTCGCCAAAGCACAAAAACCATGGATACTAAGAGAATACGGAATGTAGACATTTCCCAGATACATCATTTGCCGATGATTGATTTCATCGGCAATGATTTTGCTATTTTTAATAACATCAAGGATATGCCTTTGAGCTCTTATCCCACCCGTTTGAATGCTGCTTGCCTGACTGTCTGTTTGAAAGGGTGGTGCAAACTGGAACTCAACCTGCAGCAATGTGAAATGCGGGAAGGTATGTTGGGCATTATTCTTCCCGACCAGATTGTTCTGCAACGGGAACGCTCCGAAGATTTTTCCGGACTTTTCATTGCTGTTTCAAAGGACTTTATGGATATGGTGATACCTACCATGCAGCAGCTTTTCCCTATGTTCTTTATGATTAAGGAACGGCCTTTTGTCCACATCACTCCGGAGGAATCCCAATCATTTCAGGAGTATCACTCTTTTCTTTGGAGCAAGGTGAAGCTGAAAGACAACCCTTTTCGTAAGGAAATCACTCAGGGGCTGCTGTTGGCCCTTTTTTATGAGATATATAACATTTATCAAGGACATGTCGTTCAGGAACGCATTCCCAAAAGCAGGAAGGAAGACTTGTTCGAGCGCTTTATCCGTGCCGTTTCAGAGTCCTATAAAGAAGAGCGAAGTGTGTCCTATTATGCCGATAAGATGTTTCTCACCGCCAAGCACCTCTCCACCGTAGTGAAAGAAATCAGCGGAAAGACGGCAGGCGAATGGATTGACAGTCTCGTAGTTTTGGAAGCCAAAGCCTTGTTGAAGTCTTCCGAAATGAGCATTCAGGAAATTGCGGACGAGCTGCATTTTGCCAACCAGTCCTTCTTTGGTAAGTATTTCAAGCATCACACTGGCATGTCACCTAAAGAATATCGCCGGCAATAGGTTCAATGTGACGGAATAATGTTTATTTTTGCGGTAAAGATTTACCCCCAAAATAAACTATCATGGAAAAAAGAGAAATTGACCTTACTGTTTCCTGCTATGGAAAGGTGAAAGGAGTGAAGTATGACGTTGTCATCTTGCCGTGGGGAGCTACGGAGCCCCATAATCTGCATCTGCCTTATCTCACTGATTGTATTTTGCCGCATGACATTGCTGTAGACGCGGCTGCGCTGGCTTTGCAGAATTCCGGTGTACGCTGCATGGTGATGCCTCCCGTACCTTTCGGTGCACACAATCCGGGGCAGCGCGAACTTCCGTTCTGCATTCATACGCGCTACTCCACCCAGCAGGCCATTTTGGAAGACATAGTTGCCTCCCTCTATGCACAAGGCATGCGCAAGCTGATTATTCTCAGCGGTCATGGCGGCAACAACTTCAAGGGAATGATTCGTGACCTGGTGTTTGTATATCCCGATTTTCTGATTATCGCTGCCGACTGGTTCAGCATCGTCTCTCCCAAAGACTACTTTGAGGCTGCTGTCGACGACCATGCCGGCGAGTCTGAGACTTCCGTCATGATGCATTACCATCCCGAGCTGGTGAATCTGGCTGAGGCCGGTGACGGAGAATCCCACCCGTTTGCCATTCCTTCCTTGAATGAAAAGGTTGGCTGGGCTCCCCGCCATTGGGATAAGGCTACAGTCGACAGCGGGGTAGGGAACCCCAAAAAAGCTTCTGCCGAGAAAGGAGAACGTTATATGAAGCCGGTGGTGGAGAAGTTGGCGAAGCTCTTTAAGGAAGTCGGTCAGGGAAGTTTGTATTGATATACTTGGCTTCCGGCTATATATAAAAATAGGCAATAACCGTTGTGGATATTGCCTATTTTTTAAGTGCACCCTAAAAACTAATCTCTTTACTCTTACAAAAACTAATCTTTCTCTATTTCGAGTACAAAATTAGAAGGTTTTTACGGGTTATGAATTGACATAAGTCAAAAATCTCCTTTGGATATTATTTTTTCAAACGTGCCCAAAAGCCTTTCTTTTTCTGCCGGACCGGTTCACTGTTTTCGCGAAACAGTTCTTCGTAGGTCAGTCGGTCATGTATCATGCGGTAAATGCTTCCCCAGTCAGGCAGTCCGCCCAGGTTGCGGTCATCGATAAAGAGATCGGCTTTTACTTTGCGTGAAAAACCGGTGTGTGCGATGTCTTCTTCCGGATAGTCCCGGTTGACGGCATAGAATTCCACACCCCGTTCCCTGCACCATTCCACAGCTTCCTCCAGGAGCTTCCCTTCACGTACCGACCATAAAATCAGCCGGTGACGCTCGTTTATCAGCATCTTCAGCGTAGCGGTGGCAAAGGGAATTTCTTCTCCTATCCGGGGGTAGCGGTGTTCTACAATGGTACCGTCAAAATCAACGGCTATGGTCATAAATGAATAGCTTTTATTGGTTTCAGACTGTGGAGAAAATTATCCTTGACCGCCTGTGGCGCCGCCCTTCGCCGAGCAACCGGTCTTCGTATTGCTTGATGAGGTTGGGGGTAAGCTCTTCAAAGGTGATGGAACGGTTGCCGGTGAAGCGGAGAAAACTGTTCAGTGTACTGGTGTATATGCCGGAGGTGCTATAGCGTCCGGTTTGCCTTATGCTTCGTATCAGTGAACTTGTAAATGTATATATAGAAGTCATAATCTGAATTTTAAGTTTTAGAATTGCATATAAACGCTTCCGGGACTGAAAAGATTTCGTCCCGGTGGAACTTTTCTTCAGGAAGAAAAGAGGGGTTTTCGTATAAAACTCAGATATGTGGCCTTCGGGCAGACAGGAGGAGGGTTACAGTATGCCCGAACGTACCCGGCTCAGTGTTTCGGGGGTCATCAGCAGATAGGACGCAATATGCGACAAAGGAGCCCGCTTGATGACCTCGGGCTGTTGTTCCATGAGTTGGGTGTAGCGTTCGCGTGCAGTCTCAAATCGCCAGGAATCAGCCTTTATTTGTGAGACAATCAGGGAATATTCCAGAATCTTTCGGTAGAACATATTTATTTCCCATGAAATTTCGGTGAGCGTCAACAGCTTGTTGTACGGCAACAGATATACGACGCTCGGCTCAAGCGCCTCAATCATGAGATGGGTGGGTTCCTGCTTCAGAGTACTTTCGATGCAGATGATGATGCAGCCTTCATAGGAAAAGTGCTCGGTGACGTCTTTGCCATTCTTATAATAGAATTGGCGCAGCATACCTTTTCCTACAAGTACGATATTATGGCTTACCTGCCCTTCATTGAGTAACAATGCGCCTTTCTCGACTTCCTTGCGGATGAGGATTTTCTCTATCAGCTTTCTTCCTTCGGGAGCCATACTCGGATAACGGGAATTGACAGTGGCGTCTACGGTTTCTTTCAATAATGCATCCATAAGACCATGATTTATTTGTTCGGTAAGCAAGACCGGTAAAGTTCGGTCCGCTTCTGCTTTCGGGGAGCAAAGATAGGACTTTTGGAATTAAAAACAATTTCGGATGAAGCTTTTGTTTACCCATTTCATGCCATACCAACGGCGGACGAAAATGAATCCACGGATATTCTCGTCCAATAGGAAGGCTACCCACATGCCGCAGATGCCCCATCCGAGGGGGATTCCGAAAAGGTAGCCCGCTCCTACAGCCACGCTCCACTGCACTACCAGGCCTACATAGAAAGGATAGTTGACGTCGCCTGCCGCACGAAGGGCGTTGGTGGCGAAAATGTTGATGGGGCGTCCAATTTCGAGGAGGATATCTATAATAAGGATGGTGGCCCCCATGCGTATGATGTCGGGATTGGAAGTGAGCCAGCCAAAGATGGCATGTCCCGAAAGGGCGAGGATGCAGGACAGCATGACGGTTATCATGACGGATTTCTTCATGACGTATTTCCCCATAAGGAAGGCTGCGTGAGGTTTCTTCTCGCCTATCAGATGCCCGATACAGATGGCGCCGCCCTGGGCCATGGAGATGCTGAACAGATAAGCGAACATGATGATGTTGACACAATAGGTACGGGTGGCGAGCGCTTCTACTCCCAGCATGTTGATGAAGTAGGTGATGACGACTTGCGACGAGCTGTACGACAATTGTTCGCCGGCGGAGGGCAGGCCTACCTTCATCAGATTCTTTAGTTCTATCCATGGGAAAGGGCGGAAGTATGCCACTGGGAAACGGTGGATGTGCTTGCGGAACAGTATGACGAACAGGATAATCATGGAGACGCCCCGGCTGAAGGCTGTAGAGATGGCAGCGCCTTCTACGCCCAGTTCCGGAAAGCCGAAGCGGCCGAAGATGAGGGAGTAGTTGCCGATGATGTTGAGGATGTTGACCACAACGGTGACCATCATCGGGTAGATGGCTTTGTTGGCGCTGCGCAGGGAGGCGGAGAGAGTGAGGGATAATGCCTGGAAGAAGGCGAAAGCGCCTACGATACGCATATAGTCCGTGCCGTCCTGCATCAATTCGGCGGTGAGGCCCATCAGCCGGAGGATGGGACGGGCGCAGGAGAACAGTACCAGGCTGACCGTGATACCTACCGCCAGGTTGACGAGGATGGATACGCCGACCACTTGCACTACTTTCTTGTGTAGTTTCGCACCGAGATACTGGGAACACAGAACGGACGTTCCGAGATTGATGACTTCGAAAACGAGGAAAGTGAGCATGATAATCTGGTTGACTACCCCTACGGCGGCAACACTGTTGTCCGAGTGGCGGCTCAGCATGATGGTGTCCACCGCACCGAGCATCATGATGAGAAGTGTCTCTATAAAGATGGGGGCGGCCAGCTTGGCAAGCCGCTTTTTCAGGCTTTCTTGTTGTATCATTGTCCGTGTATGTGCACTATACTTTAAAAATCGCGCAAAGATAAGGAAAGGTTGAAAAGGACGGTTTGATATGTATCAAATTTTTTTTCTTGTTTTAGGGTTTGAGTGTTAACGTGTTATCTCAAATTGCATGAAAACGGTGAAAAAAATATGTAGGAAAGATTTGCACAGTCCAAAAGTTTGCCCTACATTTGCACCGCATTTGAAAAGAATGCTGGTTATAAAAAGGAAGTTTGGGTGAGTGGCTGAAACCACCAGTTTGCTAAACTGACGTACGGGTAACCGTACCGGGGGTTCGAATCCCCCAGCTTCCGCCAGATGCACTCTTAGCTCAGTTGGTAGAGCAACTGACTCTTAATCAGTGGGTCCAGGGTTCGAATCCCTGAGGGTGTACAAGACAAATGCGAGGGTGGGTTCATCTAACGGTTAGGATACATGCCTCTCACGCATGGTATACGAGTTCGATTCTCGTACCCACTACAAAAACAAGAAAGCGGTTGACTGATGAAACGGTTGACCGCTTTTTGTTTTTTATTTTTCTGTTGTAATCCGAAAATAGTTTCTATATTTGCACCCGCTATGGCGAAATGTATATTCTATATCTTGTTAGGGTTGTTCCTCATATCGAAGTTCACTTCCGTTTCTGATGATATGGAGGGATGTAAGACACTCCCTACCGCGGATGTGCATTATTTCTCCGGAACCCGGTACAACTTGTCGGGGGCAGATGGCAGACAATGCCAGGGAAAAGGGGAGGACGCGAATTACAATTGCCTGGCAGATGCCGGTTGCATAGGAAATACCTTCTCATTGCGGCATGTCTCTTGCTCGAAATTATTGAGGCTTAATCCTGACTTCATTGCTGTCAAGGTCGCGAGAACCCTGAAAACTCTGCTTCCGGAAGAAAAGACAACTTCTTTCCCTTTTACTTTCCATCCTCATAAGATTTCATATAGATATTATGTATATACGCTGAGGCGTATTCTTATTTAGTGCTTTTCCCCCTCTCTTTCGGGAGCCGGAGAGATTTCCCGTCTCCCCATGCCGAGTTTTTCTCTATTTTTAAGTACTGATAATCAATATATAATGGAATTTCTATTGGATTTTATTCTCCATATTGATCAGTATATGATTGATATAGTGCAGGAATATCATATGTGGGCGTATGTCATATTGTTTCTGCTGATTGTGGTCATTATTATGATTTCCATACTGCCGGCCGTGGTAGAAGTGCTGCGTGCAAGACTGAAACAATGAAAACAAAAATAAATTAATATACTTAGTACATTTTTATCCGTTATGAAGAATTCTTTTTTTAGCCGGTTCACACCGAAAGAACCGAAATTCTTTCCTTTGCTGAAGCAATTGTCTGAGATTTTATTGTCCTCGTCGGCTCTGTTGATAGAAATATTGGGCCATGACTCGCCTGAGAAGAGGGCGGAAGATTATAAACGAATCAAAGATTTGGAGCGCGAGGGCGATAAGCTGACCAATCTGATTCTGGATGAACTGGGCACTACTTTCATTACTCCTTTTGACCGGGAGGATATCCACGACCTGGCTTCGGGCATGGATGATGTGATTGATGGAATAAACAGCTGTGCCAAGCGTATCACTATCTATAATCCGCATCCTATTTCGGACAAGGGGAAAGAGCTGGGACATATGGTCCAACAGGAAGCGGCCCTCATTGACCAGGCCATGGATGAACTGGAAGCATTCCGCAAGAGTCCGGATAAGCTGCGCGCATACTGCAACCAAATGCATGACATAGAAAACCGGGCGGATGATGTCTATGAATTCTTCATCACCAGGCTTTTTGAAGAAGAGAAGGACTGCATTGAACTCATCAAAATCAAGGAGATTATGTATGAGCTGGAGAAAACGACGGATGCAGCCGAACACGTGGGCAAGATTTTGAGGAGCCTGATTGTGAAATACGCATAAACGGACGGATGTATGGAACTATTAGTGATTATCATTGTGCTGGCTCTGATATTCGATTATATCAACGGTTTTCATGATGCGGCCAATTCTATTGCCACCATTGTGTCTACCAAAGTGCTTACACCGTTTCAGGCGGTGATATGGGCGGCTTTCTTCAATTTTGTGGCCTTTTTTATCGCCAAGTGTGTCATCGGCGGTTTCGGCATTGCCAACACCGTATCGAAAACGGTGATGGAGCCTTACATTACTTTGCCTATCATTCTGGCCGGTGTGATTGCAGCCATTGCCTGGAATCTGTTTACTTGGTGGAAGGGGATTCCTTCCTCTTCTTCGCACACGCTTATCGGAGGTTTTGCCGGAGCTGCCATCATGGCACACGGTTTTGAGGCCATCCAGCTGAGTATCATTCTGAAGATTGCGGCATTCATTTTTCTGGCTCCCTTGATTGGTATGGTGGTGGCATTCGGTTTTACGTTGTTGGTCTTGTATATTTGCCGCAGGGCGCATCCTCATACGGCCGAGTTGTGGTTCAAGAAACTGCAGCTGGTGTCTTCGGCTTTGTTCAGCATCGGGCACGGTCTGAATGATTCACAGAAGGTGATGGGTATCATTGCTGCGGCCATGATAGCCGGGCATTCGGAAGGATTGGGAATGGGGATAAACAGTATTGATGACCTGCCGGACTGGGTGGCATTCTCTTGTTTTACGGCCATTTCACTCGGTACCATGTCCGGTGGGTGGAAGATTGTGAAGACCATGGGAACCAAAATTACGAAGGTGACGCCGCTGGAAGGGGTGGTTGCGGAAACTGCCGGTGCGTTTACACTCTATCTGACGGAGTATCTGAAGATTCCGGTGAGTACGACACACACCATTACGGGAGCCATTATCGGGGTAGGGGCCACGAAGCGGCTTTCGGCCGTACGCTGGGGAGTTACGAAGAGTCTGATGACCGCCTGGGTGCTGACTATCCCCGTCAGTGCTTTGCTGGCAGCAGGGATTTATTGTATCGTATCTCTTTTTTAGAAGTGCTGCCGCATAAAAAATAGACGGGTTCGTTTTATTTTGCATTAGGTTTGCACTATCTTTGCAGCTTGAAACTGTAAAATAGAATGCACATTGGACTGGCTATATAGTTTATTCGTTGAACACTCCGCCTTGCAGGCGGTTGTGGTACTCTCGTTGATTTCCGCTATCGGATTGGGATTGGGAAAGATACATGTTTGCGGCATTTCATTGGGAGTGACGTTTGTATTCTTTGCCGGCATCATTGCCGGGCATTTCGGGTTGTCCATAGACCCGCAGATGCTGAATTATGCGGAAAGCTTCGGGCTGGTGATATTTGTGTATGCTTTGGGCTTGCAGGTGGGACCGGGCTTTTTCAGTTCTTTCCGTAAAGGAGGGGTACAGCTGAATATGCTCGCCACGGGTGTAGTGCTCATCGGCACCCTGCTGACTGTAGTGGGCAGCTATGGATTGGGAGTATCCCTGCCGGATATGGTGGGCATACTTTGCGGTGCCACGACAAATACACCGGCACTCGGTGCGGCACAGCAGACATTGAAACAGATGGGATTGGAGACCAGTACACCTGCTTTGGGGTGTGCGGTGGCATATCCGCTGGGGGTGGTAGGGGTCATTCTGGCCGTACTGTTCATCCGTAAGACGCTGGCGCATAAGGAAGACCTGGAATTGAAAGAGAAGGATGATGTGAACAAGCCTTATATTGTTGCGTTCCAGGTGCACAATCCTGCCATCTTCAACAAGAGTATCAAGGAAATAGGCGGGCTGAACAGCTATCCGAAGTTTGTGATTTCCCGCTTGTGGCGGGATGGGAATGTGAGTATTCCTACTTCGGAAAAGATTATAAAGGAAGGTGACCGCCTGCTGGTGATTACCTCGGAGAAAAATACACCGGCACTGACCGTGCTCTTCGGCGAGCAGGAGCATACCGACTGGAACAAGGAAGATATAGACTGGAATGCCATTGACAGCCAGCTGATTTCGCAACGTATCGTGGTGACACGTCCGGAGCTGAACGGCAAGAAGCTGGGCTCTCTCCATCTGCGTAATCATTACGGTATCAATATCAGCCGGGTTTATCGCAGTGGCGTGCAGTTGTTGGCCACAGCGGAACTGACCTTGCAATTGGGTGACCGCCTGACCGTAGTGGGCGAAGCCGCTGCCATACAAAATGTGGAGAAGGTGCTGGGCAATGCAGTGAAAAGCCTGAAGGAACCGAACCTGGTGGCGGTATTTATCGGCATTGTCATCGGTCTGGCTTTGGGAGCGATTCCTATTTCCATTCCCGGCATCAGCGCTCCCGTACGGCTCGGATTGGCAGGAGGTCCTATCATCGTAGGTATTCTTATCGGGACATTCGGTCCGAGGATGCACATGGTGACTTATACTACGCGCAGTGCGAACCTGATGCTCCGCGCATTGGGGTTGTCTCTTTATCTGGCTTGCCTGGGACTGGATGCGGGTGCCCATTTCTTCGATACGGTATTCCGGCCGGAAGGACTGTTATGGATTGCCATAGGTTTTGCGCTGACTGTGGTTCCGGTATTGATTATGGGTATCGTTACCTTCAAGTGGCTGAAGATAGATTTCGGAACAATGGCAGGTATGCTGTGCGGAAGCATGGCAAACCCCATGGCGCTGAACTACGCCAACGACACCATCCCGGGAGACAATCCGTCTGTAGCGTACGCTACGGTCTATCCGCTGTGTATGTTTCTACGGGTAATCATAGCCCAAGTGCTGCTCATGTTCTTCATTAATGGATAATGGGGAATGGAGGGCACTATTAATTATCAACTATCAATTATTCAATTAAATAACTATGGGAAATATAACTCCGGAAAGTATTGTCAATGACTTGCGTTATTTGCAATTATTATCACGCAGTTTTCCTACCATTGCTGATGCCAGTACGGAAATCATCAATCTGGAGGCTATTCTAAATCTGCCGAAAGGTACAGAGCATTTTCTGACGGATATTCATGGCGAGTATGAGGCTTTTCAGCATGTGCTGAAGAATGCATCGGGGGCAGTGAAACGTAAGGTGAACGAAATATTCGGGCATACGCTGCGCGAAAGTGAGAAGAAGGAAATCTGTACGTTAATTTATTATCCGGAAGAGAAGCTGCAACTTATCAAGGAGCAGGAAACGGACCTGGATGACTGGTATTTGATAACACTGAACCAGTTGGTAAAAGTATGCCAGAACGTTTCGTCCAAATATACCCGTTCGAAAGTACGCAAGGCACTTCCGGCAGAGTTCTCGTATATCATTCAAGAGCTGTTGCACGAATCGAGCATCGAACCCAACAAACATGCCTATATCAATGTCATAATCAGTACCATTATCTCTACGAAGCGTGCGGATGACTTTATTGTGGCGATGTGCAACCTTATCCAGCGTCTGACCATCGACTCGCTGCATATCGTGGGCGATATATACGACCGCGGACCGGGTGCGCATATTATCATGGATACTCTCTGCGATTATCATAATTTCGACATCCAATGGGGTAACCACGATATTCTGTGGATGGGTGCCGCATCGGGTAATGATGCTTGTATAGCCAACGTAATCCGTATGTCGATGCGCTATGCCAATTTAGCAACACTGGAGGATGGTTATGGCATCAATCTGTTGCCGCTTGCGACGTTTGCCATGGATACCTATGCGGATGACCCTTGCACTATCTTTGCGCCGAAAATGAACTTTGCCGATGCGGAATACAATGAGAAGACCTTGCGGCTGATTACACAGATGCACAAGGCGATTACGGTTATCCAGTTGAAACTGGAGGCGGAAATCATCAGCCGTCGTCCAGAGTTCGGTATGGAGAACCGGAAACTGCTGCATCTGGTGGATTTCGAACGTGGTGTGTTTGTATACGAAGGTAAGGAATATCCTTTGCGCGATGTGAATTTTCCCACCGTAGACCCGGCGGACCCGTATCGTCTGTCGGACGAAGAGCGTGAATTGATGCATCGGATTCATTCTTCTTTCATGAACAGCGAGAAGATGAAGAAGCACATGCGCTGTTTGTTTACGTATGGCGGCATGTATCTGGTGTGCAACAGTAACCTGCTTTATCATGCTTCCGTGCCTCTGAATGCGGACGGCAGTTTCAAACATGTCCGCATCGGCCAAAAGGAATACTGGGGACGTAAGTTGCTGAAAAAGACCGACCAGCTGATACGTACCGCTTACTTTGACGAGGACGGTTCGGACGAGAAACAGTTTGCACTGGATTATGTCTGGTACATGTGGTGCGGACCGGATGCCCCTTCCTTCGATAAAGACAAGATGGCTACTTTTGAACGCTATTTTGTGGCCGACAAAACATTGCATAAGGAGACGAAAGGGCATTATTATGCTTTGCGCAACGAGGCTGAGGTGTGTGACCGCATTCTTGAAGAGTTCGGCGTGAAGCCGGGGCCACATTCGCATATCATCAACGGACATGTACCGGTAAAGACCATTAAAGGTGAGAAACCCATCAAAGCGGATGGTAAGCTGCTGGTGATTGACGGTGGTTTTTCAAAAGCCTATCAGCCGGAAACGGGAATTGCGGGATATACGCTGGTATATCATTCCCATGGCTTGCAACTGGTACAGCATGAGCCGTTCCAGAGCCGTCAGAAAGCCATTGAAGAAGGGCAAGACATCAAGTCTACAACCCTGGTTGTCGAATTCAATTCGCAGCGTATGATGGTGAAGGATACGGACAAAGGAAGTGAACTCGTTACGCAGATTCAGGATTTGATGAAACTGCTGGTGGCGTATAGGACGGGGCTGATTAAGGAGAAACAATAATTTATAATTTCAGTATCGTCACTCCGCCCTCTACAATGATGCCTTTGTCATAGGTTTTCCCTTGGGTGTAGTAGCGGCTGCCGCCATAACCGCCGGTGAGGAATATGCCAAAGCGCTCGGTCAGGTGGTATTCCAGATTGACACGTGCCTGGAGGGCATAGAGACGTGCCGGAATGCCGTAGTCCTTGTTCTTGAAGGTTTCTATATGTTGGTATCCCAGATCTCCGCTGATGAACAGCTGTTTGTAGAGTGGTAATTCAAGACCGGCACGGTAGAAGAGGGCAGCGGAAAACTTATCGCCAAAATCCAGATAATGGGTACCGCCACCGAGGATGGTATAGAAGAACCGGTTCTTGAAACGGGCACCTACATTCAGCTTGGTGGCATTACCACCGAAAAACATCAGTTGAACTTTTGTTTGGGGATTGGCATTGACTAATCCCAACTGGAAACCGTCTAATTTTTCTTTGTAGTAGTTGAATAGACCTATTTGAAGCCCTTTGGCGCGTATAGCCATATTGGCAGCACCTATTTGTAATCCTCGGGCTGTACCACCCACCACATTGCCCAGGCCGGAAACCTGAACACCGGTCATATCTCCGGCAGTGATGTTGGCAAGGGCGGACATCTGCATGCCATTCAAGTCTTCACCGATTACGCTTAGCAGGCCGGCTCCTGAAAAACCTTTGAAATTTCCACCGGAAATATTGGCGAGTCCGGCAAAGTGTATGCCGGAAGCACCTTCTCCGCTGATATTCAACAAGCCGCCTATGGAAGCGCCACGATTATAGTCTCCACTGATGTTTGCCAGACCGGAAATAATGATGCCTTGCGCATGATTTCCGTTGATACCTACCAGTCCCGAAACGGATACTCCGATAAGGTTGTTACCATTGATGTTGGTAATTCCTGCTATCTGCACGCCTCGCATGCTTCCCCCCACCATATTTGACAGACCTGCCATCTGTACACCGTTCACATCCCTGCCGGTTACACTGCCAAGAATATTCATGCCGAGACCATTCAGACGGTTCATGGAGGAGAACACACCCAGATTGAAGCAGGTGCTTCCTACGGTGTCAGTCCGCTGTGTGGAGATGTTTTTCCATAAGGAGATATTGATACCTACCGGGCCATGGTCTGTTCGTGGAGAGTGTTGTTTCCGGAAAGTATTTTCGGAGGATTTCTGAATCGTGTCCGGCTGTACGCTGCCCGGATTATGTTCTTGGGCAAGAGTTGTCCCTGCAATGAGCAGGGATGTAAAGAAGAATAAAAGGAGTTGTTTCATATTGGTTGAACCCTATTGGCTTTATCCTTTGGCCTCCTGATACAAGAAGCGCTTGATAGATTTCTTCGGCGTTTTTTCAAATTCTTCAGGATAGATTTTCATTTTGAATATCTGGCTGTATGCGGGCAGTTCTGCATTCAGTGCCACACGGTTTTCCTCCATGACGCGTTCGATGTCGTCATTGTTCAGCCCATGGGCAAAGGCATCATCGAAGTCGGGATAAACCAGACCTACCAGTTTCTCGTTCTGCTGCACGATGATGCTTTCGGCTACGTACGGCATATTGTTCAGTTTGTCTTCTATCTCTTCCGGGTAGATATTCTGACCGCTCGGGCCGAGTAGCATGTTCTTGCTGCGTCCCTTGATGCTAACGTTGCCTTCGGCATCCATCAGGGCAAGGTCTCCGGTGTGCAGCCAGCCGTCTTTGTCGAGTACCTGCACGGTGGCTTCATCGTTCTTGTAGTAACCCAGCATGATATTGGGACCACGGCAGACAATCTCTCCCGGAATGTTTTCGGGATCGGATGATAGGATTTTCACCTCCATACGCGGTGCGGCCTTTCCGCAAGAACCGGGTTTGAAGCGGGTCCAATCCTCGTAACAGATGATGGGGCCGCATTCCGTCATTCCATAGCCTACCGTATAGGGGAAATCTATCATCTTTAAGAACTGCTCCACTTCCTGGTTGAAGGCAGCTCCTCCTACAATGATTTCTGTAAAGTTTCCGCCAAAGGCTTGAATCATCTGGTCGCGTACGGTCGCTTTTATCTTGTCGTTAATGATGGGTACTTTCAGCAACAGCTTCATGGCGGGAGTTTCCAGCTTGGGCAGTACGCTCTTCTTTATAATCTTTTCGATAATGAGCGGAACAGCCACAATCAGGTTAGGCTTCACTTCGGTGAAAGCCTGGAAAATGATTTTGGGGCTGGGCATGCGAGTGAGGAAGAATATGTGGCAACCTACGGCGAATTCATACAGAAACTCGAATGCAAGTCCGTACATATGTGCCATTGGCAGCATGGAGACAATCTTGTCACCGGCTTTCAGCGGCAATACTTCGAAAGCAAAAGTGGTGTTTGACCAAAGGCTGCGGTAGGGCAGCATCACTCCTTTGGAGTAACTGGTGGTGCCGGATGTATAGTTGATGACCGCCAGTTCGTCGGGCTGGTCTTTGTGATAACTGACATGTTCCTTGCGGAAGTTCTTGGGGTATTTCTTACCGAACATTTCGTTGAGATGTTCGCGGGCATAGTCCAACTTTTCGCTGCGGGAGACAAGAATGTAGAAGTCTGCCATCATCATGATGCCCTCCAGCAGCGGCATGGCACTTTCGTTGAGATTTTCCCAAACCTGGTCGCCTACGAAAAGCAGTTTGGCTTCGGAATGGTTCACGATGTTGTGTACATTGTCTGCCTTGAACTCGTGAAGGATGGGGACGATTACCGCACCGTAGGTCAATGTCGCGAGGAATGTTACGCCCCAGTGGGAACTGTTGCGGCCACAGACGGCAATCTTATCGCCTTTCTTGATGCCGCTTGCCTCGAAAATGATATGCAACTTTTCTATTTTGCGGGCTACGTCCTTATATTGTAGGGTTGCTCCCTTGTAGTCGGTCAGAGCGTCTAAATCCCAATTTTCCTTTATGCTATTCTCTATATAGGCGATAAAACTTTGTTCCATGATATTTAATTGCACATTTGATTGAAAATTGTGCAAATATAAGGGTTTATATATAGAAAGCAAACTTTTATAAGGAAAATAGTTTTTATGGCGGCTATTTGCTAAAACTCGACAGTTATACCTAAAGTAGGCAGGATAGTGCCGCTTTCCTGCTTGAGGTATTTCATTTTATAGCGCTGTTCGGCAACAGGAGCGGACGGATTTTCGATGATGCCCGTACTCATTATCACATCCGGCTGTTTCAGTTTGTTGCCGGTGATATTCTGTATGTCCAGGTAGATTCCTATCATGCAGTGATGGAAGTAGAAGGACTTGTCCACACGCAAGTCTAACTGGGCAAAGTTGGGCAGCCGCCCGGTATTATAGTACGCATAGTCGTAGTAGGGCTGTCCTTTGGCATCCCATGCTTCTACGAGTGATGATTTGTCTTCATCATAGGGAGTGTAGGGGCTGCCGCCTATATAGCTTAGCTTGCCTCCTATGCTCCAGCGCCGGGGCAGGTTGTATGTACCGCTCATGTTGAGTATGAAACGGTTGTCCCAGGCAGATGGAATGAAGTCTTCATTTGAACGGTTGCGGTATTCGCTGCGGTATAAGGTGAAGGAGGATACGAGATTGAACTTGCCGGATGCCTGCCAGCGGAACATGGTTTCCAGTCCGTAGGCCCTGCCGCTGGCTGTAGGGACGAGTGCTTCATTGCCGGTGACACCGTAATCGTTTCCTTTGCATGCCAACGGAATGTTGTCTTGAAGGGAAAGTGGCATACGGCTGTAACGCTTGAAGAAACCTTCTGCAGAAACCATGAACCGGTCTTGCAGGTGCCAGTCCAGACCGAGGCTACTTTCAAAGACCTGCATGTACTTCAGGCCTTTGTTGAGATATTGCTCTTCATTGTCTTTATATCCCAAAGCGGTGTAGGGAGGCAATTGGTGGTAGAGGCCGGTACTTCCGCTCAGGGTCCATTGTTCCGAGAGTTTGTAGGATGCAGAGAGGCGTGGGGAGAACTGTTTCCATAGCTGCCGCATCTTTCGGTTGTAAGTGTTGCCGTCCATACGGATACCGGCGGAAAGGGCGAGACGCTTGTCGGCGGTGGTATAGTCGGAAGAGAAGAAAGCACCCCAGCCGAAGATGTTGAGTGAGGTTTCGTAGATGGAAAGCGTACCCGAATGACTGCCGTATAGTCTTTGCCGGCTGTGGTTTGTATAGATGGAGTTGTTCAGTTCTGCTCCTTCTTTTAGGGTCCATGCTCCCAAGCGCGTCTGGTTTTCAAAACGCAGGGTGGTCTTTTGCTCTGTGGAGCGTAGGCGCAGGGTCAGGTTGTCTTCGGAAGAGTCATCGTTGTTGCGGTATTTCAGATTGCGGTTGTTCAGGTAGTTATGGCTCAGTATAAGGGATTGCACGTGTCTTCCATTGTAGTGTCTGTAAGAGGCTCCGAGAGTGAATGTTTCCTGATGGATGGTGGGGAGATAGCTGAGCAGATATTCGGCATCTTCTCCTTTTTCATCGGTATTCAGTTTCATCTTGTCAATGCCTACGAGACCAAGCAGGGTCAGCTCGCTGTGCTTGTTGAAACGGGTTTTTGTTTTGAATTGTCCGTCAATGAAATTGGGCAGGAAGGGCAGTCCCAAAGCCTTGAACAAAAGTTGCAGGTAGGACTGGCGTGCAGAGAACAGATAAGTGGTGCGTTGTCCCAGGTGTCCTGCTCCGCTGAGCGAGACTTCTGATGCACCGATGGTGGCTTTGAACGCCTGCTTGTCCGGATTGCCGTCCTTGAGGCGGAAGTCGAGGACGGAACTCAAGGCTCCGGAGCGGTTGGAGGGGAAGGCGCCCGTATAAAATGCAATCTCGCGTATCAGGTCGGCATTGACAATGCTTACCGGTCCTCCGGATGCACCTTGAGTGGCAAAGTGGTTGATGTTGGGGATTTCGATGCCATCCATATAAAAGCGGTTTTCGGAAGGAGAACCGCCCCGAACAATCAAGTCGTTTCGATAGCCGATGGGAGAGAAAGAGACACCGGGATAGGAGCGTACGATGCGCGAGACATCCCGGTTGGCTCCGGGACTTTTCTCTATTTCCTGCAGGCCGATGATACGCATGCTGACCGGGCTTTCGATACTTCGCCGGAAGGGGGAAGGCATCACCACTACTGTGTTCAGCAGATTGGCATCCTCTTCCATCTCTATCTCAATGAACGGAGTTGAGGCTGAAACGATATATTCGGGGGTGGAAACAGTCTGGTATCCTATGCAGGATGCCTCAAGGCTATAAATGCCTGGAGGCACCTGCTCTATCTTGAATGTGCCGAGTGAATCGGTGGAAGCCCCTTTCCCGGGGATACCGGCAACGAAAACGTTGGCGTAGGCCACGGGTTGTCTGGACTGTCTGTCGATGACTTTGCCGCGAACGGAATAGGTCACGGGAACCATCATGGCATGTACGGTTGGGCTGATACCTGATAAAAGTATCAGCAATATAAACAATACAGCTCCCACCTTGTGCCGCATGACATTCATGGCTAATCAGACGTCACTAATTACTTTCCCAAGTACCATCGGTACATGCGTTGCACACCTTCCTCGATATCAATCTTATGATGCCATCCCAATGCATGTAACTTGCCGGGATCGGTCAGTTTGCGCATGGTGCCGTCGGGTTTGGAAGTGTCGAAGGTCAGCCGGCCTTGATAACCTACGGTGTTGACAATCAGTTCTGCCAACTGGCGGATAGTGATTTCCTTGCCCGTACCGATATTGATGTGGCAGTTGCGGATTTCCTTGTCGTCCGGCTTGAAGGTATCTTTGAAGTCGACGTGTTCCATGACGAAGACGCTGGCATCTGCCATCTCCTCGCTCCAGAGGAATTCGCGCAAGGGGGTGCCGGTACCCCATAATCTCACTTCTTCTTCTCTGATGCCGTATTTCCGGAGGATATTCAGAATGTCCTCTTTGCTGCTGTCGCCGTTGATGCCTTCTACCGGACGCAGGTTCATGTCGTGGCGTACGGCATTCCAGTCGCCTTGTTTCAGGCAGTGGGCAAGGTGTATCTTGCGTATCATGGCGGGGAGCACGTGGCTGCGTTCCAGGTCGAAGTTGTCGTTGGGGCCGTAAAGGTTGGTGGGCATCACGGCAATGTAGTTCGTACCATATTGAAGATTGAAGCTTTCGCACATTTTCAATCCGGCTATTTTGGCGATGGCATAGGGCTCGTTAGTGTATTCCAGCGGAGAAGTGAGGAGTGCATCTTCTTTCATCGGTTGTTCGGCATCACGGGGATAGATGCAGGTACTGCCAAGAAAGAGAAGCTTTTTCACTCCGTGGCGGAAGCTTTCGCCGATAACGTTCTGCTGTATCTGCAGGTTCTTGTAGATGAAATCGGCACGGTAGATACTGTTGGCCATAATGCCACCCACAAAAGCGGCGGCAAGGAATACATATTCAGGCTGCTCCTCATCGAAGAAGCGGCGTACAGCAACTCCGTCGAGCAGATCGAGTTCTTTGTGGGTCTTGCCGATGAGATTGGTGTATCCTTTCTCCTGAAGATTTTTCCAGATGGCAGAACCTACCAGTCCCCGGTGGCCTGCTACATATATTTTGGCATTTTTGTCTAACATTATTGTCTGAAAGTTTAATAGTTCATTCAAAGCTCTTTGCTTCTTAAATACAGTTTCTTCACAAATTTCATGTCGTGCTCTGCCATGATGCGTACCAACTCTTCAAAACTGGTCTGTCTCGGATTCCATCCCAGCAGTGTTTTTGCTTTGGTGGGGTCGCCCAGCAATTGTTCCACTTCGGCAGGCCGGAAATATTTGGGGTCGACTTCCACGAGGACTTTTCCGGTCTGTGTGTCGATACCCTTCTCATCCACTCCCTGGCCTTCCCAGCGCAGAGTGATGCCTACCTCCCGGAATGCCAGTGTCGCAAATTCGCGTACGGTATGCATTTCTCCGGTGGCAATGACGAAGTCTTCGGGGGTGTCGTGCTGCAGAATGAGCCACATGCACTCGATGTAGTCTTTGGCATATCCCCAGTCGCGCCGGGCATTCAGATTGCCCAGATACAGCTTGTCCTGGAAGCCTTGGGCGATGCGGGCGGCCGCCAGTGTGATTTTTCTTGTCACGAAGGTTTCACCTCGGCGTTCGCTCTCGTGGTTGAAGAGTATGCCGTTTACGGCAAACATGCCATAGCTTTCGCGGTAGTTCTTTGTAATCCAAAAGCCATACTGTTTGGCTACGCCATAGGGGCTGCGGGGATAGAACGGGGTTGTCTCGCTTTGCGGCACTTCCTGCACTTTTCCGAAGAGCTCGGAAGTGGAGGCCTGGTAAATGCGTGTCTTCTTTTCCATACCGAGAATGCGTACGGCTTCGAGCATGCGCAGGGTGCCTACGGCATCGGTTTCGGCGGTATATTCGGGCACGTCGAAGGATACTTTGACATGGCTTTGGGCGGCAAGGTTATATATTTCGTCCGGCTGCACACTCTGGATGATACGGATGAGAGAGCTGGAGTCTGTCATGTCTCCATAGTGCAGGTTAATGGTACGTTTCTGTTTCATGTCGCGTACCCACTCATCGAAGTAGAGGTGTTCGATGCGGCCGGTGTTGAAAGAGGAAGAGCGACGCAGGATACCGTGCACTTCATATCCTTTCTGCAGGAGGAATTCGGCAAGGAACGAGCCGTCCTGCCCGGTAATGCCGGAGATAAGGGCTTTCTTCATAATGTATGCTTTTTGTTATTATGTCTTTTCGGACTGCAATATTCGTTATTTTCCACGAGATGGCAAAATATAAACTATTTCTTTCCCATCACTTTGTCGATAATCAGTGCGATTGCCCCGTCGCCCGTCACATTGCAGGCAGTGCCGAAGCTGTCCATCGCTATGTATAGTGCGATCATCAGCGCTTGTGCCGACTCGTCGAAGCCCAGCATGGATTGCAGGATGCCCAGTGATGCCATGATGGCGCCTCCCGGTACCCCGGGAGCGGCCACCATAGTGATGCCCAGCATGAAGATGAATCCTGCAAATAGAGGGAAATCATGGGGCATGCCTTGCATTATCATCAGTGCCAGGGCGC
Organism: Bacteroides sp. A1C1; assembly: GCF_004328515.1. Taxonomy (NCBI): domain Bacteria; kingdom Pseudomonadati; phylum Bacteroidota; class Bacteroidia; order Bacteroidales; family Bacteroidaceae; genus Bacteroides; species Bacteroides sp. A1C1. The sequence goes on from NZ_CP036491.1 coordinate 3,845,248, forward strand.
ATGCCACAATCTTCAATGTGCTGCCCGACAGATGGATGGTGGCGCAAAGTGGGATGACGAATCCGGCAATATCGGCAGAGACGCCGTTCTTCCGACTCTGCTCCAATGTTACGGGGATAGTGGCGGCACTGGATTGAGTGCCCAAAGCCGTGAAGTAGGCAGGTATCATCCGTCCCAGTAGTTTGAGAGGGTTCTTGCGGACAAACAGTGCCGCAATGCTGTATTGGAATACCAGGAGAAAGATGTGAAGCAGGAAGATTACACCGATAATCTTAATAAAGACCATCAAGATGCCGAATACTTGTCCACTGTGCGTCATGTTGAGGAAAATGCCGAAAATATAGATGGGAAGCAGCGGCAATATCACTGCACTGATCATGCGGATGACAATCTCTTGAAAATCGCGTGCCGCATTTTTCAGTACCTCACTTTTCAGATGAGCCAGACCCAGCCCCAGTGTGAAGGCAAGTACGAGTGCGGTCATAACATTCATCAAGGGCGGGATGCCCACGGAAAAATAGGGAAGAATGCCTTGAGATTCACTGACTTTTTCTAACGGTACCCCGGTTTCTATGAGGGAAGGAAATACCGCCATACCGGTGAAGTAGGAGAGAAAGCCGGAGAATAGGGTAGCTCCGTAAGCAATGAGTGCCGTAACGACCAGCATCCGTCCTGCTCCTTTGCCGATGTCAGCAATGGCAATCGTGACAAGTCCCACAATGATGAGGGGGATGGAGAAGTTCAGGAATTCACTGAAAATGGCATTGAATGTTACGAACAGCCGTACCAGCGAAGCCGGTAGGAAATTTCCGAAAAGTATACCTAAGATAATGGCAATGATGATGCGTGGCAATAATCCGATGTGGAAGTTCTTCATGAGCATTGGTTTTCTTTCTGGTTGAAAAATAGGCTTTCGCTGACAAAAGTACTATTTTATTTTCGTAATTCATACGAACAAATGCTGTTAGCATTTTGTTTCCATATAAAGACAAAATTTACATGAATATGAAGAATTTAAATAAAACAGACATTGGACTTATCGGTCTGGCAGTTATGGGCGAGAATTTGGCCCTCAATATGGCAGATAAGGGATGGAATGTTTCGGTATATAATCGTACGGTTCCGGGAGTGGAAGAAGGGGTGGTGGAACGTTTTGTGAACGGCCGCGCCAAAGGGAAAAAAATTGAAGGCTATACAGATATAGCCGAATTTGTAACTTCCATTGCCATACCCCGCAAAATAATGATGATGGTTCGTGCTGGCAGTGCGGTGGATGAGCTGATGGAACAGCTGTTTCCCCATTTGTCCGAAGGGGATATCCTGATTGACGGTGGCAATTCCAATTATGAGGACACCAACCGGCGTGTGGCATTGGCCGAAAAGAAAGGCTTCCGTTTTGTGGGAGCCGGAGTTTCCGGTGGAGAGGAAGGAGCACTGAACGGCGCGTCTATCATGCCCGGAGGCTCTGAAAGTGCCTGGCCTGAGGTGAAGCCTATCCTGCAGAGTATTGCGGCAAAAGCATCTGACGGTACTCCGTGCTGCCAGTGGATTGGTCCTGCCGGTTCCGGTCATTTCGTCAAGATGATACATAACGGTATCGAATATGGAGATATGCAGCTTATTGCCGAAGCTTATTGGGTGATGAAGAATCTGCTGGGTCTGGACAATGGACAGATGGCGGAAATCTTTGCTGATTGGAATGAGGGCAAGTTGCGTAGCTATCTCATTGAAATTACCGTCAACATACTGCGTCATAAGGACAAATCAGAAGGTTACCTGATAGATAAGATATTGGATACTGCCGGACAGAAAGGTACGGGCAAGTGGTCCGTTATCAATGCGATGGAGCTGGGCATGCCGCTGGGGTTGATTGCTACGGCTGTGTTCGAACGTAGTTTGTCGGCACAGAAGGGCTTGCGTGAAACGGCTTCCAAGCAATTTGTATGCCGACGCTCGCAGGCAGTGTACAACAAGTCGGAGATGGTGAAGGATATCTATTCCGCACTCTATGCTTCCAAATTAGTGTCATATGCTCAGGGATTCGCTGTGTTGCAGCGTGCATCCGACGCTTTTGCCTGGAACCTCGATTTGGCATCCATCGCCCGCATGTGGCGGGGTGGCTGCATCATCCGTAGTATTTTCCTGAACGACATAGCTACGGCTTTCGAGGCTAAAGACAAGCCCAAACATCTGCTGTTGGCACCTTATTTCAAAAATGAAATGCAGCTGCTGCTTTCCGGCTGGAAACATCTGGTGGCACAATCCATGAAAGAGGAACTTCCGGTACCTGCATTCTCGTCCGCCTTGAATTATTTCTATTCGCTGGTGTCTGCCAAGTTGCCTGCCAATATGATTCAGGCGCAACGTGACTATTTTGGTGCGCATACCTTTGAAAGGACAGACGAGTTGCGTGGACAGTTTTTCCATGAAAATTGGACGGGACACGGAGGAGATACGAAATCGGGTACATACAATGTGTGAGAAAGGGGAGAAGATGATGAAGAAATTAGTGATTGTTATATTCGGTGCTTCGGGTGACTTGACGAAGCGCAAACTGATGCCGGCGCTCTATACTTTATATAGTGGCGGGCGGTTGCCGGAAGGATTCTCCATTCTGGGGATAGGACGCACCGAGTATACGGATGCCCGTTACCAAGAATATATAATGGGTGAATTGGGTAAGTTTGTAGCTTCCAAAGAGCAGGTGGAAGATAAAATGGAGGATTTTTGCAGCCATCTGCATTACCAGACTTTGGACCCTGCCGAGGTTGAAGGCTATCATCTGCTGGACGGACGTTTACAAGAGTTTACCGGTGAGAAGAAACCGGACAACCTGCTGTTCTATCTGGCTACTCCACCTTCCTTGTACGGTGTCATTCCCTTGCACTTGAAGGCGGCCGGTCTGAACCGTCCTGATACGCGTATCATCGTTGAAAAGCCGTTCGGTTACGATTTGGAGTCGGCCAGAAAGCTGAATAGCATTTATGCTTCCGTTTTCAAGGAGCATCAGATTTACCGCATCGACCATTTTCTGGGTAAGGAAACGGCGCAGAACATTCTCGCTTTCCGTTTTGCCAATGGAATCTTCGAACCGCTATGGAACCGTAATTATATAGACTATGTGGAGATTACAGCCGTAGAGAATCTGGGTATCGAAGGACGTGGCGGATTCTATGAAGGTGCCGGAGCCCTGCGCGATATGGTACAAAACCACCTCATACAGCTTGTGGCGCTCACTGCATTGGAACCGCCTGCCGTTTTCAATGCCGATAATTTCCGCAACGAGGTGGTGAAGGTCTATGAGTCATTGGCCCCCTTGAAAGAGGAGGATTTGGAGGAACACATTGTCCGCGGACAATATACGGCTTCGGGCTCGAAAGCCGGGTATAGGGAAGAGAAGAACGTGGCACCTGATTCGCGTACCGAAACGTATATTGCCATGAAAATCGGTATTAACAACTGGCGGTGGAAGGGTGTTCCTTTCTATATCCGTACCGGCAAACAAATGCCGACAAAGGTGACTGAGATTGTTGTACATTTCCGTGAGACGCCCCATCAGATGTTCCGTTGCGAGGGTGGACATTGTCCCCGCGCGAATAAGCTGATTCTCCGCTTGCAACCTAATGAAGGCATTGTGCTGAAATTCGGCATGAAGACTCCCGGACCGGGATTTGACGTGAAGCAGGTGATGATGGACTTCAGTTATGACCAGTTGGGCGGGTTGCCTACCGGCGATGCCTATGCCCGTCTGATAGAGGACTGCATACAAGGTGATCCTACACTCTTTACCCGCAGCGACGCGGTAGAGGCTTCATGGCGCTTTTTCGATCCCGTGTTGCGTTATTGGAAAGAGCATACGGATGCTCCTTTATATGGGTATCCCGTAGGTACGTGGGGACCTTTGGAAAGTGAAGCAATGATGCACGAACATGGTGCTGAGTGGACCAATCCGTGTAAGAATTTGACTAATACAGATGAATATTGCGAGTTATGAAAAGTTATGTTTACCATTCGGCTACAGCTACGGCGCATGCGTTGATTGAACATTTGATTGCGATGATGGAGCGTGAACCGGAAAAGACCTTTTATTTTGCATTCAGTGGGGGAAGTACTCCTTCGCTGATGTTTGACATTTGGGCTAACGAATACAAGGAGGTGACTCCTTGGATGCGGATGCGGATTTATTGGGTGGACGAACGGTGTGTGCCGGCAGAGGATTATGAGAGCAATTATGGTACCATGCGCCGTTTGCTGTTGGATGAAGTAGGCATGCCCGATGAATACGTTTACCCTATTTATGGAGTGAACCGCCCGGAGATTGAAGCAAAGAACTATTCGACGCTGGTTTGCCGTACGGTTCCGCTTTGGGGTGGCTTCCCGGCCTTCGATGTCGTTTTGCTCGGTGCTGGAGACGACGGGCATACCTCCTCTATCTTTCCGGGGCAGGAGTATCTGCTTTCTTCCTTTCATCCTTATGAGGTGAGTGTCAATCCCTATAATGGGCAGAAACGCATAGCCATGACCGGCTGCCTTTTGTTTGCTGCGAAGAATCTTATTTTCTTTGTTACCGGCAAGAATAAGGCGGATGTGGTCCGCGATATTCTTGATTCCGGGGATACCGGTCCGGCAGCTTATGTGGCCCACCATGCCGAGCGTGTGGAATTGTTCCTCGATGCTCAGGCCAATGGCGGGAAAATGTTTACTTAGATGTGCCGCTCTCCAGAATGCTTACGATGGAGAATAATGTAAAGCAGATGCCTCCCAAACCAGCCAGTACACGTGCAGGTACAAAATAGGCATTGTGCAGGTTTGCCATCTCAAACAGAAAGGCGGAGAGAAACAGACAAGCCAGGGCCGTGAAGACCGGAATCAGCGGGATGCGGTTGGCCAGCTTGAAAGTGTTCCGCCAGATGGCGGCAAGCAGGATGACTTTGCTGGAAATGCTGTAGCATACCAGTCCCAGACCTATCATAATATATCCTGTGGAGGAGAGTGCCGGATTGCTGTTGGCTAAGACCAGAAGTCCCCAGAGAATGCTGATGCTGCCCATTATCAAAACAAGGGCCGGCCACCGTTTCCGCTCAGCCTTTGTATAGTTGTTGCGTATCTGGCGGACGATGGTTGCAACCAGCGCCACCAGGCTGGAACAGATACAAGCAAGTCCTGCCATGACATGGCCTGCTACATAATATGCATTGTGCCCGCTGCTTTTTGACAATAGCCAGAAGGCCCATATCCATGCCATTACTGCCATAAGGGTGGCAACTGCTATTAGGATATATCCCTGGGAGGAATTGAATGCATCGGCAGGTTGTAGCTGGTCGGTACGTTCCGAGTTGGCGGGAATGAGGGTGAAGCGGGTGGAGGCTGTGGCTGTGGTAGCTACACAAGCTGTGATGAAACCGACTCCGCAAATCACGTGTCCTGCTACGAAATTGCTTGCCGTGGCAGCTTCGTGCATATAATTCCAACCATAGATTACTGTGAGTACGGCTGCCAGGTAACCGATAACCGGAAGTGCGTATCTGACTATCGGATTGTAGGTATGAATAATTTGTCTAATGATTGTTGCCGCTGTGGCGAACAAGGTAATGCAAATCATCCCTAAGGAAAATACTACCGGACCGGCCACAAATTTTGCCGAGTCCACTCCTTCGTGGAGCACAAAGGCTCCGTAGCCGAAACAGAAAAGGGCCATCAACAAGGGTATGGCCCTGAAAAGAATACTGATACCGTAATTCATAACTGTTGTTTTTAGAGTTTCCCCTTCAAACAGCGTTTCTGCGGCTTTGTTCCTCCTTTTAAGATTTATTTGTGATGAGAAGTGCTTGTCTGTCCGTATTTAGGGAGCCAGCCTCTCCTTTTTCCAGCTGCCATCCGCTTGTTGGGAATAGAGGAAACGGTCGTGTAGCCTGCTTTCCCGTCCTTGCCAGAATTCAAAACGGAAAGGGGTGACGGCAAAACCTCCCCAGTTGTCGGGACGTTTGATACTTTGCCCTACCCATGTTGCCGCTTCGCGGACGAACGCGCGCATTATCTCCATACGGCTGCCAATGACGTGACTTTGGGGTGAAATCCTCGCCCCGATTTTACTTTTGTAAGGTCTGCTTGCAAAATAGGTGTCAGAATCGGCAGGAGCGCATCTTTCAGCTTTTCCTTCAATGTGTATTTGCCTTTCCAGTTTGTGCCATACGAAAGATAAGGATATATACGGATTTGCAGTCAGTTGCCGGCCTTTCCTGCTTTCGTAGTTGGTGAAGAAGATGAACCGGCCATTTTCCACCCCTTTCAGCAACACTGTGCGTGTAGAGGGATGCCCGTCTGTCGAGGCTGTAGCTACCGTCATGGCGGTGGGCTCGTACTCATCACTATGGATAGCATCGTTCAGCCAATGGTCGAATTGCTCAAGGGGATTGTCGTTGAGGTTACCCGGCGTCAGTCTGCCTTTCTTATATTCTCTTCTGATGTCAAAGAGTTGTGATTTCATTATCGTGTGGTTTTATCAAGAATGATGTTTTTCTATGTAACAGTCTGAGAGGGCTGAATGTTTTTGTTTCTCTGCGGAAAGAAAATATGGAAGAAGGAAATGGTTGTGTTGATACTTAAAAAAATGGCATCCCGATTGTGGTGGCTATCGGGATGCCGGATATTGGAGATTACTTTATGGAGACAAATGGGAAGTGGACACTGGCATGTCTGCTATTGTAATTTAAACATTACGGGAACTGTGAATTTACAACGGACCGGTTTGCCTCGTTGCTCACCGGGTTTCCATTTGGGCATGGTGGAAATCACACGGATAGCTTCTTTATCCAGGTAGGGATCTACGCCTCTTACTACTTTTACATCTACGATGCTGCCGTCTTTGTTGACAACGAATTGTACTATTACGCGCCCTTGGGTTCCGGTTTCTTGTGCAATAGTCGGGTATTTTATGCTCTTACCCAGATATTGCATCAGACTCATGCCATTATAAGAAAACTCAGGATTCTTCTCTACAACTTCAAAAATCTCGTCCTCTACCGGAATCTCTTCATCTACGGTTGGAGATATGGGTTTGATGATTACAGCTTCACCGATTTCTTCGGAAGAGGCAATGGCTGTTTCTTTCACATTGTCATTATCATCCACAATTGTCAATACCTCGGCAATTGCAGGAGCTTGAGGGGGTGGCGGAGCTGCTAATTCGGGTTGCTCCGTGATAGGAATTTCAATTTCCTGCTCAAATACGTTCTCGGTAATAGCACCGCTCATGTCAATCCTAACATCACGCTTCGACCATTCAAATGCAACGAACATGAAGACCAGCACAATTACATAACCTACAAGTAGCCAATTTGACTTCTTGTTTTCCAGGCTTGCTTTGGATGTTTTCTTGATTTCCATAATTTATAAGATTATTACTGTATAATGGTTGTCGCGAAACTAATATTATACAGATGTGATTAGTAAAATCATAAAACATGCGTGCCCACTTGTTTCTGCATTAAAGATAAGAAAATGAATGTTATGTTGTTGTTTGATATATGGTTATATATAGTTTTTTAAATTTGCTTTGATAATTTTTCCGCTTATGAATTAAATAGTGTTGAGGTGCAAAAAAGCGCTTCCAATGTTCGCTTATGGAGAAAGGCTTCACACAAAAACAAATTGTATTTATAGTATTGAAATGCGGTTATAGCTTTTGTATCAATTCTTTAGTATGTTGGTTGGAATCAGATGCTGGCAATAAATATAGATTATATATGATAGCCATTTGAATTTGACTATCTTTGTACGCTGAATTTAACCCTATTTTATAATCTTATTTTATTTATACGGAAATGATTTTGTTTTTATTGAACACGTCTGCCGCTGGAGGTAAACTTGAACAGGCATTGGAAAAATTGGTGGATTTTGGTATGGATGCCGGTAAGGATATATTAATCGCTATTTTAATCTATGTAATCGGGCGTTTCATCATCAAACAGATAAGTGCATTAGTAGCTAGGATACTTGAAAAACGGAAGATTGAAACCAGTGTACAGACTTTTTTGAAGAGTCTGATAAAGATACTGCTGAACATGATTCTTGCTTTTGCCATAATCGGCAAACTCGGTGTGGAGACCACCAGTTTTGCGGCGTTACTCGCATCTGCCGGTGTAGCTGTGGGTATGGCGCTGTCCGGTAATCTCTCAAATTTTGCCGGTGGACTGATTATACTTATTTTCAAACCGTTTAAAGTAGGTGACTACATAGACGGTCCGGGAGTAAGTGGTACGATAAAGGAAATACAGATATTTCACACTATACTTTCCACTCTTGATAACCGCATGATTTATGTACCTAATGGAAGTCTCAGTGGTAATGCCGTCACTAATTACAGTAAGCAGGACAAGCGTCGTGTTGAATGGGTATTCGGTGTTGAATACGGTGAGGATGTAAAGAGAGTCAGAGCCGTTTTACAGCGCATAATCAATGCAGACAGCCGTATATTGGATACACCGGCTCCCCTTATTGTCTTAGGTTCATTGAGTGCAAGCAGCATCGATATTACAGTCCGTGTCTGGGTAAAAAGTGTGGACTACTGGAATGTGCTGTATGATATCAATGAAATAGTTTATACTACATTTAATGAAGAAGGAATAGGATTTCCCTTCCCGCAGCTCACTCTACATCACGCAAAAGATTGAGTTTATTATCTATAACAGTTTCCATTTATCAAGAATTTGAAGCTTTATGTTTGCTCTGAAAAGTATGCTATACTGTTCATTAATTCCGAAAAAGAAATCATAAACTCCTTTTGTTTGCTTTTAAACATTATCGGTTGCTAATTTATTGAAGCTTTATATATAGATTTGCAAGTATTTCTTAATTAGGATATGATATAAAAAGATTATTTTAACTGTTTCAGCTTTTATAGCTGTTAGTGGTGTTTATGACAAAAAAGCGGTAGAAGGTTTTGACAAGAATAACAACCTAATATTTTTTTAATTTGTAATTATGATGAAAAAAAGTTTCTTGACTGTTCTATTTGCGCTGTTCTGCACGATGGGATTTGCGCAATTGTCTTTCAATGTAAAGGCCGGTCTTAATCTCAGCAGTTACATCGGTGAAAACTCTGACCATTCCAAATTTAAACCAGGAGCACGCATTGGAGTGGGAATGGAATACCAATTCAGCGACCTTGTTTCCTTACAGCCCTCGCTATTCTTCTCACAGAAAGGTGCGAAATATTCAAGTGGATATAGCGGTAGCGTCGTAGATGCGGATGCAGATGTGAAGATCAACCAGCTTTATTTGGAATTGCCCATCAATGTACAATTCCGTTTCAATATTGCAGACAATACTAACCTGGTCATTGCGACAGGGCCGTATCTTGCCTGTGGGGTAGGTGGTAAAGCCAAGTTCGATGGCAAGGCATCTGTTGGAGGTATCAATATCAATGGAGATGAGAAAGTCGATACATTCAGTGATGACGGCTTGAATTACAATAGGTTCGATGCCGGTTGGAACATCGGTCTTGGGGTAGAGTTTGGCCGAATTCTTGTGGGGGTTGACACACAGCTTGGCTTCTGCAAGATTATGGATGGGGATGCTCCGCACAATGCGAATATCGGTATTACTCTGGGGTATAAATTTTAAATAGTTCCCTTACGATCCCTTGATTGAGTATATTTTTATTAATAGTTTAACTTTTTTATTGTAGACAATCTATAAATTATTTTATCTGTTTTAAAATAAAACGGTGTAGTATGAAAAAATTATTCATTTTATTAGGAACTCTTTTTTTGTTGTCAGTAGGTGCTTATGCGCAGAAAGGGAAACAAGCCATAGGTTTCGGTCTTGGTTATGGTACAGAAATTGAAAGTATCGGATTGGGAATCAAGTATCAGTATAATATAACCAATCCTATACGTATCGAGCCCTCTCTTAATTATTTTTTTGAAAATGACAATGTAAGCATGCTGGATGTGAACGTGAATTTTCATTATCTGTGTCCGGTAGCTAGCAATGTCAAGCTTTATCCACTGTTTGGGTTGACTTTGTCCAACTGGATGTTTGATATGTATGATGTTGACTGGGATGGGGATCATGTTCATGTGGATGGCGATGGGAATCATAATGAATGTCGTTTCGGTGTAAACTTGGGAGTTGGAGCCGAATTTGCATTGAGCCGTAATTGGGCCATGAATCTTGAATTTAAGTACCAGTTGGTCAGTGATTTTGATCAGGGTGTCATCAACATCGGGGCTGCGTACAGATTTTGAAGAAAATATCGGAACAGAAATCTCATTGATATAAAAGAGGGGATAGGCATAGTTTAATGCTTATCCCCTCTTTTTTAGTGTTTCAATGCTTGGATTTCAAAGCCAAATCAATCGTCATCATCATCATCATCGTCATCATCATCGTAATATCGATAGTGCTTCTTGTGGTGTCTCTTCGGCTTTTTGTATTTATGTTTCTTATGGTGAAATTTGTCATGGCGTTCACAGTATGAATTATAATATTCATACCAGCAGTCACTATGGTGATGGACTCTGTCATAGAAAGGGGTATAATACACACTTCCCGGATTTATGCCGATTTCCACAAGGATACGGTTCCATCCGTAACGTTGATACCGGTTGTAATAATCACAGACGTCACGCATTTTTTTCCCGGAAGTCCTGGCTATTTCAAGTGCAATTCCTACATTCCCCCAGTCCTTCCCACAGCGTCTGTAGTAATCGTCCAAGGAACGGTTTGAAATATTGTATTCCAGACATAGGCGCTTTCTGTAATCAGAAAGTTCCACGGCTGCGTAGCGGTTGGCTCTGCCAATAAAGATGGAAATGCCATCCTGGGCAGGCAAGGTGCAGGCCAATAGGAGAAAAAGCAGTAGTAAATTAATCTTTTTCATAATGTTTTTAAATTAGGTGGATCTTTACTGTATAAAATTAGGACGGCCTTTTTTACAACTCTTATTCCAGTTTTTCTTTTGCTTTTTCAATTTCATCCCCGGCTTCATCCAGGGCTTTCCTCACATCATCTGCTCCCTCCTCAATCTGTTCTTGTGCTTCTTCGAGTGCGTCTTCAACAGATTCCTTTACATTTTCTACACGATCCTTAACCTTGTCTTTTGCTTTTTTCTCTCTGCATGATGTAAAGCCAAGTGCAATTGTGCATGCCAATATGGCAAATAAAAACTTTTTCATATTCTTACATTTAGTGATATTGTTTGATTAGTTAAAATTCAAATGTAGAAATAAATATTGTCTTTAGCAAATGGTGGAAACATTTTTAAAGATAATGTAGGAGTAAAATATCTTATTTATTGGTACAATATGTAATGAAAGTCTTCCAAATAATCGGATAAATTGGAGACAACTTGCTTTTGAGATGTAGCCTGTAATATGTACAAAAAAGGCTATCTATCCCAGACAGCCAATCTTTTTGTTAACCTTAATCTAATACTATGAAAAACACATTGCAAAGGTAAGGTTTTGTGGAAGTTATGCAAATTATGAGCCTTTGTTCAGCCATCTTATAACATGGTTTAGCTGGTAAATGTACTTGTTAACCATTAACGGTGTAATTGTTAAATTGAAGGTTGGGATTTATTTAAGGTATTGCTGGCTAAAGCAAAATCTTCTGCCAAATCGTGTCAGTAACTTCTTTGATGCCGAATAGTCCGTTCGTGGATTATTCGGTATCTTTATTTTGTAAATCAAAATAATAAAGTATGTACGCAGTAAATCAGTATGATGCAGTTGCAGAGAGTTATGATTCTCTGTTCAAAGACAAAGCCAGTATTGAGGAGAATCGTAAGATTGCCTCAATGCTTTTTGAGGTTTCAGGGATTTTTCTGGATGTGGGATGTGGTACGGGGTTACTCCTTGATATTCTGAAAGTGTCTCCGGATGAATATTGGGGTATTGACCCAAGTAGTAAGATGCTTGATGTTTTCAGAAAGAAGCATCCGGAGTATAATAATTTGTGTATTCCGTTTGAGTTGCTCAATTTAAAGTTTGCAACATTCAATAGCATTGTAGCTTTGTTCGGCTCGGCCAGTTACATTGATATTGAAGCACTGACGGATATTCCCGAAGGAAAGAATATTTTCCTCATGTTCTACAAGGAGAATTATCATCCGGTAACTTATAAACGTACCGGCTGTAATCTGGAACATTACAGTCATTCAAGGAGTGAGCTGGAGGAAAGATTTCCTCATTGTGAAGTAAGGGAGTTTGATAACTATTATATCGTGACGAACGTATGATATTGTATTCAGAGCAGAATGTATATGAAGCGGCAAAAGACCGGATAAGGAAGTTGTTTTCTATGGGGGACAGATTAGGTGTTTGTTTCTCCGGAGGCAAGGATAGTACTGCCTTATTACACCTTACTTTGGAAGTGACAAGTGAATTGGGCATTCAAAAGTTGCCGGTTATATTTCTTGATCAGGAATGTGAGTACACATATACTGTTGAGTATATGCGTTATGTTATGTCATTGCCAGAGGTGGAACCTATTTGGGTGCAAATTCCGTTCCGGTTATGGAATGCGAACAGTGGTGACTGGTTTATCCCTTGGGAGCCAGGGAAAGTGTGGATGCGTGAGAAAGAAGATGTCTCTTTTAAGGAAAACGTCTATGGAGTCGACAGATTTAAGGATATGTTTGATGCCATCGCATATCATCACTTGGGAGGGGGGTATATATCTTTGGGAGGTGTCCGTATTGAAGAGTCACCAGCTCGTCGTGCTGGATTGACGGGAAAGGAAACCTTGCCAGGAATGACATATGGAAAACGTTGTAGCCATGGTGTTGTTATATATCCTTTGTATGATTGGTCATATCGCGATATATGGTATTACATCTTCTCCAATCGGTTGAAATACAATAAGGTCTACAACTATATCTTTTCAAAGGAACCGTTGCGTTCTGCAAGGGTATCTTCTCTTATCCATGAGAACAGTAATCAGAATATTCCTTACTTGCAAGAGATTGACCCGAAGGCTTATAATGCCATGTACATGCGTATTCCCAATATTGGCACAACGAACCATCTTCTGTTGGATGCCTTTGAAGAGGTAAGAAACTATCCCAACTGTTTCAAGGACTGGCCGGAATATCTGCAATATCTCATAGACAATATCGTAGCTGAGAGCAAGAATAAAGTAATTTTTACCAATAATCTAAATACGGTGGTTGATAAGATTGCGGGCTGGTCTGATTCCGATCGCGTTGATATATATCGCGCCTTTGCCCGTGGTATCATCACAGAGGACTTTGAACAGACAAAGTTGAATAATAGGTTATTGGTTCATAAATCAAAGTATAAATATGGAAAAACTAAAAGAAATAATCATCCGGATGCTTGATGAAGCGCCAGATAAAATAAACTTCTTCAATGAGATAAGACAGATTTTATTCTCTCTGTCTCCTGAAAAGGCCAATCCGGTGGACCGTGTCCTCTGGGTACCGATGGATATGGTGAAGGCGAACAACTATAATCCGAACGCTGTGGCAAAGCAGGAGATGCAGCTCCTTTATACTTCCATTCGTGAAGATGGATATACACAGCCAATTGTTACGATTTGGAGTGAAGAGGAGCAAAAGTATATTATTGTCGACGGGTTTCATCGTAACCTTATCGCGCGCATGTATAAGGACATTGCCCAGCGCAATAGTGGGCGTCTTCCCATTGTTGTCATTGACAAGGATATCAACGACCGTATGGCTTCTACGGTCCGTCACAATCGTGCCCGTGGCAAGCATTCCGTTGATGGCATGACAAACATCATTTATAACATGATAAAAAACGGTGAGTCGGATGCTGTTATTTGTAGAAAGCTTGGCATGGAGCCGTTGGAGCTTGTGAAGCTGAAGCATATTACCGGTTTTGCCAAGATGTTCAGGAATTATGAATACAGCAAAGCCATCAAAGAAATTGTTCATCATACAAACTCATTGGAATTATAACTATGGATATACAGAGCATTGCAATAGATAGGATTATTCCGTATTGGAATAATGCCCGGAACAATAGTAAGGCTGTTAAGCCGGTAGAAGAGTCAATAAAGAAATATGGTTTCAATCAGCCGCTTGTGTTGGATAAGAATTTTGAAATCATTGTTGGTCATACACGGTATTTTGCCCTTTTGAATCTTGGATATAAAGAGGCCCCGTGCATCATTGTGGACTTGGACGAGGAAAAGGCGCGTCAGTATCGTATCGCAGATAATAAGACATCAGAATTTGCGTCATGGGATGAAGAGAAACTGATACGTGAGCTTAGGACAATGAATGTACCTGCAGATATGCAAGACTTCTTTTTTGAACCCATAGACCAGTTACTCGGTTTTGACATGAATTTTATTCCGACAAACAATTATGTCACGGAAGAGTCGCAATCAGAAGCGGCAAAACAGGAATTCAGTGAGGAAATGCATCGCCAAGAGAATGAATCTTTCAGGAAGAAGGCAGAACGTATTGAAGAAGGTCTGGAGCAGGAAAGAACTGAATATATTGAACTTGCATGTCCTCATTGTGGAGAGATTATCAGAATGAAGAAATAATATGGCGGCACCGACGGGAAATAAATTTTGGATGTTAAGGAGCAAGCATGGGAGGGATAAACTCTTTTCCACGCCAGAACTCTTATGGGAGGCGGCATGTGAGTATTTCCAATGGTGTGATGAAAATCCCTGGTTGTCCAAAAAGGCCATTCAAAAGACTGTTCCGGTAAAAAGGAAAAAAGGGAAGAAGGTGGAGACAGTCAATGAGCAACAAGTACAACAAGAAGTTTCCCCGACTTCCCGTCCGTATTCCCTAACCGGGTTCTGTATTTATGTAGGTGCTTCTTCCAAGTGGTGGAGCACTTTTCGTTCCGAATGTAGAAATAAGAATGATGAAGATTTTTTGGAGGTCATCGCACGCGTGGAGGAAACCATCGAAACGCAGCAGTTTGAGGGAGCGTGCGTTGGAGCTTTCAATGCGAATATCATTGCCCGAAAGTTAGGGCTTGTTGACAAGCAGGAGGTGGACCATACGAATGCAGGAAAAGAGTTCAAAGGATTTAATTTTCTACCATATACAGAAGATGCGGAGAAAGTCAAGTAATGGGATATAAGGTCAATATAAAGCAGAGGTTAGCCTATAACTACCTTCGTGACGATGTTACGAAGTTTCTGTGTTATGGTGGCGCTGGTGGAGGTGGAAAATCATGGCTTGGGTGTGAATGGCTTATGCAATGTGCTTACTATCTCCCGGGCACTCGATGGTTCGCTGGCCGAAATAATTTGAAAGATAGCCGTGAGTCTATCTCTGTCACTTTCGACAAGGTGGCAAAGTGGCATCGATTCACTGACTACAAGCAGACCAATGACGGTATACTTTTAGGGAATGGGTCGGAAATCATCTTTCTTGACTTGACATATTATCCCGTCAAAGACCCGATGTATGAGCGATTGGGCTCCAAGGAGTTTACTGGAGGATGGATTGAAGAAGCCGGGCAGGTTCACTACCTCGCATTTGAGGTTTTGAAGACGCGTATAGGACGGCACTTGAATGATGTGTATGGAATATCCGGGAAGATACTTATCACTTGCAATCCAAAGAAGAACTGGCTTTATCGTGAGTTCTACAAACCGTGGAAAGAAGGCAAGCTGGAAGCCCCATACGCTTTTATTCAAGCATTGGTGCAGGATAATCCCTACGCTACCGAGGATTACATAGATACGCTCCGCAATACCAGGGACAAAGTGACAAAGGAGCGCTTGTACTATGGTAATTGGGAGTATGACAACGACCCGACAGCACTCTGTGATTATGATGCTATTTGTGACCTATTCGCAAATGAGCACGTAAAACCGATAGGATTATCGACGGGAGCAGCTGACCTTGCCATGAAAGGACGCGACCGTTTTGTCGGGGGGCACTGGGTGGGTAATGTGTGTTATATCCGGTTAGACCAGGAATATAGCACGGGTAAATCTATTGAGACGGATCTTAAAAACATGATGATACAGTGGAAGATTCCACGTAGTATGATGGTAGTTGATAGTGATGGACTTGGAAGCTACCTTGAAAGTTATTTGAATGGTATCAAAGAATTTCATGGTGGTACCCGACCGATTAATCCAGAGTACGACAATCTGAAATCTGAATGTGCATTTAAGCTTGCAGAGCTAATAAATAATCGGCAGATAAGAATTATATGTACGGAAGCGCAAAGAGAGCGCATAATGGAAGAATTGTCCGTCTTGAAGCAAGACCATATAGATGCCGATACCCGGAAGAAAGGGATAATCAGCAAGGAGAATATGAAAGATATACTCGGACATTCTCCGGATTACCTCGACATGTTGATAATGGCAATGCTTTTTCGTATAAAACCGATGCCTAAAAGACCAAAAGCAAAATTAGGACAGATATGACAGTAAAAGAGTTTTTGATATTGAGTGACGTGGCGAGCAATGCTACTGAACTGTTGGAGCAGATAGGAAAGTTGCCTAAACCGGACTTTGTCGCAGGTGTCAGAGTTCCGGAGACTCTGAACGACCTCACCATAGGTCAGTTGATGGAACTGCAATCCGTACGCAATGTAATAGACTGTATAATGGTTCCATGTTGTGTTGTCCTCGGTTTGCCTATTGATAAGATAGAGAAGTATGAAGCAGCGGATATTTTGGGATTCTCCACATGGGTAACCAGGGAAGTTGAACGTATTACCAAGCTCTTTGAAACTACAAGCGTGGCACCGACTCCGGAAGAAAGACGTGCTGGGGTTGATAAACTTTCGTTCGGGTTGTTTGGCTTGGTGGATTACTATGCTACCCGCATGGGGATAACTGACCATGAGCAGGTAGAATGTGTTCCATGGGTGAGGGTATATAAATGCCTTGACATGGATGCAGAGAAAATACGCTATGAACGTCGATTACGGGAAATATATCAGAATAAGCAATGAATACAAGTGTAGAAAGGAAGATAGCTTCTGTTGCAGAAAAGCTGGAAGGAGTCACCTATTTGTTCGATAACTGGGCGACCGCCAATGTCAGGTTGGATAAGATGCCATTGCCGGCCATTATAAATTTGCTTCCTATATCCGGGAAATTCGTCATATCAAGAACACAGCTAAGGGATTCTCCTAACTGCATGATAGCATTTGCTGATAAGACCAAATTTGATTTCGATGGGGTGGAGAATGAGGAGGTCATTGAGAGATGCAAAGGATATGCGGTTCAGTTTATCCGTGAGTTGAATAGGAGCGAGCTGTTTGAGTGGGTGAGCGATGAGGTACCTTATTCCGTTTTCTATGATAAGCTGGATGTAAATGTTACCGGAATAGTAATAGAATTGAAATTGAAAGAGGTTCAAGGAGCGCCCATGTGCTAGTTATGGAAGATAGGAGGAAAGAGGTAAAGGCGATATTGTGTGAGGAGTTGGATAATCTTCGGCAGCGCATCATAGAAAATCATATACGGGCTGGGCAGCGTGCAAGTGGCAAAACTATCAAGAGCCTGCACGTTGTCGTGGATGATAATCATGGTACTCTTTATGGTCGTCAAGCGTTCGGAGTTCTGGAGGTGGGACGTGCCTCGGGGAAAGTACCGAAAGGATTCTATAAGATTATTCAGCAATGGATGATAGACAAGGGTATCCAAGTGGAGAGACCAAGGTCATTTGCATACCTTGTGGCCCGGAAGATAGCAACAGAGGGCACATCACTTTATCACTCTGGTACGTACGAGGATATATATACAACGGACGTGGAGCAAACAATACGGGACATTATGGACCGTGTGTTTGGTATACTCGTTGATGATGTGACACATATAAATCTACATAGTAATGAGAACTCATAAGATAGGGGAAACAACCATAGAATATCCGGATGAAATATCTTTCTGTTTTAATCCGGTAGTGATAAACATTTACGGGCATGCTTGGGATTACGTGGAGGTGACGGTGACTGATATCGTTTCTGAAATTTCATACAAGGAGAAGAGGGCTCTGTTTAATAATGCATGCTTTTTTGATGTGTCGTTTTACATGCAGTCTACATTTGACACTGTAGAATTTTGGAAAATTGATTATTCACAGACGATTCCGAAAGATAGCGGGGTAGGACGTGTGTTCTCTGTAGATATTGACTTTTATTCGGACAGTTCAATGTCTGAAAGTTTTCAATTCAATACGTTCATCATTTGGGGGGCAATGAAGGTGGGTGAACGGTATAATGGAAATCGTATATTGACGTGGTTTAAAAACCTTCCGTTTACGGTAGGAATGTATACGGCCGGTAATGCTAATGTGAGTGTGACCGCTGACAGCATTTCTTTACCAGCTATTACATTGTCTGAAAGAAAGGTGTATAATATTACTTTGAATGGAATTGATGCAAACAATGAGGTCGTATTGAAATTGCCGGGAACGAGTGTGGGGGCAAACGTGTTCGACAATACATTTGATTTTACTTTTCATGCATTGACGAATATGGCTGTAAACGTGAGGCTTTTAGTTGATGAATGCACGGATGGAATTTATTTACGTTGGATAAATCGTCATGGCTTTTATTGCTATTGGTTGTTTAAACGTGGTGATGAGAGTAAACAAATTGCCAATGATGGTGAATTTATTCGTAATAATATGCAAGACTATAACTATGTTAATGGCTATCATGGAGGTTCAGGACGTAAGCAGAGAAAAACAGAAGAGAATACATTGTTGGTGTGTGCTCCTTTAGTGGACTCTGAAACGTTTGACTTCTTGTTTCAACTCGCGTTGTCACCCATCGTTGATATGTATGCAGGTAAAAATGTGAATGGAGTTGATAGCTGGAAGGCGGTGAATGTATCTGTTGGTAACTTCAATAAGACAAGAGCCGTATTGCAGGATTTCGTAGCAACAATCATATTACCAGAAACAAGAGTACAAAGCTTATGAGAAATGACATGCTATTTATTGATGGTAAGTTGGTAGACTTGGACGATAATACCAAGATTACACTTAATTTCAAGAGCAATATTTTTACAGACTTGAGTAAGATTGTGAGCAATAATAGTTATACAATCAAATTACCTAAGACAATAAGGAATCAACGTATCATATTGCATGCTGAGCTTCCATCTGCAGACTCCGGTTATCCTCGGAAATATCATGATGCAAGATATTTTCGTAATGGGGTAGAGGTTATTCCAACTGCTAAGGCTGTACTTATATCTATATCTGATAAGATTGAGATTGCCATGACGTGGGGAAATATAACAGCACTATCATCAATGCTTGAAAGTGGAAAAAGCCTGAGAGATATGGATGCTGGTGAATATGTGGGAGGTATATATTATCCGAAATATATTGAATGGAAAGATTGGGGAGAAAATGATCGTGTATATCCAAAGGTTGACTATGGTTTCAGAAATGGAGATTCAATGGTGTGGTATCATCCTGTTCAGTCTGTAAAACAAATCATGGAATACATAGAAGAGGATAACGGCATATCTTTTATTTTTCCAAAAGACAAAGAGGCTTTATTGGAAAACATGTTTGTTCCATTATTGGAAAAAAATCCAAGCGAAGAGTATGCAGAAATCGAAGCTATAACCGTTGATTTAAAGGGCGTTGCAGAGGATAGGGCTGGCAAGACAAACATATACTTCAACGATATGGGAAATGTTGGTTCGTTTTATGGAAACCTTGCAGTAATAGGAAACGGAGTGAGTGGAGGATATTACAATGGCTATAGGTCTAAAGTCATAAATGCTGTACCTAAGATATCGGGTAATTTTAAAGTTAAAGTAAATACAAATGTGGCTCCATTATCTGCTACATTGGAAGTTTATAATTACAACTTCAATGAAGTCGGTAGCGAACTGGATACAAGTACTGTACTTACAATTCCATTACTGAATGTAAATTTTATAAGTGACGGTGTATATGAGGTCTTGTTTCAATTTGAGAATAGGCAAACAGAGATGCTTTCTACTCTACATTCTTCTATTCCTCATCTGAAATTTGCTTTGCAGAATATAGGCAAGCCATCTGATGTCGTTTCTATTAGCGGCACGTTGAAGATAACGAATATAGAGCAAGAAATATTATTGGGTGGTAGATATTGGATAATACCTAATCTGCCAGATATAAAGCAGTCTGATTTTATTAAAGCTATATCGGCAATCATAGGTACTTTCCCTTTGTTCACAGAAAGTAACGGCCTTGTGTTTGTATCATTTGATACAATTATGTCTAATAAGGCGAAAGCGTTGGATTGGACCCGTAGGCTGGTTGCTACATATAAAGATAATAAACCTAATGCGATTGCCTATTCTCTTGATGATTTTTCTCAAAAGAATTTTTATAGATGGAAGGAGGATGATACGGTAGTGGGGAAATATGATGGGTATTTGTTTGTAGAAAACGAAACGATAGAAAGTGAAAGAGATGTTGTAGAATTGCCGTTTGCTGCCAGTGACCAATTCTCGGATGTAGCCAAGATACCAATATATTCATATGATGAGGAAGGTAATTTGGAATACAATTCAGTTGAGCCAAGATTATTGGCTTATAATGGTGTGAAAGGGGTATTTACTGGTCTTGATTGGAATACACTCCTTTCTATGTATTACCAAACATACCAATCTATCATACGAAGGCCTATTGTTATTACAGAAAAGATAGAAATAAATGATATTGAGTTGAGAGACTTGGATATGACTGTTCCAATTTATTTGGCCCAATATGGTAGATATTATGCCATTATTTCCATTAAGGCAGAAGATACGGGAATATGTGAATGTAAATTGTTACAATTGGAGGTGTAGTTATGGGAAATAGCAATGTAGAAGAAAAGATTCTTAATATTAGAGTACGTTATGATGATGCTATTCGTAAAATAGCGGAGTATCGTTCACAGTTGGATGTACTCCGAAAAAGGGAGCAAACTTTAAAGGATGACTTGAAGGCTGGGCGGATTAGTCGAGAACAATATAATTTGAAATTGTCTGAAACGAAGATAGCAACGCAGCAATATAATGATGCTATTCGGATGCTGAATAAGCAAGTTCAGAATCAATTAAAATTAGAGAAGGAACAAGAGGGTAGCCTTGTGGCTTTACGAGCAGAACTTTCCAATGCTACCGCTGCATATGACGCATTGAGTAGAGAAGAAAGAGAAGGTACTAAAGGTAAAGAACTGCAGAATCATATTAATGCAATCACCGAGGAGTTAAAGGAAGCAGAGGAGGAAACGCAGCGTTTTTATCGGAATGTAGGAAACTATGAAGCTGCTATTTTAAAGGCTGCACAATCAAATATCCCATTTCTTGATTCAATTATTAAAATGCAAACAGAACTTGGAGGAGTGAAACAAGCTTTTAATGTTGGGAAAACAGCTGTTATAGGATTTAGTAAGCAATTATTAGCTTTACTGACGAATCCGATAGTTGCTATTCTTGCTAGTATTGCTGCAGCGATAATGCTTGTATCCAAAGCTATAAATTCCAGTGAAGAAGCGTCAAATCGTTGGAACATTATTACTGCTCCATTATCAAGGTCACTTGATTTTCTTTTGAACATAGTTCAACGATTGGCGGGAGGTATTCTATCTGTTGTCGAGTCTGGAGCAAAGATGATTGGATGGATAGCTAAGATGGCAGAAAAATTGCCTGGCATAGGAAAGTATATCAGGGACATTAACGATGCCAATAGAGAGGCTATCAAACTGGCTAAGGAAGAAGCAGCCATAGCAAAACAAGCGCGAACGGACCAAGTACAGAATGCTAAAGACCAGCTGGAGGTCGCACGTTTGCGCCAGCAGGCGAAAGACAAGGAGAAGTTCACGGCAGAGGAGAGACTTGCTTTCGTAAAGCAGGCTAATAAGCTTGAAGAGGAGCAGGCAAAGCGGAATGTGGATTTGGCAACGAGAGAGTTTGAGCTTCTTCGTAAGCGTTCAGAATGGGCAGAAAATGATGCAGAGACAAATGATAAGTTGGCTGAACTTGAAGCTGCAAAATACAATGCGGAGAAGGAGTATTTCTCTAAAACTATGGAATTACTTGAGCAGGAGAATACGATTAGAGGAGAAATAGTCACAGTGCAGAAAGCTGTGGCAGAGAAAGTGGCTGCCATCAAAGAAAAAGAGCGCGAGGAAATCCGAAAAGCAGAAGATGAAGCCTTGAAGATAGTCAAGGATGCCCAAGAAAAACAATTTATTGAGACTAAGAGAGTGTATGAGCGTCAGATAGAGGATTTACGTATCCGTTTACGTACTGAAATAGGTCTTACAGCAACTATGCGCCAAGCACTCAATCAGCAGATCATTGCACTTGAACAGCAAAAAAATGATGCATTACAGCAATTATCGGAAGAACAACTGATGAAGGAGGTGGAGAACCGGCAGAAACTAATCTCTCTGCAACTTGAATCCGTAAAAGCTGGAGGTGAGCAGGAGTACCAACTAAAGATGCAGCAACTTGTTGCCCAACGTGACGTAGAACTCCGTCAGAAAGAGCTTACTGAACAGATGAAGCTTGCTATTACGGAGAAGTACAATAAAGAGATTTATGATTTGTCCGTTCAACATGAGAATGATACAGCAAAGAAACAAGCTGATGCACTCAAACTTCGATTGGATAATGAATTGGCAGAAGCTAAATTGAATGGAGATAGTGAACTTGAGCTTCTTCGTATGCAGGAACAGCAGAAGCTTGAACTGAAAGACAGCTTGAGACGGATGGGAGAGGAGAGTGATGCCGAATTCCGGGCCAGGCAGCTTGCTGCAGACCAAGAATACTTGAATGCAAAGCAGGCGGTCATTGACAAGGAAGTGGAGATGCAGCAAAATAAAGGTGAATCCCTTTCTGTCTTGGCAGGGAATCTTTCTGATTTGTTGGAACAAGCGGCAGGAGATAACGAGAATATGGCTCAGTTGGCGAAAATACTGGCTATTGCGGAGGTTTCTATTGCGCAAGGGGTAGCCATTGCCAAAGCCGTAGAAACAGCTACCCGCTCATCTGCAACATGGATTGACATGCTTGCTGCGATAGGTACTGTAGTGGCATCTGTAACTACTGTTATGGGAAAGGCTATGAAATCGGTGAAAAGTGCTAAATTTGCACAAGGAGGTAAAGTTGAAGGGCCAGGTTCCGGTACAAGCGATTCCATACCTGCTATGTTGTCCAACGGTGAAAGTGTAATGACGGCTGCTGCAACCTCGATGTTTGCTCCGTTATTGTCGGCTTTCAATCAGATAGGAGGAGGTATTCCCATTAATGTAACAGCTTCTTCCAATCAGGCGTTAGGAGAGGACATGCTGGCCAAAGCTGTTGCAAAAGGTATGATGATGGCGCCTGCTCCGGTGGTTTCTGTGGAAGAGTTTACCTCTGTTGCTAATAGGGTTAAGTACGTTGAAAATCTTGGTAGTATATGAAAGCATATGAACTATTGATATTGAATAAAAGTCTTCTTCAAATGATGGGGGACGCTTCGCTTGATGTCGGGGATGTGAAATATATTCCCGTGTATCAAGAGTATGTCCGTCTGTCAAAGGAGGGGCATAAAAAGACTTATATCATGCAATATTTATCCGATGAGTATAATATTGCGGAAAGGACAATTTATCGGATAATAGATAAGTTCTCAAGTAAAGTGGATATTTAGGGGCGGAATTATTCCGCCCTTTTTTTGTTTTGAAAAAGTTGCTGACAAAGCGTGTCAGTGGAATAGACTTCTTATTTTCTTCAAGCCGTATCATGTTTTCTACCTTTGTTACAAACAATTATGTGATATGGCTAAATTATACATTAACAAGGACATTGTAGCCGATAAGGATAAAATGGAAAATTGGTATTTGACCGGTGACGAGGGGCTTTCGTTTCCGGATATCCAATACTTCCTTTCATGGCTTGACCCGGCTGACCCTAAAATTGACATTGAAATCCATTCGTGTGGCGGTGATACAGTTGAGGGGTATGCTATTTATGATGCATTACGTGCGTCAGGTAAGGAAATATCTTGTACCGTTGTTGGACGATGTGCTTCTATGGCTACCATCATTTTGCTTTCTGCTCCACTTGAACGCAGAAAGGCTTATCCTCATGCAAAGTTTCTCATCCACAAACCATATTTGGCAAGATATGATGATTTATTGGACCTTGAAACTATAGAATCCATCAAATCAAGTCTGGAAGCGGAAAAGGATAAGATGATGGCTGTATATGTTGAACGGACAGGAGTTGAATCGACCATTTTGGAGGTCCAGATGAACAAGGAGGCATGGTTTGGCGGTGAGGTTGCAAAACAACTTGGATTTATATCTGATGTTCTTATACCAACTACAGCAAAAGGAACTGATTATAAACTTAATAGTGAGAAAATGAACAAAGAAAAACAAGTAACGGTAAAGCAATCTATCATTGACAGACTGCTTGCGAAATGTGGCTACCAGAAGATAGAAGACATTCCGGTAGTATCTATGGAACTGACAGATGCCGAAGGTAATACACTGACGGTGGAACGTGAAGAAGGAGAACCGCAAGTGGGAGATGCGGCATCCCCCGATGGCGAGCATGTTATGCCCGATGGTAAGACTATCATTGTAACAGACGGAGTGATTACAGAAATCAAAGACCCGGAAGAAACAAACGGTGATGAGGAGATTGAAGCTTTAAAGGCGCGCATTGAAGAACTTGAAGAGGAAAATGCGGCATTGAAAACCAATGCCCGTACAGTTGAGGACAATAAGATACTGAATGCTGTAAAGATGGCAGGGGGTGAGAATTGGCTAGCAAAACATTGTTCAACCTATAGAGTCTCTTTGCGTACCCAATCCTTCAAGAATACTGTTGAGACACAAGCAAGTGCAGAGGAGACACCTATTCAAAGAAAATTGAGAGAGGAAAGGGAGAAGAGAGCTAAAAAGTAAAGAAAGGAGAATTGAGTATGCCTATTTTAGATTTTTCAAAATTGACGCCAGACAATCAGGCGGTGAAAGATTTGAAAGACTTGATTGAACTGACAGTCTTTCAAAATGAGGATATGGAGCGTTTTATGACGTTCATGCCTAAAGTGACCAATGGCAAGAAAGTTGGTTTCATCGGTGAGATGGAGGATGTAGGTATCGCAGGCGCCGGATGTGACCCTGAATATCAAAAAGTGGCTATCGCTGCCGCCCAGAAAGTATGGGAAATTGGTGACTGGCAAGTCCCGTTGGAAATGTGCTATGAGGACTTGGAGAATACTATTGCAAAGTACTGCTTGAAGACGGGTACCAATATTGCGGACCTTACTTCTACTGAATATATGGATGGGATTGTCCTTCCAAAACTGACGGAAGCAATGATGAAAATGTTATGGCGCTTCACTTGGTTTGGAGACAAGGATGCCGCTAATATTGACGGTTCCGGTCAAATTACGGATGGATTGAATGTAGAATTGTTCAAGACATGTGACGGTTTCTTTAAACGCCTGTTTGCCATATGTGCAGAGAATTCCGGTCAGCATACCGTTATATCAGCCAACTCTGAAACATCTTATGCTTTGCAGAAGTCCAAGATGAAAGAATTGGGGGCTGCTACATCTGTGTTTGACGCGATGCTTGAAGATGCGGATAGCCGTATTTTCCAGAAGTCCGGACATGCAATTTTTGCTACAAAATCATTATGTGATTCTTTGTCACGTGATGTGAGGGAGAAATATAAGGTTATTATGCCTTGGACGGTCATTTTTGACGGCCTTGAAGTAGGAGAGTATGACGGCGTTACGGTCGTAAAATGTTCTATTTGGGATAGATTTATTCAAGCGTATCAGAACGATAAAACGAAACTGAACCTTCCTCACCGTGCGGTTCTATGTTCTCCGGACAATTTAATGTACGGTTGTGAAGGCGATAACCCGATATCTGACCTTGATATCTGGTTTGAAAGAAAACCCCGTAAGAATTATATCTATTCTACTGGTAAACTCGGTTCTATGATTGGCGAGGACAACTTGGTGCAAGTAGCATATTGACAAAAGGAGGTATTCTATGGGAGTATGTGATGATATTTTAAAGAAAGATATTGTTCCGTCGTGTGATGATCCAGTAGTACAAGGATTGGAGCAGGAAGGGGTAATAATGAATCGTGCGGATGTGGACTTTGCAGCCACAGTATTCAATTCTACAAAAAAGAATGTGATTGAAACGCTGGCTATGAAAACCGGGAAGAAGGCTTATAAGGTTGTTGTTCCTGGTAAAAATCCATTTACGGGTACAAAGACCTCATTAGTGGCTGGCACATATCGTAGTTCGTTTACCAATACTGTCGCGATTGTGATATTGGCAAACGACCCGGATGTATGCGCTGATGTTATTGACGGATTGGCTAACGGTACCTATGTTGTGGTGTTGGAGAATAAATATAAGGGTTTACAGAAAGAAGGAAACCCTGGTGATGCCGCTTTTCAGGTGTATGGTTACTACCAAGGGCTTACAGCTACAGCTATCGACAACGATAAGTATAGCGAGGATACTGAAGGTGGATGGGCTGTTACCTTGGAAGAGCAGAAAACGCCTAAATCTGCATTATTCTTGTTCAAGACGAGTTATGAAGCAACTAAGACTGCTGTCAACACTTTGACGGCTGAACCGGCAGCATAGGAGGGAATATGCTTGTCTTGGAGATGGTTGATAAGTTGAAGAGATTGGGGGATAAGGTCTCCCTTTCTTCTTCTGATAAATCAGACATTGAACTGATGTTTCATGAAGTTCTTGGTAGGACATTTACCAAGACCTCATGTGGTGATTGCTATCGTGACGCTGTGATTGAAATGTATTCGTACTTAAAAAGATATGGAAAAATGAAAGAAAAATCAAGTTATGCATTGAAAAATGGTGTATTGCTCCAAGTAGGCTTTGGAAGTAGTGAAATGTACACCAACAACAATCTTACTGACGAAGCGGCAGAAAGGTATCTTGCGGAAAATCCTAAAGGGATAGTCTTTTTTGCTTCAACGCCTTCCGATTGGGAGAAAAGGGTTGAAAGACGGATGAGTCCTGCTTTACCATTGGATGAAACTTTGGTTTCAGAATTGGTGAAAGCCTTTGAAGTGGAAGGTGCTACTTCTGAGATTGTGAGAGATGCGTTCAAGACTTATAAACTGAACGGGAAGAAAGTTACAGCTAAAGTATTGGATGCTCATATTAAAGAGGCTCAATCTGTAGTTGACTCTAAGCAGACTATAGAAGCCGTAGAAACGGTGAAATAAAGAATAACCTCACGGAACGATGAATGTAAATGAATTAAAGAAGAAGAGTAATAGGCGTGTTGACACGGGCTATTTACGTAATCTTGGCATCCAAAGCTACGGTGATGATAATTTATATCCCCAACATCTAAGAAATATCATCGCTGCGAGTTCAACGGGTAGCGAATGTGCAGAACGTTATGCCAATTTCATAGAGGGAAATGGGTTTCGTGAGGTTGCTTTTTCTGAATATGTGGTTAACCGCCGTGGAGATACGGCAGATGACATCCATGCTTTCGTCTGCAAGGATGTTGCTGATTACGATGGGATGGCGATACATGTTAATTATAATATGTTCGCAGATATAGTGGAAGTACAGCACATCCCCTTTGAAAATTGCCGTTTGTTGGAGGAGGATGAATCCGGATATATCGCAAAAATCGCAGTTCATCCGGATTGGACAGGAAAGAAAACCCGTCAGGGAAAAGCCATAAAGGTAATACCAGAAAATGTGGAGTTTATAGATGTATTTAATCCACGTAAGGAGGTGGTCTATGCGCAAATTCGGGCTGCCGGAGGGATTGAAAACTATAAGGGGCAGATACTATGGATTAGCAACACAGGGAAATTCGTGTATCCTATCGGAAGAGCTGACCGTGTGATTACGGAAATGAGTACGGATGAGGGATTAGCCAATGTGAAGTATCGTAATGTGCGTTGTAACTTCATGCCTTCCGGGATGATAATTACAAAGAAAGGTGCTTCTTCGGTACGTTTTGATGAAAACGGAAATCCTATAAAAGAGGATAGGACTAATGAAGATACTGGTTTTTCTGATACTATCGTGCAATTACAAGGAGACACCAATGCGACAAAGGTCTTAGAGGTAACCTTGGAATCTGATGAAGAAAAACCGGAGTTTGTGGATATTAGTCCTAAAAATTATGATAAGGAGTTTACCGTTACTGATGCCAGTGTGGTTGAACGTATTTATTCGGCTTTCGGGCAGGAGCCTTGGTATTGTATCCGGATTGGTAAGGTTGGTTTTTCTGGGGATATATTGGAAGATGCTTTTGAATACTATAACTCTATTGTGTCAAAGCAACAACGCATGATTGAACGGGCTTTTCAGAAAATTTTTGCGCATTAGTATGAACCTCTCAATCCTTCCAATGACTTTAGTGTACAACCTCTTAAATATATAAGAAATGCTGCGATGTCTAATAACAACAGATGAGGTCTATAAGTTGGCTCGTACGATGTCAATACACATCGATACGGAAAAGATAGAGGCATATATTCGGGAGTCGGAGAACATTGATTTGAAGTCAGCTTTGGGTGATGCTTTATTCTTAGATGTGAAAGAACATCCGGAAAATTATAGTGAGTTGCTTAATGGTAGTTCTTATACCATAGAATGTGGAGGCAAACGTTCCTTTGTAGGGCTGAAAACGACATTAGCATATTATACCTATGCTCGTATCGTGAAAAATGGAGATGGAAATGTCACCCGTTTTGGATTTGTCAATAAAGATAACGAGTATTCGTCGCGTTCTGATTTTAAGGAGAAACTTATGGCTTATAATGATGCTTTCTCTGTTGCTGATAGGTATATGAAAGAATGTGTTCGGTATTTGAATGATAACAAAAAAGACTTTCCGCTGTATAGGGGAAATGGAGGGATTAATGCTAATCGTGTAACTTTTAGAGTACTTGGTGAATAATGCCTGATACACTTGACATATTAAGGAAACTTGCTCTACAGATAAGGAACGCCTCTTCTGAGGGAGAGAATACCGCAGAGAGGGTTGGACGGACATTTATTGGCATTCTTGAACTCATTCAACAAGGAATGAGCATCGAAGAATTATCAAAGGTGTTCCTTCGCAAAGACCAGTCTGACGGCACAAATTTTCTGTTGAAGTTCGGCGAGTTTATCGACTCTATGGTCGCGGGCAAGGGTGCCGGAATATTCCCTGACGGCCGTATGCAGCTGTCCCGCCTCGAGGTCCGCGACAGCCTTACCGTCCTTGAGCTTATCTTCAACCGTCTCTCCGCCATGGAGAGCGACTATTCATTCTCCGAGTCCGGTACCATCGAAAGTGTATCGCAGCTTGAAGACGGCACATACAGCCTGAAGATGAAGAAGCGGTGGGATAACGACTTTACTGCACTGGCAGAAAACGATGTTGTATATGGTGTTGTCAATGACCTTACATCAGGTGGCGGCAAGTATTATACCTCCTGGCTACGTGTCTTGCATGTTGACATCTCAGCCAATACGATCAACGCTGTGATGTACCCTGATAGCGAGGTGCCGGGTGGCAAGAATTATCCTCCTGAGCCGTTGATGATATTATCACACCGTGGCAACCCGGTTGATACTGAACGGCAGGGTTATTGGTATCTGTCATCCCGTGAGCATTGTATCTGCATGCTTAACGGGGTCACAAAACCCATCCTTGAGGAAAGCAACTATTCGGTGATCGTCGGCAGGCTGAAGCATCTGTCTCTGTTCGACAACCTGCCCATCAACTACCTGCACTCTTATATCTACGTTCGGGGATTGGTAGCGCAGGACATCCACCGCATCGACTTCCAAGGCGTATTACCCCGCATCGCCAACGACCGCGGCGAGTGGAGCATGGAGACCGCCACGGGAGCAGAACCCTACCAAGCCGACCGCGAGGCACAGACCGAGACTGTACGTGTGATGATGTACGATACCGTGTGGCACTACGGATGCAAGTGGATGTGTCTTGTTTCCGGCACTACCGACGAACCGAAGTACGGAGCAGCGGGCTGGGCAATGGTCGAGGGCAATCCGGATTTCAGCATCGATATAAAAAGCAGCAACGGCTGGTACTTCGATGCGGAGCGTTTTGCGACCACCCTCACCATTACCGGTGAGCTGTACAACCGTGACGTGACGGCGCATATCCTTGACAGTGATGTGGAGTGGACGCGCGACACGGGCAACGTCACCGAGGACAACGCCTGGGCGGTCGCACACGCGGAAACCGGCAAGTCGCTGCCGCTGACGGTCAACGACCTCGGCCCCGACTATATGAACATGACCGGGTGCAAGTTTATCGCAAGGGTGCTGCTGCGTGACGGGCAGAATAATTATGAGACAATGAATTATATAACTTTCTAATTATGCAGACTATACAGAAGAAGATAGAGGTCAACTACCGCCCTCTCCAGACCAGCGGCGGGATAGAGGTTGTCGGCAGCGTACCGGACGTGCAGGTGTACCAGGCTGACAAGGCCGAGTACACTCCGGACTACACGCTTACCCCCCTGACGCTGTTCCCCCGGTGCAATGCCACCGACCCGGATGCGGTGACCAAAGTGGGCGCGGTCAACGCGTCATTGGTCAACATGAAGTGGTACGAGCGCTTGAACGGTGTGCGGACATTGATTACATCTGCCAACAAGAGCTATGTCATTACCGAGACCGGAGCCGAGAAGGGTAAGATACAAGTGAAAAAGAATACCGTTCCCGGCAGTCCGGTAACACTGGAGTTCTACGCCGAGTATGTCGATGCGAAGCGTACCGGACAGACGCACGTCTACCGTTTCAGCCGTCTTGTTCGCGCCGTAGATGGCAGCGAAGCACAGCCTAAGCTGGTGATTGATTCTCCTTCTTCTTTGGATTGGAATCCTTGCCGTGATATATCAAAACATATCATTACCGCCAAGCTGCTTGTCGGCGATGTAGATGTCACAGCAACCAACAAGTGCAAGTTCTTCTTCTATCGGAAGCTGAATACGGGCGCACTGGAGCAGATTACCGACGGTAACGGCGACAATGACTGGGAGTTCGTATCACTGACAAAGAACGTGCTTACCATAGACCGGGACTATATCGGCCACGAACAGACCTACGTTGTGAAAGCATCGTACTCGAAGGACGGTGCTCCTTCATCCAAGCCGGACAGTGACATAGACTATGTCTCCACCACCATTCGCAGGCGTATTCCCGCCATCGAGATTGACTGGGAGGGATTTCCGCAGCAGGTGGCCGACGGAACCAAGATGATATACCCGAAACCGGTCATCCGTGATACGGCAGGGATTGTCCCCAATCCCCAGGCCATCCTTGAGTGCGAATGGTACACGAAGGTGGCCGGCGCCTCCTCATACGTGCTGGCCGCTGCCGGGTACTCGCCCTCCATCCCATGCACCGACGGCATGATGCTACAGCTGAAGGTGATTGACAAGGGCCCGTATGCGGCGGTGGTGACATCTGACGGCAAGTACGTGACGGATGACAGCGGTAAGTTTATAGTGGCAAGGAAAAGGGATGTTTAACCATTAATCGATAGCAGTATGGCATTTTATATCAAAGTGACGAGAGAGGTTGCGGACAAGCTGGGAGTGGCAGGAATCCGCAACAGCACTGCCGACGGCAATGTGCTGTTATGGCAGGCCGATGTGGCAGGCTTTCCCGGCGATACGGTATTCGACCGGGCGGCAGTAGTCGGGGGCGTGTGCCTTTCCCCGCAGCAGGCCAAGGGTGAGATAGACGGCGTGGAAGATCCGGTGGAGGTCGCCACTCCGGAGGGTTTCATGGATAAAGACGGGGAGGAGGTGACCGATGAGCGTAGCGAGTAAGGTCGGGCAGGTGATATTCTCACAGAAGTCCGGTGTATACATGCCTGCCATCATGTGCGACAAGGGAGACCTGTACCAGGAGTATGACGGTGAGTCGGGCGCTCCGACAAACATAGCCCCCGACTTTACCACGATGAAGCCGACGCTCTCCTTCCTTCTCACCTCCTCACGGGTGGCTGAGGGGATTGTGGTGCCCTCTTCCATCAGGTGGTATTTCAATGACGTGTTGATAAGCTTCACATCCAACGTCTCCACGAACACGTTTGGCGGCGAGACGGGTCATTTCAAGTTCATTCCATATAAAGCAGGCACTACAAACTATTACGGGCTTCAGATCGTGAAGAACCTGGTGAAGGCGTCATCCGGTGCGAGCTGCAGCGTCAAGGCGGTGGCTACGGTGACCGTGGGCAACGTGTCGGATGAGGTGCAGTTCGTCTACAGCATCTCTATCACCAAGGGTGTGGGCAACCAGAACGTGGTGACCATCGTTTCGGGTGATGACAAATACTTTGCCATCCGTGAGAAGGGAGGCAGTGTCGTTCTCACGGCGATGGCGAGACGTGGAGCGTCAGAGATCACCTCCGGACTGACCTACAAGTGGTCCAGGATGGTTAACGGTGCCTGGCAGACACTCGTCGACCAGACTGGCAAGAGTCTGACCGTTACGGACAGCCTGGTTGACACTACGGGCATCTTTAAGGTGGAGGTGTCGCAGGGCGGCAATCTGATAGGCCTTGACACGCAGACGGTGATGGACTTGTCAGACCCCTACGACATCATAACTAATCCCAATCCCGAGGATGAGACGATTGTTTCCGGTTCCGGAGGTTCGGTGACTTATACGCCTATCCTTGTCAAGCGGGGACAGACCACGAAGGCAAAGAATATGCTGTTCTATTTTGTCTTTATGGATTCGGCAGGGGTCATTCTCAATCCGGCTACGGCGAATGTGGCTGCGGCAAGCGGTACCTGCACCGAAGCTATGTGCCAGCAGGCAGGCGGCAATGTTTCATGGACAATCTCAACGGCAGCATGATATGGCAAAGAAAGCGTTGGCAAGCAAGACGGGAGAAGTGAAGTATCTCCAGCAGGGACCGGTCGGCCCGCTGGTCTATCCGACCGGGGAGTACGCGGCATCCGTATCCTATACCCGTACCCCACTGTCCGCACCCATGGTGCTGTGTGAGGGGCAGTATTACGTATTGAACAAGGAGGGCACTTTTAAGAATATTAATCCGAAAAAGGACTATGCGGCCAACGGCAGCAAGGCCACCTGGGTGCTGATGGACAAGGTCAGGTATTCGTTCGTCGAGATTCTGATGGCGAACTTCGCAAAACTGGCGAGCGCCGTATTCTACGGGCAGTACATGTTCTCCCAGTACGGGGTGAGAGCGGACGGTTCGGCCGTGGAGACGGAGGGCGGGTACAAGGACTTCAATTACAGTGATCCGATGAATCCGGCGAACGGGTTCAGGCCGAACCTGCTGATTGACTTCTTGAGGGGGATCTTTTATGGAAGAAATGTCGAGGTTGACGGCGGCGTGTTCAGAAACATCAGGTCCCCCAACGGTGCATTCCGAATAGAGGATAACGGTGACATTAAGATTATCGGCAAGTTCTCCACTTCACTGAATGGAACGAGAATCGAGTTGGATCCGGATACCAACTCCATCAGGATGTACAACCAGAACAATAGTGTTATCGGTGAAATCAAGTTTATGGAAGAGCAATGGAATGGAAACATCAATTACCTTCCTATGGTCAGATTGAGGAACTACCATAACAGTGAGGAATTTGGCGATACTATTCTGCGAGCAGGCTCGATTATGATTAATGACTCGTCGTTGGGAAATGATGTATACAGTGCTCTCATAAATCCATCCATCGGGTTGGCGTTTTCCAAGAATGGGGTGGAAACGAAACGCTATTCGAACAGTTGACAAAATAAGATAATTATTAACAAAACGAGAATAAAAACAAAATGTTAAACTGGTTGTCGTTTTTATCCGAAAATGACGACCCTCAAAAGTACAAGGGATATGATAGAGAAGGTAAACATAAGTCAAGCCTTGAACAGCTTATCTGTTAAGGATGATGCAGATTTTTTCTATGGGGAAACAAGTAGTGAACCGGTGAAGATTAAGAAAAGCGACCTTAATTTGCAAATGAACAAAGCAAATATTGTTAAAGATGGAGACTTAAACAACCTTGTAGAAGCTGGAGAATATAGCGTATGGAATAATGTGGCAAACATTCCAACCAATAGCTTTTATTGGGTCAAAGTTATAGGTTCAGCTGATTTTGTACAAATAGCAATATCCTTTATCGACCTGAAAGAGTATAAGAGGTCACGAGTCAATGGTGTTTGGACTCAATGGAAATGATTTTTACTACTAAATAGAATATTTCCTAATACATTCTTTTTCATTCGTATCTTCTGACCCTCAAAAGTACAAAGGTATGATAGAAAAGGTTAATATAACAGATGCCAATGTGGTTGAGTTAATTAGAGAAAAACTGCCTGCTGCAACAGAAGCAAACAAGGGACTTATGCAAGCTAATGGATTTGAACAAGGTAAGAATATATTAAATGAAGAATACGATAGTAAAATCAGTGCTGGTGTATATTCATCTACTGATAATTTAAATAATATGGGCACTGGAATTTTATTAGCGCTAAGAGGGTTTCAATACACAGCCATTTATATATTACTAACTCTGCAAAAATATATATTAAAACCATTCGTAGCAATGGAGAGGTTTTGAAAGATTGGACGTTAATAAATAATACCATAACATAAGAGACTTTTGGAGTATCCATTTTCCTACCTATCCTTTGACCCTCAAAAGTACAAGGATATGATAGAGAAAGTTAACATAACAGATTCCAATGTAGTTGAGTTAATCAGAGGGAAACTACCCATTGCAACAGAGGTAAAAAACGGTCTGAAACCTTCCAGGGACATGCGACAAGAAAAGCGGGTATCCATGACATCCTCCATATTGTTGTTTGAGAGAAAGGACACATCTTCTTTCTCCGATGGAATTCTATTTAGTGTACAGTCATACGGAGGAGGACCGGTTGCCCTATATTTCCTTTCAATATATAGGTCTGAAGGGGTAACAGCAGCTCCTTCATACAAATTAAATCTGATAGGCGGTGTTTTGGGAACGGAAAATGCAAGGCCGAAATTCAAGCTCTATAATACCGATACTGGAGCATTCAAGGTATTTCTTGAGCGTAGGGATTACACGCCCGGAGTATATGCGAAACTATTGTCTTCCTACCATCCGACAACATTTGAATTCATATTGGAAGCGGCTGACGAGAGTGAGGTGACTGCTGCGAGCTACATGGAGGAGTCTAAGGTGGGGGAATAATTCCCCCCACTGTAGCATTTATTTCCGTTTCTTGTCTTTGTCGCCATTGACGGATGTTTAGTTTGTGAGAAACAGATTATCCGTTCCGGCCATCTCGGATAAAACGGGTAGGTCTGTTACGTTGATATGTCTGTTAACGATATATATTTCCACTCTGACCAATCATCTTTCCCGTTGACAGTGACACACTTTCTTACAAGGATAAAGTTTTTCCTTGCAGGAAAATCAATATGTATTGTATATTCATTTACATACAAGACTAAGAGCACACCATGCGCGCCATAGAAAGTCCCCGTACCGATTATGGGGTCCCCATGCATATACACACCAGGTTGCTTGAGGTTATCTATAACTTCTTGACTGTTATATATAAAGGAGCCTCTTGCACATAATATGTCACTCAAAAAAGATTCCACCGTTTCTAAAATGCCCTCTCCCTGGGTATTCAGCCCGCGTATCTGAGCAATTATTCCGTTAGGCAAACCTCTCTCCACTTCTGACAACTTAATCTTTTCCATCATACCTTTGTACTTTTGAGGGTCAGAAGATTCGATAAGAAATAAAAGGAGCAAATTATACCGTCATATTAGGTAATATTTACTGATTTCCATTCACTCCAAGCAAGTTCAGTTCTTGTCCTTATGAATACATTTAGAAGGCCAGTAACACTACATGCTATTTGAACAATATAATTATTTAATCCTTTAAGTACAAAAAGAATACCATAGCTAATTGAATTGGATGGTCCGTTGATGGTGCCATTAACGCTAACGTTTATGTAGTATATACCAATTTCTGTATTTAAGTTGTAATCTTTTACGGGTGTTCCTTTTTGAAACATTGCATTAAGCAAATCACCCTTATTGATCTTCCCCTGGCTATTCCCTTTTTCCACACACACATAGTCTGCATCAGTTACTATCTGATACTGGTTCATTACTTGACTTATGTTTACCTTCTCTATCATATCCTTTGTACTTTTGAGGGTCAAAGGATATGACGGAAATAAGCAATAGACAGCAATGAGCACAATAAAAGTAAAAGTTACTGAGCATTTCTACAGATTATTAATACGGCTAAAAGAATTTCCTCCGCTTATTTCATAGTAAGTCTGTCCAGTCCGTAACATTCTCTTCAAGAACGTTACGGAATACACAATCTGACGTGTAGAATCCTTGAAAGCAAGTTGTTATAGAAAATTCCGTATTGAATTTAACCGCAAGATATAACTGCCCTTCATAAGTACAATGTCCCAATTTGAAGTTTACAGGACCATCGGCACTTGCTCCCATTACATTCATATCATTAACAAGGAATGAAGAGGAACGGAACAGCATTATATCGGCTTTTACCATCATAGGCATGTAGTTCATTCCAGCTCTTAACACATATAGGCTACCCAAGACTCCGGCTGCATCCATTTTATCAGTCAGTCCGGAAATGGGGACAATCAAAAGAATCCTGCTTCCTGCCCCTGAAGTAGTACTATACCTTAATTGTGTATATCGTAATTTGTCCGTTCCCGATGCCATAGCGATATACTCAGTCTTTGGCAAACGGTCTATAGGCATTTGCGCCAAGCTTTGACCGGATGTTAACCCAATAAGTGATGCCGGATTACCGGTTGCCACTTCTGATAACTTTACTTTCTCTATCATCCTTGTACTTTTGAGGGTCATTAGAATACCCTTTTTGGTTAGGCTGTTGAATAAGACTACCTTCACGGCTAAAAATGGTTTACGCATACATTAGGGTTAGCACTGACAAACAAACAGTCGAGAACCAAAGGTTCGAAGTCCAGAAATTTGCAACGGAAAAAGGACTTGTAATAGATAAATGGGTGTCCGAGAAGGTTTCCGGTACCAAAATTGCTAATGATAGGAAATTAGGTCCACTTCTCAAGAGGATGAAGAAAGGCGACACTCTAATCATAACAGAAATCAGCCGATTAGGAAGAAACCTGATGGGTATTATGTCAATGCTTCACCTCTGTATGATTAAGGAAACTTGTGTTCTTACTGTCAAGGAGCGTTACGAATTAGGTAATAACATCAACAGTAAGGTATTGGCATTCGCTTTCGGTTTATCCGCTGAAATTGAACGTGACCTTATCAGTCAGCGAACCAAGGAGGCCCTTGCTTACAGAAAAGCTGCAGGA
Source organism: Bacteroides sp. A1C1 (assembly GCF_004328515.1). NCBI lineage: Bacteria > Pseudomonadati > Bacteroidota > Bacteroidia > Bacteroidales > Bacteroidaceae > Bacteroides > Bacteroides sp. A1C1. The sequence continues at coordinate 3,882,597 of NZ_CP036491.1, forward strand.
ATACGACTTGGTCGAAAAAAGGGGGATAAAAACACGCATTACAAGCTGACTGGAAAGGAAAATCTTATCCGAACTATGCTCGAATATGGTTATAGTAAAGCCGTTATTTGCCGGAAGTTGAAGTGCAATCCTAAAACATTGGATGAACATTTAAAAAGGATGCAATAAGTAATCGGATTTCAAATATAAATTCCTATATTTGCTTGTAGAAATGTATATAAATACCAAGAGCTTAGTGGCGACTTATGTTGTCATCGAGCTCTTTTTTTATGTCCTTTTTCAAGGTTGTGGAAGCAATTACTTTTGCTGTCACGGGATGTCAGTGGAAAATTGTAATTCAACAACTTGTTTGATTTCGTCTGATGTACATTTGTACAATGTCGGACGTTTGTATGGTTGGTTACTAAATATTACACCCTACTCGTCACAAGCAGGGTGTAATTGGACTTTATAAATTAGATAAGTTTTCAAAAAACGGTACAAATATAGTTTTTAATGTTTATATAAACAAGGATGAAATAAATGGTTGGGGGCAGTGATTGTAGAATGTTGGTGTATTTGATGATGCCTTGCTTTTTTCGTACACGGGGCATTCATATAAAAAACCGTCCTACCTCACGGTAGAACGGAATTTTTGCAGGGAATTAGAGAGAAGTATGATGTTGCGGTATGAAGTTTACTCCCTGCGCAGATTTATAAAGCTTCGCATCCGGTTTGCTCTCACGAACAAACCAGGACACAGTCGAATTAAAAAATTGTTTATGAGAAACAAAGATACTCATTTTTATCGAGATATGCAGGATACAAGAAAAATACGTCCGACCAGTCGCAGGCAAGACGTATTACAATCTGCTATATAAAATTTGTTTATGAAACGTTGCAAATATAACCTTTAATATTAAAAAAAACAAATGGAAATAGACATTGCAAACATGGTCAGCGCCCTCGGAACTTTGGCGGCTGCCTATTTCGCCTACAACCAGTACACTAAGAACAAGATGACGGATTTAAAAGTGGAGTACTTCAAGAAAGAAGAGGAAAGGAAAAGTTACCGTAGGAGTGAGAACTCGGCCAGGGTATTCGGTGAGCTTTGGAGGGTTCTTTATGAAACGAAAGCGGACCGGGTGTATATCGTCCAACCTCATCCTTTGGGACATGTGGCGTTCCTTAGTATACAGTTCGAGGTGAAGCGTAAGGGCATTGCCGGTATGCGTGAGAATGTCCAGTCGCTTCCCATGAGTGAGGTGGCGGTATTTGCGAAAAGCCTTGCGGAGAATCTTTTCATGTTCTATTCGGATATTGACAGCCAGGTCAAGGATAGGGTTGTCAAATCATTACTCTCGACGAACGGATGCCGCAGTGTTGCCATCAAGAGGCTCAATTCCTCCCAGGATTGGGTTGGCAATATCTTTTGTGAGTTTACTGATGATACCGGGATGGGTGAGGACGAACTTCACAAAGTATTGCATGAGGCGGCGGTGAATATCCAGTACATCCTTCCGGAGTTCAGGGAGGTCAAATTATGAAAAAGGAAGGTGTTTCACAACGGCTCCCTTTCCCTTAATACTACACAACTTAAAGTTTAAACAAAGGCGTTTGCAAATATATTGTATTTTTATGTAAAACCAAAAATCAAGGAGGAAAATAAGAATGGCGAATGTGTATAAATTAGCGCCGTGGATTCTCAAATGGGAAGGCGGTTTTGTAAATGACCCTGACGATTTGGGAGGGGCTACGAATATGGGTGTGACTATCGGCACGTGGAAATCATGCGGCTATGACAAGGACGGTGACGGTGATATAGACGTGGATGACCTGCGTCTGCTTACCCGTGAGGATGTCGTTAACCGGGTGCTCAAGCCGCATTATTGGGACAGATGGAAAGCTGACGATATTAAATCGCAATCAGTTGCTAATATCCTTGTCGATTGGGTGTGGGCATCCGGTGCGCATGGGATAAAGATACCTCAACGCTTGCTTGGTGTTACTGTGGACGGAATAGTAGGTCCTAAGACACTTGCTGCGGTGAATGCCAGGAACCCGCGTGAGTTGTTCGACATGATTAAGCTTGCACGGTTCGACTTCATTGAGGATATATGCAGGAAACGTCCGGCTAACAATAAATTCAAGAGAGGCTGGATGAACCGTATAAATGACATTGCCTATGTTGGCTAAGGTTATGAACTGGGTAAGCCGGCATATATTGCTGGCTCCTTTCATGTGTCTGTTCCTATTGTTATCATGTGGCAGCTCTCATAAAACTGTCAAGTCCGATGCAGAAGTAATCAGAAAGGACAGCACGAGTGAATCGGTCGATATCGTACATGGGGCAAGTACCTCTTTGAGCGAACTCATTACCGCTAATGGTAACTATGTGATTGATTTCCGTATCTATGATACAAGAAAACCGCCCGACAGCCTGACCGGGAAATCTCCGTTATTGGCTGACGGTCATGTAGAAGGTGATTTCAATAAGAAGGAGGATAGACAGACGGTAGTAGCCGATACTACGAGTGTCAAGGCTGATAAAAGAACCATTTCCAATACCCGTGAGGAAAAACGGTCAGAAACTATAAAAGAAAAAAAAGAATCCACCTTGCTTAAACAAATTGGTTTTGCTTGTGTTTGTGTAACCGTTTTGATTGTCGTTATGCTGATAGTAAAACATTGGCGCAACAGACAATCTTCATCATAAGACTTTAAATTTATAAATTGGACTGCTCTGGCTTGCGAAAGTCGGGGCAGTTTTATATGTTTACTGTACAATGCAGTATTTATAAAATATCCTTGTATTTTTTCAAGGCATTGCTCTTCATTTCATTCTCCTCCTTGGTTAGGGCGAACCCCATATACTTGCAGGTATGGTCGTTACGCAGGATACATATACACATACGCTTATAGGTGGGAATTTCTCGGAACTCTTCTATGTCAATGTCATCCAGGTAGTCCATTCGTACTGGTTTCTTGTCTGTCCTATAGTTGGTGCTGTCACCTACCTGGATGGGGATATTGCGGTCTTTCAGCTTCTGTATGACTTCATCACTGAGAACTCCACCCTTTTCCTTCCAAAATTTGATACTGGTTTCCAGCTTGGCCTGGTATCTTCTCCTGGTATGTTCCGGCAGGGTCGAAAGCAGGAATTCTATGAATGACTTCCAGGTATATCCATCCGGCAGACGTATCGCTCTCCTTCCTGCCGCACGGGTATTGCCGTAAAGTCCGGCAAAGCCGACTCCGTTTACACGTCCTATCATCCGTCCCCAAGTATTGGGGTCAATGACTTTATACAAGGCAAGGCTCTCAATGGCCTCACTGATGAATGGACTTGCCACCCGTTGCCGGTCAAGGCTTACCCCGGCTTGGTAGTAGAGGTCGTATAGTTTATTGTAATCCCATCGGAATTTGCCGTTGGCAATCCATATATCCTCCGTTTTCCAGTCGAACAGTGGGTATAGGTTATACACACCCTCACCGATTTTCGTGCTCCATTGGTAATCCTTATATTGCTCTTTCACACCTCGATAGATTGTGCGCCAACGGTTGTAGCTTTCTTGGGTACGTATGCCCACCAGACAGCAGGTACGCCGTGCAGCTTTCCGTTGATGGAGCCAACGGGAAAACTCTGTCTGAAATTCATAGTCCCACATCCTGCGGTTATAGAAAGGGAAATCGTCTACAGTCATTGCGTCCTCCGGCATTTCTCTGACCCATGCTTCCTTTTTTGCTTCGTCCCAGGGACGCCAGTAGTTCTGGTACATGGAGGTACAGGTCGTTACACGGAAAGGCACGCAGACACGGTACACGTCCAGCATGTCCTTGTTTGCCTCCAATACCCGGTCCACATAGTCAATGGTCATACTGTACTGTATCTCATAGTCCATGTGGAACACTCCAATCCTGCGCTTCAGCCGGTTCCTACGCATATAGTCCAGACATAGGTTCAGCAACACTCCGCTATCCTTTCCACCTGAAAAGGAAATGTATATATTGTCGAACTCTTTAAAAATCACTTCCAGTCTTTCCTGGATTAATTCATATACATTCTTTGGGCTCATATGGTGTAAAAAATTATAAGTAGTGACAAAATTAATGCAAAGCCTCAATATTTCCTATAACTTCGGCTTCTATATCATTTGTAATTGGCTTCAATTATCTATATTTGTGCAGGCTAATTCATAAAAACATAAATAGCAATTATGGCAGAAGAAAGTAAATATTCCTATGACGAGGAATCCGTCAAGGCAATAATCGAATGGGCACAGACAACCCAGTTACCCAAGGAGGTGATGCTAAGTGAGGCAGAACATATTTTTGACACCTCTATGTATGTTAATGCGAATATCTGCGATATTAAGCAGCACTATCCGGATGCTTTCTACAATCCGGCCATTGATAGATTGTATCGGTTGAAGGAATTTATTGAGTCAAACAATTAACTATATAGAAATGACATTTCCTATTTTAGACATAGAAAAAAGTAGCGTTGAAAAATATTTGAGTAATATGGTTCAAGACTCAAATCATCGCTTTAAATCATGGGAATATTGCTATACGGCATTCGGTAATTTAGATTCAGTAGACTATTTATCTCTTCACCTTGCTTTTTATTTAGCGAGTTGGGGAATGTATAGAGGTAGTTGTGGAATACTTTGGAAAGATTATACGATTCATATGGATGCCGTAAACATAATAAGGAAATTTCATTCCCTACGAAAAGAATGGTTTACAATGGATGATGTTTCTCAAATAATGAAGTTGTACAATGCGCTCAAAGATTACTACAGTAAAATCACATATTATAAACCGGAAAATAAGACTTCATCCTTAAACCTTGCTGCGACAGATACTCTGATTACTAAAATCATGTTGGGAACCATTGGCTGTGTTCCTGCATTGGATGACTTGTTTAAGCGGGCATTTCATTGTCAAGGCAAGCAGTTTGACGAAGAATTATTAAAGCGGATAATTGATTGTTCTCAGAGCAATAAAGATACAATACAGCAATGCCAAAGATATATTTCTGAAAAACTTCACTACCACTATCCATCAATGAAAGTTGTAGATATGTGTTTTTGGCAAAAGGGATTCGATGATTTAAAAAACAGAGTAACCAAGAATGGCAAAATTAGATGAGGTTTTAAAATTAGTGAGATTATACGAAGAGAAGTATCGTCACCCAAGTCTTACACGTTTTTCAGTTAGTAACAAGTATGATTTGTTTCCTGGGAAAGAGAATATGGAAAACTGCTGGCCCCAATGCTACCCATATGCCGATAGGCCTGGAGTCTATTTGATTATGGACGATAAGGACAATGTGCTATATATAGGTAAATCATCCGTTGCCATTGGCAGAAGGCTTGGAAGTTATTTTTGTTATGATGGTGAAGGGAAATGCCGGGTTAGAAGCCCTTATTGGAGCACGTCACCTAAATATATTGCAGCTATTGCGGTTCCATTTGATTCGGCTTTTGAATGTGCCGCTTTAGAAGAATTCTTATTAGCCAACGTGCAGACGACTGATAATTCCATTTTTCAAAGATAAAAATGAATATGACTTTTGTTGAATAAAGCATGATTCTTTAATATGGCAGAACTCAAATATACGTATGCTCTTGATAAGAATGAAAATTGCATTGGTATTGGAAATGCTCAGAAAGGAATAGAATATCGATGTCCTCATTGCAAAGGAGAAATGGTTGTAAAAGAAGGTTCTATTAAAGTAAAGCATTATGCTCATAAGATAAGACCGCAAAACTGTAGCTACGAAACTTATCTTCATGCTCTTGCCAAGAAAAGAATTGAAGAGTGGTTTAATTCAGATAGTGCATTAAATATCTCTTTTAGAACAAAAGATAGATGCTCTAATTTTGAACATTGTCTATGGAATCATGATGACTATACTTCTTATTGTGAGAAAAAATCGAGCCGATCTTTTAACTTAAAGAATTATTACAATGTAATCACTCGAGAAAAAACATATAAAGGTTTCCGGGCTGATTTACTTCTTTCTGATTCTGAAAATAGACATGAGCCTATTTTTATTGAGATTTTAGTTTCACATCAATGTGAGAAGGAGAAGATAGAATCTGGGATGCGTATTATTGAAGTTGCTCTAAGCTCCGAATATGAATTAGACGATATTATAAGAAATGGAATAATTTCAGAAGATGAAACAACAATGTTTTATAATTTTAGGCGTAAAGATGGGATTACTAGAACATGTGGGATGCAACTCAATAAATTCGTATTATTAGAATCAATGAAAGGTTTATATAAGCGTATTAGTTGTAATGAATATACCCATCGATATTCATCTGCTATATTTGAGATTACATTCGATTATTATACTAATCGTACTATAGATCCTTTGACTTTTGGTTGGGTAATTGCCTATAAAAATTATGAAAATGTGAGAAATTGTTTCTTATGTAAATATTATAAAACGAATTATTATACGAGCGAGAGGATATGTTGTTTGTATAAGAAAAAAGGTATTGAAAGGCATTGCAAATCCAGTGAGGCTTTAAGATGTAATGAGTTCAGTATTGATAAAAATATTATAAATGAAAACTGTGATTATTTATCATATATTACATATAATATCTGGAAAAAAGGTATGGGGAATGAGGGAATAGATTATATAAAAGGAAAGGTAGCCCAATAAGTTGCCTTTTCCTTTGTTCATATTTCAGTAACAATTCATACCTTGTATATGACATGTCGGGGCTTTTTCGTTTGCGTGCCTTTTCTTTTATAAAAATTCCCTCAAATCACGTAGGGAATTTCAGAAACACATTTGTCTTTATAGTAGAATCCGGTGTATAGTGTTAGTATAGTCCTTCTTTCAGCCATTGCAGTTTCTTTATACTGGATTTACAGAATGTTCCAACATTGTGTGCTCTAATTGATTGTAGATATTGAAAGGAACATGCTGGACCTCAGCTTTTATGCGGCTGAGGTTTTGTCGGAGATAAGAGTACGTTGTTGAACGTGCGATGGAAATATGTGTTTAACCAAATTATTAGTTATGAAAAAAGTAATTTATATGGTAATTGCATTTGCTATGGCTTTAGCCGGGTTATTTATGCTTATGTTTATGTCATTTGATTAGTGAATGTCTGTTTGTTGACTGTTTTATAGAAGGGGCAGCTTATTCAGCTGTCTTGTTCCATTTCCCAGGAATTAAGTAATCCATATTGTGTAATTATTCCCCATGTGTGGTACTCAGTTCCACATATTTCCACACATAATTATTCCTTCTTGTTTTTATAATATGCTGATGTATAATGTATTATGTACTGATGTACATCATGGCATATCGTTTGTCCTATAGTTAATACAAAAACTATATTTATTTACTTAAAACTTACGATTATGAAAAAAGTATTGGTAGCATTAGCAATGGTTATGGGATTAGGCAGTTCAGTAGCATTTGCTTACGTGGTTTCTGGAACACAGTCTGTAGAGCAAACTCAGCAAAATCCTCAGGATGAGTTCACAAAAGTGGAAGTAAAAGACTTGCCTCAGGCAGTTATGAATGTCTTGGCTAAGGACTATGAGGGGGCTGTAATAAAGGAGGCTTTCATTTCCGAGAAAGAAACCGGTAAGATTTATAAGGTTGTGTTGACCATCACCAAGGAAAATCAATCCACTGAAGAAGTAACGGTACTTCTGAATGAAAAAGGAGAAACTGTAGAATGAATGGAAACTCTGTAGTGGTTCGGATTCATCTACAGAGATGATTTGAGATACTTTTATGTCTATCTCGTTAATGCGAAAGGGGCGGCTGAATAGTCGCTCTTTTTGTTTATATTGTAATAATAGTTCGTTTCTTTTTTGTCAGAAATTCCTATTATAGAGGGTTGTTTTATACAAAATAATGTTTATATTTGTATTCTAATCCCTATTGTATTATGAATGACAAACAACAACTTCTAATTGATTGTATTTCCCTTCTTCCCGTTATAGGCATTCTGGTTTTGATAACTGTTGCCAATGACCAGCTTGTTACTATGGTTGCTGCCTATGTGCTTTGCGGAGAACTCTTATGTGTATTGGTTAGCAGGATATTAAATTTGTACTATATTGATGTGGCTTTTGTTTGGTTGGGTGGGATTATGCTTTGGCTGTGGTATTGGCTCTGGTTGGAGTCAAGCCATGTAGTGATGGAGATTGTGGAAAGGACAGTTGAATGAATCGCTTCTTTTTCAGTAAAAAATCCCCGTAGCGGCTCAACTACGGGGATGGTGTCAAATAACAGAGTATCAATATGAGATACTAAGTGAGCCTATTTTTTGAGATATGTCTTGTAGTGCATTGTTGAATGTCTGTAATTCTTCTTTAGTAAAGCGTGCCGGTTTCCCGTTTACCAGATTGCCATTTAACCTCTGATATAACCACGAACGGCTCTTGTTGAAATACTTTTTCGCAAGATAGCTTAGAGAAACTATTTCGGCAACTTCTTGTAATTGCAATTTGATTGCACTTTCTTCTATAACGTCCAGTTTCCTATCAATGTTCTGTAAGCGTTCTGATACGAAATCTGCAATAGCTTTTTTATCTTCTTCCGAATTGTACTTGGCGGCTATTTCTCTCATTTTGGTATAGAACTCTGGAGAGTCTGTACCAAGTAGTGGCTTTAATGCCAGTAATTCATCTTTCAGTGTCATATATTTGTTTTTTAGTGCCCTCTCCGGAGAGAGGGACTTTGTTTTACTTCTTTTTTTCTAACTCTTTCAATATTTTGTCGATTGTCAGTAATCGGTCTAATCTTTTATCAATCTCTTTTTCTTGGTTAGTTCCGGTAACTTCGGCAATAAACCTTAGCTGGTCTAATTCTTTTTTGAGGAATGCTCTTTGTATAAGCAGGTCCTTTTTAATTTGTTCGTTACTCATGTTGATTACTTTTGTTATTTGACATTACAAAGATAATAATCTTTTGGTTATTATACAACTATTGCATGAATTATTTTCGTTATTTCGCATATTTTTTCCATATTTGCAGTGCGTTACATACTTTTATTTGCGTCGGGTAGAACCTGACCGTTGGGCTACTGGTGATTGATTTTGCCAGTAGCTTATTCATATACGGTTCCGACCCCCGTGAGATAGCTTAATGGCATCCTGTATCCGACGTAAGTAGATATGTAACGCAACGGGAAAGCGGAACCGTTCTTTTTCCGCTTCTTATTCTTAATCCGGTTGCGTTATGGGTAAAACTGAATCATCCTTCCCGAAGCTCACGAAGTCCTTTATTGGTTACGGTCACTATCGGCTGACAGTCACGTTTTCCGATTGTGTGAAAACCGCGCTGACGGGAAATATGGACTTAATAGACCGCTTGAACTCCGACATAGAAAAGGAGAGGGAAGAAGCTACTATCGAGGCAATAGCTTTCGTCCAAGAACAATCACTTTAGACTGTCGAAGATTTTTCTCATTGCATCATCCGCATGTTTTCGCATGACCCTAAAATAGTTGAATATTGGTCTATTGGTTTTCATCGACTGGCCGATGCAGTATTCAAGTATTTCTAAGGAGATACCTAATTCAAATCCGTGCTGGACGAATGATTTACGGGCTGAATAATATATCACATGTTTCTTTATGCCAGCTATCTTGGCAAGTTCTTCCATTTTACGTGATACCACGGAGTAGCATTGCCCGAATGTTTTGTACTTGCCAAACACAAGCTTTCCGTTTTTTTGCATGTATTTGTTTATGATTTCTCTGGCTTCCGGTTGGATTGAAAATGCGGTTTTGCTTTCACCGCTTTTCTTGCTCTTTGTTTTCCGTCGGTAATATTCTATCCAATCTTTACGGAAATCAATGTCAAGCATATCTATAAGGTTGATTCCACCGAGGTAATAACTTAGCATAAATATGTCGCGTACTACACCTATGTTGTATTTGGGAATTTCCATATCCCGGATAGCTTTTACTTCGTCAATAGTAAGGTCTAGTTCACGAATATTAGCGGATGGCATTCGGCAGAACTCAAAAGGGTCAATCTCATATTTTACCATATTGTGCTTCTTTGCATAGTTGATAATCACTTTGAGTAATGTCAGATATATTTTGATAGTGGTAGGGGATAACCTCTTATCCTCAAGGTCCATCTCGAAATGCTTTATATTCCGAGGTGTAATCATAGAAAGTAATAAGTCACCTTGTGACTTAATGAAGGACTGGCAGGATAGCCTATATAACTTCTCTGATTTACTTCTTTTCTCTTCTGCGAGTTCAGATAGATAAGAATTCATAGCTGAGGAGAATTTGGCATTGGTATGGTCTTTCTTCTTGATGATGATTTCCCGGAGTTCGGAACATGAATATACATCCACATCATAGATGTTGTCTATGACTTTTTGGTAATGGTTGAGCAGGTTCCGGAGCTTCATGTTCATAGATGCAGCTTCGGGGTGATTGATAACTTGACCATCTTTAAATTGGGACAAGTCATCGATGATACAGTTTGTAGGAATGTATCTGGTACCGGAGTTGTGTGCCAGAGATATTCTTACTTTGTGCTTTCCGTTGATAAGCACTTTAGCTGGTACGATACAAAGTTTAAGTGTTGCCATCTTTTTGTTTAATAAAGTTGCGACAATTTGGTTATTAAAAAATACTGTCCGACAATTGTCCGACAATCAAATTTTGCAACCTGCTGCGAAGTGATGGAAATCTGCTTTTTCCGTAAGTACCTGATACACCTAAAATAAAAGCACTTCCAACGTTCGCTTACGGAGGAAGTGCTTCACACAAAAACTAAACTAGACTTAACTAAACTATTCTATTGGGGGAGTTTCACAACTCCTATCTGTTCAGCGCAAAGATAAAAAAACATATTTTAATCTGCAAAAGGATTCTATAATAAATCGACGGCTTTTCCGATTTTATCGACGGATTGGTCGATTTTTTTAGCTTCTTTGGTCTAAAAATTCTTGAAAAGCTTGTTTGTAGCTGTCGCTTATCGGGATGTAATTCTTTCCGAATACGATGCGACCACGGTCTATAATACGTATTTTATCCTTTTGGACAATGTAGGAACGGTGAACGCGCATGAAACGCGAGGTGGGCAGGAGTTCCTCCATAGCCTTCATGCTCATTAAAGACAAGATGGGCTTGGGGGAATCTTCCTCGTAGATTTTAAGATAGTCTTTCAGCCCCTCTATGTACAGAATTTTACTTAGTTCGATTTGTACCAGCTTATACTCGCTCTTTACGAAAATACTCTGAATTTCTTCCTTTGGCTGTTGCAGCAGTTCGAACCATTGTACAGCCTTGTTGGCAGCCTGCAGAAAGTCGATGTAGGAGATGGGTTTCAGCAAGTAGTCCAGCGCATTGACTTTGTAACCGTCTATGGCGTATTGGTCGAAGGCGGTGGTGAAGACTATGCGGGTATTGAAATCGACCATCTTTGAAAATTCGAGTCCGTTCAGTTCGGGCATCTGGATGTCGAGGAAAAGCAGGTCGATGTGCTTTTCGGGCAACTCCTTGATGGCTTGCACGGCACTGGAGTATTTACCGGCCAACTCCAGAAACGGGGTTTTGTTGACGTAGCTTTCCAGAAGCCCCAAAGCAAGGGGCTCGTCGTCTACAATGGCACACTTCAGATTCATATCTTTATGATTAAAACAGATTTATACTTTTTCATGTTTTCGCTCACTCCTTGCTTCCAGTCATAATGACCGGGATAGGTCAGCTCCAGGCGTTTGCGCACTTGCTCCAGACCGATGCCGCTTCCGCTTTTGTCCGCCATGCTTTTGGGATGGTAACTGTTGGTTATTTCACAGTATATCTCTCCGGGGCTTTCACTGAAATGGATGCGGATAAAGCTGGGCTCGGTGGGAGAGATGCCATGTTTGAAGGCATTCTCTATGAGGGAAATAAAGATGAGCGGAGCTATTTCGGTACGGCTGTCCGGTCGGACGTCTATCTTCGTTTCCACACGGACGTTGGCGGAGAGGCGGATGCGCATCAGTTCGATGTAGTTGCGGATGAAGTCCATCTCCTTGTCTAGGGTAACGAAGTTCTGCTGATTGTCATACAGCACATGGCGTAGCAACCGGCTCAGTTCCTGCACGGCAGTCTGTGCCTTGTCAGTGTCAAAGGCGATGAGGGCGTAGATGTTGTTCAGCGTATTGAGCAGAAAATGCGGGTTGAGCTGGTTGCGCAGGTTCTTCAACTCGGCTTCCGTGCGGCTTTTCTCGGCTTCGCGGCGGGCGGCGTCCATCTGCGCCCAGCGGCGGCTCAGCTTGATGGCAGCGCTGAGGCCGGCGGTGAGAATCATGGTCGATACATCGCGCAAGATGAATATCCATTTGGGAGGACCCATGTGCTGACCGTCATCATCGCCGCGCAGATGGTTCTGGAATGTGTATTCTTGCCAAAGGTGGGCGCCGGTGGTAATGCAGATGATGAGCAGTGTGTTCAGCAGGAGGTACTGCCGGATGCGTCCTTCGAACAAGTAGCGGGGAATGAGGAGACAGTAGTTGATGTAGAATACAAGGAAGAACGAGAGGGTACTGCTGCTACCGTGGCGCAGATAGTCCGCAAGGCTGATGTTGAAGCCGCTGCGTGTCATCATCAGAAAGGGGAAACCGATGACGATACCCCAGACGATGATGTGTATCAGGGTTTCGATGCCGCGGTGGCGTGGGTTAGGGAGCTGTTGTTTCATCATAATACAAAGATACGGATTTTAGATGGATATTGGAAATATCCACCGCCTGCGAAGCAAATCTCTGTTCGCAGGTTGCGGATAAGCGTTTCCAGGTTGCGGATATGTATCCCAAGCTTGCGGATGTCTATCCCAAAGCTTGGGATAGACATTATCCTTAATTCGGCATAACTTTTCTCTTTATTGGCAGAAAGTTTTTCTTTAATACTTAGGACGTGTTTTGATAACTTCTGGCAAGAGAGAGATATGTTATTCGTAGCGTATGGCCTCTATCGGGTCGAGGTCGGCAGCTTTCTTGGCGGGATACCAACCGAAGAACACTCCGGTGACGGTACATACGGCGAAGGAGAGGAATACGCTCCACGGCTGGATGAAGATGGGCCAGTGGGCAACGCTCTTCACTATCCAGCTGGCTCCGCATCCTATGATGACGCCGATGATGCCTCCGGTGATGCTGATAAGGATGGCTTCGATAAGGAACTGGCTCAAGATGTCGACACCGCGTGCGCCTACACTCATGCGCAGACCGATTTCGCGTGTACGCTCCGTCACCGATACGTACATGATGTTCATAATGCCGATGCCGCCCACTACGAGCGATATGCCGGCGATGCAGGCAAGCAGCGTGGTCATCAGGTCGGTAGTGGAGTTCAGCATGGTGCTGAGCTCCTGCTGGCTGCGGATAGTGAAGTCGTCATCGTCACTCTCCTTCAGCTTGTGGTTGCGGCGCAGTATCTCGGTGATTTCGTCGGTGGCATTGTCCGTCATGTCCTCGGTGAGGGCGGAGGCGAAGATGCCGCTAAGGTAGGTCTGTGCCAGCAGGCGTTTCATCACGGTGCTGTAAGGGGCAAGTACGACGTCATCCTGGTCCATGCCCATGGAGTTGTAGCCTTTAGATTTCAGTACGCCCACCACGCGGAAAGGAATTTGGTTGAAACGTATGATACGTCCTACGGGGTCTTCTCCACCGGGGAAAAGGTTGTCTTGGATGGTCTTTCCGATGACACACACCTTGGCGGAGGTCTGTATGTCGGTTTCGGTAAACATCTCGCCGTTCTCCACGCTGAGCTGCCGGATTTCGAGATAGTCCGTGCCCACGCCGCTCACGGAGGAGGGGTAGTTGTTGTTGCCTGCGATGAGCTGTCCGCTGGAGGAGACATTGGGGCTGACGGCAGCCAGGAAGTTGGTTTCATTACGCAAAGCTTCATAGTCGGTCAGCTTCAGTGTCTGCATGGCGCTGGGGTCTTGGCGGACACCGCCGCGCATGTCGGCACCGGGGTGAATCATAATCATGTTGGAGCCCATCTCGGAGATTTGCGCTTGGATGCTTTTCTTCGAACCTTGTCCGATGGCAAGCATCGTGATGACGGACGCCACACCGATGATGATGCCCAGCATGGTGAGGAATGCGCGCAGCTTGTTGTTGTTCAAGGCTCGCAAGGCTATTTTGAAAAGGTTTGTTCCGTTCATATCGTTTTAATGGAAAGTTTAAAATTAATCCCTAATCCTTAATCCCTTATCCCTCATTCCTCCTCTTGTTTAGGCAATGCTGCCAGGGCTTCGGCTGCATTCTGGATTTGGGTGTTGATGGTATCGTCCTTGATTTGTCCGTCGCGCAGCACGATGTTGCGGCTGCTGTACTGGGCTATTTCGGGGTTGTGGGTGACGAAGATGATGGTGCGTCCTTCGGCATGCAGCTTTTGGAACAGTACCAGAATCTCGAAAGAGGTGCGGGTGTCCAGGTTACCCGTGGCTTCGTCTGCCAGGATAACGGCGGGATTGTTCACCAAGGCGCGGGCGATGGCTACGCGTTGCATCTGACCGCCGGACATTTGATTGGATTTATGTTCCAGCCGGTCTCCCAGCCCCACGGCTTGCAGGGCTTCGATGGCACGTCTCCGCCTTTCGGAAGCCGAGACGGAGGAGTTGTACATCAGCGGTAGCTCTACATTCTCCACGGCAGTGGTTTTAGGCAACAGGTTGTAGCTCTGGAATACGAACCCGATTTTACGGTTGCGCAATACGGCACGTTGAGGCTTGCTCATGGTGCGTACGGAGATGCCGTCCAGCAGGTACTCTCCGCTGGTGGGCGTGTCCAGGCAGCCGAGCGTATTCAGCAAGGTCGACTTCCCGGAGCCCGATGTACCCATGATGGTGACAAACTCACCTTCACGGATGGTGAACGAGACGCCGCGTAGGGCATGTACAGTTTCGTCCCCCACCTGGAAGTTGCGTTTGATATTTTGAAGTTCAATGACTGCTTTATTCATAATTCTTTTCTTTGTATTATTTTCCGTTCTTCTTCTTACTTCCCGGAGGGCCAGGCATGAACGGACTCTTCTCGCCGCCGGGAGCTTCCTGACTCATGTCCGGAGCGCCGCTGCCGGGCATGCTGCCGATGGTGGCTTCGGTCACCACTACGGTACCTTCGTTAATGCCGCTGATGATTTCCGTGTTGACTCCGTTGGAGATACCGATTTTCACCGGATGGGCGGTAAAGGTGTTGCCTTCGCGGGTCCAGAGTTTATGCTCCCCTTCGCAATCCTTCACAATATCGTTGTCTCCGATAAGCGGTTTTTCGGGGTTGAAGCGCAGGGCACGGGCAGGAGCGCACAGTACGTCTTTGCGGTCGAGGGTGAAGATGGTGACGTTAGCTGTCAGGCGTGGTTTCAGTTTCAGGTCCGGGTTGTGGGCGGAGATGACTACTTCGTAGGTCACAACCGTGCTGGTGCTGGCGCTCGACGTGCTGCTTGAGCTGGCATCTCCTAGACGGATTTGTGTGACCACTCCTTCGAACACGTCATTCGGGTAGGCGTCTACGGTAAACGTGGCGCGCTGTCCCTCTTCCACACCGCCTATGTCGGCTTCATCCACGTCGGCCACAACCTGCATCTGCGTCAGGTCGGCAGCGATGGTGAACAGTGTCGGCGTCTCGAAGCCGGAAGCTACGGTCTGTCCTGCTTCCACGTCGCGGCTGATGACCACGCCGTCGATGGGAGAGGTGATAGTGGCGTAGGAGAGGTTGCGTTCCGCCTTTGCCAAAGATGCCTGGCTGCTTTCGTAGTTGCTCTTGGCCTTCTCATAATTATAGACGGACTGCTCATAGTCCGTGGCGGCGATGAGCTGCTTTTCGTTCAGCGTCTTGTTGCGTTCGTAGAGTTTCTTCTGGTACTCGTATTCGGCCTTTGCACCGTTGTAGGCGGCGCGTTGCGAAGCGAGTTCGCTTTGCAGTGTCACGCGGTCCATCTCGGCAATGAGCTGGCCTTTGGTTACTACAGAATTGTAGTCTACATGAATCTTGTCAATGATACCGCTCACCTGGGTACCCACTTCCACTTCCGTCACCGGTTCGATGGTTCCCGTGGCGGTTACGGATTCGGAAATCTCGCCTTTATGGATGGTTGCTGTGGCGTAGGTCACCTTGTGCTTGGCCTTGGCACCACCGAAGAGCCATACGCCGCCGCCCACTATGACAACGGCAGCTATGGCAATGAGGATGATTCTTTTTTTGTTCATATATATAAGGTATTATAATTCGATTTTTTCTCCTTGATAGAATTTCAGCAGTTGCATGTTCAGTATCGCCATGTATTTGGCTTGCAGTGTCTCCTGCTGTGCGCTGAGCAGATTGCTTTTTTCCGTCAGCAGTTCTACGGTATTCTTCATGCCCAGGTTGAACTGCTCCTGAATCAGTTCATAGCTGGTTTGTGTGCTTTTCAGCTTCTCCGTGGCAGCGGCGTAGCGCTGCTGGGCGCTGTTGGCATCGAGCCAGAGGGTTTCAATGGTCTTGTACAGCGTTTTTTGGTCGTCCAGCAGGTCCAGTTCGCTGGTCTGTTTCTGAATCTTGGCTTTCTCTACGGCACTCTTGGTCTGCCGGTTGCTGAAGATGGGCACGCTTACGGTGAAGCCCAGCGAGTTGTTCCAGTTCTGTTTGACTTGCTCGCTGAAGGTGAAGTCATTACCGTTGGCATGGCTGGTTCCGATACCAGCACTGAGGCTCAGTGTGGGCAGATAGCCAGCACGGGCAATTTTGATGTCGAGGTCGGATGTCTGTATGTTCAGCTTGCCGGCTTCTATTTCCGGACGGAGCACGAGAGCGGATCGGTAAACGTCCGTTTTGGTGGGCAGGGGTGCCAGTACATTTTCCGTGCCGAGGGCGGGGATGTAGAGGTTCATCTCGGATTCGCCGTCCAGTTCCAGGAGTTGTTTCAGTTGCAGTTTGTAATCTTGTAGGGTGGCTTGCGCTGTCACCAGTTGGTACTTGTCGGTGCTTACCTGCGCTTCCAGTTGTGCCAGGTCGCTTTTGGCGATGCTTCCTGCTTCAAGAAGTTGGCGGGCACGTTCGCATTCGGCCTGGCTCACTTCCAGAGTCGATTCATTCACTTTCACGGCTTCGGAGGCATAGAGTATCTGTACGTAGGTCTGTGCGATGCTTTCCTCAATGCTGTTTTCGCTTTGGGCCACGTTGAGCTCGGCAACGCGGTTGTTCAGTTGCTGCTGTTTGATGGTGTTGAGGCGCTTTCCGCCGTTGTAGAGGGTCCAATTGGCATCGATGCCGTAGCTGCCGTTGTAGGAAGTCTTGCTCTGGCTGCTGGTGATGTTGTCGCCGTCAATGATGGTGTTTGTCTTGCTCTTCGGGCGATTTACGACACGCTGGCTCACACTGGCTGAAAGATTGGGGAAGAGGGCGGCTCGGGCGGTCTTTACATCTACCTGGGCACTTTCCGCGCTGAGGCGGTTCTTGCGGATGGTGATGTTTTGTTGCAAAGCATAGTCGATGCAGGTCTGCAAATCCCATTGGGCGGGCAGGCCGTCGGCAAGCTGCCCGGAGCTGCCGGGCGTTTGCGCGGAAGTGTCGTTTTGGGCGGCCACTCCCATGCAGCTTGCCACACATAGCGCTATCACTGTCAATCTCTTTACGTTCGTCATATCTTCGTTATTCTATGGTTTTACATTGGCAAATGTAGTGGGGGGGAGAGAGGATTGCAAAAGTGATAGACGTTGGGGGAATTTTCCTCGCCTAAAATCTTTTTTGTACCGATGAATGGGAGAAGTCTTTTTTCTGTTCAACTTTTCACCTTTTTATTTGTTCTTTATATAAAAGTATTTTATATTTGTAATCATTATAATTTTATCAGCATGAAACGAACTGCGGTAAACATTTGGCGTTTTTATTTGGAAGGTTTTCGAAGTATGACGTTAGGGCGTACTTTGTGGCTTATCATCCTTGTGAAGTTATTCATCATGTTTTTTATTCTCCGTCTTTTCTTTTTCCCACGGTTTCTGAATACTCCCGTGGTGGGTGACGACAAAGAAGGCTATGTTAGTAATGAACTTATCCACCGGAGCCTGGGTGACTAAATACGGAGACACAGAGCCGCAGAGTTTATGTCCTTGCCTTTATAAATTCTCCGTGTCTCTGTGTTCTTACTTGACAACCCAATAACTTAGTAACTCAATAACTCATAACTTATAACTCATAACTTGATTCTTATGCTTGGACACATTGACACTTCTCTGATTGACTGGTCGAGAGCCCAATTTGCCTTGACCGCCATCTATCACTGGATTTTTGTGCCGCTGACACTTGGACTGGCGGTAATTATGGGCATCATGGAAACGGCGTACTACCGTACGGGTGACGAATTTTGGAAACGTACTGCTAAATTCTGGATGAAGATTTTCGGTATCAACTTTGCCATTGGTGTAGCAACCGGTATCATTCTGGAATTTGAATTCGGTACGAACTGGAGTAATTACAGTTGGTTTGTGGGCGATATCTTTGGTGCACCGCTTGCCATCGAGGGTATTTTGGCTTTCTTTATGGAAGCAACGTTTATCGCCGTCATGTTCTTCGGCTGGGATAAGGTGAGTAAGCGTTTCCACCTGGCATCTACCTGGCTTACGGGGCTGGGCGCCACGATTTCCGCCTGGTGGATTCTGGTTGCCAATGCGTGGATGCAGAATCCCGTAGGCATGGAGTTCAATCCCGATACGGCACGCAACGAGATGGTGGACTTCTGGGCTGTGGCCACTTCGCCGATGGCTGTCAACAAGTTCTTCCACAGTGTGCTGTCCGGCTGGGTACTGGCTGCCGTGTTTGTAGTGGGGGTGAGCTGCTGGTATCTGTGGAAGAAGCGCGAGAAGAAATTTGCGCTGGCAAGTGTAAAGATTGCCGCATGGGTAGGTCTGTGTGCCGCCGTGCTGTCTGCCTGGACGGGCGATGGCTCCGGCTATCAAGTGGCGCAAAAGCAGCCGATGAAGTTGGCTGCTATGGAAGGTTATTATGAAGGGCGGCAAGGTGCCGGATTGGTAGCGTTCGGGCTGCTGAATCCTGCCAAGCAGACGCCGCAAGACGGAGTAGACCCATTCCTTTTCCGTGTGGAAATCCCTAAGATGTTGTCGTTGCTTGCCGAACGGAAGACGGATGCCTTTGTTCCCGGCATCAATGACCTGCTGAAAGGCGGATACCCGTTGAAGGACGGTACTGTGGCGCTTTCGGCAGAAGAGAAAATAGAAAAAGGGAAAACGGCCATCAGTGCGTTTGCCGCCTATCGTGCAGCCAAGGCTGCGGGCAATGAGGCAGATGCAGAGGTGGCTGCCAAAGTGTTGAAAGATAATGTAGCCTATTTCGGTTACGGTTATATCAAGGATGTGAACGAATTGGTGCCGAATGTGCCTCTTACGTTCTACATGTTCCGTGTGATGGTGATGTTGGGTGGATATTTCATCCTCTTCTTTATCGTGGTGCTGTTCCTGGCCTATAAGAAAGACTTGTCGCGGATGCCGTGGATGCATTGGGTGGCCATGCTCACCATTCCGCTGGGCTATCTGGCCGGACAAGCCGGATGGGTGGTTGCCGAATGTGGTCGCCAGCCGTGGGCCATCCAAGACATGCTGCCCACAAGTGCCGCCATTTCCAAGTTGGATGTCGGTTCCGTGCAGACCACGTTCTTTATCTTTCTGGTACTTTTCACTGTCATGCTGATTGCCGAGGTGGGAATTATGCTGAAGGCCATTCGCAAAGGCCCGGAAACAGAAACGCATAATTCATAACATAACTCATAACTTATAATTCATAATTCACAATGAATACCTATATTTTTCTTCAACACTATTGGTGGTTCGTAGTCTCCTTGCTGGGAGCACTGCTGGTATTCCTGCTGTTTGTGCAGGGAGGTAATTCGCTTCTGTTCTGTCTGGGGAAGACGGAGGAGCAAAAGAAGATGATGATTAATTCTACGGGACGGAAATGGGAGTTTACGTTTACAACGCTCGTCACGTTTGGAGGCGCGTTCTTTGCTTCGTTTCCGTTGTTCTATAGTACGAGTTTCGGAGGAGCCTATTGGTTGTGGATGATTATTCTGTTCAGCTTTGTGTTGCAGGCTGTCAGCTACGAGTTCCAGTCGAAGGCGGGAAATCTGCTGGGCAAGACAACGTATCGCACGTTCCTGGTGATAAACGGAGTGGTAGGTCCGGTATTGCTGGGTGGGGCAGTGGCCACGTTCTTCACGGGGTCCGAATTTTACATCAATAAAGGGAATATGGCAGATACGGTGATGCCGGTCATCAGTCAGTGGGCCAATGCAGGACACGGGCTGGATGCGCTGCTCAATCCGTGGAATGTGGTGCTCGGGCTGGCTGTGTTCTTCCTGGCGCGCATCTTGGGGGCGCTCTATTTTATTAATAACATCAATGAGGACGACTTGGTGAGACGCTGCCGCCGGGCACTCTGGGGAAATACGGCATTGTTTCTGGTGTTCTTCCTGGCCTTCGTCATCCGTACACTGGTGGCCGACGGCTACGCTGTCCGTCCGGAAACGGGAGAGGTGTTCATGGAACCTTACAAGTATCTGATGAACTTCTTGCAGATGCCGGTAGTGCTGTTTGTATTCCTGATTGGTGTGGTGGCTGTGCTTTGGGGCATCATCCGTACGCTGTGGAAGCCGACGTTCGACAAGGGAATCTGGTTTGCCGGTGCAGGGACGGTGCTTGCGGTATTGGCATTGCTGCTTGTGGCAGGCTATAACAATACAGCCTATTATCCTTCCACCCACGACTTACAAAGCTCGCTGACGTTGGCAAACAGTTGTTCGAGCCAGTTCACACTGAAGGTTATGGCTTATGTCTCTATCCTTGTTCCTTTCGTTCTTGCCTATATCTTCTATGCATGGCGCAGCATTGATAATCGTAAGATTGATGCGAAGGAGATGGGAGAGGGAGGCCATGCGTATTAATTAAAAATTAAAGGGGATGTATCAACCCCCTTTGAACGCTTTTTTTTAGGCGCGGATTACGCAGAATAACATTATGAAAGTGCTCATGTACTTTGGGCACGTCCTCTTTTTATTCTTTTGTCTGTTTCTCATTTAGCTGGAATTTGGGTATCAGTTTCATCAATCGTAGAATCTGTCCTTGCCTTTTCTTTATGTAAGGGGAGGGGTGTGCTGAGTCGAAGCGTATGGGGTTGGGTAGTGTGGCTGCTATCAGTGCACATTGTCCGGCAGAGAGTTTGGCTGCTGTAGTCTTGAACTTGTATTTGGCGGCGGCTTGTGCGCCATAGATGCCTTTCCCCATTTCGATGGAGTTGAGATAGACCTCCATGATACGTTCTTTGGACCAGAAGAATTCTATCAGTACGGTGAAGTAGGCTTCCAGTCCTTTGCGTACCCAGGAAGATTGGGGCCATAGGAATACATTCTTTGCCGTCTGCTGGCTGATAGTACTGGCGCCCCGTTTCCGTTTTCTTGTTTCATTCTCCTTTATCGCTTTCTGTATCTCGATGAAATCGAACCCGTTGTGTGTGGCAAACCGGTTGTCTTCCGAAGCAATGACGGCCATCGGCAGGTGAGGGGATATCTTGTCGGAAGATACCCAAGTATGGTGCCAACGGGGACTTTCGCCCTTGAAGACTTGCTGCACGCTGCGGATAACCATCAATGGCGTGATGTAGACGGGTACAAAACGATAAACCACTACCGCCAGGATAGTGGAAATAAAGAAGAATAATATGATGTTGCGGAGGAACCGCAAAGGTTTCGGGAGTTTCATGGAGAGAGTGCCAGTGTGATTAATGTACTAATATGTCAATGTGATTAATGTGTCAATATGCCAATTAGCACATTGGCACATTGATCACATTAGCATATTAATTATTCGCCTCCGCATTCTTAATCATCTGTTCGCTGGCATACATATATACCTCTACGCGTCGGTTCTGGTCGGCAGACAGACTTTCATCGTATTCGTTGTATCCCACGCCTTCCACTTTCTTGAACTGGGCAGGAGATACACCGCAATCCTGCAAATAGTTTTCTACAGCATAGGCGCGGTTCTTGGAAACCTTCATGTTGGCTTCGTAGGTACCCACCTTGTCGGTATGGCCGATGATGGCAATGTCCGTTGTCGGGTCTTCCTTCAGAATCTGTGCAAGTTCGCGCAGGGAGGCCTTTGCCTCGTTGCTCAGTGCTGCGGAGTTGAAGCCGAACAGAATACCTGCCGCAAAGGATACTTTGACAGCCGGCAAGCCGTTGGCATCCGTTACCTGCTCCACTTGGGCACCTTCAATCTTGGCAGCTTCGGCAGCCTTCTTGTCCATTTTGTGTCCGATGGCAACACCGGCACCTGTACCTACTGCCGCGCCTACTGCCGCGCCAATGGCTGCCCCCTTGCCTTTACCTATCAGTCCGCCGATAATGGCACCTGCCGCTGCGCCGGAACCACCACCGATTATTCCACCTTTTGCCTTGTTGTTCATGGTGCCGCAACTGCCCAGCAGCAATGCACTGCATAAAAACAATACTGTAAATTTCATTTTCTTCATAACTCTTTTTTCTTTAAAAGTTGATCTTATCTTTAATGTTGCAAATTTATGTATATATAACCATATTTCTCTTCCTAAAGTTCGTCAGTTCTGTTCTTTTTTAGAGAATTTTCCTTTTGATGGATATGAACCAGGCTGTCAGTATCAGACCTTTGGCAATGGTGGTTCCACTCACTGCCCACCAGATGGCGTCCACTCCCATACCCATATGTACCAGTAGCAATGCTACCGGAATGCGCATATAGTTGCATCCGATACTGACAATAGCAGGCGGTACCGTTCGTCCCAGTCCGTAGAACACACCTTGCATGGTGATTTCCATCATCATGAACATTTGTGAATAACCGTCGATGCGGAGAAAGTCACCTCCCACACGGTAGGCTTCGGCTTCGGGCACGAAGATAGAGAACACTTCACTGCCAAAGAAGATAAAGAGCAGTGAGCAGAGACTTCCGAATACGCCCGTCATCCATAGGGTGGTGTGCCATGCCTGCTTCACGCGCGACTTTTGTCCGGCAGCATAGTTCTGTGCAATGAATGTACTCAGTCCTGTAGAGAATCCTTGTGAAGTGTTCCAGGTGATGGCCTCGATTTGTCCTCCGGTAGTGAATGCCATCAGTCCGATGTGCCCTCCCTGCTCCGAAGCGGTGCGCGAGAGGAACATGTTGACGAAAGCAAAGAGTGTGTTCAGTGTGGCCACGGGCAGGCCGAGCTTGAAGATACGCCGGGTGTACTTCTTCTTCAGACGGACGAGGAAGGAGAATCCGCCGAGTACAGCGCTTTTCCCTCGGAGTTTGTAGACGAAGATGCCGAAGACCATGGCTTCGGACAGCCAGGTGGCAAGTGCAGCCCCTACCGTCCCCCAGCCAAAGCCGAAGATGAAAAGAGGGTCGAGGAGGATATTCATAATCAGTCCCGTCCCGCTGATGTAGAACGGAATCTTGCTACGTCCTGCCGCGTTGTAGATGCCCGTGAAGGCAGCGGAGAGAAAGACGAACGGCAGTCCCGTCGACACGATGCGCAGATAGGTCACGGCGGCGTCTGTGATATGCTGTTTCAGTTCGAAGATGTTCAGGATGGGGCGGGCGAAAAGAAACAGCAGTCCTCCCCAGCAGACGGAGATGAGCAGGGCAATTGTAATGTTGTGTGAAGCAAAACTGCGTGCATCCTCTTCGCTGCGTGCACCGATGGACTGGCCTACGCTGACTTCGGCACCTACCTTGTTCAACAAGGCGATGGAACCGGACATCCACGTCAGTATGCCTACCGCACCTACTGCAGCCACGGACTCACTGCCCAGACGTCCTACCCATGCCATGTCTGTCAGGCTGTAGGCCATTTGGATGAATGAGGTGGCCATGATGGGCATTGCCAGCGTGAATAGCTGGCGGTTGATGGGGCCTTGTGTCAAATTCTTAGTTCCTTGCACGTTGACGTTTTTTTAGATAAACAATGTATTAATCATCTCCTTTTTCGCTTTCTGCGGAGGCGGTGGCGGCGTTTCTGCTTGTACTTTCGTATCTTGGTATATACCAGCCAGATGAAGAGCAGACCGAAGACGGCGAAGATGAGCAGTACGATGCCCGTATTGAGATTGTCACCTTTCACGCGGCTCCACATTTCGAGCACCAGTTCCGTGCGGTCGCCGAAGTCGCGTATCATGGCGCAGCGCTCCACTACGCGGCGGTCGGGGTACTGGACCGGGTCTATCTGTAGGCTGTCGGCTCCGGACAAGGGACCGAAGAAGTAGCTGAGGTCGGAATGCACGTCAAGCGTGGTGTCGGTCTTCGCCTCCATGATTTCCGGTGTGGCGACGGCGCTGACGTAACCGATGGCATCCATGTTGCGCAGCGCCACGGAGGGCTGGCAGAGGTAGTTGATGAAATAGCTTGCTGCCTTCACGTTGCGGGCGTAGCGGGGGATTACCCAGCCGTCATACCAGATGTTGCTGCCTTCGCGGGGGACGGTGTAGTCCAGTTCCACACCCACGGCATCGGCCTCCTCGATGGCCCAGACGGCGTCGCCGCTCCAGGTGAAGTTGATCCACGCCTTGTTCTTGGTCATCATTTCCTTGCCGAAGTCGGCTTCCCAGCCGGCGATGTTGGGTTTCATCTCCTTGAGGTATTTCTCGGCAAGGGCGATGGCCTGCGGGGAGTTGTCGTTCATCAGTTGCTCTACGGTGACGGTGCTGTCGGCAAGTTCCCGGGCATGGGCGTAAATGATGGCAGTGCCGTAGGCGTCGCGGTAGCTGTCCTTCATCAGTATCTTGCTACGGTTTTTGGGAGTCCAGAGGATATTCCACGTGCTTGCCTCTTCGGGAGTAATGAACTTCTTGTTGAAGAGGATGCCGGCGGTGCCCCACATATAGGGCACGGCATAGTCCTCGGTCTGGCGTTCAGGTTGCGAGGTCTTGTTCAGCTCGTGGCGGATGTAGGGCGACACGTTGGGGATGTAGTCCGGTGTGCGGCCGAAGTTGCGGTCGATGGGTAGCAGGAGGTCTTTGCGGAGCATACGTTCGATGATGTACTCCGAGGGGCATACGACGTCGAAGTCCTCGTGCCCGCGCTCAATTTTGGTGAGCATGATTTCGTTGATATCGAACACCTGGTAGATGATACGGAGGTCTTCGCCCGTCTGCTGCTTGTACCAGTCGGGAAATTCGGCAAGCACATCTTCATCGATGTAGTCTGCCCAGTTGTATATCTTCAGTACACGGCTGCGCTCTTCTGTAGAGTTTCCACAAGAGGAGAGGGATGCGATACAGCACAGTAGAATCAGTATGTTTATTATCCTTTTCATCATCTTGTTTTTGACAATTGATAACTTATAACTCATCACTCACATCAATCGTTTTTTGTCCGTTCGGCCCGCTTGTTGATTACAATCAGCAACACCAGCACCGTCACGAAGATGATGGTGGAGAGTGGCCGCAGTTCCGGCGTCAGTCCACCCTTGCGCGCATCGGCGTAGATGTAGGTGGAGAGCGTTTCCAGCCCCTGGTTGCCAATGGTGAAGATGGTCACGGCAAAGTCGTCGATGGAGAGCGTGAAGGCAAGGATGAAGCCGCTTATCATACCCGGAAATATCTCCGGAAGAATCACCTTGCACAATGCCTGGAACGGCGTGGCGCCCAGGTCGAGTGCCGCCTCGTAGACATTCTGGTTCATCTTCTTGAGCCGGGGCATTACGCTGAGCACCACGTAGGGTGTGCAGAAGGTGATGTGTGCCAGTACCACTGTGGTAAATCCTTGCGATATGCCGAAGCTGACGAACAGCAGGAACAGCGACACACCGGTGATAATGTCTGCATTCATCATCGGGATGGCATTGGCGAAGTTCATTACCTGCCGTGTGCGCGAGCGCAGGTTGAAGATGCCGATGGCTGCAATGCTGCCCAGTGCCGTGCTGGCGGTGGCGGCAAGCAGGGCAATGGCGAATGTGTTCCAGATAGCGTTCATCAACGAGTGGTGCATCCCGCCCGTGAACAGCGAGCTGTACAGCTTGGTGGAGAACCCCGTCCAGTTGCCCAGCACCTTTGCTTCGGTGAAGGAGAATATCATGATTATCAGGATAGGCGAATAGAGCAACGCCAACAGCAGCCACAAGTAGCCGCGGGTCAAGATTCGTGTCATCATATCATACCTCCGCTTTCATTCGATGCGCCGTCTTCCTCGTTGGTGAAGAGGACGGTGATGCCTATCAGCAGCAGCATGATGAGCGAGAGGGCGGCACCGTAGTTCCACATTCCATTGTAAATATTCTCTTGTACCGTGGTACCGAAAAGCTTGATGTTGTTCATCGTCAGCAGCTCGGCGATGGCGAAGGTGGATACCGTAGGCATAAACACCATTACTATACCACTCATCACACCCGGCATGGACAGCGGTAGAATCACCTTGCCGAATACGTGCGTGGGGGAGGCTCCCAAGTCTTGCGCAGCCTCAATCAAATTGTGGTCCATCTTCTGAAGGGTGTTGTAAATGGGGTATATCATGAACGGCAGGAAGTTGTAGACCATACCGAACACAAGTGCGCCTTCACCCAGCGGCAGGTTCAGGAAGTCGAACAGCGCTACTGTGGCAAGCGTACGTATCAAGATGTTCACCCACATGGGCAGGATGAACAGTACCACCATGGTGCGCGAGGCGTTGAATTGCTTCTGACTCAGGATATACGCCGCCGGATAGCCCAGCAGCAGGCAGATCAGCGTAGTGATAACGGCTATTCCGATGGAGTAGACAAACGTGTTCATCGCTTCGGGGTGCATCATGAACTTGCGGAAGTTGGCAAGCGTGAACGCTCCTCCGTCGTCCGTAAAGGCGTAGAGCACGATGAGCAGCAGCGGTACTATAACAAATACAAGCAGAAATAGCGCGTAGGGTACCGTCCAGTTGCGCCGACGCATAAAGAAAGTTATCATCTTTATTAAGGATTAAGGGATTAGGGATTAAGGATTAGGGATTAGGGATTAAGGGTGGAGGATAAAGAATTTATAATAGCTAACCCTTAATCCCTAATCCCTATTCTTTATTCCTTATTCTCACGTTTTCGGGTGCGATGATGATACCTACACGGTCGCCGTCGTCCCACACGTCGTTGGTGTCGACAAAGATGTCTTCGTCCCAGTCTGTAAACACGGTCAGGTGGTAATGGTTTCCTTTGTAGAGGATGAATTTCACTTCACCCGTCAGACGGCCGTCCTCTTCGTTGTCTTCGAGGATGACGTCCTGGAAGTCCACTTCCACTTGCACGCTGCTGCCCGGTTCGATGCCTTGCACGGGCAGGCATTCGAAGTTACAGCCCAGGCATTCTACGTGCGTTTTGTCCACCAGTTTTCCTTCGAAGGTGTTGCAGGTGCGTTCTTTCTTCATCACATGGATGTCGAAGGGTTTTACCAGCAGACCGACTTCGCGTCCTGCCTCGAAGGCATGGTAGTCCTGCACCATCAGCTCGTAGCCTTCGCGCGTTTGCACCAGCATTTCATAGTGTACGCCTTTGAAGATACAGCTGGTTACGGTGCCCGTCAGCTGTGCGGCGTCGGATACATCGAAGATGTAGATGTCTTCGGGGCGAATTACTACGTCCACCTGCATCTGTTCACCAAATCCCGTGTCTACGCATTCAAATTCGTGCCCGCAGAAGGTAACGGCCTTATCTTTTATCATGACTCCGTTCAAGATGTTGCTTTCGCCGATGAAGTCGGCTACAAAGGAGTTGATGGGCTCGTTGTAGATGTCGGTCGGCACACCTATCTGCTGGATGCGTCCTTCGCTCATCACAACGATGGTGTCGCTCAGGGTGAGTGCCTCTTCCTGGTCGTGGGTCACGTATACGAAGGTGATACCCAGCTTCTGGTGCATTTCCTTCAGTTCCATCTGCATGTCTTTGCGCATTTTGAGGTCCAAGGCAGCGAGAGGCTCGTCCAGCAGCAGTACTTCGGGTTCGTTGACGATAGCTCGGGCGATGGCTACGCGCTGTTGCTGTCCGCCGGAGAGGGAGTCCACGTCGCGGTCCTCATAGTCTGTCATGCCCACCATGCGCAGGGCTTGTTTCACTTTCTTCTCGATAGTGGCACCGGGCAGCTTCTTCAGCTTCAGCCCGAAGGCTATGTTGTTGAATACGTTGAGGTGGGGGAAGAGGGCGTACTTCTGGAACACGGTGTTCACCGGACGCTTGTGCGGCGGTGTCTGTGTGATGTCCTTTCCGGCAATGGTTATCACTCCTTCCGAGGCTGTCTGAAAGCCTGCAATGAGGCGTAACAGTGTTGTCTTTCCGCAGCCGGACGGTCCCAGTATTGTTACAAACTCGCCCTTACGGACAGACAAATTCACATCATTCAGCACGGCCTTGTCTCCGAAGAATTTCGATACATGTTCCACACCGATGATGCAATCGGACTTTTGCATAAGCGTCTTTTACTTTATCCAAACGAATTAAACGAATTTCGGGCTTTCAAAAAAGCGAGTGCAAAGTTACATAATTTATCGGGAATTTTCGCTTTACTCTAAAATTCATTATCCCTATGAAGTTAAAATAAACACATAGCGAAAAAGTAATTTTTGGTAAAGTGTAGATAATCAGCTGATATATCGTTTGTTACTTCCGAGCCGCAATACTCCGTATCGCTGAAAATTCTCCAATAGGGCAAGGGGCAAGCCCCTCTGCACACCCCGTCGAGGACGGTATTTCGCCGCCCTCAAAGATAGTTAGATTTATTGTTTCACAAGCCAAAAAAGAAAGGAAGGATATATGGGTTTCGTAGTTTTACACATGGAAAAGGCGCACGGCAGCGACAGCGGAACGACCGCACATATCGAGCGTTTCATCATTCCGAAGAACGCCGACCCCACATGTACCCACCTAAACCGCAGTCTCATCGAATACCCCGACGGGGTGAAAGACCCCACGGACGGGACGAGACTGGTTCTTGCCATTGACCGAAAGCCCATTGTCGAGTGGTTCAAAGAGCAATTCGACAAGCTACGGCAGAGCATACACCGACCTATACAGCCGCAAAGGAAAGGCAGGGGAATGAAGATATAACCGTTTTATCTTGCTGGAAAACAATAAAAAGTGCTGTTCATAATGCCTTATGAATGGCACTTTTTATATATTTGCACACAAAATAAGGATAGAGCAAATAAAAGTAAATACAGAATCGTAAAATTTGACAGATATGAAAACACAAAAATTAGAAATACTGATATTATTCCTCTGTATATTCGGCTTTATAGGCTGTGATAACAAAGATGAAGAGGGTGAGAAAGTGACAGACTACAAGGAATATTCTCTAACCATTGCATCAAAGAAGATACCCGGTGTTTGTTGGTCAGACGGATTTAATTATTTATCTGATGTATATGCTGTAAAGAAAGAAAATGCCCAAGAATGGGAGAGCCTTGGAGTCATTGATAAATTTGAGTTTGAGAAAGGATATGAATATAAGGTAAAAATCAGTGAAACAAATTATTTGGATTATAGCATGGAAAATCCCGCATGGACGGAATATGAACTACTTGAAATAATATCTAAAAATAGGAAAGATTCAGAAAATTTGCCTTTACATTTTATCCCTAAATCATACTACGAGAATGTACAGCTTCCTAAATACAAATATGTAGTAGATGCAGATAATAATCAAAAACTTATTGAAGAAGAATTGGAAAAAGAATCTCTTATTCCTTTGGATTTTCACTATATATTTTGGCGGAGCGAAGACAAATTCCTAAGATGTATTGCAATAAAAGACGATAATAATACACTGGGACCGTGTATTATAAAAAACGAAAACAAAGCTCCGGAAGAAATGCCAGAATCTTACAAATTACTTCCTCCAGAGGGAAATGTGTTTGGTTATGGAAAATGGACTTTTTCAGATGAACAGGGAAATGAAACGAATTATCTTTCATTTGATGTGTTTATGGGTCGTTCTGCTAAATCAAGAAACGTAGATTTAACTCCCGATGTAGCTTATCTTTATAAAGACCTTTCTGAATACTACAAAAATAAATATCCGCAAGCCGGAGTAAAAACAGTTGTGGTTTCTTATGCCGTTTCTATTAAATAACATAAAATCCTCAGCGAGCATCAATTATCCTAATTATCATTGCAACTATTATAAGAATCTATTAATATGAGAACTATAGAATTAAGCATAAAAAAACGTATGAAAAGAATGAATTTGACCGCTTTATTGTTAAGCAGTGTCTGTTTGTTATGCCAACCCCTTCAAGCCCAACAGAGCATTGATGCTTGTGACGGTCGTACTTATAAAGTAGGCGACACGCTCCGTATTGGCGAACCATTGCCTTCGGGCTATCTATTTATTAGGCAGCTAAACGCTAATAATCAATTCGACAGTCTGGATCCGAAAAACTCAACCGGACGGACTGCCGTCATTACCGACATACCTACTTACCAGCCCGAACTCTATCAACAGTTCGGCATTTACCAACAGCCGGAAACGCCCCAAATAGTCTTTGCCGAACAAGGGGATTTCAAGATCGGCGTATATCTAAACATGGCTTTAAGCAAAGGAAACATCATGTCCGGACATCATGTTTCCCTTATGAATGGAGCTGTTGACCTTACCCCAGCTATCTTGTTCGCCTACGCACATAAGCTTTACGGCAAACCTATCGACACAACATCAGTTGAAACCTATGCCTCTCTCCGTGCTCCCAAACAATATGCAGAAGCAGCCAATGACCCGTTTGTACTGGAAGAACTCCGTACAACATACCGGAAAGAACTGGAACAAGCTGTAGCAAAGGCAGATTTCAATAAAGTGTTCCGCATCAAATGTTTCTCGGAACTCCAAATGTATGACATTAATCAACAGCATTTTCCGATTTCGGGCTTAACGTGTGTCGATGTGGAAACCAAGCAGAACAGAGAATTATCCCAACAAGGTTATTGCTTATGGGGAACTTGTGCCTTTCATTTCACTAACGCTCCGTCATTTACCACCCTGCCTTGCAAAAAAAACATTGCCCAAGGCATCTATACCATGCGTAAAATGACCTCGGCGACCTTGCCACCAACAGCTACCCTATATGTATATGTGCGCATCCTCCAACAGCCAGTATCACTTCCTGATAAACGTACCATGGTGATGCGTCCCGGAACCTCATTCGATTTCGAGTGGTCAACACTCCGTAAAGCATACGGTCAAAAAGCTTTGAACATGGAAATTGTACAAACAGACGGTTATTATAATGTCTTCCCTTATAACATACAAGAAGTGACATACAATTATCTTGGTACACAAACGTTACCTGAAAAGAACAATAAATAGTAATATGAAACTAAAAAATATCATTCTGACTACATTGGTAACAATCGCCCTGACATCATGTTATACATCCAGTCGAATAAGTAAATTCAGCTCTGAAAATATAAAATTGGTATAGATAAAATCTTTTCATAAAAAGATATGGAAAGCCTTTTAATAAGGAAATATCCTATACACAAGACAATCAAGAGAAAGAAAAACTCTTCTATAAAGAAGAATTAAACAAAGGTACATGGTATATTATAACAACAGCTTTTACTTTTATTGATGATAAACTTATAAAGCAAGAGGTTGTAAAAGAAGAAAGGACTTTTCAAAAATGTGATTGTAATAAATAATAAGTAATACCTTTGCTGACAGTATTGATATAAAAAACTATTACACGATGGAAAAGAAAATTGTACTCATCACCGGAGCCTCCTCCGGAATAGGGGAAGGCTGTGCTCGCAAGTTTGCCATGAACGGTTACCGGCTTATACTCAATGGCCGTAATGTGGAGAAACTGAATGCTGTAAAGAAAGAATTGGAAGAAAAATTCGGAGCCGATGTGTATCTGCTTCCTTTTGATGTCCGCGATAGGCAGGCTGCTTGTGCCGCCCTCGAATCCCTTCCGGTGGAGTGGAAAGCGATAGACATACTGATTAACAATGCCGGACTCGTTATCGGAGTAGACAAGGAGCACGAGGGTAATCTCGACGAATGGGATGTGGTAATTGATACAGACGTGAAAGCGCTTCTCGCTATGACCCGCCTCGTAGTTCCCGGCATGGTGGAGCGCGGACGCGGTCATGTCATCAACATGGGGTCTATTGCCGGAGACTACGCTTATCCGGGCGGCAGTGTGTACTGTGCCTGCAAAGCCGCCGTCAAGGCCCTTTCCGACGGACTCCGCATCGACTTGGTGGATACTCCGGTACGCGTGACGAACGTCAAGCCCGGACTGGTGGAAACCAATTTCTCTGTCATCCGTTTCCGTGGCGACCGGGAGGCGGCTGACAATGTGTATAAAGGTATACGTCCGCTGACCGGTGACGATATAGCCGAAGTGGTTTATTTTGCCGCTGCCGTCCCCGAGCATATCCAGATTGCAGAAGTGCTGGTGATGCCTGCCAACCAGGCTACCGGGACAATTGTCAGCCGGAAATAGAATTTGTATAAGAATATGATAAAATGATACTATTTTATCTTCGGGGAAACGTCTACATTTGCCCACAGCTAAATGATTATAGAATCTAAACAAGAAAAGCATGAATTTTAAGAAACGAACAAATTTCCTTTTTGGAGCACTGCTGCTGACCGGCAGTTTGTTGGCTCAAAACGTATGTGTATCCACTCCGAAAACTTCTTTGGTGCTTTCGGCTCCTGAAGGCGGTACACTGAGACACTTGTATTATGGTAACAGACTTTCTGAAACCGATTTGCTGAATATTGCCACGGCAGAAGCAGGCCACACGGCCTATCCCGAATATGGATTGAATACCCCCGTGGAGACGGCTCTCGCTGTGAAGCATGCTGACGGTAACATGACCCTCCAGCTTGAAGTGCTGAATGTGACTACCGAGAAGGAAGGAAATGCCGTGACGACTGTCGTGGCGCTGAAAGACAAAGTGTATCCCTTTTTTGTCAATGTCTGCTACCGAGCCTGGCAAGATGCCGACGTGATAGAATCCTGGACTGAAATTTCTCATCAGGAGAAGAAGCCGGTAGTGCTCAATCAGTTTGCCTCCGGCTATCTGCCCATCCGCCGCGGTGATGTGTGGCTCTCCCATCTCTCCGGTTCCTGGGCCAATGAGGGCTTTTTGACGCAGGAACCTCTCACTCCGGGCATGAAGGTTATCAAGAATAAGGACGGTGTGCGAAATTCTCATACCGACCATGCGGAAGTGATGTTCTCCCTTGACGGCCGTCCGCAGGAGAACACGGGCAACGTGATTGGCGCAGCCCTCTGTTACAGTGGTAACTACAAACTCCGCATCGAGACGCATGATGATGAATATCACCATTTCTTTGCCGGAATCAACGAAGAGAACTCTGCTTATTCCTTGAAGAAAGACGAGCTTTTCCGCACTCCCGAACTTGCCCTGACCTATAGTAACGAGGGATTGAGTGGCAGCAGCCGTAACTTCCACCGCTGGGCGCGTCTGCACAAGTTGGCGCACGGCACTACTCCCCGTAAGATTTTATTGAACAGTTGGGAAGGCGTGTATTTCGACATCAACCAGCAGGGTATGGACCAAATGATGGCGGACATCGCCTCCATGGGCGGCGAATTGTTCGTGATGGACGATGGCTGGTTTGGCGACAAATATCCCCGTAAGAACGACAGTTCATCACTCGGCGACTGGGTGGTGGACAAGAACAAGCTTCCGGACGGTGTCAAAGGGCTGTTGAGTGATGCCAAAAAGCACGGCATCAAGTTTGGTATCTGGATTGAGCCGGAGATGGCAAACACCACCAGCGAACTTTACGAACAACATCCGGATTGGGTGCTCAAAGCTCCCGAACGCGACCTCGTACTGGGACGCGGCGGTACGCAGGTGGTGCTCGACCTTGCCAATCCTGCCGTACAGGACTTCGTGTTCGGTGTTGTTGACAATCTGATGACTTCTTATCCTGAGATAGACTATATCAAATGGGATGCCAATATGGCTGTCATGAACCACGGTTCCCAATACCTGACCAAAGAAAATCAGAGCCACATGTATATAGAGTATCATCGCGGCTTTGAGAAGGTGTGCCAGCGCATCCGTGCCAAATACCCCGACCTTACCATCCAGGCATGTGCCAGTGGCGGTGGCCGTGCCAACTACGGAGTGCTGCCTTACTTCGACGAGTTCTGGGTGAGCGACAATACCGATGCCCTGCAACGTGTCTATATGCAGTGGGGAACTTCCTATTTCTTCCCCGCCATAGCCATGGCATCGCACATCAGTGCTGCCCCCAATCATCAGACGTTCCGCACCATCCCTCTGAAATATCGGATAGACGTTGCCATGAGTGGTCGTTTGGGTATGGAAATCCAGCCCAAAAATATGACGGAAGAAGAAAAGGCTCTTTGCAAGAATGCCATTGCCGAGTACAAGACCATTCGTCCCGTAGTACAGTTGGGAGACATTTACCGCCTGCTCTCTCCTTATGACAAGCAAGGTGTGGCTTCTCTGATGTACGTGGCTCCGGAGAAGGACAAGGCAGTCTTCTATTGGTGGAAGACGGAACATTTCTGTAACCAGCACCTGCCGCGTGTGAAGATGGCAGGGCTCTGTGCCGACAAGCAATACCGGGTGCATGAACTGAACCGTATAGATAATGTTCCCTTGAACTACGAAGGAAAGAGTTTCAGTGGTGCCTACCTCATGGCAAACGGGCTGGAGATTCCCTACAACCATAAGGTGGACTATCACAAGCAGAACGACTATTCGAGCCGTGTGCTTTATCTGGAAGAGGTGAAGTGACATAAGCAAAGGTGAGGTTGGGCCGTGTAAAGGTGAACTTGAGCGGCGTAAAGGTGAGGTTTATGGGTACAGTTGGTACAGTGGGTACAGCGTCTCTTCTATCTCACACACGCATGTATATAAATAATGTACGCGTTATGAAGTAATGTACATAAGCGCATGTGTGTGAAGCAGAAGAGGCGCTGTACCCACTGTACCAATTGTACCACTGTTTGGATGTCCAACTTTTCTTTTCGTACCCTTTTGGGACTTTCAGGTAAGATGGAAACATAAAAAAAGTCCCACAATACATTGATATTGTAGGACTTTTTTCTTTTTGTCGCCTTCTGGCTTTGTTTCTATGTGAACCGCTTGGGGCTCGAACCCAAGACCCCAACATTAAAAGTGTTGTGCTCTACCTGCTGAGCTAGCGATTCAATCCTTCATTGCTGTTAAGCGGGTGCAAAGATAGATACTTTTTTGAAATTTGCAAAATAATATCATCTTTTTTCTTATCTTTGTCCCCATCAATCCTTGATATTAATCATTATCACTGAACATTAATCATTAAATACATGGCAACAGTAGACGATAAAAAGATTATCTTTTCTATGGTTGGGCTGAATAAAACCATTCAGCAGAACAACAAGCAGGTACTGAAGAACATTTACCTTTCGTTCTTCTACGGGGCAAAAATCGGTATCATCGGTCTGAACGGTTCGGGTAAATCGACCCTGCTGAAGATTATCGCCGGATTGGATAAGTCCTATCAGGGCGAAGTGGTGTTCTCGCCGGGATATTCTGTGGGGTATCTGGCCCAGGAACCGTACCTCGACCCCACCAAGACCGTAAAGGAAATTGTAATGGAAGGCGTGCAGCCCATTGTGGACGCGCTGGCAGAATACGAGGAAATCAATCAGAAGTTTGGCTTGCCCGAATATTATGAGGACCAGGACAAGATGGACAAGCTCTTCTCCCGCCAGGCCGAGTTGCAGGACATCATTGACGCGACCGATGCCTGGAACCTTGACAGCAAGCTGGAACGCGCCATGGACGCCCTCCGTTGTCCGCCCGAAGACCAGTCCGTAGAACATCTTTCCGGTGGTGAGCGCCGCCGTGTGGCCCTTTGCCGCCTATTGTTGCAGAAGCCCGACGTGCTTCTTCTTGACGAGCCCACCAACCACCTTGATGCCGAATCCATCGACTGGCTGGAACAACACTTGCAGCAGTACGAGGGTACGGTGATTGCCGTAACGCACGACCGTTACTTCCTCGACCACGTTGCCGGCTGGATTCTTGAGCTGGACCGTGGCGAAGGTATTCCCTGGAAAGGTAACTACTCCAGTTGGCTGGAACAGAAGACCAAGCGCATGGAGCAAGAGGAAAAGACCGCCAGCAAGCGCCGCAAGACGCTGGAACGCGAGCTGGAGTGGGTGCGCATGGCTCCCAAGGCCCGTCAGGCAAAGGGAAAGGCGCGTCTGAACTCCTACGACAAATTGCTGAACGAGGATGTGAAGGAGAAGGAAGAGAAGCTGGAAATCTTTATCCCGAACGGTCCCCGTCTGGGTAATAAGGTGATTGAAGCCAAGCATGTGGCAAAGGCGTTCGGTGACAAACTGTTGTTCGATGACCTCAACTTCATGCTTCCACCCAACGGTATCGTGGGTATCATCGGCCCTAACGGTGCCGGTAAGACTACGCTTTTCCGTCTTATCATGGGACTGGAAAAGGCAGACAAAGGCGAATTCGAGGTGGGGGAGACCGTAAAGGTTGCCTACGTGGACCAGCAGCACAAGGATATCGACCCCAACAAGAGCGTATATCAGGTCATTTCCGGCGGAAACGATCTGATTCGCATGGGAGGGCGCGACATTAATGCACGCGCCTATCTGTCCCGTTTTAACTTCTCCGGTGCCGACCAGGAAAAGCTCTGTGGGGTGCTTTCCGGTGGTGAACGCAACCGCTTGCATCTGGCGCTCTGCCTGAAGGAGGAAGGTAATGTGTTGTTGCTGGACGAGCCCACCAATGACATCGACGTGAATACGCTCCGTGCCCTCGAAGAAGGTTTGGAGGACTTTGCCGGATGTGCTGTGGTCATCAGTCACGACCGTTGGTTCCTTGACCGTATCTGTACGCATATCCTCGCTTTCGAAGGAGACTCCAATGTGTTCTTCTTTGAAGGTTCTTATTCAGAATATGAGGAAAATAAACAGAAACGTCTTGGGAAAGAAGAACCCACCCGTGTACGTTATAGAAAGCTCATGAATGATTGATTTCGGTGCGAATTTGAAAGTATATTCTTTTACTTGTTGACAATACGAAAGCCCTGCTGTAGAATGCAGGGCTTTTTTTGTTTAAAAATATCTCAAAAAAGCCTTTCTACCTTCAAAAAATGTAACATAAATATAACATTAATCTCGTTTTTATTAGTTATATTTGCGACTTAAAACATAAATTAATGTTTAATTAATACTATCTATTAACAAAAAACAGAATTATGAGAAAACATCTAATTCAATTCCTGTTGGTTGCAGTGTTGTCGGTATTTAGTGCCGCTGCATTTGCTCAGACTACAGTGAGAGGTCAACTTGTTGATTCAGAAACAGGTGAACCGTTAGTGGGTGCCGCCGTCATGGTGGAAGGTACTACACAAGGATCGGTGACCGACATTGATGGCTATTTCAAGCAAAGCGTTGCTTCGAATGCGACATTACTATTCAAGTACGTGGGTTATAAAGACCAGAAGAAGAAGATTACGCAGAAGGGCGCTTCTGTGGATTTGGGTGCTATCCCAATGGAACCGGATGCTGTGATGCTGAAGGACGTAGTGATTACATCGTCTATTGCTGTGGCACGCAAGACTCCGGTTGCAGTATCTACTGTCGACCCCGTATTTATTGAAGATAAGATAGGTTCTCAGGAGTTACCGCAAATCTTGAAATCTACTCCGGGTGTTTATGCTTCTAATGAGGGAGGTGGCTTTGGTGATTCCAACATAAAGATTCGTGGTTTTAAGTCAGAATATGTGGCTATGATGATTAACGGTGTACCCATGAACGGAATGGAAAACCAGAAAGTATACATGAGTAACTGGGGTGGTTTGATTGATGTGGCCAGCAGTATTCAGGTACAACGTGGACTTGGTGCCAGCAAGGTGTCAACTCCTTCAGTAGGTGGCTCACAAAACATTATAACCAAGACTACTGATGCCAAGAAAGGCGGCTTCATCTCTTACGGCATGGGTAATGACGGCTACAGTAAAGTGATGTTCAGTGTCTCTTCCGGTCTGACAAAAGATGGTTGGGCCTTTACTTTATTGGGTGCCAGAGATAAACGCGACGGTTATATTCAAGGTACGGAATCCGAGGCCTACACTTGGTTCATGAGTATTGCAAAACGTATCAATGACAACCATCAACTTTCATTTACAGCTTTTGGAGCACCTCAGTGGCATAATCAGCGTAATATGGCAAATGGTTTGAATATCAAGGAGTATCAGCGTGTAAAACAATGGATGGGTGAGGAAAGTCCCTATCGTTACAATTCTACTTTCGGTTATCGCAATGGACAAGTGATGAACTCTTCACGTAACGAATACCATAAGCCCCAGATGTCTCTTAATCATTTGTGGCAAATCAACCATAAGTCAAGCCTCAGTACAGCAGCTTATATGTCTATCGGTACTGGTGCGGGCTATAGTGGTACGGGGGTAACGGGGTACACCAGCTCTTGGTACGGTACGGCCAGTGATGGTACGGTGAACACTCAGTTCCGTTGTCCTGATGGTACTTTTGATTATGATGCTGTGGATAAGCTTAATGCAGATAACTATACTAATCCGGTGAATGTGAGTGGAATGCCCGGTTATAAAGGTTCGCTGATGATTATGAACAAAGCCTCGAACGACCATTTCTGGACAGGATTAATTTCTACTTATACCACTAAGTTTGGTGATTACTTTGATTTCTATGGTGGTATTGACTTCCGCTATTATAAAGGTTTGCACAAGAATGTCATTACCGATCTTTTTGGAGGGCAGTATTATGTAGACTCTTATAACCGTAAGAGTGTATTGGCTGAGAATAGTGTGAATGGTGGAGTCACCTCCTGGGTAAACCAGAAGTTGGGAGTAGGAGATGTGATTCGTCGTGACTACGACGGTTTTGTGATGTACGAAGGTGGTTTTGCCCAATTGGAGTATAATAAAGATAAAGTGAGTGCATTTGTTTCAGGTGGTCTTACAAATACCAGTTATTGGCGTAAAGACCGTTTTTATTATAGTGGTGACAAACAGCTGTCTTCGAAGAAGCATTATTTGGGAGGCAATGTGAAAGCTGGTTTGAATTACAACCTTGATGATTACAATAACGTATTCTTCAATACCGGATTTATCAGCCGTGCTCCTATTTTTGATAATACCTTCATCAATTCTCAGAGTTCACATGAGCGTAATCCCGATGCTAAGAATGAGAAAGTTTACTCTTTCGAATTAGGTTATGGATATCGTAGCCAGTATTTTTCAGCCAATGTAAACGCCTATTATACTATGTGGAAAGACAAGGCTTTATATGATACCGGATCCTATGAAGACGTAAACGGGGCTTCCCAGCGTTGGACAATGAACATGACCGGTGCGCAGGCTAACCACATGGGTATAGAGCTTGACTTTATTGCCAAGCCTTTCCGCTGGATGGAAGTTAACGGTATGTTCTCTTGGGGAGACTGGCGCTGGAATGGGACAGCGAAAGGCTTCATGATGAATACTGAAGGCCAGATTATGGCGAATAGCCGTGGTGAAGTGGTGACAGATATGAGTAATGTAGATCAGTACAAGTATACCATTGAAATGGATAATGTACAGGTGGGCGGTTCTGCTCAGACTACAGCTGCTTTGGGAGTGACATTCCGCCCAATGAAAGGCTTGCGTCTTAATGCAGACTGGAACTTCTTTGCACGCAATTATGCCGATTATGACATTGATGCGAGCCAAGCCACTCAAAAAGAGGCTTACGTGGTGGAAAAACCTTGGGAGATTCCTTCATGGAGCACATTTGATGTAAGTGCAGGATATACCTTTGACTTCGGTAAGATTCGTGCTACACTGAGCGGCAATGTGAACAACTTGTTCAACCAAGAGTACATAGCCGATGCACGCGATGGAAGTAACCATGACTGGGAGATGGCCACACGTGTTATCTATGGTTGGGGACGTACTTATACTGTAAGATTGAAGTTGAATTTCTAAGCGAACATATTTATGAAAAAACATATATTATTAGGAACCGCATTGGCTTCGCTGTTTGCACTTGGGGCCTGCGATTATAACGAGGATAATTTCCCCGGATTTGATGAAAAAGAAACCATCACGGATGTCAGTACCGATACCCTCGTATTGGCTGATGCCCATTATGGCAAAATAGCTTCTATGCCGAAGAACCAAGGGATAGCTCTTGCCAAGGATCCCGAGGGGCAGACTTATCTTACGGCATTGAACCAGCTGGGTAAAACCAAGATGTTTACTGATATGGTAGCTCCTGAAGATTATCTGCCTGCATTTGTCGATTCGCTCTACGCATATCTGTCAGATGGTTCCAAGGTGCTGGTGCAGTACAATATCGGCAAGGAGCAACCTGAATATCTCTCGAAGATAAACGAAGCTCAGACTTTCGATCTTACTTCTGACAATTACGCTACAGTATGGGGGGAAAGCATGGTAGTGAAATATCTCACCCCTTCTACGTTGAAGAAGCTTCCTGCTTTGTTGAAGGAAGGTATCAAGAACCCGAAGACGGGAGATGTGTGCCAAGTGAATTACGCTTGGTCGGAGACCGAGCCCAGTACAGGCGGCGGTGCAGTGAAAATGGTATACCAGAAAGTAACTTCTATTGATGCCGAAGGAGGTAATTATGTCATTGTGGCTCCGACGAAGGACAATACTTGGATTCCTTTCGGTCAGTTCAAAGACCCGGATAAGACGTATGGTTATATGGAGGGTGAACCGGTAGAGATTGCGGATGGTTTCATCACCAGCGATGTGTCCAATCATATCATGACACTTACTCCTACGGAAAAAGGTTTCACTATGCAACGTCCGGATGGCAAGTTCATCTATCAGAGTGGTACGTTTAACAGTTTCAACATCGGTACTTCCATACCCGAGGGTGGGGATTGGAGCTTTGCTTACAACTATGACCGTAAGGCATTTGATGTAAAAAATGTGGAAAAGGACAAAATCATCAAGCTGAATTTCTATGAAAAAGGAAACTCTTATTCATACGGTTCTTATCCGAATGCTACGTTGGGCATTTATATGAATGAGTCGTTCAATGGAAACGAGGGCGGTTTCACTACTCAAAATGTGAAACTTACCGGCACGTTAACTAATGTATGGAAGGTGGATGGTAAATATGGTTGGAAGGGTAGTGCTCATGTAGGAGATAGCGATTTTGAATCGGAAGCATGGGTGGTTTCTCCTATTATAGATTTAGCAAAAGCGAAGGCTCCTCTTCTTAAGGTAGATATTGCCATTAATTTCTTGAATGGTAACAATCGTGCTGATTTTATTGAATTGCTGGCTTCGGAAGATTATGTGGATGATGTGGCTACTGCTGAATGGAAGACTCTGAATGTACCTCAATGGCCGGAAGGCAAGAATTGGAATTATGTAAATTCCGGTGATATTGACCTGAGTGCTTACGAGGGCAAGAAGATAGCCATTGCTTTCCGTTATAAGAGTACTACAGAGTGTGCGCCTACTGTAGAGTTTAAGAATATGTCACTTACAAGTACCGTATCAGGGTATTATGAGGGTGTGGATATTTATAAGGAGATTCCTGAATCAGAAGCTGAAATGCCTGCTCGTGCCGTTACCCGTGCATCAGACGTGAAGCCAAATGCTTCTGCTCTCTACCAGTATGACGGTTCGGCTTGGACTGCCTACGAAGAAAGCGCAAGTATCGGTATCCGTGTGATGCAACCTGCCGATTATGTTTCTACCGGTTCGGACTATTTGAGCGATGCTGATGCCGTATTGCCCGTTTATCTGAAGAATGCATTCCCTTACGCACAGAGCGGGGATGTCAAGGCAGTAGTTTATTTCGGAAATAAGGAGTATGATGTGATGGCCGATGAATATGGCTTCGATGGCACTGCATGGGTGAAGAAGAATACCGAAACGGAAACTGCTGAAATGGCATTCCTGAAGACTGACGGCAAATGGATGGAAGCAAAAGAGTATTATAGCAATGACTTTGCTGGTGAACTTCATAACGATGCCCAGATTGTGAATGTGAAGCTTGATGGCATGAATTATGTATGGAGTGCAGGTGCAGGTTATACCCGTATCAAGGCAAGCGGTTATTATCAGCGTAACCGCGATACGGAGGCATGGCTTGTAACCGGTGAGGTAGATCTTACCGAAGCTATTGCCCCACAGATGGTATTCACTGCTTCGGCAGACTATTTGTATGGAGGCAAAATTGAGAACGCAGTGTCTGTACATGTGTCCGAAAATTATATCCCTGCGGCTTCTACTGCTACTGAGGAAGAGAAGATTGCAGCATTGCAGGGAGCGGCTTGGAGTGATCCGTTGTCGTTCGAGTGGCCTACAAGCTCTAAAGAGATCGAAATGCGTACTTCCATGGCTGACTATGTGGGCAAGAAAGTATATGTGGCATTCCGTTATGCAAGTAATACTGATCCTGGATTTGCTCCTACATTCTACATGAGTAACTTTGTGGTGAAGGAATAATTCCTGAGGTTGTGCAATAGACAATGTGGTAATGGACTTTACTGTCCATTACCACATTTGCATTCTTAGTATCGTAAAATCAAATTTAGAAACATAGATGAAAAAACTGTCTTACTTATTTCTTTTGCTGGTCGGAATTTGGCTGGCTGGATGTGATGATTCTTCAGAGGCTTCGCTCATTCCCGAGATAATACCTACCGAGCAGGGTTCGGATACTTACGTGATGAAGGGCTATGAGTCGAGCGACAATGGTTTCAACGTGTATAAGCCCAAGGCTATCGGCACCCCTTTCTATATCCAGTCCAAAGCTTTTACCGGGCGTAATTACGCATTTGCTCCTGTTAATAGTGAGTCGCTGGAAGGGCTTACTGTTGTTCCGTCTGCCGATGCTTTCAGCGAAAGCGTTGAGGTGAAACCCTCTACGTGCTATTGGGTGCGTTTCAACCGCTACAATCATTATCAGATGGGCAAGCTCCGCGTGGCCTATATTCACGGTAATGAAGTGGGCATAGAGTATGTGGCTTCTGAGGATATAGATGTGAAAAATGCCAATATTGCTGATAACAATAAAGCAGACAATCTTGAAATCCCAGCTCTCAATGCAACCAATCAATATATTGAATACTATGCAGGCGTGTCTGATGAGGAAGGTGCCGGGCAGGTACTCAATTTCTCTTTGGAATACATCGCTTCCAAGAAGCATTCGGCTTGGGTGGCATTCAGTTTCGACCCGATTACTGCGCAAGACAAC
The DNA here is from genome assembly GCF_004328515.1 of Bacteroides sp. A1C1. NCBI lineage: Bacteria > Pseudomonadati > Bacteroidota > Bacteroidia > Bacteroidales > Bacteroidaceae > Bacteroides > Bacteroides sp. A1C1. The sequence continues at coordinate 3,925,827 of NZ_CP036491.1, forward strand.
GTGAAGCGTGCCAACGAGTGGAATCAAGACGACCCCAATATTGACAACAGCGTGGAGGTGACTGAATCCATGCATAAGAGCGATGGGTACGACAAGGGGCATCTTTGTGCCAGCGAAGACCGTGTGTACAGTAAAAGTGCCAATAAGCAGACCTTCTACTACAGTAATATCTCGCCACAGATAGGGAGTTTCAATCAAAAGTATTGGGCGGCTCTTGAGAAGCAGGTGCAGACTTGGGGACGTTCCACCATCAATGGCACATACGACAAACTTTATGTCGTGAAAGGTGGTACTACTGACCGTTTGCTTACCAATTTCACAGGTGTGAAGAAAGCCAATGACGGGCTTTATCCCACCACCAATGCCGACGGGCTGACACTTGGCGGACTCATTTGTCCCAGCTATTATTACATGGCTCTGTTGAGCGAGAAGGCAGGGGTTTATCATACTATCGCTTTTTTAGTCCCTCATTCTGAATTATTGCCAGAAAAACCTGGAAAAGATGAATTTATGGTTTATGCCGTTTCTATTAAAAATTTGGAGTACGAAACTGGTATCGACTTCTTCTGTAACCTGCCTAATGAGATAGAGAAGACTGTAGAAGCTACTTATAGTGCTGACGATTGGGCTTGGTAAAAGCTTCAGAAACTATAAGGAGAGTCTCCCCTTTTAGTATGACGGGCATGTCATGATTTAGGTAGCTTTCTTAAAAGCTGTTTTCGTTTTGATGGAAACTGACTTCTTATCCGTATCTTTGCATATTGATTAAAAAAAGAGATATTCATGGAACTTTCGGATATACTTCATAATTTGAAGATACAAGAACTTACTCCGATGCAGGAGGCTGCTAAGGAAGCCTATCAATCAGCCCAAGATTTAGTGCTTCTTTCGCCTACCGGTTCGGGTAAGACACTGGCTTTTCTCCTTCCGCTGGTACAGACCTTGAAAGCGGATATACAAGGTGTGCAGGCTCTTGTACTAGTACCTTCACGCGAATTGGCTTTGCAGATAGAAACTGTGTTCAAGTCTATGGGAACTCCTTTCAAGGCTATGAGCTGCTATGGCGGACGCCCTGCTATGGAAGAACACCGGACAATGAAAGGCATTCATCCCGCCGTCATTATCGGTACTCCGGGACGTATGAGCGACCATTTGAGGAAAGAGAATTTCAATGCCGCCACTGTCGTCACTCTGGTGATAGATGAATTCGACAAGTGTCTTGAGTTCGGTTTCCATGACGAGATGGCAGAGGTTATCGGGCAGCTTCCCTCACTGAAAAAGCGTGTGCTTCTCTCGGCCACCGATGCAGAGGAAATACCGCAATTTGCCGGAGTAGGAGGTGATTCCCCGTCTTCCGGCTCCCGGCTCATGAAGCTTGATTTTCTTGCTCCGGAAGCCCTTGCTCCGCGTCTGCGGCTGCATAAGGTCGTTTCTCCGGAGAAGGACAAACTGGAAACCCTCTATAACCTGCTTTGTACCCTCGGCTATCATTCCACTTTGGTATTCTGCAATTATCGTGAAAGCGTGGAGCGTGTTGCCGGGTACCTGCAAGCCAGGAAGTTCCCTTGCGACATGTTCCATGGCGGTATGGAGCAGCCCGACCGCGAACGTGCGCTTTACAAGTTCCGCAATGGCAGTTGCGCCGTACTGATATCTACAGACCTTGCCGCCCGCGGACTGGATATTCCGGGTATTGAGAATGTGGTGCATTACCATCCTCCCGTAAACGAGGAAGCCTATACACACCGTAATGGACGTACCGCCCGTTGGGAGGCATCGGGAAATGCATATCTTGTTCTGCATGCCGAGGAGCGGGTACCCGAGTACATTTCTGAAGACATCGAAACGTACGAGTTTCCGGAGACGCTTCCCAAACCGGCCAAGCCCCGATGGGCTACCTTATATATAGGTAAAGGGAAAAAGGATAAGTTGAACAAGATAGATATTGTCGGCTTCTTGTATAAAAAAGGAGGAATGGCGCGTGAAGATGTCGGGCAGGTGGATGTAAAGGAACACTATGCCTTTGTAGCCGTGCGCCGCAGTAAAATGAAACAATTGTTGACGCTGGTACGCGGTGAAAAAATCAAGGGAATGAAAACTGTTATCGAGGAAGCAAAATGATTTATCTTATAAATATTCATTTTATTTGCGCTTATTCTTTTGAATATGAAGTAATGAAACCGCCTTGCTTTTAGTTTCTCTAAAAGTATTATCCTTGATAAGTAAAGATAACAAAATGGTGCATATATCTTGTATAAACCATTAAAAAGTAAGCTAAATACGGCTTAAAAATAGAATTTCATCAGGAAAGGTTTGTTTTGAAGAAATATTTCCGTAATTTCGCAAAGTCGAAAGACATTAATGAACGAAATTGTATAACCAAAACAAACTTCAAATGAAAAAGCATAATTTCAATGCAGGACCTTCTATCCTTCCTCGTGAGGTGATTGAGAATACGGCACAGGCTATTCTTGATTTCAATGGCTCAGGCCTCTCACTGATGGAAATCAGCCACCGTGCCAAAGACTTCCAACCCGTTGTGGACGAAGCTGTGGCATTATTCAAAGAATTGCTCAATATCCCCGAAGGATATTCGGTACTGTTCTTGGGCGGTGGTGCCAGTTTGGAATTCTGCATGGTACCCTTCAACTTCCTTGAAAAGAAAGCTGCTTACCTGAATACGGGTGTATGGGCCAAAAAAGCCATGAAAGAAGCTAAGGCATTCGGTGAAGTAGTTGAAGTCGCTTCTTCCGCTGAATCTACTTATACTTATATTCCGAAGGACTATACAGTGCCTGCTGATGCAGACTATTTCCACATCACTACCAACAATACAATCTACGGTACGGAACTGAAAGAGGATTTGGACGTAAACGTTCCGATGGTGGCCGATATGTCTTCTGATATTTTCTCCCGTCCCATCGACGTATCCAAATATATCTGTATCTATGGTGGTGCGCAGAAGAATCTGGCTCCTTCCGGTGTTACATTCGTCATCGTGAAGAATGACGCGCTGGGTAAGGTATCCCGCTATATCCCGACCATGCTGAACTATCAGACGCATGTGGATAGCGGCTCTATGTTCAATACTCCTCCCGTTGTCCCCATCTATGCAGCCCTGCAGACATTGCGCTGGATTAAGGCAGAGGGTGGCGTGAAGGAAATGGAACGCCGTGCCATCGAAAAGGCCGATATGCTGTATGCTGAAATTGACCGTAACAAAATGTTTGTGGGTACGGCTGCCAAAGAAGACCGTTCACGCATGAACATCTGCTTTGTGATGGCTCCCGAATACAAGGAATTGGAAGCTGACTTCCTGAAGTTCGCTACCGAAAGAGGTATGGTAGGTATCAAGGGACACCGTTCTGTAGGTGGATTCCGTGCATCCTGCTATAATGCCATGCCGAAGGAAAGCGTGCAGGCTTTGATTGACTGCATGCAGGAATTTGAGAAACTTCATTAATAATATTGTTTTTCACCACAGATTACGCAGATTTGCACAGATTGTTTTTATGATTAAACTCTGTGATAATCTGTGTCATCTGTGGTGAGTCTTTTTAATATCATGAAATTATGAAAGTATTAGTTGCAACAGACAAACCGTTTGCCAAAGTGGCAGTAGACGGTATCCGTAAAGAAATAGAAGCAGCAGGTTACGAACTCGTGCTGCTGGAGAAATATGGTGAAAAAGCCAAGCTGCTGGAGGCTGTGAAAGATGCAAACGCTATCATTATCCGCAGTGACATCATTGATGCTGAAGTGCTGGATGCCGCCAAGGAACTGAAGATTGTGGTGCGTGCCGGTGCCGGTTATGACAATGTGGACCTGGAAGCAGCTACTGCCCACAATGTATGTGTAATGAATACTCCGGGACAGAACTCCAATGCTGTGGCCGAGTTGGCTTTCGGCTTGATGGTGATGGCTGTCCGTAATATGTATAACGGTACTTCCGGTACTGAACTGATGGGCAAGAAACTGGGTATCCACGCTTATGGTAACGTGGGGCGCAACGTAGCCCGTATTGCCAAAGGCTTCGGTATGGAGATTTATGCGTTCGACGCTTTCTGCCCGAAAGAAGTAATCGAGAAGGATGGAGTGAAGGCTGTGGGTTCTGCCGAAGAGCTTTACTCTACTTGCGATGTCGTTTCCCTGCATATTCCTGCAACTGCCGAAACGAAGAATTCCATCAATTATGCATTGGTGAACAAGATGCCGAAAGGTGGACTGCTGGTGAACACAGCCCGTAAGGAAGTCATCAATGAAGCCGAGCTTATCCAGCTGATGGAAGAGCGTACCGACTTGAAATACATGACCGACATTATGCCTGCTGCCAATGAAACATTTGCAGCCAAGTTTGCCGGACGTTATTTCTCTACACCGAAAAAGATGGGTGCCCAGACTGCCGAAGCCAATATCAACGCAGGTATTGCCGCTGCCAAGCAGATTGTAGGCTTCCTGAAAGACGGTTGCGAGAAGTTCCGCGTAAACAAGTAATATTTTTAGTAGGCGCGGATTACGCGGATTTCACGGAGTTTTTATTTTCCGTACAGTTCCGTGTAATCTGCGCCTAAGTATTCCATTAAAACATCTAATTACCATGGCAATCATTAAACCTTTCAAAGGAGTCCGTCCTCCCCAAGACTTAGTAGAACAAGTAGCTTCCCGCCCGTATGATGTACTCAATTCAGAGGAAGCCCGCATAGAAGCGGAAGGTAATGAAAAATCCCTATATCATATTATCAAGCCGGAAATAGATTTTCCCGTCGGTACGGATGAGCATGACGAACGTGTTTATCAGAAAGCTGCAGAGAACTTCCGTATGTTCCAGGAGAAAGGCTGGCTGGTGCAGGACGATAAAGAAAACTATTACGTCTATGCCCAGACCATGAATGGCAAGACACAGTACGGTCTTGTTGTCGGTGCCTATGTTCCCGATTATATGAACGGCGTTATCAAGAAGCACGAGTTGACTCGTCGTGATAAAGAGGAGGACCGTATGAAGCATGTCCGCGTGAACAATGCCAACATTGAGCCCGTATTCTTTGCCTATCCCGATAACGTTGCACTGGATGCCGTCATTTCCCGTTATACAGCGGGGAAACCGGTATACGACTTTATCGCTCCGGGTGACGGTTTCGGCCATACCTTCTGGATTATAGACAAGCAGGAGGACATTGATGCCATTACCCAAGAGTTTGCCCAAATGCCCGCCCTCTACATTGCCGATGGGCATCATCGCAGCGCCGCTGCCGCTTTGGTGGGTGCGGAGAAGGCCAAGCAAAACCCCAATCACCGTGGTGACGAAGAGTACAACTATTTCATGGCTGTGTGCTTCCCTGCCAACCAGTTGACTATTATTGACTATAACCGGGTGGTGAAGGACTTGAACGGCATGACTCCCGAAGAGTTTCTGGCTGCTGTGGGCAAGAATTTCATCGTGGAGGAGAAAGGTGAGGACATCTATAAGCCGTCCGAACTGCATAACTTCTCCCTCTATTTGAACGGAAAGTGGTACAGCCTTACTGCCAAACCGGGTACTTATAATGATAACGACCCCATTGGAGTACTGGATGTAACCATCTCCTCCAATCTGATACTGGATGAAGTGCTCGGCATCAAAGACCTCCGTTCCGACAAGCGTATTGACTTTGTAGGCGGCATCCGTGGTCTGGGAGAGTTGAAGAAGCGGGTGGACAGTGGTGAGATGAAAGTGGCATTGGCCCTCTATCCCGTTTCCATGAAGCAGCTGATGGACATCGCCGATACGGGCAACATCATGCCTCCCAAGACAACTTGGTTTGAGCCGAAGTTGCGTTCGGGACTGGTGATTCATAAACTGGACTAAATGAATTGATATAAACTGAAACGGGGATGTCTTCCACTAAAAGACATCCCCGTTTTTCGTTCAGAACTCTGGAAGCTTAGGAGTGTGATGTTTGAAATACAGTTTTCTCATCCACCGGTCAAACAGGATGAAAAGCGGAATGGTCAGAATCAGTAGGAGATAAAAGCAAGGAATCTGGATACTTTCTGACTGTGGGAGGGTGGTGGGCGTAAAGGCTTCCCGGATGCTGTCTCCGAAGTACAGAACCAATCCTGTCCCACTGACACCTATCAAGAAGATAGCAGCGGCAATAGTTGCAAGCAGAATTCTTCTTTCTGATTTCTTCTCGCGCAGACGTATGGCTTCTTCTACCTTCTGCATGGTGCGGTAGGTAAAATTGGACGGCAGGCGGAAAGTAGTCTGTTCTCTTACCGCCTTTTTCAATCCTCTATCTTTTAGTTCTTCGTTCATACTTTTTCTTGTTTCATCAACACATAAATCTTTTTACGTATACGGTGTAGCTTCACTTTTGCGTTGCTTTCCGTCAGTCCCAGGATGAGAGCGACCTCATTCAATGTTTTTTCTTCATAATAGAACAGGCTTATCAGTGCCTGTTCCTCGGAATCGAGTTGCTCCATGGCTCTGTTCAATTTGGCAATTTGCTCTTCCCCTTCATCATTTAAGGCTTCATCTACTTGTGTATCGGATATGTTGGCAAGCAGTGTATCATCCATGACAAAGGTATCAAATTTCTTTTTCCGTGCATTCGAGATGGCCGTATTATATGCAATCGAATAAATCCACGTCGAAAAAGAACTGGTGCCCTTGAAAGACGAGAGATGCTGGAAGGCTTTCAGGAAGACATCTTGGGTCAGTTCTTCGGCATCTTCCTGGTTGGAGACGATACGGGCCACCAGGATGAATACCTGCTGGCCGTATGTGTTGAGAAAATGCTCGTAAAGAGCAGTCTCTCCCCTCAAGATGCGCTGGATGATATGTCTCTCGTCGTCTTTCATTTTGTCTGTTAGACGCAAGTTTGTTTGGTTGGTTACAGATTTTCGGAAGAAAAAATATTTTTCCGGAAAAGTGTAACCTCATGTAAACTGCCGCGTCTAAAGGGTACAAAGAAACGAAATTACTAATTTAAATTGAAACGAATATGATGGATTTTATTATGGTGCCTGCGGTGATGACAATCATTACTTTAGGAGTTTACAAATTGTTTGAGCTGTTTGTTTGTAAGAAGGAAAGAATCATGCTGATTGAGAAGATGGACGAGCGGGGACTACTCCCTCAGATGGATACGCCTAAATTACGTGGAAGTAGCTTTTCGTTCTCTGCCCTGAAAATAGGATGTCTGTTGGCTGGTATGGGACTTGGGTTATTGCTGGGTTATCTTATCTGCTATGCGACGATTCCCAATTACTTTACTGCGGACAGAGACTGGATGTATAGGGAGACTGTTTCCCTTATTTATGGGGCTTGTGTGCTGGGTGTTGGTGGAATCGGACTGATAGTGGCTTTTATTACAGAACTAAAACTGAACAAGAAGTAAGGTTATTATGTAGAAAATGCCGACCTTTGCTGAAAAATTAAGAGTATGCAATGAAGGTATTGATTCTTAACGGTAGTCCTCGTCGTCATGGCAACATGTCGAAAATGTTGGAGCTGATGAAGCAGGAACTTGAAGGCTGCGGAGTTGGAACAGTTTATATAGACGTTCCACAGTTGCAGGTACATCCCTGCATCGGTTGCATGAAGTGTCGCAGTTCATTGAAGTGTTGTCTGCCCGAGGATGGGGCACAGAGAGTGTTGCAGTCTATGAAAGAAGCCGATGCAGTGATAATCGGTGCCCCTTGCTATTGGGGAAACATGCCGGGAGAAGTGAAAGTGCTTTTCGACCGTATGGTTTACGGTATGATGGGGGAGAACTCCTGGGGAATGCCCCTTCCGCTTCATAAGGGCAAGAAAGCGATTGTGGTAAGCACTTGTACTACCCCTTATCCTTTCAATATTCTCTATAATCAGACGCACGGTGTGGTGAAAGCTTTCAGGGAGATTCTGAAATGGAGTGGTTTCAAGATTGTGAAAACCATTGAGAGGGGAGGTACTAAGAAGCATCCTGAGCTGACGGAAAAGGATATGCGGAACTGCAAGAAAGCAGTGCACAAATTATTGTAAAGTATTGAAAAAGTCAATATGAGTAGAAAAGAAGAATATAAATTGCAAAACGAACAGTTTCTGGAGCAGTTGCGTACGGCAGAAGGAATCAAGGAATTGCCTTGCGGCATACTTTATCGGGTATTGGAGGAAGGCAGAGACGGTCCGACACCACGTCTCAACAGTGTAGTATCTGTGCATTATAAAGGCACGCTTATTAATGGGCGTGAGTTCGATAATTCGTGGAAACGGAATTGTCCGGAGGCTTTTCGTCTGAATGAAGTGATTGAGGGCTGGCAGATTGCCTTGCTACGAATGCATCCCGGAAGTCGTTGGACTGTATATATCCCTTACACCATGGGATACGGTACACGTACCAGTGGACCCATTCCGGCGTATTCCACACTGATATTTGAAGTGGAATTACTAAATATCTCGTGACACTGCTGAACAATTTGCTTTTTTATCTTGTTCTCATATAAGAATTTAGAAAAACTCAATAGGTATGAATATAGATAAGAAAGCAGGGCATATTGACCCGAAAGTAGCATTGTCCCAGGCAGAACATGAAAAGGGAACAGTACCCGGACAACAGATTGGCCTTTACGGTAATGCAGACAAGAGAGATGTTCGTCAGGTCGTAAAGATTCTGAATCCTGACAAAAACAGTATGGAGAGCAGAGGTTAACCCTCTGCTTTTTTTATTACATGCCTCTTTCTTCGTCGAGTCCAGATGATTTGTTGGAGGGTTTTGTATCTTTGTACCCGGAAATGAAACTCTTAAAAACAAAAGCAGGATGCTACGGAAAGGAGACCTCACTCAAGGAGGCATAACCGGTACTTTATTACATTTTACCCTACCCATGATGGTAGGGTCTTTTTTGCAGCAATGCTACAACATTGCAGATACGCTCATTGTAGGCCAATGCATTGGTGCAGGGGCGTTGGCGGCGGTCGGTTCGGCATACACATTGATGGTTTTCCTTATATCCGTTTTGCTGGGACTGGCGATGGGCAGTGGCACTGTGTTCTCTTTACATTATGGTGCCGGAAACCATGTAGCACTGCGTCGTAGCATATTCAGTTCGTTTGTACTGATAGGTATCGTGACATTGATACTGAATGTAGCCGTTTTTATCTGGCTCGACCCTATTCTCCGGCTGTTGCAGGTCCCGCAAGACATATACGGCATGATGCGCAGCTACTTGTGGATAATCTTCTGCGGTATAGTTTTCACCTTTATCTATAACTTCTACGCATCTCTGCTGCGTGCAATAGGGGATTCTGTCACTCCGCTTTGGTTTTTGGCAGTTTCTGTCGTTCTGAATATAGCGCTCGACTTGTTTTTTATCCTACAACTGGATTGGGGGATTCAGGGTGCGGCTGCGGCCACTGTCCTCGCTCAAGGAGTAGCTGCTCTGGGCATCATCATTTATACTTACAGAAGGCGTCCGGAACTGCGATGGCATCATGAAGATATGTGTTTTGACCGTACTTGCTTAAAGGAAATAGCTTCCTTCTCTACACTGACTTGCGTCCAACAGTCGGTGATGAATCTGGGAATCCTGATGATACAGGGACTTGTCAACAGCTTTGGAACAGCGGTAATGGCAGCTTTTGCGGCAGCTGTGAAGATTGACTCTTTCGCCTATATGCCCGTGCAGGAATTTGGGAATGCCTTTTCCACCTTTATTGCACAGAACTTCGGGGCCGGACGTTACGACCGTATCCACCGGGGTGTTCGCAGTGCATTTGTCACGGCTGTTGTTTTTTCGCTCCTTGTGTCCGTATTGGTTTTCATCTTTGCCAAACCGTTGATGCTTATCTTTGTCCGTCCGGACGAAACGGAGATTATTGCGGTGGGAGTGGCGTACCTACGCATCGAAGGTGCTTTCTACTGTGCTATCGGCATCTTGTTTTTGCTGTACGGATACTATCGGGCCATCCGTATGCCGGGCATGTCTGTTGTGCTGACCGTGCTGTCGCTGGGCACCCGTGTAGTTCTTTCTTACTGGCTTGCTTCGATACCTGAGATTGGGGTGACGGGTATCTGGTGGTCCATCCCCATCGGCTGGCTGATTGCCGACGTGGTCGGTATCTGGTGCTATCGGTATGTTAAAGGAGTTAGAGGGAGTTAAAAGAAAATCCGGCAAATTTGCTCCACTGTCCTTCGGATATTTTCTTGAGCAAATTTAGGCTGCATGGCCTGCTCCAAAGAGACGGGAGAGGGGGTAATGGAGAATACGCCCCGGAATCCGGCGGCATTCAGTATCCCGGCATCCTCTATCGCTCCTGCCAGCAGGATGACGGGAATATGTTGCCTTCTTGCTTCCTGCAAGATGCCCGAAGGCACTTTCCCCATAAGAGTCTGCCGGTCCGATTTCCCTTCTCCAGTGATGATGAGGTCGGCATCCTTAATCTTTTCTGCAAAATCCAGAGTTTCCAAAAAAAGCTCTATGCCGGGTTTCAACTGTGCATCCAAAAATGCGTGGAGACTGCCGCCCATGCCGCCTGCCGCACCGGCACCGGGATGCAAGGATACGTCTTTGCCAGTAGTGTGAAATATGACGTCTGAAAGATGCTGCATAGCAACATCCAGTTCCTTTACCATATCTGCGTCTGCTCCTTTTTGGGGAGCGAATATGTGGGCTGCTCCATTGGGACCGAAGAAAGGATTGCGTACATCACACGCCGCCGTGAAACATGTCTTTTTCAGTGCGGGATGGGCGGAAGAGCTGTCAATGGAGCTGATTGCCGATAGAAGGGCACCGCATAGGGCGATGCCTTTTTTCATGCTTCCCACTTCGTGTCCTTCTTTATCGAAGAAACGGAATCCCAATGCTTGCAGCATTCCCAGACCGGCATCGTTCGTGGCGCTCCCTCCAAGTCCGATGATGAAACGGAGGCATCCCCGTTCCAGGGCATCGCGTATCAGTTCGCCCGTTCCGAAGGTGGTGGTTTTCATCGGATTCCTTTTGTCGGCAGGAACCAGAGGCAGTCCGCTGATGGCGGCCATCTCTATGAATGCGGTATTGCCGTCTCCGGAGATGCCGTAACTGGCATCGCACGGTTGCATCAACGGGTCGTGGGCACGGACGGTGATACGTTTTCCGTTACTGGCTGCAAGCAGGACGTCGAGCATGCCTTCTCCACCGTCGGCCACGGGGAGCACGATGGTCCGGCATTCGGGACATGCGGCATGTACCCCTTGGGCGGCAGCTTCTCCGGCTTCTGCCGAGGTGAGACATCCTTTGAAGGAATCGATGGCAATCACTATCTTTTGAGGCTTCATTTTAAATAACTGGTAGTCTATTTTCTGGAGGATCGATCCAGCCTGCAGATACATGTTCTTAGGTTGCGGATATCTGTTTTAAGTGCGAAAATAAAGCTTATTTTCAATACTTACAATGTTTAGTTCAAATAGTTTGAAACTTTCTTCAGATGATTTGGAAGTCCTTTGTTAAATGTTAGAGAGGATAATTTGACGTTTTTGTCATGTCTATTTTCGTAGGAAAAAAAGTTAGATAAAATAAACTATCGATACTTATATTCTTTGGTGCGTAAAATTCTTAAAAAGAAGAGCGAGTAATAGTAGAAAATAATATAGTTTCACTGAAAAATATCTATTTTTGCGGTAGATATACTTTTATGAAGGTTTTCGATAGGTATATTTTCATATGAATTGTCTCAAAAGTGAGTAATATTAGTTTAATGGTCGATAGGTTTATAAAAATAATAATTTATGCTATATCATTATACATCATTAGCAACATTTGCGTTGATTTTGACAACAAAGTCTATTAAGTTTAATCGCTTGGATTTAGTAGATGATCCGGATGAGAGTTTGTTTGGCTATGGGGATAGCGACATGAAATTGAATTCATCTTCGTTTGTTTCGTGTTGGACAGAGGATAAAGTAGAGAATATTGCTCTATGGAAAATGTATACAGACTTGAAAGGAGTGAGAATCGGGCTTGACAAGGATATGTTTGTTGTATATAAAATTAATGATAAAACTTCTTTTCTTAAAGAAAGATTCTATCGTGATGGACATTTAGCAGTAAGTAGTGATATGAATAATACAGAACCTTGTAATGTAAAGTATGATTTAAAAGATGATAATGATGCTGTTAAATGTTATAAAGAATATGCTGTTTCTTGTAAGAACGGTGACATTTTGCTTCATACTAATGAAATAGGGATTCATAAAAAGAAGTATTGGGATTTTCAAAAAGAGGCACGTTTCATAATAAGGGGAATGTCTGTTAATGAAAAAGGAGCTATTATAGATAGACCTCTTGAAAGAGAATCTTTTTATATACCGTTAAAATGGGAAGCTATGAAAAAAATGCAAGTTGTTTTAGGACCTAAAGCAGGAGAAGGTGAAAGAGCTATAGTTGATGCTTTGCTCTATAAAATTTTTCAAGATGATCATGATATTGATGTAAAAAAGAGTGTTGTAAGGATTAGATAATGATAGAATTTTACCTAAGTTTGTAAATGACATTTGGCTAAAATAAAATTTGAATAACCAAGAGATAGAGGTTTTACAGAGAATTTTCAAAGAACGTCAGTCAACATCCAAAGTGTTTGTACATTCTAAAAGCATTTGGAAAAAGTGATGTTGACATATGTGTTATTGTGATGGCGAAAGTGTTCTAGTCTCTTACAAAAGGCTTTCATCAAAGGATTGTTTGGTTATAAGGAAGTAATGTCCACTTCTATGACAACTATATTGGAGGAAATTAAGTGTGGCTTGCAAGTTACTAAAGCTACTCTCAAAATTATTGCTGTAAGTACTGGTGAATCGGAATTGACATATGATATGCGTGAGCAAGAAAAATATGAGAATCTGTTGGCACATATTTATTGATATTTCACTCTTTTTTATCTTCTTGATGGAGTAGAGTTTTTTGTTCCAATGGATGAAGTCCGGCAGATTAAAAGTTGCGGAGAAGTTGTCAGAGCTACATGACGAACTACGTACATGTAATGATTTTAGTAGTCCAAGTGAACTTCGCAATTTGAATATTTTTATCACTTGTCTGTTCTTTTGCTTTTTTACCGAAGACATAGGCTTTTTTGTGCATGACTAATTCACTGGTGTAAGGACATAACAGCGTAAAAATCTCTTTTCTTATTTCTACCACTTTTGATTTTGCATTATCTTTGCAGCATGAGCGAAGATACGTATAAAACCATCGTTGCCCCTTCTGAGGGCATTTACACTGAAAAGCGCAGCAAGTTCATTGCTATTGCCCTGCCGGTGCGTACAGTAGAGGAGGTGAAGGCGCATCTGGAAACTTACCAGAAGAAATATTACGACGCCCGCCACGTGTGCTATGCCTACATGTTGGGCCATGAGCGGAAGGACTTCCGTGCCAACGACAACGGCGAACCATCGGGTACGGCAGGCAAGCCGATTCTGGGACAAATCAATTCCAACGAACTGACGGATATATTGATTATCGTAGTGCGTTATTTCGGAGGCATCAAATTGGGTACGAGCGGACTGATTGTAGCCTATAAAGCCGCCGCCGCCGAAGCCATTGCTGCCGCCACCGTTATTGAAAAGACCGTGGATGAGACGGTTACCTTCCTTTTCGAATATCCTTTCATGAACGATGTGATGCGGGTGGTGAAGGAGGAGGAGCCGGAAATTCTGGAACAGTCGTATGATATGGACTGCCGTATGACGCTCCGCATCCGTCAGTCCATGATGCCGAAGTTGCGGGCACGGTTGGAGAAAGTAGAAACATTGAGGTTTGAATAATACAACAAATGGGATAAGAGCCCCTTTTAATAGGGAAGTTGTTCGTTTCCTTTAACGGAACAAGTTGTTTTCCTATGAGGAACAGACTGTTTTCTTTGCGGAAACGGTACCACTTCTTATGAAAGGCTGACTCCCCCCCTTTAAACAAAAGAAAGTTTATGGCATTTAGTGCAACAAAAAGAGAACTGGGCGAGCTCTACACCTTCTTTCGCCTGCTGGCGGATGGAGCCGTGTCACCGGGCACACCGAAAGCTGAAAAAGACGAAACCCTGCGCTGGCCCGTTGCCTTGATACAGAGGGAAGAGCATGACGGTACGCGCCGTTACTATATCGAAGAGCAGGAAGTGCGCATTGTCAGCGGAACTACCGGGAAGGACGGTTCGTTTGTTCCGGGCGAGAAGGAGGAACTGCGTTTCCCCCGCGAAGACTTTGGTGATGCGGCAGAGTTGGTTCTGCATCTGTTGAAGAACGTTTCGGGCGAGGAAGTGGAAGTGACTGAAGGCTTGGAAGCTTTCCTGGATGCTGTCAATATCTTCGACCTGGAAGCAAAGACGGAGGACCGTACCGACTTCTCCGTTGCCTTCTGGCATCCCGAAGCACCTCTGACGGGCTTCAATGTCCGTTGTCGTCTCGCCCCGATGAATCCGTTGCTGGACGGAGGACGTACGGCAAATCTGAAGCTGGAGCAAAGCGGTGTCAAGTTTGCCGTGCCCACGGTGAACAAGGTGAATGCCCTGCCGGAATCTCCTACGGAAGTGGCAGAACGCATGATGATGATTGAGCGACTGGGTGGCGTGCTGAAGTATGCCGACGTTGCCGACCGCGTGTTCCGTTGCAACTTGCTGATGATAGACCTCCACTTCCCTCGCATGCTTGCCGAGATGGTGCGCTTGATGCACTTGGACGGTATCACCCGCATCAGCGAATTGACGGAGCGCATCAAGGAGATGAATCCGTTGAAGATAAAGGACGAGTTGATAAACAAGCACCGCTTCTACGAGTTCAAGATGAAGCAGTTCTTGCTGGCGCTTGCCCTCGGCATGCGTCCTGCCAAAATTTATAACGGTACGGACTCTGCCGTCGAAGGTATCTTCCTGACGGACGGCAACGGGCAGATACTCTGCTACCACAAATCCCGTCCGCAAGTCTTTGCAGACTTCCTTTATCAGAACACGCGTTTGGAGAAAGGTGCCGTAGAGAAAGATAAATACGGCTTCTTGGAGCGCGAGAACGGCGTCTGGTACTTCAAGCTGAATGTAAAGATTGGGCTGGTGAAACGGTGAAACAGCCCCACTGAACACGTACTGATGTGCATTATCAACTATCAATTCTCAAATAAATAAATGAACGAGACATTACAAACCATCAAGGCACGCCGCAGCGTCCGTGCCTATACGGAACAGCAAGTTTCCGCAGAAGATTTGAACCTTATCCTTGAGGCGGCTACCTATGCTCCCAGTGGTATGCATTTGGAGACGTGGCACTTTACCGCCATCCAGAATAAGGAGGTGCTGGAAGAGCTGAACGATAAAATCAAAGGTGTCTTTGCCAAGAATGACGACCTCCATACACGGGAGCGTGGACACAGCCAGACTTATTGTTGCTACTATCATGCCCCCACGTTGGTCATTGTCTCCAATGAGCCGGACAAGTGGTGGGCCGGTATGGATTGTGCCTGCGCCTTGGAGAACATTTTCCTTGCAGCCAAGTCCCTCGGCATCGGTTCCTGCTGGATTAACCAGTTGGGGCAGACCTGCGACGACCCCGATGTCCGCGCTTTCTTGACAAAGCTGGGTGTACCCGAGAGCCATAAGGTATATGGCTGCGCAGCCCTGGGATATGCTCCCGCCGATGCTCCGGTGAAGGAGAAAAAGGTGAAGGAAGGTACGGTGACCATCATCCGCTAAACAGAGATACCCGCAGGAGAGGTGGCGGTTAGGTAATTAATCATACATGAAGCAAAATAACGTATAATTCCGTCACTCTCCGTTGGGCTTCCTCTTCATAGAGGAAATGGGTTATCGCTGCATATTAATGATGCCGCTGTCCGTATCACTGTTGTTCAGCCCCTTGTTGCCTGCCTTGTGCTTGCGTCCGAACTCGAATGTATAGCCCATGCGCAGTACGACCATCTGTCCCGTCTCCCTGACGAATGTTTCGGAACGGAAAGGAGCCACTTCACTGATTCTTTCTTTTCCCACCTTATAGTTATTGGTGAAAGGAAACATAATACCGATTCCTGCTTGAAGGTTACGTCGGGTGTACATTGCCATGAATGCCGTCTGGTTTTCGTTCTTCTTGATGGTTTCGCCGAAGAAATTGTTCTGCACTTTCCGGAACTGCCCGAGCAGCGAGAAGTCTTTATATTGCACTTGCGCCATCACGCTGTAATAGAATTCATCGTACATATGGCTATAGTTCAGGCCTTCCGACCAACTGCGCGTATATCCTCCCGAAGCATAAAGCGTCAGGAAATCCTTCAGCCCGAACAGCGTAGCGCCGTTAATGCCGACCATCAGTTCCGCATTCAGGCTTTGGAACGACCGCTGGTTTTCATCTTTCAGTATCAGTTTGCCGTCCTCCACGAAGATGCTTTCCATGATGGGATTGTCATAATACTGGTGGCGCACACTCAGATTGGCGTTGAACTGTTTCTTCGAATAGCTGTAAGACAAGGAGTTCGTGAACTGTTGATACGTTTTCAGCAACGGGTTGCCGCGGACTATCTGTATCGTATCCATCGCCTGCTCCACATCCGTCAGCGAACCGAGTGACGGTATGGCAGGACTGATGTTGAATCGGTAGCGCAGGAATCCCGCCTTCTTCAGATTATAGCTCAACCGCACGGTGGGCGTGAAGGTATAGTAAGCATGGTCTTCCTCACTCTCCTTGAACCAGGCACGTGTCATGCCTACGCTGCCCGCATAGCTGAAGTCCTTTACCTTGCCTTGCACCTCGAAGAAAGCGGATGTCTGCGACTGGTCCATCTTCGAAGTGGTGGGATGGGAACCTTTATACTCATTCTCCGTCCGCATCTGATAGTGGCGGGCACCGCCGCTCAGCTTCACCTCCTTGAAGTTCTTTTCATAAATGGCTTCGCCGATGACGGAGCGTTTGTCGCCGTCCACTAATGTCTGGATGTCTGCCAGCGGTGCGTTCTCGTCCTTGTACTCCTTGTATTTCCGGTTGTTCTTGGTATGGATGAGCGTTCCCGTCACATTCATCTGGATGCTCTGCTGATGGGGCAGGGTATGCTGGAAGTAAAGGTCGAGTGCCGGAGAGTAGCTGGATGTGTGGTTGTTGACGTACGAATAGATGGACTCCGTGCTGCCCACTGCCCACATCTTGTTCAGTTCATTCTGGTAGGGGGCATTGCTGAGGTTGTTACGGAAGATGGCATTGAATACATATTTGTCCGCTTTCGTCAGATTGTACGTCAGATTCAGGTTGTTGATGAAGCTCAGAGAGGGCGACTCGTCTTCGATGCCTTCCTTGATGCGGTCGATGGTGCGGTCGCCCAGATAGAAGGTTTCGTGGGATTCGAGGCGGCTGTGATACTTGCCGTTCTTGTTGAAGTAGTCGATGCCCCATTCGGAGTTCTTGTAATTGAACTTCGCGCTCAGGAAATTCTCTCCCCATAGGGTGTGGGGCGAATCGGAGAGTTGGAAGTTCACAACACCGCCCGTTTCGCGGCGGCGCAGGATAATGTTGACTACGGCGCCCAGTTCATCGTCTCCGTACTGCTTGCCGGGGTCTTCGATGAACTCCACACGCAGTACGTCTTTGGCTCTGACGGCCGCTATCTCCTTGTCTGTCACTTTAATGCCGTTGATACGGGTTTGTACGGCCCCACCACCGCTGACGCTCATGCTGTTGCTCAGATTGTCCACTTGCAGACGGGCAATGCCGAGATTGTTCAGCAGGTCGTAGGCACCGAATGAGCGTTTGAGCTGGCTTTCGGAAGGCAGGATGATTTGCCGGTCTACCCGCTGCAGCACATTGCTAGCGGATACCGTCACTTCACCGAGGCTCACGGCATCTTCCTGCAACTGTACATCGCCCAGGTCGAGGCTTTTATTCAGTTTCAGCAGTATGTTTTCACTTTGGAGGCCGATGAAGGAGATGGAAAGGCGGTAATCGCCTGCCTTGATTTTATGGAGGGCGAACTTGCCTTGTGCATCCGAGGTTACTCCGGTCACCAAAGTAGAGTCTATGGTCCATAATGACACATTGGCGGCTATAACTGCTTCTTGCGAGGCGTCCGTGACGCGTCCTTTGTTGGAGAGGCTCTGTGCCTGCGTACGGAGTACGGAGAGGGCAAGCAATAGTAAAAAAAGTTTGGTTTTCATAATCGTTTGTATTAGTCTGTTACTGTTGGATAGGGATGTAAAAGTCACTCTTCCCGCTAAGGGAAGATGCTGAAGCTTGTATATCAGTTGTTTATACTTTCCTCGTCTGTCCGATGAAAGTTAGGAATGCATGAAGGAATAAATCTCGTACATCAGTGTCGAAACTTTGACAATCGTAAGTCCGAAGAGGAGTCCGAAGGTAATCCATAATGCAGTCTTTGCGTATCTCTTCATGAACCGTCTTTTTTAAGTTTGTTATATCGTTCTGTTATTTCTTCTATACTGATGCCGAGTAGCTCCATGCTGCGGAACATGTCGGCAAGCTGGTTGTCAAAAAACTCTTTCTTCTGTATTCGCATCACTTTCTTCACCGCATCTTTGGAGAGGTAGAACCCCATTCCCCGTTCCGGGTAGATGATGTCCTCCGTCTGGAGGTATTCATAGGCCTTCAGCACGGTGCGCGAGTTCACTGCCAGTTGTGTGGAGAGCTCCCTCACGGATACCACCCGCTCTTCCGCCCGCCATTCGCGGGTGAGAATCTTGCTGAAACAGAAGTCTACAATCTGCTGGTATATCGGCTTGTTGGTCTTGAAGTCCATAGGCTACAGTTGTTTTTCTTTGAGCAGGAAGTAGCTCGATACCCATGAACCGAGCAACACACTGATGGGAGCCGCATAATTGCAGAAAGTCACGATGGCTTGTGCACCGGCCGACAACGGATAGTTGGTGTGGGGCCATGTGGCAATGTTATCCATCCAGTATCCGTCCGCTCTGGCTTCGGGCATGAGGGAGGCCACAAAAGTTACAATTCCTATGCAGACGGCAATGGAGCCTACAAAGATGGTGAAACTTTTCAGCAGGACTTGCCGACTGAAGGCGAAGTAGCCGATGAAGGCGGAAGCATGCAGGATTACATAGGTCAGTATCTGGGTGTTGTGTATCCGGAACATCGTGATGTGCGTTGCAAAATACTGCAGGAACTCGCTGCCGCTTAAGGACAGCAGACCTTTGAGGCAGGCTATCAGCAGACTGCAGAATAGGGGAAGCAGCAGCAGGTATTTTATCCAGATATGCAGGAACTTCTCGAATGCCGATGTCGGCAGCAGTATATCGAGAGTGGAGCTGCGTTTGCTGAAATTTGTTTCCAGCAGGCAGGGGGCCATGAGGATAAACCATAGTATGTAGCGGGAGAATTCGGTGGCAGAGGTATGTTTGCCGTAGTAACTTCCACCGCGGTTTATGTTGTAGAGAATGCACAGGATGCAGATGAACGATACGACGGCTGCTGACCAAAGTAGGTGTCTGCCGGTCTCATTCCTTTTATATTGTTCCAGTAGCAGGAAGCGTTTCAGATTAAAAGTTGCGTTCATAGTTCTGTTTGTATGATGGATTTTCATTGAAACATGCTCTTTATCTTTTCCGGTTGTTGCAGCACCGCTTTATACAGCAGCTCGATGTCCGGTGTGTTCTCCTCTCCGTCCTCGTTGGGAATGATGGAGAAATAACCCGATAGATTCTCTTCGCTGTAAATTCTTTCTTCCGGCAGAATGTCTGTCCGGGCAAAGAGAAGCCGGTTACTGATTTCGTCCAGCGAACGGTTCAGTAATATTTCGCCTTTGCCAAGGATGATGAGGTGGTCCAGCAGGTTCTCGAAGTCGTGTGCCTGATGGGTGGAGATGAGTAGCGTGCTTTCATCGTCCATGCTGCGGCTGATGATACGCTTCAAGGCTTGGCGAGAGGTGATGTCCAGCCCGTTTGTCGGTTCGTCGAGTAGGGTGTATGGAGTATGCAGGGCAAAGGCGTATGCCAGCATTGCCTTCTTCTGTTGTCCGTAGGAGATGGAAGAGAGTTTTTGTTTCCGGTCGATTTTCAATTCTTCCAGGTTCAGCTCGAATTCTTCTTGATTGAAATGTGGATAGAATACGGAATGGCGTGCAGCGAAGCTGACGATACTCTCGGTTGGCATCTGCATCTCTTCGGGCAGGAAGAAGTAACGGTTTAGCGCCCCGGACTGTCTCTCCGCCGTGTTTCTTCCGTCTATACTGCACTTTCCGTTTTTGGGGAAGAGTAGTCCGCAGATGAGATGCATCAGCGTTGTTTTGCCTGCGCCGTTTTCCCCCAGAAGTCCATATATACCATTTCCTATTTTCAAAGATATATTGTTGAAAATAAAAGGATTGGACTTGTAACCGTAGCTCGTATTCTCTATCGTTATCATAGTTTTATTAGTGTTGTACTGATGTACAACACTGCAAACGTAGGGTAAGTTATGGAGAAAAGCAAGGGGGAGAGATACTTATTAACTTCTTTTAGCGGTTGTGCGCTTGCCGTTTGCTTACAGCATCTTCACCAGTATGTCCCATACAGCCACCATGTGGCAGGCTGAACCGCCCAATACAAAGAAATGGAAAACCGAATGCATGTACCGTGCTTTGCGCAAGGAGTAGAAGGCGGCTCCCGTGATGTAGCATACCCCCTCGGCAATAATCCAGTAGCAGGCTGTGGGGGAGAGGGCGAAAAGCTGCTTGAATACTACCAGTACGGACAGCCCCATCAGGATGTAGCATACTGTTTCCACGTAACTGTGCTCCTCCATCTTGCGGAAGCTGACAACAGTGCCGATGATGGCGCATAGCCAGACGAAGCCGAAAAGTCCCCAGCCCCAACCGCCGTCCTCTCTCAATGCAATGAGTGTGATGGGGGAATAACTGCCTGCAATGTGCCAATAGATGGCTGCATGGTCCCAATGCCGCAAGCGTCGTTTCCACGGATTATGATGTTTCAGGGAGTGGTAGAGTGTGGAGGCAAGATAGGAGCCGCCCATACCGAACAGATAGAGCCATACACCGAATGCTGCCCAAAGATTCTGTGCTTGGTAGCATTTTATCAGGAATAGTGTACTTACAATTACTCCCATGGCAATGCCGATGCCATGGGAGATGGAATTGATGGTTTCTTCTTTTTTACTATAAAATAGTCCGTTACGCTTTCTTTTCATCAGTCGAAGCATCCATAGCATGTGGGCAACAGTTTACGGTCTCCCAACGTGTTGTCTACACGTGCCACGTTCACCCAGAACTTGTTTTCGCGCACGCTTTCTATCGGGTAGGCTGCCTTTTGGCGGGTATAGCTGTGCTCCCACGTGTCGGCTACCACTTCGTATTCGGGATGTGGGGCATTCACCAGCACGTTGTCCGTCTTGTCGGCTTCGCCGTTCTTTACCTCTTGAATCTCGTCCCAAATGGTCAGCATCACGTGGACAAAGTTGTCCAGTTCGGCAAGGCTTTCGCTTTCCGTCGGTTCAATCATCAGTGTGCCGTGTACCGGGAAGGAGAGGGTGGGGGCATGATAGCCGTAGTCCATCAGACGTTTGGCGATGTCGTTTTCACTGATGCCCGTCTCTTCGTGCACCTTGCGGCATTCCAATATCATTTCGTGTCCTACGAAGCCGGTAGCACCGCGATAAACAATGCCGTACGTATCCTTGAGGCTGGCTGCCAGGTAGTTGGCGCTGAGGATAGCTATCTTCGTGGCACGCGTCAGTCCTTCCGTTCCCATCATGCGGATGTAGCCGTAAGTGATGGGCAGGATACCTGCGCTGCCGAAGGGAGCTCCGGACACCTGGTTGGCTGCATTGCCGAACAATTTGTGTCCCGGAAGGAACGGAACCAGATGCTCTGCCACGCAGATGGGGCCTACGCCCGGTCCGCCGCCGCCGTGAGGAGAGGCGAACGTTTTGTGCAGATTCAAGTGGCAGACGTCCGCACCGATAAAGCCGGGATTCGTCAAGCCTACTTGGGCATTCATATTGGCGCCGTCCATATATACCTGCGCACCGCAGGCATGTATGATGTGGCAGATTTCCACAATTTCCGTTTCAAAGATACCGTGTGTGGAAGGGTAGGTAATCATCAGGGCGGCGAGGTCATCCTTGTTTTCTTCCGCTTTGGCACGCAAGTCGGCCATATCCACATTGCCTTGTGCGTCGCAGGCGCAGGTCACAGTGGTAAAGCCTGCCTGGATGGCAGAAGCCGGGTTGGTGCCGTGTGCGGATGCCGGTATCAGCACCTTATTGCGGTGTCCTTGCCCGATGCTTTCCAGATAGGCGCGGATGACGCGGAGTCCGGCATATTCGCCTGCCGCACCGGAGTTGGGTTGCAGGCTGACGCCGGCAAAGCCGGTAATTATCTTCAGTTCTTCACTGAGGTTGCTTATCAGTTCGCGGTAACCTTCGGCCTGGTCTTCGGGCACCAGGGGATGCATGTTCATGAATTCCGGGCGGCTGAGCGGAAGCATCTCTGCGGCAGCGTTCAGCTTCATGGTGCACGAGCCGAGGGAAATCATGGAGTGTGCCAGTGAGATGTCCTTGCGGTCGAGACGCTTGATATAGCGCATCATCTCCGTTTCCGTATGGTATTTGTTGAATACTTCGTGTGTCAGATAGGCGCTTTGGCGTTTCATCTCCGCGCTGATGCTGCTTGCCATGGGTACGTCGCTTGCCTTTTCCCAATCCCTTCCGGCGGCAATGGCAAAGATGGAGAGCAGTACGTTGACGGCAGTGATGTCCGTAGTCTCATCGATGCTCATACCTACGTCCCCATTCTTGAAATAACGCAGGTTCACTTCCTTGCTCAAGGCGATGGTACGTATCTGCTGTGCCGAAATGGTGTCGGGCAGTGCAAAGCGGAGCGTGTCGAAATATTGTGCATTGACCTGCTTGTACCCCAGTCTGTTGATACTTTCTTCCAGAAATACGGCAATGCTGTGGATGCGTTCTGCAATGGTGCGGATGCCTTCCGGACCATGATATACGGCATAGAAGCCTGCCATTGTAGCCAGCAGTGCCTGCGCGGTACAGATGTTGGAAGTCGCCTTTTCACGCTTGATGTGTTGCTCGCGGGTTTGCAGCGCCATGCGGTAGCACAACTTGCCGTATTTGTCTTTCGACCAGCCGATGATGCGTCCCGGCATATTGCGCTTGTACTCGTCGCGGGTGGCAAAGTAGGCTGCCGACGGCCCGCCGTAGAACATCGGTGTACCGAGCCGTTGTGTGGTTCCGAAGACGATGTCAGCTCCCCATTCTCCCGGAGGGGTGAGCAGGGCGAGGCTCAGAATGTCGGCGGCAACGGCCACTTTGCAGTTGGCTGCATGGGCTTTTTCCACGAAGGCGCGATAATCTTCCACGTTGCCGGCGGCGTTGGGATATTGCAGTACGCAGGCGAAGATGTCCGGCGTGAATTCCATTTCATGGTATTTTCCTATACGCAGCTCGATACCTTGCGGAATGGCGCGGGTAGTCATTACTGCCAGTGTCTGCGGGAAGACGGCTTCGTCTACAAATACCACGTTGGCGCCCGATTTCTGCATGTCGCGCGGACGCAGGGCATACATCATCGTCACGGCTTCGGCTGCGGCAGTCGCTTCGTCCAGCAGGGAGCAGTTGGCAAGGGGCATGCCGGTGAGGTCGCATACGGCAGTCTGGAAGTTCATCAGGGCTTCCAGGCGTCCTTGTGAGACTTCGGTCTGATAGGGGGTATAGGAAGTGTACCAAACGGGGTTCTCGAATACGTTCCGTTGGATAACGGCAGGAGTGATGGTGTTGTACCATCCCATACCGATATAGGTTGTATAAAGTTTGTTTTTGGCAGCCAACCCTGCAATATGTTGTCCGAACTCGTACTCTGTCATTGTCTTGGGCAGAGCCAGCGGTTCTTTCAAGCGGATGTTGGCAGGAATGGTTTTATCAATCAGCTCGTCCAGGCTTTTCACTCCTATTTTTTGGAGCATCTTCTCCTCGTCTTTTTCGCTGATGCCGATGTGGCGGTAGGCCAATAGGTCGTTTTTCATGGCTGTAATGATTTAAAAGTTTGCTGTATATTTACCGGAAGAACGGATTCTCCGCTTTCTCTATTCCTATGGTAGTCGGCGCTCCGTGTCCGGGATAGACAATCGTGTCGTTGGGCAGGATGAACAGACGGCTGCAAATATGTTCTATCAGTTCGTCGAAGTTGCCACCGGTGAGGTCGGCACGGCCGATGCTGCCTTGAAACAACACATCCCCCGAGAACATGCAGTGGTCTGCCGCGCAATAATACACCAGACTGCCCGGCGAGTGTCCCGGTACATGGATGGCTTCCAGTTTCGTATTGCCGAAGGTGATGATGTCTCCGTCGTGCAGATAAGTGCCCAGGGGCACGGGGGCTTCCTGCAGCTGGAAGCCGAACATGCGGCTTTGTTTCGGCGCTTCGTCAATCCAGAACTCATCGGCCTGGTTGGCTTCGGCCTTCAGACCGAACTCTTTCAGCATGAAAGGATTGCCGAAGATATGGTCCAGATGCAGATGGGTATTCAGCAGATGTTTCACATTCAGCCCATTCTTGGTAATGAAGTTTTTCAAGGCCTGCTTTTCTTCCTCATAAAAGCAGCCCGGGTCAATGACGACCGCTTCATTGGTTTCGTCCCAAAGCACATAACAGTTCTCCGGGAACATATTAAATTCGAATCTCTTTATTTTCATATTATGTATTTAGATTTCTAAACCTCAACTATCTCTCAACACCCTACGTACACTACTTTTTTTGTCTCGAAGAACTCCTCTTCAAAGAACTCCTTCAGGTCCCACAACGTGGTCTTGTTCTTGACGGGCATGGTTTCGTTCCCCAATTCGCCCCCCTTGAGGCAAATCAGTCCGTTGGGCAATGCGTTCTGCTGTTTTGGGGAGATGTTCTTACGGATAATCTTCAGCAGGTCTGTCAGCGGCATCACGGCACGGCTCACCACAAAGTCGAACTTCCCTTTTTCCTCTTCTGCACGGGCATGACGGAAGGTGGCGTTTTTCAGCCCGATGCTGTTGGCTATTTCGGAGGCTACGCGTACTTTCTTTCCGATGCTGTCCACCAGATGGAACTGCACTTCGGGGAAAAGGATGGCAAGCGGGATTCCCGGAAAGCCTCCTCCCGTGCCGAGGTCCATAATCTGTGTCCCCGGTCTGAAGCGGATTACCTTGGCTATGCCCAGAGAATGCAGCACATGGTGTTCGTACAAGTTCTCTATATCTTTGCGTGAAATGACATTAATCTTAGAATTCCAGTCCATGTAGAGGTCGTAGAGGGCGGCAAACTGCCGTTTCTGTTCTTCCGTCAGGTCCGGGAAATATTTGAGTATTAAATCCATTGTGAATTTTATGTTGATAGACAATTGATTACGGTTCCTATTGGTCGCCTGCTTTTATCGTATTGCTCAAGGTGACGAATTCGCTGTTCATCAGATGGGTTATGTCCTCATAAGACAACGTGATTTTGGTTGCTCCCATTACGTATGGGGCAATTTCATATACATTATAATAGAAGGTGATTCCCGTTGGGTCCAGATAGAAATTCTCGATAGGCTCCAGGTCACCGGTGGTGGCGTAGCCCATGTCCTCCAGCTCTTGGCGGGTGCTGACGTTGTTGTCTGCCATCAGCTGTTTCCAAAGCAAGTCGGTCAGCGCTTCCTTATAGTCGCCTTCAAAGAGGTCGCCTAGGTGGATGGGGCTTAGGGTCTTTAGGTCGAGGTTGAGGAAGGTGGACATATAGATGCCGTGTGCGCCGCCGGTATATTCGTTGTAATCTATACGGTAGGTCAGTATTAAGGTATTGCACAACTGCACATGGCTTTCGATTCCTTTATAATAGGAATACCAGGCTCCTATGCTCTGCTCGTCCTGTTTGTCCTCCTCGTCTTTCTTGTACATCGGCTCCAGGTCATTGCGGTAGTCGCCGACATATTTCTCCGTATATTTCTTGACAGCTTCTTCGGGTGTCATCGCCATGTACTTGTCGCCGAAGCAGGCAGATAGGAAGAAGGTGTTCAGACTGTCTTTCAGCCTTACGTCGGATGACTGGCTGGCGTAGGCAACGTTGAGGATGAGGTTGCAGGCCGGCTTGGCTGTGTCTCCGAAGAGATGTACGGTTTCGTTTACTTGTATACTGTC
Organism: Bacteroides sp. A1C1; assembly: GCF_004328515.1. Lineage (NCBI taxonomy): Bacteria > Pseudomonadati > Bacteroidota > Bacteroidia > Bacteroidales > Bacteroidaceae > Bacteroides > Bacteroides sp. A1C1. The sequence continues at coordinate 3,951,905 of NZ_CP036491.1, forward strand.
GAACTCCAACGCGTATGCGTTTTTGTTCACGGTGTTACCGCAGGAAAAGAAAAAGCCGCTTGCCGCAAGCAGAAGGACAAGTAGGCTGACAGTTTGCTTTTTCATATTGAGTTTCGTTTATAAATCAACATATCAATCAAAAAACTTTATCGACAAATATAGAACTTATTAACGAACTGCAGGCATAAAAAAGGAAAAATTAATTCCGGCAAACGGTTAAAACTTTCTATCTTTGCAGCGCTTATGAAGGAACTCCGTTACATACTGGCTGTACTCTTTTCCTCTCTTATCATTATAAGCGGAGTGGGGATTTCTGTAGTTCAGTATTGCTGTGCCGGATGCGAGACGACACAAAGTTGTTGCACCTCCGGCTGTTCCAAATGCCATCATGCACATCGTGGTTCACAAAAAACGTGCAAGGATACCGGTTGTACAGCCGTCTACTACAAGGTGGATTTCGTGAAACATGCACACGAGTCTGCTTCGTTCGTGCCATCCCTTACACTGTTTTGTGAGCAACTGCCGTTGTTTGATTACTCCTTGCCGCAAGTGGCCTGTACTCCGGAAGTGCATTTCGGGGCACCGCCATATGTCGTCGGCTCGCGTCATTATCTGGCGCTCTATTCCACGTTTCTCATTTAGTGTTGTTTTATACGGGGCAATGACATGAATTGTCCGGAGGGAATTGTTTGTTTTTTAATCACTTCTTTAAGTATAAAACAGAAATGAAATATAGTTTGATAGCCATCCTTCTGTTCTCTTTCATCCCCTTGCAGGCGCAGGTAAAGGGAATGGTAAAGGATAATTTGGGCGACCCGATTGCGGGTGCCAACCTCTTCTGGCAGGGAACCACTCAAGGAACCACCACTTCGGCAGACGGTACCTTCTCCTTGTCCAAACCCAATGACAAGCATATGCTTGTAGTCAGCTTTATCGGTTTTGAGAATGATACGATACACGTCAGTAACCGCAATGAGACGCTCGACATTGTCTTGCGCGAAGGGGTGGAACTGAGCGAGGTGAATGTGGTCAGCCGTAAGTTGGGCACCATGAAGTTGCGCAACAGTGTGATGAACGAAGATATGATAAGCAGCGCCGAGCTGAGCCGTGCCGCCTGCTGTAACCTGGGAGAAAGTTTTGTGACCAATCCTTCGGTGGACGTCACTTACTCTGACGCCGCCACCGGTGCCAAGCAAATCAAGCTTCTGGGCTTGTCCGGTACGTATGTGCAGATGATGACGGAGAATGTCCCCAACTACCGCGGCTCTGCTGCCCCCTACGGCTTGGGCTATGTCCCTGGGCCGTGGATGCAGAGCATTCAGGTGAGCAAGGGCAGTTCGTCCGTGAAGAACGGCTATGAGGCCATCACGGGACAAATCAATGTGGAATTCAAGAAACCCCAGTTGCCCGAAGCGGACTGGTTTTCGGCCAACCTTTTTGCCAGCAGCACCAACCGTTATGAAGCCAATGCCGATGCCACGGTGAAACTCTCCAAACGCTGGAGCACCTCTTTGCTGGCACATTACGAGAATGAGACCAAAGCTCACGACAGCAACGACGACGGCTTTGCCGACATCCCCCGCGTGGAGCAGTACAACCTCTGGAACCGCTGGGCATACATGGGCGACCGCTACGTTTTCCAAGCAGGCATCAAAGTGCTTACGGAAGACCGCAACAGCGGACAAGTCGGTCATGGCAAAATGCCTCTGACAGACCCTTATAAGATAAGTATAGGCACCGACCGCTACGAAGCTTTCACCAAGAACGCCTATATATTCAACAAGGAGAAGAACACTAACCTGGCATTGATCCTCTCTGGCTCCCTGCATAAGCAGGATGCCTTGTACGGACGGAAAATCTACGACGTAGACCAGCACAATGCTTATGCCTCCTTGTTGTTCGAGACGGAACTGACCAAGCGTCAAAGCCTTTCTGCCGGACTGAGCTTCAACTATGACTCCTATGACCAGCGCTACCGCCTGGACAATGACGCCGCACAGCCTTTGACGAAGAAATTCACCAAAGAAGCCGTCCCCGGCGCCTACGTGCAGTACACCTACAACTGGGACGATAAACTGGTGCTGATGGGTGGCATCCGCGGCGACCATAGCAACGAGTACGGCTATTTCGTCACCCCGCGTTTCCATGTGAAGTACAATCCCAACGAGTATGTACATTTCCGTCTTTCGGCAGGAAAAGGATACCGCACGAACCATGTGCTGGCCGAGAATAACTACCTGCTGGCAAGTAGCCGCCGGATAGACATCGCCAAACGTCTTGACCAGGATGAGGCCTGGAACTATGGCGCAAGCACTTCCGCCTATATTCCCTTGTTCGGCAAAACCTTGAACCTGAATGCGGAATACTATTACACGGATTTCAGCAAGCAGGTGGTGGTAGACATGGATACGGACCCGCATGCCGTTCTGTTTTACAACCTTCACGGCCGTTCCTATTCGCAGGTAGTGCAGGTGGAGGCAAGCTATCCGTTCTTCCCGGGTTTCACCTTTACCGCGGCTTACCGTTGGACGGATGCCAAGACGAATTACAACGGAGAACTGATGGAGAAACCCCTTACCAGCAAATATAAAGGTTTGCTGACGGCTTCTTATCAGACACCTTTGGGATTGTGGCAGTTTGATGTAACTTTGCAACTGAACGGTGGCGGGCGCATGCCGGCTCCATACGAACTGACAGACGGCAATTGGTCGTGGGAAAGGCGCTATGGCGGCTTCGAGCAGTTGAGCGCACAGGTGACGCGCTATTTCCGTCGCTGGTCTATATACATCGGTGGCGAGAATCTGACAAACTTCAAACAGAAGAATCCTATCATCGATGCCTCCGATCCCTGGGGAAGCAACTTTGATGCTACGATGGTGTGGGGACCGATGCATGGAGCAAAAGCCTATGTAGGTGTCCGTTTTAACTTGCCGAGAATATAATATTATTTATTAAATCAATAGCGAAACAATGAAAACAAGAAGATTTTTAATGACTTTGGCAGTTGTACTCTTCTGGGCATCTGCCGCAATGGCAAAAGACATCCGTACAGCCATGTTCAAGGTGGCACAGATGAAGTGTGAGAACTGTGTAAGGAAGATAAACAATAACATCCGTTTTGAGAAGGGACTGAAGGACTTCCACACAGACTTGAAGACAAAGACGGTAACCATCACGTATGATGCCGACAAGACCAATGTGGAAAAGTTGAAAAAAGGTTTCCAAAAGTTCCATTATGAAGCGGAGTTTGTCAAGGAAACCAAGCAGGACGATAAGAAGTAATTGAACAAACTGCTCATTCCGGTTGTTGCTTTATTAAAGCGGAACAACAATCATCTAAAAAATAAATCGAATGAGCAATATAATTACTAAGGCGCATCCCGTGCTGGATATGCACAGCACGGAATTGCGTGTCGTCGGCGCATGGCTTTTTGCCATCGTGCTGATACTGTTTTCTACAGTCTTTGTGCATATACCCTATACCCGTGAAATACAGATGGTACTGGCAATTCCGGTACTGCTGTTTTTCGGCTTTCCTTTTTATTCCGGTGCCTGGAAGGGAACCCGGTCGGGCCGCAACAATATAGACCGTCTGGTGGCACTTACCACCTCTGTGGCTTTTTTGTTCAGTGTGTTCAATACTTTCTTTCCGGATTATTGGCTGGGCATCGGGCTGGAACCGCATGTCTATTATGGGGTTGCCGCCGTCATCATCGCCTTTTCCCTGACTGGCGAGTTTATGGAGGAACGTGCCCGGAGAACTGTGTCGGCGGCTATCTGCCGGTTGGGAGGCTGGCAGCATAACGCAGCCCGCGTACTGCCGGAGAAGCAACGCATTGACGACCGTGTTGCCGAGCTTTTTGTCCCGGTCATTCTCATCATTTCCCTGCTGACCTTTTTTATATGGGTGTTCTTCGGAGGCATAGATGTAGTGTCACACGGTCTGTTTGCCGCTTTGTCCGTATTGGTGGTGGCTTGTCCGTGTGTGGTAGGGCTGGCCACTCCAGTAGCTTTGGCGGCGGGCCTCAATAAAGCTGCCCGCAATCATATCCTAATTAGGGACACTTCCGCTTTAGAGCAGATGCGCAATGTGGATGTGGTGGTATTCGACAAGACCGGGACCCTGACAGAAGGACATCCTACGGTAATAGGCTGGCTGTGGGCGCAAGGGCAGGAGGAGCATTATAAAGATGTACTGCTTGCTGCCGAGTCTACTTCGGACCATCCTCTGGCAGAAGCAATCGTTACGGCCCTGGAAGGGGAGGAGCAGGTTATCCCTGCCCACCTGGACGGTTTTGAAAACATTACCGGAAAAGGTGTCAGAGTGGCCTATCAGGGTGCGGAATATTGGGTAGGAAGCCATAAACTGCTGAAAGATTATCAAGCCAATTTGTCGGATATCCTGGCCGATATGCTGACACAATATGAATCGGATGGAAACAGTATTGTCTACTTTGGGCGTGAGAACGATTTACTTGCCGTTATTGCCATCAAGGACCAGTTGCGGGTGACTTCTATGGAAGCTATCCGGGAACTGCGTATCCAGGACATCGAGATATGCATGCTTACGGGAGACGGTGAGCGTACAGCTTCTTCCGTGGCCGGCAGTTTGGGTATCATGCGTTTTGTGGCCGATGCCATGCCCGATGACAAAGAGGATTTCATCCATAAGCTGCAGCTTCAGGGTAAAACGGTCGCCATGGTAGGTGATGGCGTGAACGATGCGCAAGCCTTGAGCTGTGCTGATGTAAGCATTGCCATGGGAAAGGGGACCGATACGTTGATGGACACCGCCATGATTACTCTCAGGACTTCAGACCTGCTGCTGTTGCCCAAAGTTTTCCGGTTGTCTCGCCAGACTGTGAGCCTCATGTACCGGAATCTGTTCTGGGCTTTCATCTATAATACAGTGGGTATCTTTGTCGCAGCCGGAGTACTCTATCCCGTCTATGACATCCTGCTGAGTCCTGCGCTGGCAGGTGCTGCCATGGCTCTTTCCTGTGTATCCGTGGCTTTGAGCAGCCTTCGTCTGAGTTCCAGGTTCTGACGGCTGTATTCTCAGCTGTTCCTATACTCCAGCGGACTCATGCCCATGTGCCTCTTGAAGTATTTTCCAAAGAAAGAAGCACTGGGGAAGTTTAGGGAATAGGCAATCTCCTGAATGGTCATATTGGTTGATTTCAGCTTGGCTTTCACGTCTACGATGACGACGTGGGCGATGATGTCCAATACATTTCTGCCGGTCACCTGCCTCACGGTGGTGCTGAGGTGTTGCAGGGAGATGCCCAGTTTGTCGGCATAGAATTGCGCGCGGCGTTCGCGGGTATAGTTTTCGATGACGAGCTGCACCAGTTCGCGGCATATTTCCTCTTTCCGGCTCTTATTCCCTTTTTGCATCTGCGGACGGTGGCAATACATTCTGTCTATGCCGCTGAGGAGCATGTTCAATGTGCTTTGAGCCATTTTTGTATCGGGAGGATAGGGACCGGTCGTGATGCGTGCCCATAGGGCAAAATAGTCCTTAAAGTAGGAGGCGACGGTAGGGTTGACAGCCAGTACCGGATACTCCAGTATGTTGGAGAAGGAGCTCAATGTAGACTGGATGAGGTTGACTCCATTGAGGCAATGGGAAGAAAACCCCACGAATCCCAGGCACACTTTTTCCTTTTGTTCGTAAAACTGTATGATAGTTCCGGGAAGCAGGGTGATAAAATCCCCTTGCTTGATTTCCGTATCCATCAAGTTGATGGATACCGTGATGGAACCTTCTATGCATAGTGCAAAGATGCATGCTTTCAGGCGGCACGACTGTTTGTATATGTTTAGAATGTCTTCCGTTACTTCAGTCCATGCAATCATGTCTACTGGCAGGTCGACTTGAGGAAATTCCATACGCTTTGTCGTTTAGAGTTCGCACAAAGGTAATTCTTTTCCGGGAAAAAAGTAACGGAAGACATTCTGTTTTTAAAATGAAATGTTCTTTTTAGAATTCAAAAAAGTACTATATTTGCTTGCATGAAACTGGAAATATCAGATTGGAACATGATTCCTTATGCCGGAGCATGGAGCCGGCAGACGGAATGGTTTGACGCACTTGTACATGCCAAGCAGGCAGGAGAGTGCTATGTCAATCATATTGTGCTCTGCGAGCATCCCCATGCCTATACATTGGGGCGTAGCGGAAAAGAAAGGAATATGCTGCTGGGAGAAGAACAACTGCGCAGGATAGGGGCTACGCTCTATCATATTGACCGTGGCGGAGACATTACGTATCATGGTCCGGGACAGTTGGTCTGCTATCCTATTCTGAACCTTGACGACTTTTCTTTGGGGTTGAAGGAATATGTGCATCTGCTGGAAGAGGCGGTAATCCGTGTTTGTGCTTCGTTTGGCATCGCGGCCGGACGTCTGGAGAAGGCAACGGGCGTATGGCTGGAGGGCGATACTCCCCGTGCCCGTAAGATTTGTGCCATCGGCGTGCGCAGCAGCCATTTTGTCACCATGCATGGATTGGCACTGAATGTGAATACCGATTTACGTTATTTCAGCTATATCAATCCCTGCGGATTCATAGACAAGGGTGTCACTTCTTTGCAGAAAGAGCTGGGACACGAGGTGTCGATGGAGGAGGTGAAGGAGCGTCTTTGCAAGGAGCTGGTAAATCTTTTGTCATGAACTATCTGGCACATATATTCCTTTCCGGTTCGAACAGAAAAGTACAGTTGGGCAATTTTGTAGGCGATGCCGTAAAGGGAAGCTCCTATAAGAATTATCCGCCGGATATAGCCAAGGGTATTCAGCTTCACCGCGCTATTGACGACTATACCGACCATCATCCGGCAGTTTGCGAGGTGGTGCATAGGCTTCAACCTGAATTCGGACGGTATTCGGGGGTATTGCTGGATATTTGTTTCGATTATTTGCTGGCTTCCCGTTTCGAGTCGTTCTCCGGAGGCTCCTTGAGGAAGTATACCCGGAATTTTTATCTTTCCCTCCTTATCAATTACCGCTATCTTCCGCTACGGTTCAAACGTTTTATCTGGCATTTTATCCTGACCGACCGTTTGCGGAAATACGCCACTCTGAACGGAATAAGAGAGTCTTTGAACATCATGGTGGAATATCATCATATTGATATATCCGTAGATAAGGCAATTCGATACCTTGAAGAGCACGATGAGGAACTGTTTGCTGTGTTCCAGCCATTTTTTATTGAATTGCAGAGGTTTTGCGCTGAATACCGGCATAATTATAAGTCACAATTTTAAGGACGAAGAAGAAATTCATATCGTGTCGGCAAGGAATTAATTTCCTGCCGGCACGATATTTGTTTTTTGTATCACACGTTATTGATTTCCTGCATGACATGTTATTGATAGCTTGTGCCCTGTGGAATCAGCTTCCCGTACTCCGCTTCTCTCTTGCCAGTACCGAGATGATGTACCCTCCCTTGCTGTTCACCTTGCTCCAGTTCGTCCCATTGAATATTTTCCAGACGTAGTTTCCCAGCCTGCCGTAGTCCGATAACTTCAGAATCTTCCTGATTTCCTCCCGGTCGGTGATGTAGAGCTTTTCCAGATTCAGCATGAGGCATTCCAGGTTGTGCGTATTCCTGTTGTAGGCATATCCGGGAATGTCCAGATCAGGATTCCCCTGCGCTCCTCCGCTTTCCCCCGGGGGAGTAAGAGGGGGAAGTGCTTTACTTTCTTTTGCTTTACTTTCTTCTACTTTGCTTTGTTTGGAATTGTATGCATTTTCGGGGAAAATGTCCGCATCCTGCGTACAATTTTCCCGTTTTTGCGTACAAGTCTCGTCCTTGTCCGGTTTATCTTCCTCCGTCTCTACCAGCAGATAGGGTAGGGTGGTGAGGTCCCTTTTTCTTCGTTTGGTGGCTTCCAGCCATACCTTCTGTATCTCGGTAGAGGTCAGTACCCCTTGCTCCTTATAGGTTTTGGGGTCGAAAAAAGCTTTCTCCACCAGAATGTCCACGATTCCCTGCATCTCCTGCTCGTTGATGTCCTTTCCCGCCTTGTTTGTGAACAGTGTGCATTGCTCCGCGTTCCATTTCAGGTAATATCCGTTTTCCTTGTGTATCTTGCACAGCAGTTTCATTACCGCCGCCGTTCCTTTCAGTCCGAACCTGGCTTCCACCAGTTCCACTGCTATCTCTTCGAATAGATTTACTTTGAGGGGGAAGTATAGCATTCCCCCGTACATCATGGCCATTGTTTTTAGTGTTTAATGATTAGTGATTAATGGTTAATGGTTAGCATATGGGGCTCCATTCGAGGAAGTTCTCCAGCTGGAAAGTTTTCCATGCTTGCAGTTCCACATCCCAGAAGGCTATGGTGCTTGTCACTCTTGTGATGTCATAATCTCTTCTGAAGTCAGCCTTGTAGGGCAGTAAGGTGGCTTTCGCCAGCCTGAATGTCCCGTCCTGCTTGTGGTAGGCTATGAGTGCGTGTCCGTATTGCATGTGGTCTATCAGGCTTTCTATCCGTCGGGCCATCCATGTGGCGCATGTTTCCGTGTAGTTCTTTTCCAGCATGATACGTATTTTCCATAGGTTTCTCAGTGCTTCGTGAAGTGAAGCGTTCTTTGTCGACTTTCTCATCTTGTTGTCTTTAAAATTAATAATTGTATTAGTTTGGCAGGAGGTACGCTTATATATAAAAAAGATGCCGCATTCGTTGAGAAAGCGGCATCTATAGGCGGTGTGGCTTCATCCTTACCAAAGTGGCGGCAAAGATAAGTGGTTTATTCCTTAAGTTGTTTATATTTAATTATTGTCAATAAGTTTCGTGGTTTCTGCCTTTTTTTGTTTTATTCCCTATATTTCTCCTGCTACCTTCATTTCCCGCCACACTTCACCGAACTCTTGTATTATAGTGCTTTCTGACAGTTTTTTATGGTCTGCCGTCCGGAAGTCTAAATGTCGGTATGCCCATTGTGCCAATGCCTTGTTGCTTGTCGGCTTTTCTTCTATAAGGTAGCTTGACCTTTCCCATAGGATGACGTCCTTGATAACCTTTTTCCTATGCTGTGGCAGTATTCCCATAACCTCCCCACTTGAGGGACGTCCTACTCCCACTTTAGGAGCTGATATGCCGTGCTTTACATTTGTTTCTAGGGTGTCTCTTTTTGTTTTTTTTCCTTACTTTGGAGTGTCTCTTTTACCTTCATTTTTCTAATATTTTTGGGTTAATAATTAAAATTACTGTAGTTTGTAAAATAAATGCAAAGGTATATCAAGTTTTTTGTTTTTGTGGAGTAAGGATGGAGATAAAAAGCTGGGTTTTATCTTTATGATGGGTTAATGCGTTGATATATAAATGGAAATGACTTTGACTTGGAAGTGTTTTTTAAACGTTCGTTTAATGGACGCAAAGATAAGACTGTTTTTTATATCCTCAAAATGTTTAATAAAAATATTTTGGAAAACCCATCGGGTCTCAGTTTAATCTACAGTAATTCAGTATATTAAGTATCTTATTTAATATTTAAAATTTCCATTCCCTTTTATTAACTCATTCCCTATTTCATTTCCTGAAATTTGACGTCCATTAAACGAACGTTTAAAAAACGCTTTTTGTTTGTAATCCGTTCGTTTATAGTCTCTTACCAGAAGGTAATGACGAACTGCAAAAAAACTGTTGGCAAGAAGGGCACAATGCTTGCTGTATTTTACATAGAGTGCTCGCAAATGATTGAATACCAGGTATATACCGAGGGTTCAAAGCCCCAGAGGAACACTCTTTTGTGAACAAAACAACGAAAATGGAAACGGATAACGAGGTTGAAGTCTGGCATGCCATGCGTGCCACATACCGCAGAGAGCTTGATGCGGTGCATCTTCTCGAGAAGGAGAACCTCGGCTGTTTTGTCCCCATGCAATATAAGGTAAGTATCCGTAAGGGTAAGAAAGTCCGTACTTTGGTTCCCGTCATCCGTAATCTGGTTTTTGTCCATGCACGTCCTTCCGACGTACAGCGTGTTAAGTCTCAAATTACTTATTTGCAATATATAACCGATACCCGCAGTGGTCAGAAGATAATTATTCCCGACCATGAGATGCAGTGCTTCATCGCCGTTGCCGGAACCTATAACGACCATTTGCTTTATTTCCAGCCCGAAGAGTTGAATCTGTCGAAAGGAACTAGAGTCCGTATTACGGGTGGTGACTTTGCAGGTCAGGAGGGTATTTTTCTGAAAGTAAAGGGGGCACGTGACCGCCGTGTGGTTATAGAGATACAAGGTGTCATTGCTCTTGCCATGGCCACTATCCATCCGGATCTTATAGAAGTGATCGGCTGAATTATAATTCATAATTTACAACTCATAGTTTACAATTCATAATTCAAAAAATGTCCTCCTCCCTTTTCGAAGAAGCAATTAATCTCCAGCGTGCTGCGCACGAACTGATGTATTTAGGTATGGACGGTAGTCCTATCTATAGTGATGACCTTTCCCGCCGCAACGGTGAGGTTTACCGCTTGACTGCGGCTTTGTATGGTTCCAGTGTTCGAGGTACTACTACGGAAGAACAAGCAAACGTCTGTCTTGCTCTCTTGATGGGGTATAACGCATCGTTCATTGACCATGGCGAGAAGCAGGATCACCTCCAGGAGATATTAAATCGTTGTTGGAATCTCCTTGATACCCTTCCCGCCTCGCTGTTGAAACTCCGTCTGCTTACTGCCTGTTATGGAGAAGTGTTCGATGAGCCCCTAGCCGACGAAGCCCGAAAGATTATTTCTTCCTGGGACTCCGCATCGCTCACTGCCGAACAGCAGGAAGCTGTCGAGGAATTCCGGAATGTAGTTGACAATCCCTATCCGTGGGAATATCTTGAGGACTAAAACAGGTGAAAGTTTTCTCGAAAGGCAAAAAAAGAAATGGAGTGGAGAATGCAGGAGACACGGGAAAAGTTAAAGGCATATAGAACTAAACATACAAGTGATATATTCATGTAATGAGTGAAAAGGATTCCACACATTGTATTACGAAAAATAGTCTCCAGAGAAACGGATTATATGGCATTTCTGCCAATGAATATAGTAAAATAACTTATTATTTGATTAAAAATATAATTCAAAGTGGGTTATACCCCCTTTAGTAGATGCCCAATATCTATTGAATATCCGGGAAGCGTGGTACTAACTCTTTCATTACTACGCGAAGTAATAAATATAAATCACCTTTGGTTCCACCTTCCCGGATTAGTTTGATTTTTTCAGTGTGTGACATATAAGAATCTAACAAACATTAAACTATGCGTCGAATCTTATTTCTGATTTTATGTCTTTTCATTTTCTTCGGTTCTGCCTATGCCCAGCGCATGTCCGACGAGCAAGTGGTTGAATATGTGAAACAAGCACAGGCAGCCGGAAAATCTCAGAAGCAGATGACTGCCGAACTGTTGCGCCGTGGGGTGACCCGCGAACAGGTGCTCCGCATCAAGGATAAATATGAGAACTCGGGTGTTGCTGTCCCGGGTTCCGAAGCTTCCTCACAGATGCGCAAGCGTTCGATTGCTGTGGGAGAATCCTACGAGGCTGCCGAACTGGATGATCAGAAAGCGGTTGTTAATGAGAGACTTGAAAGCCAGTCCGCCCCTGAGGCTGCCGGCATACAGATTTTCGGTCATAATCTGTTCCAGAACCGTAATCTCTCCTTTGAACCTAGTGTGAATCTGGCTACTCCGGCAAATTATCGGCTGGGGCCCGGTGACGAGGTGATCATAGATATCTGGGGAGCTTCCGAGAATACCATCCGCCAGACCATTAGTCCCGAGGGAAGTATCCAGGTGAAAGACCTCGGTCCCGTTTATCTGAACGGCATGACTGTTAAAGAAGCCAACGCTTATCTGCAACGGGAACTGTCCAAGATCTATTCCGGTATCGGAGGGGGGGATCCCAATTCACAGATCCGTCTGACTTTAGGCGATATACGTACCATTCAGATCCATATCATGGGTGAGGTCACGGTGCCGGGTACTTATACACTTTCGGCCTTTTCCACGGTTTTCCATGCCTTGTACCGTGCCGGTGGTGTGAATAATATCGGTAGCTTGCGTGACATCCGTCTGGTTCGTAACGGAGAGACGATAGAGCATTTGGACGTCTATGAGTTCATCATGCAGGGCAAGATGAATGACGATGTCCGTCTGCAGGAGGGCGATGTGATTATCGTGAGTCCCTACCAGTCGTTGGTCGAGATAGTAGGCAAGGTGAAACGTCCCATGTATTATGAAATGAAGCCTGCCGAGACGGTTGCTTCCTTACTGAAGTATGCGGGTGGCTTTATGGGAGATGCCTATAAGAATGCTGTACGCATCATCCGTAAAAGCGGACGTGAACATCAAGTATATAATGTGGATGAGATGGACTATTCCGTATTCCGTTTAGACGACGGTGACTTAATGACGGTTGACGCCGTACTCGACCGTTTTGAGAACAAGGTTGAGGTCAGTGGTGCCGTCTATCGTCCGGGGCTTTATCAGTTGGACGGTGAGGTGAACACGGTGAAGCAGCTGATAAAGAAGGCTGAGGGACTCCGGGGAGATGCTTTCCTTGCCCGTGTCCTTCTGGACCGTGAACGTGAAGATCTTACGCACGAAATGGTTGCCGTTGATCTGGAGGGTATTATGAACGGTACGGTTTCTGATATACCCCTTCAGAAGAACGACCATCTGTATGTTCCCGGTATCCATGACCTGAAGGAGAGCGAGACGGTCTCCATTTATGGTGAGGTGCTCAATCCCGGTACTTTCCTGTACTCCGACAACTTAACGATAGAGGATATGATTGTCCAGGCGGGAGGTCTTACCGAGGCTGCCGCCACTACCTGTGTGAGCGTGACGCGCCGCATCAAGGATCCCAAGAGTACTGCCTATAGCAGCAAGCTTGCGGAGACATTCACCTTTGACATCAAGGACGGTCTTCTGACGGGTGCCGGTAGTTTCTGCCTGCAACCTTTCGATGTAGTCCAGGTTCGTCGCAGTCCTGCCTACCAAGTTCAGCGCATGGTGACGCTTGCGGGTGAGGTGCTTTTCAGCGGCAGCTATTCGTTGTTGAAGAAGAATGAACGTCTGAGTGATGTGATAGGTCGTGCAGGCGGAATTACTCCGGCGGCATATATAAAGGGGGGACGTTTGATTCGCAAGCGTAATGATGAGGAACGTCGGCGTGAGACGGATGTGCTTCGCATGGCACAGAGCGGTGAAGGTTCCGATAGCATTGCAGTGAACAAGCTTGCTATCTCCGACACTTACACGGTAGGCGTTGACATGAAAAAGGCTCTGTCACATCCGGGTAGTGATTATGACATTATCCTGCGTGAGGGAGATATCGTTTATATTCCTGAATACGTCAATACGGTGAAGATTAGCGGTTCTGTGATGTATCCTAATACAGTAACTTGGGAGAAAGGTGCCAAACTGAAACATTATATCAATATGGCAGGTGGCTATGGCGAGAATGCGAAAAAGAAGAAGGCATACATTATTTATCTGAACGGTATGGTAGCCCGTGCTAAGAAGAGTGACAGTGATTTAATCCAGCCGGGTTGTGAGATTGTGGTTCCCACGAAGTCTGAGAGGAAGCGTCTCCAACTTTCCGAGATTATGGGTATAAGCTCCATGACTGCGACGATTGCGGCGATGGTGGCTACTTTGGCTAATACTTTTAAATAAGAAACAAGTGGAAGATATAAAAAGAAAGAATGCTGATATGAATGACGGACAGCAGAATAAACATCCACAGGAAGAGGAGATTGATTTGCTTGAGCTTGCCTTGAAGGTCTGGGCAGAGCGCAGGTGGATATTGAAGTGTTGCAGCTATGCAGTGATTGTGGGACTGGTGATTGCTTTCAGTATTCCGAAAGAATATACAGCTACAGCTACGATTGCTCCGGAGTTGTCGGATGGAAAAAGTGGGGGAGGATTGTCTTCTCTTGCTGCCATGGCAGGATTTAATATAAATACTTCTTCTGGTGCTGATGCTATCTATCCTGATTTGTATCCCGATATTGTGAGTTCGACTCCCTTTATTACTGGTCTTTTCAATATTCCAGTGAAAGACCTGGAGGGGATAATAGATACTACACTTTATTGTTATTTGGACAAGTATCAACGTTCTCCTTGGTGGAGTGTGATAATTTCTGCTCCTTTCAAGGCTCTTGGATGGGTGGCTTCTTTGTTTAAGGATGAAAAGGATGAGGATAGAATTACAAAGCTTGACCCTTTTCACTTGACAGTAAAAGAATCATCCATTGCAAAACTTTTGAGTAATAGTATCAGTGTTTCTGTTGACAAGAAGACGGGGCTTGCCACTTTGTCTGTTACGATGCAGGATGCTCGTATTGCTGCCTGTTTGACAGATAGTGTAATGTATCGTTTGCAGAGCTATGTTACGGATTACCGTACAAATAAAGCTCGTCAGGATTTTGAGTTCCAAAAGAAACTTTTTGAACGTAAAAAGAAAGAATATGAGACGGCACAGGAGAATTATGCAAAGTTCTCTGATACTAACAAAAATATTATTCTTCAGAGTTACCGTGCTGAACAAGTACGATTGGAGAATGAAATGAATCTTGCCTATCAAGTATATACAAGTGTTGCACAGCAGTTGCAAGTGGCTGAGGCGAAGGTACAGGAAATTACTCCTATTTATACGGTGCTCGAGCCGGCGACAATACCTATTGCTCCCTCTCGGCCTAGTAAAATATTAATATTAATAAGTGCTTTGTTTGTGACAATGATGGGATGTATGAGTTGGATATTTTTAGGGAGGGATATAATAATAGCTTTAAAAAGTAAGGATTTGTTTTGAGTGTAAATATGTCATCTGCATTGAAGGATAATCGGCGTATTGCCAAGAACACATTGATGCTATATATTCGAATGCTGCTAATTATGGTAGTATCTCTTTATACAAGTCGCATTATATTGGGGGTATTAGGAGTTGAAGATTTTGGTATATATAATGTCGTAGGGGGAGTGGTAGCTATGGTCTCATTTTTAAATAGTACATTATCTTCTACATGTCAACGCTATTTCTCTTATGAAATAGGTCGTGGAAATCAGGAGGGAATATCAATTTTATTTCGCTTGAATTTAACAGTTTATTTGTATTTCATTTTAGTAGTTATATTTTTTGCAGAAACTATTGGGCTTTGGTTTGTCAATAACTGTTTAGTTATTCCACAGGATAGGATTGTTGCAATGAATTGGACTTATCAATTTTCTATTTTAACATTCATCGTTTCTAGTTTCTCCATTCCTTATAATGCTTTGATTATTTCTCATGAACAGATGTCTGTTTATGCTTATATATCTATAATAGAAGTTTTGTTAAGGCTTGGTATCGTTTTCCTTTTAAGCCTTGGTGATGTAGATAGACTTATATTGTATGCAGTATTACTGTTTTTGTCAACAAGCTGTATAACTTTGTTTTATTATGTTTATTGTAAATGTAAGTATCCAGAAAGTCATTATTCTTATTTATGGAAAAGTGATAAAATACGCGAAGTAGCGAGTTATTCAGGATGGCATTTAATAGGTGCTGTTTCCGTTATTGTACGAAATCAAGGTGTAAATGTTTTGTTAAACTCCTTTTTCAATCCCGTAGTAAATGGTGCTCGTGCTATTGCTTTCCAAGTGAGTGTGGCGGTTGATAGCTTAACTAATAGTTTTTTTGTAGCAGTAAAGCCTCAGATTTATAAGTTATATGGTGCAAATGAGTTAAATCAGATGTATATTTTATTATCACGTAGTTCTAAGATTTGTTTTCTTCTTGTTGCTATATTGGCTTACCCTATATTAATGAATATGGAGTTTGTTTTAAATTTATGGTTAAATCAGATACCTGATTATACAGTACTTTTTACACAATTAGTTCTTATAAATGCACTTATTGATTCTGTAAATGGACCTGCCATTGCTGCTGCATTAGCTACAGGACGTATAAAAAAATTTGAAATAATTACAGGTGGATTAATGATCTTAAACTTACCAATGTCATATATTTTATTATTTTGGGGATGTGCTCCAGAAGTGACAATGATTGTGTCAATAGTACTTTCGTTAGTGACGATTATTATTCGTAGTTTTATTTTGGAAAAGTTAATGGGATATAAAGTGGTTGATTATATGGCTAATGTTTTTTTCCCTTTGCTTATGATTGGTTTACTTTCTTTTATTTTTGTCTATTTCATTGGGAAATGTATCCCTAATGCTGTCATTCATTTTTTTGTAACTTCTATTGTTGCAGTATTATTATTATCAATATTTACTTTTTTTATCGCATTAACATCTTCGGAACGCTCTACTACAAAAAAATATATTTTGAGGGGCGTGGATAAATTATTTCATTAAATAACAACTAATTATGCGTATAGGAATATTGACTTTTCATAATGCAAATAATTATGGTGCTGTATTACAGGCTTATTGTTTGCAAGAAACGTTACGTCGCATTGGATTTGATGTGGAAATTGTAGATTATAGGAATCCCCTTATAGAAAGTAGAATGCATCCGTTTTCTTTTTCTGAGTTTTTATATCATCCATTTCTTTTTGTATTCCGAGTATTACGTTTTTTCCCATCTTATAAACATCGTGCCACTAATTTTAATAAATTTAGAACAGAATTTCTTGTTTTGTCAAAGCGATATACAGCAATCAATTTAAGGACAGCTCCTTATAATTATTTTATTATTGGCAGTGATCAGGTATGGAACCCAATTCTTACCGATGGTCCTGATTTGGTCTATTGGGGGCAATATTGTTCAAAACAATCTGAGATAATAGGATATGCTATTAGTAGTGGTGTAAAAGAGCTTTTTGATAGTCATTGTTTTTTGGATGTTTCAAAATGGCTTTCTTGTTTTAATAGGATTGGGGTACGTGAAAAGCGACTTGAGGAATTTGTCAATAAACATGGATATGAGGCAACTGTGGTACTTGATCCGACATTAATGGCTAATCCTTGTATCTTAGAGAGCATAACTCCTAAACGTATAGTTGAGTATCCTTATGTTTTAGTTTATGCTGTTGGGAAAAATTCTAATTTAATGCAAATTGCAAAGAAAAAAGCTGCAATCTTGAATGCCGAAATTGTAGTTGTTGCTCCATGTAATCGGAGTACTCGTAATACTTATGAGAAAGCTAAAATAATAGATGCATCTGTTCCAGAATTATTAAGTTTGATAAAATATGCGGAGTGTGTAGTTTGTGTTTCTTTTCATGGAACAGCCCTTTCTCTTGTTTTTAGAAAAACTTTTATTTCTGTTAATGGAGGAAATATTGAACGTGTATCAGAAGTGCTGACTCAGCTAGGACTAACAGATCGTATTGTATCTGACGATAATTTGCCAGAAAATGATATAGATTATGATAAAGTGACTAGTCAATTAAATATATTACGTAAAAAATCTTTGAGTTTTCTTTTAGATTCATTAAAAAACGATAGAGAATGAGGATGACTTTTTCAAAGAAGATTATATTTTTAGCATTATATTATTCTTTCTTATATTATCTTCCAGCTTCTACTACACCTATTATAGGTAAATATTGTAGGCGATTACGTTATAATTGTTGCAAACATATTTTCAGGAAATGTGGAAAAAATGTCAATATAGAACGTAAGGCTTGGTTTGGATCTGGAGTTAATATTATTATAGGTGATAATAGTGGATTAGGAATAAATTCCTCTATACCTAATGACACAATCATAGGTGAAAATGTAATGATGGGACCAAATTGTTATATTCTTCAAGCTGACCATGCTTTTGATGCTACAAATATTCCTATGATTTTGCAAGGACATTCAGAGCATAAACAGACCATAATAGAAGATGATGTTTGGATTGGAAGAAATGTTTCTTTTACAAATGGACGTCATGTTTATAAAGGTACTATTATAGCGTTAGGTTGTGTCCTGACCAAGGATTTTCCTGAGTATTCTATAGTTGGTGGAGTCCCTTCGAAGCTTATAAAAAAGAGGAAAACTAATGTATGAGATGTTAGGAATTTCGTTTAGCTTATGCTCATTTAGAAAATGCTGAATTTTTTCCGTGTAAAGTATAATAAAAATAGTGTTGTATCTTTAATCGTTGCAGTCATTATTTTATGCTTAAATCCTATATGGCCATTGTGGGGAGGTAAAGGAACAGCAATATCTTATTGTTTGCTAATAGTCCTATTTGGAATTAAAGTATCTTCTATAGTAAATGCTTCAATGTTGCTGAAATATTGGAGTGCTTTTATTTTTTTGTGTATATGTTTTCTGATACATCCTTTATTTGTAGGCTTTCATGCGAGCAATGTTCTCATTATCATGAGCTTTCTTTTAGCATTAGGACTCGATGAATCTGAAAAAGTACAAGCATTGGATATATTTACCAAAATTTTAGCTTGTATAATAAGTATATCATTGCCTGCATGGTTGATCCATGTTTTTGTATTTGAGTTTCCTTCTTTCGGAGAAATTGATAATTCTGAATTTAAAGGAAGTGTTTATCCCATGAATAACTATTTGTTATTTGTCACAATGGCTACTGCAAATACATTTCGTTTTTATTCAATGTTTGATGAACCAGGAGTGTTAGGAACTCTTTCTGCATTTGTTTTATTTGCTAATAAGTACGATTTTAAGCGAAAAAGCAATTTGATAATATTGATAGGTGCATTTTTTTCATTTTCATTAGCCTTTTATATTTTAACTTTCATGGGGTATTTATTTCAATCTTTGAAGAGTGTAAGAAAAATTCTACTATCAATATTTTTTCTTTTATTGCTTGCTTTCATTGCTTATTCAACCTTAAAAGATAATTTGGCTTTTCAGTATTCTGTAGTGGAACGGATATCTGGAGGAGGGGTGGATAACTTAGATAATCGTACAGGATATCAGGCTTCTCGTTTTTATAAGTCCTTTGTTTATACACCAGAAGCTTTATTGGGCATTGGTTATAATAAAATGATGGATAAGCAGCTGAAAGAGGGGCAATCATATAAATTATTTATAATAGAATATGGGTTTCTTTCAATAGTTTGTTTGCTTTTTGCTTATTATATATTAGCTGGAAAAAAAAATCCAGATATTTTATTTTTTTATTTACTTTTTATTTTATCATTTCTTCAACGTCCTTTTGCTTTTACTGTATGGCAATTTTTGATATTTTCTTGTGCTACAGCCTCTCTACGAAAAACAAAATAATATAATGGTAAATCTTTTTAATCGACTTTATTCTATCTCATTTAATGATAGTTACCTTTTGGATAAATTAAAGATAAATTCGTTGCTGCGATATGCAGTACGTGTTTTGGCTAATAGAATATTGCCTTATTGTTTATCTAATAGAAAACATTATGGTTTATTTATTGGAGAACGTACGGAAAAAATTGTTGTTAGTTTAACATCCTTTCCTAATCGCATTTCAAAACTATGGATGGTGATAGAAACAATTCTGAGTCAGAGTATAAAACCGGACAAGGTTATCTTATATTTATCAAAAGTACAATTTCCCAGACTAGAAGAAGATTTACCAGATTCCCTTCTGAATATGAAAGCGAGAGGATTGGATATTAGATTCGTGGAGGGAGATATTAGATCGCACAAAAAATATTATTATGTGATGCAAGCTTATCCTGACGATCTTATAATAACGGTTGATGATGATATATTTTATCCTACGACTATGATCCAGACTTTGGTGCAGTATCATGAACTTTATCCTAAAAGTGTTATATGTCGTTATGCCAAAAGTATTGTATGGGATAGTAATATGACCATAAAATCTAGTTTAAAATGGTCGCGTATTTATAAAACAAAGTTTGGCGGACAAGATATCTTTCTAGGAACAGGAGGAGGAACTTTATTTCCAATGCCTGGTACTAGTCTTTATCGGGATACATTAAATATAGCACTTGCCTGTGATTTATGTCCATTGGAGGATGATTTATGGTTAAATACAATGATACGTTTGCAAAATACGGAGATTGTTGTAGTAAAAAATTACAAAGGTATATTGCCTGTATTAAATACAAGAGATGTGATGTTGTATTCTAGTAACGGAGGAGAAAATAATTTAACGGATAGCCAACTGCGTAATACTATTTTATATTATGAGAGAAATGGACTTAATCCGTTCAAACAATTTAATTGATATGCGGGCAATTCAGATATCATACTTAAATGAAATGAGGGTGATTGTTCTTTTTCTTCTTTTTTTGCCTTTAAGTCTTTTTGCACAAAAAATTTCTCCTTTAGATTATGGATTGGCGCAGGCAAAAACGGGTATAGAGCGTTATCGAATTTTATTAACAACACATAAGCTTGCATTAGAGAAAGGATTGACAGTAGATTATACAGGAATAAAGGAGTTGGATATTGAGATTCCTATAGATGGATGTAGTATTCCTTTGGGATATAATACGGATTTTAAAGGATTGATTCTGAATGTAACGAATAAAAGGAAGAATATTTATCTATTTAAAATGAACCAGAACTTGATTCCTATTTCTATTTCAAAACAGGAATTTTGTTCTTTAAGTTATTTGCATCGGGAAGAGTTTAAATATGGTGATAAATTGTTGGTTATAGAGGATAAAACTCCTTGGGTAAAAAATCGTATAGGGTATGCTTATGGTGCTATGCGTAAAGATGTACTTTTGATATCGGATGCCAAGGTGGTGAATTCTCCTGTAGCTTCTTATAATACTTTGGCATCACAGCCCCAATTCAAATATTGTAGTGTAGATCAGAATGAAAAAATTATAGATGGTATTACAATAAATAGGATGGAATCTAGTACTTGTATGACTCGCTGTTTTCTTATTGAAAATCAGAATCGGGTTACTATTAGTAATGTAATTATAAATACTCCTGTGAATGCTCTCTATGGAGATGCTGCCATATCATTGCAAAATTGTACAAATTCCTTGCTTAAAGATATTGTTATTAATGGAACCTACTCTCAGTTAAAACGATATGGCTATGGAATAATGTTTAATAATCTTTGGAATACAACGATATTAAGGCTGAAAGGAGATGGTAAGTGGGGGATATTTGGAAATAATAATGTTAATGTAGCTCATTTGAAAGATTGTTGTATAAATAGATTTGATATCCATTGTTATGGACGTGATATAGATTTTGAGAATTGTACTATTTTTCGCCTTTATAATCAGTACTCTTCTATTTATGGTAAAATTTCTTACCGTAATTGTGTCTTTGATGCAGCTATTCCGTGTTTATTGACCTCGTCTTATAATGCTTATACTCCTTTCGATTTGTTTTTTGAAAATTGCATAATGAAAATGACCTCTTTAAATGATGGTATAATTTATATTATGGGGATACCCAAACAAGAAAATGAGAGATTTGAATTAGCAAAAAAATGCCTTCCTAATATAAAGATAGATAACTGTCAAATAGAGTTTAAAGAACCTTTAAAAGAATGCTATATATTTAAATCTGATACTCAAAGACTACCAATATCTTTTGGATATATATCGCAAATAGTTCTTAATAAAATTGATATATCTTCTGATGCAGTTGTATGTAAAATATCAAATATTGATTTATTTACCGATGATGTAATTGATTATAAAATGGAGAAATTATCTACGAAAGGTTCAAATAAAATATCTCCTATTGTTGTGCAGAGTGGAAAATAATATATAAAAGTCTTTAAACTGTAAAATAACATGAATTTTCTTTATTTAGCTGAAGACTATCCTTACTCTAAAGTGCACCACCAGTTGTGCAAGCATATTGTTGATTTAGGTAAAGGTATAAATGTAATAGTGTATGCGGTATTACGAAATAATATTCTTTCAAATGATTTACGCTCAACATATACAGGAATAAATTATCAGACGTTATTGTATAAATTAGATGAATCAGCCCAAAAATACAAGTATGACTTTTTCTTTAAAATAGAACGGAAGACTTCATGGCTAATTAGTCATATTGATATACAGAGTGTAAATATGGTTTATGCTGCTACTTTGTTTTCTGAAGGGGCAGTAGCATATCGGTTATATAAGAATTATAGTATTCCCTATGTAATAGCTGTAAGGGCGACTGATGTTAATTTTTATATGAAATATATGGTTCATGTCTGGCCATTAGCTTGGAATGTGTTAAGATGTGCGCATAAGGTGACATTTATAACAGAGGCTATTTCTCGGCATTTTTTTCAAAAGAAAATAATGCTTCCTGTAAAAAAAAATGTTCAAGGAAAGATGGAAATTATTCCTAATGGAATTGAATCTTATTGGATAGAGCATGCGAAAAGTAAACATGTTTCGTCGATTCCAAGAAGTTTACTTTTTATAGGGGTGTTTAATGATAATAAGAATATTCTTGCTACAATGAAAGTCGTTGAAAATCTTTCATCTCGTTATGAGGGTTTACATCTTACATTGGTTGGCGGAGGAGGTAATCAACATGAAAGGGTCTTGAAATATTGTAAGCTTCATCCGGAATTGTTTACGTTTAAGGGAAAAATATTAGATAAAAAAGATTTATGTAAAGTGTTTGCTGAATCTGATATTTTTGTGATGGTTTCGCATAGTGAGACTTTTGGCTTGGTTTATATCGAGGCACTTAGTCAAGGGCTACCTATTCTTTATACTCGAGGACAAGGTATTGATGGTACGTTAAAAGAAAAGATTGGTGAGGCGGCTGATTCTTATGATGAGAACTCTATAAAAAAAGCTATATGTCGGTTGATAGATGAATATGAACAATATGAACCGATAGGAAAATCACTTTATCGTTTCTCATGGGATAATATAGCACGTGATGTGATTAGATTAATTCATTAGGATAGATTCATTAAAATTATTATAAAACATTAGAATATAATTATGGACTCAATTAAAATTGCCGTAATCGGTCTCGGTTACGTAGGGCTTCCTTTGGCTCGACTTTTCTCAACAAAGTATAAAACGCTAGGCTTCGATATGAATCAATCGCGTGTAGATGCGTTGATGTCCGGTCATGACGCCACACTGGAAGTAGCGGATGATTTGCTCCAGGATGCCATCAGAAATAATGGTTTTGTATGTACTACGAAATTGGAAGATATAAAGGATTGTAATTTTTATGTAGTAGCAGTACCTACACCTGTTGATGCGGACAATCGTCCCGACTTGAAACCTTTGTGGGGGGCTAGTGAAACGGTAGGCAAGGTGATTTCTAAAGGGGATATTGTGGTGTATGAGTCCACGGTATATCCGGGAGTTACAGAGGAGGAGTGTTTGCCGGTGGTTGAAAAGGTATCAGGCCTGAAATTCAATGTAGATTTCTTTGCGGGGTATTCTCCCGAGCGCATCAATCCGGGCGATAAAGAACATACGGTGGAAAAAATAAAGAAGGTGACTTCCGGTTCCACCCCTGAGATTGCCAATATAGTAGATGATGTATATAATTCTGTGTTGGTAAATGGCACTCATAAAGCACCGACTATCAAAGTTGCAGAGGCTTCGAAGATTATTGAAAATTCGCAACGAGATGTGAATATTGCGTTTATGAACGAGTTGGCAAAGATCTTTAATGCGATGGGTATCGATACGAACGATGTGATAGAGGCCGCTGCTTCCAAATGGAACTTCATTAAGTTGAAGCCGGGATTGGTAGGCGGTCATTGTATTAGCGTGGATCCTTATTATTTGATTCAGAAGGCGCAAGTGTATGGGGTATTGCCACGTGTGATGTCATCGGCACGTCGCTTGAACGATGGTATGGGTGACTATGTGGCCAATCAAGTGATTAAGCTGATGAACAAGAAGGGGGTATTGGTGAAAGATGCCAGGATTCTGTTGTTAGGCATCACGTTCAAAGAAAACTGCCCTGACATCCGAAATACTAAAATTGTGGATATTTACAGCACGTTGCGTGAATATACTTCAAACATTACAGTTTATGATCCTTGGGCGGACAAAGCGCACGTAGAGCATGAATATGGTATCGGAATTTCCAAAGGAGATATGGAAAGTTTGGAAGGGAAGTTTGATGCCGTGATTTTCGGGGTTGCACACAATGAATTCAAGGATTTGGATGCTCGCGCTTTCTTGAAGGCGGAGAATGGAGTAGTGTATGATGTGAAGGGCATTCTACCCAAGAACCAAATAGACGGAAGATTGTAGGAAAAATATGCTTTCCGTAATTTGTCCTATATATAATGAAGTGAAATACATTGATGTATGCATTCAATCTGTTTTGCTTCAGGATTATCCGAAAGAGCAGCTCGAAGTGCTCTTTGTGGATGGCATGAGCCGGGATGGAACCCGTGAAAGGGTGTTGGAATATGCCCGTGAATATCCGTTTATCAAATTGATAGACAACCCCAAAAAGATTGTTCCGGTGGCGATGAACATTGGTATACGGGCATCCAAAGGAGATGTAGTGATGCGCCTGGATGCCCATGCCAGTTATCCGACGAACTATTTTGGGGTTTTGGTGAAGAAACTTTATGAACTGAATGCGGACAATGTGGGGGCTGCTTGCAGGACGGACGTATTGAACAAGACTCCTAAAACACTTGCCATACGCGAGGTACTGAGTAATAGGTTTGGTGTGGGGAATTCCACGTTTCGTTTGGGTGTGGACAAGGTAATGGATGTGGAAACCGTGCCTTTTGGGTGTTGGCGCAGGAAGGTGTTTGAGAAATATGGTTACTATGATGAACGCTTGATACGTAATCAGGACATTGAGCTAAACAAGCGTATTATACATGGTGGTGGTCGCATTTGTATTGTGCCCGAAACTTATTGTACCTATTTGGCTCGTGAGACGTTTAAAGGATTGGCAAGGAATAATTTTTCTAACGGAAAATGGAATGTCTTGACGGTGTATTATACAAGGCAATTGAAATCTTTGTCGGTAAGGCATTTTATTCCGTTGGTGTTTTTGCTGTCTTTACTTCTTCCGTTGTTTGCGGCATTGTTTTATCTTCCGTTCGCTTTTCTTTCATTTCTTTCATTATTATCCTATCTGTTGGTTCTTTTCTGTATCAGTATGTCTATAAATTTGCGTAGTAAAATCAGTATTTCTTACTTGCTTTTATCTTTTGTGGTGCTGCATCTTTCTTATGGGTATGGGTCGTTAGTAGGAATCTATAAATGCATCGGTTATGGGAAGTGAAAATAGACAGAATGGGAAGTTGTGTTTACAATTTAAATTATGCTCCTAAAATCCATTTTTGACCGTACCGCTTCGTTTTTCGGTCTAGTCTTCTTGTTTCCAGTTTTGATTGTAGTTGGTATTCTGATTCGCATCAAGATGCCCGGTGGTCCTATAATCTTTAAGCAGAGAAGGGTCGGACAACACGGGCAATTGTTTACCATGTACAAATTCCGATCTATGACTGTCGGCCATTCGGGAAGCTCCGTATCTGTGAAAGGAGAAAGCCGCATTACTCCTTTGGGAGCCAAATTGCGGAAATATAAACTGGATGAATTGCCGGAATTATGGAATGTATTGATAGGTGACATGAGTCTTGTCGGCCCCCGTCCCGATGTTCCCGGTTATGCTGACAAACTTGAAGGAGAGAATAGGCGGATGCTTCTTTTGAAACCGGGAATTACAGGTCCTGCAAGTTTAAAATACCGGAATGAGGAAGAGATATTGGCAGAACAGGAGAATCCTCAAAAATATAATGATGCGGTATTATTCCCGGATAAAGTACAGATAAATATAGAATATTTGGATAATTGGTCCTTCTGGAATGACATCAAAATCATTATCTACACAGTACTTGGAAAGGATCTGTAAACTTCTTTCTTTCTTTTTTATTCCCCACTATGTGAGGAATCCGAAGTCTGATCATTAAATAATCACATATATATTTATGGATAAAACCATTTATCTCTGCCTTGCCCATATGAGCGAGGAGGGTATTGAACAGAAATATGTAAAAGAAGCCTTCGATACGAACTGGGTGGTTCCTCTCGGTCCTAACGTGAATGCTTTTGAAGAGGATTTGAAACGTTTTGTAGGCGAAGGCAAGGAAGTGGTGGCACTTTCGGCCGGTACGGCGGCAGTACATTTGGCTCTGTTGGCTTGCGGAGTGGGACAGGGTGACGAAGTGATTGTACAAAGCTTCACATTCTGTGCGTCTTCGCATCCGGTCACTTATCTGGGGGCTGTTCCGGTATTTGTGGATTCTGAGAAAGAAACTTGGAACATGTCTCCGGAACTGTTGGAAGAAGCCATCAAAGACCGCATTGCCAAGACTGGCAAAAAGCCAAAAGCTATTGTTCCTGTGGCATTGTATGGCATGCCCTATGACTGTACACGTATCATGGAGATAGCCGATAGGTATGCTATTCCAGTGGTGGAAGATGCTGCCGAAGGTTTTGGCTCCCGTTTTAAGGGACAGGTACTGGGGACGTTCGGCAAGTTCGGGGTGCTGAGCTTTAACGGTAACAAGATGATTACTACCAGTGGCGGTGGTGCGTTGATTTGTAAAGATGCCGAAAGCAAGAATCAAATCATGTGGTATGCTACGCAGGCTCGTGAGGCTTATCCTTATTACCAGCATGAGGCGATAGGGTATAACTATCGCATGAGTAATATATGTGCAGGTATTGGTCGTGGTCAAATGACCGTTGCCGATAAGCATATTGCACATCACCGACATGTGCAGGCTCTCTATAAGGAACTGCTTAAGGATGTGGAGGGGGTATTGCTGCATGAAGCTCCTTCGGCTGATTATGACTCTAATTTCTGGCTTTGTACAATCACTCTGGGTTCTTCACTTCGCATCAAAGGGCAGGAAAATGCTTATAAGGATATTGTCAAGACTGCCGTAGGTGGTGCTGCTGGTGTGATTCATGCCGTAGATTGTGCTACAACAGATTGCCAGCCCAACGAGAATGTGGAGGCTTTGCGTGCTTTTATGCTTGGCAAAAAAATAGAGGCACGCCCGGTTTGGAAACCGATGCACAAGCAGCCGGTCTATAAGGATGCTCCGGCTTATATCAATGGGGTATCCGAAGCTATTTTTAAAATCGGTATGTGCCTTCCTGCCGGGCCGTGGGTGACTGATGAAGATGTATATTATATCGTGGAGTGTATAAAAGAGGCCATAGTAAAATAATAGATGAAAATACAGCTTTTTTAACTACGACCTTGACAACGCTGTCGGTTGCCAATACGTTTGTCAATGCGGATTTCATCTATACCGTTGTCTGTTCCGTTCTAGTCTTCTGCTTCTTCAATTTCTGCAAGCGTGCCAAATATTCACCGCCTGATGCTTCATGAGAATATTGGACTACCGCATCGCAAACATCTTATCAGATTATGGCGAATGAGCTGAAGATTCCCCATGTCATAGTATCTTCGACCTATATGGCAGTACAGGCAATCATCATCGTAGGATATCTTGATTAAGTTGGCTTGCCTAATCTGTCAGCTTGTAAATCAATACTTTATGAACTTATCTCAGAAAACAGCTTCAGCGAGGCTGTTTTCTTTGTTTACAGGCAAATATATCCTCACCTTTGCATTGTTGATCAACAAAACGAGATTAAAAACCATGTTGAATTAAAAATGTAAAAAGGAGAAAGAAACTATGCCTTTATTTTATTATGCAAGACAGTCGTCTCTGGCGACAAAAGAGGGTGCCAAACTTTGGCATCTGAGTTTGAAGAAAGTGGGAAGAGCCGTGGATGCACAACAGCTGGCTGAGGTGATTGCCGAGAAGTCTTCCCTGACTCCGGGTGACGTACATAATGTAATCCGTAACCTGATGACGGTAATGAGGAGCCAGTTGCTGAACAGCCGTACGGTGCGTCTGGATGGCCTGGGCACATTCACCATGAAGGCCCGTACGCGAGGTAAGGGAGTGGCCAAATCTGAAGACGTGAATCCCAATCAGGTGACTGCTTTGCGCTGCCAGTTTACTCCGGAATACACGCGCCCGGCTGCCATCGGCACTACGCGTGCCCTGCTCCAGGGTGTGGAGTTTGAGAAATGGACGGGAGTGGTTACTGATGGTAAGGATGATGCCGGTGATGGTGGTAATTCCGGTGGCGGTTCCGACGGTGACCAGGGAGAGAACCCGTTAGGATAAGATGTATTTACTAATTTTGAAAGATTAAGACTATGAAAAAGAACGTTTGGGACAAGATTTTGAAGGTAGTGATAGCTGTTGCTTCCGCCATATTGGGAGCTTTAGGCGCCAATGCAATGAATGTATAAATTGTAGATTTATATAGAATATTAGGAGAAAGGCGGTGAAGGAAAAGCACTTCATCGCCTTTTTGTTATTTTCTTCATTTATAATTCCCTGCCAACCAAAAAATCTTATTACCTTTGCAGGTCACTTTTGGAAACAATAAAAATATAATGATATGAATATCTCTTATAATTGGTTGAAAGAGTATGTCGATTTCGATTTGACACCGGATGAAGTTGCTGCGGCACTGACCTCCATCGGACTGGAAACGGGAAGTGTGGAAGAGGTGCAAACCATTAAAGGCGGACTGGAAGGACTGGTCATCGGCGAAGTGCTGACATGCGAAGCTCATCCTAACTCAGACCATATGCACATCACTACGGTGAACCTGGGACAAGGTGAACCCGTGCAGATTGTATGCGGCGCTCCGAATGTAGCTGCCGGACAGAAAGTGGTAGTAGCCACGTTGGGTACAAAACTGTATGACGGTGACGAGTGCTTTACCATCAAGAAATCAAAACTTCGTGGCGTGGAATCTGTCGGCATGATTTGTGCTGAGGATGAAATCGGTATCGGTACAGACCACGCGGGCATCATCGTACTGCCGGAGACAGCTGTTCCGGGTACGCTTGCCAAGGACTACTATAACATCAAGAGCGATTACGTGCTGGAAGTGGACATCACTCCCAACCGTGCCGATGCTTGCTCACATTATGGGGTGGCACGCGACTTGTATGCCTACTTGATACAGAACGGTAAGCCGGCTACTTTAAAGAAACCTTCGGTAGAGGCTTTTGCGGTAGAAAATCACGACTTGGATATTAAAGTAACTGTAGAGAACAGCGAGGCATGTCCCCGATATGCCGGCGTTACGGTGAAAGGGGTTACAGTGAAAGAAAGCCCCGAATGGTTGCAGAACAAGTTGCGTATTATCGGCCTGCGTCCTATCAATAATGTGGTGGATATTACCAACTATATCGTCCATGCTTTCGGCCAGCCGCTGCACTGCTTCGATGCAGATAAGATTAAAGGCGGTGAGGTGATTGTAAAGACCATGCCGGAAGGTACTCCGTTTGTAACTCTTGATGGCGTGGAGCGTAAATTGAACGAACGCGACCTGATGATTTGCAACAAGGAAGAGGCGATGTGTATTGCCGGTGTGTTCGGCGGTCTGGATTCCGGTTCTACGGAAACCACCAAGGATGTGTTCCTTGAAAGTGCCTACTTCCATCCCACATGGGTGCGCAAGACAGCCCGTCGTCATGGATTGAACACAGATGCTTCTTTCCGTTTTGAAAGAGGTATTGACCCGAATGCCACTATTTACTGCCTGAAGCTGGCTGCTTTGATGGTAAAGGAACTTGCCGGAGGTACCATTTCTTCTGAAATAAAAGATGTGTGCGCCGCTCCTGCCAAGGATTTCCGTGTGGAACTTGCCTATGAGAAAGTGAACTCACTGATTGGTAAAGTTATTCCGGTGGATACCATCAAGAGCATCGTGACAAGTCTGGAAATGAAGATTGTAGACGAGACAGCCGAAGGGCTTACACTGGATGTTCCTCCTTACCGTGTGGACGTGCAGCGCGATTGCGATGTAATAGAGGATATTCTGCGCATCTACGGATATAATAATGTGGAGATTCCGACTACCTTGAAGTCTTGCCTGACTACCAAGGGTGAATATGATAAATCCAACAAACTGCAGAACCTGGTTGCCGAGCAGCTGGTGGGCTGTGGTTTCAATGAGATTCTGAACAACTCGTTGACGCGTGCCGCTTACTATGACAACTTGGAGTCTTATCCGTCAAAGAATCTGGTAATGTTGCTGAATCCGTTGAGTGCAGACTTGAATGCCATGCGTCAGACACTGCTTTTCGGTGGATTGGAAAGCATCTCGCACAACGCCAACCGTAAGAATGCAGACCTGAAATTCTTTGAATTCGGTAATTGTTATCACTTCAACGAGGAGAAGAAGAATCCGGAAAAGGTGCTTGCCGCTTATTCCGAAGACTATCATCTTGGTTTGTGGGTGACTGGCAAGAGGGTGACCAACTCATGGGCTCATCCGGATGAGAACAGCTCGGTATATGAGCTGAAGGCATACGTTGAGAATGTCTTTGCCAGATTGGGGCTGCACATGCATGATTTGGTTGTCGGCAATCTGACTGATGACATCTATGCTGCCGGTTTATCCGTACAGACAAGGGGTGGAAAGCGGTTGGCTACTTTCGGTATTGTAACAAAGAAGCTGCTGAAGGCATTCGATATTGACAACGAGGTTTACTATGCCGATTTCAACTGGAAAGAATTGCTGAAGGCTATCCGCAATGTGAAGGTGAGCTATACGGAAATCTCCAAGTTCCCTGCCGTGAAACGCGACTTGGCGTTACTGCTCGACAAGAAAGTGCAGTTTGCGGAAATCGAGAAGATTGCCTACGAGACGGAGAAAAAGCTGCTGAAGGAGGTTTCTCTCTTCGACGTTTACGAGGGTAAGAATCTGGAAGTCGGTAAGAAGAGTTACGCGGTGAGCTTCCTGCTGCAGGATGAGAATGCCACGTTGAACGATAAGCAGATTGACAAGATTATGTCCAAACTAGTGAAGAACCTGGAGGACAAGTTGAATGCCAAGCTGCGTTGATTCATTATTCAGAATTTATAATTCATAATTTAAAATACAGTTCCAATGGGAAGAGCGTTTGAATATAGAAAAGCTGCCAAATTGAAAAGATGGGGTCACATGGCAAAGACCTTTACAAGACTGGGTAAACAAATTGCTATTGCGGTGAAGGCCGGTGGTCCAGAGCCGGAAAACAACCCGACACTGCGTTCGGTTATCGCTACTTGTAAGCGTGAAAACATGCCGAAGGATAATATTGAACGTGCTATCAAAAATGCGATGGGTAAGGACCAGAGCGACTATAAGGGTATGACTTATGAAGGATACGGTCCTCACGGTGTAGCTGTTTTTGTGGATACACTGACCGATAACACTACCCGTACAGTAGCCGATGTGCGTTCCGTATTCAATAAGTTCGGCGGTAACTTGGGAACAATGGGTTCACTGGCTTTCTTGTTTGACCACAAGTGTGTGTTCACTTTCAAGAAGAAAGACGGTATCGATATGGAGGAACTCATTCTTGACTTGATAGACTATGACGTAGAGGAAGACTACGAAGAGGATGAAGAAGAAGGTACTATCACTATTTATGGTGATCCGAAAAGCTATGCAGCTATCCAGAAACATTTGGAAGAGTGCGGTTTTGAAGATGTCGGCGGTGAGTTTACCTATATCCCGAACGATATGAAGGATGTGACTCCCGAGCAACGCGAAACCATCGACAAGATGATAGAGCGTCTCGAAGAGTTTGATGATGTACAGACGGTTTATACTAACATGAAACCGGAAGAAGGCGGAGAATAATGACATATACATACAAGACGCAAGGTACGTGTAGCAGTAACATTGAACTGAATGTGGAAGATGGTATTGTGAAAGAAGTGGCATTTTGGGGTGGATGTAATGGAAACCTGCAAGGACTTTCACGTTTGGTGAAAGGCATGCCGGTAGATGCGGTGATTGCCCGTTTGGAAGGAATTCGCTGCGGAAGACGTTCCACTTCCTGCCCCGACCAATTGTGCAAGGCATTGCACGAGATGGGGTATTGAGCCTACTGCCTGAAAGAATGGATGAGAGCCCTTGACATTGAAAGATGCCAGGGGCTTTTTTTGAACCTAACATGGAGGTATTTGTTATTATTTGAGTATTTTTACGCTCTTAATTGAACAGACACAATGAAGAATATTTTTAAAGACTTGAAACGGAGAGACCACAAACGCTATCTGGGCGGTCTGGACGTTTTTAAATATATAGGTCCCGGACTGCTGGTGACTGTGGGCTTTATTGACCCGGGGAACTGGGCATCTAATTTTGCGGCAGGGTCTGAATTTGGCTATTCATTGCTGTGGGTCGTGACTTTATCCACTATCATGCTGATTGTATTGCAGCATAATGTGGCGCATCTTGGCATTGTAACCGGCTTGTGCTTGTCCGAAGCCGCTACCAAATATACTCCTTCCTGGGTGTCGCGTCCCATATTGGGTACAGCAGTGCTGGCTTCCATCTCGACTTCGCTGGCAGAGATATTGGGAGGTGCCATCGCTTTGCAGATGCTGTTTGACATTCCCATCATATGGGGCTCTATCTTGACTACCGTATTTGTAGTCGTCATGCTTTTCACTAATTCCTACAAGAAGATAGAACGTTCCATCATTGCTTTTGTTTCGGTCATCGGGCTCTCCTTTATCTATGAGCTGTTTCTGGTGAAGATAGATTGGTCGCTGGCTGCACAAGGGTGGGTGACACCTTCGTTCCCGCATGGGAGCATGCTGATTATCATGAGTGTGCTCGGTGCGGTGGTGATGCCGCATAATCTGTTTCTGCACTCGGAAGTGATACAGAGCCATGAATATAATAAGAAAGATGATGCATCCATCCGTAAGGTGTTGAAATATGAATTGTTCGACACGCTGTTCTCTATGATTGTGGGATGGGCCATCAACAGTGCCATGATACTGCTGGCTGCGGCAACTTTCTTTAAAAGCGGCATTCAGGTGGAAGAGTTGCAGCAGGCCAAATCCTTGCTGGAGCCGTTGCTGGGGAACAGTGCTGCCGTGGTTTTTGCATTGGCATTACTGATGGCGGGTATATCTTCTACGATAACCAGCGGTATGGCGGCAGGTTCTATCTTTGCCGGTATTTTCGGAGAATCCTATCATATCAAAGACAGTCACTCGCAGGTGGGTGTGATTCTGTCGCTGGGCATTGCGCTGCTGCTGATTTTCTTTATCGGAGACCCGTTCAAAGGACTGCTGATTTCACAGATGATACTGAGCATCCAGCTGCCGTTCACGGTTTTCCTGCAAGTAGGATTGACTTCTTCGCGCAAAGTGATGGGGCAGTATGTAAACAGTAAATGGAGTACATTTGTACTTTATGCCATTGCTGCGGTGGTTACTGTGCTGAATATCATGCTGCTGGTATCCGAGTTGACATCTTGAATAATTCATTTCTAAGAAATCAAATAAGTATGAAGATTATTACATATAACGTAAATGGGCTACGGGCTGCCGTGACAAAAGGTTTTCCCGAGTGGCTGGCACAAGAGCAGCCGGATGTGCTTTGTTTGCAGGAAACGAAGCTGCAACCGGAACAGTATCCGGCGGAAGCGCTGGATGCTTTGGGGTATAAGCATTATCTATATTCTGCACAGAAGAAAGGGTATAGTGGAGTCGCTATTCTGAGCAAGCAAGAACCGGACCATGTGGAGTACGGCATGGGCATTGAAGAATATGATAACGAAGGGCGCTTTATCCGTGCCGACTTCGGTGATGTGTCTGTTGTGAGTGTTTATCATCCTTCCGGTACCAGCGGCGACGAACGTCAGGCCTTCAAGATGGTCTGGTTGGAGAAATTCCAAGAGTATGTATTGGAGTTGGAACGTACGCGTCCTAACCTTATTCTTTGCGGTGATTATAATATCTGCCATGAGGCAATAGATATTCATGACCCTGTCAGGAATGCCACCAACAGCGGCTTTTTGCCTGAAGAGCGGGAGTGGATGACGCGCTTTCTCAATGCGGGATTCATAGATTCCTTCCGTTGGCTTCATCCCGACAAGCAGGAATACACGTGGTGGAGCTATCGCTTTAACTCACGTGCCAAGAACAAAGGGTGGCGTATTGATTATTGCATGGTGAGTGAGCCGGTGCGTCCGATGTTGAAGGAGGCGAGAATATTGGGTGACGTTGTCCACTCGGACCATTGCCCGATGTTGTTGGAAATTACAGAATGATTATGGAAACAAAAGACAGAATCGAAAAAGCTGTGGAGCTTTTCAAGAGTGGCTATAACTGTTCGCAATCGGTAGTGGGAGCTTTTGCAGATATGTATGGTTTTACAGAAGAGCAGGCTTTCCGGATGTCCGCTTCTTTTGGTGGTGGCATAGGTCGTATGAGGCAGACATGTGGTGCTGCATGCGGCATGTTCCTATTGGCCGGATTGGAAAAAGGAGCTGTGGAAGGCAAGGATCGTGAAGGTAAGGCGGCAAACTATGCGTTGGTGCAGGAGCTGGCTGCTGAGTTCAAGAAACGAAACGGCTCTTTGATATGTGCTGAATTGTTGGGGTTGAGAAAACCGGAAGGTTCGTCCGTTCCGGAAGCCCGTACCGAGCAGTATTATGCTAAACGCCCGTGTGCCAGGATGGTAGAGGTAGCTGCCCAAATTTGGACCGAATACCTGGAAAAAATGTCCTCAAAGTAAGAAAAAAGAACTTTTTTACCCCTTAGTAAGAAAAAAAGTGCCTAATAACGTGTTGTATAACATAAATATACCTATCTTTGCAGCGATATAAAAACACCGACATCTCTATCTTTGGAGATGAGGATAACGTTTAACTAAAAGCAAATAGAAATGTTAAAAGAAAAAGCTGGTAATGTTGCAGGACAGATTTGGACTGCACTGAATGGCACAGATGGCTTGACTCACAAGCAAATCAAGAAAGCAACTAAACTGATCGACAAGGACTTCTTCCTGGGATTGGGCTGGTTGTTAAGAGAAGACAAGGTCTCTACTTCTGAAGTGGAAGGCGAATTGTTTGTAAAGCTGAACTAAGCGAGGAATTGATTGGAATGTTATAAAAAGATGCGTTGGTACATGAATATGTTATCAACGCATTTTTTTTATTTGCTCTGTTTTCACTATCTTTGCGCACCCAATTAATAGATAGTTATTGACAATGAAGAATATACGAAATTTTTGCATTATTGCCCATATCGACCACGGTAAATCAACTTTGGCAGACCGTCTGCTGGAATTTACCAATACTATACAAGTAACTAACGGACAGATGCTGGATGACATGGACCTTGAGAAGGAAAGAGGTATCACCATCAAGAGCCATGCCATACAAATGGAGTATACCTATAAAGGTGAAAAGTATATTCTGAACTTGATAGACACTCCGGGACACGTGGACTTCTCGTACGAGGTGTCACGTTCCATCGCCGCTTGTGAAGGAGCCTTGCTTATTGTAGATGCTTCGCAAGGAGTGCAGGCGCAGACCATTTCAAACCTCTATATGGCGATTGAGCATGATTTGGAGATTATCCCCGTCATCAACAAATGTGACATGGCAAGCGCCATGCCCGAGGAAGTGGAGGACGAAATCGTTGAACTGTTGGGCTGCAAGCGTGATGAGATTATCCGTGCTTCCGGCAAAACAGGCATGGGAGTGGAAGAGATTCTGGCTGCGGTCATTGAGCGTATCCCTCATCCGGAGGGTGACGAGGAAGCTCCGTTGCAGGCGTTGATTTTCGATTCTGTCTTCAATTCTTTCCGTGGTATCATTGCATATTTCAAGATAGTGAACGGTGTGATTCGTAAAGGGGATAAAGTGAAATTCTTCAATACAGGCAAGGAATATGATGCGGATGAAATCGGAGTGCTCAAAATGGAAATGATGCCACGTCCGGAGTTGCGTACGGGGGATGTGGGCTATATCATCTCGGGTATCAAAACCTCTAAGGAAGTGAAAGTAGGTGATACGATTACGCATATTGCCCGTCCTTGCGAAGAGGCCATCGCCGGTTTTGAGGAGGTAAAGCCGATGGTTTTTGCCGGTGTGTACCCCATCGAGGCAGAAGATTTTGAGGACTTGCGTTCTTCTTTGGAGAAGTTGCAGTTGAATGATGCTTCGCTGACTTTCCAGCCTGAGTCTTCATTGGCTTTGGGCTTTGGTTTCCGTTGCGGTTTCCTTGGGCTGCTCCATATGGAGATTGTGCAGGAACGCCTTGACCGCGAATTTGATATGAACGTTATCACCACTGTGCCCAACGTTTCCTACAATATCTATGACAAGCAGGGAAATATGACCGAAGTGCATAACCCCGGCAGCATGCCCGACCCTACCATGATAGACCGTATTGAGGAGCCCTATATCCGCGCCTCGGTGATTACCACTACTGATTACATCGGCCCTATCATGACTCTTTGTCTGGGCAAGCGTGGCGAGCTGGTGAAGCAGGAATATATTTCAGGTAACCGCGTAGAAATATACTATGACATGCCTCTTGGCGAAATAGTCATCGATTTTTATGATAAATTGAAGAGTATCTCCAAGGGATATGCCTCTTTTGACTATCATCCCAACGGTTTTCGTCCTTCCAAACTGGTGAAGCTGGATATTTTGCTGAACGGTGAGCCGGTGGATGCTCTTTCTACCTTGACACACTTTGACAATGCCTACGAATTGGGACGCCGGATGTGCGAAAAGTTGAAAGACCTGATTCCGAGACAGCAGTTCGATATCGCCATTCAGGCTGCTATCGGTGCCAAGATTATTTCCCGGGAAACGATTAAGGCTGTGCGTAAGGATGTAACGGCCAAATGTTATGGAGGTGACGTGAGTCGTAAACGAAAATTGCTTGAGAAACAGAAGAGAGGTAAGAAGCGTATGAAACAGATTGGTAATGTGGAAGTACCTCAGAAAGCGTTCCTTGCAGTCTTGAAGCTGGATTGATGTCGAAAGGATGAAATCTTAAATCAAATATACTTCTTTATGATTATTTTGCGTACTGTGAAAAACTTCTCGTCGCTGAATATAGCGGCGAGCATCTTGCTGTTTTTGATGGCTATTTTGGCGGCTGTTATTGCTAATTCGCCGATGGCTCCGCTGTATCAGGGCTTTCTTTTGCAGGAACTGCATCTGCGTATCGGAGACTTCAACTTGTTCTCCCATGGCGGTCATCCGTTGAAAATGATTGAGTTTATAAACGACTGCCTGATGACTGTTTTCTTTCTGGCTGTGGGGTTGGAGATAAAGCGGGAACTGCTGGTGGGTGAACTTTCTTCTTTTCGTAAAGCCTCTTTACCTTTTGTAGCGGCGTGTGGCGGTATGCTGGTGCCGGTCATTGTCTATTCACTTCTGGTCGTTCAGGGCACTCCGGAAACGCGCGGCATGGCTATACCGATGGCTACGGATATTGCTTTTTCATTGGGGGTACTCAGTCTGCTGGGTAAGCGGGTGCCTCTGAGTCTGAAAATTTTTCTGACGGCATTTGCAGTAGTTGATGATATTGGCGGTATTTTGGTTATTGCTATTTTCTATAGCTCCGAAGTGGCTTACGGATACCTAATTGTAGCCGCTGTCCTTTATTTCTTCCTTTACTATATGGGGAAATTCGGTATGACACAGAAGATATTTTTCCTACTTATCGGGCTGATTATTTGGTATTTGTTCCTTCAGTCGGGCATTCATAGCACTATTTCCGGAGTGATACTGGCTTTTGTGATACCGGCTCGTCCCCGTTTGGATGCCGGGAAATACATTAAGCGTATCCGCGATATCATCGGTGATTTTCCGGTTTCCAAATCGGATAATATTATATTGACCAATGAGCAGATTGCCACTCTAAAACAAGTAGAACGCGCTTCTGATTATGTGATTAGTCCTTTGCAATCCTTGGAAGACAATTTGCATGGTACGGTAAACTTTGTGATACTGCCGCTCTTTGCTTTTGCCAATGCTGGTGTGGTGTTCAGTGGAGGCGGTGGCGTTGTTGGAGCTGTTAGTATAGCGGTGGCTGCAGGATTGCTTCTTGGCAAGTTTATCGGTATTTTTCTATTCACCTGGCTGGCGGTCAAGAGTGGTTTGTCCTCGATGCCTCCGGGAATGAATTGGAGAAGTGTTGCCGGAGTATCCTTGTTGGGGGGGATTGGTTTTACGGTATCTTTATTTATTGCCAACCTTTCTTTTGCAGGAGAATATCCGGATCTGCTGAACCAGGCGAAGTTTGGTGTATTGCTGGGAACGATTGTTGCCGGTATGTTGGGATATATGGTACTGAATGCGGTGTTGCCGAAGGTTAAGAACAAATAGATCTCCACTTTGGAATACTGGACGAAGAATCGGTTCTTTAGGGATATTCAGTAAATCCTTTGAAAGATAAGTTGGCATGTGTCAATGATTTAAGAAAACGTATTCTCTGTTACAGAAACAGAAGAAATAGCCCATTATTCTTAAAAAACATTCGTATCTTTGCTGATACAAGTCGAAAGGACCTTCCAGATATGAAACACATAAAGGCAGTTGCCGGATACATATTGATTCTTTCTCTCTGCCTCGTGTGTGCGCACCCTGCTCATGCGGAGACACGGCGCATTGCGCTGATACACTCTTTCGAGCCGGGCTATCCGCCTGCTGCGAAGGCTTTGGAACTGTTGCAAAAAGAGTTCAGCCTTCTCGGCTTGGACTGCGATGTACGCGAATACTATCTGGACTGCGACCGCTACATGGAGGAGGCAGAAAACCTTCGTATGGTCGGTTTCGTGGACGACCTCTCTGCCTGGGGAGCCGAGTTGATAGCTGTGCTCGACGACCAGGCTGCCTATGCGCTGATGGCATGCAGACACCCGTTGGCGCATGAAATACCCGTTGTGTTCAGCGGTGTGAACTATCCCAACATTTCTCTGCTCCTGCAATACCCCAACATCACGGGCTATGCCGACACGCCCGATTACTTGCGTACCATACGCATGATAGAGAGTATCATGGGAAAGTCGCGCATCTGCCTGATGAACGGACAAGTGTTTCTGGACCGCAAGATATGGCATGCGTTGAATGAGCAGTGTCGTGGGCAGGGGTTCGCCATCGTGACCTCTACAGAGGGTGCTTACTTTGCCGGTTCCTCCTATCACCGTGTGCGCGAGAGGGAGACTATCAGCCCTATACTGAAACGGCAGAACATAGACGTGTTGCTGGACACCACGAAGATTGTGCGCATGACGAGCGACTCCATAGCGATACGCCATCTGATGTGGTTGGGACGCGGCGACAATACGTTGCTGCTCTACACCAAGCGAGACTATACCACCAAACGTGTGGGCATGCTTTTCGACAATCCCACGTTTCAGACCATCAACGAGGGCTTCGGCTTTGCCGACTACTTGCTGGGAGGATATTTCACTCCACTGGAAAGCCAGATAAGATACATGGCTACCGGTATCAAGGAACGTCTTGAAGGACGGATGCCCCGGCAGCAGGTGACGGAATGCGCCAAGCAGTACGTGCTGAACTGGCATGTGCTGCAGAAGTATGGTATCCCGCTCGAGAGTATCCCGGTGGAGTACACTGTGATGTATATTCCTTTTTCGGAGCGCTACCGCTATCCTATACTTATCGGTTCCATCTTGGGCGCAGTCTTCGTGCTGACGGTAATAGTCTTGCTCTCCTTCAGCCTGCTGCGCGAACGCAGGCGCAAGCGTGAGGCATTGCGAAACCTCCTCTACGAGCATGAGACCCTCTGCCTGGCCATCGAAGGAAATTCTACCTACGCCTGGCGACTGGAGGGAGATTCCGTGTCCTGCGACTCGCAGTTTTGCGAGCTTATTCATCATCGCCCCGGCCGTCTTCTGCTCGATGAAATCACTCCCTACATCCATCCCGACGACTTACCCGCCTTCCGCAAGAACATAGCGGCAAGGCATGAACGCACGCACCACAAGGGGCAGTATCGCTGTAACTTCACCGGTGAGTTCCAGTGGTGGGAGTTCAGCTACAATACCATCCACACCCCCGGACACGCACCCATCATAGCCGGATTGCTGCAGAATATCCAGGAACTGAAAGACCACGAGCAGGAGCTGATAGAATCCCGCGAGCTGGCGGAGCAGGCCGAACTGAAACAGTCGTTCCTCAACAACATGAGCCACGAGATCCGCACTCCGCTCAATGCCATTGTCGGCTTCTCGGATATGCTGGCCAATGAGCCGGAGTTTTCAAACGAAGAGCGGCAGGAGTTTGTGGACATTATCAACACCAATACCAAACTGCTGCTGAAGCTGGTGGGCGATGTGCTGGAACTGTCGCGCATCGAGTCGGGTAACCTCTCGTTCACCTTTCAGCGGGAGAGCGTGTGCCGGTTGCTCGATGACGTCTATCAGACGCATAGCCTGCTTATCCGGCCGCCGTTGCAGTTCCTCAAGGATTTCCCTCCCGAAGATGTGCAGGTGAATGTAGACCCCATGCGACTGACACAGGTACTCACCAACTTCCTGAACAATGCCAACAAGTTTACGAAAGGAGGCAGCATCCGGCTGGGGTATTGCTGTCCGTCCGGCATGAGCGAGGTACATCTTTATGTGGAAGACACCGGCATAGGCATTCCGCACAGCGAGCAGAAGATGATTTTCGAGCGTTTCTACAAGCGCAGCGAGTTTTCCCAAGGCGTCGGGCTGGGCTTGTCCATCTGTGTGCTCATTGTCGAAAAGATGGGAGGACGCATCGAACTCCAGTCCGAGGAAGGCCGTGGAAGCCGTTTCACAGTGGTACTGCCTTGTATTGAATAAATCCTTAAAAAATGTAATCGCGTTGTAATGCCTTTATATATAATTTTGCGTATCTTTGCCAATGTTTTAAGAAATATAACGTTTTAAGAAACTAATTTAAAAGACATTATGTTAAAGAGAGTAAGAATTATACTGACGGTGCTGCTGTTACTGGCCACCGTGGGTGTAGATGCGCAGGTCACCACAGCTTCTATGGCGGGTAAGGTGACGGATGCAAGTAATGAGCCCATTATTGGTGCCACTGTCCAGGCGGTGCACCAGCCTTCCGGTTCGCGCTACGGAACCGTGACCAATGTCGACGGACGCTATTCCATCCAGGGTATGCGCACCGGTGGTCCCTATCGGGTAGAGATTTCCTATATCGGCTATCAGACAGTTATTTATAAGGACATCACTCTCCAACTGGGCGAGGTGTATAACCTGAACGTAGAGATGAGCGAATCTTCCGAGCTGCTGAACGAAGTGATTGTGACGGCTGCCAAGACCAAGTTTACCGCCGAAAAGACGGGTGCCACTACCAACATCTCTTCTGCACAGATAACGCAGCTCCCTACCGTGAACCGCAGTATCAGCGACATCGCCCGCCTTTCTCCCTACGCCAACGGCATGAGCTTTGCCGGAGGTGACGGACGTTCCACGAACTTCACCATCGACGGTGCCAACTTCAATAACAACTTCGGACTGAGTTCCAACCTTCCCGGTGGCGGAAATCCCATCTCGATGGATGCCATCGAAGAAGTGCAGGTAGTTGTCGCCCCGTTCGACGTACGCCAGACGAACTTCATCGGCGGCGGCATCAATGCCATCACCAAGAGTGGTACGAACACATTCAGAGGTACTGCCTATACCTATTACCGCAACCAGGACATGCGCGGTAACCGCATCAACGGCGAGGACCTGGGAGCACGTTCCGATGAGTCCAAGACTACCTACGGCTTCACGCTGGGTGGTCCCATCATCAAGAACAAGTTGTTCTTCTTTGTGAACTACGAAAAAGAGAAGACTCCGGGAGAGGTTATAAAGTATCGCGCGCGTGAGGACGGTGAAGAGGCAAAAGGTATGGTGTCCCGTACGCTGAAGTCGGATATGGAGAAGGTGTACAACCATCTGAAGGACAAGTACGGCTATGATGCAGGCTCCTACACCAATTTCCCTGCCGACGAGGAGAACACCAAGCTGCTGGCCCGCATCGACTGGAACATCACGGACCGCCATCGCTTGAGCCTCCGCTACAACAATACGAAGAATACGGCTTGGAATGCCCCGAACGGTAACTCTTCCGATACGGGATATCGCTTGAACAATACTTATCGCGTAGGTACGCAGTCTATGGCGTTTGCCAACAGCATGTATTCCATGGACAACAAGGTGCAGTCTTGGGCGGCAGATTTGAACAGCCGCTTCACCGATAAGATTTCCAATCAGTTGCTGTTCACCTACACCAATATAGAGGACATGCGCGGCACCAATTCTTCTCCTTTCCCCTTCATCGACATCATGGCAGGCAAGGACGAGAATGGAAACCAGATTCTGGAACCGTACATGAGCGCCGGTTACGAGTTGTTCACCTACAACAACGGTGTGAAGAACAAGATTACGAACATTACCGATAACTTCACCTTCTTCACCGGTAACCACAAGCTGACGGCAGGTCTTAGCTATGAGCACCAGTTTGCCAACAACGCCTATATGCGTAACGGTACGGGATATTACCGCTATAACAGTCTGGAAGATTTCCTGAGTGGCGCAACTCCCGAATCATTCGCTTTGACTTATGGCTTCAACGGTGTGGCCAACCCCAATGCTCAGGTTACCTTCAACCAGCTTGGTTTCTATGCCCAGGATGAATGGAACCTCGGCAACAGTCTGAAACTGACCTACGG
Organism: Bacteroides sp. A1C1; assembly: GCF_004328515.1. Lineage (NCBI taxonomy): Bacteria > Pseudomonadati > Bacteroidota > Bacteroidia > Bacteroidales > Bacteroidaceae > Bacteroides > Bacteroides sp. A1C1. The sequence continues at coordinate 3,994,381 of NZ_CP036491.1, forward strand.
TATCCGTTTCGACAACTTGATGTTCGACAACGACGACCTCCAGAGAAACGATGCCATCTATGAGCTTGACTTCGACGGGCAGCACATCGACACTGGCAAGTGGCCGGATTCCAGATGGCAGATTTCTCCCCGTATAGGTTTCGTTTGGGACGTGTTCAAGGACAAGTCGCTGAAAGTACGTGGAGGTACGGGTGTGTTTACCGGACGTCTGCCGTTGGTTTTCTTCACCAATATGCCGACCAATGCTTCTATGGTACAGAACTCCGTTACCTTTAAGACCCAATATGACAATGGAAAGGTGGTGGGCCATGATTCCCGTCTGGACCAGTTGGCAGGCGGCATGATTACGGACATGAACCAGATAATCGACAAGTTCAACCTCCCCACCACGATTGAGAAACACGTGGCGGGGAGTAAGATTTCGGGTGTGGCCAAGGACTTCAAGATGCCACAGGTGTGGAAGTCGTCTATTGCGGTGGATTATCAGGTACCCGTATCTTTCCCCTTGACCGTGACGGGAGAGTTCATGTTTACAAAGAATGTGAATGCCGTTACCATCAACAATATCAATATCAAGAACCCCGACGAATGGAAATACAATAAGCTGACCACCGTCAAGGGCGCTGATGGAAAAGAGGTGACAACTACGGAACTGCTGCATACAGGTATGCAACGTTTCAATGGTGCGGATAACCGCATGGTGTACTCTTATTCTCTTTATGACAACCCCGATAAGAATGTGAAATATGCAGGCGACTTCGTGCATTACAATGGCAAGAATGCCGTGGTGCTCGACAATACATCCAAAGGCTACGGCTATACGGCAAACATCACGGTGAATGCCCAGCCGTTGGACGACCTGATGCTGATGCTGGCCTATACGCACACGGAGTCCAAAGAAGTTTCCGGTCTTCCGGGCAGCGACCCCATTTCTACCTGGCAGGGACTGAACACGATTGACGGTTCCAATTATGTGGATGCACAACGTTCACAGTATGTGGTTCCCGACAAGGTGATTGCTTCCGTGGGCTACTACATTCCCTTCAGACACAAAGGCCTGCTTCGCGGTACGCACCTGAATCTGTTCTATTCCGGCTATTCTTCCGGCGGTTACAGCTTCTGCTACACCAATGACATGAACGGTGACGGCATCAACAACGACCTGATGTACATTCCGAAGGACGATAGTGAAATCAACTTCAAGACAGAGGAAGACCGCGTTGCTTTCTGGAAATTCGTAGAGCAGGATTCGTACCTGAAGAATCACAAAGGACAGTATGCCGAGGCTTATGCTGCCCGCGCTCCGTGGGTGCACCGCTTTGACTTCCGTCTGCTGGAGGATTTTGAATTCAAGATTGGCAAGACCAAGCATTGCTTCCAGTTGAGTTTCGACATCATGAACGTGGGTAATCTTATCAATTCCAAATGGGGTATCTCCAAGACCAACACCGTTTCCAACAGCAACCGAATCCTGAAGTATGAAGGGGTGAAGAGCGTCACTGATCTGACTCCGGTATTCTCCATGTATAAGGTGAACGGTGAATATCCTACCAAGACTTACGACACCTATCAGAACTACAGCGAATGCTGGAAGTTGCAAGTCGGCATCCGTTATGTGTTCAACTAACCGGATGTAGACAACCTCCGCTGAATGGCGGAATATGATAAGGCAAGGGCTGTCCCGGAAATTCCGGGATAGCCCTTGCTGTTTTGGGCTTTCTTTACTTTATTGTATTTCAACCTCCATAATCACTGGATTGTGGTCGCTGCACAAATCCAGGTCCGGAGAGTAGTATGCAATACCCTTCAGACTGGGGGAGTGGAAGATGTAGTCAATACGCAACATGCGTTTGGCATAGCGGTAGGTGTACATGTATCCGTTTCCGGCAGTGCGGAATCCGTCTTTGAGGGTTTTCCTCAAATGGTGGTAGGTGTAGGAGGAAGGTATCGAGTTGAAGTCGCCGCATAACAGCACGGGATAGGGGCTGGCCTTGGCGTAGTGGCTGATGACATAAGCCTGTGTGGTCCGTTTCACGAAGTTTTCGTGCAGGGTGCCTGCGGCATCTTTGGCTGCCTGGACTTCGCGGCGGGTGTCGTCGGTGGCCAGCTCGCGTTCCCACTTCCTGCGCTTCTGGCTGACGCTGGTGGTCTGCAGGTGGTTGTTTATCAGACGTATGGTATCCGTATCCATCACTACATCGCACATCATGCTACAGTTGGAGCTGCGCTGGTAAGTGATGAAACGGTGGTTCGCCAATGGATAGCGGCTGAATACGGCGATAGGCAGTACGCCCTTGGAGTCTTCGGAAGGGATGAGCGCGTGTGACCAATGCGAGAGTATGCGCCGTATGCTGTCCGTGGGGAAGTCGCTGTTGTCTCCGAACTCCTGGAAGCACAGCACATCCACGCCCTCCTGCTGCATGTACCGGGCTATCTCCTTGCAGGAATAACCGGTAATCTCACCTCCAAAGTTGTGTATGTTGTAGGTGGCTATCTTCAGATACTTGCCTGCCGGGGTTTTGTCTTTCGGCAGGTGGAGCTGGAAGACAGACGTCATATATCCCCAGTTGCAGAAGAATGCCGCCAGCGGAACCAGTGCCCAGCGCTTATGGGCCAATGCCCAGCAGAGTGCCGTTATCAGATTGACAATCAGGAGTACGGGCACTGCCAGCCCCAGTAATGGCATGATGGCGGAATCGACCGGAGCCACGTTTCCTGAGAAGGCTGCCACTATGGTGATGGTGGCCAAAACGAATGTCGATGCTATCAGGCAGATGTAGAACAGACCTTTTACGGCGGACTTTCCCATGTTGTTTGCTTGTTTGTTTTGTTATGGTACCCTGCCATACAGAGCTTGTTACAGCATCTCTTCCACCGGGATATACAGCGAAGAGATGCTGTAATGTCTGTTATTTATTCACTACGTTCACCGGCTTGCCGTCTTGGTAGGCTTTGATGTTTTCGAGCATAATCAGCATGAGGCGTTCGCGCGCGGCTGTGCTTGCCCAGGCAATGTGCGGAGTGATGTAGCAGTTACGGGCAGAGAGCAATGGATTGTCGGCACGGGGAGGCTCCTGCGAGAGTACGTCTACGCCGGCGGCATAGATGATGCCGTTGTTAAGTGCATTGGCAAGGTCTTGTTCGTTGATGAGCGAGCCGCGTCCGGTATTGATGAGGATGGCGGTGGGCTTCATCAGCCGGAGCCGTTCTGCATTCACCATCTCGCGGGTGGAGTCGGTGAGGGGACAGTGCAGGCTGATGATGTCACATTCGCGGAACAACTCGTCCAGCTCCATCTTGCGGATTTCGGGAGGAAGCTGGAAGTTGGTCTTGGAGGTGTAGGCACATACCTTCATACCGAAGCCGATGGCGATGCGGGCGGTGGTGAAGCCGGTGTGCCCCAGGCCTACGATTCCGAGCTTTTTTTCGCGCAGTTCGATGAGCGGCGTGTCCCAGAAGCAGAAGTCCTTGCTTGCTGTCCAGCGGCCTCGGTGCACCTCTTCAGAGTGGTGTTGCACTTGCTGGGTGATGTTCAGAATATGGGCAAAGACCATCTGGGCAACGGAGTCGGTGCTGTAGGCGGGAATATTGGTGACAATGATGCCGCGTTCTTTGGCAGCGGCGGTGTCTACGATGTTGTATCCGGTAGCCAGCACACCGATGTATTTCAGTTCGGGCAGTGCCGTCATGTGCTCAGCGGTGAGCACGGTTTTGTTGGTCAGCAGGATTTCTGCACCAGCGGCGCGTTCCAATACTTCCGCAGGGGCGGTGCGGTCGTAGATGGTGCACTCGCCCAAGGCTTGCAATTCGTCCCAGCAAAGGTCGCCGGGGTTGGCGGCATAGCCGTCTAATACTACTATATTCATGGAGTTATAAGTTATTTGTTGTGGGGATTTTCTGTATCCGAGTTTTAATCTCTAACTTTTAATTTTAATTGATAGTTTACCATTTCTTTTCCTCTCCCCAGAGTTGCTGCATCCGTTCCTTGTGCTTCTGCTCGGCAGGGTTGAGTTGTGGCTCCCAGATACGGCGGTCTTTCAATTCGTCGGGCAGGAATTGCTGCTTGACGAAGTTGCCGGGGTAGTCGTGAGCGTACTTGTACTTCTCGCCGTAGCCCAACTGCTTCATCAGCTTGGTAGGGGCGTTGCGCAGGTGCAGGGGGACGGGGAGGTTGCCCGTTTCACGTACCAGTTCCAGGGCATTGTTGATGGCCATATAGGCGGAGTTGCTCTTGGGGCTGGTGGCAAGGTATATGGTGGCTTCTGCCAGTGGGATACGTCCTTCGGGCCATCCCACTTTCATCAGCGTGTCGAAGCAGGCGTTGGCAAGCAGCAGTGCGTTGGGGTTGGCCAGTCCGATGTCTTCGGAGGCGGAGATGACGAGGCGGCGGGCTATGAAGGCAGGGTCTTCACCTCCTTCGACCATGCGCGCCAGCCAGTAGATGGCGCCATCCGGGTCGCTGCCGCGAATGGATTTGATAAAGGCGGAGATGATGTCGTAGTGCATCTCGCCGTCCTTATCGTAGGCAAGAGGGTTCTGTTGCAGGCGTTCGGTCACCATGTCGTCGGTGATGAGGACAGGGTCTGCGGCTTCGGAGTCTACCACCAGTTCGAGGATGTTGAGCAGCTTGCGGGCGTCTCCTCCGCTGAAGCGGAGCATGGCGGTGGTTTCTTCCAGTTCTATCTTCCGTTCCTTCAGCACGGTGTCTGTGGTGATGGCACGTTGCAGCAGTTCCAGCAGGTCGTCCTTCTCCAGTGACTTCAAGGTATAGAGCTGGCAGCGGGACAGCAGCGGGCGGATGACCTCGAACGAAGGGTTCTCCGTGGTGGCGCCTATCAGCGTCACGGTGCCTTGCTCCACGGCTCCCAACAGCGAGTCTTGCTGCGACTTGCTGAAACGGTGTATCTCGTCGATGAAGAGGATGGGACTGGCTTGCGAGAAGAAGCGGTTGCTCTTGGCACGTTCTATCACGTCGCGCACGTCCTTCACGCCGCTGGTCACGGCACTGAGCGTATAGAAAGGAGTTTCCAGCTTGTTGGCGATAATCTGCGCCAAGGTTGTCTTTCCCACTCCCGGAGGACCCCATAGGATAAACGAAGAGATACGTCCTGCATCAATCATCTTACGCAGCACTGCACCTGGTCCCACTAAATGTTTCTGACCGATATATTCATCTAATGTTCTTGGTCTAAGCCGTTCTGCTAATGGTTGCATAGTATGTAACTCTTAAAATATCATTAATATCATGAAGCGTATACCGCCCTTCTTCACTCCCGGTATGTCCGTATAGGTCAGCCTACGTACATATTCTATGTGGAGCAGTTTGAAGATATTGTAGATACCTACGCTGGCTTCCACATAGGGAGTCTTGCCCATGACGTGGCTGGTGGGTACACCGTCGCGCATGGGGAAGAGGAATAAGTCGGGATTGTTGCTCTTGTACGGGTTGTTCTTGTCCGTCAGCGTGCCCCACAAGCCACGGATGCGGAACATCTCGCGCCACTTCAGCTTCTTGATGAGCGGGATGCGGTTGAAGAGTTTTCCGTTCATGTCGTAGCTTAGGTTGAGGGAGGCGTAGCGGTCGTTCAGGAACTCCATGTTGTTGATGAGGTTGAAGGACTCGTTGTTCTGCGTGATGTACGAGAGGTTCGCCATCGGCAGGTTCAGCAGGGGGAAGGGAACGGTGTTCCATTGCGCACCGGCACGTGCCGTTACGTCCAGCTTGCCCCACGAGCCGAGCCAGAAGCGCTTGCGGATGCTGGCTTCCGTCAGGTTGAAGTTATACTCTCCACCCAGCACGCCCTTGAATCCGGCGGTGTGGGAGAGGGTGAAGGTGGGCGCATCCAACGATACGGGCACGCGGCGTTGCTTGGTGTTGACGAAGGTCTCACCGGGAGCGTAACGCAAAGTCACACCCAGCTCGGTGGTGGTGATGTCGTGCACCAACGTATTTTTTTCGTCCCATTGTCCGGGTGTCCCTCCGTTGTTCTTCCAGTATTGCAATTGTCCGGCAGGCTGGTCGTTACGATGGCGCGCCATGGCCTGTACGGAGAAGCCGGTATTGGTCTCCAGCTCGTAAGTCAGCGTGGCGTCGCGCATGTAGGACATCTGGTCCACCGTCGTCCATTTCCAGCCGACAAACAAGTTGTCCTTGTCCGTGGCGAGATACTTGTCCATGGGAGACATCACGTCGTAGGTGTACTTGAAGGCGATATAGTGTTTCGGGAACTCCCACAATACGTATTCGCGCTTGTTGAAGGAGTAGGCCACCTGTCCGGAGTAGAACCATTTCTTGTCCTTGGTTCCGTAGGCACCGTAGCCGCTCAGGCTCCAATGCGGGTCAAGGTTACCTGTTGTCATACCGCTCAGACGGAAGCGCGTGCCGTTGACGTAGTTGCTGGTTATCATCGTGTTGATGGGACCGAAGTCGAACTTGCTGGGATGCTTCTTGCCACCCGTCTCCACGAAGTTCTCAATCAAGGCTTTCGCCCCGAAGATAACGTACTTGAAGCCGGGAATCTGCTCGATGCGGTTCATGAATACGTCCATCGTGCTCTCTTTCTTGGTGAGGGGCACTTGGCGGACTTTCGCCCAGTATTCGTCGCTCTTGGCAAGCATGTTCGCTTCCTTGATGACGTTTCCTTTCAGACGGAAGAGGCGGGGCTCTATTTCCGTGAATTGATAGTCGCTGTATTTGGTGGTCCGTTGCACTTCCAGGCCTTGGATACCTTTCACGAAGTGCAGTTCCACGGTCATGTCGTCGTCGGTCAACACCCAGTTGCTGTCGGGCAGTTGTTCGAACTGCTGCACGATGTCGAGGTTTTCCACGAAGTTGACACCCGTCTTCTTGGGTAGGTTCATGGTACATTTCTTCACGGCATAGGTGGAGTCCTTCACCACGTAGAGGTGCCCCGTGAAACCGAAGTCCTGCGGGTTCTGCGGAACGAAGGTGAGGTGCACGCACTCCTGCTTATCCACCATGAGCGTGTCCATCAAGTAGTATTTGTAGAAGTTGATGGCTCCGCGACCGATGGGGCTGACGAAGCGGCGTTGCAGCAGCCGGATGTCGTCGTCGTAGATGTTGATGTCGGAGAATACGTCCGTAAGGATGGTCCCCAGCATGTCTCCGGTGTTGAAGAACTCTTCGATACCAGTGGAGTTCATGCCTTCGATGATGGTCTTTTCGCTCTTGGGGCTTTTACGGAAAATGGTCTTGCTCGCCGTCTCCTTGATGGAGATGGGTAGAATCATCTTGTTGGTCTTGGGCGATACCTCCACCTGGTCTTTGAAGAAGGAGAATTTCTTGTAAATACCTTTCTCCATTTTGTCGGGGGTAACATCGTTGAGCGACATCTTCATCTTTTCATATTTCTGATACTGATAGTAGTCGTTCTCTTCCAGTTTCAAGGCCTTCTTGTTCTCGATGACCTTCTTCATAAACTCCACGGCGGGGTTGTTCTTGCGGGAATATTTCTCCTTCTTAGGTTTCACGACGACCTCGGAGAGCATGATGTCGTCCGGTTGCAACTTGACGTTCAGCACCCGGGTACCGGGATTCAGTTTCACTTTCTTGGTGATATAACCTACAGCGGAGAATGTCAGCTCATCCCAGCCTTTGTGGGTTTCAACCTGGTATTCACCGTTTGCGTTGGAGATGCCGCCTACACCTTTCCCTTCATACTGTACGGTGATATACATCAGCGGTTCGTTCGTGAGAGAGTCTGTGATGACACCCTTAATTTGGGCGGATGCGCTGATGGAGACAAACAGTGACAGCAGGAAAAGGGCATAAATTATATATCTTTGCTTCATAAGTTACAGATAATTCGGGCACAAAGTTAACAAATTAAGGTTAATCAAGAAGCAAATATAGACTAAAGAAACGGGAGATATGGTTAAATGAACGTGAAAGTCGTATGTCTTGTTTGCTGGATACAGATAAAAAATGTACGGAATCCTTGTAGAGAAGTTGCCGGATATAAAGGATAAAGTTGCGCAATGTATGGAGAAAGCTCTATCCCAAGCCTTGGGATAGAAAGACCCAAGCTTGGGATAAGCGTCCGTAGGTTTGGGATAGACGTTTGCAAGCTTGGGATAGAATTTATGGAGGATTATGAATTGTTGCCGTTCAGTAGTGTCTGTACGATGCGTTCCGCCGTCCGTCCGTCCCAGCGGTCGGGTAGGATGGCGTGCTTCCATTCTCCGTGCAGCAGCTTGTCGAGCGAGGCGGAGAGGGCGAAGGAGTTTTCGCCGACCAGCTCGTTGGTACCGATACGCCAGGTTTCGGGATGCTCGGCGTAGGTGTTGAGGGTGATGCAGGGGACGTCAAGGAAGGTGGCTTCTTCGGCAATGTTGCCCGAGTCGGTGACGATGCCCCGTGCCTGATTGATGAGGAACCCGAAGTGCAGGTAGCTCTGTGGAGGCAGGATGTGCAGGTTAGGGGCATCCAGTCCCAGTGACTTCACTGCCTTTTGTACATAGGGGTGCAGAGGGGCGACGATAGGCATGCCGTCGGCCTTTTCGATGACGGTCTGGAGCAGGGAGTGTAGCACTGCCTTCTTCTCCAGTAGGTCACGGCGGTTGAGGGTGAGTAGCAAGTAGTTTCCTTTCCGCAGGCCGAGGCTGGAGAACCACATGGGCTGCACCAGGCGGTGGCGGTTGAAGCGGATGGTGTCAATCAGTATGTTGCCCACGTAGTGGATATAGTCGGGTATCATACCCTCTTGGTTGAGATTGCGGTTGGCCACCATGCCGGCAGTGAAGAGATAGTCGGAGATGGCGTCCACGATGGTTCGGTTCACTTCGCGGGGCATGTTCATGTCGAAGGAGCGCGTGCCTGCTATGACGTGCGCCACCTTCAGCCCGCGCTTCTTGGCGACGATGGAGCAACTCATGGTGGCGGTCATGTCATCTACCACCAGTACGACTTGTGCTGGGTGCCCGTCCAACTCACGCTCGAAGGCAAGCATGATGGAGGCTGCCACCTGCGAGTGGTCATGTCCGGTGACGCCGAGGCAGGCATCCGGTTTCCTCATAGAGAGGTCGGAGAAGAGCGAGGCATCCAGGCTGGTGTCATCCTGCGGACCGGTGTAGACGATGCGGTAGGAGATGTTCTTTCCTGCCTCTCTGGCGGCGTCGATGGCGCGGCAGATGGGGGCTATTTTCATGAAGTTGGGGCGTGCGCCCGATACGATTGTTATTTTCATTGTCGTAATTGGTAAAAAAATGTCGATACAAAAATACGCTTTCTTAGGGAAATTATTTGTTACTTTGCCTATTATTTTCAGAGTGTCTGTTGAAATATGTATTATCTTTTTCGGTTTTGGATACTCGGATTTAATTTTGGATACTCGAAGCACTTGTTTAATTTTTAATTTTTAATTCTCAAAGTGATAATGCCAACATTTGTTCAGATACTCGATTTCATTGGCACATTTGCCTTTGCCATTAGTGGCATACGTCTGGCCTCGGCCAAGCGGTTCGACTGGTTTGGAGCGTATGTGGTGGGTTTTGTGACGGCCATCGGAGGCGGTACGATACGCGACCTGCTGCTGGACGTCACCCCGGGTTGGATGACGGACCCTATTTATTTGATTTGTACCGGACTGGCCTTGTTGTGGGTCATCCTCTTCGGTAAGCATCTCATCCATCTGCACAATACATTCTTCATATTCGACAGTATCGGCCTGGCACTGTTCACGGTCGTTGGTGTGGGCAAGAGCATCGCGCTGGGCTATCCCTTCTGGGTGGCCATCATCATGGGCAGCATTACCGGGGCTGCGGGAGGTGTGATACGTGACGTATTCATCAACGAAATTCCGCTGATATTCCGGAAGGAGATTTATGCGATGGCTTGTGTGGTGGGAGGAACCTTCTACTGGATGTGCCACCTTTTGGGGATGGAGTCTTTCGTGTGCCAGATTGTGGGTGGTGTGACGGTGTTCGTTACCCGTATACTGGCAGTAAAGTATAGGATTTGCCTTCCTATCCTTTCGGGTAATGAAGAGGAGCAGGAAATGTAGTCCGTTGTTTGCAGTCTGAAAACCTCAGGGATTTTCCGGTGAAACTCGGACATTCCGGAGAAGCACTTCCCAGATGTTTTAAAATAAGATTCCCCGGCATTTTCAAACCGAAATGTCGGGGAATTTTTCATATGTCTCGTTCCCCTTATTAAAGGGAGCGAGGATAGGATTGCTAAAGAGATAAGACTAGGTTAGAACAATGCATCCTTCGTGTTGAAGAGCTTGCGTTCGTTCAGTTTCACTACCTTGCCGAATTTCTCCAGCCGCTTCAGGTCGATGTCCTTCGGGTTGCCCATGATGGAGATGCAGTAAGGTTTGCCTTTGATGTTCTCTTCGTAGAACTTCACGATGTCGTCAAAGGTCAGTGCATCTACTTTCGGCAGGTTTTCTTTGGCTGGGTCGTCCGTGTAGCCTCTGTAGCCCAAGTCTACCAGTTCCATAGCTTTGTTGCGGAAGCTGGGGTGGCTGGTCAGCATGGCTTGGCGGAGGTAGCTCTTGATGTTGCCGATACGTTCCGGATTCTTCGGCATGTCATTGACGAGACTCATCAGTACGTCCAATGCATCGTTTGCCTTGTCGTTCTGGGTACCGATGTAGCCGCGCAGGTAGCTTGCTTTTCCGGCTATGCCTTGCGTGCCGACGAATGCGTAGGCTGTATAGGCCATGGAGCGTTTTTCGCGTATTTCGTTCAGAACGATGCCGGTGAAGTCGAGACCGAAGTACTGGTTGAATGCGCTACGCAGCACGTCGTCCTTCTTGTCAGCCTTCTGCATCGGGATGTAGAGGTGGATTTGGGCTTGTTCTGCATCGTTGTTAGGCAGGAAGTAGACGGTGTTTTCGGTTACCGGCATCATCTCCTTTGCCTGCGGGGAGTTGGACGGGCGTTCGTTGGCTACCAACGGGAGGTTCTTGCTCAGGATGTCGTATACTTGGTCGAAGGGGAGTGTTCCGGTAAAGAATACCTTTGCCTCGTAGTTGGAGGCACGGTTGATGTCGCCCGTCAGTTCTGAAATCTGCAATTCGTAAATCTCCTTGTCGGTCAGCTCCTTGATGTAGTCTGATTTCTCTCCGTAGAGCATGTACTGGCGCAGCGCTTCGTTCAGGATGCTGACGTTGTCTTTACGCTGCTGGCGCATACCCATTGCCGAACCTTTCAGACGTGCTAGTTGCTTTTCGTCCAATTTCGGCATCAGAATCTGGCGTGAAAGTAGCTGGCAGGCTTGCGGCAGGGTGGCTTCGTAGCCCTCCATGATGATGTAGAGGTTGTCTTCATCGGCTGTCACGTGGCAGGTTGCGTTCAGCTTGCTGAGTTCTTCTTTCAGCTCTTGCGGTTCGTAGGCTCCCATGATACCTGCGTTGTTCATCAGTTGGGCGGCATAGCCCAGTTTCGGGAATTCGCGTTCACCGGCTCCGTATTGTACAATCAGCTGGAATACGTTGTTCTCCTTGTTGGGCGTGTAGTACATCTTGGAACGGTCGTTCAGCTGCTTGATTTGCACTTCGCCGTAGTCTGCGAATTTCTCTTCCATCTGTCCGATGGGCAGGTTCTTGAATTGCGTTGCATAAAGCGATTCCTTGCCTACCGGAGGTTCTACGGGTTTGTACCCCGGCTTCTCAATCTTGGCGTTTTTGTCAGGTTTCCCTTTTTCGATATATAGGGCCAGGTAGTTGTCCGACAGGTATTTCTTGGCTACCCGCTTGATGTCGTCAGTAGTGATGGCCATAATCTTGTCCTTGTAGTTGAGTATGTCGCCCAAATCCTGCTCGTTGTAGAAGGCGTTCATCAGTATCATGGCCTTGTCCTCGTTCGACTCCATTTCCAGGTCGAACTGGCGGCATTTCTCGGCTTTGATGGCATCAATTTTCCAGTCCTCGAATTCTCCGTTGGCGATTTGCTGGATGGCTTTCAAGGCTTTCTTTTCGGCGCTTTTGGTAGACTCGAAACGGCGCTGGTTTTCGTCGTAGAGGGGAATGGCCGCTACGATGGCGCGCCCTTGTTCACGGAAAGTACGGGTGTAGGCTCCGGCGCTGGTCAGCTCACCGTCCAGTACCAGCTTGTCCATGGTTCCGGTCTGGCTGTTGTTGTTCAGCAGTGCCAGGGCGATGTCCAGAGCATCTTCGTCGGGATGTCCGGCAGGCACTCCGTTGAATACCATTGCCACTTGCGGGTAGAATCCCACTTTGGCCGAATATTGTTTGCGGCCTTTTATTTCGAGGTTCTGGTAGACCTTGCGCTCGGGTGCGGGCTTTGCAGCCAGACGCCCGAAGGCGGCATTGATGCGTCCGCTGATTTGTTGGGCTTTGATGTTTCCTACGAGTACCAGTACCATGTTTTCGGGTACATACCATTGTTCGTAGAATTCAATCAGCTTGCTCAGGCGGGGATTCTTCAGATGTTCGGGCAGGCCGATGATGGAACGGGAGTAAGGATGTCCCTCAAAAGCTTTCTCCATCACGAACTGGTTCTGTGCACGTCCCTGGTCATCTTGTGAACGGTTATATTCTTCGTACACGTTTTCCAGCTCCGACTGGAAGGAACGGAATACGGGATGCAGGAAACGTTGTGAGGAAATCTCCAGCCATTTGTTTATCTGATAGGCAGGGAAGGAGCTGTGATAGAAGGTCCAGTCATAGTAGGTTCCTGCATTTACCCCTTTGGCGCCCATGCTTTCCATCAGGTTGGAGTATTCATTGGGAAGCCCCAGCTTTCCGGCCTTGACGGTCAGCTCATTGATTTCCTTGCTGATGGCTTCTTTTTTTACCGGGTCGGCTTCTTCGGCCATCTGGTCGTACTTGGCGATGATTTCCTTGTAGATCGGTTCTTCTTCCGTCCAGTTCAGCGCGCCTATCTTGTCTGTTCCTTTAAACATGACGTGCTCCAGGTAGTGTGCAAGTCCCGTGTACTCTTCGGGGTCGTTGATGGAACCGGCACGTACGCCTACCAGTCCGAATACGTCCGATTTGGATTCGTCTTCCCATATATATACGGAAAGACCGTTCTTCAGCTTGAACGCTTTCAGTCCTTGTCCAAAGGAGGGCAGGGAGATGATGACGGCAGCCAGCAGAAGAAGTGACTTTAATTGAAATGATTTCATAAAATAAAGTGTTTTTATATAATAAAAGTGTTTCCCTATATGTAGGCAAAGCTATAAAAAAATCACGTAACATTTACGAAATCTTCGGAAAAATGATGATTTTCAGTACATGATATCACCCGTAAACTATCATAGAGGGGGTGGAAACTGTCAAATGATAGTTTTTACCCCTAATAAAAACCGTATTCCGTCCCCCGGAGCTTCAAATCTTCCTTATACTTGCAACCGTAAAACCTAAACCATTATTAACTATTTAAAAATTGAGCAAAGTATGAATACTTACAGTTTTAGAAAAGATTTACTTGCAGTGCAAGAAGAACTGCTTCGCTTTGCATACAAGTTGACAGCCGACCGGGAAGAAGCGAATGATTTGTTGCAAGAGACGTCTCTCAAGGCTTTGGATAACGAAGACAAATTTGAACCCGACACCAATTTCAAAGGTTGGATGTATACCATTATGCGCAACATCTTTATCAATAATTACCGGAAAATAGTTCGCGAACAGACTTTTGTAGACCAGACGGACAATCAGTATCACCTCAGTATGCCCCAGGACTCTGGTTTTGCCAGTACCGAAGGTGCCTACGACCTGAAAGAAATGCACCGCATCGTCAATGCCCTTCCACGCGACTATAAAGTCCCTTTCTCCATGCACGTGTCCGGTTTCAAGTACCGTGAGATTGCCGAACGTCTCGGTCTTCCACTCGGAACAGTGAAAAGCCGCATCTTCTTTACACGTCAGAAGTTGCAGGATGAACTGAAAGATTTCATCTGATAATAGTTTGGTAGTAGCAATATGATATATAACATATTGATTGCGATGAATTTTTAAGGATTATTCTTGACTATATGTCAGAATAATCCTTTATATTTGTATATGTTAAGTTAACCGAAGAAAAAAATCTCTTATTACTGACTATGATGAAAAAGGAAATTAAATTCAGTCTTGTTTACCGGGACATGTGGCAGTCGTCCGGTAAGTATCAACCCCGGGTAGACCAGTTGGTACGCATTGCTCCGTTGATAGTAGAAATGGGCTGTTTTGCACGCGTCGAAACGAACGGAGGAGCTTTTGAGCAGGTAAACCTTCTGTACGGCGAAAATCCCAATAAGGCTGTACGCGCCTTTACCGCGCCTTTCAGGGAAGCAGGTATACAGACGCATATGCTTGATCGCGGGCTGAATGCACTGCGCATGTATCCCGTTCCAGCAGATGTGCGCCGGCTGATGTACAAGGTGAAGCATGCCCAGGGTGTGGACATTACCCGTATCTTCTGCGGACTGAACGAGACGCGGAACATAATTCCTTCCATCAAATATGCCCTGGAAGCGGGCATGATACCGCAGGCTACGCTCTGCATCACGTATTCTCCTGTCCATACGGTGGAATACTATGCCGGTATTGCCGACCGGTTGATTGAAGCCGGGGCACCCGAAATCTGCTTGAAGGATATGGCTGGCATCGGACGTCCGGGTATGCTGGGACAGCTTGTCAGAACCATTAAGGAGAAGCATCCCGATGTGCTGATACAATACCACGGGCATAGCGGTCCCGGACTTTCTATGGCTTCCATTCTCGAAGTCTGCGAGAACGGTGCCGACATCATCGATGTGGCGATGGAACCCATGTCGTGGGGCAAGGTTCATCCGGACATCATCTCCGTGCAGGCCATGCTGAAAGATCTGGGTTTTCAGGTGCCCGACATAAACATGAAAGCCTACATGAAAGCCCGTGCCATGACGCAGGAGTTCATTGACGATTTCTTGGGTTATTTCATGGATCCCACCAATAAACATATGTCCTCACTCTTGCTGAAGTGCGGTTTGCCGGGTGGCATGATGGGCTCCATGATGGCCGACTTGAAGGGAGTGCATTCCGGCATCAACATGATACTGCGCGGCAAGAATGAGCCGGAACTCAGTCTAGACGACTTACTCGTCATGCTGTTCGACGAAGTGGAATATGTATGGCCCAAACTGGGCTATCCTCCTTTGGTGACTCCTTTCAGCCAGTATGTGAAGAATGTGGCTCTGATGAACCTCATGCAGCAAGTAAAGGGAGAGGAGCGCTGGACGATGATAGACAACCATACGTGGGACATGATTCTGGGCAAGAGCGGACGCCTGCCCGGTACTTTGGCGCCCGAGATAGTGGAACTGGCCAAGTCCAAGGGTTTTGAGTTCGTGGATACGGACCCGCAGCTGAACTACCCGGATGCTCTGGATACATACCGGAAAGAGATGGACGAAAACGGTTGGGAATATGGCGATGATGACGAGGAACTCTTCGAGCTTGCCATGCACGACCGGCAGTATCGCGACTATAAATCCGGCGTTGCCAAGAAACGTTTTGAGGATGACCTGCAGCGTGCCAAGGATGCGGCGATGGCCAAAAACGGATACTCGGAAGAGGAAATCAAGAAGCTGAAGCGTGCAAAGGCAGACCCGATAATCGCGCCTTCCAAAGGGCAAGTGCTTTGGGAGGTTTCTGTCGAAGGTCCTTCTTCTGCTCCTTTCATTGGACGCAAGTACCAGCATGATGAGGTGTTCTGCTACATCTCTACGCCGTGGGGTGAATACGAGAAGATATGGACCGGATTTACCGGACGTGTGGTGGAAGTCTGTGCCAAGCAAGGGGATGTGGTCAATAAAGGCGATGTGATAGCCTATATCCAGCGGAGTGATATCTTTGCATAAATGAGAACTTGAAAAAGTGGAATTTCACTGAAAGTTGATAACGTAGTAGGGTGATAATGCGATAGTTTATCACCCTACAGTCCTTTCAGTCATCCTTTATTGTCCAACCATTTCTTGATGGTTTCCTTCAGTACTTCTTGGGTGAAGGGTTTGGTAAGGAAGTCGTTGCAACCTGCTTCCAGGGCAGCCTGCTTGTCGTGTTCGTAGGCATAGGCTGTAAGGGCGATGATGGGGATGTCCGGCGCCAGTTCACGGATGATGCGTGTGGCGTCGATTCCGTCAAGGTTGGGCATTTTCATGTCCATCAGGATGAGGTCGGGATGGACTTCCTCGAACATAGTTACGGCTTCCATGCCGTCTTTGGCATGTTTCAACCGATAGAGCCGGCCTAAAATGGCGTTAATTAGGATGAAATTGCTTTCTGTATCTTCGGCAATCAGGATGGTTTTGGAAGGAGGGGTAGGGAGTGTTCCGGCTTCTTCATTCTTCGGGGAAGTTCCGGGGGCTGTATTTCTGCTCCTCTGCTCTGTGGAATGTGCCTTTGCTGTCGTTTCCCGGTTGTTCTCTTCCTTCTTTTCCATCTCTGTTTTGCTGGAGGATTCCAGTGGGAGGACAAAAATAAATGTGGTGCCTTTACCCACTTCCGAAGTGACGGATATGTTGCCGCCCAGGCGTTCGATGATAGTCTTGCAGATGGAAAGTCCCAATCCGGTGCCTTGGGCAAAGTTGTTCACCTTGACAAAACGTTCGAATATCCGGTCCACTTTGTCCGGTGCAATTCCCATACCCGTATCGGTGACGTGGAATGCTACATACTTGCCTTCCCGGTGATACCCGTAACTGATGTACCCGGCGGGGGTGAACTTGAAGGCATTGCCTATCAGATTGGAAATGACCTGGAAAATCCGGTTCTTGTCTCCGTCAATCACGATATTCTCGTCAGAGGGTTCGTATATCAGCTCCACTCCTTTGGGACAGCGGAAAATATGTGCGTCGTGTATCTCCTTGCAGAGCGGATGGAGGCGTACGGGCGTGATGGTGAACTCCACGATACCCGATTCGATTTTTGATAAGTCGAGAATTTCGTTAATGAGCTGGAGCAGGCGTTCGTTGTTCGATTCTACTATTTCGTAATAGCCTAGCCGTTCCTTCTCGTCGGTGCTTTCGGCAATGATGCGCGAGAAGCCTACAATGGCATTGAGCGGTGTGCGTATCTCATGGCTCATGTTGGCGAGGAAAGCGGATTTGAGCTGGTCGGAAGTCTCGGCTTTCTCCTTGGCTACGAGCAATTCCCGTTTCATCTGTTCCATTTCCGTGATGTCCCATTCGATGTTCAGCAGGATGGGGGAGAAATCGTTGCTTTCAATCTTCATCTTTCGCTTGTCCAGATAGATGGGGGTTCCGTTTCCGTCGCGTTCTTCCGCAATCCAGTGCATCTCTTTGCCGGTCCTGGCTATTTCAATGTCTTGTGCTCTTTTTTCCTGGGCAGTCTCCAGGGGATAAAAGTCGAAGTCGTCTTTCCCCAATGCCTCTTGTATGGGGATTTCGCGGTTGTACGATTCGCGGTTGCGGTAGAGGTACTTGAAGTTGTTGTTGATGTCCTTCACGACAATGCCTGCCGGGAGGTTTTCGATGATTTTGTCCAGAATCAGGTTGAACTGTTTGATTTGTTGCTCATGCCGGATGCGTGTGGATACATCCCTTCCGAAAGTCCAGACCGTCCCTTCGCCTTTGTCACTCGTCACCCAATAGGCGTTTCCTTCTATGGCGAGTACTTCCGGACGCAGTGGCAACGGATTGTGAACAATATAGCCTTGGGAGGTTTCTCCGCGTTTGACACATTCTGCAAATTCTTTCCACGATTTTTTGTCTCTTCCATACGAAGGCAAGTCGTATATTTTCAGTTTCGTGATGTCTTGGGTATTGCCGATGCCATGTCGCTCCTTGAAGCAGCGGTTGCCGAATATCAGTGTACCGTCTTCGTGTGCCGAGTAAATATCTTCGGTGGAGTTGTTGATGGCATGTGTCAGCAAGTTGATATCGTTGCGCCGTTGCTGAATGTCGGTGATATTCTGTATATATCCTTCCAGAATGGTATTTTTGTCTTTATGATATTCGCGTGCAAAGGCCTTGAGCCGTATATAGAAAATCTTTTCTTGAAGCAAGATGCGGTAGTCCACACTGTTTTCCATTTTCCCTTTTAGGTTTTCTTTCAGCCAGTTGGTGAAAGATTTCCGGTCTTCGGGAAGTATCAGTTTCAGATAGTCGTTCAGATTGATTTCTTGTGTCTCCTCTGTGCATAGGATATCGGTGTGTCCGGCATATTTGAAGCTTTGGGTGTCTGAATCGTATTGCCAGTTTCCGATAAGCGCAGCTTTTTGGATTTCATTCAACTCTTGGTTTTTTCTTTCGAGTTCCAGCTTGCGCTGACTACGTTCCGTGATGTCGCGGTATTGGCAGAGCACCATTCCGTCAAAGGGGGACATGATACACTTGAAGAAATAAGTGGTGCCGTTCAAGGCCATTTCGTAGTTATGGGTAGAGCGTATTTTGTGCGTCAGTACTCTTTTAAAGTCCGGATAGATTTGGTTATAAGTGGATAAGGGAATTAGTTGGAACAGATTCTTGCCCAGTAACCGGTCTTCCTTCAAGAACCAGAGATTGATGTTGTAAACTGCAATGTCCACACAAATACCGTCTTTGTCCAGAAGAATCATGGTGTCGGATGTCAGCTTTAACAGTCTTTCGGCGTTTTCAGCTTGTTTTAAAATGTTTTTCATTCTTATAGTATTAGTTTCATGCCCTTCTGGCCTTCTCCCATGCGCCGCTTGCATTGTCTTTACGTTTGCGCAGGTAGTTGAATCCTCGTATGACGTTGACGTTCATAAAAAGGAAATAGTAGGGGATGAAAAGTATCTTGTTCTTTATATGCTTCGTTGAAAGGTAGTACCCCCAACTTCCCATGAGGTAGAAAAAAGCTTGTAACAGCCAGATGATGGCATACAGTAATGGCGTGCTTGTCGTAAAGATGAGAATTGTGTTGAGGGGAAGCAATAGAAACAATAGGATAGGAGTGAGCGACCAGCGCAGCACCCGGTGGGAAATATATTGGAAACAGAATGTGCCGTAACGGAACGGGTTGAGCAGCGGACGTAGCCGCCAGATAGACTGCAAGCCACCGGCAGCGATGCGCACCTTGCGCTTTTCTTCCTCGCGCATATCTGCCGAGCCGCTTTCTACGGCATAGGCATTGGCGCAATAGGCAATGGTGTGTCCCTGCATGACGATGTGCAGGGAGAGTGTGAAGTCGTCGAGCAACGTGTCTGTTTGCATTTCTTCGAACAGATTGCGGCGCACGGCAAACAACTCACCCGCTGCTCCTACTGCTGAATAGAGGCGTGCGTCGAGCGCTTTGAGGGTGGATTCGTATTTCCAGTACAACCCTTCTCCCCCAGAGGCAGCATTGTCCTTACTTTGCACAGCAATACGTTTTTCGCCTGCCACGCATCCCACTTTAGGGTCGGTGAAGGCGTGCACTATCTCCCGTAGGGCTTTTCGGTTGAGGTGCGTATTGGCATCGGTGAATACGACAAGGGGCGTTCCTACGAAATGTATACCGCGGTTCAGGGCGGCTGTCTTGCCTTGGCGTTGGGGTTGGTGGAGGACGGTGGCTTGCGGCCAGCGGGAGAGGCGTTCGTTGGTACGGTCGTTGCTGCCGTCGGTCACCCAAAGAATGCGTAGCTTGTCGGCAGGATAGTCCAGCTCCAGACAGTTGCGCATTTTTTCGTCCACTACATCTTCTTCATTATAGGCGGCGATAAACAGAGTCAATGGGGGCAATGCGTTGTCGGTGGGCATAGGCCAGAGGGTAGGTGTGTGGAAGCACTCTTTTATCTTGACCAGAATATATAATAATATACCATAGCCTATATAGGTATAGAACACTATGAATAAACTTATCCAGAAGAGTATCTCAAGAACTTTCATGCTTCTGTTTTGTTTGCTATCTTTTTGAGGAAAAAGAAATGTGATTGCCAAAAGTATGGATAATCTTTTACTGATGCAAGAAAAAGAAAAGAAAAATGAAATGTTTGTGTCTCAAGAGGTAAAGTTTGGTTTTCAGGGCATTTTGATGTTATAATCATTCTCCATAGGAGGGAGACGGGCAGATACGGCAAGGTAAGGCGTTACTCAAAACGCTTCTGTCATATTGAAGTAAAACAACATCTGGTTGTTTACCGTGTTTTTGCCTAAATCCAGGCGGACGTTCATGCGTGGCTGTACCTCAATGCGTAGACCTACACCATAGTTGGGCAGTACGCCCTCTATCTTGCCAGGAGTGGGGCCCATGAAGCCGCACCCGGTCCAGGCTACAAAACCTATGTGGTTGAGCATCCGCTTCAGCCAGGTGCTGCGGTCGGTATTGAGCATCTGCCGGTATTCTGCCATGACCACGTGCGAGGACTTGTCGCGATACTGCCCCATGTAGTAGCCGCGCAGGTCGAAAGGCGTTCCGGTGAGGGCGTATTGCGTCAGTGGGACGTCGCCGAACACGTTCTTGGTCTGTGCCGTCCACGCAAGCACCCTGCGCTTGCCCAGTGACTTGTATTGGCGGTAGTCTATCTCCAGGCGGTAGAAGGTCTGGTCGTTTCCGATGAATTTGGTGTACATCATGCCGCGGAAATCCAGATACATGCCGCGGTAGGCGTTGGCGGGAACGTCACGGCTGTCGTATGTCAGCAGGAAGCCGAGGCCGGAGTTGAAGTTGTTGTAGCCGTTGGCCGTACCGCCTGCCTCTTTGTACGAAGGTTCGTTCACCAAGAACTTGCCGGGCTCTGTCAGGTGGTCATAATTGATGTCTATTTGAGGTCCGGCAAAGATATTGCTGTTGCCCAGCCGGAAGAGGAACCAGGGGTTGATTTGCACGCCGCTGTATCGGTATTTGCTGGTACTGTCGCTTCGTACGTAATCTTTATTGGTATTATAGCCGATGCCGTAAAAGTTTTCTTCCGTATTTTTATAGCTAAACTTTCCGAAGATACGGAAACGGTCACCCTTGAAGAAGAGTTGAGGCTTGGAGAAAAGATTGATGCCACCGTTGAACATGAAGGCGATGGCCATGGGCACTACGGAGCGCAACTGCGTGGTGTCGCTGGGGTTTATGCGGAAGGTCATCAGGGCGCTTCCTCCCAGCACGGCACCGAAGTCGGGAGTGTAGCTGGGTCCACCCAGAATATTGTAATGCAGATTCCGGCGCGCTACCTTTTGCTTGCGTAGTTCTTTTTTTGTCAGTGCGGGAACGCTGTCGTTTGTGGCGGCCGCAGTCTGTTCCTGGGCATAAAGGGTGGTGGCGAACAGCACCAGTGCGATAATGCTTAGTATATATCTTTTCATGTCGTACGAAATGTGGGTGCAAAGGAAACTATTTTATTCCGAATAGTTTTCACTGTAATAGATAATAAATCTAAAGATGTCACTAAAATTATCAAAAAAGACATTACTTTTGTCTGCTTCACGAAGCAAGACATCAATAACTAAAAACACATAATCTGAATGAAGAAACGATTTTTATCTGTAATTGTTCTGAGTGCCGCACTGCTTTCTGTGCAGGCACAAGAAGGAAAAGGCGGCATCAGCCCCGAAATGCTTGGGCAAATCAAGCAAAGTTATCAAGGCACGGCTGCCGACAAGGCTCTCCGCAATGCCATAGGCAATAATGACATCCGTAAACTGGCACTCAACCAGGAGAATATGCAGGGCATGGATACCCACTTCTCCGTCAAGGTAGAGTCCAGAGGCATCACCGACCAGAAGTCGTCCGGCCGTTGCTGGTTGTTCACCGGGCTCAACGTGATGCGGGCCAAGACCCTTGCCGAATACGGTTTCCAGTCTTTTGAGTTCTCCGAAGTCTATCCTTTCTTCTGGGACCAGTTGGAGAAGGCAAACCTCTTCTTGCAAGGCATCATCGACACCTCCAAGAGTCCCCTGACTGATAAAACCGTAGAATGGCTCTTCCAGCATCCGCTGAGCGATGGGGGTACCTTTACCGGTGTGGCCGACATTGTTTCCAAATACGGCCTTGTTCCTAAAGATGCCATGCCTGAAACAAACAGCAGTGAAAATACCTCCCGCATGGCCAACCTCATCTCTCTGAAGCTGAAAGAGTATGGTCTGCAACTACGTGATATGGCTGCCGCCGGTGCCAAGCCCGCAGCTCTGGAGAAGGAGAAAACCACAATGCTCGGAACCATCTACCGCATGTTGGTGCTGAACCTTGGTGTACCTCCCACGGAGTTCGACTATGTCTGCCACGATGCTAAGGGTAATCCCGTGGAGACAGAGCATCACACTCCCATGTCTTTCCTTGAGAAGTATGGAGACAAACAACTGCTGACCAACTACGTAATGCTGATGAACGATCCCAGTCGTGAGTATTATAAGTGCTATGAAATAGACTACGACCGTCACCGTTACGACGGTAAAAACTGGACTTATGTCAACCTGCCCGTAGAGGATATTAAGGAGATGGCCATCGCCTCCTTGAAGGACAGCACCATGATGTACTTCTCTTGCGATGTGGGCAAGTTCCTGAACTCTGAACGCGGTCTGCTTGATGTGAAAAATTATGACTACGAGTCACTGATGGGTACTACCTTCGGAATGGATAAAAAACAACGCATTCAGACCTTCTCCAGCGGCTCGTCCCACGCCATGACCTTGATGGCTGTTGACTTGAACAAAGACGGAAAGCCCGTAAAATGGATGGTAGAGAATAGCTGGGGAGCTGCTTCCGGTTACCAGGGACATCTCATCATGACCGACGAGTGGTTCAATGAATACATGTTCCGCTTGGTGGTGGAGACAAAGTATGTTCCTGCCAAAGTGATGGAATTGTTCAAACAAAAACCTATCCGCCTGCCGGCATGGGACCCGATGTTTGCTGAAGAAAAGTGATGATAAGGATTAGAGGTTAAGGATTAGTGATTAGTGGGGCTGCGCTATGATTCCGCAGGGTATTAATCCCTAATCCTTAACCCCTAATCCTTGTTCTCGTGTTCGTTAACGAAAGGGATTACGGAAATTTCTCCGTAATTCCTTTCTTTTTTGCTCTTTATTCACGTTCTTTTTTGCTACTTTTGCGGCAAATTAATGAAACCATTATTTTAAATAAACGCATGGCAAATGTAATTAAGTTACGTAGAGGCCTTGACATTAACCTGAAAGGCGCTGCTGCCCAGGAACTTGTGTCTGTTAAGGAACCAGGATTTTATTCGCTGATTCCCGATGACTATACAGGCATCACTCCGAAAGTGGTGGTCAAAGAGCAGGAATATGTGATGGCCGGGGGACCCTTGTTTATCGACAAGAATCATCCTGAATTGAAATTTGTTTCGCCCGTCAGTGGCGTAGTGACAAGCGTGGAGCGTGGTGCGCGCCGTAAGGTGCTGAACATCGTTGTAGAGGCTGCCACTGAACAAGACTATGAGGAATTTGGCAAGATGGACCCGTCCAAGATGAGCGGCCAGCAGGTAAAAGAAGCTCTTTTGCAGGCAGGTATGTTCGCTTTCATCCGCCAACGTCCGTACGACGTTATCGCTGACCCGACGGTGACTCCGAAAGCTATTTTCATTTCGGCTTTCGACAGTAATCCGCTGGCCCCCGATTTTGAATTCGCTCTGAAAGGAGAAGAAGCAAACTTCCAGACGGGACTCGACGCTTTGTCAAAGATGGCAAAGACGTATCTGGGTATTAGTGTAAAACAAAAGGCTGCTGCCCTTGTGCAGGCAAAGAACGTTACCGTAACAGCTTTCGACGGACCGCATCCGGCAGGCAACGTGGGTGTACAGATTAACCACATCTCTCCGGTAGTGAAAGGTGAAACGGTCTGGACTATCAGTGCCGAAGCCGTACTTTTCATCGGACGTCTGATGAATACCGGTCATGTAGACTTGACCCGTACGGTAGCTGTAACGGGTTCCGAAGTGTTGAAACCCGCTTATTGCAAGCTGAAAGTCGGCGCTCTGCTGACGAACGTTTTCAAAGGTAACGTGACTACCGACAAGGACCTCCGCTACATCAGCGGTAACGTGCTGACCGGTAAGAAAATTTCTCCGAACGGCTTCCTCGGCTCTTTCGACAGCCAGCTGACCGTTATTCCCGAAGGAGATGAAATCCATGAAATGTTGGGTTGGATTATGCCGCGCTTTAATCAGTTCAGCGTCAACCGCTCTTACTTCAGCTGGCTGATGGGCAAGAAGGAATATGTGATAGATGCCCGTATCAAGGGTGGCGAACGTCACATGATTATGTCCAACGAATACGACCGCGTATTTCCAATGGACATCTTCCCCGAATATCTGGTGAAAGCAATCATTGCAGGTGATATTGACCGTATGGAGGCTCTGGGTATCTACGAAGTAGCTCCTGAAGATTTCGCTCTCTGCGAATTCGTATGTTCTTCCAAAGTGGAAGTGCAGCGCATCGTACGTGCAGGACTCGATATGCTTCGTGCCGAAATGGCATAATCGGGGCGTATGGCAAATCGTAAATTGTAAATCGTAAAATCGTAAATATATTAATGAAAGCGTTAAGAAATTATCTCGACAAGATAAAGCCGAACTTTGAAGAAGGCGGCAAATTCCACGCATTTCGTTCGGTGTTCGACGGCTTCGAAACATTCTTGTTCGTGCCTAATGCCACTTCGAAATCGGGAACGCATATTCACGACTCCATTGACAGCAAACGCATCATGTCGATGGTGGTTATTGCGTTAGTACCGGCACTGCTGTTCGGTATGTATAACGTAGGTTACCAGCATTTCCATGCTACCGGTGCCACCGGCGGCTTCTGGGAAATGTTCATCTACGGTTTCTTGGCTGTATTGCCAAAAATCATTGTATCTTATGTAGTAGGTCTCGGCATTGAGTTCATAGTAGCTCAGTGGAAGAAGGAGGAGATTCAGGAAGGCTTCCTGGTTTCCGGTATCTTGATTCCGATGATTGTTCCGGTAGACTGCCCGTTGTGGATTCTAGCGGTGGCTACTGCATTCTCTGTAATTTTTGCTAAGGAAGTATTCGGTGGTACGGGTATGAACGTGTTCAACGTAGCTTTGATTACCCGTGCATTCTTGTTCTTTGCTTATCCTACGAAGATGTCGGGTGATGCCGTTTGGGTATCGGGCGACAGCATCTTTGGTCTGGGGCAGTCGGTAGACGGACTGACGGTAGCTACTCCGCTGGGTGCAGCCGCTACCTCGGGCGCCGTTCCGGAATTCTCTTGGGACATGGTGACCGGCCTTATTCCGGGTTCTATCGGTGAGACAAGCGTAATTGCCATCGCTCTGGGTGCCATTTTGCTGTTGTGGACGGGCATTGCAAGCTGGAAGACGATGTTTTCCGTATTCGTAGGTGGCGCCTTCATGGCATGGGTATTCAATACAATCGGTCCCGACACCCCGATGGCACAGATGCCTTGGTACGAACACCTCGTGCTGGGTGGTTTCTGCTTCGGTGCCGTGTTCATGGCTACCGACCCCGTTACATCGGCACGTACAGAGACCGGTAAGTATATCTTCGGATTCCTGATTGGTGTCATGGCTATCATTATCCGTGTGCTCAACCCTGGTTATCCCGAAGGTATGATGCTTGCCATTCTGCTGATGAATATCTTCGCTCCGCTGATTGACTATTGTGTGGTACAGGGCAACATCAGCCGTCGCGAGAAACGTGCAATCAAGTCTAACAATTAATAAATACCGGAAAAGAAATGAATACCAATAGTAATAGTTATACTATCATTTATGCTTCGGTAATGGTTGTTATCGTTGCATTCCTGCTGGCATTCGTAAGTTCTTCCTTGCGCGAGACGCAGAACAAGAACGTGGAACTTGACACGAAGAAGCAGATTCTTGCTGCACTCAACATCAAGGACGTAAAGGATGCCGAAGCTGAATATAATAAATATGTAAAGGGCGATATGCTGATGAACGTTGACGGTAAGCTGACTGAGAATACCGGTGCATTTGCTACCGCTTACGAGAAAGAAGCCAAAGAAAATAACCGTCTGCATGTATTCGTGGCAGAGGTTGACGGTGAGAAGAAATATGTATTTCCCGTTTACGGCGCCGGTCTTTGGGGTGCTATCTGGGGATATGTTGCACTGAATAGCGACAAGGATACCGTTTACGGTGTTTACTTCTCCCATGCCAGTGAGACTCCGGGTCTGGGTGCCGAAATTGCAACTCCCCAGTTTCAGGGTGAATTCACTGGAAAGAAAACATTGGAGAACGGCGAGGTGGCCCTCGGTGTTGTGAAGAACGGCAAGGTAGAGAAACCTGACTATCAGGTGGACGGCATTTCCGGTGGTACCATCACTTCTGTTGGTGTGGATGCTATGTTGAAGGCTTGTCTGAGCAGCTACAAGAACTTTTTAACTAATAATAATGAGGAGGAATAAGAATATGGGACAATTGTTTTCAAAGAAGAATAAAGAAATATTCTCTACTCCGCTGGGACTGAACAATCCTGTTACCGTGCAGGTATTGGGTATCTGTTCTGCTTTGGCTGTTACTGCCAAGCTGGAGCCCGCCATTGTGATGGGTCTTTCAGTGACGGTGATTACGGCATTCTCCAATGTAGTGATTTCACTGCTGCGTAAGACGATACCCAACCGTATCCGTATCATCGTTCAGCTGGTGGTTGTTGCCGCGTTGGTAACTATTGTAAGTGAGATTCTGAAAGCTTTTGCTTACGATGTAAGTGTGCAGCTTTCTGTATATGTAGGTCTGATTATTACCAACTGTATCCTGATGGGGCGCTTGGAAGCATTTGCCATGCAGAACGGTCCCTGGGAGTCTTTCCTTGACGGTGTGGGTAATGGTTTGGGATATGCCAAGATTCTGGTAATCGTAGCTTTCTTCCGCGAGCTTCTGGGTTCGGGAACGTTGCTCGGTTTCAACATCTTGAACTATGAACCTCTGCAGAAGTTGGGCTATGTGAACAACGGCTTGATGCTGATGCCGCCAATGGCATTGATTCTTTGCGCTTGCATCATCTGGTATCAGCGTGCACGTCACAAAGAATTGCAGGAAAAGCAGTAATAAATAAATGAAGAATGAAAAATGAAAGAATGAAAAATGGGCTGCTCTGCTGCAGTACAAGTTCTCATTGCTTTAATTCTTTAATTCTTTAATTCTTAATTTATCGAAGAGATATGGAACATTTAATAAGTTTATTCGTCCGCTCTATCTTTGTGGACAACATGATATTCGCGTTCTTCCTCGGTATGTGTTCTTACCTTGCCGTATCGAAGAATGTGAAGACTGCCGTGGGACTGGGTATCGCCGTAACTTTCGTGTTGGTAGTTACGCTTCCGGTCAACTATTTATTGCAGACAAAGGTGCTGGCTGCCAACGCAATCATTGAAGGCGTTGACCTCAGCTTCCTGAGCTTTATTCTTTTCATTGCTGTAATCGCAGCTATCGTTCAGTTGGTGGAAATGATTGTAGAGCGTTTCAGCCCTTCGCTGTATGCTTCACTCGGTATCTTCCTGCCGTTGATTGCTGTAAACTGTGCCATCATGGGTGCTTCTCTTTTCATGCAGCAGCGCATCACACTGGGTGAGAGCGACCCGAAATTCATCGGTGGCATTGCTGATGCTGTCTCTTATGCGTTGGGCTCCGGTATCGGTTGGTTGCTGGCTATCGTAGGCTTGGCTGCCATCCGTGAAAAAATGGCCTATTCTGACGTTCCGGCTCCACTGAAAGGACTGGGCATCACGTTTATCACTGTAGGTCTGATGGCAATGGCATTTATGTGTTTCTCTGGTTTGAACATCTAAAAGAAAGGAATAAAACAATGGATATGAATATGATATTAGCAAGCATTGGAGTATTCCTCGTGGTTGTCATCCTGCTTGTTGTTATCCTGCTGGTTGCCAAGAATTTCTTGGTGCCTTCGGGTAATGTAAAACTGACTATCAATGGTGATAAGGAACTGGACGTAGCTTCCGGTTCTACATTGCTGAATACGCTGTCTGTAAACGGTGTGTTCCTTTCCTCCGCTTGCGGTGGTAAAGGTTCCTGCGGACAGTGCAAATGCCAGGTAATGGAAGGTGGGGGTGAAATCTTGCCTTCTGAGACTCCGCACTTCAGCCGTAAGCAAATACAAGATCACTGGCGTCTGGGTTGCCAGGTGAAGGTAAAAGGCGATATGGCTATCAAGGTTCCCGAAAGCGTACTGGGCGTAAAAGAGTGGGAGTGCGAGGTTATCTCCAACAAGAATGTGGCTACGTTCATCAAAGAGTTCATCGTTGCTTTGCCCAAAGGCGAGCACATGGATTTCGTTCCGGGTTCTTATGCGCAGATTAAGATTCCTAAATATTCGATGGATTATGATAAGGACATCGATAAGGAACTTATCGGTAAGGAATACTTGCCTGCATGGGAGAAATTCGGTCTGTTGGGCTTGAAGTGCCGCAATGACGAAGAAACCATCCGTGCTTACTCCATGGCCAACTATCCTGCCGAAGGCGACCGCATCATGCTGACGGTACGTATCGCTACGCCTCCGTTTAAGCCGAAAGACCAGGGACCGGGCTTCATGGATGTAATGCCGGGTATCGCTTCTTCTTATATCTTTACCCTGAAACCGGGTGATAAGGTAACCATGAGTGGTCCTTACGGAGACTTCCATCCGATATTCGACTCTAAGAAGGAGATGATGTGGATCGGTGGTGGTGCCGGTATGGCTCCGTTGCGTGCACAGATTATGCATATGACGAAGACACTGCACACTACAGATCGCGTGATGAATTACTTCTACGGTGCACGTGCATTGAATGAAGTGTTCTATCTGGAAGACTTCCTGCAGATTGAAAAGGATTTCCCCAACTTCAAGTTCCATCTTGCACTGGACCGTCCCGATCCGGCAGCCGATGCAGCGGGCGTGAAGTACACTCCGGGTTTCGTACACAATGTAATTTACGAGACTTATTTGAAAGACCACGAAGCTCCCGAAGACATCGAATACTACATGTGCGGTCCCGGCCCGATGTCGAAGGCTGTTGAGAAGATGCTCGACGACCTCGGCGTTCCGGCTCAGAACCTGATGTTCGATAACTTTGGCGGATAACCTTCCTTATCCGTCTTGAGATAAAAAACTCCGGCTTGGCCTTCAGGGTCTTGCCGGAGTTTTTTTTGTTCGAGGTATTTTCCTCTCTAATGAAAGAAAGTGGAGTGGATTCTTCGCAGTTTTTTCTTTTATTCCTTGATATGAATCAGTGCATTTGCCAGAATGGCTGTTACTCCTCCGGTGGTAATTCCCGAAGAGAAGATATTTCTTAGTATTTCGGGAAGTTGGCATAATATTTCCGGAACCAGTTCTACGCTTAGTCCCAAAGAGAAACTGATAGCCATGACTAATGTTGCCTTACGGTTGATTTCCTGTGCGGCGATGATGCGTATGCCTGCCGCTGCCACTGTTCCGAACATAAGCAGGGTAGCGCCGCCCAATACCGGTTCCGGCATCAATGAAAATACCAGGCCTACGGCGGGGAAAAGCCCGAGTATTACCAGGAATCCTGCTATATAGTAACCTACATAACGGCTTGCCACTCCCGTCAGTTGTATCATCCCGTTGTTTTGGGCAAATACGGAGTTGGGAAAAGAGTTGAGCATACCTGCCAGCATGGAGTTGAAGCCGTCGGCAAGGATACCGCCCGAAGCGCGTTTTACGAATGTTTCTCCTTCCACCGGTTCGCCGGATATGAGCGAATTGGCTGTGATGTCACCGTATGCTTCGATAGCGGTAATCATGAAAATAAGTCCTAAGGCAATGATGGTTGAGATGCTGAAGTCCAATCCGTAACGGAACGGCATCGGGAGATTGAAACCGCCATAGCTTTGTATGGATGTAAAATCTACTATCCCCATGAACCATGCCACGATATAGCCTATAACCAATCCGATGACAATGGAACTCATCCTCATATACCGGTTGGAACTACGGTTGAAGGCAATGATGAGTAGCAACACCAGGGCCGCCAGTCCCACATGGCGCAGACTGCCGAAACTACCGTCTGCTTGCGCTGCCGCACCGCCTCCGCAAGCAGTAATTCCCACTTTTATCAGACTCATTCCAATGAGAGTGACAACGATTCCCGAAATGAGGGGCGTAATGATTCTCTTGGTATATTTCAAAATTCGGCTGATGAACATTTCCACGGTAGATGCTGCGATGCAAGAACCGAAGATAAGCGGAAGCCCGCCCATCGTTCCGGCAGCAATAATGGGTCCGATAAAGGAAAAACTGGTTCCTTGGATGCATAGCAGCCCCGTACCCAATCCTCCGAACCTGCGGCACTGGATGAACGTTGAAATGCCCGAAGCGAACAATGCCATGGATACCAGATAACCGGTGGTCTCGGCATCGAGTTTCAGTGCTCCGGCAATAATGAGGGGAGGTGTGATGATGGCAACGAATATGGCAAGCAGATGTTGCAGGGCGGCGAAGAATGCTTCCTTGAAAGGTGGCTTGTCATTCAGTCCGTATATCAGTCCGTTTTTTAACTTTTCTCCTTCTTGATTGTCCTCCATGTGTGCAGCGGTTTATCTGATTTTAATCTCACAATTGTCCAGACTCTCGATGATGGCAAGTGATTCCACATGGATGCCTTGTTCGCGCAATTCGTCGCCACCATGCTGGAAAGCCTTCTCGATGATGAATCCCATACCGGCCAGTTCGGCACCTGCCTGCTTCACAAGGTCAATCATGCCTTTGGCTGCATTGCCATTGGCCAGAAAGTCGTCAATGAACAGTACCTTGTCACCCGGACAAAGGAAGTCCTTGCTGACACAGACCTCGTACGAACGGTTCTTGGTGAAGGAAAATACGGTGGTGGTCAGCATGTTTTCCATGGTACTCGGTTTCTTCTTCTTGGCAAATACTACGGGCAGTTCCAGCAGATAACCTACCATGATGGCAGGGGCAATTCCGCTCGCCTCTACTGTAATGACCTTGTTGATGGAGGTGGAAGCGAACCGTCTGACAAATTCCACGCCGATGGATTTCATCAGGATGGGGTCCATTTGGTGATTAATGAAGTTGTCTACTTTCAGAATGCCTCCGGGGAAGCATTTTCCGTCTTTGAGAATGCGGTCTTTCAGAGTTTTCATGTTGGATGATGTTTTATTGAATGTTATCGTTTTCCTCTTCTGTTTCTTCTTGAATGGTATCTTTGGGCAGCAATCTTGGAGAAATGCGTTTCTTGGGAGTGAGGCTCATGCCTTTCAGCATTTCGGCCTGGCGCACTACGCTGCCGTTACCGTCCGAGAGCTGGTTGAAGGCTTTGTCGTAATCCCTTTGCAGGCTGGCCAGTCGGTCGCCGATACCGAGGAAGGTGTCGGTAAAGCCTGCAATCTTTTCATATAAGATGGTGCCGCGCTTGATGATGGCCTGCACATTCTTTACCTGGTTCTCCTTCTTCCAAAGGTCGAGCGAGAGGCGCAGGGCGCTAATCAGGTTGGTGGGGCTCATCAGTACCACCTTTTTGTTGTAGGCATATTCCCAGAGGTGGGTATCGCTTTGGATGGCGAGGAGGTAGGCACCTTCGGTGGGGATGAACATCATGACGAAATCCGGCGATTGGGCGTCATAATGCGAGTAGTCTTTATGGCTGAGCTCGTCGATGTGGGCGCGGACGGATTGCAGGTGTGCTTTCAGGAAGTGTGCCTGCTCCTCCTTGTTTTCGGCAGAGGTGTAGGCAGCATAGGCAGTCAGCGACACTTTGGAGTCGATAATCATTTCCCGTTCGTCGGGGTATTTCACGATGATGTCGGGCTGCATCTTCTGCCCGCTTTCCTCGTTGATGATGGCTTCGCCCCGTTCGTCTTTTAGAAACTCCTGGCGGAAGTAGTGTTCGCCTTCAATCAGTCCGGAGGCTTGCAACAGACGTTCCAGAATCATTTCGCCCCAGTTGCCTTGCATCTTGGAGTCTCCTTTCAAGGCACGAGTCAGGTTGTTGGCATCTTCGCTGAGGCGGTTGTTCAGCTCCACCAGTTCCTTGATGCGTTCACCCAGCGAGAAACGTTCTTTGGCTTCGGTGCTGTATACTTGTTCCACCTTTTGGCGGAAGTCCTTCAGGTTATCGCCCAGCGGACGGAGCAGATTGCCCAGGTGTTCGGCATTCAGCCTGGTAAAGTCTTCGGCTTTGCTCTGGAAGATACGGTTGGAGAGATTCTCGAACTCGGTGTTCATGCGCTTGTGCAACGCTTCGGCTTCTTCCTTCTGCAGCTTCAATAATTCTATTTCCTTCTTTGTCCCGCTGATTTCCGCCCTCAGTGCGGCTGACTTGCGGTCTGCCGCCAGATAGCCGACTACGGTTCCAATGATTATCCCTATAATCAGTAATAATATTTCCATAGATGTTTTGAAGTGTCCGCCTTATTGTGTCAATATTTCGTTTCCGTCTTCAGTAATCAGGATTTGGCTTTCCCATTGGGCAGAAGGCAGTCCGTCGTCTGTGCAGACGGTCCATCCGTCGGCTTCGTCGATAAAGACTTCGTAGCTTCCCATGTTAATCATCGGCTCGATGGTGAACGTCATGCCCGGCACTATCAGCATGCCCGTACCACGTTTGCCGAAGTGTTCCACATCCGGTTCTTCGTGGAACTTGACGCCGCAGCCATGTCCGCAGAGGTCGCGTACCACGCTGTATCCGTTCTTTTCCGCATGCTCCTGGATGGCGGCGCCTACGTCACCGAGGCGTGCCCAGGGCTGTGCGGTCTGTATGCCTATGTCACGGCATTCTTTGGTGACCTGTACCAGTCTCTGCATGTCGGGGCTGACTTCGCCAATCATGAACATGCGTGATGCGTCGGCAAAGTAACCTTTGTAAATGGTGGATACATCGACATTTACAATGTCACCGCTTTTCAGGAATTCCCTGGTGCTGGGAATGCCGTGGCACACTACATCGTTGATGCTGGTACACACACTTTTGGGGAAGCCTTCGTACATGAAGGGGGCGGGGATGGCGTCGTGGTCTGTGGTGAAGCAATACACCATATGGTCAATTTCAGCTGTGGACATGCCTTCGCGAATGTTCTCGGAGAGATAATCCAGCAGGGCCGTGTTGATTTTGGCGCTTGCGCGGATACCGGCCAACTGCTCCTCGGTGCGGAGTGCGCTTCGCATCGGCAGTTTATATCCTTCTTTCTTATAATGTTGAATTTTGGCTTCTACTTCGTCGGAATAGTTTTTAGGAGTAAACCGGACTCCTTTCATGAACTTTTTCATTGTCTTTTCTTTTTTATGAGACTGCAAAAATACACAATAATGCAGGTGCTTGTACTATCAAGAGCCGAAAAAACATTCGTTTTCTTTATCCCGATACCAGCTTAGAGGGTATTCACCACTTCTATTTCGCTTCTTGAACTGTCTATCCTCCGTACTTGTATCTGGGTCTTTATGCGCTCTTTCAGTCCTTCCACATGACTGATGATGCCTACCTTCTTGCCGCCCATCTGGTGCAGTTTTTCCAATGTGTCCATAACGGTGTTCAGGTAGTCGCTGCTCAGTGTGCCGAAACCTTCGTCGATGAACAGTGTGTCTACCGAGAGGCTCTGGCGGCTGAGGGAAGAAAGTCCGAGGGCAAGTGACAGAGATACTAGGAAGCTTTCGCCGCCCGATAAGGTGCATGCCGGACGTGCCGCACCTCCTTGATGGAAGTCGCGCAGCAGGATGGTGAGCGAACCGGCCTGGCATTCCAGTTCGTAGCGGTCGGTCAAGCGTTGCAGATAGAAATTGGCGCCTGCCAGCAGTTCTTTTAAGACGAAGCTCTGGGCTATGTTGCGGAAGTTCTTTCCCCGTTCGTCACCGAAGTGGTGGCAGAGGCGGTCCCACTTCAGATACTCTTCGCGTAGCCGGTCGGCACGTTCCTTTTCTTCCTTTATCCGGTCGATGTTACGGGTGTTTTCTTCCAGGCGTAACTTCTGCTGGCCGATGGATTGGTTGCCGACGGTTATCTTTTCTTCGAGATTCGCGATGAGTGCATCCAGGGTTTCGAGGTTCTCGTTTTCTTCTATTTCGGGCTTCCGGCCGATGTGCTCTTCCACTTGTCCGGTGGCCAGATGAAAGGCGGTCGATGCAGCTACTTCTTCCTCTTTAAGTGTCTGCAATGAGGCACGCAATGCTTCTATCCGGGAGCCGGACCAAGCGGATAGGACGGTGATACGCTCCTCGTCGAGAGTGGGGTTGGCGGCATAGAACCCGGTTAAATCCTTTTGCAGCCTTGCCATTTGTTCTGCGGTGGAGGATATGCTTTGTTTCAGTCCGCTTGCTTGTGTATTCAGATTATTCCAGGCAATCCCCAGGTCCTTGATTTCCATTTCCTGTGTTGCTGCAGGTGCGTTGCGCCAGTCGGGGAATGCGGCATCGATGCTTTCCTTGTTGATGTTTATCCCTTCCAGCTCTTTGTGGATAAGGGCAATGGCGGATTTCAGTTCTCTTTGTTTTTCCTGCGCCAGCCGGTAGTTGCGCGTAGCTTGCGTTAGGCGGTCAATAAAGGAGAGGGGGGAGTTCTCCCATTCCGTGTTCCATCCTTCCCAGAGGATGTGGGGAGTGACGCGGTCCATGGTGGCACGTATGTTCTCCTTTTCGTTGGCGGTGAGCGACTCGTAATTGACGATGTTGTTTTTCAGCTCATTCAGCACTCTGTCGGCAGAGTTGAAGGCTTGGCGTGCAGCGTCCACATGTTTTTGGCATTCGTCCTTTTGCCGTTGCAGAGTTATGATTTGTGCGCTGAGCTTTTGAACTTCAGTGAGCTTTTCGTTCAGTTTGTCTGCTTCCAGCTTGTTCTCTTCCAGTAGCTTCTTCAGGGTTTCGTCGGTGGTTGTGGAGAGGCCGATGCCGTTGCATTGGGCGCATTTGGCTTGTGCGTCAGTACGGGCAAGGTTGTAGCTCCGGAGCGCTCTTGCTGTGGACTGACGGGCATTCTCTGCCAGCGTTCCGTAGGTCTTGGATTCTGTCCGATTGTTGTTCAATGCCTGCTCGGCTTCCTTGTATTCTTTCTCTTTTGTTTTCAGGGAGGTGCGTATGGGAGCAAGGACAGACTGGAAATCTTCATCTTTGCAAAGCGATTTTATTTCTTGTCCGCACACGGGGCAAGTATCCCCGACGACAAGCCGGGAGCGTGTTTCCTTTGCCCACTCTTCTACGGCTTCCTTTTGCTTGTCGTAGAGGGTGCGGATGTCATCATAACTTGTTTTCCTGCTGTCGAATGCCGTTTGCAGGAGGACGTATTGCTTTTGGCACGCCTCCACTTTGGCGTTCAAAGCCTTTTCGTTTTCCTTCGCCTCGTTCAGTGTCCTTTCCGTTTCAGCCAGTAAAGACAAGGCGCTCAAGGCTTGTAGCAGGTTCTCCCGTCCGGCATCGAGTTTGTTTTTCTTGTCTTGCAGGGCAGGGCGGTCCATGGTTTCAAGCTGCTTGTTCCGGAGGTTTATTTCGTTTTGCAATGTATGGTTCTCTTGTTCTTTCCGGGTGAGGGCAGCTTCCTTGTCGGTACGCTCCTTGACTTTTACGGGTTGTTGCGCGGCCAGTCTTTCAAGGTGCGCGTTGTAGGTGCCGATGCGTGTTTGGGCATCGAGTGCGGATTTTAGGCCGGTAATGATGGATTGGCTTTGCTCGAACATGGGCAGTAAGGGCGAATGCTCTTGCAAGTACTTCTCGGCACGATGCAGCTTGTCTTCTTGCTCTTTCAGGAAACCGCATAGCCACTTGCTTCCTCCGTCCAGCCGGGCAAAGGATGCTCTCAGTATCCCGGCTTGTGCATGGTTCTGTTGTTGCTGCTGTTGCTGCTGTTTCAAGGTAGAGAGCCAGTTGCGGGCGTCGGCGGTGGCATTCCATTCTTTAATCAGGAGTTCTTTCTGTTTGAATTCGTCCGATTGCAGTTGCGCTTGCTTCCCTTCCCATATCTTCTTTTGCTGTTCACGGGTGAGGAGGAGTTCGGAGTATTTCTTCAGCCAGTCCCGTTTTGCGAGGGCGGCGGTTTTCTGCTCATTGGCTTCCTTGACTCCGGCATTTTGCGTGGCTATGGCTTCCTTGATTGTGGCGACTTCTTCTTCTGCCAGGATGTGGATGCCTTCCAGCTTCCGGTTCTGGTTTTCGTATTCCGTCCGTCTTTCCTTGGTGGCGGCATATATTTCGGCACCTATTTCGGAGTAGATACTTGTACCGGTCAGCTTTTCCAGAATATCCGATTTTTCGCTTTCCTTGCTTTGCAGGAACTTGGTGAAGTCGCCTTGTGCCAGCATGGTGGTGCGGCAGAATTGTTCGAAGGTCAACCCCACTGCAGCTTGTATTTCCGTCTTTATCTCATTCTTTTTGTTGAGCTGTATGCCGCTTTTATTGTTTTCCAGTGTCCAGCGCACATCCTGCACGGCTCCTGAAATCTTGCGGTGTGCCCGCGCCACGTACCATCGGGCGGTGTAGGGTATTTCGTTTGAGCCGGTAAACTCCAGCTCCGTCCATGCTTCACTGGTGTTACGGCGCATCAGTTGCCGGCTGTCGTTGATGGCAACATCTTCCTTTTTGGCAGAGAAAGTCTGGCTCAGGTCTTTGTATTTTTCGTTCTCGGCATGGTCCATGCGGGGCGTTTCGTTGTAGAGTGCCAGGCAGATGGCGTCGAGAATGGTTGTCTTCCCTGCACCCGTCTCACCGCAGATAAGGAAAAGGGATTCCTCGCTTAGCGGTCCGTTCTCAAAGTCGATGACGGCATCTTCTATGGAGGCAAGGTTCTTTATGGTGAGTTTCTGGAGTTTCATGTTCCGGACAAATGATTAGGAGTTGTTCTTGCTTTTCACTTTTTGCATGACAGTCTCCATCAGCTGGCAAAGTTCTGGGTCCATCTCTTCTCCTTCGGTTTCGCGGTAGTAGAGTCTGGCTATTTCCAGGGGAGACATTTCCTGCATCTCTTGGATGGAGATAGGCTTGCTCTCGTCAGTGTCGGCCTGCCGCTCTCGGGTAGTCTTGATGTAGCAATATTTGCATGCCTTGCCTTTGGCGGCGTTCGAGGCTTTTTCGTTGCAGTCGGGGGGCAGGTAGCCTTTTGTCAGCACGTTCAGACGGAGGTATGCAGGTTTCTCTTCCGGGTATTCTTCCAGCAGTTTCAAGGCGTCTTCGAAAGGTGTCGGGTCATGGGGAAGTGTGACGAGCGGAATCGGATTTTCAATTTCCCTTGTACTGATTTGTGGCTCTGCCCCTTTCTCCAACTCGATGATGGAGACGGAGTGCGGATAGGTTTCGTCGAAGCTGACGGGGAGGGGAGTGCCGCAATAGCGTGCGTGGTGATGACTGCCTTTGATGTCCTGAGGGCAATGGATGTGTCCGAGTGCCAGGTAGTCGTACCCTTCTCCCATAGCGCTGAGGGGAACATACTCTATTCCGCCGATACTCTCATCGTGCCCGCTACGGTCGCTGCCTTCAATGGAGAGATGGGCCATGAGGACGACGGGAAGCTGTGCCGTATTCCGTTTCTTCACTTCGTCCAGCAGTGCCTGGAAGAAGCGTGCCTGCCGTTGGTCGCGCGGTGTTTCAGTGTCCAGCAGGGGGAAGTTTTGCGGGTAGACGTGGGGCACGGCAATGACGTAGCCTATTGTCTTTTTTTCATTGTTTATCTCGATGATGTGCTTGTCCAGATTCACTTCCTCGGCTGTACGTTCGATGTTTCCCACAACGTTCAAGCCGAAGTGCTGCCAGAGGCTGCTGTCTATCTCCAGTTTCGAGCTGCTGTCGTGGTTTCCGGCGGTGACTACGATGGCCATTCCGGGGCAGGCTTGATGGATGTTCAGCATGGCGTCGGTGTACATCTTCTGCGTGGCGGCAGCGGGAGAGGAGTAGTGGTAGATATCTCCGCTTACCACCATGGCGTCGGGCTGCTCTTCGGTTACTATGCGGGTGAGTTGCCGTAGGAAGGATTGCTGCTCGGCGGTGCGGTCGTGGTTGTAGAGGGTGTGTCCCAGGTGCCAGTCGCTGGTATGTAGTATTTTCATTGTTTTTGTTACTTCAATGGATGTGGGTTATGGTTTCCTTAGAATATAAATCTTGTGTGTTCCTCGTCCTTTGTAGTCGATGCCCGATTCGGGATTGGCTATCCATTCGCGCAACTCGCGGGAGGCGGCGGACTTCAATAAGCCGGTCAGTTGGCAATAGTCGGCTTGGGTCATGAAGCTGTTCTTCTCCAGGTATTTTTTTGCCCGTTCCAGCCGTTCCTGCGGAGAAAACATTTGTGAGGAGCGTTGGAATTTGTCGGTGGAACGTTTCAGGTGGCAATGGCGAGCGGTAAGGTACAGCAGTTCCTTGTCTGCCTTGAAGTGAATGTCCTTCAGGCAGATGCTGACGGCGTTTCGCTTGGTGTCTCCTTCTTCGCCCGTCTCCCGTTCACGGTCTTGCCGCAGACCGAGGGCAGGGGTGAATACTCCTAAGTTGTCAATCTTCACGGAGTAACCTTGCCCCATTTGGTAGGCTATTTCGTCGGTGATGGCTTGTACCAGTCCGATGATGTCTCCTCGTGTGAAGGATGAGGCGTATGCTATCTTTTCGGTGATGGTTTCCAAGTCCACCTGCCCGTATAGTTTCATTCGTGGGTAGAGGATGCGTTTGCCGTCTTCTCCCGGCAGGTTCAGTTCCTGCATGTTGTATTCTGCCATGATGGTAGCGTTGTTATGAGGTTCGTTTGTTTATTGGGGCTTACAAAGTTTGTCCCAAGGTTGCGGATGTGTATGCCAAGGTTGGGGATTTCTATCCCAAGGC
Source organism: Bacteroides sp. A1C1 (assembly GCF_004328515.1). Taxonomy (NCBI): domain Bacteria; kingdom Pseudomonadati; phylum Bacteroidota; class Bacteroidia; order Bacteroidales; family Bacteroidaceae; genus Bacteroides; species Bacteroides sp. A1C1. The sequence continues at coordinate 4,033,000 of NZ_CP036491.1, forward strand.
TTGGGATAGACAAACCAAGGGCGAAGGTAATTCTTTATCTCTATACTTGCAAACTTTACTATTAGTAGTTAGGAAGTTTTTTATTGGTAGTCGGGAAGTTTTTTGTTATAGGTTTGAGAGAGGAATTGAAAAAAACGTTATCTTTGTTACATAAGAGAAGTGCATGAATGATGAACAAAACTAAAATTAAGCGATATATGAAACATTATCCGGACTTATTATTGTTGTTTGCCTTATTGTCCGTTACCACAATGATTAAAGCACAAATATCGATAAGACCTTATAGCGAATGGGAAGCAACCCAGTTTGTTGCAGTGAACGGACATCAGCCCGAAGACTATGTAACGCCAGATAATAATTGGGAAATACTATACAATTTACGGACTCCACGTACTCAAGCCGAACTTCGTGAAATGGGTATTAAATGCTCTGATAGCCAATTATTGTTATTGGAAGTAGGTGGACTTGTCAGTAAAACAAAAGGAAAATGGGAAGCTACTATACCCATTCTTGACAAAGAACAGACCAATTCTCTAAGAAGCTTAAGTAAGGAGATTGCTGAATCCATGTATGTCAAAACAAAGGCAGACTTTATATCATTGGCACAAACTATCAGTGAAATGGGATTCAAGAACAATGTACTCTCACTTGTTTTTTCATACCTTCTGGATGGAAAAATGTGGACAAAGTTAGTCTTGTTTGAGGATGTTGACAATTATACAAGCTGGAGTGGCTGTTACTGGGTATTATACGAATCAAGAAATGGCTTTGCATGCGGTACGAATGGTTTCGGAGAACAGAATTTGATTTTGACTTACATCAATAGCGGCATTGCTCCTGACAACGACATTATGGACCATTGTGCTGATGAAATAGCACAATTCGGAAAAGTAACAGATGCCAAACTCGTTTCTCAGTTAAAACCTTATGGGCTGGTAGATGATAATGGAGATGTATTATTTCCTATTATAAAGAAACGGCAAGACCGCTTTCATCAAATAACTGAAAAATTGGTAAACTCTATCAGTGCGGAACTAAAGAATAATTGTGGCTCCTTAGCAAGCCAATATGGTATTGACAATGAAAAAGTGGCAATGGTGATGCTGTACCATGAAATCATGTGGGATTTGGTAGATAATCTGATTCAAGATAGGATAATCTTCACTCCAGCTATTTTCAAAGATGAAGAATCGAATAAAGAACGATTGAATGAAGTCGTTTTCTTCATAGAAGGAGGATTAATGCAATAATAATTCGATAGAGAAAAGGACATTTGACTTTGAAGAGTTTTCTGTAAATGCATTTCAAGTGCATAGAAAATAGCCAATTAAAAATAAAGAATTATGTACGAATGGGCCAATGAAATGAACTGTGCCGTAACTGTATGCGACACAAAGGGAATCATCCTATATATGAACGAGAAAGCATGCCGTACGTTTGCCAAACACGGTGACCTGATAGGCAAGAATCTCTTTGATTGCCACAACCCGCAATCGCAAGCCAAGATACGCGAACTGCTGGAGACGGGGGGAGTGAATGCCTACACCATTGAGAAGAACGGTATCAAGAAAATGATTTATCAGACGGCATGGAAGCAGGACGGAGTGGTCGGTGGCCTGGTGGAGATTTCGATGGAAATACCCGGAGAGATGCCACACTATATGAGAAAATAACAAAATGATATATGATATGAAAACACTTTCTAATTCAGAACTGACAATTAAAGTTTCACCGCATGGAGCCGAGTTATGCAGTATCTTGCATGATGGAAAAGAATATCTTTGGCAGGCAGACCCTGCTTTCTGGAAACGGCATTCTCCGGTGCTTTTTCCCATTGTAGGTAGCGTTTGGGAGAATGAATACCGCCACGAAGGCGTTTCCTATGCATTGACGCAACACGGTTTTGCCCGCGATATGGATTTTGAATTGATGCTTGAACTGGAAGATGAAGTGCGTTATCGACTGGTTGACAGTGAGGAAACACGCAAGAAATATCCTTTCCCGTTTTGCCTTGAGATAGGCTATCGGATAGAGGGAAAGAAGATTGAGGTGCTTTGGAAAGTCATCAATACCGGAACACGCGAAATGCACTTCCAGATAGGGGCCCATCCGGCTTTCTATTACCCGGACTATGATACGGAGACAACGGACCGTGGATATTTCGGCTTTGATAAGACGGAAGGTTTGCACTATATCCTTATCTCCGAGAAAGGATGTGCCGCTCCGGATAAGGAATATTTGCTTGAGTTGACAGATGGCCTGCTGCCTTTGGACATACACTCCTTTGATAATGATGCCCTGATTCTGGAAAACAGTCAAGTGAAAGAAGTTACATTATATAATAAGGAGAAGAAACCCTATCTCAGTCTGTATTTCGACACTCCGGTGGTGGGGTTGTGGTCGCCTCCGGCCAAGAATGCTCCGTTTGTCTGCATCGAGCCGTGGTACGGGCGTTGTGACCGTGCCCATTATAAGGATGAATATAAGGATAAGGACTGGATGCAGCACTTGGCGCCGGGAGAAGTCTTTAATGGTGGGTATACAATTGATATAAGATAAAAAATGAAGAAGGATACTGAAAATAATTCGGTATCCTTTTTATTTGGAGAATGCAATGTCATTATCTTTGCGCCCGGTAAAAAATATAGGTTGTTTTTTAAGGTATGAAGAAGAGTCTTATTGCATTGGCGTTCGGTACATTGGGGCTGGGGATTGCCGAATTTACGATGATGGGTATTTTGCCCTATGTGGCTACTGATTTGGGAATCAGCATTCCCGTGGCCGGTCATTTCATTTCTGCGTATGCGTTGGGTGTTTGTTTTGGTGCGCCCATGCTGCTCCTGGCCCGTAAACGCCCGTTGAAGCAGATTCTGCTGGTCTTGATGGCATTAATGATTGTGGGTAATATTTGTGCGTCTATGGCACCCAATTATTGGGTCTTGCTGTTGGGACGTTTTGTTTCCGGGCTTCCTCATGGCGCTTATTTTGGAGTAGCTTCCATTGTTGCGGGAAAATTGGCTGATAAAGGGAGAAGCTCGGAGGCGGTTTCAATTATGATAGCGGGAATGACTGTGGCCAATCTGTTTGGGGTGCCGTTGGGTACTTCGTTGAGCCATACACTGTCTTGGCGTGCCACGTTTCTGCTGGTAGGTGCCTGGGGATTGATAACATTGTACTACATTTGGCGTTGGGTACCGCAGGTCGAAGGACTGAAAGACACGGGATTTAAAGGACAGTTCCGTTTTTTGAAGAAGCCGGCGCCGTGGCTCATATTGGGAGCTACGGCTTTGGGTAACGGTGGCGTATTCTGCTGGTATAGCTACATCACCCCGTTGCTGACCGAGGTCTCCGGTTTTAGTGCGGACAGCATTACGGCACTGATGGTACTGGCAGGATTCGGAATGGTTGTCGGTAATCTGGTCAGTGGGCGCATGTCCGACCGGTACACTCCGGGGAAGGTCGGTACGGTGGTGCAAGGGATGATATGTGTTATTTTATTATTGATATTTTTACTCTCGCCCCATCCGTGGTGTTCGGCAATATTGATGACACTCTGTACGGCAGGTTTGTTTGCCGTCTCCAGTCCGGAGCAGGTGTTGATGATTCGTGTGGCCCCTGGAGGAGAAATGTTGGGAGGCGCTTGTGTGCAGATGGCCTTCAATTTGGGGAATGCTATCGGAGCCTATATCGGAGGTCTTGCCTTGAGTGGAGGATACCGTTATCCCGCATTGGCAGGCGTACCGTTTGCACTGATGGGATTTATTTTATTCCTTGTCTTCTACAAGAAATTCCAGGCTAAGTATTAAGTGTTTCATTTTTTTTGTGTATGTTTGTCCACAAGTATTAACTAAACTCGATAACTTATGAAGACTTTGAATTATGTGAAGATATTGCTGTTGTGTGTATTTACGATTGGACTGGCGTCTTGTGGGGATGATGTGTATTATACTATGCAGAATAGTGACGACAAATTGTGTGAAAGAACATGGGTTGAAGATTACGAAAGTGATGGTGTTGTGACTGGTGCGTATCAACTAAGATTTTATAAGAAAGATAACAAGGGGCAGGAAGTATCCACAACTTACACTACGGACGGTAAAGTGACTTATGATCGGGAGTTTAATTGGCGTTGGACAGATGATAGCAAAGAGACTTTGAAGTTGACTTTTGCAGATGGTAAAGTGAAATACTTTGAGAATGTATGGGTGCGTGACCATTATCTTTCCGGTAAGATAGAAGGAAAAGTTGTGATGTTGACAGATGCAAATTATATAAATAAATGAAGGTTATGAAGTTTTTGGTGCAGTTGTTCTTGCTGTCTGTCCTATGTATAGGCTTGTCTTCTTGTGAAGACGATCAAGATGTAGTGGATTCTACTATTATCGGTCGTTCATGGACAGGCGATGTAGGCATGTTGGATGACTTTGGTATGTCGGTGATTAGTACATTTTCTTTCGGGGCAGATGGTTTCGGAGAAGAAGTTCAACGTTATCGCAATGGGGAATATTGTGATTCATTCCGTTTTCAATGGTGGTGGGAAGATAGTTATAGTAGAAACCTTGTATTAGATTATGGCAGATATGGTGGCATTTCTTATATGGATGATGTCAGAGTCAGTGGTAATCAGCTATGGGGTACATTCTTCTTTTCGGATGATTCTCCGGGTTTTAATTTCACATTATATATGGAATAAAAAAATAGGATTATTTGTATGTTCCCTATACTCATTGTATAGGGAACATTTTTTATAAGAAATCTTCTACTTATTCTTCAAGACCAGCTTCTTGAACTCTCCCGGATAAGGTGTTTCAAACCGCATCAGTTCTCCCGTGACGGGATGATAGAAACAGAGTTTGAAAGCATGCAGAGCCAAGCGTCCGATAGGATTTACGTCTTCCAGTCCATAGCGTCCGTCGCCGATAATGGGATGCCCCAAATCCTGCATGTGTACACGTATCTGGTTTTTTCGTCCCGTTTCCAGGTTCAGTTCAACGAGAGAGTATCCATTGGCTCGTTTGATGGTACGGTAATGCGTAATGGATTCTTGTCCCCCGTCATCTGTCGGACTTGAATATACATACAACTTGCGGTCCGTCAACCAAGAAACCACGGTTCCTGCATCTTTTTCCATCTCGCCGACCACTACGGCTACGTATCGCCGGTCTGTTACAATGTCATGCCAGTTATCGCGTAGTGTACGTTGGGTCTTCTCGTCTTTGGCAAACATCATCAAGCCGGAGGTGTCACGGTCCAGGCGGTGCACGATGTGTACACGGTGCTGCTTGCCCGAGCGTTGCACGTATTCATTCAAGATGGTATAGGCGGTACGTTCCTTTTGCCGGTCAGTGTTGACGGACAGCAAACCCTGCATCTTCTCTATCACGATGATATAGGCATCTTCGTATACAATCTTCATCAGTTTATGGTTGAACTCTTTACGTCCCTTCTCACGGCTGATTTGTACTTTCATACCCGGTTTCAGGGGAAAATTGTATTGTGTAGTGATAACGCTGTCCACATATATAATGCGTTTGCTCAGCAATGATTTCAGCTTGGTGCGGCTGGCATCCGGCATTTTAGCTGCCAGAAACTCCATGAGCTCCATCGGTTCCTTCACCATGTAGTCCGTATATTGTGCACGGGCCCTTGCTGTAATTTTTTCTTTTGCCACGACTGGTTTTTATTTACGATTAGACAATTTACAATTTAGGATTGAAAACGACTTGGACTTTCAATCTTTTAATTCCAATAATACTACGTTTTCCACATGGTGGGTGTGCGGGAACATATCTACCGGTTGAACGGCCTTTACTTTATATTTCGCATCGAGCAGTTGCAGGTCGCGCGCCTGCGTAGCCGGATTACAACTGACATATACGATGCGTTTGGGCTCGGCAAACAGAATGACATCCACTACATCCTGGTGCATTCCGGCACGGGGAGGGTCGGTGATGATGACATCGGGACGGCCGTATTGGTTGATGAAGTCTTGTGTCAGCATGTCTTTCATATCTCCGGCAAAGAACAATGTATTTTTAATTCCGTTAATCTCGGCATTGACCTTGGCGTCTTCAATGGCTTCGGGCACATATTCTATGCCGATTACCTGGCGTGCGTGCTTGGATACGAAATTGGCAATGGTACCCGTGCCAGTATAAAGGTCATAAACAAGCTCGTTACCGGTCAGTCCGGCAAAGTTGCGCGCTACTTTGTAGAGGTTGTAGGCTTGTTCGGAGTTGGTCTGATAGAAAGATTTGGGACCTACCTTGAAGCGCAGTCCCTCCATTTCCTCGAAGATGTGGTCTTTTCCCTTGAAGGTGTGTACCTCGAGGTCGGTGATGGTATCGTTGCACTTATTATTAATAATGTATAGCAGGGAAGTGATTTCGGGGAATGTATCTGCTATGTATTGCAGCATTTGCTTGAACAGAGCCATTTCCTCCTCTTTCTCTATCTTGCAGATGAGGATTACCATCAGTTCGCCGGTGGTAGAGGTACGCACAATCATATTGCGTAGCATTCCTTCGTGCGTGCGCAGGTTGATAAAGGAATAGTTGTGCTGGTAGGCATAGTCGCGTACTGCATTGCGGATGCGGTTGGATATATCGTCCTGCAGCCAGCACTTCTCTATGGCAAGCACTTTATCGAAAGCATTGGGAATATGGAAGCCTACGGCATTCATCTGTTCGTACACTACATTCTGCTGAACCTCTTCTGTCGTCAGCCAACGTTTGTTGGAAAAAGTGTACTCCAGTTTATTCCGGTAGAACTGAGTTTTTTCTGAACCTAATATCGGAGAAATTTCCGGTAATTCTATTTTGCCGATGCGGGTGAGGTTGTCCGTTACTTGTTTTTGCTTATACTTGATTTGCTCGGAATAGGGGAGAACCTGCCATTTACAACCGCCGCATACACCATAATGTTGGCAGAATGGAACTGCCCGTACTGCCGAATATTCATGGAATTTCACAGCTTCGGCTTCAGCATAATGATGCTTTTTTCTCTTAATTTGCAGGTCAACTACATCGCCGGGGACGACATATGGTACGAAAATCACCAAATCATTGACTTTTGCGATGGCTTTTCCTTCGGCAGCCACATCCGTAATTGTCACCTTCTCCAGTAGGGGAAGTTCTTTTCTCTTTCTTGCCACTTTTACACCAATCTAATAAATTCTTCGGCAAAAATAGACATTTTTTCGGGATTTCTCTCTATGAAATGAAATATTAAAGATTGCAATGTCGAAATTGCATTTTAGCATAAAGTTTTTTCTGAAAAAGTTTTCTAGTCTGCGAAATATACTTAGATTTGCGAACAGAAAAGAGAAAATCACTATCAAAAACTTTAAATTTATATTATGGACAAAAAAAGAGTTTATACCTTTGGTAACGGTCAGGCAGAAGGAAAGGCCGATATGAGAAACCTTTTGGGTGGGAAAGGTGCCAACCTTGCAGAAATGAACCTTATAGGAGTTCCGGTTCCTCCGGGCTTTACAATAACGACAGAAGTTTGTACGGAATATTATGAAATGGGGCAGGATAAAGTCGTTGCTCTGTTGAAGAACGAAGTTGAACAAGCCATCGCTCATGTGGAAACACTGATGCGTTCCAAATTCGGTGATGTGGAGAATCCGTTGCTGGTTTCCGTTCGTTCGGGTGCACGCGCTTCCATGCCGGGCATGATGGACACTATCCTGAATCTTGGCTTGAATGACGAAGTGGTGGAAGGCTTGACGCGCAAGACGGGCAATGCACGCTTTGCATGGGACTCTTACCGTCGTTTCGTGCAGATGTATGGCGACGTGGTGCTGGGTATGAAGCCGGTGAACAAGGAAGATGTAGACCCGTTCGAGGCTATTATAGAAGATGTGAAACATGCTAAAGGCGTGAAGCTGGACAACGAGCTTGAGGTGGAAGACCTTAAGGAACTCGTGAAGAAGTTCAAGGCTGCCGTAAAAGAACAAACAGGGAAAGACTTCCCGACTTGTGCTTACGAGCAGTTGTGGGGTGCCGTTTGTGCCGTATTCAACTCTTGGATGAACGAACGCGCCATCTTGTATCGTAAGATGGAAGGAATTCCTGACGAATGGGGTACTGCCGTAAGCGTTCAGGCTATGGTATTCGGTAATATGGGCGAGAGCTCTGCCACGGGTGTTTGCTTTAGCCGAGATGCTGCTACCGGTGAAGACCTTTTCAACGGTGAGTATTTGATTAATGCACAAGGCGAAGACGTGGTTGCCGGTATCCGTACTCCGCAACAGATTACAAAAATCGGTTCTCAACGTTGGGCTGAATTGGCCGGTGTAAGCGAAGAAGAACGTGTCAGCAAATATCCTTCCATGGAGGAGGCTATGCCGGAAATCTATAAGGAGTTGGATGCTTTGCAGACGAAGCTCGAAAATCACTACCGTGATATGCAGGATATGGAGTTCACTGTACAAGAGGGTAAACTCTGGTTCCTCCAGACCCGTAACGGTAAGCGTACCGGAGCCGCTATGGTGAAGATTGCCATGGATTTGCTCCATCAAGGTATGATTGACGAAAAGACTGCATTGATGCGTTGTGAGCCCAATAAGTTGGACGAACTGCTCCACCCGGTATTTGACAAGACAGCTCTGAAGCAAGCCAAGGTATTGACCCGTGGTCTTCCCGCTTCTCCGGGTGCCGCTACGGGACAAATCGTATTCTTTGCCGATGATGCTGCCGAATGGCATGCTGCCGGCAAGCGTGTGGTGATGGTACGTATTGAGACTTCTCCGGAAGATTTGGCAGGTATGACAGTTGCCGAAGGTATCCTGACTGCCCGCGGCGGTATGACTTCTCATGCGGCAGTGGTTGCTCGTGGTATGGGTAAGTGCTGTGTATCCGGTGCCGGTGCCTTGAACATAGACTACAAGGCGCGTACAGTGGAAGTGGATGGTGTACTGTTGAAAGAAGGTGACTATATCTCCTTGAACGGAAGCACTGGTGAAGTATATAAAGACAAGGTGGAAACAAAAGCGGCTGAGCTGTCCGGTGACTTTGCGGAATTGATGGATTTGGCAGACAAATATACGAAGCTGCAGGTTCGTACCAATGCGGATACTCCTCACGATGCAGAAGTGGCACGCAATTTTGGTGCGGTGGGTATCGGCCTTTGCCGTACGGAGCACATGTTCTTCGAAGGCGAGAAGATTAAAGCCATGCGCGAGATGATTCTGGCAGAAAACGCCGAAGGACGTCGCAAGGCTTTGGCTAAGATTCTACCTTACCAGCAAGCTGACTTCAAGGGTATCTTCAAGGCAATGGCTGGTTGTCCGGTGACTGTACGTCTGCTCGACCCTCCTTTGCATGAGTTTGTTCCCCATGACTTGAAGGGACAGCAGGAAATGGCAGATACGATGGGTGTAAGCCTCCAGTATATCCAGCAACGTGTTGAGGCGCTTTGTGAGCATAATCCGATGTTGGGACATCGTGGTTGCCGTTTGGGAAATACATATCCTGAAATTACGCAGATGCAGACGCGTGCTATCCTGGGCGCTGCTTTGGAATTGAAGAAAGAAGGCGTTGAAACCCATCCTGAAATCATGGTGCCTCTGACCGGCATCTTGTATGAGTTCAAGCAGCAGGAAGAAGTGATTCGTGCTGAGGCTGCCCAGTTGTTTGAAGAAGTGGGTGACAGCATCGACTTCAAAGTAGGTACAATGATTGAGATTCCGCGTGCCGCCTTGACTGCCGACCGCATTGCTTCCTCTGCCGAGTTCTTCTCATTTGGTACGAACGACTTGACTCAGATGACATTTGGTTATTCACGCGACGATATCGCTTCCTTCCTCCCGATTTATCTGGAGAAGAAGATTCTGAAAGTAGACCCGTTCCAGGTACTCGACCAGAATGGTGTAGGACAGTTGGTGCGTATGGCTACTGAAAAGGGACGTGCTATCCGTCCGGACTTGAAGTGCGGTATTTGCGGCGAGCATGGAGGTGAACCTTCTTCTGTGAAGTTCTGCCATAGAGTCGGCTTGAATTATGTCAGCTGTTCTCCGTTCCGTGTGCCCATTGCACGTCTGGCTGCGGCACAGGCGGCTGTTGAGGAATAATTCCAAATTGGCTTAATTAAAATAATGAGGTTGTGTCAAAACGTTGGCACAACCTCTTTTATATTTTAAGTTCTGCTATATTTTCTTTTGGCTATGCTACTTTTTCCTCATGCATTTGGCAGCAAGTTGCTATATTCCAATTATATCGGGTTATAAATAGTCCCATAAACAAATATTTGGCAACTGTAATGAGCCCCTTTCCTTCTTTTATCTGTTTAGCACACATTTTTTTGATATTAAAGGCTATAGCAAAGAAAGCAAAGTCCATTGTAACCTTGTCTTCTCCCACATGCCGGAATCTTCTGTATGCCATGTTGTATTTCATTTGTCCAAACACAGCTTCTGGTTCTATACACCTCCTGCCTCTATGCTTGATACCTTCTTCTGAGAGCAACCTTTCCCGTGCCTGCCGTTTGTATTGATTTAATCGGTGGTTGACTTCTATAATACGGTTCCCCCGAGCTTTAAAACAACTGCCACGCAAAGGGCAACCTTCGCATCTTTTTGCTTTATACCGGGCACTTTCGGTGATGTATCCGCTCGCTGTCTTGTCACGTTTGGTTCCTATACGGTTCATGTGCTGTCCCATAGGACAAACGTAATAATCCTCTTGGGCATTGTAATGGAGACTTTCGGCATGGAACGGGTTGGGAGTATAACGGGGACGCTGTTCTTTATGGAAGTAATTGTACTTGATGAAGGTTTCTATCCCATTCTCCTGCATGAACCGGTAATTTTCTTCCGAACCGTAACCGGAGTCTGCCACGCAGATATTCGGTAAACGGTTATAGCGGTACTGGAAAGAGTGGAAAAAAGGTATGAGGGTCAGTGTATCGGTAGGGTTGGGAAACAGACGGAAGTCTGTGATAAATTGGTTTTCAGTACCTATTTGCAGATTATATCCGGGTTTGGTCTGCCCGTTCTTCATGGCATCTTCTTTCATGCGCATGAATGTGGCACCAGGATCGGTCTTGGAATAGGAGTTACGTTCTCCAAGGGTATCAAGGTGATTGTCATATTCTATCAGCTTGTCACGATACCCTTCAAGTTCCCTGACCTGCTTCTTCTTTTTGCGCAGGGCTTTCTTTTCTTCCTTATCCTTTGTTGCAGGCTGGCGTTCCAGGGCTTCTTTAAGTTCATCCACTATGTCAGAGAGCCTGCAGGAAGTAAACTCCACGGATGTGTCTTTTATAGAGTTCTCCTGTGCAATGGTTTCATCCACCTGCTCCAAGAGAATACGGATTTTATCCATTAGTCTCGTACGGTTCCGTTCGACTGTCTTGCGCCAGACAAAAGTATATTTGTTGGCTTTGGATTCAATCTTGGTGCCGTCAATATACTCCACATCAAGGCTGATGAAACCTTTATCGGCAAGGACAAAAATCAACTGGGTAAATACATTATTTATTTCCTCCTTTACACGGTTACGAAAACGGTTGATCGTGATAAAATCCGGATGCTCATTACCGGCAAGCCAAATATAATGAATGTCACGAAGGAGGTGCTTCTCTATTTTACGGCAAGAATAGATATTATTCATGTAGGCGTAGATTATCACCTTAAGCATCATTTTAGGATGATAAGGACAACGGCCCGTTTCCTTATAAAGCTTCTTGAAACTCTCAAGATTGAGGTTGTCAATAACAGCATTCACGATGCGGACCGGGTCGTTCGCAGCTATGTTTTCATCAATTCTTTGTGGAAAAAGAACGGTTTGGTTGGGAATGTAAGGACGAAAATGTAACTTTGCCATAACGAAAAACTTTATGCCTAAAGATACGAAAACTTTGGGTAATAACAAAGCCCGGGCTTGAGAAAGTCTGGGCTTTGCGCATAAAAAAAGGCTGTGTCAGCATTTTGACACAACCTCATGTTGTTCTTATACGGTTCGTACACTTGACAATGGAAACCGCGCCAAATGTACGTACTCGCTTACTCACTGCTTACACTAAAACTGATGTTGCTTACACCTGCTTACACCATCAAAAAAGCCTATGGCAGCGTAAAATTAAAAGCTTATGACAACTACATTAAAAGCAATCGTAAGGAAGCTGAGAACAGACGGCCTTTATGCAGTGTACACTCGCATCGTACACAACAGAAAACCGGGTTACATCAAGACCAACAAGATTGTTGATGCGAATCATATCTCTAAAGAGAATGAACCGACCGACCCTGTCGTTAATGAGTATTGCTCAATGCTCGTTCGACAATACACAGACCGACTGAACAGAACCAACACTGCCCATAGCACAGAACGTTAGAACTCTTTAAATGTTAATTTTCAGTGCTTTCAACTCATGGTTTTGGGAGATTTTGTTTCGTGAGAATGCGCTATATTCATTACGATTGGAGATGAATGTCTATTATTACATTTGTGAGCGAATGGGCTAAAAAACTCGCCTTGGTCTTGTGGGGTTCCACTTGACCAAGGCGAGTTACTTATGCTATTAAAGTTCATCTTCTGCCTGGATGCGCTGTTTCCAAAGTTTTAATTCATTACGCATTGCATTTCTAATCTCTTTCAAAGGTTTGTTTGGAAACTCATGAATGATAAGATTATGAAGAAAGAGAAATACGGATATGAAATATTTGCTCACCAACCAATCAGTAGCCGATGGATGTAAAATGCTTACTGCTGGAATGCCAAAAAATGTGCCAACTTCCCATTTCAAGTTATCAAAGACTTGAACAGATTGGATAGCATCTGACTCAGACTCATCCATATTCTTTCTGAGCGTATCAAAAGCATTTGTTTCCATGAAAACAATCCTTTTTGGTTTGAGTATGTTTATTAGCTCTATAGTGCTTTTAATACCTTCAGCCAACAGCTCTTTCTTCAAGTTACTTACACCTTTAGATGACTCAAACGGAGAAAGATTTGTCCATACCACCTTCTTGTCATCATCAATCTGGCTGTCCGGGCATTTGGAACCATACCCAAGGAACAATCGTCCGTTGGCAAGAAAACGGGAATCTTTCAATTCCTTGTTGAACCGCTTGCTCCACCATTCTTTGTTTCCCTCCAAGTAACCATCAACTGTATGGGTAGAGGTACATTTCCCGTTTCCTTTGGGATTTATTCCTACTACCATCAGTTCAATGTCAGTTTCAATTACGTTGAGAGGTGATTGGGTATAATACGGAGTGTTATACTTCTGTGAGAGTTCATTAAATTTCGGTATCCACAGTTCACTCCATTCTTTCAGTAATTCTTGTTTGGTCTTTTCCATTGTATCAAGTTTTTAATCGGTTTCGTACATTTTCCATAAGTCTTTTGTCCACTTGTGCATTGGGCGGTGGCATAAGTGCCAAGCAACCACCGATTCAGCGTTCCGTTCTTCAAACTCTCCGGATTGGCAATGTAATAGCGAAAGCTATCCTTCCAGTTGCATTCAATCAGCACTCCTAACGACATAAGGATGTTGCCTTTCCACCGGTCAAAGGTCTGTCTGGGGATTGGTTTGCCATTACTGGATCTTCATTGAGGAGCCATTTCTCGTTGAGCTCCTTCAAAGAAAGTCCCTTCTCTCCAGCGTGGGAAAGCGTATTGACCACCCAAATGTATTTTTCCAGGAAAGTCATCTTCCTTCTGTTTTACGCAGTCCACTTCCGTATTTCGCTTCAAACTCAGTAACCAGTTTCTGGAAGTTCTCGGGCAGATAGGTCATCGCTTTTTCACACATGTTCGCAGGCACCCCATAAAGAGCTTCAGCAATGGAACCGGTGATGCAGCCGATGGTATCGGAATCGCCACCGATACTGATGGCATTACGGACAGCATCTTCAAAATCCGTAGCCTGCAGCGCACATTGAATGGCTTGCGGAACGCTGTCCTGACAGATGCCGCCATTGCCTTCCCCATCAACTCCATTCCAGGAATAACGTTTTTGCAGTTCGGCAATGGTGAGCGGGAAACGATAGCCGAATTCCTGCTCCATACATTGCTGAATCTCATCTTTCGATGCTCCCTTACGGGCCAGGAAGATACACATGGCTGTAGCCTGTGCACCCTTGATGCCCTCCGGATGGTTATGCGTTCCTTCCGCTGAAACCTTGGCGGCATTCATGGTGTCATTTTTCGTATCGAATGCCCAACCCACCGGACCTACACGCATGGCCGATCCGTTGCCGCAGCTGTTGTATGCCGGAGCATATCCGGTTCTTGTCTTCTGGATGACCCAATTCTGGAAACAGTTTCCATATCCTCCCATCGGAGAGGGATAAGCTTCCGCATACCGGACATAGTAATCCGCCACCAGTGAAAGGCGTCCGGCCAGAATCGCATCCGCTGTAGCCAACGTCAGGATGCTGTCGTCTGTGTATTCCACGTAGCGACCGAAGAACTCAAAGTCCTTGGTTCGTATGTTACTGAACTCGTAGATACTGCCTACGATGTCCCCAATGATACTTCCAATCATATTCTTCCTGTTTTAGTGATTCTACTTACTCAAAGCTGTTGCCACCAGTAATGTCCGTAAATATACTCATTTTGTATCTCATACAGAGCCAACCGATGGACTTTAATGCAAAGTTACCACGATACTCCCTCAAAAAGTGAGACACTCTCTATGTTTTAGGTCATAAGTACCATGATATTTGCTGTTGATACTTTTATACGGCCGCATTTCCATACGCTTCCACACTTCTTTTTCACTTCTGTTCTGAGTCCATACGCAGTAATGCCCTTTTGCCCTTGAAGTCATTGTCTATAGAACATTGAAGTATGTATAGCCTTTGCAACCTTGGAATATGGGACGGATGAACCATTAGTTCAAGGCAATAGCCCAGCTTGGCAACAAGTGATTTCTATACAGACGTATGCCGTTCCAAAGATGCAGAAAACTACGGATAAAGAAATTTGGAACACTTGATAATCAGGCTAATATTACCGAATATTTTTCCCAAGAATGATGTTGTGAATTTTTGCGTTTCGCCGTTTTTTGTGCTTCTTTGAGGTCTCTAAAGCTACCGGGAAGACATCGAACTGCGTTGTAGGATTTGTCAAGCAAGTTGTACTCTTGTCATTACAAAACGGAGTTTTGTCCTCACAAGAGTCACTTGCCGATTACTGCCGCAACGGAGCGATAAATCGCTGTTTCGCTATGCGAAATAGGTGTCCAGAGAACCCAGCTAACAAGTAATCAAAGGAAGTATGAAACAGAAAACCAAAGTATTCCAGTTACGGCTTATCCCGAGGAAGCCCAACTGTTGAAGGAAAAATCAGGCTCATTCCACTCTGTGAGCCACTATATCCTGTCTGCAGTGCAGGAATTTTTCAATGTGGATGTGAAGGAACGCATCGAGTTGATCCGAGAACTCGGAGAATTTTACCGAAAGAATCAGAACGAACTGTCCTGGGCAGGCGGAAACCTAAATCAGGTGGTCAAACGAGCCAATGAGCTGGCGGTAGCCTGGTTACTCGCACCCAGCTATATCCAAGAGATTGTGCTTCCAACCATTCGGGAAACACAGGAAACGATGAACCGCATCAAACGGGATTTGGAATTGATTACACTCAAGTGTATAAAAAACAAAACACTGAAGTAATGTTTGTGCGGTATATGCTTTAACCGTTGAACCCAACTAATCCGAATATTCAGATGATTGCAACCATTTTACCCGGAAGTTCGAACTTCTATGCCGTAGATTATAATGAACGGAAGGTGGCGAAAGGTGTAGCCCGGTTACTGGAGATAAAAAACTTCGGAGCACTCGGTGAAGTGCGCAAGCCAACCCCTGAAGAGCTGGCTCAGTTTCTCATGGAATATTCCTCCATGAATCCCAGAATCCAGAAAGCCCAGTTCCATGCAGTCATCTCCTGCAAGGGCTACGAGATGTCAGAAGCCCAGTTGCTTGATTTCGCGCACCAGTATCTTCAAGAAATGGGCTATGCCGAACCCGGACAACCCTGGCTCATTTATTCCCACAACGATACAGACAATGCACACCTACACATTGTTACTTCGAGAGTGGCGCCCGACGGTCGCAAGATACAGCATAACCATGAACGCAGACGCTCATTGACAAGATACTCGGTATGGACCGGCAGCAGAAAACAGACAAGGACATCGAGGCCGTCAAACAGTACAGCTTTTCTTCCTTCACCCAGTTCAAGGCCGTGATAGGAACCATGGGCTATGAAGTCTTTCAGAAAGACGGGAACGTCTTCGTCAAGCAAGGAGGCAGAATCCAAAAGAAAATTCCTCTGGCAGAGATTGAAGCCCTGTTCAAGAAAGGCTATCAGGATAAGGCACGCAATCGCCAGTTGAGAGCCTACCTGGAGAAATACCGGGATGTATGCGCCAACAAGGAAGAACTGCAGAAGGAAATAAAGAAGAACTTCGGAGTGGATGTGGTCTTCTTCGGCAAGAAAGACAAGCCCTACGGCTATATGCTGATAGACCATGCCAACAAGACCGTCATTCATGGTGCCCGGGTCCTTGCCGTAGAAGAACTGCTCGACTTTGCTACCCCCGAACAACGCTTTGACCGGATAGAAGCATTCATAGACCAGTTGCTGACCCTCAATCCTAAGGCCACGCAGGGAGAAATCTTCCAGAAATTCAAGAAACAGCATGCCTATATAAAGAAAGGTGTCATCTACTACGATGGCCAGAGCAGACCCTTGCCGCCTTTCATGGCCAAGGCCATAGACCGTAATAATCGCATCAGTTTCATTGAGAAATTCCGCCTGCAGAACGAAGCCGAAGTGGAAATGCTGTGCAAGGCATTCAAGGTGGACCGTCCGGACCTGGTGGACATTTCTACAGAACGTCCTCCCAAGTATGCTGATGCTGTGGACAAATTGCGTGATATATTCCAGAATCCCGAAGTGAAGTCCCCCCGCAGCGCTATGTATCAAGAAGGTTTTGATGTGGAACGGGTGAAGAAGAAGCCCAAGAAGAATACACTCAATCCAATCAAAAGTTTACAGCGGAAGTCCCATCAAGGATTGGGTAAACTCCGGAAAGAAGGAGTCGGCAGTCACAGTGCTAACCGCGAATGGGAAGTTGGCAAGAAAACGAACTACGACGAGGTGGACGACGGACGCTCGTTGAAGATTTAGTATTGATGTTTAATGATTTAAGTTACAACAGAAAGTCAAATGGGGACTTTTAGTTGTAACTTTTTGGGCTAATTTTTCTCAGATTCCCTTGTTCCGAAGTCCATTCACCCCCCGGTTTCAGCAACCGAAAGCACATTGATGTTGTACATTTAGGTTTTCCCTGTTCCAGCATTTACTTTTGCTTGCGAATTTAATAAACGGAAAACAACATGATACAGACCCCGGTCATAGTCACCTTTGCCAACCAGAAAGGAGGAGTCGGAAAGACCATCCTTTGCGTCACCTTTGCCAACTACTTAGTGGCAAAAGGCGTCCGGGTGGTTGTCATCGACTGCGACTTCCAACACTTGATCATGAAATGCCGCAAGGCAGACATCAAGAAGTATGAGAGGAACAACTACCCTATGAAGTCTGGTCATACGAACCCAACAACAAAGTGGATAGGACCTCGCTGGTGGAGAAACTGCACAATGACCCAGAGATAGATGTGGTACTCATCGACTCACCTGAGGAGGATGTAGACATATCGGACGAAGCACAGTCCTTCCGACCTCATAAGGTGAGCAGGGAGGAACCGAAGAAGGAAGAGGAAAAGAAAGAGGAATCCGAAGCACAATCGGATGCCGATGCTTCACAGGAAGGGAAAGAAGAATCCGACGATGAAAAGGAGCAATCAGACAACTCAGAAGAAACATCCAATGAAACTGAATTGGACACCGAACAGGACGAAACTTCTTCTCAATCTTCGGATGATGAAACGACCGAGGAACCTGCTAAAGAAGCAGAGTCTGAAAAACCTTCTGATGAACAAGCATCCGAAGAAAGCAACGATGATGCCTATGATGAAGAACACTCTGAAAGTAACGACCACCCCTTCTGCTCACCGAGCTACCGCGAAGCCATCATGACGGACGGCATCCTGGTGGATGACATCTTCAAAGTCATCGACCAGTTGGCTGAAACCGGTGAATGTGACCTGGGCACCATAATCTATCACTGCGAAAGCATGCGATATGCCGGGTGAATGCACCCTATACCAACTGGACGAAAGTCCACCGTTCCTTTAGTGACCTCTGATACTTGAATGACCTCTGTTCCTTTGGCGATGAAATCCATTATCTTTTTAAGCAAGTCTGCATGAACCTGATAACCAAGTAAATCTTGCGTTGTTTCATTATCTGAACACATATTTATTCAACTTTAGTATATACAATTTTTGTTTCCAAGCAAGGGCGTAAATCCAAGTCATAATAGCCCATAAGATAGAAGTTGCGACCAATGTTTTGATAGATATGCAAGCCGCGGTCAAGGGAGATATTCCATCCGTTGTCGGTGATGATGTACCTTGCATGAATTAAATCTGAGAATGTGAATTCAAAATCAATCCCAGTATCTTGCAGAGCCGCCTTTAGTTGTTCCAGCCCATCTTGAATCTTTTGTGTTTCATCAATGGATTCACCCATTTTGGTGGTAAGTATAATCTTCTTACAATCACCTATTTTTACAATGGATTCAATAAAGCGAGTTAGATTTTGCATTTGATATCCATGTGATAGGTAGGGCTCTTGCAGTTCGATAACCTTTGCCCCTTCCAAGTAATCAGCAAATAGCTTATCGTAGCTGTAGCCTGTATCTCCATACCGAATAGCAAGCGATTTGGGCTTTGGATCATTGTCTATTATTGTATTAGGTGCAGTTGTCGCTTGTACAGGTGTAAATTCTTGCAAACATTCTTTCTGGCATACCGCTTCTTTTTCTGTGCTCTTAGATTTATGAGGATTAAAGGCTGCTGGTTGTTTTTCAATAACAATTTCTACATCCCCAGTCTTTCTAGGATCCTGTGTAACCATTGAATCTTTACTTTCCGGACACCATACCACAACTTTTTCTCCATCTTTGTTGATATACGACATATTGATGCGAGCGTATTCTTCATCAGGCTTACGCTTATTCAATTGTTCTTTTACACGTCGACGACCTTCTAGAGCATACGCTACAATCTCATCAAACTCCTTAGGCGTAGGTTCACCTATGGGGTAAATGAGTTTTAAGAAGCCAAGTACAGTTTTTTGAAGCGCACGACTATCACGGCCTTCTACATTGTCACCTACTTTGAGATATTTATTCAATATGGGCAGATAGTCACTGTTGTGGTCAAAGAGGTAGTGCATGACTTCCGACAGGTAGTCAGAAATCATGCCATAGTTGTTATTGTAGGCAGAATCGTCAATCTTGGGTATTTCCCAGCCTGGTATATAATTGTAGAACCGATCGATAACAGCAAAGTCGAATGCCTTGGGTAAAGTGGCCAATAAGTCATGATCATAGCTGTTGACTATAGTGGGTATGTTCAAGTCAAAGTTACCGACAAAAGCAAAACTTGCCTGTCCGGTCACTTCCTGTCCTCGGCTGAAGCGTCCATTTGCCATATAATCCTTCATGATTTGAATGGTATCGGCATCTTTAATCTTCATGTTGGCTACTTCGTCAAAAGCCACATTGTCCCAAAATCCCACTGCACCAACTTGTTTACGCTGATTATTGTACAGCAATGTCGCAGTACTGGCTTGACCACCGGACAGCAAGGTGGAATAGGGAGAGAACTCCGAGTAAAAGTACGACTTACCGGTACTTCTACCTCCCAGTTCTATGCTGTTATAATTGTTTTGTACCAATGGGATGAATCTCGACAAGATATGGAATTTCAGTCGTTTGCCATCTTTGTCTCCCTTTAGAGAGCGGCTACGTTCTGCCAACCAGTCCGGATTGATACCGATACTGCGTATCAAAACATTTATCCACTCATCCGTAGTGAATCCTTTACGGCCTTCAAACAGTTTTTGTTCATCAAAACGTGCTATTTGGATGGGGCGCAAATCTTCTACATAGAAGGCATAGTCATCCTCTTGCACTTCATTGTAAGCCAATGTGACTTCAGCCCAGATACCACTTTCAAGCAGTTTTTCGTTTTTCTGATAAAACTGCGGATTGATGGCGATACGTTTGGAACCGAAATTTTCCATTTCGGCCCAATAACGTTTTTCTCGCTCCACATATTTCACATGGATCTTATCAATAAACTTGTGGCGCTTCTTTTGTTCCACAATAGCCTGAGCCTTATTGCTTTCATCGGGCTTTACGTAGTTCTTCTCGATGATTTGCAACACTGCTTTTTTACCTTCCTCAATTTCATCTGGGTCGTCCGAGGCACAATAACGTGACAAAAGAAATTCCAGTACGAATGAAGGCACATTTACAGTCTGTTTGATTTCATGCAGTAAATCCTTTCGTACGACCTTTCCAGGGAAGTATTCGTTGAGCTTTATATCTAGTCTGTCCATTGTTTAAAAATCAAATTCAGTTTGTAATTGAATAGAAGCTAATGTCACATTGGTATCTGGATCAAGGGCCATCACAATGATATCACCTTCTACGCCTTCGTTAATTTCTATGGGTTGCTTACACTTGTCGCATTCACTTGGAATTGCAATCAAGTCTGTTGTCTCATTATAGAATGTCGATTCAACCACACGACCCACTTCTTTTCCGGATGCATCGGTTACTACCATCTTGACAATGCACAGTTCAGGGCGGAAAAGTGAATCCACACCGCTAAAGTTTAATTCGATGAGCGGACGATTAACACGTACAATGCCACTGTTCTTTCCTTTATAAGTCAGCTCAAGACGGAAAGCATCTTTTTTGCGCTCTTCTGTCAATTGAACAGTCAGGATGGGAACGATGTTTTCCTGCAGCGACAAACCTTCATGGAAATAGATCTTATTCTTTTCATAGATGCCATATTGCTTGGCAAATGCAAAACGATAGACTTGGCTATGCACACCGATTTGCTCAGGAGTATAGAGCCATGAATTTTCGTTCCCATTCAGATCACCTGCTTGACTACGGCGTTCGTTCATTACGCTGGTACCAACAGGCTTGCTCATATTGTCTCCAGCCTGGTATTTGGGCTGTACCATATAACCATGGTCGGCCATAATGACGACATTGTCGAAACCTGAATTTTTGCAAGCACGGATACACTTGGTAAACAGTCGCATTTCACTTTCCATTTCAGAATAGCCTACACTGTTTAGATTCTCTCCCGCAGCATCGATTGATTGGCTGCGAATGATAAGCAAATTCACATCCGAGGTGACGTTAGCTGAGAGGAAATCCTCGGATCGTACATCCATCAGCTTAACATGCGCAGGCACTTTACTTTCAATATAGCTGATTCGATCTGCCGGTAAATCTACCTTTTTCCCTTCAAGATAAGGCTGCAGTTTACCATCTTCAACAGCCAACTGCAACTTTGATTCTGCGTCAGGAAGTAAGGCAGCCATGCCAAATCTGGTTACCGTAGGGACGTAAGCGGCCGAAGGCTGTATGCTGACGGTATAACTGTTTTCCAGGCTTTGAGCCAATTCCTTACCCATCTCAAAACGGAAAGCGTCGGCATAAATGATGGCTACTCGTTTGTGGGCATTTAGGAGGGGTGCAATTCCCTTGTTCCAAGCTTGTATATTCCAGTTGATGCCTGCAATTGGATAGCCTTCTTCTTCAATGAGTTTCTGATAACGACTCTGTATTTGTTCGGTAAAGTTTCGATAGTTACGATATACAAACTGCGCTAATTCATTTATCTGTGGTGTGTCAACATCCGAACCGGTCAGAATGGTCTGAAAACGGCGGAAGGCATAATCAACCTTATAGCCTTCTTCGCTGTACCACAGGACAAAATCCTTCAAGCTATCCAAATCGCCCAAAGGCTGGCGAATGCACTGCATCATTCGTTCACATTGGTCGGTTAAATTCCAGAATAATGCCACACCGGCATTAGCCTGATACCAAACGCTCTTTTTGTTTTTTGCTACCAATAACGTGGCTTCCGTGTATTCACCTTTGTGCAGATGGTCCAAATAGATATTGAACTCCACCTTGTTTTCAAAGGCAAATGTTACTATTTTACCTAAATCAATCGCATCAGCAAACAAACTATCCAGATGTAAACGACTGGTAATAGCCTGAGCCTGTTCTACATATTCGTCACGAAGATCGGTACGGTTGCGGATGCTTTGACAGAGGTTGTTTATGCTCTCCATGTTCTCTTTCGGGCATTTAGCCACGGTGTTGAGTTCCGCAGGCAAAATTCCGGGCAGGTCGTGCACGAATTCGCTGAAGAGCAAGTATTGCCATAGCTTTTGCTTGACATCCTTCAACGTAATTCCATTACTGTCTAATCCGGGCAAATGGTTTTCACCGAAGCTCTTCCATTCACTCATCCATGCAGTGCTGTTTATCTCATTTAAAGCCAAGAGATTCAAGGTAATCTCTACCATGCTTTTACCACCGGTAAGCGTCTCCAGCTCCGGATAATTTACACCCTCTTGCAGGGCATTGATGTTGGCAAAGCTGGCTGTGCCATTCTTAAACAATTCATCAATAGCCTCTGTTTTTCCGTGAAGGAAGTTTTTGCACAGATTGATATAGGAGTCATTGGGACCGATGGGAAAGCGGGCACCAATTTGCGTCATTCCGATAAAGGGGTCATACACCCGTTTTTTATCTTTGGGGACAGCTGATTTGCGATAGATCAGCAGGCGCGCATCTTCGTTTTGAGCCAACTCGTTCATCCAATAGTCACAAGCCGCTTCTCTATGATGAATCAACTCTCGGGTGGTGTCGATTACCTGTACACCTCGCTCTGCCACCAAAGGCAAAAGCGAATAGTATTTGCCCTCGGGGTCATAAATGGTTATAATGGGATGTTCCTTGCTGGTTTTACCAATCCAAACATCTATGATATGTCCTTGTATATCCATATAGATAGAAGTGTTTATAAGTCAAACAATTGCATCGTTGGTCCTTCGCTGCGTTTTTTTCTTGGCTTCTTTTCCTTGGGCTTGTTTTCGCACAATTCCTCAAGATCATGGGTCAAGGCCATGCACCAATCCTTTTTCGCTTTGTTTCGGATGCGAGCCGGATAAAGGGCATAAGCCAAATGACTCCAGTCATATTCACCCTTTTGTAGATTTTCCCAATTACTCAGGCATTCCTTTTTCCATGCGTTGTGGTGGAACACATTGCGCAACGGTGCTGCTGTTACCGGAACACCATCGTCATGATTGGGCTTATATGGCAGGTCATTCAATTGTTGGAGTTCTGCCTCCAATGTGCGTATATCGCCCATCAAGTTTAGCAAGGCAGCCTCTCGTTTCTTATCGTTAGCCAGTTGAGCTGCAGTTAAATCGCTTTGTGCAGCGGTATGTTCTTTGCTCAACAACAAGAGTAAGTGAGGCAGTGTTTGACTACTCAGTTGGGGATAATACACCCAAAGGGTAATTTCGCCCTCCGGTGATGAAACCGGCCAATAGATAGGTGCTTTTCTGCGGCTCTTGGTATAGCGCTTAAAATGGTAATCGAAGAAACCATTAGGCGATTCCAAATAAGTTTGCAAACTATCTACACCTATTAACTGGCAGAGTTCGCTTTCCATTTCATCTGCATCATTTTTCCAGAGACTGTGCATCACTTCCTGCACGCGCTTTACCAAACTGTCAGGATGCTGATCATCACCTATCAGAATGCCGTCAGTCGGTAGTGTAAGCGGATATAGCTGCGCTTCTTCAGACTGGAACGATACTACTGGCATAAAGGGCAAGGCGTCGAATACATTGCCAAAGGGAGGAATGGTTTCGGGCTGGGCTGCATAGCGGATATTCCATCTGCCGAAAGCCATGCCAACCAACTCCATGACGATTTCTTGTGCCATCACTTGTTTGTTGATGACATTCCCGTTACTAGCACCATCGATGGAGAGTAGCTCTTCATAAGGACGGCGACTCTTATAGGCATTAAGCGTGGCTCTGAAGTTACTGTCTGCTTCAATCTCTGCCAAATCCATCCATAAGTCGTCGTTTTCTTTCACTAACTCTTGGTAGCGGGTATAATCAGCAGTAAGCTTTTCTTGCAGTTGATCTAAACTTTCTCCCAAATGGTGACCATGCATAACTTGTGCAATCAAACCATGATATTCCAGGTTGGTTTCATCTAAACTGAACCACCAGCGTTTGATGTCAATGATTTCAGTAATGATGCGCTCGATATCAGACTGGCGATTAGCATAGTCGGGCATGGGGAGGAGATTGGTATAACCTGTCCATTTATGTTGTCCTGAATATAAATTTAAGAAATATTGTCCATATATTGAATTAAACATCGAATTTAAAACCAATGCTTCATTCCATTTTAAATTTACAATTGATAATCCTTCCTTTGTAAAAAACATGTTTGATTTAAGGAAATGCATGTCTAGAATATCTCCTCGTTCTCCATAACATACACCAGGGATGAATTGGCTGCCTAAATTGGAACTTCTATAAGATTTATGAGCTTTTACATAAACTCCATCATTTTCCCAATTGGTCATGTCGCAATAAGTTGTGTAAAATAGACTATAGGAGTTGCCATTGTACATGTGTTTATAGTTTACTTGATTTCTTAACTCATAAAAAATCCGAAAATGACTTGAGGAAACAAAACCAATTCCCTGCATTGCATAGAACCCTCTATTTTCTATAGATTTCCTTTCAAAGGCTTCAAGTATCTTATTATCAAAATAATATCCATTTATGGAATTAGGGAGGGTCGCAAATTCAGCTGAATTGCAAATGAATGTATTGCCATTGTTTTTTTCGCAGATTAATGTGTCAATTGATTGTTTGATCATTTCCGCTTTACATGCAGGCTCATCATCAAGCACATCAAAGAATACCCCTTCTCTACTTTCTGAAGGAGTTTTAGACAATACCAGTGTTGAAGTTTCTACACTAGCATCTAAAACATTCCACCCAGTATCTGCACAAGCCGAAATATAACCACAAATATTTTTCTTTCGGAATGGCTCGTAGGAGGATTTAATGAGTACAGTACGGTCAAAGATAGCCCCAACAAGCCCATCATTGATCAATAACTCTTGCATACGATCGAAGAAAGCGCAAACAAGGTTTTTGCACCAACAGGAATAATGGGTGTCTAAATAGTCAATTGTACTTTCTGATCCTTCTCCAAAAGGCGGATTCATCAGAATGACATCGTATCGCTTTTGACACAATTCAATAAAAGCAAACCCGCGTACCGCATCATTGGCAAACAAGGTATTTTCGTAGCCTTCTTCTTCCGACAGATGAGAAGAAACCGTGTGCAATGCTTCTTGTAGCTTCTCCACAACTGTAGCAAAGAAGGCTTCTTTGGCTTCCTTCTTATTGTTAAGAACATGAAGTTTTCTGTTTACAGCGCCAATTTCTTTTATCCTTTCTTCCGAATCAAATAAACTGGCATCTACATACTTATTTACTTCACTCCAATTCTTGCGTAAATCTTCAATTTCAGCCTGTATTTCCTGCTCCATCTTAATGAGTAAGCCCGCTTCGCCGGCATACTTCATCTTGTCCCATATCTTTATCAGCAAGCGTTGCATGGGTTTATCCAATTGTTCGGTCAACAATTTGAGCATACGCTTATTGCCCGGCATCGGCTCAGCCAATACCAGGTGTGAACGCTCAATTACCGGACGCTCCTCGCGAGGGATGCCCAAATTACTCCACGATTGTTGAGCACGGAGCCACAGCGAAAGAGCGGCAATCTGCAAGGCACGAGGATCTATTTCCACACCATAAATGTTGTTTTCCAAAATAAGTTTGGGAACCAAGCGAGCAAAAGATTCCCGGGTTTCCGTGTAGCGATATTGCGACAACAATTCGGGCTGATTGTCCCAGGCATCCATGTAGATGGCTTCCATAACATCGAAGGTATATAGTCCAAAATGCATAGAGCCACAAGCAGGATCAAGCATGGATAATTCGGTCGGTTCCTTAATAAAGCGTGGCGTCAGCACCTCGTCAGGCCGATGAATCATATACTGACATAAATCCGTAATAGAAGTCTTACCATCGGTCATTTCATACCAAATACGGCCCAGGGAATTATCTGTGAGAAAGCGCACGACATAATCGGGCGTAAAAAACTGGTTACGCACCGCCATTTCTCGACTATTGCGCGGACGATTGCTCTCATCACGCATCTTGCGACGTTCCTCTAATGAGTTATAGTACTGGAAAATCCAGCCCAAAGTTTCGTCTTCCCTCCAGAAGTCTACCGTTTCGCCCGTCTGGTCATCATAGAAAGCCGTAAGATTTTCATTGTTGATTAAGTCGAAGAGTTTGGTCAATGTCGTTTCATCCGGCCATATCAATCCATAAGGAGAATAGCGGTCGAAAACCGATGGAAGTTCGATAGACAATTCATCGTAGAGTGACTGGATATACCAGCAGTAACGTTCGTAACGGGAGCCCACGCTGCCTTGTCCGGTTACCATATCATAACTGACGAAGCCGTCAGAATCGTAGCCATCACCGATAGAGGGCATAATCAATTCACGTTCTTCACACATGCGTACAGCACAAAAACGATTCAATATGGTGAACGCTTGTTCGGCTGTGAGCTGTTGCACTGCTTTTTTGTCGATATCTGTACTATCTGCAGGAAGGCTGTTTTTGATGTATTGCAAACGGCCACGAAGCATGCGAGCACGATAAATGATATCCGCATTACTTGTAGTCAGTTGGCTGACAGGAATAACCCGGCCGTCAGCCCAAATACCATAATGCTGCTGCAGAGAAGATATGATGTTGTTTGTGAGCAACGTCTTGACGTCACTCACAAACTGCATTAATATTTTGCGTCCTGATGTAGAAATCATAACTAGAAGTTTTGATTAGTCAATAAAAGAGAGGTCGATTGATACGCCCTCATCCATTTGAGGCAATAGACGGGTCAACTCGTTAATAAGTGACTCAACATCCTGTCGCTGAGTAAGGCGACGCTTAATCTGACGACGAACGACTGTAGGTTCGTTAGCTCCTGTAACACTTTCGGCATCAGTTGCGTCACTGCTTTCATTGGGGCGTTTGGAATCATCGTCCTCAGCAGGCGTTGTAACGGCCGGTTTGTTGGCTGCTACAAAATCTTTCACTTTTCGCTCAATACTATCGAATAGACCTAAAGGAGCGTAGAAAGCGGTAAATTGGTTGCACATTTCCTGCAAAAGTTCGAGCGTTTTACCCTCCTGAATAGCAATTCTACTCATCAAGACTTCAATGCTTTGCTTCTGTTCCTCTTTCAATGAACAGAAATCTTCCGAACCACGAATTTCGCTGTTCTTCTGATTGATGAAGAGAGTAGCCTCCGTATAGAAGTGCATGCAAGCCTGCTCAATTTCATTGTCAATGTGTGAAGCTAAATCCGCATATTCTGAAGTGTGATTAAAACAGATTGGATCGAGCATAATATCATTGAAGGCCTGTTCATCTTCTCCCAATTGATTCTTCAATATTTCCAATGTGGGAAGTTGCGGCAAGCGTTGGGTATCATTCAGTCGTTTTTGGATTTTCTTGATAGAAGTGAGAACCTTTCCTTGTTCCTCCGCTTTGAACACCTGGTTGACAAACCTTAATGCATCGGCACAAGCTTTATCTTTGGCAAAGAGATAAGGTGCTTCGGCACCTTCTGAGTCGATAATCTTAACCAAATAATTCACCGCTTGACTAACAGTAGATGTTCCAGCCATTTTCAGTTTTTCAAAAGTGTCCTTCAATTGTTCCACTTTTGTTCGACGTTGCGTGGCGATTTTTAATGATATTTTGGCTATGCTGGCCGGAATAGGAGACAATCCTTGCGGGTTGTACAATTCCTTCAGGGTAGTCATAGCCATCATCATTTCTGCCGGCTTTAAGTGAGCATCTGTATTAAGAGACAACCCAAGGTGGCTGAACGACGTATTATTCTTCATGGCTTCAGCAGCATTCTTGGTGAACATTTTAAATGACTGAGCACCACTTCTTACTACGATAATGCCTGCCTTCAACATCAATGCTACCAAATAACGGATAGTATCTTTGCTCCAGCCATACTGAGCACGGCTGAAGTGGTCGGATAGTTGTCCGCCGTTAGCATCATTGCTTGAGGCGATATAATCCTTTATTTCAGCAAACGCGGCATGACCGGTTTCTATAACGCCGTTATCGCCTACAATGCCAAATGGATTGAGCGATTCAGGCAGCTTGGTAGAATCTTCATAAGCCAATAAATCACTAACAATAGAAGCTGACATGCTACGCGAAGCCAAAGGATATTTGTTATAAACCTGTTCGGCAAAATTCTTCAAGGCTTGCGTTTTGTAAGTTTCTCCATTTACAGATGTAGGCGAACCCTTGCAGATGGTTTCGCTGTTGTTTTGTGATTGACGCAAAATGCGTGTAATTTCCTGTCGATTCTTATCGGCATCTGCTTGTTGGGCACGCAGATAGTCTTGGATTTCCTTATTAGTATCGTGCCGATGGTTATTACAAATGGTTTCGTCTCTCACCACGTCAATTAGCAAGAGTTCTATGTCCTGAGGCAAGGTGCATACCCAAAACATGGTCTGCTTATTTTCCACTTTCGTACTTTCAGTGAGGAGCGCGTTATGCACTTTCTCAAAGTCGCTGGCGTCCACGAAGCGAACGTTTAGTTTGATGTCACCTCCCGGAATCAACACAGGATTCTGTCTGCCACGGCATAATTCCACCGTTGCACTAATCGTCTTCGAGCCATAAATACTAACAGATGGTGCCGGGGATAGAATATCATGCACCAACTCTTTCATGACTTTGAATTTATCAGAGTCAGTTGCATTTATTCTGGAACGTTCATCTTGAACGCTAAGAATGGCATTGGTCATGAATCGGAAACGTCCATCAATTTCTTGGAGTGTAACGCCGGCAGTGTCTTTTATTTCATCCAGTAAAGCACGAAGTTCCGGTTTGCTCAATGGATGGCCAATCTGTTGGAACAGTAAGGAACAGAGATTGTCGAACGACAAACAAAAGTCGTCCAACAATTGCATAATGGCAATCGTCTTGCATACTTTCACAGCCAATGGGTTGCTGCTATAAAGTTCGATGGCTTTTTTAGCGGAAATGACAATTTCGCGAAAGTCTTGATTCTTCTCCATATACGGATGAAGAGCATCATAGAATAAATCCGGCGTAGCCATCTTGCCTAAATGGCATTCTGCCAAATGGCCATCTACCAACAAGTCTCTAATCAATCGAATGACTGAACGAAGACCGGAGCCACCACTTCGGCTTGCCAGCTTTTGAAGTAAAGCCAGCAAGATATCAATATGAACGGGTAAGAAGGGATAGAGATTGGCAAACAATTCGCAGGTCAATGGCTTCATATACAACGAACGATCCATATTGGTTAACCGCGTTTCTAGTTTAATGGATGCTTCATTGCGATTGAATAGGTCGGTCAACACTTCTTTTCCCTGAGGAGACTTTCCCAACAGTCGTTTTGTGATGATTTCCTTAATATCATCAGCTTCTATATCAACCTTGATGGGGAAACGGTCATTAAGCTTAAAGAGTTTGTCAGAGTTGACTTGTGCATGAGGGTTGTCTTCAGTCAATGTCTGCTGAGCAGTACCGATGAGCCAAACATTTCCTTTAAATTGAGATTTCAGGATTTGCATGGTTCCCTGCATACTACGAATCAAATCTTCACTGCCCCCTACGTATTGTCCAATTTCGTCGAGGACATAGATAATGCGTTCTTTGCCATATTTTTGTTTGACCAATGAACAGAGTCGCTTGAAGCGATCGGTTTCATTCTCAACGGATTCAACTTTGATAGCGTTATACTCTTCTGAAGAGGAGAAATATTCAGGCAGTATGACTGGCGCAAATTTGGCAGCATATTTATTGGCTATCAACTTCTTTGACTGAATAACCTCCCAGTCTTTCCCTTCTGCTTTGACCAATTCGCAGAACTGGTCATATTTACCCTCTTCTTGAAGAATGGAAATAAAATCCATCAGTTTAGGGTCGGTAGCTTTGATGCCTATGAGCTTCAACGTTTCGTAATACATAATATCGCTCACGGTCGATGTAATACCAGCTGTAGCTTCGGTGGTAAGGTCAATCATAATGACCAGCGGATCATATTTTTGGATAACCGCACGATGCAAGGTCTTGAGTGCATTATCTTGAATTCGGTTCATCAGTTTTTCACCAAAGCTAATACCATCCACCTTTAATGACTGCTGGAAGGAGTAGCCTAAATATTTGGCAAATGAGCTCTTACCTGAACCATAAAATCCAGATACCCAAACACCCACTTCGTTGGAAGAATCACGGAATGCAGACTCCAATTCTTCGATAACCTTTTCATAGTTATCGTGCAACTTGTCGGTTACTACATATTCATTGATTTCGTTTTTTAGATTCTCCTCGCTATTATCTGCAAAAGTGACAACACTTTCAATTCGGCGATTGATGTCCTTGGACGAATCAAATAGTTCTTTTATGGTATTCATGTCTTAGAAGTTTTTTGAACGATAGCTACCGTCCATGGGATAAATATTTAAAAATGTTCTGGCAATGCCTTGAGCGCTGCCGGGGTAGAGAATTAAGATAGGAAGGTCAATCTTGTTGTATATCAATTGTTCGATGCGACCAATCTTATCATAAGGATGAAGAAGCTCAAGATCCTTGAGGATGAGCAAAGGATGAGCTGTGGCCATCATCTCTTGTTGAACAGCAAGAATGGCACGGGCAACCACCGAATTGTCTTGTATTTCTTGACGAATACTCTCATAAAGATCAAATTCATTTTCTTCATCTACCCACACTTCATCATAATATTCATGATTGTGAATATACTCTTGCAGAATTTTGCCAATAGAAAGTACTTTTACATTTGCAAAGCCATGAAATTTGGCTTTGGGAATCAAATGGAGGGGAATCATACGATATACTTCCATAGCATCCTCTACATCATAATTTACATAGCAGATGGGGCGGTCGCCTGTCGGATTAAGTATATCAGGACGACTTAAATAAGCAAGTGCTTCCTCAAATTTTTGTTCATAAAGTTGCATTAATAAACTCCTCCATTGATTTGTAATTCCATGAAATAGTAAGCAATTCACCAGATGTCTGAGCCATATAGGCACCTTTGAGACTAAGGTTCATTATTCTATCCAACACTTGATGACGAGTCAGGTTAAAGAGGCGCCATTCTTCCATTTCCCAAATAGCCATATCTGACATTCTTGCAAAATGCTGTTCATGCATAAAATAAAGAATTGTAAAGTCGTTCACTTCATAAGGTAGGATTTCGCCTTTACGGTTAATCATTTCATAATCGATAAAACATGAACGGACATAAGAGGCGTTACGCTTCTGTACAGACTCGCTCCATTTTGCTCTGCCTTCTTTTACTAGGTTTTCAACGTATTTTGTGAAGGCATCCCTATCAACAATATGCAGGTCTTCATTTTTGCATGAATTCAAAATTTTTGTGACGGCATCGAAAAATACAGCGTTTTCGCGAGCACAATAGACCATGAGAAGTTGAGTAAAATGCTTCAATGACAATCCACACTCACGAATGAGTTTAAGCCAAAGAGGCACATTGGGATTTACTTTCATAAATCTCTGGAAAAAGACATCATAGATAATATGAACCAGTCTATTTTCCGTTTTGCATGACAGGCAATCATTTTCTTTCACACACTTAATGAGCGCATCCTTGTCCATGCCTTCCTGATAAATAGAGAGCAGAGACAGTGTTTCATTAATCATGCCGGTGCCATGAGTTAACTGAGTTGTGTATTTAGGATTCCTCATCAATTGAAATATGGATAACAGCAATAACTGTTGGTGAATAAATTTGTGTAATGATAAGCCATCACTCTTAGAGAATTGTCTATATCATCTGACAGCTTTCCAATATTTATAGCTTCAAAACAAGGATCACATGCCACTGTAGCCATGGAACTGATGAAGTCAAGTGGCTCCATGCCTAAGTTTACGTCATCGTCCAAATGATGTTTAAGATAGACATAAGTTTCCTCTTCTATTTGTATCGGACATTTGAAAAGGCTATACATATCTTTAGGTATAAAATTCTCATGGGTCTTTTGGACGATATTAATCATCAAATTATAAAAGGCCAATTTGGAAGACTTAGGAAAAAGGTAATACATATATTCCTTTGCTGCATTATCTTCCAAGCATGGCCAAAGTCCCTTGCCGCATCCTGCTTTGTAAACAGCAAAACGCAATTTAAGTAGATTGACTATATCCGAATTTTTCATGTTGCTCTTATTGTTTATTGGTAGGTATTAGCAATTCTCGAATGTCGGCTTCTAACAATTTGGCCACCTCTGCCAGAGTTTCTATAGATGGCTGTGATGTGTTAGTACACCATTTGCTTATCGTAGCAGGGTCTTTACCCATTTTATCTGCTAACCATCTGGCTGTTTTCTTTTTCTCAACGAGAACCACTTTTAGCCTATTTAATTCTGCCATAATGATAAATTGATTGTAGTAATACGCAAAGATAAAACATTAGAATGACAATATACAATATTTGTTTGATTATTTGATTGATTTTTCTATGAAAATTACACGATAACTCTACCGAACGCAGGCTGGCGCTTGCGGAAGTAGAGCCATTGAATGGTTTTGGCAGTTGGCTCACAGATGTTGGCCGCCACTTCCGACTTATCGTATTTTATGCGATGCCGGAAGTGACGACCTTTTGGGGACGATGCGCCATCCGGTTTGCTCCGTGTCTGCGACACCAAGCAAAGCTCGGCTGATTGGCTTTTGCTACGAATGGAGGACTCCAGTCCGTTGCCATAGAGAGAACCTGCAAGGCTCCACTTCGCTTCACTTTATAGGTTCTCACAACGGTAACGGTTTTCGGGAAGCATATCTTCAAGATGGATGGGGTATTGGGTTGCGCAAGCTTTCATGAGGAATTTATCTAGGATAACCTGTTAGAGCTAATTCTTTCCCTTGGAGTCATGTTCAGGAAAGTCTTGGAACCATTGGAGCTTCTTGGTCCAACTCGTTTTGTACGTGCAAAGGTACTGCGGACGGGAGAAACGTCAAGTGCCGCTGACGCTTTCGGACGGAGGACTTTCCAGCAGCCTTCCACAATTTGTGTCAAATTGGGTATTCCGTAAAGTCCTCTGTCCTCCCACTTGCTTTATTCTCCCTGGTGTCCGCAGTGAGGGGATGCATGTAAAACGGTTTTCCCAACCAAGAAGCTCTAAAGAGCTTCACAAGAGGGATCGGAAACGTAACCAACTTAAATGATATAATTATGTACAGACTCATGATAACACAGTTGGAGGGAGCCTTGAAAGGTTTTCCTCTCTATTCCCAGGACGGCAAGGGAAAGGACGCTATTTGCCATGTCATCTTTGCGCTCGGTGGCGTGCAGTGGCTCATTCTTGAAGGTGAAAAGGAAGGAAACGACACCATCCTCCTCGGTATCGTCATCGGGCTGATGGAGGACGAATACGGCTACATTTTCTTGAATGAGCTGTCGGACATTGATTTGGACTTGACCAAACAAGGCTTCGGCAAACTACAAGTAAGGCAGCAGGAGAACTTCCATCCGGTGCCGCTGAAGAAGTTGCGTGACTGCTGGTTGCAGGAGTTCCTTGCAAGAATGGGTGAATGAGTGTGAGAACGAAGTGAAAGTAACAACAAAATGACCTGCCTTATCCGTCACGGACCGGGAAGGTCTCAAATAGTAGGTTTAGTCTGAGATATGAGGAATGGAAATATATTCAGTATCGCAGCCCAACTCGGTTGGACTGCTTCCGCTCAGTACAAGGAAGGCAGGCTCTTCTTTGACTTCCATCGGAAGACCTTGAGCGGTGTGCCGTTTACCTTCACGGCAGAAATGAAGGACGGCAAGGTTAGTAACCTGGTGAAGGAGATTGAGTCCTTCGTGGATGCCAGCTTGCCGAGGCAGACGGCAAATCCGTTTTGGCTGGTCTGCCCTGGAGCCAGTGGAACTGAGTTCCGCTGCCCGGCAAGTCCAAAGGCAGCCTTCTATTCACGAGGGCTGTCCTTGAACTTGCATTCTCTTCTTGGAAGACCCGCTTCCTTGTAGGCAATGAGGTCACTTCCCTGGAAGAGGATGCCCCTTTTATCGGTGTAGATCCGGATAAAAGGCAAAGGTCGCTCGGGATTGTTGATGTAGTCGTAGATGGTACATCGGTGCACCCCGAGGTAAAGGCAGGCTTCCTTGATCATTATCAATGGAATATGTTGCTTCTTGGCTGCCATGCACAGCGTGAACAGGAGGGAGTATAATCCGTTTACTGCCACTGGAGAGTTGACGAATGCTGGTGGCAGAAACATTGTGTACTTCTTTGATGCGTACGTCATATAGTTTGCTTTGTCCGTCTGCCAATGTAATAGCTTCTGCTGAAAACTTACTAATGCCGGATATCAACTGCTTGAGACCATCGGTTAGGATGTCATAATTTTCTTCATCCGTCTGTTTCAGGTAATACAGATATTCACTCAAGGTGCGTCTGCCCAAAATGGAAATGCCTTTATTTTCCTCGGCAGAAAAATAGCTTTGCGGATTGTCTAAGGTTTCTATATTGGGGATGGTGATGGCATATATCTGTTTGGCAATGTCGTTAAAGAACACATGGTTGGTGGCTGTTATGGTAGAGAGGGCCAACTGTAAGGAGGTTACCTCATACTGTTGTAACCATTCTTCCTGTATTTCGCCCAGCAAACGCAAATATTTTCGCGTTTAGACGTTCCTTACTCTTCATATCTGTTTTAACCCGAGAAAGGCCGGATGAGATTTCAGGTAAGAGAGGATGGTGGACCACGACGAGCGGTTGGCCGTGATGTTCTGGGTGGATTTCCGGCTGCTGAACAACGAGGAGATGGCAGCCATGTTCAGGTAGAGAATGGGGTGGGCTTCCTTGAACTCGATGTCCATGTTTGTCAGCATCGGACGGAATTTCGTGAGGTAACGGATGTTGAAGTGTACCTTCTCCACACATTTGCCGATGGTTTGCCAGCTCTGGAGCATGTTCCAGAAATCTACCACCTCGGAGCTCTCCTTCGCCAGTTCATTCTGATTGTGCATGCCACTGATGCAGGTCTCCAGCATCTGGGTGTAGTTGAACGATAGGTTCAGCACGGTTTCCAGCGTGCGGAAAGCAGCCAGCGGAATCACCCAGTTACCGAAGATACGGTCATGGATCTGTTCATCCTCTATCCGGATGGCCAGCTCGTTCTTGGTGATGCCGTACTGGGTTGCGAAGTTCTTCTTAAAGAGGTCACGGTATTTGAGAATTTCCAAGGTCAAATGGGTCAAGCCCAGATTGCAGATGGCCTGCAGCTCTTCGTAGTGCTTCTTTTCCAGGATGCTGAAGCTGGTCTTGGAGTATTCCAGAAATAGCACACGGGTATAGAGCGCCATGTCCTGAGTAGGCTTCTCCTGACCGCAGATGACCATTCCGGTCGTGACAATGGTTTGTGTGGTCATGCCGTCCCTCTGGGTGTTCTTCTTGGTCTGTTCACCGCCACCCCAAAGTCCTTTGAGAAAGGCGATCTTCCGGATGTCGAGGTCGTTCTTATATTCGTTAAACACGACAAGAATGTTTACAGCCTGGGAACCCCGGTCGTTCATGGCCGGAACGGAAGCCACACCCATGTTGGGCGGTTCCACATCGTGAAGGAAGAAAGCCTCCAGACTGGTGGCCAGCGTGGTCTTACCTGTACCTTTCTCACCAAACAGGTTCAAGATGGGGAAATGGCGGGGCTTCCGGTACACGATGTCACGGAATAGGGTAGCAAGCAGATAGCCAAAAGTCACCTGGGCATTGTTCCCGAAGACAGTGGTCAGCTTTTTTCCTGCTTTCGGTCCATCGTTGTTGAGGAAGGACTTTTCTTGGAATTGTTCCGTATCTGCTCCACGGCACTCCGCCACAGTCGGGTCTTGCCGTGAATCTTTCCCAACTGCTCGATGCACTGGGTATAGACCATCTGGTCTTTGACATAGCGCAGCAGCCCAGCGATCAGGCTGACGCATTGCCCCTCTTTGACAAGTGAATCTACTTGGGCAAACAGTTCCTTCGCCATGACCGCCTTGAAACCAGGGCCGTAGGGACTGCCCTTGGCCAGGTCCGTATCGGGAATGAAACAAAGCGAGTTGGTGTAGTGCTTCAGGATCTCAAACTGGTTCTCGTTCCAGGCCGTGCCGAGTGTGGCCACTGTATTCTCCAGTCCGATGGAATGCAGGCGTAGCACATCCGGCGCTCCTTCCACGATGATGAAGTTGGCCGCGTCACGCAGACGGAAAGCCCAGTCAATGCCGAACAATGTTTCTCCCTTGGTGTAGAGCAGACTGGTGATGGAGTTGATGTATTTGGGCGCTTTGGGGGTGGTGCCGATATACCGGGCCGTATAAGCGATGATGCGTCCCCATTTGTTCCGGATTGGAATCATAATCCGTTTACGGAACATCGGATAGAGCTTTTCGTCTTCATTTTTCCGGAGTATCCCCAACTCTATCAGCAGCTCTTCCTGTAGTCCCTGCTGTCGGCAAAAGTCCATGAACGCATGGATTTCCCGTGGCGCATAACCGATACCTGCTTCTGCACAGAAGTCCTCCGGCTATCGGTTGTAGGCATATTCCCGGGCATGACGGCTGTCATCATTGGCAGAAACGCGCAGATTGTCTGTAAAGAAGGTCTGGACTTTTTCCAGTACGGCATACAAGGAATCCTTGTGTGCCTGCTTTACCTTGTCGGCTGTAGCCGTTCATCCGGTATTTACGCAATGTCTTGTAGCAGACGCCCAGTTCTGCACAAGCTCTTTTTACTGAACTCCCAAAGGATCTACTATTGGCTTTGATTCTATCATATCTTTAAACTTTTTGGATATACCAATGGTCTATGAGAATGGGGTACACCAGATTTGTGTGGTATTCTCATTACATATTCAAATTGATAAAAACCAGTTCCTACTATTATGGTTTGTCTCCCAATAATGAATTAAGTGGCTATACTCTGGGAGTATGACGAGGTTAAGTATAGTCGCTGTCGTTTTTAATCTAGTCTTTTTTATCTTGCTTACGTACTCTTTTAGTTCTTACTTGAACTTTTTTGAAGTAGTTTTGAGTGGTCCGCTGGAGAAGTCTTAGGTCTGCAGTTCTGTATTCTAACTTGCCTGGTCGTTTGCACGGCTCAACCTTTCCTTCCTTCCGCCAGCGTTCAACATTACGTCTGCCAAATAATCTTCAGGCCTTGTTTTGACTGATGTATTCAGGGTTGTCATGGGTGGATTGAATCATGTTGGCAATTCTAGCTGCTAAGTCATTGGCGAACTCTTCGTATGGAATCATTTGGTCCGAGAATTCTAGAACATTCATAGGACTCAGGTTTAGTCTACGAAACTCGTGTAACCATAATTGTGTGGGTCTCCCGATTCGTTCTGGTTTTGAACTGTCGGTTGAGAATCATTCCTAGTTTGGAAGCTTGTGTTCGAACACTTTTCATCTTTTCGATGGGGAACTCCATGCTTTCGCCTACTTCAAGAGAAACGAGCGCAGGACGGATTTTTGTAGAAATTTCATTCATAAAACTTTGGTGTTTAATGTTTAACCATGCCCCATGGTTATGGGTTTGTACGCCCCAAATTAAATGATTTATGTTTATAATAGCCAATAAATGTTTGATGTCTTTTTGAGCTTCAATTAAAATTTTGTTCGTATGCTATGAGTATAGGAATAAAGCATGTTCATATTGGCAGGGAGATTGATAAACGACGTCTAGAGCTAGGTATCAGTAAATCAGAGCTTGGACGGTGCATTCATGTGCCCCAGCAGCACATCAACTGTATTCTGGAGAAAGAAACCATCGACACAGGCAAACTTATAGATATAAGTGTGGCCTTGGAGAAGAATTTCTTTGATCTGTATGCTTCTGATATGCACAACGTATCTGCATATCTGGCAGCAGTATCCATTCATGGAGATGCCAATAATATGATTGGCGATTCAGAAGTTGCGACTGAGCTGTCCCAAACGAAAGTTGTTTTGGAGGAAAAAGACAAGACCATTCAGGTTCTAACTGACGAAATCAAGCGTCTGGAGGAATCACTTGAGGATAAGACACTCATCATATCCTTCTATAAGGAGAAGGTGGGTGAACCAATAAAGAAATAACCATAGTTGCCTAGTCTGGAGAGATTGGTAGAGGTTGTGGTGAGTACAAGATTTTAGTGAAGTAATAGATATGAGTTGCAGGCTCAGAGCTTACCAGCATAGTGTAAGCATCTGATAGTTAAGCCAGCTTTTCAACGATGCCTTTAAGTCATGATGGAAAATCCATCAAACTTTAAACTTTAAATAAACATTCGCTTACACAGGAAGTGTTTGCAATTGATTTTCATAGCTATATTAGAGTGGCACAGGCTGCCATTGAAGGCTGATACCAATAATACTGAATAATGAATTTATGGACTGCATGCTTTACTTGGTAATGGCATGCGGCCCATTTTGTTGGAAAAAAACTGTAGTTTCTATTAATTTATTTGTATTTTCTTTAGTATATTTGCTTCCTATAATTTTATAGTTTTCCAATAAGCAAGCAATAAACGATGATGCTAACAATTACGGCAGCATATGATGTCTGGACCAGCGGCCTCTATCAGAAGGATGAAGCATTGATATACAGTTTTGGCATGATTGTCATTCTGCTTTTGGTCATCATGATAATCATTTCCATCAGTAAAAGCAAAAGGTTGAAGACGTTGCAGCGCATTAATGAGGTTGCCGAAGAATCCAACCAGCTGAAGGATGCTTTCATAGCTAATATGACTCACGAAATTCGTACTCCTTTGAATGCTATTGTAGGCTTTACAACTATGCTTGCCGAAATGGATGATCTGGACAGAGAAACCCGTATGGCTTTCCTGAAAGAGATTAATGATAACAAGGACTCGCTGCTGCAACTGGTCAATGACTTGCTGGACTATTCAAAGATTGAGGCAAAGACCCTGGAATATAATGATGGAGAAGCGGATGTGAACGCGCTGATTGATGAAGTCTGCACGACAGAGAATATGCGCTCGCATCCCACAGGTATTCAGGTGGAGTTTGTAGAACGGCTGCCTCAATGCCGTTTGGTGGTAGATCGCGTGCGCTTTGCCCAAGTTATAGGTAACTTGGTGAGGAACGCCTTGAAGTTTACGGAGATGGGCAGTGTGAAAATCGGTTGTAGGAGATTGAGTAATCATAACTTCTATTTTTATGTGGCAGATACAGGCTGTGGCATTGATGAAGTGGGAAGACATGCCATCTTTGAACGGTTTGTGAAGATGAACTACAATATTAAAGGTACGGGGTTGGGGCTTTCCATCACTAAATCCATTGTGGAACACTATGGGGGAGGTATAGGTGTGGAGTCCAAGAAAGGGGAAGGCTCCACTTTCTATTTTACGTTGCCTGCCGGTATTGAATACAAAGAGTACGGTAAATTTTGATTTACCTGCGCTCTCAATCAGCCATTTCCTTCAGCTTCTTGAAGTGGCGGATTACTTCCAGATAATCGCGGTCGGTGCAGGCGTTGAATTTATTCCATAAGTCACCCATTATAACGGCACCACCGAATCCGTAATCCTTTATCTCCAGGATGTTATCGGAGGTAATGCCTCCCAAAGCCATGACTTTGCTGTCTATAATTTTACTTTTTTCTGCTTGTCGTAGTTCTTCGGCTGTAAAGCCTGATGTAACTCCGGTCTTTGTGATGCAATTATATATCGGACTCAAGAATAGATAGTCATAAAAATGTTTCTTGTTCCGCACTTCGTCCAGCGAGTGGCAGGTACAGCTGATGTGTCCTGAATAATCGTGCGGTTCTTTGGGGTTGCGGGTGTTTAGATGAATCCCCATCAGGCTGAATTCTTCCTGTAGGTAGAAGTGTTCATGAGTAATGATGCGCTTATGGTATTTTTGGGGTATCAGCGTTAAAAGTCGTTCTGAATACATGGCGGGAGTTTCCGGCTTCCTCAGATGTAGAATATCCAGCCCCTCTTCGAATAGTGCCGTGATAATCTTGTCTTCTTCCACAAAAAATGTGGGTGCTGTTACTACGATGAGTTTCATTTCTTTCGTTTAACTTTTAAGTTT
This sequence comes from Bacteroides sp. A1C1, assembly GCF_004328515.1. Lineage (NCBI taxonomy): Bacteria > Pseudomonadati > Bacteroidota > Bacteroidia > Bacteroidales > Bacteroidaceae > Bacteroides > Bacteroides sp. A1C1. The sequence goes on from NZ_CP036491.1 coordinate 4,073,220, forward strand.
AGCAAAGTTAATGAATACTTATGGTAGAAGCCAAGGAATTTCTTTAAAATATGTTAGATGGCTGCTTTAAACAAGAAAACGCCTTCTTGCGTCTTTATAACTCAAGAAGGCGTCCTTCACATGGCTTTGTGGGACCTCGTTGGTCTATTTGAATCTTTTACTTACCGCATCCCAATCAACGATGCTCCACAATTCGTTTACGTGATCGGCACGGCGGTTCTGGTAATCAAGATAGTAGGCATGTTCCCACACGTCGAATCCGAGTAGCGGAACAAGACCGGCGCGTACCGGATTGCTACCGTTGGCTTCTTTGGTGATGTGGAGTTTGCCGTTCTTGTCGGCAGACAACCAAGCCCATCCGGAGCCGAACAAGCCGACAGCTGCCGCGTTGAATTCCTTCTTAAAATTCTCAAAGCTGCCGAAGTCGCGTTTGATGGCTTCTGCCAGCTTGCCGGTAGGCTCGCTGTGGGCAGGCTTCGGGGCAAGCTGTAAGAAGTATAATGTGTGGTTCAACACTTGTCCTGCATTGTTGAAGATGGCACCGTCCGGTGCTGTGGCAACAATGGTTACCAGGTCTTTGCCTTCAAATTCCGTTCCCGGAACGAGGTTGTTGAGGTTGTTCACGTAGGTTTGCAGATGTTTACCGTAGTGGTAATCTATGGTTTGCTGACTGATTACAGGTTCCAGTGCATTGTTAGTGTAGGGAAGTTTTGGCATTTCGTAAGTCATAACTGTTATCATTAAAATCGTTAATATTGTATTCATAAGTTTCAATTATTTAATTTTGGAACTTTACTATATAAACACTATAACCTATAGAAATGTTCGTACGTCTCCGAAGCTTTTTTTATCTTTGCCTCCGTAAAAACAAAGGAAGGAAAAATATCATCATTTTAAGATTATACGGATATGCCCGATTATATAGAGGAACTGAACGAAGGACAACGGAACGCGGTGTTATACAATGACGGTCCGTCACTGGTGATAGCCGGTGCCGGTTCGGGAAAGACGCGCGTGCTGACCTACAAGATTGCTTATCTGCTGGAGAATGGCTACCAGCCTTGGAACATTCTGGCATTGACCTTTACCAACAAGGCGGCGCGCGAAATGAAGGAGCGTATAGCCCGTCAGATGGGGCCGGAGAGGGCGTGCCATCTGTGGATGGGAACCTTTCACTCCATATTCCTGCGCATTCTGCATGTCGAGGCCGGGCATATCGGCTTCACTTCGCAGTTTACCATTTACGATACGGCGGACAGTAAAAGCCTGATACGTTCCATTATCAAGGAAATGGGGCTGGATGAGAAAGTGTACAAGCCGGGGATGGTGCAGGCGCGTATCTCGAATGCCAAGAATCATCTGGTTTCTCCGGCAGGCTATGCCAACAACAAGGAGGCTTACGAAGGAGACCGTGCTGCCAAGGTTCCGGCGCTTCGCGACATCTACCAGAGATATTGGGAGCGTTGCCGGCAGGCGGATGCGATGGACTTCGACGATTTGCTGTTCTACACATTCCTGCTGTTCCGGGACCACCCCGAGGTGTTGGCGCGTTATCAAGACCAGTTCCGTTACATTCTGGTGGATGAGTATCAGGATACCAATTTTGCACAGCACAGCATCGTGCTGCAACTTGCCAAGAACCATCAGCATGTCTGTGTGGTGGGGGATGATGCACAGAGTATCTACTCCTTCCGTGGTGCCGATATTGACAATATTCTCTATTTTACGAAAGTATATCCCGATACGAAGGTCTTCAAGCTGGAGCAGAATTACCGTTCCACCCAGACCATTGTCCGCGCGGCCAACAGCCTGATAGAAAAGAACCAGTGGCAGATACGCAAGGAAGTGTTCTCGGAAAAGGAGAAGGGAGAGGCCATCGGTGTGTACCAGGCATACAGTGACGTGGAAGAAGGGGATATTGTGGTGAATAAGATAGCTGAACTGCGGCGTGAAAAGCGCTATGCCTACTCTGATTTTGCGATACTCTACCGTACCAATGCGCAGAGCCGTATTTTTGAGGAAGCCATGCGCAAACGCAGTATGCCTTACCGTATTTACGGAGGTTTGTCGTTCTATCAACGCAAGGAAATCAAAGATGTTATCGCTTACTTCCGTCTGATAGTGAATCCCAATGATGAAGAGGCTTTCAAACGTATTATCAATTATCCTGCACGGGGTATCGGAGATACGACAGTGGGAAAAATCATTGCTGCCGCCACCGGGCACAATGTCAGTTTGTGGACCGTGCTTTGTGAGCCGTTGGCGTATGGCTTGAACTTCAATAAAGGTACGGTGGGAAAGTTGCAGGCATTCCGCGAACTTATATCTGCCTTTATCACAGATGCTGCGGAGAAGAATGCCTACGAGATTGGTGCTGACATTATTCGCCAATCGGGCATCATCAATGATGTGTGTCAAGACAACTCTCCCGAGAATCTGAGCCGTAAGGAGAATATAGAGGAGCTGGTGAACGGTATGAGTGATTTTTGCGCCCAACGGCAGGAGGAAGGAAACTCTAACGTGTTGTTGGGTGACTTCCTTTCGGAAGTTTCCCTTCTTACCGACCAGGATTCGGATAAGGATGGGGACGATGAGAAGATAACCCTGATGACTGTACATTCGGCCAAGGGATTGGAGTTCAAGAATGTGTTTGTAGTGGGGATGGAGGAGAATCTTTTTCCCAGCAGCATGGTGGGTGACTCTCCCCGGGCATTGGAGGAAGAACGGCGGCTGTTCTATGTAGCCATCACACGTGCCGAAGAACACTGTTTCCTATCGTATGCAAAGACGCGTTTCCGGTACGGCAAGATGGAGTTTGGCAGTCCCAGCCGTTTTCTGAAGGATATAGACGTACGGTTCCTGCGCCTGCCTCAGGATGCGGGAATGTTCCGCAGGGTAGAGGAGGAAGCTGCCGTTTTCCGCAGGGAGAACGCCAGAGGCTTTGCGCCTGATAGGGAAGATGCTCCGTATGGAGGAAAAGAGCGTGTGTCTGTACGGCCGAAGCAGCAGATTATTGCGCCGACCGTTCCACGTAACCTGAAACGGGTGGCGCCTTCTGCAAATACGGCAAGTACATCGCCTTCTGCCGGCGCGTCTGCCAACCGTGTACAGCAGGGACAACTGATAGAGCACGAACGTTTCGGCCTGGGTGAAGTTTTGAAAGTGGAGGGCGAAGGAGACAATGCGAAAGCCACCATCCGCTTCAAGAATGCGGGAGACAAACAACTTTTGCTGCGCTTCGCGCGTTTCAAAGTGCTGTCATAGGATAGTACGCATCTTTTGTCTCACACAGAGGCGGGATACTTGTAAGAGGATGATGGCATGAGTGTAGGACTGTGGTATCTTAAAAAAGACAGTTAGAACGATACATACGGACAATTTAGAATAGTAAATATAGATAGAAGAATGACAAATAAAGACTTTTCCCTTTTCCCTTCTCCCTGCTATATTATGGAAGAAGGATTGCTGAGAAAGAACCTCGCACTGATAAAAAGTGTGGCCGACCGCGCAGGTGTGGAGATAATCCTCGCTTTCAAATCATTTGCCATGTGGCGTTCCTTTCCCATTTTCAGGGAGTATATAGACCACTCTACGGCAAGTTCTGTCTACGAAGCCCGTCTGGCATTGGAGGAGTTCGGAAGTAAGGCACATACGTACTCGCCTGCCTATACCGAGGCCGATTTTCCGGAGATAATGCGGTGCAGCAGCCATATTACTTTCAATTCGCTTTCGCAGTTCCACCGCTTTTATCCGGTAGTGGTGGCGGAGGGAAGCGGCATTTCCTGCGGTATCCGTATCAATCCTGAATACTCTGAGGTGGAAACGGAGCTTTATAATCCCTGCGCACCCGGTACCCGCTTCGGTGTAATGGCCGACCAGCTTCCCGAAGAACTTCCGGCGGGTATTGAAGGTTTTCACTGTCATTGTCACTGCGAGTCTTCTTCCTACGAGCTGGAACACACATTGGAGCACTTGGAAGGAAAATTCTCCCGCTGGTTCTCACAGATTAAGTGGTTGAATTTAGGAGGCGGGCATCTGATGACGCGTAAGGATTATGATGTAGAGCATCTTGTCCGTCTGTTGCAGGGCTTGAAGGGGCGCTATCCACATCTTCAAATCATTCTTGAGCCCGGTTCCGCTTTTACTTGGCAGACCGGTGTGCTGAGCTCGGAGATAGTGGACATTGTGGAAAACCGCGGCATTCGTACCGCCATTCTCAACGTTAGCTTTACGTGCCACATGCCGGATTGTCTGGAGATGCCCTATCAGCCTGCAGTGCGTGGAGCGGAGATGGGCGATGCGGGCCCTTACGTCTATCGCCTTGGAGGAAACTCCTGCTTGAGCGGCGACTATATGGGACTGTGGAGTTTCGACCATGAGCTGCAGATAGGGGAGAGAATCGTCTTTGAGGACATGATACATTACACCACTGTAAAGACGAATATGTTCAATGGAATTCACCATCCGGCCATTGCAATGTGGACAAAAGAAGGAAAAGCTGAAGTTTTCAAGCAATTTTCTTATGAAGATTATCGTGGGCGAATGAGTTGATAATCAAAAGTCTGCTTGTATGCCTGGCGAAAATGTACACTTTTCTGTGTGAAAAAAGTCTGCAGAATGTTTGCAGGTTTAAGGAAAATATCTACCTTTGCATCCGCAATCGCGGAAATAGCTCAGTTGGTAGAGCATAACCTTGCCAAGGTTAGGGTCGCGAGTTCGAGTCTCGTTTTCCGCTCAACGCAGTTTAGATTGCAATTACCTATGCCCAGGTGGCGGAATTGGTAGACGCGCACGTTTCAGGTGCGTGTGTCGAGAGGCATGCAGGTTCGAGTCCTGTTCTGGGCACCAAGGTAAAGCAGTCGGTTCTTTGAATTGTTGAAAGTAAGTTGGAGAGGTGGCGGAATTGGTAGACGCGCTACTTTGAGGGGGTAGTGACAATTATGTCGTGGGAGTTCGAGTCTCCTTCTCTTCACGCTTTTATACATTGCGGAAATAGCTCAGTTGGTAGAGCATAACCTTGCCAAGGTTAGGGTCGCGAGTTCGAGTCTCGTTTTCCGCTCTTTCAGATGTATTGAAGATGACTTATGCCCAGGTGGCGGAATTGGTAGACGCGCACGTTTCAGGTGCGTGTGTCGAGAGGCATGCAGGTTCGAGTCCTGTTCTGGGCACTTTACTCCTCAAAAAAGGAGAGTCATCCAATGCGGAAATAGCTCAGTTGGTAGAGCATAACCTTGCCAAGGTTAGGGTCGCGAGTTCGAGTCTCGTTTTCCGCTCTTTTCAGATAAAAAAATCCCGCAAGCATTGTTCGGTGCTTGCGGGATTTTTTTGTTGTATGGAAGTTGTTGTTACAGTTTCTGTAATGAGAATCCGAGCATCATTCCGTCGTAGCTGTTGGCCAGCGAGCCGATACTCTTCAGAGTGGAGTTGCTGCTTTTGCTGGAGAGGAAGGTTATCAGTTTCAGTAGCTTGTCCGATTCGAACAGCAGGTCCATAGTTGTGGAGGTAGCGTTGACCTTGGCATTCATACCTATCAGCTTGGCGAATTTCAAGTTGACCTTTTGGGTGGATGCATTGTAGGAGTAGCTTCCCTTCATGCTCTTTTGCCCTACTTTGGCGCTGAATGTGCTGTCGGCGTTGAATGTGAATGACATTTGCCCGGCTTTGATGCCTACTTTGGCAAGCTGTTCGTCCAGTTTCTTTTCTGCGGCTGTGGCGGCAACGGCACCGCCGGCTTTCTGCAGCAGGTTGTCCGATTCGAATTCAATGGCGGAGCCGGTATACGACCAAGTGCCGGTCATATCCGCTGTTGACTTGCCGGTCACGGCATTTACCGCCTTCTCTATATTTTCTTTGTTGAACAAATCCTTGATGGATTGTGCGTGACTATTGCCGGTCAGCAGTAGTGCGGCAACAAACAGTTGCCAAAAAACTAATCTTTTCATTTTACTTATGTCTATTGTTTGCTATTCAGGCTTTTGTTGATACTTTCGATATAGTCCAGCAGCTCTTTCCGTCCCATGCGGTTTTCAGAAGAGGTGATGAAGTAGGGAGGCAGCTCTTCCCACTGTTCCTTCAACTGTTCCAGGTATTCGTTGATGTGGGTGTTCAGTCTGCCGCCTTTCAGTTTGTCGGCCTTTGTGAAGACGATGGCAAAGGGTACGCCGTTCTCGCCCAGCCATTCCGTAAACTCGAGGTCGATGGCTTGGGGAGCCAGCCGGCTATCTATAAGAACAAACAGACAAGTCATCTGTTCGCGTTGCAGTATATAACTTTCTATAATACGTTTGATTTGTTCCTGACCTTTCTGTCCCCGTTTGGCGTAGCCATATCCCGGAAGGTCTACAATGTACCAGCTCTTGTTGATTAGGAAATGGTTGATAAGCATGGTCTTTCCCGGTGTGGCAGAGGTCATGGCGAGTCCTTTCCTTCCGGTCAGCATATTGATAAGACTGGATTTTCCTACGTTGGAGCGTCCGATGAAAGCATATTCGGGAAATGTACCGGCGGGGCATTTCCGCACGTCTGTGTTACTGATGACGAATTCGGCGTTTGTAATATCCATTTTGTTGCCTTTTTGGGGTTTTACGTGTGGCAAAGGTAGCACTAATTTCATAAGTTTGCACTATCTTTGCCCAGAAAGCGAAGATAGGCTGCACCTCAGCATAAAAAATGAACGAGTTCATTTTATTCTGCATTCGGTTTGCACTATCTTTGTGGCCAATAGGAAAATTTTAAGTATGAATGGACAGTTTCCCTCGACATTATTGGAGAAGGCGGTAAATGAGTTTGCCAAGTTGCCCGGAGTGGGACGTAAGACGGCTATGAGGCTGGTTCTTCACCTGCTCCGCCAGGATACGGCAGTGGTGGAAGCGTTCGGCAATGCCATTGTGACGCTGAAGCATGAAGTGAAATATTGCAAGGTATGCCATAATATATCAGATACGGAGACGTGCCGCATCTGTTCCAGTCCGCAACGGGACGCTTCCGTGGTCTGTGTGGTAGAGAATATCCGTGATGTGATGGCTGTGGAAGCCACACAACAGTTCCGTGGTTTGTATCACGTGTTGGGAGGCGTCATCTCGCCGATGGATGGCATTGGTCCCGGAGACTTGCAGATAGAAAGCCTTGTGCAGCGGGTAGCCGCCGGTGGCATCAATGAAGTGATTCTTGCCCTGAGCACGACGATGGAGGGAGATACGACAAACTTTTATATCTACCGCAAGCTGGAAAAACTGGGTGTGAAGCTCTCCGTCATAGCCCGTGGCATTTCCATCGGCGACGAATTGGAGTATACGGATGAAGTGACTCTGGGACGCAGTATCGTGAACCGCACTCCATTTTCCGGAACTGCCTGATCGTGTTGGGCTTCTATCAATTATTCATTATCCACTATCAATTCACTAAATGGAAGAACAAATAAAGAAGACTGCATTGCGTGTCCGAACAACTTTTGCTTATTTCTGGATGCTCCCCATCCTACTCGTCCTGCTTGGAGAAACCGGAGGCGAATGGGTAGGTATGTATGCCGGAGATGTACGTGCTATCTATATGGCTGAGACGATAACCATTCTGCTGGCTGCCTCTTGCGTGCCCGTATCCCTGAAACTCTTTTCATGGGTATTAATCCGGAAAATAGATGTAGTGACGCTTCCCGAAGCCCTCCGCCTTTATGCGTTGTGGAGTGGCGTGCGGCTGGCATTGCTTGCCATACCAGTGCTTGCAGGTTTTTTCACCTATTATATAATGTTGAGCAGTACGGGTGTACTGTGTGCACTGATAGGACTGACGGCTTCTCTGTTCTGCCTGCCGGGTGATGGACGCCTGCGTAAAGAACTGCATATCAATAAAGAAGAAGAAATGTAACCGACTGGAAGATATGAATAAATCTTATTTCTGTAGTGAAAGGGTGCGTCTACGTGCTATGGAGCCGGAAGACTTGGAAGTGATGTATGCTATGGAGAATGATTCCCGGACTTGGGATGTGACGAACTTCACCGTGCCCTATTCCAGATTTGTCTTGAAACAATATATTGAGAATTCCGAATGCGATATGTTTGCCGACCGCCAGCTGCGTATGATGATTGTACGTGTAGAGGATGATGCGGTGATAGGCACCATTGATATTACAGAGTTTTCTCCCATGCATGCCCGGGGAGAGGTGGGCATTGCTATACGGAAGGAGTATCAGGGCAATGGTTATGCCAAGGAAGCGTTGCGTTTGCTGTGCGACTATGTTTTCAGTTTCCTATATCTGAAGCAGTTGATAGTCCATATTTCGGTGGATAATGAGGCAAGTATCCGCCTTTTTGAATCCTGCGGTTTTGTGCGTTGCGGGCTTTTGAGGGAGTGGTGGCGCGTAGGAGGGTGCTATAAGGATGTCGTATTGTTGCAACTTCTCCGCAACACTAATTGAACGTTGGAATCTGGGGGAAACGCGACCATATTTCATATTTTGCTCCCAGCTTGCACAATGCCTTCTTCCAGAGTGTGCCGCTGGCTGCCTCGTCCATTAGCGAGCTGATGTTTTCTTTGCCTACCAGCCAAGTGTTTTCTTCAATTTCCCGGTCCAGCTGTTCGTACTCCCAGCCGGAGTATCCCAAAAAAAATCTGATTCTGCCTTTAACGGAATTTCCCTGCATGATGTAGTTTTTAATGGCTTCAAAGTCACCGTTCAGGTAGAAGCCTTTGCCGATGGGCAATGCTCCGGTAATGCCCTTGAGCGTGTGCAAATAGAACAACGTATCTGTACTGAGCGGTCCTCCTTTATAGATAGGTATGTTTTCCGGGCAGTTGAAGTCTTTCAGCACATCATTCAAGAATAGGGGGAGAGGTTTGTTCATAACCAGTCCCATTGTGCCGTCATGTGTATGGTCCACCAGTAGAATGACGGATCGCCCAAACATGTGGTCACACAAAAAGGGTTCGGAAATCAAGACCTTTCCCCGGGCAGGAACCACATGGTTTGTTTCTATCTTGAATAGATCTATATTGCTATACATGCCCCTAATATACATAATATTCCACAATAAACAAAAGTTCTTCGCTGTTTTTCATTTTAAAAGTTTCTTTTCTCAGATTTTATGGTTTTTTTATTCGAAGAAAATGCTTAAATTTGCAAGTAATTGGCAATTTAATACAATGAAGTATACTACACTATATATGTTAATTTTAGGGCTGTTTTCTATAGGATGGACGGATTGCCCGGAGGGATTTTGGGAGCGTATGCAACGTCCGGGGCATTCCGAAATACAGCTTTCCAAAGTGACGGTAAGTGGCTGTGTGCTGGATGAAGGTGGGTTTCCGCTGGCCGGTGCCACTATTCAGGAGAAAGAAACGGCCAATGGTGCGATAGCGGATTCGGAAGGAAAATTCACGCTGGTGGTTGCCGATAATGCAGTGCTCCGTGTTTCATTTATCGGCTACATTTCCCAGGATATTGAGGTGGAAGGACGTTCGACCTTTCATATCACACTAAGAGAAAATATGATAGAGCTGGATAATGTCATTGTTACCGCTTTGGGTATCGAAAAGAAAGAAAATTCTCTTTCTTATGCCACAGATTTAATAAAAAACGAGGAATTGACTCGAGTAAAAATGCCCAACTTAATCACTTCGTTGACCGGCAAGTCAGCTGGTGTGCGTGTTAACCAGGTTTCTTCCGGTCTGGGAGCTTCAGCCAAAGTCAGTATCCGTGGAGTCCGTTCGGTGGCGAGTGACAACCAACCTCTGTACGTGATAGACGGTGTTCCCATTCTGAACTCCACCTCCGAGCAAGCATACTCTGCCATAGGCGGGACGGCCAATGCTGGCAACCGTGACGGAGGGGACGGCATTTCCAATCTGAATCCTGAAGATATAGAGAGCATCAGTATCCTGAAAGGAGCTCCCGCGGCAGCTTTGTATGGTAGCCAGGCTGCCAATGGGGTGATACTGATTACTACAAAGAAGGGGCAGTCGTACGGGCAGCGCGGTGTTTCTTTCTCGACGAGCCTGATGTTCGACAATGCTTTTGCGCTACCCAAGATGCAGAACCGCTATGGAGTAAGTGACGGTGTAGACAGTTGGGGAGAACGGGCAAACCTTCCCGAATACGATAATCTGAGAGACTTCTTCTCTACTGGTGTCACCTCCATAACTTCCATCTCCTTGAGTCACGGCAATGAGAAGTTGCAGAACTATTTCTCCTATGCCAATACTACGGGGCATGGCATCATTGGGAAACATAACCTTTCGAAGCACAACCTCACTTTCAGAGAGACTTCCGTTCTATTGAATTCCCGTCTGAAGTTAGATGGCAGTATGAACCTGATGCGCCAGGTGGTGAAGAACAAGCCTACCGTGGGTGGTTTCTACATGAATCCTTTGGTGGGGCTCTACCGTTTTCCACGGGGTGAGGATATTGCTTATTATAAGGAGAACTTCGAGGTTTATGATGAGGGTAGAAACTTGAACATACAGAATTGGCATACCTCCTACGAGGATTTTGAGCAGAATCCCTACTGGATTACCAATCGCATATTGAGCAAGGAGAACCGCATGCATGTCATAGTCTCCTTATCCGCCAATCTGAAGATAAACGATTGGTTAAGCCTGCAGACCCGTGGCAATGTAGACTATATTAACGACAAGGTGCGCCAGCAGTTCTATGCCTCTACCGCTCCGGCGTTAGCGGGAGCCAATGGGCGTTATATTGAGATGGACTATCAGGAAACCCAATATTACGGAGACGCCATACTGATGATGAAAAAGCAGTGGGATGCATTCTCTCTCAACGCGGTGCTCGGTGCCAGTATCAATGATAAGACAGTGAACTCCACCCGCTATGACTCTAAAACAGCTTCGCTGAAATATGCCAATGTGTTCAATCTGGCCAATATCATCATGAATGGTTCTGCCGGGCTGGACCAGAAGATTGATGCGCGGCGCCAATTGCAGTCCTTGTTTGCGACGGCACAACTGGGCTACAACGAGTTTGTCTATCTTGATTTGTCGGCCCGTAATGACTGGTCCTCCACGCTGGCTTATACATCTCATGAGAAAAGCGGGTTCTTCTATCCCTCCGTGGGATTTTCGCTGATATTCAATAAGCTGATGACTTTACCCCGATGGGTGTCACTGGCAAAGATAAGGGGGGCATACAGCATGGTGGGCAATGATATTCCCATGTTCATCACAAATCCTTCCTCGCATATCACGGCAGGCGGAGAGTTCTTGGCAAGTGATGCCGCGCCGTTCAAGGATATGGAACCGGAGATGACGCACTCCTTTGAGGCGGGTATAGAAGCGCGTTTTTTGAAGAATCGCATTGGCTTGAATGCCACTTTCTATAAGACGAATACCCGGAACCAGTTCTTCAAGCTTCCTACTCTGTCGGGCGATAAATATGCCTACCGTTATGTCAATGCGGGTAATATACAGAATGTGGGGTGGGAGGTTTCACTGGATGCCGTTCCTTTGCTGACGAACCATTTCAAGTGGAAAACAGAGGTGAACTTTTCCACCAACCGCAACAAGATAATTTCACTGCACGAAGCGCTGAAGGAGTTTCTTTACGGTCCTACCAGCTTCTCGTCCAGTTATGCCATGAAATTGGTGAAAGGGGGCTCTATCGGTGACATCTACGGAAAAGCTTTTGTACGTGACGATGCGGGCGATATCGTTTACGGCACGGAAGGAGACAATACCGGGATGCCTTTGGTGGAAGGTGATGGCAATACGGTGAAAGTGGGCAATGCCAATCCAAAACTGATGCTTGGCTGGAATCATATGCTGTCTTACAAGAATTTTTCTTTCTATTTTCTGGTGGATTGTCGCTTTGGAGGCGATATTTTGTCTCAGACGCAGGCGGATATGGATATGTATGGCGTTTCTGAAGTCACGGCCCGGGCCAGGGACAAAGGTTATGTAATGCTTGAAGGTAACCGGATAGATAATGTGAAAGGATTTTATAAGAATGTTGTAGGCGGACGGGCCGGGGTGACGGAATATTATATGTATGATGCCACGAACATCAGGCTGCGTGAGCTGTCCGTGGGCTACCAACTGCCTGCTGCCTGGATGGAAAAGACCAAAGTCCTCAAGCGGGCACAACTGTCCTTTTCGGGACGCAACTTGTTCTTCTTCTACAAAAAGGCGCCTTTCGACCCTGACCTGGTACTCTCTACGGGCAACGATAACCAGGGAATTGAAGTCTACGGTATGCCTACCACGCGTAGTTGGGGATTTTCTTTGAAATGTGAATTTTAAGAGGGGGAGGGAGACTTGATATGAAGAGGATTATAGTACTGATTGGCATGGTTTTCGTGTTTCTGGCTTGTACGCGGGACTTTAAGGAAATCAATACGGACAAGTCCGGCGTGACGGACGAGGACTTGCAGGCCGACTATAACGAACATGGCATCCGTCTTGGAATCATCCAGCAAGGCATCTATTTCAATTACGACTACGGAAAGGGGAAGAACTGGCCTTTTCAATTGACCCAGAATTTGAATGCCGACATGTTCAGCGGTTACATGCACGATGCCAAGCCTCTGAATGGAGGTTCGCACAATTCGGACTACAACTTGCAGGATGGATGGAACAGCGCCATGTGGGGACATACCTATGAGTATGTTTTCCCGCAGATATATCAGTCGGAGAATGCCACACGTGACCGTATGCCTGCCTTTTTCGGCATTACCAAGATACTGAAGGTGGAAGTGATGCACCGTGTCACGGACTATTACGGCCCTATTGTGTATAGTCATTTTGCCGATCCCGAAGCCCGTTATATGCCTGACACGCAGAAAGAGGTCTATAATGCCTTTTTCTGTGAACTCGATACGGCTGTTGCTGTACTTTCCGATTATATTGTCGAGCATCCGGGAGCTTCGGAGTTTGCGCGTTTCGATATGTTGTTGGACGGTGATTATGACTCTTGGATAAAGTTTGCCAATTCGTTGCGGATGCGGCTTGCCATGCGCATCGCGGTAGCCAGTCCGGAGAATGCAAAAACGGAATTCCGTAAGGCGATGGATAATGAATACGGAGTCATTCGGGAGGCGGACGAGTCGGTGGCGGTTTCCACAGCGAGTGGATATACCAATCCGTTGGGCGAGATAAACCTTGTTTGGAATGAAGCTTATATGGGAGCGCCGATGGAGTCCATACTGAACGGATATGAAGATCCCCGTCGTGAAATCTATTTTGCCACTTGCCAGAATGAACAGTTTGCAGGCGAGTATCGCGGCATTCGTCAGGGTACATGCTTTGCACATAACTATTATAATACACTCTCAAAATTGAAAGTTACCCAGCAGACTGATGCAGTGTTGATGCCGGCAGCAGAAGTCTGGTTCCTGCGTGCCGAGGCTGCCCTACGGGGATGGACTGATGAGTCGGCGAAAATCTGCTATGAAGAAGGGGTAATGGCTTCTTTCCGTCAGTATGGCATCTTGCAGTCCGACGCTTATCTGGAGAGCAACTTGTTGCCTGCCGATTTTGTGGATACCTACGATATGGAGAATGATATTACCGCCCGTTGTCAGGTTTCGCCACGCTGGCTGGAGTCAGCGGATAGGGATACGAAACTGGAGAAGATTATTACCCAAAAATGGATTGCCATGTTTCCCGAAGGGTGTGAAGCTTGGGCTGAACAGCGCCGGACGGGGTATCCCCGGCTATTCCCCGTACGCTTTAATCACAGTAAAGACGGGTGCATAGATACTGAGACAATGATTCGCCGTCTGAACTTTCCCGGCGGACTGAAGACGGAGAATGCCGAGCAGTATGCCGCTTTGGTAGAGGTACTGGGTGGAGATGACAATGCCGGTACCCGATTGTGGTGGGATACCGGCATCAACTGGTAGAAACACCTTATTTATATAGGGATATTTTTTATTGGATGGGGTGATTCTCGGCAAAAATTGCCATACGTTCGTCCAACTGGTCGTACTGATGGTCTTGGATAAAGGAAGTGCAGGCACGTAATCCTTCCTGATGGCTTCCGGTGGTCACCAGCGAAATGGCGCTTACACCGTAGTACATTAGTTCCCGCGCAAGTTCTCCGCTACTCATGCCCGGGTAACCGATGGTGAAGTAGAAACCGTCGGCAACGGGATCACCCAAATCATTGTCGTATACCAAGTGGAAACCGTGGCGCAAGAAGATTTCTTTCAGGCGGCGGGCACGTTCACCGTATACTTTCACTTCATCAAGGAAGTTGTATTGACCTTCATTGGCTGCTTTAAGCATGGCGGCAAGAGCATACTGCGCAGAGTGGCTGGTGCCGGAAGAGAGCGCATAGAGTACGCGGTGGATGAATACTGTGCCGAAGGTGCCGCCGCCGTAGCGTTGTGTCAACCCGGGATAGGCCCGATGATACAGTTTGTCCGAAATGCAGCTGACACCGATACGTTGACCGGCATAGCTGAAAGCTTTGGAACCGGAAATGAGCAGCACGTAAAGGTCCGTATAGTGTGCCACAGAAGGTTGGTAAGGCGCTTGGAACGGTTTGCTCAAGTCTTGGCGGAAGTCCATGGCAAAGTAGGCGAGGTCTTCCAGCACAATGACGTCATATTTGGTTGCCAGTTCGCCGATGATGCGCAATTCTTCTTCTTTTAGGCAAATCCAGCTGGGATTGTTGGGATTGGAATAGACGATGGCAGAGATATTTCCTTTGCTGAGGTAACTTTCCAACTTCGCTTTCAACTTGTTGCCACGGTAGTCATATACGTCAAAGGTTTCATATTTCTGTCCCATCACGACCAACTGCTGCTTCTGTACCGGGAAACCGGGATCGATGAAGAGAATGGTATCCTTTTTCTCATCGCACTGGCTGCATGTGAGGAATGAAGCAAAAGTTCCTTGCATGGAACCGGTAACTGGTACGCAACCTTCGGGGGCTACATCTACATTGATAAAGGCTTTGATGAAACGGGATGCTTCCTGCTTCAAGGCGGGGAGTCCGTTGATGTCCGGGTAGAGGCTGGCAATACCATTCTGCAATGCCTCCACCTCTGCCTTTACGCCGACGGCTGAGGGGGGGAGTCCGGGTACACCCATTTCCATTTTTATGAATTCCACACCCGATGCCGCTTCGGCATTGGCTGCAATGGCTTTGACTTCACGGATGGTTGCTTTGGCAAAGTCTGTGATATGAAAATCTGCGATAGTTTCATCTATCAACTTACGTTCAATAGGAGTATTTCTCATGATTTCAATATTAATTTAGTTTTGCAAAGGTAACATAAATCTCTTATAATCAAGCTATGTTAAAAAAAAGATGATTTTTTTTCTTTCAAGCTATTGCAGATATAAGAATTTTGTCTACCTTTGCAACCGCAATCGAGAGAGATAGCAACGAAAGAATGAAATAATGGTGCGTTAGTTCAGTTGGTTAGAATACATGCCTGTCACGCATGGGGTCACGGGTTCGAGTCCCGTACGCACCGCGAAAGAAAATATCAAATTAAAGCAAAGCTCTGAAATTCAATGATTTCAGAGCTTTTTTTCTGTATCGGCAAGAATAACGATTAAAAAATCATGCATGGGATTATTCGTGGGATTTCTGCCAGTCTTACTATACTCATCTGATGAACTTGAACTTTCTTGCGGTATAATCGGGAATTCGGGTACAAATATCCGTAAATCATATACACCTTCGCTTGTGCTATCGCGGTACTTTTGTCATCAGAAGTTTAACAAGAAAAATAGAGTAATATAGCGTATGGCAAAAATAATTTTAGGAGTTTTGTCACTGCTTGTCATAATGTCGTGCAGTATCCCAGTGAAGGAGAACACCGTTCAACCCAATATAATGGAAACGAACAAGAAAAATCTCGGAAATCTGTTGGCGCTCTATCCCAAGCCGATGACGGTTGTCGGGGCGGAGGTTGAAGGGAAAGTAAACTGGCTAGTGGTAGGCCATACGGGTGTTATTGGACATGACCGGATACTCATCAGCATGAGTAAAAGCCATTACACTAATCAAGGGATAAAGGCCTCAAAACGACTTTCCGTCAATCTAGTGAGTCGTGAAATATTGCCGAAAGCTGACTATGTGGGAAGTGTAAGCGGTGCGACGGTCGATAAGTCGGAGGTGTTTGCCTACCATATTGGCGAAAACGGTACCCCTGTTATAGACGCATCACCCCTCACCATGGAGTGTGAGGTGGTAGACATCTATGAAACTGAAGGTTTCGACAATTTCATTTGTGCGATAGTCAATACATACGCTGCTCCTGAAGTGCTTGATAATAACGGGAAACTTGACTATACGAAGCTGAAACCCGTATTGTTTGAATTTCCGACCTATTCCTACCTTGCCACGGGAGAGATTATCGGCAAATGCCTGAATCTGGATAAGCAGCCGGGTATGTGCGCTAAAGAGCCGATGAGTGCTGACGGTATCGTGCGGTTGTCGAAAATCGAAGTTTATCCGCAGTATCTCGACGAATATATGAAATACGCAACCGAAGTAGGCGAAATCTCTCTGCGCATCGAATCGGGCGTGCTGACTATGTATGCGGTCGGCGAGAAGGAGAATCCCTGCAAGGTGACTATTCTCGAAACCTATGCGAGCCGTGCGGATATTGCATCAGAACACTTTCAGAAATACAAGCAAGGAACGTTGCACATGGTCAAATCATTGGTCTTGTCTGACCAGACGCCACTTAATCCGGCTAACAAGCTCAATAACTTCATGCAATAAATAGAACGACTATGAACAAGATTTTTTTAATTTCAGTATTCAGCATTTTAACACTTAATGTTATGGCACAAGAAAAGATAGTACAGACAGCAGGACGCATCCAGTTGGGTGAGTTTGCTCCTAAATTTGCGGAACTAAACGACGATGTCCTCTTTGGCGAGGTCTGGAGCCGCACCGACAAACTCGGTCTGCGTGACCGTAGTTTGGTAACTATAACTTCTCTTATCAGTCAGGGTATCACGGATAATTCGCTCGTGTTCCACCTTCAGTCGGCAAAAAAGAACGGCATCACCCGTACGGAGATTGCTGAAATCATCACACATATCGGTTTCTATGCCGGTTGGCCCAAAGCGTGGGCAGCGTTTAATCTGGCCAAAGGCGTATGGGCAGAGGACACTGCCGGTGAAGATACCAAAGCCGCGTTCCAGCGTGAAATGATTTTCCCCATTGGAGAACCGAACACAGCATACGCACAGTACTTCATAGGTAACAGCTATCTTGCTCCCGTTTCACGTGAGCAGGTTTCCGTCTCTAACGTCACTTTCGAGCCTCGTTGCCGCAATAACTGGCACATACACCGTGCTACTAAAGGCGGTGGACAGATGCTTATCGGTGTTGCCGGTCGTGGGTGGTATCAAGAAGAGGGCAAGCCGGCAGTAGAGATTCTACCCGGTACGGTTATCCATATCCCTGCAAATGTGAAGCATTGGCACGGTGCTGCTTCTGATGGTTGGTTTGCCCATCTTGCTTTCGAAGTTCCCGGTGAGGATACTTCTAATGAATGGCTAGAACCGGTGACGGATGAAGAATACGATAAACTTAAATAGGAGAAACTATGACTACGAACGAATTCAAAGAATATGTAAAGACGCGTCAAGCGCTTAATACGGAGGAGATACACCGTTTTATGGACGAAATGAGCAGTGAAGCCAGGCGTATCACTTTCCGGCTGAACACCGCATACTATACGCCGGACGAAGTACGTGAGTTGCTATCCGAATTGTTCGGTTATCAAGTTCCGTCATCGTTCCGAGTATTTCCGCCGTTTTATGCCGATTTCGGGAAGAATATAACAGTGGGCGAAGGCGTATTTATTAATGCCTGCTGTCATTTTCAAGACCATGGTGGTGTGATAATTGGCGACGGATGCCAAATTGGGCATAATGTAGTCTTTGCAACGCTCAATCATGGTTTGCCTCCGGCTGAACGCCAAACTACCTATCCGGCACCAATTGTACTGGGCAAGAATGTCTGGGTAGGTTCTAATGCAACAATTCTTCAAGGAGTGACAATTGGTGACAATGCTGTGGTGGGAGCTGGAGCGGTCGTGACGAAAGATGTGGAAGCAAATACAATAGTAGGTGGTGTCCCCGCAAAATTGATAAAGAGAATAGAATAATAAAATTGAAAACAAGATGAAAATAATATCAAATACAGCATTTGGCGGAGAAAGACCTTTGTTTGAATCGCATGACTTACGTTTGGAGAATGTAGTTATCCGTGCTGGAGAATCAGCCATCAAGGAATGCAGCAACATCGAAGCTGTTGATTGTCGGTTCGAAGGAAATTATCCCTTCTGGCATGTTCACGGATTTGTTATCGACCGTTGTTTTTTCGATGTCGGCGGGCGTTCGGCACTGTGGTATTCCGACCATCTGAAAATGACTGATACGCGTATCGATGCACCCAAAATGTTTCGCGAGATGCACGACATCGAAATAGAGAATGTAGAGATAAACGATGCCGATGAGGTGTTCTGGCGTTGTAAAAAACTGAATATCAAAAATCTGAAACTGCATGGAGGAACTTATCCGTTCATGTTCAGCAGCGACATCCGCATAGACGGATTGGAAAGCGACAGCAAGTACGTTTTCCAGTATGTGAAGAATGTGGAGTTGCGCAATGCCAAAATCACTACGAAGGATGCCTTCTGGGAGGTGGAGAATGTGACAATCTACGATTCTGAACTCAGCGGCGAATATCTCGGCTGGCATTCGCACAATCTCCGGTTGGTGAATTGCCATATAACCGGTGAGCAACCGCTCTGCTATGCCCACGACCTCGTACTGGAGAATTGCACCTTTGGTCCCGACTGCGACCGGGCTTTTGAATATAGTTCGGTGCAGGCAACCATCAAAGGAACAATAGGCGGGGTGAAGAATCCACGGACAGGCTGTATCACTGCCGAAAGCTATGGGGAAATCATTCTCGACGAAAATATAAAGGCGCCTGCCGATTGTGAGTTGAGGCTTTGGGATGGTAACTGGATTTATAAATTATGAAATACGATTTCGATACAATCATCTCGCGTCGCGGGACGAATTCTTATAAATGGGATATTCCCGAAGAGGAGAATGTACTGCCCATGTGGGTGGCGGATATGGATTTTCGTACAGCACCCGCTATTATCGATGCCTTACAAAAGCGGGTGGCGCACGGTATTTTCGGTTATACAAAAGTACCCGAAGCCTATTATGATGCGGTTGTCCGGTGGTTCGATGACCGGCATCGCTGGCAGGTTGATTCCCGGTGGATTATCTATACGAGTGGTGTCGTGCCGGCTCTGTCAGCCATTATCAAAGCCTTGGCCATGCCGGGTGATAAAGTCATCGTTCAGACTCCTGCCTATAATTGTTTCTATTCATCTATCCGTAATGACGGATGCGAGTTGTTTGCCAATAATCTCATTTATCAGGATGGCCGCTACGTAATCGACTTTGCCGATCTTGAAAGGAAAGCTTCCGATCCGAAAGCAAAAATCCTGCTGCTGTGCAATCCTCACAATCCGGTCGGACGGGTCTGGACTCCGGAAGAACTGCAGCATATAGGTGATATTTGTTTACGGAATGAGGTGTTTGTCGTGGCGGATGAGATTCATTGTGAACTGACTTACGAAGGATATGACTACACACCCTTTGCCTCCTTGTCTGAACGCTTTTTGCAAAATTCCGTTACTTGCGTTTCGCCGAGCAAGGCGTTCAACCTTGCCGGGTTGCAAATCGCCAATATCATCGCAGCCGATGAAGAGGTGCGCCGCCGTATTGACAGAGCCATCAATATCAACGAGGTATGCGACGTCAATCCGTTCGGCGTAATCGCCACAATGGCAGCTTATAACGAAGGTGGGGAATGGCTCGATGCCTTGCGGAAATATCTGCGGGGGAATTACGAATACCTCTGCCGCTTTTTCAAGGAACGGTTACCACAATATCCCGTGCTGCCACTCGAAGGAACTTATTTGGTTTGGATAGACTGCAGTGCCTCTGGTATCAACTCAGATGCTGTCGCCTTGCGTTTGCAAGAACAACAGCACTTGATGGTCAATTCCGGTACGATGTACGGTCCCGGTGGAGAGGGCTTTATCCGGCTGAATATCGCTTGCCCCCGGGCTCTGCTTGCTGATGGACTGGAACGGATGGCCCGTTTATTCTATCGTGAAGTCTTCTGATTTAAATCCGCTGTAATACCTACCGGCGAAGGCGGTGAACTTCAGGACACAATAATCGGGATCAGTCACTCCTTCGGGGTAGTACATAGTGTCGCCTTCCTGCCATATCATTTCCTTACTGGTGCTGTCCGTCAGTATCTCCATCGTGCCGCGCAGCATTACGCCCTTGAAGAAGCGTGTGTTGCAGACGTAAAGGCATGCCCGGTTATTTTTGAGAAATTGCGAAACGCGCATCGACGAGGTGTTCGTTGATAGGTAAATGTGTTTGATCCCTTCCCTTTTGCGGGTTTGCAACATGGCCTTGATGTTGGGAAAGCCTTCGGCATCCATCGAACCGACAAAGATGGTTTTTTCCTTGTCAATCATGTTTCCTACTGTTTTTTCTGCATTTCTCATTGTTTGTTTTTTTATGGGTTATTGTTTCAAGGGCAAAGATAGCCGGTAAGTGGAACTTTTGTACAATAAAAAAGAAGGAGGATATGTCACTTTTCACGGTTTCTCCATTTTCCGGTAGGCGAGGGGAGTATACCCTATACATTGTCGGAAACTACGTACAAAGTAGGAGACGGTTGAGAAATGAAGTTCAGAGGCTATTTCTGAAATGGGGAGGTCGGTGTAGGTGAGCAGACGCTGGGCTTCGTCTGTAATCTTGTTGAGTATGTACTGCTTGGCATTGATGTTTATGGCCGAAGAGAGGATTTCGTTCAGATAGTTGGGAGTGATGCATAGTTTATCGGCATAGAATTGTACAGAATGCTGCTCCCGGAAGTGCTCCCCAACCAATTCGAAGAATCGGCTGAGGTGGAAGCTGCTGATATCTTTATGTGGCTCCTTACCCGTCTCCGGAGGGATAGAGGTGCGGTAGGCACGGTTGAGTAGCATGAGGACTTCGTAAAGTAAGGCGCGTAATATGCCCGTATCGTGTGGGTGGAAAGAGTCGATTTCGACCTTTATGTCGTGCAGAAGTTGGAGTATCCGTGCATAGAGCCCGTTCGGCAGTTGGAGTTTGTCTGCCGTTTTTCCCATTCGGAAGAACGGGAGGTGCTGCACGAATAGTGGGTCTTTGAAGAAAGAGGTCAAAAAGGTATCCTCAAAAATTAGAGCATGACCGTTGCCGATACGGTCTGTGTCCCAACTGCGCACCTCACCTGGTTTGGAGAAGAATACATCACCGGGAGCTGCCAAGTGTGTCCGGTTACCGATAGTGAATTCTCCTTCTCCTTCTGTGATGAAGGTGATGTCATAGTAGGTCAGAATATGTACTTTTCCCTGGGTCAAGAATTTCCGGGTATACTGCAAATCAACGACATCTATCAGAAGTTCGCTTCCGTACTTAGTTTTGTAGAAATTGTATCGTGGGATGGCATTTTTCATGGCTTAACATTGTATGATGGCAGTAAAGTTAGAGAAAAAGCTGCTCCGTACAATAGCGAATAGGAAAATGTTGGGTAAAGACCGGGAGTTTTGTTTATCTTTGCACCCGCAATTATCAATCGCCTTGCAACGATTGTCTGGAATTATCATATTATGAAACAGAAACGAATACCATTGGTGGGCAGACAATACCTTGTGCCCTTCATTTTGATTACCTCTCTTTTCTTTTTGTGGGGATTTGCCCATGCCATTCTGAATGTACTGAACAAGCACTTTCAAGAGATACTGGATATCACGAAGACACATTCGGCCTTTATACAGATGACGATGTATATGGGATACTTCATTATGGCCATTCCTGCAGGACTTTTCATCAGTCGCTTCGGATACCGCCGGGGTGTGGTATTCGGTCTGTTGCTCTACGGCATCGGTTCGCTGCTCTTTATCCCCGGGCAGCATTATCTGTCTTTTAATCTTTTCTTGTTTGCATTGTTCGTGATAGGCTGCGGACTGACATTTCTTGAAACTGCCGCCAATCCTTATGCCACAGAATTGGGCGCAAAGGAAACTGCTGCCAGCCGACTGAATTTCGCACAATCCTTCAATGGTCTGGGATGTATCTGTGCGCCGGTACTGGCTGGACTGCTACTCTTCTCGAAGGATGGGCAGACGGGCTCGGGTAATGTCGCATTGCCCTATATCTGCATGGGGGTAATTGTGTTGCTGGTAGCGCTGGTCTTTTCAAGAATCAAGTTGCCCGAGATTGAACATAGTGTGGAGGTGGACGAAGCTGGTAATAAGGTCGGATTGTGGTCACACCGGCTTTTCATTTTCGGGCTGATAGCCTTGTTTGCCTATGAGGTCGGCGAGATTTCCATCAACAGCTTCTTCATCAATTACGTGGTGGAGCAGAATTGGATGAATGCCCGCGAAGCTTCCGTAGTGCTTTCTTTCGGTGGACTGGGATTATTTATGTTGGGACGTTTTGCCGGTAGCTGGATTATGGGACGTGTGCGTGCCGAGAAAATGTTGCTGGTGTGTGCTACGGGGACAGTAGTGACTACTTCGTTGGTACTGCTGGATGTAGGGATGATATCGCTTGCAGCTCTGTTGTGCGGATATGCGTTTGAGGCTATTATGTTTCCCACGATTTTTGCCCTTTCCTTGCGCGGGCTGGGCAACCATACCAAGAGGGCTTCCTCTTTCCTGATGATGTCTCCCGTGGGAGGCGTGGTAGGTCCGCTGTTGATGGGACTGGTGGCAGACCATACGACGATGGTGTGGGCGTTCATTGTACCGCTGGTTGCCTATTGCGTGGTATGGGCATATGCTCGCAAGATGGTGTCCGTCTCTACCGCTTCCTCAATATAGAAGGAATCCTGCGATTCCGGCAAGGATTATCAGTAAGATAGGGTGAAGGTGCCACTTCCACGTCACGCCGAAAGCGGCTGCAAAGATAAGTATGCTTTTGTAATCTATGAAATTTTCCTTGTTCATCAGCAATAGGGCAGCAGCAGCTATCAATGATACGGACATGGGCAGTAGTCCAGACATTGCCGCCTTGATGTATTTGTTGTCTTTGCATTTCACGAAGAAGTAAGAGATGAGCAATACCAGGATGAACGAGGGAAGGCATACTGCAACGGTGGCCACGACAGCTCCCCACACGCTTTGAGTAACTGCATAGCCCACATAGGTGGCACTGTTGATGCCTATCGGACCGGGCGTCATCTGCGAGATGGCCACCACGTCCGTGAATTGTTGCAGGGTGAGCCAGTGATGGTGGTCCACCACCTCGTATTGGATGAGGGACAACATGGCGTAACCGCCTCCAAAACCGAACATTCCGATTTTCAGATATACCAATATCAGCTGCCAATAAATCATATCTGTAATTTTCTCAGTTTATCTTTTAACCATAATGTATAGAGCATTCCTCCTGCAATTCCTGCAAGGACAATGTATACGGGGGATAGCCCGAATTGCCAGATGAGTATGGTGGCGATGGCTGGAAGCACCGGTTGCCAATACTTCAGCTTCAGCGCCCGTGCAGCCGAAATGCAGGGTATCACAATCAGTGCGACTACTGCCGGACGGATGCCATTAAAGATGCGTATCATCACCTGGTTGTCCTGGAAATGAGCGAAGGACATGGCTATCAGCATCATGATGACAAAAGAGGGGAGGATTGTGGCAAGTGCACACACCAGGCTGCCTTTTACTTTATGCAGCTTGTAGCCGACGAATATGGATATATTGACAGCAAAAACACCGGGAAGTGACTGACTCAACGCAAACATTTCCATGAAATCTTCTTTACTCATCCATCTCTTTTTTACGATTTCCCGTTCAATGAGAGGTATCATAGCGTATCCACCACCGATAGTGAACATTCCTATCTTGGCAAAGGTCATAAAAAGCAGTAAATATTTCATTATTTCTCTTCGGGTGACGTTCTTTTGCAAAGAAACCCAAATTAATCAACATATACAAATTAGGGGTATAATATTTATTTATTGATATTTTATATTGTAGGGCTATATTCTTAAATCTATTTAAAAGGAGGATATTCCGTCGTAAATAAGCTTTATCTTTAACACGTAATTACAAATAATATAAAATGTAGGTATGATACAGATAGTGCAATTACATGGTACGGATAAGAAGCTGTATGAGCTTGTAGCCCCTTTGGTTATGAGTCCGGAAGTACTGAAACAGAACTACAATTATCCTTTCAGGACAGCGGAAGAGTACGAGTGGTTTGTTGCTTTGGATAATAAACATGTTGTAGGTTTTGTGCCAGTGGAGCACAAGAAGTATGAATGTGTCATCAACAACTATTATATTAAGGAAAGGAATGTTGACACTCTGAAATTGCTTCTGGAAAAGGTACTTGAGAAGCAGGGCAAGGAGAGTAGCCTGACGGCTGTTAGCTTTGTCGAAGATAGGGATGTCTTCAGCGAGCTGGGCTTTTTGGAAGACAAGGTATGGACCCGTTATGTGAAAATGAAGAAAAACAAATAATTATGGCTGCACCCAAAAATGTGTATGAACTGGCGCAAGAACGTCTTGATGTGATTTTTAGGGAGTTTGACACGATATGCGTCTCTTTTTCGGGAGGGAAAGATAGTGGAGTGTTGCTGAATTTATGCATAGACTATATCCGCCGGAACCGGTTGAACCGTAAACTGTGTGTATTCCATATGGACTATGAAATACAGTACAGCATGACCATTGATTATGTGGACCGGGTATTGGAGGCGAATAAGGATATATTGGAGGTGTACCGTGTTTGCGTGCCTTTCCGTGTAACGACTTGTACGTCGATGTACCAGAGCTACTGGCGTCCGTGGCAGGAGGATTTGGAGGACATTTGGGTGAGGAAAATGCCGAAAGGCTGCCTCACTAAAGAGACGTTTCCTTTCTACACTCCCGAAATGTGGGATTATGAGTTCCAGATGCACTTTGCCAAATGGCTGCATGAGAAGAAGGACGGAGTGCGTGCCTGCTTTCTCATAGGCATCCGTACGCAAGAGAGTTTTAACCGCTGGCGCAGCATTCATCTGAACCGGAAGTATCAGATGTACCACAATTACCGCTGGACCTCGAAGATAGGCAATGACATTTTCAATGCTTATCCCATTTATGATTGGAAGACGACGGATATCTGGACAGCCAATGGTAAATTCGGCTTTGACTATAACCATTTGTATGACCTATATTATAAAGCCGGGGTCAATATCGAACGCCAGCGTGTGGCAAGCCCTTTTCTCTGTGAGGCACAAGAGAGCTTGAAGCTGTATCGCGTCATCGACCCGAATACTTGGGGAAGAATGATAGGACGGGTCAACGGGGTGAATTTTACCGGTATTTATGGAGGGACGCGTGCTATGGGGTGGCAAACGGTCCGACTGCCCGAAGGGTATACGTGGAAGGGCTTTATGCAGTTCCTGCTTTCCACCTTGCCGGAAGAGACCCGGAGGAACTACTTGAAAAAGCTTACCGTTAGCATTGAATTTTGGCGTACAAAGGGGGGGTGTCTGGCTGACGAGACCATCCAGAAGCTGAGGGATGCAGGAGTGTCCATCGAAGTGATAAATACCACGAATTACAAGACGAACAAGAAACCGGTGCGCATGGACTATCTGGATGATATTGACATCGCGGAATTCCGGGAAATCCCCACTTATAAGCGGATGTGCATATGCATCCTGAAGAACGACCATGCCTGCAAGTACATGGGGTTTGCCTTGAACAAGGAAGAGGCATACAAAAGAGACAAGATAATGGAACAATTCAAAAATATGATGTTATGAGCGTAGATAAAAGTCCGGTATATAATGTAAAGGCAATTCCAATAGAGAAGATACAAGCAAACGATTACAATCCGAATGTAGTGGCACCGCCCGAAATGAAGCTTTTGGAGCTTTCCATTTGGGAAGATGGTTTCACCATGCCTTGTGTCTGTTACTATGATGAGGAAGCGGATAATTATATCCTGGTGGACGGCTACCACCGTTATCAGGTGTTGAAGACATCCAAGAGGATTTATCAGCGTGAAAACGGGTTGCTTCCCGTGGTAGTGATTGACAAGGAACTTTCCAACCGTATGGCATCCACTATCCGTCACAATCGTGCCCGTGGCACGCACAACATCGAGTTGATGTGCCATATTGTTGCGGAATTGGACAGAGCTGGCATGTCGGATGAATGGATAATGAAGAATATCGGAATGGATCGCGACGAAGTATTGCGTTTAAAGCAAATTTCGGGTTTGGCAGACTTGTTTGCGAACAAGGACTTCAGCATTCCGGATAAGAAAGAAGAGTATATGTTGGATAAATAAATGAATGTTTCAGGGGTGGATTTTTTAATCTGCCTCTTTATATTCATTAATAAGTGAAATATTTCGTTGCAAACTTGCATAATTTAGTCAAATCGCCTACATTTGTCAGCATCAAAACAAACAGAATAGGTCTTATGTGCTTTAAGGCACTATAAAAAACATTACATGAAGAAAATTTTGGTTAGTGGTGGTGCTGGTTTTATAGGTTCTCACCTTTGTACCCGATTGATAAACGATGGGCATCAGGTGATTTGTCTGGATAATCTTTTCACCGGTTCGGAAGGAAATATCACTCATCTGAAGAGCAATCCCCGCTTTGAGTTTGTACTGCATGATGTGGAAACCCCTTATGATGCAGATGTGGACGAAATCTATAATCTTGCTTGTCCCGCTTCTCCCATCCACTACCAATATGACGCCATTAAAACTATCAAGACTTCTGTATTGGGCGCCATCAATATGCTGGAACTGGCCAAAAAGACGAATGCCAAGATATTGCAGGCCTCTACCAGCGAAGTGTACGGTGACCCCGTTATTCATCCCCAAGTGGAAAGTTATTGGGGAAATGTAAATCCAATCGGCCTCCGTTCTTGTTATGATGAAGGGAAGCGTTGTGCCGAGACATTGTTTATGGACTATCACCGCCAGAATGGAGTGCGGATCAAGATTATCCGTATATTCAATACGTACGGTCCTCGGATGCTGCCGAATGACGGACGGGTGGTTTCCAATTTCGTGGTTCAGGCATTGCAGAACCTGGATATTACGATATACGGTTCGGGCAATCAGACACGGAGTTTCCAGTATGTAGATGACTGTATAGAAGGTATGGTACGGATGATGAATACGGAGGACGATTTTATCGGTCCGGTAAACTTGGGAAATCCGAATGAATTCTCCATATTGGAACTGGCGGAAAAGGTCATCAGGTTGACGAATTCCAAATCGAAACTGATTTTCAAACCATTGCCTCATGATGATCCCAAACAGCGTCAGCCGGACATCACTCTGGCAAAGGAAAAGTTGGGCTGGGAACCGACTATAGAGTTGGAAGAGGGTTTACAGTATATAATAGAGTATTTTAAGGAATATCGTTCCTAACTAAATAGTGATTTTGATAACGGGAAAAACAATATAGAAAGATGAACATGGAAATAAATCCTTCCGAATACAAGATCCTCATCGTTGACGATGTGATGTCAAATGTTTTATTGTTGAAAGTGCTTTTGACAAACGAGAAATTCGCAATTGCTACTGCGAGTAACGGGCGGCAGGCATTGGAGCAGGTGGAAAAGGAAAATCCTGACTTGGTTTTGCTTGATGTAATGATGCCGGACATGAGTGGTTTTGAAGTAGCCCAACATTTAAAGTCAAATCCGCAGACTGCTGAAATTCCGATCATCTTTCTGACCGCACTGAATAGTACGGCAGATATTGTGAAAGGCTTTCAGGTAGGAGCGAATGACTTCATCTCTAAACCTTTCAATAAGGAGGAACTGATTATCCGTGTTACCCACCAAATATCTTTGGTAGCTGCCAAGCGGCTGATTTTGAGTAAGACGGAAGAACTGCAACGTACCATTGCCGGGCGTGACAAGCTCTATTCGGTGATTGCCCATGACCTGCGTTCTCCGATGGGATCCATCAAGATGGTGCTGAATATGCTGATATTGAACTTGCCATTTGAGAAAATAGGTGCTGAAATGTACGAGCTTCTGACGATGGCTAATCAGACAACGGAGGATGTGTTCTCATTGCTGGATAACTTGCTGAAATGGACAAAGAGTCAAATCGGTAAGTTGAATGTGGTTTATCAGGATGTGGATCTCGTCGAAGTGACAGACGGTGTCATTGAGATTTTTAGTATGGTGGCAAGTCTGAAAAAGATAAGAATCCGCGAGATGAAACCGGAGAGAATGATGGTTAACGCTGATATTGACATGCTGAAGACGGTAGTCCGCAACTTGTTGAGCAATGCCATCAAGTTCAGCAAGGAGAATTCCGAAATATTGGTGAAGATGGAGGAAGTGAATGGTATGGCAGTTGTTAGTGTTCAAGATCATGGCTGTGGCATCAGCGAGGAAGGGCAGAAGAAATTGTTGCATGCTGATACGCATTTCAGCACGTTCGGTACGAACAACGAAGAAGGCTCGGGACTGGGCTTGTTGCTGTGCAAGGATTTTGTCGTGAAGAATGGCGGTAAACTGTGGTTTACTTCCAAGGAGGGCGAAGGCTCCATATTCAGCTTCTCTATTCCGGTGAAGTAATGATAACGAAGAAAATAGAACGGATGGTCCGTTGAAGTAAAACAGACCATCCGTCAGACTCAAATAGACCGTCTGTTTCTTATGAACGGATGGTCTGTTTTTTTATCTCTTACACAGACTGCGGAAATCGCAATATTCACATTTCCGGGTATCCTCTGTTTGGCTGAATGTTTCTTCTTGGCTGAATATCTCCTGCAGGAGTCCGTGCAGCCGTTTGCGGAACTCGTCTTCGAAGAAAGCGAAGTTGTTGACCGGTACCTTGGGTTGTCGTGGCGCTCCCATTTCGATGATCGGGGAGTAGCTTTCGGAAGCTGCCCGGTGGATGTAGAGCAGGGAAGGGGCTACCTTCAGCGATTGCTTGCGGCAGAGGATGGCGGCGTACAAAAACGTCTGGAAAATATAGTTGGGACGGTTGTCGGCGGGAGTAAACAGTTGTTCTATATTTTCTGGAGTCTTGGGAGTACCGCCTGTCTTGTAGTCCACAATACGTAGCGTGTCTCCTTTGCTGTCCAGGCGGTCGATGGTACCGCCTATCTGTAAGGCAAGCTTTCCTTGCGGAGTATCTATTTCCATCGTTTCTCTGACGTCCTGTTCCATGCCCTCCATACGGAACGGGGCATATTGCAGGTCATTGCGCAGGAGCTGGCGCAGGTAAGAGGCGATGACTTTGGAATGGATGAGCTGCGTACCGTTATACTCCGGTTGCTCCGTAAGGGGCACATGGAAGAACTTTTCTTTGAAAGCATTGTCCACATAGGCTTGCAGGCGAACATCGTCTTTCAGTAATTGTTCCAGGTCATCTTTACGTATCTCCCGTCCGTTGGCTATCAGTTCGTTGTACACCAGTTCGGCAGAACGGTGGAAGATGGTGCCGAAGAGGGCGGAGTCTATCTCGGCGCTTACTTCATCGGGAGCTTTCAGGCCAGCTACGTATCGGTAGTAGAATTTCAGCCGGCAGTCCAGATAGGCATTGAGGGCAGAGGGGGAGAAGAACGCTTGGGGACGTCGGTGGATGTCGTAGGCATCGAACATCTGTTGCAACATCTCCGGTGTCTTGTGAATCTCAATTTCCCGGGCTTGCTGGGGGGATTGTCCGGCTTCAAGGTACTCAAGGGAGATGTTGTGTGGCGATTCTACCAGGAATTGCAGCATGAAGCGGGACATTTCCCCGCGGTTCAGTCCGTCCGAAGAGGTGTTATATAATAAGGTGACGTTTTCTGCCCGCTGGATGAGGCGGTAGAAGTAGTAGGCATAGACGGCATTTTTGTGCTCTATGGTGGTCATGCCGAAGGCTTTCCTTAGGTTGTAGGGGATGAAGGAGGACTCGCCTCCGGCTTTGGGCAATTGCCCTTCGTTGAGGGAGAGCATGATAAGATTGCGGAAGTCGAGGTTACGCGTTTCCAGCACACCCATTACTTGCATGCCGATGGCGGGCTCTCCGTGGAAGGGGATGTTGGCAGAGGTAAGCAGCCGGTTCAGCAGTCGCTTCAGCGTGTCTGTGCGCAGGCTACTCAGTTCCCCGGTCTCTATCAGATTGAGCAGGCGATTGACGAGAGTGTAACTTTTGAACAGAGACTCACGGTACAGCTGGTTGAAGATGTCTTCCACGTCTTTTTCCTGGCGGTAGAGGACGGCTACTTCGCGAAGCAGTTCGGTGAGGTAGCTGCATAGGGCGGCGATGCCGTTCTGTGGTGTAAAGACTTGTTCAAGGAATGCGTCCTGCTTCAGCTCCGAGGGAAGAGGATAGAAGCGATTGTCCTGCGTAAGCCGTCTTTCCAGTACTTCGGCATGGGAGGAAAGCTGCCGGGTATAAGGATGTTTCAGCAGGGTGAGTACGGTCTCGTAAGTATATCGTCCGGTACCTGTGTGGTAGCCGGTAGTCTGTAGTTCTACAAGGGCGTTGATGAAGCTGTATACCGGAGTTTGGGCAAGGGGGAATCCCATTGTGATGTTGACGTTCTTTACCTCTGCCGGAATGGAGTGGAGGACGGGAAGCAGTAGGGATTCGTTGCAGAGGACGACGGCAGTATCCTTTAATGAAGATTCTTTATTTCTCTGTTTTTCGTTCTCCCTAATCCATTGAGGCAAGTAACGGGCTTGTGCATTTTCCGTAGAAGCGGAGATAAAGCGTACATTCTTGGGTTTCCGCAGTACATCAAAGGATTTTTCGGGGAGCTGGTTGGGGAACAGCTTTAGGTTGCGGAGGATGAATTCGCCTGCTTCGTGGGTATAGGGTGGTTTTTGTTCGCGTGGGAGGCGGGTGTAGAATACGTCATAGTCCCAATAGAACATCGCTTTTCCGGCATTCTGCAAGAGCTGAAAGAAACGGGTTTCTACTCTATTCAGCACGTTGAAGCCGACAAATACATAGCGGTCGTAGCGTAGTCGGTCGGTGTTGAGTTGCTCCATGACATTGCGGTACATCATGCCTTCGTAGGCGATGCCAAGTTCCGTGAGGTTTCGGCGGTAGTGGCGGTAGATGTCGCCCAACTTATCCCAGAGGGAGATGAATTTTGCTTTCAGCTCCGTGCGCTTTTCTATGGAGAAATTTTGGAAGAATTGGCGGATGGCTTCTTCCTGCTCTTGGTCAAGGAAGTCGTAGCCGTCCATGATGTTCTTCAGTTCCTGCAGATTGCTGAAGAGCTTGTCGGCATCTACGAGGTTTTTGTCCACGTCGTCGAAGTCGCTGATGAGCAGTTCTCCCCAGAAGTAGAAGTCATCCAGAGTCTCTTCACTGTGGGTCTCTTCGCGGAACACCTTATACAGTTCGCATACCAGGCGGATGGGGTCACCGGACTTTAGTGGCGAGAGTTGCCGGAATAGTTCGCTGATGCTGACGTAGGCGGGCGACCACAAGGGGCGGTCCGTTTCGGCTGCCAGGTATTCGTTGAAGAACAGACTGGCACGTTTGTTGGGGAAAACGATGGCGGTGCGCGAGAGGTCGTTTCCTATTTTGGCGTAAAGGTCGTGGGCGACCAGTTGGAGAAATGTTTTCATAATTCAGTTGATAATTGATAGTTGATAGTGGATGGAGAGTGAGTTTATACCGGTTCTATGTTGTTCTCCTCTACATACCACAAGTAGCCCCGTATATTTTCTGCGGCATACCCCATGCGGACCAGCAGTTGCATGTATCTCTGTACTTGCTTGTTGTACTTCTTATTCGGCTTTCCGAACTTGAAGTCTACCACTACAATTTCTTCACCACGCATCATCACACGGTCCGGGCGGCGTGTCCGCAGTTCGCCGTTTTCCTGCCAGATGATGTCGCATTCATTGAACAGCCGCCACGTCCCCGAATACCAGTCCTTGACTTGGGGCAGGGAGAAGGCGCGTTCGGTGAGGTCGCGTATTTCTTCTTCCGTCTCACTTCGTCCAATTACTCCTTCAAAGACGAGCTGGCTGATGGCATTGTCAATATCTTCTTCGGTTTCGATAGCAGAGAATAAGGTATGCAGCAAACGTCCCCGGTTGATGAAACGCTGGCTGGATTCTGCTTCGTCCACTCCTGCTATGAAGTCTGCCGAACGGTTGGATTGCCGGAACTCGATGTCGTGGAGCATACTCTCCATGTGGACGGGCAGTTTGACCGGCTTTTGCGAAAGTCTGTTGACCGGTTGCTGTTCATAAACCTCAGGTTTACGTTCGCAGTATAGAGGTTTCTGTTCGTAGCATAGAGGTTTGGCTTCGTCATCAGTAGGGTTGTCTGCGTCATGCTGTGAGACGGGGATGGAGGAGAGACAAATCTTGCCGTTCTCGTATATGGCAGCTTCTTCGTCCCAACTGCCTGCTCCGTCTTTGGCTATGCGGGGCAAGGTGTTGGCAAGGAGTTCGGACATGGTTCCCTTCTGTTCCTTCCGGCTCCAGAGGATGAGGTTCTTGCCGGCACGGGTAAAGGCCACGTACAGCAGATTCAGATTGTCCACCCATAGCTGAAGCCGTTCGTGCAGATAGTCCTGCCGGTATATGGATTCCGCCATGGTGGTGGAATAGTTCACCGGCACTAAGCTGATGGCATTATAGGGCTCTTCCGGTGGGATGCACCACACCAGCTGGTTGTTGGTTTCGTTCTCCAGCTTCCAGTCGCAGAAGGGAATCAGTACGGTATGGAATTCCAGTCCTTTGGACTTGTGGATGGAGAGGATACGTATACCGTCCATCTCACCGCTGGGGATGGTCTTGCTGCAAAGGGTTTCGTCCCAGTAGCGGATGAAGCTGTCCAGCTCGGAAGAATTGCTTTGCAGATACTCCGTCACAGCATCGAAAAAGGAGAAGAGGTAGGCATCCTGCTTTTCAATGCAGCTCATGGTGAAGATGCTGAACAGTTCTTCCAGTAACTCATACAAAGGCATCAGGCGCAGCGTTTCCCGTCGGGAGGTAAAGGCTTCGGGAAGGGGAGTGGCTGTTGTGAATTCCGGTTGCTCGTCATTTGTCATTTGTAATTTGTAATTCTCCATCAGTGCAGCCTCCGCAATCTTGTTCTCCGGATTCGACAGGCAGCGCAGGGCATCCATCAGCATGCAGATGGCAAGGGAGGCATCCAGACGGAAAGCTTCGTCGGACACGACAGAGAGATGCAGCTCTTTGTCGAAATAGTCGGCTATCGGTGGGATATTCTTGTTCTTGCGGACAAGGATAGTGATGTCATTCAGTGTTACGCCCTCTTCCAGCAGCCGCTGTACTTCTTCTCCTAAGGCGAGAAGGGTCTGCTCTGTATAGTTGTGTTCATCGTCCGGTTCAAGGAAGGCAGCTTTTACGTAGCCGTACTCCGTGTTCTTGGGCGATTCCTGCACTACGTCGGCATAAGCGCGTTTCAGGGGTAGGCAATCCTCTTTCAGTTCGTTCAGGTGTAGCGCATTGAGGTAGTCTATGGCAGCGGTAAATACTTGGTTGTTGAAACGGATAATGTTGGTTTCGCTACGTCGGTTTGTTTTTAGGGTTTCCACACGGACGGGGAAGTTGTTTAATGGAGAACTTGATTCTCTATTCTCCATTTTCAATTCTTCATTGCCTAAACTATTCAGTATTCCCCAGTCCCCGTTCCGCCAGCGGTAGATGGACTGCTTCACATCTCCCACAATCAGACTGTCGGCTCCTTGCGAAAGTCCTTCGAGCAGCAGCAGGCGGAAGTTGTCCCATTGCATGCGGCTGGTGTCCTGGAACTCGTCAATCATGACGTTGCGTATGTTGGCGCCGATTTTCTCGAAGACGAACGAAGAGTCACCCTCGCGCACCAGTTTGTGCAGTAGGGCGTTGGTATCCGAGAGCAGAAAGCGGTTGTGCTCCCGGTTTAGCGTGCGTACCTCTTCGTCGATATGATTGAGAAGTTGCAGTTTGTTGAGGTGCTGGAGCGAGAGGCGGCAACTGTTTAGGGTACGGTTGCGTTGCGGACGCATTCTTTCGGCTTCCTGCAGTAGAGGCATCAGACTGGTTTCTGCCAGACGGATGATGTCGTCCTTTCGTGAGGATGTTTTCGTTGCCCAGTTTTTTGCATCTGCCAGGCTGTTTTGCAGGGTGGCGTTCAGCACATCCTTGTCAGAAAGTCTGCCATCGCGCAGCTTGCGGAAGTAACTGCCGATACCTCGGGCACCTCCTTTCAAGTCTTCGGGAGTAAGGGCATGCCCTTCCAGTTCGCCCTCAAACTGGTCGTAGAAGCTTTTCATCTGTTCCAGAGCCTCGGTTTCCATATCGCGCAGCACATCCCGGTAGAGTTTCAGCGTATTCGGAGTACGCAGGCATTGCCGTAGTTTTTCACCGCGTTCTATGTAGCTTTCATCGAAGATATTTCGTCCGAAACTTTTCACCTCGTTCGATACGTTCCAGCGTTTGTCGTCGCGGATACGCTCGTCGATGTAGTCCAGTAGCCACGCCAGCACGGGAGAAGTGGGGGTAAGTTTTTCGATGAGGCTGTCTACGGCATCACTCAGCACTTCACTGTTGTTCAGCTCTATGCTTAGGTTAGGACTCAGTTCCAGTTCGCGGGCAAGGTTGCGCATCACGGATTGGAAGAAGGAGTCGATGGTTTCCACTCGGAAACGGCTGTAGTCGTGCAGCATGTATTGCAGTGCCATGCCGGCCCGTTGGCGGATGTCTTCGTCCGTCAACAGCCGATTGTTTCCGTTTCCCGCCTTTTCATCTTTTATCCTTAACCCTTCATCCTTAATCCTTTCCAAATACGCTTTCGATGCGGGTTCTCCCTTCCAGATGCCGTAAAGCTGTGTCAGTATGCGCTCCTTCATCTCTGCCGTGGCCTTGTTAGTGAAGGTTACGGCAAGTATCTGCCGGTAGGCGCGTGGATTGATTATCAAATGCTTGATGTATTCCACAGCCAGCGTAAAGGTCTTGCCGGAGCCGGCGGAGGCTTTGTATACTAATAATTCCATGTAAGTTGCTGCATTGAGTATATATCTGCAAACGTACATAAAAATAATGAAAAAATGAATGCTTCCCTGCTTTCTCTTAATAGAAATAAGTGGGGAAGCATCCGTTATCAAGAGGCTATACGTATGGTCTATACTACATTACCGGTGTCTGGAATAGGAATACAAATCCCTTGCTGTCTTTCAAATCTTTTACGGCATCTCCTGCATAGATTTCTCCGTTCGTCAGCGAAAGCTTCTTGATGCTTGCATTCGGACTGAAATCAATTTTATTCAGGTCGAGCCAGAACAAGTTGGGAATCATGGTAGATTCAAAATAATATACTTTGTTTTTCTGGTCGGATACAGAACGCCAACGGGTGGAGGAGATATGAGGCTTGTCCGGTGTGGTGATACCGAACGGTACAGAAACATTGCGCATTACGCTCAATACACTGGGTACGGCAATCTTTGCATCTGCTGTTTGCGGAATGGCATTGATGTAGAATGATGCGCGTACAAAGCGGTCGCTGGAGCGGTTGGTTCCCGGTAACATATTCAGTCCGCCTACCTCTTTCCAATAGTCGTTGATACCCAGCTGGAGTTCATATTTGGGAGAGTTGGTCATTACTTGATATTGCTTTCCTTCATGTATCTCAAGGTTTCCGTCTATGTATTCCAAGACAGCCGTGTTTCCGGTTTCATCTGTGATGGCCAGATGCAGGGTGGAAGCGGCACCGTTGGGCAGGTCCGGTGCATCAATGCGGAAGGATTCTTTTTTCAGTTCATCTACAGCTTCGCGTACGGTTGCAAAATTGTCGAGTACGTATTGCGTCCAGATACTGATGCCCATAATCGGGCGGTTGTCTCCCGGTCGATGGTAAACGGACTCTGGAAGGAAGAGCAGGCTGGCAACCAGACCTTTCTCGTTCATACCGTCGCAGGTTCCTATGTCATAACCGGTGGCAATGACACTGCCGTACCTGGAAGTCCAGTTCACCGTATTTCCTTTGTTGTAACCTGCCCTTTGCATGCCTCGTGGGAATACATAGATGTTACTCATAAGGTCTTCTTTCCAGTCCATCGTACGTCCCGTAATGACTGTATTGTCAGGACCGATGTAGGTGGCGCGGGTACACGCTTCTGTTTGTTGTACACTCATGGCGGCTATGGCAGCCAGTGCAACAGCTATTGTCTTTATTGGTTTATTCATCTCGCTTTTGTTTTTATGATTAATACTCTGTTTCATAGAGTAACAAAAGGAGAGGAGTATAGTTTGAGGAAAAGAGGTGAAATTCCTTACTCGTCTTTTTCTTTCAGCAATTCTTCCATTTTCAGTACTTCGTCACGGTACTGGGCGGCTTCGATAAAGTCGAGCTTCTTGGCGGCTTCCTGCATAAGCTTCTTGGTACGTTCGATACTCTTTTCCAGTTGCTTGCGGCTCATGTACTGCACTATCGGGTCGGCAGCCAGCGTAGATGTACTTTCTTGTTCCACATAGGGACGGGGGGCACTGGAAGTGAACTTCTCGCCGCTGAGGACGGCTTCGCCGGCAGCCTCGTTGGTGGCAAACACATTGAGGTTCTTCGCTTTCTTGATTTGCTGGGGCGTGATGCCGTGCTCTTCGTTGTACTTCAACTGTTTCTCGCGACGGCGGTTGGTTTCGTCGATGGTCAGTTGCATGCTGTCCGTTATCTTGTCGGCATACATGATGACCATGCCGTTCACGTTACGGGCGGCACGCCCGGCAGTCTGTGTCAGTGAGCGATGGGAACGGAGGAAACCTTCCTTGTCTGCATCGAGGATGGCAACGAGAGAGACTTCGGGCAGGTCGAGGCCTTCACGCAGCAGATTGACGCCGACAAGTACATCGTAAACGCCTTCGCGCAAGTCACCCATAATCTTTACACGCTCCAAAGTATCTACGTCGCTGTGGATGTAATTACACTTCACGTTGTTGTTCAGCAGATATTCCGTCAGTTCTTCCGCCATTCGTTTGGTGAGGGTGGTGACGAGGGTACGCTCGTTCTTCTCGATGCGCAGCTGTATCTCTTCCATTAGGTCATCTATCTGGTTGTGGCTGGGACGTACCTGGATGATAGGGTCCAAGAGTCCGGTCGGGCGGATGACCTGCTCTACTACGATGCCTTCGGATTTCATCAGCTCGTAATCTGCCGGTGTGGCGCTGACATAAATCACTTGCTTGGCCATCTCCTCGAATTCATCGAACTTCAGCGGGCGGTTATCCATGGCAGCCGGCAAGCGGAACCCGTACTCCACCAGGTTTATCTTGCGGGCACGGTCACCTCCATACATGGCACGTATCTGCGGAACGCTGACATGGCTTTCGTCAATGACTATCAGGAAATCTTCGGGGAAGAAGTCCAGCAGGCAGTAGGGGCGGGTACCGGCAGCACGTCCGTCAAAGTAGCGCGAATAATTCTCAATGCCGGAGCAATGCCCCAATTCGCGTATCATTTCCATATCGTAGGTCACCCGTTCCTGCAAGCGTTTGGCTTCGAATGGGCGGCCTTCGTTTTCAAACCATTGTACCTGCTTGTGAAGGTCGTCCTCTATTTCGTGGATGGCACGTAATGTGGCTTCTTTGGTGGTCATGAAGAGGTTGGCGGGATAAATCTTATAAGCGTCGAACTTGGCAACAGTTACGCCGCTCAGAGGGTCTACCTCTTCAATGCTATCCACCTCGTCTCCCCAAAAGGTGACGCGCAGCAGGTTGTCGGCGTAAGCCAGATAAATGTCCACCGTATCGCCTTTCACGCGGAAGTTGCCACGGTTCAGGTCAATGTCGTTGCGTACATAAAGACTGTCCACCAAGCGTCGCAGGAAGACATTGCGACTGAAATTCTTGCCTTGCTGCACTTCGATGACGTTGTTATAGAAGTCTGCCGGGTTCCCCATGCCGTAGATGCACGAAACGGAGGATACCACCACTACGTCTTTTCTGCCCGAAAGCAGGGCCGAGGTGGCGGCAAGGCGCAACTTGTCTATCTCGTCGTTGATGGCAAGGTCTTTTTCTATATAAGTGTCCGAAGAGGGCAGATAGGCTTCGGGCTGGTAATAGTCGTAGTAGGACACATAGTATTCCACAGCATTGTTCGGGAAGAATCCTTTGAACTCGCTGTACAACTGGGCGGCCAGCGTCTTGTTGTGGCTCAATATCAGCGTTGGTTTGTTGATGTTGGCAATGACGTTGGCTATGGTGAATGTCTTTCCGGACCCGGTGACACCAAGTAATGTCTGTGCGGGAAGCCCCTCGCGCACGCCTTCGGTCAGCTGTGCGATGGCCTCCGGTTGGTCACCGGTGGGCTGGTAAGCGGATGTCAGTTCGAATTTGTTCATTTTCTCTTCTTAGAAGCGGCAATATTCGGTAAAATCTTTGAGATAAACAAAATTTTTTTGTTTACTTTGCAGCTATATTGAT
The DNA here is from genome assembly GCF_004328515.1 of Bacteroides sp. A1C1. Lineage (NCBI taxonomy): Bacteria > Pseudomonadati > Bacteroidota > Bacteroidia > Bacteroidales > Bacteroidaceae > Bacteroides > Bacteroides sp. A1C1. The sequence goes on from NZ_CP036491.1 coordinate 4,111,646, forward strand.
AATAACCATTAATAATTGTAATACAACGAAAAACATGATTTGGAATGAAAGCATCGAATGTATGGACCGCGAAAGCCTTCGTAAAATCCAGAGCATTCGTCTCAAAAAGACTGTGGAACGTGTGTATCATGACACTCCTTTTTACCGTAAGAAAATGCAGGAACTGGGAATTACTCCCGATGACATAAACAGTATAGATGATATTGTAAAACTGCCTTTTACCACCAAGTATGACTTGCGGGACAATTATCCCTTTGGCCTCTGTGCCGTACCTATGAGCCAGATTGTGCGTATTCATGCCTCTTCCGGCACTACTGGAAAGCCCACTGTAGTAGGCTATACCCGGAAAGACCTTTCAGTATGGTCCGAATGCCTTTCACGGGCCTTTACCGCCTATGGTGCCGGTAGTTCGGATATTTTCCAGGTGTCCTACGGTTACGGACTTTTCACCGGCGGACTGGGTGCGCATGCCGGTGCCGAGAATATCGGAGCTTCTGTCATCCCGATGTCCAGCGGTAATACAGAGAAGCAGATTACACTGATGCATGATTTCGGTTCTACCGTGCTTTGCTGCACACCCTCATACGCCCTCTATCTGGCAGATGCCATCAAGGACTCCGGCCTTCCCCGAGAAGATTTCAAGTTGAAAATAGGAGCCTTTGGCGCCGAGCCATGGACCGAAAATATGCGTCGGGATATTGAAACAAAGCTGGGAATCAAGGCTTTTGATATTTATGGACTTAGCGAGATTGCCGGTCCCGGTGTAGGTTACGAGTGCGAGTGCCAGCACGGCACTCACCTCAACGAAGACCATTACTTCCCCGAGATTGTAGACCCGAAGACCCTCGAACCGGTTGCCCCTGGAGAAACCGGCGAATTGGTGTTCACTCACCTTACCAAAGAGGGGATGCCGCTGTTGCGCTACCGTACCAAGGACCTCACCGCCCTGCACTACGATAAGTGCTCCTGTGGACGCACACTGGTCCGTATGGACCGCATTTTGGGACGTAGCGATGACATGCTGATTATTCGTGGTGTCAATGTATTCCCCACCCAGATCGAGTCTGTCATTCTCGAAATGCCGGAGTTCGAACCTCACTACCTCTTACTGGTAGATCGCAAGAACAATACCGATACCATGGAGTTGCAGGTTGAAGTTCGTCCCGAATACTATTCCGACGAAATCAACAAGATGCTGGCTTTGAAGAAGAAGCTCGTAGCCCGCCTGCAGAGCGTACTCGGTCTCGGTGTAGATGTCCGTCTGGTAGAACCACGCAGTATTGAGCGCAGCGTAGGCAAAGCCAAGCGCGTCATCGACAACCGCAAATTGTAATTGCCAAATTGTAAATTGTAAATTGTCAAATAGTAAATGAACCTATGGTAGCAAAACAACTTTCCATTTTTCTGGAGAACAAGTCCGGCCGCCTCACAGAGGTGACTGAAGTTCTTGCAAAAGAAGGTGTCAACCTTTCTGCTCTATGTATTGCAGAGAATGCCGATTTCGGTATCCTTCGTGGTATTGTTTCTGAACCGGATAAAGCATATAAAGCTTTGAAAGATAATCACTTCGCTGTGAATGTAACGGATGTGGTAGGCATCAGTTGTCCCAATATTCCCGGCTCATTGGCGAAAGTGCTCCGCTTCCTCTCCGATGAAGGTGTCTTCATCGAGTACATGTATTCCTTTGCCAACGGTGAAACGGCCAATGTCATCATCCGTCCTAACGACATGGATAACTGCATCCGTGTATTGACAGAAAAAAAGGTTGATTTGCTGGCGGCAAGCGATTTGTATAAGCTGTAAAATGTAAAAATAGTGATTAGCGATTAGTGGTTGGTGGTTGCGCTATTACTCCGCATGGCACTAACCGCTAATCCCTAATTCCTAACCATTAATCCTTATTTCCTGCCCGTTCGTCTGGTTTTTGAAAAATTAAGGCTCGTATCGTTGCTTTATTCGATGCGAACCCCTATCTTTGCGCATTATTTGAACAAAAGTAATGAAGAAGAACATCCTAATAACTCTGCTTGCAGCATTGCTGCTCTCCTCGTGTGGAGAATACAACAAATTGCTGAAAAGCACAGATTACGAATACAAGTACGAAGCGGCAAAAAATTACTTCGCAAAAGGTCAGTATAACCGTGCTGCCACTTTGCTCAACGAATTGATTGCTATTCTCAAAGGTACTGATAAGGCAGAGGAATCCCTCTATATGCTGGGCATGAGTTACTATAACCAGAAGGATTATCAGACTGCTGCGCAGACTTTCATTCAATACTACAACGTTTATCCCCGCGGTACATTCACAGAACTGGCACGTTTCCACGCCGGTAAAGCTTTGTATCTGGATACTCCGGAGCCGCGTTTGGACCAATCCGGCACGTATAGCGCCATCCAGCAGTTGCAGATGTTTATGGAATACTTCCCGCAAAGTTCCAAGAAAGAGGAGGCGCAGAACATGATATTTGCCTTGCAGGACAAGCTGGTGATGAAGGAGTATCTGTCTGCAAAACTTTATTATAATATGGGTAATTATCTGGGTAACAACTATCAGGCTTGCGTTATCACTGCGCAGAATGCTTTGAAGGATTATCCCTATACCAACCTGCGTGAAGATTTATCCATTCTTATCTTGCGTGCCAAGTATGAGTTGGCTGTATACAGTGTGGAAGACAAAAGGGCAGAACGTTACCGCGAAGCTGTGGATGAATGTTATGCCTTTAAAAATGAGTTCCCCGAAAGTAAGTATATGAAGGAAGTCGACCGAATCTTTAAGGAAGCACAGAAAATGCTGGGAGAAGGAAGTGAAGAGCAATAATATAATAATACAATAGATAAATTTATGGATTACAGAAAGACAAATGCTCCTACTACTACGGTGACCCGTGATATGATGGAGTTGTGTGAGGATACCGGTAATGTATACGAAAGCGTAGCGATTATCGGAAAACGTGCCAACCAGATTAGTGTGGAAATCAAGAATGACCTTTCCAAAAAGCTTGCTGAGTTTGCCTCTTACAATGATAATTTGGAAGAAGTGTTCGAAAACCGGGAACAGATTGAGATTTCCCGCTATTACGAAAAACTGCCGAAGCCGACATTGATTGCAACACAAGAGTATGTGGAGGGTAAGATTTACTATCGTAACCCGGCTAAGGAAAAAGAAAAATTACAGTAATGATACAACGTATTCAATCTGTTTATTTGTTGTTGGTAACTATCCTGTTGGTTGTGGCAATTTGCATGCCTGTAGGACAGTTCATCGGAGCGGACGGAGTGACGGCGCATGTTTTCAAACCTCTGGGAGTGGCTTTGGCCGACGGAGGATTTCAGTCTACTTGGGGCTTGTTCGGGATATTGTTGCTCAGTGCACTTGTTGCCTTCTGTACGATATTCCTTTTCCGTAACCGTATGTTGCAAATACGCATGACGATTTTCAGCAGCATTCTGCTGATAGGCTACTACATAGCCTTCTGTGTATTTATGTTTATTTTGAAGGGTGATTTGGATGCAATGACTTTCCAGTTAGGATGGGCGCTTTGCCTTCCGGTGGTAGCCATCATCCTTAACTATCTGGCCTTCCGTGCCATCTACAAAGATGAGGTGATGGTGAAGGCGGCAGACCGTTTAAGAAGATAAGAAGGTTTATCTACTTGATAATAACAAAAGGCAGACCACGTATTTCATTCGGAATACGTGGTCTGCCTTTTTTATCGTTTCCGCTTGAGGTTAAGCCGTTCCATTATACTGTTCCCATTAGAGGAAATTGTCGTTCCTACGTGTGGAAACGGGTGTCTCCTATAAGCATTACTTCTTCAAGTCGAAGAGATAAGTTATCTTGGCCGTAATGACTCCGTGTGCGGAGCGTGAGAAAAAGTCTTTCTTGGTGCTGCCATAGAAATCGGATAAAGCATAGTAGTATCTTCCTTCTACGATGAAATTGCCTGCCTTGGTGCGCAGCTCTATGCCTGCTCCGCCTGCAATGCCGTAGTCGAATTTGTTGTCTATGGCCTTGCCGTGCTGTTCCACGGTGATGTTGGTGTAGGATTCTGCTACAGTGCCGTCCCAGTCGCCGTCTATTTTTTCGCTGTCGCCAAGCAGGAAACCTATCTGCGGACCGGCATGGATGAAGAATTGCAAACCGCGGTCCTTGCCGAATGCCAGATGTGCCAGGAACGGTATTTCCACATAGTTCATGGTGCGGGTGTAGCTCAGTGTGGGATAGTCCTCGTAATACTCGTCCCAACCGTGTTGTGAGAAGTTCAGCTCGATTTGTGCACCGCAAATCATACTGAAGTATTTTTCGGAAATGTATCGGGCTGTTACACCGCCGTTGATACCCATCAGATTCTTCTGCTTGACAGAGGGAGAGAAGCTTACGCTATTCAGATTGATGCCTCCATTGACGCCCACAGCGAAGTTGTGGCGTTGCTCGCCCACCTGCGCATGCAGGGGCAATATACATGCACACACCAGCAGGGCGAATATGATGATTGTTCTCAGGTTCATGTTATAAGTTATAAGTTACAAGCTACAAGTTAATAGTTATATAGTGGATTATCAGATTATTAATCCTTAATCCCTAATCAAAGTCCAACTTCACCAGCTCAAAGTTCTTGGTGAAGTGCACGAAGAACACCTTCTTGTTGATGAAGCCTCCCCAGTTGTTTACCCGTTGGAACTTGAAGCCGGTCTGGATGGGAATCAAATCCAGTCCCTGCATGTTCTTCTCGAAAGAAGAGCCATAGCGCGCAAGTCCTTTCAGGAAGAAATAACCGGTATCGAAGCCCAGCATTCCGAATTTGGGATAGCGCTCGTCCATCTCCTTGCCATACCATCTGCGGTAGTTTTTGGTAAAGTTGATGGCGGCAGGCAGCAGGTTGTTGGTATAGAAAGAGGAATAGAAATAGGTGTCCAGTTCAAAGAAGGCTTCCAAGTGGTCTTTGGTGTAGGTCTGCCATTCCGGATAGCCGAACAGATGGATACGGCTTTCGGGTTGTTCGCGCACCAATAAGGTCAATTGGGGAAGTATCTTAATCAATGTCAGGTTACTGCCGGATGTGGGGATAAAGATATTCTCACGGTCCGTGCGTAATACTGTTTTCAGGGATTCTACGGTGACATCCTCTTTCAAGCTCTTCATCGGGATGGAACGGTTGCGCAGTTCATCTTTCAGTCCCTTGATGAATTCTGCCTTGTCCTTGGTGCCCTGGCTGGCTTCAATGAAGATGACGTTGGCATTGGGGAACTGGCGCACAAAGTGGTCGTACACCTCGGAGTACAGATAGGATTGGGGGGTATTTATCTGATAGACCGCCGGATTCTGGAATACCGTGTTGTCTTTCGATGTGAATGGTATCACCAGGCGTGTGTCTTGTTTCTTGGCAAACTCGGCCAGAGGTTTGATGTGCTGTTGGTACAGAGGCCCGAAGATGATGTCCATGTCTTTCATCTCGCTTTTGCCCAGGATGGAGTTCAGCGAGGCACTTTCGGGACCAGAATTGTAAGTGTACAAGTCAATGGAAGTGCCAGTACGTTTCAAGCTGTCTACGGCCATCAGCAGGCCTTCGTAGTATTCCACCATACGGGAAGACTCGCTCTTTGATACCCCGTCCAGGAAGGGAAGGATGACGGCAGCCTTGATGGTGCTGAAGCGTTCTGTCTTTTTCCGGTTTTCACGGAACAGCTCGCTGTCGGTAGGTATTGCCTGCGACTGGATATTTTGCTCCGTCTGTGCTTTGGGATAGGGAATGCAGAGGAAGGTTCCCTTCTTTATTTTGTTTTCGCCTTTTAATTCCGGGTTGGCGGCTATCAGTTCGGCTTCGCTGATGCCGTATTCACGGCTGATGCTGAATACGGTTTCTTTCCGCTTCACTTTATGCATGTCACGGCATCGTGACTCTACGGGGCCGAGAATATTGTTGTTGGCAACCACAGTGCTGCTTTGTGTCTCAACCGGGACCATGGTTTGGGGCTCGGTTGTGGAAGGGATACGGATTACTTGTCCGATACGGAAATTCTCGGCGCTCAGTCCCGGGTTGGCGTCACAGATGGCTTTGGCAGATACATTGTATTTCACGGTCAGTCGGTAAAGGGTCTCACCGGTTTCGATGGTATGGTATGTTTCTTTTTGTATGTTGGCAGCGCTGCGTGGAATACGCAATGTGCGTCCGATGAATATTTTCTCGTCACTGCCGGGGTTCAGTTTGATGATGTCCGACTGGCTGACGCCGTACATGCTGGCGATGGAGTAGAGACTTTGTCCTTTTTCGATAGTATGCAGAAAATAAGATTGATTCTCTTGTGCTATTGCACCGATACTGCATGCACTGGCAAGCAGCAGGGAGCAGATAATGCGGTTAATCGTTTTCATTCAGTAATCGTTGGTTTATGTTTACAATTTCCCAAAGTAGCTGCAAAGGTACGAATATTGTGGCATTCAAACCAAAGGATTGCGTTAAGAAATAATATTGTGCATTTCAAAACTGAAAAATAGCGCTTTTCGGCTGATATTCGGGGGGAAACAGTTATTTTTGCAGTTAAAACGATAGGATAAATCAACATGCAAGAAGAAACAGAATATATCAATGTATATGGTGCGCGCGTGCACAACCTCAAGAATATCGATGCCGAGATTCCCCGTAACAGCCTGACTGTGATTACAGGCCTGAGCGGAAGCGGCAAGTCCTCTTTGGCATTCGATACTATTTTTGCCGAAGGGCAGCGCCGCTATATCGAGACCTTTTCAGCCTATGCCCGTAACTTCCTGGGAAATTTGGAACGTCCGGACGTGGATAAGATAACGGGACTGAGTCCGGTTATCTCCATCGAGCAGAAAACCACGAATAAGAATCCACGTTCCACGGTGGGTACAACGACAGAGGTTTATGATTACCTTCGTTTGTTGTATGCCCGTGCGGGAGAGGCTTATTCTTATCTCTCCGGCGAGAAGATGGTGAAGTATACCGAGGAACAGATACTTGATCTTATCCTGAAGGATTACAAAGGAAAACGCATTTATATCCTTGCTCCGCTGGTGCGCAGCCGTAAGGGGCATTACAAGGAGCTCTTCGAGCAGGTGCGTAAGAAAGGCTATCTCTACGTACGTGTGGATGGTGAGGTGTGCGAAGCCTTGCCAGGCATGAAGCTGGACCGCTATAAGAACCATGATGTGGAGGTGGTGATAGACAAGCTGGTGGTGACGGACAAGGATGACACACGCCTGAAGAACAGCGTGGCCACTGCCATGCGTCAAGGTGACGGATTGCTGATGATACTCGATGCGCAGACGGATAGCGTGCGTCATTACAGCAAACGGCTGATGTGTCCCGTGACGGGGTTGTCCTATCGGGAACCGGCGCCGCACAACTTTTCCTTCAATTCGCCGCAAGGTGCATGCCCTAAGTGTAAGGGATTGGGGGTGGTCAGCCAGATTGATATTGACAAGGTGATTCCCGACCGTGAGCTCTCCATTGCCGGAGGTGCCATCGCACCGTTGGGGAAAGCCAAGAACAGCATGATCTTCTGGCAGATTACTGCCTTGCTGGAGAAATATGAAGCAACGCTGAAAACACCGGTCAAAGACTTACCGGAGGATGCCATCGACGAGATTCTCTACGGCTCGGACGAGCGTATCAAGATAAAGAGTTCACTGATAGGCACCTCTTCCGATTATTTTGTGACGTTTGAGGGGGTTGTAAAGTATATCCAGATGTTGCAGGAGAAGGATGCTTCTGCCACGGCACAGAAGTGGGCGGACCAGTTTGCCAAGACTGCCGTTTGTCCGGAGTGTCATGGCGCCAAGTTGAATAAGGAAGCGCTTTCATTCCGCATTCACGACAAGAACATCTACGAATTGTCTACGATGGACATCAATGAACTGTATGACTGGCTGGTAAACGTAGACCCGTATCTTAGTAGCAAACAACAGCAGATTGCCGGTGAAATCCTGAAGGAAATCCGTACACGGCTCAAATTTCTGCTTGATGTAGGTCTGGATTATCTTTCGCTGAACCGTAGTTCCGTCAGCCTTTCCGGTGGTGAAAGCCAGCGTATCCGCCTGGCTACGCAGATAGGTTCACAGCTGGTGAATGTGCTGTATATATTGGATGAGCCGAGTATCGGCCTGCACCAACGCGACAACCAGCGCTTGATACACTCTTTGAAGGAACTGCGTGACATTGGCAACTCCGTCATTGTGGTGGAGCATGACAAGGATATGATGCTTGCCGCCGATTATGTCATTGATATGGGGCCGAAAGCTGGTAGGCTGGGAGGGGATGTTGTCTTTGCCGGTACTCCCCGTGAAATGCTCCGGACGCATACGCTGACTTCCCAATACTTGAATGGTGAGCGTGCCATTGAGGTGCCTGCCAAGCGTCGCGAGGGCAATGGACACAGTCTGTGGCTGCGTGGCGCCAAGGGTAATAATCTGAAGAATGTGGATGTGGAGTTCCCGCTGGGCAAGCTGATTTGCGTTACCGGTGTTTCCGGCAGTGGCAAGTCCACGCTTATCAACGAGACGTTGCAGCCTATTCTTTCGCAGAAGTTCTATCGTTCACTGCAGGATCCTTTGGACTATGACAGTATTGAAGGGCTGGAATATATAGACAAGGTGGTGAATGTGGACCAGTCTCCTTTGGGACGAACGCCGCGTTCCAATCCTGCCACTTATACCGGTGTGTTTTCCGATATCCGCAATCTGTTTGTCGGCTTGCCCGAAGCGAAGATACGTGGATATAAGGCGGGACGCTTTTCCTTCAACGTCAGTGGCGGACGCTGCGAAGCTTGCCAAGGCAATGGGTACAAGTGCATTGAGATGAATTTCTTGCCGGATGTGTATGTGCCTTGCGAGGTATGTCACGGCAAGCGTTACAACCGAGAGACGCTGGAAGTGCGTTTTAAGGGAAAATCCATTGCCGATGTGCTGGATATGACCATCAACCGTGCGGTGGAGTTTTTCGAGAATGTGCCTCAGATATTGAACAAAATTAAGGTTATCCAGGAAGTGGGATTGGGTTATATCAAGTTGGGCCAGTCTTCCACCACGCTCTCCGGAGGTGAGAGCCAGCGCGTGAAGTTGGCTACGGAACTTTCCAAACGTGATACGGGCAAGACTCTGTATATCCTTGACGAACCTACTACCGGACTTCATTTCGAAGATATCCGCGTTTTGATGAACGTGTTGAACAAACTTGTAGACAAAGGGAATACCGTCATCGTCATAGAGCATAATCTCGATGTCATCAAGATGGCGGACTATATCATCGATATGGGGCCAGAAGGCGGTAAGGGAGGGGGAGAACTCCTTTCCTGCGGAACCCCGGAAGAGGTTGCTAAAAGCAAGAAAGGCTATACGCCTAAGTTCCTGCGTGAAGAATTGAATATCAAGTGATAATTATCTCATCATAGAGAATATTATGAAAATCAATAAGACGAATGCAGCAAGGCTTCTCGACAAGGCCAAGATTGCGTATGAGCTCATTCCCTACGAGGTGGATGAGAACGACTTAAGTGCAGTGCATGTAGCTGCCAGTTTGGGTGAGGACATCAATTGCGTGTTCAAGACGCTGATTCTTCACGGTGATAAATCCGGTTATTTTGTCTGTGTCATCCCGGGTGAGCACGAAGTGGATTTGAAGCTGGCGGCAAAAGCGTCAGGAAACAAAAAATGTGACCTTATCCCGGTTAAGGAACTTTTACCTCTGACTGGCTATATCCGGGGTGGGTGTTCACCCATCGGCATGAAGAAACCTTTCCCTACCTATATCCATGAAACGTGCCTGCGGTTTCCGTATATCTATATCAGTGCCGGACAACGCGGTTTGCAGCTTAAGTTGGATCCGAAGGATTTGGTAAGGGAAGTGCATGCAGAGGTTTGTATTCTTTTTAATGAATAAATCTTCTATTTCTGCCGAGATATTTTAATTTTATAAGGAAATCTTCAATAGAATTTATATATTTGCAGGAATTATTCAAGAAATCAATCCAATTACTAATTCTAAAAACTAATTTTTATGTTCAACAAACACCCTAAAGGTCTGATTGCCGCATCTTTTGCTAATTTGGGCGAGCGTTTCGGCTTTTATACCATGATGGCCATTCTTGTACTTTTTCTGCAAGCCAAGTTCGGACTGGATGGAAAAGAGGCAGGTTTGATCTACTCAACATTTTATTTTTCTATTTACATTCTAGCATTGATAGGTGGTATTATTGCCGACAGAACCCGTAATTACAAAGGTACCATCTTTGCCGGTATTGTTTTGATGGCGGTAGGTTACTTGATGCTGGCCATCCCGTCTCCTACACCGGTTGCCAATAAGACCTTGTTTCTGGTGATTACTTGTGCAGCCTTGTTTGTCATTGCTTTCGGAAATGGTCTTTTCAAGGGAAATCTTCAAGCGCTCGTAGGGCAGATGTACGACAATCCTCAGTACTCCAGCATGCGCGATTCCGGTTTCTCCTTATTCTATATGTTCATCAATGTAGGTGCCATCTTTGCCCCGTTTGCCGCAGTAGGCGTGCGTAACTGGTGGTTGTCCACATTCGGCTACAATTATGATGCCGACCTGCCTGCCCTTTGCCACGGACATCTGGCAGGAACGCTGACTCCCGAGGCTGTGGACACTTATAGCGCATTGGCAGCCAAAGCCACTATTTCCGGAACACCCGTAACGGATATGACGGTATTTGCCAATGAATATCTGAACGTGTTCACCACTGGTTTCCATTATGCATTCGGTGTAGCTATCCTGGCTATGGTTCTCTCTTTGGTAATTTTCGTCATCAACAGAAAGAAATTCCCCGATCCCAGCAAGAAGGTTGCTGCAAAAGCGGGCGATGCCACTGCAGTGGAGATGAATGCACAAGAGGTAAGACAGCGCATGTATGCATTGTTTGCCGTATTCGGTGTGGTAATTTTCTTCTGGTTCTCGTTCCATCAGAATGGATTGACACTGACTTATTTTGCCAAGGAATATACAGATTTGAATTTGTTCGGCATGGCTATTTCAGCTGAGCTGTTCCAGTCTTTGAACCCGATTTTCGTTGTGTCTCTCACTCCGGTCATCATGGCTGTCTTTGCAGCACAGCGTGCCAAGGGTAAAGAGCCTTCCACTCCGCGGAAGATTGCCATCGGTATGGGTATTGCTGCCACTGGCTTCCTTATAATGGCTATCGGTTCTTATGTAAGCAACTTGCCGATGCACAAGGATATTATCGCTTTGGGTACCTCTCCGGTGAAGGTGACTCCGCTGTTGCTGATGGTTACCTATCTGATATTGACTGTTGCCGAGTTGTACATTTCTCCGTTGGGCATTTCATTCGTATCCAAGGTGGCTCCTCCCAAATATCAGGGTATCATGCAGGGCGGTTGGCTCGGTGCTACTGCCATTGGTAATCAGTTGCTCGTTATCGGTGCTATCCTCTACGAAAGTATTCCTATCTGGATGACGTGGACGGTATTTGTAGTAGCGTGCTGCATTTCCATGTTCACCATGCTGTTCATGCTGAAATGGCTTGAAAAGGTGGCGAAGTAATCGGAAACGAAAGATAAAACTAAAGGCTGCGCAATGTTCGTAATGAACTGCGCAGCCTTTAGTTTTTGGAGGGCTTTTAATGCCGGGACTCAGATTTCCAGTCCCATGATGTAGTCATTCATGTAATATCCGTTTCCTATCGGGAAATCCCCTTCACGGAGTTTTCGCATTCCCATATGTTCGTAAAACTGCAGTGCCTTGTTGTTGCGGTTTACATTCAATTCCATCAGACAAGGGCCGGGATGTACTTCCTTGATGTACTTGATGGCTTCTCGAAAGAGGAAACTGCCGCAATGTGCACCCTGGTAATAGGGGAGCACATAAATCTTTTGCAGGTGGAATAAATCTTCTCCTTGCTGCTGTACGGACACATAGCCCGCCGCTTCACATTCTTCGTAGGCCAGGAAGTAGACGTGGCCTTCCTCTTCCATTTGCTTGCGGATATTGTCCAATGAATACATCCATTCCATCATGTAGTCGGTCTGTTCGGGAGTAAGGATATCCTTATACGTGACGGGGAATATTTGCTGCGCAAGTTTCTGAATCAGTGCGCAGTCTGCTGTCGTTGCTTTTCTTATGGTAAACATATCGGTTGTATTTATACTGTTTGGGGTGTAAAGTTAAGCCTTTTTTGTGAAACAATCGTTATCTTTGCAGACCGTTACCGAACTAACTAATTTTGATTTTAAAAATTATGGCATTTACGAGCAACATTATGATTGTCCGCCACAGATTACTGAAGGAACTGGTAAAGCTGTGGAATAACAACGAACTTGTGGATAAAATAGACCGGCTGCCCATCGAGCTGAGTCCGAAGAGGTCCAAGCACGCGGGACGCTGCTGTGTGCACAAAGAGCGCGCGGTGTGGAAGTACAAGTCATTGCCGCTTCTGGGACTCGATATGGAGGACGAGACGGATGAGCTGACCCCCTTGTCGGAGTACGCTGCCCGTGCACTGGACAGAGCGGAAAATGGCAGGCCGAAAGACAACATCATGTGTGTGATTGACGAAGCTTGTTCGGCATGTGTGCAGATTAACTACGAGATTACGAACCTCTGCCGCGGATGTACGGCACGCAGTTGCCAGGTGAATTGTCCCAAGAAGGCAGTGCATGTCAAGGAGAGCGGTCAGGCATGGATTGACCATGATGCATGTATCAGTTGCGGCATCTGCCATAAGAGTTGTCCCTACCATGCCATTGTTTATATTCCCGTACCTTGTGAGGAAGCTTGTCCCGTGAAAGCCATCAGTAAGGATGAGAAGGGGATAGAGCATATTGACGAAAGCAAATGTATCTATTGCGGAAAGTGTCTCAATGCATGTCCATTCGGAGCAATTTTCGAAATATCGCAGGTGTTCGACGTGTTGCACAGAATCCGCAAGGGTGAGCAGGTGGTGGCTATCGTGGCTCCGTCCATCCTGGGGCAGTTCAAGACGACTATTGAACAAGTATATGGCGCATTGAAACAAGTCGGTTTTACGGATGTCATTGAGGTGGCTCAGGGTGCGATGGATACCGTCAGCAACGAGGCGCACGAGCTGATTGAGAAGCTGGAGGAGGGTCAGAAGTTTATGACGACTTCCTGTTGTCCGTCTTATATAGAGTTGGTGAACAAGCATATTCCTGCCATGAAGCCTTACGTGTCGGGCACCGGTTCGCCAATGTATTATGCTGCCCGCATTGCTAAAGAGAAGTATCCGGATGCGAAGGTGGTCTTCATAGGTCCTTGCGTTGCCAAGCGCAAAGAGGCGCAGCGCGACGAGGCGGTGGACTTTATCATGACTTTCGAGGAGGTGGCTTCCGTGCTTGCCGGGCTGGATATTCAGATGGAGCAGGCAAAGCCCTATTCCATGAGTTTCACTTCCGTGCGCGAGGCGCATGGTTTTGCGCAGGCAGGAGGCGTGATGGGTGCCGTGAAAGCCTATCTGAAGGAAGAGGCAGATAAAATCAATGCCGTACAAGTGGCTAATCTGGATAAGAAGGCTATCGGTGCGTTGCGTGCTTACGCCAAGTCGGGCAAGGCTCCGGGGCAATTTATTGAAGTGATGGCTTGCGAGGGCGGTTGTATTACCGGGCCATGTTCGCACAATGAAATAACTGCCGGAAAGCGCCAGCTGACGCAGGAGTTGGCAAAGAGGAAAGAGACGTATTAGCCCTTTGTCCGTTTATATGAAGCATTTGATTGACAAACTGCGGAGCAACCGCAGGCTGGATGCCGAAGAGTATAAAGCCATGCTTCTTTGCCGGGACACAGAACTTGCAGCCTACCTGCAGGAGCTTGCTCGGGAAGAAGCGCTTGCCCGCTTTGGCAATAAAATCTTCATTCGCGGACTGATTGAGATAACCAACCGTTGCCGCAATAACTGCTACTATTGCGGCATACGGAAGGAGAACCGGAACATAACCCGTTATGAGCTGACGCAGGAGGAGATTCTTTCGTGTTGCCATGAAGGCTATCGGTTGGGCTTCCGTACCTTTGTGCTGCAAGGGGGCGAAGCGCCGGCGGTGAAGGATGAGGGGATGGTGGAGGCAGTTGCCGCTATCCGGCAATCCTTCCCGGATTGTGCCATTACCTTATCCTTGGGCGAGAAATCGCGGGAAGCCTACGAACGTTTCTTCCTGGCAGGTGCCAACCGCTATCTGTTGCGGCACGAAACCTGCAACGAAGGGCATTATCACCGGCTTCATCCTGCGGAGATGTCCCTTTCCCATCGGTTGCAATGCTTGGACTGGCTGAAAGAGATAGGCTATCAAGTGGGAACCGGAATCATGGTGGGCAGTCCTTACCAGACGGTGGACCATTTGGTAGAAGACATTCTCTTCATCGAACGGTTTCAGCCGGAGATGATAGGCATGGGACCTTTTCTTCCGCATCACGATACTCCGTTTTCCTCTTTTCCGCCGGGAGATATGGAGTTGACGTTGAAGTTGCTTTCTATCTTCCGGTTGATGCATCCCGCGGCACTGATACCTGCTACCACTGCCCTGGCCACACTTGCTCCGGACGGACGGGAACGGGGAATATTGGCTGGCGCCAATGTCGTGATGCCTAATCTTTCGCCTTCTCATCAGCGGGCGAAGTACTCCCTCTATGATAACAAAGCTTCTGCGGGTGCCGAAGCGGCAGAAGGTTTGCTAAAATTGGAGGAACAACTGAAAGGGATAGGCTACGAGGTATCAAGAGAGAGAGGAGATTATGAGAATGGAGAATTGACCGTTGATAATTGATAATTTTCAAATCTTCATTCTTTATTTTAATTACCAATTATCAATTTACGAAGTGTATAACATAAAGTCAAGACAAGCAGAAGAATTCATCAATCACCAGGAGATATTGGATACATTGGAGTATGCGCAGGCAAACCGCAACAACCGTCCGCTCATTGAAAGTTTGATTGACAAGGCTGCTTTGTGCCAGGGGCTTTCCCATCGGGAGGCGGCCCTGCTGCTGGAATGTGACGAGCCGGAACTGGTGCAGCGCATCTATCATCTGGCACGTGAAATCAAACGGAAATTCTATGGCAACCGCATTGTGATGTTTGCCCCGCTTTACCTTTCCAACTATTGCGTGAACGGTTGCGTCTATTGCCCGTATCATGCCAAGAACCGTACCATCCCCCGCAAGAAACTCTCGCAAGAGGAGATACGCCGCGAGGTTATCGCCTTGCAGGACATGGGGCATAAACGCCTGGCGCTGGAAGCCGGAGAAGACCCTCGAAACAACCCTATCGACTATATCTTAGAGTCTATCCGCACCATCTACAGCATCCATCACAAGAACGGGGCCATCCGCCGGGTGAATGTCAACATAGCCGCCACTACAGTGGAAAACTATCGGTTGCTGAAAGAGGCAGGTATCGGCACTTATATCCTTTTTCAGGAGACTTACAGCAAAGAGCATTACGAAGCCTTGCATCCCACGGGACCGAAAAGTAATTATGCCTACCACACCGAAGCGATGGACCGCGCTATGGAGGGTGGCATCGACGATGTAGGTATCGGTGTATTGTTCGGTCTGAATACCTATCGCTATGACTTTGTAGGACTGCTGATGCATGCCGAACATCTGGAAGCTACCTTTGGCGTGGGTCCGCATACCATCAGCGTGCCGCGCATCTGTCCGGCAGATGATATTTCGACCGAGGATTTTCCCGATGCCATCTCGGATGAGATGTTCTGCCGTATTGTGGCGGTTACCCGCATTGCGGTGCCTTATACGGGAATGATTATTTCCACCCGTGAGTCGGAAGCCGTACGCCGTCGGGTGCTCGAACTGGGCGTTTCGCAGATAAGCGGCGGTTCGCGCACCAGCGTGGGAGGCTATGCCGTGCCGGAAGCCAAAGAGGAAGATTCCTCCCAATTCGATGTGAGCGATCGGCGCACGCTGGATGAAGTGGTGAGCTGGCTGCTCGATCTGGGACATATCCCCAGCTTCTGCACCGCCTGCTATCGCGAGGGACGTACCGGAGACCGCTTCATGTCGCTCGTTAAGCGCGGACAGATAGCAAACTGCTGCCAGCCCAATGCACTGATGACATTAAAAGAATATCTGGAGGACTATGCCTCCTCCGAAACCAAGGAGAAGGGCATACAGCTGATTCGTGAGGAGATGGAGCATATCCCGAACCCCAAGATACGGGCGATAGCCGAACGTAATCTTCAGGAGATAGGGGAGGGGAAAAGAGACTTTAGATTTTAGATTTCGGATTTATGAATAATACACCTCGTTCCAACCGCCTGCACATTGCCGTCTTTGGACGACGGAACAGCGGAAAGTCCAGCCTTGTCAATGCCTTGACCGGGCAAGACACGGCATTGGTATCCGCAACGCCCGGCACTACTACCGACCCCGTGACCAAAGCCATGGAAGTATATCCTTTGGGCCCGTGCCTCTTTATCGATACCCCCGGTTTTGATGACGACGAAGGCGAACTGGGCGGTATGCGCGTGGAGCGTACCTTAAAGACGGTGGAGAAAGCAGACATCGCCCTCTTGCTTTATGAAGCTGACGGAACGCTGGAACAGCAATGGCTAAAGCTACTGGCTGCGCGCGAAATCCCCGTGATACTGATACTGAATAAAGCCGATTCCCGTCAAGACACCGCTTCCGTGGTTCTTCGGATTGAAAAGGAGTGCGGGCAGGCTCCCGTTGTGGTCAGTGCCAAAGAGGGTACCGGTATTCAAGGTATTTTCGATACTATCCTCGAAAAGCTTCCCGAGAATTTTGGTGAGCAGACTATCACGGGCAATTTGGTAAGTGAAGGAGATGTCGTCCTGCTGGTGATGCCCCAGGATATACAAGCCCCCAAAGGTCGTCTCATTCTTCCGCAAGTGCAGACCATCCGCGAACTGTTGGATAAAAAGTGCTTAGTGATGAGCTGCACCACCGACAAGCTGCAAGCCTCCCTGCAAGCCCTTGTCCGTCCGCCTAAGCTGATAATCACCGATTCACAAGTATTCCCCATCGTCTATCAACAAAAGCCTGCCGAAAGTAGTCTTACTTCCTTCTCGGTTCTTTTTGCCGGTTACAAAGGAGACATCAATGCCTTTGTAGAGGGAGCTGCCGCTATTCATAGCCTGACACCCCAATCGCGTGTACTGATAGCCGAAGCTTGCACCCATGCTCCGCTGACCGAGGACATCGGCACCGTCAAAATTCCCCGCCTGCTACGAAAGCGCATCGGCGAGGAATTGCAGATAGACTTTGTCTCTGGAAATGACTTTCCCAGAGACTTGTCCCGATATGATTTAATTATCCATTGCGGCGCTTGCATGTTCAACCGGAAGTACGTTCTCAATCGTATAGCCCATGCTTGCGCACAGCACATCCCCATAACCAACTACGGAGTAGCAATTGCGAGTCTGACCGGTATATTGGATAAAATTGTTATCCATCGGTAAATATCCCTCTTCCTCTCTGTTCACGTTACTGATGTTATAGAGTAGCGTGAACTACTTTTCTTGTTAATAATGTTTAATATAAAGTACTTTGTAATACAAGGTACTGGTATAATACATATATTTGTGCCATACAAGGAACAACAATAGAATTAATAAGGACACTCATTACTCTATTGCGCAGCCAAATAGTAAATTGTCAAATAGTAAATACCATTATGGATGTAAACAATGTAAAGTCGCAAATGCGCAAGGGCATGCTTGAATATTGCATCATGCTGCTGCTTCACAAAGAGCCGGCTTATGCTTCGGATATCATTCAGAAGTTGAAAGAAGCCAGACTGATTGTGGTGGAAGGTACACTTTATCCGTTGCTCACCCGTTTGAAGAACGACGACCTTTTGGGGTATGAATGGATTGAGTCTACACAAGGGCCTCCCCGTAAATATTACCGGTTGACGGAAAAAGGAGAAGTCTTTCTCGGTGAACTGGAAACATCCTGGAAAGAGTTGAACGAGACGGTGAATCACATCAGCAATTCTTGAAATAGCCGAAGAGAATATACCGTAATTCGCCGGATGGTAAATCGTAAATAGTAAAATTGTAAATAAATAATGTGTTATGAAAAAGACATTAACTGTAAATTTAGGTGGAACCGTTTTCAATATTGATGATGACGCATACCGTCTTTTGGATAATTATTTGAGTAATCTCAAGATGCACTTCCGCAAGGAAGCCGGTGCCGACGAGATTGTAGATGATATTGAACGCCGTATTTCCGAACTCTTTGCCGAGAAATTGTCGGCCGGTTCACAAGTAATCACGATAGCCGACGTGGAAGAGGTGATTGCCCGCATGGGAAAGCCGGAAGATATGGAGGCAGAAGGAGAGAGTGCTAGTGCCGATTCCGGCAGCACGAGTGCCGGGGGCGGCTATGGTGCCGGTGCTTGGAACAGCAATACCGCTTATGGCACTACACGCCGTCGTCTATACCGCAATCCGGATGACAAAATGCTGGGTGGTGTCATCAGTGGAATGGCTGCCTACCTGGGATGGGATGTAACTTTACTTCGACTGTTACTGCTTGTCATCTTGATTTGTGGGGTAGGGACATTGATACCGGTCTATATCGTGTGTTGGCTGGTTATACCGGAAGCCCGCACAGCAGCCGAGAAGTTGAGTATGCGTGGCGAGGCCGTTACGGTAGAGAATATCGGAAAGACGGTGACGGACGGTTTTGAGAAGGTTGCCAATGGGGTGAATGATTATATGAGGTCGGACAAACCCCGTACTTTCTTGCAGAAGTTGGGAGATGCATTGGTGATGATTGTCGGCTGGTTCTTGAAAATCTGTCTGGTGATATTTGCCATTATCTGCAGTCCGGTACTGTTTGTATTTGGAGTGGTATTTGTGGCGTTGTTGTTTGCTGCGATAGCGGTGGCTGTTGGTGGCGGTGCGGCTCTCATTTCCTTTTTCCCGATGGCTGATGTGGTACTGCCTACTTCTCCGTTGTCTGCCATTGTGATGTACATTGCAGGAATCTTGCTGGTAGGAATTCCTTTGGTCAGTCTTGTATGGGCCATCTTCAGTCAGATATTCAAATGGCAGCCGATGAATTCCGGTTTGAAGTGGACGCTGGTTATTCTTTGGATTGTAAGTGCGGCTTGCTTCGGAATCTGTTTTGCAGTGCAAGAGGCTACTTTCCCGGAATTGGGTATCTTTAACTTCTGAGAATAGTAATTTCTTTTTTAATTGATATCGTGTTTGTAGGAATCTGATTTCTATAAACACGATATTTTTTATTTCAATGTAATTATTTGTTATACAGTGGAATATTTCGTTTGGAAAAGGTGTTTTTTAAACGTTCGTTTAATGAACGCAAAGATAACGTGTATTTTTGAATCTCGCAAAATGTTTAATAAAAATATTCTATAAATTTCTTTTTAGTGAGTATAATACTTTGTCAGTAAGCCTATTGCATTGTATTTCTCTAACTTCTTCCTTTTACTAATTTTTAAGTAATCTTCCCTCTTTAGTTTTCTTAAATATTGACGTTCAAAAAACGAACGTCTATTGAACGCTTTTTGCTTGCAATAGATTCGTTTACAGCATTTTACCTGACAGGTAATGAATGACTGCAAAAAATCTGTTGACAAGAAGGGCATAAAGCTTGTCGTATTCTACATAAAGTGTCCGCAAGTAATTGAATTTCAAGTGTATGCAAGAGGTTCAAAGCCCCAGGAGAACACCCTTGTCTGAACAAAAGCATAAAAATGGGAATAGAGAAAGAGGTCGAAATCTGGTATGCTATGCGTGCCACCTACCGCAGAGAACCAGATGCCATGCATCTGCTCAAGAAAGAAAATTTGGGCTGTTTCATTCCTATGCAATACAAGATATGTATAAAAAAAGGGAAAAAAGTCCGTGCTCTGGTTCCGGTCGTTCATAATCTGCTTTTTGTCCATGCCCGTCCTTCCGATGTGCAGCGTGTAAAATCTCAAGTCACTTATCTGCAATATATCACCGATACCCGCAGTGGGCAGAAGATTATTGTCCCAGACGGTCAGATGCAGCGTTTCATTGCCGTATCCGGCACTTACGATGATCATCTTCTTTATTTTCAACCGGATGAATTGAACTTGTCCAAAGGCACCAAAGTCCGGATTACCGGCGGTGAATTTGAGGGGCAAGAGGGTGTGTTTCTGAAGGTGAAAGGCGCACGTGACCGTCGCGTGGTTATCGAAATACAAGGTGTCATAGCTGTTGCCATGGCCACTATCCATCCCGATCTTATAGAAGTAATCGGCTGAACTTTAATTTTTAATTCTTAATTCTATAATTGCTTATGTCTCTTTCCGAAGAAGCAATCACTCTTCAGCGTGCTGCGCACGAACTGATGTATTTGGGTATGGACGGCAGTCCCGTCTATAGCGATGACTTGTCACGGCGGAACGGTGAGGTCTACCGTCTTACCATGGCTTTATACCGGTCGGGTGTAAAAGGCACTACCATCGAAGAGCAGGCAAATGTCTGTCTTGCCCTTCTTATGGGTTACAGCGCCTCTTTTGTGGACCATGGCGAAAAGCTGCAGCATGTCCAGGAAGTGCTGGACTGTTGTTGGGATGTGCTCGACGCCCTTCCCGCTTCCTTACTGAAGCTCCGTCTGCTTACCGCCTGCTACGGTGAAGTGTTCGACGAGTCTTTGGCCGACGAAGGCCGTTCCATCATCGCCTCCTGGGATTCCTTATCACTTACTCCCGAACAGCAGGAAGCGGTTGATGAATTTCAGAATGTGACAGACAATCCCTATCCATGGGAATATATCGATGAATAAAACTTTTCATATAATGCTTAACAATAAATCCGTATTGATTACCGGAGGAACGGGTTCCTTCGGAAAGAAGTTTGTGGAAACCATTCTCCGTGATTATCCGCAAGTAAAGAAAATTATTATTTACTCCCGCGATGAGCTGAAGCAATTTGAGCTGAAACAGAAATATCCCGGTCATAAGTATCCGCAACTGCGTTTCTTTATCGGTGATGTCCGTGACCTCGAACGCCTGACGCGGGCTTGCGAAGGAGTGGACGTGATTATCCATGCAGCCGCCATCAAGCAGGTGGATACCGCTGAATACAATCCCGAAGAGTGCATCAAAACCAATGTACACGGTGCGCAGAATGTGATAAAGGCTGCTCTTGCCACCGGTGTACAGCATGTGGTGGCCCTTTCTACAGACAAGGCTTGTGCCCCCATTAATCTTTATGGCGCCACCAAGCTCACTTCCGACAAGCTGTTTACTGCCGCCAACAATATCAGCGGTTCCAAGGATATCAGGTTCTCCGTAGTCCGTTATGGCAATGTGATGGGTTCCCGCGGTTCCGTAATCCCTTTCTTTATCAACAAGCGTGACAACGGGGCGAAGGAACTTCCCATAACCGATATGCGCATGACCCGTTTCAACATTTCACTGGAAGCCGGTGTCGCTTTGGTCATGTATGCCATCGGACATCACCTGGGTGGTGAAATCTTTATTCCTAAGATTCCTTCCTATCATATCCAGGACGTGGCTACCGCCATTGCACCCAATCTGCCGCAGGTGGAAGTGGGCATCCGTCCGGGAGAGAAACTGCACGAGGAGATGATTACTGTAACCGATGCTCTTGATACAATCGATTTGGGCAGATATTATGTCATTCTTCCTTCCGTATCTTTCAAGCACAGTCGCGAAGAGTTCATCAGACATCACAATGCAGTACCCGTTCCCGACGGTTTCTACTACAGCAGTGACAACAATACGGAGTGGGAGACAGTAGAGACTATGCGCGAGAATATCAAGAAATACGTTGACCCTAATTTCGAGGTGAAATGATAAGCAAGCCTATTCCATACGGTCGTCAGCATATCACAGATGAGGACATCCGGGCAGTCATCGATACCCTGAAAAGCGATTACCTGACACAAGGTCCCAAAATCAGGGAATTTGAAACGAAATTTGCCGAATATGTAGGTGCACAATATGCCGTAGCGGTGAACAATGCTACTTCGGGGCTTCATCTTGCAGCTACCGCACTGAATGTAAAGCCGGGTGACAAGGTGATTGTCACTCCCATGACCTTTGCTGCCAGTGCCAACTGCATTCGCTATTGTGGCGGCGAGGTGGTATTCTGTGATATTGACAAGGATACTTACCTCATGGATATCCGTAAACTCGAAGCTATGCTTAAAGCTTCTCCTCGCGGTACTTACAAAGGTATTGTTCCGGTTGATTTTGCAGGCTATCCTTTGGATCTGGAAGAGTTCAGAAAGCTTGCCGACGAGTACGGTTTGTGGATTATCGAGGATGCCTGCCATGCTCCCGGCGGCTATTTCATGGACAGTAAAGGCAAGAAACAACATTGTGGTAACGGTTGTTTTGCCGACTGTGCCGTATTCTCTTTCCATCCCGTGAAACATATCGCTACGGGTGAGGGAGGCATGGTGACCACCAACAGCAAGGAGCTCTATGACAAGCTTTGTCTTTACCGTACGCATGGCATTACGAAAGACCCTGCTTTATTGCACGAGCATCATGGTGGCTGGTATTACGAGATGCAGGAGTTAGGGTATAATTACCGTCTGACTGATTTTCAGGCTGCCTTGGGTATTTCTCAGCTGGAGCGTGCGAAAGCAGGTCTTGAACGCCGCCATGAAATCGTAAGACGCTATAATGAAGCGTTTTCCGGAATAGATGGTATCAAGACTCCGTTCAATGCTGCCGATGTCTATCATGCTTATCACCTTTATATCATTCAAGTAGCTGACCGCTTGGGCCTTTATAATTATCTGCACGAGAACAATGTCTATGCGCAGGTTCATTATGCTCCGCTTCATCTGATGCCTTACTATCAGCAGTGGGGAAATAGGAAAGGCGATTTACCTATAGTAGAAGAGTATTACGAACATTGTCTGAGTCTTCCGATGTATCCCACGTTGACGGACGAGGAACAGGAGTATGTGATTGAAAAGGTTATAGAATTTGTAGAGAAATGAAAAATATAGCAATCATTCCTGCACGTGGCGGCAGTAAACGTATTCCGCGTAAGAATATCAAGCCCTTTATGGGTAAACCTATCATTGCATATTCCATAGAGGCAGCTTTACAAAGCGGTCTTTTTGAGGAGGTGATGGTTTCTACCGATGATGAGGAGATTGCCGGAATAGCTTGTAAATATGGTGCCAAAGTTCCTTTTATGCGGAGTGCCGAGATGTCAAATGACTATGCCGGTACTGATGATGTAATTCTTGAAGTACTGAGGAAGTATAAAGAGCAAGGCAGGGAGTTTGAAACGGTTTGTTGCATTTACTCAACGGCTCCTTTTGTCACTCCCGAAAGACTCCGGGAAGCATACGGAAAAATGAATTCGGAGATAGATTCCGTTTTCACTTGTGTGGCTTATTCCTATCCTATACAGCGCAGCCTTCACATCGTGGATGGAAAAATTAGTATGGTTTATCCCGAATACAAAAATGCACGTTCCCAAGATTTAGAACCGATTTATCACGATGCCGGTCAGTTCTATTTCTCTCGCACTGCTCCCTTTGTGGAGAGCCGGACTTTTTGGGGTGAGAATACAGCCGGGTTGGTACTTTCCGAACTTGAAGTGCAGGACCTTGATACACAGACTGACTGGGCATTGGCAGAGATGAAGTATGAGTTGCTTCATAAATGATGTAATGCAGAAAATCTATCTCCGTGCCGATGCAAGTGCTGCCATCGGCTACGGTCACTTTATTCGTACTCTGGCTTTGGCCGATATGCTGAAGGACGATTTTGATTGTACCTTCTTTACTTGCCATCCTACCCCTTATCAGGTGAGTGAGATGGAGAAGGTATGTCCTTTCATCCCCTTACAGGAAGAATCACATTATGATGAGTTCCTTTCCCTTTTGCAAGGTGACGAAATTGTGGTACTTGACAACTATTTCTTTACTACTGATTACCAGCGTACCATTAAAGAAAAGGGATGCTGTCTGGTGTGTGTGGATGATATGCACGACAAGCATTATGTGGCTGATGTTGTGATAAACCATGGGTTAACGGATGAATCCTTGTTTGATGTAGAGCCCTATACCAAACTCTGTTTGGGGGTTGATTGGGCGTTGCTCCGTCATCCGTTTATCGAAGCTGTAAAAGAACAACGTTGTCATACTATAGGGAGTATAGAAAAAGTTACTATTACATTTGGCGGTTGTGATGATTTTGATGCAACCGGTTACTATGCAAGTAATCTTCTTGAGAGCAAAAATGTTAAATCAATAACCGCAGTTGTAGGTGATGCCTATAAACCAATCCACCCTATATCACAAGATAGACGCCTTACATATTGTTCAGGCCTTTCAGCTGAACAAATGGCTGATTTGTTTAGGCAGTCAGATCTCGTTATTTGTTCAGCAAGTACAGTGTGCATTGAGGCTTTGTTTTGTAATACAAAAGTAGCGGCAGGGTGGTTTGTAGATAATCAGATGGATTTCTATAATCTTGTCACTGCTAAAGGATGGGTAATCGGTTTGGGTAATGTGGAGCACCCCTATATAGATATGGATGCTCTTAATGCATCAACGGTTCCTTGCGCATCTATAGGGAAAGACATTCGTCAAAACTATTGCCAGCTATTTCATAACTTACAAGACGGTTATTACCTTAGGAATGTACGTTCTTAAGATTTAGATTTATTATTTTATTAGGTATGGGAGAGGTAAATTATTTGGATTAATAGTAGAAGTGAAAGGTACAAAGACACTGTCACAAAGAATATTTTTGAATAATGTTTTTTATGAATGATAGAAATAGATAGAAATGTAGATTATAGTTCGCATGGTTACAGGTTTCGTAACTTTATCAATTTAGATATGGACACGTTAAAGAAAATTCTTTTTTGGCGTAATCATGTTGATGTAAGGAAATGGATGTATTCCAATGAGATTATTCCATTGGATAATCATTTGGCTTATGTAGCAAGCCTTCACAATAGAGCTGATGCTTATTATTGGTTAGTTTACGATCCTGATGGTGATCCCATTGGTGTTACATATGTTACATCAATAAAAAAAGATGAGGATTGTGGTGAATTAGGCTATTATGCAATCCCTGGAACTTATGGCGATGGGTTTTCTTTTGTAAAAGAGTGTTTCTATTTTTACTTTCATATATTACAGTTTAAACGATTCTACGGTTCGGTCGATGCGGATAATGTACAAGCCTATTTAATTGATGTTTTTTTAGGCTGTCAGTTTACTTCCTCTAAAACAATAGAATCAATTTGCAGTATGAAGAAACTTTATTATGTGTGTGATAGTCTTACACCTGAAGATTTTGATTCAAACTACGAAAAAACGATTGTGGAATATATAAAATTTGTAAAAAATGAAAATAGAAAACTTCATTAATGGCTTTGTTAATCAGTTCGATGACACAGACGCATCAGAAATTCAGGCTAATACGCAATTTCAAGAATTAGATGAATGGTCTTCATTGACTGCTATGGCTATAATAGCTTTTGTAAAAACAGAATATGGTAAGACACTCACAGGCAAGGAAATTCGTTCTTGCAACACAGTGGAAGAGCTGTTTAATTTAGTGGCTGCTAAATGATAATGACAGAAGTATTTAACCCTTTCTCTCTTTCAGGAAAAACCATTTTGGTGACTGGAGCTTCTTCTGGTATTGGGCGTGGCATAGCCGAAGCTTGTGCTAAAATGGGTGCTACGATTGTGCTTACAGGGCGTAATGAAGAAAGGCTTGCCGCTACTGCAGAGGCTTTAGTTGGTAATGGACATAAATCAATCATAGTTGACCTTGCTCTTATTGGAGAACGACAAATATTGGTGAACCAGTTACCTGCTTTGGACGGAGTGGTCTATGCTGCGGGTATCGGCCAACGTCAGCTTTGCAAACTTATTACCGAAAACGATGTGGACGAGGTGATGGATATTAATTTCAAGTCTATCGCTTTACTGCAAGCTGAGTTACTTCGTGCCAAGAAAATAAAAAAAGCATCTTCCATTGTGTTCATAGCTTCGCGTGCAGCTTTTTCACCCAGTATTGGCAATGCTATCTATAGTGCATCAAAAGGTGCGCTCATTTCCTATGCCAAATGTTTGGCACTTGAATTGGCCTCCCGGCAGATTCGTGTGAATTGCATCTGTCCTGCTATGGTGTGGACAGATTTGATTCTAAAAGGAGGACTAACTAAAGAGGACTTGCAAGAAGCTGAACAGCAATATCCTTTAAAACGTTACGGCCAACCCGAGGATGTGGCAAATCTTGCCATTTATCTGCTGTCCGAGGCATCTGCATGGATGACAGGAACGAATGTCGATTTGACGGGGGGGGAGAGTAATTTGTAATAGATTATAATTATGAAGGCATATATTAAGGCGATTTCATACTACTTGCCAGTTAAGGTAGTGACTAACGAAGAATTAGTTTCTGAATTTCCCGAGTGGAGTATAGATAAAGTAGCTGCGAAAGTAGGTGTGAACTCCCGTCATCTGGCTGCTGAAGACGAAACAGCTGGTGATATGGCCGAAAAGGCTGCCTACCAATTATTCAGTGAGCATCATATCGACCCGCAGAATATTGATTTTTTGTTACTCTGTACCCAAAGTCCGGATTACTTCCTGCCATCGACGGCTTGTATCTTGCAACACAAATTAGGTTTGCGTACCAACATTGGTGCGTTCGACTATAATCTAGGTTGCTCGGGTTGTGTTTATGGTTTGGCAGTGGCAAAAGGGCTGATAGCAGCTGGCATTGCTAGTAATGTATTATTATTGACCGCTGAAACTTATAACAAATATCTGCATCCGTCAGATAAGAGCAACCGTTCCATCTTTGGCGATGGCGCAGCTGCTTGTTTGGTATCTACTGAGGGGATGGCAGAAATTGGTGAATTCTCAATGGGTACTGATGGCAGTGGGGCTGAGCATCTGATTGTGAAGACAGGAGCATCGCGTCAGAGGCAATCTACGGGTGTTTCTATGACTGATGACGAAGGGCATACGGCTTATGAAGATTACCTCTATATGAATGGTGGTGCCATCTTTAACTTTACACTTGAAGCTGTTCCTGCTTTGATGAAGGATGTTTTGACAAAGAATAACCTAAGTAAGGAAGAGGTGAATTATTACATTTTTCATCAGGCTAATAAGTTTATGCTTAATACTATTCGCAAGGTGTGTGTGTTGCCCAAAGACCAGTTTTATATGAATCTGGACACTACAGGTAACACTGTATCTTCTACTGTTATGATTGGTCTAAAAGATTGTCTCGACTGTGGGCTAGTACATGAAGGTATGAACGTGATGGTGACCGGATTCGGGGTAGGACTAAGTTGGGCGGGAACCGTATTGAAATTTTAAACTGTTTTTATGAATAAATATCTGTTAGATTTTCCGTTTTATACCAAGGATCCCGATACGAAAAGTGCATTGGATAGTGAAATCCTAAGATTAGTCCATGATTATGGAACCCCATTCTATTTGTTTCATGAAAAAGATTTTTGTGAAAACTTCCAATCATTATGTGACTCTTTCCGTGCTGTTTACGATAACTATATTCCTTCTTACTCTTATAAGACCAACTATACCCCCTACATATGTAATTTAGTTAAACAGATGGGGGGATATGCCGAGGTTGTGTCCGATATGGAATATACTTTAGCAAAAAGATTGGGCTATCCGGACAGTCAGATTATTTATAACGGACCTTGTAAAGGCCGTTGTATGGAGGAGCATATTCTTAATGGGGGTATATCTAATATAGACAGTGAGGATGAAGCTTTACGTGTCGTTGAAATATCCCGCATTCATTCAAACAAGATTATAAGGGTCGGTATCCGTGTTAACATGGATATTGGTGCTGGATACATTTCACGTTTTGGCCTGGAAAAAGACAGTGAATCTTTCCGACGTACGATTGATTGTCTAAAGGCATGCGGCAATGTCGTTTTGAGCGGTGTACACTGCCATATAAGTCGTGCACGGGGATTAGAGGCTTGGCAAAATAGAATTGACGGTTTATTGGATGTCATCTCTAACTATTTTGACGGAGCCGTAGACTACGTTGACGTTGGAAGTGGTATGTTCGGACAAATGGATCCTTCTCTCGCTATTCAGTTTGGGGATCATGTTCCGACTTATGATGATTACGCCCGCGTAGTGGCTGGAACTATGGCGCAGTTCTTTTCTGGTTCAGAAAAGAAACCTATTCTGTTTTCAGAACCGGGTACTACCCTCATATCAAAGTTTATATCACTGGCAACCCGTGTGGATAATATCAAGTCTATTAGAGGTAAACAATTTGTAACCGTGGACAGTTGCTATTACAATGCCGGTGAAATTTGCAAGTTCAAGGAAGTGCCTTATCGAGTGGTCCATTCTGCAGGTTCTGTCAATGCGAATTATAGTTTGGGAATCACAGATATTATGGGATACACTTGTTTGGAACAAGATTGTTTATATCATGACTTTAAGGAACCAGTTTCTGTAAGTGACATTTTGCTCTTTGGTAATGTGGGGGGCTATTCAATCGTATCAAAACCACCGTTTATCCAACCGGATTGCCAAATGTTGTGTTATTCGCAAGATGGCACGATTAAGGTAATCAAACGGGCAGAAACTTTTGATGATGTGTTCAACACTTTTATAACAGAGAAGCAATGAAAGACCTCACAGTATTAATTTCCGCCAGTGGCTCACCATCTATTCCCGGCATCATAGCTTGCTTCAAAAATAATGGAGAACGTAAAATTAGGGTAGTAGGTGTGGATATGTCTGATGAACCTTCTGCCAGGTATATGGTTGACGCTTTTTATCAAGTACCTGCAGCTACTCATCCTGATTATTGTAACATATTGCTCGATATTTGCAAGAAAGAACATGTAGATATCTATTTCCCGGGAGTTTCGGCGGAAGTGAGTGCATTGGTGAAACGATGGGACGATTTCAAGCGGATAGGGGTCACTTTGTCGGTTTCCAACAGCAATTCTGTAGATGTGGCAAATAACAAGCTTAAGACATACCAAATGCTTGCAGAGGCAGGGATACCGGTGCCTGAATATTATCCTGTCCATACAATCAATGACTTTGTTGAAGGGTGTAAGTATATGGGTTATCCCCAAAAACCTGTATGCCTAAAAATAGTCAATGGCAGTGGAAGCCGTGGTGTGAGAATTATTGATGCGAACAAGTCCCGTTATCAGCTATTCGCCCATGAGAAGCCCAACAGTTTCTATACTTCTTACGATGATATGCTGAGTATTTTGAAAGAAGTGGATGTGCTGGATGAGCTTATGTTGGTGGAGTTCATGCCAGGTAATGAATACACAGTTGACCTTTTGGCTCATAAGGGTACTGTAATCTATCAGGTAGGCCGTGAAAATGTCGTTAGCCTTATGAGTATTGCACAGGAAAGCGTATTGGCTTATGACAGGCAAGCTTATAAAATATGTAGCGATGTGGTGCGCTTGATGCACATGGATGGTAATGTGGGTTTTGACTTTATGCGCAGTGCAGATGGAACGGCAGTTTTA
The DNA here is from genome assembly GCF_004328515.1 of Bacteroides sp. A1C1. NCBI lineage: Bacteria > Pseudomonadati > Bacteroidota > Bacteroidia > Bacteroidales > Bacteroidaceae > Bacteroides > Bacteroides sp. A1C1. The sequence continues at coordinate 4,141,155 of NZ_CP036491.1, forward strand.
ATGGATATTAATCCTCGTTTGACGGCTACGGTATCTGTAATTGCAGCAGGTGGAGTAAATTTGCCTTATCTCCGCATTAAACAATTGTTAGGCGAACCATTGCCCCATGTCTCGCCTCAGTTTGGCACCCGTATGAAACGTAGATACTTGGAGTATTTTACTAACTCTGAAGGAGAACTCATCAAATTCTAAATATAGTATATTTGCATAGATATAGATATGGTAGAAATCAATTTTGATAAACTGGACAGAACGCTGGTTTTGGCAGAACTGTCTTGTAATCATTTGCAGAGCTTTGATATTGCTGTCCGTACCATCGAGGCAATGAAAAAGGCAGGTGCCGATGTTGTAAAAGTACAGATATGGGGCATAGAACGAAGCGGTTTTTTCAATGGTCGGGAAAAATGGGCGAAAGGTTTTGAAAACCAAAGGGTTTAGGCATGGTCGGGAAAATGGGCTGAATATTTCGAAGCGGTTTTTCTCTTTACATGGGCTTACATCTGCTTTACGTTTGAGGGGCTTTTCTTCGGATCTTCGGGCAATTGCTTTACATCGGGCTTGCAGATGGGGCAAAAACGGTCTGGAAGGGCTTTATTTCTGGCTGTGTACCCGTTTTATGGTTGGGTTGATGGGGTTGTTATATGATGGTAAGAACGGCTGTGTGGCCGTTTTTTTGTGCCTGTTTTCAAATATGATTCCTTAAAATTCTTCCAAATAAGTATTATTTAGTATATTTGCAGCATAATAGAAACGAGTATGGCAAAAGTGATTCATGTGCATTTGCTGCATAAAATAGATGGAACGAAGCAGAAAGACTGGTATTTCAGCAGTATATCGGCTGTTTATACGGTTCTAACGGCAGATCAAGTGGGAGCGACCAAGAACTACCTGCTTCATGCTGGGCTGTCTGGTAACGGCACAATATGCACGAAAAAGGCTATAATTAAGCAATCTACGCTCATTTCGGGCGGTAGTAAGGGCAATATTGGAACGATATAGTAACGCCGTTAGAAAGGCTTGTAGGCGTTATTTCTTTGAATGCTGATTGGGGGGCTTATGGCTCCCCTTTTTTATGCCCTTACGGGTGGTAATTTGGGGTTTAGGGTTACTATTACGGTTACTGTTTAGGGTTACTACTTCGATGAGTTTAGGGTTACTTTTAGGGTTACTTTTTCGCTTTTTGGAGGGTTCGCCCGAAATAGGAAAGAATGTAGCAAATGTAAATAAGTGCCGTTTTTCGCTGTTTTCAGATAGGAAAAACGACACTTATTTTATTGATATACCTTATATATATAGCGCGAAGCATTTGATTTACAGTTGTTTTTGCGTCCTGATACCCTGGAAATGCCTTGAAAAGTGTGTGCGTGCGTCTTATTGTTCCTGTTGGGAGTGCTGCTGTTTATTCCAAGCGTACAAGTCCACGAACCAGGGCCACACCATTGAATTGATTCTTATGCAACTCAAATGGTGGGTAATTAGAGTTATCGGATACAATCAGCACATGGTCTGCATCGGATCCGGGCATGATGCGCTTGATAAGCGGTCCTTGGACGGTATCGAGGACATAAGCTTTGTTCCATTGGAAGAATATGTCGTTAAGTGGCATTCGCTGGCACGCAACAAGGTCGCCTGAGTAGTAAGTAGGCTGCATAGAATCCCCTTTAATCTGAATGAGGAAGTCTGCCCCCTTGAATGCTGGGATGACATATCGCTCACATTCGTACTCCATGACGGATGTTTCGTTGGTAAAGGCACCTGCCATGGCTGACAACGGGACCAGCGGAATGCCTTCGTGGCATCCATCCGGCACTGGTATAGCTGTTTCGCCTTTGGTGTCCTCGGGTTCTAACTTCGTTTGAATGGAATTAGAATCCTGTTTCAACATATCACCCCTTCCAACAAGCAACCAGTCTGCTGAAAGGTTCGGATATGAGGTTAAAACTTTAACTATAGCATCTCCTCCAAGCTGACTGGACAGATTTTTCCCTTTGAAATTACTATCAGAAATGCCAGTCGTGCTGTAGAAATCAGCCTTTTTAATGCCTTCAGATTCTAAGAAGGTTAAAATTCTATCCTTTATAGTTGAAATATTCTCCATAATCTTTTGACGGGTTAAAATTTTGTCCTATATTTGCAGCGTGTTTAAGATGTAAACAGCGCGCCAAATATACAAAAAAGGCGTGTGATTAGCGAATTTTAAGGATTAAAGAAAATGAAACGATATTGGTTTGAACTGACAGATGAGCACTATAATGATTTGGGTGCTGCCATTTCAGACGGCTGGCAAAAATCATCTGCCATTGCCGAAGCAAAGAGGTGGATGAAGGAAAACGGAGTGAAGGCTGCCATCCTTGTTTGCAACAGCATGGCGACGGACAACATACTGGACATGATACATATAGAAGAAAAATAAAAACATAAGGATTATGACACAGCAAGAATTTATGGAACGGACGGGGATAACCCCTACAGCAGAGGATTTTGATTACATCCATGCGGTTTATCTGAACACTTCGATGAATAAGGATGAGTTCTGCAAAGATTTCAAGAAACATGGGGACAGCCGGATTATCCGTGATGTTCATGTACGAGTGTTGAACTATGAAATGAAATGTGAACGTCAAAAGGAAGTTATCAACAACCTGACCGACTTCCTGATTGGCAAGGCGCATGCGTATGACGATACCGATTTCCGCAAAGAAGCGGTAAGGCTGGTCGGTGAGATGGAAGTGGTGAAACGGACCATCGAATTGGGGCTTCCGCTTTGGGATGAAGACAGGAAGGTTGTCCTTTCGATGATAGAAGAACAAGGCAAATAGATTGCCGGATACCTGGCAGCCCGGAAAGACGGGCAGGGGCGGCAGGCACGGCCGGGGAGTTGGTAAATCGAAAATGAGAAAGCGTAGAAAGCCGTCGGGGTTCGATTCCCCGCGCCCCACGATATTAACCTCTAAAATTTAGATTTATGGCAAAGAATTTCAATCAAGGGAGAGCTGAACGCCAGTTCAAGCAGAAGCTTCGCACGATGATAAGCAGTGCGGCCCATACACAGAACATTGCCGACCAGGCTATGGATTTGGCCGGACAGTTCATGACAGAGGATGCGATCAGTAACTCGGATGCCTACCGGGTGTTGGAGAATGTGAACTGTGTGTGCGAGGAAGCCATGCAAGTGCTGATTGAGGAACTGAAAAAGGGGACACGCCTTTACGAGATACTTCCGGATGATTCGGATGACATCAAGCGGAAAGCGATTGAGGAATTATAAATGAGCAATATATCAAGAGATAAACGATATGAGAAAGCAGATTTTGACAGATAACGAAACAAAGACCTTCCTGATGAAGACATTCGGATGCAGCCGTCAGGCTGTGTGGCAGGCACTGAATTTTGTCCGTGACAGCGACCAGGCGCGCCGGATACGCACTCTTGCCCTGAAGCGAGGCGGCAAACTGACTGACGGGAACTTCATTCCGAACTGCGAAACCACCTTCGAGGAGTGCGAGAAGACCATGACCTGCACTTTCGGTCCCCGTGTAAAACTCGTGGTCCACAGAAAGACCAATGATGTGGATGTGTACGTGGACGGAAAACGGACTGAAACCTACCAATGTGAATTTGTATCGGATTTCATGCAGCTGCAGCACGAGATCCAACAGATGGCAGCCGCCTTATAAACAGAAATGAAATGGAGTATTATGGAAAGATATTGTGCATATCCTACAATGACCTGACCTACGATGACCGACCGGTGATGGTGAACGGGAAGGCTGACTACAGCAGAAGCCGCACGCTGAAAGGTGTTCATCCTTCCACTCTTTCCGAAGAAGAACTTGCTCCCATCCTGTCGGTACCCAATTACAAGAAATTAGCGGCCAAGAAAGAAATCAACGTAGTGCGACCCGGCAAGGGGCTTGGAAGTTATGCACTGGTAGAAATAGCCACCATGCCCCTACGGTTTCAGGAAAGGATAAAACTAAAATACGGAGATATGAAAGAAGACGTAATAAGAAACTGGCTCGGCAGCCATTACCACATCGATGCGAAAGCCCGGGAATTTTACACCCGGTTCCGTTTTGACAACGGAGATGCACTGCCACCGGAACACATCCAAGAATATACGGTAAACGCTTCGGTAATTGAGGCAGTGATGCGTGCCATGGAGGATGCCACGTTTATGCGAAAGGCCATGAAGGCCGGGCCGGTGAACTGGGGCGAACTGGCAGGAGCCATCAGTTACTACCAAGCAGAGTTCGGACATACCTTGCCTGTCAGTTCCAACCGCTTCAAGAAGCGTGTGAATGACTTCAAGGCCAACGGCTATGAAAGCCTTATCAGCCGCAAGTTCATGAACCAGAACCGCCGGAAAGTGACCTATGACATTGAACGCCTGCTGCTGAGCATCGATGCCCAACCGGAGCAGCCCTTCAATACCACCGTGTGGGAACAGTACAATCTATTTGTGCAAGGAGAACTGGAGCTATATGACCCCGAAACCGGCGAGGTGTTGAATCCGGCAGACTTTACCGACAAGGATGGAAATCCGCTGGTATTGAGCCCGGCCACAGTAGCCAACTACCTGAACAACCCCAAGAACAAGGCCCTTCGCGGTAAGCTGCACATGAGCCAGTGGGATTTCAACAATGCCTACCGTCCTTATCATCTGCGCAGCATCGGTGAATATTCCTTGAGTAAGGTTTCTCTTGACGACCGCGACCTGCCGCGCCCAATGAAGGATGGCAACCGAGTGAAAGCCTATTATGCCTACGATGTGGTGAGCGGTGCTGTGGTGGGATATGCCTACAACCGGTACAAGACTACCGAGTTATTTTTAGACTGCATGCGAAACATGTTCCAGACCCTGGACCGGAACGGCATGTATATCCCCGCCGAGCTGGAAGTGGAACACCACCTGGTAAGCGACTTTGCCGACGGATTGATGCAAGCCGGTACCGTCTTCCCCCTGATCCGCTGGTGTAACCCCGGGAACTCGCGTGAAAAACGTGCCGAGCACAAGAACCGCGAAAAGAAATACGGTGTGGAGAAACGCACGCAGGTAGGTATCGGCCGATGGTATGCCAAGCTGGAGGCCAACCGCCCGAAGGAAGAAAAGGTGTATGACGAAAAGAACAACACCTACAAGGTGAAGACCTATAGTTATGAAGAACTGGTAGCCGATGATATACGCGCCATTGAGACCTTCAACGCACAGCCTCACCCCAACCAAAAGCGCTATCCGGGCATGAGCCGTTGGGATGTGCTTTGCGCCCATCAGAACCCGAACCTTGCACCTTGGGACAAGGCCGTTCTTTACCGGTTCATCGGACAGCACACCGAAACAACCATCCGGCAGAACACCTACTGCACGGTGATGTACAACCAATACGGACTGCCCAGCCCGGAAATCATCGAAAAGCTGGAGCCGAGGAACTACAAGGTAGATGCCTATTATCTGCCCGATGCCGACGGAACCATCAACGAGGTATATATCTACCAGAACGGACGATATATCGCCACCTGCAAGCCCGTAGCCCGTTACAATGAGAATACAGCCGAGCAGACCGAGTACGACAAGGCAGCCTATACCGAACAGTCCAAGTATGTAGCTCAATTCGACAAGATGATGAAGGACGGCAAGATCAAGCGTGTGGGCATCCTTGCCAAAGAGGAAGCAAAGCTGATAACAGAGGTACAGGCGGAAGCCGTTCCCCTTCCTGCACAAGCCGAGGAAGAAGATTACTCAGCCTATATGGACATCAGTGCCTTCGAGCATGATGCAGTAGCCAAGATATAATTAACGACGTTAGAACGAATTTAAAACAGCATTCAAATGGAAATAACAAATGAAGTAAAGCAACGTATTGTGGCAGCGATAGCCGCCGACCGTGAAAATTATCCCAGTGACAACCGCCATGCTACGGCACTGGGCATAGCCCCCAGCGTGTACAATGCCATCAAGCGGGGCAATTATGAAAAGCAGGTCAGTGATGCCAACTGGGTAGGCATAGCCCGAAGACTGGGCGTGCAACTGCGTACAGAAATGCCTTGGCTGGCAGCCCAGACCCCGACCTACGTGTTTGTGAGCAAGCAGCTGGAAGTGTGCCAGGGAAGCGGTTTGAGCGCCATCCTGTGCGATATGCCCAATATCGGCAAGACCTTTACAGCAAAAGCTTATGTGAAGCAACACAAGCACGCCGTATATGTGGACTGCAGCCAGGTGAAGACCAAGTTGAAGCTGATACGCTACATTGCCAAGGAATTCGGTGTGACCAGCAACGGACGCTACAGCGACGTGTATGAGGACTTGGTAGCCTACCTGCGCACGATTGATACTCCCCTGGTTATTCTGGATGAAGCCGGCGACCTGCAGTATGAAGCCTTTTTGGAGCTAAAGGCCTTATGGAATGCCACGGAACGTTGCTGCGGCTGGTATATGATGGGGGCTGACGGACTGAAGGAGAAAATAAACCGCGCCATTGAGGGCAAGAAGGTGGGCTATACCGAAATGTTTAGCCGTTACGGGGACTCCTACAGCAAGGTGACCCCGGATGATGCACAGGAACGAGAAAAGTTCCTGAAAGCACAGGCTGCCATCGTGGCCAAAATCAATGCCCCGGACGGGGCTGACATAGCCAAGATTGTTCACAGCACCGGAGGCGGCTTGAGGCGAGTTTATACCGAAATCGAAAAATTAAGGAGGGTGCAGGCATGATAAGCAAGATAGAAATGCAAGCGATGGATGCTGTTATCGGTATCCATCGCGAGATGAGAAAAGCGAATGAGATAGACTGGGAACAGCGCAGATATGAAGTTGCGAAAAATGCACTTCCTGCTATCATGAATAAAGCGCCAGTTCATTTCACCAAAGAAGATATTATTCAATGTGCTGTGGATTTTGCCGATACTCTTATTGAAGAATTGAAAGGAGGTAGCCGTGAAACTGAAGAGAGCCTACAGCCCCGGTGAGGTGCTGAACATGAAGATTCCCCGGTTCGAGTTTTCCGGGGACTGGCAAACCTCGATAGGCAACCCGGCCAAGAGCGGCGTGTGGATTATTTGGGGAGCCAGCGGAAACGGTAAGAGCAGCTTTGTGATGCAGCTGGCCAAGTACCTGTGTAGCTTCGGACGCGTAATTTATGACAGTTTGGAAGAAAGTACCGGTTTGTCGTTCCAGATGAGCCTGAAACGGCACAAGATGGGTGAAGTGAAAAAGAAGCTGATTATCCTTGACCGGGAACCGATGGAGCAATTGGAGGAACGGTTACGGCGCAGAGGCAGTCCCGGAATCGTGATTATCGACAGCTTCCAATACAGCGGCTTGAACTACAAAACCTACAAGGAGTTCAAGGAACGTCATCCCAAGAAACTGTTTATCTTCATCAGCCATGCCGAGGGGCTTCATCCGGCAGGTAGAAGCGCCCGCAAGGTGGAATATGATGCCGATGTGAAAATCATGGTAAGCTGTTTCAAAGCCTGGTGCAAAAGCCGCTTTATGGAGCGGCCCGGTGAGCCCTACGTGATATGGGAAGAAGGTGCTGCCAAAACATTGAAGGACGATAATATGGAGGATTATTTGAATGATGGAATGGGAGAATAAGCTGTACCAGATACTCCTGAAAGAACAGGAAGCGGAGGCCGTGGTGGACGATTGGGTAGAACGTAACATACAAAGCGACCTCCGTCTGCGCAGGGCCAAGACAAAGGGACACGTAGTGATAGAAACCAGGGATGTGATGTTTGCTCGGAATATTCAGGTATGGCATCCGTCCTGCCAAATAAACATTAAAGATTTGAAGTGATGGAAAAGAAAGAAGAAAAGAAAGTGTGCTGCATCTGCGGCAAAGAGTATGAGGGCTACGGATACAATCCGTTCCCGGTGAAAGAAGAAGGCTGCTGCTGCCAATCGTGCAACTACAGTGTGGTGGTTCCGAAACGGTGGGAACGACACAAGGCTTTTCAACGTGGTGAAGCGACCGGTGCCGGAAAAGTGTACATCAGCGGAGCCATCGCGCACTATGATATGAATGAGCGCAAGGAAGCCTTCAGCCGTGCCGAGGAGAAACTGATGGCACAAGGCTATGATCCTGTAAACCCTTTCAAGAACGGATTGCCAGATGAAGCCCATTGGAGAGCCCACATGCGGGCCGACATTGCCTTGTTGCTGACTTGTGACTATATCTATATGCTGAAGGACTGGGAACTGAGCAAGGGAGCTAAACTGGAACTTGACGTGGCCAGTTCGTGTGGCATTAAAGTATTGTTTGAATAACCTTTAAATTGTAGAATTATGAATGATATTGAAAAAGTTTTCCGTGGACTGGGTAGAACCAAGAAAGTTGAGTTTGTCTCTGAAAATATTGAATACGCATCCGCACACGCTGTTGCGGAGTATGTAAAAGGCTATCTGTTTGATGTGCTAAATGACCTTGGCGATGATGATTATGTGGCAACGTATTTAAAAGACAAGGGATATGAAGTAACGAAGAAAGAAAACAATAAATGATAAATTGAATTATGGCAAAAGAAATTACGGTACTTGTAAAGTTTAGAGGAACAGTTCCTGAAGATGTAAGCATTGCTGACATAGAGGAACAAATAGATTGCAGCCTTGAAAACAGCCTTCGTTTGAATTTCTCGGATTCCAAAGAAGAAGATGATGATTTGAGAGAACCGTGGATAGAGCGTGAGGATATGTATATTACGGAAAAGGGATTTCGATTATTAATTGGCTAATACAATCAAGATGGCACAGGAAGTAACCAATTTCGCCCGGTTCTACGCATTGTTCAACAAGCTGCCCTGTACAGGAGACCGGGAAGGGCTAAAGAAGCAAATCGTTCTGCAGTACACGTGGGATCGTACGGAAAGCCTCCGTGAAATGACTTCCAAGGAATATGAAGCCTGCTGCTGTGCCTTGGAGAAACTGACCGGGCAGGATGAATGGCGGCAGAAACTTCGCGAGGAACTGCGACGGAAACGCAGCGTATGTCTGAAACTGATGCAACAGTTGGGTATAGACACCACCGACTGGAACCGGGTGAACGAATTCTGCAACAACCCCCGGATAGCCGGCAAGCCCTTTGTTCAGATTAGTACAGCAGAACTGGAACAACTGGCCATCAAGCTTCGGGCTATCCAACGAAAAGGAGGTTTAACCGATAAATAAGACAAATATGGATAAAAAAGCACATGAAGCGCTTGAGCGCATAAGAAAAGACGTGACCCTTACGACATCCGATCTGGAGAACCAGGATGCAGCGGAGTTTTTCAGCGAACTGGCCGACTGGGCGTATGCCAATGGGGAAGCCATGCTGATAGATGATGAACCTGAAAAGCAGGATGGTGAGGAAGAATAAAAAACAAGTGATAAACATTCAAAATGATTTAAACATGGAAAAGAACAACCAAAGTGTGGACATCAAGTCCCTGAGTAAAGAACAGCGAGCAGCCCTTATGGCCCAGCTGCAGCAAGAAGAGAAAGAAGACCGCATTGCCCGTCGTGAAACTTACGAGGCATTACGCGGTGAGTTTATGCAAGACGTGAAGTCGAAAGTTACCTCACTGGTTGAGGATGTCAAAGGCTTTCGCGGATGGCTGGAAAAAGAAGCCGATGCCTTTACCAAGGTGATGAAGGAATACGGTCAGGTGAAAAGCGACGAACAGCGTAGCTACACCATTACGGACGGTGACTTCCGTCTGGAGGTGAAAAGCAACAAGGTGAAAGGCTTCGATGAACGAGCCGACATGGCAGCCGACCGTCTGATTGACTATTTGAAGCGCTACATGCAGAACAGCGAGAAAGGTTCTGATGATCCGATGTATCAGATGGCCATGACCCTGCTGGAGCGCAACAAGATGGGCGACCTGGACTACAAGAGCATTTCAAAGCTTTACGAACTGGAAGACAAGTTCGATGAAGAGTACGCAGACATCATGCGCCTGTTCAAGGAAGCCAATGTGGTGCAGCGCAATGCCACCAACTACTACTTCAGCCGTCGCAACCCTGAAAACGGCGTATGGACTCGCATTGAACCCAGTTTCTGCCGTTTGTAGCCGAAACCCGTTAACCCTGTAAACAGAAAGCGCTGCAGTTGTTATAATTGCGGCGCTTTTGTTCTTAAAATAGATGGAAATCAGTTATTTTTGTAAGAGAAATAAAATGTATGGGCAAAGGACGGGATAAAGAACTGATCAAGCGGCGTGACGAGGCACTGTGCCGCCGTTACTACTATTGGACAGAAATACAGCGGTTGCGGTTCGACGATGCTTTAAAAGTGTTGTCGGAGCGCGAATTCTTTATATCCGAGGAACGTATCATGACCATCATCCGCCGGAAATCACGTGAGGGAACAGACTACAATCTGAAGCCTGTTCCCAAGGTGAAAGCCCCCCGTCTGACTGCCGCCCAGCTGGAGCTATTCCCCGTAAGATGACGGCATGGCCGATTCATCGTGCAGTGTGAATGAGAACGTCATTTCATAGACCTTGATGTAATGCGGCATGGCATACGAACGGCTTTTCTCGCGTACCAGCGGCGAAGCGTTGTCCGTGCATTGCAGACACTGCAGCGACTTGTATAATTTCTTGGCCAGCTGCTGCCTTTCCCTCACCTTGTCATACGTGCCGGATGCGTAGCTTGTATCGTCGTAACAATCGATGGCCAGCCGGACGGTCAGTGCGGATTCGCTTTTCTGTGCCCCGTATCCGAGGTCGTGCCAGTCGGAGTTTGTATTTCCAATCAATACGCAGGGGAAAGTAACCGGGTACTGGTCCTCTTCTGCCCCCATTTCCAATTGTCCGTAGTCCTCGTCGATGAGAGAGAGTTCCGGCATTTCCTGTGCAATCTGTTCCATGATTGCGATAAAAATTTCGTCCATATCGTTATTGGTTTAAAATGTTGGTAATTTCCTGGTCCACCTTTTCCCGGATACGCCGGTTCAATTCTTCGCTTTCGCCCATGAACTGGCGCTGCGGGATGCGGATGTGCAGTTTCTTTTTTTGGGTAAGCGCCATGTTCCTCCAGAACTGTGCCTGCGGATTCAGTTCCTTCGGCTTGGAACGTTGTTTGACGCGTTTCTTTTGCCCTGTGCCGGCTTTTTTCCTTTTTCCCGAAGCCTTGTAGAACTTGGCCCATGCAAAGCGCCTCATGCGGTCTGTGACGGTGACATCGATTTCCCCGCCCCAGTTGTTGATGGGTGCATAGACCACCTCGTTGAATACCCTTACCCGGTAGTCTGCAGGTGTATATCCGATTGATTTGAACAGATGCTTCCTGCCGGAGAGCAGCGTGCCGTAGTTGCTGGCGGCATCGGAACCTCCCGAGGACAGCCGTTTGGCTTTGGGCCAAGGGTGAAGACCGCCATTGACAAATCCACCCTGCCGGAAGTTGTCCTGAAAATGGTCTTTGGCCATTCGTCCTACCATGACCGGCATTTTGCGTCGCATCATGCTATCCAGTCTGTCACGTTTCCGCTTTATCAGTTCTGCAAAATCTTTTATGTCCATAATCATCAGTAATTCAAGAATAATTTATAACTTTGCAACCAAGGCTTTCAATATGCCTTTTATGCGTTATGAATATACCGGAACAAGTAAAGAACGAGGCCCGTACGCTTATTGAGCAATACGGTGACACCTTCGAATACCTTGGTATTTATGAAGGCCAGGAAGCCTATGTGTTCAAGTTTCCGGAAGACTCCTGTACCGGTTATCCTTTCGTCTATCTGTATGACGGTAAAGACGCGACCGAAATAACCGGTCCGTTATCCCTTGACGTTATCGATTCATGTATCGAAAATATCGAGGAAGGAGACATCGAATAATTTATTGTCAATTCTCAGGACTCCCCTGCAGCTGTGGGAAGTCGCAGCTCCTATTTCACATAAATATTTCACATCTTTCCATTCCATCCCGGAACCGGCAGAATTGTCGCTTTGGGGTTCTATGTACCTTAGTTCGCCGTCTGCGAACCGTTGCAGGATTGTAGCATGCCCGCCCCCGCTTTTCCAGCCGATGCACAATTCATACACGCCTTCTTCCTTACATACCTCATTGAAATACTCCATGTACCTTTTAGGGGTCATTTTCAGGTATCCTTTGTGCGCAAGCCAGCTGTTTATACTTATATGTTGCGCCGGAGTACCGTCGGTGTTTTTCCAGACTTCAAAAGCACGTCCATTACTCAGGTATTCAAGTTTAGACCCTGCGACATTGCCTTTGGCGGTAATATCCCATCCACGTAATCGTAAAGCGTATGCCGGTGCGCAAGTCTGGCAGTTGATACTGTATGGAGTATCCCGTTTTTTATTGTAATCGCTGTTCTTCCGGTATCTGTTTCCCCTTTTATCGCGGTATATTCCTTTGGAATCCAAAATATACTCTTCCACATGTTTGGGATTTGCATTCTGTTTGTCCGCCTTATCCACATCCATAGGTTTCCCTTTTTTGATTTTAAGAGCCTTTTCTATTTCGAGGTTGTTCCGGGCAATGGCCATTTTTTCCTCCCCGGTAAGACTGCCCGGCATTTCCTGAACCATTTCATCAATACGCGCCATAAGTTTATCCACCGCTTTTTTGGCACCCTTGTGGGCTTCCGCCTGATATGGATGATTGTCTGAAAACAGTTTACCGTCTTTCCCCGGGTTGTTATCCAGTCCGGGCTGGGGCTTGTTCTTGTCGTCTTCGTCCTCCGGAAGCGATGTAGGTTCTTCATCGGTGGCCGTGAGGTCGCACTTGCAGTTCCAACGGTCGCCCGGTCGGTGGATGTTCCAGAACGTGTCATCAATCGGCCGGATGGTATTCCAGAACGGGCGGTGGTCAGCCCCCGGATGAATGGAGGTGGACGGTAGCCATTTGAGGTTGGGCAGAATATCGCGTTCGCGCAGGAACTGTTGCCAGTCAGCCGCCTGATGCGCCCGGATGACCGCCGTATCATACTCCGTCCGCAGCCAGTGACGAACCTGATGGGAAGCAATGGGCAAGACTTCCTGTACCCATTTGTCGAACGGTTTTAAAATGCCGTTTGAATCCAATAAAAGTCGTGCCATGTCATTCTGCATACGATGTACCTTGAATGCCGAGAATACGGCATTGTTCCGGAGTATGGCATTTCTGAAATCCTCGTCCGGAGTAATGGCCTTGGATTTGCTGAACCCTTCCTTTGCCGCCTTGTCCATCTTTGCCCATATTTCATTGAACAGGTTGATTTCGATTTCGGTTGCCGGATGAAAGTCCCTGCTGTATATGTTCAGCAAGGCACGCCGCAGCATCTCTTCGGAGAAGTCAAACTCCATGGAGATGCTGCCATTATCAGCCGCATACAGTCTGTCGACTACCAGTCTAAAGCTGCCCCGTCTGCCGGGGCTTTCACGAAAAAACCTTTGAGCCAGTTCCGGAAGTTTCTTTTCTGTTTCGGTGTCGGTTCATCATCCCGTCCCTTATTCGCTGGCTCCGGCTCCTTCTTCGGGCTTGGAATCTGGTCGGCTTGTTCAGCCGTCTTTTGTTCCGCCTTCAGCTGCTCGTAATTGGCCGGTTTGTCGATACCGAATTCCTCATAGAGATAATCGTCGTCGATGGGGATGTTGAAGTTCTTCTTCAGCTGCGTGAGGATGGATATTTTGGTACCGGCATCCGTTTCTTTCGGTTCCGGAAAGCAGAATGTCCCCCCTTCAGTATTGATGCCCATGCGCAGCAGAATGTCCGTCATGTCGTAATTCAGCACGTTGAGCACGTATTTCCGGTCAGCCTCCAGTACCTTGTCCTCTACTTTCTTATGAACCGTACCCAAAGCCTGTGTGCCTTTTTCGGACGATTCGGTTGTCAGCGTATTGCCCAGTATCAGTTTGGAAATTTCGTTGTTGCACCGTTCGCAGAGGCGTTCATAGACATCGGCAGACCCTGTTTTGTTTCCGGCTTCCGTAAGTTTGAGTTCCGTGTCCTTGGCATGAAAGAACTGCGCCAGACTTCCGGCGTTGGCCGCATCCTCCATGGCCCGCTGGCGGGACTCGTCGTCGTCGGAGTCATAGATATATTCCTGTATGGGCATGCCGAATACCTCGGAGAACTGTGCCCAGTCGCCCGTGGTGTTACGTTTGTAGATGACCCAAGGTGCAGCCTTGGCCAACAGCCCCAAATCGGACGGTGAACCCACAAAAAGCAGGTCGGTATATTCATTCCAGGAATGGCCGGTAATGTCCGTCTGGTGGCGCAGGATGAGTTCCCTGACCGGATCCACATGCTTGCGCGGTACCAGGTCATAATCCACCCACTCCTGCAGCTTGTAGAACTGGCAGAGCGAGAAGCCCCAGAATTTCGCATCAAGGATGTCACCCACCAGCCGGTTGAACCAGGGCGACTGTATCTGTTCGTTGATTTTATCGTCGGGCTTCCCGTCCACCCGGAATTCCATGTTGGAGCACAGCACGGCATTCTTTCGCTTTTCGAGCACACAGGAAAGGTGGGTATCCATCAGAATGTCCTCGTAGAGGTCATAAAGTTTGTAACGTCGTGAGAAATCGACATTCTCGGCTGCCTTGACGGCTGCCATGTAGTCGGAAATGTCCAGCCCGAAGCGTTTGGGCTGTGTGAGCACAATCACATTCGGTCTCTTCTGTCCCGGCAACGTGAAGTTTCCCCCTACGGTGATGATGCCGGCTTTGTTGTTTTTTCTGTTTTTCTTTTTCATGATGCTTGCTTTTTACCAGTGGTTCGTTCGTTTGCGGTTGCTTTGAATGCGGAAATCCGACCTGCCCGCCCTTTGTTCCTCGGGCAGCAGCGGAGCCCCTTCGATTGAAATGTCCTCGTCGGCCACCGCCTTCATCCATTCCACCGCCCGTTCGTAGCGGTCCTTGCGTACCTGGGAAAGTTTCTGCGGGTTGTGGATGCAAAAGATGTGATAGACAGCCATGTCGATGACCATCATCAGCACGAGCTGGTTCCGGTTGTCCCCGGTGGCTGCAAAAATCTTGTTGCAGTCGTAGCGTTTGCTCAAATAACACCGCATTTCGGCAATGGCCCTGTCTTCACATACTTCAATGACCGTTTCGTCCTCTCTAACCAGTGCGTCGAGGATGTCGCGGTGGATGCTTGCATCGTAATCGGTGAGTTCTACAAACTTGCTCATAATTTCTTGAATTTGTTTATTGTAGTATTTTTATTGAATAGAAGCATGATAATTAGTGCTAAAGAGACCTTTAACAGTTGCTTTTTACCGGCAATAATGATATTGCTGCGATTTAACCCATCGTAAGTCATGATACTGTACCAATTATTATAAGGTGATTGTACTTTGTAAATAGATGTTTTATGAATTATCTTTTTCATTTATCTGTTGTTTTAAAGTTGTCATAATCTTTTCTTATTCCGCTTTCTTACATCCTTCCGTGAGCGGAATACGGGCGGTTCAATGCGCCTGATCAGTTCGTCGATGATGCGGTTTGCTCCTTCGACCCCATCCGGTCCATCGGCCGGATAGCGCATGGTCAGGGTGAACAGCTTGAACTGGTCTTCCAGTTCCTTCATGTGCGGATTGTCCCGTTCAGCCTCGTTGAGGATAAGGTTTCCTTCGCGGTTGAGCGGTTCAAGGTTGGCCTCGATACGCGTAGCCTTGTCCGTCTTCTTCTCCTCGTCGCCCCGGATGAACAGCGCAATCTTCTGTTCTCGTCGCACCTTTGCCACCAGCGGTTTGAACACCTGCTGGAAGAAAGGGTCCTGCAGCTTGTTGTTCTCCATGTAGCAATAGACATTGGTCTTGCTCCCGACAAATTCAAGCATCCGGACATACCAGTCAATGAACTCCGCATTGAGTGCCTGCGCCAGGAAAGTCTTGATGACATAGAGCCTGGTGCCCAATTTGCCACAAAGCGAAACCGTCTTGAATGATTTTCCTTTCTTCCCCTTGCTTTCACCCGGTGCCGGGTCGCCATACACCACGAGGAACTTGAATTTGGAGAGAGGCGGTATCTTGCCGTATGAAATGTTCTCGAAGACCTCGCCCTCGGAAATGGGGTTGTTGTAATATTCACCCTGTGCCGCCTTTTTGGATATTTTGGACAGTGTACGGTCAATGTCCTCTTCCGAGTTCTTTTCCGGCCATGTGGAAAATCCGTTTTTGTCGCGGATGTTCACGATGTCCCAGGAGTCGGCCATTTCGCCCGCCCTCACCACGCAGCAGTCCTTGGCAATGATGTTGCCGCAGAAGATGACCAGTGTAGGTTCGGAAATGGACCGCGTGGGGTACAGTGCATTTTCCCACCAATCCCAGCGCTTCTGGATGATGTCCGGATTCTTGGTGTCCTCGTCCGTATCAAAGTCATCGACCAGAAGCACATCGGGACGTATGGCCTCGTTACGCGAACCACGCGGTGACTGCCCGGCACCCAGTGCCCGGAACGAAACCTTCCCTTTGGTGGTGAATTCATCCTCCGTCCATGACCCCGGCATTTCCTGCTTGCCGTAGTATGCCATGATGCGTCCGTTGGCTTCGAGGTTGGCCCGGTATGGATCGAGGAGGCGCACCGCATTGTCTTTGCTGTTGGAAGTCAGGATAACATTCTTTTTGCGCCCGGTAAGCGTGAGATACATGACGATGAACATGGTGACGGTGGATTTGGCCAGCTCACGGCTCCAGGAAAGCACCTCGAACCATTCATCGTGTGCAATGATCCGCCGGATAGCCTTTTTCTGGAAGTCGGCAAATTCATATTTGGCATAATTAGGGAAAAAGAACTTGATCCATTCTATGGGATGTTTCTCAAGATATTCCCGGTGTTTTTCCCGTTCGGCTGCCGTCATGTTCCGGTCGACCGGTGTAGCCCTTGCGATGTCTTCTTTATACTTCTCCCAATCGAGGAGAGCGAGTCTGTCAGTCTGTTTCATTGTCTATCCCTTTATAATTTGTCTTTAATGTACGCATCGGCCAGCCGGGTGATTTCCTTTGCCTTTTCAAGGTCGGCCGCCCGTACCCAGTCGATGAGCCCGGTTAAAACACTGATGATGTCGGCAATGCCTACTTCCTGCTCCATGTTGCGTATGGCCGCCGACAGTTTCCCGAGGATGTCAGCCTCCTTGGATGAGGGGAACCGTTCCCCCTCGGGCCGTTCGGCGATGGCCTTGTTTATTTCGGCCACCTGCCGGTAGAGGTTAGCCACCTGTTCCTGCCTTGTGAGCGTAAGCCCCACCTTCTGTTCCTCCCACTTCCCGGCCCGTACCCAGTTGGACACGGACACCCGAGACACCCCCACACGGTCGGCGATTTCCTGCTGTGTGAGGTTTTCCTTGAGGTACAAAGTTTTTGCCCATTCCTTTTTCTGGGCATTCGTCAAATCTGCCATAAATCGTCCTTTTTAGTTGTAAATCACGTTACAAAATTGCATGAAAAAGCGGGGTTTGTAAAAGTGCGTACGCATGATGACGGGTTACAGCGTTATGATAACGCCAGAAAACGTTATGATGCGGACGCGGTTTCTTGTTGCCATGGGAATGTTCTATTTTCGCACCATCAAAAGGCGGGGAAACCGCTGGTAAAGACATGACGATGAGCAGATTTTTCAATATTACAACGAGTGACGACGGCACCAGTACGATATTCCTGTACGGGGACATCGGAGACTATACGGAGGTGCAAAGCGGGCGCATAGCCCAGGAACTGATGGAAGCCGAACGCGTGAGCCGGCGCATCCATGTGCGTATCAACAGCAACGGCGGGGAAGTGTACAGCGGCATTGCGATATTCAACGCCCTGCGCCATAGCCAGGCCGACATCCGCATTTATGTGGATGGCATAGCCGCCAGCATGGCCAGTGTGATAGCCCTTTGCGGCAAGCCCGTAGAAATGAGCAAATATGCCCGTCTGATGCTGCACAGTGTGAGCGGCGGGTGTTACGGCAACAAGCAGGACCTGCAGCGTTGCATGGAAGAGATAGAAAGCCTGGAAGGCAGCTTGAGTGAAATCTATGCCGAGCGGCTGGGCATGAGCAAGGAAGAAGTGAAACAGACCTATTTTGACGGCGAGGACCATTGGCTGACCGCCAAGGAAGCCCTGGACCTCGGTTTCATAGACGACATCTATGATGCAGACCCCGTGCCGGCAGACAGTACACCGGCGCAGATATATACTTTATTCAATAACCGGCTCGTTGAGCCACAAAAAAACAGAGAAGACATGAATCTGGAAGACGTAAAGAAACGCCCGCGCTTCAAGGACTGCGCGAGTGATGCGGATGTGTTCCGCCTGATGGACCAACTGGAGGAAGAGGCCGGCAAGGTACCTATCCTTACGAAAGAGAACACCGACCTGAAGGCGAAGGTGAAGACCTACGAAGACAAGGCTGCAGCCGAAGACCTTGCCGCCCGCAAGCAGCTGCTTGACGCAGCCGAGCAGGACGGCCGCATCGATGCAACCACCCGACCCATCTACGAAAACCTTTTGGCCAATGACCGTGAGAACGGCGAAAAGGCCCTGGCCCAACTGCCGGTGAAGCGCCGTGTGATGGAAGACCTGCACCTGGAACCGAACGGAGATGAGAGTCCCTGGGCCAAGCGCATGCGAGAAATTAAGGACAAACGTAAAAAGTGATTGAACTATGGCAATAATTGTAAGAAACACGAATTACAGCGGCGAGGTACTGGAACAGTTGCTTACGCTTGCCGCAACCAACAACGAGATTGTGGAAAAGGGGCTGATTATGGTGATTCCCGGTGTGGAGAAGAAAATCAGCCTTCCACGCCTGAAGACCGGCAAGATGCTCCAGAAGCGCAAGGAGAACCCCGGCGTGGAGGACTCGAAGGGCAACTTCAACTATGACGAGAAGAGCCTTGACCCGGTAGACTTCATGGCCTTTACAATATTTAACCCCCGCACGTTCGAGAATATCTGGCGCAAATGGCAGCCGAAGGGCAACCTGGTATTCTCGGAACTTCCGCCCGAAGCGCAGAACGCCCTGCTTGCCGAGCTGGCCAAGCGGGTGCAGTTCGAACTGGGTGACCACTATGTGAACGGCGAATATGGGGATGATGATGACCACCTGTTTAACGGCATCCTGACCCAGATGGCCAAGGATACTGAGGTGATTGTGGTGGACAGCGCAGAATCGACCATGCTGGGCAGACTGAAAGCCATGCGTGCGAAGATTCCTGTAGCCATCCGCAACAACCCGGACCTCCGCATCCTGATGAGTGTGAACGACTTTGACAAGTATGACGACGAGCTGACCCAGCGCGAGGCCAAGAACACGAGCGAAACCGATGTGAACGCCCGTCGCTACAAGGGCATTACCATTGAGACGCTTGCTGCCTGGCCCGATGATCTGATTGTGTGCACCCTTTGTTCGCCTGATGCCGGCGGCAACCTGTTTGCGGCTGTGAACCTGCAGGACGATGAAGACGTGATTCAGATTGACAAGATTTCGAATGCCAGTGAACTGTACTTCTTCAAGATGCTGATGAAGGCCGATACGAACATTGCCTTCGGTGAAGAAGTGGTGGTGTTGGACAAGCGCAGCAACCCCGTGTTCAAGGCGAGCGAGAAGAAGATTTCGGTGGATCCATCGAGCGTGACCCTTGAGGCTACCGGTGGCAGTAAGGAAGTGACTGTGACCGCCAGCGGCGAATATGAGATTGGCAGTGCCCCTGCCGGCTTCAAGGTGGAAGCGGCGGATAACGGTGTGAAGATTTCGGCCGGTGCGAACAACGGCGAACAGAAGACCGGTACGCTGACCCTTACGCTCAATGCCGACCGCAGCAAGACGGCCAAAATCACCATCACCCAAAACCAGAAAGAATAAGATGGTATGGCAAAGTTGAAGTATCTGGTAATTCACTGTACGGCAACCCCGGAGGGGCGTGAGGTATCATCAACGGACATCCGGAAGTGGCACACTTCGCCCGTAAGCCAGGGCGGTCGTGGTTGGAAACAGGTGGGCTACACCGACCTGTTCCACCTGCAGGGCGGTGTAGAACGTCTGGTGAACAACAACGAGGATGCGCAGGTGGATCCCTGGGAAGTGACCAACGGAGCCAAGGGGTACAACAACGTGAGCCGCCACATTGTGTATGCCGGCGGTGTGGCCAAGGACGGCAAGACCCCGAAGGACACCCGCACCGGCTGCCAGAAAAAGGCCCTGGAGAAGTATGTGAAGGACTTCCACCGCAGATTCCCGGATGTGCGCATTGTGGGACACAACGAGCTGGCGGCCAAAGCCTGCCCCAGTTTCGATGTACAGAAATGGCTGAAAGAAATAGGTATTAACCAATAATAAAAAAAGCAATCAATGAAACGAATTATGCTGTTTATGATGCTGATGCTGGGAACAGTGTCGGCTGTGATGGCCCAAGGGGCCGATGTTCCGGCAACGGACTATGACACAATGATTGGCACCTTTGCCGGTTTCGTCGGTGGTGTGGTGGTGCTTACTGAAGGGTTGAAAGGTTTGTTCCCCAACATGAAAGGCTGGATGACGCAGCTGGTGAGCTGGTGTGTGAGCCTGGTGTGCGCGATGCTACTGTGGTGGCTTGATGCCGGGTTTGTGAGTGATGTGAGCTGGGACATTGCCTTGCTCTATGGTTTTGGTGTCTCACTTGTGGCCAATGGGGTAGCCGACACGGGACTGGTGCAATGGGTTATCGGACTATTCCGAAAGAAGCGCGAGGAAGCAGAATAAAAGGTTGACTGACTAAAAAACGGGTGGTATGGACTTTAGCGAGATCATGAACATTATTCTTAGCGGCGGCCTTGTGGGCACTGCAGCAGCCATCGGTTCCCTGCGTGCTACGGTGAGGAAAGCGAAAGCGGAAGCGATGAAAGCCGAAGCCGACGCAGAGGGTGTGCGTGTGGATAACGCAGAACATGCCACCCGCGTTTTGGTGAGCAATATTGTGGTACCCTTAAAAGAAGAACTGAATGCAACAAGAAAAGACCTGCAGGCCAACAAGCGCGAAATGGCGCGACTGCGCAAGGCCATTGACACTGCCAACAGTTGCCGCCATCATGATGACTGTCCTGTGCTTGGCGGGCTGCGCAAGCAGCAGGAAGAGCACGACGGTGGAGAAGACACAGACGGAATCGGCAAGCGCCGACAGCGCGAGCGGAAGCCGACGGGCGGGACTGGTGATGGCGGGGATACCGGCGAGTGCGGTGAAGCTGACGATACCGGCGGACAGCCTCCGTAAACTTCCTGAAGGTGCGGTGTATCGCGGGAAGAACGGACAGACCAACCTGACCGTAGGCAGCGACAGCAGCGGGAACATCGTGGCTGAAGCCTCGTGTGACAGCCTGCAGCAGCTGGTGCTGTGGTATGAAGAAGAGCTGACACGCATCCGAAGCGAGACCAGGAACGAAACTTCGAATGACATTCAAACAGTAGAAAAACGCCCTCCGAACTGGATACGGGTGTTTATTACAGGTGTATTGGCCGGCTTGTTGACCGGTGTGTTATTAACCCTCAAAGTAAAGAAAAAATGAGCAAGAATTTTATTTATGGCATTGCCAGCGTGAAATTTGGCGAGCAACTGATAGGATACATTGAGAAAGGCAGCTGGGACTGGGGTGGACAGAAGCCGGAAAGCGTGGACATAGAGGCAGAACAAGTGCCGGATGCTCCAGTACTGACACTGCTGCAAAAGAACGGTACGATTAGCCCCACGTTTAACCTGATTCAGCTGGACTACAAGAACCTGAAGGCTGTGCTTGGCGGCAAGCTGAGCCCGAATGAAGAAACGCCCACTTCGTGGGATGCTCCGGAGGATTTGATTCAGCTGTCGGGCAAGTGGGAAATCAAGTTTGTGAGTGGGCAGACGATGACGATACCCAACGGCGTGATTTTGGCCAACCTGGGCGGCAAGCTGACGCTGACGGAAGTGTCGAAGGTGGAATGTCAGCTGAAGATCAACAAGCCAACTGAAGGCGGTGCCCCGTATAAGATTGCCGATTCTGCGGGCTAAAATTGAGTAGAAATGGACAACCGATTGGAACAACTGATAGAAATGGAGTGTGCGGATGCGCTGCTGGACAGCGGCGTGTCCGTTCCTCTTAAAAGGTGGAAGCTACCTAGGCTGAAACGCTTGTTGGAGGTACGTGTGACGATGAAACGTCCGAGACTGCGTGGGCAGATTCTGCTGGCGAGGGAATACCTGAAGATGGGTGTTGAGCCCGGGTGGCAGCCGAAAGACAAGATCGAGGAGCTGGCCTTTGTAGCGGAACATGGTAAGGCTGTGAGCCGAAT
This sequence comes from Bacteroides sp. A1C1, assembly GCF_004328515.1. Classification (NCBI taxonomy): domain Bacteria; kingdom Pseudomonadati; phylum Bacteroidota; class Bacteroidia; order Bacteroidales; family Bacteroidaceae; genus Bacteroides; species Bacteroides sp. A1C1. The sequence continues at coordinate 4,163,372 of NZ_CP036491.1, forward strand.
GCTGGCTTATACGGTGTGCCGGGGCTATGTGTCGCGACATGTGGGTATCGGGGTGATGGCGTGGGTGCTGCGGAACTTTGTGGAGTGGCGCTATCTGACGGCCCTGTTCCGGACATTCGAGCGTCTGATGGGCACGAAGGATTTTATGCGTATTATCAGCTCGGCGGCGCGGGCGAACCCGATGACTCCGAGACTGAGCCAGACAAGGATGGGGAGTTAAGGACCCGGTATGAGGGTTCCCATAGCCCTTTCGGCTTCGTGTGGCAGATAGCGAGCGCAACGGGCTGGAGTGTGGACTACATTCTGGACGGTGTGAACTACCAGACGCTGATGCTGATGCTGAGTGACGCGCCGCGGTATGTGCGGAAAAAGCAAGGCGACGGAAACGAAGTTCCCAAGACAGGCCGCAGCGCCGAGGATGAAGCGAATGATATAGTAGGATTTTTTCAAAGTAAACTGGAATGAGCAAACCTGTAGAAGTTGAATTTTTGATGAATGACAAACTTACGCCCGGCATGAACAAGGCCGAGCGTGAGGCATTGGAACTGCGTAATACCGTCAGACTGCTGGAGGCTGAACTGGAAAGGTTGCGCCTTGCCGGAGAGACAGCTGCCCCCAATCTGGACCAGAGTGCCAATATCGTGCAGATCCATGCACTGGAGAAGCAGATTGAGGAATTGCGCGGCAAACTGAAACTGCTGCAGGAGGAATCAGAATCCGTGCAGGTCACCCCTGCAGACATGCCCAACGCGCAGCGTCAGTTCAACGGTCTGCACAACAGTATCCAGCAGATAGCCCGTGAGATGCCTTCTTTGGCCATGGGACCGCAGATGTTCTTTCTGGCCATATCCAACAACCTACCGATTTTTACGGATGAGCTGGCCCGTGCCCGGAAAGAATACGATGAGTTGCAGAAGTCCGGCAAGAAAGGCACACCGGTATGGAAACAGGTTCTGTCCTCGCTCTTTTCCTGGCAGACAGCCATGACCACCGGCATCATGCTGCTGGTGATGTACGTCGACGAAATATGGGATTGGACGAAAAATCTGTTCAGTGCCAAGAAAGGCGTGGATGAATTCAACATCTCGCTGAAGGAAATGACCGAGATAGAGAAGGACGGCCGTGCCCAGATGGTGCGTACCCGCTTCGAACTGAAATCGGTCATCGATGAAATAAAGAACTTCACCGGCAGCAAGGAACAAGAAAAGGCGAAGGTGGAGGAACTGAACCGCAAGTACGGGGAATCTTTCGGGTATTATAAAACACTTTCCGAATGGTATGATACCCTTATCCAAAAGAGCGAGGACTATGTACAGGTCCTGCTGCACCAGGCCAATGTCCAGAACCTTGTAAAAAAAGCTGCAGAAGCCGATGAAGAGGTGAATAAAATCAAGGCGCAGAAACCGGAAGAGGCAGAAAGCGCCATGGGCTTTTTCGGGAAGTGGGGACAATATATCATACAGTCCAACATGGCAGAAGCCGGGCAGTTCTATGACGCACAGGCAGCTATTAAGAAACATGATCAGGAAGCTTATGACATACTGCTGAAAAATGCAGAAAACAAACGCGACGGTTATCTGAAAAAAGCGGAAGAAGAAGTAAAGAAAGCAGCAGAAGCAGCCAAAAAAGGAAATATCGGCGGACATACCGACCCCGAACAGTCCGGGAAGAATCCGGAAGCGGAAGCCAAGCAACGGCTTGCCACAGAGCGCAGGCTGGCGCAGGATCTTGCCGCCCTGCAGGCTGAAAACCGGAAGGAAGAGATAGACCGCATGCAAGCCGGTACCGAAAAGAAACTGGCACAAATCGAATATGACTACAACGCCCGGAAAGAAAAAATTAACCGGCAGGAAGCCGACTGGAAACGGGAGAACGAGGAAGCCGGCATAGCTACCGGTGGAAACGGTTTGACCCCAGACCAGACAGATGTCCTTGTTGCTGCCAGGGACTCCAACGACAAGAACCGGAGTGCTGCCATTACAGCTGCTTTGGAGGAGGAAAAGGAAAAAGAGGCTGAAGCCATGCGTGATTACCTGTCGGAATATGGGAACTACGAGGAAAAGAAACTGGCTATCACGCAGGAATATGAAAAACGTATTGCAGATGCCACCACTGAAGGTGAACAAAAAACGCTCCAGGAAGAATTGAAGAAAAAGATGGCAGATCTGGATATGGAGGAACTGAAGAAAGGGTTGGACTGGGAAGCCATCTTCGGGGACCTTGACAAAGTATCTACAGAAAGCCTGCAGTCACTCCGTACCCGTCTGAAGGAATATATCGATACACAAAAGAATCTGCAGCCGGACAGTCTGAAAGACCTGGTACGTGCGATAGATTCCATCGACAAAAAGCTGAACGAACGCAATCCTTTTACAGCGTTGAAAACATCCATATCCCAGGTGCAATCCACGACCTTGTCAGTCAAGGAAGCCCAGGAAGCCTACAACAAGGCTGTCAAGGAGGGAACGAAAGCCGAGCAACAGAACGCCAAGGCGACCCTGGATGCTGCCCGGAACGCAAAGCAGAAGGCTTTGGCCGAAGCCACCGAGTCCCTGCATAACAGTGTGGGGCAGGTGAAGGAATACGTGGGTGCTGCGGAAGACCTGCTTGGGCTGGTGGAACAGTTCGGCATCAATCCCCCCGAATGGATGGGAGAATGGCTGGAGGGTATGGGCCAGACGTTGGACGGGCTGGAGAGCATAGACCTGACGCGGCCGATGAGCATTTTGACCGGCGGTATCAAGGCTTTGAGTGGGGTGGTGAAGCAAGTGTTCAGCCTGGGCGGCATCATCAACTGGAACGGCAGCAATGCCAAGGAGGTACAAGCCACCATGGAGCGTCTGACCAACCGGAACGAGATGCTGCAGACCTCGATTGAGGACCTGACCGACACCATCAAGCAGAGCCAGGGAACGAAGAGTGTGGCTGCCTACCGCGATGCGTACAAGATGCAGCAGGAAACGAATTCAAACTACCTGCAGATGGCGATGGCACAAGCCGGTTACCATGGGAGCCACCACAGCTGGAACTACTACTGGGGCGGCTTCAGCCAGGCACAGATAGACAAACTGAGCGGACAGATTGGCCGCCAGTGGGACGGGAACCTGTGGAGCCTGAGCCCGGAGGAGATGAAGGCACTGCGTTCGAATGTGGATATGTGGACGCAGATCCAAAATACCGGCAAGGGCGGCTATGGCGGGCGACTGACCGAGAAACTGGATGACTACATAGCTCAGGCCGGCAAGCTGGAGGAACTGACCGACCAGCTGTATGAAGGACTGACCGGTATTTCATTCGACGGTATGTACAGCAGCTTCATCGACAACCTGATGAACATGAAGTACGGTGCCAAGGATGCGGCGGAGGATATATCCGAGTACTTCATGCGGGCGATGCTGAGCAACAAGATCGGTGAGATGTACAGCGACAAACTGAAAGGCTGGTGGGAGAAGTTCGGCAGGGCCATGGAGGACAACGAACTGACCGAGGCGGAACGGAACGCGCTGATGGAAGAGTACATGCAGTATATGGATGAAGCCCTTGCCCTGCGTGACAACCTGGCGGCAGCCACCGGTTATGACAAGACGCAGCAGGGTGGTACGAGCCAAAGTGCGAAAGCGGGCGGCTTTACGGCCATGACGCAGGATCAGGGCACGAAGCTGGATGGCATGTTCACCAGCGGGCTGCAGCACTGGAGCAGCATGGACGACGGGCTGGAAAGCGTGGTGGAGAAGATGGACACTGCTGAAGGCCACCTGGCCCGGATTGCCGAGAATACCGGTGTAAGTGCCGGACATCTGGGCGAACTGAAGGAAGTGATAAAGAAAATGATACGTGACGGGCTAAAAGTGAAGTGATATGGCAAATATACTGAGCGGACTGGTGCTGGTGAACGGCACGGACATCTGGACGGAATACGGCGTGTTTTTGGTGGAAGACCGGCGCGGGGGCATGGAGAACCTGACGGCCATCCTGACCCCGAGCAAGGCCAAGAAGGATACGGCTGTGGACATACGGGAGGAGGACGGGGAGAAATACAGCGCCGTGCTCACCCCACGGAATGAGGCGCGGGACGTGACGCTGCACTTTGCCCTGTACAACAAGACCCAGGCAGGCTGGATGAAACAGTACTTTGCCTTTGTGAATTTCCTGAAACAAGGGAAGGACGGCTGGCTGGACATCCGTTTCCCCCAGCTGGATCTGCAGCTGCGGGTGAAGTATGCCGACTGCACGAAGTTCACCCCGCTGACCTATCTGTGGACGGAAGGCGTGCATGCCGGCAAGTTCAAGGTAAAGTTCCGGGAACCGAAACCGATTATATAACCATTTAAATGATGTTCAAATATGCTTCTAACGATATATGACAAAGCCGGGAACAAGCGTGCGGACGTGGCTGTAAACGACAGCTCGACGCAAAGCAAGGAAGTGCAGGGAGACAATGTGCTTTCCCTGTCGTTCAGCTATTATGCTTTCCTGGCCCTGGACGTGAACGACTATACAGACTATCTGGGCGAACGGTACTGGCTGACGGAACGCTACACGCCGAAGCAGGTGAGCGAGGGCGAATGGGAATATGACCTGAAACTGTACGGTGTGGAAAGTCTTATCAAACGGTTCCTGGTGCTGGAAACGACGGACGGGGACACCAACCCCCTGTTTACACTGACGGCCACTCCCCGAGAGCATGTAGCCATGGTGGTGAAAGCCATCAATGACGGCATGGGCCACATAACCGACTGGAAGACGGGTACGGTGGAAGGTACGGAGCTGATCACGATAGACTACGAGGGCATGTACTGCGACGAAGCGCTGAAAGCCATCGCCGAAAAAGCCGGCGGCAAGGTGGAATGGTGGATTGAGGGGCAGACGGTGAACGTGTGCCGGTGTGAACATGGGGAAGAAATCACGCTGGGCTATGGCAAGGGGCTGACCTCGCTGGAAAGAGATACCAGCAACACGGCCAAGTTCTATACGCGCCTGTTCCCGGTAGGTTCGACCCGCAACATCGATGCGGAGAAATACGGAAGCCCGCGTCTGATGCTTCCCGGTGGCAAGAAGTATATTGAGCAGGGTGTGGAAGAATACGGGATCTATGACCATTACGAGCAGAAAGCTTTCAGTGGCATCTACCCCCGGAGGGTAGGTACAGTCAGTTCTGTACGCAGTGAGGAGGTGACGGACGATGAGGGGAAGAAATTCACCATCTATTACTTCCGTGACAGCGAACTGAATTTTGACCCGAACTTGTACGAACTGGCTGATGAGACCAAGCGGGTGTCGTTCCAAACGGGCGACCTGGCCGGACTCGGAGTAAGTGATGACCACTATTTTGAAGTGAATTACGACAGTGCGGAGAGGGAATTTGAACTGATTACTATTTGGCCCTACGATGACGACACCCAGCTTCCAGGCGGCAAGCTCGTCCCGAAAGTTGGGGATACCTATATCCTTTGGAATATCCGGATGCCGGACGAATATTACCGACTGGCGGAGGATGAGTTTCAAAAAGCCGTCAATGACTATAACAAGGCATACTGGATGGATATCGCAGTTTACAAAGCCCCGACTGACCATGAGTATATTGAGCGCCATAAGATAGACCTTTATCCGGGCCGCCGTGTCCGTCTGGAGAGCACGGAATATTTTCCGAAAACGGGTTACCGGTCCAGCCGGATTACGAAAATATCAAGAATGGTCAACCTGCCTTCACAAGTCGAGTTGGAAATCGGTGACGCGCTTTCTGTTGGAGTAATGGAAGAGGTTGGTAATGAAATTACAAATATCAAGAACCATACAAAAGTACTTGCTTCCGCATTGCCTGATATTGTCAGAAGTTGGGAGAATACAAAGCCTACAGACAATAACCTGTTTTCAGCGCTGAAGGTCTTGAAAGAAATAGAGGAAAAGGCCATAAGCCGTAAAAAGGATGATACGGCTTCCGGATTGATTACTTTTCTCAAAGGGCTCTGCTCTCATGGCACGGCAAAGGCCTTGGACGGCTTTGAGGTCGGCGAGTTTATCGACTCTATGGTCGCAGGCAAGGGTGCCGGAATATTCCCTGACGGCCGCGCGCAGTTTGAACGCCTTGAAGTCCGCGATTCCATTACTGTCCTTGAACTTATCTTCAACCGTCTCTCTGCCATGGAGAACGACTATTCCTTCTCCGAGTCCGGTACCATCGAAAGTGTATCGCAGCTTGAAGACGGCACATACAGCCTGAAGATGAAGAAGCGGTGGGATAACGACTTTACTGCACTGGCAGAAAACGATGTTGTATATGGTGTTGTCAATGACCTGACTTCTGGTAGTGGCCACTATTACACATCATGGTTAAGAGTGCTGCATGTAGATACCTCAGCCAATATGCTCAACGCTGTGATGTACCCTGATAGCGAGGTGCCGGGTGGCAAGAATTATCCTCCTGAGCCGTTGATGATATTATCACACCGTGGCAACCCGGTTGATGAGGAACGGCAGTCCTATTGGTATCTGTCTTCTCGTGAGAAGTGTATCTGTATGCTCGATGGCGTAACGAAACCCATACTGGAAGAGAATAACTATGCCATCATCATAGGCAAGTTAAAACAGTTGTCACTGTTTGACAACCTACCTATAAATTACCGCCATAGTTATATCTATTGCCGTGGTATTGCCTTACAGGACATCCTACGTATAGATTACCAAGGCACCCCAATCCGCAACGAGAACAACCGCGGGAAATGGAGTGCAAGCGAAGCGGTCAGTGACCCGTATAAGTCAGAAAAAGAAACCTACGATGCGGTGTATCATTATGGCTGCAAGTGGATGTGCCTGGTGACGGGCACCACGGACGAACCCCAATACGGTTCCGCATCCTGGGCAATGGTCGAGGGCAATCCGGATTTCAGCATCGACATTGAGAGCAGCAACGGCTGGTACTTCGATGCGGAGCGTTTTGCGACCACCCTCACCATTACCGGTGAGCTGTACAACCGTGACGTGACGGCGCATATCCTTGACAGTGATGTGGAGTGGACGCGCGACACGGGCAACGTCACCGAGGACAACGCCTGGGCGGTCGCACACGCGGAAACCGGCAAGTCGCTGCCGCTGACGGTCAACGACCTCGGTCCCGACTATATGAACATGACCGGGTGCAAGTTCATCGCACGGGTATTGCTGCGTGACGGGCAGAACAATTATGAGACAATGAATTATATAACTTTCTAATTATGCAGACTATACAGAAGAAGATAGAGGTCAACTACCGCCCTCTCCAGACCAGCGGCGGGATAGAGGTTGTCGGCAGCGTGCCGGACGTGCAGGTGTACCAGGCTGACAAGGCCGAGTACACTCCGGACTACACGCTTACCCCCCTGACGCTGTTCCCCCGGTGCAATGCCACCGACCCGGATGCGGTGGTCAAGGTGGGTGCGGTCAACGCGTCATTGGTCAACATGAAGTGGTACGAGCGCTTGAACGGTGTACGGACATTGATTACATCTGCCAACAAGAGCTATGTCATTACCGAGACCGGAGCCGAGAAGGGTAAAATACAAGTGAAAAAGAACGCCGTTCCCGGCAGTCCGGTAACACTGGAGTTCTACGCCGAGTATGTCGATGTGAAGCGTACTGGACAGACGCACGTCTACCGTTTCAGCCGTCTTGTCCGCGCCGTTGACGGCAGCGAGGCGCAGCCCAGGCTGATGGTCGACTCTCCGTCGGCACTTGACTGGAACCCGTGTCGGGACATTGCCAGGCAGGCCATCACCGCCAGACTGCTTGTCGGTGATGTAGATGTCACAGCAACCAACAAGTGCAAGTTCTTCTTCTATCGGAAGCTGAATACGGGCGCACTGGAGCAGATTACCGACGGTAACGGCGACAATGACTGGGAGTTCGTATCACTGACAAAGAACGTGCTTACCATAGACCGGGACTATATCGGCCACGAACAGACCTACGTCGTGAAAGCATCGTACTCGAAGGACGGTGCTCCTTCATCCAAGCCGGACAGTGACATAGACTATGTCTCCACCACCATCCGCAGGCGTATTCCCGCCATCGAGATTGACTGGGAGGGATTTCCGCAGCAGGTGGCCGACGGAACCAAGATGATATACCCGAAACCGGTCATCCGTGATACGGCAGGGATTGTCCCCAATCCCCAGGCCATCCTTGAGTGCGAATGGTACACGAAGGCGGCCGGCGCCTCCTCATACGTGCTGGCCGCTGCCGGGTACTCGCCCTCCATCCCATGCACCGACGGCATGATGCTACAGCTGAAGGTGATTGACAAGGGCCCGTATGCGGCGGTGGTGACATCTGACGGCAAGTACGTGACGGATGACAGCGGTAAGTTTATAGTGGCAAGGAAAAGGGATGTTTAACCATTAATCGATAGCAGTATGGCATTTTATATCAAAGTGACGAGAGAGGTTGCGGACAAGCTGGGAGTGGCAGGAATCCGCAACAGCACTGCCGACGGCAATGTGCTGTTATGGCAGGCCGATGTGGCAGGCTTTCCCGGCGATACGGTATTCGACCGGGCGGCAGTAGTCGGGGGCGTGTGCCTTTCCCCGCAGCAGGCCAAGGGTGAGATAGACGGCGTGGAAGATCCGGTGGAGGTCGCCACTCCGGAGGGTTTCATGGATAAAGACGGGGAGGAGGTGACCGATGAGCGTAGCGAGTAAGGTCGGGCAGGTGATATTCTCACAGAAGTCCGGTGTATACATGCCTGCCATCATGTGCGACAAGGGAGACCTGTACCAGGAGTATGACGGTGAGTCGGGCGCTCCGACAAACATAGCCCCCGACTTTACCACGATGAAGCCGACGCTCTCCTTCCTTCTCACCTCCTCACGGGTGGCTGAGGGGGTTGTGGTGCCCTCTTCCATCAGGTGGTATTTCAATGACGTCGAGGTCAAGTTCTCGGGCAACGTCTCCACGAACACGTTTGGCGGCGAGACGGGTCATTTCAAGTTCATTCCCTACAAGGCAGGCACTACGAACTATTACGGGCTTCAGATCGTGAAGAACCTGGTGAAGGCGTCGTCCGGTGCGAGCTGTAGCGTCAAGGCGGTGGCTACGGTGACCGTGGGCAACGTGTCGGATGAGGTGCAGTTCGTCTACAGCATCCCTATCACTAAGGGTGTGGGTAACCAGAACGTGGTGACCATCGTTTCCGGAGATGACAAATACTTTGCCATCCGTGAGAAGGGAGGCAGTGTCGTTCTCACGGCGATGGCGCGGCGTGGAGCGTCAGAGATCACCTCCGGACTGACCTACAAGTGGTCCAGGATGGTTAACGGTGCCTGGCAGACACTCGTCGACCAGACTGGCAAGAGTCTGACCGTTACGGACAGCCTGGTTGACACTACGGGTATCTTCAAGGTGGAGGTGTCGCAGGGCGGCAATCTGATAGGCCTTGACACGCAGACGGTGATGGACTTGTCAGACCCCTACGACATCATCACGAATCCCAATCCAGAGGATGAGACGATTACGGCCGGTTCCGGCGGTTCTGTGACTTATACGCCTATCCTTGTCAAGCGGGGACAGACCACGAAGGCAAAGAATATGCTGTTCTATTTTGTCTTTATGGATTCGGCAGGGGTCATTCTCAATCCGGCTACGGCGAATGTGGCTGCGGCAAGCGGTACCTGCACTGAAGCTATGTGCCAGCAGGCAGGCGGCAATGTTTCATGGACAATCTCAACGGCAGCATGATATGGCAAAGAAAGCGTTGGCAAGCAAGACGGGAGAAGTGAAGTATCTCCAGCAGGGACCGGTCGGCCCACTGGTCTATCCGACCGGGGAGTACGCGGCATCCGTATCCTATACCCGTACCCCACTGTCCGCACCCATGGTGCTGTGTGAGGGGCAGTATTACGTATTGAACAAGGAGGGCACCTTCAAGAATATTAATCCGAAAAAGGACTATGCGGCCAACGGCAGCAAGGCCACCTGGGTGCTAATGGACAAGGTCAGGTATTCGTTCGTCGAGATTCTGATGGCGAATTTCGCCAAGCTGGCAAGTGCGGTGTTCTATGGGCAGTATATGTTTTCGCAATACGGAATAAAAGCCGATGGCTCTGCTGTAGAAACGGTAGGCGGATATAAAGATTTTAATTACAATGACCCGATGAATCCGGCAAACAAGTTTCGGCCAAACTTACTCCTTGATTTTCTGACTGGGAGCTTCAAGGGACGTAATGTTGAAGTTGAGGGGACAATTATTGCCAATGCATCATTTGTTCGGATGCATGATTTCCGTGCAAACGAGGGGTATTTCTTTTTGAATCCGGCTTTTGGCTCTGAATTTCGGAATGGCCGTCCAAACCGAATTTCCCAGAGTATGTATATGCTTCCAGAGGCTGTCCAATATAATGGGATGAAAATCTCGTTGACAATATATAATGCAGCAATGGGAAGCACTTATGGTTATACTTCAGTTGTAACAACAGATGGATTTAATGAACTTACATTTGAAAATAATGAATATCATTATTGCAATAAGATCGCTATATCAAAAAGCGGAGTATATGAGTTCATGTCATTAGGTGCAATATGGATTCTAACTAAAGGAACGGACGTAGCCTATTCTTATGCGGAATTGGAAGAACGTACTTACGAAGACCCAATTAATTAGCAAAATATTAAACAAAACGAGAATAAAAACAAAATGTTAAACCGGTTGTCGTTTTTATCCGAAAATGACGACCCTCAAAAGTACAAGGGATATGATAGAGAAGATTGATATTACAGACACAAGCGTGATTTTTTTTTTTTTTTTTTTTTTTTTTTTTTTTTTTTTTTTTTTTTTTTTTTTTTTTTTTTTTTTTTTTTTTTTTTTTTTTGATAAATGCCATCACAAGGCAGCTCAATATAAAGAATATCAGGAATGAGATGTTCCCTACCTGGAGACTGACATTACAACCGGGGAGGAATATGATTTGGGTACTGCTTATTATGGGGCATATCTGGTAAGAAATAGCGATTCTGGTGCGGCAGCTCTAATCATGGTGGGTGCCGGAGTATCATCCAATATATTGTTGAGCGATGGAAATAGCATTTCAACTGATTTTACCGCTGGGGGCAAAATCATATTGAATAAAAAAACGTCAAATGGCAATGTATATGTAAAAAATGGGAGAAGTACAGAAGCATATATAAATGTCATGCAGATAACTAATTATTAGCAGGGGTTATTCCCCTGCCTTCCTTACTCGTTCTCGATATAAATTGCTCAGTAACTTTTACTTTTATTGTGCTCATTTCTGTCTATTGCTTATTTGCCTTATTCTTTGACCCTCAAAAGTACAAGGGATATATGATAGAGAAGGTAAATATAGGTCAAGTAATGAACCAGTATCAGATAGTGACTGATACAAACTATGTGTATGTGGAACTGGCAGATGGTAGTCAGGGGAAAATAAAGAAAAGTGATTTGGCAAATGTGATGAATACATTAATAGGAGGCTTATTTCCAAAGTTATTTTCCACTCCTTCAGCTGGAAATGTAAAAGGCTTTATAATTAGAACAGCAATAAGTACGGCACAATATCGTGCCATAAGGTTGCAATGCTCTATAGGTTTTAACCAAAACAATATGAGTAATGAGAATTTCTCTGTTAATATAAAGTATTGGGAGAACAAATTCGCAGACAGTCGTCTATCCAAAGAAAATTACAGTTCAACAATATGTAACTATATCGTATGCTACGTTGATAATGACAATACTTTCAGTTTTTATTTAAACAGTAAATACCCAAACCATTCTGGCGGCTATCTTATGTTGTATGCCATATCAAATGTTAATGGAAACAAGAACCAAATTCTCTCCATGGAAGCGGTAACATCGGAATATGTTATTGGCTCTCATTCCAAGGAAAATAAAATTACCATTTCATAAGTCTTTCCAATTTTCTGCCTATAATTAAAATCCGTCCTATCCTCACGGACAAGACGGAAAGTCTGTATTAACTAATTGATTAAGTGTAAGTTCTATAAATTCCAACTCTTCGGACTTTACTTTATAGAACAAGAACTACTTACTATGCCTAAAAAGACATGCGGTAAAATTAATAATAATCAATCAGAATGCCAAACAAAACCCGCTCAAACCATCTCGGCTTGAACGGGCTTAATTTGCGCACATTGGACATCCATTATAAAAGGTATGAAGTGTAATTTAACAAGCAAACAAACATTCTGTCCAATGCGCAAAAGAAAGAGATAGGGTGGCAACCCGAATTCAACTTTATGGCGTTCCCAATGCCTTCTAAGTACATGCTCTATCTTCACAAATAAGGCATGATTATCGGGTGTCAATGCACCAAAGGTATGATTTTTATTTCAAAGGAACAAATCCTATATTACAAGACATGCTGAAAAAAGGGAAGTCAATTGAGTTATTCTGATTTTTCTTGTAGCCAATGGCGGTAAAAACAAGAAACGGGAATAAATACTACAATGGGGGAGATTATCCCCCCACCTTAGACTCCTCCATGTAGCTCGCTGCAGCCACCTCACTCTCGTCAGCCGCTTCCAATATGAATTCAAATATTGTCGGATGGTAGGAAGACAATAGTTTCGCATATACTCCGGGCGTGTAATCCCTACGCTCAAGAAATACCTTGAATGCTCCAGTATCGGTATTATAGAGCTTGAATTTCGGCCTTGCATTTTCCGTTCCCAAAACACCGCCTATCAGATTTAATTTGTATGAAGGAGCTGCTGTTACCCCTTCAGACCTATATATTGAAAGGAAATATAGGGCAACCGGTCCTCCTCCGTATGACTGTACACTAAATAGAATTCCATCGGAGAAAGAAGATGTGTCCTTTCTCTCAAACAACAATATGGAGGATGTCATGGATACCCGCTTTTCTTGTCGCATGTCCCTGGAAGGTTTCAGACCGTTTTTTACCTCTGTTGCAATGGGTAGTTTCCCTCTGATTAACTCAACTACATTGGAATCTGTTATGTTAACTTTCTCTATCATATTCCTTGTACTTTTGAGGGTCAAAGGATATGACGGAAATAAGCAATAAACAGCAATGAGCACAATAAAAGTAAAAGTTACTGAGCAATTTATATCGAGAACGAGTAAGGAAGACAGGGGAATAACCCCTGCTAATAATTAGTTATCTGCATGACATTTATATATGCTTCTGTACTTCTCCCATTTTTTACATATACATTGCCATTTGACGTTTTTTTATTCAATATGATTTTGCCCCCAGCGGTAAAATCAGTTGAAATGCTATTTCCATCGCTCAACAGTATATTGGATGATACTCCGGCACCCACCATGATTAGAGCTGCCGCACCAGAATCGCTATTTCTTATCAGATATGCCCCATAATAAGCAGTACCCAAATCATATTCCTCCCCCGGTTGCAATGTCAGTCTCCAGGTAGGGAACATCTCATTCCTGATATTCTTTATATTGAGCTGCCTTGTGATGGCATTTATCACGCTTGTGTCTGTAATATCAATCTTTTCCATCATACCTTTGTACTTTTGAGGGTCAAAGGATATGACGGAAAAAAGATTGTTATGAGCTCTACTGTCAATCAAGTAAATGATATGGACTTCCAGTTCGTCCATTCCCCGTTAAAATTGCTGCTCCTGGCTTTTAAAGTATTTCCCAATAAATCGGATTTTAGTTGAAACCTACACTGACTATAGTTAATGCAAAAAAACATACCAGAAATACCAGAACCATCTCCAGTTGAATTATAGCCAAAGCCTGAACCAATATCATCCAGAGAACCTTCTAAAATACCATAATTCTTAAATGGAAGCAAGTTGAAAAAATCATTTTTCTTAATTTTCAACGGAACACTACTTTCTTCTCCATAGAAAAAATCTGCATTGGTCTTTACAGATAAGCTATTCAAGGCTTGACTTATGTTTACCTTCTCTATCATATCCCTTGTACTTTTGAGGGTCAAAGGATAGGGTAGGAAAATGGATACTCCAAAAGTCTCTTATGTTTTGGTATTATTTATTAACGTCCAATCTTTCAAAACCTCTCCATTGCTACGAATGGTTTTAATATATATTCTTGCAGAGTTGGTAATATATAAATGGGCTGTGTATTGAAACCCTCTTAGCGCTAATAAAATTCCAGTGCCCATATTATTTAAATTATCAGTAGATGAATATACACCGGCACTGATTTTACTATCGTATTCTTCATTTAATATATTCTTACCTTGTTCAAATCCATTAGCTTGCATAAGTCCCTTGTTTGCTTCTGTTGCAGCAGGCAGTTTTTCTCTGATTAACTCAACCACATTGGCATCTGTTATATTAACCTTTTCTATCATATCCCTTGTACTTTTGAGGGTCATTAGAATACCCTTTTTGGTTAGGCTGTTGAATAAGACTACCTTCACCGCAAAAATGGTTTACGCATATATTCGTGTGTCGACAGACAAACAGACAGTCGAGAACCAAAGGTTCGAAGTCCAAAAATTTGCGACGGAAAAAGGACTTGTAATAGATAAATGGGTGTCCGAGAAGGTTTCCGGCACCAAAATTGCTAATGATAGGAAATTAGGTCCGCTTCTCAAGAGGATGAAGAAAGGCGACACTCTAATCATAACAGAAATCAGCCGATTAGGAAGAAACCTGATGGGTATTATGTCAATGCTTCACCTCTGTATGATTAAGGAGACTTGCGTTCTTACTGTCAAGGAACGTTACGAATTAGGTAATAATATCAACAGTAAGGTATTGGCATTCGCTTTCGGTTTATCCGCTGAAATTGAACGTGACCTTATCAGTCAGCGAACCAAGGAGGCCCTTGCTTACAGAAAAGCTGCAGGAATACGACTTGGTCGAAAAAAGGGGGATAAAAACACGCATTACAAGCTGACTGGAAAGGAAAATCTTATCCGAACTATGCTTGACTATGGTTATAGTAAAGCCGCTATTTGCCGGAAGTTGAAGTGCAATCCTAAAACTCTTGATGACCATTTGCGAAGAATGGAGTTAGTATAACTTATGCGGACAAAATCCTTTTTGCTTCAAAGATAGGGTAGATAAGCAGTTCTTGTTACATTGTATTAGGAATAGTTTGTACTTTACATTACTTTTGTTGCCGCTGTATAATTTATAGTAGAAGATTATGGCCCCAAAAAATGTATATGAGTTAGCCCAGGAAAGACTGGACGTGATTTTTAAAGAGTTCGACAATATATACATTTCCTTTTCAGGTGGAAAGGATAGTGGAGTGTTACTGAACCTATGTCTGGACTATATGCATAGGAACCGGCTGAAACGCAAAATTGGAGTGTTCCACATGGACTATGAGATACAGTACCGCATGACCATTGACTATGTGGACCGGGTATTGGAGGCAAACAAGGACATGCTGGACGTGTACCGTGTCTGCGTACCTTTCCGTGTAACGACTTGTACCTCCATGTACCAGAACTACTGGCGTCCCTGGGACGAAGCAAAAAAGGAGGTGTGGGTCAGAAAAATGCCGGAGGGCGCAATGACTGTAGACGATTTCCCTTTCTATAACCGCAGGATGTGGGACTATGAATTTCAGTTGGAATTCTCTCGTTGGCTCCATCAACGGAAAGCCGCACGACGTACCTGCTGTCTGGTGGGTATACGTACCCAGGAAAGCTACAACCGTTGGCGCACAATCTATCGGGGGGTGAAAGAGCAATATAAGGATTACCAATGGAGCACGAAAATCGGCGAAGATGTGTATAATCTATACCCGCTGTTCGACTGGAAAACGGAGGATATATGGATTGCCAACGGCAAATTCCGATGGGATTACAATAAACTATACGACCTCTACTACCAAGCCGGGGTAAGCCTTGACCGGCAACGAGTGGCAAGTCCTTTCATCAGTGAGGCCATCGAGAGCCTTGCCTTGTATAAAGTCATTGACCCCAACACTTGGGGACGGATGATAGGACGTGTAAACGGAGTCGGCTTTGCCGGACTTTACGGCAATACCCGTGCGGCAGGAAGGAGAGCGATACGTCTGCCGGATGGATATACCTGGAAGTCATTCATGGAATTCCTGCTTTCGACCCTGCCGGAACATACCAGGAGAAGATACCAGTCCAAGCTGGAAACCAGTATCAAATTCTGGAAGGAAAAGGGTGGAGTTCTCAGTGATGAAGTCATACAAAAGTTGAAAAACCGCAACATCCCCATCCAGGTGGGTGACAGCACCAACTATAGGACAGACAAGAAACCGGTACGGATGGATTATTTGGACGATATAGACATTGAGGAGTTCAAGGAGATTCCTACTTACAAACGGATGTGTATATGTATTTTGCGCAATGACCATATCTGCAAGTACATGGGATTTGCCTTGACTAAAGAGGAAAGTAATCTGAAGAACAATGCCATGAAAAAATACAAGGATATTTTATAAATGATGTTTAAAATACAAATTCAAAACCAATTGTAATTATTTTATTTGTAAAAGGTAGGGGAAAGTAAGAAAAAAAGCCCCCGGCCTGTTAAATAGTCGTCTCACTTACTATATAACCAAAAACGCTCAGAGCGCACGACCGGGGGGCAGATGCCTTCGTTCGCGCTCTGAGCGTTTATATTTTGGGGTGACGTATGACACGCCTAATAAGTGAGACGTTGCAAAAGTACAAAAATGATTGGATATGACATTATTTGAAGCACTTAAATTTAACAGAGAACCGCTTGAAATGCTTATAAGTTTGGGCGGCAAGCAGGATGACCTTCGATTCATAGACTTATATACAGAGTATGAGGTCATGAAAAAACAAGGTGAAAAGACCACTTATGCAGTGGCGTTTTTGGCAAATAAATATTCGGTAAGCGAACGCAAGGTGTATGATGTTATCAAACGGTTTGGAAAGCACTGCACGCTCGGTGCAGTGTGATTGATGTGCCGGGGATGCCTTGTGTTGTCCGGTAGAGCTACCTTTGTACAACCAAAAATAAAGCTCATGAATAAGTATTACCAGACATTAGACAAGATACTCCAAACGGGCAAAATCCAGACCAATAGGAAAGGCCGTATCAAGTATCTATTAAACGAAAGGCTCATGCTGACCCCCGCTGATTTACTTGACATATTTGAAAGCCACGGGATAGCCAGGAAAAAGCTGAAAGAGGAATTGAAACTGTTTATGCAAGGAGTCCGGGATGTGGAAAAATACAAAGAGGCAGGGATTACCTGGTGGGATTATTGCGGCCATACCCTTGTAAACAGCTATCCAACTTACTTTGAAAAGCTTCCACCCCTCATAACCAGGATTAACCAGGAAAAGCGCAACAGCAAGAATTATGTCCTGTTTCTTGGAGAAACCGGGGTGGAAAGCAACCAGGCACCCTGCCTGAGTCTTGTGCAGTTCCAAATTGATGAGGGAGAACTGGTGCTATCTGCATATCAGCGTAGTTCTGATGCGAACCTTGGGCTTCCGGCTGATATTTATCATCTTTATCTGATGGCAAGGCAGGTGGAGCTTCCCCTGAAGTCCATAACCCTTGACCTTGGAAATGTGCATATATATGAAAATAACATTGATCGGACTCTGGAACTGTTATCCGGAGTTGAAAACATTAAATTTGACTTGAACGTATGAAGAATATGAATTTATCTGCACCACTGCCATTTGTAGGCCAAAAAAGAATGTTTGCTAAAGAGTTTATTAAAGTTTTGGAGCAGTTCCCTGAAGATACCGTGTTTGTGGACTTGTTTGGCGGTTCCGGACTTCTTTCGCATATAGCCAAAAGAAGCAAGCCCGATGCAACTGTTGTCTACAATGACTTCGACAACTACCGGTTCAGACTGAAAAATATCCCACAGACAAATAAACTGCTTGCCGATATTAGGGAGCTGGTGGGTAATTCGGTACCCAAACATAAACCAATTAAAGGGGAGCTTAGAGATCGCATTTTTAAACGTATCGAGGAAGAAGAACTAAATGTTGGGTACGTGGATTTTATAACCTTATCATCCTCACTTATGTTCTCCATGAAGTATAAATTGTCTGTAGCCGAAATGCGCAAGGAAGTCCTTTATAACAACATTCGCAAGACCGGTTATCCAGAATCTTCTGACTATTTAAAAGGGCTTGAAATTGTATCATGCGACTACAAAGCAGTATTCAACCAATATAAGGATGTTCCCGGAGTCGTCTTTTTAATTGATCCGCCTTATCTTTCCACTGATGTTGGTACGTACAATATGTATTGGCGCTTGTCTGATTATTTGGATGTTTTAAAGATACTCGAAAAGTATTCCTTCGTTTATTTCACATCCAATAAATCCTCCATACTTGAACTGTGTGAATGGATTGGAGCAAACAGAACCATTGGCAATCCTTTTGAGGGTTGTACAAAAAAGGAATTCAATGCCCACATGAATTATTCTGCCGAATATACAGACATGATGCTGTATAAGAAACAGGAAAAATTAGTTCATAAAACAGCTGCTTAGTACTGAACAAAGATACAATTTTTCAAGCAGAAGGCCAAACTTTTGAGCCTTATTTTAATGCCGTTATAAAGCCATTTTTATGAAATTATAAAGCCGAAACAGAAGTCATTACAAACCTTTTGTTTCGGCTTTTTGAGTGTTGCGTGCTTTCCTTTTTTTGAACGCTTCGTTTTGTCCCTTTTCCTGAAAATCGAACGCTTCGTTTCGGATTCTGCGGAAATTTGAATTTGCGGATTATACAGAATGACAATCCAGACGGAGGTATTACCATTGATTGTGATAATGAATATTTTCAAATTGGTGGAGGCACTTTGTGGGACGGGAAGACATTGAACAAACTCTATAAGGAAACATACACGCCTTGGGAGTGGTTGCCCAAATTGCAGAAAGTTGCCCATGATTTGGATATGGAGTTCTTTTCAGCACCATCAGATTTGGAAGGAGTTGATTTTCTGGAAAAGATGAACGTTCCTGCTTATAAAGTTGCAAGTTTCGAGATTACAGATACAGCTCTTGTTCGCAGAATGGCCTCAAAAGGCAGGCCTATTCTTATTTCTACAGGAATTGCCGAGATGACTGACATACAAGAAGCCATTGATATTTGCCGTAGCGAGGGTAATAATCAGATTGCTCTTCTGAAGTGTACATCTTCTTATCCCACTCCTTTAGAAGAAGCTAATGTTTTGACAATTCCCGATATGACCAAGCGCTTTAAAGTTGTGGCGGGCCTTTCAGACCACTCTATGGGACACTCTGTTGCTGTTGCCGCTGTGGCATTAGGAGCAAAGATTGTGGAAAAGCACTTCATTTTAAGTAGGGCAATGGGAGGCCCTGATGCTGCTTTCTCAATGGAGCCGGATGAGTTCAAGACGATGGTAGATGAAATCCGTAATACAGAAAAGGCTTTAGGCACTGTACAATATGAACTAAACGAACATGCACGGTTCAATAGAGGTTTCGCTCGTTCTTTGTTTATTGTTGAGGATGTGAAAGCCGGCGAAACGCTTACGGCTAATAACTTACGCTCTATTCGGCCAGGGCAAGGATTGCATCCGCGATATTTGGATGAACTTCTAGGTAGAACTGTCAATCGTGATGTCAAACGTGGTACTCCAATGAAAATGGAGTACGTTCAGTAATATATTTATGTCTCTATTTACAAATAAACGTATCATGGTTGTTGCCGCCCATCCCGATGATGAACTGCTGGGCCTAGGCGCTACCATGCACAAACTAGTCAAGACACAAGGAGTACAGACCCGGGTCATCATTTTGGGAGAGGGGATTACTTCACGCTCAGATACCCGTGACACGGAACAGTGGAAGGAAGTCTTGGAAAGGCATCATCAGAATGTGGAGACGGCGCGGCAGTTGATAGGCTATCACAGCGTGCAGGCATATAATTTTTCCGACAACCGTTTTGACAGCCATGCACTGCTTGATATCGTAAAGGTAGTGGAGCATGAGAAGGAACAGTTTCGTCCGGACTTTATCTTTACCCACCATGGTGGCGACCTTAATATTGACCATCAGATGACTTTTCAAGCAGTGATGACTGCCACACGCCCTATGGAGGACGAACCGGTGAAGGCTATTTTTACATTCGAGACCCCATCAGCCAGTGAGTGGCAGGCTACTTGCGACCCACGCCATTTCACAGCCAATTTCTATATGGAGATTTCGGAGGATGATTTGAAAGCAAAATGTGCTGCCATGGCGGCCTATGAGTTTGAGAGCCGTGCTTTTCCGCATCCGCGCTCTTCGGAGGCATTGAAGGCCCTTGCCCGGTTTCGCGGCTATACCGTAGGCAAACACTTGGCCGAGGCATTTCAGATAGTGCGGATGATAGAATGAAGAAGGGAGCCTTTTAGAGCCCCCTATACTCCCTTTCCGCATCGAAGCACGGACACGCTTTCGTCGGATTCAAGTCATGGTGCCCCACAATCAGCGCCTGTGGAAAGATACGCTTCAACTCACGTAGCAGTGCCAGTAACGAAGCCTTCTGTTCCAATGTACGGGTATCGGCAGGAAAACTTGCAGCATCCAGTCCTCCTTCATAACAGATGCCGATAGAATGGCGGTTGTGATTGAGGCAATGCGCACCTATTTTTTCCAACGGGCGGCCGCGGTGTATTTCGCCGTTGCGGGTCAGATAGAAATGATAGCCGATGTCACGGAAGCCGCGGTGGTGGATGTGGTCGCGGCGGCAATCCTCAAAGCCCAGGGCCACGCCTTGAGGCGTGGCTGAGCAATGAATAATGAGCAGGGTAATCGTACGCATGGCTATTTGCAAGCGCCCAGACCTAAAGCTCCCGCTATGGCGGTAGCTACGGTGATGATTACTTTGAGGACAATGCCCCATACGGATTTTGACTTTTTGTCTTCACTCATGATGATTGGTAATTGATAATTAGTAATTTGTAATTATTCTCATCCTAACGGATTCTCGCCCTGATTGCCGTCACTTCCTCCGGAACCGCCGTCGGAACCACTGCCATCGGGAGCTTTTCCACCTACGGTGTACAGGGAAGATTCTTTCAGCTGTCCATCCAGGTTGATTTGGGCATTACTCAGTTCGCCGGTGGCACGGGCGCGGAGCTTCAGCCCCTTCACGTTGTTGGCCAGCGAGAAGTCGGCAGCGGATTGCGCCCCTTTCTTGCTGACGATTCCTACGGAGAAGATGGCAAGGTCATCCAGTTTCACGTTCTTGCCGTCCAGAATCAATTCTTTGGTGCAGGAAACCATGTCTGCCAGTACTCCCTTGATGACACCACTCGAATAGGGGGTGTTGTGATTGGACATGTGCTTGGCCAATTTTTCGATGTCGAAGGTTTCTTCGATTACGGGGCGTGCATACCAGAGGCCTTTCAGTGGGCTGTCTTCGCCCGTCACTTGATACTTTTTGTAACGAATCATACAATTAAAATTTAGAAGTTAAAGGATAAAAACATTTGCTGTGTTGAACTCAACGATGCAAAGATAAGGCTGTGGATACGGGCGTTTGTCGGTTTTTGCAGGTTCTCGTCTGTTTGGGTCTGTTTTAGTCGGTTATTTACGCTTGTAAGTTTGATAATGTCATGATTTATAGTTACTTTTGATGAAATATAAATCGTAACTGTCAACTATGGATTCTTTTGTCATACGTACATACGGGCGTACCGAATTGGCCCAAATCTATTGTCCCAATCTTTGTCCGGAGGCTGCCTTCCGCAAACTGAAACACTGGATAGACCTTTGTCCCGATTTGCGTGACGGACTTTCCGCTTTGGGCGGTTCTTCCCGTTCCCGCTCTTATACGCCTGCCCAAGTGCGGCTGATAGTGGCTGCACTTGGAGAGCCTTAAACCTGAGGTTGGATGGCGTAAAGGTCAGGTTGGTACACTTGGTACAGAGGTTCATCCATCCTTTCGTCTCACACACATACGCGTGCGTGAAGCGAAGTGAATGTCAGACTTTGGGTTTCCGGTAGTTTCCCTTGCCATCTACATTTTCCACCAGCCCGTGTTTCTGCATACGTTTGAGCCAGGTGGAGGCGGTTTCCGATTTGATGCCCATCTCTCCGGCTTTCTGCAGGAAAGAGGCCCGTGTGAATTCTTCTTCCATGCTGTCTACCAGCGCATCCCGGTCGGCATTGCCGCGGCTTGTCACTTCGGTGTTGGGCAGGAAGGAGAGGATATGGGTGGTATGCCGGTAAAGGCTTTCGGCCAGTGAGAGTACGGCATGAAAGTCAGCGGAAGCAATGAGGAGATTCCATCGGCTGACAATGTGGTCTTTCAGATTGTCTGTGGCTGTGTGAGGGTCGGGCGACACGTAAGGCGAGGCGGTGATTTCCCCTTGTTCCATTGCGCGGAGCATGGCCACCACTTCCATGATGCGGCAGATGTTGATGGCCAGACGTGCCACGCTGCTTGACATCTCGTTTCCGTTGGCTAGTCCGGAGCGTACGAAAAGCCGGGAGAAGAGCCGGTTGAATTCATCTTTCTGTCCGTCCGTAAGGTGAAGGGTGAATATTCCGTTCATGACAATGGTTTTCAGTTTGTCCTTCCATTCCATGCCCAGAGCCTTGAAGGTATCTTCAAGATCGCTGTCATTGCGGTCGAACTGGTTTTGCCAATGATGTATGGCAGGCATGTAGTAGAATACCTGGCGAGAAAAGAGCCCGTTCTCAGCAGTGGGAATCAGTGGTTTCACTTGTGAGGGGGTGCCTGACAGAAGTACGGAAAGATAAGTTTTCTTTACCTCTCGGTATTCGTGGTCGGTGCGCCGGTTGTAGGACAGTCGGTCGTGGTCGAAGGCTTTGCGCATGGTGTCGCTCCAGTGTCCGTATTCCGAACCGATGGCGGTGGAGATGGTGTCGGCTTCGCTTTCGCATATCAGTCCGGTACCGTCGGAGTCCATCAGGTTTTGCAGGATGCCGGTTCCGGTGTTGTTGCCCGAGATGAGGAACATCTTGTTGAGAGGCATTACGGGAGTCTCCGTTTTTCCACGTTCCTTGCCCAGTGTGTCGTATTTTGCTTTTTCGCGGCGGTAACATGCCATGCTTTCGTCTACCTGCCCACGTATTTCATCGTGAATGGGCTCGGCAAGCAGGCGTACCAAGGAGAGCACTCCTTTGCCGGATGCAGGTAGGGCTACTACAAAGGTTTGCAGGCAGGGGGACATCATTTTTCCTCCGTAGGAACATCGGACGTGTTTTCCCATACTGGCACCCAATACGGTGATGGCACCCAGTAGCAGTACATCGTATTGGGCGAGGGAGGTTCCGCAGCTCATGATGCGATTCAGGGGATAAGGCCAGTGGAGGTGTTCGTCGAAAGTGGGTAATGGAGACAGTGGTTCAATGCCCGATGCGGACTCTTCCTCGCGTGCGCGTGTGTGTGAGGTAGAAGAGAGGGGTGAACTTTGTGTACCAAGTGTACCAATGGCGGGTGCGGCTTCATGCTGAATCTTCACGCCGCAAAGCTCGGCCAGATGAAAGGCGGTTCCTAGATGCACGTCGTTACGGCCGGTCTTCAGGGCATTGCTGAAGAGTTTGTCGGCTGCCCGTTGGTCGTACTTGGACGACAGGCTGCACAGACTTAAAAAATCATGCCGTCCTGCTTCTCCGCAGTCGGTGGCAATGGCAAATGCCAGTTGTATATATTCTTGATAGGTTGGAGCAATGTCTGCTCCTGCATTTCTGACTGCTTTGGCCAGAAGGTGCAATGAAGATAGTGGTTCCATCGGATTTGGTAATTTATAATTAGTAATTTGTAGTCGGTGATTTGCAATGACTCATCATTCGAAATTCACAACTTCTCTGAGCAGTGCCTTCGGGTCATGGCAGAGGAAACAGGCACGTACGAGGTCTTTCCCCGAAGTGTCCACTCCTTTTCCGGGTTGTGTGTTTTCGGTGTCATACATGCAGTGGACGTAGTTCATGGCCCATTGTATTCCTTCTGCAGGATTCTGTCCGTGAAGACAGGGAACAAACGCTTTTACGCCCCGTCCGGTGGGGCTGATGAACACCAGCGCAGGGCATAGATAGGGGGCATCGAATAGTTGTTGCCGTAAGTTTTCCGTTTCTTCTGCGGATTCAAGGTGGTCGATATCGACTACAACCAGGCCGGAGGATTCCGTGAGGCAGTCGCTTCGTCGTCGGGTGAATACGCCGCAGGGAGTGACGTAGGGTAGTGTCTGTTGTTTGAGGAATCGTGCGGTAGTTTCGTCTCCTTGTGCTGCGGCATTTCTTATGGCGAGTGTCAGTTCGGCAAGTCTCTGGTCGGAGGTGATAAGACGGTGTACTTCGTCAATGCTCATTGTCCTGAATGGGGTGAGTGTGGCACTTTTTACGGTTTTTCCGGTGTTTTCGTCTTTTATCGGTGATATGGGCGGCATGAAAAGTGACATTTTGAATAGATTTTCCATTTTGTTGTTTTAAAGATTTTGTGCGAAGTTAGGGCTCTTTTCTCATTAAATATTTTCTGTATATGGAAAATATTTTAAATGTGAGAAACCTAAAATAACGTTTAATAACATGTACTTTTTTAATTCTGATAACATAATACAAGACGACGATGAATGTAAACAGTGACCACCCTATACTGGGTGCTTTATTTGAGAAATGGCGTAAAGAGAAAGACTTGAATATTAATACTCTTGCCAAAGAAGCCCATATTTGTACAACTACGTATGGAAAAATAAAAAAGGGCTGGATGTGAGATTAAGTGCTTATCAGTCACTTTTTTATTACTACTCCATGGATTTGGAGGATGATGAAATCAGGCAGATGGTGAATGAGTGGCTGGAGGGATGGCTGAAGGTGAGAAAGAGAGAGTAAGAGAAGGTTTAATTTGCATATCAGCTGGGGATGCTAATTGTTGACGTCCCCAATGTAATATTTTTATAGATATTGTGCTTATGTAAGGAATAATTTATATTAAATTCAATGGCAACAAAACGTATAGATTACATAGATGCGATAAAAGGTTTTTCAGTACTTTGGGTGGTACTTTATCATTTCGATTTGACCGGAGTTGCGATAAATGCTCCTTTACGATTACCTCTTTTTTTCTTGGTATCCGGATTGTTTTTCAGACAACGGAGTTGTTTTAAGGACTTTTTTATCAAGAAAGTGAATACACTTTTAGTACCCTTTGTGTTCTTTTGGTTATTCGGAATAACTTTGCAACTTTTGGTGCAGTGTGTACGCTATCTGTTTGAAGGCCTATTTGAATTTTCTATTTTGGATAAATTTATAGGACTTGCCAAACTCTTTACTGTTATACCAATAGATGCTCTTGAACCCAATCCTTTAGGAGTAGGCGGTATTTGGTTTTTGATAGGCCTTTTTTGTTTTTTGGAAGAAATTCCATTGTAATATTCGGTGTCCATTTGGCAATGTTCCCTTTTGCACAGATACCCGTAGTCAAAGTATTACACATAGTCCCCAATAGTTGGGCGGCTGTGTTGTGTTTTGAGTTTCCTTTGATTATAGTGGTAAGTTACTTCCTTACTCTACTACTTGTGAAGTATTTTCCTATGTGTATAGGGAAAAAAGAACTTTGGCGAACGGCATGAGTGTGTTGTTGAATAGATTGCCAATAAATTGGATATAAAAGTAAGCGTCCAAAAATGCCGTTTTGTTTTCTATTCTAAAGATTTCGACCTTTGCTGCTGTCATCGACCTAAATAGAAGTATGTATTAGTAGCAGTGATTTTGAGCGTCTTTTCGTTCAGGTCGAAGGTTATCAGTTTTTGACGGTACTCTTCCCGGTGATAATATTCCATAAGCATTTGGCGATATGCCTGATGTCCCTTCAGGGAAGCAGGAGAGAACTTACCGGTTTAGGGCACTGAAAAGTGCCTTAATTAAGGGGGATACCTTAAATTGAGTGCTTACAAATATAAAACGAATGCTACCCATTACATTACAAAAGGAGGGATATGACCCTTTCATAGATTATCTCAAAGGAGTCTGTATCTTCTTGGTAGTGTTGGCACACTGTCTGCCACACACAGAATATATCTTGTTTCCTCTTTGGGGAGACCAAGCAGTGCCTTTGTTCCTATTGATACAGGTCTTTCATGCCTATAAGCATGGAGTGGACGAGGCTGTGAAAATGCCTAATTTGGTTAAGCTGTTTAATAGGATTTTCAAGCCTTTTCTTCTCTTACTGCTTTTTGAGGTATTTTTGCTGGTAGTGGTATTGCAAAGAGATCCTTTGCAGGTGATGAAGACTGTTATTATTGGTGGCGGTATAGGTCCTGGTTCCTACTATGTGTGGATATACATACAGTTTGCGTTGTTGTTGCCTATTATTGCATTGATAATCAAATTGTTAAATAAAGTTGTAGGGGGGGTAAAATATGCTTGCTGATGATTGCGTTAAGCTGCCTTTGGGAGTTGGTATGCATATATATCCACATACCTGAGATGCTTTACAGGCTTTTATTTTTCCGGTATTTCTTTTTGATTTATTTGGGATATATGTGGGTGGAGAAAGGTATTCTCTTGGATAATATTAGATTGCTGCTTTCTGTGGTCAGTATAGCGTTTATTTTGATGTTCGCTTATACCTCAATTAATTTCGAACCTTTATTTTTTCAGACAGACTGGAAGATATATCATTGGATATGCTACTTCTATGTAGCCTCTTTGTTCCTTTTCTTTCTGAAATTCTGTTATAATCGTTTGAGTACTAAACTAAAAGAGTTTATAGGTCTGATGGGGAAATATTCCTTCGAGATTTTTCTCCTTCAGATGTTTGTTTTCGCATTCTTTCCACATGGAATGTTGCTGGATTTTGTGGGCAATAAATACATCTGCGCTACACTGACGATAATACTTACCGTATCACTGAGCATATTGCCGGTGATAGTGTGGAAAAGGTGGAGAGGATTGCGTAGCACTGCTGCTGAATAAAAATAATGTTTTTAAATTGTTTATTAGGCAACAAGCTTCTGCTTAAAGGAGCTTTGTTCTCTTTTTTCTCTTTTTTTAATCAGGGTGCAAGCTTTTTGTTACTGATTATTCTGGCCAATTATATTGCTCCTTCAGATTATGGTACTTTGAGCTTATTCAACACCATCATTTCTTTTTTGGGGTTTGTTGTTTCTCTCTCAACGCATGGTTACATAACTATTTCTTTCTTTAAAAAGGATGAAAAGAAATTTAAGCAAGACTATACTCTCATCTTCCTAATCACTTTTGCGGTAGCTACGTTTTTCGCTTTTTTGCTTCTGTTGGGTAATACTTTTGTTGCGGAAGTGTTAGAATTGCCGATACATTATCTTTGGTTTGCATTAGTCATTTCTGTGATGAACTGCTATTTTCAAATTGTACTCGACTATTATCGCATCCGTGAGAAACTGACTTCTTTTGGTTTGGTGAGTTGCAGCTTTGCCGTTGTAAATTTCGCTGTAACTATGCTGTTTGTTGTTGCTTTGAAGCAGGGATGGGTGGGACGTATCTATGCACAGCTTGCTTGCGGAGTACTCTATGGACTTGTAGCTTTTTATGTGTGTTTTCGCTATCGCCTATTTATTTTCAAGGGACTTTCGTGGCTTCAGGTAAAGCCTATCTTGATGTGGGGCATTCCTTTAATTCCACACTTGGCTACGAGTTGGATTAAGCAAGGCGGTGACAGATATATCATCAATTACTATTATACCCTTGCCGAAGTTGGAATCTTCAGTTTTGCACTCAATCTTTCGAATATCATAGATATGATTGGGGCGGCATTTAATCAGACAAATTCTGTGTCAATCTATCAAATATTGTCTTCGGAAGCGAATGACAGGTGGTTGCGGCTGAAACGCCAAACAAGGGATATCTTTGTTATTTATACAATTGGGGCTGTCATCGTTTTTGTAGGTTGTTCAGTCATTATCCCTATTTTGTTGCCCAAGTATTCATCTTCCTTGCCTTATTTTTATTTATTAGGCATTTCCGGATATTTTCAGTGTATATATTTTCTTTATACCAACTATCTTTTCTACTATGATAGAACCAAGGATTTGATGTTCATAACATTCAGTTGCTCTGTTCTCCATTTAGGACTGTCAATGCTGTTTACCAGATACAGCCTTTACTATACCTGTCTGCTCTATGTTTTCCTTAAAGCCCTTATGGTGGCGATGGTGGTTTTTAGAGCTAAAGGATTAATTAATAAATACGTGAGGTGATTACGTCACAATATGAATAGAATAATAAATCTAAATAAGAATAAAGATGAAGAAATATAAAGATTTGAAAGCTGTATGTTTTGTTGATTCAACGTATACCATGCTCATTTATATGCTGGTATATGGAAAGGAACAATTTGACAAGACTTTCTTTTTTATATCAGATGCATTCTCGTCTGAATTTCAGAGTAAACTCAAGTATAAGGAATTTCTCTCTTATGTGAAAATGACCTCACAGCCGTTTGTGTTGAGAGTATTATGCCGCTTTTGGTTAAAATGTACAGCCTATATGAAATGGCCTTTTCTGTGTACGCTCCCGATTTTTGGTCAAGATCACCTGTGGTACACTCCGGCTCTGTTGCGCAAACGCTCTATGGTGGTTATTGAAGATGGTCTGGCAAACTATATAGAAAGCGCTTTAGTAAGACCGTCAACGATGAAGCACAAGTGGTTATACAGATTGCTGTTTGGCTCCAGCATGTGTTATGGTGAGTATGGTAATTCTAAATATGCTTCACAAGTTGTTCTTACCGGTGCTATGGGATCTATTCCTGCTTGTCTCAAAGAAAAAGCTATACTTGTCGATATCAGGAAGTTATGGGAAACGTGTGATTATAAAGATTATATTCTTGATATGTTCAGCTTTAATAAGGAGGAAATAGAAAAACTTCGCGAAAAGAAGGTGATTATACTGGCACAACCTTTCAATCAAGGTGTGGGTGACGAAGTGATGAGAGAGATATATCAAGGTATAATTAATCAATACAATGCAGAAGATGTAGTAATCAAGACACATCCCAGAGATACTATGGATTACAGAGGAATGTTTCCCGATGTAATGGTATATTCAAAAAAAATGCCGGCGGAGTTGTTTTCTTTGATAGGTTTGTACTTTACCGATGCATATACAATTAATAGTACTTCTATCTTTTCATTCCCGAAGGAATGTAAAAAACATCTTCTTGGGTTTAAATGTCATCCGGAATTATTGAATGTATATGGACAATTTGAAATTGAGGAGCTTAATCCGAACTGATTGGTTTGTGTGGGTGGCTTTTTTTTGCTGCCCTGTACTGGCCATGCCCATGGTGATAAATGGCTGCTATCGGCAAAAGAAGAATATGTATCTTCTTTTTTCATTGTTTATGGGTTTATGCGCCATGTTGCTTTATCCTCCCGTAGCAGATTTGTATAGGCATTGGGTAAACTTTCAAGACATAAAGCTGTTTGAGTGGAACGATTTCTTGTTCTTTTTGGGAGTGAACATAAAAGTGGATTTCCTATTACCATTGTTGGAATTTATTTTTATAAAATATGGTATCTCTTTTGGATTTTTGAGGTTCTTGCTTGTTGCGAGCACTACAATGCTCTTCTTAAATGCCTATAATAGCTATTGCAAAAGCATGAAGCCGAACGATAGAGACCGCTGTGTGTTTTTATGGTTCGTGATTTTTATAATTCCCTACGCTGCTGTTGCAGTAGGATTGAGAAGCTCTTTTGCAGCATCTTTAGTAAGTTATTACATTTTCAGACACTATGTGCTGAACGAAAAACGTTTTATTGACATAGGGCTGTTATTAATTGCCTTTTTCTTTCATTTTGGTGTCATGATGGTGATACCACTCATTCTGCTGGCAGAGGTTGGATTGTATGTAAGGCATAAGCCCATTTTCTATTTGGTTTTTGGAATTCTTTTTTTTGTTTCGCAATCGTTTGGATTATTGGTTTCCGTTCTTCCTTTAGGAGAATTAAATGATTATCTTGTTAGTTATACAGAGGGAGAATACGCTTCTACCGAATATCTTGAGGGGCATAATATATTTTTTTGGCTTCCTACGATAGGACATTACACTTGCAATATATTGTTTTTTGCTATTTTCTGCAAGAATGTTCCTATAACAAAACAGACATCTTTGGTGTATAATTTATTTCTGCTGACGGCATTTACTTCCGCATTTTTTGCCGTAAATGGTAGAGTGATGGCATATTTCTATTATTACGGCATCTTTTTCTTAATGAAATATGCGGGAATGTCTAAACTGAAAGTTCTTTTTAAAACCTATGTATTCCTTACTCTATTCGGATTCATGCTTGAATGGAGAAAACATACCATAACAAGGTGGTACTATTTATTCAGTCCATATCCCGTGGCTCTTTCCATGGACTATGACGATAACTGGGTGATGAATAATGTTAATCCCAACGGTGAACTTTATATTTATATTAAATGATTATGTTAAGAAATAGAGAACCTTTAGTTTCTATTGTCGTTCCGGTGTACAATGTTGAACGCTACATTGATAAATGTTTGGATTCATTATTTTCGCAATCTTACGAAAATATGCAATACATTTTTGTAAATGATTGTACTATAGACAATAGCATGAAGCATATCCAAGATAAAATGACTGATTATCCACATCGGAGGGAGCAAGTGATATTAATAAATCATGAAGTGAACAAGGGGCTGACTGCTGCCAGAAAAACAGGCTTGTCGCATGCCCAAGGTGAGTATATATGGCATATTGATAGCGATGACTATATCTCGACAGATGCAGTAGAATGTCTTGTAAACAAGGCTTTGGATGAAAATGCCGATATGGTGGTGTTTGACATAGACGAATTATATGACAACTTCACAAAACACATTACTTTATCCATGCCTGAAACAAAAGAGCAGTATCTGTATCAAATGATTATAAGAAAGACGAGGTTTGAACTCTGCTTCCGCTTTTGTAATAGAAAAGTGTATAACGGCATTGAATTGGATGAAAGCATCTGTTATAGTGAAGACTATGCTACCAGTCCACGACTGGTTTATAACTCCAATAAGGTGGCATATCTGAAGAAAACGTGCTATTATTATCTTAAAAATATAGCTACGTCTTATACCGCATCTGTGAGTGTAAAATCTATTAAAAGTCTGGAAAGAGCCGCTTTGCTGTTGGAGGATTTCTTTTTGAAGATAAATCTTGAGTATTATGCACCCGTATTATCCCTGGCAAAGGTTTATGTAAAAGTACATTCTATGAAATCATCATTCTACAATGAAGAAGCTTTCAAATACTCTATCTCTCTTTTTCCAAACATATCGGGGGGTGATAAAACTAAAATCGGAATGAAAGACAGATTATTGCTTTTTCTGCTGGATACAAAGATGATAGCATTGCTAAGGCTTTATATCAAGGTCGGATTACATGTTAGTTCAAGATGGTAATATTGTAATGAATAGTTTAGTATGATTTTATTTAGTATTATAATTCCAATCTATAATACAGGTAGGTATCTTAGACAATGCCTTGACAGTGTTCTGAACCAATCTTTTTCGGATTTTGAAGCCATTATGGTGAATGATGGGTCAACCGATGACTGCTTGACCATTTGTCAGGAGTATTTGGTAAGGGATAGCCGTTTCCGGTTGGTAAATAAAGCGAATGGTGGATTGGTGAGTGCAAGAATAGCAGGAGCTGATGAAGTGCGAGGAGATTACTGTATTTGTCTGGATTCGGACGATTGGATAGATTCCCGTTATCTTGAATTGATATCTGATAGCATAAAGCAATATAAAAATCCGGATATTGTTATGATGGGACATGTTTTTGCTTTGGAAACCAATCACAAGTATCGAAGGATTTCGTTAAGAACAGGCTATTATAATGAAGAACAATTGGTGAAGGAAATCTATCCTCTACTTATGAGAAGGAATGATGATGCTTGTCTGCCGGGACAATTGTGGGGTAAGGCATTTAAATCTGATATATACATACAACAACAACAACAACAGCAAGGTTTGTTTCTGAAGATTGGAGAGGACAAAGCCTGTACGATAGCATTTATGAACTTTGCTCGAAACGCAGTAGTGATGGATTATTGCGGTTATTATTATAGAATGAATCCGTCGTCTATGACAAAATGCAGAAAAGCTTTCCCTTGGAATACTCCGGAAGTTATAGGTAGGCATTTAGAAAAACAAATTGATATGTCTAAATATGACTTTAAAGAGCAGTTATATCGATTTGTTACGCATGAAGTGGCTACGGTAGCTGCATCTCAATTCTTTGAAAATAAAAAATATAGAGAGGTGTGCCGCGAGATTAATAAAGAACTGAAAAACCCTTACTATGATAATGCCATACGGCATGCTGTATATAGAAAAAATCTGATTGCAATAGGCATGACTTATGCTTTAAGATACCGCCTTTATTTTTTCCTATACCTCTATAATAAATTGTTTCAGACTTTTTAATGATTTTGTAAATTATATTATACGTCATTTTTGAACGTTATTTTTATGCGAATACTTCAAGTAATAACTCTCTGTGATCTTGGAGGAGCACAGTCGGTCGTTGTCAATCTGGCAAATAGGTTGGTTAAAGAACATGAGGTGATAGTGGCGGCGGGAGCTGGTGACGGAAAAATGTGGTTGTTGCTTCATCCGTCTGTGATATGTGAACGCATTCCATCGTTACGAAGAGCTTTGTCTCTACTCAATGAAATCAAGACAATTCGAGCTATGCGGAAACTTTATAAAAAGTATCACCCAGATATAATTCATTTGCATTCATCAAAAGCCGGATTATTAGGCCGAATAGCATTTCCTTCTGCAAAAATAGTATATACAGTTCATGGCTTTGATTCTATACGTATAGCCCATCGAAAATATTTATTCCTCGAAAAGATGCTGCAATTCAGGTGTAGAACTATTATTGGTGTAAGTAAATATGATGAAGATAATTTGTGTAATGAGGGGATAAATAACAATGTTTGTTTTGTATATAATGGTATTAGTCAACCATTGCGTTTACCGGAAAGTCCCTTTAATAAAATGCGAAGCTATTCAAAGATAATATTATGTATTGCCAGATTATCTCCCCCAAAAAATATAGACTTATTTCTGAAAGTTTCTGAATTATTACCTCAATATGCCTTTGTTTGGATTGGTAATCAGCATGAATTTCGTGGACAGTATTCTGAAAATGTGTTTTTCATGGGAAGTCTTCCCAATGCGGGCGCGTATAATGAATACGCTGATTTGTTTATTCTTCCCAGTAATTATGAAGGATTACCGATGACTATTATTGAAGCCATGGCTTTTGGAAAACCGGTGGTTGCTTCAAAAGTAGGAGGTATTAGCGAGATTGTATTAGATGATGAAAATGGTTATACAGTAGAGAATTCAGCGAAAGCTTTCTGTGAGAAAATCTGCTATATTTTAGAGAATAAAGATGTTTATACCCGTTTCTCAAAAAACGCTTTAAAAAGCTATCAAAAGAAGCTGACTGTTGATAATATGATAGATGGATATTTGAGGATTTATAATGGAATTGTGGATTAAACAAATAGATGAGTAAGCAGTCAAAAAATGGCTATTAATTGAAAGTAATAATTTTGCTGCCAACTAAATTTATAGAATTATGTATAGCAGTGAATATCTTGAAAGGTTTTATTTTCAGTACCAGAGCGAGGCTTGCCTCATGGAGAATCTCTCCAATCGTTTTGTGTTAGGAACAAAGTACCTTATAACATTTTCCAGAAATGGTTTAAGGATACTCGCAAAAAAGTGGTTGCAGTCTGGGTTGATGATGTCTCTGTGATTACCTATGAGGAAAAAAACAGGACTAGTGACCAACCTACCCCTGCATCAAAAAGCAGTAATGATACCTCTGCTCGTATTTGGCTTGAGATTCGTATCAGCAATAGGCTGCGTTTATCCCAAAAGAATTTAAGTTATCAGGATTTAGTTCGCATGGTAGAGAAACTGAAGAGATTATATTGAATGTAACTGGTCTGAATTATTTCTATTATGTCCGTGACTTTGCCGATATGCGTTGTCTCGAAATCGGAGAATAGTCCGTATGTTTTCATTTGACAACCGTTCATACAGCCTGTTCGAAAAGAAGTTTGTTGCTGGCTATCAGTTTATGAAAGTAGAGCGGAATGGGGCAGATACGGTTTATCGGATCGACTGGAAAGATGTAATTCTGATACTTGAGATTCCTATGGTTAAAATATTAAAAATCAGACGAATAGGTTTGTTTACTTGAGGTTTCGAGATTGTTTTGCTGCCTTTATGTTTGTAAATCAAAGGTTTAAATATGACGGTACGGACGATACACTCCGTACAGATTCTCTGGACAAAAATAAATTTCGGAATAGGCCGGTTCTTCCCCAAAAGGAACGTGACCTGGGCAATCGTCCCGACGGGTATAAAACGATGGGAGTAGCCTTTCTTCTATGAGAATGACTCTCGCAGTCGTGAGGTACTAACAGACTTCTTGGGTGATTCGGAATTAAAGAGTATTATGTCTGACGGATACAATGCTTATGTATTTATCGGCAATGAGCTGAAATCAGCTATACATCAGGTTTGCATGTCTCATGCAAACAACAAGTTCATTAAGGCCGGTAATCAAGGCGGTGAACCGGTAGCCGGGCGTTTTTCAAACCTTTTAAAGAGATTCTTTTTGAAAGAACATGTTTATGATGAAGCCGGGCTTACTTCGGAAGCTGACCACTCAACGCAACAATTCCCTTCATTATGGCAGTGATTCCGGTGCTGGGATGGCTGTAACTTATCATAGTGTAATAGGAACTGTAAAGCTTCATGGCTGTTCTATCTGGAACTTCATTGGAACTTTTTTCAAAAATATTTTTAACGGGTGCAGGGATTATGTTAACATGGTTCCTGGCAAAATCACTTTGGCTACCAGCCAATGTTAAATTCAAAACTAATTAATTAACAAAACTCGTTTTAGGGCACTGAAAAGTGCTTTCATTAAGGGGTATGCCCTAAATTGAGTACTTACGGAAACTTTGTCACCATACTTAACAAAGTTTCTATGAGTCGTCCACATGTCGTATCATTAATATAAAGAAGCATTACATCGTAACTTTCTTGATTTGAAGGTTATTCTTTAGGGGAGCGAGGCACGTGGTGATGTACGTTCGGATAGCGACATTGATTTGTTGTTATTAGTTGAGATGGGGAAGGAATTTTGTTATGACTCCGGAACAGCATTTTGATATTACTTTTCTTTTGAGTTAATTTTTTCTATTTAATTTTCATGAAACTTTTATTTACAGGGGCCTCCGGGTTCTTGGGTAACAACGTGCATCCTCTTTTGGAAGCTATATATGAGGTTACTACTGTAGGTCTGTTGCCACAGGATGACTATACCGTGAACATGGCACAGGAGATACCGGAGCTGCGTGAACGGTATGATATCGTTCTTCATGCAGCTGGAAAAGCACATGTGACACCCAAGACGAAAGCAGAGAAACAAGCTTTTTTTGATGTAAATCTGCAAGGTACAAAGAATCTTTGTGCAGCATTGGAAAGAAGAGGGGTTCCCCGAGCTTTTATCTTTATTTCTACAGTAGCCGTATATGGTTGCGAGTATGGAGAAGAGATAACAGAAGAGTATCCTTTGGGTGGGAAAACTCCGTATGCCATGAGCAAACGTCTGGCCGAAGAGTTTTTGCATAAATGGTGCTACAAACACAACGTTATTTTGGGTATTATTCGTCCTTCCTTAATTGCTGGGTGTAATCCTCCGGGAAATTTAGGAGCGATGATTCAAGGCATACGCAATGGAAGATATTTAGGTATTGCCGGAAGTCGTGCGCGGAAGAGTGTGTTGATGGTACAGGATATAGCAAGTCTGGTTCCTTTGTTGGCAGAAAAAGGAGGTGTCTATAATGTATGTGATAGTTACCATCCTTCTTTCAGAGAGTTGGAAGCGGTTATTTGCAAACAGCTGAATAAAAAAATGCCTTTCTCAATACCTTATTGGGCAGCTAAATGTATGGCTTTGGTAGGAGATTGCTTAGGAAAGAAAGCGCCTATCAATTCTTTGAAACTGAAGAAAATCACAGAATCGCTTACTTTCAGTAACGAAAAGGCGATGCGTGAATTGGGATGGAAGCCGACCCGTGTATTGGAAAACTTCAAGATAGAATGAATGTATATTTAGATGTCATATTGATAGGGCTGGGTATTGTATCTTTGGGATTTACATGTATTCAGCTTTGGTTTTACTGGATAATCAAAAACGGATGATGTATTATTGGATGGTCTTGGTTCTGCTGTTTTTGGCAGAACTTTTTTATTTTAGAGTGGCTGATAGGTGCAATATCATCGACAAGCCCAATGAGCGGAGTTCCCATACGAAAGTGACTTTACGCGGTGGTGGGATTATTTTCTATTTCGGGGCGTTTGCCTATTTCCTGACGAGTGGCTTTGAATATCCCTGGTTCCTGCTTGCCTTGACACTGGTGACGTTCATCAGCTTCGTGGACGATATAAAATCCACCGGACAGATGACAAGACTGCTTTTTCATTTCTCTGCTATGGCTATGATGTTTTATCAGTGGGGGCTGTTCTCTTTGTCCTGGTGGTGGATAGTCATAGCCTTGATAGTCTGTACGGGCATCATCAATGCCTACAACTTTATGGATGGCATTAACGGCATAACCGGTGGTTATTCTCTGGTTATTCTTGCTGCGTTGGCCTATATCAATAAGGAGGTGGTTACTTTTGTGGAAGCAGATTTCATCTATACCGTTATCTGTTCCGTTCTAGTTTTCTGTTTCTTCAATTTTCGTAAGAAAGCCAAATGCTTTGCGGGTGATGTGGGGGCGGTGAGCATTGCCTTCATCCTTCTTTTCCTGATAGGCAGGCTCATCATTGAAACGGAAGATTTCAGCTGGATAGTCCTTTTATCCGTTTATGGTGTGGATAGTGTACTGACTATCATTCACCGCCTGATGCTTCATGAGAATATCGGTTTGCCGCATCGCAAGCATCTGTATCAGATTATGGCGAATGAGCTGAAGATTCCTCATGTAATGGTTTCTTCTATTTACATGGCGGTGCAGGCAATCATAATCGTAGGATATATAATGTGTTTAGGTTACGGTTATTGGTATTTGACAGGTATAATTCTTTTGCTTTGTTTTTCTTATACCTGCTTTATGAAGAAGTATTTCGGATTGCACCAGTCTACGTGAGTAATACTGAAATGATGATTAGTAAAATAATGAAAGGCGATGGAGACTAAAATCTCCATCGCCTTTCGTCTTATTTTTGAAATATAAATCGTACCTTTGTCATATACCAATCAGGTTATAATAATAACATGGAACAGATGCGTAAACTGCCGATTGGCATACAGACTTTTGAGGAAATACGTAGGGATGGTTATCTCTATGTAGATAAGACGGCTATGGTTTATCAAATTGCAAATGTAGGTAAACCTTATTTCTTGAGCCGTCCCCGTCGTTTTGGCAAGAGTCTGCTTCTTTCTACCTTTGAAGCCTACTTTCAAGGACGCAAGGATCTGTTTCAAGGTTTGGCCATCGAACAGCTGGAAAAGGAATGGGAAGAATACCCGGTTTTGCACTTGGATTTGAATGCCCGGAAATATGAAACTGCTGCTGACCTGACGGCTATGCTTAATCAGTATCTGGAGAAATGGGAGCTGCTCTATGGTCAGGAGAAGAAAGACCGTAATCCGGAAGAGCGTTTTGCTTACGTGATAGAGCGGGCATGCATGCAGACAGGAAAGCAGGTTGTTGTGCTGATTGATGAGTATGATAAGCCATTGCTTCAAGCGGTCTTGGATGAGAACTTGCTGGATGAGTATCGGAAAACATTGAAAGCATTCTACGGTGTCTTGAAGAGCGCTGACCGTTATCTTCGTTTTGTTTTCCTGACCGGAGTGACCAAGTTTGCGCAAGTAAGTGTGTTCAGTGACTTGAACCAGCTGAATGATATCAGCATGAAGTCTCCTTACGCTGCTTTGTGTGGTATTACCAAAGAGGAGTTGGTGAAAACCTTTCTGCCGGAACTTGAGAGACTGGCTAAACGAAGAGGGATATCCTTACAAGAAGTGATTGATTTGATGGAACGTCAATATGATGGTTATCATTTTCATCCGGAAGGTGTAGGAATGTTCAATCCGTTCAGTGTATTGAATGCTTTTGATGCAGAAGAGATGGGATATTATTGGTTTCAGACCGGCACACCTACTTACTTGGTTGACTTGCTGAAGCAGAGTGATTACGATATACGTCTATTGATAGATGGAGTGGAAGTGCTGGCTTCCGCTTTCTCTGAATATCGTGCGGAAACAAATAATCCTCTTCCGATGATTTATCAAAGTGGTTATTTGACCATAAAAGGGTATGATGATGATGTGAAGCTATACACTTTAGGCTTTCCAAATGATGAGGTTCGTTACGGCTTTCTGAATTTTCTGGTTCCTTTTTATACTAAAGTTACTGATGATGAGACTGGTTTCCACATCGCTAAATTCATGCGTGAATTGAAGAGTGGGGATGTGGAGGCGTTTATGGAGCGTCTTAAGATATTCTTCTCCGGTATTCCGTACGAGTTGAGTGATGATACGGAACGTCATTATCAGGTTATTTTTCATGTAGTATTTACTTTGCTGGGACAGTTCATCCGGTCCGAGGTTCGCAGCAGCCGCGGCCGTGCGGACGCGGTAGTTCATACCCCTACCGCTATTTATGTTTTTGAGTTCAAACTGGACGGTACAGCCGACGCAGCTCTGAAGCAAATAGATGAGAAGGGGTATCTGATTCCTTATACCTTGGATGGCAGGAAATTAGTGAAAGTAGGTGTGAACTTCAGTAAAGAAACACGGAATATTGATGAATATATTGTCGTAGAGGAATAGGAACGAACAATCATATATATGGAAAAGGCGATGGAGAATTAATTCTCCATCGCCTTTTCCATATTATAAAATTTCACCTTATTTCTTCATTCTCAGCACCCGTATTCCCGTCCACTTATTATTGTCTTTCAGCATTTGGGACAAGGGGACTTTGGAAACAACCACTTTCTTGTCGGTAGAAGAAGCGTGTACCAACAGGAGTTTGCCATCTGCATAGAAAGCGATTCCCATGTGGGCTACGTCCAGCCCCGGAGTGTTGGTGGTGATGGCTATGATATCGCCGTCTTTAATCCACGGGAGACCATCGGCGGGAAGTTTGGCTTTGGGAAGATAGTGAATTTCCTTGCTGGACAAGGATTGTTCAATCTTCTTCATTTTGGCTATGTTCTCCGGAGAATTTGCCAGCTGCTTGTAGAGTTGGGGGTGGGAAGACATGTAGGAGATGGATAACTGTTCGGTGTCGGGACTCATGGCGCCCGTTACATCCTGAAGGAAGCCGTTGCGTACGCCATTGTTTATCCAGTCGGCAATATAATGCAGGCGGGAAGTGTACCCGTCGATTTTACCGTCACGGTAACGGATTTTTTGCAGGTTATCGGCGAAAGCGCTTTCCGAGATGTCTCCGTCGGCCAATTTGGGGGTGAGTGTCTCTGCCAGCACATATTCCACCAGCGTGGTGCAGTCTACCTCATCGCAGTTGATGACGAGTTCTTCGGGACCATCTGCTTCCAGCGTATGGGCTACGTATGGCACATCCAGATACTTTATTCCATTGCTCAACATATCTTTCCCTCCCTGGGCAGAAACGGAAGTTACCATGGCTGCGGCGCAGAGGGCGCTGAACATAAATTTAGTCATTGTTTTCATTTTTCTCTCTTTTGATTATTATTGTTCTTAAACGTAAAAAGGATGCAGCAAATTTACTACATCCTTTTTATAAAAGCTTAATCCGGAGGGATTAAATTCAATATTGCTGGATTAAATATTTATAATCCTCCTTTTTATCGAACGGAACAAGGGAGAAACCGTATTCAATGGCATTCTCTTTGCCCGGACGAATCAGATAGGGTTCATGGGCGGTTGCGCCCCAACTGTCGTCTCCACCGACACCCATCATGCGGTAGTCAATGAACAAATCAACCATCTTTTCCGGCAGAGGATCGGTGAGGTGGCGATGATGGGTCTTTTCGGTACGCGGAGCACCGTTATCAATCGTGTCGCCGCTATCCATGCTCTCCAGGGGATAGTTGGAGGCGTTCAGTTCGAAGGTGCGGTCGGCGATGAGTAGCAAGCCACGTTGCGTCTTATCGGTAAGGGCGCACCAATAGATGTCTGTGCGATGGTTGTTCTCTTGCGGGCGGACGTAAG
Source organism: Bacteroides sp. A1C1 (assembly GCF_004328515.1). NCBI lineage: Bacteria > Pseudomonadati > Bacteroidota > Bacteroidia > Bacteroidales > Bacteroidaceae > Bacteroides > Bacteroides sp. A1C1. The sequence goes on from NZ_CP036491.1 coordinate 4,203,556, forward strand.
GCTCGTACATATCCTTGAGCGGGATAGTATACTCTCCAATAAACTGGGAGGTACGGCGGTCTCGGTAGTTTTCCTTCGGACCGCGACCGTAGTAGGTCAAGTCTGTAAAGATCTTTTGCAACTGCATCCGCAGGCCTACACGCGGTATCATCGAAGCCTGGTCTCCTTCGGCCACGAAGCGGTTGTCTACCTTGATAACTCCGTTGGCATATATCTTATAGGTGATGTCCCAACGGGCATCTGTCTGCGGAAAATGATAGGTCACCTTTACTGTCGTGGCATTGCTGCCCGGAGTCACTTGGAAACTTTCGGCTTTTGGTTCTTGATAGCTTGCCTCTTTCCAGGCTTTGAGGCGGACGGGGAGGTTGGCTCCATAATCATTGTCCGTCGGTGCACGCCAGAAGAATGGGCGGGGACCTTGACCGTTCAGTATGTACTCGTGCTTCTTGTACAAATAGGAGGTGAGTAGGCCGCTTTGCTTGTCGAAGGTGGCTTTGAAGTCGGGACCGAAGAACGCCACCAAATTTCCTTCTTCCTTAGAAGTGGCGGGCTTCTGTGCCGTAGCCTCTTTCTTGTAGAAGGTATGGACGTAGGTCTGTTCGCGTGCAATGACCGTGCCGGCCGGGAGGAAAGGTTCTGCCGTCTTGATGGCTGCATAGAACTCGATGCGTACATCTCCCGTTGTCTGTTTCTCTTTGGGTATGCCGTTCAGAAAGCCGGTGGTTACTGTCTTGCCCGGTGCAGCATGGATATTTTCAATCTTGCCACGGTAGACTTCCTTTCCATGGTCGCGGATGATGTAGTAGAAGTCGTACTTGTCGAGATTGGTGAAAGAGAAATCATTGCGGATTTTCACGGTGGAAGTTTGCTTGTCGAAGTCGAGGAACTTGATGTTCTGGTAGACCTTCCCCATCTCTTCCGTCTGCGGTTTGACACTGCGGTCGGGGTATACCACGCCGTTGATGCAGAAATTGCCGTCGGAGGGAGTGCCGTTCTCGCCATAATCGCCGCCATAGGTCCAGTATTTACGGCCGTCGTCTGTCTTGGCGGCAAAGCCTTGGTCTACCCAGTCCCAGATACAGCCGCCCTGGAGGATGGGATATTTTTCGATGATATCCCAGTAGTCCTGGAAGTTGCCGAGACTGTTGCCCATGGCATGGGCATACTCGCAAAGAATGAGGGGACGCGTCATCTCCTTGTTCCGGGCATACTTCTCCAGATAGGAAGGGGGAGCATACATCGGGCAGTAGATGTCCGTATTCCATTCCAACAGTGCACGTTCATACTGGATGGGACGGCTGTCGAGTGTCTTCAAGGTGTTGTAAGTGACGTAGAAATTCAATCCGTTCCCGGCTTCGTTGCCCAGCGACCAGATGATGACTGACGGATGGTTCTTGTCCCGCTCGTACATATTCATGGTGCGGTCGAGATGGGCATTCATGAAGAGCGGATTGTTTCCCAGCGTACCGCCTACCCGCAAGTCGTAACCCATGCCGTGACTTTCGATATTGGCTTCGTCGATGACGTAGATACCATATTCATCGCAGAGTTCGTAGAAACGTTCCTGCTGGGGATAGTGGCAAGTGCGTACGGTATTGACATTGTATCTCTTCCAAAGCTCGAAATCTTTCTTCATCAGTTCTTCGGAGACATAGTGACCGGTATTCTCGTTGTGTTCGTGATAGTTCACGCCTTTCACGAGGATAGGTTGTCCGTTTACCAACAGTTGCTTGTCCTTGATTTCCACTGTACGGAAACCTACTTTGCAGCTTGTCGCTTCAATCACATCTCCGTTCGGGCGCTTCAAGCTGACGACGAGGGTATAGAGGTTGGGCGTTTCGGCTGTCCATTGCAGGGGTTCCTGGATGGTCTTCTTGGTGAATTCCACTTCCGTTTGGTCACCGCTGACCTGAGTAGAGGACTGGGCTATCTGCTGGTCGTTCTTGTCCAGCAGGCGGTAACCAACGACAAATGGGGCGTTTTGTCCGCTTTCATTGGTAAACTGCACCTTTACCTTGAGGATACCGTTCCGGTAGTTGTCGTCCAGAGGAGCTTCCACCTTGAAGTCTGTGAGATGGATTTGAGGCTGGGCATATAAGTAAATGTCCCGTTCGATACCACTGATGCGCCAGAAGTCCTGGCATTCCAGATAGTTGGCATCGGAAAAGCGGTGTATCTGAATGGCAATGACATTCTTCCCTTTCTTGGCAATGGCGCTGACGTTGAAACGCGCCGGAGTCTTTGCATCTTTACTCATGCCTACAAACTTGCCGTTAAGGTAGTAGAAGGCTGCCCCGCGTACACCGTCGGCACTCAGGAAAATCTCCTTATCGTCCCAGTCTCCCGGAAGGGTGAACTCGCGGCGATAGGTGCCGGTGGGATTCCATTCCTTGGGAACGTACGGAGGGTTGGGCTTGTCCCAATAAGGAGGATAGCCCGAAGAACAGAACTCATAGGGATGGTTCACGTAGATGGGCGTGCCGAATCCTTGCAACTCCCAGTTTCCGGGTACATTGATGTCCGGCCAGCGGCTGGCGTCCACACGGTCCATCATGAAGTCCGTGGGGCGGTCGGCGAAGGTTTCCACATAATGGAATTTCCATTTCCCGTTAAGGGACAAGCGGAAGGTTCCGTTCTTGCGGTCATTGATGACGGCATCGGCCTCCGTGACGTAGGAGGTGAACGTGCTGCGGGCAGGCTCCCGGTTGATGCTTGTCAGCTTGGGGTTGGTAATCTCTTCGTAGCGATTGTTCTCCTGAGCAGTCAGGGCAAAGGGAAAAGCTGCGAGGCAAGTGAGTAAAAAATACTTTTTATTCATAATTGCTTTTATTTCTTTGTGGTAGGTTCAGAGACCGGGAATACGAGCCCTTCACGCAACCACTTCTCCAGTTCTTCCGTCCATTGACGCTTGTAGGTGAAGTTGTCCCGGAATCCCCAGCCATGTCCGCCGGTAGGGTAGGCATGCAGGCTGGCAGGCACTTTGTGGTCACGCAAGGCGAGGAAATAGCCAATGCCGTTGATGGGTGGCACTGCGTCGTCGTCCGAAGAAAGCATGATAAAAGCCTGCGGAGTGCGTGGGGACACTTGTCTTTCGAGGGAGTATTTTTGTTCCAGCTCCTGAGATGGATTTTCTCCGATAAGGTTCTGGCGGGAACCTCCATGGGTAACGCCTTTCTGCATGGAAATCACCGGATAGAACAAGATCTGGAAGTCGGGACGGGTTTTGTCACTGCTGTATAGTGTGGCAAGCGAAGCTGCCAGATGGCCGCCGGCAGAAGCGCCCATGATGCCTACGCGCTGAGGATTGACACCCCATTCAGCGGCATGTTTGCGTACCATGCGGATGGCTTGTTCGGCATCGGAAAGGGGCACTTCATGGTGCCCGTTGGGCATACGGTATTTCAGTACTGCATAGGTGATGCCTTGTGTGTTGAACCAGGGAGCCATGTCGTGTCCCTCGTGCTTCATGGCCAGCCCTCCGTAGCCACCTCCCGGACACATGATGATGGCCATGCCGTTGGGGTGGGAGGCAGGATACACCGTAAGGGTAGGGGTGGTGACATCGGACACCCATTCGTTGTTATGGTTCTGTCCGGAATTGGTCAGTTCGTTGTTATTGGGGGCACCGTTGGGCCATAGGGGCAGCTCAACGGGCTTTTGTGCAGATAACATGGTCGTTGCAAATAGAAAAGATAAAAGTAGAATCTTTTTCATGTTCTTGGTATTTAAAGGTTATTTGGTTTTCATGGAAGCTTTGATGAGGTAGAATATCAGAATGGCATAAGCACCCAGCGCCAGCACTTCAGACCAAGTGTTTTGCAACCATGCATCGTTCACGAGGTTGATTCCTCCGAAGCGCATGGCGGCGCTTACCACGCCCATCAATGCACCGCCGGCAATGAAACCGGAGGCAAGCAGTGTGCCTTTTTCCCCGCGTTCGGCATTGAGAGCGGCATCCTTGCTGCGGCTGGTCACGTACCAGTTGACGGCACCGCCTACTACCAACGGGACATTCAGTTCCAATGGGATGAACATACCCAATGCAAATGCCAGTGCGGGAATCTTGCAGAAGTTGAGGATGACGGCCAGCACTGCACCGATGCCGTAGAGCAGCCAAGGAGCACCCACACCGTTCATCAGAGGTTCGATAACGGCTGCCATGGCATTGGCCTGCGGAGCAGCCAGTTGTCCGCTGGTGAAACCGTATGTCTTGTTCAGGATAATCATTACACCACCTACGGTAGCGGCAGAAACGATGGTTCCGAGGAACTTCCAGGTCTCCTGCTTGGCAGGCGTGCTACCCAGCCAGTAACCGATTTTCAAGTCTGTGATGAAGCCTCCCGCCATGGACAGTGCCGTACATACAACACCACCCATCACCAGTGCCGCAACCATTCCTCCGGGACCTTTCAACCCTACGGCTACCATGACTACGGATGCCAGAATCAATGTCATCAGCGTCATTCCGGATACGGGATTTGTGCCCACAATCGCAATGGCATTGGCTGCCACGGTAGTGAACAGGAAAGCGATACCTGCTACCAGCAGGATGGCTACAATGGTATGTGTCAGGTCACCTTGCATCACATCGAAGTAGAAGAACAGAACAACCAGCAGCAATGTGATGATGGAGCCGATGGCGATAATCTTCATGGAGATGTCCCGTTGCGTGCGCTTCACGCTGGCCTCTACATTGGATTTACCGCCCATTTCCTTGGCAGCCAGCCCTACGGCGCTCTTAATGATGCCCCAGGACTTGATAATGCCGATGATACCTGCCATGGCTATACCACCGATACCGATGCTCTTGGCATAGTATTTGAAAATATCTTCCGGAGCCATAGCGCCTACGGTTGCTGTGATTTCGGGGTTCCATTGGTTCAGTACGGAGTCTCCCCAAATCATGGACATACCGGGGATGATAATCCACCATACGGCCAGCGAACCGGCACAGATGATGGACGCGTATTTCAGTCCCACGATATAACCCAGACCGAGCACAGCAGCACCCGTATTAACCTTGAATACCAGCTTGGCTTTCTCGGCCAGCATTTCGCCGAGGCCGCATACGCGGGTAGTGAAATTCTCGTTCCACCAGCCGAAGGTTGCCACGATGAAGTCGTATAGACCACCGATGATACCTGCCATGAGTAATGGTTTTGCCTGGCTGCCGCCCTTTTCACCGGAGACGAGCACTTGTGTGGTGGCTGTTGCTTCGGGGAAGGGATACTTGCCGTGCATGTCGCTCACGAAATATTTACGGAAGGGGATAAGGAAGAGAATACCCAGCACACCTCCCAGCAGAGAGCTGATAAAGACTTGTGCAAAGGTAACAGTGATTTCTTTCGGATAGGTTTCCTGAAGGATATAAAGCGCCGGAAGGGTGAAGATGGCACCTGCCACGATGACGCCAGAACTGGCACCGATAGACTGGATAATGACGTTTTCGCCCAATGCGTTTTTGCGTTTGGCGGCACCCGATACGCCGACGGCAATGATGGCGATGGGGATGGCGGCTTCGAATACTTGTCCCACCTTCAGCCCCAGATAGGCGGCTGCGGCCGAAAAGAGAATGGCCATCAGAATACCCCATGTCACCGACCAGGCATTTACTTCTGAATACTTCTTGTCCGGGCTCATCAGAGGGTTGTACACTTCTCCCGGTTTCAGTTCACGGAACGCATTTTCCGGCAAGCCGGTGATTGGTTCTTCTTCTTGTTTCATAGGTTTTGTAGTTTTATGTTTTTCTTTAATAGACTTCAAAGATAGTGCAAACCGAATGCAGGATAAAATGAGCAAGCTCATTATTATTCTGCTGAGGTGCAGCCTATCTTCGCATTTTAGGCAAAGAAAGCAAAAAAAAAGGAGATTTAAAAAAATCTCCTTAATTCTGTATGGTAAAATGCTTATTTGGCATCTTTAGCGGTCATGTCCCCTTCGATAAATAATCGCATGATTTCCGTTTTGGCATTGGTGCGCAGGGTAATGGATTTCTTGAAGTGTCCGGGGTATCTTCCGGTTCCATTATAAGTTACTTTCACTGTTCCAGTCTTTCCCGGTGCTATCGGTTCTTGTGAATATTCGGGAACGGTACATCCGCAGGAAGCTACAGCTTGATGGATGACAAGCGGAGCATCGCCTACGTTCGTAAACTTAAAGGTGTAGCTGACCATCGGACTGTTTTCGGAGAATGTGCCGAAGTTGTGGGTGGTCTGTTCGAATTTGATGTCTGCCTTTCCTTGTGCATAGGCATAACCGATGCTCATAACCAGCATCATCATATAAAAAACGACTTTCTTCATGTTCTTATCTTTTTTATATTTCAACGGCGCAAAGGTAACCCATTTTCATTAAAATAATGCCTATGGTGTGCGAAATTGTATTAAATCGGGCTCAAAAGGCCTTTGGGCGAATGATAAGCAAGGAAAAATAAGGGAAACGGATGGCCGCTATCCGCTTGCTGTCATTGATATACTTCTCTTCCGGAGTGCCTACATTCTCAAAATAGTGATACCGGTATTCGGGATGCAGGCGGATGCAGCGGTGAATCTCATCGGTGCATCTGGACAGCTTCATGATGACAACCGCACTGTTTTCGCTTGTCAGTCTTTCTATCTCTTCTGTGGTGGCGATACCGGGTATCACCGTCAGCCGCTCTTCCTGGCTGGCTACATGGAGCCCGCCCAGTGCGCCGGCGGCAATGAAGGCGGGGATACCGGGGATGTGCTTCACGGGGATGCCGTCTGCCTGCAGTTTGTCATATACATAGTGTATGGAAGAGTAGAATCCGGCATCTCCTTCGGCAACGATGCAGACTTTCTTTCCTTGTTGCCGGAGGGTGGAGCTCTCCATATAGACCTCGTCGTAGGCGCTCAGGGCTTTTTCGCGCTGTTTGCTCATGGGGAGTGGAAAGCGGCGCACCGTGTTTTCCGGAATGTCAAGTTGCAATAGGATGTCGGCTGCGCGTGAAACTCTGTTTCCATCTTTGGCCAGTGTCTCGGGACAGAAGATGCAGTCGGCTGTCTGCAGGGCTTTCAAGCCTTTTACGGTAATCAGCTCCGGTTCGCCGGGACCGAGAGATACAAATATGACGGGGAACATTTGCATGAAGACATTAAAGGTTAAAAATTAAAGAACAGCAAAACGGCTACAAAAGTGGGGAAATAATCAGTAGCAAGCAAGATAATCGCTATCTTTGTTTTTTACTAAAACAATCTGTCTTTATGGATTATCAACTGAACACCCGTTTGAATGGCAACATAGCCATGACTTCCAGCTACCATGAGCGTGCGTCGCTGCAACGTGACAAGACTCTGTATAAATTCATTTGGGTACAGAGCGGTACGCTGACTCTGGAAATAGACCATATCCCCATGCGCCTGGAAAAGGATGAAATCGTGACCTTGACCCCGTTGCATCACCTGGAGGTAAAAGAGGTGGACGGTGAATACCTGACGTTTGTATTCAACAGCAATTTTTATTGCATCTATGGACATGACAACGAGGTCTCTTGCAATGGATTCCTTTTTTATGGCTCCTCCAAGGTGATGAAACTGGCACTTTCTGCCGGGCAGTCTTCCAACTTGCATGACATAGTCCGCATTTTCCGGCAGGAATCGGTCATCCATGACAACCTGCAGGAGGAGATGCTGCGGATTGTCTTGAAACGTTTCATCATTACCTGCACACGCATTGCGCGCCAGCGTTTTGGGGTGGGGCAGGAGAAGGAAAAGACGTTTGACATCATTCGGCAGTATTACGTATTAGTGGACCGGCATTTCAAGGAGAAGAAGCAAGTGCAGGATTATGCTGATATTCTTTGCCGTTCTCCCAAGACACTTTCCAATCTGTTCTCGACCTGCGGGTTGCCTTCCCCTTTACGGGTGATTCATGACCGCATTGAGGCAGAAGCCATGAGATTGCTGCTGTATACCCACAAAAGCGCTAAGGAAATCAGCTCCATTCTGGGCTTCGAAGACTTGTCCGCGTTCAGCCGTTTTTTCAAGAAAATGACCGGCGAGAGTGTCTCGGACTACCGGAAAAGAGTGAAACGGGAAGAATTGCCAACTGTTGCGGAATAATTGCCATTTCGTACGTGGTGGAAAACAAGGAACTTTGCAAAAACAAAAATCAAGTCATATTACTGAAACCATTTAAAAAGTAGAACAAAGATGAAAACGAAATTGCAAAACTTGTTTATGGCTGCGTTGACGCTGGCCGCTTCCACTCAAAAGTTGGGTGTTAATTTGATTCGTGTAGCCATCCTGGTTATTTTCGTATGGATTGGTGGGTTGAAATTCTGGAATTATGAGGCTGAAGGGATTGTCCCTTTTGTGGCGAACAGCCCGTTCATGAGCTTCTTTTATACAAAGAGTGCCCCGGAGTACAAGGAGTATAAGCTGAAAGAGGGCGAGTTCAATGAGGCGAAACATCAGTGGCACGTGGAGAACAATACGTATGGTTTCTCCCACGGTCTGGGCATTCTGATTATGGCCATCGGCATCCTGACATTTCTGGGGATATTCTCTCCGAAAATCGGACTGGCGGGAGCCGCACTTGCCATTGTCATGACGATGGGTACCCTCTCTTTCCTGGTGACAACCCCTGAGGTGTGGGTGCCCGACTTGGGAAGCGGGGAGCACGGCTTTCCGTTGCTGACGGGGGCAGGGCGCTTGGTCATCAAGGATACGGCCATTCTTGCCGGTGCCATTGTCGTACTGTCTGACAGTGCAAAAAGAGTATTGAACCAATTAAGGAAATAGACGTATGAAACAGTATGATGCCATTATCATCGGATTCGGCAAAGGCGGAAAGACATTGGCTGCCGAGTTGGCAAAACGGAAGCTGGACGTTGCCGTAGTGGAGCGTTCGGAAAAGATGTATGGAGGGACATGTATCAATATCGGTTGCATTCCCACAAAAACATTGGTGCATGCGGCAAAGCATGCGGACAAAGACGCTTCTTGGGAGGTCAAGAAGGCATACTATCGTCAGTCCATTGCAAGGAAGGAAGAGGTCGTCTCTTTCCTGCGTCAGAAGAATTATCACAATCTGGCCGACAATCCTCATATAACGGTCTATACGGGTATCGGCTCCTTTGCAGGTCCGGATGTGGTGGAAGTTGGGATGGTGGAAGGGACATTACAATTGCAAGCTCCCCGGATATTCATCAATACGGGTGCCGAAACCGTCATTCCACCGATAGAGGGGATACAAGGTACCCCACGGGTATATACCAGCACCTCCATTATGGAACTGACTGAGCTGCCGGCACAGCTCGTCATTGTAGGTGGGGGATACATCGGACTAGAATTTGCTTCCATGTATGTTTCATTCGGTTCGCAAGTCACGGTGCTCGAGGGCTCTTCCGAACTGATATCCCGGGAGGACCGGGACATTGCGGACAGTGTCCGGGAGGTATTGGAACAGAAAGGAATCGTTTTCAGGCTGAATGCACGCGTGCAGTCCGTGAAAGACTCTGACGTCATTTACCGGGATGCGGTCACGGGAGAGGAACATCAGTTACACGCAGATGCCATCCTGCTGGCTACCGGCCGGCGTCCGAATACGGCTGGCTTGAATCTGGCGGCGGCAGGTGTAGAGGTGAATGAGCGCGGTGCCATTGTGGTGGACGACTATTTGCAGACTACCAACCCCAAGATACATGCTATCGGTGATGTAAAGGGCGGTTTGCAGTTTACCTACATTTCTTTGGATGATTACCGCATCCTGCGCGAAGACCTTTTCGGGGCAGGAGAACGCAAGGTGTCCGACCGTGACCCGGTGAGCTATTCGGTATTCATCGACCCGCCGCTTTCACGCATCGGGCTGAGCGAAGCGGAAGCACGCAAGAAGGGATTGAATATAAAGGTCAACAAGCTGCCGGTAGCCGCCATTCCGCGTGCCAGGACTTTGGGCGATACGAACGGACTCTTCAAGGTGGTGGTGGACGCCGATACGGACAAGATAGTGGGATGTACGCTGTTTGGTCCGGAATCGAGCGAGGTCATCAACCTGGTGGCAATGGCTATGAAGACCGGGCAGGAATATACCTTCCTCCGTGATTTTGTCTTTACACATCCCAGCATGAGTGAAGCACTGAATGACTTGATGGGCTTTTAAAGATTATTTAGGCACAATATCCGTCAATTTGCAGGAAGAGCATTTGCGTATCTCCCCAAAAATGACGAATATTGTGCCCGAATTCTATAAACCCCAATAGTCATGACCCGGATATCTGCCATAGGCATTGCACTGCTGTGCATTTTATGCGTAACCTCTTGCGGCTTAAAATCAAGACAGACTACTACCGAATCTTCTTCCGAAACGGGCTATTCTCCGGTTATGACAGACACGGCAGCTACCATTGTACCGCTTTATGCCAAAGGCTATACGGTGAAGTACTTGCCGCACCATGTCCGCCTGGTGGATATACACGACCCTCAGAAAGAAAACGGCAACACCTTCCATTACGCACTGGTACCGAAAGGCATAAAGCCTGTCGGTATACCGAGCGACTATACGGTGATTGAAACGCCGGTAGAGCACGTTATGTGCATGACATCCCTGCAACTTTCCAACTTCATCCGTCTGGATGCCTGCGATTATGTGGTGGGCATCACCAGTACGCGCCATCTCTTCAACAAGGAGATGAACGAACGTTTGAAGTCCGGCGAGACCGTGAAGATTGGTATCGAAGGGAACTTTGATAATGAAGTGATAATGAGCATGAATCCGGATGTTATCTTTATCTCTCCTTTCAAGCGGGGCGGATATGATGCCATGCGGGAAATCGGTATTCCACTGGTTCCCCATTTGGGATATAAGGAGATGACCCCGTTGGGGCAGGCTGAATGGATAAAATTCATCGGCATGTTTATAGGCCAGGAAGTGGAGGCGAATGAAAAGTTTGCTGCGATAGAGAAGCGCTATAACGAATTGAAGGAGCTGGCTGCCAACGTGAAGAAGCGTCCGATGGTATTCAGCGGCGAGATACGGGGTGGCAACTGGTATGCAGTGGGAGGAAAGAGCTTTCTTGCCGAACTGTTCCGTGATGCCGGTGCGGATTATTTCTTGAAAGACGATCCCCGTTCGGGAGGTGTCACGCTGGATTTTGAAACCGTATATAGCCAGGCGGAGAGTGCCGACTATTGGCGCATTGTCAACAGCTATGACGGGACATTCACGTATGATGCCTTGAAGTCCCTCGACCCGCGTTATGCCGACTTCCGTGCGTTTCGTGAGAAGGGAGTGGTATACTGCAACATGCGTGAGAAACCCTTCTACGAAAGTATGCCCATGCAGCCCGAAATTGTATTGGAAGACTTGATACATGCTTTCCATCCCGATTTGTTGCCTGACTATAAACCGACTTACTACGAACTGCTGAAATGATAAAAAGACCCGTACTTCCGTTGATGTTGCTGACACTGGCATCTATCTTTCTTTTTTTCCTGCTGAACCTGCTTTTGGGGTCGGTTCACATTCCTCTGCGCTCCGTGTGGAACATATTGTGGGGAAATACGGATGAATCCGTTATTTGGCAGAATATTATCTGGAAGTCCCGCGTGCCCCAAGCGTTGACGGCATTGGTGGCGGGAGCAGGGCTGTCAGTCAGCGGTCTGCAGATGCAGACGGTGTTCCGCAATCCGCTGGCAGGGCCTTCGGTATTGGGCATCAGTTCAGGTGCCAGCCTGGGTGTGGCTTGTGTGGTATTACTGTCCGGGGCGATGGGCGGTGTGGCATTGAGCCGTTTGGGGTATATGGGCGAGGTTGCCTTGTCGGTTGCCGCCATTATCGGTGCGCTGGCTGTGATGGCGCTCATTGTCTATGTCTCCCAGAAGGTGAAGGGCAACGTGACGCTGCTGATAATCGGTGTGATGATAGGCTATGTGGCAAGTGCCGTCATCGGCGTATTGAAATATTTCAGTGTGGAGGAAGATATACGTGCATATGTCATTTGGGGATTGGGTAGCTTTGCCCGTGTTTCGGGCGACCAGATGGTGCTGTTTGTCTGCATCATGGCTGTGCTGCTTCCGTTGTCCTTCCTGCTGATAAAGACGATGAATCTGTTGCTGCTGGGCGATGGCTATGCACGCAATCTGGGACTGAACATCAAGCGGGCACGCCTGCTGGTTATCTCATGCTCCGGCGTGCTGGTGGCTATTGTAACGGCCTATTGCGGTCCGATTATGTTTATCGGATTGGCGGTTCCCCATCTGTGCCGTGCCATCTTCCACTCTTCGGACCATCGGGTACTGATGCCTGCCACATTGCTGGTAGGCGCTTCCCTGGCATTGGTCTGCAATCTGATAGCCCGTATGCCCGGCTTCGAGGGAGCTTTGCCGGTCAACTCGGTGACGGCACTGGTAGGTGCGCCGGTAGTGGCTTCTGTACTTTTTAGAAAACGGAAAGGAGAATTGAATGAATAAGGAAACCATACATATAGAGAATCTTTCCATCGGTTACCCCGGTAAGGGGGATGTGAAAGTGGTGGCAGACGGCATTTGCGCCGGAATTAACAGTGGTGAGCTGACTTGCCTGTTGGGAGCCAATGGAGTGGGGAAGTCCACGTTGCTCCGTACGCTGTCCGCCTTCCAGCCGAAACTTGGAGGAAACATATTTATTGAAGGAAAAGAGATAGGGGACTATACCGACAAGCAGCTTTCGCGCGTCATCAGCGTGGTGCTGACGGAGAAGTGCGATATACGCAATATGTCCGTCGTAGAACTGATAGGTCTGGGGCGTAGCCCCTACACCGGTTTCTGGGGAACCCTTTCGAAAGAGGACAAGATTGTGGTGGACAAATCCATCGCCCTGGTAGGCATTCCCCATCTGGCACACCGCATGGTGCATACGCTGAGTGACGGTGAACGGCAGAAGGTGATGATAGCCAAGGCGCTCGCCCAGGAAACTCCCGTCATCTATCTGGATGAACCGACAGCTTTCCTTGATTTTCCCAGTAAAGTAGAGATGATGCAACTGCTTCACCAGCTCAGCCGGCAAACGGACAAGACGATTTTCCTTTCTACTCACGACCTGGAACTGGCCCTGCAGATAGCGGACAAAATATGGCTGATGGACAAGGTGAACGGCGTAACTATCGGTACGCCCGAGGACCTTTCGTTGAACGGCAGCCTGAGCAACTTCTTTGCCCGTAAGGGTATTGCCTTTGATTTGGAAACGGGACTGTTCAGGGTAGCCAATGAATATACCTCCCAGATACGCTTGGCGGGCCACGGGCAGAAGTATGCCATGGTGCGCAAGGCACTCCAGAGAAACGGGATTCTGGCAAACCGGAATGTTGAATCGGAGATTTATATCGAAACCGGAGATTTGAAGGGAGACGGCAGCTTCGTATTCCATCGACCGGGCAAGGAGCCGGTAACAGTGTACTCCATTGAGAAATTGCTGCAAATAGTCTTGTCATTCCATTCCCTATGATGCACCATTCTGCAAAGGATAATTATGTCCACTTAACGACGACTCCGGTCCCCCGGCTGATTACGTCATTGGCTGTGCCGACCATCATCAGCATGCTGGTGACGTCCTTCTACAACATGGCAGATACCTATTTTGTGGGTAAAATAAATACCCAGTCTACGGCTGCCGTAGGTATCGTGTTTTCTGTGATGTCCATTATCCAGGCTGTGGGATTCTTCTTCGGTCATGGTTCGGGGAACTACATCTCCCGTAAGTTGGGGGCGCAGGAAACGGAGAGTGCCGAGAAGATGGCATCCACCGGCTTCTTTTTTGCCTTGTTTATCGGAGCGGCTCTGGCTGTGCTGGGATTGCTGTTCCTTACACCGCTTTCCCTTGCTTTGGGGTCGACGCCTACTATTCTTCCGTATACGGAGCGCTATTTGGGAATCATTCTGCTGGGTACTCCTTTTATGACCGCCTCATTGGTGCTGAATAACCAAATACGTTTTCAAGGTAATGCGGCGTATGCCATGGTGGGGATTGTGAGTGGGGCGGTCATCAACGTGGTGCTCGACCCTATCCTGATTTTTGTATGCGATATGGGCATATCCGGTGCCGCACTTGCCACAGTAGTCAGCCAGATATGTAGTTTCATCCTTTTGCTATATATGGGGCGCAGAGGAGGAAATATACGTATACGTTACAGAAACTTTACGCCTACACTGGCTTTCATCAAGGAAATTATTGGGGGTGGAACTCCGTCACTCACCCGGCAGGGACTGGCAAGCGTGGCAACCATTTTGCTGAACGTGGCGGCCGGTGCATATGGTGACGCAGCTATTGCAGGGATGTCCATTGTGACGCGTATCTCTATGTTTATCAATGCTTTCCTAATTGGTTTCGGGCAAGGCTTCCAACCGGTATGCGGATTCAATTATGGTGCCGGGCTGTATGCCAGAGTGCGCCAAGGATTCTGGTTCTGTGTGAAGGTAGGCTTTTTCTTTTTGCTGGTTTGTGCGGTGGCAGGTATGGGATATGCCGAGGAGATTGTCTCCATCTTCCGCAAGGGAGACCCTGCTGTTGTAGCTACCGGTGCGGCAGCATTGCGCTGGCAGTTCATCACCTATCCGTTGGGTGCATGGATTGTGGTCAGCAACATGATGCTGCAGACTATCCGCAAGCCCGTACGCGCTACGATACTTTCCTCTGCCCGTCAAGGGCTGTTCTTCATCCCCCTCATCTTCATTCTTCCTTATTTCTTAGGACTGAAAGGGGTGGAGATGTGCCAGGCGGCGTCGGACATGCTGACCTTCTTCCTCGCCATTCCATTGACCTGCGGGGTGCTGGCGGAGATGAAGAGGAAGGAGGCGGAACAACTGCAACAGCGGCAATCTTGAAGTTTCTGCGTCCCTATTCAATTTTCACGGGAGCTATCGGTTGCCGCTTCACTTTATCGAGGGGAGCTGCATGGTACTCGATGCGCCCGAAGTCTATCTGTCTCAAATCAATGCTTCTGATTGTACTGTTGTACATGGTGCGATAGTAGATGATACCGTTTGTCATATCTGTGGCCGATGTCCATTGGGTGGCACTTGGAATATTGGCAGGAACCTGGCCGAGGGGAAACTCGATGCCTACGGGTATATCAAAGTTATTCAGTATCTGAAAACATTGGAGAACGGTTTCCTGTGCGGTATTCTGTGGTGGTGTAGAAGTCTGGTAGAAAGCGGCACGGATAAAGCGGGAAGGGGGAGTCACATCTCCCGGAATTCCCAAAAAGCCGCTTCCCGAACCGAAAGGGGCTATAGTCACATTGCCCAGCGATTTGCTTTCGGCACTGCCCGGGTAGAGGTTCACATAATTGTTTAAGTTGGTCATCTGCCAGTCAAAGCCGGGGGAGTTTGTCAATACTCCCAGTTTGTTTTCATAGAAACGGGGCTGTCCGTCGATGAACTCCAATACCAGTTGGCGGCCGGTCTTGTCTGCAATCCGCCAATGTACGGTGGAGGCGCGTGGGTCAATGGCTATGACCGTCACATTTTCAATAGCCTCCTTTACCTCGTCCACAGTAGAAAAGCTTCCCAACAGCCATGATACCAATTGTAAATCGGCTATGCTCGACGCTTTTCGTGTGGGGTCGTACTCCTCATATTTGCCATATCCGGGAAAGTAGAACAGCCCGGCGGAGAGCCCGGCTTCATTCAGACCTTCGGCCACGAACTCCTTTTGCTCCACTGCCAGGCCTACGTAGCCATAGCGTGAGGTGAACTCCATGCCGGACAGACTGCCTCCGGGTGTCAGTGATTGTTGCGAATAACCGCGCGGTACGATGACGTACTGGCTGTTCAGCTCACTGCCTCCCCATTCGATGGTGCGGGCTACGACGTGCGCATTGTCTTTGGCCGTCAGGGTGATACCGGTACATGCCTCTGCTGTTTGAGGGGCGAAGGTGAGGGCTGTCATTGCTGCCAGCAGGATAGGAATTCTTTTTGCCATATTATTCAGTTTATATTGTTGAGTATCTGTTTGTATACTAAACAACTCTGTATGGCAAAATGTTCCCTTACCAGAACCGGTACCCCAGCGTAAAGAATGCGGCGAAGTTCTTGGGAAAATATCCTCCTTCTTCCGAATGACCTATCATCTGGTTTATCTGCTCATTGACTTTTACCAGTCCCACTTGTGTCTCTGCACCGATGATGAATCTTCTGTATTCAAAAGTAAGTCCCAGGGCAATACCTGCATCGAAACGGTTGTTACCCATTTTCCCGTCTACCATACTGCCGAAAGTGTCTATCTTGAACTGGTATCCTCCCTGCATACTGCTGCTGCTATAATCGTAGGTCTCGCCGGAGGTCTTGCCTGCCACGCCTATGGCCGCATAAGGGCCGACGCTCAGCGAGGCATGATAATCCCTGCCCAGATGGAGGCGGGCCGCTATCATGAGGGGGATTTGCAGATACAGTTCATGCATTTTGGCCTTGCCGATGTGGCTTATCTCGTCTTTACCGCCGATGGACACAAACTCCAATGCGGATTGCAGCACCCAGGTCTTGTTGAGGACATATTCTGCACCGACACCAGCTTTGTAAGCTATTTGGGTGTCACTACTGGAGTGTTTTCCATGAAAATGGGAGGTACCGATTCCAGCTTTTGCATGAAAGGACAGCGGGCTTTGTGCCAGACCGGTCAGTACGGTCATTGCCATACAGACGGTAGTGATTATCTTCTTCTTCATGAGTAAATTTTTCCGTTTTCGGTTATGAGTAATACTGTTAGTTCGCCATTGGGCAGTAAGGGGGCACAGTGCCGGTGACAGAGCTCAATCAGTGCCTTGCCAAACTTTTCCAGCAGCTCTTCGGGAATGATGTCCCAGAGTTCGCGCGCCAGGTTCATCTGTCCGATGGCGGCAAGTGTTTCTTCGCTGCATCCCGTCTGGCGTGCCAGGTCTTGAATGAATTCCTTATTCATGGTCACTTTCTTGCTGTGGGTATCCAGATTGCCTTCGGCCAGTTTCACGGCCTTTCCCATCATCACGCCGAGGGTGACGTGCGGTACTTGCTCTTCGGCTGCTATTTTCAAGGTTTCGCCGATAAAGTTGCCGTAATGCACGAAAGCCTGGGTGGGGAGGTCGGGATAATACGCCTTGATGAAACGTTCGCTCTTTGCGCCGGAGCTGATGACGATACGAGGGTTCCGGGTTGCCTTTGCCACTTCCATGGACTTCCGGATGGAATTGATGAAGGCTTCCGAGGAGAATGGCTTCACGATGCCGGAGGTCCCGATAATGGAAATGCCTCCTTCGATACCGAGGCGGGGATTGAAGGTGCGTTTGGCTATTTCTTCTCCACCGGGGATGGAGATGGTAATGAGAATAGGATTGGGCTGTTTGGCAATATGGAGGCGTTCAAGCCATAGCTTGACGTTCTTCTTTATCATTTCGCGCGGGGTGTCGTTGATGGCAGAGCTACCGAGCTCAAGTCCCAGACCGGGCATGGTGACGACACCTACGCCTTCGCCGCCGCAGACGATGATGTTGTAGTCGTCCTGGGGAGTGTCTTCCGGCAGCGGGTCGTCTATGCGGAAAGGTATGGCTATATTGGCCACAACTTTCATTCCGTTGGTGATGTCCGGGTCGTCGCCGGCATCCTTGATGACGGTAGCGCTTGTCTCGAACATGCCGTCACCGTTTTCCAGAAGGTCGGAGTGGGGAATATGGCGCTGAGGCTCTACGGGAACCTGGATGGTTTCTCCGTTGGGAAGAACTACCGGAAATTCCGTAGGACGCTTTTTGAAGTAGATATTGAATACATCCCAGGTGGCGGCTACGGCGGCAGCGGCGGCACATGTTCCGGTGGTCAGTCCGCTGCGCAGGGGGAAGAAGTCGGGTAAATGTTTCTCGATTATGCGGCGCAGGCCATGCTCGCCGTTTACACAGATAAACTTGTCGGATGTCTTGGGGCGGCAGATGGCAAAGATGCGTATACCCAGTTGCCGGGCAGCTTCCACCTTTTCGCAGAATCCGCCCGATATCCCGCTTTCTTTGAGGAGGATGGCTTCGGGATGAAGCTGTTTCATCAGGACTTGCTCGTCTTCTCCGGGCGTGTAGTAGTAGAGGTTCTTCTCGGAGAAACCTTGTTCCCGGGCGAGCTTGCGCGAGCTGTCACGGTCGAGGATGCGGAAGTAACAGCAGGCATTCTGCCACAAAGGCTTCAGCTTACCTATGGTCTGTACGCCGGTCAGTGCAAGTAAGATGAAAATCTTTTCTTTCTGTATCTTCTCGATGGCATCGTCATAATCCCTGCACCAGGTGATGTGTTCTTCATCGCGTTTCGGGAAGATACGCTCGAAACGGATGACGGGGATATTCGATTCCACGGAGACTTGTTCCAGAGTCTCATGCAGCTGTGTGGCAAAGGGGTGCGCGGCGTCTATCAGCAGCTTTATGTGATGCTGTGCACAGAATGTTTCTATTTCTATTGCATCCATCGCGCCTTGCAGGCGGATGCCATTATGCAGAAGTACGTCCTGCTCATCCCCTTTGGTAGAATAGTAGAAAGTTTTTCCGGCTTCTTCAAGGGTTTGGATGGCTATGCGTCCTTCGGTGGTTCCGCCAAATATTAATATCATGTTTGAATGTTTATGGGTGATTAATCGTTGATTTATTTCCGGTACAGATGCTTGAACTCGTGTGCATAGAGCCGTGACAGACCTTCACGGTTGCCGATGGCTTCGCCTACGACAATCATGGTTGTCAAGGTGAGGTTATTTTCCTTCACTATTCTGGCAAGGTCTTTGAGTTCCCCCCTGAATATTTGTTCGTCTTTCCATGTCAAGTGGTAGCAGACAGCTACGGGGGTAGTTTCCGGATATTCCTGCAACAGTTCTTCCTGCACCTGCTTCGCAATGCTTGCACTGAGGAAGATGCACATGGTACTTTGTGAACGTGCCATGAGATGTAGCTTTTCGCGTTCGGGCATGGGCGTACGTCCTTCGCCGCGTGTTAGGATGATGCTTTGCACTTTTTCCGGAATGGTGAACTGCGACTTCAAGGCAGCTGCCGCCGCCTGGAAGGAGGATATGCCGGGGGTGATGTGGTAGCTCATACCGTGCTGGTCAAAGTAGTTCATTTGTTCCTGAATGGCACCATAGATACAAGGGTCACCCGTATGCAGGCGTACGATGAATTTTCCCTTGTCATAGAACTTCTTCATCACTTCAAATTGTTCTTCCAAATCCATGGAAGCGGAGCTGAGTACGGTAGCCCCGGCCTTGGCACAGAGAGTCAGCTCCCTGGGAACGAGACTGCCGGCATACAGAATGAGGTCGGCGCGTTCCAGCATTTGGCGTCCGCGTACGGAAACCAGGTCCGGGTCGCCCGGGCCGGCACCCACTATTTCGATGTGGCCCTGGCGCACAGTTCTTATGTCAAGGGCGGCGGCCACGGTATAGTTCTCTCCTTTCTTCTTGGGCACCAGCAGCCGGGAGTTGTTTGCACTCAGTAAGGCGGCGGCTTCGCTGACGCTGGGGGTACCCATGTGCTTCATGACGGTTTTGCTGGGATGGGGCACCTCTATCTCTGCCAGTTCCTCGGCTGTATAGAAGTAGACCGGGAACTTCTTTTGGAGCGCTTTCACTACCGGTTCGTCACTTTTGGCTTTAATCGTGGAGATGGAGGCGATGCTTTGGGGCATGATGCCGTATTCCTTCAGCGTGTTCATAATCTCTTTCTCCACTTTCCGCACGGGACCTGCCAGCCGGGCAAGGCCGATGCCGAGGTGTACGACACAGGGCACGTAGCATATCATAGGCATTTCCGGGAAGTTGGGGACTTGGGGAGATACGCACAGAATCAGTTTGAAGCGTGAAGGTTTAATGTCCTGCACCCGGTAGAATACTTCTACATGAGGCGGCAGGTGCGCCTCCATCCAGTCCGTGCCTTCATTGCGCACCGTGAGCAGCAGGGCGGTGGGCTTGCCAGAAACGAAGAGGCTGATATGCTCGTTCATGCATACTCTTTTTTTCTCTTCGGGCGTCTTGGCAAGTTCTGCCAACAGGAGGGTGGAGGGCTCGGCGTTGATGACCGGAAACCACCCGAAACGTTGGGGCAGGGTATCGAGTCCCCATAGACCGGTGCAGTCGCTTTGCGTGGTGACTACCGGTTCGGCCCCGAGGATATTCGCTACCTGGTGGGTCAGTTCGTTGGCTCCTCCGATGTGTCCGGAAAGTACGGAGATGGCAAATTTACCGGTACTGTCCACGCAAACCACGGCAGGGTCGGTATATTTGTTCTTCACGCAAGGAGCGATGGTGCGGACACAGATTCCCATGGCGCCAATGAAGACAAAGGCATCATAGCGGTTGAAGTTTTCCGCTGTGAATTTGCCGGCGGATTCTATATGTGTGCATCCCTCTTCGTGCCTGAGGGTGAAGATTTCGGAGTCGGGAAGTTCGTTGAGTAGTGATTGGGCTATGCTCAAACCGGCTTCGGAGATTAGAATAATAGCTGTTTTCATAATGGGTATGTTTAAGAAAGCGTGGCTTTCATAATTTCAATGGGGTTATATTCGTTCAAGGCGATATGGGTGGAAGGGTGGAGCACCATTCCGTTCCGCTCGATTCCTCGGAGGAACGCCTCCTTGCTTTCTGCCGATACGGAGTTGAAGACGATGCAGCCTTCGGGGTGCAGCACTTGTTTCACTTTCCCTATCATTTCCTCCAGATGTCCGCCGTGTCCACCGATGAAGACGGCATCGGGGCGGGCAAAGGGAGTGAGGTCGGTGTGCAGGAAATCTCCGGTTACCGCCGTAATGCCCGGTGCGCCGAAGCGGCGGGAGTTGGTGTCCATCAGCTCTTTTCCTTCGGGGCGTATCTCGAAGGAGATGACGGCGAGATGAGGAAATTGCAGGCGGGCTTCGATGGAGACGGAACCGGTACAGAAACCGATGTCCCAGAAGACGCGGCGGCGGTTCAGTTCCAATGCCTGCAGGGTGAGCAGGCGGATGGGAGCCTTGGTTATCATGCGGGCGCGTCCGTCAAGATGTGCAAACTCTTCATCGGGGATGCCGAAGGGACGGACTGGAAAGTCTGGGGCTTCGCTACCGTGCAGGGAGTTTGTGCGGCATTGTCCGGGATGGCTGTCCAGCAGCAGGCAGTTGGGATGTTCGAAGTCACCGGAAACCGCTTCCTGGGGTGTCATCCGGCGTATGCGTTCCTTTTCGGGATTGCCGAGATGCTCGCCGATGTATAGTGTGTAGTGGGAGTACCCGTATTCCAGCATGCGGGCGGCAATGGTGGCCGGGGTATGTTCGCGGTCGGTGAGGATGCCTATTTTGGGGGCACGCTCTATGAGGGCACGGTCGAACTCCTGCCAGGGGCGTCCTGTCAGGGAGACGGTGCGCATGTCGTCATACGGCATGACGAGGCGGTGTGCCAATGTCTGCAAGGAATTGAAAGCGGGATAGAGCAGAATGTCTGCCCCGGGAAGCTTGCGCTTTATGGTATTGGCAAAACCGAAGAACAACGGGTCGCCGGAAGCGAATACAATGATGGAGTCGTCCGTCGCCGTCTCTTCGAAGCGGGCAAATATTTTTTCATAACGGGAAAAGACGCGGTCCAGCGGTACGGTGATGGAAATCCATTCGGCCCCGGCAGGCAGCAGAGGACCGACAATCTCCTTATGCCGTATGCCACCGGAGAAAACCTTCCCCTTCCGTATCTGCGCCAGTGCTTCCGGTGGAAAGAAGGGGGAACGGTTGTCATCCATTCCTATGATTATAAATCTGTGTTTCATTCAACGGGTAATCTTATGAAAATATCAAGTAATGTAAAGGGGCATAACAAGTAATGTTATCGGTCGTAACAAGTAATGTTATGGAATGTCTCTTTTCACTTACACATCCCTGCCCGGGCGCAACTGCTCCGCATCGTTGTAGCACAACACGGAGTTCACCAGCGTGGCAGCCAAGTTGCTGCCTCCCTTACGTCCTTCTACGATAATCTTGGGTATTTCCGTAAAGGGTTTCACCATGTGTTTGGACTCTTGCACATGCACAAAGCCTACCGGTGCGGCAACAATGCCCGCCGGATGTGCCTTGCCCTTACGTATCAGGTCGCAGAGTTCCATAAGTGCCGTAGGTGCATTGCCGAATACAAAGAAAGCATCGGGATGCTCCTCCACAGCCAGGCGGATGCCTGCCTGGGTACGGGTGATGCCTTTCTCTGCAGCCATCGTCGCCGTGTGCGGGTCGCCGAGGTAACATTTCACCTCTATGCCCAGCCGCTGCAAAGCTCCTTTGCGGATACCGCTGGCTGCCATCGTGACGTCTGTGACAATCGTCTTGATTCCGCCTTTCTCGATGGCTTGATACAAGGAAGCCACGGCACCTTCGTCCGTATGCAGCAGATGCTCCATTTCAAAATCGGCGGTGGTATGTATGGCATGGAGTAAAGCCCATTTATGGTCGAGGGGAATATGCTTGTTCTTCAGTTCCTTTTCGATGGTACGGAAACTACGAATCATGATGTCTTGCCCGATGCCCGTGGCTTCGGTATTCGTGTCCCGGTAATAGCCGCGCGGAGTGATGAAGGCTCCGTTCCATTCGTAGGACTGTGAGTTGCCTATCAATACGACTGTAAACATATCCACCTCTTCGGGATTGAAATCTCCCAGCGTGGTGATGTGTACCGCTTGTTCCGGGCGTCCTGCCTGGCGTACATATCCCACGGGCGTTTCCGGTGAGCGTCCTTCCTGCAGAAAGAGTTCTTTCAAGCGGTAAAGCTGCCAGTAGCGTCCTTCACTTTTGGGGTTGTAGACTGCCGTCACGAAGTCGGCGGCAGCGGCTGCGATGATACGCCTTTCAATACGCTCCCAGGGAGTCATCAGGTCTGAAAGGGAGATGACACAGAAGTCATGTCCTACGGGAGCTCCCAGCAGTGAGGCTGCCTTTTGGAAAGCGCTGATGCCCGGCAGCGAAATGATTTCCACGTCGCTGTTCCTTTCCCGCTTCATCTCGTAGACAAGCGGCGTCATACCATAAATGCCCGCATCCCCGGAACTGATGACGCAGACCGTCTTTCCCTGCTCTGCCAGCTCGAAAGCCTGCTCGGCACGGGCGCGCTCACGCTTCATGCCGGTATCTATACATGCTGTTGAGGGGTGGAGATAAGGGATTACAAATTGGAAATAATACTTATATCCCACCACTACATCTGATTCTTGCAAAGCGGAAATTACGGCGGGAGTTATATCCGATTCATTGCCCGGTCCGATGCCGGCAACAATTATTTTGGGGTGTTTCATATCCATATGTTCTATTGGCATACAAAGATAGAACTTATATTTGATGAAACCGAAAAAACTCTGTGTTAATCCGCGTAATCTGTGGTGAATCCTTATTGTCTAAACCTGTAAGTGCCGGTATTCGCTCGGAGTATAGCCTACGTTCTTCTTGAACACGCGGTTGAAGTGCTGCGAATACTGGTATCCCAGCTCATAGGCAATCTGGCTGACTGTCTTCCCGCTTCCTATAATCATTTCTTTGGCCAGGTCGATGATTTTGTTCTGGATATATTCCTGCGCTGTCTTTCCGGTTTCCTTCTTCACCAAATCTCCGAAATAGTTGGAGGAGAGGAACACTTTGTCTGCGAAGTATTTCACGGAAGGCAGTCCTTCGGTCTGCGGTTTGTCGCTCTGGAAATAGTCGTCTATCAGTGCTTCGAATTTCATCAGGATATCTTTGTTGGCTGCCGAGCGGGTGATGAACTGGCGTTCGTAGAAACGCATGCAGTAGTCCAGCAGCAGTTCGATGTTGCGTGCAATCAGACCCTTGCTGTGCTTGTCGATGGGGCGTTGGATTTCCATCTTAATCTTCTTCAGACAGTCGAGGAAGATTTCTTTCTCGTCTTCGGACAAATGCAGTGCCTCGGTAGAGGAATAGGAAAAGAAGGAATACTGCTTTATTCCCTGTCCCAGCGAGGTGCCTTTTATCAAGTCGGGGTGGAACAGCAGGCCGGAGGCGCTGGGCTGCATACCTTCCAGCATGTTGACCTCGGTCACCTGGCCCGGGGCGAAGCTGGTTACCGTGCCTTCCTGGTAATCGTAATACTGTTTTCCATAGCGTATGTCTCCGCATTTGGTGTTTTTGAGGAAAAGGGCGTATACGCCATAGTTCAAGGTGAAATGCCTGGGATATCCGGTGGCTTCGGACAAATCGACTACGCTGACCAGCGGATGCAGGGTTTCGAGACCGAACATCTTGTTGTATTGGTCTACAGCATTGAGCTTGATTACTTCTTCCATAAACGTTCCTGTTAGTTTTGTACAAATGTAGAGAATAATCCGGAAAGTTCCATATTGCAGGAGGAGGAATCCGTAATATGGTTACAAATGTCCGTAATCTGTGTACATTGAAAAGAGCTACACCCTTTGTCCGGAATGGTGTAGCCATCCGGAGCAAAGGGTGTAGCCTTGGTATGTAAAAGGTGTAGCCCTTTTACGCTTGCTGGTTATCAATCTTTTAGCATGGCTTTGATGTGTTCCATATAGAGCTGGCGGATGGCTTTGTTTTCGCCCAGTCCCTGCATGCGTACATTCACTTGATAGCCTTGCTTTTCAAGTTCCGTCTTCCACACGCCGGCAATATCTTCCTTGGTATGGTTGCCGCATACCAACAGCAACGGAACCAATGTCACGCTCTTGGGGCGTGTCTCTTTCAGTTGCAGCAGGGTTGCGTCCAGGGTAGGATATCCTTCAATGGTGCTGACGTGGAAGTTCTTCAGTCCATGGGCTTTCATCATGAAGTCGAGCATGGCGTAAGTAGCCGTGCTGGGTAGCTGGTTGCCGTGCCCCACATAGACAATGTCTTCTTTCTTTTCCGGCTGTTCGGCGGTCAGTATACCGATTACCTTCTCGCAGTCTTCGACGGAGTAGAGCAGGGGATTTCCCACTTTTATCTCCTTGAAGAAGGGACGGAGCTTGTCTGCATCCCTGCGGACGGAGGTCATCTCACTGCCTTCTATCAAGGTGGTGCTCTGGACGTAGATGGTCTGGTAGCCTTCGGCGCGAAGTTTCAGCAGTGCATTCGTAGGGCTGTCTTTGTACACACCCTCCTTGGCAAGTCTTTTTCGTACAATCGGCGAGATGTATGCTTCGCGCACTGTAAACTGCGGAAAGGCTTCTTGTGCCTCACGGGTCACGACGTCGAGCGTCAAGGCACGTGTCTGAGGGTCCGAACTGCCATAATGGGTGATGAGCAGAGCCGCCTTCTCCTCTTGTTGTGCGGAGGAGAAGAGGCTGATGCCGAGTAAATAGAGAGTGATGAAAAAATGTTTCATAATTGTTGTTGTTTCTAAAAGCGTTATGGAGAAATTATTTTAGTCTGAGTGCCAGGCTGACTACTACCGAACGTCCCGGGGAATACAAGGCGAAGTTCTTGTTCAGCGGGCGGTTGTCCTTCTTGTTGAAGATATTGTCTATGCCGATGCCCGGTTCGATGACAAAGTTGCGGAAGCCGTCGAAGGTATGGCGGGTATTGAGGTTCCAGATGCCGTAGCCCGGAGCATTGCCGTCCGCGTCACCCGGATAATAGACTTTGCTTTGCAGACGACCGTTCAAGTTGAGGTTCAAGGTATAGTCGCTCCAGCTGTGTGTATAGTTTCCGGTGATGGTGGCTGTATGGCGTATGCTGCGTTCGATGTTTTGCCATTCGCCTCCTTCGTTCAGACCGCGTCCATAGGCGTAGGTATAGTTTCCGGCCAGGGTGAAGCCCGGGAACAGATTGCCGTTCAAGTTCACTTCAAAGCCTTTGACGGTAGCTTTCTCGAAATTGAAGTAGTTCTTGACACTTAGGTTTTTCGTGGATGAAAGGTCACCGATTTCGGGGAACTCTTCACGCAACTGGTTCTGCTCTGCTTCCGGTAGGTCATCGAATTTAGTGGATTTGGAAGTTACCATGTTCTTTACATAGTTCAGATAGCCGGTGACGGAAGCACTGAAACGGTTGGTGCGGTATTCCATGTTGATGGAGTAATAGTTGCTGCGTTCGGGGTCGAGGTTCTCGTCACCCAATGAGATGGTGGCTCGTGTACCCATTGTCTTCTTGAACATGTGGTAGTAGAGCTCGTCAATTCCCGGAGCGCGGAATCCGGCAGCATAGGTGGCACGTACATTGAAGTTGCCTATGTTGTACATGGCTGCCACTTTGGGGGTGAAGCGTCCGCCCGTCTGTTCGTGATGGTCGTAGCGTACACCCACAACACCGGTCAGATGGTTCCATAGCTTCACTTCATGCTGGCCGTAGGCTGATGTCGTATAGACACTTTTGTCCAAATCGGAGTCGGGACGGCGGAGTACTTCACGGCGATAGTCTACACCGAACACCGTAGTGCTGTTGGTTGTAAAACCGAAGATACCTTTCAACTCGGCATCATGGAATTTCTGAAGCTTGGTAAGCGCATACTGTCCGGGCAGGTATCCGCTGTTTTCTATCAGGTATTTGTAGCGTGATGCGTAATTGTTTCCTGAATAGTCGAACTGGATAACGTTGCGTTTACTCAGTTTGTATTTGGCGCCTGCCCCCCAGTTGTAACCTTCGTAGGTAGTGTTGTACTTGCTTCCGCCGGTGATATCCTCGCGTTCTACCGGACGTTCGAGTCCGCGGTTATAGTATCCACCGTTGGCATAGAAGGAAAGCTGGTCCGTAGCATCATAGGTAAACTTCTGCGAAAAGTTATTCGAGCTGTAGCCCAGGGAGAGCGGGGCAATCGTTTCGATGATGTCTTCTCCATCTTCTGTCAGATGGCTGTTTTGCCAACCGTCGGAGTGGTCGTATTTATAGGAAGTGTAGGACCCTATTTTTCCTTGGGCGATGTCCAGATTCAAGCCTTGGGAGAATTGATTCTTTCTCGTATAGCTGCTATTGCTGCTGAAGGCTACCACATCTTTAGGCTCGTTGGTAATGATATTGATTACACCGCCGATGGCATCCGAACCATAAAGGGAAGAAGCGGCTCCGTTCAGTACCTCGATGCGTTTGACGCGGGTCATGTCTATTTGGTTGAGGTCGATGTTACCGGTAATGTCTCCCGTGACCTTGCGTCCGTTGACCAATATCAGCACGTGCTTGTTGGAGAGTCCGTTCATCATCAGATAGGACCCCATTGCGTTCGGACGGAAGGAGAGCGAGGGTACCATCATGGTCAAGGCCTGCTGGAAGTCGGTGATACCGGCACGCTTTATCTCGTTGGCAGTGATAACCGATACCGGAGACGGAGTGTTCTTCAGTCGCTGATGTGTACCCGTACCCGTTACTACGACCGGGTTCAACTCGTGAGTTTTCTTGGTCATATCGTCGCTGTCACCTTTTTCTGCTTGTGCATAGGCACCGGTGGCGATGATTCCTCCCATAAGGAGAACTGTGAGAAGTCTTTTCTTTATCATATATTGTTTTATTTTATATAACGCTGCAAAGGTACATACCATTATCGGAGGGTGAAATACTTAATAGTTGTTATACTGCGATGGCCAAATAGCTATTAATAGGTACTGTATTCCCTTATTCCGGCACATAGATAATCTCTCCATTTTCAAGCTGATAGGCAACTCCCACTTTCTTTCCTCTTTTACCGGAGGTCTTTGGGTCTTCGCTGGGAGTGTATTTCTTGATTTCCTGCCCTTCTTTGGTAATGATTTCCATATTTTCCTTTCCGGGATTCTTCACCATGGTGAAGTCTTCTTTGGAAAACATCTCCGTCATATTGAAGCGGGAGACGAGAGCCACCATCAAGGCTACGGCAAAGACCATTGCTACGTCAAAAAGATTGGCTACCGTACCCATGGGGTCGGAGTCCGAATCGCTGTGCAGTAATCTGTTTCTCTTACTCTTCATTGTTTTCGTATCGTTAGTCCGTTATTCCTTTTCGGCCGTTTGGCGGCTTATCACTTTGTACAGATATTCCAAGTCGTTCATTTCGCGGGCATACCAGCGTTGTTTCACTTGCAGGGTGATGATGCCGACAGCAGCAATGACCAGTCCTACCACTGTAGTGGCAAAAGCCACCTGCATATTGTAGGCCATGGAGGAGATGTCTCCTTGTGCCAAACCTACCAGTGCGGGACCCATCGGGATGAGGGTACCCATCAGTCCCAACATAGGACCCAGCTTGATGAAAGTACGCGAACGTCCCAACTCCTTCTCGGCTTCCACTTCATAATTGGCAAGCAGGTGTTCGCAGTAGGCGTCGTCGTCCCGGTGTGCGGACAGTTTGGACAAGCTGCGGAGGAGAGGGGAGTTACCTGCCGACGGGAGTTGCTGCAGCAGTCCGTCTATATTCTCTGGGGTGATGTTCTCCAGTGTTTCAGCGAATTGCTTCTGTAATTTCATCCGTTGATAGAACTCCCCGAAGAAACCTCCCGCAAGGAGAATGGCACGTAGAAAGAGTAGCAGCAGCAGGACTATGACGGGAACCAGCAGCCCGTTCGAAATCCAGAACAGTGTGTTTGAGATTGTTTCCATATATCTTTTTAGTTTTTAATTCTTTAATTCGTTTCAATAGCCCGTGGCAATGATGCTCAATATAACAATGAAAATATTGACAATGAACAATACTTCCAAGCGCAGCGGCTTGTCACCGATAGCATATCGCAGCAAACGGCTACCGGCACCGACTGCAAGGAAAGTAACACCGGCTGCTATCCATGAGAGACTGCCGAAATCAAGACCGGGAAAAGAGAAAAGCAGTAGCGCCAGGACGTAGCAGATTACTCCGCCTATCAGTATGCCGGGGTATAGCTTCAGCAAGAGGGTGACCGCTTGTTTGAAGGCCGTGTTGCGGGTACGCATTTCTGCGAAACAGTCGAAACAGAAAGCTATCATTACGGCAGCTTCCAGGGTGACACATACCGACAAGTTCAACATCTGCGGGCGGGAAGCAAAAAAAGATGCCACCACGGTCTTGGACTGTTCCGTCATCCACGGAGTCACCAGCCACGCAAAAAAGGCACAGCCTGCGGCAACCGTCCACATTCCCCAGCGGGGATAGAACCCCACCTTCAATAGAAAATTGAGGGCGATGAATAGGGCTAACAGATGAATGACGTATTCCATAATACTCTGTTTCTTATTCTTTTTTCCTTCTCTTCAACAGTACGACCAATCCGATGAAGCCTATGATGACAAGAGTGCCTGCAATCACTCCGTTCACTCTGTTCTTACGTACCGTTTGTTCGGAAGCCAGTTTGTGTTCTTTCAGTACGACATTCTTGTCATTGGTTACGGATGCTTCGTGTACCTCCTGCATGTTTCGGGTATAGGTCTGCTTCTCACTATTGTTCAACCGGTCGGCAACGAACGATTGGAGCCTGGTATTGTCACAAACGAACTCTGTGCAGGCGGCACCCTTCTCGCGTGTGATTTGTGCATGCAAGGAGGCGGTGGTTTTCAGTTGCTCATCAGATGCTTTCCAGTAACCTTTGCGGGCACTTTCCAGCATGACGGCTGTCATGGCCTGGAATGCGGCGGGATTGACACGGAGGAAGTATTCGTGAATGCCCAGCTTATTCTCATCCTTTATATATATTCTATATAAGTCATTGAACAGTTCCTTGTCTATGGCCGACGGACGCATAACGTGCCAGCCGAAGATGTTGCGGAAGATTTCGCCGAACATCTGCGCCGAACCTTCCCCGCCTTTCATCCGCTCTTGTATAAAGGTAGGGTTCAAGACGGTGGAACGTGTCTCTACGGCAATGGCCTCTTTGGCATCCTGCATGCGGCGGTTGGTCCGGTTGCGGTAGTCTGCCATATAGGCATCCGGTTCCTTGCCGGTCACGGTTTTGACGGTGAGCGAGAGTCCGCCCGTAAATTCATATACATGGTCCAGAGAGATGGGGCCCCATGTGTTACTTTGACGGGGCTGGATGACAACATCCGTTTCGGACAGTGCTGAGGCAAACAAACCTTCCTGGACGTCTCCCCAATTTTCGTCGTCCCCATAAGAGGCACCCATATTGTTGAGATATCCTTCCGCTATTTCCTTTTCGCTTTCCCACGAACCGCTGTGCTCGGTATAGGCCATCATACCGGTACTGTATCCGCTGTTGACCGGTCCGAATACACGCATCACAGACATTTCACGGGCACGTTTGGGGGAAGTTCCCTTTTCTACCAGTAATTTTTCCTGCAACAATGTACCTGATGCCACGTAGTTGGAATAGGTCTCATTCCCGGCTTCCGATGCCAGACGTATGGCATCGGTCAGTAGTTTCAGGCGGGAACCGGCGATGTCGCGCAGTTGCCCGGAGACTTGCACCAGCACATTGATGCGCGGACGTCCCAGTTCTTCGCTGGGCACCAGTTTCAAGTCGACCACTCTGCCTTGGTCATCGCGTACGGGTTCTACTCCCAACATCCAGAATACTTGAGCGAGTGTGGCTCCTTCCGTATTGATGAATTCGCCTGCCCAGAAGGTATAGCTTACTTTCCGGGGATATTTGCCGTGCTTGCTGATGTACTGTTTTAAAGTCGCTTCTGCCAATCGCTTCCCATCTTCCCAAGCCCTTGGGTTGGGAGTATTCTCGGCGTTGATGCTGTACATGTTGCGTCCGGTGGGCAGAACGTTCGGGTTCAGTACGGGGTCACCTCCCGGAGCGGGAAATACGGTCCCCCCGCTGAGTGCACGCACCATGGCATTTTGCTCGTTGGCGGTGGAGGCCAGCAACTGTTCGCGATAGAGCAGGGCGGGGCGAAGCTCCGGTGCTACAGATGCAGTATCTTTGGGTGGATTCTGGAGTAAGGCAGTCAGTCTTTTCCTGGCAGCAGGCAAGTAGTGGTGGGCTATATAGGTAAAGTCTTGCAACTGCTTTGTGGTGATTTTACCTTTATCGCGGTCCTTGCGGGCCGTTTCGTATGCCAGCGGGTCGGCAGCGACGGCGAGAGTGGTAGTCAGCAGGTCGCGGTCAGAATAAGGCTCGTTCATGGTGTAGTACGCACCCAGTATCTTTTCGTTGGCTATCTCTTCGGTGAAGGCATCCAGACGTTCCAACTCCTCGGCTGTATAGGGTTCGCCGGATATGGAATCCAGATTGAGGTCGCGGTGCAGCCCCAGGCGCATGGCCTCTTTTTTGATGTTCATTCCCAGAGCCCGGTGTTTGGCAGTCCCTTCGTCCAGCACTTTGTGAATATCTTCCAGCAAGGCCGAATAGCGTTGGCGCATACCGCTCTCCACGTAGGGCGGAGTGAGATGGGTGACCAGTACGGCATGTGTTCGGCGTTTGGCAATGATACCCTCGCCTACGTTTCCGGTGGTATAGAAGTAGAAGTGGGGGAGGTTACCAATCAGTACATCCGACCAGTCGGCCTGCGACTGTGCCACATTCTTTCCGGGAGTATATTCCAGGTTGCCGTGGGTGCCGAAGTGAATCACCGCATCTGCTTTGAAACCTTTTTGCATATACAGATAAGGAGCCAGATAACTGTGGGGCGGCGCCACCGGCATACCGTGCACCAGTTTGAACTCATCATCTCCCAATGCCGGGCGGGGCTGGGGGAAGAGCAGGATATTGCCGAATTGCAGGCAGGTAATGGCGATACTATCTTCTGTTGCCAGCAGATTGCCGGGCGCATCTCCATATCTGTCCGTCA
Source organism: Bacteroides sp. A1C1 (assembly GCF_004328515.1). Lineage (NCBI taxonomy): Bacteria > Pseudomonadati > Bacteroidota > Bacteroidia > Bacteroidales > Bacteroidaceae > Bacteroides > Bacteroides sp. A1C1. The sequence goes on from NZ_CP036491.1 coordinate 4,235,118, forward strand.
CTTCCTGATATTTCTCGGGAAGGAGTACTTCGTGTGCCCATTGTTCGTATTGCTCGGTAGACAACCATACCGGGTGTGCTGTTTTCAAAAACTGTTCTTGCGCTCCTTTGGCATACGAACCCATGACGGCACCGTCACGATGTATCCGCTTGCCGAACTCCTCTACAGTGGCAGGCAGTCCGCCGACGTCGTACCCTTCCGAGCGCAGGCGTTTCAAGAAGTTGTAGAGTGAAGGAATCACTTCCATTCCGCTTGCCAGCAGAGCGTCTTTTCCCGGAGTCTTGAAGTAGCAGATGGCAACACGCTTTTCTTTGTTGGACATGTCTCTCAAGGACATGTACTTGGTAATATGGTCCACTACGGCATCTATCCGTTCATTTTCGGCGGTGTACAGATAATATCCCTGCTTGTTTTTGTTTTGGGTGGCGATGCAGAGGGGCAGCATGCCTCCGTCTATCTCCGGCACCACTATACGGGCAGTCAGCGTACCGCCGCTGACGGGGGTATTGGGGTTCAGCCATTCCTCGTGGGGCTGAATCAGCGGGAAAGGCATGAATAAAGGAATGTTTTCCTGGTGCAGCCAGTTGATGAGTGAGTCATTGCCCAGCCGTCCCATAGGTAGGTAGACTACTGCATCGGGATGGAGGGTACGTATCATATCGGCACGCGGTTGGCCTCCGGCAGTGAAAGGGTAGACATTGAAGCCTGCTTGTGTCAGGCGTGTGATGAGGGAATCTACGTGGGCACGGTTTCCTTCCATCGGAAAGTTGAGTCCGGAAATCAGGGCAAGGTTGCGTCCGTCCTCATGGTAGAGATTTTTTTCTTTCAGATAGGCAGTTACCTCTTGCGGAGTACTGAAGTAGCAGCCGTATTCGCGGTGGTAGAACATGTTCTCTAGCAATGGGATGGGAGGCTCGTAATCTTGGTGTCCCCACCGGTGGGGAGTGGCAATGTGGCGCAGGTAGAGTAAGGCATTCCGGTAGTTGTGTTTGTTGCCGTTCTTGAGGTACTCCCGCAACGTGTGCTGTTGCTCGTTGGTGATGTTATAGTTGATGGAGAAAGCGGAGTTTCGTAACGTATTGGTAAAGACCGGTACTCCGCCGGCACCCACCCGTTCCACTTCGGCAACTTGACTGTCATCGAGATACAAGCCCCTGCTGTACATCACGATGGCGTCATAGCCGGAAAGGTCCTTCACATCTTCTTTTTTGATGCAGTTGACTTCTATCCGGGCACAGTCATTGTTCAGGGCAATGTCGGCAGCTTGTGCCAGGGTTGCGTTGATAATAAGTATACGTGTAGGAGCCAGCCAGTATTGATAGGCCGCAAAGCTGCAGACAATCAATAGGGCTATGCTGCCGAGGAATATTCCAAGTCTTTTCTTATTCATACAAGTTTATTCTCGTTAATAGAGTTTTTGTCTTTTGCAACATTTTCTTCTTATATAATTCACACTTAACGCCACACCCGTGATGCAAACGGCTGTACCTCCAAGCAGCAATACCCAAAGCACAGTCTTGCGCAGGGTGGCATTGGAGTTCAGACCGGGCAGACGCATGCGGTGCAGGGCTGTATAGCTCCAGTATTTCCAGCGGGAGGAAGTGTCTGTATGGCGGATGATTCCCGTTTCCGGGTGAATGTAATAGACGCTCCGGTCCGGGTCGTCCACCGTAATCTTCCACACGGGAAGCTGGGGGCGTCCGCGATACATATTGCTCATGTCGCGATAATAGGTCTCGAAATGTTCGAGCCGGGAGATGCGTATGCCGGGGATATGTTGTGAAGAATCACGCCGGGAGGCATAAATGCTTTCCACGCCTTTCAGAATTTCTTCTTCGGAGAGTTGCAACGGACGCGGCAGGCTGTCGGTGGCATCGATGTAATATTCGTTTTTGCTGTCTTTTACGATGTAGTAGGGATGTTCGCGGAAGTTGCGCCACTCTATCTGCAAAGCTTGGGGATAGGCGGCTATGATACGGCGGTAGTCCAGGGGGTAATCCTCCGGTTGTGGGGCACGGGCATGGAGCGTGCGTGTGGCGCTGCCTTTCTTCAGTGCCGGTTTATGAATCCATTCGGGAATGTCTGCCAAAGACATCATGCCGCTGAAGGTGAAGGTCAGTACGAAGATGCCGAAAAATATTCCGCTGACGTAGTGCCAGTGATACCACCTTTTTCGGTAGGGAGAGAATTTGGAGTGACGGTTGCGGTGTGTCTTGCGCCATACATCCACAGTTACCCAGATGCCGGCAATAACCATGAGGCAGCCCAGAGCTGTGAGCCAGATGACGGTTTTAGTCCAAAGGGCGGTGTCCTGCCGCAGCCAGGTGAAGTACACCCAGTGGGGGATGGCTCCCAGCCATGCCCAGAAGCGTTCGCTTTTGTTGGAGAACTGCAAGACTTCGCCGTTTTGCGAGCCGAGATAGAGTTGTGTCCCGGCATCGTCGGCAAAGTATATTTTATAGACGGGCATTTCCTTTTTCAGTTCAGCGAAGGGAATCCATTGGTCCAGAGAGTGGAGGGTGTCGATGCGGGTAATGGGAGAAGAACACCACAAAGCTGCTGTCCGGTGCAGGTGCTCGCTGTCCAAAGAGGGTCGTGAGATGGTGGAATCGGCAAGGAAATGAAACGTGCCTTTTGTGGTACTAAAGCTGAACTCGGGGTGTCCGGCATTGAGGTTCAGTATCGTAGACCTGACCTTTACGCCACGGGGCAGGCGGGCTGTGACGGAGGAGATGTCCGGAAGTGAGTCTCCGGCTTGGGAGAGCATTTCCAGCTTTTGCATTTTCTCCTTGGCGCTGACACGGGGAAAACGGTGGTACATCATCACGAAGGCGGAGAGGAACCACATGAGAAATAGGATACAGAGCAAAGTGCCCAGTATCCTATGAATAGAGTACATCAGTTTGGTGATAACATTCATTGTCGTTCGCGTTTTTCCTGCAAAAGTACAAGATGATTCAAGAACACTAAATACCCACTAATGGGTATATTATTCAGTGTCTTTTCCGGCAGCATAGGCCGCCTTCTTCGTCATGATGTCCAGCATGCGGTGCTTCAGTCCGAAACGGATATGGTCAATGAATATTTCTTGAATTTTCGGAATTTGTCCCAGTCCTTCCAGTTGTGCACTGACGGTGAAGCCTTCTTTCTCGAGCATCTCCTTCCACTCTCCGGCAATGTCGTTTTTGGCATGGTCTCCGGCAACAAACATGAAGGGGATGAGGGTCACACGTTTGGCTTTCCCGGCTTTCAGTTGTGCCAGCATGGTGTCAAAGGTAGGATAACCTTCGATGGTGCCCACATGGAAATTGGCCAGTCCGCCTGCTTTCAGCATATAGTCCATCTGACTGTAGATAGCGGTACTAGGGGTATAGGTACCGTGCCCCACAAGGACGAAGTGTTCTTTGGAAACTTTCTTGCCTTGTGCCGGGGCGTTGTAGCGGTTGCCCAGAATATCTGCCACCTTCTCTGCATCTTCTATAGAGTAGAGCAGGGGAGTACCTACACGTATTTCCTTGAAGAAGGGCAGTGCACTTTCCACATCCCTGCGGAGTGATTCCATTTCTACTCCGTCAATGATGTTGGTGCTCTGCACGATGAGGTGTGTGTAACCTTCGCTGCGCAGTTTCAGCATGGCATCCAGTGGAGTCAGCTTCGTGGTGCCGCGCTCTTTCAAGCGGCGGATAATGATGCGCGACGTATAGGCTTCTTGGAACTTCAACTCCGGGAAGGCAGCTTGTGCCTTGGCGTTGATGGCATCAATGGTGAGGGCACGGGTATCGTCATGCGTAGTGCCGAAGTGCACCATGAGCAGGGCGGCCTTGTCACCGGGTTTCATACTTGCAAGCATATCGCTGTGCTCGTAATTGCCTCCCCCGTGCGCATGGCAGAGGAGGAGGAAATTACAAAGGAATAAAAAGACAAACAAATTCTTCATAAATACTGATGCTTGTTTTAATCGTTCTCTATGACACGTATCATATCGAAGTAGAAGCGTCCGTCCACTTCGGCTCCTTTCTCTACATTACCGGTCTTGATGTCATAGATGTAGATAACGGCGTTGGCATCTTCTTCAGTGTTTACACCAATGTATGCTTTGTTGTTGAAGATGACAGAACGCTGTGAGAAGCGACCGCCGCTGTAACCGATTTCCTTGCCATCATAGCTTAAGCGTGTCTTGGTTCCGGTGGTAAGATCGAGGATGGCGTAGTAGTGAGAGTAAGCGTCGATGCCGGGTTGCTTATCTGCAGCGGGTCTATCGGCATTGTCATTACGTGCATACACTAAGGCTTTGTTCCCTTCCAGATATTGAACGGTCAGCAATTTGCCGTCGGCATTGGGATAGCCGTTGTAGGAAGTGTCGAATTCTGTTTCGCCTTTGTTGATACGTAGCAGGATGCCTTTGAAAAAAGCGTTATCTTCTTCGTGGAAACAAGCTAGGTAGAGATTGTCTGCTTCGTCGTACATTACGCAGTTTTGCATCAGTTCTCCGTAAGCGCTTCCTGCCATTTCGCATTCGATGGGAGAGAGCACATCTTTTTCTACTTCCATGGTAGAGGGGTTGATAATGGCTGTATGGAAGTTAGGCTCTTGCTGGTCTATATTCGTCAAACCGTCTGTCTCTTTCCAATAGTAGAAGTAGTACAATCTGTTGTCTGATTTGCGGTAGGTGAGGATACCGGAGCTTGTCAGTTTGAGCCAGTTGGTGGGGGCTGGTATGTTGAGTTCACCTTCAGCAAGGATAGTCAAGTCCTCTGCGTTCAGTTTCGTATAAAGAATCTTGTCCTTCTTACCATTGGTAGACATGATGACGAGTGTGTTGTCATCAATCCAGGCATGTGTGTAGGAACGTACCTTATAGCTGTTGGCCTTGAAAGGACGTTCTGCAATAACCTGAACTGCATTGTTCTTGATTTGATATTTTACGAAACGGTCGTTGGTTGCGGGTATTTGGTAGTAATATTTTCCTTTTGAGATAGTCTCCATGGAATAATCTCCCAGTTCCGAACCTTCTCTTTTCACAGTGATGACACCCTGCTCTGCGGCCAATGAGTTGACGCTATGGACAATAGTGGTATTCTTGCTACTCATCCCACCGTGTTTGTCTACGGTGACAAATAGGTCGAAGTGATAGTTATCCTCATTGACTTCCGGGTCGGGATTAGGATTAGGTTCCGGGTCATCATCGGAACACGCTGTGAATGACAGTGCCATCATGGCAGCCATAAAGGCAATCAGTGTAAATTTGAATTTTCTCATTTTGAATGAATTATTAAATGATTAGTTAATGAATAGTCTGAATTTAGCAAAAAAAGCACGTCCGGGCTTCTGCAGCTTGTAGTTGTCATAGGCTGTCTTGTCGAGGAAGTTGGTACACTCCAAAGCCAGATTATAGCGTCCGCGTCTCCATGAGTAAGTGATGTCGGCATTACAGATGTGCTGGGCGGGAATGCGTGCCTTGTTATCATATGCGCCGTAAGCTTCCCAGGTCAGGAAGTACCAGTGTACCCATTGATAGGTACAACCCAGGCGCAATCTGCTTTCGGGCAGGGCAATGTTGCGGAAGGTATAATAAGCCTCTACGCTACCGAATAGCCACGGGCGGTTGGGCACACGGTTGTTATAGGTGGCAGAGGGCTTTCCGTCACCCTTGTACTTCTGCTGGTCGCGAGTGTCCTGGTAGCTGACGTTTGTGGCGAGTTGCAGTCTGCCTTGCCAGTCGTAGCGCATTTCCCCTTCCGCACCTTTTACATGGACAGCCGGGACGTTGGTATATTGCATTGTACCCTCTTTCTCGGCAATGCTGGTCTGAATGTAGTTGTCTACCTTACGGAAAAATCCGCTCATCTCATAATAGAATGTATGTCCATTGCCCGGGTGCCATGTGCCGAACAGAGAGGCATTGAAGTTGTTGCTGTTTTCCGGTTTCAGTGCCACGTTGGCATAGATGGTGGTACCGTTTCCCAACAGCTCGCGGGCGATGGGCAGTCTTACGCTATGCTCGTAGGATACTTTGATGGATAAAGGTTCCACGATGATATACCGGAGTCCGGCACCGTAACCCAGGTAGTTCTTGGTGGTGGAGCCTTGCACATCCTTCGAACCGGTCACGCTGGATTGGTCGGTCTGCCGGATATTGGGATGGTTGATGTAGTCTTTTATGAAGAATACGTTTTCCATCTTGCCATCCAACAGAGACTGGTTGTAGGAGAGTCCCAGGATATGTTTGGTAACCACATCTTTTGACGGCTCGAAGCTGGTATCAAGGTCATCGAAGCGGTCGTTTCCGGTACGGCTCAAATGGTAGTTCAGATTAAAGCTGTGATGGGTATTCAGCTGATAGTCCAGGTTGGTGCGCATGATGGTGAGCGGACGCTTGTAGTGGCGCATGGATGGTTCTTTGCCCATAATCTCGTTGCGCTGGCTCACGATGTATCCTCCGTCCCAATAGTACTTCCGATAGGCAGTGTCCACGGTCAAGGAATGGTCCCAGGTGTGGGAGAGGGAGGCATTCAGTTGCATGTTCTTCAGGATGAAGTTGTACTTCTGATAGCGGGCAGAGATGTTCCAGGAATCGGAATTCCTTTCTGCCATTCCGTATACTTTGTTTTGAACAGACCCCGTCTGCAGTTCCTTGTCTGTTTTTGAATAGGAGGCGGAAACAAAGAAAGCATCAGCCCAGGATTTGTTGACAAATCCGGCTTCCACCTGTGCCAGTAGCGAGAAGTAGCCGTCATGAAAACGCTTGGGATTGCCATATATGAAGTTGTCCCCGCTTTCGTCGCGCATCTGTACATTCTTCATTCTATAATCGTTTTTGGAGTAGTTGATGCCAACGGTGGGCCGGACTATTAGTCCGTTTTTCTTTTCTACGAACTGTGCATTCAAGTCTGCCTTGTGGGTATGGAAGGAGCCGATGCCGTAAGATACATCCAGATAATCCTTTTTTTCCTGCTTTGTAATGATATTGATGGCGCCGCCCAGTGCATCTGTTCCCAAGCTGGCAGGGACTACTCCTTTGTATATCTCAATCCGGTCTATGATGTTAATGGGTAAGTTGGCGAGGGAAACACCGCTTCCTTTGGTGTCCAGTGGCATTCCGTCCAAAAAGTAGCGGACTGAATTTCCAGACATTCCATTGATGGAGAGGTCGAAGTCCGAGCCAACTCCGCCTTCCTCTCTCACCTTAATGCCCGTTGTACGGTTCACCAGGTCGTTGAGGTTATTCAGAGAGTTTACTATCGGCTTGATGTCGAGTGCATTGACAGCAAAGGCCCCTTCCTTCACTTTCTGCGTTTGGGTCTTTCCGTATACTTCGACAGAATTCAATGCCACGGAGCTTTCCTGCAATGTGAAGTTCTGTTTTTTATCCTGTCGGATGTCAAAAGTTTGTTTCACGGTTTGGTAGCCCAGGAAGGAGACGACGAAGGTATGTTTACCCGGAGTGACTTGTAGTGAATACTTCCCCCGGTCGTCCGTATAGGTGCCGGAGGTGGTGTTTTCCACAGCGATGGTGGCTTGGGATACCGGTGTCCCGTGCTGGTCTATGACTTTTCCGGATAAGGTGACCTTATTCTGTGCCATACTACCTGCAGGAAGCAGGCAGATAAATGTAAATAGCAGTCCTGTGATGAATCTCATTTCAGTTCCTTATAAGCGTTCGTAACTTGCCCTCAAGGAAAAATGAACAAAGAGAAAGATTCCTTTATATGGATAAAGAATGCCTCGACTCAATGTTTTGTTGCTTTATTCCCCGAAAGCACTAAAACTATGTTGTCTTGGCAGGTCTTCTGACTTATCCCTCTTTGAATGCCTTCCCATCCGCCGGGCGGACAGTGGCTTGTAGAATATTCAAAGATTTTGGAAGGACTTACAGCAGCGGGTCTGTTCAGGATTTGCACCTGATTCCCTTTTTCATCACTCATCTCCAACAGAACCGGGAGAGGTGAAACCAAAACTGGGACAAAGATAACAAAAACTATTAGGTTTGCGAATACTCCTGATAATTTTTGTTATCTTTGCCCGCGAATTGGTTCCGGATGCATGTTTCCATCATCTGGATTAAAAGGGAATCGGGTGTAAATCCCGGACAGTCCCGCTGCTGTGAAGCTCCGTTTATATCATGAAAAACACCCTTGCCACTGATATGCATTGAAATATCGGGAAGGCTTCAGGATTAGGAGTCAGTCAGAAGACCTGCCATTCATTAAAGGCTGCCTTTGCTCGTGGGTTAGGAAGACAGTACGAAGATATTAGTTGAACATTTAAACAAGAAATGGAATGCCTTTGTTGAAGGTATGTCCGCATTGTGGTGTGACTATATATATCCTTTATATATTAAAGAAAAAGTAAAATGATTAAGAAAGTATTGATTGCCAACAGAGGTGAGATTGCCTTGCGCGTCATGCGTTCGTGCCGGGAGATGGGACTGCTTACGGTTGCCGTCTTTTCCGATGCCGACCGTACTTCTCATCATGTGGCATATGCCGATGAGGCTTATCCGATAGGACCGGCCGTGGCAAAAGAGAGTTATCTGAATATTGAAAAAGTGATTGCCACGGCAAAGCGATGCGGTGCCGATGCCATCCATCCGGGTTACGGTTTTTTGTCGGAGAACTCGGAGTTTGCACGCCGTTGCAAGGAGGAAGGGATTATCTTTATCGGTCCCGCCGCCGAGACGATGGAGGCGATGGGCGATAAGATAGCTGCCCGCAAGCGAATGATTGCGGCAGGCGTACCCGTGGTTCCCGGAACGGAACAACCTTTGCAGAGTGCCGAAGAAGCTGTGCGCATCTGCAACGAGATAGGCTACCCCGTGATGCTGAAGGCGTCTATGGGTGGCGGTGGTAAAGGTATGCGCCTTATCCATAGCGAGAGCGAAGTGGTGGAAGCCTACAACACGGCACGCTCCGAGTCCATGTCCTCCTTTGGAGACGACACGGTCTATCTGGAAAAGTTCGTGGAAGAACCGCATCACATCGAGTTTCAGATATTGGGCGACAACCACGGCAACGTTATCCACCTTTTCGACCGCGAATGCTCCGTGCAACGCCGCAACCAGAAGGTGGTAGAAGAAAGCCCGTCACCCTTCCTTACGCCGGAATTGCGCCGGGAAATGGGAGAGAAGGCGGTTGCTGCAGCAAAGGCAGTGAACTACTCCGGTGCAGGTACCATCGAGTTTCTGGTAGACAAGAACCGCCGTTTCTATTTCCTCGAAATGAATACGCGCCTGCAAGTAGAGCACCCCATCACGGAAGAAGTGGTAGGCGTGGACCTGGTGAAAGAGCAAATCCGCATTGCCAACGACGAGGTGCTGCACCTCAAGCAGGAGGACCTGTTCCAGCGCGGCCATGCCATAGAGTGCCGCATCTGTGCCGAAGATACGGAGAACAACTTCATGCCGTCTCCCGGTGTCATCAAGCAACTGACGGAGCCGAACGGAATCGGTGTCCGCATTGACAGCTACGTGTACGACGGCTATGAAATCCCCATCTACTACGACCCCATGATAGGTAAGCTCATCGTATGGGCAACCACCCGCCAGTATGCCATCGAGCGTATGCGCCGTGTGCTCTACGAGTACAAGATTACGGGCGTAAAGACCAACCTTGCCTATCTGAAGCGCATCATGCACGTGCCCGACTTTGTGAAGGGAGAGTACAACACCCTCTTTATCGAGAAGAACGCCCGCATGCTGGTACGCACCAATACCACCAACGAAGAGTTGGAGAACATTGCCATGATAGCCGCCTATATGGACTATCTGGTTAATCTGGAGGAGAACGTTTCGGCACAGCTGTCCGATGGCCGCCCCATCAGCCGTTGGAGGGAATTCGGCTTGCAGAAGGGAGTGCTTAGGATTTAAGGAATGGAAAATTGATAATGGAGATTTAATAATGGAAATACATATAGGAGACCGTATAGCAGACATTACCCTGGTGGGTAAGGAAGGAAATAAGGTTCAGCTTACCATTGACGGAAAGCCCTACGAAGTGGACATTGTGATGGCGGAGAACGGAAGTTGCTCCATCCTGCACAACGGAAACTCGTTCAACGCAGGCCTTGTGCGCGGCGAGGGAGGAAAGAGCTATGACATCAGCATGCTCCAGCGTTCCTTCCACGTAGACATTGTAGACACGCAAGCCAAGTATCTGCACATGAAGAAAGGAGCCGATGAGAAGCAGGGCGACAAGATTTTGGCTCCGATGCCGGGCAAGGTGGTAAGCATCCCCGTCAAGGTGGGCGACCGACTGGCTGCCGGAGACATTGCCGTGGTGCTGGAAGCCATGAAGATGCAGAGTAACTATAAGGTGAATGCCGACTGCATCGTCCGCAACATTCTCGTGAGCGAGGGCGAACCGGTGAATGCCAACCAGGTATTGATTGAATTGGAGTTGATAAAGGAGGAATAATCCCGAGTCGCATTCAGTCCGTATATTATAAATCACTAAATTGTAAATGCAAATATGAACAGAGAAGAAATATACCGCCAGTTTGAGGAACTGGACAAACGTGCCTCGCTGGGTGGGGGCGTAGACAAGATAGAGAAACAACACGCCTCCGGCCGCATGACTGCCCGCGAACGTATTGACATGCTGCTGGACAAAGGCTCGTTCAATGAGCTGGACAAGTTCGTGAACCATCGCTGCACCAACTTCGGTATGGAGAAGAAGCAGATTGCCGGAGACGGCATGGTGTCCGGTTACGGAAAGATAGACGGCCGCCTTGTATTTGTCTATGCCTACGACTTCACGGCGCACGGCGGTTCGCTCAGCGAGACGAATGCCGCAAAGATTGTGAAGGTGCAGCAGCTTGCCCTGAAGAACGGCGCTCCCGTCATTGCCCTCAACGATTCGGGCGGCGCACGCATCCAGGAAGGTGTGAACAGCTTGGCAGGCTATGCCTCCATCTTCTATCAGAATACCATTGCGTCGGGTGTCATTCCGCAGATATCCGCTATTCTGGGTCCGTGTGCCGGTGGGGCATGCTACTCTCCGGCGCTTACCGACTTTATCTTCATGGTAAAGGAGCAGAGCCACATGTTCATCACCGGTCCGGACGTGGTAAAGACCGTGACCCACGAGGAGGTGGACAAGGAGGAACTGGGCGGTGCCTATACGCATAGCAGCAAGAGCGGCGTTACTCACTTCATGTGCAATACGGAGGAGGAGACACTGATGAGCATCCGCGAGCTGCTGAGCTTCCTGCCGTCCAACAATATGGAAGATGCTCCCTTCACTCCCTGTTCCGACGATATCCATCGCCGGGTAGAGACGCTTCAGACCGTCATCCCCGAAGACCCGAACATGCCCTATGACATCAAGGATATTATAGAACCGGTGCTGGACAACCAGTACTTCTTCGAAGTGATGCCTCACTTTGCCAAGAACGTCGTTATCGGTTTCGGTCGTCTGAACGGGCGTTCGGTAGGTATCGTGGCAAACCAACCTGCCTATTTGGCGGGTGTGCTCGATATTGATGCCAGCGACAAGGCGGCACGTTTCATTCGTTTCTGCGACTGCTTCAACATCCCGCTGATAACCTTCGAAGATGTTCCCGGCTTCTTGCCCGGAACGATGCAGGAGCACAACGGCATCATCCGCCACGGCGCCAAGATTGTCTATGCCTACGCTGAGGCTACCGTGCCCAAGATAACGCTGATTACCCGCAAGGCATACGGCGGCGCCTACATCGTGATGTCCAGCAAGCCGACGGGTGCCGACGTGAACCTGGCTTATCCGCAGGCGGAAATCGCCGTGATGGGTGCCGAGGGTGCAGTGAACATCCTCTACCGCAAGTCCTCTGCCGAAGAGAAGCAGGAGATTATCAAGGAGTATGAAGACAAGTTCTCCAACCCTTACCGTGCCGCCGAGCGTGGCCTCATAGATGAGGTCATCATGCCGCGTGACACCCGCTACAAGCTGGTGCAGGCATTGGAGATGGCACACAACAAGAATCAGAGCAATCCACCGAAAAAGCACGGCAACATGCCTTTATAATAGTAGTTATTTTTTATGTGTGAAATGCGTATCCCCGGAGAAGTGATTTCTGTGGGGATATACTTTTTAAATAGAGAATTAAGAATTAAACAGTAAGGTTGAAAAGTAAAAACTAAAAACTAAAGATAGAAACTATGGAACTATTAAGAAACCTCTTTGAGGGTTATCCCAATCTTTGGGGCGGAGGAGTGGCACACTCTGTCCTGATTCTGTCCCTGGTCATCACCTTCGGTATCATGCTGGGCAAGTTGAAAGTGGCAGGCATCTCGCTGGGTGTCACCTGGATTTTGTTTGTGGGCATTGTCTTCGGACATTTCGACATGAACCTCGACGAACATCTGCTGCACTTCCTGAAGGAGTTCGGCTTGATACTGTTTGTCTATTCCATCGGTCTGCAAGTGGGACCGGGATTCTTCTCCGCTTTCAAGAAGGGCGGACTTACGCTGAACATGGTAGCAATGCTTTCCGTCTTCCTCAGCGTGGTTATCACCATTGTGTTGCACTTTGCCACCGGAATCCCCATTACTACGATGGTGGGTATCTTGTCCGGAGCCGTGACCAATACCCCCGGTCTGGGTGCTGCCCAGCAGGCAAACAGTGACCTCAACGGGGTGGATGCTCCGGAAATCGCACTCGGATATGCCGTTGCCTATCCGCTGGGTGTGGTGGGCTGCATCCTGGCGCTGCTAGCCTTGAAGATTTTCATGCGGATTAATACCCAAAAAGAAGAGGAGGATGCCGAGCACGGGCTGGGTCATCTGCAGGAGCTGACCGTGCGTCCCATATCGGTAGAGATACGCAATGAGGCAATAGACGGCAAGCGGATCAGAGATGTGAAACCATTGTTGAACCGTGCGTTTGTCATCTCCCGCATCCGGCACACCGGCAGTCAGGAAACAGAACTGGCGAATGCCGATACGGTGCTGCACATGCAGGATGAAATTCTGTTCATTGCCAACCCGAAAGATGTGGAGGCCATTGTTGCCTTCTTCGGAAGAAAAATTTCGGTGGAGTGGGAACGGGAGGACAAGAACTTGATTTCACGCCGCATCCTCATCACCAAGCCGGAACTGAACGGCAAGTCTCTGTCTCAGCTCAAGATACGTAACAACTTCGGTGCCTGCATCACCCGTATCAACCGTTCGGGCGTGGATCTGGTGGCAACTCCCCACTTGCAGTTGCAGATGGGAGACCGTGTGACGATTGTAGGCAGTGAGCTTGCCGTGAGCCATGCGGAGAAGGTATTGGGAAACTCGCTGAAGCGTCTCAACCATCCAAACTTGATTCCTATCTTCCTGGGTATTGCCCTGGGATGTATCTTGGGCAGTCTGCCGTTCATGTTCCCCGGCATTCCCCAACCCGTGAAACTGGGACTGGCCGGCGGACCGTTGGTGGTTTCCATCCTCATCAGCCGTTTCGGGCCTCAATATAAGCTGATAACCTACACGACGATGAGCGCCAATCTGATGATACGCGAAATCGGTATAGCTTTGTTCCTGGCCTGCGTGGGGTTGGGTGCAGGAAAGGGATTCATCGATACCATTATCTACGAAGGCGGCTATGTGTGGATTGGCTATGGGGCCATCATCACGGTTGTCCCGTTGCTGGTGACAGGATTCATGGGGCGCTATTTCTGGAAGCTGAACTACTATACGCTGATAGGTGTGCTGTCCGGAGCTAACACCAATCCACCTGCATTGGCCTATTCCTCGGACTTGACATCCTGCGATGCCCCTGCGGTGGGATACGCCACGGTCTATCCGCTGGCTATGTTCCTGCGGGTGCTGACGGCTCAGTTGCTGATACTGGCACTGGCGTAGTTTCACCATAGATAATCTATGGTACATAGGTTGATTTGATAACAAGTAATGTAAAGAGAGCTAACAAGTAATGTTAGGCTGCTTTACATTACTTGTTATTTTTGTTTGTAGTATTCCTCCGCTTGTGCCAGTGTCTCCGGTTTGCCGATGTCGAACCAGCGGAATCCTTGCAGCGGATAGCCTTGTATGTGCACCTTTGTGCAGGCGGACAAGTAGAAAGGAATGATGGAGAACTTGCCGTCCCACTGCCCATCGTCCATCAGGCGGAAGAGGGAGGGGGAGATGACATGGATTCCTCCGAAGGCGAGTTCCCGGTACTTCGTTTCCCGGTAGTCGAAGCCTGCCGGTTTCACCTCTCCGGTGGACTTGTTTATCCAGCCGTGCAGGTGGTAGTCGTCGTCAAAAAGGAGATAGCGGGAAGTCTTGCGCTCGCTCACAAGCAGGGTAGACTCCGCATCGCTCTCCAGATGGTGGCGGTAGAGACCTGCAAGGTCAATGTCCGTCAGAATATCCACGTTGTGCACCAGGAAAGGTTCTTGCCCGTCCAGAAAGGGACGTGCCTTTTTGATGCCTCCTCCGGTGTCGAGCAGCATGCCGCGTTCGTCGCTGATGTGAATCTCCGTGCCGAAGTTGTCGTGGGCACGGAGGAAGTCGATAATCTGCTCCCCGAAGTGGTGGATATTGACCGTTATCTCATTGAATCCTGCTTCCTTCAACCGCAGTATCACCCGTTCCAGCATGGGCTTTCCTGCTACGGGAACGAGGGCCTTGGGCATGTTGTCCGTCAAGGGGCGCAACCGGGTGCCCAGGCCGGCGGCGAAAATCATGGCTTTCATATTGGCATATTCTCACATTAGCACATTAAACTTTGGCCTTAAACGTCTGTTCAATATTCTGTTCTCTATGTATCAGGTTCACTTGCACGCCGAACTTCTTGTGCAGATGTTCCGCCAGGTGTTGTGCCGAGTACACGGAGCGGTGCTGTCCGCCGGTGCAGCCGAAGCAGACAGACAGATTGGTGAAGCCGCGTTCCATGTAGCGCTTCACGGAAGCGTCGACAAGGGCGTAGGCATGCTCCAGGAATACGGCTATCTCGCCGTCGTCTTCCAGGAAGCGGATAACGGGTTCGTCCAGTCCCGTGAAGGGTTTGTAACGCTCGTACTTGCCGGGGTTGTTCACAGCGCGGCAGTCAAAGACGAAACCTCCTCCGTTGCCCGTGGAATCTTCGGGGATACCTTTTTTGTAGGCAAAGCTGGTGACTTTCACCACGAGGCGGCGCTTTTGCAGGTCGTCTGTAAACTGTTTCAGCTCGGTAAGTTCGCGCAGAATCCGGCAGAGGTAGGGATATTCGGGATAAGGCTCTTGGAGCAGCTGGCGCAGGTTCTCGATGGCGAAGGGGACACTTTGTATGAAGTGGGGCTTCTTCTCGAAGTAACCGCGGAAACCATAGGCACCCAGCACCTGCATGGTGCGGAACAATACGAAGTGGCGAAGCTGGGCATAGAAATAAGCCTCGTCCACGGGCTGGTACTTGCGCAGGGCGTCGATGTATTCCTTCAGCAACTCTTTGCGCAGGCTGTCGGGATAGTTTGCTTTGGCTTGCCACAAGAAGGAGGCAACGTCGTAGTAGACCGGACCTTTGCGTCCGCCCTGGAAGTCGATGAGCCACGGCTCGTCGTCCTTTATCATGACGTTACGGCTCTGGAAGTCGCGGTACATGAAGGTGGCGGAGCTGCTACGGAGCAACACGTCTGCCATCTTCTGGAAGTCATCCTCCAGCCGGTCTTCCTGGAAGTCCATTCCCGTAGCCTTGAGGAAGCAGTATTTAAAGTAGTTCAAGTCCCACAGAATGCTGCGGCTGTTGAACTCTGCCTGCGGGTAGCAGTAGGAGAAGTCCATGCCGTCGGCTCCGGCAAACTGCACGGCGGGCAGCAGACGGATGGTCTTGCGCAGTAACTGCTTCTCATCCTCACCGAATACGCTGGTCTTGCGGCCTTTCTCGATGGCATTGAATAGGAGCGAGTCGCCCAGGTCTTCTTGCAGATAATAGATGTCATCTTCGGAACGGATGAACACTTGCGGTACGGGCAGCCCTTTCTGTCGGAAATGTTCTGCCATGTAGAGGAAGGCGCGGTTCTCCTCCACAGACTCTCCGCTGACGCCGATAAGTGTAGGACTTCCGATGAGGCGGAAGTAGCGGCGGTTGGAGCCGGAGGAGGGGAGTTCGTCAATCTGTTCCGGTTCGTGTCCGGTATGTGCGATGTAGAGTTTCTTAAGTTCTTCGGTTATCATGGTGGTATGTTTTTATTTTCGCAGCTAAGATAAAACTTTTGTTGGAGATATGCTTATCTTTGCACGTTGAAAATGTGCCAATGTGCCAATATGTCAATATGTCAATGACCTGCGGCATGGGGAAGTAGCGCAAGTATAGCGCAGCCGATTAGCACATTGGCACATTAAATCATTAACACATTAATTATGCGTTCCATCCCTCAGTTTCTCATAGCCGCCCCTACATCGGGCAGTGGAAAGACCACCGTCAGTCGTGGACTGATGGCATTGTTTGTGAAGAAAGGTCTGAAGGTGCAGCCTTTCAAATGCGGCCCCGATTATATAGATACCAAGTATCACGAGGTGGTATGCGGCCGTCCTTCCATCAATCTGGATACTTTCATGGCATCTCAGGAGCACGTAAGCAGTCTGTATGCACGCTATTCGGCGGATGCGGATGTTGCCGTGGTCGAGGGGATGATGGGGATGTACGACGGGTACGACCGCGACCGGGGCTCGTCGGCAGAAGTGGCTCGGCTCTTGGGTATTCCTGTGGTGCTGGTGGTTGATGCCAAGTCGGCTGCCTATTCCATGGCTCCTTTGTTGTCGGGGTTCATCAATTTTCGTCCGGATATACGTATTGCGGGAGTTATCTTCAATCGTGTCGGCTCGCTCCGTCACTATCGGATGTTACAGGAGGTCTGTGAAGACTTGAACGTGACTTGTCTGGGCTATCTGCCCAAGCAGAAGGAACTGGAGCAGGAGTCGCGCCATCTGGGGCTGGATTTCAGCCGTTCTAAGGAGACGGAGGGGCTGGACATGCTGGCAGGCTTGCTGGAGGAACATGTGGACTGGGAACTACTGCTCTCGACAACCGGGCGTCCATTGCCTACGGCGGCAGTGGAGGAGAAGCCGGTACTATCGGAGCCGGGGAAGCTGCATATCTCGGTAGCGCGCAACGAAGAGTCCTTTTCCTTCCTCTATGCGGAGCATCTGGATATTCTGCGCCGTATGGGCACGGTCACTTTCTTCAATCCGGAGCAGGACCGGGCTGTTCCGCAAGAGACGGATTTGCTCTATCTGCCCGGCGGCTATCCCGAGAACCGTCTGGAGGAACTTGCCGGGGCAAGGCTTGCCAGGGAGTCTATCCGCAGCTATATAGAGGCCGGTGGCAGGACGCTGGCGGAATGCGGGGGGATGATATATCTTTCGCAGTCCGTTCTTTCTGATGGGGATACGGACGGGGGAAGTGCCGGGAGCTGTGTAGGCAATATTGGAAATGAGATGGTAGGAGTATTGCCTTTCAGCATTACGAACGAGCGTAGACGCAGGAAACTGACATTGGGATACCGCCAGTTCGACTATAACGGATGGCGGCTTAAAGGACACGAATTCCATTATACGCAGTTTGCTGTGCCCGAAACTGATGGAAAAGAAGGTGGTGCGTGCAGTCTTCCTCCCTCGATAGCGCAGGTCTACAATGCCAAAGGAGGGAAGGTAACCACTCCCGTCTTTCGCTATAAGAACCTGATAGCCAGTTATATGCATCTGTATTGGGGCGAGGTGGATGTGATGGCTTTGTTCGGTGAACTCTAAAATAGCGCATTGATATTTTATGTAATTTCGTTTGTGTTCTTGAAATAGTGGAGTATCTTTGTTTTCATTTAAATATATTATGAAACTGAATACTTATCGCTTGTCTTCTTTGGAAGACCCTACTGATTTATCAAATAGAGTATGAAAAGAGTCTATACCAAAACTGGAGACAAAGGAACAACGGGTATTCATGGTGGCGCGCGTGTGCCGAAAGATGACATCCGTATCGAGGCAAACGGATGCCTTGATGAATTGAATGCCGTGATTGGTATCGTGCGCTCCATGCTGGCGGCAGAAGATGGATGGCAGGAGTTGCTGCATGCTGTCCAGCGGGAACTGATGGTGGTGATGAGCCATGTGGCCACTCCCTCGGGAGTGGTGAACCCTAATCCGCTTTCTGCCGCAGAGCTCACGCTGCGCTGTGAGCAGGAGATGGATGCCATGACCGTCCTGCTGACGGACAACGGCTACTTCCTTTTGCCTGGTGGCACTCCCATATCAGCCCAACTGCAGTTTGCCCGTACCGTGGCCCGCCGTGCCGAACGCCGTTTGTGGACACTCCATCGCCAAGACCCTGTGAACGAGGATATTCTGCGCTTCATCAACCGCCTTTCGGACTTGTTCTTCGTCATGGCCCGCATGGAGATGCAGCGGCAGGACTGGCCGGAGGAGAAATGGCAAGAGTTTGCCTACAAAAGGAAAAGACAGTAAGCACTTATCGCTAACCGCCGGGAAGCTGTTTTCAGCATAGGGGTTCTATTTGCTGTCCGAGCCTTAAATCATACAGACATGCCCGTACTTCCGCTTCGCTGCCGATATGCTTTCCTGCATCGTCGGACAGTTTCACGCATTCGCGCCATTCCTGGTTGACGTTCATCTTGCATTGCGTCAGTTTCATTACGATGTTGGAGGGCTTGAATCCGGTATCATTCGTCAGATTGGTGCCGATGCCGAAGGAGCAGCGGATTTTGCCCCTGCAATGCTCCTGGATGTCGAGTGCCTTGCCAAAGTCGAGCGCATTGCTGAAGACGATGGTTTTAGTGGTAGGGTCGATGCCCAGTTCGCGGTAGCGGGCAACGAGCTTGTCGGTGAAATCGAATTCATCACCGGAGTCGCAGCGTACACCGTCGAATAGTTTGGCCTGCTTGCGGCTCAGGTTACTTAGGAAAATGCCGGAGGTATAGGTATCGGACAGTGCGATGCCCAAGTCGCCGTCGTATACGTTCACCCAGTTTTCCAAGGCCATGTAGTTGGCGTGTTTGTAGCCGAACTGTGCGCCGTGGAACATGAACCATTCATGCGGATGCGTCCCCATAGGCTTCATGCCGTATTTCATGGCGAAGTGGCAGTTGGAAGTCCCGGTACAGTATTCGGCGGCTTCCTTCAGACGGTCTATGACTTTGTCCTGTACCTCGAACGAGAAGCGTCTCCGGGTGCCGAACTCTGAAAAATACAGCTGGTGTCGGTTGGAGAGTGCCACCTTTTCGGACAGTTTGCAGAGTATGCCGTCCATGTCGGCCACGTTTCCCAAAGAACGGTTCTTTATTTCGGATACGATAGAAAGCAGGGGGACTTCGTAAAGGGTGGCCTTGTACAGATAGTCCGTGATTTCAATGTTCAGGTGCCGGTCCTCGTCCAGATGGATGCTTACCTTCTCCGGCTGGAAGCGGAAGGAGGAGAGCCACTCCCAATAGACCCTCGGCAGGAAACGGCAGTGGCGGGTCATGTATTCCAGCTCTTCGGCAGTAAGTACGGTCTGTGCCAGGCTGTCCACCGCCTCTTGCAGTTCCTTCAGAAACGTGTCCGTATAGGCGGTGTCGTCTCTGTCCTTGAAGCTGAAAGTGCCCATGGCATAGGGAAACAATTTGATGTAGGCATACGAGGTGGTGAATTTGTAAAGGTCTGTATCGAATATGGTATGAATCATGGCAAAATATTCTTTAGTTATGATGTTCGATTTTGGGGATGAAGATAGTGAAAATTTCTTATTTGATCAGCCTCTATCTGTTAACAACGGCATATTCCTATTAAACCATGTTATAAATGAGACCGTCATGGACAGAAATTTTGGATATTTCGAGGAAGTCCGCACATTTGCAATGTGTTTTTCATAGTATTAGATTTAAGGTTAACAAAAGATTGGCTGTCTGGGATAGATAGCCTTTTTTTATGCCTTCACTTTTCCTTCTCCGTAGAGGTGGCGTGTAGTGCAGAGCGCCAAAGTTCCATAGACCAATACTTGTATCCACATCGTCAGCATCTGCGGCCATACGTCGGCCAGCGTTCCACCCATTGAATTCAGTTTTACAAAAGCAAGTACGGCAGGACCTGCCGGAAACAGATAGTGGGCTGTCTGCCAATACCACGGCATCAGCTCCAGCGGATAGGACACGCCCGAAAGGAAGATATAGCCCACAGAGAAGAAGGCTATCATCAGCAACGGCGCTTCGGAGTCTGTAAACCAGCGGGAGACGGCCAGGGCAAGGAAACTCGTGCCCAGCAGGAAGGGTATCATCATTGTGACGATGTTTCCTCCGCTGCCGATGTGTGGGATGCTGAACAGGTGCGGCAACAGTCCCAGCAGGAATAGGGAAAACACCACGTAGAGCATGAAGTATACGAAGGTCCTGCCTCCGACAATCCGTAATGTATCCTTCAATGAGTCGGCACGCATCAGCCGTATTCCTTTTCTTCGGGCTTCCGCTTCCTCGCCCGTCAGCATGGCAATCACCATCAGCATCGTCTGGAAGATGATGACAATTAGGACGGCGGGAATCAGATAGGAACCGTAGCCCTCTGTATAGTTGTAGAGCGCCGTGCCGGACACGCTGACGGGAGCGGACGAAGCCACTGCCAGCAGTCCTTGCGGAGGTAGGAATACGGTGCCCTCCATGCGGTGGGCATCGTTCACGGCAAGCATGACGCGCGCACTGGATTCTTGCAGTCCTTTGAAGTTGAGGAAAGCGTCCGTGGCGGCATAGAGTACGAAGACCGAAGTCTCGCCCCGTGCCACACGTGCCTCGAAGTCGGCAGGCAGGTAAAGGATGCCTGCCACGTCGCCCTGCTTCATCCATTGGCGGGCTTCGAGGATGTTGGGTGTCTGGCCGTAGACGGCGGTCTGGGGAGTGGCGTCGAGCAGTCGGATGTATTCGCGGCTGAGGGCGGAGTGGGAGAGGTCTACCACTGCGACGGGAGCCTTGCGCACCAGGTTGGGGGCGTACATGTAGTTGTAGAGCAGTCCGTAGAGGAAGATACCGCCTGCCAGCACGAGCAGGATGGCGGGATTGGTGGCGATGGCATGCCACTCGTGGCGGATGACGGAAGCTGTTGACAATGCGGTAGGTGGGCAAGGTGATGGGGAGGCGGAGATTGCTTCTTCCCTTATCTCTTTTTTTATCCACCATTTCAGCAATGGCAGTATCAGCAGTGCTGCCAATAGGAAGATGAAGAGTGTAGCTACCGACTGCCAGAAGTAGGCAAACCCTGCATCGAAGTAAATCATGGCTTGTGCCGCCTCCGTGAAGTGCCGCACGGGGAAGAGGTAGGAGGCCGCATGCACGGGCGCATACATGGCTGTAACGGGAAACGTGACTCCGGACAGCGTAGCCCCCAACGACCCCACCATGGATACTACACTGATGATATAGGCAATCTTGGGAAAGACAGAATAGATAAAGACCGCCAATGCCTGGGTAGCGATGATGAAGAGCACGGTCACTGCATTCATCAGCCACAGACTGCCAGCGAAGGGGATATGTAGCGGGCCGAACAGTACATAGTTTGCCAGGATACCGATGGACGAGAAGATGAGGGTATAGGGCAGCAGTTTCCCTGCTACGGCAGTGAGGATATTGCCTCGTGCCGTCTCCAGCCATTCGCCGACGCTGCCGAATTTCAGTTCGCTGCCTATGGAGTAGACGGTGGTGAGCAGGATGAGTATCTGGAACAGTACGAAAAAGAAAGGCTGGCTCAGGTAGATGGAGTAGTCCATGTCCGGATTGTAGAGGGGATGGGCACTGGCTTCTACGGGGAGCAGAAAGGTCTGTATCTGTTCTCCGCTGACTCCCAGAGCTTCGGCCTGCATCACGATGGGCGAGAGCGCCACGGGGGCAAGCGTATTCTCGAACGCCGCCATCAGCTCGCTGCCTACCGAAAGAAGGGCATAGTGGTAATAATAGGTGAGCGTTGCGCCAGTTCCCGTCACCGCCTTCTGTTCGAAGCGGGGCGGGATGACGAGGTAGCCGTATATGTCCTTCTGTTGCAATGCCCGGCGGGCGTCGGCTTCGTCGGTGAAGTGCTCCGTCACACGGAAGGTGGGGGCGGCAGAGATGCGCCGGGAGATATTGCGCGAAGTGGCAGTGTTGTCCAGGTCGACGATACCCACGGGAATGTTCTCCATCTGTCCGTTTCCAAAGATGGTGGCCATGAAGAACAGACAGAGCAAGGGTAGCACGACGCAGACGCCGAGGTATAGACGGCGGGAGGTCATGCGGTGCCATTCGCGACGGATAACCATGCGGAGCGCTTTCATTGCGTAGCCAAATTCTTTATCTTTCATTTTTTATTCTTCATTTTTAAGAGTACGGACATCCCCGGTCTCAATCCCTCTACCTGCTGTGTGGGACGTGCGTGTATCTCGAACGTCTGCATGTCATAGCTGCCCGTCTGTTTGGTGGATTTCCAGGTGGCGAAGCTGCCCAGCGGACTGATGTAGTAGATGCGGAATTCAATGTCCTTGCCGTCGATGGCGGGGACATCGGCACGGAAAGTGCCTCCCATCTTGAATTGCGGCATCAGGTCCTCGCGTATGTTCAGTACCACGTGTGCATCGTCCATCACGACAAGGCTCATGATGGGAGTACCGGGGGCCACCAGCTCTCCGCGTTTGGGGAAGATGGTGGCTATCTGGCCATCTTCGGGAGCAGTCAGGCGGGAGTCGACGAGGAGGGAGGAGACTTCATCGACAGTGCTTCGCGCCGCTTCCACCAGGCTGCGGGCCGAGGCGCGGTCCTCGCTCTGCGCTCCGTCCACGGCCATCTGGTATTGCTCGTAGGCGGCACGTTCGGCGGCTTGGGCGGCTTTGTACATGGCTTCCACCTCGTCACGCCGCTGGGAGGTGACGACACTGTCCTTATAAAGCGTTACAATGCGTTGGTAAGTGGTCTTGGCGAGGGCAAGGTCGCTCTGCGTCTTGTTCCAGAGTTGCCTGGCGGTGGCCACAATCTGGCGGCGGGTACCGGCGTCTATCTTCTTGTTCTGCTCCTGGGCCACCTGCTCCAGGGCATTCACCTGGCGGTATTTGGCTTCGATGGTGGGGCTGTTGATGACGACAAGCGTATCGCCTGCCTTCACCCAGTCGCCCTCTTGTACGAGGAAGGAGTCCACACGTCCGGGCAGCTTTCCGCTGATACGTATTTCCGTTGCTTCCACTTGTCCTTGCAGGACCAGGGGCTGCCGGTTCATGAGTAACATGCCGGCAAGCGAAATGATGACCGTTGCGGCCAGGATAATGACGAATGCAATGCTGATGCTTTTATTATTGATTTTCATAAAGGGTAGGTTTTAATAAGTTGTCTCGAAATATTTCTCGAACCGTTCCGGCGTTCCGCAGATAGCCAGCAGGTTCATCAGTGCCACATCATATTCGTAATAGGCTGCCAGACGCGCCACGCGGACGGTTGCCAGCATCGTTTCCGCATCTACGACCTCGGTACTGGTTGCCATGCCTTCGGCAAAGGATTTCTTGCGGATTCGCACCAGCTCTTCGCTCAGCTCGATGGTGGTATTCAAGGCGCGTACGTTGTCTTGTGCCTTTTGCAGTTGGGTGTAGAGCTTGTCGATGCCTACGCTCAGGTCTTCTTTGGCTTTTTCTTGTCCCAGGGCAAGGGTCTGCTGGGCTATCTTCGACTGGCGGATGCGCTTCTCACGCGCCAGTCCGTCGAACAGGTTCCAGGTGAAGCCCACACCTACGATGGTGCGGGGGACAAGATTGCTTTGTATGCCGTGGGCATAGAGGGTCTGCTTGCCGAATACGGCGATGTCCGGCAGGTAGCCGCTCTGGTCGATGCGGAGCTGCTGGCGGGCAATCTGTGACTGCAGTTGCAGTTGGTTCACGGTGTAGTTCTCCACCCGCATGGCTTGCAGGAACTCCTCTTTGGCGGGCAGTTGGTCGTTGATGAAAAGCTCCGAAGTAGGATGGATGCTGCATGTGTCTTGCAGGTTGAGCAGGGTGCGCAGGGCACTTTGCACGACGGAGGCCTCCTTCCGGGCAGCCTCCAGTGAACGGGCAGCTTCATCCATATTCACTTGGGCAAAGAGCCGGCCTGCCTTGTCTATCATGCCGGCAGCTTCCAGTTTAAGGGCATTCTGGTAATGGCGTTGCAGGCTGTTGTAAGTCTCCTGCCGCACGCGTACTACCTCTTGCGCAAGTTTCAGCCCGAAGTAGCTTTCTGCCAGCAGGGTGCGTTGCGTGGCATCGGTCTGTCCCCGGTTTTCGCGGGCAATGTCTATCATGGTGTTGCCTATCTTCGAGGCCCGGATGCGCTTGCCGCCGGAGAATACGACCCATTCGGCGGTCAGGCCGACGGAAGTCAGGTTGCGTGGAGCCAGTGGAAAGGCAAGGGTATGGGAGCCTATCTGGTCGAGTATGCTGCTGATGAATTGGTCGTCCGGCACGATGTTGTGCACAAAGTCCTTTGCCGGGTCGGTGAACTGGGAAAGGGGCTGTTTTACCTCTATCTTTTCGGAAAGATGCACGAACGTACCGGCACCTTGCAGGGAGGGGTACCAGAGGGCATTCAGTTTGTCACGTTCCGCACGGGCGGCTTCAATTCCCTTGTCGGCTATTTTCAGGCTGCGGTTGCCGTTTTGCATCTGCCTTAGGGCATCACCGAAGCTAAGGGGAAGGGAGGTTTGTGCGGCCACTCCACCGATGGCAAGCAGCACGCAGGCAGCAGCCGGAAAAAATCTCCGGCATAATAGATTATTCATAAGTTCGTTCGGTTTAGGGGTTCTTGTTTCTCTAAACAAGAGGAGGTGGGAATTGTTCAGTAGTCATCTTTTTGAATAGAACGTTACAAATATAACGAATAGTTTCCGAAGATATGGCTTATGAATGGGAGAGATATTCGGATTTGCACTATCTTTGCATTCGCTAAAATGGAATTTATGGAGAAACTTCATCCGATTATGTTTGCCGGGACGGGCAGTGATGTGGGAAAGAGCATCATTGCTGCCGCCTTCTGCCGCATCTTCAAGCAGGACGGCTATCAGCCCGCACCGTTCAAGGCACAAAATATGGCGCTCAATTCATTTGCCACTCCCGAAGGGCTGGAGATAGGCCGTGCCCAGGCTGTGCAAGCAGAAGCCGCCGGAGTGCCTTGCCACACGGACATGAATCCGCTACTGCTGAAACCACAGTCGGACCATACCTCGCAGGTTGTCCTCAACGGGCGTCCTATCGGCAACCGCAATGCTTATGAGTATTTCCGCAAGGAAGGACGCGACGAGCTGCGCCGGGAGGTTTGTGCTGCCTACGATCGCCTTGCCGCTCGCTATAATCCCGTTGTGCTGGAAGGCGCGGGAAGCATCTCCGAAATCAATCTGCGGGATACCGACCTTGTCAATCTGCCGATGGCCCTGCATGCCGGAGCCGATGTAATTCTTGTGGGCGACATTGACCGTGGCGGTGTGTTTGCCAGTGTCTATGGTTCGCTGATGTTGCTTCGTCCCCATGAGCGGGAACGCATTAAAGGAATTCTTATCAACAAGTTCCGGGGGGATATACGTCTCTTCGAGTCGGGCATTACGATGCTGGAGGAGCTTTGCGGCATTCCCGTTGTCGGGGTGGTGCCTTACTACCGTGATATCTACATTGAAGAAGAAGACTCCGTGGCGCTTGCCGCAAAGTCTGTCCGTGCCGAGAAGGGAAAGGTGAACATCGCCGTCATTCTGCTGCGCCACCTCAGTAACTTCACCGATTTTAATGTCCTGGAACGTGACCCACGCGTACATCTCTTCTATACTAACAATGTGGATGAGCTGGCAAAGGCCGACGTCATCCTGCTGCCCGGCTCCAAGAGCACACTTGATGACCTTTACGAATTGCGCCGTAACGGTGTGGCGGCTGCCATCACCCGTGCCCACCGTGAAGGTGCCACCGTGATGGGCATCTGCGGTGGCTATCAAATGATGGGGCAGGAGGTGCTCGACCCTGAGCATGTGGAAGGAGACATCGAACGCCTGCCCGGACTGGGACTGTTGCCCATCAGTACCCGCATGTCGGGAGAGAAGGTGACCCGCCAGGTGAAGTTTGGTCTGTGCAATCCCCATTCTCCATCTTCCACTCTCCGTTCTCCATTCATGCAGGGCTATGAAATCCATATGGGAGTGACCACCCCCGTGGAAGGCGCCCCCGATTCTCCCCTAAATCTTTTGGAGAACGGCTCTACCGACGGTTACTACGTGGACTCCACCTGCATGGGGACCTATATTCATGGCATTCTCGACAATCCGGAATTCATAGATTTCCTGCTTGCGCCTTTTGCAGACAAACTGTCCGGGAATGCCGGCGCTTTCGATTACCATACATTCAAAGAAGAACAATACGATAGGCTTGCCGAGCACGTGCGCCGCCACGTCAACCTGCCGCTTATCTACCAAATATTGACAAAGAACCATGATTGAAGGACACGGAGACGATTCCTATAAATACAGCCGTCCCATTACGGCAAACTTCAGCTCGAACGTTTACAACAGGGTAGACCTCTCTGCCTTGAAGGCGCATCTGTGTGCCCGGATTGACGGCATCGGCAACTATCCCGAACCGGAGCCTTACACGCTTGAGGCCTGCCTTGCCCGCTGCCACCGTCTTCCTGCCGAGGCAGTGTGCGTGACGAACGGAGCTACCGAAGCCATTTATCTCACCGCGCAGACTTTCCGCGGGACAAACACCGCCATTGTGCAGCCCACTTTCAGTGAATATGCCGATGCCTGCCGCATGCACGGCCATCGGGTCACTTCCCTCTATCGGCTTCCTGCGGAGAGCGAGGGGTATCGCTTGCCGGAAGAGGTGCGCATGCTGTGGCTGTGCAATCCCAACAACCCTACTGGAACGGTCGTGGAGAAGGAATATCTGGCAACACTTATCAGTCATAATCCGCAGGTATGTTTCGTCATCGACCAGTCTTACGAGTTTTTCACCTTGCGTCCGCTTTTCTCTGCTGCCGAGGCGGCGGAATTTCCCAACGTTCTGCTGCTGCACTCCATGACCAAGCGTTATGCCGTTCCCGGTCTGCGACTGGGATATGTCACCGGCGCCCCCCACCTGCTGCACCGCTTGCGTACCAACCGTATGCCCTGGTCGGTCAATCAGCTTGCCATTGAGGCGGGACTCCATCTGTTGGAACATGATGTTCCCAATCCGCTGGATGTGGCGTCTTACTTGCAAGAGGCTGCCCGCCTGCGCAGTGCGCTCGAGGCATTGGGAGGACTGGAGGTATGGGCCACCGAAACCCATTTCATGCTGGTGTGCCTCCGTATGGGCAAGGCTTCCGCCTTGAAAGACTATCTGGCCGGGGAGCATGGCATCTTGATTCGGGACGCCTCCAACTTTGACGGGCTGAATGAGCACTTCTTCCGCATAGCCGCCCAGAGCCGGGAGGAGAATGACAGGCTTGTAAAAGCAATAGGACAATGGCTTGAGGAGGAATAACCGATGGAAGAAGATGTACTTATACTTTTGGGTGTCGCCTTCAACTTGAACCTGCCGCTTCTCACAGCCTGGCTGCTCGACCACTGGCTGGGCGACCCGGCGTGGCTACCCCATCCGGTGGTGGCTTTCGGCAAAGCCATTTCTTTCTGTGAGCACCGGTTGAACCGGGGCGATTTGCGTTTTCTGAAAGGTGCGTTTGTGGCGGTGTCTCTTGTCTTGGGGGTATACGTCATTACGCTTTTGTTGCTCCGCTTGGCGGCACTCTTTTCTCCGGGCATGCTTCTAACGCTGCAAATATTGCTGATATTCTATTGCTTGGCGGGCACTACGCTGGTTCGCGAGGTGCGTATGGTGTTCAAGGCGGTGGACCGTTCCTTGGAGGAAGGGAGGATGCAAGTGGCACGTATCGTAGGGCGTGATACGTCTGCACTCTCGGCGCAGGAGGTGAGAACCGCGGCATTGGAGACTTTGGCAGAGAATTTGAGTGACGGGGTAGTTGCCCCCTTGTTCTGGTATCTGCTGTTGGGAGTTCCGGGCATGCTTGCCTATAAGATGGTGAACACGCTGGATTCTATGGTCGGCTACAAGAATGAACGCTATCGTCGGTTCGGCTGTTTTGCTGCCCGTTTGGATGATGTTGCCAATTATATTCCCGCCCGTCTGACAGCCTTTCTGATGGTACTGGTTTCCGGTCGCCTTTCCTTGTTTGCTTTTGTGGGCAGATATGGCAGCCAGCATGCCAGTCCCAATTCCGGTTATCCGGAAGCCGCCCTTGCCGGTATTCTGGACTGCCGTTTCGGAGGTCCGCACAACTATTTCGGCGAGGAGGTATGGAAACCTTATATCGGTTCTAATGAACGGCCTCTGAAGACAGAAGATATGCGTGTGGCTGTCCGCATCAACCGGCGTGTGGAGTGGTGGATGGTGGTTGCCGTAATAGTGACATCGACCTTGGCTTCCTTTTGTTTTTAAAATGTTGTTATTTTAACTGATTCTTTGTCCGTTCCAAAAAGATATAATATCTTTGCAAGACCGCGTTGCATTAAAAATGTAACTTTTAAAGCAGACAAAGTCTTATAAATGAGGATAAAGCAACTATATATATTCCTTTTCTTTATTTGGTTCGGGAGCACAATAATTGCATCGGCAACAGATAAAGCGGATTCTTGGACTAAAGAAAAGGAAAGTATAGTCCATGAGGTCATCTCCACTTTTCACAACAGCCTCGGTTTCGACTATCTGACCCGGGAGGAGTGTGACTCGCTGAATGCCGACGGCCTTTTGTCCCAATTGGATGAATCCCAGCGCTATTACACCTATTTCGAACTGGAAAGAATACTTATAAAATCCTCCCTTTTCCGTGGAGAAATCCGTATGGCCATTGCCCAGAGCGACCAGATGTACTCCAAAGCCCGCGCGCTTGCCTACCCCTTCGGCAATGCCCTGGCGCTGAATGCCATGGGAGAGGTGTACAGCTATACCGGCAGGCTTCGGGAAGCCGGTGCCGCTTACGAAGAGTCTTTGAGACTGCTGGATGGGATGGACGGGGAGGATGTGCATATCCGCATGCTACTGGTGGAACTGATAGATTATAACCTGCGCATACGGAATGTAAACGGTGCCTCGCGTTATCTTGCACGTCTGAACCTCTATCCGGAAGACCGGCTTTCTCCGCTGGAGCTGGCCATGCGTCACATCTCCAATGCTTCCTGCCAATTATTCAAGGGTGACTTGAAAGCTGCCAGCCATTGTCTGGTACAGATAGGCCAGCTTGAAGCGCAACTGATTCCGGAGATACGGCAATACCTTCTGATTATAGATGC
Source organism: Bacteroides sp. A1C1 (assembly GCF_004328515.1). Lineage (NCBI taxonomy): Bacteria > Pseudomonadati > Bacteroidota > Bacteroidia > Bacteroidales > Bacteroidaceae > Bacteroides > Bacteroides sp. A1C1. The sequence continues at coordinate 4,264,339 of NZ_CP036491.1, forward strand.
CCGTTATCTGGTGGCCACCGGAGAGCATGAGGCAGCCTTGACCGCCTACAATGATTTCCTTCAAACCGAATATGCCCGGATAAACCATAACATCTACAAGGAAGCTCTGCTCGAAAAGGCGGATTTACTGGTGAAGATGGGGAACAAGGAAGAAGCCTACGGACAGTACGGCAAGGTCTTTTCGTATATCAAGACTTCGTTCGAGAAGAACTATCCCAAGGAGATAGACCGGCTCTGTACCCGTTTCCAGGCCGACCAACTGGCCTACCAGAACGAACGCGACCGCATTGTATCCATGCGTTTCTATCTGGCAGGCATCATTGTGTCCGTACTGTTTCTGATATTCCTCCTGGTGCTGGGCTGGAAGAAGATATTCCGTTTGAAGCGTTCCCAGATGCGGCAGGAGGCGATGAAGGAGAAAGCGGTGCAAGCCATACAACGGAAGAATATGTTTCTTTCGAACATGAGCCATGAGGTACGTACGCCGCTGAATGCCATTGTCGGATTCTCGGCGGTACTGACGGATGAGGACGAGTCATTCGATGACGAATCGCGCCGGGAATTCTCCGAAATTATCAAGGTGAATTCCTTTCAGTTGCTGAAACTTATCAATGACATTCTGGATTTCTCGGATTTCGAGAATGACAATATAACCTTCAACATCCGCACGCATGATGCCGTGAAGTTGTGTAATGAGGTCGTGGAGACCGTGATGGCCTCGCGCAAGCTGGAGGTTGAAATGCGTTTTGACACGGATTTGTCCGTCCTGATGCTGGATACGGACGATGCGCGCCTCCGCCAGGTCTTGATAAACCTGCTGGTGAATGCCGCCAAGTTTACGGAACAAGGCTCCATCGTGCTGGAACTGAAGATGGCTGATGCCGGTACGGCACTTTTCTCCGTGACGGATACCGGATGCGGCATTCCACCGGAAAAGCAGCACTTGATTTTTGAACGCTTTGAAAAGCTGAATGATTTTGTGCAGGGAAGCGGACTGGGCCTTTCCATCTGCCAACTGATTGTGAAATATATGAACGGCAAGCTGTGGGTGGACAGTGGGTACACCCGTGGCGCGCGTTTCTGTTTTACGCATCCTTTGAAGTATAATCCCGCATTACACGGAGGAACGGCGCAATGAAACGAATACTGATTCTCATCCATGTTTTGTTTTGCGGATATATCTGTCCGCTGCTGGCAGAAGACACGGGGGCTGTCCGGTATCAGGACAGCATCCTGAAGGTTGCCGATACCCTGCCGGCCACCCTTGTCCGGCTGACGTATCTCCGTGACATGGCCTACAAGCACCAGTATGCTCCCTATAACATGACTTTTTCCACCCGTCTGTACGAGGAGGCGCGGCGGCAGAAGAACGCTTTCTATGAGAATATGGGCGCTTACTATCTGGCGGCATGTTATGACAAGAAACACGACCCGGACAGTCTGTCGTATTGGGTGGATGTGCTGAAGGATTTTGTCTCCCAGGTAGGCACTTACGATTATTATCTGGAGCAGAAGGCTGCCATCAGCCGCGCCCTGGCTTCCAAGAGACAGATAGAGAAAGCGGTGTATGTGGCTAAGGAGACGTTGGAGGAATCAAAACTCCGCCATAGCAATAACGGGATGATAGCGGCGTATAACAGTCTGGGGTGTGCCTACGGAGTGTCCAGCCGCCCGAATGAGGCACTGGACGCTTTCTTGGAGGCTTACCGGAATTTCTCTCCCCAGACAAAGACCAGCCTGAAAGTGGATATACTGTCGCGTATTGCCCAGGTATACGGCAATGGCGGTAAAGACAGCCTGAAGCTGCCCTATTTGCATGAAATGGACATGACGTTGCAGACGGTTATTTCCAAAGAACCCGAGACAAGGAAGAACTGGAGCAATTTCGAGATTGACTGCGAAGTGAAGTATATCCTGCACTACATGAACCGGAAGAACTTTACAGTGGCGCACGAGCATATCGAGAAAGTAAAGAAACTGCTTGAACCGCATGTAGATCCCGTCTTCTGGCTGAATGTCCAGTTGATACAGCTTCAATATTATGCCAAGACCGATGAGTATGACAAAAGCATCGCATTGATAGACGAGGTGACCCCTACGGTACTGAACAACTACGTTTCCACCTTTGCCACTTTGATAAACTACAAGGCGAGTACGCAATATGACAAGGGGGACATTGACGGGGCCATCGAGACCCGGCGCTACCTCATACGCAAGCAGGATTCGCTGAACAATGCCTTCTCGGCCAACCAGTTGAAGCAGGTGAAGGAGATTTACCACATTGACGAGCTGTTGTTGGAGAAGCAGAAGATTCAGGACATGAATTACCGTATAGGATTTATATTCCTGGGCGTCTGCCTGCTGCTGATGCTGCTTTTCTACTTGTATACGCGCTATGTCTCCGGAAAGATTGCTGTCGTAGAGAAGAAGACGGCTGAAGCCGCTTTGCAGGCAGAGACGGACAACATCGCGAAGGAACGTCTGAAATCGGAAATCAGCCATGATATACGTACTCCGCTGAATGTGGTGGTGGGCTTTGCCGAATTGCTGACCGGAAAGGAGGAGCTGGATAAGGAGACTAAGAGGGAATACGGGCAGATGATTCAGACCAATGCGGAAAGTCTGCTGAATTATGTCAACAGCATTCTGGAGTTGTCCCGCCTGGAGTCCGGCAAGATTCAGTATGAGGACGAGGAGTGTGACATTATTCAGTTGTGCAGTGAGGTGCTGGATAAAGTGAACAGCCGTGAGGAGAGCGCTGTGTCTGTCAGCCTGCAGACCGACCTCAAGGAACAGTTTGCGAGGACAGACCGGAGATGGTTCGATACATTGCTTGTCAGCATGCTGACTCCGTCAGAGAATGATACTGCCCGTTATGAGGCGATTATCCGCATCAGACGGGACCGCACTAGGTCGGCCCTCTATTTCGATGTGGTCAACGCCCCGTTTGCAAAGGTACATTTTGAGAATAAAACGAGCTTGATTCGCCATGAAATCAATGCCCATTTTATTCATTATTTTGGAGGTATCTACAAGGTGCAAACCGAAGCGGAGGAAGGCCCTACTATTTCGTTCACTATTCCTTGTCGAGATTGATGCGGACGATGCCGCCGTAGGGCGTCAATGCGTCGAAGGCTTCTTCGGCTTTGAGGATTCCGGCATAGAGTTGCGCGCAGATGAGTACGCCGCCATGTGCGAAGATGGCAACGCGTGTATAGGGCTTCTTCCTCAACTCGTCCAGAAACTGGCCGACACGTCGGTATTGCATGGCAAAGGACTCTCCACCGGTAGCTGCCACGTTCATGTAGTCGGCATACCATTCCTGCAAGCGTGGGTCTTCATTCTGCTCGAACGGCTTCATCTCCCAGTCACCAAAATTGATTTCCATAATCCGTTTGTCCCGTTCTGCATCGGGATAGCCGCAATAGGTGGCGAGGCGCACGCAACGGGTCAGGGGACTGGTGTAGACGTGGTCGAACGGAAGGTATGCCTTCAGGTTTTCTGCTGTCACGGCGGCTTCCGCTTCAAACGTGGGTTTTAGGGGAACATCGGTCTGTCCGTAGCATACGCCCGGAGGGACATCTACCGAAGTGTGTCGAATGAATATTACTTCCATCTTTAATTTTTAGTTTTAATTTATAATTAGGATAAGGCTTCCCAAATAGAAGGACAGTTCGCATAGCAGGAAAGTGGCCCCGCAGCAGTCACCCGTATATCCTTGCAGGCGCCGCTTCATCAATCGGTAGAGCAGGAAGAAGGTGAGCAGTGGGAAGAGGGTGGCAATCCACAGCTTTATAGGCAGCAGCAGTACGAAAGGAAGCAGACCGCAAAGAAATCCGGCCAGTAACTCGTACCAGCTCATGCGGTTGTAGACGGTCTTGCTTTTGCTGTCTTCCTCTTTCCGGGCATAGGGCAGATAGTTGACAATCTGGGAGGCACAGAACTTGGACCAGCAGTCACCGCAGAGCACAAGGATGCAGAGAAGTCCCAGTGGCAGGTGATGAAGTTGGAGCAACAGCAGGAAATAGCATATCAATCCGATGACACCGTAGCTTCCGATGTGGGAATCCTTCATGATGGCAAGAGTCCGTTCTCGGGTGGTACCGCCACCGAAACCGTCGAAAAAGTCTGCCAGTCCGTCTTCGTGCAGGCATCCGGTGACAATTAGGCGTGCGATGAGGGCAAGAATCCATGCCAATGACACCGGCATAATCTGTCCGGCAAGCCACAGCACTGCCGCCATCACGCCTCCCGTCAGCCAGCCTACAAGCGGCCAATAGGGAACCACATGCTTGAAACACTCTGCCGGTACTTCCTTGATTTTCCAGAAGGGCAGTCGGGTGAGCATTATGAATGCAGCCAAGACATTGTTCATATTAAAAGTATTTAGTGATGGAGGCATGTGCAAAGTTATCCATTTCATTGAGCATCCGCACGGCCGAGTCGACAATGGGATATGCACAGATGGCCCCCGTTCCTTCTCCCAAACGCAGTCCCAGGTTCAGCAGCGGACGGGCATGCAGGGCGTCGAGTACCAGTTTGTGGCCCGACTCGTCTCCGCAGTGTCCGAAGATGGCGTAATCCGTCACTTCCGGATAGAGCCTGGCGGCGGCAAGCAGGCAGTTGGTCATGATGAATCCGTCTACAAGGATAATCATCCTCAGCTCGGCAGCTTGCAGCATGGCGCCTATGGCCATCACCATTTCCAGTCCGCCAAAGTAGCGGATGATGTCTCGGGGAGAGCCGTCGCCCTTGTAGTTCTCCATAGACTGCTTCAACACTTCGTATTTGTGGCGGATGCCCGCGCTGTCGAGTCCGCTGCCTGCGCCGACACATTGTTCCAGAGGAATACCGGTGAAGCAGGTCATCCACAGGGAGGATGAAGAGGTGTTTCCGATACCCATTTCACCGAAGCTGAGGACATTACTGCCTTCTTCATGGCATTGGCGCACCACCTCGGCACCCCGTTCCAGGCACATCTCCATTTCCTCTTCCGTCATGGCTGCCTCGTGCAGATAACTCCGGGTGCTTTTGCGCACTTTCATATTGATGATGCCTTTCTCGTAGGGGAGGTCGTAGTCTACTCCTGCATCTACAATCTTCAGGGTAAAGCCGTGCTGCCGGCAGAGGAAATTGACACCTGCCCCTCCATGAAGGAAGTTGCTGATTTGCTGCCAGGTGATTTCCTTTGGAGACAGACTGACACCTTCTTCTACAATGCCGTGGTCGGCGGCGAAGATAATGTTTTGCGGATGTTTCAAGGCGGGGGATAATGTCTGTTGTATGAGTCCGATTTGGAGTGCCAGTTCTTCTAAAATGCCCAATGAGCCTTTGGGTTTGGTCAGGTTGTTGATTTTGTCAATCAATGCAGGACGGATTGACTCGTCCGGGCGGGTGATATGAAATGTTTTCATCAGTCTGTTGAATTTTAATTGTCTGTTGTTTTATGAATGAGTGTTTTTTACGGTAAGTGGGATGCCGGATACCATCAGTATCACTTCGTCGGTACGGGCGGCTACATATTGGTTCATCCAGCCTTGCATGTCCGTGAACTTTCGTTGCAGTTCGTTCTCGGAAGTTCCTCCCATACCTATTTCATTGGTTACAAAGATGAAGGTTGCGTCTTGTGCCGTGAAGCGGTCGAACTCCGCCTTTACTGCGGCAAGTGCCCGGTCGGTATCTGAATGCAGGTCGAAGAAAAAGTTGGTACACCATAAGGTGATGCAGTCTATCAGGACGACCCGCCCCTCCAGCCGGTGGCGGCTGAGTTCTTTCTCCTCTTCGATGTTTGTCCATTCCGGTCCCCGGCGTTCCTGATGCCGGATTACCCTCTGGCGGAATTCTTCGTCCCAGATGCGTGCCGTGGCAAGATAAACGGGAGTGGGAGAGAGCTCGAGTGCCAGCTTTTCCGCATAGGTGCTTTTGCCGGAACGTGCTCCTCCGGTGATGAGTATGATTCGTTTCATTGGTATTTAGTCTGTATTTTGAAAGAATATCTTTGTTTTCCCGAGCAAAAATAAGAAATATTTGACGAAACGTTTGTTTTTTTAGGAAGTAATTTATTAACTTTGCCACCGTTTTTAAGGCATGACCTTGGAAATGTTTATGCGGCAGTAGCTCAGTTGGTAGAGCATCAGCTTCCCAAGCTGAGGGTCACGAGTTCGAGTCTCGCTTGCCGCTCCTCCATTTAGAGTTAGGCAGTTGCATCACAGCGGCTGCCTTTTTTTAAATATCGAGGAAAATGTTCGGGTCAAGCCATTTTAAACGTAGGAAAAACTTTAAAAAACGAAATAGAATGGCAGTAGAATTGAAAGACCTTACCAAACGTAGTGAGAATTATTCTCAGTGGTACAACGAGTTGGTGGTAAAAGCCGATTTGGCAGAACAATCGGCAGTACGCGGCTGTATGGTAATCAAGCCCTACGGATACGCTATCTGGGAGAAGATGCAACGTCAGTTGGACGATATGTTCAAGGAAACGGGACACGTCAACGCTTATTTCCCCTTGCTTATTCCGAAATCATTCCTCAGCCGTGAAGCGGAACATGTGGAAGGCTTTGCCAAAGAGTGTGCCGTCGTGACGCACTATCGTTTGAAGAACGACCCGAATGGCGGCGGTGTGGTGGTGGACCCTGCTGCAAAACTGGAAGAAGAGCTGATTATCCGCCCTACTTCCGAAACCATCATCTGGAACACCTACAAGAACTGGATCAATTCATACCGCGACCTGCCTATCTTGTGCAACCAGTGGGCAAACGTGTTCCGTTGGGAAATGCGTACCCGTCTGTTCCTCCGTACCGCCGAATTCCTCTGGCAGGAAGGACACACGGCACATGCCACCCGCGAGGAAGCCGAAGAAGAAGCGGTAAAGATGCTGAATGTATATGCCGAGTTTGCCGAAAAATACATGGCGGTGCCCGTGGTAAAGGGCGTGAAGTCTGCCAACGAGCGTTTTGCCGGTGCCCTCAACACCTACACCATCGAAGCGATGATGCAGGACGGAAAGGCTTTGCAGAGCGGTACTTCCCACTTCTTGGGACAGAACTTCGCCAAGGCGTTCGATGTACAGTTCGTCAATAAGGAGAACAAGCTGGAGTATGTTTGGGCTACCTCCTGGGGTGTTTCCACCCGTCTGATGGGAGCGCTTATCATGACGCATTCCGATGACAACGGTCTGGTACTTCCTCCGCACCTGGCTCCGATACAAGTAGTCATCGTACCTATCTACAAGAATGCAGAGATGCTGGCTAAGATTGACGAGAAAGTGGCAGGCATTGTTGCCAAGCTGAAGTCAATGGGTATTTCCGTGAAGTACGACAATGCCGACAACAAACGTCCGGGCTTCAAGTTTGCCGACTATGAGGTGAAGGGTGTTCCCGTTCGTCTGGTGATGGGTGGCCGCGACCTGGAGAACAATACAATGGAAATCATGCGTCGCGATACACTGGAGAAGGAGACGCGTTCCTGCGAGGGTATCGAAGAGTACGTGAAGGATTTGCTCGAGGACATTCAGGCTAATGTCTACAAGAAAGCGCTCGATTACCGTAACAGCCGCATCACCAGCGTGGACAGCTACGAGGAATTCAAGGAAAAGATTGAAGAGGGCGGCTTCATTCTGGCTCATTGGGACGGGACTACCGAAACCGAAGAGAAAATCAAGGAAGAGACCAAAGCAACCATCCGTTGTATTCCTTTCGATTCATTTGTTCCGGGTGACAAGGAACCGGGCAAGTGTATGGTTACCGGCAAGCCTTCTGCCTGCCGCGTGATTTTCGCACGTTCCTATTAATAATACCCACCCCGGATTACGCGGATTAACACAGATGATTTTAGGAGTTCTGATAATCAGAAACTTTTATCTGCGTTAATCCGCGTAATCCGGGGTGATTGTATATCTTGATACGTCCTCTCGGTTTTAAATTTATAGAGTTATCTCTCATCATGAATTGATGAACAGCTATTTATATTGCTTCAGAAATTCTGAGATTGTTTTACGTACAGTTTCCGGAGATTGTTTTGAATGAAGCATTGCTGCAATGACAATCCTATTCTCATCAATCAAATAATATATCACGTTAGGGGAAAGTTTTAAATGACGGACAGTAATGTTGTTAAATAGAGTAGAAAAATCACTGTCTATAATTCCTATATACGGATGTTTTGCTAAAAGATTTACTTTGTCTTGTATCTTTTGACGTGTTTTCTGTGCCGTCAACATGCCAAAATTATTCTCTACATAAATAAGTATCTCTAAAAAGTGCTCATAAGCCAACTTAGACCAGACTATTTCCATCCCATGCGTTCATTTATCATACTCTCTATTTGGGAGTTTGATATACAGTGTCCTGCTTTATTCTCTTCTAAGGCAAATAGAAGGGCTTCAGCCAAAGCATCTCGGGGAATACTGTTGATAAAGTCGTCCATCGGTATGGCTGATTGATGATAAGTTGCCATCATCGGTTCTTGTGCCGTTTGTTTGGAAGAGTCCTGCTCTTTATATGGTTTAATTTTACCCATTGCTTTTATTTTTAATCAAAGGTAAACTGAATAAATGAAAACTCCTAATATTCAATCCATTTATTTTCCACTGCATCAAAGCCAACCAATCTACATACTATTGTAACCTCCTTCACATCTCCTCGTAACAACTTTCCCTCATTTTTGCAGCGTAAAAAAAGAAAGGAGGCCCGAATATGAAACTGAACAGAAATGACTATACCGTAGAGGCGGCAGCCGGCGGTGGTTTTTACGCTTATTTTATGAATAATGTGTTGTGCAGCGCCTACGGTGAAACGCCTGACGAAGCCTGCGAAAACCTGGAACAGATTGTTGACGATTTTGTCAGTGATATGTATATGGTCGAGGAATTTGTCTGATATTCCGGCATCATATGCCGACCGAATTATCCTTTTTACGTATTTATTCCATAAATTCTCTTGAAGTCATGTCTGCGCGATGCCGGTGTGACTTTTGTCATTTATAACCGAATTGTCACATTCTTCACATTCTGCCGTAACACGGAGGTGCGATATTTGCATCAACTAAATGCAACGTCATGTGCTGCATGTGTTTCAACAGTAATTTGTAAATCATCAAGTCGTCTCAATGAAAGTCCTTTTTATCGTTCAAGGAGAAGGCCGCGGGCATCTGACCCAAGCCATTACAATGGAAGAGCTGCTGCGCCGCAACGGTCACGAAGTAGTGGAAGTGTTGGTGGGCAAAAGCAATTCGCGCTGTCTGCCCGGTTTCTTCAACCGCAGCATTCAAGCTCCGGTGAAACGCTTTCTCAGTCCCAATTTCCTGCCTACGCCTGCCAACAAGCGGGCAAGTCTTGCGCGCAGTGTGGCCTATAATCTCACCCGTCTGCCCGTCTATCTGAAAAGCATGCACTATATACACCGCCGCATTGAGGAGAGTGGCGCCGAACTGGTCATCAACTTCTACGAACTGCTCACGGGGCTGACCTATCTCTTGTTCCGTCCTTCCGTCCCTCAAATAAGCGTCGGGCACCAGTACCTGTTCCTGCACCGCGATTTCGAGTTTCCCGGTAAGAACGGCTTCCATCTGTGGCTGCTCCGCCTTTTCACCCGTTTCACGTGCATAGGTGCCCGCGAAAAACTCGCCCTTTCCTTCCGCGAGATGGAGGATGACGAAGAAGCGCATATCCGCGTGGTTCCGCCATTGCTGCGGAGGGAGGTGCTGTCGTGCGAAGGTACGGAAAGGGATTATCTCCACGGATACATGGTAAACTCCGGTTTTGGCGAGAATATCCGTCACTGGCACAGTGCCCATCCGGAAATACCCCTCCACTTCTTCTGGGACAAGCAGGACGAAGCCGAGGTGTGCCGTGTGGACGACACCTTGAGTTTCCATCAGCTCGATGACGTCAAATTCCTGCGCTACATGGCAGGCTGCAAGGCCTATGCCACCACTGCCGGCTTCGAGTCGGTCTGCGAGGCGATGTATCTGGGCAAGCCTTTGCTGATGGTTCCGGCGCATATCGAGCAGGACTGTAACGCCTACGATGCATTCCGTAGCGGTGCCGGTGTCATCTCCGAGGAGTTCGATTTGGAACGTCTGCTGGACTTCTCGGAGCATTTCCGTCCGAACATGGCTTTCCGCTATTGGGTGCGTAGCTGCGACTGGCGTATCCTGCGCTGTATAGAGAGGGAAGAAAAAGAGGAAACCTTTTTCGGGGTTTCCTCTTCCTGCCGTCCTTTCTTTCCGGCGACTTAAATGCTCACGTTCATCGCATTGGCTCCCAATGCCCCTAAGATGGCGGAGGCTACTGCAATTACGACTTTCAGAATTTTATCCCAGATACTTTTTTTCATGCTATATACGTTTTAAAAGTTGAACATACGAATCGGTAGTAAAATCAGTCATATTTATCCCAATGGATTTTCACCCTGGTCTCCGTCCGAACCGCCTCCGTCTCCCGAGCCGGAACCGCCGCCGGAGCTTCCTCCTTCACCGTCTCCCTTGTTCACCAATGCTTCCAAGTCGTAGAAGTCAATCTTCTGCCCGGCACGCGTGGCGGCGATGTCCGGTCTTACGGTGCTGGAAGGCCGGAAATTGATTTTCACCGCCTTGATGTTCTTTGCGGTGCACTCCTTTACATCCAGTACGCCTGCCGTACGCGCCGACAGACTGAATACGCCAAAGTTCTTGATATTCACCGACTGGCCACTGTAGAGGGTCGTAATCATGGCCTCCACAAAATTGGTCAATACACTCTGGATGTCTCCCAGCGTCAGCGAACTCTTCTCTTTCATCACATACGCAATGTCGTCCAGCGTCGCATTGTCGCCCAGTGTCACCAGCTGCGGGTAGAACTTTGCCACCGCATCTGCCTTTCGAGGATCTTTCCTCGCAATTTTCTTGAATGGTACTCCCATAAACAATTAAATAATTAAAAATTAACAATTAACAATTAGAAATTAAAGTCCCGTATTGCAATACTCTTCTCTTTCTCCTTTAGGGGGGGAAGAGGGGTGCTGCAAAAGTACTTCTCCGGCTTTTTCTGCTCATGGCTTTCTTCGGGTTACGCCGTCTCTTTCCCGTTTCCTTTCTGTTCAGGAAAAGTTCTTCGTCCGATGCCCGTTTATGTCTGTATATGCTTGGTCATATCACTGATATTCAGTATCTTTATGGTGTAATAATCAACCAATAACATAAAGAATGAAAACAGAAAAAGAAAAGAGGGAAGAGGAGGAGGAAGACCTTCGTCCGTTCCGCATCCACGCCTATTCGAAGGAGGAGCTTGCCATGCTCTACAACCCGACTTACTGCATCAGCAATGCCATCTATACCCTGGCGGCATGGATACGCCACAACAAGGCACTGAAGGGTGAGCTGGAGAAGGTGGGCTACAACAAATACCGGCGCACCTTCACTCCGCTGGAAGTGAAAGTGCTGGTGAAGTATCTGGGAGAACCCTGACAGGATGCCGGCCGGAAATAGGGAAGCCGTGTAAAGAAAACGCCAATATATGTAAAGCCCCGTAACAATATATGTTGTCATGCACAACAATATATGTTACGGGGCTTCTCTCTTCTCCTCGAATACCGGTTACTGATATAGCTGGATGTCCACTACCTCATATTCGGTCGTCTCCTGCTCGTTGGTCCGTGTACCGAATCCGTACTTTTCCAGTGCCTGCACCAGTACCAGCTGGGTGTGCGGGTTCACCTGCACCTTCCCGAATATGCTGAGCTTGGTCAGTATGACGCTGGCAGGGAGCCATTTTACCTGCAGGTCCTCGGGCAGCGGTTTGCGGAAGAAGACGAAGAGGTTCTCCTCCACGGGGTCTTTCATGCGGTGCCGTTCGTTGTGCTTGTTCAACTGTTCTATCTCCTCGCCCTCGTACCAGTATCTGAAACCGCCTTTCAGCAAGGCGAGGGCCTGGGCGTAGATGCCGGGATGGTTCACCGGGGTGTGGTAGTCTATACCGGTGATGGTGATGGGGAGGAAACGCCGGTTTCCGCCGATGTCCTGCAGGCACTGCCGGTTGTTGGTGCTCGCGATGAAGGAGCAGTGGCGGGGCAGGGTGAAGGCTTCGATGTCGTAGGCCTTGCGCTGTGTCACGTTGTCCTGCGCGATGATTCGCTTCAATGCTGCCAGCTCGCCGGGCTTCACGCCTTCGAACTCCTCCATGTTGATGATGATTCGCGTGGCGAGCAGGCGGGCATCGTCCTTGTTGCTCGGGTCTATTATGCCGTTGTAGAAGTACTCTTTCCACTCGGGCGGCAGCAGGCGCCGAATCCAGCTGCTCTTTCCCTTTCCCTGCTCGCTGTAGAGGATGATGACGAGCTGGTTCATGTCCTCGTCGCTCAGTGCGCAGGCCACCAGGCCCACTATCCACCGTTTGAAGCCCTTCTGCCATAGCTCCCGGTTCTCGGTCGTCAGGGTGTCGGCCAGCCGGGCGATGTAGTCCGTCCCGTCCCAGGGGGGAAGCGCGTACAGATAGTCGGTGTAGGGGTTGAACTCCTTGGCGTAGTTGGAGTCTATCACGGCTCTGAGGAAATTCTGGTAGCAGGAGATGCCGGCCATCTGCAGGTCTACGAATATGGTGTTGTAGTCCTTTCCGCGCATGGGACGGTAACCTTTTCCGGCATCTGCCGACAGGGCATAGGGCATGAATTCGAGGCGGTCCAGGATGAGGTTCCTGCGGATGCCGTAGTGCTCTTCCAGAAAGCTCATCACTTGGTTGATGACGGGCTTTTTCTCTTCCTTCTTTGTGGCGGCTTCGCTGGTCTTGTCGGTATAGATGTAGGCATTGTGCAGGGGAGATTCCACGTCGGGATACTCTTGTCCGAACTCGTTTTTCGCCAGTCTGATGGCTGTCTGCTCGTCCAGGCCCTTGCTGTAGCATTTGTTGCCCAGGGCGAAGAGGAAGTTGTCGCGGTTGCCTGCCCGGAACCTGGTGGTGCGCTTCACGGCGGTCACGGCTTGGGAGAATATCAGCTTCTCCCAAGGCTTTGCGTCCTGCGGCGTGGCGGCAGAGGAGGCGGGGAGGGGGTGTACCGTTTCGACGAGCGTCTTCTTTGGGCTGTTCTCCTTCTTCGCAGGCGGGATGATGCGTGCCGGCAACGGGGAAATCTGTTCCAGCAGTGCGGCATTGATATAGGCATGCGGGTCGAAGGACATGAAGTATCCTCGCGAGATGTCCTTTCCGCTTCCGTCCACCTCTACTCCGAGAAGGGCCTCGTAGTGCTCTTTGGCGGCGCTGTACAGCTTCAGGTGTATCTCCTCGAGCGTGGCGTAGGTCACCTCGCCCTGCCGGAGACGGTCATACAGACGCCGGGTGTATTCCGTCTGCATGAAGACGAACAGCTTGTAGCCGTGCCTTTTGGGGGAGAGGAAACTGCCCAGGGTGTGCGGGTCTTCGTTGATGAGGGTCCGGGTCTGCTCCAACTGTCCTTCTTCCAGGTCGTCGATGTCGAGCGTGATGACGGGGTTGTAGCGGGTGATGCTCGGTGCGAGCCTTCTTTCCCGGTAGTTGGCCGTGAGGGTCCTGAAGGGAAGCTGCTTCTTGACGTGGTTGGCTTCCTCCACCTTTCCCTGCGCCACGAGGCTGGCGATTTTGATGATTAACTTGGCATGCTTGCCGTTTTTTATGTCAGCCATGTCCTGCGTGAAGGTTGTCTCCCCGCTGACGGCGCTGAAACCACGGTAGGTGGTCACTGGAATGTTTTCCATTCTACTTGTATTAAGTTTGCCTTATTGGCGGCGCAAAGATGCCGTTTATTTCCTTAGGAAGCAAAAACGGCCATCCGCAGTGGGACAGCCGTTTTTTTACAATTTGAATTCCTTGGTCCGTTTTACTCCTTGGGATATAGCTCATTGAAGAGCTTATATATATCATCCTCAATGCAATCGGGGTTCAGCGTATTGCCGCTTCCGTCCGCGTCCATAAAGTTTACAAGTAGATGCAGCAGCTTGGCGAAGGGGCTTACGCCCTTCAGTCCGTGTTCCTTTTGGGGATTTATCAGCAGTGGTATGAAGGGTGTCAGGAAAGCCTTCCGCTCCTTGTATTCCACGGTTAACGACTTGTGTTCTACCATAGAAAGCAGGTCGAGGGCCACTTGCACCTCTTTGCTCTCTTTGGTGTACAGCACTTGGTAATCCCTCCCTTTGATTTGCATCACGCTAATTGGCGTTTTTTTGTTCTCATAATTACAATTTGAAAATATAATTTTATATTAAGTTAGTAAATCGGTTGCAAAATTAACAAAAAAGGAGTCTGTACAATTACAGATAACGCAGATTTTATGTTTTTCTTACCTGATGCAACGCTTCTGAGGACGTGAAATTAAATAATCCGTGTCATCTGTGTTATCAGCGTCTGAAAAATTATCATAAAGCATCATCTGCTGAATAGTTACGAAATTCTGTGGTATCCCTGTGAAGTAGTGAAGCGTGTGTGTAGTCTGTATGTATAGGGTGAGGTACCGGAACCTATGGTTATATATGTAACACACTCTTTCTTTAAAAAAATAAGAAATGACGCGCGTGCGCGTGTATCTTACCTAATGAACGTAATTATTTGATATATAGTGCGATGATACCTGCATTAAAAAAGATTATCATTTTATCAATCAGAATATTTTGTACTTTCATTTCTTGACATTACCTTTGCGTTCATTAAACGGAGCGTGTCATAAAACATTTTTTTTATTATAAACGTTTCGTTTATGACTGCTTATCGCAAGATGGCTTGAATATAACTATTTCGTCGCCTTCCTTCCGAGATGGTGGAGGGTCTTGAAATAAAATGAATGCACATAGTCTATTTAAAGTAACCGCATTACATTACTTGACCGGGAGGTACTTCGCTACTCCGGTGTCCCCCAATCATATTTTTTTGTGAACGAGAATGCAGAAATGCACTGGTATGCAGTGCGTGTCACCTATAGCCGAGAGCTTTTTTTCAAGGAATACCTGGATGCAGAGGGCATTGAAAACTATATTCCCATGCGCTATGAGTATGTCGTGAGGAAAGAGCGCCGCTTGCGCAAGCTTGTTCCTGCGGTCCATAACCTGGTCTTCGTCCGCTCCACCCGTGAGCGTATGGACGAAATAAAGAACAAACCGGGCATGAACATCCCCATCCGTTATATCATGGACCGCGAAACCCACCAGCCCATCGTCATCCCGGACTCACAGATGCGCAGCTTCATCGCCGTGTCTGGCACCTACGACCAGGCTGTGCTCTATCTTGAACCCACCGAGCTGAACCTCTCCCAAGGAACCCGGGTACGCATCACCGGCGGCATCTTCGAAGGAGTGGAAGGGGTGTTTGTGCGTGTGCGCCATGATAGGAGGGTGGTGGTGAACATCGAGGGGGTGATGGCGGTGGCGACGACGTTTGTGCATGCGTCGCTGGTGGAGGAGATAGGAGAAGGAAGTTAGCGCTTATTGTATTATAATGAGAATTAAATATGTTTTTTGGGGATATTCAGATTACATGAAAGTTGTAAATAATGATATCCTATATAATAAAGATGTTTTGTATTTTGCTCCCAATGATTTATCAGTCAGGCAAAAAATATTATATAATATTCTATTTTTTATGACAAGATATGGATGGGAGAATATGGTTCCTGAGTTTATATATAGATATTTATATCCTTTACAAACCATACATGGATATGAACAAGTGTATTTTATTATATACGAACAGAATGTTTGTTCTACTCACCTTCCTTTTTTGGAATATTTGAAAAAAAAATATCCGCATTCAAAATTGTTCTACATGTTTACAAATACATTGTCTTCCCGAGTCAATGAGAAACAGTTGCGGTTTGTGGAAAATAATCGGGAAAAGTTTGACATGATTATAACTTTTAATGAAATAGATGCAGTTGAACATAATTTTCAATTTTACAATCAGGTTTGTTCCGTATTGAATGTTTCGATTAAGGAGGAAAATGAATCGGATATCTTTTTTTGTGGTTTGGATAAAGGTCGAAGGGCGATAATAGAACAACTTCGGAATCGGCTGGAAAGTTGTGGGATAAAATGTGATTTTAATATTGTTGATTCTAAGCATAAGTTGCCATACGAAGTTATTGTATCTAAAATTGTCCAGACAAAGTGTATTTTGGAAATTTTGATGGATACATCACAGTCCGGGTCATCTTTAAGAGCAGCAGAAGCAATTGCTTACAAGAAAAAGTTGCTGACAAATAATGCTTTCATAAAAGCAAAGGAATATTTCAATGACAAGCAGTTTTCCTATTTTTCTACTCTTGAGGATATAGATGTGGATTTTATAAAGGAAGCTCTAGACAAATCACAATGTGTTGATTCTATGATTGTTTCCCCTAAAAGATTTTTAGATTTTTTGAAGCAGAATAGTATTTGAGAGACTAGAAAATGAGAGAGTTCCTAAAGTCTTTTTTTTCATTTGGTGTTGCAACGAGCATTGAGAAAATATTGGCTTTCATTTTGCTGCCCATTTATACTCGTTTATTTACAACTACCGAATATGGAATGATTGATTTATGTCAGGTACTTATGGGGATAGTATCTGTATTTGCGTTGCTGCAATTGGAAACATCGCTTCAACGATACTATTACAAATGGGAGGGGGATGATAAAAAAATCTTTTTGTTCAGCATATTAATTACGGTCATTTCATTATCGTTTTTTTTCTCAATTATAATATGCTTGTTGTCATATTATATTTCCAGTTTGCTTTTTTCCAGCTCTGCTTATTATTTATTAGTTATATTGTCTGCAATCCAGTTGCCTTTTATAAACTTTTCAATGCTTGGCTTGATTATACTTCGGTATGAAAAAAAGAACTTACTTTTTACTTACCAAGTAATATTGAAAGTCGTATTGCTATTGTTATCCGTATTCGTTTTTGTTGTTTTCATGGATGGAGGCTTGGAATGGGTTTTGATATGTCAGTTATTGACACTCGTATTGACTTCTATCGTATTGTATACTAATATAAAGCAATATTTGCTTTTTTCTTTCTCATGGAAAAATCTCATGATGAGCTTTAGTTATGCTTTGCCTCAGTTTCCTGCTCGTGTGGGAAGTGTGATGATGGTTTATTCCAATCGGCTCTTTATGGTGTTTTTTTTAACAACATCAATAATAGGCTTGTATTCTTTTTCTTTAAAGTTGGCCTCTGGCGTGCAAATCTTGGGAACAGCTTTTATGATGGCTTGGCTTCCTTTTATGTATCAACAGTTTGCAAAGGAAAACCACCGGTTGCTTTTTGCGAAGTTCATGCCTTTAGTTTCTTGTTTCTTGTTTTTATTAGTATCGGTATTGTCATTGTTATCTGAAGATATTGTTAGTATAGTTGCAGGTCCGGATTTTTTTTATTCATATAAATATATTGGCAGTTTGTCGCTATATTTTGCTTTGACAATAATAAAAGAAGTAATTGATATCGGACCTAAATATACGGAGAAAACAAAGTATGTATCTTATAATTATTTTGTGTCTTTGATTGTTAATGTGGTAAGTATGTACCTGTTTATTGTATTTTGGGGAATAGAAGGAGTGATTTATTCGATGATATTAACATATCTGATATTGGTTGTAATTAGTTGGATTGTGTCTAATAAACTGTATTATATTCCTTTTAGTAAATTTTATTTTGTAATATTGATATTGCCTGCATTGAGCATTTCTATGTCTGTAATGAATTGCAATATGACTCCTATGACTCGATATATCATATTAATATTGGCAGTTGCTTTTTATGGAATAGAAATGTACATGAATTATAAAAAGGTAAAACTGTATCTGAGTTAGAATGCCGTATATACCAATTTTACTGTTATTGTTTTTTTTGTCTTTTTCTTATGACTTTTTAGGTCATAAGAGAGGTTATAATTTAGGATATTATTTCATTTACTTGCTGTTGGTAGTAGTTTCTGGGTTTAGATATCGAATAGGAGCGGATACTTTTGCTTATCAGGATTTTTTTGAAGAGGAGCAGGTTTATTTGTCCGACCTATCCTTAGCTGATTATTTTTCATATAGATGGGAGCCTTTATTTATTTTTTTCGTGGCTTTAATAAAATCAACTATAAACGATTTTATTTTTTTTCAGATAGTTCATTCAATTATAATAAATTCGGTTGTTTTTTGGTTCATCTCTTCTAATACGAAAAATAAGTTTACAGCAGTTTTTCTTTATTTCCTATTTTTGTATGTTTTGGTAAATATGGAAATAGCGAGAGAAGCATTGGCCGTTTCTGTCTTTTTGGTCAGTGTGAAATTCTTGCAGAATAAAAAATACGTTGCTTATTATTTATTGGCAATTATAGCATTCCTTTTCCACTATGGTGCTGCGATATCGTTTGTTTTTCCTTTAATATACGGTATAAGAATTACGCTAAGACGCATTTTCTGGCTGTTTGTAGTTGTTGCAGGAATCATTATAAATATAGACTTTATCATTGCTGCGGCTTTTTCTTTAGGAGTCCCTCCAATTATATTTATAAAGTTGGTTAATTATACGGAAGTATCAGAAAATCTGAATTTTATGGGCATTCTGATTGCTTTTTTGGGTTACATTCTTTTTCCTTGTGTATTGATGCAGATAGAAAACCGGATATTACGTATGAGATCTCGGTTTTATGATTTCTATCCCATATTTCTTTTGCTTGGCATATTGGTGATTTGCTTTCCTTTCATCAGCCGTTTTTTTAATTATTTATGCCTCATTGGTATTATTTTCTTAAGCGATTTCGTAGTTGAGCTATGGAAAAGCAATCGCTTTGTATTTGGCACTAGATATATATTGCTGACATGTATACTTTCGATGGTTCTTTTGTGGAATGGCAGATACTACTTTAGTGATATGTCAGATTTGACTGGCAAGAATATGAGGAAGTATGTACACTGGTATCCATATAGTTCAATATTGGATAAAACGAAAAATCCGGATAGGGAATCTCTTCAGGATTATTATTCAATGATAAATTTATGATTAAATATAGTAATTATGAAACATAGAGTTTGCTTAGTTACAAATTATTTGTCAGCAGGAGGATTGGAAAGAGTTTTGACAAGACTTGCTACATATTTTGTTGAAAAAAAAGAAGTGCAAGTAACTATTGTTACATTATTTAATACTCAGTGCTTTTATTCATTATCAGATAAAGTCGAAGTAATTTATCCTAATTTTGATATATTAGCAATAAACAAGCATGTTCGGATTATAAAACAATTTTTTTATCTACGTCATAAAATTAAAGAGTTGCGTCCGGATTGTGTCTTAAGTATGGGGGTGGAAACAAATATTGCTACTTTACTTTCTACAATAGGGTTGGGAATAAAAATATATGTTGCAGATAGAAATAACCCATTTATAAAATTATCTTTTTTAAGGCAACTTTTGAAAAAAGTTCTTTATCAAAAGGCAGAAGGAATAATTTGCCAAACAAATTTGGCTAGACAAAAAGTTCATGGGTTAACTAAACACCCTAACATAGTGGTCATTCCTAATCCAATAACAATCTTTGAAAACGATTATGTATCCATTGAAAAGAAAAATTATATAGTAAATGTTGGGCGTTTTATAAAGTCAAAAAATCAACGTGAATTAATAGATATTTTTACTTTAGTAAACGATGGTAGTTGGAAACTAATATTTGTAGGTGATGGACCATGTAGGAAAGAGTGTATGGATTATGTGTCACAGAAAGGTATCTCGAGTTATGTGGAGTTTGTAGGAGTAGTCAAAGATGTAGATCGGTATTTGGCTCAAAGTAAGATTTTTGCTTTCGTTTCGACCTCCGAAGGATTTCCCAATGCTTTAGGTGAGGCTGTTTTGTTTCCTACAGCGAGTATTTCCTATAATTGCCCAGCGGGACCAGAAGATATCATTCGTGATGACGAAAATGGTTTTTTAGTTCCTTTAGGAAAAGTAGAAGAATATGCCACTAAATTGAAAATGTTGATGGAAAGTGAAGAATTGAGAACGAGATTTGAGATGAATGCAGTGTCAGATAGAAGTAAATATTCTATGGAAAATATAGGTGAATCTTTTTTTAATTTCATGTTTTAACTATCTCTCCAAATGAATAATGAGTATTTAATTAGCATAATTGTTCCAGTATATAACGTAGAACCCTTTATTAGTGAGTGTATAAATAGTATATTGATTCAATCTTATAAAAATTTTGAATTAATACTTGTCAATGACGGTTCTACAGATAATTCTCCTACTATATGTGAACAATATGCATCAAAGGATAAGCGTATTAAAGTTATTCATAAGGCCAATGGCGGATTATCTGATGCACGAAATTGGGGCTTAAAATTCTCATCGGGTGAATATGTAGTATTTCTTGATAGTGATGATTATTGGAACGATTGTGATGCGTTATTTTCTCTTTATTCTCTACTGAATAAATATTCAGAAGTTGATGTTGTTTTCTTTAGAAGATTTACATTTGAAGAAAACATATCCCAGCATATAAGATACTTTCCCCAGTTTAATCTTAATAAGATAAATGGCTGTGAAAAGTCAGATGTTCTTTCATATCTTATACCCAATGGGCTTTTTATTCCTAGTGCATGTAATAAACTCGTTCGAAGAAAGATTTTGATAGATAATAATATTTGGTTTGAAAAAGGCATTTATTCAGAGGATATTGATTGGAATTTTTCTTTAACTCTTCATGCCGATAACTTTTATGCTATTAATCTTCCTTTTTATGCGTATCGAAGAAGAAGTGGATCAATAACCAACTCTATTAGAGAGAAAAATGTGTTGGACTTACTTAATATTATAAAAAAATGGATTCCTATGATATCTGAGGAATGTCAGGATTTCCAGATAAAAAAAATGTTGTTGGGGTATTGTGCCTATCAGTTTATTGTCGTTTTAGGAATTATATTTTTAGCTGAAACAGATTGTCGTGACTTTTTGCTTCAGGAAGTAAGAAAGATGTCATATGTGTTAAAATATGCAACAGATAGGAAAACTAAAAAAGTAAGACTTATGTACATTTTTCTAGGGTATAATTTATCTGCTAAATTTTTAGGTACTTATCTTAAATTTAAAAAAAGATATTTGTTTTAATATAGGTGTAAGTAATTACTTTTTATGAATGTAAAAATATTGTTTTTCGGTATATACCAATGAAAGTATGAAGTTTTACTCATTAATATTACTTTTCTTTATTTTACCTATATATAGTCAAGCTAATATCGTTTTCGTGACAAATAGTATACAGCCTATTCAGAAGCAGTTTAATTTATCATATGCGAAATATGTAATTAAATCCAATATAAATCTTATGTCTCAAAACGTTGTCATTCCTGAAGGTGCAGTCTTGTGTTTTGTAGATAGTGGACGAATCGAAAATGGTACGCTTATTGGCAATGGAACAAAAGTAATGGCTCAACAAAATGTTGTTTTTTCGGATAATATTTTGTTAAAAGGAAGTTGGAAAGCTGATACAGCCTATTCTATATGGTTTGACTTCAAAAGTGATTGTATTGTCGATTCTTCAGGACGATTTATCAGTGGAAGTGATAATAGCCAGCAGATGAATAACATATTGTTGTTTGATAATTTACTCTTTAACTGTGGTGTTTACTACTTTAAACATGCTAATTTTCAGTTACATTCTGATATGATTATTGATGGAGGAAATAGTGTTTTTAAATGGAATACATCGTTGAAGGCAGATTGCTTTATGGCTATTGGAGATAGTAGGGGGAAATGGGCTGGAACATCAAATATTCAGTTGAAGAATTTTACAATAATTGGTAATAAACTAGAGTCAGATATAAAAACGGAGCAATGTCATGGAATATGCATCCGATATGGAAGTAATATCATATTGTCTAATCTGCAATCCGGTTTTAATCGTGGCGACGGATTATATATAGGCAATGTTTACCTTGAGTCTAATATAGATCACTCACCTTCTTATATAAGTGTTATAAATTGTATTTTTAGTGACAATCATCGTCAGGGAAGTTCCATTACTAGAGCTAATCACGTTGATTTTTTAGGATGTAAATTTATAAATACAAATGGTACGCCACCTCAAGCCGGTTTAGATATTGAACCTAATGATATAAATATTTCAGCGTATGAAAACTGTTATTACGCGTGTGAAAATATAAGGATAAACAATTGCTTTTTCAGCAATAATGCAGGAAATGGTTTATTGGTTGCTGGAAGAAGTAAAAATAGAGAAGGGAAATATATTGTTAATAATATATTTGTTAATAATAGTGTGTTCGACAGAGGGAATATTCGAGCTTTTGGACTGAAAAATATGCAGGTGAAAGATTGTGATATATTGACTGACAGCTATGGATGGCTTACATATAGATACTCTACAGAAGATGTCTTAATCGATAAATGTAAGATTATATGTTGTAATAAGAACAATGATTTTGTGGGGATAAAAGTGGAATCTACTTCTGAGAATAAACATAATAATATCATAATTTCTAATTGCTCAATAACAAATTTCGGCAAATTTGGAATATTCTTCAATGATAAAATTGATGGTATTTCAGGGCGTATAGTGAATAATATCTTTCATAAGTGTGGTAAAAATATGAAAAAGAACGATTTGAGTAAAAAGATTGAATATAAGGAGAATATATATAATGATTAGATGATAATTATAACTTAAAGTTTATATAATGAAAGTATTAGTTACCGGAGGAGCCGGCTTTATCGGCTCTAACCTTTGCGAGTATTTACTTGCCCATAATTATGAAGTTGTATGTTTGGACAACTTCGCAACAGGGAAGATTGAGAATCTTCTTCCGTTATTGAATCAATATCCTGATACATTTAAACTGATCGTAGGTGACATCCGTAATTTCTCTGATTGCCAGAAGGCAGTGGTAGGAGTCAATTATATTCTGCATGAGGCAGCATTGGGTTCTGTACCCCGTTCCATCAAAGACCCTGCCACTACTAATGCAGTTAATATTAGTGGCTTCCTGAATATGTTGATTGCTGCCCGTGATGCAGGAGTGAAACGCTTTATGTATGCGGCAAGTTCATCCACTTATGGAGATAGCCAGTCTCTTCCCAAAGTGGAAGATGTGATTGGTAGACCGTTATCTCCTTATGCTGTAACCAAATATGTGAACGAGCTTTATGCGGATGTATTTGCACGTACTTATGGAATGGAATGTATCGGCTTACGCTATTTTAACGTATTCGGACGTCGTCAGGACCCATTTGGTGCTTATGCTGCTGTTATCCCCTTATTTGTGAAGAAATTGATGGCACACGAGAGTCCCATGATTAACGGTGATGGTGAATACAGCCGTGATTTTACTTACATTGACAATGTAATCCAGATGAATATGCTTGCCATGACAACCACCAATCCGGATGCAGTCAATCAGGTTTATAATACCGCTTTTGGAGAAAGGACTACATTGAATCAGCTGGTGAATTATTTGAAGGAATATTTGAGTGAGTTTGATCCGAAAATAGCTGATGTGGAGATTCTTCATGGCCCGAATCGGCAGGGTGATATACCTCATTCTTTGGCTTGCATTGATAAGGCTAGAAAACTTCTTGGTTATATTCCGGAATACAGCATGCGCGACGGTCTGAAAGAAGCTGTCAAATGGTATTGGCATAATATCTGATTCATTCATTCTTTTTCCCTTTCTATTAGCTAATAAACTAAACTTTCTAATAAATACTGAAAATCTTATGGATATAGTAAAAATCGCCGTAATCGGTCTCGGTTACGTAGGGCTTCCTTTGGCTCGTTTGTTCTCTACCAAATACAAAACTGTTGGTTTTGACATGAATAAATCTCGTGTGGATGCATTGATGGCAGGACACGATGCTACCCTTGAAGTTTCGGACGAATTGCTACAGTCTGCCATTGCCAATGGCTTCAAGTGCACGGCTGACATTGAAGACATTCGTGATTGCAACTTTTATATTGTGGCAGTTCCTACCCCTGTGGATCATAACCATAATCCGGACTTGACTCCTCTGTATAGTGCAAGTACCACTGTAGGGAAAGTGATTTCCAAAGGTGATATTGTAGTGTATGAATCTACAGTATATCCGGGTGTGACTGAGGATGAATGTATTCCGGTAGTGGAAAAAATATCCGGTTTGGAATTCAATACGGATTTCTTTGCAGGTTATTCCCCCGAACGCATCAATCCGGGTGACAAGCTACACACAGTCGAGAAGATAAAGAAAGTGACCTCAGGTTCAACTCCTGAAATTGGTAAGAAAGTGAACGAAGTGTATGCTTCTGTTATATCTGCCGGGACACATTTGGCTCCCACGATGAAGGTGGCGGAGGCAGCCAAAGTCATTGAGAATTCGCAACGTGATATCAATATAGCCTTTGTCAATGAGCTTTCCAAGATATTCACGCGTATGGGGATTGATACTCAGGATGTGTTGGAGGCTGCAAGTACCAAATGGAATTTTCTTCCCTTCAAGCCGGGGCTGGTTGGAGGACACTGCATTGGCGTAGACCCTTATTATCTGGCCCAGTGTGCACAGAGTTATGGCTATAATCCTGAAATCATATTGGCCGGTCGTCGTATGAATGATGGTATGGGAGAGTATGTGGCTGGTCAAGTGATAAAACTGATGCTGAAAAAAGGAATTCAGGTTTTGAACTCTAATATACTGATACTCGGTTTTACTTTCAAGGAGAATTGTCCGGATGTACGTAATACGAAAGTGATAGATATTTATGAGGCTTTGATGGGATACAATCTGAATATAACCGTTTATGATCCGTGGGCAAATCCGGATATCGTAAAGCATGAATATGGAATTGAAGTGATCAATGAACTTCCTGAAGAAAAGTTTGATTCGGTTGTGTTGGCGGTTGCCCATCAACTGTTTACGGGAATAGATATCGAAAGTTTGTCGAAGACACGGTCTGTTGTGTTTGATGTTAAAGGTTTCTTGCCCAAAGAATCCGTTGACGGCAGATTATGATAAAATGAAAAAGCTTTTCTTTGTTACCAATGTTGATTGGTTCTTTATTTCCCATCGTTTGCCTATTGCCCTGAATGCTATTCAGCAGGGATATGAAGTTTATTTATTGTCACGGGATACCGGAAGAAAACAGTTTTTACAAGGGAAAGGGATTCGCTTTATCGATATTCCTTTTGACCGTTCCGGAAGTAATCCTTTGCATGAATTGAAATGTATTTTTCAGTTATATACAAACTACAAAAAGTATAGACCTAATATAATTCATCATGTTACTTTAAAGGCTGCATTGTTAGGTTCTGTTGCAGCTAAGCTGTCAGGGCAACATCATGTTGTGAATGCAATAAGTGGATTGGGGTATAACTTTACGAACGGCAGGAATGGGATTTTGCAGAAGTTGATAAGGACTTTGATCCGCATTGCATTCAAAAGTAAGTCTTTTTCCTTTATTCTTCAGAATCCGGATGATGTGGGGATGATCAAAGGCTTCAATCTGGTTCCCTCGTCCCATATTTTTCTGATAAAGGGCTCGGGAGTAGATTTGAATGAATTTGTTTTTTCCCAAGCTCCTGGCAAGACTCAATTAAAGGTACTCTTTCCTGCAAGGATATTGTTGGATAAGGGGGTGATGGAGTTCATTGATGCAGCCAAATTACTTCAAAAGCGATTTATTGGAAAAGTAAAATTCATATTGGCAGGTGATTGCGACAAAGAAAATCTGGCTGTTTTGGGGGAAGAAAAGCTAAGGTCTCTTCTTGTCGATGATTATATTGAATGGATAGGATATCAGGCTCAAATGTTTCCTATATATACGGATAGCGATATCGTTGTACTGCCTTCCTATCGGGAAGGTTTGCCCAAATCCTTGATTGAAGCATGTGCGGTAGGGCGTCCTATTGTAACAACCGATGTACCGGGTTGCCGTGAATGCGTGAAATCCGGATATAATGGTTATTTGGTTCCTGCCAAGGACAGTAGGGCGTTGGCTGATGCCATCGGCCTATTGATAGAAGATGATGCGAAGAGGAAGGAGTTTGGAAGGAACTCTCGTCTGTTGGCGGAAGAAGAATTTTCTATAGATAAGGTTGTCAGGCAAACTTTTGATATTTATCAATCAATTATTAGGATATCTTGATATTCCCGGGTATCTTTGTAGAAAGATTGGATTCATGAAGAAGAACAAGCCATATAAGGAACAAGAACCGATGGTGCCGAATGTTGGTGAACCGGTAGTTGTATATACGGGTAATGAGAATAATCCGAATATCGTTACGGAAGGACGTGATGACATTAGGCATGCTATTTCCGGTGAAGAATTATTGGATAGACTTTGCCCTCGTATAAAGGCTTTGTTTGGATGAGAGTCGTATTCGCTCCCGAAGTAGAGGAGGATTTGTATGGGCTTATAAAAATACTTGTTGAGAAGGAGTATTTGGGTACTTATCCTTTTGCTATTTCTTATGTGGAAGAACTGATAGCTGATATTCAACAGAACATTCATTCTAAATTAAAAAAGAAAGCGCCCGCTTTTTTTGAGCGTTATGGTAAGGATATGTATTACATCACTTATCAACGTAATTCTAATACGACGTGGTATATTTTCTTCTCTGTCATTGGAGATACTTATTTTATTAAATACATAACCAATAATCACGTTTCCGGTCAGTATATTTTTTAGCATATTTCAATGAACATACTCGTCACTGGAATCCACGGCTTTGTGGGTTCCAATCTCGTTGTTGCCCTAAAGGAACGTCATAGCCTTTACGGGCTGGATATTGTCGCTCCTGAAAAGGAGGGGGTGGTAAAGACTTTTTTCTGGAAGGATATCGAACCGGCTTCTTTTCCGATGCGGAATCTTCCTGAATTCGATGCCATTATTCATCTGGCTGGTAAAGCCCATGATACGAAAAACCGGTCCGCAGCCCAATCCTATTTTGATATTAATACGGGATTGACCCAAAAGATATTTGATTTCTTTCTGGAATCGTCTGCGAAGAAGTTCATATTCTTCAGTTCTGTGAAAGCCGCTGCAGACAGTGTGGTGGGTGATATGCTGACTGAAGATGTGGTGCCTGCTCCGATAGGACCGTATGGGGAGAGCAAGATAACTGCCGAGAATTATATTCTTGGCAAGTTGAATGTTGAAAATGGAGAATTGAAAGTTAATCCGTATGATGACAAGCAGGTCTATATCCTGCGTCCCTGCATGATTCATGGTTCCGGCAACAAAGGCAATCTGAATCTTCTTTATAATGTGGTGAGGAAAGGCATTCCCTGGCCTTTGGGGGCTTTTGAGAACAGGAGGTCTTTTACTTCGATAGACAATCTTTGCTACGTGGTGGAAGGGCTGTTGACTAAGGAGGTGGGGAGTGGTATCTACCACATGGGAGATGACGAGGCCTTGTCCACGAATGAGCTGATAGCTTTGATGTGTCGGGCTTTGGAGCGTAAGCCGCATATCTGGAAGATAAACAGAGGACTGATGGAATTCTGTGCCCGGCTTGGGACTCTGCTCCATTTGCCTTTGAATACAGAGCGTCTGCGCAAGTTGACAGAGAATTATGTGGTGAGTAATGCGAAGATAAAGGCTGCCCTGGGAATTGACAGAATGCCGGTGAGGGCAGAGGAGGGGATAGTGAGAACGATAAAATCGTTCTCAAATTAAAAGTTAAGAATTAAAAATTGATAATTAAAAATTAAAGAGGAAAATACTGTTATGTATTATCTGTTAATATTGGTTCTGCTGTTTTTGGCAGAACTTTTTTATTTTAGAGTGGCTGATAGGTACAATATCATCGACAAGCCCAATGAGCGGAGTTCCCATACGAAAGTGACTTTACGCGGTGGTGGGATTATTTTCTATTTCGGAGCGTTGGCCTATTTCCTGACGAGTGGCTTTGAATATCCCTGGTTCCTGCTTGCCTTGACACTGGTGACGTTCATCAGCTTCGTGGACGATATAAAATCCACCGGACAGATGACAAGACTGCTTTTTCATTTCTCTGCTATGGCTATGATGTTTTATCAGTGGGGACTGTTCTCCTTGTCTTGGTGGTGGATAGTCATAGCCTTGATAGTCTGTACGGGCATCATCAATGCCTACAACTTTATGGATGGCATTAACGGCATAACCGGTGGTTATTCTCTGGTTATTCTTGCTGCGTTGGCCTATATCAATAAGGAGGTGGTTACTTTTGTGGAAGCGGATTTCATCTATACCGTTATCTGTTCCGTTCTAGTCTTCTGTTTCTTCAATTTCCGCAAGCGTGCTAAATGCTTTGCCGGTGATGTGGGGTCGGTGAGCATTGCCTTTATCCTTCTTTTCCTGATAGGCAGGCTCATCATTGAAACGGAAGATTTCAGTTGGATAGTCCTTTTATCCGTTTATGGTGTGGATAGTGTACTGACTATCATTCACCGCCTGATGCTTCATGAGAATATCGGGCTGCCGCATCGCAAACATCTGTATCAGATTATGGCGAATGAGCTGAAGATTCCTCATGTCATAGTCTCTCTGGCCTATATGACAATACAGACTTTTATAATAGTAGGATATATTTATTACCAACGGTATGGCTATATCTTCTTGATAGGGTGTATCTTACTGTTGAGCGCAATATACGTACTCTTCATGAAAAAGTATTTTTCAAGACATATCTCTTGAATTACTGTCTTCCATTATACAATTTCCACGGTCACCTGAATACCCAAAGCTTTGGCAATACGCTCGATATCACGCTTCTTTGTTTTTGTATTGCTGCAGGTCATAAGAAACCGTCCGTTGCCTAATGGTTTTTGAGCGCGCTGGTATTTCTCATGAAGTGTGTTTGATATCAAGGGAATCTTGCATACCTTGATATTTAAAGATTGCACTTGTTCCACACCTACTGTCATCACAAATTGCCGGAAAGTCTCGGCTGCTTGTGTTTCTTGAATTACTTTCCCATTACCAAAAGTGATCTTTAATCGGGATATTGGAGTATTGCTTTCCGTATCATTGGTTACTTGGTACAGTTTCTTTGCTGCTTCAAGAAATCTTGGAAATAATGTTCCCCACTGGTTGTTGACAACAATTTTTGTTCCGTCTGCCAATAAAATAACTTCATCAGGCTTAAGAAAGTAACGTTTCTTTAAATCGGGATGAGATTTGATTTTTTCTTGGACTTCTATCAAAGTACGTATTACACCCAATGCTTTACTGTGTAAATTGGATGGAAAGACTTTCTCCAGCTCAACATAGTTTATGTTGGGATGGTCTTTGATATAATGCTTGATTACTTCCAATACAAAACGTCTTTTGACATAGAAGTTGATTCCATCCAATGAGAATTTTGTATGGTCTTTGGAGTCACTTTCTTTATAGTCGTTTTGTGAGTTTTTAGATGTTTGCCTCGTTTTAAGCTGTAATGAAGGCAGAATGCTCTTATTTTCGTAATGTACTGTAAGCGTAAGATTGGCAAATTCTTCATTAATGGCGGATTCCTCAAATCCTTCAGCTGTAAACTTGTCTTTGAGCAACGAAATCATATTCTTTACCCCATTGCCTTCGGATAAGAATTCTGACACCCTCCTATGCAGATTATTACGCGCTTGGATTTTTTTATATTGCTCATTACAGAATGTTTCTATTTTTCCCAGATTGAATTTGTCGTAAGTTAGCAGGTCACAGATGATGGAACCATTTACATCTTCTTTCTTAAATTCTGCTGTAAATACACAGATGGGATTCTCGCCATCGTTGGGAATGTCGTAGTAAAGCTGTATCTTTTCTCCTATATATAATCCGACATTAAGTTTCAGTTGGCGCATATACGACATCAACTGATTTTCTTGCCTCTCATTTTGTATATTAGACGGACGTTTTATTTCAATTGGGAGTACGGGGGATTGTGTATCATGTTCGTTCTTTCGCCAAAGTACAATGTCCGGGCGTATGGAGTTGCTATTGCCTATCGGTAATGTATATTGGGATACCATTGTTCCATTGGTCTTCTTCCATCCAAGAAATTTCAAGCAGTTCTCTATTTCCCGCTGGTAATCACCTTCTACCGAATTTGTTTCAAAATACGGTATCAGTGTTTCCACAATCTCAGGCCAATTTTCATTCATCTTTTATCGGGTTATATTAGGACATATTGTTTACACTTCTTCGGAGTGTGCATAAAGCAAATGTATTGACTTTATTTGAACTGCCCAAATTATAGTCATAAAAAATGGAATCGGGCGGTGTACAATAAAAACAAATAGTCCCGGATTCTTTGTCAAGAATCCGGGACTATTTGTTTTTATCGTTTTTGAGAGGCTTTACTTAGCCGGCTTCAGCCATTTGTCCAGCCATTCAAAGAAGGTACGTTGCCACAGCACGCCATTCTGAGGTTTCAGTACCCAGTGGTTTTCGTCCGGATAGATAAGCAGTTCGGCAGGAACGCCACGCATCACGGCTGCATCGAAGGCGGCCATTGCCTGGTTGGCAAGGATGCGGAAGTCCTTCTCTCCGTGGATGCAGAGGATAGGGGTGTCCCATTTGTCGACGAAGAGATGCGGGGAGTTGGCAAAAGTGCGTTGTGCCGTAGCGTTGTTCTTTTCCCAATAAGCGCCGCCCATATCCCAGTTGGCAAACCATTTCTCTTCCGTTTCCAGATATTGCATTTCCATGTTGAAGATACCGTCGTGTGCGATGAATGCCTTGAAGCGTTTGTCATGGTGTCCGGCAAGCCAATATACGGAGAAGCCTCCGAAGCTGGCGCCTACGCAACCCAGGCGGTCTTTGTCGACGAAAGGTTCTTTCGCCATTTCGTCAATGGCAGTGAAGTAGTCCTTCATGCACTGGCCGCCATAATCACCGCTGATGGCTTCGTTCCACTCTACACCGAAGCCCGGAAGACCACGACGGTTGGGAGCTACGATGATATAGTCGTTTGCCGCCATAATCTGGAAATTCCAACGGTAGCTCCAGAACTGGCTGACGGGACTCTGAGGACCGCCTTCACAGAAGAGGAGGGTGGGGTACTTCTTGTTGGGGTCGAATTGTGGAGGATAAATCACCCAGGTCAGCATCTGCTTGCCGTCGGTGGTCTTCATCCAGCGGGCTTCCACTTTACCCATCTCCAGCTGGTCGTAAATCTGCTTGTTTTCTGTGGTCAGTTGCACTGCTTCTGCAAAAGCGTCGCCGTTGCGTGCACTGTTTACGGCATAGATTTCGTCGCCCATGCTCATGGAGTGGCGTTTGGCGATAATCTTGTTTCCGCAAAGGGCAAGCGAAGCATAGTCGTACATGCCGTCGGTGAGCTGGGTAAGCTTGTCGTTTCCGGCAAGGTCGATGTTGTAAATCTGTGTCTCGCCATGCCATACACCGATGAAGTAGATGCTCCGGGAATCTTTGTTCCACAAGAAGGCGTCCACGTTCGATTCGAAAGCTTTGCTTACAAAACGTTTCTCGCCGGTCTCGAGGTTCATGATAAACAAGCGGTTCAAGTCGGCTTCGTAGCCGTCACGTTCCATGCTCTGCCAGGCGATGTATTTGCCGTCGGGAGAGTATTGGGGATTCGTATCATATCCCTTGTTTTCTTCCGTGATGTTTTTGGTTTCCTTGGAGGCAAGGTCGTAGATATAAATGTCGGAGTTGGTGGAAATGGCATACGCCAGTCCGGTTTTCTTACGGCATGTATAGGCCACCTTATCAGAAGACGGGCTCCATGCCAGCTGCTCGATACCGCCCCAGGGCTTCATCGGGCTTTCGTATGGCTCTCCCTCAAGAATATCAGTGACATTGCTGATGGCATTGCCGTCGAAATCGGCAACGAATGGATGGGGAGCAGTAGTCACCCATTCGTCCCAATGCTTGTACATCAGGTCGGTAACGATGATGCCGGTGGCTTTAGGAAGGTCCGGATGTTTGTCTGCTGTACTCTTCACGGTCTTTACCTGGGCAATGAAAAGGAGTTTCTTGCCGTCGGGCGAGAAAGAGAACCCTTCGATGTCTCCCTCGTATTGGGTCAGCTGCTTGCGTCCGCTGCCGTCGGGATTCATTTCCCATACCTGGCTGCTGCCGCTTTCGTTGCAGAGGAAGGCAAGCTTCTTGCCGTCCTTGAACCATGTGGGCTGTCCTTCTTGCCAGGCGTCATGCGTTATCTGGGTATTGCCACTACCGTCGGCATTCATGACGAAGACTTCGCTGTTACTCTTGTTCTGGGGCACGCTGTAATAGGATACCGTGTAGGCAATTTGCTTTTCGTCGGGGGATACGGCTACACTGCCGATACGTCCCATCGCCCAGAGTGCCTCGGGTGTCATACGCTTTCCTTCAATCTTGATGTCCGACCGCTGGATGAGCGTTGCTGCGTCCTGCTGCTGTCCGGCATCTTTTGTGCCTCCGCAAGAGGCCAATGTCATGGCTGCTGACATAAGTAGTAGATTTACTTGTTTCATATATGTTTTTTGTTTCGGTTATTTCAATGCAAAGATACTAAATTTTCCTTCCTTGCCAATTCCCACGTTTGATATATAGCCAGCAGAAAATGAGAATAAAGCTGGAATAAACCATTTCCGAGGTCCAGCAGATGGCCACGTCGAGTTGCAGAATCAGAATAATGTAGGTGATATAGGCTGTGTAGATGACCAGCGTTGCCAGCTCCATGCCCAATGCAGTACGCGTATTGCCGGTTCCGGAAACTGCCTGGAAATAGACATTGGCAGGAACCAGGAACAGATAGGTGGAGCACATCACCCAAAGCGAATGCACGGCAGCGTCCTGCAGGTCGGGTATGTCGGTATAAATTCCCAGAATCAGCTTGGGGAACAGCGCGAAAAGCAATGCCAGCGGAAGTACGAAAACGTAGGCTATGCGTACGTGCTGCCGGATAGTGCCTGCCACGCAATCGGAGTGGCCTGCACCGATGAGGTTGCTGACCAATGAACCGCAGGTAGAGGCAAATGCCATGAGTACCATGAACAATATGCCGGACACATTGCGGACAATGTTGGTCACTGCCAGCGAGCGCTCTCCCAGATGCTCCACATAAAGGAAGAACAAGAACCAGGTGGAGAGGGAGAAGAAATTCTGTATCATGGTCCAGAAAGAGACGTTCAGCATCCGTTTCAATACGTCCAGCCGGAACTTCGGAATACGGTCCAGCCCGTACTTGCAGCAGTCGATACGGCTACGGGTATAGAGGATGAAGAATAACAGCGAAACCAGCTCGGCCAATGAGGAGCCGATGGCGGCTCCGGCAATGCCGAGTGCAGGAAAACCGAATTTACCGAAAATCAGGATATAGTTGAATACAACATTGCTCAACACCATGACGATAGAGTTCAGTGTCAGTGTCTTGGTCTGGGTGGTTCCCAAGAAAAAGGCACGGAACATGACTGCGCTGAACGAGAAGAAGGCACCGAATACACGCCAGTGCAGGTAGCTGGTGGCTGCTTCGTAGATATGTTCCGAGGCTACGATGCGTTTCAGGATAATCGGCGAGAAGCAATAGGACAGCAGGAACATGACTGTCGCCATCCCGACTTGGAAATAGATGCCCTGATAGAACAAGTCACCGATTTCCTTATACTGCCGTTCGCCGTTGCGCCGGGCAATGAGTATCTGTGCCCCGATGCTGAAACCGAAGGCAACCATGAAGATGACCATATAGAAGACACCGGCGATGGCAGATGCTCCCAACTCGACTTCGCCTACACGTCCGAGGAAGGCGGTGTCCGTCATACCTATCATCTGCTCCATAAGGAGGCTGATTAGGATAGGGTAGGCTATGAGCCAGATTTGTTTGTAGGTGTATTTAGTCTGCATAATTTAGAGTCTGTGAATTTTTTCGTTGGTGTAAGGATAAGAAAGCCGGGCAAATGTCATTGTCCGGCTTTCTGCAAAAGAATATCTTGAACGGTAGTCTTACTACTTTTTGTTCTGTTTTTCTTTCATCATCTGTTCCTGCTGTTTCTGCATGGCTTCCAGACGAGCGGCGAAACCGGTTTTCTTCATCTTCTTCGGGTCTTTCTTGTTGGCTTCCAACTGAGCAAGAAGGGCTTCCTCATTGGTTGTCTTGCGCATGATGAGCGTTGTTACCACACTGACTAACGTAGAGATGAAGTAGTAATAGTTCAATCCCGAAGGATAGTCGTTCAATATGAAGAGGAACATGATAGGCATCAGGTATGACATCCACTTCATGGCAGCCATCTGCGGATTGGCACCCGTATCCTGTTGCTGCATCATGTACTTCGTGTTCAATATGTTGGTAACCGTCATCAGCAGGCAGAACAAGCTGAGGTGGCTTCCCAGGAACGGGATATGGAACGGGAAGTTGATGAACGCATCGTAAGTGGAAAGGTCGTCTGCCCACAAGAAGCTCTGCTGGCGGAGTTCAATGGCACTCGGCACGAACATGAACAAGGCCATCAAGATAGGGAACTGTATCAGCATCGGCAGACATCCGCCCATCGGACTGACTCCGTACTGGCTGTAGAGGCCCATCACTTCCTGCTGCTTCTTCATGGCATCTTCCTGCTTGGGGTACTTCTTGTTTATCTCGTCGATTTTCGGTTTCAGTACGCGCATCTTGGCAGAGGACATGTAGGTTTTCCACGTTGCGGGGAATACTACAGCTTTTACGATTAACGTCATGAACAACAGTACGATACCCATGCTCAACCCCCAACTGGACAACCAGTCGAAGATGTTGATGGTGAACCATTTGTTTATCCAGCGGATGAGCGGCCAGCCCAGATAGACCAGACGGTTCAGCTCCCACTTCTCGTCACGCCCCTTGTCGAGTGCGGTCAGGGTCTTGTAGTGATTGGGGCCGAAGTAGAAGAACAGCTGGGTAGGTTCCTTGCCAGCAGGGTCGAACTTCGTGCTCATCTCCGCAGAATAGTCCTTAATGTAGCCGCTGCCTTGAGTCTCCATCTTGGAACTCAGTTTGGTCTTTTCAAAGTCGGCATCTGCCAAAAATACTGAAGAGAAGAACTGGTTCTTGAAAGCAATCCAGTCCAGGCGTTCCGGAACTTCCTTTTCGTCGTTCTTGTTGGCGGACAGATAATCGGTACCCTCTCCGGCGATTTTGTAAGTCAGCTCAGCCAGACGGTTCTCGTAGGTGTAACCCTTCTCTATCTGACGGGCACGCTGAGACCACTCGATGTCCACATAATTGTTGGTGGCGGCCAGCTTGCCTTCCATATTGACAGCCTGGATAGTAAAGTCTATCAGGTATGTGTCATTGTGCATGCTGTAGGTAAAGTCGATATAGCTGTTGCTGTCTGCCGACAAACGCATGGTGACGGTACTGTCCGTACGGTTTACTGCGGTGAAATAATAGTCTTCCGTCTGGATAGTCTCTTTCTTGTTGTAAAAGAGGAAATTCATGGAAGCGTCATTGCCGCTGAACAGTGTGACGGGGGTCGTCTTGTCTTGTCCCATGTATTCCTTCAGCGTGGCCGAAGCTATGCGCCCGCCTTTTGTATCTACGGTTATTTCTGCCAGGTTGTTCTGGATGGTTACCTGCGAGTTGGTT
Organism: Bacteroides sp. A1C1; assembly: GCF_004328515.1. NCBI lineage: Bacteria > Pseudomonadati > Bacteroidota > Bacteroidia > Bacteroidales > Bacteroidaceae > Bacteroides > Bacteroides sp. A1C1. The sequence continues at coordinate 4,299,805 of NZ_CP036491.1, forward strand.
CCTTGACGGGCGTCGAAGAAGAGGGCAGTGGAGTCAACGCTTGCTTCCGCTCCGCTTTCGTTGGCCAGGGCTGCTTCCGCCTTGGCTTTCAAGTCGGCTTCGCGCTGTTGCACCTGGGCTATGGAGTCGTAGTAACGTTGCTGTGCTTCCAACTGCTCCTGGCTGGGACGGCTCAGAAAGCTGAAACCTACTAACAATATCGCTATCAGAACAAGACCTGTGATGGTATTTTTATCCATTCTTTGTTGATTACAAATTACTTATTACAAATTATTTCTTTTCGTTTTCATTTTCGATGGCGGCCTTCACGAATGCTACGAACAGTGGGTGCGGATGCAATACCGTACTGCTGTATTCGGGATGGAACTGGGTACCGACAAACCACTTCAATGCGGGAATCTCAACAATTTCCACCAGGTCCGATTCGGGGTTTATACCCACACACTTCATGCCTGCTGCTTCGTAGGCATCCTTGAAGCTGTTGTTGAACTCGTAGCGGTGACGGTGACGTTCCTGGATATGCTCGGTACCATATGCCTCGTATGCCTTGCTGCCTTTCTGCAGAACACATTCGTAGGCACCTAGACGCATGGTTCCACCCATATTGGTGATGGACTTCTGCTCTTCCATGATGTCGATGACATTGTGCGGTGTCTTTTCGTCCATCTCGCGTGAGTTGGCATCGGCATAACCCAGTACGTTACGGGCAAATTCGATGGCGATACACTGCATACCCAGACAGATACCGAAGGTGGGGATGTCGTGCGTACGCGCATATTTGATGGCTACGAACTTGCCGGCAACGCCGCGTTCGCCGAAGCCTGGACCGATAAGTACGCCTGCCATGCCTTTCAGGGCTTCTGCCACATTCTCGTCAGTCAGCTTTTCACTGTTCACGAAGTCTACCGATACCTTGCGGTCATTGTAGGTTCCTGCTTGTGAAAGGGCCTCGCGGATGGACTTGTAGGCATCCTGCAAGTCATATTTGCCCACCAATGCGATGTGCAGCGGGGCAGTCTCTTCGGCTTTGTGACGGCGTTCGAGGAAAGCGCGCCACGGTCCCAGTCCCGGAGTGTCGCCGACGGGAAGTCCCATTTTCTTCAAAATGGTAACGTCCAGTCCCTGGCGCTGCATCAAGATGGGCACCTCGTAGATGGTAGGCGCGTCGATGCTCTGCACCACGGCATTTTCGTCCACATTGCAGAACAGAGCCACTTTCTTGCGCAGGGTGGTACTCAACTCATGTTCCGTACGCAGTACGAGGACATCGGGTTGGATACCGGCACTTTGCAGTTCCTTTACGGAGTGCTGGGTGGGCTTGGTCTTCAGCTCACCGGCAGCTGCCAGGTAGGGGACATAAGTAAGGTGTACGCACAAGGCGTCTTTTCCCAGTTCCCACTTCAGCTGACGGATGCTTTCCAGATAGGGCAGAGACTCGATGTCACCCACTGTACCGCCAATCTCGGTAATAACAAAGTCGAATTTGTATTTGTTTCCCAGCAGTTTTACATTACGCTTGATTTCGTCTGTAATATGGGGAATAACCTGGATGGTCTTTCCCAGATAGTCACCCCGGCGCTCTTTGTCGATGACGCTTTTGTAGATGCGTCCGGTCGTGATATTGTTGGCCTTGGTGGTCTGGATGCCCAGGAAGCGTTCGTAATGGCCCAAATCGAGGTCGGCTTCGTGGCCATCCACGGTAACGTAGCATTCGCCGTGTTCATAAGGGTTCAGTGTACCCGGGTCGATGTTGATGTACGGGTCAAACTTCTGGATGGTTACCTTGTAACCTCTTGCTTGCAGCAATTTACCGATGGAGGATGAGATGATACCTTTACCTAATGAAGAGGCAACACCACCGGTGACGAAAATATACTTTGTTTCTCCCACAACTATATTATTTTATTAATTGTTTAATCTAATGCCAAGAGCCTATACGGCTTGTCGTTCAGGGTGCGCACTGCTCCCGTCAGTACACGTAGAACTTAAAAAGCGCAAAATTATAAAAAAAAGAGGAAGTAGAGAAAGTTTCGATGAAACAATTATTAAAAAATACGATTTCATCGAAGAAAGTCCTTCTTGCCTTTTTCTTATGGCTTTTCTATGTTTTCTAAACATTTTAAGCTAAATTTGCGCTCGAAACATAGACTTTAGGGCATTATGAAGAATAGACACATTGCATTTTGGTTAATTGCTACGATGATTTCTTCGTCGGTGATGGCACAGAATACGCTGGATACCGCCTCGAAGAACAGTGGACAGGAAACAACTGCCAAAGCCGACACCTTGCCGGATATAATGAAAGAATACATGATTCTGAAATTGAAACCGGAAGGTATGGGGTACAGGCTGGATACTGTTTCCATATTATATGAAAGGTATATCGGAGTGCTGGATTATTTGAATGACCCCACGACTCCGGAGCGTTATATACCTTCCAATCCGAACTACTATAGGTTGTTCCTTCCCCTTACCTATTATTATGCCCCCATGAGACGCCTTTCCAAGGTGGACTGGCATTTCCAGGTGCCTGATACGGTGCCTGCCCTGACGCGCGAGATGTTGCCGTTCGACACACTGAGTTTCACCTCAAAGGACCGAGCCAACAAACTGGTGGACCGTACGCTGCTGAACACGTATGTGAATTGTCCCAATCTGGTTGTAATGACCGAGAAGGAGGTGATGAAAGGGAAGATATTCAAGGATAATATAGAGAAGGAGGTTTCTTCCAAGCCGTCCGTCGTGAAACTGTTTGCGCAGGAGAATATGGTGGGAGTGAAGGAGGAAGCCGACGTGATTATCCACAAGCCCAACTGGTGGGTGACGGGTGGAAACGGTTCGTTGCAGATTACCCAGAACTATATCTCCGACAACTGGTACAAGGGAGGTGAGAGCACTAACGCCGTGCTTGCCAACCTGCAATTGTTTGCCAACTATAATGACCGTGAAAAGGTGCAGTGGGAAAATCTGCTCGATGCCAAGCTGGGCTTCAGCTCCGCACCTTCCGACGAGTTTCATAACTATCTGGTAAGTACCGACCAGCTCCGGCTGTACAGTAAACTGGGTATTCAAGCTGCGTCCAAGTGGTATTATACCATCACGACTGAGTTTAAGACCCAGTTCTGCAATGGCTACAAGGCCAACAGTGAAGAGCTGGTTTCGGCTTTCTTTGCTCCGGCGGACTGGTCGAGCAGTATCGGTATGGACTACAAGTTGAAGAAGCAGAAATTCAGCTTGTCCGTTTTCATGGCTCCGCTGACGTACATGCTGCGCTATGTGGGGAATAAGGGTGTGAATGAAGTGAGTTTCGGTCTTGAGGAGGGCAAGTGCGTGAAGCATAACTTCGGTTCGCAGATACAGCCTACACTTTCGTGGACCATCATTCCTTCCATTACGCTGGATTCCCGCCTGGACTTCCAGACCAGTTATGAGTGGACGCGTATCGAATGGGAAAACACGGTGAACTTTGTGCTGAACCGCTATCTTTCCACCAAGCTCTATGTGCACGCCCGCTATGACGACAGTGCCAAGCCGACGGAAGGGGACAGCTATTTTCAGGTAAAAGAATTGCTCAGTTTCGGTATCAATTATAAATGGTAAATAAACAAATGGTCTGTTCGGAGTGAACAGATTATCTGTTTTGGTTAGTCAGACGGTCTGTTTTTCCTTGACAGACCGTCTGTTTTTTGTCTTTTTGTAGTCTGTGGCAGGTGAAAAAACATAAAAACATAGAAAAAGCACGTTTACGAACACAGAAAATGCATAGGAAAGGTTTGCAGTTCACAAATAATGCGTAAATTTGCCGCGATTTGTAATGCACACTTTGCAAAATGGCGAATACTATAAAACATCAAGGTATTGTGGAAAACATAAACGGTTCTCATCTCCAAGTGAGAATCATCCAGACTTCAGCGTGCGCTTCGTGTAGTGTCAAGGGACATTGTACCTCTGCGGATACGAAAGAGAAACTTGTCGATGTGGCCGATGCCAATGCCGCATCCTACCAGCCCGGCGACCGTGTATGGGTGACGGGCGAACTTTCAATGGGAGTGATGGCAGTTCTGTTTGCCTTTATATTTCCTTTCCTTATTCTGATAATCTCACTATTTGTTTTTATGGCTATCTGGAATGACGAGCTGCGTTCCGCGCTTTGTTCGCTAGCACTTCTTGTACCTTACTATTATATATTGTGGCTGAACAAGTCGCGGATGGGTAAGAAGTTCTCATTCTCCGTACGACCGATGAACTAACTAATAATAAAACAAATAATTAATAAACAACTAATTTATGAATGTAATTCTGATTGCAGTGATTTCATTGGGAGTTATAGCGCTGGTATCGGCCGCTATTCTTTACGTGGCTTCCAAGAAATTCGCCGTGTATGAAGATCCGCGGATTGCCCAGGTAGCAGAGGTGCTTCCCCAGGCAAATTGCGGTGGATGTGGTTACCCCGGTTGTAGCGGATTTGCAGATGCTTGCGTAAAGGCAGGTTCGCTGGATGGTAAACTTTGTCCGGTGGGTGGACAGCCCGTCATGACAAAGATTGCCGAGATTCTGGGCTTGGATGCCGCTGCTGCCGAACCTATGGTTGCGGTGGTGAGATGTAATGGAACTTGTGCCAACCGTCCTCGTGTGAACCAATACGATGGCGCCAAGAGTTGTGCCATTGCGGCTTCTCTCTATGGTGGTGAAACGGGTTGTAGTTATGGCTGTCTGGGATGCGGCGACTGTGTGGCTGCCTGCCAGTTCGATGCTATCCACATGAATCCGGAGACCGGACTTCCCGAAGTGGATGAGGAAAAGTGTACGGCTTGTGGAGCTTGTGCCAAGGCTTGTCCGAAATCTATTATTGAAATCCGTCCTCAAGGCAAGAAATCACGTCGTATTTACGTACAGTGTGTAAACAAGGACAAGGGGGCCGTAGCACGCAAGGCTTGTACCGTGGCATGTATCGGTTGCGGCAAGTGTGTGAAGGTTTGTCCGTTCGAGGCTATCACGCTGGAAAACAATCTGGCTTACATTGACCCCAATAAGTGCAAATCCTGTCGCAAGTGCGAGGAAGCTTGTCCGCAAAACACAATCATTGCCCTCAACTTCCCGCCGCGCAAACCGAAGGCTGACGATACAGCTCCCCAAGTAAAGGTTGCAGTTCCTAAAGCTGAGGTTGAGACTCCTAAAGCGGAGGTTTAGACTTCCCAAGTTGAGGTATGAATTAATAAAGTAAATAAACGACTAAAAATACAGAATTGTATGTTGAAGACATTTTCAATTGGTGGAGTCCATCCACACGAAAATAAACTTTCAGCACATCAGCCTATCATCAAGGCAGAGATTCCGGCCAAGGCCGCTATCTTGCTGGGACAGCACATCGGTGCTCCTGCCAAGCCTATCGTTGCCAAAGGTGATGTTGTGAAAGTGGGTACAAAGATTGCCGAGCCCGGCGGTTTTGTATCAGCAGCCATTCATTCGTCTGTCAGCGGGAAAGTCGCTAAGATTGACACGATTGTCGATGCCAGCGGTTACGCCAAGCCTGCTATATTCATTGACGTAGAAGGGGATGAATGGGAAGAATCCATTGACCGTTCCGAAACGTTGGTGAAGGAATGCAGTCTGACTTCCGAGGAAATCGTGAAGAAAATCGCCGATGCCGGTATTGTAGGTCTGGGTGGTGCATGCTTTCCTACGCAGGTCAAGTTGTGCCCTCCTCCTGCATTCAAGGCAGAGTGTGTCATCATCAACGCCGTAGAGTGCGAACCGTATCTGACTGCCGACCATCAGCTGATGCTGGAACATGCGGAAGAAATTATGGTAGGTGTATCCATTCTGATGAAGGCGGTAAAGGTGAACAAGGCATTCATCGGCATTGAGAACAATAAGCCCGATGCCATCCAGCTGATGACGAAAGTCGCTTCCAGTTATGCAGGTATCGAGGTGGTACCCTTGAAGGTACAATATCCGCAGGGTGGTGAAAAGCAGTTGATTGATGCTGTCATCAGTCGCCAGGTTGCAGCCGGTGCGCTGCCTATCTCCACGGGAGCTGTGGTGCAGAATGTGGGTACCGCATTTGCCGTTTACCAGGCCGTACAGAAGAACAAACCTCTGTTTGAGCGTGTCATTACCGTGACAGGCAAGTCGCTGGCAAAGCCGTCCAATTTCCTGGCACGTATCGGTACGCCGATGAAGCAGCTGATTGAAGCTTGCGGCGGCCTGCCCGAAGATACGGGCAAGATTATCGGCGGTGGCCCGATGATGGGTAAAGCTCTGGTGAATACGGATGTACCGACTGCCAAAGGCAGCTCCGGTATTCTGATTATGAACGAGAAGGAAGCCAAGCGCGGCGAGGTACAGCCTTGTATCCGTTGTGCCAAGTGCGTGGGAGCCTGCCCGATGGGGTTGGAGCCGTATCTGCTGGCTACCGTTTCGGCCCACGGAGATTTTGAAAGAGTAGAGAAAGAAGACATTATGTCGTGTATAGAATGCGGTTCATGCCAGTTCACTTGTCCTTCCAACCGTCCGATGCTGGATTATATCCGCTTGGGTAAGGGTAAGGTAGGAGCGATGATCCGTGCACGTCAAGCTAAAAAATAACGAAGTATGAATAAATTAATCGTATCCCTTTCGCCCCACGTTCACGGCGGTGACAGCGTGAAGAAGAATATGTACGGTGTGCTTATCGCATTGATTCCGGCATTCCTCGTTTCGCTTTACTTTTTCGGACTGGGTGCGCTGATTGTTACGGCCACTTCCGTAGCAGCCTGCTTGTTCTTTGAATGGGCCATCGGCAAATTCCTCATGAAAAAAGAGACCACAACCATCACCGACGGCTCTGCCATCATTACCGGTGTGTTGCTGGCCTTTAACCTGCCTTCCAACCTGCCCATCTGGATAATCATCCTCGGCGCCTTGTTTGCCATCGGGGTAGGCAAGATGTCCTTCGGAGGTTTGGGTTGCAATCCCTTTAACCCTGCACTGGCAGGACGTGTGTTCCTGTTGCTTTCATTCCCCGTGCAGATGACGACATGGCCGGCTGTAGGCCAGTTGACAGCCTATACGGATGCCACGACGGCTGCTACGCCGCTGGCTATTATGAAAGGTGTCATCAATGGTGCTCCAGGCATGTCCCTGAGCGACCTTCCGGGAGCTTTCGACCTTCTGATAGGTAATAATGGAGGATGTCTCGGTGAGGTGAGTGCCTTGGCGCTGCTGCTTGGTTTGTTCTACATGTTGTGGAAGAAAATCATCACCTGGCACATTCCGGTATCTATTCTGGTGACGGTATTCGTGTTCTCTGGTATCATGTATCTGGTCAATCCGGAACTTTATGTATCCCCGGTCGTACAGTTGTTGTCCGGTGGTCTGATGCTGGGTGCTGTCTTTATGGCTACGGACTACGTGACTTCTCCGATGAGCCACAAAGGTATGCTGATTTATGGTGTTTGCATCGGCCTGCTGACTGTCATCATCCGTCTGTTCGGTGCATATCCGGAGGGTATGTCGTTTGCCATTCTGATTATGAATGCGTTCACTCCGCTCATCAACACCTATGTTAAACCTAAACGCTTTGGGGAGGTAGCGAAGAAGAAATGAAAAAGTTAGAATCATCCTTGAAGAATATGTTGCTGGTACTTACGGGCGTTACTGCCATCTCCGTAGCGCTGCTGGCTTATGTAAACGAATTGACGAAGGAGCCCATTGCGCAGGCCAATGCAAAGACCTTGAGCGATGCCGTAAGTGCGGTGGTTCCGGGCTTCGACAATGACCCCATCGCCGAGAAGAAGATGCAGGAAGTAAACGGAGTACAGTATTCTGTATATCCTGCCACCAAAGGCGGAGAATATATCGGAGCTGCTGTGGAAGCTGTTGCCATGGGTTTTGGCGGTGAGCTGAAAGTGTTGGTCGGTTTCGATGCCGAAGGCAAAATCATCGACTACTCCTTGTTGTCGCATGTGGAAACTCCGGGGTTGGGCTCCAAAGCTGCCGACTGGTTCAAGAAAGGCAATAAAGGTGACATCACCGGCATGAATCCGGGTGAAGCGGCATTGACAGTGAGCAAGGACGGTGGTAAAGTAGATGCCATTACAGCGTCTACCATCACTTCACGTGCTTTTTTGAATGCAGTGAATGCGGCTTATGCTGCCTATGCCGGTCAGGAAACTGCCGACGGCACTACCGGCGCTACTCAAAAGAATGTTGAACAACCTGCTGATTCCGCAGCTCCCGAAGCTGTGGATACACTCAGCGCTAAATAAGAAAGGAGTAGAAGATATGAATAATTTTAAAGTTATGATGAACGGGATTATCAAAGAGAATCCTACGTTTGTACTCCTGCTGGGTATGTGTCCTACACTGGGTACCACTTCCTCTGCTATCAACGGTATGGGTATGGGACTGGCTACAATGTTCGTGCTGATATGTTCCAATGTGGTGATTTCTGCCATCAAGAATCTGATTCCCGATATGGTGCGTATTCCTTCATTCATTGTGGTCATAGCATCATTTGTGACACTGTTGCAGATGATAATGCAAGCCTACGTTCCTGCATTGTACGCCACGCTGGGCTTGTTCATTCCGCTGATTGTTGTAAACTGTATCGTATTGGGACGTGCCGAGGCATTTGCTGCCAAAAACAATCCGGTGGCTTCCTTGTTCGACGGTCTGGGCATGGGCTTGGGCTTTACCATTGCACTGACATTGCTGGGTGCCGTGCGTGAGTTCCTGGGAACCGGCAAGATATTCAACTTGAGTATCCTTCCTGAAGAATACGGCATGTTGGTATTTGTCCTTGCTCCGGGTGCATTCATCGCATTGGGCTATCTCATTGCTTTAATCAACAGTATGAAGAAGGCTTGATAATGGATGATTGATAATGGTTCATTATCGATTGTCATTTTTCAATTAATAAATTAAAGAAATGGAATATATATTGATATTTATCTCGGCAATCTTTGTAAACAACATCGTATTGTCGCAATTCTTGGGAATTTGCCCGTTCTTGGGAGTTTCCAAGAAAGTGGAGACTGCATTGGGCATGTCGGCAGCGGTGGCATTCGTGCTCACCATCGCCACCATCGTGACATTCCTTATTCAGAAGTATGTGCTCGACGCTTTTGATTTGGGCTATTTGCAGACTATTACCTTTATCCTGGTGATTGCCGCATTGGTGCAGATGGTAGAGATTATCCTGAAGAAAGTTTCTCCTTCTCTGTATCAGGCCTTGGGCGTGTTCCTGCCGTTGATTACTACCAACTGCTGTATTCTCGGTGTGGCCATCCTTGTTATCCAAAAAGATTATGATTTGCTGACGGGAGTGGTTTATGCATTCTCCACGGCACTTGGTTTCGGCTTGGCACTGACACTGTTTGCAGGCCTGCGCGAGCAAATGAGCCTGGTTAGTGTGCCGAAAGGTATGCAGGGCACTCCGATAGCTTTGATTACGGCCGGACTGCTGGCAATGGCATTCATGGGCTTTTCGGGGGTTGTGAAGATTTAAAGAAGAAAAACCGGAAATAAAGTGAAGGGGGGATAAGCTAAAATTTATCCCCCCTTTTTCTGTTTTTATTAATTTATTTCCTTACATTTGTGGCGTATTGATAACCTAAAAGCTAAATTGTCTATATTTAATATGAAAGAGAAAATTTTAGTTACGGGTGGAACCGGTTACATTGGTTCTCACACGGTGGTGGAACTTCAAAACGCAGGTTATGAAGTTGTTATTATTGATAATTTGTCAAACTCCAGCGCAGATGTTGTAGATAACATAGAGAAGGTATCGGGTATCCGTCCTGCATTCGAGAAATTGGATTGCTTGGATTATGCCGGTCTTGACGCTGTGTTTACCAAATATAAAGGCATTAAAGCCATCATTCACTTTGCAGCCAGCAAGGCCGTAGGTGAGTCTGTCCAGAAACCGTTGCTTTACTATCGTAATAACCTGGTTTCACTGATTAACCTGCTGGAACTGATGCCGAAGCATGGAGTGGAGGGTATCGTATTTTCTTCTTCCTGCACAGTTTACGGCCAGCCGGACGAGCTTCCGGTAACGGAAAAGGCACCTATCAAGAAAGCTGAGTCTCCGTATGGAAACACGAAGCAAATCAATGAAGAGATTGTACGTGATACGGTTGCTTCCGGTGCTCCGATAAACGCCATCTTGTTGCGTTACTTCAACCCGATAGGTGCACACCCCACAGCATTGCTGGGAGAATTGCCTAACGGTGTACCGCAGAACTTGATTCCTTATCTTACCCAGACCGCTATCGGCATCCGTGAGAAACTGAGCGTGTTTGGTGACGATTATGATACTCCCGACGGTTCTTGTATCCGCGACTTCATCAATGTAGTCGATTTGGCCAAAGCACACGTAGTGGCTATCCGCCGTATCTTGGAGAACAAGCAGAAGGAGAAAGTGGAAGTATTCAATATCGGTACGGGTCGTGGACTTTCCGTATTGGAACTGATTAATGCTTTCGAAAAGGCTACCGGTGTAAAACTGAACTATCAGATAGTAGGTCGGCGTGCCGGTGATATTGAGAAGGTATGGGCAAACCCGGAATTGGCAAACAATGAACTGGGTTGGAAGGCAGAAACAAGTATTGAAGATACTTTACTTTCTGCATGGAAATGGCAGTTGAAGCTTCGTGAACGAGGTATTCAATGACAAACTTTGAATTTGTGTTTTTTAACAAATAAGCAATAAACAAATGCCTCCCCGCATTTGTTTATAATGTGCAAATCAGCCTGAAGCTGTTTATGTATATGTGAATATCCGTAACTAGTACGTATGCCTCCCCGGCATAGACAGGTAAGATTGCATAGTAGTTTTGTCGTGTTTTATTTTGTGTTTGTGTTGTGAATAAGCCTTGTCGAGAGACAAGGCTTATTTTTTTGTATATTATATACGGAATCTTTATTGCCAATTCTGTGGTTTTTCATAAGATGGGTGGGCAATTCCTTTTCTTGCCAATTGTTAACTGACGTTATCATGTCTGTAGCAATTTGTTCCAATTGTAGTATTAATCGTTCAAAATAGTATTTTTTGTTCAAAAAATGCTATACACGGTAACAACTACATGCAAATTGTTTATACATTTGCGTTGTTGTTTATGTAACTATTGGGATGAACAAACCGTTGCTGACAAACGTTAATAGGTACGAGTACTTATATAGCTGACGAAAGACGCGACTTGGCTGATTTGTTTTAGAGGATACACGCGACTTACAACTTAGTATTGGGAAAAATAATTAAAGAAATATAGAATAAAAAAGATTGCTTATGTCACAGATTGTTGGACATATCTCACAGGTAATCGGACCTGTAGTAGACGTCTATTTCGAAGGAACGGAGGCAGAGATGATGTTGCCGAGTATTCACGACGCACTGGAAATAAAAAGGTCGAACGGAAAAAGACTGATTGTAGAGGTACAGCAACACATTGGTGAAAACACGGTGCGTACTGTTGCTATGGACAGTACGGACGGCCTGCAGAGAGGTATGAAAGTGCATCCGCTGGGAGGCCCCATCACCATGCCGATAGGTACACAAATCAAAGGCCGCCTGATGAACGTAGTGGGCGACTCTATCGACGGCATGAAGGAACTGGACCGTACCGGTGCTTATCCCATCCATCGCGAACCCCCTAAGTTTGAAGATTTGACTACCGTACAAGAGGTACTTTATACAGGCATCAAGGTTATCGACTTGCTGGAACCCTATAGCAAGGGCGGTAAAATCGGTCTGTTTGGTGGCGCCGGTGTAGGCAAGACAGTGCTTATCCAGGAGCTCATCAATAATATTGCGAAGAAGCAGCACGGCTTCTCTGTGTTTGCCGGTGTAGGAGAACGTACACGTGAAGGCAACGACCTGCTGAGAGAAATGATTGAATCCGGTGTTATCCGTTACGGAGAAGAATTCAAGAAGAGCATGGAGGAAGGCCATTGGGATTTGTCCAAAGTAGATTATGACGAAGTGGCCAAATCACAAGTGTCTTTGATATTCGGTCAGATGAACGAACCTCCCGGTGCGCGTCAGTCCGTGGCATTGTCAGGGTTGACGGTAGCCGAGTCCTTCCGTGACATGGGAGCGGAGACGGACGGTCCGCGTGACATTCTGTTCTTCATTGATAATATCTTCCGTTTCACTCAAGCCGGTTCCGAGGTTTCGGCTTTGCTGGGCCGTATGCCTTCTGCCGTGGGTTATCAGCCGACACTGGCAACGGAAATGGGTGCCATGCAGGAGCGTATTACCTCTACGAGAAACGGCTCCATCACTTCCGTGCAGGCTGTATATGTGCCTGCCGATGACTTGACTGACCCGGCGCCTGCTACAACATTTACCCACCTCGATGCCACCACGGTGTTGAGCCGTAAGATTACCGAACTTGGCATTTATCCTGCTGTAGACCCGTTGGAATCCACTTCACGCATTCTCGACCCACACATCGTGGGGGTGGAACACTACGAAGTGGCACAACGTGTGAAACAAATATTGCAGCGCAACAAGGAATTGCAAGACATTATCTCCATCCTCGGTATGGAGGAGCTCTCTGATGCCGACCGTACGTTGGTGAACCGTGCGCGTCGTGTGCAGCGCTTCCTTTCACAGCCGTTTGCCGTTGCCGAGCAGTTTACGGGTGTCCCCGGTACAATGGTTTCCATTGAGGATACTATCAAAGGCTTCAAGATGATTCTTGACGGAGAGGTGGACTACCTGCCCGAACCAGCTTTCTTGAATGTGGGAACCATTGAAGAAGCTATTGAGAAGGGTAAGAAACTACTGGAACAGGCAGGGGAAAAAACGATTAAAAATTAAAACTCTGGGAGCTTTGATAATGAAGAAGTTGCATTTGAATATTGTTTCACCGGAGAAGGAACTCTTCAACGGGGAAGTGGAAAGTGTTACATTGCCGGGCACTATGGGCTCTTTTTCTATCCTGCCGCAGCATGCACCGATTGTGTCATCGTTGGGAACGGGGACATTGGTTTACGCAACGGACGGTGAGGAACATGAGCTGGATATTCAAAGCGGATTCGTAGAGATGAGTAACGGAAGGGTTGCCGTCTGTATAGAACAGCAATAGGCAATTAAAAATAAGAAATTGAAGATTAAAGGTTGTTGGCGTGACTATTACTAAGAGAAACTACTTATTGCATACAGCGCTCTTGACGGTATTGATAGGAATTGTAGGCGGATGGACGTACTTTTCGATAAATCCGCATCACTATTTCGGCGGTTATCCGCTGATTCCGCTTTTCTTCTTTGTTTTCGGAATATTCATGATTAATATGACCGAAAGCTGCCGTCACCGGATGCCGGGACGAATGTTGCAGATTTATCTGCTGATGCGTGTGATGAGAATGCTGGTTTCCATGATTGTGATGCTGGTTTATTGCGTTGCAGTACGTGAGGAAGCCAGGGCGTTTCTGTTGACGTTTATAGCCAACTATCTGATATATTTGATTTATGATTCCTGGTTCTTCTTCACTTTCGAGGCGAACAAGAAACAGAAAAAGAAAAGTAACAATGAAAAGATTGCGTAACATACTGACTGTAGTTCTGTTGGCATTGGGCATGTTGCTACCCGCCACGGTGCGGGCTGAGAATACGGTGGACGTGAAGGAGATTGTCTTCGGGCATATCGGCGATTCTTACGAATGGCACATCACGACGTGGGGCGAAACTCACGTTACGATTCCCTTGCCGGTAATAGTGCATAGCTCTACCACCGGATGGCATGTCTTTCTATCCTCACGTCTGGAGGAGAACGGTGGAAGTTATGAAGGCTTTTCCATCGCTCCCGCAGGAAGCAAGTACGAAGGCAAGCTGGTGGAGCATGATGCCACCGGAAACGAAATACGCCCGTTGGATATCTCCATCACGAAGGTGACACTGGCTTTGCTCATCAACAGTGCATTGCTGCTTGTCATCATTTTAAGTGTGGCGCACTGGTATCGCAAGCACCCGCAGGGAAGTGCCGCTCCCGGTGGTTTCATCGGGTTTATGGAGATGTTTATCATGATGGTGAACGATGATATTATAAAGAGCTGTGTCGGTCCGAAGTACCGTAAATTCGCACCTTACTTGCTGACGGCCTTCTTCTTTATTTTCATCAATAACATTATGGGGCTGATTCCTTTCTTTCCCGGAGGGGCCAACGTGACGGGAAATATAGCCATTACGATGGTATTGGCCATCTGCACTTTCTTGGCCGTGAATATCTTTGGAACCAAGACCTATTGGAAAGATATCTTCTGGCCGGATGTGCCCTGGTGGCTGAAGGTGCCGGTCCCCATGATGCCGTTTATCGAGTTCTTCGGTATTTTTACCAAACCGTTTGCTTTGATGATACGTCTTTTTGCCAATATGCTGGCAGGACACATGGCAATGCTGGTGCTTACCTGCCTGATATTCATCTCGGCCAGTATGGGACCTGCTTTGAACGGAACGCTTACCGTGGCCTCGGTGCTGTTCAATATCTTTATGAATGCACTTGAATTGTTGGTTGCCTTTATCCAGGCATATGTGTTCACCATGCTGTCAGCCGTGTTCATCGGTCTGGCGCAGGAAGAGCATAAGGAGAAGGCGGTGAAATGATACGATTATTGGGAATATAAATATTAATAAAAATAACCATTTAAAAACTGAAAGTTATGTTACTATCTGTATTATTGCAAGCTGCTGCGGCAGGTGTGGGAGTTAGTAAACTGGGTGCAGCCATTGGTGCTGGTCTGGCTGTTATTGGTGCTGGTGTAGGTATCGGTAAAATCGGCGGTTCTGCCATGGAGGCCATTGCCCGTCAGCCGGAAGCATCCGGAGATATCCGTATGAACATGATTATTGCCGCTGCCTTGATTGAAGGTGTTGCTTTGTTGGCAGTAGTTGTGTGTTTATTGGTGTTCTTTTTATAATGTACAATCTACCATTTACGATTTACAATTTGTCCGTGCAGCATCACCGCGCAGCCAAATTGTAAATCGTAAATTGTCAAATCGTAAATAAAATTATGTCATTGTTATTACCCGATAGTGGTCTGCTGTTCTGGATGCTTCTTTCATTCGGTGTGGTGTTTGTGGTGCTTGCCAAGTACGGTTTTCCCGTTATCACCAAGATGGTGGAAGGTCGCAAGACCTACATCGACCAGTCTTTGGAAGTGGCACGCGAAGCAAATGCCCAGCTCTCCAAACTGAAAGAGGAGAGTGAAGCGTTGATTGCTGCTGCCAACAAAGAACAAGGACGCATTCTGCGGGAGGCGATGCATGAGCGTGACAAGATTATCGTCGAAGCACGCAAGCAGGCGGAAGCCGCCGCGCAGAAGGAGCTGGACGAAGTTAAAAAGCAGATACAGCAAGAGAAGGAAGAGGCCATCCGCGATATTCGCCGCCAGGTGGCAGTCTTGTCCGTAGATATAGCTGAGAAAATTATCCGCAAGAATCTGGACGAGAAACATGAGCAGATGGAGATGATAGACCGGATGCTGGATGAAGTGCTGGCCGCAAGTAGAAACAATTAATTCTCAAAGAAATGGATATAGGAATCGTTTCGATGCGTTATGCGAAAGCATTGATGGAATATGCCAAGAGTATGGGGGTAGAAGATACTCTGTACAAGGAGTTTTGTATGCTTGCCCGTAGCTTCAGGAAACATCCGGATTTGTGCATGGCATTGGAAAACCCCATCCTGACGATACGTGAGAAGTTCGCACTTATCTGTACCGCTGCTGTGGGGGATGCTCCTGCGGGCCGTGAGTTTGCGCGTTTCATGAC
The DNA here is from genome assembly GCF_004328515.1 of Bacteroides sp. A1C1. Taxonomy (NCBI): domain Bacteria; kingdom Pseudomonadati; phylum Bacteroidota; class Bacteroidia; order Bacteroidales; family Bacteroidaceae; genus Bacteroides; species Bacteroides sp. A1C1. The sequence continues at coordinate 4,315,564 of NZ_CP036491.1, forward strand.
CTTGGTGTTGAAGAACCGGCGGGAAAACTTTCTCCAGTACATCTGCCTGAGTTTTCTGGATTTGTACCGGAAAGACAAGCATATCGGTGTAGGAAAGCTGATAACAGCCGTTCCCGTCAGCCAGGAAGTGCGGGAGCGTATCCATAACAGTGCTTCCACCCTGCTGCATGCCAGCATGGAGCTGCAGACTGAAGTGGATCCCTCCATTGAAGGTGGTTTTATCTTCGACATCAACGACTTCCGTCTGGATGCCAGTATTGCTACGCAGCTTAAGAAAGTGAAACAGCAGTTTATTGATAAGAATAGAAGGATCGTATGATTTACGATTTGACAATTTACAATTTACTATTTAATAGTCTTGTGATGCGTAAGTTGTAGAGGTCAAAACGGTATATGATTCGGGTTCTTTCAAATAGTAAATAGTAAATCGTAAAATAGTAAATACTAAGATGTTGTCTGAAAATATAAAAGTAAGCGAAGTCTCCGATATTCTCCGCAAGCAACTGGAAGGGATTGACACCCGCGTACAGTTGGACGAGATTGGCACGGTACTGCAAGTCAGTGACGGTGTAGCCCGTATCTATGGGTTGCGCAATGCCGAAGCCAACGAGTTGTTGGAGTTCGACAACGGCATCAAGGCCATTGTGATGAACCTCGAAGAGGATAATGTGGGTGCTGTGTTGCTTGGCCCTACGGATAAAATCAAGGAAGGCTTCATTGTAAAGCGTACCAAGCGTATTGCTTCCATCATGGTGGGAGAGGGTATGCTGGGCCGTGTAATAGACCCTCTGGGTGCGCCGCTTGATGGCAAAGGACTGATAGGCGGAGAACTTTATGAAATGCCGTTGGAACGTAAGGCACCGGGAGTCATCTTCCGCCAGCCGGTGAATCAGCCGCTTCAGACCGGTCTGAAGGCTGTGGACGCCATGATACCTATTGGTCGCGGACAGCGTGAGCTGATTATCGGTGACCGCCAGACCGGTAAGACAGCCATTGCCATCGATACCATCATCAACCAGCGTGCCAATTTTGAAGCAGGTGATCCGGTATATTGCATTTATGTAGCCATTGGCCAGAAAGGTTCTACCGTAGCTTCTATTGTGAATACCCTGCACCAATACGGTGCGATGGACTATACCATTGTGGTGGCTGCTACGGCGGGAGACCCGGCTGCATTGCAGTATTACGCTCCCTTTGCAGGGGCTGCCATCGGAGAGTATTTCCGTGATACCGGCCGTCATGCGCTGGTGGTCTATGACGACTTGTCCAAGCAGGCGGTGGCCTATCGTGAAGTGTCTCTGATTCTGCGCCGTCCGTCAGGACGTGAGGCCTATCCGGGTGATATCTTCTATCTGCACTCCCGTTTGCTGGAACGTGCGGCGAAGATTATCAGCCAGGAGGAAGTGGCACGCGAGATGAACGACCTGCCGGATAGTCTGAAAGGCAAGGTGAAAGGTGGTGGTTCGCTGACTGCATTGCCCATTATCGAAACTCAGGCAGGAGACGTGTCCGCCTATATCCCAACGAATGTGATTTCAATCACTGACGGGCAGATATTCCTTGATACGAATCTCTTCAACCAGGGTAACCGTCCGGCCATTGACGTGGGTATCTCCGTGAGCCGTGTGGGTGGCAATGCCCAAGTCAAGGCGATGAAGAAGGTGGCAGGTACATTGAAGATTGACCAGGCACAGTACCGTGAGCTGGAAGCATTTACCAAGTTCAGTGGTGATATGGACCCCGTGACGGCATTGACCATCGACAAGGGACAGAAGAATACGCGCCTGCTGGTACAGCCCCAATACAGTCCGATGCCGGTAGAAAAGCAGATTGCCATTCTTTATTGCGGCACACACGGCTTGTTGAGGGATATTCCTTTGGACAAGGTCAGCGAGTTTGAACGCAACTTCCTTGAGTCTCTTGAGATGAACTATCGCATGGAGGTACTCGACGTTTTAAAGACAGGTGTCATCAACGACGATGTCTGCAAAAAGATTGAGGAGACGGCAGAGGCGGTTGCAAGGCAATTCATGTAATGTACAATTAGACAATTTACAATTTACAATTTAGCTGCGCCATAACCCGCATGGCAAATTGTACATTGTACATTGTAAATCGTAAATAGATATATGGCTTCACTGAAAGAGGTAAAAAATAGAATAAGCTCCGTCAAGAGTACACGCCAGATAACATCGGCGATGAAGATGGTGGCATCTGCCAAACTGCACAAGGCGCAGGGGCGGATTGAGAATATGCTGCCTTATCAACGGAAGCTGAATGAGATTCTGACGAACTTTCTGCGTACGGATGCTTCCTTCGAGTCGCCCTATACCGAGAAAAGGCCCGTGACGAGGGTAGCGGTCGTGGCGTTTTCGTCCAATAGTTCCTTGTGCGGTGCATTCAACTCGAATGTGGCGAAGATGCTGGAACGGACTTTGGAAGGTTACCAGTCGCTGGGCAAGGAGAATATTCTGATATATCCCGTTGGGAGAAAGGTGGAGGAAGCTGTCAAGAAAATGGGATATGTGCCGCAAGGCAGCTATCAGTTGATGGCAGACAAGCCTTCGTACGTTGAAGCGTATGAGCTGGCGGAGAAGCTGATGCATGAGTTTGTGGAAAAGCAAATTGACCATGTGGAGCTGATTTACCACCACTTCAAATCGATGGGTTCGCAGGTGCTGCTTCGCGAGAATTATCTGCCCATTGACCTGACGCAAGTGGCGCAGGAGGCGGCAGAAGATGTACCGGAAGATGCCCGCAGTTTCAATAATGATTACATTGTGGAACCTTCCGTCGGCGAGTTGATAGCGGAACTTCTGCCAAAAGTGTTGAGTCAGAAGATATTTACCGTGCTTCTCGATTCCAATACTTCGGAACATGCTGCCCGTATGCTTGCCATGCAGACGGCGACAGACAATGCCAATGAGCTGATTCAGGATTTGACGAAACAGTATAACAAGAGCCGTCAGCAGGCCATTACGAATGAGCTGCTCGATATTATCGGCGGTAGCTTGAAATAGTCCGGATTGCCCCGTAAAGGGCTTTCTCAGGATGGGTACAAATAAATGGAATAATAAGGACAAGGATAACGAAATAACCGCTATCTTTGTCCTATTATCATATATGGCTACTGATGAAATCCGTATCATTCTGAGAGAGAGCGGATTGGTTGAATAATAAACATATCCATGGAGAATAATCCCGAAATAGCGCTTGCATGGCAATTCATTGAAAACACAGGCACTCATCTTTTTTTGACCGGCAAGGCAGGTACCGGTAAGACAACTTTCCTGCGAAGACTGAAGGCAGAGAGTCCGAAACGGATGATTGTACTTGCGCCGACGGGAATTGCCGCTATCAATGCAGGCGGTGTCACCATCCACTCCTTTTTTCAAGTACCTTTCGCTCCTTATGTGCCCGAAAGCTCATTCAGCGCGGATGGCAAAGCATCTTACCGTTTCCGTTACGGGAAAGAGAAAATCAACATTATACGCAGTATAGATTTATTGGTCATCGATGAAATCAGTATGGTCCGTGCCGACTTGCTCGATTCGGTGGATGCCGTCTTGAGGCGGTTCCGCGACCGGAACAAACCTTTTGGCGGCGTGCAGTTGCTGATGATTGGCGACCTTCAGCAGCTTGCTCCCGTAGTGAAAGACGATGAGTGGCAGATGCTGCGCAAATACTATGACACGCCCTATTTCTTTTCCAGCCAGGCCTTGAAGCAGACGGAATATTGCACCATAGAGCTAAAGAAAGTCTATCGGCAGAACGATGGGACTTTTCTTGAATTACTGAACCGCATTCGCGAAAACCGTTGTGACGGACAAGTGCTGGAAGCCTTGAACCGCCGGTATATTCCCAATTTCGTACCTGATAAAGAAGAAGGATACATCCGCCTGGTGACCCACAATTATCAGGCCCAACGGATTAATGACCATGAGCTGGAACAACTTCCGGGACGCTCGTATGCCTTTCGCGCCAAGATTGACGGAAAGTTTCCCGAATATTCCTATCCTACGGATGAGGTGCTGGAACTGAAACGCGGTGCCCAGGTAATGTTTGTGAAGAACGACACCTCCGGCGAACACCGTTACTACAATGGCATGATTGGAGAGGTGACAGCCGTGTCGGCAGATGGAATTGAAGTGCGCAGCAAGGGAAGCGACGCTACCTTCTTACTTCAGGAGGAAGAGTGGACGAATGCCAAGTATGTGCTTGATGAGGAAACCAAGGAGATTACAGAAGATATTGAAGGAACATTCCGGCAGTATCCGTTGAAACTGGCTTGGGCAATTACCATCCACAAAAGCCAGGGACTGACGTTTGAACGTGCCGTGATTGATGCCAGCGCCTCCTTTGCGCATGGGCAGACGTATGTGGCCCTGAGCCGCTGCAAGACATTGGAGGGAGTGGTGCTCAGTGCCCCGCTTTCTGCAAGAGCCATAATCAATGACAATGCAGTGGAAACCTTCACGATGGAGGCACGGAGAAACGAGCCGGACGAGAAACGCTTCCGTTCCTTGCAGCAGACCTATTTCCTGGAACTGCTGTCGGGCTTGTTCGATTTCCAGCCCATGGAGCAGGCTTTGCGGCGGTATGTGCGGCTGATAGACGAGCACTTGTACAAGCTCTTTCCCAAGCAACTCGCAGCCTGCAAGGAGGAAGTGGAACGTTTTCACGACAAAGTGACGAAAGTGGCCCAGAAGTTCGGTATCCAGTATACCCGTCTGATTGATACTGCGCAGGACTATGCAGCCGACCCGACTTTGCAGGGGCGCATACACTCTGCCGCCACTTATTTTCAAGAGCAGTTGCAACCGCTGGATGCGGTGATGGCGAGTACGGTAACTTCCGACAATAAAGAGTTGAAGAAGAAGCTCCGGGATGCCATGGAGGAACTGGAGGCAATGTTTGACTTGAAGACTGATTTGCTGGATTATGTACTGGAGAATGGTTTCCATGTGGCAGGATACTTGAAGCAGAAAGCACTGCTTTCCATTGACGATTCGGCTTCGCAGAAGGGTAAAGGCAAAGGGAGAAGTGCTGCTGCCAAAGAAGGGCAGGGAAGCAGTAAGCAGGCTGATAAAGAGAAACGTCCGCGTGAGCGGAAACGCGATGCTGCAGCTGTTGAAGTACCCACGGATGTGTTGCATCCGGAACTTTACAACCGCTTGGTGGCATGGCGCAATGCAGAAGCTTCCGCATTAGGGTTGCCCGTATATACCGTCATTCAGCAGAAGGCAATTCTGGGTATCAGCAATCTGCTTCCTTCGGATAAGGCCATGCTTGTACGCATTCCGTATTTCGGAAAGAAAGGGGTGGAGAAATATGGAGATGTGATTCTGGAGATGGTACGTGTGTATCGCAAAGAGAAAGGACTGGCAGAGCCGGAGTTGCTGTAGTCGAATCTGCTGCCATCCGAACTTGCATTATTTACTATCCGAACATCAGCTTTATTCCTTCCTTCAGCGTATGCGGTCGATATCCCAGTTCCCGGCGTGCCTTTTCTATACTCAGCCCGCTGAAACGGGGACGTGGCGTCTTTTCATTCATCTCCTTCGTAGTGACGGGACGGATGAGCGAGCGATTCAGTCCCAATACGTCCGCTACCCGATAAGCGATGTCTGCAATGGTCAGGCACTCGCTGCCACAGAGATGATAGATACCGTTTTGCGGATGACTTATCAGCTTCTCCACTCCTTGCGACACGTCTCCCACGAAGGTGGGCGTACGCCATTGGTCGGACACGACGAACACTTCCTCATTGCTCCTTAATCTGTTTGCCACCAGTTGAAGCACATTGCCATGCTGTCCGGGCAGGGAGGCACCGTACACCACCACTACACGCACGATGGCATAATCCTTGCAAACGGCAGCGATACGTTTCTCACCTTCCAGTTTGGTGTAGCCGTAATAATTAACGGGAGCGGGAATATCCTCCTCTGTATAGGGTCGGTCCGTATCACCACCGAAAACGAAGTCGGTGGAAAGATGGATAAAACGGCTGCCTCCCGTCTCACAGCATTCTGCCAGGTGCTCTACGGCAGTGATGTTGACGGCATCCGCTTCTGCATGGTGCGTTTCGCAATAATCGGGGACGGAGAGGGCGGAGGTATTGATTACAACATCCGGCTGTACTTCCTGGAAAAGCTTTTCCACCGCCTGGCGGTTGCATATATCCGTGCGGATAAAGCGATAGTTGCCCGAATGGGGACAGATGTCGTCGTGCAGGGAACAGCCCGTTGTCTGATAAGACAAGTTGCGGGACAAATCATCCAGGATGCGCCTGCCGGTAAAACCGTTGGCACCTATCACCAGTATTTTCTTTCTTGCCATTGACTTTGGTTGTTAAATGGTGTGGGCATCAATAGGGCACATGCCTGCCTTGCTGTACCTCGATGCGTATGCCAAAGGCTCCGTTGGCTGATTTCAGCTCGAACGCCCCTTTGAAATTGTTCTTTTCCCAAGGCAGTGCGGAAGGGTTGGGCACTTTCCAGCCGTCCTTGTCATATTCGCCGTACGTATGGATGCGCATGCCGTTCTTCAAAGTGAAACTTCCCATTTGCAGGTTGTCAGTAGAGCCCCAGAAGCCCGTCAGTCCGAAGGGATTCGAACTGAAATACCGGGAGTTGCTGAGTGAGAATATGTTCGAAAGGCCTTGTGAATAAGTCACGTTCGGGTTCAACCGGAAGATGCGGCTGTAGTCCTTGCTGGCATCCGGTATCTCCAAAGTGAATTTGGGAAGAGTGGGGGCAGACAGATTCATCAGCCCCATATCCAGCAGGAAGCCGTCGTAATTCTTCACGCCCGGCAGAAGCTCCTTTTCAGACGGAGACATGCCTTCGGGAGACGCTTCGCCATGTACTGCAGTACGTACCGTATCGGCAGGCATCTCGCTCTGTGCGCTGACGGATGACATGCCTGCAAGTAAAATGATGATGCAGAAGAAGATTCGTTTCATAGTTCTTTGTTCACAATTTCAGTTGCTGTCTGCCGCATAGGGGCGGACTGAACAAAGATACTCGTTTCCCTCTATTTCCGGAAATATCTTTGTATTATTTCTATTTCTTTATACGAATGGTAGGGGCGAAGACGGGCGAAGTCACCCATTTCATTTTGGTGGGGTCGTAGCTCCGTTCCAGGCCTCCGTTGAGGTCGAGCCAGTCCGTCACTTTCAGTTCCAGTACCATGCCATAACCGCTTTGCGGATACATCGGGTTCATATATCCATGAAAGGAGTTGCTTCTCCCGTAGCCCGAATACTGGCCGAAGGCATGCAGGCGCATGTAGGGATTGATGCGGTAGGATACGGAGGCATTGTAACCTACGTCCCATTGGGTACCCCGGGGGGCATCCCTTTTGGCATACCGGGCGCCGGCAATGGAGGAGGGGGTAGAGATGGAATAGTGGGCGGCATACACTCCGCCGCTCAGTTCCCAATGTCCGTCGGGACTGTAATAAGTAATTCCTGCGCCAGCCTGCATGATGGAGCCCATTGCAGGATAGGTGTTATGGCTGCCGTACATCGTCAGTACGACTTCCGGCGAGAGCAGGAAATCGGCGAAACGCTGGAAGTCCCATTCAAAGATGTTCTTCTGAAAGTGTATCTTCTTCATGTCCGTCCAGGGCAGGGGCTCCACATAGTCGGAGGGAGGGAGATGGAGATTTATCTCTTCCTGCTGTTCGCCCTGCAGACTTTGTTGGGGCTGGCTTTCATCAAGGCCCGTACGCTTGTTCTCTTTTGGAGAAAAGGGAATCTGCTCTTTCTTTACGGGAGGCCGGTTCTTTATTGTGTCTTCCGGAATCTCGCTCTGTGCATAGGCGCAGAGTGAGGAACAGATAAAAGTGATGAATAATAACTTTCTCATAAATAGTAGTTTAGTTTTAGTTTAGTTCACTATTAGTTTATATCCTATTCCCCGCACATTGACGATACGGATGCGCTCGTCTCCGGCCAGTTTATGCCGCAGTTTGGTGATGAACACATGCAGGCTGCGGGAGTTGAAGAAGCTGTCGTCTCCCCAGAGGTCGAGCAATACGTTCTGGGTGTTGACCACCTGGTTGCGGTTCTCGCAAAGGCGTTTCAGTATTTCGGACTCGCGGTGGGAGAGTTCCACTTCCGTATCCGCGTTAGGTGAAGTCGGGGTGCTGCCTGCAAAAGCAAGTCGTTGAGTGACGGAATTGAAACGGTAGTCACCGATTTCAAAAACGGTAGTTTCTTTGGGCTTTTCTTCTGTAAAGGAGAAAGCTTTGCCTACCAGGGCCTTTATGCGGATAATGAGTTCCTGCATTCCAAAAGGCTTTTTCAGGTAGTCGTTGGCACCCAGCTCAAACCCTTCCACCACATCGTTGATGGCGGAGCGGGCGGTAAGGAACAGTACCGGGGTCTGTTTGTCGGTCTGCCGGATGCGGCGCACCATTTCAAAGCCGTCCATGCGGGGCATCATCACGTCTGCCACCAGCACGTCGGGGTGGAGGTCGAAGAACTTGCGCAATCCCTCTTCACCGTCTGCTGCGGTGTGGATGATGAAGTTCTGCCCTTCCAATGTGTCCTTGATAATCATGGCGAGGGTCTGTTCGTCCTCAACCAGAAGTACGGTTATCTTTTCCATAATTGTCGCTTTTGTTACAAGTAATGTAAAGCTCCTTAACAAATAATGTTATCATATCCTTATCGTAAAGGTACTTCCTTTTCCCAACTCACTCTTTACCGATACGCTGCCACCATGCTTCTCTATCATGGTCTTCACATAGAACAATCCCAGCCCATAGCCTTTCACATCGTGCAGATTACCCGTGGGTACGCGGTAGAATTTGTCGAAGATGTGCTTCTGCTTCTCGGGAGCAATACCGATACCGTGGTCGCTGACGGAGATTTCAGTCTGTTCATTCTGCCCTTCGACGGTTACCTTGCGGCAATGGATGGTCACTTCGGCTTCTCCATGCGAATATTTGATGGCGTTGTCTATCAGGTTGCTGATGATGTTGCTGAAATGCGTACGGTCGGCAAGTACGCTCAGATCTTCCGGTTCGATGTCCACCGATATATGGACGGAGCTTTCCGCTTTCAGCTTGTGTTGTTCGATGAGCGTTTCCAGAATATCACGTATTGCAAACTCCTCCGGGTGCAGGCGGAAAGTCCTGCGGCGTTCCATACTCATGGAAAGTATCTGTTCAACCAGTCCACTGAGGCGCTGAAGCTGTTCCTGGCAGATACGCAGGTATTTGTCGCGTTGGGCCTTTTCCTCCGCTTGGTTGAAGTTGAGCAGAGCGTCGTTGGCGGCATATGCTACGGCGATGGGGGTTTTCAGTTCGTGGGTGATGTTGTTGGTGAAATCGCTCTTCATCTCTTCCAGTGTCTTCTGTTTCAGGATGGTGCGTATCAAGAACCAGAAGGAGAAAGCGAGTACGATCAGAATAACGAATGATGTGGTGAGAATGCCCGACATCTGTCGCAAGACCAACATGCCGGCCGGTTCCATGATGAGACGGTAGCTTTGATTTGTATTGATGTCGAAAGAATAATTATATTCCACGGCTTTTGAGGTAGGCACATAGCCGGGGGTACCGATGTTTACCAATGTATCTATATAGAGAATGGTAGAGTCCCATTTGCTGCCTTTGTGAAGATGTAGCAGCCTATGGGGAAGATTGATGTTACGGTCGTGCAGGAATGAAGTCAGCAGGCTGTCATAAAGCACTACGTCGGGGTCGGAAATGATGTCCAGTCCCGAATGCAGTCCGCGCTGGAAGTAGGTGGCGAGTTCCAGCATACTGTTTTGGTCGCGCAAAATCACATCCAGTCTCTCTTTGGCACTCAATGCGGATTGGGGAGAGCTGTCTGAGTCCCTGACTGCTTCTTCCAGAGGCTCTCGGGCAGAATCGGCAGACATCCAACGGACTTTATCCGTTTCCCTGTACTGGTCGATGAAAAGCACACTGTCCTCTTTGGTGAGCAAAGGAACGTTCTTCCTGACACTGACTTCTACGCGGGTTGAATCGTTCGGGTGGGTCACGTAAACACTGTCTCCTTTGGGCATGAAGGTTTCGTGCAGGGTAGCGTTGTCCAAAGAATCTTCACGGGAGATGGTGGTACTGCTACGGACAAATGATTTTCCGTCATCGCTGTATCCGGCTGATACGCTGACTTCACCGTGGTTGATGTCGTCCTGCTTCATTTTATCCACGCGTATCATCATTTCGTTATAGTCGCTCATGCGCATGGCTTCGGTGATGTCCCTTTCCATTTCGCTGTGCATGGTATGGTAGAGCCCCGTCAGCCAGTAGGCTTGGTAGGCGAAGATACCGGCCAGGGAGACGATGACAAGTATGGCAATATATTTGAATGGCAGTTTCATGTTTGTTTCCGGTTACTTTTATACATACAAAGGTAAGATTAATATTGTGAAACCTATCATCCGATAAGACTAAATAACACTCCCGATAACACTGGATAACACTTGGTAAGCCGCTGATAACACAAGTTTCTGCTGATTCTGCCGTACTTTGCAGACGAAGATTTGCAGAAGAAGAATATAAACATAAATAAAAAGAAGAACATGAAACGATTCTATTTACTCCCTATTGTATGCTGTGCTTTGAGCATCAGCCTTTCGGCACAAGAGAATAACGGTACTGCAACCACCTCCGGTGCGGACGACAACCGCATCCTCAGCGCCGACAGCCTTATCACGACCGATGCCCGTCTGGACAGTCTTTATCAGACCTTGCCGGAAGTGATGATTACCGGTGAACGCCCCATCGTTAAGGCAGCGCAAGGCAAGCTGGTGTACGACCTGCCCCGCCTTATCCGGAACCTCCCTGTAGACAATGCCTACGATGCCGTGAAAGAGCTTCCCGGCGTCATCGAGATGAATGGCGGGCTGCAGTTGGCAGGCCAGGGAGTCACCGTTATCCTGGACGGCAAAGTAACCACCCTCAGCACAGAGCAGCTCTATTCCTTGCTGCGCAGCATCCCTGCCAGCCGCATAGAGAAGGCGGAAGTGATGTACAACGCCCCTGCACGCTACCAGGTGCGTGGCGCACTGATCAATATCACCCTGAAACAATCGGCAGGCGGCCCCGGCTCCTGGCAAGGCGAACTCTATGCCAAGTATCGCCAGAAGCATAACGAAGGCTTTGAGGAACGCGCCAGCCTGCTCTTCAGCAAAAATAAATTCTCAGCAGATTTTCTTTACTCGCACAGCCATGGCCGGGGCTACTCTACTACCGACAAAGAGGCTGTGCACACCCTGGCAGACGGCTCGGTTCACCCCATGACAACAGATGAGGTGGGCCGTGGCCGCAGCCATACCCATAATTTCAGGGTAGGGGCGGACTATAACATCGCCAAGGACCATCAGCTGAGTTTCGTCTATAACGGTGGCTATTCCACCTCCCACAACTGGAAGGGCGTGACGGGCACGCAGGTGTCCACAACTCATGGCAATAGCACTGACTGGCTGCACAACGGCCGTCTGGACTATCGTACCCCTTTCGGCCTCAAAGCCGGTGCCGAACTGACCTACTACCGTTCCCCGTCCGACCAGTTGCTGCATAGCCGCATGCAGGATGAGGAACTTGACTTCTACACCGAAGATTGCCAACGCATCAACCGATGGAAATTCTTTCTGGCCCAGGAGCATAGTCTGGGAAAAGGTTGGGATTTGAATTACGGAGCCATCTATACTACCAGCATCGACAACAGCTACCAATATTATTACGACCCCGAAACCGGCGAACAACTGACCTCCTCAGATGCCTTAAGCAATATGAAGTCCCGCCGCCGCGAACAGACCTGGAATATCTATGCAGGTTTCAGCAAGAGTTTCGGCGACAAACTCGCTTTGGACGCTTCCCTGGCTGTGGAGCATTACAAGACTCCCGTCTGGAACCAGTGGGACTGGTATCCCATCGTCAACTTGAACTATATGTCGGCACCGGGACATATCCTTCAGCTCTCTCTGAGCAGCGACAAGGACTATCCCGACTACTGGGCGGTGCAGGATGCCGTCTCTTACATCGGCGGTGGATACTCTGAGCTGCATGGTAATCCGTTGCTGAAACCGGCACAAGAGTATGAGCTGAAAATGACCTATATTTTGAAGAGCAAATACATCTTCAGCGCCTGGTTCAACCACACCAAGGACTACTCTGTACAGACACTCTACCAATCCTCCGAACGTCTGGTTGAAATCTACAAGACACTCAATTTTGATTATCAGCAACAAGCAGGAATACAAGCCTCTATCCCATTTAAGGTGAAGGATTGGTTGAATTCTCGCCTTACCCTCATAGGCTTGTGGCACCGCGAAAAGGATGGTGATTTCTGGGATATTCCTTTCGACAGAAAGCAATGCTATGGCATTGCCCAGATGAGCAATACTTTTACTCTCTCCACCAAACCCGACTTGAAGCTGACGGTGACCGGCTTTGTGCATAGTAAAGCCATTCAGGGCATTTACGACCTGCCTACGTCGGGCAATGTGAATATTGCCCTGCGCTACGGCTTTGCCAAGAACAAAGCCATCCTCAACCTCTACTGCAACGATATTTTTGAGACGGGACAGATTTCTCCCCGCATTCGTTTCAAGACGCAGAATGTGACGAATCATTACTCATGCTTCCGCGAATTCGGCGTATCGTTTACCTATAAATTCGGAGGATATAAGGAGAAGCAACGGGAGGCGGTGGATACGTCGCGGTTCAAATAAAAAGTAATTATTCGCTGAATAGTTACAATAAAAAAGGTCGATGTTAAATATGAATAAAAGGGATTACGATATTTTCGTAATTCCTTTTATTCTTAGTATCATTGTTCATTGTTAATCAAAATCGATAAAGGATATGAACTGCAGGAAGGTAGTAAGCGCTGTATTTCTGTTATTAGTAAGCGTTTGTATGCAGGCGCAAGGTACTTGTGTCATTGAAGGAAAAGTAAAGAATGTGAAGCAAGGAGTCTGCCTGAATCTATTTCGGATGGAAGGAGACGTGGGAAACAGTATTGCAACAGATACCCTTCAGGGAGACAGTTTTCGTTTTGAAATACCTATCTCTAAAACAGATACAGAACGTTTGAGTTTGATGATTCGTGACGGTAATCTGTATAGTATGGGATTGTCCCTTTGGGCTAAGGAAGGTTCCCATATCCGCTTGACGGGCGAGGATATGAACATCTACACCTGGCAGGTGGAAAGTGAAATGCCGCAACAGAAGATATGGCAGCTTTTTGTAAACGATTCACGGGATTTATGGAACCATAATCAGGAGAATAGAATGGAGCACATGCGATTGATGCGCAAATATCCCCGGAAACCGGATGATAAGGAGGTGTTGGCAAAGGTCGTTGCTCTACGTGACAGCTTGGAGAAAGTAGAAAATGATTTGGATATCCGCATAGATTCCAATGTTATAGCCCGCATGAAGCAGTTGCCGATAGAGGAGGTATGGATGGATAAACTGAAAAGTCTGGCGATAGGGGTGAGGTACACCAAGGGATATCCCTATCGCAAAGAAGTAGAGGAGTTATATGCCAGACTTACCGATGAACAGCGCGAGACACCGGAAGCTCTGGATATCCGGGCATATCTATTTCCTGCCCAGACGGTTGCTACCCAAGAGCAAGCTGCGGATGGTGACTTGTTTGACTTGCAAGGAAACGTACACCGCTTGTCCGATTTCAAGGGGAAAGCGGTGCTGATAGATTTCTGGAGCCGTGGTTGCGGTCCTTGCCTCAAGGCTTTGCCGGAGATGAAGGAAATCAGCCAAAAGTATAAAGACCGTTTGGAGGTAGTAAGTATAAGCATTGATGACAAAACAAATTGGGAGATAGCTTCGCGCCATCATGCCATCAGTTGGTGGAACTTGAATGACTTGAAAGGCAATCACGGATTGTATGCCAAGTATAGCGCAGGCTCCATTCCCCGCTATGTGTTTTTATCTCCGGAGGGAGAGGTTGTAGAGATGTGGTCCGGTTACGGGAAAGGCAGTTTGTTGGAGAAACTGGGAAAACTGATGGAATGATAATCAAATTATTCCCGTTCTCTAATGAAACTTTCATACAATGCGACAGGACCGTAATGCCAATATTTGGTGTTTTCCTTTTCAAGCAATTGAACAGACTGACTTTGGAGGGTAGCAATAAATATAGGTTATTGTCTGTAATTTTTCTATTCATAGTATACCTCCTCTGCTTTAATATAATTGAGATAGGTTAGTGCCTCTATTGTAACACTCCGTATCTGTCAAACAACTCCATTACCTCCCTTCCCTGCATAGAGTTCTTCTTTTTATACTGCTCTATGCAGAACGAGATGAAATAAGTAACATCCAATTCAGATTTATTCATAAGATGAACCATGTTTTTGTCTCTTGCAAATGTAATAAAAGTATTTCTACCTTGATGTGGTTTGCTACAAAAAATGTACTTTTGCAACTTTCAAAACATTAAAGTTGTTATTTAAAGAAAAGACTCTGTATGAAATCGGACATTGAAATAGCCCGCAGCATAGAGCTGAAGAAGATAAAGCAGGTTGCCGAAAGTGTGGATATCCCGCGTGACGAGGTAGAGAACTATGGACGATACATAGCCAAGATTCCCACTCATCTGATTGATGAAGAGAAGGTGAAGAAAAGTAATCTGATACTGGTGACGGCAATTACTGCGACAAAGGCGGGTATCGGTAAAACAACCGTATCCATCGGTCTGGCACTGGGACTGAACAAGATAGGCAAAAAGGCAATTGTCGCTCTGCGCGAACCCTCTTTGGGTCCTTGTTTCGGCATGAAAGGCGGTGCTGCCGGCGGAGGATATGCCCAGGTGCTTCCCATGGAGAAGATAAACCTGCACTTTACGGGCGACTTTCACGCCATTACTTCGGCACACAACATGATTTCCGCATTACTCGACAATTATTTGTACCAACATCAGGCGGACGGCTTCGGACTGAAAGAAATCATCTGGCGGCGTGTACTCGATGTAAACGACCGTTCCTTGCGCAGTATTGTCACCGGATTGGGTCCGAGCACTAACGGCATTACCGAGGAGTCGGGCTTCGACATTACTCCGGCTTCTGAAATTATGGCCATTCTTTGCTTGGCAACAGACCTTGATGACCTCCGCCGTCGCATCGAGAACATTATCTTGGGATTTCGTTTTGATGGTACTCCATTCACTGTGAAAGAGTTAGGAGTAGCCGGTGCCATTACTGTTCTGCTGAAAGATGCCATCAATCCCAACTTGGTGCAGACTACCGAAGGTACTGCCGCTTTTGTTCATGGAGGACCGTTCGCAAATATTGCCCATGGTTGCAACTCCATTCTTGCCACAAAAATGGCCATGACATTCGGCGATTATGTAGTGACGGAAGCCGGCTTCGGGGCTGACCTGGGTGCGGAGAAGTTCTACAACATCAAGTGCCGCAAGAGCGGCCTACAACCCAAGTTGACGATAATCGTTGCTACCGCACAAGGATTGAAGATGCATGGCGGCGTCAGTCTGGACCGCATCAAGGAACCCAATATGGAAGGACTGAAAGAGGGCTTCGGCAATCTGGACAAGCATGTACGCAATTTGCGTTCATTCGGTCAGCAGGTCATCGTGGCATTCAACCGTTTTGCCAGTGATACGGACGAGGAGGTGGAAGCTATCCGCCGCCATTGCGAAGAAAAGCTCGAGGTAGGTTTTGCCGTGAACAACGCCTTTGCCAAAGGAGGAGAGGGAGCCGTTGACCTTGCCAATCTGGTAGTAGATACTATTGAGAACAAACCATCCGAGCCGCTGACCTTCACTTACGAGGAGAACGATTGCGTGGAACGCAAAATCGAAAAGGTAGCCTGCAACCTCTACGGAGCAAGTGTAGTGACTTACAGTCTCCATTCCCGCAAGGTTATCAAACTGATAGAGCAGATGGGTATCAGCCATTACCCCGTCTGTATCGCCAAGACGCAGTACTCCTTCTCTGCCGATCCGAAGATATATGGTGCGGTCAATAACTTTGAATTCCATATCAAGGATATTGTAGTCAACAACGGTGCGGAAATGATTGTAGCCATCGCCGGTGAAATTCTTCGTATGCCGGGATTACCAAAGAAACCACAAGCCGAACACATTGATATTGTGGATGGAAATATAGAAGGGCTGAGCTAAACGCGCGGAGCGCGTTTAGAATTAAAAAGCAAGAATAAAGGCTGCGCAGTTCAAAGCGAACATCGCGCAGCCTTTAATTTTAATTCTTAATTGCTGTTTGCTTATCAATAAGCAAACAGAGGATATTCTTTCATCTTTGCATTGACGCGTGCACGTACCTCTGCGATGACTTGTTCGTTGTCTACGTTGGACAGAACGGTTTCAATCATCTCGGCAATTTCGAGCATCAGGTCTTCCTTGGCACCACGGGTTGTGATGGCAGGAGTACCCAAACGGATGCCGGAAGTCTGGAAAGCCGAGCGGCTGTCAAACGGAACCATGTTTTTGTTTACGGTGATGTCGGCAGATACCAACGCTTTCTCGGCAACCTTACCGGTCAAATCGGGATATTTGCTGCGCAGGTCCACCAGCATGGAGTGGTTGTCCGTACCGCCGGAAACAATAGTGAAGCCACGGTCCATCAAGGCTTGTGCCAGGACAGCGGCATTTTTCTTCACCTGCTTGGCATATTCTTTCCATTCCGGTTGCAGGATTTCGCCGAAGGCAACGGCTTTGGCTGCGATGACATGTTCCAGCGGACCACCTTGGATACCGGGGAATACGGCTGAATCCAGCAACTGGGACATCATCTTGATTTCTCCCTTCGGAGTTTTCTTGCCCCAGGGATTGGGGAAGTCCTTACCCATCATGATAACGCCACCACGAGGACCACGCAGAGTCTTGTGAGTAGTAGAGGTCACTATGTGGGCGTATTTCACGGGGTTATCCAGTTCACCGGCTGCAATCAGTCCGGCAGGATGAGCCATGTCAATCATCAGGATGGCACCTATCTTGTCCGCGATTTCGCGCATGCGCTTGTAGTCCCATTCGCGGGAATAAGCAGAACCGCCGCCGATAATCATTTTGGGTTTCTCGCGCAGGGCAACTTCTTCCATCTGGTCATAGTCCACGCGTCCGGTTTCCCGGTTCAGATTGTATTCGCAGGGAGTATAGATAATACCGGAAGTGTTGACCAGGGAGCCATGGGAGAGGTGACCACCGTGTGCAAGGTTCAGTCCCATGAATTTGTCGCCCGGGTTGAGCACGGCGAGGAATACGGCTGCATTAGCTTGTGCACCGGAGTGCGGCTGTACGTTGGCCCATTCTGCGCCGAAGATTTGTTTCAGGCGGTCGATGGCAATCTGTTCACTCTGATCCACTACCTCACAGCCACCATAGTAACGCTTGCCGGGGTATCCTTCAGCATACTTGTTGGTAAGGCAGGAGCCCATTGCCTGCATAACTTGGTCACTTACAAAGTTCTCTGATGCAATCAGTTCAATGCCTTTGAGCTGACGTTGGTGTTCTTTTTCGATAAGTTCGAAAATTAAATCATCTCTTTTCATTCTGCTTATTAGATAAGTTTGGTAAATCTGTGTTCTCTTATTAAGCGCACAAATTTACGGGAAATAAATGAATAAATTGAAAGAAAAGGAAGAAATTTACTGTCAAAAGAACACTCCGAAAGAAAAACTCAGCACATTGTCCCTGCGGTGAAAACGGATTTCGTTTTTCGTATTTTCGTCTGCGGCGTTGTTGTCGGCCGGAATATCGTATGTCACACTTTTGGAGATGTTGTGCAGCCCCATGTCGTAACGGAAGTCGAAAAAGACGCGTGAGATGGTGACGGATACGCCGACCGTGAAGCTGAGATTGAGCGGACGCAGCCTTTCACGGATATTCACCTGGTCGAAATTCTCGAAGTCGATGTCGCTTTTCCGGTCCCATATATAGCGCACTTTGGGTCCGCCAAAGACGGCAAGGCTGTACGGTCCCTCCTTGACGAAGTTGTATCCGTAGATGACGGGGATGTCTATACTGTGGATGGACGATGTAATGGAGGCTTCCTCCGGCAGGGCTCCTGATGCGGCGTTTTCGGGCAGAGGTTTCTCGAAGGTGATGTTGCACCGGTTGATGTTGTAGGATATTTCCGGTTGCAGAAAGTGGCGGTCGAAGTTTATCCGCATGAAAAGGGAACCGAAATATCCTATCTTGTAATTGTTCTGCACTTCGTCGATGGGCACTCCGTTGACGCTGAACTGGGACACAAGGAACAGGGAAGAGGTGAAACCGCCTTTGAAACCGAAATTGACCGGAGTTTCCTTGCGGTGTCCGGAATGCTCTTCATCGGCAGTACCGGGCACAATCGGAGTCTGTCCCCACATCATGGTGGGGAAGGCCAACAGATATAAGCCCATCAGGATTCGTCGCAGCTCCATCTCTTAAAACCTTTATCGCATTATTACTTCTTTTTCTCCACCGTCCATCCGAACTTGCCTATCTTTTCCCCCAGCTCATAATATCCGCCGTGCACATAAACCAGCGGATTCGTTTCCGCCAGTTCCAGTTTGCCGGTTTCAGGGTTCAGATTACGGGTATCGGCACGGACATTTACCACATCTGCTATAAACATGTCGTGCGAACCGAGAGCCATAATCTCCTTTACCCGGCATTCTATGCAAAGCGGTGATTCCTCGATAAGAGGCGCGCTGACTACGGTGCTTTTCCCGGGTGTCAGATGCATTTCCTCGAATTTGTTGTAGTCCTTTCCGGAGCGTACGCCACACCAGTCCGTGGCACGGGCCATGTCTTTCGTGGTGAGGTTGATGACGAATTCCATATTCCGCTTGATGATGTCGTAGGAGTGGCGTTCGGGGCGTACGGAGATGTAGCACATGGGCGGGTTCGTACAAATCGTCCCCGTCCATGCGATAGTCAGAATGTTATATTCCTCCGGAGTGCTTCCGCAGCTCACCAGTACGGCGGGCAGCGGATAAATCATGGTTCCGGGTTTCCAGTCTTCTTTCATATAATCTCAATATCTTCTCTGGTCTGCTCCTTTTCGCAGTAGTGGCATTTGATGACGCAATTGTCCTTATCCACGACATGAAACAACGTAGGCATAGGCTCATTGTTCGTGATGCACTTCGGGTTGGCGCATTTCACGATTCCGCGCAGTTCGTCGGGCAGGCGGACTTCGCGTTTCTCCACCACTTCGTAGTCGCGGATAATGTTCAGTTTTACATTGGGAGCCACCACGGCGATACGGTTTATCTCTTCGTCGCAGAAGAACTTGTCGGCAATCTTGATAATGCCTTTCGTGCCCAGCTTCTTGCTCTTGAGGTTGAAGCCGATGGTGATATTGTTGCTCATGTGTTCCAGTCCGAGCAGGGAGACTACGGTAAACAGTCTCTCGGAGGGTATATGGTCTATTACAGTGCCGTTTTCCAGAGCAGCAACCTGCAATTCCTGTTTCTTTTCGCTTAACATCTTGAAATATTAGTTATTAGACGATTCTACTGAATTACTCCTTTACTCTTTTTCACCTCATCCAGTGTGATGCCCAGTACATCGCACAGAATAGCTTCACGGGCATACAGTCCGTTTTGTGCCTGCTGGAAATAGTATGCCTTGGGATTGTCGTCCACATCATAGGCTATTTCGTTGACACGGGGCAGCGGATGCAGAATGCGCAGGTTGGGACGGGTATGTTCCAGCATCTTGTTGCGCAGGATGTAGACATTCTTCACCCGCTCGTACTCCATAAGGTCGGTGAAGCGCTCGCGCTGCACACGGGTCATGTAGAGGATGTCGGCGTCTGCGATGATTTCTTCCGTAAAGTCCGTATGTTCCACGTACTTGATGTTGTGCTCGCGGCAGTAGATTTTGTATTCTTCGGGCATCCGCAACTCGTCGGGAGCGATGAAGTGGAAAGTGGGGTTGAAGTGGCGCATGGCCATCAGCAGGGAGTGGACGGTACGGCCGTACTTCAAGTCGCCGACCAGAAAAATGTTCAGGTTCTCCAGTGTACCTTGTGTCTTGTAGATGGAATAGAGATCGAGCATGGTCTGTGAGGGGTGCTGGTTGGCACCGTCTCCTGCATTCACAATGGGCACGGTGGTGACTTCACTGGCATAGCGTGCGGCTCCTTCGAGGTGGTGGCGCATCACGATGATGTCGGCATAGTTGCTCACCATCTTGATGGTGTCTTTCAGCGTCTCGCCCTTGGATGAGCTGGTGGCCTTTGGGTCGCTGAACCCGATGACACGTGCTCCAAGCCGGTTGGCGGCAGTCTCGAAACTGAGGCGTGTACGGGTGGAAGGCTCGAAAAATAAGGTGGCAACTACTTTCCCGTCCAATATATGCCGATTGGGATGGGCTTCAAATTCTTTCGCCATCTCGAGCATATAGAGGATTTTTTCCCGGCTATGCTCGGCAATGGTGACTAAACTTCTGTTTTCCATATCGTTGAATTCATTTATACTTTTCGAGAGTGTAAAGTTACGGAAAATATGCGGGCTACGGAAATATGCGGGGAAGTTTTTTTGCGAAATATGGGCTGTTTTTCAAACCGTGCGGCATTTGTTTTGCAAAATCTACAAAGGGTATGAATCGGCAACAGCAGCACTTTTTTTTGTAGTTGCTGTTGTTAGATATATAATTATAGGTATAAATGGCATCTGCGTTTTATGTATCAGTATTGTATTGCAGCTGTTTAAGTGCAGAAAAACTAAAAAAAACATCAATGGAAATCCTGTTTCTTAAGCAAAAATCGCCCAAAAACGAGCAAAAACACGCATGAAAAACACGAGTTTTCTAATGTGAAATACTGATTATTTGTCGAAAAAGATACGGGAAAGCATAGGTGCGTTTAATATATTTCCGTACCTTTGCCCTATTATTGAACTTTGATTTTAGCAACTGAAACATGATAAGGAAAGTCGTCAAAATCCTATGGATTTTCATCGCACTGATTTCGCTGGTGTGTGTCTTTATATTCTTTTCCATAGCCAAGGGCTGGATAGGCTATATGCCTCCGGTGGAAGACCTGGAAAATCCAAATTACAAATTTGCCACAGAAGTCTTTTCCGAGGACGGAAAAGTATTGGGTACTTATTCCTATAGTAAGGAAAACCGCGTGTTTGTGGGATACAATGATTTGTCGCCCAATATCATTAACGCCTTGATAGCTACGGAAGATGTACGTTTTGCCGAACATTCGGGCATTGATGCCTACGCCCTGACGCGTGCCATAGTGAAGCGCGGTATCCTGATGCAGAAGAATGCCGGCGGTGGCAGTACCATCACCCAGCAGCTTTCCAAGCAGCTTTATTCCCCCAGTGCTGACAATGTGATGGAACGTCTGTTCCAGAAGCCTATCGAATGGGTGATTGCCGTAAAGCTGGAACGTTACTATACAAAAGAGGAAATCCTCACCATGTATCTCAACAAGTTCGATTTCCTGAACAATGCGGTAGGCATCAAGACTGCTGCCTTTACCTACTTCGGTTGCGAACCGAAAGATTTGAAGATTGAGGAAGCGGCTACGTTGGTGGGCATGTGCAAGAATCCGTCTCTCTATAATCCGGTGCGCTACAATGAACGTTCCCGCGGACGGCGCAATGTGGTGCTCGACCAGATGCGGAAAGCGGGATATATTACGGAAGCCGAGCGCGACTCCCTCCAGGCGTTGCCTCTGAAACTGAAATACAACCGTGTGGACCACAAGGAAGGGCTGGCCACTTATTTCCGCGAATACCTGCGCGGCGTGCTCACTGCCAAGAAGCCCGACAAGGCTGATTACCGCGGCTGGCAAATGCAGAAATACTACGAGGATTCACTCGACTGGGAGAACAACCCGCTCTTTGGATGGTGCGAAAAGAATACCAAGAAAGACGGTACCAAATACAACCTCTACACCGACGGGCTGAAAATCTATACCACGCTCGACTCGCGTATGCAGCAGTATGCCGAGGATGCCGTGACAGAGCATCTGAAGGAACTGCAAGGTTACTTCTTCAAGGAAAAGAAAGGAGCCAAGAAAGCTCCCTACACCTTCCGTCTGACCCAGGAGCAGGTGGACGAGATTCTGGGACGTGCCATGAGGTTGTCCGACCGCTACCGCCTCATGAAAAAAGCCGGAGCCACCGAAGCTGAAATAAAGAAAGCCTTCGACACCCCGGAGGAGATGTCCGTATTCAGTTGGGAAGGGGAGAAAGACACCATTATGACCCCGATGGATTCCATCCGTTACTACAAGTTCTTCCTGCGTGCCGGTTTCATGTCCATGGACCCGCGCAACGGACACGTCAAGGCATACGTAGGCGGACCGAACTACCATTACTTCCAGTACGATATGGCCATGGTGGGACGCCGCCAGGTAGGTTCTACCATCAAGCCTTTCCTTTATACACTGGCTATGGAGAACGGTTTTTCTCCCTGCGACGAAGTGCGCCACGTGGAATACACGCTGATTGATGAAAACGGAAAACCGTGGACGCCGCGTAATGCCAACAAAAAGCTGATTGGCGACATGGTGACCGTGAAGTGGGGGCTGGCAAACTCGGACAACTGGATTACGGCCTATCTCATGAGCAAGCTGAACCCCTATAACCTGAAACGCTTGATACATACTTTCGGTGTCCGCAACCGCGACATAGTACCTTCCGTTTCACTCTGTCTGGGCCCGTGCGAGATTTCCGTCGGCGAGATGGTGAGCGCCTATACCGCTTTCCCCAACAAGGGCATCCGGGTAGCTCCGCTGTTCGTGACCCGCATCGAGGACAACGACGGAAACGTGCTGGCAACCTTTGCCCCCGAAATGCAGGAAGTCATCAGCGTATCCAGCGCTTACAAGATGCTGGTCATGCTGCGTGCCGTTGTCAACGAAGGTACCGGAGGCCGTGTGCGCCGTCTGGGTGTGAAAGCCGACATGGGCGGCAAGACCGGAACGACAAACTACAATGCCGACGGCTGGTTTATGGGCTTCACGCCTTCGCTCGTGTCTGGTTGCTGGGTGGGCGGTGAGGACCGCGACATCCACTTCGATACGATGCTTCACGGACAAGGTGCTTCCATGGCATTGCCTATCTGGACCAAATACATGGTGAAAGTGCTCGGTGACAAATCGCTGGGATATGATGAAAATGAAACATTCCAGTTGCCCGAAGGCTATGACCCGTGCAAGGATGATATAAATCTGGAAGGAGACACCCATATAGAAGAACCGATAGAGGGACTCGACGAACTGTTTAATTAGTTGAAAGGTGAAAATTGAAAGTGGATTATACGATTAGTATTGGGAGCAACGAGCAGCGGAGGGAGAACATGGAACTGGCTCGCAGACGCTTGACGGAACTTTTTCCCGGAATACGTTTCTCGGAAGAGGAGGAGACGGCACCTTTGTTCTTTCACCGTCCGAATCTGTTCTCCAATCAGGTGGCATGCTTCGCTTCCGATAATCCGGCAGAGGAAGTCACTGCCTGCCTGAAAGCCATCGAACGGGAAGCCGGAAGGAAGCCCGAGGAGAAGGAACAGGAAATTGTACGGCTGGATATAGACTTGTTGTCTTGTGACGGGACTGTCTATAAGCCAAAAGATTTGAAACGTGATTATATCCTGCGAGGATTGAAACAACTGTTATAATTAATAAAGAATATAAGGAGATGTGTCGATAGTATATGAACACTTTCGGACACCCCCTCATTTTAAAAGACGAAGATTGAAAATGAAATTTTTAGGAATCATACCTGCCCGTTACGCATCTACGCGTTTTCCGGCCAAACCATTGGCAGTGTTGGGCGGAAAAACCGTGATACAGCGAGTATACGAGCAAGTGGCAGGAATCTTGGACGATGCATACGTGGCTACGGACGATGAGCGTATTGAAGTCGCAGTAAAAGCATTCGGAGGAAAGGTGGTAATGACTTCCACCGAACATAAAAGCGGCACCGACCGCTGTCAGGAAGCTTGTACAAAAATAGGAGGACAGTTTGATGTCGTGGTGAATATCCAGGGGGATGAGCCTTTCATCCAGCCTTCGCAGTTACAAGCCGTCAAAGCATGTTTCGACGATCCGGCCACCCAGATAGCCACTCTGGTGAAACCCTTTACGGTAGATAATGGTTTCGAGGCACTGGAAAATGTGAACTCTCCGAAGGTTGTGCTCAACAAAAACAGGAATGCCCTCTATTTTAGCCGTTCCATCATTCCCTACCAGCGCAATGCGGCGAAGGAAGACTGGCTGAAGAACCATACGTATTATAAGCATATCGGCCTTTATGCCTATCGCGTAGAGGTACTGAAAGAGATAACCGCCCTTCCGCAGTCATCCCTCGAGATTGCCGAATCATTGGAACAGCTTCGTTGGCTGGAAAACGGATATACCATCAAGGTAGGTGTCACGGATGTGGAAACTATCGGCATAGATACTCCTCAAGATTTGGAACGGGCAGAAGAATTTCTTAAAAGCCATGGGCTGTAAACTAGAAAGCCCATGCTGAACCGAAGTGACCAACCCCGGATTCTTGAACCGGAACAACTGGTGGTGCAAAGGCCGGAACGTATCAAGTTGCCTAATGGCGTGCCATTGAGCGTGCTCAATGCCGGTGACAATGAAGTGACACGTATCGATCTCCTCATGGCAGGCGGCCGATGGCAACAGAAACAGCCCTTGCAGGCGTTGTTTACGAACCGCATGCTTCGCGAGGGCACCCGACGCTGCGATGCCGCCCGGATAGCGGAAAAGCTGGACTATTATGGAGCCTGGCTGGAATTGTCCAGTGCATCCGAGTATGCCTATGTCACCCTTTATTCTCTGAATAAATACCTTCCCCAAACGCTTGATGTATTGGAATCTATCGTCAAAGAGCCGGTATTTCCCGAGAAAGAGCTGGGAGTGATTGTAGACAATAATATCCAGCAGTTTCTTGTCAACTCTTCCAAGGTGGACTTCCTGGCGCACCGCGGATTGGTGAAGGCTCTGTACGGCGGGCAGCATCCCGGCGGACGTCTGGTGCAGGAAGAGGATTATCAGCGCATCACTCCTGCTGTGCTACGCGAGTTTTATGACCGTTATTATCATTCTAATAATTGCAGCATCTACCTCTCGGGCAAGGTAACCGACGATTGCATCCGCCGGATAGAGTCCTTGTTTGGCTGCGAGGCTTTCGGTACGGATTTCCGCAAACCGGAGAAGACAGAATTCCATCCGGTTACCGCTTCCGGAAAACGTATCTTCATCGAACGTCCGGATGCCCTGCAAAGTGCCGTCCGTATGGGCATGCTTTCCCTGGACCGTAATCATCCGGACTACTTGAAGGCCCGCGTGCTGGTCACACTGTTCGGGGGCTACTTTGGCAGTCGCCTGATGTCCAATATCCGGGAAGATAAAGGATACACGTACGGTATCTCCGCAGCCATCATGCCCTATCCGGGGCAGGGAGTGCTGGCGGTCAGTGCCGAAGCCGCCAACGAATTTGTGGAGCCTCTTATCGGTGAGGTCTATCATGAAATAGACCGCCTTCAGAACGAGCTGGTTTCCGATGGAGAGCTTTCCATGGTAAAGAACTATATGTTGGGAGACATGTGCCGTAGTTATGAATCTGCATTCTCGCTGGCGGATGCCTGGATTTTTGTGCAGGTATCGGGCTTGCAGGATACTTACTTTGCCGAAGCATTGGATGCTGTCAAGGAAGTTACCCCGCAAGAAATCCGTGAACTTGCAGGGCGTTATTTATGCAAAGAGAAATTAAAAGAAATAGTGTGCGGCAAAAAAATGTCATAAAAAGCGGGAGTTATCGCATCATTTTACCGGATAAATCCTACCTTTGTCAATTATCAACTATCAATTATCAACTATCAATTAATGAAATATCTATATACTGCACTCATTCTGGCTTTCTTATGTCAAGGCGGAGCCATTGCCCAGGAAAAAAAAGGCGGCTTTTTCGATAAAGTGAAAAGTACATTCTCTTCGGAGATAAAGATAGGTACCTACACGTTCAAAGACAACGGGGCCGTCTATACCGGTGAAATAAAAGGCCGCAAGCCCAATGGAAAGGGAAAGACCGTTTTTAAGAACGGTGACGTCTACGAGGGTGAGTATGTGAAGGGCAAGCGTGAAGGCTACGGTACATATATGTTTCCCGACGGTGAAAAGTATGAGGGACAATGGTTTCAAGACCAGCAGCATGGCAGGGGTATCTACTATTTTATGAATAACAACCGTTATGACGGCATGTGGTTTCAGGATTACCAGCATGGGAAAGGAACCATGTATTATTACAATGGTGATATTTATGAGGGCGACTGGGTGAATGACAAACGCGAAGGCCAGGGAACGTATACCTGGAAGAACGGTTCCAAGTATGTAGGCTCGTGGAAGAATGACAAGAAAGACGGCAAAGGAACATTGACCTGGAATGACGGTTCCAAATATGATGGGGAATGGAAAAATGATGTCCGGGACGGTAAAGGAACTTTTGAATATGCCAACGGTGACAAATACGTAGGTGACTGGAAGGACGACATGCAGCATGGCAAAGGTATTTACTTTTTCCATACCGGCGACCGTTACGAAGGTTCTTATGTTCAAGGTGAGCGTACCGGAGAGGGCATTTACTACCATGCCAGCGGCAACAAGTATGTGGGCAGTTTCAAGGACGGAAAGCAGGAAGGCCACGGCACATTTACGTGGGCAAGCGGCGCCGTTTACGAGGGTAATTGGAAAGACAACCAACGTGACGGATACGGTACTTACAAATGGAATGTAGGTGACTCTTACGAAGGTGAATGGAAAGACAATAAGTTCAACGGCCAGGGTACCCTGATTCAGACCGATGGAACCAAATATAAAGGCGGTTTTGTGAACGGTATGGAAGAAGGGAGCGGCATCCAGGAAGACAAGAACGGAAATCGTTATGAAGGCTTTTTCAAACAAGGAAAGAAACACGGCCCGTTTGTGGAAACGGACAAGAACGGGAAAGTGATACGGAAGGGAACGTACAAAATGGGAAGGTTGGAAAATTAAAGAAATAGAATTAAAAATTAAAGGCTGCGCAATATTCGTCTGAACTGCGCAGCCTTTAATTTTTTATTATTTAATTATCTAAACTCGTGTTTAGATAATGTATTGTGAACTGATTGATTCATTGTTCATCACCCGCTTGATGGTTTCGGCGAACATATCGGCAATGCTCAACTGTTTAACCTTGTCACATTTTTTAGAGTAGGGGATACTATCGGTAAATACCATCTCCGTCAGTGCAGATTCTTGTACACGGAAAGAAGCCGGGTCGGACATTACGCAGTGGCTGGCAATGGCACGGACAGATTTGGCTCCGGCTTCCAACATGATGTTGGCAGCCTTGGTAATGGTTCCTGCTGTATCTACAATATCATCTACCAATACTACATTCTTGTCTTTTACATCACCGATGATTTGCATGGTGGCAACCACGTTTGCTTTTTCACGTGTCTTGTTGCACAGCACCAGGGGTACACCGAGATATTTGGAGAATGTACTGGCACGCTTTGAACCGCCGACATCCGGGGTAGCGATTACCAAGTCTTCCAGCTTCAAGGATTCAATATAGGGGAGGAACACTGCTGATGCATACAAATGATCCACCGGAATGTTGAAGAAACCCTGAATCTGGTCTGCATGAAGGTCCATCGTAATCAAACGGTCGATGCCTGCAACAGAAAGCAGGTCGGCCACCAGCTTGGCGCCGATGGAAACACGGGGTTTGTCTTTTCTGTCCTGACGTGCCCAACCGAAATAGGGGATAACGGCTACAACGCTTTTTGCCGATGCTCTTTTAGCGGCATCGATCATCAGCAGAAGTTCCATCAGATTGTCAGAATTAGGGAAGGTTGATTGAACCAGGAATACATGCGAGCCACGGATAGATTCCTCATAAGAGACTGCAAACTCACCATCCGCAAAATGGGTGATGTTCATCTTTCCCAGAGGGCAATCAAGGCTAGCGCAGATTTTCTCTGCAAGGTATCTCGAATTTGTTCCAGAGAATACCATAAAGGGTGCTTTTTCGCTCATTTGTGTAATAGATGTTACCTATTTGTTAATTTGCATGCAAAGGTATGAATTTCCCGTTACATAAAACAAGAGTTATTGTATAAAAATTATTTTTCTTTCTCGGATTTATTCGTAGCTTTGCTTTATGAAACGACTTTCTTCCATATGCTTTGCGGGATTGCTGTGCCTTTGTACAGCAATGGTTTCGTGTGTAGGAACGGCACCCATGAAGGAAGTGCGCCTTATCGATTCTCTAAACCAGGTGGCTTATGCTTATCGTTATAAAAACCTGGATTCATCCTGCTATGCGGCATCAAGGGCCTACCGTGAAGTCAGCCTCTATAAACAAGGAAAAGCGGAAGCATCCAATAATCTGGGCTTTTGTGCTTTTATGCGTATGGATTTTGAGCAGGCCGAAAAATTTCATATGGATGTCTATAATCTGACCAAGAATGAGCTGGAACTCCTTATTGCCGACATCGGCTTGATGAAAATTTATCAGCGGACGGCGTTGAACAAGGAGTTCTACGATTATCGCAACAGTGCCTTGCGCCGTATGAAAAGGATAGCGGAGGATGACAATCTGTTTGTGGACCGACACGAGCAAATACGTTTGAATTATGCCCGTTCCGAATTTTATATCGTATCTGCTGTTTATTATTATTATCTGCAACAACGTCCCGAGGCAGTGGCTTCTATCAATGAAGTAACTGATAATCAAAAATTGTTGGCAGATACCAACCAGTTATTGTACTATCATTACATTAAGGGATCCGCTGCCTTGTGTGAAGGCGAGACGCCGGACGAACAAAGGCTGCGAGAGTTTGACGAACTATATACCACGTGGCGGTTGGCATCCCGTAAAGGGTATCTCTACTTTGAAGGGAACGGAGTGCAGGGGCTTGCCAACCTGATGGCCTCACCGGAGAATTACGAGTTTTTCCAGGACCGCCGTTCCCATGCCCTGACACGGTTTGGAGTATCGGTAGACTCTCTATTGCCAATGCGTCTAGGGCAGTTGGCTCTGCAGAAGTTCAGTCAATATAAAGATTTGTATCAGATAGCAGGCGCATATGTGTCCATTGGCAAATACCTGAATGCCCACAGTCACTATACAGAAGCTCTTGACACGTTAAAACTTGCTCTGGAATGTGTAAATGACCATCACCGCCTTTTCTATGACTGCCACGATAGTTTGGACTGGCTGAAAGCATTTGACCGTCGAGATACGATTTGCGCTGAGAAGGCATGGATGGAGCAGAAACTGAAAACCGTACCTGAGTGGATTTCACGTATTCGTGAACAGTTGAGCGTTTCGTATGCAGGACTCGGGATGAAAGAAAAATCAGACTATAACCGCAATATTTACCTGGATATCCTTGAAGATACACGTCAGGATAAAGAGCTGGAAAGCCGCTATCAGGCATTGGAAAAAGAGGCCGGACAGCTCAACGTTGTGTTGTCACTGGTCATTGTGGGCTTCGTGCTTGTATCGCTCTTCTTCTGGTTTTTCAACAAGCGTTCCAAAGACCGGAACAGAGTACATCTCCACCGTTTGCAACTGATGCTGGACATCTGTCAGAAGATAACGGCATCCATTCCGGCAGATGCACAGACTGAGGAGGAAATCATCGACTCTATCCGGACGGCTGTCTGCCCGGAATTGGAAAAGCTGTTTGGAGTGAAGGACATCCGCATAGACAACGGGCAATTAGTGTTCCCGCGTCGGATGAGCAAGGATGAGCAGGCGATGGTACGGGTGATAACTCCCTATATCCAATGGGCGATAGACAACGGCATGACGTCCATCTCCCTTGGCGACGAACGCCGCAGACTGGAAAAGCAACGCTACATTTACGAGCAGCACATCGCAGGGAACAAACGGCAAAATCTGATAAAGAAAGCATGTATGGCTATTGTCAACGGAATTCACCCGTACATAGACCGTATCATCAACGAAGTACAGAAACTGACTCAAAAAGGATTCATCAAAGAGGAGCGGATAAAGGAGGAGAAATACCAGTATATCGACGAGTTGGTTACTACCATCAACGAATACAATGATATTCTTGCCCTTTGGATAAAGATGAAGCAAGGAAGCCTTAGCCTGAACATAGAGACGTTCGAATTGAATGAACTTTTCGAGCTGCTCAGGAAAGGAAGCCGTACATTCGAGATGAAGAGACAGTCGTTGGAGGTGCAGCCTACGGATATCAGGGTAAAGGCAGACAAGGCCCTTACATTGTTTATGATAAATACACTGGCGGAGAATGCCCGTAAATATACCCCTCAGGGCGGTATGGTGAAAGTATATGCACGGCAGGAGGAGGATTATGTGGAAATCTCGGTAGAGGATAATGGTTGTGGATTGTCACCGGAAGATGTAGCCCGCATCGTGGGAGAAAAAGTATATGACTCAAAAGCCATCGGTATGAGTGACGCTCCCGACAAGGAGGAATTGAGGAAGAACAAAGGAAGTGGCTTTGGACTGATGAATTGTAAGGGCATCATTGAAAAATATCGCAAGACGAATGATTTGTTCAAGGTCTGTCTGTTTAATGTGGAGAGCGGGCTGGGAAAAGGCAGCCGTTTTTATTTCCGTCTGCCTGCCGGTATCCGTAAGTCCGTGTCGGTGTTGCTCGTCGTGTTGTCTTTGTGCATGTCATCCTGCCGGCATGCTGTGGAACAGCCTGCTTCCGGAGAGGTGTTGCCGGATTCTTTGGCACTGCTTGCACAGAATGAATACGAAGCTTTGCTGGACGAAGCCTCCGATTATGCCAATGAAGCTTATTACTGCAATGTAGACGGAGAATACGAACTGGCTTTACAATACATAGATTCGGCAATGTATTGCCTGAACGAACATTACAAGCAATACGCCCATCCTATACATCGCTATATGACGCTGACGGGAGACGGGGCGCCTGCGGAACTGGATTGGTGGAACCAGATGTTCAATTCGGATTTCCATGTAATTCTGGATATCAGGAATGAAGCGGCAGTCTCATTTCTTGCATTGAAGCAATGGGATGACTATAGTTATAATAATGCTGCCTACACTACCTTATACAAACTGTTGGGAGAAGACCAATCCTTGGAAGAATATTGCCGGCAGCTGGAGCGTTCCACCAACAACAAGATGGTGGGCATTTTGCTGGCGGTAATTTTGCTGTTCGTATTGCTGTTGGGATATTACATACTCTACTTCCGTAAACGTCTGGTGAACCGCTGGAATCTGGAGCAAGTACTGGAAATTAATGGAAAGGTGTTCAATGCCTCCTTGTTGCCGGTTTCGGATACGGAGGAAATGTTGCAGCGTGAGGAGGATACATTGAAGGAAATCCCACAGCAGATAGTAAATTCCGCTTTTGATGCAGTGAACGAACTTTTGAGTATCGACCGGTTAAGCATAGCTGTATACAACGAGACTACACATAAGTTGGAATACACTTCCAATCCAGTGGAAGATACCGCCGTGGACGAGCTGCCTGTCCGAAGGAAATATATGGAGAATTGTTTTGAGCAGCAAGTGTACATATCGGAAAAGGGTATACAAGCATTGCCGCTTGTTGTGGATGCAGGCAATATGTGTCCTTGCATAGGTGTGCTGTGTCTGGAACGCAGGGAAGGTACGGAGCAGGAGACCGACCATTTGCTTTTGGAACTGATAGCCCGTTATGTCTCCATTGTAATCTTCAATGCAGTGGTTAAGTTGGCTACGAAATACCGGGACATCGAAGTGGCTCAAGATGAAGCCCGGCGAGCTTCCTGGGAAGACAGTTTGCTGCATGTACAGAACATGGTGCTGGATAATTGTCTCTCGACCATCAAGCATGAAACGATTTATTATCCGAACAAGATAAAGCAGCTGATAGGGAAACTGCGGTCCGGCAAACAGACAGAAGCGGAGGAGCGGGAAACGGTGGTTGCCATCAGCGAATTGATAGAGTATTACAAAGGTATCTTTACGACACTCAGTTCATGCGCTTCCCGCCAGTTGGAAGAGGTGACTTTCAGGCGTGCGACAATATCTGTGCCGGAACTTATGGCTACTGCCGGGAAATATTTCCGCAAAGTGTATAAGGGAAACAAGGCGCATATTGATTTTAAGATACAACCGTTGGAAGGACGGATTACCGGCGACTGGAACCAGTTGCGTTTCCTGCTTGAAAACCTGATAGACGAGGCTTGCTCCGTAACTCTGGATGGAGCTGTCTGTCTGTCGGCCCGGGAAGATGGGGAATTTATACGTTTTCTGTTTACAGATATGCGTAGGGAAAAGACCCGTGAAGAATTGAACCAATTGTTCTATCCCGACTTGTCTCGCATGACGGCCGGTGAGAAAGGAGAACTGTATGGTACGGAATATCTGGTGTGCAAGCAGATTATCCGCGACCATGACGAGTTTGCCGGACACCGGGGATGCCGTATCAATGCCGAACCGGGAAAGGAAGGAGGTTTTACAATATATTTTACGCTACCGAAAAAATGAAATATGGAAGACAAAAAATTTAAAGTAATCATCGTTGAGGATGTCAAGTTGGAGCTGAAAGGGACGGAAGAGATTTTCCGCCATGAAATTCCCAATGCGGAGGTAATAGGTACTGCTATGACTGAGCAGGAGTTCTGGACATTGATTGAAGCCGGCGTGCCGGATCTTGTTCTGCTAGACTTAGGATTAGGAGGTTCGACCACAATCGGGGTGGACATCTGCCGGAATATCTTCAAGCGTTATCCGGGAGTACATGTGCTGATATTCACGGGAGAAATATTGAATGAGAAGTTATGGGTGGACGTACTTGAAGCCGGTGCCGACGGCATTATCCTGAAAACCGGAGAGTTACTGACCAAAACCGATGTGCAGGCAGTGATGGACGGCAAGAAGCTGGTCTTTAACTATCCGATACTGGAGAAAATAGTGGAACGCTTCAAGAAATCTGTCCTGAATGATACAAAACGTCAGGAAGCAATCATAAGCTATGATATTGATGAGTATGACGAGCGTTTCCTCCGTCATTTGGCACTGGGCTATACCAAAGAAATGATTGCCAATCTTAGGGGAATGCCTTTTGGAGTCAAGTCGCTGGAGAAACGACAGAATGACTTGATTGGCCGTCTTTTCCCGCCTAGTGAACGGGTGGGGGTGAATGCCACTCGTCTGGTGGTGCGTGCATTGGAACTCCGAATTCTGAATATAGACAATCTGGAAGCCGACGATGAGTAAACTCCGGATGCCACATCCCGCTACGATGTTCTTCCTGCTGACGCTGGCAGTCATCCTCCTTTCATGGATATTCGATGTCTATGGCCTGAGCGTGCTGCAACCGCAGACTGGAGAAGAAATACGGGTGCAGAGCCTGCTGAGTCCGGAGGGCATACGCTGGCTGCTGCGCCATGTCATAACCAATTTTACGGGATTCGCTCCGTTAGGGCTGGTGATTGTGGCTATGTTCGGAATAGGGGTGGCACAGCATTCGGGTTTCATCGATGCATGTATTCGCAGGGGGGTACGACGTCCACGTGATCCTTGGCGCATTATCCTGCTGGTCATTGTCTTAGGACTGTTGTCCAATATAGTGGGAGATGCAGGATATATCATTCTGTTGCCGATAGCTGCGACTTTGTTCCAGTCCGTCGGTCTGCACCCCATTGGAGGTATAATTACAGCTTATGTTTCAGTCTCTTGTGGCTATAGCGCTAATGTGTTTTTGAGTACATTAGACCCCATGATTGCCTCTGTAACGCAAGAAGCGGCTGATAGGATGAATATTGCTCCGGGGCAGACTGGACCGCTGTGCAATTATTATTTTCTCTTTGTTTCCACGTTCCTGCTTGCATTTATCATTTATCATATTACCCGCAGGAGCTTGTTGCCGCACTTGGGAATGTATGCAGGGGATATTCATTTTAATGGCTACAAACAACTGTCCCGCAAGGAACGGAGAGCTATGTTGGGAGCTGTATTTGCAGGCTTGCTGTATATTGCCATTATTCTGTGGGCTACATTCTCTTCATGGGGGATATTGCGGAGTGTCAATGGTGGGTTGATTCGTTCTCCGTTTATAGTCGGTATTCTGTTTTTGCTTTCGTTTGGAATAGGTTTGATGGGGATGGTCTATGGTTTTGCCTCCGGCCGATACCGTACGGACGGTGATGTGATAGAAGGGCTTACGCAGCCGATGAAACTGCTGGGCGTTTATTTTGTGATAGCTTTCTTTGCCTCACAGATGTTTGCTTGTTTTGAATATTCCCACTTAGACAAGTGCATTGCCATTTTAGGCGCCAATCTGTTATCTTCCGCTTCTTTGAGCAGCTTATGGATATTGATTCTCTTCATTCTTTTTACGGCGCTGGTCAATCTCTTTATGGTATCTGCCACAGCTAAATGGGCTTTTATGTCTTTCATTTTTGTTCCGGTACTGGCAAGTATGGGCATTTCGCCGGATATGACCCAATGTGCGTTCCGTATAGGTGACAGTGCAACAAATGCCATAACACCTTTTATATTCTACATGCCACTTGTTTTGACCTATATGCAGCAATATGATAGGCAATCCACTTATGGTTCACTGCTGAAGTATACTTGGAGATATTCTTTAGTCATTCTGTTGGCATGGACCGCCTTATTTGTACTTTGGTACATCAGCGGTTTGCCATTAGGACTGTAATGTCATAACCAATGAACAACCCGCTTTCGATAACCCCGGTAATGGCTTTCAGTTTCTGTTCCAAATCAGGAACAATGTTGCTGAGATGAATGTCAAGAATGAAATTACCGTTTTCGGTAAATACCGGGCCGTCTTTTCCTTCTGCAAGGCGTAGGCTGATTTTTGAAGCTCCCAATAAGCGTATCTCGTTTTCCACATGGGAGAGAGCATGTGGAAACACTTCCACCGGTATGGGGTATTTGCTCCCCAGTTTGCTGACAAGCTTACTCTCATCGATAATGATGTAAGTCTTGCCACTGCTTTTAATGAGGAGTTTCTCCTTAAACATGGCTCCGCCACGTCCTTTGATGAGGTTGTTCTGCGGATCCACTTCGTCTGCACCGTCGAATGTCCAATCCGGACGCTTATTCCACAGAGTAGTTTGCGGCAGGCCAAGCTGTATACATGCCATCGAAATTTCGGCAGATGCCGGAATGATTTCTATATGCAAAGATTCTTGTTTAACTCGCTAAGCTAATGCAAACAAAGTGAGATAAACGGTA
Source organism: Bacteroides sp. A1C1 (assembly GCF_004328515.1). NCBI lineage: Bacteria > Pseudomonadati > Bacteroidota > Bacteroidia > Bacteroidales > Bacteroidaceae > Bacteroides > Bacteroides sp. A1C1. The sequence goes on from NZ_CP036491.1 coordinate 4,350,781, forward strand.
GAGCCGGAGCCTGCTCCTATGGCATCACTGTCTTTGGCCAGTCCGGCAATTTCCTGGGCTGCCAATTCCTTATTCGCTTTATTGCTGATTTTATTTGACCATTGCAATTCTTGTATCAACTGATTTTCCCATTCCATCACTTTAAAGTTTAGTTGTTATTACTCTTTCATTCATTTTCGGGTCAATGCTACTTTCCCTGCTTGAATATTCATCCATATTTTTACTTTTTATAATTAGTAACATTGATAATTTGCAAAATGTTTTAATACATCTGTATATAAATACCGTGTATCTTGTTTGTAAAGGTAACTAATCATTACTTTTTATATAGCAAATGAGCCTTTTGTACATAGGTAACGAAAAAAGGTGGTACAAAAATTTGCAATATTCGCAAAAAAGCGTACCTTTGCACCGCAATTAAGGCTGGTTCCGTAGCTCAGCTGGATAGAGCAACGCCCTTCTAAGGCGTGGGTCTTGCGTTCGAATCGCAACGGAATCACAAGGAAAAATGCTAATAGGTTCATTGATAACTTGTTAGCATTTTCTTTTTATGATAGTTGCACAACATTTGCACAACTCGCGAATAGGGAAAGAAAAAGCCGGGAAATAATTCCGGCTATATTGTTGTTTTAACCCCACCGCTGATTTTGGGAGTTGGGTCGTATTCTGCTTTTTGTCTTCGTTTCTCATCCTCGTCTTTAAGGTACTTGTTCCTTATCTCTTTGATGTCATTCGTCATTCCCCATACCTTGAAGAAGAGGATGATTTGCAGTACTCCGAATATTAGGAGTATGATGGTTAGAAAGTCAATCATAATCTATTTATTTATTTATTAAATGCTTTTCCTATTCTTTTTCCAACGACAGCCCCTTTCTGGAATTGGCAATTCTTGGAATCTACAATCATTACACCCTTTAATCCAGAAACTCCTTCTTTCTTCGCTTCATCAAGAAATTGCGAAGCAAGGAAATCATATCCGCTTTCTGATGTGGCATCAATCGCTATAATAAGAAAACCATTATCCGTAACTGTTGCCTTTACGCATGTAAATCCGGTAATTGTTTCAATGTACTTATCCGCACCCGTGACTTGGTTTTCAGATTTTGAATTTTCTTTATTCTTGATTTGGCTATTTACTGATGATGTAATTTCTTGGGAAAATTTTAGCGTATGCGCTGTTTTGTCTATTGGGGCATTTGCGAATGTTAACCCACAAAAAAACGAGTCATTATTAAAATAGATGGCTAAATTATCCTTTGCCCAACATGTGTATTTCTTGTGTAAATGTTCCTTATCTCCTATTACGCAACTACTTGAAATCAAATCACCAAATTCCAGTTTTAAGTCTTTTAGTAAACTTTCATCTCTTGATTCTGGCAAAGAAACCATGCTATTTCTAAATATAAATGAAACATTATGTATTTTTCCATTCATAGGGAGGGCTGGAAGAATCAATGCTTTGTAATATCCAGTTGGGAATTTGAATGTATAATAATAGAAATCATCCTTTTTGCTAACGTTTGTAGAATCGGGATTTAAACTTAACTTTTCGAGATGACTGTTTATCTCATCTTTTGTCATGCCAAATCTTATACCACATGGGATTGTTTCGATAGTTTCTTGGGCTTGTTCTGCTTCACTAAGCATTGTGTAACATTTCTGTATGTTTGCGTTTTGATTTTCACAACCTATACAAGCAATGGAAAATGCTAATATAAATAGATATTTTTTCATTATATTGATATTAATTGAGTTCTCTAACTAAAATCTCTTCACTGCTCCCAATACTTGAAATATAGTCCTAATCATTTTTACTGGAAGTTGTTGGGGGGAATATTCCGGCGACTTGTTTGAAGGAATAAGGGTGTAAAAATCATCTGTTTTTCCCGCTCCCAGCCTTTTTATAGTGCGCATATCGTTTTTTGTAACGATTGCATACACTTCTCCGAGCGGAAGAAAGGATTTATCTTCAATCTTCTTCAAAGCTATTATATCTCCGTGATTAATTTCTGGTTCCATAGAATGACCTGTAACATTGCACCAGCAATCCGCATTATTGTATTTTTGAAAATCTATCAGATACTCTGGATTTACGGTTTGGTCGTTTAGAACCAAATCAAAACCACCTATGAAATCCACATTGTAATATGGCACTCCTTTTGTGTAATTGATTTTTGGCTGTTTAGTGTCGTCAAGGCTTGGCTCCATTAAAACATCTGTTTTTTCTTTTGTGTATTCATATAGTTTTCGAGACAACATATCTCCTTCCCCGGTAAGAAGCCAGTTTGCATTTACATCTGGGAATTTTGATAATATTTTGTTTAGCACATTTTTACCAGCACCACGAGACACCCAATTACTTATTGTTTGTGGTCTTTCCTCCATTTTCCTTGCAAAATCAGCTTTTGATTCGCAGAAATGAGAAATAATATCAGAAATTCTTTCACCTTCTGTTTTCATGTAAACAACAATGTGTATATTTGCATCAAAATCAAGTTGCGGGTGATTTTGACTAATAAGTTTAACTGTTCCCGTTAAGGGACTATATAGGCGACTAAACTTCAAACCGCAACTTTGGAGTTGGTCGCTTTCGCTTTTTGATATGAACTTGTTATCTGTTTTAAGGAATCGCATAGCCCAAAGAAAGAGAAAGAAAATACTTTCCATTGTTCTGAATAGCAACCTTGTCGGAAGTGACACGGAATCCGAAACCGTAATACGCATCACGGAAGAACTATTTGAATATATCAGAACTGGCAGATTCTATCGTAATGCCCTTCCTAACGGTTATCTCTATCAGGGAGTACGACCAAAACACTGAAATTCACCCGATTTTCCTTGATATTTCTATATTCTCCTTCTATCTTCCCTATGTCCATTACCCCTATACTTACCTTTCCATCGGCTGCATAGGACTGCTGCAATGACAGAGAGAAATCAATACGCTGTACGGATGTTATCTCGTCATTATCTTTGCTCATTATGGCTTTTGGAGAAACGACCCCAAAACTGGTAGGGTTAATCACTGCGCCGTTTTCTATTGCAAAGTCTTGGGCGTCCTTCACTCCCTCGATTATTTCTTTGAGCGTCTCGCTTACAAAGTCTTTTAAATCCATAGCTCTACATAATAAGGTATAAACTACCCTAATAGTTAAATAGTATTTATATACACATATACGTTTATATATTATTTGTAACATACACAAATATGTGTATCTTTGCATCATCAATCAATCACGTAGCAAAGATAAACTAAATGATTGATGATACAAATAGTATAAACATATTAAATCACACGATTATGAGCACGAAGAGTTTTTTACATGAAGTTATGAGCCTTGCATGGCAGTTCGTTCGCAAGAACGGTTTCACGATGTCAGAAGCATTAAAGTGCGCTTGGGCTAACATGAAATTGAAATTGCAGATGAAAAGCAAGATTGTGAAATTCTACTTTCAAAAGGTGGACGGTTCTGTGAGAGAAGCCTACGGTACACTAAATGAAAAGTTGATGCCTGCCATTGCTGGTACTGACAACAGAAAGAAGAACGACACCGTTCAAACTTACTATGATACTGAACGCCAAGAGTTCAGATGCTTTAAGAAAGCTAACCTTTTAAAAATCGCCTGATATGAGACAGTTTAGAGTATGTGACAGTGTAGAAGCCTACGGGCTTGAAAAGGCTTTAGATAAGGCTTGTATAGACCTTGATAGAGTTGATAAGATGTCTGACACAGAGGCTTGTGCTTTCTGTAATACCGATACCAAAGAAGAAGCCTTAGAGGTTATTCAAGAAGAGATTGATTACATAGAGTTTCAACTTGATAGAATAGCAGTATGATAGAGGCATTGATAGTATTAGGCTGCTTGTATGCAAGCTACAGGCTTTTCAGAAAGCCGGGCGAGAAGTTCTTTTATGATGATTAATCACACGATTATATCACGCACGACAGCCCTATTGACGGATTGAACGGCAACTGATAGCGAGAATCGGGTAGGGCACTATTGATTAGTTCTTTGACATATTGGTACGATATAAAGATATATTTCTGCGAAGGCACGTAAGCGAAGCCAGTGATGGTAGATAGTGGTGGGTGCAAGTGGAACGGAATTGACACCGATAGCAACCGAAGATAAGCTGATGAAGAGCGAATGGTTGTATATGTCTGATGGTGGTAAAGCCACGAAGTTGATATGATTTTTACTTTCAGCACACCAATTTGTCTTTAGTGTGGCGAGTATGCTTGGTTAGGCACAAGTATCGCTGAAAGGTCTAAATATAAGCCCTTCACGTCTCGATACGTGGTAGAATCCGTAGAAGGTATCGGGGGCGCAACAACCGCAGCAAAGGTTAGTGCTACTACCGTACTAAAAGCCACGGGCAAAGCGAAGTGCGCACCGTTTCGCTTTATCCTTATACGGGCGGCATAAACTTAAAATTAAAAGAAGTTATGAAAATAATTCAATTCTCTTTATCCATACTAATAGCTATATGTGCTATTGGCATGTTTTATGGGGCTATCACGACATACAGTCCAATAAAAATCTTTTCAGTAACAATAATGAGTATCATTCTTATTGCGTGTTGCTTACTCGTTACAATAACTTTCAAAGAACTCAAATAATTAAATTACACAATTATGAAAAAGAAAAATTACAGTGTAATGGGACTGGTTCAAAAAGCTATCATAGACAGCATGAACTTCTCGAAAAGAGACGAAAGCCAAATATTTATTGAAATATCCCCTCATGTTGATGCTGTTCAATTCTATGCTTATCAAGGTAGATGGGATATTTCTAAAGAAAGAGTATTCGACTTCCATATCTATGCACGTGGTAATTTATCACCCACTGTAAAAGAGGCTAAAAAGGTGCTCAAACCTATTTACGACTTCATTAAAGAAAACTCAAAGAAGTAATATAACTTCAATGTGTTTTTTGTCGTGTTTATTATGTGTATCGGGTGTGCCGTCTGTGAAGATAGCGCACCTTTCTTATTGGGGCGTTCGGTGTAATGGCTAACACACCTCATTTGAGGAACTGGCGGTTCGAGTCCGTCAACGCCCACCAATCATTCTAATATAACATTTATGGAAAAAGTAGAAAGTAAAGAGAAAATGAGAAACATGAAGAGAGGAGCCACGATAGAGCTGCCTATATCTTCACTTGAGACAATCCGCAACAACGTATCACTTCTAAATGCCAAGCATCTTCTTGAGGGTAAAAAATGGGCTTCAAAGTCTTATCCGAAAAAAGGTATTGTCGTTGTAAAAAGGGAGTCATAGTCATCTAACTCACACGATTATGGAACGGGTATTCACAGAACTCACCCCTGAATGCGAGATTACAGCACGGATGTATGCACAAGGGTATGAGAAAAAGGAAATCGCCAATTTCAAATGCCGGGCGGTTAGCACGATTAATAACCAATTGCAAAAGGCTTTTGAAATATTGCATGTACGGAATGGGAGAGAACTTGCAACAATGCTTTATGAACGGATAGCCGGTGTGAGGCTCACGATGGATTTTTCGCCTATAGTCCGTGTGTCCGTCACATGTTGCTTACTGTGTATATTTTCTTTGTCACTTTACCACGAACAAGGTGATATGAGGAGGTTACGAAGATTTAGAATTGAACATATAGAAAGGGTAAGAGAATGAACATGGAGGATATTTTAAATAGTGGTGCCAATGTTACTTTGACAATAAAGTCCACTGATTTGAAAGAGTTCGCAGAACATCTTGTAAAAAAGACTGTGAGAAGTATTAGAGACTCTTTCATCAGACCGGAAGAGGACTACTTGACCATTAAAGAGGCAAGTCAGATTCTACATACCGATAAGTCAACCTTATGGAGATGGCATAAAATTGGATATTTGTGCAGGTTGGAAATAGGAGGTAAGAGATTGTACCGAAAAAGTGATGTAGATGCTATTCTACAGAAAGAGAATAATTAACCCTTTAAATTTTACGATTATGAGTCTTATCAAAAAATCAAATGAATTAGTAATCCCTACCACAGTGAAAATGATGATTTACGGCCAGGCTGGTATGGGAAAATCAACAGTGGCATTGAGCGCACCGAAACCGTTATTATTGGATTTCGATAATGGCGTTAAGCGTATGAATATGGCGCATTTGGAAAACATAGATACCGTACAGGTCATTTCATGGAGTGATGTTCAACAGGTCTTGCAGGAGGATTTGTCTGCTTATCAGACCATTGTAGTTGATACTATTGGTAAGATGATGGATTTCATCATTACTTATAAATGTGGCAGCCGCCAACCGTCTATCAGGGATTGGAGTGGTATCAATGCGGAGTTTTCATGGATGACACGAACACTTTCGGGGCTTAACAAGCACATCATTTTCGTTGCCCATCGCGACACACGGAAAGAAGGTGATGATACCGTGTTTATCCCTGCCTTGCGTGAAAAGTCCTACAACTCCATCGTTACCGAACTGGATTTGCTCGGCTATCTTGAAATGAAAAGCGAAAGAGGTGTTCAAAGACGCACTATAACTTTTGACCCGACTTCAAGAAATGACGGTAAGAATACATGCAATCTTCCTTCAGTGATGGAAGTTCCTACCATCCTTGACAAGAATGGTAATCCAACCGCAAAGAACGACTTTATCACCGCCAAGATAATCAATTCGTATTTGGGTATGCTTGCTGCCAAGAAGGAAGCGCAGGAAAAGTATGACAAGGTGATAGAAGAAATAAAAGAAAGCATTGAATTTATCACCGATGCCAACTCCGCTAATGAGTTCGCTTCACATATCAATGAGTTTGAACACGTTGGTAGTTCTTTGATGATGGCGAGAAGTTTGTTTGCTGCAAAGGTAAAGGCTTTGGGACTGGTATTCAATAAGGAAACTAAAATCTACTCAGATGCAGCCTAACTATCGTATATATGCAACATTGTTGGATTCTTACTTCAATTACCTTAATAGCGATGTCATATATGAGCGTTATTATGGGTGGAGTGAGAATCCACCATATACGGAAGAAGAGTTTCGGCAGAAGCAGTTTCAAGAACTGATAGACCGGATTAACCGCAGGCCATTCGACAGCGAAGCGGCAGACAAGGGAACAGCCTTTAATGAGGTTATTGACTGTATGGTTGAAAATCGGAAATCCGAAACGGTGCAGATTGAAAAGGTATATAAGGCAATACGCGAAGGAGCTTGTGACGAAACAGGTAAACCTTTGTATTACGATGAGGTTCAGACCAACGAGGTTATAGGTTTGAGAGTTACCTATAATAATCGTGTTTTTACTTTCCCAATCTCACTTTGCCGAGAGTTCGCCGGTTACTTCAAAGGAGCATTGACCCAACAAAGGGTAGAAGCGATTCTTTCAACCGCATACGGCAATGTTTTGGTTTATGGGGTGATTGACGAGCTGATGCCGGCCAGCGTCCACGACATCAAAACAACTGGAAGCTATACCGTAGGGAAGTTCAAAGACCACCATCAACATTTGGTTTATCCTTACGCTTTGATGAAGAACGGTTCGGATGTACGGACATTTGAGTACAACATTGTAGAGTTCAATAAAGGCGGTTTTGTGGTAGATACCTATACAGAAACATACGTTTTCAATCCAGAACGTGATATTCCTATTCTCACTAATCATTGTGAGGAATTTATCCGGTTTTTGGAAGAAAACAGAGAACTTATAACTGATAAAAAGATTTTTGGAGGAGAAAATTAATGGCAAACCAAATAACCGGACGGATAATCGAAATCGGACAAACCGTTCAAATACCATCCAAAAACGGTGGTTCCTCATTTACAAAACGGGAGTTTATTTTAGATGCTACCACTTACGACCCTTATACGGGAGAGCGTAGCGAGTATGAGAACATTATTCCCTTAGAGTTTTCGGGTGACAAGTGTACAGAACTTGACCGCTTTAATCAGGGTGATGTTGTTACTGTATCATTTGTCTTACAAGGGCGTTCTTGGACGAATCAAGACGGAGAATTCAAACGTATGGTATCCATTCGATGCTATAAAATAGAAGCGCGTGGCGGTGTATCGCAATCCCAACAGACAACATCGATACAACAACCTACACCTCAGCCGACTTATCAGCAACAGCCGCAGAATTTCCCGCCTCCGGTTGATGCTAATGGCAATGTAAAGGATGATTTGCCTTTTTAGCGTATGTCCCTTTACGATACTTCAAACCCTTTGCAGAAAGAGCAATTTAAGGCTCGTTCTGCAAAGCTCGCAGAAAGCGGTAAGGTTGTAGAACTCACAGAGAAAAAGCCTAAAAGAAGCCTGCAAAGCAATAAATATTTGCATGTGATTTTAGGTTACTTTGCGTGTGAGACCGGAAACACGTTGGAGTGGGTGAAGCAACAGTATTATAAAAAGCTTGTTAATCCATCCATTTTCATTCGTGAGAGAGACGACAAGTATTTGGGACGGATAAAGATATTGCGCAGCTCTGCTGATTTAGATAGTGCAGAAATGAGTACAAGTATTACCCGTTTTCGTAATTGGGCAAGTGCTGAATGCGGAATATATTTACCTTCTGCTGATGAAGATAGATTGATTCAACTAATGGAAATAGAGATTGGACGAAATAAAGATTATTTATAATGGCAGAAATATGGAAAGATGTTGTCGGATATGAAGGTTTATATCAAGTATCAGACAGGGGTAGAATTAAATCTATATGCAGTTACGTAAGACTACAAAATGGTGAATTAATGAAGAAAAAGCCGCATATCCTTAAACTACAAGATAGATGTGGATATAAATGTGTAAACCTATTCAAAGGCGGACGCTCACATACACTTAACATTCATCGTTTAGTAGCAGAGGCTTTTTTACCCAATCCTCATAGGTATTCAGTTGTAAATCATAAAGATGAAAACAAAAGCAATAACAGCTTGTCTAATTTGGAATGGTGTACTCACGCTTATAATTTGAGTTATGGTACTGCCCAAAGAAGAAGGGCCGTATCTCAAGGTAAAGTAGTTATTCAATTAGATAAGAATGGAGCTTTTATAAAGCGACATTTGACATTAATGGACGCTTGTAGAGATACCGGCATAAATTTTCAAAATATCTCACAATGTTGTAACAACAAAAGAAAAACAGCAGGTGGATATTGTTGGAAATTTGAGGAACAGCAGGAAATACAAAGAAATCAAGAATTTATTTAGTTATGATAGAAACAAGAAAAACAGAAATCAGGTATGTGACATCTGACCCGAAAAAGATGCTCAACATGTACCTTGCAAAACGTGTCCTCAAAACATGGGAGGAGTCTTTCATTGATGAAGATACAGGTGAAACAGTAATCATCGAACGGAATGAAATTCTTTTTGACCGTGGCACGCTGATAGACCAAGACACTTTGGCGAAAATTCGTTTCAGTATGGAAGCTGACGGTATTAAGGAAGTGGAAGTCAGCAACCAGAACCGCTTGGCATTCGAGAACGAGAACAAATTCTTATATCCCTATCTTGCACAGGCACAAATAGGGGACAAGAAACATAAGTTCCTGCTGTATGCCACCGGATTGGAAAATTCTTGTAGTATCTTGAAAGATTACATCGAACTAAACTATATGTTCGGATTCACCTTGACAATGGTCAAGGAGTTCGATTCTTGTGTGATTCTTACTGATAATTTGAAAGAACGCAAGGTAGATGATGCCACCCTCGAAGAATTAAAAGATACATTCCTTTTAAACGATTCTGTAACGGAAGAAGATGAAGAAGAGGGAGATTCCAAGCCCAATGAAAAGAAATTCTATCAGATTGAGACGAAAATCACATTCACGGATGGGGAGAATGAAGACGAGAGAGTTCAGACTTTTGTCGTGAACACCTTCAACGTTGACAGAGCGATGATGCTTATTACCCACTATCTCAAAAACAAAGAGGAAGAATGTGAGAAACAAGCCAAAGAAAAGGGACATGAGTTCAGAAAGAGGGAAATCCATACAGCCATTGAATCTGCTAAACCTATCCCGGTCGGGCGTTTTATTCCGAAAGAGTTTTCAATGGCTTATATGGAATAACTTTGTTAACCTGCCTGCTCGGTCTGTGAAGATTGGGCAGGTGAATATGGAGAAGTGGTGTAATTGGTAGGCACGCCGTGGGTAGCGCGGTGAGTGTAATAGAAATAGGAAGTTGGTGCTTTCCCACCTTAGTAGTCATGCTATAGTAACAAGCCGAATAAACTCATCCCGGTTCGAGCCCGGGCTTCTCCACAAACTTGTGTTAGAAAGGGGACATGAAAGTATTTAGTTGCAAATGGATATTTCTGTAATGCGCATACGGATAGTGTTCCCGATGGAATGATGTGAGCCACACATAAATGGCAAGGGTTAGTAAATAATGGTTGTGCCCCGGAGAATACGCTTCGGGGCTTTTAATGGAAAATTATGGATGAATTATTAACTGGTAAGATTTGCCTTTATTGCGGTAGGTCTACTGAATACGTGGATAGTTCTGTGATCTACGGACGCTCCTACGGTATGATTTACCTCTGCCGAGATTGTAGGGCTTATGTCGGAGTACACAAGGGTACAGACCAGGCGTTAGGGCGTTTGGCAAACGCGGAACTAAGGGAAGCCAAGAAAGAAGCCCACTTCTACTTCGACCAGGTAGCTAAGACCAATCTTATCAATAAAATTTGGAAGAAACAAATCCCCAACACTTCAAACAGAAACAAAGCCTACCTGTGGCTATCCAATCAACTGGGCATACCACGTGAGCTTTGCCATATCGGAATGTTTGATGTGGAGGATTGTAAACAAGTTGTTGAACTGTGTAAACCAATAATAGAAAACTATGGAAAATAAAGCAGTAGCATTTATAAAATCAAACGAATGGTTTAAGTCCACTATGGTAGAGCATGGAACGCATAACGGATATGTGGCTGTTTCCTCTGCGAACAAATATCATGGAATGTCTTATTTTGATATTGATGATATAAGTGTACATGGAGGTATCACATTTTCAGAACCGGCAATAAGCGGTGAAGAATCTATCGGAAGCAAAAGGAAAATTAATTCCAAGTATGTCGGAAAAAGAAATCCCATATTGGATGATGTGGAATTCATTACCGATAATACGGAAATAGGTGATGACTGGTGGATATTCGGGTTTGACACATTCCATTATGGAGACAATGAATATGACTGGGACAAACAAGCCGTCGTTCAAGAGACAAGGTACTTGATGGAACAATTGGACAAATAGACAATGCCGTACTACATAAAACGAAAGGCTAAGAAGAAAGACAAGCCTTTACCTCTGTTTGATAAAGCAGGGATAACAGTAAAGAAGAAGCCGGATTTGAAAGCTAAGCTCGACAAGGAGTTTTCCCTTTTTATCCGGCTTCGTGATGCAATGCCGAACGGATATTTTAGATGTATCTCGTGCGGGCAGATAAAACCGTTTACACAAGCCGACTGCGGACACTATTTCAGTCGTACACATTTGGCAACACGGTTTGATGAGAATAATTGCCATGCCGAATGCCGGCACTGCAACAGGTTCAAAGCCGACCATTTGGAAGACTATCGGGTGAATCTAATTGCTAAAATCGGTCAACAGAAGTTTGATTTGCTGAAAGTCAAAGTTGCCAGCACTTCCAAAATGACTGATTTTGAGTACGAACAGCTAATCAAGTATTACAAAGCACTTAATAAGAAGTTACGAAAGGAGAAAGGGCTATGAGTTATGTATTACGAGATTACCAACAGAAAGCCTCTGATGCTGCCGTTTCTTTCTTCAATAACAAGGCGAAGAAAACAAATGCCATTATGGTGTTACCTACGGGCAGCGGAAAGTCGCTTATCATAGCGGATATAGCCGCAAGGCTTGACGGTCATACCTTGGTGTTCCAGCCCTCGAAGGAAATACTCGAACAGAATTTCAAGAAACTCTGTTCATACGGTATTCTTGATTGCAGTATCTATTCAGCATCCTTTAACTCAAAGGAGATAAGCCGAATAACATTTGCCACCATCGGCAGTGTGAAGAATCATCCCGAACTGTTTACCCACTTCAAGAACATCATTGTGGATGAATGTCATCTTGTAAACCCCAAAGAGGGAATGTACAAGGATTTTTTTGATGCAGTGAAGTGTAAGGTTCTTGGACTGACAGCAACGCCATACCGTTTAAGCTCCAGTCGTGATTTCGGCTCCATGCTGAAATTTATCACTCGGACAAAACCTCATGTCTTTTCAGAGGTCATTTATCATGTACAGGTATCAACCTTATTAGACATGGGTTACTTGGCGAAGTTGAATTACTATCCAATGAATCCTTCGGGATGGAACGAACTTAACTTGAAAGTAAATACTACTGGTGCCGACTATACGGATAGGTCAGTTCAAAGAGAATATGAACGGATAGACTTCTACGGTTATCTCGTTCATATCGTCCAAAGGCTGATGAATCCCAAAGCTGGAGGAAAACGGAAAGGTATTTTGGTATTTACCCGTTTTCTGAAAGAAGCGGAGCGGCTTACCTGGTCTATACCCGGAGCCGCAATCGTTTCGGGTGACACCCCAAAAGGTGAGCGCGAAAGGATACTTGAAGCGTTCAAGGCTGGTGAAATTTCGGTAGTGGCGAATGTCGGGGTATTAACCACCGGCTTTGACTATCCGGAACTTGATACAGTCGTTATGGCACGTCCTACAATGTCACTTGCTATGTGGTATCAGATAGTCGGTCGTGCCATCCGTCCGCATCCTTCCAAAGAATGTGGCTGGATTGTGGATTTATGCGGTAATATCAAACGTTTCGGAGAGGTGTCGGACTTACGGTTGTTTGATAGCGGAAATGGTAAGTGGGCTGTATTTTCTAACGGAAGGCAATTAACTAACGTGAGATTCTAAGACTATGGACGAAGGATTTTTGAGGCTAAGCCGCAGGTTTTTCTCGAATGAAATGTGGAATGAAGCCCGTACTTTTAGCAGTTGCGAAGCGTGGTTAGACTTAATTCAGTCTGCACGATTTGAGGCAACGCCCCGAAAGGAGAGTATCGGAGGTCGAGAAATCTCTTATTCAAGAGGTCAATATCCTGCATCCATAAGATTTCTGTCACAGCGTTGGAAATGGTCTGAAAAGAAGGTGCGTTCCTTTCTTGTGCATCTTAGAAAGAAAGGTATGATAACTGTTGAGTGCAATCAAGGAATGAACCTTATAACCTTATGTAAATATGAAGAATATAATCCAATGGGCACAACCAAGGGCACAAGTAAGGGCACGGGTATTGAAAAGGAAATCAATGAATTAAGACACGAATGGGCACAACTAAGGGCACAACTTGGGGCACAGTCCATGAACAACAATCTACCGCAATCCGAACTTTTACAAAAATCAGGGCACACAGAGGGCACAAATACAAAGAAAGAAGAAAGAGAGTATATAGATATATCTCTACATCAAAAGAAAGAAAATACTCCTGACGGAGTACCAAAGAAAGACAAGCTTTCTTCGCCCTCTCTTTCTGAAAAGATTGATTACAGCGGATTGATGGAATACTATAATTCCACATTCAAAGATAGACTCCAGCAGATAAAATCAATGACCGATGTGAGAAAAAAGGCTGTAAAAGCCCGGATAGCCCAATATGGAAAAGAGTCAGTGAGGACTGTTTTCAATCTCATTCTTCAATCCCCGTTCCTGCTGGGAGCTAATGACCGCAATTGGAAATGTGACTTTGATTGGATTTTCAAACAAGCAAACTTTACTAAAATATTGGAAGGAAATTATAATGGGAAACGAACTGATACTGTCACCACAAGAAGAGAATCGGTTAGTCGTCTTAAAGACCTCGCCGGAGAAATATTGCGAAACTCTGCGCCCGAAAAAAGTTGAGGATGTATTTCTAAGCAATGAGCCGGCCATAGGGACTATAATCAGAAAACTCGGAGAGCCGCAGGCGAGAGCCATATTGGTAATTTTAATTGCTGACGCTTTGGCGTTCTTCAATGTGGTTAATACCATGTCTGACACACAGGTTGCAATGACCGTAGACTTAATCATTGAGGAATACCCTTACATGAAAACTGACGATTTCAAATTGTGTTTCAAAAATGCAATGAAAATGAAATATGGAGAAAGTTACAACCGCATAGACGGGCAAGTTATTATGGGCTGGTTACGTGAATACAACAAAGAACGTTGTGCTATTGCTGATAGCCAGTCATGGAATGAGCATAAATCACACATGGCTGATGAGCAAAGAACAACCAATGGGATGTTCTACGAAGAATATCGGGAGGAACTTAAAAAACGTGCACTGTCCGGTGACAAATCTGCCATCAACGCCTTGAGGATGTCGGATGAATTGATTGCTGAATTGAATAGAAAAAGATACGAGGGGCTGGAAAAGAAGCCAAGCGAGTTTTAATAGGGGTAAAACGTATGAAACTAACAATCTGTTGGATGGCAAAAGGTTGACAAAAGCGTTTCTATAACGATATATGCAGGAAATTCGGAATTTCACGGTATATGAGCATCAACCACGAAACGCCATGCGAAATTAAAGAAGAAGATTTGTTGCTTCTTCGTGAATGCGAAAAACGAGGGTTTATCCAAATAAGAAATAAATAATTTATACACGATTATGAAACCAAGAAAACAATTAATTGACGCCGCCACAGCCGATGGTAGCATTGACAGATTGACCAGCCTTCTTTCAGCCGCACACATACTTAACTGCGAAGCCAACATGCTGGTGGAGGAAGCGGCAGACCTGATGAACGCCAAAGGGTTACTACTCGGAAATTTGAAAAGGATTCATAACAGCTTTGTCAAGAGCGCCGACATGTACTTCCTGGAATTCTCCTCACTCGTAGAGACAGAGAACTCGAAGATGGATATGTTCAGGGACATGGACGACTTCGACGCCAAGTTCCGCGAGTGGGCAAAATTACCGTCTGATTGGAAACCGAAGGAGATTGATTGAGTTATGAAATCATTGAAAGAGATATTATGCAGCTTAGAAGGGTTGTCCGACATTGAATTATTTGTCATAGACCTATTCTGTGGGGCCGGTGGTTTGTCGGAAGGCGTGGAAGAAGCCCGTTTAAATGGCAATAGATGTGCAAAAGTCGTTTGCTGTGTGAATCACGATAAGAATGCTATCCTTTCACATGATGCCAACATTCCTGATGCACTTCATTTCATTGAGGATATTCGTACACTGGAACTTTCACCGATAAATACTATTGTTGAACGTATCCGTGAATTATATCCTGATTCGATGATAATGCTTCATGCTTCTTTGGAATGTACCAACTTCTCGAAAGCTAAAGGCGGTCAACCGAGAGATGCTGATAGCCGGACGCTGGCAGAACATCTCTTCCGTTATATTGATGTTATAGACCCTGACTACATTCAGATTGAAAATGTAGAAGAGTTTATGTCATGGGGAGATATGGATGAGAATGGGAAACCTATCAGCATGGATAAAGGAAGACTTTATCAGAAGTGGGTACGCAACGTGAAAAAATATGGTTACAACTTTGAACACCGTATCCTGAATGCTGCCGACTTCGGCGCCTATACCACAAGAAAACGCTTCTTCGGCATCTTTGCTAAAAAGAGTTTGCCGATAGTATTCCCTGAACCGACCCACTGTAAGGGTGGTAGGCAAGATATGTTTTCGCGGCTGGAGAAGTGGAAGCCGGTAAAGGATGTACTTGATTTCTCTGATGAAGGAACTACCATCTTCAGGGAAAAGCCTCTTGCAGAGAAAACGCTTGAGCGTATCTATAACGGACTTATCAAGTTTGTAGCCGGAGGAAAGGATGCCTTCCTCGTGAAGTATAATTCTATGAACCGTACGGGGAAATATAACGCTCCTGGGATTGACGAACCATGTCCGGTGGTAACAACACAAAACAGACTTGGAGTAGCGCAAGTTTGCTTTCTTTCCAAACAATTCAGCGGACATCCCGAAAGCAAGAATGTATCAGTGGAAGAGCCTGCCGGAACAATCACATGCAGGGACCATCATGCCTTCGTATCAGCGCACTATGGGAACGGCTTTAATCGTTCGGTAAACGATCCGTCTGCGACAGTTACAACAAAAGACAGATTATCATTAGTAACTCCAAGGTTTATCGCCAATGAGTATTCCGGTGGAGGACAACATACAAGTATTGACAATATTTGTCCGGCAATTTTAACCAATCCCAAGCAAAAACTTATAACATGCAAGCCTTGGATTATGAATACTTCTTTCTCAAATATTGGTAGCAACATAGAGGAACCGGCACAGACAATAACCGCAAACCGGAAATGGCATTATCTGATGAATCCACAGTTCAACAGCGCTGGCAGCTCCGTTGATAACCCCAGCTTCACCCTGATGGCACGAATGGATAAGATGCCGCCCTATCTGGTAGCAACAGAAAGCGGTCAGATAGCGATTGAAATCTACGACAATGATAGTCCTATGACCGTGAAGATAAAGGAGTTCATGGCACTGTATGGCATAGTGGATATTAAAATGCGGATGCTTCGCATTCCTGAACTAAAACGTATCATGGGCTTTCCGGAAGATTATGTGTTAGTTGGTACACAAGCTGACCAGAAGAAGTTTATCGGAAATGCGGTAGAGGTTACGCAGGCAAAGAAGAATGCCGAAGCACTTTGTGCAAAACTTAGAGATTTAAGATTGAAGAAATTAAAAGAAGTAGCTTAATGAAAGAATATATAGAATTTTTAAAAGACAAGATGGCCATCAGCCGTCAGACCGGGTTCGAGGTCAATCCGGATGAACTGACACCGTCGTTATATCCCCATGTGAAAGATACTGTTCGCTGGGCGGTGTCCGGTGGTTGCCGTGCCATATTCTCCAGTTTCGGTATGCAGAAAACCGTAACCCAGTTGGAGATACTTCGGGTAGTCTTGAAACACAAAGGCGGCAAAGGGCTGATAGTTTGTCCCAAACGTGTAGTGGTTGAGTTCCTTACACAAGCGGAACAACATCTGCACATGAAAGTGACCTATGTACGAACTATGGCTGATGTGATGATATGCCCGACTGACATCATGGTTACGAACTACGAGCGTGTGCGCGACGGTGAAGATGGTGTAAGAATAGAACCTTCCTACTTCACCGCAACATCATTGGATGAAGCGAGCGTATTACGTGGTTTCGGTACCAAGACCTATCAGGAGTTCCTTCCCTTGTTTGCGGATGTTCCCTACCGCTTTGTAGCCACCGCCACGCCATCGCCCAACAGATACAAGGAGCTGATACATTATGCCGGTTATCTCGGTGTGATGGATACCGGGCAGGCACTTACCCGTTTCTTTCAGCGTGACAGCACGAAGGCGAATAACCTTACCCTTTATCCGCACAAGGAGAAGGAGTTCTGGTTGTGGGTAAGTACATGGGCGTTGTTCCTCACCAAACCGTCCGACCTTGGTTACCCCGATACCGGATATGAATTGCCGGAACTGCGTGTACATGAAGAAGTGGTTAGTGTTGATAACTCCACAGCCGGAACTGACCGTGACGGACAAGTGAAGATGTTCCGTGAGGCTGCTCTCGGACTTGCCGACGCAGCGAAAGAACGTCGGGACAACATGCAGGAAAAGATTGCCCGTGTGATGGAAATCATTAACCGTCCTGAAAACAAAGACGACCATTTCCTTTTATGGCATGACCTGGAGAATGAACGGAAGGCTTTGTGTGATGCCATACCCGGATGTAAGGCTGTGTACGGCTCGCAGGATGATGAGGAAGCCGACAGAGTAATAGCGGACTTTAAGGACGGCCGTCTGAAATATTTGGCCGCCAAACCGGAGATGCTCGGTGAGGGTTTGAACTTCCAGTACCACTGCCATAAGGCAATCATGTTCATCGACTACCGTTTTAACGACAAGTTCCAGGCGATAGCCCGTATCTACCGGTTCATGCAGCAGCATCCGGTTGACCTCTATCTGGTCTATGCGGAAAGTGAGGGCGAGATATACAAGAGCTTCATGCAGAAGTGGGCGCAACACCGCGAGATGGTAGCCAAGATGACCGATATAGTCCGCGAGAACGGTTTGTTCGGCTTGCAGGCAGAGGAAAAGATGATGCGGTGGATGTTTGCCAGCAGGGAAGAAAAGTCCGGTAAACTGTGGAGGGCAATCAATAATGACAATGTTCTTGAATGCCAGACTATGGAAAGTAATTCGGTGGACTTGATTGTAACCAGCATCCCGTTCTCCAACCACTATGAGTACACTCCGACCTATAACGACTTCGGGCATAATGAGGACAACGGCAAGTTCTTCGAGCAGATGGATTATCTTACACCGGAGCTTATGCGTATTCTTAAACCCGGTAGGTTAGCTTGCATCCATGTGAAAGACCGTGTTTTGTTCGGCAACGCTACTGGTGACGGTATGCCCACCATCGACCCGTTCAGTGAAATGACTGTATTCCACTACATAAAACACGGTTTCCGCTACATGGGGCGCATCACTGTGGATACGGATGTGGTAAGGGAGAACAACCAGACTTATCGGCTTGGATATACGGAGATGTGCAAGGACGGTTCAAAGATGGGTATCGGTTGTCCTGAATATGTCCTTCTTTTCCGCAAGCTTCCTTCTGACACCTCACGGGCCTATGCTGATTTGCCGGTGACCAAGAACAAAAGCGAATATTCGTTAGCCCGTTGGCAGATAGACGCTCATGCAAGTTGGAAATCTTCGGGTAACTCTCTATTGAGTTACGAGGACATGAAAGGGGCCGGCATTGACAAGATACGCCACCTATTCAGGAACTACGAGCGTGGGCACGTTTATGATTATGAGGAACACGTGTCATTCGCCGAAGAGTTGGAGGCATACGGAAAACTGCCAAAGACATTCATGGCCGTTGACCCGGTAAGCAAGAAGCCCTGGATATGGGATGATGTCACCCGGATGCGCACGCTCAATACTAAGCAGTCGCAGAAGAAACGGCAGAACCACATCTGCCCTTTACAACTCGATATTGTTGAAAGACTGATTGAACGGTACTCAAACAAGGGTGAGTTGGTGTTTGACCCCTTCGGAGGTATCGGCACTGTTCCATATTGCGCTATCAATCTGGGGAGGAAAGGTCTGTCTACAGAACTGAATTATGACTATTGGAAAGACAGTCTTTCATATCTGTATGAGGCGGAGATGGAGGTCAGCGCACCCACATTGTTTGACTTGATAAATGTAGGATAAAAAAGAATGGAGAGCAGGTGTCGAACCTGCGCCTCCACAATGAGTGGCATTCTTTCCACTTAAACTACTCCATTCTCTACTCCACTCAAATTGAAAAATCCCCAAATTCAGTTGAGTTGAAAATTCAACAAGGCTTTCCTTTCGGCATAGCCTAAAGGAGATAATTCCTAAATTGAGTTTAAAGCCAAATTTGTTTTTAATTATTGTCGGCTTTTTATTCTGAGAATTTCTGAAAATTTCTGAGATACGTTCTGAAATGAGCCGACAAGTATTTGTCGGTATTATTTTCATAAAAGTATTTATTAGAAATTAAACAATAATTAAAAAGCAACAAGGATTTGAACCTTAACGTCAATGCGTACCATTTAGTTACTTGGCACAAATATAAGTAAAAAATAATAAGATGAAAGCAATAACCATAAAACAGCCGTGGGTCTCTTTGATAGTCCATGGTATTAAAGACATTGAGAACCGTACTTGGAGCTGCCCTAAGAAATACTTAGGGCAGAGGGTACTGATTCATTCAAGCGGTAAACCTTTGAATTATGATAATTTCTATGATTCAATACTTACCAATGAGCAGTTATTGGCATTACCGGAAAACAAAGAGTGGAAAGATTTTAGTTTTTGTACAGGCTCCATAATCGGAAGCGTCGAGATAATAGACTGTGTACAAAACCATCCTTCCATCTGGGCAGAGAAAGGAGTTTATAACTGGGTACTAGCTAACCCTATTCTCTACGAAAATCCAATTGAGGACGTGAAAGGCAAATTATCCTTTTGGGATTATCCCGGTATCAAAGAGGTAAAGATAGAATGTCCGGAATGTGGCAGTATAGAAATAGCTGTTGAGGACTATACAACGGCACCATTCCCAACTTATTTGCATAGGTGTAATAAGTGTGAACATATGATTATAGAAAGTGAGTGGAAGGAGGTAAAACTATGAGAGATTTTTATGAACTGATAAACCAATATCCATGGACTACTATTTTTCTTGCTATTTTCATTTATGAAGTGATTAAATGTGTGATGTCTAATTTGAAAAAGAAATAGCCATGAGCAAACTATATAAAGTAACTATTTTCGGGGAATCATTCCTAATCGGGTGGTTCCCTTTTTCTTCACGCTGGTATAACAAGCTAAAGATAATCAAATGATAGTACGTCATTTTATAAGAGTTCCGGTTGGAAGTACTGTCTATTGCGACAATCAGCCGGTTAAAATACTAGAGAAAGGATATGCCCTTGCTCTATGTGATGTCAATGGGAAACGGGTATATATCACCTGCTATGATTTGGAAAAGAAACCATTCGTCAGCACGAATGGGGAAAAATGAAAAAGAGCCAACCCACGCACGACCATGAATCAGCTCCTCACACGATTATGATGCAAATATACTATTTACTTTTAAAATAATCGTGTTATGGAGTTGGATTTTAACAAAATAATTCGTCTTAAAAAGATTCGTATCGAAAAATCAGAACTTTCAGAGGAAGAAAATATCTTAACTTCCCCGGTTCTGAAAGATAAGAGCCTTATCCATGAAATCTATAAAATATTTGTTGAGTTGTTGAATAAGAGGGGATGTCCGCCGAATATTGACAGTGTAACCCAGCGGAAGAAGTTCATTTTCATTATCCTGTATCTGTTTTCTCCAAGCTCGCTTGCCGGTGGAAAAATGACAGCAGGGTTACGACCTGAATTAGCAAGGGTTCTTGGTGTTCAATCAGAATGTACCATTTCCGACAACTGTGCGGATGTCGTGTTTTTGTATCAGAACTATGGGGATTTCAGTGGGGATATAGAGTATCTTTACACCGAAATCGTAAATCGGTTAAGAATCAAAGGGCTAATCAATTAATGAGCCGGAGTTTAGTGCTCCGGCTTTTCTGTTCTCAAATGGTCAACAACACTTTGCAACCTATCTGCATCTTTAGGATTGAAAATAAATTCGTCAAAATCTCCATATGCACTTCGATGACCAAATATGTACTTAACAGCATGGATAATTCGTTTGAGTACATTTCTTTCGGGTTTTAAGTGTACGTTGCAATATACTTCCTTTTCATCCTCAAAATATGACATCACAATCTGATGTTCGATGCTGTTGCATTCACAAATAAAGAGTTCTTTTTTATCCATGGTTGTTTATAACATAGTTGCAACTTGCTTTTCTACGGCTGATTTAATAAAAGCGTTTATTGATATTCCAGCCTGTTGGGCGAGAATGGCAATTTTGCTATGTACCTCTGGGGAAATTCGTATGTTCAGGGAACCAGAATAACTTTTACGCGGTGTAATTCCGGCTTCCTTACAATATGCTATATAATCATCCACAGCTCCTTTAAAATCCTCTTTCAATTCAGATACAGTTTCACCTTCATACGAAATCATTGTATCTTTTGGCAAATCAAGGACTTTTCCAAATAGGCAATTATCTTCATCGCTTATCTCAATACTTCCTATGTAACCTTTGTAAGTCAATGTTTTCATATTAATTTATTTTTAGTCAGAAATTCAAATACTTGTTTCATTACATACCCTTTTACGATACTTCCTGGATGTGGCTTATGCGCAGTGTACGAGCTTTCCCCTTTTGCGAAAATGACACGTGACCCACTTGTTTTTCCTTTGTTATCTATCTTATATCCGAAAATGGAGAACAAGCGTACAAGCTCATCCCAATTAAAATCTTTTGGCTGGCTTTTAAAGCGTTCTATCAACTTCTCTTTTGTACCCATAATTTAATGGTTTATGCAAATGTAACTATTTTACAGTTGCAGAACAAGTGATTTACTGTTTTTCTTCAATCTCAGCCACAATTTTCTTTAGCTCCTCTATCGTATCGGCTTTGTAGAAGTTTTCTTTATACTGGATAAGGGCGGTGAGTTCACTATCTTCTCCTTTACAAGTGGAAGAGTTATTTGTTTCGTCTCGGAAGAAGTCAACTATATTGCAATCAATGGCGTCGGCTATCTCTTTCAACTTTTTGTAGGTGGGATTTCCTTGTAAGGTAAGAGTAAGAGTTACTCTATTTACACCCATCTTTTTTGCTACATCCTGAATGGTGTAGCCCTTTTCTTTAATGATGCTTTTTATATCCATTTCAAATGTATATTATAATAAACGGAACAAATATAATATGATAAAATCAATAATGCAATAAAAGTAGCTGTTTATTGCATCAAGAAGATTGATTTATTAATAAATATGTAATTGTATACCCTTACAATTGTGTTTTTGCTAATGTTTATTAAACAGCTACATTTTTATCTTTATTCTATTTGAAGTGTAATTATAAACCCATACATTTGCATCATCAAACAAGAAGTAATAACAATTAAAAGATATACGATTATGGCAGCATCAGTAATTAAACAAAGAACAATAGAGAAGTTCATCATGTCAGAGTTTGTACAAGGCAATTTGAACACAAAAGAACAAGTAAGCTGTATGCTCATTTTGATTCAAAAGAAGCTGGGTATGTCAGTAGAGCAAGCAAGTGACTTTATGAGAAACACAATTGGTATTAACGCTTAAATATACGATCATGGCAACAAAGAAGATTGATGAAAAGAAAACATTGAAGTATGCAGTAGCATTCTACTTCTGTACATCAGGTAAGATAAACTTCATGTTAGGCAATAAAATGTATCAGCATATAAATACTGTTTATGACCAAAGAGAAGATGGCAGAGGCTTCAATACCTGTGAAGTTGTTTATAACTACAAGGCTCAAAAGTACGAGGTTCTGAATGTAGATACAGAGATAGGCAACAAAGAGATTACGGTATTAAATAATTAATCAGCAGGGCGAAAGCCCTGCGTAATATAGAAGATTATGAAGCGATATTATTTTGAACTGTTAGATGATGATTATAATGATTTGGGTGCATTGATACCGGACGGCAGTAGTAAGAAAACCGCTGTTAATCGTGCGAAAAGATGGATGGTTGATAACAATATTCAGTCTGCCCAATTAAGCGTAAATAGCATGATTACTGACAATATTTTGGATATAATAAGCATAGAAATAGCATAAGTTTTAATCCGGTAGCCTTTGGGCTACCACAATACACACGATTATGGAAGCGGATTTAGTTTTAGTTATCAGCCCCGAAGCCCCACTGATGAAACAACTGGGCAAAGTATTGGGTAAGTTATGTAGTATGTGCGATTTTACCACCATAGAGAGGGGTGAAAAGTACATCACCATACAGCATGATGAAACTGGGCTTGTAGTGGCTTATACGAGTGAAGAAAGATTGAAAGCGAAACTTTAAATATAAATGATTATGAACTCAATAAACGAAAACGGTTGCAGCGTATGCCAGCCCGGTAAAGAGAATTACACTACCTACACAACGAAGTTAGGCAGAAAGAGAATGAGAATGTATCAGTATGACTACCGTACTGAAAGCGGTGAGTTGTTTTCTTGTTGTGCACCTACCTTAGAGCAGTGCAGAGAAAGACGGGACAAATGGCTTAGTTCACAACAATAACCTGATTGTTGTGTATAACGATTG
This sequence comes from Bacteroides sp. A1C1, assembly GCF_004328515.1. NCBI lineage: Bacteria > Pseudomonadati > Bacteroidota > Bacteroidia > Bacteroidales > Bacteroidaceae > Bacteroides > Bacteroides sp. A1C1. Next base: position 4,374,528 of record NZ_CP036491.1, read on the forward strand.
AAGATATTTCGTTATCTTTGGTTGTGGTAGTACCTTTGGGGTACTATCGCGGGGTGTAGCAGTGGTAGCTTTTCACTTTGACTTGGTGAAGGTCGGTTGTTCGATTCAGCCCCCCGCAACTATTGAGTATTAATTTAAATTTGACACGATTATGAACATTCTTACATTAAGCATCAAACAGAAGTATTTCGATGAAATCTTGGCAGGCAAGAAAACCCACGAATACCGCGAAATCAGACCAACAAACGCTAAGAAATATATCACTTACCTATGTGGCGGTAAAGAATATCCGGCTGATGCAGAACTGCCTGAAGAAGGTGAGGTAGAATTGAAGCCTATCAAGTACGATGCAATCAAGCTTCTGACAGGTGCATATACGGGTAAACGTCCTTACATCATTATAGAGGTAAAGAATGCAGAAGCAGTAATTCTCACAGATGAAAACGGTAATGATATTGTTTACGAATATCAAGGCGAAGAATATCTTGCCGCACAAATGGATTATACTTTGGGTAAGATATTAGAGAAACATATAGATTGATTTGTTTAACTTTTAAAATTAGAAAGCAGAGTCGCAAGAAGAATTAACAGAGTAGCCGGGCCTCGCAGAAATATGAACGGTGCAGGGGCTGGTGGTAGATTGGTTGCCAGACGTGGCGGTGAAGCTGGTACATCACAGTTGGGGTCACGCAGACAGCGTTATAGTGACCTTCGTACTTCATTTGGTTTAAGTGGTGGTTAGCTATGAGCAAGGTAGAACAAGCGAACCGGTATATAGACCTCATTCGGGTAAAATCGAATGAGGCTTTACTGTTTTTATCACTTGGTAAAGATTCGCTTGTTCTGCTTGATTTAATCTATCCGAAGTTTGACCGGATTGTTTGTGTGTTCATGTACTTTGTCAAGAATTTGGAGCATATTAACCGATGGATTGGCTGGACTAAAGCCAAATATCCAAAGATTGAGTTTGTTCAAGTGCCACACTGGAATCTTACCTACATTCTTAGAGGTGGCTTGTATTGTGTACCCAATCCGAAAGTAAAGCTATTGAAGTTGGCAGATGTGGTAAAGGCTATGCAGCTTACTCATGGAGTTTATTATACATTCTTGGGCATGAAAAAAGCTGATGGTATGAACCGCAGGCTTATGCTGAAAGGGTATGAGGTAAACGGTTACGAGAATAACGGTATGGTTTATCCTTTGGCTGATTGGACACAAAAGGATATTCTTGCTTATATGAGGCAGCACAAATTACCCGAACCAGTTCGATATTCATTGAAAGCCAGTTCGGGAGTAGGTTTCAATCTTGATTGTATGCTTTGGATGGAGAATAATTACCCGCAAGATTTACAGAGAATTTACAAAGTTTTCCCAATGGCTGAAAGGGTGCTTTGGGAGTATAATAATCAACAAAAGCAATAGAAGGAAAGCCGAGTCAGAAGAAAATCAATTGATGATATTGCAGAGCAAAGATACAGACTATCTCGTACTTTAACGGGTAATAGGCTGAACAGAGTAAACTCTATTGCAAGAAAGTATATTCGATACATTGAACAAACCTTTGGGTATAATGAGGGGAAACAACAAGATGGCGCAAGAAAAGTATCTCGAAGAATTTATATGGGTTTAACTAATGGATGATATGGAATTGTCAAAATACATAAAGAGTGAATCGATGGAACTTAATCGTTCTGCCATTCACTTTGCAGATTATAACCCCCGGAAACTTTCCGATGAATCACGTAAGACACTGAAACGTGGCATCAAGAAGTTTGGTTTAGTCGGTGGAATTGTCGTGAACAAGCGTACAGGTCTTACCGTAGTCAGCGGGCACCAGCGTTTGTCTGTCATGGACGAATTGCAAAAGTTTCCCGATAACGACTACCGCATTCGTGTCGATGTCATAGATGTGAACGAGCAGCAGGAAAAGGAGTTGAATATTTTAATGAACAACCCGAATGCACAAGGTACATGGGATTTTGACGCTCTTGCCCGTATTGTTCCTGATATTGACTGGAAAGATGCAGGATTGACGGATGCCGACTTGAATATGATTGGGGTTGATTTCCTTTTGCAGACCGAAGAAGAAAGCTCCATTGCTGACGAACTGGAAAGCATGATGTCGCCTGTAACAGAACAGAAAGAAGCCGATAAAGCCACCAAGCAGTTGGAACGTGCCGAAAAGGTTGCCCACATGAAGGAAGTCAAGCAACAGGTAAAAGAAAACGCACAGAAGCAAGTCGAGAACATGGATGCCTATGTGATGTTGTCCTTTGATACCTATGAAGCTAAAGCCGCTTTCTGCGAAAGGTTCGGGTATGATCCGGATATGAAGTTCATAAAGGGAGAAGTATTTGATGAACAAGTAGAAAGAATAGATTAATTATTGGGAGGAAAGCTGAGTTAGAAAGAAAACATATAGCCAGTTATATCAGCAGTCCAGACAAATAATGTACAACGCTGGAAGGCAATACGGGTTAGGTTCTGCAAGACAAAGAAACATAAGGGATAGAACGAAATCTATAATGGGAAGATATGCTGAGAAAATAGATAGCTATTTCTCAAAAAGAGGAGTTGATGTCTATGGAAACAAGCCAATTTCTCGCCGTGTATATATGGGTAACAATAACGGTTAAAATTATGATTGGCGATTTTATACTTTGGATAAGGAATGTTCTAAAGCAAAACCTGTTTTGTGTTCATCATTATGTTTGGAAAGGTAGTGTGATGTTCTCTGAGTTCAGGTATGAACAATGTGAGAAATGTGGAAAATTAAAGAAGTAATATGAGCAATAGTGAATCTCAAAATAGAAAAGGTAAAGGAGGAAGAAAGCCAAAGTTTGATTATACAAGCGAGGACTTTCTTTCTCTCGTGGAATCGTATGCCAAAAAGGGATTCACTGACAAGGAAATAGCCTATGCCATAGGGATTTTACCACAAACTTTCTGCGAAAAGAAAAGTGAGTACACCGAAATATCCGAAGTCTTAGCGCGTGGGCGCGCGACAATCAATGCCACTGTAAGGGCTAAATTCCTTGCAATGGCTCTCGGTGGCATAAAAACCAAAAGCACCGTGGTAAGAAAGCTCCGTGATTCAGAGGGAAATTTGACAGGTGAGGATGAATTACAAGTTAGCGAAAGCGAGTTGGCTCCTAATTTGCAAGCAATGTCCGTTTGGCTGTACCACCATGATGAAGATTGGAGAAAGATTGAACGCAAGCAGGATGAAGATGCTGATATTCCAACAGACATAGAGCACGGCATCAACATTGATTCCTGGATTAAAGACAAGCTGAAATGATAGTACCTCAAGAAATTTACCATCCATTATATGAGGATAAGGAAAAATTTATAATTCTTATCACCGGTGGGCGTGGTAGCGGAAAGTCTTTCAATGCTTCTACCTTTATTGAGCGGTTGACTTTTGAAATGACTCCCGTAGAGAAGATAGTTCATCAGATTCTTTACACCCGTTACACGATGGTTTCTGCCGGTATGTCTATCATCCCCGAAATGATGGAGAAGATAGATTTGGACGGTACCACGAAATATTTCAAGACCACAAAGACGGATATAGTCAATAAGATGACTAAGAGCCGTATAATGTTCCGAGGCATCAAGACTTCTTCCGGGAACCAGACAGCAAAACTGAAATCCATTCAAGGCATTACGACTTTTGTCTGCGATGAAGCGGAAGAGTGGACAAGCGAAGATGAGTTCGACAAGATAATGCTCTCCATTCGCAAGAAGGGTATTCAGAACCGGATTATTATCATAATGAACCCATGCGATTCCAATCACTTCATCTACAAGAAATACATTGAGAAAACTCACAAGCTGGTAGAGATTGATGGTGTGCAGGTTCAGATTTCCACTCATCCGAATGTGCTCCACATTCATACGACTTACTTTGATAATTTGGAGAATCTTTCACCGGAGTTTCTAAAAGAGGTAGAGGATATAAAGGTGAGTAATCCTGAAAAGTATGGTCATGTGGTTATCGGCCGGTGGGCTGACGTTGCAGAAGGTGCTGTGTTCAAGAAGTGGGGAATTGTGAAAGAGTTCCCGCAGGAATGTAAAAAGGTAGGAATAGGGCAGGACTTCGGCTTTACTAATGATCCTTCCGCTGCTGTAAGATGTGGCATTATTGATAACCGTTTGTATGTTGATGAACTTTTCTATGAAACGGATATGCTTTCGTCGGCTATTGCCAATAGGTTAAAGCCTTTCTCTATGAAAGTTTTTGCCGATTCGCAAGACCCTCGATTGATTCAAGAGATAAAGAACAGAGGCGTGAATATCTATCCGGTAGATAAGTTTCCCGGCTCCATCAAAGCGGGTATTGATAAGATTAAAGACATGGAGTTCTTTGTAACAGAACGCTCTTACAATATTATTACTGAACTTCGGAAATATGTTTGGGATAAAGATAAGGATGGAAACTACATCAATGAGCCAGTAGATGAATATAATCATTTGATGGATGCTATTAGATATTATGTATTGGGTTGTTTGCTTGGACGCATTTTGAAGCCGAAAGATTTAACTGGAATATTCACACACTAAAAATATAAGCTATGCCATTGAATTTAGAAGAAATATTAGCATTGCCCGATATCGGGCAGAAGATAAACTACCTGAAGAAAGGTAGGAAGACTGAACTTCCCGACTGTTGTAAACTTTGGGACGATTGGAATCCGGAACGCCATGAAATTATGGTTGACAAAAAGAAGTATCCGGACAGAAAGGTTCTTGAAAAAGAAGCTGAGAAGCACTTCGATGAAAAAACTGGTAAGACTTATGAAATCGAAGCAAAGTATAAAACAGAACCAGTGAACCGTATCTCCATTCCATTGGAACAGGATATAGTGAACATTCAAACTGCTTTCACGGTCGGCACAGAACCGTCTATGGATTGCACTCCGACTGATGATGATGAAAAGAAGCTGCTGGATGCGGTAAAGGCTGTATTTAAATCCAACAAAATCAAATACCAAAACAAGAAGATTGTCCGTGCCTGGCTCTCCGAACAAGAAGCGGCAGAATATTGGTATGTTACCGATGATGATTCGTTTTGGGCGAAGTTCTGGAAAAAAGTAAAGACTACGTTCGGTGGCAAGGTAAAGCCCACCAAGAAACTGAAAAGTGTGTTATGGTCTCCATTCAAAGGTGATAAGCTATACCCGTTCTTTAACGATGAAGGTAAAATGATTGCTTTCTCACGTGAGTATAAAAAGAAGCTCATGGATGATTCGGAGGTCATCTGCTTTATGACTATCACGGACAAAATGGTTTATCAATGGGATTTGTCTAAAGGATATGAAGAAAGAACGCCTTTTGCTCATGGATTCCCAAAACTACCGGTTCTCTATGCTTATCGTCCTGAACCTTATTGCAAAAAGATAAAGACTTTTCGGGTTCGGTTGGAGAAATTATTATCCAATTATGCAGATTGCATCGATTATCATTTCTTCCCTTTATTGAAACTTATCGGTGACGTGGAGGGTTTCATGGGTAAGGTTAAGGATAGAATGGTCAAACTTACAGGTGAAGGTGCGGATGCCCAGTATCTGACGTGGAACCAAGTTCCGGATACGGTACGTTTTGAAGCAGAAACACTCACCAATATGGCTTATGATATGTCAAACACTCCAAGAATATCCTTTGAGACGTTGAAGGGGGTAGGCAAAGCATCAGGAACCGCTTTCCGCTTTATGTTCATGGGTGCACACATGGCGGTAGAAAATCACGGTGAGGTTATCGGCGAGTTTTTACAGCGGAGAGTAAATTTCATTGTTTCCGCTTTAGGCTCTATCAATCCAACCGAGTTTAGCAAGGCATCGCAAACCATTGACATAGAAACAGAACTGGTTCCATATATGATTGATGATTTGAATGATAAGGTGACTACTGCCGTTTCCGCTGTCAGTGGTGGCATCTGGTCAACGCGTGAGGGAATCATGTTTGCCGGGAATGCTGATAGGGTAGAAGAGGAGCTTGCAGAAATCAAGGAGGAGCAAGCGGCAAAGAATGAGCAAATCGGAAATAAGGGACAGAAAAATGCCTCTTAGTCAGAAAAATTATGGGGATTATAATTTTAGTACAAGAAAAATAGAATATTTTGCGGCAACATCAAAGAATTGCCGCTAATTTTTTGCTTGAATAGTTGTAGGTAATTAAATAATTACCTATATTTGTAGGGTAATCAATAGAGAAAGGTATGCCAACGATATTTATTTTATTTGGTTTTCGTTTTATGTTTTACGCTAATGACCATGAGCCTATACATGTTCATGTAATCAAAGGGGATGTAAGTGCTAAATTCACTTTATTTCCAGTTACATTAATCAAAAATAATGGCTTGAAGTCATCTGAACTGAAACTTGTAGAATCAGTTATAGAAGAAAATCAAGAAGTAATAGCAGAGCATTGGAATAAATTTTTTAATAAATCAAAATAAGTGGTTATGGAAAATATCATAGTTGAAAAGGTATGGTTAACTGATACGGAGGTATGGATACGTACCACTGACGGGAAGGAGGCATGTGAGAAGTTTTCAGATTTCCAAAGGCTGAAATGGGCTACTCCTGCGCAGCGCGCAAATTTCACAACGAGCCATGACGGAATACATTGGAGAGAGCTTGATGAAGATTTGAGTTTTGAGGGATTCTTTCGGGAAAGGAAATCCAATCCTCTTTATGATTTATTTATAGCTCATCCTGAATTGAATGCTGCTGCCATAGCACGACGTTTAGGTATTTCTCAGAGTTTGTTTGCTCAATATGTAAGTGGAACAAAGAAGCCGTCTAAGAAACGTTTTGAAGATATTATAGAAACAATACGTTCAGTAGGGCGTGAATTAATGGCTGTACCGGCATAAGTTACAATACTTTATTTAGGCGTGATTCCATTCGGTTTCACGCCTTTTTTATATCATTTTACAACAACCGCTTCATTGTTGTGTATCACCTATCTGATAATTTTTCACCTTCTTTATAAATAACGAAATTTACCGTAGAAATTTATAAATCAAATTCATACGGTATGACAATCTTAGAACAAATCTTGGCAGGGCTACAACAGAAATTCGCTGGGGTGGACACTGCTATCTTAACCCGAATCGCTACTAAAAAGGCAGAGGGTGTAACGGACGAGACAAAGGTAAACTCCATTGTTGAGGGTATTAGTTTTTCGGACGTGCTTAATTCCTATGGTGATTTCCGTGCCGGGGATGCTTCCAAGACCGCAGTTTCCAACTACGAAAAGAAGCATAACCTTAAAGACGGTAAGCCAATCGAGACTACCACAACCACCAAAACGGAAGAGAATAAAGACGATGTGCCTGCATGGGCGCAAGCTTTAATTGACTCCAACAAGAACCTTTCTGATAAGCTAACACAGTTAGAAACGGAAAAGGCTCAAGCAACACGTAGCCAGCAGATTTTGGCAAAGGCAAAGGAGTATGGTATTCCCGAAAACTACGCCAAACGATGCGCCATTAAGGACGATGAGGACTTGGACGCATACTTCAAGGACTTGAAGCAGGAGTTTGCGAATGACGGCTTTAAGGGTGTAGTTCCTCCAGATACAGCAAAAAAAGAACTGGAGAATGAGACTCAGGCGTTTGCGAAAATGATTGCAGACGACACTAAAGAAATTGTAGAACAACAAAAACAGTGATTTTATGGCAGCAGGATTTAAGTATAATCTTGAACCGGAAGTTGAGCAGGAAGAACGCTACGACGTAGAAACCGGACGCAGACGCAGAGGTCCGTACAAGTTGGACACAACCAATCTCGTTGTCGGCTCGTACTTGCCCTCATTCACACCGATTGCAGCTGACTTGGTGAAGAAAACATCCCAAGTGGCTATCCGTGTGGAAGTATATGAGAAGTTTACGACAGGCTCCAATACCACATTGAAAATCAAGAAACGTTCTTTGGCTTACAAAGGTATGCACTTGGGTAACGGTGCGCATGGAGCGACAATCAACGCTATTGACAAGGCTGACAAAGCTTTTGATAAGCTGACGTTAGCGGCAGACTTTGGAGAAAATCTAGAAGCTGGAACAGTTCTTTACGAAGCGACAGCCGCAGACGGTACAACGCCCAAAGTTATCGCAAATTCAGCTCTGTATGAAAGGAAGCAGGTAGAGGATGGCATAGTATTGGTTTCCCTTTTGATGCGTGCGTTTGAAATCGAACCGACCAAGCTGGTAATGCCTTTCGCAGATATTGACAAGGCGAATATGCCGCACTTCCAGTTTAATGCTCAGGATGTCAAACAAGAAAAAGATACTGTATCAATTCCTAAGGCTTCTTCTAGTCAGGACGGTTTGATGAGTAAGGAAGATAAAGCCAAATTGGATGGGGTTGCAGCACAAGCTAACAAGTATACTTTAACAGCAGCTACGCCTTCTGCTCTTGGAGGTGTAAAGCAGGCAGCCAAAGTGAATGATGCATCTGGTACGGTGTCGGTAGAAAACTTTAACGGATTATTGACAGCGTTGAAAAACGCAGGTATAATGGCAAAATAAAGAAAGGAGGACTAATATATGATGCTAACTATTCATACATTGTTTAATGACCCGAACATTGTAAATGCAGTGATTCAGCGTGTCCTCAAGACAAGAAAGGACACAATTTATTGGCAGCAGTATTTGGGCTTCCGTAGGACTACTACTCGTGTATTTAAAGACTACATCGGTCAGGTTACTGGTGTGATGGCTGGTTCCATCAACTCCCGTTATGGCGAAAAGCCTATCCGTGAACGTAGAAATATCGGTTCGGGATATGGTGAGATTGCTTATTTGGGCGATAGATACCAAATCTCCATTGACCGCTTGTCGGATTTGCAGGATTTGATAGACAAGTATAATGCCGCCAAACCGGAAGACCAGAAAGCAGCCATGCGTGACATCGTGGACTTCATCTATGACGATTACCGTCAGGTATTGCTGGCACCGCACAAGCGTATGGACATTATCGTAGGCTCTCTGTTGATGACTGGAGCAGCAAGCGTGAAGAACAAGGACGACAATGCCGGAGGAATTGACTTATTGAACATCGACTTGCCGTTCAAGTTTATCAAGCCGGACACAGAGGATAAAGACTATTTCGTCACTTACTTGCAGCAGAAACTGAATGAGCTGAAATCTATTTACGGCACATTCCCCAAGATGATTATGAGCCGTGGCACATTCATCAAGAACATCATCGGTTCAAGCGAGTTCGGTGATAAGTTCAAGATGCAGCTTACAGGCAATGAAATGTATATGTCTACCGGGCTTATCACCTCGCAACTGGCTTCTACCATTTTTACAGGTATCGGACTTCCGGCTATTGAAATCAAGGAAGATTATGTGGTAGACCAAACAGGTAAGAATATCCCCATTTATGCAGATGGTCGTATTTCCCTGCTTCCGCAGGATAAAATCGGTTATATGCGCTTCCACACTCCTTATGAAGCTGTGGATGGTGTACCGGGACGTAATTACACTCAGGCAGATGGCGATATGCTGATTTCAGGTTACAAGGACGGCAATGGTCGCTATCTGGAATACACAGCCGAATGGATTCCGCAGATTGCGAACCCGAACCTGATTGTGAACTTCGATTTGAGTGAGATGAACGCATGACAGTAAACGATTATATATTACAGAAGTTTCAGACCTTCGGCGTTAACTTGTCGGAGGCTGACCTTTTCGATATATGTCTGAACGCAAAGATAAGCGGAGGGGGTGAGATGAACGAGGATTGCCAAACACGGGTGTCGGTGGCAATTGCGAAGTTCATCCCCTCTCTATTGCTTCGTGCCACTTCCATCAGCGAAAGCGGTTTTTCTATGTCTTGGAACATTCAAGGCATTAAGGATTACTATTCATTTCTGTGTAAACAGTACGGTTTGAAAGACGAACTGGGTAACAAACCTAAAGTGACTTTCTTATGATATTCGCCCCACACATATTGCAGGTAAAAGTTATCACCCCGATGGACAAGGATGAGTTTGGCAGACCTATTCCCGGAACAGGTGGTGAATACTGGCAGAAGGTATGCAAGTGCCGTTGTGATGATAACACTACCAAAGAGTTTTCATCTGATAACGGCTCTGTGTATCGTCCGAATTATCATGTAGTATGTGAGAAAAGAATTACTGTCAAGGCTGGTGATGAAGTACGTTGCATGGATGGTGATGGCGTAAGAGGTCAAGGCGAAGTCTACACGGTAAAGAGTACAAACTACTTTAACTACTCGGAATTATGGATGTAGATTTCGATTTCTCAGATGTCGACTCCTTTTTCGATGAAGGAGAATGGGAGGTCGAAAAGAAGATGATTGATGTAGGCGATGAAGCCGTGAAGTACGCGGAGGAACATGGCGATTATCAAGACCACACACTCACTTTGAGAACGTCCAATGATTACGATGTCGATAAAGATGGTTTGACACTGAAAAACGAAGCGGAATACGCATCATTCGTAGAATCTAAGGGATTTGATGTTTTAAGTAGTGCCGCTTTATATGCGGAGAAACGATTAAAAGAAGAATTTGAAAAATGAAATACAGAAAGAAACCAGTAGTAATTGAAGCCATTCGGTTGACAACAGACAACTTCGATGTTGTATGTGATTTTATGGGCGGAACTCCCGTACCGAAACACAATCCCGATTTCGGTATAGACGAGAATGGCAACACCAATGAGCCTTATCTTGGTGTGTACATCGAAACGCTTGAAGGCAAAATGCTTGCAAACTATGGAGATTATATCATCAAAGGAGTAAACGGGGAGTTTTATCCTTGCAAGCCGGACATTTTTGAGAAAACATACGATAAAGCCGATGATTCATCCGTAATGGGCTTCGGTGATGCAATCGAAGTGTTAAAACAAGGTGGGGCTGTTCGTAGAAGTGGTTGGAACGGTAAAGGTTTGATGGTATTCAAACAAGTGCCAGCTCATATCGAAAGCGACATCATCCCTAAGATGCAATCTCTTTCCCAATCAGCAAAAGACCTTATTCTGAGAAGTAAAGGATTCATTGACTATACAAGCCAGTGCCTTATCTACAATGAGAATAACGGACGTGCTGATTCATGGGTTCCGTCTATCAGTGATGTATTTGCCGAAGATTGGGAGATTGTGGAATGATTGTAACTACCGACATAGGAAACATTCTCTACCGGGATTGCAAGGCTTTCGGAATAGCCATAGTGCCGGACGGGGAAACGCTGACGGGTGAATTGACCTCTGAAAGAATCGTTATCCATACGAAGAAACAACAGCCGGGAAAGTATTGGAAGAAATCTTTTGCAGAAGTGAATCTATGTGTACCCAATTTAAGCGAGAATGAAGCGAACACAATCCGGCTTAACGAACTTGAAAGAAAGGCTGACAAGCTGCTTGATGATGTAGTAAGCACCTATGACGGTACAACCTATCGTTACTCTATCGAATCAATTGGCGCGGAAGCGGATACAGCTTTGAAATGCCATTACGTGAATGTGAGAATTTTATTTGAAGTAATAAATGTAAAACTATAAGATTATGATTTCAGCAGTAGGAATAAAAAGAATCTTGTTTGCCGATATTGATAAGGTAACGGCAGACATTACCCCCGAAATCGCAAAGACTTTGATTCAAGCCGCTATCAAAGCGAAAGATGAGGTTTTGAATGTACACGGGGAAACGTGGCAGATTGAGGAAACGGAAGCCTCCGTCACTGGGCACAAGAACCAATTAACGGGAAAGAATTACCGTTACGATGATGCGCCGGGAGAAGTATCGCCCGCTTTCTCTATCGGACAATATGACTGGAAGACCAAGAAAGCGTTCATGGGTGGCGATGTTATTCAGGCAACATCTAAAGATGTAGGTTGGAAGCGTGCTTTGGATAAAGTTATTATCAACAAAGCATTGTTCTGTCTGACCGATGATGATGTCTGGTTCATCTTCCCAAAATGCCGTATTGTTTCCCGTGAAGCCAATACGGATAAGGCAATTGCAATCGCTGTAAAAGGCTTGGTGCAGGAACCGGGAATCGAAGGTGTTTCTTCTGAGTATAACTATGAAGAAGGGCAGATTAAAGCTTTGCAGGCATGAACTACAGTAACCATTGTACCTACTCCTTCCGATGCGACCGTAAAGCTGGACGGTGCAACGGTCAAGTCAAAGCAGGTGAATGCTGGGGCTACCGTTCACTATGAAGTGTCGAAAGTGGGGTACGTCACTCAGTCAGGAGATATTAAAACCACTCCTTCTGAAGTTGATACCACTCTTAAAAAAGAGATAACATTGGTAAAAGCACAAGAGTGATAACCGGGGGATGGATATATACCATTCCCCCTTTTAGTTTAAGAATATGAATCAAGCAGCAAAAACGGTTTCTGATGCTTTGTTAGGGCTGGATTTCATGAATGTGGAGATAGGAGGGATGGTTTATACCATTAAACCTCCTACAATTAAAATTATCTGTCGTGCCATTCATCATTTTTCCGATATCGCCCTGAGAGGAGATAATATCATGGAGGCTATTAAAGAGCTTCCTGAAGCTACTGAAGATATGCTGAAAGGTATTTCATGCTTCATCTGCGGGAATGATAGTTTGGTCAAAGAATTGGAGAACGGCACTTTTGAAGAAGTCAAAGATGCCTTGGAAGTCTGTTTCTCTATGATGGATATTTCGGCTTTTCAGTGTGTCAGCTCGATGAGGAACGTGTCGATGCTGGCAGCAAGACCGAAACAGTAGGAAACGCAACGTTCTTCGGGCAGATAGCCCATTTGATTGATACGCTTCATCTGGGTTATACAGAAGTGTTTGAGATTATCCCTTATAGGAATCTGTTGATGATGCAACGGGATAAACTTCATAGTGTCAGTGGTCAAAAGGTGAATAGAATCAGTGGTAAGGAATTGGCTAATCGTAGGAAAAAGAAATAGATATGGCGAAATTATATTGTTTAACTTTTAAAATTTAAAGCTGAGTCAGGAAAAGGACTAAATCAGGTTGGGATATTGCCCGACAAGCTGCAAGAATTGCAGAGAGACGTTATGGGAGTAATGCAAGTAATCCTAATAATCTTGTGAATCGGATTACAGGGCGGTACTTGGGAAATTTCAACAAGAATGGAACGAGTTGGAATAAGCAGGTTTCTCGTAAGACTTATATGGGAAATGCTAATGGGTAAAGTAAAGTTAAAGCCGGAGGAATCCGGCTTTACTATTATATGAAAATTTCCAATATGGTGACTGGGGAAAGTTTATTTTGTAGAATGTAGCTTTCCGCATCTTCTTTTGAATCAAAGAATTTAATTTTTTCTGCCTCGTGGTATATATCTGAAATATTTGTTAAGCAGTATGTTCCATAAGAGTTTAAAGATAGCACAGAAGAATTTAAAACTCCTTTTATAATATATTTCTTTTCCATATTTTTATTTTTTTAGTTCTAAAATGTCAATAGTGAATCTATTATAATCGGGCAGATTATCATCTAAATTATTAGGACGGCATTCAGCATATCCCGTAGGAACTGAATGTTTTAAATCTGCATCATACACTTTTTCTATCTGAGTAATATAATACTCCTTCCCATTTTGTGTATTTATTACTACATCAGATTCTTTGATTTTTTTTTCGCTCATAGTATTACCTCCTTATTTTATTAAGTTAAGTTTATAATTTTTCCGCTAACTTCTTAATATCCTCCTTACTATTGATAACGTGAGTGCTATCTCCAATTCGGACAGCTCCTATAACTTCATCGGAAGATTTTTCAAATAGGTCTGTTACTTCAACTCCGAGAGCGTCCGCTATTTTGGATAGGGTTTCAATGGTAGGATTGCCTTTTGATAATGTATTAGCTAATGTCGAACGGGCTACCCCCATTTTATCAGCTAATTCCTGTAAGGTGATGCCTTGCATTTTGCAGTGTTCGGTAATTCTTAGATTCATAATCGTGTATTTTAATTTTATACAAAGGTACGTTTCTTTGTTTTTTTGTACTATTATAATAGTATTAAATAAGGTTAATATACTAATTAAATAGTTCTTTCTGTTTTGTGTTATACTATTTAAGTAGTATGTTTGCATCATCAAAGTACAACGAAATAGTATAAATGCTAAAACATACAATTATGAAACGCTACAATTTAAGCAAGATAATGAAAGAAGCCCATCAGATAAAGAAGTACATGAAACTGTATTCTCTTACTCACGGTGTGAAGACTTGGGCAGACTGTTTGAAACTTGCTTGGGCTAACGAGAAAGAACGTATCTCTAAAGAAGAGATAAGAGAGGTAGAGAAGCAAGCTATGAAATCCGCTTTGGCACAACCAACAGAGCGTAGCTCTTATGATGATTTGTCAATACCTCAATCAGTATATTACAATCCGTATAGTTACGGGCATTTCGGTGCTCACTATGTGGGTGATTAAAGTAGAACTTATAGTACTAACACATAAATATAATGAACATGCAAACAGAGATTATTAAAAGGAACAATTCTTCTTCGTATGAAGTTGATTTGATTGAAGTGAGAGAAGGTAAGGCAGTAACTTCCTCATTGGTAGTTGCCGAGTATTTTGGTAAAGCACACAAAGATGTATTGAGAGCTATTAAATCATTGGATTGTAGTGAGTTATTTAACCAGCGCAATTTTGCGCCCGTTGAATATGTCGATAAAAAAGGTGAAAAAAGACCCATGTACTATTTAACCCGTGATGGGTTCACCTTTTTGGCTATGGGATTCACTGGCAGGGTGGCTGCACAATTCAAAGAAGCGTATATTAGCGCCTTCAACGAAATGGAAGAAATGCTTCGCAAGAATGATTGCACCAAGTATGCCGAAAAGATATTCAAGTCCGAACTGAACCGTTTCAATAAACGGTTGAAAGAAACAGCGAAAAGAATGAGAGATGAAAAAGGGTTTGGATATGGTGTTTATGGCGAAATAATGGCAGGTGTCTTTGACTGTGACAAACTTCCATTTCAAGAAAGATTGCGTAATATCTTCTCCCAAATAGGCAACGCTTATGTAGAGGGTTATTATTTGGCAGGTCACTATATAAATGCTGACAATCAAAACAAGCAGATACGCAAGTTGATTTCTGATTTTGAGGGGAAGCTGGTAGAGGGATTCAGGATATATCCGAGTGTATAAATAACACGATTATTCAAAAAGGCAGTCTTCGCACGACTTTAAAGGCTGCCTTATAAATTCCATAGTTATGAACCTCAAAGCAAGACCGCCGCCTTTAAGGCTATTCAACGAGAATCTGAGAACATAGTCATTAATTAAAACAGCAAGAAATGAGTAAACGATTTGCTATTGCCGTTTTACCCAAAGAGAAGCAACAGGGGGGGTAAAGTACGGTTTAAAGATTGAAAAGCCCTCTGCATTGGGCAATGTGTATGGGTTGACCGAAGAAGAACTGAAAGAACTTCGTGGATTGATAGACAATGTATTGACTAAATGATTATGAAACAGATAAAAATCAGACCACCGCCAAAAACTTTACGACAATGAAACGATTGTCGTGTTATGGTAAAGTGAAAATCTCTCTCTTACACGATTATATAATAAGTTTGCAAACAGAAACAACGCAGCTATCCTCACGGCTGAAAAATATAACCCCGCCATTGGTAAGAAGTGAGGAGCTTGCCTTTGGTGGGGTCTAATTTTTAAAACTGTGTAAAAGTATGAATAATATTCAGATTTTCCAAAATGAGCAGTTCGGAAAAGTGAGAATTGCGATGAATGAGAGTGATGAACCTTTGTTTTGCTTGGCAGATGTATGCAATGTTATAGGCATTGCTAACGCAAGAAATGTCCGGTCAAGGCTTGAAGAAGATGATGTCCACCAAATGGACACCATAGATTCGTTAGGTAGAAATCAACAAGTTACATTTATAACCGAAAGCGGTTTATATGATGTGATAATTCGCAGTGACAGTGAAAAAGCAAAGCCGTTTCGCAAATGGGTAACGAGCGAAGTTTTGCCTTCAATCCGCAAACATGGTGCATACATGACGCAAGAGACACTTGAAAAGGCTTTGACCTCACCCGATTTTCTGATTCAGCTTGCAACCAACTTGAAAGAAGAAAAACAGAAGCGTATCGAAGCCGAACAGAAGATTCAGAAAGATGCACCTAAAGTCCTTTTTGCCGATGCCGTTTCAACTTCTCAACGTTCTTGCTTGGTTGCTGAATTAGCAAAGATACTGCAACAAAATGGAGTGAATATCGGTCAGAACCGTTTGTTTAGCTGGATGCGCGAGAATGGTTATCTTTGCCAAAAGGGTGACTACTACAATCAGCCAACGCAGAAAGCTATGAAATTGGGGCTTTTTGAATTGAAGAAAACCACCATCACCAAGCCGGACGGCTCTGTATTGGTCACTACTACTACCAAAGTGACTGGTAAGGGGCAAATTTACTTCGTAGAAAAGTTCTTAGGTAAAGATGCTGCTTAAATAATAATGCGCACCTCATTAGGTTGGGGTGCGCTGTCTCGTCTTATTTTGATTTATTCCAGTATCTGTCAAACAATTCTATTTCATCCCTATTGAATATACCAATAGGTGATATTCCTCCAGGTATGATACATTCAAATTTCCCATCATCCGTTATATTGACCACCTTTAATTGACGTTCATTTTTTAATTCTACAACCAAATCTTCTATTTTAATATCACTTTCTGATTTATCTTTATCACATATAGGTTTGCTATTCGATTTTTTGATATAATCTTTAACCATAACTTTAATTTCCGAAATATCATTCGTCATCCCCCATATTTTGAAAAATAGAATGATTTGAAGTATTCCAAACACAATGATGATGATTGATACAATGTTTAATGTAGTTTCCATAATGATTAACTTTAATATTGATAAACAAAAATATCTCAAAAATCAATCATTCCCAATTATTTCACGACAATTATTCCGTTGTCGCATATTAAATATTTGAAATATTGCTGGATAACTTGTGTTTGTCGAACTTAGCACAAATGAAAAATAATGGAGTTTAGAGGAGATACATCAGGATTAGATGAATTGCTTGAAAGTGTAGATGATAAGTATTATAATACTCTTTCTCAAATAGGGAGAGACGCCACCCGAAATGCAAAGATTAACAAGACTTATGAAAATAGGACTGGTAACTTGAATAATGCAAATGGGGGGTGTGTTGTCCGTAATGGGAAAATAGTAGATATGTGGGTGGAATCAGACGGTTCTCATTCCGAAGCGGTAAGAAATACAGAGAATCTTCTGATTTATTCCGAAAAATCAAAGGATGGGCTTTATTTGGCTAACGGTCAGCCTTATGCAAGCTATGTCGAAAGTAAAGGATTTGAAGTTATTATGACTAATGGCATCTTGTATGCAGGTAGGCAAATAGAAAAAAAACTATAATATGGCAGGAATTATATCAAATGTAGACGATGACGTTCAGAAGTTGCGTAAACTAAAGAACGAGATAGAGAATGTAAAGAAAGCATTGATGGGTATTAATATCACAGTGGATATTGATATTGCAAAGGGATTGCAATCGCAGCTTACCTCTTTGATTGGGCAATATGATGCGTTGGTGGATAAAATTGCGGCAACGGAAGGGAAAATAATGCTTTCGGTCAGTCGAATCAATAAAGCTACTGAAAAGATTGTTCAAGCGCAGGAGAAAGTATCTAAAGTCGTTAATGCTCCTGCACAGATAGGTGATGCAAATACACAGACTAATACGGCTGAAACAGCAAGCATTCAAGCACAAGCAAAGGCTTATGATGATTTGAAAACCAAGATTAACGATATTCTTGGAACAAGGGATGCCAATATCAAACGAATGGTAGAGGAAATGAATGCTATCCGTCTGATTAATGCTGAAATTAAGAAAATCAATAAATCACAAGGGGAATCATCTTCTTTATCTTCTGCCCAACAAAAGCGGCTTGAACAGTTAAACAATTCATTATTGACACATAAAACCGCTTTGTCGGAGGTGAGACAAGCGTTGAATAATAATGCCAAACTTGATAATGTAGCCGCCACTTCCATGAACGGGTTATCCCAGTCTTTATCAAGAATGAGAATAGCCTATCGCGAATTGACAGAAGAAGAGCGCAATTCTCCTTTTGGTAAAGAATTGCTTGCGTCTATTCAACAAGCGGATACAAAAATAAAGGAACTTGATGCCACTATTGGCAATCATCAACGTAATGTAGGTAATTATGGTAAGCAGTGGAATGGGCTTAGTATGTCTATTCAGCAAGTAGGACGCGAACTTCCTTCTTTGGCTTACGGTCCAAAAGTCTTTTTCTCTGCTATATCGAATAATATTCCAATTTTAGCAGATGAAATTAAACGGGCGAGAACTGAATATAAACTATTGAAGGAGTCGGGGCAGGCGGCTACTCCGGTGTGGAAACAGGTTGTATCCTCTTTGTTTAGCTGGCAGTCTGTATTGACCGTTGGAATTACACTGCTTACTTTATACGGTGATAAAGTAGTGGATTGGGTTGCTGGTTTATTTAAAGCTAAGGATGCCTTACAAGACGTAGCCTCTTATCAACAGAATCTTAGTAAGATTATGTCTGACAGTGTTAAAGATTCAGTGAGGGAGCGTGTGGAACTCGACACTTTATACAAAGCGACACAGAACCATACGAAATCACTGAAAGAAAGGAACGCGGCTGCTGATGAGCTGAAAAAGAAATATCCTTCATATTTCAGCAATCTGACAAACGAGGCTATTCTTGCAGGTAATGCTGCTTCCGCATACAAGAATCTAACGGATAATATACTAAAAGCGTCGCAGGCAAGGGCTGCGATGAAAATTATAGAAGAAAATTACAATAAAATATACCAGTTACAGAAAGCCATAAACGCAGATACTAATTGGACTAATAGGAATAGGGAAAGTACAAAAGGGGGAACGGCAACTACAACCGTAGTTGTTGGTTCGTCAGTAACCGGGTATACACAAAGCGGTCAGGTTTTGACTAAGGAGGCTGCTGAATACAATCGAAGAACAGACGCTCTGAGAAAGAATAAAGAAGCCGTTGAACTATTGAATAAGGCCAATGAGGAATTGGCTAAGTCAATAGATATTGTGGCATTGACGGAAGACATTACTGGTAATGAACAAGAAACAGAAGCCGAAAAGCTCCGCAAGCAAACAGACAAATACAATGCCCTCCTTGATAAGCAATCATTAGAACAGCAACGTTCTGCCGAAGATTTGCAGATGGAAGTTGATGAAGCCCGAATCAAAGCTATGGATGAAGGTTCTGCCAAGACTATCGCTGAAATGGAACTCAACTTTGAAAAGGAGATGCAGGCTATTGACCGACAAAAAGAAGATGCTTTGCGGAAGAAAGTTGAGGATGCTCGCGCTGCATGGGAAGCTAATCCGAAGAATAAAGGCAAGTCTTTTAATGCCACCGATATAAAGCTGTCTGATGATGAGCAAAACTATTATGATGAACTATACAAGACAGCCATTATCAGTAATGAAAAGATATATAAGGATTTGGCAGAGCGCTATTTGTCTTATGCCGATGAACGTCTTGCCATTGAAAAGAAATTTAATGATGATATTTCAATATTACAGGAAGCCCGTAAGAAAGCGGAAACCAAAGGTGATGCTAGTGAAATAGCCCAAATAGACCGAAGCATTGAGAAGCGTACAGAAATCAAGAATGAAGATATATTCAAACTTGATGCTGAACAATTCAAGAAAAATATGAATTGGGAACAAGTCTTTGGTAATCT
This sequence comes from Bacteroides sp. A1C1, assembly GCF_004328515.1. Lineage (NCBI taxonomy): Bacteria > Pseudomonadati > Bacteroidota > Bacteroidia > Bacteroidales > Bacteroidaceae > Bacteroides > Bacteroides sp. A1C1. The sequence goes on from NZ_CP036491.1 coordinate 4,394,293, forward strand.
TGACAAGGTTTCTACTGATACTTTGAAAAAGTTGAAAGCGAACCTTAAAGACTTTATATCATCTCAAAAGGATTTATCTCCTGAAAGCCTTAAAGAACTGGTAGATGCTATTGAACGGATTGATGATAAGGTTTCAGAACGTGATCCTTTTGAAACTATGTCTATTTCTTTCAAATCCCTCAAAGAAGTCACGGATGCACAGCGTGAAGCACAGAAAGCGTATAACAAAGCTTTGGAAGAAGGTACTGATGAAGAAAAGAAGAATGCCAAAGCCACCCTTGAAAGTGCAAAGAACAGCAAGCAGAAAGCCCTATATGAAGCCACGGATGCTTTACATAAAGGAATTAATGAGATAGGGCAATATGTCGATGCCGGTAATCAAGTTATCGGTATCATGGAAACGCTTGGTATAAAAACACCTGAATGGATGGAAGGAACAATGTCCGGTTTTGGTGAGATGCTGAACGGACTTGGAAATATCGACTTGATGAAGCCTATGTCTATCATCACCGGTAGTCTACAAACCGTTAAAGGGGCTTTGACTTCTGTTATTTCTTTGGGAGGGTTAATACCGGGTTTGGGTGGTGCCGATTATTCCCACTATAATGAGATGGTCGAGGAATATAACAAACTCAATGAGATATGGGATGAGCTGATAGACAAGAAGCTGGAGTACATCAACACATCTTACGGAGCAGAAGCGGACAAGGTAGGCAAAGAGGCTCTTGAACTTGTCAACAAGAGCATTGAGGCGTACAGAATACTTGGGCGTGAACGATTAAACTCCGGTGCGTCTGCCGGTTCTCATTCCATTGGCAAGCGCATGGCAAAGAACACCTCGTCAAGCGACTGGCAGGACATCGCCAGAGCGCTCGATATGTCTGTCAAAGACGCCAAGGATTTTATAGGTACCGGACGCATGACGGGATTGTTTGACCTAACTACTGAACAGTTGGAGAAACTAAAGTCAGAAGCGCCTACTTTTTGGGCTAAATTAGATGGCGATGTGAGAGATTATCTTGATAAGATTATCGAGGGAGAGGAACGTATTGAGGAAATCCATAATCAGATAAACGAGCAGCTTACACAAACCACATTCGATGGTGTGTACAGTAATTTCATAGATACCCTTATGAATATGAAGGCATCGTCTAAAGATGCTGCCGAAGACATTTCGGAATACTTCATGCAAGCTATGCTCTCCGAGCAGATAGGCACACTTTATCAGGACAAGCTAAAGAAGTGGTATGAGAAGTTTGCAAAGGGTATGGAGGATGGTTCTTTGACGGAATCCGAAAGAAATGCGTTGAACAACGAGTATATGGGCTACATTGAAGAAGCGATGAAGCTCCGTGACGAGCTTGCCGCAGCCACCGGATATGACAAGATTTCGCAAGAATCAACATCCCAGTCTTCAGCTTCCAGAGGGTTCGGTACTGAAATGACACATGAAGATGCAGGAGAATTAAGCGGTAGGTTTACTGCTCTGCAGATAGCAGGAGAAGAGATAAAGAATCAAAATATCATTCAATCTCAATCGCTTAATTTACTAACAGTAAAAGCTGATGCTCTACTTTCCATAAATACGGAAACAAGGAATATCGCTGATGATACGCGAGATTTGATAGCACAATCTTATCTTGAATTGGTACAGATTACGGAAAATACAGGAGCTATTGTAAAACCAATCATTCAAATTCAGAAAGATATGGCAGAAGTGAAAAACAATACATCTAAATTATAAACTATGTCAGATTTATTGATAAATACCCAAGACGCCTACACAACATGGGGGGTAAGAATGGGAGAGGGCTTTCTTGATGTACTTGGTGCATCATCACCCATGAAAGAATTTATAGAGAATAAGTCCCGGTTAGAACATGGAAAACGTGTGATAATCAATAATCCTAAAGTCGATGAGAGGGAAATAACACTTTCTTTTACAATTGAAGGAAACTCCCAGTCCGATTATCAATCAAAGAAAAAAGCTTTCTTCGATGAGCTTTATAAAGGCAAGATTGATATTCAAGTCCCGGCTAATAGTAGCGAGATTTATCATCTTATTTATACTGGCAAGAGTGTCACTTACGCACAGAGTTTAGACCGAACTTTCGGAAAAATTTCAGCCAAGTTCAACGAACCGAATCCGGCAAACAGAAATTAAATTCCAACAATAGAGAGATTGTTGCGTATATGAGTGCTCAAAATTGGGCACTCTTTTTTTTATCTCCGAACTTTGAAGACGTGGAACAAATCGACATCAAAGACATATCCGGTGCTATCCTGCTTACTACCCTTCCCAATGAAGGCTGCAAGCGTAAGTCTACTCTTATGAAGGAGGACTACATCACGTTAAAGTTCTCCTTGGAGAGTCCTATATTCTTCAAACTTGGTTCATACGTGGAGTGCGACTTCGGGCTGTTCGAGGTGTGCGACTTGCAGAAGCCGGTATTCAACACCGATAACGCAGGCTACGACTATGAGTTGCAGCTTGACGCCCACTACTGGAAATGGAAAAACAAAATCTTTAAATATACCCCCGAAGTGGCCGGGCAGGAAGCGTCCTGGAATCTCACCGCTTCACTTGATGTTCAAGCCGGTATAGTCCTTAGAAATTTAAAAGCTCTTGGTTACAAATACAAAGGACAAGATTTTGTTTTCTCCATTGACAGCACTGTAGAGAATAAGGCGCTACTGATGACTTATGACAACATCAACATCCTTGACGCCTGCTTCTCTATGGCAAAGAAATGGGATTGCGAATGCTGGGTGACTGAAAACATCATCCATTTCGGACGTTGTGAGTCTGGCGATGCGGTGGATTTCGAGATTGGGAAAAACGTGCAGGAAATGCCACGATCAGAATCCCGGTCCACCTACGCCACCCGTATCTATGCTTTCGGCTCAACAAAGAATATCCCATCTGACTACCGCCCCGTTGATGAGACTGTAGTACTGAACGGCGTGGTGCAAAAACGCTTAATGTTGCCCGAAGGAACTCCGTACATAGACGCTTATCCTGGTATGACCATCGAGGAAGCCATCGAACAAGTGGTTATCTTCGATGAGATCTATCCCCGAAGGGGCGGCACGATGTCGGACATTACCACCAAGGAATACACTGACAAAATAGAAAATGCCGACGGGACTACCACTGAAAAGAAGTGGAATGCCTACCGTTTCAAGGATACTGGCATTACCTTCTCAAAGGACTATATCCTTCCCGGTAATGAATTGAAAATCACTTTCCAATCCGGCAAGTTGAATGGTATGGAATTCGCTGTGACATTCGACCCTGAGGGAAAGCCGGAGAAACTGGAGAACGGTAGCTGGAACCCTGAGGCACAGCTTTGGGAGATAGTCAGGAATGAGGACTACGGCAGACCGCTTCCGGATGGAGTGCTTATCCCCGAAAATGGTGATACTTACATCTTATCGGGCTGGAATCCCATGAAGATAGCTGAAATGGGACTGGTAGCAGAAGCACAGTTGGAGTTAAAGGACAAAGCCGATAAGTACGTTGCCAAATCAAAGATAGACCCTTCTACATATAACTGTAAGATGATGTCGGATGTCGCATATAGTGAGGACGGCATTCACAACCTCTACAGCATCGGTCAAAAGGTCAACCTTATCAACAAGGCCTATTTCGAGAACGGAAGGCAGTCAAGGATTATCGGATTTGAATTCAATCTTGACCTGCCTTATGATTCCCCTATATATACTGTCGGGGAAACCGCTGCCTATTCCCGTATTGGGGAGCTGGAGGAGAAGGTTGAGAGCCTTACTCTGAAGGGACAGACCTATACTGGCAGTGGTAGTAGTGGTGTGTATGTGATAAGAAGGAATGACTCTACACCGGCCACGGATAATAACGTGTTTTCGGCATTGCGTTCCTTGGCTATGTTCCTTCGCAAAGACCAGTCTGACGGCACAAATTTTCTGTTGAAGTTCGGCGAGTTTATCGACTCGATGGTCGCGGGCAAGGGTGCCGGAATATTCCCTGACGGCCGTATGCAGCTGTCCCGCCTCGAGGTCCGCGACAGCCTTACCGTCCTTGAGCTTATCTTCAACCGTCTCTCCGCCATGGAAAGCGACTATTCATTCTCCGAGTCCGGTACCATCGAAAGTGTATCGCAGCTTGAAGACGGCACATACAGCCTGAAGATGAAGAAACGGTGGGATAACGACTTTACTGCACTGGCAGAAAACGATGTTGTATATGGTGTTGTCAATGACCTTGCATCAGGTGGCGGCAAGTATTATACCTCCTGGCTACGTGTCTTGCATGTTGACATCTCAGCCAATACGATCAACGCTGTGATGTACCCTGATAGCGAGGTGCCGGGTGGCAAGAATTATCCTCCTGAGCCGTTGATGATATTATCACACCGTGGCAACCCGGTTGATACTGAACGGCAGGGTTATTGGTATCTGTCATCCCGTGAGCATTGTATCTGCATGCTTAACGGGGTCACAAAACCCGTCCTTGAGGAAAGCAACTATTCGGTGATCGTCGGCAGGCTGAAGCATCTGTCTCTGTTCGACAACCTGCCCATCAACTACCTGCACTCTTATATCTACGTTCGGGGATTGGTAGCGCAGGACATCCACCGCATCGACTTCCAAGGCGTATTGCCCCGCATCGCCAACGACCGTGGCGAGTGGAGCATGGAGACCGCCACGGGAGCAGAACCCTACCAAGCCGACCGCGAGGCACAGACCGAGACTGTACGTGTGATGATGTACGATACCGTGTGGCACTACGGATGCAAGTGGATGTGTCTTGTTTCCGGCACTACCGACGAACCCCAATACGGTTCCGCATCCTGGGCAATGATCGAGGGCAATCCGGATTTCAGCATCGATATAGAAAGCTCCAATGGCTGGTACTTCGATGCGGAGCGTTTTGCGACCACCCTCACCATTACCGGTGAGCTGTACAACCGTGACGTGACGGCGCATATCCTTGACAGTGATGTGGAGTGGACGCGCGACACGGGCAACGTCACCGAGGACAACGCCTGGGCGGTCGCACACGCGGAAACCGGCAAGTCGCTGCCGCTGACGGTCAACGACCTCGGTCCCAACTATATGAACATGACCGGGTGCAAGTTTATCGCAAGGGTGCTGCTGCGTGACGGGCAGAATAATTATGAGACAATGAATTATATAACTTTCTAATTATGCAGACTATACAGAAGAAGATAGAGGTCAACTACCGCCCTCTCCAGACCAGCGGCGGGATAGAGGTTGTCGGCAGCGTACCGGACGTGCAGGTGTACCAGGCTGACAAGGCCGAGTACACTCCGGACTACACGCTTACCCCCCTGACGCTGTTCCCCCGGTGCAATGCCACCGACCCGGATGCGGTGACCAAAGTGGGCGCGGTCAACGCGTCATTGGTCAACATGAAGTGGTACGAGCGCTTGAACGGTGTGCGGACATTGATTACATCTGCCAACAAGAGCTATGTCATTACCGAGACCGGAGCCGAGAAGGGTAAGATACAAGTGAAAAAGAATACCGTTCCCGGCAGTCCGGTAACACTGGAGTTCTACGCCGAGTATGTCGATGCGAAGCGTACCGGACAGACGCACGTCTACCGTTTCAGCCGTCTTGTTCGCGCCGTAGATGGCAGCGAAGCACAGCCTAAGCTGGTGATTGATTCTCCTTCTTCTTTGGATTGGAATCCTTGCCGTGATATATCAAAACATATCATTACCGCCAAGCTGCTTGTCGGCGATGTAGATGTCACAGCAACCAACAAGTGCAAGTTCTTCTTCTATCGGAAGCTGAATACGGGCGCACTGGAGCAGATTACCGACGGTAACGGCGACAATGACTGGGAGTTCGTATCACTGACAAAGAACGTGCTTACCATAGACCGGGACTATATCGGCCACGAACAGACCTACGTTGTGAAAGCATCGTACTCGAAGGACGGTGCTCCTTCATCCAAGCCGGACAGTGACATAGACTATGTCTCCACCACCATCCGCAGGCGTATTCCCAGCATCGAGATTGACTGGGAGGGATTTCCGCAGCAGGTGGCAGACGGAACCAAGATGATATACCCGAAACCGGTCATCCGTGATACGGCAGGGATTGTCCCCAATCCCCAGGCCATCCTTGAGTGCGAATGGTACACGAAGGCGGCCGGCGCCTCCTCATACGTGCTGGCCGCTGCCGGGTACTCGCCCTCCATCCCATGCACCGACGGCATGATGCTACAGCTGAAGGTGATTGACAAGGGCCCGTATGCGGCGGTGGTGACATCTGACGGCAAGTACGTGACGGATGACAGCGGTAAGTTTATAGTGGCAAGGAAAAGGGATGTTTAATTTCTAATAATTTGTGATATGGCATTTTATATCAAGGTTACAAAGCAAGTTGCGGACAAGCTGGGAGTGGCGGGAATCCGCAACAGCACTGCCGACGGCAATGTGCTGTTATGGCAGGCCGATGTGGCAGGCTTTCCCGGCGATACGGTATTCGACCGGGCGGCAGTAGTCGGGGGCGTGTGCCTTTCCCCGCAGCAGGCCAAGGGTGAGATAGACGGCGTGGAAGATCCGGTGGAGGTCGCCACTCCGGAGGGTTTCATGGATAAAGACGGGGAGGAGGTGACCGATGAGCGTAGCGAGTAAGGTCGGGCAGGTAATCTTTTCGCAAAAGTCTGGCGTTTACATGCCAGCGATTATGTGCGACAAAGGCGACCTCTATCAAGAGTATGATGGTGAATCGGGGGCTCCGACAAACATAGCCCCCGACTTCACCACGATGAAGCCGACGCTCTCCTTCCTTCTCACCTCCTCACGGGTGGCTGAGGGGATTGTGGTGCCCTCAGCCATCAGGTGGTATTTCAATGACGTCGAGATCAAGTTCTCGGGTAACGTCTCCACAAACACGTTCGGCGGCGAGACGGGGCATTTCAAGTTCATTCCATATAAAGCAGGCACTACAAACTATTACGGGCTTCAGATCGTGAAGAACCTGGTGAAGGCGTCATCCGGTGCGAGCTGCAGCGTCAAGGCGGTGGCTACGGTGACCGTGGGCAACGTGTCGGATGAGGTGCAGTTCGTCTACAGCATCCCTATCACCAAGGGTGTGGGCAACCAGAACGTGGTGACCATCGTTTCCGGAGATGACAAATACTTTGCCATCCGTGAGAAGGGAGGCAGTGTCGTTCTCACGGCGATGGCGCGGCGTGGAGCGTCAGAGATCACCTCCGGACTGACCTACAAGTGGTCCAGGATGGTTAACGGTACCTGGCAGACACTCGTCGACCAGACTGGCAAGAGTCTGACCGTCACGGACAGCCTGGTTGACACTACGGGCATCTTCAAGGTGGAGGTGTCGCAGGGCGGCAATCTGATAGGCCTTGACACGCAGACGGTGATGGACTTGTCAGACCCCTACGACATCATAACTAATCCCAATCCCGAGGATGAGACGATTGTTTCCGGTTCCGGAGGTTCGGTGACTTATACGCCTATCCTTGTCAAGCGGGGACAGACCACGAAGGCAATGAATATGCTGTTCTATTTTGTCTTTATGGATTCGGCAGGGGTCATTCTCAATCCGGCTACGGCGAATGTGGCGGCGGCAAGCGGTACCTGCACCGAAGCGATGTGCCAGCAGGCAGGCGGCAATGTTTCATGGACATTCTCAACGGCAGCATGATATGGTAAAGAAAGCGTTGGCAAGCAAGACGGGAGAAGTGAAGTATCTCCAGCAGGGACCGGTCGGCCCGCTGGTCTATCCGACCGGGGAGTACGCGGCATCCGTATCCTATACCCGTACCCCACTGTCCGCACCCATGGTGCTGTGTGAGGGGCAGTATTACGTATTGAACAAGGAGGGCACTTTTAAGAATATTAATCCGAAAAAGGACTATGCGGCCAACGGCAGCAAGGCCACCTGGGTGCTGATGGACAAGGTCAGGTATTCGTTCGTCGAGATTCTGATGGCGAACTTCGCAAAACTGGCGAGCGCCGTATTCTACGGGCAGTACATGTTCTCCCAGTACGGGGTGAGAGCGGACGGTTCGGCCGTGGAGACGGAGGGCGGGTACAAGGACTTCAATTACAGTGATCCGATGAATCCGGCGAACGGGTTCAGGCCGAACCTGCTGATTGACTTCTTGAGGGGGATCTTTTATGGAAGAAATGTCGAGGTTGACGGCGGCGTGTTCAGAAACATCAGGTCCCCCAACGGTGCATTCCGAATAGAGGATAACGGTGACATTAAGATTATCGGCAAGTTCTCCACTTCACTGAATGGAACGAGAATCGAGTTGGATCCGGATACCAACTCCATCAGGATGTACAACCAGAACAATAGTGTTATCGGTGAAATCAAGTTTATGGAAGAGCAATGGAATGGAAACATCAATTACCTTCCTATGGTCAGATTGAGGAACTACCATAACAGTGAGGAATTTGGCGATACTATTCTGCGAGCAGGCTCGATTATGATTAATGACTCGTCGTTGGGAAATGATGTATACAGTGCTCTCATAAATCCATCCATCGGGTTGGCGTTTTCCAAGAATGGGGTGGAAACGAAACGCTATTCGAACAGTTGACAAAATAAGATAATTATTAACAAAACGAGAATAAAAACAAAATGTTAAACTGGTTGTCGTTTTTATCCGAAAATGACGACCCTCAAAAGTACAAGGGATATGATAGAGAAAGTTAACATAACAGATTCCAATGTAGTTGAGTTAATCAGAGGGAAACTACCCATTGCAACAGAGGTAAAAAAACGGTCTGAAACCTTCCAGGGACATGCGACAAGAAAAGCGGGTATCCATGACATCCTCCATATTGTTGTTTGAGAGAAAGGACACATCTTCTTTCTCCGATGGAATTCTATTTAGTGTACAGTCATACGGAGGAGGACCGGTTGCCCTATATTTCCTTTCAATATATAGGTCTGAAGGGGTAACAGCAGCTCCTTCATACAAATTAAATCTGATAGGCGGTGTTTTGGGAACGGAAAATGCAAGGCCGAAATTCAAGCTCTATAATACCGATACTGGAGCATTCAAGGTATTTCTTGAGCGTAGGGATTACACGCCCGGAGTATATGCGAAACTATTGTCTTCCTACCATCCGACAACATTTGAATTCATATTGGAAGCGGCTGACGAGAGTGAGGTGACTGCTGCGAGCTACATGGAGGAGTCTAAGGTGGGGGAATAATTCCCCCCACTGTAGCATTTATTTCCGTTTCTTGTCTTTGTCGCCATTGACGGATGTTTAGTTTGTGAGAAACAGATTATCCGTTCCGGCCATCTCGGATAAAACGGGTAGGTCTGTTACGTTGATATGTCTGTTAACGATATATATTTCCACTCTGACCAATCATCTTTCCCGTTGACAGTGACACACTTTCTTACAAGGATAAAGTTTTTCCTTGCAGGAAAATCAATATGTATTGTATATTCATTTACATACAAGACTAAGAGCACACCATGCGCGCCATAGAAAGTCCCCGTACCGATTATGGGGTCCCCATGCATATACACACCAGGTTGCTTGAGGTTATCTATAACTTCTTGACTGTTATATATAAAGGAGCCTCTTGCACATAATATGTCACTCAAAAAAGATTCCACCGTTTCTAAAATGCCCTCTCCCTGGGTATTCAGCCCGCGTATCTGAGCAATTATTCCGTTAGGCAAACCTCTCTCCACTTCTGACAACTTAATCTTTTCCATCATACCTTTGTACTTTTGAGGGTCAAAGGATAGGGTAGGAAAATGGATACTCCAAAAGTCTCTTATGTTATGGTATTATTTATTAACGTCCAATCTTTCAAAACCTCTCCATTGCTACGAATGGTTTTAATATATATTTTTGCAGAGTTAGTAATATATAAATGGGCTGTGTATTGAAACCTCTTAGCGCTAATAAAATTCCAGTGCCATATTATTTAAATTATCAGTAGATGAATATACACCAGCACTGATTTTACTATCGTATTCTTCATTTAATATATTCTTACCTTGTTCAAATCCATTAGCTTGCATAAGTCCTTGTTTGCTTCTGTTGCAGCAGGCAGTTTTTCTCTAATTAACTCAACCACATTGGCATCTGTTATATTAACCTTTTCTATCATACCTTTGTACTTTTGAGGGTCATTAGAATACCCTTTTTGGTTAGGCTGTTGAATAAGACTACCTTCACGGCTAAAAATGGTTTACGCATACATTAGGGTTAGCACTGACAAACAAACAGTCGAGAACCAAAGGTTCGAAGTCCAGAAATTTGCAACGGAAAAAGGACTTGTAATAGATAAATGGGTGTCCGAGAAGGTTTCCGGTACCAAAATTGCTAATGATAGGAAATTAGGTCCACTTCTCAAGAGGATGAAGAAAGGCGACACTCTAATCATAACAGAAATCAGCCGATTAGGAAGAAACCTGATGGGTATTATGTCAATGCTTCACCTCTGTATGATTAAGGAAACTTGTGTTCTTACTGTCAAGGAGCGTTACGAATTAGGTAATAACATCAACAGTAAGGTATTGGCATTCGCTTTCGGTTTATCCGCTGAAATTGAACGTGACCTTATCAGTCAGCGAACCAAGGAGGCCCTTGCTTACAGAAAAGCTGCAGGAATACGACTTGGTCGAAAAAAGGGGGATAAAAACACGCATTACAAGCTGACTGGAAAGGAAAATCTTATCCGAACTATGCTCGAATATGGTTATAGTAAAGCCGTTATTTGCCGGAAGTTGAAGTGCAATCCTAAAACATTGGATGAACATTTAAAAAGGATGCAATAAGTAATCGGATTTCAAATATAAATTCCTATATTTGCTTGTAGAAATGTATATAAATACCAAGAGCTTAGTGGCGACTTATGTTGTCATCGAGCTCTTTTTTTATGTCCTTTTTCAAGGTTGTGGAAGCAATTACTTTTGCTGTCACGGAATGTCAGTGGAAAATTGTAATTCAACAACTTGTTTGATTTCGTCTGATGTACATTTGTGCGGTGTCGGACAAAGAAATGGTTATTAGTAGATTATTAAATGAATTGGTGAAATGGATATGAATGATTGGGTTATGTTGATGACCGCCCTCGGTGGCATCGAGGGCATCAAGCAGCTTATCAAGTGGTGGATGTCGCGCAAAACCAATGCACGTATTGAGGACGCTCATGCTGATGTCGAGGAGTTCAAGGCATTACGGGAGTACAACGAGTTCCTGCAGAAGCAACTTTCGGAGAAGGAACAGCGGTTTGTGGAACAGACTGACCGGCTCCGTAAGGTGCAGGATGAACTGTTTACACTGAAGGAGACTAATTCTGACCTGAAACTGGAACTGGCGCTTAAACGGTGTGAGAGAAAGAAATGCGGTGATAGAGAACCGCAAAACGGCTACTGATTCGCGGAAAGGAAGGTGTTTCACAACGGCTTCCTTTCCCCTAATACTACACAACTTAAAGTTTAAACAAAGGCGTTTGCGAATATATTGTATTTTTATGTAAAACCAAAAATCAAGGAGGAAAATAAGAATGGCGAATGTGTATAAATTAGCGCCGTGGATTCTCAAATGGGAAGGCGGTTTTGTAAATGACCCTGACGATTTGGGAGGGGCTACGAATATGGGTGTGACTATCGGCACGTGGAAATCATGCGGCTATGACAAGGACGGTGACGGTGATATAGACGTGGATGACCTGCGTTTGCTTACCCGTGAGGATGTCGTTAACCGGGTGCTCAAGCCGCATTATTGGGACAGATGGAAAGCTGACGATATTAAATCGCAATCAGTTGCTAATATCCTTGTCGATTGGGTGTGGGCATCCGGTGCGCATGGGATAAAGATACCTCAACGCTTGCTTGGTGTTACTGTGGACGGAATAGTAGGTCCTAAGACACTTGCTGCGGTGAATGCCAGGAACCCGCGTGAGTTGTTCGACATGATTAAGCTTGCACGGTTCGACTTCATTGAGGATATATGCAGGAAACGTCCGGCTAACAATAAATTCAAGAGAGGCTGGATGAACCGTATAAATGACATTGCCTATGTTGGCTAAGGTTATGAACTGGGTAAGCCGGCATATATTGCTGGCTCCTTTCATGTGTCTGTTCCTATTGTTATCATGTGGCAGCTCTCATAAAACTGTCAAGTCCGATGCAGAAGTAATCAGAAAGGACAGCACGAGTGAATCGGTCGATATCGTACATGGGGCAAGTACCTCTTTGAGCGAACTCATTACCGCTAATGGTAACTATGTGATTGATTTCCGTATCTATGATACAAGAAAACCGCCCGACAGCCTGACCGGGAAATCTCCGTTATTGGCTGACGGTCATGTAGAAGGTGATTTCAATAAGAAGGAGGATAGACAGACGGTAGTAGCCGATACTACGAGTGTCAAGGCTGATAAAAGAACCATTTCCAATACCCGTGAGGAAAAACGGTCAGAAACTATAAAAGAAAAAAAAGAATCCACCTTGCTTAAACAAATTGGTTTTGCTTGTGTTTGTGTAACCGTTTTGATTGTCGTTATGCTGATAGTAAAACATTGGCGCAACAGACAATCTTCATCATAAGACTTTAAATTTATAAATTGGACTGCTCTGGCTTGCGAAAGTCGGGGCAGTTTTATATGTTTACTGTACAATGCAGTATTTATAAAATATCCTTGTATTTTTTCAAGGCATTGCTCTTCATTTCATTCTCCTCCTTGGTTAGGGCGAACCCCATATACTTGCAGGTATGGTCGTTACGCAGGATACATATACACATACGCTTATAGGTGGGAATTTCTCGGAACTCTTCTATGTCAATGTCATCCAGGTAGTCCATTCGTACTGGTTTCTTGTCTGTCCTATAGTTGGTGCTGTCACCTACCTGGATGGGGATATTGCGGTCTTTCAGCTTCTGTATGACTTCATCACTGAGAACTCCACCCTTTTCCTTCCAAAATTTGATACTGGTTTCCAGCTTGGCCTGGTATCTTCTCCTGGTATGTTCCGGCAGGGTCGAAAGCAGGAATTCTATGAATGACTTCCAGGTATATCCATCCGGCAGACGTATCGCTCTCCTTCCTGCCGCACGGGTATTGCCGTAAAGTCCGGCAAAGCCGACTCCGTTTACACGTCCTATCATCCGTCCCCAAGTATTGGGGTCAATGACTTTATACAAGGCAAGGCTCTCAATGGCCTCACTGATGAATGGACTTGCCACCCGTTGCCGGTCAAGGCTTACCCCGGCTTGGTAGTAGAGGTCGTATAGTTTATTGTAATCCCATCGGAATTTGCCGTTGGCAATCCATATATCCTCCGTTTTCCAGTCGAACAGTGGGTATAGGTTATACACACCCTCACCGATTTTCGTGCTCCATTGGTAATCCTTATATTGCTCTTTCACACCTCGATAGATTGTGCGCCAACGGTTGTAGCTTTCTTGGGTACGTATGCCCACCAGACAGCAGGTACGCCGTGCAGCTTTCCGTTGATGGAGCCAACGGGAAAACTCTGTCTGAAATTCATAGTCCCACATCCTGCGGTTATAGAAAGGGAAATCGTCTACAGTCATTGCGTCCTCCGGCATTTCTCTGACCCATGCTTCCTTTTTTGCTTCGTCCCAGGGACGCCAGTAGTTCTGGTACATGGAGGTACAGGTCGTTACACGGAAAGGCACGCAGACACGGTACACGTCCAGCATGTCCTTGTTTGCCTTCAATACCCGGTCCACATAGTCAATGGTCATACTGTACTGTATCTCATAGTCCATGTGGAACACTCCAATCCTGCGCTTCAGCCGGTTCCTACGCATATAGTCCAGACATAGGTTCAGCAACACTCCGCTATCCTTTCCACCTGAAAAGGAAATGTATATATTGTCGAACTCTTTAAAAATCATGTTCAGTCTTTCCTGGATTAATTCATATACATTCTTTGGGCTCATATGGTGTAAAAAGTTATAAGTAGTGACAAAATTAATGCAAAGCCTCAATATTTCCTATAACTTCGGCTTCTATATCATTTGTAATTGCCTTCAATTATCTATATTTGTGCAGGCTAATTCATAAAAAACATAAATAGTAATTATGGCAGAAGAAAGTAAATATTCCTATGACGAGGAATCCGTCAAGACAATAATCGAATGGGCACAAACAACCCAGTTACCCAAGGAGGTGACATTAAGTGAGGCAGAACATATTTTTGATACCTCCATGTATGTTAATGCGAATATCTGCGATATAAAGCAGCACTATCCGGATGCTTTCTATAATCCGGCCATTGATAGATTGTATCGGTTGAAGGAAGTAATAGAAGGGGCGGTTGAATAAGCTGCCTTTATATTCATAGGCAACAATTCATATCTATTGTGTGTGACATGTCCCGGCTTTCGTCGGGATTTTTTTTCATTTGGGCTCTTTCTTTTATAAAATTCTCTCAAATCACGTAGGGAATTTCAGAAAAGCAGTTGTCTTTATAGCAGTTGAATATATTTTTTTAATTTTGGTATCAGCCATAATATTTAGACTGAAATGAAAAAAATTGCTTTTATCTTCTGTTTATGTCTGTCGGTCATTCACCTTTTTGCCAGTGAACGAGAGGAAGATTTTAGAACTAATAAAAATGTTTTGTCTCTATCCGGTTCTCTATTTGTATATGGCTCTGATCCTGCTTTAGGGCTTGAGGTATCATATATCCGTTACATTGGGAAATATATTGGCGTTATGACCGGTCTTGCTTTTCAAAACTGGATGGACAATGATTATAAGCCTAATATAGAGGTGAGTGACAGCAAAGGCCAGAAGTATACACGCTATGATGACGGTAAACTACTGCGGGGGAACTGGTTGATAGGTCCCAGTTTTAGGACTCCTTCAGTGGGCTTGGGGCGTGAAAGGGATTATCTGCTTTTTCTTCAATGTGAGCCGGCATTGATTCTAACATTACCCAACGAGGCTTTTTCATATGCACATTATACTGAAGAAGGTAGAAAGATAAAGGGAGAGTTTAGGTCAGTTCGCAATAAGGGAGGAGATGTTGCCTTTTGGCGTGTTAAAAGCGCCCTTTCTTTAGGAATTGACCAATTGGCTTTTTCCTTGGGCTATACGATTTCCAATCAGGACCCTTATTCAGGTCGAAGAAATGTATGTTTCGACGGACACAAGATTAGTCCTTCACGACGTACATATAAATTTCTTCACGAATTTTCAGTATCTCTCAGCTATAGTTTTTGAATACTAACACAAAGAAGAGGCTGCTGAATAAGCTGCTCCTCTTTCAGTAAAAATCCCCGTAGCGGCTCAACTACGGGGATGGTGTCAAATAACAGAGTATCAATATGAGATACTAAGTGAGCCTATTCCATTACAGATAAATCATCGTCAACTTCATACTGATTGCAGCCAAAAGCCGCACACATTAAAATAAAACGTTCTTTTATACCTAATCCAGTATATCTGTCTACAGCTCCGCTGCCTTTTGCATGAAGTCCTGCTGCGTATTTATCTATCTGAACTTTATTCATTAAATCTACATGAGTTTTACGGGCAAGTTTACTGCTTGCAATCTCATATATGGATTTGTACTCATTTGTTCCCAATGCCGCACTAAACATTGCCACTTTCCGGCTAATCTCACAGTATTCAAGTAGTTTTTTTATTTGATAATTGTACCCGGTTTCACCATTGCCATCAGGATAATAGGGTAACAAAGCATTGCTTGGTAGCCTACCTTTATACTTCATAATAATATCATAAGCAATACGAATGATGGGAGTTTTTATCTCAGTGCGTATAAGTCCATCCTTGTGCGTTTTTTGAGGTAAATAATGAATGTAAGGTATTCCTTCTTCAATGCTGATATTATCAAAAGTGAATCGTCTGAAATCACCTATACGGCAACCGAAACAACATTGAACAACGAATACATCTTTTACTCGCTGCAATGTTTCGGGACATTCTTTGTGGATAACTTCATTGAATTCTGTTTTGGTGAGAAAGAAAGGCTCGTCATATTGTTGCTTCATAATGGACTCTTTTTCTTTTCCTATCTTCCGGAAAGGAGATACGGGAATAACATCATTACTTTCAAGCTCCACCATAAATGCTTGTAATAATAATAGTTTCTCAGCAATTGTATTCTGGCTTCTTTCCTTTGATGGTATATTCCGCTTATTCATTTCTGCGTACAGTTCTGGAAATTTTTCAACCAGAGTGTATTCTCTGCGTAGAAAATCACGAAAATTTAGAATATGTTCCTTATTGAATTCATTGACCGGCAACCCGTCAATGCCATTGATAATGAGGAATCGAGTCAGTTCCCTTATCACTACATCGTAATGTTTCTTTCTGCCGGGACCTATTACACCTGCATTTAGCCATCCGTCAACATAGCGTTGGAACATACTACACATGGATTCCTCTTCACTGCTGATGTTATATTTTTCAGGATGTAAGTGCTGGTCTATTAAGATTTCCAGTTTTTCACTGGTTAATTCTTTGTTGCTCCCATAAATGGATAAAATTAGATTCTTCCGTTCTTCAATAGATGTGTTAAATGATGTTCTTATGTCTAACTTTATAATACTTTTAGCCTTATATTTTTCAGTCTTGGCATCCCAAAGAGTAGGAGAGACCATAATATCTGATTTGTGGAATAACTGCACATTGCGTCCATCAGATAATCGAAATCTGACATTTACTTCTTTATCTCTCTTCCCTGTTCTTATAAATGCTTTTACTGTAGTCATATATTCTCTGTTATATCGGTTGTGCAAATATACATAAATTGCACAACTCAGTTCAAATATTGCACAACATAATGCAATGGCATGCAATATAATATTTTTATATTACTCTGATTTTTAATGTAATGTTATATGTATTGGTTTTATAGTATTTTATATTCCGAATCGCAACGGAATCACAACGAAAAACCGCAAATAGCTAATAAAAAGCTTTTGCGGTTTTCTTGTTTTAGAATTAGAAAATGTCCGCATAGGTTGTAATGGGAAACAAATTGGAGTATTTGGTTTACATTGCAGGCAAGATTTATTTGCGATACCTGGAGAAAAAATTATCAATCCAACGGACTAGATATACTATAATAACTCCGGCTATGACCATACTGATAATACGTACCAACATAATTTATAGAATTAAAGATTTGTTTTTATAGAATAATAATGTGCAAAGATAATTGATTGGTGGAGAAACAAAAACTCTGGAAAGGATATAAAGATAGGAGTTAACGCATATTTTCACGGATATAATCCTCTATTGTAAAATCACTCTTATATCTAGATATTTCCGGATTCTTCTCTACAGTCGTAATGCAACGTTTTTCTTTACCAAGTACCAACCGGTTTAGGAAGCTCAGGATGTCACGACGATTATCCTTCATAGGAGAATAGGATAGGGAATGTCCTATACCTTCCGCTATATAGAAATAGTATGCTGTCTCTTTTTCTTTCAGTTGCATACAGATAAAGTTTGAGCCCCATAGCCCCATTTCCTCTTCTATTACTGCCTTAGTAAAAGGAACCGTGCTGTCGGCATCACCATAGAACAACATAAGAGGACAAGGGGACATTATCCATTTTGGAATACCATTGGCACAGATTGCTCCAGAAAAGGAAATGACCCCTGCATAATTGAAATTGGCAGGTAATCTGTCCGCAAAGGCCGTTTGATTGCAAATCTCATACTCTGCTTGAAGGGCAGTTATCGCACCTGCACTTGAACCGCAAGCTATAATTTGTGCAGGATTTATTTGCCATTCTACACTATGCTCAATTATATGATTTGTAGCATCACCAAAATCTTCTACAGCACAAGTGATTGCTTGTTGCAGGGCAGAAGAGAATCCTTGCAAGTCCGAATACTCCGATTTATCTATATCCTTTAATTGGGTGCGGTAATCTGTTGATACTACCACATAACCGGCTCGTGCAAAAAAATGAACCCAATTATATACTTTAGGTAACTATATACCACTTTGCACTAAACATTAATTAAAAATATTAACAATATGTGCATCAGACATTTAAACTGATGCACAATGTGTTTTTAAAATAGAATTAATTACTAATAGTTGATTTTATTGGTAATAATGAATAATAAATCTCTTTACTATTCTTATCTATAATATAAATATTTGAACAAATACCTTGGATAACCAATGTTCTAATATTGAATATAGCAGCTTGACGAGAATTCCACTTACCATTATAATATTTGAATTCTATTACTAAAGCCATATTATCCCTATTTGTTTCAATAGGAAAGGCTTGGCTTTCTGTCATAGGTAATTTTAAAGTATTGTAATAATAATATCTATCTGAATGCTTACGCTCTTTCCAATATTGTTTAACAGAAGAAGGACATTTGAAAACAAGTTGTTCAATATTCATATACCCTTGAATGGGATAAAAATCATCCCAATCCATTTGATAGGAAAGGTCAAAGGTTTTTGTTTCTAAATTATATTCTTTTCCGTAACCTGCGTATCTAAAAGGAAATACATAATACATACTTGAATTCATTATATCTTTCTTTTTCGCATTCAATTTATTTAAAAGGTCTTTTCCCTCTGGAGTTGTCTTAAACATTTTACGTTTTAATTCAGTATCATAATCTCTCAAATCATAATATTCACAAATATCTAAATTATAAATATCAAATAAATTATCTATACGCATTCCTTCCAATTTTCCCTTAAGTTTTATACCATCATAATTTTTCTCTAAAATAGAAGACAATGAATCTAATTTTAGAGTTTTCCCAGTTTGAGATGCTATCTCAATTATTGGTAAAACGACAAACAAAATCAATAATACAAACTTTTTCATAACTATTCGTATTTCTGCCTTCACGTGACCTATAAAGGCTGTACCTAAAAGGAAGTGGGTCACAGTCCACAACTTCGTAAGGTATCGCCAGAAACCTATGCACACGCAGACAAGCAACCCACTTGGTACAGTGAGGGCTTGTGCCTTGTGTGCGTGTTAAAACTGGCGATTTTAACGAAGTAAGGCACTCCCGAATATTTTCTCTAAAACATTTGTTCTATAGAACATTTGCAAATATAGTGATATTTGCTACATTTGCAATGTCAAACAAATAAGAAAATATTATGGAAATTTCAGAAAACACTAAAAATCCTTATTCAGGTGGAGAATGGGTATACTTGGAATCTGACAAATCTGTTATGGTTAAAATCTCAATCTCAAATCCTAATGGCATGTTAGAATATTACCTTAAAGACAATCCCCATAGACAATTTATACATTATTCAAAAGTTAAACCTATTACAGACTATAATCTAATCAGTGAATTAGAAAAGAATTATAGTGGAGAAACTGGGTTGTTAGGATAAATTATAAGTTCGTTCTTATCATAAGAACAGTCCTCCGGCGGAAAATAAATTGGATGAATCACATAAATCGATAATTCTTCGTTCACTCCGTTATTCTGCTCGCTATATGCAAGTAAGACTTCGGGTGCGTCAAAAGGTTTGTCAAGTTCCTTTGAAATTTTATGAAGGTTTGCAAGCAATTTACCGACCTCATAACCGTTTATCATTTTCTTTTTTAAATCCACTCTCATAAATAATTGATTTTAAATAGTTTATGAAAAATAAATGCAAACATGAATGGGTAAAAACATCCTCCGGCTATACATGCCAAAAATGTTCAGCCATTATCTTAACTAAAGATGTTATACCCGTATTAGGAGTAATATTAGATAGTTCAGAAGAACTTCAAGAAGAAACAGACAAAGAAGAGAATCAATCCAAATAAAGGTCTTTTTCCTTAACAGACTGCTCTAATTCCAAGTCTTTTTCTGTAGGGTGAAGAATCCTTTGTACTAATATTTGTGCATTGTCCGGCTTTTCTCCAATTCCTACAAGTCTTTTATAAAGCATTTCATCAGACCAAGAATTTTGCCTAAAAATATCTCTTACCTCAGAAGGTGTAAGTAAATTCTTTTCTTTCTTCTTCTTTCTTATATCCTTCTTCTTGTAATTATATCGCATTGCAAAACTCATAAAGTTTTCAAATTCTTCTCCTATCGTCATTTCCTTTTTACTCATGCTGTCAATTTCTTATATGTAATACGGTAATTCATATTACAAAGTAACAAATTAAATCTTGAATTCTCGCTGATTTTTCGTGTATTATAGCGGAACACAAATTCATTAACATATCTTTGAAGATGCTTAGAACTCATATAGTGGTATATTCCTACATATCCTCTTTTTAATAAAGTCCAAAAACCCTCAATGGTATTAGTGTTGATTCTTCCGTACCCATATTGTTTCTTGCTGTGGTCTATGGAATAGTGATAATACATTTTGTCTATCTCATTATATCCGTACCATTCATCAGTGTACAATATAGCGTTTCTATCAACAAACTCCAATATTTTAGGAGTAAGTTCCTCTTTGGACGTGTTTTTGATAACTATCCCGATAACCTTTCCTTTTCTTTCTACCATTCCAAGAACCGGGGTCTTATCCTTGAATGAACGTCCCTGGCAAGCCTTAACTTTCTTGTCGTTGTGTCTATTCTTGTTCTTTCCTCCGACAAAGGTTTCATCGGCTTCTACTTCATTATGCAATTTCCCTTGATTTTCACATGCCAAACATATTCTTATCCGTTGTAACACATACCAGGCTGTTTTCTGAGTAACTTTAATGTCTCTCGCCAACTGTAAAGATGATATTCCTTTCTTGTTTGAAAGAACCATCCATACAGCCATAAACCATTTTCGCAATGACATTTTCGTATTCTCAAAAATGGTTCCCGTTTTTACATTAAACCTTCTCCCGGTGTCCTTACATAAATATGTATTATTTCCACATACATACACTTTAGAGCCAGGGCTAAAAGGAGATTCCACCTTTTCACCCCATCGCACTTTCTTTAAATATTCGATACAAGACTGTTCAGTAGGAAATGCTTCTAACAGTTCAAACAATGAATTAAACGAATTGAATCCTATCATAATATATTCCTCCTTTTACATCTAAATATACGAATATTTTTTCACAAATCCAACTAAAATAGTATATTTTTCTTATAAATATTCTGTTTTACCAGATTTAATCAACCAAAAATAATCATCACCACCAAATTTAAAATTTTTTACAGAACGTCCTCGTAGCTTTTCTTCAAAAGATTGTGGGTTTAATTCCGACGGTAAAATAGGCAGGTTAACCGATATATCTGTAATATCAATCGCATTGTAAGCTTCATTAAAAGGGTTGTCCCTTGTCTTTGTTGAAAACCCACTTACTACATAAGCTTTAAATTCGCCTAAAAACTTCATCGCTAAAACTTGCTTATGGGTCTTTTCTACTATTACCCATAAATTTTTGATACTTTCCTCGTTCATTTCCATAACTTTCTATTTTTATTGAATTTAATATTTAGTGCAAAGTGGTATATAGTTACCATACTTTAATGTACTAATTTTAATTCTATCTATTTATATCTTATTTCAATAAGGGAAATCTTTTGGGTTTCCCTATTTTTTATGCCCATTTTCAAGTGAATCAAAGAATTTTGTTAAAGAATCCTAAGTAGATAACACTTGAGATTGGATTTGGGTATAATTCGCCAAAGTAGTTTTCATGGTAGTAAAAACCAAGTGTTCCAAGTATCGTACTGGAAGCACTTGGTTAATGTTTAAATGAGCAATATTAATTTGTCTTAAATAAAGGTCAAATGCCCAAGTTGAATTGAGGTATTTGACCATAAAGATAAATGTTTCATAATAATTGTTATATCAACCTTGATTTGTAAGGGCACTCTGATATATAATTTTGATAGTTCATAAAAGGACTATCAAAAAGTATATGAGAAATAAAACTATACTAATTATTAAACTATTAGAGATAGTCCTATTAGAGATAGTCCTAATAGTTTTAGGAATGTTCCATGAAATACTTGAAATATTGGAACATCTTAATGCCCTGTAATATACAGGAGATATGTAACAAGAACCCGACTCTGCAAAATCGGGTTTATTTTTTATGTAACATTTTATCTTTAAATATGTATATGATAATTATACTCAATTGTTTTATTTAAGTGCCTAATTTTTAGATACTTATTTTTATATGTTATGATTTTTTATTATATTTATATAATAAAAATAACATGTCAATTGGAAACAGAAATAATCAATATTGTAGAAATAATAAAGAAGAATAAACAAATGCGAGAAGTAAAGTCATTTATTGATTTGATGAAATCCTTTTATGGTGAAAAATCATGTAGAGAATTTCTTGAAGATATTAAATGGCATGGAGAACCGATTTGCCCACACTGTAATTGTCAAACGAAAGAGCATTATAAGTTAAAGTCTAATGGAGAATTTAAAGGACTATATAAATGTAAACGATGTAAGAAAAGATTTACGGTTACTATTGGTACTATGTTTGAAGGTAGTCATGTATCATTAAAGAAATGGTTCTATGCATTGTATATATTCTTAGTCCATAAGAAAGGAATAAGTAGCATACAATTATCTAAAGATATAGATGTAACACAGAAAACAGCTTGGTTTATGTTGGAACGGATAAGACATTATTTGAAAGACAAGCTTGTAGTTCAATTTAATGATATGACACAAGTTGATTAAACCTATGTAGGTGGTAAGAATAAAGGTAGAGTAAAGAATGCACAAGGAAGAAGCCTTAAAGTTAAGACTCCCGTAGTAGGTCTATTATCTAATGGAATGGCATATACAGCCGTTGTTCCAAATACTGGTGGAAAGGTTTTGAAAACGATAATCAATACTTTAGTCAAGGAAGGTTCTACCGTTATAACAGATGGATGGAAAGGTTATACTGGAATATCGAAAAATTATATTCATAAAGTAGTTGAACATAGTACTGGCGAATATGTAAAAGACGGATTCCATACCAATAGTATTGAGGGATTTTGGTCACACTTGAAACGTGGAATATTAGGAATATATCATAAGGTAAGTCCAAAGCATTTGGATAAATACTGTGATGAATTTGCATTTAGATATAATACGAGAGGACTAACAGATGTTCAAAGATTTATTTATTTTACGATGTCAGCCTATAAAAGATTAAAGTATCAAAGTTTGATTTACCCATAAGAATGGGTAAATTTGAATTGAAAATAGAAAAAGAGCAGTTCACGAAGTAGCATTTTTGCTAAATAGTTCCTATATTTGCATTGTCCCAAGTGGACAGACATAGTTTAGGAAGCGTTTAGCTTATTCCTTGTTAATGAATCTGGACAATTCACCTGCACTGAGGAATATGAAAGAATGCTCCCTTTGGTTTGCATATATAGCACTGATGTGTTGATATACAGCCAAAGGCGTGAGCTGTTTTCATTTTTCGGTGCAGAGGTAGTCCAGAACCCATTGACGGAATTTGATAACAGTCTTGCGCCTTCCCTATTTTAGAAAATGCTTTCTTTGAGACTGGGGGAGCGCAAAGTGATTGTGTATGAGAACAGTCTTCTGCAATGATTGTCATTTGTCGGATGATATTCCAAAATTAGTTGCTGATGAATTGTTGGGTATTCAGCAATTAGATATGTTAAAGGCTCGTTATAAGCAAATGAGAAAGTGCTATGACTTCTCGTATGCAGAATGGCAAAAAGAGTTTTCCGATGATTTGAAGCCTTTTAATGGATATACAGATACTACCTCTGTTTGTATTCCCATTTTGAATCCATTGTTTAGAAAAGATTTTGCGGATAAAGGTGCAATAGGTTTGGATTTGCCGACTTGGTTTAATGTTCAAGTCGATAATGTCCGAATTATGCTTATTGCGCAAGACCCGTTACGTGATGCAAAATGGTATGAAGAATGCCATGATGCAATAGTGTCAAGTCCATTTGGGTTACATGATGCAACCCATAGGAAAAGTGGAAGTGGAGGTAAAATGGCCGACTTGTTGATTAATGGTCTGATTAAGAAAAGGTTTGCAATATACTTGACTGATGCGAATAAGTATTTTGTACATGATAGAGAAATGTCTAAGACTTTTGCTGAAAATAGATTAAAGACATATACTGATATATTGCAAAAAGAATTAGACTTAGTGAGACCAAATCTTTGTGTTTGTTTAGGTAAGAAAGCGAAAGAAGTTTTGGATAAATGTATGGTAAATGTCAAATCAATAATGTTGCCGCATTTGTCGGGAACTGCACGAGGTGCAATAGTCAAAAGGTTTCCAATATTAGAAGACATTAAAGCAACAGCCGAAAATGTTGCAAATGTATATGTAGATGAAATTGTTGAATCATTAAAATAGTAGAATTATGGGTTGTATAACATTCGTATTGTTAGTATTGAATATCATTGCATTAGTTGCAATAGATATTATGTTTTGGGCTGAAAGTGCAGCTTCGGGACTTGCTGGAGTATTTGGTATTATAGCATTCTTTATAGGATATGCTTTGAGTGTGGAAGTAACGATTGCTTCAAGAGATTTTTGGGTAAATTCTGCATTTGGCATCTTTA
This sequence comes from Bacteroides sp. A1C1, assembly GCF_004328515.1. NCBI lineage: Bacteria > Pseudomonadati > Bacteroidota > Bacteroidia > Bacteroidales > Bacteroidaceae > Bacteroides > Bacteroides sp. A1C1. The sequence goes on from NZ_CP036491.1 coordinate 4,418,797, forward strand.
TAAAGAAACTTGGTGTAGCCAATATGACAGCTTTTGCAGTGTGGTTTATCGGAAATTTGATAATTGGGTAGAAACATTAAAATGAGAAGATATGAACAATAATGAAAATTCAGTTTTAGAGTATTTGAAAGCAAACAATGAAGTACTGTTTGATAAAATCGTGAATGCTTTGCGTAAAGGAAAGCAAGTTAATTTTACGGATATTAATCAAAGTGATATTATCATTTTGAGTCCGCAGAAAGCATTTGAATATGCGGGAGAAGAAGGCGATAAGTATTTTAAAGTTTGGATGGTAGGGAGTACTATTGCTTGGTGTACTTGGGCTAATTCAATGGTTGATAGCGATTTCCGTTGGAATGCTAAGGCGAGAAATGAAAACAAAAGAGATAATAAGGACATTTTGGGTAATGAGCCTTATATTTCTGCCTATTTGAAGTCTAATTCTGCCATTGAACAATGTTCAGTAGTTTATATGTTCCCGTTTGAAGCCTTTTCCAAAAAGAAAGTAGAAGTTGTGAAGAAGGTGGAAGAAAAAGAAAGTAAAACAGAAAAGTCTGTAAAAAAGACGACAAGTGAACCAAATAGTAAAAAGGTTGAAGATATTATTGATAGCCTTTCATGGCTAACTGAATGTATTTCTAAGAAATTTGCACCAAGTCCCACAATGCCCGGATTTGGTATGATTACAAGAGCTTGGGATAAGCAGCAACTTATTGGGGAACGTGCTGAATTTGATACTAAATTGATGAGGTTGAAATGTTTGGATGAGCATAATAAGATGATACCGTATTTTGAGAAGAAAGCACAAGAGTGGGATGAGAAAAAAGCTGGAGTGTTTGAAAAGATAGCGAAAGTGTTAAAAAAATAATAAGTAGTATAACAGTAAAAGCCAACCAACTTATAATTAAGTGGTTGGCTTTTGATTTTAGAAAACATCCATAAAGATGGATTGTTTTCTGGTGGTCTTTTATTGCGATTTTTGGTCGTTTAATTTAGTTTCTCTATATTTGTATTGAAAATTAATGCTTTAGATTTTTTAGACGAATGATAGAGCATTAAGAGTATTAACAAATCTAAAAGAATACCATTATGGACGATTTAAATCGTTTAAAGACCTTATTGGAAAAAGTATTTAGTAAGTGTTTAAAGCAGGTGTATTATTACATTTATATGCCTGATTTTAGAGGAGACATGCAAGTCTTGATGAAAGAAAGACCATGTACTTCTAATATGATACGTAATTCTTTAAAGGAAATGGATATACCTGTTAAAGAATTAGGTAATAATGGAATATGTATTTTTATAGCTTAATTGAAAATTTGCAATTAAGAATAGCCGCACCTAAGTTTGAATTTGGGTGCGGCTTTTATTTTTGTGTGATTGGTGCATTAAAGTATATAATTGGGAAAATGAAAATAAGAAATGTAATCGGGATTATCTCTTCTCCCGCCTTTGAAACCTCCCCCAAATGCAAAAAGAATGACGGGCTTTGATTGTGTCCCTTGTATTTGATCAATCATTACATACTTGTCCAGTTTCAGAGTATCAGCCTTTTTGATGGCAAAAGTATAGGTTTGCTTGTCAATATGTTGTGCATGCACAACAGTAGCTATACTCAATAATGAGCATGCCATCAAGATAAAAATAAAGCGTTTTCCCATATTCAGTTTATTCTATTAATGTTGCGTGGATTATCTGACCTACAAAGATAGAATAAAACTATAACTAAAAAGGGGAAAGATGACATTTAGACATAAAAAAAGGCTATCTATCCCAGACAGCCAATCTTTTTTATTAACCTTAAATCTAATACTATGAAAAACACAGTACAAAGATACGTACTTGCAGGAGATATCCAAATTTTAGTGGGTAATCAGTGGATATTATAACATGGTTTAGTAGAATATTATTTCTGTTAACCATTAACATAAATAATGTTCGATTTAACAAAAGCAAGAATTAATATTCCTCACCAATGATTGCAAACTTTAATCATATCGACGGTAAATCCACCATTGGCGGATATAAATTTTCCTTTTCTTTTAAGAAATTCTATAAGGGTATCTACATCCATATTGTCGGCAGAGCAAGTGAAGAAACGCTGCCGCTCTCCGAATTTTTGGATAATGGCTTCTCTCAATGATAACTCAGTATAACTATTACCTTCCATCATGTGGAAGATTTCATGTGCATGTAATTGTTCCATAATCTTTTTTGTTGCAAAGATAATATGATATTCAAAGTATAAGTGTAACATATGTGACAAAGCCCCAAAAACACATCCAGATATTTGTTTTTACGTAAAATAACACTTGTTACGACTATACTAAAAACCTTAAAAAAAGTAAAAAGGTTTTGCTTCTATACCATTGTAAACTAACTTTGAAAATCAACTTTTAAATGAATTAAAGCATATGAAAAAATTAATCTTATCTATTGCACTATGTTGTGCAGCTACGAATTTCTTTGCGCAGAATGCTGACCCTGCCCAGTTGGTCAACGATGGTAAGGCTGCTCTTGAAGCTAAGAATTACCAGGAAGCTTACACAAAATTTAGTACTTATCTAACACAAACAAACAACCAAGACTCCGTAATTGCATATAACTGTGGCGTTTGTGCCGATAAGATAAAGAAACCTGCCGAAGCTTTGAAGTATTTTGATATTGCTGTACAGAAAAAGTACAACTTGGCAAATGCTTATATAGGTAAAGCCGGTGCTTTGAAAGATTTGAAGAAAAATGATGAGTATGTTGCCACTTTAAAGGAAGGGCTGGAAGCAAATCCCGGTAACAAAACATTGACTAAATTGTATGCTACTTATTACGTAAATCAAGGTATCATGGCGCAGAAAGCCAAAAAGATGGATGCAGCCGAAGAAGCTTTTAAACAAGCCATAGCTATCCAAGCAGATAATGTAAATGCACTTAACAGTCTGGGTTCTTTGTATTATAGTAAGGGTGCCAATACCATGAAAACAGATGTAGAAAAAGCAAAAGTTGAATTCAAGGAAGCCAAAGAATATTTGGATAAACTTATTCCATTGCTCTCTGCAAACAAACCAGCTCAAAAGAAGATGATGGATAATGCAAAAACGATGTTGAACTTCATCGACAGTCAATTGAAATAAAAGGAGGATGTAAATTAAACTGTGTCAGCAAGGAATAAAGTATTAACTTTGCTAACACAGTTTTTTTTATGAAAGAAGAATTTGATTTCGAGAGTATCAAGAACAAGGCCATTGGACAGCTGAAAGCCGGCAAGCCTTTGTTGGGTAAGGACGGCGCCTTTGCCCCACTATTGGAAAGTATATTGAATGCAGCCCTGGAAGGAGAGATGGATGCACATTTGACAGAAGAAGAACGCCAGATGGGTAACCGTCGTAACGGAAAGATGCAAAAGCAGGTTCAGACTCCCTTGGGCGAAGTAACCGTTTCCACTCCCCGTGACCGTAATTCGAGTTTTGATCCCCAGTTTATCAAGAAGCGTGAGACTATTCTGGCAGAAGGTGTTGCTGACCGTATAATTGGCTTGTATGCAATGGGAAACAGCACAAGGGAAATCAGTGACTGGATGGAAGAAAATCTTGGGAATCGTGTTTCGGCCGACACAATCAGTTCCATCACAGACCGTGTACTTCCGGAGATAAAAGCATGGAAATCACGGATGCTTGATTCTGTTTATCCTATAGTCTGGATGGATGCCATTCATTACAAAGTAACGGATGAACGTGGCTGCGCGGTAACCCGTGCAATCTATAATGTACTGAGCATTGACAGGGAGGGACACAAGGAGTTACTTGGAATGTATATATCAAGGAATGAGGGAGCAAACTTCTGGCTCAGCGTGTTGACAGACCTTCAGAACCGTGGAGTTGAGGATATTCTCATTGCCTGTATAGACGGTCTGAAGGGGTTTCCTGAAGCCATTCAAAGCGTTTATCCTAATACAGCCGTACAGCTTTGTGTAGTACATCAGATACGTAACTCCATCAAGTATGTAGGATCCAAGAATCAGAAGGAGTTCTTAAGGGATTTGAAATGTGTCTATCAGGCAGTCAATAAGGAATCCGCAGAAAATGAGCTCCTCAAGCTGGATGAAAAATGGGGTGAACAGTATCCTGTCGTTATCAGATCCTGGCAGGACAACTGGGATAAGCTGTCCGAATACTTCCAGTATACTCCGGTCATCCGTAAGCTTATCTATACCACAAATACCGTTGAGGGGTATCACCGTCAGATCCGCAAGGTAACAAAAAACAAGGGCGTGTTCCCATCGGATACAGCCCTTGAGAAACTTGTTTATCTTGCATACCGCAATATACGTAAGAAATGGACCATGCCACTGGCCAATTGGGCTACCATCTCGCAACAACTGGCTATAAAGTTTGGAAACCGGTTTAAATTATTGTAATTTTACGCTCGTCGGGACGGGTGGTCCCGCCCCTTGGCGCGGGCCGTTCCCCGACCGATGAGTTTTCTAGAGATAAATAATGCGTGACACAGTTTATTTTACACTACCAATAAAAGACTCTCCTATATAAAAAAGGAGGTTGTGTCAAAACGTTGGCACAACCTCTTTTATATTTTAAGTTCTGCTATATTTTCTTTTGGCTATGCTACTTTTTCCTCATGCATTTGGCAGCAAGTTGCTATATTCCAATTATATCGGGTTATAAATAGTCCCATAAACAAATATTTGGCAACTGTAATGAGCCCCTTTCCTTCTTTTATCTGTTTAGCACACATTTTTTTGATATTAAAGGCTATAGCAAAGAAAGCAAAGTCCATTGTAACCTTGTCTTCTCCCACATGCCGGAATCTTCTGTATGCCATGTTGTATTTCATTTGTCCAAACACAGCTTCTGGTTCTATACACCTCCTGCCTCTATGCTTGATACCTTCTTCTGAGAGCAACCTTTCCCGTGCCTGCCGTTTGTATTGATTTAATCGGTGGTTGACTTCTATAATACGGTTCCCCCGAGCTTTAAAACAACTGCCACGCAAAGGGCAACCTTCGCATCTTTTTGCTTTATACCGGGCACTTTCGGTGATGTATCCGCTCGCTGTCTTGTCACGTTTGGTTCCTATACGGTTCATGTGCTGTCCCATAGGACAAACGTAATAATCCTCTTGGGCATTGTAATGGAGACTTTCGGCATGGAACGGGTTGGGAGTATAACGGGGACGCTGTTCTTTATGGAAGTAATTGTACTTGATGAAGGTTTCTATCCCATTCTCCTGCATGAACCGGTAATTTTCTTCCGAACCGTAACCGGAGTCTGCCACGCAGATATTCGGTAAACGGTTATAGCGGTACTGGAAAGAGTGGAAAAAAGGTATGAGGGTCAGTGTATCGGTAGGGTTGGGAAACAGACGGAAGTCTGTGATAAATTGGTTTTCAGTACCTATTTGCAGATTATATCCGGGTTTGGTCTGCCCGTTCTTCATGGCATCTTCTTTCATGCGCATGAATGTGGCACCAGGATCGGTCTTGGAATAGGAGTTACGTTCTCCAAGGGTATCAAGGTGATTGTCATATTCTATCAGCTTGTCACGATACCCTTCAAGTTCCCTGACCTGCTTCTTCTTTTTGCGCAGGGCTTTCTTTTCTTCCTTATCCTTTGTTGCAGGCTGGCGTTCCAGGGCTTCTTTAAGTTCATCCACTATGTCAGAGAGCCTGCAGGAAGTAAACTCCACGGATGTGTCTTTTATAGAGTTCTCCTGTGCAATGGTTTCATCCACCTGCTCCAAGAGAATACGGATTTTATCCATTAGTCTCGTACGGTTCCGTTCGACTGTCTTGCGCCAGACAAAAGTATATTTGTTGGCTTTGGATTCAATCTTGGTGCCGTCAATATACTCCACATCAAGGCTGATGAAACCTTTATCGGCAAGGACAAAAATCAACTGGGTAAATACATTATTTATTTCCTCCTTTACACGGTTACGAAAACGGTTGATCGTGATAAAATCCGGATGCTCATTACCGGCAAGCCAAATATAATGAATGTCACGAAGGAGGTGCTTCTCTATTTTACGGCAAGAATAGATATTATTCATGTAGGCGTAGATTATCACCTTAAGCATCATTTTAGGATGATAAGGACAACGGCCCGTTTCCTTATAAAGCTTCTTGAAACTCTCAAGATTGAGGTTGTCAATAACAGCATTCACGATGCGGACCGGGTCGTTCGCAGCTATGTTTTCATCAATTCTTTGTGGAAAAAGAACGGTTTGGTTGGGAATGTAAGGACGAAAATGTAACTTTGCCATAACGAAAAACTTTATGCCTAAAGATACGAAAACTTTGGGTAATAACAAAGCCCGGGCTTGAGAAAGTCTGGGCTTTGCGCATAAAAAAAGGCTGTGTCAGCATTTTGACACAACCTCCTTTTTTAATGTTATGAAATGATTATTTAGTTCTTCTCAGTACAACAGCTGTACGTGCCGGTATGTAAAGCTTCAGCCACTCCTTCTTGTCTTTTTTATAAAGCGGATCGTGGATGGTAAAATGTTTGATGGTATCATCCGTTAAACCATTACCGCCATAATCTGGATTATCAGTATTCAAAATAACTTCATAAGTTCCGGCAGGAACCAAGAAACCATAATCAGTAAAAGACTGCTTGGGGTTGAAGTTGAATACAAAAATCAAGTCCTTGCGCATATAGGCCAATACCTGGTCACCGTCATTATGCCATATTTCTTGGACCGGAGTAGCTTGGAAGTTCTTTATGCTTTTTACAACTCCCAACATGGCAGCATCAAAGTCACCCATATAATGATATGCCAGATTCTTGTTGTCCACCAAATCCCATTGACGGCGGGCATATTTACATGACCAACCGTTACCTTCACGGGGGAAGTCAATCCATTCCGGATGTCCGAATTCATTGCCCATAAAGTTAAGATAACCGCCGTTGATAGTAGTCGCAGTCAGTAAACGTATCATTTTATGGAGAGAAATGCCGCGATTTACGGTATAGTTTTCGTCTCCTTTCTGCATGTGCCAGTACATATCCGCATCAATCAAGCGGAAAATGATGGTTTTGTCACCCACCAAAGCTTGGTCATGGCTTTCCGCATAGGAGATGGTCTTTTCATCTTTGCGGCGGTTGGTCACTTCCCAGAACATGCTGGATGGCTTCCAGTCCTCATCTATTTTCTCCTTGATTGTCTTAATCCAATAATCAGGAATATTCATGGCCATACGGTAATCAAATCCGTAGCCACCATCTTCATATTTTGCCGCCAGTCCGGGCATTCCCGATACTTCTTCGGCAATAGTAATGGCTTTGGCATTGACTTGATGGATAAGCCTGTTGGCAAGTGTCAGATAACAAATGGCATTGTCGTCTTGATGTCCGTTGAAGTAATCTCCGTAATTACAGAATGCTTCTCCCAAACCATGGCTATAATATAGCATGGAAGTCACTCCGTCAAAGCGGAAGCCGTCAAAATGATATTCTTCCAACCAAAATTTACAGTTAGAAAGCAGGAAATGAATAACTTCGTTCTTGCCGTAATCAAAGCAAAGTGAATCCCAAGCCGGGTGTTCCCGACGTCCACCGGGATAGAAATATTGATTAGGATCACCGGCAAAGTTACCCAAGCCTTCCACTTCATTCTTCACAGCGTGTGAATGGACAATATCCATGATAACCGCAATCCCCATGCTATGGGCTGTATCAATCAGTTCTTTCAGTTCTTCCGGAGTACCAAAGCGGGAAGAAGCGGCAAAGAAACTGGAAACATGGTATCCGAAGCTACCATAATAGGGATGTTCCTGGATAGCCATAATCTGTATGCAGTTGTAGCCTTCTTGGGCGATACGTGGAAGAATCTTTTCTTGAAATTCCTTATAGCTACCGACCTTTTCCTCCTGCTGAGACATACCGATATGGCATTCATATATCAACAAAGGATCTGTAGACGGCTTGAAAACCCGCTTCTTCATTTTATAGGGTTTCTCCGGAACCCAAACTTGGGCACTGAATATTTTAGTCTGTTCGTCTTGTACGACACGTGTAGCCCATGCAGGAATGCGCTCACCGCAACCGCCGTCCCAATGTACCATCAGCTTGTACAAGTCACCGTGTTTCACAGCATCAGCAGGAAGCTTGATTTCCCAATTGCCGTTTGCCTTGCGTTTCAGGCTGTATTTCTTTTCTTCCTTCCAACCGTTAAAAGTTCCGACTATAAAGATTTGGGTTGCGTTAGGCGCCCATTCGCGGAAAACCCAGCCGTCGTCAGTACGATGCAGACCGAAATAGAGGTATCCGGATGCGAAATCAGATAAGGTTAACTTTCCTTTATTGGTCAGTTCTAGTTCTTTGTCTATGGCATGTTGATGACGTCCGTTGATGGCATCGGCAAAAGGTTCCAGCCATGGGTCATTCTTGATTAAATTCAATGTTTCCATATAGAGGATGAGTTTTGGATATTTGATAAATTTACGCTTTAACTTTCACAATTACTTTTTTTACACCGTTAGGAGTAATACCCGGAGCATGCCCGTCCTGAGGGAAAAAGATAGCAAACATTCCGGGCTTCACTGCAATATAGCTCTCTGCCAGTCCTTCAAAAAAAGTGATGTCTTTTTCCGCATTGTAAGGAGCATCAACCGGAAGGCAGTCTTGGGCGGCGGTATAACCTATTATCTCCGTACCGGACAAAGGTATTTGAATGTCAATATAGTCTTTATGAGTTTCCAGTTTGGCATTCTCTTTTTCTTTTGGATTTGTCTGAGCCACATTGACCAACAAGTCCTTTCCTTTCAGTTCGGTCTTGCCGATTTCCAAAGAGTGCAAATCATGTGATTTTAAAAAATCAATGGCCTGCTCAAACAGAGGATGCAGCAAAGTATATTTTTCTATGTTTTCAAGTCTGTCTACAACCATAATTCAAATGTTTTAAGTTAGTTATATAGGTAAATTATTCAAAGTCGTCTATGGTGTAATTCACAAAATCAGAAAAACGCTTCATCTGCTTGAAGATGTCGTCTGTACGATCCAAAAAGTCTGGAGCAAGAAAGAAGCTGTCCGGCTGGCAGCAGGCAACCGTATACTCTTTACACTGAAGGTATTTCAGATAGGGATAGTCCTTTGGAAATCCTTTTGGAGCTGTTTTTAGAAAATTCTCTCCGATGATGGGGAAGTATTGCTTGAAAGCGGGATCTTCCACTATGCTACGAAATTCATCCATATTATCGTATACAGCTTGTCGCAGAGCTCTTAACAAGGGCGAGGGAGGACAATAACTTCCACCGGCCAACAGGCAGTTTCCCGGTTCCAGATGCACGTAATAGCCACAATGGTCGGATTTCTTTCCTTTCGCATTGATATATCCTCCCAGATGTGTCTTGTAGGGAGTTTTATCTTCGGAAAAGCGTGTATCACGATAAATACGGTATGTACAGTCCTTTGCTTCTATGCCACGGATGCTTTCATCAAACAAAGAGATACGGGAGATAATTACTGTAAGCAAGTTTTCAAACTCGCTGCGGGCTACTTCATACTGTTCCCGGTGAGAATTGAACCATTCACGATTGTTGTTTGCAGACAGTTCTTTCAAAAATTGAAATATAACAGGGATATTCATATCATATTCTTTCCTTATTATCTGCCAAATTTACGGATAATATTTCTAACATGCTACAAAGAAGGGTAAAAAAAGCATCGGCTCTGGTAAACCGATGCTCCTTACACATTTATCAATCAAACAGACGCTTCTGTTTTTGATGTACTTACTTATCACAAGCGGGTACGTCTCTTTTAATTAATCTTATATCTAATACTATGAAAAACACATTTATATAACACAACAAATCGAGATTTTGTTCATGCAGATGAGGATAACTTTAGCATAAAAAATGGGTGGGTCATTTTATTCTGCATCCAGTTTGCACTATCTTTGCAAGAAAAAATGTAGAATATGGCCGAATATAAATTTGATGAAGATAGCGTTAAAGCGCTGATAGATTGGGCAAAGAGCACATCTTTCCCTCAAAGTGTAACATTGTCTGATGCTGAGAACATAGTGGATGTGAAACGTTTTGTGCAAGCTAACCTCAGTGATATAGATGCACATTATCCTGATGATTTTTATAATCCTGCCATCACGCGGCTATATCGGCTGAAGGAATATATGGAAGAGAACCAATAAAGACTTGGCACTGATTATGCGGAAAGCCGCGAAGCGATTAAGAAATCCGTGTTGTTCTGCATAATTAGTGCCAAACCTAATAAATCACCTGAGTTGTGCCCCCATTATAGCTTTATCTTAAGTATCTTTCCTCCATATCCTTCGACGGCCACATTAGTAGCCTTATAGGGAAGCAGACTTATGTTTTCTTCTTTTCCGCTGAGCAGCTCCGTAGCTTTGTACTGATCCATCTGCGGTATTTGCAGGAAGTCAAAAGCATGAGAAGGAATATTTATGGCAAGGTCTGCCGAGATATGGTCGAAGTTCACGACAAACAGCAGCAGGTCCCTCTCAAATTTGCGCAGGAATGTATATTGCTTATGTTCATTAAAGCGCCATCCGTTGACATTGGCATACATCAAATCGAAGAAAGCTCCTTGAGAGATGGCCTTTTCTTCATTGCAAAGAGTCAGCAACCGTTTATAAATGCTGTATAGGTGTTTCTGGTCCTCCGTCAGCATCTTGCCGTCGAACTTGCCGTCATTGCGCCAACGGCGGATGGTATCTACACTCCAATAGTCAAAGATGGTTGTACGTCCGTCCCGGCCGCTGAAACCTTCGCTATCCATGCCCAGCTCACCAAACTCCTGACCGAAATAAATCATCATCGGATTGGTGTTCATGCAGGCTGACACAATGAGTGCCGGAATCGCCTTGCGTGGGTTACTGGCAAAAAAGTCGGAAGCGATACGTTGCTCGTCATGGTTTTCCAGAAAGTTCAGCATGCGTTTTTCTATACCTCCCAGACTTTGCCAAGAGCGGGTGATGGCAGTTGCCGATTCATACCCGCAAGTAACAGCCCGCAAGGTATCATAAAGTCCTACTTTGTCGTATAAATAATCAAACTTGCCACGGAACAAGTAATTCTTGTATTCTCCCGGGTTATAGACTTCGGCTATAAACAGCAGGGAGGGATATTGCTCCTTTACCTGCGGGATTGCCCATTCCCAGAACTCTACGGGAACCATTTCGGCCATATCGCAACGGAAACCGTCTATATTCTTTCCCGCCCAGAACAGCATGATATCCAGCATCTTGGTCCATGTGTCGGGAATGGGGTCGAAATGGCAAGTTCCGCCGTTCTGATAATCCACTCCATAATTCAACTTTATAGTTTCGTACCAATCGGTGATGTTTGGATAAGCGTCAAAACGGTTGTTTCCGGTAGCTTTTGCCGGAAATTCCCTATAAGGTTCGGTGGCTGCACCTTTCATGTCAAATTGGCCATGCAGTTCCGATTTCGGGATATAATAGAAGTTATTATATGGGCTGAACGCATAGTTGGTATCATCGTTTGAACCCAGTTGTGAAGTGCCATCCGGTTGGGCATCCGAGTGATATTGACGGGCTACGTGGTTGGGAACAAAATCTATGATGACCTTCAGACCGCTACGGTGAGTGCGCTGCACCAGATTCTCAAACTCTTTCATACGCTCCGGTACGTCCTTGGCGAGATCCGGGTCGACATCATAGTAGTCCTTGATGGCATAGGGAGATCCGGCTTTACCTTTCACAATGGCCGGATGGTCGGGTTGGATATTGTGACGGCGGTAGTCAGTTTGCGTAGCATGCTCGATGATGCCCGTGTACCATATATGTGTAGCGCCAAGCTTCTTGATTTCTCCCAACGCCTTGGCTGTAAAGTCAGCCATCTTGCCGCATCCATTTTCGGTGATGCTGCCATTATTGATGCAGTGGTTATTGTTGTTTCCGAATAGTCGGGTGAACACTTGATAAATAATCAATTTGTTTTCGTCGTTCATTTCTTTGTTTTCTATGTTATAGAATGGTTATTTTATTCTTTCCAAATGCTGCCTTTGTCTATGAGCAGACGTTCCAATATATCATTGGTCGTATTATATCCCTGCATGAATATCTCCTCCGCCTTTTCCAGCTCTGTATTGCTGTATCCCTCCAAGTTATAAGGTTCTATCAGCAAATCAGCCTTCTCGCGTTCAGGAAAAGAGTTGGAGCGGAACATAAAATTATAGGAACGTAAGGCAATGCTCACAATGTTCATTTTATACTTGGTTGCCATCAGAGGGCTGACATTCACGGCAATCACTTTTTCGCATATACGGCGGAGGGTAGAGACAGGCAGGTTCATCAGCAGGCCTCCGTCCACGTAATGGGTGCCGTCTATATTGACCGGGGCAAACAATACCGGCATGCAACACGAAGCTGCTACGCGTTCGGCGATGTCCCCTTTATGGAAATGTACCAGACGTCCGTGGTCCAGGTCAGTAGCTGTAATAATCAGAGGGATTTGCAGTTCTTCCAGTTTCTTGGATTTCAGATTGCTTTTCAGGAAATCGATGAACTCTCCCAATTCAAACAATCCGACTTTGGGAATCACCAGTTTGGTCAGGTCCTGAAACTTGTGCCCGGCAAAGTAGTCAAGAACTTGATGCGGTTCATTGCCGTCAGCGTAGAATACCCCGGCCAAGGCTCCGGCACTGACTCCGGAAAGTATATTGGGCTTGATGTCATGTTCCAATAAAGATTGCATGGCACCCAAATGGGCAAAGCCTTTGATGAAACCGCCGCTCAAGGCAAAACCTATCGGATATTTTTTAGTGAACCAGTTGTTCGTTGCTACCTCCATGTTGAAAATATGATATATTGTTCGGCACGAAATTAATGATTTTATTGTAGGGAGAAAGGAAAATAGCGGAAAAAAGTTCAAAGTATTAAGAGAAAAGTCTTCTCTATTAAGGAGAAAGTTTTTCTTAGTTAGGGAAAAAGTTTGTTTATGGTTTGCGGATGTCTATCCCAAGGCTTGGGATAGACATCCGCAAACTGGGGATATGTATCCGCAGTTTGCGAACAAAGTTTTAGGATTAAGGGATACTGTTTGAGAATATACGCTTAATTTTTTGCGATTGCTTTCAGCAGTACATATCCTCCGAACCACTGAATCAGCATGCCCGGAATGCCCATACGGAAATCTTGCACAGCCAGAAAGAAATTACCGCACAGCGCCCATTCAAAGGCCGTACCGATAATTTGATAGGAGAGAACCACGCCCAGCAATGCCAATAAAGAGATATTCTTGGCATTGCGTGCAGCAAGAGCGGCGGCTCCGGCCAGCAGACCGGACTTTATAAGCATGGCCGGCAACACGGCTGCTGCAGGCATGGCAAAAAGCAGATGATTGATGACCGGCGACAGGATAGCCGTCAGCAGACCTACCTTGAAACCATATTTATAAGCAGCTATCAGTGTGAAGAAATAGATGGGAAGCAACGTCGGACCGCCTGCCGGGACCAGATGGCAGAGTTGCAGCAAGGCGATGTTTCCTGCCACGAACAGCAGGGCGAATAGATAGGTCTTTACGTTGCCGAAAGGCAGGGAATAAAGTTTTGCAGATGTTTCCATTTGTATAATATTATGCATTAATTGACAAATCTATTTTTAGTATGACTGTTTAAAACAGAAAAGGTTTAGTCAAATCTTCACCAATTCATATTTCATGGTTCCCAATCCGATTTTCTCGGCATGGCGCAACCCGGCAAGCCAGTCCGTGTCGGGGTGCATCAAGTGGAATTTGTCGCATCCGCACAAGTCATCGTGCTCGTGTGCCGTGGCGAGGCAATTGTTGCCGTGCAGTATCGGGGCTTGGATGACCATATCTGCACATGCCTTGTCCAGTGCAACCGGGTCTGCCGAAGCCAGGATGCCGAGGTCGGGCACGATGGCGGCATCGTTGTGGTTCCAGCAGTCGCATTCGGGAGATACGTTCATGATGAAGCTGATGTGGAAATGGGGCTTGCCCATAACGACAGCCAAGGCATATTCGGCAATCTTGTAGTTCAGGCGTTCGGAAGTATCTTCGGCTCCCATCACGGCACCGTCGTGCTGGCAGAGGGCTACGCACTGTCCGCAACCTACGCATTTGGTGTAGTCTATTTCTGCCTTGCGGCTGGTATTGAGGTGCACAGCGTCGTGTGCGCAGTGCTTCACGCAGATGTTGCAGCCTATGCAGCTTTCTACGTCAATCTTGGGTTGCGAAGCGCAGTGCAGTTCCAGCTTTCCGCCTACACTGGCACATCCCATGCCCAGATTCTTCAAAGCACCGCCGAAGCCGGCTTGTTCGTGTCCCTTGAAGTGGTTCATACTGATTACAATATCGGCGTCGGCTATCGCTGTACCGATTTTGGGTGCCGGACAATATTCTCCGTTCAGAGGGATTTCGCGGTAGTCCGTTCCCTTCAGTCCGTCGCCGATGATGACCTGGCACTGGGCCGAAATGGGGTTGAACCCATTCTCCATCGCGCTTTGCAAGTGGTCTACGGCATTGGCGCGACGACCGGAATACAGTGTGTTGCAGTCCGTCAGGAAAGGTTTGGCTCCCAGGCTGCGGAGCAGGGTTGCCATTCGAGCTGCATAATTGGGACGCAAGTATGCCAGATTGCCGGGTTCGCCGAAATGGATTTTGATGGCAGCAAAGCTATCCTTCAAAGGGAGTTGCTCGATGCCTGCCCGTTTCAGCAAGCGTTCCATTTTATCCAAAAGATTGGATGTAGGGGAAGTACGCAAGTCAGAGTAGTATACTTTTGCTTTTTCCATGTGTTTTACCTGTTTATAGTGATAGTATCTGCAAAAATAACGGATTATTTCCATATTAATAGGTATATGGCTAAAAAAAGTAGGGAAATCCCTTTTGACAAATAGGGGGATAATAAGAGGTCTATCCATGTTTCTACCTACCTTTGCTACAACTAAAAACTTAATAAGATGAAGACAATCAGACTAATTATTGTGGGACTGGTAATGACGATGGGATTCACCAGTTGTTCCAGTTTGTTTTATGATGCAAAGGCAGATGTGTTGAACAGTATTTAGAAAGGGATGAGCAGGCAGGAAGTCACCAAGATATTGGGAACTCCCGAGTATCGCCGCTTCGACCGGGATATAGAAGAATGGGAATATTCCAGAGTGCTGTCCAGTAAAAGTAATATCAGCCGAACTCAGATTGTCGTGACTTTTGAAGGTGGGAGAGTCGTTGCGATGGATTCATTCTCCGGAGAGCCACGTACGTTGCCGGTTGTTCCCTGTGAAGTAGTGATTGATTCTCCAGTCCCGGTTTACGTCAGAGGGATGCACCCCGAAGACTTTCGGCATTTTTATGAAAAAGTGAAGTCCCGCCCTTTCAAGGATGATCAAATCGAAATGATGAGAACCGTTGCCCGAAACAACAGTCTGAACTGTGTGCAATGTGCCAGTTTGATGGCACTATATACTTTTGATGACGACAAGATGAAAGTCCTCAGAATATTCGCTCCCAATATCGTAGACCCGGAAAACTACGAAGCGATTTTAGACGTCATTGATTCACTGTTCAAGAAAGACGACGCCAAGAAAATTCTGGGTATACGCTATTAAGGAGCAGGCTTGTCGGAACGCATTATAAGGGAAAGTGCCATAGCGGACCGTTCCCGTGCCCTATATCCATGTTTTTCCCCCGGTTTATCGCAGTACCGATATACTCTTTAGCCTTGCAGACCGCTTCATCGAGTTTGCTGCTACCGGCAAGAAATGTAGCTATGGCAGAGGAAAGGGTACACCCCGTGCCGTGCAGGTTACGGCTTTCTATTTTGGGATTGGAATAGAGGATGCATCCGGATGGCAGGACGTCAGCCCCGGCAGAAGGTTGCCGACAATAAAGCACGTCGCACATGTCATTGCCCTCCAGATGTCCGCCTTTGACGAGAACAGCGGTATTGTATCTGCAGGATAATTCCTGTGCCGCTTGCTGCATCTCCACAGTGCCGGCAATGGTTCGCCCCCAAAGCAGGCTTGCTTCATTCAGGTTGGGAGTAATGAGGGTGCATAGCGGAAACAGTTCCGCCTTAATGACTTGTATAGTTTCTTCGGTCATCAGTCGCCGTCCACTGGTCGATATCATGACGGGGTCATAGACTATACACTCCAGAGTATAAGTCTGAAGACAATCGACAATAGCGGTCACAATACTGGCACCATGTACCATACCTATCTTGACGGCATCCGGCCTTAAATCATCCATAACAGAGGTGATTTGTGCTTTAACCATATCCGCAGGTATCGGATAAACCGATTGTACTCCCAGTGTGTTTTGTGCAGTAACAGCCGTGATGACGGAAGCGGCATAACCTCCCAAAGCGGAAATGGTCTTTATGTCTGCTTGTATGCCTGCACCGCCCGAACAGTCGGAACCGGCAATGGAAAGGATAATAGGGGGAAGCATGAGATAATTAAAAATTAAAAATTAAAGAAGGGGGGAGGAGAGCTGTTTCAGGTGGAGGAAGTGGGGGATGAAATCTTCCTTCGCTTGCTGCCAGATGTCTCCTAGCAGGACGGCACCTCCGAAACCTAAAGCGGCTATTTCCGGAAGATGCTCCAGGCTGATGCCACCCAATGCCATGACGTTGGAGTCGATAATACCAGCTTTCTGTGCCTTCTTCAAGGTATCGCAGGAGTAAGCGGAAGAGTAGCCTTCTTTGGATATACTGTCATAAATGGGACTGAGGAACACATAGTTACAATCTGATTTATGTTTCAACACTTCTTCAAGAGAGTGGCAGGAACAACTGATGTGTCCCTTATATCCGGACGGTATCTGCGGATTGCGCCCGTTCAGATGAATTCCTTTCAGACCGAAAACGGATGCCAGCTGGAATTGCTCATGCGTGACAATGCGCGGCATATATTCCATCGGTAGTTGTTGAAGAAAACTCCCCATCTCCTCTGCCGAAGCTCCCGGCTTGCGCAGGTGGAGTATTTCCAAACCGTTTTGGAATAAGGAGGTAACTGCCGCTGCTTCTCCTTCAAAGAATTGCGGCGTGGTAATGACTATCAGCTTCATATCTTTATGGATGTTTGTCTATAATGAGAAAATATACGACTGCATGGTCCTTAAATCAATCGTCCATAGCTTTCCAACCAAGGGTTCACCGTAGCCGCAAATCAGTTTCAATACTTCATTGGCTTCTACGCTACCCACAATGGCAGGGGTTACGCCGATAACCGATTTGTCCGGAGACGGCATGAGCAGTGTCCCTTCTTCATCCGGATAGAGGTCACGGTAGTTTTTCGCACCTTCACCGTAGCAGAAGACGGACACTTGGCCTTCAAAGCCTTGAATGGCACCATAAACGTAGGGCTTTCCCCAAGCGTTGCATACGTCATTCAGCAAGTAGCGGGTAGCGAAGTTGTCGCACCCGTCTACCACTATATCGTAGTTCCTTATCAGTTCCCCGGCATTCTTCTTGTCCAGACGGAAGGGGTACGCTTCCACGTTTACATCGCTGTTCAAACCCTGCACTCTACGGGCGCCACATAGAGGTTTAGGCTGCCCAAGGTCAGCTTCAGCATACAGAACCTGACGTTGAAGATTACTGATGCTGACCTGGTCATCGTCCACCAATCCCAGCGTTCCGACTCCTGCTCCCGCCAGATAGAGGGCAATGGGAGAACCCAATCCTCCCACACCGACTATCAACACCTTGGCATTACGCAGTTTCTCTTGTCCGGCTTCGCCTATTTCAGGGAGGGACGTTTGTCTGGCATATCGGTTCATTTGTTCATTATTATTAAGGTTCTGTATTCGGCCACTCATCTCTTGAAAGCCTTCAAATCAAAACTCGCATCCCAATCTTTCCACACCGGTTCGCGCCCCAGGCGTTTCAACGCTTTGTCCACTTCCACAGCCTTGCGCTCGTCGCTGACATGAAACTGTTCCAGCGTTTGCGGATAGCTGTAATATCCTCCCGGCTCGGTCTTGCTTTCGGCGCTCATGGTTGTCACACCAAGTGTTGCCATATGGTCGCGTATATCGGCAGGCTCGCGGGTGGAGTAGGAGATGTCCACATCATGGTCAAAGATACGCATGGCAAAAGTGACTTGTGCCAGTTCGCGGTCGCTCATGATAACATTGGGCTGGAAGCCGCCATTCTCCGAAGGACGCATACGGGGGAAGTTGACGCTGTATTTCGTCTGCCAATAATGCTTCTGGAGATAGCGCAGGTGATAAGCCATCATGGTGATGTCTGTCCGCCATTCTTTCTCCAGACCGATGAGCACTCCCATGCCGATGGAATGGACGCCCGCCTGCCCCATACGGTCGAAACCGTTGACACGCCATTCAAATTTGGACTTCATGCCGCGGGGGTGGTAGATGTTGTAATTCGCTTTGTGATAGGTTTCCTGAAAACAAATCACACCGTTCATGCCGTGCTCTTTCAGCTCTGCATACTCTTCCGCCTTTAAGGGCATCACTTCTATTTTCAGATTGCTGAAGTAGGGTTTTGCCAGGTCTAGTGCACGGGCTATGTAGGGCACGCCTGCTTTGGCCGGATTTTCTCCCGTCACCAACAGCAAATTCTCGAAAGGTGCCAGCTTCTTGATGGCCTTGTATTCGTTCACGATTTCTTCTTCCGTCAGTATGGTACGCGGCATGGGGTTGCTGATATGGAAACCGCAATACACGCAAGAGTTGGTGCAGGAATTCGTGATGTAAAGAGGCACGAACATGGAGATGGTCTTCCCGAATCGTGCCTCGGTGTATTTCTTGCTCAATCGTGCCATCGTCTCCAGATAGGGAGCAGCGGCGGGTGAGATGAGGGCCATGAAGTCCTCTACATTACAATGTTCTTTGGAGAGGGCACGGCGTACATCCGCATCTGTCTTGGCATGGATGCGTGCCGTGGTTTCCTCCCAGGATATATGTTCTAATTCGTCTGAAAACATAGTGTTCTATCAATTCCCATTTATTTCTTTTTTAATTCTCTCGACAACCGCATTGCGCAGAAGTTTGGTCCGCACATCGTGCAATACTCCCCATCCACATGCTTCCCTGCATGGAAATAGCTGAACGCACGTTCCGGGTCGAGTGACAAGTCAAACTGGTCTTTCCAGCGGAATTCATAACGCGCTTTGCTCAGTGCATTGTCGCGCACTTGTGCTCCGGGATGCCCTTTTGCCAGGTCGGCAGCATGGGCGGCTATCTTATAGGTGATGACACCTACACGCACATCCTCCTTATCGGGCAGCGCCAGATGCTCTTTGGGGGTGACATAACAGAGCATGGCCGTACCCAGCCAACCTATCTGTGCCGCGCCGATGGCAGACGTAATATGGTCGTAACCCGGTGCGATGTCCGTCACGATGGGGCCGAGCGTATAGAAAGGCGCATCGTGGCATTTTTCTATCTGGCGCTCCATATTCTCCTTAATCTTGTGCATGGGCACGTGGCCGGGACCTTCGATGAAAGCCTGCACATTCTTGTCCCAAGCACGCAGCACAAGCTCGCCCATCGTGTCGAGTTCTGCAAACTGCGCTTCATCGTTGGCATCGTGCGTAGACCCCGGACGCAGTCCGTCTCCCAAAGAGATGGCCACATCATACTGTGCCAGAATATCGCAAATGTCATCAAAGTGTTCGTAAAGGAAACTCTCGCGGTCGTGCACCAGGCACCATTTGCTCATGATGCTGCCACCACGGCTCACGATACCGCACAGCCTTTTCTCGGCCAGATGCACATTATGGCGGCGTATACCGGCATGGATGGTGAAATAGTCCACTCCCTGCTCGCATTGTTCAATCAAGGTGTCGCGGTAGATTTCCCAGGTGAGGTCCTCCACCTTGCCGTTCACTTTCTCCAATGCCTGGTAGATGGGGACAGTACCTACCGGAACGGGACAGTTACGGATAATCCATTCGCGCGTTTCGTGGATATTCTCCCCGGTGGAGAGGTCCATCAGCGTGTCGCCTCCCCATTTACAGCTCCACAAAGCCTTTTCCACCTCTTCTTCAATGCCGGAGGTGGTGGCGGAGTTTCCGATATTGGTATTTATCTTCACCAGGAAGTTACGGCCTATAATCATCGGCTCTGCTTCGGGATGGTTGATGTTGGCAGGAAGCAGGGCACGTCCGGCGGCAATCTCCCGGCGTACAAATTCCGGTGTGATGTGTGTTTCTATTCCCAGCTCCACGCAGTTCATGTTCTCGCGAATCGCTACATACTCCATTTCAGGCGTGATGATGCCTTGCTTGGCATAGTACATCTGTGTGCAGCATTTTCCTTGAAGGGCACGGTAGGGCAGGGTGATGTGCTCAAAGCGCAGAGAATCGAGTGACCTGTCATCGCGGCGCATGCGTCCGTACTCCGACGTTATTTCGGGAAGCTGCTCCACATCGCCTCGTTTCAGTATCCACGGTTCGCGCAGGCGAGGCAGCCCTTTCTTTAAATCCACTTCGACGGTAGGGTCGCTGAACGGTCCGCTGGTATCATACACATACACTTCAGGATTCGGAGTAATCACCTTTTCTCCATCTATGAAGTTCGTACTGGGCACTTGTTCCACTTTGCGCATAGCTACGCGCAATTCGGGAAACAAGATACCCGGCAAATATACTTTCTCAGAACGGGGGAATTTTATCTTCTGCTTCATTGCATTGTCAGTTTTATAGGTTCAAAAAAGCCGTCAGCGGTGAGCTGGCTTCCGCAACAAAATTATCGGTTTGTGCGCCCAGACCTGCTTCGTATGCCATGCGTCCTGCCTCTACAGCCTGCTTGAACGCTACCGCCATGGCCACGGGGTCGCCCGCCACTGCAATGGCAGTATTCACCAGGCAAGCCGACGCGCCCATTTCCATAGCCTCTGCCGCATGGCTCGGGGCACCGATACCGGCATCCACCACTACGGGGATATTGGCTTGCTCAATGATTATCCTCAAGAAATCCCTTGTCTGCAGTCCTTTGTTTGTGCCGATAGGAGCACCCAGCGGCATGACGGTGGCGGCACCTGCCTCTTCCAGTCTCTTGCACAGTGTGGGGTCTGCCTGACAATAGGGCAGTACTACGAAGCCCAATTTGACCAGTTCCTCCGTGGCTTTCAACGTCTCCACAGAATCCGGCAACAGATAGCGGGGGTCGGGGTGTATCTCCAGTTTCAGCCAGTTCGTGCCAAAAGCCTCACGCGCCATCTGTGCGGCAAAAACAGCTTCTTCGGCATTGCGCACGCCGGAGGTATTGGGCAGAAGCTGAATGCCGGGATGTTGTATATGCACCAGCATATCATCTTCCTTATTGTCCAGTTCAATTCGTTTCATTGCCACCGTCACCATTTCCGTGCCGGATGCCAAGATGGATTGTTCCATCACTTCGTCGGAATGGAACTTTCCGGTTCCTAAAAACAAGCGGGAGTTGAACTCACGTCCCGCAATCACTAATTTTTCCATGTCAGTAGTGTTATATTAATTTTTCGTTCTTTACTTTTTCCCCTGCTTCTTCATTCTTTATTAAAGAAATGATTCTCCGCATCTCGTCTGCCGGACTATCGGCATGCAGCACCGTGCCGGATAGGGCAATTCCGCTGACTCCCGTCTGCATAATGGTGGGAATGTCTGCAATGGTAATTCCTCCGATGGCAACCATGGGCAGGCATACGTTCTCCTCCCGCATCCGGTTGACGATGGCGGCATAGCCTTCCAATCCTAATATCGGGCTTAGGTTCTTCTTAGTGGTGGTGTAGCGGAAAGGGCCGCAGCCTATGTAGTCGGCACCGGCTTTGTAGTGTTGCTGTACATCCTCAAAAGTATTGGCGGTACCGCCTATAATGTACTCCGCGCCCAGAATCCGGCGTGCGTCGGCTATGGGCATGTCTTTCTTTCCAAGATGTACGCCGTCGGCACGCAGCTTCTTTACCAGTTCCACATGGTCGTCAATGATGAAGGTCGCACCGTATTGTCGGCAAAGGGCCTGCACCTCTAAGGCTACGGGTTCTATCGTTTCCACCGGGGTGTCTTTCATGCGCAGTTGCACCCAGCGGCAACCGCCCTCAAGAGCCATGCGTGCAGCATCCAGGTACGAATATCGCTCCGTATAGTGCGTGATGAACTGCATTCCTCCGTTTTTCAGCCTCTCGTCCTTCATCTTCCTCACCCTCCGCAAGCCGCTTTGATAATGATGATGGACATGTATTCCCTCAGGGCGCATTTTGTCCATTCCGTGC
The DNA here is from genome assembly GCF_004328515.1 of Bacteroides sp. A1C1. Classification (NCBI taxonomy): domain Bacteria; kingdom Pseudomonadati; phylum Bacteroidota; class Bacteroidia; order Bacteroidales; family Bacteroidaceae; genus Bacteroides; species Bacteroides sp. A1C1. The sequence goes on from NZ_CP036491.1 coordinate 4,440,996, forward strand.
GAAGTACAATATGGTTGTCTACGGCCACGGCAATGCCTTGCACCGGTAGGGCAAGTTCCTCGATAAGTTGTGAAAGGGTAGTGGCGCCGGTTTTCACTTCCTTGTTGTTAACCAATACTTTCATTTTTCTGTTCATTAAGAAATAAAACAATGGAAGTAAATACAAAGAAGCGTCTTTACGGCAAGTTTAGTGAAGAAAAAAATATCCAATTCCTACGGCAGTACTAACTGCATCAGGTTCGAGGGTATAATCTCAGCCCGTCAGGGCACCCCTTTGTCTTTACGGCAACAAAGGTAAGGGAAAATCGGAAATAAAAAACAAAAGGAAGCTTTTTTTCTGCCTGTCTCTGACTTTTCTTTTCCTTACCATCTCCGTACCTATACAGACGTAGCAGATAGAGAAGAGATTACAAGAGGAAAGTAAAGTTCTTTAGAAAGAAAGGCTGCCTCTCCGAAGAAAGACAGCCTTGAAGATATATATACACAAAGAATTATGCAATCCCGTGAGCCGTTGCTTCCGGTGCAATTTTCTTGATAAGCCCTTGCAACACTGCACCAGGACCGCACTCTGTGAAGTCCGTAGCACCATCGGCAACCATGTTCTTCACTGTTTGCGTCCAACGTACCGATGCTGTCAGCTGAGCCACCAGATTCTTCTTGATTTCTGCCGGGTCAGTATGAGGCATAGCGTCTACATTCTGATATACGGGGCACTTCGGAGCATGGATTTCTGTTGCATTGATGGCTGCTTCCAGTTCCACTTTGGCAGGGTCCATCAACGGAGAGTGGAATGCACCGCCTACCTTCAACGGTAAGGCGCGCTTGGCACCTGCAGCCTTCATCAGTTCGCAAGCCTTGTTGATACCTTCTATGGAACCGGAAATTACAATCTGTCCCGGGCAATTATAGTTGGCTGCCACGCAAACTTCACCTTCGGCACTTACCTGGGCGCAGATTTCCTCAACCTTTTCATCCGGCAGGGCAATTATGGCTGCCATAGTGGAGGGCTGTGCTTCGCAAGCCTTTTGCATAGCCATGGCACGGGCATACACCAGTTTCAGACCATCTTCAAAGCTCAGTGCACCGGCAGCAACCAAAGCGGAGAACTCGCCCAGTGAGTGACCGGCGGTCATCTCCGGCTTAAAGTCATCGCCCATGCAGAGGGCGGAAATAACGGAATGAAGGAATACGGCAGGTTGGGTAACTTTAGTCTGGCGCAGGTCTTCATCTGTACCGTTGAACATAATATCAGTAATACGATACCCGAGGATATCATTTGCTTTCTCAAAAAGTTCCTTGGCTAATGCCGAATTTTCGTACAGGTCCTTTCCCATGCCAACGAATTGGGCACCTTGACCCGGAAATACAAATGCTTTCATATTTACTCGTTTTTTAGTGTTTAAATAAAAAGTGCTGCAAAGGTAGAGGTTTTTCTGATATTCACCGCACAAACGGATGTTTTTTGTGCAATACCCTTACTTTAAGGAGGAAGCTAAAATACAATATGTATGCTTGGGTCTTCTGTGATATCCGGATACTGAAATACTTATAAATGAAACACTTCCTCCTTATTGTACTTCCTACAATTAGACCTCTTGTGTATTCTTGTAAATTACATATTGTATTCCATACGATAACAACTGAAAATGATATTGTATAAAGTAAGATATGTATTCAGTTGAAAAATAATGCTTTATAACATTGTAAAAATATTCTTTTCCTTTGTTGTAAATTAGAAAAACCTATTTATATTTGCAGCGCTTAACGAGATATATTATGCAAAACATAGAACAAAAAACGCCGTTGGCAAACAATCATATCTCTGTGGACTGTGTAGTGATTGGTTTTGACGGAGAACAGCTAAAGGTTCTGCTGATTAAGCGTGCAGGAGAGGAAGAAGGAGAAATCTTTCATGATATGAAGCTTCCCGGAAGTCTGATTTACATGGATGAGGACTTAGATGAAGCTGCCAAACGGGTGTTGAATGAATTAACGGGCCTGAAGAACGTCAATCTGATGCAATTTAAGGCATTCGGTTCAAAAAACCGTACGAAGGACCCCAAAGATGTGCATTGGCTGGAACGTGCCATGCAGTCCAGGGTGGAACGTATTGTCACCATAGCCTATCTTTCCCTGGTGAAGATAGACCGCGCATTGAACCGTGATTTGGACGATTATCAAGCCAGTTGGGTAGCCATGCCGGATATAAAGGCTCTGGCATTCGACCACAACCTGATCATCAAGGAAGCCATTACCTATGTCCGCCAGTACGTCGAGTTCAATCCGTCTTCACTGTTCGACTTATTGCCGCGTAAGTTCACCGCATCCCAGCTTCGCACTTTGTACGAGCTGGTGTATGACAAGCAGTACGACGTACGCAATTTCCATAAAAAGATAGCCCTGATGGAATATGTCGTTCCTCTGGAAGAAAAACAGCAAGGCGTGGCCCACCGGGCGGCACGTTACTACCGTTTTGACAAAAAGATATACAATAAAATCCGACGGTAGCCGGATTTTGAATTCTTCATATCACTTTCATTCTTTAATATTGATAGAAATGTATTTATTAGGTTATGACATCGGCAGCTCGTCTGTAAAAGCGAGTCTGGTAAATGCGGAAAGCGGCAAATGTGTATCGTCTGCCTTCTTCCCCAAGACTGAAGCGGAAATTATCGCAGTGAAGCCCGGCTGGGCAGAGCAAGACCCCGGAAATTGGTGGGAAAATTTGAAACTGGCCACACAAGCTGTATTGGCAGAATCCGGAGTAAACGCAGAAGACATCAAGGCGATTGGTATCTCTTATCAGATGCATGGCTTGGTATGTGTAGATAAAAACCAGCAGGTGTTGCGTCCTGCCATTATCTGGTGCGACTCCAGAGCCGTGCCCTACGGACAAAAGGCTTTCGAAACATTGGGAGAGGAGACTTGCCTTTCACATCTGCTGAATTCTCCGGGCAACTTCACGGCCTCCAAACTGGCTTGGATTAAGGAGAATGAGCCTTCCGTTTACGAAAAGATTCATAAGATAATGCTGCCGGGCGACTATATCGCCATGAAGTTGAGCGGTACCATCTGTACCACGGTGTCCGGTTTGTCCGAAGGGATGTTCTGGGATTTCAAGAACAACCGGGTTGCTGATTTTCTGATGGAGTATTATGGATTCGACTCCTCTCTGATTGCCGACATCAAACCGACTTTCTCCGAGCAGGGACGCGTCAATGCTGCTGCAGCCGCAGAGCTGGGTCTGAAAGAAGGTACGCCTATCACTTACCGTGCTGGCGACCAGCCCAACAATGCCCTTTCCCTGAATGTATTCAATCCGGGTGAAATAGCTTCCACCGCCGGAACATCCGGCGTGGTATACGGCGTGAACGGTGAGGTGAACTACGACCCCAAGTCACGTGTCAACACCTTTGCACACGTCAACCATGCTGCCGGGCAAACCCGTCTGGGTGTTCTGCTGTGCATCAATGGTACGGGCATCCTCAATTCATGGGTAAAACGCACCGTTGCTCCCGAAGGCATCTCCTACAGCGATATGAATCTGCTGGCCGCACAAGCCCCCATCGGCAGTGCCGGTATCAGTATCCTGCCCTTTGGAAACGGTGCGGAGCGTATGCTGGAGAACAAGGAAACAGGCTGCTCCATTCATGGCATCAACTTCAACCAGCACGGCAAACAGCATATCATCCGCGCAGCACAGGAAGGCATCGTTTTCTCCTTTAAATATGGAATCGACATCATGGAACAAATGGGCATTCCCGTGCAGAAAATTCATGCAGGCAAGGCTAATATGTTCCTCAGCCCGCTGTTCCGCGAGACATTGGCCGGTGTGACGGGAGCTGTCATCGAACTGTATGATACCGACGGGTCTGTAGGTGCCGCCAAAGGCGCCGGAATCGGTGTGGGCATATACAAGGACAACAACGAAGCATTTGCCACGCTTGAGAAGCTCGAGGTGATAGAGCCGAAAGTGGCAGACCGCCAGGCTTATGCCGACGCATATGCGCGCTGGAAACACTGGGTAATGTGCTAATGTGCACATTAAAACGTTAGCACGTTAAAACAATAAATTAATAATTAACCCCGTGATGAATGTGTCTGTCATTGGCACATTCTCACATTAAAACATTAAATTCTTATGGCAACAAAAGAGTATTTTCCCGGAATAGGAAAGATTAAATTCGAAGGTAAAGAGAGCAAGAACCCGATGGCATTCCGTTATTACGATGCCGATAAAGTAATCATGGGTAAGAAAATGAGCGAATGGCTGAAGTTCGCCATGGCATGGTGGCACACTCTTTGCGCAGAAGGTGGTGACCAATTCGGTGGCGGAACAAAGAAATTCCCCTGGAACGGTGAGGCTGACAAGGTTCAGGCTGCCAAGAACAAAATGGACGCCGGCTTTGAATTCATGCAGAAAATGGGTATCGAATACTACTGCTTCCACGATGTAGACCTCTGCGAAGAAGCCGAGACCATTGAAGAATACGAAGCCAACTTGAAGGAAATCGTAGCGTATGCCAAGCAGAAACAAGCAGAAACCGGCATCAAACTGTTGTGGGGTACTGCCAACGTATTCGGCCATGCCCGCTACATGAATGGTGCAGCCACCAATCCCGATTTCGATGTTGTGGCACGTGCCGCCATCCAAATCAAAAACGCCATCGACGCTACTATCGAACTGGGAGGCTCAAACTATGTATTCTGGGGCGGTCGCGAAGGCTACATGTCATTGCTGAATACAGACCAGAAGCGTGAGAAAGAGCACCTCGCACAGATGTTGACCATCGCCCGCGACTATGCACGTGCCCGCGGCTTCAAAGGTACCTTCTTGATTGAACCGAAACCGATGGAACCTACAAAACACCAGTATGATGTAGACACCGAAACCGTTATCGGCTTCTTGAAGGCTCACAATCTGGACAAAGATTTCAAGGTGAACATCGAAGTGAACCACGCTACTTTGGCGGGCCACACCTTCGAGCACGAACTCGCAGTAGCCGTAGACAACGGTATGCTCGGCTCCATCGACGCCAACCGTGGTGACTACCAGAACGGCTGGGATACAGACCAGTTCCCCATTGACAACTTCGAACTGACCCAGGCAATGATGCAAATCATCCGTAACGGAGGCTTTGGCAATGGCGGTACAAACTTCGATGCCAAGACCCGTCGCAACTCCACCGACCTGGAAGACATTTTCATTGCTCACATCGCCGGTATGGACGTGATGGCACGTGCACTGGAAAGTGCAGCCAAATTGCTTGAAGAGTCTCCTTACAAGAAGATGCTGGCCGACCGCTATGCTTCCTTCGACAGTGGTAAAGGCAAGGAATTTGAAGATGGCAAACTGACACTGGAGGATTTGGTAGCTTACGCAAAAGCCAACGGTGAGCCGAAACAGACCAGCGGCAAGCAGGAATTGTATGAGGCAATCGTGAATATGTACTGCTAATAATGATCAATGTTTAGTGATTAGTGGTTAATAAGTTGCGCATGAGGTGTTTCAATATTAATCATTAATCGCTAATCATTAATCGCTAATCATTAACCATTAATCATTAATATCATGAATTATACAGAAAAAGGCAGTAAACTCTACCTCTTCTCTATTGTGCTGGTAGCCGTCATCGGGGGCTTGCTTTTCGGCTACGATACAGCAGTCATATCCGGTGCCGATAAAGGGCTTCAGGCATTCTTTATGGGTGCCTCCGATTTTGTCTACACAGATACGATTCACGGCATTACCTCTTCCAGTGCACTTATCGGATGTATCATCGGTAGTGCTCTTTCGGGATTCTTCGCATCCAATCTGGGACGTAAGAATTCTCTTTTCATAGCCGGCGTCTTGTTCTTTCTGTCGGCATTGGGCTCCTACTACCCGGAATTCCTTTTCTTCGACTATGGTGTTCCTTCCTATTCCTTGCTCGTGGCATTCAATTTCTACCGTGTATTGGGAGGAATCGGCGTAGGTTTGGCATCGGCCATCTGCCCGATGTATATTGCGGAAATTGCGCCGAGCAACATTCGCGGGACTCTGGTATCATGGAACCAGTTTGCCATTATCTTCGGCCAGTTAGTGGTTTACTTCGTGAATTTCCTTATTTTGGGCGAGAATTCAAATCCGGTGATAAAGGCCATTGAAGGAGTCAACCAGATTCTGAATCCCGAAGCGGCAGCATGGACCACAGAGATAGGATGGCGTCTGATGTTTGTCAGTGAGGCTGTTCCTGCAGGAGTCTTTGCGTTGCTCGTACTGTTTGTTCCCGAAACGCCACGCTATCTTGCCATGAGTGGCAAGGATGATAAGGCACTCCAGGTGTTAAGCCGTATCAACGGCTTGGCTCAGGCAAAGGTTATTCTGTCTCAAATCAAAGCCACGGCAGAGGAAAAGACGGAAAAGCTTTTCACTTATGGCTGGATGGTTATCTTTATCGGAATCATGCTGAGTGTATTCCAGCAAGCGGTAGGTATCAACGCCGTACTCTATTTCGCACCGCGTATCTTCGAAACGATGGGAATGGGCAACCCGATGGTGCAGACCGTCATTATGGGTATCATCAATATTCTGTTCACGTTGCTGGCTGTCTTTACAGTCGAGAAATGGGGACGTAAACCACTGCTTATCTCGGGATCTATCGGTATGGCGATAGGTGCTTTCGGAGTAGCTCTTTGCAACGTTGTGGCAGGGCTTCCTTCCATGTTGGCTGTTGTCAGTATCATGGTCTACAGTGCTTCGTTCATGTTCAGCTGGGGCCCCATCTGCTGGGTACTGATTGCTGAAATCTTCCCGAATACCATCCGTGGCGCTGCAGTAGCCATTGCCGTAGCCTTCCAATGGATATTCAATTTCATTGTATCTTCCACCTTCGTACCTATGTACAATATGAGTTTGGGAGATATGGGAGACAAGTTCGGGCACATGTTTGCTTATGGCTTATACGGAATCATCTGTGTGGTGGCTGCTCTGTTTGTCTGGAAGCTTGTTCCCGAAACGAAAGGCAAGACACTGGAAGACATGACCAAGCTGTGGAAGAATAGAAGAAACAATAGATAAGACCGTCATTGAAACTGCCCATATAAGATGGGAAAGAGGAGGCCTGATGAATGCCTCCTCTTTTTGTTATCAATTCCGTATCTTTTCCCTTATCCGTTCAAGATGGGAAAGAAAAATCTTCGGAGGGGAAGATAACATGTAAGGATAAACCGTACCTTTGCACTGTTTTTAATCAGGAATAGCAAGAAAGTTATGGATTCAATGAAAATCAATAAGGTACAGATACGCAATCTGCAGATTGAAGATTATGACCAGTTGGCACAATCGTTTACGCGTGTTTATTCAGACGGAAGCGATGTGTTCTGGACACACAAACAAATAGAAAAGCTGATACGAATCTTTCCCGAGGGGCAGATTGTGACGGTGGTTGACGAGAAAATCGTGGGCTGTGCACTTTCCATCATAGTGAACTACGATGATGTGAAGAACGACCACACCTACGCTCAGGTTACGGGCAAGGAGACTTTCAATACCCACAATCCGAAGGGTAACATCCTTTATGGCATCGAAGTCTTTATTCATCCCCAATACCGCGGCCTGCGTCTGGCACGCCGCATGTATGAATACCGCAAGGAACTTTGCGAAACATTGAACTTGAAGGCAATCATGTTTGGCGGACGTATCCCCAACTACTATAAATATGCTGACCAACTCCGTCCTAAGGAGTACATAGACAAGGTGAAGCAAAAGGAAATCTTCGACCCGGTGCTGACCTTTCAGCTCTCCAACGACTTCCACGTGCGCAAGGTGATGCGCAACTATCTTCCCAATGATGAGGAGTCCAAGCACTATGCCTGCCTGCTGCAATGGGACAATATCTACTATCAGGCTCCCACACAAGACTATGTAAGCCCCAAAACTACCGTCCGTGTCGGCTTGGTGCAATGGCAGATGCGTACCTACAAGACACTGGATGACCTCTTTGAACAAGTGGAGTTCTTTGTGGATGCCGTGAGCGACTATAAGAGTGACTTTGTCCTTTTCCCCGAATACTTCAATGCACCGCTGATGGCAAAATTCAACAATGAGGGCGAATCGCAGGCCATCCGTGGACTGGCGGCCTATACCGAGGAAATCAGGGAGCGTTTCGTCAAGCTCGCTATCAGTTATAACATCAATATCATTACGGGCAGTATGCCGCTTATCAAGGAGGACGGATTGCTATACAACGTAGGATTCCTCTGCCGGCGTGACGGAAGCTATGAAATGTATGAGAAGATACACGTCACTCCCGACGAAATAAAGTCTTGGGGATTGAGTGGAGGCAAGTCCATCCAGACGTTCGACACGGACTGTGCGAAGATAGGCGTGCTGATATGCTACGATGTCGAGTTCCCCGAACTGAGCCGCATCATGGCGGACCAAGGCATGCAGATACTCTTTGTGCCTTTCCTTACCGATACACAGAATGCTTACAGCCGCGTAAAGGTATGCGCCCATGCCCGTGCCATCGAAAACGAGTGCTTCGTCGTGATAGCCGGCAGTGTAGGTAATCTTCCCCGTGTGCACAACATGGACATTCAGTATGCCCAGTCCGGTGTATTCACTCCCTGCGATTTTGCTTTCCCCACAGACGGCAAGCGTGCGGAAGCCACTCCGAATACCGAAATGATTCTTGTATCGGATGTGGATCTGGATTTGCTGAACGAGCTGCATACCTACGGCAGTGTACGTAACTTGAAAGACCGGAGAGGCGATTTGTACGAGGTGAAGATGAAAAAATAACCTTTCCACGCCGGGTTTTTCATCGTACCCGATGCCACACTTCAGTAACTTAAATGCCACACTTTACCGCCTCAAGTGCCACATTTCGTAGTCCGAAACCTATGGCATTCCGGATGATAAAATGTGGCATTTAAGTTACTGAAGTGTGGCATTTCGGATAGTAATTCCATAGTTTATTCGTGTCTTTACACAACTTTTACTCTAAAAACTGAAACAATGGTCAAAAAAGCTTTCTCCGCTTCCGAAATACCTCTTTGCATCAATGTGCTGCGATTACTTAACTACCGTCTGGCCTCCGGTGAACTGATTCTGTCCGACTGGCTTACGGTGAAACAGATTGCTTTTAATATAAGCCTTTCCATTACTCCTAGGCGCGTGTAGAGGAGGAAACCCGTATTCTCCGCACCCGGCAGGAAGTCATCATCAGGCAATTCTCCATCCTGGGCTTCCTGAAAACTGACATAAAGGTCAATTCTGTCACTTATGAACGTGTCCGCTATTACTTCGTAGACTTCATCCTCTATTTTGCCTTCCACGCCACTATGCAGCAGAAGAAGAGCAAGGAAGAATAGCTGAAGCCTGCCTACACCATAAATCAATGAGGCAGCCGCCCAAGTCTATGAAGAGCGCCGCCAATATTATAGTGATGGGGGACTGACCGGAGATGTGAAGCCTGAATGCTCAAAATCCGCCATGCAATTACAGCATCAAAAAACGCCTTTCTTGCCTATGTGGACGAAATCCTGCCCCAAAAGAAAGAAAGAACCCGAAAACCTGATGTATTACTTTCTCTCTTTCGATGAGACATTGGATTGTTTCGGAGTGGTGAATCATTTCCTTAATTATTCTATCTTGAATTATAGTTACATCAGCGGCAGTTGAAGTCTATTCGCAGATGATGCTGCTATTATTTTTTTCAATGTGATATTTTATTATTCTTTCCCATGCTGTTTTGCACGCTTATTGCTGATTGCAGCAATGACATTCGCAGAATTCTACATACCGTTTGTTGAACTCAGCAAAATAGCCCTCTTATTTGTAGTTTTCAGGTCGCTTGTTTGAACTAAATTTACGTTTTGCCGTTTTTTGCTTAGAACCCCGTGGGTTTTAGTGCTTTTCTTAGAAAGGTCACATCAAGCGGATATTACTTCCACACATCCATTGAACTGACGCCAAATAAAACATTTTATCGCACTAAGCCAGCTTTTTCTACCTAAAAAGTCTCTTGTATCTAAGTTTTTTGTAAATTTGCACTCTTAAAATAAAGAAGATGGCTTTTGATGTACCAAAAAACATGCTGGTCAAGAGTATTCTTCAATCGTAAATTGTCAAATAGTAAATATCAAGATGGGTAAGAAGTTTGCCGAATATTCGAAGCTTGACCTTTCCGAAGTGAACGGAAAAGTGTTGGAGAAATGGGACGAAAACCAGGTTTTCGCCAAGAGTATGACAGAACGTGAAGGTTGTCCTTCTTTCGTGTTTTTCGAAGGACCTCCTTCGGCCAATGGTATGCCGGGTATTCACCACGTAATGGCTCGCTCCATTAAGGACATTTTCTGCCGTTACAAAACGATGAAGGGATTTCAGGTAAAGCGTAAGGCCGGATGGGATACTCATGGATTACCCGTGGAACTGGGTGTGGAAAAGGCGCTTGGCATTACGAAAGAGGATATTGGCAGGACTATTTCTGTGGCAGAATACAATGCTGCCTGCCGCAAGGACGTCATGAAGTTCACCAAAGAGTGGGAAGACCTGACGCACAAGATGGGCTACTGGGTGGACATGAAGAACCCCTATATAACTTACGACAACCGCTACATCGAAACGTTGTGGTGGCTGTTGAAGCAACTCTACAAGAAAGGACTGCTTTATAAAGGATATACCATACAACCGTATTCTCCCGCTGCCGGTACAGGACTCAGTTCGCACGAGCTGAACCAGCCCGGATGCTATCGTGACGTAAAAGATACGACCGTAGTGGGGCAGTTCAAGATAAAGAACCCGAAGCCGGAAATGGCAGAGTGGGGGACTCCTTACTTCCTGGCATGGACTACCACTCCGTGGACATTGCCCAGCAATACCGCACTCTGTGTAGGGCCTAAGATTGACTATGTAGCCGTGCAGACCTACAACAGCTATAGTGGCGAGAAGATGACCGTCGTTCTGGCAAAAGCATTGCTCTATGCACACTTCAATAAAAAAGCGGAAGGCATTGCATTAGAGGATTATAAACCGGGAGACAAGCTGATACCTTTCAAGATTGTAAGTGAATACAAGGGACCGGACTTGGTAGGTATGGAGTACGAGCAACTCATCCCGTGGGTAAAGCCGATAGATGTGGCCGAAGACGGCAGTTGGACTGCCAGCGATAAAGGTTTCCGTGTAATCGCGGGTGATTATGTAACGACCGAAGACGGTACGGGTATCGTACACATCGCCCCGACCTTTGGTGCGGACGATGCCTTTGTGGCCCGTGCTGCAGGCATACCTTCCCTGTTCATGATAAACAAGAAAGGTGAAACTCGCCCGATGGTGGATCTCACCGGTAAGTTCTATTTGATAGATGAACTGGATGAGGATTTCGTAAAGGCATGTGTCAACGTGGACTTGTATAAGGAGTATCAGGGCAAGTGGGTAAAGAATGCTTATGACCCTCAATTCACCGTAGACGGCAAGTATAATGAGCAGGCTGCGCAAGCTGCCGAATCATTGGATATCGAAATCTGCATGATGATGAAAGCCGCTCATCAGGCATTCAAGATAGAAAAGCATGTACACAACTATCCGCACTGCTGGCGTACGGACAAACCCGTATTGTACTATCCGCTGGATAGCTGGTTTATCCGCAGCACCGCTTGTAAGGAACGTATGATAGAGTTGAACAAGACCATCAACTGGAAGCCGGAAAGCACCGGTACGGGACGTTTCGGTAAGTGGCTGGAAAACCTGAATGACTGGAATCTCAGCCGTTCACGCTACTGGGGCACTCCGCTGCCTATCTGGCGTACAGAGGACAATAGCGAGGAAAAATGTATCGAGTCTGTAGAAGAACTTTACAACGAAATAGAGAAATCCGTAGCTGCCGGTCTGATGCAGTCCAACCCCTACAAGGACAAAGGCTTCCAGCCGGGTATATATACCGAAGAGAATTACGACAAGATAGACTTGCACCGTCCTTACGTAGACGATGTCATCCTTGTTTCCAAAGACGGCAAGCCGATGAAACGTGAAACGGACTTGATTGACGTATGGTTTGACTCCGGTGCCATGCCTTATGCACAGATACACTATCCGTTCGAAAACAAGGAACTGCTGGACAGCCATCAGGTATATCCTGCCGATTTCATCGCCGAAGGAGTGGACCAGACACGCGGCTGGTTCTTCACGCTGCACGCCATCGCCACGATGGTGTTCGACAGCACCGCTTATAAGGCTGTTATCTCCAACGGTCTGGTGCTCGACAAGAACGGAAACAAGATGTCCAAGCGTCTGGGCAATGCCGTAGACCCCTTCTCGACCATCGAGAAATACGGTTCCGACCCGTTGCGCTGGTACATGATCACCAACTCTTCTCCGTGGGACAATCTTAAGTTCGACGTGGATGGAGTGGAAGAGGTGCGCCGCAAGTTCTTCGGAACACTCTATAACACCTATTCATTCTTCGCCCTCTATGCCAATGTAGACGAATTTGAATACAAGGAAGCCGACGTGCCCATGGCAGAACGCCCTGAGATAGACCGTTGGATTCTCTCCGTACTGAATACGCTGGTGAAGAACGTGGATACCTGCTACAATGAATACGAGCCCACGAAAGCAGGACGTCTCATTTCTGAGTTTGTGAACGACAATCTCTCCAATTGGTACGTTCGTCTGAACCGTAAACGCTTCTGGGGTGGCGGTATGACGCAGGACAAGCTCTCTGCATTCCAGACACTCTATACCTGCTTGGAAACTGTAGCCAAGCTGATGGCGCCCATTGCTCCGTTCTATGCCGACATGCTGTACACAGACCTGATTGCAGCTACGGGACGCGACAACGTGGTTTCCGTACACCTTGCCAAGTTCCCCGAATATAAGGAGGAAATGATAGACAAGGAATTGGAAACCCGCATGCAGATGGCACAAGACGTCACTTCTATGGTATTGGCACTGCGCCGCAAGGTGAACATCAAAGTCCGCCAACCGCTTCAGTGCATCATGATACCGGTAGTGGATGAAGAACAGCGTGCACACATCGAGGCTGTGAAAGCACTTATCATGAACGAGGTGAATGTGAAAGAAATCAAGTTTGTGGACGGTGCTGCCGGTGTACTGGTAAAAAAAGTGAAATGCGACTTCAAGAAGTTGGGACCGAAATTCGGAAAACAGATGAAAGCTGTGGCTGCTGCCGTGGCCGGAATGTCTCAGGAGGCTATCGCTGAACTGGAGAAGAACGGTTCCTATACGTTCGTCCTGAACGGTACGGAAGCTGTGATTGAAACTGCCGATGTGGAAATCTTCAGCGAGGACATCCCGGGCTGGCTGGTTGCCAACGAAGGTAAACTAACCGTAGCTTTGGAAGTTACCGTAACCGAAGAGTTGCGTCGTGAAGGTGTTGCGCGCGAGTTGGTGAACCGTATTCAGAATATCCGCAAGTCAAGCGGTTTTGAGATAACCGATAAAATAAAGATTACATTATCAAAAAATCCTCAAACAGATGATGCAGTAAACGAATATAAAGACTATATTTGTAACCAAGTTTTAGGAACTTCACTGACGCTGACAGACAACGTAGAAAATGGTGCAGAACTAAACTTCGACGATTTCTCGCTGTACGTGAGCGTAGTGAAAGAATAATTAAATACTAACCTGATTAACACGTAAAAGTTATGGCAGAAAAGACAAGATACTCAGATGCTGAATTGGAAGAATTCCGCGCTATCATTCTGGAGAAGTTAGAGTTAGCACAACGTGACTATGAATTGTTAAAGGCTAGCCTGACGGGTGCAGACGGCAATGACACCGACGATACATCTCCTACGTACAAAGTGCTGGAAGAAGGTGCCAACACCTTATCCAAGGAAGAAACCACACGTCTGGCCCAACGCCAGTTAAAGTTCATCCAAGGATTGCAGGCTGCTTTGGTGCGTATTGAGAACAAAACATATGGCATTTGCCGCGAAACCGGCAAACTGATACCGGCAGAGCGCCTTCGTGCAGTGCCTCATGCCACTCTGAGCATCGAAGCTAAAAACAACGGCAAGAAATAAAAATGGGTAAATTCTTTACGAAAGGACGGATAGCCTTACTCATTATATTCTTGGTATTGATTATAGACCAGATTATCAAGATTTGGATTAAGACTCACATGTACTGGCACGAGAGCATCCGAATCACAGATTGGTTCTACATCTACTTTACTGAGAATAGTGGCATGGCTTTCGGTATGGAAATATTCGCCAAACTGTTTCTCACCTTGTTCCGTATTGTTGCGGTGACGGTGATAGGTTGGTTTCTGCATAAATTCGTGAAGCTGGGAATGAAGACGGGATTCATCGTCTGTGTGTCTTTAGTCCTGACGGGAGCTTTGGGTAACATTGTTGACAGCGTCTTTTACGGTGTACTGTTTAATGAAAGCACTCATTCGCAGATAGCTTCTTTCCTGCCTGAAGGGGGAGGATATGCTTCCTGGTTTCACGGCAAAGTGGTAGATATGTTCTATTTTCCTATCATAGATACAAACTGGCCCACATGGATGCCGTTCGTCGGTGGTGAACACTTTATTTTTTTCAGCCCGATATTCAATTTTGCAGATGCAGCAATCAGCTGTGGTATGATTGCATTGCTGTTGTTCTATAATAAGGATTTCAATGATGCCTATCACGCAGCCATAAAGAAATCATGAAAGGAATAAATCGAATTCAATGGTGTAGTGTAGTCCTTCTGGCATTCAGTCTGACGGCTTGTAAGGTGAAAAGACCTGAGACCGTCCTTCCGGATGCCAAGATGGAAAACGTGCTTTACGATTATCACATAGCCAAAGCTATGGGTGAAGAAGTACCGTATAACGAAAGCTATAAGCGGGTTCTTTACATTGAATCGGTTTTCAAGAAATATGGCATCACTCAGGCCGATTTCGACTCTTCTATGGTCTGGTTTGCCCGTAATCCGGAGGTACTTACCAAAATCTACGAGAAAGTGAATGTACGCTTAAAAGCCGAAAGAGACGGTATCAACCACTTGATTGCCCTGCGTGACAACAAGCCGAAAGAATCACTTCCCGGAGACAGTATCGACGTGTGGATATGGCAGCATATCTATCAGTTGACGGGCATGCCCCTGGACAACAAGATAACGTTTACGTTGCCTTCAGACACCAATTTCCACGACCGTGACACGTTGCGCTGGAGCGCACGCTTCCGTTTTCACAACGGTGCACCGGACAGCATACATGCTCCGTTGATGGCGATGCAGGTTCTTTATGAGAAGAATGACAGTGTCATCAGTGCCATTCGGAAAGTACAAGGCACAGGTGTGGAAACGCTCACCTTGTTTGCCGATACCTTAGGAGAAATCAAGGAAATACGCGGGTTCATCTATTACCCGCAGCAGGAGACTCCACAGCCTTTGCTGGCAGACCGTATCTCACTGATGCGCTATCACGCCACGGACAGTCTGGTCATTGCCCCAAAGGACAGCCTTCAGCAGGCCACAGACTCCCTTCGCAAAGACAGTATCGGGAAACCAGAGAAATTGAAGCCTCTGAAAATTCAGGAGCAGGAAAATGCCACAACTCCCAGAACCATACGTCGCCGTCCGAAAGCATGAAACGCTACGCTTCCCATTTTCTGTTTCTTCCCGGACATGGCTATCTGAAACAATATGTGGTGGAGATAGGTGAAGGACAGTGTGTATCACGTATCTTCCCATTGACAGAAGAGGTGGAGAATACGGAATGGCTACCAGGCGTCATAGCTTTGCTTACGGAGGCGGAAACAGACTATCCTCATTTTGATACGTGCTGCAATATACTGACGGCAATCCCTCCGGTTATCGAGGAAGAATTGTCTTGTTTGATTCCCTGGTTGTTTTTCCCTTTTGATTTTACTACAATGCTGCCTGGCGCCGGAACTCAGCGCAAACTACTGCTGTAGCAATAGCCACGTTCAACGACTCCGAGGTCTCACGGCCGGCGGGATAATTCGGTATGTATAGTTTGCGGTTGATGAGTGCCTCCACTTCTTTTCCGATGCCATTTCCTTCATTTCCCATCACAATCAGCCCATTTTTCGAGAGTGGTTGTCCGTACATATTCTCTCCGTCCAGGAAAGTGCCGTAAACGGGAATATCCTTCAGTGAGCGGATGAGCTCGGGTAGGGGAGTATAATGCAGTCTGACGCGTGCGATACCTCCCATCGTGGCCTGCACTGTTTTGGGATTATAGATATCCACCGTATTGGGCGAACAGAATATATGCTCTATCCCAAACCAATCGGCAAGGCGGACAATCGTTCCCAGGTTACCGGGGTCTTGCACATCATCCAAAGCCAGACAGAGGGAGCGGCTGATGACGGAAACATCCGTCTCCTCATCCGGCTGCCGGAACACAGCCAGCACTTGTTGGGGAGTTTTTAGCAGGCTGGCACGCGAAAGTTCTTCCTCCGATACTTCCGTGACATCCGTTACAGTGGAGATAGGGCGGTTCCGGGAAAGCCATTCTGAAGTTGCCAGCAAGAACTGACAAGGAAAATGTCCCAACAAATCCCCTACGAGTTTAGGTCCTTCTGCCAGAAATACCTTGTCAGCCTTCCGGTTCTTTTTCTGCTCCAACGAGTGGATATATTTAATGCGGTTTTTACTTAATGCCATAGGATACACATGTTATCATTTGACAAAAATACGTGATTATTTCAATATAATCAAAAACTCTGCACTCTTCCGGCGTTTTTTATTTCGGGAACAAAAAAATACAAGTATATTTGTAGCTGTTTATGCGCAATTAATGACTCGGTATGGATAAAGGTTTCCGCTACGCGATACTTACTACTATCGTATTTTTGTTGGCTTCCTGTTCTTCTACCAAATATGTGCCGGACGGCTCGTATTTGCTGGATGAAGTGCGTATACATACTGACAATAAGGAAGTAAAACCATCTAATCTCTCCATGTATATCCGCCAGAATCCCAATGCGAAGTGGTTCAGTCTGATAAAGACCCAGTTGTATGTCTACAACTGGTCCGGACGGGACTCTACACGCTGGATAAACCGTACATTGAGGAAATTAGGGGATGCTCCTGTCATATACAGTGAGGAGGAAACCAATCGGACCAGGGAAGAGATCACTAAAGCTGTGCAGAATATGGGCTATATGGGTGCTCTGGTGGAACCGATACGACAAGTCAAAAAGAAAAAGATGAGGTTAGTCTATAAGGTGACAACCGGCAAACCCTATAAAGTGCGTACCTTGAAATATGATATCCGGGACAGTAAAATAAAGGAATACATGCGGCAGGATTCTGCAGTAACCCTCTTATCCGAAGGCATGTATTTTGATGTCAATGTATTGGATGCAGAACGTCAGCGTATCACGAACAAACTGCTTCAGAACGGATATTATAAGTTCAATAAAGAGTACATCTCTTATACCGCAGATACTGTCCGCAATTCTTACCTGGTAGATTTGACGTTGCATTTGGCTCCATACAAGCAGCACAACGAGGATACACCGCAGAATCACCAACAGTACACTATCAATAAAGTGAGTTTCATTACAGACTATAATGTGTTGCAGGCATCTGCCTTGAACAGCATCGAGGTAAATGATTCATTGCACTACAAAGGATTCCCCATCTACTACAAAGACAAGCTTTATCTGCGTCCCAAAGTGCTGACCAACAATCTGCGCATCATTCCGGGAACTCTCTATAATGAGCAAAACGTGCAGCGTACCTACTCCAACTACGGACGCCTGCAAGCCCTGAAATACACCAACATCCGTTTTTTCGAAGTACAGCAGAGTGACAGTGCAAAGCTCAACGCCTATGTGATGCTGACCAAAGGCAAGCATCAGTCCGTATCCTTTGAAGTGGAAGGCACAAACTCTGCCGGCGACTTGGGAGCTGCCGCTTCAGTGGCTTTTCAGCACCGCAACATGTTCAAAGGTTCCGAAACATTCATGTTCAAGCTACGTGGGGCATACGAGGCTGTGTCTGGTTTGCAGAGCTCCTTAAATCAAGACTATATAGAATTAGGTGCGGAAGCAACTATCAACTTTCCACAGTTCATGTTTCCCTTTGTATCCAGCGATTTCAAACGGAGGATAAGGGCTACTACAGAATTCGGCTTGCAATATAACTACCAGATGCGGCCTGAATTCACACGTATTGTGGCGTCTGCCGGATGGAGCTACAAATGGGGAGTACAACAACAGCGTTCGCAGCATCGCATTGATTTACTGGACATCAATTATCTGTACATGCCCAGCATAGACCAGAGATTTAAAGAGGATTATCTGGAGAAAGACGAGAACTACATCCTCAAATATAATTATGAAGACCGTTTTATTGTCCGCACCGGCTATAGCTATATTTATAACAGTGCCGGAAAGGCTTTGATGAATAATTCCGGCATCGGAAATTCCTATACCATCCGCTTCAATTTTGAATCAGCGGGCAATTTGTTGTATGCTGTGGCAAAGCTCGGAGGAATGAAGAAGAATGCATCGGGAGAATACACTTTATTAAACATTCCTTTTGCCCAATACCTGAAAGGCGATTTTGACTTTGCCAAGAACCTGGTCATTGACAACCGCAATTCATTGGCATTTCATTTTGGTGTCGGTATCGCCATTCCATACGGCAATGCAACAATGCTTCCATTTGAAAAACGCTACTTTTCCGGTGGCGCCAATAGTGTGCGCGGATGGTCTGTACGTGATTTGGGGCCCGGTTCTTTCCCCGGCGATAATAACTTCATGAACCAGTCGGGAGACATCAAGCTGGATGCCAGCATTGAATACCGCACACGGTTATTCTGGAAATTCAGAGGGGCTCTCTTTGTAGATGCCGGGAATATCTGGACAATACGGGATTATAAAGACCAGCCGGGAGGTCAGTTTAAATTTGACAAGTTCTATAAGCAGATTGCTTTGGCATATGGTTTAGGACTGCGTCTTGACTTAGATTTCTTTGTATTGCGTTTCGACGGAGGTATGAAAGCAATCAATCCAGCTTACGAGAAGAAAAAAGACCGTTATCCCATTATTCATCCTAAATTTAGCCGCGATTTTGCTTTCCACTTTGCTGTGGGATATCCGTTCTAAAAATATAAATGACTATGGATAAATGATACTGGATAATTAGCATATACATTTACCCATTATCATTTATCCATTATCCCATTACTTAAAGGCGTAATAGCTGTCAATCATTGTCGCTTGACGTGCTGCAGCCACACCTTGGGCATCCAGTGTCACTGTCATTTCCTCACCGTTCGGAAGGGTCATTTGTGCAGTGCCGTCATTGTTCATTTGCAGCAATTCTGTGCTGACACCATCGGCAACAACATTCCAAGTATTCAACTCTTTGTTGTAAATGAGTTCCATAGAAGCGGTCTCACCTTCTTTGGTGATAGAATAGCCGTTTTCAAGTGTCTCTACCAGGTAGTCACCGTTTTCACCTTTCACTTTCTTTACATCACCAATGCTGGCCATAGGGTTTGAACCACTCCAGAATTCGATGGAGTTGATGACCAATGCATCGGCCAGATAGCAAACGCCATATACCGGGACAATATTGAATGCCAGATAAACCAGTTCGTTTACAAACTTGGTACCAATACCTTGATTCCAGCTGACCAGTTTACTATGCAGTCCAAAAGAACCGATACAAGAACTGAAAAGAAACGAGCCGCAAATCATTACGGTCGCAGCCATCTTCAAATTGAACTTTTTCATAATCACTCTTTTTTATTTTACTGTGTTTAATAGCTTTATAGCTCATTGAGTTATTTTAAGCATCCGCAAATATAGGATTTTTTACGAAAATACATCCTATTTGAGCTTAAAATCTGTTTTCAGTAAAACAGAAGTGTCTATCTATGAGTTTTTTGAGAAAGAGCCTTTCCGATCCAACGGTCAACGGCAAACTTGCCCGGGCCTATGATATACATCAATATGAACACTACCAGGTACACAAAAGCCAGCTCTTTCGTGGCAAACGGGTCATTGCCATGAATTACAAAAAAGGCAACAGCCATTGTAAACACCATTGGTATCATAGCCAAACGATAGAGAAAACCTATAATGAATGCCATGGAGCATGCCAATTCACCGAAGATAGCCAATCCTAAAGACAGCGGGCTGCCTACACCCAATGGGTCTGGGAAAACAGCCGACAGCTCTTGAAAGTTAGTCCACTTCTGGATACCGTGGTTCATTAATAATATACCGAATACAATTCTTGCAATTAATAGCATAGCAGATGTTGCCGTTCCGTCCGGTTTGACGGGAAATAAAAGTCGTTTTAACATATTCATTCATTTTTAAGTTCGTATATGAACTATAACAAATATTACTCAATAAAAGTTTACTGCCGCTTCAAGGGTTTGATGATAATCCGTAAAGACAGGTCATAGGTAAAGTAACTCCACATCCAGTCTACGAAGATGGAAAGACGGTTTTTTACACCCACAATACTCATCAAATGGATGAACAGCCACACAGCCCATACCGGAAAACTTCCAAAACGCAGCTTCTTAAGCTCGACTACGGCATGATTGCGGCCAATGGTCTCCATGGAGCCTTTGTTTTGATATATAAACGGTTGCAGCGGCAGGCCTGCTTCTGCACGCTGCAAGTTCCTTATCAAGTTGCGGGCCTGCTGGATGGCTGGTTGCACCACTTGCGGGTGTCCTTTGGGATACTCCTCAGAAATCATAAGGGCCGTATTCCCGATAGCGAAAATATTGGGATATTGAGAAAGACGGTTATAAGTGTCCACCTTCAAGCGGTTTCCCGGTCCATAGGCAGGCAATCCTTGAAGGCTGTTTGCTTTGACACCGGCCACCCAGAATACATTTTTTTTGGTATTGCTTGCGGTCCCATCATTCAATGCCAACTGATAATTCTCGTATCCCATCACCCGTTGATTCAATTTAATTTCCACATCATGCTTCTTCAGATAATCAGTCACTTCTTTGGAAGACTTTTCAGAAAAGGCAGACAAAAGCCTGGAAGAGCCATCCAACAAGATGATACGCTTCTCATTGATATTCAAGCCTGGATAGTTTTGAGAAAGGACAAACTTTCTCATCTCGGCCAGAGTAGCGGACAACTTTATTTCCGTAGCTCCACCACCTACAATGGCAAAGGTCATCAGACGCCTGTGCTCTTCTTTATTACCGGTACTCTGGGCCTGTTCAAAGCTGTCCAATATCTGGTTCGGTTGAACAAGGCTTCCGAAGTATTCAATTTTCGTACTAGCTTTAATCCATCGAAGCCACCGCCTACGATTACCCATCGTTTCTGCCCCTCTTTATCGAGAATGTTCATTGCTGTTTTCATTAATTCAATATCATGTTGTTCTTTGTAATATTAAAATAACAGTATAACTGAGGAAAGCTCTATAAATGATGTGGTCAAAAAGAGTGAACCCCACATGCAATGTAGAAATGAACATAAAAGAGAAAAATAGGAAACAAAAAGAAGGGTAACATTGTTGTAATGAAGAACATAAAACAAACTTTGCCACGGAAGTTTTCTACAAGCAAATGGACACTAAATTGACAAAATGGATATTACCAATATTGATGCTGATTACAGAAACGGCTGTTCATGCACAAACACACCCTGCAGAAGCAAAAAACTCTGTGGACTCAATTTCTACGTATCCGATAGACTCGCTTCTCAAGAAACGCAGTTTTTTCGAAAAAATTTTGAATTACTTCAACGATGCCAACAAAGAAAAGAAAAACAAAAAATTTGATTTCAGCATTATAGGCGGGCCTCATTATTCCAGTGACACCAAATTTGGAATCGGACTGGTGGCGGCAGGACTCTACCGTACCGACCGGAACGATAGTATTCTCCCTCCGTCCAATGTCTCTCTGTATGGGGATGTCTCCACAGTGGGATTCTATTTGCTGGGAGTACGTGGAAACCATCTGTTTCCCCAAGACAAATACCGGTTGAACTACAATCTGTATTTCTATTCTTTCCCAAGCCTTTACTGGGGACAAGGATATGACAATGGAGCCAATGATGACAATGAGAGTGAATACGATCGCTTTCAGGCGCAGGTTAAGGTGGACTTCATGTTCCGGATGGCACGTAACTTTTATATCGGTCCGATGACAACATTTGATTACGTGTATGGACATGACTTTGAAAAACCGGAATTATGGAAAGGAATGAAAGCGCGTAGCACCAACGTGAGCTTGGGGTTTTCCTTGTTGTATGATTCACGCGATTTTCTGACAAATGCCTATAAAGGATATTACCTACGGATAGACCAGCACTTCAGTCCGGCCTTTTTGGGAAATAAATATGCATTCAGCAATACGGAACTGACGACCAGCTATTACCAGTCCGTGTGGAAGGGTGGGGTGTTGGCAGGCCAGTTCCATACTCTGCTGAACTACGGAAATCCGCCCTGGGGACTGATGGCAACATTGGGAAGTTCCTATTCTATGCGTGGCTATTATGAGGGGCGCTACCGTGACAAGTGTGCAATGGATGCCCAGCTGGAACTACGCCAACATGTATGGAAGCGAAATGGAGTTGCCGTATGGGTAGGGGCGGGAACCATATTCCCGAATTTCTCGGAATTGGAGGCCAGGCATATTCTTCCTAATTATGGTTTCGGCTACCGCTGGGAGTTCAAAAAGAGAGTAAACGTACGTTTGGATTTAGGTTTTGGCAAACACCAGACCGGATTTATATTCAATATCAATGAAGCTTTTTAGAGACATAAAAAAATGGTTCGACAATCAGGAACATTTGTTCTATCTGTTTCTGGTCATTCTGATAGTGCCCAATGTAGTGCTATGCTTTACAGAACCCATATCATGGACGGCAAAGATATGTAATATCCTGCTACCCCTTTCTATATATTATGCTGTAATGGCTTGGTCGAGAAACTGTGGCAGGACATTCTGGCTGCTATTTCCGTTCATCTTCTTCGGAGCCTTCCAGCTTGTATTGCTGTATCTTTTCGGTCAGTCCATTATCGCAGTGGATATGTTTCTGAATCTGGTGACAACCAATTCGAGCGAGGCGCTGGAACTGCTGGACAATCTGATACCTGCCATCGTTATTGTGGTAGTGCTCTATATACCTGCATTAATTCTGGCAACCATATCCATTGTACACAAACGCAGACTGTCCGAAGCATTCATCCGGCAAGCTCGCCGTCGCACTCTGTATGTGTTGTCTGCCGGAATATTATCCTTAGGCACTGCTTATTTGACAGATGACCGGTATGAGCCGAAATCCGAACTGTATCCTGCCAACGTATGCTACAACATAGCACTTGCTTTTCAACGGACGGCCCAGACGCGGAATTATCACAAGACCTCTAAAGATTTTACCTTTCATGCTAGAAGTACTCATCAGGCTGATGAAAGGGAAGTATATGTAATGGTGGTGGGAGAAACCTCACGGGCATGCAACTGGGCTTTGTACGGCTACGAACGGGAGACTAACCCGGGACTGTCGGGCATTGGCGGACTGACAGCTTTCAGCCATGTGCTGACAGAATCAAACACCACCCACAAGAGTGTTCCGATGTTGCTGTCGCCGGTCAGTGCTTCCAGTTTTGAT
The DNA here is from genome assembly GCF_004328515.1 of Bacteroides sp. A1C1. NCBI lineage: Bacteria > Pseudomonadati > Bacteroidota > Bacteroidia > Bacteroidales > Bacteroidaceae > Bacteroides > Bacteroides sp. A1C1. The sequence continues at coordinate 4,464,579 of NZ_CP036491.1, forward strand.
TCCATCTATTATCAGAAAGGGATTATCACAGCATTCAAGGAAGCCGGTTACCAGACCGCCTTTTTCTCGAACCAGCGCTATAATCACTCATTTATAGACTTCTTCGGCAAAGAAGCCGACACGTATGATTTCATTAAAGAAGATGTAGGGGATTCCAATTACAACCCCTCTGATAACGAACTGTTGAAACTGGTAGCAAAAGAACTGGGCAAAGGAGTTTCCAGGCAATTTATAGTTCTCCACACTTACGGTTCTCATTTTAATTATAAAGAGCGCTATCCGGCAGAGCAGGCTTTCTTCCTGCCGGACATGCCCGTTGATGCGGAAGTGAAATACAAAGACAACCTGATTAATGCCTATGACAATTCTATCCGCTACACGGATAATTTTCTGGTTCGTCTGATAGATATGCTTCAAGAACAACATGTCAATTCTGCCCTGATATACACTTCAGACCATGGAGAAGATATTTTCGATGACAACCGGCATCTCTTTCTGCATGCTTCACCGGTACCTTCCTATTATCAGATACATGTGCCATTCTTTATTTGGATGTCCGACAACTACCGGCAGAGATACCCATCGTTATTGGAGGCCGCACAAGCCAATAGGCAGAAGAATGTATCTTCCAGTGCCTCATTCTTCCAGACAATGCTGGAAATAGGTGGAGTGGAGACCCCATACCGGAATGACTCTTTATCTGTCACCAGCGCTCTGTTTATCGAAAGACCCAGAGTCTATCTGAACGACCACAATGAAGCCCGCACACTGGATGATGTCGGTATGCTCAAGGAAGACTTCAAGATGCTGGAAGAGAAAGGCATCAGGTAATCAGGGAAAGAGAGCAGGCTGTTGCTATTTTGCCCTGATTCTTGATATAAAATTCTGAATCACCGGATACATCTCCTCTACCGTATTCAGCTCCATGCAAGCCGTCTCCAACGGGCACCAGCCGGTCTTGTCACGGTTAATGATATGGGGAACCTCTTGGGCAAAAGTCGTTTCAATTCCTGCTTCGCACAGCAATGCCAGCGCAGGAGTGCTGATTATATCGGCATAGACCGTTTTAAAGCCTCCCAGTACCATCAAAGCAGCGGCACCTTTCCCTATAACCTTATCGGCAATGGCAGCCCCCTTCATAAATGCAGAATCTGCCTGGTACAAATCATACAAATCCGCTACTCCCCGTTGGGTGAAAGTACGGACTTCCTCCCGGTTCTTCATAACACAAGAGTATCCTCCCTTGTGCAGTATGTCAATGATACTCTCCATTTTATAAAGTCTCTTGTTTCAACTGTTCTACAAATTTGTCAATACGATGCAGTTCTTTGGGAATATCAATCGTTTGCGGGCAATGCGGAGAACACTGGTTGCACCCGGTACAATGGTCGGCCTGCCTCAGTTTGGGTACACTTCGGTCATATCCTACGAGAAAAGCACGGCGTGCTTTCCGATAATTCTCATCCTGGCTGCTTTCCGGCACATTTCCTTCATTGACACATTTATTGTAATGTATCAAGATGGCAGGAATGTCAATTCCATACGGGCAAGGCATGCAGTACTTGCAGTCGTTGCAAGGTATGGTGGGGTACTCCATCATCAAATCTGCCGTATCATACAGATACTGAGTTTCCTCTTCTGTGAGTGGTACCAATGGAGAGTAAGTACGGATGTTATCCTGCAAATGTTCCATATAAGTCATGCCGCTCAGCACTGTCAGTACATCCTGGGGAGAACCGGCATAACGGAATGCCCAAGACGCCACACTGCGTTCGGGTTCGCGCTGCTTCAGCCGTGCCACAATATGGTCGGGGACATTGGAGAGCCGCCCACCCAGCAGAGGCTCCATAATGACAGCAGGGATCTTACGCTTGGCCAGCTCGTCATACAGATACTCTGCCTTGAAGTTGCTGCCCGAAGCATGTTTCCAGTCCACATAATTTAACTGTATTTGTACAAAGTCCCAATGAACTTCACCACGGTCATGCATCTGCAAGGCATAGTCATAGACTTCGATATCTCCGTGGAACGACCATCCCAAACGGCGGATGCGTCCTGCTTCACGCTCCTTGACAAGAAAATCAATCATACCGTTGTCTATGTAGCGTTTGCGGAATTGCTCCATGCCACCGCCACCAATCATGTGTAGCAAATAGTAGTCTATATAGTCCACCTGCATATCCTCGAACGACTTACGGTACATGGCGATGGAACCCTCGCGAGTCCAGGTATCAGGATGAAAATTGGATAGTTTGGTGGCAAGATAGAACGATTCGCGTGGATGGCGTTTCAGAGCTATTCCCGTAGACTTCTCACTCCATCCTTGTACATACATCGGAGACGTATCGAAATAATTCACGCCATGGGCAATGGCATAATCCACCAGTTCGTTTACAGCATCCTGGTCTATCATTTCCCCTTTTCCATCCGGAGCAGGAACGGTAGGCCAGCGCATACAGCCATATCCTAAAATAGAAACTTTGTCACTCCCCAAACCAGGAAAACTACGATAGGTCATTTTATCCGTCGGAATGGGGCCCAATACTTTACTGCCTTCACTGCTTCCTTCCTTAGAACCACATCCATAGAGGGCAGCAGTAGATGTGGCGGTTGTAATTCCCACTATCTTCAAGAAATCACGACGGTTCATATTGTTTTTATGATGTTCTTCCATACTTATAGAAATTCTACTTTGTTATATAATTCGATGTCTTTCATGTCCTTCCACATAGATGGCACTGAACGGACGGGCCGGACAAAGATTCTCACATGCCCCGCAGCCGATACAACGCTCCACATTGATTACCGGAATCTTTGGAGAATCCTTGTCTTCAGGTATACTCGGCACCATTTGTATGGCTCCCGTCGGACAATGGCGTGCACAGTTGCCACACTGCACACCATCCGTCAGTGGTATGCAATTTTTCTTTACCCACACGGCATGCCCTATCTGAACGGATGATTTATCAGCTTTGGTTATCGGACGGATAGCCCCTGCAGGACATACCTCCGAACATTTTGTACATTCCGGTCTGCAATAGCCGCGTTCGTATGACATTTCCGGTTGCATCAATTTCCTTAAGTCTGCAGAAGGACGAAGAACCTGATTGGGACATGCCGACACACAGAGCTGGCAGGCCGTGCAGTGTTGCGCCATATTGCGGGCACTCAATGAGCCGGGAGGAGTGAGGGGAGTGCTTCGCTCAGGAATCTTCTTATCTTCAATGGCTGCCAGTCCTCCGTCTACTTTCTTTTCCTGCGCTTTTAAAACAGAAGTGGCTGCAACCAGAGCCGTTGCTGTGAAAAAACTGCGGCGGGTTTCGTTTATCTGTTCCGAATCTGCCTTGCCCGCAGCAGGTTTACCGAAAGGATGATACTTGTAGGAAATGGCTCCATGCTTGCACTTCTCAATGCAGTTCATGCAAACCACACACCGGCTTGCATCAATCTGATGCTCCTTAAAGTTGATGCAGGCTGCCTTGCAGTTGCGTGAACAAAGACTGCATTGGTTGCACTTTTCCGAATCTATTGTGATGCGGAAAAGCGAATAACGTGAAAGGAAGCCCAAGACCGTTCCTACCGGGCAAATCGTATTACAATAGGTTCGTCCGTTGCGTCCGGCCAGAACAACAAGCACAGCCAAAGTAGCGGCAGCAATAATAAAAGTCGGCAGGCTCTTCAACCATACATCCGTTTCATAAAAGGCATAACTGTCTGCCCGTTCAGCCAGATAAGCAAGCAGATTGTTGCCCCATTGCCATATAGGTTGAAAAAGATTATTGGCAATACGTCCGTATGCACTATAGGGTGCAAGTAGAGCAGCCAATGAACCAATTCCGGCAATCAAAGCAATGATAAACACACCCAATACGCCATAGCGTAGCCAAGATAAGGCCGGAGAATAAGAGTAAGGAAGCTTCCTGCGTTTTTTAGGTTGCCGGCCCAGCCATGCCAGTATATCCTGAAATACCCCTAAGGGGCAAATCACAGAACAATAGATACGCCCGCATACCAAAGTGAGAATTACAAGAAACAATATCACTCCCACATTTAGCGCCAATACAGCCGGCAAAAACTGGATTTTGGCCAACCAGCCGAACCACCCATGCAACGTTCCCGTAAAATCAAGGAACAACAAGGTGATGAGTACAAAGCAAATCATTGCAAAAGTCAGTCTAATCTTCCGTAACATGATAATCCTTTATTTTGAGTTCCTAAACTATATCAGCGATATGAGTACAAAACAACTGCCGAAATAGTGAAATTTTATTTATGCAAAAATACATAAAAAAAGAAAGGTATCATCATTCAATGGAATTAAAAACGAAAGAAAGAAGGACAAATACAAAATGCTCCCATTTGCAGTATTAATTAAGTTCCCCTCCTCGTTACGGCCGGATAAAAGCCAATCTCTTATTTTCTTCTGCAAACAGAATAGCCGTATTGACTAATGCCAAATGCGAATAAGCTTGTGGAAAATTCCCCAGTTGTTCCTTCGTATTAAAATCAATATCCTCACTGAATAACCCCAAATGATTGGAATATGTCAGAACATCATCAAACAAACAACGGGCTTCTTCCTTTTCTCCGATAACAAAAAGCGCACGTATCAGCCAAAAAGTGCAAATGGTAAAAGCCGAAGAAGGAAGCCCGAAATCATCTTCGCTGTTATACCGGTACATCAATCCCTTATGCAAAAGAGCTTTTTTCACAGCCTTCACTGTCTTATGGTATCGGATATCGTCTGCTGCAATAAAACCGTAAGGTTCCATCAACAGCAAAGAGGAATCCATTGCCATATTATCATAAGTCTGCGAGAAACTTTGAAGTTCTTCCTTCCATCCATATGTCATTACATCCTGCCATACCTTGTCAGCTTCCTTTTGCCAACGTTCACTATAACCGTATTTATTGAGCATGGAAGCTATCTTTGCACCACGGTCCAAAGCCACCCAACACATCACTTTGGATGAAACAAAATGGCGGCTTTCTCCTCTGATTTCCCATATCCCCTTATCTGGTTTCTTCCAATCTTCCATTACCGTGGAAAGAATGCTCTTTACCATTTCCCACATATCCTCTATTTCGTCTAATGTACCGGGCATCAGCCGATAGTACTGGTAAATCAAATCCATCAGATAACCGAACGAGTCATTCTGCTTTTGATGGTAAGCATCATTACCTATCCGTACTGGTTTGGAATTCTTATATCCGGACAAATGCTCCAGAATAATCTCGGTCAGCTGCCTTTCTCCCCGAATGCCGTACATTATCTGATAGGATTCGTGCTTGGATACGAAAGTGGACTGTATGAACTTCATAAAACGTCTTGCTGCTCCTATATGGCCTATCTGGAACAAAGTTTCGATAGACATGGAGGCATCCCTCAACCAACAGAACCGATAATCCCAATTACGTACTTCGCCGACGGATTCGGGCAAACTGGTAGTAAGGGCGGCCAGTACGGCTCCGTTATAGTAAGACATCAGTTTCAAAACCAGCATGCTTCTTTCTATCACATCATTATAGAGAGAATATTTCTTAGTACGGTTGGTCCAATTAAGCCAATAAACCAAAGTACGGCAATATTCAATTTTTTCCCGTTCAATGTCCACCGGAATGACCTTTTCATTGTATGACAAAAGAAAGAACTCATCTTTTTCCAATATAATTTCTTTTTTCTGTTCGATGTTCTGCAAAGGAAGGGAAGAATACAAATATTGTCTATCTTTATTATCAGAAGAACAATAGCTTTCTATAAATTCAGAAGTGACATTATGAATCACTTTACCTTGCGCATAATTGGGAGCAGGGACATAGTTTACTTTGAAACGGGGCTTACCTTTTATCCACCTCACATATCGATACAATTCTGCCGGAAGATAATGGGCATTTTCGTAGGAACGGTAATAAGGCATGTAATCAAGTACGACAAATTCTCCCTCTTTCGAAGAAAAAGAAGTAGACAATATGTTAGTGTGAGGAACGTAAGATTGTGAGATATGATAGTCTTCTGTAACGTCAAATCCAAAACTTCCTCCTCTTTCCCGATCAAGTAGTGATGCAAAAATAGACGGAGAATCAAAATCGGGAAAACACAACCAGTCTATGCTGCCTTTTTCGGATATAAGTGCGGCAGTCCGACAATTGCCTACTACCCCATAATTTAAATTACTCATTTTTACTATTTTGTTTTTAACAAGTCTCTGAAAAAATCGAATATCCCTTTCAAGCTCGTTTTGACATTCTCGCCAATGGGTTGTTTCATGTCTTTCTTGTTCGCCAGAATTTGAAGAAAAGGCAGGACTTCCGTTTGTGATGGCATATTATAGCTTGCTGCCTCCGACACATATCCCACCTTGATTGTCACTGCATTCACCGGCAAAGCTTTGAACATATCTTCATCCGTAGTATCATCTCCCATAGCTATGATAAAGTCATAATGTTTCTTTTCCAACTGGCGTCTCACTTCGGAACCTTTATTATAATCGGGAGACTTAATCTCCACTACTTTATCTCCTTGTATGATTTGCAGCTTTTGCTGTATACAGATGTTAACCAGCACATTGATAAGTTGCTGTGCCCGCAAAGCTCCTAACCATGCATCACTTTCCCGGTAATGCCATGCCAAAGCCGTTTCCTTGACTTCAAGGTGGGAACGAGGCGTCTTTTCGACAAAAAGCTTCAAGATGGACACCAATCCGGAACTCCATTCCGCTTTGTTTATGTTTTTGTGCCAGATGCCATTTTCCTTATAGAAAGCGCCATGTTCCGCAGCCATTGCAATAGGTAAATTTCCCAACCATTTTTCTAAAGTAAAATGGTCGCGACCACTATTCACAACAACATGGTTGGCCGGGTCGGAAACCAGCTTCTGCAATGTGGCAATGAGTTCAGGGGTGGGTTTAGCATTTTCCGGTCGTGTCTTGAGCGACGCCAACGTTCCGTCATAATCCAGCAAGATAAGCCGTTGCTTAGCCTGGTTATATTTCATTTTGATGGCACCAATAATACCGGCGGATATCCTTTTCTTACGAAGCTGTTCATTCTTACGGCACGTATCGCTCCATTCACTTACAAAATCTGCCGCCCACTTATTAACCGTTTGTACGGAAATAATTTTCTGCATGTGTTGCAAGCGTTTCAGTTGTTCCTGTTCGGGCATCTCCAAAGCCCGACAAATGGCCTGCTTTATCTCCTCAGTGTCATTGGGGTTAATCAACAATGCATCCGTCATCTCAATAGCTGCACCTGCCATTTCACTCAAAATCAAAACACCCGGATTATTATTTTTCGAGGCTACATATTCCTTGGCAACCAAATTCATGCCATCACGAAGTGGAGTTACCAAAGCTACATCAGCTATATAGTACATTGCCACCAGTTCTTCAAATGAAAAACCGTGATAGAAATAGCAAACCGGAGTCCAGTCCATCGTAGAATACTGTCCGTTTATAGAACCTATTTCTTCGTCAATCTTGGTTTTTAGCTCAGCATAACTATCTACATGGTCACGTGATGGAACAATGACCATTGCCAATGTAACTTTTCCACAATATTCAGGATGACATTCTAAAAAGGCAGCAAATCCCCATAAACGGTGCAGAATGCCTTTGCTATAATCCAAGCGGTCTACAGAAAGAATCAACTTATGATTCCCGAAAAATTTCCGTGTACGGTCTATCGCCCGCCGTACTTCCGGTCTGGAAGAAGCATTGTGATACAGTCCGTAGTTGATTCCCATAGGAAGAGCATCGATCCTAACTACTCTATTCCCGAGTTGTGCTTCGTCCAGTTTAAAGTCAATACGCAATACCCGTTCGACAGCACTGATAAAATGCCGCATATAGTCATGAGTATGGAAAGCTATAAAGTCAGCACCCAATAATCCTTTCAGGATTTCTGCACGCTCCGGTAATATCCGGAAAAGTTCATAGGAAGGGAAAGGGATATGATGGAAATATCCGATATTCAAATCCGGGTAAACCTTCCGAAGCATTCCGGGAAGCAGCATTAGCTGATAGTCTTGAATCCACACCTTGTCACCTGGACGTATCACGCGGCAAATGGCATCGCAGAACAACTGGTTCACTTCCTGATACGATTGCCAGAAAGAGTTCCGATACAGCGTATAAACAAAAAAGTAGTGACATAATGGCCAAATAGTACTATTACTATAGCCTTCATAATAATTCTTTATCTGTATTTCGGACAAGAATACTGGGTGGAAATTTATTCCTTCCAATCTAGAAGTGATTTCCTCTTTACTTTCTTCGTTGTCAACGCATATTCCAGGCCATCCAATCCAATGTTTTTCGTAGGAAATCTGAAGTGAGTCCAAACCGGTAGCCAGTCCGCCTTCACTTCGTGAAAATACGAACGTTTCATCCTCTTTGGTAACCTTAACGGGTAATCTGTTTGATATAATATAAAGTTTCATGTATGAGTTAACACAAGAAATATGCCAATTCATACAATATTTTATTTATTGCTTAAAATCAGTATTTTAGAAAAAGATAAAGAGAAAAACAAACATTCAAAAATGAAAAAGAATGTTCCATTTCGATATGGTCCTACTATTACCAATTATCACTGAAAATGTCTTTCTTCACCAATGCTTCAATTCTTTGCTTATAGCAATTTATCCCTTCTGCTATATTTTTACTAGCTTCCGAGGTCCCCATTCCATAGACTACAAGAGGAGTTTGCCATATCATTCCAGCATGTACAGCACTTGCTTGATAAGGTCTTAACAACTCATCCACCGTAAAACGATTTCTTCCTCCGCTTCTATAAGCATCATGTTCAGAGCCGGCAGTAGTGACCACCATCAATGTCTTACCAGCCACAGCAGGAGTTTTTGCCAGATAAGTAAATACTTCATCCAACCATCTCTTCAATAAAGAAGGAGCCGACATCCAATAGAACGGAAACTGAAATACAAGCGCAGATGCATGCGATATGATAGTGCTCCATATCTCTGCATTAAAAGCATCTTCCATACGCATCTCATATAAATTGTATATGGCTACCTCTCCCATGTCACTAATAGCATCCATCAATGCCTTGTTAGCTCGCGACTCTTTTATATTGGGATGTGTCAGAAGAACTACTACTTGCTTTGAATCTTTATCCATATTGTTTTTCTTTTAGTTTAAAATCATTGATGTGTGTACAAATATACAAAATATAGATATACGAGTAGGAGGAAATAAAAGTTTTCTTCCTACTTTCATTTTCTGACATATATTTTCGAATGTGACGGAAGAGGCAGAAAGCGGGTGAGGGCAAAGGTATAAAAACAAACTTCTGAAGAATTTATTATGCGGACTAACGAAAAATAATGTATCATCCCCATATAGATTTACTAGTGATTCCGTATGAGGAGCTTATACCCATCAAAGCATGTTCTTGTTAAGACAAATTAAAAAAGGAACAACAGTAGTTGTTCCTTTTTTAAGTACACCCTCAGGGATTCGAACCCTGGACCCACTGATTAAGAGTCAGTTGCTCTACCAACTGAGCTAAGAGTGCATTCCTTATTTCTTGTTTGCGGGTGCAAAAGTAGTCCTTTTATTTTATTCGTGCAAACAAAACGGTGTATTTTTTGCGATGAAATGGGATTTTTTATTCAAACTCGTATAAATCAGAAGGAGTAGTACGCTTCAAAGCACACAACTGTACATCCTTTCCTACGATAATTCCTTTTTCCCTTAATTTCCATTCCACTGTTTTATATGCCAATTCAGGATGATTGTTGTCCTTGCTCAAATGACAAAGCCAAATATACTGTAAATGTTCCGTCATATTTTCCGAAAGAAATTCAGCAGTAGCAATATTACTCATGTGTCCGGTGCGGCTGGTAATCCGTTCTTTCAGGTATTGGGGGTAGGTACCCATGCGTAACATTTCCTCATCGTAGTTGGCTTCCAATATCAGATAATTGGCCTTTCTGATATATTCTGCGGCCGTAGGAGTAATTTCACCAAGGTCTGTAAGAAAGGCAAACACTTTTCCGTCTATCTCAATGCAATAGCCCACATTGTCCGTGCCATCATGAGGTACCTCGAAAGATTCGATATGAAAATCTTCCAACTGCATGGGTTGCTGCTTTTCCAGGTAACGGACAGACGAATATAACTTTTCTGTCATGCAATAGCTCCGGTTGATGCCCTCATGAATCCGGGCGGTTGTATAAATAGGAATATTCAGTTTTTCACCCAATCCGCCTACTGCTTTGATATGGTCCGCATGGTCGTGCGTAACAAATACCGCACGTATCATTTCCATGCTGATACCTGCTTCTTTCAGTCCTTTTTTTATCGTCCGTACTGCAATGCCGGCGTCGATGAGTATTCCATATTTTTCTGTGCCTATATAATAACAGTTGCCGCTGCTTCCACTGGCAAGGCTTATAAATTTTACTTTCATCCTAATCTCCTTAATTACAAAAAAGCCGTCGCTTTTAAAAAAAGTGACGGCAAATATACAAAAAGTATGCAATATATAAACCTTATGCCTTCTTCTTTTTGTCGATGAATTCGGTAGTTTTGGCAAAAACGAATAACGCTATCGCTGCAACCAATCCTATAGCAGCGAAATAATACCAGATATAATGTGCATTGACACTGGCTGCTTCCCACGCTTCGCGGGTTTCAAACAAGACTGGATCAGGACAATATTTTGTCAGAAGTACCCCCGCAATACCGAACCCGAAAATAGAAGAGAGGAATGAATGAAGATGACTGAAACCGAGGTACATACCTTCTTCGCCCTTGGGGGCCTGCAAAGAGAAGTACTCCAGATAACGCGGTGAGATAAAACATTCTGCCAAAGCTTGCACAACAATGCCAAGCACCATCATCAAAGTAATATTGCTCATGCCGGAAATAATATCGTTGCCCAGCAAATTACCGCATGCCATCAGCAATGCCGATACCGGAATAAGAAACATGCCTATATTCATAGAAGTAATAGCTGTGCGCTTTGCCATCCACCGGGTGATAAAACTTACACAGCAAACCACTACAAACGGGTTTACATTGGCTATCCACCCCGGTTTGGCTGTTTCACCCGCCATACGGATGACATATTTGGGCATAGTTGCATAGAGCTGTTGCTGCACCATCCAAAAGCCGGTTACGATGAGGATAAGAATCAACAAACGCCAATTAGTGATAATACGCAGAAAACCTTGTCCAATTTCACGCATGCTTTTCCCTTCACCTGCTGTATGTGCCGATTTATACAATAAGATGACAGCCAATAATGCCAGCACCGTCATGGCAGCCGAGAAGTAATTGATATAAATATAAGCTTGCTCACCGATAACATTCCGTAGAGGGTCGACCACCGTTTTTCCGGTAAAAGCTCCTATATTCACCATCATATAGAAGATGGAATAGCCGCGAGCACGGGTAGCCTCTGTTGTTTCCTTAGCCACCGATCCCGATATGATAGACTTGATGAACGAACCTCCTACCATGATAACAAACAATACGGGGACAATCATCCAGCGGTCATTACTATCCGGCAATCCTGAAAAACGGGTTGTCTCGCCATACTCCACCAGACCGGCTGCTTCCAGTAGGGTGGGAAGCAATCCCAAGCCCAAATACCCGATGGAAAGCAGTGAGAAAGCAATAATCATCGACTTTCGGAAACCTATCTTATCGGCATATGCGCCCGTAAAGATAGGCAACAAATAGAGCCCTCCCGAAAACAGACCGGAAATCATGCTTGACTCAAAATCATTGAAACCTAAAATATTGGAAAGATAAATGGTAAGAACAATAAATACAGCATAATATGCCATGCGTTCGAACAGTTCTACTGTACTGCTTACCCAAAAAGCTCTGCTGAAGCCTTTGGAAGCGGGTTGGGGTGATGTCATCATCCTTTTGTACGATTAAAATTTATGTATTAAATGAAAAAATAAGTGCAAAAATAGGAAATTAATATCGTGTTTGCAAGATATTAATTTTCTGCAAACACAATATTAATAAGTTGCAGACAAGATATTAACTTCCCATTTATCACTATTTATCTTTTCATTTATATAGAATACTCCGTATCTTTGGACGCTTTTATAAAACGACCATTCATGAAAGATAAAATCGAATTTATAGCTTTTGACGCTGATGACACACTGTGGGAAAGCGAACTTTATATTCAGGAGTTCGAGCACAAATTCTGTAACCTTTTAAGGCAATATCTGCCTGCTTCATCCATATCACAAAGGTTTTTTGAAACAGAAATGAAGAATCTGCATATGTATGGCTATGGGCTGAAGAGCATAATGCTCAGTATGACTGAAACCATCTGCAAAGTGACAGACGGAAACGGGAATATGCATCTTATAGAAGAAGTAATAGGATGGGGACAAGAGCTTCTGCAGAAACCGGTTACACTACTGGAAGGCGTGAAGGAGACCATATCGTCACTTCATGGGAAATATAAATTGGTGTTGGCCACTAAGGGGGACTTGTTCGACCAGAAAAGAAAAATAGAGGCTTCCGGACTGCGAGAATATTTCCATCATATCGAAATTATGAGTGACAAGAAAATCGATGATTACCAGAGGCTGATTGATACATTGGGCTGTCCGCCTGAAAAACTCCTGATGATAGGTAATTCTGTAAAATCAGACATACTTCCGGTATTGGAACTTGGGGGATACGCTGCCCATGTACCATACCACGTGACTTGGGCATACGAGCAACATGAAGGGGAAATACGACATCCCAATTTTATACGATTGGATAGTATCAAAGAAATATTAGATAAGCTATAAGTTATGGGTGAAACTGCATAACTTATAGCTTACTATTGCTTTTTAGAATTGGAAGAAATTCTTAGCGTTATAATAGCTGATATCTTCAATCATCTGGTTTACGCGTTCCATCTCGGAAATAGGAATTTCACCATTTTCTACATCACGGCCTACAAGATTACACAATGTACGGCGGAAATATTCATGGCGCGGATAGGAGAGGAAGGAACGGGAATCGGTCAGCATACCAACAAATCGGCTCAATAAGCTCAGTACAGAAAGGGCATTCATCTGCTTTTCCATACCATCCTTCTGGTCAAGGAACCACCAACCGGAACCGAATTGAATCTTACCGGCAACCGTACCATCCTGGAAGTTACCCAGCATAGTAGCAATGACTTCGTTGGCGCATGGATTCAAATTATAAAGAATAGTCTTGGTCAGCTTACCATTGGAGTTTAAGCGGTCGAGAAATTTAGCCATAGCTTTTGCTGTAGTAAATTCGCCAATGGAATCAAAACCGGTATCAGGACCTAACAGTTTGAACATCTTACTATTGTTGTTGCGAATAGCACCATAATGGAACTGTTGTGTCCAACCTTTCTCCCAATCCATTTCGCCGAACACAACCAGCATGGCCGACTTGAATTTCAGAATTTCCTCCTTCGTCAATCCAGTACCGCCATATACCTTGTTAAAGATAGCCTTAACTTCCGCTCCTGTATAATCCTCGGCATAGAATTCTTCAATTCCGTGGTCAGACAGTTTACATCCTTGTTCCGCGAAAAAATCGTGACGCTTACGCAAGGCAGCAACCATATCGTCAAAGCTGGAAATAGCCACATCGCTCACTTCGGCCAACTTTTCTACATATGCGCGAAAATCGGCAGGAATTTCCACCGCCATTGCTTTATCCGGACGCCAAGTAGGCAACATCTTGATTTCAAAGCCGCTCTCACGTGTCTTGATATGATATTCCAAGGAATCAATAGGATCATCTGTAGTACAAACCACTTCCACGTGATAACGGCGCATCATGCCACGGGCGGAATATTCAGGCTGTTTCAGCTTCTCATTACATTCATCATAAATTTCACGGGCCGTATGAGGATTGAGAATTTTATCGATTCCAAAAGCGGTCTTCAATTCAAGGTGGGTCCAGTGGTACAACGGATTACGGAAAGTATAAGGTACCGTTTCGGCCCACTTTTCAAACTTTTCCCAATCTGTAGTATCCTTACCGGTACAGAAACGTTCGTCCACACCATTGGTACGCATGGCACGCCACTTGTAGTGGTCACCTCCCAACCAAATCTCAGTCAGTGACTTAAACTGATAGTCTTCCGCCACCATTTGAGGAATCAAGTGACAATGATAGTCGATAATCGGCATTTTAGCCGCATGCTCGTGGTACAACTTCTGTGATGTTTCCGTTTGCAACAGAAAGTTTCCGTCCATAAAGTTTTTCATCTTCTTGTGTTTTAAGTATCTAAAAATATTACTTTCTATTTATTACACCTATATAGTATTGATTGTAAAGCTAATAGATCGTATAATTGTTTTTAGTTTTATTAACCGTTATCGAACACAAAAGTAGAAATTTTACTTGGAGAAACAAAATAATTCGTATCTTTGCGGCGAATATTTATAATATTTAAGCTTCAGACGTCTCACCTTTACCGCCTTAGGCAGCATACCTCAAGATGGAAAACAAGAACTATACCATTAAAGACATAGCACGCATGGCCGGCGTCTCTGCCGGCACTGTAGACCGCGTACTGCACAACCGCGGAGACGTATCCGTTTCCAGTAGGGAAAAAGTCCAGAAAGTACTCGACGAGATAGATTATCATCCCAATATGTTTGCCATCGGGCTGGCGGCTAAAAAGCGCTATCATATTGTCTGCATTATACCTTATTATATAGAACATGATTATTGGCATGCTGTAGCAGCGGGAATTGACCGTGCCGCACAAGAATTACGGCCGTTCAATGTTGGGGTTAGCTATCTGTACTATCGGCATGCGGACAAATCCTCCTATAAAGAAGCATGTGCTGTGCTCCGGGAGGAAAATGCCGACGCCGTACTTGTTGCCCCGAATTTCCGAGAGGAGACCATAAAACTCACTACTTATTTGGAGGAAGCGGATATTCCCTATGCATTCATAGACTTCAATATTGAACAGACGCATGCCTTGTGTTATATCGGACAAGATTCCAAAACCAGCGGATACATTGCTGCCAAGATTCTGATGCGTAGCTATGAAAAAGGGCAGGAGCTTGTGTTATTCCTGAGCAATCAGAAAAACAATCCGGCAGAAATCCAGATGCAACGCCGCCTCGAGGGGTTCATGCAATACCTTTCCGAGGAACATAAGGATTTGACTATCCATGACATTGTGTTGCACAAGGAAGATACTGACGGCAACAGACGGATATTGGATGCTTTTTTTAAAGAACATCCCCAAGCCGTACTGGGAGCTGTTTTTAATTCCCGTGTTTATCAAGTGGCAAGTTATCTGCACGAAAAGGGGTGGAAGCTGGCAGGACTTGTGGGATATGACCTTTTACACAAAAATACAGAGTTCCTGAAAACCGGTAAAGTAACCTTTCTCATCGGTCAACGTCCAGGCCTGCAAGGCTATTGTGGCGTAAAGACTTTATGCAACCACGTGGTATTTAAAAGACCGGTCACTGCAGTGAAATACATGCCCATCGACATATTGATGAAGGAAAACATAGACTTTTACTTTGAGTTTGAATAATTAAAAAATTACATATCAACCATTTAAATCATTTTTTAAATGAAAGCATTAAACAAAGAAACTGCTCCCAAAGCACAACGCCCGGAACGCATTATCCAGTTTGGCGAAGGTAATTTCCTTCGCGCATTTGTGGATTGGATTATTTATAACATGAATCAAAAGACCGATTTCAACAGCAATGTGGTAGTAGTCCAACCCATCGATAAAGGTATGGTTAACATGCTGAATGCCCAGGATGACCTTTATCATGTAAATCTGCAAGGTCTGGATAAAGGAGAAACCATCAACAGTCTGACTATGATAGATGTAATCAGCCGTGCCTTAAACCCCTATACTCAAAACGATGAGTTCATGAAATTGGCCGAACAACCGGAAATGCGTTTTGTCATTTCCAACACGACGGAAGCAGGTATAGCCTTTGACCCTGCTTGTAAGCTGACAGATACACCGGCGTCTTCTTATCCGGGCAAACTGACACAGCTGTTGTATCACCGCTTCAAGACATTCAACGGCGACAAGAGCAAAGGGCTGATTATCTTCCCCTGCGAACTCATCTTCCTGAATGGCCACAAGTTGAAGGAGACAATCTATCAATACATTGAATTATGGCAATTGGGTGATGAGTTCAGAGCTTGGTTTGAGGAAGCCTGCGGTGTGTATGCAACACTGGTGGACCGTATCGTTCCAGGATTCCCCCACAAAGACATTGCCGCTATAAAAGAAAAGATACAGTACGATGACAATCTGGTAGTGCAGGCTGAAATTTTCCATTTATGGGTCATCGAGGCTCCGCAAGAAGTCGCCGAAGAATTCCCTGCCGACAAAGCCGGACTGAATGTATTGTTTGTTCCTTCTGAAGAACCTTACCACGAAAGAAAAGTAACCTTGCTGAATGGACCTCATACCGTATTGTCTCCAGTAGCCTATCTGTCGGAGGTAAATATTGTACGCGATGCCTGCCAGCATCCTATAATCGGACAATACATCCATAAAGTGATGTTTGACGAGCTGATGGAAACGTTGAACCTGCCGAAAAACGAATTGAAAAAGTTTGCAGAAGATGTATTGGAGCGCTTCAACAATCCGTTTGTTGACCATGCCGTAACCAGTATTATGCTGAACTCTTTCCCTAAATACCAAACCCGTGACCTTCCTGGCCTGAAAACCTACTTGAAACGTAAAGGAGAACTGCCGAAAGGTCTGGTATTGGGACTGGCTGCCATCATCACGTACTACAAAGGAGGTACCCGCGCAGACGGCACAGAAATCATCCCGAATGATGCTCCCGAAATCATGCAGTTATTGAAAGACCTTTGGGCAACGGGGGATACCCGCAAAGTGGCAGAAGGCGTATTGGCAGCCAAAGACCTTATCTGGGGGGAACACGGAGACTTGAATACCGTTCCAGGATTGACAGACATGATTACCTGCTTCTTAAAATCCATCCAAGAAAAAGGCATGCAGGAAACAGTAAAAGGTATTCTTTAATTCCTATGATTTTAAACAAGCAGACCGTACAAAAGGAGTTTTTATACGGTCTGCTTTATTTATACCACATTTGATGGGAAATAATTAAGCCACAGTTTTCTTTTTTGTCTAAAGGCTTTCCTGCTCTGCTGCCCGCAATATAAAAGTAGTGGCACCAATAGTTACAATGGCTCCATCCTCAATGCGAATACGGTCTTTGTCACCCAAAATTTCATTATTAAGGAAAGTTCCCGTCAGGCTGGGAGCATCGCGTAAGGTATAAATCAACACTCCCTGCTTATTACGCTTTACATTAACGATACAGTGACGCCGGTCCATACTCATATCCGAAGTCTCAATCGGCACATCGATAACATTCCCCACGCAACGCCGGCCTATGATATTGTCACCTTCTTGCAATGGAAGTACCTGCTTAAAACCAAACACGTTCTCAATGACCGTGATGCTGCCAAAAGCCTCTTTAAACTCCGCTTCATCCGGACGTTCTTCCTTTTGAGGGGCTTTCATCTTTGATTTACCTAAACGGATACTGAACTGCTTCTTACACTGGTCACATACAAAGACCAGTGATTGGCCTTCGGTATACTTGGTTTCATCGAATGTTAAGTAATTCTCACATTTGGGACAACGGATACGCTTCATGATAGTTAAAAATTAAAGAATTAAAAAATAAAGCAAGGGTAGATTACTTTCTACTTCTTTAATACCCAAGCGTTCTTATACGTTTCATTCTGGCGAACTCTGTTCAATGCCTGATATGCTTCTGTTTCTGTGCCACAAGACTCAATGCTGACACGCATTTTACCATCTCCAACAATTGCTTTTGCATGAGGGTAACCTTTTTCAATCAGTTGCTTTGCCATTGCTTCGGCATCCTTCTCAGTACCTACACTGGCAATGATGACGTGGTATTTCTGTGCAGAGACAAGTGACGGGGCGACAGTCCCTGCTGTGGTCTTTTGAATTTCACTCTTTGTTGTTACAGATGTTGAAGAGGACACTTCTGCCGCCTGCTGCTTAGGCTGAGAAACAACCGGAGCATTCTGCGCGTTAGCTTGGCCCACCTTAACCTCTCTTACGGCAACCGGAACCACCTTTTTCTTTGCCTTCTGCCCCGTGTTTTTTTGAGCCGACGCTTTCGGAGTGTCGGCCTTCCGGCTAACAACAATCGGATTAATGGCAAGGGATTCCTTTTCTATCATCTCAAAAAGTTCATTCGGAAGTAATTGCGCATAATTTCCTTCAACCACTTCCGTATTCTCTATCGGTGTAGACAAAAAGAAAAACAAGGCAACCACTGCAATCATGGCAACCGCATTCGACAAATAGGAACGGTTGAATTTAATCTCAAACCTTCGCTTTTTGTCTTCCGGCACAACTGGAACAGAATAACGGATGGTCTTTTCCATGTACGGTTTCTTCAGTTCCGCCAGTTCCTGCATTTCAAAACTATCCAACCCATATAAGTAAGGAGTGGTTATCTTGTGGTCATAGGGAACAAAGTCATAAATACCATGAATGGAGTAACGCAATTCGCCAATGTTGGGCAAATCCACCTTACCTTCTTCATGGAGAGCAGTGAATATATGCGCCACTTCTTTTTCTACAATCCGCGTAGCATCAGAAAAATCAGTATCATAGACAGCCATATAGGATTGTACAAGTAAGCCGTCATTCATCTTCAGTTGAGGATTGAAACCGATAATACGGGTAGGGGGCAGAAAAACATTCTCTTCCGCTACTCTCATTGCCGGAGTATAATGAGCTACAAATCCTCCCAAACCGGGAACAATGACACAATCGTTCTCCAATAACAATACTTCTATGTGCTGTGCTAATTCAATCATGCTACAAAAGTAGCGGAAATATCGGATATACGCTAGTTTCAGAGCTTTTTTCTTATCAACAAATTATGAACATTGCACATTGAAAATGTATTTGAAAAAGGTTTTTTGGCAAGAGAAGGAATTTTTACCGGAAAAATTTCTACTTTTGTACCGTTTAACTATACTCGTCAAGAATAGAAAGACAATTGTCCTCGCAAGAGTATACAAACCTAAACACTTAACAAAAGACTATTATGCGTATTATTTTCTGTCTGATGGTTTTCTTGTTCATAGGAAAGAACACGATGCTGGCACAGCAGTTGTCCTCATTCGTAGAATATGGAGCAGCCCTGCATACCGGTGACAATACTCCTCTTTGGCAGGTCAGCAACCAGCAAGGACTCACTTCGCTCGACAACAATACTTACATACGTGGAGGAATATCCTACAAACACCAACTTGGAAAATGGAAGTTTGAAGAAGCACTGGATTTGGTTGCAGCAGCCGGATTCAGCACGACCTCCTTCATTGTACAGCAGGCTTACGTAGACATCCGTTACAAGTGGTTTGGATTCTTTGCCGGAAGCCGGGAACAGAATTCTCCATTGCTGAATCAAGAGCTGAGCAGTGGCGGCATGACCTGGTCGGGTAATGCGCGTCCCATCCCACAAGTACAGATAGGCATACCCGAGTATGTACAGTTGCTACCCCGTTTAGGCCTGAAAGGAGAAATCTCGTACGGATGGTTTACAGATAACAAATACCAGCGGGAGCAAGTCGGAGAAAAATACTGGTACACCAAGAGTATCAAATACCATCATAAAGAAGGGTTCCTGCGTATCGGTATACCCAAAGGAAAATGGCAACTGGAACTCGGAATGACCCTCGACACCCAATTCGGAGGATACAAGATTGGAGGTTCCGAATCGGGAGACTTGGGCAACGGATGGAAGGATTACGTACGCGTATTCTTCCCCGGCCACGGGCGTGAGGACGGACCGGTAGGTGAACATCTGGCTTTCCAAGGCAATTTTCTGGGTAGCGAATATATCAAAATGACTTATCGTCCTAAGGAAGATTTCTCCATCAGCGCCTATCTGGACAATCATTTTGATGACTTCTCCGCCATGGCCAAACTCAACGGTTGGGATGGCTTATGGGGTGTGGAATATAAATCCAACCATAGACAAGCCATCAACGGAATCGTTATCGAATATCTCCAGACTACCAATATGAGCGGTCCACTGCACGGTTTGCAAAATTCTGTAGTAGGTAAGACCGGAGGAGCCGACAACTACTATAACAACGGTTACTACCCAGGATGGGCACATTGGGGTATGGCGATAGCCAATCCGTTGATAGCATCGCCTATCTATAATAAGGATGGCGATATGAGTTTCAAGTACAATCGCGTTAAGGCCCTGCATCTGGGATGGAGCGGCGACATCAGCAGTGAGTGGAGATATGTGGCAAAATTGTCCCACAACAGAACTTGGGGAACTCCTCATCGTCCAATACCCGATATATTAGAAAATTTTTCTACTTTTGCATCGTTTTACTATATTCCCCGTAAATGGAAGGGCTGGTGCTTCAACGCGTCCCTTGCATTGGATATGGGAGAGATATATGGAGACAATTTTGGATTCCAACTGAAAGTACATAAAACATTTTAAGAAAATGAACTACATACAAACAGAGATTGACGGCGTATGGCTGATTGAGCCGAAAGTATTCCATGATGCCCGCGGATACTTTATGGAAGCATTTAAGGAAGAAGAGTTCCGTGCACATGTCGGAAACGTTCACTTCATCCAGGACAATGAGTCCAAATCCTCTTTCGGTGTATTACGTGGTCTTCATTACCAGAAGGGTGATTGCAGCCAGGCCAAACTGGTACGTGTCATTAAGGGAAAAGTGCTGGACGTGGCTGTCGACTTAAGAAAATCTTCTCCCACTTTCGGAAAGTATGTCAGTGTGGAGCTAAGTGAGGAGAACAAAAGACAATTCTTCATTCCGCGTGGTTTTGCCCACGGTTTTCTGGTGCTGAGCGATGAAGCTGTCTTTACATACAAGGTAGACAACGTATACGCACCACAATCCGAGGCATCCATCCGTTTTGACGACGAAACCATCGGTATTGAATGGCCCGTTGCTACGGAACAGCTTCTATTATCAGATAAAGACGGACATGCCGTATCGTTCAAGGATGCGGTCTATTATGAATAAAATATGAAAATAGCCATTGTCGGTACAGGATACGTCGGTTTGGTAACCGGAACCTGCTTTGCGGAAATCGGTGTCAACGTTATTTGCGTAGACACGAACAGTGAAAAGATAGAGTCACTGAAAAAGGGTGTTATTCCTATCTATGAAAATGGACTGGAAGAAATGGTTAGCCGGAATGTGAAAGCAGGACGCCTACAATTCACCACGTCTCTGGAGAGTTGTCTGAATGAGGTGGAAGTGGTATTCAGTGCCGTAGGTACACCACCCGATGAGGATGGAAGTGCCGACTTGAGCTATGTGCTGGAAGTTGCCCGCACCATTGGACGCAATATGCAGAAATATGTGTTGGTGGTAACCAAAAGTACCGTTCCCGTAGGTACTGCCAGAAAAGTGCGGGCTACCATTCAAGAAGAACTTGATAAGAGAGGGATGAACATTGACTTCGATGTCGCTTCGAATCCCGAGTTTCTGAAAGAAGGTAATGCTATCAACGATTTTATGAGTCCCGACCGTGTAGTGGTGGGAGTAGAGTCCGAACGAGCCAAGAAGATAATGAGCAAGCTCTACAAACCATTCCTGCTGAACAACTTCCGTGTCATCTTTATGGACATCCCTTCTGCAGAAATGACAAAGTATGCAGCTAACTCCATGCTTGCCACCCGCATCAGCTTCATGAACGACATTGCCAATTTGTGCGAATTGGTGGGAGCGGATGTAAACATGGTGCGCAGTGGTATCGGTTCGGATACCCGTATCGGACGCAAGTTCCTCTATCCGGGGATAGGTTACGGCGGTTCATGCTTCCCTAAGGATGTAAAGGCACTGATTAAAACGGCTGAACTGAGCGGCTACAAGATGCGTGTACTCCATGCAGTAGAGGAGGTGAACGAGAAACAGAAGAGTATCTTATTCGAAAAGTTGCAGAAGCATTTCAATAATGATTTGGAGGGAAAGACCATTGCCATTTGGGGGCTGGCCTTTAAACCCGAAACAGATGACATGCGTGAAGCCCCGGCCCTGATATTGATTGACAAGCTGCTGAAAGCCGGCTGTAAAGTACGTGCCTACGACCCGGCTGCCATGAACGAATGCCGACGCCGCATAGGAGAAAGTATTTATTATGCGACAGATATGTATGATGCCGCACTGGACGCAGATGCACTGATGCTGGTGACCGAATGGAAAGAATTCCGCCTGCCTTCATGGGCAGTCATCAAGAAGACCATGGAGCAGCCGTTGGTATTGGACGGACGTAATATTTACGACAAGAAAGATATGGAAGAACAAGGTTTCACATATCATTGCATCGGAAAATAAAGTCGCAGAAAGAAGAAAAGAAATAAACAGGGACGTTATGACAATAAAAGGAAGTGCGATTCTCATTGTACTTGTTGTCTCATTAGCCTCATGCAGCAACAGACAAACAGGAGAGGTTTCCGTAAAGGAAGATCTCATTGCAAAGCAACTGTTACAAGGCATCTGGGTGAACGATGAAACAGAAATGCCGTTGATGCGCATCGAAGGGGATACGGTATATTATGCCAACCCGCAAAGCGCTCCCGTATCTTTCAAGGTCGTTCACGATACAATCTACATATACAGCAATGAACCGGTGGCCTATAAGATAGACCGTCAAACGGAATACAGCTTCTGGTTCCACTCGCTGGCCGACGAAGTAATTAAACTGCATAAATCAGAGAATGCAGAAGATTCTTTGGTTTTCACCAGCCGGGAAGTAGAGGTCATTTCCACTACTCCAGAAGTGATAAAGAAAGACAGTATCGTAATATACAAGAATACAAGGTATAGGGGATATGTATATATCAACCCCTCAAAGATGAAGGTTTTCAAGACTTCCTATTCTGAAAATGGAATCAGTGTGGACAATGTGTATTATGATAATGTAATCCATATCTGTGTATACGAAGGGAAGAAGATGCTTTACGGCCAGGACATCACCAAAAAGATGTTTGCGGATATATTCCCTGCCGAAATACTGAATCAGGCCATTCTTGCCGATATGAACTTCATGGGTGTGGACAGTAAGGGATACCATTACCAGGCAACCCTTGGCATACCCGAAAGCTCCGTATACAGTCTGGTAAATATGATTATTGGTTTTGACTGTACAATGAGCATAGAAAAAGCGGAATAAATCCGCTTTTTCTATGTCTTTTCTTCACCACACCACAGTGTTTATTTCTTCTCACCGCCATTCTGTGGCCGTTTGGCACTGGGCTTTCCGCCTTTATTGTTGTTACGGCCATTCTTATTTCCTCCTGGCCTACGTCCGTTTCCATGGCCGCCCCGTCTTCCTCCGTCAAATGCTCTCGGCTTGTATTCTGGTGCTTCACCCAGCTCTTCGGGAACCGATATCTTATAGATATCCCTATCTAGGAATTTTTCGATATTCTTAAAGTTACCCTGCTCCTTTTCGGAAACGAAGGTGATGGCTACGCCGTCATTATTAGCACGCGCCGTACGTCCGATGCGGTGCACATAATCTTCACTGTCGTGGGGAACGTCGTAGTTTATCACCAGACGGATGTCATCGATATCAATACCTCTCGCAACGATATCTGTGGCTACCAGGATATTGATACGTCCTGCCTTGAACTCATACATCACTTCTTCGCGCTGTGCCTGCTCCAAGTCGGAATGCATTTCACCGACGTTCAGTTTCATCTGCTTCAAAGCTTTGGTCACTTCCTTCACTTTCAGTTTGGAAGAAGCAAAGATGATAACGCGTTCCGGTGTCTCCTCTGCAAAGAGGCTACGGATGATGCCCAGCTTCTGATTCTCGTAGCAAACATAGGCTGCCTGCACAATCTTTTCTGCCGGTTTGGAAACAGCCAGCTTCACCTCGGCAGGATTGTTCAGAATGTTACCAGCCAACTGTTGTATCTTAGCAGGCATGGTGGCAGAGAACATGATTGTCTGCCGCTCTTTAGGAAGGAATTTGACAATTTGCATAATATCGTCATAAAATCCCATATCCAGCATCCGGTCTGCTTCATCCAAAATAAAATAAGAGACACGGGAAAGATCTACATAACCAAGGCTAAGATGGGCTATCAAACGCCCCGGGGTAGCAATAACGACATCAGCACCCAGTGTCAACCCTCTTTTCTGCTGCTCGAACAGTATTCCGTCATTACCGCCATACACGGCCACGCTGGAAACCGGCATGAAATAAGAGAAACCTTCCATCTGTTGGTCTATCTGTTGCGCCAACTCGCGGGTAGGAGCCATGACAATGCAATTGATGGCATCGGCAGGGTGTCCGCCTTCTGAGAGCTTGTTCAATATAGGCAACAAATATGCGGCAGTTTTTCCCGTTCCGGTTTGTGCCACTGCTATTAAATCTCGACCTTCGAGTATGACGGGAATTGATTTTTCTTGTATGGGGGTGCACTCTTCAAAGCGCATGGCATCCAGTGCCTCCAGCACATTGCCATTTAAATGTAGTTCTGAAAACTTCATGTATCTCTTTTAAATTTGCGTACAAAGATAGGAAAAAGACTTATAAAATAGACTCTTACAGTAAAAAAATAAGCCCTTGGGACAATAATTATCTCAAGGACTTGCAAATTTGTTTCAAGCATCTGCCTTCAACGGGGAATATCAATGTATGAATCCTTAAATCCCAGAAAGTAAAGTACGCCATCTAAGCCGATGGTGTTGATGGATTGCTTAGCATTGGCAACAACTTTGGGCTTTGCATGAAAAGCGATTCCAAGGCCGGCAATTCCCAGCATGGGCAGGTCGTTGGCACCGTCGCCCACAGCAATAGTCTGCGCAATATCCACTTTTTCCACCTGAGCTATCAAACGCAGCAACTCCGCCTTACGCTTACCGTCAACTACATCACCGAGATAGCGACCGGTCAGTTTGCCATCCTCTATTTCCAGCTCATTGGCATACACATAGTCTATACCGTACTTCTTCTGGAGGTACTGCCCGAAGTAGGTAAACCCTCCCGAAAGAATAGCTATCTTGTAACCGTATTTCTTCAAAACATACATCAGGCGATCCACACCTTCCGTAATGGGAAGATTCTCTGCAATTTCCTGCATCACGGACTCATCCAATCCTTTCAACAAAGCCACTCGTTCGCGAAAGCTCTCAATGAAATCTATCTCACCACGCATGGCACGCTCAGTAATAGCCTTTACCTGGTCGCCCACACCTGCACGTATGGCCAATTCATCAATCACTTCCGTTTCAATCAGAGTAGAGTCCATATCGAAGCAAATGAGGCGACGCATCCGGCGGTACATATTGTCCAACTGGAAAGAGAAATCCATTTCCAGTTCGGTTGCCAGTTTCATCAACTGTTCTTGCATGGCAATGCGGTCTTTCGGAGTGCCCCGAACGGAAAATTCGATGCAGGCGCGTGTACGCGATTCACATTCGTCCAGCGGAATACGTCCTGTAAGGCGCTTGATGGCATCGATATTCATGCCTTGCTCTGCAAGAATACGGGTCACAGCAGATATTTGACGGGCAGACAACTTGCGCCCCAATAAAGTAAGAATATAGCGGTTCTTTCCCTGCATATTCACCCAATCCTCGTACTCTTTGGCAGTAATAGGGTAAAAACGGACAGTCACTCCCAGGGAGGAAGCCTTGAAAAGCAGTTCCTTCATAATGAACCCCGAATGTTGTTCTTCCGTCTTGCATAAAATGCCCAATGAAAGAGTATTATGAATGTCTGCTTGACCAATATCAAGAATAGTAGCATCATATTTGGCCAGAATTTCCGTCACGGAAGCTGTCAGTCCCGGACGGTCTTCACCCGTAATACGTATCAGGATGAGTTCAGTGTTCAATGGTTGCATAAATCATCTTTTTGATAGAATAATAGACTACAAAAGTAAGGAAAATTCCCGCTATTTATGCTAAATAACATAAAAATATGACTCTAAAAAGTGAGAAAAATGCTTGTTTATTTGGAAGTTTGTTTAAGAATTACTTACCTTTGCAGCCGATTTCAGAACTAAAAGCTTTGAATATCAATGGGTTTCTACTCATTTCAAGCTCTGAGAAGACGATGTTCCGGGAAGAAATCACTGTTGAAGGACAGTCCCGGATAGTATTAACCAAAACCGTGCCGCATGAAATATGCAAAATGGATTTTTGTTGTATTACTAATAAGTTCCTTGACTTCTTTTGTAGAAAAAGACAAACCTACCGGAGGTTTGAATGTGGGTGACATGGCCCCGGATTTCAAAATCCAATCCATGTCAGCAGAGCAATCCCAAACCGACCTTTCCGATTTGAAAGGAAAGTATGTGTTGCTCAGCTTTTGGGCAAGTTACGACGCGCAGTCCCGGATGCAGAACGCAAGTTTGAGCAATGCGCTTCGCTCTACTGCCCACAACAATGTGAAGATGGTTTCAGTTTCATTCGATGAGTATCAGTCAATCTTTGAAGAAACCATCCGTAAGGACCAAATAGTTACGCCCACTTGTTTCGTGGAAACTAAAGGCGAATATTCCGGCCTCTTTAAAAAGTATCGCTTGGGCCGCGGATTCACTAACTATTTACTGGATGATAATGGTGTAATTATTGCCAAAAACATCTCTGCTGCAGAACTTTCCGCTTACTTGAATTAAGCTTGCTGATGCCCGGTGCATACAACAGCAACTTAAAGAACCAGTAAGACGAAAGTGAGGGTGTTCTCTGGAAACCGGCGTCTCTTTCCGGCAAAAAAGGGAACAAAACAAAAGAGGAAAATGAATACAACAAAAAGCCCCTCCCACACTTGTAGAACGCAAGAGTGGGAGGGGTTTCTTATTTTAATGGACTTCCGGAGACAAGCATCCTAAACCTCTACTTTAGTACGCCAAACCTCAACTTGAGCAGACTGAAGTAGAGGTTTAGAATGCTTATTTCGGCGCTTTCCTATATAAATAGAATGCAATGAAGGCATACATTATATTCGGTATCCACACAGCTATGACTGGAGGCATGTTACCGTTTACGGCAAATGTGGAAGCAATGGTCTGAAACAGAATATAAGAGAAACTCAATGCCAAGCCGATACCCAAATGCAATCCCATTCCGCCTTTCGTTTTCTTGGAAGACAAAGACACTCCTATCAACGTCAGGATAAAGGAGGCGAACGACATGGCAATGCGTTTGTGATACTCTATCTCAAATTCCTTAATATTGGCAAAGCCGCGTTGCCGCTGCCTGCTGATGTACTCGCTCAATTGAGGGCTGGTCAGCATCTCCTGCTGATTCTTCATAATCAGAAAGTCGGCAGGCTCCATGAACAGAGTGGTATCTATGCGACCTCCTTTTATGATACTCTCCTTCATGCCATCCATCTGACGAATCATATAATCCTTGATTTTCCACTTATGCACGGCCGTCGTGTCGTAGGTAATGGAACGGGCTGTAAGGTGGGAAACCAGTTGCTTGTCATTGAACTTGTCCAAAGAAAAGCGATAACCGGTCTTGCTGTAGTCTTCAAAACGTTCGATATAGGCAATTACCCCCGAATCCACTTCCAGCTGGATGTTCCGTGCCGTATTCGCCTTACGAGGTTTGTAGTACTTGTCCTCAAAATTAATACGTGTCACACTACCTTTGGGGATGACATAAGATCCGAGGCAGAACGTCACTACCGCAATGATTGCCGCAGACACCATGTAAGGACGCAGCATACGCTTGAAACTCATTCCCGTAGAGAACATGGCGATGATTTCCGAGTTCTCTGCCAGTTTGGAAGTAAAGAAGATTACAGCGATAAACACAAACAGCGGACTGAACAGATTGGCAAAGTAGGGGATGAAGTTCAGATAATAATCAAAGACAATCGCATTCCACGGCGCTTCATGAGACATGAAGCGGTCCATCTTCTCGTTGAAGTCGAACACCACTGCAATGGAGATAATCAATGCAATGGCAAAGACATACGTACCTAAGAACTTCTTAATGATGTACCAGTCCAGCCGCTTCAAGAATTTACCTCTCGGCAGCTTTATATTCTTCCATATCCTCCAGTTCATTTTTCTCATAATCTTGTCGATACGCGTTTCACCATCATCGGTTTCCAGGTAGCAAAGTCGCCTGCAATGATATGCTTACGTGCTTCGCCCGCCAGCCACAAGTAGAAAGCCAAGTTGTGGATAGATGCTATCTGCATGGCAAGCAGCTCCTGTGCGTGGAACAGATGGCGCAAGTATGCCTTGCTGTACATGGTATCCACGTAAGAGGCGCCATCCGCTTCAATGGGAGAGAAATCCATTTCCCATTTTTTGTTGCGCATGTTCATGATGCCGTCCTTGGTAAACAGCATGCCATTGCGTCCGTTTCGGGTAGGCATCACGCAATCGAACATATCGACACCGCGTTCAATGCCTTCCAGGATATTTACCGGAGTCCCGACTCCCATCAGATAGCGAGGCTTGTCTTTGGGAAGAATCCCGTTCACCAACTCAATCATCTCGTACATCTTGTCTACAGGCTCGCCCACAGCCAGACCACCAATGGCATTACCGTCAGCACCTTTAGAGGCAACAAACTCTGCTGACTGCTCGCGGAGGTCGCGATAGACGCACCCCTGCACAATGGGAAATAAGGATTGCTGATAACCGTACTTCGGTTCTGTTTCGTTGAAACGCTTGATACAGCGGTCCAGCCAGCGATGTGTCAATCCCAGTGATTTTTTGGCATATTCGTAGTCCGAATTCCCCGGAGGACATTCATCAAAGGCCATCATGATGTCTGCACCGATAGTCCGTTCTATATCCATCACCTTCTCCGGTGTAAAGATATGCTTGCTACCATCGATGTGTGAACGGAATTCCGCACCTTCTTCACGCAACTTGCGGATACCGGACAACGAAAATACCTGGAAGCCGCCACTATCTGTCAGCATAGGACGGTCAAAGCCGTTGAACTTATGCAGTCCACCGGCTTTTTCTATCACTTCCAGTCCCGGACGCAGATAAAGATGATAGGTATTACCCAATATTATCTGCGCCTTTATGTCCTCTTTCAATTCGGGCAGATGCACGCCTTTCACTGTTCCCACTGTACCTACCGGCATAAAGATAGGTGTCTCAATCTGCCCGTGGTCAGTAGTAATCAGTCCGGCACGTGCATTGGTCTTGCTGTCTGTATATTGTAACTCGAATGTCATTCTTCTTTCTTTTCAGTCTTTTCTTTCTTTACGGACAAGTCGATGGCATCGGCTACTTTTTCATCAGTCAGCGCAATGGCAAACACTTCCTTAATATCTTTCACATAGTGGAAAGTCAGTCCTTTCAGATATATATCCTGTATCTCTTCTATATTCTTGCGGTTCTCGTCGCTCAAGATAATCTCCTTGATACCGGCACGCTTGGCAGCCAGTATCTTCTCCTTGATGCCTCCTACCGGAAGTACCTTACCGCGAAGTGTTATCTCTCCCGTCATGGCAAGATTAGCCTTCACCTTTTTCTGGGTGAGGGCAGAAGCGAGGGAGGTAGCCATCGTGATACCGGCAGACGGACCGTCTTTCGGAATGGCGCCTTCGGGCACATGGACATGGATGTTCCAGTTATCAAAAATCTCTTCGTCAAGATTCAGCAGAGAGGCATGCGCCTTGATGTATTCCAATGCCAGCATGGCCGACTCTTTCATTACATCACCCAAATTGCCGGTCAATGTCAAACGTCCACCCTTACCACGGCTCAGGCTGGTTTCCACGAAAAGTATTTCACCACCTACGGCAGTCCACGCCAGACCGGTCACTACTCCTGCGTACTCATTACCCTGATACTTGTCACGGGTATATTCGGGTGCCCCCAGAAATTCATACAAGTCTCCCGGTTTGATTTCGGTCTTCGCAAAATAACCGTCCGTAGCATATTGGCGTGCAGATTTACGGAGTATCTTTCCGATTTTCTTTTCCAGTTCGCGCACACCGCTCTCACGAGTATAATTCTCTATAATGGCTTCCAGAGTGTTCTTCGGAATCTTGATATCATTCTTTCTCATACCGTTTGCCTCCAATTCCTTCGGAACCAGATGGCGGCGAGCAATTTCAATCTTTTCTTCCGTGATATAGCCGCTTACCTCAATCAGCTCCATACGGTCCAACAACGGTCCGGGGATGGTATTCAGATTATTGGCAGTAGCGATGAACATCACTTTAGACAAATCATAGTCCACATCCAGAAAGTTATCATGGAATGTAGTATTCTGTTCCGGGTCGAGCACTTCGAGGAGGGCAGAGGAGGGGTCTCCTTGGCGGTCGGCACTCACCTTATCTATTTCATCCAGAATAAATACCGGATTGGAGGAACCTGCCTTTATCAGATTCTTGATAATCCGTCCCGGCATGGCACCGATATATGTCTTGCGGTGACCGCGAATCTCGGCTTCATCATGCACGCCACCCAGCGACATACGGATATACTTACGCTTCAAGGCAGCCGCAATGGAACGTCCCAAAGAGGTTTTTCCCACACCCGGAGGGCCATACAGACAGATGATGGGGGATTTCATATCGCCCTTCAGCTTCAATACGGCAAGATGTTCCAAAATACGTTCTTTCACCTTCTCCAAACCATAATGGTCTTTGTTCAATGTCTTTTCCGCATTGGTAAGGTTCAGATTATCCGTAGTGTAAACGCCCCACGGCAAACTAAGCATTGTCTGCAGGTAGTTCAGTTGCACACTGTAGTCGGGAGACTGGGGATGGGTGCGTTCCAACTTATCCACCTCTTTTAGGAACGTAGCCTTCACCTCATCATTCCATTTGATGGTCTCCGCCTTCTTACGCATTTCCTCTATTTCCTGCTCTTGACCGCCGCCACCCAGCTCATCCTGAATGGTTTTAATCTGCTGCTGCAGGAAATACTCACGCTGCTGCTGGTCTATATCCTCGCGTGCACGCATCTGGATAGATTCTTTGATTTCGGCAAGCTGCACTTCACGATTCAGAATTTCGAGCAGGCGGTAAGTACGCGCCCGCAAAGAGTCGATACGGAGCAGTTCTATCTTTTCGTCTTTCTTAAGTGGCAGGTTCGTACAGATAAAGTCTACCAAAAACATTGGATTGGTAATGTTCTTGATGGCAAATGCCGAATCCTGCGGAAACATATCGGATGACTTGATGTAGCGTACTGTCAAGTCTTTACACGCCTCTACCAATGCATGGAACTCCTTGTCATTCTTCTCCGGAAGTTCTTCATTCAGCGTAGCTATCCGTCCCTTCAGATAAGGAGTCGTATCCGTAATCTCCTTCAGTTCCATACGTTTGGAGCCTTGCAGAATGACGGTAGTTGTCTGGTCTGGCATTTCAAGCACACGTACTATCTTGGCAACTGTACCGATGGTATGTAAATCCTCAAGCAGAGGTGTCTCTGTTTCAGCCACCTTTTGGCATACAACAGCTATATAAGAATTTTTCTTTTCTGCTTCACGCACCAATTTGAGGGAAGATTTCCTTCCTACAGATACCGGCATAAACACCCCAGGGAACAATACCATATTTCGAAGAGGCAATATCGGTAAAACCTCTTCTACCTCAATGTCCATCAATTGTTCCTCATTCCCCTCAAAATCAGCAATTACAGAGAAAGCGTTTCCGCTTCTATCTTCGACATCACTCAGGTAATTTCTTTTCTTCATTTCTTTCTTTTTAGTTTATGTCATATTGGCAGGCCAATAAAGCGCTTGCAAAGTTAAGCTATTTCTTCATAAATAGACATTCTCATCCTTTAAAAAGACAAAAACAGTGCCAATTTTATGACAAATATGCAGGTTTTGATTATTTTTGAGCCCAATTAAAGAAGATAAACATGCCGAAATCATCTTTTAAGTTTAAACAATTTACCATATTTCATGATAAATGCGCCATGAAGGTCGGCACAGATGGTGTACTACTTGGGGCATGGGCCCCGGCAGACAAAGCGAAGCGTATACTGGACGTTGGAACCGGTACCGGATTAATAGCCTTACAGTTAGCACAAAGGAATCCGCATGCCCGGATTACTGCAATCGAAATAGATGCAGCTGCAGCCGGACAAGCCACAGAAAATGTATCTCACTCTCCATGGGCCGGTAGAGTAGAGGTCATATGTCATGATTTCCGAGATTATCAGCCGGAAAACAGATTTGACCTCATCATTTCCAATCCTCCCTATTTTATAGATGCGTTGAAATGTCCTGACGAACAAAGGTGCACAGCACGGCATGCGGGCAATTTGAATTACGATTTACTATTTCGTCGTTCGGCATCTTTGCTTGAAGAGCAAGGAGTCGTAAGCATCATTATTCCAGCGGAAGCTGAAAAAACGGTTGTGGATACAGCTTGGAACCATAAGTTGTTTCCATTGCATCGTGTGCAAGTCTTCACCAAACCCGGAAAACCGTGCAGACGGGTATTGCTGAACTTTGGTTTTGAAGCAAAAGAGTGTAGAGAAGAGAAACTCTGTATTGAGATGAATCACAATGAGTTTACCCCTGAATATGTAGCTTTAACGAAAGATTTCTATCTGAAAATGTAATTTTAATTGCATAAAACTTGCCTAAATATTTGGTTGGTATCAGAATTGTTTTTACCTTTGCACTCGCTTTTCAGAAGTAAAGCATTCGGGGTGTAGCGCAGTCCGGTTAGCGCACCTGCTTTGGGAGCAGGGGGTCGTGGGTTCGAATCCCGCTACCCCGACTTAAATGAATAAGTTGTTGATTTTCAACAACTTATTTTTGTATATGGAAGCGTCCAACAAAAATAACTGTCTATTTAACTGTCTATTGAGTTAGTAAATCATCACCCTTAATTCAAAAAAACAGCAAAAATGGCAAGAAAGAAATCTGTATTTATCCTGCCCAAGCTAAAGGATTGTGGCGGAGATCTAACAAAAAAATGGTATGTGGAATATTCCTTGAGGGATCCACAAACCGGGGAGATGAAGCGGTTTCGGCATTATGAGGGCTTTGCGGAACTGGCAACGGAAAGTGCCAGGCGTGCCCATGCCGAGAAAGTGATATCTACAATCAAAAACAAGCTCAACAGTGGGGAGGATCCGTTCGCTGAAAACCATGTTACCTATCAAGACGAGCTTATGTATCAGGCCATGGTCAACAGATGGGGCAATAACAGCAAGGGTGCCGTCAGCATCAGAGTGCACATTTCAGAATTCCTCCAACTGAAAAAAGCCGAACTTGCGCATTCCTCCTATCAGACTTACTGCTCCAAACTGAGGATCTTCTGTGAATGGGTGGAAGCGGGGTCCTTGGCAAACAAGAACGTGCGTGTAATATCAGAAGAACATATACACAATTTTTTTTATCACATAGTCGGAACTGGACATGTCAGTCGTAGGACAGTATTGAAATACAAGCAGTTATTGCATACTTTTTTCGATTACTTACTACACAAAAAGCTTGTTGTAGCTAATCCGGTCACCAATATACCTAATCTTGGCGAGAAAAGAGACGAAGCGGCAAGCCCAATTCCAGACAAGATCCGAAATATATTGATTGGCTATATGAGAGAGCACGACCCGCAACTCCTGCTATTATGTCAGCTTGAATACTATTGTGCAATCCGCCCGAAAGAATGCTTGTATCTGCAGATACGTGACATCAATCTGGAGACAGCATCCATTACCATCCGTCAGGATATCAGTAAGAACGGACTGACAGAAACAGTCAATATGCCAAGGCAGCTTTATGAAGTTCTTGATGACCTGCTGAAGATAGGCAACTATCCGGAAGACTGGTATCTTTTCTCTCGAGACGGCCAGCCAGGAAAACACAGACTTGGGAAAAATACTTTCAGATATAGATTTGACAGAATCAGGGATAAACTGGGATTAAGCAAAAGATACAAACTTTACAGCTTCAAACATACCGGTGGAGTAAAACTGGTCAATGCAGGAGTTAATACATGGGAAATACAAAAGCACTTCAGGCATAAATCAATTACTACTACAGAGAGATACTTGCAAAAAAGATTCGGGGTAAAAAGCTCCCTGATACAAGAGGATTTTCCCGATATGTAGATAATAAATAATGTAGGAGGCTAATATTGGTCTCCTACGCTCCTACAGTCCTACATATTATCTTCCATATGCTCCTTCAACCTATATAACCGGTCAATAGCCGGGTTATAGAATGCATCCGGATAATGCTGCTTAATATCGCAGATATTCGCATTAACATACATGGAGGTATCAAAAATATGTTCTGCCTCACTTAACATAACCTCCTTGGGTAACTGTGCGTTCTCAGCCCATTTCATTAAGGCATTCACGCTTTCTTCGTCATAATTGTATGCCATATTTTTTTGTTGCAAAGATAAATCATAGCAGAGAGAAGCCAAAGAAAAAAGGTCGCTTATTGGACTGCTTTACCTATCAAAACCTTACGATGTAAGAATGATGGATGCCTATTACCTAATCCCACCAAGAAAACAACTTGTAAGTTCTGATTTTATTATATAGATACCACGCCTTATATCTTCTCAATTCCTCTTTATGAATAATTTCAATATCATAATCATCTGTCGGGAAATTAAATAGGCAGAACCTTGATGCATTTTTAGTGTTAATGTATAGATTCCTACAAGCTATTATATGCGGACTTTCTACCATTTCATACATACCGTCATCTCTACGCATAGTCTTCATTCCTGAAAATTCCAACTGCAAATTATCCTTTTCGAGCACAATATCCAATAGGCCAATGCAAAGTTGCAAGTCTCTTGCCACTATAGGCATTTTATCCGAACGCGTACACTTTTTAAAGTATTCATACATTTCTATTATTTTCTTGCGCTCTATTTCCAATAAAAACGTATAATCCCAATCAAAATCCTTTTCTAAAAGCCTGCACCACGAATTAATCTTTGCACGTTTATAGTTGGACTCAGACCTATTTCTTCTCTGTTTCATATCTAATACTATTATTATTTGTTCTTACTTTCAGATAATCATATCTGAGCTTATATCAACTTAGATATAAAAGAAAGTAGGCACTGGAATACTTTTAACGAATCATTTCTTGTATAAAAAGCCCCGACGGAAGCCGGGGCCACTTATCAAATGAATGATAAGTAAAACTACTACAGCAACAAAGGTATGTTTTTTCTACCACATAAACAAATTATAACTCACCCCACCACCGACATAAAAACCACCCGGATAGCCATATCCTACCTGCAACCCTAATCCCCAACGCTTCTTCTTCGACTTGATGGGAACCGGATGATAGACGTCATTCGTCACTGTCTGATACACAGTTCTTGGGAATATCTGTAAACTATCCAGCCGAGGGTCTACATATCCGCTCACCACAGCCCGATACGAGCTGTCTGAATACACTACTTGTCGGCGATGAAGCAGCGTATCACCTATCCGTGTCGTATCATCCGGCACGAAACGCCAGAATACTGCCATCGGTGCAGAGATAAGCATCGTATCTACCTTGACAACCGTCTTTATCTTCGTCTCTACACGAACTTCAGCCGGAGGCTGCTCATGCGGACGGAACCAAACCACTATACAAGCAATTGCCAGCAGTACAATTAATATCCACGGTAACTTTTTCATTCCTCGAATCTCAAATCATTAATCCGATTCATCCAACCTCTCTTAAATTTATTGTTCGCCGGACGTTTTTTGCATATATCCTCGATGAAATCGAACCGTGCAATCTTGATCTGGTCGAACAACTCACGCGGGTTCCTGGCATTCACCGCAGCAAGTGTCTTAGGACCTACTATTCCATCCACAGTAACACCAAGCAAACGTTGAGGAATCTTTATTCCGTGTGCACCGGATGCCCACACCCAATCGACAAGGATATTAGCAACTGATTGCGATTTAATATCGTCAGCCTTCCATCTGTCCCAATAATGCGGCTTGAGCACCCGTTTAACGACATCCTCACGGGTAAGCAGATGCAGGTCATCTACGTCTATATCACCGTCGCCGTCCTTGTCATAGCCGCATGACTTCCACGTACCGATAGTCACACCCATATTTGTAGCACCTCCAAGGTCTGCCGGGTCATTCACGAAACCGCCTTCCCATTTTAGGATAAACGGTGCAAGTTGATTCACATTCGCCATTTCAATTTTCCTCCTTATTCAATTAATACCCATTTTGCGGTTCTCTATCACCGCACTTCTTTCTCTCACACCGTTTCAGTGCCAGTTCCAGTTTCAAGTCAGAATTAGTTTCCTTCAGTGTAAACAGCTCATCCTGTGCCTTACGGAGCCGGTCAGTCTGCTCCACAAACCGCTGTTCCTTCTCCGAAAGCTGCTTCTGCAGGAACTCGTTGTACTCCCGTAATGCCTTGAACTCCTCTACATCAGCATGTGCGTCCTCAATACGCGCATTGGTTTTGCGCGACATCCACCACTTAATAAGCTGCTTGATGCCCTCGATGCCACCGAGTGCGGTCACCAGCATAACCCAATCATTCATACCCATTTTATTACTTTATTTATAACCATCAAATTGTCAGACAACCACAAAAGTAAGTAAGCCTATGTCAAACATGCTGCCAATTCGGGATTTTCCACTGACACAGAATGTCAATGCAAAGATAGATATGGATGTAGCCTTCAAAAAGGACATTATTTTTTTGACATTCTCCGCAAATGGTCATCCAATGTTTTAGGATTGCATTTAAGCTTACGACAGATGGCTGCCTTTGAATAACCATATTCGAGCATAGTTCTAATGAGAGGTTCCTTTCCTGTAAGCTTGTAATGCGAATTCTTTCCACCAGATGGCCGGCCTAATTTCAGGCCTTCAGCCACACGACGAGCAAGCCCTGCTTTGGTTCGACGAGATATGTCTTCCCGCTCTTTTTGGGCGAATAGAACCTTGAAGAATGTATCCTGAACAGAATCTGAGTCATCCTTTACCAACTTATCATCCCGTATTTCAATAATACTGGCATTGGCCATGAGGCAATGAGATATAATAGCTATAACCATATATGCACAGCGTCCAAGTCTTGATAACTCTGTAACATATATAATATCTCCCTTATTTATTTTATGCAATATCTTACCTAACTTTCGCACATTAGGATGCCTGGCACCGCTCACACTCTCTTCAATCCATCTATCAATAACAAGCCCCTTACGCTTGCAATATTGCATAATCTCATACCGCTGATTTTCAACGGTCTGTTTTTCGCTGCTAACCCTTATGTAACCGTAATTCATAGCTGTTTTTTGCGAGAAAGTAATAAAATATCTACGAAAAAATAAAATATGAGATAATAGGTTTTCATAATCCGGAAGATTTGCCCCTTAAATGTAAGGAAGATATGGCAGAGAAGCAGGATATAGCAATGAACCAGTTTCCGGTAGTCACAAGTATGAAGTATGTGTATGGGGAAAAAACAGATAGTGGGCAAGCTAAGATGGAGCTTCCCTCATTAAGTGCATTACTGTCTATTAAGGGAATTGGAATCACATCTTTAAACGATTTGAATGAAGCATACAAGGTTTTAAATGAAGGTTTAAGTGTTGTTTATATAGGAAAGACAGAAAATTCACCGATAGAATA